>NZ_JBBOCB010000001.1:0-4800000 GCF_038000415.1 Paenibacillus sp. FSL R7-0198 | reverse complement strand
TGGGGAAGTGATAAATATCAGGAAGCGGGAGCACCTGCAACATCTTCTGGAGGCATGGTCTACAGGCCGGTTCAGGCCAAGCTCGGCACAGATGTTTATCTGAATGGTGAGCTGTTCCAGTCGATGTATCCCGCGGTGGAAACGCCCAAGACCGTACAATTACCAATCAAAGCAATCGCCGCAGTACTCGGAGCAAAATTTGAGGTTCATAAGGCAGAAGGTAGCCTGAGTTACTATACGTTAAATTATAACAATCGAACAATTACGATCTACCCTAACGAAGCACATTATCAAATAACTTCCATGGATGAGTCTGGAGAGCAACTCATAGAGCTATCTGAACCCATCAATAACTACTCAGGAGCAACCACTGTACCTTTTGAAGTATTGCGTAGTTTGGGTTTGAACGTGTCCTGGGATCCAGAGAAGGCCAGGCTATCCATTGATGATGTGGACAAGTAAAAGTCAGGGCTCTAAACGAACGCTTTTACAACATCTGAATCCCCTTAACATATAAAAAATCCTCTTCAAGTAAACGGCTTGTTCGTAACGAACATCGTTTATTTGAAGAGGATTAATCTGTTTAACAACACACCGCTCAACGGAGCGATGGAGGATATTATTTTATTCCAAGTATGGTCTTATTTCTCGAATCGGAACCAGCCGAAGTCAAACTGACTGCCTGGCAGGAAGATAAAGCTTACTTTCTGCTCACCTGTCACCTGCTCAAGCTCAAACACCCGCTCCTCATATCCACCTGACTGGGTGAACTCAACCAGCTGGTTGCTCTGTCCGTCCGCACCTGCGAAGCGAATATGAATCGTATTTTTATCAATCGGTGAATGACCGTAGATCACGAGCTTGGATGTGCCTTCTGCCGTAAAGTCCATGTTTTCAAACTCCAGCGACACGTTGTTCCCGATGCCTTCAACACGATCATCTTCAATTTTGAACGTATCTCCATAGAGATGGTCACAGGATGCAGCCGCATTCTGTTCAAAAGCACGACTCTGACGCTCGAAGGAGAAGCCTTTAATATGAATCTTCTGTTTCAGTACAAAACAGATCGACGTGATCCCGCTAAGGCGTCTGGACAATTGGTACGTCTCTTCCTGGTATACATTCCAGATGGACTCTTTGTCATACACCACATCCGCGATCATCGTGCTTCCCTCTTCATCCGGCATACCTTCCCAGATCTGAATGAAGTACGCCTCACTAGATAGCGTGAAAATAGGAATCGTTATGGTATCGGAGCCGTACGGTCCGAAGTCAATATTACGGAAGCCTACGTGCGTCTCCCCGTCCCGACTTGTCGCTACCCCACGCTCATTACCGTTACCAACTTCACCTTTGGTGTAATCGTACAGTCCGCCCGTGATGAAGCCGTATGGATCTTTGTACGCTGTGCCGAGACCGTCCGCCTTGAATTCCAGCTGGGAGATGAGTTTCGTTTTATCCGTACCGTTGGTACTGGTTGCGCGAAGTCGGAACTCCCCGTCACCTATAGCCGATACCTTCACCGCATGTTGATGCTCGCCGTTGTCGCCCGTTTCCGCTTGAACGGCTTCTACTTTGGCTATGTTGGACTCAATCCCCGCATCATTCACAACAGCCCATTCGATGTCCCGGTAGGAGGTGTTCTCCGGATATAGCTTGGCGGTTACAATTAACTCCGGGTTGGACGGATCGAGCAACTGTCCTGCAGTACTGATGATCTCGATTTTGCGCAAAGGAATCTCCTGAGCGTTCCCAGTAAGCACCGGACGTTCTTCATTGTTCATGAAGACAGGTTGTACTTGTTTCTCATCAACCAGTTCCGCATCCACAATACGCGATTCAAACTCAGCTACAGCCCCTTCCAACCCTACAGAAGAAACTTCAATCCGTATTGTTCCAGCTTCATTTGTTGCTCCGATGATCGCCATCAGTTTGCCGCTGAATAGTCTTCTGCTCAATCCTTTGTATGGATCATAGTCCGTGCTATCTCCGTTATCCAGACCCAGCAATCGACCTGCACCAGTCACCTGAACTTGCACGCGGTTGTTCGCATTGTGCACCGGATTACCCGCTTCATCTTCCACATCAATTTCTACAAAAATCAGGTCTGTGCCATTCGCTTGCAACTGTTCCCGATCCGCTTGCAGACGGATTTTCTTCGCATCGGTATAGGATCTTTGCACATCGGTTGCAATGATCTGACCGTTCTCATCGTAAGCGATCGCTTTCAGCTCACCCTCTTCGTACGGCACTTTCCACCAGCCTGACAACTGTGTTCCATTGGCGTGATCGATATCGTACGTGCCAATGGTTTTGCCGTTGAGTTGCAGTTCAATCTTCGGCGCGTTGCTGCACACGCGTACATCAATAATCTGACCCGGGCTGAAATCCCAATAAGGGAACAGGTGAACCATCGGACTTTTCTTATAATCCGTCCAAGCCGCTTGGTAAATGTAATAAGAGTCTTTCGGGAACGTTGCGGTATCCAGCTGTCCAAAATACGAATTCTTCGTATGATACGGTGTCGGTTCTCCAATATAATCGAATCCAGTCCATAGGAATTGACCCAGCGAATAAGGTGTATCCCGCTCTGCCAGAATGCAGTATTCTGCCGACTTCGCGCCCCAGCTCGTCGTACTATTACCCAAAGCCGAGCACTGCTCGTCATCATCTGCCAGAATTGGCTGTTCGAACGGGAAGTGATAGATGCCACGACTCTGCACCACCGAAGACGTCTCACTACCATAGATGATCCAGTCTGGATGTTCTTCATGATGTTTGTCGTAGTATTTTTCCGCGTAGTTGTAACCTGCCAGCTTCACGATATCCGCGCATTTTTGTGCATTTTCCCATGGCATGTAGTTCGAACCAATCGTCACGCCAGCATTACCTTTTGGATCAAATTCCAGCACATAATCCATCAGCATCCGAGTGACTTCCTGTCCACGCTCATCCGCATGGGTATCGTAAATTTCGTTCCCGATACTCCACATGATCAGACTGGCATGGTTACGGTCACGCTTCACCCAACTCTTCACATCGGTGTGCACCCACTCCGGGAAAAATCTCGCATAGTCATATGGCGTTTTGGCACGTTCCCACATATCGAAGGCTTCAGACACAACCAGCATACCCATCTCATCCGCGAGTTCCATGAACTCTTTGGCAGGCATATTATGCGCGGTACGGATGGCGTTAACACCCATTTCTTTGAGCAAAACGAATCTTCTACGCAATGCCGTCAGGTTAAATGCCGCTCCCAGCGCCCCGAGATCGTGGTGTTCGCACACGCCGTTCAGCTTCGTGTGGACTCCATTCAGATAGAAACCTTCACTAGGATCCAGCTTAACGTCCTTAAATCCAATACGTTGGGTTACAGTTTCAATGATCTCCTCACTCTGATCATCCGAGATCAGTCTCAGTTCGGTGACCAGTTCATACAGATGCGGTGCATCCGGGCTCCACAGGTTTGGACTCTCCACAATAATCTGTTGGCTATCTGCCAATGCCACCGCATTCTCACCCACCGAAGTCGTAACATTCGCTTGGCTGGATGCCACCACCTGACCTTCATACAAGATCGTATGCACCAACTCTGCTTGCTGATTCTGATCCAGGTTCAGCTCCGTATCCACTTCCACCTGCCAGCCATCCGTCTGTTGCTTGATGGATACATAAGTCCCATCCGTAACAATATGGTTGCGGTCTCTCGTCTTCAGCCACACATGGCGATAGATTCCGGCCCCGGAATACCATCTGCTGTTCGGACTCTGATGTACCACTTTGACCACAATTTCATTGTCGCCTTCCACCAGTGCATTCGTGATCTCATGTTCAAAAGCAGAATAGCCATACTTCCACTCTCCAACCAGCTGCCCGTTCACATACACCGAAGAATCCATGTATACGCCATCAAAACAAAGCAAAAGCTGCTGCTCATCCTTCGTATAATGGAACGTCTTGCGGTACCATCCAATGCTGTCTTCATACAGTTCAAGCGTATTATATATCAGCCAATCATGGGGAAGCTCCACAGGTTCATACACCAGACCCGCAGGTTCCGTAACATCCAGCTTACTTTTCGCAAATTGCCATCCATCATTAAAAAGTCTCTTCTGATTCATGGTAGATTCTCACTTTCTTGAAGTAAATTATGATTGCGGTTACAACAACAGATATCACTTTTTTCGAAAACCTTTTCGGTAATACACAAGTATGACTATAACACATAACCCGATTATACCATCAGTCTCTTTCCTGTAACTCCTTTTCATAAGATTTTTTAGCCATAATGATGAATGTTTTATTCCCTCCAAGCATTGTACCTTTCGATGACAACAAACCAAAAAGGCAACCCGTCAATCGGGTCACCTTCTAGATCCATCCTATAGCACTCCACTTCTTCTCTATACACTCCTACACCAATACTACTCAACCTCTATCTCTTGTAAAAAGGGTTCCACCCTTTGCCTTTGCCCGATGGCATCGCGCCAGGCACTCCATCCGCTTCAAGCAGCGGACGGACAACTAACTTCACGGGCCACTCCTTGCTCTCGAATATCGCATGAGCAAGCGCGACCCGATCAGATTCGGGAAGCTGCACTTGGTGCAGCGCTTCCTTCCAAGCCTGCTCCGTGATCTCCCATAACTTCGTTTCCGGGATGTGATACACCTCGCTAAGTGCCTCCATGATCGCAGCCAGATTCACCTGCGTCCCCAAAGACTGCACATAGAAAATCAGCTTCTGAACCGTCTCATTATACAGGCTGTTCGAGTAGCCTGGGCGAATATGATAGGCAGGGTCTGCAATGCCATGCTTGTCCAGATAAGGCTGATGCAAACGCACGGAATCATGATCGCGGAACAAGAGACCTTTTACCTCATTATCCTTCAACACCAGACAGCAGTTCTGACCATGAATCTCGGGTACAACGCCCACCTTGAACAGACGCATCACGATATCATAAAACGTAGTAGCTACGCTGGTATAGAATTCGAGGACATCCGCGCTGCTCAGGTTATCCCCTAGAATCTCGGTTAATAGATGATGCCCTTCCAGATTCACACCCAGTGCGGCCATTGGGATTACTTTGTAATCATCATCCAACAACTCAGCGGGATACACACGAATCTGTGCAGCCAGATGGCGTGGATGATCATCGAACAGTCCCATGGATTCTGGCATGAAGCCCCACCAGTTCTGCTCTTCGCACATATACACCTTGTCCTTCAACGTCTCGTCACAGGCAACGGCCTGTCTTAACATCCGTTCTCCAGCAAGACCATTCAGCAACTTGACTACGGGAAGATAGCGAGCAGCTCCCAGTGACAGCACACTAACCGGTAGCTTGAGCATTAGGGTGGATTCAGTTGACGGAGCCATCGAGCGCAAAGAGGATGTGGCCTGTACGTCACCCACTTCTATGTCCAATACGACAATGCTGCCCTCTTCGATCTCCCCCGTGAAGCGAGGCAGTATCACATGTTCCAATTGCCACGGATGAACAGGCATGGGCAGATATTCGTCCAACGTGATCCCTTTTCGGGCAAACTCGGCTTCCACCACTCCGCGCTGAACATCGTCTAACACATCCAAAATGGACAGTCCATCTTCGCAACCTTGCTGCACAGCATCCAGCCGTATAGCCACCCAGCGTAGCGAAATCGCCTTCCCGAATTCCGCTACATACCGTGTGACATCTTCTGCATTGAATCCCACTTTGGCTTTGGATGATGGGTGAAATGGACGATCCCGCAATGCAGCAACACGTTCACCTTTGATAAACCACTCATAAGCAGATATCGGAACGTTGGCGGACAGATACTGGACTTGTTCCCAGCCCAGAGCATACTGCTCCACAGCAATGTCCAGACTAGCAAGAAACTCCGCCACTCCAGGCAGCGCATAGGCCTTATCCGACAAAGCCCTCTGTAACACCGCACGTCCAACTTCTGCCGGAGTATCAAGGAGAACCCAGCTTCCATCAGTTTTCTCCTCGTAGATCGGTGAACCCTGAACCCACTGAGTCCCCTGTCTTACTCCAGTTTCAACCAGACACAGTACCCCTTGAGTGTGCAATCTATAGCGAGACGCTACATTCTGATTGTGCTCTTCGCAATCATATCCCTTGTACAATCGACGGAACGGTGCAGGTGCTTCGGCAAAATCAATGAATGGGTGATCCTCCAGTGGGAATAATTGCTCCGACAAAAATGAATTCATCAGATCCGCCATAATCCGTTGTTCAGCGGCTTGTAGACTGGAACGCTTCATCAGTGTTGACATGATTATTGTCCTCCGTTAGATAATGGAATGCCGGGTGCGGGTGCCCCAGAAAATCATGATGCGAGATGGTCCAGCAATAAGCCCCAGACTTTTCAAATACAACAATGTCTCCTACCCGTAGAAGCGCTATCTGCGCATCGGAATGCATGCGATCTTTTGGTGTGCATAACTCACCTACGATATGGACTCGACGACCTCTTACCTCTGGCCGGGCAAATGAATGCTTCCAACGATCCGTCTCCATAATCTGAAACGGATGGTTATGCCCCCATGAAGCAGGCAGACGATTGTGGTGCGTACCTCCCCTTAACACGGCAAAATACTGATCATGAGAGGTTTTGATGTCCGTAACTTCTGCTGCGTAGTACCCATGGTCTGCCACCAGTAGTCGACCCGATTCAAAATACAGCTGACCTCCGCGTGAAGCAAGGCGCTCTCTGGCTTCACTTTGCTCCAGCAGGGAAGTGAACAAGGGCCAGTCGAATCCGGGGCTGCCATCATACGTAACACCGAACCCACCTCCTGCATTCACCACTTCCACAGGAAGATCATACTGCTGCTGCCACTGTTCCACCTTTTGCAAATACAACTCGATCATCTCGGCGTGCAGCCTTGCATCCATATTGTTGGACAAAGAGTGAAAATGGAAGCCGCTTAACCGAACCACACCCGCGCCTTCCACACGAATGAGTTCAATGGCTTCTTCCACCGCCTCTTCATCGATTCCAAAAGGACTCGGCCCACCGCCCATGACAATCTTCGTCCGAGGCAACGTACTGCTTCGCAGATTGATTCGGAGCAGAATGCGCACCTCCTGCGCTTGCTTCTGTTTTTGCTTCTGCTCTTGAATCAGTTCCTCGCCATACTCTCGCGCATATCTCTGCTCCGTCTTCAGTTCCCATTCTTGCTTCTGCCTGCTCCCCTGCTCCTGCTCCATCGCTCTCTCTTTCGCAATCGCAATGATCCGCCGCAGCTCCAGCAGACTCTCCACATGGATGTAACTCACGTCATGCTCGATCGCCAGCCTCAGTTCGCTCTCCTTTTTACCCGGACCTCCAAACAGAATCGGAACCTCGCGACTTACCGCTCTAACCTTAAGTAACTCTCCAATTGAAGCCACCTCAAAACCCTTCACCAATGGAAGCAACGCCTCAATGATTTGCCGATCAGGATTCGCCTTGATAGCGTAGAACAACTGTGTGTTGCCGGGCATGCTGCCCAGCATCTGACGTACCTGTTCCTGAATGCCAGCCAGATCGTAGACATACGCACATACCGGTTCTTCCATTCTGCGTTGCAGTTCATCCATCGCCTGCCATACACTAGGTTTCATATCTGCCCACCCGCATTCCTGTAGTCATTCCGTTTTTGGGCATACGCCCGAAACGCCGTATTCCGATCATCACCCAGCACGTATATATGTACTCCCCGCTCAACCCAGATCGACATGTCTCCCACGCCTCTCGTGACCGTTGCATAAGGTACTTCACACTGCTGCGCGGTAGCATGCAATTCATCCAGCGCATGTCTCACATCCGGGTGCTCGGTCTGCCATGGCACGCCGAGGGATTGCGACAGATCCGCTGCCCCTTCCAATACAAAACTCACCTGCGGGTGAGACAGAATCTGTGCACTTTGCCGCACGCCCTCCACACTTTCGATCATGGGAACAACCATCAATTGTTCGTTCGCTTCCCCAATGTATTCAGTGAGCGGATATTTCCCAAATACACCGGGACGACCACTATTCAAGCTGCGCATGCCAACCGGATGATAGTAGGCGTAACGAATCGCTTCCTCCACCTGCTCCAGTTGCTCGACATGTGGAATAACGATACCTTGGGCGCCACAGTCCAGCACTTTAAGAATCTCCGCTCGCTCCACTTTCGAAATCCGAACCAATGGGGTTAGGCCCACCAGTTCCGCCGCACGAACCAACTCTTCCACCGATTCCATCGATGTTGGGGCATGTTCCAGATCAATAATGACAAAATCATATTCCGCATGTCCGATCATCTCAATGATCACCGGGTGTGGGATGGATACAAAAAGACCATAGACAGGCTGTTTGCGTGCAATCTTTTCCTTCAGCGTGTTAACTTTCATTCGACGATTCCCTTTAATTCGGGCGTTCCCTTGGATTCAAGTGCATTCTTCGATACCTTGAGCGGATTACTCGCTTTGCGGAAATACAACTCCCCATCCCCATACAGACGGCGCTTGGTCATCTCTTCGATCAGTGCATCTTCGGCAAAAAGGTCAAATGCCACAAACCGTTTCGTATACTCCGGGTGCTCTCGCTGATAATCTACAATTACACCTGCGCACAGCTGCCAGAACGTTTCCTCTGACAAACCAAACTTCTCCAAAGCCAGCGCAATATCCGTCATGCAGATAAAGAAGAATGCGTCATACGTATAGTCACGGACTTCCGACACATCTCCGGCATAGATGAATGAATACCGATTGAACTTGCGGTGGGTTTCCGGCTCCGGGTTCAGCTTCGGTGCCCGTTCCGGGTGCAACAGTTGATCCGGTACATAGCGAACACCATCATGCAGATCCTTGATAAGGATTCGTTTTGGCAGATCATCTTCCAGTACCAAAATAATATTTTGAGCATGAGATTCCAGCGCAATCCCGTGTGCATAGAGCAAATGAATAATCGGCAGTGTAACTGTGCGAACCAGGGCCTCACTCCACTTTTCCACACCATGTCGTCCTACAGCATCCTGAATAAATGGAACACCATCCTGTTGTACCAACATCAGTGCATTCAGCGGCCACGCCGTCTCACCTTGCTTCAGGTGAACCGATACGTTCTCTCGCCAGATCGCACCGAGTGTGCCGTAGGCCCGTCCATATTGAGTTGCAGGTAACTGCTCATAACGGAACGACAGTCCCATAATTTCTTTTAAAATGCCAAACTGCGCCTGCTGCAACAGCTCATCTTCACGAACAAGTTCATTCAGCCAATCGCTGATCAATGGCGCGTTCTGGGTCGTATGCTGTGCCAGAATACGGGTGCTCGACGTGTTGGTAATGCTGAGGGCCAGTTTGATGTAAGGGGCTTCCGGGTTCACCCGATTCGACAGCGAACGGATCGACTGCTGCGCGCGATAGGGCGAAGACGATGGACCAAGATACACAATGTCCCCATCCATCAGCTGACGGGCATATACCGACTCCAACTGATGCTCCCACTGCCATGGATGAACCGGAATGAATACATATCGATCACCAATGTCAGAACCTATTCCTATACCAACCTTGCCGTCTTCCCTACCCGAGCTACGGACTGTTTCGCCTTTTTCACGAACTGCCTCATGAAGCTTCGCTTGGATTGTCTCTCCAACGCTTTCACCAACCTCGGCACTGCTTCCAAGCTGATCTGCACTCGTAGCATATGCGTTGACGTTCTCACCCATGTCCGTACGACCTTGTTGGTGCAGCATCTGATGGAATCGCTCTACGTCCTCCCCAGTCAGATGTTGCCCCACCAGTTCTTCAGAGCTATATCCCGCGGATATAGCGGTCTGAGCGAATTCTTTTTTCACAGCAACCCAGACTAATGCAACCTCTGAGTTAAACTCAGGGCCATAGGCCAGATTGTCTTTCAAAGAAAATCCCAACCTCGACTTATAACTCGGGTGGTACAGATGACCGTCAGTCATGTGACTTTCGAGCGCATCATAATGCCGATCTTCACTCGGAATGTTCAAGGGCAATATAGCCCGGCACTGGCTGTCCTTTGCCATCGTTTCGAGCAGTTCCTGGATAAAAGCCGTCACATTTGCACCCTTCAATGCGTTCAGCACGATTTCCTCCAAAAACAGATCCAGATCGGTGCAGAGTACGCCTTCCCTTTGAATCGAACCCTTCTTCACCTTCACCCGGCCAAATGAAAACTTTCGCTCCGCTTCACACGTGTACGCCACAGAATCGCCGGAAGATGTAAGTCCCTCGGTTCGCCATTCGCTCCCACTTACATGACTGTCCAGAATGCCTTCGAACCACATCGCCTCCAACGTCTGCCGCATAATCCGTTCCTGTACACCCACGTAGACTGCTTCTGTCCTGCCGCCTGCTTCAGCCCTGTATCCCACGACTCCCACGCATTTCACTCCCCATTCGTTTCATTACATTGCTCACCGGCACGTAGGCCGGGGTCTGGCTGATCCCCCTTAGACAACTCACCAAGTTTTGTTTGGCCAGAAATGCATCCGTTGTCAGCAGATGTTGCACATATGCATTGCCCGTTCGTTCCAGTTCCTCCACAAGTACCTCACGTACCTGCTTCCAGAAATGCTCCTCCGGGACGTTCACATCTCGCGCCAGGACATGAATCAGAGACCCGAGATGATTGACGATAAAGTAGTACGATGTCCGCGCCCAGGCTTTCTCTCGCGAATAAAATAATAAATCGGACGCAGCACGATCCTGCTCGCAGATAAGTTCCTCATCCACACTGACCCCTTCCAGATCGCGGACGATAAAATCCACAGGCATGCCATCCTTTAAGGTCACAAGGGTATTCTGCAAATGGGCTTCAAAATGAATACCTTTCTCTCCCGCCGCTCGTACAATCGGCAGCAGAGAACATTGCAGATATCGATCCAGCCAGTTCTCCGCTATGTCACGTCCACCACCCAGCATCGTCATCAGTCTCGACCGCATCCCAGGAAGCGGTGCTTCTACCAGACTGGATAAGACATACGTATTCTCAACATCAAACTCAATGGGTCGATACGCTATCGTAAACAGACTGGTTAACTCTTCATCTTCAAAAGCACAAGTGGCTACACCTGTCTCATACGCAATATGTGTGTTCGGTTCAGCAACGAAGCAGTCATGCTGCCTGACGTACTTGGAGGCATCCAGTGTTCTGCGCATCTGCTCGGCACTATTGGTGCGAATCATGTTGGTGATCTGCATATTCAGTGACAACTTGATATTGCAGTTCCATTCGGGAACATAAACTGTACGGACCGAAGAGGTTGGATAGACGGTTGGTCCCGCACTGCCGAGCAGAATTAATTTTTGATCTCGAATATAGTGCTGTATCTCGGTCAACCGTGATATGTACGCGTATTGCCATGGATGGACAGGCAGCAGCCCATACATTCCACTCTTTTCTTTTAAAATAGGCTCCACATGGCTCTGCAGGAGGTCATGCAAATCCATTGCCGCGTCGTCATCCACCCATTCCTGCATATAGACATCCTGTCTCACAGCGATATAACAGAGTTGAAATGATGTCCGTAACTCCGGGCTGTACTTCTGTACATCCTGCTTGCTGAAGCCTTTGGAGTTCTTCGGAAACGGATGGAAAGGGTGACCATACAACAGTGACTGTTCCGATGTGCGATAGTCGTGGATGTCGAGACCGGCCGCTTGTTCGATATACAATGTAAGGTTACCGACACTGTTATCTACCTTTTGTGCAAAATCTCTGGCATACGCCGCCTCTACGCGATTCGTATTCTCATCCCATGGATGTACATTCTCCAGCTCAAGTGAACTCTTCATCTCCATCACACTTTTCTTCATTCCATGTTTATCCCAACTCGCCCCCTGTTCCCCATTCCCGCTTAGCTCAGATGTGATCCAATGAACCAGGTCGCTATAATGCACCGCTTCCCCGCCAGATTCCATGCTGAGGTATTCATGCTCCCCCATGGCAGAGTAATAAGACAAGCGTCCTGTCACCTTCACCCTACTAGCTTGAAAAGCAACAGCGTACGTCAGCGTACTCGGATTGATACGAATATCGCTTTCCTTCTCTAGCGCAAGCTCACGGATGTAACAGTTCAACAGCAGCTTGCACGAATGTTCATGGGCCTGCTGCTCAGCTTCAGACCGGAGCTTGTTTTCCATCTCGAACAATGATGCCAACCTTCTTTCGGGTTATAAGTAAGACCAGGGGAAGTGTAAGCAGTATGGCGCAGCCAAGTCCGATACAGATCTCTTTGAGCGCTCCCCATTTTGCCATCTCCATGGACGTTCCTGCCCCGGCAAGCCATTGCCAACGCATATCGTAATACAGGGTCAAGCCCATCACCGCAAACGAAGAAGCCAGACGCTCAATCGTGGTTGATAACACCGACCCTTCGTGCATGTCTTCGTCCGGTAATGCTTGCAGACCAATCGCAGAGATGCTCATGCCTGACAGACCAACACCAATTCCACGGCACGCCATGAGCATACCGATGATCCAGATCGATGCTCCCGTGGGCATAACCGCAAACGACAAGATCGATATCGAAACCAGCAACGTGCCCCATGCGATAAAATGCATGGACCGACCGCGATCCAGCAAGCTGCCGCCAATCCACATGAATAGACTTGTACAGATCGATAAGGGAATGAACAGTGCACCGGACAGGGCCGGCGATAGGTGGAAAACGTCTTGGAACAATAACGGCAATGCAAAGATCACCCCAAACATGACACAATCCTGAATAGTCGAGATCAATACCGTCAGCGGAAAGACAGCATTACGCCGCAACAACTGGTACCGGATCAGTGGTTCCTTGCGACTGTTCTCGGTCTGGACAAAACGAATGAGCAGCAATACACCGATAGCAATCAATATCCAAGGTACCCATACCGCCACGACAGGACTCGCGTACAACTGTAACCCCAGACTAAGGGCACCTACCGAGCAGATCAGCAGCATGACACTGGATGGATGCCATTTTTTCCTGCGGGCAGGGATATAGGTCTGAATGACTCGACCGCACCCGATCAACGAGAATATAGCCAGTGGCACATTGAGCCAGAACAACATTTCAAGCCGTCCATACTGTATGATGAAGCCGCCCAGCGTTGGTCCGGCAGCCGGAGCCAGCATAAGCAGCAAGCCCCACGCTCCTGTAATTCGTCCCCTTACCTCCGGTCCGTAGACATCAAACAACAGCACAAGTGATAACGGAATCATCAGCCCCGCAGCAACCCCATGCATGAAACGGACCAGTAACAGTACCTCAATAGACTGATAAAACAACGCACCTGCCACCGAGAACACTCCATAGATGGCGATCCCCAGCATATACGTCTGCTTACGGCCCAGTCGGTCCACGATCAGGGAAGCCAGAGGCATTGTTAACGTCATAGCGAGCATGTACAGCGCGATAATCCATCCGCCTGCTGTCGTAGAGATCTGATAATATTGCACAAAATAAGGCAGCAGCAGGTTAAATGCACTGTTGGTCAACACCAGCGAAAAGGCACCGATCAGAATCGCGAGTAATACTGCATGCCTTTTCATCAGGGACAGCTTCAGCATGCGGCTGTTGCTAAGGCAATCGCTTCAGCTACCGATTTCTCAAAGATCGCAAGGATTGCACCCGATTCTTGCTCCGTAATATTCAGCGGCGGCAGAAAACGAACAACCGCTGAATGACGCCCGCCCAGTTCCACAATCAATCCATTCTTGAAACATTCATGCTGAATAGACTCAGCCAGCGCACCATTAGGCAGATAATGTCCCAGACGATCCTTGCTTCCTGCCGGATTAACCACCTCAACACCAATCATCAACCCTCTGCCACGCACATCACCAATCTCTGCATACTGCTCTTTCAATGCATTCAGTTGATTCATGAACTGCTCACTGCGCAGATGTACGTTGTGTAGAACATCCTGTTCCCGAATATAACGAAGTGTCGCAAGTCCCGCTGCCATGGCCAGCTGATTGCCACGGAACGTACCTGTGTGTGCACCAGGCTGCCACTGGTCCAGCTCTTCCCGGTAGATGACAACAGACATCGGCAAACTTCCGCCAACTGCTTTGGAGCAGATGATTACATCGGGTACAATTCCGGCATGTTCAAACGAAAACATTCGTCCTGTCCGTCCAATGCCTGTCTGCACTTCGTCGATAATAAGCGGAATGCTTCGCTCTGCCGTAATTCTGCGCAGCTCCCTCAGCCATTCGATATCTGCCGGAATGGCTCCACCTTCACCCTGCACCGTCTCCACAATGACCCCACACGGTGCCGCAATACCGCTCTCGCAATCATCGAGCAAGTTCTCGATATACTGTGCGCTTAACCGGGCCGTCATTCCTTCACCAACGCCAAATGGGCAGCGGTACTCATAAGGAAAAGGCAGGAAATGAACATCCGGCAGCAGGCTTTGCAGATGTTGTTTCTTGCTCAGGTTGCCACTCATCGACATCGTCGCTTGTGTTGAACCGTGATAACCTCCCTGAAAGGCAAGAATAGACTTGCCACCTGTTGCATGTTTGACCAGCTTAATGGCTGCTTCTACTGCATCCGCTCCGGTTGGACCACAGAACTGGATTTTGGCTTTGTCTCGCATCTCGGCCGGGAGAATGGAAAACAGTTCTTGCATATATGAAAGCTTCAGCGGTGTTGCCAGATCCAGTGTATGAAGCGGAATCTGCTGATCCAGAACATCGCGAATGGCGTTGACCACCGTGTCATGGTTATGCCCCAGCGCCAATGTTCCTGCACCAGCCAGGCAGTCGTAGAATACACGGCCTTCCGTATCGGTAATCTTCACCCCTTGGGCCTTGTTAATGACAAGCGGGAAATGTCTGGGGTACGATCTTGCATTGGATTCCTTCTCATTTTGCATCTTCAGATATTCCGTCTGCACCTCTACTGACATAGCCCTCTAACGCTCCTTATAATCGATTCAGGCTGAACCTGCTGCCTGTGATTCTTGTTCTACATTTATTTGTATGTGACATGGTACTGGTTCAAAATCATGTAAGGTCCGAATTATACATGATGGTATCCGTCATCTGTTATCCGTTATCCGTTATATATTGTCATCTATACGTTGTTATAAGCTATAAACCTTATATTCAAGTTGCTCCTGACACAGGTATTCCAGGTACAACCGAACCACATCACGAGTTGTTCCACCATGGGGAAAGACGTGGTGTGTCAGATCTGGCAAAGCGTTCACTTCCAGAATGCCCCCCTGTTCTCTGGAGATCGGCGTGCGGATATCACAACAACGAACATCAACCCCTGCCACATCAATCTGAAGAGTTTTGGCCGCTTGAATGATCATTCGCGCATTCTCGGGATGAATGATTCCGGTACAATCCTTGTAGAATTCACTGATTTTTCCGGCGGCTGAGTTACGGAGATCATATAGCTCGACTTCTTTACCAGCGGCAGGAACTTCATCCAGTGTTGTCCCTTGTGCACGTAATACCTCTAACAGACGTTCAGCTTCTGCATTAACCTTGGGAAACGCTTCATACTCGCCAATGGGCGTCATCTCGATTCGTTCCTGATTCAACTGCTCAATTAACGCCCGAACGGTTGAAGTTCCGTTTCCCTCGACATAGACAGGTCGATACTCATTCACAGCCGCCACTTCACCGTTAATAATCAGCACTCTGTAATCGATCCCGGTCACATATTGCTGCAACATAATACTGCTGCCATGGACACTCGCAAGATGAATGGCTGCCTCCAGTTCATCTGGGGTACGCACATCCAGCGTCACACCCATGCTGCTGCTCGCATCCAGCGGTTTCACTACAATGGAGCCATGCCTTTTCAGAAAATTTGCTGCATCGCTTCCCATCTCTGGGATTACGATAAATGATGGCACAGGCATTCCCTGTTCATGCAACAACATATTACATGCCTGCTTGTTCTTCGCGAGCAAACCGGCAATTAACGGCAGACGATGAGATCTGGTTTTGTTAATGATGATCTGATTATCCCCTAGAGACAGCTTCAGAAAATCTTCGCATCCCTCAAGAAGTGGCTCACAGGTGATACCCATTTCTCTCGCTTTGCTTATAATGAGTCGGTTTTGCAGATTATGAATCCCTTTCGGAAACACTGAAAATCCTCCTCGATCGAATGAAGGTACTCGCTCCTATATAAGTTGAAATAAAGATTATTTACACCGACACTACAATGACAGAACAACCTTCCAATCGCTGTTATCCCCAGATTTTTTTGATTCCCTTTTCTCAAGGGAAAAATCCGGGGATAAAGGCGAACGCTTCGCTTTTTCAGGTTTTTTCTGTCCTCTCCGTTGCATGTAAATGATTAATTCAACTTATATTGCTCATACGTTCATCATTTTTTTGTAATTATATATTGATAATGATTATCAATATCATATAAAATCTATTTTATGGCAATTCGAGCTGTATTGTCAATAATAAACTTTTAAGGGAAAATAAGTTGTAATTCGGTGTAGGTTTGAGTCGAAGTAGATATGCTCTTATCGAATAATAGGCACAACAAACCGGGCAAGCCTGGGACATGGTTTTACCAACGGCTTGCCTAATTTGTCATCTGTATGATCATACAATGGAGTTGAGTTGGAGTTTTGAATAACTATTGAACGAATCAAAAGCGGACTTTTTGATCCTCAAGCCAGCTGGGTGTAACGCTGTTTTCCATTCAACTGCCTTCCCCTTCCATGTGGAATACAGGTTGGTGTGCCGAACAGTGGATCGACCGCAATCTCACACTCCATCTGGAAAACCTTCCGGACCATCTCCTGTGTAACGATATCTTCCGGTTTACCTTCTGCGTAGATGGACTTGTTGTGAACAGCCACAATGTGATGCGCATAACGACATGCCAGATTCAGATCATGAAGTACCATAACAATCGTGCGTCCTTCTCGTTCATTTAACTCAAACAACAGATCGAGGATATCAATCTGATGTGTCATATCCAGATAGGTTGTAGGTTCATCCAATAGCAAGGTTTCAGTACCCTGCGCAAGTGTCATTGCAATCCAGGCACGCTGACGCTGTCCACCGGACAATGCATCCACAGGTCGATCCGCGAGTTCTGTCAGATGTGTGGATTCAAGTGCCAGCTTGACCATACGCTCATCCTCTCGGGACCATTGCTTCAGCCACGTTTGATGTGGATAACGTCCTTGCTTAACCAGTTGGTTCACCGTCAGGCCCTCCGGAGCGGTCGGGCCCTGTGGCAGGATGGACATGCGTCTTGAAATTTCCTTGGTTGGCAGCTTTGCAATCTCTTCGCCATCCAGCAGCACCGAACCGGAGCTGGATTTCAGCAACCGGGCCATCGTACGCAGCAGCGTAGATTTGCCACAGCCGTTGCTGCCAATCAGGACGGTAATCTGTCCCTTGGGAATGGTCAGGTTCAAATTTTCAATAATGGGATCTGCTCCATAGGAGATCGTAAGCTCCTTGGCTTCCAGAATACTCACAGCCCTCTCCTCCTCAAAACTGATTTCGATTCTTGAATAACAAATACAGGAAAAATGGTGCGCCTACACCTGCAGTGAATACCCCTGCGGGAACGTCAAGCGGTAGAAAGGCCGTACGGGCTATGAGATCTGCGGCAAATACAAGCAGAGCACCAACCAGTCCGGACACGATCAGCATACTGCCAAACATCCGGCCAACCAGCTTCCGGGCAATATGTGGAGCGATTAGACCAACAAAACCAATGGTTCCGGCAACCGCCACGGCAATTCCTGCCAGCAGTACACTGCATAACAGCAATGCAGAACGATGCCACTGTACCGTTACACCCAGCCCTGTGGCCAGATCGTCCCCGAATTCTTGTGCATTCAGGCTGCGGGCGAACCAGATCGCCAAAGGAACAACAATAATGATAACCGGGAGAATGGTTCGGACATCGGTCCAGGATGCTCCGTACACACTTCCAGTCAGCCAGATATAGGCTTGACCTGCCGTGTAGAACGGACTCAGGATCAACATAAAGGTTGTTCCAGCTCCGGTAATGGCTGACACTCCTATCCCGATCAGCACCAGACGGATCGGACTGACTCCTTTTTTCCAAGCAAGCACGTAGATGATCAATGCCGTCACAATTGCGCCAGCGATGGCGAACAATGGCAACAACTTGATGCTCACCGTTCCACCCAGCAATGTAACAAAACCTACAGCTGCAACGGCCGCACCGCCAGTAATACCGATGACATCCGGTGAGGCCAGCGGGTTACGGATAATACCTTGCAAGAGCGCACCTGACATGCCGAGGGCTGCTCCTACGAGCAGAGATAATAACACCCGTGGCAGTCTTAAGGTCAGCACGACGAAGTCATGCTCCCCTTCATTCAGACCAAATATCGTTCGAAGCACATCCAGCGGAGAAATAAAGTCACTGCCTACACTGGTACCAACCACTCCTGCCATCAGGAACAAGAGGATACATACACTGATGACAACCAATGATTTTCGTTCCATTTGCACCGAAACGGTGTCTTTTTTGTTGCGGAAAGTCAACATCTTCCTCATATCTTCGTCACCCCCTTGCGGGCAATATAGACGAAGAAGGGTCCGCCAATCAGTGCAGTCATGACACCAAGTGGAACTTCCTGCGGCATGATCACCAGCCGTGCAACCACATCCGCGGACAGCAGCAGAATTGCTCCCCCTACAATAGAGTAAGGAACGAGCCAGCGGTAATCATTGCCCACCAGTGCACGCATGATATGCGGGACAACCAGACCAACAAGACCGATTGAGCCGGCTACGGCAACTGAACCACCCGCCAGCAACACAGTAACAATTCCCATGAGTACTTTGACCAGTAGTACATTCTGTCCCATGCCTTTGGCGATATCGTCACCCGTCAAGAGTAGATTGATGGCTCTGCCCATGAACAGAGAGACAATAGCTGCACCTGTCATGTACGGCAACACAGGATATAACATATCCAACGTCCGACCACTTACTGAACCGGCAAGCCAGAACAGTACATCCTGCAATCCGGTTCCATCCAGCACCAGAATGGCCTGTGTGAACGAGGCAAACAATGCTGAGATGGCCGTCCCCGCCAGTACAATTTTGATCGGTGTCAGGCCATCACGACCGAGGGAACCCAGCGCATATACAATCGCCGCGGCAACCGCAGCTCCGGCAAAGCCAAACCACATCATGGTGGTGAGCGAGGATACGGACAATACAACGATGGCAATGACAATAAAAAAGATCGCACCTGCATTGATTCCAAACACACTCGGTGATGCAAGCGGATTACGTGTTAATGCCTGCATCAGTCCACCCGCCACGGCCAAACTTGCACCAACGACAGCAGCAATAACCGTGCGTGGCAACCGTTCCGTCAACAGAACCACATGTTCTACCGAGCTCTCATCATAGAATTGCAGCGCCTCCCATGCCATCTGAAACGTGATATGCGTGCGTCCCAGAATCATGCTGGCTAGGCAAACAAGTAGAAGTAATATGAATAAACCAGCCAGTCCATAGACTTTGGCACTTGCCTTCGTAAAAAGGGGAAACATATTCTCACTCTTTCATCTGTAAAATGATAAAAGACCTGCCTGCCCATACACTTCGTTAACGAATGTCCTGGTGCATGGCAGGTCCTGCTCCTGTTAGTTAGTTCAGGTTGAACTGCTTATATAGATCGTCCAGCATCATGTTGGCCGATGTGTATCCACCTGCCATGTTCCAGGCCACTTCATCGACCTGAACCAGTTGGTTGTTCTTGACTGCATCAAGATTTTTCCACAGTGGACTGCTGGTCCAATCATCATAATTTTTCTGAATGGCATCTGTTTCTGTGCCTGAGTTAAAGTTAAAGATCATGTCTGCATTCATGTCCGGAATGTTCTCTTTGGAAGTCAATTCAACTCCCCATGTGTCTGCGTCATGTCCGGCAGGTCTGGTGAACCCAAGTTCATTCAGAATCTTACCTGCGTATCCCATGTAGAAAATACGAACCTGATCGGCTCTAAAGTTCGTGATGGTTGCTTCAATTGGCAGACGATCGCCCATTTTCTCTTTGAAATCTGCTACACGGCCATCCCAATCAGACAACAGTTTATCCGATTGCTCAACCATATTCATCGCTTCCCCAACAGTTTTCACCGTTTCTTTCCAGTCAAACAGGGTCTCCGTCACTACCGTTGGTGCGATCTGGGACAATTGCTCATAGATCTCTTCATGTCTGATCTTCGTAGCAATAATCAAGTCGGGTTTCAACTTGTTGATCTCTTCCAGATTGGGCTGCGATTCCTGCCCTACTTGTGGAACTCCGTCCAGATCTGCTCTCAGATATTCATAGACTGGCTGCTGAACCCATGATTCAACCACACCTGTCGGTTTCACGCCCAGTGCAACGACAACATCATTAGCACCTTGGAACAGTGTAACAATCTTTTGCGGAGTTCCCTTGATTGTGGTTTCGCCCATAGCATGTTTGATCACTCGGGTCTGATCTTCAGTCGCACTTGCAGTTGTATCACTTTCATTATTGCTCTCATTGCTGCTTGCAGCTTGACTGGATGTATTCGTTGTCTCAACACTTCCACCCGAAGCACAGCCAGCAAGTAGTGAAATCATCAGAATAAGTGCTGCATAAATGTATAGCTTTTTCTTTACTTTATACATGAAATCCGTCTCCCCTTTTTTATCTAAATGATATTGAATCTCATTATCAATTGTATTGTAATGGAGATGAAATCATTATACAAGCATTTTATTTGGAAAAACTTCTCACTCCCTGTCGAACTCTGCAACTTCATAAAACAACATTAAATAAAGATATATTAACTAAATCAATACAATATATATCGATACAATACGCCTACACATAAACCATATATGTAATTTTTTTCTTACCTGCTAAATATACAAATCTCTCTTCTTACTTTTAGCTTCATCTAATACATGCCCTTTTTGCTGGTGGATCATTATTCAATCATATGCATTCAACCAAGATATTTACTGTAAAACAATTCCTGTAATTTCTTGTCGTACTATGTTAGATTATCCATTGGAATAAAATCACATCTATAGATAGGGGAAATTGGAACGTGAAAAAATCTTGGATTTTATCATTTATTATGAGTTTTGTCTTGCTTGGCGGGGTATTTGCACCTGCAGGGTCCTACGTCTCTGCTGCGGATGACTCAACCACTACATATTCGGAAGACGAATACTATGAAGAAGTTGACACGTCAGAACAAGAACCGATCCCTACAGTCGAAGAAGAAGATTTCCTCAACTACCTTGATCAGTTGGATATGGCATCGGTATATGAGGAGAAAGCCTTCAATGCTTTGGGAGGTGGATTTTACATTACATCCTCCAATCGCAAGTCCGTTTTCTTGAAACTGACCAACACAGCGATTCCTAACTACACCAAATATGTTTCCAAGCTGAAGCTGATTAAACCGCAAAATACAGAATTGCAAAAAATCCATGCCAACCTGATTAAAGGTAGCTATACACAGCTGGAAGGATTCCAACTCGCTAAAAAAGCGGTCTCCAAAACAACGGTAAACAGCGCTATCCTGAAACAATCCAATGCCAAAATTGCTGCCGGCAAGAAAAATATCGAAAAGTTTCACAAAGAATTCTCTGCATACGCCAATAAACTTGGATTTGATTTATAAAAAACAGTAATTGCAGATATGCGTCCTACATTTCGAATAAAAAAATTTGAAATTTAAGGAAAAAAAGTGTTTTCTTTTGCTGAGTTAGTTCGTATAATAGCACTATAATCAAAAGGCTATGCTGCCGAAAGGTACAACCTCGTGAACAATTGAGGTTGTGCCTTTTTTTGCGTTTATAGCCACTTTTATCTGAATTTCATCATCTGACGAGGAGTGATTCACATGATTCTTGAAGCCATTTACCATCGCCCCAAACTCAATTGGTCCTATGCTTATGACCGCTCGACCATGCATTTGCGACTTCGTTCAAAACGCGGTGATTTGGATGCGGTAATCGCTATTACCGGGGACAAATATGCCTGGGATCGGACGATTACACACATTCCCATGCACATCTTTGCCCGGGATGAAATGTTCGATTATTGGGAAGCCGAGACTTCACCTCCCTATCGCAGATTACGGTATGGCTTCCAACTGATTCAGGGAGAGGAATCGGTCTGGATGACAGAGCGCGGATTCGAGCAGGCGCTGCCTGATCATCCACTTGAATTCTTTGATTTTCCATTTATGAACCCGGTCGACATTTTTGAGCCGCCTGCTTGGGTTAAGGATGCTGTGTTTTATCAGATTTTCCCTGAACGTTATGCCAATGGCGATCCATCCATCAGTCCCAAAAATGCTGAATCCTGGGGAGGGGAACCTACACCGGTGAACTTCTTCGGTGGGGATCTCCAAGGTGTGCTTGATCATCTGGATCATATAAGCCAGCTTGGCATCAATGCCATCTACTTCTGTCCGCTGTTTGAGGCCACGACGAATCACAAATACAATACAGGCGATTATATGAAAGTTGATCCTCACTTTGGAACCAATGAACAGTTCAAAGCGTTTGTGGATGCCTGTCATCAGCGCGGCATACGCGTTGTTCTGGATGCGGTATTCAATCATTCCGGCAGAGAGTTTCCTCCTTTTGTCGATGTCATGAAGAATGGAGCCGCTTCCCCCTACGCAGACTGGTTCTATATCAAAGACTGGCCGCCACGTGTGGAGGATGGTATACCAACTTATGACACCTTTGCCTTTGAACCGCTTATGCCAAAGCTGAATACGGAACACCCTGAAGTGAAGGCATATTTGCTGGAGGTAGGACGTTTCTGGATTGAGGAGATGGACATTGACGGATGGCGGCTCGATGTGGCAAATGAGGTGGATCATCAGTTCTGGCGCGAATTCCGTCAGACGGTAAAAGCCATCAAGCCTGACGCCTATTTGCTTGGTGAGATCTGGCATGATTCGCTCATGTGGCTTCAGGGAGACCAGTTCGATGCCGTGATGAATTATCCGTTTACCAACTCGGTATTGGACTATACGGTGCACGGCAAGCTCGACGGCCTAGCATTTGCCAATGAGATCGGTAAACTGCTCGCAGCCTATTCACAGCCTGTAACAGAAGCGGCCTTCAATCTGCTTGGAAGTCATGATACACCCAGACTGCTGACTTTATGTGATGGAGACGAGCGCAAGATGAAACTTGCCGTTACGTTGTTGCTTACGTATCCAGGTGTGCCATGTATCTATTATGGAGACGAAGTGGGACTTGATGGAGGATATGATCCGGGTTGCCGCAAGTGTATGGAGTGGGATGAGACCAAGCAGAATCACGAGCTTCTGGAATTCTTCACCCGAACGATTGCCCTTCGCAAACAGCACCCTGCCCTGCGCAGCACAGAACTGAAGATCGTATATGCAAAAGCCGGAGACCCTTGTCTTGCCATCGAAAGATTAGATTCGCATACGGGTGAGCGTATGCTTCTTGTTCTTAATGCGGGTGATGAGCCGTGTACCCTCGAACTCCCCTTTGGAGATCGTAACATCTGGCGAAATCTGTTCACATCAAACACCGTGGAAGCTCAGCAAAATAAACTGACCCTCGATCTGGAAGCATACGGATTCTCCTTACTGCAAATGGAGATCAAACAACCAGCGAAAGCCTGATATAAATACGGCTAACAAGGGAAAATAACTTCAAAGAGGCTGTCCTCCAGGTCATATTGACGACCAAGGACAGCCTCTTCTGTATCTTATACGTCTTGTGCATCTCATACGTCATACCCTAACGAACCCAGCACACGTTATTTGCTTTATTATACGCGGGCTAAATGTCTAACGAATCAGAGAGAGACCTTATTTCGTCCAATAAGTCGATTTTCGAGAGCAGAAGCCGTGTTTTCGACGCAATAACGTTGCTGAGATTCGTTAGGTTTTACTTTTCTTGATTATCCTCTCAATAGGATGTTTGAGGTTCGTTAGCGATACCGATTCAAGCAAGGTGAAACTCTTCGATGCAGCACCTTTTCTGTTCCCTTTTGTGTTTCCAGATAGGTTAAAGTTCACTACTCTACTCTCCCGCCTGATACTCATTGATGGCAGCGACCTATTTCCCAGCCGAGGCGAAGGGTGCCGAAGTCATCGGTTTTCGTATTTTTTTCATTCTTGAACTTACGAGCGCTCCCTGTGTAATTACGATTTTCTGCGGAATCTTGTATGAAGGCAGCTTGTCCTGACAATATTCCCAGATGGATCGCCGCAGATCGGTGAGAGTACATTCTGTAGCCAGCCGGATAGTCACCTTCACCCTCTGACCCGTGATACCACTCTGTTCTCCCGAAACTACGGCCGCTTCAATACATTCCATCTCTTCCAGAACACCCTCGACCTCGGCAGGATACACTTTCCGTCCCCCTACGTTAATGATCTCGGAACGACGTCCCAGAATACGAATGTACCCCTGCTCCAGCACAGCTTCATCGCCAGTTCGCAGCCACCCATCCTCTGTAAAGGGTGATGGTGCATTCAAATATCCAATCATCGCGGTTTCCGTGTGAATCTGCAATTCTCCTTCCACCACCCGGTACTTGACCCCTTCATCTTGAATGGAGAACAGCAGAGAACCTGGCTCTTTGGAGCGGGTTGGCAGAATGCCAAGTTCAGACATGCCATAGGCTTGTATCGTCCTTAGTTGTGGAAATCTCCGGTTCCAGGCTGCCAGTACGGATTCAGGCATCACTTCCGATCCGTATGACACAACTTCGAGACTCGACAGATCATACCCCTCATCATTTCTGCCCAGCAGCAACAGATTCATGAATGTTGGAGAGACCGGAAGAGCCTGCACACGAAACTTCTCAATCGTTCGGCACACTTCTTCGGGAGATCGATCCGCAATGATACAAAGACAGCCCCCACTGGACAGGGATTGCAGCATTGTATTCACACCGCCGATATGATCAAACATCATAAATGGAATCGTTCGCAAGGGCCGAACCTGCCGCCGAAAACGATGTAACAGCCGATCTGCACGATGCACAGTCGCTTTACTCACTCCGGTTGATCCGGATGAAAAGAGTACTACGCCCCCTACGCCCTCCTGTGCCAGCGAGGATAACAACACGGGAACCTCTCCAGATAATTCACATGTTTGCCGAATGCACAACTTGCCTTCTTCAACGCCCAAACGCCATTTCACCTGTGCCAGTTCGATGTATTCCTGTCGTTTGGCTTCGACCAGGTACCGATCCATGGGAAGCACGATACACCCTTGTCCGAGCAAAGCAACCAATGCTGCCGCCGCATATGGGGAATAGTCTTCCTCCAGCGTTACAAGTTGCCCAGTCAGCCCTTCTGCTGTAATCCACTCACTCATGATGTCAACCTGTTCCAGCAGCCAACTGTAGCTGTACTCCCGATCCTTCCAGATCAGTGCAGGTTGCTGTCCCTGTTCCGCGAATCGTTCAAGCAAGAATTGGTTCAACATCTTGCATCCTCCTCACCGGCAGGCGCCCATTGCTGTGCGAGATAATCAACAAGTGAACCCACGGTCTGATACGGGCTTTCCGGCATAGAAGCAGCAGCCATCTCCGCCAGTGCGGCTCCCATCCCCGTCCCCCATCGATCTTCGATTCCCTGCTCTACCACTGCAAGCAAGGACACGAGTTCCAGCGAATCCAGTTGCCCATTTCGTCCATATAGCGGAGCGTTACCACCCTCACCAAGCGGAATCGATGTATTATGGTATGCATTTAACTCCCGGCAACTATCCAGCACGATACGAAGCAAAGCCTCCCTGTGTCGTTGTCCAATCCTTGGCACGGTCTGACGTTGAAAGCAATCTGCCCGAGGTATGGACTGTCGAAGTGATTCATACCAGTGCCATTCATCCGTGACCAACATTTTAATGACACCTGTTAGCTGTACTTTCCAGTGCTCACGGTTCTTCATCCGGCTTACCTGCAACATATTGTATGCCTTCTCCCACCGTGCAATGATGTCGCTGAATTCTCTTGCATATTGATCAAGTGGAGAACCGAGCCATAAGGCAGACTCCTGAAGAAGATCTCGAAGAAAATACCGACTCCATCGCATATCAAACAGCAGGCCAGATATCAACATTTCATTGGCTTGATCCTCATCATTCGCCCCATGCAATGCATCTAAGAGCCGCAGAGACACCGCATGTCCAAAATGAAAATTCCGCTCTCCTTGTGTAATCGTCCGGCCTGTCAGAAACTCTTCAATCTGCGTTGTTAACGCCTGGATCAACATCTCTCGGTACCCGGCAGAGTCAAGCTTTACAGTCGCCCGAATGTCCATGGTTCCATACGTTCGGAGTTCTTCTTTGCGCTTGGCCTGAGCAAGCTCGGGTATGCTTTGGTTCCCTTTCCAGAAGTCATGAAAGGCCCTTTGAGCAACCTTCCCCTTATACTTGGAGGGCACGGGATCGTAGACGTGAACATGCTCTTCTTCCAAACCATATACGGCAATCCAATGGTCTACCAGATGCAGTCGGGAGCCTTGCTTCACGTGTTTGCGAATGTACTCGGGATTCTGATAATCCTCACAATAAGGCAGATGATAACTGGTTCCTGTAGCCAAAAAAAGCCCACCTTCGCCGATATGCTGCCTGATCTGCGCCTTGCCCTCCTCGAAGCTGTCTAGCTGCCGCTGACCATACATCTCCCAGATCGGCTCTACATAATCCAGTTTGTGAAAATAAGGCTTCACCAGTCCGTTATCCCCGCACGAAGGAAGGCTGTACAACCGACTTGCCGCCAGCAGTGCAAGACTTGTGATAGATCCTTGTCGATGGAGCACTTCATGAATCAGAGGGAAATTGCAGGGATAATAATAGGGAATGTCCAGCACTGGAGCGAATGAAGGAATGATCATTTTGGGCCTCCTGTTCCCGTTTTGGCTGACGTACTGCCCCAGGATTGGATTAGGTAATGCACAGACATATCATCTGTCGCTCGAAATACCCGATTGGCAATAGGCTTGCCATCCACATCGGTCTCGAAACGACGGAAACCGCGAGTAAATCGGAAGGAGAACCCACTATCACGCGGGACTTGGTAACAACCCTGATATCGACCTTTACCGGAACGGACAAGCTTCATGCCCATCCCACCATATATCGTTTCCTCCGGCTCTTCCTCTGAGGTTACCTCCGCATGAATGCAGACCTCCACATGAGTGGACAATTCAGGAACAACCGTGTAGATGCGTGTAGTAGACAGTTCCCCCAAAGTTAGCGTGATGGATGCACTCCCAATACCAACAGGCACCAGCTCTCCACTCGAACGAACCTGGATGACACCCGGGTCACTTGAAGTATAATTGCCATGCAGCAGACTCTGAACCAATCCGCTCTCGTAGTGTATTTGCGCATTGATACACACGGTCATTCCACCCTGTAGTCCGATGGCATCCCTTCCAAGCAGTTTGAGCGAAGAGGGCTTACCCACGTGGCCGAACATGTATAGTAACGGGAGATGAACGCGTGCTCCCCAGTCACCTTCCTGATGACAGGCATCCTGCTGTTCCAGAAATGCCAATTCCTCATCCGATCCTACTCCGCGTTCAAGTAATTGATGAGCTACCCTTCTGACCTGGGAAGGCAGAAACAGACCTTCCGTATCTCCAATATCCATCCACATTCGAACGTCGGGTACCTCTTCTGGCAAGCGATACATGTTCTCTTCCAACAGTCCACTTTCCGATGTGTCGTCCAGCTGCACATCCACATAGAATGGCGACATCATGATCAGTTTTCCGAAAACATCCGGATTTCGCATCCCCATGTGCAATGTACAAAGCGCTGCGGCAGATGAACCCAACAGCCCGGTATTCGACTTGTCCGGCAGCGTCCGATAACGATGATCAATGATCGGCTTGAGTTCATGAATGATGAAATGCTCATAGGCGATGCCTGAGCAACCCACACTCACGGCCTCTCTCTCCGGAGCGATGAAGTGATAGAATTCGTTGTGTGTGACTGGACGGACATGCGTAATGCCGACAATAATCAGGGATTCAATCTGCCCGGAGGAAATAAGACCGTCTGCTGCCTGGTCCATATTCCATGTTTCATTGCCTGGCCCGGATGGACCAAAAGCCCGCTGCCCTGCATGAACGTACAGAACCGGGTATTGCCGGGCTGTCTGCTCATGATAACCAGGCGGGAGGTACACATAAATGTTGCGGATATTGCCCAGCCGTGACGCCTGAATGCCTTCCAAACATTCAATGGCAGAATGGGTACTCAACGATCATCAACCGCCTCTCTTCTCCCGATTCGACTGCATAATACAAACAAATAACCCCGCCTCAGAAGAGACGGGGTTGTCCCAGAACACACGTAAGTGTTCCGGGATACATAGCCCTTATATTGTGAATCTGCGAATAGTTTAAATCCCCGGACATGCTTTTGTAAACATAAAAATAGAAAATAAATGCTCTCAAAAAAGTTATTGACATAAGATCCAATATTTCTTACGATAACGTTGTGATCATAACTCGAGGGCCATGCTTTTAAACCTGAGCGGTTTAGGACAACCCCGGTAACTCCCGAAGGAGATGCCGGGGTTGTTAGCGTGTCAAAAGGAGGGAAGTCTTCTATCCACCGCGTAACACTCCGTTGTATTGAAAGCGCTATTATTCAAGAGCCAGGTTGGTTGTTTATCTAAACTACTACATTCACGAGAAGGGTGGATTACTATGTTTCAAATGGCCAAACGCGTACTCCTCAGCACAACACTGACACTCAGTTTACTTGCAGGGGGCGCACTTCCCTATCTGCCTGCTTCCGCGATCTATGCCGATGCGGATACCGCAGTTACCAACAAGCAGAACTTCAGTACAGACGTCATCTATCAGATCTTTACGGACCGCTTCCTGGACGGCAATCCTTCCAACAATCCCACCGGAGCTGCCTACGATGCCACATGTAGCAACCTGAAGCTGTATTGTGGCGGCGACTGGCAGGGTTTGATCAACAAAATCAACGATAACTATTTTAGCGATCTCGGCGTTACGGCACTTTGGATCTCCCAGCCGGTCGAAAACATCTTTGCCACGATCAACTACGGCGGCGTGATCAACACGGCGTATCATGGCTATTGGGCACGGGATTTCAAGAAGACCAATCCGTATTTCGGAACAATGGCCGACTTTCAAAATCTAATTTCCACCGCTCATGCCAAAGGTATCAAGATCGTCATTGACTTTGCACCGAACCATACGTCTCCTGCCATGGAAACCGATACGTCCTTTGCTGAGAATGGCAAGTTGTACGATAACGGTAATCTTGTTGGCGGATACACGAATGATACAAATGGATATTTCCATCACAACGGCGGCTCCGATTTTTCCTCCCTGGAGAATGGTATCTACAAAAACCTCTATGACCTCGCTGACCTGAACCACAATAACAGCACCATTGATCAATATTTCAAAGACGCGATCAAGCTATGGCTCGACATGGGCGTGGATGGCATTCGCGTTGATGCGGTGAAACATATGCCTCTCGGCTGGCAAAAGAGTTGGATGTCCTCCATCTATGCACATAAACCTGTATTCACCTTCGGTGAATGGTTCCTAGGATCTGCTGCACCCGATGCGGATAACACGGAATTTGCCAATGAATCCGGAATGAGCCTGCTTGATTTCCGCTTTAACTCTGCCGTACGTAACGTCTTCCGGGATAACACATCCAACATGTATGCCCTCGATTCGATGATCACAGGTACAGCAGCAGATTACAATCAGGTGAATGATCAAGTTACGTTCATCGACAACCATGATATGGATCGGTTCAAAACAAGTGCCGTGAACAATCGTCGTCTGGAACAGGCGCTTGCCTTCACGCTGACTTCACGCGGCGTACCTGCCATCTATTATGGTACCGAGCAATATCTGACTGGAAACGGAGACCCTGATAATCGGGCCAAAATGCCTTCTTTCTCCAAAACAACAACGGCTTTTAACGTAATCAGCAAGCTGGCCCCTCTGCGCAAATCCAATCCGGCAATTGCCTATGGCTCCACGCAGCAGCGCTGGATCAATAATGATGTGTATATCTATGAACGCAAATTCGGTAAAAGTGTAGCCGTTGTTGCGGTGAACCGTAATCTCTCCACACCAGCGAGCATTGCAAATCTAAGCACTTCACTGCCAACAGGCAACTACACCGATGTACTGGGCGGCACACTGAACGGTAATAACATCACTTCCACCAATGGTACCGTCTCTTCATTCACCCTGGCAGCCGGAGCAACCGCGGTCTGGCAGTATACAACGAGCGAAACAACACCAACGATCGGACATGTAGGTCCGGTGATGGGCAAACCGGGTAATGTCGTTACCATTAGCGGACGTGGATTTGGCTCCACCAAAGGTACCGTATACTTCGGTACAACTGCCGTTACCGGTGCTGCGATCACATCTTGGGAAGATACGCAGATCAAAGTTACCATTCCAGCTGTTGCCGCAGGCAATTATGCTGTGAAAGTAGCTGCGAACGGCGTTAACAGCAATGCGTATAACAACTTTACCATCCTTACGGGTGATCAGGTCACTGTACGATTTGTCATTAATAATGCGTCCACCACACTGGGTCAGAACATCTATCTGACAGGTAACGTGGCAGAACTGGGCAACTGGAGTACGGGTACAACAGCTATTGGACCTGCATTCAATCAAGTTATCCACGCCTACCCAACTTGGTACTATGATGTGAGCGTGCCAGCCGGGAAACAACTGGAGTTCAAATTCTTCAAGAAAAATGGTGCAACCATTACGTGGGAAGGTGGTTCCAACCACACGTTCACCACACCAACCAGCGGTACAGCCACAGTCAATGTAAACTGGCAATAAAATATTCAGTCCACAAGCTAACCCGGAGTTACGCTAACGCAGCGTTTGCTCCGGGTTTTGCTGTACCTAGCGAGGTTACTTAGATTGCTTCTATCCTCTCTCTGTTGAATGTATACATGTGGGTTCAACTCATTTCATTTTGATGTATCATAACATGTCATTGATAGGTTCGGATCGACTTCAATGTTGTAGCGGCTAGAATACCTGTCGCCAGCAACAATATGCCCACGCCTTGCAGCACAGAAGCTGCCCCCCACTGATCAGCCAATACAGAGATAACCGTCAATCCCATAATAGGCGCTGTACTGGTGATTGTTCCAACCACACCATAGACTCTTCCTTGCAGCTCGTCCGGAACGGCTGTCCTCAGCATAATCTGAGTGAGCATTGTACAGCAGGCAAACATCGCACCTCCGCCCACGATTAACGGCAACGCCATGATTGGCGAGGTTACATTCGCCAAAAGAATGTAGAGTGGTCCTAATACAATCAGACCGATAAATACCCAGCTCCCTCTTCGCTTCAATCGTTTCCCCGAAGCAATCAGAAGCGCAGAACCAATCATATATCCGAGTGGAATACAGGTCTCAATTAATCCAAACTGCACCGGATTAGCCTCCCACACCTTGACCGCCATCACTTGAACCAGCATCATCGCCGACATGAAAAATAAGATCAACACCGGATTGAGCAATACAATGGATCGGATCAAAGGATTCCGATAGATGTAGCCAAACGAACTGCGCCACTCCTGAGCAAACGTGGTCTGCTGACTACCGGATCGCTGTACCTCTGGAAAGCGGCCCGCCATCAGCACACAGACTGCGGACAACAGAAAGGTTGCCCCTGTAATTAATATGGCGACGAATCCGCCAAAAGCAGCAACAGCCACTCCCGCCGCCGCTAGTCCGCTGATTCGGGCAAGGTTATCCACCATATGAATGGTTCCGGTCGCTTGTTGAATATGCTCTCTTCCAACCATACTTGCTACAGAGGCGTGGAATGCAGGGGCCTGAAACAGACTTGAAAACATAGAGAGCGAGAGTAATAAGAGCACCACCGGGAACGGTGCATACCAACCGAATAAGCTAATCGCAATCAGTATAGCCATTACACCGCGAAATACATCCGAGGCCAGCATCAGCTTCCTGCGATCCAATCGGTCTGCAACCGTACCCGCCACCGATCCAAACAAAAAGCTGACAGCCATATTGCAGATCTGTACGGCCGCCATGCTCTTTGCACTGCCTGTGGTCTGTAACACCCACAGGCTAATCGCAATCCCATTGAAGCAATCCCCGAAGACCGAGATGCCGTAGCCGTATAATATCCTTCGAAAGGTAACATTACGCCAAAGTGTTGGCGGAGCCTTGGCACTCTGCAATGCAGCTTGTCCATCTTGGTACCCCGTAATCTCAGGCTCACTGGACGGGTTCATGCCCATACATCACGTTCCTCCCTAATCATGATTCGAGCCCATACAGAATCAGGCACTTCCGCAGCTCTGTCAGTCGACAAAGACATGACATTACGGAAGTGCCTGAGTTAAGTGAGTGTTACGCTAGCGAGGCTAATCATGCGGTCGTTAGCTTAGCTGATGATATTGTCCCTAGTCCTATAATGTTTCTTCCTGGAGTCTGCGTTTACCCTTTCGAAGCTCCTGCCGTCAGCCCTTGAACAAGGAATCGTTGCAGGAAAACAAACAGCAGGGTAATTGGGATAGCAATCAGTACCGCCCCCGCAGCAAACATCGTAAAGTTACTGTCCTGATACCGGTTGACCAGATCCCACATACCCACCGCAAGCGTCCAGTTCTCTTTCGTCCGCAGCACCAGCCGGGCGAAGATAAAGTCCATCCACGCACCCGTGAAGCTGGTTAAAGCCACATAAGTCAGCATCGGCTTGGATAACGGCAGGATGATGCTGGTGAATACCCGCAGGTGACTCGCACCATCCATACGCGCCGCTTCGTCCAGGCTGCGCGGGATGGTGTCAAAGAAACCTTTGACGATAAATCCGCCCAGTACCGCTCCTGATGAATAGACCAGAATGAGCGCAGCGTGGGTGTCGAGCAATTTAATTTGCAGCAAGATGATATAGATTGCAATCATGCTCATGAAGCTTGGGAACATGCCAAGGATCAGCATGGTGGAGAGAATGGTTTTACGTCCACGGAAGCGGAAGCGGGACAAGGCATACATCCCAAGCGTCACCATCAATGTGGAGAAGATCATCGTGAAAAAGGCAATTTTCAGCGTATTCATATACCATCTGCCGTACATAAAGGACGGGTTATTGAACAGCTCCCCGTAATGGGTCAGCGTGAAAGCTTCCGGCCACAACCGTTCACTGAACAATGCCGCACCAGGTCTCAGGGAAGAGAGAAAGATCCAGAGTACCGGGTAGATGGAGACAACGGCGATGACCAGCAACAGTACATAACTCAGGGCCAAACGCAGCGGATTATTACGTGTCTTCATTGAATCATGTCCTCCTCCTTGAATGATTTGGAGCGGCGGAAGTTCCAGATAGAGAATGAAGCGATAATGAGGAAGATGATAATACCTACCGCTGAAGCCATGTTGAATTTGTTATTGTCGAGTGTGAGCTTGTAGAGCCAGGTTACCAGCAGATCCGTTGCCCCTGCGTACTGGTAGTCTCCCCGCAATGGATTTCCGTTGGTCAGCAGGAAGATGACATTGAAGTTGTTGAAGTTTCCGGCAAATTGCATGATGAGTACCGGGGTCGTGGCAAAAAGAATGAACGGCATCGTAATAATCCGGAATTTCTGAAATGCGGATGCTCCGTCCACTTCAGCAGCCTCGTAGAGATCACGAGGGATGGCTGTCAATACACCCAGAATCAGCACCATACTGACTGGAATACCAATCCACATGTTGACAACAATGACGGTGACTTTGGCCCAGAATGGATCTGTAAGCCAGGGCAATCCCTCCAGCCCAAATGCTCTCATGTAGGTATTGATTGGACCAAATTGACCATTGAACAGATTACGCATGAGCAGCAAGGAAATAATCTGCGGGATGGCATAAGGCAGAATAAAAATCGTCCGCCACAGCTTCTTGAAGCGTATGCCCCGCTGTTCAATCAACAGTGCCACAAGTACGCCGCCAAAATAGGTGGTGACTGTCGCCAGGATGGCCCAGATGACCGTCCAAGTGAGCACGCCATAGAATGTCTGGCTCCAGGATTTGAGCTGAATCAGATCACTGAACGTCTTGAAGCCCACCCAGTCCACGAGTTTGGCTGGCGGAATATGATCCGGGGCCGAATAGTTGGTAAACGCGATCGTGATTGTAAACAGGATGGGCATAACAGTGAAGAAAAGAATACCCAGTGCCGGGATGGACAGGAACAGATACGGAAAGTTTTTGTCCATCATGTTCCGAAGCGTTGCCGCTGCGCCCAGGGTTTGCTTGCCTTCTTCCCGGGCGAGTCCCGTGACGTACGCATCCCGGATATTCAGGATATAGATCAGAATAAACACAAAAAACACCAGCAGTACGATAATGCCATCAAGCAGCAGAAAGATGGAATGGTCTCCCCTTTGAAGTACGGTGGACCCATTCACTTTGACAAAACGCTGTGTATTTTCCCCCAGTGTCCATATGCCCCATACAGCCTGTGACAGGCGAGGAAGCAGGTACGCAAGCCCTGCTCCCTCCAGTAATAGTAGACAAATTCCCTTAATCCACTGTCGATTGTACAGCTGTCCAAGACCTTGCAGTATGATGGAACATATGGCCGCTGTCATCCGGTGCTGCCTTTCCCTGTTCGGTCCAACGGGCACCGGGACATGCTGCTGTTGCATTCGCTCTCTCCTCCCCGCCTATTGCTAACCTGCATACATTGAACAAAATTGTACTTACACTGACCACTCCGATGACAGAACAAGCTTCCGATCGCTGTTATCCCCAGATTTTTTTCGATCCCTTTTCCAAAGGGGAAAATCCGGTGATAAAGGCGAGCGTATGCTTCCGAAGTAGCTTTCTTTCAGAAAGCTTTTAGTTTCACTTCTTCAGCTTCCTTCTGCCCTCTCCGTTTTTGTGTAAATATGAAGTTCAATTTATGCAGTTCTTATGCATATCTTCGCATTCGTCGTTCGTCCTTATTGGACGGTGGCAAGGCTTTCCTGGATCTGTTTCACGGCATTGTCCAGTGACGCCTTCACGTCCTTATCGGTATCCCATATATCCGTAATGGCCGACGTGATGGGTCCCCATACGCTGTCCATGGCAGGAAGCGAAGGCATTGGTGTCGAGTTGTTGAACTGTTCCAAAAACGCCTTATTGATCGGGTCCTCCTGCACCTTCGAATCAGCAGCCACGTTTTTGTTCGCAGGGAGTGTACCGTTTAGATCAAAGTTCTCCATCTGGGCCTCTTCATTGGAAAGGAACGCTGCCAAAAGCTTCGACGCATTCGGATATTGTGTAAATGCATTTACATAATAGGCTTTAACACCAGAGAAGGAGGTCATCGGTTTGCCATCAATTGCCGGAAGCGGAGCAACGCCAAAATCAATACCGGCATTGCGATAATCGGCAATGGTCCACGGACCGTTAATGTCCATAGCCAGCTTGCCGCTGGAGAATAATCCTTTTTTGATATCATAGTTCACGTCACCCATCTTGAGCGGCAGTACTTCCGACTTCAGCTTCTGCAAGAACTGTCCACCCTTCAGGGCTCCTTCGTTATTCAGACCGAGGTCCGCGCTATCCATCCCGTTGTCCCCAAAAATATAACCGCCCTGGGAAGCCAGGAATGCATAGTTATAGTAAAATTGCTGCAATTCCCACATCAGCGCATATTGATTGGACTTCACGTTATTGAACGTCTTGGCGAAGCTGATAATCTCATCAAAGTTTTTCGGAGCTTCTGGATACAATGCTTTGTTGTAAAAGAGAGCATAGGTCTCCACGCTGTACGGATAGCCGTACAAGATATCCTTGAACGTCACCGCCTTCAGTGCATTGTCGCTGGTGTTCTCTACGGTCTCTGCTTCGAATATGTCATTGGGCAGAATAAGTCCCGCCTCTGAAGCGCTACCAATCTTATCATGTGGGAAAACAACGACATCCGCCGCGAGACCCGCCGGGCCATCCGTCGTTAGTTTGGTTACCTGATCGGTTGGAGGTAATTCCTCCATTTTGACCGTTACCCCATACTTCTCTTCGAATTTTTTGGCTCTTTGCTCAATAAAACTGCTTTGATTTTTGTCCTCCCAGATTACCAGGGTTGCCCCTTCTTCCGGTTGAAGGTTCTCGGCTGTCAGCTCTACCACTTCCTCCGGATTCTCACCTGCCGTAGTTGGAGATGGACTTCCGCCTCCAGCCCCGCACGCAGCCAGTGTAAAAGCCATCATGACGGACAATGTTGCCCCTTGCCATTTTCTCATGTAAAATGTCCCCTTCCCTCTGCTTGGTCCAACAATGTTCGCGCTTTTCACCCTTTTGTCTGCGTATGTTGTCAGGTTTTGCATTCCATGTTCACTTTTGTACAAACGTTTGCTCAAATGGAAGACAAGATGACTCCTCCGTTCAATATGTAGGGGGAAACTAGTCAAGAAGTATGTAAATCCACAGATGTAAGCGCTACAATAACAATCACATCATACAATACCAAACTTTATTTGCACAAACGTTTGCACAAGCCATATTTGCTCAATTTTAACCAATTTTCCTCTTCTACCTACAGGAATTTCCTGTTTCCTTGTTCAGACTCTTTCTTCCTTTATTTTACTTCCTGTGCATCTCATACTTGGCAGTTAGCAATTGATTTATCGTATCCTTTGGATTACCATAGAGAATATTTATACGATTGTTCAGAAGGGATTTTTTACATGATTACGATCAAGGATATTGCCAAATTGGCGGGTGTTTCCCCTTCTACAGTGTCACGGGTGATTTCCAACCATCCCAGAATCAGCACCAAGACGTCTCTCAAAGTGAAGCAAATCATGAAAGAATTAAACTACCATCCCAACATCATGGCGAAGAGCCTGGTTTCCAAAACGACACATACCCTTGGCATTATGCTTCCGCGTCCTGCTGAAGAGTTGTTTCAAAATTACTTCTTCGGGGAATTGCTGCGAGGTATTATTACACATGCCACCCGTATGAATTATGAATTGCTGTTAACAACTGAAACTTCATCAGACAATGAACTGCACGCGATTTCCCGTCTTGTTCATGGTCGCAGAGTGGATGGAATTCTGTTGCTTGGGTCCAAACGAGACGATCCTATTATTTCATTTTTGGAAGCGGAAAAGTTTCCTTTTGTGTTAATCGGTCGCAGTGAAGCTCATCCCAATGCCCCCATGGTGGATAACGATAATGTACAGACTGCTTATGATGCTACACATCATCTGATCGCCCAAGGGCATACGCGAATCGGATTTGTCAGCGGCCCCCCGGACATTACGTTATCGCATGATCGCATGCTAGGATACCAAAAAGCGCTTGCCCAAGCCGGGCTGGATGCCGATAGTGACTGGATTGTGGAAGGCGAATTTCTACAGGAAAGTGGGTTCAGGGCGATGTCGCTGTTCATGTCCTTGCCGAACAGACCCACCGCAATCGTGGTCATTGATGACAATGTGGCCTTTGGGGTACTGAGAGCTCTTGCCGAGCTTCATTATCTGGTGCCTGAGGATATCAGCGTGGTCAGTTTTAACAATATTGCTTTATCGGAGCTGGCTTCACCACCCCTAAGCTCTATCGACATCGGGACTTATCAGCTTGGTTATACAGCCGTTCAGGTATTGTTAAAAATTCTTAGTGGGGAACCACAGCTTCATAATCCGGTCATTATCCCCCATCGTCTAATCGTGCGTGAATCCTCACTCTTTTCCAAGCCAAAGCCACCCTCAGATTGATTCATTCGGGTATCCGTGTAGTAATGCAAACGTTTGTCCTATACGGAATATGATGCTGATATCCACCGTACGTAAGGTGCATAGGTGCAAAAAAAGAAGCCGCATATACTTATGCGGCTTCCTTAATTCACACACTATTTCCGTACTCCATGCTCGACTGCACATGAGTGGATTAGTAAGAGCTCCAGCCAGCATCTGCTGTAACGACAGTTCCGTTCACGAAGCTGGACTCGTCAGATCCAAGGAACAGGGCCACTTTGGCGATCTCTTCGCTCGTCCCGATGCGTGGGTTGATTGCCATGCCCAGCTGTTGCCGCCCTGCACCGAAATGGCTAATACCTGTCATGGAGGAGCTGATATTGGTTGCCACAGCGCCTGGAGCGATCGCGTTACAGCGAATGCCTTGCTCAGCATACATATACCCTGTATTTTTGGTGAAGCCCACGACCGCATGTTTGGACGCCGTATAGGCTGCTCCTGCACGTCCGCCGTGTAGGCCCCCTGCCGAAGCAATGTTCACGATAACACCTTTTTGTTTTTCCAGGAAGATTGGCAATACTTTACGCGTTGTCCGCATCACACTGGTTGTGTTCACAGCAAACAATCTCTCCCACTTCTCATCCGTTATATCTGCTGCCGGCTCCATGCCATCCATAATTCCCGCATTGTTAATCAGAATATCTACTGTACCATATGTGCTCACCGTTGTATCGATCAGATTTTGCACATCATCTTCCTTGGCTACATTGGCCAGAACGACAATCGCTTCTCCGCCCTGGGCCTTAATATCATTAACTACCGCTTGTGCGGATTCTTCGTTAATATCCGATACGACGACTTTCGCGCCTTCTTGAGCATACAACGTGGCAATTGCTTTCCCCATACCTGAACCAGCACCTGTAACAACTGCAACTTTATCTTGAAGTTTCATTCCATGTATCCTCCTTTGTGTATTCGTTTACAATAAGTTAACAAACAATTGTTCATTAACTCCTCTCCTTAGTATAATAAGTCATAGCGTTTCACTTCAATCAGTAAAAGCTTGTCCAGTTGTACGTTAAACAACACTACTAAGCCCGAATGTACTTTAATTAATAAAGTGAACTCGCGAGGAGGAAAATAGATGTCTGAAACTCTGAATTCAATGGACCGAAGAATTAAAAAATCAAAAGCTGCACTGAAGGATGCACTCATCCATTTGATGCAAAAACATCCCTTTAAAGAAATATCGATTACGGATATTGTGCAGCGAGCCGACCTGAATCGGGGAACTTTCTACAGGCATTATCAGTACAAAGAAGACCTGTTCAACGAAATCATCGATGATGTGATTCAGGATCTGGTAACTTCTTTCCGCAAACCTTATCAGGATGAGGAAGAGTTCGAAGTCAATCTGATGCCCTCTTCGGCGATCACTATATTTGAGCATGTACACCAACATGCTCAATTCTACACACTCGTTGTGAAATCTGAGGCTTCATCCAACTTTCAGCGCATGATCTGTGATGTCCTTCGGGATCTCGCTTTACAGGATCTGAACCATATCTTCCCTGCGCACATCAACCATGAAATATTGGCAAGCTACCAATCTCATGCGATATTTGGCATGATCATGGAGTGGATCAGACAGGATTTCAAGCATAGCCCCGCCTACATGGCCGAAGAGTTGTTCAAGATCATTCATTACAAACCGGATAATGTCGTGTTGAAAAACTGAAATTTTGAATCATCTTACTCCCCTTTAGTAGGGTGATTGAGATTAATTTTAAGAACACTTCCCACCAAAATTATGTAAATACATTCCTGTAATTTCTGGTAATGATGTGTTAGGTTATCCAATGGAATATAAACAAAAGGAGGATGACATTACATTTGAAGAAGTCGTGGATTATATCATTAATTACCAGTTTTGTTTTGCTTGGCGGAGTGCTTCTCTCTCCAGCCACTTCTGCTGATGCAGCCAAAGTAGCAACCTCTACATATTCAGATTTAGATCAGAGTTATGCAGAATTTAAAGAGTACACTAATCAGTTATTCGCTCTTGAAACTTATGAGGCCAAAGCCTTTACCGCTTTGGAAAGTATCGACACCCAGGTAACTTCAACCAACCGCAAGTCCATGTATCTTAAACTTACGAATACGGTGATCCCCAATTATACGAAATTGGTATCCAAGGCAAAACAAATCAAGCCAACCAACCCGCAAATCAAGAAAATCCACGCCACATTTGTTAAGGCAAGTTACACTCAGCTCGAAGGGTACCTGTTGTACCAAAAGGCAGTATCCAAGAACAAAGTGAATTACACTCTACTAAAACAGGGGAATGCCAAAGTAAACACCGCTAGTGTTCTAATGGATCAATGCGAACAACAGTTATACGCTTATGCAAGAAGTTTGGGGTATGACAGTTAGTACCTATTCATAGAAGCCCAAAAAGCGACCATTCCCCATACTTAATGAGGAATGGTCGCTTTTCTAATTATAAAATAAGGTAACAATCTATTACGTAAAAATTTTATTTCTCTCTTCTGATTACAGCCCCAGCTTCTGCCCTTTCTCCAACCGCTGAATTTGCTGCTCCCCGGTATCCGCAAGTTCACGGAACTGGTTAATCGTATCGCGCATTCTTGGGAGTGCTTCCTGCTTATAAAGACTGATGGAGTCAAGCGCTGACAACACATCGGTGAACGCCTGTTTCATCGTATCCACGGAAATGCTGGCTTCATACGCCTGCTTCTGGATGGCAATGCCCTGATCCTTGAGCATCTTGGATGTTCCGGCGATCAGATCGTTGGTTGTCTGGTTCAGCAATTCAATCTTCTGCAATACAATCTTCTGATTATACAAAGCACTTGCTACCGTAACGGCAATTTTCAATGCCGAGATCGTTACATTCTTCGCACGGTCTACGCCTCGGATCAGTTCCTTGTTGTTGCGAATCACCACTTCAATCGCCATGATGCCCTGCTGATTCACCACTAACATCTGCTGTAGATCCATCACCCGCTGACGAAGCGGGAATAATACTTCTTCCGTAATAAAGCGGACTTTCTCGGGGTCTTCATTCCGAACCTTGGCGGCTTCAATCTGCGCGTCGATGGACTCATCCATGAGCACGCCAAGCTGAATTTCCTTTTGCAGTCGTTTGGTAAGTTCCCGCAGGTTCTGCTGTTCAATCTCCAGCGTTGTATTATCATTACGCAGGGTGGATCTGCCTTTATCCAAAGAGGTTACGATGTCAGCAATGACCGCGTCAGCCTTCTGATATTTCAGGAAATAGGCGCGAAGCGGATTGAACAATTTCCCGAGGAAACCGGTCTTCGCAAAGTCGACCACGCTTGGGTCGAGATCCTTCAATTGCATATGCAGCTCGGTCAAGCCTTTGGCGACCTGACCGCCCTCGTCTCCCGTCTTGGACAGATGTCCAACGGAGACCTGAAGCAAGGCGTTTTTCTCAGAAGAGGATCTCATCGTGTTCATGCCAAAGCCGTCAATGGATTGCAAAATCTCTTTGCGTTTCTCCAGGGACTCGAGATCCAGTGTCATGATCATCTCTACGTTGGCATTTGCCACTTGTTGAAGCTCCGCGACCTCGGCGGGCACGGGTTTCACTTCTTCTTCGATCACCTTCTGAATTTCCTTCTGGCTCGGTATTTCCATTGAAAATGACATCTACAGTTCCCCCTTTAGATTACATCTGTACGTTAAACAGGTTACCAATCTTGTACACGACATCGTCGGTATCGGCATTGATGCTTGCTGCTTCGTTAATACTGGAGATGCTCTCCAAAGCCTTGATGTCTGCGTTGTACCCAATCGTATAGATTGGTACTTTGTACGTTTCGACCAGATCCCGGATATCCTTCAGGGTATGACCTTCGTTGGTCTCGCCATCACTTAGGACAAAGATCAGCGGTTTCACATTCGGATTGGCAGCCATATAATCTTCCAGCATCTTCATCGCCACCACGATTCCATCAAAGGTCGCTGTACCACCGCCAGCTTGTAGACTATCAACTGTTCCAACAAACATGGACTGTTGGTTCGTATCATACTTGGCAATCGGCAGATTCACAGTTACCCCGCTGGAGTAAGAGACCAAGCCAATACTGTTCTCTGTACCCAGGTACTTCTGCCCTTTGCGCAGGGACTCCTTCAGTCGGTTAAGCGGTTCGCCGTCCATGCTTCCGGATACGTCTGTCACGAACACGGCGGCAATAGGTTTACTGCCATTTTTCTTCTCTTTCCAGACTTTCTGAGCAGACAACAACGTGCCGCCATCCACAGTAGCCAGTTCGGATTTGTAATCCTGCAACCCGTTGAAACCAAACTCTTCTGCCGATTGTTGGTACTTTGCTTGGGTTACGAATTCCGCAAACTTTTGGATGATTTCCTGTTTGTTCTGCGGCAATTGTCCCAATGCATACAACGGACTGTCATGTCTCACGCCAAATGGTGTAAAGACGTATCCACTCTTCAGATCTGCGGTATTCACATACGTCTGGTATTCGAGTACAAAGGCATCCAGTCTGCCTGACTTGGCAGCTTCCCGCATCTGAATGGTTGTTGAGGCCGTAAACGGTACATTCGTCTGGAATTTCTCAAATCCCTCAATAGCCTTCTCTCCCAGCGGATTGGCGCTATCATACGTATTCAGTGCAGTCACCAGAAAGTTTAGTCCTGTGGAGCTGGCAAATGGATCGGTATATCCCATCGCAAGTTCATTGTTGGCAATCGCTTCGGTTACGGTTTTTACATTAACAGAGCCGTACGTATCAACCAGTGCGTCATACTTAGCTTTAGAAATGACAATACCAGGAACATTCCCGACCAATCGTTTGCATACCATCTCTGTCTTCACCCCACTGGCCTCAACCATCTCGCCCCAAAGTTCATTGGAAGGTGTGAATGCATCCGGCATATACTTACCAGACTTGATATAATCGGTAGCCGTTCCGGAAGCAATGTTGCGGATTTTGACCGATACTTGTTTCCCACCAACGGTGATATTTGCTTTGTTGAACTCCTCGCCCACTTCGGTTAACCAGCCGTCTACCCCGCTGCCTGACTTCTCTGTGGAAGAGAAGATTTCGACGTAATCATTCGTTGTATTCTCTACGGCAATCGCAAATTTGGAGATATCCGGCAGTGATTCTGCCACATCGACCGGGTCGAGATCAATCTGTCCTTTGACCGGTTCCGCCGTCGCTGGCGCAATGTCCGCGTACAGTTTCCCCAGTTCCTTACCTGCATTCTCTGTGCTCACCTGTGTGGTTGACTTGCCAAAATTCGACGTCAGTGTAATCCCTGCATAGACCAGACCAAATACGAGTACCAGCATTACAATCGATATGAAAAAAAACTTACCTTTCTTCGCCATACGAGCAACCCCTCACTGTCTGTATAATTTGGTGTGCTTGATTAACTGATCAATCTCCTGCATACAAGGCATCTGTTCAATATCCCCGGCTTCGAAGCTGTCGAGGCGTGAGATCTCCAGTAACAACTGATCCAGCTTGAGCAGAATTTCCTCATTGGTGTGTAGTGCATTCTTCACATAAGACAGATAATCGTTGTATACCTTGGTTTTTTCCTGAAAAAGCTTCTGGGGAATGCTTTCGGATTTGGATTTCATCATGTTGGCATAGTCAGCTTCATCAAATACATTCAACCGGTTCAGCACACTGCGGATGTTCAGGTACAACAGCTTCTCCACTTCCATTGTGACCGAAGCAAATTTCTTGTAGCTCAGTTCCCCGGGATCAAATCGTTGATGGAGCACATTCAGGAGTGTTTCTTTCTTCTTTTTCATTCGGCTAAGTTGGGACAGCCCTAGCGTAATATCTTCTTCGAGGACTTTGATGCGTCTATAAAAAGATAAGGCTTCCACATAATCTTCATGTGTTTCGATATGCTTCACGGGCAGGACTACCGGTTGCCTGAACAGCAGGGTATAACTCCCATATAGGAGTGCCATTGCACTGCCGAACAACAGGGTAACGGATAACGCAGTTGTGAATGCACCCTCCCCGAAATTCAGTCCGATAAAGCCGGGTGAGAATGCCAGAACATTCACTGCCACAATACCGGTAATCAATCCCAACAATTTTATGTACTTGATCATGTTCAATCATCCGACCTCCTTTCATGTTATATATTGGTGCTTCATGTCGTAATTTTCCTGTTCAACTTATTCTTATTGTACATGATGTTAACGCTCTCAGGTGGATATGATTGGATATTTGGATACTCATAATATACGTGGTTTGGGCTTATCCCATTTCATATTTTCAGGGACAACGTGGAACTTGGCAGGAAATTTTGTGGTCTATCCATAAAAAGTGAGTTTTACGAGACAGCAGATTGTGGAGAAGAAATGTTATCAGGTAATACGTGGAAAATAGCTATGCGTGTCATTTTTTATATAAGACTTGTCTGAAAAAGGAGCACTGCAAAAAGGACAAATCGGAGATCATCCGCTTTCGTCCCTTATGCATTGGTTCTTCATTTTTGGTGTTCTTATTGAAATTTTGATGCCGTATTCTAAAGCTAACGAACTGAAGTGACGCTATTCGGTGCATTTCAACTCATCTGAAAATGTAACGAACCTGAGACACGTTATGTTCGTGTATTAGGTGTAAAAACGTTGTTTATCGCCTATTTCGAATGAAATAGCATCGCTGAGATTCGTTACATTTTCCACCACATCAATATTGCCCATATAAGACGTATGCAGTTCGTTAGAAATTAGAAAACAACCGCCTTATTACTTCTTCTGTAGCAGACAGGTTGATGCTTCGCACTACCTGAACTTGAACAGCGAATCCAACGGGATTACCAGTTCGGGATATATAACCGATTGAATCGTTTCCTGCTCTGTATACAGATGACGGGTCTGGTAACTGCCATCCTCCAGCGTGTACACATGGACGGTTTGATTGCCGGGGTCAACAATCCAGTATTCGTTCACACCATATTTCTGATACAAGTTAAATTTTTCGTTAAAATCCTTTAGCGCAGTCGAAGGTGATAACACCTCGATAATTAAAGAAGGTGTACCGTGACAGCCATTCTTAGATATCTGGTCTTTGGAGCAAACCACCGATAAATCAGGCTGTACAACTTGATCTGGCAGGTCATATTGTTCATTCTCGCTAAAATACACATCAAAAGGGGCAATAAACACAAAACATTTCCGATTCTGAAAAAAAGTCCGCAAAGAGAAGTGCAGCTCACCCACAATAAACTGGTGCGATGAAGTAGGTACTGGCGAGATATTAAAAGCTCTGCCGTTAATTAATTCCCATGATCCTTCCCATGTTAACCAATCCTGAAAGCTATAAGTACCTTTATTGTCGGGTTTTGCCACACTTCCATCCTCCTCTTCCAACTAACCGTATTTTTGTTTTCATTATAACATTGCGTTTTGCGACTTTTCACACCATGCCTCTTATCACGAAAAGATGGATTCCGGTTTGCTTCGCGTGGTGCGTACCTCTACAACTTTCCCGGCACAGCCATTTTCGCCTTTCGCCTGGAACATAACTATAACGCTATCTTTGCCTGATGTAACCGCCTCAGGAATATCGTAGGTCACATAGAACACGTCGCCAATTTTGTTCATATGAATTCGTTGCTCTCCGATGACGGTACCATCCACAGTGATGATGAATTGTCTATCATATAACGTACCCTCTCGTTCAAACGGGGAATGATCTCCGCCCCAATAGGCCACGCATAGATAATTGGTTACTTTACGATCCAATGCCAGTTGGTAACTGAAGTAAGCCCCACTGACGCCAAAAGCCTCTCGCCACATATGCAACTTCTTACGGCCATCTGTAGTTGAACCATTGTGGTGCTCACCACGGCAGTTGCTATCCAGTTGATGTCCAATCTCATCCTGCTGACCATCAGCTTGAACCCTGTCGATCGTGATATCGTTCAATTCTTTCTCCAGCGCATCCCCTTCATCGTTAAACGGCCAGTACACAGTATAAAATTCATGATGCACATCATAGAACGGAATGAGCTTCACGGCTTCGCCTGTGGAAGTAACATCCTCGCTAAGTTCAAATGTTAACGTATCTGCATCTACAACCTTGATCCACTCTCGTACATCCTCCTGCTCCGTCCAGATCACAGGTACAGGTGCAGTCTTGGGATTCAGCGCTGTTTCGTCCACAATCGTATCCTCGGGAAGACCCTCGTTTCCTAGTGCACCAGCGAGTACAATTGGGCCGTACAAGAAGGCTACTTTGTGGGCATCATCCCGGGAAGTGTACTGGCGGAGTGACATCGGCAGTGTGATTGTGATGACATCGCCCGTTGTCCATGTGCGGTCGATGGAAAGATAACCGGGTTCCATCTGTGTATACGGATGTTCCGTATCCCCGTTAACTGTTGCCGTCATTGGCTGTTGCAGCCATGAGGGCACGCGTAATCTTAGATGAGCCGAGGCGTTGCCTCCGGTGATCGTCAGGGTTACCTTTTCCGAATAAGGAAAGTTGGTTTCAAGCTTCAGAGATAATCCTTGTGAAGTCCAGTCCAGCTGGGAAGCGATATACAGGTTGACGTACAGGTCCTGTTCATCCTCAAAATAGATGGCCTCGGCATATTTGCCCGGGTTCTCCATGCCTGATCCTGTGCAGCACCACCAAGCGGTATCGTGAGTACCATAGATTTTGTAGTGGCCTTGCAGCGTTGATGCAAAATACGTTTTGTTCCCCGTATCCGGGTCCTGCGTGCCAAGGATGTGATTATAGATGGCGTTTTCATAATAGTCCATGTAGGCGCTATCGTGATTCCAGGCAAAGAGTTGCTTCGTTAGATGTAACATGTTGTGGGTGCAACAGCTCTCTCCTGTTTTGATGCCAAGACTCTCCATGCCCTTTGCTTCGTAATGCTCCGAAATGCTCGTCGCACCAAATACGTAAGAGCGATGATGCACTGTGGTGTTCCAGAAAAACTCTGCCGCTGTCCGATAACTCTCATGGGTATGGTCCTGATTGTAGATTTCGGCTGCACCGATCACTTTGGGAATCTGCGTATTGGCGTGTTTGCCTTGAAGATCGTCCTGTTTGTGTTCCAAGGGTCTCAGGATCAATTGATGGGTAAACTTATTGGCGATCTCAAGGTATAAGGCTTTGCCCGTAATCCCATACAAGTGTGCAAATACTTCATTCATGCCCCCGTGTTCACTTTGAAGCATCGTCTGCATCTGTTCTTCTGTCATCGGGAGCAAACCTTCTACCGCCCAGTCTGCAAATCGAGTAACCACTTCAAGTGCCTGTCTATTGCCAGTGAGTTTATACGCATCAATCAGGCCACGATAGATTTTGTGCACACTGTACCAGGGAACCCAGTATTCACCGATATTGAATCCACCGATATTCTCTGCTCGAAAAGCCATGTGGAAAGGTTCTTCGGACAAACCACCGATATATCCGCTCCCTGTGGTCTGCTGGATTCTCTCCAGTTCGGTAACCGCATAATCCAATCTTTCTTTTAACGTGATATTCCCGGTTGCCTGATACGTCACAGCCAGGGCAGACAGATAATGTCCAAGGGAATGTCCGCTGATGGTACGTGCCTCCCAACCCGCGTAGCGCTCTTTTCGGGCAGGTAAACCATGAGCTTCGAAGCATGGAGCCAGGAATCGATCAATATCCAGCGATAACAGGTAACGCTCCCCCACCTCTTGTGATGTTTGGAACACACCATTTAACAGATCTACATGTTCCGGTCCCAGAAATCCTTTTTTCGTATCAATCATGACACTCACTCCTTCTCGGGATGTAATAGATAAGTTGAACTAAAGATTATTTACACTGACACTACGATGACAGAATAACCTTCCAATCGCTGTTACCCCCAGATTTTTTTGATCCCCTTTCCGAAGGGGAAAATCCGGTGATAAAGGCGAACGCTCCGCTTTTTCAGGTTTTTTCTGTCCTCTCCGTTATCATGTAAATGATTAGTTCAACTTATATAGCTATCGATTCATTCTTGAGGGGTAAAATCCGTGTTCTGTTCCATATGACTAATACTCATCAATCTACTGTAGAGCTTGAATATCCCCATACTATCAAATAAAATACAATTACATCAGACTCATAATCCAAGAAAAGGTGGATAAATCCGTCCTATGCAAAAGCCACTGGAACACTACCTGTGCGGCAAGTTCATATCCGAAGGCAACTGGAGCCACATGAGACGCAGCATGCCCGTTCATGAGATCATTTTGATGCTGGAAGGTGAGATGTACATCGCGGAAGAAGAGGAACAATATGTAGTTCGTGCCAACGATCTGTTGTTTCTGCGCGCTGGCCGCACCCACTATGGCTACCAGATCAGCGACGCCCCCGTGAGCTTCTACTGGGTGCACTATGATGCCATGTCGGCAGAATTTAACCGGTTTAGGACACATGCCACCATTCAGGTACCTTCCATGGCCAATCAGTTATTCAAGCAATTGCTGCATGTGTCATCCTTCTCACCAGAAGAAGCCGACGCTGCTTTGTTACTGTTGTTCAGAGAACTGGAGCGGAATATAGAGACGGATTATCGCCCGCACAATGCAATTGTGGACCATATCTGCAAGTGGGTCGATATTCATCTGCATACAAACATCACAGTGAGTCAGATTGCAGAAAATTTTAATTTTAACAAAGACTATATCTCCAAAATGGTGAAACGCGAGAAAGGTACTGGACTCAAAACCTATATCCTCACAGAACGTATTCGCCGGGCAAAAAAATTGCTGCTGAACACCAATGCCAGTGTAAAAGAAATTGCCGGACAGTGCGGCTTCTCCGACTACAAGCTGTTCCTGCGCATGTTCAAGCAATACGAAGGCAATACGCCAACCGAATATCGCAATCATCTGTATTCCACACAGCTCAATCGCTGATATGCTTTGATCTATAGAAATGACTGAGTTAACTATAGAAAATTTGAATGAATCGGATTGAATCCGTTATGGTAAAATGCAAGAAAACTGTATTCCACACTTAACCCATAAGAGAAGGGGAATTATAAGATGACAACGGCTGCCGTTACGATTCATCCTGCCACAGAAGCAGACCATCCAGAGATTGTAGACATCCTTGTTGCAAGTTATGCCGAGTATCGGGAGACTTTTGAGCAAAATGAACGATGGGAGGCCTACCTAAAAGATATTCGAGAGTCTGTGGTTAATCCGTACCTGACACAATTATGGATCGCAAAGATTGATGATCAGATTGTCGGTACAGTTCAATTATTCGAAACAGCACGCAAGGCTTATCCAAACTTTGAATTGCCAATCGATTATCCGTTTATTCGGCTCCTGGGTGTTGATCCAAAATGGAGAGGTCACGGGATTGCCAGAGTATTGCTCCAGCAATGCGTAGATTCTGCCAAAGAAATGGGCAAAAATACGGTGTATTTATATACGGGCGGTCAGATGGTCAATGCCATCCGTTTATATGAGCGTTTCGGATTTACAGAGGATAAGGAATTCAGCTCCGAGAGCAGCGGAGGTAAGGCGATCTGCTACCGTTATGATTCCTAGTGTTGGGTAACAGCAACACGGGATCAGGGAACAGAGATTGAAATGGAAAAACAGACCGATCATCTTCATGAACGGTCTGTTTTACGTTTATAAATGATCAATCAGCATTTGAAATGATACATCGCTCTTGATTTTTTAGCCGCCAATCTCCACCAAAATCTTCGCATGACTCTTGTCGCTCATTAACAGCTCAAGCCCTTCCTGAACGATGTCGTCCAGTTTGATTTTCTTGGTGATGACTTGTTTCACATCGAGCGACCCTTCTGCAATCAATGAAATCACTTCAGGGAAAATGTGGCGATATGCCAGCGTTGCCGTTAGATTCGCTTCTTTGACCAGAAGATCGAAGAAGTTCACTTGAAGCGGGTTCGGAATGGCTGCGATGACAACAACTTCTCCACCTTTTTTGACAACCGCAATGGCGCTATCCATCGTTGGTTGCACACCTGCTGCTTCATAAGCCACATCAATGCCACCCGATTGTTGCAAGATCACCTCTGTTGCATTGACTTTAGCACTGTTCACCGGAATCGCTCCCAGCTTGGCTGCCAAGTCCAAACGTTCCTCAAATACATCAACTGCATAGATCTCAGAGGCTCCTGCAGCTTTGGCAGACAGGATGGTCAATAATCCAATTGGACCTGCTCCATATACGGCTACTTTGTTCCCCACTTTCAGCTTGCTGTGACGAACCGCGTGAAAGGCTACTGCCGTAGGCTCTACGAGCGCACCTTCTTCGAAAGATACGTTATCCGGTATGGGATGAACCATGTATGCTTCAACAACAACATACTCCGCAAAACCACCATCACCATTCAGTCCAACGAATCCAAATTGAGTACATTGGTTATAGCGCCCCTGGATACAGTACTCGCATTTTCCACAATGGTACAATGGCTCTACCACAACTCGATCCCCTACACTGATACCGCTTACATTACTTCCCAATTCACTCACGGTTCCTGCAAATTCATGACCCAATGTCAACGGTGCTTTCTGTCCTGAGAGCGGATGATTCTCGCCTTCTTGAATCCCCACACCATGATGATAGGCATGCAAGTCACTGCCGCAGATCCCCGCATATTCCACTTTGATTTTGACCTGACCCGCTTGAGCAACCGGAACCTCCCGCTCTTCCACACGCACGTCTTTATGGGCATACCATACTGCTGCTTTCATGAAGTTCATCCCCTTTGTATGATTGTCTATATATTATATCGCTGTTCATGTATTATTCATATTTATAGATACTAATGTTAACATTAGTTGTATTAATGCTAAACGGAGATGAAATCATGAATCTGGAACAGCTCGAATATGTCGTAGAAATTGCGAAAACACAATCATTCTCCGCCGCCTCGGAGCATCTGCATGTCACACAATCGGCGATCAGCCAATCGGTTCATCGTCTGGAGAAAGAATTGGGTATCATCCTGTTCGAACGCTCGCGGCAGGGTACTCATCCCACTCCCGAAGGCAAACAATTCATTGCCAAGGCACTGGACATTTTACAGCGGATTGATGAATTAAAATCCCTGAACGCAGAAGCCTCCTCTCTTAGCGGAGAGCTTCATGTGGCTACTTTTCCAAGTGTCATGCCCTATCTTGTCCAGTCTGCTGCGGATATGAAGCGTGAGCACCCGCAACTTAACATCTCCATTGAAGAGAAAGGGTCCATGGAAATTATCGAGGATATTCGCAATAACAAGACCCATCTGGGCTTTATCGCGATCTACGCCAAACAGCTGCGGGAATTCGATGGACTTCACTTCAGTCCCATGTACTCGGGTAAGCTAGTAGTCGGTACGCATCACCTGTCTGAACTTGCCAAGCACCCCCGTGTTTCACCTGATCAATTAAAAGAACACAAGCTGGCACTCTATCGAGATGGTTTCATCGAAGACTTCATCAAGGAATTCACCTATGATCATGGATCTCTGTCCATTCTGTTTAAAACAAATAATTCAGAAGCCATCAATATGGTATTACGAAATGATATTGCCGCCACGATTGGTCACGACTTTTCCTTTCACCAAAATCAATTATGGAAAGAAGGTCTGGTGAAGATGGTTGAGATCGCTGGAATTGATCAACCGAAAATGCAAATTGGCTTCGTGCAGACAGAGTCCAAGGAGTCCGCCGTAGCTGCAGAACGATTCGCCCAACGCTTCAGACAGGCGATAGAGCTGGATCATTTAAAAGTTTAAATCTAAAAAAAGTGCTCCACCCTTTGAAGGAAGTTTGGGATGAACACCAACTTCTCCAAGAGCGGAACACTTTTCTAACTACCTCTTGCGTTACTATTACTACACCTTACTCAAACTATACTTTAACTTTACGTACAGCTTCACTCATCTCGTTCGTCTGCTGCTCCAGCATGGTGGAGGTCTGCGCCACCCTGTTGAACATGGCCGACTGTTCACGCATTAAGCGATAGATCTCATCCGAATGATCCGATACCCCGGCTGATATCTGCGAGATCGTATTGACCGAGGCTGCAGCCTCTTCCGATCCTGCCGAGATTTCCTCTGCCGCAGCGGAGACTTCCTGAATGCGGCTGGTCACCAGTTGGAACGCATCAACTACATGAGCGAAAGCTTGCTCCGCTTCTGCGGTAATTGTAACACCTTGTCCAATCTCGGTTGCAGTAACCCCCATCTGTGAGCCAATCAGCTGTGATTCTTGTTGAATACGAAGCAACAAGTCGGAGATCCGTTCCATGGATGTGCTTGAGGCCTCAGCAAGCTTCCGAACTTCATCCGCCACAACCGCAAAACCTTTGCCGTGTTCTCCTGCATGTGCTGCCTCTATGGATGCATTAAGCGCAAGCAGCTTGGTCTGACTCGCAAAATCACGAACCGTGTGCAGGGCACCACCAATTTCCTGGGAGTAATTGTTTAGCACCTGGACCATCGCTACAACTTCACTTGAGACATTTGAGATGCTCTCCATCTGTGTTTTCATCAGTGTCATGCTCTGTTTACCGGACTCCGCCGTAGAAAGCGCACTTGTTGCTGCATCCGATACAACCATCGAGGATTCGGAAATATCCGTTATGCCTTTTGCAATCTCTTCCATCGCGTGCGCGCTATCGCTTGCACCCTGCTTCTGCGTATGTGCACCTTGCCTAATCTGTTCGACAGATTGATCAACCGTCTTGCCCATCTCAAGCATCTCTTCGGTACTGCGATTAAATTCCTTCGTTGATTCGGATAAAATATCTGTGGTTACTGCTACGCCTTCAACCATGTTACTCACAATCTTATTCAAGTTCCCGGACATATGTATCATGGCTTGGTATGTGGTTCCAATCTCATCTTCACTCCGCAAACGATACGACGTCAAAATTCGGTTAGCTTCTGCAAGCTCACCCTGTGCCATTTTTTCCACACTCGCCTTCAGCGGTTGAAGTGGTCGCAGTCCCCTTACGATAAACCACATGACAACAGCAATGCCTATAAGTGTAATTAGTAGCAATAAGGCATAGAAGGGAATACTCGATTTCATAATATCCGATTCAATGCTTCCGATGACCGATACCGCCGTATCGATACCAATTACACCTGTTACAGCGCCATTACTATCCAGCATGGGAGCGTAAGAGGAAATATAGTCGCCGTACTCCTCATTGTTAATGATTGAAGAACTGGCTGTTTGCCCCTGCAACAGCTTCTGCACAGCCTCCTGAGGGACATCCGTTACTTCATTAATCGGCGAGGCTTTATCTGTATCCTTCATGCCATCCACCATAATAAGTGGCGTACCTTTGTCGTCTATTTTGACGAAATACACATACATTGCACCAATGCTTACGCGAAAGTCATCCAGTTCATCACGAATCTTCAAGAATTCGTCATTCTCCTTGGGGTCCTTGGCAAACTCGGCATAAGATGCTGTATCCAGCTGATTCACATAACTCTGAGCAATCTGGATGTTGTAACTCGAAATGGCCTCCTGCGCAGCTAGTTTCATATTGGCCACCTGTAACAGCATGCTTCCAACGGCTATAATCGTAATGACCAGTGTAACTACTGCAACAATGCGCACAACCAAACGTTTTCTAAAAAAACCAATCATCCGCTCCTCTTCCTCTCCCGTGAACCCAAGCCTTTTTGACTAGGCGCTACCCAAAAAACGCATGCTTGAAGCACTATGTATGGGAAAATAGTAAACGAATATGTCGAATTAGGCAAGAAAATATTGGGTTTACATAAAAACGCTATCATGGCCGTGGTAGCTTTGTTGGATGGAACTACATTCAGCCTTGATTTCGGAAAAATCGTTTCAGTTTCCTGTAGCGAAAAATGATAGAAAAAAACACCCCGGCGCAAGCGCCAAGATGTCATGTTGTTCTATATTTGCATACTACCCATCCATACTAAACTGTTCGTCCATTCGTCCTCCTGAATCGAATCAGGGACCAGATAATTAGCAACGCGAGTACGGCAAGACAGATGCTAATGCTGAACCGATTACCTTCATCAAACACAAACATCACCGCAATCACACTGAGACATAGTACCACGACTCCGGTTATGTAAGGGAATCCCCAAACTTTGAAGGTCGGTTGAACCGGATATCTCTTCCGCAATTTCAACTGTGAGGAGGCAATACAGATCCACACAAGGATTACGACAAACCCCGGAACGGCGAGCAATACGCGGAACAGTTGATCCTGCGCGAACAGGCCAAGCATGGAACCTCCGAGCAATACAACCGCGCATACCAGCAAGGTATTTACCGGGCTACCGCTGCGATTTGTCTTTGACAATGCCTTCGGAGCTTCCCCGCCCACTGCCATGGAGTGCATCATCCGGGATGCACCATAGATCCCTGAATTCGCAGCAGACAGAACTGCCGTCACCAAAATAAAGTTCATTATGTGTGCTGCTCCCGGCAGTCCCGTGGAGGCAAGCACTTGTACAAACGGACTGCTTTCCGGCCCAATCTCATTCCACGGGATAAGACCACAGATGATGAGAATCGGCAAGGTGAAGAACAGAATAATTCTGAGCATGAAATTGCCCACGATTTTGGGCATCACTTTTTCTGCATTTTCCGTCTCGGTCAGGGTCAGACCAATCAGCTCCGATCCCCCATAAGAGAACATGACCACAAGCAGTGCCGAGAAGATCGATGACCAACCGTTCGGGAAGAACCCTCCCGCTTGCGTGTAATTTTGCAGATATGGCGTGTTGTCACTTGGGATAATGCCAAAGATCAACCCTGCACCCAGGAAGATAAAAATAATGATCATGGCAATTTTGATCCCGGCCAGCCAAAACTCAAATTCCCCGAACACACCTACACTGAGCAGGTTAACCAGTATAATGAACGCCGCACAAGCCAGACTCAGCATCCACAGCGGTACTTCTGTGAACCAATACTGCAAAAAGCTCCCGGCAGCAATCACCTCAATGACACATACCGATAACCATAGAAAGCAATACATCCATCCCATAACAAAGGATACTCGGCTACCGAATGCTTCCTGCACGAAGTCTTTCATATTTTTGTTCTTGTACACCGTAGCCATCTCCGCCATCGCGGCCATAACAACCAGCAGCAATAATCCGGCAAAAATGTACGTGACAATAACGCCCGGACCTGCGAGTCCGATCGTCTCTGCACTGCCTTTGAAAATTCCTGTTCCAATGACACCACCCATAGCCATAAAACTGATGTGTCTTGGTTTAAGCTTCTTCTGTAGTGTTCCTTCTGTCTGAGCCAATTCAAGTCCTCCTGATGTAAAAAACGTCTGTAATGCTGTCTTGTTTCATAGACATAATGTCCAGTATACCCTATTGTCCATCAATCAGCCCAGAAGTTCCTTATGGCCAATTCATCCCAAACATTTATGAACATAACCTATGTTTTATACCCCACAATGGCACGGAGCAATCTGTGTACAATACAGGTTAGCAAACTGTACATTGCCCCATAAATAAACCAAGCCCCTATGTTACTACCCATTGTTGAAAGATCACTCGCGATATACAACAAAGGCAGCATAAAAGATATAACCAGCGCTCCCAAGAGTCTAAACCAATTGGCAAAATAACTGCATACTCCAAGCACCACAGCAATTATTGGACATAACACCAAGACAGCAAACAGCGGATTCATATGATCGAACCACCAATATATCATGCACGACTCCCTCCACATTCTTCGTCACAAACCACGTTGCTTTAATGCTGTATTATTGAGTTTATTCTACTCTTTTTCCAACTTTTAAAATGTACGATATGATGCAAAATAAAAAAACCAGCATCCTGTAAAAAAACAGAATTCTGGTTTCTCATTCTATTCCACTTAGATTGTTTTTGTCATAAACGTGCTGTTCGGGTCCAATATATAATCTGCGAATGGTTCGCAATATTCGAATCCGAAGTCTTCGTACAGCTTCCGTGCCGGGATAAACGAATCCATCGAGCCCGTCTCCAGACTGATTCGCTTATAACCACGATCTACTGCAACGTCCATAATATGAGCCAAAATTTTTCTCGCTACGCCTTTTCTCAGATGAGCCGAAGCGGTACGCATCGATTTCAACTCTGCATGCTCTGGATCAAGTTCTTTGATGGCCCCGCAGCCGAGCAAGTCGTCTCCTTCCCAAGCACACCAGAATGTAATTTCGGGCTTCTTGAGTCCATCCAGATTCAACGCATGAATACTCTCTGGAGGCGAATCGGCTGCCATCCCTTGCAAGTGCTCAGCGATTAATGCCTTAACCTGTACTCCACTCAAATCATCCACTTTAATCTCCAAAACGTACCACTCCCGCCGACATTTTTATTGGTTCTATCACTGAATGTATATCAATCATTTCATCTTACTACCGTGTCAGGTTTTATGACAAGAGGTTACTTTTATCCACTAAAATACGCTATTGTGATTCACCTGTAATTTCCAGTATGATGAGGCTATCATATGCCAAAGGGGCGAGGTCTATTGCGAAATATACATAGAGTTAAACGTGGAACTAAGGTGAAGCAAGCTTAACTTAATTTAAAGGAGACCCCTATGACACTAACAACGGACAACCTGTTTTATAGCAAACGATTAAAGATGACGCCACCACGCTCTGAAGACGTGCAGACCATGCTGCAATGGAACGAAGACCCGGAGTACCTTCGGAATGTGGATACTGATCTGGCCATTCCCTATTCAGAGAGACAGTTGGAAGATGAGGGCGAAACGAAGAACAAGGAAGTTTACTTCAGACTTCGCACGCATGAAGAGGATATGCTGATTGGTTTTGTCGTCATTCATGGCATTGAATGGAACAACCGTTGCGGACAGCTTGCCATTGGCATCGGACTTGCCAAACATCGCAACAAGGGATATGGCACGGAAGCGTTGAATCTTATTTTACGATATGCATTCCATGAAATGAATCTGGACCGAGTTGGTCTCGATGTCATCGCCTACAATGCCAAAGCAATCCGTTCCTATGAGAAGGTTGGTTTTCAGTTGGAAGGTCGGGCACGCTCAGCTGTATTTCGTGATGGTAAGCGTTACGACCGCTTAATGATGGGAATCCTAAGACCAGAATGGGAAACACACAATCAGATCCATACGGAGGGTGAACAAGTATGACCAAGAATGCAGAAGTTACTGCGTTTATTGAACAGATTCAGATCCCCTGGCAAATACAAGTCTCTGAACAATTGCGCGAGTTAGTGCATGATACCATCCCTGATGTAGAAGAACGCGTGCAATACAAGAAACCTCATTTTTTGAAAAACGGAAAGTATGCTGCGGTCATCTCGCCATCCAAACAGGCCGTGTCTTTCACCATCTTCCATGCAACTGGACTCGATCTCCCCGATGGGATATTTGAAGGCCCGGAGGAACGTAAAACGATCAAGCTCAAGGAAAAAGATACACCCGATTATGAATGGTTGGCTGGTTTGTTAAAGCAGGCATCTGCGGAATTGTAGACGGATGTAGTGAAGAGGCACATACGCCCCAGTAGTAACTTAGGTGGTAATGTGCGAAACGTATGGTGTGGGCCGTAATGTGCGGTTGGTATGTATGGGGTGAGTTTAGGGTTAGGGTTAGGTTTGTGGCAAGCGCTAACGAATCGGACACACCTTATGTCGCAGTTAAACTGGCATATGAAATTCTAACGAATCTCAGCAGTCTTATTACAGAAATCCCCTTCGATTTTCTTCGAAAAACCATGACAATTGGAGAAATAGAGTGGCTATGATTCGTTAGAATTCTATACTGCTTCAAAATCGCCCAATAAGACGTGCCAGGTTCGTTAGACTGTGTGAGTACGACAAGCGGCCTCTGCACGTAGAAAAAACAACCCATTCTCACTCTGGCGGCTAAATAAATAGCATAAACGACTGGCTGTAGCAAAAATATCTCACATCCATCCTGCGCAGGGCAAAGGGGCATCCCATGAAGTTCCAAGAACTTCGGGATGCCCCTTTGTTATAGTCTGTCTACTACTGTCATTCCAACCTTAACAGCGGTGTAATCTTATAATAAGATGACTACTTATAATTGCTTATAATGTTTTATACTCGCTTCCACCCATCAAGATTGCTGGTATGATACGGCGGTCATCTGACACGGCTCACATATGAACATATAATACATACCCTCACCATATTCCTCAACCTCGCCCCAATCCAGTTGTGCGACAGCCTTCATTTTCGCGGAACAGCGTGGACATGGTGGGTACTCCGCATCTTGAACCCATCCTGGATGGCCGCCGAACTGAGATAGCGATGGCTCCATCGCCCACTCACTGGCATGGAATGCATGACGCGATGCATTCGCAATCCGAAACTGCCGGCCAACATCCGGTGCAAATTTACCATAGTCGTCCAGGTCAATCTCGTCCATTCCCGCAGGCATGACGTTATGTGAACTCCATAACGGTTCCCCTGCTGCGTCCAGCTCCATGTAAACCACACCGTAACTGCTGCATATCACGCATGTCTGTATCTGAAGTCTCTGGGCATGCCAAGACACGTCTTTCAGAGCGGGATGCGTAACATCCAGACTAATTAAAGTGGTTAACGCATTGCCACACCATGGACAGCAATTGGTGCTTGAGGTCAGCATCGAGAGTGATCCTCCAGTTAACTCCACGTTAGGCCCTTCATTCTCTTTTACTTTATAGAGTGAATAACTTGGGGTGGTGAATAATTCTCTGCGCTGCCCGTCTTTCGTAAGCTCCCAGCCAGCATCAGTGGTGTAATGCTCAGGTGCCACGTACAATTCACTCGCCCAAGATGGCGGAGACTGTCTCCATTGTCGGAACTGCTGCACGACAACATCATCCCCGATATGGGCCAGCATGAGCAATATGTGATTCCGATTTTCATCATCGGTGTTCACCTGCTGCAAGAGACGATCACGAACCTCCCCCGAGGCACTTTTATACAAAATAGCAGGATAATAGATCTCCTGTTCCAGCAGCTCTGGAATTTCGGCAGTCAACGATATATCATGGTAGCAGACCAGATATACCAGAATGTCTTTGCCCGTATCTTCATCACCTGTACGAATCCGTTGCATCGCGTAATCCTTCATCTGATCTTGTTGCTCTACAGACAAGGATAGATATACTTGTTCCTCGGATTGTTCATAGGGTGTATAACGAATTAGTGGATCGCGAACCTGAGGTTTGTGCATGATTTTCAAAACTTCGACCGGGTCTGTGATACCTGCATACAAGTTCACGTCACGTCGATTCGCTTCAATGTATCTCTGGCGCTCCTCGCGTTCCATCTCCTGCTTGCAAGGCATGCAATACCCACCTGTTCTGGCAGCCGTTGCTGGCAAAATGGTATTTGCACACCCCTCCCGTATACACGGAATTCGTTCTGTCATCTATAGGTACCCCCTCTGCATGTAGTGGCTATCATTGGAGTATATCATAGTAGGAATTGGCCTCCATTTAGAGAACGGATAGTCAATTAGGATGTTATCCGTTCCTGAGTTGCTTCCGTCGTCCCTTTCCCTATAAAACAGGCTGCCGTCAGCCCGATTACCAAGACAAAAGCAAGCATCAGAAACGTGAGCAGATAACTGCCGCTTCGCATGAATTGAATGGAGAGGATTGGTGCAATACTTGTACCGGCAAACAGAATAAACGTATACACTGAAACCGCAATTCCCCGTGACTTACCTCCAAGCTCACCCACCAAAGCTACCAAAGAAGGAACCGACACAGCGATCCCGGTCACAAAAAGTAAACTCATTAGGATAAGCAAAGATAAGTTGGTGAAGAAGCCCATACATGCGAGTCCAACCACCGCCATTGTAAGTCCTAATCGTAGAACCGAACGTACACCGAGTCGCTGAGTTAATTTCCCTGCAAAAGGCGAAACAAGCATGCCCAGTATACCTGCTGCACGAACGTACAAAATCTGCTGCGCACTTAATCCAAATTCAGGCCCGCTCAAATAACTACCAAGGACACTATACATGCTGACAAAGGACATCAGCAGAACCAGAGCCACCACGTAGCTCAACCGTAATTTGGGCTGTTTCAGTACAGTGCCGATCTGTAGAAGAGATTCCCAGATCGAAGTGTCTTTTCCTCGTTTGATCTCATCTCGCGGCAACAGTAACCAGACTACCAATGAAGTAATCAAGTACACAACAGCCAGCAAAACAAATAGTGTGCTCCACCCGTATTGCTGACTTATTATGCTGCTAATGATTTGGCCTACAATGCCAGCTACCAGAAATCCGGTACTGATGAATCCGATCGCCGTCACTCTACGATTCGCCGGATACATCTCCACAGCATACGCCAATGCAACCGGAGAAAAAGTGGCCGCAGCTGCCCCCTGTATTCCCCTCAACACAATAATCCAGGCAAAAGAATGTACCAGACCCAGCATGAATGAAACGAACGATAATATGAGCATGCCGATCAAAATCACTCTTTTACATCCATACTTGTCAGATATCGCGCCATACATTAAACACCCTACTGCAAACCCTAGCGAAAATATACTGCCCGCGCCCGAAGCCTGGGTTGGTGTTATTCCAAATTGATCAGCAAACACGGGGATGAGCGGAACTGTAACATATAGACTGGACATGACGACCAGACCAGACCAACATAAAATAATAGTCATGATGAGATAATTTCTGGAGATAGCTCCAGTTTGCATTAATTTCGACATCGTACACCTCTATAAACTTTAGTATCAATCATTTTAGTTAGATAATCTAATTATATATCCAAAAAAAATTATCTCCCCATACCCAGCCTCTTCTCTATGTTTGTATTTAATTTTAATAAAACCTTCTCCAATACGTCCCTTTCATCCGGCTCCAGGTCCTCCACGAGGGATTCACAGGTGGACCAGAACGAAGGTAACACTTTTTCTACCAAGTCCCTACCTTCTGGTGAGATGCGTACATGAACACTACGACGATCCCGGGCACTTGATTCCCGAATAATCCAGTTCCTTTTTTCCAACCAATCCAGCAATGCTGTGACAGATGCCCTGCGAATACCGAGACGTTCTGCCAATGTCGATGGCGTCACTTGCGTGTTCCCCTCATGCAGGGTTAAGAGTAGTAACAGATCAAACTTGCTCTCGGTAATATCATACTGATCCAGATTCAGATCCATGACATCCAGTATGTTATCGCCAAACCAAAGTGAGAGCAAACCTATATAGGCTAACTTTTGATCCGTACCTTTCGTTGCCGTCTTTTGCATCAGTTCTACATAGGGTTCAGGCCCCAACTTAGGGAGTGGTTCTGTTGTATGTTCCCTGTTATTTTTTCCTTTCATCGTGACCTCCGCCAATACTCGTTATATAATTAGATTATCTAACTAAATGTGATTTTATCTCAAATTACGAGAATTTACAAGTTCAAAATAGATCAGTTCATAAAAACACATCTATCCACTGCAAAAAAAGCACGCCACATCGTGACGTACTTGAATTTAAATTTGCAAACATTCGCTATCTCTAGCCGAGAAGTTGTACATCAGTGATGTCCCAACTGGTCCTTGGTGAATTCGTAAAAAGCAAGCGCATCTTCACTGCTGGAAAAGCCTGCCTGAGCCATCTTTTCACTGCCGCCACCTTTGCCATTGTAGGCTCCAAGATTGCCTTTGAAGAAAGGTCCACAAGCCCATTCGGGCGGTTGTCCGTTCTGTGCCAAAACAACTTTGGCCTCTGAGATACTGGCAAAGAGTACAAGCCCCTCATGGTCTGCCGTTAGCTTGGTAGCCAGGCTCTGCATATCCTTGAGCGATTTGTTTTCAAAGACCTGAGCAATCACCAGCCCCTGCCGAGCGGCAAGAAGTTCCTCCGCATAATAGGCATCATTGGTTGTTTTTACTGCATTAAGCTCAGTTTGTAGCTGTTTTTGCTCCAGTTCCATTTTCTCAATGCGCTCCAACAATTCGTCCTTGCTGGTCTTTAATTTAACCATGATGCTGTTGAGCACGTTTTGTGTGGATGTGAATTCATTCAGAGCTCTTGTTCCACATTTGAAATAAATGCGGGTGCCACCCTTCACTTTTTCGGTTTTCAACAGTTTGATGATGCCGATCTCACCTGTCGCCGACACATGCGTTCCACCGCAGGCGTTATACTCCACACCCTCGATCTCGACGATGCGAATGTCCTCCGTTACCGTAGGTTGCTTCACCAGTGGCAATTGTGCGGCCTCTGCTGCTGTAACCCAAGAAGTGTTGATACGAGCGTTACGATAGATCTGACGATTCACTTCTTGTTCAATCGCGGTCAATTGATTCGCGCCCAGCTCAGGCGCAGCCACATCAATCGTGTCATACTCCGTTCCAAGATGGAAACTGAGCGTCATCGCTTCAGCCAGCTTCAGAGTGATTGCCGATAACAAATGCTGACCCGTATGCTGCTGCATATGATCGAATCTTCGCTCCCAATCCAGCTCACAATGTACCTCGTTCTGTTCAGGGGTGCGTTCCACCTTATGCCATACTTCACCATCTTCGATGTTCACATCCAGAACAGTGATGCCGCCAATTTGTCCCAGATCACAAGGTTGTCCGCCCCCATGCGGGTAAAAAGCAGTCTCCGCCAGCGTGACATATACGCCGTCTTCCTTGTCCAATTTGCCTGTAATCGTTGTATGCCACTCTCTTGTATAAGCAGAGTCATAATAGATTTTTTGCGTCATTGAATCATCCAGATCCCTTCTCGTTCATATAGATACCAATTCTGTTGCCGTTTGACATGTAGCATTACACTTCAAGAGTATCCTTATATCCGCTCTCAAGCTTACACTATTTTACATTATCAAGCCAATAGCACTAGAGTAACAGTGTGATAGAGCTCAAACGCCTACTCAGTATGCTGAGCGCGTTGTTCTATCCATTGTCTAAAATCCTCTTTAGATCAAAGGAAGTGCAGTCTTAGGGTTGGAAGCGGGCTATAATCCGTTTATTAAACATGGTTATGTATCGGTGATTCAAGCGTGCAGAGAACAAGACATTCGGAAGGAAATTGGAGGCTCATTAGTTGATGCGAAGGGGAGCTAAGTCCGCTTTCTCTGGCTTCCCCCCTTTAGATGCAGCTAATAAATCGCTATCTGTGGAGTGTCAACATTAAATCAGACAACTTTTTTAAAGGCTTTTGGTTTACTAAATACGCGTCACAGATCCCTATAACTCATACCTTTATACATTATAGATAATAATGACTCAGGAGCTTTTCATTGATCTCCACACTTTCCAACTTTGAAATTAAGTCGCTTAATGCATTCTCTTCTAGATTTTTGATTTTTTTCATTTTTTCCATTATAGAAGTTACAGTAGTGGAGTTTTCATTTTTGTTATATATTATAGCCAAATTTCTTAAAATTTTTAAATCCGATTCAATTTCTGAATATATTTTTATAAGCTCGTCAGCATCGTCCAAATAATGATGTTCTTTCAGGTAATTTAATCTATTCAACATCACAAGCTTATGCTCCCACAATGTATGAAAGATTCGAATGTCAATCTTTTCCCTTAATGTACTAACTTGATTACTTAAATATTCAATAATATGATCATAGATAGATAATCCAAAGATCCAACCAGAAGGAGTGCTCATAGAACGATAATGATAAGATGAATTGAGACTGAATCTAAGCTCCTTCAAAGATCTAATAATTAATTTTAGATCAAAGTGATAGCTATGCTCTTCGTTATAAGATAATAAAGATACATATTCTCTATTTTTAGTTTTATCACAATTGTTAAAAGCTACTAGTAACTCTTCAAAGCCTACCTCATATTCTCCGAATATAACATTTGAATCATAGCCTGATACATAAAATTTTAATGTCTCTTTGTTATAGCCGAAAATTAACATTTCATGGGGCAAAGCATATTTTTTATACGCCTTTTTATGGGCAATATAACTTTCATCCACATACAAATGAATATATTGATTTTGATCAATAGAATCACAAATAAAGCTGATGATCCCCCCCATATATTTTTCCAAGAAGCGTTGATTGATCTTTTGATAAGTAATGAGAGGACAACTCATAAAGAAATCATACCAAGGCAAGTTAGATGTATAAAACGAAAAGAATTTCCCTTCTGGAAAGTTCCCAGCACAAATTAGTTGAATATAATTACTGTAAAACCAATCTTCAGATTGTTTATGCTGCATTACAATTGAGAGTGGATAGGCATTACATAGGTAGCCATGCACAGAAGGTCTTATCATTGGCAGTTTTATATCACTCATAACTTCTACCTCCGTATTATTTTTCAAAAGCATAACATTCATAGAGATCCTTGAATCGTTATAGAATTCCTCCACTACGAGTGCTTGCAGGCAGAACATTAAATTTTTCACTATAGTCTACGTCCACGCACTCCGTATAAGCATTCTAAGATTCTTCCGCCAGATACGCTTGTGAGAAATCTGATCGCTTGTGCAGACTCTTTACTCCTATAAGTATATGAATTTTCACCTGTAATTTCCATATAGAGTTTATTATAGAAGTTTTCGATAAGTGTATTTAAGTTGACAATTGTTTGTTCAGAATCAGGTTCCATAACTTGAATAATAAGATCAGCTGTCTTCAGTAAGTTATTATGTATCTCAAATAAACAAATCAAATACAACAAAATGCAGTATCACTATGTGATACTGCATTTTGTAGAGAAGACACTCTATAATTTTACAGTTACGAGTTTGCCGGCAACTTTACTTCATGGACTCGGACAACTCTGTGAAAATAACACCCAGCGCATACGCGCCTGCATCAGGGTAGCCCAGACTACGATCGCCGACGGTACCTGCGCGGCCCATACGTGCCACGATATCTTCGGTTTTCTTCGCGCCTTCAACGGCTGCTGCTGCACCTTTGGCAAATGCTGTTTTGAAGTCATCGCCAGACTCCGCACTTTGTGTCCAGGAATCCGCACACGGCACGAGCGCATCAATCAAGGTTTTATCACCTACAACGGCACCACGTCCGAAGGAACGCTCTCCAGTAGACTGAATCCCTTGCACAGCTGCATGCATCATCTCAGCAAATTCGGCAACGTTTAATTGCTGTTTATCCCCTACAGCTTTGCCAGCCGCACGGAATGCTGAACCCCAGATCGGGCCAGATGCGCCGCCACAATATTCCATAATGACCAAGGAACATGCATCCAGGAACGATCCGATGTCTTTTTTATCTTCGTTAATGATGTGATTCCATTCGCGTTTCAACTGGCGGAAGCCTTTTGCCACACTCATACCGAAATCGCCATCACCGGCATGGGAATCCAGTTCACAGAACGGTACCTCGTTCTTGATGATGATCTCACCCATTTTATCGATCAGATAGACGACATTGTCCAGTGAAAATTGATTGCCTTCGATTACCGCAGCTGATGCATCCGTCTCCACTTCATAAGATACGGGAGCGTCTTCACCCACAACAGCTTCCAGTGCTTCGGAATACGCCACTTGTGCTACTGGAGGGCCAGACACTTTAAATGCAGGTGTATCACTTTCCTTGAACAACAGCGTTTTTAGTTCCTCATCCAGTTTCAGGATCGTAACCGATGCACCCGCCATATCGATACTTGTCATGTAGTTGCCTACAAACGTAGTAGCGACCTTCAGACCTGCATGTCCTGCAAGCTCACGCTGAACGGAATTGTTGAGCAGGTACAGTTCTTGCAGTGGCGTTGCACCAAAACCATTCACGAGCACCGCAATCTCAGCGGATGCATCCTTATCCAACTTCATATCTGCGAGCAATGCTTCGACCATACGTCCTGCCAATTCATCAGCCGATACGATTTTCTCCCGGCGAATCCCTGGCTCACCATGAATCCCTACGCCGAATTCCATCTCATCTTCAGCAATTTCGAATGTAGGCGTGCCTTTGGCGGGCACGGTACAGGATGTGAATCCAAAACCAATACTACGAACGTTCTGAGCTGCTTTCTCGGCAACGGATTTCACATCTGCCAGACTGCGACCTTCTTCTGCTGCTGCTCCAGCAATCTTATGAACCAGTACAGTTCCCGCAACGCCGCGACGTCCAACGGTATACAAGCTGTCTTGTACAGCGATGTCATCCTCAACACGCACATATTGTACGTCGATGCCATCTTCTTCAGCGAGATGTGCTGCATTCTTGAAGTTCATCATGTCGCCGCTGTAGTTTTTGATGATCAGAAGTGTACCCTTGTTGCTGGCTGTTGCTTTAATCGCTTGATACACCTGGATTTGGGAAGGAGATGCGAATACATCTCCACATACCGCTGCATCCAGCATGCCTTTACCGACATAACCAGCATGAGCTGGTTCATGTCCGCTGCCACCGCCACTGATCAGGCTGACTTTATCAGCCTGAATCTCTCTGCGTTTGATGACTTTATATTTTTTCAGAAATTCAAGCTCCGGGTGTGCAAGCGCAATCCCGTTACACATTTCCATAACAACATGTTCGGCTTGGTTAATAATTTTCTTCATTATTTGGCCTCCCGGCGTGCTGCTTTGTACTCACGGCCCATGCGGTCAGCCGCTGCAATGGCAGCAGCTACTTCAGGAACGGTGATTGGGAACGGCATGGCGTGAATGGATTCTTCCGGAATACAAGCGATCTCTGCAACTTTCAACAACTCTTCCTGACTAATCGTATCTACACCGATGTCCGCCAAGCTGATTGGCAGTCCCACTTCGAGACAGAAGTCCATGACTTCGTGCAGCTCTTCAGTAGGTGCATTTTCAAGAACGAGTTGTGCAATCGTACCGAAAGATACTTTTTCTCCGTGGAAGAAGTGATGTGTGCCTTCCAGAACAGTCAAGCCGTTGTGAATCGCATGTGCTGCGGCCAGACCGCCACTTTCAAATCCAAGACCAGACAACAGAATGTTCGTCTCAACGATGTTTTCCAGTGCTTGAGTCACAACGTTGCTGTCACTGGCTACTTTTGCTTTTGCACCGTCAGTCAGCAGCATTTCATAACACAATTTTGCCAATGCGAGTGCCGCATTGGTACCTACTGCAGATGGGGTATATCCTTCGCGGGAACCCATTGGCAGACTTGCGTTTACACGGGAATAGGATTTCGCTGTTGCTCTTGCTTCGAAGTATGTAGAGAGCGCATCTCCCATACCGGATACGAGGAAACGTGTTGGTGCATTGGCAATTACCGTTGTATCAACGAGTACCACACTTGGGCTTTGTTTGAAGTAAGCATAGTCATCAAAAGCACCTTCTGGTGTGTACAATACAGCGGAGTGACTTGTCGGTGCGTCTGTTGCCGCAATCGTTGGGCAGATAATCAGTGCCTCGCCTTCTGCTACACATTTGGCCGCATCAATGGCTTTACCACCACCAAGACCGATGGTAGAGTCACATCCTTTTTCCTTCGCGATCGCTTGCAGACGAGCAACTTCCTCACGGGAACATTCCCCTTTAAAACCGCTTTCAACAAACGTAATGTTGAATTTCTCTGCTGTTGCATCCAGCTTTGCTTTGACACGCTGAACATCATCCGGATGTGCGATTAACAAGGCAGATTCTCCGAAGGATTTAACAAAATACCCCAGGTTCAACAACTCGTCTTCGCCTTGTACATATTTGGTTGGGCTGATAAATGCTTTTCTCATAATAATATATGCCTCCTAAGGATATGAAATAGTGTATTGATTACATCAAATTTTAATTTCTTACAATTGACCTTAATATAACGCATGAGCAGCAGGTTTACAGTGGACTTTGATAACAAATTATTATAATTTACAATCGTAATTTTTTGCTTTTTGGCACAATCATGGTATCTTATTGTCATGAGATGGTTGAATTTTGACCTCCCATTATACATTACCCGTCATCATTACATCTTAATATGTACAACTTGCTAACTTTTAACGGCCTAAATTATGATTCAGGTTAGCCTATGGAGGTTGCACCAATGATTAAAGAATATCTGCATATCAACAAAATTCTCGACCTTAATAAATGGAAGCGTCTACAAGATTCTCTCGCAACAGTAACCAAACTGGCGATCCTCACCGTTGATTATAAAGGCATTCCCGTAACCAGTCACAGCAGCTGTCAGGCCTTCTGCCAGAATGTGCGTAAAGACCCTGAGCTTCTCCCCTATTGTCAAAAATGTGATTCACGCGGTGGTCTGGAAGCCGTTCGGTTGAATGAGCCTTATGTATATCTATGCCATTTCAATATTATTGATATCGCGATTCCGATCACGATTGATGGCAAATATATCGGCGCCGTCATGGCAGGACAAGTGAAACTCGCCGATCCGGAAAAGGGTAGCGAATTGGAGCAAATTGTCACGTCCAAAAACGTACCCATGCATGCAGCCAAGCTGGAGGAATTAAAAGATGATTACGCCCAGCTGCCTGTAATGACCTATGAAGAGATTGTGAAAATCTCCAACATGTTATCCCTGCTCTGCAACTACATTGTGGAAGAAGCGCTTAATAAAAATCTGTTAGTTGAAATGTTTGAGAAAGCTTCAGGCAATCAGGAGTCTCTAAACCTCTCCACCATTCTGCCCGGGTACTCCATTCGCAATATCGAGTCAATCAAAAAAGAGATGACCAATGCCATTGCGGATGCTTATCTGAAGAACAGCCCAAGTGATGCGGAAAGCTCCAGCCCGGTGCTCCAGCCTGCTTTTGAGTACATTCACAGTCACAAAAGCGAACAAGTTTCACTCAAACAAATGGCCGATCTATGCCACCTGAGTCCGAGTTATTTCAGCAGACTGTTTGCCAAGGAAACCGGTGAGAACTTCACAACCTACTTGGCAAAACTCAAGATTAAGTGGGCTAAACAATTGCTAGAGGTCACCGACATGCCTGTGTCACAGATCAGTGATGAGCTGGGATTTAATGAATCGGGATATTTTATCAAAATATTCAAAAAGTTCGAGGAAATTACGCCCGCTCTCTATCGCAAATATCTCCAGGAGAAAATGTAGATTCACTGATACTTTTTTCGTATCAAAGATGAGGTTAAAAGATATTTCACCTATTAATCTGCCATTGTTACAATGGAGTCCAGATGACTTAGGGAGGCAACATGAATGGAATATCGCAAATTAGGAAACAGTGGATTAACCGTCAGTGAGATTTCACTCGGTAACTGGATTACGCATGGAGCGCAAGTCGAGGATGGAATAGCAGAAGCTTGTGTGCGAACCGCATTGGATGCAGGTATTACCACATTTGATACGGCAGACGTGTACTCGAATACCAAGGCAGAAACTGTCTTGGGACAGGCTCTCAAAGATATACGAAGAGAGAGTATTGAACTGTGCACCAAAGTCTGTCACCCTACTGGCTCAGGTCATAATGACCGCGGACTTTCACGTAAACACATCATGGAAGCCTGCAATGGTTCATTACGGCGGTTACAGACTGATTATATCGATGTCTATTACGCTCACCGTTATGATTACAATACTCCGCTGGAAGAGACGTTTCTGGCATTCTCCGATCTGGTGCGTCAGGGCAAAGTTCACTACATTGGCATAAGTGAATGGAACGCGGATCAGATTGCACGAGGAGCCGCTTTGGCGAGGGAACTTCATGTACCCTTTATTGCAAGTCAGCCCCAATATTCAATGTTATGGCGTGTGATTGAGCAAGAAGTGGTGCCTGCAAGCGACCAAGCAGGACTTGGGCAGATTACATGGTCTCCTCTGGCTCAGGGTATACTATCGGGCAAATATGCGCCTAACGAAGCGTTGCCCACCGGTTCACGTGCAGCTGCTGAGGCAGGAGCACCCTTTTTCAATAAACTGGCTGGTCAGTGGTTACGTGAAGATGTTCTTACCGCTGTGCAACAACTTGTTCCACTCGCTAAAGAGATTGGTCTAACTCTTCCTCAACTCGCTGTGGCTTGGGTTCTACAACATTCGTATGTCAGTTCCGTCATTATCGGTGCATCCCGGCCAGAGCAGGTATTGGAAAATGTAAAAGCTTCTGGTGTGAAACTGGACTCTGCGATCATGTCTCGTATTGATGAAATATTGAATCCGTGGATTGAGCGTGATCCAACCAAGACGGGATAGTTTCTTTTTTACTACTCAGACCATACTAAGTTGAACTAATCATTTACACGATAACGGAGAGGACAGAAAAAACCTGCAAAAAGCGGAGCTAAAAGCTTTCTGAAAGAAAGCTACATCGGAAGCATACACCTCGCCTTTATCACCAGATTTTCCCCTTGAGAAAAGGGATTGAAAAAATCTGGGGATAACTGCGGTTGGAAGGTTGTTCTGTCATCGCAGTGTAAGTGTAAATAACCTTTAGTGCAACTCATATTCCCCCTCAACAAAGTTCATAAAACGGGATACCACTTCCTGATTCATATCCGTCCGCCATGCCGTGTACAACGGTACGGAGGGCGGATTTTCTTCTAATGGAAGAAAGACCACACCCTTTCGCTGGAACACATCCACCGATGACGGAACAATAGAAATGCCCATGCCCGCCGCAACGAGATTTACAATCGTATACATCTGAATCGCTTCCTGCGTAATTCGAGGGTCTACGCCATGCTCCCTACAATAATCCAGAACGAGACGATGGAACGGAGAACCCAGATGCCGTGGGAATAAAATAAAATCTTCATCGGCCAGTTCTCGAATCGAAACTTGAGTCTGAGAAGCCAACGGGTGATGATCTGGCAACACGGCAATCAACGTTTCCATCTGACAGGGACGGAACGAGACATGCCGGGTATCTTCCTGATACCGCAGAAATCCGATATGGATCTGTCCGTCTTCCAGTGCCTGCAATTGCTGGGACGAAGTCATCTCACGCAGCGTCAATTCAATCTGCGGATACGCAGCACGAAATTTCCTAAGAACATCTACCATAATGCTCCCCGAAGCCGAATCCACAAAGGCTACGGATATATGCCCGATGATGCCCTGATCTGCCTTTTGTGTAAGCTGAATGGATCGTTCGAGTTGGGCCATGATCAGTCTTGCCTGTTCCAAAAATACGGCACCTGCCGGGGTGAGACGAACCATTTTCCTCGTACGTTCCAATAACTTTACGCCAAGCTCTTCCTCTAAATTCTGAATCTGCTGGCTCAGCGGTGGTTGCGTCATATTTAATTTCTCCGCTGCACGGTGGAAATGAAGTTCTTCTGCCACGGTGATAAAGTATCTTAACTTCCGAATATCCATAAGCCGATTGCGCATCCTTCCGTCTACCTTGTTAATTCATCTGTTCCTGAACCCAGATTGCCGACTCAGCCAGCATCGTCATCAATTCATTAAAGTCCACAGCAATTTCCCGCAGAGGAGTTTCCCCTGCATCGTGTCTCAACATCAGCACCTTGCCTGAACTTTGATCCAGTATAGCCATACTACCTTCGCCAAAACCACCAATCGGGAACGGTTGTAGGTCAGCTGGCAACTCATACTCTTCCTCATATTCACGGTAGACTTCCAAAAATTCAGGATAAGCCCAGCTCAGTTCTTTCACCGAATACAAGGCAGGATCGCCGAAATTACATGCACCGAATTCAAGCAAAAGTGCACGATACGCTGCGGGCAGTTTCACGTTATGCTTTTGCTCAAAATCCTCAATGCTCTGTTGCGTCTCAGGAGTACACCCTTCTCCCATTGTTGTATCGTAGGCCTTTACCAAAAGATCACGAATCGGTTCCAATTCTATTGACGTCACATGAACTCCCCCTTAAGGTACTTTTCCTCACTGATCAGCCGTTGTGAATACAATAGTTCTGCTTGAAGCACAACACCTTACCCAAAAAAGAGTCGAACATTAAAATCAACTTTTTATCTCACTTGTTTACGCAACTCTTGATCCAGCCATTCCAGTGCTGCACGCAGTTTATCCTGGGGAATTTTCTCATAACGATCACCCGTAGACAATTCAAAGGCACAGCTGTTCCCACTCGTTTTGTTCAGATATGAAGTCATTCCTATGCCATACTGCTGAGCCATTTGCACAAGTATCGGTTCAACTTCGGCGGCAGCGAGCGCAAAGTGTACATGGAACATATTTGATACTGGTACCTCGGGTAAGGTTTGTATCCCGTGACACGCATTCAGTAGGGAGGCGAGTTCTTGAGCCTGCTCGTAATACAACTCCATTTTGCCAATCCGTTCATCGTAATAATACTGAGAACTCAGAATATACGGATACAGGCCGATCAGATCACCGCCGTGCCGCCGTTTCCATACTTTCGATTCCTGCATCACATCGAGATCTCCCGCCAATATGGCTCCCGCAATGCCTCCAATTCCTTTGTAAAAGGAAACATACACCGTATCAAACAGACTGCAAATCTCCGCAGGCGTTTTCTCATAATAGGGAGTGATCTCAAACAGGCGTGCCCCGTCCAGATGCAGCTTAATCCCGCGTTCACGGCAATAGGCCGAGATCGCTTCCAGTTCTTCATATGCTGGCAATTGCCCACCAATCTCGCGTTGCGGCAGTTCCAACAGCAGGCAGGCAATGTCCTGGTCAAGCGCTTGTACATCTTCCAAACGAATCAAACGATCCTTGTCCGCCAGCAAAATCGATTCAATCTGGTGTAACTCTTTCAATCCGTCTTCCTCATGGATTTCCAGATGACACAGAGGGTGGTAAGCTACTCGCTTTATCCCTTTGCGGTCACACCAGATCCGTAATGCAATCTGCTGCGCCATCGTTCCACTTGGGAAAAACACCGCCGATTCCTTGCCGAGAACGTCAGCCATCTGTTGCTGAAATTCTTCGATGATGGACCCGTTGCCATAGTGGTCACTAAACAACTCCCCATCAATCTGCTCCAGTACGTTCTGAAGCACCTTCACTTGGCGACTGCCGTGACCGCCTACAATAAAGTCTGCCTGATTAAATGCATCAGCCAACGTTAACTGAGTTTCTTTCAAGATCACTCACTCCTTTATAGTGCATGTTCATAAACGGACTTTTTGAACAACCTCTTATAGTTCTGGTTCTGTAATAATCTCAACCAAAGCGTTAAGCGCACTAGATATATGTTCACCACGTGAATACACAAATCCTACTTCCAACCGACAATAGGGATCAGGCAAAGACATCACCGCGATCTCGCCTCTTATTTCTGCTTTGGTAACCGAAGAACGTGGCAGCAATGATACGCCGAGCCCGGCAGATACCCCATTCAGAATCGTGTCCAGTGTTCCATATTCCATGATGTTAAGCGTGTGGATACCCTGATCTTTCAAAAAGAATTCCGCCTGATCGCGATGTGTGCATCCGATCTCAAAAAACAACATCGGCCTGGACAATAACGTGTACATCTCATGTACTCCAGGTTCAGCGATCAATACCAATTCCTCGTCATACATCTTCATATAGTTCAGCTCAGAATGATCAATCGGGCCATATATTAAGGCTCCATGCAATTCATGTTGGATGACCTTCTGGTTCAGTTCATGGGTTCCACCCGTGACAAGCGAATGTTGTACTTCCGGGTAGCATGAAGTATATTCAGCCAAGAGCGGCGTCAGAAAAGTGGAAGCTGCTGTCTCTATGGCACCTAGACGAAGCATGCCAGCTGGTGGGTTACCCACTTGCGTGGCTTGCTCTGCTTCATATAATAATTCCAATATTCTATCCGCATACCCAAGCAGGTTCTCGCCTGCTGGTGTAAGCGACATCCCCCGATTGGAACGATGAAATAGCGGTACTTGCAGTTGAGTCTCCAACTGTTTAATCCGTGTTGTTACATTGGACTGCACATAATTAAGTGAGAGCGCAGCTTTACTGATACTACCTTCGCGGGCAACCGCCTGAAATATTTTCAAATCACCTGCATCCATACCCTGATCACCTGCTCGTCGTTATATCGGCATTCTGCATCATCCGATTCATGCAAAGTGCTTATCTATTATTTTCAATGATACTGACAATCATTTTTGTTCATTTTACGTGAATCTGCCCCGTCTGTACAATGAGGCTCAGTAGTGAATTCTGGCTACACAGACAGGAGGAATATTGAACATGAAAGCTATTATCCATTCGGGCCAGAGCGGCCTTGCAGGTCTTCAATATACAGATTCAATCTCTCGGGCACCAAAAGCCGGGGAAGTGCAGATTCAATTAAAATCCGCTGGAATCAACCATCGGGATCTATTCATCATGGCAGAACGCGAAACCCAGGACATCCCGCTTATTCCCGGTTCCGATGGAGCAGGTATTATCGTAGCGATTGGCGAAAGCGTAAGAGGGTTCGCGATAGGAGATAAAGTCATTATCCATCCTACACTCGGTTGGGAACATGCATCTGAAGTGCCAACTGTACCCGATATTGTTGGTGGCCCTACGGATGGAACACTCGCTCAATATATAACGTTGCCTGCTGAAAATGCCCTGCCTAAGCCAGCCCATCTATCCTGGGAGGAAGCAGGCGTGCTGCCCCTTTCAGCGCTGACGGCCTATCGCGCCTTATTCACTCGCGGCGCATTAAAGCAAGGTGAACATGCGCTCATTCCCGGCATTGGCGGTGGTGTAGCAACTTACGCCCTGCTCATGGCAGTAGCGGCTGGTGCCAAAGTGACCGTCACCTCCAGAAGTGAAGCCAAAAGAAATGAGGCACTGCGCTTGGGTGCTACCCATGCATTGGATAGTCATGCCGATTGGCGTTTGCAGAACGATCTGGAACCTGTGGACATCATCTTGGATAGCATCGGACAAGCCATGTTCCCAAAATATTTTGATATAATCAGACCAGGTGGACGTATCGTGATGTATGGTGCAAGTTCCGGGGATGATCTGACCGTACCCATTCGCTCTATCTTCTTCCCGCAGATCAGTCTGATCGGCACCTCTATGGGCAGCCGTGAGGAGTTTATCCAGATGCTGCAATACGTAGAGCAACATGACATACATCCTGTAATCGATAGCGTATATCCGTTGCAAGACGTAGTGAAAGCATTCGAACGTATGGAAAAAGGCGAGCAGTTTGGTAATCTGGCTATCCTTATGGAGTGACATCTATTTTGAGATGGGCCTTCATGAATTGGTGAAAATTGATTTACGATAATGGGGTGAATCCATCTGACCCGTCTCGCTAAACGTATACTAATTGTTCTTATTGCTACTATCATTGTGGCCCAAATTCCTATGTTAAAAGAGACCTTAGCCCGAGGAGTTACTACGTTATATGTGAAGATAAAGTATCCCGAACAATCCTTTCAATTCCAAGACTTCATCTACGAGTCTCATTTCGGGAACTATTTCATTTCTTTTACTGATCAAGACGAACAGCTCATTAGTCTGATGCTTGAGCCCAAATTTTTTCCGGTGCTCATCACGTATGATCCATTGAATCAGCCCATGAAAGACTAGTTGGTTCACACTATGAATCATTCAGGAGGTATCGATATGGACAATCGATTACATTTGGTAGAATTGGTTCGCAAACTGATGGATGCCGAAGGAACGGAAGCCGAGTTGGATGACATGTTAACGGAGCTACAGCAGCAGGTTCCACATGCGGAGATCAGCAATTTGATTTTCTGGGATGATCGAGACCTGACGCCTGAACAGATTGTGGAAGAAGCCTTGGCTGCCCGTCCCATCCTGCTTCCACCCCAATCTTAATATTCTTCAGGAGGTGAACAATAGGATATGTCTGACATGTCTGATTTAAATCATAATAACAACAATGAACACCCTGATATTAACGAAATTCGCGGAGAAGAAAAACTACAAGCACTTCGTGATCTAATCGAACTAACCGATGATCACCTGACTCAGCAAGTTCTCGCTATTGGCATGGATACACATGAAGAAGATCTCATCCGTATCGAAGCATGGCGAGCTTTAGGCATGGCAGGCTCCTCTGCTCTTCTGGGTGAAATCCTTCATGCTGCCGCGCAACTTGTTCGTGACTCAGAAGAAGATGAGGATGTACAGAATTACGTCTTGCAAACTCTCGCTCTATTGCCCATCACAGAAGCCGAGATCCAATTGGCTCAGGAAGTTCTGGAGGGAAATGCCTACATCTTAGTCAAAGGAGCAGCCTTTGCTATTCTTGTTGCACATCAACAAGTTAATGGTGCAGCATCCGCGTTAGAATCACTTCAATCCGATCCTGATTTTGGCTCTTCTGCAATACGGGTACTACATTCGAAACAAGGAAGTAATAATCAATAAACCAAGTTTACCCTCCCCAATTTCCATAATTTCGTTATAATGGTAAGCAAGACACCATGCTATTGGAGGAGAATTATGGAAACGGAAGCTTTACGCAACGTGGAACAACTAGCTTTGAAGAAACACAAGATTTACAAACAAAGCTTAATTAGGTACCTCGCACGCTCCATGCTGGCCAGTATGTTTATCGGATTCGGCGTCATCGTGGCGTTTAAGACAGGTAACTTCTTTTATATGGAGCAGTCCCCATTTACCTATCCTATGGCGGCAATTACGTTTGGGGCGGCCATCATTCTGATCGCCTATGGCGGGGGTGACCTGTTCACGGGCAATACGTTTTATTACACGTATGCGGCGCTGCGCAAGAAACTGCGCTGGTTCGAAGTGATCAAGCTGTGGATTGCGAGTTATAGCGGTAACCTGATGGGCGCAGCTGTGTTTGCCCTGTTAATCTATCTGACGGGATTGTTCGACTCGTCCCAGGTGAACGGTTTTCTGCTAAGCGTGGTGGAGCATAAGATGGAAGTTCCGACCATGCAGCTCTTTTTCCGGGGAATTCTGTGTAACTGGCTTGTATGTATGGCGTTCTTTGTCCCGATGTTCATGAAGGAGAATGGAGCCAAAATGTTCGCCATGATGCTCTTTGTGTTCTGCTTCTTCATCTCGGGATACGAGCACAGCATCGCCAATATGTGTACATTCGCGATTGCACTTGTGCTGAACCATCCGGGAACGATCTCATTTGAAGGTGTGCTTCACAACCTGGTTCCCGTGACCTTGGGTAATCTGGTGGGTGGTGTGCTGCTGATGGGCTTTATGTATTATGCGGTAAACAAACCGTTTCTGGATGAAGAGACACATTAATCTCTGGCAAAAAAAGAGTCCCTTCCAGCCTGTCCCCCGTCAATTTTACATTAAATAATATCCTATTTTACTTTTACAATTAGTGACACCAAGAGCCTATCCAATAAAGGATAGGCTCTTGGTGTCACATAATAAAGGCATACCCTACATCACCTGACACATCTACAGTACAAGAGAGATCCTCAGCTCCTGCCACCCTTGGTTTGACGATGGAAGGTAGGTCCTTTAGATGTTCTCCACGTACCTGTACTGCCGCATCAATGTCTGTATCTTTCTGAACTCTAACAGTCACTAAGCAGTCTATGTCCCGGTAGCCTAATGCCCTAACGAAGACGGAACTTTTGATCTCGTGTTCTCCGCCGTACCTGACCCCAACGGAAGAAGGGATATCCGAATCCAGCCATGCACGAACGGTTACGCCGGATGGCAAGTTAGACGCGATTTCAACTTCTACGTTGGATGGGATATCCGAAGCAGTCAATACACGCGGGATAACCGATCCATCTAAGTCATAGAATTGTTCATTTCTGATGGCCACGGATGAGGGAAGATCACTATCCTTCGGAACCCTTGTAGTAACACTACTATCCAAATCTGTTTTGTCTAATAAACGTGGAAAAACGGATGACAGCATGTCTACCACATCGGACTGTCTAACAATGACTACTGAGTTAATGATCTCTGAGTTTACGAAGACGCTTGAAGACAACCAGTCATTGCCCAAAATCCGTGAAGTAACACTACCATCCAAGTCAGTGTACGACCTTACATAGACCGATCCTTCTCTCTCAGGGACGCATACAATGACTGAGCCAGATAATTCATCGTACTCTTCTGGACGAATTGTTACAGTGGCACCGAGGTCGCTGTATGGCCTTATGTAAACAATACCTTCTCGCTTAGAGGCATTGACGATGACCGCTCCGTATAAGTCGTCCTCATTCTCCCCTTTGACAACTACAGTAGAGTCCAGGTCCTCATGAGGCTTAACGTATAATTCGCCATCAATATAAAGTCTATTCACAATGACGGATGAAACGAGATCATCTCCGTCTCCAACACGAGCGGATACGGAAGCATGGATCTCCTTCTCCCCAACCTCCATGACGAATACTGACGACGGAAGGTAGTCCCTTTTGACGGCCACCGATGAAGGCATCTCATGCCTAACTGGAGTCTTCGGATCTCTGACAGTTACGCTGGCGTTAAGATAGCACTCCCCTACATATCCTGCAACGACTACTGAGGACACGAGGTCGTAGTGTTTCAAACCGACAACGTATACACTGCTTCGCAGTTCACTTCGGTTGTAGCTGTACACCGTTGGATCGAAGTATGTAATTTCCAGCACTGGTGTTAGGTCGCTCTCGCGGGTTCCATACTGCTTGAAACGTCCAGGCATTGCTTCGCTGAGTGCTCTTAAAGAAAAGCCGTTATGTTGACGCTTGCCTTCATACCATTCGGTCACATAGGACAGGAGATCCACATCCGTTTCACCTGCATATGTCCCTCCGTCATAAGTCTTAATGAGATCACCCACTGCTGGTTGGTTATCCCATGTCAGTCCATACTCGTTCCACTTTTCCCCCTTAGCCACATCATACATGGCTATCGGAATAGCAGGTAGCGAGTTGAGAAGGTGCAGCTTCAACGTCACGCTCTTGATCTTCTTATCCTTCGGAATCGAACTAATGTCGTACCTCATGAAGGTCCGATATAGCTGGCCGTTTGATCTCACGCCTACGAACGTATCGTGATCATATCCGTAGTTCAGCTTAGGCATGTCCTGCCTGGCGTATGTATCCTCAATCGGTGATAATCTTACCGTAATTGAAGGAGGTTCTACGATTTCCAAGAGACCTGACATCTTGTTATGAGCTCTAACCTTCACAGAGGATAGCAACTCATTGTGGATTCGAGGTTGTACTAGTGAAGGCATGTCATCATTCGTGTTCCCGATAACGAGTACCTGTCCGGTCATTTTGTTATAAGTTCGGACTGAAACACTGGAGAGCAACTCGTTGTATATTCGAGGTTGTACTAGTGAAGGCATGTCATCATTCGTGTTCCCGATAACGAGTACCTGTCCGGTCATTTTGTTATAAGTTCGGACTGAAACGCTGGAGAGCAACTCGTTGTATATTCGTGGGAATACGCTTGAATCAAGGTCATCATTTTTACGTACATTGAGGACGACCTTACCCTTCATTCTATTCCTTGCCATTGATACCACGACCATTCCATTGTATTGGAATCAAGATTATCATGCCGGATCACCCTTAACAAAGATGTCGAACTCCCCGTATCCGGTTCGTGCTGTATGAGCCGTTACGATTCGAGTAAAAAACGGCACAGCTTCATCGTAATTCAGCATCTCAGTGTAAAAGAGTGAATCCTGTGGAGTGAAGGGATCTTCTATCTTGCTTATCTCCAGATTCACCCCCTCCGGCAGAGTTTTGTTGTTCGGTGTCAGGAGCAGATTCGTTAGTGCATTAGATGTCTTGTTAGTAAGCCGTATAGGATATGTCTGCGAAATCTGACCAACAATCAGGACACCTACGTCCAAGTACCTAAGCACATCTCCAAAGTCATCGGAGTAATATTCTCCATTGACATCCGAAAACATGAGTCCCGCATACTTTCCTACAAATGTAAACGATCTGACACTTTGATCACCATAGGAGTCGATGGCTGTTACCTCTACAACATTATCCGCGTCAATATTTACCTGAGTGCTCAAGTACTGCTTCTCCCATACGATTGGAGTCTCCTTCATTTCTGCGAATGGAGGGACATACTCGAATCTGATCGCATCAGCTATAACGTAGCCATTAGCGCCATCTGAACGAATCGTTACGCTTCCTGCTGTTCCTACGCCAAATGTATAAGTTCCTAGTAGGTGCCACACCCCCCCGTTCACCTGCTGGTTAACGGCCAACGTCTCCTTGCCGCCCACAGAGCTAATATCAAGAGGAGTATTCGTAGCGCGATTATAATGACTTGGCCACATCATGTACACTTTGTATTGACCGAACACTGGGATCTCAGGGACATATGTCGCACTGGCTCCGGTGTCTTTGGCAGCGTAATGGAAGGATGCGCCACTGAAAGGTGATTGTCCTTCCGCCCACCCTGAGGTTCTAGTCCAAGAATTTACTAAAGAAAAACCTTCAACACTATCGTTTTCTATGATAATATCCTGCGGAACAATCCCCACATACGGGTATTCCTGTACTCCATTTACTGACACTCGGTACTTTACCTTATCACGGTCATTGAGGATAACTCTGACTTGGAGACCTTGTTCTTGGATCTCAATGGTGGGAAGGTCGTTGATTACATTGATCGGGGAGAACAAATAACCTGTCCTCCCATCCACTGACTCCGCGAATACCTCTACGATGTTCCCATTGCCAACCTGGTACTTCTCAGCATCGTAGAAGATGGTCTCATTTAAAGTGGAAGGATTACGGTATGCCGACCAGTCTACATCGACGCTGTTAAGAAGGACCTTGTACCGAATTGGGGAGTTATCTGGAATATCTCCGGTGATCGTGATGTCCTCCCCGCTAATAGTCGTAGGAGAGATGGTCAAGCCGTCAAGGTACAGACTGCTCCCTGTGATTCCTGCAACGTCACGTAACCGAACAATATAACTCTTACCAGATCCACCAGCACCAGAGTAATAAATTTTCCCTGGGTATCCAATATTCGATGCTCTAACTCCACCAGTGACTTCCATTGATGGGGTGTCGCCGCTCTCCTTGATGACCACTATAGTCCCGCCCGCACCTCCAGCCCCTGCTCCCGACTCACTCAATGCTGTGATACCGTCTTCTCCGTTGGCGATGAGTTTACCATCAGCTCCCACGTTCAGTTGCTTAGTAAGGATAACAATGACACCACCACCGTTCCCTCCTTTGCCGGAACTGCTACGGCCATTGTCAGATCCACCTGCACCGCCACCGCCACCAAAAGGAGCACGATACGCGCTCAGGCTTGGGTAAGCTGTACCGCCGGCACCGCCAGTAGTTCCTGCACCACCAGCGGTAGCATTCGCGCCACCTCCGCCAGGTGTACCTACGATGTATCCGTCATTGTAGTTGTTCCTACCTCCACCTCCGCCATTACCTTGCTGCGCTGTGCTTCGGGAGTTCCATCCTCCTGCGTAATACTCGCCACGCATACCGACCTGAGATAAAGCAGTGGCTGCCGCTCCCCCCCGATAACCTTTCCCCGTTACGTTGATAACGCCATCAAGATTGAGTTCTTCGCAAATAATGGGGATAATTCCTCCGGCAGCCCCCCCGACAAGATTATTACTTGTAAGAATACTACCCTTGGTGATATTAACCTGTTTGTCACTAATACATGCATGAATGGATACGGAGGTGGCATTCAAAATGTGCCCACTCTGCACAGAGACTGGAGGACGAAGCAACGTCAACTTCGTGTCATCCTCTACGTCTGTGATGTACACCAAATCGTAAAGACCCGCTTCCGTAACCGCTCCATAACGGACATGTATTAATGCCCAAGTGTTAGGATGGATAGCTACTTCACCAGTCGCAGCGACGAGAGTGATTATATTCCCCTCAATAGCCGATACCCACCGCTTCCAGTAGTTATCGTCGTACACAAAATTTCCAGAGATGTCCATTACACTGCCACCTTCCTTTAATAGTCAACTGCTATTTCAAACTCCCCAACGCCCGTATCTTCTCCTTCTCCTGCAATCATCCTGACGTAGAACGTTACAACGTCTTCTTGAGACAAGGCTTCTGAGTAAGAGATGGACGTGGAAGGTGTAAATGGTTCATTGCTTAGGGAGAACTCGATTGCTGCATCAGCGGGTAGTTCGTCCATATTCGACGTGAGAGCGAATCCCCCCAGCACGGTTCCCGTCCGGTTAATGACATTTATTGCATGTACTGCCGACGTCTCTCCGAAGGCCAGCCATCCGATGTTTAGGTAGCTAAGTACATTGCCAAGGTCATCCGAATAGAAGACTCCATTTTCATCCGAGAACATAACTCCTGAGTAGGAGCCTGTAAATGGCAGAGTAACACTCGTCTGTGCCCCATACGAATCCATAGCAAGGACCTCAACCGTATTATCCGCACCAATTACAACCTCGTTACTGTACAGCGTTCTGCCGTATACTAGTGGGGATTCAGTAAGTTCGGTGTACCCTTCATGCTCAGGATAGATGCTAACCCCATTTAGAATCACTTGGATTCTAACTCTATCCATCTCAGGATCTTCGACAACAACATCCAGTCGCATCCCTATCATTGAAGCTGTAATACTTGGCTCCACGCTTTCTAGAGCGACAGTGTACACGTACACTGACACTTTGCCGTTGCTGTTTCTTACAAACAATCTGACCGTATTCGTCCCATAACGGAGTAAGCTATTCGCTATGTCATACCTAACAGGCAGATCTCTTGGGGCTAAGTCCGTGAATCCACTTTGAGGAAATACTTGGTCATCGTTTACAGTGATTCGGTACTGTACATCCAGTCCCATGGTGTCATTAATGATTCCTGAAAGAAGTACGTCATTAGTGTGTGTAGATGTTACGTCCAGACCACCATCAAATCTTGTTGTATTCTCCATGAGAGAGAAGGTAATCGCCCCTGCTCCACCTGTACTACCAGCAGTAGCCCCTGCTCCCCCGTTAGCATTTGTGGTTCCCCTGTTAACCAGGGTTGTGTAGAAGACGTTGATCGAGCCACCTCCTGACGAACCACCGCCCCCGTTACCGCCAGCACCTCCGACCGATCCTATAGAAGAAACGGTGCCTGTATTATCAAAAATAGTTGCGTAGATGATTAGGAGACCTCCCGTCCCTGCTCCACCTACTAAACCGCCGAGAGCTGTGCCTCCTCCGTTACCTGCTCCGCCACCAACAGGACGAGAAGTTCCGTAGGTTGATGCAGCGTTACCGCCAGCACCGCCTATGTCTGAACCCGCTCCTGCCCAAGCGTTGCCACTGTAACACCATGCTCCACCGCCACCTGCTCCACCGGAATAGGATGTTCCAGTACCGCCCCTGCCTGTAATGAAAGTACCTGTATGTGGGTTTGACATTCCTCCACCACCAGATCCCCCACCGCCGGTTCTTCTTGCCGTGCCCGCTACACCTGTCCGGCCAGCGTTAGTAACCGATTGTGCTCCACCTGTAACGCTCGTACCGCCGACAGCCCCCATAGCTGGAACGTACTCAAATGACCCGTCATTGTTCTGATAAAGGTAGACGTTCTGTCCGGTTGCTATAGCTCCCTTGGCCGTCATACTTATCGTCCCTTTGTTGGTTAGCTTGCCTCCTACGTAAACGGTCATGCCCTTCTTTCTAACCCTCGGTATGAGGGTAGCGCCAGTATTGACCGTTAGGTTTTTATGGAACTTAAGCACGAGCATTTTAGAGTCAAGGGTCTCATCTCCAAATGAGTCAATCAGTTGCATAGCACCAATGGTCAGGAAATTGGTATCCCCGTTGTTGGCTGTCACATTGAGCCTATACATTTTATACAGCCCGATATTTTGAACAGGTACAGCGAAACCCTTCCAAGTATTGTCCACCCAACCTGTAACATGTTCACGGGTGTCTATCACAGTCCATTTCTCCCCATCGTCAGATGCTTCAAATGTCCAGTTTTTAGGACTACCCAGGGGTCTACCTGTCTGCCCACACAGATAGTAGAGAGACACACGTCTAGCTGTAACCATGGTCATTTGAAGCCAGCCCGTAGTATTGAACTGCGCGGTAGCCCAACAGAGTGTCCCATTAACACCGTTAACGAATGCTCTCCATGCTAGGTAGCCAGGGGATACGGTATATTCTGAACTTGCAGATGCCTTGAAGTTTACGTTGGCAGTGTTGCTGGTTAGCACGGGTACGATGTTTTCGACCCCCTGAGTATCTACTTCAAAGTCATCCAAGTAGTTGCACATCTCAATGTCTATATTCACGCCATTGACTTCAAGTACATGAGTACCATTTGGGATGTCTTCCCCCACCAAGTAGTCGTGGAGTGTAGACTTACCTGAGTAAATAGCCATTCGTTACCACCTCACATACCACATGACTTGCCCTCCCATACCCTTTCTCAGGGGAGCATCGAACTCAGCGACCTGCGTTCCGTTACGCTTAATCACCAACCTACCGTCAAGATCCGTGTCGGCTACAATCCTTACCGTCAAATTAATTGGTACGTTGTTGCACGGGACACTAATAATGGCCTTAAAGTTGAAGTTGATCCCATCAATTTTAAGGCTCTTTTTGTATCCAGTGTTGAAAGCAGTAACCCTGCTTGGGAAATTCGTATTATCTCGCTGATTAAAATTCGCCCACGCTTCCGCATCCTTGTACGTAATGATATCGTTATAAAGCTGGCTTTGACCTGTCAGGTAGTATTCTTTATCGCCTACCTTGTAGACAATCTCGTAAATCTGACCTCTTAGATGGAAGAAACCGCCAAGCACTTCGTGATAAAGTCTCATGCCGTTTCCGATAAGACCGAAGCGAATGAGCGACTCCTTTCTAATCGTGTTGAAATCTCCTCGTTTTTTCGTTTGATAGTGGTACTCAGAAAGGTGAGTACCATCGGAATACTCACCCATCCAAATATAGTCTTGATCCACAAAAGAGTATGGATTAATTTTTGTCAGCATAGGGTAACCTCCATTGCATTGGATGTTTTCTTACACGTACTGGTAAGTTATCCGAGTACGAAAATTAATTAGACCAGCCGAAGCATTACCTGGAATTCGGCAGAGGAGTTGCACTTTGACGTAGTTACCTTTGGCGTTGATTAGATCTCCGTCATTCTTGACTCCGAGCAAGCTGACTTCACCGCTCGTTGTTGTGTGTGAACCGACATTAGGTGTAAACGTACCGTCCACATTTGTCGTGCTACCGGTGGTCTTAATTGGCCGAGAAACTGCAACGTTTTCGATGGAGTCCCACCCAATTTTGTTGAATCCAGTATCTATCTCGTCAACTCTGACTTCGATCCACTGACCTTCTACCAATTCTCCGGTATTTCCGCCATTCGAGTCTTTCGTCATGATTGCCGCATTCTGCATGTCCGGTACATCTTCGAGACCCTTACGGTTGTTAAAGATCAAGAAAGTGTCAATCTCAGATGCTTGGGAAGCATCTACAACGCCAATATCCCAACGGGTAAGCTGATCTTCATCACCGTTGGTCGGCTTGTACCACGATGCCAATGGCACTGGCACTTTAACGTCAGCCATTACAATCACTCCTTATATTTGTTTGTTGACCACTTGGACTGTCCACCAGTCCACCTCAAATCCAATTGAGATAACATTCACTCGGAAGTAGTCACAATGATCACAGGTGCTATGGATGTCCTTCTCAACGTGATCACCTTTCTGAACATAGAAACACCTACTAAACTACCTCTCAATATAAGGAGTTACGGAGTGTTTTTAACACTAGCAGAGGACAGCAACGGAAAATAATTTGTCGTACCTGCTTTCGGGCGAACTTAACTCTGGTATTTCTCGCATTTTCAGGAATGTAGATCTGTCCTCCGTCGCGTAAATGAATCCAGTCGCCGCAGTTGTAAGGCAAGTGTCTACTATACTCTTGTAAACTGCATCAACCATCCGTATAGAATGATGAACGCGTTATTGTCCGGATCAGACCGCTCTATCCCCGCCAGGCAGTCCTACCTTATTAAGCTGATCCACGTTGTTCAGTTCATCAAGTCTGTCGCTGACCTGTCCGCATCATATCACCGCTGTAGAACATGCCCTCAGCAAGAATAATCTTTGTCTGCTGCAAGTCCTCAGCTACTTGATACATAGACTTGTCCAGTGTACTGAACCACTTGGGAACCATCTCGTTTGAAGGGGGGGATCCATAACCTGGTTCCTGTGACGCTCGGTAATCTGGTAGGTGGTGTGCTGCTGATGGGCTTTATGTATTATGCGGTGAACAAACCGTTTCTGGATGGAGAGACACATTAATCTCTGGCAAAAAAAGACTCCCTTCCGGCCCGTCCTTCGACCGTGGCTAATCGGTAAGGAAAACACAAAACACCCCGGCAACCTTCCCATCTCAGGGAGAAGGTCGCCGGGGTGTTTTTCTATAGGCAGGCTCACGGATAAGCCGCCTGCCCTCCACACGCATAGCCATGTGATACACAACCACATGGCTCCATGCGGTGGGTCGGCAAGCAGGCCGCAATCAGGTAGCCCTGTGTTGCCCGCTTGCCGACCCCATCCGTGGCTTAGAAGTAATCCCGCCACGGCGTATATTCAATATCGTTGTCGCCACGCGTGACCACGATCATATTTTCCATTTTGCCCGTTTCCTTATTGGTACGGTAGATCATCGTACGTGTCTCGCCTTCCTCCGGCACGGAGAACAGGAATTTGTCCGCGACGAAGGATGAACCTAGTCCTGTCGCATGTTCCGTGAAGGCAGAGCCCGTCTTGCTTGTGAGCAGCAGACCAATCCCGTAGGCTGTAGCCGTTTGTGCTGCTTTGCCAAAGAGATGCTCGCCTTGACTGGTGGTGTGCGTTTGCTCCGAATACTTATACTTTTCCGTATCTTTGGTATAGTCCACCACATTGCCCTGTTTATCCAGACTGATGGTGGTCGTTTCGCCCTTGTCGCTTTTCACCTGATACGTACCTACGATGGAATCCTCGGTAATTTTCACCGTCTTGCCCGTATTGGGGTCAGTCTGATAGATTACATCTTCATACTGAAGCCGAATGATGTTCATGCTGGCCTGAATCTGCTGCGCCAGTTCTTCGTCCCCCATCTCTTTGGCTTTCTTCAGCATTTCCTCATAGTTCTGGTATTTCTCAGCATCCTTCTCAGCCCATTCATCCATGTTCTTTGGTGGACCTGGCGTTTTGTTCAGATCATCGCCTTTATTTTTGCCCATGGTTGATAGCGCCCGCGCTGCGGTCAGCGCCGTCATAATTGCCTGGCTCACCGCCTCTTCATCTGTCGTGCGGAAACGCTCGGCAATCTTCTTAAGCTCCGATTGAATGGACAGAACCAGTTCCAGAACAGATTTCATCGTGCCTTGAGCGGTTGAATAATCGTTATAGAAGCGTTCCCGTTCCATCCCATCCCAGTTGCTCCGCATGACACTCATCTTGCCGTCCAATGTGGACATGAAGCCCGATAATTGCTGATGTGCCTGAGCGAACTGCCCACTGACCGTCTCCAGTTGTTCCGGTGTCACCTTGATCTGTGTCATCCTGCACACTCCTCATCCTGGTCATTTATATCACGTGGTCTATCCATTACGACAATCTCTCGGCCTGTTCCTGTTTGATCTCCAGATGCAACAGCGGGAACGGATTACCGGAACTATCCATTTCGGATCGTCCTGTCTGTACAAATCCCATCTTTTCATAGAATCGGGCTGCCCCAGTATTCTGCTCATTAACATCCACCTTGAGGTGACGGCCTTTGATTTTGAAGGTATGGTTTATTAGCAGACGTCCCAGACCCTGTCCGTGTTGGCTCGGATCTACAAATAACATCTCGATAAAGTTATCATCCAGACCAATAAAACCCACGGGTTGTTGCTCCGTATTCAGCGCTTCCCAAACCTCGACTTGCCTTTGTTGCAACACATCACTCACCACTTGTTTATAGAACTGAATGTGATGCTCTTCCAAAAACGTATGGGTTGCCCGCACAGCACTCTCCCAGATTCCAACCAACTTGTCATGATCCTGTTCCCGATATGCAACGACTAACATGTCCAACGTAAGCTCCTTTCTATAAAAAGTAAAAGTTATGTAAAAGCCCGATCCTGGGATCGGACTTGTTTAATACATCAAATTTGAAATAACTCTACGTTTATTTTACCATGTCCATCATTCAATCTGTACCCATAATTTCCAATCTTGAGTCAACGTTCTACCTCCGTTTTTGGCTTCCAACGGAAGGTTGCTGCCGATTGGGATGGCAGTATATATCGAAATAAATCTCCATCTATGACTACACCAAAGGAAACTTCTGCCTCGCCCGTGTTAGCTGCAACTAGCACCATCGTTCCATCCGGATTGCGGAAGGTTACGTTCTCGAGCTGGCCCTGTTCTTGCGTAGAAGCAACTCTTACGGCTCCCGGACGTACATAACGGCTGATGTGGCCTAACGCATAATACTCGACATTTCTAGTGATTTCATCACGCTCCGGGTCAATCGTCACAACCCCACGACAGTTCTCACAGCCACCGTTCGTGGGTCCACCTTGCGGATCGAGTGCGATGTTCCAGAGCAGTACATTTTTCGCCCAGTTGCGAGGTGCACCAATGATGAGATTGGACATCTGCCAGCTCAGATTCTCGCCAAAATCAGGACTCCACTCCCCACCACTACATTCGGTAAAATAGATGTTTTTGTCTGGGAAGCGCTCATGCACTTCCGACATGGCAGATGGATCACCTGCATAACAGTGAAAAGCAGATCCATCGATATAGGCAGCAGCCTGCTCATCATCAAGCACCTTACCGGTATATTCAACCGCATGATCCCAGTTATGATCATACGCGATGATTCGCGTGTCCAGTTCTGCATCCTGTAGCGCCGGGCCGAGATAATCCCGAATGAACATCGCTTGTTCTTCAGCTCCCATACTCATACTCGGATATTTATCCGAGGTGAACTCCGGTTCATTTTGCAACGTGATCCCGTAGATGGGAATGCCCTTTGTCTGATAAGCTTTGATATATTTCACAAAATATCTTGCGTACGCTTCGTACACCTGAGGATCGTTGTAATCCAGATACCAACCGTTCGTGGTCTTCTCCCCATACTTCATCCAGGCAGGGGCCGTCCACGGTGTGCCCAGTACGTTAAGATCCGGTTTCAAACCAGCTACACGCTCCAGCATATTCACGACTTCCTGATCCATTTCGATCGAAAAGTGTTCCATCTCATAGTCCGTGCCGGACTCGATATCATCATAGGTATGACTTGAAGCCGCACCTGATTCATCTACCGAATAATCGGAAGCACCAATCGTATGACGCACCATATCCATGTTCAGCCCTTCCGTCGTAAACAGTTCCTTCAGCAGTTGCTCTTGTTGTTCCTCTGGAAGCTCGTTGATCAGATGTGCCGATGAACCTGTCATCGCTGCGCCAAATCCATCCATAGTCTGATACGTCTTGTCCGGGTCAATCTGTATGGTGAACACCGAGGAAGACGTGTCTGACTCCTGCGTTGAAGAAACGGAAGAGCTTGTGTCTGCATCATGGTGATCGGTAATTGGAATGGGCTTCTGTGGTGTAAGCAGATTTTGCTGATCTCCCGTGGTTAACCAGACTTCGACCACTCTCTGCTTGTCCGCAACCGGTGGCGGTACGGGGTGTTCACCTCGGTTGAAGATAAGCCAGATTCCTATACCAACACTACAAACAGCTGCGATCAACAGGATCATCCATCGTTTGGGATGCTCTCGCCAGCGTATGTTCATCACGCTTCACTCTCCTTCCATTGTGGAAAAAGCCGCGGCCACTAGGCCACGACTCATTTTCCTAATCTATATGAATTAAAACAAACTGCATTTGACACAGATGAATTCAACGGGGAGAACAACCTTCCGAACTCCCTTATTGCACTTTTATTTACCGGACTTGCTTCCGATATTCACACTACCTGTCAGACGAATATCATCGGATGCACTACCAACATACACTTGAACCTTACCCTTAGGCATTAACCATTCATGCGATGTTTCATCCCAATAGGACAATGCGCTGCGATCCAGTTGAATGTTGACCCGTTGCTGCTTGCCTGCTTTCAGATCTACCTTCGCCCAACCAGCAAGCTGCTTCTCTGGAGTTTCAACTTTAGTTGGCAGATTGCCAACATAGACCTGTACAACTTCTGCACCGGAAACTTTACCGGTGTTACGTAAGTTCAGGGATACTTCTACGGTTGCTTTGTCGCCTTTGCCTGTGTTTTTCACATGCAGATTACGATAATTAAAATCGGTATAAGACAGTCCGTGTCCAAAGGCAAACGCCGGTGTCATGCCTTCTTTGTCATATCCTTTATACCCTACAAAGATACCCTCGGAATAGTTGCCCACCCCATTCACACCCGGGAATTGTTCCGCAGTGGATACCGGAGTTTGGGAATCATCTGATGGGAACGTCACCGGCAACTTACCGGATGGATTCACATCGCCGAACAGAACACGTGCCACTGCATTACCTTGTTCCTGACCTGCATACCAAGCCTGAACGATGGATGGCACTTCTTTTTGCCAGGAATCCATTTCAACAGCGCGACCACTCATTTGCACCACGATCGTTTTTGGATTGGCTGCTGCTACCTTGCGGATCAGCTGCTCCTGGTTATTCGGCAGCTCCAGGTCGGAACGGTCGACGTAACCTTCACTGTCATACGTACGAGTTACCACGACGGCAACATCGGATTTTTTCGCCAGATCAACTGCTTTTTGCATTTTGATATCCACAGCGTCTTCTGGAGCTTCCCAGCCAAAACGAACCTGTGCACCCATATCATGATTGGTCTGTACCGGGAAATCCGTACGATACTCAATTCGAATATTGTGGGACTCGCCTTCTTTGAATGTGATTTCTTTCTTTGTTGTACTCAGTGTTTCACCTTGATTGTCTACGAGTAACTTATCATCCACATACAGTTTCGCAGAACCTAGACTGGTCAGGGACAGTTTATATTCACCCGTTTGAGGTGCTGTGATCGCCCCTGTCCAACGAGCAGACATTTTGGCATTGAATTTCGTTGGTGTCACTGGAAGCTTGGAAGATTGTGCGTTAAAACCTTCATAGTTGTAAAATCCAAGATTCATGTTGACCTGATTATCTGTACGGACCAGAGAAGGGTTACCCTCCATATCTTTATTCGTCCAGTATTCAGCACGCAGACCATATTCCGCACGATCTGTACCATAGTCTCTTTCACTTTCCTGAGCATCCGCTGGTGATAAAAGAGTAGAAGGTACGGCGGATGGTCCATTAAATGCATCTCCTGCGGAGATAGGATCGGTTCCGGCAGCATATTTTACATCCACACCGTTACCAGCACGGTTACGAATGCCTTGAAGCGGACTTACAGTATACGTCGGATTAACCAGACTGCTACCTCCACCAGCAGCAGATGCGTTATCTGCATCCGGTCCGATGACAGCGATGGATTTCACGTTATTCTTGGACAGCGGCAGTACATTATCGTTGTTTTGCAAAAGAACCATGCTCTCTTCTGCAATTTCACGTGCCTGTTTGCCGTCTTTCTTGGCATTGATTTGTGTATTCGTTACAGGGTTATCGAACAGCCCTTTATCGAACATTTGAAGCAAAATGCGTCTAACCTTCTCATCAATGGTTTGCTCGCTGACTTCGCCATTGTTCACGGCTTCCAGCAATTTGTCTCCCCATTTGCCATACGGCTCTCCAGGTGTCTCCAGATCCAGACCCGCATTGGCGGATTTGGCTGTGCTGAAGTTTGCACCGTAGTCACTCATAACAAACCCTTCGAAGCCAAACTGATCCCGAAGGACATCGGTCAGCATCTCCTTGTTCTCACAAGCATATGTACCGTTCACCTGGTTAAATGAACACATTGCCGAACCGAGATCCGCTTTTTCAACCATCGCTTGGAATGGACGTGCATAGACTTCCTGAATGGCACGTTCGCTGGCTGTTGCATTGGTGGTGAAACGCTCCGTCTCCTGGTTGTTCAGGATGTAGTGCTTCGCTGTAGCGATAACCGGATTGCTTTGAATCCCGTTCACATACGCTGCACCCATGCCGGAAGCCAGCAATGGATCTTCCCCGAGCGATTCAAAGTTCCGGGAACCCCATGGTGTACGTGCAATATCAAGCCCAGGACCAAGCACTACATTATGTGTTGTATCATGTGCTTCCTGACCGATCAGATCGCCATATTTCTTGGCCAGATTGGTATCCCAGGAAGCGGCAAGCGCGATGGGTGCAGGCAGTGCCGTGGACTTTTTGTCCTGCACATCCGGGTTAGCCACACGTACCCCTGCAGGTCCGTCTGCCATCTGTAATGCCGGAATGCCGAGGCGCTCCAATCCATCATTATAGAAACCATAATAGTTATTTACTTTACCGGTTACGAATCCAACTTTCTCCTCCAGCGTCATCTCCTTGAGCAGCAGCTCGGTGCGTTCCTCCGCAGACAAGGATTTGTTCATCCAAGGACGATTGGCCCCAGATTCCGCCTCCGCGGCGAAGGCGTGCAGCGGCATAGCCGCAACCGCCACGATGATTAATAACATAAACCATCGTTTGAGGAAAATCAGATTGAGTCTTCTGTTCATGTTGTAAGCTCTCCTTCTCTCTTGATCATTTTTCTTGTGCACATATTGAATACATGTATACAAGGGAATGCAAACTGGCTTGATCCCAGTCTTTCAAGCATTCAGGTTGTCCTGCACATGGCTTCTGAAACTGCAGCCTGCAAGCAAGTCAGCAGATTTCGCTTCCTAACGATAGCCGACATGATCATGAATTACATCCCCTTAAATTTGGTAAATGACCGATTAGAACAAGCCTAGTTCTTTGGAATCACCATATTGACAATTCAGATAACAAAACAAGAAAACGAATTATTTACATTTCCGTAACTACTTTCGAACAAATTCTTTACTTTTAAAAACAGTCGGTTCGACCCACTCCCGATCAACCAATTAATGCAATTAATTATCAGATTAAGGAATATGTCGACACACTCTGGGTCCTAAGTCTATTTGAAAACGGAACCAATCCGGTCCATTGAAATATCCAAAAATATAAAAGCAACTGAGGTCCCTTTTAACAGGTTCTTCAGCTGCCTTTATGTTGGAATTGCTCCATATTGTCCACTTTCCGTCCATGATTCTTGTTCTACACTCGTTATATTGAGATTCGAAGTTACATTAAAATCGGAGTAGCAAATAAAAAACCGCCCCAAGAGGGGCGGCTCACTTCTGTTCAATCACTTCTAGTTCTGTAATTGTGCAAGAATCTGCGGGTCCTTGATCTTTTTATCTTCGGCGAGCAACATCACCTTGGACAAAATCTCAGCTGTTCTCGGATCTTCATCCAGGAATGGCAGGAAGATTCGACCCCGATGCTGACTGTGCACCGGAACAATATGAAGTGCACCTGTAGCTTGTTTGAACACATTACCACTCCCCAGATGAACAGCATACTCACCCAATTCACCATCAATTCGTGCGTAATTCCCGTCCAAACGTACATTGTCGATCTTCAGCAGACGCAACGACTCGTTCACAATGACGTGACGCATCTCGATTGTTGTCAGGCTGGCTTCCGGATCTACGCCTCCCACATGTGCAACGCTGACCACCAGATCGATATCACGCATAACTTCCGAGAAGAACGTCAGCGGCACATCTTGCAGCGCTACAGGTTTGTAGCTCTTACGATCGTAGAACTGCACCGTCTCCAAGGTAGGTGCCTCCGTATCTGCTGGTGAGAACCAATCTGCCATGGCATAGAGATTCGCAATCAGATTGTGCTCGTAACTTACCTTCTGCAGACCTTCTTCATAACTGACAGTCCATTGGCGTCCTTTAAGCAGAGCTACTGCTTTTTTCGGTTGAATCTGATACCCGGCGTATCGACGAGACACCGTACCATTAGCCAATTCGTCCTCGTTAGGAAGATACAGCTCACGGAATACCTGCTTGAACGGCTGACGCTCCTGACGGGTGAACAGATCCCGCTGGAATTCACTCCAGCTTCCGCTCTGATACAGATGAAGCGGATGAGCAATCAACAGTTGATCCTGTTCCGATAGTGTATGGTTCGTACCCTCCGGCCCTGGAGCAATCAAACCATTGGATGATACATCGAATCGTCCCGTCTTGTCACCTGACTGGAATATAAGCGTTCTTACCAGCGGATGTATAACCGGATTTTGCATCAGACTGGCAATTTCCTCACGTGTAAAGGATGTTCCAGCAGTCATCGAACGTTCCAGCTCCTGTCGTGCCCGGCGATACTGATCCACCAGATCCGATTTGAGCTCTTTCAGTTCAGCGATATATCCATCTTTTTTGAACCGGGCAGGTACAGATTTGAGTGTCTTGCCTTTGCTAACGATAACCATCTCAGGTTGGCCTTCCTCATCAATGACCAATTGTGCTGTCGTGTCAGCATCCAATGCATGAGGTTCAAAGAAAGATTTCATCTCATCCAACTTACGTGCTTCCATGTCCCACATCAGCCGCGTAACATCGGCATAACCTGCATTACGAGCAAGATTGCCCAGTGCAATCTGTGATGCCACACCTTCACTGGCACGGCGTTGTGCACCGAATTGTTTGCTCTGCATCAGGAACTTCTGAATGAAGTCGTATCGCTCACGCAGATCCTGTTCGCGATTTACAGCGAATGGAATCAAACTGTAGGTTAACAAATGATCCTTGTTTCGCTTGTCTGACACGGACTCACGCATATCGTCCAGTCGAAGCTTACCCAGTGCAGCATCTGCGAACAATTGGGATCTGCGGTGGTTGGATCCCCCGGAAATGTACTTGGCGCAATCGTATAACAGATTGAACCGTTCCTCACCGACAGCAGCATAGGCTTCTTCGAACCACGCGATATCAAACGCACCTTCATTGAAGTCTTGTGGTGAGATTGGAGAATAGTGGGCCACGATGGTTTCTTTCTCCGCAGTAAAGCGTTCATTGATATGAGCATGGAAGTACCAAGCTGCACTGCGAAGACCTTCCCATCCCAGATGTTTTGCAACAATCTCCATCCACTGTGGTGCATACATGGCTGCTTCCAGCAATTTTTTCTCATTCACCGGATACTTCTGGAGCAATTCCCCAAGACGCTTCTCATCTTCTCCATCCCGTGGATGACAATTCTGAATTAGATAGCTAAACGTCTCTTTACGTGTTGTGTTGTCCCCATAACTGTAGATATATCCACGGACAAATGTATCCTGATCCATCGCCGAGACCAGATGTACCCAGTGTTCCATGCCTTCAATTCGTTCCAGTTTCATGGCAAGTGTACTTACTTCTGTAGAGAGTTCTCCCCGGGTCAGCTCGATCTCCAGAATCCGATTAACGACCGTATCCCGTAAATGAATCAGCTTGGGATCACTTGCGATCACTTCTGTACGAGTGGATGTTAAGTCCCGAATAAACATCAGACGATTCCCACCGACCAGAACCTGTCGATATATCTCCTGTTCATCAATCAGGTTCAGCTGGTACGCGCGCAGGAAATCTTCAAGTGACAGCAAGGACAACGGTTGACTATTTTCTACAAGACTGGCGAACTGGTAGGCTGTCTGGAAGAAACGTTTGAAGCTGTTATCGTCATGGATTTTGCCACGAACCACATAATTCCAAGGTCCAGTCAGAATATGAAGCATGCCTGACTCTTTCTCGAGTCGATCAGCAGGCATACTCGCGATGATGGAGGCCCAGGTTTTCTCAGCTATTTCAAACGTGTCGATCGGATCGCTATCCAGAAATGCCGCCGATATCAGTGCCACTACCTGATCCTTATACGTTAACGAATCCAGCATCTGCTGTAGCTTTTCGATGTCATCCAGAGGATAGATCTGGTCGGCAAACGACTTGCGCCAGCCTTCCAATAATGGAATCTTTTGCAGTTCATCATAGCCATACTGATCATGGAAGTAACTGTAATGGTCACTCAATTTGCCATTGAAATCCCGGAGCTGTATAACCATGTATAGCTGCATCAGTTCCACACTGCTAAACCCAGCATGTTGAATAAAGTTTTCCCATATCTCATGTAGCGGGAACTGTTCCATCTGCTTCATTTCATTCCGCTCTCCATACGGAACCTTGGAGCGAAGACTCGCTCCGACTAACAACGTGTCTTTGTAGCCAGCATAGTACTCCACTTCATACTCATGATCCCTGTGTTCATGCACTAATTCATCGAGCCCCTGCAGGAATGGTCTGGTCTTATCCAGAGAAAGTGTAAAGATATCCTTCGGACTGTGGCCTTTGAGGTCACGCTTCTCATCCAGCAATGGCTCACGTCGCTTCGGATCGAATAAATTAAACCCATTAGCGGCCGTATAGCGACTCCCCTGATCCGTCAGCTTGTCGAGCAACTTCTGTTCCTTCGCGGTTGGCGTCTCAATCAGCTGTGCCAATGGCTGCAATTGCTCCTGCTGATCTGCCCGATCCGGATCTGCCGCAATCTCGGTCAACAATTCGAGCGCGCCTAGACGCTGCAACTCACTCTTGGCCTGCAAAAGTCGCTTCAGTGAAACCGTCAATTGGTCCACGGGTTGTAGTAACAATACATGGATGACCTTCTGACGAAGTGAGCCTGTCTTGAGCTTCATCAGCGCCTCCATCTGTTTCATCTCTTCAACCGTCAACGTGAGCTGCTTCGCCTTGGAGAGCGCACTTTCCCTATTACTGATGCTTTTATCAGACAAACTCTCAAACACAAACTGTCTTTGCACCTCATTATCGGGATGCTGAACAAACTGGGACAACAGTTCCCCGCGCAGTTCTGGGCTCAAACGGTCCTTGATTGCGATGACTTCGCCGATCCATTCCGGGTCCATATCATAAGCGGCCAGATATAACATTTTCTTCACTACATCATCTGTATCAATCCGGTAGTGAACATACTCAAGTACACCCGATGGTCCACCTGATCCGCCTTTTGGAATGACAGCCAACATCTGTTTGAATTGATCAAAGTCCTGACGTCTCAATGCCTTATCTTCAAGCGCAGGCAATGGCCACACGTAGACACTACGCTGATTCTCTCCATTCTCGAAACTCCAGTTGTACATATACATGGCATCATAGTTGGTCACAATCCAGTGCATCAACTCGGTATCCTGCGCCTCCAGATAACGACGTGCAATGTGCAAACGAAGCTCTCTGTTCTGGCTGTTAGCCAGTACGTATTGGGCAACAATCTTCTGATATAATTGGCCTTGATCCATAATCTCGATGATCTTGCTCGTCAGTTCATTCTCTTCAATGACCGCTGTCGCCCACAGGCTGATAAAGAGCTTGTTGGCGTTCGCTTCCTGCTGCCAGGATTCGCGCACTTCTGGTTGCACAAGCGCCTCATACGCCTGTTCAATCAGCTGTGCAGCAACACGCTGATTGGCTGCTTCTATGCCAATTCCCGTCCATACGGCGAGTGCTCTTACCACCGAACTGAAACGGATCAGGTTGTTGTCGATGATGATTTTTAATATGTAAATATAGGCTTCCAGTGTTCCTTCATCCATCCGCTCCACAATGCTTTGGCGCAGCCCTTCCTGCAACCTTGCTGCAACGAGCAACTCACCCACCATCTGATAGGCATCTGCCTGATCGCTCATGAATATACCTTTGATCATTTCATGGGTTAACAACGCCGTCTGATTGTCACCATAGATAATATCGTGCAGTGCCTGCTTCATATCTCCACCCTGATGATCCAGTTCATAAGCGATACAATCGGCCAGGACCCAACGGATCTCATGCAGATAATCCAGCTTGTACTCACGTAGTGACACATATTCTTCCAAGGAGAAATTTTTCATTTCCATACGGAACAATCCCATCAGTTTACGGATGACTTGTTCTACATGCTGCTCCGGATCGGATGTGCGGAAAGGCCGGCGTTCATAGTTGTTACTGTATGGGAAACGAGTCGCACGCTCTGCGATATAACGGAATCGTGCAACCAATGACTCGCTCGCCAGATGCTCGAGTACATCCAATAGTGGCTGGAATAATGGTTTCTGCGTTTCTGCAGCCAGCCTTCCAAGCAGCTTATCAGTATTCAAAAACATCTTTTCATCTCCACGCAAATAGGTAGACCCGGCGATCTCCACAACATAGCCTGCCAGCTCAAGCTGTACCCCTGTTAATGACTTGGCTCTTTCCTGCAATTCATCCATATACACCTGTACTTGATCTTCCTGATTCATCCTGTTCTCCTCCTTCATCGCTCTCTACCACAGACGTCCGGCAAGCATTGTAAAACGAATAAATACCACGTTATCTCCGTCTTTTACAACAAGTGACTCATCCAGCTCCTGCAATTCATCATCGTTGAGAAATACTTTATATAACCCATCCTCATAGGCGGTTATAGCTGTCTCCATCGCAACATTCAGATCAGGAACACCCTCATTGTATACTGCGCCAAATCCGACTTTCCCCGCCGCTCCTTGCGCCTTAATATCATCCGGCATCAGGTAGGCGAGCAATTCTGCCTGTTGCTTCTTGTCCTGAAGGACTTTCACTTGCAGAGCCACCATGTTCTCAATGAGCTGCCTTAACGTATGAGTTGTTTCCGGAAGTTCGGCAGCTTGCTTGGCAAGTACCGGCTTGCGCTTACCCAGACTCTTTACTGTTATCCATACGTTCACTGTCTTGCCCCCTCTGGTCCTGCCCTATTTGAAGAAGCTTCCATAAGCCCCGATATCTATACCACGATGCGTAATAACCTAAACTCGGAATGACGATCTGTCTCAAAATAAAATCAAAAATACGTACATATGTACCCCTAATGAACATCATAACTAAAATTCAAGCCATATTCATGAGCCAATCCTCATGTTTACGTGGAACCACGGAACTATGACCTACTTGCGTACATATACGCAAAAAAAGCCGCCCGGTCTCATATAACTATGGGACTGGGTGGCTGCTTAGCTACCATTAGAACAGCTTATAACACCTGGAAACCTGTAATCTGAAACCTGTCTGAATCATCTGACCAATCGCAACGGTCGAATGTTTACTGCCGTCGTCTTGAATCCAGGCATACGGCAGAACGGATCTAGCTCTGGTCTGGTGGCCCGGTTCACATTCTGAATGCCGCCCCAATGCATTGGCACAAACAAGGTATCCTCCCGAATCGAATCTTTGATGCGCGAACGAACCGTGAAGCTTCCGTACACCGATTGAATCTCGACCCACTCTCCATCGTGAATACGATAACGGGCAGCGGTAGTCGGGTGAAGTTCAACAAAGTTCTCCAACTCACGGGCTGCAAGAGCCGGGCTGCGATGTGTCTGCACCCCTGTAAGATAATGAGGAAGCACACGGCCATTGGTCAGAATTATAGGGAATTCCGGTGATACATCATTCCAGCCCGGGCTGGATTCGAATGTGAATGCCGCTTTACCGTCCGGGTGAGCGAATCGTTCACCGAACAGCAGTCCTTCTCCCTGCTCCTCCAGGGCAGGACACGGCCAGTATACCCCTTTTTCGTCACGCAAACGCTCATAGGTAATGCCATAGTAATCAGCCACTCCGCCACGACTCGCCACCCGAAGCTCATTAAAGATATCCTCAGCAGTGTCATATTCAAAATAAGAAGCTTTACCCAATTGTGCGGCAATCCGGCATAATATATCCCAATCATCGAGCGTTTCTCCCGGCGCAGGCCGCCCCTGTTCGCGGAGCAGAACACGCCCCTCCAGATTGGTCAGTGTACCTTCATTCTCCATATAAGATGTAACCGGGAGAACCAGATCAGCCATTCGCGCTGTCTCGGACAGAAACATGTCTGCCACGATCAGAAAGTCCAGCTTGCGCAGACCTTCTTCCACCAAACGCACATTGGGATTGGATACGACCGGGTTGGAGCCCATTACAAGCAACGCCCGAATCTCCTGATCATGGACCTTCTCCATCATCTCGTAGGCGGATACCCCTTTGCCTGGCAAACTTGCAGGGTCCACACCCCAGACGGATGCCACATAGGCACGATCGGCTTCATTTTCAATCGATCGATAACCCGGCAGCTGGTCAGCCTTCTGCCCATGCTCCCGTCCACCTTGCCCGTTCCCCTGACCTGTGATGGCACCGTATCCACAGCCTACTCGGCCAATTTTGCCAGTCGCTAATACCAGGTTGAGAAAGTGCCTGACGGCCATATGCCCATCCGTCTGCTGCTCCACACCACGCGCTGTCATGATCATACCTGTCTCTGCCTCACCATAGGTTATCGCCGCCTGACGAATCAGGGCCAGATCAACCCCACATGCTTGTGCCGCCTGTTCGAGCTGCAGATCAGCCAATCCTTGCATTAATTGCTCGTATCCATGCGTTCGTTCGCCTATAAATTGAGGGGCCACCAATCCGGCATCCATAATCACCTTCAACAGGGTATCCGCCAACAAGGCATCCATGCCAGGTTTCACCTGCAAGTGAAGATCTGCAATGGCTGCGGTTGCCGTCTTACGTGGATCAATAACGATAATGAATGCTCCGTTCTCCTTGGCCTGATTGAAGTAGGGCAACAGGGTAGGTTGGCATTCCGCAATATTGGTACCTGCGAGTATTATGCAACCTGCCTTGGGAATATCGGACAGACGGAACGTCAATCCACGGTCCATCCCAAACACTTTGCTGCCAGCTGAGGCTGCGGCTGACATGCAGAACCGTCCATTATAGTCGATATACTTCGTCCCCAAAGCAACCCTGGCGAATTTGCCGAGCAGATAGGCTGTCTCATTGGTCAAAGATCCGCCTCCGTATACTCCGACCGTATCTGCTCCGTAAGAATCTTTCAAGATCTGAAACCGCTCTGCGATGGTCTGAATGGCCTCTTCCCAGGAACAGGGTTCAAGCTCGCCATTGCGCCGAATCAGCGGATGCATTAACCGTTGACCACTGAGCGCATGTTGATGAGCATTCATCCCCTTGACACACAACCTGCCCTGAGAGGCTTCATTGGGAACACCCTGAACCGTATACTCACCACGACGCTGGCCCGCAACAGGTGCAGCCAGTTCTTCAACAGTCATCTTGCATTGCACACTGCAATACGGACACTGGGTTTCCTTTACATAGAGCTTGGAGGCTGTTGGTTCTGAACTCACGGATAATCCCATCTTTCCATCCCCGCCTTTCATCTATATATCAGCTTGAAGTGTAGCTGCAAGTTCCTTCTGTAACTGGTCATCCAGCAGCGTTTCCCGAATCGTCATGAACCCCAAACGCTCCGTCCATGCCCATAACGGCTCATCATACCAGGCCGTTTGGCGATACCATTGAAGGCAGGCTGATGCGAGTGTGGCCGCTTGCACCTCTGTTTCAGCCACCCCGAGCAAGCCACCTTGCTTGACCGGATGTTCTGCGTGACCGCCTGCGTATATCTCCCATCCAGCCGGTGAAGCCAGCAAGCCGATGTCCTGCACCAGTGCGCTCACCAATGACCCGGTTCCTGGTGCGACTCCCATATTCACCGGCGACGGCATCGCTGCGTCGATCCAACGCGCACGAAGCTGTGCAGCCAACCCCCTGGCATCTCTTGCATAGGATAACTGTGGAATACGATCATCCCAGCGCACCTGAATCTCTGAGTGACCTTCGATCTCTCTGTCATTAATTGTTCCACCGGATACCTGTAAGTAATAATGAATTACCGGGCGACATACCCAGCAACCATGTTCCGAACCCCAACCCAGCTTCTGCAAGATCAAAGATATGTCTGGTAGCACTGTCTCCCGATCAACGATGTCAGCCAGTATTTCCTTCAGTTCTGCATGCCCAAGCTCCGTACAACTGCATACAGGCATTGGAGCAGGTTTATCCGGTGTGGCGACCACGCCAGTACCCCCGTTATTTTTCAGATTATGTGTATGTTTCAACAGAGCAGCCACCATCGGGCGACAGCCACCGCATGAACCCGACGCTTTGGTCTGCTCCTTCACCTGATCTGCCGTCTCGAGACCCTGTTCCTGAATAGCTTTCATAATGGCCGCCTTGGTGACATTGTTGCAGGCACATACGGTCTCCTGAGCCGGCAATGCCGCAGCAGCCATCTCAGCCGGGTCTGGGGCCCCTTCACGCGGAGCCAATTCCGCCACATCTGCACCTCGTTGCACCAGTCCAAGCAATGCCGTTCCTTCGGCTGTATCTCCAAATAAAATGGCTCCGCGCACTTTGCCATCCCGCATCAGCACTTTTTTATATGTGCCTTGAATGCCATCCAGTTGTTGAATTGCGGTCTGCATGCCTTCACCACTAATCTCGCCGGCCGAGAAAACATCAACTCCCGATACCTTCAACTGTGAGTAGGGAATAGTTCCTTTGTATTCAGGCGTTTCCTGTCCACAGAGCGTACGTGCGAGTACTTTCCCTTGCTCATACAAAGGGGCCACCAGACCATAACTGATTCCCCGATGTTCGGCACATTCCCCAACTGCATATATATCCGGTACACTGGTGCGCATATAGTCATCTACCATAATTGCCCGATTCGTAGCGATTCCACTTCGTCTAGCCAGATCCACATTAGGCCGAATTCCTACAGCGACAATGACAACCTGAGCTTCAAGCTTGGAACCATCTGTGAACAGCAGTCCCTGCGCCTGCGATCGTCCGGTAATTTTCTGCGTGTTCTTGGACAAAAGAAAAGACATGCCCTGGTCTTCAAGCTCCTCCTGAAGCATCGCGGCCGCTTTCTGATCCAATTGTCGGTTCATAATGTAAGGTGCATTATGGACCACCACAGCTTCCATACCCAGATGCAGCAACCCGCGTGCAGCCTCCAGTCCAAGCAATCCACCACCAATAACGGCGGCCTTTCGATATTCTCTGGAATAGTCAGACATCCGCGTACAATCATCAATGGTCCGGAAGGACATGACCCGCTCTTTATCCATTCCTGGAATCGGTGGGATAAACGGTGAAGACCCTGTTGCCAGAATCAGGACATCATATGTTTCTCTTAGGCCGGATTCAGTCTCTATATATTTTCCACGGGTATCAATTCGGCGCACCGTTTCACCTGCGCATAGCCGGATTTGATGCTCGGCATACCAGCTCCAATCATTGATTATGATATCCTGTAACGAATGCTCACCCTGCAATACTTTCGATAACATGATCCGATTGTAATTGGGACGCGGTTCATTGCCGTAGATGACAATCTCATACGTATCAGGCTCCAGTGCGATGATCTCTTCAACACACTTCACTCCAGCCATGCCATTCCCGATAATCACCAGTTTCCTTCTGCTCATGGGCTGCCCCCTATCTCTCTCACCTGAAAATAAACAGAAAAATCCCTTCTCCATAAATCGGAAAAGGGCACCGTTGCCTCCGGAATCCACACGCCTTTGTGTGGATTCATATTAGATTCAGATTAAGGGAATCTCAATTTAATGTCAACTAAATTAACATTAAAAATGCGAATAACGATTCAAAAATGAATTATTCAAAATTTCATGTAATTTTTATTGACATACACATTTTTTCTTGATTATAATTTGAATCAAAATCACAGTGCTGTGATCAACTCAGATGCGGGAACACAATGACGTGTACCGCCTGTCGGCAACGGGGCCGCAAATCGTTCATATCTGGACGAATTGCGGCCTTTTTCTGCCTTAACAAGCACATAGACAAATCTCGAAGATCTCAATTGGATGAGGAGCGATGATGGATGATGGAGAGCAAAAGTTTTTGGAAAAGCGGGCATAAGCCCACCCTCTTCGGGGCGTTTATGTATTTTGACATCAGTTTTATGATATGGGGGATGCTGGGTCCCCTCGCAGTTGTCATTGCATTGGACTATCCGATGACTCCACTGGAAAAGGCCAATCTGGTCGCATTGCCTATTCTTGGTGGCTCCATCCTGCGGCTTGTGCTTGGCTTCATGTCTGATTATATCGGTCCGAAACTGACCGCACAGATCGGGATGCTCGTCACCTTAGTTCCTTTATTACTCGGCTGGTTATGGGTTGACTCCTTAAGCCAACTGTACGTGGTCGCACTCTTGCTCGGTGTCGCAGGCGCCTCCTTTGCTGCTGCGCTACCGCTGGCGGGCCAATGGTATGGCAAAGAGCATCAGGGTCTGGCGATGGGTATTGCCGGGGCGGGCAACAGCGGAACCGTACTCGCGACGTTGTTTGCCAATCGCTTGGCTACGCATTTTGGCAGCTGGGAAGTTGTGTTCGGACTTGCGATTATACCGATCGCTCTTGTATTTATTCTCTTTTCTCTCTTTGCCAAAAATAGCCCTAACCGGCCTGAACCCAAGAAATTGTCCCAATATGGAAGTCTGCTTAAACAAAAAGATGCTTGGGTCTTCTGTGCCTTCTATTGTGTGACCTTTGGTGGCTTCGTTGGATTATGTAACTATCTCACCATCTTCTTCAACACCCAGTATGGACTTTCTCCTGTTCGAGCCGCAGACATTACCACCTTCTGTGTAATCGCAGGCAGTTTCTTCCGGCCTGTAGGGGGTTATCTGGCGGACAAAATTGGTGGAACCCGCATGCTGACTTTCCTGTACACAGGAGCCTGCATCATGTTGATCGGAGTATCCTTCATGCCACCGCTTCCGGTTGTAGTAGTTATGCTGTTCCTCGGTATGATGTGTCTGGGAGCCGGAAATGGCTCCGTGTTCCAACTGGTTCCGCAACGTTTCGGCAACGAGATTGGTCTCATGACAGGTATTGTAGGTGCCGCAGGTGGATTGGGCGGATATGCACTGCCGCTGATTCTCGGTCAACTGTATAGCAGCTATCAATCCTACACGCCAGGTTTTGTCATTCTTAGCCTGATTGCAGCAGCTTCCCTGTTCCTGGTTATCTTCATGCAATCCCGCTGGCGTGTGAGCTGGTTGAATCGGGGCAGCAAAGGCAGGGCGGAATCAACCTCCCTCTCTTCCTGAGGCGTACAACCACTTGGCCGTTAACCAATGGTACGGTGTATGTTGATGACCCTGGATTAACCCAAGAACAGCGCGGCCCGATGAGGCTACGCTGTTCTTTCTGCTTAAGACTTCTTTTTTCTACTTAAGATGAATACTTTTGAAGAACAATAACCGCATTATGACCGCCAAAACCAAAGGAATTAGACATCCCAATCCGCAGCTCCGCTCTTCTTGCCTCGTTTGGTACATAATCCAGATCACATTCAAGGTCACTCTGCTCCTGATTGATTGTTGGAGGAATGATGCCATGCCGCAGACTTTGGATAAGTGAGATCGCCTCCGCACCACCTGCTGCACCAAGCATATGTCCCGTCATGGACTTATTCGCTGTGACCGGAATATCATAGGCACCTGTCCCAAAAAGTTGCTTAATCGCTCTCGTCTCAGACAGATCACCTGCCTCCGTACTGGTGGCATGAGCGTTAATCACATCAATGTCTTCAGGCTCAATCTGAGCTTCTTTCAGTGCTGCTTTCATCGCCAGATATGCCCCCCGTCCTTCCGGGTGGGTAGCTACCATATGATACGCATCTGAACTGGCACCATATCCAATCACTTCGGCAAGAATATTCGCCCCTCTTCCCAGTGCATGAGATAGTGACTCAACAACCAGGATTCCAGCGCCCTCCGCCATGACAAAACCGTCTCTTCCCGCATCAAATGGACGACTTGCTGCTTGGGACGCTTCATTTCTTGTTGACAACGCTGTCGCATTACCGAAGCTTGCCAGCGACACTTCGGTTACAGCCGCTTCTGTCCCGCCAGCAATAATGACATCAGCTCCGCCATGACGAATTACCCGGAAAGCCTCTCCGATAGCTGTATTGCCAATGGAACAAGCTGTTACTGGCGACAATGTCGGTCCCCAGCAACCAAACCTCATACTGACCATAGCCGCAGCCATATTGGATATCATCATAGGTACCAGTGTTGGGCTGACTCGCGCAGGTCCCCGATCGGACAGGACCTTGCCTTGTTCCATCAATGTCTGGATGCCACCTATGCCTGAACCAATATATACACCTACCCGTTCACGGTCCAATTCATCCATCACAAGACCCGATTGTGATACAGCCTGATCCGCAGCAGCAACAGCAAATTGAACGAATCGATCCATACGCCTTGCTTCCTTGCGTCCAAAACGCTCTTCACCATCAAAATCACGGACTACACCAGCGATTCTGGTTTTGTACAAAGCTGTATCAAAATGTTCTATAGGCGATACACCTGATCTACCTTCAATTAATCCATTCCAGAATGTATGTACATCATTTCCCAAAGGAGAGATGACTCCCATACCTGTAATCACGACTCGTTCCATGTCCATCCTCCTTCAGCGCTGTTGTCCACCTTATTCTTACGCTCTGCCACTAATAGTGCACTTTTGAATATCCTATTACAAGTTGTCAATTATAATAGTATAATGACTACCATGATAACGAGGATTGAAGGTGATGGAGTGAACTACGATGTCAGGTTACAGGCATTGTCCACTTTTCTGAAAACACAGCGTTCCAAAATTTCTCCCGAATCGGTCGGTTTACCCACTGGAAGTCGGAGAAGAACGCCTGGGCTGAGAAGAGAAGAGGTTTCCCAACTGGCAGGAGTGAGTACAACATGGTATACCTGGCTTGAACAAGGTCGGGATATTCAGGTATCCCATTCCGTGTTGGATAACATTGCTTCGGCACTGAGGCTTACTGCAGATGAACGAAAGTATCTATTTTCGCTCGCCATGGACCATCATACGGAGCTGCCCACACTGGAAGAAGAACCGGTTCAACTTCACCCTTCCTTGCAGAAAATTTTACAAGAGCTTCACCACTGCCCTACCGTGATCTCGGATCGGCGTTGTTACATTGTCGGCTGGAATGATGCAGCCCGGCATGTTTTTATGGATTTTGAACAGATTGCCCCCGAACAGCGGAATATGATCAGTCTGTTATTTGATCGAAAGGAGTTTCGCAGGCTCGCGGTGAACTGGGAGGATTTTGTTAGCGGATTTCTGGCGATTTTTCGTGCTTACTATGGCCAGTACGTTGATGATGAATGGTATAATTTATTTCTGGATGACATGATGAACAGACATCCTGATTTTCATACCCTTTGGAAACAAAGCAGCGTCAGCAGTGCCCCGGACGTATTAATCGAATTTAGACATTCCAAAGCAGGCAAAATGTTGTTTGATCTGACTTCGTTGCAGGTTCAGGGTAGTTCCGATCTTCGTTGCAGTGTCTACACCCCTGCGCCAGAGAGCGCTACCGAGCGCAAACTGATGCGCCTGATCGAGCGTGAAACTGATCCACATCTTGGCAAGCATTAAATCGGAGTCTCTCAACTTCTTGGAGTCATGTTAGAGTCTTGACTTCCTCATGTTGCATGTTTTAAATATCAGGTATATTAAGTAATTCATGGATCTTAGTCCTTCTACAAGAAGGGGGTTCAGAAAGGAATATCATGACGAAAGTGCTTATCATAGAGGACGACAACATGTTAGGCGATACATTATCCTTGTATTTGCAAGGTGAAGGGTATGATGTTATCCGTGTCGATAACGCAAGAGATGGTCTTCTACAGCTTCAAGCGCGGCCTGATATCCTGCTTCTTGACTTGATGCTCCCTGATTCGGGTAATAAGAATCCTTGTTCTCTCATGCGCCAGCATACGGCAATCCCCATTATTGTCATCTCTTCGTTAACCGAGGTTTCTGAGCGGATTCGATCATTAACAGATGGTGCTGATGACTATGTATGTAAACCTTTCAGCATGCAGGAGCTGAAGGCACGTATTGAGGCCGTATTGCGCCGCTACTCCATATTGAACAGCTCTGTTGTCACTGAACAGGAATCCGGAATATCTCTCGATCTGGCCCGAAGAACTGTTCTGTTGAATAACCAGCGCGTAGAGATGACGTTTTCCGAATTTGAGATCATGAAGCTGTTTATTCTCAATCCTGGCAAGGTCTACAGTAGGTATGCCCTGATTGAAGCCATTCGTGGTATTGATGCGTACATTAATGATCGCACCATCGATGTGCACATTACCAAGCTTCGTAAAAAAATTGAGGACAATCCAAAAAACCCCCAATACATTCAAACCATCTGGGGGGTCGGATATAAGTTCACACCTTAAAACAAACACAGCTTCATTCCGATCACCATGGCAGGGACTCGGTGATTTTATCAATTTCCTGTTGTACCTTCTCCAATACTGAACGCAGTTCATCTTCTTTAAATAACGGACGGGACAAGAGCGATTCCAATTGGAGAACCGCACACATCAGGTCCACTGCATGCAGATTCGCAGCTACGCCTCGAAGAGAATGAACACTACGAATGACATCAGCAATCTGCTGTTGCTGAAGTTGAATCGCCAGTTTTTTCTGAAACGAGCCATACTCCATTCTGAATTTCGTAAGCGCATATTGCAGAATATGCGGCTTGCCGTCCATCTGTCTGATCGCCTTATCTGCATCAATTCCATTGATCTCCCTTATGCCTTTTAGATCAATCCATATTTCCAAAATGTCTGCGATCTGTTGTTCATGTATGGGCTTAGTCAATATGGCATTCATGCCTACTTCAAGATATAATTCATGGTCGCTTTTTAAACTATTCGCTGTAAGCGCGATAATGGGTGTACGATCATATTTCCTCATCTTGCGAATGTGTCGCGTTGCATCAATTCCGTTCATATCTGGCATATAGAGGTCCATCAGGATCAGTTCCCATGTATGTTCGTCCAATTTCTTCAAAACCTCTGTGCCACTGTCTGCCAGCGTCACCTTGAATCCGGTATGTTCCAGCATGGCCCGAATGACCAGTTGATTGATTTCATGATCTTCAGCGATTAGAATGTGCCCTTTGGATTTAAGCAAATAAGATTCATCGCCTTCTATCATCCGCTTTTTCTCCAATGGCCCTTCACCCTGAAGTGCAAGTAACACTTCGAACAATCCCAGACGAGTAATCGGTTTGATCATCATGAGATCCGGGCGAAAGGATTTCTCCGCACTCCACAGGGCATTTTCACTAAAAGCATGGGTATAACCCACCATTTGAAATTTGGTTCGATTCAATCGCTTCATGAAGCTGTCCCATGACGAATCGTGGACGGTGTCCTCTGCATCCATATCCATCATCATCAACATGGAACTTGCCCCATCTACATGAGGAACATACCAATCACTTTTCATCATATGGTTCAACGAAGGATACAGCTTCGGCTTCATTCCGAATGAGTAGAGTAACTGCTTCAGATTTTCGGCCATTCGTTCATCTTCTTCAACGATAACCACATCATCGGCAGAATATAGAAGAGGGTATGTTTGCAGGAAGGAACTTTCTTCTTCCGAATCTGCGAGTTCAAATATCAAGTCAAATGAAAACAGACTGTACTCTCCGAGCACACTATCCACCCGCAAGCTTCCTCCCAAAGAGGTGACCAGAAGGTAACAGATGACCAGCCCAAGACCAGAGCCACCATATGTTCGATACGTCGAGGGTTCCGCTTGAGTAAACGGGACAAAGAGCCGTTCCAATTGTTCGGGTGACATTCCGATTCCCGTGTCCTCTACCTCAAAACGGACATGAACTCGCTCCGTCTCCAATGAAAGAACCTCTGCCTGCAACGTTACATATCCATGCTCCGTAAATTTAATCGCATTACTCAGAAGATTCAATAACACCTGTTCAAGTCGGAATGGATCACCAATTACCGTTAACGGCAGATCGGGATCGGTTGTAAAGATCACTTCGATATCTTTGTGCCCAATAGCCACACCGATCTGATCTGCCACACGTTTGATCACTTCCTCTGGTGAAAAAGAGACCTTCTCCAACATCAGCTTGCCTGCCTCTATTTTTGAAAAATCAAGAATATCATTTACGAGGGCAAGCAAGGTTTGGGAGGACGCGTTGATTTTACTCAAATAATCCTTTTGTTGTGGAGATAGATCCGTTCGTTGAAGCAACACCGAAAAGTTGATAATACCGCTCAGTGGGGTACGAATCTCGTGGCTCATGAATGCGAGAAACTCACTCTTCGCCTGGCTTGCTTTGTCGGCCTTAACACGTCTATAGTGATCCGAAATGTCATGAATGACTGCCTTAATTTTCTCACTCGAGTTTAATACTTTAACAGGGTATAGGTGAACCCGAACCTGCTGCTCATGACCTTCTCCAACAATGAAACTCAGTTCCGTATCCTGTGTTATATTGTGATGTAAGGCTTTTTGGAAAACGAACAACCAGTTTTCCAGCTGCTCAATGAACAACAATTCTTCAAGCTGACGCCCAATCACTTCCTGCCTGCCGAGACCGAGAACATCCAGAAATTTCTGATTAACCGACACAATACATCTGTTGTTATCCAATCCGACAAACCAGTCTGCCGACACTCGCTCAAGTGTTCGATATCGCTCTTCACTTTCTTGAATCCTTCGTTTAACCGCTCTGTGTTCCGTAATATCAAGTCCATATCCCACGACATATTTCACCACGCCCTCTTCTCGCAGAGGGCGAACGTTCACTAACGAATAGTAACCTCCATGCTCAATCTCGTAAAAAAAAGATTCCCCTTCCCATGCCCGGTTAAACTGCTTTCGCAGAAATTCTACCTTTTCCTGAGGTAAAATATCCAGTGTGCCCAGTTTGTAATCTTGCTTCAGACTACTCATATCCAAGCCCAGTCGGGAGAGCATCTCTCCCTCAAGCACAAGATACTCGAATTTTCCGTTCTGTTTTCGGATTTTGAAAGTAAAACCCGGCTGCATCCGAAGCATCTCCAGCATTTCCTGATCCCTCTGAATGACCAATCTCCTATATCGTTGATTTTGGTTCAGATAATACAGGAATAATATAACGGACAGCAGGCAGATACATTGAAAAAAGAGAATCTGCCCCATCGTTAGCAGAGAAGGAGAATTTGTCTTTAGTACAGAAAGTTCATACACAGTAATCAGCAGCAACGCTCCGGACAACCACTTCTGCATAAATCCCCTGATATACTTAAAGATCAGACATATGGCTACAACAAATAACAACTCTGTCAACGCATACTGCCAGTTCTCCAACAAGGGATTACGCCCCATATTAATCCGAAAAATCCACATGAATGCAAAAGTAACGAACGCAGAGCCACTCCCACCAAAATAAGCAGCAAGCAGATACACACTGGCCCGGAAATTCAACAATGTACCATCCTCAAGCACAATAGAGAAATAATAGAGCGCCGTGCCCAACATGCTCAGCGTAATACCAATAATGATCCGAGTCGTGATGGATGTTGAACGGGTAGCATTTGTATGGTTCAGATAGTGATGAATTAGGAAAACAAAGATCAAAATTAGCGTGAAATTTAATACAAGATCGCGTAGCAAATGGTCACCGTCCACATTACGACTTCAGGATTTCATGCATTCAATGAATGTTGTCCGATTCATGGTCGCAGTTCCTCAGTACACAAATCATAGTATGCCAGGCTCCCTTATTCAATTGACGATATTGACCATTTTCTTGAAAATAATTACTAATTTCAGCTAACATACCCTTATCACCAAACAACGATTTTTTTTCATGAAAATTCATCATTAAATATGCTGATATAAAAAAGAGAATCATCCAAATGAACCGATGTAATCGTAACTTGGGCTTCCCACACTTCCTGATCAGCCTTCATCAGTTTGGCTACGCCCGACCAGGTCTGATTGCCTCTCCAGTGGGTATCCATTAGCAATCGGGCAGGCTGACCTATGGTGCTCTCCCGTGAGAATCCTGTTTTGGTTACATAAACGGAATTCACATCCAGAATCACACCCTCCTCATCCGTAATCATGACCGCATCCGTTAGCAGTAAGAAGGCTTTGAGTTCCAGTTGCATGGTTGTCCACTCCCTCTAATGAAACATGATGTGATGCTGTCCCTGTGTGATACTCCCTTCTACGATCCCGTTTAATACTTAAACTGTCTAATCAGGCGCTGCAGCTCTTCAGCCAGGGTAGATAAGCCACGAGCCGAGGCAGAAATCTGCTCCATTGCTGCCAGTTGCTCCTCTGAGGAAGCGGCCACTTCTTCGGAAGTTGCGGCGTTGCCTGACGCAATGCCTGCCAACTCATTGGATACAGCAGATACTTCCTGTACACCTGCTGTGATCTCTTGCGACGTGGCAGCAATCTCTTCAATCTGAGGTGTCGTTTCCCGCATGCTATCCAGAATACGTTCAAACTTCCGAATCGCTTCTGTAGAGATGTCCATACCCTCTCCAACCTCTGAAGTCACCTTCTCCATCATGCGAACGGAAGCAGCCATATCTTCCTGTACTGCCGTAGTCAGCACGGTGATTTCATTGACGGACTGCCCGGATTGCTCTGCCAACTTGCGAACCTCTGCTGCTACAACGGCGAATCCATTGCCATGTGTACCTGCACGAGCAGCTTCAATGGATGCGTTCAGCGCGAGCAGGTTTGTCTGTTTGGCTATATTTCCGATTAACTCCGTGATCGCTGAAATTTGGTGTGATCGTTCATATAACGCCTGAATCAACTGGTTTGTCTGTTCTACCGTCTCTTGAATCGATTGCATCTGACTCACCGTCTGCTTGACGGTGTTACCGCCTTCTTCTGCTTGTACGGTTGTATGTTTCGCCAAATCAGCGACATGTATGGAACGTTCGGCGATTCTTGTAATACCAATCGTAATTTCATTCATGGCCTGATGGTTATGTTCGATACCCTGAGTCTGTTTCTCCGCACCACTCGCAATTTCCTGAATGGCTCGCGCTACCTGCTCACTGGCTGCACTGGTTGATTCTGCGCTCTGAGTCATTTCATCCGATGAAATGACTACCTGACTGGCGCTGTTCTCCACATTTTGAATCAACACACGCAGATTGTGCTGCATTTTGCCAAAGGCATCACTCAGTTCACCTATTTCATCATGACTTGTGCTTGTAATGGTCTGGGTTAGATCCCCTTCGCTCACCTGAATCGCCTGATCCTTCAATTGACGGATCGGTTTAACAATCGATCGCATCACCAGCCAGATGATCAAAATCCCGATGACAAGACAAGAAACGATGACCATAATCGTTCGATTCAGAATAGGTGCAGCGGCATCCTCTACTTCAGAGGAGAACATGGTGCCAGCGACCTTCCATCCCGTGGATGCATTCGTGGCGTAATACATGACCTTATCAACCTGATCAAAGGTATAGTTGAAGTTGCCCGATTCATTCGCATACACCGGTTTCCAAAAATCCTCTGTTGCATCTGTTCCGGGTTCTACCGTGGGATGGTAGATATACTTTTCGCTGGCATCCAATAGAATCAGATATCCCTGTTCTCCCACGTTAATTCCACTCACCAAGGTGCTGATATTCGACAGATTCAGATCCAGCTGGACTACACCAGATTGGTCATTCAATACCTTGGCGATGGTGATGGTGATCTCGTTTGTCTCGGCAGAAATATAAGGGTCTGTAACAATGACCTGCTCTGGATTTCCCATTGCTTCGGTATACCATGGTCTTACTCGGGGATCGTAATCCTTGGGCATCTCTGCATCAGAGGACATCAGATACACACCGGCTTCTGTTCCCACACCTATGGTGATGATATCGGTGTTCTGCGCAGCGTACCCCTTCAATTCGTTCACAACCCGAACTTCGGCATCTTCTTGTCGTAATTGCTCTGCAAGTGTATTCGCATAGTATTCAATATGATTCCGCTTGGCATTGATCGAAAGATCAATCGTAGCACTGGCAAGGTTCACGTTTTCCATCGCACTATGTAAAATTTGCTTCTCCACTTCATCTTTTGCACTGTTATACGATAAAACTCCAATACTGAACGATGGAATGGCCAGGAAAGCAATAAAGGACACAATCAACTTCGTCTTAAAGTTATTATGCATCTTATTGAACCAATTCGATTTGCTATTTTTTTGGGACAAATTTCTCTACCTCTTCCAGATTAATTTTAGATTTACTTGATCTAACTCTTGTAAAGCTCTCATAGATTGTAAACCATCTTTCTAAAAACTAGGTCTCCATTCTTGTAAAAAACACTTTTTACACTAAAAAACTCGAACAAATCTCTTAATTTATAATTCAAAAGAACTATTTTCAAACAAATTATACGAAAAAACTATTAAATAAAGTGTTCCGGGGATATGACCAAATTGTTAACTTTCTAAATACTTGTTAATAAGCACGCAGATGACAAAAAAAAGATCCAAGCGTTATCGCTCAGATCTAAAGGCTATTAGTATTGGACCAACGTATTCTCTATTTAAATGCCGGGATCGCAATATCGGCGTATTTCTCTTCAAAGAAGGCTTTGACCTCTGGACCCGCCATGCGTTTAGCCAACTTCTGGATCGCTTCGGAGTCCTTATTATCCTCACGAGCAACCAGGGTAATCGCAAAATGGGAATCATCCTTCTCGGTTAACAATGCATCCTTTTTCGGTGTAAGACCGAGCGGACTGGCATATGCAGGTGTCATGGCTACCAGATCAGCATCATCCATCATGCGAGCCAGCATCAACAAGTCCACTTCCTCAAACTTGAAGTTCTTTGTATTCTCGGTGATGTCTGCCTGTGTGGCGTTAAAACCTACGCCCTCTTTCAGCTTAATCAACCCGTTCTGCTCCAGCATCACAAGAGAGCGACCAATGTTGGAAGGATCGTTTGCAATTGCAATCGTTGCACCTTCTGGCAATTCCTCAATCGTTTTGTACTTTTTGGAGTAGCCCCCATAGATGGCATTATAGATAGGCTGCACGGCCACCAGGTTCGTATTGTTCGCTTCATTATACTGAGTCATGTAAGGCACGTGTTGGAAGAAGTTTGCATCCACTTCCTTATTCGCGAGTGCCGTATTTGGTTGAACGTTATCGGACAGTACAACAACTTCCAGGTTGACGCCATCTTCCTTCAATAGCGGTTTAACAATATCCAGTACGTCTGTCATCGGCGGAATCAATGTGGCCACTTTCAGCGTAACTTCTTGTGCAGCTTGTGTGTCTTCCTTCGTTCCTTCAGCCGCAGGTGTTTCTTCTTTTTTGCCACAAGCAGCTACAACCAGCATTACTGCAAGCAACATAAGCATCATTTTTGCTTTCATTTCATGTCTACCCCTCATCGTATAATCTGTATTGGTTATTCGTGATAATGCGCGGTCCAACCGTTCAGGATCTGCGATCCAGCCAGTGGGACAGTCTGCTGCCTGTGAATTGGATCATCTGTACCAGGATAATCATAATGATGATCGTAAATACCATAATCTCCGTTTCGAAGCGCTGATAACCGTAGCGAATGGCAAAATCGCCAACCCCTCCGCCACCTACAATGCCCATCACCGTCGAGTAGGAGATGAAGCTAATCGTAGCTGTCGTGAGTCCCAGTACAAGGCCAGATCGTGCCTCCACGTACAAGAATTTCACCACAAGTTGCATCGTCGATGCCCCCATGGAAGCAGCAGCTTCAACCACTCCCCTAGGTACATCCAGCAACGCTTGTTCCACCAGTCTGGCGTAGTAGGCAATTGCAATGACCGAGAGTGGCACGGTTGCCGCCAGCGTACCTATGGACGTTCCCACGACAATCCGTGTGAATGGAATCATGAATACAACCAGCAGTAAGAACGGAAACGAACGAACGATGTTGACGACACTGCCGAGTACAAAAGACAGCGTTTGATTCTGATACCGTTGTCCTCTCCGGAATAAGTACAGCAGTGTACCCAGAGGTAACCCGATCAGAACAGCTGCCGCAATGGAGATGCCCACCATGACAAAAGTCTCTCCGATCGCCTGCCATATCTCATGCTGATACTTCAGCACAGACTCAGGTAACCTCATGACTTGTCCTCCTGTTCTGCCTGACGGAACAAAGACGAACCTGTCATCCCGTATTCGTCACCCGCAAGCAAGGAGGTCAGCAGATCAGGCTGTGGAGCGGGGATACTGCTCACTTCCACTTTAGACAACGTACGAACGAGTCGCCCATCCTTCATGACGGATATCCTGTGACATAGTCTGCGAGCCACTTCCATCTCATGCGTCACTACAACAATGGTCACGCCCAGCGTTTCATTGACATGACGCAGCACGTCCAGGATACCGCTTGTGGTCTGTGGATCAAGCGAAGAGGTCGGTTCATCACAGAGCAGCACATCCGGACGACTGGCGAGCGCCCGTGCAATCGCCACACGCTGCTTCTGTCCTCCGCTAAGCTGAGCAGGATATTGATCTGCCTTGTCTTCCAGTCCAACAAACCGCAGTACCTCAAGTCCACGTTTAACTCGCTGCGCACGAGATATACCCGCCAGTTCCAGCGGCATGCAGACATTGCCACTCACCGTTCGGTTACTGACCAGATTGAAGTGTTGAAAGATCATGCCAATGGATCTTCGTGCCTGACGCAGACTCTGTTCATTCATCTGGGTCAGGTGCTGCCCATTCACAACAACCTCACCATCATCCGGCTTTTCCAATCCGTTGAGCATTCGCAGAAGCGTGGATTTACCCGCACCACTCGATCCGATGATGCCATGTATTTCGCCTTGTCCCACTTCGAGGGACACCGAGCTTAATGCTTCGAATCCCTGATCTGCACGGGAACCGCGCTCGTTATAACGTTTGCTTACACCATATAATGAGATCATGGAGAGTCCTCCCGTGAATGATCATGCATGGTTCTTCAAGAACACATGAAGAAAGCCCGCACAGCCGATAACCGGAGCGCGAGCAATCCTGTTCATCTATAATAAATCAACATCCCTGATGAGACAAGCTTTTAAGGTGAGATTGCCTCGTGCAGGCGGCTGGCTTCATATACACGAAAACGTCCGTTGGACGAACCCACGTACACATCATTGCCGATCCGGTTGATCGTTCCATTCTTCGCATCCCGGTCGCGATGCTCCGGGTTTCCCATCACAACATCATGTACACGACCTAACAGTGCTCCATTCTTTTTGTTCATTACGAGCAAATTCTCGTCCATGGGCAACAGCAAATGATCATCAATGACCAGATAACTTCCCTGATTCGTCGGATGCCTTAGTGTTGCAATCGTATCTTTGGCATTCCAACGCGTCTCCCCCGTTTTATAATCCACAGCCGCCGGGTAGCCATTCTTAATCACATACAACTGATTCTCTTCCACCAGTCCTCGTTCAATCTTGCCCTTGAGCGTCCAGCGGGTTTTGCCTGTCTTGGTATCATACAGGCTAGTTGTAAAATCTTCATATTCTCCGTAATGATCGCCGTTTTTGTTCTCACGGATCAACAACATGCCATCATTCAGCTCCTCAAATCGCTGTCCTACCCGAGCAGGGAATTGGGCAAGCTTTTTCCCCGTCTTCAGATCAAGCAGAAACCACTGATTATCTAGTGATAGCCATCTTTCAGCATTCGTGGTTGCAAAGGGATCAAGACGTTCAATTCCACCAGTATATGGATCATTCCAAAATTGTTCTATGGTGGATCGTTTGCCCTTTAAGCTCCATACGGTTCGCCCTGATTGCGGATCGACTGCAACCAGCTTATTCTTTTCCCAATACAACACATAGGGGTCATCTGCACTCTTGTTCAACAATTCATAACCCGTAGCCAGTTTTCGCGTCCACAATGTTTTTCCGTTTGCACTGTCCAGAACCGTTAACCAACTGTTGCTTGAGCTCTCAACAACCGGGTTATCCACAACCACAACGTTCTTCGCAGCGGTGATACCATTTAGTCTAAAATTTTGCTTAGGGGTGTACGTCCACGTGACCTTTCCGTTCTTCAAGTTCAGATGACGAATACGATCCACGTATTTTTTCTTTTCCGGGTCATAATCGGTGTAGATTGTAACGTATTTGCGCTCTGCATCCACCTCTGCCTGCTGTCTTCCAAAGCCCCCATTAATCCCCCATAATTTCTGGCCTGTATGTCGGTCAAGAGCATATATGGAGCCTTCGTAGTAACCTCCGCTAAATCCACCGTCATCGCCTTTCATCAGGAGCACATCATCCGTGGCTGCTTGTAAAAAAGTGTAGTTAATATCTCCCTGGTTCGTCCATACCGGTTTCCAAGGTATTGTCGTCGGCAGCGTTGTGCCATAGATTTTTGTCGTGAACCCATATTCATCCGCCCGACTGATGTTCCAATCGGAAACGACAGTATTTCGATTATCCTGTGCTAAATTCCAGCGTGTTCTGACCAGTCTGCCATTCTTGTTGAACGTGACCAGAAATTGCGCATCTTCCCGCTCATATCTCCAGGTCTGCCCAATACTCATTGCATAACCGGTATCATTCAAATTGCTTGAACTCTCTTTCCAATCCGGTTCGCCTAACCACCAAGCCACTTGTTTGGAGATGGTTGCCTTGTTCAGCTTCATATCTGTCAGATGGCGTATAACCGAAGTTGGCAGCGATGCCTCCTGATTGAACCAACCCTCAGCCACATTCATCCGCTGTTCTATAGCCTGTGCCTTGATCCAGAAGAGTCCTGGCCGATACGTGAAGGACTCTGTATTCCAGACTCGTGGGGCAATGGAGACCCCATACCATCCTTTCCACTTTGCAACAATAAGAGCCTTACCTGTCAGCGCTTTCTCAAAAGACCAGGTTGTAGCACTGTCTGGAGCCAGATACAGCTTGCTGCCGGATTGGAGCGTGAAGCTTTGGGGAGCTGTTTCCGTCATGCTTCTGCTCTCCTTCAATGCATACCAACTCGGCAGCCAGAAGTCTCCATGATCGGTTGACTTAAGCTGCATCCACTCGCCTCGAACCGAGGCCAACGTATATTTTTCGTTTTTTGTTGTATAATATTCAATTCCCATTTGGTCAGCAGCCACACTGCCGTCCCTCCTGTTTTTGAACAGAGGGATGTCATTCATGAGTGTAATGATATCTCCTTGTTTGTAGGCTAACTGTGATGATAAAGCTTGAGGGCTTGCCCCCAAGGCTTGCGGTGTCGTAACCGAAGCTTGTCCTCCAAGCACAACCATTTTGGAATCCAGGAGCATCCATCCCGTCAACAGCATAGCTGATAATCCAGTCATGGTAATCCATTTGTACCCCGTTCTCTGCCAGTCAGGACCCGTCTTCACTTTCGTTCATCCCCATCCATTAGAAGTTATTTCCATATAGACGCCGTAAACAGGAAAAAGTTACCGGTTACCTCAATATATTTCTCTCTATCTCCCCGTATTACCTTACATCCACCATCGTAGCATGATAAGGAAAGGTAATCCCGATGTAATAAGCCGCTGTTAAGGTGAGGATATAATAAAATACAAACCACAGATCAGCTCGCGAATAGCCAATCTGAATGTAATACGTGCGGCTCGCGCCATCTATGAACCCTTTCGCTTCCATCGCTACCGCCATTCGCTGTGCACGGCGAATGCTCTGTGCCAGCAGCGGAATAGCGTAACGCTTGAGTGTACCATACACGTTCCAGCGAGAGCCACGTTGCCGTGTTCCACGTATACGAATAGCGTAACGGAGCGTCTGGAATTCATCCAGCAAAATCGGGATCATACGCATCGCGGCCAGAAAGCTATAGGCATATTTTGCAGGAAGCTTCCATTGCTGCATCAGGGAATAAAACAGCCGTACCGGCTTGGTCGTGAGACCAAAGAATAACCCAGCCGCTGCCATGCTCAGCGAGCGAAAACCCAAGTGTAGACCGCGATAGAAGCTCTCTTCGGTTATGTGAATCAGTCCCCATTTATACCATGTGGTCTCGCCCTTACCAAACATCATCATACCTGTAGACGTGGAAATAAACACCAGAATGAATGGGGACGCGTACAGGATCAATCTATACCACGGATGACCTGTCCAGCACAGTAATAACATCATCGCCACAGCAACATTGGCCATTACATTCAGATTGTGGATAAGGATAACGATAACAAACATCATCGTCAGAATGATCATCTTTAATCCCGGATTGACGTTATGAAGCCAGGTTTCACGGTGAGGAAACGACAATTGCATCAGTTAACCTCCCCTCATCTACCGTCCAGATTCGGGTGCAATATCTTTTTACAATTTCACGATCATGGGTAACCATAACAATAGCTGTTCCCTCTCTCCGCAATTGCTCCAGTTGTGCTAACATGGCAAACGTATTGCGGGCATCCTGTCCAAAAGTAGGTTCATCCAACAGCAGTATTCGCTGCTCTCTCACCAGTGCAGAGGCAACGCTCAAGCGTCGTTTCTGCCCCATCGATAATTGGTAGGGATGACGCTCGGACAGGTCGATTAATCCAAATTGATTCAACATATGATCAGTCCTGACAAGTCTTTCTTCCGTTGTAAGCCTGCCCCCCAGCAATGAGAATTCCACTTCTTCCGCGACGGTGTTGGTCACAAATTGAAACTCCGGGTTCTGAAATACAAACGCGATTTGATCTGCAAGCTGCTCCGTTTTGCCAGAAGGCTGGCCTACAACCTCATAATGACCTGTTGTTTTCAGGATATTCATCAGAGATAACAACAATGAACTCTTTCCAGCTCCATTAGCTCCGACAATACCAATCCAGTCTCCATGCCATACTTTGGCCTGCTCGACCTGAATGAAGGGTGTTTTCCCACGCCATCCGGTGAACTGCTTCAAGTCCAGTGCAGGCTGATAGGTGGGTGATACAGGTGATAAGGATGAACCATGAGATATGGGAAATAGGCCCGGTGTATCTGGTAAACCCGACGATTGCTGTGCTTCCAAGCTTGAGATGTTCTGATCCACACACACTTGAAGCTCTCCAGAATTACTTCCCTCTTCCTCCTTAGCTGCCTGCTCGTGCTCATCCCACACACCCGGATACCAGATTCCATAAGCCTTCAGCTTGCCCCGTTCATGCGTAAACACCTGCTGTGCTGGCCCATCCGCCACGATCTTTCCTTCAGGTGATAACACAATGATGCGGTCGACCATATCCACAATCTTGTTTATTTTGTGTTCAACGATGATGATTGTTTTGTCACTGGCGATCCGTTTAACGGTATCCCACACCTGGGAAGTACCCTCATCATCCAGCAGTGCAGTGGGTTCATCCAAAAACAATACCTCCGGGTCCATGGCAAGCATTGAAGCAATCGCAAGACGCTGCTTCATCCCCTGAGACATGGACTGGATTAATACACGATTCTGTTCAAAGGATAACCCCACTTGTTTCAGATAATATTCAATCAGAGCCGGCATCTTTTCACGTGGAATATTTCGGTTTTCCAGCACAAATGCGATCTCTTCATCCGTAAAGGACATACAGAACTGGGTATCCGGATCTTGAAAGACCACTCCTGCTTTGGCGGAAACCTGAATATCATCACATTTCATTGGAATCTCAACCGAACGTGGTATCAGACCGCTCAGAATTTGCAATAACGTTGATTTACCGGAGCCACTCGGGCCAAGCAACAGCACTTTCTCTCCTTGACGCACAGAAAGAGACAAGCCTTGAAATACCAAGGCTTTCTCTCCCGGGAACTTGCATCTTAGATTTGTCACACTTACCGCTTGCGAATTCCCCTCTCCGCTCATCTAATCCAACGCCTCATAATCCTGTTTGGATACCGGTCTGAGTGAGCGTGTCACACCGGTCAGTTCCAATGCTTTGGCGAGATAATAAGCAAACACTCCGGCAATCAAGATGCTTCCGATGAAGCGGAATCCGATAAATAACGTATAATTCCAAGCCGAGAGTGAATCAATATACCCGTATTGATAATCCAGCAAAAGCGAAGCCGCTGCAGCTCCTATGGCTGCAAGACAAGTGACAAACAGATTGGTTTTTCGATACAAAAATGCGGCGAAGAATATCTCGGCTCCCAACCCTTGCAACAAACCATACACAAGTGTGGACATGCCCCATTCACTGCCCAGAAAGGCACTTACCGTTGAAGCCGCAACTTCGGCAAGAATAGCCACGCCTGGTTTACGAATGATAACAAAAGCAAACGTGCCCGCCATAAACCACATGCCGTAGATCATCTGCTCCGCATGAACGCCAAATGGTTTCATCAAGTCATATGTAGGTCCCCATATCTTGTAAATCACCCCAAATACCACTGCGATCACGATGGTTACCAGAATATCCGTTAGTTTCAATCGCTTGTTGCCTGCTGTTGTTGCCATGTTCTCTACGTCCTTCCTCTGTTCCCTGTGAGGGTTATCAAAATAAACGAAAAAAGCCTCCCCGGTTCCGGGCAGGCCTTACGTACAGTGTACAATCCTCACAATGATGTAATGGATGGATGTCGAAAATACGGAATATCAACCAGCACCCCTCCGCCCTGGCAGCTACATCACCACAGTTCAAAGAGTCAGATGTTCATCCACGTTCATTCCCCACAATTCACCCTTACATATCGCAAATCCATGTTCTCTACGCTGGCATTACCCAGATCAGATGTACGGTCAGCGGCACAAGGCCACTCTCTCAGCCCAACTTCATTGAGCTCCCGGTTCACTTATTTCATTGCTTCTAATGTACATCAGATGGGTATTTGTGGCAATCCCTAGAAAAAGCTTTATTTGGGGTAACAGGGAACAGGACATCGGATGGTTCACTTTCCATAATATGAAACATTTAGGTTATGTAGTCCGTCTTAAACATTAGAAGGGAGATGGATAGTGATGAAAGATTACAACTCTGTTTGGCAGCTTAAAACATGGAAAATGGTCCTTGCCGCTTCGATACTCACCGCAGGCACGGCACCTGCCTTACTCTCATCCACTGTGGCGGAAGCCGCAGCAACTAAACCTCATCCGACAGCTTATATTAACAATGTTCAAGCTCAATATGATGTTGTCATACGGCAGGGTATTACGTACGTGGCATTGACGGAGCTTCAATTCCTCGGCAACTATACGTTTGGTTACAATAACAAAACAAAAGAGATCAGCATTAATACAGGCAGCGATAAGTATGTCCTTACACCTAACAGCAAAACAATGAAGAAAAACGGTCAGAATGCGACATTATCCTCAGCGCCGATTCTGGTGAATGGTAAAGCGATGCTTCCGCTCCGTGCCATCGGTGAAGCTTTTGGTGCCAAGGTGCAGTGGAACCAGAAGGCCAAGGAAGCCTACATTTACACTACCGATGCTACGATTGTAAAAGAATATAACAGTTCCGATCTGACTGTGGCGCGTGAAGCCGCACTGCATCTGCCCCGCTTTTCTGAACTGGGACAAGCACGTCTGGACATTCGCAACCCTTTGGGTCCAGTGGATTCATCCATTGAATACATTTTTGAACAAGGCAAAAAAGATCGTTTCTTCGTTGTTGAGGATAACGATCTGATCAGTTATTATATCCTCAAAAATGGAAGTGCCCTACTACAATGGCAGGCCAACATCAGCAAAAGTGCTGGAACCATCGGTGACCTGTTCTTTATTAAAACCAAAGCCGTTGCTGAAGCAGGGACTCGTCCTTCCGTAGCAGGTCAAACACTCGTATCATTCAAGTACTCTCGCATGCTTGAAGAAACCTCTTACGAGATCATGAACAAATTGGGCTCTATTGATACCGGTTCTGTTACCCCCGAGAAAGGCAAAATCATCGTTGAAGTTCTGGGAGAAAAATAATATGAGCCTCCGCTATAAAACATTGCTCAGGAGAACTATAAGAACTATACTATGACATCTGCATTACAAAAAGCGTCCCTCAAAGTCAGTGTGGCAATGACCTTGGAACGCTCTTTTTGGCGTTATATTTTAACTTCAAATCACAAGTGGAGCTTAAACTTTTACCAACTCCAGCGATTCAATCTCCTGTTTAATATTGCGTATTGCCGGATTGACTGGTCTTACCTGAAGCAAACCCCTTGAACAACGTTGGTACTTTGGAATAACGGGTATTCGTAATTTTGCCTTGTGATGTACTGCTGTCTGTACGCATAATCGAATCTTTCACATTGGAAATGTTTGAGTTATCCAGCGTCATATTAACTGCGAAGGAAGTTCCACCATTTTGGCGAACCAGTTTGCCAATATCATCTGCACGGAAATTTTTGATGTTAATCGTTCCAGCTGCATTCATCTGGAACACTTTATCATAAGCCTTGTACGCTGCCCCACCGGTAATATTAACCGTTCCAGCCGACTTCAATGTCAGAGCATCCTCGCCTACGTCCTCCCAGACTACATTCGATATATTACAGTTACCATAACAGTGAACACCATCGGCAGCAGGTGATCCGATATTTACATTTTTGAGCGTGGCCCCTGCCTCCAGACGGAAGACTGGCTTCTGGCCCTCTGCTTGAGACCCATCACCCAGTGTGGAAGGATTGGCTACAAATGTTTTGCCTTGACCGTCATAGGTCGTGCCCTTTGGAACAACAATCGTTGAATTAACAACTGTAGGTGCAGCAGCAACCGGAACTGCACCAAATATGGAAGCAACCAAACCAGCGGACAACAACAACGTCAATATTTTTTTCATAATTTTATTCCTCCCTTATTCTCTCGTTATTTGGTAGTGTACAAGCCTAAGCTTGTCCTGGAAGTTCGTCAGAGGTGCACCTCTGTCCGATCCACAACCTAATCCTACCAAATAAGGAAGGTAACTAGAATAATCATTAGATCACGTTTGTATTTTCCAGCATTGAGCCTGATGTTTCAGCATGCTTTGAGGTATCATGTCTACTTGTTATGTACCGATATCAACTTCGGATATGCTCTATTTAAGCAACCAAAAGTTTCCGACAAAAAAAAGAAACCCTTAGTCTTTTTATAGACAGGGTTTCTACATGATACATTTAAAACTAATCTAAGTACTCTCTTTATTCTAGAGTTTCCAATTCATCTTCGTTAATTTCATCCGATGGTTGAAGTGAAGTGAGTGGATCAACATTAGTAAATTGATTTACTGTTTCATAAGTAACCACACCTTCTTCAGAAACGATCATTCTGAGAACAACCCAGTATCTTTCATTACCACTGGCATCTGCGACAGTATACGTTGCACTTGGAGTGGCTACAGCACCACGGAACACGTCAATTTTGGCACCAGATTTCTTGATTGTGCTTGATCCAGAAAAATGATGAACATAGAATGTATACGTTCCAGGAAGTAAATGACGAATGGTTGTTGTTTCAGGTCCGTAAGACGTTACATCATCCAAATCCAAATCAACCATAAGTTCACCATTATTATAATATTGTTTATCAGAGTAGTACGTATGGAACATTCCCTCATCACCTGCTGGACCTACGAGGTGTGAATCCAGATCCACTGGATCTTTACCCCAAGTTAACACGAAGCGTGTTTCATCTTGTGTAGGTATTTCTATAGCAGTTTGATTCTCACGTTTATTCTCCACATTTACTGCCGAGACACCAATGAGATAAGTTGTAATATATTTTGTATCTCCACCTCCAAGTTCACCTGTGTAGATGCCTGGGGGAAGATTGATATAGTAGTTTCCTTGAGTATTCGTTTTGACAGTACCAACAATTTCACCTGTTTTGTTGTCCAGGCCTCTTCTAAAAGAAATACTTAAATTGGCAACCGGTGCTCCAGCTACATCCTTGATGTGACCACCGAATCCAGTAAGTTTGATTGCACCACTTTGGCTTCCTGCAAAATGTGTTTTATTAACATCTGACTCCACAGTGATGTACAATGTGGCTCCATAGCTATCAATAGCATCAAAAGTAAATTCGCCATTGCGGTACTGCAAGTTATTCAATTGTTGTTCCGCCCCATCAAAATAGGCACGAACTACGAAATCATTTGCAGCCAGTTCGGAAGGTTCCAAACCCTCAGTAAAATTCAACTTTACACTTCCATTTGTAACTTGAATCCCTTTGAGTGTCGGATAGACTGTTCCTTCGTTATAGACTGCAACGGTTACCGGAACATTGATTTCGAAATCTCCATATTTAGCTTTTACCACTGTCGTACCATTGCCTTTAGCTTGAATCTTGCCTGAGTCAACAATGGCAATGGTGCTATCCTCGACATTCCATTCTGCAATGGAAGTGATATCTTTGATCGCTGAGGTAGCGATACCCGTGAATACGATCTGACGGGTCGAATCAATTGCTGAAAACTCTGTTTCTTGAGGTGAATAAACTATACTAGTCACTGTAGGATCTACCTCAATAGCTGGGGGGTGATTAAGTTGACTAAAATCAATACCTTCTACATTGACCAGAGCTGAAGATAATGTTCCCGCTCCAGAAAATTGTACGATTGCATTTAATATAGCCCGACTCACTACAGCACCATGGTTAATTTTAAACACTGTGTTCAATGCTTCTTGGAACACCTCAAGATTTTCAATGGTGGAATTATCTCCGAACTCCACTGAAACTTGTTCTGCATGAACCATTACAGAGTCGAAGCTTCCACTGAGCACTACCGAAGAATTATGGGGAATCGACTCTGCTATTTCAATCGGTCCGACATCACCCGTGGAGACATTCTGTACGATTGCACCAGATCTAATTTCAATCTGCTGAACATTACTTCCACCTTCAAGGACCAAACGAACACTGCCGTCCGCTTTGTCAACAATCACTGTTGCAAGAACCGAGTCCACTGCATGAATACTATTTGGTCCTCCGCCTTGAATCTCAGTCGTTCCCGTGACACTAACATTATCAAGAGTCACGTCACCGTTTCCTACGGACTCAAGTATCTTCAGCCTACCATTTATTTTGGTATTTTTTAGAACGACACCTTGAGAACTAATAGTTATATTTCCAGTTACATTACCAAGAGTATATGTACCTGGAGCAGAGAGATTATTACTAGGGGTTTGTTCCCCGCCTCCACTATTTCCACCATTGTTACTTCCGTTCCCTTTATCTCCGGAGCTGCTACCGCTATTTCCCTTACTGTTACCTTCAGAAGGTTTTGCTGTTTCAGGTTTTGCTTCATTTGAATCTTCAGTATCAATCTCTGTCTTGGCAGGAGCCATGTAACTATCATATGTAGACTTATTTGTCACAAACTCATATGCAAGTCTCGCTAGCGCCTGTCGATCTGCTACGCCTGATGGATTAAATTTTACTGTTCCATCTTTTTGAACTAATCCTTTGATAAAACCAGATTGATAGGCTAGTGTTACAGAATCTTTCGCCCAGTTAGATACTTGACCCAAATCTGAGAGTTGTGGTTTGAATGTTTGACTCGTTACATCTTGAATGTCCCAACCAAAGGCTCTAACAAAAAATACAGCCAACTCTTCTCTTGTCACATTTTTATTAGGCGAAAAGCTATCTTTGGAGGTACCTTGAGCAATTCCAGATTTGACAAGTGCACCTACATATCCGGCATACCATTGATCTTCCTTTACATCTCTGAATTGACTTACTTCGACATTATCAGGCTTTAAATTAAGCGCACCGACCATAATTTTTGCTAATTGAGCTCGTGTTACCGAATCGGAAGGTTTAAATGTCCCATCAGTAAATCCTGTGAGTATTCCTTGTTCTACTAATTTGGTTATTTCCGTTTTGGCATACGAATTATCAATGTCATTAAAAGAAGTTTTAGATGTAGCCACTTCTGCAGATACAGATAAATTGATAGATAACATAGAAACAATCAGCGACGTAGAAAGCATTAACGATAGTTTGTGATTAAACTTTTTCCATTTTGAATTCAAAACTAAAACACACTCCTCAGTAAGCTTCTGGTAGGCAAATCCAATAATATATGAATCTTTAGAACTAATTCACCTCCTAATCAATAGGATAATAATACCATGCAAATTCATAAAAACAAGATTAATAGACTATGATTTTACAAAAAAGTTGTTATCCTGAATTGATTTCAATTCTTATTATCTAAATAATTTCGCAATAAAGACAAAACGAACCTACCGAAACAAATATTTTCGGTAGGTTCGTTTTTAACTAAATTTATATATTCTAGGCTCCGAATCTCTGACGATAACCGCACTTTCGACACAACTCTTCCACAGCTTCCCGCTTGGAGAAACCATATACCAGATTGTTCGCTCGTTCACCCTCAATAATCTCCGAGAATGACTTCTCGTGCACATTACCCAAGTTAATTACACCCTCGCCATCGAGACAGCATGGAACTACCGTTCCATCTACAAGCACAGCTGCCTGCCCACGCAATGCATGGCAGAAGCCTTTGCCGTCATCTTCAGGTGCATCCAGACTTGGCCACTGGAACTCATGGTCCTGATTCAGATATACATTCGGGGCAATTTTGACCCCACTGCCTGGAACTACTTTTTCCTCAATGCGGAAGTCCAGATTGAACTCACGTTCCAATACTTCAAGAGTCTCCCGATTTCGATTCATCTGAGCATTTGTGAAGTTATCCTGTGTCAGATTCCACAGCCGGAATGAGATGATGACATTGTGCTTAACGGCCTCGTGTACAAAGGACAAAATATGACGCAGGTAACCGTCACGATCTGTTGAACCTTCATGCCCATCGAAGCTGTGCAGGGAGAAATTCATCTGTCGCAGCGCCGGTTTGCCAAGCAATTTATGCTGAGTCTTGGGCAGCAGTGTACCATTCGTTGTAATGTTCACCTTGAGTCCCTTCTCATGTGCGGAATCGAGCAACAAATCTATTTTGGGATGCAACAAGGGTTCGCCTTTGACATGTAGATAAATATGATTGGTGTGTGGTTTAACTTGATCCAGTATATTGTTGAAGACTTCAGGGTCAATGAATCCTTTGGCACGCTGTGTCTGCGGACAGAAGCTGCATGCCAGATTGCAGATACTCGTGATCTCAATATATACTTTTTTGAACGTTTTCAACTCGGGTCCCCATTCTGCTTCGGAGGGAGAACAATCCCGCCTGCATTTGTGATCCGGCCAATATGCGCCACCACTATTATATCGGGTTAGGGAGCCCAGGTAAATTGTTCAGTTGTTCGGGTCTGACTCCAAGTTCATCTCAACAATTCCATCATGCTGCCTCTTTACAGTTCATGTTCAAGTGATATATGCTGAACAGACAACTGCATATCTTGAACTTTTGCACTAGGGGAGCCTTGCGGCTGAGACGAATATGACTATTCGGACCCTTTGAACCTGATCTGGATCATACCAGCGGAGGGAAGTGGAGCGGCCTTTTAGTAAGCGGAATTTTTTCATGTATGTGAAGATAAATTGCGGATTTAACTTACAGACCCACTCATTTCTCCGGAAATGGGTGGGTCTTTTTTGTTCCTTTTGCAGAGTATAGGATGCCGTTGTTATTGCAGTAGTCTGACATCAAGGGGGTGAGGATCAGATGGATAACCATGTAACCATTCACAACGTAAGCTTTGCTTTTTCCGAAAAAAAGGATTCCCCTGTGCTCTCCAATGTGTCGCTTCAGGTTCAACAAGGAGAATTTGTCTCGCTCATTGGCTCCAGCGGATCAGGTAAAAGCACGCTCTTCAAGCTGCTCGCAGGCTTGCATGAGCCAACCGTCGGCACCATCGATATTGCTGACGTACCGCAAGGACAACGGCTCGGACGAGTCGCCTATATGCCGCAGAAAGACCTGCTGTTATCCTGGCGTACCGTCATGGAGAACTGCCTGCTGCCTGCCGAGCTGGCACCAGGCCGACAGGACAAGGACAAACTACGAGCCGATATCATCGCTGGATTGGCAAGGTTTGGCTTGTCCGGTTATGAGCAGGCCTATCCGGATGAGTTATCCGGCGGCATGCGGCAGCGGGTGGCATTGCTGCGTACCTTGCTTACAGGCGGGCAGCTCATGTTGCTGGATGAACCCTTCGGTGCACTCGACGCTTTAACCAAACGAGAAATGCATCGCTGGTTGTTGGAGCTGTGGAAAGACTTTGGACAAACCGTGCTGTTCATTACACATGACATCGAAGAAGCCCTGCTGTTAAGTGACCGTATCATTCTGTTAACTCCAGGAGGGCAAGGTCAGCAGTTGCGGGAGATGATGGTTCCTTTACCACGCCCAAGGCATTCGGACATGATCTACGAACCAGTTCTCGTGCAGATGAGGAAACAACTGGAGGAACAATTACATGCAAAATGATAGAACTGAGGTTAGCGTTTGGACGTGGTGTTCAAAGTGGCTCTCGAAGTGGTTTTCCCAATATGGTTTGTTTATTGTGCTCATGCTCTCTTTACTGGCGATCTGGGAAACGATTGTGCGTATGGGATGGGTTCCCTCCTTCATCATTCCTGCACCCACGGCCATCATAGGTTCACTGGTTGAGCACCGTCGTCTGCTGTTGACCATCCATCTGCCTGCTACCTTTATGGAGGTTGTTGTTGGTTTTGTCTTGTCCATAGTGACTGGAATTACGCTAGCAACAGGCATGCATATGAACCGATCGATTGAAAAGGCCTTGTATCCCTTCATCGTGATCAGTCAGACCATCCCGCTGATTGCCTTGTCTCCCGTATTTATCTTGTGGTTTGGTTACACGTTGTGGAGCAAAGTCGCCGTGGTGTTCCTAATCGCATTCTTCCCCATTGTGGTCAGTACCTACGATGGACTCCGCCAAGGCGATCCGGAGCAGCGTGAACTGCTGCTCACCATGGGCGCCAGCAAATGGGATATTTTTTGCAAACTCCAGGTTCCGCTGGCACTTCCCTCTTTTTTCTCGGGGTTAAAGATGTCCGTGGTGTACTGCGTGGTTGGGGCAACGATTGGCGAATGGCTTGGTGGCAGCAAAGGTCTCGGCTACTTCAGCCGCCGCATGTCCAGCAACATGAACACGGATGCGATGTTTGCCGCTATTGTGCTGTTATCCCTGCTTGGGATCGTTTTGTTTGTACTGATTGCCTGGCTGGAGAAACGGTTTAGCATACGGCGGCATGGACATGGAGGCAAAAGAAAAGTTGGATAATACTTAGACAGAAATTAGATGTAAATACAGAAGTTACAATCTTCAGAACATACCTTATGCACAAATTCAGCAGCATCTTCAATCAGTTCACTGTCACGTTGTCGTTAACATGCTGCTGTCCATTTTCTACAAATCAAAACGATGAAATGAGGACCTTCATTTATGAATAACAAAGGTATATACTCCCTGCTTCCCATCATGCTCATTAGCCTTTTGCTGATCGTTAGCGGATGCAGCACCACGAATACCAGCAAAAACACGCCAACAACAGACGCTGCAACCAATGCACAACAAACAGGCAAGTCTGCAACCGAAACAGCATCTGACACCAAAGATAAACTGTCCATTATGCTCGACTGGTACCCGAATGCAGTACACTCCTTCATCTACGTTGCTCAAGAAAAAGGATACTTTGCAGATCAAGGTCTCGATGTCGAAATTCAGATGCCTGCGGATACCAATGATTCACTCAAACTTGTTGCTGCTGGAAAAATTGATCTGGCTCTAAGCTACCAGCCCCAAATTTTGCTCGCTCGTGGTGAGAACATTCCTGTACGTTCCATTGCTGCTGTTGTTCGCCACCCGCTTGTGCATCTGTTGACCGAAGCAAATGGCAACGTGAGCTCACCCAAAGACCTTGAAGGAAAGACTGTTGGTTATTCCTCAATTCCCCTGTATGAAGCGATGGTGCGTACGATGATCAGCCACGATGGTGGCAATCCCGACAACATGAATCTGGTCGACGTTGGGTTCGATCTGATTCCTTCGCTGGCTTCTGGACAGGCGGATGCAATTATGGGTGGTTTTATTAACCATGAGCAACTGATTCTGGAGAAAGAAGGACATGCCATGAAATCCATTAACCCCGTCGATTATGGTGTGCCTGATTATTATGAATTGGTCCTGACCGCGAGTGAAGCTGGCATTGAAGCAAAAAAAGACCAACTTACCCGGTTCGTCAAAGCGGTCCAGGAAGGACAGAAACATGTAACGGAGCATCCAGATGAAGCCTTGAATATTCTGCTCGCTCATGAGAATGAAACGTCTCCGCTTGACCCGGAGATTGAAACCAAAAGTCTGGCTATTTTACTGCCATTTATGAATGAAGATGGTCAGATGTTTGGTCGGCAGGAAATGGAGTCCTGGGAGAATGTACGCGCATGGCTCGTTGAACAGGATTTGATTCCTGAATCGGTGAAAGCCGAGGATGCTTTTATTAATCTGCAAGGAGAGTAAGTAAAAGAGAGCAAAGTGAATGAAGGAAAAGTGAATGAACGCAAGGGGATTGAAAGCAAAGTTAGCAAAAACGTGAGGATCGGATGCATGAAGGTTTGCGAAATGGAATTGGCCTGTAGCAAGCATCCGAGGATCAGAATTTATAACAATCCTAAGTGGCTTGATGTGCATCTGGGCAGCTTGATATGCGTTTTGGTGGCTTGATATGCGTTTGGGTAGCTTGTTGATATGTATTTGGTAATGTAAATTTGCGCCTATCTTCAAGCCTACCATGAGCTGAATCGCGCCCTAATATGCCCAGAGTAGAACATGGAGCGAGCGCTAACGAATCTGAGGCGCCCTATTCAAGGATTTGGAGCGGTTGAAGAAATCTAAGGAACCTGAGACATATTATATCGGAAAAAATAGCAATTTATAGTGTTTCGGTCAGGGGAATTTGGGAAATAACGTGTCCTGTGTTCCTTACATTTCATAAGGAGGATCTGACAGCCATATAAGACGTCCTGTGTTCTTTAGAAACATCGTGTGACCTTCGCGCCCCGATCAGTCGGGTATCGACATCCTGGGCTTTAGGACTCTCTTTGAACGCTAACGTCCATCACCGTATCGCTTGCCTGAGTTTGCAGACATACCATGGCTCCACTTTCTTTATTCTGTCTTTTATACTGTTTCGTTTTTTACTGTTTCGTATTTGTACTGTTGCTTTTCGCGAATTTACATTTTATACGGATCCACCTTTTAGCTGTTTCAATCAAGGCTGGATATAGATCAAAATGATTCAATTTGTCTATATCCATTTACAAAAATCCATTTTTAGGGAGTTATGAAATTGTTTTAGATTTTACGTTTCTGCTTTTCCCGTATTAATGCATCTGGCTGTAGTTATACTTGCGCCCCTACTCAACAAGGAGACTCATATCCTATTATTCTGCTGAGTTACTCCAGATATCGGACTTCTGCCGATGGGGTTAATTCAAAACAAGGAGGAAATTATATGTCTTATCTGGAACGTGTTCGTACGCAAAATCCGCTGGTACACAATATCACCAACCTTGTCGTGGCTCCCTTCACAGCCAATGGCCTGCTTGCACTAGGTGCGTCCCCGTTTATGGCCTATGCTCATGAAGAAGTCGCTGATGTCGCCAAGATGTCAGGAGCTGTAGTACTCAACATTGGTACTCTCGATGACAAAGTCGTTCAGGCGATCCGTCTGGCAGGCCAATCGGCTAATGCGCATCACGTGCCTGTGGTGCTTGATCCGGTTGGAGCTGGCGCAACCACCTATCGCACGGAAACCGTGCAGATGCTCATTCGTGAACTTCGTCTCACAGTACTGCGCGGCAATGTGGCGGAGGTCGCCAATGTCATCGGTGAGAGTTGGAGTATCAAAGGTGTGGATGCAGGATCAGGTGAGGGCGACCGAATCGGCATTGCGGAGCGGGCAGCGCAACAACTTGGCAGTGTCGTGGTCATTACCGGAAAAGAAGATATCATTACTGATGGACAATCCACATTCCTCACAAGTAATGGACATGCCCTGCTCACTCAGGTCACGGGTGCAGGTTGTCTGCTAAGTTCGGTGATTGGTGCTTATACAGCCATAGCGGAATCGGAAGCCGATCTTCTAGGCAGTGTTGTTGAAGCGCTTGCGTTTTATGGTATAGCAGCTGAACTGGCGGCAGAGCGGACAGCTCATCAGGGGCCGGGCAGCTTTCAGATTGAATTGTTGAATCAACTGGCACAAGTAACACCCGACCTTTTGGCAGAACGCGCACAGATCCGTCAGATCCGTGGAGGTGCAATATGAGCATTGCTCAAGCGCTAACCATTGCAGGTTCTGATAACGGGGGCGGCGCAGGAATTCAGGCCGATCTGAAAACGTTCCAGGAGCTTGGCGTATACGGCATGACCGTTATTACCGCTATTGCTGCCCAAAATACAACAGGAGTGCAGGGTGTCTTTCCCATTCCTTACGATGGTATCGCTCAACAGTTGGACTCGACCGGGGAGGACTTTCAACCAACCGCAACGAAGACCGGGATGTTATATAGTGCTGAGATTATTCGTCTAGTGGCTGAGAAATGGCAGCAATACCGTTGGTCAAATCTGGTCATCGACCCCGTGATGGTAGCCAAAGGTGGCGCCCCCCTTCTCCAGCAGGAAGCTGTACAGGCGTTGGTTACGGAGCTGTTGCCCCATGCCCTGATCACAACACCCAATATTCCGGAAGCAGAACTGCTAACCGGGATGTCTATCACGAATCTGAATCAGCGGGAAGAAGCCGCAAGACAGATTGTACAGATGGGCTCAACGTATGCTTTGGTCAAAGGTGGTCATGATGAAGGAAGTGGCATGATCGTGGATGTGCTTTACGATGGGCAGTCTTTTCATTATCTGGAGAATGTTCGTGTGGTAACACGTCATACACACGGAACGGGATGTACATACTCTGCTGCGATCACCGCAGAGTTAGCCAAGGGTTCACCTGTTCTGGCTGCCGTTACGACTGCGCGAGCATTCATTCAGGCGGCCATCGAAGATGAGCTGGGGATTGGGGCCGGACATGGGCCGACAAATCATTTTGCGTATCAGCGCAGACAGCGGGGTGAGCAGTGATGCGCCCTTGGGATGCAGAAGCAGTACGACGCGCGATGCAGGTGTATTTGGTGATGGGCAGCGTTAATACAACGCAAGACCCTGTGGAAGTGCTGCGCCAGGCCATTGCTGGCGGCATTACGCTGTTCCAGTTCCGTGAAAAGGGAACTGGTGCCCTGGCTGGCGAAGCTCGCATCACACTTGCGATGCGGCTTCGCGAGGTGTGCAGCCAGCACGGGGTCCCGTTCATCGTGAACGATGATGTGGAGATGGCTGTAGCGGTGGAGGCCGACGGCGTGCATGTCGGCCAAGATGATGCGGACGCGGCGCTGGTACGCGCCCGCATTGGAGATGGGCGGATGCTTGGCGTATCCGCCCACTCTGTGGAAGAGGCGCGCCGTGCCGTGCAGGCGGGCGCCGACTATCTTGGCGTCGGGCCCATGTACCCGACGCGCTCCAAAGCGGATGCCCACGCTGTGCTGGGCCCCGCAGGGGTGGCAGAACTGCGCGCCGCAGGCATCGCAGTTCCGGTTGTGGGTATCGGCGGCATTACGCCCGATACCACGGCCGCCGTGATGGCGGCTGGAGCCGACGGCGTAGCCGTCATCTCCGCCATCGCGGGCACGGCCGATGTGCGCGCAGCGGCTGCGCAGTTCGCTGCGGCAGTGCGCGGGATGCAGGCGTAGCCCTGCTCTCCCTGCACTGCCAGCCCCGTGGGCTGCACCGCATACATGGTGCAGCCCACCAACCGCTCACGCTCCTCTCCATAACAGAGGAGCCTCCAAACACCTGCGGCGCGGCAACAACCCATGTCTTCGACATAGAAGCACAGCCGCTCCCCTACAGTGACTGAATTTTACAATAATTTCATCACATCTATTCACATCTATTCACCAATCCATAATCAAGATGCAGCCTCCATGCTTGCATCTTGTTTTTTCATTTTCAACGGTTGACTCTCACGTAACGTGACACTGTACAATCGGTGTTGTAAGGAGGTTTCACACATGACCATGAAGGTAAAAGAAGTTGCCGAACTTGCCTCGATCAGTGTGCGCACACTGCATCACTATGATGAGATCGGACTATTAACCCCAGACGAAGTAACTGCTGCCGGGTATCGATTATATTCAGATGCCAACCTGGAACGGTTGCAGCAGATTTTGTTTTTCAAGGAACTCGACTTCTCTCTGAAGGAGATCAAAAACATTATCACCAACCCCTCCTTCGATCCAGAAGAAGCACTAAATATGCACCGACTTATTTTGCTGGAGAAGCGCCAACGCTTGGACCAGATGATTGCTACTATTGATAGAACAGTTCTACACGTGAGAGGAGAAATTAAAATGACAGCCAAAGAACAATTCGAAGGATTTGATTTTAGCCAGAATCCGTATGAACAGGAAGCGCGTGAACGGTGGGGAGACCAAGCCGTAGATCAGGCAAACCAGAAGCTGCACAGTAAATCAACCACGGATCAGAAAGCTCTATCCGATCAAATGAACGAAATCTACAAACATCTGGCTTCACTTCGTCACACAGAACCAGCATCTGCGGAGGCACAGGCAGGCATCAAAGAGTGGTACACTTGGCTAAACCAAATGGGAAGCTACTCACCTGAGGCCTTTAGAGGACTTGGTCAGATGTACGTAGACGATGAACGCTTCACTCGTAATATTGATCAGTTTGGCGATGGATTGGCAGTATTCATGCGAGATGCCATGGCTGTATTCGCTGACCAAAACAAATAATATAGCCCTGTCTTCAACTTCATACAGTATTATTCAACTCTCATTGCCGTAAGATATGCGCTTTAAACGATAATCTGGAACTTAGAGCTCTGTCCTCTAGTGGTAAAAGTAATCTCTCATCATCAGCTTTATCGCTGTAAATGACCATCAGAATATTTGAACCTACCTCCTGGGGTGAACATATCTTTCTTGTAATTAACCTTATGAACATGCTGGATATATACTAGGGTTACGTCGTGGTAAGTAATTTTAATCGATCCGAGTTATTACATCGGTTATGAGCCATTTCCCGCCTACTGCCCAGTGGATACACAAAAGGGACGTACACCCTAAGGCGTATCGTCCCTTTTATGTATGCAAGTAACTCAGCCGCAATGTGAACATGCCTAACTGCTGCTCACTCTGAGTACTTTATAAATATCTTTTAAAGCAGATGCTCTATACTACGTTTTTCTTCTGCTACCAGTCCTTCGATATAACCTTTTCACAAGTGCTTAGGATGATGAGCATTAAGTTTCTTCTATCAAACGTTCTTCATTTTACTGCCAAGCGTCCACCGTCCATCCGATTAAGCTCTTGGCGCGTGATCCGATGAAGATGCATCCGTAGCTAAACTGGTTCTCGCCATCCGGCCAGGAATCTGCCATGCAGATACAATTGCAAGCACGATGAATAACAAATCAATCGGTTGACTGAAGTAGTCCTGGAAGGTTTCCACAAACGCACTGATCATCTCGCTATCAAACACGAGTTCCATCACGCCTACATCACCAAACAGTTCGGAAGTAAAATAAACCACCGTCAGATATTTCCCCAGCAGAATGCCGACGAGCGCAAAAAGTACGGCAATGACTTTATGCACCGTCGCAATTCGTTTATTGGAGAACAACACAACTGCGTAGCCCGTGAGCGCCCCAATCAAAATCGCAATTAATCCCACCTCATACTCGGTCATTGCGGCAATAGCTGCCCATACGATGCCTCCCAGAATGGCTGCAATTAAGCCACCAATGATCGGCATACCGATTTTAACTCCTTGTTTCTCTTCCACGTTGTCTTTCCCTCCTGAGTCATGCATATGCTTCTTTTCCAGAATTCACCTTTCCTATGAAACCACAAAAAGACCTATTATTCAACATTTTTCTACTTTTGGTGACCATGTATTTATATAATAGAAAAGATATATTAAGAATCCATTTCCTTATACGCTCGAATATATCCTTTTAGTTTTGTCCACAAACATCTCATAATCATTCCCTTGGCACATAAAAAAACATCCCTTCAACAGCATAATAGCCGTAGAAGGGACGTTGTCCGTATCTATATCATAGATATAACCTCTGTAATCCAGAAAACTATATTGGAAAACTCGCTCTATCTTATCTTTGCACTTCCTTGGAAGGCTGAATGACAGCTGCAATCTGTGCCAAAATGGCATCCACCGATGCCGGATCATGCACATCATACTCATCAATGTTCAGACGCAGCACAGGGCAAGCCGTAAATTGATCAATCCACACGGAATAGCGCTCGTGCATGTGCTCCCAGTACGAACGGTCCGTTTGGATTTCCATCTCGCGTCCACGTTCCGTAATACGGTTTAAAATCGAAGGCAGACTGCCTTCCAGATAGATCAGCACGTCTGGATGTGGGAAATACGGTGTCATTACCATCGCTTCAAACAAACTGCTGTATGTCTCGAAATCTGTAGCAGACATGGTTCCTTGATCTGCATGCATTTGTGCAAAAATGCCCGTATCTTCATAGATGGAACGATCCTGTACGAATCCCCCACCTAGTTCAAAAATCTTTTTCTGTTCCTTGAAGCGCTCTGCCAGGAAATAAATCTGCAGATGGAAGCTCCAACGCTCAAAGTCATGATAGAACTTCTCCAAATATGGATTATGATCAACTTGCTCCAGAGAAGTCTTGAAATTCAAACGCTGTGCAAGCGCAGCTGTTAACGTGGATTTACCCACTCCAACCGTACCTGCTACCGTAATTAATGCATTCGTTGGAATGCCATAGTTATTCATATGATATACTCCTTTACCTGATTAACAATTTGCCTGAAGTGTTCAGGATGTTCCACAAAGTCGAGTTGCTCTGCATTAACCTTAATGATTACTGGTGGATTTGAGCTATTCGCCAGATAATCCATGCCTGTTTTGTAATCAGCGATCAATTGTTCCATATATGCCGGGTCCATATCCTGCTCAAATGAGCGCCCACGCTTGTTAATGCGGTACATCAACGTATCGAGTTCAGCTTCAATATAGAGCACCAGATTGGGCTTTGGCAGATCATCTGTTAACAGATGATAAATTTGACGATATTTATCCCGTTTCGTTCCCTTTAAGGTACGATCGGCAAAGATCATGTTTTTATAGATATGATAGTCTGAAATAACTGGGGTATTCTGCTCTACATAATGAGCGCCCGTGTCTTCCAGCTGTTTAAACCGATTACACAGAAAAAACATTTCTAATTGGAAACTCCACTCGTCGATATCCTGATAAAAGGAAGCCAGAAATGGATTCTCTTCTACGATTTCTTTAACTAACGGAAGATTCAATTCATGGGAAAGCATCGTTGCCAGCGTTGTTTTCCCCGCTCCGATCGGACCTTCCACGGCAATAAACGGGGCTGATTTCATCGTGTTCACTGTTCCTCCTCGTACTTATGCGTGTTTCCGTTTTCTATATAGACCTCACCTATTGTATCACAGCTTTAAGGATTGGAACGCCAGTATTTTATGTATATAACAAGTCAAATCAGAACTAATGAATTACATAAAATGAATTACATTGAAATAAAAAAGACACACTCGATATCATCAAGTGTGTCTTCCTGTTGCTTGGCGGCGTCCTACTCTCCCAGGACCCTGCGGTCCAAGTACCATCGGCGCTAGAGGGCTTAACGGTCGTGTTCGGGATGGGTACGTGTGGAACCCCTCCGCCATCGCCACCAAACGCGTAGCTTACATTTCAGAGTGTTGTTCTCTGAAAACTAGATTCGAAACGAAACATGCGAATTATCACTTGCTAATTGGATAAGCCCTCGACCGATTAGTACTGGTCAGCTCCATGCATTGCTGCACTTCCACCCCCAGCCTATCTACCTCGTCGTCTTCAAGGGGTCTTACATACTGGGAAATCTCATCTTGAGGGGGGCTTCACGCTTAGATGCTTTCAGCGTTTATCCCGTCCGTACATAGCTACCCAGCGGTGCTCCTGGCGGAACAACTGGTACACCAGCGGTACGTCCATCCCGGTCCTCTCGTACTAAGGACAGCTCCTCTCAAATTTCCTACGCCCACGACAGATAGGGACCGAACTGTCTCACGACGTTCTGAACCCAGCTCGCGTACCGCTTTAATGGGCGAACAGCCCAACCCTTGGGACCTACTTCAGCCCCAGGATGCGATGAGCCGACATCGAGGTGCCAAACCTCCCCGTCGATGTGGACTCTTGGGGGAGATAAGCCTGTTATCCCCAGGGTAGCTTTTATCCGTTGAGCGATGGCCCTTCCATGCGGTACCACCGGATCACTAAGCCCGACTTTCGTCCCTGCTCGACTTGTAGGTCTCGCAGTCAAGCTCCCTTATGCCTTTGCACTCTTCGAATGATTTCCAACCATTCTGAGGGAACCTTTGGGCGCCTCCGTTACTCTTTAGGAGGCGACCGCCCCAGTCAAACTGCCCACCTGACACTGTCCCCGCACCGGATTACGGTACCAGGTTAGAACCTAGATACGATCAGGGTGGTATCCCAACGTTGCCTCCACGCAAGCTGGCGCTCACGTTTCAAAGGCTCCCACCTATCCTGTACAGATCGTACCCAAATTCAATATCAAGCTGCAGTAAAGCTCCATGGGGTCTTTCCGTCTTGTCGCGGGTAACCTGCATCTTCACAGGTATTAAAATTTCACCGGATCTCTCGTTGAGACAGCGCCCAAGTCGTTACGCCATTCGTGCGGGTCAGAATTTACCTGACAAGGAATTTCGCTACCTTAGGACCGTTATAGTTACGGCCGCCGTTTACTGGGGCTTCGGTTCACAGCTTCGGGATTACTCCCTAACCACTCCCCTTAACCTTCCAGCACCGGGCAGGCGTCAGCCCGTATACTTCGCCTTACGGCTTCGCACAGACCTGTGTTTTTGCTAAACAGTCGCTTGGGCCTTTTCACTGCGGCCCCCTCGTGCTATTCACACTACCGGGGCACCCCTTCTCCCGAAGTTACGGGGTCATTTTGCCGAGTTCCTTAACGAGAGTTCTTCCGCGCGCCTTAGAATACTCTTCTCGCCTACCTGTGTCGGTTTGCGGTACGGGCACCTTCACCTGGCTAGAGGCTTTTCTTGGCAGTGTGAGATCATGACCTTCGCTACTATAATTTTCGCTCCCCATCACAGCTCAGCCTTACAATGTGCGGATTTGCCTACACATCAGCCTTACTGCTTAGACGGACATCCATCAGTCCGCGTCACTACCCTACTGCGTCCCCCCATTGCTCATAACGGCTTACGGTGGTACAGGAATTTCGACCTGTTGTCCTTCGACTACGCCTTTCGGCCTCGCCTTAGGTCCCGACTTACCCTGAGCGGACGAGCCTTCCTCAGGAACCCTTAGGCTTTCGGCGGATCAGATTCTCACTGATCTTTTCGTTACTCATACCGGCATTCTCACTTGTATAATGTCCAGCGCTCCTTACGGTACACCTTCAACCCTTATACAACGCTCCCCTACCCCTGATGCAAAGCATCAAGCCATAGCTTCGGTGGTGTGTTTAGCCCCGTTACATTTTCGGCGCAGAGTCACTCGACCAGTGAGCTATTACGCACTCTTTCAATGGTGGCTGCTTCTAAGCCAACATCCTGGTTGTCTGTGCAACTCCACATCCTTTCCCACTTAACACACACTTGGGGACCTTAGCTGATGGTCTGGGCTGTTTCCCTTTTGACAATGGATCTTAGCACTCACTGTCTGACTCCCGGAAGTAAGTCTATGGCATTCGGAGTTTGACTGAGCTTGGTAACCCTTGCGGGCCCCGCACCCAATCAGTGCTCTACCTCCACGACTCTGTTTTCCGAGGCTAGCCCTAAAGCTATTTCGGGGAGAACCAGCTATCTCCGAGTTCGATTGGAATTTCTCCGCTACCCCCACCTCATCCCCGCATTTTTCAACATGCGTGGGTTCGGGCCTCCAGTGCGTGTTACCGCACCTTCACCCTGGACAGGGGTAGATCACCCGGTTTCGGGTCTACGTCCACGTACTAAGTCGCCCTATTCAGACTCGCTTTCGCTGCGGCTCCGGCTCTTCACCTTAACCTTGCACGGGAACGTAACTCGCCGGTTCATTCTACAAAAGGCACGCCATCACCCCTAAAACGGGCTCTGACTTTTTGTAAGCACACGGTTTCAGGTTCTATTTCACTCCCCTTCCGGGGTGCTTTTCACCTTTCCCTCACGGTACTGCTTCACTATCGGTCGCTAGGAAGTATTTAGCCTTGGCAGATGGTCCTGCCGGATTCATACGGGGTTTCACGTGCCCCGCACTACTCGGGATCCGTCTCGGAGGGAACAGACTTTCAACTACAGGGCTTTTACCTTCTTTGGCGGGCCTTTCCAGACCTCTTCGCTTAACCGGTTCCTTTGTAACTCCATGTGAGACGTCCCACAACCCCAAAGAGCAAGCTCTCTGGTTTGGGCTTCTCCGCGTTCGCTCGCCGCTACTGACGGAATCACTATTGTTTTCTCTTCCTCAGGGTACTTAGATGTTTCAGTTCCCCTGGTATGCCTCACACTAACCTATGTATTCAGTTAGGTGTAACTGGAAATTACCCCAGCTGGGTTTCCCCATTCGGACACCCCCGGATCAAAGCTTGCTTACAGCTCCCCGAGGCAGTTTCGTTGTTCGCCACGTCCTTCATCGGCTCCTAGCGCCTAGGCATCCTCCGTGTGCTCTTAGTAGCTTAACCATTTTGTTCCGGTTTCGGTCGCTCGCTTCCCTTGTTTTGCTTACGCAAAGCCAAAAGTCACTCTCACCCGATACCATCACAAAAGCAATTTGACTACCGTTTTTATTGAAACTTGTTTACACAAGTTCAGCTAAAAAGGAATGTTCTAATTCGCGTTTGTTTCGTTTCGATATCTAGTTTTCAAAGAACAAGCTCCATGCAAAAGCAAGCTGTTTGAGAGTTTGAGCTCTCAAAACTGAGCAACGAGTGAGTAACTAGCCGACCTGGCTAGATTTTATATTTGAATGTTTCCGTTGCAGGAAACGATTCTCCATAGAAAGGAGGTGATCCAGCCGCACCTTCCGATACGGCTACCTTGTTACGACTTCACCCCAATCATCTATCCCACCTTCGGCGGCTGGCTCCTTGCGGTTACCCCACCGACTTCGGGTGTTATAAACTCTCGTGGTGTGACGGGCGGTGTGTACAAGACCCGGGAACGTATTCACCGCGGCATGCTGATCCGCGATTACTAGCAATTCCGACTTCATGCAGGCGAGTTGCAGCCTGCAATCCGAACTGAGACCGGCTTTGTTGGGATTGGCTCCATCTCGCGATTTCGCAGCCCGTTGTACCGGCCATTGTAGTACGTGTGTAGCCCAGGTCATAAGGGGCATGATGATTTGACGTCATCCCCACCTTCCTCCGGTTTGTCACCGGCAGTCTATCTAGAGTGCCCACCCGAAGTGCTGGCAACTAAATATAAGGGTTGCGCTCGTTGCGGGACTTAACCCAACATCTCACGACACGAGCTGACGACAACCATGCACCACCTGTCTTGAATGTTCCGAAGAAAAGGTACATCTCTGCACCGGTCATTCAGATGTCAAGACCTGGTAAGGTTCTTCGCGTTGCTTCGAATTAAACCACATACTCCACTGCTTGTGCGGGTCCCCGTCAATTCCTTTGAGTTTCAGTCTTGCGACCGTACTCCCCAGGCGGAGTGCTTAATGTGTTAACTTCGGCACCAAGGGTATCGAAACCCCTAACACCTAGCACTCATCGTTTACGGCGTGGACTACCAGGGTATCTAATCCTGTTTGCTCCCCACGCTTTCGCGCCTCAGCGTCAGTTACAGCCCAGAGAGTCGCCTTCGCCACTGGTGTTCCTCCACATATCTACGCATTTCACCGCTACACGTGGAATTCCACTCTCCTCTTCTGCACTCAAGTCACCCAGTTTCCAGTGCGATCCGGGGTTGAGCCCCGGGATTAAACACCAGACTTAAATGACCGCCTGCGCGCGCTTTACGCCCAATAATTCCGGACAACGCTTGCCCCCTACGTATTACCGCGGCTGCTGGCACGTAGTTAGCCGGGGCTTTCTTCTCAGGTACCGTCACCTTGAGAGCAGTTACTCTCCCAAGCGTTCTTCCCTGGCAACAGAGCTTTACGATCCGAAAACCTTCATCACTCACGCGGCATTGCTCCGTCAGGCTTTCGCCCATTGCGGAAGATTCCCTACTGCTGCCTCCCGTAGGAGTCTGGGCCGTGTCTCAGTCCCAGTGTGGCCGATCACCCTCTCAGGTCGGCTACGCATCGTCGCCTTGGTGAGCCGTTACCCCACCAACTAGCTAATGCGCCGCAGGCCCATCCCCAAGTGACAGATTGCTCCGTCTTTCCAGTTTCCTTCAGGCGAAGAAAACAACTATTCGGTATTAGCTACCGTTTCCGGTAGTTGTCCCAAACTTGAGGGCAGGTTGCCTACGTGTTACTCACCCGTCCGCCGCTAACCATCAGAGAAGCAAGCTTCTCTTCAAGTCCGCTCGACTTGCATGTATTAGGCATGCCGCCAGCGTTCGTCCTGAGCCAGGATCAAACTCTCCAATAAAGTATTGAAAAGAGCGATAAGCTCATTTTGAATCTGACGAGATTAAAAATCTCATTTGTGCTCCAGTCGATTCAAACCAAGGCTTGTTTCAAACTTTCGCGTTCATTCTGCAAGCAGAATGTTTACTCACTCGTTGTTCAGTTTTCAAAGATCAAACTTGTTTCGTTACCGAATGTTGTTCTCTTCAGCAACTCTTATATAATATCATGTCCGAACCAACTTTGCAAGCTCTTTTTTTAAGTTTCTTTCGAAGCTTATGTCATTTGCTTGCCGCACCAGTGTTAAACCGTGTTTTCTTGGCCGGATTAATAATATATCACGTATAGATATTAATTACAATACTTAATTTAATAAAATTCATTTACCACAAATCAACCACCTTTACTGTGTTGCTCTCCTCTATCCCAGTTGCATCGTTTTTATATCCTAAAATCCATTCATACAACGCAATACATGTCTAATTGTTTTTAGAATTAATAGGGCTAAATCTTCTCTAATATATTTTAGCTTCATTAATATGCTTAATTATACTTATCCCTCATATCAACGTCTTTCAAGATTACTGGGGTGACTGTAAGTTACCACGAGTATAAGTAGAGGTATTATAGAAGATACACAAAAAAAGTGATGCACGCATATAACTATACGTGAACCACTTTCTTGTGTGTTATTACATTATATATAGAAGGAAACTCTTAATGTTGTGCCTGCGCTGATGCTGGAGGCGTCATCGTCAACTGTCCATTACCTGCTTTTTGCATGCCAACTCGCAGCAACGTAATTCCCCACGTAATAATGGAGATCAACAGAAGATGAACCATGTATCCACCTACTGCCTCTCCACTATAGATCAAACGCATAAATCCCTGTACCCCATTTGAAGCGGGCAGAAAGTTACCGATATAACGGTAGAATGGCGCCAGCATCTCGGCTGGAATGATATTTCCTGCTGTCATCAACTGGAGTGGAACCATCGCAACATTAAATAGAGGGCCTGCATTGCCAAACAGGGCAAAACTCATCTGTGTAAAACAGATACACGCCAGACTCACCAGCACATGATACAGATACAACGCGCCGAAGGAGCTCGCCACATCCGTGAACAGAAGAGCAACTGTATCCACTATTAGAGGAACGATCACTGCTATACACAATAACAGCATTTGCCGTCCCCAGAAGATTTCCCATTTGGAATGGGTACGCTTCATCATATTCGACGTAATATTAAACTGAATGTTCATAGTCATCGCAGCAATGTAGGTGATAAAACCCAGAATCATGGGAAGCATCGATGTAGCAAAATCACTCACACTGTTCGTTTTATTAATTTCAGCCTTCACAGGCCCTTCATTCATCTTTGCCATCGCTTGTCCAATGGCTGCACTCAGTTCATCGCTGTTTGTACTATCGTCATTGAGTGTCACTTGAACCTTGGACTCCAAAATCCCTTGTCCCATTTGTGCAGTCATTCCAGTCGCCGCGTGTTCCACAATGGATTTGGCTACATCAGCATTTCCCTGATTAATATAGAAGGACAAACTCGTCTCTCTACCGCCTTCAATCCGGTCAGTGAATCCTTCCGGAATAACAATAACCATCGCATAGTTACCTGCATTCATCTGTTTCTCGGCTTCCTGGGCAGAATCCAGTACATTGACATGGAAAGGCGCGAGCGTTTCAATCTGCTTCTGCACCTCTGTTCCCTGTGTCCCGTCTTCGTTCACCAGCGCTACTTGAAGTTGATCCACTCTCTCCGTGGCTTGATGATAACCCGTCATCCAGATCACAACAAATAACAGTGGAACAATCAATGCAAAAACCAACCCTATTTTTGTCTGTGGCACTTTAAGAAAATCTTTGAAGCTTTTCATTCGTTCACGACTCCCATTAGTTAAAATTAAAATAATTGCACTACATATATATGCACATGCACATATTAGACCAAAAAAATTTATTTCATCTTTTCGTAGATCCGATTCATCACATTCATAAATGCTTCAAGCTCTTCAGGGGAACAATCGGCGAGTGCCTCTTGCTCTTGCTTTTTTGACTTAGGTGTCAGAACGTTATTCATTTCCAGTCCTTCCGCCGTTAAACAAAGCAAAACCGCTCTGCGGTCCTGTGGATCTTCTTCTCTTGTCACCAGACCTTTGCGAATCAACTTGTCTATAATTTTGCCTACAGTTGTCTGGTCCCGCACTGTTAATTCAGCCAGTTTTTTCTGTGATATATGGCTTCCAGCCTTGCTCAATTCATTCAGAACTGCAAATTGTTCCGGCGTAATATCCTGTTCACTCAGATTTCTGGTTGTTGTTTTTTTGTATGCCAGATACGTCCGTGACAGAATCAGTCCAAGTGGATTTTCATCCATATTAACAGGCATGCTGATGCTCCTTTCTCTATATAGTAGCACTACCATCTAATTTGCGTAAGCTCTATATTATTACCATATCTACAATACTGTCAATTTAATTTTTTTATCTTTTCAAGCAAAAAGAGACCCACCCGATAGTCAGGCAGCTCTCTCCTCTGGCATCGTCAAGCCACACTTACTCGGGCTTGCCACTTGAAGTTTCGGTATCGTCCTTCTTCTTTGTACCTTTACTTTTATAAGGCTTCGGGGCACTTTTCGCCCGGTTAGCAGCGGCTTGCCAACGGTTCCAGCCTTTTTTACCCGTACCACGGCCGGTGCCGCCTTTTCCTTTTGCATTGCTCATGTTATCACTCCAATAATCCTGTATATGCTTAAAAATGACCGTCCTCGGTAACTTATCATGCAACCCAGCCCATCTAATTCACTTCCAGCATTTCTTATTATACCAAAAATCCACGCCTTTACGTCCATTTCCATAAATCATTGTATTGTTATTCTGTTATGAAAGCGGTATAGTGGACATAATTGAAAGAGGAAGCTGCGTCTTCTTCGGGATTGTTACTGGTAAGCAGGCGATACCCAAACCAAGGCTGTCTATTAAGCCTTAGTTTGGGTTTTTTGTTATTATTACGACCAATTGAGGTGAAACACATATATGATCATCCGTCAGATTTTTAACAACAATGTCATCCGGGCTGAGAACCAGGTTGGTCACGAATTTGTTGTGATTGGCAACGGTCTTGGCTTCAAAAAGAAAAACGGACAGCCCGTGGATGAGGATAAAATCGAAAAAACCTTTGTGCTGAAATCGGATAAAATACCACAAAAGTTAATCGATCTGATTGGGGAAACATCGGTCGAATATTTGAAGTTAGCGGACGAAATTGTGGGCCATGCCAAAAAGGAAATGGGCGATATTTTTAGTGATAATATCTATATATCATTGATCGATCATATTCAGTTTGCCATTACCCGGTACCGTAAATCCGTCGGGCTGAAGAATTCTCTTTTGTGGCAGATTAAGAAGTTTTACAAAAAGGAATTTGGGATTGGCATGAACGCTGTGGAGCTGATCCAGGAACAATTCGGCATCCAGATGGATGAACATGAGGCCAGCTTTATTGCGATGCATTTTGTTAACGCTCGTCAAGATGCTCAAGGCATGAAACAAACCGTTGAAATCACTGAAGTAATTGATGATATCTTCAACATTGTGACCAACCATTACCACATTGCCCTGGATGAAAATTCATTTAATTATTCCCGGTTTATTACCCATCTGCAATACTTTGTGCAGAGAATGTTGAGTAATGAACAGGAGCAATTTGCTTCAGGAGATAACTTTCTGTATGAGCAGGTGAAGGACAAATATAGCAAGGCTTTTGAGTGCACACAACGGATCAATCAGTACCTTGAAGATAAGTTTGAAAGTGCCATGTCCATTGATGAAAAGGTGTATTTGACGATCCATATTCAACGTGTCACTTCCCGTAACGATTTGCTTGACGTGGAATAAAAAAAGCTTGCAAACGATTTCGGCGTCAGATATAGTAGGTCTCACAACTTAACGACAAGGATTGTTACTGCTCACGCAGGCGATACCTAAATGATTGGCAACAGGTCATCTTTCCGATGATCATAGCCATTCGTTTAGGTATTTTTTTGTTTTCAGGCAATCTTAACAACAAAGGAGAATGAACATGGATCATAAAAAAATGGGGGATGACATCGTTCGTCTCGTCGGCGGAGAAGCCAATATCAATGGTCTTGTCCACTGTGCGACCCGGCTGAGATTCGACCTGAAAGATTCGAAAAAGGCTGAACGTGAAACGCTTGAGAAACACGATGGCATTATTACCGTTGTAGAAAGCGGAGGCCAGTTCCAGGTTGTCATCGGTAGTAACGTGGCTCATGTATATGCGGAGATTATGAAAAACCGGGATTTCGGAGGAGACTCCTCCTCATCGGGTGAGTCCACAGGGGAAAAAACCTCGCTATTATCCAAAGTTTTTGAAATAATATCCGGAAGTTTCTCACCGTTAATCCCGGCTATGGCAGGATCAGGTATGCTAAAAGCTTTGCTGACTGTCTTGACCATGCTCGGATGGATGTCGGATACAAGTGACACATACCTGATTCTATCTGCTGCCGGCAACGCTGTATTTTATTTCTTGCCCATTTTCCTCGGCATCACACTGGGTATGAAGCTGAAAGCTAATCCTTATGTAGCTGGCGTAATTGGTGCCGCTCTGATGGAACCGAGCTTCACCGGGCTGATGGATAAGGGCTCAGATGTATCGTTCCTGGGTATACCGGTTGTGATGATGAATTATTCAGCCAGCGTATTCCCAATCTTCATATCGATTAGTATCTACGCTGTTCTCGATAAGTTACTCAAGAAAATCATTTTGAAAGACCTGCAATTGTTCCTTGTACCGATGATTGCTCTGATGATTATGGTTCCGCTGTCCGCAATGGCCTTTGGACCATTCGGCACTACGGTAGGTGACTGGATCTCCTCCGGCGTAACTTGGCTCATTGGCGTCAGCGGTATATTATCAGGGGTTGTACTGGGTGGATTCATGACCTTCATGGTTGTGTTCGGACTCCACTGGGGCTTTACTCCAATCACGATACAAAATATCGGGGTTGGCGGCGATCCAATTGAGGCCATGGCTGCTGCAGCTGTATTTGCACAAATCGGTGTAGCGTTCGGTATTTTCCTGAAAGCCAAAAAGAACAAAACCCTGCGAACCCTTGCTGGCTCGACCAGCCTTACCGGTTTACTTGCAGGTGTCACTGAACCAATCGTATACGGCCTGATCCTGCGTTATAAACGTGTGATTCCTATCGTGGTCATCGCGGGTGCGATCGGCGGTGCCATTAATGGTCACTTTGGTGTTAAAATGACTGCTTATGTGTTCCACAATATATTTGCCATTCCCGTCTATACACCAACGGTAGTCTACGTAATTGCGATTGCCTGCTCCTTTGCGGTAGCAGCGGTATTAACCGTGATGTTTGGTTACGAAAGCAAAACCAAAGATACAGTTTCCGGGACAAATGAATCTGTCTCCAACACATCGGCTCAAAGTACACCAGCAGAACTTCCTGAAGTACCTGAGACCAAAACAACGGAGATCAAGAAAGAACAAATCTATAGCCCACTTACAGGTAAAGCCGTAGCACTGAGTACTATTAATGACCCCGCCTTTTCGACTGGTGCTATGGGCAAAGGTTTGGCGATTGTCCCTGAGATTGGTGAAGTTGTCGCTCCGGTAGACGGTGTTGTCACTTCCCTCTTCCCAACTGGACATGCCATTGGACTAACCACCAACGCAGGAACGGAAATCCTGATTCATATTGGCATCAACACAGTAGCACTGAAAGGAAAACACTTCTCTCCTGTCGTTCAGGAAGGGGATATCGTCAGACAGGGCGATCTGTTGATCCAGTTTGACATCGATAAGATCAAGGAAGCCGGATACGAAACCGTAACACCTGTCATTGTGACCCTAACGCAGCAAGAAGTAGATGTGTTCGAAACGACTCAGGAACAGGTACAGAAAAATGATGTCCTGCTGACTCTCGTTGTCTGACCCAACTTATATATTATGAATTCAACTTAGGAGGAACTAACCATGAAACATACTCAACTGAAACCATTTCCTAAAGATTTCTTCTGGGGAGGTTCAACCTCTGCCTATCAGATCGAGGGAGCCTGGAATGAAGATGGCAAAGGCCCTTCTGTCATCGACATGGGCAATCATGTGGAAGGCGTAACCGACTTCAAGGTAACCAGTGATCACTATCATATGTACAAAGAAGATGTGGCGTTGCTCGCCGAAATGGGCTTTAAAGCCTACCGCTTCTCCATCGCATGGACACGCATCTATCCGCAAGGAGCGGGTGAAGTGAATCCGAAGGGGCTCGCCTTTTACGATTCTCTCATTAATGAGTTAATTAAATACGGTATTGAACCCATTGTGACGATGTATCACTTCGATCTTCCTTATGCACTTGAAGAAAAAGGTGGCTGGTCCAACCGTGCAACGATTGATGCTTTTGAACAATATGCCAAGACCCTTTATGAGAACTACGGAGATCGGGTCAAATATTGGTTGACCATTAACGAACAAAATATGCTGATCCTGCATCCTGGCTCTCTGGGTACACTGGATACAACACTTGTTGATCCGCAAAAAACACTGTATCAGCAAAATCACCACATGCTGGTTGCTCAAGCTAAAGCCATGGTCCTATGTCATGATATGCTGCCTGAAGCCAAAATTGGCCCAGCTCCTAATATCGGTGTAATTTACCCGGCGAGCTCCAAACCAGAAGACACACTCGCGGCTGATAACTATGCTGCCATTCGTAACTGGCTCTATCTCGATATGGCGGTATATGGACGTTATAATCATATTGCCTGGAGTTATCTCGAAGAGAAAGGATATACGCCTGTCATTGAAGACGGAGATATGGACATCTTAGCGCAAGGAAACCCTGACTTTATTGCTTTTAACTACTATACTTCTCAAACGGTTGGTGAAAGTCTGAACGATGGTAATGACTTCTCCCATACAGGAGATCAGCATGAAATCGTAGGTGAACCGGGTGCATATAGAGGATCTGTGAATCCCAATCTGCAAAAAACGGAGTTTGGCTGGGAAATTGATCCGGTGGGCTTCCGCTCTACCCTTCGCCAGATCTACTCCCGTTACCACCTGCCATTGATTGTTACGGAAAATGGTCTGGGTGCCTTTGATAAACTGGAGGAAGGCGACGTGGTTAACGATCCGTATCGTATTCAGTTCTTCAAGAAACATATCGATCAGATTCAACTGGCGATCACGGACGGCGTGGATGTATTTGGCTTCTGCCCTTGGTCTGCGATCGATCTGGTTAGCACACATCAAGGATCAAGCAAACGTTATGGATTCATCTATGTGGATCGTGAGGAATTCGATATCAAGGAATTGAGACGTATCCGCAAACAGAGTTTCCACTGGTATCAAAAACTGATTGAAACGAATGGAGAAATCCGTTAATACTGTAATCCTTTAATATCATAATAAAAAACAGTCGACCACACGTTAGGTGTGATCGACTGTTTTTTCGTATTAAAGTACTTCTTTTCAAATTATAGAATTACATTTCAGCCTTCGGTTGCTTTACCGCTTTGGCCCCTCTGAGTACCCGCAGGGATAACAGGAAACAGATCGCCAGAACGGCTGCTGCTGAAACATAAGGATAGTTAATATTCACATCGAACAGTGCTCCAGCTACGATTGGACCTGCGATATTCCCCAAACTGGTATACGCCGAGTTCAGTCCGGCTACAAAGCCCTGTTGTTCTTGTGCCAGTTTGGACATCTGTGTACTGATCGCCGGACGTAAAATATCCATACCCAGAAAGACGATAAACGTTACAACAAGAATGAGCCAGTACGTATGCACAAACAAGGTCAACAGTACAAATACGGCTACAAATAACAGACAGACCGAAATGACCATCTTTTCACCAAACCGATTGAGCAACCAACCGATCAGGGATACTTGCACAACCGCACCCGCGATGGAACCAAATGTAATGATAAATGCAATGTCTTTGGTCGTGAAGCCAAACTTGTGATCCACAAACAGTGAAAATACCGTCTCATAGTTCGCCAGACCAAATGCCATAACAAACACGATGATCAAACTGAAAAAGTATGGTTCACGGTATGAATTCAGCAATTGGGATACCATACCTGGAGCTTTGACCTTCGTTAAGCCAGGGATAGGTTTACTTTGTTCTCCTGTGCTTCGCGTAGATTCAGGCAAGATAATCAATGTAATGATGGATGCCAGCAACCCGGCAACCCCAGCGGCGTAAAACGGAATTCGAATGCCAAAGTCCGCAATGTACCCACCAATTCCCGGACCGATAATAAATCCGGTTGTAATCGCTGCATTAATCAATCCCATACCTTTGCCGCGTTCTTCCTCTGTTGTAATATCCGCGGTGTATGCCATAACTGCCGGGAAGATCATCGCCGCACCAATACCGCCTAACATCCGGGCTGCGAATAGCAAGACTGGTGCATTGACCGCACCAAACATAAACTCCGATACGGCAAAGATCAGCATGCCGCCAACGATAATTTTCTTACGTCCCCACGTATCCGACCATCTACCCGCAAGCGGGGAGAACAGGAACTGTGTGAAGGAAAATGCCGCTACCAGCAATCCAACCGTGAATCCGGTGATATGCAGTAGATCCATATACGCAGGCATGATCGGCACAACCAGACCAATACCCGTAAAAACAAGAAAAATATTAAACATTAACAGCAGCAGTGCGCCCCTGTTCCGTGTAAGTAATGCCATGATTCCATCCTCCGTAGTTGTCAAAATGTTGCTTAATCTTTATCTTTTGCAATCCCATGTAAGAATACACTGGCGGCCTGGCGGTATAACGCAAGAGCCTGATCTGGCTCCATGCCCCGTGACATCTGACTAAGACCAATAATGGTACTTTCCAATATGAGTGCGAGATTATCTACATTGTCTGCTTTGAACTCACCGCTCTCAATGCCTTGCTCTATCATTTGTTTATTAAATTGAATATGCCGCTCAAACATTAAGGAGATCCGCTCCTCAATATCATTTTCTTTCTTTTCCCCTGTGAAGAACTCATCAGCTGCCTTCGTCAGCGGGTGATTCATATCATCCAGAACTAATTGTTCCGCCAAACCATAAACCTTTTCCGTGGAGGTGCGATAGAGATGTTCTTTGGCCGCCCAGCTCTCTTCCCACTCCCGGTCCCACTCATCGATTAGATAGAGGAACAGACCTTCCTTACTTTTAAAATGGTAATATATATTGCCTTTGCTGCTGCCCGTCGCAGCTACAATATCCTCAATGGACGTTGCTTTATAACCTTTTTGTACAAAAAGGGCTTTGGAAGCATCCGCAAGTTTTTTCTTGGTCTGCTCGGTTTGAAGTTGCTTTTTATTCATATTCATTCCATTTCACTCCGTCCCATACATACTGAACATTCGTTCTGTATTTTAACAGATACATCGAATATAAGCAATCAAAAAGGAGACTTGGCATATAGGCCAACTCTCCCTCCACAATCATTTCACTTTTTTACCTTTACCATGCAATATTTTCAGTTGACCATTCTCATAACCCAACTGATACTCGACCCGATATTGCGATAGTATATATTCCCCATCCTTGCGTTCATTTGCTGTAATCATTGCCTTCACTTCCATCTCGTCATCGCCTTTATTGACTGAGGACACCTCACTGATGGTCACTTCACTTGTATTCAGATATCCTTCTCTGAACTTGGCATATGTTGTAGCACTCTGCCACTCGCTTCCGAGCAGTGCATAAGCAGTGACATAATCACTCAGATTAAGGCTTGTATAAAAGTCCGTTACAATTCCTTCTGCTTGCAATGTCTTAGTGGCTGAACCCAAGTGAGTATCTCCAGCCGTCCGTACCGACGTTGTGCCAGAAGGATTTTTGGACCACGCCTGTACCTGCTTGAGCACACTAGTCATAGGGATACTGAATCCTATTCCCCCTTCCTGTTCCACGACCGCCGAATTAATGCCGATCACTTCACCAGTCTCCGCACTAATGAGTGGTCCACCACTGTTGCCATGTGTTATTGGTGCAGAAATCTGATAGAGGTTACTATAGATGTAAGGCGCTATTTCAAAGCTACGCCCCAATCCACTGATGATTCCGGTTGTTACGGTGTTCTCTAGCCCAAGTGGACTACCCAATGCCAGAATCTCGTCTCCGGTCTCAGCTTTGGATTTGGCGATGATTAACGGCTTAATTTTTTTCAAATCAGGAACCCTGACTACAGCTACGTCTGTTTCATCCCCAATACCAATAACCGTCCCCTTGTATTCCTCATGGTTCAAGGTCCGAATAGTTACTTCATTCGCCCCCTCCACCACATGCGCATTGGTCACGACATCTCCCTGATCATTGTAGAGAAAACCGGAGCCCAATCCGCTGCTACTCTCGATCGTTACCACTTTCTTCTGGCTTTCTTCTATAATCTGTTTGCGTGTCTTCTTCACAGGTTGCTTGGAGGCAGTCGTCGCTGCCGCATTTTCCGTTTCCTTCGCGGCAACAACTGCCAGTCTGGGCCCATCCTGCAACTGATCTGCTGAATGCTGGTGTATCCAGAACACGCCTCCTGCTCCAGCACCAATGATAATAGCACTGGATATGATCGTACTCCATGTTCGTTTGGCCATTCCAACCTGTCCCCCTATTCGAGATACCACGTTGCATTCACAACAGAGATTTCCGCTTCCTCGTACACACCATAATAATAGGTTTCAAAAAAACCTTCTTCCCCCACATCCAGCCAGCTTGGATACACATCTGCATAAGTTTGGCCCAGGTATACACCGTCTATATCATAAATATCAATCAAAACTGTAACGGAAGAGATCGGTCGAGTTGCATTATTGATCAATGAACCGCTAATATAAAGATCCCCGTACATATCAAGCGTCGCATCAACGTTCACGACACTTACTGCCGCCGTTCGATTCATCAGATCTTCTTCTGCAGCCTGTTGCTCCGCCAGTTGAATGCGATCCGCTTCCGCTTTTTCAAATGCCTTTTTTTCACTGAGCACCCGTTCACGATACGAAGTCAGTTTTTCATTTTCCGGAGCATAGGACAATCCCTGGTCGACCGTTTGTAAAGCATTTGTGAAATTCTTTTGCTTTACTTGCTGTTCCGCCTCTTTATAACTTATGCTTGCGAGCTTGTCGACAATTTGCTTCTCTACCGTCTCAGCTTCCTTGCCTTTCAAGTTTGATACGGTATCCAGCTTCTCAGCTAGTGCCTCAATTGTTGTCAAACTGTCGATTTCCTTTTTCACCTTCAATACGGCCAGCGTTACCTTTCTGTTGTTGAATGCGGCACGCACTTTGGCAAAAACAGGTTCTTCCCGCTCCATCAACGCTTTGGCTACAGCCTGAATGGTCTTGTCTCCTGCGGACAGCTTTCCTGTCTTCAGACTTGTGGATGCCTCATCCAACTGATTCATCAGATTGAACGCTTTCGCCGTAATTTGCCGATCCTGTATAAGTGCATCATAGTTCGGTCGTTTCGTTAGAGCGCTGTCCAGCAGCTGAAGAGCCTCTTTATATTTCCCCTCTAGTGCAGCTTGTTCCGCCTGTTGATGCAGAGTTTTCACCTCCGCATTAATACTCATCTCCTGCTTGTAGTAGAACGTTAGTAAAGCCCCCATCACGGCTGCAAGTAGCAGTGGAATGATCCAACTAAATGCGCGGCCTTGACTGGTGTTGCTCTGTCTGGGTGCAGGCTGTTGCTGCCGGGATAATAATTCGGCTGTTTCTTCTGTTCTTTTTTCCAAACCCACGGCTGTTTCCGCCCAGATCTGTTCCTCTGTGGAGCTTGCATCTTTCAGTTTTGTGTTACACTTTCTGCAAGTACTATCCCCAGGACTACTTTTGGTCCCACATATGTGACAATACATCCTAATCCCTCCATCAAAAAGAAACGTATGTATACTTACCTTCTAACTTTTTAGTACATCAGCTTTAGGCATCTTTCGATACTTAGTGTCAACAGGAATCGACACTTATCATATAGCAAAAAGGTAAAATACACCATATGTAATCCGGATAAATTCTGTGCGTGTTTCCATAAACGAAAAAGGAGATACCGACACGCGGTATCTCCTCCTGTTCAGCCCTGCTGTCCTGCGCGCACCCGGATGTTGCCCAGTTCGTTGGCATTGATCGCGAATGCATTACCGCCCTGTCCAACCGAAGCTTTGGCTGACTGTCGTGCCTGGAATTTCAAACGGCTTTTGTCCACGTCCACCCGGTTAACTTGTTTTGCTTTCTTTTTGCGTGTACTCATTATTCATCCCCCTCCCTACTTCTCTTCTCTGCTGCCAGACTAACGTCTGCGAGAAGAACGGCGACCTTTCTGTTTCAGAATCTGCACGTTAACTGCATTACTTGCAAGTACGTTACCTGAGTCAGCATAGCCCTTCGCCGTTTGGTGAATCTGGATTACGATATATTGCTTTTTACCAATACGATAGCGATAACTTTTCACGTTTGAACGAATCATGGTCATCTCCCTGTGATCGTTTTTAACAAGCTCGGGTTATCCTATTCATGTCCATGTCCATGGGGATGTGTGAATGCATACTTCCGATAATAAATGGATGAAGAAAAGATGCAAAAAACCTTCCTATTATACTATAGGAAGGTTCTACTTATTTTCATTTTGTCACGCCGAAGGAAAAGCGCTTAGATCCATATAGGAGACTTCCCACAGATGATCATCCAGATCCTGAAAACTCCATCCATACATGAATCCATGATCCTGTGGTTCGTTGGATGGCTTCGCTCCTGCATCAAGGGCAGCTTGTACAATCGAATCTACCTGCTCACGGCTATCTACAGACAGGGCAACGATGACTTCGGTTGTATCAGCAGCATTGGAGATTTTTTTCGAGATGAAGGATTGGAAACGTTCCTCCACCAAAAGCATGGCATAAATATTTTCCCCAATGATCATACAAGTAGCAGACTCGTCCGTAAAATTGGCGTCAAACTCAAACCCCACCTTGGTAAAAAACTCAACCGATTTCTTCAAATCTTGAACAGGTAAATTGACAAAAATCTGCTTAGCACGAATAGCCACCATCGATCACCTCGAACTCATAGAATAGATTTCACCTCAAAATAACACCTCGCGTATACGCTGTCAATTGAATATAATGGAGACATTCCAACTTGTGAGGTGACCCGGATGTTGCTCCGTATTGTTCGAAGTAATTAGTCGTCGGGCTGGGTCAAAACGCGTACCAGCTATCAAGGGATACGTCTGCCCATTTGATCCTATTCGACCATTTACACTAGAACGATTTGGCACAACTCTCTTGTCCTGTTCAAACAAACTCACATTGGAGGAATATGAAAATGAAAAACAAAATAGATTACGCTGACTTTTATGAACGAGTAGGCCGGACGAATGGCTGGAACTTCAGCTCCATGAACGTTGTCTCGGAGAAAATCGGATGGAACTTCTATAAGGAAGTTGTTCGCCATACACGACCGTCCGATCTGTTGCTAGATATCGGAACAGGTGGCGGAGAAGCTATTCTGTCCATTGCGGAAGAAGCCTTATTACTGGTGGGAATTGATCTCGCTCAAGGAATGATTGAGACCGCACAGCATAATCTTCAGGCTACGGGCGGTCATTCCAATGTACGCTTTCTTCATATGGACGCAGAAAAACTGGCTTTTCCAGATTGCTTCTTTAATGTGGTATCTTCCAGACACTCCGGATTCTCTGCTTCAGAAGTATTCAGGGTTCTTGCTGATGGCGGGATATTTCTAACCCAGCAGGTCAGCGAACACGATAAATCCAACATTTCAGAAGCTTTTGGCCGTGGACAGAGCCTTGGCATTCAACCTGGTACATTGATGGAACGGTACAAACATGAACTTCAAAAAGCAGGTTTCCATGACATTCAGGCCCGTGAATATAATGTGGTGGAGCATTACGCTACACCCGAAGATTTGATGTTTCTCCTAACCCATGCACCCATCATTCCTGATTTCGGAAAGGTAGACACTGACTTCGAGCGATTCCAGCAGTTTGTGAAAGAAAATCACGACGAGAAGGGTATTCGTACCAACTCGGCACGCTTCATGATCACTGCAAGGAAATAAATGATTCCATATTGAATAAAATAAAAAAGGCCCGGTCACATGTGAGAACCATAACATGGTGACCGGGCTATTTAAAATGCTTGCGAAGCTATATATTAAATCGGAGTTACTGCGTAATCTCCAACTTTTCCAAAAAAGGCTTTAATTTATCCACGACATAGTGGCTTCCACCTCGGCCGTTCACCTCTTCAATTACAGCTGATAACAGGAAGATCGGAGAATCGGTATCAAATACTACGAAAAATCCGTTTTCCTGCCCCTTCTCTCCCTTCTTCGCTTTCAGCTCCGCTGTTCCCGTCTTGCCCGCGAGTCCTCCAGGAACTGAATTCAAGGTGTGGGCGGTGCCTCCCTGCCGGGAAACAACTTCTCCCAAAGCATCCTTAACCGTATTTGCGGCTTCCGGAGTAATAATTACCTCAGGGTTAGTGCTTTCTTTTCCCTCGATCAGAACAGGTTTCACCAGCTTCCCTTCATTAATAAAAGGTGTAAATGACGCTGCAAGATGAATCGGGGACATTAACATCTCCCCTTGCCCGTAAGACGTATCCGCGAGTAATACCTCAGACGACAGATCCAGATGTGCTTCATTGGCATATTGGCTTGGCTTCAGATACATTTCATCCAGTCCAAAGTTATCACCAAAACCAAACTTCTGAATCCCATCAATAAACTTGGCGCTGCCCATCTCAATCGCTTCCATGGCAAAGTAAATATTATCCGAGTATACCAGTGCATCAACCATGTTAACCGGAGATAAACTCTTCACACGCTTGACATAATAACCGCCCCAACTATCGTCTTTACGCCATTGCAAGCCAGAGATATCATGTGTTTTGTCCGCTGTAGTCACCTTCTCCATCAGTCCCGCTGCGGCTGTAATCGCTTTGAAGGTTGATCCTGGTGCATACCGGGTAGTGACTCTGTTGATAAAAGGAAGCTTCTCATTCGCCGAATAAGCATCCCACTCTGCCTGTGTAAGTCCTGTGACCATTTTGTTCGGGTTATAGGAAGGTGCACTGACCAACGCCAGCAGATTGCCGTCCGTCGGATTCATTAGAACCATTGCACCGGCGTCTCCACCACTGGATAATGTCTGATATAATTTCTTTTGCTGTTTGGATCTAATCGTCAGCTGAACATTCTGTCCATCTACAGCATCCTTGCGAATAAGCTCAGAACGGGAGTTACCGGATTCATCCGTGATTTCAATCAGACCACCACGTTCACCACGCAGCTGTTTCTCCATGGACTGCTCCAAACCCGCTTTACCAATCCAATCTTCTGCGCGATAATACCCTTCCGTATCCTTATCCAGATCTTCCTTGGTGGCTTTGCGCACGTAACCAATCAGGTGCGCAGCTGCCTCACCAAGTGGATAATAGCGGATTTCCTTGCTTTGCATCGTAACCCCGCTTAAAGATTCTGGTACGTCAAACTCCTCCGTTGAACCAATCGGGACAAAATACTCCGGCTTCACCCATGTCTGCGCAAGCGCCTTATGAATGGCATCTTCCGAAACCTGATAATGGCTCGCGATTCGAGCAATCATCTGGTCCGGGTTATCACCAAGTTTCTCAGGTACAATTCCCCATTCATTCATCGTGCCCTTGGTAGCGAGTGGCAAACCATCACGATCTACAATGTCTCCACGATCCGGGAACAGCGTCCTCACTCGTACCTTACTGCCCTTAACCATGTCATTCAGGATCAGCGAAGGCTGCCAGTTTATTTGCCAGTTTTTGCCTCCGTCCTCAAGCTCTTGCCGGACCAGTTTCAATGTATGCGTCTCACTGACTTCTCCCAAAAAAGTTGTCAGTTGCAGATTATAATCCACCTCGTACGTATCCGGGTTTTGTTTCTCTGCATCGGTCTTACTGCCATCGGAAGCCGTTTCGGCAACATCCATAGGCTTAACCTCCGCTTTGACGGTGGATACTTCCATACCCGAATAGATCGCATTGTATTTCTCAACAAATTGTTCCTTGTTCATGCCCGACTCTTGCAGCGAAGCAGGTGTCATCAAGGTGTACAACTGGTCAAATTCTTTTTTTTGCAGATGCTCTATGTATTGATTCACGGTAGTCTGGGGTTTGGCCTCTGCTTCTTTGTTATTCTGCATGTATAGATACATTCCGATTCCACCTGCAAACAAGATGGGCAGCAGTCCGTACATTAATTTACGTTTGGATTTCATGGTTACATCACCTCTAATATACACTATAGATTTCCAGAGCCATTTAAACAATGAAACAAATCTGACGAATTTATCATTAAAAATAGCCGAAAGCTCACATAATATGTTTAAATAAGAAGAGTGAGATTACATACTAAAGCTTTTTTGCTATGCAAAAGGCTGAAAAGGAGCCCGATGATGGAAATCAGCTATTTTTTACTCCCCAAAGCCGAAGTGGCCTATATCAAGTCTACCGCTTCCATGAAAGATGCTATTGAGCAATTGGAATCGCAACACTACACCGCCATTCCCGTGATTGACCAGGATGGAAAATATGTTGCTACCCTGTCCGAAGGCGATTTGTTATGGAAAATGCGAAATACACCCGGATTGACTTTTGATACGATGGATCAGGTTCAAGTCCATGAGATTAACAATCGGGTATATAATGAATGTGTATTCATTGAGGCTGAAATGGAGGATATGCTGACACTTGCAGCAGACCAAAATTTTGTGCCCGTGGTGGATGTCGATCGTGTCTTCCTCGGTATTATCCGTCGTAAGGATATTATTGAATACTATACGCGTAACATTTCGGATTAGATGAAGTGGAACATCCTGTAATAAGTAATAAACGAATATTCAACTCGAAAGGGTACTCCTGTGGTCATGTTTGGCCAAACCGGGGTACCCTTTTTGTTTCATGGTATGGTCGGAATCACTCTAGGTACGCTTGGCGCGCTCTTCCTTATAATAGTTCAACAGGTCCCTCGGGCTTCCCTGAAATGCACGCTCTCTGCCGAACTCATACGCCTGATGCAGATACGAATACGCCTCGTCATGCTGTTCAAGTCTCATGCAGATCATGCCGAGATCGATCAACGGACTCGTACTTCTATCTGAACTCCGCGCACTTAACGATATCTCAGCCCATGGCTTCGCCAGTTCATATTGCTTCAGATCTATATGTGCATTTGCGTGGCAGGATGCGATCCAGCTTGCAATCTCCCATTCCATCTTAGGCTCGGGCAACATGCCCCATGCCTGATCATAATAGATAAGTGCTTGTTCATGTTGTTGCGTCTCATCCAGCACATTACCGGCTTCTACCGTTTCTACAATTTGTCGCTCCAGTTCGGCATGTTCCGGTGTCAGATCTTTCATTGCACCGTCTCCTCCTCCAGGACGAAATACCACTCCAGAAAAGCATTGAAATCAGCCCACTGTGGCTCACTCTCGCCATTAAGAAACCGTTCAATCGATTCGCCCAGTTCCACCAGCACCACTTCTCCCGTCTGACGGTTGTAGAAAAATCCACCTTCACCTTCAAAACTGTCCAGTGGAATATACGCCTCGGGAAGTCCCAGTGTAAGCTGTGCTACATTCATGTCTTCCATATATACGGTGTTCTCCATAAACCAGCAGATCTGATACAACTCCTGATGCCTGCTGTAAAAAGTCGGTCCATCCTCTGCATGTAAATAAAATTGTGCGAAATCCGACTGAAGATCGATCTCAAGCTTCCGCAATGCTTCTTCGTATGCTGCTGGAACATCTTCATGCCACCAGCCTTGCTCCTGGCAATGATCAATTACTTTATTGGATAACATCGTAGACCTCCTAATTCAATTTTGCTCACACAGATTTTACAGGTATCCAGACTTGGGGAGGTGTGCCGTGACCTCTATACACTTCAAGTTCCGGAATCCCTGCATGCTTATATGAAGTGGAAGGAAACCACTCTGTCATAATATGGTGCCACAAGCGTTGTATCGCCTCCGGCTCTAATTCATCGGCCTCAAATACAACCCAATGGGACGCGGGAAGTTCGATGGACACCAAACCTTCAGGCACTTCACCTGAGTGAGAGGTAGCAATCCAATACTCCATTTGATTGTCCTGCAGCTCTCGCTGATCTACACAGATGCCCACCAGACCGGGAATAGCTCCGTTATTGAACCCGTTTAAACGTCCCTCAATTCCGTCTGCCAATGCATCCTGCCACATCTTAGGAATTTCTCTTAGATTCTCACCATCCACACAAGAGAACGTTCGTTTGACGCCCACAAAGGTAAGGGACTGTTGTTCGATCACATGTTCATTCACATTCATTAGATGGACTCCTCTCCGAGAGCGATACGGGGTACGGTTCTCCATGACCCATTCATGAAAACATTGTTCCATATATGGTATATACCTCCGATATGTCCTACAGTTACTGTATCAAAAGAGTAAGTAGATTGGAAATAGTGCCAGTACTCCTGTTCATATGAAAGTAGCAGGAACAGAAGTAGACGTGCGATTCATGACTTAAAAGAATACTTGCCTACCATTCGTTCCTGCTCGATGTTTTGGGAGATAAACATACTGGGTTCTTCCCGTCCTTCATTTCCTTATTCTGGTGCAACTTTATTCTTACTCGTTCGTCTAACTACTGACCAACAACTAAGGAGATGACTATGCGAATAACTTGCAGCCCCGGTTTCCCAGGAAGCATGATTGGATCGATTGATCTTCAGCCATCGAAGTATTACACCCCACCTTCCAGTAACAGCCAGATTACAGATCATGTTGATCCTGAACTCGTTACCATTCCCTATGTGGAAGATCCGGAATTCGGATCACACTTTGACAACATGAAGGTCATGAACGGATCTTATAAAGATGAAATGCATGTGAGCTATGATGTGGAGTTTACGATTGATGTGGACAAAAAAGGTTATATTACGCAATTTGAACATACGTTCCAGCTGGAACGTTATTTGGATCTGGTTCGCACACAGTCCTATAAAGTGATCAAGACAAACTGGCGTGGACAAACATTTCACGTGATGACGTATAGTTACCTGGAGGAAGTCATTCATCCGAAAAATGTTCTTTTTAAATGTAACCTCGCAGAAGACGTTTTTGTGGTAGCTGAACTTGTTTCCAATCGCTCAGATGAAAGTGCAACTGAGCACGGTATCAGGGATCTGCATTTCCGTGCATTAATCTCGGCACGAGATGATCTGTACCCATTAGATTATATGTGTGAGCCTGATTTCGACCTGAGTCTCGACTAAAAAGTAGATACATATGTAGAAAGAGCATAAGCTGTCCCGAATCAGCGGGGTAGCCTGTGCTCTTTTTTTCACAAATGAATCACCAACTGCCTAATTTAAACTCCCTCCTTCATGCGCTCGGCCTTATGCTCCCCATGCCTGGCTCTAAGCAAAACAAGCTGTAATGTCGATGAATATACCATAATGCTGTACATGCATATGTTCTTCGTACGTTCAGATATGAGAGGGGTTGGAAACATGGTTTACCGGAAAAATAAAATGCGTTCGCTGTTCGCTCTGCCCTTGGCAGGCCTGCTGTTTCTGTTATGGGGTGCTCAAGCTGCACACGCGGAACAGGTCGACAGTTTGTTGCCTGAGCGAAGTCAGCAGGAGATCGTTCAAAAGTGGAATCAGTGGATGAATGGCAATGATACATCTCCCCTGTATACAGAGACACCTTTGACAAGTGCTCCCTACTCTGCTGGTGTGGTAAGTGATGCCTATCTGGAACAAGGGCTGAACGCAGCCAACTTTTATCGTTTTATCACGGGGCTACAGGGCGATCTTGTCCTTGATCCTACCTTGAATCGTCAAGCCCAGCATGGGGCTGTTGTGGTCTCCACGGGTGGATACCTGTCCCATTATCCAGAGCAGCCAGGAGATATGCCAAAGGATTTCTTTGACACCGGTTCAAAGTCTGCCAGCAGCTCCAATCTGTACGTTACCAGCAGTGCCAAGAATAACGTCCTGACAAAAAGCATACAGGCCTACATGAATGATTCAGACGCCTCCAATATTGATCGACTCGGTCATCGGCGCTGGATTTTGAGTCCACAACTGCAACGAATCGGATTTGGACTCGCCACTCGTAGTGAAGCAGGCAAGACATATGATCAGTACTATAGTGCCATGCAGGTATTTGATAAAAGCAGAACTGGGGGAACTTCGTTCAACTACAGCCTGTTCCCGAATCAGGGCGCATTTCCAATCGAAGCCTTTGGCAGTACACAGGCCTGGTCTGTTCAACTGAATACAGATGTATTCGCGAAACCATCACTATCTGAGGTACAGGTCGAGATGACTCGGACTTCCGATCAACGTACGTGGACCTTTAATGCCAAGAATCAGAACAGTGGCTTTCCAACCGGTTATTACAACGTGGACCCTGCGGATAAACAATGGTTTAATCAAGCCTATTTCAATGTAGAGACAGGTGGATATGGATATGGCTACGCCATCATCTTCCGTCCGGACGATGTGCAATTGTTAAAGAACGGCGATACGTTCGACATTCGAATTACAGGTCTGCAAAAGAAAAATGGTACAGCAGCGGAGATCTCATACTCCACACGTTTCTTCCATGTTGACGGTGTTCAAGATGCCACTCTTACCCGTATAACGCCAGGACAACCAAACCTGAACGTCCGAGCAGGAGAACAGATTGATCTGCCTTCAATCACTGCAGTGAATGATAACGGAACATCCTATGTTCCACAATCTAACGTTTCCTTCACCACGACGTCAGATCGCATTGCCATCAAGAATGGAAAAATAGTCGGACTTCAGGCCGGTAAAGCCGAAATCCGGATTCGTTTTGAAGGGAAAGAAGCGGTTGTCTCTGTTACGGTAACGGGAATTCCCCAATTAAGTGATATCCGCACACATTGGGCGAAAGACGCCATTCAATGGGCCGTTCAACAGGAGATGGTCAGTGGATACGAGGATGGAACGTTCAAACCCAACAATCAGGTGAGTGAAGCCGAATTCCTCTCCATGTTGTTTAAGCTGTATGCGAATTCCCATGTCATTCAGAGCATCGATGCTGCAGAGGGACAAGCTATCAAAGGAAACATCTGGAGTGATCGTTATTATACCTATGCTTCCGCGTTGAATCTGAATCTGGATGCCAGCAAACAGAATCCGAAGATACGCAATCATGCCTTGAACCGAACAGAAGTAGCCGTAATCGTGGCGGGGCTTGGCGGTAAAAAATATACCCAGGATGACGATGCCATCCGGTATCTGCTGAACATGGGATACTCTTCAGGCAAAACAGCAGCTACGGTGCAAGGTTATGCGGGACAAGAATCCTTGACCCGGGCAGAAGCCGTTGTTTTTCTCCAGAACCTGAAAGAAAAAGGCTTCGAACTATGGAGCAGACCAAAGAATGCCAATGAAGCTACCGAGAATGAAAAGAACGGCAGATTACCGGATCAGACCATGAAAGCTGTATATTCTGCAGATCACACGCTGGTCCTTCAAGGTACGTTCCCGGCGTATGCCAACCAGACGATGCCGATCAAAATCCATGGTCCTTCGCCTGCTGTAGAGCATATCCAAACGCAGCAGGTTACAACAGATGCTTATGGCAATTTTAAACTCACGGTAAGTAACCTTGATGCGAAGGAACTTAACCTCTATGTGGACGTACGCGAAGATTATTCCTACTGGATCAGTGTAGAGGCGGGGCGAACTGCGACAAGTGATTATACCGAGTAACATGTAAAAACCAGCTTAGGAATTCTACATTGAATTCCCAGCTGGTTTGTTTGTTATGAGGACTGATTTTGATATGAGACATGACATACGTTCAATGTTCAGTGTTCAATTATTGGTGGATATAACTTTTTAAGTGTAGACTTTAAATCGGATGACCAAATTGCTCTGCCTTTTCATTCATAATCCTCGCTAACCTCGCTCTTAATCCACTCATCCACTCCGGCTCATATGACCACTGCTCTGCAACAGATTGAAGCATACGCACATAGCCATACAAGTTGGCAAAACGGCGACAAGCGGGGAACATACTCTCCAGATCATAACGTTCTCCTGCCTCGGACCAGTAACCACTCAGGAACAATTGCTTCTTCTGCTCCCATTGTTCAGGCTCGATCTCCTCACGTAAACTATCCAGACTCTGTTCCACGTCCATCGCGTACCAGTGATACATCGAGTCATCAAAATCAATGGCATAACAAGACTGGCTACCTTCATCATAGAAGACATTATCCAGTTCAAAATCGTAGTGAATGAGTCCGAAATTTTGCTGGGTCATCGGTAAAGTCGCAAAATACGTTCGAAGAAACTCCACCTCGTTCAGAGCAGCCGTTTCACAAGGAAAACCCTTTAGGATCTCCTGCATCCAATTCAATACATCCGTATAGGTCCAGCGCCGTTTCTCCTTCTGCTCAGGCATGAATACGCGCGATAGATGATGCAGCTCACCCAACGCCTGACCATAGCTGTACAGGATGGAGTCATTCAAATCAATGCTTCCTAATTGCGATCCGGGTACTCGCTTGAATACGGAAGCAAAGTACGTTCCCCATGGCGTGTGAGCCTCTACGAGTTCTGCCCCTGAATGGGCAGGTACAGGCTCCATGGCTCCATACTGTTTCGTTCGAAGATAACGGAGGAACTCCAGTTCAGCGCTAAGGTTACTTCGATTTTTTTCCTCTACCGGGGCAAATCGAAGCAATCGCACTTCCCCCTGATCTCTAAACGGATACACGGCATTGGAGGATATGCGATAATACTGAAACATGTCCAGCGACTCGGGATCATAACTCCAATTCTTCAGAATCATCTCGGCAAGGTCGTTATTTTGAAATAAATATTTTAATGTTAACATGGGCATTTCTCCTTTTTAATCATTGCATGTGGATTGCTCGTAGCCAACGAATGCCTATTTTTGCGCGCAAAAAGCCGCAGGCTATGCCTGCGGCTTTTAAAATTCTGAGTGTATGAGAAATTTGCACAAGCAAATAAATCTCGCATACGCCAGAAAAAATGAGAGCAGTTATATCCCTATATATCGGCAGATCTCAGATCGGAATGGGAAACTGGATGTGTCCCACACTGTATCTGAATGGTCTGCCGGAATTATTCAATTTATGCTTACCTTCATTGTAGTGATAGAACATACCATCTTAGACCGTCGTTTCATGACGCTCACTCCCTTCAAAAAACCAGTTGTTTCCATAATAGCCGATAAGCCAAATGTAAGCAATTACAAAATGACGATAATCCCATCATTTTTTACTGGACAACCATCACCCGTTCCACCGTCTCGGTGTTGTCCTTATACCACACCATCACGATGTTTTCTTTTTGAAGATCAGACACTTGAATGGACGAATTCGCACGTGAGCTGGAACTGCCCGAGCGCGGCGTCCCCATGCCTTCCGTGATAGCAACATCATCACTTATATTTAATTTCATCTCCATTCCGGTATCCTTCCATTCCATGCCTGGGGATGAGGTGTCCTGCACCTCAAGTAACGCTAACGTGACTGTGTTTCCATTCACAGAAATGACTCTACCTATCATGTCGGCATTCATCATCCCCTGCGTCATGTCCGGACTGCCTGTACGGTCATTCATACCCGTGCCGCCCCTTCCACCTCTCGGTGTCCCTCCATTCATGCCCAGGCCACCACCATTCGGTATGCCGAATCCATTCATGCCTTGCACAGAACCGGTGTTGGTAATATTCTGGGCGGTTATAACATCGCAGGCCGTCAGCATAACCAAACATCCCATCAGCAGGAGTGACGTAACCGATGTGAAATATTTATTTTTTCGCATATGCTCACCTTTTTCTCAGGGAATATTGCTCCAAGGTACCTTTACGATGGAATATGAAGTCATACGTATCTTTGAACCCCATATAGGACAGAACAACCAACAGCGGATATACAGGATAGATGTATCTGGACTTAATCTCCCACAGAATATAAAACCCGATGAATCCGAGAATAACCAGGATCAATGAAACTTCGTCATACCGTTTACGACGAATTCCACCGACCAACCGGATGAAAATAAAACAGTACATCAAGAAATTCATCACATATACGATCCAGAGTAACCCCGTCCGATAAGCCGAATCCCCCTGCAACAGTTCTGTTATCACATTCGTGTAACTATAGGAGCCTGCGATTCCGCCTCCCCTTCCTCTTCCGGCACCCATGGAACTTTCATTGCCGATTCCGTATCGATCCATCTGGTATGTCCCTTCGGTCCAGGTCCATATGATCTTTTTGTAATACATCTGCACCAAGTCACTCGTACTTGCTTCAGACAGCTTGTGGCCAATCTCTTGTTTGAACAATGTTGCGCTCTCAGCCTTATTGTAGTTGGCCTGCCTCTGATAGATCTGATAACTCTCCATATTGTCCCAGAAGCCAAAACGCTCCAGATTAATCCCCATATTCAGCCACATATAGACCGGTGCAGAGTTCTCTCCAACAGGTTCGCTCACAGCTCCAGAGGATTGAAGAACCGCGTTCTGAGTCCAGTTTGGGACATTAAACAACATACCCAACACACCGATGGAAATGATGACTTTCTTCATTCCGATGTTCCTCATGTTCAGCAGGATAGTTATGATGGCAGCGATTAGCACGATCACACCAATGCTTCGGAAGTAATTGCCCATCGCGAGAAACACGGCGGCAATGACGATTGTTTTCCAAGACTTTTCACGCACAAAACGAATGATAAAGTATAGACACGATGTCAGAAATGCTGTGGCAATCACATCGTTATAGATCAGGTTGTTCAGGAACAAGGCAGGCAGGTACGTTGCTGCAAAGATCAACACACCGTAATCACGTTCCGTAGATCTGTCATTCACTTGTTTATAAATAAGATAAATCATGAACGTTGTTAACGTTGAAAACAAAATATTAAATAGTTTGATGACCAGATAGTTATCCGGGAACAGGTACAGCAACGTCTTCAAGTACAACACGATCGAGTAGTTAAACGGGAACATGTGCAGATAACCACCCGTTTCAAACGAGGAGTAGTCTTGGTCATACAGCATGTTCATGGCCAGTGAAAGAACGGTCTGCGAATCATCGGTAGGCACTCTCGGAAATACAAAAATGATGATGATCTGAATGACCAGAGAACATAACAGCACAATCGGAATAACAACCTTCGGGCTGTATTTGTTCAGTTTCAGACACAGAGCATATAACCCGACACCTGAACCAAGAAGCAAAAGAATGACCGGGAGAAAAACACTCCACTGCTGCATGCCCAAAATGGGATTGTCCCCATACAAGGCGTAGTTGTACTGTGCCCTCACCAATAAGGACGAAGCAATAAACACCGCAACAAACACGAGCAAAATGAGATAAAACGACTTATGCAGCACCTTAGACATGCGAAAACTCCTTTACGATTACAGGATTCCGTGAGTATTATAATGGCTCTGGCTGAAAAATCGCTGAATTCGAATAAACAATTGCATTCATAAAACTAACGAATTATACCTTTAATGTCGATAATATACATCGAATACATAATAATATTTTTTTACTAGAAGGAGATTAGAACATGTTTATTCAAAAAAGGTACATCCGCTCGTTACTCTCTCTTCCTCTGGCAGGCCTGTTATTCATGCTACTGGGGACCCAGCAGATCGCTGCTGCCCCTGTCGACAGTCTGCTGCCTGAGCGAAGTGAGCAAGAAATCAGTCAGAAATGGACGCAATGGATGAGTGTCAAGGACCAAACTGCTACATTCACTCAGAATCCCTCGACCAAGGCACCTTATGTCGCTGGTGTAGTAAGTGATTCCACATTAGAGCAGGCCCTAGGTGCAGCCAACTTCTATCGTTATCTCTCCGGTTTGGATGGAGATCTCGTTCTCGATGCTGCTCTCAATCGTCAAGCCCAACATGGAGCAGTCGTTGTTTCTACCGGAGAATTGACTCACTTCCCGGCTCGTCCTGCAGATATGCCAAAAGACTTTTTTGATCTGGGAGCCAAATCGGCTTCAAGCTCCAACCTGTACGCTTCCTATGGTGCTCAAGGAAACCTTGCAGTCAAAAGCGTAGAAGCTTATATGGATGATTCGGATGCCAGTAACATTGCTGCACTCGGCCATCGTCGCTGGATTTTGAGTCCGCAACTGAAGAAAGTTGGTTTCGGGATTGCATCCCGGGACAACAAAAACTATGCGAGCCACTTCAGCACCATGCAAGTGATGGATACAAGCCGTTCAGGAAAACTCAATTACAATTACAACTTGTATCCTAACAAAGGGGCATTCCCGATTGAGGCATTCAATGTGTCACAAGCTTGGTCTGCACAGCTGAATCCGGACGTCTTCGCGAAGCCTTCCAAATCGGAGGTACAGGTGGAGATCGTGCGTTCATCGGATCAGAAAACTTGGGTACTGGGAGCAAAAACCCCGGTTAGCAGTGATCCTGCAAAGGCCTATTTCAATGTAAATTCCGATGGTTATGGGTATAACTATGCTGTTATTTTCCGCCCAGATAATTTGAAATCCTTGAAGGCAGGCGACACGTTCAACGTTCGCATTACCGGTTTGAAAAAGAAAGACGGGTCCAAAGCAGAAATTTCATATCAGACACGTTTCTTCTCGGTTATCAATCCTTCACAAGAGCCTGTAACCGATCCACAGAATCCTGGGACAGAACCACAAGACCCTGGAACAGAGCCCCAGGACCCGGATACGGGGAACGAGGATTACCTGGATAACCATCTAATGCAGTTCGAATATACAGCGGATCGTACGCTGAAAGTACGAGGTACACTCACGGCTTATGCAGGCAAAACATTCTCATTCCAGATCCACGGTCCTTCACCTGACGAAAAACATATTCGCACTGAAACGGTGAAGCTGGACGCTAACGGTCGATTCAGTCTGACTGTCCCTAATCTGGGTGTTTCCGACCTGACCATCTACTTGCAAGTGGACCCAAGCTTTATGTATCTGATTCCTACAGCAAGTAATTCAGACGTTACGTATTCCTTTGAATAGAAGCGAAGCAAGAGCATAGGAATAAACTAAAGTAAAATGAAGTACGACCAGAGTAAAACCTAGAATCTAAAAACAAAAACAGTCGGAATGCATAGGCATCCGACTGTTTTTTTATAGTTTATGATACGAGCTTTTGTGATAGGAGCTTTAATTACTTCGGTGCTCCTTTTTTGCGTTTCTTTTCCAACGCGATCTCCACATTTTCTTTTACCCGATACTCCACAATCCGGCGGATGAGATCCTCGGGCAATGGCTGATCCAGTGGAAACTGGACAGATCCCTTTCCCCCTTTATACTTGGAGAGTTCCTCCTGGAAAGCTTGAATTCCCCTGGGAGCTGGGTAAAACCCAATATGATGCTGGTATGCGGCAAAATGAACCAAATTCCCATGCTGTGCATACGTAGGCATCTTGTAACTGATCTTCTCTTCGGCGTTCGGAGCCGCTTCACGAATAATCTGTCTTATTGCCTGTAATCTCACCTGTACATCAGGTGCAAACTCCGAGATATATTCATCTACCAGCACCGAATAATGGTTACTCTCAGCCATCTTGGACTCCTTCCACCACGGATACATCAATGGATCCGTGGTACGGGCATATTTGCTTATATTGTACTTCAAATGGACAAGCGGAACAGCTAATTTCCTGCAACTTGGAATGTTAAATTTGATTTTTAAGTGAACTAAGCCTTATAATACGTTTAAACAATTAAACATTATAACGGAGTGAGCCATGAACGAGTCGATGGGTAACCAAAAAGTTATTGATATTTTCGAGAATCTAAGTCCTTATCTTCAAGGTTTGGGAGATCCCGTTCGCCAGCGAATCATATCGCTGCTCATTGATCAAGAGAGCATGAACGTATCACAGATTGCAGAGCATGTCCCCATGTCACGCCCTACGGTCTCTCATCACTTGAAAATATTGCGTCAATCCGGGCTGTTATCGGTTCAGAAAAAAGGTACGGAGATGTATTACAAGCTGGAGTTCAACGATGCGATTGAATTACTCAAACAGCTCGTTCATCTCGTGGAAGTGGAATGTCAGAGCTAGCGCATACCGCGCTGGTGTACTGCATTCCTTTTCTTCACTCTTTTATGTTTAATAGTTTAAACATATAAGTGCATAAACATATCAACGGAGGTTTATCGAATGAATAGAAAAAGAGTTCTTATCGCTGGAGGTTATGGTGCTGTAGGTGCACAGCTTGCCCGCATTTTGCATGACAGGCATCCTGATCTGGAATTGGTACTGGGAGGCCGTTCTGCGGGTAAAGCAGCACCTTTTCCATCCAATCGTGTCCAAACGGTTGTTGTTGATACCAATGCAGACGATCCACTGATTCACGCAGGAGAGAATATATCGTTAATCATTAATGCAGTGAACGATCTGAATGATCGGCTACTGGTATCGGCAGTGCGGAGAAAAATTCCACTTATCGATGTAACACGCTGGACTGAGGTGTTCAATCAAGCGATCCGTTCAGTAGAGCAGGAGGAACTTCATGCCCCTGTAGTGCTATCCTCTGGATGGATGGCAGGAACAGCTTCTTTATTTGCCATGATACTCTCTAACTCGCTGCAACATGTCGAAGTAAACATTCATGCCCTATGGTCGCTGCGGGATAAGGCCGGCCCTGATTCGGCAGCCTTCATGGACCGGATGAGTATTCCTTTTCAGATAACCGAATCCAATACACATCGACTCGTCTATCCCATGACAGATCCGATCAAAGTTCATTTCCCGAACGGGTATACGACCCCATGTTACAGACTGGACACACCCGATCACGTCACTTTGCCTCATACCAGCCATATCGATTCCGCCAGTTTCCGTATTTCATTCGATAGTAAAGTATCTACCTATGCACTCGCCGGATTGGTCAAAACCGGAGTATGGAGGATGATCAGTGGTGAACGTTTCCAGCCATTCCGGCGAAAATTGCTCTATAATCCGGGAACCGGGAGTGCACATCATCTCGTCATTCAATTGAAAGGGCTGGATGCGAAAGGGAACAAGGTTGAGCAAACGATGACAGTCTCTGACCCACTCGGTCAAACTCATATGACTGCACTCGGCGCTGCGGTGCAAGCCGAGAAGATACTGTTGATGCCAACGGACAAGCCTATGGCTCCAGGCATCTATTATCCTGAGCATCTGTTCGATGACCGAATGGACATGGATGCAGTTACTCATTTTTTCACACAATACGGCGTTCAATTATCTTATTCCTAATATCCAGACACAACAAAAGTCCGCGAAGCCACTCACTGCAAACAGTGGAAACTTCGCGGATTTTACAGATGATATCGGATCGGTATGGCGCGTCCAAGTGAAGGCTTAAGCTTGTTATTATAGTGTCATGGCTCGACCATTGCGCATCAGGTAATCTTCTTTTGTTTTGTAATCCGGCATGATGCTGCCGATCCGTCGCCAGAAAGAGCGATCATGATTCATGTGGTGAATATGGCAAAGTTCATGAATGATGACATAATCTATCACTTCCAGTGGCGCCATCGCCAGGCGATAATTGAACGTCAGCTTTTTGTCCCAGCTACAACTGCCCCACTTGGTGGGAGAATCTACGATCTCTACTGACTTCGGCTTCACCTTCAACTCTTGCTGGTAGCGACCGATGCGCTCCCCAATCATGCGTTTACACTCTGCAAAATAAAACTTCTTCAGATTCGCTCGCAGCTCCTCTTCTGTAAGCCCCTCTACAGGAATTAATTCATGCAGTGCATGTTCCTTGCCAAAAAGCAGGAACTTCCCCTTGCCCTCATCTTCATATTCCTTGGCTTGAGGACCGTCGAGCGCTTGCTGCATCAGAGCGGATTTCTTCAAGATCACATCCCCATGCTGCTCCACAAGTTGCCGGATCATGTCTTCACTGGTACCATTCGGTGCCTTGATCGTTACCATGTAAGGCAAGTCCATCGTGATGGAAACTTTCTTGCGTTTGCCGTATTCGATATGACAGTTAATGCTGTGATTATTTAATTCTATAGTTAACATAATGCTCTCCGCTTCTGAAGTTATTCAACCAAATCAAATTGTATACCATCTCCGGCTATAATGCATACTGTTCGGCGATATATCTGTTTTTGTTGTATTTTTATACATTATTATGTATTATTATGTATTATTATTTAATCATAAAATCGGAGGTTGGATATGACGCATACAATAGATACAGAACACAAAACCATTGAAGAACTATCGCTTAATCACTGGCAGCCCTTGTCCACCTTACTGTATGACGGCTGGGTACTGCGTTTTGCCAAAGGATATACCAAACGTGCCAACTCCATTCAACCGATCCACTACTCCACTCTGGATGTGCATGAAAAGATTGAGGAATGTGAGCGTATCTATGCTTCCAATCAATTAAGTACCATATTTAAGATCACGCCGTTTGTTCAGCCGGATCATCTCGACCAGCTTTTGCAAGACAAAGGGTATGGCGTTGTTGATCTGACCCGTATCCAAACTCGGAGTCTGGAAGAGATCAAAGAGCCTGTGCACCAAGCTGTACAGATCGACGAACAGTTGACCACAGCGTGGCTGGATCACTTTTGCCGACTGAACAAGGTGAATGATCTGCAACGGGAAACGACGGAATTAATGTTGGACAATATCCGGACAAAGGTAGGTTTCATCTCGCTGTTGATCGATGGGCAAGTCGTCGCTTGTGGGTTTGGTGTCATCGAACGTGGCTACATTGGATTGTATGACATCATTACAGACGCTAACTTCCGGAATCAGGGACTTGCTGAACAGATGATCCTACATCTATTGCATTGGGCAAAAAAACAAGGTGCTACGTCTAGTTATCTGCAAGTCGTTGCGAATAATGCGCCTGCCTTGAAGCTCTACGCCAAGCTGGGTTATTCAGAGATTTATAGCTATTGGTACAGAGTCAAAGAATGGAATGAGTCCTGACTATGCTGAAACCAAAAACTGCCCTCCTCATATAAAGGAAAGGCAGTTTTTAATTCGGCTTCGTGATCGTCCAAAACTCTTCACATCGTTCAGCAGTACTCCTTGCGCTTTTCTACAATGGCAACTTCACCAGCACCTCATATTTCATACCGGCTTGTATGTTCTTGATGATGTCACCTGCAATCCGTTGACCGTCAACATGCACCTCAATCTGCTCGACAGAAGCATCCTTCTTCATGTTTACATTCAGCTCAGCTCCGCGGAACAAACGTGTGACCGATACCTCGTTCCAGTCTTCAGGTAGTTGCGGACTCACTTGAAGTCCTTGTGCATGACCTTGCAGTCCAAACAATCCGTCGATCAGGCAACGATACACCCACGGCACCGTGCCGGTGTTGAACAGATGACTGGAGCGCCCGGCTGTACGTGGGAATTGACGATAAGCTCCGCGATAATAATTCGGAATAAATACGGGGAGCTGACCCCTCTGGAGGATATCCTCGGCATCGGGGCCAGGAATCATTTTACGCAACAGACGATACGCCTTCTCCTTCTCGCCCACCAGATACAACGCATAAATATAGAACGCCGCCGCGTGATTGTACACGGCACCATTCTCCGCACTTCCCGGATGTTTTTGCGTGACACGACCTACATCTTCCCGCATAGCTGTGAAAGACGGCGCGAGCTTCTCGACACCATATGGTGTCTCCAATTGCTCCTCTACCGCACGAATCAACTTCTCCTGTTTATCCTGATCCGCAGCACCGCTCATAAGTGCCCAGCTCTGAGGATTGATATAGATGCGTCCTTCCACGTCTTTGCTTATGCCAAACACTACGTTATCATCCGTAATTCCGCGGGCATACCAGTCCCCATCCCACAGATACTCATTGGCTACCGCATTGGTCTGGTCGGCTTCCTGACGGAATTCCGCTGCAACCTCGGCATGCCCTGCCTGTTCACCAATATCTGCCCACACATTGAACGCATATGCCGTCGCAATGGTCAGCCAGCCGGATACGCCTTTGCCTTTGTATCCCACCATGTTCATTGGATCACACCAGTCACCCTGATTGATATAGTTCAACCCACGCGCATCCCGCTCATGGATCAACCAGCGCATCGCAAGATTCATATGTTCCAATACCGAAACCTTCTGTTCACTGTCTCTAAAAGGAACCTGTTCCTCCAAAATGCTATAGTCATTCGTTTCATCCAAATAAGTCTTCATACAGACAGGGAGCCAGATACAGTGATCGGTATGAGGAACCTGATTAATATATTTCAGTTCTGCGTCCGGATGCAAAATAATGCCGTCTGGCATCGCACCGCTTATATGCTGCTGAGACAAAGCGGTTAAGAACGCAGCTCGTGCAATCTGCGGCTGAATGTAACTCATGCCCATGTTGTCCTGCAAATAATTCCGCGTCTGCGGATCGGTTGTCAGACGATTGGTTTTGCCATGATAGTACATCTGGCGAGGTAGCCAGTGATTCACGACATTATCTAGCCAGCTGTCCGGTGTCTCGATCTGGATGTTTCCTTGCCCTTCCGCAATATACTCAGCATACTCCTGCTCGGCTGCGGTGAAACCATCCTGTCCTGCCTCATTCTGCTTCACAAAATAATGCTGACGAATGCCTTCAATCTCTGTTTCATCATGAGCCGGACCAAAGATAAATCGGTACGCCTGCTCAGCTCCAGCCTCCAGCTCTACTCTATATTGCAATACAGCTACAGGTGTCTCGTACCGTGCATCTCCACCTGCGAGCGTCTCCGATTGAAGGGCGGAAGGATTATGAAGTCCGCCTTCGCCCTCAAAGCTTAAATGATTCACTTCCCAGGCGGCCGGTTGGTGATCTGCAAGCAGATAGGTTTTGTCGCTGTAGTTTTTGATTTTGCTATAATCCTGATATTTCTGATACGGCGTAATTGCCGAGCAGACAATGCCCTGCAAATCTTCCACATATGAACCGGATTGGTTCATCCATGACATATAGCCGACTGTATAATACGGGTAGATACTAAGCTTGCGTTTTCTCGAAGACAGATTGGTTACCTTCACACGCCACAGCTCCATAACATCTTCCTTCGGTAAACGCAGGGACATCTCGATGCATATATCGTCCTGAATCACTTTCCAGTGAATATCGTGTTTACCGACAGCGAACGTATAACTTTCCGCTTGCTTGCGAACCGGTTCATACGGGGCTGAGAAGATTTCGCCACTTACTTCATCTTTAATATAGACAAACCGTCCCGGATGATGGGCATAATATGGCTGCTCCGGTTGCATAAACGTCTTGGCTTCCAGGTTGGGCGCATACGAGTATTTAGCAGGTTCGGGCTGCATGAATTGGGCCACAGCGTATCCCCTGCAATTCACATGAATCATCATCTTTTCATTCCAAAGGAATCCGGATGCCTTCGGTAAACTTGTCGGGCTTGTTAGTTCAACATATTGATTATCTTCCGTTGCTTTAATCATCACTGAACCTCACTTTCAGATAATGGAGTCAAAAGACAGAAAACGTTTTATGTAACTTGTATACAACTTTGTTCATTATAACACGGTAACGCTTACAAAGAACTGAAAACTAAAAAAGAGCTAAGAAACTCAGCTCCGATTACGTTCCAATTGTTTTTCGATGCCCAACCTGTCGATCTGTATCCAATACTCTGCAATTTGTTCGTTTTCCACTCGGTATACCGCACTGGCAATTTCAATCACCGGGAGGTTCGTTGGGCAGTATCCGTCCACTTCGCCAATATGGGTACCCGTTTGTCTCCAGCGCACATAAACTTTATCACCTTGCGTCAGCAACTCCAGAATTTCGAGTGAAAATTCCCCGTATGCTTCAATCATCTCTCGCACATGATCCGCATAATTGGAAGGTGTTCGGGTGACCGTGACCTCTTCTTCAGATATCACTTGATGGGCCAGTACTTGTTCTGCCATCACGATGCTTGCATAATCAGGATTCCGACCTGATCGGACTTCTTCAAAAAAGGTTCTGACAATCTGTTCTGCTGTCATACGGCACCCCATTCTATTCAAATTATTCTGTTATATATTTAAATATGTAGTAACTCTTGTATTTTAACATGGTCCCCTCGCTACGGAATTACAACTGTTCTATTGTTCTACAGGACTTATATCCTATCCTCTCACCTTGACAATGCGTCAATATGACCATAAACTAGCAAAGGATATCAGGAAATTAATAGGAGGTTTAGATGTTAAGAGGTTCACATATGGGTTTTAACCATATTTGATAATCTTTCGGTGTGTAGCAACGTAGCTATTAGAGCAACTCAGAAAAACAAGAAAGCGGTGTATCATGAAACGTCTATTTTTCATTATGTTTGCGCTCACCCTGTTACTGGCTGGATGCCAGAGTAATGAACAGGAAAGCAGTCCGTCCGAGAATAATCCTACCGAAGTAGTAGAAGGTTCTACCATTTTAAGTTTGAAGCAAAAATACGGCTCCGAATCGGAACAAGCAATTATGCCGATGTACAACGTAGCTCAAGATGAAGAATTTACGTTCAAGTTTAAAGCAGATTTACGGAAGAATAACCTGTCAGCTATTGACATTATAAGTGTACATACCGATATTAAAGCACTCAAAGCAAGCGATGTACATGCCCTTCGCGATACCAATGGCAACAACGTTTCCATTAGGCCTCTTGGGTGGGGCGTTTTAACCTCAGATTCCATGAAGAACAAGGATCACGGCTCTTGGGGCGGTGCCCCCATTTATTACATTCGTCTGAATTATGATCCGGATGCGGAAAATCTAACACTGCTCGATCAACCCATCATTATTCCGTTTACAGTGAAATCGGAGTTGCCTGTGCCCAACCTAAGATACGAGATTGATAAAGACAGACGGTTATCGTTGGTCTGGGACAAGGTTGAGGGTGCCACCGAATATAAAATTTATGAACGTTCTGACCTAACCAAATTCGATACAAATGTACCTCTAACTGGCGCAGAAGACGCTTTCAGTAATAGTCTGCCTTTAGATATTGCGGTAACGACAGAGACGTCTTTCAATGATTTTATGAAAGACGGAAGAGGCGGGCTGGGCACTTATAGTGAACTGATAACTACTCATCAGAACCATGGTTTACGAGGAGAATATTACGTCACTGCAATCGGTGGAGGCAAAGAATCCAATTTTAGCAGAGGTGTCCCTACAGCTCCGCTTGCTTCCCAGTTACCAACATCTCTGAAAGAACAATTGTATAGGGAGAAATTAAAGAATATAGATGTACTTCCTCAGAAAGCAACAGTTGAGTACAATGACGGATCTCTAGCCCGTGAAACCATTGTTTATGATACCGAAAGCGTAGAGATTTCGGAGTTCAATGAAACGAATATTCCTTTTCATGTTAAAGGAACGGCTCTGAAAAGCTACGTGCGCGTAGAGAATGTAACTCAAGCAGATTTGGAAAAACTTGCTCAGCAAACCGTAGCCGAGTCCAGCAACGGACTGGTGGAACCGAAGAATGATACACCTTACGTCCCTGCACCTGATGTGCCAACGATCATCAACAATCATGATGCACCTGAGTCTGCAACGGAAACAGAAGAAGCACCAGCTTCGGAAACTCCAACTACAGAGTCCACAACCGATACGGGAACGTCAGAAGATGTAACTGATCCTCTATCTACTGAGGCTTCTAATGATACTTCTGATAATTCTTCAGATATGGCTTCTGAAGAAACTTCCACCGAAACACCTGCTCCAGCTCCCGAAGCTGAAGAAGACAATCTGGTAGATGAGCAGAAATCGAATACACAGCAAAATGTAGAACAAGGTAATCAGGAAACCGTGCCTCAGCCTGCTACAGGCGATGCAATGATCAATGCAGATTCCGCATTGGAAGAAGTTTTAGCCAAAAACATGATTGCGGCACAAGATAAAATTTCGTTAAAAGCTTTCCCCGAAGCTCAAAATTTCACGACACTCTCGGATGTTGTTCTGAAAGTGATGTACCAGAATCCCTTGATTCTTGGTGTGGAAGGTTTTGAATACAACTATGGTACGCTTACCCTTTCGATTCATTATAATGAATCGGCTAGTGGTATCCAGAAGAAGCAAGATGAGATTATTGCCAAAGCAAACGAAGTGGTGGCTTCCATTATCAAGGATGGCATGAACGAAGACGAGAAACGAAAAGCCATCTACGATTATCTGAACGATAACGCGAAGTATGATGATGCAGCGCTGGAAAATGCGGAGCTGAACAACTTTAAAAATGTCGATCCACAGTTCAATGACTCGTTCACCACATACGGTATTCTGGTCAAAGGTGTTGGGGTATGTGCCAGCTATGCCTCCGTCTACAAATTGCTCTCCGATCTCTCGGGACTGGAAAGCATCGTTGTAACGGGCGCTTCCAGCGGTGTACCACATGCATGGAACAAGGTCAAAATCGGGAACGAATGGTTCCATGTGGATGCCACCAACAACCTGACAAACTCCGGCATCCCCTACTTCTTGTACAATGCCAACGATGAGACTGCTGCAAGTCAGAAAACAATAGCGGATAAGGATTACTGGCTTGATTCCGAGCTCGCGATGTTTAATGGCGAGAGCGATGCCAATGATTATTATGTGCAGAATGATCTCGAAGTCGTATCCCTTAATGAGTACAAAACCAAGGCTGAGAGTGAACTTAAAAAGGGAGAGAACCGGATCATTCTCCGTTTTGCCTCACCTGTTGACTCTGATGAGCTGATGACAGCTGCCGGCGAAGCCCTCGCTGCAGTGGATGAAGCGCTTCTGAATACAGCACAATTAGCCACGCTAGGAAGTTATGCCATTCTGGACCCGAAACCAGAGCAGAAGTAACTTTATAATTTTTTAAAAATAGCATAACAACAAAGAACACCTTTCACCTGCACAGGGAATGGTGTTCTTTGTTTAACTGGCCTATGATCACTGACCTAGGATTCATAGGCCTTTTATATCCAACGTTTACGGACTAACCGTACCACCATTCGCATTCAATGTCTCGCCGCTCACATAACTGGATTCCTGGCTTGCCAGGAACACAAATGCCGGAGCCATCTCGGCAGGTTGTCCTGCTCGACCAAGCGGTGTGTTGGAGCCAAAATCAGCCAGCTTCTCGACTGGTTGTCCACCCACGACCTGAAGTGGTGTCCATACCGGTCCTGGTGCAACAACATTGACACGAATCCCTTTGCTACCCACCTGTTGTGCTAGCGCTTTGCTGAACGTGTTAATGGATGCCTTCGTTGTCGCATAATCCAGCAGGATTGGCGAAGGTTTATACGCCTGAATCGATGATGTGTTGATAATGGAGCTGCCCGGCTTCATGTGTTTCACAGCTGCTTTGCAGAGCCAGAACATGGAATAGACATTTGTTTTGAACGTAGCATCGAATTGCTCGGTGGTCAGATCTGCAATCTGCTCTACAAACTGCTGCTTACCTGCCACGTTAGCTAGTATATCAATACCACCAAGCTCTTTTACAGCAGATTCAATGAGTTCCTCACAGTATTTCTCATCCTTCAAGTCACCTGGCATTGTGATTGCTTTGCGACCGGCTTCCTCAATCAGCTTCACAACTTCCTGCGCATCTGCTTCCTCTTCCGGCAGATAAGACAGAACGACATCTGCGCCTTCACGGGCAAACGCAATCGCTGCCGCCCGGCCAATTCCACTGTCAGCTCCGGTCACAACTGCTTTGCGTCCCGTTAAACGTCCGCTGCCTTTATAACTTTTCTCACCCGCATCAGGAACAGGAGTCATCTCACGCTGAAGTCCCGGCTCATCCTGCTGCTGTTTCCACTCCGGTGTAGCCTTCGGATATTGTGTCGTTGGATCTTGCATGGTGTGCTGATCTTGATTAGCCATGTTCAATTCCCTCCTTGGTTATCTACATTGATCACTACGATCACAGAATAACCTTCCGATCGCTCTTATCCCCAGATTTTTTTCTCTCCCTTATATAAGGTGAAAATCCGGTGATAAAGGCGAACACTCCGTTTCTTCAGGTTATTTCTGTGCTCTTCGTTATCATGTAAATGTTAAATTTATGTTCAGAAGTTGTTTTCTTAAAAGTTGCGCTCTTTCCTTTGTAACCGAGTTGGGCGTTATTTAAACTAAGCTAACCGGATTCCCAGACAACTGTCACATATTGAATCTCCCCTAACTGGAGATTGTATAATAGAACATGAGGTGATCTCGTTGAACCCAAATATAGAACCCTATTCCATTGGTGAAGCAGCCAAACTGATCGGCTCCACGGTGAAAACGATCCGTTATTACGATGAGATTGAACTGTTACAGCCCTCCAGTCATACGGAAGGTGGGCATCGACTCTATACAACGCAAGACCTGTGGCAACTCGAACTCATTACAACACTTCGTTATCTGAATTTCAGCATACCGGATATTCGAAAGCTCATGTCGGGTGAAGTGGCGGTAGCACAGGCGTTGGATCTGCAGATTGAAGCGTTGGAAACCCAGATCGGCACGATGAATTCCATGCTCTCCATTTTGCAGCAAGCGAAGCAGCATGAAGAAGACACTTCACTGCGCTCGGAACAGTCTCTCACGTATATCTCCAGTCTGGTAGAATCGCTATCGGCCAATGCAAGCAGGCGAAAACAATTTGTTGCTGCCAAGGTGGATGAATCCCATCTGCTGGACAGCATTCCGCAGGATTGGAGAGTGTCGTTTCTGCACTTTTTCGATAAATACATGATGAAAGATACCAAACTGACGGCTCAGCAAACACTGGCCTGGAAGGAAATTCAGGAACTGATCAATGATCCGGCCTATTGGGCTGATCTGGCTAAGTTGGAGGTTCCCTTCTTCATTATGGCGAATCAGCCACAAGTCGAAGCGGATGTCTGGGTGAAAAAAATGGAGGCTATTCGCATTCGCACTACTGAAGCTCTGGACAAGCGTTGGGCAATCGATAGCCCTGCTGTACAAAGCATGGTGTGGGACTTTGTGTTGATGTATGCAAGTGTCGAGCATGCCGAAACACCTGAAGTATTTTTTCGCAATCAGGCCCGATATATGCTGGACTCCGTGACTGAACGTATTCTGCGTTTTAACAAGCTATGCAAGGTGATGAATCCCGAATGGAGCCAGATTGTAGATGGCATTAACCTGCTGCAGGAGGGCATGCGGTTACGTTTAAAACAAATGGAAGAAGACTGAACTTCAGTCTCCTTCCATTTTTATGTTCAGCCTTTTTTCAACGAATAGGATTCATGTTCTCCCACTTCCTTGTCCATATGGAGCGGTTGCCCTTTCAAGTAGTGGTTGAAGAAATCAATCGTTGTATCGTTGATCAACTGTTGTGTCCCACGCGTATCTACACCCTGTGTCCATTCGAGCAGTGGAGAGATCAGGTAGAGGTCGGAGAAACTCAAATGTTTGGTGTTGGTCAGCTCCATCCAGAAGTTCCCTCCTGCGGTTACCGGTTCATAGCGCTCATACACTTCCTCGTAATATTTCTCGGCTTCCGGACGGGTCGTGCCCATCGCAGCAATTTCCTCGTCACTCATCACACTTGTGCCTGCAACGGTTGAGTCTGCACTCATCATTAGAAACGGCTTGCCCACACCTTCCGCAGGTATACGTTTCTCGCCAAACAATACACCGTCCATATTCATGCCTGCTTTCACACGCGGATCATCCATTAACATCTGTACTGTCGTTGCTCCGCCAAATGAATGCCCAAACATGCCGATGTTGTCCAGATCCATATGTCCTGTAAAGCGTCCGCTCGGATCTCTCGTACCCAACTTCTCTACCTCATCCAGTACAAACTGTGCGTCCTTCACCCATGTCTCATTCAACTTGTCCATGTAACTGAATTGCAGCTGCTCAAAGCCTTCTTTCCCTTCCGATTCAAACTGCGCCACACGTCCATCCGGGAATACAGACACCAGACTGCTATACGTGTGATTGATACCCACAACAATGTAACCTTGACTGACCAGCTGCTCGACCTGGAACGTATTCTGATTTTCATAGCCATGTAGACCATGAGAGAACAGAACAACCGGATACTTGGCTTCGGCATCTGATAATTGAGCTTCCTGAATCGCATGTGTTTTGACCTGACTCAGACTGGAAAATAAAAGCTTTGGCAGTTTCAGCACTTCATTGAAGGCTGTCGCATAGATATCCGGCTTACTAACATAAGGAGCTGTTGCACCCTCTTCCTCTGGATTCGTTGGATACCAGATCTGTACCATCAGCTCCCTTTGGTCACCGGTAGTACTCGTCAGAAGTTCATCCCGACTGCTATCTGTCCAATCGTAGTATACCGTTCCGATTCCATAAGGACCTGCTGGCTTGGCAAACGAAAACACCGGGAACAGCAGTGGCAAGCCAATGCTCACAACAGCGTATAGCAACACCAGGAAAGACGTTGCGATGATTCGAACACGTCCGAATTTCCCCGCCACAGGTGATTTCGAAGCAGATGCCCCGGAACCTTTGCTGTTCAGCGAGGTTACACCAGACTGTTGCTGGCGTCTTGCCTTTGTAAATAACACAACCAGTGGAACTAACGTGAGCAGATACGCCGGAATCATCGACCAACGTAGTCCTTCGACCACACCATGGATAATCAGCAGCACACCCGATATGGCAAATCCGCCCCATACCATTTTCCGAAAATGTTGACTCTGTCTCCCAATCCCGATTACCCCCACTAATATAAGCAGGTTGAAAATAAGATAAATCCATTCTACTGTCCTCATAAGATGTATGCCCCCTTGTCTGCCTCCAATCTTAAAACCTCCAGTTACAGGAGATTCAAGCATGATTTTTGCGGATAAAAAAATGCACTCCCTGAATGTCGCTGAATCACCCGCAGGTTCTTCAATCATTTCAAGGAATGCATGTATGATATTACGATATAAGTTGATTTTTGAATATTAGACTAGCGATCTTCGCCGCCATTTATCCGTTGTCTTTTTCCGATGCCAAATGCAAAATATCCAGCCACCACGATGGCCATAAACGTAGCACCAACAATCAGGGGCAAGCGCGTATCCGGGTTAAACGCCATACCGATAATGACGAGAATCAGATACACAATAATAATGTAATTGCTGATCGGGAACCATTTGGACTTAAAGTTATGATCCGCCATTTCGTTACCCCAACGCTTTCTGAATCGGAATTGGCTGAACGCCAGCGCGAACCATGGAACCATACCCGGAAGAACACTTGCACTGTAGATGTACAGGAACAATTTGGAGTCCGGCATCAGGTAGTTCAGCACAACCCCAATCAGCAGCAAGGAGATTGTGATGACGATACTATTGCGGGGAACCCCGCCTTTGGACAGCTTTTTGAAAAAGGCAGGTGCCTGCCCATTCTCAGCCAGCGTGTATAACATCCGTCCTGCACTGTAGATCCCGCTGTTGCATCCCGACATGGCTGCCGTCAGCACCACAAAGTTGATGATTCCCGCAGCAGCAACAATGCCGACCTTGGCAAAGGTGAGCACAAACGGGCTGCCCGTCTCGCCTACTTCGTTCCAAGGGTACAAGGTTACAATAACAAATATGGCACCAACGTAGAAAATAAGAATACGCCACACGATATTTTTGATCGCTTTACGCAAGGTATATTTCGGATTCTCCGCTTCGCCTGCTGTAATACCGACCATCTCCACCCCTTGATACGCAGCCGTTACGATACACAGTGCAAAGAGGAAACCTTTGATCCCTCCAGGGAAGAATCCGCCATGACTAAACAGATTCGACAGCCCGATTGGCTGTCCTCCGTTCCCCCAGCCGAAGAAGATGAGCCCGGTTCCGATCACGATCATGGCTACAATAGCCGTCACTTTAATCATCGCAAACCAGAATTCAAATTCCCCATAAAACTTCACGGCCGCCAGATTTGCCGCCGCAATGATGAGCACCCCAGCAAGTGCTGGTAGCCACTGTGGAATATCCGGGAACCAATACCCGACATAGATACCAATCGCCGTAACTTCCGCCATACCAACCGTAACCCACAAGAACCAATAGCTCCAGGCGGTCAGGAATCCGGCAAGCGGACTAATATATTTGTGAGCAAATGTAGCAAACGAACCTGTGACCGGCTCCTGAATCAACATTTCCCCCATAATTCGCATGACAAAAAAGATAACGATACCGGCCAATAAATAGGCCAGTAGCACGGATGGTCCTGCCCATTTGATCGTACTCGCCGATCCCATGAACAAACCAACGCCGATTGTACCTCCGAGTGCAATCAGCTCTACATGGCGGGGCTTTAGCCCTCTAGATAGTTGCTTTGATTCCAAACGATTCTCCCCTTTTCTTGTGTACAGATTCCTGATGTAATTTTAATTTTCACATTCACATTAACGCAATGCAGAATTACTTCACCAAATTGTACGAGATGTGCCGCAGAAATACAACAAGGAATGTGAGGAAACGGATTCACTACACATATAGGTATAGGATAACCGCTTAATGAATATGGCAGACAGTTCAATAAACAATTCACTGCAGCGTTGTGTAAACAAAGTGACAGAGACTTTCTAATACATGACTCGACAGGGAGGTTGCTGGAACCCCCAAAGGACAACTCACGTATTGTATATGTGGGTGCAATACCGTAAGTGACTTGTTCGCTATTGACCTGCTTGTATAAAATTAAACAATGGGAGACTTTGCATGCCTGACTTTTTACTGGTTTTATTTTTGTTTAACCTGTCTCTCTTTCTGCTTCACGAAATGGATGCCATCAGGCGGTCCGAGTGGAAATTGTTTATAGTGTTAAAAGATATGGAAGATGATAAAGCCTATAGGTATTTCACTTGGATTCACCTGCCAATGTATACCATCATTCTCTCTCTGCTTTTTAGCTCATATCAGACCATTACATTCTGGGTGATGGATATCTTTTTCATCATACATACCGTATTACACTTCTTTTTCGAAAAACATCCTCGAAATGAATTTAAAAACGGGTTCTCCAGATCATTGATCTACCCTATGGGAATAATTGCTTTAATTCATTTAATATTCCTAATCATCTAATCTGTTTACATAGACGGAATGAAGGAAGCTGGAAGGGTATTGTTGAATAACAGTGAATATGGAGGTGTGCCTATGCAACAACATCATGCAGAACGAGTTGAATTATTCGTTTCCAACACTCAGATCATCAAGAAGTCGTTCAAATGGCAACATGGGATGATTCATCGTCTGGCCGCCTTGCTCTATGCAGCAGAGAATAAAGTTGCTGATGCGGAAGCCATTCGCCTAAGCCAAGAGTTGATTAAACAAAACACAAAACTCTTCTCTGCATTCAGAGGTAATTCGGCCATTAGCATTGCTGCCATGCTCTCCCTTACAACAGATGAAGAGACGAGATTGGTAGATACCCTGCATGTCTATGACTTGATGAAAGAGATCAAATTCCGCAACTCTGATTATCTGGTTATTGCCGCCTATCAGATCGCTACTCAGACATCACCTGACCAGTTTCAACCTACGGTGGAGCGGGCCAAATTATTTTATGATGGCATGAAAGCAGAGCATCGTTTCCTCACTGGACAGGATGACTACATTTTTGCTGCCATGTTAGCCCTTTCCGATCTCAACGTGGATACTGGTGTGGCACGTATGGAACAACTCTATAGGGAATTAAAACCAGAGTTTTCTTCCAGAAACAGTGTGCAGGCGTTAACACAGGTACTGGTTCTTGGAGAGGATAACCCGGATGCAGGTGCTCGTGTGATTGCCTTAAATGAAGCTTTTCGTAAAAGGGATCTCCGAATGGACAAAACATACACATTACCCTCTCTCGGGATACTTTCCCTACTGCCTTCGGACAGAGACGCTTTAGTGGATGAAGTCGCGGAAACAAATGACTGGTTACGGACTCAAAAAGGCTTCGGGGCTTGGTCGATCGATAAACAGGAGTTGCTCCTGTTCTCATCCGCGTTGATAGCCATTCAACATGTGGAGAATCTGCGAAACGGTGTGCTTACGACAACGATCTCAACAAGTATCACGAATATTATTATCGCTCAACAAGCAGCCATGGGCGCAGCTGCCGCAGCATCGGCTGCTGCCGCTTCTTCATCATCATCCAACTAATAAGTGACCCTGTTACCTTCAATATAAGATGAAAAAGACCCTCCCGAGTTTAAGTTGACTCGGAAGGGTCTTAAAACATTCAAACCTACACCTAAATAATGTTCATCATTTGCTAGGATATAATCCCCGTATCCCGGAATTCTTCCACGAAACTGTCCAGCCAATCCGAACCATAGTCCAGCGCACCCGTATCACTCTCAATAAAAGCAACATCCAGACCCATCACCCAGAATCGGCGAGCAATAATAAAGAGATCAACCGCCTGCTCATCTTCGGCAGAGAAGCTTCTGACTGAACGATATCCTGCCATTAGCGCATCCCATAATGCTGCTTTTCGCTCATCAGACTGCCTTTTTCGCACCTTCACTTGAGCCAGATCGTAGGCACGCCAGCTTTTGGCTGCCCACTCGAAGTCATAGTGGATGAACTGATGCTCCTGTTGAAACGCATTGTTATTCCCATGCATATCGCCATGGCACAGACCAAAGTCCAGATCTTGTCTGGAAGCGGCAACGATGCGTTCTTTTAACGTTGTGGCAAACGTATAGAGAAATGCTGCTGCTTCATTGTTCTCACCGATATAGTGGATGATTCGCTTAAGGGGTTCATCGATAAGAAATTTCAAATCAAGCTCATATCGTGGCAGCTCCACGTTCACCTGATCCATAGCCTTATGCAATTCAGCGGCAGATTGACCAAAGGCGTAACAAGACTCCTCATCCTCCAGATTGTTCTCCGTACCCTCAATATACCGAAACATCACAGCAACCCGCTTGCCTTCCGCAGCTTCCAACACCGTATATCCCGTGTGATCTTTCTTCTCGATGTATTCTCCAATGTCGGTGTGTTCCGCAGAACCTAGAACATTCTTCAGTTGAGACAATAACGATAGTTCGTAGTGAACATCTTTCTCCGAAATTTCAGTGCGGTAGATACGGAGAATATACATGCCACTGGATGTACGAACCCGGTAGGTATCATTCAATCCCCTAAGCCAAAACAAACATTCTTCCCATGTTCCAATGTCATACTCATCCCTCAATGCAGACTCGAGGTATCTGGGGTTAAGCACTGAACGTAAAGCAGTCGGTTGAATGGACATATGGTTGCTCCTTCGGTTTAATATGATTATTTCTCATCAGATTAACGATGTAATCCTTTTCACCTATCAACCTATAACATAGTATATTTTTTATTTATTTTCCAGAATATATATTTTGATGAGTAAATACTCTTTAGACTCCTATAGTTCCATCTCGCATCAGCGGGATTAGATAGGGCTATTTGCATTGGCCCGCTTTCCAGATTTAAGCAGGTTATTACGCGCTGGATCGCCGCCAGTGCTCGACAATGCAGCACATTCACGGAAGGCAAAATGTTTGCACCCCTTACATTTCTGAACATCCAGATGCTGCAATGCATAATTGATAGCTTCACCCGTGTGCTCAAACATATGATCCGAACCAATCCGTTCAATCAAACCTGTTCTCTTCAGCATTTCCAACGGTTGCTCCTGAATGCCTGAAAGTAAAACTCTGCCCCCGGATCTCTCCATATGTTTGACAACACGGGCCAGATTGGATTCACCTGTTGTATCCATAAAAGGAACCTTGCCCATGCGCAACAGCAGAGTGCCTGGTCGCCGATGAATCGAATCCAGGACCGACTTCTCGAACATATCCGCTGCCCCGAAAAAAAGTGGCCCTTCAATTGTATATAGGCTTATTTGCGGACAGTCATGTCCTTCCCGAACCATGTGGGCCATGACTTTCTCATGTTTATGCTCGGGATCGGGCAGTACTTTGGCAACCTTTAACATCTCACTCATGCGTTTAACAAATAAAAGAACAGCCAGAATCAACCCAACCTCTACAGCCGTTGTTAAACTTGTAAATACGGTCAGCAAAAAGGTAATCAGCAAAACGAGTGAATCGCTCGTTTTGGTTTTCATGACATGCATGAAGGATCTTCGTTCACTCATATTCCAGGCAACCAGCATGAGAACGGGAGCCATACTGGCAAGAGGAATGTGGGATGCATATGGCGCAAAGAGAACAAGTACCAGCAAAACCACTACACCGTGAATCACACCAGACCATGGCGATACTGCGCCGGATTTAATATTCGTTGCCGTACGTGCAATCGCTCCTGTTGCAGGAATACCCCCGAATAGCGGCGTCACTATATTAGCAATCCCCTGCCCAATCAACTCTCGATTGCTGTTATGCCGACTTCCGGTCATGCCATCGGCAACAACAGCCGACAGCAGCGATTCAATTCCACCCAGCATGGCAATGACAAAAGCGGGTTGCAGCAAGTTCACAATACGCTCCCAAGTGATCTCAGGCATATGAAACTGAGGCAAAGAGTTAGGTATGGCGCCAAAGGACGAACCGATCGTAGCCACCTGCCCTTCAAAAAAGAACGCTGCGACTACCGTCGAAAGAACCAGCCCCACCAGTGATGCAGGCACCTTTGGTGCAAACCTGGGCACAAGCAGAAGAACAGCCAGACAGATTCCAGCTGTAAGCACACTGTATATATTAATCGTTGAGATATGCATCCCGATTTCTTTCATATTGGACCAGAAATCCTCGTGTTTCTCGATGCCCCGAAGTCCCAGAAAGTTCGTTATTTGTCCGCTAAAAATAATGACGGCGATCCCCGCAGTGAACCCGATCGTCACCGGCCTAGGAATAAACTTAATGAATGCCCCAAGCTTGAATACGCCCATAAGTACAAGCATCAAACCGGCCATCATTCCGGCAATCAGCAGATTCTCATATCCATACTGCATCACAATGGCAAAGAGAATCGGAATGAATGCCCCCGTTGGCCCGCCAATCTGGAACTTGGACCCACCCAGTAAGGAAATGAGAATCCCTGCGATTACTGTGGTATACAATCCATACTCCGGTTTGACCCCTGAAGCGATGGCAAAGGCCATACCGAGTGGAATCGCAATAATACCTACAATCAGCCCCGATAACAGATCCTTGCGAAAAGCCGCAGCATTGTAACCTGCATATCTCCCCATCCATCTCATGTACAAAAACCTTCTTTTCTTCATATATTTAAATATTTGAATATATACCAAAGACTACTCCCCTGCTCTCCTCCTGTCAATCGGATTGCACACAATTCCAGCAGGAAACCAACACAAAAAAACAAGAACCTCCGGTCATTACACCCCGTTGCTCTTGTTTATTGTGTCAGGACTCTTTACGAATGTCTTCCAACATGGAAATGGCATCAACCAGGTGATTGTCAAAAATCTGTTTGGTGACTGCCAGCAGGTCCTTAATCAGCGGATCACGCAGCGAATAGGTGACGGTTGTCCCTTCTTTGATTCCCTGAACAACATTTTTGCTGCGCAATACAGCCAGTTGCTGTGAAACGGCAGAACCTTCCGATCCCAGAATGCTTTGCAGTTCATTCACGTTTTTGGCTCCTTCACTCAGCAGTTCCAGAATCTGAATCCGCATCGGGTGTGCCAATGCTTTGAAAAAATCCGCTTTAAACTGTTGTATGCTCTGATTCATACGCTATGCCCCTTCAATCGAACTTTTGAAGATGCAAATATCATAACATAGAACGGGTACCATGCTTTACTCTAACCATAACGGTTTGATGGAAAAATTAAGATTGACCTTGAAGTACACTTCAACCTTTATACTTTACTTATAGTCTCCACAGACCGTATATCTGAACTCCATCAGGAAGGGTGATTCCTCAATGAACATGTATATCCATAATCACAAACGCTCGTTGACGAGCTTTCTATTCGAGAAATATATCGGAACGTTAGATACCAAGAAATTTTTTTCAACACGAGAGCTTACCCGCAAACACCTGGATCATATGGGCTTGGAAAACATTAAACCTTATACCTTGGGTAAAACAAAACTGTCATCTTCCATCAAAGAGCGCTCCCATGAAGACATGCAGGTGTTCACCTTAAACGATCAGCATTCACGTGAACAGAGGGTCATTCTCTACATTCATGGCGGGGCGCACACACACCAGCCGCTGTCTTTACACTGGAAATTCATGGACCGCATAGCTCAGGCTCTGAATGCCAAAGTTGTTGCTCCCATCTATCCAAAGGTTCCGCATTTTAATTATCAACACACATATCCGAAATTGCTCAATCTATATCGGGATCTCCTTGCCTCCATGAACGACTCGGCACAACTCACCATTATGGGCGATTCCGCAGGCGGGAACATCTCCCTTGCCTTGGCCCATTATCTGAAGATGCATGATCTCCCGCAGCCCAAAGATATCATCTTGTTATCACCTTGTGTGGATATGGTGTTGGACAATCCGGTCATATTCGATTACGAGACCCGCGACCCTATGCTCGCTGTGGAAGGGTATGATGTCATCCGGCGGATCTGGGCAGCTGACAAACCGTTGAACGATCCGTTAATCAGTCCAATCTACGGAGATTTCGCCGGTCTGGGCAAAATCAGCATCTTTATCGGGACTCACGAGGGCTTGTTTCCTGATAATATGAAGCTCGACAAACTGCTGACGGATCAAAGAATCGATCACCAAACGTACGTTTACCCCAAAATGAACCATGTCTTTGTCCTCTATCCAATTCCGGAGGCCAAGGATGCTCAGCGTAAAATAGTTAACATCATTAAAAACTCAACATATGAAACTAATCAATAAGCTGTAACGCGTCCCCTACTCTCCCACAGTTTTCCCTTTAGCAAAAAAAAACGAAAAAAAGCTCAATCCCTGGAATACCGCCACTGGATTGAGCTTTCTTTCTGTTATTCTGTCATCTAAATATTATTTATATGAACCATATTCAAACCAGTCAAAGTCAGCCACCTGATCAGATGAAGTACCGTTGCTGCTGCTAAACATTCCGATACAGCAGCCAACAAAACCACCAGCTACTTCAGTGCTCAAGCTGCTTGTATCCACCTGTTCCGCCACCACATGATACTGACTTCCATCCGTGCTGTAGTAGAAGCTTAGTTGCTGACCTGTCGCGGCCATTTTGATATACACTCGCGATACTTCATCATCCAGCGCGACTTGCGCAATGTGAGTATCCTGACCATCTATAACGGTCACCACACGCAGCACTTGCTGGTTCTTGGTCAGAGCACGCTCAATCCGTATGTGATACAGATCGTTCTGAATGACGACAAGACCAGCCGTTTCGTTTGCATTCCCGGGCACAAATTCCATCGCTGTAGCTGCAACATAATCCATATGCCTTTGACGCAGACAAACAAAGCTGGAGTTTTCTTTTTCCTTCAATGTTTGCGGTTTCAGCTTCAGCCGCAAGTATCCTTTGCGTTCGGTTAATGAATAGAGATCCTCCTGAGGATTGCGCAGGAACATCCATTGCAAGCCCAGTTTATCACTGTCAAAATGGTCAAAACGCAGTTGCGGCTCTACCGGAACAGGCTTCAAATCCAACGTGCCCTGCTCCTCCAGGATTCCGCGGCCCTCATTGACAACGGGCCATCCGTCCTCCCAAACGACAGAAGCAAGGAACGTCTCCCGCCCCATGTTGCTATAGCTCCCTCCATATGGACGCGAAGCAAGCATGACCATGAACCACTGACCGTTCGCAGCCTGCACCAAGTCGGCATGTCCGACATTAACAACAGGGTAACGTTTACCTAAATGCCGATGTGTAATGATTGGATTATTCGGATTCCCGACGTATCCTTCGGTCAAACTTTTGCTACGAGCAATGGTCACGGCATGGTTTGGTCCTGTGCCTCCCTCTGCAATCAATAAATAGTAATATTCATCGATCTTATACAGATGCGGGCCTTCCGGCCAGATGACATCCACCATCGCCCCGCGCCACAGAACGTAACTGTCTCCCACCAGCTTCATACTGCCCAGATCCAACTCCCGCAGCCACACTTCCCAGTTGCCATTGTAACGAACTCCCTCAGAGCAAGGACGTGTACCAAGGTAATACGCTTTGCCGTCATCAAAGAAAATCGTAGGGTCTATGCCTTCTGCGCCTTCAATAAAATAAGGATCTGACCATGGCCCAGCAGGGTCGGTAGCGGTTACAACAAAATTACCGCCATGTGATACATTGGTTGTAATCATATAGAAAGTGCCTTCATGATACCGAAGCGTTGGAGCGAATATCCCCTGTGAATGGCCTGCTCCCTGAAGATTTAATTGCGAAGGACGGTCCAGCACATTGCCAATCTGTTTCCAATTCACTAGATCACGGCTCTGAAAGATCGGAACGCCAGGAAAATAGGCAAATGTTGATGTCACCAGATAAAAATCTTCACCCACCCGGCATACGGACGGATCTGGATAAAACCCGGGCATAATCGGATTGTTAAACGTGCATTGTTCGCTTTGATTTGCATTTTTCATTCTTTTACCCCTCCAATGGTTAGTCCAGTCACAAAGTATTTTTGCAAGAACGGATACAGTAAAACAATCGGCATTGCCGTCACAACCGTGATTGCTGCCCGAATGGACACAGGCGTCACCATGTTGGTTACATTTTTGAATGAATCCACGTTGACGGTTCCCCCCTGTGAGGTCGCAGAGGATAACAATTTCATCAGTTCATACTGCAAGGTGGTCAAATTACGATTTCCCGCCGTGTACAACATGGAGTCAAACCAGGAGTTCCACTGACCTACAGCAATAAACAGTGCAACCGTAGCCAGAACCGGCTTGGATAAGGGAAGCACGATACGCATGAAAATCCGAAAATCTCCGGCTCCATCCATCTTCGCGGATTCAATCAATCCCTCCGACAGTCCCTGAATGTAGGTACGAATGACGATCATGTTAAACACTCCGATCAAGCCGGGAATAATGTATACCCAGAAGCTGTTCAGCAGCCCCACTTGTTTGATCAGCATGTATCCCGGAATTAAGCCGCCGCTGAAATACATCGTCATGACGAACAGCGTCGTGACCAATTTGTTAAACATATACTCCTTGCGGCTCAGCACATAGGCCAACATGGCTGTACAGAACAGCTGTACAACCGTTCCTACCACAGTTCTGGCAACCGAAATAAATGCGGCTTGTGTCAGATTCGGATTCTGGAATACGGAGACGTAATTTTGCAGCGTCCATTCCCTCGGCCAGAGATAGATCCCCCCGCGGATCGTATCCAGCCCGTTATTGAAAGATACGGCAATAGTGTTTAAAAAAGGATATAACGTAACAACCATGACAAGCAACATAAATATGCCATTGGTGATGGAAAAAATAGAATCTCCCAAGTTTCGTTTTCTACTAAATCGCTTCACAGCTCTGCCCCCTTATCATATCAATCGCTCTTCACCAAGAGACTTGGCAATCCCGTTGGCGATAAATATGAGCACCAGACTGACCACACTTTTGAAAATGCCTGCTGCGGTGGCAAGTGAGTAGTTACCGAGATTAATCCCGTATTTCAAAACAAAAATGTCGATTGTCTCGGATACATCCTGCACAAGTCCGTTCCCCAGCAAGTATTGAATCTCAAAACCTGCGTTCAGTACGTTACCAACGTTGATGATAAGCAGGATAATAATCGTTGGTTTGATGCTTGGAAGCGTGACATTGAACATTTTGCGAAAGCGGCCGGCTCCGTCGATGGAAGCTGCCTCGTACAAGCTTGGATTAATCGACGCCATGGCCGCCAGATAAATAATCGTTCCCCAGCCAATTTCCTTCCACATACTGGACAGACCCACAATCCCCCAGAAGTATTTTGGTTCAGCAAAAAAATTAATCGGTGCATCAATCAGGCCCAATTTCGTCAGCAGTACATTCACAATTCCTGTTTCCGTTGATAATACATTCGCAACAATACCTGTTACGATGATCCACGACAGGAAATGTGGAAGGTAGGAAACCGTCTGTACCACGCGTTTGAACAATACCATTCTCAGCTCATTTAATAACAGCGCCAGACCAATCGAGCCGACAAATCCCAGAAACAGACTGATCAGGCTCATCGCCAGCGTATTGCGAATGACACGTAAAAATGTAGGGTCCGTGAATAACGTTCGAAAATGATCCAGCCCCACCCAATCCTGCTCCATAAAACCAATGCCCGGTCTATAATTCTGAAACGCCATCAACCAGCCCCATAATGGTCCATACGCAAAAATAGCGATAAACGCAATAAACGGAAATGACATCCACATTAATTGTCGCTGACTTTTCATTCTGGACAGGTTGTACCCGATCCAGCTTGTTCCCGCTGGGATATGGCTGGTTTTTAACGAAGGCTGCAACTCCTTTTTGGCCATGTTTTTTCTCTCCTTGCTTACGAGTTTATCTATATCACCCAGTCTGGGTGAATCGATTCCATTCCTATCCAATCTCCAAATCTAGCGTGTAAGAAAGGCTACGGGGTTCCCCATAGCCATTCTGTGTGACAGGACTTTACCCCCACAGTTCCATACGTCTGCGGACTTCTTCCGTCAGCGCATCTTCATACGCTTTAATATCTGCACTTTCCTTGAGTGTGGCTTGATACTCTTCCCAGGCTTTATCAAATTCGGCTGGTGAAGTCATAATCACTTTTGGCAGCCATTTGCGTTTTACATCGTCCATCTTCTGTCTGGCGATGGTCTCCGGTTTATTTGGTTCGAAATTATAGGTATAGATTGGGAACCACGGTTCATTTTCCTCCGCAGGCTCAAGGAAGTCCGTAAACTTCGTATATCCATAAGCCTTCAGCACTTTTTTGTCGATGTCATTCAATGTGGCAAGATACTCCTCCGGCTGCTCCTTAGGGTCAAGTGCATTCTTCCCGTCAGCGGTCATGCCCTCATGATGCGGGAAATAGACCAATGGGCTTCCCGTGTTCGCCAGTACCCAGTCCGGATCTTTGGAATTCGCACGTTGCTCCTCATTTCTGGAGAACACGCCTTTGTCATCGACTTGATAATCCACGCCTTCCTGTCCCCAGGTTCTCAATACTTCCATCTCAGGGTCCAACAAATCATTAATATATTGAAGTGCTCCCTCGATATCCTCGCAGCTCTTTGTAATGGCCAAGCCGCCATTTACGTTAAGGATTGGATTGTTCTGATAGCGCCCTTTAACATCCTCGGAGAGTGTAATGGACAACGGTACATAGGTTTTGTCATACAATTTTTGTTTCACGAGTGATGCCTCGGCGTCAAGGAACTGCCATCCTTGGTCCACCATGCCCAGCACACGTCCGGTTGAAATTTTGGAGATATATTGATCATAGTTTGCTGTAAAGGTTTCGTTATCGACCAGGCCTTGATGATATACCTCATTGATCTTCTTGAAATATGCTTTCGCTTCAGGAATGGTATTGTAGTTTTTAGCCGTCAGCGTTTCTTTATCAACGATGGCTGCGCCTTCGTTCGGATAACCAGCCATGAAGAGCGGAGGGTTCTCCAGTGCGAAATAACGCCAGTCATAGGAGATAATTTCAAATCCAATTGTGGGCTGACCATCAACGGTCGGGTGAGCTGCTTTATACCGTTCAATCAAGTCGAAGTATTGGTCAAGCGTTTTAATTGTCGGATAATTATCCCACTCCAGTACGGCCTTCTGAATCCAGAATGCTTCTCCGTCATGGGATACTTTCATCGATTTCTCTTGTATATTGCCGAATTGAGGAATGAAGTAGATATGTCCATCCGTCGTATTTTTCATCTTCTTCCAGTCTTCGCCCAGGTAATTTTTGATGTTTGGATATTTATCGATGTAATCCTCAAGTGGTACTAACGCTCCTGCTGCTACCAGTTGCTGAGTACCATCACTCCCATCGATAAAATCGGGATATTCGCCGCCTGCAATGAGTACACCAATCCGCTCTTTGGCTGTTTGGCCCGTAAGCCAGTCCATCGTGACTCTGACGCCTGTTTTCTCCTCAATAGCCTTTAACACCCGATTATCGTCAGGCGCAATTTTTCCCGGTACGGCAAAAAATGCGGAAAATTGTTTCAATTCCCTTCCATCTGCTGTCTTTTCCCCTTTCGAGGACGATCCCGGTGTACATCCAGCGAGTGCGATGACCAGTATTAAAGCGAGCAGAGCACTATACTTGATTCTTTTTCTAACATCCTTTTTCATCATGACCCCTCCATCGATTATATTGACAGAAGCTTTTTGGAAAGCGCTTTCCAAAGGCTGACTTAAAATTATCATGCTTCCATGCCCCTCTCAACGGGATAAACTATAGATGGAATCCCACTAATTCCAGTATCTGCGAAAAAAAATATCCCGCCGCTCCGTCAAGGAGTGCAGGATGTTAATCAAGAGAGTACGCAGCATGGGCACTTTTACGATATTGTGCAGGAGTCTCCCCCATGAGTTTCTCGAACCGGCTAATAAAGTAATCGGAATCCCGATATCCCACCATTGTTGCGATTTCGTATACTCTTTGATCTGTTCTGCGCAACAGCCGGGCGGCTTCCTCAATACGCAATTGATTCAAATAATCACTGAAGCTGATCGAGAAATGCTTTTTGAAAATCTGACCCAGATATGCACTATTCATGTAAAACTGCTCCCCGAGCAATTTCAGGCTGATATTTTCTCTGTAATGCTCGTGAATGAAAGCCTCAATTTTGGCTAATACGCCCATTGCATTCGACTTTTGCTGCTCCTTCAGTTTCTCTGCGCACATGAGCGAAAATTCGCATAAATGTTCAATATTTTCCTCCATGGATAACATCGCGTAGTTCACCTTCAGAAAAGTCGATTCCATCAACCCCGAATCTGGAGTAACCGTATCGTTATTCACGAGATCCAGCAATGTGTATGCCAAATAATGCAAGTGGATGCGGACAATACCAGGCTCGATTCGCTCATCCAGAAAAAATTGAAAAATGGCCTTTGCATGACTGTATAACTCATCCGTCTGCTGTTCCTCAATAGACTTGACTAGCCCATCAAATAATTGTTTTTCGAACTGTCCCGGCCGATTAACAAATAAAGTCGTATCCATAAGTTCGAAGTAATAAATGGGCCTGCAAGTGGTGAAGAAACGTAAGCTTTTCATTATGCCGCAGGATTGATAAGACTCGTGCAGCGCCTCCAACTCATGTACTTCCTTCCCGACATAACAAGCAATAGCCGCCTCTTGACCATGGCTCAGATCGGCATGTAACCGGGTCAAATATTGCTCCAAGGTCACTGCCTCACGGCTCACCATCAGGTCTGTAACAATGAGCAGAACCGCATTTTTATCACCTGTGAAGGGCTTCAAAATTTGTCCCGGAAAGGGCTTGCCCACCCATGCCTCAACCCGAGCACACCAATCCGTTCCCTGTTCTGGACCAGCTTCCGCCTCAATCAGGATGCAACGCAGTATGCCGGCATCTTGATAGTGGGGCTGCAGACTCGTAACAGCATCCTCCTCAGCCACCCCAAGCAAGATTGACTGCATATGTTGAGCCATAATAATCCGATCTTTTTTTTGCTGATATCGCTTCTCTTCCGTCCGCGCATTAAATGCGACCCTGAACTCCTCAAGCACCTGAACCAGTTCGGTCTTCACAATAGGCTTGAGAATATAGTCATCTACCTGGTATTTAATTGCCTGCTTGGCATATCCGAACTCATAGAATCCACTTAGAAGAATCAGCTTGATGTCACCTCTATATTGCTCGTACAAGGTTTGCGCAAGCTGCAATCCGTCCATTTCCGGCATCTTAATGTCGGAAATCACCAGATCGGGCTGCATAGCGCGAATGCACTCCAATGCCTGCATGCCATTGGAAGCCTGACCGCAAATCTGAAATCCGTAAGACTCCCAATCAATTAACAATAGAAGTCCTTGGCGAATAAATGGCTCATCGTCCACAATCAGCACGTTGATCATATCCTCGCTCCTTATTCTTGAGATGCCTGCATAAGAGGAATTTGAATGCCAATCGTTGTTCCTTTCCCCTTTTCACTGAATATGTGCACCTGAACGAAATCATCAAAATACATCCGCAGCCGAATATATGCATTCATCATACCAATGCTGCTAAGCTCGCTCATCCGATCCATACTCGGGTCTTGCATCATTTTGCGGAGCGAGGCCAGCTTGTCCTGATCCATACCGACTCCGGTATCTCGAATGGAAATGTACAGATCCTTGCTTCGAATTTCGAATAATACCTCCACGACCCCATCATTCGACGTCCCCTCAATACCATGGATACAAGCATTCTCCACAAAGGTGAGAACGGTTAGTTTGGGTATTATCATGGCAGCAATGGATTCGTCTGTGATCCGGATTGCGAATTGCAACTTTTCGCCAAAGCGATACTGCTGGATACTCAGATAACTCTCCACAAAATTGATTTCCTCTGCAATTGTAATCAGATCATCGCCCCAATTGATCGTCTGACGTAACAGCAGTGCCAGTTTATGAATGACATCGGAGGTTTCAAGCTCGTCCTTGATCAAACTCCTCATACGGATCGTTTCAAGCGTGTTGAACATGAAATGGGGATTCACCTGACTCTGAAGGGCTTTCAGCTCCGCCTGCTTTTTGGAGAGCTCAAGGGCTTGCCGCTCCACCTGGCCCTTAAACACAATCTCAATCAGGTTCTTGATCTTGATGACCATCATGTTATAACTATGGGTCAGGCTGCCGATCTCGTCCTTGCCCACAGGTCCCGATATCACCTCAAATTTCTCATGCTTCACTTGATCCAGGTGCTTGGCTATCCGATCAACTCTGATGACCAGTGATCTGGATATCAACCAGATTAGCAGTGTCGGCACCAACAGATTAAAAATGATTAGTAGAGTCAAATTAATCTTTGAATTAACAATCTCCGACAGAACGTCCAGTTTCTCCGTACTGACAATAATCTGCCAATCCTCGGATACGACGGGAATCGATTGCATGGATTGAACAGGGTCAATTGGACTGTTTGCAATCAGATTAAATGGCTTGCGCATCTGATTCATTTTTGAATCGTTCGAGAAAATGACCCTGCCATCTGAAACGACATACACCTTCCCATTTGCTCCCTCATTTTTAAGCGATTTGTTGATGAAAGCGTAGTCCAGATCAACCTTTAACACCTTTTCAACCTGCTGCTCCCCAAAGTAATCCAGCTTACGAATAATGCTTACTTTGCGTCCTCCCTGACTTTGCGACATCTCCGCCTGCTGTTTGTCAAAATACGAATAGATCATGATATGGTCGCTTGTGTTCATCAACGCTTGATACCAATCACTTTTTTTCACCTCATCATCCAGCTTAATGAAGTTTCCTCCATTGACGAAGGTATCATTGCCAACATAAAACGTAATTTGATTCACCTGCTGGTAGCTGTAGTAGTACCTGACCAGATTGTTGTTGCTAAGCATATCATAGTAGGCAGAGTAATAGTCTTCCTGATCGCGATACTTGAACTCCATGAACCGGTTCAGCGTTCCATCGGTATAGAGAAAATTGGACACATACAAGCTATTGTCTATACTGTTCCGCAGGTTGAACTTGATCCTTTGCTGCATTTCATTGAATCGGCTATGCTCCTTCTCTTCAATGTTACCTTTGATACTTTGGTAAAACACGGTATTTGTGACCAGGACCGGGACCAGCACACAAAAAATGAACAATATGTACAACTTGGTTTTGAGACTCCAATCTTCCATAAACTGAATGCGCTTACAGTATGTCTTGCGGCTCATGTTTTATCCTTGTCTCCTCTAACCATTACATAACATCAACGTTATTACTCAAAGTCATATTGATTACATAACAAGAGCTCCAGATATTTGGGGTTGAGCAATGAACGTCCCCCTTCATCTGTCCACCTATAACATAGTATATTTTTAATTTATTTTCCAGAATACAAATTGGATGAATTGAAATACTACAGCCGAACTCATGAAGGTTTATTTCCCGACAACACGAAGCTCTACAAACGGCTTGCCAACCAGAGCATTGATCATACCACCTATGTTTATCCCAAAAAATCCTATAATCCACTTGTAAATTATATTATTCCGGGTATAATACTCGGTATATAGAAAAGTGAAGCTGACTGGAGTGAATAACGCCATGAGTTCTTGGACACAAGCTTGGGTTAACGATTATTTGGATTTATATAATTATGCCCGTACCATCGGAGACTCGGAATGGGCTGAAGATATTCTCGAAAAGCTTCAAGAGCAGAAGGATGAATTGCTGCAGAAAGAACGAAAGGTTATTATGCTGCGTGAATTGCTTGCCAACTATGACCGGATTAACAACCAGATATTGGAAATTTTTAATAAACTGCGGGTTGCTTCCGAAGGTTCTCAGACCGATTCCCTACAGGAGCAATGGTTCAAATTAAAGCTTATGCGTATCGATGTGTCGAGGAAGATTCTTCAATATAAATAAAGAAAAAGCCGGTCTGCAGTTTGTCTGCTTAACCCGCCTTGATTAAGGCTTACTATGCTTTTGTTGTGATGCGTACAGTCAACTGTTCCCGCACCTATGTAAAGCCCGCCAGCTTTACATTAAATAAATAATTGATAATTACATGGATGCTTTCTTCATGTTGCTCATCATGCCCATCATAGTGGTCATCATTTCGTCGCACTCTTGCATACAGGACATCATTTTATTCATGTCCATGCCTTCCATCATGCTTTTGTCTTCCATGCATTCCATCATCATCTTCATGGATTTCATCTTGCACATCATTTCTTCCATACACATGTTCATCATCATGTTCATCATCATCATATTTTCCATCATTCATACCTCCTATTAAAATGTAGTAGACTTCCTTTTTTTAGAATAAACGATAGCCTACGTAAAAGCAATCTTTTTCCTCTTGCATTTCCATAAAATTTCTTGTATAATACGCATTTAACTTATCAATCCAGTCGGGAATACAGGCTTTAAGAGATACTGAATACAACAAAAGCTCAAGCTTTGGCTGATAGCCGCTGACTTGAGCTTTTTTCGTTATGAAATAGAAGCCATATCCGTTCCTACACTGATTTGATTAAGCCAATATTCGTGATTACCGTATCATACGGATCTAATTCCACAGTATGTTTGTCATACTCGGTATCAATCGTCGTCGTTTGAACTTGATCACTATTGTTAATGACGACCAGTATTTTACTCTCCGGATAATAAGTACACTCTGTAAATAAGTTATCCGTAATGTATTTTGTTTCCTGGGATTCCTGGCCCGCAAAACGAATCAGATTCTGTAGTAATCTCGTATTTTCCCAGTTAAATTCGAATGAAGACAGATAGATCCCTTTTCCTTTTCCAAAAGCATGTGTGGACAACGTAATGTTACCGTCAGTCTCGTGCAATACCTTGGCTGTCCCATCCGTTAGATAAATGTTCCCATTACGATTTGAAGATAGATTAGCCTCTACTGGCACCAGCCCGTGTTCATCGTGAGCCTCAACCGACCATCTTCCATGAACAACTCTTGCACCTGTATCCTCATCTACCCCAAGCACATGCGCCATTCTAAAAAAGGTGTCGTACCCGTGGACCGCTGAAGGCTGGTTGATCCCCATAAAGGTACCGCCTTCGTGCACCCACTGCGTCAGGATGTCTACACATTGGTGGTCATTCCAGTGTGCTCCGCCACTCCAAGCAGAACCAGCGGAACCCGCATTAATGACGACATCCACATCTTTCAATACGCCTTGACGAATATCTTCAAAATCAATGAATTGGACCTCAATCGGCAACCCGGATAAGGCCTCATTCACATGGATCAGATCATGCATATGTGTTTCATGAAAATGACCGGACAAGGTCCACGATCTTAACTTGCCCCAGCTATGCAGCACGGCTACCTTTGTCTTGATCTGATATGGTTTTCCAGCCTGATGCAGCTCTTTCATTTCCCTGAATTCATGGGCAATCTTCTCGATATAATCCACAAAATCCGGGTAAGGCTCAACCAGATGCAAATATCCACCCAGTCCAATCCGGTCAATCGACTCACGCAGCAGCGCACGCCGGATATTAATCCAATATTTCTTCGCATCCAGGGTAGGATCTCCGCCCTCCTTGAAGGTAGGAAGCCCACCTAAGCCAACTGGGAACAAGTAGGGATGCAAGCGAATCTCATGGGTATCAGCCTTAACACCTGAGCACATTCTAGCCTCATAACCGGAGAACACACATTTGATCATGCCGTCGAATCCAAATTCCTCAAAGCGATCATTGTACGGCTCCATGCCTACCCAGCTGTCATCATAGAAGACATACGCCAGCTTGTTATGTTTGTGCACAATATCAATCAACTTTTTACCGAATTCAATGACAAAATCATTGATAAATGCCATCCAGTCCAGTTTGCGCTGATCCGCAGGCATATGAGTGACCTGATATTTACCGCCATTCACAAAGTCTTCGGCGGAGAGTGAATACCCATATTTTTGAGCAAACAGATCCAGCGCTCTCGAACTTACTGTGAAATCGTATGAACCCCAATCCGAGAACAGATGGCGATTCCGCTCATCACTGCCCCAGATCCAGGCGAAGTTATAAAATAGGGACGTAAAACGTACAACCGTTGTTTCCGGGTGTTCTTGGCACCACTTTTCCATCCAATCCAGCAGATAGGTTTGTGTGTCCGTATAGATCGGGTCAATCTGCATCAGATGCTCTTTGTCCCAATTATTCGTCGTGTGATTGTACATGGAGATCTCTTCCCAGATCCGATAAACCATGAAACTCACCGTGTATTTATGCCAAGGAGCAACGCCAGTAATCACTACATTGCCGGATTCCCGTTCATAATTCCACTGTCCTCTAGGAACTTCTTCCCCAGTCGTTCGATCATATACCTGCCAATACTTAAACGCTTCTTTGGAATAATTCACCCTGAATTGTTCAGCGAAGAAATCCTCCATCAGATAGATGGATACATAATCTTGTACAGCGACCTTCGGATTCGTAATGAGAAAACATTGCTGCAGTTTATCCAGATTACGGGATGCCCACTCATTATGATCCCGAATAATGCAAATGGTTGAATAGATGCCATATCCGGCATTGATAATCTCATCGGACAACTTTGTACCGTCACTGTCTCGAATCACATCTGCACCCCAGCGATCGGCAAGTTCCAGCGTCAGTGCTTCATAACCGGATTCTCCCGGTAGTGTAAAGGAGCCTTTGGTTAATTTGGACAATTGGGTTCCCTCCCTATCTCAACATATCGGACAGAAAAGCGAGTGCCAGGCCCTGACCCCAGCCCTGAATCCAGTCTTTTGGAATATTGCGATAACCATCCCGATCTTTCATCACCGCCGTACCGCCAGAGACACCAAGCACGCGTCCATCTTCGCTAATATTGTTCAGGATGCCCTCCAGTGCCTTTTGCACGTATTTGGTATGCAGTGGATTGCCGTTATTGATCATGGCTGCGGCAATACCCGCGGAAGCCGACACCTCTTCATATGATTCTTCGTCATCCAAAACCGTACGCCACAAGCCATTCTCGGTCTGCACCAGCTTGAGAGCCGCCAACTGATCACGAAGTGCACATTCTACATCCATACACTGCGGATACAGATACCAGTCTTTCAATTGCGGTTTCACTTGAGACATCGTATAGGCTCCCCAAGCGTTCGCTCTTCCCCAGTAAAATCCGGACATGTGGTCCTTGTTGATATTATTATAGCCGTGATACCAAAGACTGCTGGTCGGATCTTGAAGATATTTGATATGCCAGTAATACTGATTCAGCGCATCCTGAATCATGGCCTCATCTTTTAATTTGCTACCTACGCGGAGCAGGAAAAAAGCCGCCATAAACAAGGTGTCCGCCCAAGCTTGTTCCGGAAAATCATTGGAAACGGATACCGTATGCTGAAGCACATTGTCTCCAAAGCGAAGCGCATGGTTCTGGAGATAATCGACTTTGCTGAGGACAATATCCCAATATTTCTGCTCCCCGGTTTCTTCATATAAAGTGATGAGCACATGGCCCATTGCACATGTATTTACCGTCCAGCTTGGCAGACCCAGCTCGATATATTCGTCCGCCCATTTCACCAGCCTGTCCAGAATCTCTTGGTTGCCTGTTGTTTGATAGGCTCTGGATACGCCATAATAAGCCACTCCACCGGGCCAATCCCATGTCAGATCCATATCCAGTGTTTTCTTGGTAACGCTGTCGATTACGTTTAGAATCTGTTCCCTGTCATATTTCACTTGAAGCATTGTTATTCCCCTCTCCCTTCGCACACGCCCCCCAAGTGCGCCCTGAGAGGTGTCCGTCCATTTTTGTAAACGCTTTACTTATTCCATTGTACGCAGTAAAATAGTCTCAATCTAAGCATATTCATAACAAAACTGCGCAATTTCAATCATTTATACATAGGAGTCCTCGAACATGCCCAAACCGAAGAAACCTGTCATTGAATATCGTCACTATAGCCTGCCCATTGATTTCCCTGTCCTGTTGCTCAGTGGAGACCGCTGGAGAATATCCGATATCAAGAGTGAGCATCTTCATTTCCATAACCACATGGAGATTGGCATCTGTTATTCAGATGGAGGCATCATGGAGATTAAGGGAGAATCTGTGCCTTTTCGGGCAGGAGACATCACGTTCATTCCCCGATACCTTCCGCATACCACATACAGTTCACCTAATAACGCCAGCCTGTGGGCTTATATCTTTTTTTCACCGGAAGAACTATTCCGTCATTCGCTCAAAACAGCCCAAACTCACATTGAACCCAATCTATGGGCGATTCAGGGAACCAATTGCATTCTGAATAAGGAACAGCATCCCAAAATTCACACACTCGCAACATCAGTGGTAGAAGAGATTAAGCAGCAGTCCCCCTATTATCGGGAGAGCGCGTACGGCTTGTTGATGTCTCTATATATCGAACTGCTTCGAATTCATGCGAGTAGCGAGCGCTTGTCATCCCAGGATCAGGAACGGGAACGAGACCTCCAAGGTGACTTGGTCATCTCACCCGTGCTGGAGTTTATCACCAAAAATTATATGATGCCCGTGACCATCGATTACCTCGCTGAACTGTGTCATCTGAGTACAACGCATTTTCGCCGCAAGTTCCATGAAATTATGGGAACCACACCGCTTGATTTTCTGAACAGTACCCGGATTGAAGAGGCATGCAAGCGATTAAAAAGTACGGAGGCCTCCATCCTGTCCATCTCCGAGCAAGTTGGCTTCCGATCCATCTCCAGCTTTAACCGCTGCTTCGCCAAACTGATGGGCGAATCACCTAAAGCCTGGCGCAAAGGGGCTCATACGGAAGCACAGTCTGCAAAAGCGTCGATATTGGAATTTACGGGGTGGGTATGAATGTACGTTAGTATATTGAGATAACCCTGCTCATAAAAAAGATACAAAAAAGCCCGAAAGTCGCAATGACTTCGGGCTTTTCCAGTTCAAATCAACAACTTCATGTTTACAGCAAATCCAGTTCCACAAGCAATCTGCGGACAAGCGTCGCCATCTCGGCACGAGTTACCGGAGCTTTTGGCTCAAGTGTCGTTGCCGATTTGCCTTGAATCAGACCCAGTTTTACCGCTTGCGCGGCACTGTCTTTGGCCCAATCAGACAACGTTGATGCATCAGTATAACCGTCAAGGCTATTAGCTGCACTACTCACAGCTGGTGCAGTATGTCCTGCCATCTCGTATGCACGGATCAGCATGACCATCACTTGCTCACGTGTCATGGCATCCTGTGGTCCGAAACGATTACCACTGTAGCCCGTCATGAGGCCATAGGCAGTTGCCGTTTGCACCACATCGTTGTACCAATCCGCTGCTTTAACATCTGCGAATGGTGAACTTGCGCCTGTGTCTGGTTTCAGGCCAAAGGCCCTCACCATCAGTGCAGCAAGCTCTGCCCGAGTCATGCTACGCGAAGGCTCATAGCGAGCAGACGACACGCCATTCACAACCAGACGTGATGCCAGATCATGAACCGCTTCGCTTGCCCAGTGACTCTTCATGTCGCTAAACGCAGTGTCATATCGGATCGGCAAGTACACGCTGTTGGTCATGCTGCTTGCGATGGCAACCATCCGGCCGTCCCGCACTTCGAAGCGAGTAGGCACATGCCGCAAGCTGCCATCAGACTCAAGAACGACCACGGTTGATACGGAACGCTCGTCCTCTCCAACCGGGAGGTACAGTTCTTTGGTTGTCATTTTCAAAAGTTTATCAATCTCGATTGACTTGCTTCCGTCACTTGCCGTCATGTTGAAGGTAACCGGGGTTCCTCTCGGAATCGTACGTCCCTCACTAGTAAGCTTCGCAGCAAGTCGTTCGTATGCCTGATCCGGTTTGCCCACATTCAGGCTTACTTTGATATCCTCGGCCTTTTTCGCCGGGAAAGCTGCTTCGAGTGCTTTCAGATCTATAGCATTCCAATCCAAACGGTAGCTGCCCCAATCGCTTTCCAGATCCATCGAAATGTCTTTGGCAGCGAGTTGTTTAATCAGATCCGCATCCAGCTCGAAGCGTAACTGCTCCAGTTGGCCCGCAACGTGCAAACGAATTCGCTGTCCTTGCTTGGCTGCATCAAGCAACGCTTCTCGCACAGGATGAGCAACCACAGTTGGGCCACTTACGCCTGGCGTTACATCGACCAGCAACAATCCATCCTTCTGCACTGCATCCAGTTCCAGAGGTATCTTCATGTTTTTACCTCCAACGGCACTATCGATGGCTACGCCACCCACCGTTAACGGACCAACAGGCACATTCGATGCCGGTGGTTTGCTGCCACCCGAGCTTGGCGCGCTTGGCTCCACATTGGAAGAGATCCGCTCATTTACTTTCACCGCACTAGAAGATGCTGTTGCGAGTTTCGGCTCACTCGTTGTTCGTTTGGCGATAACAACCCACTCGCCTGGTTTTGCTTTGATGACTTTATCGGAAGGCAGCGTATTCCATCCGCTGATATCCTGTTCGAACGTTGGCAGCATCACTTGCGATTGGTCCGTGAAAATACGGTATGCCAGTTCACTGCCAACCATGTTGCCTTTGTGTCCGGCAGCGCTGATCGAGACACGTGTCTCTCCCTTTTTGCCCGTTCCGATCGTGGATGCTTTAATCGTATCCATGTAATCCGGTGGTGCAGCTCCCGTCTTCGGTGCAACAACGGATACAATATCCGTCGTGCTAAGCTCTGTACCTTGCCATGTATAATCTGCCTGGATTAGAGCAGCTCCAACACGTTTTCCGTCGAGAAGACCATCATCCTGAACGGCTGCATTCGCTTCACCCATAACCACACTGTAGGTGATGCTATCGTTATCTGCGAGTTCACGAGTCCCATCCGTATACTCCACATAAGTCTGAACCGCAGCTTGTTCTCCACCAGCAACAAGTTCATCCGGCATAACCAGTTTCAGTCTGCGCGGCAGCTTGAAGTCGCCGTTCAGCACCTCAACAACGGCAGAGTTCACATTGCCTGCCGCGTCCTCGGTTTTAATGCGGAGACGGGTCTTCATGCGATTCACATCAATCGGCACCTCATGTTTAAAGACTCCATTCTCGTCCGGTTTGAACTGTGCCAATTCTTGATCACTATCGGCATCCGTAACTGTCACTTGGGCGTCGGTCATCGTTGTACCCTGTACGAGCGCAACGCCTCCCTGTACCCGTTCGCCTTGTGAAGGCGAATCCAGATAGATCATCGGCGCCGTCGTATCCATTGTCACGTACAGCATCGTAACTGACGTATCCCCTGTGCTGGTATTGCGAGCTTTGAGCTGGACTGCGTATACACCATCTACCTCAAAGTTGAACTTCAGCTTGTCTGTTGATGCAAGGTTAGTGGTGCCGAGCGAACCATCGTCCGTTGAAGCCTCTACAACAACGTTCGACTGATTCGAAGCCACGTTCACGGTCACCTGCTTCGAACTTGTAACCACCTCGTATTTGTTGTTGACCACTTGTTTGTTATCGAGCGAAAGCACTGGCCCTGTAGGGGCAGGAAGCAGCTTCGACCCGCTATACGTCGTTGTGGATAAACGAAGATTCGCTTGATCGTCCGATGCCGGTTTGCGTGCGACCGTAACGCCCATACGATACGATTTGCCCGGCTCCAGTCCGGAATGGCGTACCTCTTTATCCTCCATGGCAATGGTGCCGTCTGCATTGCGCTGCACTTTGCCGTCAGCACCCAGCTTAGGTGTTCCTAGTGCATTCCATCCGCCCACGGTCACATGATACTTGCCATCCTTGAGCGTAGCTTTCAAGTCGGATTCACTGTATCCTTCTTCGCCAAACGGATCATACAGATGTCCTTGCTCATCCGATGCGGTCAGGATGTAAGTGAACTCCTCGGCTTCTTCTTCAGCCGTTTTGGTGATCGCCGGGAAAGAGACCTCGAACTGCCCGTTACCAATGCTTCTCGTTTCCACTTCTGGCACGGCGTTCGGAGCAAACCGATCTACGAGCGTATACCCTTCTTGTGAAGATAAGACAGAGAATGCCATGTCCGTTTTCAGTTCCGTACGCAGATAATATGTCCCTTGTTGCAGCAAACCACGAAGGTCTGCTCCGTCGAGGTACGCAATTTGCTTCACGTCAAAGGTCATCTGGCCGGATGCACGACCGTCAGCACCAATATCGGCACTTGCAATCTCGATGCCTTTGGCAATCATGATCCCTGGATCAATGGATTCGTCCGGTGTAGGTGTGGCCTGCAAACGGTCCGAAGACAGATACAGATCAACCGTATCTCCCGGTGAAGCGTTGTCCACGGTCCAAGTTGCTGTGAATTGGTCCGCATCCTGTGTATCTACTTCAAGTTCCGTCGAAGACAGTTCCGGAAGTACCGGAATGTTCATCAGCTTGGACTTGACCGATTGACTGGACGTCAGCGTCCAGCTTCCCGTTTTTGCGTCTTCCTGTGGAATTGCTACATAGATCCGACGGATATCGGTGCCCTGAAGCTCTTCTTTTTTGGTCACTGTTGTACCGTCACTCTTCAGATCGCCCTCTTTAGGTGCTTTGATAATCTGTTCAAACGCCGTTGCGTTCCGATCGGTTGCTTCTCCGTACACGATATCGTATGTGCTTCCGTCGTCACGCTTCAGAGTCAGGGTGGGTCTGGTTGTTGTAAAATACTCTAATTCAAGGAGCGCATCCCCTGTCACTCCGCTCATCGGGATCACATGTGTTTTCCCTCCATTGGACGTACGAATGCCGCCAATGCCGAGATTTTGCGAGCTATCCTCGATCATATCGATGCCGTCTCCAACGGCGGTGTACCGAATCTCGTAACGCTCAGGCTCCTCATTCTCCCATGAGGTCGCAAGCGTCTCAATTCCCGTTCCGATCTGTAACAGGCGTGGACCCTGTTCTGGATCATTAATCGACAGGTGTGCGAGTGCCTCGTTATCCAATGCCGATCCATCGGTCATGAATGAGATGCCGCCGCCCCAGTAATATTTGATGCCCAGGGTGAGGAATAACAAGGAAATCCCTGCCCACAGTTCATCGTTATTAACGCCTGCACGAGTTCCAAATCCTAAACCGCCGACAACCGGCACTGAACTTGGTATTTGTATTTTGGAGCTGACCATGCCTTCAAAATCAACTCGTCCCTTCTCCAGGTTCTCACCAATAAACAAACTGGCACTGCCCACAATGATATCCCAACCACCAACATCAATCTGTGCCCGTGCACGGATAAACATTGGACTGGCCCATTGAGTTTGAACCAGTGCTTCCGTCAGCATCGGGATGACTTTGCTGCCTTCACCAAAGCCGAGTTTGCCCACCACTTTGAATCCGGTAGCTTTGAGCGTAAGGTCTACACTACCTGAGAAAACAGCCGGTTTCTGACCCAGCTCCATGTCGATACCTGCCTCCAGCGTCAGTGGCAAGCGCTCGGTACCACCCGCAATTGTCATCGCAAGTTCACGGATTGCGCCGCGAATACTTGAGATTTTGGTAGCTGGATTGATCATGATGCCCGGATCAGGAAGGTCTGATCCAAAAGCAATGACGTCGGGAATAATCCGTCCGTCGGGCACCCGTTTAAAGGCAAGTTCCGCACTAATGGAGAACAAGTTTTCCAGTTTCGCCTCGAAGTTAACGCCGTACGAATTCATGACACCGTATTTGTTCGGGTCTTTATAGTGTGTAACATTGATGCCACCTTTTACGCTATCCTCGGAGTCCGGTTTGAACAAACCGATTCTATTATCCAGTTCAAACGCCAGTGAGGAATCGATGCCTACGAATCCCGATTGGTTGAACATCACATTGCTTACTTCCCCATTTACAATAAACATCTTCATTGCACCACCGAAGGACACACCATCCTGCCGCAGCACAAAGTCATTGAGTTTCAACCCAAAGCCATTCAGCGAGAAGGTAGGTGTTGAAAACAACGTGTGTTTATTAAAGTACACATAGGAGACAAGCAGATTGCGGTATGGATTGAGCGCATCGCCCAGCATACCGTTAGCCCAAGTCAAGGTTCCGTTCAGGGTAGGGTCTTCCGGATTGCGTCCTTCCTCCCATGCCTGCTCTTCATCCGTCAGCTTTGATTCCGTTCCGAGTGACTTATCGAATCCGTTGTAGAAATCAACGGTCCATTCGCCGGAATGGAATACGAACCCGCTGTTTGCCACACTTAGGGTACCGTCGCCACCCACAAAGAGGGTTTGCAAGAACGGCGTGTCCGTATTTGCTCTCAAATCTTTGGCGAGCGGGAAATTCCCTGTTGAAATGGTGAGGTCTTTCCCGCTGTAAGCTACACTCTTGTTGAGAATCGCAGGTTCTGTATCCGATTGAACCGTGTATTGGGCGTTTGCCCCCGTACCGGACTGCACGATCTTACCGCGCACTTCCAGAACAACCTCCTGCTCGGTATCATCATCAAGTCCTTTTTCGAATGTTTCGAATGCTGCTTCATTTTCGAACGTCTGGACCGCATATACCGGCGAAGCCGATACATCGATGGCTCCAGCTACATCCAGAGCAGGGTCCAGCTTGCGTGAAGCTGCTACCATTTCCTGCTTGGCAGCAGTCAGTCTCGCTCGATCCTGATCCAGCTTTGTTTTGAACTGCGCGTCCGTCAGGTTACCGTACGTCCATGGCAGCACGCTCGCAAACGTCGCTTTCTCACCAGCACCTGCGTTTAGGTCCAGTTTGGTTTTATATACAGCGAGAATACCGGCTTTGCGAACCCGGTTCTCTTCGTTCTCGGTTATGGCAAAAGTCTGGTCGGTCTTGAAGCTCAGCGCTTCGGCCAGCTCGGGAATTGACTTGTCCCGATAGTCCACTTGCACGGCATATTCTCCAAGCGGCAAGAACGCATCGTTCAGCACTTCAAGCGTTGTGCCATCCGCCTTCACCTTTTCCCCGCCACGATACACCAGCTTCAAATCTCCCGCGAACCCGTTTCCAAGCGGCTGGGATGTTACAGATCGGGTCACTGGCACTTTGTAACGATCCCCGTTCTTCACGTTCACCAGATACATGTCAAAGTTGGCAGCAGTAGATGTAGCTTCATTACCAACATTGTAGGCAGCGATATTGGACACGTTCAGCGTGATGTACTTCTCGTCCTTGCTGTACGCTTCCTCCGGTGACATGGCGTAGACCAAAGTCTCTCTTAATTCGCCAACCGGTGGCAGGAAAATAAAACCTGCTCTTGACGATTCATAGATTGCGCGAATTTCCGATTCCGGCAGCCCCTCGCTCTCTTGAGCAGCCGTCTCCAGCTTTTTCTCTGTCTCCGGGCTGCTCACCGTCACCATATATTGGCGCGTTGAAGGCCAAGCTTTACCTGTACCCTTCACTCGCCATTTGGCTGCGACGACCTCGCCCGGTTTATACGGAATGAATTCAATGCCCTGTGCAGCTTGTTCTGGCGGAACATCCTTGCGGAAGGTAAGCTTCTGGCTTGTTGCATTGAGTTCCTTCCCGTTCTCATCCACAAAGCTCAGACCTTTCTCCAGTGTCAGAGTCACATCAATCTGGCTATGGTTTGTGTTGAACATCTCCAGGTTCTCGATCTCCGTGTTCACTTCGAACACGCCGTCATTCACGTAACCCGTCTCTTCTTCATTCGTCTCCAGCTTTTGCGTTGGATCAAGGAAACGAACATCGAATACCTTCTCGGGGGAAACAATCTCCCCCAAGCCGTATACCAGTTCATACGAGTGCTGGTCGCCAGCTTGAACCGTATCAGGCTCCCAATAGAAAGCCACGGCCGTATCGGCTGTACCGTAGTCATTTGTATCCTGCGTAAAATCAACATTCTCGTCCGGTTCATATTCCCACTTCGTTCCGGCGAGATTGGCCCAATGCCCTACCACCATTTCATCAACGATGTTAATACCGCCCTCGAACAAGTTGTTGAATCCATAGGCAATGACATTTGTCGCCAGCGGATTGCTCAGATCAAGCTTGTCCCGCATTACCCAGTAAGGTGGCAGCTTATGCAGATTGTACGCCTGCTCGTCCACGTTTTTGTCATAACCGAGCTTCTCTGGTTCGTGAACCAGTTTGCGCTCCACCGTAAGTGGAACGGAATAATTCTGCCCGATCTGGAAGGCCGGGCCGTCATTGCCACCGACCGACGTGTCCAGCAATACACGTGACCCAATCTCTACCTTGGCATTTGTCGTATTCTCCACTACATATTGAACACGCGCATTCCCCCCCTGATCCTTGTCTTCCTTCAACAGCAAAGTGATCACTTGGCTAATGCGAATACCTTGAATGGTCCATACGGTCACGAGACTCTGGGTACCGTCATTTCCCGTAACGACCTTTGGAGGTGTAACCTCCGAGGTCCAGTTCGGTGCCATTTTATACGGATTACCAAAGATCAGATCCGTTCCGTTGATGCGGAATGTCGTGAACGACGTCTCCGGGTTATCTCCACCAAAGATCATATCCACGCCGTTATCCTTTTTGCGGATTGGCTGGCCGTCTTCTGTACGAATGCTGAAGCGTCCACTTGCATTGTCCACTGTTACCTTGATAAACCCGTTCTTAATGGATGTCGTTCCCGCTGAGGAAACGGCCGCTGCCGCGATGTGAAGTGGCAAGACGCTGATCAGCATGACCATGGCCATCAACGTTGCGATTATCCGAATAATTTTGTTCCGTCGCATGGGTGAACCCCTTCCGTTTCTCTAATTGGCCCGATTAACAAGCAGCGTGGAGTATACACGTTCGCGCTCCTGATTTTGCACAATGATGGTGTACCATCCTGCTTTGGGCAGTGTAATCTTGAAGTCTTTGCTGATCAGTTCCTTATAGGTCACTCGGGTAGCGATATATTTCATCTGTCCTTCGCGCACCAGACCCGGGAAATAATAAATATCGTACGTGCCAAGTTCGTTCTCCAGCTTGGTTCCCCCAGCAGTCTCGATCGTGCGGAAGTTGTTCACATTGAACGTGACCGTACCTGTATTCACGATTGCTGTTTCGGATTCGGTATCCGACAACGGAATGCCATTGGCCGTAACAAACATGCCATCTGTCGAACGAACAAATACCGTTTGCAGGGCGTAGCCTGCATTGCCGAGCTGATCCTTCGCCGTGTAACGAATCGTGTGTTTGCCCGTCACCGTGAGATTCAGTGGTTTCTCCACGTATTGTCCGCCTTCCAGCACGTATTCCGCAGCCGTCACCTGAATCTGCTCCGCAGATGTGAGATTATCGCTCACTGTGTATCCGCCCAGATCGGTGGCCAGATCGAAGCCTGGTTTATTTTGCAGAACCGTTGTGGAAGCTTTGTTCAGACGGATCGTTGGTGCCGTATTATCGAGACCCGCAATCGTAAAGTTAACCTGTTTCTTGTTACCAAGTACGTCTGAAAGTAAAATCGAATGCTCGCCATTGCTGGCGTAGTCGGCGCTAAAACTCGCTACCGGGGTTGCTCCGGCATAGATCGTATTGCCTTCTACTACAGATGATGGCATTACAAAGCCAACACGCACTTTGCCTTTGGAGTAAGCCTGATCCCCAATCTGCACCAGCTTGCTGTCATCGATGATCTGTCCGTCGTTGTCTACTCGAACCATCGTGATCTCTTCTACTGCGGGAATCGATCCAACGAGTGTTGTAATCGCTTCGGATTCCAGCTTCGCATTATTCCCTGCGGCATCTGCCAGCGAAAAGCGTGCTTTACTGCCTGAAGTCATGACCAATGAGGATTGGTTCGTCCCTGAGCTATTGGAGACCACCTGGTAATCCTGAACTTGTCCCTGTTTCGGCAGCACTTGCGCCACGATCAGATTAGACGCGATCACATTACCTGTTGTCGGTGCTGCGAAATGAGTAAATTCTCCATTTGCATTGTACCCATCACCCGCGCTATCCACGACAGCAGTACCACTACCGTAACGGATCAACGCTTTGAGATCGGGATGGTTGTAGTGCATGACAATATCTGCTTCCGGCGGCGTGGTATCGATGTTGCTCACTGTTGCTGTCACACTGCCTGTAAAGCCAACCGCATCTTCGTACTCAAACGTGAATTCTCCGTTCTCGCGGAACGTTTTGGACGACTTCGGCAGATTGGTGATGCGGATCGGTTCACTCGATTGCAGACTTACTTTAACCGTGCCATTCGTTGCCGCAATCGTGGAATACTTCACGTTTACCATTGGCGGCGTATCATCGAAGTTGGAGACCACGATGAACACGGTTGCTGTATTGCTGCCATCCTTCACGGTGAAGGAGTAGCTTCCGTTGCGGTATATTTTGAACCGTTTGTTCGCCTCCAGCGTTTCCGGCATTTCCGGGTTGCTGTTTGTTGGTTTCACGGTTTTGCCATCAACGAGGTCGAACAGGATCTCTTGTCCTTCGTTCTGCCCACCATCTTGCACCTTCTCGCCTCCGCGAACCGGCATGATCTGCTCTAGTGAAGCAAGTCCATAGGCAGGGGCATCCTGAAGCTCGATCTCAGGTGTTACGATATCGCTGATATTGTCGTAGTAACCTTTGAATTTGACCCGAACCTGTGACTTGAGTTGTCCCGAATCGTTCGTATCAACAGGAACGCCGACATAGTTCGTATACGGCAGCCAAGTGCTCCAATTGTCTCCGCCGTTGGTGGAAACGGAATAGAAGTAACCTTCTTGTGCTGGCACATCAACCGTCAGTTCCATAATGGCAGTGTACCCGTCATCTCCTGGACCTTCTGTCCGAATCAAACGCGCGCTACCAACAGGTGGTTCACTGCTCAGATAAAACACGGAGAACAGCCCACTTGTGTGGTAAAGCTTACTGTTACCCAAGCTATCGCTGGCATGGACGTATAGACGGTAATTACCGTTGTCCTTTTTGTTGTCTACCTGCAAAGTGATCACACGATCCGCAGGCGACACACTCCAGCCCTTACCTTCCGGATCTGGCTCTTGTTCGTCTTGCTCGTCAACCACTTTGATCCATTGGTACCGAATGTTCTTGGCCGCAACACCGTTAAAATCCACCAACGTATCAGACACATCAATCTGTACCGTCTGCTCTGGCATCGGATACAGGTATCCCTGCGAACCAAATTTCGTAACAGGTGGCAGATGGTCGAATTTGTACTCCTGATTATAGTAGTAAAAACGTCCGGTATCCTGCTGCTTGATGCGCACATGGGCGTACCAGGTCCCGTTCAACGTTTTGTCGGCAGGGAAGCTGTAGCGCTCGGCGGGAACATCCCCCAGCTTTGTATCCTTCGGTTCATCCTCAAAAGCAACCCATTTGCTGTTGCCCACAGGACGTTCAGAGCTTTCACTGTATTGATATTCAATCGTATCGATCGGTACACCGGCTACGGTGAAGTCGGGTCCGTCATTGATCGCATAAGTGCCCGGATAGGCTTTGAACTTGGTTGAGATGACAAGCACATCGACTGCTTTGGGATCGGCAGTAGCTGAATGGCCTGCCACATCCTCGGCTTTGGTATGCAGCTCGTATTGTCCACCTTTGGAGATTGCTGGATCATTCAATGTTGATATCTCAGCTTCACCTTGTGCGTTCAGCTCGGCATCCTGCCACCCGGAAGCGACAGGGCTCTTGCCCACTGCCACGAACTGGTATTGCACCTTGTTATTTTTAATAGAAGAAGTCGGATCAGAGGCCTTAACCGTAATCTTCACATTGTCGGAGTTATTGTCCACGATGTTCGCAACTTCGACGGTTGGATCGTCATTGTCAATCTTCAACAGGCCGACATGGTACGACCAATTGGAATCATCCTGTTTGAAATCGGCCAAAGGCCACTGCACTGTATTGCCGTAATCAGACAGATTCGGCAGAATGCTTGAGCGATAATATTCCTCCAGCTCGGCAGGTGTCGCATCCGGATGTTGGGCAAGGTAAGCTGCACGTTCGTTGCTGCCTTTGTCGTATTGCATCCGTTGACGAGCCGAGTCCCAACTCATGTCGGCAGTCCATGTATGCAAATACCAGTTCCCGTTCAAACCTGTGCCGTCATCCGGCAGTTCTACTTTCACGCCATTCTGTCCAGTCGACAGTACAACATCCTGGAAACCAGATGCATACAATTCTTCAGAAGGCTGCTTCTGCGTCAGGGAATACCGCTTCACTGCGGCATAGTTGTCGTTTTGCCCAGCGAAGGGATCATTCGCACTCTGGTTCAGTACATAATACACGAGCCCTGAACCACTGCCTGGACGGAACAATCCTTTGCTCGTCTGACCGTTCAAGTCCGGATCGAATGCATTGATCGTGAATGATCCATTTCCTACGTATTGTCCTTCAGGAATAATTTCTCCGTCCTGATTCTCATAGACAAAATTCACTTCAGGTGCCGTATTGTCCACAGACAATCCAGCCCAATCAATCTTCTTGACTGGCTCGGTGAGCACGTTACCGGCGTAGTCCGTCAGAGCCTTCCCGTCCCCAGGATTGCTGGCATGCTCCAAAGCAGCTGTCTCCAGCAATGACGTTTCGATACTCTTGCCGTCTGGCACTGTCATACGGAACGTCCATGTATTCGTGTTCTGGCCACCAACATATGCGGCGGTCAAGCCGTTGGCAAACTTGAGTCGTGTATCCTCCGTCGGGGTAAACGCGCTGATCACCTGTTCGTTGAGGTACACGGTAAAATCAACAACGTCGCCCTTGTTCAGCACAAGTCCCGTTAATACTTCAGGCTGCACGCCGTTGCGGGATGCTGAGTACTGAGGTACACGCGCGTCGATAATGGTACGGAACGTACCGCCCGGGTTTGCGTTATCTGCAAAAGGAACTGTTCCAATGCCGTTAAAAGCTGCAACGGGATTACCCGCACCATCGATGAAACCAGCCTCATTCATCCGTTCGAGTAATGTAGGACGGTCCTCCTCGAAGGGCGCGATTAGGCGTTTCGGATCAATAGGAATGTTGCCTGTGCTATCATTTAACGCAGCCTGATAACGAAAGTTAAAGGTGGAGCGTGCATGACTGTTCCGATCCAGTCCCCCCTGCGCAAAGTCACTGTATCCGCTATCTGCGCTCGTTAGATAATAAACAGACGGATCGAAGCCGTCTCCACCCGGATTACTGAACAGTTCGGTACGCATGAAGCTGAATTTGCCATCAATCCGGTCAGAGGCATTCTCTGCAGTCGACGGAAATACCGGCTCACTGAAATTCAGCGCCAAGTTAAGGCTACTTCCCTGCTTCAGGAACAATTCATTCTTTTGTACTGCCGGATCGCCATTGAATCGCACTACCCCGGTATGGGTCAGTGTATTGCCGTTGTATGTAGGAGGTGTGATGTCGGCGAAATAGAGCTCAATGTCACTGGCGCTTTTGAAAAAACCAAACAATGTGATTTCGATCGTATCATTGGGTCCAAATGCGATCCATGACGAATTAGCCGATTTATCATGATTGAACTGATTGAACTTCTCTTTGCCGTTAACATCGACTCGGACGTTCATACCACCGATAAAAACGTCAATCGATCCAATCTTAAGGAGCATTCTGGCGTCTCCACCTTCAGCCAATCGTCTTAATGATGGATTGTTCGCCACCGAAATCTTGGCTTTGAATGAACCTGCTCCCTTCGTTCTAACATGACTTGCACTTACGGTTTCAATATCTTCCCTCTGCATTGATGTACCCGGCGCTCCGGCAGCAAAAATACCAAAGCTGTTCGCCTCGAACTTTTTAATATTATTGTTCCAGGAAGACATGTCTTCCCGATTGATGATTTTACCGCCGCCATTCGGAATATAAATATCCGTGTACTCCGCAGCTGCGGAAACGGTCGGCAGGTGTGGCCAGCTCACAGACGTCAACGTCAGCAAGGCAGCAAGCAGGCAGATTGATAACTTTTTGAACATGCGAGATTCCCCTTTTTCCCGTTATGTATGCGACTTCTTCATCAGCTTGCGAATATCTTCGATCGTTACACAGATATGAATGCCATTCATTGTCCGGAACGAACCGGAGATCAATCCGATCACGCGACCCTCTTCATTTAACAAAGGACCACCCGACATGCCCGCAGACACCTGCGCGGAAGTCAGCAAGCGAACGACATCGTTCACCTCAGCGGTTGGTGCATTCACGATGCCCTCCGTAATGATCTTGCCATCCTTCAGCGGGTATCCGATGGCGAACGATCGTTGCCCATATCTTGCAGACTGCTTGTCCCCTGACAGGGTAAGTACCGGACGTTTTTTGCTATTCTGCACAGACAGCATAGCTACATCGGTATCCGTGTCAGTGCTCAGAACCGTTGTCTTTTGGATGGAACCATCTTCAAATACCGCCTCGAAAGATATCCCGTCCTTCACAACATGGGCTGCTGTAAGTGCTCTACCATCATTGATCAGAAAACCGGTACCTACCGTCTTGAGCGTTCCGTCCTTGCGATACGCTTTCAAGTAAAAGACAGCTTGCGCCGCGGACTGATACACTTTTTCAGCTCCCGATACGGCCACTTGTCCGGTCCCAGCCGCTTTTGCGACAGATGAACCCGTATACCCATTCAGACATACCACAGCAATCAGTACAGCCAAAATGCCAATCATCCGCGGCCGCAAACGCCAAGATGTGATGCTTCTCTCCATTTTCTCAACTCCATCAGCCCATAGTCGCGCAAAGATAGGTCTTTCGATGCTTTTTCTGCGTCCGTTCGACATATCTTGCTTCCGCATTATAATGGATCACAATAAACAAATAATAAACAGAAAAAAATGTCGAAATGTGATTGCGCCCCCCAGAGATATTCGCTACAATGCCGATAGAATACAAGAGATTTTGTCCGAAGCTACCAAAGGATTGAACAATCTCTAAAGGAGCAGCATTTCGTGTTATTAAAAATTTCAGGCGTTGTCCTGACTGTTGTACTCGCTATTACCGTACTGCTGCTGTCAACGATCAGAGAACCACAATCTGCTGCGCTTCATGCCCGTCAAGGTGTTCTGGACCTCTCGGCCTGGAATCCTGAACAAGACGAGCGGATCAAGTTGGACGGGGAGTGGGAATTTTACTGGGAGCGATTGCTTCCTGACGAATCTGCCACATCGAATCAGGCTAGTCCAGCGAAAGCACCCGACACCTACGCAACCGTTCCCGGCTCCTGGAATCGACTTAAAGTGGATGGCGAACGACTGCCAACCCACGGCTTCGCCACGTATCGACTGGTGCTACGTAACGCACCTGTTGAAGGAACGCTGGCAATCAAAAAAATGAACATTCGTTTTGCCAGCGAGATCTACATCAATGGCAACAAGCTGCTGGAAGACGGGCATGCTGTGGCAAAATCAGCAGGTTACCGACCAGGCAACTCCCCCCAGATTGGCTTTTTCCCCTATCATGGCGGTGACATTGAGATTTTGATTCGGGTGGCTAATTACGATTACACGGACTCTGGTATTCCGGGTCCACTATTTTTCGGCGAACAAGCAGCCATGCTGAAAAAACATCAATTCAACACAGCTATCGAATTCGGCACGCTCGCTGTACTGGCTACCATTTCGATCATATTCCTCGTCAGTTACGTGGGGTCTGCACTCTACCGAAACAGGGACGATTCCCTACTGCTGATTGGTCTAATCTGTCTGTTATATGCACTCTATAACGGCATGATAAGCGAACGTGTGTTATCCATGGCGGGCACGGAAATTCCCTTTAGCACGCTCTATAAATTAAAAGATTTCTGCTCTGTCGCATGTCTGGGTCTGTTGACCTTTTACTTCTACCGATTCAAAACAGGCATCCTGTCCGGTATGCTCACAACGGTGATCCTGATCATTTTCGGAGCTTATTTATGCATGGTCGCGCTTCTGCCTATTTCCGTCTATGGGCTTGCTGCGCCTTACGTCGTCGTTATGTACACGTTGCTGCTATTGTGGTTGCTGTATCAATGCGCATCACAGTTTCTGACCAGTGAGAAGGGCGAACGGCTCTCTACTTTCTTGTGGTATGCGGCTCTCTTAAGCATCGTGCTGTACTGTCTGGACATTAATCTCTTCTCGATCTCACTCAAGGAAAATATGAATATCGGGCAGGCTTCCATCGTCCTGTTCAGCATCCTGATGCTGTTTCTAGCGGTGCTTCGGTTCTTCGAGGCTTATCGTACGGTCCGCACTCTCAAAGATCAGTTGCTCTTGCTGGACAAGGTGAAGGACGACTTCCTGTCCAATACTTCGCATGAGCTCAAAACACCGCTGAACGCGATTGTAAATATCAGTGAAAGCCTGCTCAAAGGCGCCGAGGGCCCGCTTACCGACGAACAGGCGCACAATCTGGCGATCGTGACAGGAAGCGGCCGACGATTAACCTATCTGGTGGATGAATTGCTGGATTATTCGAAAATGAAACATGGCGACATCCCGCTCCACCGGTCTTCGACCGATCTGTACTCGTTTGTCGAATCGGTCTTGCGGATGCACTCCTTCCTGCTTGGCGCGAAAAAGGTGGAGCTTATCAACCGCATCCCGGCACATTTCCCGCCGATCTATGCAGACGGCAATCGACTGATTCAAATTTTGCATAATCTGATCGGTAATGCAGTTAAATTCACGGAACGTGGCACGGTAAGCATCCAAGCTGCGGTCGTGCAAGGCAAAGCGGAAATACGCATTGTGGATACGGGTCGTGGTATCGGCAAGGACAAGCTGGAGCACATCTTCCTGCCATTCGAGCAGGAAGCAGATACCGGTCCAGCCGTTGCTGGAGGCACCGGTCTTGGACTAAGCATTACGCGCAAGTTGGTCGAACTGCATGGAGGAACTATTCATGCGGAATCGGCACCCGGTAAGGGGGCCACGTTCATCTTGACCTTTCCTCTCGCAGATGGCAAAGGAGAGAAACGATCTAACGCCATGCCACTTACCATAGCTCCTACAAGTCATGGTAATCAGCTACTAAGGTTCGAAGAACCAACGATTGTGGAAGGGCATCTCAACGAATGGATCATCGTTGTGGATGATGACTCGGCTAATTTGCAGACAATCGTGAATCTCTTGAAGCTGGAAGGGTACAGTTATGCGGTAACCGCACGTTCCCCTTCTGTACTGGAACTGCTCGACCAGCTCCCAGCTGTACATCTGGTCATTGCCGACATCATGATGCCGGACATGTCGGGTTACGAATTGCTGGAACGAATCAGGGAGCGCTTCTCTCCTTCCGAGTTGCCTGTACTCATGCTGACGGCGAGTAATAAAGCTAATCAATTGAAGCTGGCCTTGGAAAAAGGCGCCAATGATTTCGTATCAAAGCCGTTCGAATCGGAGGAACTGCTGGCACGGATCGGCGGTTTGACTCGGATGAAAACATCCGTGCAAGCTGCGCGAGATGCGGAAATATCTTTTTTGCGGTCTCAGATGAACCCGCACTTTCTATATAACGCTCTGAACGCTATTGCCGAATTGTGCGTGGATGCGCCGAATCGGGCAGAACAATTGATTTTGCAATTATCGAGTTACTTACGGCGGAGTGTGCACTTTAAACATCTGGACTCAAAGACTAGCCTGATGAACGAACTGGAGATGATCGAGGCATACGTAGCGATTGAGCAAGCCCGCTTTGGCTCAAGGTTGGAGGTCATTATCGATGTGGATGCGGATGTGAACCGGAACATGGACATTCCTCCGCTCACGTTACAGCCCCTGATTGAAAACGCGATTCGGCATGGGCTGATGTCCAGTATTCGCGGTGGTCGCGTCATGTTGTCTATCCGCAATCTGAATGATACAGAAACACGCTTCACCATCGAGGACAACGGAATTGGCATAACCAAGCAACGGATGGATGAGATTCGGCAATCCACGGACGGCAGTAACGGCGTTGGACTATGGAATATCTCCAGTCGGTTGAACCTGCTGTATGGCAGACACCTTCAGATGGAAAGTCTGGACGGCGAGGGAACGCGGATTACATTTGATCTTCCAAATCAACGTCTAAGCACAGATGGGAACGGGGGTATGAAACATGATGAAAGTCATCATCGTGGATGATGAAGATTTGTCGCTGAAGCGACTGAATCGCATTTTGACAGAAAGCGGAGAAGTTGAGGTATCTCGTGCGTTTCATGACCCGGAGGAAGCCTGTGAATATGCAGCAGAGAATAGCTTCGATGCGGCATTTCTGGACATTACGATGCCTCGCATCTCGGGTATGCAACTCATTGGTGAATTGCGTAAACATCAACCTTCGCTCCCCATCGTGCTGGTGACCGGTTATGAGGAGTATGCGGTGCAGGCTTTCGACAAAGAGGTGATCGATTACGTCATCAAGCCTGTCACCGCAGAGCGACTGAACCGCAGCATCAAGCGGTTACAGGAAAAGCTTCACAAGTCCGTCGCTCCTGCCGAATCGACGATTCCTGCACCCAAGCTGAACGTTCGCCTGTTCGGTGAATTCACCGTGTTTGGCGGTGCCGGAGCAGACAATCCCATCAAACTTAGAACGCCCAAGACGGAAGAATTGCTGGCATTCTTGCTGTATACCAAATCGACTACCCGCGATGCATTAGCCGATACGTTGTGGAAGGACCTCAGTCCGCAGAAGGCCTGGACGAACATCAATTCAACACTGTACTACGTACGACGTGCCATCGGGGACAACAGTGACGTGCCAATTATTCTCAAGGACCGAAATGGCATCCGTATCGACCGGGAAGCGATCAACTGTGATCTGTACGAGTTCGAGACTTTGTTCCGGCAGATGCGTCAGGCATCGGCACATCGCCCCGAGCTCTTCGAGCGGATGGACACGTTGTATACGGGTGAACTTCTGAAAGGAAGGCATTATGAGTGGGCTTTCGCGTGGTCCAGACAGCTGGAACTGGATTTCATCATGACTATGGAAACTGCTGCCCACTATCACGCGAAGGCAGGCGAGCCGTTACGGGCGCTGTATTATTTTGAACGGATCCTCCAGATTGATTCGATTCGGGAAGATATTCATCGCGAGATCATCCTCTTGTATCTGTCGCTTGGACGAAGAACCGAAGCGCAGCGACAGTATCTGGTGCTGGAGGAATTGCTCAAAGAGGAGCTTGGCTCCAGTCCGGCAGCGGATATCAAACAACTACTGCGGCAGTCATGAAAAAGCAAAAAAGCCCATGCCTTGGCGATAATGCCTCAGGATGGGCTTTTTGCAATAGATGGACGTTCATTCGTACTTGTCCGATGATTTTACTTCATCATGGTCTACAATCAATCCTCATTTATAAGTTTTTCGGTATTAAGCGTAAATCCTTCAATCACAACATCTTCGTCCACTTCAATCATGATGCAACGTCTGCCTTGATAGTTCACCTGTTTCACATATCTCAAGTCTTGCGGGCTAACCGAAATCGTAGCAACCTTGGTCTCAATCTTAATGGACTTGGACGTAAACTTCGGCATAACACTTGTCGCCTTCATCTCATAGTTCTTGTTATCAACGATCGTTTCGAAGGCACGTTCTACTTTCTCCGTTGTCAGATCCTCTATACCACTTGCGGTCAGTACACGTTCCAGATCTTTGTAATCCAGCTTCGGAGGTTCTTCCTCATGGGACTCTTCGTTAATCTCGATGACTCGGTTAATCTCCTCATATACATGTGCAATGGTCGCTGAATCGAGCTGTTCACCCGCCACTTCCTTCACGATATCTTCGAAGATCGCCCGTTCTTCCAGTGCGGTTACGGATCTTTCTCCATTCAATACATTTTCAACAAAATGCGGGTCCGGGAAATTGGATTTCCCTGTGCAATAGAGTACACGATTCACATCGGAGTAGTTGTCCGTTACGCTAGGATACAGGAACCCTTGCTCTGGCGTGCTTAATTTGATAATCGGATCGACAATAATGTTATATTTGAATTCTCTCTCCACGTAATCAAACAAGAGTGTTTTCCGCTGCTTCTCCGTGGAATTCACGCTGCACAGAATGAACGGATGGGCGAACACCTCATTCTTCTCACTCTCTTCCGTGGCTTCGTTTCTAGCTTTGGTCGGGAGATAATACTGTCCACGCACGAACGTAGCTACCATATCTCGCTCAAACTTCGTATCCACCAACATCCGATCCACGAGCAGCAGCATCAGATCCTGCCATTCATCCGGATCACCTGTTACCAGAGCCTGGTGAAGCAATACCTGTGCTGGATCCTCCGCCGCTTCCTGGAACTTCAATTCGAATAACTTCTGATCCAAATCACCTGTCAGCAATTTTTTGAAATTGCCCATGTACAGCTCCTGCTTCTCTCTGTCCACCAGTTCGAACGGGTGACGCTCCCAGTGATAGACCTCATTGGTTTCCTTCGTAATATACACGTTGAGAATATCGTAAATATTCAGTAGATCGTGATCGAGTTTAAACTGCTTTCGTATATGCGCGACTTCTTTTTTATTCATGATTCGTTAGACAACTCCTCAAGTAAATTGGCCTTACAAGTATAAACGATATAAAAAACCTTCGCTATATAAGTTCAACTAAAGAATATTTCCACTGGTACTCCGATGACAGAACAACCTTCCGATCGCTGTTATCCCCTGATTTTTTTGATTTCTTTTTTATATGGTAAAATCCGAGGATAAAGGCGAACGCTTCGCTTCTTCAGATTATTTCTGTCCTCTCCGTTATCTTGTAAATGTTTAATTGAACTTATATAAAAGGATCTTTATCGTTAAATATCATCTGCAGTAATAATAAAAGAAAGACGCAACAGGAATGACTCCCGTGCGTCTTTTTTCGTTGTTTAACGATTCTTAAATAATTAATTACTGCTCGGCAATATATCCGTATTCAACAGGGGTGCTCTGCTGGAAGAAACTTTCCTTGTTTCCCGCAGAAACAGTAATCCCACGAACAAGGACACTCCGCCAATAATAATCAGCAGTGCCCCCAATTCCTGACTGTAGGCAGTCAGTGCCCCGTCCCGAAACGCCATTCCACGAATTAGACGGTTAAGCCAGTTCATCGGTAATGCCCATGCGAACATTTGGAACGGTTCTGGAAACGCCAGCGGTGTTAATTGAATTCCCGTAGCCAAAAAGGAGGGATACAATACAAAGCTGGTTCGTAGGCTTACTTTCGACATGTATTTGGCAGTGTATCCGATCAGTATACCCATGAGTGACAAGGCAAAAGCATAAACAACCAATGGAATGATGAAAAGATAAGGCTCTGCTTCAAATCGCATTCCCCCCACCTGCTTTAACAATCCATAGGATAGAAGCAGCGAAAGGGAACTCAACACAGTGTAAGGTACACTCCGAACCCATAGCTGAAAAGGTGACCTTCCGTTGGCAAACAGTCTCCCTTCCTGACGAAGCCGGGGTACAATTGAGCCCGCTGCACTTGTTGTAATCATCAATACTACGATATTCACAAATCCAAGCACCATAAAACCGACATAACTGGAGGTTGGATTAAACAGCATCCGCTGCTGAAGGGATAACGGTGATACGATTCCTTTAGCTGTCTCGGCATCCATCCCTTTTTGGACCAGACGTGTAATGGATAGGGTCATATTTTCTGTCTGGATGATTTCCTGAATCGCAGTGCGAATACCGGTTAACCCCGAGGGCATCGTGTTATCCATCAATATGCCGATATTCGTCGATTTCCCTTGTTGTTGACGCAATCCCAACTGATTGGGAAGCATAATGACCGCTACAGCCTGCTCGTTAGCAAGTAAAGTTTCTGGGCTCATTCGGCTTGCATATACGCTTTTGACGCTCATGTATTGAGACGCATTTATTTTGGAGATCAATTGTCGTGAATATTCGCTATGATCCTCATCAATGACCACAACTGGTGATTTACTGAGTTGATTCTGCGAGAACATTAAGCCGAAAAATAAGGCTGCAATCATTGGCCCAATAAAAATTAGTCGTATATACTTACTGCCTACGACGTACTTCCACTCGTCAATCAGTGATTTCATCAAGTTTCACCTCTGCCGTCATCCCCGGAAGCAAATCGGTATTTGAATCCATCGAAATTCGGACCAAAAACATACTTAAATCCGCTTGCCCTTTTTCACGAGACATCCGCAAGGTTGCAAACTGAGGAGCAGTTGAGATGGAAGTAACGCTCCCCTTCACCTGCGTTGGCTGATCCACATACGGGAAATGAACATCAATGCTTTGATTCACTTCAAGCTGTTGAATTTCACTTTCCTGTATGTAAAGGTCGGTGTAATACGTATTCTTTTGTACAACTGCCAGCGGGACTCCTGCTTGAACTTGATCTCCCTGCTTTACAGCAACTCGGTCAACCAACCCGTCATACGGTGCGAGTACATCCACATCTCCCTCCCCGGCTGATTTCACTTTGAAAAGTACTTCTCCCTCTTTCACGGAGTCACCTGCAGACGCACCAACCTCTGCAATTGCTCCGGGGCTATTCTGATAAATTAAAGTCGTTTGCTCTGCCTCAAGTATGCCTTGTTTCCGGCTCTCGGCCTGACTAACAGCATCCTTCCCTTTAACCGCAAGAAGTGAACCTCCAATAATAAACACCATCGCAATCCCGATATACAAACCTGCTTTTAACTTCATCTTTTTATCTCTCCCATTCCCAGTCCTCGTGTATGGTTAAATTTACTGACTATTTTGCTTTTTCATTTTGGTGACTGCGTTCTCGGCTGCCTCCATGATCACTTCTCCCAAAGTCGGATGAGGATGAATCGTCATGGCCAGATCTTCCACGGTTGCCCCCATCTCAATGGCGAGTGCGAGCTCCGATATCAGTGTAGATGCCTCCACGCCAACGATTTGCGCGCCAATGACAATTCCTGATGTCGGGTCAGCCACTATTTTCACAAAACCTTCGGTTTCCCTTAACGCCAACGCTCTTCCGTTGATTCCGAAAGAAGATTTCCCAATAACCACCGGAATGGCCTGTGCTTTGGCTTCCGTCTCATTTACCCCAACACTGGATATCTCCGGATCAGAAAACACGACAAGCGGAATCACCTTGTAATCCACTTTGGAGGTAAGACCCGCAATGGCTTCTGCGGCTACTTTGGCTTCATAGGATGCCTTGTGGGCAAGTGCCGGACCGGCTGTAATATCTCCAATGGCATAAATGTGCGGGATAACCGTTCTGCACTGTTCATCCGTCTCAACCAGTCCTTTGTTCGTTACGGGCAAACCTATGCGTTCCAATCCTAACGGTCCGTCTGTATTGGGTTTCCTTCCGATCGTGACCAATACATATTCTGCCGTAACTTGTTGCTGCTCCTTGTTTTTCGAATAATGCAGTGTAATGGAATCCGCATTCTGCTCCACCTTTTCAGCAATCGCTCCGGTTACGATGTTGATGTCATCCGCCTTCAATTGTTTGACTACAGGGGCTGCAAGTTCCGCCTCGAATCCGGGCAACACTTGTGCGCCACCCTCAAGAATCGTTACCTTTGTTCCGAATTTGGCATACGTCTGTCCAAGCTCCACCCCAATATAACCTCCGCCGATCACAATCAGACTACTCGGAACCTCCTGTAGAGTTAATGCTTCAGTGGAAGATAAGATACGACCTCCAACTGGAAATACTGGAAATTCAATTGGACGAGACCCCGTTGCCAGTATGAGATTTTTAAAAGAAATGCTTTGCTCCTGTCCAGTTTGCCGGATCATCGCTGTGTGCTCATCCAACAGACTAGCCTCGCCTTCAAGAATGGTCACACCCGCAGTCTTTAACAAATATTGGACACCACCTGCCTGTTTATTCACAACCCCCTGTTTAAAATCCTGAGCATTTTTAAATGTCGCTGCCGCGTCAGCTTGATTAAACTGTCTGAACCAATCATAACGATGCGATTCCGCAATTAAGGCTTTGGATGGTATGCAACCCACATGTGTACAGACCCCGCCAAGCTGTTTACGTTCAACAATCGCCGTCTTCATCCCCAACTGCGAAGAACGAAGCGCCGCCACATATCCCCCTGGACCTGATCCAATAACTAACGTATCCACAGATTCAAGCTTGCCCATATTCTGATACCTCCCGATTTGAAGTCAATTTAAAATATGATGATCGTAATATATTATAACCATCATATTTTAAGACCGTCAACAATCGTATTTGGCCCTTTTGAAAATGAACAGACATCCAGTTACCAAATTGACAGGCTTTATTATGATGACTATAATATTTTGAAAGTATAGAAATTGAACTATAAATTTACACGAGAACGGAGAGGACAGAAATAACCTGAGGAAGCGAAGCGCTCGCCTTTATCACCGGATTTTCCCTTTTGGAAAAGGGAATCACAAAAATCTGGGGATAACAGCGATCAGAAGGTTGTTCTGTCATCGGAGTGGAAGGTGTAAATATTCTTTAGTTCAATTTCTATAGAATGATGAAATTATGGAGTGAATGATCATGCCCTATCCCAAAGGACATAAAATAAAAGTACGAGGTAAGATTGTTGAGAGTGCGGCTCGAGCTTTTCGCACCAATGGTATCCAGGAGGTGAGTGTCCCGTTTATTATGAAGGGAGCTGGATTAACTCACGGAGGGTTCTATTCACACTTTGACAACAAGGAACAATTGGTAGCCGAAGCCTGTGAATATGCCATTAGTGATACCATTACACTTCTACAGAACGTGGCTGATCAGGAAGAGCAGAATTCCAAAATTAATAAAGTAATCGATTATTATTTGAGTCCGTATCACCGCGACCAAACGGAAATGAGCTGTATTTTCCCCGCCCTTTCCAGCGAAATATCCCGTTCGTCAGAAGAGGTTCGGCAGGTGTTCACCCATGAATTGGAGCGGATGATCTCTTTTATCTCCAATCTGGCTGAGATCGATGTGTCCAGCGGTCGTGCACTGTTCAGTACAATGGTTGGCTCGCTTGTACTTGCACGCTCTGTTAGTGATCCTGAGCTTAGCGACAGCTTTCTCTCAGCGGGCAGGCAGCAAGCCAAAGAAATGGTTAAAAGGAACGATATGTAGCCTTGATGTTGCTATATGCTGATTATCTACCTATCAACAAAAAACACGCCTATAAATGGCGTGTTTTCTCTTATCTGTTTACAACTTAATAAATTCCATACTAGCCACCGTAACGCTCTTATCGCATATAAAGTACGAGGTCATTAACATTCCCAAACTTTTATAAAAACGAATTATTGTTCATCTATTAGCTCCAAGAAAAATATGGTATACTCACAGAGCAATGGAAAGGCTTATATGGGCGGTCGGCTAATCTCCCGGAAGGGAGGTGATGCCTTGTGACAGTATTTGAAGCGATTATGCTAATGCTTACCTTCGGTTTGCTGATTGTAGCGCTGCTGTCCAATAAAGACAAATAGACCGCCCTCTGGCTAAGGGATGCGGTCTATTTAGTCGGTACCCTGCTTGTTAAGCCCACCGCCCTTAAAAGCGGCTATTGCATCAGAGAGTCGTGTTAGCGCACGGCTCTCTTTGCATTATAAGCTGTTTCTGTCCTCATTATAACACGGAGATTGTGGATTTCAATCCCAAGATAACCATATGTTCCGTATGTTAAAACTGACGATACGGCAAAAATTTCAGCATCTTACATATTTACGCTTGAACCCCGTCCGCCCTTTATCCACTGCCTTTTGGATATTCTCAGAGGCATTCAGCAGCTTGCTCTTGGGCATGTCCTTGTTCACTTCGACAGGTCCCACAGCCTTGGCTATCTCCACTGCCTGATCGTGCAACGGTTGATAGGATGTTGCAACGGTATACAGGAAGTTGTTCATCGAATATTTCGTTCGTTCCGGAGATTCGTGAATCGTCTTTTTCACCTGTTCCAGCATCTCCATCAGTTTATTCTCCGAAAATTCAGCATCCTTTCGACTACCGAGCAACCAGCAGTAACAGCTCCATCCTGCTGACATTTTCAGCTCATCTCCGCTCGCGATCCACTTATCCGAAACTGCTTGAGCAATATCCGTCTCCGCCAACGTGACGGCAACGATGAAGTCAGAGATCATGTAAAAATAAGCAGCATCGATCCAACGGTCAAAATCAGCTTCTGTCATCGCTTGAGGATCGGCTATCACGCCTGCAAAGTACATCGCATCATAATTCCCCGTCGCATATAGTTGCTCTGCCAAAGGTTGATCCTTTTTGATCCGCTTTGCCATTGGTTTCATCGCTCCGGTTGCCACGCCAAATAGCGGTTCATGCGCACCATTGGAAATATAGATTTTTTTCGTTCGTTCTTTGCCCAGCGCCTCTAACTCTTGCATCACTTCACCTAGATTCATTTGGCAACACTCCCTATCCTATAAATTTTATATCTGATCATATCAAACGGACACTTATGTTTAACAAAAAACCGATGGAAAATCGCACATTAACCAATTGGAACCCTTCTGCCATATGCATAATCGTCCCGGCGGGATTGTTACCATTCGTATGAGGGATTCCCCACTGGGGTATTTTTCCTGAAAGAACTGAATACTATTCAGATTTCCCTGTTGCTCTGACATCCTGTTCGAGCATTATCACCGATCATAACATCTATACCATTGTTTCGCACAGATCCCTGAAAAGATAGATATAACTTCTTCGCAGACAGACATTTTTCCTTTCTTATGCTTCTACCGGCAACTTCTGAATACCTGCTGAGAGCCTGATTGGAAGAGCTAATTCTCCCAGCACAGCAGAGCAACATATGTCCATATCCAAGCAACGTTAAGCTATGGCAGGAAACGTCGCTCATCGTTTATGTTCAGTTTAGTATTGTTAACAAAACCGAGATGAGGAAGGATGCGTGAGCATGAGCAACAATCAAGTGTTAGGCTTTGCCCCTGCCCTGGGCTGGAATTCGTGGAATACCTTTACGTGGGATATTAACGAACAATTAATTCGGGATGTCGCTGATGTGTTTGTGTCGGAAGGTTATCTGGCCGCTGGTTACGAGTACATTGTCATTGATGATTGCTGGAGCCTGAAGGAACGTGATGCGAGCGGCAATCTGGTGGCTGACCCGGAGAAATTCCCGAGCGGAATGAGAGCGCTTTCCGATTATATCCATAGCAAAGGACTAAAGTTCGGAATGTATTCATGCGTGGGTACGCATACATGTGCCGGGTATCCAGGCAGCTTTGAGCATGAATTCCAGGATGCTGCCCTTTTTGCCGAATGGGGCGTTGATTATTTGAAGTATGATTACTGCTTCAAGCCGCGTCATATCTCAGGAGAGCTACTGTACAAACGGATGAGCCTTGCGCTCAAAAACTGCGGACGCGATATCCTGTTCTCCGCCTGCAACTGGGGAGCTGACGACGTATACGATTGGATTCGGGAATCGGGGGCTCATATGTACCGCTCTACCGGCGATATCCGTGACAATTGGGATTCAGTGAAGGAACTTGCCTTGTCTCAATTGGGCAAACAAAGCTACACCGGCTCCTTCTGTCATAACGACATGGATATGCTAATCGTTGGTATGTACGGTGGAAGCAACAATGATTATATTGGCAGCATCGGTGGATGCAACGACATCGAATATAAAACCCACTTCTCACTCTGGTCCATGATGGGTTCCCCATTAATGATCGGATGTGACGTGCGCAAGGCTAACCAGATCACCAAAGATATTCTCCTGAATCCGGACCTGCTTGCCATCAATCAGGATGTAGAAGCGCGCGGAGCTTACCGCATTAAACCAGAGCCTCAATGGTTTCACACAGACGATGTATTTATGCTGGTGAAGGTACTCACAGATGGTGATCTAGCTATTGGTTTCTTCAACCTGAGCGACAGCCAGCGGGAATTGTCTTTGCAATTTTGGGATATGGGTCTGCCTTACGCTGCCGGTTATGCGCTGTCCCTGTATGACTGCTGGGAACATAAAGAGCTTGGCGTATTCCGCGAACGCTTCGCTCCCGTTGTCGCAGCACATGATTGTTTAATTGTGCGTGCCAAACTGGTGAAATAGATGGCTCAACATCGCCTGTGCACCTGGTGTCAGGTTCCGCTCTCTTCAGATGATGTGGGCATCTACCTCAAATTGATCTCGCGCTCTGCCCAGCAATTTCTGTGCATCGATTGTATAGGAGTTAAGCTGAACTGTGGACGCGAGCCTATTGAGAAGCTGATCCGTTATTTTCGAGAGTCCGGGAACTGCGCCCTGTTCCGTTAACGTTATGCCTTCGTCCGATGCAGCATCATGTACGATGTTGGCGTGTGTGAAGTTGCTTTCTTGAATACTTTGGAAAAATATAACGGATCATTGTAGCCGACAGAATAGGCTACCGATTGAATCGGTAGACCCGACGTCTTCAGCAGTTCACAGGCGCGCCCGATTCGGCAGGATGTAATATACTCCAAAACAGACTTGCCGGTTGTTGCCTTAAACAGACGAAACAAATAACTGCGCTCCAGATTAACTGCCTTTACGATCTCCGTGACGGTCAATGTCGGCTTCCAGTAGTTCTGCTCGATGTACTTTTTCGCCAGCCAGACATAATCCTTGGTGTCCACCTGCGGCTCTTTCGGATAATGTTCCATATAGTAGGAAAGCAGCAGACGCAAACGGGCATCCGCCCGCAGTAATTCATAGGATGATGCACCGGCGTTCCAGGCAAGATGGAAAAAAGGCTGCAGTGTCTCCGGCGAGACCGACACCACGGGTTGTACCTCTGAAAGCTGCGTCAGCCCCAGCAACCGCCCGGCGTCCTCACCGCTAAACTCCACCCAGACGTACTCCCATGGATCTTGCGGGTCTGGATAATAGTAAATCTCCTTTTGCGGAAATATGATAAAGCTTTCCCCCGTAACTAGCCGAAAAACGCGGCCGCCCGTCTCCAGCGTCCCTTGACCGCGGATAATATAGTGCAGCGCATAAACGTCACGCACGCCTGGCCCCCATTGGTGAGCGTTGGCCGGCTTGTGACCACCGCTGATAAAATACAAATTACTGGCTCTACTGCTCTCATGCCAAATCGGATTCAACCTTGATTCCCCCTTTCTATTGCCACGTTGATCAGATGTTCGGTAACGCTTACAAGCTAAATCCAGAGAGGAGAATGTTGTATGCTTAGAATGGTTACGGTAGAAAACGGACAAGTGCAAGGACTGCCCGCGGCGGACCCGCGAATTACCAGCTTCAAGGGAGTTCCTTTTGCCGCACCTCCTGTAGGTGAGAACCGCTGGCGAGCTCCGCAGCCGCAGTCGAACTGGGAAGGTGTACTGCAAGCTTTTGATTTTGCCCCCATCTCCATGCAAGCCCCAACAGTCATCGATGATAACAATATCTATACCCGCGAATGGGCCGTTGATCCCGACCTGCCCATGGATGAGGATTGTCTGTATCTGAATGTCTGGACACCAGCCAAACGCACGGACGAGAAGCTGCCTGTTTTTGTCTGGTATTTTGGCGGGGGCCTGCAAGTCGGCCATACGGCCGAAATGGAATTTGATGGCGAGCGAATCGCTCGTAGAGGTATCATCGTCGTGACGATTAATTATCGGCTGAATGCCTTCGGTTTCCTGTGCCATCCTGAGATTAGTGCCGAATCCCCCCATACACCCGCCAACTTTGGTCATCTTGATCAGCAAGCAGGTACCCAGTGGGTCAAACGCAACATTGCCGCCTTTGGCGGTGATCCAGACCAGATCACCATCGGCGGACAGTCGGCAGGCGGAGGAAGTGTACTCAGCCAGATGACCTCTCCGCAAAATAAAGGCTTGTTCCAGCGAGCCGTCATCATGAGTGGTATAGCTACCGAGTTGTACCCAAAGGTCCGCGTGCCTTCTGTCCGTTCCACACTGCGAGATGCAGAGCAAGCAGGGGTTGAATTTTTCAGCTTCCTGGGCGTATCTTCCCTGGCTGAGGCGAGACAACTGGATGCTGAATATCTCCGTGACAAAGCACTCGAATACAAAAGCTTCTGGGGAACCGTCATCGACGAACAATTCTGCGCAGGCGATCCGTTTACTCGTTTTGTTCAGCAGGAGCGCGAAGCGATACCCGTAATGCTGGGGCATACGTCTTCCGAATTTTGGACCCGTCCCGCCGCAGCCAATCTGGAAGAACTGAAGCAGATGGCTGTGGAGTTGTTTGGCGAGAATGCTCCTGCCTTTTTGCAGCTATGTGAGGCAGATACCGGCCAAATCGAACATGCTCTGCAACAAGCATCGGTCCGCATGATCCAACATGCCATTCTGCTCGCCATCCGCGCGAACAGCGGTCATCCGTCTGAAACGCCTCTCTACTATTATAACTTCGACGCCGAGATTCCGGGCTGGGATCAGCCAGGCACTTTTCACTCCGTCGATCTGTGGTTTTTCTTCGAAACACTCGCCAAATGCTGGCGGCCATTCACAGGCAAGCATTATGATCTGGCCCGCCAGATGTGCAATTATTTATCCAACTTTATTGCTACAGGTGACCCAAACGGCTCGGACTCCACCGGAAAGCTGATGCCTCATTGGACTCCTTGTACTACGGAACAGCCGTATCTCATGGAATTTGGCGATCAGGCTCAATTACAGAAGGCTGAGCCAGGACCAATGCTCTCGTTTCTAATTAATCAATATTTCAAGAAACAGAATGCACCTGTTGTTTAAAACATGAGGTTTGCCCTCTCACGATATATGTAAGAGCCATGCTGTCGCATGGCTCTTTTTGTATAGTGTGAATGGCAGAGCGATGTTCATTCGCCTATGCCTATTTAGCGCATCATTTCAAGAGATCTGTTTCTGTTGCACGCAATAATCATAACGTCTCTCTCCCTTCCATTATATATGAGTCTGAGTTGGTTTGTTGATGATGACAGGTAGCTTAATCTGTAGTGAAAAGATATCTTCTTCCTGCGACACCGTCAACGTCCCGTTATGCTGCTGAATCATTTTCTGACAACTAACGAGCCCGATTTCGTTGCTATCTTTCTTTTTGCCAACATGTTTAATCTTATTCTCCACCCCAAGAATCACCCATTGTTGCTTCAAAGAAATCTGGATATGAACGGGATACCCTGGATCGGCGTATTTTCGAATATTTGAAAATATGTTATCCATTACGCGACGCATGGCGACCAGATTGATTTCCAGCAAAAACTCCTCGTGATGCGCATCTGTCTGAACCTGCACGTCTATATCGTCCAAAACCACTAATTGCTCATCTATGAGTTGATCGATAAGCGCTCTACCCTCATACATTTCAAATTCTACTTCCTCTTCTTCAGCGGCAGAGGATACCGTAAAATATTCGAATAGTTTGTCCGACAGCACTTTGATCTGATAGGCCTTCTCCCGGCTATTATGAATATACTGCAACAGATCCTCATGTGTCTTATATTTGTTGAGCTCTATGATATCCATATATCCTAATAGAATCGTGAGTGGCGTTCGCAAATCATGGGAAATCGCCGTGATCAATTCACGGTTGGCCATCCTGACCCTCTCCTCGCTGCCCAGACGCTCCACAAATGATTTCCTCATCTCATCAATACTCTGAGCCAGAGATGACAGTTCATCCTTTCCCGATATCGTAATCGAATAATCCAAATTTCCACCTTCGAGTATTTTGATCTCTTGTTCAAGCACGCCAATATAAGATGTTTTCTTATTAATCATCAGTAGAAAGGAAACAATGAACACAATGGCCGCTATGAAAACACCAATAATCAGAATGAGGTTGTAATATTGATACTCATAAAAGCTAACCAAGTATATCTGGGCATCCTGATCCGCAAAATGGATGGTGGTGATGGGTATTTTTGAGGGCACGATTTGAGTTAACAACTCTTCATTAATGGCAGGATCAATTTCCGTGTTGGAGGAAAATATCAATTTGTCTTTTGCAAAAATATACAGATTTAAGTAGCGCTCATGTCTTATCCAAGCAGACAATTGCTCATGATCACGGGTTGACACGTTCTGGTTATCCACAAATGCTTCGAATCGATCAAGCGCATCTTGCTGCCTGTTCTCTACAAAAGTGGATTTGCTTAAATAACTATCCAATACAGTCTCGCCAACAACTTGTAAAATAACGAGTGCACTTATGGAAATGACCAAAGAAATGACAACCGCCAGAACCAGTTTTATCTTCAGCTTTTTTCCGATTAATAATCTATTCAATTTTGTACCCCTTCCCCCAAACGGTCTTCACATATTTAGGGTTCTGCGGGTCATCCTCCAGTTTGCCTCTCAAATTACGAATATGAACCATCACCGTGTTATTACACGTATAAAAATAGGGTTGCCCCCAAACACTCTCATATATATTTTCTGCCGAAAATACCTTTCGTCGCTTCTTAGCCAACAGCAGCAATATCTGGTATTCAATTTCAGTTAGAGCAATCTCCTTCTCCCCAACAAACACGGCTTTTGAATCCTGATGGACGGTAAGATCCTTAACGATAATCTGGTCCTGTTCTTCGGTCTTCTCCTTGCCCCGATATACATAATACCTCCGCAGTAAAGCCTTCACCCGCGAAACGAGTTCTGTATAGGAAAAGGGTTTGGACAAAAAGTCATCACTGCCTGAGGAAAAGGCCAATTGTTTGTCAGAATCCTGCGTTTTCGCCGTGAGAAACAGGATCGGTGCACTTGTTTTTTCACGAATCTCCAGACAAGCCTTCAGCCCCGATTTATTGGGCATCATCATATCCAAAATAATAAGATCCGTCTCTTCGTTCACTTTATCAATCGCATCTTGGCCATCTATCGCTTCAATCACTTCATAATTTTCACTCTCTAACAGAATCCTTACAATTTCACGAATTTCACTGTTATCATCAGCAATTAGAATTTTCTTGCTCATCTGATCCCTCCGTCTAATTTCAGTATAATATGCGCTATTAGCGACTACCAGCAAATACAATCGACTTAAGAATTCTTCAGAAGTTATGTAGGTATCTCTTAATAATTTCGTCTTATACTGTAAATATGTAGAAGTTATTACACAAAGGGGTCGTCAGGAATGCCACAAACTTCGAAAAAAGTAATGATTAACATATTGTTGGGTCTGTTCATCATGTTGTCCATTGGTCTACTGGTGTATTATTCTCCTGCCATTATTAAAATCATGTCTTCCATGGACAACTTCAGAGCGTATATTCACTCAACAGGCCATTGGGGTCCGGTCATGTTTATTTTATTCCAGATTCTTCAGATCGTGGTTGCACCTATTCCAGGAGAAGTGGTACAGGTTGCAGGCGGTTATATCTATGGGGTTACACTTGGGTCCTTATATACTACAATAGGCTTGATTATAGGCTCAGCGATCGCCTTTTATTTCACCCGTTATATCGGTCGCGCCTATATTTCACGACTAATGCAAAAGAAAAATAATAAGTGGATGTCGTTAATTCATGATGAGAAGAAGTTCTCCGCTTTTTTATTTATCTTTTTCGTGATTCCCGGCTTGCCCAAAGACATGCTTGTATTTGTCGCCGCACTTACATCGATTAGTTCGTTTAGGTTCTTCACGATCCTTATCGTCGGTCGTCTGCCGTGGATCATCGCATCTACCGTTATAGGGTCCACGATTCATATGCAACAATACAACATCGCCATTATTATTTCTGTTATCGCTGTGATCGGGTTTGTACTCGGTTATATCTATAGGGAGAAATTGGTGGGATTGTTCTCCCGGTCAGACAGTACCAAAGCCAAACCCAAGGCCATACCGAGTTATAGTAAGAATAGGGAGTCTCGTAAAATAAAAAGAGATACAACATGAACAAAGCCAATCTATTGATATGAAAACCGGAGGTATATCATCTTATGCAAATACTTAAAACCAATCGATTAATCCTGCGAAATTTCACCGTAACGGACGCAGCCGGACTGTTGGAATACACCGCAAATCCCAGAGTGAATTGTTTTATGGAGCAACGAATTTCAACGTTGGAAGACGCGGTGGCAGAGGTTGCAAAAAGAAGCAGTGACGATTCCCACATCGCGGTTTGCCTAAAAGACAGTAACGAGCTGATCGGTGAGCTGTTTGGTATGAGGGAAGATCGGGATTCCGATACGGATAAGGATTCGAATTCAGATACATATAGTATTGGTTGGAATTTTAATGGCAGATTTGAAGGAAAAGGGTACGCCAGTGAGAGCGCCAATGCTTTCATCGAGCATCTCTTTATGGAACAGGGAATAAGAAGACTGTACGCCTATGTCGAGGATGATAACTTCCGTTCTCAGAAACTGTGTGAGAAGCTGGGCATGCGTCGGGAAGGTCTTTTTATGGAGTTCATTTCATTTGTCAAAAATGAGGACGGCACACCGAAATACGAGAATACGTATCAATATGCTTTGTTGAAAAAGGAATGGCTGGCACAGCGTGAATCGCAGAAATAAAGAATGACATGCCTGCCTCATCATTAGTTAAAAAAAGTTATAGAAATGAGCACGTACCCATGTGTACGTTCCACAACAAATACGGCGGCTTCTCCCTGGATAGATTCCAGAGGAAAAGTCGCCGTTTCATTATTGCACAGAACACTATTGATCGAGCAATGTGTTTATAAGGTCACAATACATTCAGCTTAAATCCTAGACGGTGCTGCCCCAATATTGCTTTGCAATCTTCTGCCCTTGATCGATCTTCGCCCATTGCTGAGCTTCGCTTAATTCGTTACCACCATCACAGGATGCAAATCCGCATTGGTGAGATAACAGCAGCCGATCCTTATCGATGATTTTGGAAGCTTCGTCCAGCAAACGGACAACACGTGCTTCATCATCGAGTGTACTCGTTTTGGATGACAACAGACCCAGTACAATTTCCGTTTCAGGTCTGTCCTTGAACACTTCCAGAGCTTCAATTGAACCCGCACGATCATCATCCCACTCCAGGAAGAAACGGTCATATTTCAATTGCTTCAGGAACAGATTCGCAATTTTGGCATACGATCCACCACCCATGTTGCGGGAATCATAATTGCCGCGGCAGTTATGTGTCCACATTTTCAAGCCAAGGCTATGACCAAAGTCAATCACGGTATTATTAATATCAATGAATTCGGTAGCGAGACCCTTTACTTCATCTTGATTAATATTTTCCCCTGTAAAAGGAGAGTTCGGGTTGTCGTCTGCAAACAGTTCCCACAAGCAATCATCGAATTGCAAAATTTTACCGCCCACTGCAGCGAATTCCTCCACGAATTCTTTATACGCGATCACAAGACCCTCTTTGAGCTCCTGTATGTTTTGATATACAGAATCCGTTCCACCAATGTTATCCGACCAGGAAAGCTCACCGAAGATATGGGAAGGAGACGGTACGCAAAGTTTCGTTTGTTGCTCGCCAGCCGTGTCTTGCAGTTGTTGGAACAGTTGAATGAAATGATGGTTCTTTCCACTCAATTTATCAGTGATGCGCAGTCCAATATCTTTGCGTGTTTCATATTTCGAAGTTCCGTCCACATCTCTGAAAAAATAGCCGTGATCCGCGATGTAACGCTTCACTCCGCCAAATCCCCATACAAAGTCCAGATGCCACATCGATTTGGAGAATTCGCCATCGGTAACCACGGACAAGTTATGTTCGATTTCCTTTGCGACAACTTGTTTGATTGCCTCTGTCTCACACTTCTCATATCCTTCGTAGTTTTCATAGAACGGATATTGGATATCATCATTATGTTCAATTTGCGTTTTATATTTCAGCAGCTCATCCGGCCGCAATAAACTTCCTACGATCTGGAACTTATCAGTCATGTAAAAAACCCCCTCGTTGTATACAATGATCATATCACGCTGAGAGCAGTTAGAAGGGATACTAAAAAACCATAACTGGTTATAGTTAAAAGCTATATCAAAAGTTATTCAATTTCACACCGTACGACGACGCAGTTCATAAAAATATTGTACCGCTGGATGCTTTAATTTGACCTGCTCCGACATGTTTAGAATTCTCTTTTTGCCAACTCGTCTGTCCATTAAAGCCAGAATATTAAACAAGATATCCTTGCTCTCCAGATTATCCTCTATAGAAGTGGATAAATACGTCGTAGCTGCAACAGTAAAATTTGATTTACTGAGTGCGGTCTGAGCCAACAAAAGCTCTTTGGCATGTACGGAGATTTTTCTGCTTCTTGCCATGATATGAAGACGATCCTCGGGAATGGGTCCTTTGGAATCTTTTCTGATAGCTTCAATCTCTTCATCGCTCACAGGAATCATGATTTCCGGGTCGCTCTTGATCTCCTGCTCTGTCTGATACCATCGGATTGGGGTTGTTGTATCACTCATGTTGAGTACATTCTTTTTATCTACAGTAATATAACAATTGCCTGATTTATCAGGTGAATAGCGATAGCTGGTAGCACGGTACTCCACCCTTCCTACTAACGCAGGACTAAGAAAACTCTCCAGTTGTTGCTTCAATTTACTCCAGGACATATATCCTCCTATTATCAAAAGCCTACCGCATTGAATTGCGGCGATCATTCAAATATTTTTCAATCCGTCTCCAGTATCAACATTCATCTAAATTATAACATAGCAAACCAAATTGACGATGGAAGAAACCCAGTTATTGGTTTTGAATTCCCCTATGTGATAAAATTGCAGAAAATTATCTACTTACTATTAAATCGTCATAACCTACCATTGGAACTTACGTTGTTATTCACAAAGGAGAGGAAGAGTGTAATGGCTACGAAGAAAGCAACCTTACCTGCTCATATGGAAAAACTCGTTAAAGATAATGATATCGCAACCGTAAAAGAAATTTTCGAGCAATGCGAATGGGATGCACGTGGGGGCTACAGCAAAGGTACGGCCCTCAGCTTTCGGCATATTTCGGATGAATTGGTCCGCTGGCTCATAGAGCAAGGGGCAGATATTAATGCACGTGACAAATATCAACGCACGCCTCTACATGCTCATGCCTCACACTGGTCAGGAAATGTACCCCTGTTCCTTGAATTAGGTGCGGATCTGGACGCTGTGGATTACCAAAATGAAACACCGTTACATGCAGCGGTCAGTGGGTATCGAACCAAAGTGGTTCAAGAGTTGGTAAACCAGGGCGCTACGATTAACGTAGAAAATAAACAGGGTAATACGCCATTAGCTAAGGGGTTAGTCAATTGTAGGAATAGCGATATAGTTAATCTGGCAGAGATTGCCGCAATTCTTCTGGATGCCGGAGCATCGGTCACCCCGGATATGAAAGAATCGGTGAAGCGGATCGGTAAGGATTTTGAATTCGTCCGTGAGAAGTTCAATAAGGACAAGGTCGATGGAGTTTCAGACGCGCTGATCAAACTGTACCGGCTATTTGATGTCGAGCCGGTAGCGAATCGGATCATGCACGATGGAACTGCACCCATTCAGGTAAAGGCAACCACCTGGCCCAAGCAGCACCAAGAGCTGTGGGAATATCTCATCCCGGCTCAGGGCCACGCTCAAACGGTGCAGGGAGAGGTCATCCGCATCACAGGACGTGTGTCCCATGAAGTATTAGATAATGGCGGAGGAAACTGGGATGCGGAGTATCGCAAGATGCTAGATGCGCTAATTCGTTATCTGGGCACTGGAGCGCCACTCGCCCCCGCACTTCTCCAAGAGGCAGCAGACTTGGCCAGCAAGCTTCATAACGGATACGATTTTGATGCGCCTGCCAGATTATCCGAGTTGGCTGTGTTATGGGTGCTTGCCAATCCTCAAGCGGTCGCTATGGAAAAGCCTGCGTATACGCGTTAAACAGCAAAGCAAAAAAAAGAAGCGGAAAAGTTACCGCTTCTTTTTTTCTATTTAATCTACCTGGATCATACTCCGTATCCATGATTACGTCTTACTCTACTCCACCTGTTCATTACTTTCAAACTCAATGAGCAATTCGCGTACTTTAGAAGTGGTTTTGGCGTTCATCAAGCTGTTTCTGAGCTCACTAGCACCGCGGAAGCCTCGAACATAGATTTTGAAAAAACGGGCCAGCGGGCTGAACGAACGCGGTTCAAGCTCAGAATATTGATCATGGAGATCCAAATGCAGCCGTAGCAGATCAAGCAATTCCTTACTGCTGTGTTCCTTCGGCTCCTTCTCAAAAGCAAACGGATTCTGGAAAATACCGCGTCCAATCATAATACCATCCACACCATATTGCTCCACGAGTCTCAGGCCTGTCTCACGGTCAGGAATATCCCCATTAATCGTCAGCAGTGTATTAGGAGCTATCTCATCACGAAGTTTTTTAATCTCCGGAATCAGTTCCCAGTGAGCGTCTACTTTGCTCATTTCCTCTCTCGTACGCAGGTGAATAGACAGATTCACGATGTCCTGTTTCAAAATATGAGTCAACCAGTCGCGCCATTCATCGACCTCAGTAAATCCGAGACGCGTTTTCACACTGACCGGCAGCCCTCCGGCTTTCGCCGCCTGAATAATCTCCGCCGCAAGGGCTGGGCGGCAGATCAAGCCACTTCCTTTTCCATTCTCCGCAACATTCGCTACAGGACAGCCCATATTGATATCGATGCCTTTAAATCCTTCTTTCGCCATACCGATACTCATCTCACGAAAGAATTCCGGTTTATCTCCCCAGATATGAGCCACAATCGGCTGTTCATCCGCTGTAAACGTCAACCGTCCACGCACACTATGGTGCCCCTCCGGGTGACAATAACTCTCTGTGTTCGCAAACTCCGTAAAAAACACATCCGGTCTGCCCGCTTCACTTACGACATGCCGAAACACAACATCGGTCACATCTTCCATAGGTGCCAGTATAAAAAATGGTCGTGGCAATTCACGCCAAAAGTTTTCCTTTGTCATCTCAAAAGCTCCTCTATACATTCCAGGACAGTTTTTGTCCTCATTAATAGTTAAAATAGTAAAACTCGTAACTCATTCATCTGCTTGCCTATCATTTACATGATCATTCGCAGTTTCGTTGCAATTCACATTATGGTGTCCTAGCTTCTTCACTTATACCATGCAAATGAACTTCCTTCAAACAACAGTATCTGTTATTACTTCCATTAGACCTTCAGATATTAAAAGTTCGATAATCTCGAAATTGCTCTTTCCCGATTTTATCACGTCTTTATTAGATTTTCAGCCCGATTGCACTTGCCGAACTGGAAAAGCTCCTCTAAAATGAAGCTCGACAGGCTTTTAACCTGCAAATCGAGATTTTAAGGAGGCCTGAATGATATATGGAAATTTCACTGGATATGATCATAGACAAAGTCGAATGCTTGCAGGCTTATGACTTCCGTGAACTCGAACGAGCGATCGAAGAGCGAATCGGAATGAACAAAGCATTAATGCTGCGCGTGAAGCAAGTTCAGCATCAAGTAACGTTTGACCCTTTTCGCAACAAGATGTTATATAGTGCAATCGTGCATTTTGCCGTAGATTAATGGACCAAGATTTTCAATAGTGAAAAACAGTTCACTGACGCAATTGCATTTAAGCATATCCTATAAAGCATGCAAAAAAGAAGACGCGAATTCGCTCGCGTCTCTTTCCATAGCAAACTCCACTTTCTCTTGTTACAACTCCTGCTTAACTAACAACAACTTATAAGCAGAATTGTCACCTGTAATCATATTTTACATAGTTAAATACGGGATCGTACCACTATACAAGCAGTCACTTTTGAGGATTAAGGGGAGAATACCATGCAAGAATTGATATTTATGAAGAATTATAAAAACAATGAAGTACTGCGCAAGAGTTTTTTCGAGCTTGCTGTCAACACGTTTGAGATCAAGTTTGAAGATTGGTCTCAACAAGGATACTGGGGCGAGCGTTACATTCCTTATTCATATGTCGATGGAGACCAGGTTATTGCCAACGTTTCTGTTAACATCCTTGAGCTCATCATTCACGGTGAGAAGAAAAAAGCGATTCAAATCGGCACGGTGATGACACATCCTGATTATCGGGGGAAAGGACTCTCTACACGTTTAATGAACAAAGTTTTAGAGGAATACGAGAACAAGTACGATTATATGTACCTTTTTGCCAATGAATCTGTGCTCGATTTTTACCCCAAGTTTGGGTTTAAGCCTGTGGAAGAACATCTTTTTTCAATGAATTATACGGCAAAAAAATCACCCGAGCCTGCGAACATCCGAAAACTAAATGTAACTAACGCGGAGGATTTACGTCTTATTCAAAAATTGGCATCGGAAAGATTGCCTGTTTCTCAGCATTTCGCAACCCATCATTCTCAAGGCATACTCATGTTTTATTGCCTGAATGTCTTTAGTGATGATATTTATTACTTGGAAAACGAAAACGTCATTGTTATTTATCAGGAAGAAGACAATCATATTGAGCTCTTCGACGTTGTTAGCTTAAACGAAATGAATATGAAAGATATCTTGGATAAGATTGCAGATGAAGATACAGAGAAAGTAACCTTTCATTTCACTCCAGATGCAACAGATGATATCGTTCTAAAAAGTTCGATCACCAATGAAGGTTTATTTGTAAGAACCCATGGTGAACATCTCTACCCTCTGCACGTTAAACATCCGATTACATCTATTGCTTGATGATTTATTTAATAAGACCTACCACCTGACCATATTAAAAAAAGATCAAAAAGGAGCAGGATTTCCCTGCTCCTTCGTTATGTGAAACTTCTTTCTCTCATCAAACGTAAATTCACAAGGTATAATGAAATCAGATGACCGTTCAGCATGATCTTATGACCATCATAATGAAGGAGGGGACATTCGTGGCGTTTATCCCGCTAAACTGCCCCAATTGCAACGGAAAAATTGAATACAAGAAGGATGAGGTTTTAAAGTGTCCCTATTGTGAAACAGAACTTTTATTGAAGCAAAATCATGTCTATTACGTAGACCAGACTATTAATCATTACCATGGAACGCCCCCTAAAGTACCACTGAAGCAGACTGCCTCCGTAAAGGTAATGCTGATACTGATGTTAGTCCTAGCTGGCGCCATCGGTACATATTTTTATTATAGCAATAGCTCCACCTATCCAAAAACAGAAGCCAATCTGCCTGTACGAAAGATGCCTGAAAGCGAGGTTCTGCTCTCATTTTTGCGAGATATCTTCGATAAAGGGTCTGCCTTGCCAACAGAGGAGGAATTGGCTCATATTCGCTATTTAACCGTAGAGCATTCGGAGAATGATCAGTGGATGTTTACATATAGCCTCTCCGATCCCTTCAGCGATGAACAGGCCGAGAAGATCACTTATGTTACTCAAGACAAGAAATTGAATAGCCAGCGGATTGATCAGCGAGATTTTGAAGCTTTTACGGGACTGACGGCATTGGACCTGACAAATACCTATGAAATATCCCAGACGGACCAAACTACTTTGGCCCATATGCCTGGATTAAAAAGTTATGGAGGCGCTTTTAACGAATCCTTCAGTACATTTTCGGGCTACTTTGGCGACAAGTCTAAAATCACGGAGCTTACCACTCAGCTTCGCAGCAATCAGGAATTGGCCCTGCTGCTGGAATTCCCCAATCTGAACTCTTTATCCATTACCTATGTGGATGAGTCCGTAACAGATTTTCACTTGTTAAACAAATTGCCAATCAAGTCCCTGTCGCTCACCTTTGTCGATGAACTCGGATGGTTGTCGTCCATGACCGGGTTATCATCCTTGTCTATACAGTACAGTGAAACCACAGACCTGCAGCCGCTGTATGCCTTGACCCAGCTTCAGGAGCTTCAGTTGTCCTATTTAACGAACGTAAAGTCCATCGACTTTGTACAAAATATGCCTGCTTTACAAACGTTAGATATCGAAAATGTAAACATCTCGAGCCTGGAGCGCTTGGCTGGTAAAAACTCCATTACTACACTACGCCTGGCTTCTCTAAGTCAGCTTGGTTCGGTAAAAGCCATAAACAGTCTGCCCTCTCTGCGGGAATTAACGTTGTCCGGCTACTACGAGAATGCAGAAGCGCTGACACTGCCTAAAGTAGAGCGAGTGGAAATTCCAAGCTCCTTTCTCCCCGGGCTAAAGGCCCCGACTACAACCAGTCTGACGCTCCGTGGCGGAAGTGGGGAATTGAACTTGGCTGCGCTGGGGAAATTCCCGAAACTGGAGCAACTCTCGCTCTGGGAGATCAGTGAAATAACCCATCTTGGCACCCTAGACGGTTTGCCTCGTCTAGAGACTCTAAACATTTACGACTCGTCACTATATAAGGAGAGCGATGCTTTATTTCGTTTGAAGCAGGTGAAATCTCTGATGTGCTCCGAGTGCAGGCTGAACTTTGAGCAAAAATCGGCCGCAGATAAAGGCGTGCTTGAACATTTGACCTTAGAGCAACCATATTTCAGCATCAACAATACCTCTGTTACTGAAGTTGACCAAATGATGCCTTACTTTGCCAAAATGTCCGCTCTGCGTTCCTTTACTCTGCAAGACAGCAATTTGACTTCTCTCGAATTCATGAGTAACTGGCAGGCCATAGAAGAGCTTCATCTCGAGAACAATGCCATTTCCAATATCGAGACCCTAAGCCAGCTGCCTGATCTGCAAAAGGTATATCTATCCGGTAATTCCGTACAAAACAAGTCCGTGCTTGGTACGGATGTGCACATATATTAATTACCGATTGGGATGATGGGAGTTTTAGACTACTGTAGTTAGTGGATGGTATCGGAACAAAGAAAAAGGGGCTCCCCTTATGCAGTTCTTCCTGCATGGGGGAACCCTTTTGGTGCTTTAAATCAAGTCCGAAGCCTTCAATATTCTTTGGACGATAGCTGCAACCTCAGCACGGGTGATGTTGGCTTTCGAAGCCAGTTCATGTGCTCCTCTGCCGCTAATCACACCTGCCTCAATACTTGCAGCAACAGTGGAATGATACCAAGCGGAAGCATCCACATCTGCAAAAGGCGCGCCTTGCCATCAACTGGATTCAGTCCCAAACCTTTCATCATAATCGCTGCGAATTCAGCACGTGTCATATCCGTATTTGGATTGTATAGATCGTTACCAATGCCATTCACAATGAGGCGAGAGCCCATATCATTGACAGCATCCTTAGCCCAATGATTTTCTACATCTTTGAACATCAACGGGTGCCATACCACTGAATACAGATTGTTCGTTAAGATGTTAGACGAAACAAACAAGCGGTTGCCTGATCGGCAACCGCTTTATCGGACATGCTTATTAAATGTCGTAGTTATTCGAAGGACCGTGATCGATAACGGATTGCACGACTCGTTTAACCACGGATTTCGCGGCATCCTGGGTGGACATTCCGCCGATCTCGTCCGCGTTAACTTCGATAAATCCTTTGCCCCCGATGATCTCTCGAGCTGTCTCAAGTTCGCCCGCACTGATAGAATCATGGGATACCAGTGAGATCAGGCCGGCGTCGTTCAACACCTTTGCCATCTCCGCCGTACCGCGGAGCGTTTCTCCACTGACGCTCTCAAGCAGCATCGTATGGTAACCGGATGACATTAGTCGCTTCTCCACTTCCTTGGCGAGAGCTACCGTATCCGATCCAGCAAACCAGACCGTGAGCGGAGATTGTCCTTTCTGCTGGGCGCGAATATCTCTCGTGATCCCCGTATCCAGCGTGGCAAATCGGCTTTCTCCCTTCAGAGCTTGATCGATGACTCCGCAAGCAGACGTCATGTTGGTGACACGATCAATGAGGATAAAACCTCCGATGCTCTTATTGTGTTCAAAGGAATCGAAGACGATCTGATCCGACAGCGTGAATTCACACTTGGCCAATTCGTTCTTAACAATTTGATCGGCCGGAACGGTATGACCCGTGTTAATGTCAATTTTATGGGTAATCGCAGTTACAGTGCCTGGAAGAGTCTTCGTTCCGACCTTTACCCAATAATGCTTGCCCGGAGTCAGGACGGAATCGTCCATCCACAGGATCGTAGAAGCGAAGCTGTCAGCTTCTTGGACTTGATTGTCTATCGTGAGCACGCAGCCCCGCGAGACATCAACTTCGCGGTCCAGTTGTATCGTAACCGGTTGGCCAGCATAAGCCGAATCCTTAGCTTGGTCCGTCACCAAAATCTGCTTAACCTTGGCTTTCTCCCGACTTGGCAGAGTCATGAGTTCGTCTCCGACCGAAATCTTTCCAGCCTCGATCTGGCCCTGGAACCCACGGAACGTATGGTCCGGTCTGCTTACACGCTGAACCGGCATCATGAAAGGCTTCGTATCATCGGTAGTATGAACATCTATACTTTCCAAATACGGCAATAAAGCTAACCCCTCGTACCAGGGAGCATTCGGCGACTGGGTTGTAATGTTGTCCCCTTCCGTAGCGGACACGGGAATGACCTGAATGCTCTTGATTTGAAATTCAGCCGTCGTTTGGATGAACTCTTCCTTGATCGCCTCGAACGTCCTCTGATCGAAGCCGACCAGATCCATCTTGTTCACAGCCAATACGAGATGCTTGATCCCCATCAGGGCGCAGATCCGGGCATGGCGTTTGGTCTGGGTAATGATGCCTTTGGTAGCGTCCACCAGAATGATGGCTAGATCGGCAAAGGAAGCGCCTACAGCCATGTTGCGCGTATACTCTTCGTGTCCCGGTGTGTCCGCCACGATGAAGGAACGATGAGACGTCGTAAAATAACGATAAGCCACATCAATGGTAATCCCTTGTTCGCGTTCAGCCAGCAAACCATCGAGGAGCAGCGAGTAGTCGATTTTGCCGCCTCGGCTTCCCAATCGACTATCGAGCTCAAGCGCGCGTTCTTGATCGGCAAACAGCAGCTTGGCCTCATAGAGCATATGTCCGATCAGCGTGGACTTGCCATCATCCACACTTCCGCAGGTAATGAATTTAAGTAGACTCTTCATGTTAGAAATAGCCCTCCCGTTTGCGTCGTTCCATGCTTCCCGCCGCTTCTTGATCGATAACCCGACTGGTCCGTTCGGAAGATAACGCACCCAATGTCTCCTCAATGATCTCATCCAGCGTAACGGCATCGGACTCGACTCCGCCCGTGAGCGGGTAACAACCCAACGTGCGGAAGCGAATCTTCTTCATCTCTACCTTCTCGCCAGGCTCAAGCTTTATCCGCTCGTCATCCACCATGATGATATGCCCGTCACGATTAACGATCGGTCTTACGTCCGCGGAGTAAAGCGGAACGATATCAATGTTCTCCCGACGAATGTATTGCCAGATATCCTTCTCAGTCCAGTTGGACAGCGGAAAGACTCGAATGCTCTCTCCCTTGTTGATTCGCGTGTTGAACAGCTTCCACATCTCCGGACGCTGGTTCTTCGGGTCCCACGAGTGATTCTTGTTCCGGAACGAGAAAATCCGCTCCTTCGCACGCGACTTCTCCTCATCACGTCTTCCGCCACCGAACGCAACCGTAAATCCGTATTTATCCAATCCCTGCTTCAGGGCTGTGGTTTTCATAATGTCGGTATATGCGGAACCATGGTCGAAGGGATTGATTCCTTGCTGAATAGCCTCTTCATTAGAGTGCACGATCATCTCGATACCAAATTCCTTCGCCTTTCGGTCGCGGAACTCAATCATCTCCTTGAATTTCCAGGTTGTATCGATATGCATGAATGGGAACGGCGGCTTCTCGGGGTAGAAAGCCTTTAGGGCCAAGTGCAGCATGACCGAGCTGTCCTTGCCGATGGAATACAACATGACCGGTTTCTCGCACTCCGCTGCTACTTCTCTGATAATGTATATCGCTTCAGCCTCAAGTTGATCCAGATGTGTTAATTCTTGCATGGCAAGGCGGCCTCCTTTTTAATCCTCACTAAAACCATCGTATTTATAAACTTATCCTATCAGATTCCATCTTTATTGCAAAGTGGAAAAAAGTAAAATTTATGATGTCTATGTATTGGATCGACAATATTCAGCATTGAGTAGCGGTTCCCTCCTATAATAAAATCGCCTGAACGAATGATTTGTGCTGAGCTACAAATGGAATCGGTTGGTTAACGATCTCTATTACAATTATGATTGAGGGCCATGGAATTTGAAAAAGCTGCCGCCTGTAAAGTACAGACAGCAGCTTCAGCGCGGGTCAATGATTCAGCTGGTGCGATTTTGCCACCTTTTCCGTTGACGATTCCGCTTCCTACAAGGGAAGTTACACTATCCACAGCGTAAGTGGAAATGGTTGCAGCATCGGAATAAGGAGCCAGATTCCCGCTGCCGGCAGATGGATTACCTGCTGCTTTCAGGGCTTTCGCCGTTAGAACCATCATGTCTTGACGGGAAATGCTGCTGGGTTTGAACGTGTTGTCTTCGAATCCATAGGCGATCCCCAGCTCCTTTGAAATGGCCACAGCCTGCGCATAGTAAGCAGTAGGCTGTACATCGCTGAAGGCTGCCGTGTTCGTGCCCGGGCCCTTCAATTCAAGTGCTCTCACCAGCAAGGTGATAAAGTCAGCTCTCGTGATGGAAGCTCACCATAAAAGGTGTTTGATACTCCTTCTATAGCAAGTTTTCAAATATAGTGGGCGCTAGCCCCCGAAATAACTGGGCTATGCTGATTTACTCAGCTTCGTTCAGATGAGTGTAGCGCACTTATTTTTTTGTAAGTAGAACTAGCTGTAGTTATACCCCTGCATGTAAAATTCCCTTTTCTCTATCTGTTCAAGCTCTTCCTGCAATTGTATGGCTAAGCAATACTCCTTATCTGTAAGCCCATGGTATTATACCTTCGAGATAAACATCCTTTTTTTACCTAATACGACATTAGCTTTAGAATTAAAACATCTAACTAAGTGATCTTGATATGAAAAAGAACGCCTTAAGGACGCCCTCTTAAAATCAATACTATTTTAGACTATTTTCACTAGCCCCTGACATGTCTACACACTCGACCTCAAAACCAAGGTCAAGCACGACCGAAACCTCGATTTTGTCCTTCAGCACCTTATTTTTGAAATCAGGGCCATCATTCGTAAAAGTCGTAAACGGCGCAAAGTGTTGAAAACAAAGGATTTCTAGGTATCTTTGCGTTGCATTCCTATTACTACCTCCACATGCACCGTGTGTGGGAACATGTCCACCGGCGTGACCTCAACCGTGCGATACCCACCATCCTCAAGCACACGAAGATCACGTGCCAACGTACTCGGATTACAGCTCACATACACCACGCGCTCCGGCTTCATCTCCAAGATCGTTTTCGATATGGGTGATTTGCTGTTGATAACTTACTCCTCAATGCACATGAGGTATTATGACCTCAAAATGCAAACGCTATCATTTTGTGATTTTCTAAGTACTCGTTGCTTAGCCCGAGCAATATATTGTCGCACATGATTCTGAGGAATCCCTAGTACCTCTTCAATTTCCTTGTCTCTCAATCCCATATTGTATTTATAATACAATAATCTTCTATCCCTTTCTGATAGTTGAAGCATTATTTTCTTTAATTCGTCTATTCTCTCGTTTCTTACATAGTTTTCTTCTATTTTAACCATTAAATCTGGAATCTGGACCGCAAAATCTTCTTCTGGTCCAACAAAATAATGTTTGTTACGACATGCCTCTTTACGAATATAATCAAAACAAACATGTTTTGCTGTATTAGTAACATACGCTGTTATTCTGTAACGATCTAAGGTGCGTAAAAGAGAAGCTTTCGGTATTAATTTAAGCAGGGCCTCTTGAGTTAAGTCATTCACAACATCACAGTCTCCAACTGTATCGTAAACTTTGTATTTAATTAGTGGATGATATTTTATATATAGTTCCAACATAAAGCTCTTATCTTCATCTTCTAGGCTAAAATATATCGGCTTCATTGAGTTTCCTCCTATTAATTTAGTTTCTAGTGAATTATTTAATCGCCATCGTAAAACATTTTTGATTAGTGTTGTATTTCGAAACATTTAAGTTACATACCAAATTATCACAATTCAATCATAATCAAATTTGAACTCACACTCAAAGGAAAATTACATAACCAGTTCTCCGATGGTATTCGAATTTCTCTCTATTTATACAGACATGGTATTCCGCTTTGGGTAATAACCTCTTTTAGAAAACTATATAAAAAAAGAGCGCCCAGTTAAGGAAACTCTTGAATTAATTTATATAATTCCTAATATTATACATTATTTTCTCGATGAAGTCGTTGAATTTAGTAGACATCAATGATGGTAATAAAGTCATCATACTCTTCTTTTGAAATTACACTAATAGGATCACGTCGTAGATTAGATTTTTCTTCTTGATTAATCTTATTTAAAGGGACTGTTGATTCTAACTGAATCCCTGTATATTTTATGGGGTTATTTAGATCGATTTTATTAAACAAGTCTATATTCTTCCCAAGGGAATATTCTTTAGTTTTACCTTTCAATTTGTATTTAGAATCAAAATACTCACTATCAATACTTAACTTCAAATAATAAGTATCTCCTTCAACATACTTATCTAGTATGGAAAATTCAGCCAATGAAAAATAAGTAACCATGTTGTTTGAGTAGTAGTTCCTATCATTCCAATAGCTAATGAATTTTGGTACAAATACAACGAGTAAAAGGATTATCACAAGAGTACCAATAAAAATTCTTTTCTTGCTCATCACTGATTTCAACCCCTTTCTTGAATATATGTATATGCCCCTATTTATAATGTTACAACCTCTAAGGTAATCCAGAAATAATGAGGCTAATCGGTAATTTCAAATTAGCCCCATTTTAAGAAGCTAAAAATCAGAAAACCAGATTATACACATTCGTATTATAACCTACGTTACTAGAAGAGGGGGTCACTGAAATATAAGCAGGACCATAACCAATAGAATAACCGAAGGTACCTCCAGATGAAGTGTCATGCACATAAGATATGGCGATTTTTTTCACCGGGTTTGTTTTATCGATATCTACCCTAAAAGAAAAATTCCCTTTAATATAGATAGGAAAATCAGGCGTTCCCAAGCTACTACCAGAATGTTCGTAACCCGTCAGGCTACTTCCAGTATACGTTGCGGCACCAGCACTAGTCCAATTATCTCCAGAGTTAAGTTTGTACCAAATCAAGTTGCTACGAGTATTGGCAACAACACTAAAGTCACTGTGAGTAGAATACCCGAAGTAGTCTTTACCTTTAGGTTTTACAGGTTTTAGCCACTCATATATTGGATAAATATCTGCTTTACCATTTCCTACTGAGAAAGCCAAAACTTCAATTTTTAAATCCGAGGATGGTATTGAATAACCGGAGGCAAACAGTTGTGGGACAACTTCTTGTTGAACTTCGATAAATTTCAATTCTGGGCTAGAGCCAGAATTTTCATAAATCATTTGTTTTAGTTCATCATCCAATCCGCTAATTATATTCTCCGGAGTTCCACTGTCCCTTAGGATCTGATCAATATCAGATAACGTAACTTGTTTTACATCTGCTCCTGCCACTGCCTGTAAAGTAAAGAATAAAGCAACTGTTAACAAAATACTTAGTACTCTCTTCATTTTGTAAACCTCCCAGTTTTTTTTATTATTTCAATATATAAGACGAAATAACAAGAATTTTGTAACAGGTGTTCAAAAAGAAATAACGCTATACTTTTTAATATATGAGTATTTTCAGTAGATAAACTGGCGCTAGACTCGAAAAAAACGCTAAGCTATCAAAACTTCTCCCTACTATATTCTTTCATTTCTCGACTTCTTTATCGGAACTTTGATAAAAAGAAAAGACAGCCATTGGGCTGTCTTCAAGTTTGGATTTTGAATTAAAAATATAAACTACGCTTTAGTTTGCTACCTTAGACCTACGTATCGTTTCTCACCAACATCGCTACACTTTCCACATGCACCGTATGCGGGAACATATCCACCGGCGTTACCTCAACCGTGCGATACCCGCCATCCTCCAGCACACGAAGATCACGTGCCAACGTGCTCGGATTACAGCTCACATACACCACTCGCTCCGGCTTCATCTCCAGGATCGTTTCCAGCAAACGTGGATCACAGCCCTTCCGCGGTGGATCGACGACGATGACATCAGCTTCAATACCTTGTTCTTTCCAGCGTGGAATAACGTCCTCTGAGGCACCAACTTCGAACTTCACGTTCTTCATGTCGTTCAAGAGCGCATTGCTACGCGCATCTTCGATGGCTTCAGGCACGATTTCTACTCCATACACCTGATCCGCATGTTGCGCGAGGAAAAGAGAGATTGTACCGATGCCACAATAGGCATCAATCACGGTCTCTTTGCCGCTCAGTCCTGCGTACTCTACCGTTTTGCCATACAGTACTTCCGTCTGCACTGGATTCACCTGATAGAACGAACGCGCTGAGATCGCAAATTGCACATCACCGATATAATCATAGATTACATCACGGCCCCACAGGACACGGGTTTCATCGCCGAAAATGACGTTGGTCTGTTTTTTGTTCACGTTCTGGCAGATACTCGCTACATGCGGAATCGCTTCACGGATACTGCCAATCCATTCGTCTTTGTACGGAATGTCTCGACCATTCGTAACCAGAACAAGCATCATCTCGCCTGTACGGAATGCCTTCTTCACGACCACGTGACGCAACAAGCCGCGACCTGTCTCTTCGTTATAGGCGCTAATTCCAAAATGACTGCCAATCTCCTTAACCTTTGCAACCATTTCGTCATTGTGCTCATGCTGAATGAGGCAACTTTCCATATCGATGATCCGGTGACTTCCTTTAGCGTAAAAACCACCTACCAGGCCACCCTCGGCAGCTCCAATCGGCACCTGTGCCTTATTCCGATAGCGCCATGGCTCGTCCATGCCCATCGTAGGCAGTACGCGGATGCCTTGCTCCGTATCCTCTTCGTTCATGACACCTTCAAGGCGAAGGCGAATACGATTGCTGCCGATCATTTGTACTTCAGAAGTAGCCAGTTCAGTTGTCTGATTCGCATCACCAACTGAAGCGTCATCCTGCACACGCTGTTCAGCGCCCTCTTTATCATCCTGCGTATTGGATGCCAACGTCTCCGCATCCTCCACCATCACGTTCAGCTTGCCAATCCGTTGCAAATTATCGATCACCAACTGGCGTTTCCACGCAAGCTGTCCGGTATAGCTCATATGCTGGATCTGGCAGCCGCCGCACTGATCGTAGATCGGGCATGGCGCGGACACTCGATCCGGGCTCGCCTTCACGATCTCCAGCAGTTTGGCGTAGCCGTACTGCTTCTTGGTTTTCATCACACGCACACGCACGGTTTCACCTGGAAGCGCCCCCTGTACAAAGAGCGTGTATCCATTCGCACGACCTACACCCTCACCGTCATGGTTCATGCCAATGATGTCGATGACGGTCTCTTCATTTTTGCTAACGGGCAGTCCTTCGATTGATGCAGATTCACGCGCTCTCCCCTTTGGACGAACGGCAGAAAGAGATGCGCCTTGTGGCCGCACCTCTTTTCCCTGCTGACGTGTAGATTGACGAGATGATTGACCTGGCTGACGGGACGCTGAAGCGTTCCCTTGCCCCTGAGAGGCAGCCGAATTCCGGCGGTTTTTTCCACGACCGCTGCGGTTCGTATTAGACAACGTACATTCACTTCTTTCTTCTTATATAATACCCGCCTGTGCAGGCGAGGGAGAAATCTCTATTTTTCAATTTGTTCCCGATTGTAACGAACATGGCGCACCTTATTCACATCAAAAATAACGTTCCGAATTTCAAATGAACTTCAGAAACGTTATATCATCTTCGGATAGTGTTTTCCGACCTCTTTCGGTCATTTTCTCCAAAAGAACGACGCTGAAATTCGTTAGATTCGCAGCTTCGACGATTTCGCCACATTAAGGCTTTCTGAGTTTGTTAAGCTCAACGCATAGTGACCACATGAGATTATACGCGATCCAACTGTACACAGCAACTGGAAAATATACTACCATCACGCCTTACGGCAGAGCTGAATCCAACTCTCCTCATCACTTGTGCGATTGCTATACAACCACTTCTCATGCATCACTGCTTTCCCCAAGCGACCACATTCTGCGCCAAGTGCCAAGTTTAACGATACAACATCAGATGATGACGCAAATTCGTAAATGTAGCTGGCAGCGTGCCGCCTAACTCTCCATCAAGGTTCAGTTGGACATATCCCGGTGACGTAACTTCCATATGACTCGTCTGGAAATGAACCACTTTCTTGTCGTTCAGATGTTCCCCACGCAGCGCAAGCGTTACGAGGCGGATCATATCAGCCAAATTACATTTCCTCACGCAAATGACATCGAACAAACCATCATCAATGGTTGCACCTGGAGCCAACTTCTCAAATCCCCCGACCGAATTGGTATTGGCGATGAGGAATAACATGAATTCATCATGGATCTCTTCCTGACCGTCGGCGCGAATAATCAGCTCCTGAGGAGACAGGCTCGCCATTTTCTCAATACCCTTCATATAATAGGCCAGTTGCCCAATCATCGTTTTCAGACGACTCGGTACTTCATAGGTCAGTTCAGTCAATGAGCCACCACCAGCGATGTTGATAAAATACTTATCATTTGCTTTGCCCAGATCGAGCGGACGAAGCTGCTGGTTAATGACCAGATCCACGTAATCTTCCCACTGTCTCGGAATGCCGAGTGCACGTGCAAAATCATTCGTTGTACCCAAAGGAAACACACCCAGCGGAGGACGGTTCTCCCGCTCGGCCATACCGTTAATCACTTCGTACAACGTGCCATCGCCACCAGCAGCAATAATCATGTCATATCCGCGTTCAATCGCAAGTTCAGCTTCCCGGGTTGCGTCACCTTCACCCGTTGTTGCGTGACATGAAGCTTCGATACCACCTTGATCCAAACGCTGCAAAATATCAGCCAGACGTTTCTTCATTTCTTCCCGGCCTGAGGTCGGATTATATATTAAGCGAGCTTTTTTCATCTCATACGCCACCTATTCCACATTATCCATGAGTCTAAACGACCTCATATTCTTACGTTGCATCAGTCCACAAAAGGGCATATTTTTTACACAATAATGAATCTGTGTTCATTCTGCTCAATCTTTCGTCTTACCTATATCTATGCATCAGGAATTCCGTCTCATTCCAAAGCCTTTAACTCCTATCATATCATCAAATGTAAAGATGTCCTAGCCTGTAATCTATAAGTATATTTTTTCATATATGTATCCACTAATCCATCCATTACCCAATAAACCTCACGCACCGCTCCTGAATCTTCCCCACTACCTTTTATGTAAAATAGTCTCATTAATCAACCATTCTGCCCGCTTGGACAGGAATTAGTCTTCAATTTCGATACCTTCATATGATTATGACATAGATATGCTACAAATTTACAATTCTTAAGATGAAAAGATAAATAATATAAACCTTTTTCCACTATAGTTTTAGTGCACCCTCAACTTAACACCACATCATACCCGTGAAGGAGAATTGTGAATGAAAAAAATCGTGTTAATGCTCATGGTTTCGCTTATGGCATGTATTCCTTGGGTCACCGTTGTTGAAGCAGCAGAAATTAACCATGATCAGGTTGTCGGATTTCAGGAAGTCTCACCAGTCACCGTGACACAACAAACGGCCAAGCGTTTTCAGCCATTTCTAAAAGTCTATCATGGATGCGTGCCTTTTCCCGCAGTAGATCAACAGGGCAATACCAGTGCTGGCTTGAATACATCCGGGTCATCGAATGGAAACTGTAGTTCAAGTACAGGCCAGATTTACTCCCGCTCCGCCTGGCACAATGGGGTATGGGCTATCATGTATTCGTGGTATTTCCCCAAAGACTCCCCTTCCTCTGGACTCGGCCATCGTCATGATTGGGAAGGTATCGTCGTGTGGGTAGACAATCCGGCAGCTGCCAATTCCAAAATCCTCTCTATCGCATATTCCGGTCACGGCCAGTTCACCAAAGTTACACCGAGCAATAACAATACACAAGGTAACCATCCGTTGATTTCCTATAATAGTACCTGGCCGCTGAACCATGAGCTTGGCGTTACTAATGCTGTGGGTGGAACACAACCTTTAATCGGATGGGACGACCTGACTTCTGCCGCACGAAATGCGCTCAATACGACGAACTTTGGCAGTGCCAACGTGCCTTTCAACGATAACAATTTCACCAACAATTTAAATAAAGCCTGGTTCAGATAAGAAAAAAAAGAAAATCCCCTTCAAGTGAACAGCTCATTTGAGGGGGATTTCGTTATGAAGTTATCGTAGTATCCCGGAACCTGTTTCACTTCTTCAGCCAATCTCAAAATCCGATTTTTCTGCCTGCACGCAGCTGTTTGTACCAGAAATACACCGTGCAACCCACACAATAACCCAGCAGAGCCGCGCTTGCAGCCGCGAGAAGCATAACGGAGAATACATAACCTGCGGCTACCCAGCCAAGCGAGAACGAGATGAGTGCCAGAGACAGGAAGAGCACAGCCAGAATATTGTTGAATCGCTGCAGCTCCACCGCCTGCGTCTCTGTCCCTTTACCAGTTAACACAGCTTTCCCAATCTGCTTAAACAGATTAAGCTTTCCACCAGAAGCCAGACCAGCCACCTGAATGACCCACAGCACGCCCAGAACTACAATTGGATTGAACACAAACGAGAGTAAAACAAACAATACAATACCGACCTGATTTGCTTTCACATAGCGCATGGGCACTTCCCGCATCTGTATATCTCCTTATCCCCATTTTATTAGTTGGTTTTATTGTAGTCGGTATGCAGGGAATGAGCAACACTTCATTTAAGGATAGTATAATCTCTTTTCAGCACGTCCCAATGGGGAGTCCGGATACCTGTTGTCTTTTTCCAATCGGTAAATGCATTATTCAACGCTTCAATCTCTCCAAAAGAACCCGCAATCAGCTTATGAATTGGAAGCACACTGTATATCTTCAACAGAAGGTACAGCATCCGTTGATGCCTGCGAATCATTTTAGCCTGAATCTCCGGTATAATCGTTATGCCCATAGCTTCAAGTACGCTAAAGCCTTCATCCATCGCCCTAATCATATGTTGGATTTGCTTTCTATTCCCGTCCAACTTGATCAACTCACGCTCCTCATTAAAACTCACCGCATTAAGCATCAGAATGGGGATGATATGGCTTTTCAGCCAGGCATCAATATCGCTCAGAACATTTAACTTGTATTTCACATGTTGGAAAGCTTGGTCCAGCAAAGGTTTAAAGCCTATCTCTCCGTCCAGACTGCCAATTACCATTTGTCCGCTGCCTCCACCGACCGATAACATGCGGTCCTTTTCCCGCTTCCCTGCACTCACATGGAATCCAAACGCGACCTGTTTTGCTACCCTGCTGTTTTCCTCCAAAAAGTTTTGCATGCTCCGTGCATCTGCGTTGTTTCCCACAATCACAATATTGCTGCTCTGATTCTCTGCCAGGATAGGTAACACTGAAGGGAAATCGTTATATTTCATGACAACAAAAATCAGATCATATTGGTCATCCACTTCCAACGTTCTGACTACCCGAACCGGATCAACTGTCGTTTTGAATTGAAAAACATGCCGGATGACGACCCCATCCTTCTCCAGCTCCTCTGCCCGCTTCCCTCTAGCCAGAACAGTGACATCATTGCCACCGCGCACCAGAATGTGCGCCAGCTGACTGCCCAAAACGCCTGCCCCATACACTAATATCTTCATTGGTTACCCCTCTATTTCATATTTTATCAATATTCGTTGCTTTATGAACATTTGTTGATAAAATAAGAGTATCAAAGCACCTACTGTGCTTCAATCGTTAAAATATCCGTTTTTGTTGAATAATCAACGAATGATTCCTTATTGTTGAAAACCATCATAGGAGGGGCCATGGACAGACGAGTACTCAAGACACGAAAGGCGATAATTGAAGCTTTTGTTGGGTTACTGGAGGAACAGGATTTTGAGCAAATTACGATAAACGATATTGCTGATCGGGCTAATGTAAACCGAGGAACCATCTATTTGCATTACGCTGACAAGTTCGATCTGTTGGATCAATGCATTGAGACCTATTTGCAGCAGTTGTTGGATGCCTGTATGATCGAAAGCTCTACTACAACACCCGTTACAGCCAAGGATGCGCTGCTCAGAACTTTCCGTTATCTGGAACAACATGCCTCTACCTATACTACACTTCTAACCAAAAAAGGTATTCCGGCATTCCGTAGTAAGTTGATGGGATTGTTGGTCCAGGGAGTGGAGGAACAGATGGATGCCTGTGGCATCCAGGAAGGTATGAAAAAAGAGATCACCATACAGTTTCTTGCTTCCGCTGCTGTGGGCCTCCTGGAGTGGTGGATTATGAATTCCATGCCTTATCCGGCCGAGGAGATCGTTGACCAATTAATAAGTTTACTGGAGCTACATCTGCAATTGCACGCTCCCATTAATGGATAAATTAATCCTCGCTCAAGTGATCTACAACAAACAAAAACCACGTCCTTCGACGTGGTTTGATTGTTTATGAAGCTATGGAGTTGAACTCAATTGATACTGCATCATTACGAGCGATGTGATTACACACCTATGCCAAAGCAATCATTTCAAGAAGAAACTTTAACTTCATTACATCTCTCCAGCAAAATCTGGATTTGGCGCTCCAGCCACTGCACAAGCAATGGATGTGGCAACAGTGTCTCACCGCTGTACACATAGTTCAGTTCCTGCAGCCGATCCGGAATAACGTTCCTCGTGAAATAACCGGCACTCAAAAACAGCGGCGCCACAATGACTCGGTTCCCCCGCTCTTCGCTCCAGTACTTCACTTTGTCGTACACACTCTCCGGATTCAGCAATGCACAATCCGTATGGGCTACACCACTAACTTCCTGCACATGCTCTGCAAGGGAAGAAATTCCGGCTTCCCAACGCTCGCGAAAACCATCATGAATACTCCCATGTCCTACAAGCAGAATCGTTTCCTCCTCCGGTTGCTGCGATAGCAATCGGACTTTGTCCCACACCATCACGGCAATATCCGGATCGTTATCCACCGGATAACCGAAGTGAACCCGAGCCTTCACATCGAACGGTTCCAGATCCGTTTCGCGATCAGGTGTTTCCTTTGCACCAATGGCATATTCAATCTCATCCACATGTGTACTCCCGGACGAAACAAATAGAGGTACGACTAGAATATCGGTTACGCCTTGTGCTTCCAGTCGGTCGATACCGTCCTGGATTAGGCGTCCTTCCACAAGTTCAAGAAAACCGGCTTCTACCGGTAATGGAACAGGCAGATTCAACCGGGAGATCGCGTCATCGACGGATTCCACCCAGGTCTGCTCCTGTGAACCGTGACTGATGATGAGTACACCCGGCTTCTTCATGTTAGCGTCCCAGGCGTTCCAGCGTCATTTTATAACCATCATTGCCGTAATTCAGGCAGCGTTTCACACGTGAAATTGTAGCTGTACTCGCACCTGTCTCTGCTTCAATCTGGTTATACGTATTGCCTTTACCCAACATACGAGCCACTTCCAGCCGCTGGGACATGGATTGGATCTCGTTTACTGTGCAGAGGTCATCAAAGAAAACATAACACTCTTCAATATCTTTTAGCGTCAAAATAGCCTCAAATAGTTGTTCAATGCTTTTATCATTTAGCTTTTTCAGCTGCATTTCATCATCATCCCCTAGCGGTTACTGTGTACCTACATTGTACTCACCCTGAGTTGGTATTTCAAGCGTTACCGATTTCACGCACTACAGAATAAAAATACATGTTACCGCTTACAAAAGGTACTAATGTCCTCCCCTCACGCACATCAGGCGGAATTACCGCACTTTTTCCCAGTTTTCACCTGTATATATCCGATTACTTATGTAGGATTTCAATCCTCCTAAATGTTACAATTTTGTGTCTAAACTGCATTTTACTCTTCGTGAACCTGCCATCATACATGCGCCCAAATCCGCAAATATCCCGTTTTCCGGGATACCCGCCTACGCCGTCTCTCCGCGAATGACATACAGTATAACAAAAGGGAGTTCCACTACCGTATATGATATACATCTGTCAGGAAACTTGTGGAACGCAATTCCGAAATCCAATATAGAAGGAACGTGATCGTTCATGCCACAGCATTATTATCACCGCCAGCCAGCACAAGGGCAACGTCCGTCTTCTCATGCTCATCGGCAGGCACGTACTTCTGCCTATATGCCTCCCGGTGTGGTTCCGCGGTCTTTGAATGAAACTCAGATTCAACCGATGTACCCTGGAGTAGAGCCCCATTACCCGGGCTTCGGTGAAGTCGAAGCATCTGCAATCGTACCGTATGGGCAAGGTGCTCCAGGCGGGAACTTTTATGGAGGTGCAGCTCAGGTGGTTCCCCCTGCTCCGGTACAGGCGCCTGCTGCTACAGGCAGTTCCGGGTTTTCGTTAGCCAACATCGGTGAGTTAAAAGGAATGATCGACCGCTTCGGCGGTATTGATGGGATCATGAGTGGAATAGGCAAAATGCAGAAGGTCGTCGGTGGTATCCAACAGATGGCTCCGATGATGAAACTTGTTATGGGCATTCTGCCTTTTGGAAAAGGAAAATCGAATAACAGCGCAGCTGATGCAGACTATGAAGAATATACGCCGCCCCGGAAACGTAAAAGCAAACGTCGGAACAAAACAACGAATGCTACACGTCGCCGCAATACAACTCCAGTCCGCCGCAAATCCAATACCACCAAGCGCCGTCCCAAAAGTCGCAAAGGTTAAATTCATCCAGGCACCCCCTTACAGAAGGTGGGTGCCTTAACACCGTTCATTAATATATCAAAAATTTCAGGAACTTATGTTCTTATTTCTGTAATTTGAGGTATACTTGATAATAACTAAAGGAGGCGGACCATGGAACTTATCAAAGACAAATACACTCCCGCATTAATCGATCGGACCGGCGAACAGTTGCGTCAATTCTACCCTAAGCTGGATACACAGCAATTTCATGAATTGGTTTTTGCTGAAGGCTGGGAACAGTTGGAATTCAAAGCGCGCATTCGCCGAATCACACTGGCCTTGACTTCAGTACTGCCCGACAATTATGAAGAAGCATTACATATTATTGAACAAGCCGCTCCGAATATGAGAGGCGTTGAATATCTCTTTGTACCGGATTTTATCGAAGTGAACGGACTTGACCCAGAGGATTACGAGTTATCCATGAAGTATCTGACCCTCTTCACACCTTATTCCAGCTCCGAGTTCGCGGTACGCCCGTTTATTAAACATTATCCAATCCAAACGATGAAACATATGATGGCGTGGGCAGAGAGCAACAACGAGCATATCCGCAGACTTGCCAGTGAAGGCAGCCGGCCACGTTTGCCATGGGGTGCCAAACTCCAGAACTTTATCACTGATCCAACACCTGTACTTCCGATTCTGCATGCATTGAAACAGGACGAGTCCCTCTATGTTCGCAAAAGTGTCGCCAATCATCTGAATGACATCTCCAAGGACCACCCTGAACTGGTTATGGATCTGGCCACGACCTGGTACGGACAACATGTACACACCGACTGGATTGTCCGGCATGCCAGCAGGTCATTACTGAAGAAAGGACATAGCAAAGCACTAAGTCTTTTTGGTTATAACGAGCAGGATTCGATTCACATTGAGCAGCTTCAGCTTGTCCAGGATACGATTAGCATTGGCGAGGATCTTCATTTTTCGTTTGATGTCGTTAATGAGAGCGGCGAGTCACAGATGCTGCGAATTGAATATGAGATGGGTTATATGAAGGCAAACGGCAAGCAGGCTCCCAAACGATTCAAATGCTCCGATAAAATGTACCCGACAGGCAGAACCAAGGTAGCCACCAAACAATCTTTCAAAATCATCACAACAAGAAAATACTATGCTGGACTGCATACGCTAACAATTGTTGTGAATGGTAAAGAGACGGCAACGACTTCTTTTGTCCTTGAAGTGGGGTAACAGGAAGACATCGTAAGTTATACACAGCTTATTGCTGCGGAATAGTTATTCACATGTGGATACATTTATTTTCAAAACTTCCAATAGAAGAATCAGAAAGGCCACCTGGCAATCATCTTCCGACAGGTTATTCCATTCCTGCCTGAGATCCTTGTCCAGTGGCCCTTTTCATATGTAACAAACGTTGCTTCAACTATGCAATCTTCTTCTGATGATCTGCTCGTAATAGCGTGCGCTTATCACCGAAAGATGGAACTGCATTTAGAGCAGTAAAGTATCACATTTTCTACTTGAACCATCCACGCTTCACAAACCAGGCCACCATGCTACCTCCAAGTACAAACATTAACAATAACACAGCCCCATACCCAAACTTCCATTGAAGCTCAGGCATATAGGCAAAGTTCATACCATATATACCCGCAATCAGTGTGAGAGGCATAAATACGGTCGTAATCACCGTGAGTGTCTTCATGATCTGGTTCATCCGGTTGGAGTTCAGGGAAATATAACTGTCACGTAGGTCGGCCGTCATCTCCCGATCGGCTTCAATCATATCCGTCAGTTTCAATAAATGGTCATAGATATCGGTAAAATAAGCCGTATGTTCGCCTGTTCGCTGCACATGCTGGGAATTGACCACCCGATAGAGCAGATCCCGCATCGGTACTACCGTTCGTCTGAGCTTCAGCAATCGAGTCCGCAGATCAAACACCTGGTTCATCAAGTCCTCAACTGACTCTTGTCCACCCCGGTTCTCCAGTTCAGCCAGTTCATCCTCAATCGCAAATAAAGACGGAAAATAATGATCGACCAGCTTGTCCATCACCGTATAGGCTGCTGCCACTGGACCTCGCGCCCAGATGGTTCGTTCATGTGCATGGTGCAACAAGCGTTCCCACGCTTCATCCACTTCCTCCAATACACCATGATGAAAAGACACTAGGAAGTTTGACTCGAGAAATAAGTCAACCTCCTCGGCTTCCAGTGTGGTCGGGTTCAGTGCATGCAGCACAAGAAACTGCAGATTATCATAATAATCGAGCTTGGGCCGCTGCAACACATGCAGACAATCCTCTATGGCTAATGGATGAAAATGAAAATATGTATCCAGCAAACGGCTTTCCTCTTCCGTTGGCTGGTTAAAATCCGCCCATACCCAGGCGTAATCGTTCAGATCCAACTGTGTAAGTGGTACGTTAACGGAGACTTGATGTTCTCGTGTAATGGCGAGTGTACGAATCATAAATCAGATCACATCCTTGTCCTGTATCTATACGTTATTGTACACAGGTACCTTCAAACTCGACAACAAAAAAAGCCAACCCTGTTGGCTTCTCTCATTTCCCTATCCACAGTTCCCTGTATCCACAGGAATATCTTCTTTTGGTTTATCATTCCACGGATGGCTATCCACATATCCAGCCTGTCCACACGTTCATGCACAGGCGTCTCTTGATTTTGGTTGTATATTTATCCACATATCCCGATATTCACACAGTTATGAACAGTTTGTCTGGTAATCCAGAATTCGTTCGGGATAACTTTCTCTCTTTAGAAAATGATCCAGTACAACAATCCTGCCAGTCCCGCAGTAATCGGAATCGTAATGAACCACGTAATAATGATACGTCCAGCAAGTCCCCATTTCACAGCAGAGAAACGTTTTGCGGAACCCACACCCAGAATAGCTGATGTGATCGCGTGCGTTGTACTAACTGGAAGGTGAAGCAACGTTGCTGTGAAAATAACGGAAGCAGCTGACAGATCGGCGGCGAATCCGTTAATCGGTTCAATTTTAAAGATTTTGGTACCCATCGTTTTGATGATTTTCCAACCACCAATGGATGTACCCAGAGCCATCGCGGTTGCTGCTGAGATTTTAACCCACAGCGGCACTTCCAGATGATCTTGCACACCTGCTGCAACCAAAGCAAACGTAATAATACCCATCGCTTTCTGTGCATCATTTGTACCATGTGTGAATGCTTGCAGTGCAGCCGTGAAAATCTGTACCGTACGGAAACCTTTATTCACGTTATGCGGACTGCGTTTGGCAAAAATGTATTTGAGAATCGTCATGACCACATAACCGATAGCAAATGCGATCAGAGGTGATAATAGCAAACCTCCAACGATATCAATGAATCCGCTCCACTTCACTTTGTCAGCTCCTGCGCCAACAAGCACGGCACCTGCAAGGGCTCCGATAAGTGCATGTGATGAGGAAGACGGAATACCAAACCACCATGTAACCAGGTTCCAGATAATCGCTGCGATCAAGGTGACTATGACGACCTCGATCCCGTTATCCAGCGTGGTGGGGTCGGTCACACTCCCCCCAATCGTCTTCGCAACGCCTGTAAACATCATCGCACCGACAAAGTTCATCACCGCTGCCAAAAGGATCGCGCGACGTGGCGTTAGTGCCCGTGTTGATACCGAAGTAGCAATGGCATTCGCAGTGTCGTGAAAACCGTTGATGAAGTCAAACGCCAGTGCAAGGAAGACGACTATACCTAATACCCAAATCGTTGTTTCCATTATTCTCTGGCTCCTTAAGAATTACGCATAATGATGGATTCGAGCACATTCGCCACGTCTTCACAAGCATCCGTTGTTGTCTCAAGACGTTCGTAAATTTCCTTACGCTTGATCAGTTCAATCGGATCAGACACGGTAGCGAAGAGATGTTTGATACACATGCGCAGCACTTCGTCGCCCTGGTTTTCCAGATCATTCAAACGAATGGTGTATTCACGGATGGCCAGCAATTTTTTCTGTGACAGCAGATGAATCGCCTTCTGAATTTCGTAAGCCGATTGGCGCAGAATTTCAGAGAACTGAACGATAAATTCGTCCGGATCCGTCAGTTGGTACATATAGAAACGGGAAGCCGTTGCTTCGAGTCCGTCCAATACGTCATCAAGTGTTGTTGTCAGCTCCATAATATCATCGCGTTCGATCGGCGTGATAAATGTTTTGTTGAGTTCTGTAATGATCGTATGCACGTAATCATCACATTTCGACTCGTACTTCTTCATTTCATTGGCAAAAAGAGTCACATCCTGAAGGTTGGAAACATGCTGGGAGAAATAATCTGCCGCTTGAACAACCGTATCTGCCATATTCTCCAGTGTCTCAAAAAATATATCCTTCTTCTTCTTAAGCTTCATAGCTCTATCCCCTTTACGAGAAAAATTGCCGATAACCGATGAAACATGAAATGACAACCTTTGATATCTTATCATATTTGTTTCATGGTTTGTACAAAAGGTGTGATCCTTTTTTATATTCTTATCACATTAATCTGAAATGAATCTTAATTATTTGGAATAATGGTAAATTCAAGTCAAGATTTTACACTGCGTTTACAATTCGACATCAAATTTCAAAATCGACACGATTCTACTTTTCACGCCAAGGTACAATATCATGCCTTTTCGACGACAAAATGGATACATGTTTCATCGTTTTCTTTCATTACATCCTTTTATTGCTGCACAGCCAGCTTCACATGACTAGAAAATTCCGGTTGATTGGGAACAATGCTGATAAAGGTTTTGCCAGGCACAAGAGCCACTTCACTGCCACCCTGAACAAACCGTATAATATCCCCTTGCTTCTTCACCCACTGCCCACGAATCATCTTGCCCTTCTGAAACAACATGGCTTCCCCGCCCTGTTCCAAATTAACGGACAACCGACCTACACTATCAAGCACCTTGTGATCTGCACCTGCCACAATGATGTTCGCTGCGCCAAGTTGTGTCCCGTTATCCAGATCCTGATCTGCCTTACCATTCACCATTCTCATATATCGTCCGCTAACTTCATCATAATCATACGTTACCCGGTAACTATCCAATAAATAATGGATATCGAATTGCTTCACTGCCTCTCCTGCGGATGTCGCGCCTTCTTCGTTGTAGATGTATACGGGAGACTTGAAATCATGGCTATAACCCTTGATATCTGCTCCTTCTCTCAGCTTGTCCGCTGAAGTATACAGATTATGTGGGGCTTTACGATCCGAGGAACGCCAGAAGTAAGGTCCACCATTCGAGATTTCATCCATATGCTGTTTCTGCTGCCTTTGCAAAATGGAATACGCCTCCGGACTGCCTCCGGCATGAACAAGTACCCCGTCATAACTCTCGCCGAGCTCAATCAGATATGGACGTATACTACGAACGGGTCCAACCGTTTCCGCACCGCCTTCACTCTGGAAGATAGCTATGAAACGGGTAATGCCTCCCTCAGCGAGAACTTCAAGAATGATATCGGCTGAACTTAGACCCGATTGGGGCCGAGCCGCTGGTGCATTATTAATCATTACGGCGAGTGGTCGACGCGTAATCGCTTCATCTACAGGCAGACCCGTCAAAGGTGCTGTATAGAGAGATGTATTGGACTCTTCCACAGTCTGTTCTTCTTGTACAGGTGCAGGTGTCGGTTCTGGCTGAACTGGCATCTGCGCCACCTCCTGGTTTTGGCAGGCAACAAGACTTAATGAGAGAATAAACAGAGATGCAGCCGATGCTGCTTTGTTCCATTTAAAAAGCTTCAATATAGGACCTCCTGAACGATATGGCCTGGTTCTAAGTTGTGATATATGTCTCACGTGGGCAACCATTTCACGTATTTCTTTCCATTTAATCACACCCCATCCGATTTGTCTGCGCCCAGAAGGCCTTGATACAGCGTGAAATTTACATTTGAAACAGCGAATCGCGAGAAAAATATGTCCTAAATGTGAACTTCTCAAACCTTACTTAAAATTTGAACTAGATTGTGATTTTAATCACAAACAAAACGACTTTTGAACTATACAATAAAGACATCAAAGGTGATCACTTAGAAAAAACAAAAACAACACACACTAGATTCCATGAAGGAGTGGTTCATATGTTCAGCTTCAACCAATGGCTTAGAGAAAACAAAGTAGCAATGTGGATTTTAACAGTACTTCGGGTGTATATCGGTTATGATTGGATGACTCACGGATGGAGCAAATTGACTGGCGGATTCGAAGCTGGCGGGTTCCTTGCAGGAGCACTGGAAAAAACAACGGGTGACCATCCAGCAGTTCAAGCATGGTGGGGAACGTTCCTTGAGAAATTCGCAGTACCAAACGCAGGACTGTTCGACTTCGTTATCCCTTTAGGTGAATTCCTTGTAGGTTTAGGTCTCATCCTTGGCTGCTTCACTACACTGGCAGCACTGATGGCTATGGTCATGAACTTCGCGTTCCTCTTCTCGGGAACAGTAAGCACGAATGCTCAACTGGTTGTAATGGAAATCTTCCTTGTTGTTGCTGGTGCAAATGCAGGTAAAATCGGTCTGGACAACTGGGTACTGCCTTACCTTCGCGGATTGATCACTCGCAATAAAGGCAATCATCCTAAAGACACACCAACGATTAGCCCGACTCAAAAAACAGCTTAAGCAATCATTCATAGAATTCTCGGCCCTGCTCCCAATCCCCCTGGAGAGCAGGGCTTTTTACTTTTCAAGATCAGCCTGAATGCCCTCACTGACTTGCCCATCCACAGAAAACCGTATTATGATGAACATAAAGTTGAACTTCAAAGGAGTACACGATAATGCCGACCCAGCGCCGTCTTGAGACTGATGCGGACTTCCAGGAAGCCATGAATATGAAGTATAAGGTTCGAGTTTTTAAAGATAATCACCAGATTGACTCCGGTGGCATCATTATCCGTTTTGACAGCAACACCGTGGTGGTCCAATCCAGTGTCAGTGAACTCGCTTATCATTCGCGTACAGACTGTGAATTGTTTGAAATCCGCAAATAAAGATCTATTTCATGAAAATAAGTCCTCGTATTGAAAGAAGGTTCCTTTAACCCATCAAGGGTGTACAGGAACCTTCTTTTGTTTATATATTGAAATTGTATACATTAACACACGTTATCCGTACCCACCTGGCTTCAAACACCACAATCAGGCTGTTGTCTGTTCCAAGTTACACGCCGTCTCCAAACTGCCAGCAGTTCAAGCTGAGCGTTCCATAAGGGTAGGACTGGAATAAACGCTTCGCTGATCGGGACATATCCGCTGTACCCATGGCGTAGAACAAAGGTGCAAGGTGTTCTGTACCATACGACGGAACTGCCGTGCGTGCATGAGGGGCTTTTTTCTCATATTGAAACAGTTCTCTTGTGTTCCACTGCTGCAAGCGGTCACCGATCCAGTTATCAAATTCCACCGCCCACGCTTGCGGTTCATCCGTATTGCCCAGTAATCTTAAATTGTGAACCGTTCCACCACTGCCAATGATCAGCACATCATCATGACGCAGCTGTTCCAGCATTCGGCCAATATCATACTGTTCCTGCGGCGTACGCAGCGAGTCTACCGATACAGCAATCACAGGGATATTAGCCTCGGGATACATATGGAGCAACGGTACCCATACGCCATGATCCAGCCCTCGGCCACGAATCGGCTGATGTGCCAGATTGCTGCGGGTGAACAAAGCACATATCTCGTTCGCTAGATCTGACTGCCCAGATGCAGGGTATTCCATCGTATACATCGTAGAAGGAAATCCATAAAAATCATGCAAGGTCTGATGTGTATCATCCATCGTCACGGACGGTTCAGGACAATCCCAATGCGCCGTAAATACAACAATGGCTTTCGGAGCCGGCAGCCTGTCTCCAAGCTGGTTCAAGAAGTGAGTGTAGTCATTGCTCTCCACCGCCAGAGCGGGAGAACCATGCGCAATGAAAAGTGCGGGTAATGTCATTGCTGCCAACCTCCAGACACGGATAGAATGCTTACTCTTCTATTTTACCCTTAAGAAGGCGCTTTTCCAAGCTGACATACCCAAACAGTTGTAATCCTGCCACTTATATCATCCAGTGCTGCCAATCCTGCTCGATCTTCTGACGTTCGCCCAGCCACTCTCTCGTACGCGTAATGAGCTGTTCCCGCTCTTTACCTGAAGAGAAGGTGTGATCGCCCTGGAAGATGATTTCCTTGTCGCAACGGCCTTCCTGACGCATCCAGAATACCTTTTGATACAGGAATGCGTAGTCTACAGGGATAATCTCATCTGATGTACCATGCACGACGAGAACATCACCGCTAAACTTAACTGCTTCCTGGAATGGCTGTTGTTCAGCAAGAGACTCAAAGAAGGTTGGTGTGAATTTGTATCCAAGATAATCAGCCGCTCCCAGTTTCACGCCTTCATCGTATACTTCCCGTCCCGTAATCTTCACGATATCATTGAATGGATAACCCACGGAGGACCACATCACCAGGTTCTTAACACGTTTGTCGCGCACAGCAGTTAGCAATGCAACGGCACCACCCAGACTATGACCAATCAGCGTAACACGCGTAGGATCTACATCACTGCAATTCACCGCGTAATCCAGCACCGAACGGGTCTGCAGCACCATGGACTCCAGTCCCTCCGCTCCATACTCCCCACTGCTCTCTCCGCAACCGATATAATCGAAACGCAGGACCAGATAACCGTCTTCAGCCAGCTCCCGTGCAGTCTTTACAAACAAACGGTCCACGCCGATCCGACTACCAACGAAGCCGTGGCAGATGACTGCCAGAGGTACGCGCTGCTGACTCTTCTCCTCCTTGATATCTTTCACAACCGGATAATGAATCGTGGCTGTTAATTCTTCCTGTCCATGACGGATACTGATCTGACGTTCCATACCGATTTCCCCTTTCCACGCTTAGCCTGTTGAGTTCCATTTATTAAATATATATAATCCGATAAGTTTAGTGTGTATTAAGATGTTATTCATATATTATCATCCCGTACCCTGCAAGTCAACGTAAGTAAGAACCCTTTCTACGTTGACTGCTAATCTACATTTTATCGGTTGATAAGCGCAAAAAAATGAGCCAAGCTGGTGACAGCTGGCCCGGATATCATTTGGAATTCAAACCAAGTGTTGCAGGATCGTTATTCGTAGCTTCTACGGAACATCTCGTGGGTCTCCACCCGTCCATTCCACTCATGCTCATGACCCGAATCACTATTGTCCCAGAAACTTCTTCCCCTCAGATTGCCATCTGTCAGTTCTTCTGCATACTCCGTATCTTCAAGGTTCTCTTCAAAGGATACAACCTCGTCCACGACTCCACGGGAGTTGCTGTTCATTAGCAGCTTCCGCGTCAATTCTGTTTGTTTATCCATAACAAGCACACTCCAATCTTGGATTTCTGTTGGAAATGCTACTATTGTGATGGAATCGGCTGCTCTTTATGCATACTTCACACAATCGTTAGATCTGGGAGGCGTGAGGGATTATTTTCACATGAACGGGGGAAAATAAACGAACAATCATTGGCAGCATATGCCTCGGAGTCCTTATGCCGAAAGGAATGAATTCATGGAACATCTACTGGAATGGATTCAACATCACGGTAAACTGGTGCTGTTATGCACCTGCGTTATACTGGCCTGTGTATGGATATGGGTCCACCATGAGCAGCTTTTTTATAAGGAATGACTTTGCGAAACGAGAGCCCTTCCCGTATACTAAAATACCGTCAGGGTCTTCAGTCAATTGGAAGATCAGAATGTGTGTAGACAGGGGGAGCAATCATTGGGGATTTCCTATAAGAAGCTTAAAGAAATACAGAATCGGCAAATAACTGAGATGAGTAGAATGACACCTGAACATGTGAAATTGTATGACGAGATCAGCACAATTGCGCGTCATGCGCCAGCGGACGAGAGAACACAGGAAGAATGGATTCTCTCCGCAGGAAAAGCGATCGTACAGGCTCAGCGGGATAACAAACCCGCTCGCGAGTTATACGGACCTGATCTGGAACAAGACATCCATGCACAGCTCGGGATAACAAATACAGCACCGGAGAAGACAGATGCCGTTGAGGTGGGTAAATCCAGCCCAACCCGTGGTAATAGTCCATCAGCTTCATTGAAAAAGAAAGCCAACGCTGTAGAACCACAGTCAACGGAGAATCCAGAGCCTGTGAAACGGACACCAAAGTGGTATGCCATGATTGCTTGGGCGGCTTTGTCTTTTGTCATGTTGATTCAAGGATGTGTGGGATTGTTCGTGGGTTGGACTGGCGGAGATACGGAGCCGTTCCAACACATCAGTCTGTTCTCTCTAATCGTTGCGGCAGTTGGCGGTATTGCATTAGTGGAGATGCTTCGCCGTCTTGCTGAGCGACCGGACGATGAAGGAGCGGACAAGAACACCGTACCTAAGGTTAACCTTAAGGGCATCATCATCTACATCGTCATCGTGGTACTTGTGCTGTTTGTGGGGTATCCACTTCGTGATAAGCTTCCGGTATTTGCACTGGCTCCGTGGGTGAGTGCAGTGATCGGAGTTGTGGGACTTGCAACGGTAAGGCCTCTATTTGGACAAAAGAAAACAGCATAACATGTTATATAAGCTATTAAGGGACTTCACGAACTCGTGAGGTCTTTTTCCATTTGGAGCCGGTTCCTATGCTTGATTCCTTTTCCCGGTGTCTCTCCAAACTCCCGCTTGAACATCCGGATAAAATAGTTCACTTCCATGCCTACGGTCTCTGCCGCCTCTCGTACACTTGCTCGTGGGTGCTTGTCCAGCCATTCCGAAGCCTTCTGCAAACGCAATCGCTGCATATATTGATGTCCTGTCACGCCATAATGATGATGAAATAATCGGTTGAGATGTTGCACCGAATAACCCACTGCGTCAGCGATGTGCTTCAATAACAGATCGTCCTGATAATGAGTATGCATCAAAGCTACGGCTCGGGTAAGTGCATCCAGTGCATCCTTGCTCGGATCTGACTCCCGATTAGAACGTGTTACAGTACCGTCATGTGCCATCGATGATTCATCACCTCCAATACCTACAACAGATGGAATTTTCGATTGTGCTATATCCAAAATGAGCTGGTAGATCAGGGTTGATGTGTTCCACATCTCCATTGCTCCTTGATCCAGCGCATGCCAGAGATTGGTCATGCGGGACCAGATGATTTCAAAACCGGAGATAGGGTACGGCTCGTTCTGAAGCAAACCTGCGCTTTGAAGTACCGATCCAGCCGATGCACCGCCAAAACCGATATAACCAAGTTCTCCTTTGGATTTGGAATGAGGCACATACTCATGCGCAATCCCAGGTTCCACGATGAATACCTGCCCTGCTCCCATCGTCCATGTCCCTTTTCCGAAAACCTGAACTGCCCTTCACCGCCGCCTGACAAAAACAACTGATACACCGGAAATCCATCCGGTCTATGCAGAACTTTCTCTTCCTGCGTGCCCACACAATACAGGTACAGCGGCAACCGGGAATCCGGCAGGCCCGTCAAACGAAATGCAAGCATTCCATCATTCCTTTCGGCTCATAGGCTTCTACATAAAGTGAACTAAAGATATTTACACTAGCCACTCCGTTTCGTGTAAATGTCTAGTTCGATCTATATAGCCAACTTCCCTTTACCTTTATTATCAATGATTTGTTTCCAATGTAACAATGGTCTAAGGAACCTTTTTGGCGACAAGATTTTCAAAAAGCAAGTTTGAGATTCACGCCAAACGATTATTGTTCATACATAATGAAAACACCCTTTCCGGATGGGAAGGGTGTTCGAGTTTGTTTCAGTGTAAATTTTTACTTCAGCCCTGTGGAGATGTTTGCCCCTCACTTGCTGCTGGATTGGTAGCAGGCGCAGGCTCCTGTGTAGGCGTAGACTGAGCCTTCTCAAGCTTAAATGTATCCGATGGGCCTGAAAGTGTATGTTTATTCGTTGTTGTATTTGCAGCAACTGAAAGAATATACACCTTGTACTCGCCTCCTTCCACCAGATTGGCTCCAGTTGAATCTATAGCTGTTTTCGTTAAAGTAACTTCAACCGCTGCAGGATTTCCAATTGGGTAACTAGTGTTAGAGCTTGCTGTAGTAATATCCAAATTATCTGTTCCTTTAACAATAAAGAGTCGGTATGCAGAAATCCCCGTTTCAGCAGTTGGTTTAGTAAAGGTAAGCTTATAACTCGCTTCGGTTACAGTACTTGTATTTTGAAGGGCTGTTATAGTAGCAGTTTGAACCACATTTGCTTGTGCAAAGATATTAAACTCATTGGAAGCAGAGGACAGATTGGAAGCACGTGATGTACTGTCCGAAACGGACAAGACAAACACTTTGTATTTCTGTCCAGCTACAAGGACACTACCATTAATATCTCGATGTCCACCGTTTAGTACTACCGGACTGCCCGCATTGTTTTTGTTGATTTCAATAAAAGAATTAATTCCAAGAGCAGAACTTGTATTGAATCCACTCACTTGGTTAGCAGGCACAATCAAGATACGATAATTGGAGATATTGGTCTCGCTAATTGCCTTATTGAAGGTTATTGTTACATCCGAAGGCGTTCCAGACTGTCCTTGATCTTTAACGGTTACATTCACATTGCTCGCCACTGCTACAGCGACATTTGAAGTCAGTGTGATTATACCGGAGGCTGACGATATTGCATTTGTTAAAGACGCGTTATTGTTCACAGCCATTACATAAACTCGATAGCCTACATCGTTACGGATCAAGTCACCATCCGTTGTTCTCGAACCATTAGATAAAGTAATCGTCTGATTATTTCCCGTTCTACTTACATACGTATAATTCGAGCTATTCACCGTGTTGGCTACGTTCAGATTGAAGCTGCCTGCATTTGCATTTTTCACTACAAACACCCTGTAATGATTCACATTTGTCTCATCCGCGGATTTATTAAACGTCACACGCAGATCACGTCCATCTCCGTTATCCCCAATATCAGATGGCACCACATTGCTCGGAGCCGTTATAGCCGCATTCTGTGTCAGCGTAATTTGGGAAGAGTAACCAGACAAAGCATTTTGACTGGAGTTTCCGTTGTTATTCACCGACAGCACAAATACTCGATAAGCAACGTTATTCGTAATGGTGTAACCATTGGTATCTACCGCATAGTTCGGAAGCGTTACTGACAGGTTACCACCCGTTTTGTTCACCTGTGTATAGTTGCTCGACGCATTAGCTGCGCTCAACGTGAAGCTGCCCACATTAGCGGAACGAACAACATATACACGGTAGGCAGAGATTCTGGATTCATCCGCAGCTTTGTTGAAAGAAACCCGCAGATCACGGCCATCACCGTAGTCACCAATATCCGCAACAGCCAGGTTGCTAATAACTCCCGCGTTACCGTTCGTTGTCAGTCTCAGAGCTGTGGAGGAAGCTGACAGCGCATTGGTGTATCCATTTTGCTGATTTCCCACCGCCATCACAAAGATGCGATAATCTTGCAGATTCGTTACATTATAACCACTTGTGTCCTTCATGGATGAAGGCAAAGTCGTTGTAATGTTGTTGCCTGTTTTATTCACCGTATAGTACAGACTGGAGGACAGATTACTTGCCGTCGTCAGATTGAAGTTGCTGGCAACCGAGTTACGCACCACAAAGACGCGATAATTCGCCACCTTGGACTCATCCGATGATCGGTTGAAGCTCACCTGGATATCACGACCATCTCCATAATCCGAGTTGTCTCTCACCTGCGTAATTACAGGAGATGTTGCTGTGTTCACGGACAGTGTAAGTGAAGATGATGCTGCGGACAGCTTGCTGTCTGTTGTTGTATTTGTGCTTACGGACAAGATGTATACCACATACGCTGTGCCGCTTTTAATCAATTCACCGGACGTATCCCGTGTCGAAGAAGTCAGCTGGCTTTTCACTGCGGTACTGTTTCCTTTGTATATAATCGTGGAGTTAGAACTGGATACTTTGTTCGCTGCAGCCAGATTGAACGCAGAAGAGTCCTTCGCTTTAACAACAAAAGCACGATAATACGTAATGTTCGATGTTGTGCTCGGCTGCGTGAAGTTAATCTCCAGATCGCGACCATCGCCATAGTCGCTAATATCTGTAGCACGCAGGCTTGTAACCGCCTGTACTGTGGATTTCACATTATTAAGCTTCAATGCTTGGGAAGACCAGTTCAATGCATTTTTATAATTGTTGCTGCTGTTACCAACAGTCAGTACATACAGGCGATACGTTTCATTGCTATTGAGCAGATCCCCGTTTACGTCACGCGTCTGTGCATTAAGCGTCAGTTTCGGGTTGCTGCCATTTGGTGTAATGGATGTATAGTTCGCAGCAGGTACGGCAGTTGCTGAGGACTCCGTGAAGCTATTCACATCGCGAGTTTTCACCAGCATAATCCGGTAAGCAGACACTGCACTCTCTGAAGTTGGACGTGTGAAGCTCACGGTCAGGTCACGACCATCTCCGTTACTTCCGGATACCGAACCATAGATGTTCCATGCAGCATATTGTGTCTCATCCACTGGTGGCGTTGCCGTTGTCTTGATATCTACACGTTGATTGCGTGAGTTCCAGAATACTTTTTCCCCAAAAGCTTCACTAACAAAACGAATGGGAACCATCGTGTTACCCTTAATCGTGTTGGCAGGTACATCCAGCGATATCGCTTCCCCGTTGATGTATGCCGTTTTGGAACCGAGTGTCAAAGTAACTTCCTGATCATCGCGAGTTGCAACAATCGTTTTGGTTCTGTTGGTGTACTGTACCTTCGCATCCAATCCTTCAAAAATCGACCGAAGCGGAACCAGTACGCGTCCACCTTTCATCACAGGTGCCTGAGCAGATGATAACTCCGCATCATTAATATATATGCTGATCCTCGCAGCTGCATCCATAACCGACGTTGGAAGTGCGGACATCAGCATGGCCGATACAGCCAGCGCTGACATTACCTTCTTCACTTGTTTTCCTCCCGCTTTCCTCATATCCCATATCCCCATTCTCGCATGTAGTTAACATCGAAATAGATTCGTTGTTATTTTCAATAATTCCTGTATTTACCTATGCACAACTAAGACGTTCCGATCAGCTCAAAAGTTTCCAGTTGTACAAAAAATATTTTCTCAGAAATCTTCCTCTATCTTCCACCCTCCAAAAGTTAAAAATAACAGAAGAATTTGTCACCATTCCGCAACCATATCCTGCCCCAATTGCGTTAATGTATAGTGACTAGTGAACAACGCCTATCATTTTCTTAACTACGGGAGGTTCATATCCATGACATCATCGTTCCAATCTGCCACACGTAAAAGCATGCGCACCTTCATTACAGCCACCGCCATCCTCATGCTGCTCCAAACGGCTATCGCTCCATTATCTGGAGTCGCTGCTGCCGCATCTTCCAGTACAGATACCAACAAAGTCACGACTGCCAGTTCAACAACCATATATAAAACATTTCAGTCCATGCTCTACAAAAAGAACGGCTTGCCTGCCGCGGATACTTATCTCGAATCTCATATCAAAAAAGTAACAAAGCATCACGCCACCCTGATGGTGCTTCAATTGGAGAATGCTCGCCTGAAGGCGCTAAGTGCCATGACGGACCGCCTGCTCGTTCCTAACGTTCAGGACAAGATGATCAAGGCTTACAAATTGAACGATAGCTTCACCAAACTTATGGAGCGTACCCAGGACTCCGATCTGCGTGCACTGTTAAAAGAAGCCCGTGACAGCGGCTACCGCCTCGTCATGCTCGAAGGCTCCCTCTATCCCATAATGAATTATGCGGCATTCGTGAAATATACCTCTGTAATTAAAGAGGATATCTCAAGCTACATCCATATCATGACAAAGGAAACGAAAAACTTGCCTGCGGATGACGGTGCTCTGGTCATTGGTTATCAGGAAATTCTCCTTCGAGCACTCAGCCAGGAAAGATTCCTGGAGCTGCATCCAAAATCAAATCGGGCCAAGCAGGTGCATAATCTGTTAAACAGTTATACCCTGTATACCTTTTATGGGCTGAACAATACACCGCTGTTTGATTATGACACGAACAAAATGATTGCGAACGCCCAAAGAGGCTACAACGGCGTCTTGCAGCGTCTTGCATCCGTCGATAGTGAATTCCTCACCAAGCTGGATGCCTTTATGGACGTGGTTAAGGAATCGAAGTATGCAAAAACGGCTGCTGTCGAGAAATGGCTGGAGCAGAATGTGCCGGTCAGCGACTATGCGAATTATTAAGTAATCTGTTCCCCAGGTTAACATCCGTTTCAAATTCATGCTAAATTCCAACAGTTAACCACAACAAAAACCGCCACAGAATTCGCTCCTGGGGCGGTTTTCTTCATGCTTCTATAGTCAAAACTGACTAACCGTCAGCGCTCTGTACTATTGAATCGGTTTGACCATATGATTATACTCATGTCCTGCGATGACAATCACGTCATCTTTGACATATCCCTGCCGTTCGTACAGCATTAGCGCACGGCCATTGTCCCGTTCTACAATCAGGGATACCTGCGAGTGACCCAGATCTCTGCCTTGCTCCTCAAAAGCAGCCATCAGTGCGCGGCCGATGCCCTGCCCCTGATAAGCTTCACTTACCGAGAGAGTATCCAGATAATACTCACCCGGGCGGGTTTCTTTAACCAAAGCATACTTCTTATCCTGACTTCGTCCAGGGCGATTCAGAATCGGCTGGTCCAGATGATCCGCTTCACCGCCATCATAGGCTACGAGAATTCCCGCCACAAGTCCATCATGCTCCATCACTGTCACATGACGATAGCTAATCCGATTGTCTTCCTGTACATAGAAATCCTGCAAAATCTGCATCGCCTTCTCATGATCCGCCTCACCTGCAAGTGCGTATGCAATGTCTCCTATCGCCTGGTACAGCAAAGGAATAACCTGATCAGCATCTTCTTTCTGCGCAGGTCTTAACCGAGGAGTTGTCTCCATGTTGTCTGACGGCATACCTGACTGCCCTGTCGAATGATTCATCAGATTAACATGTTGAACAGATTCAGATTTTTGTTCAGCTCGGTATAGGCGATACCTTTGCGGTTCATACGTTCAATGAGTGGTTGGTAATCTTCCTTGTACATCAGCTCGATGCCCACCAAGGCAGGACCATTTTCCTTATCATGCTTTTTCGTATATTCAAATCGGGTGATATCATCATTCTTCCCTAGAACTTCCTCCAGGAATTCACGTAAAGCTCCTGCACGCTGCGGGAAATTAACCATGAAATAATACTTCAGACCTTCATAGATGAGGGAACGTTCCTTGATCTCCTGCATCCGGTCAATATCATTGTTCCCGCCACTAATTACGCAAACCACTGTCTTGCCCACAATTTGCTCACGATACTGCTCCAGCGCCGCAACAGCCAAGGAACCGGCAGGCTCAACCACGATCGCATTTTCATTATAGAGCTCCAGAATAGTTGTGCAGGCTTTGCCTTCGGGCACTTTCACAATGTCATCAAGTATACTGCTGCAGATGTCATAGGTCAGATCGCCAACCCGTTTCACCGCTGCGCCATCCACGAATTTATCAATATCATCCAACGTCACAACCTGTTTGCGGAACATCGCCTCACTCATGGAAGCTGCACCAAGTGGCTCAACTCCAATGATGCGTGTCTCCGGACTCACGGTCTTCATGTAGGTTCCCACGCCGGCTGCCAACCCTCCGCCACCAATCGTCACGAATACATAGTCGGCATTCTCATCGAGACTTTCCATGATTTCCATCGCTACCGTACCATTACCTGCAATAATCTTTGGTTGATCAAACGGATGGATAAACGTCATGCCCTGTTCGTCACATGCACGCATTGCTTCTGCGTATGCATCGTCATACGTATCTCCGATCAGCACCACTTCAACGTTGCTGCCGCCAAAACGTCTCACCTGCTTCACCTTCTGGTTCGGCGTTGTACTCGGCATGAAGATTTTGCCGTTAATTCCAAGGGCATTACAGCTAAAAGCGACACCCTGAGCATGGTTGCCCGCACTCGCACAGACAATCCCTTTCTCCATCTCGGCTGGCGTCAGACTGCGAATCATATTGTAGGCGCCTCGGATTTTGAACGAACGCACCACTTGAAGGTCTTCCCTTTTCAGATACACATTACAGTTATATTTGGCCGATAATACAGCATCCCGCTGTAACGGCGTTCTTACAATGACCTCACGCAGCACATGATGTGCGCGCACGATATCTTCCATGCCAACACTGGCACGACCGGGACTTGTGGTTCCCGTTGGTTCTTGTTCAACTGGTTTCATGTTGTTCTCCACACTCCGCTTTTATGGTCTATATAAGTTGAACTACAGTTCATTTACACTGACACTACGATGACAGAATAACCCTCCAATCGCTGTTATCCCCAGATTTTTTTGATTCCCTTTTTCCAAGGGAAAAATCCGTTGATAGCGTATGCTTCCGACGCAGCTTTCTTTCAGAAAGCTTTTAGACGAACGCTTCGCTTTTTCAGGTTCTTTCTGTCCTCTCCGTTATCGTGTAAATCATTAATTCAACTTATTTAGCAATGTCGCGCACTGCTTTTCTTTGTATTGTATCACTTTTGTTCTGTTCTTGCGCCTGAGCTCACTTCATTTATCATTCGTACTATTTCATCAATAATGACCTGAGGGTCTGTATACATAACCATATGTCCCGATTGATCCGCCCCAATCCATCTCGCATTGGATAGCTTGCTCACTGTCTGGCGATGCGCCGTGATGAGGGCAGGTCTGATTTTCCCCTCTCCCTTGCCCGGTTTCGTACCCGAGATCACGCTAACTTCCAGATCACCCAGAGCCGGAGGATGTTCCAGCAGTGCTGCCATGTCATCCGAAAATGTTTTACCTTCCGCAAGCATCGTGCTGGCTGCCCGTACAGTGAAATCCTCCTTGAGGTGATCCGCTGCCACATCGTCAGGCTGAACACTTCCAGCTTTGCTGCCAAGCATCTTATATAAGCCAGTCCGCGCCATGATTGGAATAATGAAACCATTGATGGCAAAGCTCTTTTTAGTAAGCTTGGAAAAATACATTTCGCAATGCTCGTCTGATGGATCTACCAGGATAATGCCACGTAATCGAGATAGATGTGCAGCTGCCGCAGCCCGTACAATCGGACCTCCCCAGCTATGTCCAACCAGAATGAATGGGCCCTGGCCCAGAGCGGTCAGCAGTTCTCCAAGATCCCCTGCAATGCGTTCAAGGCTGCGGGGAGCCGAGTCGACATCACTTCGTCCTGCCCCTGCCCTGTCATACACGACTGCACGTGCATGCTCAGCAATGGCTGGTGCAACCAGTCCCCAGTTCGATCTGGAAGCGCCCATACCGGACTCAAACACCACCGTAAGTTCCCCTGTTCCTCTGGACATATAATGTAATTTGCGACCATCGCGGGTCTGAACAAACGCACTTGAGCCAAACGTATGTGAGCTAGAGTTAGGATTCATGTTCCCCTCCTGATTACATGTATGGTCATCTTTCACCGATTCTAATTGAAAATGATTATCAATTACTTCATTATAGATTAATCCATGCTTTACCACAACCATGTTGCTCAGCAAGTTACAGCCGTCCTGTCGCTTTCTTCCACGTTGCATGGATCACCCCGCATCCCACCGTTCCATTCCCCTCCTTTTCCTTTATGCAAAAAGAAAACCCGATCCATGATCGGATCGGGTAACTGTACCAGCCACTATCGGCTGGCTCTCATATATACATTCTTACTGCTTCGTGTGCAGTTTCTGCACGATCGCATAATCGTAATCGCTTAATCCAAGGATGGGCGCCTACTCGGTTTAAGACCGCAGCCCCTTATCCCCGAATACCATGATCCTTGCTGTTCAACTGCTCCAGAAGTTCATTCATCGCTTCTTCCGTCATGGCCCCGCCGCTAAACGCAACCAGTGCACGCAGCGGCATATATTTCATCATCGCATCCATCATATCTGCGTGATCACCAGCATCATCACCGCCAAACCCGCTGGCCTCCTGAAATTGTTGCAAAGCCTGGTCCAGCAGCTTTTTATGGGCCGGATCACGCTGGATATCACCCAATGTACTATTACGCGTATAAGTTGGAAGGAATGTCGCTGTAGACTCTACGTTCACACGTGTATGCACATGAATGTCCCGTGAGGAACTGCCTACCTGTATCTCGAACTCTCCGGTCTCCACATGCCAGTCCTTCATATCCACGTTGTAATAGGCGAATGAACGCTTGTTTAGTGTGAAGCTCACCACTTTTGACTCTCCAGGTTCAAGGGCCACCTTGGCAAAAGCCTTCAGTTCTTTGACTGGACGAATAACTATGCTCTCTACGTCGCTGACATACAGCTGTACAATCTCCTTGCCCGCTCTGTCTCCGGTATTGGTGACCCTAACTTGCACGTTCACCTCATCCTGATCCGTCAATTCTGTGCGATCTACCTTCAGATCAGCATATTCAAATGTCGTATAACTCAGTCCATAGCCAAACGGGAACAGTGGCTCCAGTTCTTTTTTATCATAATAGCGGTACCCAACAAAGATGCCTTCCCGGTAATCGACACGATCTCCTTCGCCCGGGAAATTCAGATAAGATGGATTATGGCTGAGCTTGGCAGGAAATGTCTCTGCCAGTTTACCGGACGGATTTACCTCTCCATACAACAAATCAGCTATCGCTCCACCAACAGCCTGTCCACCAAGATAAGCTTCGAGCACGGCTTGTACCTGAGGCAGCCAAGGCATCTCCACTGGTGATCCGTTGCTCAGCACAACGACCACACGTGATTGAACCTTCGCAATCTCTTCGATCAGCCGAATATGATTTTCAGGCAGACGCAGATGGGCACGATCATACCCTTCGGATTCATAACGATCTGGCAATCCAACAAACACAATAGCGGTATCCGCCGACTGTGCTGCCTGTACAGCCTCATGCATTAATGTCTCATCCACATCATCCGCTTCAATCCGATAACCCGGGGCATACGAGAAGGTTACACCTTCGCCAGCCACTTGGGTCATCTCTTCTACAATATCATCCACTTTGGTCGGATTAATATGGGAACTGCCGCCGCCCTGGAAGCGAGGTTTGCGCGCAAATGCCCCGATTAACGCCACTTCGCCTTCACGTCCCAGCGGCAGGATACTCTCTTCATTTTTCAGCAAAACCATACTCTCGGCTGCCACCTTGCGTGCAAGTTGGTGGTGCTCATCCTTGTTATAGGTTGCCCCTTCTTGCTTTTGATCAACGGAATTAAAGATCAGCGTAAGCAGACGCTCCACCGCCCGATCCAGCTTGTCCAGCGGCAGTTGTCCGCTCTCTACAGCATCAATCACTTTACGCTCACCGATTCCACCACTTGTAGGCATCTCCAGTTCCAGTCCTGCTGCAAGGGCGTCTGCACGTTCATTGACCGCGCCCCAGTCTGACACCACAAGACCTTCGTGTCCCCATTCGTCTTTCAGGATATCCGTAAGTAACCATTCATTCTCACCTGCGTACGTACCGTTCACCTTATTGTAAGAACACATCACCGTCCACGGCTGTCCATCCTTCACCGCACCTTCGAAACTTGCCAGATAAATCTCACGCAGTGTCCGTTCATCCACCACCGCATCAATCGACATGCGCCGTTCTTCCTGATTATTAACTGCAAAGTGTTTGAGAGACGTACCCACACCTTGGCTCTGTACACCCTGAATATGACCGGTAGCCATCTGCGTAGATAACAACGGATCTTCGGAAAAGTATTCAAAATTACGCCCGCCCAGCGGGGAACGTTTAATATTCACACCCGGACCAAGCAGTACCGCTACATCCTCGGCCTGACATTCCTCACCCAGGGCCACCCCGACCTGACGCGCCAGCTCCTTGTCCCATGAACTAGCCAGTCCTGCCGCAGACGGGAAACAGGTCGCAGGAACGCTCGACGTCATACCTAGATGATCTGCACTTCCATCCTGCTTGCGCAGCCCGTGAGGTCCGTCCGTCACCATGATGGATGGAATGCCAAGACGCTCCACCCCTTTCAGATGCCAAAAGTCCAGTCCCGAGCACATGCCCGCTTTTTCTTCCAGTGTCATCCGCTGTACCAGTTCCTTGATGTTACGTTCCACATTAACCCCTCCAGTTCATGATGTTGATACATAGCTATATCACTAAGCATACAAGGTTATCTACCACACATTCAAATGTTTACCCGGTTAGAAACGGTTACATAACACCAGTCCATCATTTCTTCTTCCTGACGATGATCAAAATAAAAAGAGAAAACAGCCCGATCTTCACGATCAGGCTGTCTCTATACGTTTCATAACCGTCTATCCACCCAATTTACGCCTGTGTCTTAAACCAAGCTGCGGCGGCTTCTGCTTCGGTACGAGTCAATTGATGACCCTGACGCTCCCAATGTGTGTTTACATCGGCACCTGCACCGCTGAGTAGCGAAGCAAGTTCCTCCGTTTCACGTCTTGGTACAATCGGATCGTTCTCGCCCGCACCAATGAACACAGGCAGACCTTTCAGATCCGGCAGTTCCAGTCCGCGCAGCGGTACCATCGGGTGATGGAGAATTGCACCTTTGAATACATCTGCTTGATGGAAGATCAAGCTTGCCGCAATGTTGGCACCGTTAGAGTAACCCAGTGCATACACGTTGGACCGATCGAACCCATATTCCACCGCAGCTGCATCTACAAAAGATCCCAACTCCGCCGTACGAGCAATCAGATCTTCTTCGTCAAAAATGCCTTCGGCCAAGCGGCGGAAGAAACGGGGCATCCCGTTCTCCGATACGTTCCCCCGCACCCCAAGTATGCCAGCTCCTGGTGCGATCATCTCCGCCAGAGCGATCAGATCATTCTCGGTTCCGCCTGTGCCATGAAGCAACAGGATTGTTGGCGCATCCGGCTGAGCACCTGCTTTATAGATATGTTTCATTGTATTGGTTGTAGTCATGATTTGGACTCTCCTTTCCATTCACGTACTTCAATTCGTGGCAACAATTGTTCAATCTGCTCACGCTGTGGTTCATACCATTCAGGCAACATCAGTTTCTCACCCATGCTCTCTGCTGGTTCATCCCGTGCAAATCCCGGAGGATCCGTAGCCAGTTCGAACAGTATACCACCCGGCTCCCGGAAATACACAGCGTTGAAGTATTGACGGTCAATGACTGGCGTTGGATGATATCCGGATTGTTCAAGATCCTGCTGAATTTGTTCATGCTCCACGTAATCTTTGGCACGCCATGCAATATGGTGGACCGTACCGGCTCCACCAATCCCGCGTTGGATGCCTGTGGACTGAATATCGATGATCTGACCGATATCGCCGCTTGCCTGAAGACGAAGGAGTCCGTTCTCTTCACCGACTTGCTCCAGACCCAGTTTGCTCACCAAGACGTCCATGGTTTTCTCAGGAACGTGGCTGAACAATACGGCTCCGCCAAATCCTTTGATGGCATGCTCCGGTGTCACACCGTTGAAACTCCAGTTGCTTGGCTGACCACCTTCACGCTCAACCAGTTCAAGCAGCAGACCGCCTTTGTCGAAGAAACGAATGTACTGCTCACCAAATCTGGTTTTATTTTCATATGGAATATCGAAGGAAGCAAGACGTTCTTTCCAGAAAGGCAGGCTTCCTACAGGAACCGCATATACGGTAACTCCAGTCTGACCGGAACCAATGACACCTCTTCTTGAATTTTGCTGTGGGAAAAAGGTAATGATTGTGCCCGGTGCACCCTGTTCATTCCCGTAATACAAGTGATACACGTCCGGTGCATCAAAGTTAATTGTTTTTTTCACCAGTCTGAGCGCCAACACACCTGCATAAAAATCAACATTTTTCTGCGCATCGTCAACAAAAGCTGTAATATGATGAATTCCTGAAGTTCTGAACATAATCTTCACTCCCTTGGTTTTAGTTGTATCATAGGTTGTTTTTGCTTCTTTTATTTATTGCTTTTCGTTATTTATCTTTAAATTAAGATTCTTTAAATTTATATTAATCCATTGTACCTCAATATGCAAGCTTTTATTTTAAAATTAAGATTTAATACAAAAAGCAGGCCCCGATCACTCCGGGAACCTGCTTAGCGTTATAACGATTGATTAGTTGTTTCGTATTCCTGTATCAATTTTGTATTACTGCTTCTTAAACCAGTTTCATTCTTTTTGGTGGATTCACCAAATCTTTATGCTCGTATTCATCCTTGATGTCTCCGACAATCTCTTCAAGGATATCCTCCATCGTAACCATACCTACCGTAGCACCTGCCTCGTTTTTCACGGTAGCAATGTGTACACGGCTTTGCTGCATCTGGATCAGCACATCCTTGATTGGAGAACGCTCGGAGAAACTCGGCGTGTTATGGACAAATGTCTCCATATTAAAGTCTCTGCCCGCAGCTACACTCGTCAACATTTCTTTTGTGTTAATAAAGCCCACAAAGTGCGCCTGATCCCCATTCGCAATAACAGGGTATCTGGTGTACTCGTGTCGATTCAGCGTTTCAATGATCTGATCAAGCGGCATTTCCTTATTCAACGTAACAATTTTATCTCGTGGAATCATGATCTCCTGAAGCAAACGTTCATCAAAAGCAAAAATATTTTTCAGATAGTCCAGCTCTGTCTGGTTGATCTCGCCACTCTCATAGCTCTGTGCCATAATCAGCTTCAGCTCTTCTTCGGAGTGAACGGTATCATGCCCGGCAGGTTTTACACCAAAGATACCAAGCAACAGACGAGCAGCTCCATTCAGCGCATAGATGAACGGATTCATGATTTTACCGAACCAGTACAGTGGTGGTGCCAACAACAGCGTCATTCTCTCTGCAAACTGAATCGCCAGCGTTTTCGGTGCCAATTCACCAATAACCACGTGCAGGAAGGTAATGATCGCCAGAGCAATACCATAGGAAAGCACGGTAGACAATGCCGCCGGCACTTCCATGCGCTCAAAGAGCGGATGAAGCATTTTCTCAACGGTAGGTTCACCCAAGGCTCCCAATACCAGCGCCGTGATGGTAATCCCCAATTGACATGCTGACAGATAATAATCCAGGTTGTGCGCCACTTTTTTGGCCAGTACTGCCTTTTTGTTCCCTTCCGAGATCAATTGATCGATTCGGGACATCCGTACTTTAAGAATTGCAAATTCGGCTCCAACGAAAAAGGCTGTCAGACCTATAAATACGGCTACTAAAAATAAATTCAAGGCTATTATTCCGTCCAATGATTTCCCTCAGGTTGAGGGATTCACCTCCATTAAATTTTTAAAATAAGGTTGCACGAGTGACGTTCCGGTGACGGCTCGTTCTTCCGATCGCCATTGCCTCCAAATTTTCCTGATTGTTGTTTTCAAAGGTTTAAAATTGGTTTGCAAACGCGAACGCTACGCTTCTTCAGAATCGATTCCGTCCCCTACACTGCTACGATGCCAAAACGTTTTAAATTCTGAGGGCAGTAGCCAAATAGGCAGTCAAACCCTAGATTACAGTCATGATCGAACCAACCAAGATCAAGCCAGGTCGCTAGTAGCTTCCTCAACCTGCGCGCCGTTTACCCGCTCCAGAAGAACTTGCTTGATGTGATAATTTTCGGTATCCACAACGGTCCAGACATAATCGCCATGTTCTACCGTGTCGCCTTTTTCCACACCTACACCCTTCTGGTATTGAATCCATCCAGCAACGGTATCCATCTCTTCATTACCTTCAAAGCTAAGCCCGAACTGTCGCTCCACTTCATCCAAAAGTACCCGGCCATTGATGAGATATTGATTCTCTCCGGTCTCTTGGATATCGGCCACCTCATCGGCATCGAATTCATCGCGAATCTCACCGACCAGCTCCTCCAGGATATCCTCCATCGTAATGATTCCCGAAGTACCGCCATATTCATCCACGACCACGGCCATGTGTACACGTTCCTGCTGCATTTTAATCATCGCATCCTGGATAGACGTAACTTCGGACACGAATGGGATCTCACGAACGAACTCGCTTAGTTGATACGATCTTGCGGCAACCATGTCGGGCAAAATCTTTTTCACATTCACAACGCCAATAATGCGGTCCTTGTCCCCATCCTCGATGACAGGGTAACGTGAATAGTTATGTTCATCCAGTATAGGAATAATATCGTCATAGGTCATTTCCTGATCTAATGTCACCAGTTCCGTACGTGGCACCATGATGTCTTTGGCATCACGTTCGTCGAACACAAATACATTTTCCAGATATGAAAGCTTGGTCTTGTTGTTCTCGTCACCTTCATAACTCTGGTTCATGATGATCTTGATCTCGTCCTCCGAGTAGGCTTGATCATGTTTGGCAGGCTTCACACCGAATCCTCGCAGAAGAACACGAGAGGTTCCATTAAGCGCCCAGATGAACGGATACATGATTTTACCAAACCAGTATAGTGATGGGGCAAGCATTAATGTCAGTTTTTCTGAAAATTGAATCGCCAGCGTTTTCGGTGCCATCTCACCAACAACCACATGCAAAAACGTGACGAGGATAAAGGCAATCGCATAGGAAGCAATTGATGAGATCGAAGCAGGTACGTCTAAATAATTGAATACCGGGTATAACAATCTCTCAACCGTCGGTTTTCCGAGCGCTCCCAGTCCTAGAGCAGTGACCGTAATACCGAGCTGACAGGCTGATAGATAATAATCCAGGTCCGAGACAACTTTTTTGGCGAGTACAGCCTTTTTATTGCCTTCCGCAACCAGTTGATCCACTCTTGATGTACGAATTTTGACTACAGCGAACTCCGATGCTACGAAAAATGCAGTCAATGCAATCAAGATAATAAGTAAAACGATATTCAATATGGTAATTATGTCCAATGATTTCCCCGGTTCTCAGGGATTCACCTCCAGAGATAGTTACAGCGTGATCCGTTAACTACGTTAACCATTCATCTGCTGTTTGTCGTTCATCATGGCGTATGCCTTATATGAAATCGAATAAATGATCATATTTGTATATGTCGTACGTGTTTGACCTTGTAAAACCAAAACAGGAATTCAAGATGAAGTCAATGACATGCAGAAACTTCTTCATTCAAATCGGGTTACCCCTCATGCTGTCAATTGTTCCTCGCTTAACTCCACCTAGATTCGCCATTTGGACAATTTACAATATCGCCTACCCAATAGATATCCACCTCCCCTCGTACTCATTCCTGTTTCCGAAAAGTATACCATGTTTCCCGCTCAACCATCCAGTTGCACGTTATGGTTTGGCACAAGCTTACAGTATAATGTTCACAAATTAGTCTCTATGTATGTTACGTACTTTATATAATATGATTGATATCACCTCATAATGTGATATTGTTCACATGATTAGTATAGTCCAATTTATAAAAATACTACCCTGTACTTTAGGGTATTAAACAACATGCCTAAACACCCAGATTATATCCTGTTTCGTATCTTTCCCATGTCTTTCCCTTATGGACAAGTTTGGCCGTTTGCACAAGATACATCTATATACGCAGCAAAGAGCCCGCAGGATGCAAATACCTTTCCGGTACACATCTATACGGGCTCTTGTATTCATTCTATACCAGTGCTTTGGCAGCTATATCCGTCCGCTGATGTTTGCCATCAAAATGGATAAGCTCCGCCTGTTCATAGGCTTTGTTTCTAGCTTCGGCAATATCCGCACCAAGGCCAACTACGCCCAGGATTCGTCCACCATTCGTGACCCAGTCTCCTGCTTCACTACGCGCAGTACCTGCGTGGAATACCACGGCATTATCTACTTGATCCAGACCTTCAATGACTACGCCTTTGGCATAAGGACCCGGATAACCTCCTGAAGCAAGTACCACACATACTGCGGCTTCATCGCTCCATTCTATCTCAATATCTGCCAGCTTGCCATGAACGGTTGCCCAGAAGATATCAAACAAGTCACTCTTCAGGCGTGGCAGTACGACCTGTGTTTCGGGATCACCAAACCGTGCGTTGAACTCAATCGTTTTGGGTTTACCATCTGGTGAAATCATCAGTCCGGCAAACAATACACCCTGGAATGGACGTCCCTCGGACACCATCGCTTTAGCCGTTGGTTTAATGATCGTCTCCACGGCTTCCTCAATAATAGAAGCAGGAATATGTGGCAAAGGTGAATATGTACCCATACCGCCTGTGTTTGGCCCCTGGTCATTATCGAATACAGGTTTGTGATCCTGTGCTGCCGCCATCGGACGAACCGTCTCCCCATCGACAAAAGCCAGAATGGACATTTCCTGCCCTGCGAGGAATTCCTCGATGATCACTTTGGCTCCCGCTTCACCAAATACTTTGTCCACCATGATGCTGCGAAGTGCCTGATCAGCCTCTTCACGCGAATAAGCTACCGTCACACCTTTGCCCGCTGCCAGTCCATCTGCCTTGATGACAACTGGGATTGCTTGCTCATTCAGGTATGCTTGAGCCTGTTCGTAGTTGTCGAATTTTTCATAGGCTGCGGTTGGAATGTTGTATTTGTGCAGCAGATCCTTCATGAACGTTTTACTTCCTTCGATCTCTGCTGCATTACGACGGGGTCCGAATACCGGAATACCTGTCACGTCAAATGCATCCACGATCCCATCCGCCAGCGGATCATCCGGACCAATAACCACTAAACCCACTTTAAGCTCTACAGCAAGAGCCGTTAGTTTATCGAATTCATTTACCGCAATGGCATGACACTCAGCGAGCTGAGCAATACCTGCATTTCCCGGTGCACAGTGAATCTTGTCTACCTTTGGACTCTTCGCCAGAGCCCAAATGATTGCATGCTCCCGGCCACCGCCGCCTACTACCAGAATATCCATTCGCTCTGTTCCCCCTCCGTGCATAACTCGATTTGTTACGCTACTGCGTATTGAACAACCTAAAAAAGAGGGGGTGTACCATAAGTCATAAGTATGACTGGCGACACCCCTTATTAAATCTTTTTTGCTCTAGTGTTTGAAGTGACGAACGCCTGTGAAGACCATGGCAATTCCGTATTCATTGGCTACTTTGATGGATTCTTCGTCTTTGATCGAACCACCAGGTTGAATTACCGCTGTAATTCCGGCTTTTGCTGCCAGTTCCAGCGTATCACCCATTGGGAAGAACGCATCGGATGCCAGAATAGCACCTTTTGCTTGCTCGCCAGCTTGCTCAATCGCAATTTTGGCTGCACCCACACGATTCATTTGTCCAGCGCCCACACCTACCGTCATATCATTCGCTGCAAGTACAATCGCGTTGGATTTCACATGTTTAACTACTTTCCAGCCAAACAACAGCTGTTTCAGTTCTTCTTCCGAAGGCGCACGATCCGTTACCACGTTCAGCTCGCTCGCTTCGATGGAGTGTACATCGGACTGTTGTACGATCATACCACCGTCGATAGACGTTACCACGAATTGGCTCTCCCGTTTACGAGCAGCATTCAATTCACCCGTTTTCAGCAAACGAATGTTTTTCTTCTTCGTCAAGATATCGAGAGCTTCTTGTGTAAAGTCAGGAGCAAGTATAATTTCCAGGAAAATCTCGCTCAATTTGCCTGCTGTATCACTATCGATAATGCGGTTTGCTGCCACAATGCCACCAAAGATAGACGTTGGATCTGCAGCATATGCCTTGCTGTAAGCTTCATAGATACTTGCACCAATACCCACGCCGCATGGGTTCATATGTTTAACCGCAACAACCGCCGGTTCTTCAAATTCTTTGACAATCTGCAATGCTGCGTTCGCATCGTTGATGTTATTGTAAGACAACTCTTTGCCATGCAATTGCTCGGCTGTTGTCAACGTATCTTGAGCAGCCAGCGGTTTGCGGTAGAATGCCGCCTGCTGGTGTGGATTTTCGCCGTAACGCAAATCCTGGAGTTTTTCGTAAGTAACCGTCAGACGCTCTGGTAGTGGATCACCGTTCAGGTTGGAGAGATAGTCAGAAATAACTGCATCGTAAGCCGCTGTATGGCGGAACACTTTTGCCGCAAGCCGTTTGCGTGTTTCGAGTGTGGTATCTCCATTACTGCGAACTTCTTCAAGCACCTTGCCGTAATCCGCTGTGTCAACAACAACACTGACAAAGGCATGGTTTTTGGCAGCAGAACGAAGCATGGTTGGACCACCGATATCGATGTTCTCGATTGCGTCTTCGTACGTCACATCCGGTTTGGCGATAGTATCTTGGAAGGGGTAGAGGTTTACGACAACGAGGTCAATATAACCCAATCCGTTCTCTTCCATCTGGCGCTTATGCTCTTCGCTGTCACGAACAGCCAGCAACCCACCATGAACTGCCGGGTGCAATGTTTTAACACGTCCGTCCATGATTTCCGGGAACCCGGTCACATCCGAAATTCCGATGACAGGTACGCCTTCCTTCGACAATAGGCTGCTTGTACCTCCTGTCGAAATAATCTCCACACCCATTTGCGACAGCTCGCGGCAAAAGTCCACGATGCCTGTTTTATCCCATACGCTGACCAGCGCTCTTTTGATACTCACAATATGCTCCTCCTTTAATGTCCCATGGCTTCGCGTTTCCTGACGAAACACAGCCGATTTATTTCCCGAGAAATATCACAAAATGCGTACCAATATTCGACTTCTGTTATATAAGTGGAACTAAGATGTTTACACGGGACACTCCGATGACAGAACAACCTTCTAATCGCTGTTATCCCCAGATTTTTTGATTCCCTTTTCTTAAAGGGAAAATCCGGTGATAAAGGCGACCGCTTTGCTTTTTCAGGTTTTTTCTGTCCTCTCCGTTAATGTGTAAAAAAATTTCAACTTATATTAAACCGGTTTGTTAACAGTCACGTGACGTCCGTCTAATTGAACCAGACCTTGAGCGAACCAGGATACCACTTCAGGGTAAAGTTGCTGTTCAGCTGCATGGATGGAACGGCTGATTGACTCAGGCGTATCCTCTGGCAAAATGGGAACGGGATGCTGGGCAATAATCGGCCCTGTATCCATGCCACCGTCCACAAAGTGCACCGTCACGCCTGTAACTTTCACGCCATATTCGAGAGCCTGTCCAATCGCATCCTTGCCTGCAAATGCTGGTAGCAAGGACGGATGAATATTAATCAACCGCCCTGCGTAACGATCCACCACAACCGAAGTCAACAATCTCATATATCCTGCAAGAACAACCAAGTCGATTTTTTTGGATTCAAGCACTTCCACGATCTCTGCCTCATAGGCTTCACGGGAAGCATAATTTTTTGGAGTAAACAGATGACAATCCACGCCTGCGTCCTGTGCCCGCTGCACAACGCGTGCAGCGGGTTTATCACACACGAGCAGATCTACGGATGCATTCAGCCCACCGTTCCGTACTGCATCGACCAATGACTGAAAGTTAGTCCCTTCACCCGAGGCAAATACAGCTATGCGGTAGTTCGCCATTAAACATCCGCTCCCGTGAAGGTTACTCGCGCATCTCCCTCAGTAACACGTCCAATGATGTACGCTTCTTCACCAGATGCTTTCAGTTGTTCCAGCGCTTCCGTTGCATCTGCTTCATTAACCACCAGTACAAGCCCAACACCCATGTTAAATGTGGTGAACATGTCACGGTTCGAGACAGCACCCTTTTCCTGTAACAGGTTGAAGATCGGCAGGATCGGCCAAGAGCCGTAGTCAATATCCACATTCACGTTGTTTGGCAACATACGTGGGATATTCTCGATGAAGCCGCCACCTGTAATGTGTGCCATGCCTTTCACTTTCACCTTTTCCAGCAATGATAACAGAGGTTTAACGTAGATCTTCGTAGGTTCCAGCAGGGAATCACCCAGCTTACCGCCCAGTTCCGCGACTTCATCATGCAGATCAAGTCCCGCATCTTCCAACAAAAGTCTGCGTACCAGCGAGAATCCGTTACTATGCACACCGCTGGAGGCCAGTCCAATCACTGTGTCACCAGGGGCAATGGTTGTACCGTTGATGATCTTTGCTTTGTCCACGATGCCCACCGTGAATCCGGCAATATCGTATTCGCCTTCACTGTACATGCCCGGCATCTCCGCCGTCTCGCCACCGATGAGCGCACAACCAGATTGATGACAGCCTTCAGCGATACCCGCAACAATAGCTTCGATCTTCTCAGGAATGACTTTGTCACATGCCAGATAGTCAAGGAAGAAGAGTGGTTCTGCACCCTGTACCACAATGTCGTTCACACACATCGCTACCGCGTCGATTCCGATGGTATCGTGACGGTCCATGGCAAATGCAATTTTCAGTTTGGTGCCTACGCCATCCGTACCGGATACAAGCACAGGCTCATCGTATTTATCTTTGTTCAAACCGAACAGGGCACCGAATCCACCCAGATCCGTCATCACTTCCGGACGGAAGGTACGTTTCACGTGTTTTTTCATCCGTTCAACCGCTTCATTACCTGCCGCGATATCGACGCCGGCCTTTTTATATGCTTCAGACAAGTGGAATCATCTCCTTTTTTTTCGCCCCACCTAAATCCTCCCGCCCGGGAGGACCCCATAGGACCTTGGCAGGCCCTCTGGACACCCGCCAAAAAAGCGGTGCAGAGGTGGCTGGTGTGATCTTGCTATGGTTGATTCGTACGTGATCTCGCGGGATTGTTCGCCGATTCCGTTGGCTGCAAGCCATCGGTCGGCGAACCCCGCTCAGCTACGCTGCGGGGCAAGCCCGCTGGGCAGCTGCTTTGCTTGGCTGCCTAGCCCCTGTTGCTCCGCAAAGCGGGGCTTGAGGGCGCGGGCTAGGCCCGGGGGCAGCTGCTTCGCTCGGCTGCCTGGCCCCTGTTGCTCCGCAAGGCGGGGCTTGAGGGCGCGGGCTAGGCCCGGGGGCAGCTGCTTCGCTCGGCTGCCCTGGCCCCTGTTGCTCCGCAAGGCGGGGCTTAAGGGCGCGGGTTGCGTCCGGGGGCAGCTGCTTCGCCTAGCTGCCCTGGCCCCTGTTGCTCCGCAAGGCGGGGCTTAAGGGCGCGGGCTGCGTCCAGGGGCAGCTGCTTCGTCTGGCTGCCCTGGCCCCTGTTGCTCCGCAAAGCGGGGCTGAGGGCGCGGGCTATGCCTGGGGCGGCGAGATACGTTTGTCTCGCCACATAACAGCTAGCAACTGCAGCCGAATTTTTCTTCGCCGCCAAAGTCGAGGCGGGTTGGGTAATCATGATCAAAACATGCGAGACATAGTCCGCCTTTAGGATCATCCTGATTATCTCCCTGAATCGATGCAATCAGTCCATCGGGACTGAGGAACTCCAGGGAATCTGCATTAATTTCACGGCAAATTTCTTCAACCGACAACTGAGAAGCAATTAATTCACGGCTGTCAGGCGTATCAATACCGTAGAAACATGGGTTTTTGAAAGGTGGTGATGTAATCCGTACATGTACTTCCGTTGCTCCTGCATCACGCAGCATGTTCACGATCCGACGGGAGGTTGTTCCCCGTACAATGGAGTCGTCAATCATAACCACACGTTTTCCTTCCACAACGCGACGCACAGCGCTCAGCTTCATCTTCACGCCCTGCTCCCGCAATTCCTGGCTTGGCTGGATAAACGTACGTCCGGTGTATTTATTTTTGATCATACCCATCTCATACGGAATGCCTGTCTGTTCAGCGTATCCAATCGCCGCCGAGATGCTGGAATCTGGTACCCCCGTAACCAAGTCCGCATCCACAAACGACTCAATCGCCATCCGGCTTCCCATCCGTTTACGGGCAGCATGCTGATTCGCACCATTCATATCACTATCGGGACGAGCAAAATATATATATTCCATCGCACATAATGCCTTGCGGTGTTTGTGATGATCAAAGCGATCCTCGTGCAGACCATCTGCATCAAGCACGAGCAGCTCACCTGGTTCAATATCACGAATTAACTCTGCGCCAATTGTCTCCAGTGCACACGTCTCGGATGCAAACAGATACGCATCTCCCAGCTTACCCATCGTCAGCGGACGAAGTCCGTGCGGATCGGAAGCCACAAGCAGCTTGTCATTGGTCATGATCAGAAATGCATAACCGCCCACAATGCGCTGGAATGCCTCTTTTGCCGCTTCCACAAGCCCTTTGGAGGATCGTGCAATCAGATGCGCAATGACCTCGGTATCACTCGTTGTTTGGAAAATGGAACCGCTCTGCTCCAGCTCACGCCGGATCGTTGGTGCATTCACAATGTTTCCGTTGGTTGCTACTGCCAAATCGCCATCACGGTATTTGAATACCAATGGCTGAGCGTTCGTCAGTTTACTGTCACCACTTGTTGAATAACGGACATGTCCAATGGAAATATCCCCGGTTAACGTCTGCATCAGGTCTTTGGTGAACACTTCTTTCACCAGACCCATGCCGCGATGATAGTTAAACTGGCTTCCATCACTCACACACATGCCTGCACTTTCTTCGCCCCGATGTTGCAACGCATGCAGTCCATAATAGGAGAGCGAAGCCGCGTCAGGGTGTCTGAACACCCCGAACACACCGCATTCTTCCTTCAATTTGTCGAGTCCTTCCTTGCCGGACCCTTCATTATAATAATCGCCTGTCCACAACGGTCCTGTCGTCAGTTCATGAGACATGGAATCGCATCCTCCCAGACCTGAGCCAAACCTCCTACAGGTTCGCTCACGGCTGATGTTCCGTTCAATTCAATCGTCAGGTTACTTCCTTCTACACGGCCAATCACAGCTACAGGTACACCGCGCTCACGTATAAATGCTTCAAGTTTACCCGCTTGCTCTGGCGTAGCCGACAACAAGATACGGGATTGACTCTCACTGAACAGGGCGTGATCTGCACGCAGTGCAGTCTCCACATTCACCTGTGCTCCTACGTTACCGCTGATACAAGACTCTGCGAGTGCAACAGCCAAGCCGCCTTCAGACAAGTCATGTGCAGAGCGAACGAGACCGGATTGAATAGCTTCCAGCACCGTGCTGAGCAACGCTTTTTCCGTTTGCAAATTCAGTTCTGGCGGACGACCTTCCGTCTGACCATGAACCGCATATTGCAGCTCGCTGCCACCCAGTTCAGCTTTTGTTTCACCGAGGAGGATGATAACATCACCTTCGGATTTGAATGCTTGTGTCGTGATATGATCCGTATCATGAACGAGACCTACCATACCGACAACTGGCGTTGGATAGATGGAGCCTTTGGCGTTTTCATTATACAGACTTACATTACCACCGATGACCGGCGTATCCAGCACACGGCAAGCTTCTGCCATACCGTCTACCGCTTTCTCCATTTGCCAGAAAATATCCGGCTTCTCCGGGTTACCGAAGTTCAGGTTGTCCGTGATCGCCAGCGGCTCAGCACCAGAACATACAATGTTACGCGCTGCTTCACTTACAGCAATCCGTCCACCAACTTCAGGATCAAGGTACACATAACGTCCATTACAGTCCGTTGTCATCGCGAGACCTTTGCGTGTGCCACGAATCGTAACTACAGCTGCATCCGAACCAGGACGAACGGCAGTGCTTGTACGCACCATGTAATCGTATTGATCATACACCCATTTTTTACTCGCTACGGTTGGTGAAGCCAGCACTTGTTTCAGCGCTCCGCCGAGATCCGACACTTCGTCGTAACGAAGCGTGTCGATGGAAGCACTTTGCTCGTAGTATGCAGGTACAGAAGAAGGTTTGTCATAGACTGGACATTCGTCAACCAGTGCCGTTACTGGCATATCTCCAACCACTTCGCCGTGGTGAATCAATTTCAGACGACCATCATCCGTTACTTTACCAACTTTGGCACAGATTACGCCCCAACGTTCAAAGATTTCCATCGCCTGTGCCTCATCCTTCGGCTCAACGACGAACAACATGCGTTCTTGGGACTCAGACAACATCATCTCGTAAGGCGTCATGCCTTCTTCACGTTGTGGTACCTGATCCAGATACAATTCCAGACCGTTACCCGCTTTACTTGCCATCTCTGCACTCGAACATGTCAGACCCGCAGCACCCATATCTTGAATTCCGAGCACGATGCCCGTGTCGATCAATTCCAGACAAGATTCCATTACCAGTTTCTCCATAAACGGGTCACCGACCTGAACCGCTGTCCGTTGGGACTCGGATTCTTCCGTCAGTTCAACCGATGCAAAGGTTGCTCCATGAATACCATCACGGCCTGTCGGTGGCCCAACATAATACACTGGGTTTCCCACACCTTTAGCTACACCGCGCTGAATCTTGTCATGATCAATCAGACCCACACACATCGCGTTAACCAGCGGATTGCCTTCATAGCTCTCATCAAACATCACTTCGCCCGCAACCGTAGGAATACCGATACAGTTACCGTATCCAGCAATACCCGCTACAACATGTTCGAACAAATATTTAACGCGATCACTCTCCAGCTTGCCAAAACGAAGGGAGTTCAGCAATGCAACCGGTCTTGCACCCATGGAGAAAATATCACGGATAATGCCGCCCACACCTGTTGCTGCACCTTGATAAGGCTCAACCGCGGAAGGATGGTTATGGCTTTCAATTTTGAATACAACAGCCTGGTTATCACCGATATCCACGATACCGGCACCTTCACCAGGTCCCATCAGGACACGTGGTCCAGTGGTTGGGAAACGGCGCAGCAATGGCTTGGAGTTTTTATAAGCACAATGCTCGGACCACATTACACTGAACACACCAATTTCCGTGTAGTTTGGCTTGCGCCCCATGAACTCACAGATCAGCTCATACTCGCTGTCAGATACGCCCATTTGTGCGTAAAGTTTATGTTCTGCGACCTGTTCTGCTGTCGGTTCCTTAGCGGATAGCTGCTGCGTCATGCCGATCCCTCCATGCTTTCAAAATAGATGTAAACATACGTTTGCCGTCTTCCGAACCAAACAGTGAATCCACTGCACGCTCTGGATGCGGCATCATGCCGACCACGTTTCCAGCCTCGTTACAGACTCCTGCAATATCACCTAGGGAACCGTTCGGGTTGGTACCATACGTAAATACGATCTGGTTGTTCGCTTGCAGACTCGCTAGCGTCTCTTCGTCGCAATAATAGTTTCCTTCACCGTGAGCAATCGGGATGATAATCTCTTCACCGGGTGCATAGTCACGTGTAAATGGCGTATCTGCATTCGCCACTTTCAGTACCGTATCGTGACAACGGAATTTCAGGGAAGTGTTGCGGATCAATGCACCTGGAAGCAATCCAGCTTCGGTCAGGATCTGGAAGCCGTTGCAAATACCCAAAATATATTTACCTTGTTCAGCAGCTTTCGCTACCTCGTTCATTACCGGTGCAAAGCGGGAAATCGCTCCACAGCGCAAGTAGTCACCATAAGAGAAACCACCTGGAACTAAAATACAATCATAAGCCGAAAGATCTGTAGCCGTGTGCCATACATAATCAACCTCTTGTCCAATCGCATCTTCCACTGCCTTGTAACAGTCGATGTCGCAGTTGGAGCCAGGGAACACAAGAACTGCAAATTTCATGAGATTAACCCTCCAATTCGTAGCGGTAATCTTCAACAACGGTGTTGGCCAGCAGCTTTTCACACATGACTTTCAATCGTTTCTCCGCTTCCGCACGATCTGTTGTATTCAGGTTCAATTCCATGACTTTACCGATCCGTACACTTTCCACTTCATTGAATCCCATGGAATGCAGGGCTCCTTGAACAGCTACGCCTTGCGGGTCGAGTACGCTTTGCTTAATAGTGACATATACGGTTGCTTTGATCATGATCCTTATGTTCCTCCTCAGTAATGAACGGGATAAATGCTTTATGCTGTTAAAAATGGGGTGTGGAGCTTGCTCCGGGGCGGATTGTTCTTTCCGGTCGCTTGTTGTCCCCAGGTTTTTTGTATTGTTTTGGCCCGCTCTGCGGTCAAAACCCGGGGACAAAGGCGAACGCTATCGCTCCTTTAAGAACAATTCCGCCCCTCCGCTAGTCCATGCGACGTTTTTTAAAGTCCTAAACCTTTTAAGTTGCACGGTGTGTAATGGTTGAGACTGACCATTACGTGAAAACAATGAATGGTCTTTAAGTTACTTTAGTAACCTTATTATTTTTATATTTGTAGACTTCCTGTTTAATAGAAGTCTTTGGTCTTAATTGCCTCACCCACCAGTTTGTCACTGGCGGAGGGAAAGATTTGAGCTGGAGAAGCGGAGCGTTCGCCTTTGCAACCGGAATGTTTCCTTTTGAAAAAAGGATTCCAATCAAAACATTCCGGGGGCAACAGCGATCGAAAGCCAAACTTTCCCGTAGCTCACTCAAACGTTAAACTTTATTATTTCGTTAAACGGTTATAAATATCGACGTATCTTGCGGTTGTTGCTTCAACTACCGCTTGTGGGAGGGGATCAGGTTTACTGTTCTTGTCCCAATCGGTTCCGGCAAGGTAGGTGCGCACTGGCTCTTTATCCATGCTGTCGATCTCGATGTCGAGTTCATAATTCTCTTTGGCCCAGAAACGTGAAGCATCTGGAGTGAAGATTTCGTCAATCAGGATGACCTTGCCATCCACGATGCCGAACTCGAATTTGCAGTCTGCCAGAATGATGCCACGCTGATCACAGTAATCACGGGCGAATTCGTACAAGCGCAAGCTTTTTTCTTGAAGCTCCACTGCAAGTGCGTCTCCTACCAGTTCTTTCATGCGATCCATTGGGATGTCTTCATCATGACCAACATCGTTTTTGGCTGCTGGGGTGAAAATGGGAACTTCGAGCTTGGCGTTTTTGCGCAGTCCGTCAGGCAGTTTAATGCCATTCACTTCACCACTCGTCTCGTATTGTCTCCATCCCCCACCAGTGATGTATCCACGCACGACACATTCAATATCAATGCGTTCTGCTTTACGGGTTACCATGATGCGGTCTTTGAGCAATTCAGGGTCTGTGATGAGGTCACCCAGTTGATTCACATCGGTATGAACGACGTGGTTCTCCATCATGTCACCTGTAAGTTCAAACCAGAAACTGCTGAGTTTGTTCAGTACGTTTCCTTTCTCAGGAACTGCCGGGTCCAGCACGTAATCAAATGCCGAGATTCGGTCGGTAACCACGATTAGAAAATGTTCACCCAGATCGTACAATTCACGTACTTTTCCTTTATATAACAGAGGTGCTTTAACGAGATCTGCCGCAGTGGACAGTGCCATGGGCTCACCTTCTTTCAGGAGATGTAAAGTATACGTCCAATTCCCCTCTTCACGCGGGGCCACTACGAATGCAGAACAACCTTCCGATCGCTGTTATCCCCAGATTTTTTGATTCCACTTTTGCAAAGTGAAAATCCGAGGATAAAGGCGAGCGCTTTGCTTCTTCAGTTTTTTTCTGCCTTCTCCGTTCCAGCGTGAACACATAATCAACCTATACTTTTAGAGAGTAGAATAATTCAAAACCTTAATATATTAGTCGTTCAAACCGAGCTTTTTAAAGATGGTGTCTACGTGCTTCAGGTGCCATGACGGGTTGAACGCATCTGCGATTTCCTCTTCGTTCAGTACTTCCGTGATTTCCGGTGTGGATTTCACGATATCCTGGAACTGGCGTTGTTCTTCCCATGCTTGCATCGCACGTGGTTGAACCGTATCGTATGCTTGCTCGCGGCTGAAACCTTTGTCGATCAGCTTGGTCATGATGCGACCGGAGAATGGTACCCCGTAGGTGCGCTCCATGTTGCGTTTCATGTTCTCAGGGAATACCGTCAGGTTCTTCACGATGTTGCCAAAACGGTTCAGCATGTAGTTCAGCAGCATCGTTGCATCTGGCAGAATGATACGTTCTACGGAAGAATGCGAGATGTCGCGCTCATGCCAGAGTGTTACATTCTCGTATGCCGATACCATATGCCCGCGAATGACGCGGGACAGGCCGGAGATGTTTTCGCTACCGATCGGGTTACGCTTGTGCGGCATCGCGGAAGATCCTTTTTGACCTTTAGCAAAAGCCTCTTCCACTTCACGGAACTCACTCTTCTGCAGTGCACGTACCTCTGTAGCAAACTTGTCCAGGGACGTTGCGATCAACGCCAATGTAGCCATATACTCCGCGTGACGGTCACGTTGCAATGTTTGAGTCGAGATTGGCGCAGGTTTCGTGCCCAACTTCTCGCAGACAAACTCTTCAACAAACGGATCGATGTTCGCGTATGTTCCTACTGCGCCTGAGATTTTGCCGTATTGTACATTGTCTGCTGCATGACGGAAACGCTCCAGGTTCCGTTTCATCTCTTCATGCCACAACGCCATTTTCAGTCCAAATGTTGTTGGCTCCGCATGCACGCCGTGCGTACGTCCCATCATTGGCGTGTGCTGATAAGCCAGTGCTTTTTCACGCAGAATTTCAATGAAATTCACGATATCCTTTTCCAGAATCTCATTCGCTTGACGCAGTACATAACCGAGAGCCGTATCCACGACATCTGTGGAAGTCAGTCCGTAGTGCACCCATTTCCGCTCTGCACCCAGACTTTCAGATACTGTACGTGTAAATGCAATAACGTCATGACGTGTTTCCTTTTCAATCTCATAGATGCGGTCGATGTCAAAAGATGCGTTCTGACGAAGCAATGCTGCTTCTTCCTTAGGGATAACACCCAGTTCTGCCCACGCCTCACATGCACAAATTTCAACTTCCAGCCACGATTGGAATTTGTTTTCTTCGGTCCAGATGGCTCTCATTTCGGGTCTGCTATAACGTTCAATCATGAATTTGTATTCCTCCAGAGATTAGTTTGTTCAATCCATTGCAATCCTTCTTCAACATCCTGACAGAGCAGATTCACATGCCCCATCTTCCGTCCTGTTTTTGCTTCGGTTTTACCATATATGTGAAGCTTGGGAATCACACCGAGTTCTATCGCTTCTGCATCAGGTTGCCCTGTTCTTGCGATAATACCTTCCAGATGTTCTCCAAGCACATTGACCATAACAACCGGACTCAATAACGAAGTGTCTCCAAGTGGTAATCCGCAGATCGCACGGATATGTTGTTCGAACTGAGAAGTCACACAAGCTTCCATCGTATAGTGACCAGAATTATGCGGTCTTGGTGCCAGTTCGTTGACGTACAGTCTTCCATCCGCCGCTACAAACAGTTCCACAGCCAGCAGCCCAACAGCTTTCATCGATTCTGCCACCGCCGCTGCCAGTTTCTGTGCTTCAATCTGGATGTCTGCCGCAACTCTAGCCGGTACAATTGAAGCATGCAAAATGTTATTTACATGAATGTTCTCCGCTGGCGGAAACGTTTTAATCTCCCCATTTGTACTGCGCGCTACAACGACCGATATCTCGCATTCAAACTTGATGAATTGTTCCAGCACCAGTTCCGCACCTGTAGCTGCAAGTTCTTCGTACGCAGCCACAGCCTCATTCGCTTCCCGAATTACACGCTGGCCTTTGCCATCGTAACCTCCAGTCACCGTCTTCAGTACACATGGCACTCCAAGTTCGCTTACAGCAGCAAGCATCGTATCCGCACTTGTGATCTCACGATAAGGCGCAACTCTTACTCCAGCAGCTTCAATTGCTCGTTTTTCACGTAACCGATGTTGTGTGGTGTACAGTAACGCACTTCCTTGCGGAACGTATGACTCACGCTCGAGCAGCCCAGCGACTTCTGCATCCACATTTTCAAATTCATACGTAATGACATCGCATTGCCGAGCCAGTTCAAGTGCAGCTTTGGCATCGTCATAACCAGCTTGAATCTGACGAGCAACTTGTCCACAAGGTGCATCCGCAGCGGGATCAAGAGTAACGAATCGATACCCCATTGCCGTTCCTGCGAGCGTCATCATACGTCCGAGCTGTCCGCCTCCAAGAATGCCGATGGTTGTTTTCCCGGGCAGCAGGACATTTTTCAGTTCTCCTGCTATACCGGATTGGTTCCCGGCTCTATTCATAGTTCTTCACTGCTTTCGAGTACTTCTTGTTTGATGCGCTCTCTGCGAGCTTCAGAGCGACGTTGGACATCCGGGTCAAAAGCACCGATCATCTGAGCTGCCAGCAATCCTGCATTCGTTGCCCCTGCCTTGCCAATCGCCACAGTTGCGACGGGAATACCACCAGGCATCTGAACAATGGACAACAAGGAATCGAGACCGTTCAATGCTTTGGATTGAACCGGTACGCCAATGACTGGAAGCATCGTTTTGGCGGCAACCATACCGGGTAGATGTGCTGCCCCGCCTGCCCCTGCAATGATCACCTTGAATCCTCGATCAATTGCTTGCTCTGCGTATTCAAACATCAGATCCGGTGTACGATGGGCGGAGACCACCTTTTTCTCATACCCAATCTCCAGCTCGTCCAGCACCTCGCACGCATGTTTCATCGTTTCCCAATCCGACTTGCTGCCCATAATTACAGCGACTTGCAGTGACATGAATACATCCAACTCCCGTCTGCGCTTTTTTGATTACATCTGACTATTAAGGAACTCTTATTACGTGTGAAATGAAAAAATCCGCTACCCGCGAAAACATCACATTTTCTCCGGACACCGGACTCCAAGAAATACGTATCCCTCATTTGGGCATGCCAAAAGGGGGCTTGCTGTCCGCATCTGGTTGCATGCGACTCTCAGCCGTATCTCCTCGTAGTCCGGAAATTTACGGTTCCCGGGTAGATACTTCCGGGCCCTATCCCCGGCGTTATACGAGCAAATATCTATCAAACTATCTTCGTTCATTTTGGTAATCTCTTATTACATATTTCGTTCCTACTCGACCTTATTCTTACCTGATCGACACATCTAACATTCTAACAATCCCCTACAGCTAATGTCAACTTAAAGACGAACATTTAACATATTGACAAATATAATGTTCGGGAATTGCTTCATTAAATTCGGTTAGCCATCCATTTCATCCCATAAAAGAAAGCCGGCTCCTCTTCAATCTCTCGAAGACAACCGGCTTCCTGCTTTTCAGTGCGTACACACTTCATCCATTATTTTACGATCAGTACTGGAACCTGAGCATGCTGTACCACATTGTGACTGACACTACCCAGGACAAATTCCCGAATTCCACCGAGTCCGCGGCTACCAATAATAATGATATCAGAATCATTTTCTTTGGCAAAATCAAGCAGTACTTCCGCAGCCGCTCCTTGAATCAGATCCACATTGGCCGTTACACCAGCAGCCTGAATTCGCTCTTTTGCTTCATCTGTCGTCTGTACCGCCAGATTGTAGTAGTCATTATTAAGTGAAGGTGGCAGTGGAGCCAACCCCTCACCGATGAATACACGCGGGAAATCAAAAGCATGAATGACATCCAGTACTGCATTTGGGGACACTTTAGCTAGCTCAATCGCACGATCAAGTGCTTTATTTGAAGCTTTCGAACCATCATAAGCCACTAATATTTTGGAAAATAACATGTGAATCCCGTCCCTTCCTTTATATGTAGAGCACGCGAAGCAAGCTTCGGTCTGACATGTAATAAACTAACAGAACCATATAACTCCTTAAACGTTCCGCAGCCACTATGAACCATTTATACGAATGAATTTACATATGAAACCCTACTATGAACGGTTACGCATGTGTTCCATGTATTCATTGAATAAAGTAACCATAGATTACCGCATTCAAGAATAACAACAATGGAATGCCAATGGTGAAGCTCGGATGTTTGGTTTTATGCCTTTTCCGATACATCGCGATCCAGACTCCCAAAGCACCGCCTATAAATGCTAATAAGAATAACGTCCGTTCGGGTGTACGGTCACGACGCTGTTGTGCACGCCTCTTATCGTCCGACATCACCAGATAACCAACTACATTAATAAATAAAAACCACAATATAAGTCCGGTTTGCATATAATTCTAGCGATCCCCCTGTCCCGGGACATCTCCCTGTCTCCATTATAGTCCTCATCAGAGACATGTTCAACGCACCGGGTAGGGAACCGCAATTTTGTGTAATAACGCTAACCTCGCTCTGACTTAGGATTCCTGCTTTGGAATACCGTTCAGGCTTGGTGCTCTTTTGGCTGCTTTGTCCGGGCGCACAGCGATACTCTCTTCCCGAATACTGTCTTTGTTTTGCTGGTTATGGATTTTCTCTGGTTTGTTATGCGGCATATAGGTATCACCTCCTTGGCTTACGTTGCCTGAAAACGGAGGATCTTATACTACCTCAACTACCCTCAAGCGTGTTACTCTCCCTTTTTCTCCATAGCCGCCTTCAGCAGTTCACCCAGATTGGAACCGATGGACTCCTGCTTAGCATATTGTTTCACCAGCTTTTGCTGATCGCGTTTGTTCACATGCTGTTTATCCTTATCCAACGTTTCAGTAATACCACAAGGTAGACATTGTACGTATAACCCCGCCTTGCCTTCTTTGATTTCCATCTTTTTGTGGCACTGCGCACAACGACGATTGGACAATCTTTTTTCTGCCGAACGACGATACCCGCAGTCCTCGGTAGGACATACAAGAAACTTGCCGCGCTTGCCTTTCTTCTCCAACAACCGTGCGTTACAATCCGGGCAATGGCTATTGGACACATTATGCGGCTTGTACTCTGCTTTGCTGCCTTTTACCGTAGACACCAGCTCTTTCGCCATGGATCGGATACTATCCAGAAACGGCCCCGGTTTCCCTTGCCCACGAGCGATGCGTTCCAGTTCAGCTTCCCAGCGAGCAGTCAGATCCGGTGTACGAAGCTGCGGAGCAGCCAGTTCAATCAACTGTTTTCCTTTGCCAGTCGGGTGCATGCTGTTGCCTTGACGATCTATTGTATCGGAACTGACCAGCTTCTCGATAATATCCGCCCGCGTAGCCGGAGTCCCGAGTCCATGCTTTTCCATCTGAGAAAGCAAAGCAGCTTCGGTATACCGTTTGGGCGGCATCGTCCGTCCACTTTTAATGTGACAACGCTGAACCGTCACGGACTGTCCTTGCTGCACATCTGGCAAAAGCGCACGCTCATGGTCTGTTGCATCATCAGCACGGTCATCGTCATCATCGCTGTAATCACCGCCGTATACTTCACGCCATCCACTTTCTTTCACTGTTGTTCCTTTGACATGGAAGGAGTCATTCCCCACTTGAACCGTGATCGCAACCGAATCGTACTTCGCTGCCGGATAAAACAGGCTGATAAATCGACGTACAATTAGATCGTACAATTTGCGTTCCTCCGGATTCAGTTGATTCAGAAGCACCGTCTGCTCCGTGGGGATAATCGCATGGTGATCGGTAACTTTACTGTCATCCACAATACGTTTGGTGATATTCAGATTTTTGCGCAGCAAAGGACGTGCCAGAGACGCATAAGGTCCAATGGCTACACTGTCCAGCCGTTCTTTCAACGTAGCTGTCATGTCCGAAGTGAGGTATCGGCTGTCCGTACGTGGGTACGTTACGAGCTTGTGCTGTTCATACAGACGCTGCAGGACGTTTGATGTTTGCTTTGCAGAGAAACCATACTTCCGGTTGGCATCCCGTTGCAATTCCGTCAGGTCATATGCAAGTGGATGAGGCTCTACCTTCTCGCTTTTTTTCACTTGAGCAATCGTGCCCTTGCGCCCATCTACCCGTTTCTTCAATTCTTGCGTTTCTTGAGGGTCGAAAATTCGTGAATCTCCTCCAGCTGCCCGCCACACAGCCTGAAAACCACCCAAATCTGCCGTTATCGTCTCATACTCCTGCGAGCGGAAACCATTAATTTCATTTTCTCTATCCATAATCATGCCCAAGGTCGGCGTTTGGACCCGTCCAGCAGACAACTGCGCATTGAAACGAACGGTTAGTGCACGGGTCACGTTAAGTCCAATCATCCAGTCGGCTTCCGCACGGCAACGTGCAGATTCATAGAGACGGTCGAACTGACTGCCTGGCTTCAGCGAAGCAAATCCGTCTTTGATCGCCTTATCTGTCTGGGATGAAATCCACAGACGTTTAAAAGGTTTTTTCCACCCCGCCATCTGCATGATCCAACGGGCCAGCAATTCTCCCTCACGTGCTGCATCCGTCGCAATAACCAGCTCCCCCACATCCTGACGCTTCATCAACTGCTGCACGGCTTTATATTGATGGTTGGTCTCTTTAAGTACCTTCAGTTTCGTACGCTCTGGCAGAATGGGCAGGTCCTCCAGATTCCATGTTGCATACTTTTTATCGTAATCCTCGGGTTCAGCTAATCCAACCAGATGTCCAAGCGCCCAGGTAACGATATATTTCGGGCCTTCCATGTAACTTTTATGTTTATCACGCGCACCCATAACTCTGGCTATTTCGCGTGCTACAGATGGTTTTTCTGCGAGTACCAATGTCTTCACTTCATATCTCTTCCTCTCTGGTAGAACGTTATGTCTCTTTTATTCCTATCTTTTCATTATATCATTTCACACTATAGGTATGCTCTGTCATCTCTACTTCCTAATCTACTCGTATCCTGTAACCTCATGTTTAATCAACATATCGATTACATGTTATATTTCTTCACATTGAAATGTGTAATAGTTTTTCTGAGTACATGTAAACAGAAGCATGAATAAGTATTAACACTGTAAAGTATTGATGTATACGTTTTTTTGGATAAATATAAACCTTGTAAGATTACCTAACATGACTATACAATGTGTCAAAAGCATAGAAACAGAATCGCTGCTACACACATCAATGAGACACAGGAAGGGAGCGTGGATGCATGACTTATCATGGATCTGTATTGAAAAAAAGTGGGGCTTTGTTACTGGCGGGAGCTGTTGTTGCCACAACATGGGGAGGAACGTTACCTTCGGCATCAGCTGCAACGGCAACGCCTACGAGTAAAACAACAGTAGCTGCTGTATCCAAAGGAAAAGCGCCTGCTACTCCGGCAGCATTTGTTCAGGCCATGGAAGAAGCGGCAACACTTGCAGGTGTTCCTTTTACCATGGACAAGCTATCCGGCACAACCGTACAACGTAAAGATGCTGCGGTCGCCTTGCAACAATGGCTCAAGCTGGAATCGACTACCGAATCATTCAAGGATGTCCCGGATGAAGCCACTTTCGCAGGTGCTGTTGGTGCACTGAACACTGCGGGGTTGATGAAAGGTTATACGGAATCCCTCTTCCTTCCAAACGCTGTACTTACCGAGAATGATCTATCTGTATTGAAAGACCGCATTTATAACTACATAAAACCGTTTGTGCTGGAGGAAGCAACCATTATGGATCTCCAGACTGCAATGACGCAAGGAAAACTGACATCAAAAGAGTTGGTTCAGAAATATCTGGACCGCATTGAAAAATACGATGATCAAGGTGTAAGCATCAACGCTGTATTAACCCTGAACCCGGATGCGCTCCAAATTGCGGAGCAATTGGATGAAGAACGTGCAGCTCAAGGTGCTCGTGGACCTCTGCATGGCGTTCCGATTCTGGTGAAAGACAATTTCGATACCAATGATATGCCGACAACCGCAGGCTGTATCTGTCTGAAAGATTCCATTCCTGCTCACGATGCTGAACAAGTGAAGAAACTCAAAGCAGCTGGGGCCATTATTTTGGGCAAAACAAACCTGCATGAATTCGCATTTGGCATCACGACATCCAGCTCATTGGGTGGACAAACACTGAACCCTTACGCCCTGGACCACTATCCAGGTGGCTCAAGCGGTGGAACAGGTGCTGCCATTGCGTCTAACTTTGCCGCAGCCGGCATGGGTACAGACACTGGTGGCTCAATCCGAATCCCATCCAGCTTCAACAGCCTTGTGGGTATCCGCCCAACCATTGGACTGTCCAGCCGTGAAGGCATTATCCCATTGGCTTTGACACAGGATGTCGGTGGACCTATGGCTCGTACCGTAAGTGATGCCGCAATCATGCTCGATGCTACAGCCGGCTATGACAAGAAAGATGTCGCTACAGCTTACGCGGTTGGAAAAATTCCTTCCAGCTACACTGATTTCTTGGATGTAAACGGACTGAAAGGTGCACGCATCGGTGTGGCCACAGAACTCATCCCAAGTACCAAAGCTGAAGAAAAAGCCGTTGCTGACGTCATCAACAAAGCTGTAGAAGAACTGAAGTCACTTGGCGCTACCGCAGTTCCAATTTCTATCCCGAACTTGGCTGAGATCAACAAATACCCAAGCCTTAGTGGATATGAATTCAAGTTCCAGCTGAATGACTATCTGGAGTCATTGGGTGCAGATGCTCCATATCACAGTCTGTCCGAGATCATCGCTTCCGGAGAGTTTGATAAGTCACAAGAACAATCCATGAAGACTCGGGATGCACGCCAAACATTGGAGACTACCGAATACAAGGACATCGTCCTGAAACGTACCCAAGTTACACGTGAGTCCCTGCTGAAAGTTATGGCAGACAATAACCTGGATGCCATCATCTATCCTACGTCCACACAAGCCGCTGGTGTTATTGGCGAAGGACAAAACTCCGGTGGTAACAACCGTCTGAGTCCATTCTCCGGCTTCCCAGCGATCACGGTCCCTGCTGGTTTCACAACTGATGGTTTGCCTGTAGGCATGGAATTCCTGGGTCGTGCCTTTGATGAAGGTACCTTGATCAAGCTGGCTTACAGCTACGAACAAGGTACACATCACCGCCAAGCGCCTAAGCTTACGCCGTAAAATATTTATGGGATTAAGCAATTCCAGTAAACACAAAAAATAGATGCAATCATATCACTTTTTTGAAACGAGTTAACCCACTAAAGAGACCACCCTCTTCATGACTGCATGAAGTTTGGGTGGTCTCTTTTTTTCTCTATTTATCTGTGTGTTGCATACCGTCGTATGTTACTCATTCCTGAATCTTGTCCGGCACGCCCCATTTCAGTACCAGACCTGCGTACGTCAGACCACCACCAAAGCCAAAGAGAGCTACGCTCTGTCCTTCTTTCAATTTCCCTTCATCCACTGCAAGCTGTAAAGCAAGCGGAATGGAAGCAGCAGAGGTGTTCCCACGATACTCCACACTGGTTAAAGTACGTTCCAAAGGAATCGGACCACGCTCGCAAACAGCCTCAATCATTCTCATATTGGCACTATGCGGGACAAACCAGTCAATCTGCTCAGGTCTTAATCCAGCTTTAGTTATAAGATTACTTAATTGCTCTGGGATCGTCCGTACAGCCCACTTATAAATCTCTCGCCCATTCTGAACAAGGCATCCCTCACCCTGCAAAGGCATACCATTCATCTCCGAAGACAGACCACTCTTATAGAGATGTACACCGCCTTCTCCATGTGTACCTGATATGGCTGCCATAAAGTCACCTTCAGCACCCGATGATCTCTCGACCAAGAAGGCCCCCGCTCCATCACCAAACAGTACACAAGTCGTGCGGTCTGTGTAATCCGTAATTTTGGATAACGTCTCTGCTCCAATAACCAGTACTTTGCGGTACATTCCACTGGTCACCAGACTGTCAGCAAGCTGTAGCCCGTAGGTAAAACCTGCGCATGCAGCATTTAAATCCAGTACGCCCGTGTGTGGGATCTTAAGGTTAGCCTGTACTCTGGATGCGGTACTTGGGAAAGCATATTCAGGTGTACTTGTAGCCACAAGGATCATATCCACATCTTCTACACTTACATCATAACGATGTATCATATCTTCTACAGCCTTCGTAGCCAGATCAGATACAAATTGATCTTCAGCTGCAATTCGCCGTTCTCTCATGCCTGTACGTTGCACAATCCATTCGTCACTTGTCTCGACCAATTTCTCCAGATCAGCATTCGTTAATATTCGATCCGGTACATACGTCCCCATTGCCGTAATGGTTGCCTTTGATTGATGATTCATACCGGTAGTCACCTCACTTGTTTTTTTACCATTATAGCACTTAGTCTTAGTACTTGGTACTAATTTTATAAAATATTTATTATGATTCTTTCGTTAGTTGTCTATTTTAAGTGATCTCTTCATTCTATTACCCAGAGTAATACAAACGATGGCATGCATTTTTGATGAAGAATTGTGGATAGCGCCTGACTAACATGAAGAATGCCTTAATTAAATGCGTTTTCTATAGACAGCTCATTCCATCAGGAGGAAAATAAACAAATTGCCCTACATTACTAAAGAATAGAGATGATCTACGCTCATGAAAAAAGAATTAAATATCCTTGCCATTTCCGGAAGTCTCCGCAATCAGTCCTCCAATACGTTACTAATGCACGCCATGATTAAGCTGGCTACGCCTAACCTTAAGTTTCAAATCTATGATGGATTAAATGATCTACCGCATTTTAACCCTGACATCGATGTCGCGGAGGGCCCAGTGTCCGTACAGAACTTGAGAGCCCAACTTAAGCATTCGGACGGTGTCCTAATCTGCACGCCAGAGTATGGAAATGGCGTTCCTGGGGTCTTAAAAAACGCACTAGATTGGATTGTATCTTCTGGAGAATGGTTCAATAAACCCACCATTGTCATTGCTGCTTCCCCAAGCCCCATGGGAGGTGACAAAGCCCATGCTTCCTTATTGCTTACACTAAACATGATTAATGCACAGGTCTTACAAGAGGGCTGCTTAACTATTCCTCATATTACATTGAAAATGAACAAACAAGGCGTCATCATTGATTCGGAAACCCAGCGTGCATTGCAGAACTCCCTTACAATCCTTGCGGAGGCTTGCGACCAAATAAAGGGCTAGACAGATGTTGTACTTAAATCGATGATAGAGAAATGAACCATTTAAAGTTATTTAATATTCTCATAAATATTGAAATAAAAAAACAGCCCTGGTAAATAACCAAGGCTGTTAAGGTTTATATAAGCAGTTAAGGAAAATATAAAAAACACACTCGAAATCATTCAAGTGTGTCTTCCTGTTGCTTGGCGGCGTCCTACTCTCCCAGGACCCTGCGGTCCAAGTACCATCGGCGCTAGAGGGCTTAACGGTCGTGTTCGGGATGGGTACGTGTGGAACCCCTCCGCCATCGCCACCAAACGCATAGCTTACATTTCAGAGATCATTCTCTGAAAACTAGATTCGAAACGAAACATGCGAATTATCACTTGCTAATTGGATAAGCCCTCGACCGATTAGTACTGGTCAGCTCCATGCATTGCTGCACTTCCACCCCCAGCCTATCTACCTCGTCGTCTTCAAGGGGTCTTACATACTGGGAAATCTCATCTTGAGGGGGGCTTCACGCTTAGATGCTTTCAGCGTTTATCCCGTCCGTACATAGCTACCCAGCGGTGCTCCTGGCGGAACAACTGGTACACCAGCGGTACGTCCATCCCGGTCCTCTCGTACTAAGGACAGCTCCTCTCAAATTTCCTACGCCCACGACAGATAGGGACCGAACTGTCTCACGACGTTCTGAACCCAGCTCGCGTACCGCTTTAATGGGCGAACAGCCCAACCCTTGGGACCTACTTCAGCCCCAGGATGCGATGAGCCGACATCGAGGTGCCAAACCTCCCCGTCGATGTGGACTCTTGGGGGAGATAAGCCTGTTATCCCCAGGGTAGCTTTTATCCGTTGAGCGATGGCCCTTCCATGCGGTACCACCGGATCACTAAGCCCGACTTTCGTCCCTGCTCGACTTGTAGGTCTCGCAGTCAAGCTCCCTTATGCCTTTGCACTCTTCGAATGATTTCCAACCATTCTGAGGGAACCTTTGGGCGCCTCCGTTACTCTTTAGGAGGCGACCGCCCCAGTCAAACTGCCCACCTGACACTGTCCCCGCACCGGATTACGGTACCAGGTTAGAACCTAGATACGATCAGGGTGGTATCCCAACGTTGCCTCCACGCAAGCTGGCGCTCACGCTTCAAAGGCTCCCACCTATCCTGTACAGATCGTACCCAAATTCAATATCAAGCTGCAGTAAAGCTCCATGGGGTCTTTCCGTCTTGTCGCGGGTAACCTGCATCTTCACAGGTATTAAAATTTCACCGGATCTCTCGTTGAGACAGCGCCCAAGTCGTTACGCCATTCGTGCGGGTCAGAATTTACCTGACAAGGAATTTCGCTACCTTAGGACCGTTATAGTTACGGCCGCCGTTTACTGGGGCTTCGGTTCACAGCTTCGGATTGCTCCTAACCACTCCCCTTAACCTTCCAGCACCGGGCAGGCGTCAGCCCGTATACTTCGCCTTACGGCTTCGCACAGACCTGTGTTTTTGCTAAACAGTCGCTTGGGCCTTTTCACTGCGGCCCCCTCGTGCTATTCACACTACCGGGGCACCCCTTCTCCCGAAGTTACGGGGTCATTTTGCCGAGTTCCTTAACGAGAGTTCTTCCGCGCGCCTTAGAATACTCTTCTCGCCTACCTGTGTCGGTTTGCGGTACGGGCACCTTCACCTGGCTAGAGGCTTTTCTTGGCAGTGTGAGATCATGACCTTCGCTACTACAATTTTCGCTCCCCATCACAGCTCAGCCTTACAATGTGCGGATTTGCCTACACATCAGCCTTACTGCTTAGACGGACATCCATCAGTCCGCGTCACTACCCTACTGCGTCCCCCCATTGCTCATAACGGCTTACGGTGGTACAGGAATTTCGACCTGTTGTCCTTCGACTACGCCTTTCGGCCTCGCCTTAGGTCCCGACTTACCCTGAGCGGACGAGCCTTCCTCAGGAACCCTTAGGCTTTCGGCGGATCAGATTCTCACTGATCTTTTCGTTACTCATACCGGCATTCTCACTTGTATAATGTCCAGCGCTCCTTACGGTACACCTTCAACCCTTATACAACGCTCCCCTACCCCTGATGCAAAGCATCAAGCCATAGCTTCGGTGGTGTGTTTAGCCCCGTTACATTTTCGGCGCAGAGTCACTCGACCAGTGAGCTATTACGCACTCTTTCAATGGTGGCTGCTTCTAAGCCAACATCCTGGTTGTCTGTGCAACTCCACATCCTTTCCCACTTAACACACACTTGGGGACCTTAGCTGATGGTCTGGGCTGTTTCCCTTTTGACAATGGATCTTAGCACTCACTGTCTGACTCCCGGAAGTAAGTCTATGGCATTCGGAGTTTGACTGAGCTTGGTAACCCTTGCGGGCCCCGCACCCAATCAGTGCTCTACCTCCACGACTCTGTTTTCCGAGGCTAGCCCTAAAGCTATTTCGGGGAGAACCAGCTATCTCCGAGTTCGATTGGAATTTCTCCGCTACCCCCACCTCATCCCCGCATTTTTCAACATGCGTGGGTTCGGGCCTCCAGTGCGTGTTACCGCACCTTCACCCTGGACAGGGGTAGATCACCCGGTTTCGGGTCTACGTCCACGTACTAAGTCGCCCTATTCAGACTCGCTTTCGCTGCGGCTCCGGCTCTTCACCTTAACCTTGCACGGGAACGTAACTCGCCGGTTCATTCTACAAAAGGCACGCCATCACCCCTAAAACGGGCTCTGACTTTTTGTAAGCACACGGTTTCAGGTTCTATTTCACTCCCCTTCCGGGGTGCTTTTCACCTTTCCCTCACGGTACTGCTTCACTATCGGTCGCTAGGAAGTATTTAGCCTTGGCAGATGGTCCTGCCGGATTCATACGGGGTTTCACGTGCCCCGCACTACTCGGGATCCGTCTCGGAGGGAACAGACTTTCAACTACAGGGCTTTTACCTTCTTTGGCGGGCCTTTCCAGACCTCTTCGCTTAACCGGTTCCTTTGTAACTCCATGTGAGACGTCCCACAACCCCAAAGAGCAAGCTCTCTGGTTTGGGCTTCTCCGCGTTCGCTCGCCGCTACTGACGGAATCACTATTGTTTTCTCTTCCTCAGGGTACTTAGATGTTTCAGTTCCCCTGGTATGCCTCACACTAACCTATGTATTCAGTTAGGTGTAACTGGAAATTACCCCAGCTGGGTTTCCCCATTCGGACACCCCCGGATCAAAGCTTGCTTACAGCTCCCCGAGGCAGTTTCGTTGTTCGCCACGTCCTTCATCGGCTCCTAGCGCCTAGGCATCCTCCGTGTGCTCTTAGTAGCTTAACCATTTTGTTCCGGTTTCGGTCGCTCGCTTCCCTTGGTTTGCTTGCGCAAAGCCAAAAGTCGCTCTCACCCGATACCATCACAAAAGCAATTTGACTACCGTTTTTATTGAAACTTGTTTAACACAAGTTCAGCTAAAAAGGAATGTTCTAATTCGCGTTTGTTTCGTTTCGATATCTAGTTTTCAAAGAACAAGCTCCATGCAAAAGCAAGCTGTTTGAGAGTTTGAGCTCTCAAAACTGAGCAACGAGTGAGTAGTTTGTGCAGCTAAGCTGCGTATTTGAATGTTTCCGTTGCAGGAAACGATTCTCCATAGAAAGGAGGTGATCCAGCCGCACCTTCCGATACGGCTACCTTGTTACGACTTCACCCCAATCATCTATCCCACCTTCGGCGGCTGGCTCCTTGCGGTTACCCCACCGACTTCGGGTGTTATAAACTCTCGTGGTGTGACGGGCGGTGTGTACAAGACCCGGGAACGTATTCACCGCGGCATGCTGATCCGCGATTACTAGCAATTCCGACTTCATGCAGGCGAGTTGCAGCCTGCAATCCGAACTGAGACCGGCTTTGTTGGGATTGGCTCCATCTCGCGATTTCGCAGCCCGTTGTACCGGCCATTGTAGTACGTGTGTAGCCCAGGTCATAAGGGGCATGATGATTTGACGTCATCCCCACCTTCCTCCGGTTTGTCACCGGCAGTCTATCTAGAGTGCCCATCCGAAATGCTGGCAACTAAATATAAGGGTTGCGCTCGTTGCGGGACTTAACCCAACATCTCACGACACGAGCTGACGACAACCATGCACCACCTGTCTTGAATGTTCCGAAGAAAAGGTACATCTCTGCACCGGTCATTCAGATGTCAAGACCTGGTAAGGTTCTTCGCGTTGCTTCGAATTAAACCACATACTCCACTGCTTGTGCGGGTCCCCGTCAATTCCTTTGAGTTTCAGTCTTGCGACCGTACTCCCCAGGCGGAGTGCTTAATGTGTTAACTTCGGCACCAAGGGTATCGAAACCCCTAACACCTAGCACTCATCGTTTACGGCGTGGACTACCAGGGTATCTAATCCTGTTTGCTCCCCACGCTTTCGCGCCTCAGCGTCAGTTACAGCCCAGAGAGTCGCCTTCGCCACTGGTGTTCCTCCACATATCTACGCATTTCACCGCTACACGTGGAATTCCACTCTCCTCTTCTGCACTCAAGTCACCCAGTTTCCAGTGCGATCCGGGGTTGAGCCCCGGGATTAAACACCAGACTTAAATGACCGCCTGCGCGCGCTTTACGCCCAATAATTCCGGACAACGCTTGCCCCCTACGTATTACCGCGGCTGCTGGCACGTAGTTAGCCGGGGCTTTCTTCTCAGGTACCGTCACCTTGAGAGCAGTTACTCTCCCAAGCGTTCTTCCCTGGCAACAGAGCTTTACGATCCGAAAACCTTCATCACTCACGCGGCATTGCTCCGTCAGGCTTTCGCCCATTGCGGAAGATTCCCTACTGCTGCCTCCCGTAGGAGTCTGGGCCGTGTCTCAGTCCCAGTGTGGCCGATCACCCTCTCAGGTCGGCTACGCATCGTCGCCTTGGTGAGCCGTTACCCCACCAACTAGCTAATGCGCCGCAGGCCCATCCCCAAGTGACAGATTGCTCCGTCTTTCCAGTTTCCTTCAGGCGAAGAAAACAACTATTCGGTATTAGCTACCGTTTCCGGTAGTTGTCCCAAACTTGAGGGCAGGTTGCCTACGTGTTACTCACCCGTCCGCCGCTAACCATCAGAGAAGCAAGCTTCTCTTCAAGTCCGCTCGACTTGCATGTATTAGGCATGCCGCCAGCGTTCGTCCTGAGCCAGGATCAAACTCTCCAATAAAGTATTGAAAAGAGCGATAAGCTCATTTTGAATCTGACGAGATTAAAAATCTCATTTGTGCTCCAGCCGATCCAAGCCAAGGCTTGTCTCAAACTTTCGCGTTCATTCTGCAAGCAGAATGTTTACTCACTCGTTGTTCAGTTTTCAAAGATCAAACTTGTTTCGTTACCGAATGTCGTTCTCTTCAGCAACTCTTATATAATATCATGTCCGAACCAACTTTGCAAGCTCTTTTTTTAAGTTTCTTTCGAAGCTTATTTCATTTGCTTGCCGCACCGTGTATCTCGTGTTTTTTTGGCCGGAAATAGAATATACCATGTACAATTATGGAACGCAAGTCTTTTTTTCGATAAACATTAAATTCTTATAAAATGAGTACTCTGTAGACCTTTTAACAAGTATCTCCTTATAACCGGCTAAATGATACATCTGCGCACTAACTTTAATGATCGGAGTAATTAACTTATATACGCAAAAAGTTTTTCACATGATCCCTAATCCAATTATAGAGAAACTCATCTTGTATACAGTATAGACTCATCACGTTATAGAAACATATTAACCGATGATTTCATTGGATAAACAACCAACAGATCATAGAACATTATACTCATTCCTTCTATATAGAAGGAAAACATTTTTAAAATTCATTTTTCCCAAGAAAAGAATACAAAAAAAGCGAAAGCTCCGGGTTTAAATCCCGTGGCTTTCGCTTCTTTCTCATATATAAGGTAACAAACTTATCTCCGTATTCTTCATTAAAACTAATGTACGCTTATTCCCCGCCAATAAATACGTATCGGCAGACTACAATGATCGCCAAGATCCACATGAGCCAGTGAATTTTCACTTTACGCTCTGTAACCAAGTTACTGAACACCGCCAGAATCACATAAGATACGATACCTGCGGAGATCCCGTTTGCGATTCCGCCTGTGAAAGGCATCAATACAATTGTAAGGAACGCGGGGAAAGCTTGCAGGAAATCATCCCACTCAATGCTGCGCACTTGACTCATCATAAGCACACCCACGATGATCAATGCCGGAGCCGTCGCAGCGGATGGAACAACAAGCGCAAGCGGTGCGATAAACAGGGCCAAAATGAACAACAAACCTGTTGTTACCGAAGTCAGTCCTGTACGTCCACCCGCCTCAACACCTGAAGCACTTTCAACGTATGCTGTAATGGTACTTGTACCCAGTGCAGCACCTGCGCTGACACCAACTGCATCGACGAGCATCGCTTTACCGATCGTTTTCTCGCCTTTTTTCTTATCTTTCATAATCCCCATACGTGTTGCAGTACCTACCATCGTACCAAACGTGTCGAACAATTCAACGAAGGTAAAGATGAAGATGATCTCGAACAATCCGAGACTGATGGCACCTTTCAAATCCAGCTGTCCAACCGCCAGATCACTGAAGTTAGGCAACCAGCTTGCGCCTGAAAGACCACTCAGATTCGTAACGCCCATCGGAATACCAATCAGCGTTGTTGCTACGATCCCGATCAGCAGAGCGCCTTTGACGCGCATAACCATCAGAATAGCAATAAGGAGCAAACCAATCAGGGCCAGCAATGCATCGTGATGTGTTATAAAGTTACCCAGCGACAGATTAAAACTGCTACCTGGAATCGGCTGACTCAGATCTGCGTCTGGTGCAACATTAACTGTTACAGCCACGAGATTAGCAAGTTTGAAACCAATAATGGTAATAAAGAGACCGATACCAACCGTAATGGCCATTTTGATCGATTGTGGAACTGCAACAAGCAGCATTTGACGAATCTTCGTCACGGTCAAAATAATGAACACGATACCGGAAAGGAATACCGCTCCGAGAGCCGCTTGCCAAGTAATCGCTCCATTCGAACTTAGAACGACAGTCATGAAGTACGCATTCAGCCCCATACCTGGTGCAAGTGCGATCGGAATATTCACGAACAATCCCATAATAATAGTCATTAATCCGGCGCCGACGGCTGTTGCAAAGAATACTGCATTATCCGACATCCCCGCACCGGCTTGTCCCAAGAACAACGTATTTACAAAAAGAATGTAAGCCATTGTCATAAACGTAGTGAGACCCGCAACAATCTCCGTTCTAACGTTTGTTCCGTTTTCTTTTAATTTAAAGAAACGATCCATAATTACTAACTCCCCCTTAGAGATGTTGAAGCCATATTGAAAAACGACAAATGACCCTGATGAAAATTCTTCACCCAGGGTTCAACTGACAAGGAGTGGCACGATGCCTTTACTAAGAACAAAAAAAATTCTAATGTGCGTGATGTCCCCGCAATCATGTAGAATTCATGTGCTTAGCCTTCTCCTCTTCGTAGCCAGATCATTAGGGTGATCTCGTAGAGACTCCCGGGCCAATCCCCAGGATTATACGAATAAGTATGCGCTATTTGTTTGTTTCCCATCACTATTTTAGGAGGGCAGTATGTTTTTGTCAATGAGAAAAACGAATATTAATATCACCCTTTTATAATATCGTTCGTATTATTTAACAGATTGAACCAGTTCAGCGGTTTACAACCCAATTGAATGCGCTTTTTTTGGAGAAATTGCAATGGATTATGTCCATTCTTTCATGGCGAAAGTTCCGCAGGATAACATAAAAAAGCTAACCTGATCCAAGGGCGAGAAGCGCTCTAATCAGGCTAGCTTTTGTTTCTGATGCGTTTTAGCAATCAGGTGAGTAATGATTTAGGAATAACGATGTCTCGTATTCAGAAGGCTTATACTCATTAGGTATATGGAGCAATTTGCGACATGTTCCGGGGCTATTTTTTACCGGATCAGTCCTATGTTAATTATATCTCTGCCTGCGGAGTATCTTGTACCTCTTGTTGTTCCTGATTTGCGTTCGTTGTTGAGTCAGAGGATAATTCCTGGTTTCTGGTCTGATCGGAAGAAGCATCCGTTGCCTCTAAGTTCACAAATGGAAAGTCCCCCGAACCGGAAGCCAGATCTTGCATACCTGAACCGCATCCTGCCAGCATCACCATCAGAAACGCACTTCCAATGCCCATCTTCCATTTGCTCATATAGTCGGTTTTACGCATACATTCAATTCTCCCTTCAGTAGCCATATTGCCTTTAGTATGTACTTATTGTACAGGCCGGACCTGAATGGATCATGAAGTGAACTTTAAAATGGAATTAATTTTGAGAGTTTATTACTTGTAAAAAAAGTACCCCAATAAATTTAATCACAATATTCCCTTTATAAAAAAATGCTCTTTTATTTGCGAAATACCGCAGATAAAAGAGCATTTTTTTATAATCTATCGTTAAGAGTCTATACCCTATTCCCACTCAATCGTTGCAGGTGGTTTGGAAGTTACGTCATAGACGATACGGTTTACGTTATCGACTTCGTTAACGATCCGTACGGAGATTTTCTCCAACACATCCCAAGGGATACGTGCCCAGTCCGCAGTCATACCGTCTATGGATGTTACAGCACGGATACCTACTGTGTAGGAATACGTACGCGCATCACCCATAACGCCGACACTCTTCATGTTCGGCAGGGCTGTGAAGTACTGCCAGATTTCGCGGTCGAGACCGGCTTTGGCAATCTCTTCACGCAGGATGTAGTCTGAATCACGAACGATGGTAAGTTTCTCTTCAGTAACCTCACCAAGAACACGGATCGCAAGACCCGGACCAGGGAACGGCTGACGGTGTACAATTTCGTCCGGCAGGCCACACTCGGTACCGACTTTACGTACTTCATCCTTGAACAGCGTGCTCAGCGGTTCGATCAGTTTGAAGTTCATGTCTTCAGGCAGACCGCCCACGTTGTGGTGAGATTTGATGGTCTGTGCAGTCGCTGTACCACTTTCCACGATGTCTGTGTACAGTGTACCTTGCGCGAGGAATGCAAAATCATCGAACTGCTTGGACTCTTCGTCAAATACGTAAATAAACTCATTACCGATGATTTTACGTTTTTGTTCTGGATCATCCACGCCAGCCAGTTTGGACATGAAGCGCTCTTGTGCATCAATTTTGACAACTTTCATGTCGAATTTGCCGACAAACGTCTCCATTACACTTTCAGCTTCGCCTTTGCGCAGCAGACCGTGGTCGATAAACATACATGTCAGTTGATCACCAATGGCTTTGTGAAGCAATGCAGCTACAACGGAAGAATCTACACCGCCGCTAAGCGCACATAGTACTTTACTGTCGCCAACTTTTTCACGAATGTCTTTGATGGTGTCATCGATGAATGTTTCCATCGTCCAGTTGCCTTCGCAACCACAGATTTCGAACAGGAAGTTACGAATCATGTCGTTACCGCGAACAGAGTGACGTACCTCCGGATGGAACTGAACAGCATACAGTTTACGCTCATCGTCGCTCATGGCAGCGATTGGCGCACTTTCCGTACCTGCATCCAGTTTGAAACCTGGAGGAAGTGTAACCACGTGGTCACCGTGACTCATCCATACTGTATGTTCGCCTTCGATACCTTTTGCCAGTGTAGATCCAGCGGCAAACTCAAGGTCTGCTTTACCGTATTCTCGTTTCTCGGAACGTTCTACTTTACCTTCGAGCTGTTGTGCCATAAGCTGCATTCCGTAGCAGATACCGAAGATTGGCAAGCCTAGGTCATAAACACCTGGGTCCACGTGTGGAGCATTCTCAGCGTATACGCTGGACGGCCCACCTGAAAATACGATTCCTTTTGGTGCCATTTCTGCGATCTTTTCCGCCGGTGTGTTATACGGCAAAAGCTCGCTGTATACGCCAAGATCCCGGATTCTTCTGGCGATTAACTGGTTGTATTGCCCCCCAAAGTCAAGGACAACCACAATCTCATTCTGCTTATTCATAACCGTGCCTCCCTCAATTCAATGAAACTAATTATACGCAACGACAAAACATACCGTCAAGGAAAGGCGAAACTCCTTTTTTCGACATATCAAAACAGGATTACCAAATGCCTTTAAATATGAAATTCCGAATAGAATAGCTTGGCAGCAAGATGCTGGTTCAAGTGTATGATCGTGGAAAGACGCCTCGTTCGCAGCGTAGCGCGAAAGGCGTCTTATGTGTGGCATGCAGCGATGAACCAAACGCTGCACTTAAATAACAATGCGCCAGCCAATGGCGATCTTCATCTGCCCACAAGTGGCCAAGCTCTATTGGTAAGTGATAGCGATTGTATGGCAGCAGCTTCGCATCTTTGGTGTAACGTTGTAACATCCTTGTGTTACAACGTCTGCAACCGCCGGGCCAAACGAAGTGCCCGGCGCAGGAAGTCCAGACTGTCCGCGCGCAGCGGACGATCTGGCCCGTACAGCAGCCGTTCCCAGTCGGCTGCAAACCGCGCGATGTCCGCGCCGTCCGCGCCTGCGGCCAAAGCCGGTGACGCTGCATATTCACGCAGCGTCATACCCGGCGGCCGCGGGCCGTACTTGCGCGCGAGCGCAGCCCAGACCGGAGCGGCGGCACCCAGCAGCCGCTCGCGGTCCGGGAAGCTGCTGCGCGGCCACGCCAGCAGCAGCCTAATCCGCAGCGCGGGGCGTAGCCGCCGCATGCGGACCAGAGCAGCGGCGCCCAGCAGGGCCGCTGCCACAAGGGCTGCCGCGAGCCATGGCTCCGCGGCAATGGCCCGTGCGCGGGCGAGCAGCCATGCGCCCGCGTTAGCCAATCCGCCGCTCATATACGGCGGAGTCTCCGCAACAGGCTGCGCCCCGGCAAGCGCTGCGACACCTTCGCCCGCGCCTTGCGCCATGGTGAAGCCTGGCGTGGCCTCAAACGGCATCCAGCCTGCACCCGGAAAATACACCTCTACCCAGGAATGTGCATCTCCCTGTGAAATCACATACTGACTGGGCACATTCGGGTCAGCAACTCCGGGGCCAAAACCTTTAACCCAGCGTGCGGGGATGCCCTCTGCACGCAGCAACACAATCATGGCTGTGGAGAAATGATTGCAATACCCCTGCCGGGTGACGAATAAAAAATCGTCCACAAAATCGGTTCCTCGCGGTGGCATACGGGTATCCAACGTATACTCGGCATGAGCAGCCAGATAAGTCTTTACAGCTTGCACAGCGTCATACCGGGTCTCACTGCCTTTAATAATTTCCTTGGCGAGCGTCTGCACTCGACCAGGGAGTGATGCAGGCAATTGCAGATAGTCCCTCCGAATGGCTGCCGGATCTTTCCCTTTATTCGTTTCCTCAAGCAGACGTAACTGTTCAGGTGTTGCGACAGGAACCATGACGTCTGCCGAATAATGTTTAACTATCTTATCGTCCCCTGAGCTCGCGAGCCACAACGTTGCCGAATCGCGATTAGACAGCAAAGAAAACATGTTTTCCTGATTATCCTTGTTCTTATCCTGGAACGATACGTTAACCGGTATCCCCCCGGTAAAGAGAGGATTTGGTCCTTTCCACTCTCGCTGCATCGTGACGGTTTGGCGAATGCGACTCCAATAGGTTGGATTCTCCCAACCATCAGCACGCAGCATTCCGGATGGACTTGCCGTTTCGAAGCTTTGACCCGGATCACTCCAAGTACTACCGTTATAATATGAACGGGTCTCCCCTCGCCAATACGTCACTTTTGGACTCTTTGCTATAAAAAAGATGGAGTTCCCTTGCACCAACGGTGCTCCCATAGGCGCGTCCGCTGTGCTATATCCCGTGACTGCCGTTGCAGCAGGGATACTAACGTGCTGTGTATAACCTGCCCAGCGAGCTATGCGTTCACCCATCTGTTCCAGAGATATGCGTTCCGGCTGAGGAATGGAAGCAAACTGGCCAGGTAACGCGGAGAGAAGCACCATACCTGCGGAAGCAACGATAGTTACTGCACTCCAACGGCCATAGGGGCTGCCGCGATAACTCGGAGTAGTGACTCCTGCATTGAGACGTAATAGCTGGAGCAGAGCCTGAATAAGAAAAGTCCATAGGACAGACCGTATTACAGAAGCATACACATCCAGCCCCGCAAAGGATTCAAGCAAAAGCAAATAGAGCAGTGTTGCACTGCCAAACAGCATAACGCTTCGACGTAACAATACGAGGGATTGCACAGAAGCCATGAGCATGCTCCAGCCGCACATCATGAACAAACCTCTCGTTTCTGTACTAATCGAGTGAAATCTCCAGTTATTTATAAAAGTGTCCATATCCGCTGAAAATATTCCCGGATAAGCGACCGCCCAACGGACAGGTTCACTTCCTCCGTACATCAGACATAGCGCAGCGAGTGCAATGAATAATCGGATCAGTACTCCGGTGATCCATCCTGTACGAATTAACCCCGCGAGCAACAATGCTCCCGTTAATCCCGCCATTACGGACAAGAACCGTTCACTGCCCTGCTGATCTGATGATGTAACTGGATATATCCACTCCAGAGACAGTATAAGTAAAATGGCCGAAATAACAATTTTGTACAGGATAGGTACGCTCACATATCCCTCATCCTTTATATCCTTCACAGAATTCTGGTTCACAACTTTATATACGGAATGGGCCGATTCCATTCTCGTACGGTCCGTAGACTCTAAGTCGGCCACAGTGGGATTGGGTTGCTGGTTACCATTAAGCTCCCACATCCGTTACCTCCACCTTTCCCAATGAAGATAACGCAACGTCTGTAACCGCATGGATCGGCACCCCGCTGTGACGAAGCCGCTCCAAACTTAAGCTGTCATATCCCAATCCATTCATCAATCTATCCGTTGATCCTAATTGGTCCTGGTTTGCTTCAGTCAATTGCACCTCTACACGATAACCCGACCCGATTGCAGTTAAGATCCATTCGGCCAGAACCTGATCCATCTTACCGGTGAGAACCACAATTCGCGACCCACTCGTCAGTCCATCCAGCATCTCCGTTCGGAGTGAAACAGAGCCTGATTGTGCTTTGGATATTTGTGCCCCCGCTAACTTGTCCAGTCCATGATTCTCATCATCTGCATGGAACGGCCCATGCTGCCATTGATCTTGTGCATCATAGCTCTTATCGCCGCCTTCCATCCACAGGTGATAAGGAATGTCATCCCGCTCAGCGGTATGAATCCAGCGGGCAGCTGCACGAACCACTCGTTCAAAAGCAGGTGCATCCATGTTCTCCTGTTGTTTTACGTCATAACCCGACGCGCCTTCATACACAAGGATGCCGAGCGAAGCCAGATCCGTGGTATCAGGCAGAAAGGTCTGAAGTTTACCCGTTTTGGCTGTACTTTTCCAATGAACTCTTCCCAGTGGGTCACCCTGCTGATATTCACGGAATTCAGGGCTACGGTTTCCCTGGCTATTTCTTCGCTCCGACAGAGTCCCTTCGATCATCGCTGCGAATTCTACCGAATCACCCTTCCCCCAAGCCGTTGCTTGAGGAACAACAATCAGGGGTGTACCTCCTTCGGTCTCTGCGGAGAGGGTATTCCAGCCAAACATATCACCCCAGTACAATCTGCCTGTATCCCATCTGTAGATTCCTCTGCGTAACCCGGAACATTCATATTGATAGGAAAATTGTCGCCGTGTTCCCGGGAAAATTAATTTGCGATGAACACCTGCAGGTGTGTTCTCACACAGAACGATCCATAACAATGGAATACGGCATTTGAATTCCAGTTCGACCAGAACCCGTACCTGCTCGCCTGCCTCAATCCGGTTCGTGTGTATTTTCCGACGGATGTGAATACGCCGTGGTCTGAACCAATGGAGAAGCAGACCTCCTGTGAACATCAAGAAAGTTATAACGGATAGAAACAACGCCGCTTTGCCCCCATGCCACTGATACAAGGAAACAAAAGCCACCACCAAGACAGCACTCACAATCCGTTGTCCCAGCGCAGTCATTGCCTCCGTCCCCTTCCCTGTGATGCCATCTGTACAGGTACCGGGACCGATGACAATGCTTCTTCAATGACTTGTACTTGCCCCCAAACCTCCGCTCTGTTCTGGGCCTTCAATTGAATACGGTGGGAAAGGACAGGCACAGCTACCTCTTTCACATCATCCGGAATGACATAACTGCGCCCTTGAAGATAGGCAAATGACTGCGCAGCAGCCATCCAGGCCAGTGTTCCACGCGGACTGATGCCCAATCTGACCGCCGGAAGGCTGCGAGAGGCTACAGCAACGGCCACCAGATACTGTTTGACGACCGGATCAACATGTACCTGTTTGACTTCACGCTGCATGGCTACGACTTCTTCAGCAAGCAGGACAGGGCGAAGTTCATCAAGCGCTTCTCTACCTTGCATGCGGGTTAACAATTCCAATTCCTGTTCCGGATCGGGATACCCCAGTCCAATTCTCATCATAAATCGATCCAGCTGCGCTTCAGGCAGACGGTACGTACCCTCGAACTGTAACGGATTCTGTGTCGCCAGCAGAAAGAACGGGCGTGGCAAGGCATAGGTTGTGCCATCAACCGTAATACGTCGTTCCTCCATTGCCTCCAGCAGGGCAGACTGAGTGCGTGGTGAAGCGCGATTTATTTCATCAGCCAGGACAATGTTGGACATGACAGGTCCGGGCCGAAACTTGAATTCAGCTGTATGTGGATGATAGATCGAAGTGCCCGTAACATCTGCTGGCATGACATCGGACGTGAATTGAATCCGGCCCATGGAGCAGTCCAGTGCAGAAGCAACGGCACGAACCAGCATCGTTTTCCCGGTACCCGGCACATCTTCCAGAAGTACATGACCTCCACTGAGCATTGCAGTGAGGACATAACGAATCTCTGTTTTTTTGCCAATAATCACACTCTCAACACGCTTCATGACCCTGTTTAACAATTCAACAGCATGTTCATGTTCCATTCGGATATAAGACATTTATCTGATCTCCTTCCGTTCATCAGCATTCTTGAACCATAGTAATCTATGATTCAGTGTTGCCCGGAAGTAGAGAGAATAGTCCTGCAAGAATGACTTTCTTCAGATCATTTTATACTTAAATATGCTGTTCATTGCCGAAATGGATCTGGAAGTGCCCGCCTTTACCGTCCACTCTGCTTCATTACTGGTTAAGGAATTCACCCTCAACCCCATCTGCTCCAGTAACTCACGTAACGGAACCCAGATGGTTCCCCCCAGACTCTGTACTGCTCCCGTTTCAATTGCCCCGGTTGTTGTCAGTGTTCCGCTCACACTGTCTGCATGAATCGTTCTTTCCTTCCATACTGCTATGGCCGTCCTTGTTTCAGAGTCCCAACGAGTGCTACCCCCGAATTTTTTCATAAAAGTACGCAAAGGCACCATGATTCGTTGCCCCTCCATGCGGAACTCACCCGGTTGCAAGGTAGCCGCAGCCAATCCCACCTCTACCTTCAGCTTCTTGGTTGCAAGCCATAACGTCGCGTTCGCTTCTACATGCTCTTCGATCCAGGCCTTTCCCGGCGCCTTGCGGGCTTTATACTTACCATCTGGATGTACACGGAATTGAACTGGTTGATCCGTACTCTTTATGGTGTCAAAACGATATCCATGATCACGATAATATTTGATAATACCCGGAAGTGCTTTTACCGTTTCAGCATGTGCACCACCGTCATGCATCAGGACAATGACCGAACGTGCCCCCGCAGGTACTTTGGTCGAATTGCTGAGGATCTCTTTGGCCGGAACACCTTTACGCTTGGAATCTCCACTATCGACGTTCCAGTCCATGACGGTGTATCCACCCAGTTGGAGCAAATCAAAATAACTCTGGTCAAAATGCCCGTAGGTACCGCCTGGTGCTCGCACCAGATTCGGACGGAAACCGGTGATACGCTCCAGCACTTCCTCTGTTTGCTTGATCTGTTTCCAGAACACTTTAAAATCACTGTACAGCTGTTCGTATTGATGATTAAACGTATGATTGCCCAAAGCATGTCCATCCTCCACAAGCGTCCGGATTAACTCGGGATAACGTTCTGCCTGCTCACCCAGCACAAAAAATGTAGCCAAAACCTTCTCCTTACGCAAAATATCCAATACTTCACGGGTATGGTTCCCCGGTCCATCGTCAAAACTCAGATAGACTACCTTGTCTTGAGTATTCTTATCTTCCGAAATTGGATCACCTGAGCCGGAAGCAGAAGATGCATAAGCCGTGCCTGCATATACAGCGAATGCACATAGCAATATCGCAATTCGCACGAGAATGACAGACCATTGTCCAGATAAAAACATATGTATGGTTGTTGCAGAGTTTCCCCCATTTTCCTTGCTTCTCAATTCCGGTCTCTGTACCATTTACGAATCGACCTCCACCGTCTCTAGTAATTTGCTGATAGACTTCAGCAGATTTGTTAGAATTATATGGAGGCTTCATTGAAAAAAGACGTGATTTTGTTTAATATTTTTTCACAATTTGCTATCTAGCCTGATTGATTCTTCGCTTCAGATTATGTAGCATAATGAAAAGGCAGAACACCTTAAAACACCTTGGAGAGTATTCATGCTCCCACCCCGTATTCAGGAGAGTGAAATCTATTGGAATTGCTTGAGAAGATCCAACATCTGTTTGGGTCCTACGGATACAGCGTTTTGTTTTTTGGCTTGTTGCTTGAATTCATCGCACTTCCCTTTCCTGGTGAAACAACGATGGCTTACGCAGGGTTTCTCTCCTACAAGGGGCATCTCGACTTTGGAATCCTCACCATACTGGCTTTTCTGGGGACAACGATTGGCATGACCATCACTTATTTTATTGGAGCCAAAGCAGGACTGCCCTTTATAACACGATACGGAAAATGGTTTCTGCTGAAGCAGGACAAGCTCGATAAAACGCAAAAGTGGTTTGCCAAGTATGGTAATGCCTTAATCTTCATCGGTTATTTCATTCCGGGTGTAAGGCATTTCACCGGGTATTTCGCGGGCATAGCCGCTGTTCCTTTTCGCAAATTCGCTCTCTACGCCTATTCAGGCGCACTGTTCTGGGTTGTATTGTTTCTGGGCATTGGCAAAATATTTGGCCCTCAGTGGAACGCCGTATTCCATCTGGCTCATCAATATGCAGCATATATCGTGGGAGGAATCGGCCTATTGCTCATCGTAGCCGTGCTCTATCGTTACCGCAAAGCATGGACAGCAAGATCCACCGTATCCAAGCCAGCCCCTGTTCGACAAAGACAAAAGTAAACCCGGACAAAAGTCCATATATAATAAGCAGACAAGGAGTTGCGAGTAATCGCAGCTCCTTTTTTTTGTGATAATCCGAATTCATCCAGGTCATACTAACTTGAAAATATAGGGTGTATAGGGAGGTGAAAGCATGAGTAAAACGTCGCCGGAACGCCAAGATCAGAGGCCAATCTCTCCGGATCTAGGCGAAAATATGGATTACTGCAAGCAAGTGATGGGGAACAGCAACGACTTGATGATGCGCCCTCTCCAGTGTTTACATAAATGGCCTGCAGTTATGTTGTACATCGATGGATTAGTGGATGTGCAGATTCTGAATCATTCCATCCTGGAATCTCTATTAAAGACACATGAACTTCCGGAATTCTCGGCAGATGATGAGCATCTTAGCTACCTCCAGAATGATATTCTGGCTGCGAGCAATGTAGTATTCGTGGATGACATGGAAGATGTGCTTAATGCTCTCCTGTCCGGATCGGCCATCCTGCTGATCGAAGGCTGTGTACGAGGATTGAAAATTGCCGCAGCCGGTTGGGAAGACCGTGCTGTTGGTGAACCCATCTCACAGACCGTTGTTCGGGGTCCTATGGAGGGATTTAATGAAAATTTGCGTACAAATACTTCCTTGATTCGCAAACGGATTCGTGACCCTCATCTCTGGATCGAAGAAAAGGAGATTGGTCGTATCACCAAAACAAGGGTTGCGGTCTTATATCTGAAGCATACCGTTGATCCAGAAGTGGTAGAGGAACTAAGGCGCAGGCTCGATGAGATCGACATTGACGGGATTCTGGAGAGCGGGTACATCGAGGAACTTGTACAAGACGAAACCAGAACGTTATTCCCCACGGTTTACAATAGTGAACGTCCAGATACGGTTTGTGCTGCCTTACTTGAGGGCAGAGTAGCCATCATCGTGGACGGTACGCCTTTTGTGCTGCTGGTTCCCGCCTTGTTCGTGCATTTCTTCCAATCGCCGGAGGATTACTATCAACGGGCCGATATCAGCACATTGATTCGCTTGATTCGTTATCTGTCCTTTTTTATCGCTTTACTAGCTCCATCCTTCTATATTGCCATTACCACCTTTCACCAGGAAATGTTACCCACCAATATGCTCATTAGTCTGGCAGCTCAACGTGAAGGCGTTCCTTTTCCCGCATTCATTGAAGCCATACTGATGGAACTGACCTATGAAATTTTGCGAGAAGCAGGTATACGTATTCCGAAAACGGTCGGTCAGGCCGTTTCCATTGTCGGAACACTGGTAATTGGCCAAGCAGCCGTAGATGCAGGAGTTGTCTCCGCCGCAATGGTTATTATCGTTTCCATAACGGCCATATCCAGTTATGTCATTCCAGAGAATGGACTTTCTATCTCTGTCCGAATTTTGCGATTTGTATTGATGATACTCGCGGCAGCTTTTGGTTTCTACGGTATTCTAATTGTTCTGCTCATTACAGTTACACACCTGTGCAGCTTGCGTTCTTTTGGCGTACCGTATATGTCCCCCTTTGCACCTCTAATTCAGAAAGATCTGAAAGATACGCTGTTTCGTGTACCCTGGTCCCATATGAAAACACGTCCATTCTCTACGGGTACCCCGAACAAAATCCGACAAGCCAGCAAAAAAATGAAGCGTTAATTCGGTAAGGAGAACAACGTATGAACAAGTGCTTCCGATTAATTGTATGCATTGTATGCCTGCTCCCTCTCCTTACCGGATGCTGGGATCGCCAGGAATTGAATGAACTTGGCATTATGCTGGGTCTTGGTGTAGACAAGGATGGCGATTTGATTAAAGTGAGTGCTCAGGTCGTCGTGCCGAATGAAGTATCCTCCAAATCAGGGGGAGGCAATGGTACTCCTGTCACGCTGTACGAAGCGTCCGCGCCCACGCTGTTTGAAGCAATTCAAAAGCTGACCGAGACAAGCCCACGCCGTATATTCATGGCACATATCCGTGTATTGGTGTTCGGAGAAGAATATGCACGTAAAGAGGGCATCTACGATGTCATGGAAGCGTTAATGCGAGAACCTACTGCTAGACCCGATTATTACGTCATGGTTGCACGAAATACAACGGCTTCCAAAGTACTGAACGTGCTTACCCCACTTGAGAATATCCCTGCGGAGAAGATGTTTAATTCTCTGGACGTATCTGCCAAAACCTGGTCTCCCACTACTACGGTAACTGGTGATCAGTTAATGGAATACATGCTAACTCCCGGAATACAGCCTGTCATCACCGGAGTAGAGATTGTTGGCAGTTCAGCGATAAGTGGCAGCAAAGATAATATTGCGACAATCAAATCTCCGGCCAATCTGAATTCTACGGGATTAAGCATCTTCAAAAAGGACAAACTGATCGGCTGGTTAACGGAAGATGAATCGAAAGGATACAACTACATCCGCGACAATGTGGTGTCTACCATCAGTCACATGCCTTGCCGAAAAGGAGGAAATGTGACGTTCAAAGCTCTCCGCACCAAGACCCAACGAAAAGCAAAGGTCATTAACGACCAGCCTGTGATCCACATCAAACTCAAAAATGTGTCTTCCATTGGTGCAGTAGAGTGCGGAATCAGAATTGGTTCAATGAAAACGCTCAAAGAGTTGGAAAAGGACAGTGAGGATCGACTGATAGATCTAATGGAAAACTCCGTGAATTCAGTGCGGCGAAAGTTCCATATTGACATTTTTGGATTTGGTCAGGAAGTGTATCATGCTGATCCTAAATTTTTTAAAAAAATTGAGAAGGATTGGGATCAATATTTTGAAAATCTGGATGTTAAGTATGAAGCCAATGTACAGATCAAACGTGTAGGTACACTGGATGATTCATTCAAGGAGGATTTGAAGGAGTGAGACCGGATGTTGATTACAATTACTGTCATTGTCATAGGGGGCCTCGTAGGCTTGGTTGATCTTCCAGGTCTCATCCGTCGCAAGGAATGGAGGGAAACAGCGGTGTACAGCGGAATGCTCGTCATAGCCACAGGGTTCAGTGTGATTGCAGCCAACCTGTGGGATTTCCCCAGTCCGCTCTATATCATCATGTGGATCTATGAACCTGTTAATCAATTTTTGGCACGTCTGACGGGAACCTAGAAAAAGGAGAGGACCATTATGCTGGAACAGGGGCGCCTAGGAACAAGACAATTGACCACTCTCACTTTTATGATGGTGGTCGGGGATATGATGCTGATCTACCCCTCAGTCATCACGTCCTATGCGAAACAAGACTCCTGGATTTGTGCTTTTATAGGCGTTCCTCTGGGGATGGCACTGATGGCCATGATCCTGAAGTTATGTAGTATGCATCCAGAAAAAAATCTGGTGCAGATGGCACGAAGCATTCTAGGGTTCTGGCCAGGTACTTTCTTTTCCTGCTTTTACCTGTTCTTTTTCATTATTGGTGCTTCCACGCATACGAGAGAAGTCGGCGATTTCATGACCACTCAAATCTTCCCGTACACTCCCATTCGCATCATCATTCTGATGTTTGTCATCGTGATCGCGTGGGGAGTGTCTCACGGATTAGAGGCGATGGGACGAAGTAGTGAACTACTGATGCCTGTCGTTATTGTGTTTATTGTCGTCCTTGCAGTCTGCCTGCTTCCTCAGATTGATACCAGAAATTTGAAGCCAGTAAGTGATACGAGTGTTGTCTCTATCTCGCAGGGCATTCTGGTAAGCATTATATATCCCATCGGTGAAGTCGTTCCCATCATGATGATACTGCCCTATGTTGCCAAGCAGGCTCATCGAACACGGGACGTAATTATTGCAGCTGGTTTAGGCAGCTTGGTATTGGCAACGCTTGTTACCATATCGTTGCTGGTCTTGGGTGCCTTTCTTACGCAACATAACATATATGCTTCTTTTGTTTTGTCCCAGAAAATCAGTATTGGGGGCTTTTTTGAACGTATTGAAGCGATTATGGCTTCTTCCTGGCTGATCTCTACGTACTTTAAAGCGATGATATACTTATACGCCTTTATTGTTGGTTGTGCAGAACTGTTCAAGCTTAAGCAGTATCAGATACTAGTACTCCCTGCATCTTTACTCATTTTCGGATTAGCCAATCTGATCTCACCAAGCATTACTTTTATCGTGATCACCATTGTTCCATATTGGGTAGATTGGGATACCACACTGGGGATCATTCTGCCGGGTTGTCTCCTGCTGATACAATTGCTTAAGTCTTACAGAACATCATCGGTTACTCCAAACAATTCCTCACAGGAATGAGTACTATTTTTTTTGGGGAAGGAGCCGGGTATAGATGGAAAAATGGTTCCTTCATGAATTTCATCCATGCTGAATATAGAGAAGGAGAACGGTGTCTATGCTAATTAAGGAGAAAATCACCATTAGGCAATTTGCAGTCCTTACCTTTCTCGTCATGATTGGGGACATGATTCTACTCTATCCCTCCGTGGTTACTGCTTCGGGTCAACAGGATGCATGGATCTGTTCTCTTATCGGTCAACCGATCGGCATACTCATCATGTGGGTGCTATACAAACTTCATCAGACACACCCTGATCTTTCCCTTATTGAAATCTGCCAAAAAATACTTGGCCGGTGGGCAGGGTCTGTTTTGGCAGCTGCATATCTATTTTATTTCGCCATAGGCGCTGTCATATGTATCCGTGAAGTCGGTGACTTTATGACCACACAGATCTACCTTCAGACCCCCATCCGGGTCATTCTAATTATCCTTATGTGCGCTCTGGTCTGGGGGCTTATGCATGGCTTGCATACAATAGGAAGTAGCAGTGAACTGCTGACCCCCATCGTTGTTGCCTTTATGATTTTGTTGTTTCTGGGGCTGATGCCCAAAGTAAACAGTTCACATCTGCAACCTTACTTGAACATCCCTTGGCTCCATCTGGTTCATTCCATCATTCGGGGAGCATTTACTTCCTTTGGTGAACTCATCGTAATCACCATGGTTCTTCCTTATGTGATGTCCGGGCCTCATATCAAACGTGACATGTTACTCGCCACCTTATGTGGAGGGTTACTGCTAACTACACTTTTGCTCATTTCGCTCATGGTTTTTGGACCCTTTCTTACCCAACATGAGATCTATATCTCCTATACCCTGTCCCAGAAAATTAATATCGGCAACTTTTTCGAACGAATTGAGGCGTTCATGGCGACTGCTTGGTTAATTGCTACCTATTTCAAAAGCCTGCTGTATATGTTCTCGTTTGTCGTTGGAACAGCTCAGCTATTTCGGTTAAAGACATACAAACCGCTCATCCTGCCATCAGCGATGTTATTATTCGCGTTAGCTGTACTGATTTCTCCCAATGTCATTTTCTACACCAATACGATCATGCCCGCTTGGGTGGATTGGGATATCACGGTAAGTTTTATTATTCCGCTATTCCTTCTGCTCGTGCATCGGCTTCGTTCTGGCAAGAGCAAGAACAATTCATCCAATCAAAAACGATTGCCCACCTAAAAAGGCTGTGTTCACGGTTAATTCCGCGAAACACAGCCTTTAATGATGAAACGGTTAAGATGTATTTATTCACACATGTCTAAATCATTAATTACAATGTGTTCAAAGCCTCAAGCGCAGACTCGATATGTCCTTTGACCCGAACTTTGGACCAGTCCTTGATCAATTTCCCCTCTTCATCAATCAGAAAAGTGGAGCGAACCATACCCATGTACTCCTTGCCATACATTTTCTTCAGCTGCCATACCCCGTATTGCTCAGCTACGACATGCTCTTCATCCGATAACAATGTGAACGGCAGACCATACTTGGCAATAAACTTGTCATGTTGTTTCATCGGATCGGTGCTGATTCCGAGAATGACTGTGTTCAGCCCTTCAAATTCAGCATGTCGATCCCGGAAATCACAAGCCTGTTGCGTACAGGACGAAGTCATATCCTTGGGGTAAAAATAAAGCAGTACCCGCTGTCCGCGGTAATCCGAAAGCTTTACCGATTCTCCCGTACTGGACGGAAGTTCAAAATCCGGTGCCAATTCGCCTACATTTAACGTCATGTCAGTTCCTCCCTAATCTCCCCCATGAATTGCTATAGGGCGTTATTATGAACCTGCTCCGCGATACCGCTTCACACCATAATTCCAAAGAAGCAAGCCCATGGAACCAAACACCAGTCCCATCACAGGTGTGAGGAGCGCCATACGATGCATCTCGGACCTTTCCAGGAACAATGCTGCGGGATAGATCCCCACGAAGGCAAACGGAATGATCCAGGTTAACAGCACCTGAATGGCACGGTTATAGATCGTTACCGGGTAGCGTCCATATCCTTGAATGTTATACATCAACGGCAGGATACCTGTTGGCGCGTCCGAATAAAAGGATAGTGAAGTCAATGTGGTATAGATGCCTGCATAGATCATGACTGAGCTGAGTGCCAATATAATTAAGGCAGGGATATGCCACCACTCCAGCATCAGACCCATCTCTGCTCCGCTGAAGATCATGATGATCAAGCCGATAAACGAGCCCACGAGTGCAGGCGGGTCCACATTTTCAAGCAATATCTGGAACAGGTTATGTGCAGGGCGTGTCAGGATCCGATCCATCTCACCTTTGACGATGTACCGCTCGCTGAATCCCCACAGATTGATAAAACAACTGAAGATGCCATAGGGCACCATAAAATATCCATAAACAAAGAGCACTTCACTCTCACTCCAACCGCCCAGGTTATCCGTGTGGCGGAAGACCACAAAGATAAAGATCAGGTTGGTTGCCTGGAACAGCAGATCCGATAGGATCTCCACCCAGAAATCGGCACGGTACGTGAGTCGTGTTTTCATGTAGTTCTTCAAATATTCCCAGATCAGACCCATATAGTACATTCCGTTATCCCCCTTGCACGAACAGACGCTTGCGCGCCTTACGCCAGATCAATACCATCGGGAGCAGTAACACGGCAAACCAGAACACCTGAATACCGAGTACATTCCAGATGGCGGTACCTTCCACTCTTCCAGTGAAAACGGAACCGGGCAGATACGTAATGGCTTGAAAAGGCAATACCTTCATCACCGCAGACATCCAGCCTGGATACAGGCTGATCGGGATGATTAGACCAGAGAACAGATCAACTACGACGCGTTTCATACGCATCATGCCTTCATTGTTTTCCACAAAGAAAGCTGCCAGTCCCGTTATCACATTAATCTGGGAATTAATGAGGAAACTGAAGAACAGCATGACGAGAAAGCCAATCCACGCCGATGGCGCCGTAGGCAATTCAACCGGGAACAGCAGAATGGCGATGAGCATCCCTGGAATCATGAGGAGCAGGAAGCGGAAAATGCCTTCACCAAGACCCTGCATCATTTTGACCATAACGTAATTGATCGGCCTGATGAATTGAATCGCAATGGAGCCATCCCGTATGTCTGCGGCAATCTCCCGGTCCAGATTGTTAAAGTAAAAAGCACGTGCCATCCAGGATACAGCGATGTAAGTGGTCATCTGCGCTGCCGTGAAACCGCCGAGTTCACCACTGCTACCGTAAATGGCTTGCCAGGTAAAGTAATACACGCCGATATTCAGCGTATATATCAAAATGCCGGAGTAATAATTCACCCGGTATGCCAGCATCGTTAGAAAACGGATGCGCATAAAATCAATAAATGCACTATTCATCTCAGGATACACCCACCGCTTCTTTCCCTGCTCCCACAATCTCGGGACGCTCGGCGGAACCGGATTGGTAAATACTGCGCACAATCTCATCCGTGTTGATCTCGATAATCTGAATATCGGTAATATCAGCCTGTCCAACGACACGTCCGAGTACATCCGAAACATTCAGGTCCAGCGGAATCCATACAGATGCGGACAATTCATTCTCTACTGTCCAACGCACAGGCAACGCAGCAGTCCATTCCTGCATCTGACTGATGTTGTGAGCTGAGCCAAACTTGAAGCGGATCTCCCGCTCCTTGCCCCACTGGGACTTCAGATGATCCAGACCACCATCATAGATGATGTTGCCCGCATCAAGCATGATCACCCGGGAACACAGGGCCTCAATGTCCTGCAAATCGTGGGTTGTGAGCAGGATGGTCGTTCCATGCTCCTTGTTCATATCTTTCAAGAAATCCCGAATTTCCGACTTCACCACAATATCCAAACCAATAGTTGGCTCATCCAGGAAAACAATACTCGGATTATGCAACAAGGCTGCCACTAACTCGCAGCGCATACGCTGACCAAGACTGAGCTTCCGCACCGGACGGCTTAACAGGTCCTGAAGCTGCAATCGCTCAACCAGTTCATCCAGACGTTTCCGGAAATCGACCTCTCCTACACGATATACTTTGCGCAATAAATGGAAGGATTCGATAACGCCAATATCCCACCACAATTGACTGCGCTGACCAAAAACAACACCAATATTCTGTACAAACTTCTCCCGTTCCTGATACGGAACATATCCACCAACCGATATTTGCCCTGAAGTTGGCACCAAAATGCCGGTCAACATCTTGATCGTTGTTGATTTACCGGCACCGTTCTCCCCAATATATCCGCAAATTTCGCCCTGCGGAATCTGAAATGAAATATCATTTACAGCCAATACCTCCTGGTATTGACGTGCAAACAGGTCTTGGAATGCGCCCTTCAGCCCACCTCGGCTTTTCTGGACGCTAAACGACTTGCGCAAATCTTTGACATCAATCGCCAGCATGATTATACCTCACTTGGATTTTGTTGAAATTGCTTGTAGCCCAAAAAGAAATTATAATGGTATCAGTCAAAATTCAGCAAGCTTTAAAATAGTCTGGAGCCGCGTCCTGCCCTTATGTTGGGAAAAGACGTGTACGGAAAGCTTCGACTAGATCTTACTTGAATACTCGAACTCGTTTTTTTATTTCATCTCAAATACAAAGGAGAGCTAGCATGACCAGAAAGACGAAGAGAACCATATGGATTTCTCTTGCCGCCTTCGTGTTAATTATCGGAGGAGCAGCGGCATATTATTTCGGTTCTATTCTCAATCAGTTGGACGGTTTGGCAAAAGACGGCGACGAATCACCATTCGCAGGTATCGAGAATGTGGAGAAAGTAAATACTCCTGACCCTCCAAAATGGGAAGGCACAGAAACGGTAAATATTCTCGTTATGGGTGTCGATGCGCGCGGATTGAAAAAAGGTGAAGTTCCCCGCTCCGACAGCATGATGGTTGTATCGCTCGACCCACTTACCAAAAAAATCAATCTGTTCTCCATTCTGCGCGACACTTACGTCAATATTGACGGATATGGCAAAGAACGGATCAACACTGCCATCACCCATGGTCCTAATGCAGCGATGCAAGCTGCCGGCGACCTGCTCGGCATTCCTGTACAATATTATGTGTATACGGATTTCCAGGGATTCATCAAATTGGTGGATGCCGTTGGCGGTGTTGATTTTGATGTGGAGAAAGACATGCACTATACAAGTAAAGCAGACAATAACGAATACGATATTGATCTCAAAAAAGGATATCAGCATCTGGATGGCGAAACAGCCCTCATGTACGTTCGTTTCCGCCATGATGCGATGTCGGATTTCGCTCGTTCCGAGCGTCAGCGTGAGTTGCTGAAAGCTGTGACGGCAAAAATGCAGTCAACAACAACCATTGCCAAGCTGCCTTCCATTCTGGAACAGGTTAATCCTTATGTGGATACGAATCTGACACTCTCCGATATGTGGAAACTGGGTGGCCTCGGTTACCAGAGCAGCATGAATGGCAGTGAGCAGATCCCGCCAATGAACCTGCTGAAAGAAGAACGTACAGCAGGCGGTGCGCAAGTATTGACGGTTACCAATGAAGAGAAATTGAAGCAGCATATTCAGGATATTATTCACCCGCCTGCTACAACGGATGATAGTACAACCAGCACCGAAGATAAAACAGCCAGTGGTGACGATCAAAAGTCAGAGCAACCGGCTCAGTAATCTAAACATGCAGAGGGCAGCCATTACGCTGCCCTCTCGTTGTGCCCGGCTATACTATTATGAGAAAATCATCATATCTTTCTGTAGCTTGTACCTTTATCATATTTTGCATTACGAAAGGAAGTTATCTTATGAATACATCACGTTCCCGTTCCGAACTTCTATACGCAGAAGCACTTGAACATATTGTAGGAGGTGTTAACAGCCCATCACGCTCGTTCAAAGCCGTTGGTGGCGGTGCACCTGTATTTATGAAAAAAGCCCAAGGCGCCCACTTCTGGGATGTCGATGACAACCGTTATATTGACTATCTGGCCGCTTACGGTCCAATTGTTACAGGACATGCCCACCCTCATATTACGCAGGCCATTACGGAAGCTGCAGCAAATGGTGTGCTGTACGGTACCCCGACTGAACTTGAGATCAAGCTCGCCAAAATGCTGAAGGAAGCCATTCCTTCCATGGATAAAGTTCGTTTTGTAAACTCCGGTACGGAGGCGGTCATGACTACGATTCGGGTCGCTCGTGCCTACACAAAACGTAACAAGATCGTAAAATTCGCCGGATGTTACCACGGTCACTCGGATCTGGTGCTTGTGGCTGCGGGTTCTGGGCCGTCCACGCTCGGAATTCCTGACAGTGCGGGAGTTCCAGCCAGTATTGCACAAGAAGTCATTACTGTGCCCTACAATGATCTGGAAGCCCTGAAGGATGCTTTGGAGCACTGGGGTGACGATGTTGCTGCGGTCATGGTTGAACCGATCGTTGGGAATTTCGGAATGGTTATGCCGGAACCTGGCTTCCTGGAAGGTCTCTGTGCCATGACACGCGCCAACGGCTCACTGGTTATCTATGACGAGGTTATTACGGCTTTCCGTTTCCATTACGGTTCTACACAGACGTATGCCGGACTCGATAATCATGCGGAGATTGAACCCGATCTGACGGCTCTTGGTAAAATTATTGGTGGCGGCCTGCCAATCGGTGCTTACGGCGGACGCAAACATGTTATGGAGCAGGTTGCCCCACTCGGCCCTGCTTATCAAGCAGGAACGATGGCTGGTAACCCTGCATCCATCTCGGCTGGTATCGCATGTCTGGAGGTCCTGCAAGGCGCAGGTGTATACGAAGAGATGGAACGCCTTGCTATCGACCTGACAGCAGGTTTGCAAGCTTCTGCTGACCGTCATGGGATTGCACTGACAATCAACCGGATCCGCGGTGCGTTCTCCACCCATTTCTGTGACCATCCGGTTACGAATTATGATCATGCTCAAGACACGGATGGAGAGCTGTTTGCTTCCTTCTTCCGTCACATGCTGAACCGTGGCATTAACCTGGCTCCATCCAAATATGAGGCTTGGTTCCTGACCACGGCCCATACAGACGAGGATGTTCAGGCTACATTGGAAGCCGCAGAAGCTTCCTTCAAGGCGATGGCTCAGGAATAAAACGGATTATTTCCATCTACAATATAGCGTACAAGCTGTATGGTCGGTGGAAAACAATTCATGGAAAAGGCGTCCAACAAGTGATCAACTTGTGTGGACGCCTTTTGTTATATACGGACAACACTCCGATTCTTCACGTTATTTCTGCCTGATCTGAAGTTTCAAAATTTCCTCCCGGATCACCTGCATCCCTTCTTCGATTCTCTGCTTCGGCACATTGGAGATGTTCAATCGCAGCATTTGATCCTCATGCACCTGATATGTTCCCTCCGGATAATATCGTTCTGTTGTATCAACGATGACACCACGCTTTTGAAGCCGGGACAGCAGAACACGAAGTGGGATATCACCCGCCAAAGGCAATACGGTATGCTCCCCTCCTGTTCGAGGAGCGTCCATAAACGGAGCAAATTCTGGATATGTGTCCAGTTGCTCATGTACTGTGTTCATCCGGGCAGCATAGCGGTTACGAATCACTTTCCTGTGATGAGCAAACATTCCGCTGTGGACATAGATCTCCAGAGCAGCTTGAGACAGGACGGAAGTGTCGATATCGAGCATTTTTTTGTATGCACCAAACGATTCAATTAGAGGCGAAGGCAGAACAGCTACACCAATGCGCAAGCCTGGAAACAAAATTTTGGAGTAACTCTTCAGATAGATAACCCGGCCTTCCGTATCATATGACCATAGCGGGTCCTGTTTCGTATTGTCCTCCAGATCAGCCAGATAATCGTCCTCCACCAGATAGACATCGTACCGCTGAGCAAGCCGGATCAATCTCTTCTTCTCCGCAACAGTTAACGATGTGCCAATTGGATTGTGAAAGCGCGGCATGACATAGAAAAACTTGATATCTCCCTCAGCGAACTGACGTTCAAGCGATGCCCAGTCCATCCCATCCAGGGTACGTCTCACACCGGCAATCGGCACATTCAATCCACTCAGTAGCGAGGGCATATTATGATAGGTCGGTAGTTCAAGCAGTACTTTTCTCTTTCCATTGGGAAAAGGCATCAATGCAAGTACAGCCAGTGCCTGTTGCACACCTGACGTGATAAAGAACTGCTCTGTTCTCGCAAACACCTGATAATCCGAAAACTGCTTCTGCAACAGCAGAATTAGCGAAGGTAATCCCTGATCCGTGCCATACATAAATAACTCTGCCTGCTTCTTCTCCATCGCCTGATCCACACAGTGACGAAAGTCTGCATAAGGGAACACCCTTGGATCGGGAGCAGCTGAAGCAAAGTCCAACGCTCCCTGCCAGTCCATGTCCTGAGCACCTGTCCCGTTCTGTACAGCATAATAACCGGATTGAGGTATGGCGTACACCAAATGCCGCTGTTCCAGCCACTCATATGCTCGAATTGCTGTACTTACACTGCATTGATATTTTTCTGCTACAACTCGAACTGCTGGCAGTCGAATGCCCTTATCCGCCCACTGGCGACGATCCTGCTGCTGCATCTGTTCCTGAATCCATTGCTTTAACGCTTCGGCAATCACTTCGTATTTTCTCAATGCACCCATCCCTCTCCAACAACTGTACCGATACAGTTCAACCTTTTATCTATTGTAGCACGATGCACCCGGCAGTATATTGAATAAGGCCAGCACATGCCTCGAACCTGACATAATTCAGGATAATGAAAGATAAAACGCTATGACTACTGTATTGGAGGAGCATTCATGAACACAACACACACTCGGGTATATGCTTATATCGCAGCTATACTGTACGCAGCTATTATAGGTCTATCTTTTCTATTTGTTAAAATGACCGTCACTGTTGCACATCCGATTGATGTGCTTGCCCACCGATTCGCGCTGTCGTTGATCGTTGTCAGCATTCCTATCATTTTTGGCTGGATCAAAATTCGACTTAGCCTTCGTGATCTGTGGAGAATTATTCCGCTAGGGCTACTATCTCCCGTTTTATTTTTTGCCTTTCAAGCCTTTGGACTTGTATCTTCCAACTCATCGGAAGCTGGTATTATTCAAGCTATGGCTCCTGTATTCACACTCGTTCTCGCTTCAGTTTTCCTGAAGGAACGCACATCCACGATGCAGAAGATGTTCCTGCTTCTGTCTGTCGCTGGAGTAGTTTTTATCTTCATAATGCAAGGAAGCGGCATGTCTATAGGTAACCTGAAAGGCATTGCATTATTGCTGTTATCCACAGTCTGTTTTGCAGGGTATGGTGTGCTTGCAAGACCATTAACCCAGAAGTACAAACCAATGGAACTAACATGGGTCACATTAATGGTTGGCTGTATTGTATTTAACGCCGCTTCCCTGATCCGTCATGCTTCCAGCGGTTCCATGATGGACTACATCAAACCACTTGGAGATACATCCTATCTGGGTGCGCTCGCTTATCTGGCAATTCTCTCCACCATGATCTCCACCCTGCTCGCGAGCTATGCTCTGACCCATCTGGAGGCTTCGCAAATGAGTGTATTCAGCAATCTGTCCACGCTCATCTCCATCGTAGGAGGTGCATGGATACTGCATGAACCAGTGGGTAGCTACCACTATATTGGTGCATTGTTGATTATCGCTGGTGTGCTTGGCACCAATATGAGTGGTCGCAAACATAGGCTGGTCAGTGGAATCAAGTCAGATTCCTTACATTGAGACAGCGCAGAAGTTGGTTCGCCGGTTCAACGAGTTATACGCTCCCCTCCTCCCCGAACCCCGCATTTTGACTGGAAAGCGGCCCGGGAAACGATGTTAGAGGTAAGAGAAGCCATGGGTATTTGTTATTTTGACTGACAGTATGAAGCGCTCCAATCCCGTTAACACTGCTGAGGACAGTCTATCGGGAAAAGGAGACCCCTCAGCATGAAACGAACACAACCTTCTTTTTTACAAGCTATGATGTTGATCATGTTGTCCGTTGGCTTGATCAGCCATGTTCTGATTATTCCTGCCCTTTTGGCTGCGGCCAAAAGGGATTCTTGGATTTCCGTCCTGTTATCAGCCGGACCATTTCTGATATTTGCGCTAATGCTCGCTTATGTCTCTCGTTTCCTCCAGCATCAAACCTTGCATGAATGGTTAACATCCCGTCTCGGCAAGCCCATTGGCATGTTATTTCGAGTTGGGAACAGTCTCTTTTTTCTGAGCGCAATCTATTTCACCCTGCACGATACCACCACTTGGGCCAAAACAAATTATCTGACAGAAACGCCAATTCTGGTAACCAGTATTGCCATCATGTCTCTCTGTGCCTATGGGGCATATAAAGGCATACGCTCACTGGCATTTACGGCAGGATTGATCCTTCCACTAGTGGTACTGCTGGGCTTCTATGTTGCAATTGTCAACACTCAATACAAGGATTATAGCCGTCTCCTGCCTGTGTTAGAACATGGCTGGCATCCGGTGCTGAATGGCATGATTTACAGTCTTGCAGGCATGTTTGAACTGGTGTTCATCTGGTATATCCAGCCTCATCTCTCCAAACGTATACGTGTATGGCAGTATCTGATGCTCGCACTCATTCTTGTGGGACTGACTGTCGGCCCACTCATCGGGGCGATTGTGGAATTCGATCCTTTTGAGGCTGCCAAAATGAGATATCCCGCCTTTGAAGAATGGCGAATTGCCTCCTTGGGCAAATACATCGCCCAAACCGACTTCTTTTCCATCTACCAATGGCTCGCAGGCTCGTTCACCCGGATTAGTCTCGCCATGTATATTGTAGTAGAAATATGGAATATTAAGAGCTCTACCAGAAGGCTTATCAGTTGTATCTCGTTAGGTGTCTTCTTTATTCTAACCATGTTGTATCCTCTGGATGATATGACCTTCGAAAAGCTTCTGGTCGAATACATATTTCCGTTCAATCTCTTGTATCTGAGCGGACTTGCGATTATCGCGACGACGGTTGCCTTTATCCATTCACGCCATCAGAGGAGGAAACATCATGGAGCATCAAGCGATTGACACCACGTCCCATGAAACACTGCTTGCCTCTTTGAAAGAGCAGTTCAATCCATGCGCAGATGTTGTTATTCAGACCTTTCCTGTCAAAGATGAATCCGATCAGCCAGTCATTTTGCTCTATTGCGAAGGACTGGTCGACGGCAAACAAATCAATCAATTTATTATTCCCCGTCTGGAACAACACTCCCTGATCATTGAGGAATCACATCCCCACGAACTGGGATTAACCTTAAATCCGATTGAGGATCTCACTGATTCCAAGAAACTTAATCTGTTGATTTTTAGTGGACAACTACTGATCATTTTTGGTAATGGTGTGCAGGCCTGCAGTCTGGATATCGCTGATATCCCGGGACGCAGTCCAGAAGAATCAGCCATTGAAACATCTGTTAAAGGCCCGCGCGATGGATTCACCGAAGAACTCACTACCAACGTGGCCCTTATTCGCAAACGAATGAAAACATCTTCGATGTGTTATGAGAAATATGTCAAAGGTGGTCGTACCCAAACTGCCATTGGACTTCTATATGTAAAAGATATTATTAATCCAGACATTCTGAAAGAAGCACAACACAATCTGGATCAGATTGAGATTGACGGCATTCTGGGTACCTCAATCATGGAGCGAGCTGTCATGGGAGGGATTCGGAGTATTTTTCCACTCACAGATAATACTGAACGTCCTGATTTTGTCGTCGATTCCCTGTTAAATGGACGTTTTGCCGTTCTCATTGAAGGTTCTCCTGTGGCGGTCATCGCACCAACTACACTTTTCAATCAGTTGAAGTCCCCGGAAGACAAAAGCACACCTTTTTTCATCGTTACCTTCGAACGGATTTTGCGTATTTCCGGTCTGCTGATTGCCTGTTTCTTCCCAGCCTTCTACATCGGCCTGACCAGTTTCAATGTGGAACAAATTCCGCTACCTCTCTTGGCTACAATTGCTGGTACTAGAATGGGCCTGCCCATGCCGGTGACGCTGGAAGCCTTTTTAATGATTTTTATGTTCGAGCTATTTAACGAAGCCGGTCGGCGGTTACCACGTGCGTTAGGGCAGACGGTCAGCGTGGTCGGCGGACTTATCATCGGGGATGCAGCCATTCGTGCCGGGATTACATCGCCCACCATCATAGTTACGGTAGCGATCTCAGTCATCTCCAGCTATATTCTCGTGAATACCGTGCTCAGCGGGGCTACTGCACAAATTCGTATCGGAATGCTTATTATTTCTTCGATCCTTGGATTATTTGGATTTATGATCGGACTGTTCGCTCTGTTGGTACACCTCGTATCGTTGGAGTGTTATGGCGTATCCTATCTGTCACCCGTATCTCCCTACATTCCAGGAGACTTCACTCAGGCCGTATCCATGCCCCCTTCCATGAAAAAAAACAAGCGTCCAGAAGCACTTCACACCCAAGATTCCACTCGCTGGAGAAAACGGTCATGACCAGATGGATGTCCATGAGTGGCCTACTTGCGGGGTGCTTGATCCTGCTAACGGGATGCTGGGATTCCAAAGAGGTGCAAAGTATTAACTTCATCACGGCCATTGGAATAGACTATGTGGACAACCAATATATTGCGTATGCCCAGTTGATTGACTTCTCCAGTATTGCAAAACAGGAAACGCCAACTTCCCGGGAAACAAGGGATATCTGGATTGGACGGGGCGAAGGTTCAACACTGAGCATGGCTATTAACGACTTGTATGAAACATCACAGCAGCAAACGCTCTGGACTCATGTTAAAGCCATTGTTTTATCGAAAAATGCTCTGGAAGGGAAGCTGGAGGATATATTTAATACGTTGCTACATTCAGGTCAACTGAGATATACACCCTGGATTTACGCGACAGAGCAGAACATTCCGGATGTGCTCTCCCCATCTGCGCTGCTGAACCAATCTGCCCAGACGATTGAGTTATTCGAGCCCATGAGGCTATACAAACAGCATTCCGGTTTCGAACCTATCCGGCTCCATCAGCTTCTCGATGGACTGCGTGAGCCGGCTTCCGTCGTTCTTTTACCCTCGGTATCAACGAGGAACGAGACCTGGTTCAACGGCGATAAAACGCCACCCCTTGTTAGAATGGATGGGTTTTATGTCATTTCCAAAGGCACAAGTCAGGGTAGAGTTGCAGGAGCAGATGCAGATGGTACACGTTACGTAAATTATGAGCGCGTACATCAGTACCCACTATACGTATATGGGAATGGTGGGAAAACTCCTGATTTAACCTTGATGCTTCGCCATCCCAAGACGAGAATCACGGCGAGAAAACAAGGAGATGGCGTCACATTTGATCTAGTTACCTCGGTCAAAAGCTCCATCACCGAAGATCACGGGGCTCCTCGGTCTCCACATGCCATGGAACAGGAAGCGGAGAAACAAATCGAATCCCAAATCCGAGATACGTTCGAAAAAACCAAGTCACGCAAGATCGATTCATACGGTCTCGTGGAACACCTCTATCGCCACAATCTGCCCTTATGGCAACAAGTGGTCTCCCAACGTGCTGACCCCCTGGAGCGTTTCAAGCTCGGCAAAGTAGAGGTCCATGTGGATATCCTTAATGCGAGCACGTATAAATACAGCGATTAAGTGAAGAAAAAGAAGCCCCGTGCCTGCATTGGATGCAAGGTTACGGGGCTTCTTACCATCTCCAACTATGTTGTCGATTAGGGAAGTTATCCTGATGGATACGCCATGACACTCATCAAAGCCAATTCAGGCTGGGTCGTGTCCAAACGACTGTACTGGATGATAACGGGGATGTTGCTCGAAACCGTAATTGCATAAGGTACGCCCATAGGAATAGTCTGCTCCCCGGATCGTAGCGATGCAGTGCGAATATGCTTCGTCCTTCTTGCTGGCACTTCAGCGACAATACCTTCGAGTGGTTCTCTATCTTCAAAGTAAATCGTGATGTGCAGCTCCGCATCCGTTGCACTGGTGTTCAGTACACAGATGCTTTCGTGACTCTCCAGTGTGCCGCTGCTCTCCGGCGGGATGTAGCCATCCGGAATGACCCAGTAGGTGTGACCTGTCGCTGCTGAAACATTCTTACGGGCAGATGTGCCTGATTCTGTCTGGTCAGGTGTCATTGAAATACATCCTCCTCTTTTGCGATTGCAATATTTAGTTAAAAATCTGCGGGCTCGCGGGGCAGCCGCTTCGGCGGACGGATCGGGCTACAGGCCGCTGTTGGCTCGGGATTTCTATTCATTCCCCCTCAGCAGGGGAAATCCCGCTCCAAAGGCGGACGCTTTGCTCCCTCTACCCGATTCCGCCCTTCTTCGCTGCTACGCTCGCCTGTTTTTTAAAAGTTTATTGCCTTCGCTATTCGCTGGGCAACTTTTACTGGCTCGTTACTTCGTTTAACTCGCTACAGCTTTTAAACCCTGAATAGCTGCGGGCATTCGCTTCGGTGGGCAGATCGGGCTGCTGTTGGCTCGGGATTTCTATCCATTCCCCCTCAGCAGGGGAAATTCCGCTCCAAAGGCGGACGCTTTGCTCCCTCTACCCGATTCCGCCCTCCTCCGCTGCTACGCTCGCCTGTTTTTTTAAAGATTATTGCCTTCGCTCTTTCGCTGGGCAACTTTTGCTGGCTCGTTACTTCGTTTAACTTGCTACAGCTTTTAAACCCCTGAATAACTCGCGGGGCAGTCGCTTTGGTGGGCAGATCGGGCTGCGGGCCGCTGTTGGCTCGGGATTTCTATTCATCCCCCCTCAGCAGGGGTAATCCCGCTCCAAAGGCGGACGCTTTGCTCCCTCTACCCGATTCCGCCCTCCTCCGCTGCTACGCTCGCTTGTTTTTTAAAAGTTTATTGCCTTCGCTATTGGCTGGGCAACTTTACTGGCTCGTTACTTCGTTTAACTCGCTTCGCGTAAATACAGACGCACAGGACTTAAAATCCTGCGGGAACTTATCTCCTAGAGTAGTAAAATCAAGTTCTCTACAACTGCTACGATTACTCACCTATCGCAGATACATCTGCAACGGTTGCAATTGCAACTCGCGGATGGCTTCTGCCACCTGCTGGGCAAGGCGGCGGGCGCCTCGTTCCTGAAAATGCGTGTTATCCTCCACGCCTGAGGGGAAGTTCACATACTCGCCTGGCAGTACCCACATAAAGTCGTCCTTGGTGCCTTCAACGCCCGCCTGCTCGAACAGAAGACGGCTGCGCTCAGCCAGATCGATCAGTGGAACATTTTCCTCTTCCGCCAGCTCACGCATGGCGACGATATAATCGCCATGCGTATCGGTCAAAGTGCCATCATCCGCAAAATAGCGACGATGCACCGGGGTTATGAGTACCGGACGAGCCTTGGCTTCGCGTGCAGCGTCGATATACTTTTTCAAATATTCCTTATATGTTGTGAATGGGTCCGTCCCACGTTCGGGGTCAGGCTTCTCATCGTTATGTCCAAATTGAATAAACAGAAAATCTTCAGGCTTGATTCGCTCCAGAATGGCGCTGAGTCTGCCTTCATTAATAAAACTGCGGGAACTGCGCCCTGACTGGGCGTGATTATCTACTGCCACATCATGTTTGAACTGCGCTGGCAATAACTGGCCCCAACCGCAATACGGATATCCACTTTCCTGCTGATCCGTTACGGTAGAATCCCCGGCAAGAAATACAGTCATGGTCTGATTCGCAAGAGTAATCTCTAACGCATTGATTCTCGGTGCAGGACCAGAGAATGACAGACGAAATCTGCCGCCGCGAACAACGACCGAGAATCGCACCTCTGCACATTGTCCGGGAAGTGTGCGAATGGTTGGCAGTACAAGCCTGCCCTCACCAGCTTTCACGCGGGTCACTGTCTCAGCCAATTCATCACCTGCAACGAGTAATACTTGGTAGGTTCCGTCGGGAACATCCACGATGAACGATGCTTTGAGCGGAATACAGAAGCCTGAACGCAATCGGGCAGACATGGTTGTCTGCCCCGGATTGTTATAATGATGTTTCGTAGGATCCGACACATCGTCATCACGAATGCGTTGTTTCTCATACACCAGAGATCCTGCCTCGAATCCGTATCCTCCGCGTTCCTCATATGCGGTTGTTGCAGTTACTTTCAGATAATCCCCTGTCTCATCTGCTCTTCCCGAGTCTGGTCCAAAGTTAAACTTCCAGCTGGTCACGGACACTGCCTGGCCCTCTGCCGCTGCCTCCATGGCAACGGCCTGACTACCCTGAGCTTTATTCAAAAGCGATAACCTCCTTGGTTAACTTTCGTAAACGTTCATTCGGGCGAAGATACGAAGATACAGTGAGTCTGGCTTATCCTTTCAATCCGCTGGTGCTCATCCCTTGAACAATTTGTTTTTGGAAGATGAAGAACACAGCTACAACCGGAACCAGACTGACGATGGACATGGCGAACATTGCACCCCAGTTGGAAGCAGATTCGCTATCTAGGAACATTTTCAGCGCCATGGATACGGTATATTTTTCAGGCGAGTTCAGGTACAATACCGGACCGAGCAGATCCTCCCATCTCCAGTAGAAGGAGAAAATCGCTGCAGTCGCCAGAGAAGACTTGATCAGAGGCATAATGATCTGAATATACAGCCTGAATTTGTTACATCCATCGATGGTTGCAGCCTCATCCAGCTCCTTCGGAATCGTTCGAATGAACTGTACCATCAGGAAAATGAAGAACGGCATTCCGAAGAATGTAGGTACAACGATTGGAAGAATTGTATTCAGCCAACCCAGCTTCGTGAAGATGATGTACTGAGGAACCAATACCACGTCATGTGGCAACATCAGTGTTAACATCATCAAGGAGAACCAGAACGTACGTCCCTTGAAATTCAGTCTGGCAAAACCGAAAGCGATCAGCGATGACGATATTACCGCACCAATGGTGGAAATCACCACGATTACAAGTGAGTTAGTGATGTAATCCATAAACGGTCTTCCAGCTGTGCCTTTCCAGCCATCCACATAGTTGCTCCAGATCCACTCCGCAGGAAACAGGGTATCCGCTGTGACGAAAATCGTACGGCTTTCCTTGAATGAACTGAATAGCATCCATAGGACGGGATAGAGCATCAGGAGGGCAAGAGCTGCAACGAACAGGTGATAAATGGGCCATTTCACATTTCTCCAAACCATCGTTACTTCCCTCCTTCAGATTCGTAGAACACCCAGTACTTGGATGTCAGGAATACAGCTACCGTGAGTATACCGATCATGATGAGCATGATCCAGGCCATGGCCGAAGCATAACCCATGTTGTTAAACATAAATGCCTGACGGAACAGATACAGAGAGTACAACATCGTACCATCCATTGGACCGCCCTCTCCTTTGGAGATAATGTAGGCAGGTACAAACGTCATGAATGCACCAATCGTTTGCATAATCATATTGAATAGAACGATTGGGCTAAGGAGCGGCAAGGTAATGCTGAAAAATTTCCGAATAGGATTTGCACCATCTACACCTGCTGCCTCGTACATCTCAGTGGGGATATTTTTGAGACCAGCCAGGAAGATCAGCATGGACGAACCGAACTGCCACACAGACAGTGAGATAAGCATAACGAGGGACGCATTCGGGTCACCAAACCAGCTGATTGGCCCAATCCCAATTGCCGTTAGAGCACTGTTGATAACACCTTCATTACTGAAGAGGTTACGCCACATGATGGATACAGCCACACTACCACCGATAATGGATGGCAGGTAATACAGCGTCCGGTACGTTCCAATCATACGAGAGCCAGTGTTCAGGACCATCGCTACGAAGAGGGCAAAGATCAACCTTAACGGTACCCCAATGAATACATACAGAAACGTCACTTTGACCGAGTTCCAATATTTCGGATCATCAAAAAACATTTTGGTGTAGTTATCGAGCCCAATCCACCGCGGAGAAGTGAACAAGTTATAACTCGTAAACGACATATATAAGGACACAAACATGGGGATCAGTGTGAAGCCCAGGAATCCAATAATAAACGGGCTTATGAACGCATATCCGGTTAAGTTTCTACGTAACGACGAATACTGCCTCAATGGAACGAACCTCCTTCATGGATCAGCTTGCTCCCTCATCCTTGCTTCGGTCATCTGGACGGGGAAAGGCCCTCGCATTCGCGAGTAGCCCCATTCCCGACCATCCCTGAAGTGGGACGAGCAAGCCATCATTCAACTGTTATTTATTGTTCGCAAGTACAGATTCGGCGTTCTTGCGGAATGTTTCTGCTGCCTGTTCAGGTGTAATTTTGCCAAAGTTCAACTCTTCAACCACATCTGCCAGAGCAGAGATTACTTCCGGTGAACCAACCGGTGGCGGAGAACTCATTGGTGAAGCTTTTGGCTCCATGGCTGCTACGAATTCAAAGACCTGTTTCGTTGCGTCACTCAGCTCAGGTGCGATAGCTTCTTTGATTGCTCCTGAAATTGGCACACCGCGCTCACCTTTGATCAGTTTGTTGGCTTCCACGTCATTCACCCAGAAATCAATGAATTTAGCCGCTTCTTCCTTCACTTTGGAGTTGGACGTCACACCCCAGTACATACTTGGCTGCATATAAAGTCCTTTTTCCATATCCGGTCCTGGCATTGGAGCAATTTCGAGCGGACGGTTCGCTACCTGTTGCAAGGCTACGAACTGGTTGGACCATTGCCATACGCCGATTCCTTTTTCCTTCACGAGATCCGATTCCTCAATAATGCCTTTGGTTTGGTTGGCTACATCCGGTGTAGGTGCTGCGCCCTGCTCAATCATGCGGCGCATAAGTCCGAAGAATTCCACAAACAATTGGTCATCATCATAACCAAGACCAGTTCCTTCTGCATTGTAGAGGGAATGTCCTTTGGTACGCAGGAAGTAATGGAAGAAGATATCCGGAGCTACGCCTCCATCCAAATACAGGCCTTTTTCTGCGGCTTGTTTACCCAGTGCTTCGTATGATTCCCATGTCATATTTTCAGGCATAGCTTCCGCTCCCGCTTTTTGAAGCAAAGCAGGGTCGTATTGGAAGCCCAGAACGTTTACACCGGCAGGTACACCATATTGTTTACCGTTAATTACACCTGTGCTAATAACGTTCTCGGACACATCGTCCACTTTGATTTGGTTGCCCAGATATGGAGCAAGATCCTCAAGCTGACCATTCTGTGCATATTGGCTGATGTAGGAAATATCCATCTGAACGATGTCAGGCAACTGATTTGCAGCTGCTTGTGGTGCGAGCTTTTTCCAGTAGTCATCAAATGAAGCATATTCCACATCGATTTTGACATTCGGGTTTTTCGATTTGTATAGGTCGATGACCTTCTGTGTATATTCATGCCTTGCATCCGAGCCCCACCAAGCGATCCGCAGGGTAACCGAGTCGTCCCCAGACGCTCCTTCAGTTCCTCCACCTGAGCTACATGCCGCTGTAAACACGAGCAAAGCAGCCATCATCAGGAATATTGCCTTTTTCACCATGCCAATCTCCCCTTTTATGTTGATATGGTTGTGTGAAGGAGTTATCTTTTTATTTCTGATAACGCTTTCACAAACTTATTAATGTCATTTTCGCAAATGTACGACCAGAGTTGAATACACAAAACCGTCTTGTTGGTTCAAAAAACAGAGGAGGACAACAGTCCCCCTCTCGGCGCTGTTCGTCCTCCCCAGACAAGAATCACATGATTGGTAGCCCATTGTTATATGCCGATCCTGCGGAATTCCGTAGGTGTCATCCCCGTCCATTTTTTGAACACCTGACTGAAATACTGTGAATTACCGCCGAATCCGAATAATTCCGCAAGCTCGAATACCTTCACATCCCCGCCTCTGCGAATATGATCACATGCTCGTTCAATGCGCAGACGATTCACGTAGTTGGAGAAATTCTCTCCCGTGACTTTTTTGAAAATTTTACCGAGGTAATCCGGATTCATATATAACATCTGATGGGCGACTCCATTGAGTGAAAGATCTGCCTCTCCATAATGACGATCCACGATGTCCATCATCTTCTCCACGGCTGAAGACTGGCGACTTATATGATTTTTATAATAACCAGAGGTTAACCGGGCTGCACTGCTCGCTACAAAAGACTTCAAAGCAGATAACGTGTCCATATGGGGCAACTCTGCCATACGTTGAGTAAATTCTGTTGCCTCTTCAGGCGGACAGACATGAATCATCGCCGAGTACAGCTGCACTACATACGAACGTGTCACCTCAATCTCCAACTGCTGACCCGATAATAGATCGAAAAGACGATCCACCTCTGCGGCTGTTTCCTCGCTATTGCCCGATTTGATCAACTGACACAACTGCTCGGCATCCTGTTCTACATGCAACCCGTCGCATTCTCCGGCCAGAACCAGATCATTCTTCGTAATCAACTTGCCTTCACCAATAAAGAAGCGATGATTCAAATATTGTAATGCCTCACGGAATAATCGCCGAGATTGGATCATTCGATCTGCTTCGCTCAGTGCAGCGGTCACTTCCAATTTATATAGTCTGGTAAATGCAGCCCGAACTTCTTCAATATTCTCGTTCAGTCCAGCCGGATCAGCTGAATCTGCAAGCAGGATCAAGAGTCTACCTTCAATGGTTGTACTTAACAGTACATGTGGGAGCAGATCACTGGCGATATTTTTGATGGCAAATAAATGACTGTAATCATGTTCATCTGCAATTCGGAACAGTAGTAACCGAACTTCTGTATCTTCAAGTTCCAGATCAAACAGCTCCTGGTAATATTCCAGATCAACCGGCCCATAGGTTCGGTTCGTCATGAACTCCAGCAAAAATTGTTCCTTTACATGGGGAAGGACCCGTTGCAAACGCTGTTTCATCTCACCAGCGACATGCTCCTTCACCTGCGCATCCTGATGTTCCTGCAACAGTTCAGTTAACGCATCATGGATCTGATTCTCGTTGCAAGGCTTGAGCAAATAATGCTTCACACCATACTGCATCGCTCTACGGGCGTATTCGAACTCTTTATAACCAGATAACATAATGAACCGTACTCCCGGGTATGCTTCGGATGCTTTCTCTATGAGTCCCAGACCATCCAGACCCGGCATGGAAATATCCGTAATGATAATATCGGGTTTCGACTGCCCGATTTTGTCCAGCGCTTCAATCCCATTCCGCGCCGTACCCACTAATTCCGTACCTGCTGCGGCCCAATCGACCACTTGGGATATTCCCTCCAGAATGACACGTTCATCATCTACGAGCATCACTTTGTACATCGTCATCGTCCTCTCTAATCCAAGGTATGCTGATCGATACTACAGTTCCTGATCCGGGCTTGCTGCTCATCACCATTCTGCCTTCTTCGCCAAAGGTCAGCCTGATTCGTTCCTGGATGTTAGATAACCCAATGCCCTGTCCTCTTGTCTGTATGCGTCCTTCTTGTAATTGTTCGAGGAATTCCGGTGTCATCCCTGGACCATCGTCCTCGACTTCAATAATGACTTGTTCTCCCTCTGCTCTCGCCCTTATTCGAATTCGGCAAGGATCAATGCTTGGTTCGAGTGCATAGTGTATGGCGTTCTCTACCAGCGGTTGCAATGTTAACTTGGGAATTCGTGCTGATCCCACCTCAGGTGCAATCTCCATATCAAAATCCAGTCTCTCTTCAAAACGGGTGCGCTGAATTGTAACGTAGCTGCGGACAATGTCCAGCTCTCTTTCCAGCGTGATCCACTTCTCCGTCATATTCACAGAGCTGCGCAGCAGGAATCCAAGCGCCTCAACCATTTCCGAGATCTGACGTTGTTTCTGTACTTTGGCCATCCAGTTAATGGATTCAAGCGTGTTGTATAGGAAATGAGGATTAATCTGTGCTTGAAGCGCTTTCAACTCAGTTTCACGAATCACCAGTTGCTTCGCATAATTCTCATCAATTAATTCACGAATCCGCTGAAGCATCATCTTGAATGTACGATGCAGCAGCCCAACCTCATTCTGTGGAGACATCGGAACGTTACCTAAGGCAGCTTCCTCCAATTTATCCAGATCACCTTTTTCGATATTACGCATCTTTTTGATCAGCTGCGCAATCGGATGGGTAATACTGCGGGAGAACTTTGCTCCAATTATGAGTGCCCCCAGAAAAATCATGATAAAAATAACCGTGACCAACTGTTTAACAAACTGAATTTTTTTAAACATCTGGTCAAAAGGAGTGGTGTACAGGTACGTCCAGTCTGTGTAGGAAGAATTGGCACGGGCCACAAAGTGTCTCCCCTGCTCAAACATGGCAATTCCATAGGGTTGGGTACGCTTCAGTTCCGATTCAATCTCAGCTTCACTTACCGAAGATTCGGTTGGATAGATTACTTCTTTTCCATCCGAAATCAATAACTGTGAGTCCTCTGCGGGTTCCTGCATCTGATCCTGTACGATTCGGTCCAGACGCACTCGGATAATTAGAGTCCCGAGCTTATCCAGTGTAAATGCGCCCCCAGTAAAAGATTTCACCTGTCGTACAGATAAAAGCCTGGCTTGTTTATCCCCGCTAGTGTGCCAGACATTGGAGCCTGTATATTGATCTCCCAGCGATACCAGTTCCCTTTGCTTCGACTCCGAAATCCCTTCCCGGTTCCCTGCAGCCATGACGTTATTATCATTATCGATAAATAGCATGGAATAGACGTATTTCTCAGAACCCGCATAAGCAACCAATCGGTTGGTAATTTTCTTGCGCAGACCATTTCTCTCATATCCCGTCTCGGCCTTTTCAAGTTGAAGCAAATATTGTTGAAGCGGCTCGTCTGACATCACCTTGAAGGAGAGATTGGAAACTTCACGTAGTTGATTCTCAATACCTACCGAGGACATATTGAGGACCTGCGAGGATTTCTCATAGATCTGACGGTCATAGATACTGAACACATATCGGAGTACGGACGCATAAAACGTAAAGCTGATTAACATCAAGAGTCCGATGAGAAGAATCGTTTTGTGATGAATCGGCAGTGTTGTGAAAGCGTTCTTAATTTTGTTCATCCTAAGCGCTCCTTTGGCTTGCGAGGGGTGCCTGTCATGCTATAGGTTAGTGGTTTTATTGTAAGTTATTTTCATATTTACACATCCATTGGTCATCTGACAAGATATATTTATGCAACATTTTAGGTCATTAGAGAAGGTATACATGTGTAAATGTATCTTGAGAAAGCAAAAAGCAGCCTACTCATTCAAAGAGCAGACTGCTTTTTGCTTTCTCAATTAAACCTGGGTTTTATTTTTTCACAAGTAATCATTAACCTGTATAATCATTAATTGATTAGTTGAGCAAAGCGCATAAATCTCATTAACATCACCGTACTCTGTGCTCGCGTTGCATTCTCCTGAGGCGCGAAGGTTCCCCCATTCATTCCCTTAACGATCCCTGTCTCTACCAGTCGAGCTACGGCGTCAGAAGACCAGTTCGAGATATTTGATGCATCTGTAAATGAAGGAGTGGTACCTGTCAGTTGGTCATTAGGAATCTTCATCAAATTCAATGCCCTATCCAGCATCGTAGCCATCTGTTCCCGAGTAATCTGACCATCCGGGTGGAATGACCCATCTGCGAAACCATTAACCAACCCCTTACTTCCTGCCGTTATGAGTGCATTGGCATACCATTGTTCCGAATCCACATCATTAAAAGCGGAAGGCAATTCGGTTTTTACGCTACCTCCGGATAATCCCATGGCACGTACAAGCATGGCTGTGAATTCAGCACGAGTAATCGGTTGTTCAGGTGCAAAGCTTCCATCAGGCCGCCCATCAACAATCAGCTTGTTGGCCATCTGCTGAATGTCTTCGCCAGCCCAGTGTTGCTGCACATCGTTGAATACCTTATTCATACTAATAATCGTATACTCACCGCCCTGAGTAGACAATATCTCAGCTTGTGTGGCGGTAAAAACAGCAGGTACGAAATGAAGTTGCCCATTCGCATCAATTCTAACGACTGTGATCTGGTCTGGATTAAACCCAGCAGGGATCACGATAGACTTATGCAAGTAATCGTTCGAACCATCCTCTGTATCTTGCCCATTGATATCAACAGACAACGTGACTGGTTGTTTCAATACGACTCGTGCATCCATCGTTTGTGCCACACGTTCTACACGTGCCTGCGCCTCTTTGGAACCTTCCACGATGGAAATGGTCAACGCAGAGTCTGACTGCCGATCAGCCAGACTATTTAATGGAATAGATACACTATTACCATTCACTGTTATCTGGAGTTTAGCATTGGCATCAGCTTTAACCTTTACCTGTAACGGCTGCATGGGAATCTCCAGCTTGACCGCTGTCCCTAATCCGTCGATGACTATCTTTGCTTCCGAAGCGTTAGTATTCATCACATTCGTTAATCCTTGAGCCGTTAAGATCAACCGAACGACAGGCTGACCATTAGCTAACGTTTCATCTACTCTGCGTGTGGATACTGCCTGACCGTTAATTAGCACGGTGGATTGACTCTGTTGCCCATTGGAAGGGACAACCACCGGTACAGAAGGTGCTGATGGAACAGAAGGTGAAGGAGTCGGTGGCTGTGGCGTAATTTTGACTGTCCAGTGTGCGTACAGCGTTACATCCCCCTCCACCACATCACTTGCAAAGTTCCATTTGAAGGTTGGATCTGTTGCATCCGTGTACCACCCTGCAAAGGTATAGCCTTCTCGCGTTGGGGCCGGGTTTGGCTCACTCGCTTTCGCTCCGTACGCCACTGTCTCTGTGGTCGCGGTTCCCGCTCCGCTGTAGTTCGCGTCATACGTCACGGTGGAATTGTTCACCGTCCAATGTGCGTACAACGTCACATTGCCCGCCACCGTATTACTCGAAAAGTTCCACTGGGTTGCTGGATCTGTTGCATCCGTGTACCACCCTGCAAAGGTATAGCCTTCTCGCGTTGGGGCTGGGTTTGGCTCACTCGCTTTCGCTCCGTACGCCACTGTCTCTGTGGTCGCGGTTCCAGCTCCGCTGTAGTTCGCATCATACGTTACGGTGTAATTGTTCACCTTCCAGTGTGCAAACAACGCCATATTTCGCGCCACCGTATTACTCCCAAAGTTCCATTTGGTGGTTGGATCTGTCTGATCTGTGTACCACCCTGCAAAGGTATAGCCTTCTCGCGTTGGGGCCGGGTTTGGCTCACTCGCTTTCGCTCCGTACGCAACTGACTCTGTGGTCGCGGTTCCCGCTCCGCTGTAATTCGCATCATACGTTACGGTGTAATTGTTCACCGTCCAATGTGCGTACAACGTCACATTGCCCGCCACCGTATTACTGGAAAAGTTCCACTGGGTTGCTGGATCTGTCGCATCCGTGTACCACCCTGCAAAGGTATAGCCTTCTCGCGTTGGGGCTGGGTTTGGCTCACTCGCTTTCGCTCCGTACGCCACTGTCTCTGTGGTCGCGGTTCCCGCTCCGCTGTAGTTCGCGTCATACGTTACGGTGGAATTGTTCACCGTCCAATGTGCGTACAACGTCACATTGCCCGCCACCGTATTACTGGAAAAGTTCCACTGGGTTGCTGGATCTGTCGCATCCGTGTACCACCCTGCAAAGGTATAGCCTTCTCGCGTTGGGGCTGGGTTTGGCTCACTCGCTTTCGCTCCGTACGCCACTGTCTCTGTGGTCGCGGTTCCAGCTCCGCTGTAGTTCGCATCATACGTTACGGTGTAATTGTTCACCGTCCAGTGTGCAAACAACGCCATATTTCGCGCCACCGTATTACTCCCAAAGTTCCATTTGGTGGTTGGATCTGTCTGATCTGTGTACCATCCTACAAAGGTATGACCTGGTCGCGTTGGGCTTGGGTTCGGTTCTTGAGCGAGTCCACCATCCCTCACGATATTTTTCGAAAAAACGTTACCCTGTCCATCCATAAAATTGACCCTGTATGCCACCTCAATAGTAACCGGCTTGGATGTATTCATTTTGAACTCACTGCCCAATTTTGGGATATAATCTGCTGTAAATGTATGCACACCGAGTCCTAGAGTAGAAGAGTCTAATGAATACTCCGCTTTGCCGTCAGCAAGTTCTACCTGTGTCAACGTTGAGCCGCTTGATTTAAACACGATATCCCCGTCCAAATCCTCTATGGGACTCCTCATGTTTACAATCAAGTTAACCGTTTCATTCATCCCAACCTTACTATCAGTAACGCTGAGATCCACTCCGGGAGTATAGGTAATTTCTTTTAGCTGGTCAAAAGTCACTTGTACGATTTGGTTACCTTGCCCTTTTAAGGTAACTCGCTCACTACTGCCATCCACTGTGATTTCTTTAATATAGCGAGCGCCTGAGAAGATTTTATGATTAATCAAGGCCCCTTTTTGGTTATACACTGCAACATAAAATACAAAGTTATTATCTTTATCGCTGTATATCCAATAAGTGAGGTCGCCCCATTTAATTACTGGACAACTTGGTGAACTTGCTTCGGTAGTAGGATCTGAACAAACGACCTTCGCTACATCAGGTTTTACCAGTTGGTTGCCTTCTGTTTCTGGACGCATTTCAACTGAAGGTACACCTTCAAACACCATTTGTCCCGCCGCATGTATGGGCAGAACTGGCCAAGTAAAACACAGTAGAATGAATGCCATCATGCTTAGCATCAATTTCTTAATAACGCGCATGTTTCTCCTCTTCTCTCGTAAATTTTTCATGTAACCCCATCAAATATGTCTAAACTATGATTTTTACACAATAATAAGGCTTTTCCTCCTCTTATACTAGCTACATTATAGGATCGCTCTGAACAACTTCTGAACAAAAAGGACAACCCGTTGAGTCAGCCAGTGAAACATCCGATATCCTTTTTGCCCTCTCATCTTCACGGGCCATTTTACTCGATAATTTTCAGAAAGATGCAAAAAAGACAACCTGCTTTATAAAAAAGCAGATTGTCCTTCATTCCATTCATATTCGTATATTACGGGTTAACAAAAACAGTTTTCAGCTTCGCTACATACTGCACATCAAAGCCAAGACCTTCAGCCACCATGGCAAGTGGTACATATGTTTTGGACTCTTTGCCTACCTTATTCAGGAATGCAGGTGTATCCACGGTAACCGATGCTCCATTTACCTTCACAGCATTGGCACCAATCTTCACAGCAACCTTTCGGTCTCCATATGTAATGGTTGCGGTTGAAGTTTTGTTATCCCACACCGTAGTAGCACCTACAGCGTTTACGATGTCTTGAATCGCCACAAAGTTTTTGCCGTTACGGATAATCGGTTTGTACGGTGTATTTAATGTTTTGCCACTCACGATAATATTCATTGGTTCACCTGTGGCAGGTGCAGTCAGCTTGGTGTAATCTCCCCAGATCGTTTTGGCAAATACTTCGGCAATGGCCGCATATCCAAATTGATTTGGGTGGAAATCACGATCTTTGATCATATGTGTCATCGTGCCTTCACCACCAACAAACTCCTTGGCGACGTGTGCGACTTTGACATCGGTACCCTGAGCAGTAAATTGTGCTGCAATGCCATCAATAGTCTGTGTGAAGCCTTGCGATGCCTCCATCAGTTTGGCATAGAGTGCCTTGCCTGCTACTTCTGGCATCGGTTGATACTGGTCGGCGATGACAATTTTAGCTGTCGGGTTAATTTCATGGATATCATTAATCGCTGCACTAACATTAGCTGTATATGTTGCGAGTAATTCTTTTACCTTCGCTTGCAGTTCCTGATCACTCAGTTTGTCTGCTGTACCGAGAAGCTCAGATACATCATTTCCCCCAATGGTAATTGCAACCAGATTGGCCTGTGCTACACTCTCACGGATTGCAGCAGTATTGGCTCCGATCTGTCCCGCTCTTGGATCAGGAAGACTTGGTTGAATGGCTTCAGAAGTCAGTGTTTTGCCATCCTTAATTGCGGTAGTGAAGTTTTTCAGGCCACTGGTTTTCAATCCGGCAATCCCGTAGTTGTCCACCTGTGTACGTCCATGCAGCAAACCCTGCTCATGCAAACGTTCTACATAACCATAAGGCAATTCTTTTGTGTTGGGCTCATAACCTACCGTTATGGAATCTCCCAATGTGACGATGCGGAACTCCTTGGTTACGGCTACTGCATCTTTCTTCGCAGTCAGCGAAGTCTCGTTTGTACCTGCTGGCAATACACCGGTTTTGGTGTCAGCCGCGTGTGCAGGCAATGCAGATGATGTAAAGAGCAGCATTCCTGCCAACATGCTTACCGTTATACCGGCAGCTGTATTTTCCCATATACGTTTACGCTTCATTCAAGTAACACTCCTTTTCGCGAATCTATAATAATTTCACACTAAATGTACGTGTTCAAAAAGGGCGGTTTTCAGTACCGAGAAGATGGGATGAAGCTAGAAATGGAGTAGCGGAGCGTAGGGAAAACTACGTGAGCAACGGACATTTCGGCTGAATTCCATATTCGATGCTGATGATGCCTCATAGGCATCCTTGGTAATCAAAAGCGGACTTTTTGAACTACCTCCCTAATATATAGTACATCGGTCATTCCAATGATATAAGTCGTGTTACTCTATTCTATCATTTTAAAGTAGGCGTTGTCCTCTCTGCTGAGAGCACACATGAAGTAACAGGCTCCCTGATGGGGAGCCTGTTATTGGTGAAGCACAGCTATAACGTTCAGTGATTAGTTAAGATTGCGGCTTATTCCAGTCCTCAGAATTCGAATGACCCTTGTCGCTCGCCGGTTTGTTCCCAGTAGCTCGCTCCAGATACTGATCATAACGATCATCCACTTCGCGTGCCATCTTCCGGTATTTTAACGTTTCCTCGACAATTGGATCACGTTCCGTCTGGATTCGCACTTCATACTTGGGAGGAATCAGCTGGCGTTCACGCTGATCGGTGTCGCCGGACTCTTCCATGTCCCCTTCCGTCAGCATATCACTGAGCCGTCGTTCCAGTTCTTTGGATTCATCCATTGTTTTCGCTCCTTTAATTAAAGTCATACATGCGTTAATTATTACTATTGTACTTTCACTTCGTGTACAGAACCGTCTTCCGATCGCTGTTATCCCCAGATTTCTTTGATTCCCTTTTCCAAGGTAGAAATCCGGTGATAAAGGCGAGCGCTCCGCTTCTTCAGATGCCTTCTGTCCCCTCCGTTAATGTACAATTAAAAGTAATTAAAGCATCGATGAGTTGAATAGACTCACTCCAGACCAGTAGCTTTCGCTTCCTTCAGCACATCCGTCAGTGCATCATGGATTTTGCCATTGCTGGCCACGACATGATTCACAGACAGTTGATAAGGTGTTCCGATGGTATCCGTCACCTTGCCGCCTGATTCTTCAACCAGCAGCGCACCTGCGGCAATATCCCACGGTTTCAATCCAACTTCGGTATAGGCGCTGAGACGTCCTGCTGCAACATATGCCAGATGGAGGGCGGCAGATCCGCCTGCACGCAAGTTACGAACTTGCGGAGCAAGAGCCTGCACAGCGGCCATATTCAGTGGCAACGTAAAGGTTGTGTCTGCCGGGAATCCAACCGCAATCAGGCTTTGAGCCAATTCCTTTTCACCAGATACCAGCATCCGGTTTCCATGAACGTAAGCTCCTTTCCCTTTTTCCGCAACAAACATTTCATCACGGGAAGGGTCGTAGATCACGCCGACAATGACTTCACCATTGTGAGCCAATGCGATGGACACCGAATAAAACGGGAATCCGTGTACAAAGTTCGTCGTTCCATCCACAGGATCAACAATCCACAGGAACTCTTCTTCCTCTGCTTCTTTCAGTGCTTTTGCCGAAGCTTCCGGTCCCGGTTCGACGCCTTCTTCACCCAGAATGGCATGGTGGGGAAAATGCGTAAGAATCAGGCGGCGGATCATCTGCTCCGCTCCTTTATCCACTTCGGTCACCAGATCTTGGGGTGAATATTTGGTGCCAAGTTCAGCTACCGTCCCAAGACGGCTTTTGATCCATTCGCCAGCTTTGGAAGCTGCATTAATGGCAACGGCAGTATAGCTTTTGCTTGTCACGACATAAGGTGTCTTTTCCTTCTCATTCAAAGCGTTCACTCTACTTTCTATATCAATCTACGAAAAGTTGAAATACTTGTTAAAAGTATACGCCCCACAGGTCGTAAAGTTTCTCGTTGCCCAGGCCCCTTTTGGCACTACGGATGAATGATGACGGTAGACTCGTCCACCCACTCCACACCCTCTTCGTGATAGAATGCCAGCTTCTGCATCAGTTGCACAAGGGCCTCATCCTTGCGTTTCGCCTCAATCATCACGTCAAGCCTTGGGGTGTCTGCTGCGATATGACGCAAGAAGTCGAGCACAGGCTCTACCTCCACACCATCGGCATGACCTCGCAGATCCTTCTCACTCTTCGGACTAGAGACGTGGATTTTGGGTGGCAATGGCTGATCAGCCGGTGAATCTGCCTGAGCAAGCGGCGACTGCCAAGTCTTTAAAATATCAGGCCACAGATCCCATGCCTGTTCTCCTTCGTTGTTCACCCACTGGTGATGGATATCCAGTACCATGGGCAATCCCAAGCGCTGGCACACGGCTAGTGTCTCAGGCGCATTGAACGTTTTGTCATCATTTTCGAGTGTGAGCCGCTCCTGGATGTCCCGATCCAGCTTCAAAAAGTTTTCTTCAAAACGAAGCGCCGCCGAAGGCTTGTCCCCGTATGCACCACCAATATGTATATTGTTCTTGGCAGTGGCATTCAGCCCCATGGCATCCAGCATCCGAACATGATGACGAAGGTCGCGAATCGAGTTGTGCAGAACTTGCTCGCGTGGGGTACTAAGTACGGTAAAATGATCCGGATGAAAGGACACACGCATACGATTTTCCTTCACAAAATCACCAATGGCCGCAAAGTCCTGCTTCAGTGCCGGGAACGGGTCCCAGTCATTCAGGTCCTCGTGTGTTGCCAGTGGAATCAATTTGGAAGAGAAGCGATATACATGAATATGGCTACCCTTGTTGTGCCTGAGCAAACGTAATGTATTGTGCAGGTTCTCGGCTGCAATCCGTTCGAGCTTGCGGATCGCTGCTTCCCTGTCATCGATTTTGTTAAAACTCGACATGGTCATGGTCCGGGAAGGCGAGGCGTTCTCTATAAGCACGGACATTGCCACGTAACCAAAGCGTACGAGCATGAATCTCTTCCTCTCTATTAGGGCGGAAAACCCGCACGGCATATTCAGCCGTCAGGATGTACCGTCACTGTATATAACCAAGTTTTACCCTAAAAGAGTGACCATAATCGTATTCTGGCAAATCAGTCCTTCCGACTCGCACTTACAGTCAACAACTACTCCTGTGCTTGCTCTCCAAAAAACATCTCATCCGCAAGGGCAGTCTGGATGCGTGATTCTTCCTCAGTCAATTTGCGGACGAGTAGCATCTCCACCTCGGTTACCTCTTGCCCCTGGAAGTTGATCTCTGCAATGGAAACCACGATCTTGACGATGGCTACAGCCACGTTATCCGGTGTGTATGCAATCACTTTCTGGCCGGTAGGAAATACCCGGAAACCCTGTTTGACCATTTTGCCGCGTCCGTATTCAAGCAGTTCGAACAGCTCCTGCTCATTCTTGAACTTGCATACGGAATTGAATTCAGTCTGAAATCCCATGCATATCCCTCCTGATCTTGTGGTCGCAGGCTACGCCTGGACGCCGTTCTCGTAATTCAGTGCCTGCTTGCGGTTGTAACGCTCCAGTGCCAGCTCAATCATGCGATCCAGCAGTTCGGCATACGATACACCTGTCTCACGCCAAAGAAGTGGATACATGCTGTATGGTGTGAAACCAGGCATGGTGTTGACTTCATTAATAAGCAAAGCGCCGTCATTTTTCCGAATGAAGAAGTCCGCACGTGAAATACCGTTACCTTCAATCGCACGGAACGCCTGCAAAGCAGCCTCGCGAATGCGATCTGCGGCCTCTGGGTCCAGTGGAGCTGGAATCAGCATCTGTGATTGACCATCAATATACTTGGCTGCATAGTCATAATACTCACCGGAGGATACGATCTCACCTGGAACGGAAGCCATGGGCTCGTCATTGCCGAGGACGCTGACCTCAACTTCGCGGGCTTCAACAAACTCCTCAATGACAACCTTCGTATCATAACGAAGTGCGAACTCAACAGCTGTCTTCAGCTCATCGCGGTTACGCGCTTTGGAGATGCCCACACTGGAGCCCAGATTTGCCGGTTTGATAAAACAAGGATACCCCAGCTGATCTTCGACCTGTACGATCATTTCGTGCTCTGTCTGCTTCCATTGTGTAGCATTAAAATACGTAAAGGCACATTGGTCGATGCCAGCCTGTGCAAACAGCTTTTTCATGACCACTTTGTCCATGCCGCCAGCCGAAGCCAGTACACCTGCACCTACATATGGCATATCCGCCATCTCGAACATGCCCTGAATGGTGCCATCCTCTCCAAACGTACCATGCAGCAGAGGGAACATCACGTCCAGCGCTTCTTCTCCGCCATACAAACGGCCAAACAGTGCGTTCAGCGCATCTTGTGTTCCACCCGCCGATTGCTCCAGCTTCAGATCTTCAATCTGCGCGAACGGCGCATGCATGACAGGTCCTTTTTTCCACGTCCCCTGCTTGGAAATATAAAAAGGAACCAGTTCATACTTTTCATAATCAAATGCGTTTGTTACAGCAAACGCCGTTTGCAGCGACACCTCATGCTCGCCTGATTTTCCGCCATAAACGACGCCTACTTTTAATTTATCCATACTCATGTGTACCCTCCGATTATCTGTGCCTGATGCTGTCATCCTTGCATGCTCAGCACCCTTGTTATTCTGCTTGCGTTATCTGATCTTATTTTACACGGAACTGGATGTCTGCGTCACCGCATCCCGAAAATCTTTCGTCATCAAAACTCATCTGCAATATGAAAAAGCCGGTATACCGTCCGCTCCGTCCAAGCGTAAGAATCCCGGTAATCCCAAAATCGGTGACGGCTGCTAACCGTATGTGCGTTAACAAGCGGCATACCACCCGCATCAAACGCGGTCACAACGGTGCTGTGCTGAAATCGCCCATCTCCATCCCAATCGTAGAGAATAACATCGCCGAGCATCAGCTGCTCAGGACGCTCCACTTCTGTCGCGGTCAGACCCCAACTGCTGCCTGACAAATAACGCTCCAGACTGTTGGAAACTGCCCAACTGTAACTCCACATTTCGGAGCCGTTCACATACCCTTTATACCACCAGCCAGCTTCTCTTCTACCAGTATAGTGGATGGGTGCGCCCCCTGCAAAGAGACATTGGGACACGTAATTGGTGCAATCTACATCAAATTCCTCAAATGCCGGATTCCCCGCATTCCACCACCGATCTGCATAGGCAACTGCCAGATCTCTGCGATATGACTGTTGCCGTGAGCTTCTTCCTTGACCCAGCACTTCCCGATTCAGCAGCGGCCGATTCATCGCCTGTACAAAATCAGCTTGTTGAAACGGACGTCCTTCCCCAGCAGGGCGACGCTCCGGCACTTCTCGCTCTACCCGTCCAATGATCCATCCACCACTCTGCCGCAGAAAGGTTAACCGCTCCCGCTCAATCCGGTCCTCCCGGTGGGTGATCCCGCTCTTCTCGTAGAACAGTCTGCTGTACAATTGTACATCCACCACCGCTTCTTCCTGGCCATCCATAAGCGTGCGCACAAGCTTGGCGCTGGTCTCGCTGCGAAGAGGCACGGCGCGCCGCTTACGATACCATTCGTCCAGCCTTGCCATACGCTCTCCCCGTTCCACCACGAAGTCAGGATCGGTAACGATCCGTTCGCTGGTCTGTGGACGGTAGTCGATCTCACAGCGATTGTACTGGTTCACGTAAGTATATAAGGCACTCTTCCATTCCCGTTCCAAGCCTATGTCCCCCTTTGGCATGAGTTCTGTCTGGAATATTTCATTGCGTATATAAACTCCTACTATTCATATGAAAGGGTCCTCGGTTGTATGTACACGGCTCGGGAAGGAGATCCAAAATTCGGCAAATACAGGTACATGAGATATCTTATTCCTGCCTGCTTCACGAAAACGCCTTCATTGGTGCAAAAGCTTGCTTGATCAGGCAAAAAGACCTTTACGTACGGAAGTGAAAACGGTATACTTAAAACTAAAGTCATGATTATGAAATTACGTTTCATCTGATGAAACTAACGAACAAGAACACGGAACGATGAAGGCCTGTTCTTCACCTAAATGAACGTTTTCTTCATCTCACCGACACATCCCAAGGAGGTACATGTATGTCAGCAAAGAATCATTTCTCCGCCGCTCGCAGTCTTGAGGTTGGAGGCAAGTCTTACCGCTACTACAGTCTCGATGCTCTTCAGGAAAACGGCCACGGCGATCTTTCCAGGCTTCCTTTCTCCATTAAAGTGTTGCTTGAAGCAGCAATTCGTCAATTCGACGGACGTGCCATTACCGAAGAACATGTAAAACAACTGACCGGCTGGGCAGATGGCCGTGATAATAACAAGGAAATCCCATTCATCCCTGCACGTATCGTACTGCAGGATTTCACCGGTGTACCGGTTGTCGTTGACCTTGCTGCAATGCGTGATACTGTGAAAAAAGCAGGTGGCGATCCAAAACAGATCAACCCACTCGTACCGGTCGATCTCGTTATTGACCACTCCGTCATGGTTGATGCTTTTGGTACCAACGATGCACTTGATTACAATATCAAAGTTGAGTTCGAGCGTAATGAAGAGCGTTACCGCTTCTTGCGTTGGGCGCAAACGGCATTCAACAACTTCCGTGCAGTTCCACCATCCACAGGGATCGTTCACCAGGTTAACCTGGAGTATCTGGCTTCCGTGGCAGCAACAAAAACCGTTGACGGCGAGACCGTTGTATTCCCGGATTCCCTCGTAGGTACAGACTCCCACACCACCATGATCAACGGACTTGGCGTTGTTGGTTGGGGTGTTGGTGGAATCGAGGCCGAAGCTGGTATGCTGGGCCAACCGCTTTATTTTGTAACACCGGACGTTATCGGTTTCAAACTGACAGGCAGCCTGAGTGAAGGCGCAACAGCAACGGATCTGGCACTGACCGTTACCCAATTGCTTCGTAAAAAAGGCGTTGTTGGTAAATTCGTTGAGTTCTACGGCCCAGGTCTTGCCAACATCGGTCTGGCTGACCGTGCAACAGTAGCCAACATGGCACCAGAGTACGGCGCAACGATCGGTTTCTTCCCTGTTGATAGTGAAACGTTGAACTATCTGCGCAGCACTGGCCGTCCTGACGAGCAAGTAGAATTGGTTGAAGCTTATTACAAAGCTCAAGGCATGTTCCGTACTTCCAGCACCGTTGACCCTGAATTCACAGATGTGATTGAACTGGATCTCGGCTCTGTTGTACCAAGTCTTGCAGGACCAAAACGTCCACAGGATCGCATCGAGCTGACACAAATGAAAGAAAGCTTCAACAGCATCATCCGTACACCTGTAGATAAAGGCGGATACGGGCTGAGTGATGAGAAAATCGAACAAACCGTACCTGTGAAACACCCGAACGGTTCCACCAGTGAACTGAAAGCAGGCGCTGTTGTGATCGCAGCGATCACAAGTTGTACGAACACTTCGAATCCAAGTGTTATGGTCGGAGCGGGACTGCTGGCGAAAAAAGCAGTTGAACGCGGCCTGACCAAACCAGGATATGTGAAAAGCAGTCTGACACCAGGTTCCCTTGTTGTTACCGAGTACCTGGAAAAAGCAGGCCTGATCACGTACCTCGACCAACTCGGATTCAACGTTGCCGGCTACGGTTGTGCAACATGCATCGGTAACTCCGGCCCACTGCCGGATGAAGTGAGCGAAGCTATTGCTGAGAACGATATGACCGTAGCGGCTGTATTGTCCGGTAACCGTAACTTCGAAGGCCGTGTACACGCACAGGTTAAAGCCAACTATCTGGCATCACCACCACTCGTTGTGGCATATGCACTTGCAGGTACTGTGAATATTGACTTTGAAACCGATCCAATCGGTTATGATACGAACAATGAGCCTGTATTCCTGAAAGACCTCTGGCCTAGCTCCGAGGAAATCAAGGATACCATCGCTAGTTCCCTGAACGCTCAGATGTTCCGCAACAAGTATGAGAACGTATTTACAGCCAACGAGCGTTGGAATGCGATCTCTGTACCGGAAGGCGAATTGTACGAGTGGGACCCGAACTCCACGTACATTCAGAATCCTCCGTTCTTCCAGGAGCTTGGCGACAAGTTGAACGATATCGCAGATATCCGTTCTGCACGCGTTATGGCATTGCTTGCGGATTCCGTAACAACGGATCACATCTCGCCAGCAGGTAATATTGCACCATCCAGCCCGGCTGGACTGTACTTGAAAGAGCATGGCGTAGAGCGCAAAGACTTCAACTCCTACGGTTCACGTCGTGGTAACCATGAAGTCATGATGCGTGGTACGTTTGCCAACATTCGTATTCGTAACCAGGTAGCTCCGGGTACTGAGGGCGGTATCACGAAGTACCTGCCAACGGACGAAGAAATGTCCATCTACGATGCTTCCATGAAGTATCAGGATGAAGGACAGAACCTGATCGTTATCGCTGGTAAAGAGTATGGTACAGGAAGCTCCCGTGACTGGGCGGCAAAAGGAACATTCTTGCTCGGCGTCAAAGCCGTTATCGCAGAAAGCTTCGAGCGTATCCACCGCAGCAACCTGGTGGGCATGGGTGTAATGCCACTGCAATTCCAGGAAGGTCATGGCTGGTCCAGCCTTGGTCTGAACGGACGTGAAACGTATGACATTACTGGCCTCAGCAATGATGTGAAGCCAGGACAAGAGTTAAAAGTTACCGTAACTCGTGAAGACGGTACACAGTTTGACTTCCCTGTTATCGCTCGTCTGGACAGCATGGTTGACGTGGATTACTACCATAACGGCGGTATCCTGCAAACTGTATTGCGTCAAATGATGAAAAAAGCTTAATTACATCAATATTTAATGTGATGAAGTTATACCAAAAAGCTCCCCATCACGTGCGATCTGCACGTGGTGGGGAGCTTTTTATTTAACTGTCGATATGCATCATCAATTTAATTATGAGTAGGTTCTTATCACTTAAAACTCAAAATTTAATCCAACTTCTGAATCATCAGGTGGTTCAGGAATACGATATACACCTCTGCAATTTAATTTCTCCACGTTGATCCAGTCCACAAAATCATCCGCCCCGTAACTACGAATAAAGTGAGCATATTCCGTATTTCCCTCATGATCAATAGACTCGATATACAGGGTGAATGGGTGCTTATACTCTAGGCTCTGCAAAAAATCGATAAATTCTCCTCTCCACTCGCCAATTTTTCCTGCATATTGATTGGGAACGTAATAGTAGAACACATCGAAATGATATACAACAATTCTCATTAACATTTACAAGCCTCCTAGAACTTACAGATCACAGTTTAGAGTTTTAAGATCTTCATACCTTCTCTCAGTTGTTCCGACACAGCGGTATAGTACTCAATGCTATCCGCAAGTTCGCGTTCAGTCTTATGTATAAGATAATAGGAATATTTCTGCATCAACTCATGCTCGTGTAACTCAACAGGGAGATAAATAATCTCAACATCATTCGAATCGAAATAATGACGATATCCTCTCTCCGATTGTCCCACTTTCATGACTGTTTTTATCACCAGCAACTCGTCACGTGTACAAGCTCTTATCAGATCAGTTCTTTTCTGTTCTAAATCACGCACTACTACTTCATCGTAGTGATCCATCTTAGCTTCAGCAATTTCGGTTTCAATTTGCATAATGGCTCTCATGCTTCCTGCTAGTTCTTTAGCTAATGAATACAATGTATGTCCTCCTTTTTTTGTAAGGAATAGGCACTAACGCATCATCTCTACTCTACCTCATTTGCGATGTTACTCGCAAAGTTCACTGGTCCTATGCTAAATTCGATACCTTATGAAACAACAAAAAACTCCCCGTAACGTGCAATCTGCACAGTGATGGAGAGCCTTTGGTTTCAGTATGTGTGTTCTCCGTTGCTTCAAGGCCAACTGCCTTCTAATGCCCAATGTGATGTGAGGCTTGATCTAACAGTTGAATCGTGCCCATGATCAGAAACAGACACGACAGAGCAATTACGAGCCTCCGACCCATCTAGACATGGTCACTCGCTCCGTAATCTGTTTTTCCGAAGCATACGTTACCTTGTGTGGATACACGAGAAACGTTAGCCCTGCGCTAATGAACAGTACAGCCATTATAATCAAGTCCTTCTCCTCCTTACACGTGACTTTCCTTAGAATTTAACTTTTTCGTCGTCACGCGGGATTCTCCTCCCACCAACACCTTTTTCAGGCCGATGACCATGGTGAAAATGATATATCCAATCAAGCCGCCGAGTGTATTAAGCATCAGATCATCCACATCGAATATGCCCATGCCAGTCACTAACTGTGTCACTTCATAGCCCAGACTGAGCAGCAGAGACAGCAAGAGTACCTTTACTCCAGAGAATAACTTGTTGCCCGTCAACACAGGAATGAAGATGCCCAGTGGGATAAAGGCCAGTATATTGCCTACCAGATGGATTGCTGTACCTGGACGATGTAACGACAGGCTGTTCCAGTCTCGTGAGATTTCCTGAAATGGTGTCAGGTTGACGGTTCGCGTATGGACCAGATCCGGTTGTTGCAAGAACGCCATCAGTCGATCCTTCACGATGCCAAAATCGACCGAGCTTCCTTTGAACAGGATCAGCTTCGTCAGCAGATATAAATAGATAATGAAAACGGCAATCCAAAGGATGTAATGTTTGCTTTTCTTCTGGTTGTTGTGCTTCATGTTGTTTTGCCTCCCTTGTGTTGCCCTGTTATTTCTTTACGGTGACGATGACGCCATCCATGTTATCACCCGATATTTCAGTTTGTCCTTGCTCAGGTATGTAAACGGTTGTGTCTCGGGTGGCTCGATAATAGCGGATATGATACTCCTCACCCTCTACTTCCACAGTAATGTTCTCTTTCTCTTTAAGCATATCGAGATACTCTTCAAGTACCAGATTATTCTTATACATGACAGCACTGTGCGGCAGCCCTACATATCGAAAGTGCCATGGTTCATACTGAATACCGGTGATGCGCACTTTATCCTTTGGGTAACGTAAAATAAATCCGTATTTCCATGCATTCTTCTCCAGCCATGCACCCTCTGGTGCTTCATTCATGGCACCCAGGCTGGAGCCAATATCCAGGGATAACCCGAGATTGTGCTCACTGTGACCCGCAGGAAGTGCATAGTCTGAACCCTTTTCCCGATATAACTCGTCCTGCTTTTCAAAGTCCCTGTACCCACTGCTGACGAGAAAATATCGGACTCCCTCTTCGCCTGCTGCTTCAACCATCCTCTGAAACTCCTGGGCCACCTGTCGTGATAACATGATTTTCTGATCCAGTATTCCATATCCACGAAGCAGATCATCCTCATGTGCCACATATACAATATCGGATTTAACCCCTTCCGGGTGAACGGGGTATTGCTTATCTACCAGTAACAAGTTGCCCTTATGTACCTGATCCTGAATGTTTCCGGTGACGGATACGGTATAACCTGCTGGATTTTCACGCGTATTCTGAATCTCGATGGGCAACTCATCCTTCTGCTGAATCCAACCCGGTGATTGCGTAACAATATATCCGATCAAAATAATACATATCAAAAAGCCCCACTTTTTCATGCTTGTTCCTCCTTTTACCTCATACATCAAGGATAGACAACACAAGTTAAAGAAAAAGCAGGGCAATTTTAAAGTTTTTCTTAAATTTGACGTCAATCTTATTGGAATACGGGCAAACGAACTTCGAATAACGTCCGTACCACGTCGCTCTGGGCCGAGATTGTACCGTCATGCTGCTCTACAATATTGCGAGCGATAAACAAGCCAAGGCCTGTCCCACCCTCTTGAGGGGTTCTGGCACGATCTCCGGTGTAATACATATCGAAGATATGTGGCAATTCCTCCGGACGAATATGTCCACCATAGTTAATTACCTGAATGATGACCTGTTCTGCATCCCGATATCCATTAATATCTACGTACATGCCATCCTTGCCGTGCCGTGCAGCGTTAATCAGCAGGTTCTCGAACACACGAGCCAGCAACTCGCCATCACCGGAGACCGTAAGGTCAGTGTCTATTTTCAGTCGGGCGACTAGTTGGTTCTTTTCAAATACAGGATAGAGTTCTTCGTTCATCTGCTTCAGCAGTTCGCTAAGATCCAGCTGTGTCTTGTTTATAGGCAACATGCCATAATTCATACGGGTAATTTCGAACAAATCATCAATCAGCTTCTCCAGACGCTGTGATTTGGTGAATGCAATCGCCGTAAAGTGCCGTACCTGCTCCTCCGTTAGCTGATCATCCTTCATGAGCAGATCCAAATATCCAAGCACAGACGTCAGTGGTGTTCGCAGGTCATGCGCCAGATTGACGACAAGCTGGTCCTTACTATTTTCAGCAAAATCCCCTCGTTCTACCGCTTCCTTTAACTTCTCACTTGCCAGGTTCACATCCTCCGCAATCGTACCTAACTCGTCCTTCGAGGAGATCTGCACACGATGCTGAAAGTCTCCATTGGCCAAATGCCTGATCCCTGAGGAAATGTCCTTGAAATACGTCGCATAGGGCTTGGTAAACCAGAAGAAAAATAGAATGGCCAGTGGGATAAATAAAATCAGGAAGAAATAGATATCCCCGATACTTCTCATAAAATGACGATATTCAGCGAGCTGATCTTCTGCACGGACACCCGAATAATAGGCTTGCATAAGCTTATAAATCCCATAGGTAATTGCACCAGAGGCAAGCATGCTTAACCCTAGCAACATAATCATGGTTGTGCGAAAACTTCTTCGTTTAGTCATTAAACGTGTACCCCACACCCCAGATGGTTTTAATAAACTTGTTCTTGTTCACATCTTCCCCCAGCTTTTTGCGCAGGGTCCGAATATGGACCATCACGGTATTCCCACTCTCGTAATAGGCTTCTCCCCACACCTGTTCAAAAATGTTTTCTGCACTGAACACCTGCTTGGGGTGGCTCGCGAGCAGATACAAAATGTCGAATTCCTTCGGTGTTAGTTCCACTGGTTTGCCGTAGAGTGTAACACGATGTTGATCTGGCGTGATGATGAGCCCCCCCTTCTCCAGAATGGACCTCTGCACAGGCACAGACTGGCTGAATTGGAGAGAACGACGTAACTGGGAGTTAACCCGGGCAACAAGCTCCATCGGATTAAACGGTTTGGTCATATAATCGTCCGCACCCATCACAAGTCCCGTAATTTTGTCCATATCTGACGTTTTGGCACTCAGAAAAATGATCGGTAAATGATGCTGTTCCCGAATTTTACGGGTCACCTCATACCCATCCATGCCAGGCATCATAATGTCCAGAATCGCCAAATCTATCGCTTGAGTCTGAACAGCTTGAACCGCCGCCTTCCCGTCAAAGGCCTTGATGGTGTGATATCCTTCTTTTTGTAAATGTAAAGCAACCAGATCAGCGATCTCAACTTCATCGTCTGCGATCAGAATCGTAATTCGCTTCATTGCTTATTCCACTCCTATGTGTGATGCTGGGCATTATAACATATTTGAATCCAACAGATAAACCAATGAAAGGAATCCATACATATGAAACTGGAGCGTTTATTAGCCATCGTAGTGCTGCTAATCAATCGTGGACGGGTACAAGCCAAAGACTTGGCAGATATGTTCGAAGTATCAATCCGGACCATCTATCGAGATATCGATACATTGGGTCAAGCAGGTATCCCTGTGGTGACGTATCAGGGGACAAGTGGCGGGATTGATCTGGCAGAGGGCTACCGTCTGGATCGAAACGTATTAACAGACAAGGACCTCGCTTCCATCGTCACTGCACTGCGCAGTGTATCCACTTCCCATGCCAATGCGGCGCGTGAGCTTCTGGTCGAAAAACTCAGCAGTATCGTACCTGAATCCAAAAATGACGATTTTCAGGCCAATACCAATCGATTCATCGTGGATTATTCAACCTGGACGCATCCCGAAGCGCTGAAAATCAAGCTTGAACTTATCGAACAGGGTATGGATCAATTACGACCCGTAACCTTTACCTACTGCAGTGCGGAAGGTATCCATACTCACCGAACTGCCGACCCTCATACCATCGTACTCAAGAAGCATTCCTGGTATCTGTATGCTTTTTGCCACGAGCGGAATCAATTTCGCATGTTCAAGCTTGTGCGCATGCAAGATGTCACACTTGCTAATGAGCACTTCGATCGTAAAGTCATCAACCCACAGGACAGACCCTGGCAGCAGGAATGGAGCCGTCCGGACAATCAGGCTAGGTTAACCTTGAAATTCCATCCTCGCGTCCGTCATATTGCGGAAGAATGGTTTGGGATCGAGAACGTCATGCCTGATGGGACTGGGTATTATATTAGCCAGGTTGCTTTTCCCGAGGATGGCTGGTTATATGGGTTCATTCTGGGCTTCGGCGCGGACGTTGAAGTATTGGAACCTCAGCATATTCGGGACGAGATCTGCCGTATCGCTGAGCAAATTGTACAAAATTATACACCTCCGACTCAAACCTGACAGACAGCTGTCCAGTTCCTACCCGTATACTTCAGATATATTCAATCTGTACATATATGAGGAGGAACTAATCATGAACGTCACTGTATGTCAAAGCTGCGGTATGCCGCTCACCACCCCTGCCCAATTCGGAACGGAAGCAGATGGAAGCACAACCCGTGAGTACTGTATTTATTGTTACAAAGAGGGCAAGTTTGAGCAGCCCGGTATGTCCCTTGAAGGCATGACGGAGATGTGCACTGCCATTCTGAAGGACGAAGGCATGGATGAGGAATCCGCTCGTTCGATGCTGCGTAACCAGCTTCCTTTTTTGAAGCGTTGGCGCACGAATACAACGGATCAACATGCAGAATCACTCGCTGAAAACCCTACTGCTTCTGCTAATCTTGGTCAGGTAACAACAGATCATTCGTTCTCTGCCCAGCCCGTTCGTTATGTCACTCTTCCTGGCAAACGCATTGCCGGCGTATCCGCCCGCACAACCAACGCCATTGAGATCAGTGGCAAAGGCTGTATTCAGGGACTCTGGAACAATTATTTTGTCTCAGAGCACCTCCCTGCACCTGAAGTTGTTCGCTATGGTTGTTACACGGATTACACCGATGGGATAACCGGAGAATACACCATACTGGTAGGGCATGAGGTCAGTCCGAACGAATCATTGCCTGAAGGATTGGATGACACTTCACTCCCTCCTGCAACTTACGCCGTATTCACTTCCAGAAAAGGACCGATGGCAGAAGTTGTTGGCGAAGCCTGGGGAGCCATATGGGCATGGGACAAACAAAGCGATCGTACGTTCACCGGGGATTTTGAATTATATGATGAACGCAGCCTGAATCCCGAGAGTGTACAAGTGGATATATACATCGCTGTTCGCCAAAGTAGATAAAGCCCAACACGATACCACCTCACACAGGATCAAAGTTTCCCTGGCATCCTTCTGTATATCATGCAAGCTGCCGAGTTCGCTCGGCAGTTTTTTTGTTATATACGGAACTACATCACCCCCTAAACAACCCGACCATGGTACCAAGTTAGTTAGCATGCTTTGCATCATTTAACCAGACAATATGCCTCATAAGCGGGTACCATTGACTTCCTTAAAATTGGGACTATTCACATAACAACCGATTCGATCCTCCCATATCAAACCTTTCATATCAGGTCCTTTACTCCTGAATTTCCCTAAAAACGTTTACATCTTCTTAAAACCGGGTAAAATCACTTCAATCCAATTGGAATTACATTCTAAAGTCATCTATTTCGTCTAACAAGTCACATGTACCTATATGCGCACCTGGCATGGTAACCAGTCGAAATACATAATTCGAAAAAACGCATCAAAGGAGGAACCAAGATGATCCGCATGCCTATTCAGCAAATGATCCCGTACCATCACCAATATCCGCGCAACACGGCGACCACTGCTCCTAAAAAGGAGAATGAGAACACTCAAGGTCTATCCTTTCATGAAATTCTACAGCAAAAAATGGCGAAGAAAAATGCTTCTCCTTCCCTTAGATAAAAATGGACACCGGACCCTATTCGAGTCAGGTTATCGACCGTCTTTCCGCAGCTTGGCGGAAGGGCGGTTATTGGCGTTGAGCCATAAACGACTGTACAGTTCTAAGGCATGTTTCTATAATGGTTTAAATATCTACAATCATTTCCATGACATGACATATACGAACTGTAAAAGGGGACTTAGCACATGATCACCATTGGTTGTTTTCACGCTCATTATTCCAACATCGCCTTAATTGAAGAGACGCTTGCTCCTTATGAAGTTGAATTGGTCCATTACGTCGATCCAGGTCTGGACCGTCTTAAACATGACGCTGACTTTTCCGAGGTCGTTATTCACGAGAAGGTAGCCCAGACGCTCCAATGGATCGCTGAGTGTCATGCAGATGCCATTCTGGTCACGTGTACCCTGTTTGCGACAGTACTGGAGCAGGAAGCCACACAGGTCCCTGTGCCCGTGATCGGCATAGATGATCCGTTATTGCAGGAGATGCGGCGAGTAGCAGGAGATTACATCATAGCATTCACCAACCCTGCAACCATTGAAGGCACGATGGCACGGGTGAACCAGGCTTTACAGCAAGAGGATGAGAATGGGCAACTACACGTTGCCAAGACATATCAGACGGAAGCGGTATGCATCCCTGGGACATTTGAGTTGATTATGCGTGGAGATCAGCAAGGGTATCTCGAAGCGGTACGTGAAGGATTACAGCAGATTGCTGAGCAGTATTCGGGTAAAACGGTAGTGGCAGCCCAACTGTCTATGGCTCCCGCAGCTGCCCAGGTTACAGTAGATAGCGGGATTCCGATCCATAGCCCGCTGGCATTGCTTGCCGCGTATTTGGAGAAGAATTTGGGCCTGGCTCGATAGTAGTAGCGGGTTTGGAGTGAAATATTACAATCGCTAAAATCATGTGAAAACTACTATATTGCTTCCTTTTGCAAAATAAAAATGCTCTCGAACAAGAGCATTTCAAATGGTATAATCACTTTGTACAGCCAATTTGTGGTGGGAAATAGGCTTGCCTCCAGTGGGAGGTGATCCTATGAACTTCTCTTTTAACGACGTAATCGTGTTCGCGATGTTAATTATTGCGCTCCTGACATACATCGATCGTAAAAAGAAGTGACCCGCCACAGGTTGACGGCCTGACGGGTCACTTCATCTGAACTTGCTGCACTCGGAGGAATACCCACCGCAAATGCTGTGCAGGAGTAGCCATTGGCCTGGCTACTCTTATTGGTGTTTACTTACATTCATTTTATTAAACATCTGCTAGACAATCAACCATAATGCTGATAAAAAGTATCAGGAAGCTGATCAGTAAGATGAAGCAGACGACATAATAGCAGTATTCTCACCTACAAACGATGTCAGACTGCCCAGCTTGCGCTGTACCCGCTCCTAGGAACGTGTCCGATATTCCTCGGCCTTTTCCTGCATGCCCGCTGCTACAGCCTCATTCTCGGACAATCCTTTGTCCGCCGCAAAGGTACGAATGTCCTGCGTAATGCGCATGCTACAGAACTTCGGACCGCACATCGAGCAGAAATGAGCTTCCTTAGCCCCTTCTGCTGGCAGCGTCTCATCATGGTAGGACAGCGCACGTTCAGGGTCTAGCGACAGGTTGAACTGGTCCCTCCAGCGGAACTCGAAGCGCGCTTTGGACAATGCATCATCCCGGCGCTGGGCACGTGGATGGCCTTTTGCCAGATCGGCGGCATGAGCTGCGATCTTGTAGGCGATAACCCCTTCCCGCACATCATCCTTGTTAGGCAGGCCCAGATGTTCTTTTGGCGTAACATAACAGAGCATGGACGTGCCGAACCAACCAATCATGGCCGCACCAATGGCGGATGTGATGTGATCGTAACCCGGGGCAATGTCGGTCGTCAGCGGCCCAAGTGTGTAGAACGGTGCTTCTTTACAGATCTCCATCTGCAAGTCCACATTCTCCTTGATCTTATGCATCGGCACATGACCCGGGCCTTCGATCATCACCTGCACATCATGCTTCCATGCGATCTGCGTCAGTTCCCCAAGCGTAGCCAGTTCCGCCATCTGAGCTTCGTCATTGGCATCGTAGATACTGCCTGGACGAAGTCCATCTCCCAACGAAAACGCCACATCATACCTTTTCATAATCTCGCAGATTTCTTCAAAATGGGTGTACAAAAAATTCTCCTGATGATGTGCCAGACACCATGCTGCCATAATGGACCCACCGCGAGACACAATGCCTGTCATTCGCTTGGCGGTCATCGGGATATAACGCAGCAGTACACCTGCATGAATCGTAAAGTAGTCCACGCCCTGCTCTGCCTGCTCTATGAGTGTGTCACGGTACAACTCCCAGGTCAGCGCTTCCGCTTCGCCATTCACCTTCTCCAGCGCCTGATACAGCGGCACCGTACCAATCGGCACAGGTGAATTGCGGATGATCCATTCCCGGGTGGTATGAATGTTTTTGCCTGTGGACAGATCCATCACCGTATCCGATCCCCATCGTACCGCCCAGGTCATCTTCTCGACCTCTTCCTCGATGGAGGAAGATACTGCAGAGTTGCCGATGTTGGCATTGATTTTCACGTGAAAATGACGACCGATCAACATCGGCTCACTCTCCGGGTGATTGATGTTGGATGGCAGAATGGCCCGTCCACTCGCCAGCTCCTGCCGCACAAATTCCGGTTCCACGCCTTCACGAATGGCGGCAAACTCCATCTCTGCCGTAATGACTCCCTGCCTCGCGTAGTGCATCTGGGTCACACAGCGTCCTGTCTGTGCCCGTAGCGGTTTTCCACGCAATCCAGGGTACTCTTCGGCTCCCGCTCTCTTCCCTCCGTGCTTCAGTCCGTTATCCTCCGGTTTAACCGTACGGCCCTGATAAGCTTCAACATCGCCGCGCTCTGTGATCCATCGGGTGCGCAGGGCTGGCAGACCTGCACGGATATCCGCATGAAATGCGGGATCGGTCATCGGGCCGCTCGTATCGTAGACACGCAGCGGTTCGTTATGCTCCACCCCTTGGGGAGTATTCGTGTCATGAAGGGCTATCTCACGCTCCGGTACAGCAATGTCCGGCCGTGAGCCCTGAATGTAGACTTTGCGGCTGCCCGGAAAAGGCTGAACCCGTCCGGCCGCTCCTGTTTCTTTTCCCACCTGCTGACCGTTATGTTCCTGTTCCATCGCTTGTTGTCCCGTTTGGTTTCCTGTACTCATGTTCGCTTGTCTCCTCCTCAGTGTTCGTTCACTTGGTTTCATTGGTATCGTCATCAGCTCACTTACGCACCTGTCCCAAATCATCCAGAGCACAGAGAAGAAAGAGCGATCCTACACCAGACCAGAGGAGACATTATTTATGTACAGTTCACAACAGACGGAGGCTGCCACAGATCATCGATCTATAAGACTTCCCTCCTCATCCAAGCCCACTTCCGCAGGTTATCGAAAAAGAAGCCCATAAAATCCGCGCTATATCGCCCGTTCCCTGTATATAAAAAAGCCGGTCCCCGAAGGAACCGACTTTTATGTCCATCACCAATAATGCACCTTCAATCAGCTCCTTAACGGAGACTACAAGGGTCACATCATGAGGTGGTTGAGGTCATATCGCCGATTACTTCCCTACGCTGGTATGATCCAGATCAGGTGCAAAGGGTCCGGAATCTCATGCGATTCCGTCTCAGTCCGGACAATTCGGACTCCCCCAGTAACGTTAGTAAGTTGCGGCTTACATAAGCCGCCGTTCATATTCAATGAAGCTGGCTCCGTTGGGCCGTCCATTACAGAGTAGCGCAACCGGAACATAAAAACAACCTTTATATTCCAGAACACTAACTCAATTGGAGAAAAAACCTCACCTCAACATCAGGATAACATGAGCCCCATCTGCGTAGCAGCATCCTTCAACACAGGTGCGTATTCATGCAATGTCTCCTGCGAGAGTCGGCTGACAGGCCCTGAGACCGAGAGCGCAGCTGCAATATTGCCTCTGCGATCCATAATCGGTACAGATACCGCGGCAGCTCCCGGCTCACGTTCCTCATAACTCGTCGCATATCCGTTATCCCGGATATCTCCCATTTGCGCTAAATACACCGCGGGATCAATAAACACCGGCCATTCCGGGCCGTTCATCAGTTCTTCACGATCCTCGTCCGTGGCAAACGCCATCAAAACTTTGCTGGAAGCGCCCACAGACAGCGGGAGTCTAACACCAACGGGGGCGACTCGGCGAATCGCCTGATCACTTTGCACAGCCTGAATCCGTATCCGTTCACTCCCATCACGCAGGTACAGACTCACGGTCTCTCCCAATCGATCTCTCAGTCGCTCCATCGCAGGCAGCAGCAGAATAGCGGGATCATCACTGCGGGACATATGAGCTGACAGCTCCCAGATTCGGATGCCAAGTCGGTACTTCTCTGTTGCTGCATCACGGATCACGAACCCTCGATCCTCCAGCGTAGCCATCAAACGGTGCACTGTACTTTTGTGCAAGCCGATCTGGCTGGCAATTTCGGTGAGTCCCAGATCACTGCGTGTGGTAAAACATAATAATATATCCAGCGCCCGTTCCACAGCCCGGACGGTTAACTTGCGATCTTCCATGGCATAATGCCCTCCTCATGTTTCATCACATGAAACTTGGTTACATAAATTATATGAGAAACGGTCTCATCTGTAAACCAAAAAGAGCCAAAATCAAAATAGGCTAACCTGTAAATTTTTCCTTTTTATAAGACTTAATCCCCTGTAATTTACACACTAAGGTAATGTTACCCATATATCTTAAGAACTATATAACAATTGCGTAACAAATGCCCTCAATCAATTGACTTTGACTATACTGGAACATACGATAAAGATATATTACATTAAGATATCGCTCTGAAGCAGGCTCTGAAATAAACGCAATTCTCTTTTCATGTCGTTGTTATCTTCAACTGAACTTCAAAGGAGGGGCATTCATGTATCCAACATCCCAGAGCGAAGCCCCGCTGCATACAAAAGTGTCCGATCTGCCCTCTTCCCTATCACCGAGGCTGATTCGGTTCAAACATATTATCGTAGCGTTGCTGCTCTCCGTTGTATTTTTTCTACTGTTTTGTTTTATCGCACTGCATGGTTATATCGCATGGGTATTATCCAATCCTACTGTAGCACCGGTCTTCTCCAATCCAATGCAGGCCAAGAACATGAAGTATGAAGACATCACGTTCCCGGCAGCAGATGGCAGCCGGACGATGCAGGGATGGTATATACCTGCTGACAATGCTGCAAGCAAAACGATTATTTTCAGTCACGGCTATGGTGCCAATCGTGAAGAAACATGGGTACCCATGTATGACCTGGCACACTATGCCCATCAACTTGGGTTCAACGTGGTCATGTTCGATTATGGCTTCGCCTCACAGGTGAACAAAGCTGTAGCCACAGGTGGCAAAGCTGAGTCACAGCAATTGCTCGGTGCGATCCAGTTCGCCAAGCAACGTGGTGCGCAGGAACTGGTTGTCTGGGGCTTCTCGATGGGTGCCGGTACAGCGCTTCAGACTGGGCTGATTACACAGGAAGTGGATGCAATGATTCTGGACAGTACGTTCCTGCTTGAGCCGGATACGCTGTACCACAACATTCATAACCAGATCGATCTCCCGCGTCAGCCCACACTCGAGATCATGAATCTGTTGTTCCCTGTTCTGAATGGTACCGGATTGCAACAGATCCCGTATCAGGAAGTGAAAAAGGAAGATTATCCGTTCCCGATTTTCTTCATCCATGGTACAGAGGACGAGAAGGCGCCTTATCCAATTGCGGAGCAGCTCGCCGCCAACCAGACTAATCCGTATTCGGATGTATGGATTGTACAGGACGCGCATCATGAACTTATTTTCCGGGAGCATCCGAAAGAATATCTGCGCCGTGTCTCAACTTTCCTGAGTCATGTAACGAAGACAAGCAGTGACGATGTGCAAAACACGAATAGTGGAGAATAACCAAATTTCAATCATCGAATTTTTTCCAGAGCCCTCAGGGGCTCTTTTTTTTTGCAATCATAGGACAACAAGCTCGCGGAATATACTCTTGGGACGCATGAACAGATGGTCTGCATGTAATGAATTTCATCTGAAGGAGGTTCAACATAGATGAACTGGTATGGATATGGTCACCTACTGCCTCTGCGGACATTGGAGGAAATCCGTTTCTGGAAAGAGCAGGAGAAAGAACATACACTCGTCATTCGTGCCCTGGTTCCTGATCTGGAGCCCCCATACGTCAAGCTACTGGAGGAATGGGAGGCTACCTTTGCAAACAGTGAGCGAGTAGCCAATCAGCTTTTAAAACAACTATTGCCCGCAACCCACCCACCTGCTCCCTACATGGTTCGTTGTATCGATCAACTTGTGTTGGCAGCTCGGCAGCAATCGAGAGAGTTCATCAGACAGCTGTATGTTCTTCTGGAACAAAGTGCTGCTGTGCAAGCTGTTCCGCTTGCCAAAGTACTCATTCTGCATTTTATCCGCGAATCGGAATATTTTCTGGGCGTATTGGATACGCTTGGCCAACCTGGCATCTTGCGCGAAACGGATTCGGAGCCGTCACTTTTTCTGGAAAATGCGTTGCATACGTCAGAGTCAGGAAGCATCCATCGCCAAGCTTCAGAAGCTCCAACTTCTCCAGAGGGAAATGTAAATGCACCTGCCGCTTCAGCTCAGATCCAATCCGCAACCATTCAACCGCCTTCTACCGGAACAACACAAGCCACACCAAGCTCTACAGCACCTCCCGTAAAAGAGAAGCCGGTTCCCATCGGAGGACACACACTGCCGCCTCTCCCCTATGCGTACAATGCGCTGGAGCCACATATTGATGAGCTGACGATGCGTATCCATCATGACAAACACCATCAATCTTATGTGGACGGACTAAATGTAGCAGAGAAAAAGCTGGCGGAATCGCGAAAAAAGAATAACTTTGAACTCATCAAACATTGGGAACGTGAACTCGCCTTCAACGGGGCAGGCCACTACCTGCATACGATTTTCTGGACGATTATGAATCCTGCTGGCGGCGGCAAACCTTCCGGCATGCTTGCAGAGCAGATCAAGCGAGATTTCGGGAGTTATGAAGCGTTTAAGAATCAATTCACAGAAGCCGCGAACAAGGTGGAAGGCAGTGGCTGGGCGATGCTTGTCTGGAGCCCGAGAGCACATCGTTTGGAGATTTTGCAGGCGGAAAAACACCAGAACCTGTCCCAGTCCGATATCGTACCGCTCCTGCCACTGGATGTGTGGGAACATGCCTACTATCTGAAACATCAAAACGAACGCAAAAAGTATATCGAGGATTGGTGGAATGTTGTCTACTGGCCCGCTGTTGCCGAGCGTTACGAAACAGCACGCAAGTTGTTGTGGCCGCCTTATTAAGCTTGGGGTTAGATGGATTAGAGAAAAAAGAGATATCTCCAGCCGAATGACTGAAAGATATCTCTTTTGGGTGTATACAAAAAAGCAAGCCTCCTGTAAAAAGAGACTTGCTTGTATTTTGAGAGACTTCCTATTTCTAAATGTTCACTTAAGAAGCACAGCCCTCGCACGCCACATAGTTGTCGCCAACCTGTTTGCTAATGGAGATCAGATCGCCCAGCTTGATATCAGACTCATCTGTAAACTCCAGATCGGCTATACGTGCAACGATCAGTGCAGCAGCCTCTTCCTTGCTTGTTGCCATTTGGCTAAACTCGGATTTTTCGCCTGTTGATACAACCTCATATAAATACGTATATCTCAATGTGTCCATCCTAACACTCTCCTTCCGAAATCACATCATATCATCTCTATTAACCAATTCCAAGCCCTAGTAAAAAGTGTTAATCGTAGCGCAGCTTCATCTGCTCAGCTGTCAGGCGTACTTCTTCAGAGCCAACGCTAAGCACCCTGCTGGTCTCCGCCTGTGGATAGCGATCGCGCAGTGTTCGAACCAAAGCAGCAGTATATGCCGCAGCTGAAGGTACACCTGCCAATTCTTTCAGACTTGCCATCGTGCCGGGCTGAACATCAGGATACCCTTCACTCGCCCCACCTGCTGCATGCTGATAGAATTGTCGAACGTCCGCTGCCAGTTGATCTCCCTGACCTTCCACGATGATAAAAGCAGTAATAATATACGCCTTTGCCTGCCTGCGCTGGGCAATACCACAGAATTTTAGGCCACCTACACTGACATCATAATCTCCCGGGCAAAAAGCACCCTGAACCTCACCAGTTTGCGCCTGATTCGACCACGGCGTTAGCGACTCGGCAATAATCGAAGCCATCTCCCGGAAATCATCATGAATATTGATGGCATGTCCGGGATTAGGCAGAATCAGTGACACATTAACTACCCCTGGATTCAACGGTACTGCCGCTCCACCGGAAGGCCGAACACAGACCGCTGTCCCTTGGCTTCCTATCCGTTCCATCGCTTCTACAGCCTGTGGCAACCTGCGGTCACGCAGACCCGCTACAAAGGCATCTGGGTGCCTCCATATATGTGCAACAGGCAGATGTCCTGCCCCAACCCGCCTGCACATAACTTCTTCCCAAGCAAAAGCTTCGAGTACACTGCTACCATGTCGCTTGAGTGGTGTCTCCCAGATTTGCAGACGCAATGTAGCATGTTTATCCGCTTGTATTCCCTGTTCCGGCTGAACCGGGTGTTCTGAATGGGAAGGTGCACTCATCGTTCCATTACCTCCGGCTTAACGAATTCATATGTATTCAGTATTTATAGGTATGACAACGCCATATATAAATAAGCCGGTTCCCCTGGGAACACGGCTTATTTATATCATATCCTGCGGCTTCAGAAGCTCCTGCTTCCAAAACCACAAGGACCTACTCATCCGGCTTGTCCAACAAATGGACATACCTGATCTTAATCTTTCACCAGAGACAAGAATTCTGCACGTTGTGCCGGATTCTCACGGAAAGAACCACGTACAGCAGACGTTACCGTCTTGCTTCCCGGTTTCTTCACGCCGCGGGAACACATGCACAAGTGCTCGCCTTCCACAACGACCATAACTCCATGAGGTTCAACGGCCTCTGTCAGAATGTCAGCGATCTGTGAAGTAATACGTTCCTGAACTTGAAGGCGACGTGTTACTGCTTCGACCAGACGAGCCATTTTGCTCAGACCAACGATCTTGCCACTTGGTACATACCCAATGTGCACCTTGCCGAAGAACGGCGCCATGTGGTGCTCACATTGACTGTAGTAGACAATATCCTTGACGATAACCAGTTCTTCATGATTCTCGTCAAACGTGACACCGAGCACATCGCGCGGGTCTACTTCATATCCGCCAAAAATCTCTTCATACATTCGGGTCACACGTGCAGGCGTTTCAAGCAGCCCTTCACGTGTACTATCTTCTCCGATCAATTTCAGGATCTGCTCTACATGATATTCGATCTTTTCCCGATTGTCGGATACTTTTGAATTCAAATAATCTTTAACGCCAGCCACTGCCAAACGCCTCCTTTCGAACCACATACTTTAAGAGGTTGTTCAAAAAGTCCGCTTTTAGGTACTGAAAACCCAACTTTTTGAACACGCACTTTAAGCAGTTATTCCCTGCTATTATTTTCGGCGGCCCGAACTTTTACGCGCAGGATGCTGTTGCGGCTGAGGCATTTTCGCTCCTGGCTGCTGATTCTTCATCATCTGCTGGGCACGCTGCATTTGCTTGCCATTCAGGTTGTAGCCCATTTGCTTCGCCATTTTCTGAAGCATGTCCGGATTGCTTTGCATTTTCTCAAGTTGTTTACGCAAGTAGAACACCCCGATGAAAAATCCCCCGACCAGACCAACAATCAATGTGATAATCGGTATAACAATATCCATCTCTTAGACACCTCTGTATGCATTCTAAAAAGCCTGATAATCCGTGTCACTTCATGATGTTCAACACATAAGTTGCAAACCTGACACAGACCGGATTTCCTGAAAGTATCATAGCATTTCCGCACGCCTTGAGCAAACGGATTTTCCAGTTGAACCGCACACAAGCTACGTCATGACAGCTTCAATGAAAACGGTTGTATGCTGAGCCAGATCAATTTCAACCACATCCAGAGAATAACGCGTACTTCCGCGCGCCACCCTGATTACAGGTCTGCCGGGCAATCCCCGATGTTGACGCACAATGACTCCGGTCTCCTTGGTGGACAGTCGTACCGCTGTACCATTGGGATACACGGATACACTCTTATTGAACTCAATCAGAATGTCCCGATCCAGCTTTGTACCAGACAACGCCATCATCTCTTCACAGGCCTCATGTGGCATCAAACTGTCCTTGGATAAACCATTAATGAGATTATCATAGATATTAGCCACACTAACGATTCTCGCAAACAGATGAATGTCACTCCCCTTGATCCCTCTCGGCATGCCTGTACCATCTACATGCTCATGATGTTGCAGGGCTGTATGGGCGACCAACAGACTGAACTCCCGTTTGTTCTTAATTACTTCGAATCCACGCCATGTATGGTGCAGCGAAGAATTCGCAGCAGAGCCACTGCCCGGAGGTTCCCCCACTTTGCCAATATCATGCAATAATGCCCCCACGGCAAGGTCCTTCAGTTGATTATAATTGAGTCCCATATTCAGTCCGATGACCGAAGACAACAAACATACATTCATCGCATGAACATACTGTTCATTGTCTTTGGTACGAATATCGGTGAGCTGCACAAGCATTTCACGCCCGTTCAGTACATCATTCAGCAACTTCTCTATACTGAGGGCAACCTTTCTCGGGCTCCAGTCTTTCCCGGAGCGAATGGATTCGAGTGTGACACTCATTTCGTTAATTATTGCCCGTTTCGTGGTTTCATCCAGAATGTCTTCTGCATCCACATCTTTATACGCTTCATCCTGGATGTATAACATGGTCACGCCAATACGCTTCAGCGTATTGACCATGTATACGGTGAGCTGGACTCCGGCAGACAGCAGTACCGTGCCGTTACTGGAATATACCGTCTTGCCCAGAAGCTCCCCCGCTTCCACGCTCTCCACGTTTACATACTTCATGAACGTCCCCCGCTCTTACGATAGCTGCTCCAATGCGAGCAATTGCTCCTTGGTTTGCAGACCGCCTACATAACCCACCAGGGTACCGTCTTTACCACTGATACGGTGACAGGGAATAATAATCGGAATCGGATTCTTGCTAATGGCGTCCAGAACTGCACGAACAGCCTTGGGTCTGCCGATGATTTCCGCAACCTGTTGGTGTGATGAGGCCTCTCCATAAGATATATCGGACAGAACTTGCCATACTTGTAGCTGGAAGGGTGTTCCAAGCCGATCAAGCTGCAAGTCGAACGTTTTTCTCTCCCCTGCAAAATACTGCTTTAACTGCTTAGCAGCTTCGCTAAGCTTCTCTTCATTCTTCTCATATCGATACTCGCCAATCCAGGTGCGGGCCCATTGTTGCAGATGAGCCTCGCGTACGTGAAAGGCGCCAAAATCTATGTGACACAGCCCTTCATCCGTCGCGCATAACGTAAGAGTACCAATCGGTGTCAGTATCTCATCGTAGTATACGGGCTTGCCATGAAGACCCGTAACGGCTGAAGGTTTCCACGCTGCGGCTTCCGGTTTGGCAGGCTGTGCAGACTGCTCACTACCCGGTTCAATCCCAGCTTCCATTTTCAAGTCCTGTTGTAACGCACGCAAGGCATTGTTCTCGTTGTTCTGTTCCTCTGGCTGCTTCTTACTCACTTGCCCAGCCTGTGGCTGTTTGGGTAAGGTCTCGGACGAACTCAGTCGCTCCTCGGCCTTCTGCAGCATGCTTAGTACGTTCCCATCTTGTTCGTTAGCGGCAGCTTCCCCAATTGCTCTCATGGCGTCTTCTCCTCCAATTCTGCTTAACGCCCAGGCTGCGGTTCCCCGCAACTCGGGGCGCGGATCACGTTTTAATACTTCTGTAAGTTTGGGTACAGCACTTTTATCTTTGAAATTGCCCAGGGCAATAACGGCGTTGCGTTGAATCGGCTTCTTGCCCCGCCAAGCGGCGGAACTCTGACCGAAACGTTCCTTGAATTCCCGGTTACCAATATCCAGTAACGGTAGCAGGAGTGGCTTCACAATCTCCGGATCGGGGTGAAACTCGGGATGGTGATCCCAGTTCTTGCCCCGATTCTTCGGACAGACAATCTGACACGTGTCACAACCGTACAGACGGTTGCCTATTTTCAGCATAAATTCTTCGTCCACGAACCCTTTCGTCTGGGTTACAAAAGAAATACAACGCTGTGAATTCAACTGCCCCGGCCCCACCAATGCTCCTGTAGGACAGGCATCGATACATTTTGTACATTCACCGCAGTCTTCGGTCACAGGTGTGTCTGGTTGAAAAGGAATATTCGTCACCAGTTCCCCGAGAAAAATCCATGAACCGAATTTGGGTGATATAATGGCACAGTTTTTGGCGCTAAAACCAATCCCCGCACGCTGGGACACCGCACGATCCACCAATGCTCCGGTGTCTACCATGCTTTCGATCATGGCCTCAGGTACACGTTCACGTATAAAGTTTACCAGCTTGTCCATCGCTGCTCGCAGGACCTGATGATAATCCTGACCCCAAGCCGAACGGGCAAAAATACCTCGATACGCACCAGGCTCCGATTTCGGCGGATTCACCATTTTGGATGGGTATGCCACGGCTATTGCAATAAGTGAAGCGGGCTCGCCATCTTTTAAGGCGGGGTGCACTCTTTTTTCAATATCCGGCTCTTCAAAACCTGAAGCATACCCCTTATCCCGCGACTGCTCCAGCAGCGACTTCAGGGAAACAAAGGGATCAGCCGAAGCAAATCCGATATCATCAATGCCCAGTCCGGGGCCAGCTGCCTTGATCTCCTGTTTTAACTTCTCCCATACGGAGGCATCCTGTGCTGCCCCGGTCTGTACGCTCGTCATTTCTCTTCCCTCTCTTCTTCCGATACTTATTCCGTAAATAGTGAACGCCCGCCTCACGGTAAGAGGACAGGCGTTAATTTCTATATATGCCTTGCATACTTGAATTCAAACGGAACAAGTCTATATGGTTTAACGCAAAATGCAGTCTGAAGTTGTTGTCCTGTCAGCATTTTACAATTTCTTCAATTCAGAAAACGGCCAGAAAATAAATTCAGCCTTGCCTACAATCTGGTCGGATGTAATACTGCCAAACACTCGGCTATCCTTACTTTTGCCTTCATGACGATTATCCCCCATCACGAAGAAATGATCCGGCTCCAGTGTGATTGGGCCAAAATCCGGGTCCTGCACCTCAATATCGGTGTACGTTTCCGCTTGTTGCTCGCCGTTCACATATAGATGGTGATCCCTGACTTCAATTGTATCTCCCGGAAGTCCAACGATCCGTTTCACCAGAAAATCCTTCTTCTCCACGCCTTCGCTTGGATCACGAAGTACGATCACATCTGATCGGGAAGGAGTACCCAGATGGTATACAATTTTGTTGACGAAAAGGCGATCTCGCTCAACCAGTGTCGGCTGCATGGACTGTCCCTTGACCATCGACAGATTGAACACAAACAGGTTCAGCAGCATCATGATTACAAAAGCAACAACAATCGTTTTGACCCAGTCCCACAGCTCGACAACCCAGGATTTGCCCGGTTGTTCAGGCTTTGACGGTTCATTTCGTTGCTCGGAAGTCACATGTTCCATTGAATGGTTATTGGAATTCAAAGGGACACCTCATTTATTAAATAGTTGAATTAAACTTGTAACATAGTGACCATACTCCCCTTCAGTCTACTCCATTTGGGAGAGTGAAACAATTGGTTATGAGCACCAATACCTTGGTTATCGTCAATTCAGCCGGGATAGTCGCGGTGATTTAAATAAAATTCGGAGACACCGAAGCATGTTCAGTAAATGAGGAAACCAGAAGAATATGACGTGAAGAACACTCATATAAATAGAAAGGCACATCCCTCACGTTATTACACGTTAAAGAGATATGCCTAATATGAAATGAGAATCTTTTTTTATTTCTTTTTAAACATGCAAACTAAGCTTTAGACAAAATACTAAGAGTCTGGAAAGCGCTCATAATCTGATTGGCACCGTAACCCATTGCTTCATATAGAGGCATGGCTACTTTGTTGTGCTCATCACCCGCCACCCATACCTGGCTGACTTTACGCTGCTGGAACCGCTGTTCCATAGCCTCGACAAGTGTTTTGCCGACTCCACGGCGACGATAGTCTGGATGTACCGCAATACGGTAGATGCAACCTTGGTTGTGATCAATCGTACCGATCAAAGCGCCTACGAGGTCTCCCTCTTCTTCCGCAACCATGATCAGGTCAGAATCCCATGACAATTGACGGGCAAACGGGCCCATCGTGTTCTCATAACACTCTTCCGATAGTGCAACCTGGAGAAGCTCCGTCATCTGGCTTGCATCACTCAACTGAAAGGAACGAACGTGCATGTCTTAAATCTCCCTTTTCGTTAGCTTAGATGAGGTTTTTTACAAAAAGGGAATCCCTTTTTACCAAAAACCCAATGTTCATATAATGACAAAAAACGAGAAAATACCGCTTCTTCGTCAATTAAACCATACTTTTCTCCATAAAACACGCATTTTCTTTTGAAAGCGCTTAATTGTAACCGTTTACATACGAATATTAAACTTTTCCTCCATTTAAACGCCTGAAAACACATAAATAGTTGAATAAAGGGTAAAATATGTTTGTTATCTCTGGCCCTTCATTAGATCAACGCCTCGGGGGACTTAATAAACAAAAATGTTGCTTAATTAGCTCGAATGCGGTTTAATATTAGTGGCAAGGGTATTATTACATATGTACCTGTTTTCAAAAAAACCTAAAATCTCAGGAGGTATTTCATTATGACTTTTCAATTACCAGCACTTCCTTACGCTAACGACGCACTGGAACCACATATCGATGCAAAAACGATGGAAATCCACCACGATCGCCATCACAATACTTATGTAACCAACTTGAACGCAGCTCTGGAAAGCGCTCCTGAACTGCAAGAAAAAAGCTTGGAAGATCTGATTGCTAACCTTGACAGCGTACCTGAAGGCATCCGCACAGCGGTTCGCAACAATGGTGGTGGACATGCTAACCACAGCCTGTTCTGGGAAATCATCGGACCTAACGGCGGCGGCGCTCCTACAGGCGATATCGCAGCAGCTATCGATAGCGAACTGGGTGGCTTTGACAAATTCAAAGAAGATTTCGCTAAAGCAGCTACAACTCGCTTCGGTTCCGGCTGGGCTTGGCTCGTAGTTGGTAAAGATGGCAAGTTGTCCATCACTAGCACACCTAACCAAGACAGCCCTCTCTTCGAAGGTCTGACTCCGGTTCTGGGTCTGGATGTATGGGAGCACGCTTACTACCTGAACTACCAAAACAAACGTCCTGACTACATCGCTGCTTTCTGGAATGTAATCAACTGGGATGAAGTGAACAAACGCTACGCTTCTGCAAAATAAGACTGTTAGCATGCAACAGTTAACATAAAAGAGAGCCTGATTCGGTCATCATGACCGTGATCAGGCTCTCTTTTTGCTATCACTATAGTTATAGTTAATGGGTGTTTTGTTTCTAACGAACCCAGGAGTCGCTATTGCACCATATTTCATCGTATCGCGAACCTAACGAATCTCAGAGTAGCTATTTCCCCAAATACGGGCTTTGATGCTCGCTTTTGGGTTGATTTGGCTATGATAACGTCACTCAGGTTCGTTAGAATTTACAATTGTGGTTTATCCATATGATAAGACCTCTGGAGTTCGTTAGCTCTCCCATTTAATCATTCACTTGATCATACGCACCAGCAAAATAACTGCTGATCAGCTTCAGGAAGATATTCGGGAATGCCATCTTGTCCATATCTTCCGGACCGATCCAGCGGTAGGTCAAGCCATCGCCTTTACCTGTCAGTGTCGGCGTGCTCAGCGCTAGGTCACTAACATCAGATGGTGCCAACATCTCTCCATCGTTAAGTGATGTTGCGATGTTCTGCGCATTAGCCGTGCCTGGCTCAGGTGACACAGCTGATGATGAGGCTGTGCCCTCCCTTGTTGCCGCCTGTGCATCGTAGGCGGCTCTGGCTTCCGCTGCGATCAGCGGAAGCTCACTGCTCTGGTCCTGCTCGGTACACTTGTACACCTGCAGGCTCCAGACAATGTGGCTGAACACATGCTCCGCATGGGTAGCCAGCCCTTCCGGGCGGGCAGCGAAGCCTTCCGCCCATAGACTGCCGGCCAGCAATGCCATGGCCGGCTCATCCGCCAGCGGCGCCGCCTTCTTGCTGGCTGCGGCGGGCGCCGCGAGCACATGCGGCAGCTCCCACATGCGGGCCAATAGGCCCGTGTCTGGGCGCTGGCGCACAAGCACTTGGCCGCGATGAGCACCGCGGCCCTCCACAATCGCGACCAGCCGCTGCTCAGGGCGCGGCGGCTTCGCCTTGGTCTTAACCGGCAGCGTAAGCTCTCTTCCGGCGATACGGCCGGAACATTGCTCCATGACCGGGCAAGTCAGGCAGTGCGGCGCTTTGGGTGTACACACCAGCGCGCCAAGTTCCATCAGCGCCTGATTGAAATCACGCGCCCGCCCTTCCGGAATGAGCTCTCCTGCGAGCTCTTCCATCAACACCCGGGTGCTGCCCTTCATAATGTCCTCATCGATGAGGAAGTATCGGGACAGTACCCGCATGACATTGCCATCTACCGCAGGCTGCGGCTGGTTGAAGGCAATGCTGAGAATGGCCCCGGCAGTATACGGGCCCACCCCTTTTAATGCAAAGACAGCCTGCTTGTCCTGCGGCATCTCGCCTCCGTGCAGTTCCATGACTTGTCTGGCGGCTGCCTGAAGATTACGTGCACGCGAGTAATAACCGAGTCCCTCCCAATTTTTTAACACATCCTCTTCGGGTGCTTCCGCCAACGCCTGCACGGTCGGGAAATTCCCGATAAAACGATTGAAATACGGAATTACCGTATCGACCCGAGTCTGCTGAAGCATAATCTCCGATACCCATGTGAAATACGGATTGTTGTGGCGACGCCACGGCAAATCCCGTCGGTTGACCATATACCAGTCCAGCAAATTCACGCTAAAATGTTGTTTCTGTTCCTGTAAACCCATATTTCCGTCCTCTCCTATTGCCAAGCTAGCTACTTTTCCATCTGTTCTACGATCGCAAAGGCCGCTGCCAATTCCGTCTGATGCGTAATACTCAAATGAATGTCATATTGCTTATCGTATGGCAGCTGCAGACGTTCCCAGGCTTGACTGGACAGCGAGGCCACGGGACGTCCTGTCCCATCCGGCAGCACCTCAATGTCAGTGAAGCCCATGACACCACCAATACCGCAGCCAAATGCCTTGGACACCGCTTCTTTCGCTGCAAATCGACCGGATACAAACTCCGTCATCCGCTTCCCTCGACGAACTGCGATCTCCCGCTCTGCTGGCGTTAAAATTCGTTTCAGAAATGCTTCCGCATGGCGACCGGACAATAACTTCCGCATACGTCCAATCTCCAGCACATCATTACCTATGCCATATATCATCAACGCTTCACCCGCTTAATCTTTTATACTGTAAGAGGTTGTTCAAAAGTTCCATTTTCTCGGTACTGAAAACCGCTCTTTTTGAACATGCATTGTAAAAGATCTCCATTCAATCACATGATCCGTAACTCTCCGAACACGTATTCTATTGTAGCAGGAGGGGCGATCAGAAGCGAGTACCTATCCGCATTACCATATATGCTAAAATATGAATCAGGAATCGTCTGAAATTCTTAGGAGGTCTGAATAATGCCCATAACTTTTGAATTGCCCACTGACGTAGATGCGATCATTCGCGGAGACTTTTTTCCTGCACAACAACCCGCTCAAGGTGTTATCATTCTGTCTCACGGATACAAAGGCTTCAAAGACTGGGGCATGTTCCCCTATGCAGCTGCACAGCTAAGCCAGACGCATCATGTGCTGACCTTTAATTTCTCTCACAACGGTATCGGCGAATATCTGGAGCAATTCTCTGAACTTGAAAAGTTCGCAGTGAATACCTACAGCCGGGAGCTTGCCGATCTGGCCCTGGTACTGGAACATGTGGCTACACAACCTGAACTCACAGGACTTCCTGTATACCTGGTTGGTCATAGCCGCGGTGCGGGCGTAAGTCTCGTCTATGCACTGGATCATCCCGAGCAGGTGGCAGGTGTCATCTCCTGGAATGGCGTAACCAATCTGGATCTCTTCACAGCGGAGCAAAAAGAAGAGATGCGTACACATGGCCGCAGCCATGTCGTTAACGGACGAACAGGCCAGCAGATGCCACTGGACGTGTCTATACTGGAAGACCTGGACAAGCATCACGAACGATATGCTATTATTGACCGCTTGGGTGCTTCAACGTTGCGAGTCGCACTCATTCAGGGAACAGAAGATCCCCAGCGTCTGCGTGACGGTTCTGCCGCACTTGTGCAAGCCCGCCCTGATATCCAATGGCACCAGATTAATGAGGGCAACCACACTTTCAATACTGTACATCCATTTAAAGAAACCACTCCACAACTGGAGCAAGCCATCACCCAAACCCTGCAACAGATCAAAGACTGGAATAACTAACTCATCTTTAATATAGTAGTCACCTGGATTTTTGCGGTTTCTCGTTCCACATAACAAAAAGAGTCACTGTGTGAACAGTGACTCTTTTTGCATTCCCTAAGAGGGACGGTATTCAATGTTGGTGTTAACAGCTTATAACGATCATGCTCATCCATCCGTATTAGATACCAGGAATGGCATTGCGTTTGTGATGTGTGCGCGTATAGAACGCTTCGAGGCGCTCTTGTGCAGCCGGATCGATCTGTTTGCCTTCGAGATAGTCGCTGTTTGCTTCATACGAAATTCCCAGCTCATCTTCGTCCGTCTGACCTTCCCACAATCCTGCAGATGGTGCCTTGTCCAAAATAGCCTGTGGCACGTTCAGATATGCTGCCAGCTGGCGTACCTGACGTTTGTTCAGGGTGCTCAGTGGTGTGATATCCACAGCACCGTCGCCCCATTTGGTATAGAAACCTGTAATAGCTTCGGACGCATGATCCGTCCCTACAACAAGCAGGTTCTCTTCAAACGAAAGCGCATATTGCATAACCATACGAGTTCTCGCCTTAACATTACCTTTGCCTTGGTGAGTCATATGGCGTGGGCTGCCCAAGGATTTGAAACCTTGCTCCACTTCGAGCGCAATCTCGTTAACTGCATCTTCGATATTGGTTTCCACGACATGCTTCAGATCGTATGCTTTGGCTACAGCGTAGCTGTGGTCGATATCTGATTGTTCACCATAAGGTTGGAACACACCAAGCGTTTTGTACTCTTGGTTGTTCTCTTGCGTAAGCTCGTCCGTCGCTTTTTTGCAAAGCGCCGTAGCCACTGCACTGTCAATACCGCCGCTGATCGCAATCAGCAACCCCTTGGCACCCGCATTTTTCACATACGTCTTCAGAAAATCAACACGCTTGCGTACTTCCTCTTCTTCATTAATGCTTGGTTTAACCTTCAATTCAGCGATGATCTGTTCTTGCAAACTCATCGTTCACACACCCCGTTTCTCAATGAATGAAATTTGATGTCCAGCTTGAAAGGTCCGAATGGTTCAATAACCTTATCTATCCAAAATGAAACGCCCCGGCATCGGTGATCCGAAGGGCGGGGCGTTCTATTGGAGCGAATTAACGGCAGTAACGGTCAAATGCACTTTTGAGATCAGCCGCAATATCCTCTGCAGAACGGTCTTCCACTTGATGACGCTCGATAAAGTGAACGAGTTCTCCGTCTTTCATCAGAGCGATGGACGGTGAAGATGGAGGATACGGTGCAAAGAATTCACGTGCTTTTGCAGTTGCTTCTTTGTCCTGACCAGCAAATACAGTGTACAGGTGATCCGGTGTAATATCGTGCTGAAGTGCTTGGGACACACCTGGACGACATTGACCTGCGGCACATCCGCAGACAGAGTTAATGACAACCAGCGCTGTTCCTTTTGCATCCGGAAGACTTGCTTCCACTTCTTCAGGAGTACGCAACTCCTGGATTCCTAGACGAGTTAACTCATCCCGCATGGGTTGAACCATATCTTTCATGTATTGATCAAATGACATCGACATTCGGTTTCACTCCTTATAAATGGTTGTTCTATGATCTCGATAGAATTAAAGGCGAATAACTCTCCAAAACAACGTTACATTCATATCGAACATTATGGATGTAATGATGTGCTATTCCTATTATACATCCATAAGCAATGAAAGCAAGATTCAGAAACCGCCTGCGGAAAGGCCTCTTCCATAATATTATGTCTCAATGTCTGGCAAAATATGCTGAATGACTAACGTTCAAATGCCACTTTGAAGGTGGTGCCCTGGCCTTCCTCCGATTCCACAGTAATGGTTCCGTTATGTCGTTCCACAATACTCAGGCACATGGACAATCCAAGTCCGGTTCCCTTGGCTTTTGTCGTATAGAAAGGTTCAAATAGCTTTTCCTTCTTCACTCTGGGTAGACCAGGTCCTGTGTCACGTACACACAGTTCCACCTTATCATCCACTATCCGTGTCTCCAGCGTAAGCACACCCTTCTCATTCATGGCTTCCATCCCGTTACGGGCCAGGTTCAACACCACCTGTTTGATTTCCTTAGAATTGAGATTCAGCTTCGGCACATTATGGGCCAACATGAGTTCTATACTCTGACCACGCAGGTTCGCATCCGCCCATAACAATGGACTGAGTTCATGTATGATATCGTGTAACTGGGATTCTTCTTTCTCGGCAACACGATTCTGAGCCAAAGACAAGAAATCATTAATGATACTGTTGGCCCGGTCCAGCTCTTCCAGAACGATCCGGTAATAGTGATCGAGGGAGTCAGGACTCTTTTCCTGCATAAGCTGAAGAAAACCCCGCACAACCGCCATTGGATTACGCACCTCATGCGTAATGCTTGCAGCCATCTGCCCCACCAGACTGAGACGATCCACATTATCCAGTTCACTTCGCAACATCTCAAGCTCCGTGATATCCTGAATGATCAGCATGGCTCCTGTAACTTCTCTCGCAGGCTCTGTTGAAAAGGCATAGATCGGTACAGTTCGGGACTGAAATACGTGCGCACCGTAACGAACGGTCAACCCACTAATCTCACCATGAACGATAGCTCTGCGAATGCTTTTATCCATCTTGTCCGCCTGACCTTGTTCAACAAATTGACTGGCAGGCTGTCCAATGAGATCAGGCGTGGAGGTGCAAGGTAGCTGCTCCCTTGCGGTTTGCTCCATCATCTCATTGACAAACATCACTGTGCCTTGTTTATCTACGGTAGCAATGGAGAGAGGCACTGCGTTCAGAATCTGATGAAGTTTCTCCGTTTCGGCTATGTATCGGTGGTGGACTTCCGAGAGATGCTGCTCCAGCCCGCGATAGTGCTTCATCCGTTCCAGCCATAGCAGACTCAGACTGCCCGCAACAATGGCTCCAGCCGTATATCCAAGTGCTGTAAGTATCATGTAGGTCGCAGAGTGTGTGGATTCATTCTGGAGGGATGCGATCCATAACAGACTCGTTACAACCAGTTCCATTGTAATCAGGATGATGAGGATCGCCATTTTGCGCGAAGGTGTATTATGCTTGAATCGTTTGGCAGACAACCATACAATAGGATAGAGAAGAATGCCCGTATGAAGGAGAAATCCGTACAGATCATAGGGATGCGCAAAAAGAAAATAGAAGAGAATATGTAGAATGGACAGCGTTATGCCTATAACGGACTTACAATACAAAATAACAAGTATCACTGGTACGATGCTTAATGATATGGGTACGGTCACAGGGCTTGTATCGAGCGCAAACACCATACACAATAACATGCTCGCGACACTTGTCACAGCAAAACTGGTATCAACGGTTCCGGCATGTTCCATTCTGGCAATAGCCCGCTTGGAGAGTACCAGACGGAATAAGGGAATCAGAAATACCGCCGACCCTGCCAGCAGTACTTGTAAAAGCATGTCCTTTAACGCAACCACAATGCCATCTCCTCCTCTGCCTGCACATTCCCTCATGTATTTCTGATTAAAACATAGGCGACAGTATATTACAATATATCCCTTAAGACTGCACAATAGAACTGCTCATAACTCCATTATATTTCAGAAAAAGCCAGGAGTAGACACATTTTACGTAAAACAGACAAAATCAATGAAAAAAGAGGGTAATAACATATGTATGATGTCATTGTAATTGGTGGTGGATCTGCGGGCCTGATGGCTTGCGTTGCTGCTGCCGAGCATGGAGCCTCCGTGCTTCTGCTGGATAAAGGAGATCAACTGGGTCGTAAACTCGGCATCTCTGGCGGAGGTCGATGCAATGTAACCAATGCCAAGGAAACGGATGAACTCATCCGACATATTCCGGGTAATGGACGCTTTTTATATAGTTCGTTTCAAAATCTGGACAACCAGGGAATCATGCGTTTCTTCGAGAATCTCGGAATTGCCCTGAAAGAAGAAGACAACGGCAGAATGTTCCCTGTAACCGATAAAGCAAAAACAGTTGTGGATGCGCTGGTAGGAAAGATTGTCTCCCTCGGCGTTGAGATTCGCACCAAAGAACCGGTCAAGGAAATTATTCAGAACGGTCAACAGGTACAGGGTGTTAAATTGATATCCGGTAAAACCATTCTTGGGCGATCTGTCATCATCGCTACCGGCGGCAAATCCGTACCCCAAACCGGATCAACCGGAGACGGTTATCCTTGGGCTGAGGCTGCGGGCCACACGATAACGGAGTTATATCCGACCGAAGTGCCCATTGTGTCTGGAGAGAGTTGGATTCAGTCCAAAGAACTGCAAGGTTTGTCTTTGAGGGATATCGCTCTATCCGTAGTGGATGCCAAAGGAAAAACAGTCATCTCCCATCGCGGGGATATGATCTTCACGCATTTTGGGGTGTCCGGACCCGTCGCACTGCGTTGCAGCCAATTTATCCGCAAGGTTCAGATGAAGTCTGGAAACCCACAGGTCATTATGAGTATTGATCTGTTCCCGGAGCTGTCCCCAGGTGCATTGGAAGTACAGGTGCAACAGGTATTGGAACAAGAATCCCGCAAGGCTGTCAAAAACATCTTAAAAACATGGGTTCCTGAACGTATGATTCCCTTAATGATGAAACGGGCAGAGATCAGCGATGACCTCACGTTCCACCATTTCCCTAAAGGTATGTTAAGCAACTTGTGTGGGCTAATGAAAGCTTTTACCTTCCGTGCAGACGGAACGAGATCGCTCAAAGAAGCCTTTGTTACTGGGGGAGGAATCCACTTAAAGGAGATATACCCAAAAACAATGGAATCCAAGCTGCTGCCTGGACTATTCTTTTGCGGTGAAGTTTTGGATATTCACGGTTACACCGGAGGGTATAATATCACCGCTGCATTCTCCACCGGATATACGGCTGGCATGCATGCGGCAGAATATAAACACGCTAATCTATAATAGGTATTACACACTTTAACCCTATTATGAATTAGCTCTAATACCAAAAACCCCGATATCCACATCTGTGGACGATCGGGGTTTTTGGGCATTGTTCCATTTTAGAAAAATTGGCTCGAACTGCTCTTAGCTTGTGATGCTTCTATGCTTTCACACTGCCTGAGAATCCATCAGCCGAATCATCGTATGTCGGGTCATCGCTATAGTTATGTCTGCCTTGCTCCGTCTGACTTCCTTGGTTTCCGCTCGCATAACCCTCATGCCAGTCTTCATTCACGAGATGAGCCGGAATCGATATATTCTGAAACTGATCCAGCTCTTCCGTTTGCGAGGCAAATACGGCACTTCCTCCATGAGATTGTACAATCTCTACGGCAGACTGAGGATCTTGGCGATCTGTAGGGATGTACAATTCCAGCGGGCCGGACTGATACGGCTTATATCCCAACTCCTCCAAGGTTGCCCTGGCGGCATTCAACGCTGAATCGTCTGAAAAATGCACCTGTAGTTCGCTATTATCCATCATCGTCTCTTCCTCCTTGCTACAGCTAATCTCTCATCATCCATAGATGAGATTCTTCTTCTATAGCATGGGCAGATATAGCGCACGATATGCTCCGAATTAGAAAGGAATTCCTTTAGGGCGTGTCTGAAAACTCCGAAGGAAGCAGATTTTGCCGAATTTTCGTTCCAAGCAAGGAAGTTTTCCGCAGGCGTGCCGGGGCACGTCAAGGGAAAGTGACACAGCATGGGGCGAAAAGGCGGTAAAAGATGAACTTCAGCGAGTTTTTGAGACACGTCCTAAGCCCGGGTCAGCCGAACCCATCCGGCAATAGATAAGACACAGAGTCCAAAAGCCACCGCACCTGCCGCTGTTAGAATACCCACGATCCAGCCGAGCCAAGCCAATCCCAGCGTGAATCCCATAAGAATACCAATCGGGACAAACAACATCCGAACCATCACTGAACCTGCAAGATGCAGCGCCTCCGAGTCATATGTTATAAGCTGAACATAGTCGGACGTGGCAAAAACGTCCCAAGAACGATAAAACATCACCGTCAACATGATGATTAATAACGCACACACGATGATATTGACCGGAAAAGGTGGCAATGCCACCGCTGCAATGGATAGTCCACCAAGCTGTAAATATAATTTCATCGTGGCCGAGTTCCGAAAAAATGCCTTGAATGCAATCTCCGCTGTCCGATTCGCGATGGAACGATTGCGTAACAGTTTACGCGGTTTGCGGAAGATGATGGACCGTGTTCGTGGGGCTTTCGGCTTGCTCACCGCCCGGCTTAACATTAGAGCTGTAAGCTGCAGCCTGCTCCGCAGATCCTCCCGTACATCCCCTTCAAACGTTCCCTTCATCAACAGCCTCATCTGTCCGACTGTAAGCAGAAAAAGCATGATAATTACGATTCCAAATATGATTTTCCACGTCTGTCCATGCATCCATGATGTCACATTAATGGTCATATAACCTATGCCTATGACGAGAGGGATCATCTGAATCCAGCGTCGCCATCCTGTATGTCGAACCTTTGTCATATGTAGTGTTATGGCTTGGAATGAAGCTACTGCACCAAACCAGACAGCCATAAGTGCAATCTGGAGATTCGACATCTCATAGACACGGGACCATAGCGGAGCAGTCAGCGCTGTAATCATGATCATTTTGCCCAGATGTTGCAGACAGGACCGGTAGAGCCCTTGCCTCATTAACGTGCGCATCCACAACGGCCTTGATTTCAGAAACAATACATCCGCTTCCTCCACAAATATCAACACACCACCGGTAAGCATAACGACGTCAATCAGCCCAGTCAGTACGGGAAGCGGTAATCCAGTCGCCCATGCAGGCAGAGGTTTGGTCCACAGACTGGTGTACCATCCAATCAGATAGAGCAGACCCGGCACAAGCAGGTATACCCACACCGTCCAATCCACGACGAGTCTGAGATTTTTCATCTGTTCCCTGAAATGCTCTTTGCATCTTCGTCTGTATAAACGAAGTGGTGTATAACGCTGGGAAGTTCCCATCCTCTCTCACCCTCTCTCTATCTAAGACGTCAGTATATCAAAACAGTCAAACAAAGAGGCTTCCGGCAATCCTGCCGCTTCACGGATCTCATCCAATGTTCCCTCGGCAGCAGATCTGCCCGAAGCAATCAGAATAAACCGGTCGCAGATTCGTTCAGCGGTATCCAGCACATGCGTAGACATGAGCACACCCGCACCGCGGCGACGTTCGTCATCGAGCAATTTTAGAAAATCCTTGGTTGCACGAGGGTCCAGTCCGATGAAAGGCTCGTCCACAATATAGATATCCGGCGAAGACAGAAATCCAATCATCAGCATCATTTTCTGCCGCATGCCCTTTGAGAAACTGGCTGGAAGATCATTTCGAACGTGGTCCATACCGAAACGAATCAACAGCTCCTCCGCTCTGGCAACAAAAGCTTCTTCCTCCATTTCATACGCCGCTGCAGCCAGATCAAGATGTTCCCATAGCGTCATATATTCATAAAAAACCGGTTGCTCCGGGATATAGGCATAACGACCATCTCCTCCAATCGTCACTTCATAGTTCGCATGTTCCAGCAGACCAAGCAGCGTTTTGATGGTGGTACTTTTGCCCGCACCATTTGGTCCGATAATGCCTACCAGCTCTCCTCGCGCCACATTCATTCGAATATTGCGTATGGTCGATTGTCCCGGCTCGTATCCTGCCTCGGTAATATGTACGTCCAATATGGACTCCTGTACTTCCGTGCTTTTATATTCCGTTCCCATATCATTCACTCCCTGTTCTAATCAGGCGTTTATTTCATTCTTTATGTTTTATTGTAATCGAGTTACGGGCTGTGTGTTTGATCATTTTGAGCATTTTGAAGTACAAACCATGTTATAATGTTATTACATACTAACATTATTACATACAAATGTATTACTTTCATAAGTTAGATCATACTATAGGAGGAATATATCATGAATGGTGGGGCTCAGATGAAAGAGGAGCATTCCAAAAGAAAAATTCTTTCTCGCAAAATAGGCAAGATGGGAAACAGCTTGGGCATTAGCTTGCCTAAGGTTTTGATTGATAAGCTCCATGTTTCTCAGGGCGATGAGATTGAATTTATTGAAAATAGTCAGGGAGAAATTGTACTAAAAAAGGTTAAACAAATGAAAATACCCGAACATGTAAGACCCGAAGTACTGGAAGCTTTCTTCGACGTTTTCGAAGAAGATGAGGATATCCTAAATGATTTAAGGGATCGTTAAGATGACCATATTCCTTTCCATTGAAGAAGTAGTAGCCGCTCACCATTTTATGATGAAGAAGATGAATGATACAGCACAAGCTGGGGTTAAGGATTCTGCTTTGTTGGATTCTGCGATAAATAGACCTCTCCAAAGTTTGTTTGGAGAGGATGCCTACCCTTCCATATTTGATAAAGCTACTGCCTTATTAGAGTCATTGGTTAAAAACCACTGTTTCTATAACGGAAATAAACGTACAGCTTATCTTGTAACCAAGTCCTTTCTGCGAGTGAATGGCTACCATTTGCAGATGGAACGTAAATATGCCGTAGAATTTATGGTCAACATTGCCGAAGGCGAGTATACATTTGAAAAGATAGTACACTTATTAGAAGAACATTCAGAAGAACGCTAACTCATATGTCTTATAAATGCAAAAAAGAAGCAGGGGTTCCGGAGCCCCTGCTTCTTCATATTACAGTGAAAATCTCATATTACCGATTTGTCTCCACCACAGATGTAGTTTCACTCTCTGCATCCGCATCCACGTTCAGACCCAGATCCAGTGCTCCGCGGCTTTCGCTCGCATAGCTGCTGCTGTTGGTACGCTCACGGTCATTCACGCTGTTATTGCGCTCGGATTGAGCCATCGTTACACTCTCTCCTTCGGCTTTTGCGTTCAGACCCAGATCCAGTGCGCCGCGGCTTTCGTTTGCATAGTTACTGCTCACGGTACGCTCGGTGTCTTTCACGCTGTTGTTGCGTTCAGTTTGAGCTACTGTAGCACTCTCACCTTCTGCTTTCGCGTTCAGACCCAGATCCAGTGCTCCGCGGCTTTCGCTTGCATAGCTGCTGTTCACGGTACGCTCATTGTCTTTCACGCTACTGTTGCGTTCAGATTGAGTCCATGTTGCACTCTCTCCTTCGGCATTCACGTTCAGACCCAGATCCAGTGCGCCACGGCTTTCGTTTGCGTAGTTGCTGTTTACGTTACGCTCACGGTCATTCACGCTATTGTTGCGTTCGGATTGAGTCCATGTTGCACTCTCTCCTTCAGCTTTTGCGTTCAGACCCAGATCCAGTGCTCCACGGCTTTCGCTCGCAGTGCTACTGTTTACGTTACGCTCACGGTCATTCACGCTATTGTTGCGTTCGGATTGAGCCATCGTTGCACTCTCTCCTTCGGCTTTCGCGTTCAGACCCAGATCCAAGCTTCCACGACTTTCATTCGCGAAATTACTGCTCACGTTACGCTTGGTGTCTTTCACGCTGTTGTTGCGTTCAGTTTGAGCCATCGTTGCACTCTCTCCTTCGGCTTTCACGTTCAGACCCAGATCCAAAGCGCCACGGCTTTCGCTCGCAACGTTTTTGCTCACGTTACGTTCGCTGGCTTTCGCGCTGTTGCTGCGTTCGGATTGAGTCCACGTCGCACTCTCTCCTTCGGCATTCATGTTCAGACCAAGCCCCAGCGCTCCACGACTTTCACTCGCATAGCTGCTGTTTACGTTCCAATCATCGCCGCCTCGTGAATAATCGCTCATCGTTGTACCTTCTCCCGACACATTGGCATTTAAGCCAAGGCCCAGCTTGCCAGAACTACTACGCTCCGCAGTGTGGTCGGAAGAACGATCATTGTATCGGTTCGTGCTCTCTGAGGATAAGCCGGCATTGAGTCCAAGATCCAAATTCAATGCTCCGCTTGAACTGGATGAACCTCCATAACTACCATAGTTACCGTAACCCGCGTCACGGTGTCCTGACAGAAGAGATCCCAACTCCAGACGCAAACCTGCATTCAGATCCAGATTGCCACTGCTGTTATTGCTATAACTATCTGCGTAAGTCGCCTGCGAAGCTCCCAGCAATCCAGCCACCAACGTACCCGACAATACCGACAATTTTACCCAACGATTCACTTTTTTCATGATGATATACACTCCTTCTCAATTTTGGTTGAATTAACGCCATTGTTGCCTAAGAGAAAGAGGTATATTGCGGCGGCCGCCCAGGCGGTGCCTGTGACCATTGACTGAATCCATCGAGCCGTTCCATTCGGAAAGCAAAATCGTAATCTGGCGTAACCAGACCCGTTGTTGCTCCCGGAAGTGCAGCGGCTGGAGCGGTTGCTCCACCTCCAGTTACACCGGACGAACCGGAGCTTGTCCCGGCGGAAGCATTAGCTGCTCCGGGAGAAGTTGCTGCAACAGACCAACTGGTTGGTCGTTCTGTGCGAGGCTGCAATGGAGATGCTGCATCAGCATCATCTTGTTTCAGAATGGCTTCCTGGTTACTCTGCACTTGTTCAGTGACAGTTGGTTTAGCAGATGACTGATCTACGAGGAATAACTCGTTATCGGGCAAACCTGCATTAACATCGGAATCCGGCGTCAGATCGGTCCCTTCTACAGGCAATGCCTGCGTGACAACAGGTTGTTCTGGACGTACTTCTGGTTCCGGGGTGACCTTAATCACTTTGCCCGTAACCTGTACTGCGTCCAGTCCTTCCTCGTTGTTCTGAGATGAGACAGGATTTGAGAGTGCACTCGTATTGGAAGTTTCAACATTCGGTGTTTTGACAACCGTCGGCTTTTCCGGAGTGACTACAGGCGGTTCCGGCTTCACACTCGGAATCTCCACCTTTTCCTGATCAGGATTGAGTTCAGCGGATACGTCTGCAACTGGAACTTCTGCTCTCACAGAAGGGAGCTGGACATTTCCCTTACTCAGATCCACTCGGGATGAAGAGATATTGACCGAAGTAACCTCGGGTACATCCACCTTCACGGAAGGTAATTCAACCTTACCCTGTCGAAGGTCTGTTTTCACAGCAGACGTCTCTGCCTTGATCACTTTGGGTACCTCTGCGGTAACGCCAGGCAAGGAAGCTGTACCTTCGTTGAGGTTCACCTGACTGCTTGATACATCGGCTTTGATCACCGGTGTATCCGCCTGTACAGACGGCAGTTCGACGTTTCCCTTCTTCGCATCAATCCCAATCTCTGATGTTCCGGCCGATCCAAGCGGTGTATCTACTTTCAGCTCAGATACACTCAGCTTACCTGTGGATTCGTTCGCTTTGATCGACGGAACTTCAACATCCAGTAGTGGTGTGGATACCGATACCGACGGAGTCAGATTCAACCCGCCATCCGAATCACGTGAAAACAAATTTAGCGACAATCCGCTGGACGGTTTTTCAGAAGATACCTGAGCATCATCGGCGTATACATGTGACGATCCAACTCCCAGAAGCAAAGTCCCGGCAAGTATAGCCAGTGGTATGCTTCCAAGACGTACTATGGATTTTGGTAACTTTACATTCAAGTTGCTTCACCCCCTTTCCGCTAATGCGTTGGTGGGACAAGGCATATGAGTTTTCCCCTAGGAATAATTTGAATACAGGGATTTATGCCTGTTCCTCATTAAACGTGAAGGCGTTTACTCAAACGCTTTTTAATCATAAACTTAAAATTTGAAGTAAATTCAAACCTTCATTTCAACTGTTCTAACCTGAGCAGATTCGGCCTGTTTTCAGTCGCCTGCAACCATGGTCTTGGCTGCAATGGAGCCATTCAGATCGGCTTTTTCCCCGCTACGTTTCATCAAATAAATCAACCCAAGCAGGGTGAGCAAAATGCCTGAACAGACAAAAGCCGGCACTACACCAAATGAGGTGACCATGAATCCGCCTACCACCGGGCCCATAATATTACTGGCTGTCATTACGCTGCCTACCGTTCCAAATACCCTGCCTGTCATTGCCTCAGGTGTCTGTTCCTGCAACAGGATCTGAAAGGGTACAATCGCAAACCCAATTCCGACACCTGCCAGGGCAAAAAGGGATACTAACAACAGATTGGCACCTAGCCCGGCATGCGGCCAAATCCCAACAATAACTCCGGCTCCGCCGATAACCAGACCCATGAGTATGGTACCCAGACCCATTTTCAAAACATGCCCTGCATGCTTCCACTTCCGCACACTCATCGCCGCAATTAATGTGCCTACGCCACTGGCTGCCACGCACCATCCCAGCAGATCACTTGAAATTCCGGGAAGTTGTCTGAATAACACCACAGTCTGTGAATCGGCAAATTGCAGAAAAAGTATGGCTGAAGCAAGCAAAATCAGAGACGTTCCTACATGAGGGAGAGATGCGAGCATACGGATGCCCTCCTGTGTTTCTTTCCAAAAAGAGTCTTTTGGGCGGTTGCGAACATCCCCTGCTGTCTCTTCCTCTACTTCTGTTACGTTATGAATTGCAGATTGGATCACCCGAGTTCCAGGAATCCACAATAAAATGATGCCGGAGATCAGAAAAGAGGCTGAATCGAGAACAAAACACCAGGTGATGCCAAAAGCGGCTACCAGCAGTCCACCAAGCGCTGGACCGATAATTTTGGACATCTGTTCGATCACCGAGCTGATGGATACAGCTTGCGCAAGCTGTTCGCGAGGTACAATTTCCTTCAGCTTTCCGTTTTTGGCCGGAGAGAAGATTACATCAAACAGGGATTTGAGGACAAGCAGTATGTACACGTGCCAGATCTGGTCAGCAAAAATTAATGCACCCACAATGATGATCCGTGCACCATCAGCTACAATCATCAGCCATTTTCGGTTCAGGCGATCTGCAAGCGTGCCTGCGAATGGCCCTGTCAACAGAATAGGCAGTGCTGCGGAAAGTGTGACAAATGTAATCTCCCATGGCGTTGCATTCCAGCGGATACCCACGAGGGTCAGGATTGCGAGCAGATGCAGCCAATCACCCAGATTGGAAATGGCCTGTGCCACCATCAATGTTACAAAAGATCGGTTATTTTTCAGCGGTCGTTGTCCTGCAAACGTTAAATCACTTGTCATCCTTCTTCTCCTCCATTATATTCCAATTCATAGTATGAACTCATTATATAGAGCAGCCCTTGACTCGACCTCCTGCCAGAGGCGGAGAAAACGCGATATCTGAAGGATGATTTTTTCAGCATAATGAATGATCAAATTTTAAATGCTAAAAATGCAAATCTTGTGACATATCGCATGTTTTTCGTAGAAATAGAAGTTTACAATTAAACCATGGCGACAACCTGAATCGTCAAACATAACTAACCAACTCATATAAGTTGAAATACTCTTTTACATGAACAGCATAACGGAGAGGACCCCTCTTCCTCATTTCAACTTATAAAACTAATCTGAAAAGGCGGGATCAGCATGCTGGAATTACAAGAAATCGGAACCGAACGTTCACTTCATCTGTACCGCACCTTGGCCCAGACATTCAAGAGCGTGAATGAACACGCTGTATCCGGAAGCAAAGTGCATGGCTTCAACCCCACCGCATACGGGGTGCTCGAAGTGTTATATATGAAAGGAGCTCAGCCGATTCAACAGGTTGGCGCACAACTTCTGCTGCAAAGTGGTAATGTGACCTATGTGATCGATAAGCTCGAGCAAAAAGGATTGTTACACCGCAAACATTGTCCGCAAGACAGACGTATCATCTTTGTGGAACTGACCGAAGAAGGACAGCGTACCATGGATGACATCTATCCAGGCTATGCGTTGAAGATTGATCGGGCGGTAAGTGGACTGAGCGAGGAAGACAAGGAATTGCTATCCGAACTCTTGGGAAGGCTTGCACATTCTGCAGACCGTTTATCAGCAAGCAGCTAGAGTGTATCTTCAAACCTGCCGAAAGCGGGAGCGTAACAGAATGTACTGGAGAAGATATGGAGCGGGAGCGCTAACGAACCTGTGACGTCTTATTCAGGGGTTTGAAGCGCTCGCAGCATTTTAAGGAATCTGACACACGCTATCTTTGAATAAACAGCCGTTTACAACGTGTTTTTCAGGTGATTTCGGGAAATAAGGTGTCTCATGTTCCTTACAATTTAGAAAGAGGAGCAGAAGGTCTAATAAGACGTCCTCAGTTCCTAAGAAATTCATCTGGACGATTCACCAGGATCAGCCAGCCTGTACTTCAAAATGCTTTAGACCCGGGCATCCCCCAACGTATCACTTGCCTGAGTTTGAAGTTACACTCTAGTCCACTGCACATGTGCCATCAACAAAAATAACCGGATTTGCCTCACATCGGCGAATCCGGTTTTTCATATGTTTTTCGTATATATCTTCTTTACTTTGAGCCTTGTGGCTGCGGGGGAGCATCTGCATCTTCGGGTACAATTAAACGTTTGCGTAGAGCAAGCGTCGTTACCCACGAGACCAGTGCAATGACAAACATAATCACAAACAGGGAATGCAAGCTTCCTTCCAGCACGTTACGCAGCAGCGCCCATTTATCATCTGATAGTGCTGCATCCGTATGTGGTGCGAGCAGTTCATTCAGATCATTCTCCGAAATTCCAGCCTCCGCCAGATTCTGCTCACTCGATAACGTTGAGATCCGATAGTTCAACCAGGTGCCAAAAGCCGCTGCACCAATCGTCTGTCCCAATGTACGCATGAACGTGTGCAGTGCCGTAGAGGAGCCACGCTCCTTATACCCTACGGAGGACTGCGCAATAATGGTGAAGATCGTGAATGCAAACCCGAAGCCGAGACCATAAATAAAGGTCAATATAAATAGCACAGCCTGCGGGGATGTCCCGCCCACCAGAAAGAGTCCACCCGATCCGATCGCAATTCCCGTTAATCCAATCAATGCGGTCAACCGTGATCCAATTTTCATCAACAGGCGGCCTGCCAACACACTACCAATGAGCCAACCTACCGACATCGGCGCGAGCAGCAATCCGGATTCCGTCGCATTACCTCCCCGAACCCCCTGCACCCAGAGCGGCAAATAACTGGTCAGGCCGATCATCAAAGTACTGGTCAGGAGTCCAGCGATATTCGCCACACGGATATCACGAATTCGGAACAAATGTAGTGGAACCATTGGGGCCTGAGCTTTTTTTTCCACCACAAAAAATAAAATAATAAACAGAGCGGCAACCACACTCAGTCCTACAATCAACGGAGAGCTCCAGGCATAATACTGCCCACCCGCCGACAGGACAAATAACAATGCGGTAATGCCCACCGTGAAGGTCAGCGCACCGACATAGTCAATTTTGGCTGTACGTGGAGAGATATCTTCCTTCAGATAACGAAATACAAACCACATCGCGAGCAGACCAAACGGCACATTAAAACCAAAGATCCACTGCCAGCCCAGATTATCTACAAAATAACCGCCAAGCAGCGGTCCCGCCAGAGAGGAAATGCCCCACACGGAGCTGATCCAGCCCTGAATTTTGCCACGTTCTTCAATGGCGTAGATGTCCCCAATAATCGTAAATGTAACAGGAACTACCGCACCTGCACCAATCCCCTGTATAGCACGGAAAATAATCAACTGCTCCATATTCTGCGACAGACAGCACAAGAGGGAACCCAGTAAAAATAAGGCACAGCCAATCAGAAATACAGGCTTTCGTCCGTACAGGTCACTGATTTTACCGAAAATGGGCGTACTCACAGCCATCGTTAACAGGTATGCGGTGAAAATCCAGCTCAGCAGCTGTACACTCCCCAGCTCACTGACAATGGTCGGCCCTGCCGGACCAATTACGGTGCCTTCAATCGCTGACAGAAATGTCGCGAGCAACAGCCCGGTCAAGATGAAACTGCGCTTCAAACCTCCAGTTGCATTCACACAAACCCTTCTCTCTTTGTTCTCTATATAATTGTACGTTAATTTACACATCTACTACGAACCAGAACAAGCTTCCGATCGCTGTTATCCCCAGATTTTTTCTTCTCCTCTCTAAACGAGAAATCCGGTGATAAAGGCGAACGCTTCGCTTCTCCAGCTTTGTTCTGTTTCTCCGTTTACGTGTAAATTAAAAAAAAATTATATATTTTTTCTTTTATTTACTTTTCTTACGAAGAAACTCATCATACAGCATCGAATACATCACCATATCCTTGTATCCGGTGGACGTATGTTGTACTTGTCGCAGCAGCCCTTCTCGCGTGAAGCCGCGGTTTGTCAGGAACTCGCCGGAAGCCAGATTACGCGGATCAACCAGCGCTTCAATCCGATTAAGACCCATGGTCTCATATCCAAAAGGCAGCAATGCAGAGAAAGCCTCCGTCATATAACCGTGGCGCCAATAATCACGTCCCAGCTCATAACCAATCTCACCCCGGAATGCGCCTTCAAGCTGCCATGTGTTAAATCCACAGCTTCCGATGAGCTTGCCTGTTTCTTTGAGTTCAATCCCCCAGCGGATCGCATCCTCTTCCCCTGCCATTTGGTTGAGCAGTGCGATCATGTCCGCCGCTTCGCTTGTCCCAATCATGGGTGCAAGATTCATGTAACGGGTCACCTCGCGATCTGACCAGCATGCGAACATCTGGGCCGCATCCCGGCGACGCATTTTACGCAGACGAAGCCGCGCAGTCTCCATTTCGGGAATTCTTCCTTTGCATTTATACATATAAAGACACTCCGATCCGATCTATCTCCGCAGACCATAATATTCACTAGTCATCTAATCATAACCTGCGCTGAATGGCAACTGTTCAGTCATGGACACACGTCAAAAAACCGGGCCAATGTCGCTCCCGGTCTTGTTGTACGTATGGATCCATTCAAGTTTGAGTGAATTACGGAATCATGGCTTGTCCAAATGAATTTTAAGCTTTGGACGTTTTCTTGCCCTTCCCCAGTAATTCATCGCTAACCCGGCCAAACACAGCCGTGATTTCCTTGAATTCTTCGATGCCAGTCCCGGTTAGGCTCCATTGGTCCCCGTGGGCGGTCAGGAAATTCTCCTGTGTCAGGTGTTCAAGCTCCTGCTTGATCTCCCGCTCTCCAACGCGATATCCCCGTTCTTCCAATAGGGGCAGTGCCTCGCTAACGTTCAAATCCTGATTTTGCGCGAAATATAGTAGATGAATCCGTACAAAAAGATTCTGTACCTCTGCATGCATAAGCCAAGCTCCTTCCCGGGTTATAGCCCTCCGTGGTTGCTAAGTAATTACCCCACGCAAGAAGCTGAGAAACAGGAGGATTCTTCAGGTATTCCCTTCCCTTTCCGAAATCCTCCGCTTGACTAACCGCATCCTCTGCACTATCTTGAAAATAAGTACCATTTTGCTCGGGAGGGTGATTTACCATGTTTCAAGCTGTTTCCTATGAAGGAACACGAAGTGAGCAGCACACCGCCGTCCTGGGACAGTTAAGTGCTCTGATCCGCGATGAACCTAGTGCGATTGCCAATCTGGCGAACGCTGCTGCGCTGCTCAATGTATTTCTGACCGACACCAATTGGGTCGGCTTCTATCTGTATGATGGAAAAGAACTGGTCCTCGGGCCATTCCAAGGACTGCCTGCCTGTATCCGAATTCCATTGGGACGTGGTGTATGCGGCACATCTGCTGCAGAAAAACGTACCCTGGTGGTTGACGATGTTCATGCCTTCCCAGGCCATATTGCCTGTGATGCAGCATCGAACAGTGAGATTGTCGTACCTATTATCAAAAACGGCGAACTGTACGGGGTGCTGGATATCGACAGCCCGATCAAAAACCGTTTTGACGACGAAGACCGCGTCTTCCTGGAGAAAGCCGTAAGCCTGCTCACAGAGCAGTTGGAGGCAACGATACCCCTTTAGGAAATGATGAACAAGATGATCGGAGTCTCATCACACACGATGATGAAGAACCGGTAATAACAAAGAGCGCAGTCCTCTCAGAGGTCTGCGCTCTTTGTTATCCATTATGATTTACACCCATGTTCTTGCTCGCCCATGTTACTTTATGCATCTAGGATAAATCATGTTCCGCTTTAATCATCATCCCATCCCGCAGGAATTCAGCCAGCCTCGGGTGGTAACCATCATACATCTGACGGAAATTTTTATGCTCCACATACAGATTGGCCAAATCCCGATAGATCTCAGCGGTGGGTGTATAATAACCTTTGATCCATTCAAGATGCCTGCCAATAATCCGTTGTACTTTTGCACTACCGGGTTCCAAGCCATCCTCAATGGCCTGTTGCAAGTCCAGATGAACTTGATCAATTTTCGCCTGGGAATCCAGATAATCTTCTTTTGACTTCAACTCCTGCTTTTCAGGCAATGTGGATGAATTGGAAGATTGGATGTCGGAACTCTGAACACCCTCTGTCTGCACATGGCTCATATCATTAGTGACTACAGGGTCAGAACCCGATTCATTCAGCAACTGGTGACGCCCCTTATTTACAAAACCGAAATAAAGCTCATGTTCATCAATTTCCTTTTCACCTTGCAAATGAGAGATCGTTTTGTCCAGTGTCTGAATCAATCCATGCAGACGGAGTGCCTTCTCCAGAATATCAATGCGGTGCTGCTTCATGATGCGTATGACATCCTGAGGATTATCCCGGAGCATCGGTCCAATCTCATTCTCCTTCATACCTACTTCCTTACAGAAAAGGATTTGCTGGAGTCTCAACAATTCTTGCTTTTCATAATAGATGTCCTCATCTACATCCCCAAAAGCCGGATTAAGAAGACCTGTCTCTGCATACTGACTCAGTTCGTTCAGACTTACGCCTGACATTCCCGATACGTCAACCATGGAATACGCCATTTGAATACACCTCCTGCCTGTCCTGCAACTCCAGAGTTCAGGCTTAATTCATACTGCATTGTATTTGAATAATGAGAGAATATAAGACTTTCGGCAATGCTGTACCGCTTCATTCCGCTCGTGCTCTGGATGGGTACATCATGCTTCGGTGATATGAGCGGCGTTTGGTCAGTTATGTTGCGGTATGTTAACTATGTTATACCCGTCTCATCAGATGTGAACCCGCAGTCAGCGAAGAATCCATATGTATTTTTGAAACTTTTTCCATGATCTTCATATAAAAAAACCTGTGCCATTATTCTGGCACAGGAGTGTGTGGTTATGTTTTCATTGGCATACGGTATATTGAGTAAAAGAATGGAAGAGAATCACCCTTTGTTAAACATAACAAACTTCAATTCCGTCATTTCCTCTACAGCATATTTTACACCTTCACGCCCAATCCCACTTTGTTTCACCCCACCATAGGGCATGTGATCCACTCGGAACGTCGGAATATCATTAATCATAACTCCGCCTGCTTCGATCTGATCGACAGCACGGAGGGCGGTATGAATATCATTTGTAAATACGCCTGCCTGAAGCCCGTATATCGAGTCGTTAACATGTTCAATACCCTCTTCAACGGAATCTACCGTATTGATCACAACGATGGGTGCAAACACTTCCTGACAGGATACCTTGGCATCACGCGGAACGTTAATCAGTACCGTTGGACGCAGAACGCCTCCTTCAGCTTGACCGCCTGCTGCCACTTCAGCCCCTGCCTGTTTAGCTTCTTCAATCCAGTCGAGTGTACGCTGTACATCCTTGGAGGTAATCAGCGCAGAGACCACCGTATCCGGGCTCAGCGGGTCTCCGACCACCACTTGTTTGGCCGCTTCAGCAAAACGCCGGATGAATTCTTCCGAGATGTCACGATGCACGTAGATTCGCTGAAGTGAGATACATACCTGTCCCTGATACGTGAAAGCACCAGTCACACATCGAGGAACCACTTTGTCCAGATCTGCGTCCTTATCCACAATCACCGCCGCATTCGACCCAAGCTCCAGTGTCACGCGTTTGAGTCCTGCTTTGCTACGAATGCTCGTGCCTACCGCTGGACTGCCTGTAAACGTAATGTGAGCAACATGGGGGTGCTCCACAAGCACATCACCAATGGTTTTGCCATCACCGCTCACCACATTCAGTGCACCATCCGGCAGTCCGGCTTCCTGCAGCAAATTAGCGATGTAATAGGAAGACAGCGGCGTCTGCTCCGCAGGTTTGAGTACGATCGTATTGCCTGCTGCGAGCGCTGGACCTACCTTGTGAGCTACCAGGTTCATTGGAAAATTAAACGGCGTGATGGCTCCAATAACGCCTAGAGGTTGCCGCATCGTATAGCCGATACGCCCTTCTCCACCTTTGGCTGCATCCATCGGAACCGTCTCTCCGGTCAGCCGCTTGGCTTCTTCGGCGGCAAAACGATACGTTTCCACCGTCCGGTCAACCTCGGCCAGTGCTGCCGTAATTGGCTTCGCCGCTTCAAGCGCTATGATTCGCGCTGCTTCTTCTTTGCGTTCTTCAAGCATGGAGGACAACTTGTACAGAATATCTGCACGCTGATGTGCAGGCATCTGGCGCATTGCCTTCCCGGCTTGAACCGCAGCTACAACAGCAGCCTCCGCTTCCTCGGCTGAAGCCGAAGAGACTTCTGCCAGCGTTTCCCCGGAGTATGGTGCTTGAAGTTCTTTATAATCTACGGATTCGGTCAGTTTGCCACCGATAAACAGATGTTGTTTTTTCATATGCTGCATCCTCCATCCTTTTAGAACCTATTGAACTAAAGAATGTTACACTGCCACTTCGATGACAGAACAACAACAATACAATCGCTGTCTCATGTAAAAGTTCAGTTCAATTTATATAATCTATTTATACACTATTTCCGTGCCATCAACCCACTACGGTATTCGGTAATCATAGCTTGTAACGTACCTGATGAGCCATTGTGGCGATCTTGAGCTATTGCATTATAAAGGATTTCACAACCTATTTAACCGTCAGGACGGGGCATTCTGCATGTTTTAACACGCCATGGCTGACACTGCCCACGATCATCTCTGCGAGCATGCCTTTCCCGCCGGTACCCATCACGATCATTCCACAATCTCGTTCTCGCGCTACACGGCAGATCTCATGAACGGGATCACCCGCAATCAGCAGTGTCTCATATGCTACGTCTCGTCCAGACAGCTGTCTGGTCACTGGTTCTATAATATGTTGCCCTTCTTCGGCAATCCGTGCTTCCAGATCAACACCCAATGCAGGTTCATTAATGGAGATGGCAGGATTAACATGCACGATCAACAGACTTGCGGGATGTTTCATATCTTCAGCCAGGATCAATGCTTGCTCCAAAGCTTTGTGCGCATGATCCGAACCATCAACAGCAACCAATATATGTTTCAGCATTGCAATTCCTCCTCCAGTGAATTAATGAGATGTAATGGCGGAATCAATATCCCGCAGATGATGACGGCGTACCAGCAGTACCACGACACCAATCAGAACCATTAATGCGCCAAAATAAAACGGCGTTTCCGGCAGGAACCACTCGGACAATTTACCTGCAAGCCATGGAGCAAGTGCACCACCCAGGAAACGAACGAAGCTGTATGCAGCAGAAGCAACAGAACGCTCCACAGGTGCAGCTTCCATAACAGCCGTTGTAATTAACGTGTTGTTAATCCCAAGGAAAATCCCCGCTACAATGACCGCCACAATAACGGTAGTTGGTGAACCCATCACCGTACCTACTGCCATAACAACCAGATCAATCGCGAACAATGTAAGCATGACACTCATGGACGGAACCGATCCGAATCGGCGTTGTAATCTTGGTGCGACGAATACAGACGTAATCGCCAGCATCAGTCCCCAGCCAAAGAATACGTAACCCAGGCCGTGCTCATCCAGATTCATTACATAAGGTGAATAAGCCATCAAGGTAAAGAAACCAAAGTTATAAAGGAAGGCGGTAATCGCCAATGTTTTCAATGAAGGATAACTTAATGCTTTGAATGGATCGGACAAAGAACTTCGTGTTTTCGGTTTAGCCATTTTGGGCAGCATAAATGTAATGCTTATAAAGGCAATCGCCATCAGAACAGCCACCCCATAGAACGGGCCACGCCAAGAGATGGAACCCAGCTCACCACCAAGCAGCGGACCAACCGCAATCCCGAGACCAAGCGCTGCTTCGTACAAAATAATTGCCTTGGCTGTCCCCGACGTGGACAGTCCAACAATGGCAGATAACGCCGTTGCGATGAACAAGGCATTACCTAGTCCCCAACCGCCACGGTAACCAACCAGTGCACCTACGGTGTCTGAGGTACCGCCGAGGAACGAGAAGATAATAATCAGCAATATACCGCTGAGCAACGTCCACTTCACACCAATCCGGCTGGATACGACACCTGTAATCAGCATCGCTACCCCGGTTACAGCGTTATAACTGGTAAATAGCAGCGACACCTGGCTTTTCGAAGCATGCAGCTGATCTGCAATCGCGGGCAGGATCGGGTCAACCAGCCCCAGACCCATAAAGGATATGATACATGCAAAGGCAACCGCCCATACCGCTCGCGGTTGGGATAACAAGCCCCCACGTGATGACGGCAATTCGTCCGGTAATGATGGCTCTCTTTTCATACGTAATTCCTCCTGTGAATAATTTATGTGATGAAACTTTTATTTGAAAATGACTATGAAAATAATGAAAACATTCTATACATTTTCAGAATTAGAGGTAACAAAACGGCACAAATGACACCGAAACATCCGGTGTTTGTACAGGATCGCCACAGGTACTATGGTGCTCACTCCATGTAGCGATTATGTGTATACAGTTTTGTTTATTAAATATTAGATGCTAATTGGGTTAGCCGTCTTCATCACCCTGCGGATCATGTGCCTGTAACTTCTGAATACCGCTCCGAACGCGTTCACGCAGCTCTTCCAGTTCAGTCTTTACGGCATGTATGCTCTGAAGTTTCTGCTCAATCAGTTGCAGCTGACCATCCAGCGTTGTTTCCATCGTGGTGAGCTTCTCGATCCGTTCTCTCACTTCAATCGTCTGTTGGTAGTCAAAACGTTGTTCGTTCAAGGCATCTGCTGTTGCCACATAGGTATGTAACTCCTGAAGGGAGAATCCAAGTACCTCTTTGGCGCGAACCACCTTTTTCAGATAATCGATATCCTCCCGAGTGTACAATCGCGTCCCGCCATCTGTCCGCTGAGGTGAAGGCATGACACCAATCTCTTCATAATACCGAATGGTTCGCTTGGTCAAACCGCATTCCTTGGCTACGTCGTCGATTTTATATAAACTCATTTCCCTCACCTCTTCCATATGTCTGTAATGTTATGTACATAATTATATATAATTTTAACGTTAACGTCAACGTTAGATTTCAAACATAAAGCCTTAGCGAGTTCAACATCGCCTTCCATTCTCTATCTTCAACAAAAAAAGACCCGCTTCACACGCGAGTCTTCCTCTGTAAACTATTCATTCACTTTACCTTAAACGTTCTGCTCATTCTGTTGCTGTTGCTGTTGAGCACGTTGCATTTGCTTCAACCGGCCTTCAACTCTGGTAAATAGTCTGATCGTATAAAATCCTGTAGCAACCAGACTGAGCACCAAAGCTCGTACATCTGTAAGCCAGAAACCGATAATGCCGAATACCGTAATAATCACACCAAATTGCATCATCAGATTGGCGCTATAACTTTGCGCTTCGTCCCACAACTCGGGATTACTCATTGCACGCGGAGTTCGATAACCATATATTCCGTTAATCATTTTCGGTGGTTTTTTGAACACCATCAACCCCAGAATGAAATAACACACTCCAATGATGATCCCAACTATTGCTCCTGTCAAAACGTTCTCCCCTTCACTGTTGTCTTCCATGGACCTGCTTACACTGACACTCCGATGACAGAATAACCTGCCGATGTAGCTTCGCTTCTTCAGGTTATTTGTGTCCTCTCCGTTCTCGTGTAAATGTCTAGTTAGACTTATCTACATAAAAAATATAAAAACGGCTCTACGTATATACGAAGAGCCGCCTGGATCGTTTCGTAAACTTAGATATTCTTCACACGAAGTACACGCATGGCGTTCAGAACAGCCAGCACCGTGACACCGACATCCGAGAATACCGCTTCCCACATGGTAGCTATGCCGAACACACCGAGTAGCAGGAAGATCGCTTTAACCCCCAGAGCAAACGCGATATTTTGCCACACAATCATTCGTGTACGCTTTGCAATGCGTATTGCACTCGCTAGTTTCGACGGTTCATCGGTCATGATGACCACATCAGCGGCTTCAATCGCGGCATCTGAACCAAGTCCACCCATGGCCACGCCCACATCGGCGCGCGCCAGTACAGGTGTATCGTTGATTCCGTCACCGACAAACACCATTTTTTCCTTCGGAGATTTGGCAGCTTCCAGTTGCTCCAGTCGTTCGACTTTGTCCTGTGGCAGCAATTCAGCATAGACCTCATCCACACCCAGCTCACGTCCTACCGCTTCACCTACGGCTTTGGCATCTCCTGTCAGCATGACCGTTTTGCGGATGCCGAGCTTCTTCAGCGCCTGAATCGCAGCAGCTGCATCGTCCTTCACTTCATCGGCGATGATCAGATGACCAACATACTTGCCAGCTTCAGCCACGTGGACTATCGTTCCGGCCGTCTCTGGTGTGGTATAGGATATACCTGCCCGCTTCATTAATTTGGCGTTGCCTGCCAGCACTTCCTGACCATCCACACTCACCTTGATCCCGTGTCCGGCAACTTCATCATAACCTTCTACACCTTGCGTAGGAATAGCTTTGGCCCAAGCTGCGCGAATGGATTCGGCAATCGGATGATTGGAATTGGCTTCGGCAATGGCTGCCAGCTTCATCAATTCTTCTTCCGTGCGTCCGCCTACGGGACGAATGGCTGTTACTTTGAATACACCTTTGGTTAGTGTACCCGTTTTATCAAAAACAACAACTTTCACATCGTTCAACGCTTCAAGGTAGTTACTACCTTTGACAAGAATCCCGTTCCGTGAAGCTGCTCCAATACCACCAAAGAATCCAAGTGGAATAGAGACCACCAGCGCACAAGGGCATGAGATAACCAGGAAGACCAATGCACGGTAGATCCAGTCAGCAAATGTTGCACCACTAAGTATCAACGGCGGAACAAATGCAATCAAGGCCGCAAGGATAACAACAACCGGTGTGTAATAACGAGCAAATTTACTAATAAAATGCTCTGTTTTCGCTTTCCGACTGCTCGCGTTCTGCACCAGATCCAAAATCTTGGATACCGTTGATTCACCAAACGTTTTGGTCACTTCAATCGTCAACATACCATTTTTGTTCACAAATCCACTCAGTACATCACTTCCGGACTCCAGCTCACGAGGTACCGATTCCCCTGTCAGAGCAGAAGTGTCCACCATGGAACGTCCAGCTCTAACGATACCATCCAGCGGTACTCGCTCTCCTGCTTTCACGACAATACGATCACCAATCCGTACGTCTTCCGGAGATACACGACGGGTCTCGTCACCCGAACCCGTAAGGATATTCGCGTAGTCCGGGCGAATGTCCATCAGTGACTGAATCGACTTGCGTGACCGATTAACCGCCATGCCCTGAAACAGCTCCCCGAGCTGATAAAAGAGCATGACCGCTACCCCTTCGGGATATTCTCCAATCGCAAAGGCACCCAAGGTAGCGACGGACATCAGGAAGTATTCATCGAACACCTGACCGCGGATGATGTTTTTGGACGCCTGGAGCACGATGTCTCCCCCGGCAATCAGATAGGCGAGCGCATATAGCGTAAGCTGTGCCCAGCCCTCCAGCGGCGACCAGATCGCAGCTGCGAGCAGCACAGAACCTGCAGCAAGACGAGCAAGCAACACTTTTGTCTGTCCTGCACCATGTTCATGCGAGTGGCCTGCATGGGCATCATCATGGGTATGGCTGTGATCATGTCCAGCATGACTTCCGTGCTCATGCACATGACCATGTGCGTGGCCCTGCGAATGTCCATGATCATGAGTATGCGAGTGTTTGCCATGTGAATGTGAATGTCCATGATCATGTCCAGTATGGTCATGACTGTGGTTATTTGCACTACCTGCACTCCCTGTATGGGTGTGCACATGTCCGTTCACATGTTTTCCTTTTTCCGAAATGCGAATATGCGGCTCCAGCCGAAGCACTTTGCGTTTTGCTTCTTCCACTACCTGTTCATCCATGTCGGAAGTGGTGTGTAGCGATAATGTTTTGGTAACAAAATTGACAGAGCATTCGTTAATGCCCTTAATTTTTTTGACGCCATTCTCGATCTTTAATGCGCAGTTCGCACAATCCAGTCCATCAAGCAGCAGTTCCCTTTTCACCTGTTCCTGTCCGGTTCCCATGTGAATTCTCCCCTTTGCAGTACAAAAACGATGTTATATTTCAATTGTGTTCAATATATGAGCATTCATTCATATGTTTGGTTACCCCTATTATATGCACGCCTAAACATGAGTGTCAACAATCGTTGTTGATTTTTCATACAGATTATGCTAATAGTAATCATTTCGCTTTAGGCGGGTTTTGGATATAATAGAGCTATAGTTAAACTTTTGCATAAATCCGAACCAGTGAATTCCAATCACAACAATTAGATCGAAATGGTTTTATTCGTCTAGTTGTTGTACTTACCAAATGGTTAAATCGAATTATGCAAATGTTGAGTTAACATAGGTGGTGATAGGAAATGGAACAACCGGTTAAAGCACCAAGCGAATGTGATGCAGCCTGCTCAGGTACTGAAGCGGACGTGCAGACGATTCGCACTTCACTCATAGATCGGGAGACCTCTTCCGAGATGGCAGATTGGTTCAAAGCATTCAGCGACCCCACACGTCTACGTATTATTGATGCGCTGTTACAGAAGGAATTATGTGTTCATGACCTGACGGTTCTGCTCGACATGGGACAGTCGGCCATTTCACATCAGCTGCGTTCTCTCCGCAACATGCGGATCGTCAAGCGGCGCAAGGAAGGCAAGACGGTGTACTACTCTCTGGATGATACTCATATTGAGCAGATTTTCCTGCAAACGCTCCAGCATATTAAGCACAGCTAGGCAGCAGCCAAGCTTGTTCATGCAGAAGAACCCCCGCCTCTCGGCTATATACCGATAGACGGGGGTTCTTCTTGGTAAGGGCACCGTTTTATACAAAATACAAAGTGACTAAATCTTCAGATTAACTATCCATTGGAACTTGCCACTTTGGTTATAAAAGATTGTTCTTGTTTGGATCGTAAAGGCCCGATCTGTCCTTGAACCAGTTGAAGATATGCGATACACATACTTTCAGCACCGCGTATCCTGGAACAGCGAGCAGAATGCCCACGACTCCAAACAGATTACCCGAAGTCAGAATGACAAAGATAATCGTGATCGGATGGATTTTCAGCGTTTTACCCATGATCTGTGGTGAGATGAATTTACCTTCAATTAACTGTACGATCGTCCATACGGCAACCATTTTCAGCAGCATCACCGGGGAAGTGACGAGTGCCACGATCAATGCTGGTGTAATCGCAATTGCAGGTCCCAGATACGGAACAACACTTGTGAACGATGCGATAATTGCAAGAATCAGTGCATAATCCAGACCAATGACCATATAACCGATGTAGAGCAGAATACCGATGCAAAAGCTGACGATAATCTGTCCACGAATGAATGAACTGATCTGGTGATTGATATCTTCCAGCACATGCATTGCGCCCGTACGGCTCTTGATCGGCAGGAAAGACAGAATTTTCGCTGGCAGCTTCTTGCCGTCTTTTAGCAGATAGAACAGAATGAACGGAACCGTTACGATGGACAGCACGGTCTCCGTGAAAGCTCCGAGGAATCCACCCAATTTGGTCCAGGTCGAGTTCAGAATTTCAGTAGCCTTTTGGGAGATTGTTCCCCACCAGTCCTGCGAATTCAGATTCACCGTTTCCTGGAACTGACCGAACAATTTACTGCCCGTAAGCTCCTCAAACTGCTGTTTTACCGTCTCACTGTACGTTGGGAAATTTTCAATCAGCCCCACAATCTGGTTACGCACAACCGGAATGACCGCCAATACTACGACTGTCAGAATGCCTCCAATCGCAAGATACAGGATCAGAATGGACCAGCCGCGCTTGATTTTCCACCTCTCCATCACATCCACAATCGGATTCAGCAGATAGTAGAGTATGCCTGACAGAATAATAGGTAACACAATGGTTTTGATGAGTACTGCGAGCGGATGAAGAACAAAGGATACTTTGGTCAGAACCATGACATTCAGTCCCACCAACAGCAGAATTAGCAGAAATAGCACAAACTTGTTGTTAAGAAAAAATCGCTTGAACCGCTCCGGCCAAACGCGGGGTTGCTCAGGTTGCTCCATAGGCGTGTCGTCCTCTCTCATGTATCCTTAATTAAAAATTCAAACTGTAAATCTAGATAAACGCCCCTTACACACGAATAAAATAAAGTACCTTGTACAAGCCAACATATGTATAACACTCTGGATTTATACGTATGGTGCTGATTAACCGTTTCAAATTAAACCGGTAAAGTCATTTTACCCCAAAATGAGTCTTCTGCCCCACACGAAACATTTGCAAATTCTCCCTATTCAAAAACGGCCCGCCTCATTGGGAGACGAACCGTAAAATTGTATCTATAACTTACCTTTAAGCAGCTTTTATGCTGAAAAATTTAAGATCAGGCTTTTCCCGCCAATTGTGCGATTAACTCATAGGAATGCAGACGTGCCTTATGATCATAGATCATCGACGTAATAATCAGCTCATCTGCCTGCGTCTGCCGAATGAAGGATCCCAACTGTCCACGTACGGTTTCTGGCGAACCATTAACAGCTGCCTTCAGCGTCTGCTCCACACCAGCTTTCTCACGATCCGTCCATTTGCCTTCCATCTCTGCCGGAGGCTGTACCAATCCCGTTGTGCCGCGAATAATGTTTAGGAACTGCTGTTGCATCGTTGTACCCAGCCATGCGGCTTCCTCGTCTGTATCTGCAACAACAGCGTTAACACCAACAATCACATGTGGCTCCTTCAAGCTATCAGATGGTTGGAAATTATTTCGATACGTCTCTAGTGCAATCCGGGTGTAATCGGGCGAGAAGTGGCTGGCAAAAGCAAACGGCAATCCCAGCTGACCTGCCAGACGTGCACTGAAATCACTGGACCCCAAGAGATAAATTGGAATATTCAATCCTTCTCCAGGAACTGCGCGAACAGGCGCATGATAAGATGTCGCCGAAGCATCAAAGTATGCTCTAAGTTCTGCCAAAAGCTCAGGGAAATCTTCCCCACTGTTCAGATCTTTGCGTAGTGCAAGCGATGTACGGCGGTCACTACCTGGTGCGCGACCCAGTCCCAGGTCAATTCTGCCAGGATACAAGGATTCCAGTGTGCCGAACTGCTCAGCGATGACAAGCGGTGCATGGTTAGGTAACATGATGCCTCCTGAACCCAGACGAATCGTTTTGGTTCCACCAGCCAGATATCCAATAACGACCGAAGTTGCGGAAGAAGCAATACCCGGCATGTTGTGATGTTCAGCTACCCAGTAACGGTGATATCCCCAACGCTCAGCATGCTGTGCCAGATCCAGGCTGTTGCGCAAAGCATCAGCAGGTGTTGCACCCACTACAACAGGAGCCAAATCCAGGATGGAAAGCTTAACGTCATTAATATGTTCTTTATGGGATGAAGCTGTATTTTCTGTAGTCATTATCGTTTAATCTCCTCGATGATTATATTTTTGTATATCCAGATATATAGATTAATTAAATCACAACTGAATATGGTGATGTGATGATAAAACTAGCCGTTTACATCCGGACGGAATCCCTGCCTGCATGTGCATCCTAGCTTCCGTTCCGGCATCCGGCTTATAACTCGTTCTGCACGTACTCGGCAAACTGACGAATCGTCTCTTCGTTGCGCCGATAATACGTCCATTGTCCTCTTCGCTCGGAGAGCAGCAACCCTGCCTTGAGCATGGTCAGCAGATAACTGGATATAACCGACTGAGCCAGTCCAGCCTTCACTTGAATCGTGCCAACACAGATTCCGTTCTTGCCACCATCCGGATGCTGAGATAGTTCCAGCGGTGGAAAGTGTTGCTCCGGGTTTTTGAGCCACAACAAGATTTGTCTACGTGTCTCGTTCGATAATGCTTTGAATATAAGTATAGGTTCCATGGGTACGATTATACCCCCTTTCAACCATTTTGCAAACACATGAACAAACAAACCGACTCATGATCGAGTCGGTCTGGTATCATATGGAATCCGTATTTGGAATCAACATCCATATTAGAATTTGGTTGTAACCGTTTGTTTAACCTGATCCAACATGGCTTGATATGCGGGTGCATCCAGGTATCCAATACTTCCAAAGAGCAGATGATCTACGGCTTCAATGCCTACAAAATCGAAGATACCTACGTCTGAGGTAACTTTCAACCCAGCAGTCATACCAATCTGATCATAAATTTCACTTGGTGTACCATGTGTGTTGATGATGAGTCCTTTTTTGCCTGTCAGCAATTTCTCGATTCCCGCTTCACCCGCTGCATACGCAAAACCATAGGCGAATACACGGTCAACATATCCTTTGATAATGGCAGGAAGACCTGTCCACCAGATCGGATAGATGAATGTAATGGCTTCTGCATCTGTAACAAACTGTTGCTCTGTAGCGATATCCTGTGGTGTCTGTCCTGCTCGCATGGAAGCTGTATCGGCTTCAGTCAGTACGGGTTGGAATCCAAGCTTATACAAGTCACGAACTACCACTTCATGGCCTTGAGCTTCGAGAGCTTCTACAGCAGTATTGAGGATTGCGTTATTAAGGCTGTCTGTGTGCGGGTGAGCATATACGATAAGATGTTTCATAGTGTGAATCCCTCCAGGTTTGGTTTGAGTTAGCTTGCGAAAATGGGGTTACATTGATACGTTCCACATACATAGATATCTATGTATGTGGTTAAAAAAATATTCGGGCTCCTCTGCCTCCACCCATTCAAATCTGGAAGGGTTGCAGACAGAAGAGTTCATTAATTATAACTTTCGGACAATAATGGATAGCAAACTCTCCAATTGCTCTGACTGTTCATCGGACAAGCCACTATAGATGATGTCATTAATCTGCTCTGATACCTGATGAAAGATCGGTTCGAGTCGCTTCCCCTGTTCGGTTAGGCGAATCATCGTCACTCGGCTATCTTCGGCACTCTTGCTGCGTTCAACATAGCCAAGCTTCTCTAGCTTGTTGACCAGTACCGTTACCGTTGGTTGCGTGCGTTGAACACGTTCAGCCAACATCTTGATCGACAGCGTCTCTTCCCGGTACAAGAACATCAATACATCCCCATGAGAAGGAACAATCCCTGTTACCTCATGCTGTTCCAATTCGTGTACAATCCGTTTGTTGACATGGTCCCTGATTCTTGCAATCAGTGCAATTGCGTTGTATTTTAGCATGACCTCATTATACATAGACATCTATGTATTTTCAAGTTCTTTTTTATAAAAAGAAAAACAGCCCTTTCCACCCTTTTCTAGCATGTGGAAAATATCGGGCTGTTTCGAGTATGCTTTGATCCTGATCTATAATGTGAGATCTTAGATCATCATTTTTGGATTCAAGTTGAATCCATGCTGAATTCAGTTAATCCATTGCGTGATTTTCTCAACGGATTGTCGGGACTTCTCACGCTGGGGCTCCTCTACCCGATAACCGAAGGCTGCCATCATAGAGACGCCCCATGCGCCATTTTCCAGCAAGCCTTCTTCTTCCATAATACGGTGTACGTCCTCACGGCTGAAACCTTCGATTGGACAAGAATCAATCTCGATCTGAGCTGCCGCCGTCATCATGTTGCCAAGTGCAATATAAGTCTGTTTAGATGCCCAGTCAAATAATGATCGTGGATTATCCAGAATTTTCTGGTTATTTTGGAACTTTCCATAAGCCTCACTTGTTAGCTCAAATACGTTATTTGGCATTCCCTTTGTTTCCTTCAACATGTACTCCGCATAAGGAGAATTATAACTGGCATCTGATCGGGCCAAAATAACAACAAAATGGCTTGCTGTAGCCAATTGCTTTTGAGCGCCGGAAGAGACTTCGGACAGACGCTTACGCAGGTTCGGATTTTGTACAATCAGAAACTTCCACGGTTCAAGGCCAATGGAACTTGGAGATAATCTGCCTGTTTCCAATATAAATTGGAAATCCTCATCCGAGATTTTGCGGGTATCGTCAAATATCTTTGTTGCATGCCGGAAATGATATGCCTTTAAGATGTCTTCCTTTGTCTTTGACTTTGCTGTAACTTCCATGAAACTCCACGTCCTTTTTATAGATTTTTTATGTTGAACAATAATGTTTAAGTGGTTTCATCTCAAGTATTAGTTTAGGTCCTATGCATATAAATTAAAAGTACGCACATTATTGTTTCTTGGTTTATAAAAGTAAGTATTGGAGAAATACAGCGATAATCCACCAGGACGCTTACATGGTCCTAGTAGATTATCTATGACTCTTTTCCTTTTAAATCTTGAAATCTTGAACCAGCTTATCCAGATTTAATGCACTATCCTTGACTTGATCAGATTGTTTAACTACTTCCACAGATTGCGCAGCAGAGGCGACCATATGTCCTGCGATTTCCTGACTGGATGCGGCGGATTGTTCACTGGCTGATGCAATCTCGTGAATGGAGCCCACTAGTATTTTGATATTCGCAGTCACTTGTTGTGAGGTTGCATTGAGATCTTTAACTGCATTGGCATGATCAAGGGAATCGACATAATACTGTTCAGCTGTATCCTCCAATAATTTATAATCTTTGCCAACCTGATTGAACATAAAGGATAGCAACTCTTTGGCATTCGAGGACAGATTGGTTACAGACTGCATAACCTCTTCCGTGACTTGCTGAATCTGATCAGCAGCCTGTCTGGAATCATCAGCCAACTTTCGAATCTCGCTTGCAACAACCGCAAAACCTCTGCCTGCTTCTCCAGCCCTTGCAGCTTCAATGGATGCATTGAGTGCAAGCAGATTGGTCTGTGCCGTAACATCCAAAATAGACTGAGATAATATACCAATCTGATCTACAGCTGTTGCACGTTCCAGCGCTTCTGACATCTTCTTACTCGTATGATCATACATGTCTATGGCTGCTCGACTAGATTCGCGGGCTTCCTGCTTCAACTTTCCAGCCTTCGTGCTGGTCACATAGGCGGACTCTGCTTGTTTAGATGTCCGTTCCGATATATATTCAGCTGCTTGTTGCATCTCATTAGCTGAATGATTCATATTTTCCGTATGGGCTGAAGCCTCTTCCATTGCAGCAGAGAGTTCTTCAACTGTAGCTGATACTTCACGAATTCGTTCATTCAGACCAGCCATGTTCTGGTTGGTAAGATCGCTAACCTGGTTGATATGATGAGATTCCTGAATTACACCACGAATGACGTTTGTTGTGGAATCAGTCATTGTACGAATAGCTCGTGCGATGACACTTATCTCATTATTTCCCTGTGTTAGATGCGGGTCTAAGGATGCCGTTAAGTTACCTTGCGTTATTTCTTCACAATAACGGGTGATTGCTTTCATTCGTTGACGTATACTGCGAATCATTACAAATGAAATAAGAATGAGTGCTGCAAGTGAAAGCAAAAGTACCGAACCGAGCACCAAGGCTCGCTGCTGAATCACTTCCTGTGTATCCGCATAGAGCTTGGCTGACTCTTCTTCGTTATGCGCACTCAAAAGGGTGATCGTCTCCACAATCGCTGTACTGCTTTTGTTAATTCTTCCTCTTTCTTCACTATCGTAGGTGCCCGACATCTTTTTGGTATCCATGATTTGCTCAATATCCTGATAATATGTATCCATCTTTGCTACCAAATCTGCAAATATCTCTTTTTCTTTGGTATCCAATGTTCTTGCTGAAAATTCATTCAAGCCATCTGTGATACTCTTCTTACCTTTCTGAACCTGATCGTACTGTTTGTCGGTATACTCTGCATTATCAAGAACCTTTGTATAATTGGCACGCATATTATAGAAATTACTTTTCAATTCAAGAACATTGGTTTGATGCTGAAAGCGGTCATTGTAGAGGATACCTTGTCCCATTTTTGCTTCGTTCATTCCGAAAATCCCAATCAGAAAGACAGTAAACAAGCCGATTAGACTAATTACAGTCATGATGATCATCGTTGTTGTTAATTTTATATTTTTGAGTTTATTTCCTTTCTTATATTTTGACTTAGACTGAATTGACATGAGTATTCCCCCGCTTATGTAGTTGATATCCATATATATCTTATATATTTATCGTATGTATACATACTGTTTGTTAGCATTTCAGGAAAATCGACTTTATTCTTTTAATGAGAAAAGTAATGGGAGACAGCAGAAAAGCCGCCAGGATATAATCCAGCGGCTTTTCTGTGAATATGAAACGATATCTGTGCGACCTATAGTTGCTCCATCCATTCATTCTCAGAAATGACGGTATATCCTTCTTGTCGCAGCAATGCTGAGGTGACACCTTCTCCAGTTACCTTGTGATTGGCAAAATTCCCATCATAGATCATCTGTGTACCACAGGACGGACTGAACTCCTTCAATACCACACACGATACATTCAATTCTCGCGCCCATTCGAGCGTCTGATAGGCTCCCTTAATATACAGCTCTGTGACGTCCTTGCCACTTTTCTCGATCACTTTTGCAGTGCCTGCCAGTACGTCCTTACCCGTGCCACCAATAATTTCAGCCGGTTCCCGTGGAGTGGAGAATCCGCCAAGCAGCTCCGGACATACCATCTTAGCCTGCCCCTGCTCCACAAGCTCCTGAATCTTCTCATCCAGGCTCGCTGTTCCATTGTAACGGCAAGCTACCCCTGCCAGACATGAACTCACCAAATATTTCATCGTTATCTCCTTATACCCATTCCATCTGTGAAGTAAATTGTAACATATAAGGTCAGCCCTATAACTCGCCTCTGGTGATCATCTTGATCCGTCCATCTTCCCTATATTCAACCTGAAAAACATCCTTGCTCGACTCCAGTTCAAATGTGACCATGCCTGGATGGTCAGGATTACGGTGAAGTTTATACGCTTGAAGATCTATTTTAAATATTTTATTAATTATAGGTTCTACTTCTCCTCTAAGAAGAGACTCCTGTATGTTATATAATTCCTGATAATAAGTCTCTATTTCTTCCCAGTCTGCAAAGTCTTGCTCATAGTGATTAGCATCCCCAACCGTATAACCCAAGCCCGCTTTTCCTTCGGTCATCTGGACAAAGTAGTTATCTTTAAAGGAAAAGGAGACTGTATCCTTGCCGAGTTCATCATCTTTGCTTCGGCTTGCTCTTACCAGATCAAGATTGGCTTTACCAGACAGAGCCTCAATCGCGTTTCTGGCATCCGCCAGCGCCACCTGGGATACCTGATCAGGACTAAGGTCGCCTGTGATCGATACAGCCTCGTCCTGTTGCCATACAATCTCCCCATAACCATCGCCAGTCTCATTTTCTAACCATAATGTCGTATGTGATATCGGCTCCAATTCCCCTTGCTTCATACTTACAAAACGTTGGACTGATGCAGGTTTAAGCGTTGGAGTACTGCCTATACTTTGCAAAAGCGATGGAACTTGACGCAGATAACGATGCTCCAACTCGCTTGGCTGCATTTCACGTCTCATTCCTACTTCACGCAGATTGCCTGTTGCCGCATCGAGCCATATCTGCGCGTACTCCTTCTCACTTTCTTTTCCAGCCTCTACATATATTCTGCCGGACACAGGCAAGTCTTCCACTTTTGTGACCCGCAGCTGCTTACCCAGATCGTCTCGCATCGTAGTCGCAACATTTCTTTTCATTTTGTCGGTTAGCAGATTCGTGTTCAAATCATCGGATAACTGTAACGCTGCTGTCGGATAGACCTGCTCGATTACGGGTTTCACCAGCTGTCCATCATCCCAGATCCATAGGAACAATCCCGCAGCAATAACCAATGCACCCATACCTGCAACAAGAGGCCCTCTTCTAGTGCGACGTTTGTGTGAAGCGTTGACTACTTGCTGTCTAAACGGCCTGGATGACCTGGAACTGTCCTCTGACCTATCTCCCTTGCTTCCCTCTTCCGACTTCTTCCTCCACTCCACCTGTTGAAGCACATTCCGCTTGTGATCCTCTGTAAAAGGAGACGACGCAAACGGTCCCTTCCGGATCTCCTTTTCCCATTGCTCATCCTTGTGTCTCATTCGCTTCGCTCCTCCCATTGTTTCCGTACCTTATCCTTACCTCGGGATAGTCTGGACTTTACTGTGCCTAAGCTGATTTTCAACATCTCAGCAATCTCACTCGTCGTAAGCTCATATTTCAGATTCAGTAAAAGAATCTCCCGGAACTTCTTTGGCAACGCCAGAACAATATCCCAGATTTCATGGATATGCTCCTTACGCATCACTTCCATCTCGGCCGAAGGATGTGCAGGCTGCTCTGCAATCATGACTCTTTGGCCCGAACCCCCACGCTCTGTCTCAATGGGTAACGTCTCTCCCCACAGACTGCTACGAAAGAATCTGGATTTTCGATATGTAAAAGTCGTGTTTCTAGTAATCGTCAACAGCCATGTTTTCAGTGAGCAATCTCCACGATAATGAGCGATCCCCGAGTACGCTCGAATAAATACCTCCTGCGACAATTCATCTGCCTGTTCGGCACTTTTTGTCAGAAAATAAGCGTAATTCCACACGTCATTTCCGTAGTCATCCATTATGCTGCTAAGTGTGTAATTGTCTATGGTCTGAGCCTGTGCCAGTAATTGATCATCCAACTGTTGTTCACCTCACTTAATATGACTGAGTCTACTGTGGTTTGGTTCCCTGTTCTGGACATTATTTCTTATTATTGTAGCAAAATAAAAAAACAGCATGTTCAACATCTCTGAACACGCTGATTCCTTCAAGTTTGCTTAGTTAGAAATCTCTATCAGAAAGCTTTTATGCGAACGCTCCACTTCCTCAGTTTCTTTCTGCCCTCTAGTCTAACGAATCACTTTCTACATCATACTTTAACCGCAGCAATCATCAGAAACATCGGTCTCCGATTCTCGTCTCGCATGCCAGGAACCTGTTCAATCATATCCGGTGATGGTTTGGATTCAGCCACCTTTTGAATGGCAAACCCGGCCTTAATGAGTTCATTCATATGTGTTGCCAGTGTACGATGATATTTAACCACATCCTGATTCAAAAAGTTCGCCACACGTTTCCCTTCATCGTGGTAATCATCCACGGGCCAGTGCAGGATCTCACCTTCGGGTCCGTAATGCCAATCCTGCGCAGCACGAGCGGTGAAGATGGGATGTTCGGAAGATAGTACAAGTGTGCCCCCTTCTACGAGACAATCATTGATCTTAGCATACACCGTGTCTAACCGCTCAATATAATGCAAGGCAAGTGAACTAATGACAACATCAAATTGTCCAGCTGCAAAATCAATATCTTCAATCGCCAGCTGCTTGTACTCGATCTGCCGATCGTCCGTCATTTCACGAGCACGCTGAAGCATATTTTCAGACAGATCTACACCGATCACTGAACTCGCTTGTTGCTCTCGCGCATACCGGCAGTGCCAACCAAAACCACATCCCAAATCCAGCACACGTTTGTCTTTCAACTCAGGCAAAAGGGTCTGCAATTCATGCCATTCCCCAGCTGCATCCAGCCCTTGAACAGAACGAGCCATCTTAATGTAGTTATCAAAAAACTCAACTTCATCGTATTTATTTTGTTTCATTAAGCGATTCCTCCCGCCTTATAAATATCCACCTACTCTACCACATAAACGATATTTAAACGCAAAAGTTGCCAAGAGAATTCAAGCCGTGTTATCATACAGAACGAACGTTCAGTATTATTTAATACAGAATGAACATTCAGTTTATTAACGGAGGTTAATATGAATACGAAATGGACGCATCCACTGGAAGGGCAATCTGTAGGTAAAGCTTTTATAAGCTACCTCGTGCCTTCTGTATTGGGGATGCTGGTAGTTGCTTTTAATTTTATTATCGACGGCATTATGGTTGGACACAAACTGGGCTCTACCGCGATGGCCGGGATCGGCATTGCCTCTCCTGTCTACACGCTTTTTGTTGCCATGTCACTGTGGATTGGTATGGGCGGGGCAACCTTGTACTCCAACGCGATGGGTAGAAAAGATATCACATCAGCCAAACAAATTTTCACCAAATCTATTATGCTCATTATGTTAGTTACGATAGCCATTGGATATACTGCATTTACGTTCAAAGACAAGCTGGTATACTCCCTCGGTGCTAACGCCGAGACCTTCCCGTTTGCTTCGGACTATATGAATATCATGTTACTGTTCGGGTTTGTTTTCACCATTGAGAATGCACTCTCTGTCTTTGTACGAAACGATGGGAATCCCAACACATCAATGTACGCTCAGATTACGTTTGCTGTGGCCAATATCATCATCAATTATGTAACATTGTATGTACTCGAATGGGGTGTACGCGGTGTGGCCCTCGGTACAATTGTATCGGCGTCTCTTGCGCTACTTGTTCTGTTCACTCACTTTTTCAAAAAAACAAATAATCTCACGTTTACCCGGTTCAAATGGAACAACAAACTGCTGGCTTCCCTTCTACTCATTGGTTTCCCCAGCTTTCTGGCTGAACTTGGCATGTCGGTCTTCTCAGTCTCCCATAACATCTCGATGGACCGCATTGCGGGTACGGATGGCGTAGCATCCTTTACCGTGTTGAACTATATTCATGGTGTTGTATTGTTGGCTTTCCTGGGTCTTGCATCCGCTGCCCAACCTCTGATCAGCTATTACCACGGTGCCAATCAGATTAAACGGGTACAACAAACGATACGTTTAGCCACTAAAACAGCTCTGGCATGCGGATTATTGTTACTGATTGTTGTTCAGATCGGTGCACCTTATTTCGTGCAAATCTTTGGAAACTTCAGCAGCGGCGTAACGGATAATGCCATTTACGGATTACGTATATTTACATTTGCCTATGTGTTTATGGGTGTTAACTTTGTCATGAGTACCTATTTCCAATCTGTAGGTAATGCCAAAATGGCCATCTGGATTACAGCTGCGCGTGAAATGATTATCATGATAGCGTTGATTGCGATTCTGCCTTCATTCTTTGGTGTCACGGGTGTATGGCTTGCCGTACCGCTATCCGAAATGCTGGTTCTTGCAACCATAGCCCTGTACTATAGAAAACGATCCCTTACGGATCGAATACACGCGTTGCAGTCTGAATAACGGTAACAGATAATATAGCGGCATCAGATAGAAGATACATGATACGAAGGTAGCATGTAGGTAGACCTCATCAATAATTTAACAGACAAATAAACAAAGCCCTGCACGATTAATATAGATCGGTCAGGGCTTTGTTTTATCCTACATTAGATGTAAGCAACTAGATACGTATATCAAATCGGCCATTACTATCTGTTGTTGCATTAGCAATTTCCTTTGGGGTAGCTACACCCTTTCCATTGGATGGAGGTTGGGCAGGTGGCGCCTCCTTAGCAACGGTTGTACCGGCTCCTTGAGAGCTTTGCTGTGCAATCTGTGCCTCAATCTGTTTGATCTGTTGTTCAAGCTGTTTGGTCTTTGTATCCTTCGTCTTCTCATCGTCCTTGCTGGATTGTACTTTCTCCAGTTGAGCCTCAAGCTTCGACTTTTGTTTCTCCAAGCTACTTGAATTGTCGGAGCTCGAAGATGTCGATATGTATGATGTTGTGGAGCTGGCTGTAGAAGATATATTCATTATAGTTCTCCTCCTCTTTACTTGGCTTCACTATACCCTATTCCATTGAAACGTACGTTAAATCCAACTGAAAGGTTGCTGAACGAGCTAAGAGTCAGAAGTTGATCAGATGGAAGTATGTATATCAGCATTAATCCGTAGTCCAATTATTAATACAGAGAGTCTTCATATAAATGAAATATTAATGCTGTCTTATCTATATAGTTAGTGCTTCTCGGTAGAAAATAGTAACACAAAAAGACACACTCGATATCATCAAGTGTGTCTTCTATTGCTTGGCGGCGTCCTACTCTCCCAGGACCCTGCGGTCCAAGTACCATCGGCGCTAGAGGGCTTAACGGTCGTGTTCGGGATGGGTACGTGTGGAACCCCTCCGCCATCGCCACCAAACGCGTAGCTTACATTTCAGAGTGTTGTTCTCTGAAAACTAGATTCGAAACGAAACACGCGAATTATCACTTGCTATTGGATAAGCCCTCGACCGATTAGTACTGGTCAGCTCCATGCATTGCTGCACTTCCACCCCCAGCCTATCTACCTCGTCGTCTTCAAGGGGTCTTACATACTGGGAAATCTCATCTTGAGGGGGGCTTCACGCTTAGATGCTTTCAGCGTTTATCCCGTCCGTACATAGCTACCCAGCGGTGCTCCTGGCGGAACAACTGGTACACCAGCGGTACGTCCATCCCGGTCCTCTCGTACTAAGGACAGCTCCTCTCAAATTTCCTACGCCCACGACAGATAGGGACCGAACTGTCTCACGACGTTCTGAACCCAGCTCGCGTACCGCTTTAATGGGCGAACAGCCCAACCCTTGGGACCTACTTCAGCCCCAGGATGCGATGAGCCGACATCGAGGTGCCAAACCTCCCCGTCGATGTGGACTCTTGGGGGAGATAAGCCTGTTATCCCCAGGGTAGCTTTTATCCGTTGAGCGATGGCCCTTCCATGCGGTACCACCGGATCACTAAGCCCGACTTTCGTCCCTGCTCGACTTGTAGGTCTCGCAGTCAAGCTCCCTTATGCCTTTGCACTCTTCGAATGATTTCCAACCATTCTGAGGGAACCTTTGGGCGCCTCCGTTACTCTTTAGGAGGCGACCGCCCCAGTCAAACTGCCCACCTGACACTGTCCCCGCACCGGATTACGGTACCAGGTTAGAACCTAGATACGATCAGGGTGGTATCCCAACGTTGCCTCCACGCAAGCTGGCGCTCACGTTTCAAAGGCTCCCACCTATCCTGTACAGATCGTACCCAAATTCAATATCAAGCTGCAGTAAAGCTCCATGGGGTCTTTCCGTCTTGTCGCGGGTAACCTGCATCTTCACAGGTATTAAAATTTCACCGGATCTCTCGTTGAGACAGCGCCCAAGTCGTTACGCCATTCGTGCGGGTCAGAATTTACCTGACAAGGAATTTCGCTACCTTAGGACCGTTATAGTTACGGCCGCCGTTTACTGGGGCTTCGGTTCACAGCTTCGGGATTACTCCCTAACCACTCCCCTTAACCTTCCAGCACCGGGCAGGCGTCAGCCCGTATACTTCGCCTTACGGCTTCGCACAGACCTGTGTTTTTGCTAAACAGTCGCTTGGGCCTTTTCACTGCGGCCCCCTCGTGCTATTCACACTACCGGGGCACCCCTTCTCCCGAAGTTACGGGGTCATTTTGCCGAGTTCCTTAACGAGAGTTCTTCCGCGCGCCTTAGAATACTCTTCTCGCCTACCTGTGTCGGTTTGCGGTACGGGCACCTTCACCTGGCTAGAGGCTTTTCTTGGCAGTGTGAGATCATGACCTTCGCTACTATAATTTTCGCTCCCCATCACAGCTCAGCCTTACAATGTGCGGATTTGCCTACACATCAGCCTTACTGCTTAGACGGACATCCATCAGTCCGCGTCACTACCCTACTGCGTCCCCCCATTGCTCATAACGGCTTACGGTGGTACAGGAATTTCGACCTGTTGTCCTTCGACTACGCCTTTCGGCCTCGCCTTAGGTCCCGACTTACCCTGAGCGGACGAGCCTTCCTCAGGAACCCTTAGGCTTTCGGCGGATCAGATTCTCACTGATCTTTTCGTTACTCATACCGGCATTCTCACTTGTATAATGTCCAGCGCTCCTTACGGTACACCTTCAACCCTTATACAACGCTCCCCTACCCCTGATGCAAAGCATCAAGCCATAGCTTCGGTGGTGTGTTTAGCCCCGTTACATTTTCGGCGCAGAGTCACTCGACCAGTGAGCTATTACGCACTCTTTCAATGGTGGCTGCTTCTAAGCCAACATCCTGGTTGTCTGTGCAACTCCACATCCTTTCCCACTTAACACACACTTGGGGACCTTAGCTGATGGTCTGGGCTGTTTCCCTTTTGACAATGGATCTTAGCACTCACTGTCTGACTCCCGGAAGTAAGTCTATGGCATTCGGAGTTTGACTGAGCTTGGTAACCCTTGCGGGCCCCGCACCCAATCAGTGCTCTACCTCCACGACTCTGTTTTCCGAGGCTAGCCCTAAAGCTATTTCGGGGAGAACCAGCTATCTCCGAGTTCGATTGGAATTTCTCCGCTACCCCCACCTCATCCCCGCATTTTTCAACATGCGTGGGTTCGGGCCTCCAGTGCGTGTTACCGCACCTTCACCCTGGACAGGGGTAGATCACCCGGTTTCGGGTCTACGTCCACGTACTAAGTCGCCCTATTCAGACTCGCTTTCGCTGCGGCTCCGGCTCTTCACCTTAACCTTGCACGGGAACGTAACTCGCCGGTTCATTCTACAAAAGGCACGCCATCACCCCTAAAACGGGCTCTGACTTTTTGTAAGCACACGGTTTCAGGTTCTATTTCACTCCCCTTCCGGGGTGCTTTTCACCTTTCCCTCACGGTACTGCTTCACTATCGGTCGCTAGGAAGTATTTAGCCTTGGCAGATGGTCCTGCCGGATTCATACGGGGTTTCACGTGCCCCGCACTACTCGGGATCCGTCTCGGAGGGAACAGACTTTCAACTACAGGGCTTTTACCTTCTTTGGCGGGCCTTTCCAGACCTCTTCGCTTAACCGGTTCCTTTGTAACTCCATGTGAGACGTCCCACAACCCCAAAGAGCAAGCTCTCTGGTTTGGGCTTCTCCGCGTTCGCTCGCCGCTACTGACGGAATCACTATTGTTTTCTCTTCCTCAGGGTACTTAGATGTTTCAGTTCCCCTGGTATGCCTCTACACAACCTATGTATTCAGTTGTGAGTAACTGGAAATTACCCCAGCTGGGTTTCCCCATTCGGACACCCCCGGATCAAAGCTTGCTTACAGCTCCCCGAGGCAGTTTCGTTGTTCGCCACGTCCTTCATCGGCTCCTAGCGCCTAGGCATCCTCCGTGTGCTCTTAGTAGCTTAACCATTTTGTTCCGGTTTCGGTCGCTCGCTTCCCTTGTTTTGCTTACGCAAAGCCAAAAGTCACTCTCACCCGATACCATCACAAAAGCAATTTGACTACCGTTTTTATTGAAACTTGTTTACACAAGTTCAGCTAAAAAGGAATGTTCTAATTCGCGTTTGTTTCGTTTCGATATCTAGTTTTCAAAGAACAAGCTCCATGCAAAAGCAAGCTGTTTGAGAGTTTGAGCTCTCAAAACTGAGCAACGAGTGAGTAGTTTGTGCAGATCTAGTCTGCTATTTGAATGTTTCCACTCGGGAAACGATTCTCCATAGAAAGGAGGTGATCCAGCCGCACCTTCCGATACGGCTACCTTGTTACGACTTCACCCCAATCATCTATCCCACCTTCGGCGGCTGGCTCCTTGCGGTTACCCCACCGACTTCGGGTGTTATAAACTCTCGTGGTGTGACGGGCGGTGTGTACAAGACCCGGGAACGTATTCACCGCGGCATGCTGATCCGCGATTACTAGCAATTCCGACTTCATGCAGGCGAGTTGCAGCCTGCAATCCGAACTGAGACCGGCTTTGTTGGGATTGGCTCCATCTCGCGATTTCGCAGCCCGTTGTACCGGCCATTGTAGTACGTGTGTAGCCCAGGTCATAAGGGGCATGATGATTTGACGTCATCCCCACCTTCCTCCGGTTTGTCACCGGCAGTCTATCTAGAGTGCCCATCCGAAATGCTGGCAACTAAATATAAGGGTTGCGCTCGTTGCGGGACTTAACCCAACATCTCACGACACGAGCTGACGACAACCATGCACCACCTGTCTTGAATGTTCCGAAGAAAAGGTACATCTCTGCACCGGTCATTCAGATGTCAAGACCTGGTAAGGTTCTTCGCGTTGCTTCGAATTAAACCACATACTCCACTGCTTGTGCGGGTCCCCGTCAATTCCTTTGAGTTTCAGTCTTGCGACCGTACTCCCCAGGCGGAGTGCTTAATGTGTTAACTTCGGCACCAAGGGTATCGAAACCCCTAACACCTAGCACTCATCGTTTACGGCGTGGACTACCAGGGTATCTAATCCTGTTTGCTCCCCACGCTTTCGCGCCTCAGCGTCAGTTACAGCCCAGAGAGTCGCCTTCGCCACTGGTGTTCCTCCACATATCTACGCATTTCACCGCTACACGTGGAATTCCACTCTCCTCTTCTGCACTCAAGTCACCCAGTTTCCAGTGCGATCCGGGGTTGAGCCCCGGGATTAAACACCAGACTTAAATGACCGCCTGCGCGCGCTTTACGCCCAATAATTCCGGACAACGCTTGCCCCCTACGTATTACCGCGGCTGCTGGCACGTAGTTAGCCGGGGCTTTCTTCTCAGGTACCGTCACCTTGAGAGCAGTTACTCTCCCAAGCGTTCTTCCCTGGCAACAGAGCTTTACGATCCGAAAACCTTCATCACTCACGCGGCATTGCTCCGTCAGGCTTTCGCCCATTGCGGAAGATTCCCTACTGCTGCCTCCCGTAGGAGTCTGGGCCGTGTCTCAGTCCCAGTGTGGCCGATCACCCTCTCAGGTCGGCTACGCATCGTCGCCTTGGTGAGCCGTTACCCCACCAACTAGCTAATGCGCCGCAGGCCCATCCCCAAGTGACAGATTGCTCCGTCTTTCCAGTTTCCTTCAGGCGAAGAAAACAATTATTCGGTATTAGCTACCGTTTCCGGTAGTTGTCCCAAACTTGAGGGCAGGTTGCCTACGTGTTACTCACCCGTCCGCCGCTAACCATCAGAGAAGCAAGCTTCTCTTCAAGTCCGCTCGACTTGCATGTATTAGGCATGCCGCCAGCGTTCGTCCTGAGCCAGGATCAAACTCTCCAATAAAGTATTGAAAAGAGCGATAAGCTCATTTTGAATCTGACGAGATTAAAAATCTCATTTATGCTCCAGTCGATTCAAGCCAAGGCTCATCTCAACTTTCGCGTTCATTCTGCAAGCAGAATGTTTACTCACTCGTTGTTCAGTTTTCAAAGATCAAACTTGTTTCGTTACCGAATGTCGTTCTCTTCAGCAACTCTTATATAATATCATGTCCGAACCAACTTTGCAAGCTTTTTTTTCAAGTTTTTTTTCAAAGCTTAATTCATTTGCTTGCCGCACCGTGTATCTCGTGTTTTTTTGGCCGGAAATAGAATATACCATGCGACACACACACTTGTAAAGAGTTAATTTCAAAACATATCAAATCCTCAATCTAACCATATTAAGGGCCATGAATCTACAATGAACTCCTAGGTTCAATTCTATTATCCTGCAGCTGATCTTCTCTATTTAATCTGTCTTTCTTCTATATATAAGAAGGTAACCCTCTCAACTCTCTTATTCGAGACGATAGGGTTACCTTCTATAGTAATCTATATTTATTTACGTTCTACTTTATATCCTTTATCCTCAAGTAGTTTCACGATGCCGTGATCGCCCAAGTAGTGCGCCGCGCCAACAACAATGAAATACTCCTCGCCTTTGCCGTTTTTCAAGTAACCATCGATTTTGTCAGCCATACCAATGTTACGATCAACCAGCATTGCTTTGTTGTACTCCTCGTTAGTGGAGAAGCTGTTTGTCAGTTCAAGTAATTGCTCGTCATTACCCGTTTTCCACATCTCAGCCATTTCATTTACACTGTTATCCAACACGTCGAAGTTTTCGATTGTCGCTTTCAGTGTTTCCTCTTGTGTTTCTTTGGAAAAGTCGTTAAACATGCCAAGTTGAGATTGATAACTCTCCAACTCAATAACTGGAACTTTGCGCTCGATCGCTTTCTGGATGAAATACAGATCCACTCCTGCAGATGCTTCGTATCCAGCCGTTGAGGACTTCAAACTTGCGAGTGTGCTCTCCACTACCCAAGGCTTAAATGCATCCAAAGCATTAGGCTCTAGACCATTTTTCTTCAATACATCGCCCAGCTTAGTATACGTTTCACTGGAAATGTGATCTTTCAGTGTTGTGCCATCCTGATACGAACCCAGACTTAGAACCAGCTTTTGCTGCTCTTCATCAGCGGCTTTGCTAATATCAATCTCTACCCCGAGATAGTCGGCTTCCGCAAAGGCTTCTTCGAACTCCGGACGCAATGGATAGAAGCTCTCATCAGCAATATGCATAGACCCTACCAGATAGACCGTGTTGCCATTGCTTTCAACTTCCCACATGAAGCCGCGTCCACCGGTTTGAGCAGTTTCGGTTGCTCCGCCCTTGGATACCAACAGTACTGTGCGCGTTGCAGCATCCCAGCGAACTTCATAACCCGCAGCATCACCGACGATGCGGATTGGCGCATACGTTACACCGTTGATACGTGTAAGCTTGCTTTTGAGTGTAATCGTTTTGCCATCTACCACAGCCGTGATCGTATCATCTGTCGCAGTTGTTAGCTTCACATCCATAGCATCCAGCGTAGTCCGCAGTGGAACCAATGTCGTACCTTTATCCAAGATTGGTGCTCCTGTAGCATATTTCACAGCCTGGTCATTGACCTTGACGGAAGTTCCTTGTGGAGCAGCCATAGCCGGCACTGCAGATGCGAGCAAACCTGCCGAGATGGTAAGAGATAAGAGCATGCGTTTCCAATTTTTCATATTATGTATTCTCCTTTATTGAATATAGTTGCCAATCCAATTTTTAATAGAATAGACATACTTAGATACTACGGATAAAAGTGGGAATTGGTGCCACTCCACAAACGGAGCAGCACTTATCCAATCCCTCCCCTTCAAACACTCAATTTAGATCTTATATGCCTTCATGGCCTTAAACAATTCCTTGAAGGTTGGACGTTTACCGTACATCAACACACCTGTGCGATAGATTTTCGCTGCAAGCCATCCGAAGATGATAATGGATACGATCAGAATCGCTAATGAAGTTAGAATCTCCCAGGTTGGTGCAACCCCTGCACCAATCCGTACCAGAATCGCGGTCGGCGATGTGAATGGAATGAAGCTTGCAATTTTCAACAACAGAATGTTCGGCGTAGAAATACTGAAGATCGCAATATAGAAGGATACAAGTGACAACATCGTAATCGGCAGAACAGCCTGACCGAGTTCCTCAGTACGGCTTACCATTGAACCAATGGCAGCGAACAACACGGCATACAGGAAGTAACCCAGAATGTAGAATATAAGTCCGTACACAATAACTGCACTATTCACATCACTCAGACTCATATTGAAGTCACCTAATACTGCACGGTTATGCGGCAGCAAGATATTTCCGGCAACCACCGCTCCGAAGATCCCGATTTGCAGCATCCCCACCATGAAGATCCCGATGATTTTACCAAACATCTGACTGAGCGGTGATACACTCGTAATCAAAATCTCCATAATACGTGAGCTCTTCTCCGCCGTGATCTCGGAGGCAATCATGTTGCCTGTCATCATCGTCGAGGTAAACAGCAGGATGATCAGCAAGTACACTACAATATAGTTAATCGGACTCATTTTACCTTCAGACTCAGTACCTGCTCCGCTCTCATCTGTACTCAAACTTTGCTCGGTGAGCTTCACAGGTGTTGTAATCAGTTCCTTCTGCTCCGCTGTGAGTACATCCTTCACAACCACATCCAGCTTCACACTCTGTAATGCCGCTTCAATGGATGCAATGATCTGAGGTGATACGTCTTCTGCTGAATATAGAATGGGCTGCGGGAACTCTTGCCCGGAAACAGCCTCAAACTTCAGATAACCATCGGTAAGCCCTGCTTCCACATCCGCCGCAAGGGCCGCCTCATCTTTGTCTCCGCTGGCAATGAATCGATAGGCCTGATCCCCTTGAGCCGCAGAGAAGCTCTCCAGTTTCTCGGAAACTTCAGGCTGCCCTGTACTCAGAAGACCAATATTTACAGGATTACTGCTTGAAGCTCCACCAATGGAACCTCCATTAAATAAGGTAATGAAATACGGGACATTGAGTCCGATTGAAATTAAAAGTGCAAGTACAATGGTCGTTACCATGAATGATTTCGTTTTAACTTTGTTTTTAAATGTAAAACCCGTAATCGTTCCCATTTTATTCATTCGACTCACCTACCTCACGAATAAAGATTTGGTTAAGCGTTGGTTCCTTCAGTTCAAAGTGTTCCACTGTCGTCTGAGTCATGGCTGTTCTCAGAATCTCTTGAGCCGCTTCCACCTGACTAATATGTATCAGGTACCCGCGCTCATTCCGCTCGACTTTCGTCACACCAGACAACTGTTCGAGTCCTTCCACACTACCAATCGTACCCAGGAATACCTGTTCACGCGGATACCGGCTCTTGATCTCCTTGATCTCTCCTTGTACCACAGTGTTGGAACGATGCAGAATGGTGATCTGACGACACAACTCTTCAACGTGCTCCATACGGTGTGTTGAGAACAGAATGGCCGTGCCTTCGTCACGCAATTCTTTGACGGTGGACTTGAGCAATTCCACGTTCACAGGATCCAGCCCACTGAACGCTTCATCCAGGATGAGAATCTGCGGTCTATGCACTACAGCCGCGATGAAGCCCATTTTCTGCTGATTACCTTTGGATAACTCCTCGATCTTTTTATCGTAATACTCAGGTACCTCAAACCGATTCAGCCAGTACTTGAGGCTCTGATCTGCGTCCTTACCATTCATGCCACGAAGTCGTGCCAGGTAATTAATCTGTTCGCTGACTTTCACCTTCGGGTACAATCCGCGCTCTTCCGGAAGATAACCCATAATCTGTTGCAGCTCCGTATTATAGGGCTTGCCGTTGTAAAGGATATTCCCTCCGTCAGGGTGAATCAGTCCAAGCACCATGCGCATTGTTGTTGTTTTACCCGCACCATTGGCTCCGAGCAGTCCGTAAATCTCCCCCTCTTTTACATTGAGCGTGACTCCATTAACGGCTGTTTTGTCTGCATATTGCTTGACGACTTGCTTCAATTCCAATCGGTTCATTATTTATCGTCTCCCTTCGGTTATTTCCACTGTACGGGTGCATACCCGGCAATCCAGAATGCCAGCACTTCATCCAATTCCAAGTTACGGATTTTCAATACCCGGTTATTGGACAGCTCCAGCCTCTCCTGCGCCTCGCTGACCCGGGTTGTAATTACGCGAACAAGACCTCGCTCTTCCAAAGAAGATTCCACAACACCAGGAATACTTTCTGGCCTTAAATCTCCTTCATACCAGACTTCTTTCCACTGATCGAGCACCATATCTTTCTCGGCCATCCCCAGTGACTGACCACGGTGCATCAATACGATGTAATCCGCAAGCCTTTTGACTTCGTCTGCAATATGTGTGGCAATTAGAATCGTGGTGTCTCCCCCCGCCATGAAGGTACGGAACTGCTCAACCATCACTTTCCAGGCAAAGGGGTCCAGTCCGGATGAAGGCTCATCCAAAAGCAATAGTCTTGGGCGAGCTGCAATTGCAGCTGCAATCTCAAATTTTCGCCTTTCTCCCTTGGACATCTTGTTCAGCTTCACATCAACAGGTACTTCCATATCATGAATCAGTTGGTCGAACAACTTCATATCCCAACGTGGATACCAGTACGCCCGGAAATGGGCTGCTTCCTGTGCTGTTATCCGGTTCTCTTCTGAACCAGCGTTATCTGCCACAAAACCAATCTGTTGTCTCAGTTCAATAGGAAGTGGCCCTTCATGTTCCTGACCAAACCATATAATCTGCCCAGCATCTGGCAGCACCACTTGCTGCAGCATGTTAAGAAGGGTGCTTTTGCCTGAACCGTTGTGACCGAGAATAGCGACTATATACCCTTCCGGGATGGTCAGATCAATTGGGCCAATAACTCTGCGTTTTCGCATTTTGGATACGCCGTTCAACTGGATTGCTATCGGTTCCACGTATGAATCACTCCCTTACTTCGCGTAAATAGCCTTCAGGACTTCCCGGAACAGGCTCTCCATCTCTTCTTCCGTACAGCCTACCGATTTCCCGGACTGCACCGCTGCTTGCATCGCTTCCTGTGCGGCCTTTAATCTATAATTCTCTCTGTCGCCGGCTTCTACCTGGGCCACAAATGTACCTGTCCCCTGCTTCGTACGAAGCAAGCCTTCATTCTCCAGATCCTGATAGACCCGTCTAACCGTAATAACACTGCAATTCAGTGCTCCGGCGAACTCACGAATGGACGGCAAATGTGTTCCCTCCCCCAACTGACCCGTAATAATTAACGATCTTAACTGATTTTCAATTTGGTGGTATAAAGGTTCAGCGCTATTTTCATTAATTTGAATGGGTATTTTCACATCTTGCACCTCGCCCTCCGGTACACTCCAGTCTGTTACCTGACCGTGCCGGTTTCATCCTGTATTCGTACATAAGCTCAATTCTCATTTTAATTCAAATCCCGTTGAACCAGCTTCTTCAGCGTCAAGCGACTAAACAGCCATAGTCCCGCTACGCCAGCCACCAGAGCAATCCACATGATCGGGGAAAGTAGCCCCCATGATTTACTTTCATCCAGTACAAGCCGTAATCCGTAACTGCCTGACATTCGAATCAGTAAGGACATGCCAATGGCGATTGGTACAAAAAGCATACTGAGAAGCAAATATTTCTTGCCACTGTTCAGAAACTCTCCGTAAATATACAATCCTGTTACCACAAGTCCATAACCTGTACAGGTAAGGCTAAAGGCCAGATATTGATCCCATCGGAATCCTTCGGAATGAAGGTTAACCACATATAACGATCCGTAGAAAAAGATACCGTTGTAAGCAAACGCCATTAGAGACTGCTGTAACCTGGACCACATCACCGCTTGTTCAGGGATAGGAATTCTGCGATAGTAGGCCAGCATCTGCGTATAGGAATCCTCATGTATGTAACGGAAGGAGCGCCTGCAGAACATAAACCCTTGAAATGGCAACATAAGTAAAAAGAACGCATCCACCACCGGATTAATGAAATCTGTCTGTTGTTGTCCTACTAACATCACACCGCTCATGCTGCCAGTGTATATCATGAATATTGCAGACCATAGCCATTGGAGCTTATCCTTACTCATCTGGCTGCGGGTCAGCCACCACGCCTGCTTCCATTCGTTCATATGCCTGCCTGCCTTTCACCTGTCATTCACTCACTCATCTTGCTTACTGTGTTCACTGTGTTCACTGTGTTTACTGTATATATCAATATACACAGTATACAGACCAAATTCTCATCCCGTCAACCCTTAAATTTCCTGAATCAGGAAGACGGGATGGGACACAGTACGAATTTACGTTAAAATAAATTATAGTAATGAATCAAAGAAAGGAAGGTTACAGCTATGGATTGGCTGGTAGAGATCGGTTTTGTCCTCCTTTTCCTTATCGTCGTAATATGGTTGGTCCTCCGGGATGAGCCTCATCGTCATTCTGCCAAAAAAGGGAGACACCGCATCCGTCGTAACAACGGTTATACCGACTCTGCTTCGGGATATCCGGTCATTACAGGAGATGACTCCTACGATCGACATTCCAGACACACACCGGATCACAAACATCATGAGTCGGATTATTCATCAGACACACATTCTCATCACAACAGCGATAGTGGTAGCAGCAGCGACAGTGGTGGGGATAGTGGCGGCGGCGACAGTGGGGGTGGCGGGGATTAAACATCTTTTCCCAATCACAAAAGAAGGGCTGTACCCGTTATTGTGTAAACACAATTCGGGTACAGCCCTTTGCCGCTCTCTAGCACCTGTTAGAAGAAGAGGCCTTACGATTAAACGAGGTTATAGCCACTAGGCAGACTGCGGTTGGCGCGGATCGCACGAATCTCGGCCAGAGTCAACCGCTGATTCGTAGAGATCAGGGATTCCACGTCATTGCCACGGATCAGATCATCCAAATCTCTCAAGTTGGTGTTGCCACGGAAGACACGGAATCCACCTTGAAAGTTAGGACGCGTAAACACAACCAGCGTTGCATTCGAACTTGTTGAGAAAAAGCGTAGGCTCTCCACCCCATCCAAAATATTGTCCAGGTTGCGGAGCCCCGTATTGCCACGATAAATGCGGCTTCTCCCTCTGTAGTTCTCTTCAGAATACACCGTGAGACGTGGATACGTTTGACTGACATTGACTGTTTTTTTCATTTACTTTCCCCCTCTCAAACTCATTCTATGAATGAATGAGAAAGGGAGCGTGGACGAATCGTCTACTAGATTCGTCTATTTTCATAGTTTCAGAAGGTCATAGTGACACACGCCCAAGTAGCCAGAGGTTATACCTATACTTTTATACGCCGAGGATAACTTCCCATACCGGACGTGTATGACCACCAGGATATAAGAGATATAGAAGAACATACACGACAACACCTGTTAGCGCTGATCCGAACCAGATCATGGACGTGAACTTGCCCCAGCGGCGATGTGTTCCGAACTTCTTTTTGAACCCCAGGACCAGTGTGGAGATGCCGAATATCGCTGCCACGGTAGCGAGGATAATATGAAAGATCAGAAATATCCGATAAAAGATCTCCAGATCCGGGTCCCCGCCCCAAGCCGTATTACCCACGAACACTGTACGAGACATATAGATCACAAAGAAGATTAGAGCTGCAATCGCACCTGCTACCATGGCGGACTGATGAGCCTCACGTTTACCCCGAATAATCAGTACCCATCCAATCCCCACCAGTACTGCACTAATCACAATGAAAGAAGTACTGATCGTGGGTAGCCAAAAATACATATCCATCGTGTGTTCCCCCTCTTGTCAGAACATTGACTTAATTATTTGGCAGCCGGATTGAGTGGCCCCCCTGCGCCCCCTGCAGGATACGAATCATCGTCGTCTTCCTGCTTCTCTTTCCGATACCATTGAAAAAAGACATAAGCCAGCATGGAGGCGAAGATCCCTTCCTGAATAAACTTCATTACAATGCCACCAACCTGCTGATCTTCCTTCGCGGAAGACAGAAAGTTGAAGAAGGCTGGCCCACCGAATGAGCGAAGTAACGCCGTAGAATCTCCAGACACACAATACCGCATGGCTTCAGCCCATACTGCCGGGTTGCTGTACGTCTGATACAACGGCTCTGATGCAAAGATAATCAAGCCACAGGCAGGCGTGAGCAGTACCATATTCAGAAAAATAAAACCAATCTTGGATAACCCCGACGCTTGTCTACCCTCTGGCAACGGATTCAGCAATGTCCACCACATGAGCATCGAGGTGATGAACAGTGCAATATAATACAACCGGTGAACGGTAAAATTCAGCATGACATAATCATGTACAATCGGTAGGTGATACAGCGAGAAAAGCCCGTTAAAGATCACAGCCGCAACGATCGGATGAGCCAGGAACGATAGCTGGCGCGTTGGCAACCAGCGTACGATTCTGCGCCATACCCAGATCGGCAAACCTTTCATCATCAGCGGCGGCGCTACCAGATAGGATAACGCCATGCTCACCATGTGGAAGCTAAACATTACGTGACCAAGCAGATTAAATGGGCCAGCTTGAGCCAGATACAGGACAAACAACCCTGTAATAAACATGATTTTCTGTGCAACAGTCGCAGGTTCTGCATCCTTTATTTGCTCGCTTAACGGTCCCACAAGCACCAGATAAGCCGCAGCAATGATCAGAAATAAAGCCAATATAAGCGGACTCCATAAGTCGTTGAAGCTAAAATATTGCAACCCGAGCATACGGGAAACCTCCCCGTGACCTGATTTGGTTGTTGCCTTCATTACTTTGTGAAGATTCATTCGCCAAAAAGGGGAAAAGACGGCGGCAATGCGCCGCCGCCATCTCTTTTACCACCAGACCCAATAGAGTGCCATAATGATGCACGTAAAGGCTACGAAAAAGCCAAAGGCCATGAACAGAATCGGCATCAAGTGCCCTTTGTCCTTCAAGTGCATCCAATAACCCAATTGAACGAATACTTGAAGAATAGCCATGACGAGCAAAATAATAATGATAAAGGTTGTGTTGACCCCTCCGGCAGAAGCAGCCGCAAACGCAATCAGCGTAAGAATAATGGAGAAGATAAACACCACGACGTGTTTCTGTGGCCCTTCCGTCCGGTGACGGTGTTTCACAGGCTGTTGATCTGTCTTATCCTGTGCCGACATGTGCTACCCCACCTTTCCGAGCAGGTACACGACCGTAAAGATGAACACCCAGACCACGTCAATAAAGTGCCAGTACATTGCGGAGACGTATACTTTAGGTGCGGTTACGACCGTCAATCCTTTTTTGAACAGCTGACCGATAATGATTCCGATCCACACAATACCAAAAGCAACGTGGGCTCCGTGGAACCCGACCAATGTATAGAATGCTGAACTGAATGCACTCGTGGTCATGCCAAACTCTTTATGTTTCACATACTCGTAGAACTCGTAAATTTCCAGTGCGAGAAATCCCATACCCAGCACTACCGTGATGCCAAGCCACAACGCCAGTGCATCTCGCTTGCCCTTATGCATGGCCTGAATCGCAAATACACTCGTCAAACTACTGACCAGGAGAATGAACGTTGCAGCGGCCACAAGTGGCAGGTGGAACAGTTCATTCGCCGTAGGTCCATCATTGGTTTGGCCACGAAGAGCCAGGAAGGTAGCAAAGAGTGTACCGAACAGTACCGTCTCGCCGCCAAGGAACAACCAGAAGGCGATAAGTTTGTTACGGCCTTCCAGCGTTGCTTTCTCCGGTTCATGCGGCAATTTGTCGTTCACCGGTTCGGCATGTGAGGTTGTCATGTTCTAGCCCCCTTCTCATCCTGATCCTCCGGTTCAATATGCCAGCCATGATCATCATAAAGTGAACGAAGTGCCATTGCGCCAAATGTGATTACGAGACCGATAATAACTACAATATAATTGTTAAAAATGACATTCATAAATGCATTACCAAATTCGTCCTTGCTGAACATCAAGCCAAGACCGGCGATAAAGATACCTACTGACATTACAAATGGCAACGGTGTTGCTGAAGGCATATGAATCGAACCTACAGGTTCTGCCGGTGTCATCTCCGTATGTCCTGCCATTTTTTCCTTCCAATATGCATCAATTCCGCGTACCAGCGGCGTCTGCTTGAAGTTATATTCCGGCGGCGGAGATGGAATAGACCATTCCAGTGTACGGCCGTCTTCCCACGGATCGTTTGGCGCGCCAGCTGGTTTTCTCGTTGTGATCACGATATTCACGAGGAACATGATAACCCCAACACCCATCAGAAACGCACCGACGGAGCTGACCAGATTGAGCAGGTCAAAGTCCTGATTCGGCAAGTATGTAACGATCCGGCGCTGCATCCCCATCAGACCGAGGAAATGCTGTACAAAGAACGTTAATTGGAAACCGATCATAAATGTCCAGAACGTCCATTTGCCCAGTGTTTCGCTGAGAATACGTCCGAACATCTTCGGCCACCAGTAATGCAGTCCCGAGAACAATCCAAGTACGAGTCCCCCTACAATAACGTAGTGGAAGTGGGCTACAACAAAGTACGTATCATGGAACTGGAAGTCTGCCGGAGCAGATGCCAGCATAACGCCTGTAACGCCACCCATAACGAAGGTTGGGACGAATCCAACAGCAAACAGATTTGCCGCTGTAAAGCGGATCTGTCCACCCCACATCGTAAAGAGCCAGTTAAAGATTTTGATCCCGGTAGGTACGGCAATCAACATCGTGGAGATGGAGAAAAGCGCGTTGGCTACATTACCCAGACCTGTTGTAAACATGTGATGCGCCCAAACCATGAAGCCCAGGAAGGCAATCAGGATGGTGGCAAATACCATGGAGCTGTATCCAAACAACCGTTTACGCGAGAAGGTCGGAATAACCTCCGAGATAATCCCAAATGCGGGCAAAATCAGAATGTATACTTCCGGGTGCCCGAAGATCCAGAAGATGTGCTGCCAGAGTACGGGGTTACCGCCACCTGCGACATCGAAGAAATTCGCTCCCAGTATACGGTCAAACGTCAAAAGTACAAGCCCTACCGTGATGGCAGGAAAAGCAAAAAGGATAATGGCGGATGTAATAAATGTCGTCCATGTAAACATCGGCATCCGCATGTAGGACATGCCTGGAGCACGCATTGTAATAATCGTTGCGAGAAAGTTAATGCCCCCGATGAGCGTTCCCAGACCCGCGATCTGAAGGCCGATGGTGTAGAAATCCACACCATGCGTTCCACTGTACTCACTGCCCGAAAGCGGCGTATATGAGGTCCAGCCCGCATCCGGTGCTCCGCCCATAACCCAGCTCAGGTTCAGCAACAATCCACCAAACAGGAATGTCCAGAAACCCAGCGCGTTAAGAAACGGGAAAGCAACGTCCCGTGCCCCGATCTGCAAAGGCACTACAGCATTCATAATGGCAAAAATAAGTGGCATGACACCAAGGAAAATCATTGTTGTTCCATGCATTGTAATCAATTCGTTGAAGACCTGTGCCGATACAAAATCATTCATAGGCTTCATCAGTTGAATCCGAATCAAAATGGCTTCAATGCCGCCGATTCCAAAGAAAAATCCACCCGCAACCAAATAGAGAATGGCGATTTTTTTGTGATCGACGGTGGTGATCCAATCCATCAAGCCCCTGTACCTCTTGACGCTATGCGCATGAGCCAAGGTTGTGTACCCCCTTCTTCGTCCTTGCTGTTCTATTCATAGTCCAATTTGTAGTTGGCCAGATATTCGGCAATTCCGTCGATTTCTTCATCCGTCAACCCAAGATCTTTGGGATTCGGCATGGTATTGCCCGGCTTCACGGATTGTGGATCATGGAGCCATTCTTTCATGTTATCCAGTACCGGGCTACCTTCTTCCTGTCCCTCACGAGAATTCAGCAAAATGCCTGCGACAGATTCCTTGCCGCCGATTCCCGTCAGATTAGGTGCAACCGGTCCACCTTGATCACCAACAGCGTGGCAAGAAAGGCAGTTTGTTTTGAACTTTTCGGCCAATTGAGTGTCTTCAGGAAGGACTGCGGGTGCTTTCATCTGGTTCACCCATCTGTCAAAGGATTCCTGACTCACTGCTTTTACCTTAAACTCCATGAAAGCATGCGATCTGCCACATAATTCGGCACATTTACCGCGGTAAACGCCTTCATTCGGTGCAGAGAAACTGAACTTGTTAAGTGTTCCATCCGGGTTTGTGTCCATTTTGCCCGCAAGTGACGGCACCCAGAAGGAGTGAAGCACGTCAGCGGTTTTTAATTCGAATGCGATTTTTGTTCCGGTCGGGATGATGAGATCTTGAGCGGTGGTTACGTCATATTGAGGATAAGTGAATTCCCACCAGTACTGATGCGAGGTGACTTGGACCTTAAGTGCGTTTTTGTCATTGGACAGATCTTCGCCTTGGGCAAAAATCGTTTGGACCGTCGGTACTGCCAGAACAATAACCAGCAATAACGGAATGGCTGTCCATATTACTTCCAGCTTGAAATTACCTTCAACCTGTTCGGGCATCTCAGTCTGCCCGGCTCGTCTACGAAACCGGATCAGAACATAGGCAGCTATGGCGAATACAATGATGAGCACCACGATCATAATCGCGATGGATAACTTCATCAGATCATATTGGCCTTGCGCTACAGGACCCTGAGGTTTCATTACCGACAAGTCTTCCCGCCCGCATGCGGATAGCAGCAAAGAGAACACCGCCAGCAAGGGGAGAATTCGCTTTGCAACCTGCCACTGTTTCATCATTGATCTACCCCACTTTTTTACGTTTTCGTAGATTACCGTTGTCGTTCGGTAGAAAGGCAACAAAAGGTACGTTTCAGCACGATACGCATAATCCTCTTCATCATACAGAACGCTTACAAAAATAACGCTTCCAGTACTCCCGTGATTTCCTGCTCAGGGCATGTCTGCGCATTCTTCCAATTCATTCTATATGCTTCAATCACTTATTAAATATAAGTTGAGGGTATGATTTTGTCAATCTTTGGACACATGTTCACAAATTGTTCACTTTATGTAAAAAACCGCTCTACAACTTGATTTGCAAACGATTTCAGTTAAAAGTATTACACTCTACATTTGAAAATTTTTGCCAAATTTCGGTGATAAATCTCGATTTATTGGCGATTTTTCTCACATTGAAAACATGTGCTATTATGCAAAAGAAAGATCAGAATTTATGGAAAACCTCTTCCATATCCATTCCAAAGACATGCCTATCGCTCCATACCGCTATTTTCAAGCTCAAAACAGCATGGAGCATTTCGGAGAAAGTTCAACTCAGGTCCTCTTCTTCACTGAATTCATCTCACGTGCCATCGGTCAGAATCAAGGGGCCATTCCCAGTAATCGCAACCGTATGCTCATATTGGACCCCCCAGCTGCCATCTACGGTCCTTACCGTCCATCCATCTTCATCCCACACAACGGCCCCGGAACTGCCTTTTGTAAAGATTGGTTCAATCGTAATAACCATGCCCTCGGTGAGCATCGTGCCCGTTCTGCGTTTGCCATAAGGCAGAACGTTTGGGGGTTCATGAATATATTGACCAATCCCATGACCGATGAGAGGCTTCACAATCCCGTACCGATACAATCTGGCTGTTCGTTCAATGGCACTTCCAATATCTCCGAGTGTATTCCCCGGAACTGCCTGGGCAATCGCCCGCTCAAGTGCCTTCTCCGTGCGTCTCATCAGCTTGCGAATGGATCTGCTTGTTTCACCAATTCCATATGTCCAGGCCGAGTCAGCAAGCCAGCCGTCCTTGTTCACGACCATATCGATGGTCACTACATCCCCGCTTGCCAGCTCCTCTTCCCCAGGAAATCCGTGGCAGACTACTTCATTAACAGAGGCACACGTCGCGTACGGATATCCTTTATACCCTTTTTGCTCAGGTGTGGCTCCTCGTGCTGCCAGAAACTCTTCCACCCGCTCATTAATCTCTGCTGTCGTGATACCGGGGATCATCCACTGCTCAATATGCTGGTGACAACTTCGCAAAATTCGTCCAGCTTCCCGCATGTAGCCAATCTCTTCTTTGGTTTTCAAAATAGGGTCCACATGCATTCATCCTTCCCGCTGTAGGTGTACTCCCATATATATGCAGCAGGAACGCAAAAAAAACCGCCTGCCGGAGCTTATCGCCCGGGAGACGGTTCTATTCATTATCGGAACAGTATAATCAGAGTTGTGTGTTGTTTCAGGACACGGAAGAATCCATCTTGACAAGCTCATGCTCAACCACAGAAGTCAATTCTTCCTCGTATCCACCCGTAATCCGGTATTTTCTCACGTACTCCTTCACGAATTTTTTTGGATCTTTAGGACGGAAAATCCGAGTCATTTCCCTCAAACTTTCTTTGACCTCATTGTGACCTTTCGTTGCCATTGTAATTCCCTCCCAAAACGTTGAAAGTGAATGCTCCGTTTAGAGAATGCCGAATAAGTCTTAAATGCCATCCATGAAGTTGTGTGCGCGGCTTAAAGCAAGCTTTAGGTCGGGAACCTCGCTAGAAAGCAAGTACCTGACACTATAAATACCCGATATGATTCGGAATGAATCATAATCTTATTGTAGCATATTCGGAAGTATCTTACGACTTGACGATTTCCTCTAATAAATATAACGGTTTTCATGCCCAAAAAGTTTAATTCCGAATCATATGTTACGATTGCCACCATTCTATACGGAATTAATATATCCAGCATAACACTGAACTATTCGGGGGATATTATCACGGACAACCCATACAGTTAAATTACTGGTATCCAAAGGAGGCGCCGTTTCATGGAACGCAAAGAACAGGATATGCTGCCCCTCTCACATGAAAAGGTGGAAGTCGACGGAGTATATATCAACGAAGCCGGACGTGAGGAACATTTGCACCGCGGGCAACACTTCCCGGCTGATCCCGTTCTCGGCAAGTCAGAATGGAAACTGACCGAATATGCATATGATAATCATCACGAAGGACGAACCGATGAGCGGTTGGTTCCCAAAGAAAACGACACCGATAAAATGGGCAAGATTACAAACCCTCGCAGACAGATCGAGGGCGGATAACGATTTCGTTCTTGCAACGTTTAATCGTAACGACAACAGGGGCAGAGCAAGCTGTACAATGGCTTGCTCTGCCCCTGTTTGCTTTTTCCTATGTGTTGATTCCCATCCGTTCACAGGCAAATAAATTCATCGGTTCAGTTCTGTCCATCTCTCTCATAACCTAGTTAAAAAGGACAAAGGAGGCTGGACCGGATGTCCCCCATGAAATCGTCTAGCGGTCTGGATGAAAATATTGCTGGCATGCTTTGTTATCTGTTTACCTTTATAGGCGGGATTGTCTTTCTCGCTGTGGAGAAGCGGAGTCGGTTCGTGTTATTTCATGCGCTGCAATCTGTAACGGTCTTTGGCATCATTATGGTCGGGCATGTATTATCGGCTTTCCTTCCGTTGTTTGGACCACTGGTGGCATCGCTGTTATCCCTGCTTGGTGTGGTGGTCTGGCTTATTATGGTCGTCACCAGTCTACAGGGGAAGTGGCTGAAGCTGCCGTGGGTTGGCGATTTTGCAGAGAAACAGATGCGTCATCTGTAATTTGAGGAAGACATGATTCAAAAGAAAAGACGATCCATCCCCTTTCAAACGGGGTTTGGATCGTCTTTTGATTATATGTCCCACTTCAACGGATCTTCGGTGTTTCACATATAAAGAGGGCTTGTTCATGCGCTTGAACATTCATAGCATAAACGATGTATGTCATAAACCATTCATGCTGTATATCTTCATGATTAATCTGATTCATTATTCATCTTGTGAATCATCTATCTATAACAGTTAACATAACAATCCTGCTGGATGATAATCCTAGCCTACTTCGGCTAATTTAAGCTGACTTGCCCGTCTCTCCAAGGATGGCATCTGCTTGTTGTTCAGCCATCTTGGCAGCCGTTTCCTTGGTACCAAGACCATTGAACAGCAGGTTCATGAAGATCGCCGTGAAGCTACCTGCAATGATACCATTACCGAGCATAATCTGAGCCCAGGCCGGTGCACCTGCGAACAACTCAGGTACAACGGTAACCCCAAGCCCCATACCTACAGAACAAGCGATGACAAACAGATTCTCATGTCGGTTCAGATCGACCTGACTGCCGATAATCCGAATGCCTGATGATACCACCATGCCAAACAAGGCCACCATCGCTCCGCCAAGTACTGCCCCTGGAACGAGCTGTGCAAGGGCTGCAATTTTTGGTACAAATCCAATGACCACAAGGATTCCACCAGCCACCACAATGACATCACGTGTCTTCACACGTGTCATCTGTACCAGTCCTACATTTTGCGAATACGTTGTATACGGGAACGAGTTGAAAATACCACCTAATACAATGGCTAGACCCTCCGCACGATAACCACGGGCAAGATCCTTGGAAGACAGGTCCTTGTCCAGTATTTTGCCCAGAGCCATAAATACACCTGTGGACTCGGCCACGCTGACAATCGCCACCAGAATCATCGTCAGAATAGGTACAATCTCAAACGTAGGTCTGCCGAAGTAAAACGGCTGAACAACGTGGAACCAACTTGCATCGCGAATAGGGGCAAAGTTCACTTCACCCATAAACCCTGCTGCCACTGTACCTACCAGCAGACCAATCAGTACCGAGATGGAACGGATAAAACCTGTAGTGAATCGAGTCATTAAAATGATAAAGAGCAGCACGCCGAAACCGAGTAACAAGTTCACTCCGCTGCCAAAATCTTCTGACCCCTGACCGCCGCCCAGATCGTGGAAAGCAACCGGAATCAAGGTTAAACCGATGATCGTAACCACCGAACCCGTAACCACTGGCGGAAAGAGCCGAATAAGCTTCCCGAAGATTCCGGAGAATATCAATACGAACAGCCCTGAGGCAATAATTGCTCCGTAAATGGCAGATACCCCACTGTTCATCCCGATTAGGATCATCGGAGACACAGCCTGGAATGCACAGCCGAGCATGACAGGCAGCCCTACGCCGAAATATTTATTTCCCCATACCTGAAGCAGTGTAGCCACACCACATGCGAGCAGGTCAATGGCAATCAGATAGGTTAGTTGTTCCTGTGTAAAACCCAATGCGTTACTAACGATCAATGGGACAACGACGGCTCCTGCATACATAGCAAGCACGTGCTGTAGTCCGAGGGAGAACGTTTTGATTGGATGCCGATGCCGTTGAAAAATACGTTCGCGTGCCATATTAGTTCGTGCCCTCCTCGTCCGCAAATGTAACCTGTCCATCCGACAGTGCCCCGATGCGAACCAGCGATTCCACACGGTATCCTGCTTCTTTCAGCAAGCGACCTCCCGGCTGGAATGCTTTTTCAATAACAATACCGATACCCACCACTTCGGCTCCAACTTGCTCCACAATGCGAGCTAGACCAAATGCTGCTTCACCATTCGCCAGAAAATCATCAATGATCAGCACGCGATCACCAGGCTTCATGAATTTCTTGGCAACGGTGATTTCATTGGTCTCCTGCTTCGTGAAGGAGTAGACCTTCTCTACCAGAATGTCTTCCGTCAGTGTGAGCGACTTCTGCTTCCGTGCAAAGATCAGCGGCACGTTCAGCTCCAACGCGGTCATGATGCCCGGTGCGATCCCTGACGACTCAATTGTCAGCACACGTGTGATATTCTCACCTTCAAAGCGGCGAATGAATTCTTTACCTACTTCCTTCATCAGAACCGGGTCCATCTGGTGGTTCAGGAATGAATCCACTTTGAGTACTTGCTCGGACAGGACGATACCTTCCTGTCTTACCTTGTCTTTTAACAATTGCATTGTAATTCTTCCCCCTGAATGCCCTCCGCACAGAATCCCACATGCTCTTCCAATCGCATGGTAAAAAAGCAAAAAGCCCGCCTTTTCACACGCTGCGGAATAACCGGAGACGGGAAAGACGGACTTGTACGTATATGGACAAGCCGTATGGATACTACAAGTGTAATGGATGGACAGAATGACAGGAGTTCAGTCCTGTTGTGAGAAACTCTAAACAGTGTAATCAGAAACAGATAAAAGCCACTTGAACCTGCTCTTCAGTCAAACTGCCTGAGAATGATCTCATGCCAACCATACAAAACATTGCAACATCTTTCCCGTAGTCCGATCATTCCGGTGATCAGGTAGAGACATGCAGGCCTATTCCTGCACATATACGAGTAACGGCATATTTAATTTTTTGGCTCCATGATTCGTTACAATGTATGATCGCGAACCTGAATGTAAAAGGTTAAACATAACTGACAATGTTAGAAGTATACCGAATCGACGGCATGAAATAAAGAAGTATTTTCATGGAAGTTGCGGAAACTTGTCTTAATTTGCAAACAGGGGGTGATTGGAATCTATTTTTTATGTACAATATGAGAACGGAAGCGCGGATCTGAACGGAGAATAGATGGAAACGCGACCTATATTTTGAATCGAATGATCAAAGGAGATATGCAAACATGAAAGGCGTACTTAAAGAATTCAAGGAATTTGCCGTCCGCGGCAACGTCATCGATCTGGCGGTCGGTGTCATTATTGGGGCTGCTTTTGGTAAAATCGTCACGTCCCTTGTGAATGATATCATCATGCCTCCGGTTGGAAAACTGCTGGGTGGAATCGACTTCAGTCAGAAAATCATCAACCTGGATAGAGACATGAAAACAGCAAACGGACAGGAGATCACCACACTTGCTCAAGCCAACGAAGCCGGGGCTACCGTGATTGCTTATGGTCAGTTCATCAACGTCATGATTGATTTTCTTATCGTTGCGTTCTGTATCTTCATGCTTGTGAAGGGCATCAACTATCTCAAAAGCAAAGAACACAAAAAGCCCGAGCCGCAAAAAACGACCAAGGCTTGCAAGTATTGCCTATCAGAAATTCCAGCCGCAGCTACCCGCTGCTCGCACTGTACTTCAGAACTTGAAGCAGAAGGAACCGGCGCTCTAGCATAATCACAATGAACGTATAAAGACGCACCGAGTTGAATTACGGATATAAAACCTGATGCGGGGGACAACCTCTTACTTGCTAGGGTGTATGTATGAAAAGCTAGCCATATGGGCTTCATTAACAATGGTTGCGTAGCTTAAAGGTTTGATGGTTCCACCGTAAAGGTGGGGCCTTTTTTCGTGCCTAACATACATGTGTTACACGTGCTCCCCCATGAATGTCATTTGCGGCCATGCTCATGAATTAGAAGCGGCGTGGCAGCAAATGCTCCAGGATCGACTTCAGATCCTTATCTTCTTTGTAAACTTCTTCTCCAGTATCAAGCTCTGTCACACGAATATATTCAAAGTTTGCCGAAGCATCCACTGGCTTGAACAACAATTGGGCCTCATCTTCCAAACGTACATTAAATCCCATATCCTTAAACATGCTGCTTAACTGACTGTTAGCCGGTTCCTGACCTTGCCCTACAAAAATAAGTCCTCTAAGATTTTTACGTTCCTGAGGTTGCGGATAAATCACCTGAAAGTGTACAATGCATTCCATACGATCGTTCCCCTTTCGTTTAAAACATACTTTGTGAAATTTTGAACTTTAAAATCTGCTATATAAGGAGATACGTTTCATGACCCCAGAACGTTTCGACATTTATGACGATCAGCAAAATTGGATCGGCACTTCATTACGCAGCGAGGTCCATGCCAAAGGATATTGGCACCGTTCATTCCACTGCTGGATTGTGCGCGACAACGGCGAACAACGACAGGTCCTTTTTCAGCGGCGGCGTGATATTAAGGATACCTTTCCCGGATGTTACGACATTACAGCAGCAGGCCATCTTACCGCAGGTGAACAACTGCAAGACGCCAGTCGTGAGCTGGAGGAAGAACTGGGTGTTTATACTCCATTCGAGGCACTAACCTATCTACTCACGGCTACACAGCAGCTCCAAGGAGAGGTGCGTGGTGTCCCATTCATAGATCGGGAATTCAGCGCCGTCTATGGACTATGTCTGAACCAGCCGCTCGAAGCCTACGTTCTGCAGCCCAGCGAGGTGGATAGCCTGTATGAAGTGCCGCTGGATGATCTACTCGCTATGTTCCGTGGCGAGATCGACGTCATCCAAGCTACTGGAGTTCAGACTCAGCCATTGAAATCACCACCACATTCCATCGGTCATAAGGACCCGTTAAGCGATCAGGCAGCTGATGAACCGGAACGTATCGTTCGCGAGATTCGGGCAACGGAATTTGTACCCCATGGTACAGCATATTATACGGATGTGCTTGAAGCTCTATATCACGTGCCCAAAGAGTGATCATGTACGATCCTGTTCAACCCGATCCAGTTCAATCGAATGTTCATAGCTTCATTTTCTCAAAAATAGCATAACTTCATACCTTTACTATCGACTTGACTGGAAACAGATGCTGTGACGAACATCACTGTCATATCTCAAACCAACACAAACAGGCGTCTGCCTTCGGGCAGCGCCTGCTTTATGTACACACGCATTCGTTTCATCAAGATAGATACCTTTGTGCTGGCATGTTCACTCCATCAGAAGTGAATTAGTCGCCGATCTGTCTAGCTCTGGTCACCCTCTCCTGAAGGAGAAGACCAGTAACGCGCAGAGAGTTCTTCGTACCGGTGCCCATATCGGGACTCCAGTTCCTCCCCCATATCCTGTTCCAGTTCGTACAACACCAGCTCTTGAGCAAAATGATTCAGCAGCAGTCCGGTCATTACCGGATGCTCCGTAACTACTGCCTGTGTGGCGCATGATTCCCCGCGCATGCCCAGCATGCACCAGCGGCGATCTACCACCAGGGAAAATTTCCGACCATTACCTGTGCCGTACAAAGGTAATCCCGGTAAAGGGTCAGGCTGATCGAGCATGCCTTCGCCACCATCACACGACCATAACAGCCGCACACCCCGAGCTTCAGCCTGCTGTAAGTCATTACGCAGCAGTTCTGCCTCTTCACGCCAAACGTCCACAACAATCTCATGCTGAGCCTCGGCCAATTCACGGCTCAGATTCTCAAACACATTTTTGTCCCCTTCGACGTTATAGAAGACCGGCTTCTCCGGTTCACTCTTGGGCATGCTGCTCTGAACATAATCCAGAGAGGTACGCATTTGATCGGAGATCATACGTGTCATCTCCTCCGGCTTCAGCACACTATACTTCGCGGGTTCCCCCGGACTACACCGCAAGAACCCACGCTGTTCCAGCCGTTGCAGGGTCGCATATACATTGGAACGGGACACGCCCAGCCGCTTCGCAACCTCATATCCTGAGGCTGATCCCTGACGAGCGAGTTCCACCATAATTTTAGATTCCATCTCGGTAAACCCGAGATGACGCAAATGATGCAGCAGTTGGTCCATATTCCCGTCCCCCCATGCTGTCAGCAACCCGCACTGCCTCACACTGATGCGGCAGTGCTTCTACTGCATCAGATCAGATCTGTTCGGCACCACAGCGCGGGCACCACTTCGACCCTTTGGGCAGCTCGGCTGCACAAATCTGACAATTCACCATTTCACGTGATACTTCGGTCTGTACGTCCACCGTGTTCACGATCGGGTTGTTTTCTTTCCAGTAGCGGATGCGTTCGTCCAGTTCCTGCTGACGCTCACGTTCCCGTTGCATCTCTTCATCTCTGCGACGTTCCCACTCCGCATCGAACGCTTCCTTTTCTTCCTGGGTAAATTCCGTACTGTTATATTCCGATTCCGTTTCCAGATCCGCTATGGACGGAATGACCGTATGATACGGCTCGTCTTCCTCCAGTTCCAACTCAGGTGGCGCATCGTAGAAGTCCGGCTCTTCAGTTGGGGTCTGAGCTACAGCTGCCTCCTGTCTTGCGGCTGTGGTGGCTCCTGCGACTCCTGCTGCTCCTACTTTGGGCGCTGCTGTCTTGAGTTCACCCAACTTGCGTCCGCATTTAGGGCAGAAGTTGGCATCCAGGGAAGCGACGTGTCCACACTCGCACAACCGTTCGTTCTTAAGTTGTGCAATCTTGTTGCGCAGACCATCAATCTCGTCCTGCAATTCGTCGCAGAGCTGCGACAGATCCACCATTTCTTTTTCCGCACGCGTCATATCCTGTGCCCGATAACCCTCATAGAAGATGCGACCCATATCTGTAAAATGGACTTCCTGTTCCTGTTGCAAGCCCACAATCTGGTTGTTCAGTTTCCCAATCTCAACGGCGTGTTGGGCACGCTCTGTTGCTTTGTTCGCTCCGTCTTTGATGCGCTGAAGCAGTTTCATGACCATTCCTCCTCTGTCCCGTCAAAACCAATATTATCATTTCTATTTAGTAGTAAATTAGCATATTACATCCTTCATGCAAAATGCTCAGGCATATAACTTATACGATATCATGCCAAAAAGTTGCGTAATCTCGTGCAGGTGCCCGTTTTATACCGATACTGGATGAAATCGGGGGCTTTCGTCAAGACCATATGTTCGGGTATAATGAAGCTTTGACCATACTTAACCGCCTGATTAGGCGACTAACTCTATCATACCAATTTACAATGTGATTGTGAAAAGGGCAAATGGTTTACTTTTAGCCGGGATAGTCCTATCCCTGAATGCATACAGAGGTGGATGAAACATGTTAAGTCCGAACTCAACGTTCTACCCCCGTCCGCTCGGGGTTACCCCGGCGGCGTCCCTGCCCCAGTCCCCGTCTGCTCCGCTGGAGACCAGTCGGCAACTCGTGGGTAATGAGCAACAGGATGCCTTTTATTTTCGTTCTCTGGAAGAGGCAGGTATCAAGTTAAATGCACCACAAATCTCTGCAGTCCGTCACGGCAGAGGACCGATTCTGACGCTTGCCGGAGCTGGTTGTGGCAAAACCACTGTGCTGGCTGCAAGAGCCGGTTACCTCATAGAGGTCAGCGGCGTACATGCAGGCAGTATCCTGCTGGTGACGTTCACGAACAAAGCCGCCACCGAGATGAAAGACCGGATCGCGGCTTTGCCAGGTATACGCCCGGCAGCCGCGAGAGCCGTGCAGGCTCGTACCTTTCACTCTTTTGCCCTGACATTATTGCGTCATTACGGTGTACAGGAAGAGATCTTTGGCGAGTCGCGGGCTCAGCACACGGTGCTGAAGATGCTTCTTCGCCAAAATGGCATGAGTGAAGCCTTCCAGCCTGAAAGTCTGCTGGCCATGCTGTCCGCATGGAAGATGCAAGGATCGGAAACAACCGACCTGCCTGAAAAATCGCAGGAAGAACGCGATGCCAAGCGTGTTCTGCTTGGTTACGAAGCCTGGAAACAGGATCGGGGCAAAATGGACTTTGACGATATTTTACTGCGGGCAGCCGCCCTGCTTCGTGACCCTGCTGTTCTGGGGCCGCTTCAGAAGCGTTTTCAGTACATTATGGTCGATGAGTTCCAGGATACCAACCACCTACAGTATGAAATTGTGCAAAAACTGGCTTCCGCTCACCGCAACCTGATGGTTGTGGGAGACGATGACCAGACGATCTATACCTTTAATGGCGCACGCCAGGAATCGATTTTGGAATTCGATAAAGTATACCCCGGTGCACGCATTGTGACGCTGGATATCAATTATCGCAGTGATGCACGCATTCTGGGACTCGGAAGTGAACTGGTCGCCCGCAATAAACGCAGACGTGACAAACGGCTACGTGCCGCCGGAAACCGTGGAGATGCGCCCCGTTTCGCTACACCTTCCAATGCAGAGGAAGAAGCGGCGTGGGTTGTAAACCAGCTGTGCCAGCAGGTTGAAGAAGGACAACACACCTATCGTGATATTGCGATTCTTCACCGGACAGCAAGCAGCAGCCGGGCTGTATTTGAGCAACTTGTGTTGAAAGATGTACCTTTTGTACAGCATGGTGCTTCACCGGTGTTCTATGACCAGTCTCTCATCAGACCCCTGATGGATCATCTGCGTCTGTCCCTTGATCCACGTGCCATGGATGCTCTCCCCAGTGCATTGGGACCGCTCTATGTATCACGTGATGCGGGTCTGGAGTGGATTCAGCGCTGTGAACAACAACAGGCGAAGAAATATCCGCTTATTCATTTGGTAAAATGGGACAAGCTGAAACCGTTCCAGCAGGAACAGGTCAAGGAACGCATCAAACTGATCAAATCACTGCACAAACTAAAACCCATCATCGCCATTCAGGAGATGCGCAGGCAGTTCTACGACAAGTATATGGAAAGTGGTGATCCCAGCATCTTCACCCATTATAAGGAAACGATGCTGGAAACTCTGGATGAATTCGAAGCTGCCGTCAAAAAATTCGAAACCGTGGAAGAGTTCATCCAATTCGCGGATGAGCTCTCCCGCAGACACCGGGAGATGGAATCTCTGCGCCGTGCACAGGACAGTGACGCAGTGCAGCTGATGACCATTCATCGGGCCAAAGGACTGGAGTTCCCTTGTGTATACTGGATCGGAGCCAGTGAAGGCATTGTGCCTCACAGTACAGCACTGCGCCAGGATATCCCCGAGGATCAAAAGGCTGCGCTTGCTGTGCAACAGACAGACGCCGAACTGGACATGGCACTGGAGGAAGAACGCAGGCTCGCCTATGTTGCCATCACACGGGCCAAGCAGTACTTGTACGTTACCTCACCGGCGAGCCATCACGGAAAACCAGCGGATGTGTCCCGCTTCCTGCTTGAAGCCTTCGGCATGGAAGTTCCGGACAAACGTAAACCTCGTGAGGAGAGCCGGACGAGCAGTCAGGCTTCATATGGTAAAGGTAATGGACAGTATGCCCGCTCGGGCTCAGGTGCCCGTTCCGAGGGTCGGGATGTGGCACAGCGTCGCGCCATCAGCCACAGTGACCGTCGTGACTATGAGGTTCACAACGAACGTGATGAGGATCGCTTCGGTGAACGGCGTGGCAGTGGTGAAATTCGCAACCATAAGGCGTTCAGCACCACTGGTGTGAGACCGACAGCTGCGAGTTCCTCCAGTTCACAGTCGTACACTTCAGGTTCAGGTAATGCTGAGCGTACGGAGACCGTTGCGGTCTGGAAGTGCAGTTCATCCACCTGTAAAGCGTGGCTAAGACAGAAGCCGGCTGTGCCTTCAAAAGCAACCAAGAAGGCATCCACGGGCCCTCCCTCCTGTCCCCTGTGTTCAGGATCGATGGAGGCCGGCACCCGCCAGGTGCCCGTAACGGGGAGATTTGGGAAATAACTCAAAGGAAGAGGTCCCTTATGGAGTTAGACATGATTATTAAAGAGCGGATTCAAGAAAGATTCGACACCCTACAGGAATTGTACGATATGTGGTTTACCGAAAATCCGGCTTATATCGCTCCCAAAGAAAAACTTTTTCCACAAGCACATATTGAAAGACTTAGAACCATTACTTATCTATTAGATAAAGGGTTCATAGTGGTTCATCCCGTTAAAGATGAACCATCACTCGTGTCAGTTAGCATCACAGTAGATGGAATTGATTTTTTTGAACAAAGTCGATTAGAAGGTAAAGGCAATGGCTGGTCATATGTGACTGAACATATTGATGAGTAATTAATACGAGCATACAAGCTCGTTTCAGGGCGCTTTTTGCTGTTTATTAACAGTAGAAGCGTCTTTTTTCCATTTCAGAATGGGGGTTGGATTATGCAGGACGACAAACAACATCTGTATGTATCGGTAACTCATAACCTGATTGAACGAACAAAGAACGAATTTACACCCTTTGAAGTGTTGGTGGATGACGGGCAGTTGGGCCGATTGAAAGATCTGATGAAGGTGCTGGAGGATGACGATGCATATACTTTGCAACGGGCTCCCGTACCCTACAAGTCGGCAGACCACGATGAGGCAACAGAGCAATTTTCAGATGGTATGACCTTGCTGTATACCTTTCTGTATGACCATGGCACGCCGGATACCCGGCAGGCAATTGAGAGCATGAACGTTCTTCCAAGGCTGCAGGATACGGATTATGATGACCCTGGGTACGAGAATTCACCACTGAATAAATGACCTGATGCCAAAAAGCATGCGTAACCGCAGATCACGCGGAAGACGCATGCTTTTTAAATATGATGAAGGACAACTGCCATGTGTAAAATGAACTCAATCCAGACGAATCTCCTGCCCTTTCTCAGCGGATTCGTAGATTCCGCACAACATGCGCGTGGAAGCCACACCATCCGCAATTGGGCTGATCGGCTCTGTACCGTTCAGGCAGCAATCCACAAAGTGATCAATCTGGTTCTGGAATGCACTATGAATATGAAGACCCGTATTGTCCGTCTGGGGTTCAATATTCAGGATGGTATTATTTTTCTCCGTGACGATCAGTGTCTCTGGCTCCAGTTCGAACCCACCACGCTCGCCGTATAATTTCACCGAAGATTCATCTCCGCGTGCATGCAGGGTAAAGCTTACATCCACCGCCAGCGAAGCCCCGTTTTCAAATCGAATGAGCGCATTCGCCATATCCTCTACGTCATTTACAGCTGCGCTGTAGTCGGCCGCTTTGTAAAAAGAAAGATGTTCGATATGGGCACGATTGCCCAACTTCCGATACGTATTACCACTGACCGAAACAGGTTTCGGCCTGCCCATGAGGTACCAGCATTGGTCGATAATATGTACGCCGAGATCAATCAGGGGGCCACCGCCGGAACGGCTTTTATCAGCAAACCAACCGCCTGGATTGCCGTGACGCCGCAGAATGGAGGCTTTGGCATAATACAGTTCACCAAACTCCCCGGCATCAATGAATCTGCGCATCATTTGCATATTGTTATCATACCGACGCACAAATCCAACAATAAAGGTACGTCCGCTCTTCTTCACCGCTTCTTCAATCCGTAGTGCATCTTCCACATTGGTTGCTACTGGTTTCTCCAACAATACATGCTTGCCTGCCTCCAGTGCAGCAATGGCAAATTCGGCGTGTGTATTGTTCCAGGTACAGATACTGACAGCATCCACATGCGGGTCCTCCAGCATCTCCCGATAATCGGTGTACACGGATTGGGCATCATACTTTTGCGCAGCAGCCCTAGCCCGTTCTTCGTTCAGATCGCAAATGGCATAGATGACGGCATCCTCGTTTTTGGCATAACACCTCATATGAAGATCCGAGATTGATCCTGTACCAATCATTCCGATGTGCAACATTTGTTTCGTGCTCATCATCGTCCTCCCTTCCTTTTCCACAGCTTCCACAACATCATTATCGTCTAGTCTGCCCGCAGCATGCCTTCGTAAATACCCGGCGTTGAATTTTCAATCTTCACGGCACCCAGCGTCCGGGCATAGAAATCCACAGGTCCCGCTGATCCGATAATCGCATAACCGTAACCGTCCGCCTTCATTGCATGCATACACGCCAGTAACAAGGCTGTGCCTACACCTTTGCCCCGTGCATCCTGGCTCACACCTGTCGGTCCGAAGAAGTTGCGACATGTCGCTTCGTAACAGGCAAATCCAATCATTTTCCCATGCTCAACCGCAATATAACAGGACACCGGCTGACGTGCAAAAGCAACTTCACATTCATCCACCCAAGCCTGGCTAAAATGTGACCTCACCCAATCCAATACAAGTTGTTTCTCTGGGGCAATGGCTCTTCGAATCACAATAGAGGATTCCTCCAACGCTCTCAGTCCACTCTCTTGCTCCGGTAAACGATAGAGCGCTACCAACATATCACTCATCTAATCCGTTCCTCCTCGTACTTGAATGTGAAATAGGACAAAGGTTTGGCCACTTACCTGAAATTAACCTGATCCTGCTGCGGATAACCTGCAATACAAGCGATATTTCTAATTTAAACTAATCTATCGCTTACATTCATTACATTTCAACTGCAACACTTAGACGATTTGTCCCGTCTATTAACTTGAAGCGCGGCCCTAAGGAAGATTTTACCGCGTCAGTACACAGATTAGAAGGGATGAATATTGATGAACAACAACATGAAAAAAGTAAGTGCACTGATGGCCCTATCCATGGCATTGGGTGGTGGAGCCGCTTATGCAGCAACACTGGACAACACAAAACCAGTCCATCAAACATCCGTTTCAGCAGATAGTAACGCAGTGAGTGTAGTAAACGTATCCGTGAATGGTGCATCCATCTCCGATGGTTATTGGAACAAGGATGGCAAAGTAGCCATGATCCCGCTGCGTGATCTTACCGACGCACTGGGTATTGAACTTGAATGGAATAAAGAAACTAAAACTGCAGAGCTGACTCGGGGTGCTCTGTGGACACAGGTAATTACAGGCAAGGACCAATATTCCGTAAATAAAATGCTGCTCACGCTGGGCACAGCGCCTGAAATCACAGGCGGCACTTTGTATGTACCTGCTTCTTTTGCCGAAAAGGTACTGCATGGACAAGTGAACACAACGGGGAATCAAGTGACTATCTCCAGTGAAGAGGACGTGAAGACGGTTACTGAACGTGGTGTAATTACCAGAATCTCGAACCAAGATAAATATAAGTCCATCCAGATTGGCGGTGCAGGTACGGATGGTATTGTGCTCAATCTGAGCGATGAGACGAAATTCATCTCAGTTGAGGGGAAAGAGATTGCACTGACTGATCTGGTCATTGGCATGAACGTGGAAGCTGAGCATTCCCTGATCACCACCCGCAGTCTGCCACCACAAACGCCGACCTATACAGTCACTGTACTGGATGACGCTGCGGAATCACAATTGAAAGACGTTCTGGGGACAGCGGGTACAATTGAAAATGTAACAACAGCTGAAGGCAGTATCTCACAGATTGAGATTACAGGTACACGCTTAACAGAAACAGCCCCTGACCATGTCGTGCTGAACATTGCTAAAGACACAATGATCGTGAACCACGAAGGTGAAACAGTGAAAGCTGAAGAACTGACCAAAGGAACTAAAGTCATTGGATTCTACAGCCCTGTGTTGACACGCAGCCTGCCTCCAATCGGAACAGCTTGGAAAGTGGTTGTTGAAACACCTGCAGCAGAGCTGGAAGCGAAATAATACGGTTAGAAAAACGTCTGGCTGAAACACATGTTATATGTTGTTGCAGACGACCGTGTGCATCGCTTAACGCGGGGTCATGAGTGTGGAGCATCATAATGACCAGCCATCCGCATGTAGCTCCTGGCGCGCGGTGTCATGAGTTTGGCGCATCAAGAGTTCAGCCGTGCGGCCAGGCGGCGAAGTCAATTCAAAATAACCTTATCCTCTTGTCTTTTGACAGGCACGGGTAAGGTTATTTTTTTGGTTTGTTGGTTTTTAGTTTTTAGTTTTTAGTCTTTTAGTCTTTTAGTCTTTTAGTCTTTTAGTCTTTTAGATCGTGTCTTCAAACTTGCTCAAAGCGAAGCGTACCCGAAACTTGTCCGGAGCAGACACGTGCGATGTGCGCTGCATACGAAATACGTTGCATACGAAATACGTTGCATACTGAATGTAAGAGCAAGCGGAGTTAACGCTAACGAATCTGAGGTGTCTTATTCAAGGATTTGAAGCACCCGCAGGAATCTAAGGAATCTCAGGCACGCTAATTTGAATAAATAGCTGTTTATAGCATTTTTATCAGAGTAATTTGGGAAATAACGTGTCTGATGTTCCTTACATTTTAGAAAGAGGACCTGATCGCCAAATAAGACGTCCTGGGTTCCTTAGAAATCATCCGGATAACCGTCAGAATCAATCGGCTGTGACTTCATCTTCAACAATCGCTTCCACTTCAATCTCAACCATCAACAAGGGATCAATGAGTGCGCTAACTTCAACCATGGTGGCTACAGGCTGGATCTGTCCAAAAAATTCACCGTGCGCCTTGCCAACTTCCTCCCATCTGGAGATATCGGTCACAAACATCCGGGTTCTCACCACATGCGACATGTCCGCCCCCAGTTCTTTCAGTGCATTCTCGATCGTCTGCAAAACGAACCTTGTCTGTGCATACGGATCACCTGCTCCAACAACTACACCATCTTGCATCGCGGTTGTACCTGCCACTTCTATTCGGTTACCTACACGGATGGCACGGCAATATCCCACTAACGGTTCCCATGGGGAGCCGGTAAATACCTGCTGTCTGCTCATTCTCTTGTCCCTCGCTTTGGTTGAATTTGTTTCTTCGGATTAAACATGAATTATATCAGTCTCCCATCATCTCGGACAATGGAATCAAGTTTAATTCTATCTTAACTCCATTAACATTTTTGCACAGAAAAAAATCCCCTAAATGACTGCCCATTGGTTAGATCAAGGACGGTTCATTCGGGGATTTATGAGAATTAGTATCTTTTCTTTTTCTTTAAGGATGAAACATCCAAATTACAACTTGATATTAGCCTCATCGAAGTATTCTTCCAGAGTTAACCCACTCTTCGCCACATCCGGTGCCAAATCGGTACCGATGTACCGAATATGCCAAGGCTCATAGACGTAACCTGTGGTATCTTCTTCACCTTTCAGATAACGGATGACATATCCGTATTCTGCAGCGTGTTCAGCCAGCCACTGACCTTCCTTCGATGTGCCAAATACCTCTTCCAGCACATTGCCCACACTCGGGCTGGATACATCAATGGCAAGACCCGTCTGATGTTCGCTTCGGCCTGGCACAGAGCTCACGCGATCCGTGTATTCTTGACCTTTGGTTTTGACATTATTGTTATAGATGGATACCTGACGCTGATATGAACGATAACCGGACACCGCACGAAGCTCAATGCCATCCGCTTTTGCACCTGCAAACAACTTCTCCAGTGCCTCGGCTGCTTCCTTGCGCATATGCCGCTTCTCGTGTGGTTCGTCGAAGGAGAACGGTACATTCGGCTCTACCAGATCGTCCGGCTCGTAACCGTCAGGCAGACTCCGTTGTTTGTTCACAATAACGGTCATAGACTCGGCATTGGTCACCACGGATTTTGCATCAATTGTCGTTTGCAGTGCGCTGATACTGCGTTTCTCCAGCAATGGATCTTCCGCTGTCGCCCCGTTACCATTGTCCGAAGAGCCCTGCCCTTCGCCCGCTGAAGCATTTCCAGACTCGCTATCCGTGCCTTCACCGCTGTTGCCAGAAGATGATGTGTCATCTCCGCCAGCATTGTCGCCATCCGTTCCTTTATCCTCCGTAAAATGAACCGTTGTGCCGTCCGTCTCCTGTTGTGTGTTACCTGTTCCATTCGGATTCTGGCTCTCCTCTGTGCCTGAACCGTTCTGGCACGCGGCAAGCAATGCTCCGCATATCATCAATGAGGACAGCATAACCACCATACGGCGCTGTCTTCCTGTAGTTGATTTCATGTAAAAACTCCTATCGCAATAAAATAAATGTTATATAGTTCTCTTGCGTGCAGTGTTCCCTGCGACAGTATACCTTAATTGGGAGCGAAGCTCCACCGGTAAAGACCTCCTTTAGAAGAGATCAGAACGAACATATACGGGCTGTACAGCCTGTATGATCGTTTTTTGGACTTTTAGAGCAACATCCCCGTGCTGTACACAATAAAAGTGAAATGGGAATATGCCTTCATATATCCATTATGCAAAAAATGATAATACCGAGATGCACTTTACTAACTAATGAGCATTATCAATCAAGACAAAGAGCGTCTTGTACCGGGAAATGAATTAAATCGAATAATGCAACATGCTGCAATAAAAACAAGCAGGGGTGATCTGAGATCTCCCCCGCTCTGATGGGTGCATCATTTGGTTGCCGGGCTGTCCGTCTTTTTCTGGACAGCCTGCCACATCCGCGCGGCTACACGCTCGCGGATCAAATCCAGCCCTGCGGTGGCCGGCACGCCCGGCAGCAGCGCTGTCAGCTCCGGCAAGGCCGGCGGCTTGCCCGGCTGCGTGAGGCGCACCTCAACGGCGCCAAAACCCGGCCCCGGCTGGTGCATGGCGCCGTCCGCGGCGGCCTCGGCGATCCACTCGCCGACGGCCGCGCCGCCTTCGCCGCCCCGCACTTGCGGGCGGCCAGCCGTTTCCGCTGCGCGGCCGGGGCCGCTGGGATCATGGGCGAGTTCCTCCGCCCATGCCCCCAGCACGCCGGCGAGCAGCGCTTCGCGCGGCAGGCCGGCGTGCGCCAGCTGCAGCAGCGGCTCGGCCGCGAGGCGCGCGGCTACGGCGCGCTCAGCGGCCGCGGCATGCGCGCAGCCAGTGCGGCCGCAGGTGCACGCCACGGCCGCGCTGGCCGTTGCTGCGCCTGGCGAGCCATCGGGCGCTTGCGCAGCCGGCAGCAGCCCGGCGAGCTCCTCGGGCGCCGGGCCGCCGCGCAGCAGGGCGTACAGCGTCAGCGGGCGCTTGCGCAGCTGAGCCAGTACAGCCTCGCGCTGGGCTTCGCTCAGTCGCGCGGGCGTTCCCGTGACCGTGAACATGCCTGCGGCTGATCCGGTCTTGCCCTCAGCAGCGGAAGCGGAAACGGAAACTTCCTGGTCCGCTTCCGCTGCTGTATTTACTTCTGCTGTCCATCCACCGGGGGACATATGCAGCTCGATCTTCCATTTTTCGCTCACAATAATCCCCCTTTCTCAACATCTATATTCCTCTGAAAGTTCAAGGTCACAGCCACGTCTCACCCTGAAGAGAGATCAGACCACGCAGCTCATCATCCGACATCTCGGTCAGCCAATTCTCACCCGAACCAACGACCTGCTCGGACAGTGCCTTCTTGCTCTCAATCAGCTCATCAATCCGTTCTTCCAGTGTTCCCTGACAGATCAACTTATGCACCTGCACGTTGCGATTCTGTCCGATTCGGAATACACGGTCCGTCGCCTGATTCTCAACCGCGGGATTCCACCACCGATCATAGTGAACGACATGACTCGCCCGTGTCAGATTCAGACCCACACCTCCGGCACGAAGAGATAGAACAAACATGGACGGCCCCTCTCCTTTTTGGAAAGTCTCCACCATATCATCTCTTTGCGCCTTCGACACACCACCATGCAGGAAATAAGGTTCTTCCTCATATCGCTGTTTCAACCTCGATACCAGCAGATCTCCCATAGCAACATACTGCGTGAAGATCAGAGCCGATTCCCCGTTATCACGGATGGCGTCCAGCAGTTCAAGCAATCGCTCCATCTTACCAGATGCCTCAGCCTTGCCGTGGTCTTTCCGATTACTGTCCGCCAGCACTGGATGATCACAGATCTGCTTGAGCTTGGTCAAGGAGGAAAGAACAATCCCCTTCCGGGCAATGCCATTTCTGCCGTCCAGACCACCCATCAGATCATCCACTACACGTTGGTACAACACCGTCTGCTCCGGCGTCAGGGAACAATAGGATTTCAGTTCAAGCTTCTCTGGCAGATCCTTGCGAATATCCGGATCACTTTTCAGCCTGCGCAGCATGAATGGAGATACCAGTCGATGAAGCTCACGCAAGGATGCTGCATTTTCTTCGGATGGCCCCAGTCCCGTATACCGCTGACGGAACGATGAAGCTGTGCCCAGATACCCCGGATTGAGAAACTGGAAAATTGACCAAAGTTCGCTCAATCGGTTCTCTACAGGTGTTCCCGTCATCGCAATACGATGAAGTGTAGACAGGCGCATTACGCTTTGCGCTTGTTTGGTACGATAGTTCTTAATATATTGAGCCTCATCCAGCACAATGGTGGACCAGTGCAGCGAAGCCAGATCCGGGCCATCTCTGCCTGCCAGATGATAGGTCGTCAGTACAATGTCATGTGTCTGCGCTTCTGCCTGAAAATCATTCCCGTGCAACCGTTGTCCGCCATGATGAATATACAGCGACAGATCCGGGGCAAATCGCTTCAGCTCACGCTGCCAGTTTCCGAGCAGCGAGGTAGGACACACAATAAGTGCAGGCAGATGAACAGGCTGCTCATTCGTGTGCTGATCCGCCGAGAAAGAATCATCTGATCCATTCAGCAGCTCATTCTCACGTGCTTCCTCTTCAGCCGCCTGGCGTTCCTCGTGTTTGCGGTCCAGCAGACAGGTAATTACCTGAATGGTCTTCCCAAGTCCCATATCGTCCGCAAGACATACGCCAAAGCCCAGCTCACGCATCGCGGATAACCATTGGTAACCTCGTTCCTGATAAGGTCTTAGTTCACCATGCAATTCTGCCGGAACCTGACGAGGCTCAATGCTGCGAAGCACCTGTCCATCGAGCAGGAAAGCGAGCATCCCATCGGATTCGGCGCCAAAGACGGAAAGACCCTTCCATGCGGAATCCTCCCCTTCATCCGCTGCCAGATGCAGCCATTCGGAGAGAGGCATATATTGTTCTTCTTCTTTTTTCATATAACGCAGGACTTGGCGAATCTCTTTTGTATCCACTTCAATCCATTCACCGCGGAACATAACATACGGAACTGTGGATTCAGCGAGCGCTGCCAGTTCCTCCGCCGTGACCGGTTTACCATCCAGCATAGGCTCCGCCTTGAAAGCAACCAATTGCTCCATGCCCAGTGCCGATGTGGCTCCAGGCAACCGCTCTGTTCCCCGATTCAACATCTGCAGACGGAGTCCCGCACGACGTTTCCCGGCACGACTCCACCTTGAAGGCATGAGAACGGTTATCCCAGCCTTCTGCAAACGTGGAACCGCATGCGTGAGAAATTCGAAGAAACCCTGCTGCTCCAGCTTAATTTCCTCTGGGCGAGCGGTAAGCAGCGCCGTCTCCAATTCAGGTGCCAATTCTGCTGCATGCCCGAGTGCCATCAATAATTGCTCTGCCGCCGAGGTATATAACACCTTACCTCGGTCCAGATCTCGCTCCGGATGTGCCCAGATGGTCCGTGCAGGCAACCTCAGGCTTGGTTCCTGCTCACTGTCCACCCAAAAGCTTATTCCCCAGATCGTTTCATGTTCGCCCAGTGGAGGCTCCAAGCGGAGCACCAGCTTCAATTGGCCTTCAGCAGGCGCCATCTCTTCTGCTCCCACGATTGGCATTGACGTTCCACCAACTTCTTGCAGCGTATGAATAAACGCTGTCATATCGTCCGTCGGCCCTTGCACCGTCACAGGACGGAACATCGAGATCAGACTGTTCCACCAGAGTTCGGCTACTGGCGAAGATCCGCGTCGATATGGGGTGCGGTAACGGGACAGTTCACTGTCCATGCCCTCCAGTTCACTTGTCACTACAGCATGAATCATGCCACTCATGAATGAAAATAATACCGCAGCCCCTGCTTCTTCACGCGTTTCCGGTTCCAATGAAGCGTAAGCTCCAGGAGCAGCCAATCCAATCGGAGGCATCGCTTCAGCAAGATCGCGGAAGCGTTCAATGTCCTCCTCCTGCTGCAAGCGTGGCCGCCATACGCCTGTTAATGTCTCTTGCCCGGTCCGTCGCCGTGCTCCGGTCTTTGCTGCGAATTCAGCCGATGGAGCAATTGCTCCCCGCAACAGCAGCTCCTGTGTGAACTGCGCTGCCTTGATCCAGTAACGCATCTCTTCTCCAACCTGAATTCCGGCTGCATTTAACAAACGGTCATCCCATTGCAGCAGCAACCTGAAGGCATCCTTAGGCGAGACTGCCAATCCTTCCAATGTGCGCCCCAGCAGCTGACGCCGCTTCGTGTTCTTGGCTTCAGCCGTGTTCCTGAGCGGATTTGGCCAGCGCAGCTCCGCAAGACGCAGAGCGGCAGGCTGAAACAGACGACCCCCGTCGCCAAAATTCAACCTTCTTACCACGTGGCTCCATGCATCCACACGTGGTTCCGATGTTTCACCGGAAAAACAAAAAAATACGTCACCAAGCCATACTCCATACAGCGATTGCATCATTAAAGTCTCCCGTCATCCCTTCGCATTGTTACTCTCCATCATATACGAAAATGACCGGATTTAAAAACCTTTGCCCATAAAAAGTGGTTATTTCGATGCTTTGCAGCACAAAAAAATGTCCCTTCTCCCGAAAAGCGGATGAGGAACATTTGGGTAAACCGAAGGATAATACTGAAAATTGAAAGAATAACGGATCGTTATACTACTATGATCTGATCAAGCTGCCCAGTAATACATCCAGGTTCAAAATGCCTGCACGGTGATCTGCACAGAACCCGATTTTGTCAAAAACGCCAAGCATGAAACGGCGGTGTTCCTCAGCAGGTTCCTCGAAACGATCGTAACTTACGACAGAATCAACCATATCGACGATTAGAGGTACAAATCCTCCTTTGTAAGGCACCACAATAATACGTGTAGAAGAGGTATCCTCCTGGTCCGGCATGCCTAACAATACTCGAAGACTCACTACCGAAACGACCTTACCGTACAACGAAGCAAAACCTCTGATCTCCGGACTTCCAAACGGGACCGTAGTCACCTGCACCATTCTGATGATCTCATGAACTTCATCAATTCGTAGTGCAAAAATCTGGTCTCCTACCGAAAAATTAATATATTGCATTCCCTCGTCCATAGTTATCCCCATACCCTCTCATTCCGTATAATCAGACTACTTTCGTCCTATTAGATGTTACTTTGGTGTATCGGTTATTTTTGATCAAATGTTTAGGCTTCAGATCAATTTTGCCAACTTCAACAGACGTTGCATTACGGTTGCTGTCTCGGCTCTGCTCATTTGCCCTGTTGTGGGGGGTGGTGGAAGTCAGTCGTTTTAATATTGAGAGTAAGTAACCTGACATTGGATTGAAAAAATATATTCAAAAAAAGACCAAAGATCAGCTTTATGCCGATTTTTGGTCTTTTTTATCCCCATATATTATGGATCTGTTTCTATGTTTTCAAATACTTGGAACAAAAAAGCGATATTCCTGTGGATAACTTGTTTCATTACTCCAAAACGACTGTTTTATCGGATGAAAACACGAGTTATACCTGATTTGTGGATAAGTTGTGCACATATTGCACACATGCTGTGGATATCTTTGGCGTTTCATGTGGATATTCATTAATTTAATGTGGACATGTTGTGTATTTGTTTGTAAATCTAACGTAAAATCTAAATTTCCGCTTCAGTTATCCCTTACTGTGGACACGTTGTGGACATGCCTAATTTCCTTCACTGTAGTTATTCGACCAATTCACCCTGACGCATGATCAGCTTGTCATCGATGTACACGTCCGGCTTTTGTACAACTGCATCAATATGAACACCCGCGGCAATCGTTCCACCAAATGTGTTATTGCTGCCAAAGGCCACATGAATTGTGCCGTACACCTTCTCATCTTCCAGCACAACACCCGTGATTCGTGCCTTGTTATTGGTACCAATACCGAATTCGCCGAGAAAACGACCATCGCCCTCACCAAGCGTTTCCAGTAATTGAGCCCCATCTGGTCCCTCAGCTGACACCAACCGTCCTTCATTAACGGTCAATAGCATCGGTTCACGGAGTGCCCCAATTCCAGCAATGGAACCATCTACAACAATACTGCCCTCGCCCTTGCCCTCAACGGGAGCAATATAGGCTTCCCCTGACGGCAAGTTGCCCGATTCACCAGGGTTCAAATACATACCTGTGCTTGGTACACCGTCACGATCTTCAATGGAAAAGGAAAGACTATGGCCCTGCTTCTCTATTCGCACATGGCGACCTGCGGTTAATAGAGCCGTTACCTTCTCTGTCAACGCCTTTACTTGCGAATATTCAGCTGTAATGGCTCCGTTCACAAACATATCCTCTGTCATGCCAGGCATGGTTGCCACTCGGGTCCCTGAAGCAGCGGCTTTTTTGCGTGCCTGGGTATGTGTTAATGAATATCGCGTTACACACACAGCTACATCTGCTCGAATCATGGCCTCTGCAATCGGCGCAGGTGGCTCTTCTCCAGATCTGCTGCGTTCCTCCATAATTAACAGGACCGACTCAGCACCAAGTGCTTTGCCTGCCTCATAGATGGATTCAGCCAGATCCCGTTTCATATCGTCTGCGATAACTACCAGATTCTCACCGCTGCGCAGTCCGAGACATTCCGTTAGCACATTTTTACTGATTTCCACACGTTGCTTGCTCATACATTCATCTCTCCTGTCTTTGGTTCAACTCTCAAAAGTCGACTTGACCCTTTCGACAATTGGCACGGGATTCCTGCATGTCCAAACCTGAACTCACCTCAAGGTATCGGCCCATTCGGCGAGGATTGCGGCTGTTTCCTTATACTGAAACGTCGGAAAGTAATGTCCATAGGGTACATCTATCCGTTTGACCTTTGAGTTCATATCCTGGGGATAGTGATATTCCCGATCTTGATTGGCCCATACAACTAATGCATTCTTGGCATAATGCTGACTTTCCATTTTCGCCCACAACGTTGATCTGGCGCCTTTCCTCTGACCCGAGTGAATCCAGCGCAACAAGTCTGCATGTGCTCCTGCAATGCGAGGGGATTGGAGACTGGAACGTATTTTCTTGCCCATGGTATGGGCCATAACACTGCTGTCGCCTACGCCGCTATGTGAACTGAACATTTGATTCCAACTTTTCTCCGATCGTCCACGCAGCAGGGAGCGCATCACCCCTCTTGGCAAACGGGAAACCCATCTTAGCACATTCGGATTCGAATTGTTGGCAACTGGCTGAAGCAAACCTAACCGAATGTCTGTCCGCCCGCTACGCATCTGTGCCGCAGCTGCAATAGCAGCCCCTATTGAATGGCCCACCAGCTTCACCGGACCTTCAAACTCACCAAGAGCCGTAAGCAGTGCATCCACCTGACCTTCAAATGCTTCATCCCCCTGATGCACCGGGGACCGTCCGAATCCAGCGAGATCGATTAACCATACCGGGTTCCCGGTCCGGTCCCTAAGCTGTTTTCCTAACGGTAACATCTCATCCGCAGATTGAAGCAGACCATGTACAATAATCCAAGGCTCTCCCTCACCCTCCCAACCAAGCATAGCCATATTTCCGCTCCGTGACCGAATATAATCTGTCGGAAAACCCTCAGGTAACGGCGTATACCGCAGACGATAGTCCAGATCAGCTGTAACCAGCGGAAGCTGTTCCCGGATGTCCGGCCACGATTGCCCCATACGTGTGAACAGAGCCTCCGTCTCTTCAACCGGGAATGACCTGTTGGTAATAAAAGCAACCGACTCCGCTGGAACACCACTGATGCGTGAACCACCTGATTTCATGATCCATTGAATCCATGGTAGTGGCACAGCCCCTTTGGGCTTGGGTACGTCCAATTGCTGCGCCAAGAGTTGCAGCAGTTCCTTCATATTGGGACTGTCCTCCTTCCGCGCCAACAGTGGATAAGTTCCTCCGACTGGAGCAGCTTCCCTGGATAGAAAAACAAGCGTCTGTGCAACAATGTCATTCTCCACAAGCGGTAACCAATAGGATGAACCTCCCGGCACTACCGGCATAAGCCCTTTCTGAATCGCCTGAATGAGCAGTCCAATCCCACCCGTTTGCTCGGTTTCACCTGTCGGACGTGGTCCAACCACTGTACTCGGATTTACAACGGATAAGGGATAGTGATGCTGTTCTGCATGCTCGCGAATGTGCAGATCGGCATGGAACTTCATCTCTTCATATGCACTTTCATTGTTATCCACATGCTCAACCTGTAGATAATTCCCCTGTTCATTCCGTTCTCCATAAGGACTCATATAACCAACAACGTGGATAAAGTGTCTCAATCCATGAGTACGGTGGATTTCCTGTGCTAGCTGTGCCACTTCTCTGGCCCCGTTCATGAATATCTGCTCGGCTACTTTTCGTTCCAAAGTGACGTCCATCGTTCCACCCGCATGAATGATCACATTCGCTTCAAGAGCACGCTCCCGGTCCGTTGCGGTAAGGCCAAGACCCGACATGGACAAATCACCTGTAATAAAGGTAATTCGGTCGAAATCCTTCACTCCATAAGCCTTCAGCACAGTTCTGGCTCGCTGTTCCGAACGAACCAGCAAGAGCAATTGTGCGTCTCCCTGTGTGAGCTGTTTGACCGTTTCTTTGCCGATAAAACCTGTGCTTCCTGTCATAAAAATGGTCGTGGCTGCAATATCAGACTTGCTTATTACCTGATTCATCTTTGTTGAATTTGCTGCTGTGTTTACTTCATTGGATACACGGTTAGTATGTACAATCATTCTGTTACGGCCCCTTTTAGTACTATATAGTACTAGTTATATTCAAAAAAAGAGCTTCGATTAACGAAGCATCTGACAAAAAGTACGCGCCGATTGTTCTATAATCCCTACATCACGCGCAGTTCCCGCGAGGATCAGAGAACCTTCCAATGCTGCAATAAACAACAACGCAGCCGGTCCCGGTTCAATTTCTTTGCGAAATTCACCACGATCCAAACCTTGCTGAAACAACTTCTCCACCATAGGTCTAAGCTCACGAAAGAATCTGGATATGCTTTCCTTCACTTGGGGTGCACTGTCAGGTGTCTGCATATATAACGTAACAAAAGGACAGCTCCCTTCGTAATTTCGGCCCTCAATACCTGCCGACAGCAATGCCATGAATGAGTAGATACGCTCCTCCACTCCTCGCTCACGCTGACTGAGCAGCAGGTACAGCTCCGACTCATACTGGGCAATCCAGTATTGTACCACGGCCTGGAGCAGTTCCTCCTTGTTTTTAAAATGATAATAAATATTCGACTTCGATACCCCACTCACTCGCACGACTTCATCCATGCTGACGTAGCTGTACCCCTGACGCAGAAATAATTGTGCCGCCACTTCAACTGCCTTGGTCCGGTTCACCGGATTGGAACTCTTGGATTTGGCAGGTCTCGTGTTCATTTTTTGATTTGTCATATTTAGAACTATACAGTACTAGTAAGTTGAAAACAAGTATTTCTGTTAACAAAAGAGGATTTCCTACTCCAAGTACTCCATACTTGTCCACATTTAGAGTGTTATACACACAGGATATCCACATATAGTATTAACTCTGTGTTAAATACGTCATGAGATCGTTAAACTGCTTTTGGGTTATCCACATGTATTCCAGTGAATAAAACAAAAAAAGGCCAACCAGAACGCACCCGGCTGACCCTTCGTACAATTCATTTTCCAACTGTTACTTTTGTTTCCCTGCTTCAAACCGAAGGTTTACTGTCCCCAGCAATAATCGGTTCGGTACCTTGAAGCGGCAATCTGTTCTCCAATCGGATGGCGACAAACAGGATTATCGTCACCGTAACACCGAGTGTTCCTAACAGTACGCCTGTATTCTCCTGCCCCATCAGGGACAACGGAAGTGCCAACACCAATGGGACAACTGATCTTGTAAATTGAGTGGCGAACGTTGATCTCCCCGACCACTTCATGGTCTCTTCGCGGCTGCGTAAGTTATCAAACATGACAGACCTTTGCATAATACGAGTCCGGTTAAACACAAACCCAAGCATGAATCCACAGATTAACGACACCGCAAACACCTGTACCGTGCCAATGATGATATCGATCACGCCGATCAGTATAAATAGATACATTGGAATTCGGTGTTCCCACTTACGAATCAGCGTTGCAAGAAAGGCACCTAGCCCCATCGCTGCTCCGATGGCCCCGTAACGGGATGAGTCCCAATTGAAGATATCGTGGAACAAAATCGGTACGATAAAATTAATTGCTCCCAATTGCACGGTTAATACAACTACCGCCAATATGGTCATGTTCAGTACTTTTTTTCGCACGGCGTCGGAGTATGTAATCTGCGGAGCCTCCGTTTTTTCTTTCTGTATGTTCTGCTCAGCCTGACCGGATCGGGACAGAATCGGAATGAGCCATGGAGCCATCATACCGACAGCCAGCGTCACCATGAGTACGGTCGAGATCATTGGCAATCCGCCTATACTGAGTAGAACTCCGGTTATTGCGCTTCCTCCAAAGGCACCAATTTGAATCGCAGTCTGCAAGTCATGTGAGGCCTTGTGTGATTTGATTTTCCCATCCAGCACCATCTGGGACATGTAGATCTCCAGGCTCTGATTGGTCAGAAAGAGAATCACGGAGAATACGCCACCAATCAGATATAAGCCATACACATTGGTGTTGCCCGCAAATTGAATTAAAAACACAAGCAGAAACACAATACCCAGGATGCGGGCCAAGCTGAAAATCAGCAAGGGTCGTTCTTTAAGCGCAGTTTTGAGAAAAAAGCTATATTTTTGCAATAAAATAGGTACCAAACTCATGATCGTAATAATAATACTCAGATGAGTAATAGATCCGCCCTGCTCCAGTACAGACCAGATCAGAGTAATATTTAGAATCGTATCTCCACATAGGGTAATCGACAGAAATAGTATGAACAAAATAGTCTGTATCATTGAAGCTGTCTCACCTCAGCAACTTGCAAATCCAGCTTTTGTTCCAGAGATCTTGCGACTTGTTTTACCGACTCGATGTCCTCAGGTCCCTCATATTGGGTACGCACAGACAGCAGACCTGTAATATCGAATCCTTTCGGAGCAGAATGGACCACTCTACCTTTGGCAGCCACTGGATAATAAGCCCGGTACCTGACATCATTTGCTGCCTCACCGCTGGCATTATTCAACACCTTGCCATCACGGTATACAAATTTGATACAGGTAGCACACTTGGGAGCCGTTCTTTTCGCAAAATGGACAGCCAACGTTTCCTCGCCCTGAAGACCATAAGCATGAGCGGTCACCAGATCAGTCCCATACACATCACGTATATTGCGATAGACATGCCCACCACTGATACGACAGCTGAACTCCACCACTTTATACTCATCATTGGCGTTTTGTCTGGCTTCAACGTTAAACAGACCATTTTCAAGTTTCAGACCTGTACATATTTGCTGAGCCATCTCGCAAAGTTCTTGTTCCACATTGGATTCTCCCTGAAAAGGTAGCGTATATTCATCCTCTTCAAAGTAAGGACCTGGCATTCTGAGCTTGTTATGTACTCCTCCCAGATAAAACAGGCCATTCACAACTACGCCATCCAGCGTAATCTCTTCCCCGGGCAAGAACTCTTCAATCAGCGCTATTGCAGGACATTCCTCGTCAAAATATAGCCCGGACTGCGAAATGGCCAGTTGCGATATGCTATCGAAGGCCTCCTTCAATTCGGCAGGCGAATGAACGAGCGCAACATGGCTACTGGATGCGGCCAGTGTGGGTTTAATAATAACCGGATAGCCTACACTTGCTGCGGCTGTAACAGCCTCATCCAACGTATTTACGGCATAAAATTCAGGACAGGCCACGTACTCTTGCTTCAGGAACTGACGCTGTCTGGACTTGTCTCTGGCAATTTCGGCCGCTTGGACAGGAATATCCTGTCTTCCCAATCCTTCATTTAATCTCGCATTTAGTACAATATCCGTCTCCTGCCAGGTAATGAAAAACGGAACGCCTATTTGTCTCGCCTGCACGATCATTTCTTCCACATTCTCATTCTTGGGAATATGCTGAACAGAACGAAAGCGAGGATCTTGTTCAAATCCAGAAACAGAGGTCCATAAATGGACCTCTTCGAAAATTCTTCCCAGAGCTTCAATATGATCCCCGTGCAGTGATAAGCCTTTTCTCATGAGCAAACCAACGGAGGAACGAGTCATGCCAGAACCTCTTCTTTCGGCTGCTCCACAAACTCCAAAGCGATAATATACAACGTTCCCTTCTCCCCGGCTTTGGAGGAGTGCACCGTATTAGCCGGAAGCAAAATGCGGTCACCTGGCGTGCAATGCAGTTCTCCTTCTTCTGTGAAGAAGGTAATATCTCCATTGATAATCAGAAGTGTCTCGTCTGTAGGATGGGTGTGAGATTTGTGCTCCCTGAATGGTGTATCTCTTTGAACCTCTACCGAACCGGTTACAGGCAGCAACTGCATTACAGCTTCTTCAAGTGTTATGTCAGACCCTTTAATATATTGAACTGAACTCATACTATTCCTCCTCATATGATGAAATGGGCATTGCGCTGTAGCAGAAACTTCATTGGTATCTGGAATAAAATATTGCAGCCACTCTCGATTATTCGGATTCCCATAGATCCCTAGATGCGGGAATGGATCAATGGCATCGTATTGCCGAAGCAAGCTTCGCACCAAATCCTTGGATTTATCTCCTTTTGGTGTTCCCAAGCCAATCGATTCAAAGACCCATCGTGGTTGAAAGGTAATCATGTATGTATTGGCATGTCTGCTCCTTCTCACCTCATGTGCTGGTGTATTACAAACGACAAAAATGGGTTCCCCATGAAAGCAAAATTCCCACAAAGGATCATTCTCTTCATTCGGTATGAATTCTGGCCATTCTTTCAAGTCGATGGTGTGCAGCCGGGTCAGGATGGACCAAAACTTATGCTGATATTCATGGATGGATAGATCCTTATCAATATTAAAAAATGTAACCATGGAGGTGTAGTTTCCGAAGCTCCTTGCCTGTTCCACATATTCTCTCAATGCCTTTGCAAGCTCTTCTATGGAATGGTCTTCTACATCATCCAAAAAGGAGAACCGCAGCTCATTGCGGTTAAGCCCCATGGCACCGAAAATGCAGGGAAACCGAGGGCTGTCACCGGTCATATCCTTTTCAAAATGCTCAAATTCCTGCTTTCTCCAATCATGACTATCCAATCTCTTCACATCAGCGTTATCTAGCAACAACCCAAAGCCCTCCTAGAATGGTTTAATGGTGAACCAGGACAAACTTGTCATGTAATTCTAGAAGTTGTTTTCTAACGAATTCAATATCCGGGCCTTCCACAATGGCAAATCCGGATCTGGACATCGTATCTCGACCACCTGAAATGGACTGGCCTGATGTATAGTTAATTCGAATATCAATGAGTCCTTCCATCGATTTGAAATCTTCTGCGGATGAGATGCTTTCGATCTTGCCTACAGCAGATGGAAAATTAACCGCACCGGTGTACTTGCCTGTATTAACCGAGGTTGGCGCTTCATATATTCCAAGTTCCGTTTGAATGGCTGCATCAAACAAGTTAACCTGATGGGAATTCAACACCATAGGTGGAATGATGACAATCCCTCCAATTCTTGCTCCAATCTCTCCAAAACAGATCTCCCCATTCGGCAAAAGAAATACCTCTGCATGGAACACACTGTTACGTATCCCCAGTGTCCGTATGATCTCTTCATTAAACGACTGCATCCGTTCTACATATTCATAATGTGTATTAGCGGGATAACAGATCGTACCGGAAGGGCGATCATTTTGGACAATCTCAAGACAATTAAACAAATATTCAGAGACGGAGGAAAATACAAGCTCACCTTCGGAAACGATGGAGTCAATATGAAACTCCCTACCCGTAATAAATTCCTCAATGAGCACTGATTCCCGATTCCAGGAATGGTTGATATAATGCTCAAGTTCCTCTTGATTATTGAGCTTGTACGTCATGATCGTCGCCCACCCACTAATCGGTTTGATAATGATGGGAAAACCAATGCCTGCGACAATCTTTCTGATCTGTACTGCATTGGACGCAATACGTGTCTGTGACGTGTGGATTCCCGCCTGCCGCAATGTCTCCTTCATGATCCATTTGTTACGTACCGTCTCAGCCTGATTCTTTTGAATACCAGGGATACCAAAACGTGTTCTGAGATACCCGCCTGTCTCCACCACATTTTCAGTCGGGGCAATGATGCGCTCCACATCATATTCATCCAAAATGCGCTCAAAAACCTCTTCCACCTGGTCAATCTGAGTAATATCACCCACTTCGAACACTGCACTGAACAGCCCTTCTGGTAATGTAGCAAACTGTTCATAGCCCTGTTCCACCAGCAAAATGTTGGTTGTGTCCGAAATTTTGGACAAGGCTTCGAGAAACCCTGTTTTGGTGTTAATCCGCTTGTCACACAGGAATACAATATCCCTCATAAAGAACTTCACCTCCGATTCAAATATCTTTACTTTCTGCTATATTTTTCTATAATATGGATATCACATGGAACTGTCAATCTAAAAATTACAAATATTTAAAGTTTGGCTATTTCTTGCCATAATGTGTACTAACAACAGGTTGTAAACATCATACAAACACCCGACCATCTGTATTAGTCGATATTTGGGTTCATATTTGCACTTTTTAACTGGAAATTTTCTCATTAAAAAAAGGCGACTCCAATTAATCTGGAGTCACCTTTTTATATGTTTTTACTTATCCACACCTTCATTCATTGAAGGGGAAGCCGTTATTTTTTCAGACTATCCCAGTTCTGTTGCAATGCGTCGAGCAATCCGGCTTTATCCGATTTGCCTGCAACGTAAGCCTGAATTGTGCTGCCATACTCTTGTGGAACCCCCTCAGGGAAGCGGTTGAAGTTCCAGCTGAGTGTTTTATTTTCCTGGCTATACTTCATGATCTCTGTGGCGAGGTCACCCAGATCCTCTTCGGATGCTGTGATGGAACTGAACGCCGGGATGAATTTGAATTCTTTTGTCATGTATTGTTTCCCGATATCCGAAGTTACGAGCCATTCCAAAAACTCTTTTGCTTCCGGTTTCACTTGGGAATTCTTGTTCACAACCCAATAGTTCGGCACGCCGACAAACAATTTGTCATTGGGTTCATTGTTAATTGGCATCGGCAGAATACCCAGATTCAGATCCGGATCGATTCCATCGATCTGTACTTGAGTCCAGTTCCCTTGCTGCATCATCGCCGCTTCTCCACTCGCAAACAACGTAACTTGCGTATTGTAGTCGGTTGTCAGCGGGTTTTTGTTGCTGTATTTCAACGTTAAGTCGAGCAAGTTAATCCAGTCGTTGAACACCTGGTTGCCAGGGATTTTCTCCGTACTTTCGTTGAGTCCTTGGATGAATTTCACCGGATCTGCCTGATTTGCAAAGGCCACGTTTACATTATGGTTGCCCAGCACCCACCACTCCTGATATCCGTTCGAGAATGGGGTAATGCCTGCAGCTTGAAGTTTCTGTGCAGCTTGATCCAATTGTTCCAGTGTTGTTGGAATTTCGGTAATACCTGCTTTTTGGAAGAGGTCTTTGTTATAAATGAAACCATAACCCTCCAGCGCGAGCGGCTGTCCATAGAGCTTGCCGTCTTTGGTCATTGGCTCTTTGGCTACTTCGAGTGCATCCTTGGCCCATGATTCTCCAGACAGGTCTTCCAGATATTCAAGCCATGTATCCAATTCACGATAACCACCTACGTTGAAAATGTCCGGTTGTTCGCCTGCGGCAAACTTGGCTTTCAATGCAGCGCCGTAGTCACTACCACCACCTACGGTTTGAATGTCCAGTTTGACGCCTGGATGGGAGGATTCATATTCCGCTTTGAGACGATTGAGCGCTTCCGCAATTTCGACTTTGAATTGGAAGATTTTAATGGTTTTGTCCCCGGCAGCAGCCTCGCCGCCACCTTGAGTATCCGTGTTGACCGGACTGCCGCTCTTGTCCCCATTGCCACAACCCGCAAGCATTACCGAAAAAGCAATCAGCATAAGCAACGTCAACTTTGTCATTCTTTTCATACATACACTCTCCCTATAGTAGTTTCAGTAAAACAGTTCCACTAATGAATAATTAAACTGGCACTCCGATGACAGAATAACCTTCCCTTGAAGCGTGTTTTCATTCTAACGAACCGAGCGCACGTTATTCGCTCCTATTTGCGCAAATCTCCAGCCTAACGAATCACAGAGACGCTATTTCGTCGATTTGGTCGATTTTCAAGGCTCTGACGCCTTTTTTCACCGGAATAAGGTTACTGAGATTCGTTATAATTTCCTATTCCTTGATTATCCAACTATTAAGATGCGGTGGGTTCGTTAGCGCTTTGAACAGGGAGCATACCATCACTCTGTAAAAGAAGTTCCTGGCTATACAAGCGTCTTTCTTGGTCTTTTCTCTTGACTAATCTTTTCCCCAGGAGTTATGCCCAAGCTATACGGGCATGACTCCCTTTGCACACCTCCATGCGAGGTGGGAGCAAAGGGATCAGGATGCGATGTAGGAGCGGAGCGCTCGCCTTTGATACTCGGTGGCTTCCTTGCCCTAATACATTCAGGCCACCGAGGAGCAACAGCGACCGAAAGCGCAACTTGATCCCGCAGCGACCTTGTACTCGCACTCCCCACTTGAGCCCGTCAGCGACCTTGCCTCGCACTCCCCACTTGAACCCGCAGCGACCTCCCCATACACACTCACCTTCTGCATTATCGAACCTGGTCTTTAAATCTTTTTTTCTTGGTCTTTTCTCTTTATTGGTCTTTTTCTCTTATTGCTCTTTTCCCCAGGAGTCATGCCCAAGCTATGCGGGCATGACTCCCTTTGCACACCTCCATGCGAGGTGGGAGCAAAGGGATCAGGATGCGATGTAGGAGCGGAGCGTTCGCCTTTGATACTCGGTGGCTTCCTTGCCCTAATCCATTCAGGCCACCGAGGAGCAACAGCGACCGAAAGCGCAACTTGATCCCGCAGCGACCTGCACTCGCACTCCACGCTTGATCCCACCAGCGACCCTTTCACTCGCACTTACCCTTTAACTGATCCAGCGGTAATTCCCTGAATGATGTACTTCTGCATCAGCAGGAAGAAAATAATGATCGGCATGATGCCGAGCACAAGTGCCGGCAAGGCCAGATCCCATTGCTTCGTGTATTGACCGAAGAGTGCAAAGGTCGCAATCGGGATCGTACGCAGGTTGGAGCTTTGCAGGATCAGGGATGGGAGCAGATAATCATTCCAGATCCAGAGTGTGTTCAGAATGATGACGGTTACATACATCGGTTTCATGAGTGGAAATACGATCCGGAAGAACACCCCGTAGGCAGAGCTTCCATCTACCCGTGCCGCTTCCTCAATCTCCAGTGGGACGGATTTTACGAATCCGTGGAACAGGAAGACAGACATCGGTGCCCCGAAACCGAGATAACAGATAATGAGTCCGCCAAGGCTGTCGATCAATCCCAGATTACTGGTTACAGTAACGAGTGGAATCATGATAGACTGGAACGGAATCACCATAGCGGCAATGAACATGCCGAACAAAATCCGGTTGAACCGGGTATCACTGCGGACCATTCGGTACGCGGCCATGGAACTGATCAGCACAAGCAACAGATTGCTGACCACCGTAACGATAAGCGAGTTCATCAGCGCGGACGGGAAGTTAATTTTCTCCCAAGCGTTCGCATAGTTGCCCCACTGGAACACTTCCGGCCATGCAGCCGAATTGGTTAGCAGATCACCGAAGGTTTTGACCGAATTCACAAACAGGAAGTAAAACGGAACCAGGAATAAAAGTCCAAGGAGTACCATGACAATCTCGGTTAAAATGGTACTGAAGCGGTAATTTTTCGTCGTCTCCATTAGGCTTCTACCTCCTTGCTCTTCGTCAGACGTACCTGAATCATGGTGATGATGGCAACGATCACGAAGAACACGAGCGCTTTGGCGGTTCCGATGCCATATCTGTTATTCACAAAGGCTTCATTGTAAATATTAAGTGCAACCGACTCTGTTGATCCGAACGGTCCACCTTTGGTCAGCGACAGATTGAGATCGAACATTTTGAACGACCAGGAGATCGCCAGGAACAAACAGATCGTTACACCCGGCATAATGAGCGGAAGAATGATGCTCCGCAGTACCTGCCAGCGGCTTGCGCCATCAATCTCTGCAGCTTCCAGCAGATCGGGGGATACATTTGTCAGAGATGAGATGTAGATGACCATCAGATATCCTGCGGTCTGCCATACAAACACAATCACGATTCCCCAGAAAGCGGTTGGTTCGTCTCCCAGCCAAGGAAGGTTGAAGAAGGACCAGCCGGTTACATCGCCTACTGCTGAAAACCCTTTCACAAATATGAACTGCCAGATAAAGCCGAGCAACAACCCACCGATCACGTTAGGCATAAAAAAGATCGTACGCAGAATGTTTCTCGTCTTGAGCGGTTTGGTCAGGAAATACGCCAGGAAAAAGCCAATCACATTGGTCAGTACCACACCAACCACGGTGAAGCGCACCGTAAACCAAAACGCCGTTTGGAACTTGGGATCATTCGCAAAAACATGCACGAAGTTATCGAACCCTACCCAATTAATGTTCTCGGATACCCCGTTCCAATCCGTGAAGGAATACACCATGCCAAGCAGGAAAGGGACCACGATGATGAGAATAAAAAACACGATGGAGGGACCCACGAACACAAGCTGCTGTAACAGCTGTGAAGATTTGCGATGCTTCATATCGTTCTCCCCTTCTATAGATGGATGAAATTGGTCTCTTTTTCTATTAAACCCCATTATCGTCGAGGGAAACACCGACCCTTGTGAACAGTTGGGGGTAAAATATTGTCCTCTCTTAACCTGCAACCAGAAGGGGTGTTCCGATGTCCAAATACTACAGTATACGCACCAAATTGATTGCCTTTATGCTCATCGCTACCACACTTCCACTGCTCGCTTCGATCAGCATGACGTTTATTCAGACCAAGACAGCCTTGCGGGAACAGGCTGTTGAAGAGAACAAACGCCTGATCTACCAAGCGTCCACCAATCTCAACAACTATGTGGATAACGTGGCCAGAGCGTCGCTGGCTGTGTATAATGACCCGAACTTTCTGCGCAACTTGGCAAAAATTCCTGGTGATTATCGTGCGGTTGCCGAGGTGTACACCACTTTGCAGACGATACGCGCGGCTGTGCCGGATGTATTCCAGCTGTATTTGCACTCTTTTGCCGCCAATCAATCCACCTTAATTACAAATCCCTTTCCGAAGCGGGAGGAACGCAAACAGGCCTATTCTGGCTCGCTCCATGGAAAAACAGGCGGTGACAGCCCGGATATCTGGGTGGAATCGGCCCATATGAGTCACACGTACGGATTCAAGGCTGCCTCCCCCGATGATCCTGAAAGAACGGTCATTACCCTGCATCGGGTGATCAAGGATATTCCGTCCACAGAGCGTCTGGGTGTACTCGCCATTGATCTGAATATGAATACCATTGCAGCAATCTGTGGCAGACTGTATGATCCGGCTAAGGAACAGATCTATGTTGTGGATGGTCAGAATCAGATCATTTACCAGGGACGTTCCGAGGCCAATCATACGGATGCACTGCGAGAGGAAACGGCCAGTGAACTGAATATCGCGCGAACTGGCGCTGGTACAGCCCAGAATGTCGCAGGACATTTTGAACAGGATCGTTCCATGTATGTATACCAGCAGCTTGGCAGCACGTACGCCGACTGGACCATTGTCAAACAGATTCCGAATGAGACGTTATACGCCAGAGCGACCACACTTACGTGGAATAACGCGATGATTGCCATTGCGGCACTTGTATTGGTCATTGTTGCAACCTTGTTCATCTCCATCCGAATCACCGGTCCACTCAAGCAACTCATGCGATATATGAACCAGATCCAAGCCGGGCGTTTGCATGTGGATATCCATCTATCCAGCCGAGATGAATTCGGGGTGCTCGCTCGTCATTTCCGAGATATGATGGATACGGTAAATAATCTTATTTTGCGGGAATATCGACTCGAAATCGCCAATAAAACAAATCAGCTCAAAGCGTTGCAAGCGCAGATTCATCCGCATTTTCTGTATAATACACTGCAATCGATCGGTACACTTGCCCTTCAACAGCAAGGACAACGGGCGTATACACTACTCTCTTCCCTGTCCAAAATGCTGCGCTACAGCATGCGGGATCAGACCTCCGTGACCTTACGCGAAGAGGCGGAGCATGCCCGGTTATATCTGGAACTGCAGCAGGAGCGGTTCGGTGACCGCCTTGAGGTGGACTTGGATTTTGCCGAAGATACCTTGTCTGTCGAAATGCCAAGAATGACGTTACAACCTTTAATTGAGAACTACTTTAAACATGGAGCAGATATTCAGCCTGGCAAAGGTCACATATCCCTATCCAGCCGCCGGATCAACGATCATTGGATTGAAATAGAACTGAATAATAACGGACCTTCCATACCAGAAGATAAATTACTGGAGATCCGCGGATGGCTACATCAAAGTCATACAACAACCGGGTTATCCACACAAGAATCCGACGAGTCTGAATCCATCGGTCTACGAAATGTAATACGCCGACTTCAATTGAACTCACATCCCGGTCACTCAGCCAGGCTTGAGATCAACAATCGGGAACCCAATGGTGTGAAGATCAGGGTTAAACTATACGCGGGAGAGTGAACAACATGAAGGCACTGCTTGTAGATGATGAAAAACATGTCCGCGATGCCATAAGGTTGCTTGGTCATTGGGAAGAGTTTGGCATTGATACGTTAATCGAAGCGGCAGACGGGGATGAAGCCATCGCCGCCATCACGGCACATCAACCTCAAATCATACTCAGTGACATGCGTATGCCAGGCAAGGACGGTATGGCATTACTTGAATGGATATCGACTCATACCCCACACAGCAAGGTGCTTGTCATTAGTGGATATGATGATTTTGAACTCGTGAGGCATGCAATCAGACATGGTGGCATGGACTACCTCCTGAAACCTGTGGAAGCAGATGAGCTGAATGCCTCTCTATTAAAGGCCGTTACAGCTTGGGGAGAGGAAGACGCCATTCGGATACAATCCACCAGGCAATCCATTGTTGTTAATCGAATGCGCCCCCACTACCAGGATCGTCTGCTCACTGAACTTGCCGTCGGCAGAGGCAGCAGTTCATCACACATGCAGCGATTGCAGGATGAGTTGAATCTCCCCAGTGTTATCCCTGTCTGTAGTGTCGCTGTCACCAGCCTGTCCCATCTGGATGCAGATTGTCTGGCAAAATACCGCAGTCAACCAGATCTGCTTGTGTTCTCGGTGCTCAATATCTGTGCCGAGATGTTATCCACACCAGACGAAGGCGTAATGTTTCGGCAGTTGGATCAACCGGACGAGATTGTTCTGCTGCATTGGGGCCCATCCACTTCATTGGAACATATTCTCGACAAGGTTAATCAGGGATTGGAGCAGACAATTCAGCGCCGGCTTCATTATGGTATCTCCACCTGTGAGTCCTACCCTGGCGGAATATCAGCAGCCTATCTGGAAGCAAGTTCAAGACTGTGGAGACGTAACGCTGTGCAAATTAAACAGCGAATCCATGCGTCAGTGGAATCATCATATGGGAAGAAAATCAGGCGCTTAAACGCCCATGAAGAACCCCTGCGTATGGCAGCCATGAGCTGCCGGTCTTCCAGTGTATCTGCTGCGGTCGCCGAATGGCTTGACCCGATTACTGATCTTGAAGTTGTCAGTGCTGAGCAGATTCAGCAATGGATCGACGAGCTGGAATGGATGCTGAGCCGCTGGCTTGATGATACGGCAGGTTCGTCACCCAAAGAGGAAGAAGTAACGGAGGAACAGTCTATTCCCTTTGCCGAGTTACCTTTGGACGCTGAAGGACTGTTATCCTTCCCCCTGCTTCGTTCATTATTGGAACAACGACTTCTTGCCGCAGGAAAGGCGCTCACCGCTCATCACCACGCCAATCCCGATCCCATGAGTGAGATTGCACGTTATATGGACGCCCATTATCAGGAGGACCTGTCCTTGCAGCAGATTGCCGCGCGTTTCTACCTGAGCCGGGAGTATATTTCCCGTAAATTCAAACAGCAATTTGGCCTGAACTGGTCGGAATATTTGGGCAAACTGCGAATCAATAACGCCAAGCTGCTACTGCAAAACCCTTCCCTGCGAGTTGCCAAAATCTCGGAGATGGTTGGATTCCAGGATGAAAAGTATTTCAGCAAAGTGTTCAAAAAAATGGAGGGCATCACGCCAGCGGAATATCGTAAAACATTATTGGAGGCTGGTACGTAACGAGTACCTGATCCGAATTAAAAAGAGTACTCCCGGCATGGCCCATCGGAAGTACTCTTTTTAATTTTACTTTTACAGATAATAGCCTATATCATGATGACCTGTTGGCTCTTTCTTTTCTCAGATAGGATACGATCCGAGATATTGTCCCGATTAAAATCACAGCCATAAATCCATAAGCCATATTATTTCCTGTCTTATGAGCCACTACGGGGAAATAGATGAGGCTGAACAGTAATAGGACAATATCCAGGTAGAACATAATCTTCCGATAAATAGGGATTCTCACCTCCCTTTTATTTACCAAAAATGGTTTTATTAATTATATTAAATCATAACATAGATACGTCCTAGTCCGCTCACCGATCCCGCAAAATCACCGCAGGTACAAGTCGAATGTAGATTAGCTCCCCAGCCAGCTCCACTATCGTCTGTGTAACGATGACTGCCGCAGCTATAGTTGCCCATTGTGGAGGGAGTGCCAGCGCCAGTGGCAGAACAACCAGCGAATTCCGTGTGGCTGAACTGAATATCAACGCCCGCCCTGCACCCGGATTCAATCCAAACCAAGTAGCAATGAGCCGAGATATCCAAGGCATAAGGATTAGAAAAGCAACATAGATCGGAATCACGTTCACGATGATCGCCATATCATTGTAGACTTTGCCAATCTGGGAAGCGACAACCACGATCAGCGCAAGCGCCATCATCGGAACCGGGAGCCATGCCGTCGCATTCATGACCCGTTCGCCGCTCGCTTTACCTCTGGAGAGAACTTGTGTAACAACAGCGAGCAGCAGTGGAATAACGATCAGGAACAGAAAAGCCTCCACAAACGGCCCTACCTGCATGACCTGCGCCACCTCAGCACCCATTAATACCCATAAATAAAACGGCAACAGAATCATTTGTATAACAAATAAAAGGGGGGTTGCGGCCAGCATCAATTTCTCATTGCCCCTGCCGAGCTGTGTGAACACAATGACGTAATCAATACAGGGCGTTAGCAGTACCAGATAGACTCCAATCAGAACGCCTGGTGATTGTGGAAAGACCAGTGTAAGCAACCATACGACCACAGGTACAACGATAAAATTAGCCACCAGTAACGCGCCCATAAATCGAAGATTCGACCAGGACTCTTTTAACTGTAAAAAGGGAATCTGTACAAACATGCTATATAACAGAACGGCAAGAACCGGGGACACGGTGTAGTGTAAAACATTCCCCCATACCGGATTACTCAGCCCGATCACTGCTCCTAAGAACAGTGCAGCTACATAGAACCAAGTCTGCTGTTTCTCCATCGTTTCTCTTGTGAGCATTCTCTGCCTCCTCTTCTAATGGGACATCGTGGGCATGGACATATTTCTGCATCGTTTCGCGTACATTGGGACAGAGTACCGTTCCAACATAGCGGCAGAGCGCAAGGATCTGAAAGATCAACTTGTGAATTTTTTGCGGCTGTTATTAGAATGTGCAAGAACTGGGTATATTCATTGTAGACTGACCCGTGGTTCATTCATTCGTTAAACCAAGGAGGAAACACAATGTCACGTAACAATCCGTACAAGTGGTTAAACGCCATTGGTTTTATCGCTGTAATTATCGTGAACTACCTTTCCAACGCTCTGCCGATCGGGGGCAGAACCAATAAGGAAGTATCGGATATGTACCCTGTGCTGCTCACACCTTCTGGCTATGCCTTCTCTATATGGGGTCTGATCTACCTGCTGTTAGCAGGGTTTGTGATCTATCAGTTCGTGCCCGCTTCCTGGAAAAGGGATTCGATTACCCGTCTTGGGTATTGGTTTCTGGCAAGCTGTGCTTTCAACGTAGCCTGGATTTTTGCTTTTCAAAACTTGCAGACCGGTCTCGCTTTACTAATCATTGTACTGCTTCTGTTGTCTCTGATCGTTCTGTATGTAAAAACACGTACCATTACGGTTCCGACCACTGCTGAGATCTGGCTTGTGAAGCTGCCATTCAGCATTTATCTTGGATGGATTAGCGTGGCAACCATTGTCAATGCAGCTGTACTGTTATATAAAATAGGCTGGGATGGTTTTGGTATCAGCGAACCAACCTGGACGATCATTATGCTGATTGTGGGTATGGTGCTGGCTGTACTCGTTAGCTTCCGTTATCGCGATAGCATATACCCACTTGTGTTCACATGGGCGTATATCGCCATTGCACTTAAACAAAAGGATGTCACTTCCGTATATTATACGGCAATCATCATTGCGATCGTACTGGCCATCTATGCGGTATGGCTGTTCTTCGCCCGTAATCAGGATCGTGATTGAGTAGTTTCCATCATATACAACGCTTAAATATAACGAAAAAACGTAACGCAAACAGCCGATTCTGGTCTTCGACCTGAAATCGGCTGTTTATGTATAAAAGAACGAATAAGGTTGTCCTATTTCAGGGCAATAACTTCAATCTCCACCAGTGCATCTTTTGGCAAACGAGCAACTTCCACTGCACTGCGTGCAGGATACGGCTGTTCGAAGAACGTGCTATACACTTCATTCACAGGAACAAAATCGTTCATGTCTTTCAGGAACACCGTCGTTTTCACGATTTTATCCATACTTGTGCCTGCTGCTTCAAGGATAGCCTTTACATTGCTCAGGGACAGACGTGTCTGCTCCTGTACATCTGCGCCGAACTCTCCCGTTTGAGGATTCAGGCCAAGTTGCCCGGAAGTGTAGATGAAATCGCCTGCATCAACGGCTTGACTGTATGGACCAATGGCGCCTGGCGCCTGATCGGTAGAGATTGGTTTTTTCATGGACGAGTTCTCCTTCATGTTCGTTATCCTGCTGCCGCATGGAGTCAGGGTTCGAACTCATTTTTGTTGCCTATTATACCACGATCTACCTCAAGCGAGAAACGCTTCTCACTAGCCACATGAAGCAAACAGCTCGTTCAAAGGTTTCTTAGCCCCCGTCCACACCAAGGACATGAATGACATCATTCGGATACACATGGTTTCCCTTGGTTTGCACCAGCGCAATATTCGTCATGGCCTGTGCAATGGTCGCAGCATGGACCGCCCGGTATTTGTCCACTCTGCCTTTCATCCAGCGATCCAGAAGCTTCATCGCATGAGCAGCCATCTGTTCACCGAACCGCTTCTCGTTTCGATCTCCCAGAATTAAGGAAGGGCGGAAGATATGCAATGACGGAAAACCGATATCGGACAATGCATCCTCCATTTCCCCTTTGGTCCGACTGTAAAAGACCCTGGAACCAGCACTCGCTCCCATGGAGGAGATTACCAGCATCTGTGATACACCATGTTGCTTCGCCAAAGTAGCTGCACGAACCGGGTAATGATAATCCACCTGACGGAAATTGTCCTGACTGCCTGCTTTTTTGATCGTTGTACCCAAACAACAATACAGGTCATCGATTCCATCGAATAAGTGGCCTTGGTTCTCCAGCTGTTCCCAGTCCACCACATGTTGTTCCAGTTTGGGATGTTGCAGCTCAAGCGGACGTCTAACCAGAACCCGAACCAGGCTGTATGCCGAGTGCTCCAGCAGATTATGAACCAGTAATTCGCCTACAAGCCCCGTGGCTCCAATCACCATGGCTTTCCGTTCGAGACGATTCAATTACATCCCTCCACTTCGCCATCTTTTTTTTGAAGTCATACCAGATATATAGGATCAATCTAAACATTTACAAGGTTGTTCTGTCATCGAAGTGCCAGTGTAAATATTCAATATCTATTTTAACAGTACACGACGTCCAAGGGTAAATGTAAGAAGCAACATCACGACACCAACCCCCACCTGAAATCCATAGGCTGAGATCCAGGCCAGCGCATCGGACCAAGTCTCCATCTTTTCATACAACCAGCCACCCAACAACGGCCCGAGAAACGAAGTTACTCCGGTCAGAGCCGAATACACCGCGACAAACATCGGTCTTTCACTTTTGGGTGTGTCTCCGATGGTAAAGTTAAACGCCAGCTGATTGAATCCACCTACACCAATCCCAAGGAAGATATGCGATAAAAATAGTGCGATCAATACAGGCATGAACGACATTAACCCCCACGACAGACAGGAGAGCGCAATGACTGGCAATGTCCAAAATAGGAGCGTTTTGTTGCTGAATCTGGCATTCAGATTGCCCCAGACATAGAAACCGGCCATCATAACCAGCGTCTGGACTACCGTGATCAGGGATACAGTTTGATAATTAATATTCAATAAATCGAGCATAACATAGGAATAGAGCGGAACAATCAAGGTCTGGATCAATAACCAGACAGCCAGGAACAGCGTTGCTTTCAGAAAAGAACGATCCTGGAACGGCTTGATGAACATGCGCCAGAAAACCTTTTCGGTAGAACGTTCAAATGGCACGTCCGGATAGAAGAAATAAATGACTGTGTTGGCAATAGCACAGATCCAAACCGGAATAAACAGAATCAGAAAGCCCATTTCTCCGGGGTAACGGTCCAAAACAATACCACCAGCGAATAAGCATACGCTTCCAAGAGCATTCAGAATCGTATTTCGAATTCCAAAATAACGCCCTCTCACCTTGGCAGGTACGATATCGCCAATCAGTGAAGTCCAGATCATGCCGCCGATGGTATTTGATATAAAAGCAACCGTATACACGCCAATATATACGCTTACCCACCACTCTTTGGGAAATATAAACGGGATCAGTCCCGTCGCACTCCACAAGATACGATGTGTGCCCACAAATAGTAGCAACATGCGTTTTCGGCTGCGAATACGCTGCATCCAGTAAGCTGCTCCGATCTGGGCAATGTTTACGAACGTTGTAATCGCGAGCACAAAGCCGATATGTCTCGACCCGGCCCCAAGGTACAGCAGAAATCCGGTTAAAAACGGGCCTCCCAGCAAGGTCTGTAAAATAATTGCCGGTACACCCTCCCATGTTGCAATCGATAAATTCATGCGTTGTGTCGAACCCTTGCGCCGTGGTTTGCTTGCTGACGGGGGAGGGTTAACGTTGACCGTCTTCTGTATGGGGATACACTCCTTAGACCGGGTCTCAAAAGCCGGTCGATGCTAGTTGTCATCCCAAATTCTACTCACAGCGCGAAGGTTGTCAACTCATTTTTTCACGGTCCAACGGAAGATGGAGATGGAAGGTGCTTCCTTTACCTTCAGTGCTCTCCAGTTCAATCGATCCCCCCAGTAATCTCGCTAAATCCCGACTGATCGACAGGCCTAGTCCGGTACCGCCAAATTTTCGACTAATCGACCCGTCAGCCTGCTGAAATGCTTCAAATATGGAATGATGCTTGTCCTCAGAAATGCCAATACCTGTGTCCTGAACGGAGAAAATAAGCCATCGATTCTGAATACCTGCATTCTTAATCTGTTTGGTGCTTACGGTCAGCGTGACCTTCCCCCGGTGAGTGAACTTGATGGCATTGGACATCAGATTCCGTAAAATCTGTTGAACCCGCTGGGGATCAGACCAGAGCGTATCAGGCAGTCCCGTTTTCTTATCCAGAACCAACTGAATACCTTTTTTCTCGGCAACGAGCTGAAAGTGGCTCATGGCATCTTCTGTAAGTTGTGCGACACTGATATCCTCCAGTACAATATCCAGCCGCCCAGCTTCTACTTTGGAAAGATCCAGAATATCGTTAATGAGCGTGAGCAGTTCCTGCCCGGAGTGGTCGATCATATTGGCAAAACGTACAATATCCTCCTGATCCATCGTGTCGGCATTCTCGCTGATCATCTGGGCAAAGTTAATGACACTATTGAGCGGTGTACGCAGTTCATGGGACATATTGGCGAGAAATTCCGATTTGTACTGTGAGGCAATCATCAATTGTTTCGCTCGATCCTCCAGTACAATCTGGGCTTTCTGTAACTCTTCCTTCTGCACAGACAATAGCCGGTTTGTACTCTGGATCAGCAAAATACGATTCTGTTCATTCTGAAAATCACGTAAAATAAATGCAAAAATAAGGCTTAGCAAAATGCCTGTAGGGAGTGTATAAGGCATAATATGTGAAAAGAAGTATGTAGCCGGGATCACACCAACGATAGCGATGTTTATACTGTTGACCACATTGACGATAACTGTAACAAGGATTCCTTTAATAATCAGCCTGTAGTTGCTGCGTCTCATCCATATATTCAAACCTGCACATATCACGCCCAAAACAGACATGTTAAGTACTGCCGCCAATGTAGCATCCGTGATGCCAAAAGTTAGCCTCGATAGCCCAATCCCAATACCCACGATAATTACGCTATAGGGTTGTCTATACGTTAGAACGGCAACAATTAAAGGAACATAACGAAGGTCAAAGACCACTTCATCGGTGAGTTGAAACCCAAAAACCGTACTGATCCAACCTGCAAATATAAGGACAAGCACTGAACTGATCTGCTTCACTCGGGAAGAGGTACGTATTACGACATATTTATAGAACACACTAGCAAGATATGCAATGGTAATAAGCATCCCCATATTCAATACGAACATTTTTGAAAATTGCATTCACTCACTCCTGTTGTACCGACTTTACTGGCCAAAGTGCCTTCGTCCGTATGTGTCTCTATCATATCATGCCCATTGAAGCTTCGGCATTCCTTCTTCGTCAAAAAAATACACAAAAATACACAAATCAGGATTCAATTTGTGCGCTGGTCGTAGTAGAATATATTGTTGTTTAAATTTAAACTACTATATAGATTGAACTAAAGAATAATTACACTGGCCACTCCGTTGACAGAACAACCTTCTGATCGCTGTTATCCCCAGATTTTTTCGATTCCCTTTTCTGAAAGGGAAAATTCGTGGATAAAGGCGAAGCGTATGCTTTCGATGCAGCTTTCTTTCAGAAAGCTTTTAGCTCCGCTTCTTCAGGGTATTTCTGTCCTCTGCGTTCTCGTGTAAATGAATGTATAGTGCAACTTATATAGTTATTTGCTGGGGTCATGCTCCTAGGGAGCATGAATGAAAGGAGTAAGGTGTTGTGCAATTGTTAAAAAGCAAATCCTATTGGCTGTCATTGAGTTTAATGCTGTCTTTGGCCGTCATGGGGCTCTTCTATGATATTCTTAATAGTCCGGAACGCGGGTTCGTAGTTCTTGATTCACCGCTCGACCGGATCATTCCCTACGTGCCTGGCATGTCCATTCCATATTTGGGCTGGTACCCGTTTGTATTCGGTGTGCTCGCTTACCTATGTGCCAAGGATCGCCTGACGTATTACCGTGTCTTGTTATCCATGAATATCTGTGTCTGGATATGTTATCTGATCTACTTCAACTTTCAGACCATGGTACCGCGCCCGGAACTGACGGGTACAGGCCTGGGAGCATCTGTTCTCGGATGGCTCTATAGCCAGGATCGTCCTTATAATTGTTTTCCAAGTATTCATTCTCTTCACTCTTATCTGGTTATGCGTGCCGTTCTCTCGGTTCCAAGCATCCGCAAACCCATCAAGATTTTGGTGGCCGCCGGGGCAGCAACCATTATCGTATCCACGCTAATGATCAAACAACATGTGATCTATGATGCCTTGGGTGCAGTCATACTCGGCGAATGTGTTCTCACCATCATAACAGGCCTCGCTCTACACCGGAGACGCAGAAAAGAATCGAAGTGGACAGAGGGGATCAACTGATCCCTCACTTCGATGGTTTCTGAAGATGATGTTGTCGTCTCCATTCATCAATAAACAAACCTGCAAAATAGGGGTCCCATTGGGTCCCTTTTCCTTCTTCCAAAATCGTTAGCGCTTTCTCGTGACTCATCCCATTCCGATATGGTCGATCTGACGTCATGGCATCAAAGGCATCCGCTACTGCAATGATGCGGCCAAAAAGGGGAATATCATCACCAGCCATCCCATCCGGGTATCCTTTGCCATCATATCTCTCATGGTGAGATCGTACACCTGGCAGAAAGTCGGCCATGGCATCAATAGGCTCTATCTGTAACAAAATACTCTCTCCCTGCACGGGATGTGTGCGAATAATGGCGAATTCCTCATCGCTTAGTTTTCCATCCTTCAACAGTACCTCATCAGGTATGCCGATTTTCCCGATATCATGAAGCAGGGCTGATTTGTACAATAAATCCGCCTGTTCCTCATTCATTCCGCTCAGCTTGCCAATCATCAGCGAATACTCTGCCACACGCATGGAATGTCCTGCCGTGTACTTATCTCGGGCGTCCAAAGCAGCAGCCAGTGTAGAAAAATAACTTTGCAACAGCTGTCGATTGCGTTCCTGTCTCATCTCCAGCCGATTAATCATCATATTGAAGCCGGAGATCAGTGCCGAAAACTCATCCGCATATAGATCCGGAGCTCGTCTGCCAAGATCTCCCCCCTGAATTCGGTTCATCTCATGCGTCAGTTCAGCAACTGGATCACGAACATCACGAATCAACAGCCAGCTTCCTACCAGCGCAAACCCCGCGCCCAGAACAACGATGAGAATTCCCCACAGAATGTACTCTTTCGCAAATTCACTGTCCATATACTGAAGTCTGATATATGTAGCCAGGAAAAATAGAAATAGAGGAAATAAGCCAATCAGTGCCGTACTTAGCTGAAATTTACGCTGGATCGATACGAGAATGCGTCCTCCCAGTGAAGGTTCCATCCCGTATTGGACTTTGCCTCGATGACGAATCTCAAGTAACAGGGGTCTAATCGCCCGCACCGTCAGGTAATACTCTATCAGCGCATGCATGATGGCAATCAGAAAGGCACATGCAGCGGCCACGACAATATACAAGTAAGGGAATTCAAGCCACCCTGTGGATATCATCCATATTGTTAATCCGGCTGCCGGAAGTGAAAAACCAAGCATGTGCGGACCCATGATCCGATATATGGTCTGTCCCGGAAAACGATGAATTTTCTCATACATGTGGTTCAGTTCGTCTCTCTCATGATGCTCGGAAGTGAAAAATTGTCTTATGGGGCCAAGCTGCACCCACAGCGTAATTAATTCTGCAACCAGCATGAACAAGAGTGAAATCAGTACAATGAAGATGAGTCGAACAAATTGAATATTGGGTATTTGCAGAGTAGATACCATAACTACTGTACCGACAACAAAAACAGCTACCAGTGAACCGATCAGATAATTGCGTATCAGGCGAAAGATAAATGAACGGTATGCTTCCAACTGAACCCCTCACTCTCTATGTGCAACCAGTTCTCCCTTGAGACACAGGGAGATTAAGGGTATTGCCTTCTATTTGTTTATCGGTTGCTTCGACTAAAAAAATTAATAAAATCCAATGGGTGGGCATCAGAACTGGAAAACACAAAAAGGCTGCTCCACGACGGAGCAGCCTTTAGTGATATATCCTATATTTATCCTTTAATCTTGGCAGCCAGAATCATTGTGCCACGCGGCTCATCTCCCATTGCATCCGGTTCAAGCGTGATGGCAACCGTATCATAGTCGTTGGCCGAATCCAATGTGTAATATACTGCTCCCGTTCCGTCACGACTAAGGAACGTACCGGCATTCTGAGGGGTATCTCCTTTGATCAACCAGACCTGAAAAGCCTCGTTGCCTTCCAGGTTCGGCAGGTTCTCAGCCTGCACAACCAGGTGAGTGCCTTTGCTGTCAATAACGATGGTTGCGAGACCCTGAGCTACAATGTCCTGCGTTGCAGGATTCAGCTTCACTGCCTCGCCAGTCTGCATGCCCTGTGCAGGTTCCAGAGCTGATGCCAGCTGCTCTTGCAGCTGCGCATTCTGCGCCTGTGCCTGCACCAGTTGCTCTTGCGTAGCCGACGAGCCCGCCGCTTGCTGCGTCAGCGAGTCGATCTGGCTCCGCAGCTGCGCCGTGTACACGCCCAGTAACAGTGCCGCGGCCGCAAGGCCGGCACTGGCTATGCGCCAGGCGCTGCTGCTGCGCGCACGCGCGCGCGCTTGTGGCTGCCATGGCTGTGCCTGGGCAGCCTCTTCCACCCGGGCCGCAGGCACCGCCGTTGCCGGCGGCAAGCCTGGCCCGGGCTGCGCCGCACGTTCGTGCTGCGGCGCAAGATCCTCCTGAAGCACCACCGGTGCTTCAGGCTCTGCAGGAGCAGCCGCTGGCTTCGCCTCGGCGCTCTCCTGCACATGTCCGAGCACGTTGCCCAGCACACGTGCTCGCATGCCTGGCGGCGGTGCTACAGGTTCCGCCGCAAGTGGCAGGAAGCCAGTCACTTCCTGCAATTCCCTCACCTCCTGGCGGCAAGGTTCGCAAGTTGCCATATGCGCTTCAAACGCCGCCACTTCCTCTGCTTCCAGTCCGCCCAGCACATACATCGGTGCCAGATCAGACCACTCCTCATGTCGTTCTATCATGGATGTATGCCCTCCCTTCCCGCGTCCGGATGCAATTCAGCATCGGCCAGCAACTTTTGGAGCTGTCGCATGGCAAGCCTGACACGGCTCTTTACTGTACCCAGCGGAATCCCGAATCGGCTGGATACTTCCTGCTGGGTTAATCCCGCATAATATATCGATTCTATAACTTGTTGCTGATCACCGTTCAATTGGGACAACGCCTCTTTAATCCGGGTACCTTCCCATTTACGCTGCACTTCTTCTTCCGTGTTCGTATGCTCATCGGCATAGGCTGCCAGTGTCTCGTGTTCAACTGAAGTAGCCGCTGCCCCTTTTGATTTCCGCCTCAGCATGTCCACTGCAATGTTACGCGTAATGGCAAACATCCATGTGGTCAGCTTCCCCTGTGAGGCATCGTAACGTTCAGCATTATTCCAGACCCGCATAAAAAGTTCCTGAACGGTCTCTTCTGCCGTCATAGGATCACCAACGATCCGATAGGCAAAAGAATACACCGCTCGCTCATAACGGTCATATAAAAGCTCCAGTGCGGAGGCATCACGTTCCGCGATCTGTCGCATTAACCTGCTGTCCTCCATCGATTCAGTCATGCGAGGGCCCCTTTCTGTTTCTTCCCTCTTATTATAACCTACGCAGAATCTTTTGAAGAGGATTACCCCTATGAAGAAATAGTTTGAAAAATTTTCTGTATCTTTTCAAAACAATCTTTCACTTTCTAACTTAAAAACAGTCCGAAAACATGTTGCTCTGGTCGCGCTTTCCTTTTTATTGCAGAAAATTACAACCTGTGGTATACTATAAAAGTTGTATTAAACAACCTCATATGATTTCTGTCTTCTTTAAACCCCGGAATATTTTCTTCATGCTGCGACCGCAGCGAATTTTTAAGCACAATTAACCTATGAAGATTGAAGAACCTGAATCACAATAACCCGGTAGTACAGAGTTTCACAAGATGTTCCCATTCACACTGGCGCGGTCATCGGAGCCGCAAGGACAAAAGAGAGGTAGGGCTTTTGTTGTTTTGGATATCACTTATTCTTGAGAAGATTGAAAACATACACAAAGCACCCGGAATTGGGTTCCGGGTGTTTATCCATGTCTACATATCCAATTTAGCAACATCTACAGACAAGCGCTGCCCCCACCATTGAGTAAAGTCCTCCTTTCACTTATCAGACTAACCAGATAAATTCGTCTCTGCTTTTAAAACTTTTCCATTCTCCCACTGACTACACTCCTAACTTCCTAACTTCTCCAATTGTGCAAATAACCCGGGCTTATAAAGTAAATGTTTACGCTCACCAGACGCTAACGAATCCTGCACACCTTATATTAGGGATTTCTATGCTATGTAAAATCTAAGGAATCTCAGCCACGTTAATCCATGTCACTTCATGAATATAGGCTCCAAACATGCCCAGATTGAGGAAATAAGACGTCTACGATTCGTTAAACTTGTGAAATGGCAAAAATGCATGGAATAGAGGCTGTGGAGTTCGTTAAAGAAAGTAATCCCAACGCTCCTTCACTTAATTCTGATAAAAAAGGGACACCGCAGGATGAAATCCTACGCTGTCCCTTTCTAAACCATAGGTACGTTATGCCTCTACATGGAACTCAAACTCGGAGTTTATTTAGAGCACCTATCGCAACGATCCACGATCAGCAAAGTCTCCTTGCACCCACAAATTCTTAGATAAACATCGTTTTAGAGATAATGACCAGCAAGATGAACAGTACGAGGATCGTACCCATCGAACCCCAGCTTCCGCCGCCGTGACCATAGGATACTCCACAACCCTGTTGATAACCGTGCATCATTGGAGCCTGATTGGCATGGTGTCCGTATCCATAGCCATATCCCATTGGCATTGTTCCACAACCATATCCATACCCATGCATTTCATGACCTGTGTATTGGTATCCTTGCATATGCTCATAACCTCCCATATGTCCGTATACGTGTCCCTGTCCGTTCGGTGAATTCGGTTTTACTTCGCTCATTGTTCATTCCTCCTTAACATTTGCCTACACCCCTAAGCTATGTATTCAGCCTACCTCTGGACCGGGCTATCGCCCTCATTTTGACAAAATGGGCGTTTAGCCATTAGTTACCTTTCCCATTTTCGAGAAACATACGCCGTCCTTCCATTACTTGAATTCCACCAATTCTTCCGTTTAACCACAAGCTATCTTAGCTTCCTGGCTCTCCACCATGCTTGTCCTGTAGAAAAAAACCCCACCGGTTGCCCGGCAGAGCTCGCCATATTATACCCAGAAAGATTTAGTGATGATTACGAGAAGAATGAACAGAACCAGGATTGCTCCAGTCGATGTCCAGCCGCCGTATCCTACGCCTTCAACTACGTTGCTCATGCAGAACCCTCCTTTACAAATATATTAGGGTCCAAGCGGTTTATTAGATCAAGAATGCTTTAGAGATGATGACCAACAAGATAAAGAGAACCAAGATCGCGCCAGTCGATGTCCATGCGCCGCCGTATCCACCTACTACTCCACTCATGTAAACCCCTCCTTTGATTTGAGGTACAGTTCACTATATGCACCAATCACACATGGGACCGGGCTCAGGTCGAAAATGGGCTCACGGTTATATCAATCAAATGTATGTACTATCGTTCAAAATGAATACCCATACGGTCCATTATTAGCTTTTAACTTGTTAAATACAGATAAATTACCTTTTTAGTAATTATGAATACTGAAATCTTTATTTATGTTATTATTTTACTAATAAAAGCAGAAAGGAGTTTCTATCCCCACCACCTAAACTAGATTATCCCAAACGAAATGATGACCTTAGAAAAAATCCCAACCGATGGGAAGCACATTAGGAGAAATTAGACATAATGAAGAAACTTATTACGATTTTGGCATTAGCCACATTGCTTAGTGCTTGTAGTAATTCAGAAACAAACACAACAACCAATAGCCCCACGACCGAAGCATCCAAGGCAACTGAAACTGTCTCAACAGAAGCAAAAGCTACGAAATACACTACATATAGTGGAGAAGGATTTTCTTTTGCATATCCTGAATCCTGGAAAAGCGTAGATACAAGTCAAATGAATGCTCCATCCATTAAAGCTGCTTTTTCAGACCAATCTTCATCAGTCACATTTGCAGATAATATGAATCTGACGATTGAGGCCAGTTCAACCGGTTCAATTAATCCTGAAGAATACGCCAATAATATAGTGGATTATTACACACAAAGCGGTTCAAGCATCGGCATTTCCGATTATAAAAAAACCAGCTATACAAACAAGCCTTATAAAGAATATAGCGCTGGTGTCTTGGAAGGAGCCTATAAGCATTCCTCGGGTACAGATGTTATCCTTGTGCAGTATCTGATTCCGACCAATACAGAACTCTATACCATGACGTTAACCTACGCCAAGGATACTTATAATCAGGATGAGATCAAAGATATCCTTGATTCCCTAAGCATTACTGCTTCTCTGGAGCAAACAGCACCAACTGCAACGACTGGAAATTCATCTGTTACGGCATCAGCTGCGGATTTCTTTAATGAGTTAACTCCGTACATTACAGAAGACACAGCCTTTATGGAGCAGGCATCTTATGATTTCTTTGGTAAACATAACGATGTATTCCCTGCCATTACGGCAGAATTAAGCAAAAAGGTACAGGGGCTCGTTGACTCCAATGTAACGACCCGTCATCTGAATAAAAATGTAGCCAACTATTACAATACTTTCGTACAAGTTAACGGGGAAGTCATTTCCGTTGAAGAAGATAGCTCTCTCGGAGCAACTTTCTCTATCGTTCATGTCATGGATGAGAACGGAAACGATATTATAGCGCTATATCCTGCAACGACCGGAGATTTGCTTGATGGTGATTATGCCACGGTTATCGGTGCGCCAATTACCAACTTCTCTTTTGAAAATGTTGGCGGTGGTTACACCAACGCCACTTTGATTGGAGCCTCATTGGTAGTTGCAGATTAATTAAAATGTTAAATGAGTATACAAAAAGACCAGCTTAATGAACGTTAAGCTGGTCTTTTTGTCTTTCTGTTTATAGATGTCAGAAATTCACGTTAACTACACATACAGACACAATCTAACCTTTAATTAATGACTTATAACATACCGAATAACCGTATATACGGATGTTTATACTAAACCATTAATTAGGTCTTGCCTGAAGTGACGAAAGTTTATCCTGAACCGATTGTAACTTCTGTATACTTGAGGCATCCGGTTTATCACGACGGTCGTCAATTTTGACGGATGTGGAAACGCGCTGAGCTCCTGACAAAAACGGTGCTTCATGCAGAGCCGCAATTGCTGTAAAGATCTCGTTAAGCGGTCCCTCAATAATGGTGCTCATGGAAGTTAACTGATATGTAATGCCCCGTTGATGTTCCAATACCTTTTGCATGTCCGCCACATAACTGCTTAGACTGGTTGTACCCGTTCCGATTGGAATTACAGTCACTTCTGCTATTGCCATTTTGCTCCGCCTCCTCTGGGCCCCGTGAACAACCGCTGCCGCTAATTTTAGTCGATTTTTGACTATTTTTATTCTACCAGTTGAATACGTTACAATTCAAACTGACGTGAAGACGTCATTCAAATTGGTCAAAAATTTTTTTTGATAAATCTTCAAATCTTCCAGTCCTTTTCCTTTGCGGATTCCTGGCTTAAATGGTATACTCGGAATTACGTTTTACTGTATCGGCCCACTTTACAAACACAATATGTTGGGTTACAGTATGTTGACAGCTACAAAATGTAGTAACACTAGATTTCTCCGCTTCTATTAGTCACCTTCTGCATTCTCGCGAAAAACAGGATGAAATCACCTCCAAAGGCACGTCCCTGTAGGTGTAAATCGCTTTCTCGAAACAGAGTTGACATGGAGGTTAACGGGGCTGTTTGGACTGCATCCGGTATCCTCAAACTACAGGCACATCTGCAATAGACCAAAGCTTACATAAGCACCCTTTTCTGTCGATATCCAGAACTTCTAAGACAGTAAGGAAGCCAGAGCATCCATGGGCATTTTCAGCCGCGAGGCGGGAGAATGCTTTTTATATGAGCATGTTCTGAATTGTGCTGTTTTGTGCTCCTCAAGTTGAGCGATTTAAGACATGAACTTGTCACCGCCGTTTCAGTCTGCCAAAAGCGCAACCTTTACCTTTTTCTCACCGTAAGACAACACTCAATTCTTTATATAAAGAATTTCTCCAATTTATCTCTTAAACATGCGAAAGCGAGGAATATTCATGCCACAAGTTGTGACCAAGCCGAACAACCGCCAGCTTGCCTTTGATGATATGCGCATCTCGGTATATGCCGACCGTACTCTGGAAGGACTGGAAATGCTGGACAAGGAACGTCTGGTACGTGGGGTAAACAGCAAGCTCCGCCGTGATGAAGTTACCGGAGACGAAATCAGCAACGCTTTTATCATGAGCGCACTGGAACTGGTAACCAAAGAGGAGCCTAATTGGAAATTTGCAGCGGCACGCTCCCTGCTCACTTCCCTGTACAAAAAAGCGGCTACCAACCGCAGATACAAGTCTTACCCGGACGAGCCTTATGGCGCATTCCACCCTCTTCTTGTAGATCTCGTGAAAAAAGGGATCTACCGCGAAGAATTGCTGGAATGTTACACCAAAGAACAGATCGACGAACTTGCTGAGTGCATTGACTACCGCAACGATCTGCTCTTCGATTACATCGGCTTGCTCACACTGGCAGAACGTTACCTCGCTCACGATTTTGATGGAAAAGTAATGGAATTGCCGCAAGAGCGTTATATGGTTATCGCCATGTTCCTAATGCACCAAGAGCCTGCCGAGAAACGTATGGATCTCGTCAAGGAAGCATACTGGGCAATGAGCAACATGTACATGACCGCAGCTACTCCTACGATGTCCAATGCAGGTAAAAAAGTAGCCGGTCAGCTCTCCAGCTGCTTCATTGATACGGTGGACGACTCACTCGAAGGTATCTTCGATTCCAACACGGATGTAGCTCGTCTGAGCAAAATGGGTGGCGGCATCGGCGTTTACCTCGGCAAAGTCAGAGCTCGTGGTTCGGATATCCGTGGTCACCAAAATACAAGTTCCGGTGTAATCCCTTGGATTCGCCAACTGAATAATACAGCGGTCAGCGTAGACCAGCTCGGTACGCGTAAAGGGGCCATTGCCGTCTACCTGGATGTTTTCCACAAAGACATTCTGGCCTTCCTCGATCTGAAGCTGAACAACGGTGACGAGCGTATGCGTGCGCATGACGTATTCCACGGCATCTGTCTGCCTGACTTGTTCATGGAGCGGGTATCCACTCGCGGCGAATGGAGCCTGTTCTGTCCGCACGAAACAAAGAAAGTAATGGGCTGGAAGGACGAGAATGGTCGTGCACTCGGACTGGAAGATTTCTATGATGAGTCCTTTGGCGAAGGTGCGTTCCGTGATAAATACGAAGAAGCAGTGAATCACCCACTGCTGTCCCGGATTACAGTACAGGCGATTGACATCATGAAGCGTGTACTTAAATCCCAACTGGAGACAGGTACGCCATACATGTTCTACCGGGATACGGTTAACCGCTCGAATCCTAACCGTGCACACGGTATGGTATACTCCTCCAACCTGTGTACCGAAATTATGCAGAACCAGTCTGCCACTGTGATTGAAAAGGAAGAACTCGTAACCAAGGATGGACAAACTCGCATCGTGATTTCCAAAGTGCCTGGCGACTTTGTTGTCTGCAACCTGAACTCCATCCATCTGGCACGTGCTATACCTCATAATGTATTGGAGCGTCTCGTTCCAATTCAGGTGCGCATGCTGGACAACGTTATCGACATTAACAACATTGAAGTGTTGCAAGCCCAATATACCAACAGCCAATATCGCGCAGTCGGTCTGGGAACGTTTGGACTTCACCACCTGCTTGCTCTCGAAGGCATTCATTGGGAGTCTGAAGAAGCGGTAACGTATAACGATAATCTGTATGAAAAAATTAACTACCTGCTCGTGAAATCCAGTATGGAGCTGTCCAAGGAAAAAGGACATTATCCGAAATTCAAAGGTTCCGATTGGGAAAGCGGTCATTACTTCGACCAACGCGAGTACACTTCAGGTGAGCGCGTAGGCGAGTTCGTGACAACCGAACAGTGGAAAGAACTGCAAGCCGAAGTACGACAAAACGGTGTACGTAATGCTTGGTTGTTCGCCATTGCACCTAACGGTTCCACGTCCATTATTGCGGGTTCTACAGCTAGTATTGATCCGCTCTATGAGCTGTTATCTTATGAAGAGAAAACAACTTACAAAATTGCCAACCCGGCTCCGGATCTGTCCGAAAAAACAAGCCCTTATTACCAAACGGCGTTCCAGGTGGACCAACATGCTTCCATTAATATGGCGGCTGCCCGTCAGCGCCACGTCGATCAGGGACAAAGTTTCAACTTCTACGTTCGACCAGATATTAAAGCAACAGAATTCCTGGAATTGCATCTGCACGCCTGGAGAGCCGGCATGAAATCAACTTATTATGTTCGTAGCCGGGCATTAACGATTGAAGAATCTTGATTTTTGCGCAAGTTGCGTTTCATCCATGATAGAGAAGATTTACTAGATTCAAGGTGACCACCAGGGCATCCTGTTTTGATTGCAAAATGGCGCTGCCCTGGTTCTTTTTTGCCTAAAACATGATCACAGCATCGCAAGATGTTGATATAGATGATTTCCCAAAGTTCTGTCGGCAGAACATTATGAAATTTCAAGGAGTGAACGGAACAATGCAAGTACAGAAAATTTTCAACACCGAAGCCCCTAACCAATCAACCCGTATTATTGAAGGTGAATGCTCCGGTATCCTGAACTGGAACGACATTCGCATGCCTCATATGTACAAATTGTACAAAGTACTATTGCTTAACCACTGGATCGCAGACGAGATTCCAATGTCCAAAGATGCTTCCCAGTTTGCTCAACTGGATGAGGAAGAGCAACGTACGTTCAAAATCAACATCTCCCTGCTCGCGGTACTCGATTCCATGCAGACGATGTTTGTTGGTGATGTAAAACGTTACTTTACCGATTCTTCACTTGAGGCGATCTCGGCCATTATCGGACAACAGGAAGTCGTTCATAACCAATCGTACTCCTACGTTCTGTCTTCGATCGTATCGGATCGGGAGCAAAAGGAAATTTTTGAATACTGGAAACATGATCCAGTCCTGCTTGACCGTAACCGTTTCATCGCAGACATCTACCAAACATTCCGGGACGAGCCGTCTCCACAGACGTTCTTCCAAGCGATGGTAGCCGATCTGGTACTCGAAGGTATCTTCTTCTATAGTACGTTTGCCTTCTTCTACAATCTGGCCCGTGACCAGAAAATGATGGCAACCAGCCAGATGATCTCGTATATCCAGCGGGATGAAAACCAACACTGTTACTTCTTCGCTGAAGTGTACAAACAGTTGCTGGTGGACTTCCCTGAACTGAACACACCTGAGAACATGGACTACGTATACACAACCATCCATCGTGCTGTTGAGCTTGAAACCAACTGGGCACATTACACACTCAGCAACGTGCGCGGTATTGACCTGAACGAGTTGGAAGATTACATCAAGTACATCGCCAACAAACGTCTGCGTCTGATGGGTATGGAAAAAGCATATGAAGGTGTGGATGTAAACTGCATGCCTTGGATTAAACCATTCTCCGATGAAGCACTGAATGCAACCAAAACCGACTTCTTCGAAGCTAAATCCCGTAACTACGGTAAAGTCGGCGACGATAACGGATTTGACGATTTGTAATAAAGATTCCTCATATCGAATTAAACTGAAAATTATTTACACTGACACTACGATGACAGAACAACTTTCCAATCGCTGTTATCCCCAGATTTTTTTTGATTCCCTTTCTCAAGGGAAAATCCGGTGATAAAGGCGAACGCTTCGCTTTTTCAAGTTCTTTCTGTCCTCTCCGTTGTTGTGTAAATGATTAGTTCAATTCATATCGTTTTAATCACATACACTATAAATAAAAACAACACTCCCTGAACTGTGGCTACTACGCCTAAGTTCAGGGAGTGTTGTTTAATTCGTATGTACAATCTCATATCAGTATTGAACTATTATAATTTAATAGAGATATTTCTTTTCAAGATAATATCTGAAAAATCATTCTCAATAAAACGAAAATTACTTTTCGGTATCTTTAAAGCCAAGACGCTGCCTCCCCAAATGGTGTTCCAAACTTGTGCATCGGTTTCTTCTTCAGGTGTTAAGTTCAATTTAGTTCCGAGTGTCCGTTCGAATTCCCCTTTGTATTTATCTTCGTATAAGGCAATTTGCCCTGTGTGGTAATCCAGGTCACTGACTCCTATTGTTGATTGGCGTTCTGCCTCTTCCTTTTTCCACATAGTCACAATCTCTTTAATCGTCGTTCTCTTACCTGATCCACACACATATGTAGTATCGTCTGGGATGAGATTATGTTTGTTGGACCCGGCTCTTTGAACTCCCATAAAACGGCCTTGATCAATCCAGTTGAAAATCGTCGTAATACTTACTCCAAAAAATACAGATAATTCTTTAGGAGTATAAGAACGTACAGCTTCAATAGAAGGAACACCACTGTCTCTAATCCCTGTCGGTACATCCACTGCTTGACTTAACGGATGTTTGAGAAGAGTAACATACTTTTCTCTAAAAATATCAGAATCTTCAAAGATAGATTCATCCAGGCTACGAAGAGGTTGATTTATACATTCTCCAACCAACCTACACTTATTATATAATGAAAGAGATTCATACCCCTCCTACGGAAGTGAGGTCTATTCATGGAAAGAGAACTGCTGGAACAAATCAACTTATGGCATGAGCAGGACCAATTCAGACTCATTATTGAACGTATTGAACGTATCCCCGTCTCAGAGCGGGATTATGAGCTGATTGGTCAACTCGCCAGAGCCTATAATAATGACGCACGTTACCGCGAAGCTATTCAACATTTGTTGTCTGTCGAGGAGCAAGGGGTAAACGACCCGCTCTGGCAATATCGCTTGGGTTACGCATACTGTTACATCGCAAGTTATGAACAGGCACTACTCGCTTTTGAGAGAGCTGACGAACTTCTGCCCCATGATGAATCTACCCTTGAATTCCTTCGCGAGATTCGTCCCCAAGCGGAGAAGATGCGGATGGATCGTCAACGTCATGAAGAGAATATCGCAGTATTGGAACAGAGCGGTACACAGAACCATCTAAGAGCCGCTTCAGGGACTTATGATCCCGCAACGTTCTGGGTACAGAGTGATTATGCGCAGGACAACCATGTATCAGAACCTTTTGATGAAGAAGAGATTTTGACTATTGAGAAAGAATTGGGTTACAAGCTGCCCGCTTCCTATATCCAACTGATGAATACGCAAAACGGCGGTATCCCTGCGCTCACTGTATTTCCCACCAAAGAAGCGACTTCCTGGGCTGAGGATCACATTGCCATTTCAAGCATTATGGGAATCGGACACGATAAAATATACGCACTCGCTGGTGAGCTGGGAAGTCGGTTCATGATCGAAGATTGGGGATACCCCGATCTGGGGATTGTGATCTGTGATTGTCCATCCGCTGGTCATGATGTTGTTATGCTGGATTATCGCTTCTGTGGCCCTGAAGGTGAACCCTGTGTAGTTCATGTGGATCAGGAAAATGATTATGAGATTACATATCTTGCGCCGAATTTTGAAGCTTTCATCCGTGGATTGGTCGATGAGGATACGTATGACCTGTCTGACGAAGTTAATGAGGACTAACACCCAGGAGGGTCCGGCCATATGACAACCCGTATATATTTTGGTTCCAATCAACTTGGCGAAGTGGCCGCAGTTTCATTGCAGGATGTGCTTAATGAGCTTGACCTGGGAACCCTAGAAGATTATCGCCGAACGGATAAAGGTGTTATGGGTCAGACACTGCTCATTCGCTCTTCCCGTGGAGAGTATATTCTGAAAGGCAATCCTTTATATGCAGGACAGTTACAGGAAGAAAAGTTCTTTGTAGAACAACTGGCAAAACAAACGTCCATCCCTGTCCCTGATCCATATTTATTACATGAAGATACCCATCTGTTAGGCTGGAGTTATGCCATAATGCCGCGCCTGCCCGGGAATCACCTGTATGATCCAGCATTCCAGGCTTCATTGTCACAGCAAGATCAGGAAGAGATCGCCTGTATGTTTGCTCATACTTTGGCTGAGCTGCACCGCTGGAAGGTGCCTGATGCCGGGGAATATGATCCTGTAGCGCAGCAGATTGTTTCCTTTGCAGGCGATTATCTGGACTGGTTGTACGGAACCATTCGTCACTGGTTACATGATGCTGAACAGTACTCGGTGATTACGGATGAAGATGTTCAGTGGGTGGACGAGCAATTCAAGAATGCTGAACCAGCATTTCGTTCCAAAGCTGTTCCGGTTTTTGTCATGGGAGACTTCAAGGTCGAAAATATTTTGATTCAAAATCTGGACGGCCGTTCTTCAGGATGGCAGATTAGTGGTCTGTTCGATTTTACAACCGCCTATTTCGGAGATGGTACAGCCGACCTAACCAAAATATCCACCAGGTATGTTCGTGAGGGTCAACCAGAGCTGGCCGCACAGTTCCTTCGCTGCTACAGGGATCTGGTCTGTGCAGCAGATGAGGAGAAATGCCAACACTTCCGCACACGTCTCAGCATGCATCTGCTCTATCAACGTATCTTGTGGTGGGGGGAAGCCAAAGCGACAGGACAAGTGACGTGGGCAGCCGATCTGCCTTTTGCACAGTGGGCGCAGCAGTCCATTAATTCGATTGTCGCATTGCTAGATTAGTAGATTAGTTATTAGATTTGGGCAGGTCGCTCAATGGATAGCGGCCTTCCAAACTAATGTATGTATCGTTCCATATATGTCGCCCAACATGCGGGCGCACGCATAAAACCGCCAGAGATCATCCTTGATCTTTGGCGGTTTTCCTCATCTCACTGTATTTCAGTCAACGATGGAATCTCTCAACTTAAGCTTGTGCGACGGGTGACTCCTGATGTTTCTGCAAAAACTCCAGCATCTTGCGGTATACGAGAATCTCGTTAGTCTTTCTGGAGAAGCCATGTCCCTCATCATCCAGAACGATGTATTCCACATCAAGTCCCTTCGACTGGAGCGCAGCCACGATCTGATCGGATTCGGCCTTCACGACCCTTGGATCATTGGCACCCTGAATGACCAGCATGGGGTTAACCATCTGATCGAGATACGTAATTGGTGAATCCTTCGTTAAACGTTCGCGGTCACGGACCGGATCACCCAACCAGTTATCCATCATCGGCTTCCAGTCTTCCGGTACGGATTCCAGGAATGTGAACAGGTTACTTGGCCCAAAAATATCGACCGCAGCCCGGAACAGCTCCGGATGGCGACCTGCCAATAACAGGGTCATATATCCTCCATAACTTCCCCCTACTACAAACAACCGCTCTGGCGAGGTGATTCCCTGATCAAACAACCAGTTGATCCCGGCAACACAGTCCAGCCTTGGACCCTCACCCCAATCACGCTCAACCATCTTGACGAATTCCGCACCATATCCGGTACTGCCCCGGAAATTCGGTGCAAAGACATGATAGCCCTGAGCGAGCATCATCTGGAACATCGGCCGAAAAAACTTCGCTTCCGATGCCTGTGGCCCGCCATGGGGCCAAAATACGGTGTAACCATTGGCTTGCTCTGGCTTTGCTTTGAACAAAAGAGCTTCGATCTCCAGTCCGTCGTAAGAGTTATAGCGAATAACGTCAGGATACACGAGATCACTTGGGTCAAGTCCGGTTACCCGATTGGCGGTCAGCGGCTCCCAGGACTCAGCACCTGCCATTTTGCGATAGATGTTATGCGGTTGGATCGCTCCACGTCCGAGGATATACACATTACCAGCCTTCGTAACGTTCACCTGCTCTATCGTATCCAGCGGCATATCTATGCGCCGAGGCTCATCGGCATTTTTGCCCAATACGTACATACGATTCTCAGGCCCTGTAAGTGTCCAGAAATATAAGGTCTCGGAAGCCTGATGCCAGCGGATAAACTCCACATCTTCCCCTTCGATTTTGCACAATAAACGGAATTCGCGGGTATCGATACGGTACTCAGCCACATAGGCGTATGCGGAGTCATCATTGGTAATGAACAGAAGACGATTATCATCTGCAAAAATCAGATCGGATACCTGACTATGGCGTTCTGAAGCTGGCAGAATCACCATTTCTTCATTATTACGATACAGATGCGCCGTCTGATACGTATTGGAGTACATTTTTAAAATAACATAACTCTTCTCGTCAGGACTTACTGCAAACAGACTGCTCGTAACCTCTTCTCCACTGTATAACAGTTCATCTTCCCCTGTCTCCAGATCGATGCGACGTGAATTCAGATAATTCGGATTACCCGCGCTGGTGACATAATAGAGACGCTGTCCATCCTCGGACAACTCAGAGAAATAACAGCGATCATTTGGTTCTGCCGGAACCACAGGCAGTGGAACACCACCCTCGGGTGGAAGTGCATACAGATGATAGTTCTCATCTCCATCTCGATCAAATGCGGTAAGAAGATGACGTCCTTGCGGGTCTGCTTTGATAAATTGACTGCTCTGATTCAAGTACGTTAAAGGATACGGATATCCTCCAGGCAAATCCATCGCCCAAATATTCGGCTGACCGTTCAGATTACTGTCCATGAACAAACGTTTCTCGTCTGCCGATACGGCAAAATGCGAAATACGGTACGTCTGAAAATATTGCTCGACATCCGGTTTAGGGAACTGAATCATGACAAACCTCCTTGGAATTGAACCAACGAATTTAACATTGGTAAATTAAGGTACCATTTGTCCATATTATAGGTAATGCCAATGTTTAGACAATAGATATGTGAGTTATAATTCCAGATTTTCTCGATTTGCACATGAACTCACGGATAAAAGGTCATATGCGCTTTGTCTTCGCGATAATAATCCAGCCTTTGCTTCATCGTACCTGTATGCAGTTCAAACAAATGACCATCCGGATCAGTAAAATAAACAGATAATGCATCCCGCGGATCTCTTGCCCTTCCGGGAAGAATGTCCGCCCCGGCTGCTCGCAGCTGCTGCACAGACGCGTCGAACTCCTCTTCTGTAACGGTAAATGCAATATGGGTATAGGTTCGTTCCGTATAGTTGCGAATAACATCCTCCTGATTCAGGGCAATCCACAGACCGGCAAGCTCAAAATAAGCCAGTTTGCGTCCTTTCACCTGAATTCGGGCACCGAGAGCCTGCTCATAAAAGGTAATAGCCCGCTCCAGATTGGATACGGAAAAGCACAAATGATTAATTCCTTGAATATTCATGTGGCTCCTGACACCTCCATCGATTTAAGGATCTATCCTTATTATGGTATATTCTGCGCAAAAAACAACTGCTCTGCTGCTTCCTCCCGCACCTTCTTCTGGGCGAATGCATAGGTTATCCGTATCAATGAACGTTCGAGGAGGATGTAAAGCGAATGAATCCTGTCTATCCTTTTTATGGTGAGAAAACGGTGTGCAAGGAGCAAAAGCTGGCATTTCCACCCCAGCATCAGGACCAGCAACCCGGTCTGGAAACCCTGATGGTGCCTGAACCGATTAGTGAAGATCCTGCTTACATCGGCAGCTGCAAACTCCAAGGCAAAGTTGCCATTATTACGGGTGGTGATAGTGGAATCGGACGGGCGGCCGCCATCGCTTTTGCCAAGGAAGGTGCAGATATCGTCATCGCTTATCTATATGAACGGACAGATGCAGAAAGGACTCGTGAACGGATCGAAGAATTGGGACAGCGCTGTCTCTTAATCGAGATTGACCTCCGCTTAAAGAAAAACTGCGAAACCGTCATACGCACAACGATGGAAACCTACGGGAAGATCGATATTCTGGTCAACAATCATGGCGTACAGTATGTTCAACCAAGCATTGTTGATATTACGGAAGAGCAGTTGTACCACACCTTTCAAACAAATGTATTCGCCTATTTCTTTCTGATCCAGGCCGCTCTCCCCCATCTGTGCAAAGGTGCCTCTATCATTAATACGGCTTCCATTACGGCATACAAAGGAAATACCCAACTGATCGACTACTCTTCTACCAAAGGAGCCGTCGTATCGCTGACTCGGGTACTCGCCCAATCGCTTGCTGCACAGGGAATTCGCGTGAACTCCGTCGCCCCCGGCCCGATCTGGACACCGCTCATTCCTTCCAGCTTCTCAGCGGAGGATGTGCAAGTATTTGGAACGGAGACGCCTATGGGTCGGGCTGGTCAGCCTTACGAACTGGCGGCAGCCTACGTTTATCTCGCTTCCCGCGATTCATCCTACGTCACAGGTGAATGCATTCATGTAAATGGCGGCGATATGGTGACGACATAGGCTGATGTCAGGTTGGATTTGGCAGGTGTGGCAGGATATCGGTTGTCCGGTTGCGAAGAGGGTTAGGAGTATGATCCGGTTATGCCGGAGCCTGACATCTAGCGACAAGGAGCTGAACAACCTGATGAACTTCGATCCACTCTACCAACCGTACCCCTCTTACCGCGTGCCTGTGTATGCGAAACAAGGCATGGTCGCCACGTCACAGCCACTGGCTGCACAAGCCGGTCTGGATGTTTTGAAAAAAGGCGGCAATGCCATCGATGCCGCCATTGCAACTGCGGCAGCACTCACGGTGCTGGAGCCTACGTCCAATGGCATTGGCGGCGATGCTTTTGCCCTCGTCTGGACCGAGGGCAAACTGCATGGCCTGAATGCCAGCGGCCCTGCGCCTCAGGGCATATCCATTGAGGCGCTTCAAGCGGCAGGCTATACGGAGATGCCGAAGCTTGGGGTTGTTCCGGTGACGGTGCCTGGCGCACCGGCGGGCTGGGCTGAGCTGAGCCGCCGTTTTGGGCGGCTCACGCTGGCGGAAGCGCTGGAACCGGCCATCCGCTACGCGGAGGAAGGTTACCCGCTTGCGCCTGGGCTGGCCCGCCACTGGGCAAGGGCAGCCGAGATCTATGCACGCCAGGGTGATGCGGAAGCAGGGCGTGCGTGGTTTGAGACATTTGCTCCAGGCGGGCGTGTTCCCGCAGCTGGAGAGATGTGGCGCTCGCCGGATCATGCGGCGACTTTGCGCCAGATTGGCGAGAGCGAAGCGCGAGACTTTTACGAAGGAGAACTGGCAGAACGCATTCATTCCTTTATGGCAGAGCACGGTGGTTATCTGACTCGCGAAGATTTGAAGGCTTTCCAGCCGGAGTGGGTTGATCCCATCTCCGTCTCCTATCGCGGATACGATGTGTGGGAGATTCCGCCGAATGGACAAGGATTGATTGCTCTGGCGGCGCTTAATCTGCTGAAAGGACATGAATTTGAAGAGAAAGAATCGGTTCAGGCGTATCATCAGCAGCTCGAAGCCATGAAGCTGGCATTTGCCGATGGGGAGAAATATATTACCGAAGAACGCAAAATGGGCGTGACGGTGGAGGAATTGCTATCCGAGGCCTACGCGGAAGAACGGCGCAAACTCATTGGTGATACCGCACGTGCACCTGAGGCAGGTGATCCACGAGCAAGTGGAACGGTTTATCTGGCTACAGCGGATAGTGAAGGCAACATGGTCTCCTTTATCCAAAGTAACTACATGGGCTTTGGGTCCGGACTTGTTGTTCCGGGGACAGGCATTGCTCTGCAAAACCGCGGACATAATTTCTCACTGGACCCGAATCATGCCAACGCCCTGGAGCCGGGTAAACGGACGTATCACACCATCATTCCGGGGTTCCTCACCCGCGGGAGCGAAGCGGTCGGGCCATTCGGTGTCATGGGTGGTTTCATGCAGCCGCAGGGTCATGTACAGGTGGTCATGAATACGATTGATTATCAGCTGAACCCACAGGCCGCACTGGATTCTCCACGCTGGCAGTGGACGAAGGGCAAAACAATTCTCGTGGAACCGGGTTTCCCGCAGCACATTGCACAGGCACTCGCCCGCAAGGGACATGATATTAAAGTGGCACTCGATCCATCCCAGTTTGGACGCGGTCAGATCATCTGGCGCAACCCGGACAATGGCGTATTATGCGGGGGGACGGAAACCCGAGCGGATGGCTCGATTGCGGCTTGGTAAAACTCGCGTAATTTTTATCATATGATGATCACCTTATCATCCGTATAGGGTGCTATTCTATGGCACAAGAGAGATGATTCATGTCACCTCTCTTGTGCCTTTTTTGGACTTATAACGTCAGTAAACAACATACTGTAGATATTTATGTACCCTTTTAACCAGAGAAATGTAAAAATACTGTATAATTCATGAAAAATATTTATTTTTTCGTAAATTTTCACTACATACCATAAATCACAGTGCCTTTCTGACCGATATAGATAAAGGGAAATCCTCGCCATACGTGTCATCATGTACACGTCATTCCCTGGAGCTAAGGAACCATGCAAAACAGAAAAATGCGACTACAGAAATGAGGGTACCACACATGAAAACAAACAAGAACAGACGCGCAGGTCTAGGTCTCACCATAATGATGATCCTGACGGTACTGATCCTGGGAGCATGTTCAGCCAATAATACAACAACGGCAACAGACACAAGAACAAAGGTAGGGATCGTGCTTACGGAAGTGGGTCTGGGTGACCGTTCTTTTAATGATGCTGCTTTTGATGGACTGGTTCAGGCCAGAAATGAGAAAAGCATTGTCTTCGACTATCGTGAACCGGGCGATAATTTAACTGCCGAAGCTGCATTTGAGGAGTTTGCAGAAGCCAAATTCGATCTGATTATCGGCCTGAGTGATACGGTCCAAGCAGATATGGAGAAAGTTGCAGCCAAATATCCTGATCAGCAGTTCCTCATGATTGACAGTAAGTCTGAACTACCCAACATTGCCTCCATTTCATTCCGGGCGGAAGAAGGAAGTTATCTGGCAGGTGTTATTGCCGCTATGGCTTCAACGGAAGATCATGTCGGTTTCCTTGGTGGGATGGAGATACCGGTCCTTCGTGATTTCGAGCAGGGTTTTAAGCAAGGTGTTCTGGCTATCAAGCCGGATGCAACCGTTGATGCGGTCTACGCAGGGGACTTCGGTAATGCCGAGCTCGGTGAACAACTGGCTGCACAGATGATTCAGGAAAAGGGCGCTGACGTGATCTACGTAGCTGCTGGTCTCACAGGCGTGGGCGCACTGACGGAGATTCAGAAATTAGGGAAATACGCCATCGGTGTAGATACCGATCAATTCTTTTTGTCGGAAAAAGCCATTCTTACGTCCATGCTGAAAAATGTGGATGTCTCTATCTATAATGCCGTTAACACGTTTATTAAAAACAATCATACCTTCCCTCAAAAGGAAATCGTGGAGGGGCTGGCGGAGAACGCCGTGGGTCTGACTGCTCTACATAATATCACGCTCAGTGATGAACAACAGCAAACCTTCGAAGATCTGAAGGCAAAGATCTCTTCCGGTCAAATCAAAATTACGCTTGATCAATAACCCATCGGATACGAGGAGGTACGCACATGAAACTACAGGGAAAACTGATACTTAATGCTCTAATTTCACTACTTCTATGCCTTGTGCTAGTCGCTTATATCATCATGCAATTGCTCGGTATGAATGCCAAAAATCAAAATCTGGTACCTGCCATGCTCAAGGTGAGTGAACTGAACGCCAATCAGATTCAAACCCAGCAAGCGCTGGATGTCTATTCGTTCTCCATGACAGCAGGAAACCAGGACGCCGTACTTCGCTTGCTGGATGAAGGTCAAACGATGATTCAGGAGCTTACGGACGGATTGCTCGAAACAGATCAGCAGTTACAGCTTATTCAGTCCATCGAGACAAAATTACAAGCTCTCAACCAGGGAGCCACCGAAGCGATGAGCGCAATGAACAGTGCGGAAGCGAAACGGTACAGCACTCGGGTTCGGGGCATACAGAATGATATCTATTCATTAGATGAGATGACTCGGGATCGTTATGATCAATATACCGTCGATTTGGAACATGACATTCAGCAAACGTGGCAAGCCGCTCTGGTAGGAGCCATCGTATTGCTCGTCGCCGTAATGCTGTTTAATATGTATACTTCACGTCAGATCGCCAAACGTATTCGAACACTCAAAGACGCCGCGGGACAAATTGCGGACGGTGACCTGACCGGACAATTACCGGAAGCTCGGGGCAAAGATGAACTCGATGACCTGAGTCGCTCCTTCGGGATCATGACCCATAATATCCGCGGCATTATTCAGTCGATTGGTGAAGCGGGGCATCGTGTCGATCTGATGGCGCAAGATATTGACCGTGGCAATGATACAGCCCAAGCGATTGTGCAGCAAGTATCCCGCACCACGGAGGAACTGTCGATTGGCAGTCAAAAGATTGCCGAGGATCTGAGTGAAACGGTGATGGTTGTGGACAAAATGCAGTCTACCTTCAATAACAATCTGGAGGCCACTTCCCAATCGGTGATCGATGGACGTGAAGTATTAACCACCGTTGAGGAAGGCAATAAGGCTGTAGCAGAGCAACTCCGCCTGGCCGAAGTGAATCGCATGGCGATGTCAGAGGTGGAACAAACGGTGCTGGAACTGGAAGAAAGCGCGGTTCGAATCACTACGATGACGGCATATGTATCGGAGATTGCCAAACAAACGACCATGCTCTCGTTAAATGCCTCCATAGAAGCTGCTCGCGCTGGAGAAGCCGGACGTGGCTTCGCTGTTGTTGCGGGCGAGGTGAACAAACTCGCCGAACAATCTGCGCAATCGGTCAAGCATATCTATGCGGCTGTGGGTGAGATCACATCCTCCATGGACAAGGTGAAGAACTCTGTAGCACAGAGCATGCAGCTATTTGGCGAACAGGAACAAGCCACTGGCCAGACTCGTGAATCCTTCTCCGCCATTCGTGAAAGTGTGGAGCGCATTAGTACGGGGATCCACCAGCTTGCGGAGGACATGCAACACTCCAATGAACTCAGTACACAGGTGCAACAGGCCATCGAAAATATCAGTGCCATCACCGAGCAGTCAGCTGCCAGCAGTGAAGAGATTACCGCCTCCACGTCGGAACAACAACGCTCCTTCGCTGATGCAAGTATCAAGGTGAAGTCATTGCGTGATATCAGTGCGGAGATGCATCAGGAACTGCTGCGATTCCGGTTGTAAGCAGGATACCGGGAGAATTCGGGACGGACGTAGGCCGGAAGTAGTTTAGATGCAGGTTAGATGCAAATTTCAGGCAGATTATAGGCTGGTTAGATCCGAGCCAGGATCAGGTAGCGTGAACATACAAATAAATAAAGGGGAGCCTCCGTCATGAATCATGACAAGGCTCCCCTTTTCAGTAACTAATCGTTGTTCCATCTGAAAATTAATCGTTTCAAAGATATGAAAGTATATAAATTGAACTAAACATTTACACAAAACAGAGAGGACAGAAAGAACCTGAAGAAGCGGAACTACAAGCTATCTGAAAGAAAGCTGCCTCGGAAACATATGCTTCGCCTAAAAGCTTTTTGAAACAAAGCTGCTTCGGTAGCATACGCTTCGCCTAAGAGCTTTTTGAAAGAAAGCCGCCTCGGAAGCATACACTTCGCCTAAGAGCTTTTTGAAAGAAAGCTGCTTCGGAAGCATACGCTATCCCGGATTTCCTAATTTATAAAAAAACTGGGGATAACAGCGATCGGAAGGTTGCTCTGTCACCGGAGTGTCCAGTGTAAATATTCTTTAGATCAACTTATATAGATTAGATAACAGGGCAGCAGCGTTTCATATCCAAACGTTTAACGAACCCTGCAAACCTTATTGGGCCATTAATTGCAGATTATAAAATCTAACGAATCTCAGGCACTCTATTCCATAATTTAGACTGGTTTTTCAGGTGTTTTCTCTGAAATACACAGAAATAACGTGGATGAGATTCGTTAGCTTTTGTTCCTCAATGTAAACCGTTGTATAAGGTGTATCAGGTTCGTTAGGGCAATGAGCACTGGGCATTGGTATTGAGCATTGAGTACTGAGCAATGGACGATGGGCATCGGGCAATGGGCATTTAGCATTGAGCAATGGACAACGTGCACTCATCTACTTTTGGTGCGCTGGTTCGTTGGGTCACTTGCAGTTTGAAAATGAATCGTCATAGGCGTAGCTCAAAACCGCGAGTTTGTCCCACACCTGTCCCATCCTCACAGTGCATCGATGATATCTCCGGCCAGCAGGGACGATGGGTCACTTGCAGTTTAGAAATGATTAGTCATAGACAGTAACCCAAAACCGCGAGCTTGTCTCGCACCTGCCCCATCCTCACAGTGCGTCGATGATGTCTCCGGCCAGTAGGGACGACGGGTCAACGCGCAGCAGGGCTGCTCGTTCGGCGGCCTGTCCGTGGAGATATACGCCGAACGTGGCGGCTTGCTCCGCGCTGAGCCCTTGGGCAAGCAGACCGGCGATGATGCCGGTCAATACGTCCCCGGCACCGCCAGTCGCCATGCCGGCGTTCCCGGTGGTGTTGATGTACGCCTCGCCGGTTGGCGTTGCGATGACCGTTCGTGCTCCTTTGAGCACAAGGGTCACGCCCTGCTCGCGGGCGTATTTTGCAGCGTGTCCAATGCGGTCACGCTGCACCTCTTGGGTCGACATGCCCAGCAGTCGACCCATCTCGCCAGGGTGCGGCGTCAGGATTGTCGCCGCACTTCGCTGGCCCCAGTCGCGAGGCCCATGTGGGCCAGCGTCTGCCAGCATGTTGAGGGCGTCCGCGTCGATGACGAGCGGACGATCCGTTTGTTGCCACAGACGGCGCAGCCAGTCTGTGTCGCCCTTGAAGCGGCCGAGGCCGGGGCCGGTCGCGAGCACGTCGCGGCTCTCCGCGAGACGCAGCACGGCGTCGGCGGAAGCCGCGTTCCATTCGCCGCTGTCGCCATCGGAGGCGGCAGCGAGCATGAACTCGGGCACGGTGCCGATGACATGCGGCAGCAGTGCCGCGGGCAGCGCCCATGTGGCGAGCCCGCAGCCTGCGCGCAGCGCGGCCTTGGCCGAGAGCAGGCCAGCGCCGCTCATCGGCAGACTTCCTGCGGCCAGCAACACGTGGCCGTAGGTGCCCTTGTGGCCGTCCGGTGCCCGTAGACGGCCTGTATCCACGCGCAGCGCACCGCGCAGCACCTCGTCCGTCAGCAGACGGACCGAGGGGCCATGCTGTGGCGCAAGCCGCGCGGGAATGCCGATGGCGCGCACCACAATGCGCCCCGCGGCAGAAGCGCCCGGGTACTGCACCAGCCCGCGCTTGAGCAGCGCGAGACATACAGTCACCCGGGCTTGAATGCAGGGCTCGTACACCTCTCCGGTGTCGGCGTCCAGCCCGCTTGGCACATCGGCAGACACGACCGGCTTGCCGCTATCGTTCGCCGCCTCAATCAGCGCCGCGTAAGCTCCGCGCGGCGCCCCCCGCGACCCGGTGCCCAGCAGCGCATCCACGATGCCTGTGCACCGGCTGAAGTCCACGGCTTCGCGCCCGTGGACAAGAGCGGGGATGCCAAGCTTCGCAGCGGCATCCCGTTGCACTGCAGCTTCGCCCTGCAGTGCATCAGGGGCATCGGCGTAGACCAATGTCACGCCAAGCCCTGCTTCAACCAAATGGCGCGCGGCCACCAGCCCATCGCCGCCATTATTGCCCTTGCCGATCAGCATGTACCACTGCTGATCTCCCGGGCGCTCCATCACCAGCGCCGGATCGGCGATGATGTCGCCACCATAACCTTGCCGATCACCGGGCCCGGTGTGTGCCCGCCTCGCATCGGTCTTGCTGCTATAGCCAAGCTGCCCTGAATCCACAAGCCGGCCTGCTGCCTGCCCTTCCCGGCACAGCTTGATGACTTCCTCGGCTATGGCGCGGCCTGCATTTTCCATTAGACTGGCAGCAGGAATACCCAGCTTATGAATGGTATACTCGTCCACAGCTCTCATTTGTTCAGCGGTTACGATAAACAACGTTCATCCCTCCCCGTGACAAGCTCATCTCATACTTAAAAGTAGCAACTTTGCACCTAAACGCTGCATCTTATATGTGTATCACTATATTTCCCCTTACCTCATCCAGTTACCACAATCCAATCGATACATCATCGAAAACTCTATCGATTCCGTGTACGAGACCTTCAGATTAAATTATCCATTCCAAAGCCCGTCTTCGCTTAATAACCTACCGTAAACCGTGCCTGGATAAACTGCGGATCGTCCAGTTCATCCACCAAAGCCGCTGCAAAATCGCCAACCGAAATTGAGCTTTCCCCGATATCATCTGTAATCACACGGGTCATACCAACTCGGAACTGGCCAGTCCGACGTCCTGTTGTGATTGTCGCAGCAGGGCTCATATAGGTCCAGTGAATACCTGATGCTTCAATCAGGTCATATGCTTCTGCATGTGCTTTTGCCAGTGGTTTGACTTCTTCCGGGAATCCCGGCGTATCCATCAGCATATCACCTGAATCGGTTAGCAAACTTCCCGCTCCACCAACTACAACCAGACGTCCTGCTTTTGCCCGGCGCACACCCTCGATCAACGAACGTGTCACTTCCAGCATCTCTTCTTCTCCACCAAACTTCGGTCCATATGCACTCACAACCGCTTCCTGACCCGCTGCAAAGTCAGCCACCTGATCCGGGTTAAGCAGATCTCCCTGTTCTACACGCAAACGCTCATGCACCATCTCAACCTTCGAAGGGTCACGCACCACCGCTGTCACTTCATGCCCACGATCCATCAGCTCCCACAGTATCGTCTTGCCAATTGCTCCGGTTGCTCCAAAAATGGCTACTTTCATATGAATTCCCTCTTTTCTGTAGATATCATCTTGTCAACTTACCGTTATTTTAATACTTAATCCTATTGTTATATACCTTAAACGGCTCACGCCATCTTAAACCGGATGTGACATCTTGTAAACGTTAATGTTCTTTCGCTTAACCTCTCAAGCTACGCACCAGACCACGAACAACACTTCCCCAACCGCTTTTCCTTTCCATATCATGACCTTAAACATCGCCAAAAAAGCCGCATTTGCGGCTTCAACATCACGTATTTATCTTACGTGGATACTCTACTGTAGGTTAGAAAATCAACAGCCTTCTGCGCCCAGATTCGTTCCGAATAAGCTTCATGCGCCATATCCTCAATATGAAGCTCAATCCTGCCTGTAGCACCAGACATTTGCTTGTTTTCCATGATGTCCAGATATAACCTCTCCGTCTGTTCTACGGGACACAGTTGATCAGACTGACCGTGAATGAGCTGAATATTCACCTCACTGAGCCCGGATACATAAGCTGTTGGGCTTCTATCCCGCAGGGCAGATTGATCATGCAAAAGCTCACCGATTTCAGTTTCCAAGAATGACCTTAGCTTCGTTCCTCCGCCTGCGTACAGTCCTTCCAGATCCGTAAAGGGTGCACAGGCAACCACAGTACTCCATAACGCCGGACTTTTACCTGCTACCAGCAATGCCAGATAAGCCCCATAGCTCACCCCATAGAGAGATACGTGTGAATAGGAAGATAACATCTGCTCCCGCATGAACTGGATGACATCTGCATCCACGCCGCCCCAATCGTTCTGAATGCGTATCCTGTAATCCGTGCCGAACCCTGAACTACCGGGATAGTTCAGCCCGATAACCCGCACTCCTGCCTGATATAATCCGCTGATGACCGGACTAAAGCTGTCAAACAGGCAATTATGAGGTCCGCCATGAAGATAGATGACCACCTGTTCTGCGCCCTCCGGGTGTATGTCCATGTACGGAATCATCTCATGTCCATAACGAACCCATCCATAGATTACATCGGGTTCCTCGTCAGGATGCTTGCCAATTCTCTCATCTCGCTCAACCGGGAAACGGGTAATCGTACGCGTTTGTTCCAAAAACCGGTATATCCCCGGCACCGGAGGACTTACAATAGATTCATATTTTCCGATCAAGCCCTGCCTGTCCCTGCTGAGCACAGCCTGTGTCAAGATTCCCGGATAATCATACAGCTCATACCTCTTCTCTCTGTCCAATGTATATTGAACATATTGCCACCTGCCGCAGGTTATCCCTTCGCAGAGGACTAGCTGTTGATGTAGATCGAGTTGCATTCTGATCAGTTCAGAGAAGGGTTGGCTATCCGTTGAACATTCATGCACCCGATCCTCTCCCTGCCTGATCCATCCAGGCTGGAAGCCATCTTCCACAGGAATAGAAACGGCTATCAGATCCCCCTGCTTATCCATCATAGGGTAGGGATACTCCTTATAGGGTATTTCGGATGATGGAAGGATATCTTCGGAATACGAGTACACTCTTCCGAATCCACCAACGTTTACACCAACCTCTCGTGTTGACGCAGACCAGAATACAAATTGCGGGTTGTCCAGATCAGGAGTCACCCATCGAGCCTCATCCTTCTCGGGATCGTAAAGACCTATACGGACAGCTCCTGAACGTCTAATGGAAAATAGCAGAATTAATTGTCCCTCTTGCCAAGCGGCCTGCATCACAGGAAATGGAAACTTCACAAAAAGGCTCTGAACCAAAATTGCTTGCTTCTCATTCTCGTATATATGAAGCCATTTCCCCGACTTGTCCTGAGTAATCACCAGAACACGGTTCCTTCCCATAAACTGAATATGCTGCGTGTGCTGATCTGACTCTGTCCCATGTTCAGAAAGGCTCTGCCGGCTATCAATCCGGCCTGTATCATCAAGACTGCACCATTCGCATGTATTGTCATCATAGCCCAAGAGCATACTCGTTCGTTCCTTATTCACACTCATTCGTGTCAAGAATGGATAACCCAACCGGATTTCCTCCTCTCATTCCAGCTCTTTAACTGCTCCCATCCCTCCAATTGCGATTCCAGTTTATCAATATACTGGTCCTGCGTGTATGCATCTAGGGGCGTAACGGTCCCCAGTCTGCCTAATGTTTCCCGAATCAATCTGATCTGTGGCAGACTGGCAACCGGCAGTCCCATCATCAATAGACGGTACACCCGGGATGCCCGTTCCTCTGACCCTTGAGTAATCAGCGCGCCAGCGATTTCCACCGCACGACCAAGCAGTTTCGAATGGATAGTGTTTGTCTTCATACGTAACAATTGAATCAACAGTTCATATTCCTGCTCCTGCTCACCAAGCTGTTGATGCAGTACCATTTTTAATTGCAGTACATGCCCCAGCCAATCCCCATATGCATCAACACATAACTTCTCCGCAGCCAGCAACGTCATACCCGCCTCTGCATAGTGACCCGCCCGGAGCTGCAAGCCCGCAATGTTTAGTAGCGTCTGAATCTGAAAAACCTGCTGATCGGGTCCATCAGGAAGCTGGCGTATACGCTGACCCGCCTGTTGCTCCAACGTAATTGCGCGTTCTACATTGCCCTCCTGCATCTCAATTAATGCTTCACCATTATCAAGTGCAGCCCATTTCCCAATACGATACGTTTCAGTTAACTCTTCATGGGCAATGGTTTCCCGAGCTTTGGAATAACAGTGTCGCGCTTCAGCATAATGCTTCCCGTTTTTGGTCAACAGCTGACCCAACTCAAACCAGAGTACTGCCTGTTGTGTCGCCGACAACCGTTGAAATAACGAATTATGGTCAAAAAAATGAAAACAGGACCTGTAGCGGGCCGGATCAGCCGATTTGGATAACAAAACCCAGGCCAGCCTATTGTAAAGCGCCAATGCTGCCTCTTTTTCCTTCCCTTTATCCTTGCTTACCATTTGTAGCTGTTCTTCCAACAAACGTCGGGTCTGATCGGGCGTATCCCTGACAAGGGATACCGGAAGTTTGGGTATGTCCTCAGGATGACTCGCCATGGTTGGATAGCGATGAAAAAAAAGCACTACACTTACTCCCCTTAGTTTCTGTCGATACAAGATATAGTGGATGGCTCCCAGATCCGCAGGGTGAAGGTAGGAAGATACTTCAACCAGAACCCATTTCCGATTACCAGGCGTCCACCCTGATCTTTGGAATCTCAATAACGCATTTTTACATGCCACAAGATCATCTATTGGCTGAAATGGATTTAGTTGATAGATCAGCGGGAGAGTAGCATACGGATCACCAACCGCAATTTGTATAACCTTATCCTGCCAATGCGTTCTCAGTTTGTGAATTTCATGCTTCACCGCATCTGATGCCCCTTCAACGACAAACAATCCAGGTTCATGACTCACACGAAACCATTTACTTCTCAGATCATGATAATCCGTACTTTCCAGTGAGACAGTCATCATGAAAGTTCACTCTCTTTCGTGATTCGGCATACGTGTATAAGTTCAGGCACCTGTTGTAAATTCAGTGCCGTCATCAATTGATAACTACCCCGGTTGTTTGCATCAAGTGATGCTTTAATCCACTGATTCGGATCTGAACTGCATCGATGGAGGCCATATGCAGCAAGCCATCGGGCCCAACCTTGACGTTTCGCTTCTGGTATTGTGAATATATGAGCAAGGAGTACACTGCCAAACTCATCGCTTAACAGACAGCCCCCGATCTTCCTTCCCTCCAGTTCCACAAGCCCGGAACCTTTCAGCAGCTTGCCATATACACCCTGATAAATATCTCCGATAGCTTGATGAGCAGCTTCCCAACCTGGACAGGTAGGATCACTGGCCTGAAGCAAGTGTGCAAGGGAATCCACCTGCCCCTCCGCAGACATCCAAACCGCGTCTTCATGTGGCATAGCCGGCACGGGAACGTCCTTCAACTTGCCGAAAAATCGATACCGATGGGCAAGAACATCCGCCCGGTATCCAAGCTTCTCCCACGGAAATGAGGCAGGAGCAGTTGCATATAGAGAGGACCATGTGATTTTATCCAAAACGGATGACATCCGATCTTCCCAATAAAGATTGGAATGTGCTTCACTCCATAAATCCAATGTATACTGCCCCTCACCCTGATCAATTAGCATGAATGAAGATAGGGTTTCGTCTTTTCCAGGTTCAACAGCATAATAGCGATCCCCCGCCTTCCCCGATTCGTGCTGGCATTGCGGCAGGATGTCAGATATGGATGTTAGCATCATACGCTCTCCCCTCCCTGTTATAATCGAAACCTGAATAAACCAGTGGTTCGGATGCAACAGACGGATAAAAACGGCGTAGCAGGAATGTATAGATCCCCATGTAACCGGTCATATAATCCGGGGAGAAGGACTCCATATCCTCCAGAGGCCACATCCATATGTCTTCCTGTGGATCACTTCGCAATACATGCAGGGTTCGGGTGTACTCCGCTAGTTTGGTTTCATATCTGCCTGGGAACTTGCGGTTAGCCAAGAGCAGAAAATCGCCATTGCCTGCAATTCCGTGACACTGCCCAAAAGAAGCAAATACCGTTGCCTGTGCTACTGCATCCGCTGCTTGAAGTCCAAGTCTGGTACAGAGGGGATCTTGCAAAATATCAGCCGCTGCCATCAAAAATCGCCCAATACCCGCCGATCCATTACACCAATGTACCCAGAGTGTATCCGGTTTTTCGGGGGATGCAGGCCACAGGCTCACGCCATTCTGTCCTCCATGACTCGTACGATCGAGTGTATCTACAATTCGCTTCACAGCAGAATAGTACGCTTCCTTTCCTGTACACTCCGCCAAGGCAAGCAGATAATATCCGATGCCTGCGATGCCATGAGAGAATCCAAGGGAATGATGGCCTTTTTTGTCCGATTTATCTTTCACTTTCCACAAACTCAATGATTCATCTGTCTGCTCTTCTTGTTCCAAAATATAAACTCCCAGTTCCTCTGCTCTTGCCAGAAGTTCAGGGCGGCCGCCAATACGGTATATTTCAAGCAGCATCAATCCCAACCCCGCCGCTCCATGACTAATATTGGTCTGCACCGGATCATATCGGGTGATTTCCAATGCCAGATCCTCTGCACGTCGTAGCAACGATGGATCATTTATTCGTTCAGCTGTCTCTGCAAGTGCCCAGGGAACAGCACCATATCCAAAATACAGACCTACAGGTGTCTCGTTGGGTACATAAGGATGGTTCGTCAAGATCCATTCCAACACTTTATGCGCATATTGATGATACTGTCTGTTTTGTGTAATCTGACCAAGCTGATTAAAACCAAAGATCATCCCTGTCCAGCCAAAGTTGAAATTCGCCGGATGAAACATCTTGCTCATGCTGTTTTCCGGGAACAGTTGCAAGGGGCTATTAAAATCAAGAGAAGTATACAGTGTGTTTACCATACGCTCGGCCTGACGGAGTACTTCTTCTGGCTCCATATTGCATTCATCCTTCTCTATTACATCCCTGCTTCCTCCTGAATTGACCTCTTGTTGTTCCAGCAATGAAACCAGTGTTTCACGAATTTCTGATAGCTCCACATGTCCGCCAGACATGATCTCGATGCCCAGACTCCCCAAGCCACGAAGCTGTGTATTACTCTGATGATTCAGATAAGCCTGTGCAGCTTCCAGATGGGATTGCCGATATTTCAGATAGGGGTCGATGGATGAAGCCATGTAATAGAAGACACCTCCCAGTGCATACAGATCATCCGTATAACTGGATCGCCTGCTGTGCTCACGTCCCCGTGGCACATAGCCCGGAGTATGACCGGTCAATGGATCGGCCTGACCCTCATCACTTCTGACATAAGCCAGTTCAAGATCAATCAGGCGTACACTTCCGTCCGTCAGCACAACAATATTGTTGGGCGTCAGATCATTGATCACAATTCCTTTATCGTGACATTGCTGCACCATATCGAGAATATGTATACCCATCCGATGCATATCTGCCCGGTTGTAGTCTGCGGCTACATGTCTGCGATGGATATATTCACGCAAGCTGATGCTTTCAAAATACTCCAGGATCAGATAGCGGTTATTTTCAGTACTAAACAGATCAAGCGGCCTTGGGGTAACTCCCGTATCCTTCATCAGATCAAGCACGCGATATTCATTGTCCAAATAGTTATGAGCAGAGCGCCCACCACCGTCTACACGCATGCGGTAGACCGCTTCTTTCATAACTGCCTGTTCATACGATGTGCCGGAGATGAGAAATACTCCTCCCTTGCCGGACTTCTTAAGTACACGTCTCACACGAATATTTCGTATACCAAACTCATTGTTATTGGAATCGGAATGACGAGTAGCAGCCTGATTCTTCTCCATCGCCTGAATCCGCAGTAATTCCTCAGGTTCACTCACCCACTCCGGTTTATACCTGCCAGGTGTTCTTCGATCCTCCTCCAACTTGCCTTCTGGATTCTGGATGGCATACACTTTTGCACCCGAGTAACGATCGTAATAGAAACGATCAGTGAATGCACCATAACGATAAAATACACACTGGCTACCGAGGTATGCCCGATCTGTCGGAATAGCTGGTCCTTTCAGATCACTTGTACATGAATGCATTAGCTCAAGTAACTTCAAGAACTGCTCTTCGTCTCGTGCGTAGATGGTGACACACTTCCCAGTCTGAGGGAGAGGTATGGAACCGTTAGATGTTTCAATCAGTTTCAGCCCGCTGCTCACTACTTTCCATTGCACATCATTTTCTGTGAGAACAGGTGCAATGCGTCGCAGCAATTCAGCTCCTTCCACAGGGATAACAGACAGATGAATTTTCCAGCCCTGTGCGGGAAGCCTTAATTCTTCCGGTCTAAAACAAATCCAATGGCCGTCATTCGACCATTGGATGGATTGGGGAAGTTCCCGGATTATATGTTCCAAAGCGTTCTCAAAGGCGTCCTTCTCTGGGGTTACGCTTGCGAATTTCAATGAGAATCACTCCTTTTTGAATAAAGTAAGAGGGGGAGGTACAATTATTTTAGTAATGCGCGAAAATCAAAGACTTATCTTTCAAATGATTCAGTGAATAGAGCGTGTAAAGAAGTTCCTAGCTCTCAACAACAATTGTTTGTGAGCTAGTCCAGCTGCACACTGTACACAAGCTTGTTTCCTCAAACATGTTGTTATCCTCTTCAACCTCTAGTGCCATCAAATCCTGTACAGATAAAATTTCCTTGTTTTCCATGATATATTACCTCCCATTTGTCTCCCCCTCTTATAAACCAAATTCTACATAAAATTTGATATTCCTTCTTTTTAATTGAATTATTTTACATATATTATTTAATTAATCCATTTATTTCGCTTGATCATGTCAATTTACTTGTTTCCTCGGACTAAAAAGAGGCGCAATATGACATCAAATTTCAGACTACATCGAGGTCGTTTGTTGCCGGGTACGCTTGCTCCGTTCTTCACGGAAAGGTCGGACAAATAGGCTTGCCATGCCCATACAAATAACAAATGTACCAATCCCCATGTACACCCATGAAGGGTTGTACGTTTCAATGAACCACCCTCCCAGCAACAACCCAAGCGGATTACTAATGCCACTCATCAAAACACCCATACTGTTCATGACACGTCCTCTCTTTTCTTCCGGGGTGGATAAAAGAATGGAAGTAACCAATGGTACATTCACAAGAGCAAGTCCCATCATCAACAAAAATGAACATGCAATCGCGATATACAGGTTAGGAAACATCGGCATAAGCAGCAAACTTGTACCTGAGATGAGATAACTGATCAAAAACCAGTGAGCGAGCGAGAGTCGTTTGGCATATTTACCACTGAGCAGAGAGCCCGCAATACTGCCAGCGGCAAAGGCTGACTGAAGCAGACCGTAGCCTTGTGGTCCGGCTTGCAGCACCATATTGGCAAAAATCGGCGTGAAAATGTGCAGTGGCGCCCCCGCAAAATTGATAATGGCTCCAAAAATAATACAGCAGGCCAAAATTTTACGGGAAAACAGGAATGTAATTCCCTGCATGCTATCTTTAACAAAGCCGGAGACTCCTTTTTGTTTCACTACTTTTGTTACAGGGATACGGATAAAGAAAATGGATATGGCGGATAGCAGAAATGTAACGGCATAGATGAACAGGATGGACTGAACGGAGATGAGCGCGATCAATATGCCCCCCAAGGCGTATCCAAGCAATTCAATCGTTTTGGAGGAAGAGTTCAGTAGTGCATTGGCTGGAGCTAATTGTTTTGCAGGTTCTGGCAAAATAGCGGGGATGACTGTCTGGGTTGCCGGATTGAACAAAAAACCAAGGATTGCAATGAGCAGATTGGCTGCGTATATATGCCACGGAAGCATGGATCCTGTCATGAACAAAAGAGCCAATATGCAAGCTACGCCTGCGCGCAATATATCTGTCCAGATCAAAAGTTGCTTTTTGGGAAGACGATCACTGATCGTAGCCAAAGGAATGCCCAAAAATGCATAGATCAAGTACGGCAACATCGGAATCAGTGCGGCAGCAAGTGCCGACTCCGTTAATTGGAGGATATACCACATCGTCGCCATAGAAAATAAAATCTGCCCTGCACCAGAAATCAATCTACCAACAAGAAGCACAACAAAAGAAGGAAGGCGCAAAACTGCTCGATAGCTGTCGCCGCGAATTTCATTTTTCATCTTTTTCACGCGCCTCTCCCTCGTACATAACAGATTCATCATCACTAATACGATGCAGACGTGTAACCAAACCTGAATCTCGAATGGTCTGTTGTATCTTGGCTTTTACCCGTTCAAGTTCAGCCGTATACTCGCGTATCTCGTTCAATAAGGTCTGATGGGTTCGGATGCCTTCCCTAATCAACATTGCAGTCGCATCAGAACGGTTTTTGGCTAATTCAAGAAATACAAGCTGATCTATGATATCAATCTCTTCCTGACTTAATCGGACGGAAACAACTCCCTTGGCTCCTGAAAGGTTTTTGTTCGCCTGCTCCACAGATCGTTCCACCATCTGGTTAAACTGAGCTTTCTGGTCATTGTACATATTCATTTCCTCCATTCTTCACGAGTGCAACCGTATATCGTAATTTGTAAATCGTAAATTGGATTTCATTTACATTATACATGTAAATATATGGTTGTAAAGCAAAAAACCTTTGGATTTATCCAAAGGTTCGCCGAATATGTTATTTAACTAGTTCACTAGTCTCCCTGCCTCCACCACATACCCTCCGATTTTGGGCTGGTGTATTCAAATCCAAATTGAGCATAAAGTTGATCAGCCGGAACATCCGCCAGCAGACTGACCAAACCACGGGCAGGTACTGCTTTACGCAGATAATTCATAATCTCGCTCATGATCAGTTTTCCATACCCCATGCCCTGAACATCCGGGTGTACAGCAATATCGACGACCTGAAAGAAACAACCTCCATCTCCAATCACTCGCCCCATGCCTATCAGCATATCCTCTTCTCGCAGACATACGGCAAACAGGCTATTCGGTAATCCAATCTCCGCCCCCTCCCTACTCATCGGGCTAAGGCCGGCAATCTGCCGCAAGGCAAGATACTCCACTGCTGCGGGTGGTGTGTGTTCAATATTCACATGATCCATGAATTGTGCCCCTCTCCAATAACTAATTTCTCCCCTTGGTTCATTAAAACTCGGACACGGTAATGCTATGCCCCGAATGCTTAATACCAAATTGATAATACATGTTAATGTGGTACTAACTTGGCCTCTTGCAGCTTAATATATCTTAAAATTCGAGTGAAACATCACTAAAAGATAGTAGTAGTCTCCCATACACTTCCCAAAGGTATTTTATTTAAATTCTCCCAATGCTTCAAAGCACTATTAGTGTATACTAGTCTTTATATATATAAGATTAAGGGGCGCTATTTATAAAGACTGTATTGGTTATAACAAGTACTGTAGATCAAACTGTAGATTACTTAATTAGTAAGTTCAAACACAAAGTGAATTTTTATAGAATTAATACAGATAAGCTACAAAATTATCAAATTAAAGTAACAACATCGGGTGTAATCATTAATGGCCCCATTGGAGAAATAACAGCCGATTACATAGATGCAGTATATTATAGAAAACCAATGTTACCCGATATGACCTTGTATGATTATAAGTTCCACTCATTAATGCAGAGAGATATTCTAACTCTTATTGAAGGGATTGCAGAAATTTCAGGAAAGGTAATTCTAACGAAGCCCTCTATTTTAAAGCGAGCTGAGAACAAAGTTATCCAATTACATTTTGCCTCCAGACTTGGATTTGTTATTCCAGCTTCTCTTATTACAAATGACTGTACTGATGCCTCTTCTTTCTGTAACAATCAGACTTCAATTGTAAAACCGTTATCCGTAGGACGTATACTTGAATTACAAAAAATCAATTACATACAAACAAATATAGTTGACCAAGCAATCCCAATTCAAAACTTGGAGATTGCCCCTTCATATTTTCAAAAATACGTTGATAAAGATGAAGAATACAGGGTAACAATTGTTGGAAGAAGTGTTTTCACCGTAAAAATCCAATCAAGTGATAAAGTTGACTGGAGAAGGACGAACGCCAAAGTACATTATACTAAGGCTTCTATACCTAATACATTAGTTAATCAATGCCTTGATTTAATGAAATTACTAGATATCAACTACGGAGCATTTGACTTCATTCTAAAAGATGGTGTTTATTATTTTCTAGAAGTGAATCCTAACGGACAATGGTTATGGCTTGAGCAAGCACTATCACTAAATATATCTTCTGCAATAATTGATCATCTGTTAGGAGGAAACACAATTTATGAATAATCCTATTTATTATATCCTTAAATTTTTTTCCTTTATGCCTTTTTTTCGTATAATTGACGAAAGTAACTTTGGAGAAATAAAAAAAGATTCCAAAGTTATTCAAGTTAATTTATTCAGTGTAAGTTTAGGCACAAAAATATATTGTCTATTTTATTTAGAAGCTGATTTGTATTTGTTTTCATTATGGGTTAATAGAACTCCACGACCAGGAAATATTTTTAAATTCGGCTGGGGAAAGATTATAAATTTACATAAATTACAACCTAAACTAACTGACCAAGAACTATCACAAAAGAGAGATGATTTTGAGAATGTTTTAATACTGAAAGAAGCTTTTCAAAAAGAAATATTAACTAACACTATTCTGCATAAAATAAATGATCTTCAATTAATACGAGGAAAAAGTTTCAATAAATTTTTGGCATATCTCGCAATAATTGCGTTACTTATTCCGATATATCTTCCTTACATATTACGTATTGATAGTATTTTCAACAAACCATTTTTACCAACTTTTATTTATGTCCTTTCAAGCATAATAATATTATTTTCTCTGGTCAACGTGTTGTTTTTCTCATATAATTTTCTCAAGGTTCAAACGTATCGTCAGTTTCTTTTCAATAAAATTAAAAATGCTAGCAGTAATGACGAAACATCTATTAAGTATATATCGGGTCTTTACTTTGATTGGCAAGAAATCAGGAATAGCACTACTAAAGAAGTAACCTTGATCAAGAACATGGAGAAATATTTAACCCACATAGTGATTTGGAGCATAATAGTCTTAGTCGTGGCAACAGCTCTCAATATTAATAATGGTTTTGAGAAGAAACCTCATACTATTTCACAAACCAAAAACGAGATTCATATTTTAGATAGCTCTCTAGACACAAAATCTTTTTTCTCAAAGTCCGAGGACTTGTTAAACAATATTCAAACTGGATTATTGGAAAATGATTATAAGGAAATTATTATTATAAGCAACAAGGAAGAATCGACTGATAATTACTCGCGCATTTTTGAAATTCTAAAAGCTTATAATGCTAATTCTACCCAAATCACTGAGATAATTGATGCAAATAATATAATCCATAAAAACCAAATTCAAATAATTATAATTAGGAGATAACATGAAAACACCTTATATCGCAAAATATATTAAGTCAATTCCTCTTATTGAAACAACAAGACACTATGACGAATTAATGCAAATGTCCTTTAATGTAAAAATAACAACAACAATTGAAGATACTGAACCGGATGAAATTAAATTCTCAGGATTCACCAAAATTACTGAAACTTTAGAAAATTCTGACGAAGACGATGTGATTGTGAACTTCAGTAGCGGAGCAGAAACCCGTTCTCTAGAAAATTCCGAGCCAGACGAAACAGTTTTCATGATTGATAACAATTCAACTAGACAAACCTATACTATTGAAAATAATGATGAAGACGACCAGGTGTCATTTGTTACATATAATTTATCAATAGAAACTGCCACAGTAGAAGACTCAACTCCAGATGAAACATCTATTTAAAATCTTAATTATTTTAATAAGCCGAATTCTCCTATCAATGGGTGGGGAAATTCGGCTTTCTTAAATTGCTTGAATTCATCTACTTCCTGTGTAATAGTGAGAGAAAGCTTACGTGAAGTTGCTGCAAAGGAGGAACAAGTGTGTTTCAACGTTGGATTGAAGATCTAACATCGCGCCCAGGTGCTGTGGCTGTGCTGCTTGGCGTCATGGCTTTGCTTCTGGGGATATACATATGGTCTGCCACTGAAGTTCGCCGCAGCCACGAAAGGCGAATGCGAAGGATACGAGATACATTATACATAAGTACAGCCCTCTTGGGACAACTTACCATCCAGGAAAATCGGAATTATGAACGATCGGAACACGAACATAATGATCTGATAACAGCAATGTTAGCCTGCAAAGCTGCATCTTACCTATCCCCTCAGCTACAGGACCAGATCCGTGACTGTATTAAGGATCATGATCCTGCCCGACTTGGACTGATGCACAGAGCACTGGAACGGGAATGCACCGTATTATCGGATGAACTCAACCGGGATACTCATGCAGATCATTGGGGCACAGCGGTCTGGACCATCCTTCGGCCTGTAGCCGAACCAGCCGCACTGGCGGCTACAGGGTTTCTGGTTACAGATCTGGTATTTCGTCAGCGGATGTTGGACGTGCCTGTCGACTCATGGGACAGCGTCTTGCCATGGCTTCGGGCAATTACCCTGATGATCACCATAGTATATGGTTACCTGCTCTGGGCCAGCCCACGACGGGATAGGTCACGTACAGTAACCAAAATGCTCTCCTTGCTGATCGCGCTATGCTCCTTGCTCCATCTGATTGGACCTGTTGCTTCACCCTATGCCCTTGGATTACAGCTGATTATATTCACTTCGGGTTTCGGGTTGACTGGGACACGCTCTCGAAGTGATCGCCCCTACGCAGGACATACGGATCTGGAACCAACGAAGCAAGTCTCTACGGAACTGGAAGGGAATGCACGTCGTACATCTGGTACCAACACCGACGAATAACCTACGATTCAGCTGCTTCCGTATGATTAAACTTAGATACCCACCTCGATGATACGAGACTTGGCCCTCCTTCGGCTGGATTTTTACAGATCAGGTCGTGTCTCCTTACTCGGCATTATACGATGATGAATGTCAGTGTCCCAAAATTATCGAGCTCTCGTCTGGCTGATCCTATTGAGTAGCCAGACGATTTTCTAAGGAACTCAGGACGTCTTATATTACCTCTACAGCCTCTTTCAAAATTGTAAAAAACCTCAGACACGTTATTTCCCAAAATCGCTCGATAAAAACGCTCTAAAACGCCGTACATTTCGATATAACGTGTATCAGATTCGTTAGATTTCTGCGGGTGCTTCAAATCCTTGAATACGACGCCTCAGATTCGTTAGCGCTCAATCCCTGCTCATGCTCTGTTCCAAGCGCGACTGAGAGGAAAACCTCGTGTCCCTCTCGTACGAAGCAAAAATTCTCATTGGTAGAGGAAAATAGGAAAGCCGCGGGGCATCCTGATCCCCTGCTTAAACATCCAATGTGCAGTACGCTTACTTACTCCGGACCTGTTCAGGGCGCCTCGGCTTTAAGTAAGTTTGAAGACACGCTCCAAATTCTGCAAGTCTGTACGCAAAAAGGGCTGAAACTACATTGTAGCTTCAGCCCTTTTCTATATTACTAATTTTGTCTTGCGAAGAATGATCGGAAAGTTATTCTGTCATCGAAGTCGCATGTGTGACATTCTTTAGTTCACTTTGTATCATGGATAATTACTTCACTTATTTGGCTACAACATGTGCAATGATACGACCTTTTTCGTACGTGACCGTAACGTCATAACCATCTGCCGTTACACTGTCGAATTCACCTGTAATTCCATTAGCCGTGATTAACGTAATATCTTTGGAACCTTCGACCTTATAGTTGGACAAGTCCAGTTTGAGACTTCCTCCATCAATATAGAGTTTTCTGCCGACATTCAGCTGACTGTTGTTGTCAGCCACTACTAATTCCAACGTACCGTTATCCATGGTAAAGTTTCTATTTAAGTTGAGTGCTCCGTCGACATCAACGACAACTGTTCCATTTTCTACATACAGATCACCTGTACCAAAAGCAGCTGCAGATTCAGCTACCAGCGTTCCTGCTTGCAACAATGTTCCGCCAGTGTAGCTATTTTCCCCTGTCAATGTAAGGCTTCCTGTTCCCTTTTTCGTAAGCATTCCACTACCGGTGATATCATTTCTCCACCAGTCTTGTGCATTGAAGCGCCCTTTGGAAGCGTCCATATCCACAGTTACATTGTTCAAGAATGCACCGTACCCATCCGCTGCCGTGACCAGATCAATTCTACCCCAGCCCTTGGATTCATCCAGTACAGGATATCCAGAGTCAATGGATGTTGTATACAATACTTGTCTGCGTTGCTCATCTGTTAAATACGGTTGACGTGTTTCTAACAGGGCTTCTGCTCCTTGCGGTACAACGGGAGCCAAACCTTTGGTTCCGGTTTGTGGTAAACCGTAAGTCATCTTTTCTCTATAGAAGGCTTTATTGGCATCATGATCTTCCCATTTGTGTTCATCGTAAGCACTCTTGAACGTGTAATCCTCTGTTACGGTGTGTGCATATTCATACAGACTCATATTTTTTTCCTTGGCTGCAGCTCCAAATACTTCTCCTGCATTCTCATAGCCTTTCTCTAACACATCTTTGTTCTCAGGCTGATTAAGTGCATAGGCAGCCATGGCTGTCGATTGTATTCTTCCTCCTATAATATCAAGCGGTGAGTGCATCCCCGTTACGACTCGATTCTCACCCAACTGAGCTGCTCTCGTTAACAATTCAGAGAATCGTTCTGGCGTAGCGTATGCCAAAGGAAATACGGATAAGTAAGCTGCACTGGTATGTCCGCTCGGAAATGCGCCATCTTTTCCTCTTCCATCTTCAGCGATTCGTTTGACATAAGTTAACGCAGGAATAAGTTTAACGTTAGTTTCGTATTGCTGGTAATGTTTTTCTCCTGTTGATTTGGTGCCGCCTGAAGCCAAAGGTACTTCTTTTTTCTCACCTTCGCCCAAGGTTTCCCATACAGGCAGTCCCTTGCTGTCAACAACTTCTTTCACTTCTCCATTGGAATTCATTCTCCACGGTCTAGGGGAAGAGTAGAAATATTTAGAAGGATTAGATGAGGCAGGAATTTTGAATCGAACCAGATCAACTAAATTGACCAAGTCTGAAAGTTCCGTCTTTGCTTCCCAATCTCCAATGCCTTGGCTTTCATCTTCCACTGTTTCTTCGGTCAATACCACATTCATTTCGTCCACCGTTCGTTCAACGTTTGTCTTTGGCTTGATGATATCTACATACGTGTTAGCCAACGGACCAAAACCCTCCATCACGCTATAGATCTTATCTCTTTGGTCATCATAATAGGCTGCCAATGTCTCTTCAGCCGTGCGATTTTGCGTGACCTTTTCTACATATTTGATATTGGCTTCCCAAGTCGCTTTGTTTCGGATCTCTTCATTTGCATATGTTTTCTGATCAGCGACAGCTACGGTTGGATCGTTTTTAAAGCCATCATAATATGGGGACGGTCCATCTCCATACTTTGCATTTTTGCCGTCAGCTCCAATTTTGGTTGCCGCTGTCCCATCTCTCCAATCCGCTTGGTTCATGGACCATACTTGATCAAAACCGTCCAAAATATCAATAAACGGATTGGTTTCCGCAATATTTTTCAAGGTGTCGTCTCCGGCATTGGCTCCGTGCTTCACGGCGGATAACCGAGCTTCATCTGCTGGGGGATTAACATTCAGTACGGTTGCCGTTCCTTTTGGCTTAGCTGGTTTGGCAGCTGTAGTAGCATCTGTTTCCACCGCCTTAACGAGCGCAGACACTGCTTCGGCACGAGTAATGGAATTAAGCGGTTTGAAGCTTCCATCTGCATAACCGGAGATAATTTTCGCTGCTGCCGCTCCACCTACAGCTCCCTTGCTCCACGCCGCAATAGACGATGAATCGCTAAATACATTCGCTGCTGTTTCATTTAACTCCAGATTCAAAATGCCAGCGATCACTTTAGCTGCTTCTTGACGGGTGATCGGATCTTGTGGCTTCATTGTGCCATCGGTGTATCCATCTATATATCCATTCGCATTTGCAATAGAAATTGCTTCGTAATACCATGCACTCTCAGACACATCGTTAAAGGTAATTTTAGCTTGTCCGGAATATCCGAAAGCACCGTTTACCAAATTCATAAATTCTGCTCTGGTAATATACGTATTCGGTTTGAATGAACGATCCAGGTAACCTCGAATTAATCCTTCATCACCCCATGCTTGAATATTTGCTTCCGCCCAGTGTCCCTTAATATCAGAGAACTGAATCTTCTGATCGGCTGCAAAACTCTTCTCTGCAAATGTCGGACCAACCATAGACAACATTAGAAGTAATGCCAGTGACTTTTTAAGTGGTTTTCTCATGGCTTGCAAATACACGCTCCCGTTATGATAAATTATTTTTTGCTTCTGCATCTGCAAATGAGTAAGAAAGACTCTATACAGATGTCTGATCTGCCGTTACTGTAGCATTAGGGAGCGTTTCGCATCTATAGAACAAATTCCGTTTTATATCAAAATCGTACGTTCCGGAGCTTATATGCCAAGAAAAATGGAGTTAGATACTACATTTATCAATTAAAATACCTACTTTTGTAAACGCTTTATTAACTGAAAGTAAATTATTCAGTGGGAGTTTGTTAAATTTCGATCAACATGATTTCTAGTCCTCGGCCTGCTATATAATGATGAAGTTGTTTAGAAAAGAGAAATGAAGGGGGAAAAAGAATGCTTAAGCCATTTCAATCTGTGAGATCCAAAATGGTTCTTTCCTACCTTGCTGTCGTTCTTGTCATTGCGCTTCTTTTCGGCTCCATTCTATACCTCTTCTTCTCCCATCAATACAGCAAAGAGATTCGAATCAATAATCAACTTTCGCTGAAAAGCACTGTCAATACCATTGAGAGCTCCGTTATCCAGAAGGTGAATCAGGTTTATCTGTCCCTGGCACTCGGTAACGCTGCAAATATCGATCTAGATAGCTTAAAAGGAAACCATAGCAAAATCCTGGACATCGAACAGTCCCTCAAAAATATGGTGCAAAATTATTCCGATCTCATTGAAGCTATTCATGTGTACGATACGAAGAACCACTTCATTGTCTCATCTGTATATGGGCTATTGCTCTATGAGGACACGCCTTCGAGTGTGGATCATACGACGGATTGGATTGCTGCGATGAAAGAGACTCCTGAAAGCTCCTTATGGATGAAGACTCGCATGGTTCCTCAGGATGCTTATATCGAATCACGGGAACAGGACAACATGAGTCCTCTGATTTCCTATGTCCACAGTTACCCGTTTCAATCGTCTGGACAGGACAGTACGGCCATGATTGCGATTGATATCAAAGAGTCAGCGATCAGTCAGATCATTAAAAACTTGCTCCCTGCTGACTATATGAATACATTCATCATCGATCAGGATGGAACCGTCATCTCTGCCGCAGACAAAACATTGCTCGGTAACTCCACGGAGGAACATCTAACGCAGTCGCTGCTTTCTTTTCATTCATCAGAAGAGAACTTCACGCCTGTATTTAACCATGACTCGCAAGTTGTTACCCAAGATCAATTTAAAGGAAATGCATGGCGGATTTACACGACCACACCTAATGACAGCTTCTATTATAAGATGGATAGCTTGAAAGAAGTTTCGATTCTTCTTGGCTTGCTGGCTGTTGCAGTTGGGATAGCGATGTCGTCCATTTTTACCACGGCCAACTATAGTCCTCTTAAGCGAATCCTGAATAACATCAAGAGCCGGATGGATAGCCCAACCAGCTTAAAACAGGACGAATACCGGTTCATCGATACAACGTTTAACAGTCTATCCAATAAAGTTGATAGTCTTGAAGAAACCTTACAGGCCAATCACAAGATGATTAAGCATAGTATCATGCTTAATATGTTAAATAATCGATTTACACCGGAGGAACTTACGGAACAGCTCCAGTCTGTTCACATTTCAATGGCCTACTCTCGCTTCCGTTGCATCGTCATTGACCCCGTTAATGAGAAGTGGAAGGATCTGAAGCCACGACAGTTGCAGCATACGTTGTACACGATGATTCAGCAACTTGAGATCGCAGAAATGGATGGAACTCAACTGCTGGCAGAGGAATTGCAGGATCACAAAATAGCCGTAATTATCTGTACCAACCAACCCGAAGAACCTCTCTCTGATCACATTGTAGACTTTATTCACGCTGAGGCGAGCAGCAGATTTGGTCTGGAATTTGTACTATCGTTAGGCGGATGGGTAGAACACTTCACAGAGATTCACACAAGCTATCATCAGGCGAATACCCTGATTCGATACAGCTACTTCTTCCCCGAGCAGTCTGCCATTCAGGATCTTGATCTTCTGAACAGGGAAACCAGCAGCTTGGAAATTTCGGACTCATACCTCGTAAATTTTGAGAAGAAATTGCAGACTCGGGATGTGCAAGGTACGGTTCAGGCCATTCAGGAATTGGTCGCGACATTAAAGAAAGGCCCCTATTCCGCCGAATACAGTCGGATCATCTTATTAAAAACGGTATCTATTTACGCTGAGTGTATTAATCAGGTTCGTTGGCAGCCCGCCGAGGCGAATTCATTGAATTTGTACAAGCAATTTTCATTGTTCTACAATATCAACCGCTATTCGGAATGGATCATTCATCTCGTCACCGAATTTGTGATGCATATGGAGAAGCGAAGTGAGGTACGAAGCGTGGATACCATTTCAGCTGTCAAAGCCTATGTTCGTGAGCACTTATCGGGCGATCTCACGCTGGATCATGTCTCAGAGCAAGTATTCATCAGCCCTAAATATCTCAGTAAACTTTTCAAGGAAGAAACCGGGATTGTTTATTCCGAATATGTTACGAATCAGAGAATGGAACGCGCACGCGAGCTCATGACACAGCGTGAAATTACAGTTGAGCAGGTCGCAAGTACGGTCGGTTACCGTACCCCTGCTTATTTCATTAAGAAGTTCAAAGAAATTCACGGCTGTACACCAAAAAACTTCATGCGCAGTCTAATGGAACAGGGATCTATATAGGGTCAATTAGGAATATTTACACGGACACTCCGATGACAGAATAACCTTCCGATCGCTGTTATTCCCAGATTTATTTGATCCCTTTTCTAAAAGGGGAAATCCGGGAATAAAGGCGAACGCTTCGCTTCTTCAGGTTCTTTCTGTCCTCTCCGTTATTGTGTAAATGTTAAATTGAACCTATATAGAATTTAAAATTAGTAAAGGAGCTGCTATGAACCTTTCAAGAAAGCTATGTCTATTGATTGCTACATCTATTCTTATAGGATTGATGAGCGGTTGTACCTTTCTAAACAGGGAGGAATCACAAGTGCAACAGCAGGACCATCTAGCAAGCGCTGAGAAAGATACAGCACCACAGTATACGATATCCTGGACCATGCATCAGAATATCCCTGTTCCTGAGGACGCTGAGATGATTGCATATATTGAGGATCGATTTGATGTCGATCTGGAGGTGTGGAACCTTGAAAACAAGCGGTACGAGGAACTGCTGGATTTGGAGCTTGCTCAAGGTAAAATACCGGATCTGTTTCGGATCAGACAACCGCATGATCTGCTGAAGTATCAAATGCAGGGGGTTTTAGCGGAAATCCCCCCGGATGTACTTGAACAATATGCGCCAAATATCGTACAGCGAATTCGCGATTATGACTCACGTTATCTGGAGTATGGAAAAATAAACGGCAGCTTATATGGAATACCGGCCATCAATGAGACCAACATCTATCGAACTCCTGTCGTATATCGAGAGGACTGGCTTAAGCGGCTTGGTCTGGACGTACCGAAGACATTAGAGGAATTTGAGACGGTTATGTATGCTTTTGCCAAAGATGATCCGGACGGGAATGGTAAACAGGATACGTATGGCCTGTCCAGAGAGGGCTTAAATGTCGTGTTTGGCGCCTTTGGACAGACCGTTTTCACCGAGCAGCTGTATTTTAATGAAAAAAACAACCAACTCGTGATCGGCGCTTTGGAGCCGGAGATGAAAAAAGCCCTGACTTATATGCAAAAGTGGTATCAGGACGGGATTATCGACCCCGAGTTTATAACCGGCGAAAATAAGGGTGGTTATAAACATCTATCCCATGCTTTTATTAATGGAAAAATTGGGATGACCTCGATGGGCAACTACTATCATTGGAATCAAGAGGGGGATTACAGTGTCCTGAATGAAAATGGCGAGGAAACTCCGGTGGGAGCCTCGTTTAATGTGAATGAGCTACTAAAGAAGAACGCAACTGCAGAGGTTGTATTTGGTTCTCCTGTTATTGGTCCTGATGGACATAGCGGTTCAAAAGGGAACAATCTGCTGATGAATTTTATTGCTATAGGTGCTGAGGCTACGAAGGAGCCGGGGAAACTGGAGAAAATTTTGGAGATCCTCGATTATGTAAGTGCCAACCCCGATCCGGAGGAGCAGATCAAAATGGAGTATGGCCTTCCAGGAAAACACTGGAATTGGAGCGCTGAAGATCCAAACTCGTTCCATTTACTTTACCCATACAACAGAATGGAGAATTATATTAATATGATCGGCTCAAGTATCGGCATGACGGTTCCAGGTACACCCTCGGATAAACGTGAACAGTGGGCTGCATCTGCAGGGTTGACGGAGAATGGTATCTATAATCGCCTGGAGGTTGCAACCCCTGCCCTGATTCAATATTCATCTGAATTGATTCGCATGAGAGACAGAGCGTACATCTCCATCATCACCGGCGATCAGCCTGTGGGGTATTTCGATACCTTTGTGGAAGAATTCATGGATGCAGGTGGGCAACAGGTGCTGCTTGAAGCGAATCATTGGTATAAGGAGCATAAGGAAACAAGTCGTGCGCAATAGGTAGGACAGTGTGAAACATACATTTCCCATGAGTTTCTGGATTATACATGTGTATTCCTATACACCCATCCTTCCCTGATACAACGGCACTCTCTATCCCTTTGCACTCGCATTTGATCCGCGTAGTGAACGGGCTGAACTGCTTCGTGCCGTGCTTCCGGATTTGGAGGCGCTGCCTGAGGGCGTATTTTCAAAACGCTTGCGTTCGGTCCGCTCCATCTGCACAATCTGACCTTCGTGCACCACGATATGCAAAGAACCAAACTCCATGTCATTCAGCTGTCCGGCAATTCGGTCCAACCATACCTCATCCACTTTTAACGGCTTAGCCATAGAGCCGCCTCCTCTTCTCGGGCTATTGCCCGCCATATTCCTAAGTACGCTGTCATCCAACGGATTTATAAATCATTCTTATCCAACCTATATACTTGGTTTATACATTATCAGGGCTTCCAGTAGCTGTCAATCTGTATTTTCTTCTTCTCATCATCACTTTTCTGAAACGGCTTTGTGTCCAAGCCAGCTCTTGAGCAGCAACGTGGCAAGAGCCAGAATCAGGAGCAGCGAAGCTACGGCAAATGAAGCTGAGAATTGATATTCGTTATACAAAATCTCCACATGCAGCGGCAGTGTATTGGTCTCTCCGCGGATATGTCCGGAGACCACAGATACCGCTCCGAACTCACCCATAGCACGGGCATTACACAGAATAATGCCGTACAACAGCCCCCATTTGATGTTGGGCAAGGTTACACTCCAGAAGATTCGCCACCCGGAAGCACCCAGTGTAACCGCCGCTTCCTCTTCCCGGATTCCCTGGTCCTCCATGAGTGGAATCAACTCCCTCGCTACGAACGGGAAGGTAATAAACAGCGTTGCAATTACGATGCCTGGGAGCGCAAAAATGATCTTGATATCATGCTCGGACAACCACGGCCCAAACCACCCATTCGAACCAAAAACCAATACAAAAATCAACCCGCCCACCACAGGCGAGATGGAAAAGGGAAGATCAATCAGCGTGATCATGAGTCCCTTGCCCTTGAACTGGAATTTGGTAATGACCCATGCAGCGGCCACACCAAATATCGTATTCAGCGGCACTGTAATCGCCGCAACCAATAACGTGAGTTTCAGTGCAGACATGGCATCCGGCTCGGTAAGAGCCGCGATGTATACACCCCAGCCCTGCTTCAACGCCTCCATGAGCACAATGGCCAGTGGCAATATAAGCAGCCATATAAGTACCAAGCTCGCCAGTCCAATCAATAACCATTTGACCCATGGAGCTTCCGTTGTTGCACGGTTCGTTCCGCGGCCAGCTCGTACGGGTGGAACAGGGCTCAGTGGGACAGAACCCGCCATATGCTGCACCTCCTTTGGTTTGGGTGAGTGACGTCTTTTAATATCCTTATTGCATCATGTTTCATTCTCATGCCCTGCCCGCCTTCCGGCTCCAACGTTGCAAGGAATTAATAATCAGCAGCAGGATGAAAGAAACCAGTAGCAACAGCAGAGCTACCGCTGTAGCGCCTGCATAATCGAACTGCTCCAGCTTGGCCATGATCAGCAAGGGGGCAATCTCCGTTTTCATCGGCATATTACCTGAGATAAATACAACGGAGCCATATTCACCAATGCCCCGGGCAAAAGCCAGAGCAAACCCGGTCAGCAGTGGCGGAATCAGATCCGGCAGCAGAATGGTACGGAATATCCGCCATCTTCCTGCTCCCAGTGTGGCAGCCGCCTCTTCCACCTCTGCCTCCAGCTCCTCCAACACCGGTTGCACCGTACGAACCACGAACGGAATGCCGATAAACATCAGCGCCAGCGTAATCCCGGCCTGTGAATAGGCCAGCTTAATGCCCAAAGGTTCTACAAACTGCCCAATCCAGCCATTGCCGGCATAAATCGCCGTAAGGGCAACCCCTGCTACCGCTGTTGGCAAGGCAAAAGGCAGATCAATGACCGCATCAAACAGCCTTTTGCCAGGAAACTCATACCGAACAAGCACCCATGCCAGGAGTAACCCCAGCACGAGATCAATCAGGGCCGCTGCACCTGCGGTCAGAAAGCTGACTTGGAAGGAAGCCAGCACCCTGGGATTGGTCGCAACCTCAATCATGGTTGCCCACGTCAGCCCTGTTGAGTTAAACAACAGGGCAGCCAATGGAATAAGTACAACCAGGCTCAGGTAGAACACACTGTAACCCATCGTTAATCCGAATCCCGGCAATGTGCGTCTCCGCGCCACCATCACCTTGCTCATGCACGTTCATCCTCTCTGCCTTCAGCCGGTAGGGCTGGTTGGCCGCTCACAGCGCGATTGATCGGGTGTTCATTGAACAGAGCAACCTTAGCTGCCTGGAACATAGATCTGGTCGAAGATACCACCGTCATTAAAATGTTTGGCCTGAGTATCCCGCCATGTACCGAAGACATCTTTCAACGTGAACAGTTCAAGCGCCGGGAACTGATCCTTGAATTTTTCCTCCACGCTGTCCAGCGTTGGGCGGTAATAATTTTCAGCGGCAATCGTCTGTCCTTCTTCACTGTACAAATATTTCAGATAGGCATCCGCCACGTCGCGGCTTCCTTTTTTATCTGCATTTTTGTCCACAATCGCAACCGGTGGTTCAGCCAAGATACTAACCGAAGGCACGACAATATCAAATTTGTCCGGACCCAACTCTTTTACCGATAGGAAAGCTTCATTTTCCCAGGCAAGCAGCACATCACCAATACCACGTTCAACAAACGTTGTCGTAGATCCGCGAGCACCCGAATCCAGTACAGGCGCATGTTTGAATAATTCCCCAACAAATTCCTTCGCCTTCTCTTCATCATTGTTATTATGCTTAAGGGCATATCCCCATGCCGCCAGATAGTTCCAGCGCGCTCCGCCGGACGTTTTGGGATTCGGGGTGATGACTTGCGTATCCCCTTTGATCAGATCATCCCAGTCCTTGATGCCTTTTGGATTACCCTTACGTACAAGGAATACAATCGTAGAGGTATACGGAGAGCTGTTATGCTCGTATTTGTCCTGCCAACCCTCGTTAATCAGACCTTTATCTTCAATCGCATCAATATCGTATCCCAATGCCAGCGTCACCACGTCTGCATCCAGTCCGTCAATAACAGAACGGCTCTGTTTGCCCGATCCCCCATGGGATTGCTTAATGGTTACTTCCTGGCCCTTCTCTTTCAACCAATGCGCCGCAAACGCTTTGTTATATTGCTCATAGAGTTCCCGCGTTGGATCGTAGGAAACATTCAGCAGTTGGATGGCCTTGGGCCCTTCTGTGCCGCCTTCTGCTCCCCCTGATGTTCCTGCCGCACTGGACCCGCCGCTATCCGATCCGCATGCTGCCAGAACTCCTGTTAATACCAGTGCCAGACCAACCAAAATACCCTTATGAATTCTCTTTTTCATGAATAACACTCCCCCGATATAGATCTGCATGACTACCTCAGGCCGGCTGAACAGGATTGAACGCCCCGTAAAAAACAAGAAGACGGAGGAACCCCCGCGCACTTCTCCCCATAAAGTCATGCCGGCTTAAGGCCGTGCATGCTTCCTCCGGAAAGGATGCGCTGCGGTGTTCCTCCGTCTATACGGTGAGAACGTTATTCTGTTCAGGTTGCATGGTTGCATCTGTCTGTAAAATGACCGTTTTCACAATGAAAACAGACTCATTTTTATTATTCCTACCTGTTTAGTAAGTTATATACGTATAATAAAGGCAGTCTATATACCTGTCAAACGTTTTTTCCGATTTTTACCGGATTTCTGGGCTATTGGCAAAAAAGAGGAACAACGAACCAGCGTCCGTTGTTCCTTTCAGCGAATGAATCCCATGCTTCGCTGGCTATTGTAAACATGAACGGAATTGGACGGCCACACCTTGTCCATTCCTCATCTGCCCGCATATCGGATATTGGGTACCGGTGGTGTGCTCATGCCTTCTCCCAGATAAAAACCGGTGTGCGGCGGTTGATTGTAGGCTACATTTTGCCAAGCGATGCCAAGACGGTACACCGGATCATGCATCAGCGTATAGATGCGTTTGTCCGTAACTGCTGTTGTGGTGTAGATCCGCAGCGCTGAGCTGTCATTGGTCCGCCATACCACTTCCTCTCTCCAGTCTCCGAACAGGTCGGCCTGCAGATTCGGCGTAGACTTGGTTCCGTTGTTCGAAGATACGCCGGAAGCGGTGAGCAGGTTCATCGTTGTGTTATTGGCATAGTTCCACTTATCGATTCGATTGCTGTCCAGCAGTTCACGAAGCAAATCACCATCCCACCAGATTCCAAAATTCGTGGAGGACGGCAGGGTTGTCCCGAGTTTCTGCCCTTTGGCCGTATACAGACTGCCGTCTGCCCATACTTCAGCGCCTTTATATCTTGGATCGATATCTGCCGCCATGCCGCGTCCAATATCCTTTGTTGTTTTGACTCCCCAGATTAACTGACCTGTACCTGCATCACGGAATTCCACTCCGGCATTGGATGGTGTCTCATGGACCTGAAATACCTCAAGTCCAGGGCGGTCCGGGTCGAGGTCACTCAGATGCATGGCATCACCATGATGAAGTCCTGTTGTGTACAATCCTTTGCCGTTATCGTCCACCGCCATGGCACCATAGACGATCTCGTCTTTCCCATCTCCGTCTACGTCCGCCACACTCAGATTGTGATTACCCTGCCCAGCATAACCTGAGTTACCGGACGTATTGGAATCAAATGTCCATTGTTTGGTCAGCTGTCCATTCCGCCAGTTATAAGCCACCAGTACGGTACGGGTGTAGTACCCACGCGCCATGACCAGGCTTGGACGCTCTCCATCCAGATACGCAATGGCGGCAAGGAATCGGTCCACTCTATTGCCGTAGTTATCTCCCCAGTCGGACACATTGCCACGTGCTGGTTCGTAGTTCACTGTGGATAGCGCTTTGCCAGTCTGCCCATTGAAGACCGTCAGGAATTCGGGGCCAGATAATACATAACCGCTGGAATTGCGGTAATCCTTGCTGGCATCACCGATGACCACACCAGTGCCATCCTTGGTGCCATCGGCTGTTTTCATCGCAACCTCGGCTTTGCCGTCACCGTCGAGATCATACACCATGAATTGGGTGTAGTGAGCGCCGGCACGGATATTTTTGCCCAAACTAATTCGCCAGAGGCGTGTACCGTTTAATTTGTAGGCATCGATAAACACTTCCCCGGTATAACCACTCTGGGAGTTATCCTTGGAGTTGGAAGGGTCCCACTTCACGATCAATTCATACTCACCATCACCATCCAGGTCACCTGCACTGGCATCATTGGCACTGTAGGTGTAGGCTACTCCATCGGGCGTTGTCCCACCTGCGGGTACACTGAGCGGTACAGATAGATAGTTATTGCCCCATACGCTTGCTGCCGCTGAAGCAGCCTGCTCCGTTCCACTCACGACAGCGCGAACCGTATATTTGGAACTGCTTGTCCCGCTTGCATCCTGAAGGTTGGTGCTGTTTGTTATGGGCGTAGCGTTCACTTTGGTTCCATCCCGATAAACGTTAAATGATACATTCGAACCTTCCGTTCCCAGAAGCCGCCAGCTGACAAACACACCTGTCCCGGTCTTCACAGCCACCACACCGCGATCCAGATATTCCATCTGCCTAGCACCCGCCGCATGTGTAACCGGCGTGTTACCAAGGCCAAGCGAAGTCACCAGTAGCGCGGAGCTCAGCAGGGACACTCCCGCTGTACGTAATGTGCGCTTCCACAATGATGAACGATTTCCCATAAACAATTGCCTCCCCAATTGTATTGGTAAGCCCGATGCCCTTGTAGCGCCATCTTTTCATGTAAGCGCTTTAATATATTCATTTTAAATTAAACATATAATTCCATCTATAGGTCTAATTTAGTAATTGAATGATTGGTACATAAAAAAGCCGAAGGATTTCTCCTTCGACTTCGTAATTTTTTGAATGAATTCTTAAATTTACACTCCGCCTGCTCCGTGGCCCATTAAGGCATGAATGATTGGACAGATTGTAACTGTAACACTAAAAATGGTTAGCAAGAAAGACGTTTTTTTTCGCATTGAGCCGTTGCACCTCACTTGATAAGGATTTGAACTTCTGTTTTGCTTCTGGATCAGCTTGATCTCTGTACTGCTCAAATAATGTCATACATGTAATAATATTTCGATCACTATTTATTTTAACTGACATTTGCAATCCTTCAAGAATAAGATTCATTGCATCATTACGATTTCTCTTAAGTTGGTACATCCCTAGATCACTTAAAAACCGCGCATAACTTTCATTAATAATACGTTTATTATAATCTCCAAACTCAGTCTTGTAGGTACGTAAAGGCGTATGTTCGGAGAAGCGATCCAAAATGTCATCAATGTTCCAGTCAAACCGATTGGCTGCCTGTATCATGTAACGTAAAGCTAAAAAAATTTCATCAGGATACTTCGAGATGTAGTCCGCGTATTCGTGAACAATCTCCCTTTCTCCAGATAACATTCGGTAGAGATAGGTATTAGCTGTAGCCCATTCCCCAAATTGTTGCTGTATGCGCTCTGATTCTTCATCCTGTTCCTGTAACCAGCCCTGTCCGTATGCATACAACGATACAAACTCCAAAGCTTTTTTATAATCTCCATACTCCTCATAAACTGTGGATCGAATCAACCAAGCATATAAAATATAAGTATAGAGTGGGCGTTCGGTGTGATTCTCATGGTGGTGTTCCCTTCGTTTAGAAAGGTGTTTAGACTCATAGAAAATCTTCGCTAATTTGTACATCTCTTGCGCTAAACCATCTACTTTATCCCATTTATGAACTGCCATAAACACATGAATTAAATGTTTCAGCGCGTCCAGTTGGTATCCCTCATCCAACCGGTCAACATAAGGCTCGAACAAGATAGCTGTCCTTAGATTTTCTTCCAGGTTCTCTCCTTGTCCAATTAAAAACAACCGATACTGACACATCGCGAGCCGTTCAGAATGCTGATATTTCTCAACTTCACTCACACTCTTATATAACAATGCCGCGGCAGACCGCTGATTTTGTTCAAATAATTGTTCAGCCATCTCAAATAATTCTGTCGCATAATCCAGGTCGTCCAGTAGCCGATAAAGAATCTGCTCAATGCAATCCAGCCGATTCAACTCCGCACTTCGGAGAATAAACGGTCTGATTCGCCGCATGGAGACAGAATAAGCAAAACATTCTTCCACATAGTCGGAAAAAAAATGATCCGCTGCCACGCCCATTCCTGATGAGATCGCAATCAACTGACTCACGGATATGGGACGATTCCCATGTAAAATACGACTAATTGTGCCTGTATTAATGCCAGAGACTTCCGAGAATCGGGTGAGCGTCATGCTGTTCTTTTCGATAAACTGGGTTAATTGCTCCCGAATTGAATTTGCAGGTTCCAAGGAAAGCACCACCCTTCGTGCAACATCCAGATTTTAGGTTTTACCCCTATATATCCTGATCATAATGAACATTAGAACGATGGTCAATAAAAAAATGTGATAATTGCCACTATTTTCAAGTTAATCGCATAAAAAGCCTAAAAAAGCTGTAAAACCATGTGTTTCTCCATGATTTCACAGCTTATTAGACCACTTTTTAGATGTAGTATTTCACGTTCTCTTCACCGTATTACAACTTTTATACCACAGGAGCAATACATACCGGACGAGGCAGTTCCAGCTTGAACCCGTTATGCGTCAGGCGTCCGTCTTCTTCACTGATTTGGAAACCTACGAGGTTATTACTGTCCTGATTTGCCACGACCAGAATCCCACCAGGCAAAATATTAAAGTTACGCGGTGTCTGCCCAATCGTGGACGTCCACTCTACAGCTTCCAACTCGCCGCTCTCCTGGTCAATATGATAAAGGACGATGCTGTCATCTCCCCGATTGGATGCATACAGGAAACGTCCACATGGAGATATACGGATGTCTGCAGCCGTCCCCTCTCCTTTGTGCCCTTCTGGAAGTGTGGAGATGTGCTGCACCGTAGTGAACTCCCCTCTGCGCTCATCGTATAGGAATGCCGTAACGGTGTTGTTCAATTCGTTGATTACATATGCCCACTTCGAGTTGGGATGGAACACAAGATGCCTTGGCCCTGCGCCTGGTGGCTGATCCATCTCACGATGGGTTACCAGACGTCCCTCTTCCAACCGATACACAATGATCTGATCCAGACCGAGGTCACATACGACAGCATACTGCCCGGACGGATCGGGTTGAATGGAGTGTGCATGCGGCCCTTCCTGCCGTTCTTCGTTGATTCCACTTCCCGTGTGCTCCACCCATGCACTCATCTCACCAAGCGTCCCCTGATCGCCAACCGGGAATACATTGACACTGCCGCTGCTATAGTTGGATGAGAACACCCACTGACCATCCGTGGAGACAGACACATAACATGGAGAAGCCCCTCTGGTCTGTTTTCGATCCATCAGGTGCAGCTCACTCGTTGCTGCATCTCTACGATAGACCAACACCTCTCCCTCGTCCGTCTCACTCGCCACATACAGACAGTTTCCATCCGGGCATAGCGCCAGATAAGACGGATTATCCACGCCATCCATGTGATTGACGATCCGCATCTCTCCTGAATCCGTATTCAACGCACATAGGAATATTCCTGGTTCATCCGCTGACGCATACGTACCTGTATAGAAAAGTGTTTCCTGAGTTGTGACTGGTTCCATATCTAATCTCTCCCTTATCCTATATATTCATTGGTCTGATTCTTCCCACTGGTATGTACTTACCCAATTCACGGGCAACTGCTTCACTTCCTGTAACGTGGCTTTCTATATTGAGAACAACCCCCGGTGAGCGCTCTCATATCTGGCATTGACTCCCCTATCCCCTCTCACCATAATACAAAGTATGAGACCTAACAACAGACCACCCCTACAGCGTAAATCTGACGGATTTCGTATGCAAAAACTCATTGTGCTTCCGGACTCACTGCTGCAAGAAACCGCAGCTTATCCGGTCACGTCCGGACTATACGTTACCGATATCGGTTACTTTCACGAAGCGGAGCATCATTACCGAGACCGTCCCGATGGTTGTGAGTCACACATTCTGATGTACTGTGCCCAAGGCACAGGCTGGTATACGATGGATGGCAGCAAGACATATGATGTCCGCCCGGGAAACCTCGTCATATTGCCTGCACACGTTCCTCATGTGTATGGTGCCAACACAGCTGAACCATGGAGCATCTTCTGGATTCATCTGCGCGGGGAACACGCTTTATCCTACATAGAACCCTTGTTAGCCCATCATATTACTACCATGCCACCGGCCAAGGCTCAAAAATGGCTTGAGCTGTTCCATGAATGTTACGGCGCGTTAGAGACGGGTTACTCCATGCAGACGATGACATATGCCTCCCAGATTATCGGTTATATGCTTGGCATGCTCGCTTATGGACCGGAGACAACCGGAACGGATGGCGGGATCGTGAGCAGCAAACGTGCGGCTGAACAATCCGTTCAATATATGCTGGAGCACCTGGAGAATGGAATCACCCTCAAGGAACTGGCGGCTCATGCGCGGCTGTCTGTTCCTCATTACTCTCAGTTGTTCAAGCAAGCTACTGGGCATTCGCCCATCGATTATTTTCTGCGGCTGAAGATTCAGCATTCCTGCCGCTATCTGGATTTTACCGATTGGACCGTGAAGCAGATCAGTTCCGAGCTTGGGTTCAAAGACCCGTACTACTTCTCCCGTCTGTTCAGCAAAATGATGGGACGTTCACCCACGGATTATCGGAATAAATCCAAAGGATAGATGCAGTGCCTTCACTTAGCCCTTTCTGAATGATTATGAATTTCAGTTGGAAAATTGCAGCAACCTTTTGAACAGAAGGGTCGTCTATAGGGGCAAATAACTTTTATATAAAGGGATCATCCCTGGAAAAGTGAGGCGAACCTATCATGAAAAAAAATATACTTGCTACATTAACTGCGGGAGCTCTGCTCACGCTGTCTCTAAGTGCAGGACCGATCAACGCGGCGCAGGCCCAATTCACGGATATTCAAGGTATCGCAGGAGCTGACAAAATCGAATCTCTCCATAAAGATGGATTCATCAAAGGCGTGAGTGACAGCTTGTTCAAACCTGAACTGGAGTTAAATACCGCTCAGGGCATTCAACTGATTGCGGACGGCCTGAATCTGAATCTGGACACGATTCGTTTTATCAAAATGCCGGTACCAAGTGACTACTTCTCTGCTGTAAAAGATGGCGTATGGTACAGTGATGCATTTATCCGCGCGCAATATAATGGCATTCAGATGTCACAGGATATCGATCCATCCAAACCGCTTACTCGTGAACAATTCACACTGTTCCTGATGCAAGGCATCGAGGCCAAAGGCGGTCTGCCAATGATTAATATCAAACCGGTGGATATTACCGACGAACGGGAACTTACGCCAGAGTATCAAGGTGCCATTCAGCGTTCACTTGTTCTCAAAATCAATGAACTGGATGCCGACGGAAACTTCAATCCCAAACAAACGATTACCCGTGCCGAAGCAGCAGTGATGATGTATAACGCAATCGAGTACATGGAATCGTTCCATGCACCACAAATCCCGGAAACACCTGAGAAGTAATCATTTCATGTTGGAAGCTACGAACTCACTTTAGTGTGGAATCTGATCTATTGGAGTCACCACTCAAGTGAGTTTGGACTTTTCCATACACCCTCAATATGCCAAACAGCCGCACTTTCCCTCAACAGGAAAGTGCGGCTGTTTGTATTATACTTATATCACTGATGCAAAATCATCAGATTTAACTCTCTAACTTAGAAAGAACCTTTAACAACAACCTCAGACAACGGCAAACGTCCTGACGGGCGAGCTGGCTGTGCCGCTTTACCTACAGTGATCAACAACGTTGGCACAAATCGTGCAGGAATGTTGAATGTTTCGATCAGTTTTTGTGGATTATATCCACCGATTGGACATGTATCGTAACCCAGGGAGCGTGCAGCAAGCATAATATTTTGGGAAGCAAAGGATGCATTGCGGATCGCTTCATCACGAGCGATTTGCGGGCTTTGGTAAGCACCGTTGATCTGTCCAACCAATGCGTCACGAACCTCAGCAGTCAGTGCGCCTGCTTCAACAGCTTGATCGTAGATTACCGTGTTACGGTTTGCTTCCAAATCTCCGAGAACAGCAATCGTAACCGAACTTTCCACGATCTGACTTTGACCGTAAGCAACTGGCAGCAATTTCGCTTTGTCTGCTTCGGATTCAATCACGAGGAATCTCCAGTGTTGCAGGTTCCATGAAGATGGTGCTTCCGCAGCTGCTGTCAGAATCGCATTGAGATCAGCTTCAGGCAATTCAAACCCTTTTTCGTACTTTTTGACAGCATGGCGTTCGCTAATGACGCGAAGTGTTTCATTTTTTTCAATGCCTGACATGTGTTCCACTCCCCAGAATCTAATTTGTTTATTCTTCTTTTACTTCCGCAAGGTGATCTCGAAGTTTACTCTACCAAGGATTTGCCTTCCGAAAATAACATCAGCGCAGACGATCTCTCCCCCATCTGTGTTCACGTTATGCCCGGAATCGCCTGAGAACATCAATGGATCTTTCACCGGAGCACACGCCAATGCCATAACTTGTCCACCATGCCTGACTAAACCAAGGCCATGTCATGAAGGACCATTCGTTGTGGACTCCGTCAGGACTTCTCCTTTGCAGGCAATCCATTCAGCGACAAGGTTATCGCTTCCCCATGACCTATGCGCTCTTTCACATCCTGAATGGATATACGGTCAAAATAAGCGCTGAGCGCCTCTTCGCCTCCGTTATATATGTTCCCCATCACATCCTGCATATTGGAAGATACCACGCACGATGAACCGGACTCCCCTGAGCACCAATTGGGACCGAGTGAGCCACCAGCTACCAGTCTGTACAATTCTCCAAGCTTGATCTCTTCACTTGGACGGCTAAGCAAGTACCCACCATGAGCACCTTCCTTGGTCGTCAGGTAACCATGCTTGCGCAGAACACTAAGTACCTTACGGACTCTGGCCGGGTGTGTACCCACACTCTGGGACAAATCTTCACTATTGGCCATACACTCATCTCTCATCGACAGAAAAACAAGACAATGCACCGCTATGGTAAATTCGCTATTCATAACTTACTCCTTCCCGGCTTACAACACCGATGAACTCCAACCCAAGGTAAGTATAACTGTCATTATATGAATAACAGTTATGTTTGTCAACTTTCAACCAGGATGGAGATCAAACGTGATTTTTCCTGTTATACCAATACTTACAGCTCATCAACACAATTAAGCTGGGATTAACATCCCGTCTTCATTCTAATCTAAAAAAGACAAAAAAAGTGAGCCTTCCGCTATGCGAAGGGCTCCAATAAGATAGACATATGAAAGGGCTTACGTGATTATTATAATCGGTAATCTTCAATTTGAAAACGCTTTTTTTGTAAAGTGAATCATTATTTCAAATTTTTTTTATTTGAATAAAATGAACAACAAGCATTGCTAAAACTAATGCCATTAGTTATTATACTAATATCATTAGTTTTAAGGAGGGTTTATCGATGCGCATTACCCGAGAGTTTGATGTCGTTCAAGTTACGTTTTTTCCAAGACTCTTCCCTGTGAACGTATATCTGGTTGAAGAGGAAGATGGATTAACCCTGATTGATGCCGGAATACCGTTCAGTTTTAAGGGGATTTTGGCAACTGCCCAGTCCCTTGGAAAACCCATTACCAAGATCATTCTGACTCACGCTCATAGCGACCATATTGGTGCATTGGATCGTCTCAAAGAGGCACTACCCCAAGCTGAGGTCTTCATCTCCAGACGGGATGCACGGCTATTGGAGGGTGACACTTCCCTTCTTCCCGGTGAACCACAAACCCCGGTACGCGGCGGCGTGCCCAAGCCCAAAGCGGTGCGCACCCAGCCAAACCACTTGCTGGATGACGGTGACCAGATTGGTTCACTGGTCGCCATTGCCTCACCAGGACATACGCCGGGACATATGTCCTTCATGGATACGCGCAGCCGCGTGCTCATCGCTGGCGACGCGTACCAGCTGCAAGGCGGCCTTGCCGTATCCGGCCGCGTGCGCCCGCTCTTCCCGTTCCCCGCGCTGGCGACGTGGAACCGCGAAGCGGCTCTGGCCAGCGCGAAGCGTCTGGCGGAGCTGGAACCGTCCGTGCTGGCTGTAGGCCACGGACGGATGCTGCGCCAGCCCGCGGCCGCCATGCGCGCGGCAACCGCTGATGCACAGCAGCGGTTTGATCTTGCCGGAGGGCAACTATGAGCCCCCGGCAAGGGCTGGATCGCGGCGCTCTGCTCAGTGCCGCGGCCCAGCTTGCTGACAGCGACGGCTTTCAGGCGCTGACACTGGCCGCACTCGCCCAGCGGCTGGATGTGCGCTCGCCGTCGCTCTACAACCACATCAGCGGACTTCCCGGGCTTCGCCAGGAAATGGCGCTGATGTCCGTACAACAGCTCAGCCGCGCATTAACCGCGGCTACTGCTGACCGCACTGGCGATGATGCCATCCAGGCCATCGCTGCGGCATACATTGGCTTCGTCCGCGAGCACCCCGGGCTGTACGAAGCCTCATTCCATGCCCCGGACCGCGAGGAGCCACAGCTCGCCGCGGCCAGCACAGCCACGCTGGAGTTGCTGCTGCACAGCTTGCAGCCCTACCCGCTAACCGAAGCGGAAGCATTACACGCCGTTCGTGGTTTGCGAAGCCTCTGCCATGGATTTGCCTCCATTGAGGCACAAGGCGGCTTCGGCATGGACTTTGATCCGGACGAAAGTCTGCGTCTGACCGTATCCGCATTTCTGCACGGACTCCGGCATCTTCACGAAAACTAGTACGCACGGGTTGTATCATAAAAAGGACTGCAGATTCGCTGCAGTCCTTTTTACGTTGCTGTTCCACCTTCTTGCCAAAATCTAACGAACCCAGGACACGCTATAACACCAATTAGAGCGGATAGAAAAATCTAACGAACCCCACACACCCTATTTCATAGAAAACTGGCAGTGGGACAGGCAAAATGAGCATATTCCATCATTTAACGTGTCTGTGATTCGTTAGATCTACCAACGTAGCAAATTAGGCCGAATAAGACGCGCTACGTTCGTTAGAGTCTGCTACATATGTTACTTCAGTTCATGATGCCATAGCGGCATCGCATTACACATTGCAATTCAATTTCCGCCTGATACATATCGTGCTCCGCTCAAAACTTCTGCCCCTCACATCTACGCGCTTCTCTAATATGTACATCCCCGGTCCTCACTCCAGAAGAACGGCCTTTCACTACCTGCTCTCCATCCGAACGTTTTTCTTTACACCCACCCTATGGCCATTGTTGCCGTCCATCCTGCACTTCATTCAAAATATGCTTCATCACGGGCACATACACCTTCCAGTAGAACATGTCCGGAACATCTTTCTGATCTGGCGTAAGCTTGGACCGGACGACCTCCCAACCCCGGATTCGGCGCCAAAAAGAATAATGCTTCATCTCTCCGAATGACCCTGCCATGTAATACGACCGATTATAGTCGTCATATCGGACAAGTGCAGCAAATTCCGCGGGAATTCCTGCATCCACCAGCTTCTGCTCGCCTGTCTCCGTCAGATCCGTCTTATACCAGGCCAGTATGGAATTCTGCTGTTGCGGGACAATGATATCGAACCAGCCATTGTAATGTATATCCTGGGTTATACCGCTCCAATCGCTGCCTGCCGGTGTAAATGCAATCTGTATATTGCCTGTCTTCACATCCGGACCTTTCTCCAGTACCATGACCTGTCCATCCATATGGATCAGCAGCATACCCGCTCCGTGATAAGACCATTTCTTCTTCTCCCGCTGCTCATAATTCGCCCGAACCCACCGGGGGACTTCTTCCATACTTTGCAGATTAGATACCGATTTCCCCTGCCATCCACTGCTGTTCACTCCCAAAATGGGATACAGCTGCTCTCTGGTCATTTTCGAAGCCGTATTTGCCAATGCACTGTATTCAGCGACAACCGTTACCCCTTTATACGCAGCCTCGCGGATCTTCTGCACATCATATATTGTTAATCCTTCATAAATTTCGTCTTGCTTCCGTTCATTCTTGTGTGCAGACAGACTACTCCGATTCGCCGTCAGATAGATCAGATCCGTATCCGTCACCTCATCAGGCAGCAGTTGTTTCATCCGTGGAAGCCCGTCCTGAAGATCATAGCCGTAATAATCCTCTTCATACGAGTAGTATTCCCCTGTGTGCTGTACAATCTTCTGTTGATTCAGAAGCCAAACCAACCCCTTGTGCCCCTGATAGGATAAGTCTGGTCTGCTCTTGTCAATAATCATGATGTTCAGTGGAACCGGGGCCTGGGATTGCCACATAATCCAGGGGACAACCAGCACCACTGATACCACTGTAAAACAAGCCAGCGTCCACATCGTGGCTGGCCTGTAACTTTTTTTCATGAAGCGTATTCCTCCTTGCTCTGTTCCAAGGTATTGTCAGGATCGGTCGTTAGATTACCCTAATCCATGTCTGCTGTCCTTTTCCTCTGCCTTCCGCAATCCCATAGCCTGCAACATGCCATATATACGGGATATGTTATTCAGTGGTCTGAACCAGAACGTCTCCGAACAAGCATACAATAACAGACGCGTCACCTCTCTTGACGTGTACGCTTTGCGTGAACACCATACCTCGAACATTACCATACCTGCGGACAACAGTGAACCATAGAGCGTCAGCAGTAGAGCGAGAATGATGCATAGGTTGATATCCACCAATTGTAGCCCTATGCCTGAGATGAACAGCAAAATCGCTCCCAGTTCCATCACAGGTCCCAGCAATTCGATCAAAATAAAATACGGGATGGATACCATCCCCATCCAGCCATAGGCCGGATTGAAGATCATGCTCCGCTGAGTCCATAGACTGCTTGCAAGCTGCATGTGCCAACCGATACGCTGTCTGCACAGCTTACGCCATGTACCAGGTACTTCTACCCTGCAGATCGGATCGGGAATATATATAATACGGCCAGGTTCCCGGATCTGCTTCATATGTTTCTGTAACCGCATTACCAGTTCCATGTGAGCAACCTGGTCATCGCTCTTGTAACCCCCAACTTCCATCACCCGGTTCTTTTTGAATACACCGAATACTTCTGCTGTAAATAAAAGCACATTAATATTATAACGAACGAGTCCCACGCCGCTAATCAGAAAAGCACGCACGTATTCAATGGTCTGCATAACATACAATGTACTGCCCGTAAGTTTTGTGCTGTTGTCGGTTGAATCCGTTTGATCCGTATTTCTGGGGGCCATGAGATCTACTCGTCCACTACAAGCAACGACCTCTTCTCCTGGGAGAGCATCCATAACGGGTTTCATAATCTTCACCAATGCATCCCGTTCCAGAAATGTCCGGGGTCCAACTGAGGCGATATAAGGATATTGCGAGATATTCAGACCTGCATTCAAGGAGTCCATTCGTCCTCCATACGCCTTGTCGATCACAATCAGACGATGATGCAGCCTGGATTGGTAGACACATTTAATCTGAGCCGTCTCCTGACCGAGTCCCGAGTAATGAACTTTACTCCGAATCGGCATCAGATCATAGGTTTCTATTAACTGTGGCATTGTTCCATCCTCTGATCCATCATTAATGATAATCACTTCATAGCGTGAATACTGAATATCCAGCAGACAATTAATTCGCTGTACGATCGTATTCTCGCTATTACGCATCGGGACAAGCAGGGATACCGCCGGAGCCAATTCTTCATCCAACATCTCGTGATATTGCAGCGGGTCCAGATCCCTTCTCGGGATCAATGTGCGAGCGGCAGCAACTACCAGAACACTGCACGTCAAAATCGCAAGCACCAGATAGATAAATATACCCTCGTAACATGCCAAAACAAAACTCCGCAGCATCTCAATCCATCTTTCGTCCATACTGCATCCTTTCCAGCGTTTCTTCCGCTATCTGCCTTGCATATCTATCCGGATGGTTTACAGCCGTATCCCGGAGTTCTTCAAGTCCCTGCTCGTACCGGGCAAGGGAGTTCGCCGCTTCCTGTCTGATCTGAAAAGAAGGATCACCCATCATTACCTTCAGTCTAGGAATAAAAGCATCCGCATGAACAGTGCCCATAAGCTGGGTCACTGTTAGTCTTTCAGAGCGTTGCCTTTCCTCGCCAGATTCGTTCCATACCAGCAATAGCCCCTTCAGCAACTCTTCGCGACCTCTGCCCACTTGAGCCAATGCCTGATAAGCATGGGTACGCAGCAGCGCATCCTCTCCAAGAATGAGCTTCTCCAGTAGGACAACAGCACCCTCCGTCTGGTCATCCCGAATACGAATGGCATGGACGATATTAGACTGGACCTGATAAGGTACCTCCTTGAAATGATCCTTAAGACGTGTCCAGGATGAATCGGTAAGCAACAGCAGAATCTGCAGATACTGCGAATCGGACCATACATATTGCTCACGCATCAATTCCTTCACGATTCTGAAATAACCGGTTCTGGCATATATGCGCAAAATGATGAAGCGTTCAAGCGGCGTACAGGAGGTAACCCTTAGCATATCCTCTAACCTGGGCAGGAGCTCCACCATATGAAACTGTTCAATATATAACAACGTGTTGACCCGTTCACTCCACTTTCCCGTCTTCAAAACCGACCGGTATGAACTTCCAAAGACTTGCCAGGATAACAGACGAATTCGCAGAGTCTCGTGCTCTACCGGACCTTGAGCAAGCCGTTGCAATAACAGCTGCTGCAAAACACTCTGTTGATCTCCACTCATATTCAATAAGTCTACTTTTACTTCTCCTTGGCCCAGATACCGCTGTAGCACCGAATCTTCAGAAATTAATTCTTGCATCAGTACCGTCTTAACCTTTTCCCTGCGCCTACTGCTATATTTCATCCATAAGATGTAACCGTAGATGATCAGCAAAAAAGCCAGTACACTTGCACATACAAGGCTGACCACATGTACTAACCAATCTGTATTACCCACAAGCCACCCTCTATGATGTGAGCCTATAAGCTTGAAATACATCCATTGTTGTCCAATCATTGCATGATTTCCCCTTAATCGAATAAACGGCCTTACAACGGGCACAATAATACAAAATTTTCAAATACACCCTGTGAATACATATCGGGTATATGATACACTAAGCTTTCTATCGGCTTTCTACGTTTGTGATATAATAGGAACTGAAAATTCCGGCAATTCGTACTGGGTTCCGGATCTCCGGATAACATATTATTCCAGAAAGAGGGAGTTCTACGTGGCTCAAATCAGTCCGTACTACCTGCAAATCGGAGCAACCGTGGGCATGCTCGTCATGGCACTGCTTGCCATCTTCATCCGCATGAAAGCCAGTCACAGACCGGTGACCATTCGCAAAATCCTTATTCCTCCGCTCGGCATGAGCACAGGATTTCTCATGTTTGTTGTACCGGCAACACATGTTCCTCTACTCTGGGCATTCATTGCGTTTCTGGTGGGCTGGTTCCTCTTCTCCTATCCCCTCATTCGCAGTACACGGTTTGAACGAGTAGGCGAAGAAATTTTTGCCACACGTTCTCGCAGCTTTGCTTTTATCTTGCTTGGATTGCTGGCCGTACGCCTGATCCTGCATGAAGTCATCCAGCGATATGTAAGTATTCCGCAAACGGGCGGATTGTTCTTCCTGCTGGCTTTTGGCATGATTGTACGCTGGCGTGTATATATGTACAAACACTACAAAGAAGTGCTGGTCGCCGAACACTAGTCACCCTACATAGACCACGCATAGATTTACAGATAAAAAAGACACGTTCTGCTGCACCCTCGGTGTGCAGAACGTGTCTTTTCGTTTTCAAACTAATAGTACATGTAAACCATTCAATATCTATTCAGGATCTGCAACCTTAACCAGCTGCTTGCCCAGATTATCTCCCGAGAAGAGGCCCATGAATGCTTCCGGCGTCTGTTCGAACCCGTCCACAATGTTTTCTTCATACTGGATATGACCTTCCTTGATCCATTTCGCCAACTTGGCGCGGCCTTCTTTGAAGGATTTCGTATAGTCACCCAGCAGGAAACCTTTCATTAATGCTGTATTTGTTAACAGCAACGTCTGTGGCCGCATCCCGATATCCGGTTTCTCCAGATTATAGGATGAGATCTGACCGCATAACGGAATACGTGCATTCCGATTGATGTGGCGCAAGACTGCATCCGAGATGTCACCGCCCACATTGTCAAAGTAGACATCTACACCATCCGGGCAAGCCCGTTCAATGGCCGCTGACATATCCTGCTCCTTCTTGTAGTTCAACACCACGTCGAAGCCCAGCTTTTCTTTCAAATAAGCGCATTTCTCATCAGAGCCTGCAATACCAACCACGCGCGCTCCCACAATTTTACCAATCTGACCAGCAATCATGCCTACCGCTCCGGCTGCTCCCGATACAACAACCGTTTCGCCGTCCTTCGGTTTGCCGATGTCCTCCATACCAAAATAAGCCGTCAGACCCGTCAGGCCCAGCGCACCCAGGTAAGCCGTGATTGGTGCTTCTTCGGTATCAATTAGCGAAAGATCAGCCGTATTCACTGCGGCATATTGCTGCCAGCCCCACATACCGGATACGAGGTCACCTTTGCGCAGATTCGGTTCCGAAGATTCCACAACCTGTCCAATGGCTCCACCCTTAATCACTTCATTTAACGCGTACGGTGCAGCATAGGATTTTGTATCTTTCATGCGGCCCCGCATATACGGATCGACCGACAAATATAATGTACGTACCAGGACTTGCCCAGCTTCCGGTTCAGGAAGAGGTGCATCAATGAAGTTGAAATTCTCTCTGGATGGGGCACCTTCGGGACGAGAAGCAAGTACGATCTGTTTATTTAAAGACACCAAAATTACCTCCTTGTTGCCAAGTGGACGCAAGGTTAACCCTTGTCAGCTGAGATCACTTACCACTGGCTCTGTGTTATCACTTCTTAATAGTTTAAACCGGAACAGGCGGTTCACAAACGTGGGCCGCCTTGAAATATGCAAATATCGTCACATTGTAGCTGCTTTTGGCTATTATTGTGCTGTCAAAATCACTGGACCATCCGCCGTAATCGCAATCGTATGTTCATACTGGGCAGACAGACTTCCATCCAAAGTACGAGCAGTCCATCCATCTGAATCCAGCTTACTTCGGAACGTACCAATATTCAGCATCGGTTCGATCGTAATAACCATGCCTTCCTTGAGACGCGGACCTCGATGAGGCGGACCGTAGTGAGGGACTTGTGGTTCCTCATGCATCTTCTCACCAATGCCGTGTCCGATAAACTCACGCACAACCGATAGGCCTTCACCTTCTGCATACACTTGAATCGCATTGGAGATATCCCCGATCCGGTTGCCCACCACGGCAAGTTCAATTCCTTTGTAGAGAGAGTTTTTGGTTACATCCAGCAGATGTTGTGCTTCCGGAGTCACTTCACCTACGGCATATGACCAAGCCGAATCCGCCAGCCAGCCATTCAGATTAACCACCATGTCGATTGTGACGATATCGCCGTCTTTCAGTGCATATTTTCCCGGAAACCCGTGACAGATCACATCATTAACCGACGCACATGTCGCATATTGGTATCCGTTATATCCCTTTTGTTCCGGCGTAGCGCCATTTTTCTTCATAAAAGCTTCTGCAAACTGGTCGATCTCCTGTGTCGTAATGCCTGGACGAATCATCTTTGCAATTTCTCTATGGCATGCGGCGAGAATTTCTCCGGCTTTTTTCATATATTCAATCTGTTCTTTGGTCTTCAATGTAATCATGATAACTACTCCTGTCCGTTAAAATCTTATCCTGTCCTCTATTGTAACGCTAAACGCTCAAAATAAAAAATTCCGTACAATCAGCAACATCCTATTATACGCCAAGCTCCTGTCCAATGAATACAATTTTCCATGAAAAACTCGAAACCCCTTCTGATCTAGCCACGTATATGCTTAAAACAGTTGAAGTCGAAAGGGTGAAAGCTCATGTTCAAAAAGATTATCGGCAAACTTATTGATTCCAAATCTTCATCTCACCGCAAACGTTACAGCTCCTCGGACAGGCGCTCATATAAACGTCACAGCAGTTCCTCAGGCAAGCGTTCCTACAAGCGCTATTCTTCTTCGGATGTGAAATACCGGGACAGCCGCAGTGGCTCCGGGTATTACAAAAGCAGAAAATACAGCTCCAGCTAAGCTGCTCTCACGACTGCTTTTAAAGAGCAATGATCGTGCCAGCAGTTTATTAGACGCTACAATAAATGAATATGTAATAAAGGGGTGTTCGCTAGCCGTACTTACGGCCAGCAGAACACCCCTTTATTGTTTCTATATAGCAAAAAGGAAAAAGACCCCTACAGATATCATACGAAGAGGTCACGGATAACAAATATAGGCCCGCCTACAGAGCTTATTTCATGGTAATTTCAGCAACACATTTTCCATATCTGCCTGTAACTCCCTCGCCCCACCCTCATAACCTGGACGGAGTCCAAGAAGTCGTTCCAACATCTGGTGTAATTCCGGCGTAAGCTTGAGTTCCTCCTGCCAGCTGGTGGGTTCACTGCCCTTCTCTGGCTCATAAGCCGAATACAGCATAAAGAGAAGAAAGTGGCCGATATCCTGCAGATCATGATCCGGTGTAGCCGGTTCATCTTCAGGCTCAGGCACTTCACGCATACGTCGCTTCAGCTCCGGCAACAACGGCTCCCCCAAGCGTCTCGCCAGGCCAAAGTCAATCAGATGTACAGTCCCTTCACGTAAAATAACATTGGGAATCCGCACATCTCCATGAATGTATCCCTGCTCATGCACATGAGCCACCGGAGCCAGCAGTTGACCTGCCAATTCCAGACATTCCCGCTCCGTATATCGAAGACCTTGCTCAAATATGCAATCTTCCAGCGTCTGTCCACGAATATATTCGGTAACGATATAACTTCGTCTCCCGGATGTGAACACATCCAATAGATCAGGGATCGCCGGATGATGCAGACGTCTCATCACGTCCGCCTCCCGCTCCAACAGCTTCGCAGAGAGTCTGCCCTTGCTAGGCTTGGACTCCTTCAACGCCACTTCCCTGCCATTCTGGTCATCTGTACACAGGTATGTCAGCCCATAGCTCCCCATACCCAGCAGTTCCTGTATTGTATAACGCTCAGCAATGGTCATGCCTTCCCGCCGAGGACGATCCGTCCATAGTCCAAGCAATCTTTGCCAACTTCGTCGCAGCTCCACAGATCCTCCCACGCCAGCTTCCTGATCCACTCAGTCTTTATCTATACCGAGCAGTCCGTTGCCAGTCTTCATGTTGTATGGAGCTTATTATATCAGGCCCATAATGCAAAATCACGATGAGCAAGAGCCTCTCACTCAAGCTTCCTTATGCTTCTTGGGCAGGAACCCGAACAACATACGCAAGGATACTCCTTTTGGTTTGCGTTTTCTTCCCTGGAAGCTGCGCAAGTTGGTCACGAGTTCACGATCCCGCTCTTCCTCCAGCTTCTCATTCATCCACACGCGCTGTTTCTCCATCTGTTCCTGGAGAGCCATATGTGTCTCCGCCAGATGCTGAAGGGTCAGCTCCAGTTCATCGACCCGCTGTTGCAGCAGCTGTACCCGATCATCCTGCTGTTGTTCTACAGCACCATAAGTCACCTCACTTACAAGTTGCCCCAGACCTTCATAGGATCTTAGATTACCCATTATTTCAGGTTCTTCAGGGAATACGGATGGCATGACTGTCGCTGCACATTCCGACTCTGACAGACCTTCAATTCCCACCACCGGAACATCTACTTCAACTACAGCTACAGGTACTTCTGGAGCCAATACAGTCACCACAGCATCAGCCAGGGGTAGATTATGCTCTCTGAGTTCGGTCATCAGGCGTTCAATGCACTCGATGTCGTCGGATTTGAATAGTCTGGATTTGTTGGCGGACCGTTCGAACCGGTATCCCTGTTCTTCCAGTGCCGCCGCATATTTACGAAGAGTACTGGCACCTATGCCCAGGCTCTTGGCCGTTTCCGTCGTTGCTCCTGCTTCTTCAATCATCATTAATTCCCTCCCGGAATGAAGTCTTTTGGGAATCAATTTCATATAACTTTAGTGAGTTATGAAATTGATTCTTGGATAAAAACATTATGGCTTCAGCGTTCCTTTTTGGAACCATCATCGGATCGGGGCAACCTGTCTCATGGATCAAGTATGCTTATCTTTTGCTTGTCCGTATGTATTCGTCAGCTCCTCGGCAGATCCCTTTGGCGGTTTTGTTCTGTTTCTGCGGATTCCTAAGAAGTTTTGTCAGGTATATAATCTGCATAAATAACCCCCAATCCGACAACGAGCATGAATGCTGTCATGTCGAAGACATAGGTGCAAACGCCGTCAAATCTTATGATTATGAATAATTCATGTCAATTTTGTTAACTCCGTTACTCCAACACGCTCCCGCGATAGCGGATATCATTGCTGCACAGCTTTTCCATGTGTTATCTTATGTAACGTAGAAGTGCATTCCAGCATAAAATAAAGGACTATACTTAACATAGGACGCGTAAGTGACGAATAAATATCAATCTAAATGGGGGCTGAACGGCAGTGTTAGGCAAATCAGGCAAAGTAGCGGTGATCGGGGCGGGTCTTGTCGGTTCGAGTTGTGCGTATTCCATGATTAATCAATCGATATGCAGGGAAATTATGATGGTGGACCGGACGTATGACCGTGCTGTAGCACAGGCATTGGATTTTTCCCATTGTATGGACTTCACACATAACCGCACCAAGGTATATGCAGGCACGTACGCGGATTGTGGCAATATGGATGTTATTGTCTTAACTGCCGGAGCGAATCCCAAGCCAGGACAGACACGGCTGGATATTCTGGAGGAAGCGGAATCGATTGCCAAAGACATCGTGGTCCCGATCATGAAAAGTGGATTTAACGGGATTTTTGTCGTCGCTGCCAATCCGGTTGACATAGTAACTTATATGGTATGGAAATTATCTGGTCTGCCGCGTGAGCATGTCATCGGCACAGGAACGTCCATTGACTCTTCAAGGCTTAAAACGCTGCTGTCTGAAGTCTTCTCCATCGATCCACGCAGTGTGCACGGTTATGCCCTCGGGGAGCATGGAGAATCCCAGTTCGTAGCCTGGTCTCATGTGACCATCGGTGGCAAACCGATTATGCACATCATGGATCAGCACAAGGAGCGTTTCAAACATCTGGATCTGGACGATATTGCACGCAAAACAAAGGATGCTGGCTGGGAGATTTTTACCCGTAAAGGTTCTACCCAATTCGGAATCGGTAATGCCCTCGCGCACATCACTCGTTCCATCCTCAATGACGAACACAAGATCATCGCCGTATCGGCTATTCTGGACGGAGAGTACGAGCAACACAACGTCTGCGTCGGTGTTCCTGCAATCATCGGTGGCAATGGTATTCAAGAGATTATCGAATTGCATCTGGATGCAGCGGAACGTGAGAAATTCAACAGCTCCTGTGAAATATTATCTGGTAACATTAATCGCCTGACATTGGCATAACTCATTCGTATACAGATCACTGCATACGCTTCAGCTCAACTTCAAAAGCCTGTCCACACAAACACGCCAATAACACTCCATCAGTGGAGGATTATTGGCGTGTTTGTGTGTATTATTTTCACAGCCAGATGAATCAAATTCATAATACCTTCAGCTGCTCCAATCAAGGCTAGATATAGATCAAAACGGTTCATTTTGTCTATATTTAGTTACAAAAATCTATTTTAGTAAGTTATGAAATTGATTTGAGTAGTTGTTCAATTTGGTGCAAGCCGAGGTTCGTCCCTTGGCCCCCATTGCTGTAACACCCGCTTCAACTCACTCAGCATAACCGGTTTGCTAATAAAGTCACGCATTCCAATCTCCAGACAAGCTTCCTTATCTTCACGTTTGGTATTGCCTGTAACTGCGATGATTGGAGGTATGCGATCCTGTGGAATTAGGCGGTGTAACAGGTCTGTCGCCTTCAGTCCATCCATCACAGGCATATGAATATCCATCAGGACAATATCATAAGCATTCTGAGAGATGGCATCAATCGCCTCCACGCCATTAGTGCACACATCTGCCTGGTATCCAAGCTTCTCCAGATATTCTCGCAAAATCTTCCGGTTTACCGGATGATCCTCCGCCACCAGAATACGCATGGCAACCTTATCACTCTGACGTGTACGATCATGATGGAACTGACTTGCTGTCTGTTCTGCTGAAGCATCTACACTCGCCGCAGGAACAGCAAACCGGAAGGTTGAGCCTTCCCCTTCTATACTCTCGACACTGATACTGCCTCCCATAATCTCCACGAGTCGCTTGGAGATGACCAGTCCCAATCCGGTACCACCATACTTCCGGTTAATCACCGGATGTAGTTGAGAGAAGGACTGAAACAACTGATCCAACTTGTCAGCGGGGATGCCAATTCCCGTATCTTGCACCGCAAAATCAAGAACGCTGTCTTCAGGCTTTCTGCCCTTGATAATATCCACGGCAACATCAATGCTTCCCTGATCTGTGAATTTGAGCGCATTACCAACCAAGTTCACCAGAATCTGCCGGATACGTATGGCGTCACCGACCATGAACTCAGGGATGCTCGGATTGAGGCGATATCTGATCTCCAGATGTTTCTCATCTGCACGCGGTTTAAACAGTTCGGCAACCTGTTCCAGCATCTTGCGTAATGCAAATGGTTCATAAGCCAGTGCCATTTTCCCGGATTCCAGCTTACTGAAGTCCAAAATATCATTAAGGATGTTCAGCAGAGCATCACCGCTGTCTCGAATAATCTCGGCATATTCACGCTGTTCTTCCGATAAATCGGTACCGATCAACAATTCTGTCATCCCCACGATCCCGTTCATCGGTGTCCGGATCTCATGGCTAACCATCGACAGAAATTCTGACTTGGCCTGAGCCGCCAGCTCAGCTGTTTCTTTGGCACGTACAATTTCACGTTCGCCAGTCACATCATTAAATACAACCACCGCGCCCTGAATCTGTCCCTGTTCAATAATCGGCGTCACCTGATACTGCACCAGAAAGCTGCTGCCATCTTTACGCCAGAATACATCTTCCTTGATTGAACGTCTCTGTCCATCCAACACAGTCATGTGGATCGGGCACTCTTCTTGTGGCAAATGACTTCCGTCTGCACGGGTGTGATGGATGATAGGATGTGAGTTTTTGCCAATGAATTCTTTCGCCTCATAACCGAACATCGAAGCTGCTGCTGGATTCATAAACATGGTGATTCCATCCGCATCCAAACCAAATATTCCTTCCGTAACCGTGTTGAGAATTAGCTCATGTTGCTTGCTGAGCTCCTGAATCCGTTCCGTGTATTCCTTACGCTCGGTAATATCGGACACGATCCCATAGACGCCCACCATTTCCTTATCCACAATAATGGGCACATTCGTAACAGATACTTCAATCTTCCAACCACTTGAATTAACGACTCGGGTCTCATAATATTGCGGTTCGCCTTGCTTCACCATGTCAAAATAATGTTTGCCATATTGAACTTCGCATTTATCCAGATTAGATAAAAAAGATTGGCCAATCAGCTTATTGCGCGGAATATCCAGCATTTGCACCAGTTTGCTGTTCACTGCGCTGTATTTACCTTCCAGATTCAATGAATACACAGCTGCCGGGTTATATTCGAACAACGATCTGTATCGCTGACGACTTTCTCGAAGACGTCTGTCCGCATCCTTATGCTGGGTAATATCCCTGCTGATGCTTACAATCTGGACACTCTTGCCACGCTCTCCAGCCACAGGCTTCGCCAATGTCTCCATCCAGATATAATGTCCCTTCTTGTGCAACACACGCATCTTGCAGCCATTGCCGATCTTGGAAAGATCCATAGGGTCCGGATAATCTCCCGGATAACAATAATCCTTGAAGGACTTTCCTATGACTTCATCCGGCTTATAACCCAGCAGGGTGTACACGGAAGGGGAGACGTATAACAACTCGCCATCCGTAGCACAAGTGGTAATCAGATCTTGTGCATGGTCAGCCAGCACCTGATATTTCTCCTGTGCCTCCTTAAGCTCACGTTGCACTTCCAGGATATCGGTAACATCCTTGGCAATGCCATAGATTCCTACGACTTCTTTTCCCTCCGTTATAGGCACATACGTTATTTCTGCGTGTTTCAGGGAACCATCTTTATGATAAAAAGTAATGGGATTACTGACTGAACGTCCAGCCAGTACCTCTTTAATGTATTGTTTGCGTGAATTTTCACTGTCCGGAGGACAGATCTCACTCTGATTCATACGAATCAAGTCATCCAGTGTATACCCAGATATCCGCTCTACCGAGGGATTAGCATCAATATAGTTTCCATGGATGTCCATTACATAAATGGCATCCGGATGGTTAAAAAACAGTGATTGGTAAGAACTTCCCTCAGAAATAATGCGCTTCAGGGTTTCCGTTTTATTAATATCCAAGGCTTACCCCTCTTTTCTCAGCCAATATCTTCATCTAACAGCAGGGATTAATTATCCCTTACAAAAATGGGCCTATCCTCGAATAACCATGTAAGCCTGCCTAGAAACAGCTTTTTTTATTTTACCAGATTCTCGTCTCATTTTGCTTACAATCTATGATTCAATTCACATGATGTGTGATGTAATACTTGGAATTTTGATTTTACAATTTATACAAGGATCAAATTAAGCCTCTAACAAGCTTGAAGTTCAATTCCGAGTCAGCTGATTCTGACGAATGGCTAAACGATTTTCTAAAGAACTCAGGACATCTTATTTGGTGTCCAGGTCCCCTTTTAAAATTTTAAAGAACATCAGACACGTTAATCCCCATAATCTCCTGACAAAAACGCTGCAAACGGTTGTTTCATTGGATATAACATGTCTCAAGTTCCTTAGATTTCTGAGATCACTTCAAATTCTTGATTAAGACTCCTCAGATTCGTTAGGGAGTTGAGAGGATGACTCCGACCCCCGCCTGAAGCAAATCTTCTCAAGGAAAGAGAGATCATCTGCTCTTGCGATGCCTTGATATAAAATTAACGATACAATTTGTATCAAAAAGGCTATAATCGTTAAAAAAAAACGATTTTCAACTACGGAGAGGACGGATGAATCATGCTGCCCAACAGAGTTAAAATTGCTTACGGTAAACTAAGAGGCTTGGCCATCTTTGGTAAAATCCAGCCCTCTATGGGCCTGCTGCCACGAATCAGGGGTAAGGTTTATCTGAATAGATTGGGTGACTTGCAGGTGGGAAAACGGCTTAACATCATAGGCAAACCTTGGGGGACCCAGTTAACCGTGGTCAAAGGCGCGAGATTAACGATTGGCGATGACGTCATGATTAATGCAGGAGTCGGGATTGCCGCTAACGTTGAAGTGACCATCGGCAATAACGTCATGATTGGTCCTCGAACAAGCATATTCGACAGTGCCTACCACCGGATTGACTCGCTGGATGACGGGAGCCAGACTGCCAAGCGGATTGTGATTCAGGATAATGCCTGGATTGGTACAGGCGCGCTTATTTTGCCCGGAGTGACCATTGGCAGAAATGCAGTTGTAGCTGCAGGAAGTACGGTAACCAAAGATGTACCCGAAAATACACTTGTAGCCGGGGCACCAGCCAAAATCATTCGGGAGTTGACCATTCATGATGGGTGGGTCAGACATTAGAAAAAATCCTCCTGAAGCATACATACAATAGAGCTTTGCATGTTTTGCTTAAAGAGGATTTTGATCTACGATAACCAAGTGTGTAACGGATTATTCAGATTTCTTTTTTCGCAAAATACATCATGCCGATTCCAATGAAAATGACAGCACTGCCTCCAACAACAGCCAGCATTGTCATCAGTGGCACGTTGTAGGCTCCGAAACCTCCGCCATCAACGGGTGTCATCAGAATCATCGGTTGTGCCCATGGATAATACGGCCCATATGTCGCCGAGTTTACAATGAGAATATTCGGTATGGTCAGTGCAAAATTCAGTGCGAGCGGTGCGGCAAAGCTGCTCCACACCAATGAAACAAACATCTGCAGGGCAGCCAAGGGTACACAGGCCAGCAACCCAAGCAGCAGTTTGCTCGTCAAGAATCCCCAAGGTACTGGCATCGTAATGCCGTGAATCATGCCTGCCAGCAGAATGGACATCAGCAATAATACTTGTGTACCCGCCAGAAGCATGAGCACAATCGTCAGTTTACCTGCATATACGCCTGAACGTGTGAGCGGTAAAACCAACATCTGCTTCCACCCTCCACCTGCATGTTCAAAACGGCAGACAAAGGACGTAAACACACCAGTCAGCATCGGTAACAATAACAATCCGTGCAGGAAAACCATCGCGGTCATCAATACCTGCCAATTTCCCGATGGCGTGGACAACAGTCCGATGAGCAGCGCAATAAGTGGACTCAGCAGAATCAGGAGCCATATGGGCGATTTGCCCATTTTCAATCGTTCAGCGGACAAAATTCGGAAGTACGTTGTCGCAAAGCTCATGTCAGGCCACATCCTTCCGGCTAAAGTGCACCATACCCAGCAACAGAATCAAGATTCCCAGACCTGCACCCATGCCTGCATACAGATATGGATTGGGTCCATTCCAGGCCATCTGCGCCCAAGCGAGTGGAAAGTTCGGTGAGATACTGAGTGCGAACATGCCCGTTATCGCGAGAACGATGCCCAGGGTGACGGGAAGTGCCTGATTCTTGTTAACCATCGTGAGCCACAACTCCAGTGACAACACGGGAAGTGCACCAGCCAAAGGTAATAGCCCCAGCTTGATCGCATGTGTCCAAGGTATTTCGCTGGCATGGAATCCGAGAATCAGACCCAGACCTACTATTCCTGCGGTTAACAGCAGGCAGGAGATTACCAGCAGCACACAAGCAAGCAGAAACTTGGCTAAATACACGGCTGGTCTGGGAATGGGCATCGCGAGCAACTGTTTCCAAGATCCCTGTTCATGCTCAACATTAGCGATCATGGAGCTGAGAATGGTTGCTCCCAGCATCAGAGACAAGGGCACAAAGACAACCACATTGCCGAGCAATCCGCCCCACAGGTTATCTGCATACTGCTCTTTCAGATAGTCCAGCCGTAAGCCAAAATTAAGCGCCTGCATCGCTGTCAATCCAAGAGGGGCCAGAAAAACAAGAAACCAGATCCCTTTCCCCCGAATCTTGAGCCAGTCCGACGATAATGCACGCCCGGTCATATGGAAGCCCCCTCGCCAATGACCCGCATGAACAGATCTTCCAGCGACTGACGCTGTTCCTCTACACGATACACATCATGATCCTGCTCAATTAATCGGCGCACAAGCAGTGCCACTGAACTGTTATCCATATAAGGGAACGTTAAAGCAGAGCCTTGTTGCTGACCAAATTGTCCCTGTTCTCTTGCCAGCTTCATAGCCTCTTCCGGCTCGGAAACCGTTAACCGGATAGAGCTACCCGTCTGACTATGCAGACTTGCGATAGTATCCTGAAGCACCATCTTGCCTTCACGGATAATACCAACGCGACTTGCCATCTGTTCGACTTCACTCAGCAAGTGGCTGGAAACCAGAACGGTAATGCCATGCTCCAGAGGCATGCGTTTGATCAGTTCCCGAATCTCCTGAATACCGGCAGGATCAAGCCCATTCGTTGGTTCGTCCAGAATCAGCAACTCCGGTTCACCCAGCAAAGCGCTGGCAATACCCAGACGTTGCTTCATCCCAAGGGAGTATCCCTTTACCGAACGTTTGGCATCCTTGGTCAGATCTACAATGGACAGCACTTCAGCAATTCTTGATTTTGGTACATTGATGATGCGACGTAAGGTCTCCAGATTCTCTACTGCGTTCAGATGTCCGTAATAGGACGGGTATTCGACCAAAGAGCCCACACGGCGTAAAATATCCATGCGATCCTTGCGGATATCCTTGTCGAAGACACGGATCACGCCTTTGGTTGGTTTAATCAAGCCGAGAAGCATGCGAATCGTTGTTGTTTTGCCGGCGCCGTTGGGACCGAGGAAGCCATAGATATCTCCCTTTTTAATATGCAGATCAAGTTCACGGACCGCTGCACGGTCCCGGTATGTTTTCCATAAATTCGCCGTTTGAATAATATTTTCACTCACTGTATGATCACCTCGGAACTATCGTAACCTTCCAAGGTTAAAGCCAAAGTAGTCTCTAGTTTAAGTTTAGTTTAAAAAAGCTATTTCAGCGGTTTGTTGTTTTCCCTGTTTCCCTTACCACTGTAGATATATGTCTGGACACCCGTATCGGAACTGTCTACCCGCTTGCGCAGACCCATCTCACGAATCAACAGGTCTACAATGGATAAGCCTAGACCTGTGCCTTTTGTGTCGGAATTCGGTTGCATTCCCGGACCCCGATCCTGAATAACGACGGCCGTCTCACCCTGAATCTCCTGGGTTGTTATGCCAATATATTTCCCGCTGGCGGCATGACGGATTACGTTCTGAAACAAATTATCGAGTACACGGCGCATGCCCTGTTCATCCATATGCCAGATCAGCGGTTCCTCCGGGAGGTCAATATCAATATCAAATTGCTCTTTCTCCCAGACCGGGTACCAGGCCGCCGCCGTTTCCCTGACGATCCGCAGTATATCTTTCTCTTCCAGCTTCAGTGTATATTTCCCGCTCGTGAGCAAATTGTAGGATAACATGTTGTCAATGAGCCCGCCGAGGTCCTCCATTTTCGCTTCCATGCGATGTAATGAACGGTCACCTTGCTCGCTCAGCTCTTCCTTGTGCAAAGCATGCATATGTCCACGAATTACCGTTAGCGGGGTACGCAGATCGTGGGAAAGCCCCGCAATGAGACGTTTGCGCAATTGTTCTTCCTCGCGTTCACGGTGGCGGCTGTTGGACAGTTGATGCACCATCTGATTGAAGGATTCTTCCAGTTGACCAATCTCGTCTGACCGGCGGATATCTACCGGAAGCGGGAGGCCTTCCTTGCCTGTGGTCATCATGGCCGTCTGCAAACGAATAAGTCGTTTGCGAATGCGTGCGAAGAAGAGAATCGACATAATGATGAAGATCAGAAAGATGAGGGTCATTACGATACCAAGATACAAGAGTTCCATCGGCCAGTTACTCTGATTCATTTGCAGAAGTGACCGAGGCACTTCAATGATCATGAATCCCTGTCCTTTGTCCTGCTCATCTCCGCCAATATATGCAACTACGGTGAGTGGATCGCGAAAGGAAGCTTCTTTCATGAATTGCACTGTATTATTTACATTCCATAAGGCTGGAATATGAGTCTCTGTCGTTTGCCCGGAATCCAATGACCATCTCAATGTCGTGTCTGTCCTGCCATCCGGCGACATGGATTTTAGAAGCGTTACATCTTCACCACCGAGAATAAGTAGGGTCTCCCCGTTCACATTCACACGATACATCGAAGATTTGGGATACGAGCCATGTAATTGCTCCAACCGGGCCTTAATCTCTTCATCCGAAGCACCATCCAGGTTCTTCGCTTCACGTGACCAGAGGTTACTTATCCGAGTAACATCACCATAAGGCGCGGCTCGGTTCGTATTCGTGTCCGTGTTATTCACTACGACAATATATATAACGGATATGATCGGAAGCACAACAGGCACAAATAATACAGCCGCCAAGATCAGGAGGATGTATCTGGACATCAAGGACCGCCCAAAGCGAAGCTTGCGCCGCCCGGATTGCTTTTGATCCATGCTTCGTTCTCCCTTCATGATCTTCCGTTCCCTGAACCACCGGATCATGGCTTCTTCACACGATATCCCACACCACGGACCGTCTGAATAATTGCAGGATTGGCCGGATCAAGCTCCAGCTTTTCGCGTAGATGCCGAATATGTACCATTAAAGTTTTGTCCCCATCCAGATAGGGCTCGTTCCAAACGGCTTCATAGATCTGCTCTTTGGTTCGAATCATGCCCATATGTCGTAGCAGGTAGGCGAAGATGTGGAACTGTTTTCCCGATAAAATAATCTCATCCCCCGTCTCCTCATTAACGATCCGGTTGTCCTTCTCATAGATGGAGAGATGATCCAGCTTCAGGGCAGCATCCGTGGATACCGCTGTTCCTGCCTTACGCAGCTGTACTTCAATCCGGGCAGCCAGTTCATCGGGGTGAAATGGTTTGGTCACATAGTCATCTGCAAAATCAAGACCGTGTAACTTGTCGTCAATAGACGTTCTGGCCGAGAGCATGACAATGGGCACGGCAGGATGTTCTTTTTTCAGTCGCTGACCTACCGTAAATCCATCCAGCCCGGGCAGCATGACATCCAGAATAATGAGTGAGCAACCGACAGCAGCCTCCGCTGCACCTTCACCACTGCCGAGCCATACCACCTCATAACCGCGCTCCTCCAGATCGGCTCTGACCCAAGTCGCAATTTCCGTATCATCTTCAATATATAACAGTTTGGTTTTCATCCGAATAATCGTTTCCTTTCTGCCCTCATTGGGTTAATGATATATCTGAGCATCATCATGATAAAAGCTGTCTATACCATATGGATTCATGTCTTGTTCAAGTCTCGCGTTAACACGCATTCTAATTATAGCTTATCCATTAACTCGGGTAACGTCATATCCATCAAGTCTACCAAGTACATACTAGTTCTACACCTGACGGGAGGAAATTCATTATGCTTCTGGAAGCCATCTATCATCAACCGAAACGAAACTGGGCCTATGCCTATGACCAAGATACAATCCATCTGCGTTTGCGTGCCAAAAAGAATGATCTGACCGAGGTACATGCCCTGACCGGGGATAAATATGCGTGGGATGCAACCAAAGCGCTGATTCCCTTAACGAAGTTCACCTCTGACTCCATGTTCGATTACTTCGAGGGCGAAGTGAAACCTCCCTACCACCGACTCAAATACTCTTTTCTGCTCAAAAGCGGCGAAGAACAGATCTGGATGACCGAGACGGACTTCCAGGAAGAAGAACCGGACGATCCGGGTCGTATGTTCCAGTTCCCTTATATTCATGCCGGAGCTGTATTCACACCCCCTGCATGGGTTAAGGATGCGGTGTTCTATCAGATTTTCCCTGAACGATTCGCCAACGGCAACCCGGATATCAGTCCGGAAAAGGTAGAGCCGTGGGGTGGCGAGCCAACACCTTTCAATTTCTTCGGCGGTGACCTTCAGGGCGTGATCGACCATCTGGATTACATCAGCGATCTTGGCATTAATGCGATCTACTTCACACCCATCTTCGAAGCCACCACCAATCACAAATACGATACAGAGGACTATCTGCGGGTAGATCGTCACTTCGGTGATGCAGATACCGTGAAACGACTGGTTGAGCTGTGCCATGCACGTGGAATTCGTGTACTGCTGGATGCCGTGTTCAATCATTCCGGGAAGACATTTGAGCCGTTTGTAGATGTACAGAAGAACGGAGAACAATCCAAATACAAGGACTGGTTCCATGTACACGAATACCCGCTGGACGTGAAGGACGGTATTCCTACGTATGAGACCTTCGGATTCGAAGCTCACATGCCAAAGCTGAATACGGAGAATGCCGAAGTTAAGGCCTATCTGCTGGAGGTTGCTGAGTACTGGATCAAGGAAGTGGGCGCGGACGGATGGCGGCTGGATGTGGCAGACGAAGTGGACGATGCATTCTGGCGCGATTTCCGCCGTGTAGTCAAAGCCGCTAACCCGGATGCCTACATTTTGGGCGAAGTATGGAACGAGTCTTCCTCCTGGCTGCAAGGTGACCAGTTCGATGCGTCCATGAACTATCCGTTTACCGATGCCGTGAATGCTTTCTTTGTGAAAAATACAATGCACGCAGAACAGTTCGCGAACTCCATCGGACGACAGTTATCCCGTTATCCGCTTCAGGCCAGCGAAGTGGCGTTCAACTTGCTGGACAGCCACGATACCCCACGGCTGCTCACGCTGTGTGAAGGCGACCAGCGCAAGATGAAGCTGGCTGCGTTATTCCAGTTCAGTTACATGGGTGCTCCGTGCATCTATTACGGAGACGAGATTGGCATGGACGGCGAACATGATCCGGGCTGCCGTAAATGCATGGAATGGGACGAAGCGAAGCAGGACCGGGAGCTGCTCGACTTTTATCAGAAATTGATCTCACTGCGTCATGCTCACCCTGCCCTGCGTGCAGAAGGCACCGTTCGTTTCCTGCAGGCTCGTCCCGATGGCAGCCAGCTGGTATTTGAGCGGCAAAATGAGGAGGAACGCATTCTGGTTCTGTTCAATCGATCAGAAGAGACGGCTATTGTCGAGCTGGAGGCCGATGACGAGGAATGGACCGAGTTATTCGGCGGAAACCATCGTACCGCCAAGGAAGATGGCGTACTCGCCATTGAACTGCCTGCGTATGGATATGCCGTACTAAGTACTAGTCTCACATAAATATCAAGTTATACTTGCTCATATGCAAGACAGGAGTCTGTTCAATTCATCGGCATATCAAACGAAATAGGCGCTCACAGATCTGTTCCTGATCTGTGGAGCGCCTATTTTGCATATCAATCACTATCATGGGATTACTCCGGCTGATCCAGTTGTTCCTTGAGCAATTGAATGGTGGCTTCATACTGAACAAGTCCCACTTGCATGCACAACCGTTGTGAAGGCGAGATGTGTTCGCCAAATTCCTTCATCTGATGCTGAAGCTTGTCATATAACAATTCCTTGCGTTTCAACTCTGTTGAAATCCACCCCGTTACAGTATTCTCATCCGCCAACTCTCCGAAATACAACCGCATCAGAAAATCAGAACGGAACACCTCGTCTTCCAGGGGACTCATCAGGTATGCGTGAAACTGTGCTGCTCCCTCCGGAGTCAATGAGTACACATTCTTGTCGGGTTTCCCTTCCTGCCTCACCGATTCCTTCGTAAGCAACCCTGACTTCTCCATCTTCGCGAGTGTAGGATATATGGTGCCAAAGCTGGCATCAAAGAAAAATGAAAAATATTGTTCAAAGTACTGCTTGATCTCATATCCCGAACATGGCTGATTGTGCAGTATTCCGAGGATGACATGCTGCGTGTTCATCGGTGCACCGCTCCTTTCCATTCCTCTTAACGTATCACAATCAGCCCCCCATATTCAATGATCGGATGAAGACACGGATGCTTCCAGAGAAGAAGGTACAGTAGCAATCTGTTTCTCCCTGTGAGATTCAGAAATTGCCGGGCCGGAACGTCTGATCCAGATGCTAAGGGCACCCAGAGTTAGCGTTGTAACCCCTATTGCTGCAAGGAACAATACATCCCTGCCGATCCCGTTTCCTCCAAGCACAAGGTTCGTCATCCCCTCTACGGCATAGGTCGCCGGTAGATACTGACCGATCCCTTGGTAGAACTCAGACATTACATCACGCGGAATTGTTGAGCCCGAGGACAACATCAGCAGAGGCAACAGCGCACTGTTTAACCAAGCCCCAGCATTGCCAAGCAACAACAAGCTCAACTGAGCCATGAGTATAAAAGATATGGTGACCAGCAACTGGAACAGCCATAACATGAACCAACCGTCTGCTGACGATACCCCCATAACATGCATCATCCCCGATCCAACGAGCGAAACAATAAATGCAGCACCAAGATTAACGATGTTGCGGGCCCAGAAACGCTCCCATTTCCCTGCCCTTCCACTCAGTTCACCAGACACTTTTTGCAGATTCATGCCAAGCAACATCGCTCCGGTAAACGTAGCCGTTACAATCAACATCGGTACCATGGAGAAAGCAAAATTATCAACAGGATTCAGTCGCTCCACCTCTGCCTCCACGCGTGAAGACAACCCTACCGCAAGCGCATCGGACTGATCAGCAGTCATACCGGACTGATTCAGCACTCCGCGAATGCCATTCTCTTGTACTTCACGGTTCAACGTCGCTGTAACTTGTGCGGCTACGTTCTGCATCACACTTTTCACGGTAGCCACGTTTGATTCGTTCATCACATACTTAACTGCAATCGGCTTCGACAAGTCTTCTGCCTGCTGCATGAAACCTGATGGAATCTCAATAATCATGTACACATCCCGATCCGTTAACATCTGTCGTGCTTCTTGCATCGATTCAGATGGTTTGATCTCGAAATTAAGACCTGCCGCCAAAGACTCGGCTACCGGTTCAGCCGCTACCCCATCTTCATTCACGATGGTGACAGCTAGCTCAGTCATTCTCTCATTAACCTGATCATATCCACTAAGCCAGATGATGTTAAAAAAAACCTGGAACAGCACGGCCGTAATTAAACCTACAATGGTGGCTCCGTTTTTCAAAAACAGTAGACTCGTCTGGAAAATTCCTTTCATTCTATCCATCTCCTTTAATTTTGTTTCGCTCTCATATATATCGTATTGATATATGACAATAGTTAATATATCAATACGATATATATGTCGTCAATGTTTTTTGTTTTTCTTCGTTGGAAAAAGACAAAAAAAAGCCGATACATCTCTTCACCAGGAAGGTATGTATCGGCTTTTCGTATCATGTAAGGAACTCTTCTTCACCTCTAATAATCAAGGCTCATGGTATCACGAGTTAGTGTTAGATTTAATTCATATCAATCCTATTTATGCCTTAGGTTCTACGTCATTTTCAGCAGGAGACTCCTGCTCAGGCTCTGCACGCTTTGCCTTTGGTTTAGCCAACTTCTGCATCATTTTGCGGCCGGTTGGTGTCTGGGCCAACCCGCCCTGGGCTGTCTCCCGATGGCGGCTCGGCATCGCGCTGCCTACTTCCAGCATGACGTCGATGACTTCGTCTGACGGAATGGCGCTACGCACTCCGGCCAGGGCCATGTCAGCCGCAGCCAGCGCCGTAACCGCACCCAGTCCATTACGGACGATGCAAGGAATTTCAACGAGGCCTGCAACCGGATCGCAGATCAGGCCCAGTGTATTTTTTAACGCCAAACCAACGGCATGAACTACCTGTTCCGGTGTACCTCCACGCAGTTCAACCATGGCACCCGCAGCCATGCCGATAGCTGAACCCACTTCCGCCTGGCAGCCACCTTCGGCACCGGAGATAAATGAATTGTTGGCAATAACATAACCAATCGCTCCCGCACAGAACAACCCGTTCACCAAATGTTCGTCCGTCCAGCCAAACCGCTCTTGTGAACTGATAAACACACCCGGGATAATGCCACAGGAACCAGCTGTTGGTGTTGCCACGATCCGACCCATGGAGGCATTCACTTCAGATACACACAGGGCATACGCCATGGCAAGTGCGGAAGCATCTCCTGAACAAGTCTCACCCTTGCGAATGTACTCGGCCATTTTTTTCCCGTCCCCACCGGTTAACCCACTGCGTGATGTTGTATCTTCCGTTAACCCTTTGCGTACCGCTTCCTTCATCACCTGATAATATTCAGACATCTGCTTCACAACATCCGCTTCCGGTGTATTGGTCTCCTGAACCTGCTCCTCGATCATCAGCTGAGCAATGGTTTTGGATTCCGCTGTACAGATCGTATTCAGTTCGTGTAAATGTTTAAATCGCATCCGAATCAACTCCTCTCTTCAAATCAATGACACGAATGTCTAACACATGGTCCAGCTCCCTTAGACGCTTGAGCATATCAGGATTAGGCACACCATCCATTTCCATCGCGGTAAGTGCTTCGCCATCACGGGCTTTCCGGTCCACCTGCATATAGCCGATGTTAACCCCGGATGAACTGATCGTGGACGTTACCGATGCAAGCACCCCTGCCTTGTCTGCATGTCGCAGAACGAGTGTTGGAAACTCACCACTAATCTGAACACGAAAATCATTCATCGCATGCACCGATACACTGCCACCACCAATGGATGCACCGATTAAGGAGCAGGCACGTTCTCCATGCCACAACTCAATTTTGACCGTATTCGGATGAGGAGCAGGCAGGCCACTTGTATAAAACTCAACCTCCATGCCTGCTTCCTCTGCGTATTGCTCTGCATCCGGGATACGTGGATCGTCTGTGACATAGTCCAAAAGACCGCCGATCAGTGCCAGATCTGTTCCGTGCCCCTGATAGGTGTCAGCGAATGAACCGTATAACGTCAGCCGGGCACGTTCTGGCGTACATCCCAGCCACTGACGAGCGATTCTTCCCAGCCTTGCCGCTCCAGCTGTATGTGAACTTGAAGGCCCTGTCATGGACGGACCAATAATTGAGAAAACATCTTTAAATCGCACTTTATAACCCTCCAATTGTATTCGTCATTTACATCCAGAATCTAATCCATATTGTTCCTTATTTACTGAATGATGACATCAAAAAAGGACAGAAGAAGGCCTCAGGCCCTCTCTCTGTCCTCGATACCTGAGAGTTTCACGATCAGCAGTGTCTCACGACAAGGTGCATTGCCTGCGATTACAGACAAGTTCACCGGTCTGACTGATCATATACCCCTTGGGTGGCGCAGTTCGCGCACTCTCCAGAGTTGCGTCCAACGATGGTACATTTACCTGAGAGATTAACCACTGCGCCGGGTGCGCAGCAGCTTGCTCCTTCGGTGCCTGAGCACTAGCCATTTTGCTCGGCTAATCCAGATCTCTCCCGCTCGTTATCATCCGCTATATGGAACCATTCTGAGCTTATGTCAGAACAGTCATGGAAGTCATTAATTTCTTCTTCATTAAGATTAATCGACCGGAAGATCAGTGTCAACAAACTTGACGATTTCTTTGGATGTATTTCCTTCATTTTCGATTGAACCGATGAAAACCAGAATATTTTGTCAGCTTTCATTACATTAATACGTTAAAAAGATCTTTTAAACAGCTCATTTCGTTCTACTTCAATCAATGATGTGCTTACTATTATTTATGATATTGTCCATGAAACCGTTCGGGTATTCAGGCAACCATAATCTTTGATCCACACTGCTCACTAACCCATCCGAGTCTGCACATCTGGATTATAATTCACAATTCGTAGAAGATACTCTTGTTCTGTACATAAGGTCTGCAATACTTGCTGCATAGCTTCGGCATGCGATCTTTCATCCATTCGTGCCTCGACTCATTCGCCATCTGAAAGGCATAATAACCCAGTGTAAAGATCAACATGAACCCTTCCATTAATCGGATATCACGATCCGTCAGTGGCGCGATCTGTTGGGTATAACCGGATAAGAATATGTCACGTTCCTCCCGATTAAACATAAGTGCTGCCCCTCCGGCATCAAAAAGATAATAACCATAACCGTGTAGACAAAAATCAATCATGGATATCCCCTGATCCGTTATCAGCAGATTGTTGCGAGTAATATCCCCATGAATGATCCCCCATGTCCCTGCGTGCTGCGGGTATGTTTCTAACTGTTCATTAATGTTCTCAAACGTCTCACGAAGCAGATCGAAGTCTTCCGTTGTAAAAATCCCAAGTCGGACGCCTTCCTCCAGCTGCCCTAGCATGACCAAGTTCTCATGGATGTTGCCATATGCCGGCCGCACCTTTGTTCGATCTGTCTGATTCTGCTCACGCCCATATTGATGAAGCATCTGCAGTTGTGCCCCCAGATCATAGATCTGCTCTGTTGTCAGGCGTTCTCCCTGCTGGATGTCCCTTCCCTCAATCCACTCCAGTACTGTACAGCAGATTTCTTTACCCGCTTCACTTTTCCATACCGTGACCCAGTCTCCCGATACATTCCGTACCGGATGCTGCACGCGCAATGCCGTCGTTGCATTTAACTCATGAAGCAGGTTCATCTCTGCCTCCAGCGCAGGAAGCGTATGCTGAATGCCTGTCATACTTGCATATGCGGCTTGATGGATACGTAGCAGATACTTCTGCCCGCTTGCTTCATCGACGACATGATACGTCAGATTCTCATTATGACGAATATATGAAACGACAGGTTTCTCAATAGTGTAGTTCTGTATAATCTGAGCTGCCATATGGTCGTAAGACATCTGATCCGTAGTGATTATCAACATCTCCTTCGAAGTCATGTAAACGTTCTCTTCACACTAAATATCGTAGCATAATGTTTATCCCGCATACAGAAAATCCCACTAAAATTATAAATTAAAAAAGCACAACCCCCGAACAACCGTCCAGGCATTGTGCTTTCTTTTGTCTCTATTAGTTCTTTATCTCTCTGTCTATTACTCTATGTTACACTCCATGATCCAATTAACCGAAACGTCCCATAATGTATTCTTGCGTCAGACGATTGTCCGGGTTCGTGAAAATATGCTCTGTATCCCCGTGCTCAATCATGCTTCCCAGATAGAAATAAGCTGTGTAATCCGAGATGCGTGCCGCCTGCTGCATGTTATGGGTAACAATAACAATCCGCAGCTCCTTCTTGAGCTCGGTAATCAACTCTTCAACTTTACCCGTAGATACCGGGTCAAGTGCAGATGCCGGCTCATCGAGCAGCAGAATCTGTGGTTCAACAGACAAAGCGCGAGCGATACATAGGCGCTGCTGTTGTCCGCCAGAGAGAGACAGAGCTGACTCATGCAGTCTGTCTTTCACTTCGTCCCAGAGCGCAGCACGACGCAAACTTTTTTCCACAATTTCATCCAGTGCCTTCTTACTCTTCGTACCGCGGTAGCGGGGGCCAAACGCGATATTGTTGTAGATGGACTTATGAAAAGGGTTCGGCTTCTGCCACACCATGCCAATCTTCTGGCGAAGCTTGATTACATCGGTTCCAGGCTCATTCAGATCGTTACCGTCCATCCAGATATGTCCCTCTGTACGGGAACCGGCAATCTCGTCGTTCATCCGGTTCAGCGACCGGAGGAACGTGGATTTACCGCAACCAGACGGCCCAATAAGAGCCGTTACGCTTGCTTCAGGAAACGTCAGGCTAATCTGCTTGACCGCCTGGAAATGTCCATAATATATGCTTAACTGTTCCGTACCAAAAGGTATGGCCATGTTGGTTCCTCCTTATTTCGAAGCTGTCATGCGGCGGAATACAACCCGACCGATCCAGCGTGCACTTAGATTGAACGCCAGCACGAGAATGACAAGCACGGCGGATGCCCCTGCTGCCACTTCTTTGGAATCTGGTCCAATACCTTCACTATTCACTTTCCAGATATGGACAGCAAGTGTCTCTGCCGGACGGAAAGGATTAAGCGGTGACCTTGGACTCGTCGGATTCCAATCTGTAAAGTCCAATGGTGGACTACTCATACCTGCGGTGAACATCAGCGCGGCTGCTTCACCGAAGATCCGGCCCGATGCCAGGATCGTACCCGTAATCAAGCTCGGCAATGCCACAGGCAGCAGAATGGAAGTGATAATCTTCCACTTGGACAGTCCAAGCGCCAGACCTGCTTCCTTCTGTTCCTTCGGAACGGCCCGGAAGGCCTGCTCCGTTGTCCGTACCATCAGTGGCAAGTTAAAGATCGCCAGAGCCAAGGCACCCGAGATCAGGGAGAAACCAAGACCAAATTGATTTACTAGCAGCAAGAGACCAAACAAACCGATAACGATGGATGGGAATGATGACAATACTTCAACGACCAGACGAATGAAGCTGGTAATCTTGCCTGGTTTGGCGTATTCCGCCATGTAAATCCCGCCACCCCATCCGAGTGGAATGGTAACAATCAAGGTCAGGACAAGCAAGAATACGGAGTTGAAGAGCTGTGGACCAATCCCGCCGCCACCCTTAAGCAACTGTGGTGCGCTTGTCAGGAAGTTCCAACTGATATGTCCAATACCTCTATACATGATGAAGCCAAGCAGACCGAGCAATAAAATAACAATGAACAGGGCCAGTACAACGATAACGGATGTTGCAATTTTATCTACCGTCTTTGCCTTCATTTTCATACCCGGTTTCTCCTTTCAAGCAGGCGAACCAGAATGACGAAGACAAATGTCATCACCAACAGGACAAGCGCCATACTCCACAGTGCATTGTTATGAACAGAACCCATCGTGGTGTTACCCATGCTGAGAGTAATTACACTTGTTAATGTTGAAGCTGATTCGAGCAAGGATGTTGGAACATGCGGTGCATTACCAATAACCATCTGTACAGCAAGAGCTTCACCAAACGCACGAGCCATACCCAAAACGACACCTGTCAACAAAGCTGGCAAAGTCGTTGGAATAATGACACGGTAGATGGTTTGCCAGCGAGTGGCACCCAGTGCATAGGAGGATTCACGTAATCCTTTTGGCAATGCGGACAATGCATCTGCCATAATACTTGTCACCGTAGGGAGAATCATTACCGCGAGAACAAGACATCCGGCTGCAATCCCGACGCCTGTTCCACCAAAGATACTGCGAAGCAAGGGTACGATGACACTCAGTCCGATAAATCCGTACACAACGGATGGAATTCCGGACAAGAGCTCAATCGCAGGCTGCAAGATTTTTTTCCCTTTACCCGGGACAATCTCTGTCATGAAGAGCGCTGCACACAGGCCAAGCGGACTTGCGATCAATGCTGCAAGCAAGGTTGTAATGAAAGAACCTGTAATGAACGGCAATGCCCCATAGAAAGCAGGTTCCCCCGTTGGATTCCACGTTTTCCCACCAAGGAATTCACTTATGCTTATTCCATTTTGGAAAAATGTTGATAGTCCCTTGGACGCTACAAAATAAACAATGGAAAACATGACAACGATCAGGAAAACGACACAAATCGACGTATAGATCCGTCCCGTCCACTCTTCCCAATAATGTTTCTCTTTTAAGGGCCGGCGCGGTTTCAACTTGTTATTCATTACCGTTCCCCCTTCGGTCTGTTCCATAACAACCATCCTTCTATAGTAGAATTAATGCAAAATATGGGATTATTTTAGAGCAAACCGCGTAAAGAGGCGGGACCTAAGTCCGCCTCTTTCGCTGTATGCGCAAGTTCAAAGATTATTGAACCACATTACCTGCTGCATCGCGTTTTACTTTCATACCTGACATTGGAATGTATCCCAGTTCTGTCACGTCATTTTGTTGAATTTCGTCACTCAAGATGTAGTCCAGGAATGCTTGTGTTGCTGCATCTGGCGTACCTTTCGTGTACATGTGCTCGTAAGCCCATACTGGATAAGTTCCTGCTTCTACGTTCTCAACTGTTGCTTCTACACCTTCGTATTTCAACACTTGCAAGCTGTCATCCAAGTAAGACAAGGCGAGGTAACCAATAGCACCTGGCGTTTCAGATACCAATTTTTTTACGTTACCAGAAGAATCTTCTTGAATCGAACCTTGGATATCACCCATTTTTGCACCCAATGCATACTTCTCAAAAGTTGCACGAGTACCGGAACTGCTCGGACGGTTTACAATAACGATTGCTTTATCCGCGCCGCCAACGTCTTTCCAGTTCGTTACTTTACCGGAGAAGATGTCGACCAGTTGTTGCTTCGTCAAATCTTTTACACCTGCATCTTTGTTACTAACTGGCGCCATAGCTACTACTGCTACTTGATGGTCAACCAATTCTTTTACTTTGGCTTCGTCCTCCAGTTTCTCTTCTGCAAATACATCAGAGTTACCGATTGTAGCTTGTCCGTCAGATACTTGTGTCAAACCAGTACCACTACCGCCACCTTGAACTTGAACCGTTACGTTCTTATATTCATCAACTGCCATAAATTTCTGTCCAGCTTGTTCTACCAGAGGTAGCAATGCTGTCGATCCGACTGCCAGAATGTTACCGCTAAGCTCAGTAGCAGCTTCTCCTGATCCATTGCTTGCGGCACCCTCTGTACCAGCGTCATTTTTCGATCCGCATGCTGCGAGTACCAGTACGAACGTTAAGGTCATCAAAATAAACGGCAACTTTTTAAACATGTTTTGTTTTCCTCCCCCAATGTAGTGATGGCGTTTTGTGAATTTGTTTGTTCACCATCAACTCTTTACTCATTGTAGTTTCGGTATGTCATCTTAAAATCAGTGTTTTGTAAACGCAATGTTAAAAATATCGGCTGTATATTGAAACATTTGGGATTTATTTGGCGCTGAGGTGGCCGCTTCGGGAGTGGACGTTGCTTCAATCGCTGTTATCCCCGGATTTATATGATTTACTTTTTATATGGAATACATCCGGGGATAAAGGCGAACGCTTCGCTTTTCCACAATCGTTCCGCTCCCTGCGCTGTGTCAGCGCTTGTTGGATCTCAGGCATTTCAATCTCCTGCCTGGGGAGTAGGCAAAGAAGGCCAGCCCTACAATGGGCTGGCCTTATGTAAATGCTTAACTGCTTAATTGAAATAGAGCATTCATTTCTTCTATAGAAGAAACAAAAGAGGAACAAAAAAAAACTGCCTCGCTGCCAGTGCGTAGCACCAGCTGTGAGAGCAGCTTTTACATTACAACAGAATTACCTTATTGATACTTAATGTAAAATCTAATTTTACTAACCTAGGATCCATAACCACAATGCCAACCCGGCTAGGGTAATTAACAATGTTGGAATCGTCAGGATGATGCCTGCTTTGAAATAATACCCCCATGTGATCTTCACACCTTTACGGGATAACACGTGCAGCCACAGCAATGTGGCAAGTGATCCAATCGGGGTCATTTTGGGACCCAGGTCAGAACCAATGACATTGGCATAGATCAATGCTTCCTGAATAATACCTTCGGTATGCGCGCCCTGGATGGCTAGAAGGTTAATCAACACGGTTGGCAGGTTGTTCATCACCGATGATAATACAGCAGCGATGATGCCCATCCCAAGCGAAGCAGCCAGCAGACCATGCTCTGCTATGGCATCCAGCCAGCGGCTCAGATGATCCGTTAACCCTGCATTACGTAGTCCATATACGACGATATACATGCCCACCGAGAACACCACAATCGACCATGGCGCTTCCTTGATTACCCGTTTCAGATCAACAGCCTCGCTCTTGCGTGCCAATAAAGCGAACAGCAACGCAACGGAGCCAACGATAACCGACACGGGAATCGGCAGAAACTCACTGGATGCATAGGCAACCAATAACAGCCCAAGCATGAACCAGGCGATTCGGAACATCCGTGGATCACGTATCGCTTCCTTCGGGTCACGTGCAGCGGAGATGTCGTAGCGAAGGGGTATGCTTTTGCGATAAAACAAAAACAACATCCCCGTACTCGCTACAATTGAGAACAGATTGGGCACAACCATGCGTACCGCATACTCCACAAATGTAATGCCAAAGAAATCGGCCGATACAATGTTAACCAGATTGCTGACGACCAGCGGCAACGATGTAGTATCGGCGATAAATCCACTCGCCATCACAAAAGCCAGCACCATGCGCTCATCAAACTTCAATGCACGCACCATCGCGAGCACAATTGGCGTCAGAATGAGCGCCGCACCGTCATTCGCGAACAAGGCAGACACCGCGGCTCCCAGCAGAATGGAGTAGAAGAACAGTCTGCGACCGTCTCCTCCAGCCAGCCTTGCCATATGAAGGGCAGCCCATTCGAAGAAACCCGTCTCGTCGAGAATGAGAGAAATCATAATAATGCCGACAAAGGCCAGCGTTGCATTCCATACAATAGATGCCACATCCGAGGCATCGTTTAAGCTGACAACTCCACATAGCAGGGCAAGCAATGCCCCGCCCGAGGCAGTCCAACCGATACCCAACCCACGAGGTTGCCAGATTACCAAGGTGATTGTCACTACAAAAATCAGTATTGCTACGTATACCATAGAGCCTCCTGCTGTACCCTGTATCCATATATTATTTCGTTAATTCAATCTTGTTTTGTAAGATTACACCGCTATATGCGCAGAATAACCAGACGATATATTTATACAGGGCTGCAGGAGCAATGTCTATCTTTATTTTCTTCTATTATAAAATGTATGGTAAATTGTGGTGGTAAAATACTAGGATTTATTCTTTGCCCTTATCCTTCGGTGTATCCTCTACCATCTTGAACATGCCAAGCAGTCCTTGTAATTGTTCTGCCATGCTATTCAGATGTGCCGACGATGATGCAATCTCTTCTACCGATGCCAGTTGTTCTTGCGAAGATGCAGACACGGATTCTGTATTCGCAGCCGATTCCTGGGTCACATTCGAAATATCACTCATCGCCTTGGCAACGTGGGATGCACCACTCTCCAGTTGCTTCGTTGTTGCGGATAAGTCATCCAATGTATGAACCGCATCTTCCACCGCCTCCCGAATCTGAGCAAAGGATTGTCCTGATGTATTCACGGCCTGAATTCCTTCTCCTACCCGAGTCTGAGCCGCATTCATAGCGATTAGAGCGGCATCCATGTCCTGACGGATATTATGAACCACCTCACCGATCTGCGCTGCCGAACTTCCGGATTCTTCTGCCAGTTTGCGTACCTCACCGGCTACAACTGCAAACCCACGACCCGCATCCCCCGCTCTTGCCGCTTCAATAGAAGCATTTAATGCGAGCAAGTTCGTTTGTTTGGAGATGGATGCAATGACATCAACCATACTACCAATCTCAACGGAACGAGCATTCAGAGATTGAACCACAGTCCCCAGCTGCTCCACCGTTTCCTGGATACTGTTCATCTGCACCACAGCCTGTCCTGCTGCCTCATTACCAGAAGTAGCTGCTCCGGACGTATTCCGCATATTCGCCGTAATCGATTGCACACGCTCTGACATCATCCGGACATCTTCTGCCATTCGGCTCATCTGTCCCGATCCGTCTTTCACGCTGTTTACCTGCTGCTCTGCACCTTCAGCCAGTTCCTGAATGGCCTGTGTTGAATGTTCAATCGCTTTGGTGGTTTGTTCTGCACTGGCAGACAACTCTTGAGAAGAAGCAGATACCTGCTCTGTCGTTTCCTGTACGCCCAGAATCATCATTCGAAGGTTATCGACCATACGTTCAAAATACTTCGCAAGTTCTCCGACTTCATCTTTACGCCCTGTTTCCATTTTCACGGTCAAGTCACCTTTACTCACGGCTCTGGCAGATTCCTGCAGTCGTTTAATTGGACGCAGCATGGAGCGTGTAAACCAGATAATAAAGATGAGTGTAAGGAAAGTAGCCGCCAGAATAACAATAAATGTGGCCATGCGAATATCCTTACTCGCATTGGTTATTTCACTCTTGAACATCGTGCCGGCAATTTTCCAGCCCGTTGCTTCATTTGTTGAGAAAATCATCATTTTCGGCTGATTGTTATACACGTAATCGAATTGGCCTTCTTGACTCTGATACATCTCATCAAGGGTGCCGCTAGTTTCCTGTGTACCTGCATCTGCTATAGGGGAAACGACATAGTTTTTGTTTGCATCCATAATAATGACGTAACCTTCTTTGCCCACCTTAATGGATGCCTGTTCTCGCAGGTCTGTCAGATCCAGAGACAAACCGATAACACCGGATTGATCCTTTAATGTTTTGGAAATAAATACAACTGCAACACCATCGGTATTAACAGACACAGCTGATACAACAGCTGTACCTGGCTTTTCCATCGCTAGTTTGTACCACTCCCGCTCCCTAGGATCATAAGCATCTCCCCGCGTACTGCTCGCTGTTGGTTTACCTCGAACCATGACTCCGTCTGTTGTTCCCACAAAAATATTCATGGCATCGGGATGCAAGCCCAGGTATTGCTCCAGCTTCACCTGAAGCTCCGGACTATCGTTCTCCCCTTTGATCAGGCTCGGATCAAGGGCATCCGCGAAATAGTTAATGTCATGAATCTTGTAATTCACTTGGCTTTCTACAATGGTATTGGCAGTGCTCACACTTTGCATGGCACTATCTACTAATTGTCCTTGTACGCCATCTTCAGCCATCGTTAGTGTGATCAAGCCGACTGCCAAGCTTGGCAGGAGTAGAACGGCCAGGAAGGAGACTAACAGTTTGTTCCTTATATTCCAGACGAAACCTTTCTTTTTCTTCTTTTTATTTTGATTATGTTTTGGTTTGGCAGGTTTCGCTGCTTTCATTGGTTTATTATCCTGAGTTTCACTCATGTCTTTCTCCCCCTCAAAATGTAAAAATGCCCTCTTTCTTTGTATGTATGGATCAATCTAAAAGGCTTATCTTATATATCGGCTAAATGAGGGTTTTTATTTGAGAGAAAAATGTGCAGGCACGCCAAACAAGCCACCTCTGATCAGAAGCGACTTGTACAAGGTACAGGTTACTAATTATTCCATGAATTAGATGAAGTATTGGAGTACGGGCCGCCTGGCGGTTGTGCCGAAGGTTTACCAAAATAGTAGCCCTGGGCAAGCTCAATACCTATGGAACGACAGAATTCAAACTCTTCCATCCGTTCGATCCCCTCGGCAAGGACTTGCCCTCCAAATCGACTCGACATCTCAACAATATGAAGAATTTGCTGTTGTTTGGTCGAATCCTGATCACAACGGTCAATAAGACTTCGATCTATTTTGACAAAATCCGGTTCTAACCGATTCATCAACTCTATTGTCGAATATCCGGCACCCACATCATCCAGTGCAACCGACATTCCACGGGAACGATATACCTCAAATATTTGCTGCAAGATGGGCATATGCTGAATCTGCTCTGTTTCCACGACTTCAAACACAAAATCTTTAGGGTCCAGCGAAAGGCGTTCAATCGCTTCAAACGTATGTGTCAGACAATATTCGGGATTATATATGGAGGAAGGCAGGAAATTTACGAAGCGTTTGACACCATGCGGCAGAAAAAGGGCACTGGTCTCAATAGCAGTAATACGCGCCAATCGATCCAGAAAAGAATGTAGTCCGGTCTCACGCGCAACTTCAAATAATTCATAGGAACTGAAGGATTTTCCATTCTCAGCAGGACGAAGCAAAAACTCATATCCGATAATCTGCTCCGATGCATCAACGATGGGTTGCATATGACTGCTGAATTGATGCTCCAGAATAATGGAAACAAGCTCCGCATGTTTGAAACGGGACTCCTGCATGGTTAGACTAATCCAACTTTCTTCATTAGCCTGTTCGTAAATAGGCATAATCTGAACAGTTAGGGTATCACGTAATGTCGGATCAATTTCGCCGATCTCTTCTATTAAGTTCTGAACTGTCTCAAGATTCGAAAAATGTATCCACATCATGTCATCCGACGTCTCGATAAGTCTTCCCGGCGTTTGTAGCGTTTGTAGCGCTTCCAGCAAAGCGGGGGAAATGGGACGCAAGTACAAGGTACCTTGGCCCTCTATAGGATAGATTGGACTGCAGCCACTGCAATTCATGTAGGACCCCCCTTGCCAATTTAGATTCCATGTCCATTAATGTTCACTTGTATATACCCAAAGTTTGTAAATATTATATCATGGGTCTTAAAATTAATCTCTACTGTTTTGATGACTTCCTGTATGACGGTTCTTGGAACAAATATATTCAAATTTGCAGAAAAAAAGACCGACAGTCTGATGACTGTCAGTCTCCTCCTCAGCTTATTAAACTTTAAGAAGCGGGAATCACGATTTTCTGTCCAACTTTCAGGTTATGCACATTTGAGATCTTGTTGGCTGTCGCAAGTTTGCGCCAGTCCACACCATATTTCAAACCGATGCGGTACAGGTTATCCCCTTTTTTCACTACATATACAACCTTGTTGTTGGTTGCCGGTTTCTCAGGTTGTGGCTTAGGCGTCGGTGTTGGCGTTGGTTTAGGCGTTGGAGCTGGCTCCGCACCTGTTTCAGGTGTTGTCGTTGCTTCACCTGTCAGTTTCAAGCCATACTCTGCAAAACCTTCATTGTTTGTACCGATGAATGACATCGCCGGGTTCGCTTCAACCAGATCTTTCGCATCCGGGGAAGAAGCAAACACAACTTCAAGATCGTTCAGCGCTGCTGCAGTTACACCAGCAGATGGTTTGATTGGTGCCAGGGACCAGTTGCCGTCCGCTGCCGGATTAATCGTTTTATTTTCACGAATGTAGTCGATGATCACTTGACGGTTCTCATCCGGTGCAGCCAGAACGATCCGTTTGCCGTCCGGGTTAGCAAGTTTGGATGAAGAAGCACGGTAGTTATTTGTCGCTACAATGAATTTTTGTGCTGGGTCAACCGGTTTGCCGTTAAAGCTCAGATCCTTGATCCGGCTTGCAGATGCATTAACAATCGTAGCTTTGCTATCGTATTTGGCTGGTTGGGTCACATCAATCTGATACGTTACACCATCGATAACATCGAAGTTGTACGTCGGGAAGTCATTGTTGATCAGTTGTTGTTGTCCACCTTTAGCCGGGTCGATCTGGTTGAACTGGCCTGCAGACCATTCCAGCCATTCTTTCAGTTCTGCGCCGTTAACCATTACAGCATGTACCGTATTTGGATATACGTACAGGTCAGCAACGTTTTTGATCGCAATGGTGCCTTTAGGAATATTCGTGTAATACGAAGCGCCTGAACGTCCACCGGCTTTGAATGGTGCACCTGCGGACAATACAGGGATTTTCTCGTATTCCGTACCTTGCATATGTTTTTCGACATACCATTTCTGTGCATTCGTTACGATCTGAATGGATGGATCATCCTGAACCAGAGCGAAGAAGCTGTTGATAGGTGCAGTCGTTTCGCCCACCGGACCACGAACATACTCCAATGTACCTTCATGCTCTTCATGAACCGCATCAATGATGTCCTGATCAGCCTCTACTAATGGTTTTTTGTTGGCTGTGTCATAGATTGGGCGTGCTTCCGTTTTGGAATCGACCACTTTCCATTTGCCATCCACTTGTTCTAGATCCAGATCAATAATCCCCAGATGATCACCCCAGAATCCTGGCTCTACAGCAGGAACGCCGTTAATGGTGCCCTTTTCCAGGTCTACCCCTTTTTTGCCGGCAAAATCAGCACTTGGGAACACTTTGTGGGCATGTCCAAATAGAATGGCATTAATGCCTTCAACTTGGCTCAGATACAGTACGGAGTTCTCCATCAGATCCGTTTGAGGAATTTCCTCAAATCCGGAGTGAGGAATAGCTACAATAATGTCGGCACCTTCAGCCTTCATTTTTGGAATGAATTTTTTCGCGGTAGCAATAATATCCTTGGCGATTACTTTGCCTTCAAGGTTAGCGCTGTCCCACTGCATGATTTGTGGCGGTACAAATCCGATCACACCTACTTTGATCGTATGTTCTTTGCCAGTCTCATCCGTTACCTTTTTATCCAAAATCTCATACGGTGTGAAGTAATTCTTGTCATTTGTCTCATCATCATCACCATCGTCTACATAGACATTGGCATTAATGTAAGGGAAGTTTGCTCCCTCCAGCGTCATGTCCAAGAAATCCAGACCATAGTTGAATTCATGGTTACCGATGTTACCTGCATCATAATCGAGCAGATTCATCGCTTTATATACAGGGTGAGTCTCACCCTTTTTCAGTGGATCAATTTTCGCAGAGTAGTCTCCCAGCGGATTCCCCTGAATCAGATCTCCATTATCAAACAGCAGGCTGTTCTTCGCCTCTTCACGGGCTTTCTTAATCAGTGTAGCTGTTTTGGCAAGTCCATACTGGTCTGTCTCTTTGTCGGAATAGTAGTCATAGTTAACCAGATTTGTATGAATGTCTGTGGTTTCCATGATCCGCAGTTTAACTTTGGCAGCATCCGCAGCCGATACAGGTACCGGAAACACCGCAAGCACGTTTAATGCAACCAAAGCGGCAGTCAGGCTTGATAATACTTTTTTACTCGTTTTCAAAATAACCCCTCCCGGTTATGTACATTGAATCATGCATTAATGGGCAAACGAAGAGCGCAGAAAAAAGATAGATTTCATGGGTTGTGCGTACTGACGCTCTGATGACATGCATCGGAATTTCAGGTAAGTTTATCTCACATGAACATCTATTTATGTCTGTGCTTGTCGTTTACATTCCAAATCATAACGCAATGTTCAGCCATTGAAAAGCATTATTTTTTACATTACCCGCACATACCTAGGCGAGTTTACATTATCATGCGTGATTTCGACAATTTTTTCAACATTTTAGTAGGTATATAGTGCTTATTATCTTTAAAATACGTATATTACATGTTTCTTACATGTATATCCAATTCAGAGTTATTCATCCATACCAAAAACCGTGAAACCATATTGGCTTTCACGGTTGGATTAAACTCTGCGCGTATTTTCGCATAAGGACGCTACTTTGCAGAGGTTATTTTCACATTCGGATTATTGTTCCCACACATGATGCTCATGATCTTTCCCTGTGTATTCAATACGAGTCGGGGTGATGTCCAGAATGACATAGTTCGGATCATTAGGTCCATCGAACCACGCTTTCAGTTCATCGTTCCACACTTGCTCACGCAAACCTTCGTTCTTTGTCACTTCACAGGTTCCTTCAATCTCAACTACTTCCTTGGAACCACCAGCCTCGTAACCAAGTAGCAGGCTAACATTCGGATTATTCTCCAGTTCCTCTACTTTGTGTGTACGGCGGTTCGTGGCCAGATGAATGTTCAGTCCATCGTTGAAAAGCGCCATATAGCGGGATTTCGGTTTACCATTCTCCACAGTTGAGAAGCTGCAAAAAGGGTTGTTTTCCAATGCTTTTACAATGTTTTGTTCCAATTCATTCTGGTTCATGGGAAGTGCTCCTTTCGGTTTTGGAGGTATATTGGAAGGACTCTTGTAGGCGGCCGTTTCGGGTACGAATCGTTCTTTGGATCGCTGTTATCTCTCAATGATCCTGATCTCTTCCTCATATGCATTGGATTAAAACCGATTCACACTGGCACTACGATGACAGAACAACCTTCCAATCGCTGTTATCCCCAGATTTTTTGATTCCCTTTTTCTAAAGGGAAAATCCGGTGATAAAGGCGAGCGCTTCGCTTTTTCAGGTTTCTTCTGTGCTCTCCGTTATCGTGTGAATGCTTAATTCCAAAGGATATATGATTGAAAATCCAAGATACATGCGAACACTTCGCTTCCTCAGAATCGATTCCGTACCCTCCACTACGTCTACCGTTCTCCCAATTAAGGTTGATTAATAAAAGTACAAAGAGAAGTGTAATTGTTACTATCTCTTTTTGTTTAATGACAGTTCATTAATCGCTTATAACTAGAGACAGCCTAATGCAACTCTGTAATAAGCCTGTACTTATAGTGTACCCACCTCACCTATGGTGAATCCCTTAAACCTGTACGCAAACGTGACAAAATCGGCAAAGCTGATTATTAAAATGTTTACATAAAGGGATTATCCCGTATTGTTCCTAGGATCTTTTTAATTCAGATCTCCAAGATAGATTGATGAAGAATCCGATTTAAGAAGCAATTCGCCAATTGTTTTTGGATATAAACGAATCTGGGACAGCTCTTCAAGTGCAATCCATTCCACAGCGACTTGGTGGTCGTCTGGATTGGAGCCTTCAAAAACGGTTGCCTCCGGATCTATCAGGCTGCACGCAAAATAAAATTCAACCTGGTGGATGTCTGCATCCCACTCGGCGAATTCATGATTTTTTCCGATATACTCTCGAATATGTAACAGCTCTCCCACGTTCACGGCCTGACCAATCTCCTCCAGACATTCACGTACGACCGCATCCTTGAGTTCTTCCCCTTTCTCCTGTCCTCCACCCGGGAATACATAAGCCGTACCATATTGGTCTTCCAGCCGGATGACCAGCAATCGTCCATCCTGCACAATGACAGCCTTCGCGGAGTTGCGTATGGGTTTCATTCTGTTGATCCACTCCTTGTCATTCTAAAATTTCAAAGTTCAATCCGAACAACCTGATACTACAACCTAATACTACTATTGTTCTGCTGAAAAGGCGTATCATCCTGTTGTATGCGCGGATAACTTAGTACCTTCAGATTCCAGCACACGACGAATCTCTTGAGCAAATGTGAGAGCGTTTGCTCCGTCACCGTGGATACAGACCGTCTCTGCCTTAATGGGAACCAACGTACCATCCGTGGATACAACTACGCCGTCTTTTACCATCTGGAGCACTTGAGCAATCGCTTGTCCCGACTCTTCAATGACAGCTCCTGCTTGGCTACGAGGGGTTAGCTTACCATCCGCCCCATAGGTTCGATCCGCAAACACTTCGCTCACACTACGCAGACCGATGCGATCCGCGGCGTGAATCAACTCACTGCCCGCCAGACCATACAAATACAGATCAGGCTGTACTTGATAAATCGCCTCCACGATGGCTTCAGCAAGCTTTGTATCTTCTGCAGCCATATTGTATAAGGCACCGTGCGGTTTCACGTGATGCATTCGCCCCCCACTTGCCCGGACAAAGGCATCCAGCGCACCAATCTGATACACCACCATGTCATATGCTTCCCGTGGCGTAATGTCCATACGTCTTCTGCCAAACCCCTGCAGATCCGGCAACCCAGGGTGGGCTCCAATGGCCACCTGATGCTCCAATGCCCTCTCTACCGTCAGCCGCATCGTAGCCGGGTCCCCTGCATGATACCCGCAGGCAATATTGGCTGATGTAATTAAGGGTAGAATGGCTTCGTCCGATAAAGTGCGATATATACCATAACTTTCGCCCAGATCACAATTGATATCCAAGGTTTTCGAGGTATTCATTAAGTGCCCCCCATTCCTGCCATTCTTCTGCGTATCAACTTATCCATGAGCTGCATATTGATTTCCTGTTGCATATACAACTGTCCAGCTTGATCAGGCATAATCTTTTTAAAATAAATTTGGGTTCCTGGCCTAGCCTGAGCCAGGATAGGTATATCCACCCGAGCTACCTGTGCAATGACAGGATAACCTCCAATCGTCTGATGGTCCGCCATCAGGATGATGGGCTGACCATCCGGTGGCACCTGCACCGTGCCATAGGTAACCGCTTCAGACAGCCGATCCAGCGGCTGATCCAGCTCCAGTCTGGAGCCCTGCAAGCGATAGCCCATCCGATCGGATTGCGGAGAGATCACGTATTTTTCGGCATAGAATTGTCCCAAGCTTGCCTCACTGAACAGCGAACTATCCTTGCTCTCCATCACACGAATAACAGATCTCCCATAATAGTCAGGTCTCTCACGTTCAGATAAAAACCACGCAGGGGCCAAAAATCGTTGATCCCGATCACTCTCCTCTACCTGCTGCTCAAGACGCTTCATCCAACCTTGTGCTTCACCAGAAGGTTCACCTGTAGATAACAGATCTGCCACACGCAGGGCTCTTCCTTCCAAACCCCCAAGACCTGTCTTGAGATCTGTACTTCGACTGCCCATGACTTCAGGCACAGCTATTCCACCCGCAATCGCCAGATAACTGCGCAAGCCATGACGACATGAGCCAAACTTCAGTACACTTCCAGCACGCACCAGCACAGGGCGCCACAAAGGTACGGGCAGATGATCCACCGTTGCCGTCAGATCGGCCCCACATAATGAGATGAGCTGGCTCTCCTGAAATCGAAGCTCCGGCCCCGTCATCGTCAACTCCAGCGCTGCCGCATGTCGGGAGTTGCCCACAAGCATATTGGCTGCTCTGGCTGCAAAGGTGTCCATGACCCCGCCAGGATGAATACCATACCGGCGATAACCGGTTCTGCCTTCATCCTGAACGGTAGATAACAGACCAGGGCGAATCACTTCAATACTCATCGTTCGCCCTCCTTCCGCTTCAACGCCAGATAGTCCTGCATCGTAATCTGTTCGAATCGAACCCGATCACCTGCTGCCAGCAAACTCGGTACGTTCTCATCCGGCCGAAACAACCGGAGTGGCGTTCGTCCAATACATTGCCATCCCCCGGGTGTATCCACCGGATAGATTCCCGTCTGTTTGCCACCGATACCTACTGTGCCCGCCTCAACCCGAAGCCTTGGCGTTGCCCGTCTGGGCGTAGCAATCTGTTCAGACAACCCGCCGAGATACGGAAAACCCGGTGCAAATCCAATCATATGTACGAGATAATCCCCGGATGTATGAATCGCAATAACGTCTTCTGGGGTCAGTCCATGTTCACTGGCAACATAGCCCAGATCAGGGCCCCACTCGCCACCGTAACATACGGGAATCGTGACCGTTCTGGGTTTGTCTTGAAGGGATTCCTTCATTTGATTCAACTGCTGAAGCAGGATTCGGCATAACTCGGGGTACGGGGAGATGAACGGATCATAAAATACTGTAACGGATGTATATGAAGGCACCCATTCGATCATGGCTGGCAAAGTGCTTTTTTCCAGCAAAGCACATACAGACATCACTCTGCGCTGCACAGCGTCAGACAATTGATCTCCACACTGGATGATAACCGCTGTCTCACCCAGCAGAGATAAAATCTCCTCCGTCCATGCATACGTCTGTTTGGTCATGCGCCATCTCCCCCTTTTTCCAAACGTTTAGCGTATCGTTATTTATCTCTCTCCAATGCCTGCAATACCAGTGAACAAACCGCCGGAAACGGCTCATCTTCTTCTGTACGTATCGCAAGATACAGTGTCTGCAAAAACAGACGCACATTCAGGTTCCTATGACTGGTTTCCAGAAGTGATCTGTTCACCGCCTGGTCTCCTTGATGAAGGAAATCGATCCACGTCGTAATATCCTTTGGCTCCAACAGATTGCGACGCAGAATGGTAATCACAGCATGCGCTATTCGCTGATCTTCATCATGGATGTAAACCACACTTGATTCCGTTATTTTTACAGCGAGTGCGTGCAGAAGTTCCAGCAGATCCGTTCGCTCCAGATATGGCGATTGTGCCAAGTCTTCAACCGCATCCGCCGCGTGTGCAGAGGCATGCGCCCAGCCTTTATTATCGGCGTAGCCGCGAACATCTTTTTCACGTTCCAGATATGTAGTTAACCGATGATGAATCCCTGCGATATCCTCATTGTCCAGGAAAGGTCGCTGACGATCCACATTCAGAATTGGAGGCAGTAACAATACGGAGAACGTCCGCGTAAACACACTATCCGTTCCCTGCTCTCCGATCCCATAGAACAGGTGCTGATCGTCCAGCGCCAACTGCAACATATGCCTTAGCTGATCTTCCGAAAATACACCCTGTCCAATCCATGTTGCAAACGTAACATAGATCAATTCATCCCGCAGGACAGGGTCAGTACTACCAATATGCTTCATCATATGCAGTGCCAATTCGTAAGGCTGTTCCTCGTGATCAATGGCATGATTAGACGACTGAATATGCTGTAATTTTTGTTTTAATATCAGAGCATCCATCTATTAGGACTCCCTAGACAAATCCAAATGTACGCTGCAATTGTACAGTTCGCATTGCCACGTATCATCTTTCTTGGCGATCCGGGTAATGGATGTGTTGGACAGCTTCACGCTAATATCCAGTTCAGGCACCAGACCTCGCAGTGTATTCCGCAGGACGGCCCCATGACTGACAACGATCACTTTTCCATTCGGGTGCTGCTGTACAATATCCTCAAGCACCGCACTACCTCGAACAGTTCCTGCATCTGCAAGCTCACGTCCCAGATCCAGAGTACTCCAGTCCGCTCCCCACTTGGCTAACCGTTCCTCTTCCGTCGTTCCTTCGACCTGTCCTCCGCCCATCTCGCGAAGTCTAGGGTCCAGATGAATCTCCTGAATGCCCAAGCGATCACCAATGATGCGAGCCGTCTCACTTGCGCGCTCCAAGTCACTTGCATAGATGGCATCCCAGGATTCTTCGGCGAGTCTAGCGGCAAGTAAAACTGCCTGTTCCCTGCCCTCCTGATCCAGCGGATTATCCGTCTGGCCCTGTGAACGTTTTTCCTTATTCCACGCTGTGCTTCCATGGCGAATCAATGCAATTTGAGTCATTGTTGTTCCTCACCTTTTTCTATATGAAGTTCATCTTCTGTAAAATGTTTGCGTGCCTTCGGCTTGGCAAATTTGCCGCCATTATATTGATCTGAACCGTTTCTCGGAATCGAGAGACTGTCCCAAGCTGTTTCTTTAAGCATTTTCGCGGCAAATACAATCTGCCCGACATGATACGGATAATGCGCCAATTGCCGAATAATAGCCTCCATGACGGTATGCCCTTCATTGCGAATGTATATGATATGAGACAATTGTTCCGGGGTAAACGAACGAATAGCTTCGAGTAGGCATGTCCAGCCTTCCTCCCATTTAGCGAGCAACTCTTCCCGGGAAGAAATATCATTCACGAACTCGGCGTCCCGTTCACGCCACGGTTTCTCACCATCTGTTGTCAGTACATCCGTCCAACGGGACAGCATATTGCCCCACAGATGTTTTACGATTACCGCAATGCTGTTCGCGTCTTCATTCCAGGATTGAAACAATTGCTCGGACTCCAGTTGTGCCATGGCTTTTTCCCCGAGCTGCTTGTAATACAAGGATTGTTTCTCGGCTGTCTCCAGAAAAACCTGATTCATATCCATCCGTTAACCACCCTTCGGAAAAGTATGTTGTCCCCTGATCATGTTCAAACAGAAGCGTCACATGTTACTTATTCAGGAAATGAGAATGTGCCGTCTGCATTCGGTTCAAATGGAATGACCTTACGCACTGCTTCCAGATTGAGTTCTCCATAGATATGTGGAAATAGTTCATTCAATTCGTAGAGATCCTCATACACCAGCTCTGGCTTTAACGCCTTCTCATCAATACTGAGTAATAACAGATCCGTGTGGCCTGCATAATATTGCCCGGCTACCCATGGAATCTGTTCCTTGGTGGAACAATGAATGAATCCGTCCGTCTCCAGGCTATCTGGTGCATACTCAGTCCCTTTCGACACTTGCTCCCACAACGAACGGGAAATAATACTATAAATCATGGTTCCGCCTCCTTCAATTTCTGCGATGTACCCTATGTGGCATTGGAAGTATTATAGATCATCCCGGATACGGGAGTACAATTTTTGATCTGTAAATACACCTTTGATCTTCAACTGTTTGCGTATCAAACCTTCGTACGACATGCCCAGCTTCTCCATTACGCGTGCAGAGCCTATGTTGCCTGCATTACATTTTCCCTCCAGCCGATTGCAGTCCAGTTCCCGAAAGCAATAATCCACGATAGGTTGCATCGCTTCTACTGCAAGACCCTTACCCCAGTGACTGCTGGCTATTGCGTACCCCAATTCAGCACTCTGCATGGGTTCGTTGAGATGAAAGATGCCACCTCTCCCGATCAAGGTCCCTGTTTCCTTCAGGACAAAAGCCCAGATATGTACCGTTTTTCGTTCATAATTATCCAGTACCCGCTGAATATATTGAATCGAATCCTCCACCGTCTCATGGCAGTTCCACAAGCTTTGCTGACTCACTCGCGGATCAGAGGCAAACGCATAATATTCATCAAGATCATCCATCGTAAGCCGCCTCAGTTTTAACCGCTGTGTTTCGAATTCGGGTAATTCGGCAAAAAGTTTTTCTACATTCATTCAGCACACCTCCATGATTCACTTGATTTCATGATCCAGCCATCTTATTTCTCAGGAAATAACGATCTATCATAACCATGCACAGAATACCAACCGAATATCGAATCAGATCGATCACCAGAAAACCATGTCCCAAAATAAGCGCACCCCATACGGTTGAACGTATCTCAATCAGCCAAGGCGTCTGAATCAACTGTGAGAACTCAATCATCCAACTGAATGCACAACTCAAACACATCGCCCATACCAAGCTGCGATGAGGCCACACCATGCGTACTCCGAAATAAATCATGCCCGCCCAACATGCATCCCCGAAATGTTCATGCACCCAACCTGGCAATCGTTCACCATAGTGTCTGGATGCGAGCCCTGCCGTCATGGTCATCATGACTGCGAAGAAATAGATCAGCCTGTCTCTGATAAGTACGCTTTTCAATCAATCACACGCCTTCATCAAGCACTTGTAAAATAAATTGCGTTTTGGCAGCGGTATACGATTCCCTATCTTCCTTGTTCTCATCAGCAAGCTTCGTCTTCAGGATGGCGTAAGCTTCCACGAGATCTGGGCGTTTTCTCAGCACATCCCGAAACCGAATTTGACGATCCCAGCGTTCTTCTCCCGGGCGCATTAGATGAAGGTGTACCGCTCTCTTGCCATCCTTGACCCTGACCCAGAATCGCCTGTATTCCCGTCCATCCAGTTCAGGCGGAACGTAATTCCAGCCCACCGGATTCAGCTGATCCGCAATCAAATCCATGTCGTCCCATGACTGTACCTCTGCCATTAGATCAATAATGGGTTTGGCGGGTAACCCTGGAATGGACGTGCTTCCAATATGTTCGAATTGATGGATATTAAACTGCTGTAACAGGTGTTTAAGTTGCCGGATTTCATCCTGAGCCTGCGCATCCCAATTGGGGTTGGCCGGAGCAATCTCTACCGACTCTGTCGCCCAGGCAGGCCAGTTTTCCGGTTGCATTGGATCTTTCATTCAGGCACCTCCTCTTCACCATGACATTTTAAATGGTAACCTTCTCTGTATTTTTCATAGGTGCGTTGCTTCATGCGCTCAATCGTAGTACTCCGTTGAAATGTAAGTGTGGAACTTAGGGATAAAAGAAGATATTTCAGGTAAGCCAGATCACTAGAGTTAGCGTCTGAGCTTATAATCGATGCTTTCATTTTCATCCCATCCAATCCCCATATATAGTTGTTAAAGCAGAAGGCATTTCAGATACATATTTCTATATATCCAAAAAGGAGCGTATGTCTACGCCCCTAGTTGTCTGTTACATTGATGATATTGATGATTTTAACGTGTCATGTACTGATTTTATCTTTGAATTGATGCAAAGCACTTCATTATATGAAGATTTATTTTACCGTCACAGGGATCGTCACTTTTTTGTTGCCCCACTTGGCCGTGATAGACGTTTTACCTTTGCCTACAGCCACGATCTTGCCATTTGTTACTGTCGCTACGCCCGGCTTTGTGCTGCTCCACACCGCACTGTTCGTCACAACAGTGGTTTTGCCAGTATCATACTGTGCCATCACACTCAGCGTTGTACTTCCCTGTGGGGATAAAACCAGTTTTTTCTGCCCTGTAATCAACTTTTTGAGCAAAGGTACAACGGTAACCTCTGCCTTTATTGTCTGATTTTGATAAGTTCCTGTCAAGGTCGCTTGTCCTTCAGTCAGCGTTTTGACTGCTCCATTTTTCACGATAGCTACATTTGTATTGGAAGAGGTCCATATCACTTGTTTCGAAAGGTTAATGGTTTTGCCATTCGCGTAGGTGCCGATCACCTTCAACGCTTTGGACTTCTTGATGTTCAGCTGCATTGTGGCAGGAGTGACCTCAACTTTGGTAATCTCGTCCGTCACAGCAACGGGGACTTTCACAATCGTTGTTCCGTATTTGCCTTGAAGCAATACTCTGCCGGGTGTAACGCCTTTGATTTTACCGTTTTCCAGCACAGCCGAAGAAGTGGATACGGACCACACAATCTCGGACGTTACGTCTTCTTCCTTCCCATTCGCACGGGTAATGCTTACTTTCGGAAGGGTGCTTTCACTGCCTTTTACAAAACTGTAGGAGTTTGGTGATGCTTTGATGCTTTTGATCTTCTCCTGCACTTGGACAACCAACTGGGCTTTAGACCCATCTACTTCTGCAAAAATGGTTGCTTCGCCCGCGGCCACAGCCTTGACTTTACCTTTCACCATCGTCGCGACTGCTGCATTACTGGTGGACCAAGTCACGCCTTCGGTAACATCCTGCTTGTTATCAAAACCTTCTACCGTTGCCATCACCTGAAGCGCAGCTGTTTCGGAAACACTCATCTTCTGCGGGCTGTTATTGGTTATTTCAATCGATTTCACGTCACCAGTAGCCGCCAAGGCCAACGAAGGGACCAGTATTGTTAATGTCATAATTAGAGCAAGCGTGCCTCGAAGCGCCAGTTTGATTCTACTCATTTTTAATTTCCAACTCCCATAATCCAATATTTTACTTCTATTATATTATATCGGATACGAATTGCATAAAGTTGAATAACATAAGTGGGAGTCTTGGAACAATTCATGATTTTCATTGTATAATATGGGAAGGCCGCGTAATACTGTTTTAATAAACCTAAAAGATGGGGGTGGGGTATGTATGATCGAAAAGAATTTGCTTGATATGGTTTCACCTAAAAATAACCGTAAACGTATGAAAGCTATCGTCACTTCGACATCCACCAAGATTCGTCCTGAAGACGAAGTGGTTCTATTGATGAAAACAGCCCGCAATCGTTTCAAAAAAGCCCTTGAATCTGGACAAATTGAAATCATTAACGAGCGTGAATGGAAGCTGCGTTGACATTAAAGAAATAATTTTATTTACTTACATAAACGAAGAAAATTCTGATTAAGAAAGCTATATCTTAGGTCCGAGCACTAACCATCAGTTATATTTGGCACAACATAGTAGGAGATCGGTTCGTTAAATAGTGTTATCGTTGAAAAGGGGATGTCCATCGTCACATGCAACATGACGTTTGGAACATCCCCTTTTTGAATTACTAGAGCTTTAACTAACCTCTCTAATTCACTTCATCCTGCTCTGGCAAAATCAAGCTCTCGGCCCCGCCCATATAGGGCCGCAGGGCTGGCGGAATGTGAATGCTTCCATCCTCCTGCTGATGATTCTCAAGCAACGGAATCAGGATACGCGGCGATGCCACCGCCGTATTATTGAGCGTGTGACAGTAGGCCAACTTGCCTTCGGCATCGAGGCAACGAATATTTGAACGGCGAGCCTGGAAATCATGCAGATTCGACGACGAATGCGTTTCTCCATATGCACCGCGGCTTGGCATCCAGGTCTCGATGTCATACTGTTTGTACGTTTTCTGCGACATATCCCCGGTACATACAGCGACAACACGATACGGCAGTTCCAATAATTGCAGCAATTCTTCAGCGTGTCCTGTAATCTCTTGCAACATGCGCTCCGATTCTTCCGCATCAGGGGCACAGAGAATGACCTGCTCAACTTTGGCAAATTGGTGCACACGATACAATCCGCGTACATCACGTCCGCCGGAGCCAACCTCACTGCGGAAACACGTCGATACCGCAGCCAGCTTCACCGGATCCTTAACATCGACAATCTCATCCGCATAATACGACACCAGCGGCACTTCAGAAGTTCCCACCAGCCACTTGTTCTCCCCTTCGAGTTCATAGACCTGATCTCGACCGGTTGGGAAGAATCCGGTGTTCACCAGCGCATCCTCCCTGACCATCAGCGGTACCTCCATTGGTGTAAACCCATGCTTCAGCAACAGATCCAAGGCAAGTTGCTGTACTGCCCGATGTAATAACAGACCAGCGCCTTTTAATACATAGCTTCGTGTACCGCCAATCTTAACTCCACGGGGAATATCGATGAGATCATGCAACTCCCCAAGTTCCACGTGATCTTTGGTATTATACTCGAACGTTGGCACCTCTCCCACACGTCGCAGCTCTACATTATCCGCATCCGACGAGCCATTGGGGGTATCCGGGGATACGATATTGGGTACCAGCCATTGCAGCTTGGTTACTTCCTCCTGCACAGGGGCCAGCCTCGCTTCCACCTGTTCCAACTGTTCATTGAGCTGTTTCACCTGGGCCCGCAAACCCTCGGCCTGTTCCCGATCCCCCGCTTGCATGAGTCTGCCAATGTCCGCGGATAACGTATTGCGCAATCTGCGTCCTTCTTCAATTTCCTGCAAAAGTGTTCTGCGTTCTTCATCACGCTCTAACAATGTGCGAATGTTGATCTTGATTTTTTTCCCGTCTGCTGCTGCCTGAACCTCTTCTTCATGTGCACGAATCCACTTCATTTCCAACATGGTCACCGTCTCCTTTGGCTGTAAAAATGCAAAGAGCGCCCTCATCCCTTGGGACGAGGAGCGCTCTGCTCGCGGTGCCACCCAACTTGCTGAATCAGGATATCCTGCTTCCAGCCTCTTGGTCCGCGATAACGGGCGGTTCCGGTTAACTTGGGGAAATATCGCTCCCCTGGCGAAAACGCCTCCGAGTTGGATGCTCTTCAACGGCATGGTCCGATCTGTAATTGTTGGTCTCAGTATATACGAACGCCGGACCAAATTGCAACCTTCTGTATCGATCAGGAATTCATGGCACATCGTAACATGTCCTGTTATGATAGACTTTGTCTTCAAGATTGCGCTCTATTGTGATCCTCAATTTATGTATATAAGTAGAAGGAGTTCTTTATGAAAAAATTACTTTGGATCGGATGTCTGTCCTATTTCCTGATTGGACTTGCCCACGTCGTGCTCGGTTCCATTTTACCGGTTGCACTTGAACATTACGGCAAAGATTATAGCCAAGGCGGAACGCTGATCTTTGCTCAATTTGCCGGATTCCTCGGTGGTGTATTGTTATCTCCATGGCTGAACAGACGCTTTGGTAAACGGGGTGGCCTGTTAATCGCCACAGCGTTGCTCTGTATTGCAGAATTATCCTACATGCTGTTGCCACCATGGGGCTGGATGTTCGTCATTGCACCCGCTGCCGGCTTTGGATTCGGAATGGTTGAGGCTGTTATTGGCACCATTATCATCGCTGCAATCAAAGACAATACAGCCGTTGCCATGAGTCGACTGGAAGTGTTATTCGGGATCGGGGCGATGGTCATGCCGCTTATTGCCAGCGGTCTGATTGCTGCCGGATACTGGCGTCTCTCCTTTCTCGTTGTTGCGATCTGCGCATCGCTGACCTTTGTTTTCTGGGCAAAAGGATCATTCGGTGAACTCGATAAGTTTCTGGAGCGACAGAGTTCAAATCACGCTTCCGTAAATACGCACTCTGCTGGGACATCGGGTGAGATGCATCCCGCATCTCCAAGTACACCCAGTCCAACCTATCGTGGCCGTAACAGGACTCTTCTGGTATTATTCGTTCTGTTCTTCTTCCTATATGTTGGCACAGAAATGAGTCTTGCGAACTTCATGCCGGCGATCCTGATTGAGAAAATGAACATGAAGGAAGCCGGAGCAGCGCTTAGTGTCACCTGTTTCTGGATTGCCATGTCCGTAGGACGACTCTTCGCCGGGTATATCGCAGAGAAATTCCAATACCGCGTATATGTCCTGTACAGTTGTCTCGCGTCTGTTCTTTTGTTAATGCTATTTCCATTTACAAACCAAATCTGGTCTGCATTTCTCATCATCTTGCTGCTTGGACTTGCGATGTCAGGTATTTTCTCCATTGCCCTTGTCTTCGCCAGTAAACTGCTGCCCGGAACTGAAGAATCCACACCCAGCATTTTGATTGCCTCAGGTGGAGTTGGCGGTGCCATTCTGCCTTTGACTACGGGATGGAGTCTTGATCATCTGGCGGTTAATCAATCTGCATGGATGCTTGCGATCTTTGCAGTTGGCCTGCTTGTCATTAGCGTAATCACGTATCAATGGCAGAACAAACATGTGGTGGATCCAGCGACTTAACAGTTATGTGTCGATGCAGTCCTGAGAATTAGAATTAGAAATAGAATACCTATTATAGAGATTGAGATGTCCACCGCCATGACCTGACGGTGGATATTTTGTTGTAGCGTTACTCTGTTCTAACGAACCTAACACACGCTATTCCCCTCCATTTCCGCATGTTTGAAATCTAACGAATCCTAAAGACGTTATTGTAGGTAATTATCTAAAATTCAAGGTCTCGTTGCAGTTTTTCTGCATAATAACACCCCTGAGATTCGTTAGATTTTTCATTCCCTAAAAACTGGCCTAATAAGGTGTCCTCGATTCGTTAGCGCTGTTATCATGGTGGAAAGTGTCCTATCTTTGCCTCGCTGATCACCTTTCATTAAAGGTGAAAATACGATCTATTCATTTGCACAAGATTGCCCAGGAAATACTTTGGGTCTGGGTGAATCACACACTTTTGTTAACGACAGGCATTACGGGCCCGTTATCCTTGATGAATTTACCAAATACATATCGGACGAGTGGCCCCAAAATGATCAATTGATATGGAAGCGCCAGGCTGAAGTTACGAGCGATTGTATGAAGGTACGTACGGAGTACGAATGACCCACTTAATTGATCCGCGAGATATGCCGAGATCATTCCATACATGGACATAATCAGTACCATGCCAATCACCATAAAAAATGACATAGCAAGCACACCCAAAATCTTGTTGGACTTGTCGAAGGGCAAGGAGAATGCAATCTTTCTCGCCACAGGGCCAACAATGAAAGACTCCACCAGAAACGCGATGACAAAACATAATATGAATTGAAGCAGTATCTCAAGCGGGGACATCTTGCCGAGTAACCCACTGTGCCATAGATTGAAGAACATCATGACCAAGACCATTCCTGTACACATCATTAATCCGAAAATAATTTGTTCCTTCTTGCTTGCTGGCAATTCTCTCATCCTCTCTGTTTACCTTCGTAATTATAGAGATGAGGAAACCCTCCACATAAGTGAACATTATGTGAACATTTATGGTTTTTTCAAATTAAAATCCGATTTGACAACCTCGTAGTACAGCCCTATGATATCCCTTAAAATGGTAGAGAATTTACTACATTTGGAGGAATATAATTATGAGTTTTCAAAAGCGCATTGACCACGTCGGCATTGCCGTTCGTGATCTGGATACTACGCTTCGTTTTTATACGGAGGTTGTTGGATTGGAACTGAAAGACCGGGTGACGCATACGAACGGTGTCATTCAGCTCGCCTTTCTCGGCTTCAATGGAAGTAACGAGACTGAGATTGAGTTAATTCAAGGATACAGCGACAAGCTGCCTTCCGAAGGTACGGTACACCATTTTGCGATCCATGTAGATGACCTTGATTCTGAGTACAAACGCATCCAAGCCACCAAAGCCGTATTTATTGATGGAGAGATTATTACACTGCCTAACGGTTACCGCTATTTCTTCATCTATGGACCTGAAAAGGAATGGATTGAGTTCTTCCAGCGCTAAGAATTGGAGTTGATTTCATGAACATTTTAATTACTGGCGCAGCCGGGAAAATTGGCCGGGACTTGTCCCAACACTTGTCAGAAGCATATCACCTGCGACTAACGGATTTGAATATCGGCAGACTGCATACGTATCAAGAAACCGACCATGAGATCATGACACTGGATGTGACAGACCCTGAAGCCTGTCAGCATGCTTGCGAAGGCATGGATGTGGTAGTACATCTGGCGGGAGACCCTTCCCCGAATGCCGGATTCTATGAATCGTTGTTGGACATCAATATCAAAGGTACATTTAATGTATTCCGTGCAGCTAAGGACCAAGGTGTGCAAAGAGTCATTCTGGCGAGCAGTGCACAGACGATTGAGGGGTATCCCATTGATGCTCAAGTCTATCCGGACATGCCAACACACCCACGGAATTTGTACGGGGTTAGCAAATGTTTTGGAGAATCGCTCGCTTCCTATTTTGCGTATACCGAGGGTTTACAAAGTGTTGCGATACGTATAGGTGCATATGATGATTTTCAACCGGACGGACCAGCGCTGGAAGCAAGGGATATGAGCGCGTATATTAGTCCGGCTGACTTGTGTGATTTGATGTTCAAAGCCATTACCGTTACCAATCTGGAGCCCTTCACCATACTGCATGGGATCTCGAATAATCGGTTTAAACGATTGAATCTGGAAACCACTCAGAAACAGGTAGGCTATGACCCAAAATCCGATGCTTTTGCACTCAGTCAGATTTCCTTATATGATTCGCCACGATAATTAATGAAAATAACACATCCAAACAGACCGTTATACATATGTATAACGGTCTGTTTGATAAGTTCATACGTGTCCCCATCCAGTTCCTGACTGGACACGTTCCACCTGCTGGCCTATAATTACACCTAGTAATGCCCGTAACTTCATAGTTTCCCAGGGGAGTCGGAATTGGCCGGCTGAGAGTGTATCCCACCAAGATACTAACCCTTAGACCTGATCTGGATCATGCCAGCGTAGGAATCGGAGTATATCGAAATGGCACAGCCCTATGGCTGAACGCCACCTCTCTAACGCCTGCACGCGTCCCGGATTACGGGACGCTTTTTTAATGTTCTTTTATATAGCCAGAGAGCTAAAAAAAGTGACGTTATCCAGATCTCAACTGGTATAAATCTGTCGATTTATGCAAGATGATTGGATATGAAGCCAAGGAGTACCCCGTGCCACTCGGCCGGACATACCGAAGGAGAGAATCACAGATGAAATGGCGTAAAACAATGGGACTGCTGCTCTTGTGTGTACTGCTGGTGACTGTAGCCGCATGTGGCGGTAAAGAAGCCGCCCCCGTAGAGCAGAACGGCAACACAAATACAGAAAGCAGTAACGAAGGTGGCACTGCCGCCTTAAAGGATATTAAAGTGGTGCTCGACTGGACACCAAATACGAATCATACCGGCCTGTATGCGGCTGTAGATCAAGGTTTTTACAAGGCCGAAGGCTTAAACGTGGAGATTGTACAACCAGGTGCCGGTGGCGCGGATACGATGGTTGCATCGAACGAAGTGCCTTTTGGCGTAAGTTATCAGGAGAGTGTAACTCAAGCCCGTACACAGGGTGTTCCTCTCGTCTCCATCGCAGCAGTTATTCAGCATAATACATCCGGGTTCGCTGCTCCGGCGGATCGGAATATCAAATCACCGAAAGATTTTGAAGGTAAAACCTATGGCGGTTGGGGTTCCCCAGTCGAAGAAGCCGTGATGCAATCCATTATGGAAGGCGACGGAGCAGATGTATCCAAAGTGAAAAACATTAACATGGGTGACGCTGACTTTTTCACCGCAGTGAAACGGGACATTGATTTCGCGTGGATTTTCTACGCTTGGACGGGGATTGAAGCCGAATTGCGCGGAGAACCAATCGACATGTTATATGTGAAGGATTATTCAGATGCATTGGATTACTACACGCCTGTCCTCGTAACAAACGAGCAGACGATCCAAAACGACCCTGAGCTGGTGAAAGCATTTCTGAAAGCCACTTCCGAAGGATATCAATATGCCATTGATCATCCCGAAGACGCAGCGAACATTCTGATCAAGGCTGTACCGGATCTGGACAAGGAATTGGTCCTGGCAAGCCAGAAATGGCTTAGTCCAAAGTACACAGATGACGCCCCGCGCTGGGGTGAGCAAAAGCAGGAAGTATGGCAGAATTACACCGACTGGATGTTTAGCAAAAAACTGCTCGATGAACAGATCGATGTAAGCAAGGCATATACAAACGCGTTTTTACCCCAATAAAAATTGCTTAAGTTTAACTTTTTACACAAGAACGAAGAGTGCAGAACCCATCTGAAGAAACAAAGTGTTCGCCTTTATCCCCGGATTTCCCCATTGAAAATGGATTCAAGAAATCTGGGGATAACAGCGATCGGAAGAGGGTACTGCAATCGGAGTGATAAGTGTAAACCTGGTTCAATTCATGCAATTTATCACGAAAGGAGCCGTGATCTCTCATGGCAAGCACACTACTTAGCATTCAGGTTATTCCCAAAACGCCAAATGGCGAGAATTCTTATCCTTACGTAGATCGCGCCATTGAAGTTATTCAGCAATCCGGCCTGAAATATCAGGTGAACGCGCTCGACACCACGATGGAGGGAGAACTGGAGGAACTGCTCGAGGTTGTCCGTAAAATGCACGAGGTACTTGTGGAGGCTGGTAGCCCAAGCATCATCTCCCAGATCAAAATCGCCCATAGCCCTGCTGGCTTCAGCATGGATACCCTGACGGAGAAGTATCGCTAATGCATGCCTATTTCAAAAGTGTATGGCCGCCCATTGTGGCGGTTATTCTCTTTATAGCGATATGGCAGGGAGCCGTCTCCCTCTTCCATATTGAGAAATGGATGCTGCCTGCACCATCCGACATCGCCCGCGAAGCGGCAACCCAGGCCGAGCGGCTTGGCATGCACGCTTCCGCAACCATTCAGTTAACCCTGATCGGATTCGCGGCCGGCACCGCGGTTGGATTATTAATTGCGATGGTGCTGCATTTGGTCCCTTTTCTCAAGTCGGCCCTGTATCCTTTACTTATTCTTAGTCAAAATATCCCAACCATCGCGCTCGCGCCGCTCCTGTTAATCTGGTTCGGATTCGGGCTGTTGCCCAAGCTGATTACGATCATCCTGGTATGTTTCTTCCCCGTTGCAGTGGCGGCCATGGATGGCTTGACCCGTACTGACGCCGCGATGATGAACTATATGCGCATGGCTGGTGCGAAACGTCACCATATCTTCTGGAAGCTGGAGCTCCCCCATGCGCTGCCATCCGTGTTCTCCGGTGTCAAAATTGCCGCTACCTATAGCGTGATGGGTGCCATCATCGCCGAATGGATTGGTGCAGACAAGGGTATTGGTTATTATATGATGCTGCAAAAGTCGGCTTATCGCACGGATCGCCTATTCGTGGCGATCATGATTATTGTCGCGCTCAGCTTGCTGCTCTTCCTGTTCATTGCCCTGCTGGAGAAGCTACTCGTGCGCTGGCGGCCACAGAAGCGATAATAAAGAAGTAATCTGTATATTAGGAAGTGATGACCATATGAATCGGCAACAGGACGAACAAGTCCAGCCTGGACGAGGAGCAAGTGTAGTGGAGCCAACGCACGGTGAAAAGTTAAACTCGGCTACGCCTAATCGACCTGCCAATACGACTCCTGCTTCGGTTCCACCTGCACTGGACGTTGTTAATGTTCATGCATCATTCCGTGAACGGCGGAGCAGGTTACCGGTTCTGAACGGCCTGTCCCTGACTGTGGAGCAAGGCGAGTTTGTCGCTATCGTTGGACCATCCGGCTGTGGCAAAAGCACCCTGTTCCACATCATCGGCGGTCTGCTGAAGCCACAGGAAGGCCAAGTGCTTATGAACGGTCAGAATGTAACGGGACAACGTGGCAAGATTAGTTATATGCCTCAACAACCCGCTCTTTTCCCTTGGCGTACCATTGAAGATAATGTACTACTTGCTGGTGAAGTAGCTTCAAGCGCTCCTCCTCGGGCTGAAGCTCTTGCGGAAGCTCGTAAGTGGTTAAGCAGCGTGGGTCTTGCCGGGTTTGAGCAAGCATACCCTCATATGCTGTCTGGCGGAATGCAGCAGCGTGCTGCATTTCTGCGTGCCCTGCTCAGTCCGCAGGAACTCATGCTGCTGGACGAACCTTTCAGCGCGCTGGATGCACTGACACGTAGCGACATGCAACGCTGGCTGCTCGATATCTGGGAACAGAACCGCCGCTCGGTGCTGTTCATCACCCATAATATCGAAGAAGCACTGCTGCTTGCGGATCGGGTCTATGTGTTATCCAACCGACCTGCAACAGTGTTGCACGAGGTACATGTTCCTTTTGATCGCCCAAGACGAGAAGAAATTACGGAGGAATCCGCTTTTCTGGAGCGTAAACGGCAGATTGCACAGTGGATGAGAGAAGAACAGCAGAAAGCCCGCCTATCTTGATAGCGCGGGTTTTTAAGTTATTATTTTCCTTTAATGGGTGATCCACCACAATGAATTCTGCGTAACATAGTTAGAATATAAATGAACACAAGGAGGAATTCCCTCGTGCATTCTCAAGCTTTTGCACCATTAATTGATGCTCATATTCACTTCGATCAGTATACCCCTGACGAACAACGCGAGATGCTGCTATCTTTCCCGTCTCAGCAGGTCGAAGCCGTCATAGCCGTGTCCATGAATCTCGCTTCTGCCCAGGCCAATCTGGAGCTTGCAAAACAACATCCACGCACCATCTATCCAGCCTTCGGTTTCCATCCAGAACAGGAACTGCCGTCCGCTGAAGAAATGGACCTGTTCTTCCAATGGATCGAGAAGCATATGGGACAAGCCATAGCAATAGGAGAAGTCGGCCTTCCCTATTACAACCGTCTGGAAGCGGAACAGGCAGGGCAGCGCTTCGATCAGAGCGGGTATATCAAGCTGCTTGAACGTTTCATCCAACTTGCCAAAAAGCATAACAAACCACTTGTCCTTCATGCGGTATACGATGATGCAGATATCGTCTGTGATCTGCTGGAGCAATATCAGTTCCGACGCGCCCATTTCCATTGGTTCAAAGGATCCCGCGAAACGGTACGGCGTATGGCTGACAATGGTTATTTCATCTCTTTCACGCCGGATATTCGGTATGAAGAAGAGATTCGTGAACTCGCCCGGCAATATCCATCAGAACAAGTGATGGCCGAGACCGACGGACCTTGGCCCTTCGAAGGGCCATTTCAGGGACGAATGACACACCCGGCCATGACCAGACAGGTCATCCAGGCATGGAGTGAAATCACTGGCATGGGAACCGAGCGGGCCGCCCGTCTCTTTTATCAGAACACAAAGCGTTTCTATGGCTTAACTTAAGTACCAGCTGGTAGCAGCAAGCACTCTCGCTTGCCCTGCCAACACAGCACTTTACAACAAAGCACAAAGAAGCCAGTCGGTTTCGCTCCGACTGACTTCTAATTTACTATATAACTTAACGCTTCAAGAATCCTTTGCCTTCCAGGAACGGTCTCACTTGCAACCTTGTCGGCTCAGTCAGGCGCTTCGCCATCAGTTCGGACCATGGAGTTGTTCGTTCACCGTTAGTCCGTTCTTTCATGTACGCCGTCGTTGTCTCATCATACTGCTCAACACCTTTGATGCTCTGCTCGGCATTATAACGATTACGATGCAGGACTGCATCCAGTGGCAGACGCGGGCGAATTCCCGTTTCCTGATCTGCAACACCAATACACATGCCATACACCGGATATACTCCTTCCGGCAAACCCAGCAACTCGGCTACTTCCTCAATTCGGGTACGAAGCCCGCCAATATATACGATTCCGAACCCTAGTGACTCCGCTGCAAGAGCGGCGTTCTGGGAAGCAAGTGCAGCATCAATCGTAGCTACCATGAAATTCTCGGTTGAATCGGCATACGATTCCTTCTCGGGAAGATGACGTTTCGCAGCATCACTCAGCCGATACAGATCAGCACACCATACGAGAAATACCGGACATTCATTGACATAGGCCTGGTTGCCTGCCAATTCAGCCAGCTTGGCTTTCTGCTCTAAGTCAGTCACAGCAATTACGGTATAGGCTTGCACACTACTTGAAGAGGAAGCCATCTGTCCAGCCGCTACGATGGCTGCAAGCTGCTCTTCACTTACCGGGTCTGGCTTGAATTTGCGTACAGAGCGGTGTTTCATCATCAACTCAATGGTTTCATTCATGGTGGTTCACTCCCAATCCTCGAAGTACGAACTCAATCGTCTGCTCAGCGAGCTCGTCTGTATTCATATCCTGATAATCAAAGCCAAATCGTGAATTCTTGGCCCGTTTGTGCGCCAAAGCCACACCCATAACCTGAAGCATCGCATAAGATACGGACTCGACCTGGAACAATCCCTGATCCTTACCCTCTTGCAGCAGTTCCCTAACTCGGGTCCAGACGGGGTCCAAAAAACGAAATACGGTAGCTGTGCGATGTGTACGCAGTGTAATTTCAAGCTGCACAATATCGCTCATCTCCCGATCCGTCATCGTGAACTTCACAACTTCACCAATAATTCGGCGGATACCTTCCACAGGCGAGGACACGGACTCTTCAGCCAGCGCGTTCATCATATGCCCAGGGAAAAAATGCTCAAATAACGCTTCGAACACCTTTTCTTTGCCGCCAAAATGATAAGACACCAACGACACATTGGCACCTGCCTCATCACATATTTGACGAACACTCGTCCCGTCATACCCCTGCTGTGCAAAAAGCTTCTTGGCTGCAAGCAATATCCTCGTTTTGATATCCAACTCCGGTTCCGTCATTCCGTCCCGCTCCCTCTTGTCCGTTCATCTCATTCGCTCCAGCTCAAGGACTGCAGCCAGCGACTCATCTGTCTATTATATTACACCAAGCACCCCGATGAAAATCATCGGGGTGCTTGTCCTATCCTATGATGCAATGGTATGCATCTGTTGTATTAGTTGTTTGCTTGAGCAGGGCTTGGAGCCATAGCTGGCATGCGTTGTTTTTTCAACAACGTCACGACCAGTGACAACGCAACGGCAACCAACAGTACAATCACGATAGAGCCCGCAGCAGACTGAACCCCCGGGCCTCCCAACTGCACGCTCAGAATACCCTGTACGGCGTATGTTGCAGGCAGGTACTGCCCAATGCCGCTATAGAAGCTGTTCAGCAATTCACGCGGTACCATTGCACCGGAAGATACCAGTTGCAAGGACAGTGAGATGATGTTGAACAGACTTCCTGCAGGTCCGAAGCAGATCAGGAAGAACTGGGAGAAGAACATGAACGTGCACAGGAAGAGCGCCTGGAACAACCAGAATGCAACGAATCCTTGTGCAATCTGTCCTCCCAGTGCCACAATCAGTGAAGATCCCAGCAAGGAAACGACCAATGCAGAACCCACGTTAATGACTACTCTCGCGCCAAACAAAGTCAATCGGGAATAGGTAGATGACAGCATACCCATGGCTGTCTGGAGGTTCATCCCCATGATCATGGCACCTACATAGGAAGCCAGTACCATCATCATCGGCACCATCTGATTATTCATCCCGTTAACCGGGTTGATGGACGTTGTCGTTCCTTCTACTCGGGTAGTCAGGTTTGTCGCGGCTTCAGCAGCCTGTTCGGCAGGAGCGCCTGAAGCAGTCAACACCGTCTGTACCCCTTGTGCTGTAGCTTGTTTGTTAATCGTGTTTGTCACACTTTGTGATACACCTTGCATCATGCTTTTAATCGTAACCGGGTTCGCTTCATTAATGGTGTATTTAATCTCGGCGGTGGAGCCAGCGGTCTGAAGCAATTCGTTAAACCCAGCCGGGATATCCAGCACCATGTGTACTTTGTGATGATTCAGCTGATCCAACGCTTCAGCCGCACTCAGATTGGATACGGTGTGGAAAGGCAGTGTTCCTGCGAGGGAGTCTGCAATTCCTTTGGACATTTCGCCGTCCTCATTCACAATCGCAACCGTCAATTCTTTCGTACGGTCATTTACTCCAGAATATGCGGTCATCCAGATCACGCTAAAGATCACTTGAAACATAAGTGCTGTTACGATCCCTACAATCACTGGCGGTTTTTTAAACAATGTACGTAAAGCCTGTAACATAAAAGGTGTCCTCCATTACTCAAATAGTTCTAATTTGATTTAAACAGTTGTTTGAATCAAACGATCGTTTAAATTTTATGTGAATATGTCCATATTGTCAACTCATTTTTTGAAAAATTCAGAAAACGTTAGCTTTATTCATGAATACAATTGATCCATTTTCACAAAAGAGCATTATGCTATCCTTTTCCCGAAGAAAAGAACATCTATACCAACGATTCAGACCGCACTTGTCTGGCGATTCAAACTGTTTTTTCTCAACAAAAAACACGGCCCGCTGCAGCGAACCGCGCATTTATTATCCTCACTTTATTACAATGAGGCGTTGAATATATCTCCAAACAAAGGTCGGTCAGTCATTTCTCTTCAGCTTCATGCGTTGCAGACGTAGGGAATTCAGTACAACCGATACGGAGCTGAACGCCATCGCCGCCCCTGCCAGCCATGGAGCCAAGAAGCCAACTGCCGCAATGGGAATACCAATAACGTTGTATCCGAGTGCCCAGAACAGGTTTTGTTTGATGTTACCCATCGTGCGCCGGCTCATCTCAATTGCATCTGCAATGCTGTTCAGATCACCACGCATCAACGTAATATCCGCCGCTTCCATCGCTACATCCGTTCCTGTTCCGATGGCCATCCCAATATCAGCAGTAGCGAGTGCCGGAGCATCATTAATGCCGTCACCTACCATCGCGACTTTCAGGCCACTCTCCTGAAGTTTCTTCACTTCCGCGGCTTTGCCTTCCGGCAGAACCTCAGCCAGAACTTTACCGATCCCTGCCTGTTCTGCTACAGCGCGAGCAGTCCGCTCATTGTCTCCCGTGATCATAATGACATCGATCCCCATCGCTTGAAGACGACCGATGGCTTCACGAGAAGTATCCTTGATGGTGTCAGCCACAGCCACGATCCCTGCCCACTGACCATCCACCGCGACCAGCATCGCTGTACGCCCTTGTTCTTCCAGACGGTTCATCTGCTGAACGGTTTCCTCAGAGACATTCACCTTTGCATCTGCAAGCAAACGACGCGTGCCGACCAGAATTTCCTGCCCTTTTGCTGAAGCTCGCACACCGTATCCCGGTATGTTCTCAAACTTCTCTGTTGGGGTTAACTCCAGACCCTTGGCACGGATACCCGCAACAATCGCCTCTGCCAGCGGATGCTCGGAACTCTGTTCGGCCGATCCTATACGCTCAAGCAGATCGGATTCCGTCCAATTCGGAGCCGTTACAACATCGGTAAGGACCGGTTTGCCTTGGGTTACTGTACCTGTTTTGTCGAGCACCACGGTCTGAATCTGTTGTGCCGACTCCAGATGTTCGCCGCCTTTGAACAGAATGCCATATTCAGCCGCACGTCCTGATCCAGCCATGACAGAGGTCGGCGTTGCCAGCCCCAGTGCACATGGACAGGCAATGACGAGCACAGCAATCGCTTTTTCAAGGGAACCAGCGAAGTCACCTGGACTTGCAAACAGATACCAGATCAGGAATGTCAGCGCGGCAATACCCACGACAATGGGAACAAATATGCCTGAAATGACATCTGCGATCCGTTGGATCGGTGCTTTGGAGCCCTGAGCTTGCTCGACTACTTTAATGATTTGGGACAAAGCCGTATCCGATCCCACTCGGGTCGCACGTAGTCGTAACACCCCATTTTTGTTCAGCGTAGCACCTGTAACGGGATCTCCCGGTTTTTTATCCACGGGAAGGCTCTCTCCACTTAACATGGATTCATCTACTGAGGATTGGCCTTCTTCAACAATACCATCCACCGGGATGCTATCACCCGGCTTCACCAGAACCAAGTCACCCACCGCAACATATGCGGCAGGAACCATAACTTCCTGTCCGTCACGGATGACACGGGCTTCACGTGGAGCCAGTTCGATCAGGCTTTTGATTGCCTGCGAAGAGCGACCTTTCGCCACAGCTTCGAACCATTTTCCCAGTAAAATTAACGTAATTAGAATTGCACTTGTCTCATAATAGAGTTCTACCGAAGGCATGGCGGCTGTGCTCGTTCCCATCGCGCCGTGATCCATGGTTGTAGAAGGTAAATACCCACTGGATAAGGTCAGATACAGACTGTAGAAAAACGCTGCGCTGGTACCCAGTGCCACGAGAACGTCCATATTGGCACTGCGGTTACGTAAGGCTTTGTACGCCCCCACATAGAACTGCCACCCAATCACGAACTGTACCGGCGTTGCCAGAATCAGCTGGAACCAAGGGTTCATGAAGAGATCTGGGACATAGATTCCGGATGTGAACGAGAAATGCCCGACCATTGCCCACAGTAAAGGAATCGATAACAACGCAGATATCATCCATTTCCACTTTTTGCGTTGCAGCTCACGTTCACGAACCGATGTGGTCTCTTCTTGCGTCAATTGCAGTTCAGCACCGTAGCCCATCTGCTTGATCTTGGCGGTAATATCCGAAGGTTTCAATGCACCAGCGGCATATTCGATATGCCCTGTTTCCAGCGCCAGATTCACATTCGCCTGAGATACCCCCGGTAGTCGGGAGAGACCTTTTTCAATCCGGGCAGAACAGGCAGCACACGTCATCCCCGTAATGTTCAGATCAACCGATTCGGACACCGTCCCGTAACCAAGCGCCTCGACTTTATCCCGCAACGCATTCACGTTGGTTGTCTTCGGATCATAAGATACGGTTGCCTGTTCGATGGCAAGATTCACATTGGCCTGATGCACCCCTTCCATACGGGACAAGCCCTTCTCCACTCGTGTCGAACATGCAGCACAAGTCATGCCCGTGATGTGCAGTGTTGCCTTCAGTCCTGGTGCTTCTGCCATAGGTGGCATTGGTGTGGGTTCGGATGATCTATCCATTGGTTTATTCGTTGAGTTATCCATCATGTCAGCTCCTTTCATGTCGATTCAATTTTTGTATGTTGCATTTCATTATACCCCCAAGGGGTATATATCAGACAGAAAATTAGGCTTAAACCTGACTCTTGGAAAAAGGTACTCTGACCTCTTTTTCGCCCATGAGCATGTTCGGTTTAAGCCTGTGATCCCGTTAGACTACATCGTATCCCTGATCTTCAATCGCAGCTTTGATCTGATCCACGTTCACCGTCTGCTCATCATATTCCACCGCTACTGTTCCTGCTGCCAGATCAACCTTACCACTCGCTCCGGTATTCTTCACAGCTTCTTCAACCGACTTCACACAGTGATTGCAAGACATTCCCGTAACGTTCAACGTAACATTAGACATTGTAAATTCCTCCTTGGGGTATATTAAATGATAAATTAAATAGGTGAATTGATTCAGCTTACTTCATTAACTTCCGCATCGTAACCAGCAGTTCATCCACAACCTCATGTTCACCAGCCTGAATACGCTCAACGATACAGCTCTTCATATGGCCTTCAAGCAAAAGTTTGCCTACTGAATTAAGAGCAGACTGAGCCGCCGCAATCTGCGTCAGCACATCATCACAGTACGTATCCTTCTCGATCAATCCCTTGATCCCGCGAATCTGACCTTCCACACGGTTCAAACGAGAAACCAGGTTACTCTTCATCTCCTGCGAATGGTGACTCTTGCGCACATGCTTCCCATCACTGCCCTCGGCATGACAGGATACCGCTTCTTCTTGAACTGTAGCCAAAGCTTCCGTTGAATCGGACTTGGAGGATTGCAAAGGTTCCTCGGGATGGCTCTGATGTTCCATCTGAACACCCCTTTTCTTTCGTTCTTTTCTAAGAGTAACATACCCCATGGGGGTATTCAAGAGTGTTTTGATATTTTAATAAAAATGGATGATTTACTTCCTAAAATTAAATAGAGCAGTTCATCTTATAAGGTATACTCCATCCTGCTGCTGCGGACGACCAGACCCATCTGTTCATAGAAAGCCTGTGCCCCAGAGTTAAAAGTCGACACGGATAATTCCACGCTGTCTGCCTGAAGCTCTCTCCCTAGCTCGATGAATGCTTCTAGTAACTGTTTGCCTGTTCCTTGGCCCCGATGCTTGGTATCCACTACAAGTTCATGGATGTACAGCATCTTGCGATCCACCATCAACGAGTTATCTTGAATAACACTTAACTGCGCACTCCCGTAACCCAGAATCAAACCCGTTTCCGAAGACTCGGCAACATACAGATAACGCTTGTCCGTTTCCAGCAGTTCGGTGAACTCCTTTTCCTCCATTCTCGTCTCTAACGCTCTGTATAGATCGGGCCGCCCCTCGACATGCATCTGGTGCAACTCATCCATCAACAATGACACGCCAGAGTAGTCCCTCATTTCTGCCTTTCGGATGTTAATCTTCCCCTTACTCATCCCCATCACTCTTTCATCTACTGAATTTTACATTATTATACAACCAAAAAGCAGATACCATAAGGGTACCTGCTTCGCTAAATTTATTTACATTTTACAAAGCGAATGTGATGCTCATGTTGTTTATTTTTTCGAAGAAGCATTTCCTTCATTAAAAGCAACAGGTGATGGCTTCGCAGCCCATTCATCCGCCTGCGGCTCAATGTCCACTCCGCTTAGAATCTTCTTTTTCTCCATCAAGGAATCCCCGTCTTCATCCAACTTGTTGCGAATTTCCGCCTCGTCCTGAGGTTGATTGTTCTGTGTCATCGTAGAGTCCTCCCTTTTTCGTATTCATGGTTGATGTTCCTTTATATAACGTGCCCACTTTCTGCATTATCATTCTCTTCGAGGATCAGGCCGTCCCCCAAGTTATGTGTTATTTGAATTAAACATTAACTTTATTAAGCTAAATCCATCTCTAAACCCTTGCTCGTACATTACTGACTCTGCTGTACCCTGAAGAAGGGTTATTACATTACAATAGTCCAAAAATAAAGCCATCCCCTCTGGCTTAACATATTCACATAGCTCCATAAACAAACGATCTATTGCAATGCAAATTGAGTATCTTATTGAACAACATATTGAAGAATTTGAGAAAGAACAAGGTGTTATTACCCCTGATACACATAATGACGTATAGATTTTGCGCCCTTAGTACATGCGCATTATCCATACGTCATTTTTCATGATATATCCTGTTCCCCGTTAATCGAAATCAACCTGTTTATCCAAAATGATTTCCTCTACTTTGTATTCCATCTCTGGTATTGAGGGAATCAAGGAGAATCGAACGTTATCCAGAGAAGAAGGAAGAGCAGGAACCACTCGGAAACTAATTTGAGTCTCCCCACCTCCTCCTCGACTACCATGTCTCATGGTTATATGTCTCTGTTCGCTGAATATTTCCAGAGCCAAATGTGGAACCATTTGTATACGCTCAGCTTCATTCCCCTTATATCGAATTTCCACGTAAACGAGGCTTTCGCCTTCATATTGCATTGAATGCGTAATCATATACTCACACGAATCTTTGATCATTTTCTTCATAATCGGCACCACACTTGTCAATTGGAGAGGTTCACTTGGATAGTAGTGCCTTTGCGGCATCGGCTGCACGCTACGGAGAACATATCGGATATCTTCCTCCTTCATATCCAGTAAGCTCACCCATTCATCGATGGTACTTTGAGGAGGCTGGTATTGGACAGCTCCGGTTATGTCCTTTCTGGCTGCAACCAGTTTCAAAAGTTGCTCATCAATCCGTTGTACCTCATCGCTGTATTCATTAGGAATTTCACGTAATTCACTCCAACCCATATTTAATCACTCTCCTAATTTAATGACTTGCCCTGCAAATACAATTCGCTACTGTACCTGCATCCCCTCTTCTTTTTCAGTTTATTTAAAAGGCTCCACTTAACCAAAAATGGAGAAATTAAAAAGGAAAGGACGCCCCTAGGTCATATTCGTGACCTTTCGGGACGCCCTTTTATATTATCCACATCCAATGGACAACTTCTACTATTTAGCTTTGTTACAATGAACACCAACTCATCCTTGCCTTAGCCAACCTATGCCTGATCCTGACGAGCAAGCGCGACTAGCGCATGTAGCGCTGCATTAATCTCGCGCTCAACCGCTTGTCCAACCGCATCCGTATGCGGATCATACTCGGCAGCCAGATCACTGTCCGCGAATCCATCGATCGCGACAATCGCTCCGGCGCGAGCGCCACGCAAGGTGCTGACGATGTAGAGCGCCGCAATTTCCATCTCAGCTGCAAGTGCTCCAGCCTGCTTGTACTTGCGGTGTGGGATCTCTTCCACGCCTGCAAAGAATGCATCCAGCGTTACGGTGATACCAACGCCCACTTTGCCTGCAAACGTCGCAGCATCCGCGCTACCCTGCTCACGAGCAGCCTCGATCAACGCTTGTGTCACCCCAATGTCCGCTACCGCTGGGAAACCATCCGGTACCAGTTGGCGAGTTAACCCGTCCGTACGAACAGCGGCTGTACTCACAATCACACTGCCTGCTGGATAATCGGCTGTATACGATCCCGCTGTACCTACACGAATCAGAGTTGTTACACCCGCGCGAATCAATTCCTCGAAACAGACAGCTGCTCCAGGTGAACCTACACCATGGCTGACCACAGCGATCTGTACCCCTTCATACAATCCAACAAATGTACGATACTCCCGACTGAACGCCAGTTCTCTCGCCTGCTCCAGCTTACGGGAAATCTTCTCCGCACGTGCCGGATCACCACAGACGATGGCGTATGCCGGCATGTCTTCCGAATGAATCTGCAAAATAGGCATCAACATATCAATCAAACTCCTTCTTCGTCCACTCGTCTTCCGGAATCGGCAGATCTTCACCCGAGAAGCGTTGCTCCTTGAACGGATCGGCAAAATGGTGGAAACCGTTCACTTCCCAGAATCCGTTACGGTCTTCTGTCATAAATTCCAGACCACGTATCCACTTCGCACTCTTCCAGAAGTAGAGTTGTGGCACGACCATACGCAGCGGAAAACCATGCTTGGGCGTTAGTGGCTCGCCGTTATATTTGAATGCAAGCAGTACATCATCATGCATCAATTCTTCAAGCGGTACATTTGTCTCATAATCATGATCTGCATGGATCATGACGTATTTCGCTTCCGGTTTAACCCCCAGAAGTTTCACAAAATCGGAGAAGCGAATACCTTCCCACGGCGTATCGAATTTCGACCAGCGTGTGACACAGTGAATATCACTCACTGTGTTCACCTGAGGCATTGCCTGCAACTCAGCTAGAGAGAACACCTTCTCCTCTTCCACTTCGCCGAATACTTTCAGGTCCCATGTGGACAAGTCATATTCCGGCACTTCCCCTTCATGCAGAATCGGGAATTTCTCCGTCAGCATCTGTCCCGGTGGCAAGCGATCTCCATGATCAATGCCTGCTTTGGGTGCCGGGGTTTTTCCTTTTTTCAAACGTTCAGCCTTGTTATGCAAGTGAGCTTCCTCCTTCTTCTTCTGCCTCTAACATAGACATTCAGGAATTAACGCGAGCTTCCGCCCGCTTTCAGTGCATCCTGTGCATAGGTACGGTCTTTGAAAAAGAACATCGCGACCAGCGTCACAATATACGGCAGCATCAACGTGAAATGGGTTGGCAAGGAGAAGCCTTGCAGACGAATACTCAATGCTTCCATGAAGCCAAATAGCACACTGGAGCCCATGACGCCCAGCGGGTTCGCTTGTCCCAGCATCGTTGCGACCAGTGCGATAAAACCACGACCCGCGGTCATACCTTCGGTAAACATCGTCACCTGACCAAGCGACAACTGTGCTCCAGCCAGGGCACACAATACGCCGCACATCAGAACGGCACCATACTGGATGCCACGTACCTTGATCCCGATGCTCTGTGCTGCAATCGGGTTCTCACCGACGGAACGCAGGCGGAAGCCGGATACACTTTTGAACAGATAGAATTGTAATGCAATCACGAGCACAATGCCGAGATAGACCAGGGGACTATGTCCCGATATTACATCGCCGACCCACGGAATGTCCTTAATCAGCGGAATATCCCACTTGGGAAGTCCCACCATGTCTTTGTCATAGTATGCACCCTTTACATCAAAAATCGCACGCAGTGCAAAGGTCGTCACCCCCGCAGCCAGGAAGTTGAGCGAGATCCCGACCACGATGGCGTTAGCCTTGAGATTAATACTTATAAAGGCAAAGAGCGCCGAGAATAACATCACAATAATAATGGAAAAGAGTACAGCCAACAGTACATTGCCAAACAGATAATTACCGACAATGGCGGAGAACGCACCGATCAAAACCAGTCCCTCGAGACCCACGTTGAACAGACCGACACGGGAACATAAAGCCCCACCGAGCGCTGCAAGCAGGATTGGAGTCATAATCCGCAAGGTTGAGCCAAACATGGCTGCATCAAACAGTTGTTGCATTGGACTTTTTCTCCTTTCTCCGCTTCAGGAATGAATAACCGATCTGAGCTGATACAAATAACGTCAATACAGCCTGAATGACACTGCCAACTTCCAGCGGCACATCCGTATTCCGTTCCATCCCCATGGCACCTGTCTGTAACGCAGCCAGCAAAATAGCTGCCACAGCTGTACCGAGTGGATGCGAGCGGGCAAGCAGCGTTGCCATAATACCGCTCCATGCGTAACTTGCCGATGACAGTGAGCCATCAAGGAAACGGTACTGTGTACCGAGCACTTCTCCCGCACCTGCCAGTCCAGCAAGTCCACCACTAATGACCATGGACAACATCATCATGCGAATGCGGCGAACACCACCGTAGGTTGCAAAGGACGGGTTACTTCCGAGCATGCGGATCTCGTAACCAGTCACCGTTTTGTGGGTGAACCAGTAGATCAGAATAGCCGCTACGATGGCAATAATGAAGCCAGCATGTAGCCCCATACCTTGGAACAACTTCGGCAACCAGATACTCTGATCAATCATGGGTGTCTGCGCCATCGCTGCTGATCCAGTCCGATCTTTAAATGGATAGGAGACCATGTAGCCACCAAAATAAATGGCAATATAATTAAGTAGTAAGGTTGTGATCAACAAGTTCATGCCAAACCGAGCATCCAGCCAACCTGCAAACAGGGACCAGATTCCACCGGCAACAATACCAGCCACAATCGCAGCAATACACACAAACCAGCCTGGGCCTGGCAGATAAAGCGCCGTGAGCGCCGCACTGAGCCCGCCAAGAATCATCTGGCCTTCGGCTCCCATATTGAAAAATCCGGCACGGAATGCCAATGCTACGCCAAGTCCCGCCAAGATGATTGGTGTGGAACGAGCCAACGTATTGGTGAAGAAGTAGAAGTTGCCGAAGGCCCCTTTCCACATCTCCGCATACGTATCCACCACATTACCGCCAACGATCAGAATCGCCACAGCCCCTGCAAGCAGACCGATGAATACGGCAAGCAGCGGCTGTACGAGTCCGCGAAGTGTTTCTTTTACCCGATTCATATCCGCTCTTTCCCTCCTGCCATTAACAAGCTGATCTGTTCCTCAGTTGCTTCCTCTGCTCTCAATTCTCCGGCAATTTCTCCTTCATACATGACAATAATGCGATCAGATAATTGCAAAATTTCGGACAACTCTGATGAAACGAGCAGAATACCCGCACCCTCACTGCGTTTGCGCAGTAATTCGGCATGAATCGTCTCCATCGCTCCGATATCAACACCACGAGTCGGTTCGGCTGCAATCAGAAACGGTGTATCTTGTGCAAATTCACGGGCAGCAATCAACTTCTGCAAGTTTCCTCCGGACAGGAATTGTGCCTTGGTCTCCGCAGAACCCGTCTTGATGCTGAACTGTTTGATCCAACTCTCTACCATCGTTTTTGCTGCTTTAGCTTTGATAATGCCGCGTGACTGTAAGCGATGATGGTGTCCCATTAGCCCGTTCTCGCGAACGCTCGCATCCTTGGCCGCTCCCCACATGTAACGATCTTCCGGAATATGAGCAAGTCCATGCTCCCGGATGCGCCGTACAGGCCAGTTGGTTGTATCCTGCCCGGAGAGCAAGACACGACCACTGTCAGCCTTACGGAGTCCCGCAATCACTTGTATCAATTCAGACTGGCCGTTACCCGAGATACCGGCTATACCAACAACCTCGCCTTTTCGTACCTCCATGTGGATGTCCTTGAGCGCGGAACGATCCTTCGCTCCGGACAGATTGACCCCTTCCACCTGAAGAACAGCTTCCGCTGGAACCGATGGCTGCTTGTCCATACGCACAAGTTCACGACCAACCATCAGACGGGACAATTCCTCCACATGTGTATCCTTCGCTTCCAACGTACCTGTCACCTGACCATCCCGAAGTACCGTGATCCGGTCGGCTACATCCATGACTTCTTGCAGCTTGTGCGTGATCAGTACAAAGGTTTTGCCCAGCTTGGCGAGAGATTTCATATTCGCCAGCAGTTCCTTCACTTCAAGCGGTGTCAGTACCGCTGAAGGTTCGTCCAATATAATGATGTCTGCGCCCTGATGCAGCACCTTGAGAATTTCAACACGCTGCTGCATGCCAAGCGGGCACTCGGACACTTTTTTCCACGGGTCAACCGGCATGCCATATTGTCTGCCAAGCTCGTTCACCTGGGCCGCTGCTTTTTTGCGGTCAAATGCGCCTGCCTTAGCCGGTTCGCGTCCGATCACGATGTTCTCCGCCACCGTAAAGGAAGGGAACAGCATGAAATGCTGGTGCACCATGCCGATGCCACTTGCCATCGCCTGGGAAGGCGTAGCAAAGCTTACCTCGCGTCCACGGACTTTGATTGTTCCTGACGTAGGCTGTTCCATACCGTACAGCATACGCATCAAGGTTGTTTTACCGGCTCCGTTCTCACCGACAAGGGCATGAATCTCTCCCTCACGCAAATTAAAACGGATGTCCCGGTTAGCGGTGAAGCCGCCGTATTTCTTTGTAATGTGCTCCATCTCCAACAGCATATCTTGCGTTCGCTCCTCTCGGTCTCGGTCATTTAATAGCAGCAAAACCGGCTGCCTGATCGGGCAGCCGGCTGATCAATTCCATCACTCATTCATTGAAAAGAACAATCAAAACTATTGTTGCAATGGATCTTTGACTACGATTTTGCCGGATACGATATCATCCTTGATTGCTTTAACCTTGTCGATCACTTCTTGTCCAACAAAAGCATTCAATGGAGATTCGCTGTCACGTGTAACGTAAGTCAGGCCTACACCGTCTTCTTTCAAACCGTAGTTAACAGCGCCTGCTTTGAAGTTGCCTTCTACAAAATCTTTCACAGTCTCATAAGCAACCGTATCGGTTGATTTCAATTGAGACAATACGATATGTTCCGGGTCTTCAACCGTACGGTCTGTATCCTGACCGGAAGTGTAGAAGCCTTTTTCTTTGGCTGCTTCGAACACGCCGAGATCACCTACAGCGGATGCGCCAGCGATGAAGTCAGCGCCTTTGCCGAATTGTACCAGCGCCAATTCTTTTGCTTTGGCCGGGTCATTAAATCCACCTACATAGTTCACGAGGAATTCTGCATCCGGATTCACGGATTCCAATCCTGCTTTGAAACCTTCCGTATATTTCTTGATCAATGGTACATCCATTGCTGCGATCATGCCGACTTTGTCTGTTTTGGTGGATAATCCAGCAGCTGCACCAAGCAGATACGCCCCTTCATATTCACGGAAACCAACGCTACGTACGTTAGGCAGATCCACTGTTGTATCTACAATTGCAAAGGACTTGTCCGGATTTTCTGCAGCAACTTTCTTCAATGCATCTTCTGCCTGGAAAGTGGCTGTAATAATCAGATCATAATTCTCGGCAACCGCAGCACGCAGATTTTGTTCAAATGCTGCCGGATCTGTCGATTCAATCGTCTTGGTGTCTACTTTGAATTCTTCGCCTGCTTTTTTGAAGCCTTCATCCATCTGTACAAAGAAAGGGTTAACCCCTATTTTTTCGGGAAGTACGAGGGCCATCCGAAGAGATTTCTCCGAATCACTGCCTTGGGCGGATTGTTCGTCTTTGGAAGCCGAATTCCCACAAGCTGCCAACAAAATAGCCAACATGATGATCGATAAGACGAACGATAAACCTCTTTTCATTTTGAAAATACCCCTTTTCAACATTCTTTTTTCTTATCCTAGCGGATACTGTCGATCCTTGTCAATAAATCTTTGAGCGTATACACTCAAATAGAATATAATTGACAACTCGCTTTCTACCAAGCTTTGGAAACCGCTCTGTATCAAGCTTTTTTTCGTTGACATCCAGCGCGTCTCCGTGCTAAAGTCAATCCAATTATTCTATTCTGATAGGAATTGTCAGAATTATAACCCAAAGCTGATCATTTTCCAACCCATCTTAAGGAGGCTATTCATTTGAAAAAGATTACCCAGATCACGTTGGCGGCCCTACTCGCCGCTCCGGTAACACTCGGCAGCCTTAGCTTGCCCGCTTCTGCTTCTGCAGCATCTGCAACTCCGGCTAAACCAACCACCTCACAAAGTGTCAAAGGACCGGTAGCTCAGGCTCCAGTTGCTTACACGGAAAGCGCAGCGGATTTTGCTCAATTCTTGCAAGCGAAATACAACGTTCAATTGCCGCAACAGATTACCAAAGGTGATTTCATTCAAGCCATTGCAGCCATCACGGAAGCAACTCAAACAAGTAACAGTGAAGCCAAAACTCCTGTCTTTACCGATCTGTCTTCTGGTGATTCTTCCTATGATGCTGCCGTATCCTTATACAATAATGGGGTTCTTACGGGTACAGAAGTACGTGCCAAGGATCAACTGAGCACTTATGCCGCCGTCTTCATCGCGGTGAAAGCAGCCGGATTCAAGGAACTCGCTTATACATATCCCACAGAGAAAACGGCCAAAGCACTTGCCAAAGTTGGCATTAGCCCTAACCGTGTTCAGGGACAAGCCGCACAGGAACTGGCTGCAGCGATTGATACAGGCCTGATTCCTGAGAGCCTTTACCCCGCTCTCCTTAAGGGTGGCGTGGCAAGTAAAGATTTTGCTAATACTTTGCTTGGACGCGTGCTGGTCAGTCAAGGGAAATACAAACATGAGATTGGGCGTTCTGGCGATGCGAACATCTATTCCAAACTGTATGCTGCATATCGCACAGCGGATCTGATCGAATCACCTGAGCTGAGAAAGATTGTGGATCAGGCCCTGCGAGATGATCTCGTAACAGGTTACAACCTGAAGGATAGCCGCTTTGATTCCAACTTTATCGATGAACTGACACTTACCTACGGCCACGATAATATCCAACATGCTGTACAGTTGGTTGGTTTGCTGCGTAGCGAAGGCATTGACGCCGATGTACAATTCCAGCCGAAGACATCTGCCTTCATTTATTTGAAGGAATGGGGCGAGCCGAAGGAAACACCAGACTACAAAGTGACACAGATCGAGAACGGCAACTATATTGCTTCTGCGAAGGAATATGATATTCAGTTCGAGTTCAACAATGTGGCAGACAAAGTTCGCTTCAACGACATTGTGCTGAAATATGCCAAGAAGAACAGTGACAGTACATCGCCATTGATTCTCAGTTCCTGGTGGCAACCACTTTATTACTCACCAACTGCATTAGCCAACTATCCGGTCATTTCCAATAATAAGATCGCGCTTGGCAATTACTATGCTCAGTCCTTCTCGCTGAAAGAAAATGCCAAAGCCATTCGGGAAGGTTTCCTGAAACTGGCACCTGATGCAGACATTACGACCTATGACTTCTGGGTGGACCAGCCTTTCTTCAATTATCTGAACGGTGGTTCCGAATAAGATAAGTTCCAACTCCAACCGAATTAAAGCTCGTATTTTGCCATTATAAACCTCCGTCTTTACCGAATTTTACAGGGATTTCGACCCCTGGATTCGTAAAGGCGGTTTTTTGTTCAGCATTTTGCAAATTTCTTCTAAAAAATCATTTTTCTCATGCAGGAATTACCAATATAAGGTCGAATCCTTTATGTACACAAACACGCAATCATATTGCATATCTCCGCACGAACAGGAGTTACTCCATGGTATATGACGGTATTCTACTAGGATTGATCGTTGGATTTTTTCGGGGCGGGTTGCGGCATGGACTCAACCAGTTTGCAGCACTCAAACTGCGAAGTGGCTGGATTTTCCCTGTATTGTTGCTAATCCAGTTCTTTATTTTCTATCTCCAGGAACGATTCGAATGGGTGGCATCCATTAATGGATATCTCTTTGCTGCCGTCTACATTACAGGGCTCGCTTTCCTGTGGCTCAACAGACACCACACCGGTTTCATGCTCATCTGGATTGGGGTATTTCTCAATTTTGCCGTTATGGCTGTAAATGGTGGGCGAATGCCAGTTTCTGTAGAAGCTTCTGCTGTACTCGGACCCTACTATGTAGACATGCTCCGGGAAGGCGGCGCCGTATCAAAGCATTTTATGATGGATGCGTCTACACGTTTGCCTTTTCTCGGTGATATCATCCCACTCTCCAGCCCTTATCCACGTACTCAAGTCATCAGCATCGGTGACGTAGTCATGAACGTGGGCATATTCCTTTTTATCCAGTACATGATGGTGAATCGGGACAAAAAGGCTGTGCAACCTGCTAAAACTCATCAGGCTTAATGAGAACCAGGTAGACTCCAAGGAAGGGAGGTCTTCTCCATGAAAAAATTTGAAGGTGTGAAATATTCCCGCATTGTCATCAACGCAATCATCGTGGCTTCTGTCGTTGTAGCATTAACTTCGGGATACAAGCTGGGCGGCTAGTATCCATACCGCCAAACAAGACAAACAGGCTGCCAGCGGCCTGTTTTTTCTTTCTGGATTTTTGCCAGGCAACTTGGTATGGTATACATCTATATAGTATACCCCTATACAAGAACACCAATTATATACACATCAAGAGTAGACTAAACCCAAGCAGGAGATTTTTTATGAACTTTATTCGTAACCTTATCCATAAGGCAGATCGAAGCAGTCTGTATGTTATTTTGCTTAGTTGTACCGGAATCGGTGTTTTTCTGTACATGAATAAATGGTCTTACCTTCATCTAACCACGGCGGATTGGGTCATGGTCTACACCATGCTTGGTGCGGCGTTAATTCTGGATTATTTCACGTTCCAGATTCCACCCAAAGGCAATCAGCAATCCATGGATTCATCGGTATACCTTGCCTGTATATTCATGTTTGGTGGAGCTTTCAGTTTATCTGTACTGCTTCCTGTCTCCATCATCCTGTTAATTAAAGACCGCAAGCTCACCTGGTGGAAACACATTGTCAATTTCAGCATCTACAGTCTCATGATTACGGGAGCAGCTGCTGTGTTTGATTGGACTGGCGGGCAATCGGGAACTTTGGACGGCTATAATCTGATTCCTTATTTTGCAGCACTCGCAGCCTACTTCATCATCAACACGATCACGCTTGGCTTATTCTTTCATTTCTCAACGAAGGATGCATTACAGCAGATGAAGCGGGCATTCGTTACCGAATCCCTGCTGGTTTATTTATGTACGCTGATTCTGGCGCTTGTCCTGACGATTCTGGTTGTACACAATGGCGTACTCGGTCTTTTGTTGTATCTAAGCCTCAGTATTCTGCTCTCTCATGCATTCAAGCAGTTGTTTGTCATGTATCAGACTATTGAGGAGAAAGCTAACACGGATCAACGTACAGGTCTGTTCAACCATAGTTATTTTGAAAGTATGCTGGAAAATGAACTCACTACCGCTCGTACGCAAGGAACACCACTCTGTCTGGGACTTATTGATATCGATGATTTCAAAAAGTATAACGATCGGTTTGGCCACCTTCAAGGTGACAGTCTGCTGGCCCTGCTGGGGGATTTTCTGATGCGAAAGACGGAAGGCACACCCGTTACCGCCTTTCGTTATGGAGGGGAAGAGTTCACTCTGCTCATGCCAGGAATGGAATTGGACGAATCCTACAAGTTTATGAATAAGCTGCGGAAACAACTAAATGACACGCCGTTTGAAGGCGTTGAAGTGTTTCCACACGGTTGTCTCTCCTTCTCGGGTGGCGTCGCCCCCTATCAGGTGGACATGTATAACAAATCCCAGCTCGTAGATCAGGCGGATAAAGCACTGTATTATGCGAAGAAACAGGGCAAAAACAACGTGCACCGCCACGGAAGCAATGATGGCATGGAACACGAGATTGATCTGGTACAGGACGTTCGTGACATCGAGCAGCAGCTTAATCTGTTCAGATACAAGGATATGGATACGTTTAAACATTCCAAACGGGTCTACAAATATGCCCTGGATATCAGTGAATTGCTCGCACTGGACAATGCGGAAAAGCGTCGTTTCGTGCTGGGAGCACTGATTCATGACATCGGAAAACTGGAGATTCCCTGGTCCATTCTGAACAAAAAGGACAAGCTCACCGCAGAAGAATGGGAAACGATCAAAGGACATGTCACCTGGGGCAAAAAAATGGTGATCACAAACGATCGCTTCGCCGATCTGATTCCGTACATTGAACTTCACCACGAGCGCTATGATGGCAAGGGCTATCCTTACGGACTGAAGGGTAACGAGATTCCCCGGCTCTGCCGCATGCTGACCGTGATTGACTCCTTTGATGCCATGACGACAGAGCGGCCGTATCAGGAGACCAAGAATGTGGAGGAAGCCATTCGGGAGCTGCGCGCATGTTCTGGTTCACAGTTTGATCCGGAGCTTGCCGAGTTGTTCATTCGATATATCGAGAAAAGAACCGCTCAGCAACAGTTGCTGTAAGATGAACGAAGCTACTTCTATATGCTCTTAAAAAGTCAAAGCGCTATCCCCGGTCTGATTCGGAGATAGCGCCATTTTTCATTTTCATCATGGAATGAATCGTACACCAGACAACTTCATTCTCGTGCAGATTCTACATTAAGATTTGGTATTCAGCTCATGTGAGGTCTGATGCAGCTCTTTAATCATCTGCTGCAAAAACATGTTGTCTTGGCGACTGATACCGTGCTGATTGTCTTGAACAAGCATCTGATGAATGTTCTTTTTGAGCAATTCACTGCGACGTTCCAATACTTCTTGACTCATGTTGTTGCGTCACTCCTTAACATGTTTTGTAATGAATTCACGTTCTATATTAAGTATAGAGGACCTTCTCCGATAGGGAAAACGGACTCAGCCTTCCTCAGCTGGACACACCAACCCTCACCTAGCGTGACAACATTTCACCCCTTGTCATTCTTAGATATCCTTCTAAATACTCCCTGATCCTCCCCAGCTTTCTCCAAAGACACAGACTAGGGTCTTGGACAAGCTTGCGTTATAATGGTCCCATCCCTGTATAAATAAATTACCTTATTAAGCTAATCCTAGATCAAAGGAGTTCTGCATTCATGTCCTATAAACAAATTAAATGGATGATTCTGCTGATCCCCACATTCACGGTTGGCATCTGGGAATACATTCGCCATCAGTTTCTGATGCCATACCTTTCGATGGATGCAGGAAACTGGTTAACACCCGTAATCGTTTACCTCGTCAGCGTGACCCTGCTCAGCCGATTGTTCCACATGCTCGAAGGTGCCAGGGCTGCTCTGGAGCAGGAACGTGCAGCGAAGGCAGCTCTGGAAGCTCGTGACCAATTGGCACGGGAACTTCACGACGGCATATCTCAGTCTCTTTTCCTGCTGTCAGTAAAGACCGATAAAGCAGGCCGTAGTCTGGCAGGGAGCGGGCATGAGCATGAGATCCAGGAGATTCAAAAAACCGTGCATGAAGTCAATACATATGTAAGGCAAGCCATTGCCCAGTTGCGTTTTGTTCCTTCCTCTACGGTAACATCAGAAATTATTTCACTGCATGCGCAGGTCGAAGTGCTCGTCAAGGAAACGGTACCTGGTGCACAGATTCATTGGGACCTGAGGGGTGTAACCTTCTCTGCCAAGGAGCAAGTGGAACTGCTCGCCTGTATTCGGGAGGGTTTACTGAATGTACGCAAACATGCACAGGCTACCCACGTTCAGGTTCACGCGGAGGGTAACCCGATTGCCTGGTTCATTTATATTCAGGATAATGGGAATGGACTAAGTGAAGATCCTCTTCATCTGAAGGATCGGTACGGACTGCGAATTACGAAGGAGCGTGCTGCCGAGATGGGGTGGTCTTTTACCCTCGATTCAAGACCGGGGCATACACGAATGACGATAGGGAAGGAGCATGCTTAGTATGGAACATGTACGTGTATTGGTTGTTGATGATCATGCGCATGCGCGTGAAGCGATCTGTAGCATTTTATCCGAGGACAGCCTGTTTGAAGTGATTGGTACAGCTTCGAATGGACAGGAAGCGCTGGAGCTCACCGGACAATGGATGCCTGACCTGATCCTGATGGACGTGCAGATGCCGGGCATGGATGGGCTGGAAGCCACCCGTCAGATCAAGCTGCGATTCCCTTATGTTATTGTTGTTATGGTCACGGTATCGGATGATGTGACCTTTCTGTTCGAAGCATTGAAACAAGGCGCTCAAGGTTATTTGCTCAAAAATCTAACGCCTTCCACCTGGCTGGAGTACCTGCGCGCCATCGTCAGTGACGATGCACCACTCAGCAAGGAACTGGCCTACCGGATTTTACAGGAGTTTCCCGCACCACGCAGTGAAGATGTGCAAGATAACCCGCTAACGGCGCGGGAGCTTGAGATTCTGCAATGGGTATCCGCGGGATATACCAATCGGGAGATCGCTGATCAGCTCGGTATTTCAGACCAGACGGTGAAGAATCATCTGAAGAACATTTTGCAGAAGCTGCAGCTTGAAAACCGGGTACAACTCACCCGCTATGCGCTCGAGAGCGGGCTTGCAGGACGTAAACTTCGTAAATAAACATTGTTGCTTCGGATTCACAGGTGCGTCAGACATAGGTGAGAAATGACATAGCATTCATGCTTTTGTCACAATTTTGAAGAACAATTCGTTTTTTTATAGCCCAATGTAGTCATACGCAGTCATTTTGGACAAAGTTATAATGGGTTAGATTGTGTTTAAAGGCCACGAATGACTACAAATCTATAACCTGAGGGTGATGATTTTTTGATTTTTACACGCTCTACCCTGAAATGGGGCAAACGGCACTGGGCATTGGTCACCAGCCTGTTGCTTGTGTGCTGCCTTGTTATGCCACAGTGGGCATCTGCCCATGCTTATATTGTTAAGGCTTCGCCAGGAGAAAATGAGATCCTCGTAGCTGCTCCGGAGCGGTTGACAATGGAGTTCAACGAGTCCTTGCAGACGGCCTTTTATGATATCAAAATTACCGGTCCTGACGGTACTCAGGCAGACGATGGAAAAGTTCAGATTGATGTGGATCGCCCTCATATTCTGGAGACTGGCCTGCGGGCTGGACTCGGGAACGGGACTTATGCCGTTAACTGGAAAGCTGTGTCTGCCGATGGACACCCGATTCAAGGAGCATATGTTTTCCATATCGGTGAACCATCCGGTTCTCCTGCCGGACTAAGTGATCTTACATCCGGTTCCGGTTCAACAGGTGGGCCGCTGAAATGGATCGTATCCCTGACAGACTGGATTCAGTATCTCGGATTGTCTGTCATTCTGGGGACACTTGCATTCTTGCTGCTGCGAATCGCACCGACATCCATGACAAGAGAACCTATGGATGTTCCGGGCAGCTACAGACTGTTATGGATCAGCTATGCTGCTGCTTCCTTTGCCGCTCTGATCAGCCTGCCACTGAATACGTTGTATGAATCTGGTGTGGCTCTGGGCGAGCTAAGCTGGGGACTAATCGGAAGTGCGCTCAAGCTGACATCCTTTGGTCAGATCTGGATGTTACAGATACTCATTGTAATGCTGCTGGCCGTCACGATTCTCTCCGGATATGATCGCGATCGATCCATCCGTGCTCGCATCTGGTCTTCTTACGGATCACTCGTGCTCGTGCTTGGATGGCTGTTCACTCATGCCATGACAGGACATCCAGCTGCGGCGGATCAACGTGTTCTCGCGATTGCCATGGACTTCGTGCATCTGATCGGGGCAGCCTTCTGGATTGGTGCACTAACCGCCATGGCGATATGTCTGCCTCCACTCGCCGACAAGCTACCTTCGAAGGTGCGAGGAGAAGTCTACTGGACTGCCATTCGCAGGTTTACCGCTTGGGGGATTGGCGCCGTAGCCGCTCTGGTTGCTACAGGAATATACAGCAGTCTGATTATTCTACCAGCACCTGTGCTGACCTCCTTGTTCACTACAGCCTATGGCCTTGTCCTGATTGGCAAGATCGTTCTGCTGATTGTGATGGTTCTCTTTGCATGGCGTCATGCCAGATTGGCAAAAGCAGCAACGGGAAGCAGATTATCCGGCAGCCTGAAAGCCGAGCTTGCTACTGGTGCTGTGATTCTCGCTCTTGCTGCCATACTGACACACCTGTCTCCAGGACAACCGGCTGCGGTCGGACCGTATCAGGAGACAAAGACTACAGAAGATGGCTCGGCGATCACACTTCAGGTGAGTCCCAATGTAACGGGAGAGAACCAATTTGAAGTCGATGTGAAACGAGCAGATGGAAGTATCGTTAACGATCTGGAACAGATCACACTGTCACTCACACATCTGGACATGGATATGGGGATCTATGAGATTACCATTCCGAAAAACGACACTGGTGTGTACAAGGCTGAAGATTACATCTCCATGCCTGGACGTTGGAATATCAAGGTACATCTTCTGACCAAAACGCTGGATGCACTGGATGCCGAATTTGAGATCGACACCGCCAAGCCATAGTTACACAACGTTTATATTGAAAAGTGACCCAATCTAAAATTAGTGTTTCTACAAACTGCAAATGTAGTGAAGGGAACGAAATTGATTCTGGAGAAGCGAAGCACTCGCCTTTATTCCCGGATTTCAACTTATTACTATTTAAATTGAACTATTATTTACACTGAAACGGAGAGGGCAGAAAAAACCTGAAAAAGCGAAGCGTTCGCCTAAAAGCTTTCTGAAAGAAAGCTGCTTCGGAAGCATATGCTATCACCGGATTTTCCCTTTGAGAAAAGGGAATCAAAAAAATCTGGGGATAACAGCGATTGGAGGGTTATTCTGTCATCGGAATGTATGTGTAAACCATCTTTTGTTCAATTTGTTGAATCAAAAAAATCCGGGAATAACGGTGATCGAAAGAACCATTCGTAACCGAAACGGCCTTTGCAGAACGTAGACACTCATTTAAGAAAATGGGCCGCATCATATATGATAAGAACTGAGAGGGGTTATTTATTTTGAAGAAAACATCATGGATTTCCAAACTAACATCCACTATCGCAACAGGTACCGCAGCATTCATGTTATTCGCCGGATTCGCGAGCGCTCACGTTACCGTTAGCCCATCCGTTGCACAGACAAGCGCATGGCAGACGTACACGATTAAGATTCCATCCGAGAAAGAACTGCCTACAACCAAAATCACCATGAAAGTTCCGGAAGGTGTTGCATTCAAGCAATATCAACCACTGGCAGGCTGGAAAATCACTACAGAGAAAAACGATTCCAATGAAGTAACATCGATTACGTGGGAAATTGACGGCGATAACGAAGGGATTCTGGCAGGACAATTCCAGCAATTCAACTTCGTTGCACAGAACCCTAAGGCGGAAGCTGAAGTAGCTTGGGATGCCTTCCAATACTACAGTGATGGTAGCATCGTAGAATGGACAGGCCAACCAAGTGACGCCAACCCGCACAGTATCACGACGATTAGCGAAGATCCGGCTGCTGCTGATAATGCTGCGGCAGGTGGCGGACATGATAGTGCAGGTACAGAAGGCGCCACTGGAGATAATGCAGCTACCGACGATAGCAAAGCAAACGATGACACCACGCTGGGCGATGCACTTAATGACACCGTTACAGGTGAGCCAAACAACACGGATACAGATCCGGGTACACTGAAGCTTCAACAAGCAACATTAATCGTATCCATTCTGGCCCTGATCTTGTCCTTCTTGGGGATTGCGTTGGCTACACGTCGCAAAAAACGTTAAGAACTAACTTACAGTTTTACGAAAACCTGAGAAAAATTCAGATAACAAAGAAGCCTATGGCATACGGGATCAAACCCGATGTGCCATAGGCTTTTTAGCTATCATCATCTTGATTGGCTACCCATGTTCTTTACAATCCGTGGTTAAGGCACTAATCATGCCGCTCCACGGTCACACTCTTATCCACGCTGATTGCCATCCGCAATATGGCATCAGCCAAACCACTCTTTAGCTAGCGTTCCTGATCCGTCTGGATCATAATCTCAATATATTGCAACAAGCTTTTCTTCTGCATTTCGATGGATTGAATACGTTTGGACAGGCCCGCAAAAAACTCTTCAATCTGCTGCCGTGTATGATCTGCGGACTGGCCTTTCCAATCGTTCAGCCGACTGTATAGCGCCCGCGCTTCTTGCTCATCGGCTTGCAGACGGGCAAGAAGCTGTGTCAGTTCTTTTTCCGCAATCCGAAGATCATTCAATTCCACCAGCAATTGTCCACCCACTCATGTTCCCCTCCCCTATGTACGTGATATCAACGCTAGCCACCCAGAAATCCGAATTAAAAATGAACCGGACTCTCGTCAGCCTGCCGGAAGGCATCCGCCTTCTCATCAATAAAGTTCAGGAACTGGCTGGTGTGTTTCATATGCCATGTGCCAAGCTCATGAATGGATGCGTCCAATTGGGTGACAATTGGCTCCAGTCTGCGACTGCGGCTTGTATGCAGATATTGGGCCATGCGGGTTCGCACCTGATTCAGCTCCGCATTGCACTGTTGTGCATTTTGCTTCCACCGTGAAGCGACACTTTTCAGTTCTTCCGGCGTTACCTGAATTAGTCCGGAAGCTCCCCCCACTGAACCGACACCTGCAACCATCTTGCTGGTCTGCACACCAAAGCTACGCATAATATCCGCAAGCTCCGTCATGATATTGGAAGGTTCACGGGGAGTTTTATTGATTTTCTCACCAGTGGTAGGGTCGTATAGATCATTGGAAATATAACCATTCTCGAACTGATACTGCTTCAGGTCGTGGTATTCCTTCCCACCAAAGGTGTTACCAATCTTATCCCCCATGCTCATGTTGTCATTCATGTCCTTGTAATTAGAGTTGATGTAATACATGGAACCCACATGACGATCATAGCCACCAAAGAATCCACTGGCAACAAAGTCACCCGGGTGACCGAAGTTTACGATCTGATTATCGAATCCACCCTCTTCTGCCTTGCGTTTCAGTGATGGTGTCAAGCTGGATATTACAGATGGCGCACTAAAGGTCACTGCCGTCATTCCCGTATGGGCTGCTGCATACTGAGCATTTCCGCCGCCTAGTGAATGCCCTGTCAGAGAGAAGTCCAAATTCTTGTATTTGTTCTGCATATCCTTCGCATAGTCTTCTGCTTCGTACATTTGATTCGGAAAAGGATTCAGCTTTTTATCAATCTGCCTATCCAGCTCACCCACAGCATTATCCAAATGGGTCAGTCCAGTGACGTCTTTTACCTTTTGGATTCCACCTGATAACCAATCGGGTGTGAAATCGGTAGACTGTTCAATTTTTCTGCCCAGTTCGGGGATCGCAATCTGACCATCCGCCAGAAAATCAAGCCCTTTACGATCCCATCCGGCACTTCCTTCTGTTCCTCGGTAAGAAATGACCGCCTGCCCCGTTTCCTGATTGTAAAAAGTCACTGCGTCAAACCCGGAATAACCGTTGCCATGGGTATCCTCAAGCACTTGCCATCCTGGTAGATTCGCATATTCGGTGCCTGCTTTGGCATTTTCGTAAGCCAGTTCCGACATCAGACGGTATGTTTCATCATCAATTCGTGGTGTATCTCCCATGTTATGTTCACCTCCCAAAATTCAATACAATCTACTTGGCAAAAGGATCGTAGCCTTTCTCAATGATGGCTGCCTTGATTGCAGGGCTCATTCCAAAATTTTTGATTTTTTTATCATTATAGTCATAGGAAATAGTGAACTCCTGATCCTCCTGCTCTACCACATGCCCTTCCATTGCAATCGAGTCCAGTGCCATTTCGGGTAGCAACTCCTTGCTGGTAATAACAACATTCATCTCATACTTGTCTTTGAAATATTTGACCGCTTTCGCTTCTGCTTCCTGAAAAAGTGCCTGTTTCTCACTTTCTTTCATGTTCTGACAGCCTCCCAAAATAAAGATAGATAGCACAATTAGTAAGAATACACATACCTTTTTTTGTATTGGCCTCATACCAATCACCTTCTTCTTATGATTTCAATGTATATGTGCACCCAATGAATCAGGATCATTCACCCATGCCTTCTGCTTCTGTTAACTGAATCATAGTACAAAATCAACATGACCACATCGGCTGAGAGCATCGTTTTTATGTATCTTTCTTCCTATATGATTCATACGCGTGTTCGCGTGTATATTACCCGATTTCCTGGATTTTGCATCATGAATGTTTAAAGTATTTCGTATTTCCCTTCCACGGCAAAAAGAGCCTGCTCTCGTAAAGAGCGGCCCTCATTTCTGCCATGTTGAACTGTTATGCCAATGCCATTTGCAGCGCAGTCAGCGCAATCCCGATAACAAATCCGGTAACAGCTCCGTTGATCCGAATCCATTGCAGATCCTGTCCAACCTTATCCTCAATCATTGAAACCAAAGTGGCATTGTCCATTTTGTCCACATTTTCGCGTACCAGTTTACCGATTTTGGAATGATTTTTCTCCAGCAGTGTTGTGACGCCATTTACGATCTTGGCATTCATGCCTGTCATCAACTCGTCATCTGCCCGCAGATCAACCAATACCCGCTCAATGGCAGGCAGTGCATACGTATCTACATACTGTCCATCTTCCATCGCGGCGAGCGCCTTGTCTCTCAGTTCGGTGAGTTTGTTCAGCACCGTTTCCTCTGCGTTCCAGCCCTCAAGCATATTGTTCTTCCAACTGTTGATTCCATCTTGCATAGCCTCGCTCATTGCCAGACGCACCGTCTGGGTACGTACCATATCAAGCACCTTGTACCTTAGAGCGCTGCCTTCACGTTTCATATCCTCTACCCGATCGAAGAGATATCCTTGTAAAATGCCACCCAGACGCTCCTCGTTCAAATAACCCAAGAACGCATTCATCGCAAACTGCATCAATCCGTTCATCTGAATGCCGCTGATGGCTTTCATGCCACTTTCACCTAAAAACATGATCGTCTCGGGTTTAACGAGCCACTCCTCGGCTTGCTTCAGTCCGTAGTCCAGCGCTTTGGCGTCGTAACCCCGCTCTGTCATCTGGTGGGCAGCCCGTTCCAGAATCGGACCCAGATCAAATGCGCCCGCTTGTGACTTGATCTCACGTGCTACGAGCGGAGCAATCTGCTCTAACGGCAGACCATCTAGAATTCGTTTGCAGAGCGTATCAATCATGATCTTGATCCCGTCACTGTGAAGCTCACGTGTCAATGTATCGAGCACCGTCTCCGCTGCTTTGAAATCTGCAATTTTCTCGGTAATGCTGTCTTTGTTGAGCAAGTTATTCTCTACCGCGGAGACCAGACCTTCCGTCATTTTATCGCGATTTTTTGGCAACAATGCCGTATGCGGAATTGGAATGCCGAGCGGGTGACGGAATAGTGCGGTAACGGCGAACCAGTCCGCAAGTCCACCCACGAGTCCCGCTTCAAATGATCCTACCAGCAACTTGCCCACGGGAACGCCCTGGAACGGCAAGGATGCAGCAAATCCCGCTCCCATTACTACGAGAGACCAAGCAGCTGCTTTTTTGGTTTGTTTAGGTTTAGCCATTGTATTCTTTCTCCTTTATGATTAAATCGTACGGTCCGGAATAGTCCGATTCCGCACTTCGTCTGTTCTTATGTCGGCATCTTGCATAATTCGATTCTAAACGCTCACGGGTACAAGATATAGACGAACAAGATCATTTCGATCTATATCTTGCTGATCGGAAGACGCTCATGGGATTTATGCAAAATGCTTATGTAAACTCTCCATAGCAAAGTCTTGACTTCCATATATCGTATACTTCATCTTATCACCCACAAGCGTCAAAACCAAACCTCTGGTTGAAGAAAAAGGATAATAACGGCGTTTGCTTCGTAAAATGGATCGCTCCCTTTTCCAAGACCAGGAAGATTTTAGTATAATCAATTAAGACGGCCCTTCGATATCGATTGGCTGCTGAACAGCAGGGTAATTACATAGTGGAACAATGAATCAATAAGAGGAGGAATTTCGGACCATGAAACACGTGCAGGACACAACCACACTCTATAACGGAGTCAAAATGCCATGGCTGGGTTTTGGGGTATTCAAAGTTAAAGACGGAGACGAAGTCGTTCATGCTGTCAAAACAGCCATTCAATCTGGTTATCGCAGCATCGACACAGCCAAAGCGTATAACAACGAAACAGGTGTCGCTCAGGGTATTCGTGAATCTGGAGTAGCTCGTGAGGATCTGTTCATTACCACTAAAGTATGGAATAGTGATCAGGGATATGAATCCACGCTAGCTGCCTTCGAGGCAAGCATGGAACGACTCGAACTTGAGTACCTGGATCTCTATCTTATCCACTGGCCGGTTAAGGGCAAGTACAAAGACACATGGCGAGCGCTGGAGAAACTCCATAAAGAAGGACGCATCCGCGCGATCGGTGTGAGCAACTTCCAGATTCACCATCTGGAAGACTTGATGATCGATGCCACGATCAAACCAGCAGTTAATCAGGTGGAACTTCACCCACTATTGATTCAGTCAGAGCTTCGTGAGTACTGCAACAAACATCAGATTCAGATCGAAGCCTGGTCTCCGCTCGGACAAGGTCATCTGATGGACCATCCGTTGCTGAAGGATATCGCCGCGAAATACAGCAAGTCACCCGCACAAGTGATTCTGCGCTGGGATCTGCAGAACGGCATCGTGACCATACCGAAATCCGTCACGCCTGAGCGTATTCACGCGAATGCCGATCTCTATGATTTTGAGTTAACTTCGGAAGAAATAGAGCAGATTAACGGCCTGAACGAGAACAAACGATTTGGTTCTGACCCAGACAACTTTAACTTCTAATATAAGCAAATTAATTCGATTACACCCGCCTTCGATCTTAGAAGAGCGGGTGTTTTGGTATGTGATGTTATAGGCAGTCTCTTCGTTGTTAAGAATGGAGGCGAGGTTCGTTATCCTATTCAGAGCCGAAAGAAAAAAAGTTTTTTAGACCGTTTAGAACTATTTTGTCTCCTCATCAGTCTAACGAGTGTCAAGCGAACTCAAGCACTTATATGGAATCCAGGCCTGGAACGAGCGGTGACTTGAATATTTAGGTTTATCAGGGGGGATCAGGAGTGATTAGACTGAACCATAGAAAGACAAAAGAAGACCAGTTCAGCGAAAAAATAACAGTGATTCAAAATAAATTATATCGACTGGCATACTGCTATGTTAAAAATGAACAAGAAGCGCTGGATATCGTATCCGAAGCGGTCTATAAAGGGTTCATCGCTTATGGAAAGATGGAATCCATGACTTATTTTGATTCCTGGATGTCACGAATTGTGATTAACACAGCGATAGATCATATTCGACGCAACCAGCGAGTGACCTATATGGAGGATCATACGCAGGAGTTTGTGGCTCCAGAGCGAGGAGCATCCGTGGAAGAGAAAATGGATCTGTATGATGCACTGGATCGACTCGTGCCCGAAGATAGAGCCTATATAATATTAAAGTTCTTTGGTAATATGCGTTTCCGGGAGATCGCTGAAGTGCTCTCCCTATCGGAGAATACCGTTAAGTCAAAATTCTATCGGATTATCAACAAATTAAAAATGGATTTAATTGAAGGAGAGGTTGGAGATCTATGACAGGTAAAGAACGTTACGAAAACATTGAAATTCCAGCTCAACTTACAGATGTTATTAATCAAGCCCAGCAAAAGGCTGCCGCTCGCAAAAGCTCCTCCCGTATCATTCGCTCTGCTTCCATTCTGGCAGCATGTGCTGCTTTTCTCTTCATAGTCAACATTCCTACTGTCGCAAACGCCATGGTCAAAATACCTGTGGTCGGAACGATTGTTCAGGTACTTCAATTCGGCGATGGCGGCAAGATTACCGATGGAGTAACTGTGGGATCGGAAGCAACCGAAAATACGCTTAAAATCAATTTTAGCACCGACGAGCAAGATCAGACTAATGATGCACCCCATTATAATGTAATACACAAAGAAGCACCGAATCGTATCCTCTTCACTTTTAGCGGTGCACGTTACATGGATATAGAGAAAGTCAAAGCCGACTTCATGACCCAGCCTTTAGTGAAAGATGTTTATGGTTCCATGATTTTAGACGACTCTTCCGTCGGATTCGTAGTTGTTTTAAAAGAAGGGGTACAGTATGCCGTAACGGAATTCAAGAACCCTGGATACCTGGAAGTGAAACTGACTTCCGACGGCAAACCGGTCACACCTCGGAAGGTATACTCTCTCCGCACAGAATCAATGCCTTTTGGAGAATCGATGGGTATAATGAAAGAATCCTATCCGGATGAGGACATCTCTTTCCTCAAAACGTCCACTGGTGAGTTCACAGCAGTTATTGGAGAATATCTTACCGCTGAAGAAGCTGAACAGAAGCTCAAAGAACTCGCTCAGCAACCGGATTATCATGAGGAGTTTTATGTGGACAGCTGGATGAGTAACGAGAATCCGAAGTGATTAGTCATTGCCAAAAGTGATGCTGATTCAAAAGGGAATCCTACATCCCTGAACTGGGCATAGACCTCAGCATACTTAATACGCTCGATCCAAAAAAATCCCGATTCGGATGCACTGAGCATCTCCAATCGGGATTTTCAAAATATCAAAACCTATTCGCTTTTGGATACCAGCTTGAAATCATCAAAGTGGAAACCTGGCGCTACTACGCAAGTTACCAGTACAGGCTCATCGCCCAGCGGACGTGCTGTCTGCCATACGCCGGCAGGAACGAGCACCTGTGGTGATTGCCCCGCAGCAATATCCATCCCCAGAACAAGAACTTCCTCGTTCTCCGGATTCTCCCCGTTGCCACCCAGCTTCAGTTCAACTGGACTGCCGCTGTGCCACAGCCAAAGTTCATCGGACAGAACCGTATGCCACTCGGAGATTTCATGTGCGTGCAGCAGGAAATACGTGGAACTTGCCGAGAATCGTGGGCCGGAGTATGTATCCGGCAGAACGGACTGTGGAATCTGATAAGATGCCTTCCATTCTTCCTTATACCAACCGCCTTCAACGTGAGGCTGCATATTGAGCGCAGCAACCAATGGCGATAATTCATGTGTCGTCATAACCTGTTTCCTTCCTTCCAAATCATATTGGAGACACTCCTTAACCAGAGTTTCGCCTCTCTCCCCCTACTCTAAAACATCATTCAAGTTTTGTCACCTTGACAGCACATATGGATCATGCCAAATTCGTTCTCTCGGTATTTAACGATAGGATTAAAGAAATATTTCATTTCCAATGATAGCGTTTACAAAAAGATGGATTTTCCGTTATGATATGGATATCGTTGTTAATCCGTGAAGCAGAGGGGAGCTGTACCATGAGTCTCATAGAGGATCGGATTGGACCCAAATATCGAATCGGTGAACATTCATTTACCATTGAACATATGAGAAGACATGATGGGAACGGTATGCCACAACCTCACGCTCATCCATTCTACGAACTGTATTACTTACTTGAAGGTGAACGAGTGTATTCCATGAATGGTCAGATTCTGTCAGCCCGCAAGGGTGATTTTATTCTGATTAATCCACACGATGTACATACCACCTCCAAAGGAAGCATTCCCGGCTTCGAACGAATTTTAATCGGTTTTTCGCCTGCTTTTGCAACGGGGATGGAACTCGGCATATGTGGTCTGCTGCCTTTTAATTGTTCAAGACTCCTTCGCTTGCCTGAAGCGGAACAGCCCGAGATGGAGCGTATATTGTGGCAGATGCTGCAAGAATGCAAAGAGCGACGCCCTCACTATGAGATCGCCGTAAGAAGTCTGCTTGCCCAACTTTTGATCCGTATTCATCGGGTAGAGGAGAACATCCGGCAGTCATGCCCAGGTCCCTTGCATCCAATGCAGGACAAAATCAGTGAAATTGTCACTTATGTGAATAAAAACTATACCGAACCACTTACGCTGGAGGGTGCAGCCAATCGTTTTTATATCAGTCCATCCTATCTGAGCCGAATGTTCAGCCGGTTTACCGGGTTTCGATTTAGCGAATATTTGCGAGTTGTTCGTGTCCGGGAAGCACAACGAAGATTGCTGTCCACACAAGAGCGTGTCCAGATGATCGCTGAGAAGGTAGGATTTGAGCATACGGCACATTTTAACAAAACATTCAAACAAGTCACCGGTACAACACCGCTGCGCTATCGCAAGGAACACCGGTAGATCATCAGATAACTTCATATTAAAGCCGAGTGGGTAGCCTCGCTCCAGAGATTACGTACTCCTTATATCAAAAGGCATCGCGATTACTGGATCTATGGCTGCACCACTACGGCTGAATTGGACCAACTTGTATTTAACCCTACTACATACTCTTTATCTGCGAATGATCACACCACTTCGTACTTCAGGACCCACAGAGATCTGACGACCGTCTGTGTCAGCATCGACTTCACGACATACAATGCCTGCGGACTCGTGTCCGGTCACCATCAGAAGTCGCCCATCTGCACCCTTGCCCTGAATGCTCTCTAACTCTGCCCCTTTGCACTGGTGCAAATGAACCAGCGGACCTTCAGTGATCTGCGCCTGCAATTCAGCGATATGCAGATGTTTTGCATGAGCACATTGGACACCACTACGAGCTTGCACGCGGTAACGCTGGATGATCACGCCATCCAAAGGCTGTTCGGGCAATCCACTCACAAGCAATGCAGTGTCGGCACCGGCACAGACCACATCCGATATTCGAATATCCCGGAACACTGGCGTCTCTTCGCTAATGTCCTGAGACAGATCACTGCCCCGGGCAGACCCTTCCTGATTTGCATAGAAAAAGGAAAACGAGATCGCTTCCATAATGATATCTTTCATATATATGCGCTCAATCTGAATGTCCTCAACCACTCCGCCGCGCCCACGTGCGCTTTTGAAGCGAAGGCCAATATCTGTTCCGATAAACGTACAATCCGACACACGCACATGCCGCACGCCGCCGGACATCTCACTGCCAATGACAAACCCGCCATGACCGTGATACACCGTGCAATCCCGAATGGTGATGTACTCCGATGGAAGACCCAGTTCACGGCCTTCGGCATCCTTGCCTGATTTCAGACAGATCGCATCATCACCGACATCGAATACACTCTTCTCCACCACCACTTGACGGCAGGATTCAATGTCCAGCCCATCTCCATTCTGTGAAAACCACGGATTACGCACACTCACGTTACGAATGGTGACATGCTCGGATGCCCAGGGGTGCAGATTCCATGCAGGCGAGTTCTGGAACGTTGGACCGTCCAGCAATACCCGTTTGCATCTGCGCAAGCTGACCATGTTGGGACGTAAAAAGTCTCTGACTTCTTCATAGGCAGAGACATCACGTACCTGCTCTTGATGCAACCGATTCGCGATAGTACCGCCCTCAAGTGCAGCTGTGGTAGGCCACCAGATTTCTTCATCTCCACCGGATTGCTCTACAACACCACCAGAAGCGACTAATCGGTTCCATTGTGAAGTGGTCATTTTGGAGCGTTTTACCGGACGCCATGCCTCACCGCCACCATCCCATATCCCCTCACCAGTAATCGCAATATCCTCCAGTTGATCACCATCGATCGGGGATTGGCAACGGACCACCTGCCATCCTTCGAAGCTTGATGCAATTAATGGGTATTGATTAAAATCTCGGCTAAATGTAACCAGTGCCCCTGCTTCCACATGTAGTTCGATACGGCTGCGCATTACAATCGGGCCTGTGAGCCATACCCCGGCAGGAATTACGATTCTCCCACCTCCTGCTTCAGCACATGAAGCGATGGCAAGTCGGAACATCTCCGTATTATCTGTTACGCCGTCTCCAACAGCTCCATAGTCTGTAAGCTGAAAATCCTGAGCAGGAATGACAGGCAAATTAGCTTCATAAGCTCGAACATCGGACTGGGTACTTGCTCCTGTCGACATTGGGGAGTGATATGTATTCATCGTGCAGAATCATCCTCTCTACCTGTAATGGAATTGTTATGAGATCAACATTTTGCTACGATCTACTTCGTTTATTCTCAGACGGGTACTCTCTCGCTCCATCATATCAATGGCAAGAAGTGCAAGGTTAAGCTTTTTTGCCATGTACACGTGGAACTTGATGCTATTTGTTTTTATAATTCAAAGTCATAAATCAGACATCACTTTCAGTATACTCTATACAACTATTCCAAAGGTTGGTAAACAACTAGGAGAATAGATTCATTTTTCTGTCAGGATTCGTCACAAGACATTTAATAACATGACAGATACATAACACATTTACTGGCTATAGCCCTAGAAAACCCATTACTTATGTCATGTTTTATCACAAACCAATTGCCATAAGCAGGATGACTATGTATGATTAAATAACTAGTTTCAATTTATTCCTTATTATTCCTTTTACACACAGACGTTGCAGAAAGGATGGGGTGTACTCTTGATTGAATTTAGGGGTGTCCAGAAGCATTTCGGTCATTTTCATGTCCTCAAGGATATCCATCTTCACATTGAAGAAGGAGAAGTCGTTGTCATTATCGGACCTTCCGGCTCCGGCAAAAGTACGTTACTCCGCTGTATTAACCGCCTGGAGACCATTACCGAAGGTGAACTTGTCGTCAGTGGGATTCCTCTACATCAGAAAAAGGTGGACATTAACCTCTTCCGCCGTGACATCGGCATGGTATTTCAACACTTCAATCTTTATCCTCACAAAAAAGTCATCGATAACATTACCCTTGCACCCATGAAGGTGCGCAAACAACCCAAAGAACAGGCAGCCGCAACAGCAATGAAGTATCTGACCCGGGTGGGCATTGCTGACAAAGCAGACAGTTATCCCTCCCAATTGTCCGGTGGACAGCAACAACGGGTAGCCATCGCCAGAGGACTCGCCATGGAGCCCAAAATCATGCTTTTTGACGAACCTACCTCTGCTCTCGATCCCGAGATGATCGGGGAAGTCCTCGATGTTATGCGTTCCCTTGCCCATAATGGCATGACCATGGTCGTCGTTACCCATGAGATGGGATTCGCCCGCGAAGTTGCGGACCGGGTCATCTTCATGGACGAAGGCCGAATTGTAGAAGAGGCCAACGCTGCCGAATTTTTTGACAACCCCAGAGAAGAACGAGCACAGCAATTCCTGAGCCGTCTGATTCATCATTGAGAATAATCCACTATTCCATTTTGAAAGGGGTCTTTATTCATGAAGAAATTATTGAAATGGCCATCATTTATGCTTGTCCTCATTCTCTGCCTTGTATTGTCAGGTTGTAGTACAGGAACAGATACACCTTCAGCGAGCGGTGGTGGTGACGCCGAGGCGAAAGGCACGATTGAGCGGATTAAGGAACGTGGCAAGCTCATCGCCGGTGTAAAATACGATACGAAGCTGTTTGGCTTGAAAGATCCTGCAAGTGGCAACGTTGAAGGATTCGATATTGATATCGCCAAGGCACTCGCCAAACAGATCCTTGGAGATGAGACCAAGGTTGAACTGAAAGAGGTCACTTCCAAGACACGTATTCCCATGCTGCAAAATGGAGACATCGACATCATCATCGCCACAATGACAATTACGGATGAGCGTAAGGAACAGGTAGATTTCAGTGATGTTTATTTTGAAGCAGGCCAATCCCTGCTGGTGAAAAACGACAGTGCGATTACCGGCCTGGAAAGCCTCAGCGGGGTGAAAGTACTCGCGGTGAAAGGCTCCACATCCGCTCAGAATATTCGCGAGAAAGCCCCGGATGCTGAGGTGCTTGAATTCGATAACTATCAGGATGCATTCACTGCTCTCAAAGCAGGTAAAGGCGAGGCGCTGACCACAGATAACATCATCCTCATCGGCATGCAACAGACGGATAACAGCTTCCAATTGGTTGGTGGCAATTTCACAAGCGAACCTTATGGTATGGCCATTCGCAAAGGCGACACTGCCTTCGTGGAGGAAGTCAACACGCTGCTCAAAAGCATGAAAGACAGCGGGGAATATGACACTTTACATGAGAAATGGCTGGGCGCGAAGCCCGAGTAACCCGAATTAAGATAGGTAAGCGGCGAATTCGTCTGCTGGATGCGAAGCATGAGCAGACGTAATCGCCGTTTCTACATCTGGAGAACGGAGGCTTCGCCTATATGGGCACATTGGATTTCAGCGTACTAATGCGACACTCGGATCGTTTTCTGGAAGGGTTCCTGAATACGATTCAAGTGAGCATTATGGCTCTCATTGGCAGCTTTATCCTTGGCGCAATCCTGGCTATCTTTCGGATATCCCCTGTGAAACCGCTGAACTGGATCGGCACGGCTTTTGTGGAATTTATCCGAAACATCCCATTGCTGTTGGTTGTGTTTTTCTTCTATCTTGGACTGCCTGCACTAGGCATCTCGCTGGATGGGTTTGTCTCCGGTACTCTGGGTCTGACCATCTACACCGCCGCTTTCATTGCCGAAGCGATCCGAGCGGGCATTCAGACCGTGCCGCGTGGACAACTGGAAGCAGCAAGGTCTTCCGGCTTGTCCTATGTACAGGCCATGAACCTGATCATTCTGCCCCAGGCCATCAAGATTGTATTGCCATCCATCGGCAACCAGTTCATCAATCTGGTCAAAAACTCATCCATTCTTGCCGTTGTCGCCGGTATGGATCTTATGTATTTTGCCGACTTGGTTAACTCGGATACGTTCCAGCCGCTAAGTGTGTACACCATTGTTGCGCTGTTCTATCTGGTGCTGACACTACCACTCAGCTTCCTGGTGCATTATATGGAGCGCAGGTTTGGACAGAGCGATGCAGAGGCGCGCAGCACCAAGGGCAAACCGAAAAAGAACAAACCGGCAGGTCAGGTCACCATGTAACAGATCGACTTGTACCTGCGCAGATTTTTAGGGAGATATATCAGCTTGTCCAAGTGGTTTAAATGAGTACTGGATCGTCTGTGTTTTACTGGCATTGGTGATCATGTCACAGTGTACACTGTAATTCACTGCTACGGTGCTTGAGTTGCTTTATACACAGTCCATGCCCCATCTATTGATCTTCGATATTCCATTCCTGCACACAGAAGGAGGCTAATAAAATATGGACTTTAGCGGGGCCTATGCGTGGCCCAACCTTCGTTTCCTGCTCCACGGATTCCTGATCACCCTGCAGGTAGCAGGGCTATCCATTATACTCAGCTTTGTGCTCGGCACCTTGTTGGGTACAATCCGGTTTACCCGTATCCCTGTTCTGTCACAGATCATGGCAGTGATCGTGGATACGATCCGGAATCTGCCGCTGCTGCTCATCATTTTCTTCATCCACATGGTACTTCCACAGCTCGGGATTAAAATGTCCGTCTTCTGGTCCACGGTCGTTGGACTGAGTCTGTTTGAAGGCGCGATGATCGCCGAGATCGTCCGTAGCGGTCTGAAGTCCGTTGAGCGCGGTCAAGTAGAAGCCGCCCGCTCCTCGGGCCTCAGCTACATGCAGACACTCGGTGGCATCATCATGCCACAGGCACTACGTCGCATGTCCCCGCCGATGGTCAGCCAGTTCATCTCACTCCTGAAGGATACTTCACTGGCGATCATCATCTCTCTGCCGGAGCTGATGCACAACGTGCAGATCCTTGGCGGTCAAAGTTTCGATTACATTATCCCGGCCCTGCTACTCGCAGCCGTATTGTATTTTGTCATCAACTACGCGTTGTCCATTGTTGCAAGACGACTTGAGGCACGGATGAATTGATAATCGGAAGGAATAGGGCATGAAAGAATACGATGCATGAATGAACATCAAGGAACCGAGACCTCGTGATTGATTAGATATGAAGGAATAGAGATGAAGGAAAGAACCAAATGTATGAAAAGTATGAAAGCGCCCCAAAGACTCTAAATCCACCCATGCAGTGGAATTGGAGTCTTTGGGGCTACAGTTACGCTCATCAATTCACGAGCTTCCCACCAATTTCTAACGAACTGAGAGAAGCTTATTTAGCCATTTTTGGGACATTTCCTAATCTAACGAATCTTAGACGCTCTATTCTTCCGATTTACCCCGCTATTACCCCCTATTGGAGCATTTTGAGCAAAAATAGCTTCACTGAGATTCGTTACATTTTTTATTTCAGCTTATAGCCCCGAATTAGACGTCTCAGGTTCGTTAAAACGTACGCCACCGCGAATTAAATAAACACCCACTCCCACTATTAATGATTCACCGATTCGCCCAATTCGTCCACAATCAGCTCATCCGCTAGATCGCTGCTCCGTTGTGACGTAATTCCGCCTGTAACAGCTCGATTGGCAGATCAACCGGGTCCAGCTTCATCTTCACTGTTAGTGCAGCTGCGGTTCCCGCGGCCTCCCCGGTAGCCATGCAGCTTGGAGTCAGCCTTGTCGTTGCATGCGCCTCATGTGTGGTAGAGATGCAGCGTCCTGCCGCCAGCAGATTGCGGATATTGCTAGAGATCAGACAGCGATACGGAATATCATATGCCCCATCCCCCTCTATAAATGCAGCCACCACACCTTGACCCGAAGGGTCATGGATATCAATCGGGTAACCACTTCTAGCGATCAAATCGTCGAACTTTCGTCCTGCAACCACATCCACCTGGGTCAACGCATAATGCCCAATGATTCGTCTGGATTCACGGATACCAATCTGCGGCGCTACTGCCGAGATCGAAGCCCGTTCAAATCCAGGCACATCACGCTGCAAAAACTCAGCGATCATCAGCACCTGCTTCCGGCCTTCCTGTTCCGCAGAGGTCAGATCCTCGGCATCTGTCGCATCGAGTCCCTGCACTCGGGTACAATTAATCAGCACTTCATCCTCTGCCGGTCCGGTAAAAAACAACACCTGATCGCGATTAATCGGTACACCCGCTTTTTTCCATTGGGAATAGAAGCCACTCACCCCGGTTAACGGAATGCTGTCCAGTTCAGCAAAGGGAGTTTTCACATAGAAATCCTCCGGGTGCTCCAGCATATACTGTTTCACTCGTCCAAGATCCACACCACGCATGCGGAATTTCATGGTCATCGGCTGTGACTGATGGTCTCCGTCTCGTCCCTTTGCCACAGAAGCACCCGCAAGATAAGCCAGATCCGCATCACCGCTTGCATCCACGAATACGTTCGCCTGGAACTCCTTTCTTCCAGACTTGCTGGTCACTCGCACCGCTTCCACCCGATCATCTACAACGACCACCTCGTCCACAAAGCTGTGCAATAACAGCCGGACACCAGCCTCCTGCAACATCTCTGCCGCAACCACCTGAAAGATGGCTGGATGGTACGGCGTGACGGTATGCACAAATCCAACCGTATCGCGCAAATGCCCAGGGGAGCCGCCACGTGCCTGCAATCGATCCACAATCTCCTGCGCAATACCTTTAATGACCTGCTCACCGCGCTCCGTATGGAAAGTCATCCAGGGATAAACCATAGCAGCGGTTGACATCCCGCCAACGAATCCGTATCGTTCCACCAGCACTGTTCGTATACCCTGCCGTCCAGCCGCAATAGCTGCCGCTATACCCGCAGGGCCCCCTCCCACAATAACGACATCTGCTTCTTCCTTTTTCATGCTCATCCGTTCACGCAAATGTTGTCCCTCCTTCCGTTCTATTGCACGTATTACACGGCTTATTCTTTCAGTCCCGTCATGGCAACGCCCTCAATGAAGCGCCGTTGTGCCAGGAAAAAAACAATTAACAGTGGCAAGGTTGCCATGACGGTGGCGCTCATCAGATATTGCCAGGCTGTACCCACTTCATCTGTAAACAGGGATAATCCAAGCGGTAGCGTCATTAGATCACGCGAGTTAATGAAGATCAACGGATCAAAAAACTCATTCCAGATCGTCACAAACGTGAAGATCGTCAGCGTAGCCATACCGGGCTTGGCAATCGGCAGCATAATTCGTGCATATATTCGGAAGCGATTGCAGCCGTCAATCATCGCCGCTTCCTCCAGCTCCGTTGGCACCGTAATGAAGAACTGCCGCATCACAAAGATCCCTAATACGCCCCCCGCACCAAAGATCGGCAATAATATCAGCGGAAGATGGGTATCAATCCACCCCAGTTGTCGCATGAATAGAAACATCGGAATCGCCGTCACCTCATGGGGAATCATCATCGCACTCAGTAGGATGAGAAATACCACATTACGTCCTTTAAACGGAATTTTGGCGAATGAGTAACCGGCGAGGGAAGCAAAAAATACCGTTCCCAGCACAACCAACGCAGAAATGTAGATACTGTTCCAATAAAAACGGTGAAACGGTATCAATTGAAAGACATCGATATAGTTCTGAAATCGGAATGTTTCCGGTATCCACTGCGGTGGATAGGTGAATATGCTCTGGGGTTCCTTGAATGATGTCGATATCATCCAGATAAATGGCACAATCATAATGAGGGAAGTCAGAGTCAGCAACAAATACGTCCCCAGAGTACTTCCTATCTTCCGCCCCGAAGGACTAGGCATCGCCTTCATTAAATACCCACCTCTTTCGGAGCTGCCATTGCAGCAGCGTCAGAATTAGCACGATAAAGAACAGTACATACGCAAGAGCAGAAGCATAGCCGAACTGAAATAGTTTGAATGCTTTTTCCCAGATATAATAAACCAATACCTTGGTGCTGTTGCTCGGCCCGCCCTGTGTCATCACATAGATCTGCCCAAATACTTTGAGTGAACCAATCACAGTCATGACTACGGTCAAAAACACGGTTGGCGTGATCATGGGCAGCGTGACGTGAAAAAAGGTTTCCCTTTTGCCCGCCCCGTCTAATGTTGCTGCTTCGTACAGTGAACGCGGTACCTGCTGAATCGCTGCAATGAACAGCACCATATTCAGACCGACATTTTTCAGCACACTTGTCACAATCACCGCCGGCATTGCCAAATCCGGATTGTATAGCCAGGCCGGACCTTTGATGCCCAGCATCAACAGAAGCTGATTAATCAATCCCGACTCTGTCGCATACATCAGCTTCCACACGATGGCCCATACGATCAGCGAAGTCATGACCGGAACAAAGATCGCTGTTCGGAAAATTCCGATGCCCCGCAGATTTCTGGATAGCAGCAATGCGAGCAGCAGGGCGAGCACAATATTAAGCGGTACCAGCCCCGCTGTGAAATAAACCGTATTGGCAAGCACTTTCCAGAACATCGCGTCTGTCATAATATTCCGGTAATTCTCCAATCCAATAAAATGATGATCCCCCAGCAGCGGCCAATCGGTCAGACTCATGTATAAAGCGAGACCCATGGGAAACAACAGCAGCAGGGTAAACCCAAGCACCATCGGCGATACAAACAGCCAACCCGCGATCTGGGCCTCTCTGGCGAGCGGCCCCCCTCTTTTGCGCTTGCGTGAATGGGTCAATCAGGCCTCCCCCTTTTAATCCAATTTCCTCCGAAGCTGAACTCTGCGACGATTCTATATAAGGTGCTGTATCAAAAGGATTGATCTCCCTCGCTCCAAGCGCTGACGAATCTACCGCATCTTATAAGGCAGATTTTTAAAGAATGCACCGGGTAACGAATCTCAGTCATCTTATATCTCTATAAAATGTCGCCAGAATTTTAAAAATCGACCAAATGGACGAAATAACGTCTCTCTGATTCCTTAAATTTCAGATCCGTACAAATGGACGTGAATAACATGTCCTCGATTCGTTAGAACAAATGAATGCTAACATGGGGTGCCCCCGTGATTCACGTGACTTTCAACTGATTAATTCGGACGGTTCAGACTGTCCACCGCATTGCGGAACTCATTCACAGCCCTTCGCAGCTGTTCCTCCGTGTTGCCAGTCACGACCGCTCCAAGCATAATCGCCTTTACCCCGGTATCGCGCAGCACTCGAACATCCGCCGGCACCAGCCTTCGCTGGGAAGGAACCAATACCGGTATCTGGGCTTGCAAGACCAGACGGCGATACTTGAGTACATCCGCGAAGCTTAGCGGTGTACCATATTCTTTTCCAGGTACAATGGATGCCTCCAGAGCGGTGAAGCCGAAGTGCGCTGCCGATGTTACGAGGGAAGCATCATATTCCTCATTGATCGCAAACGTTGGGTCCAGCCCCAAGTCATTCAACATGAAGGATGGCAAGTGATGTGCATAGATGGAATAGAAATCAAAACCCAGCCCGGAAAGCCCCTCCACATCCTCCCTTTGTGCCCCATCTATACTGCCAGACGGTACAACTCCGAGCGGTCCACCAAACTCACTGCGGATTGCCCGAAATACATCCGCATAGCTACCCAATGGACCAAAATGATTCCCGCTGGCGCGATGACCGACATTATAATGCACCTTCAGTGCATCAGCGCCCTCTTCCATGGCTGCCCGAGCCAAACCAATATCATTCTCAGGTAGGCTGACCACCAGCGACAGCGGTTTCCGCTCAAGCAATTCTTTGAATTTGCCCATCATTCTCACCTCCGGTTTCGATCGATTTACTTAGGGTTGCAGCACACTTTGGATCTCTTCCTGCATTTGTTTCAGGTTATCCTTAGCTGTCGCTGTTTTTGCAAATAGTCGGTCAAATCCCTGCAATACCGCATTGTCGATATCCTGCCAACGGATATGACCGGGAATTAAGCGCGCTTTGGGCATTTCATCAATGACGGCCTGCACGATATGATCTTTGCTTGGGTTATTCGGCTGAAGAATGAATGCATCTGAGTTCAGAACAGAGGTACGCGGAGGCACAAAGTAGGTGGCTGTCGCCTGAATCCCCTGCTCACTGGCAAAATACTTCAACAGTTTCTTCGTTTCCTCTGGATGTTTGCTGTCGTTGAACATGGCATATCCGGCCTGCCCCAGCATCGGTACACTGCCTTGTGAACCGGAAGGCATAGGAGCGATGCTCCATTCAAAATCCGTAATTTCTCTTGCTTTGGAAACATAGCTGTAATTATCAAAGAACATGCCCACATTACCCGCATCAAAGCTGACCTGTTCGCCCGCCTTCGGGTGTGATTCATCGGTGAACATCATGCGTTCCAGCAATTCAAAGGTCTGTACGCCATAGTCATCGTTCCAAGTGAACTTAGTCATGCCTTCATCGAATGGACCGCTTCCATTGGACCAAGAGTAGGAGGAGAGAACCGCCCAGGTCTTCCAATCGCGAAAAAAGTTGGCACCATAGACTCGGTTGGTCGCATCCTTGCTGGTAATGGCTTTGGCGGACTCTACGAACTGTTCCCATGTCCATTGTCCTTGGGTGGCAAGTGTGTTTGGATCAGTCAGGCCGGCATTGTCGAACAGCGTTTTATTGTAAAACATGACCACCGGAGGTGTAGAAAAAGGTAATCCCAGCAGTTGATCGCCATCACGGAACAAATCCAATGTACTTGGAATATAATCATCCAGCTTAAACTGTGCATCATCCTTGAACTCGGATACATCGGCCAGAATGTGATTGGACTTGAATTGTGGTACCATTCGCTCCGATACCCAGGCGAGATCGGGAAGGGAGTCTCCGGCGGCAAGCACCGAAATTTTTTGCTGGTATTCTGCGAAAGGTACGGATTCCATCGTTACTTTGATGCCTGGATTTTCCTTTGTGAAGTCAGCGATCAACTTGTTGTACACATCCATATGCGCCTGATTGCCCCACATCATGAACTTCAGCTCGACCTCTCCATTCTCTCCGCTTGCACCCCCAGATTCACTGCCGGAATTGGAGCTTGTGCACGCGATTGAAGCCATCATCATGAGTATAAACACCAGTATCAGTCCTGCTTTTTTCATGGAAATCCCCCTTATGGACGTCGTGGTATACATGTGCAACCAAAGTATAACGAAAGCATTGTTCCCTCTTAAATCACGTCAACTACAGAAATGGTATGGTTTTTCAAGAGATACTGAATCGGTCTCGATATTCTCCTGCGGTCCATCCCACCTGCTGCTTGAACACCAGCATGAAGTGTTTCGGGCTCTGATGCCCGGATAACCGTGCCACATCATAGATTTTGAGACCCGTGTTAATCAGCAACCACTTGGCCCGCTCCATACGTGCCTCCGTGATGTATTCCGAATAATTGATGCCTATTTCGTTCTTGAACAACTGGCTTAAATAAGTAGGGTTCAAGTTAACGAGATCTGCTATCGTCTGAAGTCGCAGATCTCCATCAGGATGTTGTTTGATGTGCTCCTTCACATCTCGGATAATCTTCCGTGTATCTCCACCAGCGTGTTCTGTTTTGCCAGATGGCTCAGGGATAGAAAGAGTTGTAATACCGTATCTGCGATCCAGCAGCAATTGAATCTTTTGTATGGATAATGCCAGTTCATAACGATCGATTGGCTTCAACAGGTAGTTCAACACCCCAAACTCCATCGCTCTGCGTGCATATTCAAACTCGCCGTAGCCGCTAATGATGAGCATTAACAATTCAGGGTACATGTCTCTGGCTTTGCTTACCAAAGTTAATCCGTCCATTTCACGCATGCGGATATCCGTGATTAACACATCCGGCACCTCACATCTCAGAAAATCCAATGCCTCGGTACCGCTCGACGCTTCGCCCGTTACCTGAAACTGGGAAGACGCTTGTACGATCAGCTCCCTTAGTCCCTGACGGATGACCGTCTCATCCTCTACAAGCAATACTTTATACATGCGCTTCAATCCCCTTTCGGTAGAAGTTGAATGGATATCGTGACCACCAGGCCCTGCCCTAGACTTCCATCAATGCTTATGCTGCCGCCTTCTCCATACATGAGGCGAAGCCTCTGGGCGATATTGTTAAGCCCCAGACTGTCCCCGGCATGGCAACGTAATGCCTGACTGGAAGGCTGTTTTGATATGGATTCGTTTAATTCGTCAATCTTTGCCTGAGTCATACCCTTACCGTTGTCTCGTACGCTAATCAGCAGCTCCTGGTCGAATTTCAAGGCAGATACCCAGATTACTCCTCCATTTTCCTGCCCTTCAATGCCATGGTAGACTGCATTCTCCACCAGCGGTTGCAGTACCAGCTTGGGAATCAAATACTCCGTTATTGCTTCTTCGATGTCATAGATAATCTCTAACTTGCCGTTGTAACGGACCTGCTGAATGCGTACATAGGATTGTACAAAAGCCAGTTCTTCTCCAAGTGGAACCTTCCGGTCCACCTTATCAATCGTATAACGCAGCAGCTTGCCAAGCGCCGTCACCATGTCCGACACCTCAGCATGCTTCTGGCGAATGGCCATCATGTTAATGGACTCCAGCGTGTTGTATATAAAATGGGGATTCATCTGGCTTTGCAACGCTGACAACTCTGCCTCCCGCTCTTGAATGCCCAGCAGAAACACCTCATTGAACAGTCGATGAATCTCTTCCATCATGCGGTTAAAGCCCCGGCTTATCTGCCCGAATTCATCACTGCTGAAGTGTGCTACACGCTGGCTAAAATCTCCCTGCTCCACCCGAATCATATGGTGCTTCAGTCGAATCAGTGGCCGGGTGATGCGATAGGATAAAAGAACCGCCAGAGTCGCTATGGCCGCCATACACAACACTGCGAACCATATCGTGAAGGTGAGCATCTCACCTGACTCCTTTTGAATCACGGCAATAGGTGTAAGACTGATCACCGAAAGCCCAGAATAGCTGGAGTGGTGTTGTACGTAGAGATAGGACTGCCCATCCAGAACAACTTTTTGATTTCCTGCATAGCTTTGAAGCTGTCCATGCATTAGCAACTGGTCGTACGCAGACATTCCTCCGGTTGAGGTGCGTTCGAACAGAAGACGCTGCTTGCTGTCTACAATCATCAGGCTTGCATTTTGCTCATAATTCAGATTGGATAACAGTTGGCCAAAGGCTTCCAGACGGATGTCAATCAGAATGTACCCCAACCGCTGGAGCGTACCCGGATCTCGAAGCACTCTGCCCACCGATATATACGATTCTTGCTGACCGCCCGTGTAATAGCCGGGTTCATGCGGAGGAAGCAGGCGCCATGTCCCTTCTGATTCTTCAAGCTCTGCAAACCAGTCATCCTGCCTGCTGTCCCATACCGGCTTAACCGCCAGTGAATCGAGATTGGAGAATAAAATACCGCTATTGCTGATCAGATGAATTCCACGAATCTCGGGTCGGTCATAAGCTTGACCAGATGTATAGAGCTTCATTTTCAGATAATCCTCAGACCTCGCCCATGCACCCGACCCCATTGAAGCATTGTATTTGCCCAGAATGCCAAGCACCATCTGATCGTAAAGCGGCAAGAGCGACAACCGCTCAAAGTCCTTCAGCAGCCGATTCAGATTGGCGTTAATCTGGCGAACCATATCAATGGTGAACTGCTCGGTCTTGCGATCCATCGTCTGCGAGAAATGCTTGTAGTTCATCACTCCCTGCAAACTTAGCGGCAGCAACGTCAGCGCCAGGAACAACAGGAGCAACTTGGTGCGCAGGTTTAGGTCTTTTCCGAAAAAAATGCGTACCTTGTCCATCATTTCCGTTCATCCCTCCCTCTCCCTATCATTGTATGAGCCCCCTTCACAGATCAATCTGGATATAACTGGGGTCATCATATCCAGTTTTAAGGATCATTCGCTATCCTGCCAACCCTGGAATTGGTACGGAATTTCAAGTTATCCGCATAGGTATCAGGTGAACGCAAAAAAGCCGACTGTATCGCTACAGTCGACTACGCTATTTCTATAGAACACTAATTAGACAAAAAAACCGACTGCATTATGCAATCGGTTGTCTGTTCCTAAGATGGCTTTTATATTTGAATCGATTATATTCATTAATAAGCTCGTCCAGTACCATGGACTGTCGGAGGACTTGGTTGTCCTGCATGCCATGATTCTCCGCCAAACGACTCAACTCTTGCCTGTTCCGTTCGATTTTATCTGTGATCTGTACCGGTTCACTCACAGCATGCACCCCCTCTTTGTATAACATTTTAGGATACATTGCCAAAAAATTCATATTATATTCCTTTGCAGAATAAAATGTTTATTTACATAAGTTTTCAAAGAAATTCAGCCTTTTTCATACTTATATGTTGAACTAAAGATTAAATTGTAAATAAGAAAAAAGTATTCGGGACCCGAATACTTTTTTCTTATTTACTTCGTAATGAATTTGCTAAATACAACATTAACATCCCTACAAATATCAATAATATTCCTTCAATTTTATACGACCAAATCTCTGAGTTTATAAAACTACCAAAGATATCAGAGGTATCAGACTTTACATTTTGGTATTCTGCAAGAACCAACATAGCTTTGTCCATACCCCAATCAGTACTCTGAGCAATAAACTGAAATCCAATAACAAATAATATAAGTGAACAGATAAGGGCTACTAAGGAAATCATTTTACTTTTCAAATTTAAATTCTCCTTTGATAATATAGTATTGCTGTTGTATGCGCTACCATATTACCAAAATTGTGAAATTATGTCTAGTTACCAACCAGTAGTATCTTGCCAGTAAAAGTATAAACCCGTCGGTTCTTTATACTCATAAGTACCAATATAAGAATCAGAAAAGAAACCTTGTTTCCATATCTGAAACGAATAGTAGTTGTATGTTGGTGCGCAGTAAATGGTATATGTTTTATTTGCAGGAATTTGGATTGGTCCGTATGTTTTGTTAAAGTTACGAGTTGCCTGATAAGTCGTGCCTAGCTTTGCAGCAATCTCTGCGCCTCCCCATCCAGCTTTCGAAGAAACCTCAGCAGAGAACGTAGTAGCTACACCATCAATAACAGACAAGGACAAGGGCGCTGGACCTTTTCCAATCGCACGCTCAATAACATTTCCAGTAATTTGGGTCATGTCAATGTTTTTCAGATAGTAGTCTCCTATCGCAGAAGGAAGCACCTGATCGTTTGATAGATTGGAACGGGTCTTATCAAAAGGAACATAATACCCTGCAATAATTGTTTCAGGATCAAGTCCTTGTGAACTAGCTTTTTCTTTAAAATTAGGATCAAAAATACCTATTGCACTTGTCTGAGAAATATCATTATTACTCACTATTTCAGGCGTATTCGTAATTATAACTGGTCCCTCAGATGAAGCAGATGCCACCGTTGAAAATACAGAAGAAATCATAATTGCTGTTAATAGAATTTTCCCAATTTTTTTCATAGATAGAACCTCCTCATAAGTTTTAAAATAGTCACGTTAATAACCTAACTAACTTAATAAAGAAACTAAGATCATATGACTGTGTTATCTTTGAATCTAGAATTCTCTCTTCATCGACTTAAATCAAGTTTTATCCATATCCTAACGTTGCAATCACCTCTTTTCTTTCTTTGTAATTGAGAACGTGCTCAGATTAATCATATAATCATTTTCAAAAGAAACTTAAATAAACTTTTTATGAATAATAATCCATAATATAGCCCTATTGTTATTAAATATTGATAATCATCATAAAAACACTTTTTTTAGTATGACTATGATTTCAAGTTAATTTCACAATACTTTACACCTCTTTATGCTCACTCCTAAAGTAACTCGATTATATTCATTAATTAGCTCATCCAGTGCCATAGACTGTTCAATAACTTTTATATTTGGGATTTCATATAGATCTACCAAGCGACTCAACTCTTGCCGACCTTGCTCGATTTGGTCTTTCAAGTTACTCAGTTCTCTCATGGCAAGACCCCCTCTAGGACATTCTTAAAAAACATTTAATATGAGTAGGCTATTTAGTTTCGCTAATGACGACAAGTACTTTGAAAAACATAATATATTTTGCATAATTTTGTAAAAAAAATTTCTTTAGAAAAGACCTAGTGCTTTTCTAAAACACAAAACAGCCTAACTCAGAATCAGTTAGGCTGTTTGTTTTATTATATATTTATTGACTTAGATAATTGAGAATACGTCTTTGCTGAGACAAGTTTGCGTGTTGTTTATAAGTCCCCTTAAAATCAAAACATTTTACTGTCATATGATCGTTATGGTTAAACGTTGAAAGAGGTAAGTGTATTAAGTATCTATACCGGTTTGATAAACTTTTAGTCTGCATTTATACTTTACAAGTTCATAATTAAACAACATATATGGAACGTACATTGTGCATCTTCTTCATCGTCCCTTCGCAGATATTTCATTATCAAAAAGTCGGTAAACTTAACTTTTCTATTACATTTTTGTAATTTCTGATCTGTGTTTCATTGGCCTCGCTTCTATACTCCCCGTACAAATCTACACATTTAATACACATCAGGTCATCTTTACTTGAAGAAGAGAGATCTAAACACATAAGTAAGGCATCCATTCCAAGTGAATAATTACGTTGTTTCATTTGATAATTTGCCAATTCATAGTAAAAATCTTGATACGCGTGGTTTAACATTTGATCGTTATAACTACCTTTAATATACATGTCAGTATTAAACAAATTGATCTGATCTTTAAATCTGTCTAAAGCATAGTCAATGTTAAAAGAATACTGGTTAGCTGCTTGCAAAATATTAATGAGTCCAGCTAATATTTCTGACGGGTTGTTTTCGATATAATCCAAATAAGAATTGATTACATTTTCTTGACCAAGCATTAATTGGGAAGCATATTGATTTCCTTCTCCCCATATTAGGAACAAATCTATTATTTGTTGATCCTCTTGTGTAGGATTCTCAACCTCAACTATTTCCAAGTATTTTTCTATATACTTTAGGACATTTTCATATTCCTTACGAGCATCATAGACGCTTGATAATAACAAGTTTGCATAGGCTACATATGTAAAAAGAGGATAGGCTGTTAGCCTTCTTTTATTACTTTTTCGCCTACGAGATTGAATTTTTAATTGGAATTCTGCTTTCCGTTCCAGTTCCCTTGCCCATGCATCAACCTTGTCCCACAAATGTATCGTATTATATACGTTTGCCAAATCTTTAATTGCATCCAATTGCACTTCTTCATTTAATTTATCAATATACGATTCGAACTTTACTGCTGCATTGAGATTATCATATTTACTCAGTGTTTTCTGAAGCAGGAAAATGCGGTACTGGCAAAGAGCCAACCGCTCCGAGTGTTGATACTTCTCACTGTCGGCCACACATTCATATAAAATGAGTGCCGCTTCATTCATGCTTTTACTATAGAGACTCTCTGCCACATCAAATAACTCATCAATATAGGATTGATCATCTGTCACATGAGTAATGACTTGTTCGATAATATCCAGCTTGCCAAGCTCAGCACAACGATATATAAACGGTTCTAAACGTCTCCAATGAGGTGCAGAATCAATAAAACATTCCACACCATACATATCATAAAAGTATCCCCGCTCTAAACCCATTGTTGATGTGATTTGGTCTAGTTGATTCATTGACATAAGTCTGGTTCCTTTGATGATCGCACTTAATGTACCAACATTAATGTCAGCCATTTCTGAAAATTGCTGTAGCTTATATCCCTTATTTTTCAAGTGACTTTCAATATAGGAACGTATATTGGACATTGTCTTCATCGTCCTTCCCCAGATGTTTTACTATCGAAAAGTCGGTACACTTAACTTATCTATTAGTTTTGTATACTGCTCTTCCTGAGTCTTACTGGCGCGATCTCTATATTTTCCGTATAAATCAATACATTTGATACACATTAGATCTTCATTACATGAAGAAGAACGTTCCAAACTAGTAATTAGATGTTCTATTCCCTGTTCAATTTGGTTCTGATTCAATCTGTATTTTGCTAGTTCGTAGAATAAGCGTATATATCTAAAATTTGATGCCTGTTCGTTATATATTCCTTTTACATGTCTTGCCGCTTTAATTTGATCAATGTGATTTTGGAATCTATTTAATGCATGGTCAATATTAAAAGAGTACTGATTTGCCGCCTGTATAATATAGGCGAGTGCTGTTAAAATTTCGGCATGATTAACATCTAGGTAATTTAAATAACGGTTTAAGCCTTCGAAGTCACCTGATAGTATTTTGTACAAATATCGATTGCCCTCAGCCCAGCCCTTGAATCTATCTATCAATTCTTGCTCTTCCTCTGTTGGATTTTTAATCCCATCCATAATATCCTCATAAACATCTGTGTACTCCAAAGCTTTCATATATTGCTTACGTTCTTCAGATACATTTGCCATGAGCAGATTAGCATAAGCTTTATAAGTAAATAGAGGATAAGAGGCTATTCTTGGTTTTCTGTTCCGTCTCATAGATTGAAGTTGAACTTGGAATTCAGTTCTTTGAATCAATTCATTAGCCAGTTCAAAAACCTTATCCCATAGATTTATCGCGCCATACAAATTAGCTAAATCTTTAATCGCATCCAGTTGTACTTCCTCATTCAATTTTTCGATAAAAGGTTCAAATTTTACTGCGGCATTTAAGTTATTGAATTTATTCAGTGTTTTATGAAGCAGAAAAATACGGTACTGGCATAAGGCCAACCGCTCGGAGTGTTGATATTTTTCACTGTCTGCCACACATTCATACAAAATAAGAGCTACTTCTTTTAATCCTCTAGCAAAAAAGCTTTCAGCTACATCAAATAATTCTTCTATATATGATCGATCGTCCGTTACATGAGTGATGACATGTTGTATACAATCCAGCTTACCAAGCTCAGCACACTCATATAGATATGGCTCCAAACGTCTCCAGTGGGGCGAAGATTCTATGAAGGATTCAACCCCATAACTCTCATAAAAATACCCTTTCTCTAATCTCATAACAGAAGTAATCTGATTCAGTTGGTTCATAGACATTGGCCTGTTGCCTTTAAGAATGGCACTTAAAGTTCCAACATTAATTCCAGTAATATCGGAAAAATGCTGCAACTTGAGATTCTGCTCTCTCATATATTTCTCAATATGTACTCTTATTTTAGGTACCAATTCCACTGTCTCACCTCCGTCATTAGAATCACTTATAATTCAATTTCATATAATAAATGTTATTTTAATCCTGTATTTTACATTGGTCAATCTATGAAAATACAAAAAAGCTTATTTCCTCACTCCGAAATAAGCCGATAAAGTATCCATAGTGATCCTTTTTATATATTACAATTTCCCGGTACCATGTCCTGATGGTGCATACATCCGATCTTTCACATCAAACTGACTTATAGGGAAATTGCTAATAATCACAACACTACACAAGAGTATAGTTATGATTTTTTTTATTTTCATAATAGCTGTAAACCTCCTCCATTAGATTGCGATAGTTATTTTCTATTTCTTTAGATGCAAAAGACCTGTATCTCTCAAAGAGAGCAATACATTGTATTATGTCATTAGAATTATTAATTCTAATAGCTGAACTCAGACAAGAGACAAGCTTCTGCATTCCTTCTGCGTATCGCTCTCTGTTAAAAAGATACATTGCCAGCTCAAATAAAAGTTTAGAGTATTGGTCATTCTTTATTTGTTCATTGTATCCTTCTGTTAAGGTTTTATCACTCAACATTAGATTAATGGAATTATCAAATTTTAGTAAAATATGATCTATATCCATTTCATAATTATTTGCCGCTTCAATAATTTTAACAAGAGCAGTAAGAGTTTCTCCTTCACTTTGCTCAACCCAAGCTAGATACACGGGGAGAACCTCTTTCTTTCCCATCATCAAATTATATAAGTAGGTGTTTGCCTCAGTCCAACTACTAAACATATCAATATAAAATATATCTTCGTCACTAAAATTTAACACACTAGCTAATTCAGCATTTTTTCTTGTATATAACAGTGCCTCAGTGTACTCACCTTTCCATTCACATGCGGTGGCCTTAAGCAAGTTTGAATATGCCTGATATACAAATAACGGATAAGCTGTGACCCTATCTTCTTTATTCACTTTTTTCTTAGTGTACGATTGGATAATTTCAGCTTTCCGTCCCAGATCATCAGCAAGGGAAAATGACTTATCCCAATATCGAAGTGAAGCATACGTATTCGCCAGGTCTTTTATCGCATCCAACTGCCGTTCCTCATCCAGCCGATTAATATATGGTTCAAAATGGACGGCCGCACGCAGATTCTCATGTTGGTCCTGACCGAGAGACAACGTGAAGATGCGATACTGGCACAAAGCCAGACGTTCCGAGTGTTGGTATTTCTCACACTCCGCCACACATTCGTACAACATCCGTGCAGCCTTTGTCTGTCCACGTTCAAGCATGCCTTCAGCCATCTCGAACAACTCCGAGATATACGAGCGATCATCCGTCACTTCCTGGATAACCTTATGAATACATTCCAGCTTGTCCAATTCAGCACAGCGCTGCAGGAATGGTTCCAGTCTCCTCCAATGAGGTGCCGATTCCACGAAACATTCAGCCCCATAAATCTCGTAGAAATATCCCTCTTCCAGCTTCATGCCTTGGGTAATCAGATCCAGTTGTGCCATAGCGATGGGCCGAGTCCCCTTAATAATTGCGCTAAGCGTTCCAGCGTTAACTCCCGATATATCGGCAAAATACTGCAGGGTGTACCCCTGTTTCCTGATGTAGTCCTCAATATATGAGCGTATCGTAGTTGTAGGTTCCATGTATCCCACCTCCACAATGAAAATCCATAATTTTGAATTTATATGATAAGCACAATTTTAATCCTAAATTTTACAGCGGTCAATAAAAATCGTGGCAATTTCCTTCACATTTATGCAAGGAGGCCTCGCTGTTCCTGCTTATAGAAAAAATCCATTAGAAGAATCCATGAGAACGTGATACATTTAATTCAACTTACATATCCTACTATTTCAATAGGATTATACGACACAGAAGTTATCAATTCAGTTCGAGGAGAAGGTCAGATGAAATTTGCCTTGTTTAGTCTCATGATGAATCTGCCTAATGCCGTAACCGGGGAAGCTCTGACAACTCAGCAGAAATTCCACAATATATTAGAGCAAGCAAAGCTGGCTGAACGACTGGGTTTCGATGCCTATGGGATCGGTGAACGACATGGTGCTCCTTTTCTATCTTCCTCTCCACCTGTCGTATTAACCGCAATAGCCGCAGCAACCATACGCATTCGGTTACTAACCACCGTCACTGTTCTTAGTATACTTGATCCGGTCCGGGTTGCCGAGGATTATGCCACGTTGGATCAATTATCGGGCGGACGGCTGGAGATGATCATCGGGAAAGGCAATGACCCTCGGCACTATCCGCTGTTCGGCATAAGCGAAGAGGAACAATGGGATTCACTAGATGAACGCTATCATTTGCTGAGACGGCTTTGGTCTGAAGAGAATGTAACCTGGCAGGGGACGTATCGCACTCCTCTTGAGGGAGTGACCACGTGGCCCAGGCCGCTTCAGCAATCCATCCCGATCTGGCATGGTAGCGCGTCCAGCACGGTCTCGACCGAACTCGCTGCCAAATATGGCGAGCCGCTCTTTACGTCGAACTCTTTTCACCCTCAGGCCAAATACAAAGCGTTAATTGATCATTATCGGGAACGCCTCGATTATTATGGTCATGATCCGCAGCAAGCCGTAATTGGTTCTGGTGCCGGCAGTCTCTATCTTGCGGATACGGGCGAAGAAGCCATTCGCCGCTATAAGCCATATTATGAAGCGTTCCATGCCACCGCCGCCGCACAGCATAATCAGTCGCCCTTTACCGATCTGGAGGATAACATTGCACGAGGTCCTGCGTTAATCGGCAGTCCGGAGCAGGTCATTGAGAAAATTCTGGACTATCATGCCGCTTACGGACATCAGGTGCTGAGTATCAGCGTAGATGGACTGACGCATAGCGAGCAGTTGGAGCAAGTGGAGCGTTTTGCCAAGGAAGTTGCCCCTGTATTACGCCGCGAACTGCCCAGTTCGGTATGGAATGAACCCCCGATGTTAACCCAGCACTCATCCTTCCTTTCCTCTAATGTTACAGATTCATGGCCCACAGCCATCTCACCTATATTCCAGGTTTAGTTCTCCCCGACAATACACTTCGGTTCCTTCCAGGGTGATTCCTACGAATCGCCCTCTTCCCTATTCCTCCCACTTGTATCGCCGCTCTCTCTGTACCTATTTGGCCTGAATCCCTTCAAACAAGGAACGAAGCAACACATCTACAAACGCATCCTCCATCGCTTCACCCGTCACTAACATGCGATAGAACACTGGCCCGTAGATCAGATCAATGTATAATCCAATGTCTATCCCACTTTTCAATTCGCCACGCTCCACACCCTTCTCCAGAATTCCCCGAGCTTCACGCCGACGTGGTTGGATATATCTTGTGCGGTATTCTTCGGCAAGCCCTTCATCCGACTGCCCTTCCCCAATAATCTGCGTAATCACTTTTCCTTCCCGACTGGTCAAAAAACGAACCAGATTACTCGCATGTATGCGTATATCCTCCAATACCGACCCTGTATCCGGCACTGGCAATCTTGCCGTTGCCGCAGACATATATCCGTCCATGATGACAGCGCCTTTATTCGGCCACCATTTGTAGATAGTGGCTTTGCTCACCTGTGCACGTTCAGCAATCTTCTCGATTGTAACCGCCCCGAATCCGTGCTCCAACAACAACTCATACGATGCTGTAAGAATGGCATTCTGGGTTTCCATGTTACGTGGACGTCCTCTTTTGGCAGTCATCTTGAGCCCTCCTGGATGTATAAAGTATATTTAATCATAAGTATTATTCATAAAAACGATACGTTCATTATACTAAACTGCCATGAGTACACACAATAATTCCATCCTCGGTTCACCTTTTCATCCTAATTAATATTCTCATTAAAATATTTCGAGCCTATTTACAATACTATACGTTTAGTTTATTATATATTTGTAATTAGTGAACACAACGTTTAGTAATTAACAATTTTAATATTAACTGTTTATTGCGAATACCAATTTAGAATTGTGGAGGATGATTATCATGGATATGAGACAACAAGTGAAGAAGGCACCTGTACCCACCTGGATTATTTTTTTGCTGGCATCCGCTTGTGGATTGATCGTGGCAAATCTGTATTATGCTCAGACCGTTATCGGACCGATCAGCATAACCACGGGTCTTTCTTCTGCCGCTGCCGGATTGATCGTAACGTTGACTCAGATTGGTTATGTTATTGGTTTGTTATTCATCGTACCGCTCAGTGACATTACCGAGAATCGACGCCTGGTCGTTCTTTTCCTCATCGTACTGGTTGTTGCTCTGATTGCTGCGGCTTTCTCGCCTACAGCTGTTGTATTTCTGACTGCCTCTCTGTTCATTGGTATAGGTTCTGTGGTCGCTCAAATTCTGGTGCCCTATGCTACATATCTTACTTCCGAGGAACAACGCGGACGGGTTGTTGGCAATGTCATGAGTGGTCTGCTGCTGGGCATTATGCTTGCTCGTCCTGTCGCAAGCTTCATCACCAGCCTCTTCGGATGGCAGACGGTCTTTGTATTCTCCGCCATTGTCATAGCACTTCTAATGTTGCTTCTGTCACGTGCTCTTCCTGCTCGCCAGCCTGAACCCACCTTAAAATACGGGCAGTTGATCGTGTCCTTGGGAACACTGTTCAGAACGATGCCTCTGCTTCGCCGTCGGGCGTTCTATCAAGCCAGTCTATTTGGAGCTTTCAGCTTGTTCTGGACCACGGTTCCGCTCAGACTGGCTAACGATTTTGGCATGTCACAGCAAGGCATTGCCTGGTTCGCTCTGGCTGGTGTCGGAGGTGCTATTGCCGCTCCCATTGCCGGGAGACTGGCCGATCGCGGGCTAACGCGTATTCTGACGGGTGCTGCCATGGTGATCGCTGCTGCTTCATTCGGTCTTGCTTATGTGTTCCAGAGCCACTCCACGTTTGCATTGATCCTGCTTGTTATCGTGGCAATCACACTGGATATGGCTGTCTCAGGAAATCTGGTGCTGGGTCAACGCATCATCTACTCCTTAGGAAGTGAAGCGAGAGGGCGTGTGAATGGCATATTCATGTCGATCTTTTTTGTCGGCGGTGCGATTGGTTCATCTCTTGGAAGCTGGTCTTATGCTCACGGAGGCTGGAATCTCACAACGCTGATTGGCCTGATCATGCCGCTGCTCGCTTTGGTGTATTACTTTACGGAAAAGAAAGCGGTAGTTGTCAGCAATGAATAAAATGAATATATCGCAGAATCCGAATAACGGAATAAGGGCAGAGCTAATCATCAAGATTAGCTCTGCCCTTATTGTTGTAATACTCACTTGTCTCCCTGTGACAGGAAGTTATCACTATTATTAAGATGGATACATTTGCGTATTAGGCTTTACTGTGAAGGGTAACTTGGTACCCGTCTGGGTCGGCAAATGTAAAGGTTCGTCCGAATGGTCCATCTATTGGTGCAGATGTAATTTGTACGCCTGCCGCAACAAGCTTGTCGTGGATTTCTTGCGTATCAGGAGCATGAAGCCACAGAGCGACACCAAGTCCTGGCTGAGCACCTGAACCGAGTTCTGTTCCTGGCAATAGGTCACGTAGAGCAAATGCAATAGGCTTGGTGTCAAAGACCACCGCATGAGGTGGTCCCGCCTGTGAACGTACCAGTCCAAGATAGTTTTGATAAAATTCGGCAGAGCCTTCAAGATTGCTCACTTGAAGTGAAATGAAATCCGGTCCGATTACTGACATAATGTAATGATCTCCTTTATATATGGGGTTGGTTGTTTAGGTTATCTTGATCATACAAGACCGCTCTTGCCAACAGTATGTCAGTAGTGTTTTACCTTTTTTCGATTTCTTCTCTTACTCGGTTTTCTCTTTTACACCAACACAGGCAGATGCGTAGCTGCATCATACTCCACCAACGGCTCACCGGCATGCAATTTACGCACCAAATCGGGGTTTGCAATAAATGGTCTGCCGAATGCAGCCAGATCTATACTTCCCTTGCCAATAGCGTGCTCTGCAGCATGAACATCCAGATCCCCCACACCAATGATGATTCCATCCCACTGACTTCGAATCCGCTCGTGAAAGGACTGCTCACCATCCCACGCTTTCGCATAATGATCTGTTGAGGGATGCAAGATTGTTATTCCCGTCTCACGGAACAAGTTCAGATATGCATCGATCATTCCAGCTTTGTCTACCCAAGCATAGGATGCATCATCATCCTTTTTCTCAGAGAATCGTACCGATATGAGATCCACAGGGATCTCTTTTTTTACAGCCACAATAATATCCCGCAGGAACCGCAATCTACCCGCAGTGTCTCCTCCATATTCATCTGTTCTGTGGTTGGTCTTCTCATTGATAAACTGGTCGATTAGATACCCATGCGCAGCATGCAGCTCGATCCCGTCGAACCCTGCCAGAACCGCATTGCGGGCGGCCGTCTGAAAATGCTGAATCGTATCCGCTATATCCTGTGTACTCATCGCTTGGGGCACCTGATACGGCTTATGCAGCTTATGCACTCTTCCTTCTGCTGCAAGGCTGGAGGGTGCCACTGGAGAGGTTCCGATCAGATCGGAATGGGACAACCTGCCGACATGCCACAGTTGAGCAATAATGGTGCCGCCATGTCTGTGAACAGCATCCGTTACCCTTTTCCAAGAAGTCGTCTGTTCATCTGTATATAAACCGGGGATGCCGTAAGTGCCTTTGCCTGCCAGATTCGGGTTAATGCCCTCGGTAATGATCAGTCCCACGCCATCCCGCGCACGCTGCTCATAATACGCCACCATCTCATCCGTCACGGTCCCCTCCTGATCATCAGCAAATCCCCGGGTCAACGGTGCCATCACCACTCGGTTCCTTAATTGCCACTGATGAATCGTCACCGGGCTTAATAGTGTTGAATGTGTATTCATTTTATCCATGTCATATCCCTACTCTCTTTGTCATTAGGGATATTGTACGGCGGCTCTGATATATCGTAAAATGATTGAAATATATAGTTGTATCTCTCAGAGAGATACCTGACATCAACATCTGCGGAAGCAATGTAAGTTAATCCACGTTCAGGAGGATACAGCATGGAACTTTCCGATATCGATATTGTTCTCGCGGTGGCACGTTCAGGAAAAATCTCACAGGCCGCGAAAGAACTAAATTATGCGCAATCCAATGTCACTACGCGTATCAAAAAACTGGAGCAGGAATATCAAATCCAGCTGTTCAACCGATTTCCCAAAGGTGTTGTGCTGACCTCCAAAGGTGAGCAGTTTGTTGAGTACGCCACACGCATTCGCAACCTTTTGCACGATCTGAAGCAGGATATGACCGATCCCGGTGAACCTTCCGGTACGCTGAAAATCGGCATTGTAGAAACGGCAGCATCCAGCCGCTTTATGGAGATTCTGAATGAATATCAAATAACCTACCCGAAGGTGTCCATTTCACTTGTTAACGCCACTTCACCCAAAGTACTGCGCAAGAAAATACAGGACTATGAGATTGATGGTGCATTTATCAGCGGGGCTTGTGTGAAAGAGGGTCTGAAGGTGGAATATGAGATGCAGGACACGGTTCATATCATCTCCAAGCGGATGGATACACCACCCGAAAGCCTGTGCCAAGTATCATGGGTTGTTTTCCCCGAGGGCTGCCCGTATCGTGAAATGACCGAAGAATTTTTGCAGGAAGAGGGGTTGTCCGCTCGCAATATTATCGAAGTGAGTACGATGGAAAACCTGCTTAGCTGTGTGGAGTCTGGAATTGCTTTTACCATTATGCCGTGCAACGTTATTCACAAGAAACCGGATGAATTCTCCGTATTTGATCTTGCAGATCGTTTTACTCATACCACGACAACCTTTGTCCGCGGTGAGGATCGGTATGTCAGCAGTGCGCTGGATCAATTCATGAAGCTGCTGAACCAGAAGTGCATTACGTTTTGATATAGAGAACTTTTACAAGCAGCAGTATAGTATGTACATTCACAGCAGTCAGGAGAAGATCAGATGAAACTCATGAATCTTTTATATAGGCTCATTGATGCCCGGCGTATCGACAACAATGCTGAACAAGTGTCCTTTCCATCCCGTCCACATCATACGCTGCTTGTTGTGATCAAAGGGAGCTTGACCGTCAAAGTCGAAGACAAAGTCATCTCCTTATGCTCTCCTCAAGTCCTTTCCGTCCCGCCTTCTCACACCTGTCTTGCAACTACCGAGGTACAGCATGATTTTCAATGTGTCACCTTAACCTACAATGTCTACAACGAAGAACTGGATGGCAACATGCAGCGAGTTATTGATCCACATCTTGAATGCATTGCCACTGTTGTTCCCTCAGCTCCCGTACTCGCCATTCAAATCCATGAAGGTGGGCAGAAGGAAGATCCATGGGCTGGAATGGCACGTCAGATCCTCTTTCAGGAACTGTGTCTTGTCCTATTGAAGCAGAAGAAGCAGAAATTCCAGGAAGATACAGCAATTGAAGCGGTAAGGCAGAGCCAAAAATATATCCATACACATTATCAGGAGAACTTCACACGCGAAAAACTGGCTGAAATGGCTGGACTGAGTGTCAACCGTTATTCCAGATTGTTCAAAAAAATGATTGGACAAGGCCCCATCGAATATTTGAACGCCGTACGTATCCGGGAAGCCGGTGATCTGCTACTGGCCTCAGACAACACGATCAAACAAACAGCACGCCAGGTCGGGTATGAAGATGAATTCTATTTTAGCCGAAAATTCAAAGCAACCACCGGATTGTCTCCCATGGTCTATATTAAAAAGCATCGCTCCGTAACACGTATCGCTTCACTTGCCCATCCATATACGGGGCATCTGCTTGCCCTTGGTATTGAGCCATATGCGGCACTGATTAATCCGGTCCATCAAACATCATATGAAATTAAAAATGTGATTCAAGTGGGCAGAGATCAGCCTGATCTGGAACTATTAATGAACGCACACCCGGAGCTGATCATTGGGTATGAAGGAACCGATTATGAAGAGCCCAAAAAAGCCGAATTATTTCGGCATATTGCCTCCACTTGTACCATACCTTTTGCAGGAGATTGGCGTAAACAGTTGTACTCCATTGCACAATCCGTGGGTAAAATAACAGCTGGTGAAGAATGGCTGGAACGTTATGAGTTATCGGTCAACCGGAAAATATCCGGAATACAACATGCCCTGGATGACCGTCCTGTGGCTGTGGCGCAATACGAAAATGGACAGTTCCGGGTATACGGCAACCGCAATCTGGGGACGGTACTCTATGATGATTTGCAGTTATACGTACCCCAAGCTCTACACCACGTATCCCATTCCCGTTTAATGTCACTGGAACAGCTGGTCCAGTCCGATATTGAACACTTCATTCTGTTTACAAGTGGCCGAGCAGACGAGCGTGCGCACACTGTAGCGTTGCTTATGCAAAATTCAATCTGGCAGCAATGGAAGGCGGTTCGTACGAAGCAAGTCTATGAATTGGGCGATTCCTCCCCCTACTCCTGTTATACTTCCTTGGCTCATAATCTGTTTCTGAATCGGGTTAGTCAGTTGTTCCTGAGCCAAACGTCCATGCATTAAACAGGAATATCCATGGATTACGATTTGGAATGCACCTATAATTATTTTGATAATGATAATCAAAATCAGTTAAAGGGTGTGTACAACGTGTCTTTACCTAACAACCAACGCTTCTCTACCTTTTTCAAATCAGGACGATTCCTTATAACCGTTCTTCTTCTATGCAGCATGCTTGCGGGCTGTGGGACTTCCCAGAACAGCGGGAGCTCCGCTTCACCCGAATCCAATGGGGCAGAACCATCAACGGCTGAACAGGGAAGTGAGAATACACGTACCATTTCCACGATCAAAGGGGATATCGAAATTCCTGCTGAACCCCAAAAAATTGCGGGTATGCTCTACGTCTTTGCTGACCAATTACTCGCTCTCGGCATTGAACCGACAGCCATGGTAACGTATAACGATCTCGGATTCCCTGAATATCTGGCAGATCAGATGAAAGATACCACTGCCATAGGATCCGGCGAGTCTCCCAATTTTGAAGCATTGCTCCAGGCTGAGCCGGATCTCATTCTGGCCTCCAAAACGTTAAATGAAGCAAACTATGAGCAACTCTCCAAGATTGCTCCAACGATCCTTTTTGATAATGAAGAAAAAGGAGACTGGGAGCGATTCATGGAAACGGCAACCGTTCTTGGCAAAGAAAAAGAAGCCCAAGCGGTCAAAGATGCCTATGATGCCAAAGTGACCACAACCCATGATGAGCTTGCCGTAAAAGCCAAAGACGAAACGGTGGCCTACATGCGCGTACAGGATAAACAGCTTCAGTTGATTAAACCTGATGATAACTTCACTCTGTTTGGTGCTCTGGGATTAACCCCTGCTTCAGTAGACAGTGTAGACTTCCAGGGATCATGGAATGTGGCAATCTCCGAGGAAATTCTGCCTGAGCTGAACCCGGATCGACTGTTTATCATTCTTCGTCCAGGGGAAGAAAACAAGGTTGTGCTTAATAACATCATGGATACATCCATCTGGTCCAATCTGAATGCAGTCAAGAACGATCATGTATATATCGGTGATGCCAACCTGTGGTTTGCAGGATACGGTCCCATCGGTCTTAGCAAAATTATTGATGAGATCGCTGCTTCCTTCGAGTTATAGATGGACATGATGAAACCCAAAACAAGCCTTAGGCAGACCGTGATCGAACGACGCACGATTCAGGAATTTAATGGCCTACCCATTCCCTTGGAAACGATTCATGAGATTCTGGAGGCCGCGATATGGGCACCTTTTCATTCCAAAAAGGAACCTTGGCGCTTCATTCTGTTTATGAATGAGGGCAGAGAGAAATTCGCGAGCGCTGTATTGAGTACACGCAATCCTGAATTTGTAGCAAAGTACGGACAACAAATCAGAGCAGCCTATTGTGAACAGACACCTGTGCATCTGGTTGTGGTTATGACAGCCAACCTGCCCTCCAAAGCGTGGGAAGAGGCTTTTGCTGCAACCTCGGCACTGATCCAGAACATACAGTTGCTCGCCTGGGAACAACAGATCGGCGTCGTATGGAAGACAAGTCCTTTCAACGAAAATCCACTATTCTGTGAAGCCATTGGTGTGACATCAGAGGAAAAAATAGTAGGCACACTTCACATGGGGTATTTTAACGCTGAAGATCAGCCTATCCCCAAGCCTCGCACACCGCTCCCTGAGCTGTTGCATCTCATTGATCACTAAATGGATTAGAGCACATTGATCTGGACCATAAAAAAGAAGGGGATGTCCTATAAGTCATGAATATGACAGGGGACATCCCTTGTTTGTGTTATTTTGTTTTAATGAACCTGAGACACGCTATTCGGTCCCATTTGCCCCGATCTGAAATCTAACGAATCACAGAGACGTTATTTCGTCGATTCGCTCAATTTTTTAGGTTTTGACAACGTTTTTGACGAAATAGCGTTACTGAGATTCTTTAAATCTTGCAAGCTCTGATGATCCGCCTTTTAAGGTGCGGTAGGTTCGTTAGCGCTTGGAGCGAGGCGGAATTCCTTTTGAGACAGACTCTTACTCCACCTTGAATCGCGCAGCCGATTCGGCCAGCTTTTGCGTCAATTGATCGATCGTATCGACCATGTTGGCCAACTGCTGCACCGTGGAAGACTGCTCCATCATGGTTGCTGTTACCTCTTCAACCGAAGCGGATACCTGCTCTCCTGAAGCCGACAAACTATGGGCTGACTCCAGTACAACATCCTTGTTCTGCAACATCTCTTGCATCTGTCCTGCCATTGTAGCGATCTGTTGATTAATGACCGATACCTTCTCCAAAATCACATCAAACGCCTGACGAGTCTGCAAGACAAGCTCATCCTGTCTGGACGAGATGGTGTGAATCTCTGCAACACTTTGGTTGTTCTCGGCGACATCGGCCAGATTCTGCTCGATAATGCTGGAGATTTCCTTGGACTGGCGGGAACTCTGCTCTGCCAGGTTGCGGATTTCCTCGGCTACAACTGCAAATCCTCTGCCATGCTCCCCCGCCCGTGATGCTTCAATTGAAGCATTCAATGCAAGCAGATTGGTCTGCTTCGCAATCTGGCTGATGGCTTCCGTGATCTGACTAATACTGCCCGAACTCGTTTGAAGTTTGACGGTAATCTCCGAGATTTTCTCCACTTCCCGTTCGTTCACCTCATTGATACGCATCAGTTCATTCACGACTTCATTCCCGTTGTGGAATACCGTTTCGATCTCATCCGCTCTTGCCTTCACATCCTGTGCACTGCTGTTCATGGCAGCCACTTTATCGCCAAAGGTGTTGAATTTACTTGCAATCTGCTCGGTATCTTCCGATTGAGCCTCCATCGCTTTTGCAATCCCCATGGACGTCGCCGAGGTCTCATCAATGGATCTTGCCGTCTGTCTGGATGTCTCCTCCAATTCCTGAGTGCTGTCCTGAAGAACATGAATCGAATTATTCATATCGGTAATAAGGTTCCTGTTCTGCTCCACCATAACATTGAAGCTCTCCGCCAGATCCTTGAATTCACTGTTATATCTGCCATTGGCCTTAACGGTCAGATCCCCTTGAGCAAGCTGTTTGAACAGCCCGATCAGACGAATGATAGGTCTCGTTATACTACGAGAGATCAACAATCCCACGCCAATAGCCAGAGCAATTCCTATCAAGGTCACGATAAGCATCTGGCGCTGTATATCCTCTACCGGGCGCTTAATATCATCATAATCGTCAATAATGACCACGGAGAGATCTGCACCAGGAATCTGATTGATACGATAGTAGGTATCATCTCGATCCATCGAATTGATTTTCACTTTGTCGGTGGCTCTGGCCTCCATAAGTTCCATGGCTTCCTTGTCCTCTTCCAGCGTTTGTCCCACAATGGAAGGATCCAATGAATCATACATAATGATACCGCTCCGGCTCAGCACTTCAACTCTGCCCTGACCATTGATCTGGATGTCCCCGAGTTGGCCCAGGAAAAAGCTGCTGTCCACCGACATAGCAAGCACACCCAGGATATTCCCCTCTTCATCGATGATGGGCTCCGAGAATGCAATAATGAGCTTCTTGCTATTCTTCGAAACGATCGCATCACTGATGAAGGATTTCCCCTGTATGGACTCCTGGAAATATTCCCGATCTCCCCGTGACTGTCCAATCACTTCCGGCATGGTTCCCGCCACCATGATTCCTTCCTTATCAAACACGAACAGATCTGGCTTGCTTCCTTCCGTTTCCGATATACTGTCGGTCAAGATCGTATTGGCCTTATTAAAATACGGGTTCTCATCCGATAAAAATTCTTCATCCGTCATGTCAGTTGTATTACGCAGCTCCAAGAGTTCCTTGAAGGTATTATGTACGGATATCGCATGACTCAATTGTTGCTGAAGTTGCATCGCTGTCCAAAGCCCTTCCCCAAGGCGGTCAGCCATCACATTAATCTCATCCTTGCTTTTCCTGACCACAACATCAGATGAGATCATATAACTTGTGGTCGTTGCACCAAGCAGAACCAAAACAACCAATACACTGATCATGAAAGGCAGTTTGATTTTAAGCGACATATTTTTGATCCTATGCCCTAACCCTTTTCTTTTCCCCATTTCCCACTTCTCCCCACTTCCCTGAACCATATGCATCTGAACGATGTACATACATTATCGGAAAAATCCATAGTAGAATTGATCATTTAGGGAGATATTGCCACTGTTTTCTTTTTTTCTGATAGCAACGTAAAAAAATGGCCTGTTAGATCGACATTATCCATCTTTGGAGTGGATGTTGCCGTTATCTAACAGACCAATTACAGATTTGGTAATGATTCAATTACGTTTACTTGCGCAATCTCCGGGAACTCAGTGCATGGTGACCATTCTGCAGGAATGTACTGCGGGTATTCTTCATCTGTTCGATCCGTCGCTCAGCCAGTCGATCTGCGGCAACATAGGTTGCGATGCCCTCGGTACGTGAGCTTTCGAATATTTTCTCCAGATTGGAATAGATCTCTCCGATCTTGCTCCACGCTCGATCCGCATTATAACCGTTCAGCTCATCCGCAATGTTAATGACACCACCTGCATTGATAACATAGTCAGGTGCGTAAACGATGCCCATGTCATACAGTTGATCCCCATGACGGGTCTCCAGCAGCTGATTATTGGCACAGCCCGCTACAACCTTCGCTTTAAGTGTCTTGAGCGTATCGTCATTAATCGTGCCGCCCAGTGCACATGGTGCATAGATATCGCAATCCACACTAGTAATGTCTGCGGGGTCAACAGCTGTCGCGCCGAAGCGATCCACAGCCTGTTTCACCGAGTCCTTATGGATATCCGTAACGATCAGATGTGCACCTTCCTCATACAGATATTTGCACAGATGCATCGCCACATTGCCGACACCTTGGACCGCTATCGTTTTACCCTCCAGCAGGTCGGTACCAAATGCTTCTTTCGCTGCTGCCTTGATCCCCCGATATACACCCCAAGCCGTTGCAGGTGATGGGTTACCGGATGAACCATAGCTCGGTGAGATGCCTGTCACATAGTCCGTTTCCTGATAGATCAGGTTCATGTCCTCTTCCGTTGTTCCCACATCTTCGGCTGTGATATAACGTCCGTTCAACCCTTGAATATATCGTCCAAACGCCCGAAACATCGCTTCGTTTTTGTCGCGCCTTGGATCTCCGATGATAACGGTTTTGCCGCCGCCAAGATTCAGTCCGGATACCGCATTCTTATATGTCATACCACGGGCAAGGCGCAGGGCATCTTCAATGGCTGCTTCTTCTGAAGCGTAAGTCCACATCCGCGTGCCTCCCAGCGCAGGGCCGAGTGTTGTGTCGTGTATGGCGATAATTGCTTTTAACCCTGAATTTCGATCCTGGCACAGAACCAGTTCCTCATAATCGTGATGCTCCATTGCTTCAAACCAACTCATGTGCTAACCGTCTCCTCCAACCATTTTTGCGATCCAATCGCATTGTTCTCTATTCATTGACCATCCTCTATTGTACCCATGAATACCCAGTTTGTGCAAAATCACATCGTAATGTCAGAGAAGCATCGATCGATGTTTCTCATATGGCGAGAGCAAAGCGGTCGAATTTCAGATTATAATTTTATCGTCTATCCATAGAAAAACCCCTCTCCCTTACAGGAGAAAGGTACAATTCCCTCAACTGCATCAACCTATTCGCCCCAAGTAGGCCACTTGATCGTTCACATTAAGGGAGCGTTTCAACCACATTGATTGGATGCAAATCCCCATCTACAGCAAATGAAGCCTGTCCCGTCTCTTCGGAAACAACCAATACAACCGCATCCGTCAATTCACTGAGTCCCAGTGCTGCCCGATGACGAGTGCCTATTTTTCGTTCATGCACTTCCGCTTGCGACAACGGCAGCACATTACCAGCGGATACAATTTGATTGCCACGAATCAGAACAGCCCCATCATGCAGAGGTGCACCGGGGATAAACAATGATTCCAGCAACGCATGTGTCACTCTTGCATCCACAGTCACGCCTGAGTGAATGATCGACTCCAACGGAATCTCCCGTTCAATCACAATCAACGCCCCATATCTCCGGTCAGATAGATGCTGTACGCTCGATGTTAATTCGGCAAACTTCTCGGTAAAGGGTGACAGATAACAATCCAGATAAAACGAAGAGGCGAGCACCTCAATCTGCTTGATCTCCGCTCGAATCTCTGCAAATTGCCCTAGCAGACAGACACTGTCATTGTCAAAACGGGATAACGTCATGTTCATTCGATCCGCCACACGATGCAGATCTGCCTTGAGCTTCTGTCTCATCGAGGAACTGTCACAGTCTGCTTGGTGAGTCATCATTCGCCGCCTCCTCTGGTTGGGTTGGGCTTCACGCCGCATCATTAGTACCCATACCTTCCCCTCCGTAGCAGATATTTATGCAATGGCAGGGTGGTATGGGCTAATCATGTTCGTGAATGTCACTGATATAACAAGCAAAAAAAGAGCCTGTCCGCAAAACTCCACGGCCAAGCCCTATTCGCATGTTGAGTTGATGTCTACTTCACTTATTGTGCTTTTCCGTATGAACCTGCTTTAAATGTAGTTGGGTCATACCATTTGTACCCTGCCGCGGGTGCAGCCCATGGCTCAAGTTGCGGCTCGGTTGATGCAGCTGGAGCTTCCATCGAAAGCAGGCTTGTTGCCGTATCCAATGTCAGTCCTGGCACTTGTGCCAGACTGGTGTAGCTCTCTTTGACCGCGAGCCATTTCACAGTATTCACAAGGAAAGTTGCATCATCTACTTCTTTGAATCCATCATAGGTCTTCTTGGTAGCACCGGTCTCTTCACGCAAATATTTCGGAGTCGCGTCTTCTACAGGTGAAGAGTCACCGATAAATGCGGCTTTGCCCGCACCAACCTTTGCAATGGCAGCATAGGCTCCTTCAGCTCGTCCACCACCGTTATATACGCCCTGATCCACGGCATTACCCCACTTGGACACACCACTTGGTACATAGACCAAGCCTTTAGCCTTGTTAGGGTCTATAATCGCAATGGTCGATCCCGCATGCATCGCTACAGAATTAACACCAGCCGTAATGCCGAAGGATTGTGCAGGTGCAACGATATCCGATGCATTTACATCTCCAAGGGCATTGTAGCGGAAACGGACACCAAAGTTCGTCGCGAGCCAGTCTGAACTCGTCACACTCTGCATCGCTGGTGATTCGGCTTCAGCCGAAGACATGCCTTTGGCTGGATTCAGGAAGGCACCTCGGCGATAGCCGTTGAATACTTCGGAAGAATCCCAGCGGTTTTTGTTGCGGTCTGCATTGTAGTGGTCGGAGATGAAGAAAACACTTCCTCCGTTCTGTACGTACTGCACAAGCGCAGCCTGTTCTGTCGCTTTGAACGGTACGTTGGCTTCGCCAATGACAAAGACGTCGTAATCTTTCAATTTATTATAGGTGATGGCTTGCTCACCGAATGTATACGGGATGCTGCGTTCCAGCTGATCCACGGCAAAGCCTGCGTTTCGCAAACCATTGGCAAAATCCGAAAATGCCCCGTCAATAATCCAGTCTGCAGCACCTGCTGTCTGGGCGTGGGTATTATCGAACAATACTTTCTTACCGGTACCATCCGGCAGTGTTGTGCCCGGGTTCGGTTCTGGATCAGGATTGGTTGTTCCGGAGGAAAGCGCGATGGACGTTGGGTTTTTGACTCCTGCATAGCTGTTGTAGGCACCGAGGGTTCCGGTTACGATGATCTTTTTCCCTACAAGACTGGGGTTGGACGCCAATCCATATTGCGATCGGAAAGATGAGGGAATCTGCACATCCAATAATCTGGCGTTGGTCCGCTCTGACGCTGAATCGGCAATCAGAACATTAAAATCATTGGCATACGGAGATGTAAACTTGGCTGTAAGTGACCCGGTAGCATGTCCAACAATGATTCCTTCAACCGTCGCTGTTCCTCCACCGCTCTGGGCAGCGATGGCCTGAGATACCGTAAGTGGTGCTGCAGCTTGTACCGGACTTTGCGAACCCGGCCCCAGCAGTGCGGTTGCCATCATGATAAAGACCAGGAATGCCCCGATCCAGTGCTGCCATAACGCCTTTTTCATATTCCCTTTCTCCTCCTCATAATTACCTGATAATGGGTTATCCTCCTTTAATTTAATTGTTCATATGCTGAATTCCTCTTTCTTTTTGTAAAGTTTATGAAAAAGTTTAGAAGTTGAGTCTATTGGCCCATACTGATTATCATTACAATTCCATTTACCGAAGGAGTAAAACGATGATGAAATTGGTATTTTTGATACTCTTGTTGATTGTTCCGCTGATTATGGCTTATGTTGCTCTTCGTTCCCGGATGGTTAGACGATTGTTTCATATTCTTGCGCTGCTCTGCTTCTATAGTGCGGCAACAGTCATCGCAGGTGATGTGTATGCGACGAATGCTCATATGACCACATTCACCACCGAGATTCACCATTTCCTGCTGAATGGCTGGTTCTTGTATCCGTCTGCATATCTCGGTGTATACATTCCCTATGTGCTGTGGATGAGCCTATTTTCAGAAAAAAGTTAAATTCGTTGCGGACTTGGGATTGCATTTTGCCAGCGTTCATTGCATAATGAATATATAAATGTGATAATGATTATCATTCTTGAACTTGTCTCTTTGTAACTTTCTACTGCATATGATTTTACGATTTTATAGATAAAGGGGAACGAACATCGAATGAATACAACTCTGCAAAAGGCTGATCTGCAGCTTGACGATTATTTGGATCTTCTGAACCTGGCAACCAATCTTGGTGATACGAGATGGCAGAAGGAAATTATCCGTAAGCTGGCTTATACTTATCCCGCAGTTCAATGTAAACAACCACAATAGCATTCCACATACATCATAAATCTACATTATGGCTCATGACCGATTCATTCGTTGAATCTGTTATGGGCTATTTTTGTTGTACAATGTACAGTAAAGTTATTCAAACGTGAAGGAGGGAACAACGATGCAACTGGAGACCGAACGACTCATCATCAGGGATATTCTGGAGACAGACTGGAAAAGTATACATAACTACACATCCATGACAGAGGTTACTCAACACACGGCATGGGGACCAAATACCGAAGAGGATACTCGAGAATACGTGCAGTTTGTGTTGGACATGCAGCAAACACAACCACGAGCGGGCTTTGAACTGGCGATATGTTTGAAAAAGGAGGGCATACTGATCGGTGGTGTTGGCCTTCACATCGAAAACACGAACGCTGAGATCGGTTATGTGCTCAATCCCGTTTATCAGGGAAAAGGGTATGCTGCCGAAGCAGCCCGAGCTACGCTTGGCTTTGGCTTCAATACACTTGGTGTACACCGAATTTATGCGAAATGCCGCCCGAACAACGAGGCTTCAGAGAACGTTATGCAGAAGATCGGTATGCAGCGTGAAGGTCTGATGCGAGAGCATTGGTTTTACAAAGGGGAATATCATGATTCGTGTCTATATTCGATTCTTGCAAAGGAATATGCACATGAACAATTTCACGGAAACTCAAAAAGCTGACTCCCATATATGGGACGCCAGCTTTTCTTTTCTTTTTCTCCGTAACGACCCCAATCGCCAATGGAGGTGAAGCCTCTGAACAAACTAATTTACAGTCGGCACAGCTCTACCGGACAGCTCGGGAATGTCGGACATCCACACATACAACGCAAGGCTGCCAGATCCCGAATCATCAGTTTGCCGTCCATCATATCCAGCGTACCTTGTTCTTTCCATGCCCCCAGCATCCGCGTTACGCTCTCCCGGGTAGCTCCAATCATCTCGGCAAGATCGGTATGGTTCAGCTTCATGTCCAGCACAATACCATCCGGTGTAACCCTGCCATACGAATTGCTGGCACGGATCAGTGTCGAAGCGAGGGCACCCGCCTTACCATAGAGCAGCAAATCACGGAATCTCGACTGGGTAATCCGCTGCGACAGTGCCATCCATTGCAAGAATTTCAAGGCAAGGTCGCCATGTTTGCTGAGTATACTTTCCAGATCGCTAAGCGAGATAATGGCCAGTTCCCCTTTTTCCGCCATCTCTGCACTGTAGCTATGATTCAATCCACCGATGCCACCGAATTCACCGATGAGATCGCCGCTTTGCTGAATGGATAAAATAATTTCCTTGCCATCCTCCGTCGACTTGGTCATTTTCACTCGTCCCGAACGAATGTAGTACAGATATCCGGCTTCATCGCCTTCGAGAAAGAGACTATATCCCGACTTCACCCGTTTGGGTTGCATTTTTGCTTCAATCAGGTCCCATTGCTCAGATGTAACGAACGAAAGGATTCCGCCTGTTTCCCGTGTCATTTTGCCCGCCTCCGCTTGTTTCTGCTCTGCTCTTTGGGTTGTTCTTTCTACAAATACTGTACCCATAACCTTCGTCCCCCTCGGTGATTCCTTATGTATCCATCATACCGCGAAAGTAGCGCGAGGGTTATCGGGGGATTACCTGATCCTTGACGAGAAACTCCCTGAATTTGCTGTGAGAAAAGTCACATTTCACCGATATGCCTCATCCTTCGCATTTCTTCAATCCCTTGGTGCACCTGATTCAGGAGTCCTTCACTGCCCAGGTTCAGTAGATTATGGAACGGAAATAGGGGTTTTCCCTGAATTACAATGTACGAGAAAGGGTCTACAATAGAACTAACATCGTAATACCCTTACTTTAAAATGATCCTAAAAGGTTAATGATAATAATTACACGTTACGTACGTTATAATTTCGAAAAAGGAAGTGTCCTCTCATGCATGATGAACTGCCATCTGGCATTCAGGAGATGATCGACGGCCTGCGCCTGAACACATCCAGCGACTTCTGTGGACTTGCCTGTCTGAACGGGACGATGCTACGCTGGAAGTATACCTCCGGGGCTAGTAATGAACGGGTGAAGCGCATGGAAATGCGCCCCGGACAAGATCTGGTGGGCACAGCCCTTCGGACTGGACGCACAGCCCGATCTGATGCACAATCCACCGGGGAGCATACACCCGGTCGTTGCCCGTTAATGCTTGCTGAGCGGTTGGTAAGTGCCATAGCGGTACCTGTGTTCCAGGAAGGAAGCGTGCCTGGCGCCGTGCTGCTCGTTGGCAGCAGACTGCCTTGCACCTTCTCACCGGACATGGTCCGGCAGACGGAGCAAGTCGCTCTACATCTTCAGCCGCACGTATATGGATAACGACATCTGTCTTTAATATGGAAGAAGTCTTGTTATTTCCTTAGGGGAGTACCAAGACTTTTTTTATTATAGTTATTCACAGTGGAGCGAGCCTTAGTCTGTTCACCTGTCTTCGCTCATCTGTATACATCGACGTCACTTACACAGATTGATATAATCGAGTCCATACATTCATATATTCATATATAGTATATACAGCTAAGGAGGCTACAGATATGTTTGTACTGACAAATGCCAGTGTTATTCCATGGGAATCCACACAGCACAACAGTACCATTTCCATAAAAACGCCTTCATTGGTTACCTGCACAGCGACGGTGGACTATAGATTTGGTAATGAGCACGGTGTTTTACATAAAGGGCAGTTACTTTTTCTACATTCCCAGTGCTCCCTGGAGCTTATACATATCCCGCCTTCTGCCTTCACCTTGTATCATATCGGTTTCCAGGATTACGTATTAACGGAAGAGAGTCCTGACAAGCGTGTTTATCAGCTTACATCAGTGAACTTGCCCTCACATGGTTCGAAGACCGGAGCAAGTCCACAGGTTCTGCGAATGCTCGCAATCATCCAGGAGCTTTCCGAAACGAGGACAGGAAGTGCCCAGACCGAAGAAGCCAGATCCCATTATCTGCTGAGTGAATTGCTTGAATTATTCAAGCTGGCGATTAAACCTTCTACAGAGATGGTAGACAGTATAATTCGTGAAGCACTTCGCTATATTAACCATCACTATGACAGCCATCTCACCCGTGAAGAACTCGCCAGATTAACCGGGTTTAATGCGAGCTACTTCTCCAGGTTCTTTCAAAAACAGGTTGGACGCAGCTTCCAGGCTCACTTGACCCGAGTTCGTATGGACAAGACGAAGCAATATCTGTTGTCTACGCAGGCCACCTTGAATGAAATTGCGCTGCTTGTGGGGTACGCCGATGGTTTATACCTAAGTCGAAAATTCAAACAGTTTACTGGGATTAGCCCAAGTGAATACCGACTACAGCCCCGCGCAAGACGAATTGCTACCGTACAGTACACAGGAGATCTGTTAGCCTTAGGCGTTAAACCCATTGCCGCCTCATTCCTACCCTGGGCGATGTCACCGCTGATCCAAGACGAGTTGCATGATGTGCTGGATTTGGATGAACATGGTGTGGAAGAAATCCTCCGAACTGAACCACCTGATCTGATCATTGCGCCAGATTATCTATACTATTTGCCCCATAAGCTCGAACAACTGGAACAGATTGCTCCGGTTATGGTCCTGCCATGGGACCAGTTAAATCGACTGGAGACTGTTCAACTCATCGGACGAATTATAGGTCGAGAGCAGGCTGCCGAAGACTGGATAGAGCATTACACCGCACTGGTCAGCAGTGAAGCTGAACGACTTGGGGCTGCAATCGAGCCTGATGAAACCGTTGGGTTATATGAACTCTGGGAAGACGGAACGATCTGTATCTGGAATGTAACGGCCAGAGCAGCATACAACGTATATTACGGACTCAATCTTACACCTGCCCCCAATATCCTTCGTGACGTTCTGGAATCCCACAATCATCAGTTTATCCAGGAAGATCAATTGACGGATTATGCGGCAAACCATATGTTTCTCGTGCTTCCCTCACATGAAGGCGGTCTGTATCATGATGCACAAGTCAAACTCAGGGAACGACCATACTGGAACAAGATTATGAATAACGGAAATAGCCGGATATATCCGCTCAAGCTGGAACAATTCTGGTGTAATGATGCGCTGGCTCTGGAAAAGCAGCTTCAGCTTATGGTAGATATCCTGATTCGGGAGAATGGTGACAAGAACAGGTAACCATTGTCCATGCTCAAGAGGTCACATTTTGAGATGGACGATACTTGTATCCAAAAGCTACGATACTAAGGAGGTTTTATTGAGAAAGATAATCATTATTGATTGGGGAGAGGCAGAATGACAGGGGTTAAATCAAAATGGTGGACTGGGCTTATGTTCCTGGTACTGGTGATTGGAATTATTGGCTGCTCAAGCCAAGCGGATGATACAAGAGAAAATAAAACTTCCTCATCTGTTACTACAGAAGAACAAACGGCAGACAGCGCCGCAGAAACGCAGATCATATCCACCGTTAATGGAGACGTTGAAATACCCACGAACCCGCAGCGGATTGTGACGCAGGGTTACCTCGCTGATTTTCTCGCACTTGGCGTCAAGCCAGTAGGCGCACCGGATTATGAGCTGGAAAGCCCTTATGTGCTTGATCTGATTGAAGGCGTAGCAGACATTGGTCGTATCGACGGCGGTTCAGTCGAAAAAATTCTTTCGCTTGAGCCCGACCTGATCGTCACTGTAGGTGGGGATGAGAAGCTGAATGAGCAATATCGCAAAATCGCACCAACCCTCATCATCCCTTATGGTACATACGACAATGTGCATGAGGAAATCACTGCCTTTGGGGAAATCCTAAACAAACAAAAGGAAGCTGCAGACTGGTTGTCCCAATTCGAAGTAAAAGTGAAGTCAGCCAAGGACTCCATTCAAGGGCTGGTCAAGGAAGGTACGACCTTCTCCAACTTCAGTCTCTTTGGTAAGGATTGGTACATCAACGGAGATGGTGTCAACCGCGGTGGACAAGCCATCTACCAACAGCTCGGACTGAAAGCACCAGACATTGTGCAAAAGGAACTGATTGATCAGGATAAAGATACTGTAACTGTATCCGAGGAGAAACTGGCGGATTATGCAGGTGATTATATTTTCCTCGATTTATCCAATGGAGGTTCGCTGGATGAAACATCACCCGTCTGGTCATCCCTGGACGCTGTGAAGAACAATCGAGTGTTTAAGCTGGATGGGGAACGGTTCTGGCCTTATGATCCTCTTGCCGTGGAGGCACAGGTCCAGGAGATTGCCAATATGATTCAGGAACGTTTCGGCCAAACAGAACATTAAGGTTCAATGTTTCTATCCCACAAGCTGAGAGAGAAAGAAGCTATTCGGAGATTAAAGCTCTGAATGGCTTCTTTTTTTGTTATGATATAGATAGAACTAAGGAAGCGGACAGGGGGAAATCATGTGATTCAACTATTAGTTGTAGACGACCATGTTGTCGTGCGTTCCGGGCTGATCGCCTTACTTGAAGGAAAGAATGATATACATATCGTTGGAGATGCCGCAGATGGCGATGAAGCCATTGCCAAGGCTCAAGAGTTGAAACCAGATGTGGTCTTGATGGATTTCAGCATGCCACCAGGCAAAGACGGTCTGACCGCTACTGCTGAATTGAAGAAATTGATGCCAGATGTCTCCATTTTGATACTGACCATGCATGACGATGAAGAATATCTGTTCCGAGCCATCCACGCGGGAGCATCCGGATACATACTCAAAAGTGCGCCGCATGAAGAATTGCTTGCCGCAATTCGTTCCGTAGCAGAGGGTAGCGCCTATCTGTACCCCAGTGCGACCAAGCGGCTGATGAGCGAATACCTGGACAAAGCCAAACAGGAAAACGCCGGACCGTATGACACGTTATCCGAGCGGGAGAAAGAGATTTTGTCCTGGATTGCCAAAGGTTACGCCAACAAGGAAATCGCCGAACATCTGATCATCAGTGTCAAAACGGTCGAATCCCACAAAAGCAATCTGATGGAGAAACTTGGCCTGCGTACACGCCCGGAACTGGTGAAGTTCGCCATGAAAAAGGGGTTGCTGAACTTTGAGTAGTGCACGCAAGAACAGACTAAGTGGACTCGCAGACCAGCCCGTACGCCTCTTGCTGAACGAAATCGATAATCACATTACGGATAATGAATTTCGCAGCAGGTTAAAGGGTTCCCTGCATCAACTGAGTGATCTGAAGTTTGCTCTGGATGAGTCCTCCATTGTTGCCCTCACGGACCGCAAAGGGAAAATCCAATATGTGAATGATAAATTCTGTGAAATCTCACAGTATGAGCGTGAGGAACTGATCGGTAAGGATCATCGAATCATTAATTCCGGATACCATGGCAAAAGTTTTATGAAAAACCTGTGGGACACGATATCCTCAGGTAAGGTATGGAACGGGGAAATTCGCAATCGTGCCAGAGATGGCAGTCATTATTGGGTCAACACCACCATTGTGCCTTTCCTTGATAACGACGGCGAGCCATATCAATACCTGGCTGTACGTAGTGAGGTCACCAAGCTGAAATCCGTTGAAGCCGAATTGCAGAAGATGATGTCCCAGGTCATGAATATTCAGGAAGAGGAACGACGCCGAATCTCGCGTGAACTGCATGACGGGATTGGACAGAGTCTCTTCTCTCTGGTGATTCAGATGGACCGACTGCTGGCAGACCAGCCTCAACCCGGGGTTGAAGCACTTCGTAAGCAGGTCACGGGTATTATGGAAGATGTACGTGGTATGGCATGGGAGCTGAGACCGTCCGTTCTGGATGACCTGGGTGTTGTTCCGGCGATTCGTACGTATATCGAGAATTACACCCGTCACTACGGGATCGAAGTTGATCTGGAATGTAATTTGCGCAAACGACTGGAGATGAACCGGGAGATAGCCATCTACCGAATTATTCAGGAAGCCTTAACGAATGTCGCGAAGTATGCCGATGTTGCCGAGGCACGTGTTACTATAGAAGACGCTGAGGACATGACGATGGTTATTATTGAAGACCAGGGTGCCGGATTCAGCGAAGCAACTGCTGGCAATGGCGTTGGATTGTTCAGTATGGAAGAGCGTGCCCGTGGTGCAGGAGGAACGTTGAGAGTTTCTTCCGAGCCTGGCGAAGGCACGACAGTTACCCTTTTACTGCCCAAGACAGCCCAAGTATAACCGGACATGCTTCGTATCGTGCTCTTCGCTTCACTTCAGCTACCTATTAACCGGCTGCTCGCTATTGGACTGTGCGAGTGGTCTTTTTTATTTCCGATTGGTCAAAATGACAAAATGAAGGCTCAAAATCGGTTAAATTCAATAATCAAGATAAATAGATTGACTCCAGTTACGATTCGTCATTAAACTATGAATGCCACATACACATTGTATGTTTAGTAAAATTTCATTGTTCATTTCATATAGCGAGAGAAAAGGATGGTCAACATGTCAGAGAAACGCTCCTCCAAAGGAGGAGAAATTCCACAAATGTACAATCTCGACGAGATGGATCGCAAAATCATCGCCGCGCTTCACAAGAACAGCCGGATATCCTACACGGACCTGGGTACACAGATTGGGTTGTCGCGTGTAGCTGTTCAGGCGCGCATTAATGCGTTATCCGAAAAAGGAATCATCGAACGTTTCACCGTGGTGATCAACCCTGGCAAGGTTGGGCTTCAGGTCTCCGCCTTTTTTAATGTCGATGTCGAACCGCCCTTCCTGGATGAAGTCGCTGAGAAACTGGACGAAGAGCCAGCCGTCACCAGCCTTTATCATATGACAGGCCCGAGTACCCTGCACATGCACGGTATTTTTGCGGATATGGAAGAGATGGAGCAGTTTTTGCTGGAGAAGCTCTATAAGATGCCGGGTATCGTCAAAGTGGAATCACAGCTATTGTTGAAACGTTATAAAAGCCGGATGGGCATGAGACTCTAGGAGGAAATCAGCATGGGTTGGAAAGATTACAACGGTCTCGTTATCGGAATGGTACGAACCGGAATTCTCGGATATGGCGGCGGCCCTTCGGTGATCCCGTTAATTCGTTACGAAGCCGTTACGCGTTACAAATGGGTCAGTGATGAGGAGTTCGGCGAGATTTTGGCTATCGCCAACGCCTTGCCGGGTCCCATCGCGACCAAAATGGCCGCATATCTCGGTTATAAAACCAAAGGTGTGCTGGGCGCGATTGTGTCCGTACTCGCTCATATTTTACCGACAAGCATTGCCATTATTGCTCTGCTCGGTTCCATGTACGCGCTGCGCGAGTCGAAAGTGGTAGCAGGCATGGTAGCCGCCGTGCGGCCGGTCATTTTTGTCATGCTGGGCATGATGGCTTATGAATTTGCCATGAAAGCCTGGAAGGGACTCGGTAAAGTTTTTGCCGCCCTATTCGGCGTGATTGCCTTTGTATTGTTGCAGCTTCTGGATATCCATCCTGGGATTGTGATCGCTGTTTTCCTTGGATATGGTGTCTTCCATCTGGAGCTAGTCCAGCGCTTCAAATCCAAAGGCAAGTCCGATAAGGGGGTGTCCTAAGGATGCTCCAGACATGGTGGGAATTATTTTGGGGATTTTTTGTAGCGAACATCTTGGGATATGGGGGCGGTCCAGCTTCCATCCCACTAATGCAGGAAGAGATTGTGAACCATTACCAATGGATGACCACAGAGCAATTCGGGGATGTACTGGCGATTGGTAATGCCCTTCCCGGCCCAATTGCAACCAAAATCGCTGCATTTGTCGGGTATCACGTGGCAGGCTGGTTTGGGGCATTTATCGCAAGTTTTGCCACGATCGTACCTTCCGCAACCGCATTAATTTTATTACTTCGTCTGTTGAACAAACATCGCACGTCACCAAAAGTCAAAGGTATGACCCTACTCGTGCAGCCGGTTATCGCTGTACTCATGATTCTGCTCACATGGGAATTCGGCCAGCTATCCACCGATTCCATCGGCATCTGGCAGACATTGATCATTGCAGGCATCTCGCTCTGGGTCATGACCAAGACCAAGCTGCATCCAGCCATTCTAATCGTGATCGCTTTTGCCTATGGTGCGCTGGTACTGTCTCACACGATGTAGTAGTAGAACGTGCAGGGAACGATCCCTGAATAAGACGTTTCAGATTCGTTAGCGTATGAAGACCACACTTTAGTTTATAGACCAAAAACGGTGATACCAGCTATTAGCTGGCATCACCGTTTTTATTTGTGTGTTTCACGCTCACATTTGGAAAAGCAATTACTTCGCTTCAACCACTACCGTGACTTTGGTTTTCATACCTGCAAATGTCACCGTAATCGTTGCTTTACCTTTACCGTTCGCCTGAATAACTCCATCTTTCACCGATGCTGTTGCAATACGGGAAGATTTCCAGAGAGCCGGTTTGGATACATTGGCTTCACTGCCATCGGCATACGTTGCAGTTGCCGCCACAGTTACCTTTTCACCAGGTTTCATGGTCAACGTTACTTTATCCGTCTGCAAATATTTCAGTGTATCCACATCTACAGCGATCGTGACAGACTTGCTGCCGTATTTGGCCGTGATTTTGGCTTTACCTGAACCTGTAGCTTTGACTTTACCTTTGGTCACTTGAGCTACTTTGTAACTGTTCGTTTTCCACTCAGCTTTGTCCGTAACATCACGCTCGCTACCATCGCTCAAGATAGCAGTTACTGTCAGATCAGCTGTATCGCCTGATTTCAGGGACAGAGCCGGCTCGGAAGCTTCAATACGTGAGATGACATCCACTTCAACTTGGATCGTCACTTTTTTGGAGCCGTATTCTGCTGTGATGTTGGCTTTACCACTGCTGTTACCCGTGATCACGCCTTTTTTCACATCCGCTACACGTGCATTGCTGGATTTCCAGGTTGCTTCGGATGTAACATCCAACGTGTTGCCGTCCTCATCCGTACCTGTTAGAAGGATCGTCTGAGTTTCTTTGGCAGACAGAACAACGAAGTTCACATCTGCTTCCAGTCCACTAGCCATACCTACTTCAACAGGCAGAGTCAGCGTTTTGCCTTCAATTTTCGCAGTAATGGTTACCTTACCTGTAGCAACACCTGTGATAACCCCTTTGCTATCTACCTCAGCGATTTTGTCGCTGCTGCTGCTCCATGTTGCATCTTCGGATACATCTTTGGATGTTTCACCATACAACGCCAGTACTTTGGCAGAAGTCGTTCCACCAACAGCTACGGATGCTTTTTTCTTATCCATTTCATACTTGTCCGGAACGTCAACATTTACGGTAAACTTAGCTGTTTTACCGCCATAAGTTACAGAGATCGTAGCCGTACCGGATTTGTATGCGATCAGATCACCGTTGGATACATATACAACATCTGCATTGCTTGAAGTCCACGTTGCTTTGGAAGTTACAACTTCTGTGCTTCCATCAATATACTCTGCATTGGCTACCAATGTTTTGGACTTGTTATCACCCGTAACACTCATAGCGAGTTTGTCATTTACATCTTTGATATCCAAATATCTTGCCGTATCTACATCCACAGCAATTTCTACAGTTTTGCCACTATAGGTTGCTTTGATCGTTGTTGAACCTGCACTAATGGCTGTGATCTGTCCCTTGAACACCGTTGCAACTTTCTCGTTGCTGGATGTCCATGTTGCCTGATCCGTTACATTCACATCGCTACTGTTTGGATAAGAAGCCGTTACAACGACATTAGCCGTTTTGGTTGTCTCACTCAAACGGAAGAAAATACTTTGTTTCTCCACACTCAGCTTGCTGGTCAGATCTACATCCACGTCAACGGAAACGGATTTCGTACCGTATTTGGCTGTGATCTTGGCAGAACCTGCCGAGTATCCTGTAATTTCGCCTTTGAGAACGTCTGCGACCTTCTCATTGCTGGATGTCCACTCCGCCAGATCCGTTACATCTTTGGTTGTGCCATCTGGATACGTAGCCGTCACTTTCACACTTTCACTTTTGTTCAACAACAGGTTAACCTGCTGTTTATCTACATCTACACGTTTAACCACTTCAACGTTAACATCCACCGTCACGCTCTGGCTGCCAACTTTCGCAGTAATAACTGCCGTACCTGCGCTTTGTCCAGTTACTTTACCATTCACAACGGTAGCAACCTTCTCATCACTGGTAGACCATTCTGCGGTACTTGCTGCTGCATTATTTGTTTCATTATCACTATACGTTGCTGTCAAAATAATTTCTTTTGTATCTCCCGTGCGCAAATCCAGACTTTGCACGTTTTTCGAAAGGGCTTTGACTTTCTTCGTCACTTTCACTTGAACGGTCTGACTCTGACCCTGGTAAGCTGCGGTAATCGTCGCTGTACCTTCTTTTTTGGCTGTAATTGCGCCATTATATACAGTTGCTATCGAAGCATCACTGGTACTCCAGGATGAACTGATCGTTACGTTTGCCGACGTATTATCAGAATATACACCTGTCACCGTAACGGAACTGGAATCACCAACTTCGAGCGACATCTCATTCTTGGAAACCACAATTTTGGACAGTTCTTTATCTGCCGCAGCGGCCAAGCCTACGTTGGAAATACTCAGCATCAACACCAGCATCATCACCATGTACTTGGTCAATCTTGGCTTTAACATCATTTCCCCCCGATTATCATCATTTTTTTCCTTATGTTTTATGTCGGCAAGTCCTTTCCAGATGTTTAGACTTTCAGGAAATTTTCAGGGAATTCTATGGAAATTAATTTATCTTCTATTCCTGTTTCAACTGATCATACCTGCGTATATTACGCATACCTATGTATATTGACTGTCTTGAACTTCTTTTAACAGGATTGGAGGAAACATAATGCATCAGCCTTTTGATTACATCGGGTATTGGGAGGAAACATATCGTTCGGGTGAAACTTCCGGGAGGGGTTCATACGGGGTTTTGGCTGAATTTAAGGCCGAGGTCGTGAACGGACTGATTCAACGTGAAGGTATTCATCGTGTCATTGAGTTTGGGTGTGGGGATGGCAACCAGTTGCAATACATGAATTATGAGGACTACCTGGGCGTGGATGTAGCGGCTTCTTCAGTAAAGCGTTGTGCTTCCCAATTTGCCAAGGATTCGTCCAAGAGCTTCATGCTGTATACACCAGGCCTATGGATTAACCGAGGTTTCCTGCAAGCCGATCTGACGGTCTGTCTGGATGTGTTATATCACATCACGGATGAAACAGATTTTCGCAATACCCTCTATGATATTCTGCACTCCTCAACAGCATGGGTGGTGCTTTACACCCGTTTGAAAGAAAACGGCAACCCGGGGATTGATACAATCCAGGACCGTAATCTGTTCGAATATCTCTTCGACTACCCTGATTTCAAAGTTCATGAGATTATTCCGCAACGTTATCCTGATCAATCTTCTGCCGACTTTGTCATCCTGAGACGTACGCCTTCGAAGTGAAAATCGATTCTTTCAGTAGAGCCATCCGCCTGTCCGCTTACCTTGATTTGTCTATTCAAAGCTCAAACTTAGATATACTACGTCTCCAATAGAAGGAATATCGTTCCTAATCCTAGAGACAGCCTTATGCGGACAGGTGATGATGGTTTGCTAATGATGTTACTGACAATTACATACTGAATATATAACGTATAACACGAACACAACCATACTGATCCGTTCTCACCTTCAGTTCCTCTTGTTCATAGCACTCAATTCTTTTTTAAAATAACCCCGCATATCCACGCAGCTTCGCCAACGCTTCCATATAGAAATAATCGCCGTATATAATCGGCACATTCAGCCCTCGCCCTTCCGGGTAATGCACCGTTCCCTGCATGATCAGACCTTCTTCCGCTGCCGAGTCGCCAGAGCTATAGTGCTCATGCAAGCCGCGGACGATACGCTCTCCCGCGGCGGCATAGGTTTCCCCGCGTGGCGACAGCTTCGCCAGCTCGAGCAACCCGCTCGCGGCAATCGCCGCAGCGGACGAGTCCCACGCCACCTGATGCTCCGCAGGTGCGCGGAAATCCCACACCGGCACGATCTCTTCGCCAAGCATGGCGAGGAAGAAATCGGCCGCACGCTCCGCTGTCTCCAGATATCGGGCTTCGCCCGTATACCGGAAAGACAGCGCAAACCCGTGCAACGCCCAGGCGGTCCCCCGCGCCCAGGCGGAACCTGGAGCATGGCCCTGTCCGCCATGCTCACGCAACTTCTGCCCCGTGTGTGGATCAAACTCCACCACGTGGCAGATGGACCCGTCAGCGCGGATGAATTCGCGCGCCACGGTGTCCGCATGCGCTTCCGCCAGCCAGCGGAAGCGAGGGTCGCCGCTCTGCTCGGATGCCCAGTAGAGCAGCGGCAGGTTCATCATGCTGTCAATGATGGCTACGCCGCGCGTATCCATTGCTGACGAGCTGAAGTTCCAGGCGCGGATGAACTCACCGCGCACGTGGAACCGGGCAGCGAGCAGGTTGGCGGCAAGCATGCCGCGCCGCCGTCCATCCATGCTGCCCGTCTGGCGATAGTTGGCTACGCCACTAAGCAGCCAGATGAACCCCAGATCGTGATCCACCGATTCGGGATCACGCAGACAACCTTCCAGTTGCCGCTCACAGCTTTCGGCAATGCGATGTAGCGGAGCCACCGCTTCACTTTCCGGCGCATCCCCATAGACCAGCCATAACAATCCAGGCCAGAAACCTGCTGTCCACCATTCCGGATCATTTCGATCATACATCCCCTGAGGGGCAATGTGTGGAAATGTATCCTTGATCCGCTTTGCGTTCCGAATCGTTTTGGCAGCACCCTGTTGCCACGCTTCCTCGAGCCATTTTACCGATGTTGATGTGTTCATGAACATATCCCTCCTCGATTCAATACCAGACATCTATGCTTGATGCTCCAGCTCATCCTCAACCTGAACACCTTCAGTTAACCTCGCCCAATCGGATCGTAAATGACAGACTTTGTGCTCCGCCCAATTCAATCCGTGCTTCCTTCAGCAACCCATTACGTGAAGCCACGGCCTGCTCCTCCAGATGTATAATGGCTCCCTGATCCAGCGCTGTAGATTCTACATATGCCCCGCGATACTCCGTTCGCACACTATGATCCGTGTGGGTAATCACCGCCTGTTCACGACCATCATGGAACATCAACGGAATGAGTGCACCTGCCGCCGCGATCTCACCTTCGAATTCATACGTTATGGTCAGCAAGTCTGCCTGTTGCACATAATGAGTACGCAATGTTTCAATTCCGGGTAATGGACCGACCCATGTCACGGCAAAAGAATTTTCCGAGGCGTTTACCACATCTTCCGCCGCTCTTTCCGCCAAATGCTGCTCCACTTGATTCCGCGTATCATGGTCCACCTTCTCATACACTATAGACCCTCCTCCCTGAGCCGGGTCTAATCCAACGTCACGATCATATGCACCACCGGATGGAATCCCCTCTGCAAGACTGTGCCATACCCCATCTGGTGTCTTCCAGGCAGGACAGTAGCTGAGCGGACGGACCTCCCCTTCAGCAAATTCCGTAAACCCGGCCTGCACATGGCTGGCAGCGGACGGACCAATTAGACCAGGTAACCCCATCTGCTGAATCCGTACCAAACCAGGGATCGTATACGGATCATTCATCGCCGTGTGTAGTACCAGTTGCTGACCAGGTATGGAAGCAATCACAGTTTCAAACCACCCATCGGTCTGCAAAACCCGGCTGCCCACCTCGGAAGGAAGGTACACTTCGCCCACATCGTCTCCCGGATCACTGAGACAAGCGTGAGCCAGCGCTGCTGCCGTCCACAGGTTGTAACAGGTGTGGTTGGTATAGATTTCATACCCGTGCCGATCTTCTGGCGCGTATTCATTGCGTACAATTTTCAGACGCCCATCATCCATCTTCCAGCGCTCCACTGCAGCAAAACACCGATTAGCCGCACGTGCAAAAGCACCCGCCATCACCGGATCTCCCACCTCCAGAGCCTGCGTTGCATGTGTGGAACATACATAAGCTGCGGCCGCTTCATTCCACTGGTGCTGGGAGCTGCGACCACGCGGCGGAATCTCACCTAGCGGCGAGAGCGTCAGTAGCGAGCTGAAGGCACCATGGCGCAGCTGCTCACGCAACCTGTCGGCAGTGGCACCTTCGTAACCAGCTTCAAGCATCACCCCAAGGTGATAACGGGTAGCAATATCATAGGAAAATGGACAATTCGGACGATCCAGCGGTCCATCCTGATACAACCCAAGGGCCGTAAACCGGGGCAAATGATAGGCTTCCAGATAACGATCCATCCACGTTGTATCCTCACTCGCCAGCTGTTCATGCCACCGCAGATATTCGCCAGAGATCATAATGGCGTTCCAGTTAATCATGCGATTGGGATTGTTCATCTTGCTCATCGTAAATACATAATCTTGTTCTGGATCAATCGTCTTGAGTGCCTCAGCCCAGATCTGTGCTTGTTCAGGCAGATGTGATTTCAACAACATATAAGCTCTCATCATGAGCACCGGAAAAAAATCAGGATGATTGTCAGGTGCGCTACCTTTGACCACGGCATCAATGCTCTGTGACAGGGCTGCCGCTGCGGAGTCAAGCAGATCTGTACGCCCCGCGTCAACCAGAACCGCCGCAGCCATCGCATAGGCTGGTGTAGAATAATATCTCTCCACACCCGAGAACGGGTCGATAATTGCACCCTGGCTGTCCTGATATGGCGTGTAAGCGCAAACAACACTTTCAACAAGTGCCAACTTGCGCTCCCTATTCCAGCCGTCTGCCGGAGGGGGGCCCGCTTGTTCTGCCAATGTGCGGTAATGTTCGAGTTCATCTTTCCATGGATACGTGGACGCGGATGTATATTTACTCATGCATGCTCACCTCGGTTTCTACCATTTTCGGTTCAATGATGAAGCGTACCTCACATACTGTTTCAATCAGATCAGAACTTTCTATGCAAACATCCGTCTCATCGATCACACCTGTCCATGATAGTGACGTTCGATAGAATTTGACTGGTACATTATCATGATCAACTGTGTCTATTCCCTCCGTAAGGACTTGCCACTGGTTCGCATCATACGTCATATGGACCGTTCCATGTACGCCTTGCCAGCGAATATTACCGCACTTCACCACTTCAGGCTGTACTCTACTCATCCATCGTTCAACAACACTTGAACACTCTGCATGTGAATCTGAAACCACCGAAGATGATCGTTCAGCCAAAGACACCATCCTGCTCTTCCATTGAAAACGGTCAATGAGACGCAATTCTGCTCTATTCCTGCTATCGCCAGAAGCCATCTTCCAATAAAATTGGCGCGTATAACAAGCCAGTGAAGCAGCTCCAGGGTATGCGAATGTCAGATCGAATGTTGTATTCAGCTCACCGCCATCCTCTGCCAACTTTGCCTCTAACACATGGGCTTGTGCTTGTCGGCCCGAGCTTTGCTCCTTGCCTTCAATGAGCGGAACGTTATGCCCGGATGACGAGATGTGGAACAACTGCTCTCTGCCAGGCGCAAAATACGCTTGGGTATACAACCCTGCTCCTGGATCACACAGAATATTCTCACCACCGCAATGGATAATGAACTGCCCCAGATCATTATGGTTGTGAGGTTCATCGTTATGCCCACCTTTAATGGAAATAGCCACATGAAGGGGTGTGCTGTTTGTACGTTTTGTATCTGGAGTATCGAGTGATCCTTTTGCAATCATCCAGCCCAGATTTTGAAAAATAAATCCACATTCAGCCTGCCTAAAGGCTCCTTCATCACCGTACACTGCCGGATCGCTCCACATCACGTTCCGCAATAGATGGGCCCAACGATGACAGGAATCATCGGTGAACAGTGGAATATGAAGCGGCAAATCTCCCTGTAACCCGAAACGGGATGCGAGCAAGGAGAGCAATCCGGAAGGAATCTCTTCCTGCTCGGCACTATCCGAATAATTCACATATGTACCGCCCGACAGATGAACTCGCAGCGGGAAGGCTGCGATGGCTGCTATTTTGGAACCCGTCAGCAGATCTAATTCACCGTCACTATACTCACGAAGCATCTCGGCATAATAGGTGTAATAACCAAAGCCATATACCCAATAGCCAATACCTTCGGCACAGCCGCCATCCTCACCATATCCGCTCAAGAATGCGTTCATACAGCTGACCGTATGGGAGATCGATTCCTGTAGTGTGAACTCATCCTCGAGCAGCAACAACGCGGCCATGCCACAGCACCCACCACAGACCGCCGACCAGTTGTGATCCGCTGTCTGCCAGTGGAACTTCCGTTGCTCCCGGTAAAGCGGTTTGAAGATTCGCCGTTCTGCTTCAGACCTAACCCGCTCTATGACAAGAAGATCCAGCCGCTCGGTGTGAATGTTCACAATCTCGGCCAGCATATGTACCGTCTCTGCGGCGAACAGATCAATGTTTCCATCCACCTGGTTGATCTCGCCCGTACCCAGATGCGCGGGCAAACACCACGTATACTCACCACACACGTCCCACAACATTTCTTCCAGCGCTTGCAGTGCATCCGGCCTAGCCGTGTCCAAGGCGAGCATCGCCACAGCAGCAAGTCTGCCTCTTCGATCGAAATAAGCCTCTTCATAGGCTTTGCGCTCACCCGTATCACTGAACTGTCGATATAGACGGAACGACAAGGAAGGCATCGGTTCTTTCAAGGCACGTTCAGCGTAAGCCTTCAAGTCTGTGTATAACGTAGCCAATTCAGGCCGGGATAACTTCTCTAAGAGTCTGTCGGCACTTAAGGATCTCAATGCTCTGCTCTCATTTCCACATTGGTTTATATTTTCATTTTCGACTTCGTGAATGGAATCTTCCACTGGATTCACCACTCTTCGTTAATGGATTGTCATATCAATATTACAATGTAATCGATTTCATTTTACCGGATATGATAGCACTTTTGAAGAATTATCCATTAGAACCCTTTCCACGACGTTACGCCCTTCTCCTTCCCAACACAAAAAAACGAAGAACCTTCGTCAGGTTCTCCGTTACATTCTGCCTGTCACCACAGGCTTTTTATGGCTATCTCATATTCTTAACTATCTTATATCCTCAACTAATCCTGTATACCTATAATGCTGTTGCCCATATCGCAACTGTCCGCTGTTGTTTATGTTACACAATTGCAAGCGAAGAATTCTGTACAACAGACAACCATTGACGTGCAATCAGCTCATGACCTGCCGCAGTTGGATGTACGCCATCCCATAACCAGTACGCTGCATCCGCCTGCTTCAGAGCGTCATTAAACGTCTGCTGTAATGGCACCCACACAGCTCCAAATTCTTCAGCAAGACCTTGGGCCAGTTTCTGATATTGACCGATATACTCTTCCCAGGCTTCCCATTTCTCCGCGGTCGCTCCGGTTCTCAGAATAAACGGCTCCATCAAAATCAGCCCCGTATCCGGCATCACTTCCCGAGTCTCTTCGAGCAAATGGCGATACGCCCGTCCGAAACGATCCGTTACCCCGCTAGGTTCACCATTCATCGTGCGCCATGCATCATTAACCCCAATCAGGATGCTGATCAGGTCCGGTTTCAGACTAATTGTATCCTCATTCCAGCGTGCGTACAGATCGGATGCTCGATCCCCGCTGATGCCCCTGTTATAGAAGGTCTTTTGCTTGCCCGCCAGTTCCATACCCAGTTTGCTGGAGATCAGATACGCATATCCGTGTCCGAGAAAATGATTCGGATCATCATTGCGTGATCTTCCCCCATCTGTAATCGAGTCTCCCTGAAACAATATAACGGATGGACTAGTACTCATGATTGAAATCGTTCCTTCCTCTTGTGCAAAATGGAAATACTGAACACCTCAGTCTCCATTTTATCCCTTTCGGCTACAATAGAAAATAGCGTTTTCATCACAATTCTATTCCTTCAGGTATTTCATATTTCAATCCACACTCTATCCCATCCAATATCGCAGTATCATCATAGCCACAATACCGACCAATACCGTTCCAAGCAGACTGCGTGTCCAGATCGCTACTGCAATTGTAGGCAGGGAAGCCCACAGAGCTGCATTTTGCGTAATCGGCACTAACTGGTTGTCCGACATGAACAGTTCCTGACCAATCAGCGCTGCCATGACCGCTACGGGTACATATTCCAGCCAGCGTAACAACCACATTGGAATCTGTATCTTGCTGAACAGCATCAGTGGCAGTACACGCGGGATAAATGTTAACAGCGCCGATCCCATAATAATCCAGAATACATCCCATCTTACTTCCATCGTTCCATGAACACTCCCATCGTTGCCGCAATGACCGCAGCCACAATGACACTCATGCTGCCAAGTGAAGCCATGCTGGCGAAGATTACACAGACCACGGCGATAATAGCCACATTAATGTGTATTTTTTTGTTTTTACGATGCACCAACTGCAGGACAACCAGTCCGATAAACATCGCTGGCAGGGCATAATCCAGACCCAGCCGTTCCGGGTTGGTAATCCAGCGTCCAAAGTATGCTCCCGCCATATTAGCCACGAACCAGTTCAGGTACGCGGTAATATTCAGACCATGCATCCAGCGTTCACTGAGCCTTTCTCTGCCAATTGCACGTGTCATCGCTACGCCAAAAGACTCATCCGTAAGCAATGAACCAATCCACATATTTTTAAGCGGGGTCAGATGCCGAAAATACGGCGATACAGCTGCGCTGAGCAGCAAATGGCGAAGATTCACAAAAAATATGGTGAATATGATCGCTACTGCTGACCCATTCGATGCGAGCATGCCTGCTGCAATGAACTGAGCCGATCCTGCATATAAAATCAGGCTGAGCAGTGCCGTTTCCGCCAGACTCAGACCTGCGGTCATTTCAATGACACCCGCTGCAAAACCAATACTCAAATAACCAAGCAGGGTTGGGATACAATCTTTGACTCCCTGCATGAATGTAGCCTGATCCTGGACCTCTTCCATGTTCTCCTGTCCAGATATCTGTAGTGTACTTTGGTCCAACTGCCGTACAACCCCTCTCCAATTTCTGTCTCCATAAACCGATATATATGGATGTAGATTCATCCAGGTACATTCTCCATGAAAACAACTTTTTTATGTATTCAACATGACCAGGTACATGCGTTATGGATTTCACAATCTGCAGTATTCACTTCACATTAATCTAGAAATATACCACAAGATGTGCACTAAGGGAGAGACAGATTACTTTTTATAGAACAGCTGTGATCCTAAATACCTATAAAAACGAAAAAAAATTTCGTGAAACTCATAAAAAATGTTGAATAAACTCGAATTTTGTCATACGATAGCACCAGAAACTTCTGGAAAGAATGGAACGAAATATCTTTTAACAGTTGGACTTGTCCACTAGACATGGGGATGAGTTACACAGAGGGGGAATGTGTATGAAAAAGATTCGTAAACAAGGGGCCAAGAGAACGATGCAGATGAGAGAGAAACTGATTTTGTCATTTGCCATCGTGCTACTCATTCCAACAATCAGTCTGGGCATTATCTCTTTCCAAACAGCCGAAGCCAAGGTTGAAGAGAAAATGTATGAGAACGCGATCAGCAGTGTTACGGTGCTCAACCAGACCATTGACCAGATCATTGGTGCAACACGCAAAAATGTTGATTTCCTGGCAAGTCAGCTGGACGCAGGCAATGTCGGACCCAATCAGGGTGACGAAACGGAGACCATCCGTACCTTGCTCGACGCGTATAAGGAAACCCATGATGACGTGGAACTTGCCTCCATCGGTACTGATCAGGGTGTGTATATTAATTCCCCTGTAACTGCGGTGAACAAAGAAGGATATGACCCGCGCGAACGCCCGTGGTATCAGGCTGCTACACAGAACAAAGATGTCCCTACCGTAATCACCCCCTACATATCAAGCAATACCGGCAATGTTGTTGCTTCGGTAGCTCAGACCTCAGCAGATGGCCATGGTGTTGTCTCTGTCAGCCTGTCGCTTGAAGCCCTCTCGAAGACCGTTAATTCCACAAAGATTGGCGAGAAGGGTTATATCTATATCATTGATAATGCCAATAAAATCATTGTACATCCTACCGAAAAACCGGGGACCGAAGGAACCATGGCACCCTATAAAGATATTTTTGCACAGAAAAACGGAAGTCTGACTTATACGCTAAATGGAAACCAGGAACACGCCTTTTTCTCCACCAATGAAACGACGGGTTGGACCGTGGTTGGTGTCATTGACAGTGGGGAAGTGACGGCTTCTGTCCGTCCAATCCTATACACCACACTTATTGTTGTAGCGATTGCAATTGCGGTAAGCTCAATCATTATTTTCTGGATTGTGCAATCAATCACCAAACCACTGAACCGCTTGGTGAAGGCATCTGACGAAATTAGTAATGGTAATCTGACCATCGAGGTTGCTGTATTGGGACAGGATGAATTTGGCAAGCTGAGCACCAGCTTCAATAAAATGAGCGAATCCCTGCGAACCGTTATTCAGGACGTGCGACACACGGCTGACGAGTTAACCGCCTCATCTACACAATTGGCAGTCAACTCATCGGAGACAACCAAAGCAACAGAGCAAGTCGCCTTAATCACGGAAGAATCCGCAGCTGGACTTGAGAAACAAACAAGCAGCCTGAAACATACGGCACTACAGATGAATGAGCTTGCTGGAGGTGTAGGACAGGTAACGAACAGCACACAGCAAGTATCCGAAGCTGCCATGCAAGCAAGTGAGCTCGCGGATAAAGGGAATGCTACCATGCAGACGGCCGTATCGGAGATGAGTTCTGTCAGTCGCTTTGTGCAAGGTATGGCAGATACTGCTGGACGACTTGAACAGCATTCCACATCGATTGGTGAGATGGTATCTGTCATTACAGATATCGCTGCACAGACCAATTTGCTTGCTCTGAATGCTTCCATTGAAGCAGCTCGTGCAGGTGAGCATGGACGCGGCTTCTCCGTTGTTGCCAGCGAGGTCCGCAAGCTCGCGGAACAATCCAGCCTTTCAGGCCAGAAGATTGTAGAGATGGTCGGAGCGATTCAACAGGAGATTTCCATGGCCAATCACAATGTACAGATCGGGCAACAGGATGTAAGTAACGGCATTCGTGCCGTTCAGTTTGCAGATGAAGCTTTTGCCCAGATTAGTGAGGCTGTTGGGGTCGTCAATCATCAGCTTGAGAACATTGCAGCTGCCTCACAACAGATGTCTGCAAGTACAGCCGAAGTGGTGCAATCCATTGATCAGATCCACGCGATATCGGAAACCAATGCCGATGGAACGGAGAACATCTCTGCTGCTACGGAGGAGCAAGTGGCTTCCATGCAGGAGATATCATCCTCTGCTGACTCACTCGCACATCTGGCTCACAAGCTGCAGAAGCTTGTGGAACAATTCAAGCTGTAATCGTTGAACGAAAGATTGTTTACACTAACACTACGATGACAGAATAATCTGCCAATCGCTGCTTTCGTACAGAAGATTAGTCCAACTTATTTAATAAATAGTCTGTTACATCAAAATCCCCTTTGCCATCACGTTGGCAGAGGGGATTTTGGTAATGATAGGACGTGAAATATGGCTGGATCGAAGGCGAAGGACGCTTCTTCTTCCTGATGAGCATCATCGATGTGTTCACCAACGTGTTTCAACTTGAGATCAATACTTCGCTAAAATATTGCATTTTGCGGACGAGGTTAAGCGTGTAATAAGCAGCCTCCCACTTGAACTGTATCCCCAATTGTTATTGATGTCTAACCTATGTACAACAATTTATTGGGTACGTTACCGATAGAAGTCCACCATATCTCCAAACAGCCGTTTAATAAATTCGAGCTCGCTTTCGTTATATCTTTCCAAAAATTCGTACATTCTTTGCTTTTCCTTCGTATGAAGCTCATCATGAGCAGCAAATAGCTTTTTGCCGATAGGCGTTAGCCGAAAATACACTTCCTTTTTGTTGTCGTTGAACTGGGATTTTCGCACCCAACCTGCCTTTAGTAATTTATTTGCGATCTTGGAGGTATTTCCTTTACTTAAATTGATTCTCTCCGCGATGGAAGTGAGATTGATCGGCTCCTGCTCTCCGATGCATGCAATGGTGTGCAGTTCCGTCATATTCAAGCTGAATTCTGATTCAATATGCTTCCGGATATCCTCCAGGTATGAGGCAGTTATTCGGGTTTCATATTGCTCTTTTTGCTCAAGAAACTGAACGAAAAATTCATGAATGGCCGTTTTGTTTTTACTGGCAGTATCCATCATTATGCTGGCTCCTCGACTTATTTGTTTTATTATATCATAGATTGTTCTCTGAGAAACATATGGGCATACCCATATTGGGATTGGGGTTGACATGGTAAATAGAAACCAAGTAAAGTTATATTGTTTCGTATGAAACTAAAATTATATATAATTTTCATCACACTTGTTTTAACAGGCAATAAAAAAGGTTCTAACGAAACAATAATTGATGAAGGAGGTTTGACGGAAATACTTGTCCACTTTTCAAGAGGAAATTTATAAAATATGGAAATGGAGCATACCTGCCTATGGAAGTCGTAAATCCGAAGACCTTGACGGATAAGGTTACATCTGTAATTTCTCATGTCGTGGTGACTACTGCCTCCAAATTGGCTTTCATCTCAGGTCAGGTTTCTGTAGATGAAACAGGATTATTGGTCGGTTCAGGGGACTATTACGCGCAAGCGATTCAAGTGTTCACCAACCTTAAGTATGCATTGGAAGCCGTGCGAGCGGATCCCTTGTACATTGTAAAAATGAATATTTTTGTTGTAAACCACAACCCGGAATTGATTTCGATTATTTTTGAGGCAGGATTTCATGTGTTTGGCCCTAACTGGCCGAAGACAGCAAGTACGTATATAGGCGTTCAAGCACTAGCCGATCCTGAATGGCTTATCGAAATAGACGCTATCGTGATTTTCCCATAATGTATAAGAAAAGAGGGTTTTGATATGAAATATGAAGTCATCCTGATTGGTGGCGGACCTGTCGGCATGATGCTGGCTGGGGAATTGGCATTAGCCGGTGTAAAGGTCTGCGTCATTGAGCGATTAAAAGAGACAACCCCTTATTCACGCGCGCTTACCGTACATCCTCGAACTCTTGAAATATTAGATATGCGTGGAGTGAAATCACAATTAATCAGTCAAGGCCGCTTACTTTCGAGAGGACATTTCGCCGGATTAGAAACTCCTTTGGATTTCACCGTTTTGGATTCTTCTTCCAATCACATTCTATTTTTACCGCAGAGTGAGACGGAGAAGGTATTGGAGGAATGGGCGCTTAGCCTTGGCGCAGAGGTCTGGAGAGAGGTTGAGGCTCTATCTGTACACCAGGATGAGGATGGGGTTGACGTTAAGATCGCAGGACCTCATGGAGAAACAACGTTAAGATCAGCTTATGTGGTAGGTACAGACGGAGCCAGAAGTTTGGTTCGCAAGCATGCAAACATATCATTTGAAGGTACAGATGCGACCTTCACGGCAATTCTGGGGGATGCCATTCTATCTGATTTGGCTCCTATGAGTGTCATATCCCGGATTACAGAAAAAGGATTGGTCAGCATCATGCCGATCAATGATCATATGTATCGGGTCTTGATGATCGATATGGAGAGAAGTAACATCTCTAAGGATGAGCCCGTTACATTGGAAGAGTTTCGTTCATCGCTCATCCGTACGACCGGAAGCGACCTGGGATTGAACGATGTGAAATGGATGTCCCGTTTCGGAAATGCGACGCGGCAAGCGGGACGATATCGGAATGGTCGATTGTTCTTGGCGGGAGATTCGGCGCACATTCATTTTCCCGCTGGTGGACAGGGAATGAACGTTGGCTTACAAGAAGCGATGAACTTAGGCTGGAAGCTTGCAGGAGCAATCAAAGGCTGGGCTCCGGACTGGCTATTGAACAGTTATCATGCCGAACGCTTTCCATGGAATACGGCCTTGCTCCGGAATACCGAGGTCCAAACCTTGCTTCTGGACGTGACTCCCCCTATCACGGAACTTCGAAGCATGTTAGCTAAACTGATTCAAATACCGGAGGCAAATTATCAAATCGCCGCACAAGTTTCCGCAATGGATGTACATTATGCTCCAGACGCCGAAGCGCCTTCCCATCCTTTAAATGGGAAACGTTTTAAGGATCTAAGCTTAAAGCTGAAAGACGGGCAATTGATCAACGCCTATCCGTTACTACACAAAGGTACTTTTCTTCTGCTGCATTTCCATTTTAATGAACAGAATAGCGGTCAATGGGAATCGTATAACAACCTTCAAGTTGTACATGCCTCTTTGGCTGAGGCTGACGCGGATTGGAACGACGTCCACACGGCGCTTATTCGGCCGGATGGGCATATTGCCTGGGCGATTTCTCTATCCGATCCAAATCCAATGCAAACCATAAATGAAGGAATCACTCGCTGGTGCGGAGACATTACCGTGTAGTCATTCGTTCGAGGTGCACAACTGACTTCCCATAGGATGAAGTTGTATTTGGGGCGTCTGAATGAACTATCACGGTATGCTGCACTTAAAAAAACGCAATGCAATGTTCTCCATGAGTATGGAAATACCGCCTGAGCGTTATTCAACAACGCTCAGGCGGTATTTTCATTTCTGAGAAAGAAGGTACTTTACGCTCCATTTCGTTCCGCAGCTGCAGATCGGCGACGCAGGGACAATGAAATAATAGCCGGGATCAGTCCAATGGCAACCAAAGCTCCACCAAGTAAACCAACGGATGCTAGCGAGATGCTTTCTACAACAATACCTCCGATTACAGCCTCTACAGCTGCCCAACTGCACAATAGAATTATTCGAACTCATGATGATCCCTGAAGCCTGAGAAAATTAAGCAATTCTATGCATTCGCTTGAATAAGAGGGGTTTGGTACGGAATAACGGAGTTAAACCGATTGCTTTTTATCTCCGTGGTACCCTTGATCTCCATAGGGCTCTAACTGTTCAAACCAGCGATTCAGACATTTGGCGAGTGCATCTTTGGAATCGTAATACGGGTTATCGTCTTGTTTCAATGTCTCCAGCACCTCGATCACAAACGCAGTCTCTCCATATTCATTCCATTCAGCCTGCAATCTTCGATTCAGATGGCTACCCATCTGTAACATAAACCGTTGTCCGTTAATGGTTTTCAGGTTCAGTGTGCTGTCGATATAAACTTTACCGTTACGTTCATTCCGAATCTGGTAGACGCCCGCTTCCGTTTTAACTTCTTTGGCCTGTTCCTGCAATTCTTTGCGACGATTCATCTTCTCCTGCTCCCCCTTTTCTTTGCGCTCCTGTTTTCCAACTTTGGCGCTCTGTTGATCTGTGTGGCTTCCCAGCCAATACTGACTGCCGTCTGGCTCACGTTCCAGCAAACCATAGTCGACGAGATACCTCCGTATTTCCACGTAATCATCATGAACTTCCTTCAGCAGCTCATTGACCTGTTTCTCGGAATATTTGCGCTCTGTCTCGAATCGTTTGGCAATTTCGATAAGCACAATATATTTATGCTTTTGCTGCATATGAAACGTCGTCAGCCGACCGCCAGTACCCTCTGGAAAATACTTATTCAGCACCTTCTCCCGATCCTGTTCTGTAAAATCAAATGAATCACGACGGATCGTATGTCCATGCCTTGTCACCGGTGACACCCATTCGGCTGGAGCCTGGGTATCCTTACTTTTGAGCAGTTCCATTAATGCCAGGAATATCTTGGCCTGCCGTTCCTTCTCCTTCAATACAAATCGATGATTCCGGATCGTGGAAGCACTCCCGATACCAAGGGCCTTCTGTACTTCAGCATCCTTCTTTCCTTCATGAAACTGGGCCAGTAATCCACGCTGGACATCAGACAATCCGGTTACGCTTTTATCCAGCTCCAGCAAATATTCAAATACCGATCCATGAACCTTCTCAATATGCACTCGCATATAACGGGCTGCCTCATAGAGCACTCCTTCTTCAGGGTAGACAATCCCAGATTCCGTCCTGTATCCGCAGCAGACACATATATAGGCGGGACCCTCCTCTATATAACCACGCTTGATCTCTTCCAATGAAGCTGTTTGCAACCAGGATTCCGATGATTTCATGTAAAAGCTCCTTTTATCATTGTTATGGTCATTTCAACCGTATAATAATCAAATATAATATAATTTTGTTTGTTTATTTATAGATATAATATAATTTTGTTTGTTATATGTCAATATAACGGAAAAGAATGCTGTGTTTAAATACATAACGGATGCCCCTTGTTCAACAGAAAAAAGACCGCAGGGTCGCAACCCTGCAGTCTCATCGCAGAAAGGGCATTTCAGCACCTTCCATAAGTATTTATCCTCAATCATTTTCATTTCAATCTCTGTTACAACTTAAACCGTTCAATCATGCTTTGCAGATCTTCAGCCATACGTGACAATGCTGCCGAAGAAGCTGCAACCTCTTCCATTGTAGCCAACTGCTCTTGAGCAGCCGCTGATCCATCTTCCGTTCCAGAGGCAATTCTGTCCGACAGAACCATTGTATCACTTACTGCCTTGTTGATATGACTCATGCCCCCATCAATTTGACGGGAAGCCGCGGATACTTCTCCAGCTTGTGCAGCCACCAACTGAACCGCAGTACGAATGTTATTGAATGCTTCGCCCGCTTCTGTAACCATCTGCGAACTCTTCACCATACCTTCTCCCGTACGGGCAAAAGTGGATTGCACCGCATTGGTTTTCTCCTGCATCTCATGCATAAGTTCATTAATCCGCTCGGCTGAAGCGCCTGAACTGTGAGCCAGTGTCTTCACTTCGTTGGCTACAACCGCGAATCCACGCCCTTGCTCACCAGCTCTTGAAGCTTCAATAGATGCATTCAAAGCGAGAATGTTCGTCTGCTTGGCAATGGCCGTAATCTCGGCCACGATCACAAGAATCTCTTCATTTTTCGCGCGCAAATCCTCAATGACCACAGACATGGCTTTGCTCTCATCATTCACCTGCTGAATATGGGTAACCGCTTCTTCTACTGTAACCATACCCGCTTCCGACTTGGTGGATGCATCCAGAGCGATACGAGCGGTGTCTTCAGCACTTGATGAGATCTCTTTGACTCCAATGGACATTTCGCCCACGAGTTGACCTGTAGCAGCAAGACTATTGTTCTGCAAAGTCGTTCCCGCAGCTGCATCCTGCATCAGTTCAGCCACCTGTTCTGTGGCTTTGGATGTCTGCTCGGAACTTGCCATCAGTTCTTCAGAAGATGCCGCCAACTGGCTGGACGTATCATGCACTTCTCCAAGCACATTACGAAGTGAAGTCGTCATCGTGTCGAAGCTTTCCCCGAGCTGTCCGAACTCATCCCGGCGCTGTAAACCTACCCGAACGGTGAGATCCCCGGCGCTTACTTTGGATGCTGCCTGCGTTAATTGCAGCAATGGCCGGTGAATGCTGCGGATAATGAATATAAGCAGAATCAACCCGATAACCAATGCAGATGCCACAATTGTAATTGAACGGATCAAAATAGGCCTTACAGCTTCACTTGCTTCGGAAGGAACCATCTCCCCAACAATTTTCCAACCTGTCACCGGATTGGTGAAATACACAGCTTCCACTTCGTGACCATCATATGTATACTTCACCGTTCCACTTTCCTTCGTATACATCTCATTGATGTAAGGTCGATCCGACTGTGTACCGGATTCAATATTGTAGTGGAACAGGAATTTACCCCCGTTATCCAGCATGTACAGTTTGCCTTCTTTACCAATACGTATCTGATCAACGGATTCTTTCAGATGATTGAGACTGACATTGGCCCCGAATACCCCTTTGCCATCAGCCAGCTTGGCAGCCGCCGTTACGACCCATTCACCTGTCGTGGCCGACTGGAATGTATCCGAGATTACAGGTTCGTCCTGAGACATGCCCATCGTATACCATGAACGTTCACGCGGATCATAGATCTGTTCCCCAGGATCAGGAGATTTCATCCAGCTGCCATCTTCCGCACCTGCGGTGAGTACACCCAGTTCCTTATGATTCTGAGACATCCGATCCATCTGCCTTTGCAGTGCAGGAGATTTATTAATAATATCGTTTGAAGTAATACCCGCAGCCATCTGCGCTGCGTTATCCTTCTCCATATCCAGCATTTGATTTATCTGCAGACTAAGCATTTCTGTTTTGGCCTGTGCGGAACGAATAATTTCCATTTTAACCTGGTCAGCAGCTTTTTGATAAGACAACCATCCCACGGTAATGCTCGGTACAATCAGGAACAGGAGCAATGCAGCGATCAGGCGCTTTTTTACGGTTAAAGTAAACCAATTTCGAATCCTTTTCTTCATTTAACTATCCCCCATCATAATCTTCACCCATCCTTTTATCGGACAATCGCTATAAAAATATTATGTGTCGATACTAAATTAGTACAAATTTAATTTAAATCATCTGATCAGATGATATTGATTATATCCGCTTAATCGTTTTGACCGTCTACGCGAGATCGTTTACAATGCTCATAAGTTGACTATTCATGAAACGATTGGAAGGGGAGGATTCACATCTTACGCAAGTCAAATGAAAGACAACGTATTTCCACGTTATATTCATCCATGTTCCGCATTCTGTTAGCGCTCATCCTGTGCGCAGGCCCGATTATGGGACAAGCTGGTATTACGGCATCCGCAGCGCAGACGACGCAAGCAGTTCACATTGAAGTGAATGGTGAGCAACAATCTTGGAAGAACGCACCACTTATAATCAAAGGCTCAACGTTTGTTCCACTACGGGATGTGGTCACATCGGTTAAAGGCACGTTGAAATGGGATAATCGCACCAAGACGGCTACCATTACCGTTGGCAGAGACAAGCTGATCCATCAGGCTGGCAGCAATTCCATTAAGGTAAACAAGGTCGATCTGGCCACAGGTGTGAATTCACGTACCGTTAACGGTACGTTGATGATACCTGTCCGGGCTATGGCTAATGCAATCAAGGCCGATATCAAAGTCCAACGTACAGCTACAGGTCAGATGAGTGTGAATATGGTAACCGATCAAGTTAGCCTGCTGAACAGCGAAGTTGCCAGTGTAGATGCGTATCTGCGCGAGATCAACTATCCAGGTATGGCGCTGATTGCCCGTGATGGCGAAGTTCTGCTAAGACAAGGCTACGGACTTGCCGACGAACAGACGCTGAACCGTCCGGATCAGAAGACTCGAATCGCATCGCTGAGCAAATCCTTCACAGCCGCGTCCATTCTGAGTCTCGTGGAGGATGGTAAGATTAATGTGCAAGATCCAATCTCTAAGTACATCTCCGGTATACCGAAGGGAGATCAGATCACGCTGCATATGCTGTTATCCCAGACTTCAGGTCTGCCATCGGCATTCGGTCGGGGTGAAGGAACTTCCATGGAAGAGACTGTAGAGGAGATTCGCCACAAAACGCTGAAGTTTGAACCAGGAAGTGCCTATCTGTACAGCAACAGCGGTTATGTTTTACTTGCATACGTCGTTGAACAGGTATCTGGCATGAGTTATGCCGACTACGTGCAGCAGACGATATTGAAACCACTTGGCATGAAAAATTCGGGAGAGGCTTCCCGTAAAGTGCACACGATTAGTGGTTTTGTTCAACAAGATAACGCATGGGTAACTGCCCCATATTATGTTTCCCAATCCGGATCAGGAACCATATATTCTACGGTGGATGATATGCTGAAATGGGATCGTGCGTTGTATACGGACAAGATTCTAAGCCAAGATACGATTGAACAGATGTATGAGCCCTACTCCGATAAAAACTATGGCTACGCCTGGATTCTCAAAGAGAACGGCACAAACCGTACCGTCTTCCATAACGGTAGTGGTGGCGGGTTTGCTACAGCCTTTTCACGTAATCTATCCGATGATATCACGATTATCCTGCTCGGCAACCACGCAGGTATGGACATGACTTCACTTTTGGATGAAGTTGAGGCACAAACAGCCAAAGCACTGCAATTGCAATAATTTATAATGATTCATTTATACAGAGCGAGCAAAGAGACGGTCCTATGGAGGATCGTCTCTTTGCTCGCTCTGTATCTGTTCTCATTTTAACGACTCACACTTCCGTTTCGCTCAACCCACAATCCATCTCTTCTCCATCCTGCAAAAGGCAGATTAACTCATATTCTTATCACTGCCTAGGAGACATCCACTCTTTCATCATCCGTCTGCTTTAACGTTACAGGAAGTTTCCCCGCAAGAGGAATGCGCCCCATCAGCGCCTGAGCGACGCTATCCATGGCAAGTGGCCGGCTCTCGTAAGCCGCTACATAGACCTGGGCATCCGGAAGCGCCAGCAGATCATAGGGGCTTCGCAATGCCACAACAGCCAGCGGTTTGCCCAATTGCTGTATCCAACCAATCAGCCTGCACTGTGGATCGCCGGAGGGACTTCCCGCATTGTAGGTACCCACCACAATCTGCCGAATGTCATCTGCTTCCGCTGCCTGAAGCAGACGGGCGGAACGAATGGCAACGTCCTCGGGTGTGACCGTCAGATCGACAACATCCAGACCATAATTGGATAAGGCTGAGCCCAAGGTGAACGTCTGAGTCAGCTGTTCGTCGGCAATTGTCGTCACGGACGTGGCAACCGTTATGACCAGCGTGCGTTCCGACTTCAAAGGCAACATATTCAGCTGATCGCGTACCAGTGTGATACTATTCTCGCTAATACGGCGGGCAACCTCTTGGTGTAATAAACTGTTGCGTTCAGGCCCACTGGAATGAGCAGGATCATTTGATGCCTTTGACGAAGGTGCATTCGATACTACACTGTCCAATTCCTCATCACCTGCACCACCTGTTTCACTCTCCAGCAAACCACGTTTCGCCTTGTACATCAGCAAGCGATTCACCGACCCATCAATACGTCTCTCGCTAATCCGCCCGCTTCTCACAGCTGCTATCAACGCTTCAAATGCTTCTGCCTGAAGCTTAGCCGTATGGCTAATTAACACCAGATCTGCCCCGGCCTCTACCGCCATTACGGCTGCATCGACAGTGCCATAGTTCACGGCAATGGCATCCATCTCCATGCAATCTGTCACGATCATGCCCTCATAACCCAGTTCCTGGCGAAGCAGACCGCTTAATACGGTTTGCGATAGCGTTACGGGCAGACGCTCTGGCTCCAGTGCAGGGAAATAAATATGCGCCGACATCATGGCATCGACACCTTCCGCGATAGCGGCTCGGAATGGAATCAACTCCAGACGCTCTACCCGTTCACGATCATGAGTGATGATTGGGAGGTCCAGATGGGAATCGGTATCCGTATCCCCATGCCCCGGGAAGTGCTTGGCTGTCGCTGCAATCCCAGCGTCCTGTATTCCCGCGATGGTTCTGGCCCCATATTCTGCAACGGATTGTGGAGATTCGCCGAATGATCGCACACCGATGACCGGATTAACCGCGTTATTGTTCACATCCAATACCGGAGCAAAGTTCATGTTAATGCCCATGGACTTCAGCTCCAACCCACTGATATATGCCGCCTGATACGCATCTTCAATGGAACCGGCAGCGGCAATGGCCATTGGTCCAGGCATCAAGGCGATCCCTTCGGTGATTCGAGCAACCATGCCGCCCTCCTGATCAATGGAGATCCAGAGCGGCACATTACCACTGCTTTTGGCAATCTGCTGTAACCCTAACGATAACCGCTCTACCTGCTCTGGCGACTCAACGTTGCGAGCAAAGTAGATTACGCCACCAATTGGATACTTTCGGAGAAAGGATTCCACATCGCCAACAGCTTCGGTGCCATGAAAGCCACAAAGCAGCATTTGCCCAACTTTCTCACGCAAAGTCATCTGTTTCGCCAGCCTCGACTGGTATAACTCGTTTAGCCCACTCATTTCATGCCTCCCTCCGATAACAAACATCCATTCATTGATATAACAAAAACGGCTTTCGCCGCTCCTTCCATTCCGCTGCCTGTACATTCCACGCTTCCATTAAACGAACGAAGCCCGCCCAGTCATGAATCGTTTCCCTGACTTCCTTACCCCCTGCCAGCAGGTCGATAAAGTACCTTGAACCCGGCTCTGGTGGCTCCAGCCAGCAGAATTGCTCCGGATAGAGTGATACCAGTTCATGTAAAAGCACCAACCCTGTCTCTACCGCCCGGAATTTCCTGCTGTCCGTTACAAAAATCCTTACACCACCACACAGCTCACCTGTATGTTTGGAGAATGTTGGGGACATGTACACTGGATGCACATGCACACCTTCCAGCTTGTATTCCCGAAATCGTTCCGCCAAACGTTCACCCTCAACCCAGGGGGCCCCAATCCACTCGAATGGGCGGGTCGTGCCCCTACCCTCCGATACATTAGTGCCTTCGAACAGGCACGTCCCCGCATATACCCGCACACTGTCCAGCGTGGGCATATTGGGAGAGGGTAACATCCAGGGAAGACCACAATCCGCATACTCCATGGAGCGCTGCCATCCTTCCATGGCAACCACGTCCAATTCGCAAGGTACATCCATCTCGCTGTTGACCATCAGGGCGAGTTCACCTACCGTCAATCCGGTACGTACAGGTACACGCCAAGCGCCAACGAGTGATTCATACCCCGCGTTCAGCACACCGCCTTCCACAACGTTTCCACCCAGCGGATTGGGACGGTCCAGAATCAGCATGCGTTTGCCCGCTCCAGCGCAGACCTCCATCATATGGAACAAGGTTGAGGCATACGTGTAATAACGGATGCCCACATCCTGAATGTCGAATAGCACCGTATCCACTCCAGCCAGCATTGCAGGCGTAGGTCTCTTGTAATCTCCATACAAGCTGAACACCGGAATGTCCAGACGTGGATGAAGCATGTCTCCGAATCTGACACCCGCCTGAAGCTCTCCATCCAGTCCGTGCTCACAGGCATAGAGCGCTGTAAGCTCGGTATTAGCCAGTCCGGCGCACACATCTATTGTCGATACAAAATCCGCTGTAATACCAGTCGGGTTCGTAATTAGACCGATTCGAGCACCTATTAACCACGGATGCGATAACCCTCCGGACAGAAGATCAACTCCCGTTTTTACAGCCGGGATCTGCTCGGTCCCCTTCAACTGGCCCATCACACATTCCCCTGGCTTATCCAGCCTGTATGCTGGTGATCATTACCACCTGTTACGACAGGCTCTTCTTCAGGCTCCAGCACATTAAGAGCAACCTTATGCTGATAGATGGCAAACATACCTCCAAACAGCGCTCCGAAACCAACGACAGTCAGCATCAGCAGCGCAGTCAGGCACATGGCCTGAAAACAAGCGCCCATCGTGTACCCCGGGTGACGGAAGAACAGCTTTACACTTTCCCCCATCGCCTGAACGATGCCCATGTTTTTTTGTAAAACAAGCTGCCAGGTATAAAACTGTGACATCAGCGCCATGAGAACAAAGAACGTCTGGAATACACCCACTGCTGTACCTGTAATTCCACCCTGTCCACCGTAATACCACCAGGTTGACCATAGAATGAAGCCAAGCACCGCGAAAAGCACACCCACCGACACTCCAGGGATTATTCCCTTCAACGTTCCGATCCATATATCCTTAAGCCCATTGCGCCGTTCCTTACGCTCCAATCTGTGATGCACGGCATAACAAACACCGAACAGGATGGGCATATATATTAAGGCCAGGAGCAGTATAGCGATCGGCAGCGGAGCAAACATCAGAATGGGAACCAATACGATAGAGCTAACGACACTGTACAAGGCCACCGGAATAATATCCCGATAGATTTCCGCGCCCGACTTGATCAATACTTCACTTAGCTTACGCATTTTTATTCTCCCTTCTATATAAGTTGGACTAAACATTTACTCAATAACGGAGAAAACAGAACAAATATGGAGAAGAGAAGCGTTCGCCAACAAAGGGCTATCTTAAAAGGGCTCCCCATTTGGGTTGGCTTGGCCGCACCGCCGGTCAGTATGTTGTACCAAACTTGCAACGTGCTAACGAATCTACCGCACCTTAAACGACAGATTTTCGAGGCATGCCAATTTTAACGAACTTCAGTGCCGTTATTTCGGTACAACCAAGGCGTCAGAGCCTGAAAAACAACATCTTCGAGTAAATAACGTCTCTGTGATTCGTTACATTTCAAACCGGTGCAAATGGGAGCGAATAACGTGTGTAAGGTTCCTTAAAACAAAATTATAACGAGAAAAAATAGTACACATTCACGCTCATTACGTTTAGGACAGCCCCACTTACTCCCGTCCAATCGCAAGTTCCGTCTCTGGATCGAAAAAGTGTGCCTTACGCAGGTCCAGCACAAACTTTTTGTCCATACCTACATAAGCATGTGTTTCGGGGTGAACCTTGGCCGTAACGGTACGGGCACCGGAATGGAAATACACCAAATTCTCGGAGCCCAGATGTTCTACAACCTGAACTCGTGCCTGCAGCATATGGTCTGTCGGGATATTCGGAGCGACATCGTCACCAAAAATATGCTCTGGCCGCAGACCCATAATCACTGGCTTGCCTTGATGACTCTGAAGACGAGCGAGTACATCTGCTGGCAAGGTGAATGATGCACCCTCGATGACAACCTGCGTGCCTTCAATCCGCGCATCAATGAAATTCATCGCCGGGGAACCGATAAATCCGGCAACAAACATATTCCGCGGACTCGCATACAGTTCTTTTGGTGAAGCCACCTGCTGAATATCTCCATGATTCATGACCACGATGCGTTCCCCAAGTGTCATGGCTTCTACCTGATCATGCGTCACGTACACAATCGTGGCACCGAGACGTTTATGCAGTTCTCCCAACTCCACCCGCATCTGTACCCGCAACTTGGCATCCAGATTGGACAGTGGTTCGTCGAATAAAAACACCTGCGGATCACGGACGATCGCCCGTCCCACCGCAACACGCTGGCGCTGACCACCAGACAGCTCGCGTGGTTTGCGCTCCAGCATCGCTTCCAGTCCAAGAATGGAGGCCGCATTCTGCACCTGTTCATCTATATAGGACTTTGGCTTTTTCAGATTTTTCAGGCCAAAGGAAAGATTTTCACGGATGGTCATATGCGGATAGAGTGCATAATCCTGAAACACCATCGCGATATCCCGATCCTTCGGATGCAGATCGTTAACAAGCCGGTCACCGATCACAATATCACCGCTCGTTTGCTTTTCAAGTCCGGCAATCATCCGCAGTGACGTTGTCTTGCCACAGCCCGAAGGACCCACAAACACTACGAATTCCTTATCTTCTATAACAAAGTCCGAGCCGGCCACAGCCGTGAACGTTCCTTTATGATCGTCTTTGAATTCTTTGCGCACTTGGCGAAACTCCACGCGTGCCATAGGTAGATCCCCCTTTACGTTGTCGCTTGTCCTGAACTAAAAGTTAACCTTTTACTGCACCGATCGTGATGCCTTGTAGGAAATAACGTTGCAGTGAGAAAAACAGAATGACCATGGGCAGCGCACCTATTGTAGCCCCTGCCATCATTGCGCCGAAGTCCGTTGATTCGGCAAATACAAACGAGGCCAGCCCCACCTGAATGGTACGCATCTCGTTGGAATTGGTAATGAGGAAGGGCCAGAAGAATTCATTCCACGAAGCCACAAACGTGAAAATCGCCAGCACCGCGATTCCCGGCTTTGCCATCGGCAGAATGACTTTCCAGAAGATACCGAATTCACTACATGCATCAATACGTGCCGCATGGATCAGCGATGTGGGCAGCGTAGACATGAACTGTTTCATTAAGAAAATGTTGCCCACACTAACGGCAGCAGGCAGAATAATGGCCGTATACGTATCTCCCAGGTCAAACACGTTGACCATCAGAATGTACAAAGGAATCAGCGTCACCTGTGCCGGAATCATCATGGTCCCGAGCAGAGTCCAGAATACCGCCTGACTCCCCGGAAACTTCAGTTTGGCGAACGCATATCCCGCCAGGGAGGCGAAGAATACATTTGTTACGGTCAGAATGATCGAGATGAGCAGCGAATTGTACAACCAGCGCCAGGCATCAGTTTTGGCAAAAAAGCGCTCATATGGTGATAATGACAGCTGCTCCGGAATCATCTGTGGTTTAAACGAAGCCGACATCGCACTATCCTGCACCGAACCAACGAGCATCCAATACATCGGAATGACCGTCACCAGCGCCCAGACCACCAGCAGAATGGATGCAACAACGAGCAGAATCTTTTTCTGTGTTGATTTCATGGATTTCATTCACCCCCGGATGCTTAATGCAACGTGCTCTAATCGTACGTGTTTTGAACTACCTCTAATACTCAATATCGCTGGAGAAATATTTGAATTGTATGACGGAGATGACAATGATGATAATCGCCAGTACAAACGACTGAGCCGAAGCCAATCCAAATTCATAGAACTTGAATGCCGTCTCGTAGATCAGATAAGCGATAGTAGTTGTCGCAAAGTTCGGTCCACCCTGTGTCATCAGATATACCGAGATAAACACCTGGAAGGATGTAATGACACCCGTGACGAGCAGATACAGCGTCGTTGGTTTGAGCAGCGGCCATGTAATCTTGCTGAACTGGGTCCAGCCGCTGGCATGATCAATATCCGCCGCTTCATACAGCGATTTCGGAATACCGCCCATGGCTGCCAGATACAGAATAATGCCCGCTCCGTGTGATCCAAGCCAGTTCATCAGAATGAGGGAAAAAAGTGCCGTTCCCGATTGGCCCAGCCAGATTACCGGGTCAAGACCGAACAGGCCGAGGAAGCGGTTCAGCAGTCCTGAATCCGTCGGGTCAAAGATTGCCAGCCATACAATGGAGATGGTTACCCCGGAGGCTACCGCAGGCAGATACATGGTAGCTTTGAAAAATGTCTGCCATTTGCTTTTCATTTGATAGATGAAATAGGACAGTACAAATGTAATGAGAATATTGACCGGGACTGTGCCTACGGTGAAGATCACTGTATTTTTAATCGACTTCCAGAACGTCTCATCTTTTACCAAACGCTCGTAGTTATCCAATCCAACCCACGTCGAGTTCATAATGTTGTATTTCTGGAAGCTCATCACAAGAGCCGTCAGAACGGGATACAGTGTGAAAATGAGAAACAGCAGGACAGGCGCCAAAATAAACAAATACGCCCACCCGTAGTCTCGCCAAAACCGGGCAACCCGGGAAGTCCGGGGCACAGACGGTTTTGGCGCAAGGGCGGTCTGCATGGCGAATCCTCCTCTCCTAATCAGTGTGGTTTTGCGTTATGTTTGATTGTCCGAGTTATTGTCCAAACATCTGCTGGCCTTTGCTCTTGAAGTCTTCTGCGATCTGCTCTGGTGATTTTTCTCCCGAGAACAGCGCCTGGATGTTTGGCTTCACAACCTGTTCCTTGAATTGTTTTTGCTGGGATGCTTTGTCGATATCCAGTTCCAGTACAACCGGCATCGCGATATTCTCTGCCATGACTTTTGCAGCAGCCAGATTATCCGGTTGACCAAGTTCTTTTCCTTTAAACAGTTCCACTTGGGACTGTCTTACGAATGGAAGTGCCAGTTCATTGGCCGAGTTCCCTGCTTTGGCACCACTAAGCGCCTCCATCACAAGGAACGTATTTTTGGCATGCTGTTCGCCTTTGTCCTTCTTCTGTTTGAAGGCTACATACCCTTCGCCGCCCATCGTTGTTGCTTCAGGTTGATCATCATTATGCGGTACAGGCAACAGGACAAAATCAATCTTCTCTCCCTGCACCTTGCCATCATCGATGTCCTTGTTGCGGTTCTGAATCATCACATCATAATAAGGAATCGCTTTGGAGATAATCGCCGTTTCCCCCGCGTAGAACATATCCGTCCGTTTCGCTGGAGCGAGAGCCGCCGTTTCCTTCGGCATATACCCTTGATCCATCAGGTTTTTGATAAAAGAGAGGGTATCCAGAATCCGACCATCATTCCATTGGAAAGTGCCGTCTTTATCAAGAACATCAATCATCCCGTTGTTCCGGGACAGCATTTCAATGAAGTCAAGCGAGGTTCCGTCGGTAACCAGTGCATATTGCTTGGCCCCGCCATCCAGCGTTTTGGTCAGCTTGGCAGCAGCATCGTTGAATTCGGACCAGGTCCAGCCATTTTGCTGAATGGACTTCCAATCAATGCCCGCTTCCTCCAGAATGCGTTTGTTACCACCCCAAGCCCATTGGAATTGATACAAGGGCAGACCATACTGTTTCCCCTGAATCTGGCCTAAATCCAGCGTACCTGGCAGGTAGTCGTCCTTAACCTCAGGTGTCAGGTAACTGTCCAATTCAAGTGCCAATCCCGTATTCACATATGTGCCATCTACGCTGTGAAAGTAAAGATCCGGCGGGTTGCCCGCGTTCAAAGCGACATCGAATTTTTTGGGCCCTTCCGCCCAGGAGAGCATTTCCGTCTTCACGGTAATGTTGGGGTGTTCTTTATTGAAATCAACGATTAGATCCTTGAGTTCATCTTCATATGTGCCATGTACAGGATAGGTCCATACCGTCACTGTATCTTCCGCATTCGGATCATCTGAAGCAGCACCCCCGCTATTCCCACAGGCAGTAACCAAGACCATCATCAACAACATCGTCCATACCAGACCCTTCTTTTTCATCCCTTCATCTCCTTCGCATGTCATCATCCGATTCTTTCATTGCCTAACCATGCTACCCCTTTTGTGATCATTCAGCCTTTAAACGGCATCCACCCATAAACTCGGCAGTAAGGAAAAGCACCTCCCCTGGAGATTGGACCTGCCAGTCGCAGGCTAAATCTCTTAAATGCAATATTAACGTCAACTTAATTGACATTAACAGTATTAATTCCTTCCAAAATTGTAGATTGAGTTCATTATATGAGTTGTAAAATAAAAATTCAACATTATTTTTTATTATAAAATTTAATTTTACTTTTTCTTTTCATGCCACTATACTATGTAAAAAGAAAACCCAAGCAAGCGAGGTGAGCCACTTTGCGAGTATATGTAGGCGTAGATGGAGGCGGTACCAATACTGATGCAGCAATCATTTCCGAATCTGGTGAAATTCTTGCCCGACTCAGCGGAGGTCCCACGAATCCTCATAGCGTATCAACTGAACAGGCCCTTTCCGAACTGCAACGAGTGCTGGAACAGCTATTTAATCTAATAAGTGATTTATCGACAAATTGTGAGGGTATATGCCTTGGTATGTCAGGTATAGATGCGATCCAAGAGCGGCAACTTATAGCCAAAGCAGTAAATAACTATATGAAGAGTCGTAATCGACAGGCATCAGAAGGTTGTCCAGTCTGGGTTGTATCCGAAGGAGAGATTGCTCTGATGGCCTCTCTCGGACATACTCACGGTGTATTGTGTATCTCTGGAACAGGTTCCATCGTGTACGGATTTACGCTGGAAGGAGAGCGATACCGTGCAGGAGGCTGGGGTCATCTGCTCGGAGATGAGGGTAGCGGTTATCGTATTGGGCAGCGTGCACTCCAAGTAGTTATGCAGAGTTATGACGGTGTTCTTCCTCCAACCCGTTTAACCCCGCTTCTTCTAAAGAATCTGAGCCTTCAAGATATATCGGAGCTAAAGACGCGAGTTTATCAGACGGATTGGGGCAAAACCGAGACCGCATCCATCGCCCGCTTAGCTATAGAAGCAGCTGAACTCGGAGATGAGGCCGCCCGGGCACTGGTCATCGACGAAGCCTCCCAATTGGCGGATACCGCCAAGGCGCTGATTGCCCGTCATCGGGAATTTGCATCCACTCAGGTTGTCCTGTCCGGATCACTTTTTCGATACGCTGCACTTTTCCGAAATACATTTATTCAGAAGTTATCGGGATATTATGGAGAGTTGGACTTTGTATATCGTGAAGATGCCCCCGCTCCAGCGGTTGGCGCAGCACAACTGGCAAGAAAACGCTGTTCCCTGAATGAATCATTTTAAAAGAGAGAAGGAGGCCATACAGATGAATCACATGCTGAATTCACTAATAACAGAACAACCCAATCCACTAACGGATCATATAGATGAATTGCCTTCGGCAGAAATTATGGAGCTAATTAATAAGGAAGATCAACGGATTGCGGAGCTCATTCAGCCCCTAATTCCGGTCATTGCTCAGGCTGCGGATCGGATCTTGAAGGCGTTTCAGTCTGGCGGCAGGCTTTTTTATGTAGGCGCAGGTACCAGTGGACGATTAGGAATACTTGACGCTTCGGAATGCCCGCCTACCTACGGAACCCCGCCTTCCATGGTGCAGGGTATTATTGCAGGGGGATTCCGGGCAGTGAAGGACCCGGTTGAAGGTGCTGAAGATAGTGAGGAGTTGGGAGCTGCGGACCTTGATGAACATGGCTTAGACAAAAACGATGTCGTGGTTGGCATTGCAGCCAGTGGACGAACCCCGTATGTGCTGGGTGCGATGAGACACGCCAAGGAGATCGGGGCTACGGTGATCAGCCTGAGTAATAATGCAGGCACGCCGATGACACTGTTGGCTGATGTGAGCATTGAGGCCGTTGTCGGCCCAGAGGTTGTCATGGGTTCAACACGTATGAAGGCAGGCAGCGCCCAGAAAATGATTTTGAACATGCTCACAACTACCGCCATGATTCGTCTGGGCAAGGTTTACCGTAATTTCATGGTTGATCTGAACCCTTCGAACGAGAAGCTTGTCCATCGGGCCAAACGCATGATCCATCTGGCAACCGGAGCGAATGAAGCAGATATTGAAGAGGCTTTTACTGGTGCAGACGGTCATGTAAAAACGGCAATCGTCATGCTGATGGCAGGCGTGGATGCAACAGAAGCCCAGCACAGGCTTGATCTGGCTGACGGATTTGTCCGCAGCGCCATTGCGGGGCCTTCCTGAGCCGTACAGGAGGTATCATTAGAGGTGGTAAGAGAGGTGGTAAGAGAGGAGCCCCACATTGGTCTGGGCTCTTTTTTTATTTTTTTATTCTAAAAGCGGATATAATCCGTCAAAAAATCCCCTCCTGTATAAACAGAAAGGGATTCATATGGTTCTACTTCACTTGTGCTCCAGAATAGCCTGTCGGCTCTTCTCCAAATACTCCACCGACTGGTTGTAATCCCGACTGGCAATCGCCAGATACAAAATGTCGATCACGTTCAACTGAGCAATCCGTGACGATGTGGCTCCGCTCCGAATATCACTTTCGGTGGAAGTAATCATCAGAGGCACATCCGCCATACTACTGAGTGTATTGCTGCCCCACTTGGTAATGCTGATTGTCGCTGCACCGCCATCGTGAGCATGCTTGAGACAGGAGATTACGTTTGAAGTCTCCCCTGAATACGAGATACATACCACCGCATCATCCTCACGAAGCGTCGTTGCGGACGAAATCTGCATATGCGGATCGGCGAACGAAAAGCTTGTACGATTGATTCGCATGAACTTGTAATGTGCATCCAGCGCAATCAGGTTGGAGGCCCCTACTCCATAGAAAAAGATCCGGTTCGCCTGATGAAGCACGTCCACGGCTTTTTCCACCAGACGTGGGTCCAGAATATGAACCGTATCCTTCACCGACTGAATATTGTTTGCGGACACATGCTGAATAATGCTCTCCATGGAGTCCTGGGGACGAATCTCCGTATATTGATATGGCTCACTCGTCTGCAAATCTCCGGCAATCTTCAGCTTCAGCTCCTGAAAACCCGTTACACCCAGTGATTTGCAGAGACGGATAATGGCAGCTGGGCTGCCTCCACTCCGTTCAGACAACTGGGCCACCGAGGATTGAACAGTTTCTTGCGGGTGATCGAGAATATAAGCTCCGATCTTCCGTTCGGACGGGGTCAAGTCATCCATTAATGCGCGTAAACGTACAAGTCCACCTTTCATGCCTTCCATTCGCTCCTCCTTTCCGTACTGCATTCATGTACAAGCATTTTATCTTATAATTCCACTCGCGTCTAATCGAATCCCTCGCCCTTCCATAACTGAACTCCAATTAAAGTCAGGCCTCACTAGAGTGTGAGATTGCCTGAGATTACGGCGTGTTTCGCTCCGGTTACTGCCGGGAGTGTATTGGTTCTTCCCATCAGTGCCTCATGGCCAAGTAGAGCAAATCCAATGGCTTCCCGAGCATCATCAGGTACGCCATAATCTGCTGTTCGTTCCAAACGGATATCTTTCGGTAGTCTCTGACGGATCATCTCCATCAACGTGGCATTGGAAGTGCCACCACCGCACGCAAGCATGGCCGATATTTGCACCTTGGGCAGGATAAAATCCTGCACTGCACGCACGATGGTCTCCGCGGTCAGACAGGTGGCAGTAGCCAGCGTATCTTCAAGCGTTAAGGAACGCGCTGCGGCCATCTCCATCAGTCTCACTGCATATGCGGCTCCATATACTTCTCGCCCGGTACTTTTCGGCGGAAGTCTTTTGAAGTACTCATCCTCCAAACACAGTTCTACCAGACCCTGATCGACCTTCCCCTGTGCGGCAATACTTCCATTCGGATCATAATGCTGCCGCCCATCCGTTGCCTGCCGCACAATGGCGTCCATCACCATATTCCCCGGTCCCGTATCAAATGCCGAAATACCTTCGGTAGATGACTCGGATGGAAGCACCGTCACATTGCCAATGCCACCGATATTCTGCACCAGCCGTCCTTCCGTCGGGCTGCGGAACATCAGAGCATCCGCATAAGGCGTAAGCGGGGCACCTTCCCCACCAGCCGCCATATCCCTTGCTCGTAGGTTACCAATCACTGGCAGCCCTGTCCGTTCTCGAACGACAGCACATTCACCGATCTGCAATGTCGATACCACATCAATACTGGCTCCCGTTGGCCCTGGAAATGCAGAGGCTACAGGAGCATGCCATACCGTCTGTCCATGCATGCTAATCACATCTACCTGCTGCGTTGAAATACCGGCAGACCGCATCAGTTCCGTAACGCTATGCGCATACCACTCCGATACACCAAAATGCGCGGCTGTCAGCTCGTCGACACGAGCTGTCCCCGGTGAACATAACCGGATCAGCACGTCTCTCAATCCATTCGAATACGGCACACAGACGAAATCAACCAGCTCTATCTGCTGTAATGCCCCGCTCATGTCGGTTTGAATACGCACCAATGCCGCGTCAGTTCCATCAAGTGACGTTCCTGACATTAGTCCGATGACCAGATGCTCCTGCTTCAAACGATACTTCTCCCACATCGGATAGCTGCCTGTATCCATCCACTTCCAACCTCCTACAAGACCCGATGAACACATCATCCTGCCATAATTTCACCCAGTATATGATATTAAATTTCACAAGTCAAACATTATATGAAATTTAATTACATCATTGAAAATAAAAAGAGAGATATTCATCCCATTTGCGATCACACATCATGTTTTCTTCCATCAATTGATAATTAGATATCAGAAGAGAAACATTTTTACATTTTTACCGTTTATACTATGTAGGCATATTTTGGAAGTGTCATATAGATCTAATACTAGTCGAGGTGCATAATGAAGAAAACCATTTTACTATTGTTTCTGAGCCTGTTCTTACTCGTTTTGTTCCCTAATCAGGGAAATGCCGCTGCAAGTTCGTCGAAAATCTTTATGGATGGAGAGGAATTAGTCCTCCCAAGTGATGTACAGGTGACGATTATCAATAAAAACGTGATGATCCCGATTCGTGTCGTTGCCGAAAATTTGAAATTCAAAGTTGATTGGAACCAACAAGCACGCACTGTAAAAATTCAGCAAGATCAACAGACGATTTCCCTAACCGTGGATCAAAAGCAAGCCATGGTTGCTGACAAACAAGTCACTTTGAACACAGCACCGCAAATTTTGAACAAAACGCTGGTGGTGCCCATTCGATTTGTCAGTGAACAAATGGGGCTTAAGGTAAGATGGAACAATCAAGACAAGATCGTATACTTAACAAACACCAGTAAGGGACCTGCTATCGACCCAGGCAACAGTTCTGGAAAAGGGGATTCAACGTCTACCGCTAAGGTTACCGATATACAATTTGCCAACAATCAGCTCGTTTTATCCACGGATGGGGCCGTTCAGCCGGTAGTAACGACCCTCAAGTACCCTGATCGTTTGGTTGTGGACTTGCCTGGAGCCACCTTTGGTGATATCTCCCAACCGCTGGATCAAGGACTCAATGGCAAGTTGGATGTGAGCGGTTATCCCAATGTGACAGAAGTGAGATATTCGCTGTTCAAACGAGAACCGGCACAAGTTCGCATTGTCGTGGAATTGAATAATGTGAAGGATGTCCAGTACAACCAGAACGTCATTGCCGATAAACTGATTATTGATCTAAATGTTGCGGGAGACAATGTCACACCTGCTCCAGTCACTCCAGTAGGCGGTTCAGGACGCAAGGTCGTGGTCATCGATCCAGGACACGGTGGCAGTGATCCAGGGACGATCAGCATCACGAACAAACCCGAAAAAGAATACAATCTGGCATTAGCTCACAAAGTACAAGCCCTGTTGCTCAATGAACCTAATATCGAATTGGTGATGACTCGTGAAGGTGATACCTATCCGACCCGTCCTGAGCGTGTTCAGCTCGCCAATCAATTAAATGCAGATGTATTTGTATCTATCCATGGCAATAGCGTGAAGTCCGCCCCTCAAGCCACAGGTACGGAGACATATTATTATCAACGCAGTAACAGCAAGGAATTAGCTACTATCATTCATCAACGTTTGGTGAAAGCCATGGGTCTCAGAGATCGTGGTGTGAAAAATGGCAACTTGGAAGTGATCCGAGACACGACCATGCCTGCAGTGCTTTTGGAAGTGGGATTCTTGAGTAATGTACTCGATGAAGAACTGATGTCGTCCGAAGTTGTTCAGATGAAAGCCGCTCAAGCGATAGCCGATGGAATCAAGGAGTATTTGGGCCTATAAATTATCAAATAAATCAAATGAAGGAAGTGATTCTTTGAATAAGAAGCTAGGTTGTGCACTTATATTATCATGCTTGATCGTTATCGGAGTTGGATGTGCCCAGAAGCCAGTGAGCCAATCCGGTTCGAATGAACCTGCTGTTCAGGGAGGACAGGCGCAGGCGCCAAACCCATCCGAAACGGAGGTGGATCTGGGTACAATGAATATACAAGTCGTCGATGTATATTTGGCAGATTCTCAGGTACTGGAGCTTGAGAAAACAGAGCAGGAAATTGAATACAAGGATGATTCCGAAAAATATGAAAAAACATTTGCAGCGTTGCAAACGAACACCAATTCGGAGCTTGTTTCCCTCTGGGAGCAGGTGGAACTGCTCTCTATCCATTCTGCTGAGGGTACGGTTACTTTGGACGTTCATATCCCCGCTGAAGCCAATCTTGGTACCAGTGGAGAATTGCTCGCATTGGAAGCTTTAACTACAACGATGTTTCAATTTGATGAAGTGAACAGCCTGAATATACTGGTGGATGGTGAAGCCGTGGATAGTTTGATGGGTCATGCCGAACTGGAACACCCTATTCATCGCGAACCCTAAAGATCACACAGCAATGGAAAAAGAACGTCCCCAGGGACGTTCCAATCTGGCGCATCAATTCGATTCATGCACAATTCACACATATAGCTCGTCACCAGCAGACAGTGAATGTATAACTGTTCCCGGTGACGGGTTATTTCTGAGCAAACCTTCTTTTAAACGGTCCGTCTCTGCCCGGTCAGTATGCACAAGGACCGTATGCCTTGCTGGAACCTGATGCAGCATCCGTTCAACATCCTTCCAGCCCTGATGCACTTTATAACGTATTTTCCGCACCACACACACTCCATACTTGTCAGGAACCCGTAGCAGCTTATCAGCAAATGTACCATGAGCAACATGCCCGGTGAGCAGAATCAGATTCTCCTCCCTGTCCGATAATTGACTATAATACCAACGGGCAAGCGAGGACTGCATCATGCCGTCCGGAATGAACCATAGCGAAGCAGCATGATGTTCCAACAGTTGTTCCCGCTCTTGGGTGGTCGTAGGCAGATCCCATCCTCGTCCAGTCAGAAAGCCATCAATTTTGTCTTTCAACGAACTTCCGTTGACATGCTCTCCCTTCTCCCTCAACCAATACGGAACATGCATAAGCTGCTTCATGCCGTCCACCAGCCCTTGTTCCACTACGATTGGGATAGCCGGGAATTGTTGCTGTGCCCACAGTATGATCTCCTGTCCACGACCTACGACTGGCATGGGTAAGAGCACCTTTCCGCCTTGAGCAATCGTCTGGCGAATGGCTCGTTCAAGCTGTTCCAGTTTGTCGGCCTGTGTATCCTGGTCCGTACCGTAGGCCGCATCAACGATTGCCAGATCCACCAGTCCGACGGAAGATATTGGCGCAGCGTCTGCAACGTCTGCTACGTTTGCTTTGCCTGCTCTGACTGCTCCATCTGCTCCGTTGGATGTGAAGTTCCCTTGCTTCATGGGTATCTCCATGGATACAAGTGTTCTTGACGATGCCTCTGATGCAACAGATGTATGATCTTGTGACGTTATGAATTCTCCAGCCTTTTGCCCACTGTTTATGGCGATTAGTTCCTCTGTACCCCACCGTTCGCTGCTCGGAGCATCGAACACAGGATTCTCACGAAGCATGTTTGTCTGCCAGAACGCCTCCGCTGGACAATCCTCATGTAAAAGCAGCGATTCGGACGTGTAGTCCCCGGAATAGAAAATCCGCTTACCTTCCATTTCAACCCCAAACCATACCGATCCAGCCAGATGTCCACTCCGGCCCCACATCACTTTTACTTCGGGAATCGGTTCGAACCAGGTTTGGGATACAACCTCATCTTCCAGATACCGATAACGAATAGCCTGCTCATCTACTTCATCATAAGGAAGTTCTTCGCCTATACGCTCTACAAACCTTCGCCAGTTGGCAAAATACGTACGCAGCTGCGCCCTCGTCTCTCTCGTCGTCCACACTTCACCCTGGTAGCCCATCTTATACAGCAAAGGGATGGCGACCGAATGATCCTCATGGGCGTGGGACAAAAACACCGCATCCAGTTGCGGGACAATCTCTGGTTCAATCAGCGGATACTGGCCCGTACCTTCTTTTTTCACACCACAATCCAGCAAAAGGCGAAACCGGCTCCCGCTCAGGAGATAGGCGGAACGCCCATGTTCCCCTGCACCGCCCCATACGTTCAGTTTGATCATGATGCATTCCACTTTCTCTTTGAATTCAGCAGTTCGATTCCCAGCAGCATCAGCACCGTCATGCCTACAGTTACAACGGCCATCGCCATTCCGAGGGATACCTGACCTTGTTCGAACTGGGCAAAAATATACGTAGCCGACGTCTGCATCGACGGCGGAAGAATCAACAACGAACCTACCAGCTCCCGGGTAGCAATCGTAAAGGTCATCATCCAGCCGGCCAGCATGCCGGGCAGGATTAGCGGGATCAGGATTCGCCGCAGAATATACAGCGGTTTCCCGCCAAAGACTTGCCCAGCCTGGAACAACGTTCCGTCAATCTGGGTAAAGCTCGATTTTACATACTGCACGGTGTAAGGCAAGAAGAGAACAACGTACGTGAGCACAACCATGCCGTAGGTGTTATACAACGTGACTGGCATCCAGGGTGAGTTCCAGAAAAGAATCAGACCCACGACCATCACGATACCCGGCACCGTATTAGGCAACAGACTGAACAAGTCAATCACACGCTGCATGAATGAAGATGATCTGCCGATCGCGAGTGCAAATCCGGTTCCGATAATAACAGCGACCGTTGAAGCCGCGAGGGATAATCCCAGACTGTTCCCGATGGCCTTCATACTCACTGATCCCCAAGATAACAGCTCCTTGTAATGATCCAAGGTGAGATTATCAAAAGCAATTCCTGATCCCCGTAACTTCATGGTCGAAGCGGCGATAATGGAGAAATACGGAATACCTATCGACAGGATCAACAGGATTGCAAGATACGCCCCGCACAACCATCCTGCTCCGCCACGAAGAGAATATCGCTTCGAACGTTGCCCTTTGCCACCAACCAGACGATACGTGAACTTTCGACTCATGGCAGACTGCATATACCACATCACCAGACAGACGGACAGCAGCACCGATGCCAGTGAAGTCGCCTTGCCGAAGTCAATCGGCCAACTGGAGATGTACTTATGAATTTCGGAGGTCATGACATAATAGCCAATCTTGCGCCCAAAGGTCGCTGGTGTTCCGAATTCCGCAATCGTTTTGACAAAGACCAGCATGATCCCCATTCCGTAAGACGACAACAACAGGGGTAAAATAATACGTCTGAAACGGTACCCTGCACGTGCACCATGCACGGCTCCCGCTTCTTCCAGATTGCCACCGATGCGGATCAATGCATCTCGAAGCAGCAGATACAGGAATGGGAACAAGTGCAAGCTCATGATGAGCACCATGCCCCAGAAGCTGAAAAACAGCTCACTCCAGCCCGCAGATGAGGGCACCCATTGCTGAAGGTATCCCCCTTTTTGCATAAACAGAATCCAGCCCATCGAGCCGATATACGGCGGGGTCATGAACGGAATCATCAGGATTACATCGACCCAGCGATGCTCACCCATCCGAGTCTTCGCCATCATCCAGGCCAGAGGCAGCGCCAGCAGCGTGGTTACTGCTACAACGCAGATGCCAAGCCAGACGGAATTCAGCAATACACCCGATAGATGATGACCGGTAATCGTGCGAATCGGAGCCATCCAGTCCCATTGTCCATCCGGATACACACTTTGCCAGAAGATCAGCAAGAGCGGTACACCAATGCTTATGGTCAGCAGAAAGAGGGCCAGAATCACGCCCACTCTCCGAAAAATTCGGTTGTTGTCCATTCCAACAGGTTTCACTACGTTCACCTCACATGACTTTCCACAGACAGCAGGTATTCCTTTTGCCTAATTGTGTCTCTATACTTGTTCTTCTTTGGGTATTTTGCATATGCAAAAGTACTTACTTAAAAGTCTCGGAAAAACGCGCCGCTGTCTCTTCGCCATGTTCGCTCATCCAGTTCCAATCCACTTTAAGTTGTGGAATATCCTTCACATTGGCACGGTTAGTCGCTTCAATGTCTTCGCGGCCTGGGATCAGATAAGCATCTGCAACAAGCTTCTGTGCTTCATCGGACAATAGATAGTCAATGAACGCTTTGGCATTCTCTACATTTGGACTGGATTTCAGAATCGCTGCCGGCCTTGGGCTGATTACCGTGCCTTCCTCAGGATAAACGATATCCAGTGGTTCACCTTTTGCTTTGGAGGAATACGCCATGTAGTCCACACCTGCCGCTACGATGCTTTTGGCACCCGTAATGACTGGATCAAGTGCTTCCTGATTGGCACCTGCCATCGCTACACCATTGGCTTTATAGGCACTCAGCAGATCCCATCCTTTTTCACCATTTGCACTCAGGTACCCTGTGATGAAGTCGAGTGCTGAACCTGATAATGTAGGGTCGGGAATGTTCACTGCATCTTTCCACGCAGGCGTAGCCAGCTCTGCCCAACTTGTTGGTGGTGTAGATACTAGTTTGGTGTTATAAACAATACCCAATGCGGAAGCGCTGCTGCTGAAATAGTTGCCCTCTGCATCCGACCAATCCTTGTTCAGCTTGTCTGCATTGGCTGCTTCAGGGTAAGGCATGGTCAGTCCGTCTGCTTTCAAAGCCTGTGCTGAAGGTAAAGAGGCTAGAATTACAACGTCTGCAACCGGATTGGACTTCTCTGCTTCCATACGAGCCAGAATTTTGCCTGTCGTTCCCTGGAACATCTCAACTTCAATCCCCGTTTTGTCCGTAAATCCACTCACAATGTTATCCGCCAGCTTCTGTGGGCCAGCACTGTACAAGACCAACTTGCCACCAGCCGGTTTCGTTGTTTCCGCCGCTGCTGCTGTGTTTCCCTCACCCGCGGGTTGTGCCGCATTGCCTGTGGTTGTGTTCCCTGTACTACATCCGAACAAACTGATACTCATTACCGCTGTTAATAACAGCATTGCGCTCTTTTTCCGTGTTTTCATACCCAACATATTCGTCCATCTCCCCTGGTTTCTTATAAAATGTGTACTCTTGCTTCCAACTGCGTGCTTGTTCAACAATTTAATATGCCACTGCGATCGCTTCGTTCTGCTTCATACTCGGGTGGTCATAACCGTCCATTCGGCATATCCGCTCAGGGGTTACATAGAGCTGCACCCGCTCCCCTACGCGCACTCTTTGGTTCATATAGGCTGTCCATACGCCCAGCCCTTCCATCTGCACTCGTACTTCATAACGCTCACCTACATAGCTGACACTAAGTACCGTCCCTGGATAACACAGATCATCATGACCTGTTTTGTTCCAAGTGACATGCTCTGGACGCACCATCGATTGATTAGGCGTGAGCCAGTTGGACTTTCCGATAAACGAAGCGACATATGGATCACTCGGCGCCGAATATATCGTTTCCGGACTTCCCTTTTGCAATATCCGACCCTTCTGCATCACCACAATCTCATCCGACATCGACATCGCTTCAATCTGATCATGTGTGACGTACAGCGCAGTCAGCCCCATGTCCCGAACCAGCGACATCATCTCAATCCGCATCTCTTCCCGGAGTACAGCATCCAGTGCACTCAGTGGCTCATCGAACAGGATCACACCAGGTCTAACCGCTACGGCTCTGGCAAAAGCAACCCGTTGCTGCTGTCCACCAGACAGCTGATGAGGATATCGATCTTCCATGCCTTGCAGGCGAACCATGCCAAGTGCTTCGTTCACCTTTTGCCGCAGATCAGATTTCTGTTTTCCGGCCTTCAGGCCAAATGCTACATTTTCGTATACGGTCATATGCGGCCATAATGCAAAATCCTGAAACACCATGCCCAGATTACGCTTGTGTGTTGGTATATCAATCCGCTTCGCCGCAGAGTAGATACACTGACCATCTGCACGAATCTCCCCCGCGTCCGGCTGTTCCAGCCCGGCCAACATGCGGAGCAGTGTTGTTTTGCCACAGCCCGATGGGCCGAGCAGGGTCGTGAACTTTCCATGTTCAAGCGTTAGATCTGTCGGCAGCAGCGCGGGTGTTTGATTAAATGATTTTTGAATTCCTGTCATCTCTAATTTCATAAGCATCCCTGCCTGTCTTCTGTTACTTGATCTCTTGCACTGTTCTCAGTCTAACGTCCGCTTTCGCGAGTTGTATGTCTTGTATGTAAAATTGGAATTAACTTTTTAGATGAATTCTGTTGATGTTCATAGATTAAATCTATAGTAGGTGAATTAAATTAATTTTCATTTTGTCGCTCCGATTACAGCACCATCTTCCGATCGCTGTTATCCCCAGATTTCTTTTATTTCCTTTATAAAGGGAGAAATCCGGGGATAAAGGCGAAGCATATGCTTCCGAAGCAGCTTTCTTCCAGAAAGCTTTTGGCTCCGCTTCTTCAGATTGGTTCTGTACTCTCCGTCTTTATGAAAAATATTAGATCATCTTATATATTGGGCTAGTAGAAGTGAAAGGAGTGTTGGGACATTGAATCTGATCAAATTGCAAATTGTTGAGCTGATCGATAAGCATCATCACATGACAAGCGTGGCCGAGTTACTGGGAATCAAACAACCGACCGTTACATTTCATATGAAGTCATTGGAGGAAGAGATGGGTGTGCGATTATTTGAATCACGCAGTGGAAAGACCTTTTTAACCGAAGCCGGACAGGCTTTGCTCCACTATTCCATCAAAATCAATGCTTTGACCCAAGAGGCAAGGCGGGTAGTGAAGGAATATGACAGTCTCTATCGGGGCACCCTGCACATTGGGGCAAGCTATGTACCAGCTACATATCTGCTGCCTGCCATGCTCAATACCTTTTCTCAAGAATTCCCGGGCATTCGTATCGTCTTATCCGTCAAACCTTCACCTGTCATTCGCGAGATGCTGATTCGGCATCAGATTGATCTGGGGGTGATCTCTTCCGAGCCATTTGTTGGACCCGCACTGCAAGCTGAGACGTTGTGTGAAGACGACCTGGTATTGATCTGTTCTCCGCAACATGGGTTGGCCCAGAAGGATGCATTAACCCCTGATCATATCGCGCAGATTCCTTTTGCCTTACACGGCAATGAGTCCAGTACTCGTCGGTTAACCAATCAATGGCTTGCGCAACATGACATTCGTTTGCGGAGTACGGTGGAGATGGATTCCCTGGAAGCGATCAAACAGCTCGTGTTAATCGGGGGGCATGTCTCATTCATGTCTCGGATGGCGGTACAGTGGGAGGAACAGCACGGGCTCATTCAAGTTCTTCCCATTCCCGGAGAGCAGGCACCACGCCATATATACACCGTACATAACAAGGACCGCCACCCTTCAGTTCAGGTAAACCGCTTCAAAGAAGTGCTGCGAGAGGTGAGTCACGGCTTCCCCATTTTCCATGGCTGATTGCCTTGATCCGCTATAAACTATCGTTTGCCATTCATCAAATCTATGCAGGGTTAACGCAATGTGCGCTTCCCTTTAATCGCTTTCAGATACTCGGGCGATAAAGTGGGATCTGTACGTTAATCCAGATTAGGAGAGTGATTGGTTTTGAAAAAGTGGAAAAAGGTAACAGCCTCATTGATGCTGAGCATCGTAACATTGGGAAGTGGAATGACATTTCTGGGAGCACCCCAGGCTTCAGCTGCTGCCAATGCCGTTCCTGCTTATGAAGTGAAGTTTCTGGCCAAGCCGGAACTTGTATTAAATACAGATGGGACACCACGCAGTGAAGTGATTCAGACACTCGGCCTGAGTTCCACGCCAAGAAACATTAACGTAGAGTACTTCGACACCAATGCTCTCGGATTGGATCAACAAGGATGGAACGTTCGTTTTCGCAAAAAGGGTGACAAGAATAACTACGAATTGACTTATAAAAAACGCTACCCTGTGATCAATGGCGATATCAACGCAGCGCTGACTCTGGCTAACCAAGAGGGTTTTGATAAATCAGATGATAACTACGAGGCTGAAATTGATTGGGGATACGGCAAACAGACACTAAGCTTCTCCAATACTAAAAAAGTCGATACCAAAACAACAGGTGTTCAACTTCCTTCAGAGCAAGAAGCCTTAAACATGTTGCTGGACAAGCTTCCGGGCAAATTGAAAAACTGGACTGCCTCCAACTGGGGTAAACAGCAGCTTACACAATCCCGTGCATATGGTCCAATCACATTCCAACGTTATGAAGGTACATGGAATGGTCAAGAGCTTACACTCGAAGTATGGCCGATCCGTGACGCAGCAGGTACAGGTATTGAGAATATCGTAGAGGTTTCTTTCAAAACCGATGATGCTGTAGCCGTATCCGCACTGCGTACCCAACTGCTGCAATTGCTGGAGAACAACAACTGGCTGATTCCTGCAGATGGCTTGAAAACACAAACGATTCTGGAAAGATACTAATCGCTAGCTCTAACAAAAAAGACAAGTTCCTCTTCCTGCGGACATCGTAGGAGAGGGCTTGTCTTTTTTTGCGTAGTGAATTAAATGATCTGTTATTTAAGTAATTCTACGATTAACATCGGTTGAGATTTTACTGGTTATTCCCTCAACAGTTTGGATGATGGGAAATATGTATTGGCTATTTTACAACTCGGTAACCTATATCAATTCAATTTATAGTGGAGAATTACGTGGTTCAATGATCAGAATTCGCTATATCATCTCATATTATCATATGGACTTCTTATTTGTATGACAATATGCGATAATTGATAATGATTCTCAAATACATCATATATAATGTTACTATCGTAAGTTAAGGAGGGATTCTGGTGACTTTGCAAGTCTTTCCACTGATATCTAACGGTGATCATACCCGTGACCTATATGCAAGATTCAAAACATCCGAAGTTCTCAATCAAACGTCTTTTCTTCCCCCATTCGTATTAGCTGACTCACATCTTTTGCTCATCTGTACTGGCGGTGAGGCCGATATTCGTATTGGGCATAGGCTGAATCATGCCACAATCGGCAAAATGTATCTGATCCTGCCAGGAACAGCAATAGAATATACACCGGATGAGGTTCATCCTTTACAGGGCATCGCGATATATTTTGATCTGTTAAAGCCCATTTCAGATATGAACAAAACCACTTCTGGATCTACTGTAATGGAGATTTACCAAAAAGGGTTACTTCGTTCGTCTTATGCCGATGAATTACCGCATGAACTTTTTCAGGAATGTACCAGAATTGCCTCACAGCTCCATGAATGCATCTCTGTACCTCAAGAAAATCGTCCATTTCGTATTCAGACTTTGATGCATGAATTGTTGACCCATGTGTATGCTCCTCCCAAAGAAAGTGCAATAGGAGATTCCGAACACACCTCTGCTTTGGATCAAACGCTTGAACTTATTGAGCTTGGATATGCTGAGCATCTTTCTCGTGAAGTTCTTGCCGGTGTGGCAGGCATGAGTGTATGGCACTATTCACGGGTATTCAAAAACCGTACTGGCATCAGTCCCATGGAGTACGTGAATAACATCCGCATGGACAGGGCCAAAGAGATGCTGCTCGTCCCCGGCCAAACCATCAAACACATCGCCTCACAGGTTGGTTTTCAGGACGAGTTTTACTTTAGTCGCAAATTCAAAAAATATGTTGGCGTGTCTCCCTCTACCTATCAACGGCAGAAACGCAGTAAAATTGCTGCTCTCTCCTTCGGAACCACTGGCCATCTGCTGGCATTACAGATCATCCCCCATGCGGCATTGATCGATAACCGACGGGATCAACACAGGAATCTGTTTTTCTCCAATATCCCTTATCATCTGGGACGTAGCAAACGCATGAATCCTCATATCTGGCAAACCAACGTTGAGTTGTTGATGCAAGCGAGCCCGGATCTCATAATCTGTAATGAGTACGAAGCCCATACGTTAAAAAGAACGCTGCAGCGAATTGCTCCTACCATCGTTATCCCATGGAAAGGATTGAGCTGGCGGGAACACTTCGTACAAGTTGCCTCCATTGTGGGACAGCAACAGGATGCTCAGCAGTGGTTGGAGCAGTATGATGACAAGGTAATCCATGCTAAAGAGCAGCTTACTTATTTCATCGGAAAGGATACGGTCTCCATCATTCATATCATGATGGGTCATCTGTTAATCTACGGGCGACGCAATGGGGGCGCTGTTCTATATAACGACCTGGGCGTGTCCCCTTCACACGATCTGCTTCCAGGGCAAGTCTATCGTGCATTGGATGAACAGGAGTTGCCTCAAATGGTTGGAGATCGCATGTTACTGATTGTGGACCAGGACTTAGAATCCCAGCAACGTTGGCATAAACTACAACATACTCAGCTATGGCAACAATTGATACCCGTGCAGAACCAGCATGTATATCTGCTAGATGAAATGCCTTGGTTGGATTATTCACCATATGCCCATGATCAGATCATCGATGAAACCCTGAAACTTTTTGGTGGTACTCAGCACATTAATCCATGACCGGATAGCACAGAAGGCTATGTCTCCCCCAACATGAGACCGCTACAATATAAAGTGTACTGAGAATCAATATCATTAGAAACACAGGGGGATTATGATGTACAAACAGCATTATGTCAAAATAACGGGGATCCTGTTCATACTCGCCATGTTACTTGTTGCGTGTGGGCAGACACCTGAAAGCACTTCGCAGCAATCTACGGATGGCGTGAAATCAGCTGCGGGGACAGATGGGGACTCATCCACTGAATCAACTACTAAAACCGTGGAGAGCGCCAGTGGCAGCAAAGAAATCCCGGCACATCCCGAACGGATTGTGTCCATTAATATGGAGGACATTCTCCTCTCCTTGGAGGTACCACTGGTACTTGCTACACCTATTGGCCGGCAAGATTACCTCAATGAGCAACTTGAAGCCCAAGGCGTGGCTGTCGAACCCATTAATGAAAGTGTCAATTTTGAAGCTGTAGTCAGCGCAAATCCGGACCTTATTATTGCCAATGCCAGTTTGGATGCCAAAATTCTCGAACAACTTGAGAAAATCGCGCCTACGATCACTTATGATCGCCGTAATTGGCAGGAATCTATCGTACAGGTAGCTACTGCATTGGATATTGAAGAGCGGGCTGAACAGCTTTTACAAAAAAATAAAGATCAGGTAACTGAAGCTCAGAAACTCGCAGCCGATATCACCAAGACCAAACCAACAGCTGCATTCCTGCGCCTGGAAGAGAAAGATATGCGTTTGTTCTTCTCGTCCATTCCATCTACGCCATTCCCAGCTTCTAGTTATGTAGGAGCGGGCTATGAAATTGGATTCACTCCCGATGCTCTCGTTACCAAACTCGAGGCTGAGAATCCAGATCGGATGAATGCCAGTATCTCGGTTGAGCTTTTGCCTGAAATCAAAGCAGACTATCTGTTCATTGTGTCCATTAGCTCAGATGGATCAGCTGAAGCTTTGCAAAAAACAAAAGATGAACTCAACGAAATCCAGCAACTCCAAGTATGGAAAAGCCTACCCGCTGTTCAAAATGATCATGTCTATGTCCTCAATGCTAAGAAATGGCTCATTGATGGCCCCATTGCCGAATCGCTCAAACGTAATGAAATGCTCGAAGTTCTTGGACTACCTGCTTCACAATAGTAAACATACCTCTGTTTCTTCCACAACAAACAAAAGGAGATTCACCGGATTTTCGGTGGATCTACTTTATATTTAATATTCCAAATGGTCTCATCCAGCAGTTCTTCATTCCAGTAATTCTTCATTCACATCAGGCTTTTAATATATTTTAAAGTTTTGGGCTGTTTCGATCCCAAGTGCACTCTGGATAAACGTATTAGCCACTTTCTCTACAGGTACAGGATTAAATCCAATAAAGAAATCCTTATATTTCTCCGCCGACTCTACAAATAAGTTGGGACTAACTGAGTTCAAACGAATGCCTCGTGGCAACTCAAACGCTGCCGCTTTGGCAAACGCATCAATGGCCCCATTGACCATAGCACTTGATGCGCCTTTCTCAATAGGGTGGTCTTGTATTATGCCACTGACCAACGTGAAACTCCCTTTGTCATTAATATAGTGCTGACCAATCAACACGATATTAACCTGTCCAAGCAGTTTACCCTGCACACTAATCATATTGTTCTCAGGTGTAAGTTCTTCGAGTTTCGCATAATGGGTCTGACCTGCCGCCACAATGACGTAATCAATATTTCTCACCGTTTCAAAGAGGGTAGTAATACTCTCTGTCGAAGTCATATCCACCTGAACATCCCCGGATTGTCTACCTGCTGTAATAACCTCAACGGAATAATCTCTCAGTTTCGCAACAACAGCTTTACCTAGCGTTCCGTTTCCACCAATGACCAGAGCTCTTTTCATTACTGTTTGTCCTCCTTTATAAATAAACACGGTAAATCAGATACGAATTGTTCTATTTATTAAAACAAAGATTCTATCCTTAATCAAATGACAATTGACTCTATTTTAAAAGGAATCCACTTATTCTTTTTAACGCAAAAAAAAGCCCTTGCTATAAGCAAAGGCTTTTCTGTATGTTACTCGGAAGCGGGTGATGGGAATCGAACCCACGCTATTAGCTTGGAAGGCTAAAGTTCTACCATTGAACTACACCCGCAAAATAAAAAAATCGGGATGACACGATTTGAACATGCGACCCCCTGGTCCCAAACCAGGTGCTCTACCAAGCTGAGCTACATCCCGATACTTATGAGAATAATGGCGCGCCCTGAGAGATTCGAACTCCCGGCCTTTTGATTCGTAGTCAAACGCTCTATCCAGCTGAGCTAAGGGCGCAAATATTGGAGCGGAAGACGGGAATCGAACCCGCGACCCTCGCCTTGGCAAGGCGATGCTCTACCGCTGAGCCACTTCCGCAAAACATATGGTGCGGTCGAGAGGACTCGAACCTCCACGGGGGGTTAGCCCACACGGACCTGAACCGTGCGCGTCTGCCAATTCCGCCACGACCGCAAAATATAATGGTGAGTCATGAAGGGCTCGAACCTTCGACACCCTGATTAAAAGTCAGGTGCTCTACCAACTGAGCTAATGACTCATAAATGAAATGGCTGGGGATATAGGATTTGAACCTATGCATGACGGAGTCAAAGTCCGTTGCCTTACCGCTTGGCTAATCCCCATTAAAAAATCATGGGGCGATCGAGGGGAATTGAACCCCCGAATGCCGGATCCACAAACCGGTGCGTTAACCACTTCGCCACGATCGCCATAGAGTAAGCCATTCATCCACTAAGAGTATCTTAGTATTAGCAACTGCATCTATAATATACATTCTATCACAAATTCAGATGTAAATACTAAAAATGGTGCCGGCGAGAGGACTTGAACCCCCAACCTACTGATTACAAGTCAGTTGCTCTACCAGTTGAGCTACACCGGCACGGTGTATATTTAATTAAAAATGGCGGAACCGACGGGATTCGAACCCGCGATCTCCTGCGTGACAGGCAGGCATGTTAGGCCAACTACACCACGGTTCCAGATCACTTTCTCAGGGAAAGTATAATTGCGGGGGCAGGATTTGAACCTGCGGCCTTCGGGTTATGAGCCCGACGAGCTACCGGGCTGCTCCACCCCGCGTCGTTATAAAGTTATATGGTGGAGGCTGAGGGGATCGAACCCCCGACCCTCTGCTTGTAAGGCAGATGCTCTCCCAGCTGAGCTAAGCCTCCATAATATGACCCGTAGGGGATTCGAACCCCTGTTACCTCCGTGAAAGGGAGGTGTCTTAACCCCTTGACCAACGGGCCTTGCTAAAAAAATTATCTGGCGGAGAGAGAGGGATTCGAACCCTCGAGACGCTTGTGACGCCTACACGATTTCCAATCGTGCTCCTTCGGCCAGCTCGGACACCTCTCCATATGGCTCCCCGAACAGGGCTCGAACCTGTGACAACTCGATTAACAGTCGAGTGCTCTACCAACTGAGCTATCAGGGAATGGTGGAGCCAAGCGGGATCGAACCGCTGACCTCCTGCTTGCAAGGCAGGCGCTCTCCCAGCTGAGCTATGGCCCCATACACTGTGTATTTCTTTGTTGTGGTCTTGCTATGGGCCCTGGTGGACTCGAACCACCGGCCTCACCCTTATCAGAGGTGCGCTCTAACCAACTGAGCTAAGGGCCCTTATATATCCCTTATTCCTTGGCAAGGGGGGCAAAAAAAATACCCCAAAGGGAAATCGCTTGGCGGCGTCCTACTCTCCCAGGACCCTGCGGTCCAAGTACCATCGGCGCTAGAGGGCTTAACGGTCGTGTTCGGGATGGGTACGTGTGGAACCCCTCCGCCATCGCCACCAAACGCGTAGCTTACATTTCAGAGATCGTTCTCTGAAAACTAGATTCGAAACGAAACACGCGAGTTATCACTTGCTAATTGGATAAGCCCTCGACCGATTAGTACTGGTCAGCTCCATGCATTGCTGCACTTCCACCCCCAGCCTATCTACCTCGTCGTCTTCAAGGGGTCTTACATACTGGGAAATCTCATCTTGAGGGGGGCTTCACGCTTAGATGCTTTCAGCGTTTATCCCGTCCGTACATAGCTACCCAGCGGTGCTCCTGGCGGAACAACTGGTACACCAGCGGTACGTCCATCCCGGTCCTCTCGTACTAAGGACAGCTCCTCTCAAATTTCCTACGCCCACGACAGATAGGGACCGAACTGTCTCACGACGTTCTGAACCCAGCTCGCGTACCGCTTTAATGGGCGAACAGCCCAACCCTTGGGACCTACTTCAGCCCCAGGATGCGATGAGCCGACATCGAGGTGCCAAACCTCCCCGTCGATGTGGACTCTTGGGGGAGATAAGCCTGTTATCCCCAGGGTAGCTTTTATCCGTTGAGCGATGGCCCTTCCATGCGGTACCACCGGATCACTAAGCCCGACTTTCGTCCCTGCTCGACTTGTAGGTCTCGCAGTCAAGCTCCCTTATGCCTTTGCACTCTTCGAATGATTTCCAACCATTCTGAGGGAACCTTTGGGCGCCTCCGTTACTCTTTAGGAGGCGACCGCCCCAGTCAAACTGCCCACCTGACACTGTCCCCGCACCGGATTACGGTACCAGGTTAGAACCTAGATACGATCAGGGTGGTATCCCAACGTTGCCTCCATGGAAGCTTGCGCTCCCACTTCAAAGGCTCCCACCTATCCTGTACAGATCGTACCCAAATTCAATATCAAGCTGCAGTAAAGCTCCATGGGGTCTTTCCGTCTTGTCGCGGGTAACCTGCATCTTCACAGGTATTAAAATTTCACCGGATCTCTCGTTGAGACAGCGCCCAAGTCGTTACGCCATTCGTGCGGGTCAGAATTTACCTGACAAGGAATTTCGCTACCTTAGGACCGTTATAGTTACGGCCGCCGTTTACTGGGGCTTCGGTTCACAGCTTCGGATTGCTCCTAACCACTCCCCTTAACCTTCCAGCACCGGGCAGGCGTCAGCCCGTATACTTCGCCTTACGGCTTCGCACAGACCTGTGTTTTTGCTAAACAGTCGCTTGGGCCTTTTCACTGCGGCCCCCTCGTGCTATTCACACTACCGGGGCACCCCTTCTCCCGAAGTTACGGGGTCATTTTGCCGAGTTCCTTAACGAGAGTTCTTCCGCGCGCCTTAGAATACTCTTCTCGCCTACCTGTGTCGGTTTGCGGTACGGGCACCTTCACCTGGCTAGAGGCTTTTCTTGGCAGTGTGAGATCATGACCTTCGCTACTACAATTTTCGCTCCCCATCACAGCTCAGCCTTAATGATGTGCGGATTTGCCTACACATCAGCCTCACTGCTTAGACGGACATCCATCAGTCCGCGTCACTACCCTACTGCGTCCCCCCATTGCTCATAACGGCTTACGGTGGTACAGGAATTTCGACCTGTTGTCCTTCGACTACGCCTTTCGGCCTCGCCTTAGGTCCCGACTTACCCTGAGCGGACGAGCCTTCCTCAGGAACCCTTAGGCTTTCGGCGGATCAGATTCTCACTGATCTTTTCGTTACTCATACCGGCATTCTCACTTGTATAATGTCCAGCGCTCCTTACGGTACACCTTCAACCCTTATACAACGCTCCCCTACCCCTGATGCAAAGCATCAAGCCATAGCTTCGGTGGTGTGTTTAGCCCCGTTACATTTTCGGCGCAGAGTCACTCGACCAGTGAGCTATTACGCACTCTTTCAATGGTGGCTGCTTCTAAGCCAACATCCTGGTTGTCTGTGCAACTCCACATCCTTTCCCACTTAACACACACTTGGGGACCTTAGCTGATGGTCTGGGCTGTTTCCCTTTTGACAATGGATCTTAGCACTCACTGTCTGACTCCCGGAAGTAAGTCTATGGCATTCGGAGTTTGACTGAGCTTGGTAACCCTTGCGGGCCCCGCACCCAATCAGTGCTCTACCTCCACGACTCTGTTTTCCGAGGCTAGCCCTAAAGCTATTTCGGGGAGAACCAGCTATCTCCGAGTTCGATTGGAATTTCTCCGCTACCCCCACCTCATCCCCGCATTTTTCAACATGCGTGGGTTCGGGCCTCCAGTGCGTGTTACCGCACCTTCACCCTGGACAGGGGTAGATCACCCGGTTTCGGGTCTACGTCCACGTACTATGTCGCCCTATTCAGACTCGCTTTCGCTGCGGCTCCGGCTCTTCACCTTAACCTTGCACGGGAACGTAACTCGCCGGTTCATTCTACAAAAGGCACGCCATCACCCCTAAAACGGGCTCTGACTTTTTGTAAGCACACGGTTTCAGGTTCTATTTCACTCCCCTTCCGGGGTGCTTTTCACCTTTCCCTCACGGTACTGCTTCACTATCGGTCGCTAGGAAGTATTTAGCCTTGGCAGATGGTCCTGCCGGATTCATACGGGGTTTCACGTGCCCCGCACTACTCGGGATCCGTCTCGGAGGGAACAGACTTTCAACTACAGGGCTTTTACCTTCTTTGGCGGGCCTTTCCAGACCTCTTCGCTTAACCGGTTCCTTTGTAACTCCATGTGAGACGTCCCACAACCCCAAAGAGCAAGCTCTCTGGTTTGGGCTTCTCCGCGTTCGCTCGCCGCTACTGACGGAATCACTATTGTTTTCTCTTCCTCAGGGTACTTAGATGTTTCAGTTCCCCTGGTATGCCTCACACTAACCTATGTATTCAGTTAGGTGTAACTGGAAATTACCCCAGCTGGGTTTCCCCATTCGGACACCCCCGGATCAAAGCTTGCTTACAGCTCCCCGAGGCAGTTTCGTTGTTCGCCACGTCCTTCATCGGCTCCTAGCGCCTAGGCATCCTCCGTGTGCTCTTAGTAGCTTAACCATTTTGTTCCGGTTTCGGTCGCTCGCTTCCCTTGATTTGGACTACGTCCAAATCCAAAAGTCGCTCTCACCCGATACCATCACAAAAGCAATTTAACTACCTTTATACACTTGACTTGTTTGCACAAGTTCAGCTTAAAGGAATGTTCTAATTCGCGTTTGTTTCGTTTCGATATCTAGTTTTCAAAGAACAAGCTCCATGCAAAAGCAAGCTGTTTTGAGAGTTTGAGCTCTCAAAACTGAGCAACGAGTGAGTGTTGTGCTCTTCATTTCATCCACACCGAAGTAATGGACCAGAATGAATCGCTGTTGCAGGTTCTCAGAACCTGCTTATTTGAATGTTTCCACTCGGGAAACGATTCTCCATAGAAAGGAGGTGATCCAGCCGCACCTTCCGATACGGCTACCTTGTTACGACTTCACCCCAATCATCTATCCCACCTTCGGCGGCTGGCTCCTTGCGGTTACCCCACCGACTTCGGGTGTTATAAACTCTCGTGGTGTGACGGGCGGTGTGTACAAGACCCGGGAACGTATTCACCGCGGCATGCTGATCCGCGATTACTAGCAATTCCGACTTCATGCAGGCGAGTTGCAGCCTGCAATCCGAACTGAGACCGGCTTTGTTGGGATTGGCTCCATCTCGCGATTTCGCAGCCCGTTGTACCGGCCATTGTAGTACGTGTGTAGCCCAGGTCATAAGGGGCATGATGATTTGACGTCATCCCCACCTTCCTCCGGTTTGTCACCGGCAGTCTATCTAGAGTGCCCACCCGAAGTGCTGGCAACTAAATATAAGGGTTGCGCTCGTTGCGGGACTTAACCCAACATCTCACGACACGAGCTGACGACAACCATGCACCACCTGTCTTGAATGTTCCGAAGAAAAGGTACATCTCTGCACCGGTCATTCAGATGTCAAGACCTGGTAAGGTTCTTCGCGTTGCTTCGAATTAAACCACATACTCCACTGCTTGTGCGGGTCCCCGTCAATTCCTTTGAGTTTCAGTCTTGCGACCGTACTCCCCAGGCGGAGTGCTTAATGTGTTAACTTCGGCACCAAGGGTATCGAAACCCCTAACACCTAGCACTCATCGTTTACGGCGTGGACTACCAGGGTATCTAATCCTGTTTGCTCCCCACGCTTTCGCGCCTCAGCGTCAGTTACAGCCCAGAGAGTCGCCTTCGCCACTGGTGTTCCTCCACATATCTACGCATTTCACCGCTACACGTGGAATTCCACTCTCCTCTTCTGCACTCAAGTCACCCAGTTTCCAGTGCGATCCGGGGTTGAGCCCCGGGATTAAACACCAGACTTAAATGACCGCCTGCGCGCGCTTTACGCCCAATAATTCCGGACAACGCTTGCCCCCTACGTATTACCGCGGCTGCTGGCACGTAGTTAGCCGGGGCTTTCTTCTCAGGTACCGTCACCTTGAGAGCAGTTACTCTCCCAAGCGTTCTTCCCTGGCAACAGAGCTTTACGATCCGAAAACCTTCATCACTCACGCGGCATTGCTCCGTCAGGCTTTCGCCCATTGCGGAAGATTCCCTACTGCTGCCTCCCGTAGGAGTCTGGGCCGTGTCTCAGTCCCAGTGTGGCCGATCACCCTCTCAGGTCGGCTACGCATCGTCGCCTTGGTGAGCCGTTACCCCACCAACTAGCTAATGCGCCGCAGGCCCATCCCCAAGTGACAGATTGCTCCGTCTTTCCAGTTTCCTTCAGGCGAAGAAAACAACTATTCGGTATTAGCTACCGTTTCCGGTAGTTGTCCCAAACTTGAGGGCAGGTTGCCTACGTGTTACTCACCCGTCCGCCGCTAACCATCAGAGAAGCAAGCTTCTCTTCAAGTCCGCTCGACTTGCATGTATTAGGCATGCCGCCAGCGTTCGTCCTGAGCCAGGATCAAACTCTCCAATAAAGTATTGAAAAGAGCGATAAGCTCATTTTGAATCTGACGAGATTAAAAATCTCATTTGTGCTCCAGCCGATCCAAGCCAAGGCTTGTTTCCAACTTTCGCATTCATTCTGCAAGCAGAATGTTTACTCACTCGTTGTTCAGTTTTCAAAGATCAAACTTGTTCCGTTACCGAATGTCGTTCTCTTCAGCAACTCTTATATAATATCATGTCCGAACCAACTTTGCAAGCTCTTTTTTTTAAGTTTCTTTCGAAGCTTATTTCATTTGCTTGCCGCACCGTGTAAACCGTGTTTTCTTGGCCGGAATTAGAATATATCATGTACAGATTTCAATTGCAAGTCTTTTTTCAAAAATGATAATCAACCCACATCATCAGCACAATATGTAATCTGACGCTCCTGTACTTTAGAAATAACTCTCCGCATCCTCATTACGACGCTTCTAATATACTTATCCATTAAACATAACCAGGGAAGCCACTTCCACTGCGATTGCAGTGAACAATTGATTGTGACTAGCCCTGGTTTTCGAAGATCTCAGTTTTCTTTCCTTCTATAATAGATAAGAAATTATATTCCTTAGGCAAAGCTTGCACACTCCGCATCACTTCTCAGTGCTTACAATATGCGCTTACCAAGTAACGAAGCGATCAGTTCCACACCAAGCCTTGCCGTATGTCTATTGTGGTCAAACAACGGATTCACCTCAACCAGTTCCATCGACGTAACTTGATTTGTGGAAGCAAGTATCTCCAATGCATAATGTGCCTCTCGATAATTCAAACCACCCGGTACTGGGGTGCCCACACCCGGAGCTTCCCGCGGATCCAGACAATCCATGTCAAAGCTGACATGAATACCATCTGTCCCTTTTCCCGCAGTAGCTACTGCTTGCTCAATAACTTGCTGTATTCCCATACGGTCAATATCATGCATCGTAAATGCTCGGATTCCCAGTCCCTTAATCTGCTCTTTCTCATACTCATCCAAATCACGCAGACCAACATAGACCAAGTTGGACGGATCAATAAACGCGCCTGCTCCAGCAATGTGTGACAGATTGAATGCAGTATGCCCCAAGGATGCAGCCACGCTCATCCCATGCATATTACCGGACAAGCTACGTTCTTCCGTATTCAAGTCTGCATGCGCATCAAACCAGATCACACCCAAATTCGAATAATGCGCTGTTAGCCCGGCAAAAGTACCAATCGCTACACTATGATCTCCCCCAAGCACAAGTGGAAAAGCCCCCTCCTCTACTGCGCCTGATACTTCACTACACACCTTCTGACTGACCTGACGTACCTCATTTAAATGTTTTACACGATTTCGCTCAATAGGGGCAGCCGGTTCAGAAGGACAATCTACCCGCACTTCTTTGGAAAGTACTAGCCCAAGACTCGCAATCTCCCGCTTCAGTCCAGCTGTAATCAATTCATCAGGCCCCAACTCTGCTCCACCTCTTGCTCCACCGAGTCCAAAAGGAACCTTAATGATAGCAATATTACGTCGCACAGATGTTTGACTTGTATCAATAGAAGTATCTTTTATTCCACCATGGACATCATCATCATTTTTCATGTAGGTCAGCTCCCTCATTGTTGATCAATACCTGCTCAATTCTCTCCAGTGCCCAGTCAATCTCGGACTCTTTAATCGTCAGTGGTGGAGCAAATCGAATGGTTGTCTCATGGGTTTCTTTACATAGCAAACCAGCAGACATCAATCGCTCACAATAGGGACGTGCTGATTCATGCAGCTCAACACCAATAAATAACCCTCTACCCCGAATATCCCGTATGGCTGAACTGCGAATATCTCGAAGTCTTTTCATAAAATAGTTCCCCAGACGCTCCGATCGCTCGGCAAGCTTCTCATCTTCAAGAACTTTCAGAGCTGCTATAGCCACGGCGCAGGCGAGTGGGTTACCCCCAAACGTAGAACCATGAGACCCCGGCTCAAACAAATCAAGTATCTCCGCATCGGCAGCAATAGCCGAGATGGGCATGACCCCTCCCCCCAGCGCTTTACCCATAATCCAGATATCTGGTTCAACCCCTTCCCAGTCGGAGGCAAAACGGCGACCCGTTCTTCCAAATCCGGTCTGGATCTCATCAGCTACAGTCAACACCTGCTGGATCTTACACAGAGCAAAGGCTTCAGCCAAATATCCATCAGGCGGGATAACAATTCCAGCTTCGCCCTGAATAGGCTCTACAAGAAAACCAGCCGTATTTGGCGTAATGGCCTTTTTCAGCGCTTCTATATCTCCATAGGGAATAATCCGGAATCCAGGTGTGAACGGTCCAAAATCTTTTTTATACTCCGCTGAAGAGGAAAAGGAAGTAACCGTCAGAGTTCTTCCATGAAAGTTACCAGAACATACGATAATTTCGGCTTGATTCTCCGGTACACCTTTGCAACGATAAGCCCATCTACGTACTGCCTTTACCGCAGTCTCCACCGCTTCAGCTCCTGTATTCATGGCAAGAATCTTGGATTTGCCCGTGAATTGTGAGAGTTTCTGATAAAAAAGAGAAGCGGAGCTGCTGTGGAATGCCCGTGATGTCAGCGTAACCTGATCTGCCTGATCCTTGAGCGCCTGTATGATCACAGGATGTCTATGACCATGATTCAATGCAGAGTATGCACTTAACATATCCATATAACGGCGGCCTTCAGGGTCTTGCACCCATACCCCTTCCGCCTGTTCAATAACAATAGGGAGCGGATGATAATTAGGTGCAGCATAACGCTCCGACCAATCAATTAACATTTTGGAATCTGACATACACACCCAACACCTTTCCAAAATATTGTATACAAAATACAATAACAATGTATGCGATACCATCGCCATTTACGACTACATCCCGCCATTTCCACTCCAGCCTACTCCAAACCTTTCTCGAATCGAATCCTTTATCAATAGTTATCGGGAAGTAGACAGTTTCCGTTCCAGCCAAGAGAGTAAATTAGCCAGTGTAAATGTGATTATAAAATAGAGGCCGGCGGCAACAAGCAGCGGAGCAAGCGGCTGGAACGTAACACCCTGAATTGTTCTGGCCGTGTATATAATCTCGGCTATGCCGATCATGGAGACAAGAGAAGAATCTTTAATGATAATAATGAATTCATTACCGATGGCTGGAAGCATGTTACGAAAAGCCTGCGGCAGTATAATATAGCGAAGTGTCATACCATGTGTCATACCAAGGGAGCGCGAAGCCTCTGTCTGTCCTTTATCAATCGCTTGAATCCCGGCCCTGAACACCTCCGCCATATAAGCCGAGCTATTCATCGTCAGAGCTACCACCCCCGACATAAATGCCGGCAAGTTCACACCTACAACCGTCAGACCATAATGAATAATAAGAATCTGTACCAGCATCGGTGTTCCTCGAATGAGTTCAATATACGCCGAAGCCACAAATTTAATTGGCCATATTCGGGATATTCGCATTAATGCCATGATCACACCAAGTAACGTACCAAACAATACACCGAAGAAGGAAAGTTCCAGCGTGACCCACGCACTTCGTGCATAATCCTGCCAATGTTCTAATAGAAAGGAAAAATCTAAATTCACGGCATATCCCTCACTCGTCCGGTTTATTCGCCGAGCATCTCATTCGCTTCAACGACGAACCGTTCAATATCTCCGTTCGTTTTGAGCTTTTCCAATGTAGTGTTGATCTGATCCAGCAGCTTCTGATTACCTTTCTTCACCGCGATGGCCGAACCACCCTCATCTTCAGCCTGTTCAATCTCTACATTCGCAACAACAAGCCCCTCTTGGTTCTTCACATACTGTTCAGCCACCGGCTTCTCCAGAATGAGTGCGTCTACACGCCCCGTCTGCAATTCCAGAATCAGCTCAGGTATTTTGGCCAGAGAAGTGAGCTTTGCTCCCTCTATTTCCTGAGCAATCCCTTCCTGGATGGAACTCTTTTGTACGCCAACCTGCTTGCCTGATAGATCATCTATGGACTTTAATGCCGTATCTTCCCCTTCTCTAACAAGTACAGCTTGCTCTGCATAATAGTAGATATGCGTAAAATCAACGTTCTTCTTTCGTTCCTCGGTAGGGGTTAAGCCTGATATTACAAAATCAACCTTATCTGTACCGAGGGCCATAAGAAGGCCATCAAAGTCCATGTCCTCAATCTTCAGCTCGGCTCCCAGATCAGCCGCAATTGCTTTCGCAATCTCGATGTCAAAACCTACAATGGTATCTTTACCATCGATTTTCTTATGAAATTCATAGGGTGCATAGTCCGCACTGGTTCCAAGTACAATTACTTCCTTTTCCGCAGAGCTACTGCCCGAAGACGAAGTAGCGTCTGATCCGGTCTCTGTCGTTTTTTCCTGCCCACATGCGGACATGAATACAACCACTAACAACAGCATCATTGGCAACAGTACTTTTTTCACACATCATACCCCTATTCTTTTTTTGAATGAGTAGCACAATAATTTGTATACAATATACATAAGACAATATATGGACTTATATGTAAGTAATACTAACAAACATTCTGGTTTATCACAATCATTATTTAAACATTTATACGCTTTAATTCCATAAAATGTGCTATATATAACACAGCATTTACATCGGCTGAAACATGAAGTTTGCTTGCCCAACTCCCCCCTCGGTGTTAAGATGATAAAAACTTGAAACTCCTGAACGGCGCGTACAGTACGGCCTTAAACCCATCTATTTATTCACTATACATAGAAAGGAGGATTCGGTATGGAGGTACCCAAATACCGATCCTTGAAAGACCACGTATACGATTACATTGCCCAGAAGATTCAGGACGGGACGTTACTTCCCAACCAGAAGATCAACGAGGCCGAAATATGCAAAAAGCTGGACATCAGTCGCACGCCTACTCGGGAGGCCCTTTTCCAGCTGGCTTCAGACAATCTGCTGCAATACATCCCACGCAGGGGATTTATAGTCACTCCTTTTGATGCAGGCAAAAAACTGGAGTTCTCCCAAGCGATCGGTGTGCTGGAGGCACTTGCTGCTACACTTGCAGCAGACCATCTCAGACCATCTGAACTTTTGGAGATGGAAACTCTCGTTGTTCGAATGGACGAAGATATTAGCCAGCTTGATCTTGCTGCCTACAACAAGAACCAATATCAGTTCCATAACCTGTACATTCAGCGATGTGGTAACGCCACAGTCATTGAGATGTTAAACACATTGAAGAACAGTTTCATCCGGCAGTCGTATGTTAGTGATAATAAACCAAAGCTATCTGAGGTACTGCTCGAAGTTAATGAAGAGCACCGGCAAATTTTAAGTGCTTTTCGAGCCAAGGATAAGAGCCAACTGGAAGCCCTGCTCAAACACCACTGGCGGATTATCGACAACGATATGCTGTAGTACGTTCTGTCGAAACAAACCAAAGGCAACCCACACGATTGTGTGAGTTGCCTTTTTCCTATTTTTCCTTTTTGACCTCCAACGGTGCCCTTGCTTCAAAAACAGCATACCCCAACTTTTTGCCGTATTTCGCGAGCAACCGATCATTGGTTTGACTCATTCGCTGCATACGTTCATCCTCAAACCAATTCATATCGATCTCACGATGCGGATCATGATCAACGCCCCATTTTTCCATGGATCGCGAATGTTCCTTGACCTCTACCTTGGTGAAACCACACTGCTTGAGGCGTTTTCTCCATGCTGTGGCCGTTACCAGAGTTCGTATACCGTAAAATTGCTTTAACCGGCGACACATCAATTCGGTCTTTTGGCCTGATAGAACCATCTCCCGATCCACCAAAAGTCCAGCGGGCTTCAACACTCTTCTATACTCAGTTAGTGCACTCCGCCATGGAGTAAAGATCGTAACCGACTCCACGAATACCATATCAAAATGATTTTCCGGGAAAGGCAACGATGCTACATCAGCCTGAACAAATCGAACATCCACCCGTTCTCGTCTTGCTCGCCGAACGGCCTTATCCAGCATCTGGCGATTAAGATCAATGGCCGTTACTTGATAACCCCTTTTAGCCAGGTAACACGCAGTCCTCCCAGTGCCACATCCTATCTCAAGGATATGACTATCCACAGGCAGAGATAAACTCTCCAGCAACTTCAGCGTTGCCAAAAAACCTCCGGGATGGGCACTCCCCTCCCCTAACCGAGCCAGCATGTCATGATAATCCACGCGACACCCCCTCCTCACTACTCCCAGTGTATGGAATAAACTCAAAAACGGCTCCTCCCTATTCGATTTCCCGGGTACTCGTCCATACCAATTGGTCTTCTTTTTACTATGATATACAAACCGTTGAATTCAAGCGGCAACCGCATCTAATGAGGAGGATTTGCATGTACAGAATTAATCGGGTATGTGAAGAAACGGTTTCTCCGCACGTTGGACGTTCCGTTTGTCTCGTTATGAAAGACGGTAAGCATATGTATGGTACGCTTAGTCAATGTCGTGATGGCAAAGTTTATTTGAACGGATGTTTCGAGGGACCACGTCTATGTTCAGTCAAGTCCAAACAACAGCTGGTAAAAAGCAGCAAGAAAAACGCTGTTGCATCAAAAAAAGTTAAATCTTCAGCCTACGGTCGATATGGATACGGTCGCGGTTATGGCTATGGAGCAGGAGCAGGGATCGAACTGGCTCTGGTAGCAACTCTGTTTTTGCTGCCATTCCTGTTCATTTAAAACTCAAATCTGCTAGCGGTAAGATTGTAGTCATAACAAAGACCCTTTTTGCTATAAGCAAAAAGGGTCTTTGTTTTTTTTCATGTGATTCTCGTCATTTACATTATTTTTCTGTTAAAAAATGATACAAAAAAAGGCATTCGCTAAAACGAATGCCGGGAACTTCATATTTAATACCCTTACCTTCGCACAGGGTGTCTTGTTTGATCTTAAAAAAAAACACCTCGTTAGAGGCGGGTAAGCTATGTTAAATCCGATTTCCTTTAGGCATCGTTTTCAGATTACTATTCGAATTCTCAAGCAATGGTAGCATCCTAGTCGTGCTGACCATCTCAGAAGCACATATCGGACAAGTAGGTACGTTATCAAACGCAAAATTGTCCCGCATCCATCCTTTGCACGTATCACTCGTACATTCCCAGATTGCCGCATCAGCTTGTGGAATCTCTTCCAACGGTTTTTTGCGATTATACATGACTTCTACCCCCTTTGTTATGGAAAAACATCTAACCGACGTTATTTCACAGAAGCCTACACTTAGCGGAAGTTTCACGTCCCACCAGACCCTGCCTCGACAACTAATGGGTCGACTTTTATATAACTGATCAAAAAAAAGAAGCTGCCTTTACCATTATAACATGTTAAAGGCAGCTATGCTTTAATTACAGTTTTACAACTTCTTCTGCTTGAGGACCACGGTTTCCTTGTACAATTTTAAATTGCACGCGTTGACCTTCGTCCAGCGTTTTGAAGCCTTCGCCTGTAATAGCGCTGAAGTGTACGAATACATCTTCTCCGCCTTCAACTTCGATGAAACCGAAGCCTTTATCAGCGTTGAACCATTTTACTGTTCCGTTTTGCATGTGAATTACACCTCCAAATAAAGATTAACATGTTCCTTTGTTCTTTGCAGCAAGCAAATAAAAATTCACACATTGAAAAAGGTACCAGTCATAAACCTATAAGTGATCGCCCTTTACAATATATGAATTAGGTTTTCCACTCTCTACAACTTGTTTTTATTATAACTCCATTTCAGCCAAAAAGCAAATCTTTGTATTTTCTTTTCAAACAGCTTTGGAAATACATGTTATTAACACGCGTGGGGCCAGGGTTCATAACGCTTATGTGCCTGGTCGCTTGTGTACGGTCTTATGAAAGGATATGCAGATCTAATCCATCTTATACATTTTTTATATAATATTCTGACATGCATATCCAACACAACCAATGAATCATCTTACTCCAGTATAACACACTATGTCCATGCCCACATAAATGCATCCCGATCCCAGGCGATCTGCCCACGATGAAGCTTTCGGAAAGCTTTCTTCACTTCTTTGGACAATGATGTATTGCCGTTCTCGTTCACAAAAACAAACTCTTCGCCAAAATGGGTCTTCACATATTCTATGGCAGCTTCCTGATGAAGTGTTCCTGTGAATTTAATCTCCTGTACCATCCATTCTGCTACACCTTGTGCTGTCTTCTCCACTATATCACCTACTGTCTAAACCTAATGTACGGATAGGCAGACCTCGTATCATGAACATATCTGTCTTCCCGCCAGACTGAAGTATACCATGATCCAACTGCTGACGGGAAACTGTATGATAACTACTTTTAAGCAATACCCGCAATACCCTTAATGAACAACCGTATTCGCTTGCCCACTCCCTTTGGATGGAATAGACGAATTTGTTCGAATGCTCCACACTAACCATGCACAGTAAGCAATCAGTACTGCCAGTATAAACAGATCGTAAGGAAGTGTACCTGTGTCCTCCAGATCATTCGCTAGAAATTGAATCAGATTATGTATGAAATGAAAAAATATAAGCGGTACGATATTGCCGTTCTTCAGCATCAATAGCGCCAGTACAGCTCCCAGGAGCAGCGCATAGATCAATTGCATGATCGTATCCGTCATATCCTGACCAGACAATGCGTTCAGCAGATGTGTAATTGAAAACAATATGCTGGAGGTCACAACTGCGGCCACTGCACTTTTTTGAAGCAATGTTTTGAAAATAAGTCCCCGATAGATCGTTTCCTCTACAAAAGCTACGAGCAAGGTAAAAAAGATGAAAAAAGCTACTCTAGACAAGCTCAGCTCCCCAAATCCTTTCAGGGAAAGTGTACCCAGTACAAGGAGTAGTGGAATATAATACTTTGCGTGGCCAGCCGGGATACTTCGCAAAGACCGGAAGCCAGTCTCTCCCCACTTGCGCCTTAACGTCAGATAGATCATCAGAACAATTGCGATGGGTGTAAAGGAAATGAGTACAGGGGAAGTGTAGTCCAGTTGTTTTATCGTCGCAATGGCTCCTGCAGCAAATACGGCTAACAAGAGAAGTAGCTCAATAATCACAACGGTGAGCACAGGTTTGCGCTCGGAAAAGGAATGTTTTGGCTTGGATTGCGGATTAATCATACATTTCCCTACCTCGTTTCATTTACTTTTTTTCGTTGTCATATGAATTTATATGCCAATATAGTTGTATCACATCATCCGTATATTGAATATCCCTATTATGGATAAAACTATAAAAGTAACAAAAAAGAGACTTATCCTGACTTCTTTTCCCCTAAAATCAGGTATGGCTTATACCTTGATCTGTCCATTATAGTATTACAAGAGTTCAATGCTGCAGGGGTGTGGCGACTCTCCAACGTCATATATCTATGAAGTACCCATTAACGATAGTTTTACAATGCATAATGAAATCAGGGGGATACTATGAAAGCATTCTTTCAGCGCTGGGGGCATTTACTGGCTATTCTGTGCATACCGCTCCAAGGCTCCATTTACGTATTTCTAGGCAGTAACACCGGAAGTGATGTCTTCTACAATTATGCCTGGATTGATACACAGATTCCTTTTCTCAAAGAATTTATTTATCCGTACATTAGCTGGATGCCCATTCTGTATCTTGGATTTCTCTATTTGGGTCTGACGAACAAGTCGCTATTCTGGCGTACGTTGATTACCTATAATGTTGGTGTCATGGCTGCCAATGTCTGTTTTGCGGTGTTCCCTACCCATGTCCCACGTCCGGAGGTCGGCGGAACTGATCTGAGCAGCGTGTTAGTGCAGTTTATCTATACAAATGATGCGCCCTTCAACTGTTTCCCAAGTGTTCATGTTCTGACCAGCTATTTGCTGTTTATTGTGATTAACAGACACTTGAACTTTAGGCCTTTGGCACGGATTTCTTGGTCGGTATGGCTATGGTTGATTATTGCATCAACGGTGTTTGTAAAACAGCATTCCTTGCTGGACATCGCTGGAGGCATTTTGTTTGCTGAGGCGGCGTATTGGACTGTACATGTCTTTGCTCTTCGTCTTGGGCAGGCACGAAAAAAAAGCAAGCAGCCACTCACAGCTTCTAATCCAAGCAGTCATGTATAACGACATTTATATATGTAACAGGTGGGATGATGATCCTGCTATACAGCAAAAGAGGGCATAGGCCCTCTTTTTTTGTACTCATTTAATTAAACCTACTTATATAGAAGAACTTTATTTGGGTTGGACTACGCGTTTCATACTATAGGTGGCCGTTCATGAAGAAGGTCAGACGGTGGACTTCCGGTTATACGTTTGAATATGCGGTAAAAATAAGACAGATCCCGGTAGCCGAGAAATTCGGCAATTTCCTGGATGGAGAGTTGTGACTCAGTGAGCAGATATATGGCTCGTTTCATCCGTTGATCATGGACATATTGACTGATGGTCTGATTTGTCATGCTTTTGAATAATGCAGCAGCATAATTGGGCGTTTTATTGATCTCGTCCCCGAGTTCTTCCTTCGTCACTTTCTCCCGATAATGCCGCTCAATATACCGCTTCATCCGTTCAACATGATTATGCCTCTCCGGCGGGATGACTCCACGATCAAGCTCCCTGTTCATATAAATCAACACTTCCATCAATAAGGCTTGGCTCATCATGACATAATAAGACGGACGCTCCTGCCATTGTTGATAAATAGCGCTCATGCGTTGATGGATCAGTTCGTAACATCCAGGTTTATGCCGCAAAGCCTCATACCGTTCCAATGCTGGCAAAGTTTCCGTATGGTCGCGTTGCAGTTGAATTACAATCTGTGTGTGCGTTACTGTAGGAATACTTTTGCCGTAATATGGGACGCCACCTGGAATGAGGAGCAATTCACCCTTTTCCATGATCTGTTTATCACCGTTCACCCAATATACACATTTTCCATAAGTAACCAAGCTAAGCCGCCAAGTTTCTTGAGATTGCACAGCTTCTTCGTACCAACCGACACCATTAATATGTCGTACTTCAAGTGGAGTGACCATAACACACCTCATTATCGGACTATACTCTAATCATTGTACTATAGTTCATACCCTGATTCGACAGAAAACGCTACAATACACATATAAGCTTAAATATGAGGAGGAAATTAGCATGTTAAAAACAAAAATTATTTGTACCATGGGACCTGCTTGTGACTCAATCGAATTGTTAAAAGTAATGATTCAGGAAGGTATGACCGTTGCCCGTCTGAACATGGCTCATGGCGAACTGGAAGATCACGTTACACGGATTAACAATATCCGCAAAGCAGCTTCCGAACTGAACACCTATGTACCGATCATGATGGATATCAAAGGGCCGGAAGTACGTATCGGTAAACTGAAAGAAGCATCCTGCCATCTGCAAGCTGGTAAAGAGCTGATCCTGACTACCGAGGAAATTCTTGGTGACGCTGAGCGTATCTCGGTAAACTATCCAGAACTGAACCTCGTTGTGAAACCTGGCGATCGTATCCTCATCGATGATGGCCTTGTGGATCTGACTGTACTGTCTGTGGAAGGATCCGATATCCATTGTAAAATCATCAGTGGCGGCATTCTGAAACCACGCAAAGGGGTTAACTTGCCAGGAATCAAAACGACATTGCCAGGTGTAACCGAGCGTGACGTTATGCACATCGGATTTGGGATCGAAAACGATATCGAAATTATCGCAGCATCCTTTGTTCGTAAAGGCGATGACATCCGTGAAATCCGCAGCATTTTAAAAGAACGCGGTGTAGACCACGTACAGATCATCTCTAAAATCGAAAACCAGGAAGGTATGACGAACCTGGACGATATTATTGAAGCATCTGACGGTATCATGGTAGCTCGTGGAGATCTCGGGGTTGAAGTTCCGATCGAAGACGTACCAATGATGCAAAAAGAAATGATCGATAAATGTAACCGCGCTGGTAAACCGGTTATCGTAGCTACACATATGCTGGAGTCCATGCAAGTGAACCCACGCCCTACTCGTTCCGAGGTAAGTGACGTGGCAAACGCTGTACTTCAAGGCGCTGACGTTGTGATGTTGTCCGGTGAATCAGCTGCTGGTAAATATCCGGTACAATCCGTGCGCACGATGGCTGCTGTTGCTCGCCGTGCTGAAACAATGATCGATTACAAAGAGCAATTCGCACAAAAATCGGCTCAACAGATCGCTGATATTACTGAAGTTATCAGTCAGGGCGCTGTAAGTTCTTCCCTCGTACTGAATGCAAAAGCAATCATCACTTCGACTGAGAGTGGATTCACAGCACGCATGATTTCCAAATATCGTCCAAAAGCGCCAATCATCGCAGTTACACAACATGAAGAAGTATTGGCGAAAATCTGCCTGCTCTCCGGTGTTATTCCGGTTATGGGCGACAAAGTAACCACAACGGATGAAATGTTCGAGTCTGCTACTCGTAACGCAATCAAAACAGGTTATATCGAAAAAGGTGACATCATTGTATTGTCCGCCGGTGTTCCAATCGGTCAATCCGGTAATACAAACCTGATCAAAGTTCAACAAGTCTAATTCAATAGCTGAAACTGAAGCTATAGATCTTAGCTATATACAGAAATACAAAAATCCACCGAGAGCAGAAATGCATCCCGGTGGATTTTTTGTTAGATATGTGTGTAATGATCGTGATGTTACAACAAATGATTCCGAAATTATAGATTCCGCGAGTAATCAACCAGATCCTGTGACATCGTGTTGATCTCATCCATTGAAGCATTCACCTGCTGTGTCAGGGCAGCCTGATTTTGCGTTAACGTGGACATATTACCGATATGTTCAAGAATTTGATCAATCAGTGTTTTCATCTTCTGCATGCTATCTTCGATATTTACCGTAGCCTCTGAACTGTGATCAGCCAGTTTCCGCACTTCACCTGCAACGACGCCAAATCCCAGTCCCAGCTCTCCCGCACGTGCAGCTTCAATTGCTGCATTCAACCCCAGCAGATTGGTCTGACTGGCAATCTCTCGAATAAACACGGTGATATTCTTCGTATCATCTGCACTGCTTTTCACTTGAATAGCTGCATCGGCGGATAACTCCTGTGCAGTCACCAGATCCTGTGCCTGATCGGTAATCGAGTTGATTCCACGTACCATCTCGCCAATGGACTCCGACAATTGTTTGGTTTTGAGATTCATGGCTTCCACGATCTGTTCCTTATTCTTCTCATGGGTAACATCTCGAATGGTTCCAGCTACACGGAGTGGTACTCCATCCTGATCCCTAATGGTCTCCCCACCCGCGTGATACCACCGATACTCCCCGTCTTTGCGTTGCAGACGATAATCCAGATCGTACGGCGTACGACCACTGTAATCGTTCATATGTCTGGCAAATTCGTTGATCGTCCGATCATGGTCTTCCGGATGAAGTCGGCTGCTCCAGCTGCTGAACACATTCGGGAAATCCTGCTCGTCTTTAAACCCTAATTCTCGGCGGAATTGAGGTGACCACCAAAATTCATTATTTGGGTTAACCACATCTCCGGCTACAACGGTCATATCCCACGGTGCCTCCACCAAGGCTCGGTTAACCAGATCATATCGGGTGACGAGTGCTTCCAGCTCATCAGACTTGCTCTTCTCCTCATGAATATCAAACATGATGCCCAGAAGTTTGACCGGAACGCCAGCTTGATTTCGGATGACTTGTCCAAGGCATCGGAACCAGCGGATTTCTCCACTTTTTGTAATCATACGGCTGATGACGTTATAGGCAGTTGTTGCTCCAGTGTCATTCACATGTTTCATAATCTCCTGCACCAGTTGGGGTCTGTCATCCGGATATATCGATTTGGCCCAGCTTGCAAATGAATCGGGATAATCCTTGGAACTATGGAATCCTAACATTTGGCGGAATTCCTTCGAAAATGCCACAACATTATTGTTATCCAGTGGATCACCTGCAACAATTTCAGATTCCCATAATCCCACATTCATTGCCTGATTCAGCATTCTAAGACGCATTTCCACAGCTTCGTTGTGTGTTTTCATCATATGTACTGCTTTTTTGATATTATTAGCTATTTCATCATTATCCTGAAATTCAATGCCACCTTCAATCCATGCGTCATAGTTGCCCTTTTCTGCATTTGCTACGAGTTTACGACTATACTCCAGTAAATTTTGATGTGCATCTATACGAATTTGTTTGGTCGATTCAGTACGTTTACGAAACATGTTCATTTCTCCTCTTAGGTCATATGATATATATTTCGACATTATCAGACATTAAATGTAGAGCAATGGTCTTTAATATGTATAAAAAAACAAGAACCAGTGCTGAATCAGCATTGGTTCTTGTTTTAAATGCTCTTTATTTTTTATAATCATAAATCTTAAATGACTGCCTCTTACCCGCTACCAGCCAAAATTCAATGTTTTCCCCGTTTCCACCCAAGTTTTGATGCTGCTAAGGATCATCCACCAGCTGCTCTGTGCACTCGCAAAGGAAGGATGGTTTTCTGTAAATTGATCATTGATCAGCGTCAGCTTCGTACACTCCCCCACAGTCTCCAACTGGAAGACCACTCTGGATTGAAGCTCGGCATGATTGGCATGGTATGACGGTCCGGGATGCTCCTGATAACTAAGTCTGGACAACGGTTCAAATTCCAATATATCTCCGTACACATGGACAGTCTCCGCACCATCATTACCTGGCCCTACATAAGCAAACGGTTGACCTGGTTGGAAATTGGTGCGAAGTTCACTACCGAAAAAGCTGTTCCGTGTGCCGTCTGGTGATATTAGAGCATTCCACACATCTTCCAGTCCTGCATTGATATAAAATTCATATTTCAGTTCCATGGACTCACTCCCTTTATGTATTGGATAAGCGATCTATCAACCTCGCACTCCTATCCTATCGTTATACCCCAAAGACCGTATTGTAAAAACGCGACATCAGTTAAAATATAAGCTCTTTATGTTTTCGGGAATGTTATACCCTGATCCAAACGGATTGCGTCATATAGTGCTTTCCCAGAAGATCAGATATACTAAACTGGAATGAAATAACAGGTCTATTCAAGGTGATGGGACTAAATTAGAAAGGAAATGAGACATGAGCCAATCAACGAATATTATGGGCATCCCTTTTCCCAATGTAACGATGAATCAAACGGTTGCAATCCTTGGTGAAGTCGTAGATCAGGAAAGTACTGAACTATTTCATGTCATCACAGGCAATCCCGAGATTGTTATGTCCTGTCAACAGAATGCCTCTCTTCGCGAGGTTGTCGATCAAGCCGGGTTGGTCACAGCTGACGGTGCCGGCATTGTAATGGTATCCCGTTTTCGGGGCGGACAATTGACTGAACGGGTAACGGGTTGTGATCTGCTGTTTCGTTTATTGGAGGAAGGCGATCAAAAACAATGGTCATTCTACATGCTGGGAGCAGAGGAAAGCGTAAGTGAACAGGCCGTGAAAGTTATTGCGCAGCGTTACCCTGGAGTTATCGTAAAAGGTAGACACCATGGTTATTTCCAGGCAGATGAGGAACAACAGATTGTGGAAGAGATTCGTACTGCTCAACCAGACTTTCTTATCGTTGCTCTTGGTGCACCCCAGGCGGAACACTGGATTAATAAGTATCGCCACCAGTTGAACGCTCGTGTAGCCATAGGTGTTGGAGGCAATCTCGATATCGTGGCAGGCAAAACCAAACGTGCCCCTGCGATATGGCAGAAGCTTAACCTGGAATGGCTCTATCGCCTCCTCAGTCAACCTTCGAGATGGCGCAGGCAACTCATTTTACCCCGCTTTGCTGTGCAGGCATTGTTGTTCAGAGAACCTAAATAATGTGAGATGAGCAGGAGGGATGATTCGGATGAAACAGGTAGAACACGGAGACAGACCAAGTATGGGCCTGCTGAATCTGAATGAAGGTGATCATAAATATCAACTAACACGCCATGCTCCTTCCGAAGCACTTCGGCCTTTTGTTAAACATTACTGGATCGTATCGTGGGATCTGACTGGACTTGAACCGTATCCCCAACATGTCGTGCCTAACCCCTGTGTCAATCTGGTCGTGGAACGAAACAATACGTTTTTCTTCGGACCATCGGGACGTAAATTCTCCTATCTTGTGAGCGGGAAAGGTCGTGTATTTGGCGTGAAGTTCAAACCAGGAGGTTTTTATCCCTTCCTGCGGGTTTCTGTCTCTTCATTGTACGGACAGCCGATGAATGTATCCAATATTCTTGACGTCACAGCGGACTCCCTGGAAGACCGACTTCTTGGGGCGGGGGATGATGCGGATAAAACCAGTTACATCGACCAGCTATTATGTGCACACCTTCCTGCTGAAGATGCTCAAGCGAGAATGGTTAACGATATTGTGCAACAGATTGAACAGAACCGGGAGATGCTGAGAGTAGATGATCTATCTTCCTATTGGAATATGCATACCCGAAAGCTTCAGCGCCTGTTCAATCAGTATGTGGGCATCGGACCCAAAACGGTAATTAAGTTGTATCGTCTGCAAAATGCTGCAGAAATGATGGACCGCGGTCTTCATTGTGACCTGATTAAGCTATCTCAGGACCTTGGATATCATGATCAATCCCATTTCATCCGAGATTTCAAGTCTATTATTGGCAGTACACCAGAGGAGTACTTACACTCTAGACATCCGAATGGTGAGCGCCGAGGGCTGATCAATTAAGAAACCCGTCCTGAAAATCAGGACAGGCGAATGACTTCTATGGTATCCCCCGTATGGATGACACCTTCCCGTTCGACCGAGCACACAATCCCACGTTTTTTTCGAGCCGCAGGCACGAATTTTTTGCGCAAACCGTCCTGTTCGTAGAATTGTTCAATCATTTTCCCCGGATGTACACAGGGAAGGTTCTCTCCTTCACATATTAACCCTGTCCCGTTCGGAAATAAAAGCCGTGTTCCGGCAGGCAGTTCCGTCAATCGATCAATGCCACGAACCAGTATATTGGCACCAAGCCACTCTGGACGCACTTCAGGAATGTTCATTTTCTCAGCAATAAGAGCACATTCTTCCTCAGACACAATACTGATCTGGCGGCGATTCGCAATCGGTGTACCGCGCTTGTAGATTTTCTGACGCGAGTCCGCTGGACGTAGCAGACCATAATGACGGTCATCCGGAATTCCTGCGAGCTCAATGTCGACAAAAGGTACAACTCGGGTCACAAATGTGGATGGATCATCAGCCAGCAAGACGACTTGAACTGTTCCCATAGTAATCTCCTCCCTTTCCTGAGCACTATCACTTCTCTATTGTTCATTATTACCCAATGAATGGATTGTCGACAATCGGCGTATGCTTACCTTTGTACGTTTTTTTTATTTCAACATTATAACTCACTTGGAAAACGATAAATATTTTATATAACACACAATTAAATTGTTAAAAATTAATTTCACTCTTTCCGTTCTCGTTGCAAACATTTATACTAGGATGGACAAGTAAATAAATTACATATCAGAAAGCAAGGTGTTTCCTTTGATTAGTATCATTTTTGTAGCTCTTGTAGCTGTCGAACACTTCTATATCATGGTGATGGAGATGTTTATGTGGACTCGTCCACGCACAATGAAAACCTTTAATCTCACGCCGGAATTCGCCAAATCCACCAAATCCCTTGCGGCCAATCAAGGCCTTTACAATGGATTTCTTGCGGCAGGTCTGATCTGGGGACTCGTATATCCGGATGCTGCCGTTGGACAGCATATTCAGATTTTCTTCCTGGCGTGTGTGATTATCGCGGCTCTTTATGGGGGAGCAACTTCCTCACGGTCGATCATTATCAAACAAGGATTGCCTGCGATTATTGCATTGTTGCTAGTTCTGTTCCTGTAATTTCTGTCGAATGGTGCATTGCTTCGATTCATGTTAACTCCTTTATGGTAAGGTAGTGAATAGATAGCAGTGTACAATGACCAGAATCGTTCTGGAATTGGAAGGAGAACATGTCATGGGATTGTTTGACAAGCTTCGGCGGCGCAAAAAGGAGAAGGTACCTGCAGGTGGTGCTGTCGAATCGACGAATTACAGTGAAACCATCGTGGGTTTTGTCCTGCTGGAGCGTGACGATTGTGATTTTGACCTCTTCATCAGGAACATGAAGAACGAATGGGATATCGAGATTGAAGAACGCCCGGAGGAGGGCAATCTCTTTTTCGAAGTGAATGGGATGCAGGTGGTATGTGCTCACATTGCTGCGCCTGTGCCTGACCGTGAAGTTGAGGAGAATGCCAAACTCAACATCCTTTGGCGAGAAGCGGAGCAAGTTACCTCACGGCACCAGTCTCAGATTATTGTCTCTGTTCTGAACGCAACAAATGCTATTGAGGGACATGTTCTGTTCACTCAAACAGCGAGTGCCTTATTACAGTTGGATCACGCGCTGGCAATATACATGGCCCCGCTTGTCGTTGAAGCCAGTCAGTATGTCGAAATCAGCCGTGGGATCAAACATGATGAGTTGCCCGTCTCGCTCTGGATTTTTATCGGATTATACCAAAATGCCGAAGGCTCTTCAGCTTATACTTACGGACTACGTAACTTTGGTAAAGAAGAGATGGAGATTATGCAATCGTCGGAGTCCTTAAGCGATGTATTTGAGATGATGTTCATGACCACAACGTATGTGGTTGAGAACGACGTCACACTGCATGACGGGGAAACACTTGGTTTCTCGGCAGAGCAAAAGCTGAGCATTTCCCTTTCCAAAGGTGTAGCAACGGAAGGTAACAGTTTGAAGATTGGCTTCTAACTTACGTAGTTATCTTAACTTTATCGTGTCACAGTTGTAGAAGCCGTCTGGAGTTCAACCTCTGGGCGGCTTTTAGCTATTTAACCTTCCTTCCAATGAAGATATGATAACAATCCCTGAATTTAACTTCCCTAGGAATAAGTAGTCCATAAGAACCACTCAATTATGAATTCAGTTTTCATTCCCGTTATAAAAAGGTATAATTAATAGGCTTATAGTCTCATATATTACATATTATTTTATTATCGAGGAGTTGCCTACATGTCTGTTAGACGTTTGGATTCAACTAAACCTATTATTGAAATTATCTGGGAAGGTATTGTTTCTCCTGAACATGTCGAACAAGCAAATACAGAAATTCAGAGAATAGCTGAACAATTGGGAAGTTCGTTTGATGTGCTAGTAGATATGCGGAACATGAAGGCTTTCCCTCAGGACACCAAAGAAAAAATTGTGGAACACCAGAAACTACTGACACAGTGGGGTATGAAGCGAGCCAGTGTAGCCGTAGGTGGTGCGATCGCCAAAATGCAATTGAATCGGATCTCCAAAGAGTCGGCGCACCAGACTGAATTCCAATGGGAAACGTATGACGAGGCTTTGGCATTTTTGTTGAAATAATATTGAAGTGATACGGACTCAGTATAAGAGAGCTACTGATGCTGTACCTTGCACACAGAAAGAGGCGTTCCCCATGAGGAAGCGCCTTTTTCTTTTACAGTTCCACGTGGCTTACTCCGTTTTTCCAGTGATACGACCGCTCATCATTTAAGATTCAAGTTTACTTACACGCACCATCGTTACAGATGTACCATTTAGGCACTCCTCCACAAATCCTAACCGCTTATATAAGCGAATCGCTTGGTTATCCGGGTCAACACTGAGCGAGACTGCTTCAATTCCCCGCCGTTCGACCTCATCTAATGCGGTCTGAAGCAGTGAGGTACCTACTCCTTTTCCACGTGCATCTTCCGTTACAGCCATCCCCATCTCTGGCGTAGCTGCATTCACATAACCGTATCCCGCATCCTGATCCGTATAGAATCTTAATGTTATTGAACCTAATCTCTTACCTTGCTGGTCAACTGCAACATACCCGAAATCCCCTGCTCTTCCCCAGCCTTCAACGTATTTGGACAGTCCGGGAGTATGAATACTTTCGATTGGAAGAGGTGCATCACCTTCTCTTCTATGCAGGGATGCGTATAACATCTCCCACAGGAAAGGGATATCCTGTTCTTCAATAGGGCGTACATAATAGTTGGTTATGATGGTCATGTTTGCCCCTCCTTCAACTTTTCAAAAAGGCTGTCCATCTCAATCAGATTAAACTCATTGGTAACCTCGTAGTCCTGAAATTTGTCTCTTGTTTTCGCACCGCTATAGATGGAGATAGATTGTTCATTATAAAACGTGATTCCGAAATCTTCAGTAAAGCGCTCTTCTTTATTTATGGTAAGTCGCCACTCATAGTAATGCGGACTCCTTTCAGAAACGTCGAATTCCCGTACTCTTTTAAGATCAACATCCTTTAATAGCTTCAGCATATCTCTAATCTCTTTGGGATCTGTAATCGTTATTTCATCATCTTCATTATACGGTTCATTGTCGGAAATTTTCCTAATCGTCAGTTGATCCAATGTATCCAGCATCGTCATATGATCTGTGACCTCTGCTCGAAACGTCGTATGTTTGCTGGGGATATACATAGTATATTGACCAGAGGTATACATACGCACTGCAATAACTAAAAAAACAATAATCATGGCGATACCCATAATCATCTTGATTCGTCTACTCATCCCATTCCCCTCTCTATACCTACATAAAACATATAAATTGGTAATTATTGATATATTCCCAGTATAACATCTCACTCCTTCTGTTCCAATGTCATTTCTTATCTCTGGTTCCTCAATTACGATGACGTTTTGGGCTACACTAAAAATTAAAGATTTAAATGAACAAGCCGCGTTCTCCCATAGGGTAACGCGGCTTGTTTGTTAACTTTGTTATATTGTTTTATTACCTATTCAGAACCAGGTAAGACGATAACCCTTATCCCAAGCCATGAATATGACACATGTAGGCTTGGACTCACAACTGGTCAGGTTACATCAGAAACCTAATTGTTTTCAGCCCAATACACGGCCTGCAGATTCTCGGATAACCAGCTCGGGCTTCAGGACAATCTTCTGCGGTTCTTTACGCTCATCCTTTAACTCTTCAATCAACAGATCTACAGCGCGATGTCCCAGTTCTTCAATTGGTTGGGCAACAGTCGTAAGTGGTGGACTGGTTACCGAAGCCAGAATGGTATTATCAAACCCGATAATCGACACATCCTCTGGCACGCGTAGCCCCAGCTCTTTGGCTGCCTGAAGAGCACCGATGGCCTGAATGTCATTACAACAGAACAAACCTGTCGGGTGATCGTTCTCACCGAGCAGCAGTAGCGCCTCTTTTTTGGCCGAGCTCAGATCAGCTGCCGATTCTCGGATCTGATTCGGTTCCAGCGTATGACCTGCCTTAATCAGTGTTTCACGGAATCCACGTACACGTTCCTGACTGCTGCTGACTTTGGACGGTTCCGACAATACCGCTACACGGGTGTGCCCAAGTTCAAGCAGATGCCCCGCTGCGAGTGCTCCGCCGAGTATGTCGTCAATGGTGACCGTATGTACCGACAGCGATGGCATATGACGGGCAATCAGAGCAACAGGGATAGACTGCTGCAAGAGGGGTGACAAAATTTCGGCATTATCGATCCCGGTTCCGATCATCATGCCATCAACCCTTTTTTGCTGAAGCAGATTCAGATAACGCTCTACCCGCTCGTCCTTATTATCCGTACTGCAGATGACCACGCTGTAGCCCAATTGACGGCTTCGATCCTCGACCGCTCTCGCCAGTTCTGCAAAATACGGGTTCGAAATGTCCGGTACGAGCAGCCCCAATGTATACGTCTGCTTGCCTGTAAGTGCAGCTGCGATCGCGCTGGGCTGATAGTGAAGGCGTTCCATGATCTCCATAATCTCGGCGCGCCGCTTCTCACTGATCTTACCTTTGCCATTAATGACCTGCGAGACGGTTGCAATGGATACACCCGCCTCGCGTGCTATATCGTATATGGTTGCTTTCATTGTTTTTTCCCCATTTGTGCTATATATAATATACATAGATAATTGTTCTCTTCTCATTATGCAGGGGGAAGTCTGCATACGCAACTTGAAGTGAGCACAATGTGCGTAGCAGGAATTGTTTTACTTTTTCATCAACCACTCATGGTCAGGGTCGTTATGGAATTTCCAGGTCCGAGTAGGGCCGGCCATCACGTTCAAATAATAGACCTCATACCCCGGAGGAGCACCTACCGGATGATATCCGTCCGGAACAAGCACCACTTCACCGTTTTTCACTGCAAGCGTCTCATCCACAGAACGATCGTCCGTGTATATGCGCTGAATGGCAAATCCCTGCTCAGGCTGCACACGGAAATAATACGTTTCTTCCAGCAAAGATTCATCCGGGAGTGCGTCCCGATCATGCTTATGTGGCGGGTAACTGGACCAATGCCCATCTGGCGTGAATACCTCAACAACGAGCAGACTGTCCGCTTCCTTTTGTTCCGGCAAAATGTTGTGAATCTGGCGTTCCAGATTACCATATCCTCGCGCCTCTACCCCTACATCTTCGGGTGCAATGAGACGAGCCGGGTACGTGCCTTTACCGGGTGCAACACATATAGCGATTTCCAGTTCGGTACGTGCTGTGATCTGTACTTGATCGGAAGTTGAGACGTAGACCGAGTACGGAGGTATTTTCTCGAAAACACTCATTCTTTTTCCGATATTATCCCATGTGTGCTCCCGGGTACTTACATTGGCGAAACCACTGAGAAGCACCACACAGAGTTCCTGATCACCGCTCTCACGGGTTAACGTCTCCCCTTCTGCCAACTTCGCTACCTGAAATCCAACATATTCCCACCCGGCCGACTCCGGTGTTACGTTGATAAGTGTACCGTCCCCCTCCGGGTTGACCACGGGTTTTACAATACGTTCTGACATCTTGCCATCCACTCCTTTCTGTATTCGTTCACAACAACCTGATACTTATAAAAAAACAAAAACCTGGACCATTCTTGCGCTCTATTAGAAAAAATGACTTTAATCATCCACCTATGGCGTTGCCGTTTGCGATTCCAGTGACACCCCAGGGACTTCACTCAGCTTCACAGGTCTTCCCCGCTCCATGGACAGTTTTGCTGCCAGCGCAATTCGTTCTGCCTGTACTGCATCGTGGCCATCTACGATAACTGGTGTATCATGGATGATCGCATCGATAAAGAGAGCTGTCTCCTGCACATACGCTTCATTGTAGCGTTCCAGGAAAAAGTGTAACGGTTTGTCGCGCATGAGCCCGGCCGCTGTACTGATCTCAGCTGTATTCGGATGATCATTCGCCGCTGCGGCGCTGCCCATCGAGCCAAATACTTCAACACGCTGGTCATACCCGTATACTGCCTGACGGCTGTTATCAATAACACCAATCGCACCGTTGGCAAACGTCATCGTTACAATCGCTGTATCCACGTCACCATGTTCCGCAAAAACCGGATTGATCAGGACGTTGCCCTGAGCGTACACTTCTTCCACTTCACTCCCGGACAGATACCGTGCCATGTCAAAATCGTGGATCATCATGTCCATGAAAATCCCGCCAGACACCCGGATATACTCCGCAGGCGGTGGACTCGGGTCACGAGAAGTAATTTTGATAATATGCGGATCACCAATCGTACCATCCTGCACATGTGCACGTATCCGTCTGAAGTTGTGATCGAATCGGCGGTTAAAACCAATTTGCAGCTTCACACCAGCCTTCTGAACTGCTGCTACCGCCGCTTGGGTCTGTGCCAGATCCATGCTGACCGGCTTCTCGCAGAAGATATGTTTGCCCGCCTGAGCGGCCTGTTCGATCAGCGGCACATGTGTATCAGTTGAAGAACAGATCAGCACCGCGTCTACATTAGGCATCGAGATCAACTGGCTGCTATCCGTTGTTACCACAGGGATGCCACGGTCGGAGGCCCAAGCCTCCAATTCAGGACCTGCAAACAAGTCACTGATTCCCACAATCTCGGCATGCGGGTTGCGCAGGAGATTGTCTGCATGAATTTTGCCGATCCGTCCAGCACCAATGATGCCAATTCTCACTTTGTCCTTGCCCATTCCGTTATCCTCCCTATGTGCGTCCATATGGGCTAGGCGTTCCCTTAGCCCGAGTGATGCTCTGGTTGTTACCAGCGCGCCGTTACCATCTTCTTGCGAGTGTAGAATTCAACACCATCCGTGCCATTGGCATGCAGATCACCGTAGAAGGATTTCTTCCACCCGGAAAACGGGAAGAATGCCATTGGCGCAGGTACGCCCAGGTTAATACCCAACATGCCCGCATCAATCGTCTCACGGAATTGACGCATACTCGCTCCGCTGCGGGTGAACAGACACGCCCCGTTGGCAAAATCGGAACGGTTCGCCAGCTCAACGGCTTCCTCCAGCGTAGACACTCTTGCCACCGAGAGTACTGGAGCAAAGATCTCATCCTGCCAGATTTTCATATTGCTATCAACTTGGTCAAATACCGTTGGCCCTACAAAATAACCGGATTCACCTGTCGCCTGATCCTTACGTCCATCCCGGATCAATGCCGCGCCTTCCTGCTCTCCGGATTCAATGTAACTGAGTGTACGCTCTTTATGTGGTCCACGGATGACAGGACCTAGGAACACGCCCTCATCCATGCCGTTACCAATGGTAATGCGGTCTGCCGCTTCCACCAGCTTTTGTACCAGTTCGTCAGCCACATCACCCACAGCCACAACAACCGCACATGCCATGCAACGCTCCCCTGCTGAACCAAAAGCTGCACTGGTAATCTCTTTCACGGTTAGATCGAGATCTGCGTCCGGCATAACGATGGAGTGGTTTTTGGCACCAGCCAGTGCCTGTACCCGTTTGCCATGCTTGGATGCAGTGGTGTAGACGTATTCAGCTACAGGTTGTGATCCGACAAAGGAGATCGCTTGAACATCCTTATGTTCCAGCAAACCGTTCACGACATCATGCGCACCGTGAACGATGTTGAGCACGCCGTCCGGAAGTCCCGCTTCCTTGAACAGCTCAGCCAGGCGACCTGCCAGTAGCGGTGTGCGCTCGGACGGCTTCAGGACAAAGGTGTTACCACACGCAATAGCCAGTGGGAACATCCAGCACGGTACCATCATCGGGAAATTGAATGGGGTAATTCCCCCAATAACACCGATCGGGTAGCGGTACATGCCCGACTCCAGTCCTGTCGCGATGTCAGGCAGTTGTTTGCCCATCATCAGATTCGGGGCACCTGCCGCGAACTCGACGCATTCAATGCCACGTAATACCTCGCCGTACGCTTCGGCATAACTTTTACCGTTCTCCAGCGTCACCAGGCGAGCGAGCTCTTCCCAATGTTCAACCAGCAACTGCTGGTAGCGGAACAGAATACGTGCACGGCGTGGAACCGGTGTGCTGCTCCAGGATTTGAACGCTTCTCGTGCTGTCTGAACCGCCAGATCCACGTCCGCTTGTTCGGACAGTGGCACATGTGCAATAACCTCTTCTGTAGCCGGATTCACCACTGGCTCCGTGCGAGTTGACGCTGGGGTTACCCAGGCACCTCCGATCCAGTTTTGTACCATTGTCGCTGTTGCAGACGCTTCAGAAATTCCTTTTCCCATAGCCCTGTCTCCCTTCGCTTATGTGTAATCGCTTATGTTCAACATGTTCATTGTTATAGATCTGTATGAGTACGTTGTTCAAAGTATTGCAACGTGCTTCAAGACACGGTAATCTCGCCCCGATTGCAACGTTCGATGTAATCATTCACCTGTTCCACCGTTGGCATCGCATCCGAACAGCTGTGGCTTGAAATGACGATACTTGCTGCGCCACTGCCATACGCCATGCTGCGCTCAATCGTCCAGCCCTGCATCAATCCATACAGGAAGCCGGCCGCATAGGAGTCGCCTGCACCAAACGTTTTGACCACTTTTGCCGGATAGCTGTCCGCACGGTGAGAAAGCCCTTCGCGTGTATAAGCAATGGAGCCTTCCTTACCGTGTTTGATTACTACAATATTCGCTGAGAAATCAAACCATTTCTGTGCAGTTACCTGATCGCTATGATCCGGATTGTGGTCGAATGTCTCCATCATGTCGAACTCTTCACGTGTACCCAGGATGATATCGCATTTCTCGGCTGCGAGGTTATAATAGACCGCTGTCTCTTCGTCCGATGTCCAAGTGTATGGGCGATAGTCCAGATCAAACACAATAACCGTGCCATGTTTTTTCGCATACGTTAGTGCCTGTAATACGGCTTCACGGGATGGGCTCTGTGCGAGGGCTGTGCCTGAGATTAGCAGCACTTTGGAGTCAGCAATCAACTGCTCTTGTACCTCTTGCGCCTGTAATAACAGATCCGCTACATTGTCCCGGTACATCAGGATACTGCAATCTGTTGGGCTTTTGATTTCGGTAAAAGCAAGCCCCGTCACCGCTCCGGTGTCATCTGTAACTACATTTGATGTATCGATGCCGTTCTTCTCCAAATAACTCTGGATGAATCTGCCCATCTGGTCATTGGCGATCTTACCAATAAAAGCCGTCTCCATACCCAGTCTGGACATGCCAATCGTAATATTGGCCGGAGAGCCGCCAACATACTTCGTGAATGTCATCGTCTCTTCCATCGGGCGATTGATCTCATTGGCGTTCAAGTCGATGCACAAGCGGCCAATCGCGGTGAAATCCTTCTTCCTGGATACGGGAAAGGATACGTAAGTCATTGCATGTGAGCCCCTTTCTGTAGTGGGATTTTACATGTTGTATATGGATATCTAGACTAGTTACTCATTCCATTGTAAGGACTCGTAAACGTCTAGAGTAAGTCAGTTTTATTTTCCAATCGTAACGTTATACTCTTGCTGGCCTTCTTCCTTTTTCACTTCATGGGTGTGGCCTCTGACCGCTGCAATGCTGAACGAATCAGCTGTGTTGGTATAACGATTCCATATAGTTCAAAGATCGCTTGGCATACTCATAAGGGTTATGAATCGCAGGGTCCTGCTCTCCTTCAAGCATCGCCCAGCCATCGTACCCTCGTGTGATCAGTTCTTGCAGAATTGGTGCAAAATCAATGCATCCATCTCCTGGTACAGTGAACACGCCTCTACGAATACAACCGACAAAATCAGACTGCTCCGCGCGTGCTTCATCCAGCACATGAGGGCGAATGTCTTTCAGATGGATATAGGCGACCCGATCATAATGTTTGCGCAACAGTTCAAGTGGATTGGCTCCGCCATAATAGGCATGACCAGTATCATAGAGCAGATACACGAGAGAAGGGTCTGTCAGCTCCATCAGTCGATCAATCTCATCCGGTTGCTCTACCACTGTGCCTCCATGATGATGGTACGTAAGCTTCAACCCATGTTCGCGGGCAATAGCTCCAGCTTCGTTCAACCCTTCAGCGAGAATATGCCATTCAGATTCGTTGAGTCTAAGCACTTCTTTTTCATTCGGTGTCCGTCTTGGATCAAAATGAAGTGACCCGCCTACCTCCGCCGTACTGATCACCTTACTGCCCATGGATTGCAGAAATTCCGCATGTCTGCGATAACTGTCCAGCTCCGACTGACGATACGCCGGATCGGAGAGAAGTACCGATTTCCACTGGGAGACCAGATTGATATTCCTTTTGCTCAATTCCTCACGCAATATAGCAGGATCAGTTGGATATTTACGTCCCATCTCTGTACCTGTCAGCCCAAGACGCTGAATATCATCCAGAATCTGTGCACACGTTGTCGCATCACCATGCTCCTTCACATCTTCACCGACCCAATTGATCGGATGAATCCCAAGCTGGAATGGCAGCTTGCTCATTGCTCCACGTCTCCTTTGTCGTTCAACATTGTGGTTCACTATATTAAACCGGATTAAATAAGTCTTGCTTTAGCGCGGTTGGCTTGCATGGTTTGATGGGCATGAACTACCTTTTCCTCGGCAGATACTTCTGGCACACCTACATTCCACCACGACTCGTATCCACCTGCGTTGGTCCCAGGCACGACCGGAATCTCAATCAGCGTACTCACTGTTTCGTTCTTCGCATCTCGAAGTGCTTGTTCCAGCTGTTCTGCCGTCTCCGCTTTATAGGATTTGGCTCCCATGCTTCGTGCGTGTGCAGCAAAGTCCATTGGCATGTAATCCCCGGTCAGTCGTCCACTCTCGGATTCCCGATAACGGAACTCATTGCCGAACCCGTCACTACCATGTTCCCGCTGCAAATTATGAATACACTGGAATCCATTGTTGTTGAATAATAGAACGGTCATCTTCTTCTGTTCCTGCAAACTGGTCACAAACTCCGAATGCAGCATCAGATAACTGCCATCCCCCACCATGGCGTACACTTCACGATCCGGCTCAGCAAGTGCTGCTCCGAACGCTCCGCTTACCTCGTACCCCATACAGGAGAATCCATACTCCATGTGATACGTCTTTGGTTCAGCCGCACGCCACAGACGATGCAGGTCTCCTGGCAGACTGCCTGCCGCACACACAATAACGGAGGAAGGATCAATCGTCCGATTAACTATGCCGACTGCCGTTGTCTGTGCCAGCCCTGCTTCATGTTGAGCTGCATACAGCCGATCCACTTCTGCATTCCACTCAGCGCGGAGATCAGCGATTTCGGATGCACCATATGCACTGCGGTATTGTCTTTGCTGCAATTCCTTCTGCAAAGCCTGCAATCCTTCGCGCGCATCTGCCAGGATGGCTTTTCCGCCTAACTTGGCGGCATCCATGCCGTTCAAGTTGATGTTGATGAATGACACTTCCGGATGCTGAAAAGCAGAGCGGGACGCAGTCGTGAAATCCGAGAACCGCGTACCGACGCCGATCACAACGTCTGCTTCTCTCGCCAGCCTATTGGCTGCCAGAGAGCCGGTAACCCCGATGGCCCCCACATTCAGTGGGTGGTCCCAAGAGACTGCGCTCTTGCCCGCCTGCGTCTCGGCGATCGGAATACCAAATGCTTCGGCGAACTCCACGAGTTGAACGGACGCCTCAGAGTACAACACACCGCCGCCTGCAACGAGCATCGGCTTTCTGCCTCGGGCAATCTGCTCCGTTGCCCGCTCAATGGCTGCCTGTACCGGGGGGCGACGGTCCAGATAATGTACTTTGCGGGCAAAGAACGATTCTGGATAATCGTACGCCTCTGCCTGCACATCCTGCGGCAGTGCGAGCGTTACTGCTCCCGTCTCTGCTGGATCGGTTAGTACACGCATGGCCTGTGTAACAGCAATCATCAGCTGTTCGGGACGAACAATGCGATCCCAGTACTTGCTGACGGCTTTGAATGGATCAGTGGCTGAGATCGTATAATCACTGCTCACTTCCAACTGTTGAAGTACCGGGTCCGGTTCCCGTGTAGCAAAGTTGTCTCCAGGAAGCAATAAAACCGGAATTCGGTTCACCGTTGCAGTAGCTGCCGCTGTAATCATATTCAAAGCACCAGGTCCAATAGATGTTGTACATGCATAGATCTGTCTGCGGTTCTTCTGCTTGGCATAAGCCGCTGCCGTATGCACCATACCTTGTTCGTTCTTGCCTTGCATATACGTCAGGCTTCCCGGACTGCGCTCCAGCGCTTCTCCAATGCCTGTTACATTGCCATGTCCAAAAATACCGATGATTCCCTTCACAAACTTGGTTTCCACCCCGTCAACCGAGATATATTGCTGATCCAGGTATCGAAGCAGTGCCTGAGCCATCGTTAGTCGAATTGTATTCATGAATTGATCGCCGTCCTTTCCTTTACGGGTTAAGCGCTTAATCTACGTTAAGTTTAAGCGCCTTACCCCTTAAGGTTAAGCGCTTAATTGATATGGTATTACAGGTTAATGATTTACGCAAGCTATTTTTGTAAGCGTTTTTATATAAGTGGTAAAGAAGAGTATATCCAGGCGTTATACGGTGCGTTAGATCTGTTCCATTTGAATAGCGTCCACAATTAACAAGGACAAATTTAAGGTGGGGAAATTTATGCAAGCTCGAGTTACATCCTGGTACATGATAAAGAGCCATATACTTTCTGAGAGCACCACGTACTAAATTACCAATATATCTATGAATGCAAAAAAAGAAAGAGACGGTGAGTACCATCTCTTTCTTTTTCAATATATAAGCGGGTGATGGGAATCGAACCCACGCTATTAGCTTGGAAGGCTAAAGTTCTACCATTGAACTACACCCGCATAACAACAATCGGGATGACACGATTTGAACATGCGACCCCCTGGTCCCAAACCAGGTGCTCTACCAAGCTGAGCTACATCCCGTTATCTATACCGGCGAGAGGACTCGAACCTCCACGGTTTCCCACTCGATTTTGAGTCGAGCGCGTCTGCCATTCCGCCACGCCGGCAAAATATGAAGTTATAATGGCGCGCCCTGAGAGATTCGAACTCCCGGCCTTTTGATTCGTAGTCAAACGCTCTATCCAGCTGAGCTAAGGGCGCAAAATATTGGAGCGGAAGACGGGAATCGAACCCGCGACCCTCGCCTTGGCAAGGCGATGCTCTACCGCTGAGCCACTTCCGCAAATAAGGGATGCGCGTGGAGGGACTTGAACCCCCACGTCAAAGACGCTAGATCCTAAGTCTAGTGCGTCTGCCAATTCCGCCACACGCGCATATAATGGTGAGTCATGAAGGGCTCGAACCTTCGACACCCTGATTAAAAGTCAGGTGCTCTACCAACTGAGCTAATGACTCATAGAAAAACTGGTGGAGGATGATGGATTCGAACCACCGAACCCGTACGGGAGCAGATTTACAGTCTGATGCGTTTGGCCGCTTCGCTAATCCTCCAGGATTACATGGTGCCGGCGAGAGGACTTGAACCCCCAACCTACTGATTACAAGTCAGTTGCTCTACCAGTTGAGCTACACCGGCGTATTAAAGGTGTTATATATGGTGGCTCGGGACGGAATCGAACCGCCGACACGAGGATTTTCAGTCCTCTGCTCTACCGACTGAGCTACCGAGCCTTACTAAATCAAAAAATGGCGGAACCGACGGGATTCGAACCCGCGATCTCCTGCGTGACAGGCAGGCATGTTAGGCCAACTACACCACGGTTCCAGATCACTTTCTCAAGGAAAGTATAATTGCGGGGGCAGGATTTGAACCTGCGGCCTTCGGGTTATGAGCCCGACGAGCTACCGGGCTGCTCCACCCCGCGTCGTTATAAAGTTATATGGTGGAGGCTGAGGGGATCGAACCCCCGACCCTCTGCTTGTAAGGCAGATGCTCTCCCAGCTGAGCTAAGCCTCCATATTATGACCCGTAGGGGATTCGAACCCCTGTTACCTCCGTGAAAGGGAGGTGTCTTAACCCCTTGACCAACGGGCCTTACTGGCTCCCCGAACAGGGCTCGAACCTGTGACAACTCGATTAACAGTCGAGTGCTCTACCAACTGAGCTATCAGGGAATGGTGGAGCCAAGCGGGATCGAACCGCTGACCTCCTGCTTGCAAGGCAGGCGCTCTCCCAGCTGAGCTATGGCCCCATACTCTGGTGTATTTCTTGTTGTGGTCTTGCTATGGGCCCTGGTGGACTCGAACCACCGGCCTCACCCTTATCAGAGGTGCGCTCTAACCAACTGAGCTAAGGGCCCTTATCAATTTTCGAAAAAAAATACCCCAATGGGGTTTCGCTTGGCGGCGTCCTACTCTCCCAGGACCCTGCGGTCCAAGTACCATCGGCGCTAGAGGGCTTAACGGTCGTGTTCGGGATGGGTACGTGTGGAACCCCTCCGCCATCGCCACCAAACGCGTAGCTTACATTTCAGAGTGTTGTTCTCTGAAAACTAGATTCGAAACGAAACATGCGAATTATCACTTGCATATTTGGATAAGCCCTCGACCGATTAGTACTGGTCAGCTCCATGCATTGCTGCACTTCCACCCCCAGCCTATCTACCTCGTCGTCTTCAAGGGGTCTTACATACTGGGAAATCTCATCTTGAGGGGGGCTTCACGCTTAGATGCTTTCAGCGTTTATCCCGTCCGTACATAGCTACCCAGCGGTGCTCCTGGCGGAACAACTGGTACACCAGCGGTACGTCCATCCCGGTCCTCTCGTACTAAGGACAGCTCCTCTCAAATTTCCTACGCCCACGACAGATAGGGACCGAACTGTCTCACGACGTTCTGAACCCAGCTCGCGTACCGCTTTAATGGGCGAACAGCCCAACCCTTGGGACCTACTTCAGCCCCAGGATGCGATGAGCCGACATCGAGGTGCCAAACCTCCCCGTCGATGTGGACTCTTGGGGGAGATAAGCCTGTTATCCCCAGGGTAGCTTTTATCCGTTGAGCGATGGCCCTTCCATGCGGTACCACCGGATCACTAAGCCCGACTTTCGTCCCTGCTCGACTTGTAGGTCTCGCAGTCAAGCTCCCTTATGCCTTTGCACTCTTCGAATGATTTCCAACCATTCTGAGGGAACCTTTGGGCGCCTCCGTTACTCTTTAGGAGGCGACCGCCCCAGTCAAACTGCCCACCTGACACTGTCCCCGCACCGGATTACGGTACCAGGTTAGAACCTAGATACGATCAGGGTGGTATCCCAACGTTGCCTCCATGGAAGCTTGCGCTCCCACTTCAAAGGCTCCCACCTATCCTGTACAGATCGTACCCAAATTCAATATCAAGCTGCAGTAAAGCTCCATGGGGTCTTTCCGTCTTGTCGCGGGTAACCTGCATCTTCACAGGTATTAAAATTTCACCGGATCTCTCGTTGAGACAGCGCCCAAGTCGTTACGCCATTCGTGCGGGTCAGAATTTACCTGACAAGGAATTTCGCTACCTTAGGACCGTTATAGTTACGGCCGCCGTTTACTGGGGCTTCGGTTCACAGCTTCGGGATTGCTCCCTAACCACTCCCCTTAACCTTCCAGCACCGGGCAGGCGTCAGCCCGTATACTTCGCCTTACGGCTTCGCACAGACCTGTGTTTTTGCTAAACAGTCGCTTGGGCCTTTTCACTGCGGCCCCCTCGTGCTATTCACACTACCGGGGCACCCCTTCTCCCGAAGTTACGGGGTCATTTTGCCGAGTTCCTTAACGAGAGTTCTTCCGCGCGCCTTAGAATACTCTTCTCGCCTACCTGTGTCGGTTTGCGGTACGGGCACCTTCACCTGGCTAGAGGCTTTTCTTGGCAGTGTGAGATCATGACCTTCGCTACTACAATTTTCGCTCCCCATCACAGCTCAGCCTTACAATGTGCGGATTTGCCTACACATCAGCCTTACTGCTTAGACGGACATCCATCAGTCCGCGTCACTACCCTACTGCGTCCCCCCATTGCTCATAACGGCTTACGGTGGTACAGGAATTTCGACCTGTTGTCCTTCGACTACGCCTTTCGGCCTCGCCTTAGGTCCCGACTTACCCTGAGCGGACGAGCCTTCCTCAGGAACCCTTAGGCTTTCGGCGGATCAGATTCTCACTGATCTTTTCGTTACTCATACCGGCATTCTCACTTGTATAATGTCCAGCGCTCCTTACGGTACACCTTCAACCCTTATACAACGCTCCCCTACCCCTGATGCAAAGCATCAAGCCATAGCTTCGGTGGTGTGTTTAGCCCCGTTACATTTTCGGCGCAGAGTCACTCGACCAGTGAGCTATTACGCACTCTTTCAATGGTGGCTGCTTCTAAGCCAACATCCTGGTTGTCTGTGCAACTCCACATCCTTTCCCACTTAACACACACTTGGGGACCTTAGCTGATGGTCTGGGCTGTTTCCCTTTTGACAATGGATCTTAGCACTCACTGTCTGACTCCCGGAAGTAAGTCTATGGCATTCGGAGTTTGACTGAGCTTGGTAACCCTTGCGGGCCCCGCACCCAATCAGTGCTCTACCTCCACGACTCTGTTTTCCGAGGCTAGCCCTAAAGCTATTTCGGGGAGAACCAGCTATCTCCGAGTTCGATTGGAATTTCTCCGCTACCCCCACCTCATCCCCGCATTTTTCAACATGCGTGGGTTCGGGCCTCCAGTGCGTGTTACCGCACCTTCACCCTGGACAGGGGTAGATCACCCGGTTTCGGGTCTACGTCCACGTACTATGTCGCCCTATTCAGACTCGCTTTCGCTGCGGCTCCGGCTCTTCACCTTAACCTTGCACGGGAACGTAACTCGCCGGTTCATTCTACAAAAGGCACGCCATCACCCCTAAAACGGGCTCTGACTTTTTGTAAGCACACGGTTTCAGGTTCTATTTCACTCCCCTTCCGGGGTGCTTTTCACCTTTCCCTCACGGTACTGCTTCACTATCGGTCGCTAGGAAGTATTTAGCCTTGGCAGATGGTCCTGCCGGATTCATACGGGGTTTCACGTGCCCCGCACTACTCGGGATCCGTCTCGGAGGGAACCAACTTTCAATTACAGGGCTTTTACCTTCTTTGGCGGGCCTTTCCAGACCTCTTCGCTTAACCGGTTCCTTTGTAACTCCATGTGAGACGTCCCACAACCCCAAAGAGCAAGCTCTCTGGTTTGGGCTTCTCCGCGTTCGCTCGCCGCTACTGACGGAATCACTATTGTTTTCTCTTCCTCAGGGTACTTAGATGTTTCAGTTCCCCTGGTATGCCTCACACTAACCTATGTATTCAGTTAGGTGTAACTGGAAATTACCCCAGCTGGGTTTCCCCATTCGGACACCCCCGGATCAAAGCTTGCTTACAGCTCCCCGAGGCAGTTTCGTTGTTCGCCACGTCCTTCATCGGCTCCTAGCGCCTAGGCATCCTCCGTGTGCTCTTAGTAGCTTAACCATTTTGTTCCGGTTTCGGTCGCTCGCTTCCCTTGTTTTGCTTACGCAAAGCCAAAATTCACTCTCACCCGATACCATCACAAAAGCAATTTGACTACCGTTTTTATTGAAACTTGTTTACACAAGTTCAGCTAAAAAGGAATGTTCTAATTCGCGTTTGTTTCGTTTCGATATCTAGTTTTCAAAGAACAAGCTCCATGCAAAAGCAAGCTGTTTGAGAGTTTGAGCTCTCAAAACTGAGCAACGAGTGAGTAGTTTGCTCTTCATTTCATCCACACCGAAGTGATGGACCGAAATGAATCGCTGTGCAGGTTCGAAGAACCTGCTTATTTGAATGTTTCCACTCGGGAAACGATTCTCCATAGAAAGGAGGTGATCCAGCCGCACCTTCCGATACGGCTACCTTGTTACGACTTCACCCCAATCATCTATCCCACCTTCGGCGGCTGGCTCCTTGCGGTTACCCCACCGACTTCGGGTGTTATAAACTCTCGTGGTGTGACGGGCGGTGTGTACAAGACCCGGGAACGTATTCACCGCGGCATGCTGATCCGCGATTACTAGCAATTCCGACTTCATGCAGGCGAGTTGCAGCCTGCAATCCGAACTGAGACCGGCTTTGTTGGGATTGGCTCCATCTCGCGATTTCGCAGCCCGTTGTACCGGCCATTGTAGTACGTGTGTAGCCCAGGTCATAAGGGGCATGATGATTTGACGTCATCCCCACCTTCCTCCGGTTTGTCACCGGCAGTCTATCTAGAGTGCCCACCCGAAGTGCTGGCAACTAAATATAAGGGTTGCGCTCGTTGCGGGACTTAACCCAACATCTCACGACACGAGCTGACGACAACCATGCACCACCTGTCTCCTCTGTCCCGAAGGAAAGATACATCTCTGTACCGATCAGAGGGATGTCAAGACCTGGTAAGGTTCTTCGCGTTGCTTCGAATTAAACCACATACTCCACTGCTTGTGCGGGTCCCCGTCAATTCCTTTGAGTTTCAGTCTTGCGACCGTACTCCCCAGGCGGAGTGCTTAATGTGTTAACTTCGGCACCAAGGGTATCGAAACCCCTAACACCTAGCACTCATCGTTTACGGCGTGGACTACCAGGGTATCTAATCCTGTTTGCTCCCCACGCTTTCGCGCCTCAGCGTCAGTTACAGCCCAGAGAGTCGCCTTCGCCACTGGTGTTCCTCCACATATCTACGCATTTCACCGCTACACGTGGAATTCCACTCTCCTCTTCTGCACTCAAGTCACCCAGTTTCCAGTGCGATCCGGGGTTGAGCCCCGGGATTAAACACCAGACTTAAATGACCGCCTGCGCGCGCTTTACGCCCAATAATTCCGGACAACGCTTGCCCCCTACGTATTACCGCGGCTGCTGGCACGTAGTTAGCCGGGGCTTTCTTCTCAGGTACCGTCACCTTGAGAGCAGTTACTCTCCCAAGCGTTCTTCCCTGGCAACAGAGCTTTACGATCCGAAAACCTTCATCACTCACGCGGCATTGCTCCGTCAGGCTTTCGCCCATTGCGGAAGATTCCCTACTGCTGCCTCCCGTAGGAGTCTGGGCCGTGTCTCAGTCCCAGTGTGGCCGATCACCCTCTCAGGTCGGCTACGCATCGTCGCCTTGGTGAGCCGTTACCCCACCAACTAGCTAATGCGCCGCAGGCCCATCCCCAAGTGACAGATTGCTCCGTCTTTCCAGTTTCCTTCAGGCGAAGAAAACAATTATTCGGTATTAGCTACCGTTTCCGGTAGTTGTCCCAAACTTGAGGGCAGGTTGCCTACGTGTTACTCACCCGTCCGCCGCTAACCATCAGAGAAGCAAGCTTCTCTTCAAGTCCGCTCGACTTGCATGTATTAGGCATGCCGCCAGCGTTCGTCCTGAGCCAGGATCAAACTCTCCAATAAAGTATTGAAAAGAGCGATAAGCTCATTTTGAATCTGACGAGATTAAAAATCTCATTTGTGCTCCAGCCGATTCAAGCCAAGGCTTGTCTCAACTTTCGCGTTCATTCTGCAAGCAGAATATTTACTCACTCGTTGTTCAGTTTTCAAAGATCAAACTTGTTTTGTTACCGAGCGTTGTTCTCCTCAGCAACTTTTATATCATAACACTTCCGATCCAACTTAGCAAGCTCTTTTTTTAAGTTTCTTTCGAAGCTTATTTGTTTTGCCTGCGGCACTTTGTTTCTCGTGTTTTTTTGGCCGGAAATAGAATATATCATATACACAATACAATTACTACTTGTAAAATATCCCATCAGCAAACTAACTATATATTTGATTCAATCTCTTCATAATCTCTTTTTCCAATGGCAATATCCTCTTACTATATCCTATATACACTCACCAGTCTAACCTGTCTCAATATAGGTTGTGAACAGACCCATTCAACATCATTACATTCGTTCTATAAAATAAGAAACATAATACCTCTACTCAATAATGCTGCTATCTGTTATGTGGATTTCGAATCTAATAACTGAACTCTATAAGCTGTGGGCTTATATAGATTGTGCTTTTCACTTTTTTTACTATTAGTCTTTGAACCTGCCCATCACTATCGTGTCATGATACTGTCCATCCGCATGTCGCCGATCCTTTTTCAAAATGCCTTCGATCCCAAAGCCGCACTTTTGATATAGCTCGATTGCCTTATCGTTGGATGCCAGCACGTTCAACGTCCTCTTCTCTACACCAGTCTGGTCTGCCCATTCTATCGACTTCTCCAGCAAGTTCTTTCCAATTCCATGTCCCCAGAACTGTCTGGTTACACACACGCCGAACTCAACCTTATGGCAAAAGCGCTTCAACTCTCTGCCTTCACATCGGGAGTACCCCACAATCTCGCCCGCCACTACTGCAACAAGGAACAGATTCCGTGACTTCTCAGTGTCCGAATGGATGACCCGACTAAACTCTGCTGCGTCGATATACGCCTCGCCCTCTTCACGATCCATGTTCTCGGTTTCCCCATCGATTTGTACACGTAGTGAAGACAGGGCCTCAGCATCCTTTTCCTCTGCCGATCTAATGGAGTAAGATAAGCCTTTAGTGTAATATTCCTGCTGATCGATCATCATAAGAACCATACGTCCTCTTCCACTTTATTTAATTACTGTACCTGTATCGCTCTACCCCACCTCAGACGGACTCTTGCCCGTAAGCATTTTGAACACCTGGCTAAAATACGTTGCATTACGAAACCCCGTCATCTCGCTCACCTCATATACCATGTAATGTCCCGACTGCAACAGTTCCAACGCCCTCTGAATCCGGTACCCGTTCAAATAACTCACGAAATTCTCACCGGTCACCCTTTTGAAAAGTTGACTTAGATACTTCGGATGTACGAACAGCCCCTTGGCTATCGCTTCAAAACTAATCTCACTGTCGTAATGAAGCTCTACATACTGTTTCACCTGCTCGATAAGTTTATTGCTTTTCTTCTCGCCCATCTCCTTACGTATCTGTTCCAGCCAGTCGCAGATAATACGATCCATCCAGCTTACCAGATCATGCAACGCATATTTCGATTGAATTTCACGCAAAAAATCACTCATCGCCAGCGGCGGGGGTAACATCGGGTGAAGTCGGTTCCAGCTATGAATCAACGTGTCAAACAGACTGACGGCCACCACCTGTACATCCTGTATGCCAACACAGTTGCCCTCTTTCAGCAAAAGGCAAATATGACGCCATACCTCTTCCGCCAGATCAGGTCTAATATCCGCCCAAGCCTCATTCCATTGACGAAGCAATACTGAATAATCGGTCACACTTGGTTCTGTATCCTCAGACGCTTCATAGTGGTAGATACGACTTCCACCTTGAAACTCTGCCGTTTCCACCGCTTCCCTGCTCTCGAGATAAGAATCTATCACCTCACAGGGGTGACTCTTGGATCTCCCGATTCCAGCACTCACTTCAATTTTCAGATACGTAAAGATCTGATCGATCATCCGCTCCACAAGTGGCAGACATTCCTCCAGATGATCTTTATCTCCTAATAGAAGCAACACAAATACCTGATCCGAATAATCAACGATCTCTACCTGACCATTCGTGTGCGCCGCTTGCTCCTTCACCGTCTCCTGAATAATATCGGCCGCCCCATAGCGGAGAAGCTGCCAATCCCGCTCTTTCATTCGTGTCAAAAATACGGGGCGATTCAGTTGCAGACTAATGGCGCGTGTCTGGGAGGACATATGAATGCCTATATAGTCCATGCGTTCTTTGGGCAGCTCGTCTGCCCGATATCGCGTAGTCAGCAGTTCGTGAAGAAATTGTTTGCGCAAATATGGTAGTACCCGTCCAACCTCCTGCTTGTACGTCTGCTCCAACCGCTCATGCCGCTCTCGCACATCTTGTTCCAGTAGCACCTCCCGCAGCACAGACTCAATCTCCTCAACCTCTGCCGGCTTCAGCAAAAAGTGATTCACCCCCCAGCGCATGGCTGCCCGGGCGTTCTCGAATTCGTCATATCCACTAAGAATGATGATCGGCAGGTGGGGATGATCACGTCGCAACATCTGTGTGATCTCAAGCCCGGTCATCCCCGGTAGATAGACGTCAGTCATAACGACATCTGGATGCATGCGGTGAAACAACTCCAACGCATCCAAGCCATTGGAAGCAGTGCCTGCAATGCTGAGGCCCAGAGAAGGCCAATCAATATGATCTGTTAATGCCTTTACAATATGTGGATCGTCATCAACAAGCATAATGGTCTTCATCATTTTTCACCGTCCAGCCATAGATTTAATTGCTCGTCGGTCTCAATACGCGGCAGCGTAATGGTCACTTCCACGCCACCTGTCTCTCTATCGCTCAGTTGAACGCCATACCTCCTCCCACAATAAAGCTGGATGCGCTGATGTACATTCCTTACACCGATGCCACACGTCTCTTCGAGTTTCCACCCCTCCGGCAACCCCCGCCCATTATCCTTGATACGAATGACGATATCCTCATGTGGGCCAACCTCTTCGTGCATATGCACCTGAATTCGAAGTGTGCCTTCTTCAGGATGCCCGTGCATAACGGCATTTTCGATAAAGGGCTGCAAAATGATCTTGGGAATGTAACAACCGCGAATACGCGGATCGATCTGCTCCTGATATTGAATGGAGAACGGTAGCCGCTCTGACTGTATGTTGACGTAGCAACGGGCATGTTCCAACTCATCACGAACCCGTATAAACAATCTCCCTCCACTCAGTCCGATCCGTAACAGCTTACTGAGCTGCACAATCATGCGACTGATATCCTTGGCTTCGTAATCGAGTGCGCGCCAGTGGATCATGTCGAGAGTGTTGTATAGAAAATGGGGTTTGATCTGGGCCTCAAGCAAGCCCGTCTGGGCTTCGCGCTTGGCTCGGCTCTCTTCCTTCACCTGTTCCATCAGCGTTGTGAGCTGTGAAGCCATGTGATTAAAGCCATAAGCCAAGTGGGCATATTCCTCCGTAAACGAAAGTTGCACCCGGGTATCGAAGTCCCCTTTCTCCAGTTGTCTCATTCGCTTGATCAATTGTCGCAGAGGACGGATGATCTGCCTTACAAAAAGGTACGCAAGTACAGCCGAGCATAATAGTCCCAGCACGGCGATGCCGAGGATCTGCCAGCCCGCTTGTCTGAGCGGAGATAACAGTGTATATACCGGAATAGTCTGTACAAGGCGCCACTGAAGCATAGCTGGCCTGGAGTACAGCACCAATTGAGCACCTCCGGGTTGGCCGGAAACCACTTCGTATCCGTCTTCACCAGGTTGGACATGTTCCTGAATCCATGCACTATCTATAATAGAAGAAGATGAATTTACAGCTCCACCTGTTTCCTGTACTGTACTCGCTTCATTTCTTCTATCCGCTCGTTCATTCTCCCCTGCTGGATCAACTCTCCCCATCTGCATTACGACATTACCAGCCGTATCAACCAACAGCACTTTTCCATCAAGCACCATGGGTACATCAGCAAACCTGCGTACGATGTCCGCTCTGCTCAGTCGAATGAGCACATAGGCAACCGTTCCGCCCCGACTATCAAAAATCCGCTGAGCGTATCCGACCAGGGATTGGCCCGATTCGTTCTCACGCAACGGAACCCAAGCTGCATCAGCCTTTTCCAGCGTAGCAAACCAAGAGTCGTGTGTGATGGTGTCCACCGGAAATATGCGATCAGCCATAGTGACTGTCACTTCATTAAAGACATCCGTATACAATTCAATGGAGGTGATGCCTTCACTCACAACCATGGTATGATCCAGGATTCGAGAGACCTCTCTCCGCTGGTGAATCTGTGCAAGCCTGCCCGTATCGGCCTTTTCGAGCAGATTGGACAGTTCCCGATTGCTTGCTAAACCGTATGCGGTTCCTGTTACCCCTGTGATGAAATCAAATCCCCGACGTGTACTTTCGTTCAGAAGAGCCAGACGTGCTTTGCTAATCTCGGCAAATGTGACCGCAGAGAAAGACTGATATGCCAGCCAGACAACAACCGAGACGAGCAACAGGTTAAACGCAATAAAGCAAGTCACCATCAACGTGGAGAGCTTGCTTTGTTGCAGCTTTTGATTAATGAATGAAGACCATCTTCCTTTCCCCATGGAAAAATCAACTCGTTTCGTCTTGGAATTACCCTTTGAGCCCAGAGGTCGCGATTCCTTCCACGAAGTACTTTTGACACACGATAAACACAATGAAACATGGCACCAACGACAACACCGACATGGCAAACATCGGACCCCAATCGGATTGAGAACTGGAATCAAGGAACAGACGCAGACCCAGCGGTACGGTGTATTTGCTCACATCACTCAAGTAGATCAACTGACTGAAGAAGTCGTCCCATGTCCACAAGAACGTAAAGATCATCGTGGTAACCAGCGCTGGAAAAGCAAGTGGAATGATGATTTTGGTGTATATTTTCACAGGACCGCATCCATCAATGGTTGCCGCCTCATCCAGCTCTTTGGGCAATCCCCGGAAGAACTGTACCATGAGGAAAATGAAGAAGGCGTCGGTCGCCAGCCATTTTGGCACCACAAGTGGCAGATACGTATTCACCCACTCCAGGTGGTTGAAGAGAATATACTGCGGGATCAGCGTCACATGATGTGGCAGCATGATCGTCATGAGCATCAGGCCGAAGCAGATGGCTTTGAAACGAAAATTTAGTCGGGCGAAGGCATATGCAGCCATTGAGCATGAGATGACATTGCCCAGCACGGCGCCAAGCGACAGGATGACAGAGTTGGTTAGAAAGCGGGAGAACGGATTGCCCTGAATACCCGACCAGCCATTCATATAATTTTGCCAATTCCATTCCTGTGGCCAAAACCAGGTCTCCGTAAAGATCATATGTCCCGGTTTGAATGAACTGCCCAGCATCCAGAGGATCGGGTAGAGCATGACAAAGGCGATGCCTGAGATCAACACATGTTTGCTGACGACCCATGCTGTAGAGTTCCGTTGTCCAATCATGATTTCCCACCATCCTCATAGTGCACCCACAGCTTGCTGCTGCGGAATACGAGCAATGTAAATACGCCAATCAGGATCACCAGCACCCAGGCCATCGCGGAAGCATAGCCCATCTGAAAGAATGAGAATCCTTTTTTGTACAGATACAGAGAGTACATTAAGGTTGAGTTCACTGGTCCTCCGCTACCATTACTGATAACAAAAGCCTGTGTGAATGATTGAAAAGACGTAATCAGCTGCATCACGAGATTGAAAAAGATAACGGGTGACAGAATCGGCAACGTTATATAGAAGAATCTCCGCAGAGGACCGGCACCATCTACCGCTGAGGCTTCATCATATTCAGGTGGAATCTGCTTCAAGCCAGCCAGGAAAATAATCATCGACGATCCGAACTGCCACACGGATAACAGCACGATGGAGTACAGGGCATACTTCGGATTGGCAACCCAATCGGGCGCTTTAATGCCTACCATGGCAAGAACACTATTGAGTAGCCCGTCCCCACCCAGCATTTTACGCCACAACATCGCAATCGCCACGCTACCTCCAAGCAATGTCGGGATGTAATACACTGTCCGATAAATACCTAATCCTCGAATCCCTTTGTTGAGCAACATCGCTACAAGCAGCGCGAAGATCAGTTTGACCGGTACGGATACAGCGACATACGTGAATGTGACTTTGAGCGACTGAGTGAACAGTTTATCCGATGTAAACATCGTCGTGTAGTTATCCAGACCGACCCAGGAAGGGGCGGCCAGGATACTGTAATCGGTGAACGAAATGTATAACGATACCAACATGGGACCCAAGGTGAGAAATAACAACCCGACAAGCCATGGGGCGAGGAACAGAAGAGCGGCTCCATTATGCGCATATCTCCGTTTGACCTGCCGGACAGCTACACGCTCGATTCGGGCTTGACTGACCTGTGATGTCGTCATCTTCGCAACCTCCCCGCAGAATTAGAAGTCTGAGACCGTTCCAACCGTTATTGACTTGATCCAAGTGTAGCCTTGGCTCCTTCAATAAACTGGGCAATGACATCTGGCGTATTGCCTTGACCGAAGGCGATCTGCTCGCTTGCGCTCTTGAAACTTGTGTCCACTTCAGCAAATCCTTGCGGGTATGGCGGGTCAATCTCGCTGGAGTTCTTCGATACAGTATCGATAAATTGGAAAATGGTTTGCTCCGCTTCCGGCAGCGTAGGCTGCATCTGTTCACGAATGCTGGAATTGACCGGTACCCCACGTTCAGAACCAAGAATAGCGGTTGCTTCTGGATCATTGACCATAAAATCAATGAACATGGCAACTTCCTTCGGATGTTTGGTTTTGCCATAACCGGAGAGGAACTGGCCTGGTTTCAGATATTCACCGATTTGCTTTTCACCTACACCATGCGGAAGCACTTGTATGCCAAGCTTATGATCCTGGTTTTTGTTCACCTGCTGGAATGTCAGCAATTGATTGGACCATGCAAAATCCATGGCAGCTGTACCCAGCGAGATCGGGCGTGTCTCCAGCGCATTGGTTGTGGATGCCGTTATCTCCGCTGTGGTCACTCCACCATTCTCGCGTAGTGCACTCCACATATCGAACCATTGTTGAAGCTCCTCGTTGGTAGCTGTCATTGTGCCACCATCAAACAATCCTTTCCCGGATTGCCGAATAAACACTTCAAACATGTTTGTTGTACCGGAAATGTCTGCCGATCCATAGAACCCCTCACCTTTGGCTGCGGCGATCTTGGTTGCCATATCCCCAAAGTCCTTCCATGTCCAGCTCTCTTGTGGTTCTTCAATACCTAATTCCTGAAATACGGTGGCGTCATAGATGACACCTGGTGCGTTAACTCCGAGGGTAATTGCATATAATTTATCGTCAATCGAACCGGCTGTAATCATGCTCTGATCATGATCCTCTGTCCGCAGCTCTTTGCTCTCTGCAAACGGGGTCAGGTCAAGCAAGGCCCCACGCCGGGCAAAGTCAGTCAGAAATGCGTAATCCATCTGGATGATATCTGGTGCATTCGAACCGGCTACCTGTGTAGTCAATTTGTCAAAATAACCATCCCAACCGGAGTATTCAGGTTTAATGGTGATTCCCGGATGCTTCTCTTCAAATAATTGAATGACTTTGGTCGTCAAATCATGTCTGGTCTGTGATCCCCACCAGGTCATGCGCAGTTCAATCTTGCCTGAAGAGTCTCCTTCACTTCCACTTGCTTCACCAGAAGAAGCTGGCTTATCGGAGGTCCCTCCCGAACAGGCTGTAGCGAACAATAACAGGGACAGGCAGAACAGGGTTACCCACTTTTTGGTGATCATCATAAATGAATTTCCTCCCCTTTTCACTTCCATGGAATCGCTTACAAAACCTATTGTATCGGTCCATTGCTGTACATGACATAAACAAAAGTAAGCTTTCCTGTCAAAAAAGTAAGGAGTTAAAGGAATCAAAAACCACCAGGAATACCATTCCCGGCGGTGATGTTCCCGTCTCAGATATGATTACGGGTATACAACCGTACTACATGAAGCAGAAGACAACTTGTTGTATAGGAACGATAGTATGAAAATCAGACCTCGGTGGTCTGTCAGGAATGTGAGACGGCAGGTGAAGACACCCTGTGCTCAGCCAGATGTTCCTTCATTTTGGCTACCTCAGTTCCTGCCAGCATCATAATGCCTATTCCGTGATTGTCATTGGTGACGGTACGCAAGTCCTGATCATAATACTCTGCCGTAAACGCATATCGTGATCCGCTACACACGCCATGCACATTCCCTTGACGATCAATTGCTTTGCAGATGAGTCCCTTCCAAGCCCGCTCGGCAGCTGTGACGTAAACTTCAGGGTCTTTGAACCAGCCAAAGCGTACACCTCTCGCAAAACCATAGGCAAACATCGCCGTGCAGGAGGCTTCTTCATATGTCTGCGGATTATTCAAAACCTGATGCCACAACCCACTCTCCCCTTGTAGTGCCGCGTACCCTTCACACAACTCATTGAAGAAATTAATTAGAGCCGGGCGCTCGGGATGCTCTGCTGGCAAAGCTTCCAGTACCTCCGTCAAGGAAAAGAGTGTCCAGCCATTCCCCCGTCCCCATGGAATCTGCGTTGCCTGTCCGTATTTGAAATCATACACATGGGACATGATCTTGAACTCAGGCATAAACAGATACTTCCGATACAGTGAAAATTGTCTGGCAGCTTCATCCAATGCGGCTGAGTTGCCTGTCACCCGTGCATAACGAACGAGATACGGCGTGCTCATATAGAGGTCATCTGCCCACATGGTATTCTCGGCATACTCCCCTACACATGTGCGATAAAACGCCCCATCCTCCTGCCGTTCCAGGCGTGAAAGCATGAAATCTGCAATCCGTTCAGCAATCGGAAGAAACGTTGGTTCATGACACTCTGAATACGCTTCCAGCATGGCTGAACCAAAAGAACCGCAGTTATCCAGCATTTTCAGCATGACCAGTTGTTGATTGACAGCCGGGAAACCATACTGCTCCCGATCCCATAATGAGTACTCATACATCTGGGTACATGCCTGCACATGCTCAGCCGCATAACGTGTAATGTCCGGTCTCTGCAAATAACGCCCAGTCCGTAATAGACCATATACAGTGACACCCAATGGATAATCCCAGCGACCATAATTAGTCACACTGCCCACGGTCCATTTGTTGCTTAACATGGCATTTTCATAATAAGGTCTGATCCAAGCATCCGGTCGATCTAAGCGCCAATACGTCTGTTCTAGCCCCGTTTGGTACACTCGGTCTGTTCGGGTTAGATCCGCCAAGTCCGGTTCAACCTCCGATTCAAAAGGTCCAACATATAACCAGGAATCTCCGGAAGCACCGTGCACACGCTGAGGAAGTTCAAGTAGAAGTGGCTTACCCGAAACGGTTGCGTTCAGATTAAAATGCCAAGGTCCCTCGGTAGCGTTGCATTCACTTCGGACAAGCAGATCACTCCGTCCAAAAGAGGCTGGTACATCCACCTCGAACGGACCCGCCTCTTTCACTTGCGCCACAGGCTTGCCGCTAATCCATATACTTAGAGAACCGGAGGATTGACCTGACAATCGTACCTGACTTCCGGTTGAATCGTTATTGTTCAGATGAGTCCAAGCATACACATGCCGCCCAGGAAGATTCCCGTATATTCGTTCGAGAGCTGGCTTGGTTTTATCTTTATCAGACCAGCCTGTCTCAGGCAGCCACTTCAAACTGTAATCTGCTTCTTTTCCAAGCAGGTCTGGTTGCTTACTCGCGGCCGGATTAGGTTGGGAGAACACCCAGCCCGCTTGCCCCTGTCTCTCTTGAAACGGTGCAAATACGTTCAGGATACGCACTTTACCTTCATCTGAACCAAACTGGCAGCCAAATCCGGCAGGGGTATTTTTCATTTCCAGCCATAAGGTGTTCCAACCGGGTTTGATGTCAATGCTGAGCTTCACCGTTGCATCAGGACTAATCTCATCCATCACGGTAGAGCGATAGACCATCTGCTCATTAAAATAGAAACGAACAGGTCCATAACAGCGGACCAACACATCCAGGTTTCGGTCCTCGTCCCCCCAAACCAGAGCAGCTGCGTAGGATATATGGTCTTTAGGTGCATCAGGAAAGCGTTTACCTAAATTCAGATCATAAAGGCCTTTTTCATTTTGCAAAATACCAGACTTCTGGAATACCCGATATACAAAATCAGCCTGCGCATTGGCCCCAATATATCTCTCAGCCAGCACCTTCAGCACCTGATCCTGATCTTCTCCAAATCGGTAATACATGCTCTGTGGTTCACTGAAATAAGTCGTCATCGATGGCACACATCCTTCTCCCGTTGAAATAAAATCTTATCCGAAATAAAACGTTTGCCTGGGCAGGCCAGATCCGTATTCTGCTATCACAGCTTCAGGAGATATAGCGCTTAACCTTCGTAAGAAACTCCCTTGTCCTAACGTTAATACCTTCTAGTTTACTCAGACACCAATTAATAATCCCAGTATAACTGACATGTTCTATGGTGGCTACAGATTTTTGATTACGCTTACAAAAAATCAGGAAATTCGGTTTTTCCTTCGCCAATTACACCTTTATTGGGACATTAATTTAAAAAAACGGAAAATGTTACCGATATAGAGACTATATAAGTTGAACTAATCATTTACACAGAAACGTAGAGGACAGAAAAAACCTGAAAAAGCGAAGCGTTCGCCTTTATCACCGGATTTTTCCCTTGAGAAAAGGAAATTAAAAAAATCTGGAGATAACAGCGATTGGAAGGTTATTCTGTCATCGAAGTGTACGTGTGAATATATCTTTAGTTCAACTTATAGAGATTGAAAAAATTCCACTTTTTGTATCGGGAAGGAAAGATGCACATTGAATACTCTTGAATCTCTGGTAAATGCTATGCCTTTTGTTAGCCAAATGTTCCGTGACGACATATCCATATCCATTAATGATCATGAGAAAGTATTGTATTTTTCCGAAGCAAAAAGTCTGGAGATTGGCGTGAAGGTTGGAGATGAGCTGCATGACGATTATAAAAATTTCAAAATGCTCACCAACAAGGATACACGTACCGTGGCACGTATGCCTGGTGATCTGCAGGGCAGACCTTTTGATGCCATTCTAATCCCTATTAAAGAGAACGATCAGGTCGTGGGTATATTGGGTGTGAACTACGCACTGGATAGTCACATGACACTGGAAACGCTGATCCGTGAAAATGAAACGACCATTAATGCGCTCGTCGGCGGCATTCAGCAGATTGCAGCACATTCCGAAGAACTCTCTGCAACCTCCGAAGAGATTCTGCGCAACTCCAAAAAAGCTTCAGAGAACTCCGTCAGTGTGTCTAAAGTAACAAACGTCATTCGTGAAGTATCGGAACAAACCAATCTGCTTGGACTCAACGCCATGATCGAGGCAGCTCGTGTGGGCGATCAGGGAGCCGGCTTCGGTGTAGTTGCCAGTGAAGTACGCAAGCTGTCGGATCACACGAAACAAGCAGCAGCTGATATCGAAACATCCCTCGGTAGTGTACAAGATTCCATGAAACATATGGAGCAGGAGATCGGTCAGATTACAACCGCAACAGTGGATCAGGCCAAGCTTGTTACCGAATTCATGGAAAGTATCGAACAGCTTAGTGAGACAAGCGCGAATCTGAAAAAGTTTGTACATCAGATGTTGGCGCTCGAATAATAATACAGTTCCACAACAGAAAGAACAAAAGATATGAAATGTACATAGCAAATGATTTAGAATGTGAAAAGCCTCCGGCGACTTCCCTTTGCAGGAAGTCAGCGGAGGCTTTGTTTCGTATTTGCAGTGATATCCTATTTATAGTCGAATGGCGGTTATATCTCTGCAGCGACGCCAAAATGGTCAGACACGACCGGTCCGTTTTTACCGTTCAAGACCACGGTAGAAGATTTAGCCTGAATCGGACGATTGGAGAAAATATAGTCGATCCGCAGATCGCGTTTGTTATCTGCCCAGCCGGCAATGGCCTTCACCACGGTTGCTCCTTCATCCTTTTGCAATGCTGTGGTGTACAGGTCATTCCATCCTTTGCTCATCATATAATCGTAACCTTCATCACGCACTTCCGCGACATTATTAAAATCACCCATTATATATAACGGCTGATCCATGTAGGGGGCAAGCTTGCTCTCCGTCAACTCCCACTGTCCCTTGAAAGGTTCCTGCGCATCATCCCACCAGTTATAATGTCCGTTCACAAACCAGGTTGCTTCACCTTGGACGACCGTCTGGATTCCCACAATCTTGCGTGTACGATAGTTGTTATAATCCCGCATGTGGGACACGTATTCCCCAAAAGCCTGCTTAATCGGCGTCCGGCTAAGGATCGCCAGTCCTTCATCGTATTTTTGGAACCCGACATGCGCGGGAATCCACGTCCAGTGATATTGCTCTGTCAGCTGCTGAAGCAGGACGTAGGCATAGTTGTCTTTTTTAATCACAGCATCCGATTCAGTAGGATAATACATCTTCAGTTCTGCTGCAGAAAGCGCCGCTTCCTGCATGGACTGGTTAACCTCTTGCATGGAGATGACATCAAATTGATGTGTATTAATAAAATTAGCCAACTGACTGATCTTGTTTAGTTGATCTTCTTCCGCCCAGGCGTGTGTGTTTAACGTCAGTATTTTCATATGCTCTCTCCCGTTGTGTGTAATATGGCCGTTTCCCCGGCCTGCATCGTTCCTGATAGGAATACATACCATAAGCATACACAATATGGTGCAATCATGCATTCCGTCCGCCAGCAGAACCGAGGTGTTCATCCTGATTCCAGTTGGTCTAAAATAACTTCAAATTCTTCATAACCCATGCACGGATTGGCTCATAACTGATATGATGGATACAACAAATTTACAACATCACGTCATAGACGTGGTGATTACTGAACCTATGTTTACCCCAGGAGATGGAATGATGAACATACCGAATAACATGAGGATGGATGATGCGCAGTGGCAACAGTTGATCAGGCAGGTTGCAGAGCATTTTAATAACCTGACGATCATGCGCGGATTCCAATATTATAAACAGAAACGTGTCGGACCATTAACCTATTCCGAACAACAAGGGATCTCGGCCGTTGTACAAGGATCGGAAGAGTACGAGGTCACACTAAGCATGCAATCCCTGACTACAAGTCATTGTACCTGCCCGGTGAGTTCCGTATGCAAACATATGACGGCTGTATTAATGAGTTATGCCGAGCAACTGGAGCGACCTGTGCATGCGATTGTGAATGCGCACTCCAGTACTGCGCTCAAACAAACGACCAAACCCGTCGGGGCCATGTCCGCAGGACTATCCAGCTATGCAGATGCCGATGAACAGCAGGATATGGATATTCCGGACAACCAATACAGCCAGATCAAGGAGCGTGCAACAGAGCTTGCCGATCTCGAAATCTCGGAATGGCATGAGTTATTCCACTCCTGTCTGAGACGACTGGGTACCGGCACCGCAAGCACATCCTATGTGCAAGAAGCAACGGACGAGCTGTATGCCATTAAGCCAAGGCTGACCGCTGCGATGGACCAACTTTTTGAACTACATGTGCAGCTGCATCTCATCCGATTCTGCGTGCCGCCGGCTCGTAACTCCATCACGCATACCCCGGTGTACTTGAGCTACCCTGCCCAGCTCGCGGTGGATGCACTTCTGAAAGACATTGAACGGATCTTTAACCATCTGCTAGACCTGACCGTTCTAAAGGGAAACAAGCTTGAACAACTTTGGAACAGACTGTCTGAAACCTCGGCTTATTTACGTAAACAGATGATGCCTGAGACAGCCAGCATGATGTTCTTCACTCCGATCTATCGACAACTGTGGTTGAACTGGATCGTACCTGAGCTTCAAGGGTCGCGGGACATGTTAGCGTCGGAACAGGCTATCTTAAATGATATAGAGCGCGGTATAATCGCCGCTTCTGCGGCTTCTCAGTCAGGTGGAAGTGTCTTGAGTAGCGCTCAAAGTAATGGAAGTAGTAGTGATAGATCAGGCAAAGCGGTAACACTGCCCCTGCCGCTAGTACTCGCGCAGAGCTGGATGCACTTCCATCTGGGGCAGGATGATCAGGCGTGGCAACGACTCGTCCATGGAAGCTCAGCCTATGGCATCCCGCCAGAACATCTGCTGCGTTTTCTCCATGTACTCACAGATTTGGCTGAATGGAAGCGGCTTGGGGATTGGTTGGTACAACTTGGTCCCCTGCTGGCGAATCGGCGTAACACACCTTTGAATGATTACATGCATCTGTGGGACACGGCCATTCAGCATCTGCCGGATACAGAGAACCGCATGTGGGACACGCTTGTCAGTATGCTTCCCCACTCCCGCCCCGCCTACGAGGATGCCATGCATTCGCGTGGACAATGGCGCAGGTGGATTGATTTTCAGCTGAGTACGGGAACGGAACCTCTCGAATTCCGCGTAGCCATGCTGCAACCAATTGAAAAAGATGCACCTGAACTGCTGCTCCCCTTCTATCACCAGGCGGTGGAGCGTTATATCGGACACAAGAACAGGGATGGATACAAAGCGGCGGTGAAGCTGCTGAAACGTCTGTCCAAAATCTATAAAAAGTTGAAGCAAGAAGAGCACTGGGAGCAATTCATCACCACACTTGCCGTTCGTAACAGTCGGCTGCGCGCCCTGCAGGAAGAGCTTCGGAAAGGTAAACTGATCTCATGAGCTTAATTCATCCTTACACTGAAACGATTGAGGTTCACCTCGCTTTAACCGGATATGGCGATGCTTTGTTTTACGGAGCACTCAACACACACCACTTTGTATCGGGACAGTCGCTTAAGCAGCGATTGTTCGCCTGGCATGTGCCTTCCTTCTACGGTACCGAACTGGAAGTTCGGCAGATCGAGGAGATTGAGCTGGTTGTTCTGCCTGCGGAAGAAGTGATTCCCTTTTTTGCTGAGATGCATACCCTACTTCATATTGAATGGAAGTGGGACGAGCAAGCGGAACATCTGATTCGACTAGCTCCAGCACTGGCATCCTCCATAGAGAAACGAAAATACGTACCTAGCTTCGAGGCATACCGTGCAGGACAGCTTCAGTGGACCTGGGACCCGGATAGCTTGAAAAAGCAGGAGCGGGCATCGCTTACCAAAGCGATTCAGCAAACGGACGAGAGTTATGCCGAAGGACTTGGGGCGGCCTATTCCGCCTTTGTATTCCAGCGCTGGTACAGTTCGGAAGAAGCTGCAACGGATCTTCGGCGTGAATTCCCGCAGTTGTTCCCAGAGCGCGGCACTCTACCCAAGACAGCCGGGATGGATGCTCAGTCCTGGCTCGTATCCATTGGCTGGAAAGCAGATGCCGCACCATTCAGACCCATGCTGCAATTGCAGGAGCCGGACGAGGATGAGCCATCTTGGCGGCTGCGATTGGTGTTGCAGAACAAGCTGGATGCCGCTGTATTGGTGCCCGTCATGCTGGATTCACGGGGCAGACTTGAAGGGGAATGGCCAGAGGTATGGACACCGTTCATTCTGGATCGCTCCGCCGGATGGCTGGATCAGCTGCGTGCACATCTGCCGCGTCTTGGAAGCTCCATTAGTGGTAGGCGGGATGTGCTGAGTGATCCTTTGGGAGATCAGGAAGCCTGGCAGTTCCTGACGCAGGATAGCGGCAGGTTGCTCGCAGCGGGCTGGCAAGTTCTGCTGCCTGGTTGGTGGGAAGCAGCCCGTAAGAAGAAACCAAAGCTGCGTGCTAAGGTGCAGCCGGAGGAAGGCAGTGAACGGGGGCAGTCCTTCTTTGGACTGGACTCGATTATTCATTTTGACTGGCGAATTGCGATTGGTGACACCGATCTCAGCGAAGATGAGTTCGCCGACCTTGTTGCCCGTAATGAACGACTGGTTCGCTTCCGTGGAGAATGGGTTCCTCTCGACCCCGACCTGCTGGAACAGATACGTCGTGCCATGGGCGGTGTAGATCGGGAACAAGGACTCTCATTCCAGGATATTCTGCACCTGCATCTGCTGCACAATGAGCAACGGGAATATCGCAACCAGAAATGGAAGGAAGGACAACAAACCGAGGAAGAGCAGCAACCACAGGATGATCAGAACATTCGGCTGGAAGTAGAACTGAATGAGCACCTGAACCGGGTTATTGCACAACTCGGTGGCGGACAAGGCGGCGCACCTTCCCTGCCCATTCCGACAGGGCTTCATGCCGAGCTGCGATCGTATCAGAAGGAAGGTTTTGCATGGCTTGGTTTCCTGCGCAGATTCGGACTTGGGGCATGTCTTGCCGATGATATGGGTCTCGGGAAAACCATTCAGTTTATCACGTATCTGTTACACATCAAGGATCATGAACCACGTAAGCCGGGACAAGCCCCGGTACTTCTGATCTGCCCAACTTCCGTACTGGGCAACTGGCAAAAGGAAATTAGCCGCTTCGCACCCTCCATTCATGTCAGTCTGCATTATGGCGCACGCCGATTAAGTGGAGAAGAATTCCGGGAGCAGACCGAGCAGCTGGATATTATTATCACGTCCTTTGCTACGGCTACACTGGATCAAGAGATGTTACAAACCTACACCTGGGCATGCATCTGTCTCGATGAAGCGCAGAATATCAAAAACGCCCAGACCAAACAGTCCTTAGCGGTCCGCAGTTTCCCGGCGAAACACCGCATTGCCATGACAGGTACGCCGATCGAGAATCGTTTGTCTGAGCTGTGGTCGATCTATGACTTTATCAATCCAGGATATCTGGGCAACGCCCGGGCATTCCAGACTCGCTTCATCAGTGCCATTGAAAAAGATAAAGATGAGCAGCGCATGCAGGATCTACAGCAATTGGTGAAACCATTCATGTTGCGCCGCAAGAAAAAAGATCCCAATATCCAGCTTGATCTGCCGGACAAAAACGAGATGAAGACTTACATTCACCTTACGGGCGAACAAAGTGCATTGTATGACCAGTCCGTACAGGCCCTGATGGATAAAATGAAAGAGCTGGAAGGCATCAAGCGCAAAGGTGCCATTCTATCGGCGTTAACCCAGCTCAAGCAGCTGTGTGACCACCCTCTGCTGTTGACCAAAGAGGCTTTGCCTGAGGAACTGCCTGAAGACGGCGCATTAACATCTGCTTATGACGTGTACAGTCCGCAAGATATGGCGATGCTGATTAGTCGCTCTGCAAAACTGGAACGACTGATGGAACTTGTCCGGGAATTGCGGGACGAAGGCGAGCGATGCCTTATTTTCACCCAATACATCGGTATGGGACAGATGCTGCAACAGGTACTGCGTCAGGAGTTGCAGGAGCCTGTGCTGTATCTGCACGGGGGTACCTCCAAAACGGCACGGGATCGTATGATTGAGGAATTCCAATCCCGTACATTGCCTGAGGATAAGCAACCGTCCGTCTTCATTCTGTCCATCAAGGCAGGCGGTGTGGGATTGAATCTAACCGCAGCCAACCATGTGTTCCATTTTGACCGCTGGTGGAACCCTGCTGTTGAGAATCAAGCCACCGACAGAGCTTATCGGATGGGTCAGACCAAAGATGTTCAGGTGCATAAGTTCATCTCTCTTGGCACATTAGAGGAGCGGATCGACGAGATGTTGGAGAGCAAACAGCAGCTCAGCGATAACATCATCACAAGCTCTGAGAACTGGATTACCGAATTGTCCACGGATGAGTTGCAGGATCTGTTCACTCGGCGTCGTGACTGGTCGGGCTAACTTGAATTGAAGATTTACAGTACAGGCTAAAAATCAGATTTCAGAGAAATCAAATAAAATAAATAAGAAACACAAAAAGAGCGAAGTTTCGGAATTAAAATTCCGGCTCCGCTCTTTTTTGTCTTGTTGCAGTTAATCATCCGTTCTTAACGCATGTTACCAATGATAGATGATCTTGAATCCTGCATTTTTTTGATAAAGTTTGTCATAACATCAAATGCTTCATTACGCTTGTTGGACATGGACTGCAGACGAAGCATGTCCATCTGTTGGGAGTTGCTCGCTGCGTCAATTTGGCCTTTCAGCTTTTGAACAGCTGCTTCATCCCCGTTTTGCTGGGCTATCTGCAATTGAGCGTTCAAATCCGCGATCTGTTGATTACGGTTCTGTACTTCCTGGATTTGCGTTTGCAATTGTGCATCCAGTAATTTGGTACGTTCTTGTTGGACCATCATCAATGCTGTTTCGATATCCATACTGCTAAAGTTGATAGGTGTTACGCCAGAGATGTTGGAGACGGAAACTGTGCTCGCTGAAGCTGAAGAGACGATAGATACTGCAGCGACAGCAGCAACTACGGATGAAGCGAAAAATTTACCTGAACGTTTCATGACTGTTCCTCCGAGTCCATATGTAATATGTACCAGTTTTTGTTGGTATCTTCCGTCATTCTAAATCAAAAGTACTAGTTGTTCAATCAAATTAACTTCAAATTCGAATTAATTTCGAGATCCCTTACACACGCCTACCTCCGCTTACAATATGAGTAAAATAAACAGGGCATTATAAGTAAAAGTGCATTCTTACGGGCATATTTACTACGACTAGATTGTTCTTTACTCCTAAGCTTGAAAGTCACATTAGAGATCTACGATACGTTCATGATTTTACTTTAAAAAATAGTTATGTTATATTTAATAATAGATTTTACACAATTTAATTTTGTGATATTTAATATAAATTAATGTTATACACTTTACGGGAGGTTTTTTATATGAAAAAAATATTGGTTGTTCTAACAAACGTGGATAAATACGCAACGAAGGACGAGCCTACTGGCTTATGGCTGAGCGAAGCAACTCACTTTATTGAAGAGTTTGACCATAATGACAATGTTCAGATCGATCTGGTTAGCCCTAAAGGTGGTAACGTGCCTCTTGATCCGAAAAGCCTGGGCGACTCCCTCGATGAGAGCACCAAAGCCTATTTCGAGAACGAAGCGTTCATGAACCAATTGAAAAATACGCTGAAACCTAGCGAAGTAAACGCGAGTGACTACGATGCGATCTACTTCACAGGCGGTCACGGTACGATGTGGGATTTCCCGGACAATGCCGAACTTCAAGAGCTTTCTCGTGAAATCTATGAAAAAGGCGGCGTTGTATCCGGCGTGTGCCACGGGGTTACAGCCCTGTTGAATGTGAAGCTGTCCAATGGCCTGCTTTTGATCAACGACAAAACCGTTTCCGGCTTCACGAATGAAGAGGAAGCATTGGCTCAACAAACCGAGTATGTTCCATTCCTGTTGGAAGATGCTTTGAGAGAACGTGCTGCACAATACGATAAAGCGGCTGACTTCAGCTCTTATGTCACAACAGATGGCCGCGTGGTCACAGGACAGAATCCGCAATCCAGCAAAGCTGTAGCCGAAAGTGTTAAACAATTGCTGGGTCTGTAAAATAAACCGATCTATCCCCTCCTCCCCCAGGAGATCATATAGATGTATAAAGCAAAACAGCACGTGATCCGTCATGACCTGACAGAACACATGCTGTTTTTTCTAGTGATTTGTTGATGCAGAAGCTTCCGTCGTTGTTCCTCCAGCCAGACGTTTCACGATATAAGGCACGGTCACCGACGTCAGGATCACGGCAAACGCAATCTGAGCGATAGCTGTGTCCACATATGGCGCATACGCCGGATTGAACCCGGCAGCCATCGAAGGCACCACCATGGATAATCCAGCTACCGAACATGTCGCAGCCGCTGCGTAACCGGGCCTCCTTAGTATCGCGCGATCGATTCCAATGAGCGGTAGCATGCAGATCAGTAAAAATAATACCGTGACCAACAAACCGGACAAACTGGACTGGAATGCAATACGCAGATCAATATTGGACCCAAAGCTGGTACCTAGAAAAGGTAGCAAAATCAGTGTTCCCGGAGCGAACATCTTCTGTATGTTTCTGTCCAGGTTACCAAGCAGTATCCCTATCAAGAAAGGTACTAGCGTAGCAAGTACACTAAGATAATCGATACCGACGCCACTTGCCGAATTCAATATCATGACCGGAATAACCGGTACGGCGATCAGATTCAGAATGCCAAACGCAGCACGATCCACATCATCTCCGTACGTGTTCATCAAGGCCAGATATAATCCCGGATTACAACTGGTTAGAACGGCAATGAAGGCTACCGCAGAAACTCCCCCGACCCCACTAATGCCAAAAAAGTGTACAAACGCCCAGCCGAACAGACAGCTGATGAGGATACGTGAAATACAGAGCACCCCTGCTCTCTTCAAGGTCACCAGAAGCTGTGACAAGTTAAGCTGTGTTCCTGATATCAGTAAAATCATACCGATCAGCACCATGGTACCTTTCGATGTGAACAGTGCTGTCGTTGGATCTCCGATCTGAAAAAACGATGGAAACACCGTGTTGATGACCGCAGCGGCCAGCATAGGAACAATCAGCAAGCCGCCGGGTATTTTTTTGACACGACCCAGTATGTTCATGGTGCGTTACAGTTCTGCTCCGTTGGTACGGATCACATTCTGATACCAGAAGAACGAATCCTTACGATATCTTTTTAGCGTACCGTTGCCATAGTCGTCCTGATCCACATAGATAAATCCGTACCGTTTGCTCATCTCGGAAGTCCCTGAACTGATCATGTCGATCGGCCCCCACATTGTATAACCCAACACTTCGACCCCATCGGCAATGGCAAGTCCCATCTGTTCGATATGTTTGCTCAGGAAATCAATCCGGTATGGATCGTTGATCGTTCCATCTTCATTCAGCTTGTCGTAGAAGCCTGAGCTGTTCTCCAGAATGAAGACAGGCTTTTGATACCGATCATAGACGAGATTAAGCGTATAACGCAGGCCAATCGGATCAATCTGCCAACCCCACTCGTTAGCGGGCAGATGCGGGTTTTTATATACACTGTGTACATTACCTGCCGTTAGTTCGAGCTGCTCCGTATCACTGCTGGAAATCATGGAGTTGTAATACGACATCCCCACAAAGTCAGCCGTATGTGCGCGAATGCTATCCAGATCGCCGTCCTCGATGTTCAACTGGATCTCCTTGTTTTTGAAATACGTTTTACTATAGTAAGGGTACTCGCCTTTATTGAGCACATCGAGATAGAACTGATTTTTCATCTGATCATCCTGCTGCATCTGAAGTGCGTCCTCCGGCTTGCAAGTGTAAGGATACGTTGTAAAATAAGCGACCATACTTCCGATCTGGTTATTCGGATCAATCTCATGAGCCATCTTGGTTGCTCTGGACGCAGCTACAAATTGATGATGCAACCCCTGGAACAACATTTCCTCATAATTCGGAGCATCATAATCAATGATTCCCAGCGTTTTGGCCGATGCTTTCACGCTCATGTTGATCTCGTTGAACGTCACCCAATATTTCACTTTGCCCTTGTAGCGATTAAACAACACATCGCAATAGTTCACATACAGATCGATCAATTTGCGGTTATACCATCCTCCGAACTTGTCCATAAGTACAATTGGCGTATCAAAGTGACTGATGGTGATCAGGGGCTCCATACCCTGCTTAAGACATTCATCAATAACCTGATCATAGAACTCTAGTGCCTTTTCGTTCGGAGCGGCATCGTCGCCACCTGGAAATACTCTGGCCCATGAAATAGAATAACGGAAGACTTTGAATCCCATCTCGGCAAATAAAGCGATATCCTCACGGAAGTTATGATAAAAATCGATCCCCCGGCGCTTCGGATATTTCACGGTATCCGGGTCATTCCTGGCCTCTTCAATCATCTCCCAATTCACTCTGATCTGCTTGGTCACTTTGCGATCGTTCTTCTCGTTAAATTTCATCACTTCTGGGATGGTCAGGCTCTTGCCATCTACATTATAAGCTCCCTCGGCCTGACAGGCAGACAGTGCACCGCCCCATAAAAAATCTTTTGGAAAATTGGAATTTGTCATTTTAGTTTCCTCCTGTTATTACGTGTTATTAAGTCTTATTAAGACCATCTAGCTTGTAACTTGTAGCTTAATGAAAAGATGAGCAGTTCTTACGGAATCAGCTTAAGCAAAGGTTCACTCTCCCGGATCGGGCCGCTGGTCGCTGTAGTCAGCACATCTCCGTACTGTTGCATGTTGGTAACGACAATGGACGTAATGGTGTTGTAGCCCGCTGAAGTAATGCCCTCCGGATCAAAATCCACCAATAAATCCCCGGCCTTAATTGTCTGTCCCTGCTCGATATAGGCGTTAAAATATTTGCCTTTCAAGCTGACGGTATCCACCCCGATATGAATCAGGATCTCGACACCATTCGCTGCCTTCAAACCGATGGCATGTTTGGTGCGATAAAGCGCCTCAACTACTCCGTCAAATGGAGCGTATACCTTGCCATCTGTCGGAACGATTGCAATGCCTTTACCCATCAACTCTTGGGCAAACGCCTGATCTTCCACCTCAGAGATCGGTTTGATCTCCCCTGTCATTGGACTAACGATAAGCATGTCAGAAGATGTGGATGTCTGTGATGGCACTGACTCCGGAGTAGTGTCCGTTGCAACTGCCGCCTGATTGCTATTTACTTTATTCGTAGCTTGCTGCTTTGATTTATTTCCATCTGTATCTTCCTTGATGCCAGCCAATAGCGTGAACACAAACCCGAGTACAACTGCGGCAATACAACCAATAACGACATACATGTAACGATCTGATGTATACGTACCAATTGCCAATACACCTGGCAGTGAAATTGCATTCGCTGTTGTATGCACCAAGCTGTAGAATCCACCGACTAATCCACCTGCCAGGCAACCTGCGAAAAAGGGACGTTTATATTTGAGCGTAACACCATAGATCGCCGGCTCAGTAATCCCGAACAAAGCGGTGAATCCACTTGAAGCAGCTGCTGATTTCATCGTTTTACTCTTCGTCAGTACAAACACACCGAAGGCTGCTCCAGCCTGAGCCAAATTCGCTGCCAGTGCTGTTGGTAACAGCACGGTTGCACCAAGTGTAGCCACTTGTTGAACCTGAATCGGCATGATTGCATAGTGCATACCAAACATGACCATGATCGGTTTGAAAAATCCAAGAATCGCACCAGCAAGAACACCTGCGGTTGAGAACAATGAGTTGATACCATTGGTCAACCAGTCACCGATATATGATCCTACTGGACCAAGCACGATTAGTTCCACCGGAATCATAATAAACAAAACAATCATTGGGGTAAGCAGGACCTGTAAAAACTTAGGAATCACTCGATTGACGATCGGATACACATAACTCATAATCCATACCGCCAAAATGATTGGAATGACGGAAGAGGAATATTTCATCAACAGAATCGGCATGCCGAGAAAATCAATACTGTTTACACCCGTCTCAGCAATCTGAGCCGCAGCGTTCAAAATGGTTGGATGCATTAGTCCCGCAGCAAGAGCTACCGCCAAATAGGGATTGGTTTTGAAACGATTTGCAGCACTAACAGCCAGGAAGAACGGCATAAAGTAGAAAATACAGTCCCCGATCATGTTAATGATCGTCAGGAAACCGGATCCTTCCAGGTAACCCATGGCAGTTATAACGGTAGCCAAACACTTGATCATCCCGCAACCAACAAGTGCTGGCAGAACAGGTGTGAATATACCTGCGATGGTTTCAAGCACTACATTGACGGGGTTCCGTCTCTTTTTCGGTCCACTGTCTGTAGACTCCGTAAGCTCGCCAATCTTGTCAGAGGTTAGATTTCTCACTTCACTATAGACTGCATCTACCTTGGCACCGATAACAACCTGAACCTGTCCACCGGAATTTTGTGCCTTGAGCACGCCTTCGAGCTGATCCAGCGCCTTGAGGTCTGCTTTGTTATCATCCTTTAATACGAATCTCAAACGGGTTGCACAGTGTGTTAGCCCGGATATATTTTGCTCGCCGCCAACGAGATCAAGTACGTTTTTAGCCAATTCTTTGTTGTTCATGACCCTTCTCCTCTACATGAATAAATTGGATATATAAAAAATGACCAAGCCGGGGAATCGTCATTCCCTAGGCTTGGTCATGCCTGATCGAATCAGTAACAGTCCAATATGGATTATTCGGTTAGTTCCTTCACTAGTTCATTCCGTTGGTTCATTCGAAATCAATCGTTGGATATGCAGAATCAAATATAACTTTTCATCATCGGAACAGGTCCAGCCATAATTACTTTTCAGAAAATCAGCAATCTTCTCCACGCAAGCGAGTTCCTTCGGAAACTTCTCCTTCACCATTAGAAACAGCGATTCATTCTCGTCTTTGAGCGATTTACCGCTCATCTGCCTCAGAATGAAATACCGGATATGTGTGGCAAAGCGCATGAAATGGATAGAGTCCTCCTGAAAGTCAATTTTGAGCGCATATTTGATCACGGACAGGATTTCGCCCGTAACTGTGGTTACCTTGGTGGTATCCGTCATCTCTCCAGAGCCCACCTGTGCATTAACAAAATGCAGAGCAATCAGTGTTGTTTCGGCTGTTGGCAGAGCGATATCCGTTTTTTCCTGAATCAGCTTCAGCGCAGCCTCCCCCACCCGGGTCTCGTCCGGATAGAGTGTCCGCACTTCCCATTCCAGCGGATTTTTGATACGGATGCCTTCTCTGGTTCGGGTTAATGCAAAACTGATATGGTCGGACAGGGTGAGAAGCAGATTCGGGTTAAATGTTTTATTCAGGATCTGACTGCCCAGCTTGATGACTTCCTCCGCGAGATAAATATCCTCAATTGGAATACTGTTCAGCAGATCATACATCCGGATGTTCTTTGGTGCTACGAATATTTTCTCCACCAAGTCCGTCTCCGTCAGCTCATAGGGCGTTTTCAGAAATCCTACACCCTTACCTACGACAAAAACCTCTTCGTTATGTTCATTAATAGCGATGGCTACGTTATTGTTTACTTTCTTGATAACCTTCAATGTTCTCACCCCCCAACAAAAATAAAAAAAGACCGAAAGCGATTACAGTAAAGCAATCGAATTCGGTCATGCCTGGTTTCCCCAGTAACAGTCCGTGTTATGAATATAAGTTTATTATAGTGCTGTTTTTGAAAAAGTCAATCATCCAATCTTAGGGAAAAATCACCCACTCTTATCATTGAAGGGAACGTAGAGACCCGATACGTCATATATAACAACGCCCTTTTTTATAACTATAAAAAGAAAATGTGACCATATGCTCTACCCGCCAGTCTAATTCATATAAAAACCAGCCAAGTGCTGGCTTCATCCCTCCAATACGAAAGGAGCTGTTATCCATGGGTTCAACCGATCTCGTTAACCAGGCCATCCAAGGAGATCGTGAAGCCTTTATCCGGCTTATCCGAGACATTGAAAACTCTTTGTACAATACGGCAAAATCCATGCTGCGAAAAGAGGAGGACGTGGCCGATGCCATTCAGGAGACAATCCTGAACGCATACAAATCGGTGCATACACTCCGGGAACCCCGGTATTTCAAAACCTGGCTGTTTCGCATCCTCATCAATGAATGCAACACGATGCTGTCCCGCCGCTCTCTCTCCACCGCTTATGCGGAAGTACCTTCAGAAAAGCGGGAGCATTCCAGTCCCTACGATGAGGTCGATATGAGAGAAGCGGTAGACCGTCTGGAGGAATCGAAACGAATTGTTGTCGTTTTGCATTATTTTGAAGACCTGTCTCTCCGTCAAGTCGCCGATGCCCTCAATATTTCCGAAAGTGCAGTGAAAATGAGACTTACTCGGGCAAGGCAGGAGTTATATCAGAAATTCAAAAATTTTCGGGAGGTAAACTTACATGTCAAACCCGTTTAATATCGATCAGGAATTAAAGAACCAAGCGAAGGAGCGTCCTCTGATGTCTGAACACGTTCGTAACCGGATTGATGCCACACTGGATTCTCTGCCAGCGTCACCCAACACATTGAAAACCGAACAGACTTTGCACTCCAGTCGCCGGAACAAGCGATGGCACAAGGCTGCAGCTGCGACGATTGCAGCCGGAGTATTGGGCGTGACCGTATTTGCATCCGGCTTTGTATCACCGGCCATGGCTGCCTCCTTGCGCAATATCCCACTCGTGGGTAGCCTCTTCAGCTCGATAGAAGCCGATATGGGTCTGCGAACGGCGGGCAACGAAGGCTTGACTACCCCTGTTAACAGCAAGGTCGCTTACCAGGATGTGAAGCTGGAAGTGCTTGAAGCGGTATATGATGGTACCCGTGCTGCGTTTCTGGTTCATTTCACTGCGCCTAATCTGAATCAAGGCGAATATGACAATGGCAAGGACATCGTGAAACTGAGTAGCGGAATTGAGAATGTCTTTTTCAAAGTCGACGGGTCTCTTCCGAATAGCGGACTGTTCTATAGTTCGGTAGGAGAAACGCAGCCAGATACACTGCTCTTTGAGCAGGTCATTTCCTCCGATCAGGGAACGGCACATTGGCCAGATCGGTTTGATGCTCAAGTTCAATTGACGTTGCAGGGCATTGATCATGAGTTCGAGCTGACGGTTCCATTTGCCAAATCAACAGAAAACATTCATCAGGTTCTGCCTAACACAGCCATGACTAACGATCTGTTTACTGCCTCTGTTACGGAAGCTGAGATTACCCCTGTCACTACTCGTCTAACTACTGTTATCAGTTTGAACGATAAGAGTACTCTTACGGCAAAAGAGCAGGAACAGCTGAGTCACATCGGATTTGCAGTCTATGATGATCAAGGGCGGCAACTGACCTCACTTAGCGGCGAGGGCATATACGAGGGTAACCAACTGAAATCGGAACGCATATATGCCACAACAGCCAAGGATGTAAAATATCTGATAGTGAAACCTTTCGAGATCAAGGATGACTTCGCTGAAGAGGTTAAAGACACACAATTCATCAAGGGAATGGAAATGAAGATTCAGCTTCAATAGCCTGATCTCATTTCCTTATGAAGGAGCCATTCCATGTCCATCCAATATTCAATCTCATCTCCCATCATACTTGGTCCGTTATTCGTTCTAGTCCTACTCGCCCTGATGCTCCACGCCAGGGTGAGTAAAACCAGGTATACGGTCAGACAGTATGTGTCGATGCTCGCATTTGCCATATATATGTTGGGCGTTATGCATTTTGTATTTTTCCCTATCGACGTGAACATCGGAATCTATGCCAATCAAACTCCATGGTATCAAAGCATTCAATGGATTCCGCTCCTGACCGCGGATGCACCAAGCTTTCTCCTAAACATCGTGCTGTTTATGCCACTGGGGTTCATGCTTCCTTTCATAAAACCTTGGATTCATTCGATACAAACAGCAGTATTAGCAGGATTGACCGTAAGTTTCCTCATTGAAATAACACAGCTCCTGCTCCGAGTAACCTTGGGTAACGGTCGCAGCACCGATCTGAACGATATAATAGCCAATACAACGGGAAGTGTACTTGGTTTTATCATTCTGAATCTGTTCACCAAAAGTTCCATCGGACAGCGCCTAATGGCCCTATGGGAGTCACCACGGGGAGTATCATCCAAAGATATGCAGTAAAATGAATATTAGCATGCATAACGCCCCTTGAAGGCAAAACCTGGTCCATACACTAAGATGAAAAAAGTCGTCTACTATGGTACAATGAAAAAATTGTGTATTCAGAGACAGACATGTGGATAAAGGCCATGAACGAAGGATTTCTGATGCCTTTTATCCATTCATCATGCTGCCATTCTAGGGAGGCTTATGGAACAACCATGCTCATCATTGGTATCGCCGGAGGAACCGGCTCCGGTAAAACGACGGTAGCTCGCTCCGTCATAGACCGTCTGGGATCAGGTAAGGTTACTTTTATATCCCAAGACAATTATTACAAAGACCAGTCGCAGCTCACACCTGAGCAACGCCGACTCACCAATTACGATCACCCGTTTGCATTCGATAATGATCTGTTGATTGAGCATCTCACCCTGTTGAAAAAAGGCCAAGCGGCGTATGCTCCCGTATATGACTTCACCATAGATAACCGTGCTGCCAATGAGACGGTTGAACTGGCACCGAACCATATTGTCATTGTAGAAGGATTACATGTGCTGATTGACGAACATCTTCGCAGTCTAATGGACATCAAAGTATTTGTTGATACTGATTCCGATGTGCGGATTCTGCGGAGAGTACTGCGGGACATTGAAGAACGCGGACGTACGATCCAATCCGTGTACAAACAATATCTCGAAACGGTAAAACCAATGCACGATGCGTTTATCGAGCCATCCAAAAAGTATGCTGATATCATTATTCCAGAAGGCGGACATAATGAAGTAGGTATTCAGATGTTATCCATCCTCACCGAGAAATACCTCACCGGGGAAAATTGGAACGGCGCTTAATTTTGTTTCAAAGCAACACAATAGAAATCCAGGTTACGATACAGCGTAATCTGGATTTTTTGTTGATTTTTCATTTATAATAGTCCCCAATAGTTGAAAGGAGATCTACCCCTATGGCTACTTTTGAAGAATTCATGCAGCATGACATCCGGGTTGGTACCGTGGTGGAAGCCGAACCCTTCCCCAAGGCTCGCATACCCGCTATTAAAATGACGATCGACTTCGGACCACTTGGCCTGAAACGTTCCAGCGCTCAGATTACCCAACGATACACGCCTGACATGATCATTGGTAAACAGGTCGTTGCTGTAGTTAATTTCCCACCCCGGCGGATTGCCGGTTTTGTCTCTGAAGTACTCGTGCTGGGCGGCGTGCCTGGTGAAGGCGATGTTGTCTTGCTCACACCGGATAGTCCGTTGCCAAATGGAACACCGATAGCCTGACTTTATTTTGAGCAAGAATAATATGGGCTTTTCAAATGTTTGGAAATCGAGTATCCTTGATGTATTGAGTATTGAATTGACTATTGATGGAACTACATATGTTGGAGACCTTAAAGCATAAGGCTATGAATCTGCGGATTCGTGGCCTTTTTTTGTGTTTTTCGAGGAAATATAGGTCTGGAGCATTAGTAAGAGTTGTCTGGAGAGGAAGGAATATATTGATATATCATACCAACAGACTAGTTATACATGGTAGAATAATGATTATTATTACAAATTTAGTATCTAGTAGCCTGAAAAGTACATATCAAGGAAAAAAACTCACAATTGAGAGGAGTAAGATTCATGAAAAAAATGATGATTTCCGGCGTAACGGCATTAGCTTTATTAACAGGGGGTATCGCAGGTTTTGGAGGCGTTGAGAGTTCTGTAGAAGCCGCACAAGCTACAACTAAATTCAAGGACGTTCCAGCTACACACTGGGCATCCGCAGCGATTAATTCAGCCGTGGAACAAGGGTATTTCAAAGGGTATACTGACGGAACATTTAAACCAAGCTCACCTGTCACCAAAGCTGAAATGGCAAGTATCTTGGGACGTCTATCCGAACAGCCTAATGCATCAACACAAGAACAAAACAATTTCACGGACATACCCGAGTGGGCAAAGAGTGGTGTCTCAATTGCTATCGCAAAAGGTTTTATCAACCCTTCTAATTACAAGGGAAAATTTGATGCACAAGGCGCTCTTCAACGAGGCGAAATGGCTATTTGGCTGACGCAAGGGCTAACCGTTGTTGATCCTGAGTACAAACAAGTACTCTCCGATGTGACCAACACCGTTGTGCCTGCAAAGGAATATTTCACTGGTAAACTCGCAAGCGCTCAAAAAAATGCTGTAGCCGTTGCCCTGGGAACAGGACTGATGAGTGTAGCAAACGATAAAACATTTGGTGTCGATCGTACTACAACACGAGCGGAGGTTGCTGTATTGATCGCCCGTTATGCAGCAGTTGCCAAGACAAAGCCTGCCGATTTTCAGGGTTTAAATGAGCTGCGAGCAGTGGGTTTGACGGGGACGAATTTGAATATTATTGCAAAGTCTTTCAAACAAACACCTGAAAGAAAAATTATTCTATCAAACAATCAGAAGTACGATGAAGTTGTAACTAATGACTTTTCGAAAGTTAGAAACAAAGAAATCGTTACCGATACAAATTATGCTGATCTTAAAGTTTTGAATTGGATTATTGTAGATACTAATGTCGCTAGCAATAACCGTAGCATTTATTATCCCGTTTTTGTAGATGAAGGAGTAAAGCTCCAAAACGATAGATATTTCTCTTTCGTCGAGTTTGATTTAAATATTAAATCGGCATCCATGAACCAACCACAAGCCGGAAGTCTCCTTAATTCAGCTACCTTTAATCCTTTGGCTTCCCCACAGTCAAAATCATTTTTGTCATATGAGGCTCCAAAAACAGGAGACTACACCTTGAATAGAGGAGTCTTTGGAGTTAAAAACCCTATATATTGGGCACAAGGAATGTTACATTTTAATCAATCTGTGACGAGGGCTGTGACCTTAGAAACCAAAGAGGGGGCAATCTTTAGTGTCATCGATACAAAATAAAATAAAAGATTTGAGGTTGAAGCCAGCTATCAGTAAATTACTGATAGCCTTTCTAACCATCTACGCTGTATTAACACCTTATTCATTTGTGCACGCCGGTGGCGGACCTGGTACTAAACCTGCAATAAAACCACAATATATGGTACCTGAAACACCAGCTAAATCTCAACTAAAAGTTATACCTGTTGAAGGGCAAAAAATGACCAATATTGGTATTTATATTTATCAAATTGATGATTTAAGATGGAGCGTTGATGGCGGATGTAGTGGGCCTAATGATCATATTTTGCTAGCTAACGATCCATCAACAAATCGTCCCGTTTCCTCGACAGTTTGTGTTGATCTTGATCTGGATAAAGAATTGTACAAACCTGCAATATATATGGATAAGAACAGCGACCCTTATCCACGATCAGAATTAACCGAGGTATCTCTAAAGCCTCATTATATGGATGACAACCAACATTACAATGCAGATTTAAATATGCCTAAACTTGTTTCTGTTGACTCCTTCAATGGTAGAAGAACAATGTTCACCATGAAAATAGGCGGCGTTATCAATGCAACAGCTGCTAGAGAATATAACCCACCTAAATGGTCAGCAGATTACATCTTCAATACAGATCTTTATTGGAAAGGTCTTGTTGAAATAACCAAAGAGATCAACCTTACCGCTGGCGGGCAACTTAGCTTGAACCAGTCCAAACAATTGAATGCAACTGTCAAAACCAAAAATGGAGATGGAAACTTTGGTGCGGAGACCAATGTAAACACTGGCAGCGGTGGTACAACTACATGGGAATCATCCAATCCTGGTGTCGCTACCGTTAGTAACTCCGGATTAGTTCAAGCCGTCAGCAGAGGAACGACAACCATCACCGTACTGTGGAAGAAAGATGGATTTGAGTTAACTACCACTACAAACATTGGTGTTGAAGAGAACCCAGGTACGGGTGAGGGCGACGGGAACGGAGGCGGTGGTGGAGGTTGCACGCCAACGATTGGACCACCTTCTGCTGGAACCATTATGAGCATGAATGATCTCGATCCTAATGCCAACGGTGTTATTAAGTCAGATAACAGAGATAATGAGACATTTAATGAATTAAAAGGAATACCTACTTCCGAGTCACTCTACACAAACGCCTTTGCTGACAATTATCTATTTAAACAAGCTTGGGCGAAAATGAGCGGTAAAGTTACATACAACTGTAATGTCACCATCTCGTACGACAGAGAATGGACAGTACCTGGACCAGAAATATGTGATGATGATGGTTGTACACCAGGGCCACCTGTACCCGCGAACGACACGGTACCCAAGCCATACACCTTCCAGATCACAAGAGACTACTCCTACTGGAAAATTAACAATCTGGAAATATACAAGATCGCTAAAGCAACGATGAATAATTACGCTTTGCCCGGTGAGACCGTTACGATGAATCCAACAGGATACACACCACCAATACTAGAGTCTAAAAATGATGAATCTGTAGAAAGCCATGTACGACCAGGGCAAACCACTTCAATCTCATATACTCCACCCAAATTAACAGGTGGTTTGAACCAACCTCCCAGTGTGCCTGATGATACATCACGGTTAAAAGGGATGGCTGAATCCAATACACCTCAAAGTAAAGTAAATAATGATCTAGTCAAATTCAACAACACAACCATTATGAATGATGTGGAAGCAACCAAAGATGGCCCAACACCATCCAACATCCCTAATCCAACGACAATTGGGCGTGATGTGCTGTACAAACCGGGTAATATGATCAGCAATTCCCTGCTGAATAAAGCAAACACTACAAGCTCTGGTGAAATCTATTATGATTTGCTACCGGGTAACGTGAATGGCGGCTCCAATAAAATATTACCGATTAACGGCATCAACACCGTCACGGTACACACCCCTGTCGTCAACTACGCCTGGGTATCGGATGATCAGCCGCATAATCAGAAAACCGTACCGGACCCAGCCAGCGCTGCACTCATTCTGGAACGTCCGTTCATTGTACGAATTCCCACATCGGGACAGCAGTTGGACGCAGCGAGTTATCCCGGTTATGGAAATCGGGACTATGCCAAATATTTTCGAATCAAACAGGTGCAATTCCCGTTTGATGTCTATAACGCAGATCGGAGTCAGTTTATCCCTGCCAAGACATGGGTCGATATTCCGGTCAATCAACTGGATACCACATTCTATCTCCCTGTATGGGTAGACGAAGGCAAATATCACATTGTATTCCGTAATATTGCAGAGAATGCACCTGCAAACTTTACCGAGCAACAGGATGCCAATACCAATCTGACACATCATGTTGCAGCAGATACCGTACCGGTAGATGTGATCGGAAGGTTATATGATTTTCACGTCACTGATATCTCCGATTACAACTGGGAAAATGTATTTCGCAAGCGATTGGGTAGTCCCGACCCAACGGGCCTTAGCTACTGGGCAGGGATGAATAGCATTGATGGTGATCCGAGAGGTAATCTGACTCCATTTGTATTGCCCATCCGACCAGGAAGCCATCCGGTGCAGGGATTCGCTAACGCGACTGTGAAGACGGGGTACCATTTCAAGTTCGATCTGAAGACCAAGGGCAATATGTTTGGCAAGCAGGATGGTATTCGAATAACACCAACTTTTTCTTTTGTAAGCAAAGACGGTTTATCCCGACAAGAAGTGGATCTGTACTACCATCGAGGCCAGGAACGTCTGATCCGTATCGGATCGGCTCAGGATCTGGAGAAACGCTTTGTTGTCCTGAATTCGCGGCTTCGAAATGTACTCGGCATAGAGTTAGGCGATACAGCACGTTACCAGTATACGTATGAGCTGTCAGCGGAAGAACGCAACCAGCGTACGTTGGCAGAACATATGGTTCGCCTGGTTGATCAGACTTCTCATCAAAAAACATGGGTAGGCCGTTATGACTGGATGATCCTGTCTGCTCCAATTCGGACACTCATCGGACCCAAAACGGGCATTCCTTCCGGGGTCAACGTGGACCGCGCCAATGCAGCAATCCAGCGTTGGTACGGGGAGTACAGCTTGCCAGCCGATGTATATGCTGTACCAAAAGGGACGGATCTCGAACCCCTTGCCCAACAAAATCAGCTAGATGAGAAATCGAAGATTTTTCTAAAGAATGGTTATATCGTAGTTAACTTCAACATGGAGAGCCTGCGGAATGGAAATACAGAGGCGCCCCATCTGCAATACATTCATGCACCACTGATGAATCAATGGCAGATGGAAGGTTTCAACAAAACGCCAACAGACAGTCAAGGCAGAACCTGGCCACTGAAGGATGGCGATATTGTCTTTTACCATGCTGATCAGTCTAGCCGGAACGACTTCCAATCCCAAGTACCACACTAGTACTGAATCGCTCATGTCAGCACGATTGGCTAAGCAGATGTAGCCAACCACATGTGGACAGAAGAGTCTATATGGGGAGTACCTCTCCAAAATAAGACTGAATATCTATATAGCGACAATCACCCAATGAAGCAATCAATAAATATATGATGAAATAGCCATGAAGTGCCGGATTAAGTACTATACAGCCTGCGCAAAACTATGGTGTACTGAATGCATAGGTGCGCTGAACGACATACGATGAAGCATTCACAAGCTATTGCTGTATCACGTTCCAACTACAAACAACATACCTGTTATACAACAAAAGGGTTACCCTGAAAGTCATCTATGGACTTCTGGGGTAACCCTTCTTGCATCATTCTCTCCTGGCTCCAGAATCATCGTCACTTGCAGCTCCTTCCCGGCTTACACCAGTGGATTATCGCTACTTGACTCCTCTGTTACAGTGGCGAGACCGCGCCGGTATCACACCGGACTTCCCTATTAAGCTTCCACCCTGACGGGCAAAGCACCAAGTTCCACATATTCAATTACACTTCTGTATCAGAATAGCGGGACGACGATTAATGCTCAAAACTTTCTTTTAAATTTGAAGCAATAGGTGCATCTAATCTCGATTTCTCGAACCCTTTGGAGACACACCCGTCACTCGCTTGAACATCTTGGAAAACAGTAATGGGTCTGTATAGCCAACCGAATGTGCCACTTCACTGACCGACAGCCCTGGATTCTGAAGAAGTTCGGCAGCCCGATTCATACGGTACTCCAGAAAAAAGGACTGTAGCGACATGCCATATCGCTCTTTGAACAATCCCGATAGATACGTGCGATCCAGCCCCACAGCTTGGGCAATATCCAGAATGGAAGTTCGCTGGCTGTACCTGTTCTCCATAAACTGCACCGCCTGCCGGATGTACGTCTCTTTGTTCGAAAGGAGTTGCCCTATTTCTTCCTTCACAGGCGAAGAAGAGATTAATTCTGCCACCAAGCGATACAAGAGACTCTGATTCATCACATCGCCTCCTGGACGCGTAGAAGCCTGGACCAACTCCGTATACAACTGTTCCATCGTATTTGTATCCTGGGCATCATATATCGGACGCTCCGGGCTTAATTGGGCACGTTGCATGAATGCTTTGGCTTGTACGCCTTTAAAACCAAACCACGAATACGTCCAGGGCTCCTGCGGATCTGCCTCATAATGAATAAGTGTGTCCGGGAGAATGACAAAACCCTGTCCCTCGCTAAGTTTGTATTCCTGATCCCCCATGTACACGGTGCCCCGTCCTTCATGGATGTAGTGCACAATGTAAGAATCACGTACACCCGGTCCCCAATAATGCGCAGGGTCACATGCCTCCCACCCAAAAAACAACAACATCAGCTCCATCTGTGTCCAGCCTGCGGGAACCACATTCATCTCAATGCGACTCATTTTTCGCCCTCCATCCTGACTTCGTTCCGCTTACCTCTTCATTTAGTCCATTTATATTATAACAGCTAAAGTGCTTCCATATTAGTTGAAAGCGGGAACAAAAATGGGATTATGACATGTTTGAAAGGGGTTGAGCCATAGTTATATGTGCCGAATCGGCCTATAGTTGGGGTACAACATTTTTCAGGGAGGCTGAACTTAAGATGAACAAAATTACTTTTCTCGGTGCAGGCAGCACCGTCTTTGTTAAAAATGTATTGGGTGATGTCATGATGACCGAAGCACTGCAGGATTTTGAATTGGCATTGTTTGATATCGATGCTGAACGTTTGAGCGATTCAGAGCGTTTGCTGACCAGTCTGGCCCGTTCACTCGGAAGTCGTTGCGTCGTGAAAGTATATCATGACCGCAAAGAAGCGCTGCGCGGGGCCAAATATGTCATCAACGCCATCCAGGTCGGTGGATATGATCCATGTACCATTACGGACTTCGAAATTCCGAAGAAATACGGATTGCGTCAAACAATTGCAGATACACTCGGTATTGGCGGAATTTTCCGTAATCTGCGTACGATTCCGGTTATGCTGGATTTCGCCCGAGATATGCAGGAAGTATGTCCGGATGCGTGGTTCCTGAACTACACTAACCCGATGGCTGTGCTTACCAACGTCATGAACGTACATGGTGGGATCAAAACCGTAGGATTGTGTCATAGTGTACAGGTATGTGTACCACATCTGTTTGATGCACTGGGGATCGATCAGACAGGTGTTGTGGCGAAGATTGCAGGGATCAACCACATGGCGTGGCTGCTCGAAGTTACCAAAGACGGGCAGGATCTGTACCCCGAGATTAAACGTTTGGCGAAAGAAAAACAGAAAGAACAGCATGACGACATGGTTCGTTTTGAGTTGATGCAGCGTTTTGGCTATTATGTGACGGAATCCTCAGAACACAATGCCGAGTACCACCCTTACTTCATCAAGCGGAATTACCCGGAGCTGATTGAACGCTTCAACATTCCATTGGATGAGTATCCACGCCGCTGTGTGAACCAGATTGAGGGCTGGAAAGAAATGCGTACCAAGCTGTTTGCCAGCGAAAATATTGAACATACCCGCAGCCGTGAATACGCATCGCATATTATCGAAGCGATGGAGACAAATAACCCGTACAAGATTGGCGGCAACGTCATGAACAACGGACTGATTACGAACCTGCCGCGTGAAGCATGTGTCGAGGTCCCTTGTTTGGTGGATGGATCAGGAATCAGCCCTACGTATATTGGGGATCTGCCTCCACAACTCGCGGCATTGAACCGGACAAACATCAACACGCAACTGCTGACGATTGAAGCAGCAATCACCGGCAAAAAAGAACATATCTATCATGCTGCCATGCTTGATCCACACACGGCTGCCGAACTGTCTATTGATGACATCGTAGCGATGTGTGATGAGTTGATTGAGGCTCACGGCGACTGGTTGCCAAAATACACGTCATAATATAAAAGCACCGTTTCCTTTGCAGCTAAAGGGGACGGTGTTTTGTTCTTTCCATATGCTCACCCGCTGAATGGTGCATCACATCATTGTTACGAAATGTCCCGCTCTCTTAAACGTTACTCGGCAGGGAGCAAAAAGCGATAACCAATGCCAGGCTCCGTCTGAATGTACCGCGGATTCGTTGGATCTTCATTTAATTTTTTACGCAGATGTCCCACATATACCCGAAGATAATGGCTGTCGGACTCATGATGATGCCCTCCCCATACTTGCTGCAAAAGCTGACGCTGGGTGATGATTTTCCCTGCATTGGAGGCAAGCACCTTCAGCATCTCATATTCCGTTGGGGTTAATTTGACCAAAGCCCCCTCCAGTTCGACCTGCCTTTGGGCCAGATCAATCGTGAGTGATCCAAAGCGCAGTATTGGCTCATCCGTTGTTTTGGCTACATGACGCAGTGCCACCCGAATACGGGCAACCAACTCACCCATTCCGAATGGTTTGGTCACATAATCATCTGCACCAGCATCCAACGCGGCAATTTTGTCTCCCTCCTGATCCTTCGCTGTCAGCACAATAATTGGCACTTGTGACCATTCGCGAATCCGGCGAAGTACCTCCATGCCAGACATGCCCGGCAGACCAAGATCAAGGATGATCAGATCCGGATGTACAATACTGGCCTGAATAACGCCCTCTTCGCCATCCCCACACTCGTGGAGTTCGAATTGGTGTGCCTGAAGGGTGACCTTGAGCAATTTGCGAATCTGCGGCTCATCATCGATCACCAGTATGCGAGCCCCTAGTGGTGCGTTCATGTTATTCTTCAACCTCTCCTTGTTCTGAATAGGGAAACTGTGATCCGTGAGCCTCCATGGGGATATCTATGCGCATTCTCGTCCCCCCGCCCGGATTCGGCTCTGCCACAATGGTACCTCCGTGGACTTCAACAATGCCTTTGCAGATCGCCAGACCAAGCCCCGTTCCTGTGACATGCTGAGTCGACTCTGAGCGATAGAACTTATCAAATATACGCAATCTTTCCGCTTCCGGTATACCGATGCCTTGATCAGCTACCCAGATCGTCAATTGATCTGTACTCTTATCGCTTGCCACAGTGATGACAATCTGGCTCTCATCAGGCGAATATTTGAAGGCGTTGCTGACGATATTGACCAGCACCTGCTCCAGCAATACTTCATCTCCGTAGATAAAGGCAGGGTCATCAGGCAGGTCAACTTGAATGTTGCGATGCGGACTGAATCCCCGAACTTGTGTCAGTACAACGCTAATGATGTCTCCCACGTCACACCATTTCCGGTTCAGCTGCAACATGCCGCTCTCCAGCCGAACCATACCCAGCAGATTCGTTACGAGACGATTCATGCGCAAAGCTCCATCCCGAATGTTGCCTGTCAATTCTCTCCGATCCTTGGGTGTAAAAAGAGTATCATTCTCCAACAATCCCGTAGCCGAGCCGATAATGGCGGTTAGGGGAGTACGCAATTCATGGGAAACAGAGTCCAGCAGCGCTGTACGTATGCGTTCTGATTCAGCAGTGATCTGCGACAAACGGGCCTCTTCCGCCAGCTTCACTCGGGCAATAGCACCTGCGGCCAGCCCACCGCATGCCTCCAACAGACGAAGCTGTTCTTGCTGCTCATGAACTTCGCCAGCGTCCATGCTCACGGCGAGTACGCCATGAATCTGCTCCTCTGTGCGTAGCGGTACGTATAGCCCGGGAGATTCCCGTAAAGTGGATGATCCCTTACCTGCGATCTGTCCGTGATGATACACCCATTTGGCAATGGCAATCTCCGACTCTCCATCTCCCCAGCCATCCTTTTCCCCTTCTGATGCGGATGCAGAAGAGCTTGTAACCAGAAGATCCCCCTGTCTATCCGGAAGATACACAGCCGCCGGCTTACCCAGGGTAAGCGATACTTGGGTTGCAATGTTAACCAGTAACGTATTCAGATCCGTAATGGCTGTCATCTGACGACTCAATGCGTACAGGGAGTTCGTCGTGGCCTCGCGTGCTTTTACCATCTCCAGTTGTTGTCGCAACCGACCTGCAAGACTCGCTGTCAGGATCGCCACCGCAAGATACACGACAAAGGAAATGAGATACCTCAAGTCTTCAACCGTAAAGCTCAAATACGGCGGTACAAAAAAGAAGTCAAACATAATGACACTAAAACTCGCGGCATATACAGCTGGTCCCATTCCCCAATACACAGCACTCACCAGAACGGGAAACAGGTATACAAGCGCTACGTTAACCAGATCACCGCTCATGCCGATGGCATGAAGCAGCAAAGTTAGCAGCGTCACCCCAAGGGTCACCCATACATATGCCGGAATCCGTTTCCCACGGGATGGCAGTGTTTCTTTTTTTATTCGTTCAGACAATATCCATTCACATCCCGCTCAGTTCATAATCGTAATCTGCAACGATCAATACATCCAGATGCCGCGACAAGCGTACAAGTCGGTTGACCACCGAACCTGAGCCGCGGTAGCCATTCAGCCACCACACCCGTCTTGCCTGCCCGACTACCAACTGGGTTGCTCTCGCCTCCGATGCCTTTCTTGCCAAAATCTCAGGTACATCGCTCAGCCTTGGACTGTGATGAATGTGAAATTGACCACCAAGCCGAATCGTCAGCTGCTCCAACGCTTCCAGATGGCACTTCACTTCGTCACTCATGGACTCACCGATGTGGATATGGTGTACATGCCAGATGGCTTTTAGACGATAAGCCATGCGGAATCCGCGCCGGATCAGCCGCTCGGCATGACGATCACTGCTTACACATACAAAGACGGCTTCCTGTCTGCGCCAAGGTCCCCGAAGTGCAATTTTGGCCTGCTGTGCTTCAAGCCGTTCATCGACATCGTCCGCCAGCTCGCGCAGAGCAAGTTCTCGCAGGGCAATCAGATTACCGATTTTGAAGAAATTCGCAAGGGCTTGCTCGACCTTGGCAGTTGCATAGATTTTACCCTCCCTCATGCGCTGCCGCAAGGCCTGGGGTGCCACATCAATCAACTGCACCTCATCCGCCATCTGAATGATCCGATCGGGTACGGTCTCGCGGACACGAACACCGGTAATATGTTCAACGGCATCATTCAGACTTTCGAGATGCTGTACATTCATTGTGGTAATCACCGAGATGCCTGCATTCAGCAGGAGCAGGACATCTTCATAACGCTTTTGCCGGACACTTCCAGGTACATTCGTATGCGCCAGTTCATCCACAAGCACCACTTCCGGACAAAGACGCAGAATACCCTCGGTGTCCATCTCTTCCAGCCGAGCCTCCTGATACACTCGCTGCACACGAGGGATCACAGATAAGTGACCCATCTGTTCCACGGTTTCCGCCCGCCCATGTGTCTCCAGCAAGCCGATTTGCACATCGATGCCCTTACGGAGCAAATCATTACCTTCCCGCAGCATCATGTAGGTTTTGCCTACACCTGGTGCGGCTCCGATATATATTTTGAATGTGCCGCGCTGAATCTGGCCAATCTGTTCCTTCATTTCCTGCTCGCTTAGTCTGCGGTATGTCAGTGACTCCACCTCGTTTACCTTGGCCGGAACTACACGTTCACCCTCCCTGGCCGCTCGATCAGCAACCAGAAAGAGATCCACACCACGTAATCTGCGTAGCAGCGAGTTAACAACGGACCCTTGCCACAATTCCTGCCAGCGCGTACGCCGGGAGTGCCCCATCACAATCCGGGTAATCTGGTGCTCCATGGCATAACGCGCCAGTGTAGACGGGATGTTGCGACGGTGTAATATAGACAGCTCCTCCATATGGCCACCAAACTTCTCCACCAGCTTAACCATATTCCGCCGAAATACGGTTGCCTCTTTGGTTAATGGCTGCTTCATATTCCGAAAAACCACAGCGCACAGATCACCATTCAACCGTTTGGCAATCTGTTGTCCACGCCGGATATAGATGGAGCCGTTCCAATGATATTGCGTGGACACCAGAATCCGTTCCATGATGCCTGTTGTGAGGGTAATTCCCATCTCCTCCCGATGCTCGCGCAGGGATTCATTCACCCCTTCTGCAACCAATCTCAGGGCCAGTTCGCGCAGAATACCCAGATTGCCTTGACGAAATACAGCTTCTCCCTCATGCCCCTTCAGGTGACCTTCTGCCAGACGGCTCAGTATGGTTTCCGGCGTGACGTCAATCAGCTTGACTTCATCCGCAAGTTCCAGTGTATCCGCAGGTACCGTATGTTCTACTGTGATACCCGTAAGTTGCCGCGCCAGCTCGGTATACCCTTCCAGTTCATACACATTCACCGTTGTCATGACACTGATGTTGTTTCGGAGCAAAAACTGAATGTCTTCCAGCCGGGTAGCATACCGGGCGCCTTCTCTGTTGCGATGTGCCAAACCATCCACCAGCACAACCTCCGGATTACGCACCATCAGTGCATCCAGGTTCAGATCCTTCATCTCTACATCATCACTCTGGCGCAACCAGTGAATGCTTGGTATCCGTTCAAGTGCGCCAAGCTGTTCCACCGTTTCCGGTCTGCGCATTGTGGAGACGGCGCAGATGACCACATCAATGCCCTGCTCACGCAACGTATTCCCTTCTCGTAACATGTGATACGTTTTGCCCGATCCGCTGACTGGGCCGATGTAGATTTTGAGGGTACCCTGCTGCAGCTTCGTAATCATCTTCAGCATCTCTTCCGGTGACTTGCGCTTGAAGCTGTCTTCCATCCGTCCCTCTCCCCCTTTCCTTTAAAAATAGGATGAAACAAATAGAGAAAGCCCCTCCCGATATATCGTGAGCAGGCTAATATGTTTGTTAGTTCATTTCTGCTGTCAGCGCCAGATTCAGAGCCGTTACATTTACACGCGGTTCCCCGAATATACCCATCTGACGACCTTCCGTATGCTCATTTACAAGTTGCACAAGCTGCTGTTCACTAAGCCCCGTAGCTTCGCTAATGCGTGGGATCTGTGCCTCAGCGGCTTCGGGAGAGAGATCCGGGTCAAGTCCAGAGCCTGAACCCGTCACGAGATCAGCAGGGATCTGCTTCAATCCCGGATTTTCCTGCTGGAGCTGGGCCATCTTTTCCTTCATCTCGCCGATATATTCCTCCGAAGCTACGGCGCGATTTGAACCAGCTGAAGCCGTTGGGTCATAACCGGCACTCGATGCCCGGGGCTGGAACAGCCCCGGCGATTGGAAATCCTGCGCCAGCAGGGACGAGCCGATGATTTTCTCATCTTGCGTAATCAGACTGCCGTTCGCCTGCGCAGGAAAGAGAAGTTGGGCTACACCAGTCGTTACAAGCGGGTAGATTAGCCCGCATATCAACATAAGCACAACAGATAGCCTTATGGCGGGTAAGAACATGTTCATACAGATCACTTCCTGAATTCATTAGGATAAAAGAACAATTTTGATAAGCGTTGTTATCTCGTTAAAGAATCCCCGACAGTACCATGTCAATCAGCTTAATTCCGATAAAAGGTACAATCACACCACCTACGCCATAGATGAACACATTGCGGCCAAGTAATCGTTCGGCTGACATCGCCCGATACTTAACCCCTTTCATCGCGATGGGAATAAGCAACGGAATAATAATGGCATTGAAGATCAGCGCCGACAGGATCGCAGACTGCGGTGAAGCCAGATTCATAATATTCAGCGCCTGAAGCTGCGGCATGGCGAGAATAAACATGGCTGGGATGATGGCAAAATATTTCGCGATATCATTGGATATCGAAAAGGTTGTGAGTGCGCCGCGTGTAATCAACAGCTGCTTGCCAATGGAGACTACCGACAATAACTTGGTCGGGTCCGAATCCAAGTCAATCATGTTGGCCGCTTCTTTGGCCGCCATGGTGCCCGAATTCATCGCCAGGCCCACATCAGCCTGCGCCAGAGCAGGAGCATCGTTGGTACCGTCGCCTGTCATGGCGACGAGTTTACCCTCCTGCTGCTCTTTTTTGATTGCAGCAATCTTGTCCTCGGGCTTCGCTTCAGCAATAAAATCATCCACGCCCGCTTCCAGCGCTATGGTCGCTGCGGTTAACGGATTGTCACCTGTACACATAATGGTCTTGATACCCATGGCGCGCATCTCGGCGAACTTCTCTTTTAGCCCTGGCTTCACAGTGTCTTTCAGATAGATCACACCGTAGATTCGTTCATCGATGGCCACAGCAAGCGGCGTGCCTCCAGCCTTCGCAATTCGATTTGCAATCTCATCCAGATCACCAGGTATACGGCCTCCTTCGGAAGCAATATATCTTTTGATCGCATCCACCGCACCTTTGCGGATTTTCATTCCGCTGCTCAGATTCAGACCGGACATCCGTGTCTCTGCCGTGAATTCCACATTTTCCGCATTAGCATACTCTGTCTCAGACCAACTCTGACCTTGTTTACCTGCCAGTTCCACAACAGAACGTCCTTCTGGGGTCTCATCTCGCACAGAAGCCTGTAAAGCAGCTTGCGTCATTTCTGACGAAGTAATGCCCTGAACGGGAATAAACTCAGATGCCATGCGATTTCCGTATGTGATCGTCCCCGTTTTGTCCAGAATCAATGTATCAATATCCCCGGCCGCTTCCACCGCTTTACCTGACATGGCGAGCACATTGAACTGCGTAACCCGGTCCATCCCGGCAATACCAATGGCAGACAGTAATCCACCAATTGTGGTGGGGATCAAGCAGACGAGGAGTGCGATCAATGTCGCCAGATCTAGTCGAATACCAAGGTAATTTGCCATTGGAACCATCGTGAGTATGACGATCAGAAAGATCAGAGTTAATACGGCGAGCAGGGTTGTCAGCGCGATTTCATTAGGTGTTTTCTGGCGCTGAGCACCCTCAACCAGAGAGATCATCCGGTCAAGGAATGACTCACCCGGATCCGTCTGAACACGCATGACGATGTAATCGGACACGACACGTGTCCCCCCGGTAACGGAAGAGAAATCGCCTCCTGCCTCCTTGATAACCGGGGCGGATTCTCCCGTAATGGCCGATTCATCAATGGAGGCCAAGCCTTCCACAATCTCACCGTCCGTCGGGATCAGTTCACCGACTTCCACACGGACCATATCGCCTTTTTTCAACTGGGTCGAAGACACTTGCCGGATTGTTCCATCCTTCTGCACCAGATTGGCCATGGTGTCCGACTTCGTCTTGCGTAACGTATCCGCCTGGGCCTTGCCTCTCCCTTCTGCAAGTGCCTCCGCGAAGTTAGCGAACAGCAGCGTGAACAGCAAAATGAAAAATACGGCAATGTTGTACCCGCGCCCAGCTTCCGATGCGGTGAAAAGATCTGGATTGATGCTCAATAAGAGCGTAATGAATGTGCCAATCTCAACAATAAACATAACCGGATTTTTGATCATGACCACCGGATTTAGTTTCTTGAACGCATCCAGTGAAGCCTGAAGTATCATATCCTTGCTTAACGAACGTTTTGATCCGGGATCACGTTGAATATTACCGCGGTTGTTATCCGGCTCATTACCCTTCGTTCTAAACATTTCTGTATCCATGTGTTGCATCGTCTGCTCCTTCTTTCGTTCGACTGCATTCATCGTGCACTGCCACCTCCATACGTTACGTCCTTACACCAATTCCTCTGTAGTACCCCTGTCATTTCCCTCATTGAATCATGGCCAAGTGTTCTGCGATCGGTCCAAGGGCAAGCGACGGGAAGAATGTGAGTGCGCCGACAACAACGATCATCATGACCAGAATGCCAGCAAAGAGAGGTGTGTGTGTCCGCAATGTTCCCGTGGTTACCGGTACAACCCGTTTTGTAGCGAGTGAACCCGCAATAGCCAGCATGGCGATCATCGAAACGTACCTTCCCAGCAGCATAACGATACCAATGGCGATGTTGTAAAAATCTGTATTGGCATTCAGTCCGGCAAAGGCCGATCCATTATTGGCTGCACCCGAGGCAAAAGCATAGAGAACTTCGGTCAGGCCATGCATGCCCCTGTTTGAGATGGACGCAATGGCTTCAGGCCGCATAAGCGCGAGTGCCGTTGGCGCCAGAATAATCAAAGGATGAATGAGCAAGGCGATGGATGCGAGCTTCACTTCTTTGCCCTCGATTTTTTTGCCCAGAAACTCAGGTGTTCGTCCCACCATCAAGCCACAGATAAACACAGCCAGAATCACATACAACAGTCCGTTGATCAGCCCTACCCCTTTGCCACCAAACACGTTATTAAGCATCATCTGAGCCAGTGATACCATGCCTCCAAGTGGAGTGAGCGACTCATGCATATTGTTGACCGAACCTGTAGTAGCCGCTGTCGTGACTGCCGTGAATAAAGCCGATTCGGGTATGCCAAACCTGACCTCTTTCCCCTCCATATTGCCATGCAGACCTGCTGCATCCAACGCGGGTACACCGCGATATTCGGAGACAAATACGGTGGTCAACATCACAAGGAAAAGAAAACTCATCGCTGCGAACAATGCCCAACCCTGCTTCCGGTTATTGACCATCAAGCCGAAGGCGTATACCAGTGCAGTCGGTAACAGCATCATACAGACGATATGCACCAGATTGCTCAGGGCCGTCGGATTCTCAAATGGATGTGCAGCATTGGTTCCAAACCAGCCACCACCGTTGGTGCCAATGTGTTTGATCGATTCCAGTGAGGCGACCAGTCCACGTGAGATGGTCTGCTGCGCACCTTCCAGCGTGGTTGCGTTCACCGCTCCCGCGAGCGTCTGGGGCACACCCTGGAACACGAGGAACAGGGCCACGATGAAACTCAGCGGTAAAAAAATTCTCGTAATCGACCGTACAAGGTCGACGTAAAAGTTCCCCAGTTCATCCCGGCGGCCTACCAGCCCGCGAATAAACGCAATGGCCACTGCAAATCCCGTCGCTGCCGACGTAAACATCGGGAACGTCACTGCCAGCATCTGTGACAGGTACGACAGGGCGTTCTCGCCCGTATACGACTGCCAGTTCGTGTTGGTCATGAACGAAACGGCCGTATTAAATGCCTGCGCCACTGGCATATTGCCGATGCCATCCGGATTGAGTGGTAAATATTTTTGCAGTCGCAGCACCAGAAACATCAATACCAACATTACAAAGTTGGAGAGGAGAACGGCCGTGAGGTACTTTTTCCACCCCATGGATTCGTTCTCGCGTACTCCCATCAATCGAAAGAGCAGTCGCTCCGGCCCACCAAAAATCCGATCCAGCCCCGTTCGCTGTCCATCGAACACGTTCACTATATATTTTCCCACCGGTTTCACCAGCAGCAGGATGATTAGTAGCGTCACCGCTACTTGCACTACACCGATACCCATATCCGCATTTCCTCCCTATTCGACGTTCCCTTGTTCCGCATTACGTACATCGTCAGCATCAGAATTTTTCTGGCTTCACCAGCACATAACCGAGATAAATCACCAGTGCGAGTACAATCATGCCGATGACAATCATTCCGCTCCCCCTCTCTGCCCTCAAGCCTTTTCGCAGAATTTCAAGAATCCCCAAAACACCGCAAACAGCAGCACAACCAATCCAATCATCGTGGCATCATTCACCATGCGCCCTTCCTCCCTCTCTCTACCGTTCTCTGCACCTGCTACATGTAAAATCGTAATATGAAACGCTGTAAAAAAGGGGTAAAGAAATGCCTCCACAGGTGTAAAAAAAGCGTAAAAAAGACCCAATCTCCTCAGCTCTGGGCTGAAAAGAACGGGTCTATAAGGTGTACTATTTATCCAAATGGATTCTGTGCCCACTGCAATAATCTTTTCTTCGTGATTTTGCCATGGGAGGTATGTTTGACAACTTGCCCCTGATCGAGCAGAAGCACCTGTGGTGACTCATGATGAACCTCTGTCTCTTCCGCAATGTAGCGGGATAACGAGCGATTTTCAATCACTTTAACAATGTGGTAATCCATGGGTTGTTTGGGATCTGATGCATTGGTGCCCACAAAAGCTATAAACTCTCTGTACGCTCTTGCACTGATTGGACACGTCGTGCTGTGTTTCAGAATAAGCACCGGATGATCCTGCGAGCGATGAAGCGCGTCTTCCCAGTCACCAAGTTTATGCAATTCACGGACATGTTCGCTGAGCATATGTTCCGAGTCTGACCCTGCACGTTTGCTAACCACCGAACCAATCACAATGCCAAGCGCCAAGCCAAAAGCAATCCCGAGTCCAAGCTGCTGTGTAGCTGTACCAATACTGACTCCCATGGCAACACCTATAGCAAGCCATACGGCTTGATGATTTACTTTTTTATCCATACGAATCTTCCCTTCCTGATATATGTATATCAAGGCTATATAAATTGAACTAACCATTTAAACGATAACGGAGAGGACAGAAAAAACCTGAGAAAGCGAAGCGTTCGCGTTTTATCACCGGATTTTTCTTTAGAAAAAGGGAATCGAGAAAATCTTGGGATAACAGCGGTTGGAAGGTTGTTCTGTCATCGTAGTGTCTGTGTAAATAATCTCTAGTTCAAAATTATAGAGTAACAACTTCTACCCTTATATTCTGATCAAATTATAGCACAGGCCTCTGTGAGCAGGCTTTGAGAATCTTCATCTCCGAATACAGATTTTAGCGTTTGGATTTATGCAAAATGCTCATTTGTGATACACTGGTTGTAATTTGGAAACGATGAACATGAAGAATGGATTGGAAGGGCGGAAATTCCATATGACATACGCGTTTATGATTGAACCGCAGGATTTTATTGCGCTGGATAACGAAGATGAACTGATTGAGAAATGTCAGGAGTGGGGCTTGCTTTCGGGTAAAGCAACCAAACTCAAAACGTTCTATTATAAAGGAAACGGATTAAACATGCCGTGCACCATCATTGGATATGTGGATCACATGGCAGCCGTTATTCAACTGGATAATGGACAAAAGCATTGTATTCACCCGTCGTATCTGAAAGAAATGCAAGCGTCCAGCTACAATGCCAGAAGTATAAGCACAGCCGGATCAGATCAAAGCACAGAATCGACAACTTCGGATACAGTCGTACCAGTTACCCCTGCTGAACTTACGCAAACTCCAGATGCCCTGGTTAACCCGGATGAAATGCCGGTGAATTTGGATGATTCGGACGAGACGGACACAGATGAATTCTCCTCGGGGCTGAAGGGTGATCCGGATGGGTTAGTAGAAGAGTATGTTGGACCTCAGTCTGGGGCAGCCAGTGAAGCCAAACCCAAAGCCAAAACAGCGAGCAAAGCCAAGACCGTTAAGATTGATCTGCCCGAAGGTAAAGTGAAGATGAGTGCCGTTGTCAAAGAATTCACCACCGTACCGAATCACTTCTCGGACAATGACGATGAAGTCATCATCTATGAAGCAGTTACCATTACAGAGCCAGACGTCATCGATGTTGGGGAAGCCTGGTCGAGCCACAGTGCTACCGTTAAGAAACAGGAGCTGGAAGTGGGAGATGTCATTACGTTTGAAGCAAAAATTATCAAGAAGAAGCTGACACGTAACCCGGTTCCTTATAAAATCAACAACCCTTCCAAGATTCAAAAGGAAGGCTAATCAAGGAAGATTAATCACGAGTCATTTCAAAAAAAGCAAAAAAACCTCCACAACTGCTCAAAGCAGATTGCGGAGGTTTTTGCCATTTGGAGTTTATATTAGTGAAGAGTACACTCTTAAGCTTGTCCCGGCGTGGCACTGATCTGAAACTGTACGCCAAACTTGTCGACAACCGAGCCGTAGGCTGGACTCCAGAACGTTTCTTGTATCGGCATTTTCACTTCGCCACCGTCTTGCAACTGGTTGAAAATCGCTTTGGCTTCATCCGCCGTATCCGTGTTCACCGTAACCGTAACATGATTACCTACAATGTACGGCATACCTGGAAACGTGTCGGACAACATTAATACCGAGCTACCAATCTGCAAAGAAGCATGCATAATACGGTCTTTTGCTTCTGGCGGGATGGGGTGATTCGGGTCAGATGGACCGTCGCCAAATGTTTGAAGCGCGAGAACTTCGGCTCCAAATGCCTTTTGATAAAAATCTACCGCTTCACGTCCATTACCGTCTGTTACCAGATACACATTCAAGCTGATCGACATGCGTTCTTCATCTCCTTGGGCTCTTGTAATTATACGATTCACGCCACTTGCGACATGAGTATATATGAACAGGTTGTCCTTTGACAAGCGTATATTTCTGCACTCATCTCTGCGGACCTTTACACGATTAGGGTTACCAACATATTCTTAATCCATCCCTCTCTCCACTACTTCTTACGCTTGCGTATATAGTAGAGAGTCGTGATCAGAACACCCGGAACCAGTGCTGCAAAACTGGCATAGATCAGACACCATTTCAACAGGGTACATATCGGAGTGAGTTCAGCAAGCACAGGCGTACGTTCAGGATAACGATACATGATCAGGGACGCACCTATATTTTCAAGCATGTCCATAGCCCAACCTAAGACCGGAATCAGATTCACCCAACGCCAGCAACTCTTTACCGGAAGCACGCGATAGAGTATCGATAACAGAACAACCAAGAGGAACAGATAGGCCAAGGGCCATATGAGGTCAAATGTGAATCGTGCCTGAATATAGGCGCTCCGCCCTGCTTCACCATACTGCTCAGCCATCTGATAAAGATCATTTGCAGTGTACAGAAAAGAGGAATCCGGGGACTGCCCACCACCTGTGGCCTCCTCCGACTTTGCCGCCTGCCAGGGCAGAATGAATGCAATAAAACAAGCAAATACAACAACCGCAGCTGCAACCCATTTCCAATTCACCCGCTGATAGAACCAATTTGACACTTTTTTCAGCACGTTCTGTCCCCTTTCCGATAAAAAAAAGACCACTCTCCCGAATCCTGTCGGTAAAATGGTTGTGTTCAATCCTATGAAGTTATCGAGCTTGAACGATGTTATCTATTTCACTTTTCAATAAGAGGTATCGGTGAACACTTCTCATGATCGGGACCTTCGTTAGTTTGTTCTTGTCCACGTACAGTTTCATCTGGTCTTTGGTCAAACCAAGCAAACTTCCAGCTTCCGATACCGTCAATACTACCTCTGGGTTCGTAGCATTAAACGTCCTCTTTACTTTCTGATTCCAGTCCTCGAATACCTGCATAGATCAGTGACATCTCCTATCCATAGCCAGTTATTATCAGGCTGAATATATCCAGTATACCACACTTGTGCTGCTCGTAACTTAATCGTTGCGCAGAACCATATTCTGATAGACTTTTTCAGTTGCTGTAACATGAGAAAAAAAGCCACGTCTGAACGTGGCCCTTGATGATCTCTCTATGATATTTGTCACGCCTCTTCCCAGAAGCGGCGCAGGTTGTCCATGGCGATTTTGGATGCGGATTTGCATTCCTCCATGCCTTCGAACTCCACCGTAATGTTGCCATCATAGCCGGAGTCTTTGATCAACTTTACAATTTTGCGGATCGGAATATCCCCTTGCCCAACGATGGCACCTCGCAGGAAGTTGCCGTTGGCTGTTGTGAACCATTCACCCTCACCCGGATGCTCATCATAAGGACGGAAGTAGAAGTCTTTGAAGTGGACCAGAGAAGCGTAAGGCAGGTTTTTCATGACACCGATGATCGGGTTCTCATCCACGCACATGAAGTTGCCAATATCGAGTGTTGTTCTGAAGTTCGGACGATCCACAGCATGCAGTACACGCTGCACCCGATCACTCGCCTGCACGCTGAAGCCGTGATTCTCAATGGTTGTGGTGATACCAAACTGCGCAGCATAGTCCGCAATGATCTGGCTTCCCCGCACCATCAGAGGCAGATGCTCCTCGAACCAGGCAATGGTCATCTTCTCCTTCGGCAGGGTAAACGCCGTGACGTCATGACGCAGATGTTTTACACCCATCCGGTGTACGACATCCACATGTCTTTTGACCCGAGCCATCTCTTCTGCAAACGCTTCTTCCGTCTCCTGCACAAAATTTGCTGGCATCGAGTAGTTGGACAGTTCAATACCCACAGACGCTGCCCGCTCCCGAATCGCATCCGCCAGATCGTGATTATCCTCTACAGTATAACCGTAAGGTACCATCTCCATATGCTCGCCGCCGTTCGCCGCAATCCAGTCGATCACATCCAGCACCGTCATCTCACCCGAATTCAAATCGTTCAACAAACTATACGTGCTCAGGCCCACTTTCATCTGCTCAGCTCCCTATCGATATTGTTGGATAAATTGAACGGCCTTGCGAATATCCTGCTCCGGCTGATGACCAACCTCACGTTCAATCGTCAGATAACCGGTGTAACCAATCTCCTGAAGCGCTGCAAAGTATCCGTCAAAGTCAACGCCACCCTCACCTAAAGGAACCTCGCGGAAAAATGTTCCTGAAGAGACCATCTCGGCAATCTTTTCGTGATCCATAGGGGCATAACCGACCGCTCCATATACGTCTCGTGGGTCAACTTCCTTCAGCCGCACACCATCCTTCACATGAGTATGTACGATGTAATCCTTGAGCAAATGAACGCCCCGTGCCGGATCATCTCCCGTCACCATCACCATATTCGCCGGGTCAAAATTCACCGATACTCCGTTGGTCGACAACGTATCCAGGAATCCTTTCAAGTCAGCAGCCGTTTCCGGTCCTGTCTCAATGGCAAAATATGCGCCAACACTCTTGGCGTATTGGCCCAGTTCCTCACAAGCAGCATGCAGCGTAGCATAAACTTCCGATGAAGGGTCGTGTGGAACAATACCGATATGTGTTGTGACGATGTTGGTGCCCAGATCGAGAGCCAGATCAACGATCCGCTTGGACTTCTCCACTTTCCACGGATTATCTTCCTTGACCTGAAACCCATGTCCACCCAGATCACCAACCAATGCTGAAATTTCAAGACCCAGAGAATCGATGTAACTCTTCAGCTCTTTGCGCGCCGCAGGCGACAAATTTTCGGGGTCCATCTCTCCCTTGACGGCGTAGATCTGCACACCTTCTGCACCTACGTCTTTGGCTTTGTTCAACCCATCCCGTACACCTACGCCAAAACTATCCACGATGACACCAATCTTATTCGTTAATTTCATGTCATACCTCCTGAAGATTACGTATTTGGATTCATTGGAACAAGTTTCACCGACTTAATCTCATACGGTTTGAAGGTCAGTTCGAATGTGCCGTTTGGACAAAGCAACGGTTGGATCTCATCCTCCAGCAGATTAATGATGGACGCATTAATTTCCTTTTCAGCCCACTGAACTTGCACCGTTTCCCGACCTCCTGATGATTCGTAGAAACGCAGCACCGTTCCCGATCCGTCTTCTGCAGGCTTGATTGCATCCAGAATGACATGTTCACTGTGGAACTGAACCCAAACGTGTTCAGCTGGCAAGGGACCCGGAGACGGACTCGCTGCCACAACCTCCACCGGATGATTCAGCTCCATCGCTCGGCGAACGACAGCGGCATGTCGCCAATCGCCCTGATGGGGCAGGATCGAATATGTGAACTCATGATCGCCTTGATCAGCATGTTCATCCGGCCATTTCGGGGCACGAAGCAGGGACAGGCGGATCGTCCGATCCTTGATGTCGTATCCGTACTTGCAATCATTCAGCAAACTCACACCGCTATTGCCCTCTGAGATATCCGCCCAGCGATGCCCGCAGACCTCGAACTGCGCCTGCTCCCAACTGGTGTTGTTATGGGTTGGACGCTCCAACGCTCCAAACGGGATTTCATAGGCTGCTTTGGCTGCCACCAGATCCACCGGAAAGGCCACCTTGAGCAGCTTATGACTCTCATTCCAGTTCACTTTTGTATGGAAGTCAACACGCCGCTGGTGACGATGCAAAATGATATCCTGGCTGATCTCCGATTGATTCAGCTTCCAGACAAAACGCAGTACATCTCGCGTAGCCCCGCGCTGTACAACCTCTCTGGAGATCAACTGCACCGCACCTGCTCGCTGGGATTCAAATCGTGGATCGATATCCCAGGCGTCCCAGTACGTCGGTTTGTCGTGGAAAAACTGCCACTCATTCGCCCGATCACCGGGCTTCAGCCAGTCGCGGCCTACCGTTTTGTCATACCATCGGGTGATCTCTCCCAAGTCATTAAACTCAAGCGTGTAAGACTCGGTTTCCCATATGGAAGGGAATTGTTCTTCTTCCCTTACTGGAAGGATAACATCCGGTGTCTCGCGCAGCCATATGGTTGTATACCCAAAAGCAGGAATCGATGGAACATACACGAGCAGCGTGTACTTGTCTTCCTTTTGCTCCAGATCACTGGCCAGTCGGTTCCCTTGACGATCAAATGCAGCCACCCCGGCGAGGTGGGCATCCCCTGTAATGGTGATATTCTCTCCACGTTCCCAGCCAAGGCTGTTGAATATAATGTAGGGGAGACCATCCACTTCATCTGTTGCGATATTCTCCGCAAGGGTATCCAGCGTTTCCCGCAGTGCGGATGTACCTAATGCAAATACCTTCGTGTACTCCTCAGTGGACGTTACGTAAACTTCAGGAATCGACGTTCCCGGAATAATGTCATGGAATTGGTTGAGCATAATCAGCTTCCAGCCTTCATCCAGATCATTCTTCGTGTGTGCAGCGCAAGCTCCGGCAAATTGCCCCCAGATCTCCGCTTCCCGATACAATACCTCTGCTTTTCGGTTGCTACGTTTGTTCCTCGCATGAGTTGTATACGTTCCGCGATGCAGTTCCAGATACAAGTCCCCGTGCCATTTCGGCAACGTCGGATTATTTAATGATATGTCTTCAAAAAAAGCGCCAGCTGTACTGAATTTGCTGATCGGCTGCCCCACCATCAAGTGGGATCGCTCCGCAAACTCCACCATCTCATTCGTCACGCCGCCACCACCATCGCCATGTCCGTAAAGCAACATTTGCTCAGGGTGCACATCCTTTTGTTTAAATGATTGCCAGTGTTCATCCACATCTTTGGGCCGTGTATGTTCATTCACCCCATGGTTAAGATACGCAAGCACGGAAGTGCCATCTATGCCTACCCAGTCGAAGAGGTCATACGGAAACGCATTGGTATCATTCCAATTCAACTTGGTGGTCATAAAATAAGGAATATCCGCGAGCTTCAGCATCTGCGGCAAGGAAGCACAGTAGCCAAAGGTATCCGGTAGCCACTCGATGTTGGAGCGCTTGCCAAATTCCGTCTGGTAGAAGTTCTGTCCATACAGAATCTGCCGAACTAATGACTCGCCGCTCGGAATATTCAGATCCGGCTCCACCCACATGCCTCCAACCAATTCCCAGCGGCCTTCGGCAATACGGGCTTTAACTCGCTCGTACAGCTCCGGGTAATGATCCTTCACAAAGGAATACAACTGCGGCTGGCTCTGGGAATACACAAAATCCGGGTACGTGTCCATCAACGTACACATGGTCGAAAATGTGCGGCTGGACTTGCGAACCGTCTCACGTACAGGCCACAGCCAGGCTATATCAATGTGGGATTGTCCAACCAGATGCATGAAGCCACTTCGATATTCCTCCGGCTCTTCCTGCTGTACCGACTGTACTAATCCATGTTCGAAGTTCTGTATCCATGCTGCATCGGTCCAGCGGTCCGGATCATTGTACATGTCATCCATCACCCGATGAATAGCCTGAACAAGTGCCATCCGCTTGGGCTCCTTCTCGTTATATGCCCGAAGCGATTCGGCGAGTACCGTAACGCTGTACATCAGGCTCTGCAGTGGCTGATTAACATGAACCAATGCTGCCCGAATGCCCTGAATAGGCGGCTGAATAACAGCTTGTCGATTAAGTGGATCATTCGGCTCTGGAATCGGATCATAGAGTTCAATCTCCAACTGCGGCGTATTGCCTACCCGACTTCGCGGAAGGGGTACGAATCCGTGATTTCGATCCAGCCCGTGATAAGGTATGCCATTCACCTTCAGCAGCCCTTCTCCTCCAGCCTCGAAGACCAGCCCAACAGCTCGATCCTCCCAACTGTCCGGAATCTCCACACATTTGCGCAGAAAATACGTCGTTCCGTGTACGCTGTTCAGCGGATTCAAGTTTTGCATTGCCTTGTCAGCCTGCTCATCTTTATTTTCATATCCCTGCTCGTACTCATATTCTCCTGGCCGAATGTATCTGGCCTTCTGCATCTCCCACGCCGGAAGCTCGATCGTATCCAGCCACTGCGACCGGTTCATATCTTCAATGAATCGCTGAATTCGAATCATACCTCCACCCCCACCTTCTGGATATGCAGACTGCAAGCGGTCAAGTCAGCCGAATTGCGGCCAACCATAAGCCTGAATTTACCCGGTTCCACGACAGACTGGAGACGAGAGTCGATGAGTGCGAGATGTTCTTTTTGCACAGGGAACGTAACGGTATGAGTCTGTCCTGGCTCCAGATGGATCTTACGAAAACCTTTCAGTGACATCTCAGATCTAGTAACCGAAGCCGACACATCCGTGATGTACAACTGCACAACCTCACTTCCCGCAACCCCTCCGGTATTTGTGACTTCAACCATTACCTGTGCCTCATCTTCTGGCCCAATCACATCCGGTATAACCCTTACGTTCTCGTATTTGAATTCGGTATAACTCAGTCCATATCCGAACGGATACTGAGGCGCAAGATCCATCTCTAGATACCGCTTGCTACGAGTGCGTTTGGCATGATAGTAGACCGGAAGCTGCCCAACATGCTTGGGAATGGAGACGGTAAGACGGCCAGATGGATTGACATCACCGAACAGAATATCTGCAATCGCGTTACCACCTTCCTGCCCAGGGTACCACGCTTCCACAATGGCATGGACATGCTCATCAATCCAAGGTTCAGCAATGGGACGGCCGTTAATATACACAACGATAACCGGTTTCCCCAGCTTATGTACCTCCTGCACCAGCTCCAATTGAACACCCATGAGATTCAAAGACGCCCGGTCAATGCCCTCGCCACACTCCATGTCGTTCCATGGATCATCGGTCACCACTGAAGCACCTGTCCTCAAGTCTATGGTACCTTCACCAAAATCGCGGGCGCTGGACCCGCCCATCACCATCACGATGACATCGGCCTGTTCCGCACAGGAGAGAGCTTGCGCAAAGCCCTCTTTGGAGTCGCCTTTAATCCGACAGCCGGGTGCGTACAGCACCTGACCCGAATCAGCGCCAAGCTTGCGCGTAATGCCATCCAGTACGGTGACGATCTGTTCTCTCGGCTGTGGCGAGGTATAGTCCCCAAGCTGGTTATAGATATGGTTTGCGTTCGGACCAATGACAGCTAGCTTTGTACCTGTTTTGGCAAGCGGAAGAGTATTTCCCTCATTTTTCAGTAAAACAATCCCCTCTTGTGCAACTTCCCTCGCCAGCTGAGTATGGTCTTCACATCCGATGACCTGTTCTGCAAACTCTGGATCAACGAAAGGCTTTTCAAATAGCCCAAGTCTGAATTTCATCTCCAACACCCGCCGCACAGCCAAGTCCAGATCCTTCTCTTCGATCAATCCCTGCTCCAGCGCCTGACCGAGATGTTTGCGATACATGTACCCGGACATCTCCATGTCTACTCCTGCCTGAAGGGACTGTGCTACGGCCTGCTCTCCGTTCTCGGCGGTGTTATGTCCATGGACCAGCATCTGAATGGCGCCAAAATCAGTAATCACAAACCCATCAAAACCCCACTGCTCACGCAGAAGGTCATTCAGCAAATACGTACTGGATGTGCAAGGTACGCCATCAATCTCGTTATAGGCGGTCATCACGGAGCAAGCCCCGGCTTCCACTGCTTTTTTGAACGGTAACAGATCTATTTCATGTAATTCACGTAAGCCCATATGAACTGGAGCAGCATTGCGCCCACCCTCCGAGCTGCCATAAGCCGCAAAATGCTTAAGTGTCGCCACAATTGTCTGGTTGGAATCAAGGCGGTCACCCTGTAGTCCCTTCATGGCTTCTACTGCAAATTCACCGATTAAATATGGATCTTCGGCAAAACATTCCTCCGTCCGTCCCCATCTCGGGTCACGTACGACATCAAGCACCGGGGAATACGTTGCCGCTCCCCCCTGACTCCGGGTCTCCACAGCGATGGCTTCACACATCTTGCGGTACAACTCCATATTCCACGTACTTCCCACCGTTAAAGGTACCGGAAATACTGTCGCCCCAATCGCCATATGCCCGTGGGAACATTCTTCTCCGAACAAGATGGGAATGCCTAGACGAGAATGCTCCATGGCATACTGCTGAATGACATTTGTGGCAACGGCTCCCTGCCGTGGAGTAAGCCCCGTTTCCAGCGTCACTTCAGTCCATGGATCGGCCCGAAGCACACCATACAGAGAACCGACACCACCCTGTTCCATGTCCGCTTTGAACTCTTCCGTCACCTGTACTGTACCATCTGCTGCTTTATCATACGTCTTCCAGCCCATCGGCTGGATGAGTTGTCCAATCTTCTCTGCCGTTGTCATCAGTCCGATTAGATCCTGAACCCGTTCCTGAATGGGAAGCGAAGCATCTTTATAGTCCATATGCACATTCTCCTTATGCGTTCGGAATTAGTTAGGCGGGTGCACTTACATCACATGGCTTTGCGGTAGTCACTTGGTGCCACACCCACCACGTTCTTGAAAGCCCGGTTGAAGGAATTATAGTTCGTATATCCCACTTCTTCACTGATCTCCTGAATGGCCTTATCGGTCTCCTGCATGAGCAGCTTGGCTTTTTCGATGCGATGACTAATGAGCAGATCCACAAACTTCTCCCCAATCTCATCCTTGAAAAGCTTGCTCAGATACTTCGGATTAATATCGAATAGATCACTAAGGTAGTTCAGTGACAGATCAGGATTGTTGTAATGCTCTTCGATGTATTTGCGAATCTCCAGAATATGTGATCTGTGTTTTCGGGAACAATGCAGCGTCTGCATCTGCAGCGCCAGTTCTCTGAACCCTTCCCAGCACAGCTCACGCAGGTCATCTAACGTCTCCCAGCCCTCAAGCCTTGGGAGAAGCGGGGTGAATATAACGGCCCACGAATCCTGATACTCCCGTGGAAGTTCGGCAAATTCCCGATTGTAATGTTGAAATAACAATTGGATCGTATTCATAATCTCCTGACGGGACAGAACAGACTCACTGATTTGTTCAAACAGTCTTTCAAAATGCTTTTCCCACACATCGTCCGATAAACGCATCGCCTGTACCAGCAGTGAGATGGTCTTCAGGAACTCATACACATCATTGGTCGAATTTGGCACATCGCTACACGGAATGATACGATTTATCCCCAGTACAGCCTTGTACTCCAGCGCGTGCACAGCTTCTTTCAATGAAGCTTTCAGCCCCCGAATATCGACAGCAACCCGACCAACACCAATGGTCACGGTGAAGTTCAGATACTGATCGATTCTGTCCAGATAACCAGCGAGCAATCGATGCTCCGTCTCCTCAGCCTGTTCCATGTCCGGAATCCAGAGGATGGCGTACAGACGCTGATCGGAGATCCATTCAGCCCATACTTCCGTTCCTTCATGGCGCGCACTCTCCTGCAGAATACTGGATAACACAAATTTCAGGAGGGATTGGTCCTGATGATGATACTCCGTCACAAATGCATCATACCGGTCCATCTCAACTACCATGACGGCCCAGCGATGCTCCAGCTCAGGCAGTTTGAACTTCTTCATCTCCGCTGTCAGCTCCATGCTCGTAAAGTCTCGTGTGCCCTCCAGCAACTCCTGAAAGAACATTCTTTTCTGTAAAATCAGATTCTCTTCATGTTCCTCCTGATATTGTCTCGTCTGATCAATCATGCGTTCCAGCGTTGTATGGATGAATCGGAACTCATTCTCCTTGCCATAATTGAGCCCCGATTGTTTCTGCGAAGAGACGGTCTGAATTAACGTTACAATCTGCTGAATCGGCTTGTAATTTCTACGGGTCACGTAGATCACCCACACCACCCCAATCAACACAACCACTACAGCAAAGGCAAACCAGATATTATAAAATTGCAGAGTCCATTTGACGATTTTTCCATTATTGAGACCTGTCTGCACCTTCCAACCGCTATAACTCGACGTGAATTCGGAGAAGACTTCTCCCGACGTGGTTTTAGTAGAAGCCGCAACCCCTTCTGGCAAGCTGCTATCCCACAGATTGCCGCCTGAACGGTTGAAGATGTTCACAAACGTAAATTCCGGATCATACATCTGCATAATGGATTTTCTCAGGGTACTTAGGTCCACGTTTGTCACCACAAGTCCTTTGCCGTTTCCTACACTTCGCACAATCGTAATCACCTGCTCAGTCGCTTGTGAAGGAAAAGCTCGGAATGCTCGTGCCCCTGCCCACTTCTGTTCATCCCTTGACCGGCTATCTGCAATAAAGTCTGCATCCGGGAACTCTTCAATCGGAACAGCCTTCCCGTTACTGAAGACCGTGCCATCCCCGTATCGAACGAGATAAATTGAATCAATCAGCGGATACTCTATTTTCAATTCATCAAGCACCTGGACCGCCTGAATGCCGGCATAAACATCATCGCTGCCAGATACCGAGAAATAATTCTTCAAGTTAGGGTTGGTCAAAATCTCACGCAGTACCTTGAAGTCGATGGAGCGCAGGGAGTTGTCCAGATATTGCGTGACCTGAGAGGCCAGAAATTCATTGGCCTTAAGCGCTTCTCTACGGTTCTGTTCATTGAATACTTGAAAGAAAATAAAGAATAGAATGGTCGTCACAATAAAGAAAACAGGCAGATACGATAACAGCAAACGTCTAAACCAATTGTTGTTCATCTCCGAGATCCCCCCACCATTACTGTTCATGCTGAATGACGACAATTATCTGTGCTGATCGCTAATTTCCCATAAATATTCAGTACATTATATCGGATGACGTGGGGTTGTCATAGGAGAAGACCGTCCCGGTCACGGGTGACAGACGGGACAGCCTCTATATTGAATCCTTCAATTATTGATTCTTCTCAATGGCACGCTGGTAGATCTCAAGGTAATTACTCAGTCCGAGACCATCGAAGCCTTTGACATATGAATCCCATTCCTTATCAATGCTCTTGCTGCCAATAATGAACTGTGCCATATTCGTCTGCACATAATCCTTGATGGCCGTAGTCAGTTGTGCAGCTGATTCCGTATCCTCTGGACGGATAAATACGTTCGCAGGGTATACTTCTTTGGGTGCATAAGGTTCATACACATTGGTAGCTTGAGCCAGACGTGTACCATAACCCTCTGCTTCTAGAGGATTCTGTCCTTCCGCAAACAGATTACGGAACGTGTTGGATAAGTCATGCGCTCCGATCTGTGACCAGCTCTCGTTCACAACAACGTTCGGATCACGCTCAGGCAGGTTGTAGTAGCTGTATTTGGCCGGCTCGCCATTGATGTTTTTCTCATCGGCATCTGCCTTCTTCCAGCCCTTGCCTTCAGTTGGTCCATACTCCGCGTACAGCGCACCTTCTTCACTGAACATGTAGTCTACAATTTTGATGGCGGCAATCTGCTGTGCTTCTGTCGCTTTGTTCGTGATGGCAAACTCAAACTCACCTACGCTCTGCGTGGCGCCTGTCGTCTGCACTCCATCGGGTCCTTTCAATGGGGGAACGATCTCCCAGTGCTGGTGACGGGTGATGTCTTTGTCATAAGTATTCACGAGATAACTGACCAGCGCCGTTGTAATGGAACCGACCACTTCATCGCCTTCCTTGTTCCCCAGCTGTCCAATCGCCTGATCGTTTTGCGTGAAGGAAGCCGGATCAATCAGGCCATCTGCATACAGCTTGTTCATGTACTCCAGCCCTTTCTTCCAGCCTTCCTGATTGGCGGCAAAACTCACCTTGCCATCGTTCACGATCAGGTATTTGTCGTTATCATTGTATATAAAGCTATTCATCAGGTAGGCATCAATGTTGCCATTCCATACATACTTGTTCGGTGCGCCCGTGAGTGGAATCTCGTCCGCTTTCCCGTTACCATTCGGATCTTGTGTCTTAAACGCCTTTAGAACGGTATACAGTTCATCAGTTGTGGTTGGCATTTTCAGACCCAGATTATCGAGCCACTCCGTGTTGATCCAGTATTTCTGTGCATACGTGCAGTGGTAACATTCATTGAAGATTGGCAAAGCATAGATATTGCCATCCGGTGCCGTGATGGCTTCTTTGAAGTATGGCTTCTCTTCCATAATCTTGGTCAGGTTCGGACCATACTCCTTAATCAGATCCTGTAGCGGAAGGAACACGCCCTGTTTTCCATAGGTTTGAAGATCTGAGGTGGTGAACTTGCCGTGAAGAAACACTTCCGGATAATCACCACTGGCCAGCAGCAATTGTCTGCGATCCTGCAAAGCGTCCGTTGGGGCCAGATCCCATTTTAGGGTAACGTCGAACTTGTCTTCGATAAATTGGGTAAATTCATTCTCTTCCATGGACGCTTTGCCTTGCGGAGCAAAGAGGGTCATGGTTACAGGACCACCGCTCTCCCCGCTACCGTCGCTACTTCCACCCGATTCCTCGGATGAACTGCATGCGGACAACAAAGCCATCGAAGCAAAGACCAGAAACAACATCGAAATCCAAGATTTTCTCAATCTGACTCCTCCTTTTTGTTTATAACGGCAAATTATTGACTTGTACTGCATGCACGTATATAAAATCGACCCCGGAAGCCGGCGTGTTCCTTCCACCTCCTTTCAAGAGGCAACCGGGCTTAACTCACAAGGATTAACCTTTGAGGGAACCCACCATGACCCCTTTAACAAAATGCTTCTGTACAAATGGATACATGATCAGAATTGGAATACTCGCGACAACGATCAGTGCATATTTCAACACCTGCTCGAACCCTTGGTCCCGCATCTGTTGGCTGGTATTGGCAAGCATCGCCGGATCAGCCGCGTTCAGGATGAGCAGATTGCGAAGCACGTATTGCAGAGGGAACAACTTCTCGGAACGCAGATAGATCAGTGCATCAAAGTACGCATTCCAGTGACCTACGGCATACATGAGTGTCATGACCGCCAGAATGGGCTTTGATAAGGGAAGAACCACGCTGATCAGATACCGGATATCCCGGCAACCATCCATTTCTGCGGCCTCTCCAAGCTCTTCCGGGATGGAAGACTGGAAGAACGTCCTTGCCACGATGACCTGGAACACCGCGAGCGCCCCGGGCAACCACATCGCCCAACGTGTATCCAGCAGGTGTAAGTCCTTCATCAGGAGGTAGGTGGGAATCAGACCACCATCAAAGAACATCGTGATCATCATGAAAATAATGATGGCTCCTCGTCCATAAAACGATTTTCGTGACAAAGGATACGCCAGCATGACGGTCAGCACCACGTTAATGAACGTACCCACCACGGTGTAGATGATCGTGTTATAGAAACCGAGCATAAGCTGTTGGCTTTTGAAAATGGAGATGTATGCCTTGATGTTAAAGTCTACCGGGAACAGCCACACCTGACCGGATGTCACGGCTCGTGAAGAGCTAAACGAAGAACTGATGATATACAAGAGCGGATAAAACACCGTTAGCAGTATGGCGAACAGAAAGATGTAGTTAAGTGTCATGAAAATGCGGTCACCGAGCGGGTCCTTGATCCGGTTACGATTAATCAGGTTGAACATGGATAAGCTCCTCCTTTACCACAAGCTGTTCTGGGATACTTTGCGAGATATGCCGTTGACGATAACCAGCAGGATCAGGTTGATAATGGAGTTGAAGAACCCTACTGCCGAGGAGAAGCTGAAATTCGCTCCGATCAGACCCACCTTGTACACATACGTGGAGATGACCTCCGAAGCGCTTGTGTTGAGTGGATTCTGCATCAGGTATATTTTCTCAAAGCCCACGCCCATAATGCTGCCCAGACTCAGAATCAGCATGATAACGGTGACTGGAACGAGCGATGGGAGGTCGATGTGCCATATTTTCCGAAGCCTTGATGCGCCGTCCATCTTTGCTGCTTCATAGAGAGATGGATCAACGCCAGCAAGAGCTGCGATATATATTATTGATGAATATCCCATGCCCTGCCACACACCTGACCAGACATAGATCGATTTGAAGTATTCCGGGATGCCCATGAAATTGGTCATCGGGAAGCCGAGCAGTGTGAACAGCTTGTCTACCACGCCCACATGTGGGGAGAGCATCAGAATGATAATGGATACCATGACAACGGTGGAGATAAAATGCGGAGCGTAGGTGACCATCTGTACGGTCTTCTTGAAGTAACCCGTTCGAATCTCATTCAGCGCCAGGGCCAGCAGGATCGGAATAGGGAAACCCGCAATTAAGGAATAAAAGCTGATGCCTATCGTGTTTTTGATTAACAGCCAGAAGTTTGGAGATTGGAAGAAGGCCTCAAAGTGTTTGAATCCGACCCACGGGCTTCCCCAGATTCCTTTGACCACACTGAAGTCCTTGAAGGCGATCTGGACACCCACCATAGGGATGTACTTGAAGATCAACAGATACAACACCGGGGGCAGCACGAGCAGGTAGAGCTCCCAGTGTTTCTTGAGGCTTTTGATGAATGGATGCTGCCGCTTGGGCTCCACATGTTTCCTCTGCTGGAGTTCCATCTTGGCGGGTATGCTTTCCGTAGCTCGACTCATTTGCGTCACTCCTTCTACACCTCAAGTGTAATAATACATTACATTTACATCCCTTAAACATCCTTTTTTCTGTTCCTAGTTCCTTGTTCAACAAAGATGATGTAAACATTCATATCAGGTAGCGCTTTCTTGATTTGATAGTACATCGCACGGTAAACTTTTATCAATTTGCAATTTTCTCCGACTTCTCTTTATTCCATAAACCCTTGTCTGACAAGCGATTACAGGCTGTTTCTGGTGAAAATTATGTTCCTTATGTATGATTAAAAAAATCCCGGAGGTGGTTAGATCTCCCCCGGAACTGACATGGCGTTCTATGCAATTGTGATCAATCTGAACGTGTGTGTGATCGGCGCTGCACTGGTTGTAGCGGATTGTGGCAGTTCCACGAGAAGCCCGTCTTCCGTCTGCTGATACGAAAGTACGTCATCGCTACCGACGAGTTCAATCCGCTCTACTTTTTCCAGATAAGGAATGACCAACTGTGGTTGTGCGGTCTCATTCTCGTTTCGGTACAAACGGAAGGCATATACGGTGTTGTTCTCTTCCTTCTGGGTGAAGGCCCAATCTTTCGTAAAATATGGCGCGCAAATCCGGGTTCCATAGACGCCTTCTCCGTGCGTACCCAGCCATTCACCGAGGCCCTTGATGCCTCGAATAGCCCCTTTGGGCAGACGCCCATCGGGTTGTGGTCCTACATTCAGCGCCAGGTTACCACCCTTGGACACGACTTCGAGCAGAATATGTGCCAGCTGTCTTCCCGTTTTATACTGATCATCGAAACCAAAAGCAAAGGAGTTGCCCACGGTAATACAGCTTTCCCATGGAATATTCATCGGATGTTCCGGTATGGTCTGCTCGGGGGTAACGATATTCTCATACGGTCCACCGACGGTGCGATCTGCAGACAGGAGCCAAGGTTGTGTGGTCTGACGCGCCCGTTCCACGACTTCTCCCAGCCTGATATCCTGACCATGGCGACCTTCGCGCACCCAGCCAGCATCCAGCCACAGACATTCGATCCGCCCGTAATTCGTCAGCAGTTCCATGATCTGCTCATGCGTGAACTCCACGAATTTCTCCCACAGCCACGGATACTTATGGGGATCATACGAAGGGCCTCGCCACATATGACGTCCACGCTCCATGCCCGGTGCCCAGTAATACGGGGTATGCCAGTCCGCTTTGGAGAAATACGCTGAGATGCCAAGCCCTTTGGCCCGAAAAGCGTCAAATAGTGATCCACAGATGTCCGCATACTTATGGGTATGAAAAGGCGTGTCCTTACCCGTAATCCGGTAATCCGTCGTCTTGGTATCCCACATGCAGAAACCGTCATGGTGTTTGGTGGTGAACAGGAAGTATTTGAACCCGTTATCTGCCGCCATCTGTGCCCATTCCTCGGGCTGGAAGCGAATCGGATTGAAAGTTTTGTTCAGATCGAAATATTCCCGCTTGAAATCTTCCATGTCATCCGTCCAGTCGATGTCATCGCGCGACCAATCGCCATCTTCGTCGCTCAGCGCCCAGGACTCCACGAGGCCAAGCTGGGAATACGGCCCCCAGTGCATCATCAGCCCCAGCTTCTGGTCCTTGAACCACTCCAGCCGCTCATTCAGCAACGGGTCCTCCGGTTTGATCCACTCTTCCTCTTTGCTAAAATTGTGCACGCCGGCTTCGACAATCTGCTCTTCCTGCTCCAGTACGGTTTCTTTGGTTTCGCTCATCCTGTTTCATCTCCTCTGGATTAGATAAAAGATAAACCATGCATGTTACGCCTGGTCACTCCGAGTGCAGTACCATCTTCCGATCGCTGTTATCCCCGGATTTCTTTTATTTCACTTTATAATTGTTGGAAATCCGGTGATAAAGGCGAGCGCTTCGCTTCTTCAGATTGGTTCTGCCCTCTCCGTTTTGGCGTAAACGGTTCGTTTAACTGTTAAGGGGCGTAGTAACTTTGTATTTTGAGTGCGGTGCCATCTTCAATTAATATGAACCCCACATCTCCCTCGTTTCTATAAGGAAACCCAGCTGCTGAGCCTGGCGAATGGGTAAAGTTTTTTTAAGGAACACAGGGCGTCTTATTTAGCCTTTTGATCCTCTTTTTAAATTGTAAGGAACATCAGACACGTTATTTCCCGAAATTAGGTGGTAAAAACGCTGTAAACTGCTGCTTATTCTCATATAGCATGTGTCAGGTTCCTTAGATTTCTGCTAGCGCTCCAAATCCTTAAATAGGACGCCTCAGATTCGTTAGCGCTCGCTCCATGCTCTGCTCCAACCACGAGCGGAGAGGACGAATCCACACACCCGCCCGGAGCGGAGCTTTTCATTGAAAAGGAGCGAGGTTCTCATAACTTTCACTGCCACGGGAGTAGTACAGTATCAAAGCAGAGCATCCCCTTATTGCAATGCCTTTTACAGCGTAATTTCGCGGCCCTGACGGGCTGATTCGTAGATGGCACAGAGCATTTTCATCACTTCGACGCCGTCTTCGACGGGGCTAAGGGTTTCTTTGCGGCCCTGTGTACTATCTATAAAATGGTTGATTTCGTTGCGGAACGATCCCATAAAGTCGAATGATTTGAAATCCACCTGTGGTGTCATGTTCAAAATGGTGTTGAATTTCTCGCCAATAATCGAAATTTCCGGCTCCAACTCGGCACCGCCCTTGTCGCCATATAGTTTGACCGAAGTCTCATCCGCTTTGGCATGGAGTGTGAAACTGACATCCACGAGTAGGCTCGCGCCGTTCTCGAAACGAATCAGGGCATTCGCCATGTCCTCAACGGTGTTCTGTTCCGCGTCATAGTCGGCTGCTTTGTAGAACGAAAGATTGTTAATGTTCGAGCGGTTCCCCAAACGGTTGGATACGTTAGCGGAGACGGATTTCACCTTCGGTCTGCCCATCAGATACCAGCAAATGTCGATCACATGCACCCCGATATCGATCAGTGGGCCGCCGCCGGAGCGGTTGATATCCGAGAACCAGCCACCCGGATTGCCCAGACGACGTAGACTGGAGGCTTTGGCATAATAGATCTCGCCCAGTTCACCCTCGTCGATAAACTTCTTCAGAATCTGTGCATTGTCGCTATAGCGGCGAACAAAACCGACTTGCAGCAGCTTTCCGCTGCGATGAACGGCCTTCTCTACTTCGAGGGCATCCTCCACGGTTTGGCAGAGCGGTTTCTCACACAGCACGTTTTTGCCCGCGTCCAGGGCAGCAATACTAATCTCCGCATGGGAGTCGTTCCATGTGCAGATGCTGACGGAATGAATCTCGGGCAGTGCGAGCAATTCTTTGTAATCGGTAAACACATGAGGTGCATCATATTGCTTTGCCACTTCTGTGGCACGTGCTTCATTCAGGTCACAGATAGCGTATATTTCAACGTCAGGGTTACTGGCATAGGCTTGCAAATGGCAATCGGATATTGATCCGGCACCGATGACGGCGACTTTCAATTTGGACATAGGGCTGATTCCTCCATAAATAAAATAATTGACGTCCAGCGGGTAGACGTTCCGGTTGCGAATCGTTCTTCCGATCGCTCTTATCCCCAGATTTCTTTAATCCCCTTATTGCAAAGGGGAAATCCGGTGATAAAGGCGAACACTTCGTTTCTTCAGAATCGATTTCGCCCCCTCCACTACTTTTCCTGACTGAACTAACTTTCTGTTTGAACCATACGTAACAAGTCATATTTCATTTAAAACAAGTACTCAGCCCTATGCCTCTTCCCATAGGCGGCGGACGTTATCCATAGCAATGCGTGAGGCGGTTTTGCAATCTTCCATGCCTTCAAATTCTACCGAGATATATCCGTCATACCCGGATTGTTTCAACACACGGAACACCTCAGGCATGTCGATATCGCCATGGCCCACAATGGCACCGCGCAGGTAATTGCCATGCGAGGTTTGGAACCAGCCTTCACCGGGGTTTCGGTAGGAAGGTCTCCAGTAGAAGTCTTTGGCGTGTACGATCGACGCGTACGGAATGTTATTTTTTACGGCACTCACCGGATCTTCATCCACACAGAGGAAATTGCCGACATCCAGCGTGGTCTTGAAGTTACTCCGCGCCGTTTCGTGCAGCACACGCTGAATTCGCTCACTCGACTGCACATAGTACCCATGGTTCTCGACGCTTGTTGTGATTCCAAACTCCGCTGCATAATCGGCTATCCGCTGACAAGCCTTCACCAGTATCGGCAGATCGATCTCGAACTGTGCTACGGTTCCCTCTGGTGCGGGGCGGAAAGCCACGTCATGACGCATCAGCTTCACTCCTAACGCAGCAGCCACATCCACATGCCGCATCACATTCTGGATCTCTTGCTCCAACGCTTCGGCGTCCTCCTGCACAGCAAAGTTAGCACCGATAGCATAATTGGAAATATCGATTCCTACCTCTTTTGCCACAGCTTTGATCTTATCAATCAACTCCGGATTATCGATCAGACTGAATCCCATTGGAACAATCTCCACATGTTCTCCGCCCTGATCGGCAATCCAGCGAATGGCATCCGGTACGGTTAATTCTTTGCGATCCAATGCTTGTTGCAGACTGTAGGTGCTGAGTCCAACTTTCATTTTTCCTCATCCTCTCCTGTAGTCAATGTCCATACCCAACGTATACCTTTTTCCGGTGGACACGACAATTATCAATAATCGTTTGGCTCTACTATTTTCCTTTTCCTAGCCCAAATCCGGTGTATCCACAAACGTTACGACCAGATCAGCCGTCTGATGAAGCTCGAATACCATGATTTCATTCTCACCTTTTTGAAGGAGCGGAGCAGGTACATACAACGTTTTTTGCGGTCCTTTATTCCAGTAGCGCCCCAGATTGAATCCGTTTACAAATACAACTCCCTTGGTCCAGTTATCCAGTCGCAGAAAAGTATCTCTTACATCCGTGATCTGAAGATTTCCCCTATAAAAGGCTGGTCCCTGTACTTCATTAATTGTTTCGTTAATTGCTTCGCTAATCACATCGCTGAATTGTAAACCGGACAGATCAGTTAATGGCAGACAATGATTCGTCCAATCATATAAAAATTGAAAGCCATGGCGCACCCCCTCCGTAATCCCCTTCGGATCTCTCAGGTACGGACCATAGTTGATTCGCCCCATATTTTCAACAAGGATCAATAGATCTGCGCCCCCTGGCGGCACCTCAAAGGAAATCGATACTGCTGTATTCCCTCGTTCCAACACGCCCTGAAATTGCCCATCAACAAACACAAGCGCACGGTCACGAACCTCCTGAACCACCAGTTCCTGTCGCTCCCTTGGCCCGGATATTCGGGTTTGATAACAAATAAAGCCATAATCCTGACCCAGCTTCTCCATCGGTTCCGGATTCGTGCGTTGCAACGGGGCAGATATCCGGTCCAACTGCGCCAGTAATGACGCCTGTTGGTTTAACTCCACTCGCCCATAGCCGATAGTCCCCTTCGATTCTGGCAGCACAAGCTCACCCAGACCGCTGTCGCTATACCGAGCAATAAGGTCCCTCACCGCATGGAACTTCGCTGTCGGCTCCCCGGATTCACTGAGTAGTGAATCGTAGTCGTAACTTGTAATTGTGGGTTCGTATTGATCCTTCTGCTGACAGTTCGCCCCGTTATAAAATCCAAAGTTTGTTCCCCCGTGGAACATATAAAAGTTAACCGAAGCCCCTGCTCGAAGCATCTCCTCAAACACACCCGCCACATCTGGGGCTTCTCGGGTATGATGCGACTCTCCCCAGTGGTCGAACCAGCCGTTCCAATACTCCATGCACATCAAAGGTTCTTCCGTCTGATATTCACGCAGCTTGGCAAACGCTCCTTCCGTTCCTGATCCAAAATTGACTGTAGCCAGATGCCCCGCCACTGATCCCGCTTGCAGCATGTGGTCTGTCGGCCCGTCCGAGGTAAATAACAACACATCCATACCGCGCTCCACCATGCCATCACGTAAATATTGCAGGTAACTCGCGTCGTTCCCGAAGCTGCCGTACTCATTTTCAATCTGCATTGCGATAATCGGCCCGCCATGGGTGCTCAGAAGAGGTTTCAATTTGGGCAAAAGCACATCATAATAACGATCCACATTCGCCAGGAATTTTGCATCATTACAACGAAGACGGATATCATCATCCGCAAGGAGCCAGGCAGGTAATCCGCCAAACTCCCACTCGGCACATATATAAGGACTTGGACGAACAATCACATGTAGACCCACATCTCCCGCAATGCGAATAAAACGTTCGAGATCAGCCATGCCTTCAAAACAAAACTGCCCCGGCTGCGGCTCATGAATATTCCACGGCACATACGTTTCTACTGTATTAAAGCCACAGGCTTTCAGCTTGAGTAACCGATCCTCCCAATATTCGGGGACCACTCTGAAATAATGGATGGCACCTGACAAAATCCGAATGGGCTCGCCATCATACATGAATTGTGAACCTTTATACGTTAGCAACGCCATTTGACAGCCCTCCCCGCTCGCTCAGATATATGCCTAACCCGGACAACGTAGGATACCATCTGGATTCATGAATGGTTACTCGCATCCTTCTCGATGTGACCTGTGGGAAACAGCAAATTCGCTTGTAGCCCACCACCGTCCCCTTGTAGAACTCTTCCCAACCGCCATCTGCCCTCTGTGACTCCAGTGTAAAACGCTCAATCCGTTGGCCTGTCTGGATATGTTCCATCAGCACCACCCGGTCAAATGAGCGTTCCCCCTGCAAATCCAGCTCGATCCAAGCCTGCTCGGTTCCTTCGTGCGGACACCAATACGTCTCCCGTCGTTCCGTCAGCACCTCCGATACGGCATGTTGTTCATCCATCGTCTCCGATGCTTTTACCAGCGCCTGCAAGGCCAAATTTTCCTGAAAAATGGTACGCAGCGAATCTCCCAATTCCTGTAGTCGCTCCACATCACGTTCGTGAATGAGACCACGCGTATCCGGTGGCAGATTGAGCAAAAAGGTGGCGTTGCCCCCCACTGCGCCGTAATAGACGGCCAGCAGTTCTTCCAATATTTTGACCTGATCATCTTCACTGGCATGATAGAACCATCCTGGACGAATTGAGGTATTCACCTCGGCAGGGTACCAGATCAGTTGGTCACCTTGGGAACGAATGACCACCCGGCTTCCCAAATCACTGTCCTGCGTATTAATCCTTGTGGCAAACTCACCATCATCCACCTGCTGCGATTGCTCCTGAATCTTCTCATTATCCTGCATATGCGCTGGCACAACGCTCCATTCCGATTCCCGCGTATGCCCCGCCTCATTGCCACACCAGCGAACATCCGGGCCACATACCGAGATGACAGCTTCGGGCTGAAGTTCACGAATAAGCGCATAATAGGCGTCCCAGTCATACACCTGCCTTTTGCCAATCGGACCCTCCCCACACGCGCCGTCGAACCATACACAAAAGATATCGCCATAATTCGTGAGCAGCTCGCGCAACTGTTGGAGGAAAAACTCGTTATATCTCGCCGAATCTCCATAAGTGGCTTCATGCCGATCCCAAGGAGACAGGTACACGCCAAACTTCAATCCACCCTCACGGCAGGCATCGGCGACTTCACGAACCAAATCCCCGTCACCGTTCCTCCACGGACTGGCTGCAACCGTATGCGCTGTAAACTGGCTTGGCCACAAACAAAATCCATCATGATGCTTACATGTCAAAATCAGCCCCTTCATCCCGGCAGCCTTGCAAGCCTGCACCCATTGCGCTGCGCTCAGTTCAGAAGGATTGAAAATCGCCGGGTCTTCATCCCCAGTGCCCCATTCCCGATCCGTAAATGTATTTACCGTAAAATGAATAAACGCGTAGAACTCCATCTCCTGCCATCTCAGCTGGCGTTCGGATGGGCTGACCTGTGCTGCGGACTTAATCCATTCGGCTGGTTGCAGTTCATAATTCATGGCGTATCACTCCTTTTATTTAGCGCATCCCTAAATCATTGGACCACCCTTGCTTGGACCGCTACTCAGTGCACTACTGTCCATGAATGGCTGTGATGCAAGCAATAACTGCTGCTTGGCTCGAGCGATAAGCTGCGAATCTGCGGGATGGTCGAAGCTTCCTTCACGGCGTACGCCTGATCCCATATGTATCTCTGTGATACCCGTCTGACTCACTAGCGTTTGAATTCCCTCTATGGTGACCCCCGACCCTGCCATGACAGCGATGTTCAAGGTTTGCCCCAATTGCTGAAGCTGTTTCAGTTCCAGTATGGCTTCAGGCGCTGTCTGTTTCCCTCCCGATGTAAGCACACGCTCCACGTTGCCCAATGTGTTAATGGCCTTGAGCGCCTCAGTCAGACTTGTGCTCACATCCATTGCACGATGAAACGTAACCCCTAAATCCTGAGCTTCGGCCATACATAATTGCATGGATAGGAGGTCCACTTCACCAGCTCCTGTAAGAGCACCGATCACGATACCAGCGGCTCCAAGTTCCTTCGCCACGCGGATATCCCGGGTCATGGCCTGGATGTCATCTGCGCTATAGCGGAACGAGCGGCTATGCGGACGGATCATGACATACACTGGGATGGAGACTTGGGACAGCACTTGCTCCATGAAGCCATAACTGGGGGTAAGTCCTCCTTCGGACATCGCAGACACCAGTTCAATCCGATCAGCCCCTCCCTCCTCAGCTGCCTTGGCATCTTCCACATTCACAGCAATGACTTCCAATACAGGTTGTCTTCCCATAAGGTCGCTCCCTTCACTTCATCGTAGATTATTCCTGAACCGTTAACCCGTATCGATAGACATCACTCGAACAGCACACAGCCTGATCCATGACATAAAGGACCGACTGAACGCTTCATCAGCGCTCCTGCGGTCCTTCTTCATCATTATTTGACGATGTTCAGCTTCCAGATTGCAATCTGCAAAGGTTGACTGTCCTGAACGATATATGGTTTGTCGGTAATGATCTTCATGATTGGATTCTCCTTTGGGGACCGGAATGGGCTAGCAAATAGAGAGCACAACGGATTTCATCACTTTAAATAATGAGTTTTGTTATTTTTGTTATTTATAATGTTATTATCAATTAGCAATAGTCTAAAACGTTAGGATCAGAACGTCAATACAAAAAAAAGACACCCAGAGGGTGTCTTCATGTCTTGGATAACCTTCTGGTTATCCGAGCTTTTTCTATTTTCTACGCCGAGCCTTCGTCATTCGATTAAACATAATCAGTGCAGCAATAATCATGGCTATCATGGCAATATTACTCGCCACTTCTTGTGATAGTCCGAAAAGAACTCCCAGGTTAGTCACCAGGCCTCTTACAATCAGCGCCACCACAACCAGCAGGATTGGACTCAAAAAATTATAATTTCTCATTCCTCGCAACACTCCTGACCCCATTGTTCAGAACTACGAATCTCATAACACTATCATAACAGTAGCTATTCTGTGTTACAACAAAGGACACCCGCGTACAGTGTCCTTTGTCATATACCAACGTATTCTGCTTTTGATGAACAACCTTTCGATTGCTCTTATCACCTGATATTTCCGATTATCTTCTATACCTGCTTGAATTCGATCCAGTCAATCTGGAGACCTGGTTTGGTGAAGTCCAGTTTCAATTCATACAGTCCTGCTTCAAGATCTACTTTGACAAGCTTCTGTCTGATCCATTTGCCTTCCGTACCATTCGTTTGAATGGTGGTCACCAACTGGTCATTCAGGAGCAGGTTACATGCACTTTGAGCCAGTTCCGGCTCAGGGGACATGATCTGTACGATAATCCGATAATGGCCGGCCTCGTCCACTTTCATGTAGACCGGTTCAGCTACCGCAGGTTTCACCTGTGCGTTCTCAACCAGATCCTGAGTTTGTGTAGCAGATAGGGAAGCATTCGCTTGGAAAGAAGCGACGTTCTCCACGATCTCGTGTTTTCTACCTGACACCGGTGCATTCATGATGAACTTGCAGATGTTGATTGCGGAGCGTTGCAGCTCTCCACGCGTCAATGTTCCATTTTCCAAGGATTCAATCGTGTTGTCGTCCCAGCCATTGATCTCTGCGCCGTAGTTCGGTACAACCATGTAGAGATCATTCTGCGCACGAATCATCCAGTTCGTGTATTTGCGATCAGCTTCTCCACCTTCGGTCACATCATTCATAATCGCCCACCAGTCGGTCATTACGATTCCTTCGAAATTCCATTCGCCACGCAGAATTGTGGTGTTCAGGTCGTAGTTGGATGCCGCCCAGTGTCCGTTAACCGGGTTGTAGGAAGTCATGATGGAGTTTGCTCCGCCTTCTTTTACGGCGATTTCGAACCCTTTCAGGTAAATTTCACGCAGTGCACGTTCGGAGACAACAGCATCTACTTTACTGCGGTGTTTCTCCTGGTTGTTGCAGGCAAAGTGTTTCAGTGTGGCATTGGAACCACCCTTCATAATACCTTTTGTACACGCTGCGGCAAATACACCCGAGATCAGCGGATCTTCGGAGAAGTACTCAAAGTTCCGGCCATTGAGCGGGCTCCGGCGGATATTTAGTCCAGGTCCGAGCAGGGTATCCACCTGATTTCTCAGCAATTCCTGTCCTTCCATCACATACAACTCTTCAACAAGATCCTTGTTCCAAGTCGCCGCAAGCAACGTACCAATGGATACCTGTGTTGCCTTCTCGCCACTATCCATACGAATACCGGACGGGCCATCTGCCGTACATGCTACCGGAATACCGTAGTTAAACAGGCTGTCGCTGACACCACCAAATGCAGATGCTGTTCCTGAAGTAACGAGCGGACTGCTCATACCTTCGCCACGGACAATCGCCGCCAGATCCTGATCACTCAGTTGAGCGATGAAGGTTTCCAGACTCACTTTGCCAGCTTTAACGTCACTCAGCTTGTGGCCTTGGTTGCCCGTCTGCTCCAGCGTTTGCGGGAGATTCTGCTCAATCCGGTTCGCCATGGATATCTTACGTTTCGGTACTTCTGCATAAGTCAGTTCATAAGATCCATCTTCCTTGCGCGTACCTGGTTTCATCCGTGTAAAATCTTCAGTTGGGGCCATCGCTTCTTGCAATTGCTCCACCAATTGAAGAGATTCAATACTATAGCCATCCTGGCCATCAATGCTAATGTGCTGCACTTGTTTCACACTGGTTCCTACATGCAGTCGGTATGTGCCTTCTTCCAGAACGTATGCTGAAGCATGACCTGTAACACCCGCATCATCGTAAGATGCCATCGCATGGATCGGGAAACTGATCGTCAGAAGTTCTGACTCGCCCGGCTGCAACAATCCTGTTTTTCCAAAAGCCACCAAAGCCTTCACCGGTTGTCCCAGTTTGCCTTGTGGTGCTTCATAATAGACTTGCACAACCTCTTTGCCCGCATATGTTGTACCTGAGTTGGTCACATTTACACGAACTTCAATGTAGGTTTCGCCGTCTTTGGACACGGATTTTGCTTCTTCGTGCTGGGCCAAAAACGTCGTATAAGACAGGCCGTAACCGAATTCAAACTGAACGCGCTCAGGTCGAAACGTTTCGAAATAACGATAACCTACATAGATATCTTCCTGATACAGGTTCTTGAACTCATTGCCATAGTTGCTTGTCGAAGGGTAATCTTCAATGGAATATGCAATCGTATCTGTCAGTTTACCGCTTGGTGTAACGTCCCCCGCCAGCACATCGGCAATCGCGTTGCCACCCTCCATACCGCCATGCCAGGAGTAAATTACGCCTTGGATTGGATGTAGATACGTTTCGTTTAACCAGCTCATGTCGATGATATTTGAGACATTCAACACAACGATTGTGTGTTCAAATTGCGAAGTAACTTGCTTCAACATCGCTTTCTCATCTTCTGTCAGTTGGTAACTTCCTGGCGCATCCGCATTATCCTGGTCTTCTCCTGCTGTACGTCCAATCACGATAATGGCTTTGCTGGATTGGCTTCTAGCCTGTGCAACGAGTTCATCCGTCAAAGGCATTTCTTTCTGATTCCATGGCTCGGCCGCCCATACTTTTCCGCCATCATTAAATGGATTTTCCTCGATCCACTTCTCATAGACAGCTGCCAGTTCTTCATTCACCGTAATATTCTTTTTGCTGCGAAGACCATCCAACAGATTTGTTGTATAGGCCACATGAACGCTACCGCCTGAACCCGTGCCGCTGCGATAATAATTGACTTGAATCCGACCAAAAACTGAAACGTTTTCGTTTTCACGAAGTGGAAGCACTTGGCCTTCATTTCTGAGTAAAACGGCTCCTTCTGCGGCAACCGTACGACTAAACTCTGCAAACCCTTCCAATGGAACTCCGATTTGATGTGTGCTCAATGATTTCCCTCCTGATTGTCATCCCCATATCTACGAATCGCTATATATAAAATGAACTCACAAAACATACACTAGGCCACTACTATGACAGAACAACCCTTCGATCACTCTTATCCCCCGATTTCTTGATTCCCTTTTCCTAAGGGAGAAATCCGTTGATAAAGGCGAACGCTTATGCTTCTTCAGGTTATTTCTGTCCTCTCCGTTTTCATGTTTGTTTCTTACACTCATTTTATATAAAAGATATTCTATGATCTGGTAGATTCACTTGTACCTAGTCTCATATTAACAGATTCTATAGAAGAAATTAAATTAGATTTGTGCTTTATTTATTTAATTAAAACATGTCCAGGATTAGCGGCATAATAAAAAGCCACGGACATCTGTTGTCCGTGACTTTTCTTGATTTTATATTACTCATATTAAGTCGTAAGTTTCGCATACACCAGGAAGAATAACATTTCTTCGCCCATGATGACATAACCCGGAACCTGGTAGACCAGATCCACAAGGACAAATGCCACAAGCAACCCTACCATGACCGCCAGATGACGCGGGCCCAGCCGCAGATGTGCGTGTCTGTAGCGATGAAACACAAGGGAAGTTGACAAGAAATACAACAGCGTTGATCCAAATACAAACCCTAGCATGAACACATAGTTTAACTGATTCTGATATAACAGCTGAATTGAAGCAGCGATCATACTCATGGAGATGTAGATGAACAGATGGCCGTATATGATCGCTTGCCCGGCAGTACGGATCTCTTTGCTGACCTTTTTCTCCACGTTGTCGAAGTACTGCCACCACATCGCAATGACAAAGATGGACGTAAAGGCGGCAAACAAAATCGATTTCATATCCCAATGATCGGCTTGCAACACAGCGATAATGCTTACCACCGATTCACCCAGCAGGATAAGTGTAAAGAGCGCAAAACGTTCCAACAAGTGATGGGTCTGAACGGGCACTTTCACCAAGTTTTTGCGTCCGATCAGCGGAAGCACAATATCAACGGCAATCCCCACATACAAAATCAAGTAGCGCAACCAGGAATCGAAGAATAGTGAGCCCGATGAGATTAATATCCCAATAAGGAAACAGATGCCCAAGTAACGAGCCGCTTGCTGCTGATGCTCGCCTTTTGACTTGTGAGCCGTCAGATACTGAATCGCCGTAAATGCCCTTGAGCCGATATATCCAATGAAGAAGGACAGGTAGTATTGGTCAAAATGGGTAGAAAGGCTCGCCGTCATGACCATCACGGACAGAAGCTGAAGGATGAGAAATATTCTATGGATCAGGATGTCTTGACCATAGCGGTTAATAAACAAGGTCTGACCGACCCATGCCCACCAAACAGGGATGAAAATAAGCACAAACTTCATTAAATATTCAAACGTAATTACTCCGTGTTCGGCATGTAACAAGACATGACCCGCTTTGGAGACCGCTGCTACAAAGAGCAGATCGTAAAACAGCTCCAGCCAGGTAACCTTTTTCTCCATCATCCTTCGTTGCTCCTTTGGTTATTCTCATAATCTAACGTCAGCTATATAAGTTGAACTAAAGATGATTCACACATACACTCCGATGACAGAATAACCCTCCAATCGCTGTTATCCCCAGATTTTTTTGATTCCCTTTTCCTAAGGAAAAATCCGGGGATAGCGTATACTTCCGATGTAGCTTTCTTTCAGAAAGTTTTTAGGCGAACGCTTCGCTTTTTCAGGTTTTCTTATTAATTCGCAGCTGTAGCAGGTGCGAGCGTTCTTACCACAATTGGTTGCAGATTGTCCTCAATTTGAGGGCGGTATTTCTCAAACCACTCTGGCAGCATCAATTTTTGTCCAAGCGAGTCAGCAGGTTCATCTTTGGCAAAGCCCGGAGGATCTGTAGCAATTTCGAACAGAATGCCACCAGCTTCTCTGAAGTAAATTGCGTTAAAGTACTGACGATCCCGAACTGGAGTCGGTTGATACCCGTAATCACGTACAGCTTCGCTCCACTGTGCATGCTCCTCATCGTCTTTGGCACGCCATGCAATATGGTGCACGGTTCCTGCACCGCCCATACCCAGAGCCATACGTGTCACCGGAACATCTACGACATTACCGATATCCCCGCTGGACCGGAAACGGGCATACTCTTCATTTTCACTCACTCTGACAAATCCCATGATTTTTTCAAGAGCATCCATCGTTCTTTGCGGATTAACACTGAACAGGACAGCACCGCCGAAGCCTTTGATCGCTTTATCTGTTGGAATTCCTTCATGCGCCCAAGTGCTGGTTGCTCCTTCTTCCCGTTCAACGAGCTCAAGCCGCAGGCCTTCGCTATCTTCGAATTGAAGCAGCTCTTCATTGAAGCGACTTGTTTTGGTTACCTCAATGTTATACTGTTCCAACCGGTTCTGCCAGAAGCCAATCGACCCAGGAGGAATGACATAGGAAGTGATGCCGACCTGACCTCCGCCAATTTTGCCCCGTGGTGATCCAGCCGATGGGAAGAAGGTAATGATGGTACCCGGGCTTCCGTGTTCGTCTCCAAAGTACAGATGATATACATCAGGTGCATCGAAGTTAATTGTTTTTTTCACGAGACGAAGTCCCAAAACTCCGGCATAAAAATCAACATTGGCCTGTGGATCGCCTGCGAAAGCTGTAATATGGTGAATACCTGCTGTTTGAATAGTCATGATTAATTCCTCCTTGGTTTGGTAAGCATGTTTTAAATTGATTAGGTGTTAGAGATATTTGAGTTAGTTAGTTGATTTATAGTAAGTTTGCATTATCTTTAAATTAAGATATATGATCTAGCGAATTATATGCTAGTCGTTATTTTGATTGGCCTGTTCTTGTTTCAATTTATCAGGAGTCACGTCATCGCCGTTTGGATCATAGATGGTTGCATTCAGCAGAATGTCGTTGACCGAACCGCGAAAAGTTTGCAGGTATTCCTTGCGAAGACGAGCCTGTTCCTCTTTCTCCATCTCCGTCAATCCGCCCTCTTTGGCTTTTCTTGAAAGTTCATTTATTCTGGTCAATGTTGGGATCATCATCTTGATCTCTCCTCATGTAATGGATTAAAGATATTTGTTCTTGGCTGCTATTTATATTTAAATTAAATATCTTAAGTTAAAGATAAATGATTTGTGATCGGTTGTCAACTCTTTTATCAAAATTGAATAACTGCACTCGTTCCTCTGCTCTACGCCATGTTGCTTTAACTATGCACCCATACAAAAAAGGGCTAGCTCCGCAATAACTCAACCACTGCTGAACTAGCCCTTCATGTATTTAATTCATTAGCCCAGCTTTTGACCACAGTTCGGACAGAAGTTGGCACCTTCATTTTTGGCTCCACAGTTCGGGCAGAAATTTGGCTTCTTGTTGCCTTCTGTAGATGAAGATGTATTCGAATCACCGTTGCTATTTCCCGCTGGTTTCTGGTCGTTATTTTGATTCTGAGACGAATTGGAATTATTGTTCTGGTTTTGGCCTTGGTTCTGGTTCATGTTTTTCATCATTTCATTGGCCATGTTCATACCCATCATCATGCCCGCCATATCCGAAGCTGCGCCGCCGCCCTGTACTTTACCGGATGAGATGCCGTCTGTCATGCTGACCTGCTGATACTTTTGCAGATTACCAATCATCTCATGCGAAGCAGTTTTTGTAATCATGTCCTGAATCTCTTTTGGATAATTGAAGCTCATCACCTGGAAACCGGTAATCCCAATGCCGATGTCCATCATCTGCATATCCAGATCTTCCTGAATCCCCTTGGCAATATCGGATGCATTGGCCTGCAAGTTGAACATATCCTTCCCTTCACGGCTAATCCACTTCATTAGAAGCTGATCCAGCACGGAAGTAATTCGGATTTTGACATCCTCGACCAGATAACTCTGTTTGATGCCTGCAATCTTATCAATCAGGGTCACATAGTCACTTACTTTGAAATTAAATGTTCCGTTGGCCCGAATCGGCATCCCGCCCGGGAGTTGCGGTGTTGGAATCAATACCGGACTTTGTGTGCCCCAACGCACGGTGAACTCTTTGGTATTTACAAACAAGACTTCGACCCGCATCCCGCTGTTAAATCCGAATTTGAACCCTTTTAAGGTAGAAAGAAACGGAATGATCTCGGAATCGATATTAAACGATCCTTCGTCCTCGAAAATCCCCTCCACTTTACCGTTATTCAGGAAAATGGCGTCCTGGCCCGAACGGATGATAAGTTTACTCCCCTTCTTGATCTCCCGGTTGCTCCACTTCCAAAATATCATGTCATCTCTGAACTCTTCCCATTCCACCACATTCGAAAATTGATTTCTGAAAAATCCCATACTCATTCCCATCCCTTCTAATTAAAAAATCCGCATACTCCGTAGTGACTAGAACGAACCTCTACTTCCACTGTGTGAATGACCGCCTCGGGAGGTACCCCCGCCTCCTCCTCCGCCACCGTTGTTATTGTTCTTCTCGATTTTGCGCTTGGTTACGGTCGTACGGATATAACGATCCTGACGATCAATTACACTGGAATTGCTTGAATCCTCATAAGTCGCACGATTGACCGTGACACGTCCCCCGGAACGATAGGTCATAATACCAACAACAATACCGCCAAGAACTACAGATACTCCCAACTGAAACCAACCGTTGAACAAAATATTGTTCGGATTCACACCGGGTTCATACCCCATATATTTGTAAGAGAGCTCAATGTATTTCTCAAATGCGAGTTTATAATCCCCACTGGACAATTCAGAGGTAATTCGGTTACGGATAGAATCTAGTCGCTGATCACTCAAATATTCTTTTGCCTTATAAAATCCAGCCAGATACACTTCGCGATTATTCATATCCATCGTTAATATGACAGCATTGCCAAGTTTTTTGTCGTACCCTAGCTCCTGCTTATCATAAAAATCTTCAGTTAAGAGCATGACATCCTGATTCTCAACATTATTTGTTGTCAAGATAACAAAGTCCGTCTGCCGTTCCGCGCCATACTGATTCGCAAGTAGATTCAGTTCACTGATCTCCTGCTCACTCAGCAGGTTGGCCTCATCGTAGATGAGATTTTTGCTCTCCGCTGCGGATGCCGATGACATGGAAATCAACGGAGCGACAAGGGTTATCATAAGTAAAATGAGCGTAGCCATCACGGCCAGAGGGGTTCTTTTTCTCATAAGAATCCACCTCCCATCATCCAGGAAACCAGCTTCAGTGACAACAACGACACCGCAGAGACTCCTGCGAACCATCCAGCTACTTTGGCTTTGCTGATCGGCGGTTTACCGACCACTTTACCTGTCTGGCCATTCATGGCAAAGGTATACTGCGCACGATTATAGTCATAGTTGACCATCCACACCGGGAGCAGCACATAGTCTGCATTTTTGAGCGTAGTATCAATCTGTTTGTCCGTGTAGCTCACGCTGCTATATCCGGATACGGTTGAAGCAATATAAGAATCAATGTACGATCTCGTTTTATCCTTGGCCCGTGGAAAAAGTTCCTCGTCCGTATAACTGTATTTTTCCGCAATGTACCCCGCCAGATACGGGGTCTTGAACAATTTCAGCTGATTATATGGGAAAGGCTCCAGCTTATCCATCAGTTCATCCTTCATTTTCTCCGACGCATCAATGGGCAGATTCACATAATTCAGCCGAATTCGGCGGTATATATCAAAATGCTGTGTTTCGGTGTAATGGTAGTCACCCTGGGTGTAGGATCTGACCTTGGTGCCACGACCATGCACTTCGATTTTGTTATGTAACTCGTACAACCAGAACGGCACGTACATACCAGTAATGCTCTGAATCCGATCGGCGGACATGAAGCCACTTGGCGTTAAGAGGCCGTTTTTGCACCACTTTTTGAAAGCCTGCTTGGCTTGATCCTTGTTGATTGAAAAGGGAATCACCATCGCGGGGGCCAGATTGCCCGTCAGCCGATCACTGAGTACAACCGCCGCACCGCAGAAACTGCATGTCGTCGCACTGGTCTCCGGCTCTGTGACAATGTCAGCTCCGCAGCTGTTACAGTGGTATTCTTTGACCTCATTTTCGGTGAATACTTGTCTTTTCAAGGGATCGGGGATCTGCTCTATGTTGTCCTGGCGGCCGCAGCTGGGACAGGATAGTGCACCTGACACACTGTCAAAGATCATACCACTGCCGCAGTTTGGACATTTATATTCAATAACCGGCATCTGCTCACCTCAATGTTAACGAAATATGATTTTTTTCTGTCCTCTACGTTATAGTGTACAAGTTAAACTCACTTCTTCAGCTTTTCATGAATCGCTGCGAGTTCTTCCTCTGCACTTGGCGACGCATTCTCATTATTACCCGCATCTGCGTTCATGTCCCTCTCCAACTGGGCAATTAATTCGTCCAAATCATCTTCCTGTGCCCCAGCACGAAGTTCTGCCAAAGCCTCTGCTTCGTTCAGCGCCTGATTCGCCTTGTCTTCCATGGCCTTCAATGCAGCATCAGCTCTGCCCGCAGATGCATTCCGTTCGTTGGCCTGTTGCTGCGCCTTTGCATCTGCCATGCGACCTTTCAGTTCTGCATGCCGAGCTTCCAATTGCCCCAGATCTGCAACCAGTTTATCGTTCATATGCTTCATCATCTTGGCTTTAGCAGAAGCACGTTCATAGGCGGATTGTAATTCGTTCAATTTGTCAGCAAACTTCACTTTCTTCTCCAGAAAAACACGTGCCTTGTCTTCGTCTCCCGACTCCGCTGATTTTTCCGCATACCGCTGTAACTTCTTGACCTCGGCGTTACACTCATCCAACGCTCGCTTCGCCCGGCTCTCATCTGACAGCACCGCTGCCGTCTCTGCTTTTACCTGACCCAGATCACTGCTCAGGCTTCGCATATACTCATTCACGCTCTTCTCCGGGTCTTCCGCCCGAGATAACATGTGGTTCACATTCGCCTTCATCACGTCTCTAAACCTCGATAAGATTCCCATTACTTGTTCCTCCTCCGAAAAGTTCATATGTATACTATAATACATGAATACACCCACATACGTTTCACATTTCACGTTGGCAAGTGGAGTCCGTACGATCCAAAGTCAGAAAGTAATGGAGTAATAAAAAAAAGACGAGCACCTATAGTGTCGCCTCATGACCTTGTATAAACACACAAAAACGTAAGTACTAACCCTTTGCCCGCACTCTACAAATCCCTACCTAACTATGGCTCCACCGGAAGACTCTCCACCGCTGTGAAAAACACATCCAATAGTTCAACTTTGTACGTAATGCGGACGTATTCTGTGATTAACGCCACATCCTCTTCCCTTTGATACTCCAGACATGGACGGCCCTCACTCCACAGTACCCTGCACGAAAACTTTCCGACAACATCCTTAATGATGTGATCCGGCTCCGCTACTTTATGAATGTCTCCCATATGAAATCTCCTCATTTCTCTACACTTATCGTGTGCAATTATGCATTAATTTTGAAATACATAACGATTCGATTCAGTGTACTTCATCACATTCCACTCGGGAGAGTTATGAAGGCATATCAAACAGGCATTTTGCAGACACAACCGTGTTGGTTCCCCCATAGGTGCCATTCCTTCGCAAGTTGGCTATAATAAGGGGATCAAAGTTTTCTATAAAGGCAGGAAAATTATGCGTACACGAGTTCACTTTATTGCTCCCTACGAATCGATGATTCCTATTATACAAGAGTGCATTCCTCGCTTTCCCCAGTTAACCATTCAGACGGACGTGGGCGACTTGGCAAACGGTGTGGAATTAGCTACTCAAGCTGAGAAAAATGGTGCAGAGATTATCATCAGCCGCGGCGGAACCGCCCAATTGATTAAAAAAGCAGTGACCATTCCCGTCATTGATGTGCAGTTATCGGGCTATGATATGATTCGTTCACTTACACTAGCAAGCCAGTTTAACGGCCAAACAGCCATTGTTGGCTTCTCCAACATCACCTCTGGTGCACAATCCATTATTGATCTGATGGATCTGCCCCTCAAGGTCTATACCATACATAGCTCGGAAGATGTGGCACGATTGCTCTTGGAGTTGAAGGCTTCCGGGTACCGACAGATTGTCGGAGATGTGATCACCGTCAACACCGCGAAGACCTATGGTCTGGAGGGATTGTTAATTCAATCTGGCCAGGAATCCATTCTTAGAGCGATGGAGGATGCACAGCTAGTCTACCGTTATTTGAGTAAAAATCATGCGATATCGATCATCCTGAATGACCTGGTTACACGGGAACATCCGAATTTACTTATTTTAAATGAACGGAATGAAGTGGTATTCGAGAACCTGACTGATTTTGAGAAAAATCCGCTGACCGATAATCACATGTATCTGACCAACACCAGTCTGGAATTCCATCAATCCCAGATCCAAAATGTGTTCATGGTGGACGATTACCAGCTCACGGTTAATGCCTATGAAACAACCCTGGACAACAGGAACTACAAGGTATATATGCTGGAAAAAGGACAACCCTATGCCTTTGCACAATTTGGCATAACAACGTTCACGGACGCATCGATGGAGCCTATTGTTGCTGAATCCCCTGCCATGCAGGCGGTATTAAAGAACATTCGGGCACTTTACGAGCATCATGAACCGATCTATCTGCTGGGTGAAGCGGATTCCGGTAAATCTTTTCTGGTCAAACATATTCATCAGATGTACTCCGGTGGCGGACTGTTATTACAGATGGATCTCTCGCAAGTTCCGCCCGGTCATTTGCACAAGATACCACTCGCCAAGGTTCGAAATGTAGAGATTAACCACATGGAAACACGTATGGAAGATCCGGAGTTGCTCTCCTTTATCCAGAACTGCCTTCAAAATCAGATTGGGGTATTTATACTCGGGGAACAGATATTGAACCCGCATTGGTCACTCGATCTGGAGCTTAATACAATCATGATGCCAAATCTTGCGGATAGACCAGAGGATCTGGCTCCACTGATGCAGCATTTCCTTACGGGTTACTACCAGAAATACGGAACTACTGCGGTAAGAATAAAAGAAGATGCACTACAGCTGATCCAAGATCAGATCACACATATGAACGTCAATCAGCTGAAACATCTGATCAAGCAGGCTGCACTCAATGAACAGGAGTATGTAATCACCACTGCTACCTTATCCCGCTTGCTGGATCAGCAACCTTCTTCAAGCCCAATGAAGTTGAACGGTACGCTGAAGGAGATTGAGAAGGAAGTTATTCAGTTCGTGCTTCAGGAAGAAAATAACAATCAATCGAAGGCCGCAGAGCGTCTGGGGATTAACCGGGCCACATTATGGCGTAAACTTAAAGATTAACTTTAAGTTTGCGTCTTTTTTATCGTCTTTATATGTTGCATTTTTAAACAGTTGACCGAGTATTTAAAATTTACAATAATTTATTGTTGCTATATTAAACGATATGGGATAACATAATCCCTGCAAGCGCTTCATAAAAACGATTACTTCATAAGGAGCTACTACTATGAACATTAAAGCAACTTTAGATCGCATCCCTGGCGGTATGATGGTCGTTCCCCTGTTACTTGGTGCAACCATCAATACATTCTTCCCGAATGCTCTGCGCATTGGCGGATTCACGGAAGCCCTTTTTGTCAACAGTGCCAGTACTTTGATTGCCCTGTTCCTGTTCATTGCGGGTACACAGATTACGTTTAAAACAGCAGGTTCCTCTGTCGGCAAAGGTTTGACCTTGCTTACGTTCAAATGGGTGATTGGTGCAGCCCTTGGTTTTATCGCTATTTTGTTTGCGGATTCAAACGGGTTATTTCTCGGCCTTGCCCCGCTTGCCATTATTGCTGCGATGACTAACTCCAATGGCGGTTTGTACATTGCTCTCGCCGGCCAATACGGGAAAGAAGATGACAAAGCAGCCTACCCTTTCCTAGCACTCAGTGATGGCCCTTTCCTAACCATGGTAGCGCTCTCCATCTTTGGTGCGATGGGTTTTGCCAACGGCATGTTCTCTCCTATGGCCTTTGTCGCGGTATTGCTTCCGCTCATCGTTGGTGTCATTATTGGTAATCTGGACCGCAATCTGGCGGAATGGCTGCATAAAGGCAGTGACAAACTTGTTCCGTTCTTCGCATTTGCTCTGGGTATGAACATTAGCTTCTCCTCCATCATTCAAGGTGGTCTTAGCGGAATTTTACTGGGTGTGTTGACCGTGCTATTAACGGGCGGTATCGGTTTCCTGCTCTTTAAAGCCATTGGCTGGAACCCCATCGTTGGTGCTTCCGAAGGTTCAACAGCCGGGAATGCCGTAGGTACACCTGCTGCCATCGTGGCTGCTAATGCTTCATTTGGCCCGATTGCCGAGATTGCTACGGTGCAAATTGCAGCGAGCGTTGTTACGACAGCCATCCTGTTGCCGATCTTCATCGGGTTCCTCTCCAAACGACTGGAGAAGTCAGGTGGAGTCGAGAAATATAATCAACGACCAACCACATAAATGGTTTTCACCTAATTTAATGTGCTTAATCTGTGCTTAATGAATGAACTGAACGGACTTTTTATAAAGATGTGCTTACAAGGAGGGATGACTGCATGAAATTAGCCATTATTGCAGATGATTTGACCGGTGCCAATGACAGCGGGGTGCAGCTTGCCCGTCATGGCTTGAAGACCAGTGTTCTTTTTAATATGGATGAAGGACCTCTTACACGATATGATGCTGTCGTCTTTGATACAGATAGTCGTTCCATATCCTCGCAAGAAGCGTATGACCGTGTATATCGTGCTGCTGAATTGCTGACGAATAATGGATTTGAAACAATTTTCAAAAAAATGGACTCCACCATGCGCGGTAATATCGGTATCGAGATTGATGCTGTATATGATGTCGTAAAGCCGGACTTTATGATGATTGCCCCGGGTTATCCAAAAAATAACCGGACGATACTAGAAGGAATTCATTACCTGAACGGCGTTCCGCTGGCAGATACTGAAATTGCCCATGATCCGAAGACACCTGTTACGATTTCCTACCTTCCGGACTTATTGAAACAACAGACCAAGTACGAAGTTGGCGAGATCACCGTCGCCGATCTGGAAGCCGGGCAGAATCATATTCGCACCAAGCTGGAGCAGCTGAAAACAAATAACATCCCGTATGTGATGGTGGACTCCACCGAAGAACGCCATCTGGAACTGATTCTGCGTATGACTCGCGACATGGATTATACCTTTACTTGGGCAGGTTCGGCGGGCATTGCCAATTACCTCCCCGCACATTACGAGTTGGAGTCCAGGGCTGCTTCACTTGATATCCCGGAGAATTCCGGTCCAATTCTGACGGTGGTAGGCAGCGTAAACAAGAATTCCCGTGAGCAACTGCATCGCTTGATGCGCAAGTCCCGCGTGGCTTCAGTCTCCTTCCATTCTTTCAAAGCGGTATCCGCAACCGCAGACCGCACGGAAGAGATGGAACGTGTCTATAAGGAGGTCCGAGACAAAGCGCTGGAAGGACAAGATGTTGTCCTCTACTCCACCGCTGAACAGGTGGATATCGAACTGGCACGGGCAACGGGCGAAGTTCGTGGTCTCAATCACACGGAAGTCAGCAACCAAATTGTACTCGCGATGGGTGAGATCTGTGCCAGACTGCTGGAAGAGGGACTTTTCAAAGGGGTATCCATGACCGGTGGCGATACGGCAAAACAGATCTGTCTGAAATGGAATATTAGCGGCTTCGAGCTGCTGGATGAGCTTGAAATCGGCGTGCCGATCTCCAAGTTTATAGGGATTGATGATCTGCATGTGATTACCAAAGCAGGCGGATTCGGCAAACCCGATGTCTTTATTCATGCGATTCAAAAATTAAAAGGAGGTATTCTTGTATGAAACCTACAATTGGAATTACGATGGGCGACGCAGCAGGTATTGGACCGGAGATTATTATGAAGGCACTGGGTCATAAAGAAATGTACGATCAGTGCAATCCACTCGTTATTGGTGACGCGAAAATTCTGGAGCGTGTGTTACCTGTCATCGGCTCAAGTCTGAACGTTAACGCGATTCAAGAGCCTTCTGAAGCCAAGTATGAATTCGGTACTGTGGATGTGATTGATCTGAACCTCGTTCCTGCGGATCTCGAATACGGTAAAGTATCTGCCGTGGCTGGAGATGCAGCATTCCAGTTTCTCGCCAAAGCCATTGATCTTGCCAAAAAACAGCAGATTCACTCCATCTGCACCGCGCCTTTGAACAAGGAAGCTCTGCACCAAGGGGGGCACCTGTACCCGGGACACACCGAGATTCTGGCGGATCTGACGGATACGCAGGACTTCTCTATGATGCTGACCACGCCGAATCTGCGCGTTATTCACCTGACAACACACATGGGTCTGATCGATGCCATTGCAAGTATCAACCCGGAAAGAACGTACACCGTTGTGAAGCTTGCTCATGATACGTTGAAAAAAGCAGGCTTTGAGAATCCGCGCGTTGCCGTATGCGGAATCAACCCTCATGCCGGAGAGAACGGCTTGTTCGGTAATGGTGAAGAAGAAGAGAAGCTGCAGCCCGGCATTGAGCGTGCACAGCAGGAAGGCATTAACGTCGTTGGTCCACTCCCGGCGGACACACTCTTCTTCCGCGCTGGTCGCGGGGACTTCGATATCGTTGTAGCCTGCTACCACGACCAAGGCCATGCGCCGATCAAAGTAATGGGCATCGAGGAAGGCGTGAACATCACCGTTGGCCTGAAAGGCGGCATCATCCGTACATCCGTTGACCACGGTACAGCCTTCGATATCGCTGGCAAAAACATCGCCGATGATAAAAGTATGCTGGCTGCCATTCGCTCTGCCATTGAGCTGGCGCCGAAGGATCAAGTTTAAGAGTAGCCGTTATACGGGGCACATGAGTAATTCTGGTTGTGCCACCATCACTAGGTAGACGTAATCTATATATTAGAAGGAAAAAGGCAATCCCTTTGTAACTTGGAGGGTTTGCCTTTTGTATATCTCCATATATCTGTGGCTGTGGCTGTTGCCATTCATGCAGCACCGCTCCACTGACATCCCCAGATCATCTCTGTCTTCTGTCAGCGCTCAGGCCTACCCAAAGATATCACTTCACGTTCGCTCTGTGAATGTCGGCTACGGCGATATGCACTCGGTGACATTCCGCTCTGTTTGTTGAAGATGCGGTTGAACTGGGAAAAGCTTGTGAACCCACACTGTGCAGCAATATCTGTGATTTTCTCACTCGAATTCAGCAGCAATTGCTGGGCATTCCGAATACGCGTCATCTGCACATACTCCGTGAAGGTGAAGCCTGTAACCTTATTGAATTGGCGAGACAAGTGATGGGCACTTACATAAAAGCGCTTGGATACCTCGTCCAAAGATAAATCCTGCTGATAATGGCTGTGAATATAAGAGGCAATGGCATACATGCGCCTGGACATCGTTGATCCAGTCTCTTCACGCACATACCCGTTCTCTGCCGAATAACGATGAAGGGCACAGAGAAACTCCATGAACTTGCTATGAATCATAACCGATTGAAGTGCAGAAGGATGCTGCGATATAGCAAAAATATCATTGATCGGCGCGAGGACTTCCTTGCGTCTTTCTTCTGTAAATCGGAATATCGGAATGGGTTCATCAAAAATCGAAAACAGCTCATTGTAATCGTTCTCAAGACCAGGTGTATTACGTGGCATGGCAAAGGTGATCATCAATCGTTTCGGCGGGGCACCCTTCGGATATTGCGTTTTATGCAGCAAAGAAGGTCGCAGCAGAACGATATCCAGAGGCTGGATATCATATAAACTGCCTTCAATGATGTGCGCAGCTGTTCGATCCAGAAGAATACAGATTTCATAGAAATCATGGAAATGCTGAAACTCCATATTTAGATCATGAGAACGCTCGTCATAATCCAGATGATAAAAAAGCGAATCTCCAAGCTGGTTCACATGGACCGCATATCCCTGCTCGTATGCCAAAACCGATTGTGTCATGAACATGCCTCCATCCTGGTTCTAATGAGTTTATTTTAGCATGAAATGCAATAAAAAGACGTTATTTTCAGCATACAATACGTAGTTTCGCCCATTTCTCTTTTGTTATGATAAAGTTAATATGTTAGCGCTTGCAAAAATCTCGCTCCAACAACGACCACAGCCTGTACTTACTACAAACCAAGGTGGGAAACCAACATGAAAATGAATTCCTTGTATACTCGAATCCATACCATTGTTAAACACTTGGAACGTGCACGACTAACCTCAAAGACATATATCCCTGAGCTTTATCATAAAGAAAGTGGTTACCACTCCTGGGAACTGGTGCATGAGGACCCTTCCTCCTGGAACGTATTCCGTAAAGGTGATGGCTGGGGCGGCAAAGACGTACACAGTTGCTTCAAAACCCGCATTCAAATCCCGGATCATCTGGAAGGAAAAAAGGTCGTTTGTGCCATCGTCACTGGCGCTGATGACATCTGGAATTACGATAATCCGCAATTTCTGGCATTCCTCAATAGGGAATTGATCTGCGGTCTGGATGTGAATCATACGGAGATCGACCTGACATCCGCTGCGGCAAAAGGTGATGAATTCGAACTGGCATTATATGCTTATTGCAGTACTTCTGCCGCGGATGTTTTTCTGAATGTATATATTGCCGAGCATCATCAGCAAGTCTCCGATTTGTATTACGATCTTAAGGCTGCACTCGATGCTGCTGATCTGCTGCGTGAGGATGATCTGGAGCGGCTGAAGCTTATCGAACATCTGAATAAAGCCGTGAATCTGCTGGATTTGCGCCAGGAAAACAGCTCAGAATTCCATGCATCGGTACTGGAAGCACGCCGATATCTGCAAGATCATGTCTATTGTGATATCCGCCCTGCTGGTGATCACATCCCTACCGTGCACTGTATCGGACACACGCATATCGATGTGGCATGGCTGTGGACATTGGATCAGACTCGGGAGAAGGTCATTCGCAGCTTTGCGAGTGTACTCTACTTGATGGACAAGTTCCCAGAGTATACCTTCATGTCCTCTCAGCCCCAGCTGTATGCATACCTGAAAGCAGACTACCCATCCCTATATGAGAAAATCAAGGAAAAGGTGGCCGAAGGCCGCTGGGAAGCGGAAGGTTCAATGTGGCTGGAGGCCGATTGTAACCTGATTTCGGGTGAATCCATGATCCGTCAGATTATCTACGGCAAACGTTTCTTCAAGGAAGAGTTCGGTGTGGAGAACCGTGTGCTCTGGTTGCCGGATGTATTTGGTTATAGTGCAGCGATGCCGCAGATTATGCGCAAGAGCGGCATTGATTATTTTATGACAACCAAAATTGCCTGGAATGATACAAACCAGATTCCGAACGATACGATGTACTGGCGAGGAATCGACGGATCAGAGGTTCTGACCCACTTTATCACAGCAACAGACTATGACAAACATCCTGATTTCAGGCAGCGTCGCTTCGAAACAACTTATAATGGACGGTTTAATGCTTCGCAAGTGAAAGGTACGTGGCAGCGATACCAGAACAAAAACATCAATGCAGATGTCCTGCAATGTTTCGGATTCGGGGACGGCGGCGGCGGACCAACCGAGGAGATGCTGGAGCATGGCAGACGACTTGATGTTGGATTGCCGGGTGTACCCGCGGTGAAACGTACCTTTGTACGCGAGTTTTTTGAGAAGCTGGAGCAAAATCTGGCGGATGTTCCTTCCGTTCCCCGCTGGTCGGGAGAGCTGTATCTGGAGTATCACCGGGGTACCTACACGTCCATGGCACGCAACAAACGGTACAACCGTCATAGCGAATTTGCGCTGGCCGATGCCGAGCTTTATGCCATGATTCATCGTCAGGCAAATGCACAGGCGACCTATCCAACCAATGCACTGGAGCATGCATGGAAGCTGACGATGCTGAACCAGTTCCATGATATTCTCCCGGGCAGCTCCATTGAGCAGGTATATGTGGATTCCCAGGAGCAATATGAAGAAGTTCTGCGTGTCACAGATGAGCTGAAAGACAGCGCACTGAACGGCATTGCCAGCCGAATTACATCTGATGGCGAAGCCATTGTGGTATTTAACACCACCGGATTTGTACGCACGGATGTGGTTGAACTGCCTGCTTTTGCAAGAAAAGTAACCGTCTACGATGGAGATCACCCTGTACCAAGCCAGCGAACTCCCGAAGGCGGACTTGTGTTCCTTGCAGAGAACGTGCCTGCATCCGGGTATAAATCCTTCCGAATTACACCGGATCTGACAGACGAGCTTGTCGCGGGGGTATCGGTTGTACAGTGGGAAGCAGATCAGCGCCACATCCATACACCTTGGTATGATATTCAACTGAATGAAAGTGCCGAATTCACATCCGTTTGGGACAAGCTGGAGGGCCGTGAGCTTCTTCAGTCTGGCAAGCGCGGTAACGTGCTGCAAGTGTTCGAGGATCGACCTGCGGAATACGAGGCATGGAACATTGACGATTATTATGAACAGCATATGTGGGAGATTAACGACCTGCTGTCGCTGGATTGGGTTGAAAGCGGGCCGGTACGTTCCGTGCTTCAAGTGAAGCGACAGTTCCTGGACTCGGTCATTGAGCAAACGATCATCTTCTACGCACATACACGCCGGATTGATTTCCGTACGTTTGTGGATTGGAAACAGGAACATTTGCTGCTGAAAGCCGCCTTCCCGCTCGATATCTGGAGTGAGAAAGCGGTCTACGAAATCCAGTACGGCAACGTTGAGCGCGCTACCCACCGTAATACGAGCTGGGATCAAGCCCGGTTTGAAGTATGCGGACAGAAGTGGGCCGATCTGGCGGAGAACGGGTACGGTGCTGCTCTGCTGAACGACTGCAAATACGGATATGATATTCATAACTCGGTGATGCGACTGTCACTGATCAAGAGCGCAACGTACCCGAATGAAAATGCCGACAAAGAGCAGCACGTATTCACCTACGCGCTCTATCCGCATCAGGGCGACTTCCGTGAAGGACGTGTCATACAAGCTGCTTATGATCTCAACCGTCCGCTGGTTGCTCGTGAGATTGCATCGCAAACCGGTACGTTGCCGGGAACATGGTCACTCGCATCGGTCGATCAGGATAATGTCGTGCTGGAGGTTATCAAAAAAGCCGAGAACAACGATGATATGATCATCCGTCTCTATGAAGCACACGGCCGCCGCAGCCGTGCTTCCCTGCAATTGCCTGAGGGAGCAGGTACAACGGCGTACGCGTGTGATTTGCTTGAGAACAACGAAGTGGAATGCACCGTGGAAAATGGTCGGATTTCTTTTGATATCAAACCGTATGAGATTCTGACCTTCCGGATTCCGAGCGTGTAGCCGGCATTTTTCGGTGAATATGTAGCATAGCCGTTCATATTATGGGTGCTTCTTGTCATGGCTGACAAGGGCACTCTTTTTCTTTTTACCAGACTGCCATCCCTAGATATACAAAAACACCCCCGGAATATCATCGGTAGAGCCAGAAGGCTTTACCATGTTTATTCACAGGGGTTTCTGATCACCGATGGTAGATTATAGAGCAACCAACTTAGCCATCGGATACGTCATTCTTTAAAATTCTTCATACTCGCTTGGATCTTGATCCCATAACCGTCCATCAGGACGATTAAATGCAGAGATGACCTGCATCTCTTCTGTGCTCAACTCAAAATCGAATATATCGATATTTTCCTGCTGATGCTGCAAGGAGCCAGCTTTCGGAATGGGAATGGAACCTAGCTGAACATGCCAGCGCAGAATGATCTGAGTTGGCGTTTTGCCATGCGTTTCCGCAATCCGAAGAATGTTCTCATCCTTCAGAATATCCTGTACGGCATCATTGCCACGTCCAATCGGACTCCAGGATTCGTTCACGATGCCATGCTTCGTATCCTGTTCCCGCTGATCGGATTGGTCGAAGAATGGATGCAGCTCAATCTGATTCAGACTCGGCGCTATCCCCGTTTCCTTAATCAGGCGTTCATTGTGCTCAGGCAGGAAGTTGCTGACTCCAATGGATCGGATATATCCACGTTTTTTGGCTTCGATCAGCGCTTGCCATGCCTCGACATACATGTCCTTCTTCGGATTGGGCCAGTGAATCAGATACAGGTCGTAATAATCCAGATCGGCTCTGTACAGGGATTCCTGGATCGCCACAAGTGCTTTATCATGAGCGTGATAACGACCCGGCAGCTTCGAGGAAATGAGCAGTTCTTCTCTGGCGATGGAGCTTTGCTTGATTGCTCTGCCCACGGTTGCCTCATTCTCATAGTTATACGCCGTATCAATTAATCGATAACCCGCATCCATTGCGGACGCAATCGATTTAACGCCTTCTTCACCTTTTAAACTATAGGTACCAAATCCAATTGCAGGTACTTTCAAGCCATCGTTCAATGTATATTCCGGAATATGATTCATGTGAGAACTCTCCTTTGCCAAAAGGTTAGATTATCGTTCCGAGATTAGACTGTTAGAAATTGATCGTCCTCTCGTTATTCTACCCCTCCCAGTGGGCTTGAATCAATTTGGCATAAGAGAGACTACAAGGTATTGGACGTTCTATTCGTTGTTTCCGACCAGTATATCAACAATGATGTCCAGCTGTTGCTCTACCGAAATGGGGTCACTGAGCAGAAACTCGTCGAAATCAATATTGTAGACCTTATTCGCTTTCCCTGCTGGCGATTGCTCAATCAGTTTCTGTACATCCTTGAGTTTATCCTCCGCCCCGTCATTGACAGCAAGGAATAACCGGTCACCAATAAAGTCAGGAATCACCTCAGAAGAAATTTCCCACGTCTCACCTTTGATCACGTCTGTCTCTACCTTGGCGGTTGGCTTCAACCCGAGATATTTGTAGATGATATTGCCTCCCATATTGGTATCCCCGTATACAAAAAGAGCATCTGGACGTACGTTTAATATGGAGAACGTCTCATCGGCACCTACATAAGGGCTAATTTTTTCTTTATACTCCGCGATTTTGGCCTTGAATTGCTCGTTCCATAACCGCGCTTCTTCTTGCTTCCCAAGAATATCACCAAACATCTCCACATCTTTAATCGGGTCGTTGTACTGCTCGACAACAATGGTTGGAGCAATCTGACTTAGTGCATCATACCCGCCTTCCACAGCCTCCACAAATGCTGCCGTTGTAACAATCAGATCTGGCTCCAGTGACAGAATTTTCTCGGCATCTGGCGGAACACCCACATCTGCAATACCGGAAGTATCACTTATAAGTGGATTATCTAAAATAAATGTCGTTGTGCCAACCGGCTTCACCCCAAGCGCCATTAACTCACCCAAGTGATAAAAGCTGACGACTCGCTGTGGATTCACAGGAATCTCGGTTTCGCCTTTCAGATGTTTATACATCCGCGTTTCCGTAGCTGCGCTGTCTGTAGTTACAGCAGTAGTCGTATCTGATGAAGCTGGCTGGGAAGCCGCTGCTCCTGAAGTACTGCTTGTCTGGCATGCACTTAGAAGCAAGGATGTACATAGTAACATCATCGCCCCAAAGGCCGGTCGTGAAAATCTAAACATGGATGTGTCCCCTTCCCTAATCCGTTGATAATAAGTCTCATTCTCATTATGAGAAAAGGATTTAGGGGTTACAATAGACGATTCTAACCCGCGCAATGGATTATACTGAACCTGAATCTTTTGCCGATGTTCCGCACGAAACTGAAGTGGCGATAAGCCGGTATGCTTTTTGAACAAGCGACTGAAATAATACACATCTGCATAACCTACGTTGTTTGCAATTTCCTGGATACGGGCCTCGGATCTTAGAAGGTAATGCTTTGATCTGTGAACGCGCACATGTATGAGATACTCAATCGGTCCTAGTCCAATCTGGTTTTTGAACAAACGGGATAAATAGCTGGCGCTGCAATGGTATCTCTTGGCTAGTTCCTCGGCTGTAATCGGCTCACTATAGTGATCGTGAATGTAGTGGATTGCCTCAGTGACGATGTTGGATCTGCTGCCTTCCTTTTTGGCCGATGTCTGGATCTGTTGCCGCATGATCTCGTACACCAATGGAAGAAAGACGGATTGCGCCTGTAGCTTGTCTATCGAGGTTGGCTCTTGCCATAGACGATTCATGGCTTCACTCTTTTCCTGAACAGGGAGTACTGCATACGGGGCGAACCCATACGTCACTTGGAAGCTCTTCTGATCTTCCGGCGATGCACACTCCGCTGTATATAAAATCAGATAGCAGGCAAAGTCCTGATCCAGCGGTATAATACTCAGCTCAGCATCTGCTCCCCCATGTAATATGTAGGGTGAACGGTTCTGGTAGACTTTTCCTGATATACTTACCCTAGCCTCTCCATGAGTAGTAATTAAGAAAAAGCTGGTATGCGCTACATAGTGATCAGGAACCGTTCCATGCTCCGCACGATAATACCGAATATCTAGCAATCTAACGGCAGTTCGGCTCCACCGTTCGATATGGGCTTCCCAATCCATATGCGTTCCCCCTACTTCTTCGTTCATAAAATATGCCTATTATATCACAGACAAAAAGCCCTCAACCCAGATGGGTTAACGGCTTATGAATTGAAACGGCATATTGAAAAAAGGCAAAGCTGTTATGATGTCATATCTATCGTAATAGATAACTATGAAATAATTTTATCGCATCCATTTTTGAAATAAAATCCTAGTATTCTCGCGCATATTGCTTATCCTCTTTCAGTTGCACAATGTCATGTCCGGTTGGATTCTGGAAGGCCCGCAGTCCAAATGTTGGCGCCACCGCGAAGATATGGTCAAAGATATCCGCTTGCACATTCTCATACACACCCCAGTTGATATCATTGCTGAATGCATAGATTTCAAGAGGCAGTCCGCGATCTTCCGGTGCTAGTTGTCTCACAATCATCGTCATGTCCTTATTGATTTTCGGATGATTTCTCAGATATTGATGGATATATTCCCGGAACACACCGACATTTGTCAGCTGTCTGCCGTTCACGTTGCTTTCGGTATTCACCTGGTGCTCCATGTTGTACGCTTGAATTTCTTTCAATTTTGCTGTGACATAATCAGTCAGGTAGTGGATTTTCTCAAATTCGGCTACCATCTCTTCCGTACAAAAACGGATACTGCTGATATCAATATAGATACTCCGCTTAATCCTTCTGCCGCCGGACACCTGCATGCCCCTCCAGTTACGGAACGAATCCGAAATGAGGGCGTAGCTTGGAATCATCGTAATGGTTTTATCAAAATTCATAACCTTTACCGTGTTCAATGTAATGTCAATGACGTCACCGTCCGCATTATACTTTGGCATCTCGATCCAGTCACCAACGCGTACCATATCGTTCGACGATAGCTGTACACCGGCCACGAGGCCCAGAATCGAGTCTTTGAATACGAGCATTAATACCGCCGATAACGCCCCAAGTCCACTGAGGATAATGAGCGGGTTCTGTCCAATCAGGCTGGAGATGACGATAATGCCCCCAATAATGAACAGGACAATCTTGGCTACCTGAATGTAACTCTTGATTGGGCGAATCTTCGACACCTCATAGGTACGATAGATATCATCGAAGACATTCAGCAGAGCATTCAGAATCGTAATCATGATTACAATCATATAGGTCATTGCTGATTTTTCAATTATGGCCTGATAGGGCGAGAAAATATAAGCAGAATAATAGATTATAATGGCTGGCACAAGATGCGACAGCTTCTGAAATAAATTTTTTTGAACCACGATGTGGCCCCACTTGAAACGATTGTTACTCACGATACGATGCACCGTCTTCAGTACCACTCGTTTGGCAATAACATTCGCCAGTACCGAGATTAGCGCGATAAAAATAATCATAATCACATTCGAAAGGTATCCAATGGAGGGTTCACTCATGCCGAGTTCTTCTAGTTGATTTCTGATAAAGTCCATTGTTTCCTCCTGACATAATCTAGTTTAGCCTATTATTATAAAGTAGTTTGAGAGGGCAAGCAAAGTTTGTGCTTCCGCTCCGTTCTTCCTATGCATTATATATATTTAAAAAAGGACCCTGTCATTCAAAGAATGATGGGTCCACTTAATTATGTCGTCTTTATATCATGCTCACGAGAAATGTCCAATAACTCACTCACCGTGACCATACGGTACCCTTCCGCGACCAGTTCATCCACCAGCACACGAACCGCCTCCACCGACTGGGAACGATCCCCGTACCCATCATGGAATATGAGCACGCTGCCAGGTTTCACCGCCGACCGGCTATGCTCCAGAATGTGCTCAACGCCGGGATTGTCCCAATCCCTCGCATCCCCGTTGACCGCACCAATCGTGCGATATCCACGCTCCGCTGCCAGAGACAGTATATCATCGTTTACGCCAAAATACGGCGGTCGGAAGCTGCGGGCAGGTTGCCCCGTAACTTTTTGAACAAGATTTTCTGCGCGTTGCAACTCCTCCCCGGCTTCCTTTAGCGTCAACTTGGTCAGATCTGGATGCGTGTACGTATGGTTAGCGATCTCATGCCCTGCACGATGCACCTCCGCCGCAATCTCCGGGTGGTTCTCCATCTCTTGGCCAATCATGAAAAACGTCGCCTGCCCACCGGCACGCCGGAATATCTCAAGCACTTGAGGTGTGTACACCGGATGTGGCCCATCATCAAACGTGAACGCAACAACCTTTTCCCGAACAGACTCCTGCTCTACCATCGCAATATTGACCATACTATAATGACCCCTCTCTGCAACTGACTGGCTATATCCCCCTTATTATTCCATGTCCATACGCCGCGGTCCAGTCCAGAGATCACACCTTGCGAAATCCCGAATCAAGCCGATATCCACCAGAAAGAGAGTACAGCGAGCGAGCAGCAAGCCCTTCTACCGCCAAGCCTCCAGTCCAGCCTTCAGCTAACCCTTGATCGCACCTGCGATCATACTCTTCTGCACCTGTTTGTTCAACAGCAGATAGATGACTACCGTTGGCACCGTTGTAATCATCAGTCCCGCACCAATGATGCCCCATTGCGTAATGTACGTTCCCACCATCGACATCATGCCCACCGTCAATGTCTGGTAAGCCGTGTTATTGATAAACGTGACAGCAAACATCAGCTCGTTCCAGCAGGACAGAAATGTGAAGATCGCTACAGTTGATATGGCCGGACGCACAAGCGGCAGGATAATGGAGAAAAACGTCCGGTATATGCCGCAGCCGTCGATAACCGCCGACTCCTCCATCTCTCTCGGGATACCTTTAAAAAAACTGCCCAGAATGAACACCGCCATCGGAATGCCAAATGCCACATAGGGAATGATCAGTGACCAGTAGCTGTTGAGCAGGCTCAGATTCTTCAAAATAATAAACAATGGCAGCAGCGCCGCATGAATCGGCACCATCATGCCCAGCAAAATGAGTGTCATCGTGAACCCGCTGAGCTTCCAGTTCATTCTCGTGATTGCGTATCCCGTCATGGAGGACAAGATCAGTACCAAGACAATGGAGGCCGCAGTAACCAGCACACTATTCATAAAATAGGTCAGCACATGGCCGTCAGACATGGCTTTGGTGTAGTTGCTCCACAGAAATGCTTTGGGCAACCCAGCTACATCACCACTGAAGATCTCACTGTTATCCTTCAGGGAAAACAGCGCCAGCCAGATAAGCGGGTAGATCTGCACAATCGCAACGAGGATCAGAAACGCTTGCAGAAACACTTTCCCGATCGGTCCGGAGATGGACCTCGGCTTGGGATTTTTTTGCAACATGACTTCTACGGTACTCATGCCTTTTGCCTCCCTCTACTCCGTTTTGAACAATGAATTAATGAGGATCGTACACACTAGACACTCCACAATGATAAAGACCGAGATCGCACTGCCATATCCGTACCGGAACGTATCAAAAATGGTAGCGTACATCAGTGTGCTCGGCACTTCAGTTGTATAAAATGGTCCGCCTCCCGTCAGCACATAGATCAGGTCAAACACCTTGAACGCACCGATGACGGAAAAAACGAGGCTTACCTTCAGAATCGGCTTCATTAGCGGGATCATAATGGACCACGCCGTGCGAATACGGGAAGCACCATCCATTCGAGCAGCTTCGAGCACATCCTGAGACACGGACTTTGCTCCTGCATACATCAGCAGCATGTGATACCCCACGTACTGCCACAAGGTCGGAATAAACGATGCCGCCAAGGCGGTGTCCTTCTGCCCCAGCCAGTCCTGTGCCAGGCTGGATAAGCCGATACTTTGCAGCAGCACGTTCAGCAGGCCATAATCGGCATTGTAGATTTTTGACCACAACTGGGCAATAACCACCGTTGAGATCAACACCGGGATAAAATACACGGTCCGGTAGAACCCTTCCCCCTTGACGTTGGACGCCAGAATCAGTGCGAGCACCAGCGAGATTGGCAGTTGAATGAACACCGAAGCACCCGCGAATAACAGGGAGTTTTTGATAGAATTCAGCACACGGGTATCTTTAAACATCTCTACATAGTTGTCCAGGCCGATAAATGTACCCCTGCCCACGCCGTTCCAGTCCAGCAGACTGTAATAACTGGAGACAAAGATCGGAATAAGCACAATGCCGCAGAACAGAAGCAGCGTCGGCAGTACAAAGACGGCTATCGTGCCTTTATTGGAAAATACAGAGTTCATTATTGTTCTCCTCTCAAAGGCGTGACCGGGATATTCCGGACCACGCCTTGTTTGGGTTCATCTTCATGATTAGAAGCGGTAACATTGCAAGCTCACAAGGTCTATGCGCAAGATATTCACAGGCAATTTGCAAAGACTTCTAGTGTAAGGACCTAAGGCCTGTAAGCATTTAAGCATGTAAGCTTGCACGCACGTATACCTGCCTATCTGTTTTCTATAGACTTAGCTCTGTTGGTTTGAGCTGTGCCATCTGTTTGCAGAACTCCTCCGGTGTTACATCGCCGGCAAGCAGCTGGGCAATCAGGTTTTTGTGCGCTTCGGCAGACTCCGCAGGCAGAATGTTATCCCACCACGCGATGAATGAGGTCGCCGTTTTCATAATATCTGCCGCAGACAGATCAAGGGAGGACAGGCTGGATGTGTCGAGTGCATCGGTTTTCCAGCTTGGCAGACCCGCTCCAGCCAGGAACCCTTTCGTACCAAGCTGCTCACTCAGATACATGAGGAATTCCACGGCTTCCTTCGGATGTTTGGTATTCTGGTTGATGTAGAAACCATCGACGGCTCCGCCAAAGATTTCGGTATTTGTGCCTTTGCCATCTTCAAATACCGGGAACGGAATCACTTTCACTTTGCCTTTGACTGCGGAGGACGGGTCCTCAATGCCTGCATTCACCCAGTTGGCCTGGAACATCATCGCGCCGTTGCCTGCATTAAATGCACCAAGCATCTCGTCATAGCTCATGCTGAACATGCTGCTGTTGAACGCTCCTGCTTGTGCAAGCTGCTGCATTTTGGTCGCGGCGGCAACAAAGTCGGGCGAATTCCACTTTGACGGATCTTTAAAAGCTTCCATCACCGCAGCATTGCCTGCCTGACGCATCGCAATAATGTCGTACCAGTACATGCCCGGCCAGCGATCTTTCTCTCCAATCACAGCCGGGGTGATTCCTGCCGCTTTCAGCTTGGCGACTGCATCCAACAGTTCGTTATATGTGGTCGGAATCTTGGCACCCGCCTGCTCGAACAATTCCGTATTCACGTAAAGATTGGCGATATGAGTATACACGGGCAATGTGTAGATTTTGCCGTCCATATTGATGGCCTCCGCCATACCCGGACCCATTCGTTCTTTGATATCGTCCGTCAGGTAACTTGAAATTTCCAGCACATTGCCGGATTTGATGTACGGCTGCATGAAGCTGCCGCCACCCATGCCATAGAACAGGTCTGGCGCTTCACCAGCTGCAATTGATGTTTTGACTTTGGTTTTGTACTGTTCTCCTGTCGTGCCCGTACGTTCAACCTGAATGTCTGGGTGCTCGCTGTTCCATTTCTCAACAATCTCGGGCAGTAACTTAGCCGAAGGATCGGTATTGCCAACCGATTGATCCCACAGCGTCAGCTTGATCTTGCCGTTACTTTCCCCCTGTGCTCCACCGGACGAGCCCGATGAACATGCCGCCAGACTGCTTACAATGCCCAGAGTCAGAATTAGACTTGCTGATTTTTTTAATAGCGCTTTCATCTCTATGGACCTCCCTATGCGTTTTAGTTGGTTCTAGCCCATATTTTAGGCAAACTGTGCGTTGTTCTCCATTTAGAAAACAGGCATCGATTTGTAATATTCGAACATATGTGGAACTGGAAGTGGAAGTGCGTTTACGCTCAAACCATCTCTGCACTCCCCCACACTCCCCATTTTTGCATTCTCGTTTTTCAGGTTTTTACATTCCGATACTCATTCATGGATCGGCCGATATGTTTTTTGAACAAGACGCTGAAATAGTGTGGGTCCGGGATGCCTACCTGCTCCCCAATCTCATACCCTTTCATATCCGTCTGTTTCAGCAGCATTTCAGCCTTCTTCATGCGGAGTTGGGTCAGATATTCCACAAATGTCTGCCCGGTTTCTTTTTTCATCAGCCGCCCCAGATGGCCCGAACTTACGTAAAAAGCAGCCGCGGTGCTAGAAAGCCCTACTTCCGCATTGCCCATGTTCTCTTCAAGATAAGCCTTCACCCGGTCGATCAGATTACCTTCCTTGGCCTGTCGCTTGGCTTGTATGACATCCGATACGGTGCGGACATGCTGCTCCAGCATGCTTTTTAGTTCGGGCAGATGATCTGCTGTAAAAATGGCCGCAACCGCCTCTTTGTTCAATGCGTGCTCTCCCTCAATCTGTTGCTCTATGGCAGCACGCTGGCACTCCGTAACCACATCCATGGCTGCCATCCGAAACTGTGAAACGTCCGAAAACGGCACAGACAGCATACGCTCCAGCAACAATACGGCTTCTTCCCCCGCACCAACACTGACGTAAAATTGCAGTTGTTGGAGCAGCTGAGCATCCGAGTGGTAGGGCTTTTTACCGCCTTCGATGACCAGATCCTCGAAGCAAATAACCTGATTTTTTCCCACAAATGCCTGATAATCGAGTGCACGACACGCCTCCCGGTATCCCACACAGGCCCTTCCCCATCCTGATTGCCATTGCCCAATCCCTACGGTCACATCAACTTCACATCCTTCAAGCTTAAGTGTATGTTGAAGTTCTTCTTGAAGCTGCTGTACCTGATTGGCAAATTCCGTATCCGCACCAAGTGAGAGCACAACTATCCGGTTATGCGAGTCCATGACGATAATCGTATGCGAATCCTGGGGATAAAAAGCCTGCACCTGCTTCATGCCTACCATTCGCAGCAGAATATGTATTTCCTCAACGGTTTGTGGATGGGCTTCTGTCTGATAATGGCTTAATGGGGGTTGATCGTGTTGTTGTTGTTGAAGCCCTCGTTGGGCTTGGTGTCTTTGGTGATATGGTTCGGATAGATGCAGATATACCTCTGGTGCAGCTATCTTCGCTTGCGGTACAGCAACCTCCACCTCCATGACTGCGATGCGCAATTCTGGTTCACCAGACGAGATAGGGATACCGAAGAAACGCGCCTTCTCTTGTAGTTCATCCTCAGGCATCACATCAATTAACCATTGATTCACAAATCGCTCCCTGAGATAAGGCAAGCTCTGCTTCATCTCCTCTCGCAACTTCATCAGCTCATACTCGCGCCCGATCTCCTGCTCGATTGCCACTCGCAGCTTCGCCGTAACCTGTAATAACTCAGAAGCACGAATGGGTTTCAAAATAAAATCGGATATGCCCAGCTTCACACTCTGACGAGCATATTCAAATTCATCATGCCCCGTCACAACCACGATTTTTATGTTTGGGTAACGCTCCATGAGAATGCCGCTCAGTTCAATGCCGTCCATCTTGGGCATGTATATGTCCGTGAACACGATGTCCGGACGCAACAGCTCAACCTGGTTCAAAGCCTCTTCAGCATCGGAGGCCTCGCCAATGATGGTCATGCCTTGCTGCTTCCAATCGATACGCATGCGCAGCAGATTTCGGATGAGGTACTCGTCATCCACAATCAATACCTTTAGTGGTTCCACAGTCAATTCCATGATGCATCGGCTCCCTTCGGGATCGTTATGATAATGGTTGTTCCTTTTCCAACCTCGCTCTGCAGCTTGAGTCCATCTTCTCTGTCATAAAAAATGCGAAGCCGCTCCATCGTTCCCCACAAGCCAAAGCTTGGATTGTGTTTAGAGTTATAGGTAATCTTAGAAAGATTGGAAAGATTAGTTGAATTAGAGGGGTTAGATGAGTTAGTTGAGTCAGAACGGTTAGAACGGTTTATTTCTTTGCGTTGAACCTGCTGCACTTCTTCCTCGGACATGCCGACTCCGTCGTCAGTGATCGTTAGAATTACCCCTTCCTCGGATCGATGTGCTTGAATGCGTATCGTGCCTGGGCTGCCTTTGGGACGAATGCCATGATACAGTGAATTTTCCACCAGCGGCTGGAGCACGAGCTTGGGAATCATCACCCGCTCACAATCTGGAGCAATATCGTACCGCACCTCAAACACACCGGGGTAGCGCACCTGCTGGATCGTCAGATAATTGCGTACAATCTCTACCTCCTCGTGCAATGTAATCAGTTCACGGCCTTTGCTGACACTCAGTCGATAGTAACTTCCGAGCGCTTCTAACAGCTCACATACCTTATCGTTCATGCCCGACATGGCCAGGGAGGTGATGGAATCCAGTGTGTTGTATAAAAAATGCGGCTTGATCTGCGCCTGAAGTGTATTCAGCTCTGCACGGCGGATCGTCTGCTGCTCCTGAATGATGCGTTTCAGCATCTGGTCAATCTGCTCAATCATCTGGTTGTACCCTCCATATAGCTGTTCGAACTCGTAGCTGTTCAGCTCAACCGTTACTTTACGGAAGTTGCCACTTGGCGCTTTCTGCATGGCACGAAGCAGCTTGTGAATCGGCTTGATGACACTGCGCGAGATGATGAATGAACTTACAAAAAAGACAGTCCCGTTCACCGCCAGCAGGATCAATGCGAGCAGCACCATGGATTTATTACGGGTATCGGTAGCCCGGTATGGACTCATGCTGATGAATTTCCACTGATCATCACCAGCCGAACGATAGGTAACCGCATATTCCTGACCACCCGACTGCAAGGTGATGAAGCCAGAGGGCTGCTCTCGAAAGGTTTGTTTTAACTTGGCCTGATTGGCCTCTAACATCTCGTACATCCCTTCCTGTCCAGAAGCCGCAGACATGGATGCGTCGGATACAGCAGGCACGACCTTCTTTCCATCGGTTGCGTTGGTTGCGATCAGCCGCTGATGCTCATCCAGAATGGCCACCTGAAATGAATCCGGTGCAGACAGGTTGGCGTAGGCTTGAGCGATGGATGCCCCCTTGATGTTCATAACCAGAAATCCAAGCGGAGACGTATCATCCAAATCGCGAATGAGGCGAATAAATGAGACCACCTCTTGCCCATCATTTTCCCCCGTCGCCGAGACACCGCTGTCGTTGTTGCCACCATTCAGCCTGAGCAGATATCGTCCGTTGTGCTTCAAGGCCTCTTCATACCACAGCGCTTCCTTCACATTTGCTTCCATAAACGTAGGCCATTCCTGTGTACCAACCGAGAATCGGTGTCCCGAATTATCGTAAATATAGACTGAATCGATAATTGGAACCGCTTGCATAATATTGGTTAAATACGCGCTGACCTTGGACTGTGTCTGTAAATTGGAGTACACATTGCCCTGCCGCAGCAGGTTCTGCAAGTTGGGATCGGATAAAATCATTTTCGAATAATTATTCACGTTTTCGATCATCAGATTAACGTTGGTCTCAATGGATGTAATTGTCTGCAGTGATGCTTCATTGATCTTTCGTTGCGCATCTCTTTCCGAGATTCGATTCAGCACCAACGCACTGAACGCCACCGTTAGCAGAATAATGACAAAGTAGGCAAACGGGATTTTAAAAGCCAATGTCCTGGGCTTGCGTTGAATGAACTCTTTGAAACGGGGAGTCCACTTCTTCTTCATTGCACTGGAGTTTGCTCTTGTGTTTGCTTTCATATTATCGTTTGCTTCTGCATTGGTCTCGACATCTGATGCTGTTGCTGTCGCTTTCGCTTCAATTGTTGCATCTCCTTCTGTTGTTGCTCCTGCATCTGTTGTTGCATCCTTTGCTCTGTTTTTCACTCTGACCCTCCTTTGGTTCCGAAGTGTGATGGGTTTAACGGTTGGGATCTGATGACCAGTTGTGATACCCACCACTCTCTTGGATTGTATACAATTGTATATTATAGGACGGTGTATGGAGGAGGCTCAATTCTTTTTATCGCTTGGGGATGACATGGACTGAGTAAAAGGATGTGGGAAGACGGATGTTGTGAATACTTCGGGTATGGGGCCCCTTGACTTAAAACCCCAAGGAGCACTGCTTTATAAAATTTTGGAGGTACAGATAGTAAGTTGGAAGTTGTGCTGGATGGAGAGTGATGCAGGGGACGCGGAGGATCTTACTACACAAAAGACGCTGATAAACATCTGCCTTGATATGCGCTTCTTTTGAGCAGAATTACAATATGTACGAGCATGCACAAATCTTACTATGGGGCGTGTGTTGATCGAGTGGTTAAGTTTGGGGAGTCCAATCATCATTTTCTCGTATAATGAAATTAAGTGGGGAAATTTTCGGAGGCAAAACGCCCTCGGGCAGGACAAGTACAGAGTTCGTTATGGTAAACAGCCACAGCCACTCGTGATCAAAGCGAGAATTCGGTCACGCCTTTTTTGGAGGCATATTTCAGTGTGTAGCTTCCCTCTGTCCCATAAGGCATCGTGGCGATTTGGATGCGGGTGTAATCGAGGCGGCTCTCCCTCAGCACTTTTTTAATTAGCGCTATACTCCGATCCTCGTCCGTTACCACACAGAAAATGTTCATTACATATTCCTTTGGATCAGCCACACGGCTACCAAGATCACATCCATCCACCTCTCCCAACTCTGCCTGGGTTAGAACGGTTTCCAGATATTCCATTACCTTTTCCTTCAACCAATGATCTCGTTTGCTGCCCTGCTCGCTCTTCAGCGGATATTGCACCACAAGCCAGTATTTTTCATTCATTCAGCTTCACCAACCAATCTTTATAGGATAGGCATTACGTTATGTGCGTGCACTTGAACGATAAGAATGCATGTGTCAGCCTTTATTTCTCCAGTTCCAAATGGGCTAGATTATTGACCTTACTGCTTTTTGGAATTGTACTGCTCTTCCGTTTGCAGGATGGGGAACATGATGATGTTTAATGAGATGGGAGCTTAACGTGTCTGCTGACTTTCTGCCAATAGCCACGATCTGAGCATCAGGATTCAGTTGCATAAGCTGTCTTGCGAATAACACACCATCCTCCAACTCTGCCAAAGTCGGCGTTCGATTCGTCATCCTGTTCTCAGAAGATTGATAGGGATGAAAGGGATAGATGTTCCAAAATATAAAGTCCATTGGTTTCCACCTTGCACTGGATAACACTTCGCCCCATATGATGGATGCTGTCGGTTCTGCGAATCCATACAATGCCTGACTCCGGTTAGGTTTGGCGATATTAGGCAGGCTTGTTCGGACACCCGGCTCACCTGGAAAAATCATCTGGTGATCCACCAACGAGTGATTCCCCGTAACCATTCGCTCAGACGTCAAGGGTACGCCGGAGAACCTCGCTCCTTGATATCCCACAGCTTCCGCAATAAATATGTACCGAGCCCTGCACATTCTTGGTTACAAATACCTGACCAAATGTTCCGAACGAATATTTACCGCTTCGGGGCCGATATCATAACCCGTCACATAATCTCTCCAAGGATTAATCACATTTACTGGCGAGACATATGCTTGTACCCCTGCAACAAACTCGCGGATCTGTTGCTGCGTTTGGCTCATGCTTTTTTGCCTCCTTTAGGAGATTACAGAGTATATCGGGCTTGCACCAGCTTATTTTACAAATATTATAGCATAAACAGAAAAACCACCAACCAGATTACTGGTTGATGGTTTCTTGACTCTAATGGAGGCGAGGGGAGTCGAACCCCTGTCCGAAGGTAACGACACATAAGCTTCTACGGGTGTAGTCACAGTTTTGAAGTTACCCGAGTGTCAGTAACCCACAAGAACAGGATTAGCCCAAGCAGGTATGGACTCAACACAATAGATCAAATTACTCTGTATGATTTCTGCAACAATTAAAGGCTCGTATGTATTATCAATGATGATAACCTGATCTGCGATGGCTAGAGCTGGTTTAAGGTTCTTCAATGACTCACCATATCGATAACGAATGTCTTCTTCTGCAATCCAATGTCCACCTTGTTCAACACGAGAGGCAACACGATCTATATGCATTTGAACATCTTCAAGGCCGATATAGTACACGACAATTTCGTAATTGTTTTCTTTTGCAATCTCCATATGTTTTAAAACAAATGATCCGGACAATGTCGTTTCAATAGCGAAGTTTACACCACTTTTAATGAGTGATCGGATTCTTTTTACAGCTTCCCTGCCAGCAGACAGATCAGCACTACGAGGATTCTCTGGCTTCAACTCTCTTGCAATCTGATCCGGATCAACCAGTTCACCAAGCCACGCTCTCATTTGCATGCTGAGTGTACTTTTCCCTGCTCCATTGGTGCCCGCAAACACAGTCATGACTGGTCTGATTTCACTCATGATACTCCAACTCCTGGCGTTTCCCAGTAGCGTCAAATATAATTTCGAACTTATTACCCGCAGCATCCTCACGAACGCGTTTGTTATTCTTTATATAGTAAATAGAGGCACCTGATTCTTTAGCTTGTTTCCGTGCATGTTGATTGGCTTTTTTTAAAATTTCTTGGAGCTGTTCTCGATTTTCCAGCATCTTGAGTCCCCCAATCTAAATTTATGCTTATTATATCATAAACAGAAAAACCACCAACCAGATTACTGGTTGATGGTTTCTTGACTCTAATGGAGGCGAGGGGAGTCGAACCCCTGTCCGAAGATAACGGCACATAAGCTTCTACGGGTGTAGTCACAGTTTTGATGTCACCCGAGTATCGCCCCGTAATACAATTAATACTCCTCAAAATCTTGTTCGTCAAATACCACATCCTCATTAATTCCGCGAATACTGTACTTCACCTCTTCACATAACAAAGCATCTGATTCTTCACTTGTATATTTACAAACATTAGCATCAAACAATACAAGGTTATATCCATTAGATACAGAACTTTTAAAGCTAATGCCATCAAACAGCAAATGAAAATGCATTATCTGAGGTAGGGACTGAGGATAATGTATTTACTCCTTATGCAATCCAAAATAAAAACTTCGAATTGGATTTATTAAAAAACACTACTGCTGACCCTACTGGTGATTGGACAATACAGATAGGATATCCACATATTAATCTGTATGTTAAAAATACAGGATCACAATCTTTTAGAGTGGTTCCTTTGATTGTGTAAGAAGAACTTGTCCTTTGGGTAATCCTAATCCACCATAAATAGTTACTGTATAGGCACCTGAAGGAATGAGCGGCATATGATCATTATTTATTAATTCTACTATTGCTCCTGCTGTAACGTTCTCATCAAAAATAACTGTATTCTTAATGTTGTGCTTTACCTCTACTCTAAAAGAGTGTACTCCTATATTTTTTACATTAAGTTTAATGTGTGGATACCCTATTGAAACAAAATAATCTTTCACAGGGTCTACTTGATCACCCATCAAATCCCAAGTTAGTGTTTGTGTTTCCTTAGATGTATTAGGACTGATTTCAGTAATTTCATTTTCCTCTTCAAATTTTAAATCCATATTACTTTTCCAAGCAATAGATACTCCAATAATAAGTGATATAAACAATATAATGGTGCCAGTAATGACTAAAACTTTTTTTTCACTTATTTAACATTCCTTTCAATAAAATTAACTTCTTATAGAATCGCATCAGAATTAACCCGATTGATATGACTTTATCATCCATCTCTTTCTATAAATTTATTTAAAAAAACCAATTTAAATTTATGCTTATTATATCATAAACAGAAAAACCACCAACCTGATTACTGGTTGATGGTTTCTTGACTCTAATGGAGGCGAGGGGAGTCGAACCCCTGTCCGAAGATAACGGCACATAAGCTTCTACGGGTGTAGTCACAGTTTTGATGTCACCCGAGTATCGCCCCGTAACCGGCTATACGTTGGGTCAGCCTGATTGTCTTCTTCAGCACACCACAGACTTCGTTGCGTATCTACTACTTGTTAGCCCCTACATCCGGCACATGGACGATGCAGAACGGAGCACACGCTCACATTTTCCATCGCAACCCTTAAACTGGAATCCTTATCAAAAGAAGCTTAATGTAATAAAAATCGCTAGATGATATAATGTCAGCAGACAAATAATGTTTTGTAATTGTAGATATTGGAGGACATACATGAAAGCTCTTGAATTATTCGCAGGTGCGGGAGGGCTGGCTCTCGGCACAGAAAAGGCTGGTTTTAAGCATGTAGCGGTTGCTGAGTGGGATGCGGACGCATGCTCAACTTTACGCTTAAATAGACCAAACTGGAACATAATTGAGGGTGATGTACGACATCTCACATACTCTGACTTTGGCACAGACCTTGACTTGGTTGCCGGAGGACCGCCGTGCCAACCATTTTCTTTAGGTGGGCGACATAAAGCTTGGAATGACGAAAGGGACATGTTTCCCGAAGCTATTAGAGCAGTACGCGAGACAAGACCCAAAGCCTTTCTATTTGAGAACGTACGTGGTCTAACACGCCAATCGTTTTCCACTTATATTGAATATATTGTATTGCAGTTAACTTACCCATCATTAAACCGTAAAAAACGAGAATCGTGGCAAGAACATTTGTCGCGTTTAGAACAACATCATACAGGAACTGGTGGCAATAGACCTGAATATAAGATTATTCCTCCCAGGATACTAAACGCCGCTGATTATGGAATCCCACAAAAACGGGAACGTATCTTTTTTGTCGGTTTTCGTGCGGATGTTAACGCACAATGGTCATTCCCAGAAGCTACTCACTCTCAACTTGCTTTGCAGGTTGCCAAGTGGGTTACTGGCGAGTACTGGTCTTCAAGAAATATTGTCCCTACTCAAGCAACCCCTTCAGACAAAAAAGTTGCTACTCTTTCGCAAGCATCATTCGAAAGTATATTATCTCCTTGGACAACTTTGAGAGACGCTATTAATGATTTGCCTGATCCTGTTTTGAAAACTGATATTGCAAACCATATTTACCAACCTGGAGCAAAACCCTATCCTGGACATACTGGCAGTGTTTTGGACGAGCCTTCAAAGACATTAAAGGCCGGTGCTCATGGTGTACCAGGCGGTGAGAATATGATTGCATTCCCTGACGGTACTTATCGTTATCTAACAGTGAGAGAATCAGCACGGGTACAAACCTTCCCTGATGATTATTTATTTACTGGGCCTTGGAGCGAAGCGATGAGGCAGATAGGAAATGCCGTTCCTATGGAGCTCGCAACCCAAGTAGCTAAACAGATATATGATGTTTTAAATCGAACAGAATTTGAAAAACGGCTGGTAAAAAGGTGTGTATAAACTATGCTGATACCTGGATTTGAAGAATTTGAGCTTGACCTTGAACTTGCTTTTAAAAGAGATCTTCCTCCTTTTATAGAACGTGTAGAAGCGGCTCCTCTATCGTATATAAATGTTGGTACGATACCCACTAAAAAAAATGGCGTTTATTTATTACTCCAAGATAACAGAGTTATGTATGTGGGAAAGACAGATTCAAGGGGAGGTTTTCAAGACCGCTTGAATCGTCATGCAACCCATCTTCATCATCGAAAAGGGATTGAGCCAAGCTCTGTGTTTTTTAAAGCCATTGCAATTCCAGTATTTAAAAACGCAGATCTTGAAGTAATGTTAATTGAACATTATAAAACTCTTTGGAATAACTCTGGGTTTGGCGGAAACGACCCCGGAAGACAACGTGACACTCAAGAACCGGCTAGATTTGATAAAGAGTATCCAATCGACATTGATATCCCTGTTGATTTCGTACCTATGGGTAGTTATTCTTGTATTGAGCTATTAAAGATTTTATCAATTAACCTGCCTTATACATTTCGGTACGAAAAGAAATTGTATCAGGACGAACTTACAAATATAGTCGATGTTGTTATAGAAAACATGACAGTAAGAGATTTGCTAACGTTAATTCTTACTAAGTTACCGGAAGACAGTTGGCAAGCAACCGTACTTTTGGGTAGAGTCATTGTATATCGTGAACGGCGAAAATATCCTTATCAGCAATCAATCATTCTCTCTTGATTTAAAACAGCGGTTTCTAATACCAGGGATCGCTCTTCGCTTTGTACTTCCACATTTAACCGTTATTGACCGATAAAGCAGAAAGCCCACCTTTTAAAGGCGGGCTTTCTGCTAAAACATATGGAGGCGAGGGGAGTCGAACCCCTGTCCGAAGATAACGACACATAAGCTTCTACGGGTGTAGTCACAGTTTTGGCAAATCAAATCTATTGCCTACTATAAAATAGATTAGCATAATTACCATTACTTATTTAAAAGTATCTAAAAACCATTTTGCAAGTTTTGATGTAGATTCTATTTTTAAAATCTCTTTTATTTCTTTCTCCTCACGCAATGAGTACCCTAACGACATCATATTATTTACTAATTCATTGGTTTTTCTGTTGTATATGTATACCCCACGTGTCCCTTCACCATAAAGTCTTACATTATCAAGTTCCATCTCTTTTCCACTTCCTGTACTAATTACAAAGTCAGAAGCATCAAGAGTAGAATCAAGGGGAAGAAAAACCATATCCACATAACCTATTTTGTTATCTTTATCAAGAACAACCTCACTAATTTCATAATTAAACTTCACTTTTTCTATATTTTCCTCAATTCCATGTGAAATTGTAATTGTGTTTGTTAGTACTTTCCTTATATTCTCTTCTGTACCCATATACGTCTTATAATTATTTGTGATATAACTGTAAGCAGCTAAATTTATAAATGCACTAACTAGAAAACCCCAGAAAAATCTATTCCAAAAAAACTCTTTTAATATAAAAAGGGAATAAATCTCGAATTTACTTTTTTTATGTGTTTCTTTCCTGGAAATAGTTATATGGCCCATAAGTTACTCCTTTCATCTTAGATTAATCTGCTCCAGTATACAGTAATAAAGAATAGCCTTAAAGCCTCAACTTATAAAATAAAAGAATAAGACCATTTCCATAATTTCACACACATAAAAAAGCACCCCTCAAGGTGCTTCTTCTGATACTACGTGACAGCGTACCCCACTACTAGTTAGCCCCTATCCCTGTCACATGGGCGATGCAGGGAGAAGCACGTACACAGTTTCTTAGACTTTATCAGATCTTTTAGAAATTTCGTATGTTAGTCCAACTGTGTAAGTGGTCACTTTGTCACTAACTTCTACATCTCCTTTTTCACGGGCTTCAAAAAGAGCGAAATTAGTGTACTTTAGATCCGAATGAACTCCCTCATATTTTACACCAGCATAACCAATTGAGCTACAGCATGAGCCGATATAATTTGGTAATAGATATGCTTGTTTTAAAAGGTCTGTACCTTCATTCTTTTCATTAAAGAAACCTTGGAACTCAGAATCAAAATTTCCTATGTCAAAAACTTTTAAATCCTGTGTCACTTTAAACTCAGCAATATCAATTACATCTTCATGAGACGGGTTAACCTCGTAGGGTATAGCTTGAGAATCGTTGGTTACATACAATACAGGCACTCCTATGGCATTGAATCTTCCATGTTGAGGTTTGCCAGCCGGAGGAGACCACATACCGTCTTTATTATACGCTTCTTTTGAATCCTTTTTACGAGTTCTTCCGCGATAAAGAGATGAGCCATCTACATGAATTACGGAATATTCACTGTGAGAGTGCAAGCTGAGGATATGAATATTTCTCCGACTACAGTGAAGAGTCCTTCACCGAATGGCACATCTGTGAACGAAAATGAATGGACAGCTATTGCAACTGAGCTCAACGGTTATAACTGGAGTGAATTGGTAGGATATGACCGTCTAGTGGTTATCGTCGCAGGCTTCATGAAGAGCTGGGAACAAGAAAATTTACAAGTGGATGGCGTCACAATTAATGTAGATCAGGATGCTCCGGTTATAACTGAGCTAGTAATTGCCCTATATGGGGACACCAAATATGCTCATATGAATCTGATTGAAATTATGGGAGTGATTAAAGAACAATTGCAACAAACTGAAAATTCTATAGATGTAAGTGATGCACTCGATGAAGACTTGTATTACGCTGTAGCCGATGATAATTACAATGAAGTAGTCCGTTTGTTGGATCAAGGAGCCGATCCTGCCAATTCTTCATCAATAATAGCGGCTGCTCGTAATAAAAACGTTGCTTTGATAAGTCTCTTGATTCAGTACGGTGATGATCCAGATTACTTTTTCAGAGGAGAAACCCCGTTGTCCATACTTGTTCAGGATGATGAAGTAGAGTTAGTGAGCCAATTGCTTGATCATGGAGCAAATCCTGAAATGGGAACCCCTTTATCCTCACCGCTCCAAATTGCAGTAGAATTAGGCTCAATTAACATGGTGCAGCTATTGCTAAAACACGGAGCTGACAGTAACAGGTTTATCGAAGGAGAGAAGAGTATACTTCATATTGCTGAGGAATTAGGACATACGGAAATCTATCAATTACTCAAAGAACAGGAACATTGAATATATTTTTTATGTATCACGTTACAAAATCAGACTTGAGACAATATATAGAATGTATTTAGAAAGAATGAATCACTTAATGTTAAATGTGGGTTAACAAGTTGCAATTATAGCTTTTAGCAGTGTTTTTGTAGGTCCATCGTTTTAATCCAGTGCGATGTAGATTAGTTCAAGTTCGTTGATGTGGATGAAGTAGCGGATGGGATGTAGGTATTCCTGTCCGCTATTCGATGTTTAGAACATCTTCGCCGCAAGGTTTGGTATTCGAATTCATTATTTCTCTATAGCTACGTTACAAAATTGCTACTTCGAGAATATATAGATATGTAACCGCACCAACCAGAAATTATCCACAGCTACACAATACTAAAAATCGTTAAAATCACCTTTTTTCAACCCTTATACCAATTACACAGGTAAAATGAGTTAAAAAAGACAAGAAGGCTACCAATAAGATTCGACTTAGCATCCCTCCCTCAATTAAGTAGTGAATAATTCCGCCCTCTTCCCTCAACTTCGTCCTTGTATCCAAGCAACATGCGAACCAACGTATTCGGATACTCCATCAGCTTACGGTACTCCTTTGTTGATAGATCAGGATTTCTCAACATGATTGCCTGAAGCTTGGCTATTTCTGAAACATCATAACGAGACTTGTACACCATAAATTGAGATACGTAATCGCCTACAGACAACTCTGACAGATTTTCATTGCCGTTCCATGAATACAATTTGATCTGTTTTATGAACCGATCTACGTTACTACCTTCAGACAAGAAGCGATATACCAGATCACTCTTAATCAGCGTTGTATTTGAATTTCCTATGTAACTTTGTTCCATCAGAAATACTACAATCCCCATAAACGTATCAATAATTTGAAGAGGAATAGATTCATGAGACTCTTCCGACTCAACGGATGCAATCTTATACCTTTTGCTCCGATATACGGAATGAGCATTCATCTGCTCTTTAATTTTGGAATGAAGTCGTAATGAATCATACTCATCGTTCCGGTCAATTTTAATATTCACATCTACCTGACCGCTCAAGTGCCGTGTCACCCCGTAGAACAATCTTTCGGGAATTTTGATGTAAAAAAGATTTCTCAGCTCCATCATCGTAAGATTTAGTTGCCGAGCAATGTTGTGAGCTTTGGTATTATCGACAATCAAAATATTGATATTCACATCCTGATTGATGATGTAGTGAAGAACCTTGAAATATTTCTTCAAATATTGGTCATGATTGTATTCCCTAAAATGTAGTTCGCTCTTAGTACCCATTTCTTCATACATACGTTGTATCGTCTGCGTTACGTCCGTCATTGTCTGTTCACTGCCACCATAAGCACCGTAATATGAATTCGCTTTTCCTGGCTGGTCAATTTTGTTTGCTTCATCGAAATAGATATTATATATCATTGTACACATCCTAAATAGCCAAAATGATAATGTAAGACTTGACTTTCATTCTTATACATAATATCATGATTATATATAAATAATACGGATGAGTATAGTCTTCTCCGCTTCGTTAGCTAGAGCTGACTATACTCAAAAAAAGAACCTTCTCCGCTTCGTTAGCAGAGTTGGTTTTTTGTGTTTTACACTAATTTTTCTTTGTGAGTTTGATCTTCTAAACATACTGTGTGCGTCGAACTACAGAAAGAAGAGATCTATAACATGGATACACGCTGTCACATCTCCGCCTGCGGCGAACGGAAGAAGACAAACTGGTTGATCCAATGTAAAGCCGATTATGGGACGATACTCGGGTGACAATCAAAACTGATACGTACAGAGGTACCGCCATGTACATCATCAGAGATATGTCGTATTCGACGACAGAGAAGCCCGAAGCCTTAGAGCCAGAGCGGTTTACCCCACCCCTTCGAATACGTGCAAGCAAAAACAGCCACCAAATGGTGGCTGTCACTGATACTACTAATGGAGGCGAGGGGAGTCGAACCCCTGTCCGAAGATAACGACACATAAGCTTCTACGGGTGTAGTCACAGTTTTGATGTCACCCGAGTATCGCCCCGTAACCGGCTATACGTTGGGTCAGCCTGATTGTCTTCTTCAGCACACCCCAGGCGGAGATGTGACAGCGTATCCCACTACTTGTTAGCCCCTAATCCTGTCACATGGGCGATGCAGGTTAGAAGCACGCACACAGTTTCTTAGGCTGCGAAAGCGTAGTTTGTTTGTTGTTTGCCGTTTAATAGGCTTTAGCGTTGATGAAGCGGACGCGTCCCCACTACCCGCTACCCATGCTCGAACTATCCCCGTCGAATCCATAAACGCCCCCTCAATGAAGAAGGGCTCCAGGATTAATCCGTGAATACGGAGCAAAGGTGCTGCACATCTTTTTCCTCCAAGGTAAAAAGATGCTTCTTTCAAACTCGGCATTCCTGTCTGCTACATGAGTAATCATAACACAGAACACGTCACCGAAATAGTACAGATTGCTGGAAGACATTCCAGCAGGCTGAGCACGTGTACAAAGTTATCCAATACAACAGGCTCAATCGTCTACATATTATACCGCGTCACCATTCGGAAGTAAAGTTACCCAGATCGGATTCCGAACAACGGCACCTAAGTATTTTACCCACGATACAGGCAAACTACGCAAGAGCTAATAATTTAATTCATCTCCGCGCCATATTCCATGCTCCTACTTACTCCCCTCTCCACATCATATCAATAAAATCATTCACAGCACACCTCAACAAATCTCATCTAATTACCTTCGCCAATACAAAATAAAAAAGCCCCAATCTTGTCCATTGCAGGACAAACCTTGAGACTCCTTACCTCGTAAATCGCTCTTCCTAGTTGCATCACGTTCTTATATAGCTGCTAAAATGGAGCTTCACGCCCAGCGCTCCACTTAACGCGCAACCTTCTGCTTCTCGCGCATTGCCCGTTGAATATCACGTTGTGCATCCCGCTTGGCTGCAGTCTCACGCTTATCAAACTGCTTCTTACCTTTACCCAGTCCGAGCAAAAGCTTGGCATAACCGTTACGGATATAGATTTTCAGCGGCACAATGCTGTACCCATCCTGTTTCGACAGCCCGAGCAACTTGTGAATCTGTACTTTATGCATCAACAACTTGCGTGTACGTGTCGGATCGAGCGGATTATTTCGGTTCCCTTGTTCAAAAGGACTAATATGCATATTGTGAATATGAATCTCACCGTTTCGAATCGTGGCAAATGCATCACCAATATTCGCACGGCCGTTACGAAGAGATTTGATCTCCGTTCCGGTAAGCACCATGCCCGCTTCATACGTATCTTCAATGAAGTAGTCATGGGAAGCCTTTTTATTCTGTGCGAGCACTTTACTCTGTCCATCATTCTTGCCCATGTCCTCACTCCTTCTCGTAAAATAAGCCGGTACCATGCTCTATAGCAGCGCACCCATTGTTGCACCAAGGTACCACGTGCCAGACCTTAATTGTAGCAAGTACGGCTGTTAAAATCAAGAAAGAGGCGACCTCTGCCGCCTCTCCTCATTACACCACTTCCAGACTGTGCGAAACAACACACAACGGAAAGTGACTATTTCTCCAACGCTTAACCCGGAGGAACGAATCGTAATTCTTCTCTCCAAGTTACGTTAGTTTTATTTTTTCTTTTTCCGTACAAAAGCTGCCGTGCCGTTACCAGCTGCACCTTTGCTCTTCTTCCGCTTGCGTCGTGGTGCTCCGCCTTCCTGAGTGCCACCCGGTGTTGCAGCTTCTCCGATAAATACGCCGCTCGGCGAAGTGTTCTTACGTCCACTTCCGCCTTTGCCACCTTTACCGCCGCCCTTGCCGGACTTAAAGCTTCCTTCACCGCGACCGCTGCCGCTGTTCAGGCCACTTCCTTGTCCACCAGTTGGACCACTTTCCGATCCACCCGATGTAGAGCTATAACCGCCTTTACCTGAGCCAAAACCAAAGCTTACCGCGCCTTTGCCCCGTCCAGTTGATCCGCCCGCATCACCAGCACGACGCTCACCTTTCAGTTTACCGCCGCCTTTACCAGCGTAGCCACCGGATGAGCCTGCGCCCGTACCTGCACTCGCTGCTCCGCTGCGACCGCCACGTCCACCTTTGCTGCTCTCTTCCGTTGATCGGCCACCACGGTTGCCTCCAGCACTGGCTGAGCTGCCTTTGCCGCCACGCGAACCGCTGAAACCACCTGGTCCACCCTTGCCACCGCCGCGTCCGCCGCCGCTACCAGGACGTCCACCTTTACCGCCACGTCCGCCGCCGAAGCCGCCAGGACGTTCACCGCGAGGTTTCATATCCACCATTTCAAAATCAATCGTATACTCTTCCATGCTTACACGTGCCACACGAATCTTCACTTCATCACCGATGCGGAAGACTTTCGAGGTACGTTCACCAATCAGAGCCATATGCTGATCATCAAAATGGTAATAGTCGTCCGTGAGCGCGCTCAGACGAATCAGACCTTCAACGGTGTTCTCCAGTTCAATGAACATACCGAAGCTGGTCACACTGCTGATCATGCCTTCGAACTCTTCTCCGACTTTATCAAGCATGTACTCGGCTTTTTTCATTTTCTCCGTATCCCGCTCAGCTTCTACCGCCACACGTTCACGTTCCGAAGACTGCTGTGCAATATCAGACATGCGAGCCGCCAAATACTCCTGACGATTCTCTGGCAAAGCACCATTATTTTCAATCACTTCGCGAATCACCCGGTGAATAACGAGATCGGGATAACGACGAATTGGAGACGTAAAGTGACTATAGAATTCTGCCGCGAGGCCAAAGTGACCTGACATTTCAGAATCATACTTCGCCTGTTTCATGGAACGGAGCATCATCGTACTAATCACGGTTTGTTCTTTCGTTTCTTTGATATCCTCAAGCAACGATTGAAGCGCCCGTGGATGAATCGCATTGCCACGTCCTTTGACCTGGTGTCCGAAATTCGCCGCAAAGGCGAGGAAATTTTGCAGTTTTTCCTGATCTGGATCTTCATGTACACGATAGATGAATGGAACCTTCAACCAGTGGAAGTGCTCTGCTACCGTCTCATTGGCTGCAAGCATGAACTCTTCAATGATTTGCTCCGCAATTGAACGCTCCCGTTTCACGATATCGATCGGTTTGCACTCTGCGTCCACAATGATTTTGGATTCCTCAAAATCAAAGTCAACCGCACCACGGCGCATACGCATAGCACGCAGCTTCAAGGCAATCTCTTTCATCAGATGAAAATCATCCACCAGATCCTTATAACGTTCAAGCAATTCCGGCTCTTCACCTTCAAGGATTTTACGAACGTTGGAATACGTCATCCGCTCTTTGGTTTTGATTACACTTGTGAAAATGTCATGTTTTACAACCTTCATCTGGTCGTTAAACTCCATCTCACAAGACAGGGTCAGGCGGTCTACCTGCGGGTTCAAACTACAGATACCGTTGGACAGACGCTGTGGCAGCATCGGAATAACCCGATCCACCAGATACACACTGCATCCACGGTTGTAGGCTTCTTGATCAAGCTTAGAATTCTCCTGCACATAATAGCCAACGTCGGCAATATGAACACCTAGACGGTAGTTCCCGTTAGGTAGTTTCTCTACATTTACAGCATCATCCAGATCCTTGGCATCTTCACCATCAATCGTGACAATGTTCAGTCCGCGCAGATCACGGCGACCCTGTTGTACAATCTCTTCATCCGTGATGGAGTCGGGTGCTTTCTCCGCCTCTTCTACCACCTCATCAGGGAAAGCTTCAGGCAACTGATGCTTGCGAATAACGGACAAAATATCAATACCCGGCTCATCCTTATGACCGAGAATCTCGATCACTTCACCCTCGGCTGCCGCACGGCCTTCTGGATAGCTGACGATCTTGGCTACGACCTTCTGTCCATCAACCGCCCCTGCAAAGTTGGTACGCGGGATGAAAATATCGCGATTAATCCGTTTGTCATCCGGAATAACGAAGCCGTACACCTCATGGCTTTGGAACACACCGACAACTTGTGTCACAGCACGAGTAACAATACGGACGATCTCACCCTCCAGGCGACCGCCAGAAGGGCCTTGGGACGTGACTTTAACCAATACCGTGTCACCATTCATCGCACTCTTCATATCATTGGCGTGAATGTACACATCCGGGTGCTCCCGATCCTCAGGAATGAGGAAAGCAAAACCTTTGGCGTGAGCCTGTAAACGTCCACGTACCAAATCCATGCGCTCTGGCATGCCATAGCGATTGTTGCGAGTCAGCAAAACTTTGCCGGATTCCTCCAGCGTATTCAGCATAATCAAAAAGGCTTTGAAATCAGCTGCGTCTTCAATCGCGAAGTGCTGTTCCAACTCCTGATAAGTCATCGGTTTATAAGCGGTCTCCCGCATGAAGTCGAGCAATTGTTGTTCTGTTATCATTAATATATTCACCTCGGGAAACATAAAAGTGTAATCGGATCTCATCTGTTTATGTATCGGAATTCTTACCATTTTCATGCAATCATATCACTGTCGTGAAGAGTATAGTCGCGCATCCATACTATCTCATACCCTAGTATACACGAATTCAATCCAGCCCATCCGTACCTCGCAAAAAAACCACAGTTGCCTGGCGCTCCACTAAAATCACGCTTTCACGTATCTCTACAGACATTTTATGCGATACACGTGCTGCACGCATCTGGCAAAGGACTACATCCGAAAATTTTCTGTACACATGACATTCATTATAGGGAGTGAGTTCGCGCGTAACGAATAAGCGAGGGACATATCCATACATGATAGGGGTTGTGTTGCATGTTAAGGAAGGAAAACCGAACAGAAGTGAGAAGAAGACCGAAATCATGGAGTCTATAGATTAGATTATTGTTGGAAAAGTTTGGACACGTAAGAATTTATTAAAAAACCCCCGTTTCTCCACGAAACGAAGGTTCATCAATTAAGCCATTAGCTTAAGCTATTCATTGCCCAGCAGTTCCAATTTTACTTGGAAACCACCGTAACAATAATAGACAAAATCATAAATCCTGCACCCAGTACCACCGTTGCACGTTGCAGGAAGAGATCCAATCCGCGCGCTTTCGTTTTACCGAAAAGATGTTCCGCACCACCGGAGATGGCACCCGCCAAACCAGCGCTTTTCCCGTGCTGCAGCAATACTACAGTGATTAGACCGATCGAGAAGACAACGAGCAGCAATTTCAAAGCAATATCCATTCTTTCCACCTCCTACCCATGTGGGCATAACATCTCACCATAAAAACAGTTACTTTAATTGTAACATAGCTATTGTTGTGATACAAGTAGTGCAGTTCATACAATGCCCTAAATTTCACCATCTACGTGATCTGTACGTTGTACCATTACACCGTTTCAATAAAAAAGACAAGCCGGTTACCCGGCTTGCCCGTAAAAGCTGGATACCCAGCTTATTTTTTAAGGTTGTAGAATCCTTTAAGACCATTGTATTGAGCCAGTTCACCCAGTTGATCCTCAATGCGGAGCAATTGGTTGTACTTCGCGATACGGTCTGTACGGGAAGGAGCACCCGTTTTGATTTGACCAGCGTTTGTTGCAACAGCGATATCAGCGATTGTGCTGTCTTCGGACTCACCGGAACGGTGGGAGATTACAGCTGTGTATCCTGCACGTTTAGCCATTTCGATTGCATCAAATGTTTCAGTCAATGTACCGATTTGGTTAACTTTGATCAGGATGGAGTTACCGATACCTTCTTCAATACCTCTGCCCAGACGCTCAGTGTTAGTTACGAACAAGTCATCACCAACGAGTTGTACTTTGTCTCCCAATTTCTCAGTGAGCAATTTCCAACCATCCCAGTCATCTTCAGACATACCGTCTTCAATTGTGATGATTGGGTATTTCTCAACCCATGAAGCCAAGAGGTCAACATACTCAGCGGAAGTGTAAGATTTACCTTCGCCAGCAAGAGTGTACTTACCATCTTTGTAGAACTCAGTGGAAGCTACGTCCATACCCAAGAATACGTCAACACCTGGTTTGTAACCAGCTTTTTCAATCGCTTCGATGATTGTAGTGATTGCTTCTTCGTTCGAACCAAGGTTCGGTGCGAAACCACCTTCGTCACCTACAGCTGTGTTCAAGCCTTTGGAGCTCAATACGGACTTCAGGTTGTGGAAGATTTCCGCGCCTACGCGAAGAGCTTCTTTGAAGCTTGGTGCTCCAACTGGAAGAACCATGAACTCTTGAACGTCGATGTTGTTGTCCGCATGCTCACCACCGTTGATGATGTTCATCATTGGAACTGGCAATGCTTTAGCATTGAATCCGCCCAGGTAAACGTACAATGGCAGGTCCAGAGCGTCAGCAGCTGCGCGAGCTACTGCCATGGATACAGCCAGGATTGCGTTAGCACCCAGTTTACCTTTGTTTGGCGTACCATCCAAAGTGATCATCAATTTGTCGATACCCAGTTGATCCAATGCATCCATACCGATAACTTCTGGAGCGATTGTTTCGTTTACGTTTTTAACAGCTTGCAGAACGCCTTTACCGAGGTAACGGGATTTGTCGCCATCGCGAAGCTCAACTGCTTCGTGGGCACCAGTGGATGCACCAGATGGAACGATTGCGCGTCCGATTGCGCCGGACTCCAGGTATACTTCAACTTCTACTGTAGGGTTACCGCGGGAGTCGAGGACTTCGCGAGCGTACACGTCAGAAATAATAGTCATTTGTGATAATCTCCTTTAAATTTAAATTTATTAAAAATTAGGACCACTTGTGTTTTCCCTTTTCCACTACGTCAGCAGAATCGTCCTCTGATCGCTGTTATCCCCTGATTCCATTGAACTTATTTTCATAAGTTGGAATCATGTGATAAAGGCGAACGCGTTGCTTCTTCGGACAATTTCTGCTTCCTTCGTTCGGGGTAAACTCCAAACTTCCCAATTTCATATATGTTGTTGCGTAACTTATTTACGGGTAGCGATGACGGATGTACCTGTCATTTCTTCCGGTTTAGGCAATTGCATCAGGTCAAGGATCGTTGGCGCGATATCCGCCAGGATTCCGCCTTCACGCAATGTTACATTGGCATCCGTAACGATGAATGGAACCGGGTTCGTTGTATGAGCCGTGAACGGACGTCCTTGCTCATCAAACACCATATCCGCGTTACCATGATCCGCAGTGATCAGTACAACGCCGCCTTTGGCAAGTACTGCATCCACAACACGGCCCATGCATTCATCTGTTACTTCAACCGCTTTGATGGTAGGCTCCAGCATACCGGAGTGACCAACCATGTCAGGGTTAGCGAAGTTCAGAATGATGGCGTCATGTTTGTCTGCTTCGATCTCGCGAACACATGCGTCAGCCACTTCATACGCGCTCATCTCTGGTTGCAGATCATATGTTGCAACTTTTGGTGAGTTGATCAGTACACGAGTTTCGCCCGGAAGCTCCACATCACGACCGCCGCTGAAGAAGAAGGTAACGTGCGGGTATTTCTCCGTTTCTGCAATACGCAGTTGTTTTTTATTGTTCTGTACCAGAACTTCACCCAGGGTGTTGTCGAGGTTCTTCGGCGAATAAGCCACATAACCTTCAACCGTCTCACTGAACAAAGTCAAACATACAAAATGCAAGCCCACTGGGAACTTCGGACCACGATCGAAACCACGGAAGTCCTGGTTCGTGAATACTTGCGACAGCTGGATTGCACGGTCAGGACGGAAGTTAAGGAAGATAACGGAATCGCCGCTCTCTACCAAACCTACCGGCTCACCATCCGCTTTGACGATAACCGTTGGTTCAACGAATTCATCAAATACGGATTTCTCATACGATTCTTCAACCGCTTTGAGTGGGTCAGTGTATTTCGGTCCATCTCCATAAACGATGGCGCGGTATGATTTCTCAACACGTTCCCAACGTTTGTCACGGTCCATCGCGTAATAGCGACCTTGAACCGTTGCGATTTGTCCTACACCAACTTCTTCAATCTTGGCGATCAGCTTCTGCATGAAGTCTTTACCACTGTCTGGCATAACATCACGGCCATCCATGAAAGCATGAATATATACATCATTCATTCCTTCTTTTTTGGCCAGATCCAGCATAGCAAACAGGTGGTCGATGTGACTATGTACGCCGCCATCGGACAACAAGCCGTAGAGATGAAGCTTTTTACCGTTTTGTTTCGCTTCGCGAACCGCTTTGACAAGTGTTTCATTGTCGTAGAACTCGCCATCACGAATGGATTTGGAGATACGGGTCAAATCCTGGTATACGATCCGGCCGGCACCAATGTTCAGGTGACCTACCTCGGAATTTCCCATTTGCCCTTCTGGCAAACCTACAGCTTCACCGCAAGCAGTGAGCGTTGTATGTGGGAATTGGCTCATAAAACGGTCGTAGTTCGGTTTCTTGGCTTGCGCTACCGCGTTGCCTTCCACCGTGTTACGCAGACCGAAGCCATCCATGATGATCAGTGCTACAGGTTTTGGAGCTGTCATCTTACTTCGCCCCCTCAACAAGCGCGATGAACGAAGCCGGCTGCAAGCTGGCACCGCCAACAAGCGCGCCGTCGATGTCGCTTTGTCCGAGGTATTCTGTTACGTTCTCCGGTTTAACACTGCCGCCGTATTGAATACGAACTGCACTCGCAACCGTCTCGTTGTACAGATCCTTCACCAATGTACGGATGTAAGCAATAACTTCATTCGCATCTTGGGAAGTGGAGGATTTGCCTGTACCAATCGCCCAGATTGGCTCATAAGCGATAACGACTTGTGCCGCTTGCTCTGCAGACAGACCTGCCAGCGCAGCTTCTGTTTGCACTTTGCATACGTCTTTTGTTTGGTTCGCTTCACGCTCTTCAAGCGTCTCACCGAGGCAGAAGATTGGAGTCAAACCATGACGGAATGCTGCATGCAACTTTTTATTGACAGTCTCATCGGTTTCCGCAAAATATTGACGGCGCTCCGAGTGACCAACGATGACATAATCCACACCCAGGTCTTTCAGCATTACACCGCTGATTTCGCCTGTGAATGCACCATTATCTTCAAAATGAAGATTTTGTGCACCAATTTTGATGTTTGTGCCTTTAACGGCTTCTACCAGGGATGGCAGATTTGTAAACGGTGCGCAGATTACAGTTTCCACGCCTTCAACTTCCGCTTTTCCTTTAACTTCCTGAATGAAGTCATTGGATTCGGAAACCGTTTTGAACATTTTCCAGTTACCTGCGATAATCGGTGTTCTCATGGGTTTCAACTCCTTCATGCTATAGACTACTAAAACTTACTTGTCGTTCAATGCCACTACGCCTGGAAGTACTTTACCTTCCATGAACTCGAGCGATGCTCCGCCACCTGTAGAGATGTGGTTCATCTTGTCAGCCAATTTAAACTTCTCAGCTGCTGCTGCGGAGTCACCGCCACCAATTACAGTGTAAGCTTCTGTCTCAGCGCAAGCTTCCGCTACTGCACGAGTACCGTGGGAGAATGGCTCGATTTCAAATACGCCCATTGGTCCATTCCATACAACCAATTTGGAGTTTTTGATTACGTCAGCATAGATCTCACGTGTTTTAGGACCGATGTCGATACCTTCCCAATCTGCTGGGATGCCATCGATGTCAACGATTTGTGTGTTTGCTTTCGCACTGAAATCGTCAGACACTACGATATCTACCGGCAGGTAGAAGTTTTTGCCCAGTTTTTTCGCTTTTTCGATAAAACCGAGAGCAACATCAAGTTTGGATTCATCCAACAAGGATTGTCCAATCTCATGTCCTTGTGCTTTGAAGAACGTGTAAGTCAGACCGCCACCGATGATCACGTTGTCTGCAATGTTCAGCAGGTTGTCGATTACATCGATTTTGTCCTTAACTTTGGATCCACCAATGATAGCTGTGAAAGGACGCTCAGGGTTGGAGATTGCTTTACCCAACACTTCAAGTTCTTTCTCCATCAACAAACCGGACACTGCTGGAAGCAAGTGAGCGATTCCTTCAGTCGAAGCGTGTGCTCTGTGAGCCGCGCCAAACGCATCGTTAACAAAAACGTCAGCCAGTTCAGCAAATTGTTTTGCCAGTTCCGGATCGTTTTTCTCTTCGCCAGCGTGGAAACGAACGTTTTCAAGCAACAATACGTCGCCGTTGTTCAGTTCAGCGATTTGAGCTTTAACAGCGTCACCAACAGAATCGTCAGCTTTAACAACGGTTTTACCAAGCAATTCAGACAAACGCTCAGCTGCTGGAGTCAAACGCAAGGATTCAACCACTTCGCCGTTAGGACGACCCATGTGGCTTGCCAAAATGACTTTAGCGCCTTTTTCAATCAAGAAGTTGATTGTAGGAAGCGTTGCACGAATACGTTTGTCATCTGTAATTTTACCATCTTCGAGCGGCACATTGAAATCTACACGGACAAAAGCCCGTTTTCCTGTCAATTCGATATCGCGTACACTTTTTTTGTTCATCTGTATTTCCTCCGCACCCATGTATTTGGTGGACCAATCAAGAGCTAAAATCCCTTGTCAATCCTGGTGTTTTTGAGAAATTTGCAAAATGTAGATATATAAAGAGCGGAAACAATATAGCATCTGTTTCCGCTCTATTTTATTTCAGATATTACTTAATCATTTTTGCAAAGTGCTCCAAAGTGCGAACCAATTGTGCAGTGTAGGACATTTCATTGTCATACCAAGCTACAGTTTTAACCAATTGTTGGTCGCCAACAGTCAGAACTTTAGTTTGAGTTGCATCAAACAGGGAACCGAAAGTGATTCCTTGGATATCGGAAGATACGATTTCGTCTTCTGTGTATCCGAAAGTTTCTGGATCGGAAGCTTCTTGCATAGCTGCGTTAACTTCTTCAGCAGTTACTTTTTTGTTCAGAACAGTTACGAGCTCAGTCAGGGAACCAGTAGCTACTGGTACACGTTGAGCTGCACCATCAAGGATGCCTTGCAGTTCTGGGATTACCAGACCGATTGCTTTAGCAGCACCAGTTGTGTTAGGGATGATGTTTTCAGCTGCTGCGCGAGCACGACGGAAGTCACCTTTAGGGTGTGGAGCATCCAACGTGTTTTGGTCGCCAGTGTAAGCGTGAATTGTAGTCATCAAACCTTGAACGATTCCGAATTTGTCTTGCAGTGTTTTTGCCATAGGTGCCAGGCAGTTTGTTGTGCAAGATGCGCCGGAGATTACAGTTTCAGTACCGTCGAGGATTTCATGGTTTACGTTGTAAACGATGGTTTTCATGTCGCCAGTAGCTGGTGCGGAGATAACAACTTTCTTAGCTCCACCTTTCAAGTGTTTCTCAGCTGCTTCTTTAGTTGTGAAGAAACCAGTACATTCCAGAACGATATCTACGCCCAGGTCGCCCCAAGGAAGTTCTTCCGGGTTACGGTTAGCCAATACTTTAACTTCTTTGCCGTTCACTTTGAAGAAGCCATCGTGTACTTCAACATCGCCATCGAAGCGACCTTGAGTTGTATCATATTTGAGCAAATGAGCGAGCATTTTAGCATCAGTCAAGTCGTTGATTGCTACTACCTCGATGCCTGCTACATTTTGAATACGGCGGAATGCCAAGCGTCCAATACGTCCAAAACCGTTAATACCTACTTTAATCATGAGTAAGTTCCTCCCAAGTTTTGATTAATTTTTTATGAAACTTATATATTCAAGACAGACGGTGAAGTCCGTCAAGACAACAATAGTTGTGATGCAAAGTAAACCCTTATTCCATTTCAGCAACGATGACTTCGGCAGCAGCCTCATCAATAATCAGAATATCTTCCTGACCAAATCGCAACACGGAGTGAATGGCAGCAGCTTTGCTTTTGCCACCTGCAATTCCAATCACGACATCGGTTCGTTCAATATCCTGAAGTCGCATACCCAGTGTAAGCATGGTATGTACCACCTTACCCTGATCATTAAAGTAATAACCGAAAGATTCAGATACGGCTCCTTGCTCCTGAAGTTCATCGATAATCTCCGTCGCAAGTTTACGTCTTGTCGCCATCTCCACGGCATCACCAATTCCATGAATTACAATCCGCGATTTCCGAATCAGCTGCAGAATCTCCTGAACACTGGGGTCCTGGATTAATGATTCGTAGGCATGATCACTAAGCAAATCCGGTACATGCAGGAGTTTGTATTGCGCTCCTACCCGTTTTGCCATTGTGGATGCAATCGTATTTGCCTGAATTTCAAGGCTTTCTCCAAGTCCACCGCGTGCCGGTACGAACCAGACACCTTTGAGCGATGTTGGCGGAGTCAGTTGCTCTGCGACTTCGGCCGTTGTTGATCCGCCAGTAACGGCGACAACGTCGTTGTCACTCATGATATTGCCGAGAGCCTTCGCTCCGGCTCTGCCCAGTTCCCTTTTGGCAAATGGAGAAACGTCCGAATCACCAGGAACCACAACTACCTTTTGCAGACCGTAGGCTTGCTTGATGCGCTCTTCCAGCTCGGATAATCCGAACAACTCTTTGGCTACGGGCTCTAACTGCTGCAGCAAATCATACCCTGCCTCGCTGATCTTCATTCCTGCACTGTCAATTTCAATAAGTCCCTGAGCCTTTAACAGATCGGTCTCAGCCCTCAGAACCCGCTCGGTCATCTGCATGGAATTAGCTAACGTTCTCCGTCCGATCACATCCGATAACATGATCTGTTGCAGAATCGTATACCTCTTTTTCAAGATATCCATGAGATCAGGCAGAAGCTGCTTTTGTACTTCTAAAATCGTTCGCATGCTTTCCACTCCCGCAAGTTCTCGTTCTAAGCTCTCTTTCGTGGCCCTAAAACGTCCCGGGTTAACTTTTTAAGTCCCACGTCTATTCTACCTAAAACTGACGTGACATGCAAGTGTTTCAACGTGTTATTTCGACACGCATTCAGCGTTTGTACGCGCCTATTTTCACAATCCTAGACTTCCATGATCAAGGACTAGCTCACGCATACCATATATAGAAGAAACAAATGAATTCAATCTACATATCGCTCAGAATCACATTTCATACGGCATGTCCAAAACCTCTAATAGCATTTACTTAAATGCACTCTTTATCCACTCTTCTTCATCATGATCATTTTTGGGTTAATCCAAACCAATACCACAACGAACTGCTTGCAATTAAATATTTCATGAGCTATAATCATTATTGCTGTCACATAATGTGCGCCCGTGGTCCAATGGATATGACGTAGGCCTCCGAAGCCTGAGATCCAAGTTCGATTCTTGGCGGGCGCGCCATTTTTATTTAACAGCTCATAACCCATTTAACCAATGAAACCGGAAAGGTTTCTTTTTTTTGCAAGTTAGTTTGACTTTCTTTGACTTTTTGTTTGGAATTGTTTATTATGTGGGTAATACGGTAACAGTTTAAGTATAAACACCAATAACATTTACATTCCAAGGAGGTTTTTCACGTGAGTTTTATTCCAATGGTCGTTGAACAGAGCAACCGGGGTGAGCGCGCCTACGACATCTACTCCAGATTGCTGAAGGATCGTATTATTTTCCTTGGTAGCGATGTTAATGACGTAGTGGCTAATGCCATTATGGCACAGATGTTGTTCCTGGCTGCGGAAGATCCGGAGAAAGACATTCACTTATACATCAACAGCCCAGGCGGATCGATTACAGCCGGTATGGCGATTTACGATACAATGCAATTCATCAAACCGGATGTATCTACCATCTGTGTAGGTATGGCGGCTTCCATGGGTGCATTCTTGTTGAATGCCGGTGCAAAAGGTAAACGTTTTGCATTACCAAACAGTGAAATTATGATTCACCAACCACTTGGTGGTGCACAAGGTCAGGCTTCTGACATCGAAATCCGTGCTCGTCGCATTTTGAAAATGCGTGATACGTTGAACCGCATCATCTCTGAGCGTTCAGGTCAACCTCTGGAGCGGATTGAGAAAGATACAGATCGTGACTACTTCATGAGTGCTGCTGAAGCTGCCGATTACGGTATCATTGATAAAGTTATTGAAAACGTAGGTTCCCAAGGAATCTAAGTGTTAGTTAGACCACGGTCTTCGCGTTAATATATCAATACCTAACGTAATCAGCAACACCTCATTGTGTTGTCTATACGAGAAGAAGCCCTCATCATGATCATGATGAGGGCTTCTTTTTTCATTTTATAAGAAAAATAACTTAAGAGTGCATAATAATGATTCTTTATTTGGTTCCCGTTACATCGCTAAATGGTTCTGTGCCTTTAGGAAGAATCTCTTTATACGTAAATGGCATTTCAGGGAATCCCTCTGCGTACGCTGTATACTCATACAGCTGGAAGAACACGACCACACCCGTTGGTGTAACATAGAAATCCTGATCTTTATTTAACCCTTTATACCCATCGAGGTATCCACCGCGGGCTTTCAGTTGCTCGCCCACTTTTTTACCCAACGTCTCACGCATGGTTTTGTTATTTTGCAGCACATCATCTAATGTAAGCTCCTTACCTGTGTCCAGTGCAAAGGTGTGGCCCGTACGGTATGTCATACCATGAGCGCCAGCATAATCTTCGTATCGTTGTGTAATGAGTCCCAGCACGCCTTTTTCGTTGTACGTCACTACATAAGAGCTCTCAAATGCATATGGACGGTTGGCTGTAGCACCGCCGAATTCAGATGTCTGTTTCTTGAAGTCAGCTACATAAGCATCCACTTCGTCTTTCAGCACTTTGTTGATGGCCGCTTCAGCTTCTTTGCTGGCAAGTCCACTTACCTGCGGATATTGAACATCTACTTCAGCATTTTTCACAGTGACATTAACTGTGGCCGCTTTAACTGTCACGCTATTTTGTTTCACCTTGCTGAGTGTTAACGTTTTGGTTTTGCCATCCCAATTTCCCTGTACACCCAGATAATCTCTCATTGCCGAGAATGGGATATATAATCGACCCTGAATCAATTTTGCTTCCACCTGAGGGTAATAACCGTTAATGTAAACGTTTGGCTGTCCATCCATCAAGCTAACAGTCATCGCATTGTTGGCTGCTGTTACCGTATATGACTTGGTTTTGGCATCATATTTCAACGTACCGCCCGCTACATCTTTGACCGCTGTCAGCGAGACCCAAGTCGATCCACCTTGAAGAAGTCCTTTTTGAGTCAGTGTTTTCCCACCCGATTTCAGAGTTACCTCAGCCGGGGTTGTCACTTTTGAGGATACAGAAGCCGCCTGTACCGAACTATCCTGCCATACCGAACCACTACCTACAATAATTCCTGCTGCAAGCAACGCACTTGTCCATTTTTTCCATGATGTCATATATAAAACTCCTCTCTGAATTCACAATTAGGTATCATTGCGTATGTAATCTTGACCTGTTCGCATATCTCATACGCTCACCTCTTTATTATAATTAACCCAATTTCGGAAAGGTTTACAGCTCGAGTTACAATGTTGATGAATATGAGACGGAAAATATAAGGGGATATGACCTTTTTGTCACGAACAACTATACAAAAAAGATACCAACAAACAACATTTCACGTTGCTTCAAAAAGGGTTCCCTCCTATCAAACTTCATTAAAGTTTGCTTTTCCAACAAAAAAGACTCTGTCCACAGGACAAAGTCTTTGTCATTATTTCGTTGTACCCTTCAAATGAAACTTGTAAAGGTTACTTGAGCTCACAATCCTGGTTCACTCTTGTTTATTTCATTTCATACGTAATATTCAGGATTGTACTTACTTTAACCTGGCCTGTTTCAATCTCCGTGCCACCTGCTGTATCTTGTGCTTTGGACATTAAAGCCTCGCTTGCATAGAATACAGGCACATTGGCATCACCTTGGCTCACGGAAAGAACAGCACCCAGTTGACGTTTAACTGCTTTTGCAATGGCGCCAGCTTTCACATCTGCATTGGCAACAGCCTTCTCAATCACTTGGGACTCATAAGTTTCCGGATTTTCTACAGTAAAGCGCACATTCTCAATATTGTTGGCACCTGCCCCTGAAGCAGCATCGAGCAACTCGCCGATCTTGTCCATCTGACGATACGTGACTGTCAGTGTATGGTGCGCTGTGTATCCTTTAATTTGTTGTCCGTCTTTTTCGCTATACGTATAGTTGGGTTGTACAGAGAACTGACTGGTTTGAATGTCGTCTGCACTGATCTTCCACGTATTCTTCAGCAAGTTGGATACCTTTTGAACTTTGGCAGCATTCGCTTTTTGAGCAGATGCAGCTGTCTCTGCAGTACTGTTCACACCAATGGACAGATAAGCAATATCAGGCTTCACCTGAATCTCACCTTTACCCACGACATTAATCACATTCTGTTGTACGCCTTGAACCTCTGCAGCATAAGCATAGTTTCCTGGCGCAACCCATGCGGTTCCTCCTACAAGCAACGTACTTGCCACCAGCACTGCACCAAACGGTTTCATCCATTGTTTACCCATCACGATAGCCTCCTTATGTGTTAACATCTCAAACTTTAATCGATTTGATACCTTAACAGACGGGACAAATTCCATAATGTTGCACTTGACGATAGCAAATACCTCAATAACGCAAAAAAGCCCCTTTCGGGACTTCTTCATTGGATTGATCATATCTTATTGGTTTTCGAGCTCTTCCTTGCTTACCAGACTAACTAAAGCGTTTACAGCCTGTTCGGCATCCGCGCCTTCTGCACTAATCTGGATTTCCGTACCTGTGCTAATCGCAAGGCTCATGATCCCCATAATACTTTTTGCATTAACTTTTTTGTCGTCCTTCTCGACGAACACTTCAGACGAGTACTTATTCGCTTCTTGAACGAACAGTGCCGCAGGTCTGGCATGGAGACCCGTTTTCAAACGGACAACTACCGGGTGCTTTGTCATGGAAACTTACCCCCTATTATGAAATCTGGACATTAAATACACAATTATATTTATACAACATTATACCATTAACCCGTGCAGGACACTAGAAGAAAAAACTCAGGGTGCTTTGAAGGACATTATCTTGCCCTATTTCATCTTTTGCAGAGCGCATCCAATGACCTAAGTGAAGTCTCCCAGATCCTTAACGGGTATAACTTTCCCGACCGTTTCTGTTCAGCAGAAACAGCCGACCTTGTTACTTTACCCTACGACGTCTTAACCATAACGTTCTGTGCGCACTTTCTCAGCCAGCTCATCAATTTTACGAAGCCGATGGTTTACTCCCGACTTGCTAACAGTACCCTTAAGGAGTTCGCCCACTTCCTTCAAATTGATATCTGGATGAGCCAGTCGAACCTCCGCCACCTCGCGAAGTTTCTCAGGCAGTGACTCCAGACCAACTTCTTTTTGCAACAAACGGATATTATCGATTTGTCTTACCGCCGCTCCAATTGTTTTATTCAGGTTGGCAGTCTCACAATTGACAATCCGGTTAACGGAGTTACGCATGTCTCGCATAATCCGTACATCTTCAAACTTGAACAAGGCCTGATGAGCACCAATGATGCTGAGCAGCTCAATGATTTTCTCGCCTTCCTTAATGTATAGGATGAATCCTTTTTTCCGTTCTATACACCGGGCATTCAGATGAAATTCATTGGCCAGATCAACCAGCGCCTGACAATGCTCCTCATACATGGACGCAATCTCCAGATGGTACGAGGAACCTTCCGGATTATTAACCGATCCACCGGCCAGAAATGCACCGCGAAGATAGGCCCGTTTACAACAGTTCTGCTGAAACAGCTCCGTATTAATTCCTGGCGTAAACAGAAAACCTTCCGATACAATATGAAGACTCTTGAGAATCTCCTGTACCATAGTTGGAATACGAACAATATATACATTGTTCTTTTTCAGCCGCATTTTTTTGCGGACCAGTAATTCCGTATGCACTTGAAAATGCTTTTTAAGCAGAGAGTATGCCCGTCTTGCAATGGCGGCATTCTCCGTCGAAATATCCAAGATTACTTTTTTATTCGATAACTGCACTGCACCAAGCATACGGATGAGGGCTGAAAGTTCCGCCTTTTCGCAGCACGGTTCGCTCTCGATCATGGTTAACTCTTTTTTGGTCTGTGCTGCAAACGACATGGGACTTCACCTCTTCCGTAACATCCAATTTTGTACCAGCTGGTAGATGTGATGACTTAACTTGTCGGCATCATGACGCAGATAAGTCTTGAACAGAACAAGAGTATCTGCAACCACCTGATAGCCGGCACTTTCGAGTACATTCATATCCAGTACAACCGGTTTTGCTCCTTTTTCCGCATACTTATTCTGCACTTGCAGCGGAATATCCCCATTATTTACGATAACATAGTCGAAGAGCTGATGACCTATATGCTCGTGTACCGCCTTAAGGTGGTCACTTACCGTATAGTTATCCGTTTCTCCCGGCTGTGTCATAACATTACAGATAAACATCTTCACCGCATCAGCCTCTACCACAGCTTCTGCAAGCTTAGGTACAAGCAGATTGGGAAGGATGCTTGTATATAGGCTGCCTGGCCCGATCAGAATGGCGTCAGCTTGACGAATAGCCTCTACCGCCTCTGGCAACGGCTCCACGTGATCCGGTTCAAGGAAAACACGTTTGATGCGTCCGCCTGCCTCGGGGATTTTGGATTCACCTGTAATAATTGTGCCATCTTCCATCTCGGCATGCAACACAACGGCCTGCCCAGCTGCTGGCAATACCTCACCTCGAACGGCAAACACGCGGCTAAGCTCCCGCACTGCGGTCACAAAGTCGCCCGAAATATCCGTCATTGCAGCCAAAATCAAATTTCCCAAGCTGTGGCCTGCAAGCCCCGCGCCTGTATTGAAACGGTACTTCAACATATCTGAAAGCAATGGTTCTACATCAGCCAGTGCCGTAAGCACGTTGCGAATGTCGCCCGGAGGCGGCATCTGTAGCTCATTGCGCAGGATGCCTGAACTTCCACCGTCATCTGCTACCGTGACGATGGCCGTGATATCCAGCGGCTTCTCTTTCAAACCGCGTAACATCACGGATAATCCGGTTCCGCCGCCCATTACAACTATTCTCGGACGTTCTCTTCGTGGTCCGGCCTCTTTCATCCCTTCACCCTCTTCAATGACGGTCCCGGTCAGCGTCGCGATGGCTCACGGTGACAGCTTCTGTCTCGCTGCTTCCCAACATCTTGCCCAAATATTCCGATATTGCTACCGAACGATGCTTGCCTCCGGTACAGCCGATTCCAATAATAACCTGGCTTTTGCCTTCCTTCCGGTATTGCGGAATCAGGAAATGCAGCATATCCAGCAGCTTGGTCAGAAACGCCTGTGTCTCTGGCCACTTCATAACATATTCGTACACATCACTATTCTGTCCCGTATTCGGTCGTAAATGATCAATATAATGCGGATTCGGTAAAAAACGTACATCAAACACCAGATCAGCATCAATTGGAATGCCATATTTAAATCCGAACGACGTAATATTCACTGACAGCATTTGGCTTTCCAGATGAGAGAAGCGGGAAATGATGCGTTCTTTCAGTTGGGCAGGCTTCATTGTACTTGTATTCAGTACCTGAGTAGCGGAGTTTTTGAGTTCCTCCAACATCTTGCGTTCCAGTCGGATGCCGTCCAGCGGCATGCCCTCAGGAGCCAGAGGATGTCTGCGCCTGCTTTCTTTGTAACGCTGAACAAGTACAGAATCTGTAGCATCCAGGAATAAAATTTCGCAATGAATGGTAAAATGATCTTTAATATAGTTCAAAGACTCGGACAGAGCCGTAAAGAATTCACGCCCGCGCAGATCGATAACCAATGCAACCTTACCAATCTTGCCGTTTGACTGTTCAATTAGTTCCGCAAATTTTGGAATCAATACCGGTGGCAGATTATCCACACAGAAGAAACCCAGATCCTCCAGGCTTTGTACTGCAATGGTTTTACCTGCCCCGGACATGCCCGTAATGATAATGAGCGTGGCGCCTGTGCCTGGTGAGCCTTCACCTTCAAGCATAAATGTCCCCTCCTTATCATATTGCTGTCTTCATATATTGTTACGAGGTTACTAGGAACGCAAGAGAAGACCTGCCGCACCCACAATACCTGCATTATTACCAAGTGTAGCTTCCAGAATCTGAACCCCTTCTTGCAGTGGTTCCGGTGTCAGCTTAGCAAATACGGTACGTATTTCATCAAACAAGAAATTGCCGGCTTTGGATACGCCGCCACCAATGATGAACATCTCCGGGTTAATGACAGCTGCTACAGTAGCCATGGACTTGCCCAGGTAAAAGGCCGCACGGTTTACAATACGCTGTGCCACTTCATCGCCTGCCTTGGCAGCATCGAATACTTCTTTGGCTGCAATCTTGTCGACGAGTGCCAGTGACGTATGATCACCGCGTTCTACCGCATCCTTCGCCATACGAATAATACCCGTTGCAGAAGATACAGTTTCTACACACCCCATTTTACCACAGCCGCACTTGATGGCCTCCAGATCAGGTACAACACTAATATGACCCAGCTCTCCCGCCATACCCGAGAAGCCTTGATAGATGTTCCCATTCAAGATCAAGCCTCCGCCAACGCCAGTACCGAGCGTATAACATACGCAATTGTCTACGCCTTTGCCGGCACCTGCCCATACTTCACCCAGTGCAGCCACGTTTGCATCGTTATCTATTTTGATTGGCTTGCCCAGACGTTCTTCCAGAATCGAACGAATGGCCACATTCCGAAATCCGATGTTAGGGGCATGAACGATAATTCCCTCGCGTACATTCGTGAAACCGGCCACTCCAGCGCCTACACCCTCAAGCTGTTCCCAACTGTAAGGTGATTCGGCTACGATATGTCGGACATACTTCTCGATGTTGGCGATGACCGTGTCTACGCCCTTATCCACTTCAGTCGGTCCTTCATACGTATGCATTAGCTGACCTTGTTCATCGCATATACCGACTTTGATTGCTGTTCCGCCGAGATCGACCCCAACGTAGATTTTCTCAGACATGCTGCAAGCCACCTTTATCTATCTAAAATAGTTTAAGTCCTACGTACCAACTATAATTGAAGGATACGCCTGGGTCAAGACGATAAGACCTCGGATACATCATGCTTTGACAGGGTTGTGAACCACATCACATAGCATTTATGAATACGTATACAATCTTATTACCTTCATTTATAAACGCACGCTTCATTCCTTCCTCCATAACAGAGGAAGCCTCAACTCATGATATTGCATCTTCACTCGTTCCATTCATAAAAGATGATCATCGTCCCCTCATAACGGTGACTCGTCTTATGCACCCGCTCACCTGTCATTCCCATGCAGAAAGCGATCTATTGACGGTATTGCCAACAAAAAAGCGCCTTCCATGGTTGGAAGGCACCTTACTTTTCACAAATATCTGAAGTTGTTCAATTTGATTGAACTCAGCCATTCTTCAGCTATACGTCACAACTTCGATTCCACACGTACCGGCTCTTCTGTCTTCTCCATCTTATTCACATCCAGAATATCAAGCAGGAAGACGAAAATCGGAATACCAATGATCAGCCCCCAGATCCCCAGGAAGTGTTGCGACAGAATCAGTACGATAAAGGTGTAGAACATCGGCAATTTGGTCTTATGTGCCATCAGTTTTGGATTCAGGAAATACGTCTCCAAGGCATGAATAACAATAATCATGATGATCACAATAATGCTTAATTTCAGTCCACCCATCTGATACCCGATCAGACAGAGCGGTACAAGTGAGATGATAACCCCCGCAACGGGAACCAGACTGAGCATGAACACCAGAATGGTCAGAGCGAACAGATACGGGAAGCCCAGAATCCATAAGCCAAGTATCGTCAGCACCGTATTAAACACCGCAATCAGAAGCTGTGCCTCAATGACTTTACCGAAAGAAGACACGAATTTGTCTCCCAGATAAGCCACTTCATTATAGAACCATCCAATTTTACTTGTTTTGAACTTGGACGTGAACTTGGATATCTCCTGCTTCTGCAACAAGAAGAACAGACTCAGAATGATGACGAGCAGAATAAACTCCAGCCATTTGCTCAAAGCGAAAATATATTTCAATGCATCATTGGTGTAATTTTTAATATCGAAGGATTGAAGATAACCCGCAATTTTGGATGCAAAATTATCACCGTCTGCACTATCCAGAAATTTCATAATCTCGTTCGTTAACTGAACGACCTGATCCACGATCCGCGGTGAATATCTGGAAATGCCAAGTACAATTACTGCGATAACAATCATATAGAGCAGGATGACCACAACTTTATAATTGATCGGAAACAACCGATTCAAACCACCTGTAATGAAATGCTGTAACCTGTTCATGACATACGTCACCAGGAACAACAGCAGAATCATGTGCAGCATACTCCCCATACTGAACAAAACTAAACAGAACAAGAGCAGGATCAAAAATCGTCTCACTGTCGCATTCTGTAGCCAATCTTTTATCATTTCCCCCAAAATCTTCACCTCACAGCTAATATGCCCCATATGTATACGAACTCATGCCCACTGTAGTTTCAAAAAAAGAGAAGCCTTCCGGCTTCTCTCATTACATGAGACTTCCCGTTGTCTCTTATTCCTAGCATATGCCTAACCTCACGCATGTCATGCTTATTTATCCAACGTTTCGCTCCAATCATGGACAATGCTTCCTTCAAGGAACTTCTCACAATCCATCGCGGCCATACAACCGGATCCTGCAGCCGTAATAGCTTGACGATACTTCGTATCCTGAACATCACCACAGGCAAATACACCCGGTATATTGGTCTCCGTCGTTCCTGGTTTAACCACAACATAGCCATGTTCGTCCAGTGTGATCGCATTACCCAAAAATCCGGTATTTGGTGTGTGACCAATGGCAACGAATACGCCATCTGCTTCAAGCAACTCTTCCTGCCCCGTCTCGTTGTTGCGTACCTTCAGGCCTTTGACACCCATAGCTTCAGGTACGACCTCGAGAGGAGTACGGTTCAGCGCCCACTTCACCTTCTCATTGCTGCGAGCCCGATCCTGCATAATCTTGGATGCACGCAATTCATCCCGACGGTGAACCAATGTGACGTCTGTTGCAAAACGAGTCAGGAAGCTCGCTTCCTCCATGGCGGAGTCACCACCGCCCACAACCACGATCTTTTTGCCGCGGAAGAAGAAGCCGTCACATGTCGCGCATGTACTTACACCACGTCCCACATTTTCCTGTTCACCCGGAATACCGAGATAACGAGCGGATGCACCTGTGGAGATAATGATCGATTCAGCTTCCAGTTCACCGATTCCTCCAACTTTGACCTTGAAGGGCGGTTTGCTAAAATCCACTTCTTCCACCCAACCGTTTTTGAATTCCGCTCCAAAACGTTCAGCTTGCTTACGCATGTTATCCATCAGTTCAGGACCCATGATACCTTGCGGGAAACCGGGGAAATTCTCAACTTCCGTTGTCGTTGTCAATTGACCACCCGGCTGAAGACCTTCGATAACCAGTGGTTTCAGATTAGCACGAGCCAGATATATCGCTGCTGTCAGACCCGCAGGTCCCGTTCCGATCACAATCGTTCTGTATTTAGACATATAGATACAGCCTCCTTAATTAAGGTGAGAATGTGTTGTACTAGCGATGAACTTGCCAAGATGATATCCTACAGGCATTTACGAGGCCCATTCGTTAAGTTTACCCGTTTTCCCGGTTGTTGTATCCTTCACCTCATGATGTCTTTCTGAAAACGAGTGAGGGCCAACTTTCTATACAAGTGGTGGATTGCTGTTACACACCGAATGAATCTGTTTAGCATACTTGCTAACCGTTGATGCCGATATCCCATACCGCTCAGCAATACTTTGATAGGTAACGGGACGACTGTGATTCTTCGCTGCCAAATATTCAAGTCCCGCAGCCCAACCCTCAATCTGCTTCGTGCCCGGAACCTCCGGATGTACCCGGGATACATAATCCGTCCAGAGCCGTTCCATCTCTTGCTGCAACTCAGCCTTTGCTTCAGACATCTGTAATGCACGATCAACAACAGCCTGCCAATGGGAGGTCGAGCCAGTGTCCGATTGTTCTGATGTGGATTGAATCTTCCCAATGGACTTCAAGGCAACAGGAGAAAAGGGTCGAACCACCTCAGTATTCTGATCCTCATGTTCAGCGGATTTCAATCCGCTCAGTACAGCTTGTGCTGCCTCAAGCAGATCCTGTTCTTCTCCCGGCTCTTCAATAAAGGATTGCAGAGCCTGCTGCACCTCATAATCACCGATCATTCCAAGCGCATGAATAACCTGTAGCTTGGTTGCCCGATCACCATGCCGCAATGCCCAGAAGAACGATGAACGAATTAATGGATCATTCTTCATTTCTTCAGGAATGCCGTTACCATAGTTTTCCCACTGTCTGAATTGCTCGTCAAATGGCAGATGATAGTGATAACTTAGCTTCTCTGGCTCTTGCTCGCCTTGTCTTACAGCTTCAAGACCTGACAGATAGTACCGAGATACTTCGGAACCCGGATCAAGCTTGGATACATGATGCCATAAACGCTCAGCAGCATCATAACGTTCTGTATTATAAGCCGCCACTGCTGCATAATGAGCAAGTGCCGGATCAGCAGCTGTCTCTTCATCCTTGAGCAAACGCCGGAAGTGAACATAAGCCGTATCGTGTTGGCCCAGAATTCCCATTGTTGTCGCCAGTTTGTAGACTTGTTCGTGCTGGAACGGCACGATGACCCGCAATTTTTTGATCAGAAGCAGCACTTGATCAGCCCGGTTCTCATTTTGATGGAAAATAGCCAGATTACAGAGTGCATGCAGATTACCTGGTTCCTGTTCAAGCACTTCGGCAATGGTCTCTTTTGCTTTGGAAAACAGACCCATATAATAGTAGGCGAGTGCCAGATTGTTACGGGCAGCCAAGTAATCAGGATAATCAGAAGACATGCCTTCGAGCAATTCAGCAGCCTGTGCAAATTTCCCTTCTTCCAATAGTTCCCGTGCCTGATCGTGCTCCACTACACCTTTGCGTGATTTAATTCGATTCAGTTTGGTCGGACGATCCAGCTCATAGTACAGAAGCTCCATCATCTCTTCGGCCTCCGTCATGAACTGACCCTGGGTGTCCTCCTCCAGATAGGTAACAAGTGCTTGCTCGGCTTCCTCAAACCGATCCATATTTGCATAATTGTTCGCCATATAGAAATAACATTCCGTCATCGACGGATCTACCACTTCCAGCACGTTAGCCAGAATGGCATTGGAGGCTTCGTAATCCCCCTTCTCCGATAATATACCCGCCATATTACAATGATTTACCGGATTTTCCGGTTCGTATTCAACAGCTTTGCGAAAATATTTTAATGCCTTGTCAACATGATTACGGTCCAGCGAGCGGACAGCTCTTTCAAAAAAGAAAGAAGCATCCAAGTGAATCGGTATAATATTGGCAAGGTGTCCCTCAGCCCGCACTAGCTTGCCCTTCATCTTCCAAGGCACCTCCTCTTTGCATTTCATTCATACTCTCCAGTATACCACATCTTAAGGCCCACTTCTCAATATGTAGTTTCATGTCGTTTATGAAAAAAATGCAAAAGAAAGTGATATTCCATTTTGTAGGAAACATATCACCTTGGAGCGTTGTTTATTAAAAGGATACCCTTTTTTGCCTAGAGATTCCGACACCACTTGCCACAGGATCTCTTTGCAGTATTGCATTAGTCTAATCCTGTCAGTTACGGGATGTCGTGTGTAATCATAAGAATGAAGGCACATCATTATTATTTTAAGGAGATGTTATATTGATGATTTCGAAAATAAAACCACTTATATTCATCTTAATCTGCTTGTTTGCTTTGAATGGATGTTCAGAAGATATAAAAAATGATGAAAATCATTTTACACTTGATGAAGTAGTAACAGCGCTGGAGTCTCAAAACTTGAATTTAGTGTCCTTTGGTATAACCGGGTATCCTTTGAAATTAAATGTTGTTGTGCCTGAGGTGTACGCCGTTGAATTGCCAGTGAAAGAAGAAGATCCGTATAACCCTGAATTTTTACATTTCTATATTTTCAATTCTGAAAAGGCTCGCATTAGCGGGACCAAAGAATTCAATAAACACATGGAAAGTGCCCATTTCACAACGTTCCCTTTTCTATATGAGAAAGGAAATGTTCTTATCGTCTACTGGAGCAATACCAAAGATAATCCTCTGTTCACTAAACCAATCGAAACTGCGTTGGAGCAACTGAAATGATAGTTCACAGTATGAGACGTATCCTGAAATATCAAAATCCATTAAGTTGCATGGATTGAGCACATCATTGGGGATGTAGTGAAATCTTCGCCGTAATCATTCGTAAAAAAGAAAACCAAGCCCGCAGGCTCGGTCTTCTAAAGTTATGACTCAATATTCAACGCCATCGAAGGCGAAAGTGAAATATGAATGGTTTTATCAAACGGTGTCATGAAATTGACCAGCACAACCTTACATTTGTCCGGTAATTTTGCCTCCCGTACCGTTGCCGCCAGATGCCCGAGTTCGCCCCCGGTGATCTCCAGCCAGTCTTCTCCGCAGGTATAGCGTAATGTACCGCTTTTCCACAGATAGTGACCCTCACTCGTTTCCATCGCGTCCTCACAGGTCAGCTCACCTTCGCTTCCAAACACAAAGGACAATTGCATCATCGTATCCTCCGGTTCATTCCCTGTGAGATGCATCGTCCAGCCATTTTCCGTATGCAGAACTTCTGCCCCTACGCGCAATGTCTGCTCATGAGTAAGTTGACGACTCTGATGGGGTAACAAATACCACGGACTTATTGTTGATGCAGCAGATTCCGGCAGGAGTTCCGTAGGAATCGGACCGTAGTACCCTTTCTTCTGTTCACCCGTCAGATGATATCCCTCGGGCAGCTTCGTCATGTTTTGCATGGGTATATATCCTGGATTAAAATAAGAAGCCAGTTGCACAGCAAGCAGACGTACCTTACCGTGTCGGAGTGCAAAGAAAGGTGGAACTTCTGTCATGACAGTTACGCTTGTCTCACCCTCACGGATTCGGGCCACAGGAGCACCAAAGTCCGTGTGCATCCGACTGTGAGAGATTCGTCCATGATGTCCAGTCGAACCCATCTGCCCCAGATATTGCTCGCGTACAAAGTGTTCATTCAGCATCAACTCGTAATTTTCCGGGAGCGAATTCTTCGTACCACTGGTTTGTTGAAGATCAGGTTCCAGCAACAATCTAACAAGAGCGTTGACCGAGCATACGCCCGGGTCCGTTAATGTACTATCTGCCCATGTTGCCATGCCCGCAAAAATGGAGTCACCATCTATCTTCGCCAAGATCGCATATGGTAGATAATACGACGACAAGTCGTGAATGCTTCCCAGATCCTGCCGACCAGAATAATCTGTCACAATCTCACCCGTGGGATGCACCAGATACACCATCATACGAAGATTTAGACGCACCGGCTCCAGCAACTCTGGGCGCTTGAGCAGACGTGCCGCATGAATGAGCATAATGTCGCTTACCGCATTATAGATTCCGTTGCTCCGTTCGGTCCACTCCCCATCGGGTGTAATATCCATGCCTTCCGCCAGCCACTGCTCTGCGCGCTGCACAGCTTCCTCCACACCAAAAATTTCATGCAAGAAACCGAGCGCCGCGCATAGCACCCAGCGATGATTAGGCGTATGACAGCCTCCTGTAAGCATGGTTGGAATCGTGCGTTCCAGAAACAGCCTCATGTTGGTTAGTACAGGTTGCAATGGTTCCCATTCCTGTTGCTGAAGTAGCTGATACAACTGTGAATATCCCACAACGACAAATGCAGTGTCTGGAGGGGAGTGGTAATTAGTCCAACCCGGAGATATTGAACCATCTTCATGCTGGAAGCGGAGTACATATTCCGTAGCTATCAGCAGTCGATCTAACAACGCCTCATCCCGATAATAGATGGAGTCCGGATTGGAGAGCGCAGCTCCCCAGTAACACATATCCGTGGGCGTGCCAGTTGTGTGGTTGACCCAGGCAACACCTGTATAGGGATCGATGGTGCCTCCATAATAACGGCTTTCAGGGTCAAGCATCTGCCGGGATATGCCTCTTTCTACCGCTCTGTCATTACTCTCCACCAGTTGTTTGTACATGTGCAGTCCCTCCATACCAATGCATTCTCCCGATGTGCGGACTATGTTGCTTCAGCACCTTCAATTCAGTACAGAAGCATACTCATACCGCCCGTAGGTGAGTTCATTTTTCTCGTCAGTATATACCATATACCGACAAAAGTCGCTAGAAAATACGTGCTTGTTTACTTCATATTTACGGGTCTTTGTCACTGAGGAAACAGTCGTTGAACACACGCTGTGAACACGCCAACTGTTTCCCCCATCACCGCGCCTACTCTGTCACTCCAAGCTTCTTCATAAGCAAGTCATGACTCTCGTGAATCTCTTCTGCCTTACAGGCAGACTTCAACTCATACACCTTCACTTGTGCCCGGCGGATCATCGGCAGATAGGCATCATAGAAGTTCATATCCTTACTGTGAACATACGGGCACCAGTGATCAGAGAGACCGAGGGTCTCATGAATATGCACCCCTACGATATCATCCATCAGCCCCTGCATTTCCCCCACACTGTCATAAAGGCCCATTCGGTCCATCATGATGGCATGACCCGTATCGTACCAGATACCAACCGGTGCCCCTTTGAGGGCCGTAATAATGGTCTTGGCTTCGGCAAGGGTAGGAATCTGTTGTGGTCTGGATCTCGTCTCAATGCCAAAACGAACATCCAGACCTTTAGCTGCCGCCCGATTGCATACTTCATCCAGACTGGCGATAATTTTCTCCACATACCCTGAACTGAGAGCTTGCCGCCGCTCCATCAATTCCGCCCATTTGCTGCGATACTTCGGTGAATCCGGGCCTTCCTCGTTATAGATCTTTCCAAGATCTTTGCTGATATCCTCTGGGAAAGGTACCTCTCCGGGGTGCACAACAACAGCTTCTCCCCCATAACGCTGGGCATATTCAGCCGATTCTACTAGCAATTCGATCGCCCGCTTACGTTTCACTTCATCTTCGAAGCCGAGCAAAATGGAATCTGTACCATAATCGGGATCAGGGTCATGTGGAAAGGTATTGTGGACACTAGAAATTCCGATCTCTCCACGCTCAATCATGGGCTCAATCGTCGTGAGCATCTCCTTCGTCACATTATAATTGAGTTCCACCCGGCGAAAGCCGAGATCTGCAATCTCACGAATCATATCTTCCCCGACATCATGTTTTCGGATATTCCAGCATGTGGAGAACGAATATATCCCCTTATCTATGTGCTGCATCTGTTTTCCTTCTCCTCCCTCTGGCTAAACTTTTTACACCAGCCTTAACTCAACCTTTTACCGCGCCAAGCATCGCACCGCTGACAAAATACTTTTGCAGCCACGGATAGACGAGCAGAATCGGAACGGTTGCGAAAATAACGGTCGCGGCCTTGAGACTCTCGGGAGTCAATGGCGTACGGTTAGCACCCTCCATCTGAGTAAGCTCGCTGACCATATTGTTCTGTACCATTTGGAATAACTTCAGTTGAAGCGGGTACAACTTCGGATCGTTAATATACATCAGGGAATCCTGGAACCCATTCCAGCGTCCAACCGCATAGAAAAGAGCTAATGTAGCCAGTACTGGCATGGATAATGGCAGTATGATTTTAAATAACGTGTGTACATGTGAGCTGCCGTCAATTTCTGCTGATTCTTCTAGACTTTCAGGAATACCTCTGAAGAATGAGATCAGGATAATCAGGTTAAACGGACTGACCAGTCCAGGCAGAATCAGTGCCCACACTGAATTAAGCAAGTTCAGGTCACGAATGAGCAAGTACTCAGGGATGATCCCGCCACTGAAGAACATCGTAATGATGATGACATACATGAAGAGCTTGCGCCCTTTCAATTTTTTCTTGGTTAACGGGTATGCAGCTGCCAGTGTGAACATCATGCACAAGACAGTAGTAGCAATTGTCAGAACCGTTGTGTATCCCAGTGAATAGATCATCGACTGATCAGAGAACACCTGAATATACGCATCCCAATTGAATTCTTTAGGGAATATGGTTACTTCACCTGACGTAATCGCACGGTTAGAGCTGAATGATATCGCAATCGTGTGCAGAAATGGAGCCAGACAGAATATAACAAACAAGGTGATAAAGGAGATATTAACGATATCAAAAATCCGGTTTGAGGTGCGTTCACTCATATGCGCACAGCTCCTTTACTGATGGTCTATACAAACAAGCCGATTGGTGCCTCTTCCGTTCATCACAACCTACAAAATACCTTCACCGGTTGTTTTCTTCGAAATATAGTTGGAGCCTAGTACGAATACAAGTCCTACTACTGCCTGGAACAATCCGACGACAGTTGCCAGCGTGTATTGTCCTGATTCAAGACCAACTCTGTATACAAAGGTACTGAGTACATCGGAATATTCACGCACAGCCGTATTACCAATGATATAAGGCCGATCAAAACCGATGCTGACCATATGTCCAAGATTAAGAATGAGCAGGGTCACAATGGTTGGTTTAATGCTTGGCAATGTAATATGCCAGATTCTCTTCAGCCGCGATGCTCCATCAATTTCAGCTGCTTCGAACAATTCCTTGTTGACGCCGGTTAATGCAGCAAGATATAGAATGGTTCCCCATCCTGCACTTTGCCAGACACCTGTGAACAGGTATGTCACAAGCCATGGATTTTTTTCTGTCAAAAATGGTATTGAATTTAAACCCATACTCTCCAGTACACCGTTAACCATACCGGATTGATTACCGAACAATTGGTATACAATTCCCCCGATGATTACCCATGAGATAAAGTGAGGAATGTACAGAATGGTCTGTGATATTTTTTTAAACCATTTGAATCGAACTTCATAGAGCATGATCGCCAAAATAATAGGAGCTGGAAATGAAACGATCAAATCCAGAAAATTCAGCATAAAGGTGTTACGCAATGTGGTGTAGAAGTCCCGCATTCCAAACACTTCACGAAATGCATCAAAACCGATCCACTCACTTCCACTGATTCCCTGGAACAAGTTAAAGTCCTTAAAGGCGATCTGTACACCGTACATCGGTCCATAACGAAAGATTAAAAAGTAGATAATAGGCAGTGAAATTAGCGCGTACAATTGCCAATATCTCTTCAAGTATGTGGTGGTCAAGTCGGTTTCCTCCTATCAACTAAGAAACGGCTGTGCCGCCAAGCCGGCGGCACACGTCCCTTCCAAAGTTATACGGTAACATGCATATCTGTCTTTGATCTTAAAGTGTAGAGCTAGTTAGTTTGCAGGGAGTGCTTGAACTGCTTCTTCAAGTTCTTTTTTCAGTTCAGTACCACCGAGCGACATGAAATCAGCCATTTCTTTCTCATACACCGCATCGAAATCTGCTGGCTTAGCCATCGCTGTTTTTACAATAATGACGTTCAATTTATCTTTGAGAGCTGTGCTGTACTTCATCTCTGCTTCAATCGGTTTATCGAAGATAATCGGTCCCACTGTATCGGTGTTGGCAATATCAATGGATTGTTTCAGGAGCTCCTGGTTATTCTGCGGGAAGCCCAGAATCCATGCTTTTTCATTCGTTGCCTGATCACCGATGTTTTTACCGTTGGAGATAATTGCTGTATCCCCTGCATTGAACAGGCGATCCTGCGCTTCTTGGGATGCATCTTCCTTCACAACTGGAATGCCGTCTACCAGATCATAGTTCTCGCCTTCCACACCACTGTAGATATCAATCAGATTGTTGTCAGATGCCATCCAGTCGAGATATTTGATCGCTTCGACAGAACGTTTGCTGCTCTTCGGAATCATAATGTACATACCATTTGTTCCGTAGCGTGACTTGATGTGTTTGTTGTCTGCATTTGGATTAGTGTATACATCCACCGGCAACACTTTGCTGCCACTCACGTTCTTGGTTAAATTATCCAGTGTTCCATCTCCGTAGAACATGGCATCCACATCTTCAGACCAGTAACCTACGTTACCGTTTTGAATGTCTTTACCTAACTGCGTTTTGTCTTCATCCAAACTGAAATCTTTGCTGATCAAACCTTCGTTGTACAATTTGTTCAGGAACTGCATCGATTCTTTGAATCCTTCATGCAGCGGCAACTCATACCGTTGACCGTAAGTCAGGTCGCCACTAACAGGCTTGATGAATGAGTAGATGAGCGTTTCGAATTGAGCCGGTGCAAGAGCCATACCCATTGGAATGTTTTTGCTTCCGAGACCACCAGGATCTTTATCCTTGAACGCTTTCAAAGTTGTATATAATTCATCCGTGGTCTTCGGTGCTGGCAATCCCAGCTTATCGAGCCAATCCTGACGAATGTAAGAGCTGTATCGGCCTGTGATAGCACGTTTACCCGGAACAGCAAATTGTTGTCCTTCTACTTGCCCGAACTTCAAAGTATCTTCGCCCAGGAACTTCTTCAGGTTTGGACCGTGCTGTTCAATCAGCTCACCAACATCAGTCAGTCCACCTTGTTGGGCATATCGATAAAACACGCTTGAGTCATAAACAAAGACAATATCAGGGACATCCGTATTACTAGCCATCAGGACATTCAGCTTGGTAACTTCCTCAGAACGCTGAACGGGTACAAACTGTACATCAATATTGTTGGGATCACCGAACTTCTCCTGAATCATTTTAGATAGATAGTTGTTCGTAATTGTGTACGGCGAAGGGCTGTTACCACGGTCGAAAATCTCCACCTTTAAGGTAACGCGCTCACCATTGCCTGATGTTCCGCCTTCAGCTGATTCTTCTGATGCTGATGAGCATCCCGCAAGTAAAGAAACGCCCATTACCATCGTAAGCGCCAAACCCATCCATTTCTTCAGACTCCCTTTGGTTGCTTTTCTTGTCATTTTGTCATCCCCTTTGGCTTTGCGTGAATGTTTAAAGCTTGCCCAGAGTATTTCACATTTTTCCGTTGTCCTGCAATAAACCAGTTTCGGAAGCGCTTACAAGCGGATTATGGTTTATATGCTAAGCCCATTTTCGCAGACTGATTATTTTCCCAAAGCCGCGCTGCCCTAGGCTGTGATGGCTCTAAACGCCTCACGACTCGGAACTGCCTGTCCCCATTCGGATAAACCATTTTCACACACTGCCTATATTCGCATACGGGGAAAAACAGGAATATTAGCTTGTTATCCTGCGAAAACAGTTGCATCGATCTCACGTAGCAGAGAACTGTTCAACCAAAAACAGGGCGAACCTCTGCAAGCCTGCTCTCCTGGTGGAAAGTGACTGCATGAAATTCACCCTGTGCTATCCTGATGTACAGATCTCAGAATATGATCATCATTGCGTTACTCTTCGGGTTCTCGATGTTCTCGTTTCAAACGACGATAATCTCCTGGTGTAATGCCCGTTACCCGTTTAAATACACGTCCCAACGTAATTCCATTTGCATATCCAACCTTCAGGGCAATATCCTGCAGAGAGTAATCCGTATTGAGCAGAAGCTGCTCCGTCTCCTTCATGCGAAGCTCCGTAACAAAATCAACAAACTTCATGTTGAATTCTGTCTTGAACAAATAACTCGCATGTTTGCCCGTAATCTGGAATCGGTCGCTGAGATGTTTCAATGAAAGATCAGGATTCGCAAACTGTTCTTCGATATAATTTTTCATTTCGTTAACCATGGCTTTGTAACTCTTGGTTTCCGTTACCGCCACATACGTTCTGAATAAGTCCGTCAGACCATCGAACAGAAGACTCTTCACATCCGTAAGCGTCTCTGCCTCTTCCACAGCACTCAACCATCTATTGATGTTGTCTTCGGACAGCTCTTCCTGGAGTCCTTCCGACATCATGGCCACCTCTCGGCTGAGCATCTGTAACATCGCCTGAATCAGAGAACGAATCTCGTCATCTGGCAGTTTGTTCTGTTCAAATGCTGTAAAGATCTCCTCCAACTGTTCCCGCCACTGTCCACTCGACATCCGGAACCGCTTAACAAAGTCCGCAATCATCTGTAGATAAGTATAGGTATCCAGCAAAGGATGCTGTGGTTCACCGCAGTCGGCTTGGCCGACATCTCCATTCATCAATAGTTTGCGTTGCATTACCGCTTCTGCTGCCGCATAGGAATTGCGTATCGCACCGATTCCCTGAGCAATAGGTCCAATACCAAAGCTTAAGGAAATGCGTAGATTTTGTTCCACCCAAGATTTGCATTCCTCAGCTACAACACGAATCTGACCAGACATGTCTATGTTGTTATCACTCTGTTCTTTGAACACGAAAAGGATTGCAATCTGATCTACACTAATCCATTCCGTCCAGCATTGTACTCCCGTATTACGTGACAGTTCTTGCAAAACGTTCATCAAGGCAAACTTCAGCGTATTTTGTTCACCTCTTGTGTACCTCTCCTGAAACCCCTTCTCATAACGGTTAATCTCTCCAACGACAACGACAAAGCGCGAGGAGTCATGCACGTCATTCAGTGGAGAGAGCTCTTTTAATTGCTCTGCTGCATTTTCGATGTGTTCACCATGCAATAGGGCATTGAACAACTTGCTACGCTGCATGAGTACATTTTCCCTGCTTTTCTTGTCATAATCCATCATGTGATTAATCAGATTCTCAAGCACACCGTCAATCATCTTCATCTCATCCGTGCGAGCACCCGAGTGCTCAAACGCCCGAATCTGATGAGACTCGATCCGGTTCATGATAATCTGAATGGGTTTATAGTTACGACGAGTAATATACACGATATACACAATCGCACAGATGACAGTCACAATCGCAATGATTACCCATACATAAGACACGACAGATACCCAGCCAAATAAGTTGCCGGCCTTGATTCCACTGGATATTGTCCAGCCTAGTCTTTCTAGTGGCAGCTTGTTCAGTTCCTGACCATCTATCGAGCCTTCTTGGTCCGAGTGTGCATTATACACAACCTTACCGTCACGATCCGTAATCGTCAGGAATGAGAGCTGACCATTAACCATACTATCTACACTTTGTTCAATGCTGCTCATCTTGATATTAATGACCAATGTGCCCTGAGAGCCAAAAGGCAAAGGCATATCCTTGTTCACGGTCAATACACGAATAGGGGTACGTTGAACAGAGCCCGTATCGAATTCCCGAACTGGCTGCCAGCCTGAACCGATAGATCCGGTAGCCATCTGATCAATCCATGCCTTATCCGAGAAACTTTCTGCTTCTCTGGAACCACTTATGGTCAGAACATGTTTATTTCGCTTGTCATATAGATAGATGGATTGAATCCATGAGGACGAATTGGTTAGCTCACGTAAATTCTGCGCAATTGCATACACCGTGTCCGAGCTGGCCAGGTTGGTATTATTAAAATAGAGTTTGTATGCCTGCTGACTCTGTACCGTTTCCAGGATGGATAATTCAATATCCCTGATTGTGCGATCCACTGTGTCTATCATATAACTGGAGGAGATCCGGTCTGCTTTTTTCGTTTCCTCTTTAGAAATGTCATTGATAAAAACAAACGCGATGAAAATGAGTATGGTCACCGTAAGAAAAAAAATTGGGAAATACGAGAACAGTAACCGGTAGTACCAATTACGAGACAATAGACCCCACTCCTCACTCCACGATGCCAATGTTCTCAGCCGTGGTTCTACTGTTCAGCATCCATCTCACCTTAGGGGCTGAATACTATATGATAACGTTATCATAACTGATTTTATGTTATTATAGCACAAGCCTCTGAGCAGCAATGCAAGAATTGAATTCCAAGAGCCAAAACAAAAAAACCGTGCTGAGCAGACAACAACTCAGACACGGAACTGTTCATCTGGCCACACACCGTTATATCCTCGATGCTCTAAATGCCAGAATCCTTAAACAATGTGGCCATGGAGCCACCATCCACAATAATGCGCACGGCGCGAGCCAGCATTGGCGCAACAGGTAACACTTTGAAGCATTCAGGGTGGTCATCTGGCAGTGCGATCGAGTCCGTAACTACCACCTCTTCAATTGACGGGTGATTCAATTTACTTACTGCCCCATCTGAGAACAATCCGTGTGTTGCACATACATATACATTTTTGGACCCGCGTTCCTTCAACCCTTCCACCACATTCAAAATGGTTGTTCCGGTGTCGATCAGATCCTCAATAATAATCGGTGTCCGTCCTTCTACATCACCAATGACATGGGTAATTACTGATTCATTATGGCTTGGACGTTTCTTGATCATAATGGCAAATGGGGAATCCAGACGATTAGCCAGCTTCTCTGCCATCGATGCTCGTCCCGCATCAGGGGAGACCACGACAGGGTTCTCAATCCCTTTGCTTAACAAATAATCACTAATCAGATCGAGCGATGTCATGTGATCAACTGGAATGTTGAAGAAGCCCTGAATGGCCGCTGCGTGCAGGTCAATCGTTACCACTCGATTGGCGCCAGCCGTAGTTAATACATCTGCGACCATCTTGGCCGAGATCGGCTCCCGTGGAGCGGATTTGCGCTCTTGACGAGCATAGCCATAATACGGAACAATGATGTTCACAGTGCGTGCTGAAGCCCTCTTTGCGGCATCAATCATCACCAACAGCTCGACAAATAGCTCATTGATCGGATGAGACAACGACTGTACCAGAAACACATCACAATTACGGATCGTTTCTTCATAATGAACGTATATTTCTCCGCTTTTGAACCTGGACAGCTTGATCTTGCCCAGTTGTACTCCCAGCTTGTCACATACCTGTTCTGCCAGCTTAGGGTTCGATGAACCGGAAAAAATACGTAACGAATGCTGCATAATGCCCTCCCGAGGGTTGAAGTCCCTATATAATCCCTTATCTAAAAGCGAGTGTTCAAAAAGTCCGGTTTTCAGTACCGAGAAGATGGGATAAAGCTAGAAATGGAGTAGCGGAGCGTAGGCAAAACTACGTGAGCAACGGACATTTCGACTGAATTCCAGCTTCGATGCTGAAGATGCCATTAGGCATCCTTCGTAATCAAAGGCGGACTTTTTGAACTACCTCTAAAAGGTTATTTCCTACCCTCATTATACTCCACTGGCTTATACATTTAAAGGAATGAACGAGCGCTGACGGCCTTCAAAAACAGCGACTTCCGTACAGCCCAACTCATGTAAAAGTGCTTCAGCTTCCGGCAAATAATCCCCCAACTTCAGTGGGTCATGTGCATCAGAACCCATGGTTAATGGAATGCCCAATCGAATGGCTTCCGTCAGCATTCTGCGACTAGGGAACATCTCGGCACAAGGCTTCGATAATCCGGAAGCATTCAGCTCCATGGCGCAGCCGCTTTTGGCAATTGCCTGTAGCGCTGCGTTCTCCAGTGAGATACGTTCGTCTGTCTGCTCCTCTGAAGGAACATAGCCAAACCGTTTAATGACATCCGTATGGCCCATAATATCGTACATGCCCGTGGCAGCTGCCTTGCTTACAGCATCATAGTACTGACGATATACTTCAAGGATGCCTTTGCCCTCCCAGTGATGGGTCTGGCGGAAATCCGTAATGTCCCATTCCCCGAGGAAATGAACGGAGCCAATCACATAGTCCCATGGATAACGCTCAATGATCGCACGAATCTCTGTTTCCCAGCCTTCAATATAGTCACCTTCCAGACCAACACGTACGTCAATCTGCCCACGGTAACGTTCTTTCAGGGAGAAACACTCCTCTACATAACGCGGCAACTCATCCATAGGCATCGCCATTTCCGGATAATATTGAGCCGGATCGACATGCAACAATGGCATGTGATCGGACAATCCAATCTGGGATAGTCCGATCTCCACACCACGCTGCACGTACTCTTCCAGTTTGCCAACGGCATGTCCACACCGCTCATGGTGTGTATGATAGTCTATACGCACGAAACTCGCCTCCTAATCTCGGCGAGGCCGTTCATGACGGCGGCTCAGCTCTGACATAATGTCGTCCAGTGGCAGCTTGCGCTCTTGTAACAGGACGAGCAGGTGATACATCAGGTCACTGACTTCCAGACGAAGCTCGTCATTATCTTTATTTTTGGCGGCGATGATCGTTTCGGATGCTTCTTCACCGATTTTTTTCAATATTTTGTCTACACCTTTATCAAACAAATACGTTGTGTATGCACCCTCAGGGCGTTCCCGTTCACGCTCTGCAATAACGGATTCCAGTTCAGCCAATACCTCAAAGCGACTTTCGGAACCGGAACTTGCAGAAACAGATGCCGCACCCGCTTCATCCGGAGCCTTGTCTGTCGAATTCTCTGGCAATCCAATGATCTCATTATGGAAACAAGTTACCGCCCCTGTATGGCAAGCGGGACCGTTCGGTTTGACCTCAACCAACAAGGTATCACCGTCACAATCATATTTTAGGGAAGTAATGGTCTGCACGTTGCCAGATGTTGCCCCTTTATGCCACAGCTCTTGGCGCGAGCGTGACCAGAACCAGGTTTCACCGGATTCAAGCGACAACTTCAGAGATTCGCGATTCATATAAGCCATCATTAAGACTTCCCGAGTATCCACGTCCTGCACAATGGCAGGAACCAAACCATCACTCCAACGAATGTGTTCCACAACCTGTTCCAAGGACAACTTTTCCTTGATTTCATCGCTCACTTTAGTCACGGATCTCCACCCCTTGTTCTCTCAAATGTTGTTTTAACGCCGGTACGGCGATTTCTTTGTAATGGAAAATCGTTGCGGCCAGACCTGCATCCGCTTTGCCTGTGGTGAATACATCATAGAAATGTGATTCCTTGCCCGCACCGCCCGATGCGATGACCGGAATACGCACAGATTCGGATACAGCTGCCGTCAGCTTCAGATCGAAGCCGTCTTTTGTTCCGTCCGCGTCCATACTGGTTAGCAGAATCTCTCCCGCGCCCAAGCTCTCAGCCTGTTTAACCCATTCCAACGCCTTGATACCGGAGGGTTTCCGTCCACCATGTGTATAGACCTCCCACTCGCCCCAAGCATCGTTATACTTGGCATCGATCGCTACCACGATACACTGCGAGCCAAAGCGACGTGCACCATCGGCAATCAACTGCGGATTAAGTACTGCGGCTGTATTCACTGCAATTTTATCCGCTCCTGCACGGAGAATCCGCTTCATGTCCTCCACCTTGGAGATGCCACCACCTACCGTAAAGGGAATGGCGATCTCGCCAGCCGTCTGCCGCACGACTTCTTCCATCGTTTCGCGACCTTCTACCGAAGCAGAGATATCGAGAAATACCAATTCGTCCGCGCCCTCGCGGTCATATAGCGCCGCCAGCTCTACCGGATCACCCGCATCGCGGAGATTGACGAAGTTGACGCCTTTGACGACCCGGCCGTCCTTCACGTCCAGACAGGGGATGATTCTTTTTGCCAGCATGCTACCTCTTCCTCTCTACCCGAATATCCCTTACTTATTTACCGCACGTACCGCTTCAGACAGATCGATGCTTCCCGTATACAGTGCTTTACCCACGATTGCTCCACCAACACCATCATCGGCGTGACGACTCAGACGAAGCAGATCATCCATTACACTCACACCACCGGAAGCAATAACCGTCCGTCCGCTTGCCTTGGCCAGAGATACAATCGCTTCAACATTAGGACCCTGCATCATACCATCACGGGAAATATCCGTAAAGATAAACGTTTCTGCCCCATACGCCGCCAATTCCTTCGCGAGCACCTCTGCCTGTACTTCCGATGTTTCAAGCCATCCGCGGGTTGCCACATAACCATTACGAGCGTCGATGCCAATTGCCACTTTGTCGCCGTAACGTCCCAGTACTTCCTCTGTAAAAGTACGATCCTCAATGGCTGCTGTTCCAATGATCAGCCGGCTAACACCCAGACCCAGCAAACGCTCTACATCCGCTACTGTACGAAGTCCGCCGCCCACCTGAACAGGTACGTTCACAGCCGAGGCAATCCGCCCGATCAGCTCATCGTTAACAGGATGACCTGCTTTGGCACCATCCAGATCCACCAGATGCACGTATGTACCGCCTTGCTTCTCCCAGGAAAGAGCTACTTGAACCGGGTCATCGTTATACACAGTCTCCTGATTATAATCTCCCTGCACCAGTCTTACACATTTGCCGTCCCGGATATCAATCGCCGGATATAGGATAAAAGATGACATACAAGGCCTCCTGAATATGAATTAGATTTGTACGCTTTCTATAGTTAAGAAGAGATGATGTTTTACCTTTGTACAGGTGCTCCTGTCAGAGCCAAAAAGTTGCCGAGCAGCTTCATACCGAGCTCTCCACTTTTCTCCGGGTGGAATTGCATGCCGAAGTTGGATCCTCTGCCTACAATGGCTGTCACCGGATGTCCGTAATCCGTTACCGCCAGCAGATCGTCCCTGTTTTCAGTAAGCGCATGATAGGAATGGACAAAATAGACGTGACCTGCCTCAAGCCCCGTAAATAGCGGGTTCTCCGCGTGCAGGAACTCCAAACGGTTCCATCCCATATGAGGAACCTTCAGTTCTCCTGGTGCAAATCGCACCACTTTACCTGGCAATATATCCAGTCCCTCATGTTCGCCATGCTCTTCACTTGAGCTGAACAACAACTGCATCCCCAGACAGATACCGAGCAGTGGCTTGGACCCGGCAGCGGCTTCTTTCACCACCGTATCCAGTCCACTCTCCCGCAAATGAACCATCGCATCACCAAAAGCACCTACGCCTGGCAGAATGACACCATCTGCGCCAAGAATCTCTTCCCGGTCACCCGTGACCAGCGCTTCGTAGCCAAGACGTTCGACCGCTTTGCCGACGCTGTGCAGGTTACCCATACCGTAATCGACAATTGCAATCGCCATCGTCTACAGCACTCCCTTCGTGGAAGGCACACCCGTTACACGTGGATCAATCATCGTAGCTTCATCCAGTGCACGTCCCAATGCCTTAAAGATCGCTTCAATCATGTGGTGGGTATTCTGACCATAGTGCACAATGACATGCAACGTAATCCGAGCTTCCAGCGCCAATTTCCACAAGAATTCATGTACCAGCTCCGTGGAGAAACTGCCTACCTGTTGGGAAGGGTATTCTGCACGGTATTCAAAGTGAGGTCGGTTGCTCACATCAATAATAACCTGAGCGAGTGCCTCGTCCATCGGGACAAAAACACTGGCGTAACGCTTAATACCGCGTTTATCACCCAACGCTTCTCGCAACGTCTGTCCCAGACAGATTCCGATGTCTTCAACCGTGTGATGATCGTCGATATCAATATCTCCACGGGCCTGCACGTTCAGGTCGAATTGTCCGTGCTTCGTGAACAGATCCAGCATATGATTCAGGAACGGTACATCTGTTTCAAGCGTGGATTGTCCTGTTCCATCTACATTAAAGGCCAATTGGATATTGGTCTCGTTCGTTTTGCGGTCAACCTCTGCTTGGCGCACTGCACCTTTGTTTTCAAGTTCAACACCATTATTTTGCTTATCCATTATCCGATTCCGCCTTTCCTTCCTGTTCTAACCTTACAGCGATTGCACGGGCATGCCCTTCAAGACCCTCATGACGGGCCAACTCTATAATAGCCGCTCCATTCTGCAGCAGCGCTTCTTTACTATAATAGATCAGACTCGATTTCTTGATAAAATCATCCACATCCACTGGCGAACTGAATCGCGCAGTTCCATTGGTCGGAATAATATGATTGGGTCCGGCAAAGTAATCCCCCACCGGCTCCGAGCTGTACGGGCCGAGGAAGATCGCGCCGGCATTCTCGATCCGGCCAGCGTAAGCCATCGGCTCCTGCACCATGATCTCCAGATGCTCCGGTGCGAGCCGGTTCACCACGTCGATTCCCTCATCGATGGAATCGACCACAATAATTGCGCCATACTGTTCCACCGAAGCAGCAGCGATATCACGCCGCGGCAACACTTCAAGCTGCCGCTGTACTTCGCCCTGCACGGCTTCCGCCAGCACGCCCGAATTCGTGACGAGAATGGCCGATGCCATCTCGTCATGTTCCGCCTGCGACAACAGGTCCGCGGCGACATACACCGGATTCGCCGTATCATCGGCGAGTACCACAATCTCACTCGGCCCAGCGATACTATCGATATCGACCGCACCGTACACTTCGCGCTTCGCGAGCGCCACGTAAATATTGCCCGGTCCACAGATCTTGTCGACCGGTGCAATACTCTCCGTGCCGTAAGCCAGGGCGGCGATGGCTTGGGCGCCGCCAACCCGGTACATCTCGCTTACGCCTGCTTCCGCAGCAGCAACGAGAATGTACGGGTTAATACCTTCGCCACCGTTCGTAGACGGCGGCGTCACAAGAACAATCTCCGGCACGCCTGCCACTTGTGCCGGAATCACATTCATCAGCACAGACGATGGATACGCTGCTTTACCACCAGGTACATAGACCCCGACCCGCTTCAGCGGTCGGATGACCTGGCCCAGCAGGCTGCCGTCCGGCTGCCAATCCATCCACGAGTTGCGTTTCTGCTTCTCGTGAAACGCACGAATATTGGTGGCGGCTTGCCGAATCGCCGTCACAAAGGATGGCTCCACGGCTGCATAAGCCGCCTGCAGCTCTTCCTGCGGCACGCGCAATTCCGCGGCCGTCAGCTTCGTGCGGTCCAGCTGCTCCGTGTAACGCAGCAGTGCCGCATCACCCTCACGGCGAATGTCGCTGACAATACGCCGTACCGTTTCATTTTGCTCTGGCGTGCCATACTCCACTTCCCGCTTCAGATCAAACTCACGTGCAGGTACAATTTTCATACGTACAACCTCCTCATCCTCTGTAATGCCTGCCTTTATATGGCCAATTCGATTCTGATTTTTCACGTTTCTTGCTTCTATCGTTTCATTTTTTTGTTATTTCCGTTGCTTTATTTCTCGTTCTTGCTACCTTGCAGTCCTTGCATATCAGTAATTTATCCCCGAAGGCTTCCCGCCGATATCTCATTCGATGCCGGAATAACCTGCTGAAGTGCATCACACAAAGCCTGGATTCGTGCATTTTTCATCCGATAACTTACTCGATTAGCGATAAGACGGCTGGTGATGTCCAGAATGCCTGTCATCTCCACCAATCCGTTCTCGCGCAGCGTCTGACCAGTCTCCACCAGATCGACGATCCGGTCTGCCAGACCAATCAAGGGTGCAAGCTCAATGGAACCATTCAGCTTGATAACTTCGACCTGCTGCCCTTGCTCCCGGAAATACTGTGAAGCGATCCTCGGGTACTTCGTTGCAACACGTTGCTGAATGCCTGGCTTCCAGTCGGGAAGTCCAATCACAGACATACGGCACTGGGCGATTCCCAGATTCAACAGTTCGTACACATCCCGATTTTCCTCCAGCAGCACGTCTTTACCAACAATTCCGATATCAGCAACACCGTACTCCACGTACGTTGGAACATCTACTGGCTTCGCCATGATGAATTCCATTCCCGCTTCCGGTACTTCAATGACCAATCTGCGTGTATCATCCACGTCTTCTGGAATATCCAGCCCCGCTTCGCGGAACAATTTGGAGGCTTTTTTATAGATTCGGCCCTTCGGCATGGCCACCTTCAGAATATCCGACATCTCAGCGTCCTCCTTCTTCAGATCCGTAAGTAATAACCTGCTCAGCCTGAACGGTTGTTGCTCCAGCAGATACAGCACTTGCTCCAGCCCCGTCTTCAGGAAGAAGGAGTGTCACTACATTTTGTCCCAGACTGCGTAATCTTGCCGCTTCCGTTAGTGCCTCGGCCCGACGTTTCGGGCTATATTGGATAAGTATCGGTTTTTTCTCTTCAATGGTAATACCGTGAACGCCATCAATAATCCGGTTGGTTTTCAGTGCAAACCCTGTAGCTGGCAACGAACGCCCGAATTGTTGTAACAGATTGTCATACCGCCCGCCGCTACATACCGGAGATCCCAGTTCTGCTGCGTATCCTTCAAACGTCATGCCCGTATAATAGGAGAAATCCCCGATCATCGTCAGATCAATCAGCACATGTTCGGATACACCGTACGCTTCCAACACTTCGAATACGGCACACAGATGTGCAATCGACTTTGCTGCTTCAGCGCTTGAACTTAGCTCTACCGCATGTGTGCATACTTCCTTGCCACCGCGCAGACGCAGGATCGCTTCGAGCTGTTCTTTCAACTTGGGTTCCAGGTTCAATGCTTCGATGGACTGGCGATAGCCGACATAATCACGTCCGAGCAGCCCTTCCTTCAATTGCTCCTGCTCCGTTGTCTGGCCTGGAATGACTTCCTCCAGTAATCCGTTCAGGAATCCCATATGGCCGATCGCTATTTTAAAAGAAGACACGCCCGCTGCCTGCAAAGAGGCAATCGCAAGCGCAACAACTTCTGCATCCGCCTCAGGTGAGTCGTCTCCAACCAACTCCACGCCTGTCTGGAAGAACTCCGCTTCACGCCCAGCTTCCTCTTCAATAGAGCGAAATACGTTCGCATGATAGGACAGACGCAGCGGCAACTGCTCATCTTTGAGCATGGACGAAACGACACGTGCAATCGGAGCCGTTAGATCCGATCGGAGCACCAGCGTGGTTCCCCGGCTGTTTAGCAATTTAAATAATTTGCGATCCGATGTAGAGCTTGCCACACCTACCGTGTCGTAATATTCAATCGTTGGTGTGATGATCTGGCGGTAACCCCAGCGTTCCATACATTCCAGTACATTGCGTTCAATCGTCCGCAGCTTGGATACTACATGTGGTGTATAGTCGCGAAATCCGGTTGGTTTTTCAAATCCTTTTGGTTTGGACATTGGTATTATTCACCCCGAGTCAGTAATTTAAGAGTGGTACTCGTTCTATATCAACAGGATTTATGTAGTGTAAATCCCCATTCTATCTTGTAACCCTGAATCAACGTATTGCTGCAAAATCCTTCATCTATTGGTTTAGTTCAACCTTTATCACGTTTAATTTCTTCAATAATACTTTCACATGGTAAAGTGCTAACAAACTAAAGGATATGGGATATGATAACATGAAATCCGCACTACCGTCAACAATACCGAAGCTTGATTGCCCTTGGATAGGCATATCGTTTTATATACACACCGTTACCCTCGCCAATCGGTATTTATATACGAAAAAAGCTGCCATAAGCAGCTTTTTACTTCAACCCATCTTCTTTCATTACGTTATTGACTTAATGCACACTACCCTGAGAAGAATCATCCGTATTAAAGACAGTCTCTTCCTTAGAAGCCGCGGCACGGGATAAATCACGCAGTGGATTACCTCCAACAAAAGCTCCTGGTGCAACATCCTTATGTACGACTGCTCCAGCAGCTACAACCGCTCCATCCCCTATGGTTACCCCAGGCAGAATCGTTGTATTGGCACCAATCAGTACATTTTCCCCGATAATGACCTCGCCGAGCCTGTACTCCTTAATGAGATACTCATGAGCGAGAATTGTTGTGTTGTAACCGATGACCGAGTTTTCGCCGACCGTTATTTTCTCCGGAAAAAACACATCCACCATCACCATCAGGCCAAAGGCTGTGTGTTTTCCCACCTTCATGCCCAGCATTCGGCGATAAATCCAGTTCTTCACCGATAGGATTGGACAGTAGCGTGACAACTGGATCCAGATAAAATTACGAACGCCCTTCCACGGACTCACTGTCTTGTAGATATGCCAAAGTGCATTCTGGTCCTCTACCGGATAGCGGGTTACTTTTCTCATGAACGTCCCGTTTCAACACGGATGAGTTTCAACAAGTCTCTCATGTCATGCAGCATATGATCGGGTCCATATCCATTCAGGATTGTTTCCCCTTTAAGAGACCATGCAACCCCAGCCGAGAGTGCACCCGCATTTTGAGCCGATTGAATATCCACCGGACTGTCACCTACCATCAACGTTTTAGCAGGATCTGCACCCAGTTCCGTCATAGCTTTTAATACAGGCTCAGCATGTGGCTTCGGATTCGTCACATCGGTCACGGTTACAATCGTCTTCATATATTTCAGTAGGTCAAAACGTTCTAGCACCTTTAATGTAGATGGACGAATTTTGGTTGTGACTACACCCATCACAATGCCAGCCTGATGAAGCGCCTCTACTACCTCAATGACATGTGGAAAAGGTCTAACCATCGCTTCATGATGGATGTCATTATAGGCACGATAACCTTTCACGTACTCGGAGACTTCCTCCTGACCAGAGAAGGTACGCATTTGCTGCTCCAGTGTGCCACCCATATGCGGAATGATCTGTTCCCGTGTCCATGGAGCTGAATGTTCCCATCCCCCCATGACATGCTGGAATGAGCTGATAATCAGCTCATTGGTATCAATAATCGTTCCGTCCAGATCAAACAATACCGTGTCAATCATGTTGCATTACTCCTTTTTATCATCAACTTGCTTCGGATCATCTTTGGCTGGAGGTGTTACCTTGCTCTCTTTGCCAACAACTGTTCCCGTATGTTCCATATCATCTGAGGTAACTTTGGACGATACAATCGGATCACTATAACGAACATCTGCCTTACCTGTCACTCTTCTCACCACAATGAATACAACAGCAACAATAATGATGCCAATAGCGAGCAGTTGCGAGATTCTTACGTTACCATAGGCAGGATCAAGATAGCCTTGTTCAAAGCCCATTGCAGTCATTGGAGACCACAGCCCGTTTACTAATGAAGCAACCCATTGCGGAGCCTGGAAGCCAAGACTGTCCGTACGCAAAGCTTCAATGAAAAAGCGACCGATAGAATACCAGATGAAATAAGACATGAACAGTTCACCTGAACGCAGGAACTTCTGACGACGCAGAACCAGCAGCAAGATCAGGCCAACGAGGCTCCACATCGATTCATACAAAAACGCAGGATGATGGAATACGCTATCTACGTTCATTTGATTCACAATAAAGTCCGGCAGATGAAGCTTGTCTCTCAAAAATGATTCTTCCACAGGACCGCCGTAGGCTTCCTGATTCACAAAGTTCCCCCAACGTCCGATCATCTGTCCAACAATCAGCCCAGGCGCACAGATATCGGCCATACGCCAGAAGTTATACCCTTTACGACGGAAGAAAATAACAGCACAGATGATTGCACCAATAAGGGCACCATAGATGGCAATACCACCATTCCATATTTTAAAGACATCCCAGAAATTATCCTTATAATCTTCCCACTTAAATGCAACATAGTAGATGCGGGCACCAATGATGGCAGAAGGCACGCCCAGCAGGACCATGTCCATGAACACTTCCTGGGGAATGTTGTAGCGTTTGCCCTCCCGGATCACGAGCAGAAGTCCTATAAGTGCCGCGGCACCAAGAATAAGCCCGTACCAGTGAACCTTTAGCGCTCCAATAGAGAACGCAATCGGGTTCAACAGTAATAATGTATCCATTCATTCACACTCCTATTTATTCGATCAATCGCACGCATGACGAATGGTTGGCATGCCCTGCGCCTTCAGAGAAGCAGAACATGTCAACCATTTATCTTCATTTCCTTATATCAAATATTTCTTAATCCATGTCTTCCATATCTTCCGAGATGGTTGCTGTCAGCTTGTTCGTAAATTGCAGTGCAGCATTAAGACCCATCTGTTTCAGACGATAGTTCATACCGGCTACTTCAATAATAACCGCCAAGTTCCGTCCCGGACGAACAGGAATCGTAACGAGAGGCACATCTGTATCAATGATACGTGTAGTCTCTTCATCCAGACCCAGACGATCGTATTGTTTATCCTGCTGCCATGCTTCCAGACGTACAACCAGGGTAATCCGTTTGTTATTCCTAACGGCACCGGCTCCGAACAATGTCATGACGTTGATAATACCGACACCTCGAATTTCGAGCAAGTGGCGGATCAATTCAGGTGCAGTACCGTGGAGCTGAAAATCTGACGTTTGGCGGATCTCTACCGCATCATCGGCAATCAGTCGGTGTCCACGTTTAACCAGTTCAAGTGCTGTTTCACTCTTACCAATACCGCTACTACCTGTGATCAGCATACCTACGCCATAGACATCACAAAGTACACCGTGAATGGTTGCTGTTGGTGCTAATTTGCCCTCCAAAAATCCGGTGATCCGGCTGGACAGAATCGTTGTTGCCATATTACTGCGCAGTACAGCCAGATCCCGTTCTTCACTGATATCAATCAGCTCTTGCGGGACTTCAAGTCCGCGCGTTACAACGATACACGGGGTCTCTTCCGTACAAAGACGTTGCATGCGATCACGTCGCTCTTGCTCGGGTAACATTGCAAAAAAGGCAAGTTCCGTTCTTCCAAGCAACTGAACGCGTTCTTGAGGATGATATTCAAAATAACCGGCCATTTCCAGACCAGGACGGTTCAGATCATCTACCGTAATGACTCTTTTCAATCCGTGAGATCCAGAAACAACCTCCAACTGAAACTGCTGTACCAATTCGGATACTTTCACTTTTTTCGCCATTTGTCTCTTCCTTTCAGCATTCGCTGTACCTCTATGTAATTCAGATCGTGTATCAGTTCTTTCCATTATTAGCGCATTCACAACATGGGGTACAAAATGCATACCCTTCCAACAGTCGGTTCTCTCAAATATATGAAGACAGACCTTCAAATAATCTTAAATGAATTCAGGGATGAATGCAATCGCAGCCTCCGACAACCATTCGTAAGAAAAGTCTTCTGATCGAGCACCCATCGGGAATACTACATGGATGGTTTAGCGGTTGTCTATCTGGTAATTATGAATCCTAGCCACGCTGAATATTATAGAATTCATTAATTTTAAAAAAGCCCCTTCCAGCAATAACGGAAGGGGCTCTCATTACAATGTATAATTGCGTTAACTGTCAGATTCCATCGTCACCGAGGAATCCCAGTAATATTAGTCTTGAAGAAGTACGTTCACTTCAGTCTCTTTGTCAAAGATATGAACTTTGTTCATGTCGATGGCCATTTTAACTGTGGAACCATCACGAGTGTTAGAACGTCCATCTACACGTGCGATTGTTGTATCGTTACCTACACCGCTCAAGTAGAGGAGCATTTCGTGACCCAGGTTCTCTGTTACATCTACGTGAGTAGAGAATACAGAGTTCGGGGATGCTTCCAGGAATACTGGCTCTTCGTGAATGTCTTCTGGACGAACACCCAGAATGACTTCTTTGCCAATGTATCCTCTAGATTTCAACACTTGTGCTTTACCTTGCGGGATTTCAACGTCCACGCCTGGAGCTACGAAGTGCAGGTTAGCACCTTGCTCAGCCAGTTTACCCGAGATAAAGTTCATTGTCGGGGAACCGATGAAACCAGCTACGAACAGGTTAGCCGGCAGGTTATACAACTCTTCCGGAGAAGCTGCTTGTTGGATGATACCATCCTTCATAACTACGATCCGGTCACCCATCGTCATTGCTTCGATTTGGTCATGCGTTACGTAGATAACTGTTGTTTCCAAACGTTTAGCCAGTTTAGTGATTTCCGCACGCATCTGACCACGAAGTTTAGCATCCAAGTTGGAGAGAGGCTCATCCATCAAGAAGACTTGTGGGTCACGGACAATCGCACGTCCTAGAGCGACACGCTGACGTTGACCACCGGACAATGCCTTAGGTTTACGCTCAAGCAAATGTTCAATATCCAGGATTTTAGCTGCTTCACGTACACGTTTGTCGATCTCGTCTTTTTTAACCTTACGCAATTTCAAACCAAACGCCATGTTTTGATATACGCTCATATGCGGATACAAGGCATAGGATTGGAATACCATCGCGATATCGCGGTCTTTAGGTGCAACATCATTAACGACACGGTCACCGATATAGAGTTTACCTTCAGAAATTTCCTCAAGGCCTGCGATCATACGCAGTGTTGTTGATTTACCACAACCGGACGGGCCTACCAATACCAGAAATTCTTTATCTTTAATGTCCAGGTTAATGTCAACTACAGTTGCTTTATCAGAACCCGGGTATTTTTTGAAAATATGCTCTAAACGTACTCCAGCCATGATTGTTGCCTCCTCAGAGATCATTTTGTAATCGAATACAATTTGTATTTTTATATTACCCTATCTGCATGAGGTTTGACTATTCGCAAACTGCACAAAAATATCAATGCTTTTTCGTCACTTTGTACATAAGCAGCAAAAACTGCACTAGAACAGCACTTTCGAAGTGCCTTACATCGTAACCAATCTCTTGTTTGATCTTGTCCAGACGATAAACCAACGTATTACGATGAATGAAAAGCCGTTTGGCTGTCTCGCTCACATTACAGTCCAGGCTAAAAAAGGTCTCCAGCGTAGCAAGAGTCTCACTGTCATTGAAGAGTAACGTGTCTTTGCCTGTTTCCTGTATAAACCGTATCCGTTGTGCATCTGGAATACTCGCTACCAATCGTTCCAGATGCAGATCCCATGGGAGATGAATATGTTGCGTAACATGGAATGCTCTCCCCAAGTGAACACTTTCTTTAAGAAGAGCCGTGACTGCTACTAGTTGTTGTGCGGGTATGCATGGCAGGGATGCAGACAGATGGAACACCCCAGCCCACTCACTGGCAACCAGTTCATGTAACCCAAGACAAAAAGCGTTCAGTGAATCCTTTTTGGCTTCCGTTGTATCTTCTTCAGCTTCTTCTGTAACAATTTCTTTATCACCCATGAAAACCCACTCTTGCTCCCCTAAGGGAATCAATACAATCTCCTCGCCAAAATAACTCTCAAGCAACTTGTTGAGTTCCTTGGATCGTAAACGATGTGCATCCGGCGTATCTCCTTGCAGCAAGAACAGAATTTTCTCAGTATTCAAATCTGCAGGTACCACAAAGCGATCAGGAACCGCTTCAGATTCCTGCTTGGTTGGTTCTTCGATCTGCTCTCTAAGCCAGAGACCCAATTCAGTCAAATACTGCTCCCTGTCATTCTCATATACAACAGGCTGTGTCTCATCGGGTAATCCTGTGTTGGAACGGATCAAAAGCTCAATAAATCTCCGTCTCTCCACAGTGATAGATCTTGCAGCGCATCCCCAACATACAACGGTCTCATCTATCTCATTCATCCGAACCTTAAAAAATATACGCTCTCCCGTATTCAAACTGATCACATCGGATAAGCTTGGAGATGTAGATTGTTCAGATAACCCCTGACTATCGCCTTCATTACCAAAGGTCTCTGAATTTTCATGAAGACCTACCAGATTCGCAACGGATTGCGTCCACTCTTCTATTGTAATTTCATATTCGTCCAAAGTTGTGCCTATAATGACTTCAATTTGCTGTTTTAGATCAGGTATGAACTTCATATAATGAACGTCACCACTCTGCATGTTTTCTATTAGTTTATCATATCTTGCGCAGCATTAATAAATATCCATAATCCGTTATAATTACATAACAAAAAAGAGCGACTAATCAAATTAATGATTAATCACTCTTTTTTTAAAGATGAGTCATGAAGGGCTCGAACCTTCGACACCCTGATTAAAAGTCAGGTGCTCTACCAACTGAGCTAATGACTCATAAAACTGGTGGAGGATGATGGATTCGAACCACCGAACCCGTACGGGAGCAGATTTACAGTCTGATGCGTTTGGCCACTTCGCTAATCCTCCAGGGATTAAAGGTGGCTCGGGACGGAATCGAACCGCCGACACGAGGATTTTCAGTCCTCTGCTCTACCGACTGAGCTACCGAGCCATATTTAATTTTTAGGATTAATGGCGGAACCGACGGGATTCGAACCCGCGATCTCCTGCGTGACAGGCAGGCATGTTAGGCCAACTACACCACGGTTCCAGGCATTAATGGTGCCGGCGAGAGGACTTGAACCCCCAACCTACTGATTACAAGTCAGTTGCTCTACCAGTTGAGCTACACCGGCGTATATGGTGGAGGCTGAGGGGATCGAACCCCCGACCCTCTGCTTGTAAGGCAGATGCTCTCCCAGCTGAGCTAAGCCTCCTGGGTAATATGGTAGCGGCGGAGGGGATCGAACCCCCGACCTTACGGGTATGAACCGTACGCTCTAGCCAGCTGAGCTACACCGCCATATTAATTGTGTCTCGATTGCTTGTCCATCTTAAGGTAAAGATGGCGGAGAGAGAGGGATTCGAACCCTCGCACCGCTTACGCAGTCTAACCCCTTAGCAGAGGGTCCCCTTATAGCCACTTGGGTATCTCTCCAAATAACAATCTTCAACATCATTCAAGGATTGCTCCCTGAAAACTAGATTCGAAACGAAAGTGTGCGAACTATCACTTGCAATTGGATAAGCCCTCGACCGATTAGTACTGGTCAGCTCCATGCATTGCTGCACTTCCACCCCCAGCCTATCTACCTCGTCGTCTTCAAGGGGTCTTACATACTGGGAAATCTCATCTTGAGGGGGGCTTCACGCTTAGATGCTTTCAGCGTTTATCCCGTCCGTACATAGCTACCCAGCGGTGCTCCTGGCGGAACAACTGGTACACCAGCGGTACGTCCATCCCGGTCCTCTCGTACTAAGGACAGCTCCTCTCAAATTTCCTACGCCCACGACAGATAGGGACCGAACTGTCTCACGACGTTCTGAACCCAGCTCGCGTACCGCTTTAATGGGCGAACAGCCCAACCCTTGGGACCTACTTCAGCCCCAGGATGCGATGAGCCGACATCGAGGTGCCAAACCTCCCCGTCGATGTGGACTCTTGGGGGAGATAAGCCTGTTATCCCCAGGGTAGCTTTTATCCGTTGAGCGATGGCCCTTCCATGCGGTACCACCGGATCACTAAGCCCGACTTTCGTCCCTGCTCGACTTGTAGGTCTCGCAGTCAAGCTCCCTTATGCCTTTGCACTCTTCGAATGATTTCCAACCATTCTGAGGGAACCTTTGGGCGCCTCCGTTACTCTTTAGGAGGCGACCGCCCCAGTCAAACTGCCCACCTGACACTGTCCCCGCACCGGATTACGGTACCAGGTTAGAACCTAGATACGATCAGGGTGGTATCCCAACGTTGCCTCCACACAAGCTGGCGCTCATGTCTCTTAGGCTCCCACCTATCCTGTACAGATCGTACCCAAATTCAATATCAAGCTGCAGTAAAGCTCCATGGGGTCTTTCCGTCTTGTCGCGGGTAACCTGCATCTTCACAGGTATTAAAATTTCACCGGATCTCTCGTTGAGACAGCGCCCAAGTCGTTACGCCATTCGTGCGGGTCAGAATTTACCTGACAAGGAATTTCGCTACCTTAGGACCGTTATAGTTACGGCCGCCGTTTACTGGGGCTTCGGTTCACAGCTTCGGGATTACTCCCTAACCACTCCCCTTAACCTTCCAGCACCGGGCAGGCGTCAGCCCGTATACTTCGCCTTACGGCTTCGCACAGACCTGTGTTTTTGCTAAACAGTCGCTTGGGCCTTTTCACTGCGGCCCCCTCGTGCTATTCACACTACCGGGGCACCCCTTCTCCCGAAGTTACGGGGTCATTTTGCCGAGTTCCTTAACGAGAGTTCTTCCGCGCGCCTTAGAATACTCTTCTCGCCTACCTGTGTCGGTTTGCGGTACGGGCACCTTCACCTGGCTAGAGGCTTTTCTTGGCAGTGTGAGATCATGACCTTCGCTACTACAATTTTCGCTCCCCATCACAGCTCAGCCTTAATGATGTGCGGATTTGCCTACACATCAGCCTCACTGCTTAGACGGACATCCATCAGTCCGCGTCACTACCCTACTGCGTCCCCCCATTGCTCATAACGGCTTACGGTGGTACAGGAATTTCGACCTGTTGTCCTTCGACTACGCCTTTCGGCCTCGCCTTAGGTCCCGACTTACCCTGAGCGGACGAGCCTTCCTCAGGAACCCTTAGGCTTTCGGCGGATCAGATTCTCACTGATCTTTTCGTTACTCATACCGGCATTCTCACTTGTATAATGTCCAGCGCTCCTTACGGTACACCTTCAACCCTTATACAACGCTCCCCTACCCCTGATGCAAAGCATCAAGCCATAGCTTCGGTGGTGTGTTTAGCCCCGTTACATTTTCGGCGCAGAGTCACTCGACCAGTGAGCTATTACGCACTCTTTCAATGGTGGCTGCTTCTAAGCCAACATCCTGGTTGTCTGTGCAACTCCACATCCTTTCCCACTTAACACACACTTGGGGACCTTAGCTGATGGTCTGGGCTGTTTCCCTTTTGACAATGGATCTTAGCACTCACTGTCTGACTCCCGGAAGTAAGTCTATGGCATTCGGAGTTTGACTGAGCTTGGTAACCCTTGCGGGCCCCGCACCCAATCAGTGCTCTACCTCCACGACTCTGTTTTCCGAGGCTAGCCCTAAAGCTATTTCGGGGAGAACCAGCTATCTCCGAGTTCGATTGGAATTTCTCCGCTACCCCCACCTCATCCCCGCACTTTTCAACGTGCGTGGGTTCGGGCCTCCAGTGCGTGTTACCGCACCTTCACCCTGGACAGGGGTAGATCACCCGGTTTCGGGTCTACGTCCACGTACTATGTCGCCCTATTCAGACTCGCTTTCGCTGCGGCTCCGGCTCTTCACCTTAACCTTGCACGGGAACGTAACTCGCCGGTTCATTCTACAAAAGGCACGCCATCACCCCTAAAACGGGCTCTGACTTTTTGTAAGCACACGGTTTCAGGTTCTATTTCACTCCCCTTCCGGGGTGCTTTTCACCTTTCCCTCACGGTACTGCTTCACTATCGGTCGCTAGGAAGTATTTAGCCTTGGCAGATGGTCCTGCCGGATTCATACGGGGTTTCACGTGCCCCGCACTACTCGGGATCCGTCTCGGAGGGAACCAACTTTCAATTACAGGGCTTTTACCTTCTTTGGCGGGCCTTTCCAGACCTCTTCGCTTAACCGGTTCCTTTGTAACTCCATGTGAGACGTCCCACAACCCCAAAGAGCAAGCTCTCTGGTTTGGGCTTCTCCGCGTTCGCTCGCCGCTACTGACGGAATCACTATTGTTTTCTCTTCCTCAGGGTACTTAGATGTTTCAGTTCCCCTGGTATGCCTCTACATAACCTATGTATTCAGTTATGAGTAACTGGAAATTACCCCAGCTGGGTTTCCCCATTCGGACACCCCCGGATCAAAGCTTGCTTACAGCTCCCCGAGGCAGTTTCGTTGTTCGCCACGTCCTTCATCGGCTCCTAGCGCCTAGGCATCCTCCGTGTGCTCTTAGTAGCTTAACCTCGTGCTCCGGTTTCGACTGCTTGCTTCCCTTGTTTTGCTTACGCAAAGCCAAAAGTCGCTCCCATTCGATACCATCGTACGTGCAATCTACCGTTTTTATTGAAACTTGTTTAACACAAGTTCAGCTAAAAAGGAATGTTCTAATTCGCGTTTGTTTCGTTTCGATATCTAGTTTTCAAAGAACAAACTTGTAAATCATTTTTGGTGGAGCCAAGCGGGATCGAACCGCTGACCTCCTGCTTGCAAGGCAGGCGCTCTCCCAGCTGAGCTATGGCCCCATATGAAATTTAAAGGTATAGATGGTGGGCCCTGGTGGACTCGAACCACCGGCCTCACCCTTATCAGAGGTGCGCTCTAACCAACTGAGCTAAGGGCCCACATTATATATACTTTTTGAACCCAAAACGGGTTACGCTTGGCGGCGTTCTACTCTCCCAGGACCCTGCGGTCCAAGTACCATTGACGCTGAAGGGCTTAACGGTCGTGTTCGGGATGGGAACGTGTGGAACCCCTTCGCTATCGCCACCAAACGTTTGAGAGTTTGAGCTCTCAAAACTGAGCAACGAGTGAGTAACTAGCCGACCTGGCTAGATTTTGTATTTGAATGTTTCCGTTACAGGAAACGATTCTCCATAGAAAGGAGGTGATCCAGCCGCACCTTCCGATACGGCTACCTTGTTACGACTTCACCCCAATCATCTATCCCACCTTCGGCGGCTGGCTCCTTGCGGTTACCCCACCGACTTCGGGTGTTATAAACTCTCGTGGTGTGACGGGCGGTGTGTACAAGACCCGGGAACGTATTCACCGCGGCATGCTGATCCGCGATTACTAGCAATTCCGACTTCATGCAGGCGAGTTGCAGCCTGCAATCCGAACTGAGACCGGCTTTGTTGGGATTGGCTCCATCTCGCGATTTCGCAGCCCGTTGTACCGGCCATTGTAGTACGTGTGTAGCCCAGGTCATAAGGGGCATGATGATTTGACGTCATCCCCACCTTCCTCCGGTTTGTCACCGGCAGTCTATCTAGAGTGCCCATCCGAAATGCTGGCAACTAAATATAAGGGTTGCGCTCGTTGCGGGACTTAACCCAACATCTCACGACACGAGCTGACGACAACCATGCACCACCTGTCTCCTCTGTCCCGAAGGAAAGATACATCTCTGTACCGATCAGAGGGATGTCAAGACCTGGTAAGGTTCTTCGCGTTGCTTCGAATTAAACCACATACTCCACTGCTTGTGCGGGTCCCCGTCAATTCCTTTGAGTTTCAGTCTTGCGACCGTACTCCCCAGGCGGAGTGCTTAATGTGTTAACTTCGGCACCAAGGGTATCGAAACCCCTAACACCTAGCACTCATCGTTTACGGCGTGGACTACCAGGGTATCTAATCCTGTTTGCTCCCCACGCTTTCGCGCCTCAGCGTCAGTTACAGCCCAGAGAGTCGCCTTCGCCACTGGTGTTCCTCCACATATCTACGCATTTCACCGCTACACGTGGAATTCCACTCTCCTCTTCTGCACTCAAGTCACCCAGTTTCCAGTGCGATCCGGGGTTGAGCCCCGGGATTAAACACCAGACTTAAATGACCGCCTGCGCGCGCTTTACGCCCAATAATTCCGGACAACGCTTGCCCCCTACGTATTACCGCGGCTGCTGGCACGTAGTTAGCCGGGGCTTTCTTCTCAGGTACCGTCACCTTGAGAGCAGTTACTCTCCCAAGCGTTCTTCCCTGGCAACAGAGCTTTACGATCCGAAAACCTTCATCACTCACGCGGCATTGCTCCGTCAGGCTTTCGCCCATTGCGGAAGATTCCCTACTGCTGCCTCCCGTAGGAGTCTGGGCCGTGTCTCAGTCCCAGTGTGGCCGATCACCCTCTCAGGTCGGCTACGCATCGTCGCCTTGGTGAGCCGTTACCCCACCAACTAGCTAATGCGCCGCAGGCCCATCCCCAAGTGACAGATTGCTCCGTCTTTCCAGTTTCCTTCAGGCGAAGAAAACAACTATTCGGTATTAGCTACCGTTTCCGGTAGTTGTCCCAAACTTGAGGGCAGGTTGCCTACGTGTTACTCACCCGTCCGCCGCTAACCATCAGAGAAGCAAGCTTCTCTTCAAGTCCGCTCGACTTGCATGTATTAGGCATGCCGCCAGCGTTCGTCCTGAGCCAGGATCAAACTCTCCAATAAAGTATTGAAAAGAGCGATAAGCTCATTTTGAATCTGACGAGATTAAAAATCTCATTTGTGCTCCAGTCGATCCAAGCCAAGGCTTGTTTCAAACTTTTGCGTTCATTCTGCAAGCAGAATGTTTACTCACTCGTTGTTCAGTTTTCAAAGATCAAACTTGTTTTTTTGCCGCCATTTTCTCTCAGCGGCGACTTTTATAATATATCATACTTCGTTTGTTTTGGTCAAGTGTTTTTTTGAAATTCTTTTTCGAAGCTCGTAATGAACTTCTGCATTTCATCTAAGCATCTAACCAAGCAAGCAAAGCAACGAGATATAATGTACCATATAAATATCCTGTGAGTCAACTATCCAAACAAAGAAATTTTCAACCCCAATAATAGCCCCACACCTGGCAATCCCAAAACAGCTACAGTCCCTATCGTTGCAGGGTTCAGTGGGATGTAGGTTCCTATAATCCAGCCGGAATAATTCACGATGTATATCCCAACTGCAGCAAGCACCAGATGAATTCCGAATGACGTGAAAACCGATAACCCTAACCGCTTTCTGAATAAAACCAGGATAAGTCCCAGTAACGATACAACCAATACACTCCCCAGTATAATACTCTTCATATGGTACACCTCCATGTTTAATGTAAACCCGGCTCTACATACTCATCCCTCGCTGTGATGCAACATCATCATTAGCTCTGGCTCGCTTTGCTCTCCTCAAATGAATCTGGTACTTCCGCTCAGCTGCCTCCAATACATAAATGGCATAATCAATTTCATCCTGCCCCTGTGCATCTTCAAACTGTCTCATAGCCCGTTCCCATTCCTGCTTAGCCATCTGAATATCTGCATAGATCTGTTCCTCCTCAAGCTCCTTCAACACTCTGTTGTGTTTCTCTATTGAGTTCCGTGTATTTCGCCACAAAAACATAATCTCTCCTCCTCCTGATCAGCACAGCATATTCTCATACTTATCAGGGAAAGGACAAACTTAGAACTCGAGCATTCATTTTCTCCACAAAAAAAAAGAGAGCCCAAGGGCTCTCTTTGCACATCGAAACTTATTTAGCATTCGAAGTTTCCAAGGAGGTGCATTGCATAATACAAAACGAAAACACTAACGCATCTCCCTGCGCCCTTCTAACGCTTTGGAAAGGGTCACTTCATCCGCATACTCAAGATCGCCACCTACAGGCAATCCATGCGCAATCCGGGTCACACTGATCTCAAACGGACGTACCAAGCGGGAGATGTACATCGCTGTAGCCTCGCCCTCAATATTGGGGTTTGTCGCCAAGATGATCTCTTTAATACGTTCATCACTTAATCGAATCAGGAGTTCCTTCAAACGAATATCGTCTGGTCCGATTCCCTCCATAGGTGAGATCGCACCCTGTAACACATGATAGTATCCATCGAATTCCTTGGTGCGCTCCATGGCCACCAGATCTTTCGAATCCTGAACTACACAGATTACAGAGACATCCCTGGACTTATCCTGACAGATGCGACACGGGTCCGTATCGGTAATATTACAACATACAGAACAGTAATGAAGATTACGCTTCACACTTACGAGTGCTTTGGCAAAATCAATAACGTCATCTTCCTTCATGTTAAGCACATGAAAAGCTAAACGCGCTGCCGTCTTGGGACCCACACCCGGCAATCGGGTGAAGGCATCAATCAGCTTGGCTATTGGTTCGGGATAATACAATCGATTGTGTCTCCTTTGACAGGATCAATTTTTAATTAAAATAATCCCGGAATATTCATGCCGCCTGTGAACTTGCCCATATCCTTGTTGGCAATCTCATCGGCTTTGGCCATTGCATCATTAACAGCTGTCATAACGAGATCCTGCAACATTTCAACATCTTCCGGATCTACCGCTTCAGGTTTGATCGTGATAGCAAGCAATTTCTTGTGTCCGTTAACTTCAGCCGTCACTACACCGCCACCGGATGTACCTTGGACTGTTTTGTCCGCCAATTCCTCTTGTGCTTTCAGCATTTGCTCCTGCATTTTCTTCACTTGTTTCATCATTTGGTTCATGTTGTTCATAATTGTTCATCTCCTTCGTTATGGTTATCGCGCTATGCGCATTATTCTTTGATCACTACAAGGTCCTCACCAAAGAGCTGGATGGCTTCATCAATCCATGGCTGCTTGTTGCTTGAACCGCCGTCTTCATGCTCAGGTTCAAGCTTAAAGTCCTCCTTTGGCGTTTCAGAAGCTCCCTCCGTTGCTCCGGTCCAATCTTTGAGCATCATCGTCACCAATCGCGCAGGACGCCCAAGCTGTTCGGACAACACCCGCTCAATAACTTCACGATTAGCCTGCTTCTCCGTTGTTTCACGGTGAATGTTGTTTTTAAAAGCAACCAACACATTGTCTTCAAGCAATGATACCGGCTCACCATCCACGAACCATGCGTGAACGGTAACCCTCTCTTCCTTCACCCGTTGCAGGATCTGACTCCATTTTTTGCTGATCTCTGCGAACTCAGGGGCTCCCTTGCGCGCAACATACTGATCCAACTGTGCAGGAAGCTTCGCAGGCGAGTTGCCTCTCGATACAGGAGCTCGTGTTGCCGGACGCGATGGAGCGCTCGATGCACCTTCTCCACCAGACAACCCACTTTTTAGTGCACGATCCAACTTCTTCTCCAACTCAGCAAGTTGCTGCTTCAAGCGGTTGATCTCTCCCCCATCAGCAGGTGCTGCATGAGCTGAAGTTCCCACCTGAACAGAAGCCTCGCCTTGAGCTGGAATACTACACAGTTTAAGCAATGCAACTTCAAATAATGTCTGTGGCTGTACTGCATACTTCATTTCACTCTGGTACCGATTAAGGGTATCAATCATGTGGAACAGTTGTTCCCTGGTGAATGACTCCGCCATATCACGGAAAGATTCCGGATTAAGTACCCGGTCCGTCAGTTTATCTGCATCAGGCACCATCTTAATCATAAGCAAATCACGGAAATAATACAGCAAATTCTCCATGCACTTGTCTGCACTCTTTCCTTCATGCATGAAACCTTCGATCATCTGCAGAATATGACCAACATCACCCTTGAGCAGCGAAGCAGCCAGTTTGGCAAATTGCTCTGAAGCAATTCCCCCCGTCATGTCCATGACCTGCTGATACGTTACTCGCCCATCCGTAAATGAAGAGATCTGATCCAGCACACTAAGTGCATCCCTCATTCCACCGTCTGATAAACGGGCAATGTATTGGAGCGCATCCTGGTCCGCTTCCATGCCTTCCTGTTCACAGATCAGGGTAAGTCTTGCTGTCTGCTCTTCCAGGGAAACCCGGCGAAAATCAAATCGCTGACAGCGCGATATAATGGTAGCCGGAAGGCGGTGCGGTTCTGTTGTTGCCAAAATAAACATCACATGTGGAGGTGGCTCTTCCAATGTTTTGAGCAAAGCATTGAATGCCTCTGTCGTCAGCATGTGCACTTCATCAATAATATAGACTTTCTGCCGGACTTCGGTTGGCGCATATTTAACCTTTTCCCGAAGATCACGGATTTCTTCAACGCCCCGATTGGATGCAGCGTCAATCTCCTGTACATCCATCACAGCGCCAGTCGTAATCCTGCGGCAAGCTTCACACTCGTTACAAGGTTCAGGCGCAGGCCCACGTTCGCAGTTCACAGCTTTGGCCAAAATCTTGGCGGCACTTGTCTTCCCCGTTCCTCTGGGCCCGCTAAACAAGTAGGCATGGGAAGTCCGCTGTTCACGAATCGCGTTCTGCAAGGTCTGAATAATATGCTGTTGCCCCACCATATCTTGAAACGACTGGGGACGCCAAGCCCGGTATAACGCGATATGCTCCATGATGCGTTACCTTCCTTCCACTTCGCATTCGAGTCCTTTGTCGTTCCCCCATTATACTATATTCCAGGGTGAATCCAAACTTTATCTGACTCATTCATGCGTGGTTTTTTAAGACATATCAAAAAGACCTCTGCATACATACAACTGCAAAGGTCTCTACATTTAAATGGTAAGCCGTGCACCTGCTATCGATATTCGCGATCCAAGTGGCACCCCTGAACAATAGCTCGGGCTAGGCAACCCTCCGGCACAAGAGTGATCTCACTTATGGCTGCTTCCTTCCGGACCTGACCAGGTTCATGAGTACTCATTGCGGAGGACCCAACCGTCAACACCACGTTCAGGGACCAAACCTCACATCGACAAAACCTCTAGCAGGAATTCAACCTCGCTATAGCGGATTGCGAGTTACAGGGCACCGCTACCTCCCCATCTAGCACGGTAAGAAATAGTATAACGTAAGGTCATCCAAATTGCAACCAGAGGAAAGCGGAAGCAACTATGCTTACATATAACATATAAAAACCCCTGCCAGATCAGCAGGGGTGTGTTGGATGCAATTAGCAGACAACTCCAAGAATTGTCCTATTAGATTCCGTATTTCTTCTTGAAACGATCAACACGGCCGCCAGCATCGATAAACTTCTGTTTACCTGTGAAGAACGGGTGGCACGCGGAGCAAATCTCTACACGAAGTCCGTCTTTAACCGAACCTGTCTCAAAAGTATTCCCGCAAGCGCAAGATACTTGACCAATCGTGTAATTAGGATGAATTGCTTCTTTCATTACCTTTCACCTCTTTCCGCCCTGAGCCTCAAGCGGACCCAGAGTAAATGGCACAACTCTGAGATTATAACACGGCCTTGTGCCCTGTTGCAATCCATTATTGTTAAGAGGTAATCAACCGTTTTGGACGTGCCATTCCAGCTGGTGGAACATGGGTATACGATCCGATCACAACATCAGGCAACTCGTCTTCAAAGATCTCAATCATCTGCTTCATGCCCAAGATATCGCCTTGAGCAGGAGGAATTAATTCCAGATAACTCTCCGGATCAATATTGAGGTTACGCATCTGAATCAAGCGTAGATCGGTTCTTCTCGCAAACTCAATCATCGCCTCAATCTCTTCTTCACGATCCGTTACACCCGGGAAGATCAAATAGTTAATCGAGGTGTATACACCCTGCTGCGCCGCGTATTTCATCGACTTTTCAACATTGGCTAAGGTATAACCACGCGGTTTATAGTAGGCGTTATAGTGGTCATCCAGTGCGCTAATTGTACTTACGCGCATCAGATCCAATCCAGCATCTACAATACCTCTAATATGATCGTTCAGACCGGCATTGGTATTAATGTTGATATACCCCATGTCCGTTACAGAACGTACTTCGCGAATCGCTTCAATAATCAGCTTAGCCTGCGTAGAAGGCTCCCCTTCACAACCTTGTCCAAAGCTAATGATGGACTCCGGCGTCTTCAGGTGTTCCAGCATAACCTCCACAATCTCATCCACACGTGGTCGGAAGTTCATACGTGTCTGCGGGGAAACAAAGCCGCTATCATCCGGTTGCTCGGAGATACACCCGAAACAACCTGCATTGCAAGAATAGGATACTGGTACTCCACCTTCCCAACGGTTCAGGAACGTGTTCGATGAAGTCAGACATTCATATCCAAGCGCACAGTTGGATAGATGGGTATAGAGACGGTTCTCGGGGTATTGCTCTGTCAATCGTTTAACCCCGGAACGCACATCGTCACGGTCACAGTTGAGCGGATTCCATTTGTCAGGACTATCCGACTTCGAAGCGGTGACATAGAAACCACCATCTTTCCATACTACTGCGGAATAACCGAACAACGGCAACTTATACTCCTTATCCGTCTTCACATATCCCGGGAGGCACAAACGAGTAAATCCTTGCGGAAGCAAAGCACCTACAGCCTGTGTGTCCGTTGGCATTGGCAGCATCTCACCGGTGTCCGGGTCCATACCAATGGGCCGGGTGCTCGGGAGTCCAACCAACGTTGCGCCCTCTGGCAAAGGGATAAGTTCGTCTTCCATAATCTCCACGATCATATCTCCACTGCGGGCAAGCCCGTACAGGGAAGGATGATCAAATACATTACCTTTTTCATCTGCGTATACTAAATACATGATGTTCTCCTCACATCTAATGGGTTAAACCTAACGACGAGTGTATTGTAACATTCACAGCAGTGCTGCAAAAAGAAAGTGATTAGTCGAACGACACTTACGTCGAAGTACCTGACGTAGCTGTCTGTCTAGGTGAGCGACGGGTGGTCGTTGTCCCGGAATTGCTTGTCGGGCTATTACCAGCCGAATCAAATGCCGCCAAAAACTCTGCATTTGTCTTGCTGTTACGAAGTTTCTTCAGGAATCCTTCGACAAAGTCATGGGAATCATTCATGTTTTTACGAATTGCCCAGATTGTATCCAACTCTTCCTTGCTGAGCAACACTTCTTCACGGCGTGTGCCGGAACGACGAATGTCGATTGCCGGGAATATGCGGCGCTCTGCCAGACGACGGTCCAGATGAAGTTCCATATTACCCGTACCCTTAAATTCTTCATAAATGACGTCATCCATACGTGATCCGGTATCAATCAATGCAGTTGCCAGGATGGTCAAGCTTCCGCCTTCTTCCACATTCCGGGCAGAACCGAAGAAACGTTTCGGACGATGGAATGCAGCCGGATCAATACCACCACTAAGTGTACGACCGGATGGTGGAATAACCAGGTTATATGCACGGGCAAGACGCGTAATGCTATCCAGCAGGATAACAACATCCTTTTTGGCCTCAACGAGACGAAGCGCACGCTCAAGTACCAATTCCGCCACTTTAATATGATTCTCAGGCAGTTCATCAAATGTCGAAGCCACAACTTCCCCTTTTACCGAACGCGACATATCCGTTACTTCCTCTGGACGTTCATCAATCAACAGGACAAACAGTTCAATTTCAGGATTGTTAGTTGAGATGCTGTTGGCAATTTCTTTGAGGAGAAGCGTTTTACCCGCTTTGGGAGGTGCTACGATCAATCCGCGCTGTCCCAATCCTACCGGGGCGAGCACATCCATAATTCGTGTGGACAAATGGTTGGGGGATGTTTCGAGAACCAGTTTTTTCTGCGGATACAGTGGGGTTAGTGCCGGGAAGTGAAGTCGCTCTGCAGCCGCCGATGGATTCTCACCATTTACAGCGTTGACTTGCAACAAACCGAAGTATCTCTCGTTTTCCTTAGGCGTTCTACATTTACCTGATACGAGGTCGCCTGTTCTTAGGTCAAACTTGCGAATCTGAGAAGCCGAGATGTAGATGTCTTCCGTACTTGGCAAGTAGTTAATCGGCCGAAGAAATCCGTAACCTTCAGGTAAAATCTCGAGTACGCCTTGCATGAACATCAGACCGCTCTGTTCGGCTTGTGCGCGCAGTATAGCAAAGATTAATTCTTTCTTTTTTAACGTACCATAGTAAGGTATCTGATATTTTTTGGCTAGTTTGTAGAGGTCCGTTAGTTTCATTTCTTCCAAATCGGAAATTTGTAGATCCATATAATAACCACCTATTCAATTAATAAGTCCGTGTGAAATGGATAGTTTCGCTAGATGTTCCGGCTATAGAGCGCAGCATCTGCCACAATCTCTTCTGTCCATTGTACGGAATGTAACCGTTATAATGCAAATACTTGTCTTTGAGTGTAAGTTTCCGGGTGGGATGGCCAATATTCGGCATGATCCGCTATTGAGTGAACGATGCATTGAGGCGATCAATCCGGATAGACCGGCTATGGAGCGCAGTTCAAACAAAACCGGGGGTTGGGGATGAAAAATGATGTTCTTACAGCCATATGAAGTTTAATTCAAAAAAAGACCCTCCGGTAAAGGAAACAGTAACATTTCGTCTTATGCCGGAGAGACTGAGAACTCTATTAAAACAGGTTTACCTAATCATCGAAAAGATATGCAGTTCAGTTAAAATAAACATGTGTATGACTGAATCACGCATAATGCTTACCATTAATCCGTTTCCCGCCACACATCTGCACCGAGCAAGCGTAGGTTAGTCACCAGATGATCATAACCACGGTCGATATATTCGACCCCAGTTACTTCAGTCACACCCTCACTGACGGTGAGACCTGCAATCACCAGCGCTGCTCCAGCGCGAAGATCGGATGCTTTTACTTTGGCCGCGTTCAATGCACTGCCTTCAATAATCGCTGACCGTCCTTCTACTCGAATCTTTGCGCCCATCCGTACCAATTCAGGCACATGCTTGAACCGATTGCTGTATACAAAGTCGCTCAGGACACTTACACCGGTTGCCTGTGTTAAAACACTGGTCATTGGTGACTGTAGATCCGTCGGAAAACCAGGATACACAAGTGCCTTCACGTCGACATGATTATAGTTCGGTTTGCCAATAACACGTATACTTTCATCCAATTCTTCAATGCCAACACCCATCTCCAACAGCTTTGCCGTTAAAGCTTCCAGATGTTTGGGAATCACATTGTCAATCAGAACATCTCCACGTGTCGCTGCTGCAGCGATCATATACGTTCCCGCTTGTATACGGTCCGGAATGATGGAATGACGGCAGCCTTTAAGCTCCGAGACCCCTTCAATACGGATCGTTTCGGTACCTGCACCCTTAATGCTGGCACCCATGGAATTTAGAAGTGTTGCTACATCTATAATCTCAGGCTCTTTAGCCGCGTTTTCGATAATTGTAGAGCCTTTGGCACGAGTAGCCGCCAGCATGATATTAATGGTTGCGCCGACACTGCTTACATCAAGATAAATTTTTGCTCCGCGCAGCTCTTTGGCATGCAAATGAATGGAGCCATGTTCGTTCGTTACGGTTGCGCCAAGCGCTTCAAATCCTTTGATATGTTGATCAATTGGACGAGGCTCAAAATTACAGCCCCCTGGTAAACCTATGGTTGCTTCTTTGAAACGTCCTAGCAATGCACCCATCATGTAATACGAAGCACGAAGCTTCTTCACGGGACCATTCGGCATAGGAATCGATTTGATATCAGAAGGGTCAATTTTCATCTGACTGCCTTCCCAAGTCACATATGCTCCGAGTTCCTCCAAAATTTCTGCATAAACCGCCACATCACTCAAAAGCGGCAGGTTGTCCAACACGACTTCTGACTCGGCAAGCAATGCTGCAGGAATAAGCGCAATGGCGCTGTTCTTGGCGCCGCTTATAGTTACAGTTCCCTGTAACGGACGTCCGCCACTAATCATCAATTTTTCCATAAAGCTTAATGTCCCCCTACGTGTTTTGCAGCCGATGAACGGCAATACGTGCTGATGGCTTCCGATGTAGAAATAAGGTGTGAAAATGGAAAGACACCGGCTAGGCGGTGTTCTTCCATTTCACAGTATGGAACTGGCAAAGATAATTTACGCTTTGTTGTTAGAACCAAACTCGCGGATTTTACCTTTAACGGTTTCTTTGATTGCATCACGGCCTGGTACGATGAATGTACGTGGATCGTAAGCATCTGGTTTAGCTGCAAGCACTTCACGAACCACTTTTGAGAAAGCAATTTGGTTCTCTGTGTTTACGTTAATTTTGGAAGTACCCAGGGAAATGGCTTTGTCGATGTCGTGTTTAGGAATACCTGTACCACCGTGCAATACGAGTGGAACTTGTACCGCGTCACGAACTTCTTCCATCTCTTTGAAGCCCAGGTTAGGCTCGCCATGGTAAGGACCGTGTACGGAACCAAGAGCCGGTGCCAATGTGTCGATACCTGTTTCTTTAACGATACGGATACACTCGTTCAGGTCAGCGTACATGATACCGCCAATAACGTCGTCTTCTTGTCCGCCTACAGTACCTACTTCAGCTTCTACAGAAACGCCTTTAGCGTGTGCATATTCAACAACTTTTTTAGTCATTTCGATGTTCTCATCGATAGAGTGGTGGGAACCGTCGATCATAACGGATGTGAATCCAGCATCGATCGCTTCTTTACACTTGTCGAAGCTTGAACCGTGGTCCAGGTGAATTGCAACTGGAACGGTGATTTTCATGTCGTGAATGAGTCCTTCTACCATTTTAACTACAGTGTAGAAGCCACCAATGTGACGTGCTGCGCCTTCGGATACACCCAGGATTACTGGGGATTTCTCTTCTTCAGCAGCACCAAGAATCGCTTGAGTCCACTCAAGGTTATTGATGTTGTATTGACCAACTGCATATTTTCCTTCAAGTGCTTTGTTCAACATGTCTGTCATAGATACTAATGGCATGGTTTCAATCCTCCTAGGGGTTTGGGTTGTGTCTATGGTTTTTAGCCGAAATCACATACGGGCTTATTATACCACATCCCATGTCAAATACTAAACAAGCATTTGCAAAAATGCTGTGCTTTGCAGCACAGTTTTCATAGACACCGCTTTATAACTTCCCCATTTCCAATATTCCCCGGATGAAGGAGTGAAATACCCCATTCTCCCACCAAGTACCTTCTATGTTCTCCACACGCAAAAAAATCCTGTATCAACAGGATTCAGCTGCATTTATTGGCGGTACCATTGCGAAGTTGCATATTCACAGCCACTCGCATCTCGTCGATATCAAACGGTTTCGTAAAGTGCATGAGCGCTCCGAGATCTGTGGCTTCCTTAATCATGTCCAGTTCACCATAAGCGGTCATCATGATCACCTTGATACCCGGATCAATTTCTTTAATATGCTTCAGGATTTCCAGACCGTCCATCCCAGGAATCTTCATATCGAGCAATACCAGGTCAGGCTTGTCATTATTCACAATCTCCAGAGCAACCTTGCCGTTGGGTGCTTGAAACGTGTTATACCCCTCACTGCTGAACACTTCCATTAACAGGATTCGGATACCATTCTGGTCATCAACAATCAAAACTTTTTTATCTTCCACTCTGTAACCTCCTAGAATTAGGAAAGCATGTACATCTTCGAATCTGGATAACTATCCCATAGTCGTCATGATAAGTATTCTACCTCTTCCATTAAAATCCTGCTACCTTCACAAAATGACAAAAAGCATTTCCACCTGCTCTTTACACAAAAAAAAAGGGATGTTCAGGCAGCCGCTATGGTTGCCAGGAACATCCCCAATATCTATTACGTTAACACTAAAACCATGTATTACTTCTGTGCATTCTCCAGAGAAGCTTTTACAAACTCACGGAACAATGGTTGCGGACGGTTCGGACGGGAAGTGAATTCCGGATGGAATTGTACCGCCAGGAACCATGGGTGTCCTGGAAGTTCCACGATCTCAACCAGACGTCCATCCGGGGATGTACCCGAGATAACCAGTCCTGCTTTTTCAATCGTTTCACGGTATTCATTGTTGAACTCATACCGGTGACGGTGTCTCTCATACACCAGCTCGTCATCATAACAAGCCATCGCCAAAGAACCTTCCTGAAGCTTACAAGGATACAGCCCCAGACGCATCGTGCCACCCAGATTCTCGATATCTTTTTGCTCAGGCAACAGATCGATCACAGGGAATTCCGTAGCCGGATTAATCTCGGAGCTGTTCGCACCATTCAAACCAACGATGGAACGTGCATATTCAATAACGGAAACCTGCATACCCAGGCAAATACCAAAGAACGGAATTTGTTTCTCACGAGCATAACGGATTGCCGATACTTTACCTTCAATACCACGATCTCCGAATCCGCCAGGAACAAGGATACCACCAATACCATGCAACAGGTCGCCTACATTCTCATCCGTAATATCTTCAGAAGGAACCCAGCGGATTTTCACATCGGCATTGGATGCAAATCCTGCATGAGACAACGACTCAACAACACTCAGGTATGCATCATGCAACGCTACATATTTACCAACAATAGCGATCTCAACTGTATGCTCCAATTTGTTGATCCGGTCAACCAGCCCTTCCCACTCGCTCATATCCGGTGCAGGAGTAGTCAGTTTCAGGTGATTTACCACGATCTCATCCAAGCCTTCTTCACGCAGGTTCAGAGGTACTTGATACAACGTGTCTGCATCACGACATTCAACCACGGCATTCTCATCAATGTCGCAGAAGAGAGCGATCTTGGCTTTCATGTCTTTAGACAGTTCATACTCCGTACGGCATACAATCACATTCGGTTGAATACCGATGCTGCGTAATTCCTTAACACTATGTTGCGTTGGTTTTGTTTTCACTTCACCAGCTGCTTTGATATAAGGAATAAGTGTTACGTGAATGTACATCACATTGTCGCGACCTACATCACTCTTGATCTGACGGATAGCTTCCAGGAAAGGCAAACTCTCAATGTCGCCCACTGTTCCGCCAATTTCCGTAATAACCACATCCGAACCTGCTTCACGTCCAGCGCGGAATACACGCTCTTTGATCTCGTTCGTAATGTGTGGAATAACTTGTACCGTTCCGCCCAGATATTCCCCGCGCCGCTCTTTGCTGATGACGGAAGAGTATACTTTACCAGTCGTGACGTTGCTGTTTTTGGAGAGATTGATATCAATAAAACGTTCATAGTGGCCAAGGTCCAGATCCGTTTCCGCGCCATCATCCGTTACAAAAACCTCGCCATGTTGATAAGGACTCATTGTTCCCGGGTCGATGTTAATATATGGATCAAATTTCTGGATTGTTACCTTAAGCCCTCTGTTTTTCAGCAATCTGCCCAGAGAAGCAGCCGTAATCCCTTTGCCCAGGGAGGACACAACTCCGCCCGTCACGAAAATATACTTTGTCACTGTTATTACCCTCCTAATATAAGTACAGAAATTCAGGCGATATATGGTGTTATCGTAACCTGTTTCCCAGGTAATCATCGTTAAAAAGAGCAATGGCAGAAATTCCCTGCATCTGCGAACTGCTCTTTCTGCGAAGACGGTTTAAATACACGTTGTTCTACAGCAAAAAATGGTGCAAATATTCCGGTAGCCTTCATTCCATTTGGTGTTTTTGATATACAAAAACGGGCCACGAAATGTTGGCCGGGAGCATACGGAAAAGAAATCATTTTGCAAAATTATGCCTCTAAAAATACAAAAAAAAGTACTCCCGCAGGACGGGGCACCTTCTATAAAAAACATAAATATATTGTCGCTCATTCATAAGCCCATGCAATAGTTTACCCGTTACCCCGTCCGCTGTCAAGGCTGACTATTCCGGGGAAACGGGTAAATTATAGACGTCAAAAATGACTACCGATTATCAGAATCGTCGTCAAATTCATCCTCGTTTTCGGACTCTTCTTCGTCTTCTTCGAGGTCTTCATCTTCCAGATCGTCATCTTCAACCAGCACTTCTTCTTCGCTGTCTTCTTCGTCAAAGATGTCGTCTTCGTCTTCATCTTCTTCGTCTTCATCTTCGTCTTTATCCGGGCTGTCGAAGTCTTCATCGCTGTTATAGCTGTCTTCTTCTTCACCGAAGTCTTCATCTTCCAGATCATCGTCTTCATCGTTGATGATACGCGGACGCTTCGCACCCGTCATGGAATCTTCTGTTCCAGCCACCGGATACCAGCGCTTCAAGCCCCACAGACTTGTACCGACGCAAGCAAAACGGCCATCGATATTAATCTCGGTATATAGCTGGGCGATAAACTCGTTGATTTCTTCATCAGTCATTCCGCGCTGCTTCGCTACCTCATTCATCAAGTCACGATAGTAATACGGCGTATTAGCCGCTTTCAGCACCATAAAGGCAAGGTCCACCAAAGGGATCTCTTTTACCTTTTCTTTATCAATTTTCAAATTGAGCGAGGTACTCACTGCAGACACTTCCTCTCACACAAAATTCACTTTTTAACCCCTACGAACTGGACTGTTACGTATAACATATCCATTAACAAACCTAAGTAAAACCTATTTAGCGTTAAAAAGCAAGTTTTTATGTACGGATGTGACGCAAATGCGGAGAGCAGCAACAATATGTCCATATATTAAACGTGAAGTGACATCGAACCCACAAGAATATCCTCTTTTGCCAAAGAGACAACTCCATAATAAAAAAGACGGAGTCCCCTCCGCCTTCTGACTGTATACCCTTGGAGGATTACTCCTCACCAGGTTCCCCGCAAGAGCCCTCTAGCTCTCCATCCATCATATGTCCCTGCGCCCGTTTTGACACGAAGAGAATGTGTTTTTGTAAAAAAAGGGCAAGTTCCCCATGCGGCGGGATGAGCGCATTCATAGAATACCTCAGCATGTTCATCCCGAAGGGGGCTGCCCATTATGGACTATACTGGTTTATTGCATCAATTGATTGACGGAATGCGACGCCCTGAACCAGAACAGGGAGGGCGATATTTGATCCGATTTGCCAAACCGCAGCAGTACGAGGCCTGTCTCGTAGAATTGTCCCGAATGCGGAATGAATTCACCGACCTTGGGGCTGTCCGTTCCTCGCGACTGGCTCGTTCCATTATCGCTCCAGTCCAACGCCCGGAGGACCTATACCGCTATGCGGATGAGATTACGATTGAAGCAGACGTCCCCATCTCCCTCCATGCCACCGCACTCCACAACAAACCAAGTAATGCCCAAGGCATACCATGGGGAGTGAAGCAGATTCGGGCGCCCAAAGTATGGTCTGTGTCTACCGGACACCGAATTAAAATCGGTGTGATTGATACAGGTGCTGATTATCACCATCCTGATCTTCGTTATTCCCTGGCACGCGGAATCAATCTGTTAAACCGCAGCCTGCTTCCTCATGATGATAACGGACACGGTACCCATATTGCAGGGACCATCGCCGCAGCCAACAGCACCGCAGGCATGATTGGTGTTGCTCCACGCTCCCTGATCTATCCGGTGAAAGCATTTGACCACAACGGATCGGCTTATGTGTCCGACATTGTACTTGGCATCGACTGGTGTGTACGTAACAAGGTCGATATCATCAATATGAGCTTTGGCATGAAAACACGCAGCAAGGCGCTTCTTGACGTTGTCAATCGTGCATACCATGCTGGAATCGTTATTGTTGCTTCGTCAGGAAATGACGGCAAACGCCGCAGTATTGATTATCCGGCAAGGTATCCGCAGACCATATCCGTTGGGGCAACCGACAAAAACAGACGTATTGCGTCCTTCAGCAATCGTGGCGCATATGTGGATGTCTATGCACCTGGTGATAAGATCGTCTCCTCTTGGGTACAAGGCAAGCACCACGAGATGAGCGGCACATCCATGGCGACGTCCCATGTGAGTGGCGCTATCGCCTTGCTGCTCTCCAAACATCCGGGGTTGTCCCCGAGTGAAATCAAGACACTCGTCAAACGTGCTACGATCCCGCTGCGCGCCCGCAAGACCACCACCGCAAAAAGTAAGGTGCGTGGTGGTGAGATTGATGCCCTGAAGCTAATGCAGGAGGGCGGGGAGTGAGCCAGCTCTGCAAGAGGACAGCAGAACTTAATTGAGACTCGTTGCAAAACCCAGTAGCCCGGCCCAGGCAGTACGCACGAGGGAGTATACCTAGCGGCTGAGGCTCTAGGTTACGCCCGCTGTGATGTAAAGGTAGGCTAGTGTACCTTGGACCAGGCATTTCTTTTTCTTCAGCTAGGGTACACAACAAAAAAAGTCTCCATGTACCACGTTGAAGGCAATCAACGTGGACAGGGAGACTTTTTGCCTTAGGCAGAGCGGCGATGTGCCGCTCGCATGGAATTTACATTTTGTCAGGAGCGGTTACGCCTACCAGACGAAGCGCTGTTGCAATAACGGTACGTACAGCACCGATCAATGCTAGACGTGCCTGAGTTTGCTGCGCATCTTCCGTAATGACACGTTCTGCACGGTAGTAGCTGTGGAACAGGGATGCCAGCTCGTATACATAACGGATGATACGATGAGGCGCATATCCTGTTGCTGCTGCCGAGATTTCCTCAGGCAGCTCTCCCATTTTGCGGAGAAGGTCATACTCATGCTCTGTAGTAAGCTTGGACAGGTCAATCTGTGCCAGTGGCAGCAGTTCAATACCTTGTTCTTCAGCCTGACGGTATACGCTGCATACACGTGCATGCGCGTATTGTACGTAGAATACCGGATTCTCATTGGATGTCGAAATCGCAAGGTCCATGTCAAAGTCCAGATGGGAGTCCATGCTGCGCATTGTGAAGAAGTAACGGATGGCATCAATGCCGACTTCATCCATCAGGTCTTCCATCGTTACAGCTTTACCTGTACGCTTGGACATCTTCACTTTTTCACCGTTCTGGAACAAGCTCACCATCTGTGCAATCAAGACCACCAGTTTCTCAGGATCATTGCCCAGTGCTTGCATCGCGGCTTTCATCCGTGGAATATATCCATGGTGATCGGCACCCCAGATGTTGATCATCGTGTCGTATCCACGAGCATATTTGTCGCGGTGATAAGCAATATCAGGCGTCAGGTAAGTATACGTGCCATCGTTCTTGATCAACACACGTTCTTTGTCGTCACCATACTGCATCGTTTTCAGCCAAGTTGCTCCATCTTGCTCATAGATTTCATTGCGGTCACGCAATTCATCAAGTACTCGCAGAACTTCTCCATTGTCATACAGGGAAGTTTCGCTGAACCAGATGTCAAAGTTAACACGGAAGCGATTCAAGTCACGTTTGATCTTGTCCAGTTCCTTCTCCAGGCCGAAATCACGGAAATAAGCCGCACGGTCACCCGGATGCATGGACAGCAATTCGTCACCCTTTTCAGCAACAAGCTGCTTGGCAAATCCTTTAATATCTTCACCATGATAACCATCTTCAGGCATCTCAGCATCCTGACCCAGCTCTTGCAGATAACGAGCTTCAATGGAACGAGCCAGATTAAACACCTGATTACCTGCATCATTAATGTAGTATTCACGGGTTACATCATATCCTGCGTAGTCAAGGATGTTACATAGTGCATCCCCTACAGCTGCTCCACGGGCATGGCCCAGATGCAGGCTGCCTGTCGGGTTGGCACTGACAAACTCCATCTCGACTTTGCGTCCTTCTCCGATGTTAATTCTTCCGTAATCTTTACCCTGCTCCTGCACAAGCGCAAGTACTGGATAAAGGTAACTCTTGTCCAATTTGAAATTAATGAATCCTGGGCCAGCAATCTCAGCCTTCTCGATTCCGGCTTCAGCCAGATTCAGATTGGCAATGATCTCTTCAGCAATCTGACGCGGATTGCGCTTGGCAATCTTGGTCAGCTGCATGGCAGCATTGGTCGCCAAGTCCCCGTGTGTCTTCTCACGCGGCACTTCCAATGTGATGGCTGGCAATTCGTCCTGCGTAACAATTCCGGCCGCCACAATGGCGTTGCCGATGGCCGTGCTTACCCGTTCGTTAATCGTATCTAGTGGATTACGTGTCATGAAATTGGTTCCTCCTGTATATGCAAACTAATCGCGAAATGTCCGGATTCTTCATCAAAGCGGTAAAAGTCGTAGCTCCACGCTGCGCGTGCGCTCAATCCCTGAATGGAAAGTTCCAGCTTCTGTGTATGCGTGGACAGGGCAAACGACATGTATGGCGATCGGTAGAAACCAGGAAGCTTCCGATTCAATTCAAAAGTCTGCTCCGATTCCACCTCACCATGACGTATAATCTTGATGGATTGTCCGCCCAGCTTCAATGTTGTACGGGTTGTACCTCCCTCAGGTCCAACCTGCGGTTCTTCATAACGAACATAAAGAACAGACCCTTTTAACACGGCTTCACCCTGCATTTCCTGCAGCACATCTTCACCTTCATAACGGCTGTGCAGCCGGATGTGTACCGGTCGCATGTTCGACATGAATGTTAACCTCCATTATATTCGAGGCGACGCAAAATCAGGCACGGCTGGTGAGAACAGCCCTTCCCGTATTGTTGTGTCGCTATACGCGCTCATATTCCCGGATAGCTCGCTATCCTACACTCTACTGTATAACTATATCCAGTTCCCTCGCTCAATTCAAATCCAAATTCAGAGTTTTTTCCTCATCAAGCCAAAAAAGAAGAGCCGCACCTGTAAAGTGCAACTCCCTTTTGCTTCATTATAATAAGATTCGTTCATCCGATCAGGCCCATTGCGATTCATAAGGAAAAGGACATGTCGACTCACTCAGCTTCGCTCGCACCTGTACGAGACAACCACAATGCCGACAAGTTGTGCCATATTGCAATCCCGGACAAGCAGAGCAGATGGATAGCCGACGTTCATATTCCTCATCCTGTACCGTCTCACGCGAGCGTGAGGCAATCTCCACAAGTCTGGCCATTTTGGCATCGCTAATCTTCACATCGTACTGATCATCACAGCCCTTGCAAGGTTCCTGCCTTTTCATCATTAACCCTCAACAGCGATGACCCCAACCGATGCTGGAGGAAGAACAAAACGCAAAGTGTTATTCTCCAGTGTGAGTCCCTCCCACGCCGCAGGCTGAACATGATTCGGCTGTTCAAAGGTATTGAATGCACCAAAATCAGTATGGTGCAGAATCTGCCCGGTTACTTTAGCCGCTTGAGCTGCGTCCAGCTGACACACAACTTCCAACTCATCGGTATGACTCAGATTACAAGCTGTCACATGAATGACCCCATCCTTGTTGCGGGACGCTGACAAGCTGAGCTGCGGAATGGTTTCTTCTCCGAAGGTATACCCAGGGCTTTCATAATTCAAATCCAGTCGCTGTGCATCCATATGAACCTGATACATATCAAATACATGGTACGTAGGGGTCAGGAGCATTTTGTCACCTTCCGTGAGCACAAGCGATTGAAGCACATTGACGATCTGCGCAAGATTTGCCATGTGTACCCGTTTATTATGTTGGTTGAAAATATTCAGGTTAACACCTGCAAGCACAGCGTCCCGCATCGTATTTTGTTGATAAAGGAATCCTGGATTGGTTCCCGGCTCAACGTTATACCACGTACCCCATTCATCCACAATAATGCCGACTCTGCCCTCTGGATCATATTTGTCCATAATCTCGGAGTGCTTCACCAGTAATTCATCCATATGGAGCGTCTTTTTCAAGGTGGTGAACCATTCAGACTCGCCAAATCCTGTAGCTGCGCCTTTATCATTCCACTCTCCTGTAGGGATGGTGTAATAATGAAGACTGATTCCATCCATAAAGCGAGCAGCCTCCCGCATCAGGACTTCCATCCATTCATAGTTGCCTTCGTTGGGTCCACAAGCGATTTTATAAATCTCGTTCCCGGAATAGTTACGTACATATGTAGCATACCGACGGTATTCATCCGCATAATATTCAGGACGCATATTGCCGCCGCATCCCCAGTTCTCATTTCCCACGCCAAAATACTTCATTTTCCACGGTTCTTCCCTACCGTTACTCTTACGCCAGTTCGCCATCGGGGATTCGCCGTCAAACGTGATGTACTCCACCCATTCCTGCATCTCCTGCACTGTACCGCTACCCAGGTTGCCACTAATATATGGCTCCGTGCCGAGCAACTCACATAATCTCATGAATTCATGCGTACCAAAGTGATTGTTCTCTTCCACGCCGCCCCAGTGCGTATTGATCATACGGGCACGCTCACTCTTTGGACCCACGCCATCTTTCCAGTGATATTCATCGGCAAAACAACCGCCTGGCCAGCGAAGTACTGGAATATTAAGCTTCTGCAAGGCCGTCAATACATCATTTCGAATCCCATCCGTATTCGGAATGGGTGAATCTTCTCCTACCCACAGCCCCTCATAAATACAACGTCCCAAGTGTTCGGAAAAGTGACCATATATATTGCGATTTATTAATCCTTGATCTGAATCCGCCTTTAAAATAACATCAACCATGATTTCAACCTCCATATAATGTATTGTTATCGCTTACAATAACTCGTTTTAGAGTAGGTTTCAACCGTTTTTATTTCTAGACAAACAAGCCTCTTCCTGTGTAAATGATTAGGAAAAGGCCTGTTTGTTATAGAAATTCATGCAGAGGTATACCAAATTGATTTTTATTCATTTCTAATTTGGATTTGCTCCATTGTTATTTCAGAATAACAGGCTATTTAATCCTGCTCTGAAGGCAACAACATTTTTTGTGTCCACGTCGTTCCACCATCTGTAGTCTGATAGATCGCAGGAGAGTTATCACTTGTGACTACGAGCCAACCAGTCTTGGCCGATGGGAACGAGATACGGGAACTGTATCCCGGATCTTTCAGGTCAATATTTTTCCACGTGGAACCTGTATCATAAGAACGTCCAATACCCACTTTGCCAGCTGCGGGTGAACCTGCAGACAGATAAGCCGTCTGATTACCAATCAACGCCATGTTGCCGGGATGGCCACCCGGGTTGGCTGGTCCGTTTCCTTTGCCTGTACTATTTGTACCTGGTGCAGGACCTCCCCCTGCTGTAGATTGCGCAAATACTTGGGTCCAGTTCTTGCCTTGATTACCGCTCGCATAGAGAGAGTAGGATTGTTGGGACATGCCTGCATCACCATACAGAAGGGCCCATACTTGCTGGCCATGTGCATACAGATCTGCTCCGCTCCATGTGTCTGAGACAACTCGAAGAGAAGTGGTCCAGTTTTTGCCGCCATCACTCGTTTGCTTCAGATGGTATCCCGATCCAGGTACAACCACGACGGCATACCCTTGTTTCTCTGTTGCAAAGGCAGCTGCACGCGTGTTGGCAGGTGTATTCATTTTACTCCAGGTTACCCCGCCATCCTTCGTCTGATATGCACCATTATAGGTGTAACCAAAACCTACATCTTTATTGCGAAAATCGATTCGCTTCAATTGAATACCCGGCGTATCGAGCCGCGTCCAGTGAGATCCCCCATCTTTGGTACGTATCAGATAGGTTGCAGGTGAATCCTTCACTCGCGCCAGCGCATATCCGTTCACATTATTCGGAAAATCAAGCTGTGTGAATTGCCATTGTCCAGTATAAATGGACTGCCACGAACATCCTGCATTCGAAGTACCGATCAGGAAGCCTTCACCCCCAGCTCGTCCAGTTGTATCATTAAGAAAATCAATGTCAGTAAATTGCAGGTGTTGCTCTTCCACACCGCTGCCCTTTTTCAATGTAGCAGATAGTCCATGATCTCCCTTTCCACATGCCTGCGAGGATGCAGCGTTAGCACCTGATAGCGTATGTACCGGTCCCATCCCCCAAGCCAGCGTTAACGATAATGCGAGTGCACCAATCCGTTTCCATGTCATTGTACTCTTGGTTGTCATCGTAACACCTCCTTCTATGGTTTTACCCAAATATGATGGTTCTAACGTAACAATCTGATTAACCCTGATGACAATTCCGCAAGAAAAAAACCACCTTTACCCATGATTGGATCATGTAGGAAAGGGTGGTTCATCACCAAACATTGTGTACTCTAAGTTAAATGGGATACGTCACCACAGCAAGGATAACAAAACTGATACTTAAGAAAAGGCATAAACTAAAATATATTTTGTTGTATTTATATTCCCGAATACTATATGCAGCAAAAAGCATGGCCAGATCAGCCACCATCAACGTGAAGTTGAGAAATATCGTCACTGCTAATACAAAATTGATGACAAACACTATAAAAACTGCAGTTAGCCACCTGGGATACATACTCAATTGAGTCCGAATCACACGCATTCACACCCACCTTTCCCTTCCTCTATTTCCATATTATACACAAATATTAAGATAGAGTCATACCGAGGCACGATATCTGCGTAAGAGGAGAGTCCATACGAACACATGAAATAAATGGTAGAGACAAGGGAACATACGTGCTATAATTCATGTTATGGACTTTTGAATATCGGTGGATGTTTTCCAGACCATGGCGCAGCTTCCCGAAAGGGGGTGACGTCGATGGTCAAACTTGTGGCGTTGCTTGATGTAATCCGATGGATTGCTGCGATCCTCAGTATTGTACTGAGTGGGCGAAAGCTTTACCGTTGGTTGCGCAAAAAGTTTCGTAGCAAGCGAAAACCCACCTCATAAGGTTGGACGCCTGACGGTGGGTTTCGCTTGAATAGCATTATTTAGTTCATGCGCGCCGTGGCAATCCACAGCCTTTCGGGTCCTAAGAGTCTTTACCGTTGACGCGGTGAAGACTCTTTTTTAGTATATGACCGAACCCGATCACCATATACTTCACGAAAGTAATATATCAATTAATATACTACTGAATACTTATGTAGACAGTATAGCACAGCTCTGTCCAAAAGTTAACAATACAAAACGCCCTCCACTGCGCAAAGTTGAACCCGCGCAGACAGAGAGCGTTATACTTATCGATTATTCTGTGATTATTTCACGAATCCAAGCAGCATTTCACGGATCAGCTTCGCAGCTACAATCTGTGTCTGTTGTGTTGGATCATAGATTGGTGCAACTTCAACCAAGTCACAACCAACTACATTTACATCAGATCCTGCGATCATATGGATGGCTTCCAGCAGTTCCTTGGACGTAATGCCACCCGCTTCTGCTGTACCTGTTCCTGGTGCTGCTGACGGATCAAGCACATCGATGTCGATGGTCACATACACCGGACGGTTGCCCATCTTGGGAAGAGCTTCTTTCATCGGAGCTGCCACTTCAAATGGATAGAAGTTGATGTTCTCGCGACCGTACTGGAACTCCTCACGGGAGCCGGAACGGATACCGAACTGATAGATGTTTTGGCCACCCATCAACTCAGCTGCTTTACGTACTGGTGTGGAGTGGGACAATGGCTCGCCTTCATAGTTTTCACGAAGGTCAGCGTGTGCATCAATATGAATCAGAATAAGATCCGGGTATTTCTTGTACATCTGTTGGATGACTGGCCAAGTAACCAGATGCTCGCCACCGAGACCAACTGGGAATTTGTCGTCAGCGAGCAGACTGCCGATGTATTCATGAATTACCTCAAGGCTGCGTCCCGCGTTACCGAAAGGCAAGAGCAGGTCTCCAGCGTCAAAGTATGTCATGTCTACAATGCTTTTGTCGAGATATGGGCTGTACTCTTCAAGTCCAACCGATGCCTGACGGATATGAGATGGGCCGAAACGGGAACCCGGACGGAAGCTGACGGTGTAATCCATCGGCATGCCATAGATAACTGCTTTGGAGTTCTCATAATCCTCAGAGCTGCAAATAAATACGTTTCCTGAATAAGATTGATCCAGTTTCATTAATGATTTCCCCTTTTATTTCGTTAAATCTTCCACGAATTTAGGAAGTACAAATGCTGCTTTGTGCAGACGCGGAGAGTAATACTTGGTGTCCATCTCCGGGATTTGAGTCTCATCCACTTCGAGCGGGTCATGTTTCTTGCTACCCATGGTGAATGTCCACAAACCACTTGGATAGGTTGGAATATTACAGCCGTACACATGTACGATCGGGAAGATTTCTTTGACGTCTTTGTTCACCTTCTGAATCAGATCCGCCTTGAACCAAGGGTTGTCCGTTTGGGCAACGAAGATTCCGTCTTCTTTCAATGCTTCGTAGATGCCTTGGTAGAACCCACGCTCAAACAATGGAGCAGCAGGGCCTACAGGCTCGGTGGAGTCTACGATGATCACATCGTATTCATTTTTATGTTCAATAATATGCATGTAGCCGTCGTTTACGAGCACTTCAACATTAGGCTCGTCCAACTTGCCGGCGATTTCAGGCAAATATTTTTTAGAGTATTCAATAACTTTACCGTCAATTTCGACGAGAACTGCTTTTTCTACAGCAGCATGCTTAATGACTTCACGAATGACTCCGCCATCGCCGCCACCGACAACCAGAACTTTTTTCGGATTCGGGTGAGTGTTCAGCGCAGGGTGTGCCGCCATTTCGTGATATACGAATTCGTCTTTTACAGTCGTCATCACCATGCCATCAAGAAGCAACATGTTACCGAATTCTTCGGTCTCTACCATGGCCAAATCTTGAAAATCCGTTTTCTCTGTAACATAGGTCTGCTTAATCTTCGCGGTGATCCCGAATACCGGGGTCTGTTTCTCCGTAAACCACAATTCCATAATCTCTACCTTCTTTCCGTAAAGTTAATGATCAGCCATACCCGAACAAGTGCTATGCACTATAATCGGTTCGCCCAAGCACGTCCAGCGTTCGGCGCCATATCGCGTTATCATTGCTGGCCTGCGGGAAAGGTCCGCGGTTCACTTCATTATATAGATTAAATTGACCAGAGCGTCTGACTAATCAATGAATCAATGACCATTCGTCTGTTCGTCCTTACGCGCTTTAGTATCTTGTGCCGAATCTTACCTTTTCATTACCCTTTTGCATTATACGCGATTGACGTTTATACTGCAAAACGGTTTTCAAGGCGGAAATGCTACATTTTGTTTGCTTATGCACCCGATTGAATATCCCTGCCAATCAAGTCCCATACTGGAAGAAAAGAGAGGAGCCCGTTCCATGACCAAGCCAAATCAAAAGACCCGCAAACGCGGGTTCCGTTTACGAAAATTCATTAAAAACCTGTCTCTGCTCGCCGTGCTCGCTATACTTGCTACCGCTGCAGGATTGGTGTACCTATACGCAACCAGCCTGCCTCTCGCAGACTCTGACCGGAATTCCAGATTACTGGACAGTCAGGGTGAAGTCATCGCTACCTTCTCCGCAGGTGGCAAAGACTCTGTACCCGTTCAACTGGAGGATATCGCTCCAGATCTGGTCAATGCCACTCTCGCTGTAGAGGACCGCAAATTCTATAATCACTACGGGTTCGACGTGCAAGGGATGGGACGGGCTGTGCTCGTTAACCTCGAACATATGCAGATGTCGCAGGGTGCGAGTACATTGACTCAACAGCTGGCGCGTAACCTATATCTATCTCATGAGAAAACATGGACTCGCAAAGCCAAGGAAGCCATGTACACGGCGCAATTGGAGATGAAATACAGCAAGGATGAAATTTTGCAGATGTATCTGAACGAAATCTATTATGGGCATGGTGCGTACGGAATCGAAGCGGCTTCGCGAATGTATTTTGGCAAATCAGCCAAACAGCTGGATCTTGCAGAGAGTGCCATGCTGGCAGGAATCCCGAAAGGACCTACCTACTATTCACCCTATAACCATATGAAGAATGCCAAAGACCGACAGAAGATTGTGCTGAATGCCATGGCTGATATCGGTAAGATCACCCAAGCCGAAGCGGATAAGGCCTATGAGAAAATGCTTTCGTTCAAACCGGAAAGTGAGCGTAAAACGGTGGAAAGTGCCCCGTATTTTCGTGACTATATCCGGAATCTGGCCATCAAAGAGCTGGGAATCAGTGAAGCGATGCTGGATCACGGAGGATTGAATATCTACACCACCCTGGATCTGCGTGTACAAAAAGCAGCTGAAGACGCCATAGCGAAGGGTATGGATGCCAAAAGCGAGCTGGAGACGGCCCTCGTGTCCATCGACCCTCGTACGGGCTACATCAAAGCCATGGTAGGCGGCAAGAATTATCGCACCAATCAGATTAACCATGTACTGGCGACAACGCGCCAGCCAGGTTCGGCGTTTAAACCCATTATGTATCTGGCAGCCCTGGAATCCAAGCAGCTCACCAGTGCATCCATATTTAACAGTGAACCTACCCTTTTTCACTATGACAATGACCGCAAAACCTATAAACCCGGCAACTTTGGAGACAAGTATCTGGGTGAGATTGATCTAAGACAGGCGATCGCCGCTTCAGACAATATCTATGCGGTGAACACCATTATGCAGATCGGTCCTGAGCAGGTTGTGAGTATGGCAAAAAACCTTGGCATTACAAGCAACCTGAGCGCCGTACCTTCTCTTGCACTGGGAACGTCACCTGTCAGCCCGCTGGAGATGGCGTCGGCCTTTTCCGTCATTGCTGCTGGTGGACAACGGACGCCACCTGTAGCCATTCTGCAAGTGACGGATGCCGCAGGACGTGTACTCTATGAATCGCCTCAGACGAAGGCTGAGACCGTTGTGGAACCTGCGGCAGCTTATGTACTGACACGTTTAATGGAAAGTGTCTTCGAAAATGGAGGAACGGGCAACCGGGTGTCTAAGGCGATCAAACGTCCGGTAGCGGGAAAAACGGGAACAACCAACACGGATGCCTGGCTCGTTGGATTCACACCGGAGCTCTCCACCGCGGTATGGGTTGGGTACGACCAAGGCAAAGCCATCTCAACTTCGGATGGCCGCCGGGCGGCTCCGATCTTTGCCCAGTTCACAGAGCAGGCACTTGCGAGCGTACCACCCAAAATCTTCACCGTGCCTGATCATGTCGTAAGTGTCTATATTGACCCGGAATCCGGCAAGCTGGCAGGCAACGGTTGTGAAGAGAAACGGCTGGAAGTTTTTATTGATGGTACTGAACCGACAGAGGTATGTCATGGCACGACGGATGATTCGGATTCTGGAGAAGATGAGAAGACCCGTCAGGTACAGAATCAACAAGGCATACAGGAAGAGAAACATTCCTGGTGGGGAGATTTCAAACGTTGGTGGGTAGAATGACGCAAATGCGCGATGACTTAGTTGCGTCACCTATAACCTCTGGTTATATTGAACAATTGGAAATTCACTTCGGATGAAAACTCATAATTATTCAGATCAATGAATACGATTAATGCACAAGCAAAAGACCCCCAGCCGAACTTTCCGGTCAAGGGGCCTTTTGCTTTTTTTTGCTTTTATACTTTGTTGAAAATGATCTGCCTTAAGCGAGTGCTTCCTTCAATACATCTGGAGAAGCATTCCACCAGTCTTCGTTGTGTGAGATCAGCAGTGTCTTAAGTGCAGCTCGAGCTTCAGGTCCAAGCTCATCCAGCATGAAGCGACGCTTCAAGGCATAATCCATGCGATTCACATGTTCCGCCAGCAGTTTCCATCCACGTCTTGCTTCCGTATCAATCCACATCTCACATGCCGTTGCTCCACCATACAGTTGGCCTTCCTCCGTGCGATCCACAGCTACCCACACCAGCCATACCTGGCGTCCGTTGGGCACATCTTCACGATTGGTAGAGAATTTGATATTGCGTTCCACTTTGCTCTTCGCATGCATCGCACCGATATCGATTTTGGCTTCGCCATTATCAATAATGACCGGGGAAAGGTTATTCAGATCAATGGAGCCTGCACCGAAGCCTTTATGCTTGCTTTTTGCACTAACGATATTCAAGGCAATCTGTTTTTTGCCGTTTTGCTCGTTTTGGTCCATGTTTATAGCCTCCAAGGGTTGATACAAATATTTTAACTAATAATTGTCCCATTGCAAACATATACATGCTGTAGATGCTTGTCAACGGGAGGTATTTAACGATGATTCCACGACGCGCCAAGAGCTGGCTCACTGCATCCCTGGCCCTGTGTGTACTTGCCGGAGGGATATGGATCACTCTGGGTTATAATCGCTCAACTCATTCAGAATTGCCAGTACTCGCCCCCGAATCGGGCAAGCCCAAGGCAATAGCTCCAACCCCAGCACCTCCAGAAAGTGTACAGACCCCTACAGCCGAAGTGTACAGCAACCGTGTTGTGGAATATCACATGGATGTAAAACTGGTCGAAGGGAATGTACTGGAAGGGACTCAGACGATTACCTGGACACACCCAGGTAAAAAAACCGTCAGCGAGCTTTATTTTCATATGTACCCCAATGCCTTCTCTTCTGCTGACACCACCTTTATGAAGGAATCCGGTGGAAAGCTTCGTGGTGATGTCATGCCTACCAATGGTTATGGCTCCATGAACATTACCGAAATGAAAACGGAGGACGGGCTCTCTCTGCTGCACCGGATGCAATATGTGCAACCAGATGACGGAAATATCAAGGACACCACCCTCATTAAAGTACGCCTGCCCAAACCCGTTAAAGGCGGGGAAAGCATCACACTCCACACCCGATTCGAAGTGAATCTGCCGAAGATTTTTGCCCGAATGGGAACTGCTGATAATTTTGTCATGGCAGGTCAATGGTTTCCCAAATTAAGTGCCTATGAACCTGTAGGCAGGCGTGGACGAACAACGGAAGGCTGGAATCTGCACCAATACCATGGCAATTCAGAGTTTTACGCCGACTTCGGTATATATAGTGTGCGTATTCGGGTGCCTGAAACATACAAAGTTGCTGCTACCGGATTTCCGACGCAACAAGCCGTGGTGAAGAATGGAGAAAAGGTCTATCAATTCTATGCCGATGATGTACATGATTTTGCCTGGGCAGCTTCACCGGATTTTGTCTACGCCGAGGAACCCTTCTCTGCACCCAATGTGCCTGGTGTACGAATCAAGTTATATCTGGACCCTGCTCATCAGGATCTTAAAGAACGTTATTTCTACGCCGCGAAGGCCGCACTAGCCAATTATAGCAAATGGTTTGGCCCATATCCTTACGCTACCTTATCCATCGTTGTTCCACCCAAAGCGGGGAACGGTGCTGGAGGCATGGAGTACCCTACGCTAGTTACGGCCTTTGGAGCCGATGATACTACCCCAGGTTATGACCTGGAACGTACCGTAGTCCACGAGATCGGACACCAGTACTTCTACGGTATGGTTGCCAGCAACGAATTCGAGGAAGCCTGGCTGGATGAGGGGTTCACCTCTTATGCAGAAGACAAACTGATGGAGCAGGAATATGGATTGATTCCGAATCTGCCGGTACAATCAGGCCTGATTACGTCTCCTTCATCTTTAACACAAGAATCCTGGAAGTTCGATTCACAGAATGAGTATGCAGCCAATGTCTATACACGTGGCAAACTTGTATTGCTTGGTATCGAACATCAAGTCGGCGCAAAAAAGATGGAACGCATTCTCTCTACCTATGTGAAGAAGTACCGCTTCAAACATCCCACTTCGGCTGATTTTCAAAACGTTGTGGAACAAGTGACCCGTACTTCCTGGTCTGATTATTTTGACCAATACGTCTATGGTAACGGGATGGCTGACTTTGCTGTAGAGCAGATTCGTGTTACGCCCGTACAGAAAGACGGTCAAACATGGTACGAGTCATCCGTGACGATCGCAAAAAAAGGAAGTGATTACAACGCCGTTCCTGTTCGCATTGCTTTTGAAGACGGGCATATCCTCACCAAACAATGGAATGGCAAAGAAGATCGCATCACCTATAAATTAACTCACACATCCCCCGTATCCTGGGCCATGACCGATCCCCTGTACACGATCGTGCTGGAGAACCGCCATATGAACAATTTCCTGAAATCCGGACTGGATGAGCAAGCAAAATCCCGCTGGAGCATGAGTGTAACCAAACTAATAGAAGCCATATTCGGAGGTCTGTCATGGTGAGGTGGAAACGGTGAAAGCAAAAATACGTGAAGGCTGGTTTCTCGTCCGTCAGCATATGTTCATTGCCGCACTCTTATTTCTCTATCAACTCATTTGGGGATATTTCTTCTATCGAATGGTACAATCGGCGGTCATCCCCCTACTCCTGCGCTATCCAGATGCTGATGCCGGGGAACTGAGTACACTTTTGTTCAAAATGGAAAGTCAACTTAACTTGTCTACCCATCCGGAGGTTCATCGTTATCTATGGATTCTAGGGGGCATGCTGCTGGTTCGCATGTTGATCAGCCCCCTCATTCAGGCAGGACTACTCTACTCACTTCAGCACTTTAACTCTACAGAAGAGCGCATCCCCTTTGTCCGCGGAATCAAAAATCTGTGGAAACCGATGCTGCTGCTCCACACCATACGTACATTATTGATACTTCTGCCCGCCTACTGGCTCATACCGAAGCTCTACTCGATTCTCATGGACGGATTTCATTCCCTTCAATTACTTTTGCCTGGTATACCTTATGTTGCTGCCTGGATTGTATATGGTTGGATCATCCACCATGCCGTGCTCTACATGCAGTTCGGTGTTTCGGCACCAGAAGGAGAAGGCGGGGCTCACGGTACCCTCAGAGCACTCTGGATTGCACTGCGTCATCTCATCGCCGTAATCGGTATTGCACTCCTGCTGGGCGGAGTTCACCTGCTTATCTTCGGGGCATTCACTTCAGCCTCATGGTTATTAACGGGACTTACCGGACTTATACTACAACAGACGTATCCACTTGCGAGATGTCTATTGAATCTGTGGAAAATATGCAGCCATTTCCGATTATGGCAGTCCAAAATGTCCAAAGGTGAGAGCAGATAGTTTAAAAATTGTTACCATCACATGTTAAACTTATGGCCTAATATGTACTTATAAATAGGCAAACCTCAACCTTTCCCCGTCAAAGGTCGAGGTTTTTTTTGCTAAATTTGTTGCTAAACGTTGCCAAAGCCGTACTCCTCTGTTACAATAATCGCAGTGAGTTTTTAGTAACAACTTTGTAATCTTTACATTCATATTTGTAACTACTTAAAATTAAATCGTCATTTCTTGATTTCGCAGGTGCATAACTAGCATAGCCAAATTCCTGGCACCTGGGAAGCGGGGGAACCAGTTATGGGTGAATTGATCTTGCTACAGAGGGATCATAGGGGACCTTCAACCGAATCCTTAAGCTAACCTCGCAGGCGTTGGAAGGGGAATATCTCTTGTTCAAGAAGAAATTAACCGCAGCTGTACTTAGCATCACATTTGCATTATCGCTTGGTGCAGGTAGCGCATTCGCAGATTCAAAGATGGACACAGTAATTGATTCAGCAATGGGAACTACATACAAAAGTGGGGGAACAACGCTTAACGGCTTTGACTGCTCCGGATTTACACGGTATGTATTCGACAAATTGGGTATTGATTTGGCACGCCAATCCAGTTCCCAATTCGACATGGGCGATTCCGTATCCCGCATGGAAATGAGAGCTGGCGATCTGGTATTCTTCAATACAACAGGTAAAGGCGTATCTCATGTAGGAATCTTTGTAGGGGATGGAAAGTTCGCACACTCCTCTTCTTCCAAAGGCGTTACGATCAGTGCATTGAGTGAAAGCTATTGGGCCAACCGTTATGTTGGCGCGAAACGGATTATGAGCACGGACGCATATGAATCACTGGCCCTTGACTAGGGACAAGCTGAGCAACATGATGCTGTAACCATTAACCATACTGGAACGAAGCAAGAAGCATAACAGAACCGCCCGGTACATTCTCCGCAGGAATGTATCCGGCGGTTTTTTTGTGCTTCAATCCTTATTCATGTTGCAAGTTATACTCGGGGCATATCCTGCGACATCAACAGGTTCATTTTGCGTTCGTTCGTCCGTGCCCTTATGATGTTTTTACCCATCCCGTTATAATATAAACGAAATTACCGGAACTTTTGTTTCATTTTTTTTCTTGGGAAGGAAGACTTGCTAAATGAACATCACTTTTGTAGAGTGGACAAAGAGTTCTGTTTCAAGGAAAGGAGCATGCAGGTGTATGAAGGAAACCCCTGTGACGTTTCACGTTGTACCCATGCGAGAAGAACATGCGGAGCTTATCTGCAGTTGGCAGTATGATCCGCCTTACAATATCTACAGCTGGCTCCCCTGGGAGCAGATGAAAGCTCTGGAAGTGGAATTCGGAGATGCACAGCTGCGGCAGGAGCAATATGCAATCGTCCTGGATCAGAACGATCGTATATGTGGGTTTGCTCAATACTTCCCACTTCAAGGGGTAACCCGGATTGGCCTTGGCATGCATCCAGAGCTGTGTGGTCAGGGTCAAGGGACAGCTTTTGTCACTGCCATTGTACAGGAAGCCATTCGACGAAATCCCACGAATGAGATTGATCTGGAAGTACTCACTTGGAATGCTCGTGCCATTCAAGTCTATCTGAAGAGTGGATTTGTCACCCAGGATACATACGAACGACAGACCCCAACCGGCTTGAAGCCCTTTCACTGTATGGTTTATGAAGGGCCTCGCGGTTAGAATCCATTGCAAAACAACCACATTTGCCCCTTGTTATGTGATTAGTTCAAAAAATTCCCACAAAATGCTATGATGTCAGTACAGGTTCCGTTATAATGATATGGATAGTTTCAGGTTAGATGATCTTTCATTCTGGAGGGGACATAAGGGATGCACAAATGGATCATGAGCGGAGTATTTTTTGCAGCATGCGCTTTAGCTATTGTTTTAATGTTTACGCTTCCAGGGAAAGAAGAAGTGGCTGAAGAAGCCAAACCAACCATGCCGGAAGTAACATTGGATGCCGGACAGGCTGAAGCACTGGTCAAAGCCAATTGTATCTCCTGTCACGGGGATCAGCTTCAGGGTGGCGTAGGACCTGCTCTGGCTAACATCGGTAGCCAGGATGATCTGGAGAAGATCTATTCTACGATTGTCAAAGGTAAAGGTGGTATGCCTTCCTTCAAGGGCAAGCTGCAGGATGAAGAAATTGCAAATATCGCCATGTGGCTGTCAGAGAAAAAATAATCTGTGCACGCACATAACGAAGAGGCGCTTAATCCCCTTTTGGGAGAATAAGAGCCTCTTCGTTATACCAATTATTAGGCCTCTGTGGCATGCTCAGCCAGAAAGGCCTCAACTTCACGTGCGGACGGCATCCCGGACTGGGCGCCGAGCTTCGTCACGGATAACGCGGCCGCACCCATGGCGTAGCCTACGGCCGCGTCCAAAGTCTCACCGCGCGCGAGGGCTACCGCCAACGCGCCGTTGAAGCAATCGCCAGCGCCGGTCGTATCGACGGCGCTTACGGCGTAGCCGGGCGCACGGCACGCGCCGGCACGCCCTGCTTGTACGCGGCCGCCAGGCGCCGCCGCGTACACAGCCCCCTCGGGGCCGAGCGTCGTGACGACAGCGGCCCCGAGGGATGCGGCGAGCTCTGCGACCGCCGCATCCAGGTCTTCCGGCCGGAGATGAGCCCGGCCGGTAAGCACGGCAAGCTCACTGCGGTTCGGCGTGACAACGTCGACGCACCGCAGGAGCTCCTGGGGCAGACCCGGCACTGCGGGAGCCGGGTTGAGCACCACCAGTGCGCTGCCTTCAGCCGCCAGTTGGGCGGCGCGGGTAACCGCTGGCAGCGGGATCTCCAGCTGCAGCAGCACCGCTGCGGCTGCAGTCAGGCTTTTTACCGTATCCGCCTCTTCCAGCATCTCAGGCACCACTTGTCCATTCGCACCAGGAATAACGATAATCCGGTTGTCTCCCCGAGAGAGCCAAATGGAAGCCGTCCCTGTAACCGTTTCTTCCAATATGCGAACCTGCGAGGCATCTGCACCACTTTCCGTCAGACTGTGCAGCAGACGTTCGCCAAAACCGTCCGATCCCACCGCACCAATCATCGTCGTCTGTCCACCCAGACGCGCAGCGGCAACAGCCTGGTTCGCCCCTTTGCCACCAGCGAGAAAATGCAGCTCCTCACCGCTCACCGTCTCTCCCTCTTCCGGAATCGTGTCTGTCTTCACCACGAGATCCATATTGAGACTGCCTACGACAGCAATAAGAGGTTGTTTCTGATTATAGTCTGACATGTATGGTTCACTCACTTCCGGCCGCGCGATAATAACCGACCTTGTTATTCCGACCTCATTTTGTCATAAGCTTCGTTATATTGCCCTGCTTCCTTGATATCTACAGATGTGATACCACCCGCATCCCATGACGTGAGACGCAGCGTAACCGTTGTATAATCAATCGTAATAAAAGGATGATGATTGAATGCTTCCGAGATCGCAGCGACCTCATCCACAAATGCAATCCCTTTCATGTAGTTGGAGAACACGAATTTACGTACAATCCACCGTCCCTCTTCCAGTTCCCAGCCTTCCAGCCTTCCCAGATGAGCTTCGACTTCCTCTTGCGAAAAAACCATGCGTTATCTTCCTCCCCATAGGATGGTACATTACAGACGTGAGTCCGTATAACCACCGACACCTTCGGCGCTATCAACAGCAACCTCAAAGGCCAGGCTCACCGCCATGCGGTTGGCCCATTTCACGACTAACATCTTACCACGGACAAGCTTCAAAATCCAATCAACTACATGGCATAGAACCACTAACCATAAGGCTTTGAGGGCAATTCCAATTCCATTTATACCCCTGAAAATGCATGTAAACACACTAAATTAAAGGTACAAATGTCAACTCTTCTTCCCCGATCAAAATATGAATACGGTGCTGTTCCTTATCATGGATGACCACACCACTTCCAACTGGAATAACAGACTCCTCGCCCAGCGCATAGAACAAATCCTCCGCCAACGCCTCATCCACTTCAAGTTGGTCAGATGCAGCCAGTCTCTCCCACTCTTCCGCGTCCATTTCAAAGAAAACATACCGATCCGGTATGCGTCCGATTGCCGTTGTCAGATCTGTCAAAATTCCTTCATAATCCCGTCCATGCTTTACGCCCATTGGCTTTTCACTCCTATTCGGCCCCTAAGGAGCGGATTTGATCTTATTATACCTGAAAATAGCCCTTAAAAAAAAAGGCCTTCTGGTCGATAAATACATATATGACCGTTTTAACTGTTTTAGCAACCGTAAGGAATGCCTAACATTGAACGGATTGCGGCCAAAAATTCGTCCGGAAGCCCGAATACAGCCGCTTGAAAGGATTCAATTTTATCTCATGGATGAGGTGTATGATGAACATTTCAACGATTATTGGACTAGTTTTTGGACTGGTCTCCCTTGTACTCGGTATGTTCCTGAAGGGTGCGCCCTTAATCAACCTGGTTAACAATCCGGCAGCCTACGTTATTATCTTTGTTGGTACGGCAGGAACTATCTTTATCGCATTTCCAATGTCTGAAGTTAAGAAAATCCCTAAGCTTTTCGGGATTATTTTCAAAAATCAAGTACTTATTGATCGAGTGTCTCTGATCGGCACGTTTATGGATTGGGCTTCCACTACCCGTCGTGAAGGTTTGCTTGCACTGGAATCAAAAGTAGAAGAGATTGACGATCAGTTCCTTCGTGGCGGTATGCGTATGATTATCGACGGCAACGATCAGGAATTTGTAAGTGATGTACTGATGGAAGATATTCATGCTACAGAGGAGCGCCACCGTGGCGGTGCCTTGATCTTCGCTCAGGCGGGGATGTACGCGCCAACGCTCGGGGTTCTCGGGGCCGTTGTAGGTCTCATCGCAGCACTTGCCGATCTCAGTGACATGGAGAAACTCTCCCATGCGATTGCGGCAGCATTTATCGCAACACTCCTTGGTATATTTAGTGGTTACGTGTTATGGCACCCGATGTCTAACAAGCTGAAGCGGATGTCCAAGCAAGAAATGGAGATCAAGCTGATGATGGTTGAAGGATTGTTATCCATACAGTCTGGTGTATCCACCATTGCCATCAACCAAAAGTTATCCGTATTCCTGACACCTTCCGAACGTAAACAACTGGAAGAGAAGGAGGGATCATCAGGTGAAAAAGGCTAAAAAGCACGAACCACATGAAGAACATATAGACGAGAGCTGGTTGCTTCCCTATTCTGACTTGATGACCTTGTTGCTTGCCCTGTTTATCACGTTGTTCTCCATGAGTTCACTCGATGCAGCCAAGTTCGAGCAGATGGCATCCGCACTAAGCAGTGCATTGAATGGAGGCTCCGGTGTTCTGGATCATACGTCCATGAATCCGGATACGCCAGGTGCCGATCTGGGTAAGAACAAACAGGAACCTACAGAAATCACCAAGAAAACACCAGCTCAGATAACGGATGCACAGATGGCTCAAAAAGAACAGGAAGATCTGGAGAAGCTTAAGAAAAGGCTTGACCAGTATATCTCGAAGAACGGACTTTCGGACCAGCTGAATACCAAGCTGAATCAGTCTGAATTGAAGATCACCATCAGTGATAACGCCCTGTTCTCCTCAGGCCGAGCAGATGTGAAGCCTGAATCACGATCCCTGGCCAAAGCAATCTCAAGCATGCTGCAGGAGTTCCCTGAATATGAAGTGGTGGTATCCGGTCATACCGATAATATTCCCATTTCGAACAACCAATATAAGGATAACTGGGATCTGAGTGCAGATCGTGCGCTCAACTTCCTGAAAATCCTGTTGCTGAACACACAATTGGACCCTTCCAAATTCACACCAAGTGGTTATGGAGAGTATCATCCGATTGCCAGTAATGACACCAATACCGGACGGGCACAGAATCGCCGTGTAGAGGTATCTATCATTCGGAAGTATCAAAGTAACAATACAAATGTAAAAGCCGTTGGCGGAGGAAACTAGAGGCCTGCAGCGATTCATTAACCAAAGACCGTTCCCCAGGTACAAGGAGAACGGTCTTTTGGGTTTATATAAAGCTTATGCTTGGTTTATCTCTACATTTTTTCACACTATTTGCGAAGATTCACCTGTCGTCATTGACCTTATACCAAAAAGCCCTGCGCTCCTTTTCGGAAAGCAGGGCTTCAATCAGTTAATTAGTCAAAGTCGAATCAACTATTCCAGTGAATAGTCCAACAGACCGCCCAGCTCCGCTTTTTCAGCAGGGGTAAGCTCTCTCCATGAACCTGTCGCCATTTCTCCAAGATGAATGTTCATGATCCGAATACGCTTCAACTTACGAACCTCGTAGCCAAAGGCACTACACATCCGCCGAATCTGACGGTTCTTTCCTTCAGTCAGGATGATACGGAATACTCGATCCGTCATCCGGGTCACGGTACAAGGCAGGGTCATTTCACCCAATATCTTCACCCCAGTGCTCATACCTCTAAGGAAACTCGGGGTTACAGATCGATCAACAGTAACGATATACTCTTTCTCATGGCGTCCTTCTGCTCTAAGTATCCGGTTAACGATATCTCCATCATTGGTCATCAGGATCAAACCTTCCGAGTCCTTATCCAAGCGTCCAATAGGAAAGATACGTTCATCGTGTCCGACAAAATCAACGATATTGCCCTGAATATGCTGCTCAGTTGTACTTGTGATTCCAATCGGTTTATTCAGGGCAATATATACGTGTTTTCTCTTTTCCTTGATCGGCTTGCCATTGATTCGTACATCGTCGCCTTCTTCTGCCTGACTGCCCAGTTCAGCCTTAACTCCATTAATGGTTACCTGACCACTATCCACCAACTTGTCGGCTTCACGCCGGGAGCAATAACCTGTTTCACTAATAAATTTATTAATACGCAAAAGGTAATCTCACCTCATCTATTTCTCTTCATCTGTAAGTGGTTCATCCGTTACCTGATCTGCCTCAATAACCTCCGGTTGTTGCTCGGATGCAGGCAGTTCAATGATAACCGTTGTTCCCTTGTTCATGACGCTTTTAATATCCATCATGCCCTTATGTGATTGAATAATGCGCTGACTGACCATCAGACCAAGCCCTGTCCCAGACTCTTTATTCGTAAAGAAAGGCTCCCCAAGCTTGGGCATCATCTCTTCCGGGATACCGATGCCTTCATCCCTGATCTCAATTCTGACGCGTTTCGACTGCTCGTCATGCTTGAGCTTGATATGGATACTTCCTCCATTTGGCATGGCCTCCATACCGTTTTTCAGCAAATTGATGAATACCTGCTTCAACTGGTTCTCTTCACAGTGTACCATAGCCGAATCGGATGAGGCACGCAGTACAAATTCTACACCATGCAGATGCGCCTGACTATCCAGTAACGAGATGACATCGCCAAGAATAAAACGAATGTCCCGATTCTGAAAATGAACCGCCTGCGGTTTCGCTAAAATCAGAAATTCACCAACAATAAGGTTGATGCGATCCAGCTCCGATAACATCAGATCCAGATGACGATGATTCAGCTTGTTGCTCTCTTGCTGTAACTGCAGGAATCCGCGCAGTGTGGTCAATGGATTACGAATCTCATGTGCTACACCTGCTGCAAGCTGGCCCACGGTTGTTAGCTTCTCAGAACGTCTGAGCAGCTCTTCCATCCGATTACGACTTGTAATGTCCCTGGAGACACTAATAAGTGCGGTAATCTCTCCAGCCTCGTCTCGTACCGGAGCCGTACTGACACTGACCTCTACTCGGGTCCCGTCTTTCTTCATCCATGTGGTTTCGTTGGACGTAATGGACATGCCCTCAACGAGTTGGGCATGCTGACGTTTCATTTCTTCTTCTGCCTCTGGCGGGATAATCTTCAGATGACGACCTTCCACCTCACGACTTCGAAAGCCATATAATTGTTCAAATGCGCGGTTAACCCGCAGTACTTTTCCTTCAAGATCCGTAATGTGAATAGCATCCGCTGTCTGATTGATGATGGATTCCAGATGCTCTTTCACCGCCCGATTCTCTTCATACATCTGTTTCAGACGGCTCGTATAATGGCCCAGATTACGAATCATGGCATTAATACGATTGGCCAGTTGGCCAAGTTCATCCTTCCTCCGTACTTTCAGCCGGAAATCAAAGTGTCCATCCGCTACATCATTCACTTTGCCCAATATGGATTGGATCGGACGTGTTATATAGCCTGCGAGCAGATAGCTGCCAAAGATCACAATCTCCAGCAAAACCAATGATATGGAGGCATGGCTAACCAACTGCTCAGATACCATGGAGGAGATTTGCTTATAGTCCATGACAATACTGATCACATAGGAAGACTGATTGGGTGTGAAAATGGGAATAAAGCTCTTCAGTACCTTCTGTTCATGCGTTTCACTGACAAAAGATACATTTTGCCCTGTTCGAATGGCGCGCACCACAGCACGATGATCCTCATCCGTAGAACCATACTGGTATGTACCAAAACGAATCGGTCTGTTATTCAACTTGCTAAAGTTCGAATCTCTTCCGTCATCACCCATGTTGGGGCTGCCGAAAGTCAACGGATTGATGCCTGTAATCTCCAGAATGGAGGGATTGACCTCACGGATTTTATTCAAAATCTCATCCGGACTAGAGATTTTCACATAGTCATCAACTTCCGTATTATTATAGAAGGGATTGATTATGTAGTTTCTCTTTCCATCATGGTAGTAACCCCAGATATCAATATCCGAAGGACTGGATGTCGAATATTCAAATCCATCTGACCAGAAATGCTCCAACTTCTGCCCTTGGGGAATCGTTACCTGTTGTTTTTCAAACAACTGCTTAAAGGCCTGATACCAGTAGGTCATGGATTTGGTGGACAGCCCGAGTTCTCTCGGATCCGAGGAGCGGCTAACCACAATATCATCATCCGTCTGCTCCATTAACGAGATATGCGAAACGCCGACCTTTTGGCTCAAGCGTACAAGTTCTTCATTTGTGATATTATTAATATCCGGGTCCAATTCTTCAGCCGCCATAACAGCAGCAAGCCACAGATTGTTTCCAATCTGCCGTTTTACATAATCCGAACTGTATTGATTCTGTTCGACAGCAATTGCAATCTGCTTTGCAGTGAGCACCATCTTGGTTTCACTGTCCTGCCTCAGATTCTCTTCTGTAGTATAATAACTCAGTGCGATATTCAACACTAAAATAACGAGCACTGAGCACGACATAATCATGGATAATTTCGTTTTAATAGACAAGTTTTTTTGTTCACCTCTCGGCTTGTACCCTCTGGCGATATATGGCAAAACCTATCTCCATCATAACGCTTGTATGACTTTTTGAAAAGGATAATTGACCTGTGTCCAAAAGTTACCGAATGAATGAAAAGCTCGAAATTCGTTGTTTTTTGCATTTTCGAACTCTACAATGAAATTAATCACTATATTTATCCACATACCCACAGGCTTGTGGATAGTTTGTTTATAACTATGTGAGCAACTACACGGTTATCCACAATTCTATACACAACATGTTAACAACCCGAATACTTGTTCGCTGAATAAACGATTTTGGAAGGAGTTATATAGTAATGACTGAACATTTTCTCCAGACCGATCTTGCGCATTTATCTGAGGAAGCTCAGCATGAGCACTGGATGCGAGAGGCCATTGCTGAGGCTTACAAAGCCGAAGCTCTTGGGGAAGTTCCGATTGGAGCTGTAATCGTACAAAATAACCAAATCATTGGTCGAGGATACAATCTGCGTGAAACTACGCTGGATTCTACCGCCCATGCAGAGATGGTAGCTATTCGTCAGGCCAGCGAGACCATTGGAGCTTGGCGTTTGTTGGATTGTTCTCTGTACGTCACACTGGAACCTTGTCCGATGTGTGCAGGTGCAATTGTACAATCCAGGGTCCCCCGCGTAATCTATGGTACGGCTGATCCCAAGGCAGGCTGTGCAGGTACACTGATGAACCTGCTACAGGAGCCTCGTTTTAACCATCGCACCGAGGTGATTCCGGATATCCTTCAGCCCGAATGCTCTACGATGCTAACTCAATTTTTCAGAAGTCTGCGCCAAAAGTTAAAATAGTCACCGACTACAAACATCCCAATTAGAAAGGAAGTGTGCTGTAATGGCACTAACACTCTATGATACAGCCAATGGCATAAGCCTTCGGTTGCTCACACCCCAGGATACACAGTCCTATCTGGACCTGATTCAGGTCACACGCGTCCCCTACCAGTCTGTAGAACCCGTGCGAGACGATGAATTCTATACACTGGATGCTCAGACTCGGCGGATTGAGGATCGGGTCAAGGCAGCAGAAGAAGGTACAGGATATCAATTTGGAATCTATACCATTAAAGACAGCCTGTTGATTGGACAAGTAAGTATCAACAATGTCGTATTAGGCGTTGCCAATTATGCAGATATGGGTTACTTTATCCATCCAGATTATCAGGGCGGCGGACGAATGACAGCAGCGGTTAAACTGGCCGTAGCTTATGGCTTCCGTGCGCTGAAGTTAAATCGGGTTCAGGCTGCAGTATTGCCCTCCAACAAAGGTTCACAGCGCGTACTGGAGAAGAACGGATTCCAGTTTGAAGGTACTGCTCGCAGATACCTCAAGATCAACGGCAAATATCAGGATCATCAGATCTATGCTGTACTTGCTGAAGACTTGGGCGAACTTGCGAATTAATTAATTTAGAAGTTCCCACACAAAACTGTCTGTATTTCCAATTTAACAATATACAGATAAAACCGCACTATCCTAGTTATGTAGGAAAGTGTATAGATCACCAGCCACGATTTAAAATCAAAGATCAATCATTTTGCGGATATCCCCTCATACGCTGTGTAACAAAAAAACCGCCTGTATCCAAGCGGAAGGAGATTATCCTTCACTTGAATCACAGACGGTTTGAACTCAGCGAGATTAGTATCCGTATGAAGCGTTCATCAATTCTTCGAACTCTTGCATAGTAATTACGTCATCGCCAGTAGGGATGTTGATTTTGAATGCTGCTTTTTCATTAATCTTGGTGTACGTATTGGAACCAGTAAATGCCAATTTCACTTCGTCTTTTGTATCTTCCGGCTTGATTAGCACATCAGCGACCATCTTTTGATATACAGGGAAGTCGTTTTTGTCCAATGCGAAATCAATGTTGAATTGGTTGATTGTCAGAACATCTTTCAATTTATCCAAGTCTTTAGCCATTTCAGCCTGATCTGCTTCAGTGATCTTCAGATCTTCTTTAGCTTTGTCGATATCAGCCTGATCCATTTGCAGCATTTCACGATATTCCTCTTTGGACAGAATATCCAATACTTTAGGCATAGCTTTTGTTACCAGTACAGTAACTGCTTCTTTAACATTGTCATTATTCACCGAGAATTGTACAACCTGCTTCGCATCTACACCTTCAGGAAGTTGTGCATCTTTGGTGTCTAGATTTTTGAAGAATTTAGCTTGATCGTACTCGCTCAGCACTGCGTCCATGACTTCGTTGCTCAGCTTTTGCGTTTTGGCTGCGTCCATAGCATCCGGGTTCCATTCTGTACCCTCTTGCTCAGCCAGTTCTTTCAGATCAAGTTCCAGGAATTTGCCAACAACGTTCTCCGGAATTGGGAAGAACGGAATATTCGGCACTTTCACATAGAGTTTCTCAGCTGTCATCACCATTGGAATGGTAAAGGTCATACCCATATCGCCTTTAAGCTCGATGCCAAGAGTCATCTCTGTCTGCATTGGCTCACTTTGGTATACACCTGTTACATTCAACTGAGCATCCTTCAGCATGCTCATAAACTGAGTCATAGTAGGATCAGTTTGTGAAGCATCCCCAGGTTTATAGCTCAATTCATTAATTGTAAAGTTGGAACTCATTTCATACGAAGTCAATTTGGAAGCATTGGCCGCAGCCGTCTTCAATGCCTCTTTTGGCTCCTGCTTGCTGCTACATGCTGTCAATGCCATAGATACGGTCAACAGCAACGTAAGAAGAAGCGCCCCCATACGTTTAGTCATTTGTTTCTCTCCTCTCGTGATAACCCCAAAAAAAGTAATTCAATATCAATGATATACCATATCACCAGATACCGAAACCTAATTTGGGAAAAATGTGATCTTTCCTCTTTAAAATGGCTACAAAGACCTATGTCAGCTTTGGGAATATGCGTGTGCCTGTCTTTATATATGTATGAATACGCAAAAGCCCCCTGTTAGGTAACAAGGGACTTTTGCGTGAATCTGTTTCTTCTATTAACCTTGGGGATTCAAATGATCCACATGATTTTGATTTTTTACTTTTTTGGAACCGGATAATGGCTCCTGCATGGAAGAGCGTTTGGATGAATGACGATGCTGTTCGGATGCTTGTGCTTCCGGTACGGGAATTGTTTTTGGTTTGCTCATATTATTGCCCCCTCATCATTGTTAGGAATGGGATGGGTCCCTATCTTCCGGTTTGTCATGATTCAGTGCATCCTGATGACGGCGATCATTAATATCTTGCTGAATTTGCTGGGCATGATGACTATTTACGGCAGGTTGCTCCAGATCATCGACTACATTTTGCAGGTTTTTGTCAACTCCCGCTTTGGCTTTAGTCAATTGAGTTCACTCCTTCAGATTTCAGGCTATTATCTCGTCTGGGATTGTAACGACTGGGCGCATTCATGAATGTGCCGTGTATAATCGTGAGCCAGTTCTTGAATGGGTTCTGTACGCTCATCCGTCGTTCGTCCATCCCGTTCCACATCAATCAGCTGTACGCTGACTTCACGCGAATCGACATATGCGCATTTGAAATCAAAAGAATACATCTCATGACCTGCTGTCGCAATGTGTATCCGAATGGCCTGCTGATCGGCTTCATCCGCCATCACTTGAGCCTGATCGCCAACATTCAAGACTTGAGGCAAACGTTCTTGCCAAGCCCCTACAAGCTCTGTCTGATCGATGTTTAACTCGCGGTTCATCTTACCACCTCCACTCCTATAAAGTGCGGCGATGAAGATGTTTTTATACATATTAACCTTATTCAAAATATAACGTTGTACTGTGCAACGTATACATGGATCACCAACCTGTATGCTCATTACGTTTAACAAACTCACAACGCAAAAAAGGACCCGAGCGAGATCGCTCAAGTCCTTGTTATAAGTGTAGTATGGCGGAGAGGGTGGGATTCGAACCCACGTGGAGTTGCCCCCTAACGGTTTTCAAGACCGCCCCGTTATGACCGCTTCGGTACCTCTCCAGGGAATTAACTTTTATAAACTTGCCACGAAAAGTATCATACCACATCTCGACATTATAATGCAACCTTTTTTATATCAAAATTGATAATCCCGTGTCAGACAACTGCCTCGGCTTTACAAAACACTCCAATCCGCCATTCCAAAATGACGGATTGAGTTTGTATTCCTCTTGATGAGGATGGTTAACTAACTCTTAAGAGCGACGTGCAATCACACTGGTGCCGCCCATATAAGGACGCAATGCTTCAGGAATAACAACCGTGCCATCTTCCTGTTGATAGTTCTCCAGGATAGCGGCTACCGTCCGTCCAACAGCCAATCCTGACCCGTTCAATGTATGAACAAATTCCGGTTTGGCTTTTGGCTCTCTGCGGAAACGGATATTGGCACGACGTGCCTGGAAATCCTCACAGTTGGAGCATGAAGAAATCTCACGATAGGTATTGCTCTCAGGCAACCATACTTCAATATCATACGTTTTAGCTGAAGTGAAACCCATATCTGCCGTGCACAAAGTCAGGACGCGATACGGCAAGCCCAACAATTGAAGCACACGCTCCGCATTTTGAGTCATTTGCTCCAGCTCTTCATACGAAGTCTCTGGAGTAGAGAGCTTGAGCAGCTCTACTTTGTTGAATTGATGCTGACGAATCAAGCCGCGTGTATCCCGTCCAGCCGAACCGGCTTCAGAGCGGAAACAAGAGCTGTATGCCACAAAGTGTTTAGGCAATTGATCTACATTCAGAATCTCTTCGCGATGGTAGTTCGTTACCGGAACTTCAGCAGTAGGGATTAGATAATATTCAGTATCTTTCAACTTAAACAGATCTTCTTCGAACTTAGGCAGTTGACCTGTTCCAAACAAGCTGTCCCGATTCACGATGTATGGAGGCAGAATCTCTTCATATCCATGTTGATCGCTGTGCAGATCCATCATGAAGTTGATCAATGCACGTTCCAGACGCGCACCCAGACCTTTATAAAAGGTAAAACGGGAACCTGTTACTTTGGCAGCCGCTTCAAAATCAAGAATATCGAGATCCTGCGCAATTTCCCAGTGTGCTTTTGGTGCAAAAGTAAATGACTTCGGCTCTTCCCAACGACGAATCTCAACATTGTCGTCTTCAGAAGCTCCAATCGGTACACTTTCGTTAGGAATGTTCGGAATCGCCATTGTGAGATCATTGATCTTCACTTCCAGTTCCCGAACTTCTTCGTCCATGGCTTTGATTCGATCAGAGACTTCACGCATCTCCACAATCAGATCATCCGCATTCTCACGATTCTTCTTCAGTCTAGCAACTTCCGCAGAGACCGTATTCCGACGGCTCTTCAGTGTTTCACTCTCTTGAAGCAATTCCCGACGCTTGGCATCCATCTCGGTAAATCCAGCGATAAGATCCAGCGATTTGCCACGTTTATTCAATGCTTCTTCTACACGCGCATACTCATTCCGCAATATTTTCACATCAAGCACGATATACCCCTCCTAAATAACCTCACAACGTGAAGCATTATGTTAAAATCCATTCTCAAAACTCTACTGTATATACCTTACTATATACTTATCGGAACCTGTAACCCAAAAAACAACCTATATCCCCGGTGTTACCCTCCGCTGCGATTCCCGCTATGAAGCAGATACAGGCAACATCAGGCATCCGTTCAGATGCAACTGCCATCCAGCGGCCTTACACGGCTTCTGGGGAAGTGATCCGATGACCGGGAGATCATAGGTTGTACATCATGCATTATTTAGAGTCTACCGTGTGTTTGTAGGATCTGGCCATGTCTACAAAATAAGTATGCAGACGATAGTCATCCGTCAACTCCGGATGGTAGGAGCAAGCCAGCAAATGCCCCTGACGAGCGGTAACAATCTCATCCTTGTATGTGGAGAGAACTTCGACCTGGTCTCCGACACTCTCGATCAAGGGCGCCCGTATAAACACAGCCCTTACCGTTTCCTCAATGCCTTTGACTGGCAAATCCGTCTCAAAACTTTCTCTCTGCCGTCCAAATGCATTTCGGGATACAGTCATATCCATTAGCTCCAAATGAGCTTCCTCTTGCCCTGCAATGTGTTTAGCCATAACGATCAAGCCAGCACAGGTACCAAACACAGGTTTGCCTTCAGCAGCAAACGCGCGAATGGCATCCATAAACTCATACTTACGCATCAGCTTGCCAATCGTTGTACTTTCCCCGCCAGGAAGGATAAGACCATCCAGATCGTCCAATTGCTGAACCTGTTTGATAGCCACACCTTCTGCTCCAGCGCGTTCAATACTCCGTATATGCTCTGTGACAGCCCCTTGAAGTGCTAAAACGCCGATCTTCATTTGCACATTCCCCTTCTCTTACCAGCCACGATTTTGCATACGCTCGGAAGGTGCAAGTTTGGATATCTCTATGCCCTTCATCGGTGCTCCAAGATACTTGGACACTTCGGCCCGTAATGTATGTGTCGTTCTAAAAAACATTGGAGTTTTTTGCTTCATTATACGTGAATTCTAACTTGATATTTTACCGGAAAAATTGTAATTATACAATCCATCCGGTCGGAATAACTTGTATTTTATCAATGATATGACCACATAAACATCAAATTCATGATCATACTCTTTCCATGAAGTTTGCTATGGATTAAAACAGGTTTTTAATCCCGTCAAAAAGATCCACGAAGAAATCCTTCACGGCACGGAAGAACAAACGGAACCATCCGCCTTTTTCAGCCTCTTCCGCAGTAATCAAGTTCACTGTTTTTTCCTGTGGCTCAATTCCATCTGCTTTATACGTGTACGTTACCGTACCAACCTTTGTACCTGCCTTGATTGGTGCTACCAGCTTGTCAGCCTCAGTTACGTTGGCTTTGAACGTCACATCCAGGTTCTGGGTACCTTTGGGTACAACGAAACTTACCGCATTATCTGTTACGACAGGAACGGTTGTTTCTTTACCTTTTTTCACAGGCACAGCTTCCCAGCCCGTCACTTTGGTCTTGCCTGCAACAGCCTGCTTCACTTCAAAGTTGTTAAATCCAAAGTCCAATACCTTTTTAGTTTCTCTGAAACGTGCGGATTCCGAATCTGTGCCCATAACGACACTAATTAGACGCATACCGTTACGTTCCGCTGTACCTGTAAAGTTATTACCTGCGTTCGTGGTATGGCCTGTTTTCATTCCATCCAGACCTTCATAGGCATAGCTTTTGAAATTGGTTATATTTTTATTCGCTTCCAGCATCCAGTTGTAATTGATAATTGGAGCTTTATCATTTGGACGGAACTTATAGGATTGAATGGTTGTAAAATCTTTGTAGTCCGGGTGATCCATGATGATATATCTGCACAGAATCGCAGCATCCATTGCGGACATCACTGTTTCCTTGTCTTCAGCTGGACGGAAGTCGGCAGGCATATCTGCTCGGTCTAGACCGGAAGAGTTGATGAAGAACGTATCCTTCATGCCCATACGCTTCGCTTCATCATTCATCATTTTCACGAAAGCTTCTTCCGAACCAGCAACATGTTCAGCCAAAGCAACCGTAGCATCATTGGCAGAGCCAACAGCCATAGCTATATAGAGATCCTTAACTGTGTGCTGGTCACCTTCCGCGAGGAAAATTCGCGACCCGATACTTTGTGCAGCATTCTTTTTAACAGTTACAATATCGTCCCAGCCGAATTTACCTTGTTTGACTTGTTCGGCGACAATGTACTCTGTCATCATTTTGGTCATACTTGCAGGTGGCATCGCTTTATCCGCATCAACATTTAGTAGAATCTGTCCCGTTGAGGCTTCCATAAGCACTGCAGATCTAACTTCAAGCCCAAGTGAGTCTACCCCAGGCACCTGCACGGCTTTCTCCGTCTTCGTTGTTGTTGCTGCAGCAGTCAGAACCTGACCGGAGTTATCCGCAGCAGCCATGACCGGCATTACTGCAGACATACAAAGCATGTTAATTAGCATTACCGAGGCTACGCTCTTTTTGAGCATTTGGCGTTTCTTTTTATTCATGTGTTTGGCTTTCAATGATGAATACTCCCTTCGATCCAAAGCATTGTGAATTGCTTCAGTGCAGCTTATGCTGCGATTTTCTTGTTCCCTAACCTGTGTGTTTGATGTATGAGATGTGTGCTATATGCGCTGTATCGAACGAGCAATATTATTGCCCCTAAAGTTCGTTATCGATTGTCACTTAGTCCGCATTTTGCAAATGCTTATGTAAAAGGACGTCCGCGCTTCTGTTTAACTGGCAGCCTTTTCTGGCACTGCATTTGCTTTTCAAAACCATATTCATAGATTCACGTCAAATAGCCGCCGCAACGCCTTAATCCATCCATGGATCGTCACCGCTTGTTCTATTCTATCACAGGGGTATCAGCAAAAAAAGACAGACCCGGTGAAAATCACCGAGCCTGTCCTGGAAATGATTAACTCTCTTCAGATTACAACGAGTAGTTAGGTGCTTCTTTGGTAATCTGTACATCATGGGGATGACTTTCGCGCAGTCCTGCACCTGTAATTCGGATAAAGCCTGTATCGTTACGAAGTTGCTCCAAGTTACTTGTACCACAGTATCCCATACCCGAACGCAGACCACCAATCAGTTGGTGGATCGTATCAGACAATGGCCCTTTGTAAGCGACACGACCTTCGATTCCTTCCGGAACCAGTTTCTTGTCATCATCTTGGAAGTAACGATCTTTACTACCTTGTTTCATTGCAGCCATTGAACCCATACCGCGGTATACTTTGTAGCTACGTCCTTGGAAGATTTCAGTTTCCCCCGGGCTTTCCGCTGTGCCGGCAAACAAACTTCCCAGCATCACCGCGTGTGCGCCTGCAGCCAGTGCCTTCGTAATTTCACCGGAATATTTAATTCCGCCGTCCGCGATAATCGGAACTCCATATTCGCGTGCCACTGTTGCACAATCGTACACTGCAGTTACTTGAGGTACACCAATACCAGCGATAACACGTGTTGTACAAATCGAACCTGGACCAATACCCACTTTAACTACCGAAGCCCCTGCTTCGATCAGGTCACGAGTGGCTGCGCCAGTAGCAACGTTACCTGCAACGATGGTCAGGCTAGGGAAACGTTCACGAAGCTGACGTACAGCTTCAATGATATTGATGTGGTGTCCGTGAGCCGAGTCTACCGTAATCAGGTCGACACCAGCTTGTACCAAAGCATCAGCACGTTCAAATGTATCTTTGGAAATACCAATCGCTGCACCAACCAACAGACGTCCTTGAGCGTCTTTGGCTGCATGAGGGAATTGAATGGCTTTCTCAATATCTTTAATCGTGATAAGACCTTTCAATGTGTTTGTCTCATCAACTAATGGAAGTTTTTCAATCTTGTGCTTCTGAAGGATACCTTCAGCTTCTTGCAGTGTAGTGCCTACAGGAGCGGTAACCAGATTCTCACGAGTCATGACTTCGCTAATCTTGATGCCGTAATCATGGATAAAACGCAAATCGCGGTTAGTCAAAATACCAACCAGCTTCTGATCTCCTTCAATAATAGGTACACCGGAGATCCGATATTTCGCCATTACTGCTTCCGCATCAGATACCAGATGATCTGCCGTCAGTGAGAATGGATTCGTAATTACGCCACTCTCCGAACGTTTAACACGATCTACTTCTTCTGCCTGTTGTTCAACCGACATATTTTTATGGATAATACCGATACCGCCTTCACGTGCAATGGCAATAGCCAATGTCGCTTCAGTTACCGTATCCATACCCGCACTAATCAAAGGAATATTTAGCTTTACATTGTCGCTCAAACGAATAGATACATCTACTTCTTTAGGCAGTGTCTCGGATTTCCGTGGCACTAGCAATACATCATCAAAGGTGAGGCCTTCCTTACCAAATTTATCTTCCCACACGCAAGTGTTCCTCCTTATGTTTGCTCAGCTTTACGGTCCAAAACCCGAAGATTCCAGGCTGTATTTTACGCCGAAAATACGTTTTCTGAAAAATTTATTATTGCCATCTTAGCAAAGCGATATTTAGACTGTCAAGGAAAAGTACTTGGTTATATCAGGTGTATTGCCTGATGAACACAACTGTTTTTCCAGAGCGGACATGTCTAGTTATTACACAAAAAAACGTCAATTCGTATCGAATAACGTTACATTTATACAACCTATTGTGCTGATAAATCAATACATCCAATCTGTATTTTAATCCCATACTGCATAATAAAACTATATAATAAAAACCACCACCGAATAACATCGGCAGTGGTTCTTTGCTTGGCGGCGTCCTACTCTCCCAGGACCCTGCGGTCCAAGTACCATCGGCGCTAGAGGGCTTAACGGTCGTGTTCGGGATGGGTACGTGTGGAACCCCTCCGCCATCGCCACCAAACGCATAGCTAAGCTTACATTTCAGAGTGTTGTTCTCTGAAAACTAGATTCGAAACGAAAGATGCGAACTATCACTTGCAATTGGATAAGCCCTCGACCGATTAGTACTGGTCAGCTCCATGCATTGCTGCACTTCCACCCCCAGCCTATCTACCTCGTCGTCTTCAAGGGGTCTTACATACTGGGAAATCTCATCTTGAGGGGGGCTTCACGCTTAGATGCTTTCAGCGTTTATCCCGTCCGTACATAGCTACCCAGCGGTGCTCCTGGCGGAACAACTGGTACACCAGCGGTACGTCCATCCCGGTCCTCTCGTACTAAGGACAGCTCCTCTCAAATTTCCTACGCCCACGACAGATAGGGACCGAACTGTCTCACGACGTTCTGAACCCAGCTCGCGTACCGCTTTAATGGGCGAACAGCCCAACCCTTGGGACCTACTTCAGCCCCAGGATGCGATGAGCCGACATCGAGGTGCCAAACCTCCCCGTCGATGTGGACTCTTGGGGGAGATAAGCCTGTTATCCCCAGGGTAGCTTTTATCCGTTGAGCGATGGCCCTTCCATGCGGTACCACCGGATCACTAAGCCCGACTTTCGTCCCTGCTCGACTTGTAGGTCTCGCAGTCAAGCTCCCTTATGCCTTTGCACTCTTCGAATGATTTCCAACCATTCTGAGGGAACCTTTGGGCGCCTCCGTTACTCTTTAGGAGGCGACCGCCCCAGTCAAACTGCCCACCTGACACTGTCCCCGCACCGGATTACGGTACCAGGTTAGAACCTAGATACGATCAGGGTGGTATCCCAACGTTGCCTCCACGCAAGCTGGCGCTCACGCTTCAAAGGCTCCCACCTATCCTGTACAGATCGTACCCAAATTCAATATCAAGCTGCAGTAAAGCTCCATGGGGTCTTTCCGTCTTGTCGCGGGTAACCTGCATCTTCACAGGTATTAAAATTTCACCGGATCTCTCGTTGAGACAGCGCCCAAGTCGTTACGCCATTCGTGCGGGTCAGAATTTACCTGACAAGGAATTTCGCTACCTTAGGACCGTTATAGTTACGGCCGCCGTTTACTGGGGCTTCGGTTCACAGCTTCGGATTGCTCCTAACCACTCCCCTTAACCTTCCAGCACCGGGCAGGCGTCAGCCCGTATACTTCGCCTTACGGCTTCGCACAGACCTGTGTTTTTGCTAAACAGTCGCTTGGGCCTTTTCACTGCGGCCCCCTCGTGCTATTCACACTACCGGGGCACCCCTTCTCCCGAAGTTACGGGGTCATTTTGCCGAGTTCCTTAACGAGAGTTCTTCCGCGCGCCTTAGAATACTCTTCTCGCCTACCTGTGTCGGTTTGCGGTACGGGCACCTTCACCTGGCTAGAGGCTTTTCTTGGCAGTGTGAGATCATGACCTTCGCTACTACAATTTTCGCTCCCCATCACAGCTCAGCCTTAATGATGTGCGGATTTGCCTACACATCAGCCTCACTGCTTAGACGGACATCCATCAGTCCGCGTCACTACCCTACTGCGTCCCCCCATTGCTCATAACGGCTTACGGTGGTACAGGAATTTCGACCTGTTGTCCTTCGACTACGCCTTTCGGCCTCGCCTTAGGTCCCGACTTACCCTGAGCGGACGAGCCTTCCTCAGGAACCCTTAGGCTTTCGGCGGATCAGATTCTCACTGATCTTTTCGTTACTCATACCGGCATTCTCACTTGTATAATGTCCAGCGCTCCTTACGGTACACCTTCAACCCTTATACAACGCTCCCCTACCCCTGATGCAAAGCATCAAGCCATAGCTTCGGTGGTGTGTTTAGCCCCGTTACATTTTCGGCGCAGAGTCACTCGACCAGTGAGCTATTACGCACTCTTTCAATGGTGGCTGCTTCTAAGCCAACATCCTGGTTGTCTGTGCAACTCCACATCCTTTCCCACTTAACACACACTTGGGGACCTTAGCTGATGGTCTGGGCTGTTTCCCTTTTGACAATGGATCTTAGCACTCACTGTCTGACTCCCGGAAGTAAGTCTATGGCATTCGGAGTTTGACTGAGCTTGGTAACCCTTGCGGGCCCCGCACCCAATCAGTGCTCTACCTCCACGACTCTGTTTTCCGAGGCTAGCCCTAAAGCTATTTCGGGGAGAACCAGCTATCTCCGAGTTCGATTGGAATTTCTCCGCTACCCCCACCTCATCCCCGCACTTTTCAACGTGCGTGGGTTCGGGCCTCCAGTGCGTGTTACCGCACCTTCACCCTGGACAGGGGTAGATCACCCGGTTTCGGGTCTACGTCCACGTACTATGTCGCCCTATTCAGACTCGCTTTCGCTGCGGCTCCGGCTCTTCACCTTAACCTTGCACGGGAACGTAACTCGCCGGTTCATTCTACAAAAGGCACGCCATCACCCCTAAAACGGGCTCTGACTTTTTGTAAGCACACGGTTTCAGGTTCTATTTCACTCCCCTTCCGGGGTGCTTTTCACCTTTCCCTCACGGTACTGCTTCACTATCGGTCGCTAGGAAGTATTTAGCCTTGGCAGATGGTCCTGCCGGATTCATACGGGGTTTCACGTGCCCCGCACTACTCGGGATCCGTCTCGGAGGGAACCAACTTTCAATTACAGGGCTTTTACCTTCTTTGGCGGGCCTTTCCAGACCTCTTCGCTTAACCGGTTCCTTTGTAACTCCATGTGAGACGTCCCACAACCCCAAAGAGCAAGCTCTCTGGTTTGGGCTTCTCCGCGTTCGCTCGCCGCTACTGACGGAATCACTATTGTTTTCTCTTCCTCAGGGTACTTAGATGTTTCAGTTCCCCTGGTATGCCTCTGCATAACCTATGTATTCAGTTATGAGTAACTGGAAATTACCCCAGCTGGGTTTCCCCATTCGGACACCCCCGGATCAAAGCTTGCTTACAGCTCCCCGAGGCAGTTTCGTTGTTCGCCACGTCCTTCATCGGCTCCTAGCGCCTAGGCATCCTCCGTGTGCTCTTAGTAGCTTAACCTCGTGCTCCGGTATTGGCTGCTCGCTTCCCTTGTTTTGCTTGCGCAAAGCCAAAAGTCGCTCCCACCCAAAACCATCGTACGTGCAATCTACCGTTTTTATTGAAACTTGTTCAACACAAGTTCAGCTAAAAAGGAATGTTCTAATTCGCATTTACTTTCGTTTCGATATCTAGTTTTCAAAGAACAAGCTCCATGCAAAAGCAAGCTGTTTGAGAGTTTGAGCTCTCAAAACTGAGCAACGAGTGAGTGTTTTGCAGCTAAGCTGCGTATTTGAATGTTTCCGTTGCAGGAAACGATTCTCCATAGAAAGGAGGTGATCCAGCCGCACCTTCCGATACGGCTACCTTGTTACGACTTCACCCCAATCATCTATCCCACCTTCGGCGGCTGGCTCCTTGCGGTTACCCCACCGACTTCGGGTGTTATAAACTCTCGTGGTGTGACGGGCGGTGTGTACAAGACCCGGGAACGTATTCACCGCGGCATGCTGATCCGCGATTACTAGCAATTCCGACTTCATGCAGGCGAGTTGCAGCCTGCAATCCGAACTGAGACCGGCTTTGTTGGGATTGGCTCCATCTCGCGATTTCGCAGCCCGTTGTACCGGCCATTGTAGTACGTGTGTAGCCCAGGTCATAAGGGGCATGATGATTTGACGTCATCCCCACCTTCCTCCGGTTTGTCACCGGCAGTCTATCTAGAGTGCCCATCCGAAATGCTGGCAACTAAATATAAGGGTTGCGCTCGTTGCGGGACTTAACCCAACATCTCACGACACGAGCTGACGACAACCATGCACCACCTGTCTCCTCTGTCCCGAAGGAAAGATACATCTCTGTACCGATCAGAGGGATGTCAAGACCTGGTAAGGTTCTTCGCGTTGCTTCGAATTAAACCACATACTCCACTGCTTGTGCGGGTCCCCGTCAATTCCTTTGAGTTTCAGTCTTGCGACCGTACTCCCCAGGCGGAGTGCTTAATGTGTTAACTTCGGCACCAAGGGTATCGAAACCCCTAACACCTAGCACTCATCGTTTACGGCGTGGACTACCAGGGTATCTAATCCTGTTTGCTCCCCACGCTTTCGCGCCTCAGCGTCAGTTACAGCCCAGAGAGTCGCCTTCGCCACTGGTGTTCCTCCACATATCTACGCATTTCACCGCTACACGTGGAATTCCACTCTCCTCTTCTGCACTCAAGTCACCCAGTTTCCAGTGCGATCCGGGGTTGAGCCCCGGGATTAAACACCAGACTTAAATGACCGCCTGCGCGCGCTTTACGCCCAATAATTCCGGACAACGCTTGCCCCCTACGTATTACCGCGGCTGCTGGCACGTAGTTAGCCGGGGCTTTCTTCTCAGGTACCGTCACCTTGAGAGCAGTTACTCTCCCAAGCGTTCTTCCCTGGCAACAGAGCTTTACGATCCGAAAACCTTCATCACTCACGCGGCATTGCTCCGTCAGGCTTTCGCCCATTGCGGAAGATTCCCTACTGCTGCCTCCCGTAGGAGTCTGGGCCGTGTCTCAGTCCCAGTGTGGCCGATCACCCTCTCAGGTCGGCTACGCATCGTCGCCTTGGTGAGCCGTTACCCCACCAACTAGCTAATGCGCCGCAGGCCCATCCCCAAGTGACAGATTGCTCCGTCTTTCCAGTTTCCTTCAGGCGAAGAAAACAACTATTCGGTATTAGCTACCGTTTCCGGTAGTTGTCCCAAACTTGAGGGCAGGTTGCCTACGTGTTACTCACCCGTCCGCCGCTAACCATCAGAGAAGCAAGCTTCTCTTCAAGTCCGCTCGACTTGCATGTATTAGGCATGCCGCCAGCGTTCGTCCTGAGCCAGGATCAAACTCTCCAATAAAGTATTGAAAAGAGCGATAAGCTCATTTTGAATCTGACGAGATTAAAAATCTCATTTGTGCTCCAGTCGATCCAAGCCAAGGCTTGTTTCAAACTTTCGCGTTCATTCTGCAAGCAGAATGTTTACTCACTCGTTGTTCAGTTTTCAAAGATCAAACTTGTTTCGCTACCGAATGTCGTTCTCTTCAGCAACTTTTATATCTTATCACATCCGAACCAACTTTGCAAGCTCTTTTTTCAAGTTTCTTTCGAAGCTTTTTTCAATCGCTTGCCGCACCGTGTAAACTGTGTTTTCTTGGCCGGAATTAGAATATACCATGTACAGATTTTGATTGCAAGTCTTTTTTTCAAATATTATCAACCATTAAAACGATACGTTCAGAACGTATATAGGGTATTCTCCCTTTTTAGCAATTTCGTATGCACATCCATTTGCATTTTATTGTTTAACATTCCTAGCAGGAACTTTTCTTGGCCATAAACTATAGCTAAAACTTATCAGAAAATCGATTCCGATTATGATTCCCCACATTTTAATCAGATTATAGAGGACGGCTGTACGTTCAGCATTCCCAATCCACCATATCATGGCGAATAGAAATGCACTGCCTATTGTCCAGGCCAAAAGATGTCTAAACCATCCACTACGCTCACGACTCGCATGTTCTCTGCCATATAACTTGTTGCTACGAGGATTCTCTCCGCCTTTGAACCAATATAGGAAGTATCGATCCGCCCAAGCGATCATCTGATGACCATAGGCGATACTTACTCCGATATACACCGCAGCAATACCATGAATCATGCTCGCTGTAGCTCCACGCTGAAGATCTATCACAGTGGCCACCAGCAACAACAGATCCACTATTGGTGTTGCCATCAGTAGACCAATGCCTAACCTTTTCATGCCAAGAAGATACCTGACACTTAGACCCGCAAACACAAACACCCAAAAGGCAATCTCACATCCTATAATGAAATAACCAATCATCTGTTAACCCTCCTTTTTATAATACGAATGTATTAAATACAATTTAGCACATTTGTATCATAATAATCAACAATGATATAATGTTCATATGCCTAAAATTGTTGATCACGATAAACAGCGTGTGCTCGTGGCCGAGGCAGCTTGGCGTATTATACGAAGAGATGGCATGGAACAAGCCTCTGTTCGAAATATCGCTGAAGAAGCAGGATTTTCGGTCGGTTCAATGCGTCACTACTTTTCCACTCAGTCAGAACTACTACTATATGCCATGAATCTGGTATCCGAACGGGTATCCAACCGAATCCAACAAATGTCCCTCACCGGATCTCCTGTGGATAACATGAAATGCTTATTACTCGAGTTATTACCAAACACAGATGAAAAACTGGCCGAAATGGAGGTGTGGTACGCTTTTACAGCCAGATCCAAAACCGATTCTACGCTCAAAGAACTTGCCGATACAGTGTATGATGAACTCAGACAGGCTGCAGGCTACGTTATCACTCACCTGATCGAACATGATCTTACCAGACCAGATCTTGATATTAAACTTGAGATTGAAAGATTGTACGCACTCGTGGATGGCTTGGGTATCCATACTGTGCTTAGACCTGATCAGATGAATGCCAAGCTCATGGATGATATTCTCAGCTTGCATCTTGCTTCCTTGTGCCGTTAAACCAAAAAAAACCGCAGTACATTCGTTATGACTAAACCCTGTTACGATAACAGGAGAGTTAGTTCTGAATGTCTGGCGGTTTTTCTTTTTATCCGATAATGATCCGGCCCTCCGGATGACGATACAGTTTTTTCTCTTTGCGAGGACGAAGGGCATACGCGATGGTTAGAGGCCCGATCCGGCCTACAAACATGGTAAAGGTAATAATGATTTTTCCCCAATTGGTCAACTCATCCGTCACTCCCACGGAAAGCCCCACGGTACCGATTGCAGATGCAGCTTCAAACATCAGTGAGAGGAATGGCGCATCCTCGGTCGTAAGTAGAAGCATTACCACGATCATGAATATGATCAGAGAAACCATAATAATGGTCAATGCTCTCATCAGCAGCTCCTTCGGAACACGTTGGCGGAAAAACACGATATCCTTATTCCCCCGAATCATGGCATACACTGCACCAATCATGATCAGGAATGTAGTCGTCTTGATTCCGCCCCCGGTCGATCCTGGGGATGCCCCGATAAACATCAGCAGGATGAAGAAGAATTGGGTAGCCTGCCTCATCTCCGTAATATCAATGGTACTCGTCCCAGACGAACGTGTAGAGACCGACTGGAAGAAGGACGCATAGATCTTCTCGCTCCAGGTGAGCGAAGCCAATGTATGTCCATTGGTAAATTCGAAAACAAACAACACAATCGCTCCTATACCAATCAGCGCTCCCGACACAGACAGCACCAGTTTCGACTGTAGGGATAGACGACGGCGTTTGCGATACTCAAACAGATCATTTAACACAACAAAACCTAGTCCACCAGAGATAACGAGCACGGAAGCAGTCAGGTTGAATATCCAGTCTCCGGTATAGTATTGAAAGCTGTTGCCGAACAGATCAAATCCGCCATTATTAAACAATGAAACGGAATGAAATATCCCATAGTATACAGCCTGACCCAATGGCATCTCTGTTGCCCAACGCAGCGCTAGTATGAAAGCAGCCACCCCTTCAATGGTAAAGGAGAAAATCAGCACCTTGCGGATAATACGTACGATCCCTTCCATACTGTCTGCATTAATGGCCTCTTTGAGTAATAGCCTGTCCTTAAGTGAGATTCGCTTGCCCAAAACTAGCGCAAAGAGAGTAGCCATGGTCATGAAGCCGAGTCCACCGAGCTGCATTAATACCATAATGACGATCTGACCAAACAAATTAAAGGTGGTCCCTACATCCACAACGACAAGTCCTGTCACACATGCGGCAGAGGTTGATGTAAAGAGCGCGTCAATAAACGCCAGATGCTCACCACTTTGGTTGGAGATTGGCAACATGAGAAGCACTGTTCCAATCGCAATGATAAGCAGAAAACCACCGACCAGGATTAACGGGGGAGATAAGAATTTGGCAAAGTGAAGCCTGAACTTCATGAAGGGCACCTCTTTTAACAAAATACGAACAGGTTGGTCTAACTTAAATCACAGACGCAGTTCCACCATAATGGCGTGCTGAGAACACGGCGTTCTGACAAACTTTATTTTAGCGCCTATGTAAACCTAAAGAGGAACTTGCCTCAGCATCATACTGAACGGCAGGTTCCTCTTCTATTATGAACGTATGATACGTTCCTTATTTAATCTTGCGTACGAGGACGCATGTGCGGGAAGAGCAGTACGTCACGAATCGAAGGGGAGTTGGTAAGCAGCATGATCAGACGATCAACCCCGATTCCCAATCCGCCTGTCGGTGGCATACCATATTCGAGCGCACGGATGAAGTCGTCATCCATCTCATGAGCTTCGTCGTTCCCATGTTCTTTCTCCAGCATCTGTGCTTCAAAGCGCTGACGTTGATCGATTGGATCATTCAGCTCTGTGAACGCATTGGCATGCTCGCGTCCAACAATGAACAATTCGAAGCGATCCGTGAAGCGTGGGTCTACATCGTTTTTCTTCGCCAGCGGTGAGATTTCAAGAGGGTGTCCCGTGATGAATGTCGGTTGAATCAACGTCTCTTCCACAAATTCCTCAAAGAACGCGTTCAGAATATGACCAAATGTCATATGTTTTTCAACCGGAACCTTATGTTCCTTCGCCAAGCTATGTGCTTCCTCATCCGTCATATGTACGGAGAAGTCTACGCCCACAACTTCCTTAACTGCATCCACCATCGTAACACGACGCCACTGCGGCGTAAGATCTACTTCATGGTCTCCATACTGGATCACTTGCGTACCCAGCACTTCCTGTGCAATATGAGCTACCAGGTTCTCCGTCAATTGCATAATATCCTTGTAGTCTGCATATGCCTCATACAACTCAATCATTGTAAATTCTGGATTGTGACGTGTGGACATACCTTCGTTCCGATATACACGGCCGATCTCATATACCTTCTCCAGTCCGCCAACAATCAGACGTTTCAGGTGAAGCTCAATCGCAATCCGCATGTACAATTCCATATCCAGCGCATTGTGGTGCGTGATGAACGGACGTGCTGCAGCTCCTCCTGCGATGGTATGCAACGTAGGTGTTTCCACTTCCAGATATCCAAGAGAATCCAAGTAACGACGCATCGATTGAATGATTTTGGAACGTGCGATAAAGGTCTGTTGTACGTCCGGGCTCATAATCAGGTCAACATAACGCTGGCGGTAACGCAGCTCTACGTCGGTGAGGCCATGGAATTTATCCGGAAGCGGATAGAGCGATTTGGACAGCACTTCAAGGTCTTTAACTTTGACAGAAGTTTCACCTGTTTTGGTCTTAAAGATCACGCCAGTTACCCCAACGATATCGCCAAGGTCCAGCAGACTGAATGCCGCATACTTGTCCTCAGGCACGGTATCCTGACGAACATAGATCTGGATTCTGCCGCTCAGGTCCTGAATATGTGCGAAGCTTGCTTTACCCATTCCCCGCTTCGCCATAATCCGTCCGGCAATACTGACTTCGATGTGCTTCTCTTCCAGCTCTTCCTTGGTCAGTTCTTCATACTTTTTCAGAATGGAGCCGGCTTCTTCGTTACGTACGTATTTTTGGCCAAAAGGATCGATTCCCAATTTGCGGAGCTCGTCCAATTTGTCACGGCGAATTTGTAAAAGCTCGCTAAGTTCGGTTTCCTGATTCAAGACTTCATCCGTCATGATCTATATTCATCTCCTTATTTACATTGCAGGCATCGCTTGAGGACAATCTTCCTCAAATGTTGAAAAAGCTTCCCTAAGGAAGCTTTTGTTTACCGTGCCCAACTGCTTCGTTACTATAGCTTTTTAATATCTACAATTTTATATTGAATTACGCCAGCAGGCACACTTACATCAACAACTGTACCATTTTTCTTGCCCAAGATCGCTTTACCGACAGGGCTTTCGTTAGAAATCTTGTTCTGAAGCGGGTTTGATTCAGCAGAACCTACAATTGTATATTCTGTGATGTCGCCGAATTCCAAATCTTCCACAGTAACTGTTGCACCTACACTCACGACATCGGTGTCAATCTCATCACTGTTAATAATGCGTGCGTTCCGAAGCATTTTCTCCAAAGTAATAATACGACCTTCAATGAAAGCCTGTTCGTTCTTGGCATCTTCGTATTCAGAGTTCTCACTGATATCTCCATACCCGATGGCTACCTTAATCCGTTCAGCCACTTCGCGGCGCTTCACTGATTTCAATGTTTCCAGTTCTTCTTCCAGCTTCTTAAGTCCCTCTGGTGTAAGGATAACTTCCTTGTCGCTCATCTCAACCGATTCTCCTGTCATGGGAATAATTTGATTGTACGGCAACGGAATCAGTGGTAATTACATAGCTCCGCCCGCATACATCTTCAAAACTATATGAAGTTCTCCAGAGAAATAGAATATTCCTCCTGATGACTAGCCTTTAATTAACGCACATGGCGAATTTATACTGTGAAAGTATAGGGGAACGATCTCGAAAAGTCAATGTTACGTCATCTGTAGCTGTAAACGTTTTAAGCCAGCCTTAATTACGATGCACTTCCGGCAACTACCGGTTCTGACTCCAGATTACCTTCGCTTTTCAGCTGACTCACAAAGTTCTCCAGAATCTGTACCATCTCATCCCGCTTGGTGCCTTCCATAATAACATCCTTGATACGGGCAGATCCTTTCAAGCCTTTCAGATACCAAGCCAGATGTTTACGCATCTCGCGTACGGCAACCGTCTCATTCTTCAATGCAATCAGGCGATCCATATGCAGGATGGCAACACGGATCTTCTCTTCGCCATTAGGGTCTGGAAGCAATTCACCCGTGCTTAAGTATTGAATGGTACGATACAGCATCCAGGGGTTACCCAGCGCGGCACGACCAATCATAACTCCGTCACAACCCGTTTCATCCAGCATACGGCGTGCATCCTCTGGTGTATGGACATCACCGTTTCCGATCACTGGAATAGAGACAGCTTCTTTTACATCTTTGATGTGTGACCAATCAGCTGTGCCTGTATAGAGTTGCTCACGCGTACGGCCGTGCACACTTACCGCCTGTCCGCCCGCACGTTCAACCGCGAGCGCATTCTCAACCGCGAAGATATGCTCGTTATCCCAGCCAATACGCATCTTGACCGTCACAGGCTTCTCAACCGCATCGACTACAGCGGATACCATCTCATAGATCTTGTTCGGATCTAGCAACCAACGTGCACCTGCATCACATTTCGTTACCTTTGGCACAGGGCATCCCATGTTAATGTCGATGATGTCTGCATTGGTTTCTTTGTCTACAATTTTGGCCGCTTCTACGAGTGAGTCACGATCACCACCGAAGATCTGAAGGCTCAGCGGTTTCTCACGCTCATCTACAAACAACATCTCCCGTGTACGCTGGTTGCCATGAACAATGGCTTTGCCACTTACCATCTCCGCACATACGAGGCCTGTTCCGAATTCTTTTGCGATTAATCGAAAAGCCGGATTACATACGCCAGCCATCGGCGCAAGTACGACCTGATTTTTCATTTCAATGCCACCAATGTTAAGCACGGTAGTCGTTTCACTCCTTTTACAATTCTATATAAATCAACGATTATGGTTCGATCGATATCTCTGTTGTTATAGCATGACAAAACCGAAACGGTCCTAGTTGCCCTGCAACTCCTCGATACTGATTGCCAGCACACCAGCAATTCGATCCAGCTCTTGCTGTGATACCTTACGGTTCCCCCGCTCAATGGTTCCCAGAATGGCCAGCGAGATGCCTGTCTCGGCAGCAAGTTCATGTTGTGTTAAACCTTTCAGCTTCCGGAATGCCCGGATTCGATTGGCCAATTGCATGTTTTCCAAAGCTGTATTCCATCCTTTCCATCCAGTACAGACAACGATGAGTGTACAAAGGTATACAAACCTGAAACCTCGTCCTCCGGTACGATATCCGACAGTGGCACCAGTACAAAAGCCCGCTCTCCCATACGGGGATGAGGCAATTGAAGCAATTCGGTATCTCGCGTCTCACCCTGCATCCAGAGCAGATCCAGATCAACAGTGCGCGGTCCCCAGCGAATATCACGAACACGGCCAAGCCGGTTCTCGATATCCAGTAATTCCGTAAGCAACTGCTCCGGTGTCAGCATCACCTGTACGGCGACTGCCATATTCAGAAAAGCAGGCTGATCTACATATCCTACAGGTTCCGTCTCATATAGCGCTGAACAACGCAGAACGGATATATGAGGGTGTTCATCGAGCAAAGACAACGCTTCAAGCAACGTCTGTTCCCGGTCACCCAAATTGGCCCCTAAAGCAATATAAGCCTCTGAAGATTCAGAGGTCGAATGTGCAATCATGATCGGTTCTCACTTTCTTGTGCGGCGAAGCTCTACCGTTACGCCCTCAAAATGAATGTCGAATGGCGGATGTGGCTTCGTCACCTTGACTGTCAATGCATTGATAATAGTATAAGTGTCTAGTAAAGAAGATGCAATATGTTCGCCCAAAGCTTCAATTAACTGGAATGATTTATTCTCTACAATCTGTTTTACCAGCTCATGGATCTCCGCATAATTGATCGTTTTGGTCAGATCATCGTTACGTCCAGCCTCACCGAGGTCCATGTCAATCTCCAGATCAATATAATAACGTGCCCCTAGCTTCCGCTCCTCGGCAAATACACCGTGATATCCGTAATACTCCATTCGATGCATGACCATTCTATCCATACGATCCGCCTGCCCTCTATATATATTGAAATCCTAATCTATTCGAAGTTATCCCTTCGCTTCGCCTTTTGAAAAACGCTGCGCTTCCACTGACGGGTCACTTGGACCCGCCAGAATTATTTCCTCCGTATACCCGGAGAAGCATATAACATGGCATCACACATGTCTGCCGTCCGCCGAATCGACTTCACATCATGAACCCGAACCATCTGGCAGCCTTGGGCGATGCCGAAGGCAACGGTCGCTGCCGTTCCTTCCAGCGCATCATCGGCACCAACATCCAGTGTGTTCTGGATGAATCTTTTGCGTGAAGTGGCTAGCAGAACCGGATAACCCATTTCATTGAGTAAACCGAGCGATGACATGAGAGTCAGATTTTCTGCGAGATCCTTCACAAATCCAATGCCTGGGTCCAGGATAATCTGATCTGCTTTCACGCCGGCTCCCAGCGCAATTTGAATGCTCTCCTGCAAATCGCTCACCACATCACTCAAATAATCGGTATAGTCTCGCTCCTGCCGATTATGCATCAGAATAAGGGGACACCCCAGCTCTGCTGCCGTGCGTGCCATATCTGGATCTGCCTTGGCACCCCACACATCATTAATGATATGGGCACCGGCTAGAATAGCTTGACGCGCAACATCGGCCTTATACGTGTCTACCGATATCGGAATGTGCGGGGCTTGCCGATGCAATGCTTCGATAACCGGAATGATCCGGCTCAGCTCTTCATCGGCGCCCACTACCTTAGAACCTGGCCGTGTGGACTCCCCGCCGATATCAATCAGGTCCGCCCCGTCCTCCATCATCTGCATGGCATGAGCAACCGCCCGCTCCACATTCGTATACCGTCCACCATCCGAGAATGAGTCAGGCGTGACGTTAAGAATGCCCATAACCTGTGTTCTTGCACCCAGCTTCAACTCAGCTGGCCCCCATGCATAGTTCCGTTCATAGATGACAGGTGTAAGTGTCATGAAGTATACCCCGCTTTCTGCCGGTACATACCCAGAAGGACTGTTGTAACCGGGCCTATATGTCCGTTGCTGATTATCGTTTCGACTCCATCCTGATCCCGCAGAGTCGTAACCGGAACCAGTTCGGCAACCGAGCCTGTTAGAAATATTTCATCTGCTTGCAGGAGGTCCTGCCAAGCAGCTAACGTTTCTATGCAAGGAATTCCTTGCTGCGTGGCGATTTCAAGTACCACGGCTCTCGTGATGCCCGGCAGAATGCCGGTTGAGAGTGCTGGCGTGTAGAGCACATTTTCCCGTATCCAAAATACATTGCTGACAATACCCTCAGCGACATGCCCATCACGGGTTAACTGTAGACCTTCTGCACCCAGCACATCCTGCCCATACCCGTTCAGCTCCCGTTTCGCCAGAATGCTGTTCATGTAATGCAGTGACTTGAACCGGATTTCACCTTCGGGCGTGTTGCGTGGCGTAGACAACCGTTGAAGCTTTTTGCCACTTTCATATAAAGAGGGAGTGGGTTCAGGTAATGCTTTTGCCAGTAAAATATGATTTGGCTTCGAATAATCACCAGAAGGTAGACCTAGCGGCGCTTCACCCGCGGATACCGTGTATCGCACGTACGCATCTTGAAGTCCGTTCGCCTGCATCAAACGTTGAATCCAATCTGTCACCTCTGCCGCGGTCGTTGTAAAAGGGATGCCAAGTTCCTTACACCCCGAGGCCATGCGCTCCAGATGCCGTTCCAAAAGAAATGGGACACCCTGATAGGTGCGAAACGTCTCGAACAATCCAAGTCCGTACAAAAAGCCGTGATCCGTTACAGGAACCACGGCTGCCGCCATATTGACCAAATCTCCGTTTATCGCGGCATATTGCATATTATACCTTCACCTGTTGGGACAGGAAGTTGCGAAGCATCTGATGCCCGTGGTCTGTAATAATGGATTCCGGGTGGAATTGAACCCCTTCAATCGCATATTCTTTGTGGCGCAAACCCATAATTTCCCCTTCTGCTGTCTCCGCTGTAATCTCCAGGCAGTCAGGCAGGCTGCTGCGCTCTACAATGAGGGAGTGATAACGGGTAGCTGTAAATGGGGATGGCAATCCGGCAAATACGGATGTTCCATTATGGTGCATCTCGGATGTTTTGCCGTGCATCATGCGCTCTGCACGAATGACATTGCCGCCAAACGCTTGTCCAATGGACTGATGCCCCAGACAAACACCAAAGATCGGAATACTTCCCTTGAAATGCTCGATGACTGCCAGGCTAATGCCCGCTTCATTTGGTGTACAAGGACCCGGAGAGATCAGAATATGATCAGGTGCCAGGGCCTCTATGCCTGCCAAATCAATCTCGTCGTTGCGGCGAACTTCAACCGTTTCGCCCAGTTCACCAAGATATTGAACCAGGTTGTACGTGAAGGAATCGTAATTATCGATAACCAGTATCATATGCCTGCTCCTCCTCATCTTCCGTCAATGCAAATGACGGTTGCTTCGTTTTATTTTTTAATCGCTTCTGTTCGCTCCACTTGTTCCTGTTCAATAGCTCTGCTTGCTTCCGCCTCTTCGCTGTAATTCACAGCTCTCATCATCGCCCTTGCCTTGTTGCGGCATTCCTTGTATTCCCGATATGGATCGGAATCAATGACAATGCCTGCACCGGCTTGTACATAACCAATACCATCCTTAATGGCAAGTGTACGAATGACGATGTTCAATTCCATATTTCCACTGTAATCCATCCACCCGATGGAACCCGTATAAGGTCCACGACGCACAGGCTCAAGCTCCTCAATAATCTCCATGGTGCGGACTTTGGGCGCTCCTGTAATCGTTCCACCCGGGAATGTCGCAGCAATCACATCAAATACGGATAACCCTTCTGCCAGTCTGCCTTCCACCTGGGAAACGAGATGCATGACATGGGAATACTTCTCGATGGTCATCAATTCAGGCACATGAACCGAACCGTAGGCTGCAATCCGTCCGATATCGTTACGTTCCAGATCAACGAGCATAATATGCTCCGCCCGTTCCTTCTCACTACCCAGCAGTTCATCCGCCATAGCTTTATCCTCTGCCTCATCACGGCCCCTTCTTCGGGTCCCCGCGATGGGACGTGCACTGACTTTACCGTTCTCCACTTTGACCAGAAGTTCGGGAGATCCGCTTACCAGTTGAAAGTCTGGACTACGAAGCATACCCATATACGGTGATGGATTCACGAGGCGCAACCATTCATAAATATGCTCAGCGCTCGAATGAAGCCGCTTTTCCTGTCTCAAGGACAGATTTACCTGGAACACATCGCCCTGTCTGATATATTCCTGTACTGTGCGTACAGCCTGTTCAAAGTCCTCCTGTGGGAAGGAGGTCGCCCACCCTTCGGATTCCCTTTCCGCATCTTCAGGCTGCGGTGTACGATTGACCTGCTTGTTGCGGCGTTCCAGTGCCTGCATTTGTTCCTCGGCCTGTGCAACCCCCATAATATGAAGCCATCGTTGCTGCATCGCTATCGCCCGTGCCTCGGCTACTGCATATAGACCACGGACATCGGTTTCGTTCAGATTAGGTTCTATAGCCAGGTGAACCATGCAGAAAAGTGCCTCTTGCTGATGGTCATACGCCCATATTTCTTCAAAACGCATCCACCAATAATCCGGCAGAGCCGGGTTATCTTCAGCTAAGGCTGGAAGCTTCTCCAACGATCTCGCCACATCATAGCTGAGATAACCTGCGTATCCACCCCCAAAGTCTGGAGCTCCAGTAACTTTAGGTGCACGATAAGGGGCTGTCCATCTCTTCAATACATCAAGCGGCTTGCCGCTGTCCGTCGAGGTGGTTCCTTCCGGTACATCACGAATAACCGCTTCCTGACCCTTCCCGGAAATAACGGATACGGGGTCTAGTCCCAGAAATGTATATCTTCCGCCTTTGCCATTCTCCAACACAATTGCGTATGGTGACGCCTGTTCCCAGGCTGCCTCCCACGATAACGGTAAACCGCCATGATACGGCCCCTCATCCGACTTGGTGATATAGGGCAACATGGTCCAGCCTTGTTCAGCCCACTCCATCCAGTCGGCGTATGTTGTCATCAGGTGTGTCATTGCGGTTTGCCGCCCTCCATCTGTCGCTAGTTCTATTGTCTGATAGTATACTAAAGCGCCGCTCCTTTTAAAAGCATTACGCCAAAAATCCTCCATACCCGTCAGCGGGCAAGGAGGATTGGTTTTGTCATTTGTAGGCTTAGCCTTCGAAGTTGTAAAGCGGTGTGCTGAGGTAACGTTCGCCGTTACTTGGCACGATTACAACAACGCGTTTGCCCGCGCCCAATTGTTTCGCAACCTGAAGACCTGCACGGATCGCTGCACCGGAAGAAATACCGGACAGGATGCCCTCTTCCTTCGCTACCTGACGAGCCGTCTCGAATGCATCATCATTCTCAATGTGGATGATCTCATCATAGATTTCCTGGTCAAGGATCTCAGGAATAAAGTTGGCACCAATTCCTTGAATCTTATGAGGTCCTGGTTTGCCGCCTGCGAGAATTGGCGAAGCAGCTGGTTCAACTGCAACAATTTTAATACCAGGGAAAGCTTCTTTCAGCACTTCGCCTGTACCTGTAATTGTTCCGCCTGTACCAATTCCTGCAACGAAAGCATCCAACGTACCACCCACAGATTGAATTGCTTCAACAATCTCAGGGCCAGTCGTTTCACGGTGGATCTTCACGTTGGCTTTATTTTTAAATTGCTCAGCCATGAAATAAGATGGGTTTTCTTTCAGCAGTTCTTCGGCTTTTTTAACAGCACCGTTCATACCTTCAGCTCCAGGTGTAAGCACAAGCTCAGCACCATACGCACGAAGCAAGTTGCGACGCTCCAAGCTCATCGTCTCAGGCATTACAATAACGGACTTGTAGCCTTTGGCTGCAGCCACCATCGCGAGTCCGATTCCTGTGTTACCACTTGTTGCTTCGATAATGGTATCACCTGGTTTCAGCTTGCCTTCTTTTTCCGCTTCTTCCACAATGCTAATTGCGATACGGTCTTTCACGCTTGAACCTGGATTCTGATACTCCAGCTTCACGAATACTTCAGCACTGCCTTCAGGTACGATACGGTTCAGACGAACAAGCGGAGTACCTCCGATGAGTTCTGTTACGTTATTAACTACTTTAGCCATATGAATGCCCTCCTTAGTGGATGAATAAAACTTGAGTCCTGTTAACCTATACTGTGCGGCCGATAGCCTCTGGGATGTTATAGAAGAACTGCGGAAATCCTGTTGCTCCCATCCCTTACTGCTAAGATTTCTAGACAGGGTGAAGGTTTCCGAAAGTTTCTTTGTTCATAAGTAAAGCTTTTATATCCGAGTAAACGAGTAGGTATTTATTATTTTCATCTTATCAACGTTAACCCTTATTGTCAATATGAGTACTCAAAAAAATACTCTGCCTTCGGCCCTAAGACCGCAGACAGAGTATTTTTATCAAGATGCAGCAGCGTGAGACAATATTTTCCATTGAAATCAGGAGGCAGGAATCTCGGACAGGATTACGGCTTCATACTTGTTACGCAGCATTTGCTCCACCTGTGGCAAGGGATCTGCCTGACTCAGAGCCAGCTGCATTCGAATCTCCTCACGGACCTCTTCGGCCGATTGCACCTGTTGTTCTTCTTTATCATTGAGTCTGATAATCGCATAGCCTTCTTCCACTCGAACCGGACCGGCAATATCGCCTACATCCAGCCCGACAGCGAGTTGAAGGAGTTCTTTTGGCTGGAATGGATCATTCCGCTCAATCCAGCCCAGCCTGCCACCAGCATCACGAGAGAAGCTGTCTGTCGATTGCCTGCGGGCAGCTTCTTCAAAGTCTTCCCCCTTCTCCAACGCATCCAGTAAGGAATCGGCTTCCTCTTCTTCCTTCACTACGATGATGGACAAGTCATATTTCTCGGGGGAAACGTAATCCTCCCGGTGTTCAGTCCAGTAATGCTCAATATCTGCATCCTTGATCTGTATGCCGATCGTTGCGATTTTCTCCAGCAGCAGCCTGTAGCCGGCTTCCAATTCAAGTTCCTGTTTCGACAGGCCCAATTGAGACTTCATTTCGTCATAATACGCTTTCTCCGAATCGTACCCATCCATCGCGGCCGCAAGTTCTCTTGCAATCTCTTGGGGAGTGACGATCAACTTGCGTTCAATTGCTTCGGCATATACTGCTTTACGGTTTAACATCTGAAGTAATAACTCACTGCCGTAACGTCGTTTTAGCGCATCAGTCCACTCTTTGTCTGTGATGACTTCTCCGTTGATCGTCGCTACGGTGCTTCCTTCTTCCGTATTGGCATCATGGGATGCATCTGTCTCGTCTTTGCCCTGCCTGAGACCATGCATAGCCATCACCGTACCCATGACCAGCATACCCAGCGTCAAGACAATGACAGCCGTCCACAACCCTTTTTCCTGTCTTGTCATTCCGCATCCCGTCCCCGCATAGATCAGTTCTTGGCTTGCTCTAGGATGGTCTCAAGTTGTTCTTTGTTAAAGTCATAGGCTTCATTACAGAATTGGCAAACGACTTCAGCTCGGCCCTCTTCTTCAATTAATTGCTCCATCTCCGTTTGGCCCAGGCTGATTAGCGTCTTCTCTACCCGCTCACGTGAACACTCACAGCTAAAATGAATATCCAATCCTTCCATCACTTGTACATCTGGCAACAATCGGCGAAGCAACTCTTCCAATTCAAGCCCCTGCTCCAGTAACGTCGTCACTGGCGGCAACGTACTAATGGCGTTTTCGATCGCCGTGATCTCTTGATCTGTCAATCCCGGCAACAGTTGCATAATGAATCCGCCTGCGACAATAACGGAATTATCCGTATCAACGAGCACACCAACGCCTACAGCAGAAGGTGTTTGCTCCGATTGAGCAAAGTAGTACGTGAAGTCTTCACCCAGTTCTCCTGAAATAATAGGCACACTGCCACGATATGGCTCTTTCAATCCCAGATCCTTCGTTATGTTAATGAAACCTTCCGTTCCAACCGCGCCGGCAACGTCCAGTTTCCCCACACTGTTGCTTGGCAGATGTACATGCGGATTAGAAACATATCCTCGTACTTCGCCTTTGGCATTGGCATCGGCTACAATCTGTCCGATTGGCCCATCGCCGTTGACTTGTACCGTTAACTTCTCTTCCCCTTTGAGCATTGCACCCATAATGGCTGCTGTTGTAACCGTACGCCCCATGGCAGCTGTAGCCGTGGGAAACGTATCATGTCTTCTGCGTAGTTCCTCAACCAGTTCTGTAGTTTGGACAGCAAAGGCTCTTACCTTTCCATTCATTGCTGTACCACGAATTAACCGGTCATGCTTGTTGTTGTTTTCCAAGTCATTCAGCCTCCTTTGGCGTATCGCCATAATAGTTGTAACACAGAAAAAACGGCACAACACTTAAGCTGTAATCTCAGCCCGCTGTATGCCGTCTCTATGCTCACCTTTCCCGGTTCCGCTCATATATAATACGCAGCCCTTCAAGCGTAAGCAGCGGATCAACTTCCTCTATACTACGGGTTTCTTCTGCGATAAGTGTAGCGAGACCACCCGTCGCGATAACTCTGGGCTTCGCACCCATCTCCTCGCGAATGCGTTCTACAATACCGTCTACCTGCCCTGCATAGCCAAATATAATACCTGCTTGCATGGCATGAATAGTATTACGGCCAATGACCTTTTTAGGTTTCTCCAGCTCTATACGAGGCAGCTTGGATGCCCGCTCATATAGCGCTTCAGTGGCGATCTGAATGCCAGGTACAATAGCTCCCCCCAGGTAGTGACCTTTTTCGTCAATACAGTCAAAAGTCGTTGCGGTACCGAAATCGACCACAACGAGAGGGCCGCCATATTTCTCAACGGCTGCCACTGCATTAACAATACGATCTGCACCCACTTCACGAGGGTTCTCGTATCGCAGGTTCAAGCCAGTTTTGATGCCAGGCCCGACGAGTAAAGCTTTTTTGCCTACATATTTCTCACACATCGCTTCGATGACATTCACCAGTGGCGGAACCACAGATGAGATGATGACACCTTCGATGTCACTTGCCCTGATGCCGGACATATGAAATAAATTATAAATCAATACGCCGTATTCATCCACTGTTGACTGACGGGATGTACTCAGACGAAAGTGGTGCAGCAATTCCCGGCCTTGATATACGCCGAGCACCATATTGCTGTTCCCCACGTCTACAACTAGAATCAAAGGGGTTCACCCCTCTTTCTTTTCATTTAAATCCAGGCTGATATCCAGGCTCTCAAAAGAATAGGTTAACCTGCCGACCGAAATTACATCCACACCACTCTCTGCAATACCACGAATGGTCTGGAGAGATACGTTACCGGATGCTTCAACCTTCACATGAGGAGCCTGTTCACGAATAAGCTCAACTGCTTCACGCATCCGCTCTGGATGCATGTTATCCAGCATAATGATATCTGCCCCGGCTTGCAAGGCTTCTCTCACCTGCTCCAGGTTTTCAGTCTCCACTTCAATTGTCATCGTATGTGGAATAACTGTTCGCGCACGCTGTACCGCCTCGGTGATTCCGCCTGCACCCTTGATGTGGTTATCCTTTATCATAACAGCATCGTACAGTCCAAATCGATGATTCGCTCCGCCACCCACGCGCACTGCGTATTTCTCAAGTAATCGGTGACCCGGCGTTGTCTTACGTGTATCCACGAGCCTGGTCTCAAGACCATCCAGCACATCTACGTAGGCACGCGTACGCGTAGCAATTCCGGACATACGTTGCAGCAAATTGAGTGCCAAACGTTCCCCCGTAAGCAGTGAATGTGTACTTCCCTCTACCTCGGCCAAAATCGTGCCATGGGTAACCTTGTCTCCGTCTGTTACCTTCGGTGTAAATACAAGATCAGGATCAACAACCTGAAACACAAGTTCAGCTACGGTCATGCCTGCAATAATACCATTGTCTTTGGCGTGTATAATGGCCTTGGATTGGTTGCCTGCCGGGATCGTCACACTTGTTGTAACGTCACCTGCACCAACATCTTCACGAAGCCAGTTTTTGATTGATTCGATAAGCCCTTCATTATATCCGTTCAGTATCATGACATCAATTCCTCCACAATCGCTTGTTCTCGCTGCTGCAGACTATGCTTCTGCCACACGATATCATCACGTGCCGGGAAATCCTCTCGATAGTGAGCCCCCCGACTCTCTTCGCGGTGTAATGCTCCGCTGGTAACTAACCAGGCACAGGTCAGAAGGTTGGCATACTCCAGCTCTTCCTTATGAGTGAGTATCTGATCAAAAAATTGCAATTCCTGTTGCAGCTTGTCCATGGCCTTCTGCAGGTCCTCACCATTCCGGCGCAAGCCTACCTGACGAACCATCATTTTCTGTAATCGTAAGCGTCTTTCGGATACCGGCTTTTGCTCTTCCATGATCTTGTTGATCTTGCTATTCATGGTTCCAGATGAAGGCGCACCCGCTCTTACTTGTAATGAACCAAGCTGAGGAAGAGATTGAATACGATCAACAATTCTCCGCCCAAATACAATCGCTTCTGATAAAGAGTTGCTTGCCAGGCGGTTAGCTCCATGTACTCCTGTAGAAGACACCTCGCCACAAGCAAATAATCGAGAGATGCTGCTCTCTCCACTCAAATCCGTTTTCACTCCACCCATCATGTAATGGGCAGCAGGTGCAACGGGAATCCAGTCCGTTGTCATGTCTAATCCATAACGCATACAAGTCTCATATATGGTAGGGAACCGATGCTTGATCATCTCTGGCTGTTCATGCGTAATGTCCAAATACACAAAGGTACTGTTGGTGGACTCCATCTCACTAACAATCGCTCGTGCCACGATATCGCGTGGTGCTAGTTCAAGCTGGGCATGATAACGATCCATGAAGCGTTCGCCCTTCACATTGCGCAGATATGCTCCTTCGCCGCGTACTGCTTCTGACACAAGAAAACGCGGGGCCCCCGGGTAACAAAGAGAGGTGGGATGAAATTGGATGAATTCCATGTCACGCACGATAGCACCAGCCCGATAAGCCATCGCTACACCATCGGCAGTAGCTACGTCGGGGTTCGTTGTGTATCGGTATAGTTGTCCTGCCCCACCAGAGCAAAGAACGGTTGCCTGTGCCTTCACGAATACTTGCGATCCGTCATCCTTCTGAACCAGTGCGCCAATGCATTCCCCTCGCTCTGTAATCAGGTCAACAACAAAATGCTCATCCCATACTTCAATCCCAGGATGCTCATTCACTTCGACAGCAAGTGCACGTACAATCTCATATCCCGTGGCATCCCCGTTGGCATGCAAAATACGGCGGTGGCTATGCGCACCTTCCTGCGTCAATGCCAACTCGCCGTTCTCCAGATCAAACAAAGTACCTAAACGAATCAGTTCCTTCACTCCGTCCGGACCCTCATTCACCAATACCTCTACCGCCTCGGAGCGGCATAAGCCCGCTCCTGCAACAAGTGTGTCCTGCAAGTGGTATGCAGGTGAATCATCCTCAGCAATAACCGCAGCGATTCCTCCCTGCGCATATCTGGTGTTACTTTCAAGTAATGACTTCTTCGTGATCATTAATACACGTTGTTGTTCACTTGCCTTAATGGCAGTAAACAAACCAGCAATCCCTGAGCCTATAACCAATACATCCGTCTCTACCATGGGTAGCGCAGACAGATCAAAATCAACTAAATATTGCGGTATCATGTTATTCACCTGTCTTGGAGCAAGAGTAGCGCATCCTATTTTACCAACAACATGCGCTCTAGTGATTCTCTGGCTTTGTCGGCAACAACCGGTGGCACGTAGATTTGCGGCTTCATCGTTTCCAGGCATTTCACCAGTTTCTTCAAGTTGTTCACCTTCATATTGGGACATACAAGAAACTTGGTAGCAAAGTGGAACTGTTTATCCGGACTATCCAGACGAAGCTGATATCCTGTACCATCTTCGGTACCTACGATAAATTCCTTCGCTGATGAATTTTTGCAATACTCCAGAATAGCTGTTGTGCTACCTACAAAATCACCCATCTCTACAACCTCAGGTCGACACTCTGGATGAACAACAAACTCTGCATTTGGATGCTTGGCTCGCATCTCCACGACATCTTTGACTGTGAGCATATCATGCGTGTTGCAGTAACCTTCCCAGATAATCATTTTCTTGTCTGTATGCTGCTGCACATAATGTCCCAGATTTTTATCAGGTACCCAGATAATTTCGTCAGAATCCACCGATTGAATAACCCGAACCGCATTCGCTGAAGTACAACAGATGTCAGTCTCAGCCTTAATCTCAGCCGAGGAATTGATATAAGTAACAACCTTGGCGTTAGGGTGTTGTGCTTTCAATCTGCGTAGTCCATCCACGTTCACCATATCTGCCATCGGGCAGCCCGCACGTTCATCCGGAATAATAACTGTTTTGTTCGGCGCCAAAATTTTAGCGCTTTCACCCATAAAATGAACACCACAGAAAACAATCACATCTGCATCTGTTTGTGCTGCCTTCTGGGCTAACAGAAACGAATCTCCGCGGAAGTCAGCAACCTCCTGTACTTCATCACGTTGATAATAATGGGCAAGAATAATGGCATTACGTTCCTTCTTCAATTCCATCAGCCGCTCACGCAGCTCGCGGTTCATCTCAGCCTTGCGCTCTAAAGCCAGAGCTTCCACCTGTGATCCTCTCCTTTATCGGGACAGCGTCATGCGCTGTTTCGTAGGGCTAACCTAAGTCGTTAACTTCGCTTGAGAAACGAATCACAAGCGGTTTAACAACTAATTTACACAACGTTCACGACTCTGTCAATAAATGAAAAAGGCCCAGTACAGCGCCTTAACCACCTGTTTGCTAACTGGTTCGCCATCTAACTCCCGTTTATCTTTATCTATCCTCTTTTGAAATAATGGATAAAAAAAGAGAGCCCGAGGGCTCTCCTGATTTCACCTGCTGTCCTAGCCAGATGTATTATGCATTAAGACGTTGGCTTCGTTCCGCCATCATCCGGGTTATTGTTATTACCCTTTTCCAGATTCGGAGCTTCGTTTGGGATATCTCCGGCTGGTGGCTCAGGCGTTTCATCTTTACCTTGAATACGGACACGCACATCACCGATGTTGTCGATGATTGGCTCTCCGCCTTCAGTTGGTGTGCCTTCACCATCATTGTCGTTCTCTGCTTTTGGAGTTAAGGAACCAGTTTCGATCAATTGCTTGATCTGATCCATTTCCAAAGTCTCTACCTCAAGCAAAGTTTGAGCGATCAGATGCATCTCTTTTGAATGTTTAACAAGCAAGTCCTTACATTTCTCATAACATTCATTGATAAAGCGTTGCATTTCCTGATCAATCTCATACGCAATGGAATCCGAGTAATTCTGTTCATGACCGATATCCCGACCAAGGAATACCTGTCCTTGTGAACTTCCGAATTGCATAGGTCCCAATTTCTCACTCATACCGTATTCCATAACCATGCTGCGAACAATACCTGTCGCTTGCTGGAAGTCACTGTATGCACCAGTACCAATCTCTCCGATGAACAATTCTTCAGCTACACGACCTCCGAGAAGTCCGGTTACTTTATCCAACAGTTCCTGCTTGGTAACCAGCATACGGTCTTCTTTTGGCAACATGATTACATATCCACCCGCACGTCCACGTGGGATAATGGTCACTTTATGTACCATATCAGCATGTTCCAGGAAGTATCCTACAATGGTATGGCCTGCTTCGTGATAAGCAACGATTCGTTTCTCACGATCACTGATGACACGGCTTTTCTTCTCCGTACCAACGATGACACGGTCAATCGCTTCGTCAACTTCTTTCATGGAAATATCTTTACGATTACGACGTGCTGCTAGCAATGCCGCTTCGTTCAAGAGATTCTCCAAATCTGCCCCAGAGAAACCTGTTGTACGCTTCGCGATAATATCCATCTTCACATCTTTAGTCAGTGGTTTATTACGGGAATGTACTTTCAGGACAGCTTCACGACCTCTTACATCAGGGCGGTCAACCGTAATTTGACGGTCAAAACGTCCTGGACGCAGCAAGGCAGGGTCCAAAATATCTGCACGGTTCGTTGCAGCTACGATGATAATACCTTCGTTAGCTCCGAAACCGTCCATTTCAACGAGCAACTGGTTGAGTGTTTGCTCACGCTCATCGTGACCACCACCAAGACCAGCACCACGCTGACGTCCTACAGCATCAATCTCATCGATAAAGATGATACATGGCGCATTTTTCTTCGCATTTTCAAACAAATCACGTACACGTGATGCACCGACACCGACAAACATTTCAACGAAGTCGGAACCTGAAATACTGAAGAATGGTACACCCGCTTCACCGGCTACGGCACGAGCGAGCAACGTTTTACCTGTACCTGGAGGGCCTACGAGCAATACACCCTTAGGAATCCGTGCACCTACTGCTGCGAATTTACGAGGGTCCTTGAGGAAGTCTACAACCTCAACAAGTTCCTGTTTCTCTTCGTCAGCACCCGCAACATCTTCAAATGTAACCCGCTTCTTCTCTTCGTTATAGAGACGAGCACGGCTTTTACCAAAGTTCATTACTTTACCGCCGCCGCCTTGAGCCTGATTAAACAGGAAGAAGAACAGCAGGAACATAATGATCAAAGGAATAAAGGAAGTCAGCAACGTCAACCAGATGCTGTCACCTTTCATTGGCTCCTGATGATATTGGAAATTGTTAGTTTCACTTGCAGCTACAAGCTCACTAATTGCCTCATCCGTAGGAGGAATATACGTTGAGAAATTTTCTGATTTGGCGCCATCAGGTGCCTTCTTGTATTGACCGGTCACGAGATACGTTTGACCGTTGAATTGAACCGTCAATTCAGAGACATTGTTGGCTTTGATCGCTGCACGCAACTGATCATATCTAGGATTATCGGTGGCTTCGCCGCCATTGCTGACGAACTGGACTATCCCCACCACAACTAAAAAAAGAATCAAATAAAAACCAGAATTCCGGATGAACCGATTCATCCCCTACCTCCTCTCGAGACACTTTAATTATTTTAACATAGCCCGACATGGCTTCTCAACAGAAGCCAAGAACAGCTCAAGGCTTGGGTCGGGCAGGATATTAGCTACTATAGACTTCCGGCTTCAAAATCCCGATATAGGGCAGGTTCCGGTACTTCTCCGCAAAATCCAAACCGTAACCAACGATGAACGCGTCAGGAATGTCAAAGCCTGTGTAATGAGCTTCCAACTCAACTTTACGGCCTGAAGGCTTGTCGAACAGCGTAACCACACGCACCGATTCGGCACCGCGGTTTTCTAACAGTTCAATCAGATAGCTGAGTGTAAGTCCGCTGTCGATAATATCTTCGACAATCAAAACTTCCCGTCCTTCAACGGATACATCCAGATCCTTAATGATTTTGACAACACCGGATGACTTGGTGGAAGCGCCGTAACTGGATACCGCCATAAAATCCATTTCAACAGGTACCGTTATGTTTTTAACCAAATCAGCCATAAATATAAACGCACCCTTGAGCACACAAATGACCAAAGGATTGCGGTCTGCATATTCGGCACTTAGTGTTGCGCCTAATTCCTTGACTTTACTCTGAATTTCTTCTTCACTGATCAATACTTCCTGAATGTCGTTCTGCAACTGTGCGAACCTCCTAAGTTATACTATGAAAGCCTTACCTGAACCATAACCACTACCCCTGAATCGCTGAATCGCCTACAGTCATGTACAGGATTGCGGAAGTGCCCTCCCTGACAGGAGCCACATTGGACCGTCGAACACCCGGTAACCAGATGATATGACCTGCTCCATCACATACCACAGGAATACGTGGACGGACAGATGGGGGGATTTTCTCATCGATGAAAATATTTTTCACCTTTTTGCTTCCGTTTAATCCCATTACTTTCATGGTATCTCCAGGTAACCGTGAACGCACAACCAGCGGCATAAGCAGTTGATCCGCATCAAACGCGGCTTGATCCGCCGATTCCGGTACATGATAGTCCTCGGGACTCACCGTCATCAACCGAATATATCGATTAATTGGGGTGAGTGAAAGCTCATAAGTTCCACTCCATTGCGCAAGACGATACTCGTAAGATTGATCCTGTACGTCCGTCCGTATGCCAAAAGAAATCAGATTATACTCCCGAGTGCAGGCGAGTGTCTGTCCTATATCCAGGCTCCAGGTCGTCACATGGGTCTCCATGACCTTGCGTCGAATGGTTTCTATACGGGTAAAGTCGACAAAATCACTGTCCAAAGGCAGATAATTCAATATTAGTTTAATCAACCTTCGTTGTAAAGCGACATGTAACTTCAAGAAGGAAGGCACCTCAAAGGTTTGCCTTCCGCCGTTCACCTGCACTAGACACCTGTATGTGTCATATGCACTCTGCTCCATGAAATCGTCTTCATCACCCACAATTTCGGCAAGCCGATTCAATGACGGCGTGAGTTGTCCATTATACTGCCCCAAAAAAGGAAGCACATCCAAGCGAATGGCATTACGCCGATATTTACGCAAGGCGTTGCTTTCATCATTGAAATACATAAAACCCTGGGTATTACAAGCTTCTACAAGGTCTGTCTTGTTTATACGAAGGCATGGACGAATAAGTTCCACATTTTTTTCTCGCCTTTTAAACTTCATTCCTGAGAGTCCCGACAAGCCGGTTCCACGAAGCAAATGAAGCATGACTGTCTCCGCCTGATCATCCGCATGATGTGCCAAAGCGATGCTTGCCGCATTATATTTGGTAGCTACTTCATGTAGAAAAGCGTATCGCTTGTTGCGGGCTGCCTCCTGTGGTCCTTGACCTGTTAGCTCCATATATGAAGGAACATCGGCCTTGGTCCATTCAAATGCAATGCCAAGCTGCTGTGCCAGTTCCATCATTTTCTCCGCTTCATCATCAGATTCGGGACGGAAACCATGATGCACATGCGCACAGATCAATTCAAGCGGGACATGCCGCTTGCTGATCTCGTGCATGATATGCAAAAAAGCCACCGAGTCCGGCCCGCCCGATACTGCGACGATAATCCGATCCCCGGGAACCCATAACTGATGCTCTTCCGCTGCATCCAGCACGTTCTTCACCAGCATGTTCCAGCGTAAAGCCTCCATACCTGTTCCTCATTCCTTGCGTTATGTATATGCACTCTCACAGATCAGAAACGTAGTGCATAGATGAGCACTCCAATAAGTAATATCACAGATACAGCGAATGCGTTCTTAAGCCAGCGCGGTGTTGTACTTTTGGAACGACGGCGAAGTGGCGTGGGACGAGCCATCATTTCCTTCCACGCTTGTGCCGCATGACCTGCATCACGAAACTGACCTCGTAGTGCCTGAATCGTCCAATTGCGAAAAGGACCCAGTCGTTCACTGCGCTCCACCAGCGCTACGAGCTGATTCACACTTCGCAGTTGCGGTAATCCTTCTGCTGCCAGTGCCTTGAGCGCGTCTGCTTCAAGTACATGAATCAACAATAATGCAAATGCAAACACATCATAGGTACCATCTGCTGTACGGCTGCCTGCATTCCAGAAGCCCCGATCATACCATTCGGTGAACTGCTTAACGCTTCGACCAATAGACGTAACTCCGCCGTAGTCGATCAATTCCACCTGCCCATAATCGGATACCAGCACATTCTGGGGTTTAAGATCACCAAACACCCATCCCGCCTGATGCAATTGTGCCAGCTTCTGCAAGAGCCTAAGTCCAACCAGAAGTGTCCAGTCTGTTCCCTGACGCCGAATGAAGTGATGAAGAGCCTCACCTCTAACGTAACGCATCACATAAAAGGGAATATCCCGGCCACGAACGGCATAATCATCCACATCTTTAAGATAGGAAGGAATGCCGCTCTGCCGAAGGGCTTCATGATTACGCTGTAGTTGAAAAGATTTGAGCACATTGACTTCCGATTGCAGATCTACCGGATCAAATCCCATTTTTAGCGCGTAGTGTTTGCCATTTTCACCCCGTTGGACAAGAAAAACGATGCCATTGGCTCCTTTGCCCAGTAGCTTCCGAATCGTGTAACGACTGCGATTCCATTTCCCTGTAACCACTGTTCCTGGCGGGAAAGAGGCGTCAGACAACGTTGTCACCGAGCATCCCTTCTCTTTCAATGCGATAGTTCCCTTCTATTTCCTGCTGTTTCTCCAGTGTACCATAACGGTAAAAATCAATCACCTTCTGAATTGCAGGACCTGTCGGCGTTGCACCCTTCATCTGCAACCTTCCAAACAGGGACCGAACATGGCCTGGATCCGTTGTCCAGTCAATATCCATTACCGCATCTTCTCCACTGTGTCGTCCCGGGAAATGAAATACGGAAAGCTTGCTCTGACCTACACGCGCCTGCAAACTCAACATTAAATCGCGAATGCCTTCTTCTACCGCAGCCAGTTTGGGCTTCATGCTGGCACTGACGTCTATTAGCAATATCACCTGTAAAGCTGTAGTTTCAGCCATATCATCCATCACTTCCACGACCCGTGCGCGTTGTGCAGGCTCCAGATCGGTTACCGTTTTGGGCTCCTTCTCTCCCAAAATTTGTGTTAACTCTCTATTAACCGCCTGCTGAATAGTCTGAACCACCGTTTTCCTTGTCATCATCTGCATGGTATGGGCAAGCTGCCGTGTACCTACAATTTGGCTGATTCCACCTCCGGCTCTGGCAATATCCTCAATCTCACGGCTGCCCAACTCACCAATGGTTCCATAATCAATCACGCCAACTACATTAACCGTAATGCCCTCTTCCTGTGCTTCGGCCGCTGCCAGCACCGGACTTGGTCCAACATTGGAACAACCGTCGGTGATCAATAAGATTTGCTTCATCCGATATCCCTCCGTTATTCGTTACTCTCCAACTCTATGACTAGCATTGCCAGAATGAAGAGACTTCAAACAGAAGAATATGCAATTAGCTGACGGTCCGTGGTCGTTCCATCCGGTTGATGCCAGGCACACGCAGTGTGGCCCATTCAGGACGGAAATGCTCTACTTTTCCAACAACGACGGTCATATCATCCAAAATTTCATGCTGCTGATATCTTATGACACTTTCAAGCAGGCAATCGGCCAAATCTTGTGGATCATCTGTATCAATCTCTTGAATGAGCCGTTTCATCCATAACTCTTTGTTCACAGCATACCCCGGTGCATCATAGATGCCATCCGTCATCATAATGAGGATATCACCTGGTTGTAGCTGTACCGTCACCAAATCCACTTCAATATCTTTAATAATACCGATTGGCAAATTGCTGGCTGAAACTTGAATAACCTCCTGTCCACGTTTGATAAAGCTTGGCGTCGATCCGATTTTCATAAACGTTGTCTCTGCCGTATATTCATCAATCAGCGCCATATCGACTGTGGCATACATCTCTTCAGGGGAGCGCAGCATCAGAACGGAGTTCACGGATTTGATCGCCAGTTTCTCGTCCATGCCGGACTGTAACAACTGCTCCAGTATGTTCAACGCCGCGCTGCTCTCCATGCGTGCCCGTTCCCCATTGCCCATTCCATCACTGAGCGCCACCGCGAAAGTACCGTTGCCTAACTCCACTGTACTGAAGCTGTCGCCTGACATGACATCTCCCCCTTTGGCAGCAGCAGCAACACCGGTGGTTACCTCGAACGTTTTGGCTGAACCAAACGTAACAGTCGCCAGTCCCTGGCGAGGGTCGGTCATCGTCTCATGCAAGACGGCAATATGTTCGTCCAGTACATCCGAGATCAGCGGAGCGATCATTTTCCGGCACTCATCGAATCCCCGTGTATATGCATGTACGATCTCAATTTCCACATTGCCCGCTTCCAGATTGATTATCTCAATAGAGTGAATAGATAGGCCCAGTGACTCCAGTGCATCCCGAATCTGTTCCTCCTGTTGTACCATCTCCTCACTTTCCCGCTGAATTTCTTTGGCCAGGTCCTCCATGACCTGAGATACACCGGACAATTGCTCTGCAACCAGCTGCCGGCTATCAATAATCTGGCGTTTCCACTGCATGTTATGTTGATGCAACCCGTACTGGGCACGCATGACTTCAAGTACCTCTTCAGGCTTCGCACACACCCTGTTCCATTCCACTGGAATCTGCTTGCCTGAAATCTCCGGGTTCCCTTCAATGGTACTCATCACATCGGTCATGTATTTGTAGGTCTGAATAAACTTGGCATCCCAACATTGCGTACGCTTGAAGCAGCTTGCACATGTGCCCTCGGCAACCGCATTCATGAAATGATCCATTCCACCTTCTTTCTGTACTGGCTCGCCCGCACCGGACATCTGATCAAAGCTGCGTGACAATTGACGGAATACCTGCGAGAAGCGAGTTACCCGTTCTGCCGTGATATCCCTTATCCGTTTGGCATACTCATGCTGGGATTTTGTATGGTCCTGCGTACCTGGTACATATTTGGATATCGCTGTCATCAGACTCTTAGGTGTCAACATAAACAGAACGATAGCCGCACATGTCTCCCATAATGAATTCATCACATCACCTGGACCACCCAAGTATATGGATAGAATGGACGAACCCAGCAGCATGCCCAGTGCCACCGCCGCACGTTTGCCCTCTCGAAGCATGCCTGCCAGCATCCCGGCAAAAGCAAGCAGGCTCATCTGATACACCGCTGACATGTCAGCCAGACTCAGAATCAAGCCGGTAATGACCCCAACTGAGGCTCCGAGGGGGGCTCCGCCCACCAGCGCAAAGATTAATATGAGATAACGAGAGAGCATATGCTCGACGGATAAGGACTGAATGGTCCACCCTACGGCTCCCGTCATAACGGAAGCAAGCAATATAATCAGGCAGAGGATCTCCTCGTTCTTTAGGCTGAACTTTTTTTTGCGGTAGGTGAAGATCGGTATGGCTTGTATGAAAACAAGGGTGAGCACAAAGCTTAATATGGAATCCATCGTGAGCATCAGCATAGCGTACCAGCTGAAGGATGGCCCGATCACGACCGCGAATAATTTGACCATAAATGTAGTGGTAAACACCATCGTCGGCGCATAAGATAATTCAGCACGATCATATGACTCCAGCCCACGAAAGAGCAGATAAAAGATAGCGATCTCCGATGCAACAATGAGTGGTACTGGAAACGGTGCAAAGAGACTACCTGCGAGTAGAGCGGCGCCTACCGGAATGATGTAATCCCTGCGCATGAAAGCAATCACGGCGAAGTAAGCAATAGCAAAGGGAGATAACTCATTCAGGATCATCGCCTTTCCGAGCAGGAATCCCATAAACGTTAGCAGCAGTACCCATTTGCGGGAAGCAACCATCTGGACAGCCTTGCGGGAGCCAAGCCATTGTTTCAGACGTACAGACAGCTCCTCCCGAGCTTCCGTACCTCCTTTACCTGCTTTCATTCCCGGAAATTGAATGACATTCCACTTTTCCATCATCCTCAAGGCACCCCATTCGATTAATTTGAATTTTCGTGTTTCGTTCTCGATGGTTCTGATTATAGATAGATTAGAAGACGTAGTTTGTCAGAATAGGTGGGCAGGGTCCAAAAAGTTTACGACAAAAGAAACAAGCCTGGCGCGGTGGAGCGAAACCCCCGGCCTTATTGTGGTTTCATTCATTCTCCTACTTGATTCCGACAATCGGAATGTCTGATTTTGAACCGGCGATGATTGGGTCTCGCCATCATTTGAGCAGGATAACTGTGGAATGCCACGGAAACCTGTCGGTAAAAAATGGTAGACGACAAATGTTCTTATGGTTCCATTTTGCCGTGCAGAAAAACTGGGGATATGGAGCTTCACCTTACAAAAAAAGCTATTCAACTACTTATCTGTGAAAGAAACGCAAAAAAACCGTTAGCCCATGGGCTAACGGTTTTACTTATATGTTTAGATCAGGTTGTGACAGATTACACACGCTTGGCTCCACGGCCTCCGCGTTTGCCTTCTGTGTTCTTCTTAAGCGAAGAGATCCGCTCTTCACTATCTTTCAGGAAGCGTGACATTTTATCCTCAAATGAAGGTTTGCCTGCTGCGGGCTTGAAAGAACGGCCTCCGCGGTCACCACGGTTAAATCCACCGCCGCCACCACCACGACCTTGGCCACCACTTGGGCCTCCGCCGCTGAATCGTTCGCGATCTCCTCCACTGCGTTCCGGTCTAGGAGCTCTCGGGGGTCTAGATTGGGTTTGTTGCTCAACCGGTTTGTCAACAGCTTGCTTAATGGAAAGTCCGATCTTGCCATCCTTGTCAACGTTGATAACCTTCACTGTAACGAGGTCATTCAGCTTCAGGTGGTCGTTGACATCTTTGACGTAATTGTCGGCGATTTCCGAGATGTGAACGAGACCCGTGACACCTCCTGACAGATCCACAAATGCTCCAAAATGCGTGATTCCTGTCACCTTGCCCTCTAACTTGGTGCCCACTTCAATTGCCATAGAATAAAATGATCCTCCCTTAAAAATATACAACCCGATTTTTTGAATGCCAAAATCAATGCTGCGCTAATGTAATTATACCTTATGCCGTAAACCAAGGTCAACTGAACACTACCCCATCAGAGAGCCTATTTTTTCCGGTTTAACGGCTTCAGACACACGGATAACAAACCTAGCTCGGTAATAGACCGAAATTCATCAGTTCCCTGACTCTTCAACCTGGATCGGCGTTTCCTCAGGAAGATAATATCCTTTTTTCCGTGCCAGCTGTCCTATGTATTCAGGGTCATTCAACCGGCTGACTTCGTACTTCAACTGTTCCAGCTTCTTCAAGGTATCTTCCTTTGAAGCTTGCTGAGTGGCCAGATGAGAACTCTTGTCCGAAATTTGTGCAGTCTGCACAAGGAATGTATATCCTGCCCATATTACAAATACAATCATAAACGTCATCCAAAGCATGAGGCGCCTTTTTGCACCGGCAGATTTTCCTTGGTTAGTTGGAGCCTTTGCTCTGCCCACAGGTGTTTTACCCATTACGGACCTCCTTAAAACCAGCGTTTCCACATCGCTGCAATTCTTGTACCCACACGGATCATGAAGCGTGGCGTTACCCAATGTTTCAGGAGCGGCCTAAACATCCAGCGGAACAACTTGCCGAAAGGTACCAAACACTGCAGCACCAGCCTGCCCAGGAATAATAGTATCGCAATTACAAAACCGAATAATACGCGAATTAACTTATAAATTCCTTTAACCGGCATAACGATCAGGATGTTAAGGATATGTCCACACCAATGAATCAGCGTTCTTGCGAGTTTAATTAACATTACCACAAAACGCTGGGTTGTAACACTTAAAAGCCAAAAATAGAAGCAAACCCCTATAATCAGCCCCAAAAAGACATAAAACCGCAACTGTCCGTGGTTTCCGGCGTATAGCATCCGAAAAACGAACAGCGCGGAAGCAACCCAGTACAACAGATCGAGCGTGTGAATACTCCATCTCGGAAACCGCAGCTGTCCGGACAGTACCCGGTAACTGTCGTAGGCCATTCCCATCACGACCCCCGAAGTAAGCATCCACATCAATGTGATCCATTGAGTGTCCGGACTCATCGGAACATCTTGCCAAACAGGCCTTTACCATTTTTGGACTGGGAACCGGGGTCCAGATATTGGAGCGAACTGACTGTGCCTTCAATGGATAACAGACCTTCCTCCAGGCTCAGGTTTTTGATATGTAAATTGTGCCCCCGGATGGTCAGATGCCCAAGTTCAGTCTGCAGCAAAAATTCCTCACTGTCGAAGCTCTCCACGTTGGAGACACCCGTCAGATCCAGCAGTTTCCGATTCTGCATGCTCAGATGATGCTGTTTGGCCTTACCGTGCTCAACCATGGCATGTACCCCTCCTTCTTACACCTAGCTTATGGGTGTGGAGGTTCGAATAGAACCAGCGTTGTTGAACAAATAACTGGGCATCCAGTAAAAACAAAAACGCCCTTCCCTTTTACAGGAGGACGTTTCGATTTAACTTGCATTGAATGAATATTTAATACCAGATGTACTGTTACCAGTTCATTCCGTTATCCTTGGCGATCGGCTCTTCCTTCACCAAGGTGTAGAGGCTGCTCGCCTCATCCTTCTTGGTACTCTCGGCAATTCGTTCCACCCTCACGGTGACCAGTTTCTGACCGAACTGAACCGTCAGCTCATCGCCCACTTTGACAGCGGCGCTGGGCTTTGCTTCACGTCCGTTCACCAGAACACGTCCCTGTTCAGAGACGTCCTTGGCCACTGTGCGGCGTTTGATTAGCCGGGAGACCTTCAGGAATTTATCAAGACGCATTATTTTACGGCTTCTTTAAGTTTGTTGCCTGCTTTGAATGCAGGAACAGTAGACTCAGGAATCACGATTTCATTCCCTGTTTGTGGGTTACGTCCGGTACGACCGGAACGTTTGCGGGTCTCAAAAGTGCCAAAGCCGATCAATTGTACTTTGTCTCCGCTGGCAAGTGCATCTGTAATTTCTCCCAAAAAGCCGTTCAATACGGACTCAACGTCTTTTTTAGTCAAACCACTTTTGGTTGAAATGTTGTTAATCAGATCTGTTTTGTTCATTTTTAAAAGCCTCCCAAATTGAAAAAAAAGTATCTGCGATTCCTGACAATACATGGATTGCCGCTGATTCGCGTTAGGTCACTACACATGTATTCTGGCTTGGCATCTGAAATCCTGCCTTGGTCCGCGACTTTTTTTAGCTTTTTGTCGATGGTCCGCAGGGAACAGTCTAAGACCAGTACCCGAAACTATCCGGCGCTAAACACCAACTCCAGTTTACACAGATGAACACATGTTCGTATATCATAACACACTGCATAACATGATGGAATAAGGTTTATCGGTATTTTCCAGAAAATTGAACCCGTTATAACCCTGCCTTCTTCGCATCCTGCCAGAATTGCTCCATCTCTTCTACATTGCTATTTGCTGGTGTTCTTCCCTGTTCACGCAAACGCTCCTCGATATACTGGAACCGCCCAACGAACTTGCGGTTGGTCGCAGCAAGTGCCTCTTCCGGGTCCGTATCGATAAATCTTGCAACGTTCGCGGCTGCGAATAATAAATCCCCCAGTTCAAGCTTCCGTTCTTCCGCAGACTGGCCTTGTTGCACCGCTTCTTTCAACTCCGCCAGTTCTTCCTCGATCTTGGCAAACACACCTTCAACATCATCCCAGTCAAAGCCAACTTTGGCTGCTTTCTTCTGTAGCTTGTATCCCTTCATCAATGCAGGCAAGTCACGCGGTATACCATCCAGCACGGAAACTTTCTGCTGATCCTGGCCTTTGCGCTTCTTCTCCTCTGCTTTCATCTGTTCCCAGTTCAGAAGAGCTTCATTCGCATCTTCTGCCTGATTATCGCCAAACACATGTGGATGGCGGAAGATCAGCTTATCATTCAAACCTTCGATGACATCATACACATTAAATGTGCCCACTTCTTCTTCCATCTGGGAGTGCAATAAAATCTGCAGCAGCAGATCACCCAGCTCTTCTTTCATATGGTCGGGGTCATCCTCATCGATCGTCTCAATGACCTCATAGGTTTCTTCAATCAGGTTTTTGCGAATGGATTGATGTGTCTGCTCCTGATCCCATGGACAGCCGCCAGGACTACGAAGAATGTTCACGATCTCATGCAAACGCGCAAAGGATCTGCGACGCAAGGCATCATCGGTGTTCTTCGGTACATAGATCAGTGACAGATTGCCGTACCCTTCAATCCGGTCCAGTTCGTGCAATGGAATCTTGTGAATGACCTCCTGGCCCTGTACACCCAACGCGTGACCCACAAATACCGGATAATCATCCGGGTAAACCTCCATCAGGCATAGCTTCACATCCGAAGCAGTGAACACATCGTAGACTTGTCCAATCAACGTATGTAGCTGTGGTTGTACCAATTCCGTGTTCAGGCTGCTGGCATCCAGGAGTTGAAACCCTTCGATTGGATCAAATCCAAGCCGTATAAAAGCTTCATCCAGAAAGCTCTCCCCGCCCATGACACGCAGTGAAATGCCCATCTGCGGACAACGCTCTTTGAGCAGGCGTACACTTGCTTCTGCCACCATCGGATGACCAGGTACGGCATACACAATCTCGGTTCCGGCCTCACCCTTGCGAGCGGCCTCTATCAGTTGATTTGCAATCTCATCATACACTTCAGGAAAGGAGGACTTCGCCTCATAGATAACATCAAATGATGTCATCTCCAGCCCCTCTTGCTTCAGATCATTCAATACGGGATGATCCAGGGTACGTACATACAGCGTAGCTGCATGTTTCATTTTTTTGATAATACCTACGGTCAGTTGGTCTGCATCTCCAGATCCAAGACCCACTACGGTTAAAGCTGCACTCATTACGTAAACCTCCATCCGGACTATCCTGTTCAGGCTCACTGATTCATCGTGCCTGAACAGGACTAATTACACGTATTATACCAGAATCATTCGATATCCTATAATTGCATATTAGCTGTGCTGGGTGTAGAAGCACCGTGAGCATGAAGCTAGCGCAGCACACGGAGTCTGCGCAGCAGCTTGGCAAGGTGAGGCCCCAACTTGGGCACAGCCGCCAGCTCCGCGGCGGTCAGTAGCCCTGTCCGGGCCGCAGCCAGCAAGAACACGGCCGAGCCTGCGGCAATGCCCAGCAGGCTCACGCCCACCGCGGCCAGCCGGCGGTCGGCCGCGATACCCATGCCGCCGAGCACCGCTTCGGCGGCCCAGGCCGTGCCTACCGCCGCCAGACTCATGGCGGCGATCACCAGCGCCGGCTTCGCCAGGACGGCGCCAGGGGCAGGGCGCAGGGCGACAAGTCGCGCCAGCAGCGCCACATTCAGGCCAGCCGCCAGCATGTAGGCGACTGCCCCTGCCAGGGCCGCGCCGCTGATGCCCAGCGCAGGCACAAGCATGACGTTCAGCAGCGCCTTGACGCCTGCGGCGGCCAGCATGCTGAACGCGGGTGCGCGCACGGCGCCGAGGCCTTGCAGCAGCGCCGCCGCAATAATGCTGACGGTGCTGCCCGCAGCCGTCAGCGCCATGTACCGCAGTGCTTCGGTGCCTGCGGCATCTCCGTACAGCATGCGGTTAATCGGCTCCGCCAGCACCGCGAGACCCGCGGATGCCGCCAGGCCGATTAACCAGAACCAGCGCAGCGCGAGGCCTGCTTGCTGCCGGACGGCTTCTGGCCCGCCCTTTAACCGGGCTTCCGCCATCGCCGGAATAAACAACACAGATAGTGACGTGGCAAGCATCGTCACCAGTTGAACCAGCGGCAATCCACGGTTGTAGATGCCGAAGGAAACCATCGACTGGAGCTCATCCAGTCCTTCTCCCCTTAGAAGCCGTGGTACGGTGAAGGTATCCACCAGATTCATCAACGGCACGGCGAGCGACCCCAGGCAGACAGGAATAGCATACATGAGCAGCGTCCTGATCCATTCCCCGTTGGATCGTGGCCGTTCTCCCAGAGCGGGATTAATAGCACTCACCGTTTTCTTTTGCAGCGTAACCAGCCTATGCTCCTGACGCTCATGCCTGTCCGCTCTAACCTCTCCGCCGTTACTGCTCCATTCCGAAACCAGTTGCCCGGTTCGCACTTCCTTGCCTTTCCGCCGATGACGGGCCATATACCCTAACATGGTAAGCAGCCCAACCATTCCGCCGGCAACGGAGCCCATCATGGCACCAGCGGCAATAGTCTCAAGCGAAGCGTCCCGTCTCATCAACCACAGAAGCAGAATAATCATGACGGTGACACGTATCGTCTGCTCCACCACTTGTGATACCGCTGTTGGGACCATCTGCTGTAATCCCTGAAAATATCCACGCAGCCCTGTCATCACCGGGACGAACAATAACGCCCATGAAGCTGCACGAATCGATGGAACCACATGGCGGTTGCCAATCATGTCAGCGATCAGTGGCGCACCTGCATACATCAAGAGCGCCATTATAATTCCAATTCCCCCGAGCAGTAAGGAAGATAGTCGAATAATTCTTCTGCTCTCGTCTGGTCTTCCAAGTGCATTCTGCTCTGCTACGAATTTGGATACGGCCAGAGGCAGTCCTGCAGCAGCAAGTGTAATAATGAGCATATATAACGGATATACCGTATTGTAGATGCCAAATACACCGTCTCCCCCCAGATTCTGCAGCGGAATCTTCTGAAAAGCACCAATAATTTTAGAGATAATGGCAGCAAGCCCAAGTATAAATGCACCCTGTAGCAGCCTTGAGCCTGTAGACGGCTGTTTCATAAGTCCCTCCCGCGTAATCCTTTTAAGCATACCTTGTTATTATAACTGCCTGAAGGCACACAGACTAACCCTCCCCCATCACAATCATCCGGATTAACTTCGTTGTCCCTTAAAATGCAAAAACTCCCGTATGCCCAAGACAGGGCACCAGGAGTTGATCTGCGGTCTATTGTTCCATTTGCTTGCCAAGGAAACCAGCAGCTGTCTCGGACATCTTCACTTCCATCTGAGACATCTTCACCGATTCATCCTTATTGAACAGGATAACCGTTCCGATGGGGTCACCACCTGAAATAATCGGCGCAATAACAAAAGAGGATAACGTCTCGTCATGATCTTTGCTAAGTTCATAAGAACCGTTGTTTGTTTCCAGAATGGTCTTCCTGTTTTCCATACATCCCTCTAACAGTTGACCTACCTGCTTGTCCAAATACTCTTTTTTCGAACCACCTGCCACCGTGATAATGGTATCCCGGTCAGAAATCATCGTTACATGTCCTGTACTCTCATACAGGGATTCTGCATATTCTTTGGCAAAATCACCAAGTTCGCCAATTGGCGAATATTTTTTAAGGATAACTTCTCCATCACGATCCACGAAAATTTCCAGTGGATCACCTTCACGAATACGTAACGTACGACGGATTTCTTTTGGAATGACCACACGACCAAGGTCATCTATACGGCGGACAATACCAGTAGCTTTCATTTCACATGTTGCCCCACTTTCTCGAGAAGATTTTTCAACTACTGTTCCTTAATGGGTAGAGGAAAGTCCCAGAACGTTTAGTGTGATATCTTGACCATAGTATTCATCTGTTCCCATTTCCTTATACATGCTTCGGAGAATATAGTTGTGTAACTTTCGAAGAAGGCGACCATGTACCCATACGGCTTGAATATATACAAGAAGAAGCAAGAAGGAGGTCCTAAGTCCTCCCCTTGCTTCTCTGTATGGTTGTCCATATTTACCGTAGTACAAGGCATTCATTCGGGCGAATTTAACCCTAACGTATGCTAACACAGCAATTTTACCAGCTTACTTGCTGCTTGTACCTTCATCTGTAGTTGCATCTTTGTCTGTTCCAGTCGTACCTTGGTCAGTCTTGGTATCCGTACCTGTGGAGTCATCCGTTTTTGGTTCGGTTGTTTTCTCTCCTTCAGTTCCTGTACCCGTTGTTCCTTCAGTCGTACCTTCAGTTGTGCCTTCTTCAGCTTTTTCTGTTTTTGGCAACTTCACTTCTTTTACGATTTTGTCCAACTCATTTTGCATGAACGTATCGATCTCAGCAGCTGCCAATTGACTCTTCAGGCTTTCTTTTTGCTCAGCCGTCAATTTGGTGAAGTCCGCTTCAGTACGAGCTTCCACTTTCATGATGTGGTAACCGTACTCCGTCTCAACCGGATCACTGATTTTGTTCAGTGGCAATGTTTTTGCAGCTTCCTTAAATGCATCTACCCAAGTGGATACCGGTGTATTTTCATACAGTCCACCCTTTTCAGCAGAACCTGGATCTTCTGAATATTTTTTTGCAATTTCAGCAAAATCAGCTCCGCCGTCCAACTTGGTTTTTACTTCTTTTGCAATTTTAAGTGCATCTTCTTTTTTACGCTCTTTTTGCGTTTTTGGATCTGTGAAGTTAATCAGCACGTGGCGAACGGATGCTGTTGTGAACTGATCTTTGTTTTTCTCAAACTCAGCCTTGATGGCATCGTCCGTAACGCCTGTTTCTTTGTCTTTGATAACTGTCATGATCCGAGTCATGTAGTCTTTGATGTTATCGTCTGTCAGGTTTTGAGCTTTGAGCATTTCTGTCCATTGATCTGCCTGAACAGAAGCTTTCATTTTATCGAATTGCTCAGTTGCCGCTTTGGCACCTGCTGTTTTAGCTTCTTCAGTTGCTTTGCCACTCAGATACTCATAAGCAACTTCCTGTTTTACCAGATACTCTTTGAAATCATCCATATCCATCATTTGTGCATACTCCGGATAGAGGAATTTCATAACACGTTGCTCCATGTCGAATTCATTGGCTGTAATGGTACCACCATCATACGTAGCGACTACAGCACTTGTATCCGTCGATTCCGGTGTTTTTGCTTCTTCCTTCTTGCCACATGCAGCAAGCAGTGATAAGGATAGTACTGCGACCATGCTCACAGACAGTACTTTTCCTACTTTTTTATACTTTGGTAACATCCTTTAGTTCCCCCTTTAATTTAAAAGCAGTTTTCATGGACTCCAGAATTTTCTCTACCAGCTCCATCAGTTGCTTATCCCCAAGCCCCTTGCCTTTAGCGTGAATCAGCATATGGGGTCCTTGTTCAAATTGTACACGTCTTTCGAACTGATTTCCAATGTGCGCGATTTTCGAGAGTTCAAAGGCATGTTCACGCCCTTCATAAAACTTCACGGTAATGTCCTCACCACGTTGGGAAATGGACTCAATACCGTAGATTTTGCCGTATACTTTCATCCGCGCAACAGCCAGCAAGTTAATGACGGCTTCCGGAAGATCACCGAATCGGTCAACCAATTCGTCTTCCAACTCCATCGCATCGTCGAAGGATGCAATAACCGCCACTTTTTTGTAGATCTCAATCTTCTGAATACTGTCATAGATATAATCGGACGGCAAGTAGGCATCGATACTGAGATCCAGGGTTGTGTTCCACTGGTCTGAAGGTACCGGCTCTTCGCCAAGCATCGTAACTTTTCGTTTGTTGATCTCCTCTGCGAGCATCTGGGAATACAGATCAAACCCGACGGAAGCAATGAAACCATGTTGCTCCGCTCCTAGCAGGTTTCCCGCACCACGAATCGACAAGTCACGCATGGCAATTTTGAATCCTGAACCCAGTTCAGTGAATTCTTTAATTGATTGCAGACGTTTCTCAGCAACTTCAGTAAGCACTTTATCCCGTTGGTACGTAAAATAGGCATACGCAATACGGTTGGAACGACCCACACGTCCGCGCAGCTGATACAGCTGGGAGAGTCCCATTTTATCCGCATCATGTACGATCAGTGTATTTACGTTCGGAATATCTACCCCGGTCTCGATGATACTTGTGCTCACAAGCACGTCATATTCACCATCCAGGAAGTCCAGAATCGTTTTCTCCAGCTCTGTTTCCGACATCTGACCATGTCCCACACCAACTTTGGCTTCAGGCACAAGTTCAGAAATTTCGGCAGCCATCTCCTGAATTCCCTGAACACGGTTGTAGAGGTAATACACTTGCCCACCACGGGCAAGCTCACGCTCAATGGCTTCACGAACAAGCGCCTGGCTGTGTTCAACCACATAGGTCTGTACCGGGAAACGATTCTCTGGTGGAGTCTCGATAACGGACAGATCACGCACACCCAGCATGGACATATGAAGCGTACGCGGAATCGGCGTTGCCGTCAGCGTCAGCACATCCACATTGGTTTTCAGCTTTTTCAGTTTCTCCTTATGGGTTACTCCGAAGCGCTGTTCTTCGTCGACAATGAGCAGTCCCAGGTCCTTGAACACCAGATCCTGCGACAACAATCGATGCGTCCCGATGACAATATCCACTGTGCCTGCCTTGATGCCTTTGGCCGTTTCATTCTGCTCTTTACGGGAGCGGAACCGGCTAAGCACATGAATGTTGAACGGATAACCGGAGAAGCGCTCACGGAACGTCTCAAAATGCTGCTGTGCCAAAATCGTTGTTGGCACGAGTACCGCCACCTGTTTGCCTTCAATCGCTGCTTTAAATGCAGCCCGAATAGCCACCTCGGTTTTGCCGTAACCAACATCCCCACACAATAAACGGTCCATTGGACGGTTTTGTTCCATGTCCTTCTTGATTTCTTCGATCGCACGCACCTGATCACGTGTCTCATCGTAAGGGAACATGTCCTCAAACTCCTGCTGCTCCGCAGAATCCTTGTCGAATCCAAACCCTTTGGAGGTCTGACGCTCGGCATACAGCTTGATCAGATCATCAGCAATATCCTGTACGGATGTGCGGACTTTATTTTTAACCCGTGTCCACTCATTGCCGCCCAGCTTGTATATTTTCGGTTCTTTCTCTTCGGAACCAACATATTTCTGAATCAGATCGATCTGCTCAATCGGTACAGACAGTTTGTCTCCACCCGCATAGAGAATATGCATGTAGTCCTTATGAATACCGCCAACCTCGAGGGTGCCGATACCAAGGTACTTACCAATCCCGTGGTTCTGGTGAACGACATAATCGCCCACTTTTAGCTCACTATAGGATTTGATCCGTTCAGCATTGTCTACATTCCGAATTGGTTTGCGTACTTTACGCTGTTTTTGCGAGAACATCTCGCCCTCGGTCACGACAGCCAAATGAATGGACGGCATTTCAAATCCCGTTTGCAAGTTACCAATCATCATCTCTGGCTCTGGAATATCATAGTCCATCAGTACCCGGCGCATCCGCTCGAGTCTCTCCTCACCGTTCGCCAGCATGAGCACTTGAACTCCAGCCTTCTGCCAGCGCTCCATCTCTGCCTTCAATACGTTCATCTGTCCATGGAAATCCTGCATGCCACGACTGATAAAGTTCAGAATGTTCTGTGGTTGGGTATGTGGAACCTGACGCAAAAAGATCGACATAAACAGCGTCTGGAATGGACGCTCATACAACAGTTCATCACCGTCTGCGGATAATGGAAGATCCGGAAGCGTTTTTCCGTTTTGCATCAGATGCAGATTCCACTCCGATTCATCACGGTCCAGCTGTTTGGATGTCTCCGATAGTCTCGCAGGTTCATCAAGAACCAGCAGGGTATCTTCTGGCATATAGTCGTAAATCGTTTTGTTCTCCGGATAGAGCGGAGAAATATATTTATACATTTCAGAGAAATACACGTGCTCCCGCAAAAGCTCGATCTCCCGGTGAATTTCTTCACGAAGACGCAGCTTCGCCTGTCGATCCGTCATTTTCTCCAGCTGTTGCTCCAGCAAAATAGCAGCCGCATCGGCAGCCTTTTCCATACGTTCACGATCTGCAATTAATTCCTTGCATGGCAAAACCGTAATCTCTTCAATCCGTTCAATTGAACGCTGATCGGCCGGGTCAAATGTCCGAATGGAATCGATTTCGTCATCAAATAGCTCCACTCGATATGCGATCGATGAAGTAACCGGATAGAAATCGATGATACCTCCGCGTACACTCATCTCACCACGAGATTCTACGCGCTCCACACGCTCATATCCGAGTTTTACCATCTCCAGCAGGAAGGAGTCCAGTTGAAGTGTGTTGCCCTGTTTAATCAAAATTCGAGCATTGGCCATCACTTCCGGAAGTGGAACATAACGTCTTACCCCGGAAAATGGAATAACAACAACGCCCCTGAATCCCTGGGCGCAGCGGACCAACACATCAATACGCTGACCCAATGTTTCCGGGCTGGAAACAGCAGCTTCAGCAGCGACAAGTTCGTTGGCAGGATAGATCAACACCTGATCAGGTGAAAGCGCTTCCTGTAAATCTTCTGCAATTTTTTGGGCTGAAAACATATTGTGCGTTACTACGAGCAATGGTCGGTTCATTTCCTGATGCAGAGCAGCCAGCATAATCTGACGCGCCGAGCCGGATAGACCCGAAACCAATTGTTCCTTCATGCCGGACTTGATTCCGGCTGTAATGGACCCGAAGTCCGGATCTTTGGAAAAAGCCTGTATAAGTGCTTGTAACAAAAGGGGCACCTCTCTTATAACTTACTTGATTATCTCACGCATACGCGTAGCATCACTATTAAAATGGATACAAATTCCTTTTTGTCCTGTTTCATCATATCGGATTACTCGCAACATTGCCACATCTGTTGATGCGGCTGAGCCTAATTTCGAGCTAGCGATGGCTTTCATGCCAACTGAAAAGAAGCCTCAGCAGGCTGCCAAGGCTATAAAAGGTGGAGCGTTATTACGCAACCGCCCTCAACTGTCATTCGATCCTGTACGGGCGATGTCTACTGAAGCGGACTCGCGAGCAGGCTAAGCTCCGGATTGTGCTCCAGGGCTTCCTTACAGTAATCACATGTAATCCGAACGGTAATGTCACCACCGGAATTATACGCTATTATATCCCTCCGCTCGTCGGGGGTCAAGAAATGAAAGCCAAGCTCCACTTCCGTTATCCGGGCAGAATCGATTCGTCCAATAAAGGTACGGCAATGCCTACATACGTAATTCACTGACATGTTTATGCCTCCTGAACATGGTTTATACATCCAGTATGTCCAGTATGGCTGAATCGAACCCGTCTTGTATGATCATTTTACCAGTATGTCTTACAAAATTAACCGTTAAACTTCGCCATTGTTTGTTCAAACGTATGAGTCAAGCTATGCTCCAGGGCATCACACGTTTGCTCAATGGTCTGATCAAGGGCTTCCTTTTCTTTCTTCATGAATGTCGACAGTACATAATCAACAATGGCATGTCCTGGTTCAGGCCGGGATATTCCCATGCGCACCCGGTTAAACTGCTGTGTACCGGTATGCTGAATAATGGACTTGATTCCATTATGTCCGCCTGCACTACCTTGGTAACGCAATCTGACTTTGCCAATCTCTGTATCCATGTCGTCGTACACAACAATCAGATCTTCAAGACTAACTTTATAAAAATCCATATATGCTCGAACCGATTCACCAGACAAGTTCATATAGGTCATTGGTTTGATCAGTACGGTTTTCACACCGCCAATATTGCCTTCTCCAATCAGCGCTTTACATTTATTCTGTGTAATGGAGATATTATGACGATCAGCCAACCGATCCAGTGCCATAAAACCGATATTATGACGGGTTTTGGCATAGTTCGAGCCTGGATTTCCAAGTCCGACAATCCACTTCATCTTGTTCCCTCCTTCGGATTAGACTGAGGTGAGGCATAGACTTCGAATGTTATATTTCATATAATATCAGGAAAGTAAAGATCGATTTACTGTAGTATTTACAGTTCATATTTTATCGACCCAGGAAGGTGAGCGGGTTTTGCGCGAAGACAATGGACAACTGACTCAACATAGCGATTTTATCTATCATCTCGAATATCACGTACCTGTACAGGTATACGACCGCGACACCCATATTGAGATTGGTCTAATCACACGTTTCGATAATCAATTCGTCGAAATTGCCGACACGCTTTTTCATCGGCGTCGTTTCCGATTTATCTCCCGCCCCGGGTATTAACCATATAAGATGAACGAACCATTTTACACTGGATCACTGCGCGTGCAGAAACATCTTCCGATCGCTGTTAAGTCGAAGCATATGCTTCTGAAGCAGCTTTCTTTCAGAAAGCTTTTAACTTCACTTCTTCAGATCTTTTCTGCCCTCTCCGTTATTGTGTAAAGTAGTAGTTCAAATTATATGGACTGACCAGCGTCTGTTTCACTATTAATAAAAACGGCACGCCGACAGGGGTTACATTTTCCATTGAACCGGAAAACGTAACCCCTCTACTACTTTATGCAGACATCCTTATTCAATTTCAAACAGCTTGCTGATTGACAATTCCTCATGAACCCGGATAATCGCTTCTCCGAGCAAAGGCGCTACAGACAACACTTTGAGTTTGCTTGTCGGATTAGCATGCGTAATTGGAATGGTATCCGTTACGATAACTTCCTTCAATGGTGCATTCTCCAAACGTTCCATCGCAGGTCCGGACAATACCGGGTGAGTACAGCACGCGTATACTTCTTTTACGCCGCCTTCCATCAGAGCATTCGCTCCCAGTACAATCGTTCCCGCCGTGTCAATAATGTCATCGATCAGGATGGCTGTTTTACCCTCGATGTTACCGATAATGTTCATCACTTCGCTCACATTTGGCTCAGGACGACGTTTATCGATAATCGCCAGGGGTGCATTCAGGAAATCAGCCAGTTTACGTGCGCGCACTACGCCACCGTGGTCAGGCGACACAACAACCGGATTTTCGATCTGTTTCGACCGGAAATATTGAGCCAGAATTGGTACGCCAAGCAAATGGTCGACCGGAATGTCGAAGAATCCCTGGATCTGCATTGCATGCAAGTCCATCGCGATGACACGGGTTGCACCCGCTTTTTCAATCAGGTTAGCAACCAGTTTCGCTGTAATCGGGTCACGCGAACGTGCCTTGCGATCCTGTCTTGCATAGCCATAGTAAGGAATAACGACGTTAATCGTCTTGGCAGATGCCCGTTTGAGTGCATCAATCATAACGAGCATTTCCATCAGGTTATCATTAACCGGCAAGCAAGTGGACTGCACGATGTAAACGTGACAACCCCGAACACTCTCGGAGAGTTTCACTTGAATCTCGCCATCACTAAAGCTGGTTGTGTGAGATTCACCCATAGGGATCCCGATATAATCAGCAATTTGATGGGCAAGCTTGGGGTTAGAATTGCAAGTAAATATTTTTAATTTCGAATCAAAATAAGTCATAAAATAAAAACCCTCCGTGCTGGTTCATTGGAATCAATAAGCGTCTGCGACATGTCGGCACCTCCCCGATCTTCGGGAGGCAATCTTGTTATCAAAACCCCTTATTGGGGTTTGGCATTTTGTTTCTTGGCTTTGGCACGTCCGCGAATCTTCTCCGCGTAACCAGGTTTATTCTCCTGACGTGGACGAGCAATGGCCAGATCATTCTCGGGAACGGAATGGGTAACGGTCGAGCCAGCAACCACATAAGCGCCTTTTCCTACCGTAATCGGTGCAATCAGATTGACGTTGCTGCCTACAAAAGCATCATCTTCAATCGTTGTCACAGCTTTATTATAACCATCATAATTGACAGTTATTGCCCCGCATCCAACATTTACGTTTTTCCCTACTTTGGCATCTCCAATATAGCTGAGATGAGATACTTTGGAACCTTCATCAATTGTAGCATTTTTCACTTCAACAAAGTCACCAATTTTTACGTTGCGGCCCAGTTTAGTGCCTGGACGCAAATTAGCATATGGACCAACCGTTGCATCAGAACCAACCTCGGCATTGGATACTACCGAATGTTTAATTGTAACTCCGTCCTGAATAACGCTGTCTTCCACATCTGCCTGAGGACCAATATGACACGCTTCACCGATGGAAGTTGTGCCTTTGAGGATCGTCCCCGGATACAGAACTGTATCTGATCCAATCGTAACATCCGCTCCGATATATGTCGATGACGGATCAATGATTGTAACACCGTTCAACATATGGCGTACGGCAAGACGTTCACGCATGAAGGCTTCTGCTTGCGAAAGTGCGAGTCGATCATTAACCCCGATGGATTCTGCGATGTCATCTGACATGTAAGCCTCAACCACTTCTCCATCATTGCGGAAAATGCCAACTACGTCTGTGAGATAATACTCTCCCTGAGCGTTCTGGTTCGTCACTTTTTCCAGGGCTGCGAACAATTTTGCATTATCGAAACAGTATGTGCCCGTGTTAATCTCATTCACAGCATCTTCCTGCTCCGTGCAATCCTTCTGTTCCACAATCCGTTGTACAGATCCATCTTCTCCGCGAATAACGCGGCCATAACCTTTGGGATTGTCCAACTGAGCCGTAAGAACTGTCGCTGCTGCTCCGCTACTCTCATGGAGCTTCATCAGACCTTCCAACGTCTCACTGGTCACAAGCGGTGTATCTCCACAGACCACAATTGTAGAACCTGTCTCTCCGCCAAGCAAGGATTTAACCTGCTTCACTGCATGACCTGTACCCAATTGTTCCGCCTGAAGTGCATACTCCGCTCTGGAACCCAAAAATGACTGCACCGCTTCGGCACCATGACCGACTACAACCACACTGCGTTCAACGCCTGCGCTGAGTGCTGCATCCAGCACATGTCCAACCATAGGTTTACCACATACGGGATGCAGTACTTTGTACAATTTTGATTTCATTCGTTTTCCTTGCCCTGCGGCAAGAACGATTGCCATTCGTTTCAAAATTAACGACCTCCTGTTCTGAAAATCCCATTGAAATGCACTGCTGATCTATATCCAATGAGTATCGTTCAGCCGGCTTCAAGCCGGTCCTGTTCATCGCCTGCTGTCTCTGTAATCACACGTAACAACGCGGACACCTACGAATCGTGACCTATATGTATACGCCGTGTACCTGCGAGCTTAACCGAATCCCAATGATTCCTAAGATGCCGCCCTGCCACCAAGCGCACGATGCGCTTTTTGTTCTCTGCTAATAAACTCAATACTGAATATATCTTATTCCGGTCAAAAAGAAAAGAGAGCCATAAGACATGGCTCTCTTTTCCTTCGAACCCCAATAATGTTCTCAGGCACCTTCTTCAATGACTTCTTCCTCAGTTGCCGCACGATCGTATTCAGTCAAAACTGCTGCCTGAATCTTCTCACGCGTACCGGAAGAGATCGGGTGGGCGATATCACGGAACTCTCCATCAGGAGTACGCTTGCTCGGCATAGCAACAAACATTCCGTTGTTACCATCAATGACACGAATGTCATGAACGACGAATTCGTTATCGATGGTAATGGATGCGATAGCCTTCATTCTCCCCTCCGAGTTAACACGGCGGAGTCTGACATCCGTAATTTGCATGTGTGTGTTCACCACCTTTTTCCATCAGAACTTGGTGTATAATTCCACACAGCATATACGAACTCCTTCTTTTTATAACCACAAAAATTTCCTAATTTCAGGAATTTTTTTATTTAATACACAATTCGACAACGTTCATGCCAGGTCGATGGAAAAGACCTTTTAACGACATAACATTCGTCATCTTTCTACAGGTCAAAATAGTTGCCAGGCTTGACGGAAATCTGTCTGCTCTTGGCATCGACCGCTGTCAATTTCGCCAAAGATACATAATCTGTTAGCAGGCGTTCTTCTGAATCTACAGAACCAGATTCCACCAGTACCCCTACCCCGGCAACTGTAGCATTAAACTCGGCCAAAAGATCGATCATTCCTTGCACCGTACCCCCGGCCTTCATGAAGTCATCCACAATAAGTACTCTGGAATGCTCACGCATCGCCCTACGAGAGAGAGACATGGTATGCAGACTTTTATGGGACCCGGATACATAATTGATACTTACGGCCGATCCTTCTGTAGCCTGATGGTCCCTGCGTACGAGCACGACAGGCAGGTTGAGCTGGGCTCCGGTCGCATAAGCCAGTGGAATTCCTTTGGTTTCTACCGTCATTACCACATCAATATTCATATTGCCAAAGGCCGTTGCAAAAATCTTGCCGGCTTCATTCATCAATGCGGGCTGACCAAGCAAGTCGGACATGTACAGGTATTCTCCAGGCAAGATCCGATCAGGTTGCGCGAGCTGGGTCGAGAGCCGCTCCGCAAATGCCAGTGCCAGTTCTCGGGATACCTTCGGAATCCATCTTACTCCCCCGGCTGCTCCAGCCAGTGTATGCAGTTCTCCTGACCCACCTTCTTCGAACACTTCCTTGATAATCGCCAAATCTTCACTAATTGAAGACTTTGCGGCTCCATAACGTTCGGCAAATGTGGTCAACGGAATAACCGTATGCGGTCTGGACAATAAGTATTGCGTCATTTCAACCAGCCTTGCGCTTCGTTTTAACTTCTTCACAGAGATCCATCCTCACGATCACGGAAACATCCAAATCCGAATAATTATTTAAAAATATACCACCTTTATACGTGTTTGTACATTATAAAAGCGAACTTTTACGTCAACATACGTACAGCGTACACTTCTTTACAGAAACCACGCAGACCATTGTATATCCGGGCAACCTTCGATTCTTTGGAAACCAGCCCAAATACCGTTGGGCCACTACCGGACATTAACACGCCGTCTGCACCCAATCGAATCATGGCATCCTTTAGATGCTGAACTTCCGGATACAGCTTCAACGTTACATCTTCAAGCACATTGCCCATCTGGTTACAGACTTCCGTAAATGATTGGTTACGAATAGCCTGCTCCATTTTAGCCGCACTCGGATGACGAACAATCTTGTCACTACGGAAACGTCCGTACACATCGGCTGTAGACACATTAATCGGAGGCTTGGCCAGAATCACCCAGCATTGCGGCGGATTAGGAATGGGAGTTAACTTCTCACCACGGCCTGTAGCAAGTGCAGTCCCTCCTGTGATACAAAATGGAACATCAGAACCAAGTTCAGCTCCAAGCTCCTGCAGTTCGTGATCCGGTATATTCAACCGCCACAGACGGTTCAATCCACGCAGCGCTGCTGCTGCATCACTGCTGCCCCCGGCAAGTCCGGCTGCAACTGGAATCTTTTTATCCAGATGAATATGGACGCCCGTACGCACGTTATAGCGCTCCTTAATGAGTCTGGCTGCCTGGAAAGCCAGATTCTTCTCGTCCAGCGGAATATAACCCGCCTGACTGGAGATGAAAATAGTATCTCGCGGCAGCTCCGACATTTCCAGTCGATCAGCCAGATCGACCATGGTCATGATCATTTCAACTTCATGGAATCCATCGCTTCTTTTATGTAAAACGTCCAGCATCAAATTAATTTTAGCAGGCGCTTTTTCGTAAATTTTCAAGGCGTTCACCCGTCCTCACCTTTTCCCTAAGACAACTTAACATATTATATCAAAATGGGGCTGTCAAGTCATTTCTATTCCGCATCTAAGGGGAAAAAGCGGGGTTGTTCCTGACGGATTTCCCCGCTTTTCAGTCTGCTTGAACCGGATTAAGATTTGCGGGCAGCCTGCTCAGCAAGTTGAATGGCTCTTTTCACCATGTTTCCTGCATCCTTGGCTTTGATTCCACCCCAACCTTCCTGTTGGACCGTATCATAGAAGCCCAGGTCTTTCGCAAGCTCATTCTTCAGATCCTCTGACATGACACTTCTTCTTCTGCGACTCATGAACCATCCTCCTCCAATGTATCCTTCATAATGTGATGAGTTCGTTCACGTTTTGGACATCTTGCCATCAGGCCAAATTCAGTTTCCTGCATTGCTTAAGAAACTTTCCCTTCACCTGTCCATATAGTATGCCGCGACCGTTCCTCGCTCATTCCTGAGTATGTATGGGTTAGTTTAGAAGATGGACGGGTGATTTTATAGAAAAAGAAAATATAAAAAAGCGATCCGCCTTGTGGGGCGAATCGCCTGTAAATCGATACTTACGTCTCCATATAGGAGCTATGCGTCTGGCTGCCCGGGTCAAAAACCATGACTTCCACCGATTCCGTAAGTATATCCGCATAACTATAAGATACTCGCTTGAAGGTTTCTTGTTCCTCATCAAGCTTAACAATAAAAACAGAAGGGTACGTTTCTTCCAATACACCCGTACGCTCAATGGTCTTACGGCGGCCACCATTAGCCCGCAGCATAATTTTCTGACCAATATGTGCATCGAGATTGCGTTTGATATCCAACAGCGTGTTTTTAGCCATTGTCGACGACCACCTCTTTTCTTGTCCATTATACCGGATTTTACAGTCATTGTCAAATCAAAACTAATTATTATATCAGCATCAAAAAGTTGTTGTCAATGAATTTTTTTGCAAACAAAAAAAGCCCCAAATTGGGACTTTAAATGGCCTACATCAGACTGCCGACGGGTTCACTTTTAGCGTGGATAAATCATTCAGCCCCGGCAGACCTACCCGGTAACTGCCCCGTGTCTCGACACCACCCACACCCTGGCTACCACTGATGGTATTGTGCAGAACATCACTCATGTTAACCGTATCCCGCACAGAGGTGAAGGAGGCCTTGGCTGCCACATAGACCGGATCAAGTGCATGAATGAGAATTCTGCCTGGAGAACTGGCAAAGTTCGCTCCAGCGCGCAGTAGTGCCTCAAAATGGGACTGACAGGCCCCTGCCACAATAGTGAGTGCGTCCAGATGGCGTTCATATTGTCTGGCCACCTGAATGGCCGACACAAAATTTTGCGAGTTTTTGTAGCTACCAAGACTATATAAGTCATAGGGCTGACGTGTCTTTAACACCCCATCATGACCCGTAATAACTACGATATCCGGACGTACTTTGGGTAATAAACGGTATAAGGTATCTGCCATTGCCGATTCATGGACATATTGTCCCTCTGCGGGCACACGAAGTTGCTCATAGAGATCCATACTTTTTTTCAAATAGTTCGGATCTCCATCCAGATGAAGCACCTTTCCAGGCATTTCAAAATAAGCTGGTTCCTGCTGAGCAGACCAATCCTGTACCAGACCTTCACGATTCCGCTCAGCCTGTTCCATACGATTCTGCTGCAGACGGGACAGGGTCTGATGTGCTTTAATATGCGCCTGTCTGGTCTTGGCGCTTTGTGGTTCGTAGGGAACCTGTATCAAATCGTCCACCGGGGAATCGGCAATCAGCCGGAACTCAGTCCCTTTAATGACCGCAGCATCCAACTGGAGGCCTTCCACCCGAAAAGTCACATCGCCGCCGTATGACTTCCGAACGACCAAGTCTCCGATATTCATCAACGTAATCACCTCTACCCCATCGTATGGGCAAAGACCCGGTTTGGTTCATTCAAATTTTACAGCGCTGCACGTACCCCTGCTTCCCACATTACGGTGCTGAGTGTAGCATACTCCTGCAGACTCAACGTCTCTCCACGTCGGGACGGTTGAATACCTGCCTGCTCCAGCAGAATGTCTGCCTGTTCCCGGTTCTCCTTCGTGAAGAAGCGTGCCTTCAAGTTGTTTGAGATTGTTTTTCTCCGCTGGGCAAAAGAAGCCTGTACCACTTCGAAGTAGTGTGCTTCATCCGGAATCTCCACTGGCGGTTGCTCACGCACTTTCAGCTTAATGACAGCTGATTCCACATTAGGTTGCGGAATGAAGACTGTAGGAGGCACAATGCACACAAGCTCCGGCATACTGTAGTACTGAACTGCGATGCTCAGACTGCCGTAGTCTTTTGATCCTGGTGCAGCCGCCATGCGTTCAGCCACTTCTTTTTGGATCATGACAACAATACTGTCTACCGGCAGCTTCTCTTCCAACAGTTTCATCATGATTGGAGTCGTTACATAATAAGGCAGGTTAGCCACAACACTGACTTTGTCCACGGATGCAAAATCCGTATTAAACAATTCAGCCAGATCAAGCTTCAGCACATCCCCATGATGAACACGTACATTTGAATAAGGCTGCATCACTTCTCCCAGGATTGGGATTAAGCGCTGATCAATCTCTACGGCTGTGACAGGACCGGCTACCCGAGCCAGTCGCTCCGTAAGGGCCCCAATACCCGGCCCGATCTCTAACGCGCCCTTGGACTCGTCCAAATCGGCTGCATTCACAATTTTGTTCAGTATATTTTGATCGATCAGAAAGTTCTGACCCAGACTTTTCTTGAATGAGAATCCGTGTCTTTGAATAATCTCTTTCGTTCGCTTGGGCGTTGCAATTTCTATCGTCTCTTCCATGTCCTTCATATGCTCACAATCCTTCACGTTCAATTTGCGCTAATGCTGTAGAGAACTCTTCCCGTGTAATCTGAAATACACTGAGACGTTTGTGGAACTGCTTCCCGTTACAATAACCGATGCCCAGCAGATTGCCCATCTCCATGCGACGTGCAGCAGCCTGCGGATGCACGATAAGTCCTGCCGCGATCAGGTCCTCCCAATCAATCAGGCTCGGAGCACCTTCGTATGAAGTATGTACGCGCGCCAGAGCATGACGGATCGCCTCCGGTGAGGCATTCTCCACCCCAATGTCCCCTTTGCGCGTTGCATCGGCTTCCGGAATGAAGGCATGTTTGCAGCCAGGCACCTTGTTCGCAATAATTTTACGAATGCGTTCGCCAGCATGATCCGGATCTGTCAGTACAATGACTCCCCGTCTCTCCTGAGCAAGCGCAATCCGCTTCAGAATGCGTTGGTTGATTGCTGAGCCACCTGTTTCTATTGTATCGGCTTCAACGGCCCGACGGATGGCTACCGTATCGTCACGGCCTTCCACCACAATGACTTCTTTTATCATGTTCCATTTCTTCCTTTCTAACGCAAAAAGAAGAGGAATATCCTCTTCTCTGCCAAACGGCGGGGGAGACTGAATTCAGACTCCTCCGCCGCATATTCCGCATGAATCATTCATGCAACTATTTTATAGCATTCCCATTTCAAAGTAAAACGATTTTAGTTCGCTTCCGGCTTCACCGGACCGATCACGTAGACCGTCTTGCCTTTCTTACGTCCAAAATTCAGGGCATGCTTCACACTGTCATAATATACATCAATTTTGTTGCCTTTAATGGCACCGCCTGTATCTTCCGCACGACGGAATCCCAGACCTTCGATATATACCCACCAGCCAATTGGAATGACTTTGGGATCAACCGCAATGGTGCGCCCTTCCGTTACACGAGTACCGGAAGCTGTTTTAGTTCCAATGCCAGGCTCTTCGGAAGAGTAGGCAGTCATGGATACATTTTTAAGTACTTTTGAGTATTTAAAAGAAGTCCCGGATACGGTAATGACTTTGCTGCCCGAGGCAGATGTTTTCTTCGAGTTCGTTGTTGTAGCCTTTTTGGTTGTTGAAGTTTGAGCCGATACGGTCTGAATCACAGGTTCTTTCACGACCGGTTTTGCTTTGGTGCCGACAGCGATCACTTTATCTACACGATTATTCGCGACAGATTTGCCGACCATTTTTTTGGAGACCAATTCTCCATCCTGAAATACCTTTTCGATATGCTGTACAAGTGTGCCTTCTTTGCCGTTTACAACGACACGGTTATCCCCTTTGTACAAGCTAGGGTCAGCCGTTTTAATGACTTTGTAAGCGATTGGCTGCTCTACCTCCACTGTACGCTTTGTTACGCGCACTACACGGATCTTCATATCCGCTTTGATGGCAGTTCCAAGCGCCGGATACACTTTATCATTACTCTCAACTTGAATACCTGATTTTTGAATTGCATCTTCTACCGATGAATCCGTTGTATACAGAGTCTTGGTGTCTCCGTCTGCCGTAATGTTGACTGGAACGGCCCGCTCAATAACGATTCGGTCTCCATCTGTAATCGCCCCATTCATGGACATGGATACCTTATCGTGAGGGCTGACTGTGATCGACTGCTCCTCCAGCATTTCCTGAAGCATTCCTGTACGAGTCTCTACCACCTGAGCTTTGCCATCAATAACCAGTGAAATTTGTTTCCCGGCCTGACCGTAAACGACTAACAAGATCATGATTGTAAGCGCAATTGAGAAAATCGCGATCAATGCCATTTGACGCATGTTCTCATGCTTCCACCGCAACGCGAAAGACTTACTGGATGATCGTGACTCATGGGTCTCTTCTGGTTGGAATGTGCCCACTTCTCCGTCCTCCTTCATAGCCTCGCCGTCTAAAGTAATGCATGATGTCTTTGACGTGACTATACCAAATTTTCTACAGAACACAGATTGGACCAACATAATCCGGTTCTGCACCATGAATCAATCTTCGCAACATGATGTCATCCTCCTGAATACCTACCGTATGATGACAATATTTCTTTTATTCAAAAACAAAAAAGCCAAAGAAAGAGTGTAAGAGGAACTCTTTCGTGGCTTCCGAATGATTCTGAATATCGGAAATTCATGCACGAGGTTGCCTCTCTTTTTCCGCTTGCGAGGTTAGCTGTCGGGTTCGGGCGAAAGAGAGCCGCCCTATCTTAGGTCACCCGCTCATGGCGGACGCCCTTGAATTCACCCCGAGACCCAAAGAAGAAATCAAATACGGCTTCGCAGTTCCCTTCGCTGCTTTTGGGTCAGCGAACGTTGCGCATCGGCCAAATACACCGATGTTTAAGCCCTATTGGTTCCCCCGCTCTCCGTTAACGGAGACTCAGCGAGACTGATTCATGAAAGTAATGTTGTTTCATTGTTTCATCGGAAAGTGTCCCTTTGTTCATCCCCCGAACATCTGTCCAATTTTCCGCACAACAATTCACTGAAAAGATGATATCCTGTTTTGATGCATGTTGTAAAGCGTTGATCAAGTACGTTTTTCTGAATATTTGGTTAAAATATTGTAATATTCTTGATTTATTTGGAGCAAAGGGCAAATTACCTCCGCTTACCTGCCTTTTTCACCTCATTTGCTCGTTTTTTTAACGAATTCCAAATCGTTCCATGGCATTTTTGGTTGTTATTGCAGCAATTTCCTCCACCGAAATGCCTTTAATTTCCGCTGCTGCCTCTGCAACCAGACGTACATGCGCTGTCTCATTTCGCTTCCCACGATAAGGGTGAGGTGTCAAATATGGAGCATCTGTTTCAATGAAAAACCGGTCCATAGGAACCTTCGCCAGCACCTCTTTGGGCTGCTTTGCATTTTTGAATGTGATCGGTCCTCCGAAAGAGAGATGGAAGCCCATATCGAGACAACTTTTCGCTGTTTCCCAGCTGCCCGAGAACGAGTGCATTACACCACCAACCTCACCCGCCTTCTCTTCACGCAAAATTCTTATGATATCCTCATGTGCATCCCGATTATGGATGACAATCGGCATGTTCACTTCACGCGCCAAAGCAATTTGTTGTCGTAATACGCGATGCTGTATTTCCTTCGGTGAAGTATCCCAGTGATAATCCAATCCAATCTCACCGATCGCAACCACTTTTTCATGCTTGCATAAAGATGCAATCCACTCCAAATCACCCTCCTGCATAGTGATCGCATCTACTGGATGCCACCCTACAGCTGCATAGATAAAGTCATATGTTTCAGCGAGTTTCATTGTGGTTGGAATCGTCTCCCGGTTAAAGCCAATGTTGATCATGCGACCAACTCCTGCATCCACAGCACGCTGAATCATGTCCTCGCGGTCCTCGTCGAATTGTGGTGCATCCAGATGTGTATGTGTGTCGAACAGCATCATGTTTGTATCTCCCTTCATGTCGAAATAACGACTATCTTCTTTATCAAAATTCAATTTGTAAAATTCAATAATTCAATGACTCATACATAAAACATTTTGGGTATCTGTGTATTACATCATTACGTTTGTTTCTTCACAACTACAATATATAGAAGATAAACGGATATTCTGATCTATATATTGCTGATTGTGCCCATTCTACCTGCTTGCATTTACAAAATTATGTCGATCTACATATACTCCCCATTAAAGCAGATTACTGTATCATGAAAAATAGCTCTTTTAGAAAGTGTTTTGATATCAAAATTCTTCATCGGATTATACCCACATGATTACAAGAAATAGGGGCGTATATGTGACGGTAATTCGTGAATAATCGCATCCACCTTGTTTTGAGGGTAATACAAATGATGTTTCCCTCGGTGAAGCCCACTGATGGAACGGACAATGTCAGATACTTCTGACAACTCACGTAAATTGTCCTGTCGATCCAGAAGAAGAATCTGCTTATCTGTGGATTCATCCGGACGAAACACATCATACGGATTATCCGAAGGAAAATCAATTTCAAGATCATATTCGGGATCGAGGCCTGCCTGTACAAAAGCTTCCCGAATCTCTTCCATCATTGTCAAGTCGACCTGTTCAAGCTCTACATACTTATATAACTTGCGATCCATAAAACGTTCGCATAACTCACTCAGAACAGTATCGTCCTCCTTGCGCCACTGCGTAAATGCCGTCTGAATTAATGCTTCATCCAACTGCAAATATTCATCTACGGATAATTCTCCATCAAATAATTGAGGGAGTGGATCAATCATGAAGCGGAATTGAAAACCTTGCTGTATGAGTGTTTTCGCTCGCTTGAATATTTGCCGCAATATAATTTCAGAACTACGAGTTACCGGATGGAAGTAAATCTGCCAATACATCTGATACCGAGACATTAGATAATCCTCCACAGCATGCATGCCTGACTCCTTGACTACAATCCGCCCATGATAAGGACGCAGCATCCGAAGGATACGATCAAGGTCAATCGTGCCGTAATTTACACCTGTAAAATAGGCATCCCTGAGCAAATAATCCATTCGGTCTGCATCAAGCGGACTGGTCACCAAGTTCACCACAATCGGCTTTTCATACGTTTTTTGAATGACAGACGCTACTTTCTCAGGAAAATCAGGAGCATACCGTCTTAAGATCGCCCCTACTTCGGTATCACCTGTAATAATGCGGCAAGTCCAATCTTCGTGATTCATGTCAAAAGCTTCCTCGATGGAGTGAGAGAATGGCCCATGTCCGAGATCATGAAGTAGAGCTGCACACAGAGCTACAATCTTTTCTTCCTTTGGCCAATCCGAATAATGACTTCTTTCAAATTGAGAGATGATCTTGCGGGTGATCTCATAAACACCTAGTGAATGTGAGAACCGACTATGCTCTGCTCCGTGAAAGGTAAGGTAAGAAGTACCCAGCTGACGAATCCGGCGTAAACGCTGAAATTCCGGGGTGTTAATTAACTGCCATATAACCGGATCTTGCACGTGGATATAATTATGTACCGGATCTTTGAATACTTTCTCTTCCGTTAAACGTTGTTCCATGTCGACTCACTCCTTTAATTTCTTTTATATTAACGCTTTGAGCTCTGCGATTCACCTAAGATTCGACACCGTATGACGAACTTTGTCGAATGAAGTAGTTTTGTCGTTTTCCAAATCGACAAAGCTGACATTGAGGTTTAAATGCGAAAAACGGCTTCCAATCCCTTACCACCAGTAACCTTGTGAAAAACAGCCTTAATTTTAAGCTAATTTTAAGGTTGACTGATTTGGGAATCGTTGGTATGATGAGTATCATAAAACATAAAATAATGTCGAATAATGACAAAGATAGTTAGCTGAGAGGAGCACTGATTATAATGATGAAATCAACAGGTATTGTAAGAAAAGTGGACGAACTGGGACGGGTAGTTATTCCAATTGAATTGCGCCGTACGCTCGGTATTGGTGAAAAAGATGCTCTGGAAATCTACGTTGACGGCGAGCGCATCATGTTGAAAAAATACGAGCCTGCTTGTATCTTCTGTGGTAATGCAGAGAACGTTACTTACTTCAAAGGTAAAATTGTTTGTAATGAATGTATTTCCGAAATCCCTGCACCTGTGACAAAATAAGAAAAACCAGGTATACTGGACTTATCTAAATTGTTATTTCTAACCTTTTTAATATTCCTTAATGACCTTCCCGGTGTGAACCCCACCGCGGAAGGTATTTTTTTGCCCTGTTATGGGTTCCATTACCCAAAAAGATTCTGTCACACGCGAACCGGAAGAGAACGATAAATTTTGTTTGGAATTTTTTGAGCTACTCTGCTCTTTTTAATATTCCACTAAGGTTGGATATAAGCTTCTTTTCAGGTTATGTTCTCCACAACAGAAGATATTTGGTTAGATTACTGCTCGATTAATGCATTATATACATCACGCTTCGTCAGGCCGCGATCGGTAGCCGTTTTTTTCATTGCATCTTTGCGATTATGTCCTTCACCCTCATAATGGCTGACATGATCCGCGAGTGACATGAGCTGCCACCAGGCTTCGCGCTCAGCCTTACGCTCCTCTTCCTTAATGCCTTCTACCAGCAAACAGTACTCGCCAAGAGGCGGATGTTCTTCAAGCCAGTCTATACATTCCTTCACAGTGCCCCTTGCGAATTCCTCATGACGCTTGGTTAGTTCACGAGCCAGGACAATCGAGCGATCACCCAGGATTTCTTCGAGGTGGACTAATGTTTTCCGAATACGGTGAGGCGATTCATAAAATATCAAAGTCCCGTTCGATTCGTCAAAAGCCTCCAGCACTTTTCGCATGTCCTTTTTCTCCCTCGGCAAAAAACCGCCGAATGTAAAACGCTCCGTCGGTAATCCGGACACGATCAGAGCAGACAACGCAGCGTTGGGTCCAGGGATGGGAATGACCGTTATTCCGGCTTCCAATGCAAGCTGTACAAGGTCGGAACCAGGATCCGAAATGGCTGGCAAACCGGCATCGCTGACGAGTGCCAAATTTTTTCCTTCTATTATATAGCGTATCAGTTCAGGTCCACTTGCCCCCTTATTATGCTCATGATAACTAAACAGCATCGAAGGTGTAATTTCAAAATGGGTAAGCAGCTTTCGGGTCTGGCGTGTATCTTCTGCTGCAATGATGTCACAACTCTGCAATGTCTTGATGGCCCGGAAGGTCATATCCTCCAGATTACCAATAGGTGTTCCAACCAGATAAAGCTTGCCTGATCCTTCAGGCTGCTCCGCATAGCTTTTCTGAATATGCAAAGTCATCTAATTCCCTCCTTTCGTAGTACGCTCAGCATGTTGCTGACCATAGTAAATATCCATAATTTCTTCGCAGTATTTTCCCTCTTCATTGTAGACAATGAGTGGAGGAAGCATCCTTACTTCGGGTTTACCATCTTTCATGCCTTCAATTAATACCATGTTGGCTTCCAGATGAGCACGGGGATGTACCATTCGAATCCGTTTTGGCTCCAGCTTATATTCGCGCATGAGCGAGATAATCTCTGCAAGGCGCTGTGGACGATGAACCATCGATACTTTGCCACCATTACGTACAAGTCGACTGCAAGCCTGAATCACTTCTTCCAGGGTACATCCGATTTCATGACGTGCCATTGCCTGATGTGTGTTCATCTTAAGGTCACTGCCATTCAAAGGCATATATGGAGGATTAACCGTAATTGCATCGTATACAGCGTGTCCTGTTTCTTTCACCAATTCTCGCAAATCACCTTCACGAATCATAATCGACTCGTCCAGTGTATTTAATTGCACACTGCGACGTGCCATATCAGCCAAACGTGGCTGGATCTCGATCCCTTCCAGACTAGCCTGCGTACGCGTTGTAAGCAGAATGGGAACCACCCCGTTACCCGTACACAAATCAAGTACACGACCCCGTTTAGGTACGGAAGCAAACCGGGCTAATAATACGGCATCCATCGAAAAACTAAACACTTCATCACTTTGAATGATTCTCAGATCATGAGAGAGCAGATCATCAATCCGCTCTGACTCATGTAACACAACTTCATTTGCTTTCATATGTTACGCTCATCCTCCGGTACTCTATATCTCATGTTTGTTGAGTTTAGGTTTATAACCTTGAAAAAAAACCGTAGGGGATCCCTACGGTCACTTCATTTATTCAAAAAAGACAGGCAGAACAGACAATCGCCTTCCGTCCGCAAATGTCCATAATAGACGTTGCAGATATGGAAGCCTTCGTGATACAACCGGGCCAGATTATCATACCCTTCACCGACAACGTCCTCGCCTGTAGCCGGACCTGCTGGTCTTGCTACAGGAGCGAGTGCTGAGGAGATCGGCAGATCTGTCGGAGCCTCACGTTTGAGCAGTTTGCGTAACTGCTCATTCTCGATGGTAAGCCGCTGATTATCCTCAAGCAGCTCCTTCACAATCATTTTTAACTCTCCTAAATCACCGTGCAACTGACCCAGTTGGGTTTCCATTTCATGAATGTGCGTAAACAGATTTTTCTTTTCCAAGTTTCCACCCCGAAGCAACCTTTATGGTTTACTTGATAACGACGTCATCCAGCGGAAGTTCTTTGACTTTACTGATGTCGAACAGTTGAACATGGACTGTGCGGCTACCGGCATTAATTCCGACAACTTTTCCTTCACCCAATGAGGTGACGACCAATTTGCCTACAGCTGGCAGTTCTTCTCTCACACTTTCATAGTTATCATGCTCAAATTTCAGACAGCACATGAGTCTTCCGCACAACCCTGAAATTTTCGTCGGATTCAGTGACAGGCTCTGATCTTTAGCCATCTTGATTGATACCGGCTCAAAGTCTCCCAGCCAGGAAGAACAACACAACACACGGCCGCAAGGTCCGATTCCGCCAAGCATCTTCGCTTCATCACGTACACCAATCTGTCTCAGCTCGATTCGTGTCCGGAATATGCTTGCCAGATCCTTGACCAGCTCCCGGAAATCAACTCTTCCTTCAGCTGTAAAATAAAATATAATTTTATTGCGATCAAACGTAAATTCCACATCGACCAGCTTCATTTTGAGGCCATGGTCTTTGATTTTATTTAAACAAGTACCGAATGCTTCTTTCGCTGCACGCTTGTTCTCATCAACCACACGGGCATCTGTCTCGCCCGCAACGCGGATGACTTTCTTCAGCGGCAACACCACATCGGACTCGCCCACTTCCTTCTTACCTACGACAACCTTACCGTACTCAACCCCCCGCGCTGTCTCCACGATAACGCAGTTTTCTTTCTCAATGGGAAGGTCCAGGGGATCGAAGTAATAAATTTTGCCCGCTTTTTTGAAACGGACACCCACTACACTATACAAAAAATTAACCCCCTTGTAAGCCAACCCCACTTCGTCTGAAGCCCCGTCTTCTTAGGGAACCGGATGAAGTTATAACCGTTTGCATATGATTGGAGCTAACTCTGCCCTCTCCCAGTCTTATGCCAAACCGATCAAAAATTGCTCCAGACAAAGCTGGCCATTGACGTTGAAACGCAATTTTTTTCTGCATGCTGCGGCCATATCCATATAGGAGACCCACTGCTCTGTGCTGCGGGTATGTGCCAACTGAGATAACATGTCTAACTGATCTATAAAAACGATATGTTCATGCCTATCGTACTGAACATACAGCATGTCCCTAAACCATAGATGGAACAAACTAAGTAACATGTCCAGGTGTTCAGAGAGTCCGGTTTTAAAAAGCTTCTGCTGTGCAGAGATCAATGATGTACTTCCTCTACCCAGGGACTCCTTCCCTAATTGTAACATTACGTTTCTAATTTCTGCAAACCAATTCTGCTGGAGAATTTCTCTACATGCTTCCAATCCTGACGCTAAATGGACGGCAGAGCGAGCCAGATTGGCAGGGTGCCCTTCCTCAATTAGTGATTGAAGCATCTCTTCCGGATTCAGTGCGCTGAACGGCACCAATTGAGAGCGTGAGCGGATCGTTGGCAACATGGCCTGTCCATTATCTGTAATCAGGATGCCGACTGCTGGTACCTGCGGTTCCTCCAGAAATTTGAGCAAACTGTTTGCTGCCTGCACCGTCATTTTCTCGGCTTGTTCTATAATATATACTTTGGGATGGCCTGCCTCTGATCGGTATGAAAAGATACGCTGCAGATCCCGGATTTGATCTATTTTAATGTTGTTTCCATCTGGTGCAAGCATGGTTAGATCCGGATGGTTACCATGATCCACCTTACGACATTCAAGACACTGCCCACAAGCGTCATCTTCAAGCTCTGTACAGAATATTGCCTTGGCAAAGGTAATTGCCGTCTTCCGTTGCCCGCTACCAGCTGGACCACTAAACAAATACGCATGGCTTATTGCATGACGTCTCAAACTGCTCTGTAACATTTGCTTGGCCGCTTGTTGACCCATAATCTGTTGAAAGGACATACTTCCTCCTCAGAAGCTTAAATTAATAAGCATCCCCCGAATTTCGCCTACTTGTTGTAATAGAGAGATTTTTCCTTCTTCTGTATCCAGCAGTTCATCAGCCATGGATAACAGAGCGGAGTCAATTTCATCAATCAGCTTATACCGCTTGCCTCTGCCACGACGATCCCAACCCCTTGTCTCTTTCATGGAAACACCGCGACGAACGGTCTCTTCCAGGAACCTTTTAACAAGTTGCTTATACGCCTTCAGTTCACGAATCGTCATGGAACGTGCCAAGCGATCGCCCTGAAGCTGGATTTCACTAAACCGGCGATTCAGTTCAGCTTGTGAGGCCCGTTCCCCCTGGTGATTCATCATATCAGAGAAATTTTTGGATTGAACCGGTTTGGAACCTGAATCAGTAGAACTGATCCCGCTCTGAATCGGTCTGAATCCAGGATTGATTTTCATGGATACGCCCGCTTTCTATCATAGATAGCCAATCGCCCATCAGCACAGTGCGCGTTGCGCCTGTGCGTGAGAATGAGGCTTTTATATATGCTGATCACACTCTATATATAATGGTAGATACACATCACCATCAAGGACTTGTTCTTTGTAGTCAACCTCTTTCCGAGATGAACCATTCCCCAGCTGGGAAACGCTCATCCGGAAAGAGTATGCTGATTCTTCTCGTCAAGAAAGGCGTTCCGTAAGTGGCACGCACGAACTCTGTTAACTCTTCTTGCATCCATCGTTTCCAACATGCTATCGATCATGAAGGATCCTCATGAGATCCATGCAATAGGTTTAATTAGAAATGTTCGAAGCGATCTACCGGGAGAACAAATACAGTAGCTCCGCCTACTTGAACTTCAACAGGTAGCGGCAGGTAAGAGTCGGTTGTTCCACTCATCGGTGTGACCGGAGTCACGAGCTGTTCACGAACCTTACAGCTGCTGCGAATGACGTTCATTACGGATTCGACTTGACCATCATCGACACCGATCATAAACGTCGTGTTGCCTGCCTTCAAAAATCCGCCCGTACTGGCAAGCTTTGTTGCCCGAAAGTTTGCTTTGACCAATGCGCTGGATAATCGGTTGCTGTCTTTATCCTGTATAATCGCAACAATCAGTTTCATCCTGCATAACCTCCTTTAGAATAAGCACCTTTATCAAATGCCCTGTCTATATATTAGACAATTACTCGTCAAAATCCTTCAAAATCCCTGTCTCCAGCGACAAAATCATCGCTGCCAAAACATCCTCCTGCTTCATGGAAGCATCGATAACTCTGATTCGTTCCGGGAACTGCTCTTTTAATAGGAAGTAACCCTCTCGTACTTTACGGTGAAACTCCAGATTTTCCAGATCCAGACGGTTCACTTCGCGGCCATCATGAGCATCGATCCGGGCAAGCCCCACTTCAGGCTCAATGTCCAGATATAAGGTTACATCCGGCATGAGATCACCAATCGCAAAGCGATTAATGGCCCATACATTCTCTATCCCGAGTCCACGAGCGTATCCTTGATAGACCAGACTGCTATCGACAAATCGGTCACAAATGACTGCTTTTCCAGCTCTCAGAGCAGGCTCTACTTTCTCCGCCAGATGCTGGCTGCGTGCAGCTGCATACAATAGTGCTTCGGTTCGAGCATCCATTGCCGTATGAAGAGGGTCCAGAATAATGGAACGTATTTTCTCCGCAATCTCAATTCCGCCAGGCTCTCGCGTAACTACGTAAGGTATACCCCGTTCTTCAAAATAAGAACCTACTCTACCGATCATCGTTGTTTTACCGGAACCCTCTCCCCCTTCCAGCGTAATGAATTTACCTCTGCCCTGCATATGCTTCCCTGCTTTCTATGTCGATAATTGCATCTATTGCTGCTGTAATTGAATATGCTTAGACCCTCTTGCTACAAGATATGATATCCCCCGCCCAGAGGTGTATAGCTACAGCTATATCGGTACGTATTAATAACACCAAGATCATACAAGCTTGTTTCTTTCTATCATACTATAGGTCAGCGGTTACTCCAACATGAACAACAAAGTAAAGCGTTCAACCGTAGATAATCCATACCCATAATGGAAGCATAATTGATCCGGCAATAGCACTGACAATCATGGAAACTGAACTGAGGGCTACCGCATTCTCTCCATATTCAAAAGACCTTGCCATGCCGAGAGCATGAGATGCTGAGCCCAGTCCAATTCCATAGGCATGTTTACTACGGACTTTGGCCCATTTCAACAGCATCGGCCCTAGTAATATCCCTGAGAAACCTGCAATCATCACAAACAGCGATGTGAATGAGGCATTCCCTCCAACCTGATTAGCGAGTTGAATAGCCACAGGAGTTGTCACTGATTTTGGCAATAAAGCGATGACCATCTCTTGAGGATAGCCAAGCAGAATGGCGATTAAAGCACCTGTGGAGACACCTGTAATACTGCCTCCGATCGTTCCACCCACAATTGGAATGATATTTTGCTTCAGCACATGCAGATGTCTGGACAAGGGAAAAGCGAGAGATACAACTGCTGGGCCCAAGAGCTCCTGTATCCATTTGCCACCCAGCATATACGTTTCCAGCTGTATACCGGAGATCACCAAGATCAGGATCAGTATGGCAGTTGTTGTGAGTACAGGCATAAGTATTGGCCATTTCAGCCTTTTATATAGACGAGTGGCTGGAATATATACAGCGATGGTTAGCGCGATCATTCCAATTCCGAGGATGAATGCTGACAAGTGATCGCCTCCTTTTTGCCTGAATGAGACGATCTCCATGTCATGAGCCACTCACTTAATTTGGCAGATATCAGACATGTGATTAAGGTGCTCACGATTAAACCAAGAACTAATAACAATGTGTTGGCTCTAAAAAAATCAAAATGATTAATGATGCCCACAGTTGGCGGAATAAACAACAATTGCAGATGAGATTGAAGCCACGTTGACCCTTCTTCTCCCCAGCTCATTTTGATCCATCCCAGTTGAATGGTGACAAACAATACCAACATGCCCACAATACTACCTGTTAACGGCAGATGTAATACAGCTTGAATCAAGTTTCCAATCCAATAAAAACCGTACATCAACAAAACTTGCAGGACTATTCCTGTATATTTTTTTAGCGGAATACCCAAAGTGTTCCCTTCTTTCTTCTGTCTATCTCTATAAGTTGAACTAGAGCGTGTCTTCATACCTGCCGAAAGCAGGAACGTAACTGAACGCGTCTGGAGCAGAGCATGGAGCGGGAGCCCTAACGACCCTGTGACATCTTATTTAGCAATTTGAAACGCCCGCAGCAATCTAAGAAATCTGAAACACGTTATATTGGAATAACCAGCCGTTTACAGCGTGTTTGTTGGGTGATTTTGGTTAATAACGCGTCTCAGATTCCTTACAAAATAAAAGGAGGACTCGAAGGCTAAATAAGACGTCCTCGGTTCCTTAGAAAATCGTCTGGACAATTCGCCAGATCAGCAACCACTTGACTTCCAGATGTTGGACCTGACATCCTTTAACGTATTGCATGCCTGAGTTTGAAGACAACCCTAGCAACTAGATTAATGACCAAGAGACCCTCACATGTGTAGGGTCCAGTATCGCTATCCGTATTGGTCATATAGACTACCTATTGGTGAGTGCTTTCAAAGATTTCATGTGTATCGTCAATTCTTCATGACCTTCAATACCTGTAGAGATGCATCGGATACCCCGTGAAACTTTGCTCCTTCATCCCGCAGGAGTTGTATACGTGTCACCATCGATGGACTTAGGCGTTCACCCGGATACACAAGCGGAATCCCTGGAGGATACGGGACTACCATCTCAGCTGATCGACAACCCACGCTTTCTTCTATCGGAACATTGACCGTATCCGTATCCACAATCGGTTGCAGCGTGAAGGAGATCGGTTCCGAGTAGCGAGTGTTTTCTTGTAAATTGTTCCACGTGGAAATATAATGCGCCGAACCTTTCGCAAGCTGATGAGATGACTCTGTATTAGATTGGACCTGCTCATGCCCATTGGCAGAGCTGATATGGTGTAAAGCCTGCAACAGGTGCTGGGCATCTTGCACCGTTGAGCCCAGGCTGAAGAGCAAGACGACGTACCGTTCGTCGCTCATCTCGGGCACACAGCCGCATGCTTCCAGCTGCTGCTGTAGCCCATAACCGCTCAGCACCCCTGCGCCGTCATAGATGACGGCCTTGAATGGGTCCTGAGCGGTATACCCCGCGGCAGATGGCTTCGCCGCCGCGGTCAGGCCCTCCCGTGTCTGCTGCGCAGCGGACACGGACATGCCAGCCGGCATCGCTGTTCCGGCTGGCGGTTCTTGCTGCAGCAACTGAAAGCGCGGCAGCTCCGCGAGGCCGCGCTTAAAAGCATTCACGGCGGCGAGCCCCGCCGTGAAGGTGTTCGCGCCCTGCACGTGCAGCAGCCGGCGCGCCAGATCAAGCGAAGCCATCACCGGGTATGATGGGCTTGAGCTTTGCACCATGGCCAGGCGCTGCCTTAACAGGGACCGGTTTAACCGTGGTCCCTGAATGTGCAGCATGGCACCCATGGTGAAGGCCGTCAGCATCTTATGCGTCGACTGCACAACACCGTCTGCTCCGCATGACAGTGCAGAGACAGGCAGCTCCGGATGCTGCCCATAATGCGCGCCATGCGCTTCATCCACGAGCAATGGCATGCCAGCAGCGTGGCATACCTCGGCTATAGGCGTCAGATCAGCGCCCATGCCGTAATAATTGGGCAAAGTGACAAGTACGCCCTTTGCCTCAGGATAGGACTGGACAGCAGCCTGCACCGTCTCCACCGACGGCATGACCGCAAGTCCAGACGCATGATCGACCCATGGCTCCAGAAATACAGCTCTTGCGCCCGCCAGCATCAAACCGTGAATAACGGATTTGTGCACATTCCGTTGCACCAGTACAATACTGTTTGGCTCATCACACACAGTTAGCAATAGAGACAAATTACCTGCCGTACTGCCTCCCACAAGGAAGAAACTCTCCTCAGCACCAAAACAATCAGCCGCCAGCTCCTGTGCTTCCTGGATCACACCTTCCGGATGATGCAAATCGTCGGTGCCCGTAATCTCCGTAACATCCATCTCCATCATCTCCAGGAATGAACGATCCGGTACCAATCCTATTTCCGAACGAGTTCCTTCAGCGCTAAGACGTTCCCCACTCCTCATGTCTGCCCCATGTTTCTCCACTGAACTGGATCGCTCTATCCCTCCGTTAACATTCCCTCCTGCATCGGTCTGAATCTCTCCGTTGTGCTGGTGTTCCTCATTAACGATATCCTTAACTGGAGGTTGCCCTGCTTCTGCTTGTTCTACCAAATGTCGATAAGCTTGTCCATTCTTATGCCCAGGCACATGAAAAGAACGCTGCTTCGAATCACGATACGCAAGCAACGCTTCATATAAAGGGGCTCTAGTTGATTTATTTTTATGATCCATGAAATAACCATCCTGTACATATATAATATGCGCCCGATACGCTCCAGTACGCTTCCTAATCTAAGGGACACCCTTCTTCCCCATCTCCACACGCGCTACTGCAAAAATCTCTATATCATTATATCAGCATACGCCTTCCCAAGATGGCATACAAGACAATCTCTCCTCTTAAAAACAGAAAAAGGCCCATTGGGCCTCTATACACATCAGCATCGTTACAATGTGATGTTTCGCTTCTACTTCTATTAGCAACATTCATTATGCGTTTTTTTGTACCCAAATTTGCTTCATTTGATGAATAAAATAATTGTACTTGGCATCCTGCGCGTCGGTATGAACCATTTCCGCTTCACAAGTGTCACATATGAATTCAGATACAATAAAAATGCCTTCTTTTTTTCTTTGCTCGCAGATAATACATGTGTGTTCGGCATGTTCTTCCATGAACCATCCCACCTTGTTTTACGTTTACTATCAGTATTGCACAGTTTCTATTATTTTAAACATTTTCATAGTGCTTTCTTTCTATAAAATATATATATTCGCCCACCCCCTCTTGGGTGTCTGTACCGAAAAATACATTCATTCTCCCTACAAGAACATTCACCTGCTTATGTATATACAGTTATCCTGCATTCCATCGCATTTACCTCTACATCACGTATCCCTTGGCCTGACTCAAACTTATATTCAATTTCCTTAAAAAAACATGGAATCCCAGCCGATATATAATACATGATAACGATATCAAAGCCTGACAGTCCGTGTATTCGGGAGTATACTGAGATAAGCTCCGTCGAATCTCAATATCTTGTACAATCGTCATGTCGTGAGATACAAGGTTCATATATACATACATGCATGATTCAATCCCTTTTACTCGTGTAAGAAAAAAGAACACCTACTCCCACACAAACGTGAATCCGAAGGAGGATATATAATCGTATGATCGCCGAACCGGAGAATAAAGCAACATTTTATCAATACCGGCTTCTGAAAAAAAAGGCTATCGCCCGCAGTGTCATTTACAGCTATCTGTGTCTGCCGGTCATCATGCTCTTATTCAATCTACTCGCATTCTCCTGGACTGGCCTCTTCTTTTTTGTACTGGCAGGTCCAATCACCATCTGGATTCATTATGTCATCGCCAGAACGATATTACTGCTGGTCCGTACCTCTTACGCCAAACGCTGGCGCTGGAATATGCGTATGCCCTGGTTAGGTTATATCCCTGATCAGCATTTCAGCTTCCGTATGTTTGTCCGGGTACACCTTAACATGAGCTGGATTGGATTATGTATCATTACAGTATGTTTGATATGGTCCCCATTGTCCTTCACCCTCTCGCTGATCTTCTGGCATTTGTGGTTGCTGGGTCCTCGCTTGTATGTTGTAATGGTACTCTCCCGTGAGCGCAAAGATGGACTCATCAAATTGAATGAACAAGATGTCTCATACTATCTGCAATAACACTCCCTCGTTTATGCAATACTGAATGTACCTCAATTACCTGTAATACATAATCGCTGAGCCCTTCGAATAATCTGGTGCAAAAACATGATCGTGCATCGTTTAGTTGACTCAGCCTCACATGCTCAAATAAAGGTTATCCACTGTGGATAACCTTTATTTATCGTCCCCTTCTTATCCCTTATCCACAGTATGGGTATAGTAAAATGAGTTATCCCCACTTGAGGCTCCATTCTTCTCCTCTTTTCCTCCGGCGTTCCAAATCCTCATAACCCCAGATATCTCGTAGATCTTGCACCTTTGAGCAATCTCTTGCTCGGTCTCAGCTCTATATGCCTTCTAATTGCTTCCCATCAGCCACTTATTACCTCAATAGCTTTATACAACTTAATACAACTTATATCCTCCGCCTCTATTTTTAGCGCTCCACACTCCCCTACACTTCAAGCACACATACCACCACGTGTACAAAAGAAACTACTCCTTTCCTTCTGTACCTGTATGACTCTGATCCACCATACGTGATAAGTTCTCCCACCATTACTAAAACCTACTTCGCTAAATAACAAAAAGCCCCCGATCATGTACACGGGAGCTTACTATATTATAAGGAACATCACAGCGTTAATTAATCATACCGAACCTTAGCTGAACCAGCTCAATCATCTTCAGCCAATGATTTAACTGTCGTTTGAGTAGCATCATTTCTAGGAACCATTAGTGTAAAGGAACCATCATGTACCGCTAAATGCACAGTATGTCCTTCCTTTGCAAATACGCGCAAGGTACTGGATTCATTGGATGTACCCTTGGCTTGCCTCTCTGTCCAACCCCAGCTTTTAATCTCGTCTAGATATACCTCAGGCAAGCTAGTACTCTCACTAATACCAGACAGCGTATATCGAACATAATCCATATCCGAATTATTTTCAGACTGGTCAGATTTATTCGCTACTTTAGGCACCGGAAAACTCTTCTCGTTCACCGCACCTTCATATGAAGTCCATACAGATCCTGATGCTTCACCGCATCCTGCCAGAACAACGGTCAAACAAAGCAACAGAAATGATTGTAGTCCAAGTCTCCGCCAACTTAACACACACACCCTCCTTTTCACAGCTGCACATTCCAGCTCTGTGGTCAGGTACTTTTAGCATATTTAACATAGTCCTATTATACTGGTTTTGCCGCTGTTATCCGTAACAAAAATGTTACCTTCCAATATCGATCATGTCAGAGCTTCCGCTCATCGTATCTAATCCTTATAAACAAATAAAAACCACCACCGAATAACATCGGCAGTGGTTCTTTGCTTGGCGGCGTCCTACTCTCCCAGGACCCTGCGGTCCAAGTACCATCGGCGCTAGAGGGCTTAACGGTCGTGTTCGGGATGGGTACGTGTGGAACCCCTCCGCCATCGCCACCAAACGCGTAGCTTAGCTTACATTTCAGAGTGTTGTTCTCTGAAAACTAGATTCGAAACGAAACATGCGAATTACAACTTGCTATTTGGATAAGCCCTCGACCGATTAGTACTGGTCAGCTCCATGCATTGCTGCACTTCCACCCCCAGCCTATCTACCTCGTCGTCTTCAAGGGGTCTTACATACTGGGAAATCTCATCTTGAGGGGGGCTTCACGCTTAGATGCTTTCAGCGTTTATCCCGTCCGTACATAGCTACCCAGCGGTGCTCCTGGCGGAACAACTGGTACACCAGCGGTACGTCCATCCCGGTCCTCTCGTACTAAGGACAGCTCCTCTCAAATTTCCTACGCCCACGACAGATAGGGACCGAACTGTCTCACGACGTTCTGAACCCAGCTCGCGTACCGCTTTAATGGGCGAACAGCCCAACCCTTGGGACCTACTTCAGCCCCAGGATGCGATGAGCCGACATCGAGGTGCCAAACCTCCCCGTCGATGTGGACTCTTGGGGGAGATAAGCCTGTTATCCCCAGGGTAGCTTTTATCCGTTGAGCGATGGCCCTTCCATGCGGTACCACCGGATCACTAAGCCCGACTTTCGTCCCTGCTCGACTTGTAGGTCTCGCAGTCAAGCTCCCTTATGCCTTTGCACTCTTCGAATGATTTCCAACCATTCTGAGGGAACCTTTGGGCGCCTCCGTTACTCTTTAGGAGGCGACCGCCCCAGTCAAACTGCCCACCTGACACTGTCCCCGCACCGGATTACGGTACCAGGTTAGAACCTAGATACGATCAGGGTGGTATCCCAACGTTGCCTCCACACAAGCTGGCGCTCATGTCTCTTAGGCTCCCACCTATCCTGTACAGATCGTACCCAAATTCAATATCAAGCTGCAGTAAAGCTCCATGGGGTCTTTCCGTCTTGTCGCGGGTAACCTGCATCTTCACAGGTATTAAAATTTCACCGGATCTCTCGTTGAGACAGCGCCCAAGTCGTTACGCCATTCGTGCGGGTCAGAATTTACCTGACAAGGAATTTCGCTACCTTAGGACCGTTATAGTTACGGCCGCCGTTTACTGGGGCTTCGGTTCACAGCTTCGGATTGCTCCTAACCACTCCCCTTAACCTTCCAGCACCGGGCAGGCGTCAGCCCGTATACTTCGCCTTACGGCTTCGCACAGACCTGTGTTTTTGCTAAACAGTCGCTTGGGCCTTTTCACTGCGGCCCCCTCGTGCTATTCACACTACCGGGGCACCCCTTCTCCCGAAGTTACGGGGTCATTTTGCCGAGTTCCTTAACGAGAGTTCTTCCGCGCGCCTTAGAATACTCTTCTCGCCTACCTGTGTCGGTTTGCGGTACGGGCACCTTCACCTGGCTAGAGGCTTTTCTTGGCAGTGTGAGATCATGACCTTCGCTACTATAATTTTCGCTCCCCATCACAGCTCAGCCTTACAATGTGCGGATTTGCCTACACATCAGCCTTACTGCTTAGACGGACATCCATCAGTCCGCGTCACTACCCTACTGCGTCCCCCCATTGCTCATAACGGCTTACGGTGGTACAGGAATTTCGACCTGTTGTCCTTCGACTACGCCTTTCGGCCTCGCCTTAGGTCCCGACTTACCCTGAGCGGACGAGCCTTCCTCAGGAACCCTTAGGCTTTCGGCGGATCAGATTCTCACTGATCTTTTCGTTACTCATACCGGCATTCTCACTTGTATAATGTCCAGCGCTCCTTACGGTACACCTTCAACCCTTATACAACGCTCCCCTACCCCTGATGCAAAGCATCAAGCCATAGCTTCGGTGGTGTGTTTAGCCCCGTTACATTTTCGGCGCAGAGTCACTCGACCAGTGAGCTATTACGCACTCTTTCAATGGTGGCTGCTTCTAAGCCAACATCCTGGTTGTCTGTGCAACTCCACATCCTTTCCCACTTAACACACACTTGGGGACCTTAGCTGATGGTCTGGGCTGTTTCCCTTTTGACAATGGATCTTAGCACTCACTGTCTGACTCCCGGAAGTAAGTCTATGGCATTCGGAGTTTGACTGAGCTTGGTAACCCTTGCGGGCCCCGCACCCAATCAGTGCTCTACCTCCACGACTCTGTTTTCCGAGGCTAGCCCTAAAGCTATTTCGGGGAGAACCAGCTATCTCCGAGTTCGATTGGAATTTCTCCGCTACCCCCACCTCATCCCCGCATTTTTCAACATGCGTGGGTTCGGGCCTCCAGTGCGTGTTACCGCACCTTCACCCTGGACAGGGGTAGATCACCCGGTTTCGGGTCTACGTCCACGTACTAAGTCGCCCTATTCAGACTCGCTTTCGCTGCGGCTCCGGCTCTTCACCTTAACCTTGCACGGGAACGTAACTCGCCGGTTCATTCTACAAAAGGCACGCCATCACCCCTAAAACGGGCTCTGACTTTTTGTAAGCACACGGTTTCAGGTTCTATTTCACTCCCCTTCCGGGGTGCTTTTCACCTTTCCCTCACGGTACTGCTTCACTATCGGTCGCTAGGAAGTATTTAGCCTTGGCAGATGGTCCTGCCGGATTCATACGGGGTTTCACGTGCCCCGCACTACTCGGGATCCGTCTCGGAGGGAACAGACTTTCAACTACAGGGCTTTTACCTTCTTTGGCGGGCCTTTCCAGACCTCTTCGCTTAACCGGTTCCTTTGTAACTCCATGTGAGACGTCCCACAACCCCAAAGAGCAAGCTCTCTGGTTTGGGCTTCTCCGCGTTCGCTCGCCGCTACTGACGGAATCACTATTGTTTTCTCTTCCTCAGGGTACTTAGATGTTTCAGTTCCCCTGGTATGCCTCACACTAACCTATGTATTCAGTTAGGTGTAACTGGAAATTACCCCAGCTGGGTTTCCCCATTCGGACACCCCCGGATCAAAGCTTGCTTACAGCTCCCCGAGGCAGTTTCGTTGTTCGCCACGTCCTTCATCGGCTCCTAGCGCCTAGGCATCCTCCGTGTGCTCTTAGTAGCTTAACCTCGTGCTCCGGTTTCGACTGCTCGCTTCCCTTGTTTTGCTTGCGCAAAGCCAAAAGTCGCTCCCATTCGATACCATCGTACGTGCAATCTACCTTATAAAAACACTTCACTTGTTTACACAAGATCAGCTTAAAGGAATGTTCTAATTCGCGTTTGTTTCGTTTCGATATCTAGTTTTCAAAGAACAAGCTCCATGCAAAAGCAAGCTGTTTGAGAGTTTGAGCTCTCAAAACTGAGCAACGAGTGAGTGTTTTGCAGCTGAGCTGCATATTTGAATGTTTCCGTTGCAGGAAACGATTCTCCATAGAAAGGAGGTGATCCAGCCGCACCTTCCGATACGGCTACCTTGTTACGACTTCACCCCAATCATCTATCCCACCTTCGGCGGCTGGCTCCTTGCGGTTACCCCACCGACTTCGGGTGTTATAAACTCTCGTGGTGTGACGGGCGGTGTGTACAAGACCCGGGAACGTATTCACCGCGGCATGCTGATCCGCGATTACTAGCAATTCCGACTTCATGCAGGCGAGTTGCAGCCTGCAATCCGAACTGAGACCGGCTTTGTTGGGATTGGCTCCATCTCGCGATTTCGCAGCCCGTTGTACCGGCCATTGTAGTACGTGTGTAGCCCAGGTCATAAGGGGCATGATGATTTGACGTCATCCCCACCTTCCTCCGGTTTGTCACCGGCAGTCTATCTAGAGTGCCCATCCGAAATGCTGGCAACTAAATATAAGGGTTGCGCTCGTTGCGGGACTTAACCCAACATCTCACGACACGAGCTGACGACAACCATGCACCACCTGTCTCCTCTGTCCCGAAGGAAAGATACATCTCTGTACCGATCAGAGGGATGTCAAGACCTGGTAAGGTTCTTCGCGTTGCTTCGAATTAAACCACATACTCCACTGCTTGTGCGGGTCCCCGTCAATTCCTTTGAGTTTCAGTCTTGCGACCGTACTCCCCAGGCGGAGTGCTTAATGTGTTAACTTCGGCACCAAGGGTATCGAAACCCCTAACACCTAGCACTCATCGTTTACGGCGTGGACTACCAGGGTATCTAATCCTGTTTGCTCCCCACGCTTTCGCGCCTCAGCGTCAGTTACAGCCCAGAGAGTCGCCTTCGCCACTGGTGTTCCTCCACATATCTACGCATTTCACCGCTACACGTGGAATTCCACTCTCCTCTTCTGCACTCAAGTCACCCAGTTTCCAGTGCGATCCGGGGTTGAGCCCCGGGATTAAACACCAGACTTAAATGACCGCCTGCGCGCGCTTTACGCCCAATAATTCCGGACAACGCTTGCCCCCTACGTATTACCGCGGCTGCTGGCACGTAGTTAGCCGGGGCTTTCTTCTCAGGTACCGTCACCTTGAGAGCAGTTACTCTCCCAAGCGTTCTTCCCTGGCAACAGAGCTTTACGATCCGAAAACCTTCATCACTCACGCGGCATTGCTCCGTCAGGCTTTCGCCCATTGCGGAAGATTCCCTACTGCTGCCTCCCGTAGGAGTCTGGGCCGTGTCTCAGTCCCAGTGTGGCCGATCACCCTCTCAGGTCGGCTACGCATCGTCGCCTTGGTGAGCCGTTACCCCACCAACTAGCTAATGCGCCGCAGGCCCATCCCCAAGTGACAGATTGCTCCGTCTTTCCAGTTTCCTTCAGGCGAAGAAAACAATTATTCGGTATTAGCTACCGTTTCCGGTAGTTGTCCCAAACTTGAGGGCAGGTTGCCTACGTGTTACTCACCCGTCCGCCGCTAACCATCAGAGAAGCAAGCTTCTCATCAAGTCCGCTCGACTTGCATGTATTAGGCATGCCGCCAGCGTTCGTCCTGAGCCAGGATCAAACTCTCCAATAAAGTATTGAAAAGAGCGATAAGCTCATTTTGAATCTGACGAGATTAAAAATCTCATTTGTGCTCCAGCCGATTCAAGCCAAGGCTTGTCTCAACTTTCGCGTTCATTCTGCAAGCAGAATGTTTACTCACTCGTTGTTCAGTTTTCAAAGATCAAACTTGTTTCGTTACCGAATGTTGTTCTCTTCAGCAACTTTTATATCTTACCACATCCGAACCAACTTTGCAAGCTCTTTTTTTAAGTTTCTTTCGAAGCTTAATTCATTTGCTTACCGCACCGTGTAAACCGTGTTTTCTTGGCCGGAATTAGAATATACCATGTACAGATATTGATTGCAAGTCTTTTTTTGAGTAATTATATATCTTTCTATAATAATTCTGGTTTTTCTACATTCCCACATTTATCTCACGTAAAAAGCCTCTCTATAAAAGAAAGGCCCTCTCTTCAAGTTACTTTAATATCTATTGTTATCCGATAACCTCTTGGATGTGAAGCTGCCGCTGCTGCATCAGGTTAATGATGGTTCCTTCTACTGACACCATAGGCCGTGTAGGATGATCTCGATCAGAGAATACGATCTCTCCAATTTGGTTATTGCTGAGTTTTACTCGGATACCATTATGGATCTGGGTCGAACGTTGAACAAATACTCTTACAATTGCAGGATCCAATTTCCCAAATGCCTCACTTTGGATCTGTTCTAGGACTAGGTATGGTGATTGTGCCTTGCGGTAGATCTTCTCCAGCGTCATGGCGTGGAAAATATCAGCAATAGCTACAATCTTGGCATAAATATGAATCTGCGTCCCACTAAGCTGCAACGGGTAGCCTGATCCGTCAACTTTTTCATGATGCTGCAAAGCTGCAAGTCTGGCTCCCTCGTTAATGGCCTTTGCCTGTTTAAGGATCTGATAACCATATTTCGTATGCTGGCGAATCTCTTCCTGCTCTGTAGCCGTCAACGTGGATGGTTTATGGAGAATCTGCGGATCTACCTTGTTGTTACCAATATCATGGAACAAGCCTGCAAAAGCAACTTGCATCCAATCCTTGGAGGGCAGATCGATCCATTGAGCCAGTTGATAAGATGTGATCGCACTCAGTACGGCATGGTGATATACATAATCATGTTCTTGCATTACTCGTGGACTGAAGGTAAGCACATTATATTGTTTGAGATGTGCAAACACAGCCTCCAACTGTGTACGTAACTCATAGACCGGCAATTCAGCCGCCAGAGAGGACAGGAAAGCATTTTTCGTTAGTCCGACCATCTTCTCATACTCATCCTGCAAAGACGTTACTACAGGAGCTGTGGTGACGTTCCCTGTCTTCCCTGCCCGTTCACCATTCTTGTCATTGGCAGAACTTCCTGCGGACACAGAGGCACCTTTGGTTGCTGTACTACTCGACGCCATTCTTTCTTGTTCAATATCTACCTGTTGAATCATAAAGGCTCTGAGCACTTCCATATCCTTGGGTAAAATAACTTTTCCCTTCTGAAGCAGAACGTTGCCGCGAAGTGTTTGCACATCACTCCCAAGTTTGAGTCCTGGTTTGACTTCTGACAGGGTGATTAATCCCATGTGTATTCCCCTCACTCATCGTTCTTCTATGTTAATAACAAACAAGACCATAGTCCCGGTTTTTCATGATATTTCCCATTATATTACTCAGAAATCAGGCTGTACATCCCAGATTCGGAAGAATACACGAAGAGATTCCTTTATACAACAAAAGGGCTCCCCGTGGGAGCCCTCGCAATCTTCTTCCAATCTCCAAGAGATCGGTTTTTATAACATTCTATTTTTATGCTTCCGAACCGGAATCGTCGTCGCCCTCAACTTCATTAACCTCAGCTTCAGAAACGGTGCCTTCTTCCAAGCTTACTACCGGAGCTTGGGACTCCTCGCCTTCCAAGCCTTCAAGCGACTCATCGTCTGGTTCTTCTTCATTCTTATCAATTCGGCTGACTGTAGCTACTGAGTCCTCGTCACGAATATGAATCAGTTTCACACCCTGCGTGTATCGACCCATAGTGGATATGCCTTCCATGCTCATCCGGATCAACGTACCACTAGACGTAATAATCATCAGATCCTCTTCGGTTTTAACCATTTTGAGGCTGACTACTGAGCCGTTCTTCTCTGTGACATTAATAGTCTTGATCCCTTTACCGCCACGAGTCTGCATCCGATAGTCACTCACAGGTGTACGTTTACCGTAACCTTTGGCTGTAACGATTAGAACATCAAGGTCTTTATCAACTACATCCATGCCGATAACGGCATCCTGTTCATCCAATGTGATCCCTTTAACCCCGGTGGCACTACGTCCCATGGAACGTACATTACCTTCGGAGAATCGAATAGACATTCCGTGAGCTGTACCCATGATGATCTCTTGCTGTCCATCGGTCAGCTTAACATCGATCAGAATGTCATCATCACGCAAGGAAATACCGATCAAGCCGCCTTTGCGGATATTGGTGTAATCCTCAAGTGGTGTTTTCTTCACAACCCCTTGGCGGGTAGCAAAGAACAGGTATCTGTCACTTTCGAATTCCTGAACCGGAATTACGGCATTAACTGATTCACCCTGCTCAATCTGGATCAGGTTGATAATCGGCGTTCCCCGTGCGGTACGTCCAAGCTCTGGAATCTCGTACGCTTTGAGACGGTACACTTTACCTTTGTCAGTGAAGAACATGAGGTAATTGTGAGAGTTGGTCACGAACAGATGCTCGACAAAGTCGGTATCTTTCGTATCCATACCCACGACCCCACGTCCACCACGTTTCTGGCTGCGGTATGTGGATACCGGCAGACGTTTCACGTAGCCTGTATGGGTAATCGTAATGATAACCTCTTCACGTGGAATCAGGTCCTCATCCAGAATACTCTCTTCACCTACAGTGATCTCCGTACGACGATCATCGCTGAAGCGGTCGCGGATCTCTTGCAGCTCCGTACTGATAATCTCAAGTACCAGATGCTCATTGGCCAAAATTTCGCGATACTCTCTGATTTTGACCATCAGTTCGTTATATTCATTTTCAATACGTTCGCGTTCCAGACCTGTGAGTCGTTGCAAACGCATATCGAGAATAGCTTGAGCCTGATCATGACTGAGTGAGAAGCGCTCAATCAAACCTTCTCTTGCTGCATCCGCATTACTGGATGAACGAATCAACGTAATAATCTCGTCGATATGATCCAGCGCAATACGTAAACCTTCTAGAATGTGTGCACGAGCTTCAGCCTTTTTCAGTTCAAACTGCGTACGTCTGCGAATAACCTCAATCTGATGCTGCAGGTAGTGATACAACACTTCACGCAAGTTCAGAATTTTAGGTTCTTTATTAACAATCGCAAGCATGTTAATCCCGAAAGTGGATTGCATCGATGTATGTTTGTACAGGTTGTTCAGGACAACCCCCGGATTCACGTCTCTGCGAAGCTCAATTACAACCCGCATACCATTACGGTCAGACTCATCACGAAGGTCAGTAATACCATCAATCCTTTTATCACGTACCAACTCGGCGATTTTTTCAACGAGTCTCGCCTTGTTTACCTGATAAGGCAGCTCCGTAACGATAATTCGCGCCTTGTTGTTGTTCTCTTCGATGTTGGTTTTGGCCCGCATCGTTACTGAACCACGTCCGGTCTGATACGCCTGGCGAATGCCTGAGCGGCCCAAAATGTAGCCGGACGTAGGGAAGTCTGGTCCTTGAATGTAATCCATGAGTTCCATGGATGTAATGTCCGGATTTTGAATCATGGCTTGTACACCATCAATGACCTCGCCCAGGTTATGAGGAGGAATATTGGTAGCCATACCTACCGCGATCCCGCCGACCCCATTGACAAGCAAGTTAGGAAAACGAGCAGGCAGAACGATTGGCTCATGTTCTTCACCGTCATAGTTCGGCTGGAAATCAATCGTATCCTTGTTAATATCTCTGAGCATTTCCATAGCAATCTTGGACAAACGGGCTTCGGTATAACGCATGGCTGCTGCCATATCGCCATCGACCGATCCAAAGTTACCATGTCCATCTACATGCATATAACGCAGGGAGAAATCCTGTGCCATCCGTACCATCGTCTCGTAAACAGCAGAGTCACCGTGTGGGTGATACTTACCGATAACTTCGCCGACGATTCTGGCTGATTTTTTATGTGGTTTATCGGGTGTCATGCCGAGCTCTGACATCGCGTACAGAATACGCCGGTGAACCGGCTTCAATCCATCACGCACGTCAGGTAAGGCACGGCTAACGATGATGCTCATCGCATAATCCATAAACGATTCACGCATCTCGACGCCTATATCCCGATCTGTAATCTGAGAGTTCATTTCTTCCGCCATGCTGGACCTCCTTCTTGTCCTTCAACAAACGTTCCATTCCGTCATGCAAAAAAAGTTGATTATATGTGAAAAGCCTAACAAGGCTAAAACCGCGCAAGAACGCTACTCTTTATTATATTACTTTCACAAAAGTTACACAATTAAACGTCCGCTGGGCAATAGCCTTTCTTCCGGGAACTTCTGCGTGTCTAGGGATACGCCCTGCCTTCCTCCCCAATTGCACATACAATGCTAGAAAAACGGCATATGTACTGTGCCTACCGAGGCTAAAGCCATTCCCGTCCTACGATCAAACTGCAAATTGTGCAGCTCATCGCACAAAACGCCATATTTCTCTATTATACCACTGAAATCGTCTCTTGTCCTTTGATTTCTCCGTGTCTGTCCCTCTTTAGAACTGAGCAAAACATGAAAGGACTGATGAATCTTGGGTATCCAACGCGTCTCCAGCAAATGGGCCAAAACAGCTGTATTACAACGCAGTCGCATTGTGAATGAATATATCCCAGTGACCCGAAAATATAGCCGTCAAACTCTGGAACGAATGACTGAATTATTTGAGTCCAACTATATCAAACCGGACCGTGGTACTTACGGTAATGGCGTTATGCGGGTGAAAACAACCCGTTTATACGAACCTGTCGTTAGTTCCGAAGATTCCACCACAGATACAGAGGTTTCGGAAGAAACCAATGATCGGAACCTGCCTGATGAACCCGAAGCAAGTGCTGTTACCTCCAGAGCTACCTATCTCACAACAACATATCAACTCCAATACGGTACAGAGGAGAGATCATTTCATTCCTTGGACGAACTCGAACGAGCACTGAATGATCGCATTCAGGAACGTGAATATATCATTCAACAGGGAATATCGCTGATGAAGCATGAAGATTTGCCTTTTGACTTGCGTGTGTTAACTCAGAAAAATCTGCAACACAACTGGGAAACAACAGGTATTCTGGGACGTGTTGCTGCGCCGGGCAAAATCATCACCAACATTCATGGTGGTGGGCGATTGGCCACGTTTGAAGAACTCGTACTCCCCCATCTTCAACAGGATGGCTTCAAGAAACTCCGTACTGAGCTGTACCGCTTAGGTATTCATACCGCTGTACAATTGCAAACATCATTTCCAAGACTCAAAGAGATTGGTATTGATATTGCGCTAGACGAAGCAGGGCGTCCCTGGATTCTTGAAGTCAACACACTGCCAGGCATTTATGCCTTTGGCTTATTACCGGACAAGGAGGCTTACCGGAAGATCAAACGTTATGCGATTGCGTACGGTCGTTTGCCCTCCAAAAAGAGTAAGAGCTCCCGTCCATCCCCCAAAGCACAGGCCTCGTCTGCCAAAAAACGTGTACGTAGATAACAAAGGGTACGGAAGTCTAAGTTACGCCTTCCCTGTTCCATACCTTCTCTAATATAAAAAAAGGCGCCCTCTCAGGCGCCTCTTCGAATGTGTTAAATGTCGAGGTTTTTCACGTATTTCGCATTTTCCTGGATAAAGTCACGACGCGGTTCAACATTATCCCCCATCAGGGTGTCAAACATGGTATCAGCAAGGATGGCATCATTAATCGATACTTGCATCATGGTCCGGCTCTCCGGATCCATCGTCGTTTCCCACAATTGTCCGGCATTCATCTCGCCAAGACCTTTGTAACGCTGAACGTTGAATTTCGCATTTTCCCCGAGCGTTGCAATAATTTCATCGCGCTCTTTCTCGGAACCGGCATAACGAATTACTTTGTTACGCTCAATCTTGAACAATGGCGGTTGTGCAATATACACATAACCTGCCTCAATGATTTTACGCATGTACCGATACAGGAATGTCAGCAATAGTGTCCGAATATGAGCACCATCGACGTCGGCATCGGTCATCAAAATAATTTTGTGATAGCGGGCTTTGGCAATATCGAAGTCATCACCAATACCTGTACCCATTGCCGTAATAATTGCTCTAATCTCCGCATTACCCAAGATGCGGTCGAGACGAGCTTTTTCCACGTTTAGAATCTTACCACGCAGCGGCAAAATCGCTTGGAAATGACGATCCCGACCTTGCTTCGCTGATCCGCCTGCAGAGTCACCTTCGACGATGTACAATTCGCTGATTGAAGCATCCTTGGATGAACAGTCTGCCAGTTTACCTGGAAGTGAGCTTACTTCGAGTGCACCTTTACGACGTGTCAGTTCACGGGCTTTACGGGCAGCTTCACGCGCACGTGCTGCTTGCAGTCCTTTTTCCAAAATGCGACGGGATACGGAAGGGTTCTCTTCCAGGAACTCCTGCAGCTTCTCGGCAAACAAGGATTCTACAATCCCACGCACTTCGCTGTTGCCCAGCTTGGTCTTGGTCTGTCCTTCAAATTGCGGCTCCGGAATCTTGACCGAAATAATAGCTGTCAAGCCTTCACGCACGTCATCCCCGGAAAGGTTCCCCGTGCTGTCCTTGATTACCCCCGCCTTACGGGCGTAGTCATTGATAATCCGCGTAAGGGCACTCTTGAAACCTGATTCATGCGTTCCGCCCTCATGCGTGTTGATATTGTTCGCGAAGGAATAGATATTCTCGGTGTAGTTGTCATTGTATTGCAGGGCAACTTCCACCTGGATGTTATCTCTGGAACCTTCAACGTAAATTGGATTCTCATGCAGTACTTCGCGCTTCTGGTTGAGGAAGGAGACGTATTCGATAATGCCGCCTTCATACAGGAATGAGTTGGTTGCACCTGTACGCTCATCCGTCAGTGTAAGACCAATACCCTTGTTCAGGAACGCCAGCTCACGAATACGGGCCAGCAAGATGTCATATTCATAAACTCTTGTTTCCGTGAAAATTTCAGGGTCCGGATGGAATCTAACCGTTGTTCCTGTTTCGTCGGTTGTACCGATCACTTTCAGGTCGTACTGTGGAGCTCCACGGCGATATTCCTGTTGATAGATATGTCCCTCACGTTTAACCGTTACAACCACTTTTTCAGAGAGTGCATTCACAACGGACACACCAACACCATGCAAACCACCGGATACTTTATATCCGCCGCCGCCAAATTTCCCCCCTGCATGGAGGACAGTCATAACTACCTCAAGTGCAGGACGTTTCATTTTGGTATGTTCGCCGACAGGAATACCCCGTCCGTTATCGACTACAGTCACGCTATTGTCTTCATGGATACTGACCTCAATGTGGTCACAGTAACCTGCAAGCGCTTCGTCAATACTGTTGTCCACTACTTCCCAGACCAGATGATGCAGGCCCTTGGAACTGGTGGAACCGATATACATCCCCGGACGCTTCCGTACGGCTTCCAATCCTTCAAGGACCTGAATTTCATTCGCATCATATGACGGTTGATTCATAGACATGCCTTTCACCTACTTCTATAGATTCAATATCGTAAATATGCGTTAACTAATAATGTTTGCTGAAATAGGCAACGTCCTTCATTTCAGCCAGATGTCCACATAAAAACAAGCAGAAAAAGACATACCTTATGCGACACAAACGCTAGAGATCAGGAAAAATGTGAGCCCGCTTCTTCAGCGTGGCTGAGGAAATAGGCGAGTAGTACACAATGTTTTTGGTCACCACAATGGACTTCGCTTCCTCTTCACCGATGTGTTCCACTGTCTTTTCCTGCTCGGCATGCGTGACATACTGCTTGGAGATCTTTGAGGATTTTTCAATCGATATATCAAAAATAGCGACCAATTCGGAAGAACGGATGATCTTCTCACCGCCCAGATGAATGTACATAAGCCCCTCACTCCTTAGCGTTCAACCTGTCCGGCATGAACGTGATAAATACTGGCATCTTTGAGCTTGTCAACGTTCAGGCTCTCGATCCCCGTAGCCGTAATAAAGGTTTGCACCTTGCTCTGGAACGTTTCGATCAGCTGCGTCTGGCGAAAAGGATCCAGCTCGGACAGAACATCATCCAGCAACAGAACTGGATATTCTCCGATTTCTTCATGAATCAGTTCAATTTCCGCAAGTTTAAGGGACAACGCTGTTGTGCGCTGCTGCCCCTGCGAGCCATATGTTTGTACTTCCCGATCGTTAATGAAAAAGGACAGGTCATCCCGATGCGGCCCACTAAGGGTTGTGCCTCGGCGAATCTCCTGCTCTTTCATTTGTGATAATTTTATCATAAATTGGTCCATTAAGACAGCTTCATCTTCCTCAGCGGCTTCGCTGAAGGAAGGAAGGTAGGCCAGCCGCAAGACTTCTCCGCCTCCGGTGATCCCCTGATGAATCGTTTCTGCCCACTTTTGCAGTTTCTTTATGAATTGTTTCCTTTTTTTGACGATTTTAACACCATGCTCAACCAGTTGTTCGTTCCACACCTCAAGCATGGTCTGGGCTGATGCCCCTTGTCCCCATAACTGCTTAAGCAAATTGTTTCGTTGGACGAGCACTTTTTGGTATTGCTGTAGGTGATACAGGTAGCCAGGTGCTACCTGCCCGATCTCCATGTCAAGAAACCGGCGGCGGACCCCCGGTGTGCCTTTTACAATCTCCAGATCCTCCGGTGCAAACATCACAACATTGAGCGCTCCGACAAAATCACTTAACTTGCGCTGCTCCAAGCCGTTAATTTTTGCTTTTTTGCCTTGTTGCGACAAAGATAGTTCAAGCTTGACCGATCCGTACTTTTTGTCGACCTCTGCTGCAAGTCTGGCACGTTCCTCACCGAAACGGATTAACTCCTTGTCACGGGATGTACGATGGCTCTTGGTGAGTGCGAGTACAAAAATCGCCTCTGCAAGATTGGTCTTGCCTTGGGCATTTTGCCCGATCAACAAGTTTACGGGACCAAAAGAGTCCAGTCTGAGATGTTCATAATTGCGGAAATTCTGCAGATCAATGCTGTTCACAAACACGCGGTAACCTCCCTTTTATCCCGTCCGTCAGGAGGCAGCAGGATCGAACTGGTCTTCTTATTCTGCAGCAACTTCGAATGTGCCTTCTCCGTCCACTTCAACGATATCCCCAGGGTATAACTTACGTCCCCGGCGTTCCTCAGGCTCTTTATTCACACGTACAAGACCTTCCTGAAGCAAAGCTTTGGCCATACCTCCAGTTGGGATGCAATCAGCCAGTTTCAAAAATTGATCAAGCTTGATATATTCCGTTCGAATCGTAACTTGGTTCACTGTGATCTTCCTTTCGTTAGTTGGTCGTCCGATATGGCAATATCACGTAAAGGCTGTGACTGTCATCCAGCGGTTTCAAGATAATTGGACTCATGACTCCTGTAAAAGCGATCATCAGCTGCTCACTTTCAACAACTTTCAGCACATCCAGCATGTATTTGGAGTTGAACGAGATTTTTAACGGATCTCCTGTAAACTCGGCAGGTTCGATTTCTTCTCTTACTTTACCTAGCTCGGAAGAGCTTGAAGAAATTTCAACGGATCCCGAATCCATCGTTTGCATACGCACGATGTTTGTTTTCTCTTCACGCGACAGCAAATAAGCCCGGTCAATGGATTCACTTAATTTTTTTGTATCTAAAACAAGTTCTGTTTTGTATGACGTTGGAATAATTCTAGAAGTATCGGGATATGTTCCGTCCAGAATACGGGAGTAGAACAATACACGGTCGATTTTGAACAGGACCTGGTTATCTGCAACAACGATATCCACAAGCGTATTTTGATCCGGAACAATTTTACTGAGCTCGTTCAGCGTTTTACCGGAAATGACTACGTTGTTGAAGCGGATACCTTCTGCATTATCCAGCATTGCTGATCGAGTAGCAAGACGGTGACGGTCTGTTGCCACAAATTTCAATTCGTTGTCACCCAAACTCCAGAGTACACCTGTCAGGATTGGAGTAGTCTCATGTGTGGAAATGGAGAAGACCGTTTGTTTAATCATATTTTTCAGCAAATCTCCTGGAATGGAGACCGTTTGGTTTTCTTCGATGCTTGGCAGTACCGGGAATTCTTCCGGATCAAGACCTACCAGTTGAATCTCGGTAGCACCTGCGGAGATAAAGGTGTTGAAGTTCTCTTTGACTTCCATGTGTACTTCCTGTGATGGCAGCTTCTTGATGATCTCCACGAAAAATTTGGCTGGTAAAACTACACTGCCGGGTTGATCTACCTGAACTACGCTTTTATCTCCATCTTCAAGCGGGATGAAGGATTGAATGGATATATCGGTGTCACTTGCTGTCAACGTTACACCTTGATGATTCACGTCGAATTTGATACCGCTCAGAATCGGAATCGTCGTACGGCTCGAGATCGCTTTGGATACTTGCTGTATGGAATCGTTTAAGTAGTTTTTCATTATGCTGATTTTCATGGTTTCACTCCTAGCTGATTTTTTGGGTGTTGGGGTGTTGAAAGGTGTTTTTCAAAGGCCGAAGGCTAAGCTCCGAAATGGCTATTTTGGAGATGATATCTTTAAGATCTTTTTAGTAATAATAGTAATAGGGGCACTGAATATGTGGATAAGTGGGTATAAACCCGTACACCCAAGCCTATCCACATGTGTATACGTTGTGCATAGGCTTGGGACTTGTTCAGGTTGGATTCTTAATTTTTTCGGTTAAGTTGTTGATAACTTTATAGAGATCCTGATCGTTTTTAATCGCTTGGGAGATTTTTTCGTGAGCATGTATGACAGTGGTATGATCTCGTCCTCCGAATGCTTCCCCAATTTTGGGCAGAGAAAAGTCTGTCAGTTCACGAGAGAGATACATGGCAATCTGTCTTGGGAAAGCAACTGCCTTGGTCCGTTTCCGTGCTTTGAAATCTTCAAGCTTAAGGCTATAATACTCGCCGACCTTTTGTTGGATGTCATGAATAGTGATCATTTTGGGACGACTGGAAGGAATAATATCCTTCAGTGCTTCAGCTGCCAGATGAGTGGTTACATCTTGATTAGTCAGTGAAGAATAAGCAACGACCCGAATCAGGGCGCCTTCCAGTTCACGGATGTTGGTGTCAATCTGGTTGGCAATGTACATCATCGCTTCATTCGGAATATCCAAGTTTTCCGCACGTGCCTTTTTACGCAAAATTGCGATCCTTGTCTCCAAATCTGGAGGCTGGATATCCGTGATTAACCCCCATTCAAAGCGAGAACGAAGTCGTTCTTCCAGTGTCGGAATTTCCTTCGGTGGTCTGTCGCTGGAGATGATGATCTGCTTCCGTTCCTCATGCAGCGCATTAAACGTATGGAAAAATTCCTCTTGTGTTGATTCTTTTCCCGCCAAGAACTGAATATCATCAATGAGCAAAATGTCGACGCTCCGGTATTTGTTACGGAAGCTCTCCCCGCGGTTGTCACGGATCGAGTTAATGAATTCGTTCGTGAATTTCTCAGACGACAAATAAACGACTTTGCTGCCCGGATCATGCTCCAGAACATAATGTCCGATCGCATGCATCAAGTGTGTTTTACCGAGTCCTACTCCTCCATACAGGAAGAGAGGATTGTAAGCTTTGGCGGGCGCTTCAGCGACCGCCAGCGATGCGGCATGGGCAAAACGGTTGCCCGGCCCGATGACAAATGTATCGAACGTATATTTCGGATTCAGCATGCTGAGTACCGCTTCTTCCTGTACAACTGTAGGCGTTGGCGCCGGCAATTGCGGGTCCGGTTCAGCAGGCTTGTTCTCTTCAATGACAAATTTCACATCGACTTGCTTGCCAAGCAGCTCGTATACCGTCGAGCCAACCAATTTGGTGTAACGGCTCTCCAGCCATTCGACGGCAAACGTGGTTGGTGCGGAAATGACGATTGAACGGTCATTTAGCTTGGTGGCTTTGGTTGCTTTGAACCAGGTGTCAAAGCTGGGTTTGCTGAGTTTGTTTTGTATGATTGATAAAATTTGCTGCCATAAATCAGAAGTATGGCTGTCCACAGACTGTCACTCCTTTTACATGTTCCAAGTGTGGCTTAAGCCATGATGCAGTGTCGAAATACGAGATATATTGTTGAATTTATCCCCAAACCCCCGCAGGTCGAAAACAAAAAAAGTATGAACAACGGAAAATTGTTCACAACTTTATCCACAGGCTGTTGATAATATTATGGGTCAGATCACATATTCACATCCAAAAGTAATACAATCATAGCAAAAGAAACCCCGCATTTCAACGTATCGCGTGATTTTATCCACAAATTCAATAACTTGTGTATAATTTTTAGTCACAACACAATATATTGTTTATAAACTGTTTAATTTTCGACAGAAAGACCCAAAAACCAAAAATGTTTTATACACAGGTTATCCGTCAAATGATGCCAAATTGTGTGTAAAAGTATTCTTCGTTTGTGAATAACCTGTCTGTGGATAACCGTGAAGTGAAAATGGAGCGTAATCGAGATCGGAAATGAGTTACCTCTCACCCTCGTGTTTTTTGGCCAAAGGGTAGAGGATAAAATCCATGCATTTAGCGTAAGGCTGGAAGGCGGAAAAGACCCAAATTGGCGTATCGTTAAACAAGAAATGTTATTTGATTTCTGAGGAGATGGCGATCTGTGATCATCGATATAGATGGATAATGAACAAAGAGGAATTCATTTTAAGACAAGTAGTATATGAATTATCCTGAATGAAGAGCTAAGCCGAAACTCAAATATTGAGGTAGAAGTGTATGAATGTATGATATGAATCCAAACGATATTTTATGAATTTATAGCAAAAGAGGGTGTGCCCTAAAACCGATTTTTGGTTTTAGGGCACACCCTCTTTTTTTGGTGCAGAAACGAGGTATGGATTGATGATTTAGAGACGGGGAAGGGACATCTTACGCTGGAATTCAGCGATATCTGCGTATTCCTCCTCCAGTTTGCGAGAGATCCGAATAAAGATGGGCAGCAGCTCCTGGTAAAGTACAGCATTCTCTTTGACAGGGGTATGTCGATGCGTTGTACCCACCATGGAAGAAACGGCATGAAGCGACTTGATCCGCCCAGTAGCGTACAAACCAAGCACGACGGCACCCAGACAGGAACTTTCAAAGCTCTCGGGTACAACGACCTCCTGATTGAAGATATCGGACATCATTTGGCGCCAGAGAGGGGAACGAGCAAACCCACCGGTGGCTTGAATGGAGGTAGGATGCCCAATCTGTTCTTCCATGGCAAGCAGTACTGTGTATAGGTTGAAAATAACGCCTTCCAGGACAGCACGGATCATATGCTCTTTCTGATGATGGAGTGTTAAGCCAAAAAAGGAACCACGGGCATCCGGATTCCACAATGGTGCACGTTCGCCCGATAGGTACGGATGGAACAGAAGCCCTTCCGATCCTGGCCGGACACGTTCGGCAATTTTGGTTAGAACATCATAGGAATTGATGCCAAGTCGCTTCGCTGTCTCCACTTCAGACGCTGCAAATTCATCCCGCACCCAGCGAAATAACATGCCACCGTTATTCACAGGTCCGCCAATGACCCAAAGATTCTCTGTGAGGGCGTAACAGAAGGTCCGACCTTTGGGGTCGGTAACCGGACGGTCCACGACAGTGCGAATAGCACCACTGGTTCCGATGGTTGCTGCGACAACACCAGGTTCAATAGCGTTCACGCCGAGATTGGACAAAACCCCGTCACTTGCGCCAATAACAAAGGGCGTAGAGGGGGAGAGAGCCATTTTTTCAGCCGATTCGTGATTCATTCCTTCTAATATATGTGTTGTAGGTACGAGCTTCGAGAGATGGTCGGGTGTAATGCCTGCAATCTCAAGGGCTTCTGCGTCCCAGTCCAGTTGTTCCAGATTGAGCAAGCCCGTGCAGGAAGCGATGGAATGGTCGACGACATATTGTCCGAATAGACGGAAGAATAGATATTCTTTAATCGAAATGAATTTGGCTGTGCGCTCAAAAAGTTCAGGTTCATCGTGGCGCAGCCACATTAATTTGGTCAGCGGTGACATGGGATGGATCGGTGTACCCGTGCGCAGATAGATGCGATGGCCCAGACCATTCTCTTGCAGCTGGGCAGACCAAGCTGCACTTCGATTATCCGCCCAGGTGATGCAACGGGTTAAGGGGTTGTTATCCTGTCCCATGGCAATGACACTATGCATAGCCGAGCTGCAGGATACAAACAGGATCTGCTCGGCAGCAACGCCGCTCTGCTCCATAACTCCTCGGACAGAGCGGAGGGCCGCCTGTACAATCTCTTCGGGGTCCTGCTCGGCAACATCGGGTGCAGGGGTATACAAAGGGTATTCCTGTGTTGAAGTACTGATGACGGACCCTTGCTCGGTAAATAACACGGATTTGGTACTGGTTGTACCAATATCGATCCCAATCATGTAGTTGTTCATATATTTAATCCTTCTTTCTTCAGAAAGCGATGAGATTTAATTTTTTTCTACTATAGAGACTCCATTTATACCACTGTACTTAGCAGCAATATAAAGATCAGTCCGACCACGGATAATAGTGTTTCCATAACGGTCCACGTTTTCAATGTCTGGGAAACGCTCATATTAAAGAATTCTTTGATCATCCAGAATCCTGCATCGTTCACATGGGACAAGATGAGTGACCCTGCACCTGTGGCGAGTACAACCAGCTCAATATTGGTACCTGGTGTGAGTGCAAGCACTGGAGCGACAATGCCGGCAGCAGTTGTCATAGCTACGGTTGCTGAACCGGTAGCTACACGAATGAGCGCAGCGACAAGCCAGGCAAACAGGATCACGTTGATATTGGCATGGGTAGCGACATCCGCAATGGCGTTGCCCACACCACTATTGATCAATACCTGTTTGAAGGCACCGCCTCCGCCAATAATGAGAATGATGGTTGCCGTAGGCGCCAGACATTCACTGGTGAAGCGAGAAATATCGTGTTTGGTGAATCCACGTGCAAAGCCGAGTGAAAAGAGGGCAAATACAACTGAAATCAGCAGAGCAATGATCTCATGACCGATAAATTCACTGAAAACGGTGAAGCCGCTTGTGGCATTTGGGTCAATGATGCTGGCTATGGAACCAATCAGCATCAGAATAACCGGCAGCAATATGGTAAACAGGGTGATACCAAACCCAGGCATGTTGCTGTTTGTTTTGGTTGCGAATTGTTCAGCCAGTTCAGCTGGCGGTTCGGTGTGTATTCTTTTGCCAATAAATTTACCAAACAAAGGACCTGCAATAATCGCTGTAGGAATACCAACAATAAGGGAGTACAAAATGGTTTTACCCAGATCCGCGCTGTAAGCTTCAATCGCTATCATTGGCGCTGGGTGGGGTGGGACCAAACCGTGTACAGTGGATAAACCGGCCAAAATGGGAATACCAATCTGCAGCAGAGACATATTGGTTTTACGTGCAACGGTGAAAATGATGGGAATCATCAAAATCACGCCGACTTCGAAGAAAACAGGAATACCAACGATAAATCCAACAATCATCATGGCCCAGTGCACACGTTTCACACCGAACCGATTAACCAATGTAGTTGCAATGCGCTCGGCACCGCCAGATTCGGCCATCATCTTACCAAGCATCGTACCGAGAGCAATAACAATTGCAATGGTTCCAAGTGTGCCGCCAAGTCCCCCGGTAATGGAAGAGATCACATCGGCAGGTTTCATGCCTGTAAGCAAACCGAGCATTAATGCGGACAACAGCAGGGTGATAAAAGGATTCCATTTATACTTGGAGATCAAGACGATCAGAAAAACGATCGCAATTAACGTCCAAACCAATAATGTTGCGTTGTGGGATAGTCCAAAAAGAGTGCTCATGATGTTATGTGCTCCTTTATTTCTGATATAGAACGCTTACAAGTGAGATTATCGTCAACAATTTTTTCGTGCCGGTACTAATTAGAAGAGGTGTTGGCGAGAAATATAGTTTTATCATGCCCAAAATGAAAACAAAATCGCGTTTTGTATACTTGTCGACAAGTTGAACCGCAATCACTCACAGCGGATATGATTGCAAACGCCTTGCTCCTTTTAGGAATCAAAGCTTTCGTGCAGGGTTTTACCGGAATCTTGGAAATACGTGCGGACTCCAGCCTGAATGAGCACTTTGTCACCAGACTCCAGTGCTTCAACGAGCAAACGGTGTTTCTCAATTACAGCGCTTACTTTCTGTTCGCCTTGAACGAATACTCTGCGCGTCGTGAGCAGCATAACGGTCATCACAACATATCGAATACTCTTCCATAGATGTGAGATACGGGAATGCTGGGCGGCTTCAATAATCGTTTCATGGAAAACGAGATCCTGGTAGGCGAATTCGACAGCGTCCTGATGCCGTCCAGCAAGTTGCATTTTGTCGATCACGTTACGCAACTGGGTGATTAATGAGTCTGGAACATCACCTGCGAGTCGCTGCTGCACAAAACTTTCAATCAGGAAACGTACATCATACAATTCTTCGACATCCTTGATTCGTAGTCCAATGACAACGACACCCATACGTTCAAGTCGAATAAGTCCTTCATTGGACAATGTACGTAAGGCTTCACGGACAGGTGAGCGACTGCTGTCAAAATCAGCCGCAATACGATTTTCCGACAAAATCTCTCCAGGTCGAAGGGTACCACTGATGATCCGCAGCCTTAATTCGCAGGCAATGGCTTCACCACGGGATGCCCCTTGAAGCCAGGAAGAAGGAAATAACATATGGCTAACGCTCCTATTAATAAGTAATCAGTTCATTACTGATCATAGCATAACTATTTTGCGGACTGGACAGTTCAGTTCAATCCATAGTCTGTAGCTACAAGCTAACGGCTAATGTTTTTTTCAAAGGACTACTAAAGGCGGATAAGTAAATCAGCTTCATCCATATACTTGTATACAAGATGTGATTTTTATCCTACACCTTTCTCAAAAGCTTGTAAACCTTAATTGAAGCGGATACAACCTGATTAGAATTCGACGAAACTTATAGCCTATAATCATTATCCACATGTGAATAACTTTAAACAGGATGTAATGAAGGAGATAACAGGCATTGGAGGGTGTGGATAACTATAAATGCTGAAATAGGGTGATCTGATCGGGGTCTGGGGATAACTTTCAGGACTCTCTTCGGGGCTTGGTCATGGTATGGAAGTGAACGGACTGTGGCCATTACTTTGGGTGGGATGAAGAGTGTATATAAAAGAGGGAGAAGCCTTACGCCTTGCAGTTGACTTTTCCAGGTGGTCATGGTTAAATATATAAAGGTGTTTTCTGTGAAGATGAAAGTGATTCATCACATAAGTATTTCCTTGTGAGGAGGTGCAATACATTGAGACCTACATTCAAACCGAACGTTAGCAAACGTAAAAAAGTTCATGGTTTCCGGAAAAGAATGAGCACGAGCAACGGCCGTAAAATTTTGGCCGCACGTCGCCTTAAAGGCCGTAAAAACCTGAGTGCTTAATGCATTGAAGACCACCGAGGTGGTCTTTTTTTTCTTAATTAGCTCAAATCAGACTGGATGCTGCTACAGATCAGGTCTGAATGGTCTGCTAAAAAGTGCTGAACACATATGAAGTATGTTGAGTGAGTTTTCCATTTTTCGAAAACTTACCTTATATAATGATGAATGTTTGCTTGGTTAAATGGCCAATCAACAATCATCCCGGATGAATGCTGATCAGTTCAAGTAGCTGATAAACAGTCATCCCAAATGAAGTTGTCGCCAAGACGGTTTACCGTCATTCAAGAAAGCCTATACTAAATCAGTAATGAGGCCTCCGTCAATAACAATGGTGGAGAACAGCAAGGAGAAGCGCCGTGTATAAAAGACTGCGTCTACGAAACCGGGCGGACTTTAGCCGCGTATACCGGTATGGGAAATCGTTTGCCAATCATCAATTCGTGGTGTATGGCTGTCGCCGTAAAGATACGGAACAATTTCGGGTCGGCGTATCATGCAGCAAGAAAATCGGAAACGCTGTCGTACGCAACCGGATGAGACGCATGATCAAGGAAATTGTTCGTCATCATGAGCATGAGATCGTCACGCAGATGGATCTGATTTTTATCGTCAGAAAAGGTGCACTGGACATGCCCTATAAGGAAATGGAAAAAAGCCTGCTACATGCGATGCGAAAGGGCTCTCTTTTGAAGTCGAGCAAGCGGTAAGCTTCGGTTTATTTGTCCTCCTAATTATGGTATGATTTACGGTGGAATGGAATGGTTAAGAGAGGGGTTATGAAGTGTCGCGATTGAAGACATCAAAGGGGAAGTGGATTCTCCTCATTGCAGTCATTGCAATGGTCACTGTACTCGCCGGATGTACTCCACAAGGAGCCGGGGTTACTACGGAAGATCTGAAGAATAGTGGCTCATTCTGGCAAAGCAATGTTGTGTACTGGTTCTCACTGGCGCTGGATACATTCGCCAACTGGTTTAACGGTGAATATGGACTGGCCGTCCTCGTGATGGTGCTTATTGTGCGGACATTGATTTTACCATTAACAATGAAACAAGTCCGTAGCTCCAAAGCTATGCAGGCGATTCAGCCGCAGCTGAAGGAGATTCAAGCCAAGTTTAAAGATACACCTGAGAAAGTTCAGCAAGAAACAATGAAGTTGTTTCAGGAGAATAAAGTTAATCCGATGGCGGGTTGTCTGCCGCTTATCATTCAGATGCCGATTTACATCGCACTTTATAACTCAATTTACGGAAACTCCAGTCTGAGAACACATGATTTCTTGTGGCTTCAGCTCGGGGAACCGGATCACCTGTTTATTTTGCCAGTGCTGGCTGCCATTACAACATTCATTCAAACATGGATGATGATGCGTATGAACCCTGCACAGCAAGTTGGTCCGATGCAGTTTATGCTTTGGGTATATCCAATTTTGATCTTCGTGATGTCCTACCAGTTCCCGTCAGCACTTCCGCTGTACTGGTTCTACAGTAACATCTACACGATCGTGCAAAACTATTTCCTTTACCGGAATAATGATAAAATCGTGGCTGAGGTCAACGTGAAGCAGAATAGCTCTTCCAAAAATGGAGCTAAACGCAAAAACGGTGGCAAAGCGACCGTCTCTGGAAAAGGGTCGAAAGGGGCCAAAAAATCGAAATGACCAAAGTCATTACGTCAGGAAAAACCGTTGAAGATGCTGTAAACCAAGGATTGACCGAGCTTGGCGTAAGTCGGGACAAGGTCGAGATACAAGTGTTAGAGCAGCCGTCAAAAGGATTCCTGGGTTTGTTCGGGGTGAGGGCGGCCAAAGTTGAAGTGAAATTATTGCCTGTGCCGGAAGTTGTTCCACAGCCGATCAAGCCAGCTGCATACAAACCTGAAGTAGATGCATTACTTGAGGATGTTGCAGCTAAAAATCCCTATGAAGAAGCGGCTGCTTTCTTGAAAGAGGTCGCAGCAGGTATGGGACTGGATGTTGAAGTGCATATCAAAAAACAGCGGGATGGACATATCTTCAATATTGCCGGCGAAGATCTGGGCATGATTATTGGCAGACGTGGACAGACGCTGGATGCGCTTCAGTATCTAACGAACATTGTAGCGAACCGATATTCGGAAAGCTTCGTTCGAATTGTGCTCGACGCGGAGAATTTCCGTCAACGTCGGCGGAAGACACTGGAGGATCTGGCTGAACGGTTGGCTGGACAAGCAATTCGTACTGGTAAGGAAGTTGTACTGGAACCAATGCCTCCGCTCGAACGGAAAGTCATCCATGCAAAACTGCAAAATCATCCGCAGATTAAGACGTTAAGTAAGGGCGAGGAGCCTAATCGGCGTGTGGTTATTACGACGAAATAACACGAAATTGAAGACGCAATGGCTTCCTGCCCGGTGCAGAAGCCATTGCTTTTTTCGTACAGAAGTAATTTGATAAGGTGCGTAGAACAAGTAAAGAGTGAACTTAATACGATAACTGGCATGTCATATGTTATATCATTAATAGATTTGAAAATGGATATGGCGTCCCCTGAGGGGCGGCAATTTTAAAATAGAGCAAGGAGAGATAACCATGATCAGTGATACGATCACAGCGATATCAACGGCTGTTGGAGAGGCGGGTATCGCCGTGATCCGGGTCAGCGGCCCGGATGCAGTGTCGGAGACGGAAAAGATTTTTCGCAGCAAAACCCCTTTAACTCAGGCAGCATCCCATACGGTTCATTATGGTCATATCATAGATCCGGCGAGCGGCGAGAAGATCGAGGAAGTGCTGGTAACAGTCATGCGAGCACCTCGGTCGTTCACAACAGAAGATGTGGTGGAGATCAGTGCGCATGGTGGTGTAGTGTCTGTAAAACGGGTCATGGACCTGTTGTTGCAGCTTGATATTCGTCTGGCTGAACCCGGTGAGTTCACGAAACGTGCTTTCCTTAATGGGCGGATTGACCTGTCTCAGGCGGAAGGTGTCATGGATCTTATTCGTTCCAAATCGGACCGAGCTTTCTCGGTTGCATTAAAACAGGTTGAAGGCAAGCTGTCCTCCAAACTGCGTGATCTACGATATACACTGGTGGAAACACTGGCTCATATTGAAGTAAATATCGATTATCCAGAGCATGATGTGGAGTCGTTAACGTCTGATTTTATCAAAGAAAAGTCCAGTCAGGTTATGACTGAAATTGATAAATTGCTGACTACAGCAGAACAAGGAAAGATCCTGCGAGAAGGTATCACGACGGCAATCGTTGGACGACCTAACGTGGGTAAATCCTCATTGATGAATACACTTGCGCAAGACAATCGAGCTATCGTCACGGACATTCCAGGAACAACTCGTGATGTAATTGAAGAGTTCATTACGATCAATAATATCCCGCTGAAATTGCTGGATACGGCAGGAATCCGGGAAACGATGGACGTTGTAGAGAAGATCGGGGTAGAACGCTCTCGTTCTGCGGTAAGTGAAGCCGATCTGATCTTAATGGTTGTGAATGCTGCGGAGCCACTTCATCCCGATGAGATTGAATTATTGGAACAAATCCGCGGTAGACAATCGATAATCATTATGAATAAAATGGACTTAACACCACAGGTAGAACGTGACGTGCTGCTTCGTTACATTCCGGAAGAACGGCTTGTACCGATGTCGGTGAAAGATGATCTGGGTGTCGATCGACTGGAAGATGCCATCTCTACGCTATTCTTCAGTGGTAAACTGGAGTCCGCAGATCTGACCTATGTCAGTAATGTGCGTCATATTGCTTTGCTCAAAAAAGCGAAGCAGTCCCTCGTGGATGCCTATGAAGCAGCAGAGCAGTTCATTCCGATCGATATGATTCAGATTGATGTTCGTTTGGCGTGGGAGCATTTGGGCGAGATTGTTGGAGATACGGCACATGATGCATTAATTGATCAGATTTTCTCCCAGTTCTGTCTAGGAAAGTAAAAAAAATATACTGCGGATTGACTTGAATCGTAGTGTATGATGGAAAGGTACAATTTCTGCCTGTTGTCAAAGGATGGAATGATGTTGTAGCCATTACGTGTTGGTTTCATATAGATAGGAATGCAAGTTCCGATGAACGGTTAGAAGTAGTTTCATTATTGTAGAACATGATCCGTCTGTGTGAGTTACACCAAATGCAGCGGAATAAGGAGGTAAACGGGAATGGCTTTTGATGGCGGCAGTTATGATGTAATCGTCGTTGGTGCAGGACATGCTGGTGTGGAATCCGCGCTGGCCGCAGCTCGTATGGGGTCCAAAACACTAATGATTACGATCAATCTGGACATGGTGGCCTTTATGCCTTGTAACCCATCTATTGGGGGACCGGCCAAAGGACATGTTGTGCGCGAGATTGATGCACTTGGTGGAGAAATGGGACGGAATATCGATAAAACCTTTATTCAGATGCGGATGCTTAACACGGGTAAAGGGCCTGCTGTTCACGCGCTTCGTGCTCAAGCAGATAAATTCTCCTACCAGCATAAAATGAAGGAAACGATGGAGAATGAACGTAATCTGACAATGCGTCAAGGTATGGTAGATCGACTGATCGTTGAAGACGGAAAATGTGTAGGCGTTGTGACTCAGACCGGAACAGAGTATCGGGCCAAAGCGGTTGTGCTGACAACAGGCACATACTTGCGCGGTAAAGTGATCATGGGTGAGTTGATGTATGAGAGTGGACCAAACAATCAACAACCATCTCTTAAATTGTCAGAGCATCTGCGTGAACTGGGCTTTGATCTGGTTCGTTTCAAAACAGGTACACCACCACGTGTGCACAAGGATACGATTGATTTTAGCAAAACCGAAATTCAGCCTGGTGATGATGAGCCGAAGTTCTTTTCCTATGAAACAGAATCTTCTGATAATGAGCAGCTGCCTTGCTGGTTGACGTATACATCTGTGGAAACACATCAGATTATTAATGATAATCTGCATCGTGCACCGATGTTTTCGGGTGTAATTGAAGGGACTGGGCCACGTTATTGTCCATCCATTGAAGATAAAATTGTCCGGTTTAGCGACAAACCTAAACATCAGATTTTCCTCGAGCCGGAAGGTAAAAATACATCGGAGTATTATGTGCAGGGATTATCTACAAGTCTGCCAGAAGATGTTCAACTTGCGGTTCTGCGCTCCATTCCGGGTATGGAAAAAGTGGAAATGATGCGTAACGGTTATGCGATTGAATACGATGCGATGGTACCTACACAATTGTGGCCATCACTTGAAACCAAACGTCTGCCAGGTCTGTTCACAGCAGGTCAGATTAATGGTACTTCCGGTTATGAAGAAGCGGCTGGACAAGGCGTTATGGCCGGCATTAATGCAGCACGCAAAGTACAAGGTAAAGAGCCGATTGTGCTTGATCGCTCCCAAGGTTATATTGGCGTGCTGATTGATGATCTGGTAACGAAGGGTACAAATGAACCATATCGTCTGTTGACTTCACGCGCTGAATATCGTCTGTTGCTTCGCCATGATAATGCAGATATGCGTTTGACGGAAATCGGACATGACATTGGTCTGATCCCTGAAGAGCGTTATGCGAAATTCTTGGATAAAAAGGCGAAAGTCGAGCAGGAAGTTGCACGTCTGAAAGTGGCTAAAGCTCGCCCGGTTGAAGTGAATGCCAAGCTGGAAGAGTACGGATCTACACCTATTCAGGATGGCAGTACGTTGCTTACCTTGCTGCGTCGCCCGGAGCTGGGGTATGAACTGATTGAACAGCTCTCACCATCTGAGGTAGAACTGACAGCAGATATGAAAGAACAAGTGGAAATACAAATTAAATATGCGGGTTATATTGAGAAACAATTGATCCACGTGGAACGTTTGCAAAAGATGGAGAAAAAGAAAATTCCGGACACCATCGTATATGATGAGATTCATGGTCTTGCTATGGAAGCCAAACAGAAGCTCGCTACGATTCGTCCAATCTCGATTGGTCAGGCCTCTCGTATTGCTGGAGTTACTCCTGCCGACATCTCCATTCTGCTGGTCTACCTGGAGCATTATAACCGTGTAACCGCAGCAAGGGGACAATAATGGACGATATTCAACAGCAACTGCAGCGGCGCTTAAAGAAACATGGATTAGAACTGGGCGAACTCCAGTTGGAGCAATTCGAACTGTATTATCAGGAGCTGGTATCCTGGAATGAAAAGATGAATCTGACGGGCATAACGGATCGGGAGCAAGTGTATACAAAACATTTCTATGATTCGGTATCGCTGGCTTTTTATACTGACATGACCAAAGTGAATAAGCTTGCTGACATTGGATCAGGAGCGGGTTTTCCGGGATTGCCACTGAAGATCTGTTTCCCGCATATTAAGCTTACGATCATTGATTCATTAAATAAACGGATTGGCTTTCTACAGCATGTGGTAGATATTCTTGGGCTGACAGATGTCGAGTTGGTTCATGGCCGTGCTGAAGAGATTGGACGCAAAGAAGGGTATCGTGACAGCTACGATCTCGTTACGGCGCGTGCAGTAGCCAAGCTGGCTGTGCTGAATGAATTCTGTCTTCCGTTTGTTCGTAAAAGTGGAATATTCGCTGCGATGAAGGGCGGAGACCCGCGTGAAGAAATGAAGGAAGCGGAGTTCAGCTTCAATCAGCTGAAAGGACGGGTTAAGGCCGTTCATCCATTCCAGCTGCCGGTTGAAGAATCAGAGCGTCATATCATTCTGATTCAGAAATTTGATAAAACACCATATAAGTATCCGCGCAAACCAGGTACTCCAATGAAGACTCCGCTGATATAGTTACGTGATGGTTTTGAATTCAGTCAAAACAAAATAGAATTTTAGACATAGATAAAGAGGATGTTTCACGTGAAACATTCTCTTTTTTTTGTTTTCTGAAATGGAGGACTCGATCAACATTGCGGATACTCCGTATTACATATCTCTTAAAGAACCTGTAATGATGAATTTCATGCACAGTAGCTCATGAACAAATTCATTAATTGAATGTGTACAAGTCGTCATATTTCCAATATTCACAAAGAAAAAGCAGGAAAATTAGCAGAGTTTAAAGAATAGGTAAGCATAGGATTATGATAGAAAAGATGATAGAATAGAAGTATCCGATCCTGGGTCACAGCGATCATAGATTATATGTATAGATAGATGGATATGCGTTCGATGTTGCATGACAGAAAGCGTTATGAAAGGCAAAACTTATTCCAAGAACGATGCATGTGAAAGGTCGCTTATTGAATAAGAAGCACCTGCAAAGACTGTGGGAGCTATTACGAAACTAGGTGGTAATCTGCGGAATGAAAGAACAATTTTCGAAGTTGTTTGGTTTGGCGGAGCGCAATAACGGAGATGAGATCAAACAGATTCCGGTCAATGAAATTGTGAGCAGCCCATATCAACCCCGTACTATTTTTGATGATGATAAAATTGATGAGTTGTTGCAGACGATCAAAACACATGGCGTAATTCAGCCTATTGTCGTTCGCGTGCGAAATGGATCATATGAGATTATTGCCGGGGAACGTCGCTGGCGTGCAGTTCGAAAACTGGGTTTGGATACGATTCCGGCTATTGTACGTGAGTTCAACGATTCTCAGGCCGCATCCATTGCACTGATTGAGAACTTGCAACGTGAAGGATTGACTTCAATTGAAGAAGCTGTCGCTTATCAGAAGCTGATCGACTTGCATCAACTGACACAGGAAAGTCTGGCACAACGACTCGGCAAAAGCCAGTCAACCATCGCTAACAAGATTCGGTTGTTGCAGCTCCCAGAAGGCATTAAGGCCGCATTGATGGAACGCAAAATTTCTGAACGGCATGCAAGAGCATTACTTTCTCTCGATACGGAAGAACTGCAGATGAAGTTGCTCGGTGAGATTATCGAAAAAGAATTGAATGTGAAACAGACAGAGGCACGTGTTGCCTTCTACAAGGAATCTTCCAAGATTAAAAAATCTAGACGTGTTTCCTTTACCAAGGATGTAAGACTTGCACTTAATACGATTCGCCAATCCATTGATATGGTAACTGGCTCAGGTCTGGACATTAAAACCAAAGAAGCAGACCATGAGGATCATTATGAGATCGTTATCCATATTCCAAAACGCAAATAATTGAAGCTTATGGCGGCAATGGGCCGCTTTTTATGTCTATAAAGCAAGCTAGGTCTGACATTTTTAAAGAACGGTCGGTATATTGATGGAACGGTAGTTGTTGTTTGTGTGGACGATAGCCGCCTGCTTTTTGTTAACAATATCTCACAACCTACAAGAAAAGACTCCTATTTTATTTGAGGTGAAGTAATTGTCTAAGATTATGGCCGTAGCAAATCAAAAGGGCGGTGTGGGGAAAACGACGACATCTGTTAACTTGGGTGCAGGACTGGCTTCACTCGGGAAAAGAGTATTGCTTGTCGATATTGACCCTCAGGGGAATACAACCAGCGGAGTTGGAATCAATAAAGCAGATGTGGCTAATTGTATATATGATGTCATTATCAATGAGGTTCCTCCTCAAGAAGCGATTGTGGAGACTCAGATTGAAGGCCTTCATATCATACCTGCAACGATTCAGCTTGCCGGAGCCGAGATCGAATTGGTGTCCACGATATCACGGGAAGTTCGCCTGAAAAAATCACTCGCCATGGTGAAAAAAAACTATGATTACATACTGATCGATTGTCCACCATCCCTTGGTATGTTAACGATCAATTCGTTGACTGCTTCCGATTCGGTGATCATTCCGATTCAGTGTGAGTATTATGCACTTGAAGGATTAAGCCAGTTGCTTAATACGGTTCGTCTGGTACAGAAACATCTGAATACATCCCTGCAGATTGAAGGGGTATTGCTGACGATGTTTGATGCGCGGACCAATCTGGGAATTCAGGTTATTGAAGAAGTGAAAAAGTATTTTCAACAAAAAGTATATCAAACAATTATTCCGCGTAATGTACGGCTTAGTGAAGCACCATCTCATGGTCAATCCATTATTACGTATGACCCTCGTTCAAGAGGGGCGGAAGTGTATTTAGAGCTCGCAAAGGAAGTGATTTCTTATGAGTAAGCGGCTTGGAAAAGGTCTTGATGCCCTCATTCCTTCGCTTTCAATTAATGACGATGATAAAGTCGTAGAAATCCCGATTAGTCAACTGCGGGCTAACCCCTATCAACCACGTAAAGTATTTGATGAGGGCGCAATACATGAACTGGCTGAGTCCATTCGTCAGCATGGTGTCATACAACCCATTATTGTTCGTCCTGTATTACGAGGTTATGAGATTATCGCTGGAGAACGACGGTTCAGAGCTTCGCAATATTGTGGTAATGCCACGGTACCGGCTGTAGTCCGTAACTTCAGTGATCAGCAGGTAATGGAGATTGCGTTGATCGAGAACCTGCAACGGGAGAATCTGAACGCCATGGAAGTTGCAGTTGCTTATCAGGGGTTAATGGATCAATTCGCGTTGACTCAGGAAGAGTTGTCTGTAAAAGTAGGTAAATCACGTTCTCACATTGCTAACTTCTTGCGTCTGTTATCATTACCCGAAGAAGTAAAAGACCATGTTTCACGTGGAACATTATCTATGGGACATGCACGTGCGATCGTGGGTGTGAAGGACGAGGTTATGGTGAAGCAACTTGCCAAACAAACCATTGATCAGCAATGGAGTGTACGTGAGTTGGAGGAAGCTGTTCAACAATTGGATCGATCCAAAACAGGTGAGGCTAAAGCCAAATCGAAGTTAAAAAAGAAAGATCCATTCATTGATACATTGGAAGAATCTCTTCGTGAACGTTTCAAAACAACAGTGAAAATCAAGCACAATAAAGATAAAGGTAAAATTGAGCTCAACTACTACAGTCAACAGGATCTGGAACGGCTATTGGAATTGTTACAATAACAGTCGGGTCTATGATTCATTAACAACATGCGGGGCTTACTCATGTCATGACATATCGCCTCTGTACCATGGAGAAACGATATGTCATTCTTTTTTTATAGGGTTATATGTGCAATATGTGCAGGCGAATTATTAATTTATGGGACAGAGGTGGTTGTGAGGTGGAGGGAGTTATCTATCTAGATCATGCAGCAACATCTTGGCCCAAACCACCTGCTGTCGGTGATGCGATGTTGAGTGCATTGGAGATTGCCGGAGCCAATCCTGGCAGAGGAAGTCACCGCATGGCTGTTCAGGCAAGTCGTGTATTGTTCGAGGCGAGAAAATCCATATCCAATATCTTTGGAATCAAAAATGCGAATGATATTGCATTCGGATCAAATACGACAGAAGCGCTAAATCTAGCTATTCAAGGCTCGCTTAGAGAGGGCGACCATGTGATTGCCACCATGGCTGAACATAACTCAGTCAGACGACCACTGGAGTACATGCGAAGACTCCGAAATGTAGAGATTGATTATGTACCTGTTAATGCTGCGGGAGCCATTGATCTGATGCAAATGGAACGTATGTTTCGTTCGAATACCAGATTGGTGGTATGTACACATAGTTCCAATCTGCTTGGCAGTATTCTTCCTATTGGAGAAATTTCGCTCCTGTGTCGTAAACATCGGGCGATCTTATTGGTAGATGCGGCTCAGAGTGCTGGGGTTATGCCTGTGAATGTACAACAATTGGGCATTGATATGTTGGCTTTTCCAGGGCATAAAGGACTGCTTGGTCCTCAGGGTACAGGGGGCTTGTACATTGCTCCAGAGCTCGATATAGAGCCTTTACTTCATGGAGGAACAGGAAGTCAGTCAGAAGCTTTGGAGCAGCCAAAGGTCCGTCCTGATCGGTATGAAGCGGGGACGCCGAATACTGTCGGGATCGCAGGGCTGAATGCGGGTGTGAAACATGTACTTGAGATGACACCAGCGGTCATCTACCAACATGAGTGGGAACTGACCCAACATATAATGGATGGGCTGTCCTCCGTTAAAGGCATTCGAATGCTTGGTCCAGAGATTGGACAGCCACGCACCGGATTAGTATCTTTTACTGTGGATGGGTATGATTCGGCACAACTCGCCTTCCGATTGGATCGGAATTATGGGATTGCGGTTCGCTCCGGTTTTCATTGCACACCGCTTGCACACGAATCTGCTGGTACAACTGCTACCGGAGCAGTAAGGGCCAGTGTGGGATACAATTCAACTAGAGAACATGTGGAAGCACTCGTTAAGGCAGTGTTGGAATTGACTGGGGCAGACTAGATTAGAGTTGAAATGATGAACTCATTTGATACTGGGTTGCTTGATTAAGCTTATGTATATCGGGTTGATTTATAATGAATGATAATATTACAGGACAGACGTTAATCTGATCAAAAATATAGAGGGGTAGTTGCAATTACATGGCTGAATTAAACGAGCTGATTCTGGAACAGCTGTTATGGATTATTGGCGGAATGGCATTACTTACGGTGATCTTGCTGATTGTGAGTATTGTTCAAGGGGCAAAGTTACGAAAGTTTAAACGTAAATATGAAGCCATGATGGCTGGCAGTGGAGTAGAGGACCTGGAATCGTTGCTGATTAATCTGAAAATTCAGATGGACAGCATTGAGGATGAACACAAACTGCAAACGAATCAGCTGCAAGTTGTCATGCAAAAGCTGACCCGCATTCAAGGTAAAGTTGGCGTGAAAAGATACAATGCTTATGGAGAGCGTGGCAGTGATCTGAGCTTCTCAATGGCCATGATTAATGATAGCCAGGATGGCATGATCCTTACGGGGATATATAACCGTGACGGTTCTTACGTATATGCCAAACCTCTTAAAGGGGGAGAGTCCACGTATACTCTGTCCCCAGAGGAAAAGGAAGCTATTACTCTGGCACAGCAAGCAGAGTAGAACGTGTATGCCATTCCCGAATGGCCGAGTACAGACTGCTGGATATAATCTCGGACATGCGCATAACAAGACTGAGCCGTGTGTTCTGTAGAACAAAGTATTCCATAAAGCCGCCGACGTTAACGATACCTGTCAGATGGATATCGCCGACCGGCGGTAATTCTTTATTTACCCCCGCACCCGGCTTGAGTGGACCATTAACAACTTGAATGCATCCCACACTGGATGATTGTCCGAGACAGGCGTCAATGCCAATCACATAAGGGTTATGGTGTGTTTTCTGTATGTTGTGGAGTGTATCTTGCAGGTTCATCGCATGGACTGGTTCATCCAAGGTACCATATAGATGGAATAAAGGGCTGTCCCACTTGGAAAGGGCTGATCCGACCAGAGGACCAAGGCAGTCGCCTGTTGAGCGATCTGTGCCGATGCACACAATCACTACATTTTGCAGAGAATGGGCTTTATAGAGATGGAACATTAAACGATGGGTAATGGCCGAGTGAATACCTGGATCGGTATGGGGGATTTTCAAACTGGTCATGTCTTGTGATGAAAAGGAACGCGAAGTAGGATTCATAGGATCTATCCTTTCCCTTGGAATAGTAGTAACAGTATATGGAAAGGTAGAGCGTTTTATACTTCACGAGGACAAGCTTTTTCTCCAGGGTGGGACTTATGGCGAAAGGAGACGAACATGGACGAATGGATTAACGATTGGATGCTGATTGCATTTGATTCAACACAGCAGGCACTGCGTGCTGAAATGCTGCTGGAGTTTGCCGAGATAGAAATTGATTTGTTCCCTACGCCAAAAGAAATTACAGCAGGTTGTGCGTTATGTATCCAGTTTCCAAAGGAGGATCTGGAGCGAGTGCAGAAGATCATTCGTAACGAGTTCGTAGAGATCCGAGGCCTCTATTTCAAAACAGAAGACAGCTATGATAACATACCGATGTAGAGGAGAGATGATGGATGTTGCCATTTCAATTTGCTCAAGGGAATATAGCTAATGGTACCGCAACCGCCGTAGGTGAAGCCCTTCGTTGGACGGATAAAGTCTGGAACAAAATTGCAGATCCTGATATGTGGCTTAACATTATGTTCAGCTCAATTCGGATTATCATTATTTTTATCATCACCCGTATTGTCATTAAGGTGGTATATCGGATTATAGATCGTTCCATGGAACGTAAGCAGGAAGGCAAGATTCGCGTGAATCCGCGCAGATTCGTAACCGTAGGGGAACTGTTGAAAAATGCGACCTCCATAACATGTAATTTTATTATGATTCTGCTACTGTTATCTGAGATCAATATCCAAGTTGGGCCGCTACTCGCGAGTGCCGGTGTGCTCGGGCTTGCCATTGGTTTCGGTGCACAGGGTTTGGTCAAGGATGTTATTACGGGTTTCTTCATTATATTGGAGGATCAATTCGCTGTGGGGGATGTTATTCAGACGGGAACCTACAAGGGAACGGTTGAGGTGATCGGACTTAGAACTACCAAACTGGTCAGCTGGCAAGGCGAGGTGCACATTATCCCGAACGGGGCGATTGCAAGTGTAACGAACTACTCCATGTCAAATTCGCTGGCTGTAGTGGATATTCCGATGAAGGCGGACTTAAGTCTCGATGAGTCTGTACACCTGGTGAAGAAGTCTTTGGTTGGGATTGAAGAGCGTGATCTAAATATTGTGAAGGTACCGGATGTACTCGGTATACAGTCGATGTCTACGTCAGAGTATGTGGTTCGAATTGTAGCCGAATGTATGCCTAACTCTCGTGCGTCTGTGGAACGTCAGATTCAGGGCGATGTGAAGAAAACGCTGGAGTATCATGAGATGAGTCATCAAGCAGCATTGGAACAGGCAGTAGCTTTGGAGAAAGATGAGGGGGATGGCACAGGTGGAGCGTAAAAGTTTCCAGCTTGGGGATATCGTGCAGATGAAGAAGCAGCATCCCTGTGGCAGCAATGAGATGGAGATCATTCGTATGGGTATGGATATTCGGATCAAGTGTGTCGGATGTAAACATAGCGTGTTGATTCCAAGAGCGAAATTTGAGAAAAACATGAAGAAGGTATTGCGCTCAGCCGAAGATTCCACTGAATCCTGATCTTGCAATAATTCGGTATGCAGTACGCGTAATAACGTTTACATGTAGGCTCCGTAGGAGTATTGCGTTCTGTAAATGATCATGCTATAATCAATATTGCTGCGGAAAGGTACCCAAGAGGCCCAAGGGGGCTGACTCGAAATCAGTTAGGCGTGTCACAGCGTGCGTGGGTTCGAATCCCACCCTTTCCGCCACTTCAATTGTAACTTACTCAATACACATTGAGCTTAATAAAAAGATCGATAAGAAGACTTTCCATTAGGAAAGTCTTTTTCTTGTATAACATTTTATTGAACATGTATTGAACATGTAGCCATATCAAAGGCATCATTAATGACCAAAACAAAAAATAAAGAGCCCCGAAGGGCTCTTTATCCGGCGATGCATTTGTTTGTTAGGAAACAATCGGTCGTAACAATCAGAAACTTGGTGTACTGCACGTAGCAATACGCGTGCTTCAGACGAAGGGCCTTACAACACATAACCACTTGCTTCTTAGATTACGTGATGAATCTCCAACAGCGAATGATCGGCTTCGTTGTCCAACGGAACCACACCTCTCTCGTGCACCGCCTGATTGTATTATGTGCTTTATTCTGTTTTATATACATGGATCGTAAAAAAGTATTGTGATTAATGGACGCGGGCTTTGGTCAGCTTCTTCCACTTGCGATTATGATTGCTTGTTTCGGGAAAAGCTTCACCTTTTTGCAGCGTTACCCGCTTAGGGTTCTGAATTTCCGTGACAAAGCTTTTTTCCCCAACTTCTGTGTACTCTCCATCGTTTGGGGCTTTGTCTCCTGGTTCAAACTCGGTTTTTTCACCCATGATAAAACCTCCTCTGCAGATTATGTTACTTTGTTGCTTCTGTAGTGTGCTCCATAGCCGGGCTGATCATGTGCCAATATGTACAGGGAACGTTTGCTTGCACTTTGACTCGGTATTTGTTATATTAATATAGTTCGAGTTTGTGCTCGTTCCTTGCTCTCAACCTAGATTGAGGGCCAGAGTCCATAAGGAGGTGAAAATTATGCGCAAATATGAAGTGATGTACATTATTCGTCCTGACATTGAGCAAGAAGTTGTTCAAGCTACAGTCGATAAATTCCAAGGCATCATCTCCAACGGCGGTGGTGAAGTTACAGCTCACGACGTTATGGGTAAACGCCGTCTTGCGTATGAGATCAAGAAATTCCGTGATGGTTTTTATGTTCTGGTACATTTCACTGCTGAACCAGCAGTTGTAACTGAACTTGAGCGTCTCATGAAGATTTCTGACGAAGTAATTCGTTATCTCATTACCAACGACGTTAAGTCTGCTTAAGACTACTCGTGATTAACGCACCAATACGCTCTGAAGGAGGGGATTACATTGTTGAACCGTGTCATTCTGATCGGACGGTTAACCCGGGATCCTGAGTTGCGTTACACTCCAGCAGGAGTGGCAGTTACGCAATTTACTTTGGCAGTGGACAGACCGTTTACAAGCCAAGGGGGAGAAAAGGAAGCCGATTTCATTCCGGTCGTAACCTGGAGACAGCTTGCCGAGACCTGTGCGAACTACTTGCGCAAAGGACGCCTGGCTGCAGTCGAAGGACGCATTCAAGTACGGAACTACGAGAATAACGAAGGAAAACGTGTATACGTGACCGAAGTCATTGCCGATAATGTCCGTTTCTTGGAGTCAGCTAACCGTGATAATAGCGGTAGCGGCGGTGGGCAACCAATGCGTGAAGAGCCTTCTTATGGAGGCGGCGGACGCGCGAACAATAACAATAATTCGCGTAGCAACAATCAGGATCCTTTTTCCGATGACGGAAAACCGATTGATATATCGGATGATGATTTGCCATTTTAACATGAACTGATACTCTTAGGAGATATGGGTTACATGATAGGAAAGGACTGAAAAGCATGGGCTTCAAGCAAAGAGAAGGCGGAGACAACGATAAAAGACCGGCACGTCGTGGCGGCCGTAATAAACGTCGTAAAGTGTGCTTCTTCACAGCTAACAAAATTACTCACATCGATTATAAAGATACGGACTTGCTTCGTAAATTTATCAGCGAACGTGGAAAAATTTTGCCACGCCGTGTAACAGGTACTAGCGCTAAATATCAACGCATGCTGACGATTGCAATCAAACGCTCCCGTCAAATCGCATTATTGCCATACACAACTGAGTAGTTTTTACTCAGCTTGCATACGAAGCAGTCGGCTTATAGCCGGCTGCTTTTTTGTATATATCAATAGAAGTAATAGAAATAACAGATCCACTCTAACAAATGGAAGAATTCAATTCTATGGTGATAGAGGCATTCAAGCCTCAAATGAACTATAATAGAGTCTAATCTACTGAAAAGGTTTAGGCAGCAGGAATAGCTGTTTATTTCAGAATAAACACCAGGAGTGGATATGAATACATCAAAACGTAAAGGTAAACAGAGAAAAAAGAGCGGTCTGAAAACCTGGATTATAGCTACTCTTTTACTTTCCATTATATATGTGTGGTTACAGCAAAAAGGTGATATAGATAACATGTGGCCCGGGACAACAATCCAAGAAGCTATGCCAATCACCGACCTACATCCTGTGGTAGCAGAGAATGAGAAATTATTGGTACGTAAGGCAGCGAGACGTGGAATAGAGATTGTTATCACCCACGGCTACCGAAGTTCCGAGGAGCAAGATGCACTATTCAACCAAGGACGCTCAAGTGCAGGAAATATTGTTACTAATGCGCGTGGTGGTGAGTCTTACCATAACTACGGATTAGCAATTGATTTTGCATTGAGGACGCCTGAGGGTGATGTGGTGTGGGATATGGAACGTGATGATAACGGCAATGGCAAGGCAGACTGGATGGAAGTTGTGGATCTCGCCAAAGAGTTAGGTTTCACTTGGGGTGGAGACTGGGCAAACTTCCCGGATTATCCTCACTTGCAGATGGATTTTGATTTGAGTATTAATGAGTTAAAACGTGGTAAAAGACCTCCTGATTCTTAGAAAAGGGTGTTATATATACATTTAAATGAATAAATATTAGATAAGCTCTGCATTTTGCAGGGCTTTTTTCTTTCTTTTGTAAAATAAATGATAAAAGATGACAATTTGGTCTTTACATTAGCAAATAAATAAAACTATACTAGATTAACTAGATTTTTTACTCTGATCGCATATATTATTTCATTTGTAACCATAACGGCTCCGGTTCAATAAAATTCAGCTATAGATCGAGATATAATCATCACTCGTATATGTAACATTTACCTCACGCAAAGTTAAGGATGTCTACTCAAATCAAAGTATACACATACACTTGATGTAACTACTATGTTATGTATATGTTATTTTGACCAATTGTCTATGTACACCTCACAGCTAAAAACAAGATAACACCTCTTAAAATTCCTGCTATATGCCTTTATAGTATTACTAATATCCAAATCTGTAGTATAAAAAACATTTATACCAAAAATCTCAAAATAAGCATTGACGTTAGCTAAAATTACACGTATGATTACATTAATTATTTTGATATATAATTCCGCTAGGAATTATCAACATTAATTGACCAATGGTCTAAATATAAGTCTCTTAAACTTGTTTCTCCTAACAATTTGGTATTTTGTATAAGCTATTGTTCGTTATCTTCAAGAACTTGGAAATATACAGTGGATGCATTTCTCTACACACGAATACAATCTACGGAAATTATGGGGTTAGGGTGATTGATTTGAATACAGAGCTATTGGAAGTCAGAAATCTAACAACATCATTCAGAATTGAAGATGACTATTATGCAGCAGTGGATCACGTTAACCTTACGGTGAAGAAAAATGAAGTGTTGGCGATTGTAGGTGAATCCGGGTCAGGTAAAAGTGCTTTTGCATTCTCTCTTATGGGTTTGCATAACAAAGCAAAGATCGAAGGCCAGATTCTCTATAAAGGACAAGATATTGCCAACATCTCCCCAAGCAAGTTAAACAAGCTACGCGGCAAAGAAATGGGCATGATTTTTCAGGACCCATTGTCCGCACTAAATCCTCTAATGATTATTGGTGAACAGATTGAAGAGATTCTCACACTTCATCAGTCCAAGCTGTCTTCCAGAGAGAAGAGAGAAAAGGTCATTCACTTATTGAATCAGGTAGGGATTCCACGTCCCGAACAAATATACAAGCAGTATCCCCACGAACTATCTGGTGGTATGAGACAGAGAATTGTTATTGCCATTGCGATTGCCAACAAACCGGAACTACTCATAGCCGATGAACCAACGACGGCGCTTGACGTTACGATTCAACTACAGATTCTGGAGCTAATCCGTGATCTGAAGAATGAAATTAACGCAGGCATTATTCTGATTACACATGATCTGGGTGTCGTAGCTGAGATGGCTGATCGCGTTGCAGTTATGTATGCAGGCGAAATTGTTGAGATCGCAGATATCTTCACATTGATGAACGATGCGAAGCATCCATATACCCGCTCACTGTTGAATTCTATTCCCACCCTGTCTGAAGAAAGATCCAAATTGCATGTCATCCAAGGTATTGTACCATCGCTCAAAAATCTTCCTCGCAAAGGGTGCAGATTCAAAGCCCGAATTCCATGGATTACTGAATCGGCTCATGAAGAGAACCCACAGATGCATGAAATTGCACCAGGTCACTTTGTACGGTGTACCTGTTACCAGCACTTTCATTTCCCTGACCAAAGCTGAGGAGGAATAACATAATGGCATTACTCGAAGTAGAAGGGCTCAAGATACACTTTCCGATTCGCGGTGGATTGCTTAAACGGGAAATTGGCAGTGTAAAGGCTGTTGATGATGTTAGTTTCTCCATTGAACAAGGGCAGACCTATGGTCTGGTTGGCGAATCAGGTTCAGGTAAGACAACAACAGGCAGAGCCATTATTGGGCTAAACCATGTCACTGACGGAAAGATACTGTTTAACGGCAAAAATCTGGCTACGGAGCGACGTAAGAACAGGCAGCTCCAACGGGATGTACAAATGATTTTTCAAGACCCATATTCATCACTGAATCCAAAGAAGCGGGTTATCGATATTATCGCTGAGCCGTTTCGTAACTATGAGCGTCTGACAGCTACTGAGGAGAAAAGACAAGTAAGAGAATTACTTGAAAAGGTTGGCTTGAGTCCGGAATCAATCTATAAATATCCGCATGAATTCTCCGGCGGACAGCGTCAACGGATTGGCATTGCACGGGCTATTGCACTGAAGCCGAAGCTAATTATCGCGGATGAACCTGTATCTGCACTCGATGTATCGGTACAGGCCCAGGTACTCAACTTCATGCAGGAAATTCAAAAAGAATTAAATCTGACCTATCTGTTCATCAGTCACGATCTGGGCATCATCCGTCATATGTGTGATCAGATTGGAATTATGTATAAAGGTCGATATGTGGAACAGGGTACAACAAATGATATTTTTGAGAATCCACAACACATCTATACCAAACGTCTCATTGCAGCCATTCCGGATATGGACCCAACCAAACGAGAGGAAATGGTAGCCTTCCGTCAACAGGTCAAATCCGAGTATGAACATTCATACCGAAATTTCTTTGATGAGGAAGGGCTTGCATACTCGCTCAAATCCATTTCCGATACTCACCGAGTAGCTCTACCTCAGAAAGGTTGAAGGCCATATGTGGAAAACGATAGTACGCAGAATTATCATAATGATCCCTCAGATCTTTTTACTAAGTCTTTTGGTCTTTCTGATGGCCAAGGCCATGCCGGGCGACGCGCTAACCGGATTGCTTGATCCAAGCGTTGATCCCAAAGCATTGGAAGCCCAGCGAGAGAGACTGGGATTGAATAATCCCTGGTACGTGCAATATTGGGACTGGATCAAAAACGCCGTCCAAGGTGATTTTGGACAATCCTTCCGTTTCAAAATGCCGGTTACCGACTTGATCGGTCAGCGTGTAGCAAATACATTCTGGCTGGCACTGGCGACACTTGTACTGACTTACCTGATCGCTATTCCGCTGGGTATCATCAGTGGTCGTTACAACGATACCTGGTCTGATCGGTTGATCACGGGATACACCTACCTGGGCTTTGCCGCACCATTGTTCATTTTCGCACTGGTGATGGTATGGATCTTCGGATTTCACTTCGGCTGGTTCCCGACAGGAGGTAGCGTTGCGCCAGGACTTACACCAGGCACATTCAGCTACATAATGAGTAAGTTCTATCATCTATTATTGCCGGCACTATCCATGGCACTGATTACTACGGTATCAACGGTTCAATATTTGCGTAGTGAAATCATTGATATCAAGCATAAGGAATTTGTTATTACTGCCAGAGCCAAAGGTGCCTCGGAATCCCGGATATACAACAGGCATATCTTGAGGAATTCACTATTACCTATCGCCGCGTTCTTTGGATATGAGATCACAGGACTTATCGGAGGTACGGTATTTATCGAAAGTATATTCAGTTATCCAGGTATGGGGCAGTTGTTCCTGAGTTCCATCTCATTGCGTGACTTCAGCGTTGTGACTGCACTCGTATTGTTGTATGGCGTAGCTTCCATTCTCGGGGCATTGCTGTCTGACATAATTCTAGGAATTGTAGATCCACGTATACGGATCAAGTAAGAACTTGAAGATTTCGGGGTGAAAACAAGATGAGCAAGGCCAACGAGGTAGTTGTAACTTCACAAAAGGTTGATAAAAGCCCCTCCAGCTTGAGTATTTTATGGAGGGAGCTTGTCAGAGATAAGGTGGCACTAATCTCGCTCATTTTCTTGGGCTTGGTCATGTTGCTAGTATATGGCACGTCTCTCATTCTGAATCAGGATGATATCGTACGCGTGGATCTGTTTGCCTTATATGAACCACCATCCGCGAAATATTGGTTAGGAACGGACTATGGAGGTCGCGATGTATTTGGCCAGCTGGTCATCGGTACACGTAACTCCCTGACCATTGGAATTATCGTAACGTTAATGACTGGCTTCATAGGTATCTTAATTGGCCTTTTATCCGGTTATTTCGGTGGAATGATAGACAACCTGTTTATGCGTGTTGTTGATTTCTTCATGATCCTTCCGATGTTGATGATTGTTATCGCGTTTGTTACCGCAGTACCGAAATACAATATCATCTCGTTCTCTCTAATCATGACGGCATTTCTCTGGATGGGTATCGCCAGATTGATTCGCTCCAAAGCATTACAGGAACGGGAACTGGATTATGTAAAAGCTTCAAAAACATTGGGCTCTTCTCATCTGAAGATTATGCTCTCACAGGTTCTTCCGAATCTGAGCTCCATTATTATTGTAACGATGACATTGAATCTCGCTGCCAACATTGGCCTCGAATCAGGGTTATCTTTCCTTGGATTTGGTTTTCCGGAAAGTACACCTAGTCTTGGAACACTCGTAAGTTATGCACGTAATCCGCAAACCCTGGAATCCAGATGGTGGATATGGCTACCCGCATCGGTACTGATTCTGGTATTGATGTTGAGTATAAATAATGTCGGTCAAGCCCTAAAGCGTGCGACTGATGCAAGACAAAGAAGAGGTTAAAAAAAGGGAGGAAAGGTTCATGAAAAAGGGATTATTTTCACGGGGACTATTTTTCACGATGATGTTGGTCTTTGTATTGGTGCTCGCAGCGTGCTCTGAGAAAGAAGCAGCTACTCCAGCTCCAGCTTCCAACACAGAAGAGGGAAAAACGGAGGAAAAACCTGCTAATGAAGAGGGCGTTTACTCCATTGAAGACTTCAACAATGTCAAAACGAATGAGGGTACTGCGATCGAGGGTGGATCGATTACATTCGGACTTGTATCGGATACTGCTTTTGAAGGTACACTGAACTACAATTTCTATTCCGGTAACCCGGATGTACAGGTTCTTCAATGGTTTGATGAAGGTTTGCTGACTTGGGATAAAGACTATGTGTATACCAACGATGGTGCAGCAACGTATGAGACATCTGAAGATGGCAAAACGTTCACACTGACCATTCGTGACAATGTGAACTGGCATGATGGTAAGCCAGTAACGGCTGAAGATCTGCAATTTGCTTATGAAGTAATCGGTAGTAAAGGCTATGACGGTCCTCGTTACGACTCCAACTTCACTAGTGTAGTAGGTATGGACGAGTATCATGCTGGAAAAGCAAAAACAATCTCTGGTATTAAAGTGCTGAGCGACAAACAAATCAGCATTACGTATAAAGAATCCACTCCGTCCCTGCTGACAGGTGGCGTATGGACGTATCCACTGGCTAAACATATCTTCGGAGATATGGATGTAGCAAAAATGTCTTCTTCCAAAGAAGTACGTGAAAAACCAATTGGTTTTGGTCCATTTAAAGTGGATGTCATCACTCCGGGTGAGTCTGTAACTTATGTTAAAAACGAAGACTACTGGCGCGGGGCTCCGAAACTGGACAAAGTGACTCTGAAAGTTATCAACCCGACAACGGTTGTTCAAGAACTGAAATCTGGCGGGGTAGACCTCGTGGATGCATTCCCGACAGATCAATATAAAGACAATGCTAACCTGTCCAACGTAGAATTCTTGGGCGCAATCGATCGTGCTTATACGTACATCGGTTTCAAACTGGGTACGTGGGATGAAGAGAACGGAAAAGTTGTAAGCAATGCAGAAGCAAAAATGGGCGACAAAAACTTGCGTAAAGCAATGTGGATGGCTGTAGATAACGATCAAGTAGGTAAACGTTTCTATAATGGCCTGCGTTGGAATGCAACAACCCTGATTCCACCATCTCACCCAGAATTCCATGATTCCAACAATCCGGGTGTAGCATATGATCCAGAAGCAGCGAAAGCATTGCTCGACGAAGCTGGTTACAAACTGGATGGTGAATTCCGTACGAATCCGGATGGAACACCACTCGAAATCAACTTTGTATCCATGACAGGTGGCGACACAGCTGAACCATTGGCTCGTTATTATGTTCAATCATGGGCAGCTATTGGTTTGAAAGTAAACCTGGAAATGGTTGAGTTCAACAGCTTCTATGACCGTGTAGGTAACACAGGTAAAGATGATCCAAACATTGATGTGTATCAAGCAGCATGGGGCGTTGGTATTGACGTAGATCCATCTGGTCTGTATGGCCGTGATGCACTCTACAACTTCTCCAGATTCTCCAGCGAAGAGAATGACAAATTGCTGGCACAAGGTATCTCTGCTGAAGCATTCGATGTAGACAAGCGTAAAGAGATCTACAATCAATGGCAGCAATACATGGTAGATGAAGTGCCTGTATTTCCTACACTGTATCGTGCAGTTGTAGCACCAGTTAACAAACGTGTAATGAACTATGCGATTGGTGATGGAACAGGCGTTTACCTGAGCGACCTGCAAGTTAATGCAGACAAAGCAGTTGTAGCTGAGTAACACATTCTTAAATTAGCAGCTGTAAGGATTGGGGTCCTTTAAGAAGTCGGTTGCTAGATTATAATGAAGAATTCTCCTGGGAAATTGAAAAAAGTGTCTTTAAAAACATGGATTCTGTACACTCTGGCATGGGTGTATGGGGTTCATGTTTTTTTTGTAACCAAAAAATAAAAAAAATTTAACTTTTTTTCAAAAAAGTGCAGACAAAATGCCTCTTTACTTCGTCTATATAGGTAAGAGGTGATCATCTTATGAAAAAATGGTGGAAACGGGCAGGAATGCTGCTGGCTCTGCTGCTCATTATATATTTGGGTGTGAAACCGGACATGCTGGTAGGCAAACCGGGAATTAAAGCTGAATCTGCGGTATTAATGGATATGAACTCTGAACAGATCTTAATGGACTTTAACGGCTCCGAGGAGATCGCTCCGGCAGGCGTCAGTAAGTTGATGACAGAATTACTTGTGATGGAGGCTGTGATCAATGGTGATATAAGCTGGAATGATCTTGTGAATGTGAGTCTATATGCTAGCTCCGTTGGGGGCAGTCAATTGACCCTGAAACAGGGAGAGCAATTCACCGTTCAGGAGTTGTTTGAGATCGTAGCTGTCTATTCAGCCAATGATGCAACTGTTGCTTTGGCTGAACATATCAGTGGTACAGAGCAGAAGTTCGTTCAACAGATGAATCAGAAAGCAACTCAGATTGGACTTTCTGAGGATACACAATTCACGAATTCAACGGGCCTCAGTGAAAAGCTGCTTGGTCCTAACCGTCCGATGGATATACAAGGGCAGACCTTAATGACGGCTATAGATGCATGCAAGCTTGCGCGATATCTGCTGAATAACCATCCCGAGATTTTAAGAATCTCCAGTCAAATGCAAGTATCAATGCACCAAAAAGGGATGTACATGAGTAACACGAACTGGATGTTGTCCTCTATTGGTGGGCCGTATGCTTACGATGGGAATGACGGATTAAAGACCGGGTATGATGAAGATTCCGGATATCATTTTGTGGGGACAGCTGAACGTGATGGCAAAAGACTGATATCAGTTGTATTTGGAACAGATACTCGTGAAGGGCGTTTTGTGGAGACTCGGAAGTTATTCAACTATGGATTTTCAGGCTCGAAATGAAAGGGCGTACATAGGCATCATCAAAGAGACCTTCAGGGCGCCATTGATCAACGTGTCAAACAAACCGAGTCAGACCAGATTATTGAAGCATTACGTAAGCATAGTACGTCAGATAAGATATGAGGGCTGTCCGCAGGTTCGACTGAACCTATGGCAGCTCTATTTTATCGAATCAGAGGTAAATTAAGCCATATAATCATATTATTAAATTGACATATGGTTTTCTTTTGTTTTAAAATGACCAGTGAGTCATTATTATTCAATTCGGTTTAATATATATGTACCAAACCAACTGTACGATACTGAATTTACGATCTGATCGGGAGGTAACATGTGATGCAAAAACAAATGAAATGGCCGCTAATCCTGTTTGCCATAGGGGTATTTATGGCGGCGCTGGATAACGGGATCATCACCTCTTCACTGACCACCTTAAATGCATCATTTGGTGTGTCGCCAACGTGGGGGGCATGGACGATTACGCTCTACACGCTGGGGCTTGCAGTGAGTGTTCCTATCGCGGGCAAACTGTCGGACCGTTATGGCCGCAAGAAACTATTTTTGATTGAAGTGGCGTTGTTTGGGATCGGGTCCCTGCTCGTCGCGCTGAGCACATCGTTTACCTTTTTTCTAATTGCTCGTGTCATTCAAGCCTTGGGCGGCGGGGGGATATTTATCATTGCCAGCTCATACGTATTAAGCAAGTTCCCGGCGGAGCGTCAGGGTACAGCTTTGGGTCTGCTCGGAGGTATGAATGGTGTTGCCGCTATTTTGGGACCCAATGTCGGTGCTTTTATACTGGATCTTACTGGAAACTGGCATTGGTTATTCCTGATCAATGTACCTATCGCTATTCTGCTATTCATAGCAGGTATTCGATTCATTCAGGAAGAGCAGGAATTGAATCGTGCAGCAGTGGACTGGAGCGGTATTGCTGTCCTAACGTTGGGTGTACTCAGTTTAATGTATAGCTTCAGCAATCTGGACGGTGTGAACATGCTTCAAAGCCTGGGATCACCGATGTTCTACGGTTTTTTCTTGGCAGGTGTAATCATTCTGGTGCTCTTTTACTTCATGGAAAAAAGGCTGGAAGGATCTGAACGTGAACCTGTTGTATCGACACAGCTTCTGGGCATTGCGTCCTTTCGCTGGACGCTGTTGATTGCCTTTTTCTCCGGAGCCATTCTGGCCTCGGTGATCTTTATTCCAGGTTTTGTTGAACAATATCTTGGCGTATCCAATACGGCTTCCGGGTACTGGTTCACTCCGCTCGCGCTGGCATCCGGCATCGGGGCAGGTGGAGGTGGATACCTCGTTGACCGCAAAGGGCCAATCTGGACGTTATCGGTTGCGGGGCTGCTATCTGCCATTGGATTCCTGCTGTTCCCGCTATGGGTGGAGCATATCTGGCAATTTGTCATCGCGAGTACACTCGTAGGTATCGGTTTCGGCATGATGCTGGGTGCGCCAGTTAACGTACTTGTCACAGAACAGGCGGGGGAGAACAACAAAGGCATCGCGGTAGCGACCAGCTCGTTATTCCGCCAGATGGCGATGGCTATTGCACCTACCATTTTTGCCGGATTCCTGGCACGTTCTTTCATTAATCTGGGGTCCAACATTCAGGCAGGGTTCGCTGACAAAGGAATTCAGGTGCCGCCCGAGATGCTACAACAATATGCCTCGGGAGGGGCATCAGGGAGTGATGTCTCCAGTCTGACAGAGGGCCTGTCCCAGATTCCTGATGAAGGTATCCGTGATGTGTTGCTCCAGGCAGTGCATCAAACGACAGGGCAGGGTTACAATGGCCTTTTCTGGTCTGCGGTGGTATTCAGTGTGCTTACGCTGGTAGCTGCGCTTATAACGGGACGTCTGCGTCAAAAAGAGAAGAGCCATCATGTGGAAAGTGTATCCACGAACGGATAGGATTGCGTGTGAAAATGAAGAGAACAGTGCACCTTTTGAAACTAAAAAGGAGTCGCTGTTCTTTTCAATTTAACCGGATTGTAACTTTTCTTGCTCCTGCAATGATTACAATAGAACGAGCGTAAGCGGTGTCTTGATTCCAGAGAGAGAAAACTTCAGAGAACACCGAGTCACAAGGCATCCCAGACGTTTAATTGGTATTATGGATTATCATTTTGACAGTGAAGAAGGAATCAATGGATGAAAAGCAGAACTAAAGATAAGAAGAAGAAAAGAAGAAAAGGCCTATATATAACGCTCGTTTCGCTTGTTGTTTTGTTAATCGGAGGTTATTTGTTCCGTCAGCAACTGGCTGTAGCGGCATTTGATCTGTTTCTCGCCGGTTCGGTAGAAGATCAATTATCCCGTTCTTATGTACCGCAAGAAGGCAATAATACGCCTGATCCAACGGTATACCGTAAGGAACCATTCTCCGTGTTACTGCTCGGTTCGGACAAACGCGCCTATGAGAAAACGCGTGGACGTTCGGATACCGTCATCTATGCTGTAGTACGTCCCAAGGAATCCCGTGTGCTTCTGGTATCCATTCCACGTGATACGTATGTGCAGATTGTAGGACGGGATGCCAACAAGGACGGCGAAGATGATTATGATAAGCTGGCGCATGCCTATGCTTTTGGTGGGGAGAATATGTCCATCAATACGGTGGAGAAATTCCTTGATGCTGATGTGGGTTACTATGCAACGATCAACTTCGACGGAATCAAAAAAGTGGTTGATGCGCTTGGTGGTGTAAAACTGCCAATCGATGAGGACATTGTGAACAAGAATCCGGATCATGTACAATTCACAATTGAAGGCGGTAAGCCGATCTATGACGGGCAGGAAGCATTGTATTATGTAAGATACCGTGAGGATAGTGATTTTAATCGTACCAAGCGGCAGCAGATTTTCCTGAATGCGATGGCGAATGAGATGCTGAATTTGAATCAAATCGCCAAAATTCCGGAATTGATTCAGATTATGGGAGACAGCTTCCAGACGGATATGCGTGCTTCTTTCATTATTGATCTGGCTAAACAGGTGCTTACTCAGGAGAAACCGCAGATTTCAAGCTTCACCATTCTGGGTGAGGGGATGAAAAAAGACGGTATCTATTATGGTCAGGCTGACGAGAAAGATGTCCAATATGCCAAAGAGCTGATTAACAACTGGATGGATCAATCGACCCCAGCCGGTGAAGTAATGATCCCTGACCGGCAAAAGATTGAATAACCAATTCCATACCAATGATGTGTTGTAGACCACAATCAGCAGTACGTTTATTCGCGGGCTGCTGTTTTTTTTCTTTGTAGTGAGAACTATTATCCTTTTGGAACATCCTGCGTTCTGATCCGTATAATATAAGTTGAGCGAGATAAGTTGAACGAAGAAATTCACAAGGAGGATACACAAGGGTATGAACATCGCATTTTTTTTGCTACCCAAACAAGAGGTTACGTGTGTGACGTCGGATTCTACGCTGCGGCAAACGTTGGAACGGATGGAATATCATCGTTTTACGGCGGTACCCATTTTGAATAAAGAGGGCAAATATATTGGTACGGTTACCGAAGGCGACTTACTGTGGTATATGAAGAATGCCGAGGGAAAGATTTCATTTGAAAACGCTTCAAAATTCTTGCTCAAAGACGTTCCACTTCGCCTGGATATTAAACCCGTATCCATTGATGCCAACATGGAGGACCTGATTAATCTGGCTAAAGTTCAGAACTTTGTCCCTGTAGTCGATGATATGGATCGGTTCATTGGTATTGTCAGACGGAGTCAGATTATTGAGTACTGCGAGGGCATTGTAGCCAAAGAATCGATCAAGGCTAAGTAAGGCTGTTACGAATTTAAACATTATTGTGTCATGAGGGATAATCACAGCCGTCCGGTATCATGTTAAACTTAAGAAGTCCTAAATCAGGGGCGCATTCGAAGTTTTTTACAAATATATAGGTCGATAGGATGTACGGAGGACTCCGCATAAGTACCTGACATCAGTTTCGGAGAACTTCTCCGCTTTTTGGGGTAATTTTGCGGGCCCTCTTTTTATGCTATAATCGAGAATAAAGCTTTTTCGGGGGAGAGTGACTTTCGCCAAATGCCTAAAGAACTGGATGTAGCCAAACGCGCTAAAGTGATTGAATGGCTGAAAACCGAAGTGCTTGATCAGGTATCCCGATTATTCAAGGCGTTATGGGAAGGCAGTACAACTCGAATCGGGGACAGTCTTGCCAGTTTGATTATGAGTAGTTACATATTGGGCCGCAGGCTCGGTATTCCTTTCAAGGATCTGGATGCACTGCTAGTTGAGAAGTTGAAAAAGCATAAACAGGAAGGTCACCAGCTTGAAGACTGGTACCAGGATATTTCCTCGCTAGAAGATCATATGCGTAAGAGGTGAATTTGTTGAAATTTAGCTTTAAATCAGCTGTTTGGAGCGCAGTTTATCTGCTCTTGCTACTTTCGCTGTTAACTCCTTTATCGGTACTTGCCATATTTTTTATGATGATTCCGGGAGTTATTTTGTATGCTTCATTATCTTTAAAATCATTTATATGGCATCTTGTGCCCGTAGCCGTTATTTTGGTCGTGTTCCACCCCATCTATCTGTTACTACTGCTCATCTTTACCCTGCCTGCGATCGTTATGGGTCACGCGTATAAAACACGCAAATCAGCCCTGTTCGCCCTGATGGCGGGAAGTGGCATGATGTTGGCAGAATACTTGTTGTTGCTCTTGGTCGGCAGTGTCATTTTCCAATTCGACCTGTCCAGTTATATTGAAGATGTGGTCAAATTGACCATTGAACCGTTAACCAATACATCAAATCAGATGATCAACGGGTTTGCATGGACACCTGAGATGACCGAGGATGTTGCCAAACAAACGCAGCTTATGATTCCGTTTGCTCTCGTTGTCACGTCGATGGTAATGGCCTTCATTACACACGCCATTGCTCGTCCGATTCTGAATGTGATGGGTGTGGTGGTATCGAAGCTTCCACCAGCGAGAGAATGGCGTATGCCGCGGGCATTGATCTGGTATTATTTCCTCGCATTGTTGATCGAAGTGATCTCCAGACAAAGTGATGGAACATACTGGACCATGATTGCCATGAATCTGTCGCCGTTAATCAATCTGGGCTTCATGATTCAAGCGATCGGTTTCTTCTTCTTTCTCTCACATACAAAGAAATGGAATCCGGTTATACCATATTTCCTGGCGGCTGCGGTCTTCTTCATTGGTCCGCTTCGGATTATCGGAATTATCGATCTGGCGTTCCCGCTTCGTGAGGCAATATCGAAATCAAAACGATAGGGTGATGAGTCATGCCTAAATTTCTGAAGAAACGCTGGCACGGCTACTATACCGTATGGGCGTTCATACTGCTGCTGTTGCTCGTTATGTTCGTTACCATTTATAACTGGACGCTTGGTTTGATTAGTCTGATACTGGCTTCGGCGCTGGGAATCGTCATGATTAAGGCGGAGCTCGCGTTCCGCCGTGAGCTTAACGACTACATTAATGGCCTATCCATTCGGATCAAACGGATGGAGGGGGAAGCGGTCAGCATGCTTCCATTCGGAATTGTGCTGTACAGCGAAGATCGTACGGTAGAGTGGCATAACCGCTTTGTCGCGGAGATGTTCCAAGAGAAGACAATGGTGGGTAATCCGCTACTTAATTTGTTTCCCAAACTTCCTCAGCCTAAAGAGAAGAAGGATGGGACGAAGGAACATTCATCCAAGGAGTTCCATGACGAATTCCAGTTGGATGATCGGCATTATGGAGTTATTCATAACCCGCAGGAGCGGTATGTATATGTATACGAGATTACGGAGTTAGCCATTCTTCGTGATAAATATGAAAATGAACGCCTTGCATTGGGAATTCTCGTTCTGGATAATCTGGACGAGGCTGCCCAAGGTATGGATGATCAGCAGCGTACAGCACTGATTGCCCGAGTGACCAGCGAAATTACGTCTTGGGCCAAGCGGTACGAAGTGTACTTGCGCCGTCTGTCTTCTGATCGTTATCTATTAATGCTGAATCATAAGTCTTTGCAGGAACTGGAGCAGAGCCGATTTATCATTTTGGATGAAGTTCGGGAGATGACTGCTGATCTTAAAGTGCCAATGACACTCAGTGTCGGACTGGCGTTTGGATCGGATAGCATCAGCGAGATGGGAGAACTGGCACAGTCCAGTCTGGACATGGCACTTGGACGCGGTGGTGATCAGGCTGCTGTGAAGTCTGGACAACGCCTGTCTTTCTATGGCGGTAAGTCTAACGCAGTGGAGAAACGGACACGAGTAAGAGCCCGCGTTATTGCTCACGCGCTGCGTGATCTCATGCAGGAGAGCGATCGAGTGCTCATCATGGGGCACAAAATTCCGGATATGGACGCGATCGGCGCATCCATCGGAGTGTGGAAAGCGGCCAGTCTGTACAATGTGGAAGCACGGATTGTTTTGGATGGAATTAATCCATCGATTGAACGCATGATGGAGCAAGTGAACAAGGATGAGAAGTTGTCCAAAGCATTTGTATCACCGGAACAGGCAACCCAAATGATGACCGAGCACACGTTGCTGGTTGTAGTGGATACCCATAAGGCCTCCATGACCATGGAACCGAAACTGGTACAGTCTGCTACCCGTGTCGTTGTTGTGGATCATCATCGTCGGGGCGAAGAGTTCATCAATGACGCAGTGTTGATCTATCTGGAACCTTATGCGTCTTCTGCTGCCGAATTGGTAACTGAACTCTTGCAATACATTCATGACAAGGTACAATTCACTCCGCTAGAAGCTACGGCTCTACTTGCCGGGATTACGGTGGATACGAAGCATTTTGCACTGCACACGGGGTCCAGAACGTTCGAAGCGGCAGGCTTCTTGCGCCGTAGCGGTGCGGACACCATTATGATCCAGCGGTTGATGAAAGAGGATCTGTCAGAATATATTGCTAAGGCAGAAATCATAAAGCATGCTAAAATGGTATACGGGAACATTGCGCTGGCGGTCACGGACCCTGGTAGCAAGATTCCACAGATGATGATCGCCCAGGTGGCGGACACATTGCTGAACATGACCGATGTGGTCGCTTCATTTGTGATTAGTGAGCGTCCGGACGGACTAATTGGCATCAGCGCGAGATCGCTGGGGCGCATGAATGTTCAGGTTGTCATGGAACGACTGGGCGGTGGCGGACATTTGACGAATGCCGCCGTGCAGCTTGAAGGAACGCTTGGAGAGGCAGAAAAACGGCTGACGAACGTACTGGCTGAAATCGAAAAGGAAGAGGGGCTGTTCGAATGAAAGTCATTTTTATAAAAGATATGAAGGGTCAAGGCAAGAAAGGGCAAGTGAAAGAAGTATCTGAGGGCTACGCACAGAACTTCCTATTGCCACGGGGAATCGCACGTCTGGCAACGGACGGCAACATGAAGACACTGGATAACCAGAAGGCAGCTGAAGAAAGAATCAAGCAGGAAGAGAAAACGGAAGCGGAAGCACTTGCGAAAAAGCTGGAAGCAGAAGTGACTGAACTGAAAGCCAAGTCTGGCGAAGGTGGTCGTCTGTTCGGCGCCATTACCAGCAAACAGATCGCAGAAGCTTTGTCTAAAAAGGGTCTGAAAGTAGACAAACGCAAAATTGAGCTGGACGAGCCTATTCGTACACTCGGCGTAACACAAGTAACTGTCAAGGTTCACCCTGAAGTGAAGGCAACCTTGAAGGTACAGGTAACGGAAGAGTAAGATGGGCGGAGAAATGTTATTCGACCGGATTCCCCCGCAGAACCTGGAAGCCGAACAGGCCGTGCTGGGTGCAATCCTGTTGCAGGGCGAGGCCCTGATTACAGCGATGGAACGGGTGCAAACCGAGGATTTCTATGATAAACCCCATCAATTAATCTTTGAAGCGATGATCCAGCTTGGCGAGGGAAATCAACCGATTGACCTCGTGACACTGACTTCGCTTCTGAAGGATAAAGGTGAGCTGGAGGACATCGGCGGCGTTAGTTATCTGGCTAAGCTAGCCCATGGTGTACCTACAGCCGCGAACGTAGACTATTACGCTCAGATTATCGAAGAGAAATCGATGCTGCGTCGCCTGATTCGTACGGCAACACAGATCGTGAGCGAAGGATATACAGGCGGCGAAGATGTTGCAGCCATGCTCGGAGAAGCTGAACGTCGCATTCTGGAGATCTCCAACCGTCGCTCCAGTAGTGGTTTTATAGCCATACAGGACGTACTGATGGAAGTATTCGATCGTGTGGAAACACTTCATCAGAATAAGGGTACAACGACAGGTATTCCGTCCGGGTTTATCGATCTGGACAAGATGACTGCCGGATTCCAGCGCAGTGACTTGATCATTGTAGCGGCCCGTCCTTCCGTAGGTAAGACGGCCTTCGCCCTGAATATTGCTCAGAACGTGGCCATTCGGGCACAGGAGACGGTAGCCATCTTCAGTCTGGAGATGTCAGCCGCCCAGCTGGTGCAACGTATGATCTGTGCGGAAGCCAACCTGGATGCCAGCGTGATGCGTATGGGTGACTTCAAGGGTGATGAAGACTGGCAGAAGCTGACGATGGGTATTGCAGCTTTGTCAGAAGCCAACATCTTTATAGATGATACGCCAGGGATTACCGTAGCCGATATTCGTGCCAAATGCCGTCGTCTGAAGAAAGAGAAAGGCCTTGGCATGATCCTGATCGACTATCTTCAACTGATTAGTGGACGTGGTAAAGCAGGGGAGAACCGTCAACAAGAGGTATCCGAGATTTCACGTACACTGAAACAGATTGGCCGGGAACTGGAAGTTCCGGTTATTGCCTTGTCCCAGCTGAGCCGGGGTGTAGAGCAACGTCAGGATAAACGTCCGATGATGAGTGACTTGCGGGAATCGGGTTCGATCGAGCAAGATGCCGACATCGTAGCGTTCCTGTACCGGGATGACTACTACAACCAGGAGACCGAGAAGAAAAATATTATTGAGATCATTATCGCTAAACAGCGTAACGGTCCGGTAGGTACGGTAGAACTGGTCTTCCTGAAAAACTTTAATAAATTCGTCAATTACGAGAGGGCGCACAATGACGCCTTCGCGATGTAATGGGCAGGTGCTGACAGCTTCGATCAAGAAGCAAAATCGTCTGTCCCGAAGATCAACCATTAGAGTAACTGAACTCAAACATGTCTTATAAATACCAGATATAGATTCACATTGAAATGGGTATCCTTGAACCGGTGATAGCAGTCAAGCAAGCTTGGACTGATGTCTCCGGTTTTTTGTGTCGATATAGTGGGTAAATCCCGAACATTACAGTTGTACTATATCTAATTGTTCGCCATTTGATTTGACTTTGAAAAAGGGTACTGGTACACTAATACTGCTGCGTTAAAGCAGCGCAAACCTTCCCTTGAATGTAACGGAAGGACATTTTTACTGTCCGTTAGCACGCTTCTCAGTCGGTTTATTGCGTAACATGCCTGCCGGGATAGAGGACGGACAGACCAATACAAAGGTGCGCAAGGCACCCACGGAGGAATGTTAACTATGTCAACGGTAGTTGTAGTGGGAACGCAATGGGGAGACGAAGGAAAAGGCAAAATCACGGATTATTTGGCGGAGAGCGCTGATGTGGTGGCTCGTTATCAAGGTGGTAACAATGCGGGTCATACAATTCTGATTGATAACAAAAAATATAAACTGACGATGATTCCATCAGGGATTTTCTACACGGATAAAGCGTGTGTTATTGGTAACGGAATGGTTATCAACCCGAAGGCACTCATCGAAGAAATTAACTATATTCATGACAATGATTTCACAACGAAGAACCTGTCCATCAGTGAGCGTGCACATATCATCCTGCCATATCACATGGTATTGGATGCACTGGAAGAAGAGAGCAAAGGTCCGAACAAAATTGGTACGACTGGCAAAGGGATTGGCCCATGTTACATGGACAAATCAGCTCGTATTGGTATTCGGATGGTTGACCTGTTGGATGCTGAAGATTTCGAACTGAAACTGCGTCATCTGGTCAAAGAAAAGAATCGTGTCATCGAGCAAGTCTACGGCGGCCAGCCTGTTGATGTGGAAGAGATTCTGCAAGATTACCTCGGATATGCTGAAATTCTGCGTCCATATGTACGTGATACATCTGTTGTTCTGAACGAATATATTGATGAGGACAAAAAAGTATTGTTTGAAGGTGCACAAGGCGTTATGTTGGACCTTGATCAAGGAACTTATCCATTTGTTACATCATCCAATCCGTCCGCGGGTGGCGTATGTATCGGTTCTGGCGTAGGCCCGGCTCGTATTCAGCAAGTCATTGGGGTAGCAAAAGCTTACACAACCCGTGTAGGAGATGGCCCATTCCCTACGGAATTGCATGATGCAATCGGCGACCAAATCCGTGAGACTGGACATGAGTACGGTACGGTAACTGGACGTCCACGTCGTGTAGGTTGGTTCGATAGTGTTGTTGTTCGCCACGCGCGTCGTGTCAGCGGAATTACAGGTCTGTCCCTGAACTCTCTGGACGTAATGACAGGTCTGGAAACCGTAAAAATCTGCACAGGATACAAATTCCGTGGCGAGGTCATCACACACTATCCGGCAAGCCTCAAAATGCTGGCAGAATGTGAAGCGGTATACGAAGAGATGCCAGGCTGGAGCGAAGATATCACTGGAGCGAAGAAACTCGAAGACCTGCCAGTGAACACACAGAATTATGTAAAACGTGTTTCTGAACTTACAGGCATTCCAATTGCCATCTTCTCCGTTGGTCGTAACCGTGAGCAAACGAATCAAGTACTTCCAATCTACGAGTAATCGAAGAAATAGAGAGATTGTTTCTTGAATTATAAAATAGAATCCTCTGCTGACTTAGGCATGTTAAGCCTCCAGTTGTTGCTTTTATAGCGATGACTGGAGGTTTTTTGTATGTTTTTCGGATATAATCCCGAGATTTCCGTCAATACTGGTTAACAGTAGAGTCACAGACCCGGACATGTGCATGTTAGACGGGTGGGATAATCGGAGGGAGAGAACGGAATGAAGTTGCTTGTGTGGTTTGTCAAAATCTTGCTAACCGTGTTGCTGGTCAGTTCACTGACACTGCTCACGACCGGATTAATTGTACAGTCATATGCGAAGTCGTTACTCGCGAGTTTCAATATTCAGTGGGAAGGTCAACCTATGGGGTTAACCGCCATGTTCCAAAGTGCTTTGGGCGGTAAAACCAGCGAGGGGAATAAATCGGGAAATGGGACGACAGATCAGCCGACAGGAGCGGACGAAGAAAAGGTTCCGGAAGATGCTGTTTCAGTTATGGGGAATGGGACGGAGAGCGGTCAATCTGGCGTAGATGCAGGCAATAATGCGTCCCAAGGGAGCGGCTCAGGCGAGGGCACAGGGGAAGGTTCAGGTACAGATACGACCATAGGATCAAACTCAGGCACAAGTGCAGGCAATGGGACGGATACGGGCACGGGTAATGACTCAGGAACAGCGCAGGGTAGTGGTTCAGCTTCGGGGAACGGAACCGGAGGAACCAGCGGCGATGCTTCTTCAGGTAATGATGCCATTGTTGTATCGCCGGATGACATTACAGGAACGAAGGACAAGCTGCCAGCAGAGGAGAAAGAAAAAATCTTCAGCCTGCTCATGAACAAGCTGCCACAGAAAGAAATGCAGCAGATCTCAGGCGCCATGGAAGGTGGCCTAACGGAACTGGAACTGCGTGAGATTGAACAAGTGATCTCGAAGTATCTGACCAGTGAAGAGTACGACAATCTGATGGAAGTACTGCAAACAGAATAAGATAGGCAGAGAAAGCGGGCGTGCTCCTAGACGAGTATCGCCTGATTCATAATGTAATGGACTTGTAGATGGTGATTTGAATATAATTTATTTAAATAAATACTGGAAATGTCTATAGGAGGGTACAGTGTATGAAATATAAAGGTAAAGAACACAACATATAAAAACGTTCAGGCAATATTGCAGAAACCTCCAGTCCAATTCGTGGACCTCCGTTCATAGGTGCTTTCAAGAGAACCGATGGGCTTTTGTTTATGAATACACGAATTGGAGGTTGTATTGAACATGAACTTATATCATTCTAATTCAGAACCATCAGTAAAAAATTTTGCCAAGGCGGCGAAAGAGCGATACGAGCAAGGGTTGCAAGAGGCGGATCAGCCGTTTAGTGGCTGGGATTTTAGCTATGTAACAGGGAGTGAGCGACTTCAGAGCGGAATGTTGCCTTGGTCCTATGGAACGATGGCGCGCCGATTGATGAATCAGACAGAGCGAATGCTCGACATGGGGACGGGTGGAGGAGAAATGCTGTCCAGACTCCTTCCGCTTCCTCCATACACATGTGTAACCGAAGGTTATCTTCCGAATATACCGATTGCAGAGGAACATTTACAGCCGTTAGGTGTGAAGGTGCTTCCAGTGACTGATGATTCGCAACTTCCTTTTGTAGACGGGGAATTCGATCTGATTCTTAATCGGCATGAGTCGTACGAAGAGCAGGAAGTTAGGCGGATTCTATCCGCAGGGGGACTGTTTCTAACTCAACAGGTAGGTTGGTCAGATTGCAGGGAGATCAATGATCGGCTCGGCATTCCTATGCCCGTGGATTACGCTGGATGGGAGCTGGATCGTGCTGTTCTTCAGCTGGAACAGTGTGGATTCCGTATTCTGGAGCAACGGGAAGCAACTCCCGCGCAGCGTTTCTATGATGTAGGGGCACTGGTATATTATCTAAAGACCATCCCGTGGCAAGTACCTGATTTCAAGGTAGAACAGTTCCGTGAGCCATTAATGGATATTCATACGGAGATGGAGCAAAATGGATTTTGGGAAGTACAGCAGAAGCGATTTGTAATTCTTGCAGTCAAAGAATAGAGACATAAAAGTTAATTTCTATTGTGGCATGGGATGAAATCCAGTTTAAGATAAACCACAATCAGGTTGTTTACGTAATCCCTTATCAGAGTTGATCTGGTGAGGGATTTTATTTGTATTTTTATGAAAAATAAAGCATATTTCACTGGGTCTTAGAACCTAGTCTTAATTTGCGAACAAAAGTACATAGTACAGCGGATGTTGAGGCATAATGGGTGATGGACCAGCCGTGCTATCTTATGGATAATTCAGGGAAACCAAGCGGGGCGTGGCTTTGCGGTGTGACGTATAGAGTTGAAATGAGTGTAAAACCTGTGTTAAAGTATACGGGTGTGATAAAAGGTTAAAATTTTGACACTTTTACGAGCGCAGCTAAAGTCCTGATTTTGCGGACACCCAATACAAGTATCAACGAGCATGGGACAGACACGATGGGTGATGTCTTGACAGAAATGCGAACTGAGAAGTGCTGAAAAGGAGAGAATCATGAAAGGTTTCAGAGGCATACGCCAACCGGGCAAAGACCGGGTACACGAACAATCCGGGGAACACCGGACGGCCGAAGACAAAAACAACATGAGCATGTCCACCTTCAGTGTGAATAAGAAGCGCGTTCTGGCCTCGCGCAAATGGATCATTACAGCAGCATGTGGTGTATTTATCGCAGCATCGCTCGGGTTCGCAGGCAAACAGTATGTTACTGCAAACACCGTACCGTACTATAAAGTAATGGTTAAAGGTAGCGAGATTGGTACCATTGCAGATGAGGCACAATTACAACAACTATTTACAGACAAAACTGAGGAATATCAACATAAATATCCAGATGCAGAGATGGTGCTGAACACGGATGGCATCACAACCGAAACGGTAAGAGCGTACAAACCTGAAGTGAACAGTGACGAGACGCTGGACAAACTGGGTGACATGCTGACAGCCTACGCCAAAGGTGTGGAGCTTAAGGTAGACGGTGAAGTCATTGGTATTGTGAAGGATCAGGCAACAGCTGATGCAATCCTGGAACAAGTGCAAAGCAAATACATATCGGCATCGGCTGTGCGAAGTTCGCTTAAGACGAAGTCGGTATCGGCTAATTCCTCGAAGAAAGACGAGGGGCCAAGCACAACCCTGAAGTCGGTAGGCATTAAGGAAGATGTTGCGACGGATGTGGTGAAGGCTGATCCAAACAAAATATGGGATGTGTCCGAGGCGGTTAAGGCTTTAACCGTTGGTAAAGACGCGCCTGTAACTTATGTGGTTCGTGAAGGAGATACGATCTCTTCGATCGCTGCCAAGTATGAAATTACACAAAGCGAGATTCGCCAGCATAATCCGGGCATCAAGGAAACGTCGCTTCAAATCGGAGACGAACTGACCCTGACCGTTCCGAAACCGGCGGTAACTGTTAAATCTGTTGAGCAGGTTGTAGAGCAGATTGAGATCAAACCACAAGTGGAAGTGCGCAAAAGTGCCGAGTTGAAAGCTGGTACAACTAAAGTCGTGCGCCCAGGACAAAGTGGCTTAAAAAGCATGCAGTACCGTATAACCAAAGAAAATGGTGAAGTGGTTCAGGAAGAGTGGCTTGGTCAGGAAGTGATTAAAGCAGCTGTAACTGAAGTGGTCCTTAGCGGAACAAAAGTGGTTGGTGAGGGCACAGGTGAATTTGCTTGGCCGGTATCAAATGCAACGATGAGCAGCAGCTTTGGACAACGTTGGGGTCGCCAGCACAAAGGTGTCGATCTGGTAGGTAACCGCGATGTGAAAGCGTCTGATGAGGGTGTAATTACGTTTGCAGGACAGAAAAGCGGTTATGGTAATGTCATCATTATTAACCACCGTAACGGATACGAAACACTGTATGGGCATTTGAACAGCATTGGCGTTAAGGTTGGACAAGTGGTTGAAAAAGGCGAGAGTATCGGCGTTATGGGCAACACGGGGCGTTCGACTGGAACACATCTGCATTTTGAGATTATTAAGAATGGAACGGTAGAAAATCCGTTAACGTATCTGAACTAATATAGAGCTTAAGTAGAGCAAGGTTGGCTATGATGCTGGCCTTGTTTTTTGCTGCTGTAAAAAATTTTCAGATGAAAGACCTTCCAAGCCCCTGATCGGGATGTGACGGTGCTTCAGGTATGTTAAACTAGAGAGTATAAACAACAAACTAGAGAAACCAATCAAGCAGGCTTGGTACAAGCTAAACATAGAAGAGAGATATAAACGCTAACGCGGATTAAGCAGGATATAGGGGTGAACTTAGCCGATGCAGGGGAAGATTTTGGTGGTGGACGATGAACAACCCATCGCGGACATTCTGAAGTTTAATTTGGAAAAAGAGGGGTACGACGTCATCTGTGCATTCGATGGTATTCGTGCGGTTGAACTGGCGCTATCCGAGAAACCGGATCTGATGCTGCTGGATCTGATGCTCCCGGGCAAGGATGGTATGGATGTATGTCGTGAGGTGCGCGCTCATCTGGAGATGCCGATCATCATGCTTACCGCCAAAGATGGCGAGATCGACAAGGTGCTCGGGCTCGAATTGGGTGCGGATGATTACGTGACGAAGCCATTTAGTACGCGTGAGCTGCTTGCACGGGTGAAGGCACAGATGCGCAGACGGCAAAAACTTGCGATTACGGCAGAAGCGCACGAAGACGAAGAGAAGCAGGTCATGCGGCTGTTTGATTTGGCTTTTGATATGGACATGTATACGGCTTACAAAGGCGGGGAACCGCTCGATCTGACCCACCGTGAGTACGAACTTCTCTATTATATGGCGAAGCATTCCGGCAAGGTTATGACACGGGAACATCTGCTGCAAGCGGTGTGGGGATATGAATATTTTGGTGATGTACGTACCGTGGATGTAACGATTCGTCGTCTGCGTGAGAAGATTGAGGAGAATCCGAGCAAACCGGAAACGATTCTGACACGCCGCGGGCTCGGTTATCTCGTGCGCAGTGCCAAAAGCGTGGGGATATAATGGGACGATTCGCGCGATTCTCGTTCTTCCGAACGATTCAGGCGAAATTGATCATTATCTATGTACTGCTGATTCTGATTGCGATGCAATTGATCGGGGTTTATTTTGTGAGCGCGATGAAGAACTCACTAACGAGCAACTTTACGGAAGACTTGCAGGCGCGTGCGGAAATGCTGTCGGTTCTCGTGGGGGAGACGATGGCGGGTGGAGAAGCAGAGGCCGGCGAGGACAAAACGGAAAATCTGCGTGTGCTGGTGAACAACCTGTTCAACATTAACGGTGCCGAGATTCAGGTGCTGGATGCCAGCGGCAAGGTACTCACGACCTCGCTAAGTTCACATTCGGATTATGTGGGGCGCAAAAACACCCAGACCGTCGTCAGCCGTGCGCTGCAAGGTATTCGGGACAATGAGGAATATATCGTGGACGAGGATAATGTTCGCAAAAAGGTCGTCGCCAAGCCGGTGCTGTCCGGCGGCAAGATCATTGGTGCGGTCTACATCGCGGCATCCATGAACGAGCTGTATTCCACGATGGAGGGAATCAACAAAATCTTCATCTCCGGCATTCTGATTGCCTTGGTGTTAACGGCGGTGCTTGGCGTGATCCTGTCCCATACGATCACGCAGCCGATTAAGGAAGTGACTCGGAGAGCGACAGCGGTCGCAGAAGGTAACTTTGATCAGCAGACACCTGTATTTGGCACGGATGAGATTGGTCAGCTCAGTCGGGCTTTTAACTATATGACCAGCAGGCTTCGGGATGCACTTTCACTGAATGAAGAGGAGAAGGAGAAGTTGACCTCCATTCTGACGAATATGAGTGATGGTGTGGTGGCTACGGATGAGTATGGTAAAGTCATTCTCGTAAACCGTCGTGCCAGCAGCATTCTGGGTATGCATCCTGCGGATATTGAAGGAAGACACTTCGCCATATTACTCGGCATTGATCCGGAGGATGCGGAAGCCCTCGCAAGTGGTTTCACAGGTTCAACGTTGCTGCAGATTGCACCGGCAGGACAAGAAGAACCTGTGGTCATTCGGATGACGTTCACACCTGTTCATCGGCGTGAACGGGGAATTACGGGAACGATTGCCGTACTTCAGGACGTTACCGAGCAGGAAGAGCTTGAGGCATCCCGGCGTGAATTCGTGGCGAATGTATCCCATGAACTGCGTACACCACTGACTACGATCAAGAGTTACGCGGAAGCGCTGGATGACGGTGCACTGGAAGACCCGCAGCTTGCCGGTCGTTTCGTTGGTGTTATTCAGAACGAGACGGAGCGAATGATACGACTGGTTACGGATCTGCTGCATTTATCGCGGCTTGATTCCAAAGAGGCTTTGCTGCGGAAACAGCCAACCGACATTCTGGAAATGCTGGAGGAAGTGACGGATCGATTCTCATTTCAGATGCATCAGAAGGATATTCAGCCTGTGTTATCTGTGGAGAATGATATTCCGGCTGTTCCACTGGATCGCGACCAGATTGATCAGGTGCTGGATAATGTCGTGTCCAATGCGCTGAAATATACACTGGAAGGCGGCACCATTACGATTGCGGCTAGACGCAGTGATGAACACGCACTTGCCATCTCGGTATCCGATACCGGAATGGGTATCCCACAGCGCGATCTGGATCGCATTTTTGAGCGGTTTTATCGGGTGGATAAAGCTCGTTCCCGCAGTATGGGAGGCACAGGGCTAGGACTGTCCATTGCCCGGGAAATTGTGAAGGCACATGATGGCAGCATCTCTCTGGAGTCTGAGGTAGACGTGGGCACGACAGTAACGTTCACGTTGCCGATGCGTGAGAAAGGGGGTGAGCACCGTGAAGGAACGGATTAAATCCTTGATGCTTGCTGCCCTTGTTGTAGCCAGTCTCGTTCAGAGTTATTTTCTGATCTACCGTTTGCCCGGAGGCGGGGATTCCATTGTGACGTCAGAGACGAACTATGTGAAGACGGAAAATATGGGTCAGGAACGCAATATTGAAGAATTGATCTTCCCCGATCAGATGATTATTCATTTGGGCGAGGATAAACATACGGTGTTTTACCCTGGCAATACGTTCTATCAGTTGATCTATTCAAGGTTACAGGGGCGGGCGTTCGATGATTTTCAGCGCCGGAGTGTGCAATCGGTGAACTGGGATCAGATTCGCAAGGAGAACCCCGGGTTTGAGCTATCGTTCAAAGAAGGTATTCCCGTAGCTTTATTACAGCGGGTGATGAGGCTTGGGACGGATTCCTTATTCCAAGGGGAGACGATTAACCGCATTTCGATCTATACGTCCAAAAATGAAACGAAGGCCCATGCGCTGTTCTTCAGCGCCAAGGGAGACGTGGTGTACGAAGCAACGCAGGCGGACCTGACAGTACAAGACGTGCAACAGCATGTTGACTTCGGTACGAACTGGACGCCATATACGTTGATGGACGGCGGGTATTATATCCCGGCGGAAGCTCTGGAGACGATTGAAGCCGATGTGCCGACAGGTCAGTTCACGGTTGAGCAGATGCAGCGTAGTCTGTTCTTTGATCCAAGCATGACCCGGAACATCCGGGAAAAAGATGGATCGGAGATCTACACGGACAGTAAACGTAGTCTGCAGGTGAAACAGGAACAACGCTGGATCAGCTACACCGACCCGGCCGCACCGCCTGCGGGGCAGATTGATCCCGCGAAGGATGCACTGTCTGCGGTTGATTTTGTGAATCAGCATGGCGGCTGGAAAGGCCGGTCACGCATGATGCTGGGGACCGCCGACAGCAAGACACGGCTTGAATTCCAGCAGTATTACGGCAGCTACCCGATTATGGATTCCATGCAGTTCCGCTTTGGCACAATCAGCATGGAGATGCAGCAGGAGACGGTATCCAGCTATGAACGATCGCTGGAATACCTGAACGAAGGTGCAGAGACGAAGAAATCGGTCAAGTTGCCTGGCGGAGACAAGCTGAAGGCTCTTATTAAAAAGGTCGCAGGTGAGAATCGACAGGTTGTGGACGTATACCCGGCTTATCGTCCTTCTTCGATTGAGGACGGACTGAAGCTGATCCCGGTCTGGGTGATCCGTTTCGGAAATGGTGAGGAAACTACCGTATCTTGATAGGTTATAGTCTTTGAACCAAAGAGTAGCTGTACTTTATCACTACGCGTGCAGAATAACCTTCCGATCGCTGTTACCCCCAGATTTCTTGAATTCCCTTTTAACACGGGAGAAATCTGGTGGTAAAGGCGAACGCTCCGCTTCTTCAGGTTATTTCTGCCCTCTCCGTTATCGTATAGCTTTAAGTTCAAAGGCTATAAACGGCCAGTTACGGTGGAAGGTGTAGGCAACTTGAGAAAGTATTGCAAGCAGCTAAGTTAGGGGGGGAATGTTTTGGATTGGGGACGGGCGAAAAATGTGTTGATCTATGCCTTTCTGCTGCTCAATCTGGTGCTGGGATACCAGATCTGGATGGATGCGCGAGAGACGGCCGGAGCCAATCTGGACTTCACCTCACTGGCAGATAATACACAGCAGGCGATGGAAGAGAAGGGCATTCAGGTGCTGGCTCCGATTCCAAATGAAACGCCGAAGCTGCCAAAGTTGTCCTATGAGTTCATTGAAGAGGACAAGGCGGGCGTGGATATGGAACTGGAACAGCCTGTAGATAGCAAATTGATCTTCTCGCAGAGTGAGCTGGAAGATGCATTAGAGCGTGAGATTCCACAGATTGGGACATACCGGCTGGATCAGCTGATGGCCGAGGATGGGGCTTTTGTGCTTCACCCACTGGTGGATGGCAAATGGCCGCTCTTCAATGTGAGTCTGGAGCTATTCTACAGCGACCAGAAAATAACGGGTTATCGTCAAACTCCAGTGCGGATTACAACCGCAGAGGAGAGCGATCAGCAGGTGCTTCCGGCGTCGAAGGCGCTGGGAACGCTGATCGAGAACTTTTTGCCAAATGATGCAATTGTGAAAGATATTCAGCTGGGCTATTACGGCCAGTTGTTCAATTCAGATATACAGGTAGCGATGCCGGCATGGCGGTTCGTGCTGGAAAGTGGCGAAGTGTTGTACGTGCAGGGCATCAGTGGGGATGTATTCAGTCCCAAGACAGACAAACCAGGGGAGTAATGCGTTATGGGGATATATTTTACCGTGTTATCCAGCGGTTCGACAGGTAATGCAACAGTCATACAGCATGGGGGTACCTCTCTCATGATTGACGCGGGTCTTAGTGCAAAGCGATTGGATGCACTGTTTCAGGAAAGGGAGATTTCTGGGGCAGAATTGGACGGGATTCTGGTTACACATGAACATTCCGATCACATTAAAGGACTAGGCGCGATGTCTCGGAAATATAATTTACCAATCTACGCGAATCTGAATACGTGGGCGGCACTGGAGAAGTCAGTTGGAGCGATTCCAGAGGAAAACCGGAGGGTATTTGAGACGGGTGAAAAGCATGATTTTGGGTCACTGCGCGTGGAATCCTTCGGGATCTCGCATGATGCGGCTGAGCCGGTAGGGTACACATTTGATGATGGTACGGAGAAGCTATCTGTTGCAACGGATCTCGGGTACATGAGCGACAAGGTTCGCGATGCGATCTCCGATTCTGACGTGCTGGTGCTGGAGGCGAATCATGATGTCGAATTGCTGCGTATGGGGCGTTATCCATGGAACACCAAGCGCCGGATTTTGAGCGACATTGGGCATTTGTCGAACGAAGCGGCAGGGGCAGCGCTTAGTGAACTGATGAACGGACGCATCAAGCGCACGTATCTGGCACATCTTAGCCGAGATCATAATATGATGGACTTGGCAAAAATGTCGGTGCGCGACGCGATGGAGAGCCGTGGATGTTTTTATCGGGATCATGAGTTCAAACTCTGTGATACGTATTATGACCGTCCTACGCCATGGGATAGGGTGGGTGAGCCATAAAGCTGTCGAGTTCGGCGGCTTTGCGCTCGACTTCCTCGCGGGTCAGAATGCCTTTATCAATAAGCAGTTCGATAATGGTACTGAGTGCAAGCGTGTTGCGATAGTGTTCCTCTTTGAGATCGGCCAGCTTGGCCGCCATATGAACTTCATCCATGGCTGTAAGTGTACGCGTGCGATCCATATATATCCTCCTCTATGAAGCTTCGAATTGTCTTTTACTATTATTGTAGTCAGGCTTGATGGAAAACATTCCTCTTTTTGCCGCTAACATTTGTGTGATGAGACGTGTATGCTGAACCTGTGACTATGCAGGGATGAAAAAGTTCTTCAAATTTGCCAAAATGGCGCTTAGCGGACCGGATTTTGTGGTGATAGATACTATGGACCTTTATTGTTAAGCGCGTTATAGCGGAAATTTGCTTTAATTTTCGTAAATATGCAACTTTTTGTGATTTGACGTGTTTAGTATATGAGGAGCATTGTGATTTTGGCTGTTTTGCGTGTGAAATGGCATGTCATAGAATGCGAGAGCATGATTGATAGAGTCACTGACAGAATGGCGTGTCCGTTCTGTTGTACATAGACGCTGTATCTTGATTTGATGCCGGGATGCGGCGATATGCAAGACCATTTTATATAAATGCAAAAAAAGCATGGGAAAGCGAGAGGTTATTTACGGTACGCACGTAACGAAAGACACAGAACGAGGCTGGAGAAGCGTAGCGTTCGCTTTTATGAACAAATTTTACCTAGGAAAAAGAAAATAAAAAAATTTGTGAGTAACAGCGATCGAAAGCTCGGCTGTGGCTGGAGTGGGGTAACGTAAGAACACCATCGTTGAACCATGCGACAACTTAGGCGGCAGTCAGGGTCTTGATGCGTGACAACGAAGGGGAGAGGATCACGATGGGATTGTTTGGAGACGATTTTTATTCAACCAAAGTATCAAGACGCGCCGAACCTGAACAGAAAGGCAAACTTCAGATCATCCGCCCTGGAGGCAGAGCACGTGGACGTGACCGCTGGAGCAATCCGCGCAGATCGCGTACGGGAATCAGTTCCACAGTGAAGGTAGCTGTGATTAGCTCGGTGATCAGCTCCATCGTGACCGTCATGCTGTTTAGCTTCATCACACAGCCCGCTTCGTTACCGCTGGCTAATGCTACAGGTAATGGTGGTGGAGGCGGTGCACAGACAGTGCAAGCAGCTGATCCATACGATCGGATTATTCAGGCAGCAGCACACGTTCGTCCTTCCGTGGTGAGCATTGTGAACCATAAAACGGGTAGCAGTCTGTCGATGGAAGATTCGGCGTTGGGCTCAGGGGTCATTTTCAAAAAGGAAGATGGCAAGGCCTACATCATGACCAACCACCACGTAGTGGAGGGTGCGAGTGATCTGGAGATTGTGACCGTAGATGGGGAGACACATAAAGCGAAGCTGGTCGGCAAGGACCGTGTGAGCGATATTGCTGTATTATCTGCAGAAGATAAAGGGCTGGGTGCAGTGGCGGAGATCGGTGATTCCAGCAAACTTCAGCGTGGTCAAACGGTGCTGGCGATCGGGAACCCGCTCGGTCTGGGCGGTACGCTGACATCCGGTATTGTCAGTTACACGGATCGTATTCTGCCTGTATCGATTAATCAGGACGGGGTGTACGACTGGGAACAAAACGTAATTCAGACGGATGCGGCGATTAATGAAGGTAATAGCGGCGGTGCTTTGGTCGACTTGAACGGCAAAGTGGTTGGCATCAACACGATGAAGATCTCGGATACGGGTGTTGAAGGTCTCGGCTTCGCGATTCCGATGAACGAAGTGATGAAAACGGTAGATTCCCTGCTACTGAACGGCAAAGTATCTCGTCCATACCTGGGCGTGTACACGGTTGATCTGAGCAACCCTTATGCACCACTGGATGACGAGCAGCGTAAAGATCTGAAACTGCCATCTCACGTGGACAGCGGTGTGGTTGTGCTGGAAGCATCCGGTCCGGCATCTGAAGCAGGTATGAAGCTGAATGATGTCATTACGGAATTTGACGGGCAAAAAATTACCTCCACGCTGGATCTGCGGAAATATCTGTACGATCAGAAGAAGATTGGCGATACGATTGAAGTGACCTTCTACCGGGATGGCAAAGCGGAGAAAGTATCCGTGAAGCTGACGGATAAACCGGAGTAAGGGAATTTTCGAATGGATCTTATGCTGTTGCGTGGATTGAAATAGGGAATGCTAGAAGAGTGATCAGATCAACTGACCACTCTTTTTTAGTTACTATGGGTGGACGTGTTCATTCGACAGTAAATGAGTAGATTAACCATTTTTATGTTTTCATGATCAGTTAGACCCGGAGCCAAAGGAGCAGATACATAAGACTAGGGCTGTGGTAAACTGTTGACAATATGTTGGAGACGGTCGCTGATGCAATAACATCTGTTTGTCGATCATATTTTTATTTCAGAATGGAAGGGGTATTTTTGATGAAACATTTGAAGAAAAAGATGCTTGGGGGAACGAGCTTGGCGCTGTCACTGTTTATGCTGTCGGCCTGTGGGTCTGAGGTAGCTACGACAGGAGCATCTGTAGATACAAGTGCTTTGCAGGAGAAGATTGCTGGCCTAGAGAAGAAACTGGTGGAGCAGGGAGCCAAGAGCGTTGAGCAGGAGCAAAAGATCGCAGCACTTGAGACCAAGTTGAATGAGCTGAGTACAAATGTGATTGCTGCAGGTGGAGCTGGTGGTCAAACGCCTGTAACATCGGGAAATAACGGATCGGCCGGGAAAGGCGATGGGGTCCTGATTACGTTTGCCCAGTATGAGAAGCTTGAGGTTGGCATGTCGGTGGAAGATGTCATCGAGATCCTTGGCGGTGAAGGTGAAGCGCTGAGTGAAGCGGAGAATATGGTGGTTTACAACTATAAAGGCACAGCTGGCAATGGTGCCAATGCGGTTATTGCTTTTCAAGGCGGGAAGCTGTTGACGAAGGCGCAGTCGGGATTGAATTAAAAAGCGTTTGGGATAGAAACAATTCATGGAATGGAACAGGGGAATAAGTAACTCTGTTTTCGTAATTCAGGCGCCGGAGCAAGATTCATTCGCAATGTGAATTGGATTGTTACTGTTACAGGAGCATTCTTTTCAGGTACCGTAGAGGGATCTGGAAAGGATGCTTTTTGTGTTCTTTTACGGCGAATGGAGAGGTTTGGTGGATGTTGGGTACGATAAATTAGGGCTGGGGGTTTCTTTTCGGCGGCAGGTGTGATAGAACTGAGAAGTGGCTATCCTGTAATGGGATAAGCGGTTGTGAATCGGGAACATAGCTGGTTACAGAAAGGATGCTTAACGGATGTACGTTGTATGCAAAGAACACGTGGACATTGCCATCGACATGTTTGTCGATGAGTATGAGGACGCTCCAGATATCGTTGATCTGAAGGAGACGGAATTTGCCGATTGGGACCCGCCTGCGAAGTGCGCTGAGTGCGAACAGCACGCGGAATTCCTCGTCGTTTAGCGTACTGTAGGACTTAGACGGCTGGAGGCGTGACTTAATGTGGCGCTTCGGGCTGACTTTCCATCCGGTATGAACATCACAGCAAGAAGCCAAGGAGAGCGTGATGAGCGCTCTTTTTGTCTTTGTATGGGGAATTGGTGGTGGTTGTTAGGCAGCGTAGAGTTAGGCGATGGTTGAAGGGGCGGACGGTGGAGTAGGACAGTAGGAGAAGATTAAGCTAGGTAGGCGCCGAGCCGAGTTCTGAGTTGGGGTGAGCCAGGTTGTAACAACCGTGCAGGGGTGTAGGTAATAGAAATGAAAGCCGCCAGGGCATGGGGGAAAGTGACGTTGGTGGCAGTGATGTGGGTAGGGATGGAGGCTTGGTTTGGCCGAGTAGCTCTAACGAACCTGAGGAATCTTATTCGTGGCAAATACCGCCTGGTTGAAATCTAACGAATCGTAGACACGCTATATTACTGAAAAGACCTCGTAAGAGGTGGGGAACGCTTGTTTTAACTGGGATAGCGTGTTTCAGATTCGTTAGATTTTAAAGTAGCCGCAATGGGGCTGAATAAGGTGTGTGGAGTTCGTTAGAATTTGGAGAAATGTGTAGTGCAGGTGTACTACGGTTGGAACGAACGATGCGCTGAAGCATCTTACTTATAGAATATCTCGCAAGACAATTTAGGAGGAATGGATTTTCATGTTTATTCAGATTATTGGCGTAGGCAAATTGAAGGAAAAATATCTCACGCTGGGCATTCAGGAATATGCCAAGCGGCTCGCCCCGTACATCAAGTTTCAGATGATCGAGGTCGCAGACGAAAAGGCGCCCGATACCCTGAGCGAAGCTGAGGTTCGGGCGGTAAAAGAGCGCGAGGGCGAACGCATCCTCGCGCATGTGAAGAGCGAGGCGCATGTTGTTGCGCTCGCATTGGATGGCCAGCTCTGGAGTTCCGAAGAGCTGGCAATGGAGATCGACAAGCTCGGCACGTATGGGACGAGCCATGTCGTGTTTGTCATCGGAGGAAGCCACGGGCTCTCCGATGAGGTGTTGCGCCGCGCTAAGCAACGCTTGAGCTTCGGGCGCATGACCCTGCCGCATCAGCTTATGCGGCTGGTGCTGGTGGAGCAGATTTATCGTGCGGTGAAGATCAATCGGGGGGAACCGTATCATAAGTAAAGCACATTGGGAGGCGATAGCGAGAAATACTGTCCGCTTCGTGCTAGCAGGGAATCCCCTCGTACTTGCAGAAGGGTAGACTTGAGATATCCATGCTAATTTAACTTTAATGCTTAAGCTTTCTGGATGCGCCTGTGGTATCATGAACATGCCTATCATCCTGTTACATCTGAGGGGGAAGAAGTTGCTTGTGAACATGGACAATTACTATAAATATGAGGATGTATCTGTATTAGATGATGCCAATTCAGCGCTAGATAGTGAAGCAGCTCGGTTGGCAAGTTTGATTTACACGCATACTTCGCAGGATGGGACCTATGCTTCACCGATCCATGGTCTTTATGTGAACCGATATTCGCAAGTAGAAGCGGCGGATGATGTTCACACTATGTTCTCGCCGGCAATCTGCATTGCAGCGCAAGGGAAAAAGCGAATTACCGTAGGCAAGGATGCTTATGAGTATGGTGCTTCGCGAATGTATATTGCCCCCGTTGCCTTGCCTGTTGCGATGAAAATCATGCAGGCCAGCCCCCAAATACCGTTCTTGGGGATAGGTCTATACCTCGATCCGCAAAGGATTGCTTCGTTGCTGCCGATGGTATTTCCTAATGGTTTACCGGAGGTTCGCAATCGCAGTGCGTGCTATGTCATCGAAGCAGACTTGGCCATGATGAACGCCGCTGCAAGATTGATGGCTTGCCTGTCCTCTCCTGATGATGCTCAAATGCTGGCTCCATTGGTGAAAGACGAGATTTATATCCGCATCCTCCGTAGCCCAATCGGTGTTTATGTTGCCGAGACTGTTCTGGCGGAATCGGGCATGCAGCAGGTTGCAAAAGCGATTGATTGGCTCCAAAATAACTTTTCTCAGCCGTTGAAAGTGGCGGATTTGGCGGAGCTGGTCCATATGAGCGAATCGTCGTTTCGCGAGTATTTCAGATCGGCTACTGCGATGAGCCCTCTGCAATATCAAAAGGTGCTGCGCCTGCAAGAGGCGAGGCGTCTAATGTTATCCAGCTCCATTGACGCAACTACGGCGAGCCGGCGTGTAGGCTATTTGAGCGATTCCCAATTTAGTCGCGATTACAGCCGATTTTTTGGGTGTCCTCCAACTAGAGATATCACAAGGTGGCGTCAGGACCAGCAAAAGTTGAAGTGAAACGCACATGTAAACGGCTTTTCGAATTTCCGCGGGCATAGAGCCTAGCGGATTTTTCCTTTTTAAGCGGCGGAATCTGTTGAATCAGGCAAAAACTCCGACGGAAAAGGCAAAGACCGCAGTAGTCAATCCCCTATACTAAGAGTAAACATCCTATCGATAGGAAAGGGGATTTCTGAAAATGCGTGTATTGGTTACAGGGGCGACAGGCTTCATCGGAGGGGCGGTCGTTCGCGAACTGCTGGATGCCGGTCATCAAGTGGTTGGTCTTGCCCGTTCTGAAAAAGCCGGCAAACGGCTTACGGCACTGGGTGCCCAGGTTCAAGTCGGTTCGATTGAGGATTTAGCAGGCTTGCGCAAAGTGGCTACTGCAGTAGACGGGGTCATTCATTTGGCCTTCTTCCACAAGTTCTCGCATGCGGGCCTTCCAACTCGGCTTAGGGTTTTATTCGGAGGGAATCCTCGTCATGTAGTGATGCGATTTATGAAGGCTGCAATTGAGACCGATAGGCGAGCCATCGAGACACTTGGCACCTCCTTACCCGCCGGTGACCGGGCGCTTGTCGTCGCGATGCCTACGATGACGCTTACTCCCGGCCGTCTCGGAACGGAGGCCAGCGCTGGGGATCCTCAATCGCAAGGTGGATTACGCATCATTTCAGAACATACCACCCTAGACTTGGAAAATCGTGGGATACTTTCCTCGATTGTACGCCTCCCACCGATCGTACACGGTGAAGGCGATAAGACGGGCTTGTTCCCAAATCTGGTGAACATCGCTCGCAAGAAGGGGTTCTCCGCCTATACAGGCTCCGGTAACAACCGTTGGCCATCCGTGCATCTACTGGATGCGGCGCGCCTTTTTAGACTCACCTTAGAACAAGCTCCGGCAGGGTCCCGGTTTCATGCAGTGAGCGAAGAGGGCATTCCATTTCAAGAGATCGCCACGGCTTTGGGCCACCATTTGAACTTGCCGGTCCAAGGTATTGGGGTTGAAGAAGCAGGTAAACATTTCGGATGGCTTGCACCCTTCACGAAAACGGATAATCCGGCTTCCAGTGCGTTGACGCAGGAGCGTTTAGGATGGAAACCAGTACATCCTACCCTTTTAGATGATATTCGGAAGGGGTATTATTTCTAACTGTAAAGCTGGGAGGAAGCGAAGATCCGTTTGCACCAAAAGTACGGCAGGAAACTTGACCACGACAAGCGTTGAATTTGTATGTCCCTTTCTGGCCGATGCCTTAATCGAGAAGATCGGTATTGACTCTATAGCCACTATAGAGTTTAAAGGGACAACAGCTTCACGGTGCATCAACGGAGGAGGATAATTCTAATGGGAAATAAGATGATTCGGTCACTCGTTTTCATTCTTGCATTTTCGATTGCCGGATACGCAATTGTTCAGTATGGCGTGCTTAAAGCTAGTGATGCAGGACTTGTCTCTTTCAAATTGCAAAAGCCGAATTTTGAACTCAAACCATGGATATATGTACTATACATCCATATTGTTACCGCGATATTTGCCTTGATCATAGGACCCTTTCAACTATTTATGAAGCCAACGAATGATAGGAAACGTTGGCATCGCCTATTGGGGTATGGATATGTTCTTTCGATTACAGTTAGTGGAATCGTGAGTGTTTATTTATCCCTTTTTGCCACGGGAGGTTGGATTGCAGGGCTTGGGTTCATGTCGCTCGATGTATTGTGGGTTGCGACGACGCTTATTGCAACGAGAAAAATCATGGCGAAAGACATCCAAGCTCATAAAGCATGGATGCTTCGCAGTTATGCGCTTACTTTTGCAGCGGTCACGCTTCGAATCTGGTTAGCGCCGCTGAATCTTCTGCTTGGCGATTTCGAGGCGGGGTTTCGGGTTGTCGCTTGGGTTTGTTGGATTCCTAATCTGCTCGTCATAGAAGCCGTGATTTCCAGAATGAGGTTGCGGCAGCGGCAATGATTCACAACTGCCAGCTACAGAAGGAACGTTAAATGAGCTCCTTCTGTACAATGAGAATTAATCGAATCAGTTCATGAGCTGGACAATCTTTTCAAGCTCCAACTTTCCATCCAAATAGCGGGAAACAAATCATGGCCGTTTCTGTGCAGCACCGATCAGCATCGGGTTGGCAATCACAATTTCCACGATCACCGTAACAATAGAGCCATCCAGGCCAAAATCTCCCCCCGTAAGCCATGCCGCGCCGTTAGCCTTCACCGTAAACAACCCGGCCGCAGGGAGTTCGGACACAGGAATGCCAAGCGCATCTTCAAGTGCGTTCCAAGCAAAATGCAGCCCCATGGCGAACCACAAATTACGCCGCCACAAGAATGCAGCTCCGAGCAGAACCCCTGCTTTCAGGGTGATGGCAAGTGCGCTCCATAGTGTCGCTCCTGGATTGCCAAGATGGAAGGCCCCGAAGGTAAGCGAGGTTACCGCAAGTGCAATCCAGCTGCCCCATAATTTCTGTATAGATTGAAGCATCAATCTACGAAACACCAGTTCCTCGATGATGGCTGTGCTCAGCGCAGTTTCAATGGACGTCATGAGAATAGAAACCGGATCTGCAGCAGCAGCCCATTGGAAGGAGTAGCCGCCGAGCAGAACAATAATAAGTGTAGAATATGGCTCCCGTGATTATGCCCCGGACAGCTTCCACCCCTGCATGCTGCCCGGATAGCTCTGGAATGGGCCACCATGCCACGTATTTCATAATAAGCTTATAAAATAGGATGGCTGCTAAGCTCAATAGGAGTGTTAAGAATAAGGAACCGACCCCTTCTACTCGCTCGGTCAATTGGTTATCCCGAGTGAATCGAGTTATGATCGGGAAACCCTCATGGATCGTAGGATCTTCCATGGGGCTGCTGGGTTCGGTCAAAGCTCAAGGCCATCTTCGTGATATTATGTTTTCTTCGGGCATTTCCTCGCCACTTTTGCCGGGAAATGAAGTATATATTGGCATAGTTCATGAAAAGTTTCACCTAAAATCATGACTGGACCCTCAAGAATAAACTAAATTTCAAAATCAATCGTACCCTTCTCGCTTAACTCAAACGGACCAGGTGTGACATCTGCATCGGGTCTCTTTGTTCCGAAGAAATCAGAGTCAAAATGATATGGAGTGCTGTCCGGCTCCTCAAATTTCATGTTGGCGTGATAAGTCTTTCCAAGCAGATCCGTGGAAACTAACATTGCAGAGGTTCCCCGAAGCAATTCGGGATCATGGATCTGAATGTGTACTTTGCCTAGTGCAGGATTCATCTCAATTTTTACGCCCTTCTGTGCAACGATCTTCGCTTGGGATTCGTGACGACTTGGAACCGCATCGTTAAGAAATACATTTCCACCCATGGCTACCGGAAGTACGGCATTGCCTATAAAGAAATCCTTTGCGGCATCGCCAAGCTCAAGAAGCTCCTCTTTGGTGTATTCCCACCATTTTTTATCTTTCACATCCGGATGTTGATCGTAGCCGCCAAGTCCCACAGCATGCAGATGGCATATGGAATTGTCCGGAACACCATCCATGACCGTCTTTCCGTCCTCTCCAACTTCATCCCTTGGTTTAAGTGGAAGATGCTCAAAGAAGGTAACAGGAACAGGCTCCTTATTAGGATCATTGTCACCTATAAAGATATTGTTGTAGTACCTGTCATCGCCTCCAGTGATATTGGAGTATCCGGCCATGGCAGTCTCGTGAGGGAAGTGATATGGCGTAATACGAGTAATTTCAGAACGAACTACAAATCTCCCTGCAAACAAATTATGAGCAAATGCCCCGCCCTGAGCCATATTTCTGAAATTCATCGGAGAGAGAAATAGATTATGATCGACCATATACGGACCATGGCAAACCTCAACGAAGAGGTCTTCCGAAAGATTGTCAAAAAATACATTACGGCTGATGCGAGTGCCCTGTGCCTGCCAGTCCAGCCAAAGCGCACGGTAACAGCTATACATTATATTTTCGCTAATTTGAGTATCCAAGGAAGCATGAAGCTTAATTCCCGCAACTTCGGCACCGTGTCTGAGTCGTTTGTGGTGAATATTATAAATACGGTTCTGATATATGTGGCTGAAGGCTGCTCCCATATGACCCACAATACCTGCCTGTTCGCAATCATGAATCACATTACCTCGAACAATGTGACTGCCGATGTTATCCTTATGCCAGCCGGAGCGTAATGCTCGTAAAATAACCTCCTGCTCGCGTTGAGTACCGCCTTTACTATGCTTCTCCAAAGACTTGGTGTGCCCTGTGCCGATTTCGGTACCCAGGCTAATACCAACGCATTTGGATTCACTGATTATATTGTTTTCAATAATCCAGCCCTTGCTCCAGTGAGGTCCAATCAAACCTTCCTGGTAGTTTGTAGGTGGCGCCCATTGGGGGGAGGCCTGACGAAGAGTGAAACCGCTTACGGTAATGTAGTTAACTCCCGGTTTCTCAGGCCAGAAGCAATAAGGACGTACATTAATTTCTACATTTTCCTTACGAGGATCCTTTCCGCCAAAATGGGCCCATATTTTGGTTGTCGTAGAACCAATCTCGGCATACCATTTTAACAATGAATCCTTGGGATACTTGGCTTCAGACCAAACTATAGGGTTGTGAACGCTTTCGATACTATCGCATTCATACAATGATTTGCCATCCAAATAGACATCGCCGAGATGAACCGGGAAAGGCCCGTCAAACAACCAGTCTCCACTGAGCTCCACCTCAAAGGGATTGCGAATGGAAAAGAGGGAATTGAGCACTTCTGTGCTCCAAACATGGTCTCCTTCAGACTTCCAGTTGGTAATCCGCTCAGCTCCTGTAATCACAACTTCCCCGTCTCCTGCGGATCGATATACGATTCGATGCTCCGCTGTTCCTCCATTCGCCGGGTTAACCCATTCCCTGTATACTCCCGCATGAACAATAACGGTATCACCAGCCATGGCATGAGCCGCAGCGCGTGATATGGTACGAAGGGGTTGATCCGCTGTTCCTTTTCCTTGATCATTCCCATGGTTGGATACATGATATTCCATAACAACTCTCCTTCTATTTAAAAATGTTTGTTGTATCTCGTTATTATACTAGAAAATAAATGTATTGGGAGAGATAGGAAGTCAGGTGTCGGGCTAAAGGTATACTGATATAAGGTAAGCCACATCATTACCCTATGAGGTTGTGGTTTTTTTGTTTTTCGAAACTTTAGCTATTATTAAAAGCTATAACCAGCCATGTTTTTTTCATATAACAGGCATTCCTTTTGACCATGCTATACTCATTAGAATAAAAAGTTAGAAGGAGAAATACTTATGATACCATTTCGTAATGATCATGTAGGTAGCTTTCTACGTCCTGCAGATTTAAGTCAGGCACGTGAACAATATAAATCAGGCAACATCACATATGAGCAATTAAGAGCTGTAGAAGATAAAGAGATTATTCGAATTATTGAAAAGCAAAAGGAAAATGGCGTATTGGCAGTTACGGATGGTGAATTCCGCAGAAGCTGGTGGCATTTTGATTTTCTGGGCGGCTTGGATGGCGTAGAGTTGTATGAGCAAATAGACGGACCAAAATTCCATAACATGCAAACGCGCAAGGGTGGGATTCGTGTTGTTGGTAAAGTTGATTTCTCGAGTCATCCCTTTGTTAAGGATTTTGAGTTTTTGAAAAAGCATGCAGGTGACACAGTGGCGAAACAGACCATTCCAAGTCCAAACATGCTTCTATATCGATTGGAAAATGGTGCCAATATCTATACGGACCGGGAGCAATTTCTTCAGGATACGATTGCGGCGTATCAAAAAGCCATTCAAGCTTTTTATGATGCGGGATGTCGATACCTGCAATTAGATGATACCGCTTGGGCAGACCTATTCTCAGAAGCTGGTCATGATAAGCTGCGTGCCAAAGGTCTGGAACCGGCAGAAGAGTTGAAAACGATGCAGCGAATGATTAACGAAACTTTGGCTCATAAACCGGCGGATTTAGTTGTGACGATGCATATTTGTCGTGGTAACTATAAATCAAATTATTTCTCAACGGGTGGTTACGAGTACGCTTCTGAAGTTATCTTTGGTGGCTTAAACGTAGATGGATTATTCCTGGAATTTGATGATGAGCGCTCAGGTGGCTTCGAGCCTTTACAATATGTGAATCGAAAAGATTTGAAAATCGTGCTTGGTTTACTTACTTCGAAAACAGGCGAGTTAGAGGATAAAGAACAGATTAAAGCCCGGATTGCAGAGGCGGCAACCTATGTACCACTTGAGCAACTTTGCTTGAGCCCACAATGTGGCTTTTCGTCTACAGAAGAAGGCAATATTTTAACGGAAGAACAACAATGGCGTAAACTTCGTTATGTGAAGGAAATTGCAGAAGAAGTTTGGAATTAATCCATCTAAATAACGGAGGGGATGCAAAATGACGACACAAGCAGACCAAGAGACAGTTATCGTTGAAGCGTTCATTAATGGTCAAAATGTAAAATCCCTTTCGCAGTTAGCAAAAGAGAATCCGACAAACCCCGCTGAGATCGTAGGCTATTTCCCTGTCACTACGAAAGAACAAGCGGTTGAAGCGATTGAAGCAGCGGCAGGGGCTTTTAAAACATGGAAGCAGACCTCCATTGATGAACGCATTATTATGATGCGCAAGGCGATCGAGAAGATTAGAGCAGCTGAGAATGAAATTGTTCATTTGCTGTCCAGAGAGCATGGCAAGCCCCTGTATGATGCACACGGTGAAATTTATGTTTCGTTAATGTGGATGGAGTTTGCTTGTAATGAAGCCAAATCGGCTCTACAGGAAGAGATCAAAGAGCACGAGAATGGTAAAACTATTCTTTCCTATGATCCAATTGGTGTGGTGGCAGCGATTAGTCCATGGAATTATCCCATTGCTTTATCTACCATTAAGATTGCTCCTGCCTTACTTGCGGGCAACACGATTGTGCTTAAACCAAGCCCATTTGCACCACTGGCGGCAGCGAAGGTAGCAGAGATTATTGCGAGTGAGTTCCCGGCTGGTGTAATCAATGTCGTTCATGGTGATGCGGATGTGGGCGTTGAACTGACCACGAATCCTCATGTTACGAAGATCGCCTTTACAGGGGGAACCGCAACAGCTAAGCATATTATCAAAGCAGCTTCGGAAACGATTAAAGATATGACGCTTGAGCTTGGTGGCAATGATGCGGCTATCTTCTTGGAAAGTTTTGATGTTCATGATGAGCGAGCCATGCGCCGGATTGTCATTTCTAATTTCTTGACTGCAGGCCAGATCTGTATGATCGCCAAACGTGTGTATGTACACCGTTCTATTTATAATGAGTTTGTGGAAAAATATATAGAGGCGGCAAATCGCTGGATTCGAATTGGTGATCCATTTGATTCAAATACGACGGTAGGCCCGGTTAATAACCTGAAGCAGAAGAATTACGTGCTTGGTTTGGTTGAAGATGCGCAAAAGCGCGGGGCTAAGGTCATCCCTCTCGGGCAAATTCTTGATCAGAAGCTGTTTGACCAAGGTTACTTCTTACAACCTACGCTTGTTTTGGGTTGCGATGTTCATGATCCGATTGTCGTAGAGGAACAGTTTGGTCCTACAGTTCCGATTCTGCCATTTGACGATGAAGAGCAGGTTATTCATCTACACAATGAGAGCATATATGGATTGACGAGTTCTGTGTGGGGCAAAGAAGAGGATGCCATCTCCGTCGCACGTCTACTCGAAGCTGGAACGACCATGATCAATACAGCTGCTGTTCAGGGTCTTGACGTTCGGTTCCCTTTCGGTGGCTTCAAGCAATCTGGTATTGGCCGTGAATACGGTGCCGAAGGTATCCGCACTTATACAGAAAAACATGTCATCAACGTTCCGAAGACACTGGATCTTCCTTATATACCAGAATAAATCTTATAGCACACAACTTTGACATCGTACGAGGAATGTACATGTGAAATTAAATGTAGGCTATTTCAAAGTGCTAAAGAGTGAGATGAAATCTGGTGACAATCAAAATAATAAGAAATAAAGAAGCCACTCCATTTTTTGGAGTGGCTTTGTATTCAGCTATTTTACGGTGAATGGCGGCTATCTTCTACCTAGTGTCTCCCAAATTCCATGGAGCCAGGCGTCGAACTCAGCATCTTTGTCGCCCTCGTAAGTATCATAGAGATCAAGACGTGTCTTTTGCAGTTTTTCCTTAAATTCCTCAAATGTATGACCTTCAGGAAGGCTTTTTTTGATCCGCAGCAAAATTTTGTTAGTACCTTTAAACAGCTCGCCTTTGTTTTTGGCAGGCATTTGTACATCTTCATCCAACTGTTTCAGCTTGTGATATGCGGCTTCACGCACCTGGAACACTTGATCATTTTTCAAAACATGCTGAAGTAACTTAATGGTAGGGGCTGTATCCCAGTTTCCCAATTCGTTCACCGCATTCAGTCTGTCTCTCCAGCTTGACGTCCGGTTAGCCGCTCGTTTGAGCTCTTCAAAGTTCTCCGGTAGTTCGTTCACTGCTCCAACTTCATGGTTGTTCGTCAAAATTCAATCTCCTTAATCATCGCCATCTCGGCAGAATGATGAATGTTATTAAACACTATTATAGCACGAACCTGACTAAACTACTCCTATGAAGCCGATTGGTTAGCCTTTTCCTTAACGAAGTCTACCATGAACACCCAACCAATCAGTCCACATAAGACAAAACCAAACGCATGCAGAGCTCCGTAAATGGGAATGAAATCGCGTATGGTTAATGAGTACATATTTTTCAGTAACGGATAGAAGATGGAAATGACAACCACCGTGTAAAAGGCTAGGCAAGAAAGGCCTAAAAAGATGGTTGCCTTAATATTCAAAGCGTTTTTCCTCAAGTAAGTAAGGAGATATGCGGTGTAAACCACAATATTACAGGCGAACAAAGCGACACCAATGTATTCAATCGGCTTGGAGAAAATCATACCAATAGCAATCAAGATGGGTCCGATGATATCGATGGCAACAACCCAGGGGTACCAGCTTTTCTTCGTCATGATGCGTCCCAGTTCACCAATGAAAATTGGAACGATTGCAGATGAAAAATGAAAGTGAACCGAGCTTAACGCGTGCGTTGCAGGATTAGCCTGGAAGAGGTTTACTTGATATTGATATAAGGTAAACCAAATGCCTCCGATAAAAAAATAAACGAGCCCCGCACCAATTGCTATTTCCGCTGCTTTTCCTTTAGCGATCACAATCGTGGTCAAGCCATAGATGCCAAGCAGCAGTGTGAACAGTAGCCACCCAAGGGACAGAATTCCTGGGATTGCCGTACTTTCTAACCCCCACATCTTACTACTCATTACCGAAGCTAGAGTAAGAAGCGCAGCGGGAAATTGAAGCCACTTCATAGCGGCATACATCATTCGTTGATGTTTATTCTTTTCGTCATAGTTCAAAAGTAAAATCACAAGAGGGACTATGACAAAAGCCGCAAACAGTAGAAATTTTTCAACAAGTTCGAATGGAAAGTAATTTAGATAAAATATCAGAATGGTTATGATTCCACCGGGAAACACTGGTGCTAATAATAATTTTATTAGTTGCTTTAGGGAGCTATTCATGGCGCTTCCTTTCTAAACTATGTTTATCGTAATACTTGCCTGCATCCAGTTGTGTAGCATTCTTTAGTATAGATCGGCAATTCTTCTTTTAGTAGTCTAACACATTTATTTGTCAATATATGAAAATAAGCTTAACTTACTGCGGTTGATGGAGTCATGAGAAATAGCCCTTTCGCTCTTCAAAGGCGAGCCTTCTGGTATTATCAAGCCCGATTGAGATGGACTGGACAAACACCAAATTTTGAAGAGTCCTCGCGAGATAAAGATCGAATGCCTGAAGGACGATATGCCGTGTTTCGGTTTTTTTAAATGAGATTTATTCGTGTGGAGAACCCCGTGAATATGTGGAACGAAATGTTTAGTCTTTTTTTAGCATCTTTTAATTGAAATAATGGCCGATGGTTGAACAAAGTGAGATCACAGTGCGGGGAACCTTATCATAAGGAGGGCGAAAAAATCTCTAAACCTATTCCGTAGCTATATTGCTTACCAACTGGTTGCTATTACAAAAACACCTCTAAGATGTTCTCCATATCTTGCGACAAGGTTTCATTCTCTTGAAGGTGTTTTGATTTGTTTCACGTTTTGGGGTCAGCTCAGCATTTAGTCCACGGATTCTTTCATTTTTCACTTGAGGACATATGTGGGGCACCTATTTTCATTCAAATTACCGATTATAATCTCGTAATATTATGTAGTTCCACTATCATCTCAATAGGTAGTTTGCAGTTGCAATTGTTCAAAATGGGCCACCAAAAGTTATTGGCCGTTTGAGCGCTTGTATGTATAAGGCTGCGATTCCAGCGTACACTGCTACGATCTTCAATACGAAATTAAATTACTCCTTAAAACGATTCTTGACACTTGAAGCTTTGCACAACTAAAAATTAAAATAAGGCAGAACACAAATGAGTGCTCTGCCATACATCAGATTATTTTGAACTGTAAGAGAACGACAGATTATGTGACTGTGCTCCTGTAGCTGAATTATACGGATCTTTACTATTTGCAATATAGTAAGTAAATTTAAGATTTAAGGTCTTCTGTCCCGGAGTAGTGTAGTGCCCTACTTTAATGATTGAATCTAGTGAATGATCCGGCTGTGCAAGTGTCTGGCTTTTGGGTACAGTTACTTTAGTTCTTCTGACCTTATCGGTACCACTGTTATCATAAGTTTTTAACGTTTTTGCACCTACGTTCTGTGAGTTAGTGTAGCCTACTCCAAAAGTCAAACCTGTTTTAGGAGCTGATAGCCCCCAAGCAACATTGAGTTTAAGCTTTGCAAGGCTAGAATACGAAGAATCCCACATAACTGATCTTATTACATCACCAGGTGCTGTATAGATTTCAAGGGTTGTATCTTGATAAACACCAATTTTCCATCCTGAAGTTTTTGAATTAACAGACCCGACATCAGATGTTGTACTAACAGATAGAGGATACAGCTTTGTAGTGAAATCTCCAGAAGATCCACTAAGAGCAGTCGGCCCCTCAACATATCCTCTTACGGTCATTTTTTCAGTTATTTTAGCAACACCCGCATTATATACTGCGGTATATGTTTTATCAGACTTACCACTTGCCAATGCGAATGTTGTTATTCCATCTTGAACTTTTTCTTGTACCGGCTCTAATATTTTGCTGTACCAGAACATGTCTTCATGCTCTGCTTCGTTGAGGGAATTAGAATTATTAAATATTTCAACTGTGTTAAGCTTATTATCTAACTGATCTGTTTCCAAAAAAGTAAAGGTTCTTGTGTCTTTTTCAAACAAATACAGTTTAACAACATTATCATCATTAGCAAAAGTGTCTTGTAATAATGCTAAGTTGCTGTTTGGCTTTTTATCAATACCAAAATAGACAACTTCAAAATTGTTTGTGCTATCAGTTAAATCACCTACAATTAGACTATCAGTATAACCAGCTTTCTTCAACTCTCCTGTAATTTGAAAATCTTTTTCACCATTAGTTGTCTTTACATTACCAGATAGAGAAATAGAATTTTTCACATCATTCTCAATAGAATAGATATCAATATCACTGGAGACGAAATTGGATAGGTTACTTAATTTTTCACCCTTTTCATCTAAGTTATAAACGGTGTGACTTGGAATATTGATACTATCATTTGATGATTCTTCTGATGCAAAAACACTACCGCTCAGAGAAAAAGTAAATAATGTAGTGGCAATAAATAAAGATTTTAGCTTCTTCAAAATTAAACCTCCTAAATATTGGATTGTTATTCCTGATCTCAAAGATACCAAAATAAATGTTATATGTAAATGTAATGCATTTTTTAGAAAGTTTTTCTAGTTCTTTTGGACTATGTGATTTTCCTTTTATATCAACGAATATCAGTCTTTCCAAAATTAAATGATATTTAAAAATCGGGTTAAAAGGACTAAATTGGAACAAGCGGTGCAAACTAGTGTAGGTACTCTACCGGCGTCAGTTTTTTAGTTTTTGTTGTGGGCGTTCTGTTTTAAAAACGGATATATCTTTCGATTTTTCTTTGTGCTTCGATAACCGTTCGGATATGATAAAAATAGAGTCCTTCCGGTTTGAGATGCGAGAAGAATCTACCATATAGAGGGTTCATAACAATTTTCTCGACGAGACATGCTTATTTGGGTGCCAAAATTTTAATAGCATGTCGTGGTAAGCATGAGACGTGTACTGGAAACCTTGGTCGCAGTGAACGATCAGTCCGGTTAAGTCTGTGTGCTTCGCAAACGCTCTGCTACATGTGCGAAGACCAGTTTATTGTCGTTGCGTCGGCTATTTTGTAAGCCACATTTTCGTTATTAAACAGATCCTTTATGTCTGGAATATACAACCAGATATTGTCCACATGATACTGGGGTCGATCGTACCAACTTGTCTCTATTCAATTTGTGATGAGTCTATCAATCTCCTTGGAAAACAAAAAAAAGCCGCGCATCATGCGGCTCTCTATCTGATTTAACGCCCACCCGTATTGGAAGCCCAGACAGGAATCCAACTGTTCGGATAATAATCATTGGTCAGGGTTGTGTTATAGAGAACTAAATTCCCATCACTTTGCATGATCAGTGTATCACCTGTTGTATTAGTTGGTAAGCTGCTTCCGTGATGACCCGGAATCCATGAGGTGGTATTGGGAGACCAAGCAGCTACCTGTACAGAAGTATCGATCACCAAAACTTTATCCCATCCCCAACCGGTGTAATATTCGAATTTACCTGTAGCCGGATTAAAACCAAAACGATAACCATATTGGTAAACGTCTTGATATTTCATGCCATATTTATAGATGACAGGTTTCCCGTACTGTGATTCAAAATTGAATGAAAGAGCCCCACTGTTACTAGTTCCGCTACTCCAGAGAGATGAACCGTTTTGATAGATAACAAAGTTCCCGTCATTCTGCCAAATGGCTGAAAATCTACCATCTTGGGAGGTGAGATAGTCACCCTTTTCCATGTTTTGGCCGATCGTGAGCTTATCACCAAGATAGCCGGCAGAAGCCGTCGCTGGTACGGCAAATGCAAGAATCAACAAGCAAGCCATAAGAATTCGAAAAGATCTGGGGAAAAGTTGTCTGTTCATTGGACACGCTCCTATGTTTTTTTAATGGTTGAAGCTAAATGCATAGAACTACAAATCCTTACAGCTATTACATGTTTCTGCGTTGTATTCAGTCAGGAGCGGTGAGGTAACACGTCCCCATCTGGTGTAAAACGGGAACTAAGATCTAAAATGCTCCCAACGGTCACCTCCTTTAATAGAAGTGTGAAAATCTTTGATACATATTATGTAATGGGATGTGTGTTTTAGGAGATGGAAGCTAAGTGTTTTTTAGTAGAGGAGTTATATCATCAAGTGAAAATACATACTTTATTTTCCATTATAGCAACAAAAAATATAAAAGCCATATTTTTCTATATGAAATTTTGAATCTATTACTTACGTTCAATGCGTCATAACTTCTCGTCTCCTATACCAGAAAAAAACCTAGTAATCGCTTGAATAAATTGAAGCTAAACACTAATTTTGGTGCAGATCGAGACATAGGTATTCATCTCCTCTATCAATCTCCCAACTTTTTTACATACATTTTATATATTTTATGATTTTTATGAATTGAACTATGGTAAAATATCTCAGGATCTAAAATTGGAGAGGGGTTTTTTCATTCATGTTTTGGAAAAAAGTTTTGGGTAAAAGCACACTGCGTGTAGCTACTGCTGCACTATTACTCACGCAACTATTGGGCGCAGCGGGTTCTGTCTCTGCCGCAGGTAACGATGTAGAAGTACACTTGATTGGAATCAATGATTTCCACGGTCAGTTAGATACCACATCAATGGTGGGTGATAAGAAGGCAGGAACGGCTCCAATTCTAGCAACCTATCTCAAAGAAGCGCAAGCCAAATATGAACACTCCCTACTCTTCCATAATGGAGACTCTGTTGGTGCATCTGCTCCAGCCTCATCTTTGGATCGTGACGAGCCTACCATGGAATGGATGAATATGATGGGCTTTGATGTAGGGTCCTTGGGGAATCATGAATTTGACCAAGGTGTCGCTGCTTTGAAAGCACAAATCTTTGGTGGCCTTGATCCAAAAGAAGGAAAAGTAACGCATGCCGGTGCAAAATTTGATTACGTCAATGCAAACGTGATTGAAACTGCCACAGGAAAAACATTGATTAAGCCGTATGTGATTAAAGAAGTGGGTGGAGTCAAAATTGGATTTATCGGACTAGTGACGAAATCCACACCTGCCAAAGTATCTCCATCTGGGACAGCTGGCGTACGTTTCTTGAGCGCAGAAGAAGAAGTGGAAGCCGTTAATAAATATGCTAAAGAATTGCAAGACCAAGGCGTAGAAACGATCATTGTTTTGGCACATGATCCAGCAACAACCAAAGAAGGCGTAACTACTGGAGAAGCAGCTGATCTGGCAAAAGCTTTACCGGCGGATTCCCCTGTTGATGTTATCGTTGCAGGTGACAATCATGCATTGGCTAACGGTGAAGTGAATGGAAAGTTGATCGTTCAAGCTTATTCCTATGGTACGGCGTTTGAAGATATCAAGTTGATGATTGACCCTGCTACCGGGGATGTAACTGAAAAATCAGCGACTGTTACAACGACTTTCCAAGAGGGTGTAAAAGAAGACCCTGAATCTTTAGCTATTATTAAAAAATCATTGGACAAGCATCCTGAGCTGACGAAGCCAGTAGGTACAACGGATGGTTCTGTTACCCGTACAGATGCTTATAATAACGAAGCCCCTCTTGGCAACCTCATTGCAGATTCAATGCGTGAAGCAGACTTTGGGGATAAGGCAAGTGCTGCTGACTTTGCATTTATGAATCCAGGCGGTATTCGTGCGGATCTGCCACAAGGCGATGTGACCTTTGCTGATCTTGCCAAAATCCAACCGTTCGGTAACACTCTAGTGAAGCTGGAACTGACTGGCGAACAAATTAAAACTTTGTTGCAACAACAATGGGGTACCAACGCTGACGGTACACCTAATACCAAAACACTTCAAATCTCTGGTTTAAAATACACTGCAGATTTCAATAAGCCGGTCGCAGAACGTGTTACTGGTCTTAGTCTTGAAGATGGTACACCTATTGATCCTGCAAAAACATATACGGCTGTAGTTAACAACTTTATGGCTGCAGGTGGAGATAACTATAAAGTGCTGCTGGATGCTAAATCATCCCTGGCAGGTCCTATCGATCTGGATGTATTCTACCAGTACATCGTAGATACGTATAAAGGCGGTAGCATCGAAGCTAAAAATGAAGGACGTATCACAAACCTGGCTGCATCTACTGAGCCAACAGAAACACCTGTAACAACAGAAGTCATTTCTCGTGCTGAATTTGTAAGTGCTCTGGTCGACATGTTGAAACTAAACAAAGTAACCACAGCACCTGCATTCAAGGATGTTGCCGCTAATGCTGCATATGCTGACGCGATTGCTGAAGCTACGCATGCTGGATTTATTCAAGGGTATGGTGGAAACTTCTATCCTGATCGGGATATCACGCGTGAAGAAGCTGCTACGATTCTTGCTAAATTGGTAAAAGATCAAGCGACTGATAAAGACGCTGCTACGATTATTGCTAGTTTTGAAGATGGTAAATCCGTGTCTGCTTATGCAATTAAACCTATGGCAAAATTGATTGACAAAGGTATTTTTGCTGGAACAGATAAAAAATCACTTCAACCTAAACAAGGTCTTACTACTAACGATGCAAAAGCATTGATTGAAAAAGCTGTTGCAGCAAAAGCTTCATAATTTAGAACTTATTCAAACTTTATATGAGAACAGGAAAACACATCCGATTGGGAGAAGTCTATATCCCAATTAAGGATGTGTTTTTTTCATGCTTACATGTGGGCGACCTCTTCTACGTTGCTGGGCAGGATATTGAATATGCTCCTAGCTGTTTTTCCAGAGCCTCTGACGGTATGTGGCTATACCCTGCGAACCGGCTATTTGGGTACTGTATCGGTCCATCCACGGGCGCGTGGCGAAGGACATATGAAGGTGCTCATGGACATGTGGCTTGAGGAACTGCGCAATACGTGTGATATGGTTGTATTATATGGTCAGCGGCAGAGATATGAGTATTTTGGCTTCACGCTTGGTGGTGTAAAGCTTAAGTATATTGTGGGAGAGGTCAATGTGCGCCATGGCTTAAAACATGTGAACGACACAGGAATATCCTTCAGGCCGTTCTTCGAGATTGAAGGAGCAGAGTCCGTTGCACTTAGCATCAACACCTCGCGGCTTGCTTATGTTGAACGTACAGTGCAGCAATTGCCGCTTATTTTCAGCAGCCTCCATCAAAAGGCGCTGGGCGTTCTGGATCAAGGTAAACTGATCGGGTATCTAATTGTAAATGAAACAGGCGATGAAATATCTGAATTTGCGTTGGAAAATGAGGCAGATATTTCGCGGACGATTAAGGCTTATATGGTACATAGCAGATCGGATCGTATATCTATATTTACGCCGGAATATGACATTCCGCTGAATACGACACTTGGCAACATTGCGGAAGACTATGTTATTGAGACATCGGATATGTATCATATTCTGGACTTTGCCAATGTATTGGAGGCATATCTGACACTCAAATTCAAAACCACAGGGATAGTGGAGGGAGAATTCTCAGCAGTTATGGACGGTCAGCCGATTACTGCGCGAGTGGATGCGAGTGGTGTGACTGTCGAGCGATCTGCTAAGACCGATGCCGTTGTCCTTGATAAGCAGCAGGCTCAGGCGCTTCTACTTACACAACATGGCCGTTATATGGCAGTTGCTGCGCCCATTGGGTGGTTTCCACTCCCGATATTCTGGTACAAGATCGATAAATTCTGACGAATCCAACGAGTATTAAGGATATATAAATTAGAGATGAGGACATGAAGGCCACTCCACGTTGGGTGGTCTCTATGCTGATCAACGATGCGGACAGGATGGAGACACTTTTGATCATATTATGGGGTTATATCGACAAAAGGATGTTTCTATGATAGGGTGGAGGCATCCCATAGGCATTCTACTCTTCGGAGTAGAGTGCCTTCATGTATATTATGGGAGCTTACATTAAATGTATTTTAAAATCAATTGGATCGTATATGGAGGTGGTGATGCTATGTTTCTCTCTTTAGCCCCAACAGGGGATGGTTGGATGAGTATTAAAAATGTGAAAATATCATTTAATAAAGAGGAGCGAACATAGCATGACTACTCGTTTTCAGGCGGAGACCCGCATTCCATTAAATTCTTCTCGACTTAAGGATCTACGTAAATCCGGGCGTTTGCCAGGTATTGTTTTTGGCAGAAATACGGAGAATGAGATGATTCATATTCCAACAATAGAATTTCAAAAGTGGTTGAAGCAAGGAGCGTCTGGTTTTATCGAATTGCAGTTTGAAGAGAAAGGCCCATTGACCGTATTATTGGAAGACCTTCAACGTGATTCGGTTACACGAGATTTGATTCATGTGGATTTTCAACAGGTGCAGACCAATGAGATCATGCGCACTAAAATTCCTGTCAAGTTCAACGGCACACCGATTGGCACAAAACAGGGCGGTGTCGTGCAAGTTCAATTAGCTTCTATTGAAGTGGAGGCATTGCCGAGACACTTGCCAACGTCGATTGAATTTGACATTAGTACTATGGAACTTGGAGAAACGTTACATGTAAGTGATGCAACGTTTGCTCCAGATGTAACGGTGATCTCTGAGGGGAATGAGTCTCTTCTCTCTGTAGTTAAACCTTAACAATTCCAAATTCGCAGAGCTGAATAAGTCAAAATTAGCCGTACGGGTGATCATCCGTACGGCTAATTTGTGCTGATCACGATATGTTGGCGTGCCCCCATCCTCACAAAGCGGGTAATCTAAAATTCACCTTACGTATGTCTTTTGCTCGCGTACAGGCGCAATGATCCTGATATTTCGCTACCCTTTCAAAGTCCATTCGCAAAATTCAGGTGTAAAGTAGGTAGACTCAGGAAAGGTAATCACTATAATGGAAATAAGATACATATATAGTTGATATATAAGAACAGATACGGATGAATTAACGCTCAATATAGAGATAGAGATAGAGATAGAGATGAGGAAGAGCGGTGGGTAAACCTGAACTGCTAAGGTCAATGGCATAACATTTCTAAACAGGGCGGTGAGCGAAAAAAAATGGACAAATTAAAGAATAGCGGATTCTATAAACTGAGATTCTTCATCACTCCTGAAGAGTTTAAAAGCCTTTTGCAGCTTTTGGAGCATCGGCAAGCGCAATTCTATCGTACCAATGCTGCCCGAACAGAGCATGATTATAATCAGGTGTACGAGGAGTATCAGACGTTCTATCAGTATTTTGTGGCAGGAGAAAAGAGAGATGACATCCATCCCTTCTTTGTTTACTCTATTTCTATTGCATCGGATCAAGAAAGTTCAGGATTTTTTGTGAGAAATGAAGGGGTTTCTTTTCCATATCACGGACAATGGGCAGAGGATGAACTGCCGTGTATCTTGCTTTCATTTCCGAAAGGTTTTCAAGTTAATTTGGAAGATGAAAAAGGAAAGTACTATATATATGAGGATATCCGGGACCATAAGCCGCTAACCTATGCGCTTTTCGATAAAATAAGAGACTCTATCAAAAAAATGACCAAACCCCTTCGCTTCTCAGCCCATGATGCAGATGCAATGAAGGAGCAAAAGCCCTCTGTGCGTTTAAGCCATGATGCAATGCACGACTTGAGCCAATCGTGGATATTCAGTAAATATGGACTTGTGATTCATGGCAAATAGGAGGGGGACGAAATGATGTTCGCCCTAAAGCTTATCTGTACCTGGGTACTGCTAGTTGCCTCATGTTGCGCAGTGTGGTGGAGCTTTAGAACAGAGAAGCTTATAACCATCTCATGGCTGGCATTTCTGCTACCGGCTGTCTTCCAGCTCGCTACCGCTTTCCGGATCGGTCCAGGCCAAGCAAAGTCACTCATCGTGTTCGGCTGCATCAATCTGGTGTTTGCTACCCTTGTGGGTGCGGGTGTCTGGTATCTAGTCCAAGTAGCCAATTCATATCGAAGGGGCAAATGATCAACGAATGGAAAGGGGAACTCCAATCATGAAGCCAATGCAAGAAATAGAGACACTGGCCATAGAGATCGCTGCTGCCGCCAGAACGTCTTTTTGCACTCTTTTTGAAAATGGTGAACGTTACTATTATTGTACGTTATACACTACTGGAGAAGGACATGCGCCAAGCATCTCTGCCTGGTCGTGGGAAGCTTTGGCGTTGGAATCGGCTAGGCAAGCAGAGGAAAGTGATACGCCGGTATCCACGATTGCGGATCTCATCAAATGGTCGTATGCGGATTCGCCCTATTGTTGTTTTGGGGATGATCACTTTGACGATGTCAAACAACGATATAACGAGCGTCCTTTCATTGCGGAACTGGAGAATGATGATTGGAATCGCGAGTTGGATGTGAGGCTGAACGCCACGGAGCTGGCGATGAAAATGCTCGATGATGAAGGCGTGTTTGCCTTAAATCAACCACGAGAGTCGGTATGTGTCCTTGTTGAAGTCATGCCGCCGGATAAGATCAATACCGAAATTGCTTTACGTTTGAATCGGGCAGAATCTCCGGTGTTGCAAGCATGGTTGGCGGAGGCGGCAGAATAAGATGATTATGATAATAGGACTATAATTCTCGAACCACCTTTGCACATGAAAGGGTGGTTCTTTTTTATGTCTGCGCCCCTCGGACAAACACACTTTTTCTGCCTTGTCCACATTTATACCTCACCAAAACTATTTAATTGCATCTAATAGATTATCAATAAAAAGGAGGTTTTGAGAATGGGAAATAGAAGACCTGGAGCACCTAGTGGTTATGACCCTGTTCAGATCTATAACTCGACTTCGTTTAATGCGAGTGGAGTAGTGGAGTATGCATCCATCTTTTGTAGCAACGATAGATATAGTGTTCAGCGTGATGAGACTTGGAGATCTTCCGGCCGTGGTGTGTGCCTGGTAACTAAAATCACCGCGACAGTTAGAACACCGAGTGGAAATATTGAGGCTGAACCGTATACCTCTTCTGGTACTTCGTACAGCCAGTTCGCCATTATACAGGTAGGGGTAAATCAGTTCCGCGTGACACGTGTTACAAGTGCGACTAGAAAATGCCGGAAATAACCGAAGAGGGTTAATATCAAGAACAGGTATTAAACAGGAAGAGACGACTGGCCATGAGTAAAAGGCTGGTCGTCTTCTTTTGCTTTAATGTTCTTTGTACCATAATATTCTGCGGTGCATCGAGGAATCTTTCAAAAGTCGGAAAGGCCGTAAGGCTGGTTGATAATTGCCTTCGATAATCCAAATTCGCCGTTTCTTGTCGATGGCTATATCGAACCCGACTTGTCTAAGCATAGGGTAATGCTCCCCCAATCGTTTGGCAGCTAATCGTGAAACTTGTTCCGCTCTGACAAGTAAGCGCCGATCTCCAATTCGAGCCAGTCTCAGTGCTTTAAGAACTGGAATGGGGCGGTTATTCACATTGGTGACTTGGTATCCTTGTGCTGCGACTTTAGCATAGGAACCGGTCACGTTCCAAGTGGACGAGGAACCCTTTTTGCGCTGAACCATGATCCGAATGTCGAACGGCCTGTGTTTAATTTGAGCAAGCTGCAGACGCTTTTGGACAATATATTCATCACTTTTGATTGTTTGTTCGAACCATTCCAGTAACTGCTCGTTGTCTCTCATGGTGACTGTGTTATTTTCATTTTGAATACGATAAGCATTTGCACCGCTTCGTTTAATGAACAGGATACCCCTTCCGTAACTGCCATTACGAGGTTTCAGTACAACGCTGGGATATTGAAGAAGCATCTTCGTTAACGTATCCTTCTCAAGCAACTGTGTTTCTGGCAAACGTTCAGCGAGAGAGGGCTCATCGCGCAGAATGCCATACTGCAACCATTTGTCTCTTTCGAATAACATTGGAATCACAGCCTTTTTCAATCGTCTACGGTAATTCTAGTTCAAATTCGTGATCCGCATAAGTGGCCATTCGTCCAGATTTGTAAGTCGATGCATGTCCAATCGGTCGATGGAGACAGTCTGGGGAGGTGTTCATTCACGCTTCGAGTGGCTTCTGGATACGCAGGCTCACTTCTATCAGCACCATGGATAACGGCATGCCGTGCTGGTACATGTACTGAAACAAGAGCCAAATGTGAAATGGTTTGAGTAGTACTAGACTAACCTTCCGATAGTTCTTTTTACCTATAAATTAGCTTATAAAAAGTGCGACTTTCTTACTAACATATATACAGATTATTCGTTTACTGTATGCCTTTTCGATGTTATACTCACAATATTCAAAAAAAATGTTGAAATATGTCGAATTGAGGCTTATCAGGATGATTATAGGTAAACAAAACGGCGAAGCGATCATCCTCATTCCATCACTTGAACCGGATGAGAGACTTCCAACCTATGTACGGCAATTGCGAGAGTATGGCTTGACCAATATTGTTATTGTGGACGACGGATCGGGTGAGGCCTACCAGTCGATTTTTGAGGAGCTTCGTGAGAATGGTTGTGCTCTGCTAACACATGCGGAAAATCAGGGGAAGGGTGCGGCACTCAAGACCGGATTTCAGTATATTGCTCAGCAATTCGATGCATCTTCCTTCGTTGTAACCGCTGATTCAGACGGACAGCATGCAGCTGAGGATGTCTACCGTATAGCCCAAGAAGCAAGGCTTCATCCAGACTCGTTGGTGCTCGGGGTAAGGAACTTCAGTGAGGAGAACATACCGCCAAAGTCCCTGTTAGGCAATCGGATGACCTCCTTTATTTTTGCCATGCTGTATGGTAAAAAGCTGTCAGATACCCAGACTGGGCTTCGTGCCTTCGGTCCCGGGTTACTTGCGTTTATGCAGGATGTACGCGGTATTCGGTTTGAATATGAGCTTCAGATGCTCATCTCGTGCATTCAGTCTGGCATACCGATTCATACCATGCCAATCCAAGTCATTTATGAAAATGGCAATGCGGGAACTCATTTTAAAGCAATCCAGGATAGTGCCCGGGTAATGGGTGTGTTGTTCTCCAATTTTCTGCGGTTCATTTCATCATCGGTGGCCAGTTCTGTTGTTGATTTGGGTATTGCCTGGTTTTTGATCGACGCGTTGCGGCCCATGTTGGGTGAGCAGCACTATCTAAGAATTCTGCTTGCAACCGTGCTTGCGAGAGTGATTTCCATTGTAGTCAACTATGTACTGAACAGACATTTTGTATTTCGCAAGGAGGATAGCCAGGGAAGTCTATGGCGCTATCTGACTTTATGCGGAGTAGTGATCTTGCTTTCCAGTACCGGTGTATATATATTCCATACCGTTCTCTTCGTAGATGAGAAATTGGCGAAATTCGTCTGTGATGCCTTGCTGTTCCTGCTCAGTTTCCAATTGCAGCGAAGATGGGTATTTGCAGCAAGGAGGAAGCAGCTGTAGTGCAAAACGAAAAAAGGCAGAATATCTTTTTTGTCATCACGATGATCCTGATGTCGATTTATTTGGTATGGCGTACATTCTTTACGTTGCCATGGGGTGAAGGCGTACTGAACGTCATTTTTGGTATGCTGCTGATTGTGGCTGAAACGGTCACCGTACTGACAACCTTTGAATTATTCTTTCAAAAGATGCAAAAAGAACGTACACAGCTCGACTTTCCAATCGTTCCGCCGGAGTACTATCCGGATGTGGATGTATTTATTGCTACGCATAATGAGCCTGTTGATCTGTTATATAAAACCGTTAATGCCTGTACGTTCATGGATTACCCGGACAAGCAGAAGGTTCATATCTATCTCTGTGACGATGGAGCAAGACCAGAGGTAGAGGAGCTTGCCAGACAGTTTGGCGTGGGATATCTGGGGTTCCCCGGAAACAAGGATGCCAAGTCTGGTAATCTGAACAATGCACTGAGCAAAAGCTCTTCGCCGCTCATTGCAACGTTTGATGCGGATATGATTCCACAGCACACCTTTTTGATGAAAACGGTACCCTATTTCATGCTCTCCACGTTTATTAAGGAGAATGAGGTATGGCGTCCTCGTAGGCAGGACGAGATGGACCCTAAGTTCAAGCTTGGGCTGGTACAGACCCCGCAGAGTTTCTACAATCCCGATCTATTCCAGTTTAACCTGTATGCAGAGCAAGGCATTCCGAATGAACAGGATTTCTTCTCCAGAGAAGTGAACATCCTGCGTAATGCCTCCAATGCGGTAGCCTATACAGGAAGCAATACGATCATTTCCCGGCAAGGCATGGAAGACATCGGAGGTTTTCCGCTGAATACCATCACCGAGGACTTTGAGACAAGCATCCGCTTGCAGCAGGAAGGTTATATTACCTATGCGACTCAAGAGGTTCAAGCTGCCGGTCAGACGACAACAACAGTGAAGAGCATGATTAAGCAGCGGATTCGCTGGGCAAGGGGGATTATTCAGAGCCTGCAGAATACGCGTGCACCCATATCTGGGAAGCTTCCTTTCTGGACGAGAGTGACCTACTTGAGTAGTTTCTTATACTGGTGGTCTTTCTTTAACCGGTTGATTTTCATTTTGGCACCTATTTTGTTTGCGTTATTCGACTTCCAGATTGTGAACACAACCTTCTGGCAAATCCTAATATTCTGGCTTCCATCTTATTTCTTCTATAGTGTATCCATGCGATATCTGTCCAGTAATATTCGGAATCAGCGATGGAGTCAGGTTATCGATACCATATTTATGCCTTATCTGATCTGGCCTGTTCTCCTGGAGACGCTGGGTATTCGTGAGAAAAAATTCAAGGTTACCAACAAAAGCAGAGCAAGCGGTCGACAATGGATGTCTGCTCTAATATATGCCCTTCCGCATATCTTCTTGCTGTTGCTTTCCATTGCAGCCGTGATTCGGTATGTCAATGGCAAGTACGGCATTGCGCTGTTCTTCAGCAGTATCATTATTTTCTGGTTGATTCATAACATGATTGCGCTGTGTTACGCCCTGTTCTTCATGATTGGCCGCCGTGCGTATCGGGAGACGGAACGGATTCGGGCGCAGGAGGATGTCACGATTCATGACCAAGCCAACAATCTGCGATATCAGGCGAAAACGGTGGATGTATCCGAACAAGGGATTGCCTTTTATGTCCCTTATCCCATTTATTTGGCTGAGCAGAAGATCATCTCTCTGGTCGTCAAAACCGAGCGATATGAGGCGAACCTCGATGCAGTCATCGTTTATGTGAAACAGGATGGGGAGGGCTGGCGTTATTCTGCAACGGTTCAGCCGGTCGATGAGAATGATAACCGCCAATACATGCAAATCATCTACGACCGTAAACACTCATTGCCAGAGCAGATGAATCTGTGGGATACGGCTTATGACGATATGCTTCGCAATGTGAAAAAACGGATTGTTCAACCCAGATCGGATCAGCGAAAAATGCCGCGGCTTTCCCTTCAGCTTCCAGTTCATTTCACCAATGATGCTAGCTGTACGCTGCGCAGCTTCAATTATCGTTTCTTTTCCGCGAGGGGTTTCCATGGTGATATTGCAGCAGGGGCGGTCGTTACTTTTTATACGAAGAGTAATATTGAAGTCATTTTGCAACATACGGGAAAAACGACAGCCCGTGAGCGCGAAGTGCTTCTCTCGGTAGAGAATATCGATGATATTGTGGAGAAGGGCCTGATCGACCAATTGCTGACGGATCTGATTCAGCCACATTCCGATCGTTCCACCAGAGAGGGTTAGGAGAGATAAAGATGCTCATTGTGCTTCATTTTGTGATGGGAGTTTTATTGATATTCTCCTTTCTTGGGTATATGCAGGTTGTACGGAAGGCACTTTCACTGCGTTGGGAGTTCATCCCTGTATTCGTGTTTTCCTCGATTGCCTGCTTTGTTTTTCTAAGTGGTTTGGCAGGGCAGCTCTTTACGGGCAGCCTTGTCATCCTGATTGCAGGTTTGCTTTTTTATGGGGGAATGTTGTTTCTCAGGCTGCGCCGAGGGGCCTCATTACGTATGTCCTTTTCCATATTTCAATTTTCATTCCTGGCAGGGACTTTTGTTTTCTTGCTGTTGCTCTTTCAGAACCAGTTAACACATTACGATAATTTCTCCCACTGGGCTATCGTACTGAAGCAGATGCTGAGTACAGATGCCTTTCCAACGCCAGACTCCAACCTGATTGATTTTAAAAACTATCCGCTCGGGACTTCGTCTTTCATTTATTATGTCTGTCGCTTCATGGGGCACTCCCAGTCCGTGATGCTCTTGGCACAAGGGTTGCTTATCTTTTCCTGTTTTTATGCCATGTTTGGCATTGTTTCGGAGAAGAAACGCTTTCTTCTGTACGCCTTTCTCGGACTTGGGTTATCTACACTTTCTTTTTTCAATCTGACGATTCGGATCACCAACCTGCTCGTGGATTTCTTGCTTCCGATCTACGCGCTCGCGATCTTGGCAGTGATCTACCAATATCGTAATGAGATCCAAAAGGCATGTATAGTTGTTCTTCCGCTTGCGGGATTACTGACCATTATCAAAAGCACGGGTATTATTTTCGCCGCGATCGGTCTAATTTTCCTGGTGTACTCATGGCTAAAACATAAGCAAAAGTTCAGTTGGAAAACAGCGCTCGCTGTAGTGGGTACGATCTGCGGTGCGCTCATTCCCTACTTCGGCTGGAGCTGGCGAATGGCGACGGTGTTCCAAGGGATTGATAACAAGTTCGATGTGGCTACCTCGGGGATTCAAGCCGGCAAAACGCCAGAGCAGATGCGTGATATTCTGTGGACTTTCCTCAAGGCCAGTACGGATCTGACGACACGGCCAGTGATCGGCATTGTTATTTTCCAGCTTATCGCAATTGCAGCATCGGTATTTGCCATCGTTGTGCTTAAGAAGAAGTGGAACTTGTGGAAAGCATTAATTGCGCTAGACGTTGTTCTGTTACTGTACTATGCGGGTATTCTGGTGTTGTATCTCTTCTCCATGCCACTAGATGAAGCCATTGTCCTGGCAGGATTTGAGCGTTATGCATCGAGTATCGTGGTGCTGTTCGCCGGTGGGCTGGTGTTGTGCGCTGCGATCGACCTGGAGCGATCATTCCATTATCGGATTGGTGAAGTGCCTGATTATCAGTCCTTTAAGACCGTTGAGACGAAAGGTCATTATCAAAAAGGCATTATCGGCTGTATGGCGGTTGCGGCAACCATCCTTTTGTCCGAATACAATGGTATCGTGTCTATCGCCCAAAGCTATGATACAACACTCCCTTACAAGATTCATGCGGTTACTGGTGATCGGTGGTACTCAGGTGGGCAGGAGGATAATAATAGATATCTCTTCTACGCCTCAGACAGGGACCAACAGGTCACGAACTATTACATGCAATATGTAGGGAAGTATTTCTTGTATGCTCCTCATGTGGACGGAATCGTGTTGTTCTATGAGGATAATATGGACAACCTTCTGAGCGGCTACGATTATCTAGTGGTCGTCGAGACCGATCTCAACGCCAAGTGGTTGCTGAAAAAGCATTATGGCATAGACATGCAGGAGGGTATCTACAAAATCACCCGTTCCGGGGATCAGATCGTTCTTACGTTGACTTGAGATCATAGATGTTGAAACCCTGTTCCGGACATCCGGTCAGGTAAGATTAAATACATGATTGTATATAGAGTCCCCTTAAATATAGCCCGCTATAGCTAATACCTATAGCGGGCTATAACTCTTTCGTAGAACAGCTATTCCGATCGGATATGTTATATTTAATTCTATAATGATAAACGGGGAGATTAAACTATGAGCGTACAAACAGAACCTAAACAACGAACAGTCACTCCATTTCGATATGATATTGTGGGCAGTTTTCTGCGCCCGAGTGCGTTGAAAGATGCCCGATTAAAATACCAGAACGGCGAAATTACCACGGAACAGTTGAATGAAGTGGAGAATGCCGAGATTGTGAAACTTGTACAGAAACAAAAAGAGGTTGGACTTCAGGCTGTAACGGACGGCGAATTCCGCCGCTCTTGGTGGCATCTGGACTTCTTCTGGGGACTGGATGGTGTAGAGCGGACAATTATTGAGGAAGGCTATCGATTCAACGGTGCGACATCCAGACCGGAAACAGCTCGTCTGAGCGGCAAAATCAGCTACACTAGTCATCCATTTGTAGCGCACTATGCCTTCTTAAAAGAAGCGGCTGGGGAAGACGTTGTTGCTCGTCAATCCATTCCAGCAGCAGCCCAGTTCCTATTCGAATTGGACCGGGCAGATAATAAGGAAAGCACACAGGCCATCTATCCGAACCGTCAAGAGCTTCTCTCGGACATTGCCGGGGCGTACAAAGCATCCATCTTGGCCTTTTATGAAGCCGGCTGCCGCAGCATCCAGATTGATGATTGCACGTGGGGCGCATTATGTGACCAACAGTTCATCACAGTGATGGAGCAGATTGGCGTTAATGTGGAAGAGTACGCAAACGAACTCGCAAAACTGAACGAAGATGTGGTATCTGGCCTGCCGGAAGACCTCGTGGTAACCACTCATGTCTGCCGCGGTAATTATGTTTCGACATTTGCAGGAGTTGGTGGCGGTTATGAGCCGATTGCGCAGACACTATTGAGCATCGATAACTATTCTGGTTTCTATCTGGAGTTTGATACGGAACGGGCTGGTGACTTCAAGCCACTTCGTTTCCTGAAGGACAATCAGCAGGTTGTACTTGGCCTCTTCTCTTCCAAATTTGGAGAGTTGGAGAACAAGGAAGATATCCTGAAACGGATTGAGGAAGCTACACAATATGTTGATCTGGATCGAATCTGCCTGAGTCCACAATGCGGCTTCGCTTCCACGGAAGAAGGCAACCATCTGACCGAGGAACAGCAATGGCGCAAGCTTGCCTTCATTAAGGAAATTGCTGAAGAGCTTTGGAAGTAACCTTCGCAGCGTCATTGATCATTCACGCATGTGTTGTGCATAAATAAAACTGCTAAATGAGCCGTACGGACCATCATCCGTATGGCTTTTTGGTGTAATCTCCATATAGAGTGGATGTTTGATCAGAGCCCATAACCGCCAAGAGAGTGAAGCAATGGGATAGAGATGAGATTAACGGATCAGGAAGCGGCATGACTGAGGAAGAGGTGGTGGACCAAAATAAAAAAGCGACAGTTAGGACAAAGGGATCTTTGTCGCAACTGCCGCTATTTGTCTATCTCGCATGATATCGACCTTTGGGCACCACCATCGGTGATCCCGAAACGGGGTCTTCAATAACCGTACATTCCAATCCGAAAATGTCTTTAACCTGTGGGGCGGTTATCACCTCTGCGGGCTTACCCTCAGCCACAAGTTTTCCGGTGTGTAACGCAAAGATATGATCTGCATACCGCGCCGACAAGTTAATATCGTGCAGGACCATCACAATGGTCGTTCCATGTTTGCGGTTCAGCTCGGTAAGCAGGTCCAGGATCTCAACTTGATAGGTGATATCCAGGAAGGTCGTTGGCTCATCGAGAAAGAGGATATCTGTCTGTTGCGCAAGCGCCATGGCAATCCACACACGCTGACGTTGACCGCCTGAAAGCTCATCAATATTATGATTGGCAAACTCGGTGATGTTCATGATGGTCATGGCTTCAGCCACAGCCTCATAATCCTTCTTGGTCCATCCACTGAATAAGGATTGGTGTGGAAACCTTCCACGGCCAACCAGATCGGCTACCGAAATGCCTTCCGGAACAATGGGAGACTGCGGGAGTAATCCGATTACACGAGCTAATTGCTTGGGAGGGATCTTGCTGATCGCTTTGCCGTCCAGCGTAATACTGCCGGATGTAGGCTTAATGAGCCTGGCCATGGTTTTCAAAAGGGTAGACTTACCGCAACCGTTGGAGCCAATAATGACGCTTATTTGGTTGCTTGGTATAACGATGTCCACTCCGTGGATAATGGTTTTATTATCATATCCCGCAACGAGTTGTTTTGCTTCAAATACATGTGTCGGTTTCATTATAACTCCCCCTTACGATTCATTCGGATTAACAGGAAGATCAGATACGGTGCTCCGAGTAATCCGGTAATGACGCCTACGGGGAATCTGTACTCAAAAGCAAACTGTCCGATAAGATCTGAGGCTAGAACCAGATTAACGCCAACCAGACCTGCCGGGATGATGTTCGAGGAGCCAACACCTACGAGCCTCTTCGCAATAGGTCCCGCAAGGAAGGAGACAAAGGCAATCGGGCCTGTAGTTGCGGTAGCAATGGCAACCATGCAGACGGCACTCACAATAAGTGCAATTCTGGTCTTATCCGTATCCACACCCAGTGAAAAGGCCGATTGTTCTCCGAGTTCCAATATACTGAGGTGTTTGCCCAGCATCATGATGATGGGTGAGCAGATTAGCACGGTAATCACGAGAGGTGGCAGTGCGCTCATCTGAGATCCGTTCAGACTGCCTGTGAGCCAGCGGATTGCAGCAGGAATATCCTTTTCAGAACTAACCAGCAGGAGATAGGAGATGACCGCATCAAGCATGGCTTGAATACCGATCCCGATAAGTATTAACCGTCCGATGGAGAACACTTTTCCTCTGGAGAGTACATATATGAACAACACTGTAGCCAGACCTGCAATCACTGAAGCCAGGGAAACAATGGCTCCGCTTGCATGAAGTACAACGATACAGAACACAGCCGCAGCGCTTGAACCTGACGTGATCCCGATGACATTAGGATTCGCCAGTGGATTCCGCAACATGGTCTGGAAGGTATAACCTGCAATACCGAAGGCAAATCCGGCAAAGAGACCTGTGAGCATTCTCGGTAGACGTATCGTATTTACGGCAAAAGACACACCTTTGATCTTCTCTCCCGAAAGGGAGCTGATGACATCTTTAACCGGATAGATTGTATTGCCAAGCAAAAGCATGGCGCAGCAAAGAGCACATGCAAGTATGGCAAGGAGACTGGTGACAAGTATCCAGCGGCGACGTCGATGACGTCTGCCCGCCATAATAAATTCAATCGATTGATCTCTCATAGTGAACGCACTTTCGATCGCATCGCGAGGATGATTAATATTGGAGCACCTATAAATGCGGTAACAACGCCGACTTCAAGCTCTCCAGGGTTGCTGATGAGTCTGCCGCCGACATCGGATATCGTTAGAATGATCGCTCCAGCTATGGCTGACATCGGTATGACAAAACGTAAGTCGGGCCCCAGTATAAGGCGTATGACGTGGGTGGATAACAATCCGATGAAACCAATAGGTCCAGCAAGTGCAGTAGCTGCTCCGCACAATAAAACCCCTGCAAGGGCTGCAATCAATCGAAGTGTTCCTGTGCGAACACCGAGTCCTGTTGCAACATCGTCACCCAGAGCCAGCGCATTCAGTGCCGGAGCCGTAAGAAACGCAATAAGTACGCCGATGACCAGGAAGGGGATAAACGTACTGATTCCACTCCAAGTTGCCGATCCTACGCTGCCCACTTGCCAGAACCTGAACTGGTCCATGACATACGAACGAGGGATCATAATGGCGGTGACGAGTGAGGAGAGCGCGGCGCTAATGGCCGCTCCGGCCAAAACAAGCTTAATGGGCGTGGCTCCGCCACGCCCCATTGAGCCGATTCCGAATACGAACACAGCCGTTATTGCAGCTCCGGCCAGTGCCAGCCAGATATATTGATTGGCGCTGCTGATGTTCAGGAAGGCAATACCGATCACCACAAACAGGGATGCCCCTGTGTTGACACCCAATATACTTGGGTCGGCAAGTGGGTTCCGGGTAACGGCTTGCATAAGTGCTCCTGATACGCCGAGTGCTACTCCGCATAACAAACTAAAGACCGTTCGGGAGATCCGTTTGCGCACGATGTTTGCCCCATATGAGTCTACTTCCGGGTGAAATAATCCGTCGATTAACTCATGAAACCTCACGGGTCTAGAGCCAAAGACCAGTGAGGCAATCAGAGTTGCACCGAGCAGGATAAAACAAATGACTAACACCAAGATGAAGTTCTTGGGGACATGTGCTCGTATTCGATTATCGTTCGAAAGCGATGTACTATTCATTGATTTTATCGATGGCTCCACTAATTAATTTCAGGTAATCATCAATAGTATAGGAAATGGAAAGTGGGTTTGGCGTTCCAGCAGCAACCAATGGTGTATCTGCTTCAATGAACGCTACAGAACCACGTTTAACCGCAGGGATTTTACCCAGCAGCGGATCAGCCTGAATGGCTTTCAGCAACTCGGCATTTCCGTATCCAACGAGGATATCAGCATCATTAAGGGCTTCAGCATTCTCTGCACTTAAGCTCAGGGAGTAGATGTTAGGGTCTGTAATTTGGCTAGTGATGCTTTCTGGGACAACCAAACCTAGCTCACCCAGGAAAGATACACGAGAGTCTACAGGTGTATAGATATGAAGTTTGGACATGTCTTCAGCAGAGAAGTTAACCCAGACTACTTTTTTGTCTTTGATCTGAGGATATGCGGCTAATTTCTCGTTAACCATGGCCTCCGTATCTTTGATCAGTTGCTCGCCTTCTGCTTCCATACCCATACCCTTTGCATTAAAAGTAACCTGCTCGCGCCATGTTGTTGCCCATGGAGCCGTTGGGTAAGCTACAACCGGAGCAATTTCACTAAGAAGATCGTAGTCTTCCTGAGTGATACCGGAGTATGCTGCAAGAATAACATCCGGATTGGAATCGGAAATCGCTTCAAAATCAAGTCCGTCTGTATCTTGGAATACGTTCGGGTCGGTTACACCGAGTTCATCAAGTTTCTTCGCAGTCCAAGGCAGCAGTCCGCTATCATCCTGAACACCAAAGTTAGCTGCCGAGAATCCTACAGGAACTTGTCCAAGTGCGAGAACGACATCTTGGTTGGCCCATTGTACTGTAGCTACACGCTCAGGCTTTTTCTCAATAACCGTTTCGCCCAGTGCATGCTTGATTGTAATTGGATATTCGGTATTCTCATCTGTAGCGGCTGGTGTTTCTGCAGCTGGAGCTGCCGAATCACTTGCAGCAGGAGTTGCTGCTGGCTCAGCTGTTTGGTTGCCACAACCTACCAATGCCAGGATAAAGACCAGTGAAATCAGTAACGCCGTTAATGGAAACTTTCTCTTTGTATTCATTTGTTTCCCCTTCCTGAATCTAAAATGTATTTGGTAGTGCTTAACATCCTGATTGATCAGTTACATCCATTGAGATGTATAAAAATAGAGATATAAAACGTTTTATACATATGATAATGATTATCAACATCAATAAATATATCTTTTTATTAAAGGCAGTGTCAATAAAAAATTGTAAACACCCATATTATATTAGGGTTACATTCCTTGGTAGCGTAATCCACTATCCGTTCTTAACGGAACAGTTATAGGATGAGAGCAGGAGGGGTTCTAATAAATTAGGATGAGGATAATATCAATGTATTTCATTCCAGATCATGGTATATTTCTAGTATTAAATAATGTAAGGAGATTCTACATGCATAATCAATTCATCAAAAAGTTGATCGTACTTTGTTTGGTTTTTGTATTATTACCGTCAACAAGCGTTTTGGCTGCGTCTTCGCTTATTAAGGACCCGGTCTTGGCCAAAGTTATTCGGACAGATTTGAAGATGTCGGCTAAGAAGGAAATAAAGGTTGCCGATTTGAAAAAATTAAAATCCCTATATGCTATGGAAACAAAAAGTAAAATTTCCAACCTGCAAGGTCTTGAACATGCCGTTAATATGACGGATTTATTCTTTCCTGGCCAAAATATAAAAAATATTAAACCACTTAACAAGTTAAAGAAATTGACGTTCTTAGCTGTTGAAGGCAATCAGATTGCAGATATCTCGCCACTTATAGGTCTGACTAATCTGCAAAATCTGGTTATGGACGATAACAAAATCAAAAGCCTGGCTCCATTAAAAAATATGCGTAAGCTAACCAGTCTACTCGCCAGTGGGAATCAGGTGTCTGATCTAAGTCCTCTTCAGAAGTTAAAGTTGGAATGGGTTATTATGAATGATAATAAAATTCAAGATCTGACACCTTTAAAGAACCATCCAACCTTGGAGTATCTATATGTAGAAGATAACCTCATTGAGGATATTTCAGTGCTCGAAACCATCCCACATCTAACAGAGGTATATTTGGCTAATAATCCGTTGAATGAGCGTGCAGAGCAGGTTATGAAAAAATTGGAGAAGAAAGGCGTCGTTGTAAGTCTGGTAAGCGAAGAAGCGGATCAGTCGAAGTAGTTTCGATTAGAGAAGATGTATATGTATATGTATATGTAAGAAGAAGTTAATCCCTCATTATATTGAACAAGAACAAAGAAGGCCGCAGATATTCTCGCGGCCTTCTTTAAGTATGTTGGACAGAAACGCTCGGTAACAACTTACCACCCGTCCCACAACAATATTATTCCACTTCGATCTCCTTCACCGTCTCTCCCTCAACCAGTACCGGCTGATAGTAGGTGTTTGTGGGCAGATCCTTTTTGCCTTGCAGATTCTTGATCACCCAGTCGGCAGCATCGCGGCCCATTTGCTCTTGGGGATGGGTTAGCGTTGTTAGCCTTATGTTGGCGTTCTTGGCGATATACGAATTGTCCTGTCCAATGATGGATAACTCATCCGGGATCAAGATGCCCAGTTGCCTGCAAGCGTGCACGACCTCCAGTCCCACCTCATCGTTGTAACAGACGATCGCGGTGAGCGCATCCCTGTTTTCGTCCAGATACATTGCTACATTAGAAGATAACTCTGTTTTCGATGCGGTATCAAAGGAAAGCACTTGCTCAGGATGGAACCGTAACTTCGCTTCACCCAGCGCCTTGATGTACCCTTTCATCCGGTACTTGCCTTGTAGATCATCCATTTTGGCAATAATGCCGATCTGGGTATGGCCTTTGGCGATCAATTCCCGAGTGGCAAGATAGCTGGATTGCACGTCATCCAGGCAGAAGAACGGAACCTCCAGCTCCTCATAAAATGCATTAATCATCGTAAACGGCACATCCTGCTCCTTGAAAGACAGGTAGTATGCAATATTGGGATTGTACAGATTACTTTTGGTCGGTTCGACAATCAGGCCATCCACACCGTAGGAGAGCATCATTTCGAGGGCTTTTTTCTCCTGTGCCACATCATTATTGGTGCTGGCTAGCAGTAACGAGTAGTTGTCCTCATTCAGACGACTCTCAATGCCGCGGATAATGGACGGAAAGATGTAATCCGAGATGTATGTCGTGATCACACCGATCGTTTTCTTCGACGTATGACCGCCTGATCGTGATCGATACTGATTGCTGACGTAAGTTCCCGACCCTTTTTCGCTTCGTAAAAACCCTTCGTTCGATAACTCCAAAATAGCCTTCCGTACCGTCTGGCGACTCACGTTGTAGCTGTCCTGTAATGCCGATTCCGTAGGGATCTGTTCGCCTATGCTATATGTCCCCGAAAGGATATGACTCTTTATATCATCAATGATGACCTGGTATTTTGGCTTCACGTAGTCCACTTCTTTCATCGTTACTCATCTATATCAATGTTATTGTTCAAATAGTTGTACGTACATATTTTAGCATGATTCAGTTGGAATGCATATAAAACAGCACATTTTTTGAAATGAACCGTACATATCCGGCCTTTTTAGATAGAAGTGTACCTTACAGCATAGCCAATTTATAGCTGTTTGAGACCTTTGAATGGTCAATTAGAGTACAATATGTGTCCTTTGTAAGTATAACTATTATATATTATTGACAAATGTACGTACAAAAAATATACTAAGGCTGTCAGAAAAGGAAAGCGCATTCTTTGAAAACACAACAGGAAGCAATTATACAAAATTCATTATCAGTTACTGCCATAAGTAGAAGCTTCACTTTATATATGCATCCTTTGGGATGTGAAATCGCGACCGGAGAGGGGATACACGTGATTATGAGTCAACTGGACTTGAAAGAAGCTATTACCAAGGGCGCTACTTCGCTCGGAATTGAATTTGGATCAACGCGGATTAAGGCGGTGTTGATTGACGAGCGTTTTGAGACCATCGCGTCAGGCAGTTATGAATGGGAGAACCTTCTGAAAGACGGATATTGGACGTACAACCAGGAGGATATCATCACAGGCCTGCAAACGGCTTATCGTGAGATGAAGCAAGATGTGGAACAGAAATACGGAATTACGCTGCGAACGGTCGGTTCTATCGGATTCTCGGCCATGATGCACGGATATATCGCATTGGATAGCGCAGGTGAAATGCTGGTACCTTTCCGAACCTGGCGTAATGCTACGACGGGAGCAGCCGCAAGGGAGCTAACGGAACTTCTGCAATTCAATATTCCGGAACGCTGGAGCATCGCCCACTTGTACCAAGCCATTTTGAACGAAGAGGCACATGTGCCACAGATCGATCACCTGACAACTTTGGCTGGATACATCCACTGGTTGCTGACGGGCAATAAGGCGATTGGGATCGGCGATGCATCAGGCATTTTCCCAATTGACGAGTCTACACATAACTATCACCCATCCATGATCCAACAGTTCGACGAACAGATCGCAGGCAAAGGTTATCCGTGGAAAGTTGAGGACCTTCTGCCCAAGGTATATCTCGCTGGTGAGAATGCAGGTGTATTGACGGAAGCGGGAGCCAAGTTGCTCGACCCTTCGCAAGATCTGCAAGCAGGCATTCCGCTCTGTCCGCCAGAAGGCGATGCCGGAACAGGTATGGTGGCAACGAATAGCGTGCGAAAACGTACGGGGAACATCTCCGTGGGCACATCCGTATTTGCGATGATTGTACTGGAGAAGGAATTATCCAAAGTGTATCCCGAGATTGATATGGTCACCACGCCAGATGGTAGCCCAGTAGGGATGGTGCATGCCAACAATTGTTCCAGTGATATCAACGCATGGGTTGGATTGTTCCGCGAATTCTCTCAGGCGATGGGATATGAAGTGGATAACGGCAAGTTGTTTAGCGTGTTGTTTAACAAAGCTTTGGAGGCAGACCCAGATGGTGGTGGCTTGCTCAGCTACGGTTACTACTCAGGTGAGAACATTACGGGACTTGAGAAAGGCCGTCCCTTGTTCGTCCGCTCCCCGGAAAGCAACTTCAATCTGGCAAACTTCATGCGGACACATCTGTTCAGTGCCTTCGGCGCACTCAAGCTGGGCATGGACATTTTGACGGAGGAAGAGAATGTAGCCATTGACAGTATTTTGGCTCACGGCGGCCTGTTCAAGACCCCTGTCGTTGGACAACGGATTGTAGCAGCTGCGATGAACGTGCCGGTGTCGGTAATGTCTACCGCTGGTGAAGGCGGTGCATGGGGCATGGCGCTTCTGGCTTCCTACATGATTAACAAGGATCAAGAGGAAAGCCTGGATGTGTTCCTGGAGCAGAAGGTCTTTAACGATGTTGAGGGAGTTGAAGTGGCACCGGATGCATCGGATGTGAAAGGGTTTGAAGCATTTATCGAACGCTACCGGAGTGGACTCACAATTGAGCAATCAGCCGTAGATCATCTGGTAGAGAATGTTCAAAAAGACCGCTTTTGATTACGAAGGATGCCTAGTGGCATCATCAACATCGAATATGGAATTCAGCCGAAATGTCCGTTGCTCACGTAGCTCTATCTACGCTCCGCTACTCCATTTCTAGCTTCATCCCATCTTCTCGGTACTGAAAACCGACTTTTTGAACACGCACTATTAGAGAACGGGAGGGAATAACATGTTAGAACAACTGAAAGAAGAGGTATTCCAAGCGAATCTGGAACTGCCAAAGCATGGACTTGTAAAATTCACATGGGGTAACGTCAGCGCAATCGATCGGGAAAGCGGTCTGTTTGTGATTAAACCAAGTGGCGTCAGCTACGATGTGATGAAAGCAAGCGACATGGTTGTAGTTGATCTGGACGGTAACGTGGTGGAGGGAGAAATGAGACCTTCCTCGGACACCGCAACACATGCTGTACTATATAAGCATTACTCGGAGATTGGTGGCATTGTGCACACACACTCCACATGGGCGACCATCTGGGCGCAAGCCGGACTGGACGTACCTGTTATGGGAACAACACATGCGGACACGTTCTATGGTGCGGTGCCTTGTGCACGTTTCCTGAATCAGGACGAGGTTGATCGAGGATACGAAGCGGAGACGGGACGCGTCATTATTGAAACGTTTGAGCAGCGTGGAATTGATGTTATGGCTGTTCCGGCAGTATTGCTCCATGGTCACGCACCGTTTACGTGGGGGAAAGATGCCAAGTCTGCGGTGGTGAACAGTGTCGTGCTGGAGGAAGTGTGCAAAATGAACCTGTACGCGCGGCAATTAAATAACTTCGCGAAGGAACTACCACAAGGCATTTTGGATAAACATTATCTGCGAAAACACGGAAAAGACGCGTATTACGGACAGAAGTAATTAGGTTATAACAGTGACTGGAAGCATGTTCTGTCTTCCAAGTGGTTTAGTATGGGAATGACTTGTTGAACTATACTTTTTACACGATAACGGAGAGTGCAGAACCAATCTGAAGAAGCGAAGCGCTCGCGTTTATCACAGGATTTTCCCTTTAAAAAAGGGAATCAAAAAAATCCGGGGATAACCAGCGATCGAAAGATTATTCTGGCTGCGCAGTGTGCTAGTGTAAACCCATTAGTTCAACTATAAAATAATGAAATGAGGATGATTATATGTCAGCAGCAAAAGAATTCTGGTTTGTGGTCGGTTCACAGCACTTGTACGGAGAAGAAGCACTGGGCGAAGTAAAAGCCAACGCACAGAAAATTACGGATGCCCTTAATGCAAGTGGCGTACTGCCGTACCCACTCGTATTGCAGGATCTGGCAGTAAGCGCAGATAAAATCACGAGCACGATGAAAGAAGTCAACTATCGCGACGAAGTAGCAGGTGTCATCACATGGATGCATACATTCTCCCCGGCGAAAATGTGGATTCGTGGTACGAAGTTGTTGCAAAAACCTTTGCTGCACTTGGCGACCCAATTCAATGAAAGCATTCCTTGGGCAACCATCGATATGGACTTCATGAACTTGAACCAAGCGGCACATGGTGACCGCGAATATGGCTTCATCAATGCCCGTCTGAGAAAACAAAATAAAATCGTTGTTGGCTACTGGGAGCGCCCAGAAGTGCAACAGCAGGTTGCTGATTGGATGGACGTAGCGGTAGCTTATAATGAAAGCTTTAACATCAAAGTAGCTCGCTTCGGTGATAACATGCGCAACGTGGGCGTAACCGAAGGTGATAAAGTAGAGGCACAGATCCAATTTGGATGGACGGTTGATTACTTCGGCATCGGCGACCTCGTGCAATACGTGAACGCTGTAACAGAGCAGGAAATCGATGATCTGATCGCTCAGTACGGAGACCTCTACGAATTCGATTATGGTACAAACAGCAAGGAAGCTTGGGAAGCCAGTGTACGTGTGCAAGCGAGTTATGAGATTGCCATTAAACGTTTCCTGGACGAAGGTGGTTACAGTGCCTTCACTACAAACTTCGAAGATCTGCATGGCATGAAACAGCTTCCGGGTCTGGCAGTACAACGCCTAATGGCTCAAGGGTACGGATTTGCCGGTGAGGGTGACTGGAAAACGGCTGCGCTGGATCGCTTGCTGAAAATTATGGCCCATAACGAGAATACGGGCTTCATGGAAGATTACACATACGAGATGGCTACTGGACAGGAAGCGATCCTGCAATCTCACATGCTTGAAGTAGATCCTACACTTGCCAGCACCAAACCGAGAATCATCGTGTCCCCTCTTGGCATTGGCGATCGCGAAGATCCAGCTCGTCTTGTGTTCGATGGCAAAGCAGGCGAAGGTGTCGTGGTATCCATGGCAGACTTCGGTACACATTACAAATTGCTGATCAACGAAGTATCTGCATTCGAGCCAACCGTTCCAGCACCTAACCTGCCGGTAGCACGTGTTCTGTGGAGCGTGAAGCCAAACTTCCAGGACGGGGTAAAAGCATGGATCGAAAATGGTGGTGGTCACCATACAGTTGTATCCTTGAACCTGACGACAGATCAGATCGTGACGTATGCGAAGCTGGTGAATCTGGAGTACGTTATTATTAAGTAAAAGTGGAGTGGCAGCTACTGCCTGAACTCATACAATTTTTTTCTCTGTGGCCGGGGGTTAACCCTCGGCCCTTTGTTTGTTATGCTGAGAAGCATGATGTGAAGCTAAGCAAGGATTTGCTTTTTCATCGAAAGGATAAGAAATGAAGGAGGAAGGACATGTATACAAAAGAAAGCTTGATACAGCAATTAGAGCAGCTCGGTGTGGATAGGCAAGGGACAGTGCTCATTCACTCTTCAATGAAAAGTATAGGCGAGGTTGAAGGTGGAGCAGACACGGTGTTGGATGCCTTTAGCGAGTATATGAAAGAGGGATTGTTGGTACTTCCCACGCATACGTGGTCTACTATTAATGCAGATAATCCAATGTTCCACGTGGAAACTTCTTCCTGTTGTGTGGGTATTCTTCCTGAACTATTTCGGAAACGTCCGGGCGTGGTTCGTTCGTGGCATCCTACGCACTCGGTAGCAGCACTGGGACGGGACGCAGAGGCATTTACGAAGGACGATCATCTCTTCGATACACCGTGTGCGAGAGGTTCAGCATGGGGGAAACTGCTCGATCGGAAGGCGACAATCTTGTTAGTAGGCGTGGACTTGAAGCGGAATACATTTATCCATGGGGTCGAAGAGTGGGTGGACATCCCTGGCAGAATGACGGACGAGCATGAGATGCTGTATACGGTTTTACCAGATGGAAGCCAGATTTCAGTACCGTCCCGCAGGCATTGTGGGTTGCCATGGTCAGAGCATTTCTGGAAAGTAGACGAGGTATTGGTTCGCGAAGGTGCGATGCGTAAAGGAAAGCTCGGTGATGCGGTTGTTAGAGTGTGTGATGCGACTAAGACAGCAGAGGTAATTACGGAAATGCTGAAGGATAACCCCGATCTATTCACGGACAACCTCCCTCTGGATGCAGTAAACGAATGATACAAGGGCCGTCCGGTAGACGGATGGCTCAATATCGATCACTTGATGATGTCTAATACCTCCCGAGCAGATGATGTACTCTCCTGTTTTGCACTCCAAACCTTCAAAAGCATTCACAAATAATCAGAAATAGATCAGCATTTCGATCAGAGGTTGGTCGGACTTCCAGTGTATGGGCTACTCACCCTTATGGTGGTGTGATAAGATATGGTTAAATTAACCAATAAGTATGGCGTAGCAGTATTGTATAGGTGTTTATTGAAGTTATATATAAGTATCACATAGAATCATGAACAACCACGTTGTCATTGTAGCATCTAAGAAGGAGAAGATTCGTGAACCCATTAGTATGGTATGATCTCTTTTTATTTGTCCTATTGTTCGGTGTAGGTGTATATGTGTTTGCTACGGTTAGAATTACGAACTTACATAAGGTGTACTTTTTATTCCACGGGTTGATGATGCTCTGGCCTTTCTGCCAATTTGCGAGTACGCTCACGGATGATTCCGGTCTGCAGTTGTTCTACGTTACGTTATCATTCGTCGCGGTCTCCCTGCTTGGGAGCGGATGGCTTCTACTGACGATCTTTATTACCGGCTATTCAGAGCGTCTGAGTGCAAAAGGAACCTTCTTGCTATTTGTCCCTGCGGTGATCGGGGCTATAGGTGTAGTCGCAAATCCATGGAATGAGTTCGTCATCCCGCTGGAGGGCGGGTATATCGAGCGGGCTTACGGCCCTTGGTTCTGGGTTGTGATGATTATTCTGGTGAGCTATTTCGTGACGTCTCTCGTCGTCTTGTTCCGGGCGGTGTATTCTTCGCAGACGTCTGCCATGATCAAAAAACAGGTGAGGATCACCCTATGGGGTATCTTTGTCTTGGCTGTTTTTGCAACGATCGATGCGATCCTAAATGTCGTTCTAGCCCGCTGGTTGCCGATCATTCCTGGCATGACTTCGCTGGGAATCTTTCTGTCGGACCTGTTCTTTGTCTATGTGATCAAAAGATACAATGTGTTCGATCTGGTCTCCATCGCGCATGAGGACGTGATCAATACCATTCCATATGGCATCCTGGTACTGGATGAGAATGAAGTCATTGTTGAAGCGAACAAAGCCTCTCGATCCTTTATGGATCTGCATGTGGGGGATTCTTTTGATATGGAAGCCTTTCTGGAGTCTGTTCAAGTTGTGGGCAGCTGTCGGGAGTTCGTGAATCATTATAAGAAAAAAGAAAATACCCTCTCTCAGATTGAAGTGATCGTGGAGCGGGACAACAATATCCGGCACTTTATCCTGCAATCTTCTCCGATTGTGGATTCGGCTCTTGTGCCGATCGGTCATATCCTTACGTTCCAGGATGTCTCGCAGGAGCGCTTCTACGTGAAAGAGATGAATCGCCAGAACGAGACGCTTCAGGAGCGAAATCAGGCGCTAGACTTGATCCGTCAGGAGTTATCCGAGGCCAATCGCAAACTGGAGGAACTCGCCCTGACGGACAGTTTAACCAACTGTTACAACCGTCGTTATCTGACCCAGCATCTGAATCACGAGGTCATTACCAATATTCAATACAAAACACCATTTTCGCTCCTGCTGCTCGATATCGACTACTTCAAAGCGATCAATGATCGCTATGGGCATGTCATCGGGGACGAAGTGCTCGTCCGCACAGCGGAGGCGGTCAAACAATCGATTCGCAGTACCGATATCCTGACGCGTTATGGCGGGGAGGAGTTCATGATCTACCTTCCGCATACGGAGCATGATCTGGCGAACCAAATCGCGGAGCGCGTGAGAACAGCGGTGGAGTCCAACCGCATTATGGTGGATCACGAGATTACGCAGGTGTCCATTACGATTAGTATTGGGATTCTATCCTTTGAGGATTTTGAAGTTGTGCATGTGCCGGACAATCCGGAGGGGTATTTGACGCAACTGTTCGCTGCAGTGGATAAGGCCTTGTATCAGGCGAAGCAGAATGGACGTAATCGGATTGAGTTTGCGGCGTTTGAGCGGGGTGTTGTTTGATGCATAAGGGCGAAGGGACTTCATGGGTATGACGAGGGCTAGGATTGTAAATGTTTTGTTAAATAATAGATCGTTTTGGATATTGCATAGAAGATCTGATAAAAAAAGTGTACGGATTATTTATATATAAGTAAAAAAGGGAGATTAGGAGACCGATGAAGACTGAAGCAGAAACACGCAAAGAGCTGATTGATGCGAAACTATCTGATGCAGGTTGGGATGTAAATAATCCCTCTCAGGTTATACAGGAGTTTGGTATTTCGTTACCTTTTACTGAAGCTGTAGCAGAAGAGCGACCTTCTTATGGAGGATATCAATTTTGTGATTATGTTCTGCTTGGAAGAGATCGAAAACCTTTAGCTGTGGTCGAAGCAAAGAAATCTTTGATAGACGCTGCAATTGGTCGAGAACAAGCGAAACAGTACTGTTATTATATTCAGACTCAATATAGTGGCAAACTTCCATTCTGTTTTTATACTAACGGCTTAGATATATATTTCTGGGATTTAGAAAATTCTCCACCACGTAAAGTTATTGGGTACCCAACCCGTGATGATTTGGAACGATTTCAACATATTCGAGAACATAAAAAGCCGCTTGCTGATGAACTAATCAATACACAGATTGCCGGAAGAGAGTATCAGATTCGTGCAATTCGCGCGGTAATGGATGGATTAGAGAAGAAACAGAGAAACTTTCTGTTAGTAATGGCAACTGGAACTGGGAAAACAAGGACATGTATTGCACTTGTTGATGCTCTTATTCGTGCGAGGCATGTAGAACGAGTGCTTTTTCTAGTGGATAGAATTGCGTTACGAGAACAAGGACTTGCTGCTTTCAAAGAGCATCTACCAAATGAGCCATACTGGCCTAAGGTCGGAGAGAGGATTATAGCGAAAGATAGACGAATTTACATATCCACTTACCCAACAATGCTCAATATTATTAGGGATGATAAAGATCGCTTTTCACCCCACTTCTTCGATCTAATTGTTATTGATGAAAGTCATCGTTCGATCTATAACACTTATGGGGAAGTGCTAGATTATTTTAAGACAATTAGTCTAGGGCTTACAGCTACACCTACTGATATCATTGACCATAACACATTTAAACTCTTTAACTGTGATGATGGTCTCCCAACGTTTGCTTATACCTACGAAGAAGCAGTGAATAACACTCCGCCTTACCTTTGTAATTTTCAAGTCATGAAAATTCAAACAAAATTTCAGGAGGAGGGTATCAGTAAACGCACGATCTCCTTAGAAGACCAGAAAAGATTGATTCTAGAGGGGAAAGAGATTTCGGATATTAATTTTGAGGGCACGGATCTAGAGAAGACTGCAACAAATAAAGGAACAAACGTTCTTATTGTTAAAGAGTTTATGGAGGAATCAATTAAAGATGCCAACGGTGTTTTACCCGGGAAAACAATTTTTTTCTGTTCAACTAAAGCACATGCTCGTCGGATCGAACAGATATTTGATTCTCTCTATCCAGAGTATATGGGTGAGTTGGCAAAGGTTTTGGTTTCAGACGATCCACGTGTGTATGGCAAGGGTGGTTTGCTAGATCAGTTTACTAATAACGATATGCCTCGTATTGCTATCAGTGTAGATATGATGGACACTGGGATTGATATCAGAGAGTTAGTTAATCTTGTGTTCGCAAAGCCAGTTTATTCGTATACGAAGTTTTGGCAGATGATTGGACGTGGAGCAAGGCTACTTGACTCGCATAAATTAAAGCCATGGTGCAATGAAAAAGAAAAATTCCTTATCCTAGACTTTTGGGATAACTTTGATTATTTCAAGCTTAATCCAAAAGGCAACGAGCAGACAGTTCAGGTTCCACTACCAGTGCGTTTTGTCGGGATCAGATTAGATAAGATTGAAAAAGCAATCGGATTGCAGCGAAACGACATTTGTCATAAAGAAATTCTTAAACTTCGTAGTCAAATTCATGACCTGCCGCAAAGCTCGGTTGTGATTCGAGAGGCAGCAGCAGATTTGCGGAAGATCGAAGGCAAAAAATTTTGGGATAACGTCACACTAGAGAAGATTGAATTTTTACGAACTACGATAAAGCCCTTGTTTAGAGCAGTATCACAAACTGATTTTAAGGCTATGCGCTTCCAAAAGGATCTACTGGAAGCGTCATTGGCGAAGTTGGCAAATAAAACGCAGAAGTTCGAAGCACTAAAGGATCATATTATAGAACTCATTGGCGAGCTACCGCTATCCGTCAACATCGTAGCAAGAGAAGAGGCTATAATTAGACTAGCACAGACAAATAACTATTGGTCTAGTATCACTGATGTATCATTTGATGAGCTTGCTGACAGATTATCTATACTTATAAAATACCGAGACGGGGATAAACGGCCGCTTGGGCCAACTCAGCTTGACTTAAAAGATATGCTTAAGACCAAAGAAATGGTTGAATTTGGGCCAGAAAATTCAACAGTCAGCATTTCTAAGTATCGAGAGATGGTAGAGAAGCTAATCATGGAACTAACTGAGAGCAATCCGATCTTACAGAAAATCAAAGCTGGGCAAATAATTACCGATGCTGAAGCGCAGGAGCTTGCTGTATTATTACATTATGAGCATCCCCATGTTACAGAAGATATATTCAGGAGTGTATATAGAAATCGTAAAGCCAAGTTCCTACAGTTCATCAGGCATATAATAGGACTTGAAGTACTAGAAAGCTTTCCAGAGACAGTGGAAAAGGCTTTCGAACAATTTTTTCAGACTCATACTAATTTAAGTTCACGTCAATTGGATTTCTTAAATCTGCTTAAAGAGTTTATACTAGATAAAGAAACTGTGCAGAAACGGGATTTGATACAGTCCCCTTTCACAGTACTGCATCCACTAGGTATTCGAGGTTTATTCACTCCTGTAGAGATTAACGAGATATTAGATTTAACTATGAAGGTGGCATCTTAAATTGTTACAAAACAATCAGGTACTTAAAGGCAAGATTGATTTGCTATGGAATAAATTCTGGAGCGGTGGTATATCCAACCCACTTACAGCCATTGAACAGATTACCTACTTACTCTTCATGAAGCGGTTGGATGATCTTGACGTTAAAAGGAAGGCCAATGCAGAGTTTACTGGTGAACAATATATCTCCAAATTCGAAGGAAAGTGGCTCCCGACAGGGATGCCTGACACAGAAGAAAACTATATTGAAAAAAGTACGCTATGTTGGAGGTACATTAGACATATTCCTCCTGAGGAACGTCTACAACACATTCAGCTGAAAGTATTTCCCTTCCTGAAGGAGCTTAATGGAGAAGATTCCCCATTTACTCATCACATGAAGAATGCGGTTTTCATCATTCCTAAGCCCGCTTTGCTCGTTGAAGCAATGTCTACAATTGAAGAGATCTTTGATGAGATTGAGAAGGATGCTAATCAGGGTGGACAGACATTCCAGGATATTCAAGGTGATGTCTATGAGATGCTCCTCTCCGAGATTGCTTCAGCAGGTAAGAATGGGCAGTTCAGAACACCACGACATATTATTAAACTGATAGCTGAATTAGTTGGACCACAACTTGGCAACCATGTAGCTGATCCAGCCTGTGGTACGGGCGGATTCCTTTTGGGAGCTTATCAGTATATGGTCACCCAACTAGTCAAAGATCAGAAAGAACTTAAACTCGATGAGGATGGTTTTCTTCGAGGTTCAGTGAGCAGTTATTTAACTGAAGAGGTTAATCAGATTCTGAATGATAGTCTGTATGGCTATGATATTGATGTGACGATGGTGCGATTAGGCTTGATGAACCTAATGATGCACGGCATAGATAACCCGCATATTGATTACCATGATACCTTGAGTAAAGGCTTTACCGAGAGTAGTAGCTACCATATTATTATGGCAAACCCCCCCTTTACCGGAAGTATTGATAAGGGAGATATTAATGAATCACTGCATCTGAGTACAACGAAAACAGAACTGCTTTTTTTAGAGAACATATACAATCTACTAAGGATGGGTGGAACCGCGGGCGTTATTGTACCGCAGGGTGTTCTGTTCGGCAGCGGTAAAGCATTTATAGATGCTCGCAAAGTTCTCGTTGAGGATTGCGAGCTTAAGGCCGTTATTACTATGCCTAGTGGGGTGTTTAAACCTTATGCAGGTGTAAGCACAGCAATTTTGATTTTTACTAAGGGTGGAGTAACTGATAAAGTGTGGTTCTATGATATGCAGAGCGATGGTTATAGCCTTGACGATAAACGGACAAAACTCGAAGGGTATGGCGACTTGCAGGACATTGTGAAGCAATACAAGAAGCGCGATCCAAATAAGGGGAGCGATCGTAAAGCGAAACATTTTTTTGTGACTAAGGAAGATATTGTGGCCGAAAAATATGATCTCTCGATAAGTAGATACAAAGAAATTGTATTCCAAGAGGTTGTGTATGAGAAGCCTTCGGTGATCCTTGCCAAGCTTAAGGAACTAGAGAGAGAGATTAGCAAAGAGATTATTGACCTTGAGGGGTTGTTATGATGAAATATCTACCTCTTAATCAGCTATTCCGAATAATTGGTGGAAATGCTGCACCAAAAGATAAGGATTACTCTATTAATGAAGGATTACCATTTGTGAAAATGAGGGATCTTGGAAAAGCCCACCTTTCTAATGATTTTACAAAAATTGAAAACAGAATAAGTGATAAGAAAGCTGTTGAATTAAATTTAAAGATTATCAAAAAGGGTTCCATATTAATTCCCCGTAGTGGTTCTGTTGCTCAAAATCATCGTGCAATTCTTGGTACTGATGCATACATGGTTAGCCATATATGTGCTCTGGAGGTAATTAATAAAAAAGTAATACACAATATATATGCCTACTATTATTTATGTACTATTTCAATGGAAAGGATAACAAAAAAGACAACTGGTTTAGATGCAATTACATTTGCAGATCTTGGTGAATTACTAATTCCAGTCCCTTCACTAGATGATCAAATTAGGATTGCTGCTATTCTAATGCGAACAGAAGCATTGGTCAACAAACGCAAAGACAGCATAGCTACGTTAGATGAGTTCTTAAAAAGCAGCTTTCTACAGATATTTGGGGATCCAGTCACTAATAATAAAAAGTGGGCGACCCTACCTATGCACAGTATTGGGAAATTTATTAGTGGGGGTACCCCTAGTAAAAAACGCACTGATTATTGGAAAGGTAGTTTCCCTTGGATTAGTCCAAAAGATATGAAGGTACCTTACATTTCAAACTCTAAGGATTTTATTTCTAGTAAAGTTTTTGAGGAGACACCTTTAAAAAAGATCGCTCCTGGTCATCTGCTAATTGTTGTCCGTGGAATGATACTAGCACACTCTTTTCCTACAGCAATAAACACTGTCGAAGTATCAATAAATCAAGATATGAAAGCTATTCTTCCTATTAAAGATGTCTATGTTATTTATCTGAAACATTGTTTGGTTAATATGACCCACCAGATACTTGAGGTAATAACTACTGCCGGGCATGGAACTAAGAAATTTGAGACAGATTCAATGGGTAAAATTCTCATACCGGTCCCACCAATCGAACTCCAAAAACAATTCATAGCAATCGTTGGGAAGGCTGAAGATCTTAAAGCAAGGTTTACAAGAAGCTTAGCTGAATTGGAGAACCTTTATAATTCACTCAGTCAACGAGCGTTTAATGGTGGATTGAATATAAGTAATAGTGAGTTGAAGATTGAGGATGAAACACTATGTGATTTTGACAACTCTGCACCAACTCAGACTAATGAATTTAAAGATCAATTTAATACTACTCTTGAAGATTTAATACAAGCAAAGGCAGAGAAGACTTTCAGTATGGAATCTCTGATGAATGATCTAGAACAAGCTGATTATTACGATGGAGTTATCAAATACGAAGATATCAAACAACAAATTTATAAAATGTTAAAGGAGTCAAAACTTACACAAATACTTGAGGAAGTTAAGGATGACGCGGGCAAGATTGAGAAAAGGATTATGCTGAGGGCAAAAATATGAAACTATTACGCTTGAAAATAACTGATCCGAATGGCTTCAGAAGTCTGCAGGCAGGGTTTGAGGTGCATTTTCTACGCGATTGGAATTATGCTGAGGCTAGAGAATTTAATCCATACATCCTGGCAGGACCAAATGGAAGTGGAAAATCTAATATATTGGAAGTGTTGGGTGCAATATTCTATCATCTCGAATGCATGTATCTTAATTACAGACCAGAATTATTTGAGTATGATGAACTGATGAATCCACAAGGCTTCACTAGTGATGTTGCATCACCCAATGGATTTGAACTAGAATATTATTTTCCTGTTCCATTTGCAATGAACAAGTCAGGGCTTCCAGAATATGCTCATATAAAAATTGTTAAAGTATATAAGGGATCGCCGATTGTTTATTTGATGGACAAGGAATTATCTACTGTTCTTACCAGTAAAGAGGCTAGAGAAGTATTACCAGACTACGTCCTGGGTTATTCGTCTGGTGAGAACGAAATATTAAGTTTACCCTTCTTCAAGATGCGATTTATTCATTACGACGAGTATAAAGACTATCTTAATCGACAAATATCATATCCCAGCACTCCAGAAGGGCGACTTACTTTTTTAAATGCTGAATTTAATCAAGCAATTATTCTGGCTAATCTTCTCCTACAAGATAAACAATCACTTCAACCTTACATGGACGAAGTAGGTATTGAGGATATTAAGAGTTTTCGAATTATCATTAAGAAGTTTATCAATTTGAACCAAACACAGATTACGGATGATCCCGAGAACACTGTACTCTTTCAGAGGAACGTTATAGAAGCGATTGAGGATGAGCAAGGAGAGGTACGATATCGCGTAAATATAACTCAAAACCTAGAACCAGTCATTCAAAAACTTATATATTGTTCTACTTGTCATAATTACGACCCTGAAGTAGATCAGTTGTATCTTGATTACTGGGTTAATGAAACCACAAAAGAAGCATTTGCACATCATTTCGGCTCAGCTATCGAACTTTTCCAGGTGTTTCAAATTCTCCTAACTCTCAATCTCTATACAGTAAATGAGAAGTTGAAAAAAGAGCTATATCAATCAGCAAGCCTGTATGTTAATGAGACTGTACCGACACTTCCCTCGGATGAGCGTATTATGCGGTTTAAAGATATGTGGATTCAGAAGAGGGGGCTAGCAGATCAAATTCTGATAAAATCACTCTCAGACGGAGAGCATCAATTTCTCCATTCATTAGGTCTTTGTCTACTATATAAAGATAAGAACTGCTTGTTTCTTCTAGATGAGCCAGAAACACATTTCAATCCCAATTGGCGGGCTAAATTCATCTCTAGTATCCGTGACTGTCTCGATAACGAGAATTCAGAAATATCAATGCAGGATATGCTTATTACGACGCATACACCCTTTTTAATATCGGATAGTCATAAAGACTATGTTCTGCTATTTGATCGTTCATCAGAAAACATTGTGGAAGTCACCCGTCCAGATTATAACACATTTGGAGCGTCAATTAATAAAATCACAATGAAGTCATTTCGCAAAATCGAAACAATTGGTGGTTATGCGGAGAAACAACTCAATGTGTTGAAGGAACGTTTTGAAGCGGGAGTAGCACAGTATGAACTGATTGAAGATGTAGAGTTACTTGGTGATTCGGTTGAGAAGGTACTGTTTTTGAAAAGAGTACTTGATAGTTTGGAGGAGTGTTAATGTTATTTCCATATCAATATATTAATCACAGTATGGAAAAAATGCATCAATATATTGAATATATTTTTTTTGAAGTTTGGTGTAAGGCACCGTGTAATGAGTATGATATTTCGTTATTTGATTATAACGAGGAAATTAAAGAGATAATTAAAGAATTTCATTATACGGCTCCTAAAGGGGCAGATTTTTTTACAAAAGGTATACATGAGATTTTTACTTTATTTAAAATGTTAAGTGTTGAAGAAATTAATCAATTGAGGGTTTGGTTTCAGTCTAATAATGACATTGAACGGCTGTGTATGAACGACACTTTGGTACCATCTATCACTTATTCAGAGCTTGAAAAAATGAATGAAGATCTTAGTTCTAAAATGAAAGCTTTTTTTACTGGATTATACTCACATGATTTTCTCTCTTTGAAAGCTATATCAAGTAAGATTGGAGTTATTGATAATCATTATAAGGAATTTGTTAAGATCAATCGAAACAGCAAATGTCCTTATTGTGGGTTACAATCAATTGATGGGCAATACGTTCATACAAGAGAAGCTTATGATCATTATTTCCCGAAAAGCAAATACCCATTCTCTTCAATTAACTTCATGAATTTATCTCCAGCTTGTTACAAGTGCAATAGTGGGAATAAAGGAGCAAAAGATCCACTGTACGATAAAAACGGAAAGCGCAGAAAAGCGTTTTATTCATACAATGCTACTCCCTATAATATTGAAATTGCAATAAGGCTAAATTCAATAGATATTAAAAATATCATCCCCGATGATGTAACTATAAACTTTGGACCTGTTGATTTGGCTGAGGAACTTGGGACGTGGAACGATCTCTTTAATATAGAGGAGCGTTATATAGCAGAGTGCTGTAGTGTAGATGCTTTGTATTGGATAGAGCAAGTTTATGAAGAGTGTGTAGACAAGTCACCAGGTGAGTTCCTAAAGATAAAACTAGAAGTTGCTAATAAATACCCCTTTTCAGACAAAAATTTCTTACGAAAGCCATTTCTCGAAGCATGTAACTCTCATAAGATTTTCGGATAGATGTACACCTTATATCTATTCACAGTTTATAAAGATAGAGAAATTTGAATGACTTTGAAGATTAATTGTAAGTATATTATGTGAGTCCTATCATTTTATTTATCTTAAAAGAATTTTATTAAATAGCCACTCAAACAATCGAGAGGAAGATTGGGTATTCAGTCTTCCTTTTGGTTTTTGGTAGAAAAATAGAGATTATTTCGTTTTCTGTTTTGATTTTCTTTTTTTGTTGAAATGAATATAACCTAAGTTAGCAACTATGTAATCAGTCACGTGAAAGAACATAATAGAAAAGTAACTCTCTCTCCCATCATTTAAATTTTATAGAACAAGTCAATATTGTATAGAAAAATTGATATTACTGAAAGCAAATTATGTCTAGAAATAGGTTTACTCTGACATATGCAATTACCTTTTAATCGTCAATTGGCTTCATACTATTAATTACTTCTCTATTTATTCTTGTTATGGAACGAATCTCTTTAGCACTCATGGCAGCAATTAAAGTTATATGTTCATCTAATGCTTTGCGATATTCAGTACTCTCCTCAAATTTAAAGATTTCAATAGCTGGAATATTGAAAGCGCATATTATTTTCTCTAAAGTTTCTAATGAAATATTGCGAACTCCCCGCTCTACTCCACCAATATAACTGTAATGAAGTCCTGCAGCTTCTGCCAATTGTTCTTGGGTCCATCCCTTTGCTTTTCTAAGTTCACGTATCCGTCTTCCAACACTTTCTGATAAGTTCATATGATCACCTCCACTTAAGGTTAGAAGAGGTTAGGAAATCATTACAGACTAATAAACGCAAAGTAAAAATGATAATAATTGTACTTATAAGTACAATTTAGATTGACCACCTTTTGATTTATCTATACAATTATATAAAATGGATAATTAAGGAGGATTATCTTTGCGAACTTCCATCCTAAAATCACTCAAACCGGACATCATTGTTGAAATGTTGGATATGGCTGTGCCTTTTGAAAATTGGAACAAGGTATTGGAGAGGGCGGACATGTTATATCAATGTGTGCAGTCCATCTATGAAGAGCGGCAGGAGTATCAGTCAAAGGGAGTGCCTGCACCACATATACACATCGAGCGGCCCTTGGTCTACTATTACGGGTTTAGCCACCTAATGCGGGGTATGGCTCACCAGAAGATGGGACAGGTAGATCAGGCGCGAGCATGTGTCGATCAATATGGAAATCTGGGATGGATGGAGGATCTGGATGAGGTAGGTATTCAGGTGGTGCAGGAATTTAAGCATAAGGCACAAGTGAATCGGTACGCTCTTGAGATTGAAGCCGGGCGGGAGCAACTGCTGGAGGAGTTTGTAAATTTTTTGATGGAGCATCCGGAGGAATGTTTGGTGGGCCTGAAAGTGATTACGGAAGCAGCAGTGCGGCATAGATGGCAGATTGATCGGGTTTTACATGTGTTCGAGGATCAGATACAGGGCGATAGCAGAGAAATGGATTCTTCAAACAACGATCATATGTACCATTACTGTTACCAGCGGGCTTTGTATGAACAGTGGATGGGAAGACCACAGGAGGCCGTTGAATTCATTTTGCAGGCGATTCGGTTAGCGGATAAGCTTGGGATGGATCGGTATTTTATAAGGTGCACGGCATTGTTGGAATCATTGCGGGAAGAGGCGACAGCGGAGCAGATTGGACGGTATCGGGTGATGCTGGAGGAAATGAAGTAGGAGAGGTATTTACTGAAAATGGTAGGATATGCCTTGAAGTGGGTATATGCATATAGGACCATAGCACCGATGAGGAGCACAGCTTGTGTTTTTACCATGGTGAAATCAGGATGTTAGCCGGATAGTTTACATATTACACTTCTGCTAACATAGGATAATCCTATTTCAAATGAGCGGAGAAACGTATGAGTACAATCAAAGTTACCCCTGAACAACTACATCACGTATCGAATCAGGTGGATCAAGCCAGACAACAGTTGGAGAGTATACGAAGTGATCTGACGAGACAGATCATGTTCGTTCAGATGATGTGGATGGGCGCGACGCAGGAGCGATTTTACTATGAGTTCGAGCAGTCACGACCTATACTGGATAAAGCGTTGGAGAGTATGGTTAATACATCGAAGGAATTGAAGGATATCGCCACGCGTTTCCAAGATGCAGATGCTCAGAAGGTAAGTCTGGGTGGTGCGTTTGGAGCCGTCGGTGCCGCAGCTATGATGACCAAATCAACAGGTGATTCAGGTTCGGGTGACAAGGGCTATCGGATGGCGCAAATCAATATGTTCGGTAAATTGGTCTGGATGCCGGTCAACGAGAATGGTGTTGCGGATCAGGCTGCTCTTCAGGCTTATCAGAGAGATCAGGGAAATCTGGACTTTAATCGCATGCAAGCTGTGAACGTTGAACCGCCTGGGGAAGATATTTTTGCGTTACAGATCAAGGCATTTGAGATGGGGATTCATCCTACGACGGGAGAGCCTGTATCCGATAAGTATGCTCAGATGATGGTGACCTCTCTGAAGTTTAGTCAGATATTCATGGCGATTCAGATGGTTCGTGGGAGTATGCCGGGCAGTAAAGGGCCTTACCGATTGCCTGCTTCTAATCCTGCTGTGGCGAAGATTAAGCAGCACATTGAGGCTGCTAAGGCGAAGAATGGCAAAGTGGTAGGGCCGTCTTCTCCACTTCCAGTTAAGCAAGAGTCTTATAAAGAGGTTAACATTCATGGTAAGTTAAATAGTGAAATTGACGAGGTAGATTTAAAAAACAAAATAATATATGAGGATAAGTCGGCGAAGAAATTGTACATGGATAACCCCAATGTTCCGCAAACTGAAGAACAATGGGCACTTAAACAGATATTTAAAAAGGGTTCGAACAGAATAACAGCCCTTCAACAAACGGAAGTGAAACTGTCCAGTTCTGTTTCTCAAGATGTTCCCTTATTTGAGGATATAACGAACATTAGAAAGTATGTGTTCAGAATTGATGCAGATACTCCAAAGTTAAGGTCGGCAGTTCAAAATGAACTAAATAACTTAAAAACTAAATATCCGGATTACAATTTTTCAGCTGAATTTGGAGGGAAAGAATAATGTCCATAGGTCTATTTAGATATAACGGTGACATCAATGATCGGAATTCAGAGCTGACACTCAGTGAGAATATATCAACTCAAGATTTCTATGAAGAACATTGGGAGAAAGCAATACATGAATTAGGAATAACAATTATTCAAGATGGATCTGAGATAAATTATAGCCAATTAGAAGCTGCAATAGTTGAGTTAGCGCTTTTGAAGGAATGGTCAATAAAAAATTTGGATGGAAATGATTTAGAGTATATGAAGGGGAGAATTGAGAATCTACAAAAAGTGTTGCCTAATGCATTTATTAATGAAGACACGGTACTCTATATATTCTAAGTAAGATTTAAACCTTATGCACTAATGAAGGTAGGGGCTAGGTCACATTCGCTGGAAGGGCATGTAACTTTATATTAATCTCTCTTTTTACACAATTAGCGCAACAGGAATAAACCATAATCAAGCCCTCATATGTAACAAAAAACATGAAGAATCCGCTCTCATCCGAGAGTCGGATTTTTTCTTGTTTCACTACCAACATAACGCTTGTCAAAACGTAATCATTACGATATGATAATACTCATTGTTTAGATCATAATGATTACGATTAAGAGAGAGGGGCATTACCTTGAATAAAAAGACGCCACTGCTAGCGCTGGTCTCCTTGGCCTTGAGCGCTGGACTGTTGAGCGCCTGCGGATCATCTGAGTCCAGTCCCGCTGCGCAACCATCCACCGATAATAAAAATGTTCACTTCCTATATAACTTCTCCACCAGCTCGCTAGATCCACATGTGGATTCCAGCTATGTGCCGCTGCGCGCGGGCATTACGGAAACGCTGGTTCGTCTCGATGAAGAGAATCTGACGGTTGCTCCATGGCTTGCCGAGAGCTGGGAGAGTGAAGATGGGCAACATTGGACGATCGACCTGCGAGATGATGTGACCTTCCAGAACGGCAAGCCAATGACAGGTGAATCCGTTAAGGCATCCCTTGAGCGGGCACTAGAAGAGAATGTAGCCATCCAGAACGCGCTGAAGATTGATACGATTGAAGCCGAGGGCGACAAGCTTGAGATTACCACAACTCAGCCGTTCCCGGAGTTCGCTTCGGAGCTGGTGAATCCCAACACGGCGATTATCGACGTGAGTGAGCCGGACATTGTGAACAAGCCTATTGGTACGGGCCCGTTCAAGCTGATTTCTTTTACCCCAGGCAGCAAACTAGAACTGGATCGCTATGATGAATATTGGGATGGAGCATCGCCTCTCGATTCCATCACGTTCTCATTCAATGAAGATGCCAATGCCCGTACACTAGCGCTCAAATCTGGGCAGGTAGATATCGTATACCGTCCGGAGGTAGAGAGTCTCGAATCGCTCAAAGCGATGGACGGCATGAAGGTTGAGTCCACATCGACATTCCGCGTGCATCAGCTAACGATGAACATGCAGCGGGAGAGTATGAAGGACCTCAATGTTCGTCGTGCGCTGGACGCGCTGATTGACCGTCAGGGTATCGTGGACACGATCCTGCTCGGTTACGGTGAAGCTGCTATCGGACCGTTCCTGCCATCGCTGCCATTCGCGCCAACCTATACGGATACAGCAACGGAATCTGGAGCTGATATCGCTGTAAAATATCTCAACGAAGCAGGGTACACGCAGCAAAACGGCGTGATGATCAAGGATGGTAAACCACTGCAACTGACGCTACTGACGTATTCGGCTCGTGCCGATCTGCCACTGATTGCTCAAGTGTTCCAATCTGATGCGAAGAAAATTGGTATTGACGTGCAGATCCGTCAGATCGACACGCCGGAAGATTATATGGCGTCCAACCGCGACTGGGATATTGCGACGTACAGTAATTTGACGGCTCCTCGTGGGGATGCAGGCTATTACCTGAATGCGACGTACCACCCTAAGGGTGCTCTTAACTTCAGTGGATCGGAAGATCCGGAACTGACCAAGATCATCGACGAACTGAATCTCACAGTTGCACCAGAGAAGCGCGCAGAGCTTGCCGAGAAGGCAGCCAACTATGTGCATGACAACGTGCTGAATTCATTCGTGCTGCATCCAGGTACGATCGTTGCCTACAACGGCAAGAAGATCAAGAACTGGGTTACCACTCGTAGTGAATATTACATGATTACCAATAAGCTGGATGTGATGTAATGTTTCGCATTTTGCTTCGAAAGTTCCTTGAGGTATTTATCTTTCTGTTGTTCATTATGTTTGTGAGCTTTCTGTTCATTCGTCTGGCTCCCGGTGATCCCGTGCTGACGATCCTGAATGTGGACGAACTGTCTGTTAGTCAGGAGCAGGTCGAAGCTGTACGCGAGGAAATGGGTTTCAACGATTCGCTTCCTGTCCAGTTCGGCAACTGGTTGCTCGATTTCGTTCGACTCGACTTCGGCGTATCGTACTCGACAGGCCAGCCCGTCATGCAGACCCTGATGCGTGCGCTGCCTGCTACGGCTGAACTGACGATTGGCGCACTGCTGGTCATGCTTGTTATAGCTATCCCGCTCGGCTCGCTATCAGCACTCCATCGTGGCAGTTGGATTGACCGCTGCAGCCGGATGCTCTCCATTGTGGGTGCGGCGGTGCCAAGCTTTTGGCTGGGTCTAATCCTGATCGACATGTTCGGCGTACGCTTCGGCAATCTGCCGACCATGGGCCGGGATGGATTCGCCTCGCTTATTCTGCCATCTCTGACGCTGGGACTTGCCATCTCCAGCGTTTATGTGCGTCTTTTGCGTTCCAGCCTGCTAGATTCACTAAGTCAGGAGTTCGTTCGGTCCGCCCGGGCAAGAGGGTTATCCGAAGGCCGGATCTTCATGCTTCACGCGTTTCGGCACAGTCTGCCGCCTGTCATTACGGTATTTGGCGTAAGTCTCGGCAGCCTGATTGGCGGAGTTGTCGTGATTGAAGTGTTGTTCGCTTATCCGGGTATCGGCAAGCTTGTCGTTGACGCCATCCGCCAGCGTGATTATCCACTGATTCAGGGTTACATTCTGATCATGGCTATCGTGGTATTCCTCGTGAATACGGCAGTTGATCTGTCTTATCGTTATTTGAATCCCGAAATGAAACTTAAGGAAAAGGAGGCCCACCGATGAAAACCATACCCCTGCCCATTCTGCCTACAAAATCTAAAAAACATAGCTGGCAGGCGATTATTGGTCTGCTGTTTGCACTGCTGGTCATCGCGGCCTCCTTATATGCCTTTTTATACTTGAAGCATGATCACACATTAACGGATCTGCGCGGACGATTGCAGGGTGCAAGTGCTCTCCATCCGTTCGGCACAGACCATCTGGGTCGTGACGTGCTGACACGTCTGTTGCTTGGCGGTGGTCAAACGCTGGGTTATAGCTTGCTGGCACTCGGTGCCGCACTGCTGATTGGCATTCCATTTGGTTTGATCGCAGGATACAAACGTGGTTGGGTCGATAAGCTGTTCATGCGGATTGCGGATGCTTTTCTCGCTTTTCCTGATACCATCGTGGCGATTGTGCTCAGTGGTCTGCTCGGCGCGGGAATCGGCAATCTGGTATTGGCAATCGTGATTGTGAAGTGGGTCAGCTATGCGCGTCTTGTTCGGAGTACGGTTTTATCTGAGTCACAAAAGGATTACATTCGCATCGCCCGAACCAATGGATTGTCGGACGGTCGTATCATGAGAAAACATCTGCTTCCGCATATCGCAGGCCATGTGCTTGTGCTGGCCAGTCTTGATCTGGGTAAAATCATTCTACTCATCTCATCATTGTCCTACATTGGCCTTGGCGCACAGCCGCCAACACCTGAATGGGGTGCGATGCTGAACGACTCGCGGCCTTACTTCCAGTCTCGGCCGGAGCTAATGATCTATCCGGGCCTTGCCATTGTCTCGGTAGTGCTGCTTGCCAACATGCTGGGTGACTATCTAAGAGACCGGTTTGACGTGAAGAAGGAGGTGCAGCCATGATTCTCTCCATTGAGGAACTGAGTATCTCAAGTCGGGATCGTACGATTGTAGATCAAGTTTCTTTGGCTGTTCGCGAAGGCGAATTCATGGCACTCGTTGGACAGAGCGGTAGCGGCAAAAGCTTGCTCTCGCAAGCGATTGGTCGTCTGCTGCCGCCCAACCTGCATGCGTCGGGGCGAGTGATGTTCGAAGGCAGTAACCTGCTCGAACGGAAGCCAAAGGAGATGCGCGCCCTGCGGGGAAGCCGCATCTCATATATTTTTCAAGACTATCAGGGAGCATTTACGCCATTCCGTAGCATTGGCGGACACTTTGATGAATACCAGAAGGTTCATGGGGAAAAGTCTTCTGCCATCCGCAAGAAACGGGCTGAGGAAGCATTGGAATCCGTTGGCCTTGGCGCTGAATTGCTGCGCCGCTACCCGTTCCAGTTGAGCGGTGGGCAGCTTCAGCGGGCCTCGATTGCCACATCGCTGATGCTGTCTCCTCGTTTGTTAATCGCAGACGAGGCAACGACGGCGCTCGATAGTGTATCCGGTCATCGCGTACTGGAACTGCTGGCACGCAAAAAAGCGGAAACAGGCTGTGCCATTCTGTTTATAACACACGATTGGCGCCATGTACGCCGCTATGCCAACCGCTTGGCTGTCATGAAGGAAGGGCAGATCGTCGAATCTGGCGGCAAACATCGAATTCTCGATCATCCTCAGCATGAATATACGCGCCAGTTGATTGATGCGGCTCCTGTCCTGAGCCGCTCGCTGAAGTCGGGATTGAAGGAGGCAGGAACCGAATGAAGACAACTGCAAATGATGAACGTCGTGGACTCATGCAGTCCGAAGAAGAATCTGGTGTGCGAAACCACGATTTTGCAAAAGACGTAAACCATGTAGACATAGACAATGCAGTCATAAATACTACAGAAACAGATCATGCAGTTAAAGATGCCGATATAGATACCACGGTTAAAGGCAATGCTTCATCGCTCAGCATCCCTGGCAATCCTGTGCTTCACGTGGAACATCTCAGCCGGACGTATGCAGGTGCAGACCGACCGGCTGTGAATGATATTTCCTTCACTCTGAACCACGGCGAATGCCTTGGCCTGGTTGGCGAGAGCGGCTGTGGCAAGAGTACACTCGCACGCTGTCTGTTGAGGATCGAAGATGCAGATACGGGCTCAATTACACTGGGCGGACAGGATATCGCGCGGCTGAGCGGCCGACGGTTGCGACCTCATCGCCGGAAGATTCAGATTGTTTTCCAGAATCCAATGGCAGCACTAAACCCGAAGCTCAAGATTGCCGATTCACTAATCGATCCGTACGAACAACTTGGACGGAACGCCGAGCTGTCCCACTTTACCTACACATCGAAGGAGGCATACGTCCAAAAGCTGCTTGAAGCGGTCGAGCTTCCAAGCGATTTGGCTGGACGTTACCCCCATGAGCTAAGTGGTGGACAGCGTCAGCGCGTCACGATTGCACGTGCCATTGGCATTGAACCGGACGTTGTCGTTCTGGATGAACCTACGGCCAGCCTGGACGTGATCTCGCAAGGTGCAGTTCTGCAATTGCTTACCGATCTGCGGACATCACTTGGTCTTTCATACGTGTTCATCTCGCATGACTTGGCCGCGGTACATCGCATGAGCCAGCGCATCATCGTTATGCGGGAAGGTCAGATCGTTGACCGCTTTGGTGCAGATGCGTTGTTCGCCGAAGAACGCCATCCGTATACAAAGGAACTAATTTCAATTTTCTGAGTACTCCCGGAGACGCCGGGGGTGGTAATCGTTTATTTATATATGAAGCCGCCTTACGAAGAGATTCGAGAGCGGCTTTTAGTGCATCCATGTAATAACCCAAAGTCCCCCTAAAACCGGGTTCCTTTCTTTGTTTTGAACAAATATATCTTTCAGGCCTATAACCGGGCTAACGTTCCGATGTAAACTAGCGTATACTGATGGAATAGCAAATATCTTGAAATTGCATATTTAAATTGCTCTATATTATTGATACACTAGATCAAGGTTATAATCATTCAGAGAAGGTGCGACCCCGTTCAAGAATGGGCTTGCTGCAAATGCCAAATCGATAACGCTTACATCCTTTTGGCAAATATAGGATATAAGGACGGTAGACATGAGCCAGGGACAAACGAGTACAGATGTTATCTTGATTGGTGCCGGAATTATGAGTGCAACTTTGGGAACTTTGCTAAAAGAATTGGCACCAGACTGGAATATTAAGGTTTTCGAAAAGCTAGCCACTGCAGGAGAGGAAAGCTCCAACGAATGGAATAATGCCGGAACCGGGCATGCTGCATTGTGCGAACTTAACTATACCGTTGAACGACCAGACGGAACCGTAGATATTAGCAAAGCGATTAAAGTGAATGAACAATTTCAGATCTCAAAGCAATTTTGGTCCTATCTCGTCAATAGCCGTCTGATTCGTAATCCGCGGGACTTCATTATGCCGATTCCTCATTTGAGTTATGTACACGGAGAGAGCAATGTCCAGTTTCTGAAAAGACGTTATGACTCCTTGTCGAATCACCCGCTGTTCGCAGGTATGGAATTCTCGGATGACAAGAAAGAGCTGGCGAAATGGATGCCGCTGATGATGAAAGATCGTACAAGTAATGAACCTGTTGCAGCGACCAAAATTGACTCCGGTACGGACGTTAACTTTGGTGCTTTAACGCGTATGCTGATCCAACATTTGAAGGAACAACACGTGGGTATCCACTACGAACATAGCGTGAAGAATATGAAACGTACCAGCGATGGACAATGGGAATTAACCGTGAAAAACCTGAAGAGCGGTGCAGTCGAACGCCATAAGGCAAAATTTGTCTTCATTGGCGCGGGCGGTGGAAGTCTGCATTTGCTCCAGAAGACGGGCATTCCGGAAGGTAAACATATCGGCGGATTCCCGGTCAGTGGGATCTTTATGGTGTGCAAAAATCCAAAAGTCGTGGAACAGCATCATGCCAAAGTATATGGCAAGGCTTCGGTAGGAGCTCCGCCGATGTCGGTTCCGCATCTGGATACTCGATTTATCGACAATAAGAAGTCGCTGCTATTTGGACCGTTTGCCGGGTTCTCGCCGAAGTTCCTGAAGACGGGTTCCAATGCCGACTTAATCACGTCTGTTAAGATGCATAATCTGCTTACGATGCTCGCAGCAGGTGTCAAAGAAATCTCTTTGACCAAGTACTTGATCCAACAACTGATGTTATCCAAGGAACAACGTATGGCAGAATTGCGTGACTTTGTTCCGGGTGCGAAGAGCGAGGATTGGGATATGGTTCTGGCGGGGCAGCGTGTGCAGGTCATCAAGGATACTGTCCAAGGTGGCAAGGGAACGCTCCAATTTGGTACGGAAGTGGTCACGTCTGCAGATGGAACGATTGCGGCTCTGCTAGGTGCATCACCAGGTGCATCCACCGCGGTTCAGGTCATGCTTGAGATTCTTCAGCGGTGCTTCCCGCAGCATATGGAGGCATGGGAGCCAAAAATCAAGGAAATGATTCCTTCTTACGGCATATCCCTTGTGGAGAACTTGGATCTCCTCAAAGAGGTTCATTCTTCAACAGCCAAGGCGCTGGGGTTATCGGATGAAAAACATGTCCTGCACGTATAACGTTTAGCTTATCGTGTTAGATCATAATGAAGTCATAGAAAAGAGAGCTAAGCCGGGTCGAACCCTGTGCTTAGCTCTCTTTTGGTTTATTTGGTATATCAGAACCTGAACTTGAACTCGAGCCTGGGCTTGGAATTGAACTTGAACATGTGCGCTATCATCGCTTTCCCCGTAGACCTTACACAAAGCAAACGGATACGGATCGTACAATATGCCGCTGTAGAGTCATAGAGCGATCTTATCGCTCAGAATCTTGTGCTGCGGTCCAAAGGGATGACAAAGGAAACTTTCGTGCCTTGACCCGGCGAGCTGACGATGGTCAAACCTTGTCCGTACATCTGGGTTAACCGGCGATGTGTATTGGTTAATCCAATACCTCCCGTTCCGCCGGAACCTTTCTTGGGCCACGCCAGTGCCCGTTCGATCTGCTCGGGCTGCATCCCAACACCGTCATCCTCGATTTCGATCAAAGTACCGTTGGTTTGGTTGATGATTCGGATATGCACGGTTCCACCCTCAACTTTGCTGAGAATACCATGTCGAACAGCATTCTCAATGAGCGGTTGAATGGTGAGTGGCGGCAGGGATAGATCAAGATCATCGGGAATATCCCAGATGACATTCAACCGATGCATGAATCGTTCTTTCTCAATGTAGAGATAGGCACGGGAGAGATCCAACTCATGGGTGACCTCAACCATTTTCTCCGAATTGACAAAATGAAAGCTGGTCTGAAGATACTCGATAAAAGCATCGCCCAGTTTCTGCATTCGCTCCGTGTCCATCTCGCTAAGAACCATGATTGAATTGAGCGTATTAAAAAGAAAATGGGGCTGAATCTGTGCTTGTAAGTAAGCAGCCTCCATGCGCAGTCGCTCATCAATGGATTGTTTCAGTACAATCAGAGACCCGATGCGATGCCTTAATTCAACGGCATCCACGGGCTTGGTTACATAGTCCGTCGCACCGGCCATGAATCCGGCGTATACATCCGCTGGTTCGTTACGGGCCGTCAGCAACAGGATGGGAAGCTCGGATACCGAATAACGCTTGCGTACGTTCTCGGTTAATTCATAACCGGACATATGAGGCATCATGACATCGGCAATCAGTAAGTCCCAAGGCTCCTTATCCAGCAATTCAAGTGCTTCAAGCGCCGAGGCTGCAGGTTGAATGTGGTATGGTTCATTCGCAAGCATGGAGATCAGTACTCGCAGGTTTACAGGATCATCATCGACGGCAAGAATTCTTGCGGCAGTCTTATCTTGAGAGACGGTCTGCTGCTGCGGCTCTGCAATCGCAATTTCATCGAAGCTGTGAGCGTCCCATTGCTGCTCAGTCTGGTCCGATAGCGATGCGGTGTCTTCCCGTGGAAGCGAGATCTGGAAGGTGGATCCTTGCCCAGGTACGGATTGCACGGTGAGTTGGCCGCCATGGAGTTCGGTGAGCTGCCTGCTAATATTGAGACCGAGGCCGATTCCTCCGCTTAAACGAGCCTCTGGGGTCCCTTGTTCATACGCCTCGAATATTCGCTGTTGTATCTCCTCACTCATACCAACACCTGTATCTGAGACTTGAATTAAAATGCTCTCTCCATGTTCCCGGACAGATACGGTAATCGTACCCTCATCGGTAAATTTCAGTGCATTATGCAACAGGTTGTAAAGCACCTGAACAAGTCTTCTCTCATCGGCCTGAATCAACGGCAGTGATTCTGGAATATCTACCTGCATAAGGATGGGCTTGCCCTCTGCCATGAATCGGAACATACCGATCACGCCAGGAATGACAGATGCAAGAGATAAAGATTTCTTCTGAAGCGTAATGCGTTTTTCCTTCAAACGAATAACATCCAAGAGGTCATCAACCAGTTGGGACATGCGTCGGCCGATGGTAACTAACAGTTTCGTGTCTTCTGCCTGCTGCCCACCTGATTTACGCCGTTCACGGACCGCGATGCTCTCGGCGATATTGATGATCCCGTGCAGCGGTGTACGCAACTCATGAGCCGTATTCACAAGAAACTGATCCTTCTGGCGATCCTCCTCTTTGAGTTGTTCGTACAACTTCTCGATCTCACTTGAATTGCGGAAGTATTTTCTAAACCAATAGGCGGAGAAGCCAAACATGGCCGCGATCACATCGATCGGATAATACACGTTGGTAATTTCGCTATGTGAGTTCACAATTCCCCATAACACGCTTGATAGGCTGCTAGTAGCCGCAAAGAGCAAAAAGCTTGCGTCGCTTCGTTTCTCGGCTGCCATTCGGAAGAATAGGTAGACAGACCAGCCGATGGCAAACAGATAAAGGAAATCAGAAAGCCCAATCTCAAGTACATGATAGATCAGGGTCACTGGTGCGACGAGCAAAAATAAACAGTAAACACCAAGCACGCTGGCATAGATACGGAACAGTTTACGCCCTTGTAGACTATGGGAGAAGCTTCTAGCCATCTGTAAAAGAAAGAATGCGAACAACGGATAGGACAACGCTTTGGCCTTAACGATCCAAGTGAAGTTGAGTGGAATCCAACCCAATAACAGATTGTCATGATCGGAAGCGACCGTTAGAGCAGCTACCAGTGTCAGCATCGAGAACGTCAGCAGAGCTCGTTCCTTTCGGATAAACAGAAACATCACAAAAGCGTATAGGCTGTGCAAAAGCAGTATGGCGAATGTAATCTTTTGCAAGTCGATGGATAGTCCTCGTTCACTTCCAATGGCTTCTGGAGAACCAAAATAGAGAGAGCGTGTGATCCCTCCGCTATAAGGATCGTCGAAATTGGCTGTCTGCACCAAAAGATTGAGTTCGGTAGAACCCTCAAGCACATAGGAAGTCGTAAATGCAGTCCTTTCTGGTCGATAGGCTTCGGCATGAGTAGCAGGTTGGCCGAATTCGGCAACAATGGTCCCGTTCATCTCGATGATCGATGATGTCTGGATTTTCTGGCCCCAGAGAGAGACTTCCTCCACAGATGGATCTAAAAGTATACGAAGACGGTACGTTCCGTATCCGAACGACGATGAGGATTGTGTTAATGCATTACGCCAGTCACCGGGAACTTGAATCCGTGTGGATAGGTTATCCGCTATTTTCGCGTCACGATTAGAGATTAACGCTTGGGGATAAAACTCCCATTCTCCGTCCAGGGATATGGGTGAAGTGTTGGCGAGGTCCCAGCCTCGAAGGTCCAACACGCCTTCAATGGGTTCAGGATGTGCGGGTATAGTGAAAGTCTCGGACCATATCCAGCGAAAGCCAAGTAGAATAGTTAGAAATAGAATCGACAGCACTACATATCGGGGTATCTTTTTATAGGTTATTGGTTTCATGGCAGACTTTAGTTTTCGACAGTTTACTTCAAATTCCTGCATGCCCTCCTGCCAAAGATGAACATTTTTTTGAATACCGGAACATAGATTCTATATTTAAATGATAGCGGTCCCACGTCAGGATTTATGGTAAAATTATAGATTAAAGGGTGATCAGTGAGCCAGAGGAGTTGTGCATATGAGAGTGATTTTGGTAGATGATGAATATCTCGCTCTGAGCAGGTTGAACAAACTGTTGCAAGAGAGAGAGGATTGCGAAGTTATCGGCTCTTTTCTGACGGCACAGGAAGCCATAGATCAGATCAAACTTCATCTGCCGGAAATCGTCTTCATGGACGTTCAAATGCCGGGGATGAACGGGATTGAGGCGACCGAACGTATCCATGAGGTTTCTCCTGGAACAGAAGTTATTTTCACAACCGCATATAACGAACATGCACTGACGGCCTATGGGCTTGAAGTGCTGGACTATATTATGAAGCCTGTAACGCGTGACCGTTTGGAAAAAACGATGAAAATGTATCAACGCCGAACGGTGTCAGCAAGTCTGAATATAGCAGAAGGGCCATCCATGTTGATCCGTTGTCTGGGGATGCTCCAGGTCCAACTGCACCCAAATGAGCCGCCAAAACATATGAAGTTCAGAACAACCAAGATTAGAGAGTTATTCGCCTATTTGCTCCACCATCGGAACAAACCGATTAAGCGGGATACGCTACTTGAACTGTTGTGGCCAGAGTTGGATGAACGGAGAGGTATATCCAATCTGCATAGTGGCATCCATCGCTTACGTAGCATGATGAACGAATTCATGGGCGAGGACAAGATGGTCATTCGTTATCAACAGTTTGGTTATTTATTGGAAACGGGTGAATTCAGGATTGACGCGGAAGAATGGGAGAGTCGTCTTAACCGATTGCCTCTGTTATCTTCGTCTACAATAGCTGAACATCGGCAGACCTCAGATCAATATGAGGGCAAATATTATAGTGAAGACGATTATGTATGGGCTGAGTTGGAGCGCGAGCGATTGCATGCACTCTGGCGTAACCACGCCATGCAACTCGCACAATATTACATTGATCTGGGACAGAATACGGAAGTACTCACGGTATATCACCGGGTACAGCAATTCGAACCATCATTGGAGGAAGTCGGACTGGCCTTAATGAAGACCTACGATCGATTAGGCAATAAAGATCCTGTGGTCGCTCAATATAACCAGTTGGTTATCGCTTTAGAACAAGAGGCAGGTATACGTCCTGGCCTGGAAGTTGAGTTATGGTACCAACAATGGAAAAATTCGAATATTTAATTGAAGATACACAGCCTTGCAGCTTCATTTGCAGGGCTGTTTTTTTGTTGTATTTGTTAGCGAAAGGTTTGGTAAGAGTTTGGTAAGAGGCTTTGTGTAGAATAAGCACGATGAGGGTCGATATTACGCGAAATGTAAAAGAGGGAGGATAAGTATGTCGTTTTTGTACAGTAAGAAGTGGAAAAAAGGATTTAAAGTGTCCGTAGTTAGCATGTTGTTATTAAGCACATTCATCTCTTCAATTGGTTCAGAGAGAGTAAGCGCAGCTAGCGGCCCTGTTCCAGGAGGAACGGGTCTTGAACCTGTGTTATGGCTGAAAGCAGACTCGGATGCCGATACGGTGGAAGGTTTACTGACCGATTGGAAGGACCAATCAGCTAACGATGTAGGGTTTGACCTGGTTATTCCTGCTGGCAAGACAGCACCAAGTTATAATCCGGGAGGAATTAACTTTAACCCCAGCGTAAATTTCAACAATCCGACAGGTGGAGGCCACTATAGTAGCGCAGTTAAGTTGGTAGGTGACAAACCAATTAAATTCCAATCTGGCTATGCCGTGTACAAGTATAACAACGGGGGAGCTCTTGTAGGAGCGACTACGCCTACAGGAACTAATGGCGTCATTATTATGGGTGGATATGGAAACAGGTTTGCTTCAGGTAATGGCGTAGATGGTATTTATGACTATTTCAATCCTGTGGACAAAAGTCGGGCTCAGATTGTGAATTTCGATATCGTTAGTACTACTAGTCATACGGCACGAGTAGATGGTGCAGTATCTAGTTTTACACAGGTAAGGAACTTTGGAGAGATTAACTTTACTCCTGTTATAGGTGCTACTAACGGAGGTAATGCGACGTATAACTGGGGTGGTCTTGTAGCTGATGTTGCTGAGATTATTTTGTATGACAATCAGACAGCTATGGATGCTTCAAAAATTGAGTCTTATCTAGCCATTAAATATGGCATTACGCTCAACAACGGAGCAAGTTCTTATCTTTCAACTAACGGAAGTGAAGTGTGGACTGTCGATTCCAAGTATAAGCACAATATTGCAGGAATCGGCAAAGATGAAGCACAGGGCTTGAATCAAAAACAAAGCCTAAGCATCAATGCCGGAGTGCCACAAGTTGCCATAGGTGTTAACAGGCTGGCTACTACAAATACAGACAATCCAAGTGTTTTGACGGATCAGCAATATTTCGTATGGGCGGATAACGGTCTGTCATTGACGTATGATCAGCCTATTAATAAACCGGGACAGTATCATGCGCAGAGAGTTTGGAAAGTGCAGAATACGAATAACGTGGGTGAAGTGGAGATTGGTATCCCGGCAGTGTCAGATCCAGCAGGTTATCAATTACTGGTAAGTGACAATGAGGATTTTACAGAAGCATCTGGCTATGATTTGAGTCTCAAAGATGTAAATGGAGTTCCACATTATACAGCCAAGGCGGCATTGAAAGATGGAGAGTATTTCACGTTCAGTGCGTGGGCACCAAAATTCACAAGCGCAAATGTAAGTAATGTGTCTGTGACAGAAGATGAGGTTATTGTAACGTTCGATAAGGAACTGGATTTTTCGAATGTAGCAATTTTAACTGGCTTCAAGCTGGAGATCAATGGGCAACCAATCACGATTGACAGTTTCGAAAAAGGGGCGAACAGCAAGACATTGAAGTTAAAAACGAGTCAGATTATCCCTTCCAATGCATCAGTGATCGTTTCTTACGATATTGAAGATGGTAATCTAAAAGGGACTAACGGCGCCCCAGCTCAAAGTTTTAGCGAAAATGCTGTGACAAAAGTAGACAAGTCCTTGCTGCAAGCCAAAGTAACTGAAGTTACAGGCGAGGATCTAGAGGAATCTGAGTATACGCCAGCAAGCTGGGAAACTCTCGATGATGCGATGAATGAAGCAGAGCGAGTGTTGAATGATCTGACAGCGACTCAAGCGCAGGTAGATCAGGCACTTTTGGATCTGACAGATGCAAGAACGGGACTAATCCCTACAACATCTGTACCCGTTGTAGATAAATCAGCTCTGCAAGCGAAAGTAACTGAAATTACAGGTGAAAGCCTGGAAGAGTCAGCGTATACGCCAGCGAGCTGGACAGCACTGGATGATGCAATGAACGAAGCAGAGCGAGTGTTGAATGATCTGACTGCGACTCAAGCGCAGGTAGATCAGGCACTTCAGGATCTGACAGATGCAAGAACGGGACTAATCCCTACAACATCTGTACCCGTTGTAGATAAATCAGCTCTGCAAGCGAAAGTAACTGAAATTACAGGTGAAAGCCTGGAAGAGTCAGCGTACACACCAGCGAGCTGGGAAACTCTCGATGATGCGATGAACGAAGCAGAGCGAGTGTTGAATGATCCGACAGCGACCCAAGTGCAGGTAGACAAGGCACTTTTGGATCTGACAGATGCAAGAACAGGACTTACCAAAGTGATTGGTACGGATGCATCTACCTTGCAAACACTGGTACCTTCGGTGGGAAGTTTGTCTCCGGCCTTTGATCCGGCTAAAGATACCTACACCATTTCTGTTCCGAATAGCGTATATCAATTCCAGCTCACGCCAACGGCACTTGATCCACTTGCCAAGATTGAAATAGCTGTTGGAGATGGAGAATGGAATGAGGTTACAAGTGGTAGTATAAGTGAAAATCTAAAGCTCCAAGTGGGTGGAAATAAGATCGTTGTTAGAGTAACAGATTCACTTGGCCATGTTACAGAATATAAAATCAACGTAAACAGAGCATCCAGTGACAATGGTAACAACAGTGGAGGCAACAATGGCGGTGGTGGAAATACAGGAGGTAACGGTGGAAGCACATCAGCACCTGCGCCAGTACCAACGCCAACTCCGGCACCCGTGAAGGATAATTTGGAAACAACTCGGGATGGTAGCCATCAACCATTTGCTACATCCAAACTATCTGACAACAAAGAAACGTTGGTTCAAGTTGATCCAGCCAAGCTGAATGTTGCCATGTCACAAGGCACAGGACAGCAGTTCGCCATTCATTCACCGAATGATGGGAATATGAAGGTGGACGGTTTAACCCTCGAAACACTGAAACAATTAGTAGATCAAGGTTCCAGACTGAACATTAGCAATCCGCTGGCGATCTATCCGGTACCTGGCGGTAAAATGGACCTGAATGGTGTCTCCAAACAGCTAGGCAATGTAGCAATGAAAGATGTTGCTGTACGAGTCGACATTGCCCGCTCATCGGACACTTTGATCAACAGTGCTAAAAGCAAGGCTGCAATCGAAGGGTACGAGCTGTTAGTGAATCCGGTCGATCTGGATCTCACCTTCTCGAAAGATGGACAGACGGTTCGATCTGGGCAACTGAACGGATACGCACCGAAGTATATTGCGCTTCCGGAAGGCATCGACCCGAACCGAATTACAACAGGCGTGATCATCAACTCGGACGGCAGCATCTTCCATGTGCCAACGGTTGTTACCAAGATCGATAGTCGTTACTATGCACTCATTAATGACTTACGCAGCAGCGGAAGTTACTCGGTCATCTGGAACCCGCAGGATTTTGAAGATGCCAGATCCCATTGGGGGAAAACTGATGTGAACAACATCGCTGCGAGATTGGATCTGAAAGGTAACGGAGATAACACATTCTCACCGAACCGTCAGGTTACCCGCTCTGAGTTTGCCGAAATTGTTGTACTTGGACTTGGCTTAATGCGTCAGGATGCACCACAGAATCTATTCCCTGACGTTAGCGATTCCGCATGGTTCCGTTCTGCGGTAGCCCTTGCGAATGAATTCGGTATCGTTCGCGGTTACGATAATGGCAACTTCTACGGTAATCAGGAAATTACACGCGAGCAGGGATTTGCAATGGTTGCTCGTGCGTATCGTCTGATCGAACCGGAAGCGGTAATCAGCCCGGATCAGATGAACTCTGAACTGGAACGTTACAGTGATGCAGCGAATGTATCGAATTGGGCGAAAGAAGATGTAGCCCAGTTGATTGCAGCGGGGATCATCCAAGGTAACGGGCCAGAAGTTCTGAGTCCGAAGGCAACGATGACCCGTGCTGAGGTCACTGCATTGATTGCAAGAATGTTGAAAGTAACAAACTTGATTGATCAATAAACACAATCTAAAATGAAAAGCCTTTGCTGACATTGGGGGTCGGCAAAGGCTTTTTCATATTTTAATTTAAGTATAAAAGGAATCTCACCGATCTGTTCTCAAATCAATTATCTACGCAGACCATCACATAGGATCGACACAACGCGTTCCGGGAAAATCCCTCGATCTCCGATGGCCTGAAGCACACCGATCAGCATGATTTTAATATCCTCAATGCTGGCATCCGCTCGGACAGAGCCATGTTGCTGCGCTCGCTCTAGCAGTCGGGTAATGCCACGCCAGAACTCGTTCGCTATCTCTGAGCGGCCAGTGTCTATAGTCAGACTGCTAACAAGAGCATCGGTAATCGCTTTGTTGGCAATTCCCTCACTGATAATTGTTGTGAAATATTGAAAAAATGCTTCGCCTGGATCGTCGTGATGAAGCAATTGATCGGCCTCTTCCATGAGACGCATCTTGTGACTAGCAATCACGGCCCCAAACAGATCTTCCTTCGTTGGAAAATGGCGATAGACCGTGCCTATACCAACACCGGCACGCCTTGCAATCTCATCCATGGAGACAGAAATGCCTTCTGTTTTAAAAATTTCATGCGCAACACGGAGCAGTTTGTCCCGATTTTTCTTGGCATCTGCACGCAGTGTCTTCTCTGGAACCTGAGTGACGATGGAATCAGTATCCTTAACCTCACCGTCAGGAGTAGGATTATTTTTTATGGACATTATGGTATCACACCTCTTTCATAAATATACCCCACTGTTGATTAGTTGACAAACGGAGGATGACCTCCGTATAATCTTAAACGGAAATACACCTCCGTTTATTACAGGAGAATAATATAGTATCTATCCTGAATTTCTTAACTCAATTCCAAAGGAGAAGGATAACATGCCACATTTAATAAACAACAGTGCGTTACTGATCATGGATATGCAAAAGAGTGTCGTGTCCCAATTTGTTAAGGACCGAGAGGCCCTGCTGCCATTTCAAAAAGCGATTGAGACTGCACGCAGTCACGCAATTCCTGTGATTTACATAAGAGTAGCATTCCGCCCAGGTTATCCGGAGATTAGTTCACGCAACAAAATGTTCGGCGGAATTCCTGATCGGGCTGGAGCTGGAGCAGATGCGGTAGCAGCCATGGAAGCTGCGGTGCAGATTGATGAATCTGTACAACCCCAGCCGGACGAGCCTATTGTGACCAAAGTTCGGGTCAGCGCATTTGCCGGAAGTGATCTGGAGGTTATTCTTCGGTCTCACCAGATAGACACACTCATTCTTAGTGGAATTGCCACAAGTGGGGTTGTTCTATCGACTCTGAGGGAGGCGGCGGATAAAGACTATGCGCTCACCGTGCTCTCGGATGCCTGCATCGATGCAGACCCTGAGGTACATCGTGTGCTGACCGAAAAAGTGTTCCCTCTTCAAGCAGAGGTTAGATCTGTAGACGAGTGGGCGGACTCGTTATCCGGTACAAATTAGGTCATCTTACCATGTCGTAATACTTTCGCCCTGTTGGCAGATCGTGGAATCTGAGATGATGGGTTCACCAGAGGTTCGGGTGACAAACTTCGAACCGCTGGCCTTCAGGCTATTGAGATCCTTCCTTCTAACTTCATTGGCGAAAATAGGGTCGCAGCTCTCCTGAAGACTTCATTTCAGAGAGGAGGCGTCCAGGCTATCACATTCCTTCCTTCTAACCCTAACCTTTCACGTTATATAGGGATGTGGCTTTCCTGGACTCTTTTATTATGAACAATACAATCTATTTGCGCAGAGCGAACAAACTCATTATCGAATCAAACGAAGGGAAGCATCAGTTGCCGAAGACACACCTCGCGACTGCCCTCAAAAATATTGAAGCACTCGGATACACCTTCTCGGATGAGTTAATGCAGGCGATGCGGCAGCTGTCCAAGGAACAGTTTGAAACAGTATATATTCAACTTGTGGCTGATCTGAGAGTCATGGTTGGCGCACATGTGAAGTACACACCGATGTATGCAGGATTCCCGATGCAGGTGATGCAAGCGGATGAAGCGGAGTTATACCTTAATGCGATTATTCATTATCTGACTAACCTGACTGTGGTCTATCCGGTTCAACAATCTGTGGAGCGAATGCCTTTGCTGGAGAAGACGGACTTGAAAGTCATTGGACTGGGAAACCAGCAAGCATTCCAGACGCTCATCCGTCAGATCATTGAAGCAAAAGGTTCCATCTCGGAAACAGACAAGGCGGATATCGACACGGTATTGGAGCATGCAGACCCGGAAGACGTGGATGCGCTATTACCCGCTGAGATTCCCTTCAAAGAAAATGTGGGCTTTGTGGTTGCCTCGCTGTTGAAGCATGAAAAAGCGAACATCGACAAGATCGGTCCATATTTCAAAACGGCAAGTGATGTTCTGCGTCTGGCGGTTGCCTGGTCGGATGGTGATGTCAGCCTTGCTGCGGCCTCTCCCTTCCGGAAATTCAAACGCCGCGAGAGACGCCTTCTGCTCGGATTATTGGAGCAATGTGGGTCCGTCGCGGAGGATATGCTGCGATATAAGGATCGCTGGATTCGCCTTGGCGAAATTCTGCATCCTTCGGAATATAAGCTTCGGTATCCGCGATGCGAAGAAGCCTTTGATATTTTGCGTAATAATAAGCCGTATTCGACCTTCAACGGAAGTGTGGAACTTGCCTTTCAATATCGAAATGTCTGGAGTCTGATCGATCTGTTGTCACAGCGTCCAGGTGAATTCGCGAGAAGACTGGATCATTTGCTGCGGATGACCGAAGATGAAGCGTATGTACTGCTGGCCTTTGGTGAAGTTATACCACAGGTATCTACCCCGGTAATGTTGCAGGTGCGACAGCATTTTGCACAGCGTAATGAACCGCAGGATATGCGTGTCTTCTTCCCAAAAGGTAATGTAGCCAAAGCCTTTGCTGTTCCGAATGAGCTGCCAGAGATCGACGAAGCCACATGTCAGGAAGTCGTGCAATTGTGCGAGCGTGCACTGATAACACGGTTCGCTGACTTCCCGGCACTCGGAAAGACGTATATAGATGAACGTCTCCAACATTATCTGGTTCCTTTCTCACAACGATCCGCGAGCAAAGCTTTACGAACCATTGTGCGTGGAAGCCGCATCCCGATGGGTGAAGGAGATACGATACGTTTCTTCAGTTGGTGGAAAGAGGGCGAGTTGGACGGCACAGCTACAGGGCGTGTGGATATCGACCTGTCAGCGGTCATGTATGACGAGAATTGGAATTACGTTGAACATATCTCCTACACCAATCTGCGATCCGTCAAATACAAAGCGGCCCATAGCGGGGATATTGTGACTGCACCTCATGGTGCAAGTGAATTTATCGATCTGCATATCCCCTCAATTGTGAATTATGGCGGACGTTATGTGGTGACGACACTGCACTCCTTCACCAGCCATCCGTACTGTAATTTGCCGGAATGTTTTGCAGGTTGGATGATGCGTAAGAAGCCCGGTTCAGGCGAAATCTATGAGCCATCCACGGTGGAGAACAAAATTGATATCACTGCCGATACGCAGATTTCCATTCCTGTTATTTTGGATTTGGTCGAGCGAACAATCATCTGGACGGACCTGGCGTTGACCAGATATCCGGACTACCATAATAACGTCGAGGGAAATCAGAAGGGCATTGTGCTAATGGGCAAAGCAATGACCACATTACGTAAACCTGACCTGTATGACTTATTCATGCTACATGCCAAAGCGAGAGGTGAGCTGGTGGACACGAAGGATCAGGCCGATACCATCTATGCGGTCGATGAAGGTGTGACGCCGTATGATATCGAGCAGATTATGGCGGAATACCTGTCTTGAGTCCAAGTGCATGTGAATACCGGGTCGAGAACAGATAAGAGCAGCGGAATGCTGCTCTTTTTGAGATTTTATTGGTTGTTAACGGGGTCAGCCTTTTGGTTTCTTCTGCACATATTTCTTGTAATTCGTAACAGAAGGTATTATTCGACTTTGAGATAGGAGTTCTTTATCACTAATGATCCAAGTATGGTTGGATGAGTTTCGCCTGCGGATCGCAACAAAATTATTTTTTCCAGCAGAATATACGCGATAACCCTTTTGTTTGCTTCTAATGCAAAATAGATCGTCCTCACCGACGCTTTGATTCGGGAACGGTACTTGGTTTGCTACCTTACGTTTAAAAACAAGCGTTGCGCCAGGGATTAGGGTCACCGGTCGATGTTCATCATGAGGAGAACGAAGGATAAACGTCTTAGATCCGCGTAAATACATGTAATGAGCCTTCTTGCCAATGACATCAGCATTGGTTCTTTGAAAGGTCTGCATACTTTCCTTCAAATAGTAAGGAGCGTAATAATCATCATCGTCAAACTTGGCAATATAGTTGTATTTCGTCTTTTTGATAGCATAATTTAGACAGGCGCCGAGGGAAGTGCGTTCTGGAAGACGATAGACGTGTACGTTTGGAAGTTTTTTGGCTAGACTCAGATATGGAGCAAGGGGAATGTTATTTTTATTGACAATAATGATAAGTTCCTTCCTGGCGTGGATCTGTCGACTGTAGTTATTGAACAGGTTTTTTATATAGCTTTGACGTTTCGTGCAGGCAATAATAGAAACCCCCTGCTTTTGGATAGCGCCATGTGGCTTAGCTCCCATTTCAATTGCACCCCTTATCCGTTAAGATCAAAACTAGTTCTCTATAAAATATGTAAACGGAAAATAAGAGGAACGGCATAACTCCACAATGGAGAATTGGCACAAAAACTTTTCAATGTACTCGTATGCTGGTACTATAACGACGCATCTAAACGAACATTGGAGAGTGCGAGAATGAGAATGAAAATCAGACTTCTGCATGTTGAAGTAAATTTTGTTTTCAGAATTTGCTATCGGATATACGAGCCGTTTTCATTGCAAACATATGTAATATAATGGTATTATTTTATTGGAATTGTAAGAATACTTGTATGTAGGAGAGTGATTTAAGAAGGGGGTGGAGATCAGGTTTACATGAAGTGTTGACTCTATTCTATACGCACGAAGACATAACATTCCATTGATTATGGACAGGCTCACATAGCAGACATATCGATATGAGACGGAAGTGTCAGTTATTATACATTGTAATGTAAGCGCTTTATTAAATGAATTCCAAGGAGGGATTTACTCATGACCAAAAGTATAGGGAGAAAGGCGCTTGGTTTGTTTTTAATTGTCGTTATGATCGCAACAGCTGCTGTGTACCCTGCATCTACCGGACACGCGGCAACCATTAATGTTACCGATAACGGCTCCAGAATTGAAGTGAACACTGGTTCAGGGTTAGTCTATGTGGTGAACAAAACCAATGGGGATATTATCTCAGCCAAAATGAATGGTACGGAACTGAACAGCAATAGAGGATCACACATCGGTTCAGGTTTGGGTTCCTCCGCCAATGTGACGTGGAATACCTCTCCTTCAGGATCAACCGTGTTAATCACGGTATCCACAAGCACACTGACTCACTATTATGCTTCGCGTGGTGGCGAGAACATCATATACATGGCAACGCATATCACGGCTCAACCTTCGATCGGGGAGCTGCGATACATTTTCCGCGGTAATGGTAGTGTGTTGACAGGTGTTCCGGCGAATTCAAATAATCGGGGCAACACTGGAGCGATTGAAAGTCAGGATGTGTTCGGGTTTGCAAATGGACAGTCGGCCTCCAAATATTATGGTAATGATCAGGCCAAAGACTTATCCGTTCGTGGGGTCACAGGTAATGGCGTCGGTGTATTTATGGCCTACGGCAATCGGGAAAAAAGCTCTGGTGGTCCATTCTTCCGCGACATCCAGTTCCAAAGTGGAACAGAGACAGAAGTATATAATTATATGAACTCGGGACATGCACAGACGGAGAATTGGCGCCTGGGTCTGCATGGGCCGTACGCTTTGATCTTCACAACGGGAGGTACGCCAAGTGTACCCGACTTCAGTTGGATGTCTGGTCTGAATCTGCAGGGTTGGGTATCCAGTCGGGGGAACGTGGTACTTAATGGCCTCTCCGGGATGGATACAGGGTATGCTTACACAATTGGGTTCGCCAATAGCAATGCCCAGTATTGGGTGGGGGCGTCTTCAAGTGGGGCAGCAGCCAAATACAGCATGATTCCTGGGACGTACACCATGACAGCTTATAAAGGAGAACTGGCCGTATATACGGAAACGGTTAATGTCACGGCAGGACAAACGACGACTCTGAATACACGTACGATCAACAATGACCCAAGCAAAGCCTCTAACATCTGGCGAATCGGTAACTGGGATGGTACACCACGGGAGTTCCTGAATGGACAGACAATTCCGATTCGTCACCCGTCTGATAGTCGCAACCCAAGCTGGGGGCCTGTCACCTATGCTACCGGTAGCGCGACCAATCGCTTCCCGGCAATCCAGTTCCGTGGTCAGAATTCTCCAACCACAATAACGTTTAATTTGAATGCATCTCAAGCGGCATCTTCTCATACGCTCAACATCGGTATTACCGCAGCTTACAATAATGGCAGACCTAGTGTAACGGTTAATGGACATGCTTTAACCAATCCTGCTGCATCTTCACAGCCCAATTCTCGTAGCTTCACCATTGGTACGTATCGTGGGAACAACACAACCTTTAGCTGGAATGTTCCAGCATCCTACTTCGTGAATGGTTCCAATACCATCACGATTACGCCGATCAGCGGTTCCAGTGATTTGGGGAACTGGTTAAGTGCAGGTTGGGTCTACGATTGTGTTGAGTTGCTGAATTGAATTAAGAATTCAATATAGTGGAAGGAATAAAGGAGGTAGCCTGCCTGGTTTTCTTAACCGGGTTCAGGATACCTCTTTTAGCTTTTTCATCCGAAATGAGAAGATATTGATTCATGATATCCCTAAGGATCTTGCTTTGCTGGAGATGGTGATCCGGATAGTGGTATAATTTTCAATACGTAATCATGAGTGAATGAACGGGGAGGAAAAGAGAATGAGAGACGATCTGTTGGTTCAATTGCAAGAGTGGCATGAAGAAGATGAATTTCAGGAAATTGTAGATGCAATTCAAGCAATTCCTGTGGAAGAAAGGGATTATGAGCTGGTTAACCATTTGGGACGAGCGCTAAATAACCTGGAACGGTATGAAGAAGCGGTTGAACAATTTCTGACGGTTGCCAAAGAGGGCACAGGCGACCCGCTTTGGCATTATCGGATTGGACTGGCTTATTATTATCTGGAGCAATATGCGCATGCGCTGCAGGCATTTGAAAGAGCGGATGAATTGGACCCCGAGGATGAAGATACGCTGGAGTTTCTGGGATGGATTCGAAGCAAAATGGAGGAGCCGTCCGAATCTGAACCTGAAGTTGAAACGGATTCAGAGACTGTTGAAGAATTCCGTGTACCCGTTGACGTTGTGGCGACCTTTGAAGCGGTTCCCAGACCGCAATCCGGCGAATTCTGGAACGATAGTGAGCAGGCACTGGAGCACTATGTGTCCAATCCTCCAAGTGAGGGTCTCATTGACTCTGTGGAGGAGCAATTGGTGTTCCGACTCCCGGCTTCCTACATTGAGATGATGAAGCTACATAACGGTGGTATTCCGTACAATCGTTATTTCCCTGTGGCGAACACAGATACGGGAGCTACGGATTATGTTGAAATTGAAGGCATACTGGGTATTGGCCGTGAGAAGCCTCGCACGCTAGCGGGTATACAAGGCAGCTGGACTTTGATTGAACGTGAAGGTTATCCGGAGATTGGTGTGGTCATCGCGGTATCTCCTTCGGAGTCGGGGGTTGTCATGCTTGATTATCGTTCATTCGGTAATGATGGAGAACCTGAGGTCGTTTATGTGAAGAGGGAGAATCCCAAAGAGATCATTCCGCTGGCACCGAACTTTGAGACGTTTATCCAAGGGCTGATGACACCAGAAGTCTAAAAAACTCGACAGAGACTCTTTAAACTGTTGTGTGGAAGGGAGACAGAAGGTGATATGGAGGAACCGCTCAAAGTATATAACACCGCAGTTGAAGCTTTTCTTGAAGTAATTGGGGGAAAGTGGAAGCCTGTTATTCTATTCCATCTTACCTTTGGCAAGAAACGTAATGGTGAGCTGATGAAACTGATCCCCGCGATCACCCAGAAAGTGTTGACTCAGCAACTTGGTGAACTAACGGAGGCCGGGGTTATTGCCCGTATTTCACATCACCAGGTTCCTCCTAAAGTGGAGTATGAGTTAACAGAGTATGGATGGAGTCTTAAAGAGATTCTTCATCTGATGTGTAGGTGGGGCGATATACACGTGGAGAATGTATATGGTGATCGAGGGAAAATTCTGTTTAAGCCGCCAACTACTGACCGTTGAGGGACTTATATAAGCCGATTCTGCAATTCAGGAATCGGCTTATTTTGCATTTTATCTACTTTACGGAAGGATCTTGCGATCACGTAGATTTCTGAAAATATCCATAAACATAGCCTCCGTGTCAATGAATTCATGAAATCCGAAGCGGCGAGCTTTGGAACCATTTGCGAAGAAATCGTAATCCCACGAGAAGACAAAGTCACCAAATGCCCAGGAAGAGACAACCTCATATGGGGTGTGTACCAAACCATACTTTTCAATCATGGAATTCCAAAGATTTTCTTTATCTGCCATCACTTTTGCAAGTGAGAGGGGGAGTGGAGGTGCAGTTTCCAATTCGAAAAATGCAGCGATTCTGGGCCATAGCTCGTTCCAGCGAAACAGATCGCCATTGGTGATATTAAATGCCTGATTGGCACATCGCGGATCGGTTGCTGCCCATACGGTTGCATGAGCCAGCAATGTTGCATCAGTCATTTCAAGAAGCGATTGATACGCTCCTGGTTTCCCGGGAAATCGTAATGGCAAGCCAAGCTCCTTGGAGATAGACGCATACACGCCAATAACCATGGCAAGGTTCATTGGATTACCCAGGGCAAATCCACATACAACAGAAGGGCGCAGGGCTGACCAGGTCCAGCTGCTTCCGGGTTGTCGATCCTCGAGAAACTGTTGCTGATCGACATTGAATTCAGGGGGCATATGATATGCGTCTGTTTCTTTGGCAGGTGTTTTGAATGGCCCCAGATGTGCACCGTACACTTTATACCCTTGCATTAGGCTAATATGTTGGAGATTTGGAGCGATCGGTTCGATGGTATTCACCACATTGACCAGCATGGCCAGGTTGGGCTGTACCAATTCGGCCCAAGTTGGGCGATCCTGATACGCGGCGTAGAAAATATGCGTAACCGTCGTTAAATGACTTAGTTTGTCTTGTGTGTCTGCTTCGTTCAGTAAATCAGCTGATATATAACGTAATCCAGGGGCATCTTCCCCTCCGCGGCGAGATACACCAATCACATTCCACTCGGGAAGTGTCATGAGATAATCAATAAGGTTTCTTCCAATGACACCTCCAGCACCAATGACAAGTGCGGTGTAACGGGTAACGGATTGTTCGGGTTTCAATGGACATGCTCCTCTCTTCTTCTGTTCATATTGTGGGTCAGAAAAAGAAGGATGAGAAGTACGCACTTCAAAGTCATATACGTACTTTGAAGTAATATATGAGCCTGGTACAGGATATGAGCGTTATAATTGCACTTCAATGGATGTTACTTGCCTATAACCACAAGAAGCTGTAAAAGGAACAACCGTCCTTTCACAGCTTAGATGTGTCTGTATATTCGTTCAATAGATCTGTCGTAAATATGGTTTACGCCGGATATCCGCCACCTGGAGGCGGCCATGCGCCGTAGAAGCGACGCAGCAGAACAATCTCACCCAGATGGTACGAGTTATGGGATGCGATATTGCGCAGAAGTCCTGCTTTAGTTTCACCCGGGAAATAGAGCAGTGGATCATCTAATTGTACATTTTCGGCAATGGCTACGGCTTGATCAACTCCATCCAAGAATGCCTGAATATCTGCCTTCCACGTGGCTTCGTCCTGTGGACCCTTCTCCTCAGGCCAGCTCTCACTCACGTTAGCAGGGAGCTGTGGTTTGCGTCCTTCCAAGTGATCGAGCATGAATTTCTGCCAATAATGCATGTGCTTCACCAACTGATAAATTGTATATGGCATGGCATCGTGCGTACGAGCAGCAAGTGTGACATCGATATCGGGCAGAGCACGAGCGATACGGATATGACCGCGTTCCCCCACTAATGATTTGACAAGGGCTTGCCCAAAGCTTTGATTAACATCTGACATATGGTACCTTCCTCTCTTCCAAGACTGGATCTGATAACCTGTCTTCTATTAAGTATTATACAATTAAATTGCTAAAAATTAAAAATGGATAACCAAGAACCCTAAATACTTAAAATGCCTATGATATAATAGTGAAAATAAATCTCAAGACCTCAGGGTCGAGGAGGAAGCTCCTGTGAAAGTGATATTGGTTGACGACGAACGTCTAGCGTTGATAGGCCTTCAAAAATCACTAGAAAAAGAAGTAAGCGGCATTGAAATTATCGCTACATATATGAATCCAACAGAGGCTGTGGCAGGTATTGTGGAACACCGTCCTGATGTTGTATTTCTGGATATTCATATGCCGGAGATGGATGGTATGGATCTGGGAAGACAGATTCAGGCGGCAACACCGGGTATCGAAATTATATTTGTGACCAGTTACGATCAATATGCGGTGCATGCTTTCGAACTACAGGCTTTGGACTATGTGATGAAGCCCATCCAAAAGGATCGATTGAAGCAGACAGTGAGCCGAGTCCGGGAGAAACTGAGCGTAAAACGGGAGCAGCGGTCAAAGGATACAAATGTACCTTTAATTTTATGTTTTAATCAGATTCAGTTTAAGCTTCCAGGAAAGGATATTCAGGTTGCCAAATGGCGTACAAGCAAGGCGCAGGAGCTGTTTGCATACTTGCTTCACCACCGGAACCAGGTTATCCATCGCAGTGTTCTGCTGGAGCTTCTGTGGCCGGGAATGGAAGAGGAGAAGACGGCACACCAACTTTACACTGCGATGTATCATGTCCGCCAAACCCTGAAAACTTGCAACATGGATATGATCACGATTCAGAGTGGACACCTGGAGGCAGGCTATCGACTCGAACTGGGTGAGGCTCAGTTGGATAGTGAGCAGTGGGAACGGGAAATCAGGCAATGGAAAGTCGTAGACGCAAGTACGGTTCATGCCTATGAGCAAGCGCTTCATCTATATAAGGGTACCTATCTTGGCAATTATGAATACATGTGGGCTGAACCTGAGCGGGAAAGATTACGCTATCTGTGGCTGTATCATATGAGACAACTAAGTCTGTATTACCAGCAGCATGGGCTGGCGGAAAAAGTGGTCGAGAGTACACAACGTATCCAGCATATGCTTCCGGATGAGGAAGAAAGTTATTTTATTCTAATGAAGTTATATGATGAAATGCACAACGATCTCGGTGTGGAGGAGCAGTATCGTCTCTTAACCACCAGAATGGAGCAAGATTTGGAGATACCGATCAGTGAAGAGGTTCGCGAATGGTACAGGGACTGGAAGCTCGGTTTGATCAAGTCAGGGCAACGTAACCAATGAATGTACGACATACAAATCCCGTAAGACGTTTCAAGTACGTTCTGATCCTGTCGATCATTTTAGTGGCATTGGTCGGCATGCGCTGGGTCTGGTCGCAGTTCTTCCCTGCCTTGGACAATCATCAAGCTGTGAATGGTGTAGTTGATTTGCGAGGTGTTGATCTGGAACAAGTGCCAGTAATGTATCTGAACGGAGAATGGGAACTATATTCGAATGAATTACTGACCAGGAAGGATATTGTGGATGAGGGACGAGCACATGCGGCGGATGTGGTCCAGGTTCCGGGAGATTGGAAGGCTGAGAACCCAGATCAGGAGAGTTCACTTGGATATGCCACATATCGATTGCGTGTGCTGACTGATCCGCTCCAGGTCCCTGTCACCTTTTGGTTCAGAAACATCCGAAGTTCATCTGAAATTGAAATCAATGGCAATGTCGTGGGCGGAATGGGGAAGGTGTCGGAGGATGCGGATACCTATGAACCAAGAAGTACCTCTTATACGGCATCCTATGAAGATGAAGGCGCAACAGAGATTGAATTACTCATTCGTGTAGCCAATTATGATAGCCCGTATATCGGCGGGATTGGCAAACCCGTTCGCTTCGGTTCCCAGGCGGCGGTTGATTACGCACGTTGGTATTCCATCGGTTTTCAAATGGCCATTTTTCTCGTTTTATTACTTCATGGCATGTATGCCTGTATTCTGTTTGTGTTCAACCCCCAGGAGCGGGCCTTGCTCGTCGCAGCTATATTAACCCTATCTGTGGGCATTGTGGTTATGGTAGGTCATGATAACATTCTGATGTTATGGCTCCCTATTAACTATACATGGGGGATCAAGCTTCGTCTGATCTGTCTGCTGCTGCAAAATGCTTGTATTCTGCTGTTGTTCCAGAGATTGACCTTGATACATACACGAACAAAGATCCTTCAATTAGGCATTGTCACGACAATAGCTTATATTGCTGTTATTCTGGCGGCACCAATTCACGTTGTCTATGCCATGGTTTATTATTCTTTTATCGACGTGTTCTTTCTCGTCTCTTCTCTCTGGTTCCTGTACATTGTAGGTGTCATGCTCTTTAGGAAACAGGCTGATCGAGATATGGTTTTCCTACTCCTGACCGCTGGAGGCATTATATCCAACATGTTGTGGAGTACAAGTGAGACATCGAAAGATGTGACAACCGTCTATTATCCCATTGATATCATCTTTGCCATTACCGGCTTCTCCGCCTATTGGTTCAAGAAATACTTCAGGAATGCCAAGGAGAATATGAAGCTGAATACAGAGCTGCAGAAGGGCGACAAAATTAAAGATCAGTTCTTGGCGAATACATCACATGAACTGCGGACTCCACTGCACGGGATCATTAACATCGCTCACAACGTGGTCACCCGAGAGAAGAACAGGCTGGATGAACGGAGCCTGGAGGATATGGAGTTGCTGATTACGATCGGTCGCCGGATGTCGCATCTCCTTGGTGATCTACTGGATGTAGTCCGGCTGAAGGAGCACCGCATTGTGTTACGTCAGGGGCCTCTTTCCATACAGTCGGTTGTGCCTGGCATTATCGCCATGCTGCAATTCATGGCAGAACGAAAACCAGTCCGCCTTCATATGGAGATTCCGGAATCGTTCCCACTGGTCATGGCTGATGAAGAAAGGCTCGTTCAGATTTTGTATAACCTGCTGCATAACGCGCTTAAACATACAGAGGAAGGAACGATCTCCGTAAGTGCCGACATTCGTGAAGGACATGCTCTGATTCATGTGACGGATACGGGTATTGGCATGGATGAGGACACGCGGATGCGCATTTTCCTTCCGTATGAACAAGGGTCGTATGGCATCAGCGATGGACAAGGCATTGGACTTGGATTGAACATCTGCAAAGAGCTCGTAGAATTGCACGGCGGGGCACTAACGGTTCACTCGGAACTCGGAAAGGGTTCGGTATTCAGTTTCAATCTGCCGCTCGCGAATGAATCCACCCATCAGGCTCAGTCACAACTTCCCCTGATATGGGAACAGGCCGCGGAGATGATGGAAGATGCACCTAACGGATTCCTGTTACCCCGCCCAGATATGGGGGACGCGGAAGCCTTGGCGACAGCAGAGATGGCTCCGTTGTTAAAAGAGGGGAAAGCCACCATTCTGGCTGTCGATGATGATCCGGTGAATCTGGATGTGCTGGTCAGCATTCTTTCGACGGAACCATATGATATAACTACAGCAGGTTCGGGTCAGGAAGCGATGGAACTGCTCGGCACACGCCAGTGGGATCTGCTCATTACGGATGTGATGATGCCCAATATGTCCGGATATGAGTTAACCCAGAAGGTGAGGGAACAATTCTCGATGTCTGAGCTTCCGGTGTTATTGTTGACTGCGCGAAGCCAGCCACCGGATATATATACCGGTTTTGCATCGGGGGCGAATGATTATGTCACGAAGCCTGTAGATGCGTTGGAGCTGAAATATCGAATACGTGCATTGACCATGTTAAATCAGTCCATCCAGGAGCGCTTACGCATGGAAGCTGCTTATTTGCAGGCTCAGATCCAGCCCCACTTCCTGTTCAATACGCTGAATTCACTTATGGTTTTAAGTGATATTGATACAGAGCATATGCGGAAGCTTGGGGAAGCTTTTTCATCCTATTTACGGATCAGCTTCAATTATCTCAATACAGGAGAACTGGTGAAATTATCATACGAGCTGGAACTCGTGGAAGCTTATCTTTTTATTGAAAAAACACGATTTGAAGATCGATTGTCGGTGGTATTAAACGTAGAGCCGGACCTTCCGTTACTGCTCCCGCCGCTATCGATTCAACCCTTGATCGAAAATGCCGTTAGACACGGGTTATTAAGCCGAAATGTGGGCGGGACAGTATGTTTGTCCATCACTCGCCATGAGGGTTATACCCGTATTGAAGTGAAGGATAATGGCAAAGGCATGGAACCGGAGAAGGTTGCAGAGCTGTTACATGCTACGCCAGGTGGAAAAGGCGGAATAGGCATTGTGAATACAAACCGCAGATTGTTGCAACGGTATGGGCAGGGATTATCAATCGTAAGTGAGCCGGGTGAGGGTACGATGGTATCATTTGATATTCCGGACGAGATATAAGGAAAAGGCCGCAGAAGTGAAGACTTCCGGCCTTTTTGTGTTGCTTGCGTGTTCATTCCCTAATTTTAATTATTTCTAATGCATCTTTCATATGTTAGTATATTTAACATTAGAAGCGCGGGTTCCGCATTGCGCGCTAAACGTTGTTATAGTGGGTGAAAAGATCGATGCGCAATTGGGTCAAAAATGAGAATGTACAGATGACGGCCATTGCCTTTGCCACTGCGGTAGGGGCGCAATTCAAGATAAATCCGTTCCGGGAAGATTACTTCCGAATCGGGCTGGGGGTTAGCATCCTTTTATTTCTGCTGATGATCATGCCACACTTGTCTTATGTGAAGACAGGAATCCTGACAGGCATCGCAAGTTTCCTGTTTCAGTCGGCAGATCTCATCAATCATGTACAGACCGTGTCCATTCTGGAAAGCATGCGGGACAACCTGGGGGCAGGCGTGTATTATGTGGTCTTTGCCTATGGGCTTAGCAAGTTCAAGCATCGATTCCATGAGATGCAGCCTCTTCTGCTCGGCGGGTTAATCACATGTATCGATTTCTCCTCTAATCTTGTTGAGCTTCTTCTTCGCGGAATGTTAAGCGGGACCAATATCTTTTATATGAAGGAATGGTTGTATCTGCTTGTGGTAGGCGGTCTGCGAAGTTACTTTGTGATTGGGCTCTATAACAGCTTTGCGGTGAGGCAGATGCGGCTTTTACATGCAGAGCAGGAGAAGCGGATGGAGCAGATGCTGAGTGTGAACTCGGGTCTGTATGGCGAGGTTTTTTACCTCAAGAAAGCGATGAATACGATCGAAGGCATTACGGCAGACAGCTATGATCTATATCGCGATCTCCGAGAGCACGACATGAATCAATACAGTCAGCGCACGCTGGGCATCGCTCAGCAGATTCATGAAGTGAAGAAGGATTCACAACGCATTCTCGCGGGTCTGCTGAAGCTGTATGATAACGAAAAAGCGGTTAACATGAGCTTATCCGAAGTGCTGAACTTTGCCAGTAAGGCAAACCGAAAATATAGTGAAATGCTGCATAAGCAGGTCGAGATCGACATCGAGCAACAGTATGATTGTGAGTCTCCGTACTACATTCCTCTTCTAACGGTAATGAACAACCTGATTGCCAATGCGGTAGAGGCGATTGAGCATGAAGGGACGGTCCGAATTCGTGTGTATGAGCAGGAAGATGACGTGCATTTCGTCGTGATGGATACTGGAAAAGGCGTACCTGAAGCCAAACGGGATGTTATCTTCGAACCGGGCTATACAACAAAGTTCAATGAAGTCGGCATTGCCGCGACGGGCATTGGCCTGTCCCATGTACGTGATATCGTTCAGTCGTTGGCGGGACAAATTAAGGTAGAGTCGGCGCCTCAAGGAGAGACAGGGACAACATTCGCTATAACTATTCCCAAAATGAATCTAATCAAGGGGGCCGATGTCGATGACACTTTCTATCATGATCGTGGATGATGATGTGGTGAGCCGGAGTATGCTGCATGATATCATTGAATCCTGTGGAATCGGCGAGCTTGCAGGCATGGCAGAGGGCGGTATAGAAGGGGCGCGCATGATTATGGATCTGCGTCCCGATGTGGTGCTGATTGATCTGCTGATGCCGGATCAGGACGGGATTGAGACGGTAGCGAAGCTGAAGCACGGCGGTTATACCGGGAAATTCATCATGATCTCTCAGGTGGAGAACAAGGAGATGGTAGGGGCGGCCTACCAGAACGGCATTGAATTTTTCATTCATAAACCGATTAATCGGGTGGAAGTGGAGCATGTGCTCAGCAAAGTGAATGAACAGTGGAAGTACGAACGTTACGTGCTGGAGATTAAACAGTCGATGGCCCGATTGAATCTGGTGGAAGCGACGGCCCCTGCCCAAGGTCGTACGGTGCGAGAGGCGGCACGAAGCATTCTGATGGATCTCGGGATCATCGGGGAAAGTGGTAGCAAGGATATTGTGGCCCTTATGGAGTATGCGATTGATCAGAAGCGTGCCGGGGAGTGGCCGCCACTGAAGGAGTCGTATGAAGCGGTGGCCCAGACGTACAAGTCTACGCCCAAGGACGTGGAGAAAGAGTGCAAGGCGATGGAACAACGTATTCGCAGAACGGTAATTGCCGCACTGACCAACATGGCCTCGATTGGACTCACCGATTATAGCAACCACAAGTTTGAACATTATGCTCCCCTCTACTTCGACTTCCAGGATGTTCGAATGAAGATGAGAGCGATGGAGGAAGATCAGGCAGGCGACAAAGGCAAGGTTAATATCAAAAAGTTCCTGCATGTGTTCTATATGGAGACGATTGAAAAGATGAATAACTGAATAACTAAATAGTAACTGAGATATTCTTTCTCTTATCCAAAAGCCGAATTCCTGAAGGTAACACCTTTACGGATTCTCGGCTTTTTTTGTTTATTACTTTCTCAATTGTTATATAACCTTACATAAATAATTAAAATCGGATCTTTTATTAGCGATTTGTGCGCGTTTATCTATTGAAAAACATTATATGTTAATTTAATTATCATAAATTGTGATTATTTTATGTAGGATCATGTAAGTTGGCGTAGGGAGCGAACTACAATACGTGTATAAATACAAACGGTCGATTCGGTCGATCCCAATCTAATTCGGAAAAGGGGTTTTTCTATGAAAAAGGTAGCATCCATTGTAATGGCGTCCGTTCTTGCTCTAACACTTAGTGCCTGCGGTGCAGCAAAGTCCGGTGAAGAGAGCAATGCACAATCGGCAAATGGTTCAGCTGTTGAGAAATACACATTTGGTACCGATGCAACGTATCCCCCTTTTGAGTTCCAGAAGGACGGAAAATATGTAGGGATCGATATTGACCTCATGAACGCGATTGCGGAAGAAGAGGGCTTTGAAGTAGAGATCAAACCGATGGACTTCAAAGGCATCATTCCAGCCATTACGGCGAATCAGTTGGACGGAGCCATTGCAGGCATTAGCATTACGGACGAACGTAAAAAAGTCGTGGATTTCTCGGACCCCTATTATCAGGCCGGTCTGTCCCTAATCGTACATGAAGATAACGCGGACATCCAAAGTCCTGAAGATTTAAAAGGAAAGATTATTGCGATTAAAAAAGGAACCTCAGGTGCCAATCTCGCAGATGAATATGCGAAAACCTATGGGGCAACCGTGAAATATTTTGATGACAGCCCATCGATGTATCAGGAAGTCGCGAACAAAAACGCAGATGCTACGCTGGAGGATTTCCCGGTCATCTCCTATAAGATTGCCATCGATCCAAACGCCAAACTCAAAATCGTTGGAGACCGTTTGAATGGTGACTTCTATGGTATTGCTGTTGCCAAAGGTGATGCGGAGTTGCAGAAGAAGATTAATGATGGACTGAAGAAATTGCAGGAAAACGGAAAGTACGACGAGATTGTTGGCAAGTATCTGGGAACAACGGCTAAATAGAAGGGAATGTGGTACGGATGGACTCCTCCTTACAAGTCATAATAGACGCACTGCCTCTTCTGTTAGAGGGTACAGTCGTTACGTTGAAACTAGTCGTGATCTCGCTCATCATTGCGATGGTGATCGGATTGATCTCAGGTCTGATGAGCACTTCTTTGAATCGAGTGTTGCGGCTGGTAGCCACACTTTACGTGGATATCATCCGTGGCACACCCCTTCTGGTGCAGGTATATTTCATCTACTTCGGTCTGCCTGTGTTCCTGGATATGCGCATTCCGGCGATGACCGCAGGCATTATTGCGATTAGTCTGAATGCCGGAGCGTACATCTCGGAGATCTTCCGGGCAGGGATTAATTCCATTAGCAACGGGCAGCATGAGGCGGCGCGATCCCTGGGCTTAAGTCGTTTTCAGACGATGCGACTGGTCGTGTTGCCTCAAGCAACCCGGCGCATGATCCCTACCTTTGTGAACCAGTTCATTATTACGATTAAGGATACCTCGCTGTTGTCGGCGATCGGTATCGCAGAATTAACGCAGAGCGGGGAGATTATTATTTCCTCCAACTTCCGGGCATTCGAAATCTGGGGTGTGGTGGGCATATTCTATCTGATCATTATTGTTCTATTGTCCCGGGCTTCCCGGTTCATTGAGAGGAGGTATGCGATCCGATGATTACCGTACAGAACCTGAAAAAGCAGTTTGGTGCCAATGAGGTATTGAAGGACATCTCCACAACGATTCAGGAGAAAGAAGTTGTATGCGTCATCGGGCCTTCCGGGTCTGGTAAAAGTACGTTTTTGCGCTGTCTCAATCTGCTGGAGGGTGTTACGTCTGGCAAGGTGACGATTGGTGGTATTGAGGTCACTTCACCCAAGACGGATATCGATCAGTTACGAACCAATGTGGGCATGGTGTTTCAACAGTTCAACCTTTTCCCGCATCTGACCGTGCTGGAGAATATCATGCTCGCGCCGAAGCATATCAAGAAACTGCATAAGGCCGAGAATGAGAAAAAATCAATGGAACTGCTCAGCAAGGTCGGGCTATCGCAGAAGCGGGATGCTTATCCTGAGCAGTTGTCAGGTGGACAACAACAGCGTGTGGCCATTGCTCGTGCACTTGCCATGAACCCAAGTGTGATGTTGTTCGATGAACCTACGTCTGCACTGGACCCGGAGATGGTTGGAGAAGTGCTGCAAGTCATGAAAGACCTCGCTCACGAGGGGATTACGATGATTGTTGTTACGCATGAGATGGGCTTTGCCCGTGAGGTGGCGGATCGGGTGATCTTTATGGATGGCGGATATATTGTAGAAGAAGGCACGCCAGAAGAGCTCTTTCAGAATACCCAGCATGAGCGGACCAAGGCGTTTCTGGGTAAGGTTTTATAACGATACTGAACAAAAAAAGAACTGAAAAATCCCCTATGGGCGAACGATCGTTCCAGAACATCTGATATGATGGACTTGAACATGGCTTGCTTGCAGGGGATTTTTGGTGCTGTGCGTAATACATAATAAGATGGATTGATCACGACGAACATATTATCGATACATAGGAAAGCGCTTAATAACTACTTTTGTAAATCGTTGAGGGGGAATAAAGGATGAGTGTACAAGCGAATACCGGGTTAAAGATCTATGAGTTAACGGAACTGCCTTATCTCAAAGTGCATGGCAGAACAATTGGAGAGCTGGCGCCGTTGACGTTATTTTGGACGGGGAGTGCAGTTGAACTCAATGTACGGGGCTCCGAACTATGGGTTGAAGTAGAGTCGCAGTATGACATGTATGAGGCATGGATCAGCATTCTGATCAACGGTGTTCCGGTGAGCAGACAGATGTTAACGGCGGGAAGGTACTGGGTCTGTGTATTCCGGGGTATGAATGCGGACGTGGTGAAGAATGTTCGGATCGTTAAGGATGTTCAAGCGATGAGTGGTGACCCGGGTTGTTCCTTGCAGATTCATGCGGTGAAATCGGATGGAGCGTTCCTGCCTGTGCAGGAAAAACCCTACAAGATCGAGTTCATTGGTGATAGCATTACATCTGGTGAAGGTGCGATTGGAGCGAAAGCGGAGGAAGATTGGATTCCGATGTGGTTCAGCGCCATACATAATTATACGTTTATGACAGCAGAGGCATTGAATGCAGAATACAGGGTCATCTCGCAAAGTGGCTGGGGTGTGCTGACAAGTTGGGATAACAATCCAAAGGGGAACATCCCCGAGTATTACGAACAGGTCTGTGGCTTGCTTACTGGTGAGCGTAACGAAGCGCTCGGTGCAGGAGATCGGCATGATTTTGGTTCGTGGCAGCCGGATGTGGTGGTCGTGAACCTGGGCAGCAATGATGGGGGTGCATTTCAGTCACCTGAGTGGAAAGATCCCGACACTGGCAAGGTGTACAAGCAGCGGATGAACGAGGACGGAACGTATCATGAAGAGGATCTGGCCGCTTTTGAGAAAGCGGTGGAACAGTTCCTGTTCAAACTTCGGAAAAACAATCCGGCGGCACATCTCGTATGGGCTTATGGCATGCTTGGTTTTCCCATGATGCCCGCCATCTACCGCGCGGTTGATGCGTATACGAAGGGGACAGGCGACCACAAGGTCTCAATCATCCAGCTTCCTGATACAACCGAAGAGACGGTAGGGGCGCGCACCCATCCAGGCGAGTTATCTCACCGTAGGACGGCAGAGGTGTTAGCGGAATATGTACGAGGAATGCTAGGATAGCTTGAAACATGGTAATGGAAAGACCACTCTTTCATGAACGGTACCCCAATGGTTAGATGTGTCTCACGGTATGGGGTCCCTTCATCATAAGAATGGTCTTTTTCCTTTTCTACTTATCTAGACATTCGGTGGTGTGTCCGCTGTGCCGCTGTTCTGTACCTCATAACGAATCGAGATGATCTGTCCGAGCGTTTGAGTTCGGACCATTTTGAATTGACTTGGCACAGTACCTATCGGGAATAAGGGGATGCCTTCACCAAGAATTTTGGGAATAATGGCGACTTCAATCTCATCCAATAATTTTTTGGCTAACACAGCTTCAACCAGTATTCCGCCACCCACAATCCACACGTCTCCATCAGAAGTTCGCTTTAACTGGGGAATGAGTGTATCTACCTCCTCGGTTGTAAACTGTACATTCGGAGCGGGCGGCTGTTCCGAGCGAGAAAGCACATATGTTGGCCGATCCGCATAGGGGAAATCTTCGGAAAGTGTGAGCACCTCTTCATACGTATAACGTCCCATAACAACGCTACCGATCGTTTGATAAAAGGCAGCATATCCGTTATCTCCTCCGTCACCCTCCACATCAAATAACCAATCTACCGAACCGTCTAGCCTTGCAATATATCCATCCAAACTCATGGCAATGTACAAAATGGTTTTGTTATTCTTCATGTTCATCGCTCCCTTCTACAATGTATGATACACTTTAACTATGACAAAAGTTGACGTAGTTAGGATGTTGAATTCATGAATCATCGGAAACTGGCTATCATGCGCCTGATGGATTCCAGACAGAAGTTCACTGCCCGGGAACTGGCAGAACGGTTCGACGTATCGGTTCGTACGATCCAGCGTGACCTGGATGCATTGCAGGCGCTTGGTTTTCCCTTGTACACAGAAGTTGGCGCGAACGGAGGATTAATCTATTCCGAGTCTGAGAAGTATGGCTAGATGCCAAAGAATCGAGAAAAATTGTTGATGTGGCGCCTGCAACTCATAGGATTTGGAGCGAGGATTGCCGCACCAAAGAAATTTCTTTCACAGTACGAGAGATAATATACTATGGCCCAGAAGTGATGATGATCTTGACACCTAATTTGAAGCAGCAGCTTAGAGAGTTTCCGGGGGACTTATTTGGACCCAGTAGAGTCAGGAATGAAGGATATTCTGTTCCTATATATAAAATATAATAATTTTGATTATTATGTATACATACGCTGTCGCTCAAAGTGATTAATTTTATTACACCTCAGTATTATTGTAGTAAGAGTGATTTGTCAGATAGTTTTCAATGATTTTTTTATATTAAGTTAAAGTTCTGTAATCACATCGTATAGAAAAGGTCCGTAAACTATTGTTCACGGACTCTTTGAAATCTATGTCTTTGTTTGTACTCACACTATATATTTTAATGCTGCAGAATAAATATATAGTAAGATTTTTTTAGTTTGATCTCTTCTTTCTGAATATTAAATTTGTCAATGTACCAAACACAACACATACCAGCAGAGAGGCAATAAATATTTTGACAATTGCCCAAATGAGTGAACTGCCTGTATCTCCCGTTAGATTTACAATTAAACCTAAAAAAGCGATGAAAAAGAAAATAATATAATCCTTCTTCCTTAGCTCCTTTGAAATTAACATAATATTCATCTCCTTCCTAAATATTAATAAAAATGGGTTACATTAACTGGTTTAATATGGTACTATTACATTGTTGCAACCAATTATACCATATTGTATTACGAAGGGAGCAAGAAAATGAAAAAATATTTAATCAGCTTATTTGCCGCAACACTCGTATTATCTTCTTCTACAGCGGCCTTTGCCGCAGATATCAAAGGTTCAGTTTCACCTAATGTAGTTCAAGCTCAATTTGCCCTTGAAGCTAATGATCCTGCCAAGATCGATGAAGCTCTAGAATCAGGTTTGGCTGTTGATGGATCCAATCCAGTTGCTACATATACCTTTGATGACGGTAGTTATATTCAGCTAACATCGACTAATAACTCTGTTTCAACTCTAGCTGCCGTTGCTGCCTCCAATGATATTTGGAATGCATCTGTTTCTTTAAGTGCACATAGCGCCGTAACAGGAGATAATTTACTTCTATGGACTTATACATTAAAGCAATCCTATATTACCAATGGAAAAAAAATCACTTGGCATGATTCTGTCCCAACTACAAGCTTCTACAGCCCAGTATGGAGTCTTTGGAATCTGGATGGCGAAACACCAGGAGTAGGACCTGCCCCTGGCGATTCCAATGGTATTCGTGCAAAATCATCTATTAAGACGAGCTTTGGAATTTGGGAAATAAAACCTCAAACTACTAGTGGAGAGATAATTATCAACATTAAAGGTGATGGGAGTTATTCATCAACAGCAAATAAGTGGAATGGCTAACTGATTACCACTTCACATACCAAAGACTCGCCTAATATTAGGCGAGTCTTTGGTATGTGAAAAGTGGCCAGTCAGATCTTTTTGTAACGGCTTTTGCATTCTTATGTGCAGATAAAATTAGTTTTAAATTAATTTAATTATCAAATCTGTAATTTGCTAATAATCGTAATTAGTGATTAATAATGTGGCTGATATACCGTAAATATAACTTGAATGTGAAATCAACTTCGAATATTGCATTGTTGTAAGTTCTATCAAATGACAAAAGATCTAAAGATAGCATTTCAGTATATCAACGATCTGCTCCGATTACCATCACCCTCCACATCAAATAACCAATCGACCGAACCGTCCAGCCTTGCAATATATCCATCCAAACTCATAGCAATGTACAAAATTGTTTTGTTATCAGACATGTTCATCGCTCCCTTCTACAATGTATGATACACTTTAACTATGACAAAATTTGACGTAGTTAGGATGTTGAATTCATGAATCATCGGAAACTGGCCATCATGCGCCTGATGGATTCCAGACAGAAGTTCACTGCCCGGGAACTGGCAGAACGGTTCGACGTCTCGGTTCGTACCATTCAGCGAGATCTGGATGCATTGCAGGCACTAGGTTTTCCTTTGTATACAGAAGTCGGTGTGAACGGCGGATACCGGGTGTTGCCCAATCGGATTTTGCCACCTCTTCAACTGACACAGCAGGAGGCATTAGGGCTGTTTATGATGCTGGAATATCTACAGCAAGTACCGGATTTTCCATATGGATCAATGCGTGAACATCTGGCTGAGCAGTATTTCTCTACTTTGCCCGAAGATGTACAGGATCTGATTATGCGAATGAGAGAGCATATCACCTTTGTCCAGCACCCCGGTGGGCATGCCGAGCCTTTAACAACAGCGATATTGGGTGCAGCGGTAGAAAAGAGAGAAATCGAATTTATGTATCATGCCCGCAGTGGTCCTAAAAAAGTCCAAGTCTTTCCCTATGGCATCTACTATGAGCAGGGACATTGGTACATGCCAGCTCGAAATAAGGACCGGGTATTGTTGTATCGGGTGGATCGCATGCAGCAGTTGGCTGTTATGGAATCCGTAGATGAATCTATTCCGAGTCTGAAGACATGGCTAGATACCAAAGAAGACAGAGCAAGCGTAGAAGTGGTACTGCAATTCACGGAATTTGGAGCAAGGATTGCCGCTTCAGATGTGCTGTTCAAGTCGGTTGAAGGCAATGAGTGGCGCGGACTGGTTCCGCCCGAGGAGTTCTCTTTTACAGCGCGAAAATTACTTTCCTATGGGCCGGAAGTGAAGGTGGTGTCTCCGCTCGAACTGCAACAGCAGGTTAGAGGGATGCTGGAACGGAGTTTAAGCCAGTATGGTGGGGGATAAAAGATTTCAAACGCTGGATATTAGGGTATCAAGGAAGAGATAAGAAAGGTGTGTAGACAAATGAGCGAAGTTTGGACTAAAGACATCATCCCGACTGTATCCGATAAAGTAGTGATTGTGACAGGTTCGAACGGTGGTTTAGGGTATGAAACGGCATTAGCGTTAGCTGAAAAAGGCGCAAAAGTTATCCTTGCAGTTCGTAATCTGGAAAAAGGTGAAAAGGCAGCTAATAAAATAAAGTCGTCTGTGCATGTAGCTGGAGAGGTAATCGTTATGCAGCTCGACCTTAGCGATTTAGCTAGTATCCGTAAGTTCGCAGCCGCTTTTCTTGAGCAATACGATTCTTTGTCCATTCTGGTTAATAATGCAGGAATTATGAACCCTCCATTCCAGTTGACGAAAGATGGCTTTGAATTACAGTTTGGTAGTAATCATCTAGGCCATTTTGCGCTTACGGGTCTACTATTGCCTCGATTGATCTCTACTCCGAAATCGAGAGTTGTCACTGTAAGTAGTATGGCAGCTCATAATGGTGCAATTGATTTTAATAATTTAGATGGCTCCAAAGGATATAATCCCATGAAGTTCTACAGCCAAAGCAAGCTAGCCAATCTGATGTTTGCGAGAGAGCTGCAGAATAAATTTAATTCCGCCCATATTGATTCCATGAGTATCGCCGCTCATCCAGGGATTTCGCATACCAATCTATTTTCCTTTGGTTCGGGGAAACAGACCAATATATTCATGCGCAGTCTTTTGAAAATCATTAGTCAACCGGCACATATGGGGGCATTACCTACCTTATATGCTGCAGCAGATCCGACGATCACGGGAGGGGAGTATATCGCTCCCAGTGGTATGGGCGGCACTAAGGGCTATCCCAAGAGCGCTAAGATCATCGAAAAATTATATGATGCTAAAATCTCAAACAAGCTATGGAGCGTATCAGAAGAATTAACAGGGGTATATTACAGATTCGACGTGTAGATTTTGCCATTAGGGAAAGTAAACCTTATTATGGAATGGACAGTTAAAAGTTCTTCAGCACGAATAAGATTAACTGAATGGGGGGCTACCATGATTCGATTCATAAAAGGTTTCACGACCCGCTCTATGCAGAGTCCATGTGATGAACAACGGCGGTTGTTTGCATAGAGCCTGAAATTCATTTCCGCCATCCATTGTAGTGCATATTCAATGTGTTCATCGTAAGACTCTGCTGCCTTAAAGATTTTAACTTTTAAGGAGTGGAGCAACGTGAAATATATTAATGCGGATACAATCTTTCCGGAAGAATTACTCAAAGAAATACAGCGTCATATCCCCGGAGGCCTGGTCTATATTCCGAGGCCCAAGGATGCCCATAAGAAGTGGGGAGAGAATTCGGGTGGCAGAAGGGTTGTCCAGGAGCGGAACGACGAGATCCGCAGGTTTTTTGCTGCGGGAACAACCATCGATCAGCTTGCGGACCAATACTGTTTATCCATCGATAGCATCAAGAAAATCGTGTATTGCAAAAAGGGATGAAACGATAGAAGCCATGTTCGAGCAATCGAATTTGGCTTTTTTACTGTAAAGAATGGTTATTAAGGATTCTTTACATATTCGAGTAGTGTAACTGCGCGTACAATTCATTTAACGGTACAAGGTTATGCGGTGAGAGTTCGTGAAATAACTCCTTAAATCATCTGGTAAGGTTGGTGAATATGAATATAGAAGTGAAATTAACGAATAAAGACGAGGCGTATATGATTAAAAATATGTACCCGCTATACCTTCATGATCTATCCGGACATTATGGTCTGGGTGGAGAGCATACCCCGAACGAACATGGCATTTTCGAACCAAGTCCTGATTATAAAACGTTACAGGATCAGTATGATGTACAGAACATCTGGTGGGAAAAACCGGAGTGTCTTTATCCGTTCCTCATGATTGTGGATGGCATACCGGCAGGATTTGCGTTCGTAGCCATGCCACCTTATTGCTCACAAGGAATAGATTTCTTCGTACATGAATTCTTTCTGATGCAGCCATTTCGAGGTGTAGGCGTTGCTGAACACGCGGCATCAACGATCTTTGGCATGTTTAGAGGAAACTGGGAGTTGTTCACCAATCCATCGGAGAAAAATAAGATTGGCCAATCTTTCTGGCGGAAAACAGTGGCTAATTATACCGAAGGTAACTATCGGGAAATGTACGGGCATACGTTCGATGGTTATAAATTGATTTTTCAATTCTCCAATATATAAAAAGAGAGACCGTCTCCCAATGAGGAAAACGATCTCTCTCTCCTTTGCCTTTTATAAACTACCGTTGAAATAGTGATACTCAGAATTTACTTCAAAACCAACACTGCGGTACAGATTCAAAGCGCGTTTGTTCTCAGTAACCACAGACAGGCGGATATCTGTGTAACTTTGTTTCCTTAGGAGATCAACCAGGATGCTAAGCGCAGTGCGCCCCAGTTTCTGTCCTTGATAAGCAGGCAAGATACAGAAGTTATGAATAAATGCGGTTGTTGCATTAATGGAGTTGACCCGTACCAGCCCAACAGGCAGTTGATTCTGCCATGCAATATAGGTGACTCGGCTGGGTTCATTTGTTTGCATAAAATACTCGCGTGTCCAGTCCTCCGAATCTCCAAAGGCTTGGGAGGAGCAAGTGACCATAAACTCCATATCCTCGGTTTCTGCCACGGCCAACGTTAGTTCAGGTGGCTCCACAACCGAAAGGACCTCATTCACAAGTTGCATCGAGTACTCGGCGCGATCATAAATGGCTCCAAGGGATTGGGCAGTAAGAAGACCCGGAGATAAGCCCTGAGGAACGCGATAACTGAGTTGGTTGATTCCCTGTGGTTTCATGTCCAGGATGGCCTGTTTCAGTAGGCTAAGGAAAACACCTTGGCGACGAAAATCTGGGTGTACGATGGCGTTAATATTTCCGGTTACGACGTCAGAAGCATACCAACTGAGGAGTCCTGCCAATTCACCGTCGCGATAACAGAGGAGTGCATGGTCTCCGTCTTTTTTACTGATATGGTCAAGGTCTGCTTTCAGATGAATGGAATCAAGCTGTTTACATTGTTGTTCGAGTAAAATAATTGCTTCAATCTGTTCCTTGGAGTTATAGACCATGGGAACGACTTGATAAGTTGACATAGCTTTCACACCTTCAATGTTGAAGGAAACACGCAGTTATTGGACCCGCAGGCGCTATCCTTCGAGAGTTGGTCCAGTTGTAATTTTGATCATCATCATTATCTCCTCCAAATCACTTCCCGATGACTATAACACAAATCTGTTATGAAGATGACACCCAATGGATGTAATTCACTGGGTGTCTGTTCAGATGCGCCCAATAACTGGACATTATATCCTATTGAAGGGATAATTGAGAGTAATACTGACGAGAAAGGGAGGGATTAACCATGCGCAAGTTGGCATCTGTGATGGGTACATTATTTCTTTCCGCCGCAATGTTAATGGGATGTACACCATCTGAACCAGCGGAAAGCACGGAACCCGTCACTCCACCAGCAACGGAACAGCTAAGTGATACGGGGGACCAGAAGGCAACGGCGGAGGAGCAGCAACAAGCGCTCGAAATGTCGCTGGATTATAAGACAATAGAACTCACCGTGGATGGTAAGAACTATGAGGATACATTAGAGATGGAAGGGTTATTGGCCAAAGGAGAGACCATGAAGCCGTTCCTGACCTCCAGGAATTATGAGGCTTACATGGCTAATCGATATATTGTGTTACCTCTTCAGGTTGCACACATCGAACAAGCGAAGCTGCATCCTGAAAATATACAAACCAAGATCAAAGATAACAAGAGTGACTGGATTCTTGTGGAATACACGCTCGATCTGAAGTTTACAGACGAGAACGGCAAGGAGTTCAAGTCTATTCCGCTATCGGGCGATATCACCTTTTTGCAAGATCAGGGAGAATGGCGCATTCAGGATGATACGTATAACAGGGATGCATTCGCAGAGATCATTAATAGTTCTTTATAGTTCATGAAGTGTTTGTGATTCCGGCACATGGGGGTTGTGCTCGAATTATCCATTACGAATAAGCTCTTTCAAAAAAGTACGCACTTCAAAGTGCGTACTTTTTTGTTGGTGTGTCCAGCTAAGCGTGCGTCGTTAAAAGGGCTTCATCGTGATGTATGTTCTTGTCTCTTCCTAGAAATTTGCAGGGTACATTCTCCTGTAATGATGATATCATTTGGATAAATAAACTTACATATTGCGCTTTTAGAGATTGGGGTTGGATTCATCATGAGGGGAATTCTCCGAGTCGGTTCTCGTAAGGTGTGGTTTTATATCGTTGCAGCCGTTGTTGTTGGTTTGGTTGCAGGCTATGTCGTCCTCTCTGAGCAGGACTCTCCTAAGTTCCAAAGTGAAAAAGGTATTCTGGATTTAACGCAGGCTCAACTTAGTACGAATCCGCAAAAATTAACAGGAAAGTGGGCGTTCTATTGGCAAGAACTGCTATCGCCTGAGGATATGCGGGTTCGTTCGGCAAGGGAAGGAAATCAGGACCACTGGATTAATATTCCAAGATCCTGGCTGGGCTACCCGTTAGAAGGTCAGCGGCTGAGCGGTACAGGCTATGCAACCTTTGGACTGGTCGTTCATCTAAGCGAGCAGGATCGAGATGAGATGCTTGCTCTGCGGCTGCCTAGCATTTTTAATGCGTACAAATTATGGGTCAATGGCGAGCTTCTGGCAGAAGTTGGTGAGGTTGGTCAGGACAAGCACAGCATGACCCCGCAACTGGAAACAAAGCTGGTGTATTTTCAGCCTGAAAGCGACACGTTAGAGCTGGTCATGCAAGTCTCCAACTTCCAACATCATCGGGGCGGCATTACCAAGAATATCGAGCTGGGTGGCAGTGACGTACTAACGACCAAGACCAATCTGAATCTTGCCAGGGATATGTTCATCACGGCAAGTTTGCTAGTGATCGGTTTGTATAATCTGCTGTTGTTCATGCTGCGACGTAAGGATAAAGCTCCGTTATATTTTGGCCTGTTTACTGTACTGCTTGGTATTCGATCCTTGTTCAACGGCGAGCTTATCTTTACACAATGGTTGCCTCATTTTCCTTGGGAATTGCAGTTCAAAATCGAATATCTGATTCTTTGCCTCAGCGGTTATATCATCACCATGTATTTTGATTGTATTTTTCCGAATTATGTGTCGCGATGGTTTCGTCTTGGCGCCCGGATCGTAACTGGTGCATTCTGTATCCTTGTAGTGGTAACCCCTGCAATTATATATACAAAATTTTTGCTGGTAATCGGTGTGATGGTAGTTCTACATATGATTTATCTGATGATCGGGCTGGTTCAGGCGGCTGTGCGACGTATGGAGGGAGCGCTGATCTTCCTGTTGGTGTCGGTGGTTACTTTGGTCACGGTTGTCAACGATTTTTTGTATTTTAACGGATGGTCGCTAGTTGGAAATACATCTCCGCTTGGCTTATTGATATTTACGATCGCGCAGCTGATTCTGCTGTCTTCGCGATCTACGAGGACGGCATCGAACGAAGAGAGAATTACACGTGAATTACAGTACGTTAATGACAAGCTGATTGAAATGAATATGAATCTGGAACAGACCGTTCAGGAGCGAACACAGGCCTTATCTACAGTGCATGATGATCTCCAAATCTCGTATGACCGACTGCTTCACTCCGAGCAAGGGAGGAAGAAGCTACTTGCTTATATTACGCATGATCTGCGTATGCCGTTGTCCAGTATGCTTGGATATGTAGAAGCTATACAGGACAGGGTCAAGCCGGAACGCAATGAACATTATCTGAAGTATATCCGGGAGAACACAATAAGGATTAACCGTATGATCGAGGAGTTGTCTTTCTTGTCGCATTTGGAGACCGGACAGGTCTCGTACCGAATGGAGCCGATTCAGATCATTCCCTTCTTGCGTGATTTTTTTGAACAATATGAGCTGGTTGTGCGTGACGCAGGATTAGATTTCATACTGGATATCGGAGATGCAGAGGATCAACAATTTAACTTGCCTATTGTTGAAATGGATGCCAAAAGAGTAGAGCAAGCCTTGTTTAATCTAGTGTCGAACGCTATGAAGTTCACCTCCAGGGGAGGGCTGTTACGTATTGCGCTAGCTGTAGACGAATTGAATTATGCTCCCCATGCAGTCATTAGCATACAGGATTCTGGAATGGGTATTCCTCCGGAGCAGCTTGAGCAAATCTTCGAACGTAATTACAGATATGATCGGCCGGGAATGGGCATAGAGGGCAGTGGACTGGGGCTGGCAATTTGCAGGGAAATCGTACAAGCGCACGGAGGCATGGTTCGAGCGGAGAGCGACGGCAAGATGGGAGCGACATTCTATGTAACGTTTCCTTGTACGGTGATTGAAGGAAAGGGGTGATGAGATGGACACGCACAAAATCATGATCGTTGATGATGATCCTCATATATGCGAGATTGTGCAGGTGTATTGTGATAGGGAGGGATTTGTCTCCACCTGCAGTCATAGCGGGTCAGAAGCGATGGAGCTGCTTGCATCGTTTGAGCCGGATTTAATTATACTGGATATATTGCTGGCTAATGAAAACGGTATTGACTGGTGCAGAAATGCGCGTAATCTCACCAGTGCGCCGATTGTGTTTCTGAGTAGCCAGGAGGAAGACGAAATAAAAATTAGCGCATTATCCTATGGTGGGGACGATTATGTGACCAAGCCGTTCAGTCCGGGAGTGCTCATGGCCAAGATCAAGGCTCACCTTCGCAGAGTGTCGACGGGTAGAAGGGAACAACTGCTGGAGTTACCGGGTTTGACACTGGATTTCTACACGCAGTCCGTCAACATGGGAAGTATACCTGTCTCTTTATCGAAAAAAGAGTTCAGTCTGCTGTCCTATATGGCACAAAACGTGAATCGTGTCGTCAGTGTCGATACGTTGTTTCAAATCATCTGGGGAATGGAAAGTCTGGAGGATACGAGAACGGTTGCTGTACATATCAGTAATTTACGAAAAAAAATTGAGGCTGACCCTGCCGACCCCGAGCGAATCATTACGGTTCGGGGGAGCGGATATATGCTGGTTTCTAAATAGTACTTCACAAGCATGAATATAGCAGTAAGGGTGGTAATCTATTATAAATGGGAAAATGGCGTTGGAGCAGTACCTGACGCTATTTTCCCATTTTTTGTTCGTTCCACTAGCTTCGTAATCGACTCAGGGTATTGATTTTTTCAACACCCATCTGCGCTTTTCCATCCTCGTCAAAATGATGTGCCATCTCTCCGAAGAATTAAACGATCCAATACGCACGGATTTAAAGTTTTCTTTAGGTTTCTCAAGTAGGATAATCCATCATGATAAAATCACAGTGGTCGATATAACGACATATTTCAACAAATTGTAACTGATTATTAGCTACGAGGACGTTACATTCAAGCCGGATCAAACGATAATACGTGAAGAAATGGTTGCTGTCCCGCATTAGTACTTGAAGAAGGAAGTGGCTCCGATGGCACGAGTTATATGTATCACATCAGGGAAAGGTGGAGTTGGCAAGACAACGGTCACGGCTAATCTCGGGACTGCCCTTGCCTTATCGGGGAGCAGCGTTTGCCTGATCGACGCTGATTTTGGATTGAGAAATCTGGATATTCCGCTTGGTTTGAGCAATAGGGTGATCTATCATATTTCCGATTTCCGATTTCCTGACCGACCGTTGTGCTTTACATCAAGTGATCGTCAAAGATAAGCGAATCAGTACCTTGTCCTTTATCTCCTGTAGTAACGACGCGGTGCATCACGATGATCCGCGAGTTTTTGGCGAGGCCGTGCAGCAAGTAGCCCGGGGTTATGATTATGTGCTGATCGATTCGCCAGCAGGCATTGAAAATGGATTCTGGAATGCAGCTTTAGCAGCAGATGAAGCTATTGTCGTAACTACGCCGCATCGTACGTCGCTTCAAGACGCGGATCGCGTAATCGGATTATTAGAAAATAGGATACCGACTTCTCCACAGCTCATCATTAATATGGCCGACGAACAGGAAGCCCGTTCGGCAACGGTAAAGATGGAGGATATCATCGGTATTCTCAATATTGGTGTGATTGGCGTGATCCATGCCGATGTAGAAACTATACGTTCCGTACATAAGGGTATCCCGATTGCGCTTAATCCCGAGTTCGAAAGCGGGCTGCGCTTCAGGCATATCGCCCACAATGTGGCGAAGAATCAGCAGGAGCCTTTTATCTCATTAAGATCTAAGAAGCATAGAAGTATTTTTTCGATTCCTCAAAGACGGCGCTGGGAGGAGAATAGTTCTGTGTAGTCGATTTTGGAGTGTGAGGTCGTTTAGACGCAAATCATCTGGAATGGATTAAGGACTAGTTAAAGAGTTCCTGAAAAAATAGTGGTGTAGGAGTTACCCTCCCTACGCCTTTTTTGTGTTTATGATGTTCTCGCTTGTGAGTTGTTGCTTACTTAAAGTTTTCTTTATGTTTCACAAGCGCCCCTATCTCGCATGATAAAATACGGAAGAAAAAACGACATAATTTGCCTGTGTCGGTGTCACAATTCGACTGCGACTGCAGGAAGGTCGGTGAACGAATTCAATCTGTAAAGTTGGCATTATCGTACCTTAAAGAAGTCGAATTTTGGATGGTCTTTTTTAGTTTGATCTATACATAGAAGGGATGAATGAAAGTGAAGAAAGTAAGACAGGGATGGAAGGTGAGCCGGCAGATCCTGATGTGGATGCTGGTGATCAGCTTAATAGTTTCTGCCGTGCCCCTATTACCAGCGCAATCGGCAGTAGCGGCTGAACTGCCGATCCAGCAGACAGCAGTAACCAAATCTAGTGGTTTCCAGGATGTGAGTCCAACGGACTGGTTCCACGATGCAGTCGTCCATGTGCAGGAGAAGGGCATATTCAGCGGAACGAACGCGAGTAGCTTCTCTCCTAAGGGGACCATGACACGTGCCATGTATGTGACGGCACTCGGACGGATGGCCGGAGTCGATGCGGGGACGTACTCCACTTCGAGCTTTGCTGATGTGCAGGCGGGCAGCTGGTATGCGCCATATGTCGAATGGGCGGTTAAGAAGGGAATTACCGATGGCACGGGGGAACGGAAATATTCGCCGGATGCTACCGTATCTCGGGAGCAAATGGCGACGATGACGTTGCGGTATTTCGAAAGCGAACAGATCCCTTATCAGACCGAGAATCCGGTCACGACAGAGCCGGGCGATCTCGGGGATGTATCGCCTTGGGCGGCTGACGCGGTCATCAAGCTGTGGCAAGCCGGTGTGTTCACCGGGGATGAAAAGGGGAACTTCAATCCGCGTGCACAAGCTAGTCGCGCGGAAGCAGCGGTTCTCTTCATGCGCAACAACGCGGTTGTAGAGCCGTGGAAAAATCAGAATCAAACGCCGGTGACGCCTACTCCAACACCAACACCTACACAACCAACCCAACCGGGAACTCCAACGGAGAACCCAACGCCGACACCTGGCGGTAATAATGGTGGTGGAACGCCTGTAGACAACGGAGGCAACCCTGGTACAGGTTCCACCGCGTATACACTAACGTTTGATAGCAACGGTGGCTCGGCGGTCGCTGCGCAGGCGGTACGAAAAGGCCAGGTGCTAAATAACCTGCCGGCTCCAATAAAAGAAGGATATATATTCCAAGGGTGGTTTACAGATAGTGATCTTTCACTCATCTTTGCAAGTGGCAGTACCCTGACCGCAGATACGAAATTATATGCAAAGTATACGGATCGCGTGGACAGTGCTGTACAAAGTACGCCTAGCTACTCGGTACTGGATGTTGCGACGAACTATACGATCGCTGTACAAGATACATCGGGCAGCCTAACAGCATCTGAGGTCAAAGCTCGCATGACGTTTCAGGATACAGCCAATCCTGAATTTGAGGGGATCACCGTCACGGGAGGGAACGGGAAGTTCACGGTAGCGTCCGCAGTAGAAGGTGGTCATTTCGTAGAAGGCAACACGTATGAACTTACGTTGACAGACGACAACTTGACCTTCCAAGGCCAAGACGCGACGACGAGAATCTATGTGTTTGGCGTTGCGAAGCAAGAAATCATGGACATCCCGCTGCATACGAGCATGGTCTACCTGTCCTTTGCGGATGTCACGGATATGATGCTGAACGGCACGGAGGTTGGTTCGGCAGCCATTCCTGTAGTCGCCACAACGGTAGGTGGTAGTGGAAATACGCTGGCTGAAGCCAATGCAAGCAGCGGTACGTTCGTATATAACGGAAGCACCGAGGTTGAAGCTGGCGATACCGTCGCCATCTATCAAGGGGTTCGCCCTGATCTGCGCACGTTAGAAACAACCGGTGAAGACAATGGCGATATCGCCTATGTCCATATCTCAGCGGTGAACGGTACGACCTACACCTATGGTCAAGCAGATATCAATCAAGTATTGTTCAAACCGGATGTGCTGCCAGTGAGTGTAGATGCAGACACAGACAATGATCCTGATAACCATTCCATCACGGTTGAGCAGACTGTGATGAACTATAGTGACAGCATGTATGAGCCACTCGGCTTGGATGAGCTGACGACAGTGGATGTAGGCGACTTTATCGGGTTCTATGAGGGTGGATTTGCCCAATCGGATTTTGTGGCCACTGGTTACGGGCGCATCACGTCAATTACGCCTGCGGCAGAAATGAATATCATTACGTATACCGATGCTACGCTAGATGACGTCACGAGTGCGTTCGACCTCTATCAGAAGCAAGCCATTGAAGGCGAAGAGTTGTTGTCGAAAGACCAGATCGCACAGCTCGAAGAACAGATTGAGGAGCAAGCCTTAGATAGCGGGTTCGTTGATCAAGCGGCGGAATATCTGTCAGAACTGGCGATGGAGACAGAGGAGATTCAGAAGATCAATGCTCAGGCATCACGTGCCCTCTCTGGTGACAGTGGTCGGGTAAGTGTGGAGAATCTGACCGTTGTTGCTAAACTTGGCACAAAACTGAAGAACATTAACGGCCGATCCTCCGGTGTGAGTGCTACACTGCAAGTGGGCGCGGATATTGTTGTGAATGTTAGTGAAGATAGCGATCTGATCATCCATATGACCAGTACATTCGTTCAGGAGATGAGCCTGGATCTCGGTGTGAATTCGGAGACGAAGTGGCATTGGTATACCATTTCGACATTTTTGGGCGATATCCCGATCTTCCCAGTCATTGATGATTATGTAATCACAGCGAATCTGGATGCTTATAGCTATACCGGAATGAACATCACGGCAGAGATGGCTCTTGTCGAACCAGATAAGTTGGAAGCTGCGCTGACGAACTGGCTGGATGCGAAGACCTCTGGCAAATTTAGTCAGGTGCGGAACATTGCAACAGAGATTGAAGCGGTCATGGAGGGTGTGCAAGATACCGCCGTAGACTCGGAATCATTGAAGGAACAGTATCAAGAGATGTTGAGTCAGAAAACGGAGTGGGTTCCATTAATCAAGAAGACGCTCTTTGAAAAGAGCGTGCGTGTGGCACTGGGGATTATTGAAGTCCAATTCAAAGCTGAGTTTGTAGTTAGCGCGCAGGTGAACTTAACCATCGGGGCAGATTTCTATTATAAGATGGCTAAGCGCTACTCAGTGACCTTACGTGTATTGAGTTTCAGTGGTTCGAGTAATACGGTTAGCTTGCCAGAAGACGGCGATTACCAGTTTACCTTCTATGTGATGGGGACGCTCGGTTTGCGAGCCGGTATTCATATGGAGGTTCAAGCGGGAATTGGCAGTGTTGATTTGAATAGTATCGGAATTGCTGTAGAACCAGGCGTGTATGTGAATCTGTGGGGTTACTTCTACTATCAGCTAAAAAATATTAGCGGAGTGAAGACGACGAAGTCTTTAGGGGCCCTGTTCGTCGAGATCGGCATCTATTTGGAGGTGGCACTTGGCGCCCAATTAGGCGATGGAGCTCTCTCGGATAGCGTAGAACTGGCGGATGAAGAGTGGCCACTGTATACGATTGGGGAAGAAAAGAACGTCTATGACTTCGCCTATCCACAGGATGATGAGCTTGGGTTGCTCTTTAGAGGAAATGCTGACTCTCGCAATTTACCAGAGTCATTTTTCAAGATGAATACTCTTAATTTGAAAACAGGTATAACGACGGAAGAAACATATGATAGTTCACAATTTGATATTCAATTAAGCGGTGATAACTTCAGATTTTTGCTAGATAAAAAAGGGGTACAAGTTAGAAATAAGACGATTCCATCGAGTGCGGCTAAATTAGTTATTACTTGGAAGGGAGCGCCGATGTCATTCACGTCAGCTCCGATTCAGCGTACGATTCCGCTGAACTGGATTAAAAGTGCGGATGGTGATCTAACGATCGAATTCGATCCAAGTAATGGAGAACCATCTGAGATTGTGACTGCTGCCTTTAATGCAGCCATTCAAGTGAAAAACAAAGTCCCAGTAAATCCGGGATATACTTTCGATGGCTGGTATACTTCTGCCTATGGTGGTACAAAAGTGGACATTCCCAACCGGATGCCTACAGGTATTCCAAAACTGTATGCACGTTGGATTGTGAACACAGACACACCGTACAAAGTCAATCATTATTTGATAGATGCAAACTCACAGAAAATATCTGTGCTTACGGATTCCGAAACGAAGACGGGAACAACAAATACAGAGATTCGTATAACCTCTAACAAATATAGAGATCGTGGTTATAATGAAGTTGCAGTAAAAGGTATCTATATTAAGGGCGATGGTTCAACGGTTGTTAATATTTATTACAAACCGATAAGTCGGACATTAACTTTTAATTTAGGTTATGAGGGAGCACCGGAAGGTAAACTAACGGATCTAATTTATAAAAATATCGTTAATCGAATTCCAGTTCCGACAAGAACGGGATATACGTTTGCCGGTTGGTCACCGAATGTCCCAAGTACGATGCCAACGGATAACGCGACTTATACCGCAAACTGGACAGTCAGGGATGATACGCCTTACAAAGTCGTATACTTGCAGCAAAATATAGGGCATCCAACCTACACGGTTGCAGATGTAGAAACGCATCGGGGTATAACCAATACGAGGGTAACTCTGCCTAAAGAATCACTCAGGTCTTACGAAGGATTCACTGTAGATACAGCTCTTCCGGGAACGGTGTTAGATGCCGATATTGCCAGCGACGGTACAACGGTTCTACGGGTGTACTATACGCGTAATACGTATAAGTTGACCATAGATTACAATGACTTGAATACACCTGCAAAGGAGATCGATGTACAATACGGATCAACGACTTCATTACATTTCGGTGATCCAACTTGGGCAGGTCATGAATTCAAGGGGTGGTCAGCTGTCCCAGCGGTAACCATGCCTGCACAAGATATCGAGTATATCGCTCAGTGGGACATAGACCAGCATACTGTCAAATTTAACAGTAATGGTGGAGTGGAAGAAGTTCCTGATCAAACGTTAGCTTATGGAAAAACTGTCATCGCACCAGTCACACCAACGAAGAAAGATCATGCGTTCGGAGGTTGGTACAGCGACAGTGATCTTACGCAACCTTACAATTTCGCAATGTCGGTGACGAGTAATATTACGTTGTATGCGAAGTGGATGCGTGGGTATACGATGAGCATCAACAGTAATGGTGGGACAGAGATATCCGATCAGGCGGTCTACGAAGGAACAAAACCTGCGGCACCTCAACCACCAACGCGGGAGGGATATGTGTTCGGAGGTTGGTTTAGCGACAAAGATTTGACAAAGGCATATAATTTCACAACCGAAATCGTGAATGGTGATATCACCTTGTATGTGAAATGGGTAGTTGCTCAAAAAATACAGTATAGAGTTCGCTTCTATGATGAACAAAAGACTGAGCCAATCGATCAGCTGGTAACTGAAGGTGGTGTGGCAGTGGCACCTGAGCCACTACCGAAACCAAATCATACGTTCTTGTACTGGAGAGATAAAGAGAAGCGGAACCAAGCATTTGACTTCACAACACCAATAATGAGGAATTATGAGATACACACGGCATGGATACTGAATAGCTATGAGGTAAGCTTCATAAGCGACGGCAAGAAGTTGAGTAGTCAGTCCGTGTACCATCAACAATCTGCTAAGGAGCCTTCAAGTCCAACGCGCGAAGGTTATGTGTTTAAAGGCTGGTATAGTGACAGCGATCTGACGATACTCTACGATTTCAGGGCTCAGGTGACGAGTGAAATTTCGTTGTATGCGAAGTGGGCGCCTAAGTTCACCGTGAGATTTGATAGTAAAGGCGGCTCAGCAGTAAATGCCGGGACAGTGGAGTATAATGCTAAAATTGCGGCGCCTGCATCTCCGATGCGAACCGGTTATGAATTCGGCAATTGGTATAGTGATGAAGATTTGACCAGTGTCTATAATTTTGAGACACCGGTAACGACAAATCTCACGTTGTATGCGAAATGGACACCCGTCTTTACAATAATCTTCGACCATAAGGATGGTTCAGCGGTGACAGATCAGCAGCCGGTGCTGGAAGGGGAAGTGGTTTCTGAACCTGCCGCACCACATCGAGAAGGTTATACCTTCATCGGTTGGTATAGCGATGAAGATTTGACCAATGCTTATCATTTTGAGACACCGGTGACGACGAACATCACATTGTATGCAAAATGGAAGGTCTTATATACGGTAACTTTACGTATAGCAACTGAAGTGGTTAAAAAGTCAGTGGCAGAGGGCGATGTGGTTACTAGACCTGACGCCGTTCCTCCAGATAAAAATGGATGGGTACTCTACTGGTGGTACGTAAAGGGTAAGCCTTGGGCAGATGCTTACAATTTCGAGACGCCAGTGACAGGAAACTTTGAGTTAGACGCATATTTTGGACGTCCCTATACGGTGAACTTCGAGTCTAATGGTGGTTCAGCGGTTGCTTCTCAGACCCTCCTTGGAGGTATGGATAAAGTCCAAGTACCTGAACCTCCAGTGAAACCAGGATTTGTGTTCGAAGGTTGGTATAGAGATACACGTCATACCAGTGCCTATGATTTTGAGACAAATATGTCAAATTTAGGAATTGTTTCTTATACTTACACGTTGTATGGAAAGTGGCTGCCTCTCGACAATAATGAGATCAACAATAGTGACGGGAATTTCCTAACAGATGATAAGACGGTGGCGGAAGACAGTGTTGTTTCGCTAGCTTTTAAATCAGTAATGGATTCCTATATATATGATGGTTGGTATGCAGACCAAAAGAGAACGATTCCCATTAACTTTATGACACACCAGTGATGTCAAAGCGCACGATATATGAGTTTTGGTAGCACAGAACGTGAAACAAGACTGTCTTATATGGCACTAAAAAAGCAGGTGAAAAAAACAATTTGTTTTTCTTCACCTGCTTTTTTTATTAATAACTCAACCTTCGGTTGCGAAGTTTAGTAGGTGGAAATCCTGCTTGGGAAGCATTGTTCTGGATGAAGCCCTTCGCACTTATCAACCCAATTCACTATAATTCATGCAACGGTTGTGTATCAGGTACGTTATGCACACCCCATTTGCAGATTTCCTCCAGAATGGGCATTAGACTCTTGCCTCGGGGGGTTAAGGAATACTCCACTTTGGGCGGAGTCTGATCATACTCCACTCGTTTTATCACACCTTCATGTTCCAAATCGTTCAGTTGAGAGGTTAATACCTTGTACGTGATCCCGGGGACACGCCGTTTGAGTTCGCCGTAGCGTGTGACCCCATGGAAGGCAAGTTGATACATGATTTTCATCTTCCACTTTCCGCCGATAATGGATAGGGTGTAGTCGAATGGGGTGAGTGTTTCCGCTGGTTTTTTACTCGGATTATCCATCACGAATAAGCTCCTTTATGCAGGTACGCACTTCAAAGTGCGTACTTTTTTTGTGGTGAACAAGTGTATATTCTTATACCAACTATATGTTTCCCATGGGGCTTTGTAAACCGAAGGAGCTTCTGTTGGAATGGGGAAAAGGAGCGAGTGTCATTGGAAAAAAACAATGTATTTGAGTTTGCAACAGGTGATATCACCATCGATGAAATGTATAAATTGATGATTGGGTCCGTGGTACCACGGCCTATTGCCTGGGTTTCTACGCGAAGTATGGAGGGTGTGCTTAACCTCGCTCCATTTAGTTTTTTTACCGTTGCTTCACGCAATCCGGCTACGCTGCTCCTATCCATTGGGCCTGGTGTAGGTGAGAGAGAAGGAACAGTGAAGGATACACTCGTCAATATGCGAGAGACGGGAGAGTTTGTGATCAATGTAGTTCCCGCTGTACTTGCAGCGTCCATGCAGCGTTCGTCAGCAGATGTAGCATCGCGCGAAAATGAATTTCAACTGGCGGGGGTTACACCCAAGGCAGGCATACGTGTAGATGTACCTTCCGTGCTCGAATCTCCGATTGCTTTTGAACTTACACTGGATCGTATTATCGAGGTGGGTACAGATCATGTGGTTCTTGGAAAAGTAGAGCACGTGCGGGTGAATGCAGAGGCATATGCCGGTCATTATAAAATAGCGATAGAGAGCTGGCAGCCACTAGCCAGTCTGGCTGGTGATTACGCTCTAATTAAACCTGCTTTTTCAGTCTGAGATGAGGTTTCGTAATCTATATCTGAAATGGTGAAGCAGAGAAAGAACCGCTTTTCAGTTTTGAATCCTGAAAAAACGGTTCTTCCCCAAGATATGAATGTAGATGTAGGCGGTTAATCCTCATCTCCAATTCATTTGTTTAGAAATTGGTTCGCCCAAACGTGGCATCACTCTTCACCGTTGAGCTGCTGGATGCGTTGATGGCATCGAGTTGTAATACGTAATCATAATGCCGGATGTAATATCCGGGCTGACTGTACGATTGAAGGGATACTTTGGTGCTATCAGCCCAACCAGGACCGCTTAGGAACGTAGCATCTCCTTTGTAGGCAGCGGTGTCGGCATAAGCTTCAAGTACAATTTTGTTGCTGGCATTACGCTTCAGAAAGTAACCCGGGAAGTTGATGGACTCCAGTGATATTCCCGTGGAGCTGGCAAGACCCGGTACGACGCGGAATTGTGAGTCCTGGGCAGGAGAGACGTTGGCATCCACGCGAGCCGTGTAATTGGCATGACGGATGTATCGATCCGGATAGTTGTGCGAACTGAACCGGCTGTAACCTGTGGCTTCAGGTGTTGAAGGACCCAACATTTTGACCTCGTGCAGAGTTGGGGTGTACCAGTTCCCCGGATTATTCCACAAGACGGCGTTCACCATATTGATCCGTACATAACGGGCGGTGAAATGCACGGCATCCGTGGTGAAACCATAGGTCAGATTGTTGGTGCGATCCAAGGTGGAGTAATTAACACCATCGTTGCTAATCTCAATTTTGTATTTGTAGTACCCTTCAGAACCTTTATACATAAACCAGGAGGTGTCGATCTCGGTGATCGTCTTTGGTGTGCCGAAGTCCACCTGCCACCATGCAGGCCAGCTATTGGAGGAAGCCACCCATGAAGTCTGGTAGTTGCCATCATTAACGTTGGATGCAGACGATCCGGAGGCTGTGGAGATAGCGGTAGCTGTTTTGCCTTGGGCATGGTTGACGAGAGCAGGCGGTGTTACCGCACCCGTTACTGCATCGATATTCCATGTTGTAAACCACTCCAGTGATGCTGTTCCGTTCGAATCATTCAAGGTTAGCGGCAACCAGATATGTTTGTGCTCTCCGAGGTTCATCGGATTCCAGCGATCCCCCATGTAGATGTAAGATGTGGTGTTGCTGCCTGTAATCGTGGCAATATCATGTATCTGCGAACCGAAGGCAGATGGATTGCCATATGGCGTAAGCGCAGTCCATGGGCCCGTCATGGAAGTTGCTGTAGCATAAGCACCCTGATTCGGATACCAGCCAGCGGCTTGGGAGGTGAAGAGGTAGTAGCGGTTTCCTTTTTTCACAACAGCAGGTGCTTCACGGTAGGCGTTCTCGAACAGCCAGCCCTCGAAGGATTGTATTCCGGTATAACTTGCATTCATTTTAAAAATAGCCATCGTATCATTGGCACCGCCATTTTTGCGTGAAGCAGTAACCAGATAACCTGTGCCATCTGTATCAACAAAGACAGTCATGTCACGGGATTCATAATTCAGCGGGCGGAAGCTGCCTTCATACGTGAATTTGCCATTAGGGGTATTGCTTGTTGCGACCGCGACACGCCCGAGGTTGTAGTCCGTACCGTTCTCATAGTGTGCCCAGAGCACATACTGGTTAGTGGAGGCGTTATAGATGACTTTGGGGCGTTCAATTTTGCTGGAGGCCAGCTCGGTTGCAGAATCTTTCGTCAGGATGGCGTTGCTGAAAGTCCAGTTCTTCAGATCAGTGGAGGTGTAGACGTTCACGCTGTCGAACCTGCCGCCCACCGCATGTTCACCGTACAGATAATACGTCGAGCCTACCTGAAGAATGTTGCCACTGTTCGTATGGATGGGGTTGCCTGCGGTGTCGAGCCAATCGGTGCCATTGGTTATCGTGACACTTGCTGCGCTTGTTCGTTCAGGATGAAGTCCAAATAGGGTGAACGTGAGTGCAAAGACCAGAAACCAGACCGCTTTCCTGTTACCCATTACATACACCTCCCGAAAGATATCAACTAAAATATAACGCTTTCATTTATATTTTAATTCGACCAGACTCTTTTTCAAGTGAACAATCCATCCATTGCTGAACAAACCTTCATTTCATCGTGGCTGAGCGGTGAGAGCGGAGGAAATGTTCCTAAATATCAAGTGCGATGATGTAGAGAGGATCAGGAACACACGTTAAAATAAGGATAGACTGAATTCACATCATGGTTGGAGGGTGAACTGTCATGAACAAGTTTATTGTAGATGAAGACCTTCAAGTAAAATTGCATAATGACGAGGATGGAACGAACACTCCGATTAAGGGAGGCATTATCGCTCAGGATTTTGAAGTCATCTCTACGTATACAAAGGGATGGTTGACCTTCGCTTATCTGCGTGATCGTCAGGGAATATGGTGGTTCAATGCCCGCAAGAATAAGGCGAGTTTGTTCAGTCGGGATACGGAAGCTTTTCGTGTGATCGATGAAGATTACTGCTGCGACTCTCAGTACGTCTATCTGGAAGATCAGGCCGTGCCTGACTCCGATCCGAACAGCTTCCGGCTATTGCCGGATACGCCCTACTTTGCTCAGGACCAACGTTATTTATATGTAAAGAGCAGTACGCATTTTCATCTATTTGAGGATATCGATACGAATGCTGTGATTGCTCATCACGACTATTGCACCGACAAGGACCATTTGTTCCATATGTCCAGTTCTCTTCGCTATGCGAATGGGGAAAAGGATGAGGTGAGGGCGTGGCTGCAAGAACATCATCCCGACGTACCTGGCTGGTGGCATGCGCATTATGCTTACAGTGCAGAGGAAGCTACGCAGTTAACAGGCAATTGGTACGAGACTCAGTCGTCCATTTTTTATAGAACAGAATGGGGTGGTACCCCTCATCGAGAAGCGAAAGGTGTATTTAACCTTGTCCGTGGAGTGGACAGGTCTACCTTTGAACCGCTGGATGAGCAGTTTGCACGGGACGGGGAACGGGTTTATTTTCAGTGGCGTACTGTAAAGGGAGCAGACCCGGATACTTTTCAGCCATTAGGTGGACCTTTTGGACGTGACCGCAATCATGTGTATTACAACGGATATCGTGTGGACGAGGCAGATGCCCGGGAGTTTGAAGTGTTTGCCGGGACAGAGCATCTCGGACTTTCCAAGGATCAGCATCATGTGTATCGTGCCGAGGTTGTTCGGACAAGTCAGCCCTTCGGTCATCCTGACGATGTGCTTCAGATGATCAAGGGGGCGGATGCAGCAACGTTTGAGTTAATAACACCTTCCCGGAGCTGGGCAGTGGATGCTGATCGTGTGTATCTGTGGGGTAAACCGAATAAACATATCGATCGTGCCAGCTTTACACATCTCTTCGATGCCGATCCCCAGAGTTGGGCAATGGATCAGAATGGTCTGTATAATGCCAATGGCAAACGCACAGTAAAGGGTGTTAACGGTAGTACATTTGTCATGCTGAATCCATATTGGGGCAAAGATGAGCATGTGGTGTTCAGTTTTTTGACGGGGAGTGTATATAAGTCGGGAGATGCATCGACGTTTCAGGTTACGGATGATATCGGGGGCGCGGAAGATGCGTTATTTCGGTATACGGTGGAAGGCGGCACAGTGCGGAAAAAGAAGAGGTGAAAACCCCAGTCTTTATAGAAAATATTTATTTGATTTATCTTGTTGATAAACCGGCACGTTATAATAATCCCAAAATCGCATCACGTCAAGAGATAATGTGAGAATGAACGATTTAGCGAGTGTTCCCCCCTCATGCTTGCTAAATAGGAATGTATATACCGGTATACAGGGTGAAATCGCTTTTTCCAATTTATCTGGTGTTACGTAAAATATTCTTAACATTAATAAGAAATAAGGAAAGGAGATCTGCATGAACAGCGTGGATAAAATCAGATTTTTACTCTTAAACGGCGAAGCACCAGAGGCAACTTGTTACGGGTATATGGAGCTGAATCGGGATGGACATATGATCGCACTCTACAATAATTGCGGCGAGGAAATCGACATGTTTGGTGGACATGAATTTATTAGGGTACGGGCGCTTGGCAAATTCGATGATGAAGACCGCGATAATTTTTACTCCTTGTTAGAAAGTGATGGTGTAGGATAACCCTCATAGCAGACAGGTGGAGATTTGGTGTTAAGACCTACGTGGAACGCAATGGATATTCTCTGGAGGTAGAAGATGAACAAACGGGTTCGAGAGGAAGGTGGAATGAAGAGAGGGGCGATGTTGGCATGCCTAACAAGCAGACCTGTCATAACATCATGTTATCAGGTCTGCTTGTCTTTTTTTTAAAGCTATAGGCGGCCATAGCGATAGATATAGGAAATTAAATCGAATCTACCCCTATGATTCTACGCTAGTTCTCAATCTATTTGTGACCTTTGCGAACCTTGAGTTGCATCTTTTTGATCGTTGTATTCTGCATGAGCTCCAGTACGAGTGGGCCTTTGCCATTCAGAATCTCTACATCCGTCACATTATCCAGAATCGTAATGATCCCGATGTCGTCTGCGGTTACCCCTTCAAGCTTGGCGATGGTACCTACAAAGTCAACGGCACGAAGTTTCTTCTTCTTGCCTCCGTTAAAGTTCAGCTTCATGATCTGTTGGTTCAACTGTTCGCGCTTGTCCTTTTTGCGTTCAGGTACAATCTTCAATCGCTTCTCAAAATCTTCTCTGCGGCGATCTACAGCATCTTCGGAAGGTGCCTTCACGACAGGGATTTCGAATCCAATATAGGATTCAATCTCGGCGAGACGTCTGCCATCTTTCGGTGTAATCAACGTAATGGCTTTACCTGTTTTGCCTGCGCGCCCCGTACGGCCTGTACGGTGAACATATCCCTCTTTTTCCAAAGGAATATCGTAGTTGATGACATGAGTAATATTTGTGATATCAATACCACGTGCGGCTACATCCGTCGCGATCAGATAACGGAATTGTCCCCGTCTGAATGCGTTCATCACTTCGATCCGCTCATCCTGCTCCATACCACCATGGATACGATCTGCTGGGTAGTCAAGGTCAGCCATAACCCGAAACAGTTTATCCACATTCTCCTGCGTACGGCAGAACACAATGCAGCTATCGGGATTTTCCACAATGAACAAGTCCTGAAGCAGCGCGGTTTTGTTCACTTCTGGCACGTGAATCACAGCATGTTCAATCGTGGCTGTTGTGAGACCGCTCGCTTTGATCTCGATCTCGACCGGTTTGTTCATGTATTTGCGTGACAGCTTAGCTACATCTTCAGGGAATGTAGCGGAGAACAACATCGTTACTCGCTCCTGCGGCAGTTTCTGAATAATCGCTTGTACTGTCTCAATAAAGCCCATATTCAGCATCTCATCCGCCTCGTCAATAACGAGATAGGCGATCCGTTCGAGTGGCAGCGTGCCGCGTTCGATATGATCCAGCACCCGACCTGGTGTACCTACAGCGACATGTGTTCTTTGTTTTAACTCGGCTTTTTGGATGTGAAAAGGGGACTGTCCGTATAGTGCGGTTGCTTTAATACGCTTAAAGCGGCCGATATTCGTAATATCTTCGTTAACCTGCAAAGCCAGTTCCCGGGTTGGTGTAAGAATCAAAGCCTGTGGCTTATTCTCATTCCAATCCACCAGCTCGCAGAGCGGAATGCCGTAGGCGGCTGTTTTACCACTGCCTGTCTGTGATTTAACCACAAGATCCTGGTTCTCCAGTGCTACAGGAATAACTTTAGTTTGAACCTCGGTTGGTGTCTCATAGCCCAGACTGTCCAGTGCTTTTACGATCTCTTCACCAAGTCCATAATCTTTAAATTGTTGCTCGCTCATCGTTTACCTCTTTTGCGTTAGTTTTGAATACTCTACATACAAGCATTGCACCGTACATTTATCGTATACCTCTTCATTATACTCTATATGCAGGCAGGCTAACGGAGTAAATGCTTCAAGTGTGTAAATTGTTTTCCTGATTGATGTGTGGTGTACACTACTACGGGAGAGGGTCGGCTGTGGAGGGTTATACAAAGAAATTTATTATAGGTATAAATAACCACCAAAATATTCCGATATATGTTAATATAACACTTGGGTCAAATTACCTAAGTATTAGGGGGAGAAATATGAAAAAGTTTTTTAAGATCGGATGTCTAGGTTTTATTGGGTTGATTGTTTTGGGTGTTATTGGAAGTATGCTTTCTTCCAATGATAAAACAGCTGATACTGCAGTGAGTAAACCGGCTTCCACAGCACAGAAAGAAACAAAAGAGAAGGTTAAGCTTGCTGGAATTGGTGACGAATTAAAAGTAGGAGATGTAGTTTTTAAAGTTAACAAGGTATCGACAAAGAATGAAATAAAAGAAGGACAAATCCTATCTTATAAGCCAAGTTCTGATGGAAGTGTTTTTTTAGTTGTGAATGCGACATTAAAGAACGAAGGAAAACAGATGATTACTACCGATTCTTCGTTTTTCCAATTGAAAAAAGGCGAAGTTACATATGCACCGACTACAATGATTTCCGTTTCCAACAAAATTTTTATGTATGATGGCATCAATCCAGGATTATCGCAAACAGGAAATGTTGTTTTTGAAATTCCCGAAGATTTGAATGATTTTGAGCTTAGTGTACAGACTGGATTTTGGGGTACAGAACAAGGTCAAATTAAAATCAATTATTAGTGCAGTTATAAGATTAGAAGGTTGTAATAAAAAGGCCAAGTTCTTTATAGAGCTTGGCCTTTTTCAATAACTATACAGAGATATGGTGTTATTAATTAAGGAGAATACTCACATATTTCCCGTATACAAATGCTACACGTCCATCCAGCTTCACTTTTACCCAGCTATACTTGTCTGTGCTAATCACTTCAAGTACGGTGCCTTTCGGTACGGAAGCAATGACCTTGGCTTTGGATGAAGCGCCAGCGCGTACGTTCAGGTAAGCCGCAGTAACCTTGGCTTGCTTGCCTTTGTTGACGTTACCCGGTTTACCGGTGTTTGGTGTTGAAGGTTTGCCAGGTTTCGACGTGCCTGGAGTTGGAGTTGGTTTTGGTTTTGGTACAGTTGGTGTCGTAGGTTTCTCAGGTGTAGTTTCTTCCTCACCATTACCTACTGTTTTGCGAGTTTTGTTCAGCTGTTGATAGAACGCTCCCTTGGTTTTCACGCCTGCGAATTGCGCTGCACTCACACCTGCTTTGGCAGATAAAACATCAATCTCTTCTTGAGTCACCGCATCCAAAATGTTAATGGAGGCAATGTTGGTGTACTTGCCATCTTCTGTTGTTGGCACAGACATAATGCCATCGTTAATTAACTCGACCACATCTGCACGTTCTGGTGCAGTCAGGTCTACGCCAGTGATTTTCCAGTTGTGCTGAATCTTCGGTTCGTAGACACCTTTCATGACATCTTTCAGATAGGCGATGGACAGGTTGCGAATCGTACCCTGAATCTCACCAAATGCCGAAGCATCCTTGGAGGACCATAGCTGCTTGAACTTACGTCCTTCCATCGCGCCGCCTTTGGCAATCAGGGCTTCCATCCGGTAGGCATTCATACCGAGCTTCAGCGTATCGTCTTCTTTGACAACGGATCCATTGCTGTACTTAAGATTCGTAATCCGACTGCCATATGGCTTGGTCAGGTCAATCTCATACGTTACGCCGCCGAAGAAATCATCGGTGCTGTATTTGGAAGCACGTCGTTTCGGATCAAAGCTGACGGTCACATCACCCGGGCGTGTGGAGTTGAAGTACCCCGCAGACCACTCCATATAATCCATCAGATCGCGTCCGGTCACTTCATATACAGTTACTTCACCGAAGGTGTATTGGTAGTTGAACGCAATATCCTTTTTCTTGATCGGGCCTACATCCAGCTTGGCCTTGTCGTTATCAATCTGGTGCGCGACCACATCGGCATCACTGTAATGCAACATCACTTCGGTGAAAAAGTCAGACAAAGGTGTTTCCTGGATCTGCACCGCAGGGATACCCTTAATCTCATCAGCAGGGACCAGATTCGTTCCTTTCAGTTCAGCCACTTCAATATTGGCATCGGCACGAGCGAACTCGTGGAATGGGTGCAAAGTCTCTTCCAGCGCAGGATCGGAGACTTCATATGTTCCGTCTGCTGCTTTTACAGCGAGTGCTTGAGCTTCCTTGCTTTTCAGCACAACTTTGTCGCCGTCTTTTTCAAATGTCAGATCGATTCGTGAAATATGTGAGCCATATTTATTCGGTTCGGAGATCAATACACCGTTAACCGTTTGGGATTCAATCAAGGTATGCATGTGTCCGGCAAAAATGGCAGCCAGCTCCGGGTTGGCGTTGGCGATATCTGTCACTCCGGTGCCTGGGTTTCCGTTCTCGTTATCCAATCCCATATGCATGAGTCCAACCATCACATCAACTTTGCCTTTCAGCTCAGCAATGGCCTTCTTGGTCTCTTCCACAGGATCTTTGACGATGATGCCGTCCAGGTGATCTGTACCTTTCTCAAACTCGGTAATCATAGGTGTGTTCATTCCGATAACACCCACTTTGATTCCGTCTTTCTCGATAATCGTATAGGCAGGCATGTAACGGTCGCCGTTTTCTTTGAAAATGTTACCCACGAGAGGCTGTCCATTGAATTGGGAAGAGATCTTCTCCAGTACGTCCAGTCCAAAGTTAAACTCATGGTTACCCATGACCCATGCGTCATATTTCATCTCGTTCATTGCAACCATCATGGGAGATTGGGGTTGATCATTGAACAACTCAGCTGAGTTATCCTGAATCATGTCTCCTGCATCGAGCAGGATCGTGTTGGGATTCTCCGCACGGACTTTTTTCACAATGGTGTATAGCTGTGTCATGCTCCCGGTTGGGTTTGGACCGTCCAGAGCGTAGTCCCACGGCATAAACCGACCATGTATATCCGATGTACCCAGCAACGTGATCTTGGTCTCCTTGTCTGCCTCAGCAGCCTGAACCGGAGTGGAAGTAAAAGGGGTGAACAAAATGGAGGCACATAAGAGGAAAGATAAAGGCCATCCGGCGAAACGTTTTGTTGAAATTTTGCGCATGTTGTAATCTCCCTTGTTATCTAGTGTGTGTAAAGATATGTATCATTTCATACTAGATAAACATGTGGTGAATGTAAACTCCAATGTAAGAGGTTGTTCAAAAAGTCCGCTTTTGATTACGAATCATGCCTAGCGGCATCATCAGCATCGAAGTTGAAATTCAGCCGAAATAAGCGGGAGGCTTACGAAGTATGTTTCCGAAGGAAACATTTTGGTTGCTCACGTAGTTTTCCCTACGCTCCGCTACTCCATTTCTAACTTCATTCCATCTTCTCGGTACTGAAAACCAAACTTTTTGAACTCGCACTGTAAGAGTTATGTTGGATTTAAGAGAGTGAATCTATAAATAGCTTCAGAAAAATAACTTAATTCTACTTTTTTACAATAAAATACTATAATTTGACAGGTGTTAAAAACCAAAATTATCCAGTAAAATGATGTTTGTAAGCGCTTAACAAAAAATGAATACTAAGGAGGAAAATCATTGATTAAGTCTAAGTGGTTTAAAACAGTCGGCTCACTGGCGTTGGTAGGTATTCTCGCTGCTTCAGTTGCGGTGGGCAGTGTTAGTGCTGGTTTGGCAAAAGGCAGCAAATTTTTGGGGAATATTATAGCTAGTCAGGTTCCTTCGAATTTTAGCCCGTATTGGAATCAGGTGACCCCGGAGAACTCAACCAAGTGGGATGCTGTTGAAGGCACGCGCAACGTAATGAATTGGGGCCAGGCGGATATGGCATACAATTATGCTAACAACAACGGATTTCCGTTCAAATTCCATACGCTCGTATGGGGAAATCAACAGCCAAATTGGATTAACAGTCTCTCAGCCGCAGATCAGAAAGCTGAAGTGACACAATGGATTAAAGCCGCAGGACAGCGGTATTCGAAGTCTGCCTTCGTTGATGTGGTGAATGAACCTCTGCATGCCAAACCATCCTATCGCAACGCGATTGGTGGAGATGGAGCTACAGGCTGGGATTGGGTAATCTGGTCATTCGAGCAGGCAAGACAAGCTTTCCCTAACTCCAAATTGTTAATTAATGAATATGGTATTATCGGTGATCCTGCTAAAGCGGACCAATATATCCAGATTATCAACCTTTTGAAAAACAGAGGTCTAGTTGATGGTATTGGAATCCAAGCGCATTACTTCAATATGGACAACGTTTCTGTGAGCACGATGAACACGGTATTGAACAAGCTTGCAGCGACAGGGTTGCCAATCTATGTATCCGAGCTGGATATGACAGGTGACGATAATACACAATTGCAGCGTTACCAACAAAAGTTCCCTGTGCTTTGGAAGCATTCTGCCGTTAAAGGTGTAACACTGTGGGGTTACAACCAGAACCAAACATGGGTGAACGGTTCACATCTGGTTAATAGCAACGGTACAGAACGTCCGGCTATGCAATGGCTGAGAAATTACCTGGCAAACAATCCATAAGTTTGCGTATTGATGAGTCTGAGCATCTCTTGCAAATCCGGTAATCATATAACACCAAATAGCGCCTGTTCCACATGTTAAACATGGGAATATGGTGCTATTTGTGTTAATACTTTGTATCAACAGTGTTCGGCAATTCATGGTGCAGGGAAGCATTTAATTTTAATCCAAACCAATACAAAAGCGATCAGTGCAAAGATCATTCCGCTCCAGATCAGTTGATGTATCCCCAGGTTCGCGATGAACCAGCCTCCGATGGCAGTACCCAAGGTAATACCAAGGTTGGAAAAGGATACATACAAACTGTTGCCGAATTCAGGCGCATCCTGCGCTTCAGCTGTTAACCAGGTTTGGCTTACAATTAATCCTCCTGAATGCACCGATGCCCAAATAAAGACTACAATAATCATCCACATGAAGTGGGGACCGGCCCAATAGACGAGTGCGTAAGCTGCTATGTAGAGCAGGGGGAACATGATAACAGTATGGACCACGCTCTTACGCAGAAACTGTCCAAACCCCAAATTTCCGATGATCATGACGACACCGAAGACGGTCAGCATGACACTGATCCATGATCCGCTCATGTGAGTGACCTGTCCAAGATACTCGGCGAAATAGCTGTATACGGAGAACATGGCGGCGAATATAAAAATGACTGCGGCAACATTCAGCCATAATCCAGGTTTGCGCAGAATACCGAGTTGCTTGCCATAGGACATCTTTTCCTTCACGGGCATCGAGGGTAACCAGATCCATATGCCGATCAAAGCGACTACACTGACCATCGCTCCAAACATGAAGGCGATTTCGAGGGATAGGCGTTCAGCAAGATACGATGTCAGTGGTACGCCAAAGGCAAAGCCCGCGGTAACTCCGGTAAATACTTTGGCGACGGCCTGACTGCTTTTCTCTGCCGGAACGAGTTGGGCACTGGTGACCAGGGCTACGGAAAAGAAGACGGGATGGAATAACGCGGGAATGATACGGAAGATCAGCATGGTATCAAAGGTTGTGGCGTAGGCATAGACGACATTCGAGATGGCAAACATCAGCACAGCGGCTAACAGGATGATTTTGCGATTAATTCCAGACGCCAGCAAGGTGAGAAAAGGGCCCGCAACGGCTACGACCAGCGCAAATATACTGACCAGCCAACCTGCCTGTGCAGCCGTAATGTTGAATTTATTCGCAACCTGAGGCAGTACCCCCACGATTCCCATTTCTGTTGTAATAATCCCGAATACCCCGAGTGCCAGCATCAGGATAAGGAGTGGGTTGACCTGTTGTGATTTCATGTAAAGCGTACCTCCAATGAATTTAAATATACAGAAAAATAGATATATCATGCTGAAATGAGCCTGCCTTGCCTCCTATAATATGATGGACATGAGAGTAAGTTCTCTGGATTACATTATATCTAGATTTATAGATTTGTAAATATAAAAGGTAAAACGTCATATCTTTAAGTTGTCTTCGGCTTGTGTTCTACAGGAGTAATCATGGTGACAATAAGCATGGTTTGGCCCATGAAAAATAGCGCCGGCTCAAGGGATTCCTGAGCCCAACGCTATTGATGTCCGCGTTTTTAACGATGTGTTGGATCAATTATTTCGGTTGGATAACCATGCTGTTGAACGAATCTGCCTCCAGCTTCATGTGTAGGGTATGTCCTTCTTCAAGGGTTAGATACAGGTCACGACGGTCCTGGAATGGATTGTTGATGACAATGACTAGACTGTTATTCGGGTTGCGGAAAGCAACGGATTTCCCGCTCCACGCGCCTGACAGGCCGACTCTTCGAGCACCAGGAACAATATGATGAGCGAAGTGTTTCATCACATAATACTCGGGGTTCCGAGTAACCTCCTTATTGTCCGGATCTACGGTGATCATGGAGTTTTGCTCCCAGCCCCATGTGCTACGGCCTTTGGGTTCCAGAACCATGTTCCAGTAGATGTACGCGTTCACTCCGTTGCTGAAGTAGTGCTGGTAGAGGTTATATACATATTTAGCGTAGTTCCATGAGTTGTTGCCATCACCGCATTCGTTCTCGGTTTGCATATAACGCAGCTCCGGATAACTCGCCGAGGTACGTTGAATGGCATTTTTGCCTGCCCATTGATACCCAACACCTTTGATATAGGAATAGGCCTTTGGATCACTCAGGACAAGCCCGGCGTACTCGTCGAAGTCGTTTGTTTTTTTCTTAATCAATTCCTCCCATGGATCAGGGGCGTTGATTGTTCCCAGCCAGATTTCCGTATCCAGACCGTGTTGGTCAAAAGCCGGGCCCAGATAATCGGCGATAAACTCACGAAGCTGCTCGCCTGTCCACATGCAAGAAGGGAATTTCTGATCTGCAATCACTTCGTTCTGCACATGCACCTGATGGATGGTAATGCCTGCTTCACGGTAGGCATGTACAAATTTTACGAAGTACAGGGCGTAGGCCTCCAGAATATCTTTCTCCCAACGAAGCGTGCCATAGTTATAGGCTTTTGGCGATTTCATCCACGTTGGTGGACTCCATGGGGAGGCGAAGAATTGCAGGTTCGGGTTATAAGTCAGAGCTTCCTTAATGTAAGGAATCAGATATTTGAAATCACGTTCGATTGAAAAATGTTCCATGGCCACATCTCCGTCCACCTCGTTGTGGCTATACCACTGCTCTGCATAATCACTTGCGCCGATCGGCAGGCGACAGATGTTAAACTTGTGCTCACCCTCCGGATGGAAGAGGGAATGAAATACCTCATGGCGCTGCTCCTCATTTAAGTGGGACAGAGCCATATAACCAAGCTCGTTGAAACAGCCACCAAACCCTTCCACAAGCTGGTGATCTTCACCCGTGAGTTTTAAGTTAGCGCTTTCATTTGTCGATACATAAGATAACTCTTTCCATGGGCTACCTTGGGTTGTTGAATAACCAGTGAATGTGAATGTCATATGAATTTCCCCCTCGCTTGAACTTCAGCTGTCCTATATATTAAGTTCAGTATACCAACTCCCGCGGCAAAAGAAGATAGGCTAAACCGTGTAAAATTTGTCCTAATCCAAGATAGAGTGTCACAAGTTCATGTCCGCACAGACAGATGGTATGCTGTATTTGCTTGAGATTGGCGATGTCCATATACCATTATCCAATGTCATAGCAAAACTGTCATGGCACAACAAAAATCCCCGCTGATTGTTCAGACGGGGACTTGCGCTATGTTTCTCATATTCTCTTATGGCTGAAAATGAACGTGAGACACAACTTAAGGCTGTACACTCTCACCAAGCTGTTTATTTTCAAAAATCAGAATCGTTTTGCTGCTTCCGATGTAACCAACAGAGGTATTGAATTGCTCTGAAATGAAGCGAACTGGAACAAATGCTTTGCCATTTTTCATCAATAGAGGAGCATCATTGATCGCAAGTGAATCATTCACGACAACTTGTTTGTTGCCCACGCTCCAGCGGATGGTCTTGTCATTCTGTGTGATCACGGCTTCGCGTGTACCGCTGTTCCAGTTCACGCTGGCGTTTAACTGCTCCGAGACAAAACGCAGAGGCACATAGGTCCGCCCTTCATCGATAAAAGGTGCAGCATCCAGTGCATAAGCGCGATCTCCTACATAAGCAGTGGTAGACCCTTCAATCAGACGCTGGAAGCTGCCCTGCGGCGTTCGTTTCTGCTCCCGCACATTCATTCGGTTCAGAAGCTGCATCGTCTGACTGCCACTTGTGACATCTAGATAGTTGTTCTGCACCGTAAGCCCCGCAGGCTCAACCTCTGAGACAGAGGTCTGAATACCAGAGGATAACGAGGTGGACGCTGAGATATCCTGTATGGCATTCGTCGCTGACTGATCACGGGTAAACGTAAAACCTGCGATCGGTGTCAGATCCCACACCCGGTTATTGGATAATTTTAATACGTCCAGGCTGGATAGTTGCCGAAGAGGTTCCAGATCATAGATCTGATTGGATTCTGTATTCAGCTCCTTCAGCCCAGTCAGTCCCTCAAGCCCCTTGAGGTGTTGTACTTGGTTACCGGAGATATCAAGTGTCCGCAGCCGTGTCATGTGCTCCAGTGGTGTCAGATCAGTGATTTGATTGCCTGCCACATTCAGATTCCGTAGTGTATTTGGCAGTTCAGCCAGTACTTCCAGCGACTGAATCTGGTTGTTTGCTACATTGAGTTGTTGAAGCCGGGTTTTATCCATGATCGGTGTCAGATCGCTAATTGTATTGTTCGAGATCTCAAGCCACTTCAGTGCATCCGCATCCGAGAGGGCCGCAAGACTAGTGATCTGGTTACCGCTGGCGTGGAACGTATGTAATCGGTTGAACCCACGTACAACCTCTATGGATGAAATGGAATTGTTGCTGATATACAGCCTTCCCAAGTCTTTCAATTCAGCAAGTGCGTCTATGGATGTAATGTAATTGTTGCGAACATCGATCTCGCGAAGCTGGGTTAGGTGCTCCAGCGGTGTGAGATCCTCAATCTCATTCCCATATAATCGGAGGTGAGTCAGGTTGGTTGCATATTCCAGACCGGACAGGCTTTGAATACCTGCATTGCTCAGATCCACCACCTCAAGCTGCTCCAGATCAGATGAAGTCAGTGGAACATCCAGAGGTTTGTTCAGGATTAGCTTCAGTCCGTCCTCAAGTAGGGGATCTTCAATGATTCCCTCGCCCAAGTCTGAAGTCGTGTAAGCCATGGCTTGCCCCGATGCCCCGAGACTCAGGATGAATACTAGAAATAGTAGCGTCATTCTTCTCATTGCATGCATTCCCTCCGATTTTTAGAATTATAAAATCATCCGAACAGATTGAATTAGATAAGTATATTGAATCAATTGCATAACTCACTAAAATGGATTTTTGTAACTAGATATAGACAAATTAAACCATTTTGATCTATATCTAGCCTTGATTGAAGCAGCTAAAGGTATTATGAAATTGATTCTAGTATCTACACGATAACAGCGACCGGAAGGTTGTTCTGCACACGGAGTGTTCAGTGTAAATGGAACATTTTAACATATGCAGGTTCGGCTCAAAGCATATCTATAGTTATTAACCCGTCAACAGGGAAAAGGAACAAGAAATTTGGTAATGGGTAATTCTCTACTTCTATTCTATATGAAACAAACCCTGCTCTGCACTCTTCAGAGACATGTTTATCAAAAAAAATAGAACATCTCCCGCAGACCCTATTCAACCCACCCTTGAAACGGGTAAAGATGAAGTAAAGATGCCATTTGGAGGGGAAGATGTGAGTATGCGCCAAGCCATGATCATTAGTAATCCATCGTCAGGTAAGGAAGAGGCCGAGCAGTATGTGTCCCAAGTCAGAGAAATTCTGGAGTCACAGCAGTACGAGGTAGTTGTTAATGAGACGGCCGGGGAAGGTGATGCCACCAACTACTGTCTGAGCGCCTGCAAAGACGGCTGTGATCTGGTCATCTCCATCGGGGGCGACGGTACACTACATGAGACGATTAACGGCATGATGGATCAGGATCATCGTCCCCGACTGGGCGTGGTACCGCTAGGTACGGTGAATGATTTTGCGCGTGCGCTGAATATCTCGCTTGACCCGGAGGAGGCCATTAGGCAGTTACGTTCGAATCAGACCCATATCGTGGATCTGGGGAAAATCAATGATCGCCTGTTTGCCAACGTCGTGGCTGCAGGTTCTTTGGCAGAAGCTCTGTTCTCCGTATCCTCGGAAGAGAAGTCGAAGTTGGGATCATTCGCATATCTCAAAGAAGGCTTGAAAGACCTGGTGAATACACCAGCCAATCATCTAACCATCGAATATGACGGACAGATCTGGGAGGGAGAATCTCCCCTTTTTCTGGCGGCGCTGACCAATTCGGTTGGAGGATTCCAGAAGTTGTCCCCGGATGCTGAGGTGGATGATGGTCTGATACATTGTTTTGTTGTTCGTAATATCAGTGTGTTCAACAGCCTCACACTAGGTACTTCCCTGTTTTTTGGTAATCTGAAGGACCATAAGGATGTGGACTATTTTACAGCCAAAGAAGTTCATGTTCGCTCAGAAGAAGCCATTCGCACCAATGTAGATGGGGAAGAAGGTCCTGCCCTGCCGATTCACATCCGTGTCCTGCCAAGGCATATTGAGGTTATCATACCGGAAGAAGTATAACTTATTCTTTGGGATCTATAGGCTGGAATGAAGAACCTATCATTTCTCCATATGAATATAGGATAAATCTATTGAAACCGATTGCAGATATATGTCACAATCAAAGGTAAGATACACGATAATATTCGAATATGGAGGGAAAACATCTTGAGAACCATTAAATTGGGCAGCAGTGCACTAGAAGTACCTGTAGTGGCTGTGGGCTGCATGCGGATTAATTCACTAGACGGTAAGGAAGCCGAACATTTTGTTCGTTCTGCAATGGAGGTTGGGGCAAATTTCTTTGACCATGCCGACATTTATGGTACAGGAACATGTGAGGAGATCTTCGCCGAAGCGGTACAGATGAATCCCCAAGTTCGTGAAAATATGATTCTTCAATCCAAATGCGGGATTCGCAAAGGCATGTTTGATTTCTCCAAAGAGCACATCCTGAATTCAGTCGATGGCATCCTGCAACGTCTGAAAACGGAATATCTTGACGTTCTGTTGCTGCACCGTCCAGATACATTGGTTGAGCCGGAGGAAGTGGCTGAAGCCTTTGATCAACTGGAGCGCGAAGGTAAAGTGCGTCACTTCGGGGTATCCAACCAGAATCCGAACCAGATCGAATTGTTGAAAAAATACGTGAAACAGCCACTGGTAGCCAACCAGTTGCAGATGAGTATTACCAATACGACGATGATTGACAGTGGCATCAACGTGAACATGGAGAACGATGCCGCGGTTAACCGTGACGGTAGCATTCTTGATTACTGTCGTCTTCATGATATCACCATTCAGCCGTGGTCCCCGTTCCAGTACGGATTCTTCGAAGGTGTATTCTTGGGTAGCGACAAGTTCCCGGAATTGAATGCAAAGATTGACGAGATTGCTGCGAAGTATGACGTGAGCAATACAACGATTGCAATCGCATGGTTGCTTCGTCACCCTGCGCAGATGCAACCTGTGACAGGCACGATGAATATTGAACGTCTGCAAGACTGTGTAAAAGCAGGAGATGTTCATCTCACACGTCCAGAGTGGTATGAAATTTACCGTGCGGCAGGCAATATACTGCCTTAAATTCAAGTTATAGTGAGCATGATGACTGCTGAGTCAGTTGAGAGCACGAGCCCGTAGATGGCTCGTGTTTTTTGTCTATTTTGAGGTTTGATGTCAGGCACGTTTCCGATATAAAATAAAGATAGGATTGTCCATTTTATAAAAGGATTAAAATGGTTTTAATACAAATTAGTTGAAATTATTATATTGACCGATACTTTCTAATTACATATAATTACTTTTGCATACCGATAATCCTGTTTATGTTTTTTATTTTGGAGGGTGGTGTTCGTTTGGAGTCGACAACCACGATACGCGATCACTTGGAAAGTTATCTGAAGCGTGAACAGATGTCCATTAGTCATTTTTCGGAAACGTCAGGGATTAATTCGGGTACGCTCAGCAATATTTTGAATAAAAATCGACCTATTGCCATGCAGCAGTTGGATCGCATTACTTCCGCCATGAAACTTGAAGAAGGTTACTTCTATGAGTTATACATAGATGAGTGTTTTGTACACGCGACCCCGGACTGGCGAAGACTGGGACCCTTCCTTCATCGCTGTGCCGAGTTGGACAAGTTGGACTGTATTGAAGAGGTTATTCGTCTGATGATGGATAATCTATCCTATATTCCTTTGTTATTTGATGTGGCTGAAGAGTTCTACCAAGCAGGTAAATTCAAACCAGCCATCCTTCTATATGAAAACATTGCTGAAAGTGAGAAAATGCAACATTCCGAGCGGCTTGCACTCTGTCAGTATCGACTGTTCCGGTTGGGACTGACCAATGATCAGCAGCGGAATCTGATTATCGCAGCCCGGTTCGAATATTATGTGGATCGGCTGGATGAGCGCTATCAATTGGATGCGCTTAACGAACTAATTAATGCATTTGGAGCATTGCATAGATGGAACAAGGTTCAGGAGTTATCTGAAAAATTGAAAGTAAAAGCGTCCATCCATTATGAGATGAACGGCCGAAGGAAACAAGAAGAGACCAAAAGACCAATTGTCTTCTATATTCTTTACTCCGATCTAGCTGCAGGAAGTGCCTGTTATCATTTGAAGGACTACACCGGAGCACTAAAATATGTTTCTTTATATTCGGATAATCGCTGGGTGAGGAACCCGGATAAAGATGAAATCGTCGTTATGAATCAGTTTCAGGAATGGGCTGAAGCTAATCGATATATATATTATTTAATGGGTGGTCATTTTGAGGTGTTACCTGATTATCTGGCGTATATCTCGACGAAGGAAAATGAGATATTCCCAGCGCTGTGTGATATTGTAACAGCGGCTAATCGCTATGATAAGGATATTGATCATGTACTCAAACAGTATGAATCGTACTTCACTTATCAGGAACAGAGTAACCGAATTGGCAAAGTGAGCAGACAGGTTACGGATGATCGATATTTACGACTTTTAGCAGATTTGGGTGCATATTATTTAAAGAAGGACGAGTTTCATTTAGGGATAGAATTTGTTCTGGATAGTTTGAAATTTTCTATTGAAATTAGCAGTGGACGAGGTATGCTTAGAGGTGTCGGACTGTTTGAGCAATACCGGGAATTTGCATCTGAGACGGCGAAACAGCAATACAAAATGATAATTAGTGAGGTGCAGAAACTCAATGAAGAGAAAGTTGGCTTTGCTGATAGCTACCTGTAGTATCGTTGTATTCATCGTAGCTCTTGCTACGGAACCTGTCCCAGGCAAGGAAATCCCGAATCCCGAAATCCCGAACCCCGAAATTATGAGACCCGCTGATCATGGATTTGGAACTTAATAAAAGTAAAGAACGCTTCTGAATTCATTTCAGGAGCGTTCTTTTTTTGTGTATCAAAGTGGAAGAATAAGTATGTCGTATCTCACATGCGCTTATGATTGGCATAATACACTAAAATATGACAAAAAGGAGGTATACTATGGATCGCCTGGATTTGATATCACGGATCGAAGATGCCAGACAGTTGTTATATCGCATGCATATGGAATACGGCAGTCTGCTTCATCCGGAAGTGATCCAGCAATCCGTAGTCCTGGACGGTCTTATTAATCAATACAACAGAGCCAAGGTAGGAAAGGCAATGAGTTAAGTTCGCCTATTTACATTTGCGTCTTTGTATACTATAGTTAGTTACATGAGTAACTAACCGACTAACTGACTAATGAATACGTATGAAAGTTGGAAGCACATGAAATCGACTTTGGATGAATCTCAGCCTATTTTTCATCAGATTGCCACGATGATTATGGACGATATTGTGGAGGGGAGACTGAAGGTGGAAGAACAGGTTCCCTCAACCAATGAACTGTCACGCTTCTACAATATCAATCCGGCTACAGCCCGCAAAGGACTGCAGGAACTCGTGGACAAGGGGATTATATACAAACAGCGAGGTGTTGGAATGTTTGTTGCAAAGGGAGCAAGAGAAGCATTGCTCGTTGAACGGAAGCAAGATTTTTATGAAGAATACATCAAGCCTTTACTTGAAGAAGCCAGACGGATACACATGAATGAGGACATGATCATTGATCTGATTCGCGGCAAGAAGGATAAGGAGAGTGAGTTATGATTCATATGGAGCAGGTCAACTATAGCTACCAGAAGACGCCCGTTCTGAATCAGGTTACGCTACATGAGAGTGAGCCAATCATTAGTGCAATCTGGGGAAGAAATGGAGCGGGTAAAACAACCATGATGAGTTTACTGGCAGGTCATAACCGCCCCGACAGTGGAGCCGTTCAGATCATGGGTCAAGACCCCTATAATAATCTGACTGCCCAAGAGCATCTGTGCTACATCCAGGAGAATCATCCCCTGGGGAAAAACTGGACGGTTAGTGACATGGTTCAAATGGGGCAATATTTTCATCCGCATTGGAATCAGGATTTGGCAGAACGTTTAATCAATGTGTTCGAACTACCGGAGAAGAAGAAGATCATTAAATTTTCGAAAGGCATGAAGACTGCCACCCAGATTATATTGGGTCTTGCCAGTAATGCAAAGATAACCATTCTGGATGAACCCACCAATGGGCTCGATGCTGAGAAGCGTAAATTCTTCTACAATGCGTTACTGGAAAGTTATGAAGATAACCCGCGTCTGATTCTGATATCCAGCCACCATATTGAGGAGATTCAGCCCTTATGTGAGTCCCTTATCGTTTTGCAAGCCGGAGAGGTTTTGTTAAATCAACCAATGGAAGAGATACGCGAAAAAGGAGTTCTTCTAACAGGGGGAATTGACGATATCAACCGAGTTACAGCAGGTGTTAAAGTTATAGAGTCTTCCCAGATGGGATCGACTGTAAAAGTGATGATTGATGAGCCCTACTCGAAAATGTGGAAGGATATCGCTCATTCGCAGGGTCTTTCCATTGAGAAAGCGACATTACAAGATTATTTGGTTAACAGGACCCGTAATCAAGAGGGGGTTAAACCATGAACGCAGTAAAAGGTACGAACCGACTGATTCGCGATGATATGCGTTTGTATCTGGGCATATTTTCATCCATCGCTCTAATGCTCGCCGTTGTATATTTGGCCATTGGCTTCATATTTGATGTCTCGTATGCTACGCAACTGTTTGGTCCCATGTACGGAGGGATATGTACGTTTGCAATCGGGGGAATTATTACACTGTTTCCGGTTGCGATTGGAATGGGCAGTACACGAATTCAATTCATGAAATCCTTCTATATGAATTCGGTATGGATGGTTGCGGGCACCATGATCATTCTGCATGTGGCGTACTTCCTCATACACCTGCTTCAGGAAAAAGGAATTGTTGACGTAACCCTTTATCAACCGGGCATGTTGTATTCAAGCAAATATCATTTCTTATCTTACCTTTGGATCGATTTGATGTGTGGCTTTCTCGTACTGGGAATCTCTGTCTTCCCAACGGTTTGTTGGATGCGATTGGGGTTGCGTAACTTCTTCATTATGTTCTTTGGGGTAGGCTTGGTCATTACGCTGATCATTACATTGGGCGATCTTGGTGAGTTTACGTTGTGGATTGCTAGGATCAATCGCATGACATTGTTCACCGTTCTGGGATGTATTGGTGGTGCGCTACTTCTGTCTACGTACCCGATGATGAAGAATGCGCCGCTTACCATGAAATCCAAAAAAGACTGACAGGAAACAGTTATAAAGGAACTGGGCAAGGAATCTAAGGGAAACTTCCTGTAACCAGAAAAACACGAGTGCGAACACGCCTCGTGTTTTTTGTATCATCCTAAATCTCTGAATATACCTATTCGGCAATCTTTGTGCGCAATTCAAAATGAAGGTGTATCCCTTAAGCCTGAGCCTGCGGTTTGAATCCTTCGTCTTTGAGGTACTCGCCGGCTTCGCTACGCGTTTCAAAAGCCATATCCAGATTAACACCGGAATACACATACCACATGTCATCTTCGTATTTTAAAGTCAGCGTATGTCCATCTTCATCGACCCATGTTCCGCCACCCGTAGAGGTTGTAGACAAGGCAGGAGCAACAGCTTTTACTTGTTCTGGCTCTTCGAATTCAACTGCGTTGGGATTGTGAGACATCGCTTGGATCGTTTCATCTAACAAGGTGCGCAGATCTGCTTCGGAGTAATCACGAATATTGACGAATCCTTTAGCATCGGTCTCATAGTTGGGCAGTAACCCTGCATAGATATAACCGTTACCGTTAGGGTGAATATGGAGAGCAACAATTTTTTTATCATACGCACTATCCTCGTAGTGGAAATTAACACGACCGAGAGAAACATCTTTGCGTTGCAGTTGGGGATACGATTGTAGCACTTCAAGCTTTTGTTCCACGTTAAGCATAATTGCCTCCTGTAAATGTTCAATAGAGGTGATTATAACATGCCCTCCAGTTAATTTCCCGATAAAATACTTCTCCCCAGTTCTTTCAGATGTTCCATAGCTTGCAGATAAGGATATGGTCCATAGCTTACGCGAGCTACACCGAGTGCAGCAAGTTGTTTTGGTGAAGGTTCAGGAGACGTAACCATGACGTTAATTGGCAGCGGTGAACGCTCACACAATTCCTGAATCAGTTGGTGATCCTGCAAACCGGGTACAAACAGACCACTGGCTCCTGCATCTGCATAATGGCTCGAACGTATAAGTACTTCCTCCAGGAGGGAGTGGTTATGGTGTTCAGGTGCATGTTGCAGAAAAATATCTGTGCGGGCGTTAATGAACAACGGTATGCCTGCCTGCTCCGCAGCTTCCCGGGCGGCGGACAGTCTCGGGCATTGCTCCTCCACAGAGTACAATCCCAAGCCAGTGGGAAGTTGATCTTCCATGTTGATTCCTACAGCACCATGATCGATGACTTGCAGGATATTTTGCTTCACTTCTGACACAGACCTCCCATACCCTCCCTCTATATCGATCGTTACAGGCAGATCCACGCTCGCTGTAATCCGTGCGAGATTGGCAAGCACCAGATGGAATGGCATGGCTTCCCCATCTTGCTCACCATGGGCCGCAGCAACGGACCAGCTTCCGGTTGCGATGGCCGTTGCTCCAGCTGATTGAATGGCTTGCGCACTTCCGGCATCCCACACATTGACCAGAACAAGTGGTTTTCCTTTCACATGGTATTGTTGGAACAACGTTGCTTTTTCTTCTAAGGTACTCATATTATGTTGACTCTCCTTTGTTATATACATGCATTCCTCTGGACATTTGATGCGTACTTCATTACTTCATTCTGTTTTTCAGCTACCCTGTTTTTGTTTCTCGTGAGTCAAAAGCCAGTTTTTGCGAGTTAATCCCCCGCCGTATCCGCCCAGCTCCCCACTGGCATTGATTACACGGTGACATGGAATCACAATTGCAAGCTGATTGGCCCCATTTGCCTGTGCCACAGCTCGGCAAGCAGTCGGTTTTCCCAGTGCATTTGCAATCTCTTGATATGACCTCGTTTCACCAGCCGGAATGGCCAGCAACTCGTCCCACACACGCTTTTGGAATGGTGTTCCTAAACAGAACAACGGTGTGTCGAATGCTGTCCGAATACCTTGAAAGTACTCGTTTAGTTCACGCTCAATGGACTGGATGGGAGCTGTAGTGCCGGGTACAATCGCTGATTTGGTTCGTTTGCGCAGACGCTCAACTTCGCGCTCCAGACCTCTGCGGTCCACAAATTCCAGTAAATATAGCGACTCCTCATCTGCAATGGCCATCATCGGGCCAAGGCGGGTGTCAATCCAGGACGCTTTTAGGATATGTCCTTCATCGACTTGCGTAGGGGCGGCACCCATGATCCGTGAAAAGGCATCGCGGAAGCCGCTGCTTGATTCATATCCGGTAGATAATTGGCTATCAATCACGGTGCGGCCGGAGCGAATATTTTTCAGGGCAAGTCCCATGCGGCGAGCGCGAGCATATTCGACAAAGGTCATGCCGAACCGCTTCTTGAACTGTCGGCGCGCCGTGGATTCATCGATGGAGAGTTCCTTGAAATCCTGTCCTTTCCAGCGTTTCTCCGGATTGTTCTCCACAGCTTCCACTAATATGCGAACGACATCGGATACTTGGTTGGGGTGAGAAAGCGGGCGACAGCGCTGGCAAGGGCGATAAGAGGCCAGAAGTGCCTGCTGAGCCGTCTCATAGAATTCACAGTTTTCGAATTTTGGCTTTCGCGCAGGGCATGTGGGACGACAGAACACACCTGTGGTTCGGACTCCAACATAGAATAAACCCTCGTATTCCGAATCTTTGGCCACAAGCGCCTCGTAATATTGTTCCTTCAGATCAGCAGAAATCATGGGGGCACGTCCTTACTCATTAGAATCTTTATCTATAACCTATTATAGAAAAACGTTGCAGCAAGCATCGCCGAAAATCAGGCATGAATATTGGATAGATTAAATTGGCTATCACATTGAAATTCGGTTGTTCAGAATTTGTTTAGAGTGAACTGGTAGTATAGACCTATCAGCGTAGGGTGACTTAGGCAAAGATACCTATATAGTGAAAAAAAGTAATTATTGATCATTCATTGTTATAGGAAAAATACATAGGTAAACATGAAATTAAAGATTAGCGGAACGAAAGTTTGGAGGTCGACTAGAATGAAATATTCCACGTACAAAAGTATTTATGAATCCGCTTATACCAAAACGTCCGAGTCCCGCACCATGAATGTTAAAGATCAATTCATGCAGCGTGTGAAGACGCCAACCTGGCTAGTGAAGATCGTCACCATAACTCTAATTATAATCATAGGGTGTAGTGCTGTATTCACTGCATTTGCCGGGAATGAGCAATTGTTGTCGGGGGACCAGATCGTTGTATCTCAGGGAGATACACTGTGGGGCATTTCATTGGCACATAAACCTCAGCAGATGGACACTCGTGTGTATGTAGAAGCAATCAAGAAAGTGAACAAAATCGAGCATAACGCCATTCAGATTGGACAAGTGTTGGTCTTGCCTGGGTTTGATCGATAAAATAAACGGTGCATGACGTCATGAACAGAGTTCTTTTTTTATTCATCGAGGTGCAGTTACATACTGAATTTATTAATCATTTACATATAATGGAGCTTCATGTGGGACGATATGGTGTAGTGATTAGTAAGTGGTGTGTTGGATATACGTGCTGAAGATGAATGAAGGGAGAAGTAGATGATGAAAATAAATATAAAGAAATCTGCACTTTGCATGTCTGTGCTCTGTATTTCGCTATTAGTTAGTGCCTGTGGCGCCAAGAATAATAATGAATCGGTTCAGGAGCACGCCTATCCGCAATCGAAGCAACCCGTAGAGGAAGCTGGAGAAAACTCTGTTCCGAATGCGGATGCGAAGAATAACAATGACAAAGGCAGTGCCAGTGGTGATGAGGGCAAGCCTACGGCTCAATCGGAATCCACTGAACCGTCTGAGCAGATTGATATCGTCATTGACCAGTCGGAGAAACCGAGCGAGGGTAACAGCTTTGATTTTGGAATTAAACAGGTTCCGAAGGGGTATACACTAACGGAGATGCGATGGACGTCTAACACGGTGACGATTGTGAATTCGCTACAGGAAGCCATTGAACATGGTGGAAATGGAGAAGATGGCTTTTACTTTAGCGGCAATGGACAGTTCTCAGGCTTTATCTATTCGGATGAGATGAAGGGCGAGCGGGGCAAAGCGACATTTGTCTTCACCAATGATGAGGGGAACGAAATCATGTCCGAGAAAGAAATTACGTTGAAGTAGCAGGCATATCATGAAGGCTCCGTCAGGAGTCTGTTGAACAGAAAAAGCAGCCACTGGGGCTGCTTTTTTTGACATACATAATTACAAGCTCGCCGATCTATCTGTTGCTACATCTATATAGATTGAACTGAAGATTTACACGAGAACGTAGAGGACAGAAATAACCAGAAGAAGCGGAGCTAAAAGCTTTCTAAAGGAAAGCTGCTTCGGAAGCATAAACTTCGCCTTTATACCCTGATTTTCATCTTTATAAAATTAATTAAAAAATCGGGGGATAACAGCGATCTGAAGGTTGTTCTGTCATCGGAGTGGCAAGTGTAAAAATTACTGTTTAGTTCAATTTATATAGTTGCTACATAAAGTCAAAGAAATAGCGGACTACGTGGAACATAACCGGCGAGGTATAGGTCAGGCTGTCGACCCGGCTCAGGTAGCTTTTTTTGAGTGAATCGAACTTGTTGTCATCTCCAATTAACAGATCGCGCTTCAGTACAGACACCGTCAGACTGCCGAAGAATCCGGCCAAACTGATCAACACCCCGATGAACAGCGAGAATTTCCAATCAAATGGCGTCAGGTAGGGATGGATGAAATAAGACGTAGCTGTCGTTACAATAAACGCACACGCAAACCCTTCCCAGGTGACAAATGGATTGGCGGTAGGCACCACTTTTCGTTTGCCCAGATAGAGAGAGACCAGATAATGCACCACATCGTTCAGTTGTGTTAACACGACCAGGAACAACACGAGCTTGGACCCATACTCCGGTGTGGCGAACGGGAAATAGGCCAGGTGGCTCAGCCCAAAGACCATCAGCATCAGTCCCCATTGTGTAGAGCTGACACTGCGCAGGAACCCGACCGTACCTTTGTTAATCAGGCGAGGCAAGGGAAGCACCAGGAACACATATAGTGGAATAAACACGATAAACATGCCATACCATCCAATGTAGATCCAGTAGAACTGAACCGGAATCGCCAGATACGCCCATAGGAACAGCCTGCGGTCGGCTTTGCGTGTACTGCGAATCATGGAGAAGTATTCTTTGAGTGAGAAGAATGCAAGCACCATAAGGGAGATGAGGGACACGATGGGGTTAAAAAGGGTGGCGAGGCAGAAGATCACAAACATACCCCACCAGGTTTTGATTTTTTGGCCGATGCCTGAATAGTCTTTGCTTGGCTGAAGCTTTGCAATAATTTTGTACACGATATGTATCACAAGTAAAGCTGTGAAGATTAACGTTAGTGTAAAGAGTGAACTGCTCACGTACCGATCACCTGCTTATTCAAAGTAAGATTCCATTATAGGGTACCTATGTTATTATGAAGGAATAGTGCCAACTTGATAAGGGGAAATTTTGCTATGACAGATGAACGCTCCATCTATATCTTGCTTACGAATACAGGAACGTTGTTTACCAAGGTTATTCAGAGCTATACCCGAGCGCCATATAATCACGCATCGATCTCATTTGACCGGGAGTTAACCGAGCTGTACAGCTTCGGCCGCAAGCATCCGAGCAATCCACTGAATGGCGGGTTTGTGAAGGAAGATATTCAGACAGGTACATACAGCAAGTATCCTAATACGACATGTGTCATATACGAGCTTCAGGTGACGGATCGTGAAGTGGAAAAGATGAAACGTGTGCTGCACATCTTCATCCGCAGCCGTCAGAAATATATGTACAATCTGCTCGGCGTGCTTGGCATTACGCTCAAGGAACCGGTGGAGTTCAGCAACTCCTACTTCTGCTCCCAATTTGTAGCCGAGATTCTACAGCGTTCGGGAATCAAATTGTGGAATAAGCTGCCGGCGCTGGTGACACCGGATGATTTTCGCCAGAGTGAACGATTGCAACTGGTTTATGAAGGAAAGCTACGCGAGTATACGCTGGGGAATGCAGAGCAAGAGTAGGGTAGTGCGTATGCTGATGCTTGCCAAGCAAATCCAATCATGAAATAGCCTGCTGCCACGGATGACGAGGCAACAGGCTGTTTGTGTACTTCATATGGATGATGGTAAGGATCGGTCGAAATTAACCTCTTCGAGGAATTCGATCACTTCACCATTGGGGCTGTGGACGAGCGCATTTTTAACCCGAAGTGCAGGTTCGCCAAGCGATATCCAATCCGGTTCAACGTAGGCCTTGGCTCCATGGGCGAGCGCTCGCTCATAGATATCTTCTACATCATGCACGTAAAAGGCGAAATGTAACAGTGCGCCGTGCCGGACATCTTCAGGCGAGGTGGCAGGTTCACCCTCGGCGGGAATGACGGCTTTTGGGTCAAATACCTCAATACAGGTGCGCTGATCCGGAGAGATCAGCATACATGCCTCGGTAATGTGGAAGGAAGGCAAACTCCAGGAGTGACCGACCTTGAATCCCAATACTTTTGTATAAAACGCCAGAGTATCTTTATAATTTCGGGCCTGAATTGCCACATGTGCAAGTCCAATAACACTCACATTACATCGCTCCTTCTTCAGATTGTAGTTTAAATTATAGGGCTGATATCGCATTGGAACCATACAATATCAAAGGATATAATGAGATGAAATCTAACTATTTTTAGCTAATTTATCAGGATAACCTTATTAAATAAGGTCATGACTCGGAGGTCTTACAAATGGAACACATGATAGATGAGATCGATCAGCAGATTATGCGTTTGCTGCAACATCATGCACGTATCCCCGTTGCACAGATAAGCAAAGAAATTAACATGTCCCAACCTTCGGTTAAGGAAAGAATCCTGAAACTGGAGGAAAGAGGTGTGATAACGGGATATTCAACCATCTATAATCTGGCCCGGTTAAACCGTGGAACCACAACGTTTATTTTGCTCAAAACAGAGCATTGCGACGAGTTGGTCCAGTTCTGTGAACAGGCCATCGAAGTCACGGATGTCTATCGGATTAGCGGTGAATATAACTATCTGATCAAGGCACAGACGGCGTCCATTGAAGAACTTGCCGAGTTCCAGGATTCACTGGTGAAGCTGGGACCCTCCAAATCCCATATCAGCATGAAAAATATTATGGAAAACCGTGTTCTCCTCTAGGTTGTATCTTCAAGGTCAGGCAAGCTATACAAGTGTGGATGTTAGTATCCCAAAAGTCTTGAACCCAAGCCGAGCTGATCCCGCGAATGAGTGAACGATTTTCTAAGGAACACAGGACGTCTTATTTGGCCTCTTGGCCCTCTTTTGAAAATGTAAGGAACATTAGACACGTTATTTCCCGCAATCCCTTGATAAAAACGCTGCAAACGGCTATTTATTCAGGTATAACGTGTCTCAGGTTCTTTAGACTTCTGAGGACGCTTCTAACCGCATAATAAGACGTCTCAGATTCTTTAGCGCTCGGTTTCACCCTTTGCTCCAATAGTGAGTGAGAGGAAGGATTTGAATCCCGTTCGCTTGGGTTTCAGCTTTGAAAACGTACTCTAGGGTGTTAATGAGAACAATCCGTCCTTCGTGTTGTGCAAATGCACAATGAATTTCGTCCTTTCATCAATATTTATTCTCCCCTCCAGCAACTATAATGAAAGCGTGTTCAACGAGTGCATGGGGGGAAATTGACAATGGAACCATTAACAATTAGCTGGATCGGCGCGCTGGCAGGACTGGCTATTGCCATCATTTTGATTTTGAGAAAGCTGAATCCGGTCTATTCTTTATTTCTGGGTGCAATTGTAGGCGCTTTAATTGGCGGCGCTAACCTGGAAGAGACCGTAAATATACTGGTAGACGGCACACAAAGTGTCATGGGAACCGTACTTCGTGTGCTGGCTGCCGGGGTGCTTGCGGGTGTGATGATGGAATCGGGAGCAGCAGAGACGATAGCGCAGGCGATTGTACGGAAATTTGGCGGAAGTAAAGCCATTCTGGCGCTAGCACTGGCCACGATGATCATCACCGCCGTTGGGGTGTTTATCCCCGTAGCCGTGTTGATCGTTGCACCGATTGCATTGTCTGTAGGTAATAAAATGGGCATATCCAAATTGGCATTGCTGCTGGCCTTATCCGGTGGAGGCAAGGCGGGAAACATTATCTCCCCGAATCCCAATACCATTGCAGCAGCGCGAGGGTTCGATCTGGATCTGAGCAATGTCATGCTGGCAGGCGTAATTCCAGCGATCTGCGGCTTGATTGTAACTGTAATTGTAGCTTCAATGCTTAAGAACAAAGGGGTTATGGTTTCTGATCAGGAAGCCGAACAGGGCAATGTAGATACATCGAAGTATCCACCACTTGGCAAAGCCATTGTTGCCCCGTTGGTTGCGATCATTTTGTTGATGATCAATCCAATTGGCTCTATTGCGGGCATTGAAGCATTGTCTACTTTTAAAGTGGATGCGATGTACATTCTGCCGATTGCAGGCATCATCGGTATGCTGGCGATGGGGCAAGGCAGAAATATCGTAAAATACTCCACCGCAGGATTAAACAAAATGACCGCAACTGTGCTCATTCTGGTAGGTGCAGGCGGAATAGCAGGGCTCATCTCTGCTTCAGATCTGTCAGGTCAGGTGGTGGGTCTGATTGAAGCCTCTGGAATATCCGGTACCTTCCTAGCACCAATCGCGGGTATTTTGATGGCGGCAGCAACGGCTTCAACATCGACAGGGGTTATCTTGGCAACAGGTTCCTTTGGTGATGCCATTCTGAACATGGGTACGGCACCGCTTGCAGCGGCAGTTATGGTGCACACGGGTGCGACTGTTATTGATTCCCTGCCACAGGGCAATTACTTCCACGTGTCGGCTGACAGCATGAAGATGACGATTCGTCAGCGGATGGGCGTGATTCCATATGAGGCAATTGTGGGTGGCACGATGGCTATCGTAGCGACGTTACTGTACGGATTTATCCTTTAATCTAACGGATGGAGTGAGAGAGATGAGAGAAACTGTAGGGACTAGAGAGAAGACATTTGTTCTGGCACCGGATTCGTTTAAAGAAAGCATGACAGCGAAAGAAGTATGTATCGCGATGGAAAAAGGTTTGCGTAAAATATATCCAACGGCAGGTTATATTCATGTACCCATGGCGGATGGTGGGGAAGGCACGGTACAGTCCCTTGTGGATGCTTCGGGCGGTTCCCTTCACCAGCAAGAGGTGAGCGGACCATTAGGTCAGACAGTGACTGCCCAGTATGGCATTTTGGGTGACGGAACAACGGCGGCCATCGAGATGGCATCGGCCAGTGGCATACATCTGGTAACCAAAGAAACCCGAGATCCGCTACGGACGACAACCTATGGAACAGGAGAGTTGATTCGAGCGTGTCTGGACCTCGGCATACGCAAAATCATCATCGGCATTGGTGGCAGTGCGACTAATGATGGTGGTGCAGGCATGGCTGAAGCACTTGGTGTGAAGTTTATGGATGCAGAGGGTCAGCCGCTTGCGCGTGGTGGTGGGGCTTTGGATCAACTGGCCCAGATTGATGTATCCGGTCTGGATGAGCGTTTGCAGGAAGTGGAGTTCATTGTCGCCTGTGATGTGACCAATCCGCTCTGTGGGGGGCATGGTGCATCAAGGGTGTTTGGTCCACAAAAAGGGGCCACCCCAGAGATAGTTGAGCAGCTGGATGCGAACCTGTCCCATTATGCAGATGTCGTAAAGCAGCAGCTGCACAAAGACATCCGTGATATACCCGGTGCCGGAGCGGCTGGCGGACTGGGTGCGGGACTCTTGATTTTTACACAGGCGGTACTGCGTAAAGGAATTGAAATCGTCATTGAATATACAGGATTGCGTGAAAAGTTACATGCTGCGGATGTGGTATTTACGGGGGAGGGCGGAATTGACTTCCAAACGAAATTTGGCAAGACTCCCTATGGCGTTGCTCAGGCAGCCAAGGAAGCGGGTAAACCTGTAATTGCCATTGCAGGCTATATAGGCGAAGGAGTCGACACCCTGTACGCGGAAGGCATTGATGCCATATTTGGCATTGTGCCTGGGGCAGCAGATCTGGAGCGACTATTGCGAGAAGGCCCGGAAAATGTGGAGCGTACAACCGAGAATATTGCCAGGGTGCTGAGACTGGGTCTATTAACTTAGGCTAGTGAAGATCGGGATCTTACGTGGAGTTACGTGGTCGTATTGCAATGCGATGTGAAAAAGATGGGATACGGATATGCCTGATTCCAGGTAGTCTGTTTCTCGTCTTTTGTTTTTTTCGAAGAAAGCTCTGACGCTATTGGTAGAACGCGAGTAGTCCATGTGTAAGTTCAATGAGTTCCAGCAAATTACGGGGATCTTTGCCCGTAAGGGTCTGTATGCGTTTGAGCCGATATTGAAGGGTATTGCGGTGAATATTGAGATGGTCTGCTGTCGTGGTCATACTGCCGTTATGTTGGATAAAACTGCGGAGTGTATCCAGCAGGTCAATTGTATCCTCAAGTTTGCTGATGATATTGGCATGAGGTGTTAGATCAGCCGCGCTGAATCGTACCAGAAAGGGTACATCCTCATACCGAATGATCGGCGAGTCTGGTTGAAGTGCCACCATAATGTTCATCACGGACCGGGCCTGTTCGTAACTGGTGGCGATATTCGCTTCTTTTTGGCTGACGGCGATGAATGCTGTGGGTGTGATCTGTCTCAAACGCTGGATTATCCGATCAACGTCTGCTTCATTCTGGATCAGAATAATCTGATCATCACCATCACCTTCAATAGAGAATGAAGGGACTTGGAGCAATATGCGGTTAACCTCCGTCTCAGCGGCCAAGGAGTTTTTGGGGAGACGGACATATAGAAGAATGGTTGGCAATTGCAGATCAATACGGTATTGCAGGGCTTCCTTTTTGACCTTTTGTGAGTATGAACCCGGCTGATTGAGCAGTCGTTCGATAAAGGCTTTTTTACGTGAAGCTTCATGAGCCATACTTTCCATTTGATTACGCTGTTCGATTAAGAGAGATACGGTAGTACGCACGATGTTGCAGAAAGGCCGAACTTCATCCGGATGACCGGATATGCCAATGACTCCGACATGCTGCTGATTGATTAGAATCGGTTCGTTGGTGCCCATCTTCTCAAGTATGCCATCCTGCCAAACCTCGATCATGCTTCCTGTTGTTAATGCGCGGACAGCGCCCTGATGAACTGTGCCCACACGTTCCTTCTGACCACTTCCAATAATAATGCCATGCTCATTCATGATGTTGATGTTGTATGGAATGTCTTGCATCATTTTATCTACGATATCCTGTGCCTGTTTTTCCGAAAGCTGCAACAACGAAGCTCCTCCCCTTCCATCTCATCGTGCTAAATGCGCATCTTCTCTGATGATGATTCCGCCCGATACCATATTGTGCATCTGAACGAAATTATAGAGGAATGGTAAGGCTTACACAAGCACGACAGTTCGAATTGAAGGTGTTCATGTATCCATAGTGGTACCTTGTGTACTGTTCAAATAGTTCAGATGTGCTTTGCCCCAACCACACATGCCGTCCAATAACGCACCAATGGTCTGACCGTGTTCGGACAGGCTGTATTCCACCTTCGGTGGAACATCCCCATAGAGCGTACGCACAATAATTCGATCCTGCTCCAGCTCGCGTAGTTGTTTCGTTAACGTGCCTTGGGCTACATCAGGAATCATGCGTCGTAGTTCACCAAATCGTTTCGTACCTTCCTTTAATAAAATAAACAAGATAAGGGGTTTCCACTTCCCATTAATGGTCTCCAGCGTTGTTAATACTCCCTGTAACCTGGGTTCTTGTAAATCCATAGTAATCACCTCGTTTTATACGACAATATGTATCTCCATCATATCGGATTTTCACGATCTCTGCTTGATTGACTCTGTGAAAAGAGGGGGGGAACCGTCGTAATCCCGTCCCAATAGTACGAATATTCATACTAGGTACGATGTAAATGCGTACTATTCAACGTTCTTCATTTCATGAATAATGAACACAACGTGAGCGCACATGCACTTATATAACCGGAGATGAGAGGATGATCATAGATGAATCAGTATACATTGGCGAATAAACGGGTCGTTATTATCGGGGGAAGCTCGGGCATCGGACTGGCTACGGCAATTCAGGCAGCTGCCGCAGGTGCGCATGTGATAATTGCGGGAAGATCGGCGTCCAAACTGGAGGAAGCAAAGGAAGAGATTACGAAGGCTGTGGGCAAAGGGGTGGCTGGAGAAACGGTGGTGGAAGTTCATGTATTGGACAATCAGGATGAGCAACAGCTCGAAGCATTTTTTGCCCGAATCGGCAGGTTCGATCATCTCTTCACGCCAGGAGCAGCCTACACTAGAGGTCCACTGACTTCGGATCGGGAAACGGCAGAGAGTTGTTTTAAAGGAAAATTCTGGCCTCAATACTTTGCGGCTAAATACGCTGCACCGTCTCTTTCGACTTCCGGCTCGATCACGTTAATGTCTGGTGGATTCAGCCAGCGACCACTGGATGGGGGTGCTTCCTACGCTGCATGTAACGGCGCAATTGAGAGTCTGGGTAAGGCACTTGCAGTGGAATTGGCACCGGTTCGTGTGAATGTTGTATCCCCTGGAACCATCTGGCGGGAGGGTCAAGAAGGGACGCCGCGTGGTGATCATTTTAAAGATTACGAGAAGCTGTCTCTGCTCAAGCGGGTTGGCTACAATGAAGAAATTGCACATACCGTTACGTATCTGATGACCAATACGTTTACGACCGGCAGCACATTGTATGTGGATGGCGGGTATACCTTGATTTAAGAGCTGGAGTTATATAGGTCCAAAAGAATATTTTTTAAAATAAAATGATGAAATATGACGAAAAAAGTTGAGATTTATCCTATTTTTGTACTACAGGGTGGATCTTTTTACATTTACTTACTCTTTTTGTTTAGATTCTGTTTATTGCATTGCAATACAATAGGCCTTACGTATCAGAGGGAATGAATTTATATGTAAAAAATCATGAGACAGGGAGGATCAAGTACATGAATTACAGAAAGCTGATAAGCTGCCTTTTAATTGCGGTTTTGTTATTACAGGTGGTTAGCGTGGGTGGGGTTGCAAGTGCTGACCCGGTTACTCCGTTGGATCAACTTAATATGGAGAGAGACATGTATGTTGAGTCGGATGAGGGTACGACGATGAGCAATGTTCAAAATTTACTTGAACAACAAGATTTAATCACACTACCTGAAGATTATGAAGCATTGAACGATAATCAAAAATATGAAATTGCCAGAGGCATGGTCTTGTTGCTTCCGCTGGAGTTTCCATATGAGAACAACAATCAGGCCAATTACGTATTTAATTTGGTTTACCATCTTATCACACTTCCTAAGCAGACTGAGTCGAGCGTATTGCAGTACAACATCACTATGGTTTATAGCCTGCTGGCAGAATGGTCCACTTATTTCCCGAATGTTGGAAAATCTGATTGGACACAAGCTGGCAATGATTATATGAGTTTAATGGGTGCAGACTTATCAATGTTTACGAGTAATCTTATGTTCTTTAATATTATTTTCATGAATTCTAGCGATCCTACGCATTTTAATAGTCAGTTGGAATTTATGGTTACTAAGATATCCGAATCCGAATATAAAGAACTGAATGGAGCACTTGACCTTTCCAGCATGGAAGCATCATTGGATATTCTTTATGGTATGTATGACTTCATTCAAATGAATGTCATTTTTAATCCAAACCCTAACATCCAGCCTTTTGTTTTTGATATGGAGAAGATGTCGACCATCCAGAACGATACAACCAAAAAATCCGAACTGGCTCAATGGATGATTGATCATAAGCCGCAAAACGGTTATGAAACAGTATCCCAGGTTCAAACTGCGTTTGATGCTTTTTTCAATGGGGAAACACCGCTGACCAAATATAACGAACTGTTGAAAGAAGCGGATCGGGGTAACAGCAACGATTTTATTCAAGATATGATTGCATTACTGCGCGATGAACAATTCATCACTGAGCCTGATTTCAAGATGCTTTCTGTCAAAGATCAGGAGGAAATCGCAATATACTTATTGGATATAGATCCACCAACAAATGCTGGATATGAGAAAAAAGAAGATGTTGAATTTTTGGTGCAAGTAGCCTTGAAGGCACTTGAAGTCACACGCGAAATTGATGGACCAAACGCAATAGCTGCACTTGATGAGTTTTATAACAAGCAAGCAGAACGAGTAAATCATTTCAAAGAGCCCGATCCAGAAGGGGAATACTACCGACTTATTAATACTTACCTCACATCCTCCGAAATGGACAAATGGATGACTAAGTATCGATATGCAATTAGGCTAAAAGGGAAAGAGTCCATCTCCCGAGTTATCAAATTCACGGACACTGCTGTTGAAAGAACACCTTATCTTAACCAGGCATTAACGGAAGCAGAAGCGTTGGTGTCTTTGAAGCATCTTCGATCTATTCAGAAAGATGTTGAGGAATATAACTCCGTCTACACAGAAACTCCACTTGGAAGTTTCCCTTTGGATGTTAGCAAATTGGATAATCTCACTTCCGAAGAGCAAGAACAATTGGCAGACCATATGCTTAGTGAAAGACCACTTGGTGGATATGCAAGTTTTGAAGCAATTCAGACTGCATTTAATAAATTTTTCCCTGATGATAACGAAAGCGATCCATTGACTGTCTTAAATACTGCAAAGAGCAACAGTAATATCGAAGCAATGCGAATGACTATGGAAGATCCAGAGCTGGGTATCACTCTTCCTAACGGATACGGTGCCTTGTCTTTGCAGGTTAGAGATTTCATTGCGGGATTCTTGATTGAATATGTAAATAAAGATTACAAAAATAAAGAACAGGTCCAATATATGATTGAACTTGGTGTATTGGCACAATCTGTTTGGGAGCAGAGGGAACTCAATGTTCTTAGGAATAAGCTGGATCTGCTCGCTCAGCAACTAGTAAATGGACCTAATCACTTTAATGACCAACAGACCTATGTGCTACGCAGCCTTGGACAACAACATTTGGAACGTAGCAAAGTAGATAAAGGTGTACTGGCATTCAATTACTTGCATCAAGTAGCCTTTGAAAGGTTAGAAGGAGAGTCTAAAGGGGATATTGTTAATCCTGATATTGTGCTGGACCTCTTATCTATGCCTATCGATTCATTTGAGCAAGCTACCTCTATACCGCGAATGGATCAATGGCTTGATAAAGCAATGAAAGATCAGATTAAAGGTGAAGCGTTCTTCAGCAAATACAAATTTAATCTTAGAGGTGCTCTTGATTTAACCAAAAGGGCAGAACTGAGTCCTGAAGGCCAGAAGGAATTGGCTGAATGGGTCCTAAATGAACAAGACAGCTACGAAGATGTCGAAAATCTACAATATGTATTTAACCGATTCTTTACGGCTCCTAATGTGAAGGGGAATGACATCAATAACACCCTAACGGGTTTGGACAACACGATGGAGATTTCCTTCGACAATAAGTTGCACTGGATTGATGTTGCCTTCATTCAAAAAATGGACCTTAGCGGCAACAAAACGGTATGGGTTCGTTACAAAGCAATCAGCGATGAATTGCCAGGCCGCGCCGTGAAGTTTGTCTTTACACAGAATGGTGATAGCAGCACAGATAATGGCAATACTCCAATGCCTAACCCGGGTGGTAGCACAGGTGGAGGTTCGTCCACAACTACACCAGTAACCTCTACACCTGCTCCAACAACGAAACAAGAGCAGATCGTGGTTGACGTTAATGGAACAAACGGTACCAACCTGACCAAAACGCCAATCACACGTACAACCGAAACCAACGGCATGATCAAAGATTTGGTGAAAATGACCCAAGCGATTGCCAAGGAATCGGTGGAAAAAGCGAAACAATTAAACATGAACACCGCACGTATTGTCATTCCAGATACCAAAGATGCCGTGTCCGAGACACGTATCGAACTGCCTAAGGCAGCAGTGAAAGAACTGAATGATGGTTCACTCAAGCTGGAGATTTCCACTGAAAATGTAGTGATTTCCGTTCCGACGAATTCCATCGCCGGATTCGATCAAGACTTGTACTTCCGTGTGGTTCCACTGAAAAAGGAATCCGAGCGTAAGGAAGTCGAAGAACGTGCGAAGAAAGAGCAGTTGATTCAACAGATTGCTCCGAATGCGAATGTACGCGTACTGGCTCGTCCAGTAGAGATCGAGACAAATATGCAGAGCCGCGAAGTGACGTTGACATTGCCACTGCGTGATAGTCTGCCCACCGATCCCGCTGCTCGTCAGCAAGCATTGGACAACCTGGCGATCTACATCGAACACAGTGACGGCACAAAAGAATTAATTCAAGGCAAACTTGTGCAACTCGCGGATAACAGCGAAGGCATCGAATTTACCGTAACCAAATTCAGTACGTTCACCCTCGTTGTTGTGGATGGACTGAAAGCTTCGCAAGGTACACACCAACCGTATATCCAAGGTTTTGGTGCAGATTTCCGTCCAGATGCATTCGTAACACGTGCACAGATGGCAGCTATGCTGGCTCGCAATCTTCCAACTGAAGCGGCAGCAGGTTCCACGAATAGCGTGAGTTACAAGGATGTATCTGCGACACATTGGGCAACAAATGAAATTCAAAAAGCTCAATCCGCTGGCATTATGAACGGCATGAGCAACACTCAATTTGCACCGGAAGGTTCGATTACCCGTGCACAGATGGCAACGATTGCTCATCGCTGGATGCAGCAACAAGCGAGTGCAACAACCGTAAATGGTCCAGCAGTTTCCTTCACAGACGTATCCGCAGACCAATGGGCAGCAGAAGCCATTGCATACGTGCAATCCGCTGGCCTGATGGTTGGTTACAACGATGGTGCATTCAAACCAGACAGCAAGCTGACACGTGCTGAAGCGGTGAAAGTGTTGAACGTGCTGTTCAACCGCACACCACTAACTGGCGAAGTTACGCCAACGTTCAGTGATGTACCAGCAACACACTGGGCATATGCAGATATCGAAGCTGCTGCGCAGAAATAATATCTATGCAAGGTTAAGAGGCTAAAAGCTCGTAGTTTTTAGTTCCGAGCAAGCTAATATGGTAGAACAAAGAAGGCCACCACAAAATAGGTGGTCTTCTTTTGTTCTACTGAAATTCAGAGAAGTATATGCTAATGTTGTTTGAATCTCGCGTTATGCATTTATAGGTCTAAAATAGTATATCTCAAAATAAAATGTTGAATAATGACGAAAAAAATGAAATTTCCCACAAATTTTATATCTATAAGTGGTACTAATACCTTTTATTTGCTCCATTGTTCAGAATCCGTTCAGAGTTATGTACTACAATATGCCTATGTTATCAATGATGAATATACACAATCTATTCATGTTCAACACATCTGAGGAGGATAAAAATGGGCAAGATCCGCAAATCATTTAGTTTGTTAATCGTTTCACTCATGTTGACGCAAGGAGCAGTAGCGAGTTATGTAAGTGCTGGACCAGATCCTAATAATACGAATTCATCCAGCAACACATCATCCAATTCCAATGATTCAAGCAACAATAGCAATACAAATAATAATAACTCATCAACTTCAACAACAGAGCAGACACCACTGGAACAGTTGAATGGGGCCATTTCTACTAGAAATCCAGAGGGGGTATTGTCTGTATTAAACGACACGGATTTGCTTACACGATCGGAGCAGTTTAGAGATCTTACAGGTCGCGACCAAATGACAGTCGTTGCTACATTGATTCAGGTGAATCCTCCATCCGAACAGTACAATGAGGTTCAGGTTCAATTCATTGTGGATGCCAGTATTAAGGCAATAGAGGCATATAGAGAAGTTGATGTACGGGACATGATGCCTAAGTTGGAATTGTTCTATAACCAAATTGTTCAAGGCAATGGTCTATTCTCACAAGAGTATTTTGAAAAATTTAAGCTTTCCGCCCAGGGTTACTTGATTGCTTCCGATATGGATCAGTATCTGATGGCTTATGCAGCTAAGCTAAGCACGGCACTTGCAGGCGATGAAGTTGGAGTGGGTTATCTTCTTACGGTTCCCGCAATGTTTCCTTCACTGAATAAGGCAGAGACTGCTAATGATATGGAGCAGATCCTTGATATGTTTTATTCTGTTCAGAAACAATCGCAGCAATACAATGCAAGTGAACCAACAATAGCAGTCGAGAAATTCCCCCTTCAACTGGAAAAATTAAGTGATTTGTTAAACGATTCAGAAGAAGAATCATTAGCACAGTGGATGTTGGATCAAAGACCGAATGGGGGATATGCGAGTTTTGTTGCAATCCAAGAAGCATTCGATCGCTTCTTTAATCCCAACATTCTTACGCCGCTTGCTGAGGTAAATGCAGCAAGATTGGGCAAAGATGCGGAGGCAATGCGTCAGGCGATAGAAAACCCTGCTTTGGGGATTCATTTGCCGGATGAATATGCAGCTTTGACCCCTGAGGTTAAAGAGTATGTTGCCGAATTCATGTTCAAAAATATTAAGAAGGATTATGAGGATGAGAAACAAGTTCAGTATATGATTGAACTGGCTATACAGATTCAGTCGATCTGGGAAGAGAAGGATTTAAGTTTTCTTCAGTTTAAGCTGGACGCTTTCGCCGTAAAACTGGTGGATGGACCACGTTACTTTGAAGACCAAGAGACAGGCCTACTCCGCTTTATCGGTCAACAACATTTGGAACGTAGTAAAGTAAATAAACCTGTATTTGCGCTAAAATATATGCATCTACTGGCAGCTGGAAAGAGCTCGGGTGAGTTTGCAGGAAACATCGCAACTCCTAATTTTGTACTGGCTCTGTTAAATACGCCGTTCAAGCCTTTGGAAGATGCTAAAACGATAGAGCAGATGGACCAGTGGCTTAATGAGACCATGCTGGATCAATTCAATAGCAAAAATTTCTTGAGTCAATATGAGTATAACCTATTAGGTGCTCTTGATTTATCCAAAAGAGAAGAGCTTAGTTCAGAGGGGAAAAAGGAACTTGCAGAATGGTTGCTTAATGAAGAGGATCAATACGAGAATGTTCATCAACTTCAATACGTATTCAACCGATTCTTTACGGCTCCTAATGTGAAGGGTAACGATATTACCAACGCAATAACGGGCTTGGATGCCACGATGGAGATTTCCTTCAATGGTGGAGAGAACTGGCTAGATGTTGCACTCATTCAGCGTCTTGACTTTAGTGGAAATAAAACAGTTCTGGTTCGTCATAAAGCGATTAGTGATGAACTGCCAGGACGCGCAGTAAAGATTGTCTTTACACAGAACGGTGACAGCAACACTGATAACGGTAATGGCTCAACACCTAACCCGGGTGGAAACACAGGTGGTGGATCGTCCACGACTACACCAGTAACGTCTACACCTGCACCAACAACGAAACAAGAGCAGATCGTGGTTGACGTTAATGGAGCGAACGGCACGAACCTAACCAAGACACCGATTACCCGTACCACGGAAACGAATGGCATCATTAAAGATTTGGTGAAAATGACCGAAGCAATTGCCAAGGAATCGGTGGAAAAAGCGAAGCTATTGAACATGAACACTGCACGCATTGTTATTCCAGACACCAAAGATTCTGTGTCCGAGACACGTATTGAACTGCCTAAGGCAGCCGTGAAAGAATTGAATGATGGTTCGCTGAAACTCGAAATTTCCACTGAAAATGCAGTGATTTCCGTTCCGACGAATTCCATCGCCGGATTCGATCAAGACTTGTACTTCCGCGTTGTACCTTTGAAAAAGGAATCCGAACGCAAAGAAGTGGAAGAACGTGCGAAGAAAGAGCAATTGATTCAACAAGTTGCTCCGAATACGAATGTTCGCGTATTGGCTCGTCCGGTAGAGATTGACACGAATATGCAGAGCCGTGAAGTGACGTTGACTTTGCCACTGCGTGACAGTCTGCCAACTGATCCGGCTGCTCGTCAGCAGGTATTGGACAACTTGGCAATTTATATCGAACACAGTGACGGCACAAAAGAATTGATTCAAGGCAAATTGGTGAAACTCGCGGATAACAGCGAAGGTATCGAATTTACCGTAACCAAATTCAGTACGTTCACCCTCGTTGTTGTGGATGGACTGAAAGCTTCGCAAGGTACACACCAACCGTATATCCAAGGTTTTGGTGCAGATTTCCGACCAGATGCGTTCGTAACACGTGCTCAAATGGCGGCAATGCTGGCTCGCAATCTTCCAACTGAAGCGTCAGCAGGTTCCACGAATAGCGTCAGTTACAAGGATGTATCTGCGACACACTGGGCAACAAGTGAGATTCAAAAAGCACAATCCGCTGGTATCATGAACGGCATGAGCAACACTCAATTTGCACCGGAAGGTTCGATCACCCGTGCACAGATGGCGACGATTGCTCATCGCTGGATGCAGCAACAAGCGAGTGCAACAACCGTAAATGGTCCAGCAGTTTCCTTCACAGACGTATCCGCAGACCAATGGGCAGCAGAAGCCATTGCATACGTGCAATCCGCTGGCCTGATGGTTGGTTACAACGATGGTACATTCAAACCAGACAGCAAGCTGACACGTGCTGAAGCGGTGAAAGTGTTGAATGTATTGTTCAACCGGACACCACTCACTGGCGCAGCTACGCCAACGTTCAGTGATGTAACAGCATCACACTGGGCATATGCAGATATCGAAGCTGCAGCGCAAAAGTAATATTTATAAAAGAAAAAAGGGGTCATTAACGCAGTAGCATATGGAAAAGAGAACCCCTAATGACGGATAGGATATGACAATACAATAGATAGAATAAAAAAAAGAGCTGTTCCAAAAAGCCATACATTGGCTAGGAACAGCTCCTTTTTGCGCTTTAGTGTGACTCAACAATGGTACGTCAGATCGTCTAGGTTCGTTAGCGCCCCTGGGTCACCTACTAGTTATTCTGTTTACGCAGTTGTACTACTCTTTGTTGAGTGCGTGTGCAGCATTCTTGTAAAATTTCCCGTCTCGCAATTGATTCACGAACCCTTGTAACCAGACGTAATATTGCTCTGCGTGTTGGAGTTTGTGCAGATCACGGAGTGCATCATCTCGATCTTCAGAAGAGGTATGCTCCGAAAGAATCATTGCCGACAAGTCAGGAATGACCTCACGAATGCCTTCTAACATGACATCTACTTCCCGTTGGAGCTTGGCCCCAAAGAAATTCTGGAATGTACGATAGAAGTCGGTCTCTGCCAGATACTGATCCTGGCGGTCCTTCTTCTCCTCCAGTTTGTAGATCATCTGTGACTCTGTAAGTGAACGAACCGCATAGCTCATGTTGCTTTTGCTCATATTCATCGAGGTCTTCATCTCTTCAAGTGTCATCGGTCGATCTTCAAAATACATGATGCCGTATAATTTGCCAAATGTATGATTCACCCCATACAGATCCATCGTATTGGCGATGGCCTCAATGACTCTCTCCCTCAGCGCATGCCGATCAGGTAACGAAGAATGATTCGGGTTCCTGGCGGTTTCTTTTCCCACGTTGTCACCTCTGGTTTATGATAGCGTTCCCACTAGCTGCCTCATATTTTACATGACTTGCTCCAATTTTAACATAAGCCGGAATTAGAATTTTCAATACGAGTGTACAATCAATTTTGTACAGAAGAAATATAAAGTCGATTATACTCAAAAATTCCCAATAATTAAAGAAAAATTGGACAGTAAGGAGTGGGGGATTTGCGTTTAAAACTATGGAGGGAGTCTGAGGCGGTCCTATTCACGCTGCCAGCTCTAATCCCATTGCTGATCTTCTGGCTGGGACCTCTGGGATATATCGTTTATCTCAGTTTCACCGACTGGGACTTTATGAGCCCGGACAAGTTGTTCGTTGGGTTGGACAATTACAGTTATCTGCTGACAAACTCTGAATTCTATCGATCACTGAAAGTCACCTTGTTATTCGGACTTGGAAGTGTAATCCCAACCATTGTGGGCGGATTGGCGCTTGCGATGCTCATGAATAGCAAAATCAAATCATCCGGCATCTTCCGGACATTACTCTTCTCACCTTGGGTCACCCCGACAGTTGCGGTGTCCATCGCGTGGTCCTGGATCTTCGAGCCCGAAGTGGGACTCGCTAATCTGATGCTGGGCTGGGTTGGCGTATCTCCGATCGGCTGGTTGCGTGACGCGGACTGGGCGTTGGTTGCCGTTCTGATCGTCACGCTCTGGAAGTCGATAGGATGGGCGATGGTATTTTATCTCGTTGCGCTACGAAATCTGCCTTCCGATCTGCTCGAAGCAGCTTCAATCGATGGAGCAAACGGTTGGGACAAGTTCAGAAGTATTACATTGCCACTGATCTCACCAACGACATTTTTTCTCTCGATTATTCTTACCATCCAGTCCTTGCAAGCCTATGACCAGATCAATGTCATGACGCAGGGTGGACCGGCGGGATCAACGAGAACGTTGCTGTACATGTATTACCAGTCTGCATTCGAATCCTTTAACGTAGGTGAAGCTTCGTCCATCGCCGTTGTGATTATTCTGATCTGCGTGTTGCTGTCGGGAGTATCCTTCCTGCTTGGCAGACGTCTGGTGCACTACTAATGACAATGACATTGCCCAACAAAAAGTCTAAACGGATGAAGCGCAAGGAGTTGCAGAACGTGTCACAACCGAATTTTAAAATAAGTAAATTGATCCGCTACCTCCTGTTAGCCATTATCGCGCTGGGTACAGCCTTTCCCTTCTATTGGATGGTCATTAGCGGGTTCAAAACCAATGATGAGATCTGGCAGTTCCCGCCGACCTTCTGGCCGGAGACGTTCCTGTGGAGCAACTATGTGGATGCCTGGAATGCGGCACCATTTGCCCGTTACATCCTGAACAGTACCGGGGTGGCCTTAGCCATCTGTCTATTTCAGATCGTCAACTCCAGTATGATGGCGTACGCCCTGACACATATGAAGTTCCGTCTCAAAGGTGTGCTGACCTCCCTGATTCTGGTGGGTTATATGATACCGAGTACAGCCGTATATCTGCCTAGTTACCTGGTGCTTAGCGAACTTAATCTGCTTGATTCCTACACAGGCTTGATTGTATCCAATTGTGTCAGCGTGTTCTCGATCTTCCTGATCCGGCAGGCGTTCATGCAGGTATCGCATGAATTGGTGGAAGCCGGACAGCTGGACGGTGCATCCCACTTCCGGATTCTCTGGACGATTATCACGCCGCTTGTTCGCTCAAGCTTCGCCGTGATGGTTCTGATTACGTTTATTGAACAGTACAACAACTATTTCTGGCCTATGCTCATCACCAAAGACCCTGATTTACAGCTGGTATCGGCGGGTCTGCGCAGCTTCTTTGTAGAAGGCGGGGCATATGGACTGGCTTGGCCACAGATTATGGCTGCGAGTGCCTTCACCATCGCACCCTTACTTATTCTCTTCCTGTTCACCCAGAAGACGATCATGCAGAGCGTCAATATCACGGCCGGTGTGAACAAGAACTGATGTTAACTACCCTACTATATAAATTGAAATAAACATTTACACAAAACGGAGAGGACAGAAATAATCTGAAGAAGCGAAGCGCTCGCCTTTATCCCCGGATTTTACCTTTACAAAAAGGAATCAAAAAAATCTGGGGATAACAGCGATCGGAAGGTTGTTCTGTCATTGGAGTGGCTAGTGTAAATATTTCTTAGTTCAATTTATGCAAACTAACATTTCACCTAAAACGGGAGGAACGACAATGAACTGGAGTCAAGCAAGCATGACATGGAAAAAGAGATTGAGGTTGAACTGGAAGGGTGGCATGTCGCTGGTACTCGCGACCAGCTTTGCTCTATTGACCGCTTGTGGAACACAAGCACCCGCAGAATCAGGCACGACAGCTGCTGCCAGTGGAACCGAAGTTCAGGCAAAAGATCCGGTGGAGATTGAGTTCTGGTATGGTCTGGGTGGTAATCTGGGCGATAACATGAAAAAGACGATTGATGCGTTCAACGCCTCCCAGAACGAAGTCGTTGTGAAGGGGATTGTACAAGCAGATTACACGGAAACGGAACAGAAGCTGCAAGCAGCAATTGCTTCCAAGAAGGTTCCAGCCGCTGTACTCAGCTCCAATATAGACTGGGCACGCAAAGGATATTATGCACCTATGGATGAGATGATTGCCGCTGATCCGAATTTTAAGAAAGACGATTTCATTCAGACATTCCTGAACCAGGGACAGGTGGATGGAAAGCAATACTTTTTGCCAATGTACGGTACAACTCAGATCATGTACTACCGTATGGATACGTTCAAGGAGAACGGAATCGACCCAGCAACTCTGACGACATGGGAGAAGCTGGCTGAGGCGGCTGCGAAGATGAGCAAACAAGAAAATGGCAAGACTACCTTCTACGGTTGGGAACCGATGTGGGGTAGAGACAATATGATTGATGCCGTGCTGGGTAAGGGCGGACAGATTCTTAGCGACGATGGCAAAACCGTTATGATCGACTCTCCGGAATGGATCGAGACATGGGACTTGTTCCGTAAATGGATTAACGAAGACAAGATTATGGGCATTCATTACGGAGGTCAGGGCTGGGAGTACTGGTACAAAACGATTGATGATGTGATGAAAAATAAAGCAGCAGGTTACACCGGATCTAGTGGTGACCAAGGTGACTTGGACTTTAGCGTAGTCGCTGCAATGCAACAACCAGGCTGGGAAGGTATTGGTGAAGGAAAACCGGTAGCGAGTGCCATATCGGCAGGTATTCCGTCAGCGGCAAGTCCAGAGCAACAGCAGGCAGCATACAAATGGCTTACGTATTTCTCTGAAACTTCGAACACAGCTTCATGGTCCATGAACACCGGATATATTGCAGTACGTCAGTCGGCTCAACAAGATCCAGAGTTCATGAAGTTCAGTGAGGAAAATCCACAGATCACGGTACCATTGCAACAAGCAGCTCACGCCTCGGCTCCATTCCAGGATCCAACGGGTGGCAAGATCAATGATGCATTGAAAGATGCAGCTGATCAGGTGCAGATCAATAATATGCCAGCGGAACAAGCGCTGAAGGAAGCAAAAGAGAAAGCGCAGAAGGAACTGGATCGGGTAACGAAGTAACGATATCGACAAGAACTGTTTCCAAGAGACTCGGTCGTGAGCCTGACCAGATTGTAAACATAACGTATCACTAATCACTATAAGTAACTCACGCGGAAAGGGCGGTACATGCTGTACCGTCCTTTCCGTTCATAAAGATTGCAGACAAGGAGTTTGACCAATGCAAGATGAAACGTATGTAGACGGATTACCAAATCCGATTGAAGCCGTTTTGTTCGACAAGGACGGCACATTACTTGATTTTACGGGCATGTGGGGGTTCTGGACCGATTGTGTGTTGAACGATTTCAGAGACCAGTTGGCGACCAGGGGACTTCGTATCAATACAGATGAACTTCCACAGATCTGGGGTACATTCCAGGATGACCAAGGCCGAATGAATGGGTATGACGTGCGGGGGCCACTTGCGATGGGAACTATGGATGAAGTGTATGCCGTGCTGACGTGGCATGGATATCGTGCGGGTCTCAGCTGGGCGGAAGCCAAGATCATGGTTCGGGAGTGTTTGGCGCGAGCGGAGGAAGAGATGGAACAGCATCGTCCGGCACGTCCGTTACCGGGAGTTCAAAGATTCCTTGAACAGTGCCGTAGCGAAGGCGTGGTTATGGGTGTTGTGACGGCAGATGATACACCAAGTGCAATTAAACATTTACAGTGGATGGGACTGGATTCCTTTTTTGACGTGGTGATTGGTACAGATCTGGTGGAACGGGGGAAACCTTTTCCCGATATGCTTCTGCTTGCCTGTGAGCGGTTGGGAGTATCTGTACAGCATACTGTGGTTATTGGAGATACGGACGGAGACATGGAGATGGCACGAACCGCTGGTGCGGGGTACAGGATTGGCATTGGAGAACCGGGAAAAATCCGCTTGGCGGACAGAACGATTCAATCCTTCCATGAATTGCTGAATGGTGGGCTGAATCGATGACGAACAGTCACGCCTACTTGGGCTGGGTACTGTTGGCATTGGCCATCGGGCTGGAGCTGAGCGCTACCATTTTGCTAAAAGTATCGGATGGGTTCTCACGGTTATGGCCTTCGGTGTTGATGTTTGTCTGTTATGGCGCAAGTTTTACCTTTCTTAATTTTGCAGTGAAGTATATGCCGCTGGCTGTAGCTTATGCGATCTGGTCTGGGGTGGGCATTACGCTCATTGGCGTTGTGGGCCATTATTATTTCGGTGAACGTCTGCGGCTCACGTCGATGGTCTGGATCGGTTTTATTCTGATTGGCATTATTGGACTGAAATGGAGTGATTCTTGATGAAAAATGAACATACACCGGAGCAACCTATTGTCAGCTTCCAGGTTATTACGGACACACATGTGCGAGATGAGGCAGACCATATTCATAACTGGCATCTGGACCAAGCATTAGCCGACATAGCTACATTTAGTCAGGGGAGCAGCGGGATTATGCATGTGGGCGATGTGACGGATCGAGGTCTGCCGAGCGAATATCGTGAGTTGCAACGCATATGGAAGAAGCATGCGGAGAGTTTGCCGGACATCCGGTACACGGTAGGTAACCATGATATTGGAGCCGTGGTATGGCAAGATCCGCCGATCGTTTTGCTTGAGATGAAAGAGGATGAAGTAGCCGAGTTGTTGGAGCAGGAAGCAGATATGGAACTGGTCACAAAACAAACCGCTGCTGAATCAGCTGCACTAATTGAGCAACTATCCGGCGGGACCTATACGTTGTCTGCTGTAACTTCGGAGCAGGAGGGCCAAGACGGGGGACCGATCTCTTCAGGAGTAGACCCCATTACAGTCGCAGGGTTATGGCAACGTCGATTAAGTGATTTTGAAGGGACAACAGGCATGAAGGGCGCATACCACGACCATTGGATTGATGGGTATCATTATATTTTCCTGGGCACCGAGCAACCTCACCCGAAGGATTGTGATATGTCGGCTGAACAATTGGAGTGGCTGGATGCCAAATTGTCTGAACATGCAACACCGAATCAACCGATCTTTCTCTTCTTACACCAGCCGCTTATGGATACGGTAGCAGGATCGATGAAGGAACAAGGCTGGTATGGTGTGAATCAGGATGCGGAACTCAAGGCCGTTCTAGCCAAATACCCGCAAGCGATCCTTTTCTCGGGACATACCCATTGGCAACTGGAGGCACAGCATACGATGTACGATGGTGCAGGCAAGATGCCAACGATGTTCAATGCGTCGTCTGTAGGTTATCTATGGACGGATCAGGATGAACATCTGGAAGGCAGCGAAGGGCTTCATGTGGAGATTTATAAGGGTCGGGTGGTTGTGAAGGGACGTGACTTTGTCGCGGGCGAATGGATCGAAGGTGTTGAGTTTACGGTGCGATATCCTACAGTAGGGTAGTTATTTGGATAATCAACGGTAAAGGGTCATGCTAAGGGTCAATGTCATTAAGACAAGTTAAACTTGATGACAGTGATCAAAGGGTGGCCTTTTTGGTATCCATCTTAAGGATATGTATCAGATCATCCACCCCATAAAGTTCCACGTGAAACGTAGCAGGAGAGGCTGGGGTTGGGTAAAGTTGTAAATAGGTATGACAACAAACTATACTCAAATAAGTACACATGATATGCACGTACTCGTTAATTTAACCTATTTACGGAGAGGAAGTAGAAGCGGCATGAGAGAACTTCAGGTTCAAACGACATATGGTACCGTTCAAGGCGAGCTTTTGCACGATGCAAGCGTATGGAAAGGCATTCCCTATGCGAAACCCCCGGTAGGTGAGTTGCGTTTCAAGGCTCCGGTACAGCCCGAGTCATGGGATGGAATCAGACAGGCTACACAATTTGGGCCTGAGAATATACAACCTCGAAATCATCAACCAGAAGGCCAGACAGAAATTCCGAATGAGTCAGAAGATAGTTTATATCTGAACATCTGGGCACCTAAGGAAAAAGGAGCAACACCACTGCCGGTCATGGTATGGATTCACGGCGGCTCCTTTGTAACAGGTTCAGGTAGCCAGCCGATGTATGATGGTACACAGTTAGCGGTTCGGGGGGAGGTCATTGTTGTGACGATCAACTACCGATTAGGACCTTTGGGTTTCCTGCATATGGCTCCATTAGGTGATTCATATGTATCCAATGCAGGTCTGCTGGATCAGGTTGCGGCATTACAGTGGGTGAAGGATAATATCTCTGCTTTTGGTGGTAACCCGGATCAAGTTACGGTGTTCGGCGAATCAGCAGGCAGCATGAGTATTGCAGCACTGATGGCGATGCCAGCGGCCAAAGGACTGTTCCAACGTGCCATTATGGAGAGTGGTGCATCCCAGTTCATGCCGGCAGAGCAAGCTTCAGCGTTGCGGGAAGGGATGTTAAAGATCCTTGGGGTGGATCGGGACAACCTGCAGAAGTTAAATACAATTCCTGTAGAGCAGATTATTGCAGCCGGTGAAACGGTCAAACAGCAGAGCGGGGCAGGTATGGCGTTATTGTTCCAACCTGTATTGGACGGGCATACACTACCTCAGGTGCCACTTCAGGCGGTGAGCGAAGGTTCAGCGCAGGACATTCCGGTGCTGATTGGTACGACACTGCACGAGGGTGCACTGTTCATCCAGCCACATGTGCCTTATTCAAAAGAGATCGATATGGTTCAGGGCGTAGACTTTATGACGCCAGATCTGGAGAATCGGGTAGCCATCGCGGATAGTTATCCAAAAACGGCAGATGGACAAGCCCAAGTCATGACGGATATGTACTTCTGGCGGTCAGCGCTGCAATATGCTGCGGCACAACAGAAACATGCCCCAGTGTGGATGTATCGATTTGATTGGGTGATGCCGGAACATCCCTTGTTAAAAAGAGCGATTCACAGTATCGAAATGTTCTTTGTGTTTAATACACTGCATGTCCTCAAATTCATGAATGCGGAGCCGGATGAAGCTGCTGCGGCACTTGCCCTCAAGGTACAGGATGCCTGGATTTCCTTTGCCAAGAATGGCCAACCTGAAGTTGCAGGTGTGAACTGGCCTGAATATGAGCAGGATCGAGCGACACTAATCTTCAACCATGAGATTGAGGTCGTACATGATCCGGATGCAGCCAAGCGAGAGCTGTTAGGGTTATAATCCAAGCCGATTATTTGAAATGGATACTCTGAATAACTGCTATACGCTTAATCAAAAGAGGAGGTTCATTCTCAGAATGAACCTCCTCTTTTTGTAATCCGGCTGGAGAGTAGCAGAACGTAAGCACCAATTAGGGGGATACATTATGCATTGCATTGTTATACTCCAAACATTATTTACGAGAGGCACGCGTGCGTGACACCTCATCGAAGTAGAAGGAACGTTTTCCACGGGAGAAGAGTACGATCAAGACATGAACAAAGAGCACGGCGTAGACTAACATATAGATGCCGAATGTTCCCAAGGAGATCCACATTTGATAAGGCTGAAGCATCACATCCTGATGTCCTGAAAAAGCATAATCGTTGACCAGGCGAATGATCGTAACGAGCAGCCATGGAACATAGAGTGCGGCAAATCTTTTGAATAACGATTCACTGGTGGGTGTGCCGGTCTGACGATCCACATAGCGGAATCGCAAGATGGCCGAGCCTGGAGTTACCCCATTTCGCACCCAAGGTATGAAGAACAGCACAATGACCATAGCAATGGATGTACTTAGCGCATCACTGATCACATCAGACGCTGTGAAGATGGATATCAGATTCGAAAGGAAGACAACAACGACTCCATCGATAATTAACGCGAGCAATTGAGGCATAGCATACACTCGGTTTTGCTCCACGATCTGTTCGCTCTTCGCCTGAATGCTTGCACGTGATGGGAATAAAGCAAGCAGGATGGGCGCTGTGAAGAATCCAATGACCGCTCCCGAAGTATTCAACAACAGGTCATCCACATCGAAGAGACGGTAAGGACAATTATAATACCCGTAGAATCCGGTGATCTGGGTAATCTCGAAGAATAAGGAAAGCCCGAATCCGCCTAGCAGGGTGTACTTCCAGAATGATCTCTTTTGAAAAAAATAACGGATATATACACCCAGCGGCATAAGGAGCAGGACGTTAAATAGAACTTGTAAGAAGGCTCTGCCCTGAATCATTCCGATATAGCTGGAAGGCTGAGACCATACAACAGGTGTTTCCTTCATGATGTCTTTGACAAAAGTGAATGGAACCAGATTGTAGTAGATCGTGTCAGCGGCTTGCTGCGCACAGGTATCTCGCGTAGTCGGAAACGGGAGAATGACGAGGCAATAGGCAGCCAGAATATAAAAGATAAACGAAAAGCTGATGCCAAACCGTGACCAGCTGAAGAAACCGTCTTTACGATAACCATAGATCAACCAAGGCACCAGCAGGAACATTGCCGCAACAACAAAGATCAAAAAAGCCGTTTGCACAGGGAAAACATATGAGGACATGAGTAGGAACTCCTTTGGTATTAAATATAATAACATTCATAGAAACATTAAAATTCATGTATGTGTAGTGCGTATCTATTAGTTACATCATAAGTAGTTACCCTTAAAGTGAGGGAGGCATGAACCTTAAATTTGGTTTAAATCCATCCATGCAGTGACCAAGCGTATGGAATATACCGTCGAAATCCCGTATACTTGCGGGAATGCCAATCGTAGAATGGAGAGTTTAATACATATGTCTAATTTGCCTAACTGCCCCAAATGTAATTCAGAGTACACGTATGAGGATGGTAACCTGCTGGTTTGCCCGGAGTGTGCGCATGAATGGTCTTTGGAAGCAGACAATGATAACGCAGAGGATGCAAAAGTAATCCGCGATGCCAACGGAAATGTGCTAAGTGATGGTGATACCGTTACCGTCATTAAAGATCTGAAGGTTAAGGGTAGCTCACTCGTGGTCAAACAGGGCACGAAGGTGAAGAATATCCGCCTGATTGATGGAGATCATGATATTGATTGCAAGATCGACAGCTTGGGTGCGATGAAGTTGAAGTCTGAGTTTGTGAAAAAGATATAAGATAAGATCGAGAAACGTTCCGTTCCGCATTCAATGGGAATTGAACGTTTTTTTGTTTGACAGGAAATATTTAGTAGATATATACTGATTGGAATTTAATTTTTTTGAACATGGATGAGTAGTCTACATATTAGAAAAGGTAGGTGTCAGAGCGATGAAGAGAGATCACATTATTGAATATTATTCCGGGTTTGATGAGTGGGGCAGACTGGAGCGGGAACCAATTGAATTCATCATTAACATGCATTACATTAGGGAACATCTCCCCGCTACTGGTTGTATTCTGGATAATGGCGCAGGACCAGGAAAGTATGCCATGGAGCTGGCGAAGCTGGGGTATCAGGTCACTTTATCGGATCTGACACCTTCCTCCGTGGATACTGCGAGGCAAAAGGCTCAGGAGTTTGGTTTGACACAGCAATTCGATGGGTTCCATGTTCTCGATGCCACTTCGCTCTCCGGTATGGCTGACGAGACGTACGATGCGTCCCTCATGCTGGGGCCGTTATATCATCTACAGACAGACGAAGAGCGGATGGCTGCTGTACGGGAGTTGTACCGTGTGACCAAGCGAGAAGGCGTGGTGTTTGTAGCGATGCAAAGCCGAATGCGCATGAGTATCAATTCGCTGCAATCTCCGCAGCACTGGAAACCGAATGATAACATGGCAGCAATCCATTCTTTTGTGGAAAAGGGTATATTCGATCATCAGGATCAAGGACGATTTACGGGAGCATACTATTTTAATATTCAGGACGTTACACCCTTCATGGAGCAACATGGATTTGAAACCGTAGATTTGATTGGTTCATCCAGTCTTAGAGCCATGCTCACGGATGAGCAGCAGCAATATTGGAAAGAGCGTGGCGAGTACGATGAACTCATGCAATATATGATCGAAGCCGCCAAAGACCCTTCCATATTGGGAATCTCGTCGCATCTGCTGTACATTGGGAGAAAGAAATAATAGACTTACAGGCAATGTTCTAAAAATCTATGTATTTTAGAATGTCAGCCCGTGGAATACTGTTTCCACATGATATAATATCTCTATCTAATGGTCTGGAGGTGTCACTATGCAATGGAAGGAAGTTCAGGAGCGATTCCCTAATGAGTGGGTCGTTTTTGAGGCAACCAAGGCGCATTCTAGAGAAGGCCAGCGTTATATTGAAGAGATGGCAGTGATTGATTCATTTGATGATTCTACAAAGGCACTAAAACGTTATGGTGAATTGCATCAGGAAGATCCCAGACGGGAATACTGCTTTTTTCACACTTCACGTCCAGAAGTTGTGGCAAGAGAACGATATGTTGGCATGAGAGGTCCTCGATGAAAATTTCAGAGGTTTATGGAATTTGATCAAGCCATAATCGATAGAAAATAAACATAAATGTGCCCTCTGGAAACAGAGGGTACTTGTGTTTTTTATCAAAATAGTTCAATATTAAGATACATAACAAAAGGTGATCTACTTACAATAGGTTAGATGAACAACGGATCGCTTCATACCAGGGAGGAACAGACAATGGAAATCGGAATTAGTACATTTGTGGAGACAAATCCGGATGTAAAAACAGGAGAACTTATCAGTCATGCGCAGCGTATTCGGGATGTTGTTGAAGAGATTGTTTTGGCAGATCAGGTGGGTCTGGATGTATATGGCGTGGGAGAACATCATCGTGCTGACTACGCCGCTTCATCACCAGCTGTCATTCTTGCAGCCGCAGCTTCACAGACCAAGAATATTCGCTTGACGAGTGCGGTAACCGTGCTGTCATCGCATGATCCGGTACGTGTATATCAAGATTTTGCGACACTGGACGGCATTTCGAACGGACGTGCAGAGATTATGGCAGGGCGTGGATCATTTATCGAATCGTTCCCACTGTTCGGCTATGATCTGAACGACTACGATGAGTTATTCGACGAGAAACTCGATTTGCTGCTCAAACTGCGTGATTCGGAAAAAGTAACCTGGGAAGGCAAACACCGTCCTTCCTTTAACAATCTGGGCATCTACCCACGCCCGGTACAGGAAAAACTTCCGGTATGGATTGGCAGTGGTGGTAATCAGGAATCCGTTGTTCGTGCAGGATTGCTCGGTTTGCCATTGGTGCTTGCCATTATCGGTGGCCGTCCGGTGCAATTCGCACCGCTGGTGGAACTGTACAAGAAAGCAGCTGCACATGCAGGACATGATGCTTCCAAGCTGACCGTTGCTTCTCACTCTCACGGCTTCATTGCCGATACAACAGACGAAGCCGTGGAGAAATTCTTCCCGCCAGCGCAAGCGGTCATGAACATACTGGGCCGTGAACGTGGATGGGGACACTACAGCCGTGCAACATTTGATGCAGCGCGTAGCCTAGAGGGTGCTTTGTACGTAGGTGATGTGGAGACGGTAGCTCAGAAAATTATTTACCTGCGCAAAGAAGTCGGGATTACCCGCTTCATGTTGCACACCCCCCTCGGCACAATGCCGCACAACGAGGTTATGAGAGCAATCGAGCTGCTTGGTAAAGAAGTTGCTCCAATCGTGCGCAAAGAAATTGCACGTTGGGAAGCTGAGAACGAAGAGGCACGTTAATCGACTGAAACCGTTACGGAACTAGATAGAGTCAACCAAATAAAGGAGCAAACCCTAGGCGTATTACGCCAATGGGTCTGCTCCTTTTTCGTTTATCTTCTAAAAGTATCTAAAACAGCACAGATTTAATGCTTATCCATTCGCAGATGTACTCACAAGGGAGTGTATAACCATGGATAACGTATGATCATAGAGGGTTTTGGCAGCTTCTTCGCTCTCAATATGGCCTCCCAAATACAGATGAATAACACCGTGTAAGGGAGCCCAGATCATCCGAACTGCAAGCATGGGATCTTGTACCTGAAGCATTCCCTGTTCAATGGCTAACTCCACTAAGACAGACACTTGCTTCAGTGCAGTCGCTGTTCCCTGTAAGGTTTCTCCATCTGGTTTGAATTCGGAAAAAGATCCTCCAAACATCAGCTGATAGAAGCTGGATTGAGAAATGCCGAAGTCCCAGTAGACGTAGGCCAGATCACGGAAATACTGTTCGAACGATGCCTGCCGGGGTATAGTTTCAAATCGCTGGGCCATGAGGGAGCAGCCCTCTAAATACAGATGTTTGGCTAACCCTTCTTTTTTGCCAAAAAGGTTATATATGATTTTGGTGGAGCACTCCATGCGTTCAGCTACACGGCGTACCGTGACAGCTTCTGGTCCATGCTCTTGCAGTAAAGCAGCAGCAGCATGCACAATATTTTGCCGCAGATTATCTGAGTGCTGGAGTCTGGCTTCCTGAAAGGTTGTTACCGTATGTGCAGATTCCGTGGAACCCGAATTATGATCCTTCATTGATTTCATCCTCGTAACCGTATTGTTGTTGAACAGAAACTACGTTTCCTTCGCTTATCGTCATTCTACTGTTTTACGCCGGATAACGTCAATTTAATCCGAGTTTAATAAGCAAGCACCACGTTCTAGGTCCAAATTTAACAAATGCATTTGACAGCGTCATGCAATTTGGTTACGATGGTTCTATAAAGAAACAGTGTTTCCAAATGAAAACAAGTGTTTAAATTATGCATAGAGGATGGATGAGAGATGATAAAGGAACAGCATCAATGGGTACTTATTACAGGTGCTTCTTCAGGTATTGGGGAAATTTTTGCACTCGAAATGGCTTCTAAGGGTAAAAATATTGTGCTGGTGGCCAGAACAGAATCCAAACTGAATCAATTGGCAGAGCGAATAGAACGTACATATCAAGTAAGGGCTGAGGTAATCGTATCGGATCTTTCCGAAGTAGAGGCACCTCAGAATGTATATGAGGAATGTCAAAATCGGGGAATACACATCGATATGCTGATCAACAATGCTGGATTTGCTACCCATGGATGTTTTGAACAGGTGGATGGTTCAAGGCAACAGGACGAGATTATGTTGAACGTGCTCGCCTTAACGAACATGACACATCTTTTCTTGCCAGGCATGTTACAGAAGAAAAATGGTGCTGTCATTAATGTGTCTTCGACGGCTGCCTTTCAACCTGATCCGTATATGGCTGTGTATGGAGCAACGAAGGCATTTGTACTTTCTTTTACAGAGGCGTTATACGAAGAAAACAGGAAGCGTGGCGTACAGTTTTTGGCACTATGCCCAGGCTCAACCGAGACCTCGTTCTTTGATGTAGTAGGTGCTGATGAAGCCTCGGTGGGTAAACGTGATACCCCTGAGCATGTCGTGGCGGTGGCCATGAGAGCACTCGAGTCAGGCAAACCTTATGCTGTGCCGGGGGCTGGTAATTACTGGACAGCGCAGTTCACCCGCCTCGTGCCACGCAAGTTGATGTTGCGAATCGTAGGAAGTATGCTCCGTCCACGTTCCAAGGATGGTAAACCAGAAAAAGTACAAGCCTGATTAGTGGTATAGGGTAAAAGCTTTAGGCCAAAATGCCTTTGGCCCGAGCTTCCTTTATCCAGTCTGGAAATTCAGTAAGGAGACGATCGTACAATTCTTCATCGCTGATCTTGGAGATGTCGTCGAGAGCAAAAAAGTCAGCATTATCGATGAAACGTCCAGTCATGTCATCGAGTTTCTCGAGAATACCGTAATTGGCTTGGCCTAGGCCAACGAATTGCCAGAACAGGTTTTTGGTTGAGCTTTCGGTAATAAGCCGCATGATTTTCCCTTTTTGACTGACTCCACCATCGCTAAAAAAGATAATATACGTTGGAATCTTCACTTCGGGTTCCTCGATCGTATATTTGCGAATGACATCCTGCATCACAGGAGGTTCGTTATTGGTACCGCCTTTGCTTCCCAGCGTATATGTGCGTTCAATATAATTCTCGAAATCCCTGGCGGTGACGCTAGGTGCACGCAAGAAGTCTTTGGCGAAGAACCAGACGTCCAACTCTCCGTTATCATCAAACGCTGATGCAATCGCCAGGATACGCTCGAAGGCCTCTTGCACGATGCCTTTGCGATACAGATGGTACATGGAGCCTGATGCGTCAAATACAACGGCAACACGTGCCTGTATAGGTTCAATCTTTTTCTTTTGCAGAGACAGGGTTACTTTACGCTTGAGGAGATCGATTTTGGTCAGGTTAAGCGGCGGATGATTCGTGTTTGGTGCAGCAACAGGTGCCAAGGCTTCTGGAGAGGCGGCTGCTACTTCAGCTTGTGCCGTGAGAAGAACCTGTTCGGCTTCCGAGGTGTCGTTACTCTCAATTTCAACACCGAATGACTCTGCCAGCGGCTGCAATCCACCAAAGAAACCTCGTCCAATCGCACGAACTTTGAACCCGTCACGATACTTGTAGATTTCAATGAGAATAAGCGCTGTTTCCGCAGTGACCTGTGTGATCTCGTAGGTGATCTGCTGGGAACCCGCTTGTACAATCGCCTGACATGCCTGAACATTGGCGAATGTGCCTTCCGCATCCAGAGTAGCCGTAAACACACATTTTTCTACAGAAGCTTGCCGTAATTGATTCGTATCCAGTACAAAAGAGGATTGCAGTTCATCTGCCTGTTGCAGAAGTACACTGTGGTGGGGATCAGCCTTCTGATTATAAAATACAAAATAGTCGTCAGATGGGACCTTTCCCTCTTCGTTTACCATAAAGCAGCTAACATCCAAGGGAGAGGGAGATGATGTACATTGAATGGTTACCTGAAGTTGAGCGCATTCGTTGATGCTAATATTCTGGCCTGTGTTTAAGTGAACGAGCGAATCTGTCATAATCGGATGCGCCTCTTTTCTCCAATATAATGGTTGAAAATGTACAGTAACAAGATCGATTCTGAGACAAATGTTTCCATAAGTCAATCTTTTCACCGTTGATCCTACGCTTCATCAGACTCGTACTTTTCTCGATGCTCCTTCTTCATCTTTACATAGTCTGGATCGGTCTTCGCAATCTCCCATTGTGCTTTGAATATAGCGGCGGCTTCTGCCTTCACCTTATCATTCTGATAGGGCAGGATCGAGCCATCCTCCTTCGAGTATTTGCGTCCTCCTTTGTGATTCGTATAACGTCTGGCCCGTGTATAGCCCATCTGGAGAAATTTACGAGCCATATCCATACCCACGAAATCTCCCTTTTTCTTATACTCCAAAAATAGCTCATAGATCTTCTCTGATGACTCTGTCGCAATCTCGGGTGTTTTGAATCGCCAGTGTGGCAGAATCTCGCCCTTGTACGGCTCAACCATCAGCACACCCTGCTCTCCCCGGCCTACGGTGTACAGCTCAGGATGTTTGCGCAGATCCAACTCATCATAATTGAGACTGTAATCAAATTTTTTCATGTATACGCCCTCCTTGATAGGGATTACCCCGATTCTGAACCAACAAGCACGGTTAATGGGGAACAATAGAAGGAATTACACAGGAGGGGTAGCGGTATGGGAATGTCCGGCAGATATCTTGTAGTAACTAAGGAGTTAGTTGAATCCATCAAGTCAGGTGAAATCAGTGTGCATGATTGTGCAGTTGATCTGGATATTGATAAAACGTGGCAGATGCTTCAATTCACGCTGAACGGTAACTTGTTAGAAGGGGAGCCGCCCCTGGGCTATGTGGTGCCTCTAGCAGGTGAGCAATACTTGGGAAACTATTCGGACATGGATCTCTTCTTGCTCAGTAATGAGCAGGTGCTGGAAGCCTACATGGCATTGGAGCAGCTCACACCGGAAGAATTAAAGCAGCGGTATAGTCTGGACCAGATGATCGCTGAGGGCGTCTATCCTGTCATGGAAGATTGGGATGCGGAAGAGACATTTCAGGAGATCGTTCAGACTGTGGATGGTGTCCAGGCCTTGTTTCAGGCCACGGCTGCAAGTGGGAACGGCATCATCTTTTATGTTTTCTAAATGAGCACTAAAATTATGATGGGAATTCTATGGCCGACACTGAGGCAGGTTTGAACTGTGCCTATTCGGGTTATTGATAGACACAAGGCTCAGGCCTTGATGACATGACAATCCGGTAGAAGAGAGGGAATGCGATATGACACAGGATCAGAACGAAGAGAACAAAGCGATTCAAGAGGACGAGCCGGATCAATTCGAGACTCCCGCAACTGCGGAAGATGAAGAAACGGATGAGAAACTCGCAGAAGATCAGGAGCAAGAATAACTCCCAGCATTGCATAATGAAGCAGGATGTTTTATCGAAACATACGATATGCTGAAATATAGATAGACCAGAGGTCGGACATGTTCCGGCCTTTTGGTTTATTTTTTGCGTATCCGTTTACAAGAATTACCTATACCTTCATAATGGAAATGAACCATATTTTTCTAAGGAGGAGTTCATATTACGAATCGGAAGTTAGTCCAATGGATGGCAGTGCCACTAGTACTTTTAATGGTTGTTCTTACAGGATGTCAGGCTGTGGGTGGAGTAGACGTTGGCAAAGCAATGGCCAATGGCGCGAGTATCAAGTCCGGTGAATCCAGACAATCCATGAATATAAACATAGAACCGGCTAAGGAATTTGCTACAGAGAAAGACCTTGAAATGATCGAACTTATTAACTCCATATCCCTGGATATTGATCAAGCCAAAATGAAAGATGCGAAGACAGCATCGATCAAAGGTACACTGAGCATGGAGGGAACAAAGTTACCTTTCCACGTGTCCATGAATGAGTCCCAATTGGTCATTGATCTGGACGGAGCCCAGAAACCGCTGTACATGTCTCTGGATACGTTCCAGGATGCACAGGCGCTTCCGATGGTAGATACGAAGGCTCTGGAGAAACAACTCGAGGAAATTTCCCCGAAACTGTTCTCTTTTGTCCTGAAGCATCTGTCCAATCCGAAGAACATCTCCGTAACACCGGTACAGGAATCCGTGAATGGCGAAGCACTTAGCCTCTCCAAGCTGCATCTGGAAGTTAGTGGTGAAGAGATGCTTGCCATGGTTAAACCATTCCTGACGAGTATTTCGAAGGATGAGCAAGGACTGAAAGACCTGATTGGCGATCTGTACGATGTGTTCTACCCTGTACTGGAAGCAGTGAATGAGGTAGAAGGTGGGGGAGACGATACGCTGAATTCGATCGTTCCTGAATCGAAAGATGAAGCCGTTGCGTCACTATATGCCATTATCAAAGTAGGACTGGACAGCATGCTGGTCAATTATGATCAGGAGCTGAACAACCTGTTGAATGAGACACCTGAATTCAAAACGGTATTTGGCACAGGTACCACACTGAAATTGGATTTCTATCTCGACAGCAAGCTGGATATTCGCAAGCAAAACTTTGAACTGAAAGTAGCGTTGCCGGCTTCCGAAGATCTGCCGGTGAACTCCGTAACCGTAAGTGGAGACAGTGAACAGTGGAATATCGGTGGAACGGTTGCAGTGGATGAAGTGGATGTATCAGGCGGCGTTATGGATCTGATGAAGGATGATATTACGCCTGGACAGATGCTGCGCAATTTTGATTCCAATTCACTGGCATACCAATTGCTGAAAGATGAAGCTGGAATCACGAGTAAAAGTGTAGTGCTCTTCCCGGATGATGAATACGCTGGGGCGATCACCGTTAAGAATACAACATTTGTTCCGCTTCGCTACGTGTCTGAGGAATTGGATGCTGAAGTGAAATGGACCAAAGGTTCAAACCAAATCGTTGTCATTGACGACATCACTGGTGACGAGATTGTCCTGACCGTAGGTTCCAAGAAGGCAACCGTTGCTGGTAAAGAAGTAACCATGGTGGAATCCGCCTATGTGGGCAAGGACGGCAAGACTTATGTGCCGCTGCGCTTTATGGCTGAATCCCTTGGAGCTACTGTAGATAAGGAACAAGAAACAGGCTGGATTTATATTGACCGTCCTTAAGTGAGACGTTGAAGTAGTCCTTAGCATGAGAGGGGATTTCAGAGTATGCCAGATTTCTCGTAATGATCGTGAAAAGAACACCGCAAAAATTCCGTTAGACCATGAACGGGATACGTGTGTCCTTTTAACCCATTACGAGGAGCTTCGGCGTTTCTGAAATGATGAAACGGATCGGGGAGTGCCTCTATTGGAGGTGCTCCTCTTTGTTGTGTCATCCTAAATAAATCCCCAGAGGTGTTGTATATGAAAAGTCAATTGTTCATCCATTCAAACTCCGTTACGTTGCGTCCATTTACGCTTGAAGATCAGGCTACCGTGTATGCATTAACCCAACAACCTGAAATCACCAATATGCTACCCGATTGGAAGATGACCGAGGAGCAGTTGCGTGAATTCTTACAGTTTGTCGTTGGCAGTTACCAACAGTTCAGCCCGGAAGATGTACGCATCCTGCTTGCCGTTGTACACAATAAAGATCAGCGTATCATTGGTTGGTGTGGTGTGTTTCCCAATGACATGCTGGATCGGGCTGACCGTGAAGTGGCTTACGCCATCTCACGGGATTACCGGAATAAAGGATACATCACAGAGGCTGTGCAGGCGCTAACAGCATATGTATTTGAGCATACCTTGCTGGATCGAATCGTGGGCATTGTGAAGCCGCACAACCAGCCGTCACGCAAAGTTCTGGAGCATACAGGTTTTCATTATATCTCTCGCAGAATGCTTATGGACCAGGAGTGCTATGATTATTTTGAACTGCTCAAAGTAAAGTCCGAACCAGCGCAATTGAAGCAGATGCATTGCACAGTTCGCTTAAGACGAGCACAGCAGGAAGATGCTGTTGTGCTTACAGAGATTTGCACTCGTGCTTTTGATCATGTCATAAAAGTCTGGGCGGATAATGAGAAGGATATCGATAGCAATCTATGCCCGCCTGATTATTCGTCAGTTCGCATGCATCGTTACGTGATCCGTGAATGGGATTATTATGTTGTAGAATCAGATGGATGCGCTATTGGCGGAGTGAGTGTTAACGTGCTTGGACGAAAACATGCCAGGATCGATAAGATCTATATTGACCCTGTATGCCAGGGCCGTGGCGTGGGAACTCAAGTCATGAGGCTTATTAAGGCTGAATTTCCACAGTTTGAAACCTGGAAGCTGGAGACCTCAGGTCGGCAGCTGGATAATCATCATTTTTACGAAAAAATGGGATATGTTTGTATCTATGCATCTGAGGATGAGTTTGTATATGAGAAGAACATGTCCGTTGATTCTTTTGATCCAACATGTGATGAGACATTAGCCAAGGACTCGGGTGAGTCGGTGGTTGAATATGTTAAAGCTAATCTGGACTCGGTTCGTTACAGTACCAGTAATCTGACCAATAGTCGGATCACTGACTGCAACCTGAGTGGAAGCAAATTTACCAATTTAAATATGACGAATATATTGCTAGCTGATTTGCGCCTAACCGACAGCAAGATTGAATTCTGTGCTTTGGATGGCGTTCAATTCCAGGACACACACCTTGGATCTGACCGTGTACCTATGCAGTGGGCGCATTGTGATCTTGGGGGAAGTCGTTTTATCGATTGCGATCTATCTGGAGTTCAGTTGGAACAATGTCAAGTGACCGGGATGAAGATCAACGGAGTAGAAGTAGAGGAATTACTTGCAGCCTATGAGGCTATGAAGTCCTGAGGACGAATGCCAGGGCGAATACGGAAGCATACTAATCCGGTTGAGATGCTGGCTGTAACAGATTCTCGTTTGATTAGAATAATTGAGGAAACGGGTATTTATCTATGGAAGATGTCCAAAACAGCAAAGGGAGGTCTATGAATGATGACTGAACGATTTGCGGGTAAAGTGGTCCTGATTACAGGCGGCGGTTCCGGCCTCGGGCGATCAGCTGCTGTGGAAGTAGCACGTGAAGGGGCGAAGCTTGCCTTGGTGGATGTGAACATGAAGGCGCTGGAAGAGACCAAACGTGTAATCTCCGAAGAGATACAGCATGCCGAGTTTCTGTTAATTGAAGGTGACGTAGCCAACGAAGAAGCTGTGAAGAAGTATGTTAGTGATACGGTCAATGAATTTGGGCGTATCGATGCATTTTTCAACAATGCAGGCATTGAAGGCAAGCAAAACCTGATCGAGAACTACGAGACAGAAATGTTTGATAAAGTTATCGATATCAATCTGAAGGGTGTATTTTTCGGGTTGAAGCACGTCCTGCCTGTGATGAAAAAACAGGGCGAAGGATATATTGTGAACTCGTCGTCTGTCGGTGGCATCCGCGCCGTGCCAAACCAGATTGCCTACGGAGCGAGCAAACATGCCGTAGCCGGCATGACCAAAGATGCAGCGATTGAATACGCCGAGCATGGGATCAGCGTTAATGCAATTGCACCCGGAGCCATTCTGACAGATATGGTTATCGGCTCGTTCAAACAGATCAATCCGAATGACTGGGAGTCAGCATCCAAAGAGTTCGTGAAGGACAACCCGGCGAAACGCTTGGGTGAACCGAAGGAAGTAGGGCGCCTCGTTGCCTTCCTGCTGTCCGGCGAAGCACCATTTATCAATGGAGCCATTATTCCGATTGATGGTGCGCAGTCAGCCAAATATTGATCCCATAATCATCAACAGCACATCAATGCGACATAGATATATACTGAAGAACGCCCTTTTTCGCCAAGTTGCGGATTGGGGCGTTCTTTTTTGGGTTTGATATTCAAGGGGGCGTATCCCGTATCCGGCAGGTTAAGTGTGCTGTAGAATCTGCGGCTTTTTGCTAAACCCGGTACTCCCGGCTATAAAGCCCATCTGGCGATAGAATTCATGTGCGGCTTCACGTTCTGGGCGATTGCCACTGTTCAGAGACAAGGAATCCACGTTATGCGTGACTGCCCATTGCTCAGCTTCAAGAATGAGCTGACGGCCGATGCCTGAGCCTCTGAATTGGTCGTGCACAACCAATGCCAAGATGCGGCAGTGTCTTCCGTTCTTTTCATACAGATAAGACGTCTGTAATCCGATCAGTCCAACTACGCGTCCGCGTGCTTCAGCAACCAGTGTAGTAAAGTTTGCGTCCGCAGAGATATGGGTATAGCGCTCTTCCATCTCGGCGTACGTGGTGGGATAACCAAGTTGGTCCATCAGAATGACCATATCCTGCAGATCTGTAGTGGAGCTATGTCTAATCGTCACATCCAGGCTCATAATGTTGTATCCTCCTTGGGTCTTTCCTTCAATGAAAGTTCAATAATGGTATCCAGCAGCTCTGCAAAAGAAATGCCTGCCGCGGCTGCACTTTTGGGCAGCAGACTGTTACGGGTAAGACCCGGCAGCGTGTTCACTTCAAGCACATACGGCAAGCCTTCCCGAATCATCATATCCACGCGAGCGTAGACACTGCATTTGAGCACCTGATAACAGGCCAAGGCCGCGGCTTCAACGCGATGGTGAAGGTCCAAAGGCAATTGCACAACCTGCTCATCGGCTCCGTGGTCATCGTATTTGGACGAATAATCGAAAAACTCCGCGTTCGAACGAATGGAGATCACCGGCAGCATCTTACCATCCAGAATGGCACAGGTAATCTCTTCACCTTCGATATACTGTTCAATCATGACCGTGTCATCCCAGGCAAGGGCAGCCTCTACAGCAGCGGACAGGGCGGAAGCTTCCTTCACCACTTGGGTACCGATGCTGGAACCGCCTGAATTGGGTTTGACCACCACGGGGTACGTTAATTGTTGAACAGCAATAGAGGACAGTTCCTCGATATGACTCACTCGCAGCCATTCTCCGGTAAGCACACCTGCATGCTGCATGAGTTGTTTGGACATGTCTTTATCCATGCATACACTGCTCGCAAGCACGCCACAACCTGTGTAGGGAATACCCAGGGATTCCAGTGTGCCTTGAACCGTACCGTCTTCGCCGTATTTGCCATGCAGGGCAAGCAGTGCCACATCGATCCCCGCTGACTTGTCGATTAGATCGCGCTTGGTATTCAGCTCAATGGGTACAACCTCGTATTTGTCTCTATTCAGGTTTGCAATCATCTCCTGTCCGGTGAGCAGGGAAATATCCCGCTCTGAAGATGTACCGCCCATAATCACGCCAACTTTCATGTGAAATCCTCCTTATCTCATTTGAGCTGCTGTCTCGCCAATGATGCGAATGCCTTTACGTATATTTTCATCGCTGACTCTGGAGAAACCCAGACGCATCGTGTTTACACCCTGACCGGTTTCCAGATAAAAGGTATCCCCAGGTGTGAACGTTACACCTTTCACTTTACAGGCGGCCAGCAGTTCACGGGTTCTGTATTCGGACGGGAACTGCACGAACAGATGCAGACCACCCGCACCGGAAATCCGGCACATTGGCAGATGCTGCTTCAGGCAACGCACAACCAATTCATATTTTCGCTTATACTCCGTACGAGCTCGCTTCAAATATTTCTCGAAATTACCGTTGCTCAGATATTGATACAATAACGATTGGTCCAGCGTGGAGGTATGGATGCTGCGTGCCCGTTTCATACTCTCCAGATAATCAATCAGCGCCGCATCCGCAATAATCCAACCTACCCGCAGACCTGGGAACAGTACTTTGGAGAAGCTGCCCAGATACACCAGTCCATTGCCTTTCCCCATGCTGGCGATCAGGGGAGATACGTGGGAACCGGAATAGCGCAATTCTTCGTTGAATCCATCTTCAATGATGGGAACCTGATACTTGTTCATCAACCGGATGATCTCTACCCGTTTCGCAGGGGACGTCACAATCCCGGTTGGATTGTGATAGGAGGGCACGAGATATGCCAGATCATATGGACTTGCCTCAAGTTCATTTTCCAGTTGCTTCAAGTCCAAGCCATCCGGCTCCATATTCACACCGGTCAGGTGGAACTGGTGTAATTTTAGATTTTTGATCGCCGTGTGGTGCGTTGGATTCTCACAGAGCGCTTTTCCGCTTTTTTTACGCAACGCTCCAAGCACCAGATCGAAACCTTCCGTGAATCCGTTGGTGATCAGAATGTCCTTGCCACGGAGGTCGACCCCTTTGTTCTCCATATAACGTAGTAAATAGTTCATCAGCGGTCTGTATCCTTGCGCATATCCGTAATTCAGCAGTACTTCGCCTTCAAGTGACATGCGATCCAGAAAAGCCCGTTTCACGTTGTGCAGATCAAACAGCTTTTCATCCGGTGCTATGCTGGTAAACGATATTTCACCGCGCTCTGCTCCGGAGCCATGCTTCATCAGATCGTACTGCTCTGCCTGAATGGCATACTCGCTTACCTCTGTCGTCCAGTCCAGTTTCCAGCTTGCTGCTGCCTCAGGTGTTTCGATGGAGGCACTGACGTAATTGCCCTTGCCTTTGACTGCATAGATCAGTCCCTCATCTTCAAGCTCGGCATAAGCGAGCAGGACCGTGCTGCGACTAACCTTCATGAGTGTGCTGAGTTCACGGGTCGAGGGCAGTTTTTGTTTGGCTTGCAGGCCGCCTTTGAGCATCAATCGCTTCATATAATCTTTGACTTGTATATATACAGGGCGGTCCTCCGTCAGTTGCAGATCGGAATACATCCCATCACTCCCTCTATTGGTATCTTGCCATATTATAAACCCAGCAGAAAGAACCACGATACCTCTGTTTCCCTGAGCGTGTGGTTGGTTGTTCGCACAAACGCAAAAAAGCCCTGGCAGTATGCCGGGGCCTGGTGGTGAAACTTGATCCATTTTCTATAGTACTGCTGCTATAATTTCTACAGTTGCATTGCATGACTAGTCTCTCTAGGATCGATAGCTATCTGACCTTCTACGTGTGTCTATTAACTTCAGTACGACTATAATTGCAGGCTTTCTAGGTGATACTTAAAATCTACAGTGAATCATGAATCTAGGTCTTTCTAAGTTTGCTTGCTGCAAGGGTCGAGTAGATGATGAATCCACAATCTATAAGCTAGGGTTCTTGCTAACTGTACTCTTGTCGTGATCACGTAACAGAATTCAGCATGAAAAAGATATTCAATCATAGGGTACAATAGACGGAGGTAGATATAAAGACGTATGTCTCAGTGCCCAATTTCTTCCTCATACCCCTATAGTACCACTTTGAATCAGGGAAGTTAACCTTTTTTTTGAAATATTTGTCGTAATAGCGAAAATTGCGTGAATTGTACTTCATATAGATTGAAATGGTGTCCCTTTATAATATGTGATAGGATGTAAACCTATAGATAATGAGGAAGTGAGCCTATTGATTAATATTACCGTGCCAACACCGGATGTAACCATCACAAAGCAGGCTGATCCACAGCTTAGCCACATTTATGGATTTACTGATTTTCACCTGATTACCCGGGAACTAGGCGGGATTTTCATGTTTTACAATGCCGCTGGAGAGTTGTTATTTGTCGGGAAAGCACGTAAATTAAGACCACGTATCAAAAAGCATTTTGAAGACACGGTATCACCAATTAAGAATCACCGGGAAGAAGTAACGAAGATTGAAGTATGCCTGGTTGAAGATCCGGTAGATCGTGAAATTTACGAGACGTATATCATCAACACGATGCGTGCGAAATACAATGTAGATAAAGTCTTGTACAAATAAGACACTTAAAAAGCACATGAACATGCAATGTCTGGGACATATGTCCTAATTGTTTCGCCAGTGGTTACGGATGTAATCGAAGGATTGCATCCGATTCCTGCTGGTGCCATCCCGATCTTTTCGAGGGAGTAGCTTGTAGAATTGAACCGTAGTACGCCCAAACTTAGTATCACAGATATATCAAATACATATGAAGAGGTGATTGTGTTGATCGGTCGTAGCGGTAACCCTACACTTAAAGACAGCACGTTTGAAAACAGAGGATATGGAGAAGATCGGTATCAGAATTACATGACGATCAACGGTACGGTTAACAAAGCGTTTATTACGCTTGTGATCCTGCTGGGCAGTGCGTTTGCAACATGGATGATGTTTTTTAACGGACAACAAGTGATGCCGCTCGCTTATGGCGGATTGATCGTTGGTTTCATTCTGGCACTTGTGATTTCGTTTAAACCCGTAGCGGCACCATATCTGGTACCCGTCTATGCTGTGGCAGAAGGCCTTTTCCTTGGAGCACTCTCTGCAACCTATGAGTCCCTGTATAACGGAATTACCTTACAGGCGGCTCTGTTGACCATGGCTGTATTCATCGCTCTGCTGGTGGCATACAAAACCAGATTGATCAAAGCTACGGAGAATTTCAAGCTTGGGGTTGTGGCTGCAACCGGCGGTATCATGATCATGTATCTGCTGAGCTTTGTACTTGGTTTCTTCGGAATTTCGATTCCTTACCTGCATGATAACAGCTTAATCGGCATTGGTATTTCGGTCGTTATTGTCATTGTTGCTGCCCTCAATCTAGTCCTTGATTTCGACTTCATCGAGGGTGGTGCTGAACGTGGTGCGCCCAAGTACATGGAGTGGTACGGTGCGTTTGGATTGATGGTTACCCTGGTATGGCTGTACATTGAGATCATCCGTCTGCTTGGCAAATTGCGGAGCCGGGATTAGTTCTATTCAATTCGTACGAGACGTAAACGTAGTGTGAATGTAAAGTTAAAAAGCCAAAAAGCTAACGCGTGATACTCACGTCGTTAGCTTTTTTTAATTAACCTTAGCCAGGGCTTCTTGATGCCAGCCTCTTACAAAACTCAACTGATCCCAACTAGTTCAGCCCAGCACCGCTCTATACCAACTCTGTATATAGATCCTCCAAGGTAATGATCTCGGGCTGGCTTGGCAGCTCTCCACCAGCCGAACATGCCGCAAGCATATGTCCTTCATCCAGTCGCTGACTGAGAAAGAGATAAGTCTCGGCCTGTTTGCAATGCCAATCTTCCCGCTCATCAGGTAGGATGGCGAAGGAGTCCAGTGGTATGGACAAGCCCATACCGACTGCCTTGATATAACTTTCCTTCAGCGTCCATAGACGGTAGAAGGTTTCCAGCCACCGATCGTCAGGCTCGGCAGCCAAGAACTGGCTCTCCTTAGGAGAGAAGAAACGCTCTGCAATCTGCATGTCAATTGGAGCTATTTTTTCCACATCTACGCCCAGTTCATCTGTACTGCCAGAGATCAGAGCAATCCAATCACCAGAATGGGAGACGTTGAATTGTACATCCGAATGGTGATTGAGCGAAGGTTTGCCGTAGGAATTACGGGAAAAAGAAAGCTCAGCAGGTCTCAGTCCAGTTAATTTGCTCAAAGATACGCGAGTCAATATCTCGCCCAGCACGGAGCGATACGCGTCAGCCTGACGCACAAAACGCGAAGCCTGAGCACGTCGATTGGCAGAAACTTGCGACAAAAAGTGGTTCCAGTACGCCTCGGGCAATACTTCTGGAACTTGGAGCACACGAATAGTTATCATCATTTATCACCTGAATACGTATTCGGCGCAGTTCAGTAACTTCCCTTTATATGGAACGTCCCCTCAACTCTTCCTCCCAAATCATCACTATACGGATGCCCTAACAAGCAAGCCGGTTGTCTCGCTTTTCATGTTAAGGCCTCAGGTTCTGCATCTTCCTCTTCATGCTTCCTGTACTTGTTTCCATTCTGTATGCGCAGACTGCACTCGCTCCCACATCTCTTGGCATTCCAGTTCGCTGTAATTCACCAAGGATTCATGGAATATTTCAGTTAATACGTTGCGCCACTCGGTATAATTCCTGATCTCCGTTTTCCGGATTCCTTCGATATCATGAGTTCGGAGCATACATCCACGTAATTCATGACTGCGATTCTTATCCCGCTGACGAAGCAAAAATGCGTTATGCCAAGGTGATTCGGCCGCCCGACTGTAGAATTCATGTTTGGGGATGAACTCCTCCAGATCGTGGACTACCTCGGGAGCATAGTCGACGCCTTCACTTGGCCCATTCGGTTCGTACTCAAGCCGCCATCCCCTAGGAGCAACAGATGAAGGCATCAATTGGTATGTGAACGGATCTGAACCATAGGTTCCATAACGAAGTGGCAGAGGTTCAAAGGGCATTCCGCCCAGACCTACATCTACAATCCAGCGTTCAACTGTTGGGTCAGCATCCGGCAGAAGGACAGACAGACCGAGATGGAATGAGTTCACACGGGGTTGTTCCCCATGAGGCTGTACTCCCCCGCGATGCCAATCAACCGAATAACCCAGCGAGCGGAGAAGAACACTAAATGCACCATTTAGATGAAAGCAGTAGCCGCTGCGTCCCTGTAATATAAGTTGAATTGAATCTTGAAGACGGATTCCCGCAGGATGACCTGCAAAAATATCGACCGTTTGCCAAGAAAGATATTGTACATGTGCTCGCTGGAGTTCAAATAAGAATTCCAGTGTAGGTTGCTTTATATCTTCAATGCCGATCCGTTTCAGATAGGTCTGTATTTCAGCTGTATTCAATAGTTCAATCATTCAGAGTCACCTCACGTCATATGGTGGGCTACAGCCCAAATTTTTGTAAAACTTCTGCTGCCCTGAGTTCATTGTAAAATTCAACGGGTGAAAACAACATCATCAATTGAGTTGATTGTAACGGTACAATTCATAGGATAGACTTTAAAATCATCTCAATAGATGGACATGGTTTTGATGTCATTGAAATACAATATATGGATGAGCAATTTCTTTTTCTGGGGTATGCTAACCCTTTGGAGTGGATATAGGTTAGAATATAGATAGATAGCAGGATTAGGAGATGGAAAAATGGCTAATGATGAAGTGATTTTGACACAGGAAGGCTTGGAAAAGCTGGAGGACGAACTGAGGGATTTGAAGACGGTGAAGCGTAAGGAACTGGCTGAGCGTCTGAAACTCGCCATCAGTTACGGTGACCTGAAGGAAAATAGTGAGTATCATTCAGCCAAAGATGATCAGGCCTTTATGGAGACCCGGATTTTAATCTTGGAGAAGATGTTAACGAAAGCAAGAGTCATCTCTTCAGACAATATAGACTCCAACAAAGTGAGCATTGGATCGACGGTGTTGCTTAATGACATTGAGTTCGCCGAGAAGATTGAATATAAAGTGGTTGGTCCTGCCGAGGCCGATGTTGCGGATAATAAAATTTCGTACGAGAGCCCGCTGGGCAAGGAATTGATGGGCAAAGAAGTGGGCAGCGTCATTCATGTCAATGCTCCGATGGGCGTTATCAAGTACGAGTTACTTCAAATCAAAGTGTAATCAAAATAAGAGGTGTTCCGCAGTCATCCAAGTGGCTGAGGGGACACCTCTTTTGATTTTACTGGGCTTTGAACGTTTGGAAATATGGATTTGTTGAAACTTCATACGGTTGGACTAACGGACTTTATCACATACTGTGTTTAAGGAACTTATGAGATGAAGATTTCCGTGTGTTTTATATGTAAAAAAATAACATTTCGACAAATTTCGAATTTCGAATGACCTGACAAGGTGAGTAGTATATAATTACGGGAAAACTTTAAAGTGATGGAGTAGATACGATGAATTTTAGTAAGCCTAATCTAGATCAAGACAACGCTGGCAAAGGAGAACGTTTCTCCCAAGCTGGATTTATCCTGGCGGCCATTGGTAGTTCGGTTGGTCTGGGCAACATGTGGAAATTCCCGTACATTACGGGTGAGAACGGAGGGGCTGCGTTTTTCCTGCTCTTCATCGTCTGTTTGCTGCTCATCGGTCTGCCAGTGCTCTTGGCTGAACTTGCGATTGGTCGCAGTGGCAGAGGTAGTGCAGCTACTGCTTTTATCAAAGCAGGTGGACATAAGGGCTGGCTCGCAGCCGGATTGCTGCAAGTACTGACGCCGTTTATCATCCTGTCTTTTTATGTCATTATTGCAGGCTGGACCTTGCAATATGCAATTACGTCATTCAGTGGAACATTGTTCAACAATCCGGATTATGCCGGACAGTTCAATTCCTTCATAGGCGGTTATATGCCGATTGTATGGCAACTGGTTTCGGTTCTGATCACAGGCTGGATTGTTGCCAAAGGGGTATCTAACGGAATCGAGAAGTTTAACAAGGTGCTGATTCCAGCGATGTTGGTACTGCTCATTATCCTGATGATTCGTGCAGTTACATTGCCGGGTGCAGGAGCTGGGGTTTCCTTCTTCCTGAATCCGGACTTCTCACAACTTACAACGGAATCCGCACTGGTGGCGCTTGGACATGCCTTCTTCTCCCTGTCACTGGGGATGGGTATTCTTGTAACCTACGGTTCGTATGTGGATAAAAATCAATCCCTCGGTGCGGCAACCGTCGCCGTTGGTGCAGGTGACCTGATCTATGCATTCATTGCGGGTCTGATCATCTTCCCAACAACATTCTCGTTTGGTATTGCACCGGACCAAGGACCGTCATTGATCTTTGTGGCACTTCCGGCGGCCTTCTCGGCGATGCCACTTGGTTTCTTGTTTGGCGGACTGTTCTTCATCCTGTTGGCTATTGCGGCATTGACGTCAGCAGTATCCTTGCTGGAAGTTCCGGTGAAATATTTCATGGAACGTTTGTCCTGGAGCCGCAGTCGTGCCGTATGGGTGATATCGCTAGCGGTCTTCATCGTGGGACTTCCTTCGGTATTGTCGCTCGGCTTGCAGCCTGAATGGACGATTGGATCGAAGAGTGTGTTCGACTGGATGGACTTTGTAGCATCCAACATCCTGCTGCCTGTCGGTGGATTGCTTGTGACGATTTTTGCCGGATACTTCTGGAAAACGGCTGCGGAAGCTTCCGGCCTGCGTTCCGGATGGTTCCGGGTGTGGCTGTTCATGCTGCGTTACGTAGCTCCGATCCTGGTTCTGCTGGTTCTACTGCACACATCCGGTATCATTCACTTCTAATGGTGAAGGCCCGATAGGGTGAAATATGGTCTGTTGTGCAGATTTACCATGGATAAAACCTCTTGGAAGAAATGCAAAAGCCCTTGTTTTCCCTCGTCAATTTTGGGACAATACGGAGTAGAGGTTTTTTGGGTAGGACCGATAAGCCATATGCTTTTTTGCGAAAAGAGGATTATACAATGAACAAATCATCCATATATGGATTAACATTAGAGCAATTACGTTCCTGGCTGCCGGAGCATGGGCAGAAAAAATCCCGTGCATCCCGGATCTGGGAATGGTTATATCAAGAGCGTGTACACGATTTCCCGGCGATGTCCGATGTCCGTCAAGAATGTCTGGATGTACTTTCCGAGCATTTCACAATGAACTCGTTGAGCGAGCATGTGAAGCAGGAATCGGCAGATGGTACCGTGAAGTTTCTGCTTCGGATGCAGGACGGCAACCTGATTGAGACAGTATTGATGCGGCAAAAATACGGACTTACCGTCTGTGTGACCACACAAGTGGGCTGTAACATTGGTTGCAGCTTCTGTGCGAGCGGTCTGATCAAGAAGAGCCGAGACCTGACCGCTGGAGAGATTGTGGAACAGATTATGCATGTGCAGCGACATCTGGATGCAGCGGGTCAAGACGAGCGGGTAACCAACGTCGTTGTGATGGGGATTGGCGAACCATTCGACAACTTCCAACACATGAGTGATTTCATCGAAGTCATCAAGGATCGCAAAGGATTGGCGCTGGCGGCGAAACGGATAACTGTATCCACGAGCGGCCTTCCGGACAAAATCAAGGAATTTGCAGACAGCAGTCTGCAGGTTAACCTGGCAATCTCTCTGCATGCACCTAATAATGAACTGCGTACGCACATCATGAAGATCAACCGGGCTTTCCCGATTGAGCAATTGATGGATGCGGTGGATTATTATCTGGCTACAACGAACAAACGCATCATGTTTGAGTACATCCTGTTACGTGATGTTAACGATCAACGTGAGCATGCCGCGGAGCTCGCTGAACTGTTGTCCAGTCGCAGAAGTATGGTCAGTGTGAATCTGATCCCATACAACCCGGTGGATGAGCACAGTCAGTATCAACGGAGTACAGAAGAATCGATTCTGGGTTTCTATGATACGCTCAAAAAGAACAACATTAACTCCACTGTACGTATGGAACATGGTACGGATATCGATGCTGCTTGCGGACAGCTGCGCAGTAAACAAATGAAGAACAACACTGCCGAATCTGAGCCAGACCGTCTGGCATTGGGATAAGACACAACGCGGAGCTGGCAAGTAAAGTTAGGATACTTGGTTGCTCTAATGGGTGCCTCTACGTGCCATTTACCGTTGTTGGGTTGCGAATGCGTTGCCTGGTCTTAATGCAAAACGCCTCTGTATATCACTGAGAAGTGATAACGGAGGCGTTTTTTGGAGTTTCATTATTTCAGTTTTTTGGTCATCAGCAGATGAGGAATGCCGTCTTCCATAAATACTTCCGACGCGGATGCATATCCGAGACGTTCGTAGAACCCGGAAGCTTGTACCTGTGAATGCAGCTTGGCTTTCTCAAGACCATCAGCAATAGCCATTTGCTCCAGCTTGTCGATCAGCACACGGCCCAGACCGTGTTTGCGGTAATCGAGCATGACACAGATTCGTTCCAATTTGGCGACCTGTTCCACATTGCGCAGTCTGGAGGAAGCAGCAGGCACACCGTCTACGTAGAGCAGAATGTGGCGTGCCTCCGCGTCTAATGTATCATAAGCATCGAATTCATCCGCTGCGGGTACGCCTTGTTCTTCGACAAAAATAGCAGTTCGAATGGCGAAGCAGGCATCGAGCAATTCCTGATTATTAACTTCAACAATCGTTGTATTCATGAATGTTTCTCCTTTGGACGATAGTAATCATATCCGGGCATGATAAACTGGTATATAGCATAATCATTGCAGCCGTTCCATGTGAGTATCTTGGTTAAAATTTAATCCAATTTAACTGTAGTTATATCACTATTTATGTTGTGAATGCAACAATTTTATAAAAGGGCGTGAGCGCATTGACTGATAAAAAAGAAGTGTTGCGTGAAATTGGCATGATTGCCCGCTGTCTGGATTCGATCAGCAATGTCGAATTTCAACATCTGAACTTGTCCCGAGGCCAATATCTGTATCTTTATCGCATATGTGAGAATCCGGGCATTATTCCCAACCAGCTGGCTGAACTAATCAAAGTAGATCGAACGACAGCGGCCAGAGCGATTAGCAAACTCGAATCCGATGGATTTATTGTCAAACAGTCGGCAATAGACAATAAGAAGAACAAGTTGTTATATCCGACAGAAGCTGGCCTGAAAGCATGGGAATTCATTCGTAAAGAGGGCGAGCATTCCGACCAGGTGACGCTGGACGGCTTTACGGATGAAGATATAGAGACCGCGGTTAAGCTTCTCCGCCGAATGCGCCACAACATCGAGGTAGACTGGAAATTTGTCAAAAAGGGCGGACGGCGGTCCTACATGGATATCTCAGAATGAACAATGCCTCTATCCTTGACCCCTACATCCCAGACCCTAGCCGAACCGATCTCAAGGAGCAGAGTCATTATCTCACAATAGCAAAAGTACAGGAGGGAATCATGAAGAGAGTGAACCGGAAAACAGTAACGTGGTTGGTCATATTGGTGGTCAGTATTGCAGCAGCGTTCATTATTTTCATGAAGGAGCGGTTCGTGATGAATGAATTATCCCCTACAGTATCCTTTGTCCAAGATCATATGACCAATCCCAATGGTTTACTTGCGTCCTATTTGCAGGATGCCACATCCGAAAAAGCGGATATCGTAGCAGGCAGAGAGGTTTTATCTGAATCACTTGGTCTTTGGATGCAATATGCTGTAGCCAAGAACGATCAGGCGTTATTTGAGCAAAGCTATGAGCTGCTGACGACCTATTTCCTCATGCCGCAAAAATATATTGCCTGGAAGCTGGATGCTGAGGGAAAATCTCACGTGACCACCAACGCGCTCGGTGATGATTTCCGAATTGTAGGTGCCTTATTAAAGGCAGCAGATCAATGGCAACAGGGAAGAGAAGCCAAACTGGCAACGGCCTCGGATATTTCCCGTACACTGACGCAGTCGGTTCAGAATAAAGGATATTATGTTGATTTTCACGATTTTGGCAACGGTTACTCCGCGGATATGTTAAGCCTGGTTTATGTGGATCTACCGTCTCTCCAATTAATGGAGAAGCATGAAATGCTGGAGCCGGGCACATATGCCAAGTACGAATCCATGTTGAAGAGTATGCCGGATGACGGGATATTTTATCCGAAAACATTCAATGTGGGGACGAAAGAGTATACATATGATGACACAGTGAATCTGATTGATCAGCTGATCGTAGCGAACCATCTAACTGCGACCAGCCGCAAACCGGACAAGCTCATTGCTTTTTTGAAAAAAGAATTCAATACCCGTCATCAGCTGCCGGGACAATATAAGCGTAGTACTCGCACACCTGCGGTATCTTACCAATCTCCATCCGTATATGGACTCGCGATACTGCTTGCGGTTCAATCAGGTGATCCAAAATGGGCGAAACAGCTGTATAAGCATATGATCAGCATGCGTAGTCTGGATGCCAGTTATCCAGGCGGATATGTATTTAGTGGAAACACACATATGTTTGATAACCTGTTTCCTTTGCTTGGGGAGACTGAATTACAAAAGTTACTTAAAAAGTAATAAAAATGTCGTTTAATATATTCAACTATGTGTTAACATAATGTTTGTCTATTCATGTCATATATTGTTTACTCGAAATATCACTAACCAATCTACTGGAGAGAAGAAACCTATGAGGAATAAAGCACCCATCCTTCGTATTGCATGGGGATATGCGAGTTTGATTGGATTAGCCGTAATCCAGCAGCTCGTTGTCTATCTTAAGATTTATATGAATCAGAGTTATACTACACTGGATGTGGTGTTTAGCATTGTGTCGCTTGCAGCGCTGATCCTGGGTTTTGTGATACCTGTCGGGGTATCTGTCGTCGCCGGATTTATCTATCTGGTCTCTTATTTTGTATGGCTTGTTACCTACGCGGATGTAAGTGTACTTACGTTCTCTTGGTGGCTGCTCATTCCAGCCAACGTTGCCGTGGCTGCGTTCATCAAGGCAAGTCTTGTGCGCAATGCGCGTGTCATGGAGCGTCTGCAGGAGCTTCAGGAGCGTAATCCGGAGATTGATCTGGATACCTCTCTGGGCAATAAGGATGCACTTGCGGATACGCTTGTTAAGCAAAGTAATCTAGCCAGACGTTATTCGGAGCAATATGGATTCAGCATGGCGATGTTCAAGATCGAGTTTTTGCCGTTGGTACTGGAATCACTCGGTTCCGTACGTTATGCACAGTTCCTTCTTGAACTATCCACTACCATACAGAAGCAGATTCGGTTTGAGGATTATAAATTTTTTGTGGATCGAGGACGTTTTGTGATTATCTGTCCAATGACCAATGTGGAGTACTTGCCCATCCTGACACAACGGATCAAAAAAGCCATGATGGATCTGCAAATCATCGATAAAAAGGGAAATGAGTTGCAGACGGTTATTCGATCGGGTGCACTGGTATTCCAGAAGGAACAATTCAGTAAGTATGAGGATATCGATGCTGTTATTGCGGCACTGGAACGGAACACAGAGACAGATCTCATTGGTGAATACATCTAGATGCTATGGGGGAGGAGTATTTCTTTGAATTATTTAACATGGTTTGTTCCATTATGTATTGTAGTTAGCAGTTTCTTTGCCATTACGATTCTTATATTAACCTTTGCGACTCTTCGTTTTCGAGGGAAAATTAACAGGAAATATGATCGGAGGAAATTGAATGGCTGATTTCCTGCTGTTGATGTCCATCCTCAGTATTTGGATATCCGTCACCGAGTCGATTGTCATTATGGCTGGAGCTATTCGTTTCATTAACAAACAAGAAAAAAAGGGAATTCAAATTCCTGAAAGTATGGATGATTACCCCACTGTGACTGTCATGGTGCCTGCGCATAATGAAGGGGTAGTTATCGTGTCTACCGTTGAGCATATATTGCGTCTGAACTACCCTGAGCATAAAGTTCAAGTTATTGTTATTGCAGATAATTGTACAGATAATACAGCAGAGCGCCTGAAGGAACTCAAGGCCAAGACGAGTTATGCAGATCGTGACTTTACCATTCTGGAGCGTACCGGTACAGGTGGGAAGTCGGGAGCATTGAATGATGGCCTTGAACTGGCGTGGGGAGAATGGATATGTATCTATGACGCAGATGCGGCGCCTGAGCGGAATGCATTGATGTTTTTGACACAAAAAGCATTGGAAAACCCGGAGAAGTATGGTGCTGTATTTGGTCGAAACAAAGCTCGTAATCGGGGTCAGAATTTTCTCTCCCGTTGCATTAATCTGGAACTTATAACGGTCCAACGTGTTCATCATACGGGGCTATGGGAGTTATTCAAACTGGGCACGATTCCTGGTACGAACTATATTATCAAGGCAGCACTGATCCGTGAGATTGGTGGATGGGACCCTGATGCGATCACGGAAGATACGGCCGTGTCGTTTGATATTCTTACTCGGGGTCAGCTTATTGCATTAGCGCCACAAGCAGAGGCTTACCAGCAGGAACCTGAGCAATTATCGGTATATATGAAACAGCGCCAGCGCTGGTCCAAGGGAAATTACCAGGTTGTTATCGACAATGTGAAGCATTTATTTGACCGTACTAGCTGGAGAATTAAACTGCATGTTCTGTACTATGCTGCAAGTTATTTCTGGTTTATGATCGCTATTATTGTATCGGATATTATTTTTGTCTCGAATCTAGTGTATCAGGTTATTGCATTATTTAATCCGAATGTCATTTCTCCCTTCCAGTTCTCAGGGGATGTTTACGTGTATCTCGTAATAGCATGGGCATTAATGTACTACATTTATGTACTACAAATTAATCTCGCACTCTCAGCAGATATTGGGCAAAGCAATACGCAGAATTTTATTGTGGCCTGCCTCTCCTATTTCACATATGCCCAGTTATTTCTGGTCATATCCGTCAAAGCATTTATCTCGCTTATTGGAGATAAGCTATTCCGGAGAGAAACCAAATGGTACAAAACGCAGCGTTTTGGCTGAGAAACATCAACTTATAAATGAAGGGCTGTTTTCTGGATTCGTTCAGAAGGCAGTCTTTTTTACTATGGAAAGATTGGTTGGCATTATGTATACTCTTTCAGGCTGTACATATTGAACGTTGCATAAAGGAAACGGAGGCGTGTGGAATGGGCTACAGGGGACCTGAGTTTTACGATAATGAGGAGAACTTTGAGAAGTATATGGAACGCCGCCAGTGGCAGGAGAATGCCAATGATACGTTAGAGAAACCCGTTATGCTAGAGCTGATCGGAGACGTTGCGGGCAAGAGCATACTGGATCTTGGCTGCGGGGATGCGAGGTTTGGCGTAGAATTGCTCCGTTCTGGTCAAGAGGGTACAACTTACACGGGAGTTGAAGGTTCACTGAATATGGTGCGGGCAGCTAACGAATCGGTTAAAGACACGAATGCACAGATTGAACAGGCATTCATGGAAGACTGGATCTATCCGGCAGGTACATACGATCTGGTTATATCCCGACTGGCTGTTCACTACATCGAGGATGTGGAGAGCCTATTCCACAAGATATATAACACGTTAAATGAAAATGGCACATTCATATTTTCGGTAGAACATCCTGTGATCACGTCCACACTGCAACCTTCCGGGACGCGAACGGATTGGGTGGTTGATCAGTATTTTGAGGAAGGATTCCGTGAGCAGCAGTGGCTGGGCGGTTCTGTGAAAAAGATGCATCGTTCCATTGAATCATACTTTATGGCATTGCAGCGGGCAGGATTCCGTGTAGAACATTTGCGCGAGTCAGCACCACAACGTGCTTATTTTGTAAACGAGGAAACCTATCTGCGCAGGCAGCGTATTCCATTGTTTCTGTTCCTGGCAGCCCGGAAATAGATCGTGGAGAAGAATATAGATAAATAGAAGGACATAACTAAGTTATACTCATAAATTAGAAAGTTCTACACAGAAAACGGTGGATAACACTAGATATAGCAGTTAAAAGCCCGAAATCTATCCACATGTGGATAAGATATTGGGCTTTTACTGTTAAGTTTCTTCACCTATGTTACGTTTGCTGTGTATAACCATGCGATTATGAATCCGCCGCTGCTCTGACATAGACACGATCCCCGTGCCGATCCACTTCCACAGGTGCCTCGAAGAAGTTGCTCAGCACTTCGGTGTTCATCAGCTCGCTAGTTAATCCGCTATTCACGATTTCACCCCTGCGTAGCAAGAGACTGTGACTAAACACGGGCAATATTTCCTCGGTATGATGGGTGACGTAGATGAGCGAAGGGGTATCTGGACGCTGTGATAGTTCACGGATGCTGTCCAGCAGTCGCTCCCTTGAGAACAGATCCAGTCCATTGCAAGGCTCGTCCAGAATGAGTACGCGTGGATTGGCCATGAGTGCTCGGGCAATAAGGAGTTTCTGTTTCTCGCCTTGAGAACAGGTACGATATTCCCGATCCCACAGGTGCTGACAGCCCAGCGTTTGCATTAATTGTTTTGCTTGATCCAGATCATCATCTGACAGCTTGTCATACAGGCCAATGGTGGCATGTTTGCCGCTGATCACGACATACTGTGTGCGATCCGTGCCGTACAATTTCTCTTGAAGAGATGAACTGACCCAGCCGATGGATTTGCGAAGCTGCCTCAGATCCACATCTCCATATTCATGGCCTAACACGGATATCTTGCCTTCGGTCGGCCACAGATACCCGGTGATCATGTTCAGGAGTGTTGTTTTGCCGGAGCCATTCAGGCCAAGCAACGCCCAGTGTTCACCGTCTTTAACCTGCCAGCTTACATCATTCAGCAGGGTAAGAGGTCCCCTTTTCCAAGTGACATGCTGTACATCAATTATCATGGGTTATTCCTTCCTCCTGTTATCCTCGAGTGTCCTAGGTGTATTGTAGTCACAAAATCAGTGAGGTTTCAACGGTTATCACGCTGTTCTTGGTTGGTCCTTGCGTAGAAATACGGCACACACACCAAGCAGTGGCAAAAACGAACATAACTTGATAACAAACGAAATGCTGGTCACGTCAATTAAGGAACCTAAAACAACCGAACCAAGTCCAGCCATTCCGAACGACAGGCCAAAAAATAACCCGGATACCGTACCAATATGACGAGGAAGCAGTTCCTGCGCATAAACAATGATGACGCTGAAACCGGACATCAGGATGAGTCCAATCATTCCACACAACACCATGGACAAGACGGGCCCTGCATAAGGTAGCAACAGGGAAAACGGTGCAGTACCTGCAATGGAGAACCAGATCATCGGCTTGCGTCCGTATCGGTCAGCGAGTGGTCCACCAAGCAAGGTTCCGACCATGCCTGCAAATTGCAAAATAAACAGACAGATCTGTGCCTGGGAGAGAGGCAAGTCATATGCATCGGCATAATAGAAGGCGTAGTACCCGGTCATGCCTGCAATATATACGAATTTGGAGAACAGCAGCAGGATGAGGATACCCATGGTAAAAGCGATGAATCCCCTGCTCACAGGCCGAGGTGCTGGCTCTGCGCCGCTTGATTTTAGAGGCTGTTGCTGACGAATGCGAGTCTCGGCAAGTTTGTCTCTGTACCAGCGACTGACCATAGACTGAATGAAGATGCCGATCAGGGCAAAGCCCATCAGCCATAGAAAACTACGCTGCCCATGTGGCAGCAGGATGAAGGCGACCAGTAATGGAGCAATAGCCTGTCCTGTGTTGCCTCCCACCTGAAAGATCGACTGCGCCATTCCGCGTCCACGGCCGGCTGCCATATGAGCCACGCGTGATGACTCGGGGTGCAGGATGGATGAGCCTATGCCAATCAATGCTGCCGAAACAAGCAGCATCCATAACTCGGAAGACAAGGCTAAGCCGAGAACACCGATCAGGGAGAATAACATGCCTCCGGGAAGCAGGATCGGCATGGGCTTGCGGTCTGACATATAACCGACCAGTGGCTGAAGGACGGATGCGGTAATATTCAGGGTGAAGGCAATCCAGCCCATCTGGGCGAAACTGAGCTGCATGGTCTGCTGGAATAGCGGGAAAGCAGATGGAACCACCGTCTGCATCGCATCATTCAGCAGGTGGGCGAAGCTGACTCCGGCAAGTGCCCAATTGGCGGAGGAGTTGATTTGCATTTTGCTTAAAGTGGCCTGAGCCATGGGAGATCACCTCGAATTATTTTTTTCTATGATAAAAGATGGGAGCAGATCATGTCTTTGTGAAAAGTGCTTGGAAAGTGAGCACGATTTGCTATAATGTCTGCAGGTGAGCAAACGATGGAATTAAACATGACGCTAAATGGGTTGGAATTATGGAAAGCTACCGGAGGGTTCGCAAATGAACCTCATGTGCATGATGACTGGTATCAGCTAACGCTGCCGGTCAGAGGCCAATGTTATCTGGTGCAGGAACGGTATGATTATCCTCTGAAGGCAGGCATGGGGATTATTGCCCATCCCCAGACTGAGCATTATTTTGAGATAGGGTCGGATTCGGCTGTCATTGTGATCAAGTTCCGCAAACCGCCATTAGGCAGTTTTGAAGGTGCGGAGTTAAATGGGGGACGAGCTGAATTTCGACCTACCCAGACATTTGATCCTGCTGAGATAAACAGTCTGTTTCGTGGCTGGAATTCCATTTTGTTAGATGATGTGCCCGAAATGCTGCAAGTGCAGGAAACAGAATTGGCGATCGAGACGTATCTAAGACGTATGTTGACGGGGCAGGAAAATGGAAAAAGGACTGTAAATCCCGGTACATTCATTGATCCTCATCTCCAACGAGTGCTGGATTACATTCACAGTGCCTACACAGGTCCAATGGATATTGATTCGATGGCGATGGTCGCGCATCAGAGCCGGTATCATTTTATGCGTTCTTTCAAAGCTCTTACGGGAACAACACCGTATCAATATTTGCTGAAATTGCGCGTAGAAGAAGCGTCCAAGAGGCTTCGCCATACAACAGATTCAGTGACCACAATCAGTTATGAACTGGGGTTTTCCAGCGTCAGTCAGTTTTACAGAGCCTTTCAGCGAGTGTATGATATGACACCGATGGAATATCGGAATCACATTTAGATTTTAACGGGCAGTCTCGCATATGCGAGACTGTATTTTAGTACGTTATAACATGACACTGATTTTTGTTGTTGCCAAACATTGAAGACTTTGCTAAGATGGGAAAAAGTTTATGTAAGCGTATACATTTAAGTTAAAATTACAACGTTGTAATTATGTTTATGGCAAGTGTTGAAAAGAAAGAAATATGGTGTGAGGAGGACTATTTCAAGTAATTATCTCGTTAGTACGTATAATGAGATAGGTTATTACAAAATGTGAATGAGATGAATAACAAATACGTCAGTGAAATGACAGTTCCTTTTTAATCAAAAATTCAAACGTTGTAATTATGTAGCGAAGGGGAGTGCTTTACGTTGAAAAAACGCATGTCCACGCTGTTCAGCCTGATCAGACGGGATAAATATTTGCTACTGATGTTTTCGCCTATCTTTCTGTATTACCTCATCTTCATGTACCTTCCGATGCCTGGCGTGCTGTTGGCATTTCGTAATTTCTTGCCGGGGCAGGGCATGCTCAGCGGGGAGTGGGTGGGACTGCGCTGGTTCGAACAGTTCGTGAATTCCATTTACTTCTGGCGACTGCTACGTAACACATTTTTGCTCGCCTTCCTGCCGCTCCTGTTTGGTTTCTCCATTCCGATTTTATTCGCTGTCTGCATCGTGGAGATCAAGAACCGGACATTCAAGCGATTTGCCCAGACCGTTACGTACCTTCCTCACTTCATCTCCACTGTCGTTGTAGCCGGCATGATTATTAACTTCCTGTCACCAACAGACGGTATTGTGAACACCCTCATCGCAAGTCTTGGCATGGAAAAAGTGAACTTCATGATGGATGCCAGCTGGTTCCGTACCATCTTCACAAGTTCCGACATCTGGCAGAGCTTTGGCTTCAGCTCCATCATCTACATTGCAGCCATTATGGGGATCGACCCCGAGATGTATGATTCCGGCAAAATTGACGGCGTCAACAAATTCCAGGAGTTATGGCACCTGACCCTTCCCAGTATCAAACCAACCATTGTCATTCTTCTGCTTCTGTCGCTTGGCGGCATTATGAGTGTAGGTTTCGAGAAAGTATATCTGCTCTACAATGGAGCCACCTACGAAACGGCAGATGTCCTGTCCACTTATGTATACCGGATGGGGATTGAGGGCCAGAATTACGGCTTCGCCACAGCGGTCGGCCTGTTCAACTCCGTTATCACCTTTGTCCTTGTGTTTGCTGCCAATTCCATGACCCGCCGCCTGACCAAGATGTCACTCTGGTAAGACTATAACCCGGACCAAAGGAGACCTGTATGCAAAAATCGAGAAGTGACCGTTTATTCTACGGATGTGTCTACCTGCTGACCATACTGGCGGTTGTTGTCACGTTGTATCCCTTTCTGTACGTCATTAGTATTTCATTCAGCTCGGTGGATGCCATCGACAAACAAAAAGTGGTATTGTGGCCCGTTGGATTTACCCTGTCGGGTTACCAAATGGTACTGCAATACAAGGAGTTATGGGTTTCGTTCTACAACACCCTCTGGTACACCGTGGTAGGCACACTGTTAAACATTGTGGCAACATGTCTTGCCGCGTTTCCATTATCCAGACAGCAGTTTTTCTTGCGTCGCAAGCTGAATTTTTTCATTGCTTTCACCATGTATTTCTCGGGTGGACTCATTCCGGTCTACATGTTGATTACTTCGCTTGGGCTGTACAATACCCGCTGGGTCATGGTGCTGCCTGTGCTGGTGATTACGTTTAACGTCATGATCTGCCGCTCAGCGTTCGAAGGCATTCCAAATGAAATATTCGAAAGTGCCAGTATAGACGGGGCCAACGAGATGACGATGCTATATCGTCTGGCGGTTCCGATCATCAAGCCAACACTGGCTGTGCTCACGCTGTACTATGCGGTATTCCACTGGAACAACTTTTTCACGGCCCTATTATATCTAGGCAAACAGGATATGCAGCCCTTACAGATGTTCCTGCGAAGAGTGCTGATCATGGCTTCGCCGGAAGTGATGCAAAAGATGGGCGGTACGATGACATCCGGTGCGCTTGCGGTATCAACGCTTCAGGTCCGTTATGTATCCATTGTGGTCAGCATTCTGCCTATTGTTACGATCTACCCGTTTATCCAACGGTACTTCGTTAAGGGGATTACCCTCGGAGCCGTGAAAGGATAGCTTTACTTACTTAAGTGTCATGTCATTCAAGGGAGTTCAAAATGGTTCATACCTAAGGAGGAATGATGGATGAGATTTAAAGGGGCAGGAAGAAAAAGTGTAATGGCAGCGATACTGGCAATCAGCCTGGCGGGATGCAGCGGTGGAACAGGGGCGGGAACCGATGCGGGGAGCACCCCGTCCAGTTCGGAGCCAGCCTTCAATTATACTGGGGCAGGGCCGGTAACGGATCAACCAGATGCCAAGCTGTCTATTCTCGGCACCAACGCCTGGACGACGAACGTGGATCTGTCCACCGCAGCGATCGTTAAGAAAATCGAGGGCAACGCCGGTGTTACGGTGGATTGGGATCTAATTCCGCCGCAGAACTATGCGGATGCCGTAAATCCGAGGCTGGCTGCCGGTACGGGCTTGCCCGATATCGTGTACCTGCCGGATCAGGATCAATTGATGAAGTACATCAATAGTGGCCTGTTTATCCCGATTGACGAGCTGGTAGAGAAGTACGGCGTGAATCTCAAAAAAATATATGAAAAGTCCCCTTCGGTTAAAGCCAGTTTAACGACGCCAGATGGTAAAATGTATTATATTCCGCAGCAGACGTTAACCCGCAACTACATGCCGGTATTTATGGTCAATGTGCGCTGGCTTGATAAGCTGGGATTAAGCGAGCCGACCACGCTGGATGAATTTACGGCGATGCTGCGCAAGTTCAAGACAGATGACCCGAACGGCAACGGAAAAGCCGATGAGATTCCGCTGTCCATGGAAGCCAAATTTGTGTCCATGGCCTTTGGCCCGGCATTTGGACTTGATCTGTCCAATCAGTTTTATGCAGACGATCAGGGCAAGGTACATTTCAGCTACTATGAGCCGGCGTACAAGGAGTACCTGACCTATCTGAACGGACTGTACAAGGAAGGTCTGCTTGGGGTGGATTATGCGAGTACCACGAGTGATCAGGTCACATCGCGCATCTCTCAGGATGTGACGGGAGCAACGTTTAATTTTAGCTGGTATATGTCGATGGTCTACAGCCCGTTGTTCAAGGATTACAATCCGGAAGAGCCAATCATCAAAGGCATTCTGCCACTGAAAGGACCGCATGGGGATCAGTTCTACGTAGGACGTACACCAGTGAGTGGCATCTTCGGCATCACGCGGGACAGTAAAAATCCGGAGCTGGCTTTCCGTTTCCTGGATTATGCGGTAAGTGAAGAGGCACAGACGTATTATACGTGGGGCATCAAGGATGACACGTATACGGAAGAGAATGGCGTGAAGACATTCACGGACAAAGGCAAGGACAATGAATACATTCAGAAGCTCGGCATTGGTCCGGTGAATCTGCCGAACATCCAATCCACCGATTCTGCTGATTCCGTCGTAGCCCCTTGGCATGCAAAGATGGATAAGGAACTGGAGCCTTATGTGCGCGAACCGTTCCCGTTTGTCTATGCCCTGCCGGATGAAGCGAGCGTGGAGAGCATGGCGATGCCTGACATCACCACATATGTGGAAGAGATGAACTTCAAGTTTATTAGCGGTGACGCCAGTCTGGACCAGTTTGACAGTTATATTGAGACGTTGAAGAAGATGAATATAGAGCAGGTTATTGCGGGCAGACAGGCACAATATGATCGTTATAAGGCTGCACAGAAATAGGAAATAGGGTTTCAGGCGTATGAGAGGTGTTGATTGATTTTGATAACCATTAAAGACATTGCCAAACTGGCGGGGGTGAGCTATAGCACGGTATCGAAGGCACTGAATGATGATCCCCGAATCAAACCGGCAACAAAGCAGAAGGTGCTTGCGGTCGCGGAGAAACACCAGTATCGGAAAAACATGCTGGCCCGGCAACTCTCCACCGGCAGGAGCAACATCATCGGTTTTGTGCTGGATGAGCTGAGCAATCCGTTATTCTCCAACATCTCCGGCCGTCTGCACACCGAGTTGAAAAAGCGGGGATATCAGATGATTCTGGTTGTGGCGGACGATGGTGTGGATGTATTCAGCCAGCTGCGCGTGGACGGATGTATTCTGTGGGACTATGCATTGGACAATCGTGATGTATTTTGGAAAAAGTTCGCAACACTCAACATGCCATGTTTTGTGCTGGGTACAGATGAAGCGCCGAACTCTCCTTACATCAAGATTGATCGCAAAGAAGGGCTGTTCAAAGCAGTGGAGCATCTGAAATCGCTGGGCCACAGCCGAATCGGATTCATCGGCAACTCCCAGCATGTCAAGCTGGAGGGATACAGGGAAGCATTGCAGCGCACGGGTCTGGCTTTTAACGAAGACCATGTGCTGCCAGCGTATTCCTCCTGGGAAGACGGGTATTTTGCCATACGTAATCATACGTTTGGGCCGGAGTCGCCGACAGCTTTTATTGGGCTGAACAACCTGGTCACCCGAGGGGCGCTCCGGGCTTTGCTTGAGGCAGGTTACAGCGTTCCGCGCGATATCTCGTTAATTGGGTATGATGATCTGCCGGATATGCAGTATGCCGAAGTGGCCTTGACGACGATTGGCCCGTCTCTGGATGAACTGGCCGTGCAGGCAGCAGAGCTGATTGTATCGTTAATCCGTGATGAACAGGTCGATGTTCCGGTAGTCATTCAGCCCAAGCTGAACCTTCGCAATTCAACAGCCGTTAGTCATACATGTATTAGGTGAGTACAACAATCAAGGAGGAATTGCTTATGCAGGTACAGACACAGTTATCCTGGTCTGAGCGAATTGCAGCAACGATCATCCAGCAATGTGACGGGGACGGTTATCATGCGTTCCCTTCGGGACGATGGGCTTACGTGGAAGGCATGACCTTGATGGCAATGGCACGAACCGGGCAGTATTATGGTAAGCAAGAGTATGTTGATTTTATGAAAAAACATATGGACTTGTATATCCAGCCGGACGGCTCTATTGGCACCTATACTTTGGAAGAATATAATCTGGATCAGATTAATCAGGGGAAAAACCTGTTTGCATTACTGGATGGTGCTGAAGATCAGCGTTACGCAGAAGCGGCGCATCTCTTGGCCGCACAGCTCGCGGGGCAACCCCGAACGTCGGAGGGTGGTTTCTGGCACAAAAAAATCTATCCATTCCAGATGTGGCTGGACGGACTGTATATGTCCTCTCCCTTTTTGTCCGAGTATGCGAAGACATTTCATCAACCCGAGTTATGGGATGAAGTGGCACATCAGATTCTACTGATCGAACGCCAGACCCGTGATCCGCGGACCGGACTGCTCTATCATGGCTGGGATGAATCGAAGGAGCAGGTCTGGGCAGATTCATCGACAGGGTGCTCGCCACACTTCTGGAGCCGGGCGATGGGCTGGTATGCCATGGCGATTGTAGACAGCGTGGAGCATTTCCCTGTGAATCATCCAAAACGCGGCACCATCATCGGCATCTTCGAACGGATGTGCCACGCTTTGGTACGCGTGCAGGAGCAGGAGAGCGGGTTATGGTTCCAGGTGCTGGATCAGGGCTTCCGCAAAGGCAACTATCTGGAAGCATCCGGGTCAAGCATGTTTATATATGCACTTGCCAAGGGTGTGAGGCTGAGGTATCTGGAGCCGAATTTCAGAGCTGCGGCGGAGAAAGGATGGCAGGGACTTTCCTCCAGATTGGTGGAGGAGACGCCTGAGGGAGTTCGGTTGAACGGGATCTGTCATGGCGCAGGACTAAGTCTGGACCGGGATGGCTCGTACAACTACTATGTAAGCGAAGCAGTTGTAAGCGATTCCTTTATGGGCATGGCTCCTCTCCTGCTGGCAGCACTGGAAATGGAGCGATTGCCATGACACAGCAGAGATTGCCGAATACAGCATTGGAATCATCGGCTCCCTGTCTGACTGTTTCTTCAGATGGGACGGGGGATTATGTTACGATCCAGGCTGCAGTTGATGCGCTGCCGGAGAATGGCATGGGAAACATCCCGATTCGGGTGAAGGCTGGTGTATATCATGAGAAGTTGCATATGGAGAAGCCGGGCATCCACCTTATTGGAGAGGGAGCGGAGCAGACCATCATTACGTATGATGATCATGCACTCAAGAAGTTCCCGGACGGGTCGCCATATCATACGTTTCATTCCTATACAGCTTTCATCGGTGCTGATGATTTCACGGCAGAGGGCATTTCCTTCGTCAATGCTGCCGGACCGGGCAAGCAGGTTGGTCAGGCGCTGGCCGTTTACGTAGATGGAGACCGGGCGGCCTTTCGCCGCTGTCGTCTGATCGGTCACCAGGATACGATCTTCACCGGACCACTGCCGGAGCAGCCCATGGATCGCAGTTACTTTGGCGGGCCACGCGATGGTGCCGAACGGCGCAAACTGCGGCAGTATTTCGAAGACTGTTACATCGAAGGTGATATCGATTTTATTTTTGGTTCGGCTACCGTGGTGTTTAAGGGTTGCGAGATCTTTACGAAGAATCGCCTGACTGAGGCAGAGGCTGCGGATGGACAAGTGAACGGTTGGATTACCGCAGCATCTACGCCGGAGGATGTGCGTTACGGCTATGTGTTTCTGGATTGTGATCTGACCAGCAATGCTCCGCCGCAGTCGGTGTATCTAGGCAGACCGTGGCGTCATCATGCCAAAGTCTGTTTTCTGAACTGCTGGATCGGCGCTCATGTGAAGCGGGAGGGATGGCACAACTGGAACAAGACAGATGCAGAGCAGACCGTTCAGTATGCGGAATATAACAGCGCCGGGCCTGGTGCTGGATGTGCTGCTGATCGTGTGCCTTGGGCCAAAATACTGACTGAACAGGAAGCGGCGGAGTACTCCATAACCCGTGTGCTATCCGGGAGTGATGGATGGCAGCCTTTTGAAGGGAGAGGGGAGTAGTTGCAGTAATATACGCCCTCTTCTCTGCGCAATATCTAACACAGGTTTTCTTTCAAGTCTCCTAAGGACTTGGCGGAAAACCTTTTTTGTGCGCTATATTACATTTTTCGCCCCCAATAGAACTATTTTATCCCTTATCTCTTTTGCATTTTACTGATTAAATACAGGGTGAGGATCTGTAAATTCCCTGTAAAATATGGATGATGTCTTCTGAAAAAGAAAACGAGAGGGAAGGTCCATTTTGGTAGGGAAGGGAGTGAAGTGACACGCAACATCAGATGGCTGAATGAGGCTGGCTCTTATCGATCACAGATCAGATGCAGGTGGACGATTGATGCTTTGTTTGCAAGGTGAACGTATCCTTAGTACAGGAGGGATTTTGCTTGAATCAAGCTGTTCGATTCCGCCCGGTCATTACATTTGCTTTGACATTTCTTCTCCTTATTTTGTGGTTTGCACCGAGAGCTGACGCCGCCGCCCAGTGGCAGGCAGGCATCGCATACAAGAAAGGAGACCTCGTAACATATCAAAATAAAGATTATGAGTGTATTCAGGCCCACACGGCGTTGAACGGATGGGAGCCCTCTGTTGTGCCCGCGTTGTGGAAATACGTCGGGGAAGGTTCGGGAGGTGAAACGCCAACGCCAGATACGGCACCACCTTCTACTCCTGCCGGTCTGACCTCATCCTCCATCACGGACACCTCCGTTAGTCTTTCCTGGAATGCATCCACGGATAATGTGGGCGTAGCGGGATACGAGGTTTACCGGAACGGTGTTCTTGTGACAAGTACTTCAACTACAACAGCTGTAGTCACGGGACTGACAGCCAGCACAACCTATGCTTTTACGGTAAAAGCCAAAGATGCCGCAGGCAATATATCCGCTGCGAGCAACTCCCTCAGTGTAACAACTTCCAACGGATCTTCTAACCCTGGGCCAACCGGCAGCAAATGGCTGATCGGCTACTGGCACAACTTCGATAATGGTTCAACGAATATCAGACTTCGTAACGTATCAACAGCCTATGACGTCATTAATGTCTCCTTTGCCGAACCGATTTCACATGGCAGCGGAACGCTTGCTTTTACTCCATACAATGCAACGATAGCCGAATTCAAATCCGATATTGCCTATCTTCAAAGTCAGGGGAAAAAAGTACTGCTTTCCATGGGGGGAGCCAACGGTACCATTGAACTTACCGACACGACCAAGAGACAGCAATTCGAAGAATCGTTAAAATCAATCATTTCCACCTATGGTTTCAACGGTCTTGATATCGATCTGGAAGGAAGCTCTCTGTCTCTGAATGCAGGGGATACCGATTTCCGTAGTCCAACTACACCGAAAATTATTAACCTCATCCAAGGCGTGAAAGCGGTTAAGTCACACTTCGGCACCAATTTCATCCTGACGGCTGCGCCGGAGACGGCCTATGTACAGGGAGGATATTTGAGCTACGGCGGCCCTTGGGGAGCATACCTGCCAGTCATCCATGCCTTGCGTAATGACCTGACCCTGCTTCATGTGCAGCACTATAACACGGGCTCCATGGTGGGGCTGGATGGGCGCTCTTACGCTCAAGGAACAGCTGATTTCCATGTGGCCATGGCGGAGATGCTGCTTCAAGGCTTTCATGTAGGCGGCAGCACAGGCCCTTTCTTTAGTCCCTTGCGACCGGACCAGATTGCAATCGGCGTACCGGCTTCCCAGCAGGCTGCCGGAGGCGGATATACAACGCCAGCCGATCTGCAGAAGGCGTTGAATTATTTGATCAAAGGTGTGTCATACGGCGGTTCCTATACCTTGCTCCAGCCTGCGGGCTATGGGGGGATAAAAGGGATTATGACCTGGTCAATCAACTGGGACGCATATACGAATAACCAGTTTTCGAGCGCACATCGTCCGTTCCTGAACGGGCTGAGTACGCAAACGACAAAGGAGGTTGTGTATTAGATGATACATTTAAATAAACACACTGCTTTCAAGAAGGCTGCAACGTTTTTACTGGGTCTATCCCTGCTCTTATCTGTCATTGTTCCTTCTTTTGTGCTCCAACCCGCTACGGCAGCAGCAGCTGATTCTTATAAAATTGTTGGTTACTACCCGTCCTGGGCTGCGTATGGGAGAAATTATAATGTAACGGATATCGACCCGACCAAAGTCACGCATATCAACTATGCTTTTGCCGATATTTGCTGGAATGGTATTCATGGAAATCCGGACCCTTCGGGCCCCAATCCGGTGACCTGGACGTGCCAGAATGAAAAGAGCCAGACGATCAATGTACCAAATGGAACAATTGTGCTTGGCGATCCATGGATTGATACCGGCAAGACATTTGCAGGGGATACGTGGGATCAGCCCATTGCAGGCAATATCAATCAGCTTAACAAGCTGAAACAGATCAATCCTAATCTGAAGACAATCATCTCCGTCGGAGGATGGACATGGTCCAACCGCTTCTCTGATGTAGCTGCGACTGCGGCAACGCGAGAGGTGTTTGCAAACTCTGCCGTCGACTTCCTGCGAAAATACAATTTTGACGGGGTAGACCTGGACTGGGAGTACCCGGTATCAGGCGGGCTTGATGGTAACAGCAAACGTCCTGAGGATAAGCAGAACTATACCCTGCTTCTGAGCAAAATCCGTGAGAAGCTGGATGCTGCCGGAGTTGTGGACGGCAAGAAGTATCTGCTTACAATTGCAAGCGGTGCATCGACGACTTATGCTGCGAATACTGAGCTTGCCAATATAGCTGCCATCGTCGACTGGATTAATATTATGACATACGATTTTAACGGGGCCTGGCAACAAATCAGCGCGCATAACGCGCCGTTGAACTATGACCCTGCGGCTTCAGCCGCTGGTGTGCCAGATGCCAATACATTTAACGTAGCTGCCGGAGCACAAGGACATTTGAATGCTGGCGTGCCTGCCGCCAAACTTGTGCTTGGTGTTCCATTCTATGGCCGCGGCTGGGATGGATGCGCACAGGCGAGCAATGGCCAGTATCAGACCTGTGCGGGAGGTTCTTCGGTTGGAACATGGGAAGCAGGCTCCTTTGATTTCTATGATCTGGAGACCAATTACATTAACAAAAACGGGTACACGCGTTACTGGAATGATACGGCCAAGGTGCCATATCTCTATAACGCGACCAACAAGCGATTTATTAGCTATGACGATGCGGAGTCTATTGGATATAAAACCGCTTATATCAAAAGCAAAGGACTCGGCGGAGCGATGTTCTGGGAACTTAGCGGTGACCGGAACAAAACACTTCAAAATAAACTGAAAGCCGATCTGCCTACCGGAGGTCCAGTGCCTCCAGCAGATACGACGGCTCCAAGCGTACCCGGTAATGCCCGTTCGACAGGCGTGACGGCAAACTCGGTGACACTGGCTTGGAATGCTTCAACGGATAATGTAGGGGTTACCGGTTATAACGTCTATAATGGCAATAATCTTGCAACATCCGCCACCGGAACAACAGCAACAATTAGCGGACTTACCGCAGGGACTTCTTATACCTTCACGATCAAAGCAAAGGATGCGGCCGGCAATCTGTCTGCAGCCAGTAATGCTGTAACCGTAAGCACTGCCACTCAGCCGGGAGGGGATACGCAAGCGCCAACTGCACCGACGAACCTGACATCGACAGCGCAAACGACATCCAGTATAACGCTGAGCTGGGCGGCATCCACGGATAACGTGGGTGTAACGGGTTATGATGTGTACAACGGAACGACACTTGCGACATCTGTGACCGGAACGACAGCAACGATCAGCGGGCTTGCTGCGGATACCTCGTATACTTTTACGGTGAAAGCAAAGGATGCAGCGGGGAATGGTTCTGCTGCGAGCAATGCGGTGACCGTGAAAACAACAGCAGGAACGACGAACCCGGGCGTTTCCGCCTGGCAGGCGAATACAGCCTATTCTGTCGGACAGCTGGTCACGTATAGCGGCAAGACATATAAATGTTTGCAGGCCCACACTTCCTTGCCTGGGTGGGAACCATCCAATGTCCCTGCATTGTGGCAGGTTCAATAGTTAAAAAATGGACTACAACATTTTGAATTGAAGCGTGCAGTTTTAGCAAGGCTTGGCTATAGGGAAGAGAATATAACGAAAAAACACCGGCTCCTGGTCCGGTGTTTTTTCGCTATGCTATGTCAATGTCAAATAAAGCAGGCTCCAAAAAGGTTATTCATTAGAAATCGAAGTTGTCCGGATCAGGTCCAACGCGTACATCTTCGTTCAGAGCACTGATCTGATCCATCTCTTCATTTGAAAGTTCAAAGTCGAAGATGGAGGCGTTCTCGATAATCCGGTTTTCCTTGGTGGACTTCGGAATGGTAATGACTCCATTTTGCAGATCCCAACGCAGGATGACTTGTGCAACCGATTTGCCTTTGGCTGAAGCAATCGCCGTGAGCACCGGATTGTCCAAAAGCTGACCTTGCATCAGAGGTGACCAAGCTTCAAGCTGGATACCATGTTTTTCACAGAAAGCCTTAAGCTCAACCTGAGTCAGGCGAGGGTGGTATTCCACCTGATTAATCATCGGTTTCACTTTGGCATCCTGCATCAGGTCTTCGAGATGATGAATCTGGAAGTTGCTTACGCCAATAGCCTTAATGCGGCCGGCTGCGTACAGTTCCTCGATTGCTTTCCAGGCTGCTTTGTATTTGCCGGCCTTAGGCCAGTGAATCAGATACAGGTCAAGGTATTCCAGTCCCAGTTTGTTCAATGTGGTATCGAAAGCCGCAAGTGTCTCTTCATATCCGAGGTCCGCATTCCATACTTTAGATGTAACAAACAGTTCTTCGCGTTTCAGGTTGTTTTCTTGCAAAGCTTCGGCTATAGCTTGGCCAACACCGGCTTCATTGCCGTATATTGCAGCAGTATCAATGCTGCGGTAGCCATGTTTAATCGCATTTTTCACGGCTTCAATCAGTTCAGATCCTTCTTCTACCTTAAATACACCAAGACCGAACCAAGGCATAGAAACACCGTTATGCAGAGTTACTGTGGATTGTAAATGTTGTGCGGTTTGAGCTGTTGTCATGAAATTTCCTCCTTAAAGTGTGTAAAAATCAGTGATTTTAAGCTGAGTTTTCGTTTTTTCATCATACAAAATTAAATCATAGTAGATCAAATTGGGTTCAACGTATTATAGTATAATAAAATACCATGTGAAACCGGTTCCCCTCGAAGACTGGAACTGATATATATAAGAGTGAGACCTATGGTCGGAATGGAAATTAGAACGAAGCTTTCTCCATTTCGACTGATGCATGTTGATCCTTGCTTTCCAGCATTTTAGCCCATGCTGTCAGGATTACAGCAACGAGAACCATCAAGGCTCCGACCCATGTCGTGTGAATCAAACCAATGGAGTCATTGATCACTCCACCCAAATAGGCACCTATAGCGATCCCTGCATTAAATGCGGCGATGTTAAAGGCTGAGGCTACATCCTTGGCCTGTGGTGCATATCGTTCAGCCAAGGTTACAACGTACATCTGAAGACCGGGCACATTCATGAAGGCGAGCAGACCCATACCCATAATGGTGAGCAGTGCTGCCAACTTAAACGGGACGGTGAAGTACATCACGCCGAGAATGATGGTCTGAATGATGAACATGTAGAAGAGCGCCTTGAGCGGGTTGCGATTGGCTGCTCTGCCGCCGATGATGTTGCCAACAGCAATGGCGATTCCGTACAACAACAGAATGAACGCTACCGTTTTCTCGGAATATCGGCTGATATCATGCAACAACGGGGACAGATACGTAAAGACTACAAATGTTCCTCCGTACCCAACGGCAGTGATGGCAAAAGCAAGCAGTAAGCGTCCACCTGTAACGAGCTTCAGCTGATCCCGAATTGCCGTTCTTGTTCCTCGCTTCAACGTGGATGGCACGAGTATCAGGTTTCCGATCATTGCAATAATGCCAACCACAACAATCAGGATAAAGGCAGCACGCCAGCCCCAATGTTGACCAATGAGTGTACCGAGAGGTACACCGGTTACTGTGGCAATGGTAAGACCGGAGAACATGATGGCAATGGCACTTGCCCTACGGTTGGCAGGCACCAGATCGGCTGCAATCGTGGAGCCAATGGACATGAACACCCCGTGTGCCAGAGCGGATACTACTCTTGCAATGAGTAACATGGTGATGCCCGTCGATAGTGCAGCCATCGTGTTACCCGCAATGAAGACAATCATGATGGCAAGCAATAGCGTTTTGCGTGATATGGTAGACGTCAGTGAGGTCAGCACAGGAGCCCCAAAGGTAACGCCTAATGCATATAAAGTAACGGTCAGTCCCGCTGAAGTTACGGAAATGCCCAGGTCATCTGCAATGAGGGGCAGTAGCCCAACGCTGATAAATTCTGTGGTACCGATCGCGAATGCACTAATGGCCAGCGCAAGCAATGCCCACGTGCTGCGCTTTGAATCTTGTAACATTTCTTGCTCAACTCCCCCGAATGTAGATTTACGTACCGGCAAATGCTATTATGAGTTATTCGGTATAGATTGAATAGTACGTACTTTTTAGTACCCTACGTACTTTTTGGTGCCTGTACAGCATGCGACGGATGTAATCCAATTCATCAGGGAGGAAGCAAGTTATGGTCAGAAAAAAATATAACATCTCGGTTGAAGCTACCCTAGAAGTGATCGGTGGCAAGTGGAAATGCGTTATTCTCTGTCATCTGACACATGGGAAAAGACGAACCAGTGATCTTAAGCGTATTATGCCCGCAATTACACAGAAAATGTTAACACAGCAACTGAGAGAGCTTGAAAACGACGGAATCGTAAACCGAATCGTATATAATCAGGTCCCTCCCAAAGTAGAATACGAATTGAGTGATTACGGGAGAAGTCTTGAACCAATTCTCAATGCGCTCTGTAATTGGGGAGATCAACATATTGTGAAGGAATACGGAGACAAATCAGCAGTTCTGGAAGATAATGGACTCAATGATTTTAACTCTGACAATAGGGAGCTGGTGCAACCGTGAACTATGAGATTTTATATGATGGTGCTTTTGCGATGCTCAAGGTACATTTGCAGCGGGGAGAGCGGTTCAAGGCCGAGAGTGGTGCGATGGTATCCATGACTCCTACGGTTGAATTGAAGGGTTCAGCAGAAGGTGGGATGTTTGCCGGGTTCGGTCGGATGCTGAGCGGTGAGAAGTTTTTCTTTCAGGAACTGACGGCTGCGGGTGGGTCGGCAGAGATCCTGCTCTCACCTTCAAGCATGGGCGATGTAGAAGCTGTTGAATTGGACGGTTCCTATTCACTCTATGTGCAGAAAGACGGATTTCTGGCAGGAACCGAGGGCATTCAGGTGAATACCAAAATGCAGAACCTGAAGAAAGGTCTCTTTTCCGGAGAAGGTTTCTTCATTATTGAGATCAGCGGACGTGGAACCGTATTTCTGTCTTCCTATGGTGCAATCCATGCGATTAATCTGGCAGCAGGTGAAGAAATGATCGTGGATAACGCCCATTTGGTGGCATGGCCTCATTATGTAGATTACCGTATTGAGAAGGCTTCACAGGGCTGGTTATCCAGTGTTACAAGTGGAGAAGGATTGGTATGTCGGTTCCGGGGAGAAGGAACCATTCTTATACAGAGCCGCAATCCGCAAGGATTCGGACAATGGGTGAAGCAGTTTATCCCTGCCCGCTAATTATTTTTTTGAGAAAGAACACACAGAGTTGCAACGGATATGTTTCCATCATCGTTATATGAATAATGGATTTACTTCATTAACTGGTGGGTACATAATCTGTTGCATAAGTCGCACATCATGGAGGTATGAGATGACAAGCTCACGGTATAAAAATGCACAAGAAAGTCCGGGATATCTGTTATGGCAGGTTACATCCATGTGGCAAAAGGAAATACGCAGGGTGCTGGAGCCCCTCGAACTGACACAACCTCAATTTGTATTGTTGCACGCATGTCTGTGGCTCAATGAACATGACGAGGAAGGCAAAGGAGTAACTCAGGTTCAAATTGCTCAGTTTGCCAAGGTGGATGTTAACGTGACTTCTCAGGTGCTGCGTGCTCTTGAAAAAAGGGGATTAATTACCCGCGCTCGTCATCAGACAGATACGCGTGCCAATATTATCACAACAACGGAAGAAGGAACCCGATTGGCTATTGAAGGGATTCATCTGTGTGAGGAGTCGGACAAGGCATTTTTTGAAACTTTGGATGATCGCAAGGAAGAGTACATGGAGATCATGCAGGAGTTTCTTCGTCAAAAAACAGAGGGCTAATCCATAATATACATTTTTTTATTTTATTAAACTACAGATTGTAGTGGGATTGGAAAATTTTCTGAATACTAATGATAATAATATTTATGCAAAATACAAATAGACCTCCTGACTTCATCTTGTCGGGAGGTCTATTTCGGTTGCTCAATCGATTCGGTAGGATGCAAACGGCTCGCGGCGACGGAAAGAGTCACTGATCTGATCCAGTTCGACCAACAGATCAACGGGTAGAGACATGTCCAGACTAGCCAGATTATGTTCCAACTGATCGGTGTGTGTGGCGCCAACAATGACTGTGGATACAGCCGGACGTGTCAGCAGCCATGCGAGTGACAGCACACTTGGGGAGCAGCCATATGAGGCAGCTTTAGCACTCACTTGTTCACTCAGTTGGATATTATGCTCCAGCAGGAAACGGTTGAAAGATGGATCGGTGTCTGCTCTGGACCCGGAAGGTACGCTAGTCTGTCCGTTATATTTACCTGTCAGAATACCACCTGCCAGCGGGAAATACGGGATAATGCCTACACCCTGATCAAGACACATCGGTACCAGTTCCAACTCAGGCGTACGGTCTGCCAGGGAGTAGCTGGTTTGGGTGGAGATGTAGCGCATATAACCTTTCTGTTCACTGATCCCCAGAGCTTTCATCAGCTCCCAGGCTGCGTAGTTGGAGGCTCCGATATAACGGACTTTGCCGGAAGTGACCATATCATCCAGTGTGCGCAGTGTCTCATCCAGCGGTGTATGCGGATCAAAGGTATGGATCTGGTACAGATCCACATAATCCGTTTGCAGACGCCGCAGGCTATGTTCCAGCTCTTGTTGCAAATGGTAGCGGGAGGAACCACGCCCATGAGGACCATCATGCCGGGGTAATCCGGCTTTGGTGGCAAGCACCGCGTTTTCCCGTCGACCTGTAAGAGCCTGTCCAATGATGCGTTCCGATTCCGTGCCTGCGTAGATATTGGCGGTATCGATAAAGTTGATGCCCTGATCCATCGCTGCATGAATAATGCGGGTAGAAGCTGCTTCATCCGCGCGTTTGCCAAACGCATTGGTGCCGAGCCCCAGCGCTGAAACACGCAAACCACTATTGCCTAAACGTCGATAATCCATCTTTCATCGCTCCTTCTCTGTCAGTATTTGTATAGCAGATTATAACGTAATCTATTGAAAACGTGTTATTAATATAGTTAAATGATTCTAAGAACCCGTTATTAAAGGAGATATGATGGAAAACAGTGCCGCACATTTAACAAGACGGAAACCGAAGAAACCGAAGAAGAAATGGAAGAAGCCATTGATCATCACCCTAAGTGTGCTGCTTGTGTTGGGAGGACTCGGATTTATTTATCAAAAGCAACTCGTCGTGTTTGCCTTTAATTTGTTCGCTTCAGCTACGGTGAAGGAAGCCTTGGATGACTCCTTTGTACCAGCTGGCGATAAGGATGCCCCTGTTGTGGAACATACCGACCCATTCTCGCTGTTGCTGCTGGGGATTGACCAGCGGGATAACGAACCAAGCCGTTCGGATACCATCATCTATTCCGTCGTGCGTCCAGAAGACAATAAAGTGCTGCTGCTGTCCATTCCACGTGATTCCTATACCGAGATTGTTGGCCGGGATGTGAAGTCAAAGATCAACTCAGCGTATGCCCACGGTGAAGCCAAGATGGCGATGGATACGGTGGAGAATTTGCTGGGGAACAAAGTGGATTTCTATGCCGCGATTAATTTTAACGGGCTCAAGGATATTGTTGATGCGGTGGGTGGCGTTGAACTGCCGATCAAGAAAAATATTGAGAACAAGCTCAAAATTCATGAGAAGCTGTTTGTTGAAGCGAATAAACCGATCTATAGCGGTGAAGAAGCGCTTGGTTATGTGCGTTACCGGGAAGATTCCGATTTCAATCGGACGATGCGTCACCGGATTTTCCTAAGTGCCTTCATGAATCGTGCGCTGGAAGTCAAAAATCTGACCAAGATCCCGGACGTAATCCAGATTGCCGGATCGAATTTTACAACCAACATGACCTCGGACTTTATCGTGAAATTTGCCGAGTCCTTATATATGAAAGATAGCATACCAACGATCAGCAATTACATGCTGAAGGGTGAGGGTGCAACGCGCAGTGGCACATGGTATTACGATCTGTCGGAGGACGATCTGCAATATGTGCGTGGCATGATCGCCAGTTGGCTGGACCCGGATGCGACCGAAATTATTGAACCGGAGTCAGCGGATCATGCAGATACACCAGATGCAGCATAAGCATCCATTCTTGTGCAAAGCTCATATGAATATAAGTCCGGAGAAGCGGTTGCTTCCCGGCTTTTTTGCGTTTGAGATCCTGCGGATGAAATATTGCACAGATATATCTAATGTTTAAACCTCTTTTTATGGCATACATATAGTAAAATATAGGGAAAAGATTAAACATCAACCAACGGAGGAAGCTCATGAAGGAGTTTAAGGAACGGCTTGGGCAGGTTCAGGAGCAGCAGAAACAGCTGGCGAAGGAGTATCACGCCTTGCTCCAGGAATACCAGTCCGATGACCTGATCGTTAAGAATGAACAGTTACAGGAACAGTATGAAGCTCACAAACTCAAGCTGCAACAGCTCGAACTTCGCTCGCGCAAGATGGAAGAAGAGAATGCACGTCTTCGCATGGCGTTATCCGAGCAGATGCTGGATGAGAAGCTGAATCTGATCCGGGTATCCCGGGAGAAGATGGAGACCTATTTTCAAGGGAAAACAGCAGTACATAATGATCGAATTGCATTCCATGAACATCGAACCAAATCCAATCTGAACGCGCTGTACAACCAGGCCGCACAGGAGTTGCAAGAGGATTCCGATGAGGTGAAGGAGAGGATTGCTTACCTTGCTGCAGAGGTGAATGAGCGCATTGAATCGCACAAGCGGGCCGTACGGGAGCGAGAAGAGGCTCTGCGTGGGCACATGGAGCGTGGATATGAGCATATGGCGGAGGAAGGGTTGAGCGAAGAGACCATTCAGCGCCGGATCAGGCAGAATCGCATGGAGATGAAGATTGGACTCAGCTGGATCAACAAAGTAGCCATCTTGCTCCTCATTCTGGGGGTTGGAGCAGCGTTTCAATACTCGTACTCGACCTGGTTCAATGACGAGATGAAGAGCGGGGCCTTTTTCCTGCTCGGTGCACTGATGCTCGCTGGAGGAGAGTTGCTGTTCCGCCGCAAAAAGCAGACGTTTGCAATGGGGCTGCTCGGCGGTGGGATCTCCGTGTTGTTCGGGTCCATCTTCTATAGTTATTTTTTACTGCATATTATCGGGTTATATACGGGACTTGCCCTGTCTGTATTGGTATCGGCAATCTCCGTGTTGTTGTCCCTAAGGTATCAGTCGAAGACCATCTGTTCATTGGGTCTGGTAGGCGGATATCTTCCGCTATTCTCGTATATGTTCTCGTTCGGGCTTGAGGGCACTGCTGTCTATGTAGCCATGATCTATCTGCTGCTCTTAAACGGCATTATTGTGTTCATTTCGTTTGGCAAACGGTGGCCGGTGGTGCACTATATCAGTTTCCTTTTCAACACACCATCCATGCTCATCCTCTTATGGCTGTCACCAAGTGAGAAGATTGGCATGTTGTATTCCATTGTGACGTTTGCATTATATCTGGGCATTACACTGGCGTATCCGTTCAAACACCGGATGAAGTTAACCTGGTGGGATTTCGCTCTGCTCGCTATGAATACAAGCATCAGCTGTCTGATGTTATACGTGTTATTTGATGTGGCAGGTTGGAATGATGCTCAGGGCTTGCTGGCGTTAATCTTCTGCGTGGTGTATCTGGGCCTCGCACGATTCGTTCAGCGCCATATGGCTCAGGAGAAACAGACGATTCTGCTCTTCTATGTCACTTCCCTGACCTTTGCCATTCTGATTATCCCGTTCCAGTTCGGGGCCAAGTGGTTATCCATGGGTTGGTTAATTGAAGGCGTTCTGCTGGTCACACTCGGACATCTGAAACGGTTCAAATCGGTTGAACGTGCCGGATGGGGCATCGTGCTTCTATGTCTATTCACTTTTGTGTACTATGACCTGCTGGCGCTATTCTTCATCGGGGAACGTTCTTACTTTATGTTAAAATACTCCAGCATTACGCTGGGTACCCTGCTGATTACACTGTATTATGCTTGGGCAGTTCACAACAGCTCATCGTCCAGGGAGAGATTCAACTACAGCCCGCTGGAGCAGGGCTTCCTGAACGGATTCAAGTATGTAGCACTTGCGAATCTGTGGTTATACGTACTGTATGAGTCAAATGAATTGTATACCAGAGCTGTGGATGAGACGTTCCTGTTATACATGTTCTACAAGTTACTCATGTTCGCAGCGTTCACCATTGCATTGGCGTATGGACTAGGCAAAGTGAAGCTGCTGCGCGACCAATTCGTGCAGGTGTACACCACCTTCCTTCATGCCGTTGGCTGCTGTATTGCACTGGCTGTAACCTTCACCATGCCGGCGCTTCAGCCGGAAGTTCAGCAGCATACAGCGGCAGAGATTGTTGGTTTACTGGTGTTAATTATCTTTAACGTAGGGGTATTCTTTGCAGGAAGGGATCTGCTAATTGCAGGCATCCGCGGACAGTTCAAAAGCATTGAATGGTACCCGGTTATCGCAGGGGTGTATCTGCTGGGTGTCATCACCGTCTTCCTGACGATCCAGTTCCATTGGGGTGATGTGGGGCTGATGTTCAGCCTAATCTATCTGCTGCTCGCGATTCTCTATATTGCCTATGGATTCAGAAGAAAATATGTCATGATTCGGCGTCTGGGCCTGGGTCTCACGTTGTTCGCTACGGGGAAGATGGTGTTCTATGATGTGGGGATGCTTACCTCGGGCAGCAAAATCTTTGCTTACTTCAGCTTTGGCGTATTGTTGCTTGGGATCTCTTACCTGTATCAGAAGGTGTCCAGCCGGATGGAGGAAATACAGTCAAGAGAGACAGTGAAGCCTGCCGACGAGCCAACTGTGCCGGAGGAGGAACAAGACTGACTTTGATTCTGAACGACCGAAGTTGCATTTGCGGTTATATGGGGAGGGATTCTTGAAATGGGATTCGACCTGAAAATCATGCTTTGGCAACTGTTATGGCTTGCTGGCCCTGTAGCTCTTATCGTGTATGCGTGGAGGAAATTCGGTGTGAGAAAGAAGCGGCGTTAATTTGAGTGCGGATAGTGGGAGTGTCCACTGTCTACTTCACTTGGCTTAGGCAAATAAGTCGTTATCTGTGTTGTTCAAACGGATAGACGCTCTTTTGTGTAATATAGATTCTTTGTATTAAAATGAGGCTCCGGGCTGCTGTGAACAGCAACCTGGGGCCTTATTGATTTGAGTCTATGGCTTAGCCTAATATGACATTCGTGAAACGTTTTGCGCGGAGATCGCGTTATAATAGAGTAGACTTAGGGTTGGATCTTCATTTGTATCCATGAGGTTTCGGCAGCCGAGGTGCCTTTCAGTGATTCTCCGCGATCATCGTTCATACGGGAGAGCACGGTTAATGTCATGGACAGGGCGAAGGCGAGCAACACGTATATGAAAATGTTTTTTTTATTCATAGGAAGGTACCTTTCTTGTTGAATGAGCTAAAATAGACATCCGGCCGTCATGAGAAAAAAAGCACAACGTCTGGTATAGTAGAGTGAGTAGAACCAAACATAAATCGTTCCTGTATATCACTATATTGAACTATAGCGGTGTAAACAATGGAACAAATCTGATGATCTTATCATTATTGTTATGAAATGTTTATAGAGATCGAGTGAGTGATCATTGAAGGTGGGAGAATAACATGCGGGAGACGGCAAAAATCGTCATTCGTACGCCAGGACAGGAAAGTGACGGCTCATTCGCTTATGTAAGCCAGGGTCGCTCCATTACGGTGGGACGTTATACAGGCGGTAGTGAATTGGACTTGTCTGTCTATAATCAGATGATATCGAAGCGGCATTGCCGCATTCATTATGATTCACAGCAACAGCTATGGATCGAGGATCTGGATAGTAAAAATGGAACCGAACTGAACGGGCAGCGCCTCGTTCCTTATGAGAAATATCCGTTTGGCGAAGGAGACAGCCTGACATTGGTCAACGGCTTGATTCAGCTTCGCGCTGAAGGAGATCTTGGAGAGACCAGGGAATATCGGGTGTCGGATCTGCTGGGTGAGGGCGTACGCTTGCAGGATCACCTGCAAACGGTACAGATCGGCGAAGTGGAGATTCCGCTGTCCAAGAAGGAATACCAGCTGTTCAAGCTGCTGTACAGTCAACTGGACCACTTTGTGACCCGAGAGCAGATTGTGGCTCAGGTGTGGCCGGAGCGGAGCATGCTGGAGAGTGAAGCGGTAGGGATCGACGAGATTAACTCGCTTATCTATCGGACGAATCGTAAGCTGGGTGTACACTTTACCATTAAGTCCGTTTATAAAAAGGGTGTATATATGAAGTCTCATGTGCCTGAATGAATGAGTGATAACAAAGGGATGAGTTCATGTTTATCATTTACCTGATTCCATGGCTGATTGCCGTGGTGACATTAATAGGTGTCATATCCATCGTACTTGTCAGTTGGAAAAACGGGATTTCCCCGATGCCCACATCCAGTCGCGTCAGGCAGGTGGTCATTCAAGAGGTAAACCGTATTCCGGGGTACGGCGATGTGCTTGAAGCGGGTTCCGGATGGGGCACATTGGGACTGGATATTGTAAGGCATTGTCCTGGTAAACGGCTGACCGGGATTGAGAATTCGAGAATCCCCTTATGGTCTTCCCAGATCATTGCCTATCTCAGTGTTCGCTTACGTCGAGCCAAGGGAAACAAGCACTCTCTCAAGGGCAGATTGCGCTTCATGCGCGGGGATATCTACACCAGTTCCTATGAACATGCGGATTGTGTGATCTGTTATCTGTTTCCGGGAGCGATGACCCGACTTCTGGACAAGTTCAGTCGGGAGCTTCCGCCGGGTGCCAAGGTGATTAGTATCTGTTTTGCCCTGCCGGGCAAAGAACCACTACGTACGATTACATGCCGGGATGCCTTGCGAACCAAGGTGTATGTGTATGCTTTTTGATGAAGAAGCTTATGATTGGAGACAGGAGAAACCGGAGGAATGAGACCCTCATGTTTCTGCTTTCGTTCAATGCATGTTATAACTCACGTGGGGTGTATATAGCTATGAATAAACAAGAACAAGTGACTGATCATTTCAGAGAATTATTTAATAAAATGGTCTGGATTAACAAGTCGAAGATGGAAGCCAGTCTTCGTGGTTATAAGTCTTCCGAAGTTCATTGTATTGAATATATTGGAAAGAATATCGATCCCAATGTGACAAAGCTTGCAGAGTCGCTGTATATGACCAAGGGTGCCATAAGTAAATTGACGAAGAAACTTATCGAAAAAAAACTGATCGAAGTCTACCAGAAGCCGGAGAACAAGAAAGAAGTCTATTTCAGACTGACCGAGAAAGGGAACGTTGTATTCGGTATTCACGAGGAACTTCACCAAGAATTTCAAAAGCGGGATCAGGCTGTGTTTGAGCAGGTAACCGAAGCGCAATTGGAGGGCATGCTCAGGTTTATGGAGCAATACAGCAAACATTTGGACGCAGAGATAAAGAAACAGGGTTTGGACATTTAGATAAATGTGTGTAATGAAGGGTAACACAAAAAAGCAACTTACTCTAATCGAGGGTAGGTTGCTTTTTTATTTGAATAATTATTGTTGACAAGGAAACTAAAAAGAGTTACATTTTTTGTTGAATAGGAAACAATAATACAAAGAGGAGACACATATGACTAAAGAAAACGTCAAAACCACTGATTTACCCAAAGAGGTGCTCATTGCAGCCTGGGCTATAGCTCTTGGAGCCATTGCACCTTTGCTTGATTCTACCATGGTGAATATTTCCATAGATCAATTAACACATGATTTCAATACAAACTTGACCATTATTCAATGGGCCATTACAGGCTATATTCTCGCTCTTGCCATGGCAGTTCCCATCTCCGGTTGGCTTATGAACAAGTTTAATAGCAAGAAGATTTTCATTGGTGCTGTTATCCTCTTTGGAGTGATTTCTATTTTAGTAGGTGTTAGCTGGAACATTTCGAGTTTTATCTTCTTACGTTTACTTCAAGGGTTCAGCGCAGGGGTGATTACGACCCTCATGTTTACCCTCTTGGTGAAAACGGCAGGGAAAGATCACTTGGGAAAAGTGATGGCCATCGTAAGTACGCCTATGATCTTCGGCCCTATTCTGGGTCCAGTCCTTGGAGGATTCATCGTTCAGGTGGCATCCTGGCAATGGATTTTCTTCATTAACGTGTTTATCGTGTTGATTGCTGCGCCAGTAATGATGAAAACAATTCCTGACTTTGAACCTTTCAACAAAGAGAATAAGCTTGATCTGTTTGGCATTATTAATTTATCTTCCATGAGCGGGGCTTTAATCTACGGGATAACGAGAGCTGCGGAACATGCTACGTTTAACAATAATGAAACGATCTTATGGGTGGGTATTGGTGTGGGTTTGGCTGTCATATATATGGTTTATAATCTCATTCGCAAGAATCAAACGGTCCTGCCCATGAGTTTGTTTACTTATAAAAGTTTTGCTGCTTCAAGCGCCGGCTTGTTCATGGCAAATATTGCTCTTATGGGCCCGATGTTAATCCTCCCGCTATTCTTTCAAAACTTTCGCCATTTTACGGCGATTGAAACAGCAGTTGCTCTTATCCCCCAAGGGGTTGGGATGCTTGTTACTCGGCCTTTACTTGGAAAAATGATTGATAAAATTGGACCCAAATATGTAGTGATCGTCAGTTTATTTCTTTCTCTCATTGGATCAATTCCGCTTATTTTCATCTCTGATAAAACAAGTATGATCTGGATCTCCGTTATATTGTTAATTCGTGGTGCGAGTATTGGAGGGATTAGTCTGCCGTTAACAAGTGAAGCATACACTGGGCTTGATAGCACACAGCTCCCTGAAGCGAGTGTGGGCATTAATATGATTGAGAATCTTGGTTCAAGCTTTGGCTCAGCTATTATCGCGACGGTTGTTGCAACGGTCATACAAGGGTTGCAACCAACGGTCATAAATGAGTTGAAGGGGTACCATGCCGGATTTCTATTATCCAGCGTTATTCTTGTAATTATTCTAATCCCTAGTTTGTATCTTACAAATAAGAGGAACGCATGAACAGTTACTCATGTTCTTCCTGAAAAATAAAAGCACTAGGCCCCGAATTCACTGTTATCGTGATTTCGGGACCTAGTGTTTCTTATTATACACTTAACTACAAATCATGATTATTTTGCAGAATCGGTAGTGCCTGTGCTGTCGGAGATTGTACCGGATTGCGATCTGTTTCTGCCGCCTCCGAATCCACCTTGTCCACCGCCACCACCAGGACCGGCCATACCTGTATTGGCAGTGGTTACACCTGATTCATTGACCCAAGTTACATTGCTAGTCGATTGGAAGGCAACCACTTGAGTTCCGCCACTGTAGGTACCGTCTGTGTAGAGTCCATCCACCGCTTTACCTGTAGACGTACCACCGGAGTAGATTACGTATGAACCATCTTTCGCAAGATCCGATGAGCTGACAACCACGGTTTGATAATCTTTTGCCGGAGCGAATGTCAGAATGTTGTTGCCTTTGCTATCTTGTACATGTACAAGTGTTCCAGCTTTTTGCGTTGCAGGGAATGTCATCACAATGGTATTTTGCGTAGACGTATCGGATGTTCCTTGTGCCATACCAGAGCTTCCAGCAGCCACGAGGTATCCACCGCTGATTACAAATGTACCGTCATAATCCAATGCTCCGTTGCCGCTATCCGTTGGTCCGTTCACAATAACTGTTCCGCCAGTCATATTGATGGAACCATTGGAATCCAGTCCGTCACCACCTGCGTTCACGGTGAGTGTACCGCCGTTAATGTGGAACTCGTTATTGCTCGCTGCTGCTCCCATACCGCCCGGTCCACGTCCTTGTTGAGTAGCAGTTGTACCTTGAGATGCCTGGTTAGTGGTTGATGTTGTGCCCGTCGTTTCGGTTACAGAGATGTTGGAAGTCGTTGTTGCATCGGTTGCTGTAGTAGCGCTATCTGTACTTGCCGCTGTATTCGCAGCTGTTTCCGTCTCGCCACCTGCAGCATTTACGCCATCATCGGATGCCGTTACATCTACATCCCCATCGTTCAGGGTGATGATTGCACCTTCAAGTCCTTCATAACTCTTCGCAATCGTGATGGTTCCGCCGTTAATCGTCAGGGCCTGATCGGCATGGATGCCGTCATCACCGGATTCGATGTTGAATGTTCCGTCATTGACTGTCACGTTATTGTTGCTGTGCAGGGAATCATCCATGGAATCAATGGTATACGTACCACCATTAACCGTAAGGTCTGTACCTGCTTTGAGTGCTTTGGCACTTGTGGACTCTGTTGCTGTTGTTGCTGTGTCCGCATCGACATTGTTATCCGTTGTTGTTGTTGTTGTTGTTGTGTTGGCAGAGTTGGATGCTGTTGCGCCGTTCGTGTTAGTTCCGGCATTCGTACCGCTGTTAGTAGGCATCTCTGGCATATCCGCAGGAGGTTCTCCATCTGGAGGTGTGCCCATATCCGTTGGAGGTGTGCCGCCACCCCATCCACCGCCACCGCCGCCAAATGGACCTTCTTCTACTTTGGCTGGTGCATTGGCGCTACCACCGGCAGTCACAATGTTGTATGTGCCGCCATCCGTAACGAGTGCGGTTTCGGCTTGAATACCGTCATTGCCACTCTGAATATCGAAGGTACCTCCTGCGATGGCAACGAAGCCTTTGGTGGTATCCGTGTCATTGGTTGATTTAATACCGTCGCCTTCTGCTTCAATGGTAATGGTACCCGCTTGAATGGCAACCATATCCTTACCTTTGATACCGTCATCGGCTGCTTTGACACTGATGTTACCGCTAATGATCTTCAGATCATCCTTGCTTGTAATACCTTCATTATAGTTACCTGTGACGGTCAATTGACCTGCACCGTTGAACGTAAGATCCGCTTTGCTGAAGATCGCAGCATCCGGCTCGTCTGTCGCAGCATCGGCGTACACATACGTTTTACCATCGGAAACGGTATTCTTGGTTCCTTTTTCGAGCGTAATTACCGCTTTACCGGCTTTTTGAATATAGATCGCTGCACTGTCATTATCATGGATGGTAGCTCCGTTTAATACGAGATGAACGGTGCCTTTATCGGCAACATTGACCACGATCTGTCCGTCGGTTAGCTCACCGCTAAGTACATAAGTGCCTGCTTCGGAGATGGTTACCGAACCATTCGCTGCTTTGGCGCCCGAACCGGTCACCGTTGCAGTTGTTCCGTTCAGCTTAATCGCTGTGGAATCTGTCTCACTCCAGCTAATGTTGGTATCGTCAGCATCCAGAGAGACCAGATCTGCATATTTCACTGAAGTTTGCTCGCTGACAGATACCGTTTTGGTTGTTCCTGTCGTCGATGTTGCGGCATTGGCGGTTGTGCTTGTCGTTGCTGGTGCACTGCATGCTGCGAGTAGGCTGGTAATCATGGCGATGGACCAAAGTTTGCTACCTGTTATCATGTTTTTCTTCATATTAGATCGTTCCCTTCGAATTAAAAATTAATATTCCGTTGTTGGACTCATGGTTAACGAGATATCCAGGTTGCCGTTCCGGGTACGGATCGCATCGAGGAATTCCTTTTGGCTAACACTTTCGTGAATGGTTACACTGTAGACCAGCTCGTACAGACTACCGAGTTCGGTCGTTCTGATTTTTTTCAGATCAAAAGGTACGTTGAATTTATGGAACACTTCATTAAGGGCTTCTTCATAGCTTAAGTTTTCGGGAATGGTGACTTTCAGCGTTTTCAGCTGACTTTTCTTGCCGCCGAAGTTGAAGCGACTCAGGACAAACATCAGTACACACAGGATAATGGTGAAGAGCACCGCGTATCCAAAAGCGCCTACACCGCAGGCAAGACCGGAAGCCATCGTGAACAATACGTAAGCAATGTCTTTTGGATCACCAGGGGCACTTCGGAATCGGATGATCGAGAAGGCACCTGCCAAGCTGAAAGCTCGAGCGATGTTGCTACCGATGAGCAGGATGATGATGGCGACGATGACGGGCAGGACAACCATCGTTAAGGTAAAGCTCTGGGAGTATGTGCTTTGGTTAGTCTTCATGTAGGTGAGGCTGATGATTAACCCCAGAATGATGGCAAGACCAATGGTGATGACTGCGTTGTTAAACGTCAGGTTGGTATCGGTTAGGGCTGAGCTGAACAGTGAATCAAGCATATAGGACACTCTCTCTTTCTATAATCGTTTTATCTTGTTCTATGGATGGGTTGAAATCGGTACCTGGTACAAGAATGCGCTCTGTTTGGTAATTCAGGTTGGTTGTTCTCGCCAGATGTCTGAACTCGTTTCCGTATTTCGAAAATCCGGTGCGGTAGAGACCATGCTCACATAGCAGTTGCGACAGCCACAGCGGAACAGTTTTCTCGGCTTTTACTTCCATCAGCCATCGACCGTCCTTCACCAGCGGCTCACCGTAATCTCCCTGTTCCAGCTTCAGATCGTATCTGCGGCTGCGGATGTTAGTATCAAATGTAATGCGGAGATCGCGGCTGTTCTTGTCGAAGAGCGCTTTGCGTTCATACGCCAGATACACTTTCGGTTCCAAGTCGTATACCCGAAGGAAATATTTGATCTCTTCAACAACCTGTTTGTTCATGTAATCCGCCAGCTCTGGCGCCTGTCCCGAACGAACGAATTCGTAAGCTTCATCCAGCTTCAAGGCTGTTCTGCGCTTGTTCACCAAGCCGAAGATTTTCTTTTTAATCTCCAGATACACTTTGGCATTCTCTTCAGGGATTCCATATGCCCGCAGTCTCAGCTTCTCCTTGTATTTTGGTTTGGAGAGACTGGCGCGGATCAGCGAATCTTGCGGAGTGTCGAAGTACAGGTTGCTGATGGAGTAATACTCATGTTTCTTGTTGTAGGCATCCAGCTCCATGTATTTCAGCAGGTCATTGTAGAAATGTGCGTACTGCTCATCCGTCAGAAGGTACTTGCTCTCATATCGGTTGAATACTTCAATAGCCATGTGGGACTCATTCCTTTCGTGGGTGGGTTGTATGTTGTGTTGCATCGTGTATTGCTTCCATGTCTGTATCTTAGAGCCCCAACCTTGAATGAATCTTAAATGGTTTTACATTGCGTTAACATTTTTTTACCTTCCTATAATAGTGCGCATGCACAAAATGAATTAAGATTGATTCAAGGTTTAATTGATAGAATAAGAACATAAAAAACAAGTCCATTGAGAGAAATAATTCAAGCAGAGGAATGAATAGAGCATGAGAATATTAATTGCGGAAGATGAGGTTCATTTGGCAGAGGCTGTATCGCAGATTTTGAAAAAAAACAACTACTCCGTGGACATGGTCCACGACGGCAGATCAGGACTCGATTATGCGCAGAGCGGCATCTACGACCTGTTACTACTCGACATCATGATGCCGGAGATGGACGGGATCACCGTCCTGAAGAAACTTCGCAGTGAAGGGAATCATACGCCTGTCATTCTCCTTACTGCCAAGGGTGAACTATCGGACAAAGTCACAGGCCTTGATTATGGTGCCGATGATTATATCGCCAAGCCTTTTGCCACAGAGGAACTGCTGGCCCGGATTCGTGCAGCTTTACGGCGGAAGGGCGAAGTGGTTCCCGAGGATGGGCTGAAGTTTGGCGACATTGAGCTGAATACAACTCAGTTGAAGCTGAGTGTTCAGGGTAAGGAGATCAAGCTGAATCTGAAGGAGAATGAACTGCTAGAGCTGTTGATTGCCCGCAAACAGGCGATAACTTCCAAAGAGCAGATTATTGAGAAGTTATGGGGATTTGATTCGGAAGTGGAGTATAACAATGTGGAGGTGTACATCTCGTTTTTGCGCAAAAAATTAACCTTCCTGAACTCGGCTGTCCGCATTAACACGATTCGGGGTGTGGGGTATGTGCTTGAGGTGACGTCCTGATGTTCAAGAAACTCCGAAATCGATTCCTGATCGTGAATCTGGTGTCCATATCTATTATGATGCTGGTGGCATTTGCGACGATCTATACAATTACTTATCAGAATGTGCAGCGTGAGACCAATATGGAGTTGTACAAGGTGTCTGATTTCTATCACAGTCCTTATAATTCATCCAAGATGCCACGTGGGGAAGGGCAGGGTTCCGGTACAGGTGGTAGTACAGGCTCAGGTTCAAGTTCCGGTTCAGATTCGTTTCCCTCCGATGCCATGGGTGGTGATAATGGAGGCCCGGGAGGTGATCCCAACTCCCCACCGGCACGTTCTGTTTCATTTATGATCAAGACGGATGACCAGTGGAAGATTACGGATACGCATTCCCGATTTGATATGGAAGATACGTTCTACACTGAGGCGCTGCAAAAGGTTGACCAGAATAAGGTTGGTGATTCGGAACGGCAGACGGGACAATTTGCGCTGGATGGAACGGACTGGGCCTATGTGGTTGATCCGAGCGGTGACGGGCATATGATCGTATTCATTGATGTGACGGCACAACAGGGCATTCTTACGAATCTGATCTATACCTTTGCTGTTGTTGGATTAATCATGTTGATTGTGATTTACTTCTTGAGCCGTTATTTTGCGAATCGCTCCATTGCACCAGTCAGAGAAGCGTTTGAGAAGCAAAAACAATTCATCGGTGATGCTTCACATGAGTTGAAGACACCTCTGGCGATCATCAATACCAATGCGGACGTGCTGCTTGCCAATCAGGAGGATACCATAGCAAACCAGGCAAAATGGCTTCACTATATCAAGTCGGAAACCGAGCGCATGACCGGACTTACGAATGATCTGCTCTATCTGACCCAGATGGATGATTCGCGCTCCACGATGATTCATGCGAAGTTTAATATGAGCGATGCGGTAGAGAGTATTATTTTGCCGATGGAAGCCGTTATTTTTGAGAAAAATATCTCCCTCGATTACAACATTGAGCCGAATCTTACGGTTCATGGGAACAGTGAGCAGATCAAACAGGTCATTCTGATCCTGCTCGATAATGCTGTGAAGTACTCCGGTCCCAAAGGGTCCGTTAACGTTACACTCCAGAAACAGAATAATGATGTCATGCTGGCCGTATCCAATACAGGTGAAGGCATTGCACCCGAACATCTGGATCGGATCTTCGATCGATTCTATCGTACGGATTCGTCAAGAGCCCGCAAGCATGGTGGGCATGGTCTGGGGCTGGCGATTGCTCGTTCCATTGTGGATCAGCACAAAGGAGAGCTATACGCTCGAAGCGTGGTCGGAGAGGGCGCTACATTTTACGTGCGGTTGTCGTAGGGGCAGAGTGATGAGCCAGCGTATGAAAAAATGCTACCTACGTTTCGGCTCCACACTAACCTTCCCTCCCACTCTATAATTGTTCTTCAGGCATAAGTTCTGCCTGTAATGGGTTAACCTATGCTACAATGGCAACAGTATGTATGAATCAAGGAGATGAACTGAACGTGGCAGAAGCAAATGCAATTAATGAACAAGAAATGATGCAATACATTGCAGATAAAACGAAGGCAAGCCAGGAGAATATCGCCCTTGTGTTGAAGCATGAGCAAGCGTACATCAACAAGGCGCACGAAAATTCCAAAGGTAACGATGTGGATATTGACGGCGATGATCTGGCTGACTATATCCTTAGTCGTAAAGATGTGAAGCTGGATGAGTTGACCGTGGAAAGCATCCTGGATGCTGAAATGGACTACTTGATGGACAAGGGTCACGCAGGGTACGTAGATTAAGTTGAGCGTGGATATGGAGCTTGGACTGTGGCGTGAGGTTTAATGAGCTTCGTAATGATGGACGGCGGCATGAGGTGCTTGATTATCGGTGTTCGATGGTTGTTCAGTACGGCAACCAAGCATTTCTGTGGTCCGGGCAAAATCTAACGAACCTGATACGCGCTATCCAGGTATTTCTCGCTTGTTTGGAAATTTAACGAATCTGAGAAGCGTTATTCTCTGGATTTTAGGACTTTTCGGTGCAATGGCAGCATTTCCGCGGAACTAGCGTGTCTGAGATTCGTTATTTCGGGAAATAAGCGCTTTTAGCCGAAATAAGGTGCCCTAGGTTCGTTAGAGTAACTTAGAGTGATCACAAGGTGCAACGAGACGTTTAAATGGCGTTTCAAAAGTGAAATCTCACAGATGCAGCCTAATGCACAGCAAGCGTTGTAATGTAAAAAAGACCTCAACTCCACATTACTGTGGTGTTGAGGCCTTTTTTAGATTGTAGCGACCAGGCATCCCTTCGGGAATACCTGTCGGTATAACTTTTCTAAGGATGGACTTGAAGTTCTATCGGACCGGATCCTACAGTTTACAGCTTCTTATTGACCAACCATACCGCCATCTACAGTGTAGAGGGAAGCTGTTACATATGATGCTTCTTCGGACAACAGGAAGTTCATCACCGCAGCAACTTCTTCCGGTTCGCCATAACGGCCCATTGGAATGCTGGATACGGTTGCTGATTGATAATCTTCCACGTTACCGGAATTTGCTTCGATCTGGCGCATCATGCGTGTATTGATTGTACCTGGCAATACAGCGTTAACCCGAATATTATAAGGTGCCAGTTCATTGGCAGCGGTACGCGTGAGACCAACTACGGCATGTTTGGACATAATATATGGAGATACAGCAGGTGCACCCATCAGACCCGCGAGGGAAGAGGTATTTAGAATCGCTCCGGATTTTTGTTTTTTCATCACTGGAATGACATTTTGCAGACCCAGGAATACCCCACGAATGTTGACGTTATATACGGTGTCGAGTGCTTCAACACTCAGGTCTTCGATCAGCCCTGTTGGACCTTCAATTCCGGCATTGTTGGCAAAATAATCGATTCGACCAAAAGCATCCAATGCTTTTTGCACATAGTTTTTCACGTCTGCTTCTTGGGATACATTCGCTTTTACGGCGATGACGTGCTCGTTGTCCAGGTTCAGATCAGTAATTGTCTGCTGGATGGCTTCTTCATTCAGGTCCACCAGAACCAAATTGATTTTGCGCTCAGCAAGGCGGCGTGCCAATTCTTTACCAATGCCCCCAGCTGCTCCTGTAATAACGGCTGTATGTGTATAAGATGTACTCATGATATATCCGCTCCTTATTCATTATTGGCAGGTATTTCTCAAAAAAAGTTTCAACCTGTCGTCTATCTTTCCTGTCTCAATGTTAAGATATACATAGCGATGTGACAATAATCATTGACATCGCATATGTCAGCTATCGGACAGAGGTGTAAGCGGTGTTCATTTATATTACAATAATGAACAAAGGAGGCGAAAATGTTGATCATTGAACATCCTCAGGACCGGAGAGCACGAAGAACGCAGGATGCGATCATCGCTGCGGCGGTTTCTTTGATATTAGAGAAGGGAGCGGATGCCCTCACAATCCGGGATATTACGGAGCGGGCGGATTACAACCGCGGAACCTTTTATTTACATTTTCCCGGCAAACCGGAGTTGTTGCAGTTCATTCTGGATGATTTCATGCAGGGAGTGGGGCGAGCTTATGCAGAACCATACGCACAGCTTACAGAAGTGGACATGACTGCATTGCTACCATCCACGATGCCTGTATTCGAATATATTGAAGCCCATCAGGATATCTTTCGTGCATTAATAACGATGCATTCCGATATGAGTTCCCGGCTGTGCAATATGTTTAGAACGTATCTAACCGAAGATTTTGTATTGGTGACCGAAGATAGTGAGTGGACGATTAATTACGACATCATGTTAAGTTATCTGGTATCTGCAACGGTAGGCGTAATCATGCATTGGGCAGAGATTGGATTCAAGTATTCTGCGCATTATATGGGAGAGCAGCTTACGGCGCTGATTAACATCAAACCGACCCGTCTGCTGATTGAACCAGGGCAGAAGGGCCGGACTATTCACGAGCGTATGATGTTGGATTAAAGGTCGAATGAGAGTTTTGTTCTATATCAATTGAACTAAAGAATATTTACACTGCACACTCCGATGACAGAACAACCTTCCGATCGCTGTTATCCCCAGATTTTTTTGATTCCTTTTATAAAGGGTAAATCCGGGAATAAAGGCGAACGCTCCGCTTCTTCAGGTCGTTTCTGTCCTCTCCGTTTTTTGTAAATGTTTAGTTCAATTGATATAGATGAAGGAATCCAATTCGATTATCCGGTCATGGATTCATTAGCGGCCTGTTGCATCTGAAGCAGCTGTTCGCGGATCAGGACCGACTCGCCGATCATGATTAATGCGGGGCTATTCACTTGATGCGACTTGGCGAGGGAGTGCAGTTCGGCAAGTGTGCCGGTAACAATCCGTTCCTCCGAAGTGGTTCCTCGTTCGATTAAAGCCGCAGGGGTGTGTCCACTTTTGCCATGGTGAAGCAATTCATGTTGAATCTGGGGCAGTTGGCTAATACCCATGTAGATGACCAAAGTATCTACACTATGAGCGAGCAGGTCCCAGCGAACCGAAGATACACTTCCATCACTGCCGGTTCCTGTGACACATGCGAACGATGAAGCAACCCCGCGATGGGTTAACGGAATAAGGGAGGAAGCGGATGCACCTACAGCTGAAGTGATGCCAGGAATGATCTCAAATGCAATCCCTGCTTCCGCCAGCACAAGTGCTTCTTCACCACCACGGCCAAATATAAACGGATCGCCACCCTTGAGTCGTACGACTTGTTTGCCTTCCGCTGCATGTGCAGCCAGCATCCGTCCAATCATCTCCTGACTCATGGAGTGAAGGCCTGGAGCCTTGCCGCAGTAGATGCGGAGTGCTCCTTCACGAGCTTCGGCGAGCAATTGATCATTCACAAGCCGATCATACATAATGACATCTGCGGACTGAATACGTTTGAGGGCTTTAACCGTAATCAGATCCGGATCTCCAGGACCAGCGCCAACAATACTAACCAGGCCCCGGCTCATGATCGTGTCCCCAATTTCGGTGTAACATCGGAACTTGCCAATCCTGAACGACCACCCTGAATGGTTGCAAGTTTGGACGAGAGCTTCACTGGATTTCCCCAGTGGTGAGCGGCATACAGACCGAGGCCTGTAAATACAGCTCCGCCAATGAGATTGCCCACCAATACCGGGATCTGATTCCACAGCCACCAGTCAGCGATACTAACCTGTGCACCGAGCATCATACCTGCCGGGATGACGAACATGTTCACCACAGCGTGCTCAAATCCCTGAGCGAAAAATATGGTAATGGGCAGCCACATCGCTACGATTTTACCCAGTGTAGAAGTGGACGTCGTTGCCATCACTGCTCCGAGTGTGACCATCCAGTTACATAGAATGGCTTTGATGATGATAAGAACAATGCCTGCTCCACCGAGATGCTGATAGCCCAATGTTTTGGTTTCACTGGTCTGGATCAGCGTTTGAATCAGAGGGTTGCTCATATCCGTACCCATCTTGGTAATGGTCATGCCGTATAACAGAGCATAGAATGCACATCCGAGCAGATGACCTGTGATCACCCAGAAATAATTTCGGAGCATATCCATCAGTGTGATTTTACGTTTCATCATTGCGAGTGGAAGCATCGCAAAGTTTCCTGTCACCAATTCGAGACCCAACAGAATAATGATGACAAATCCCGCCGGGAATATCAGTGCACCTGTCAAACCAACGGAAGTTTGAGATACAGCGGTATATGCCATTGTGGTTGCAAAGGCAAGGATAGCTCCCGCCAGAAAACCGCGGATTAGCATCTGTACCCAGTTCATTCTGGCTTTGCTCTCACCAGCTTCGACCATCGATTGCAGCACTTCTGCAGGTTTAACAAAATCCATAGCGCACACCTCCTTGATGTCAGGGTATCTCTAGCCTTTAACCCGCAATTGTGATGTAGATTTCCCCGCTGTTGCCGTCCACTTCTGTTTTGTAGGTATTCAAGCAGCCTTCATCCGGCTCGTGTACCTTACCGTTACGCAGATCAATCTTCCAATCATGCAAAGGACAATGAACCGCTGTCCCGCACACCATACCTTCCGATAGCTTGCCGCCCTTGTGAGGGCAACGATTCTCGATGGCATGCAGACTTCCGTCGCTCAGTTTGAAGACTGCAATTTCGGTATCCTGTATCAGAAAGGTTCGTGCTCCCTTTTCATCAATATCTGCAAGGTGTCCAATCCGGAATTTGTTCATCGCTGTTCCTCCTCTTCTAGTGGGTTACCGGCTCGGCACCGGACAGTGGGGTGAAGTTTTTACGCAATTTCTCGTCTTGAATGATTTCTTTCCAAGGATCAACCGTGTGACCCAGAGTAACTTCCAGACGTTCAACCAGAGCGAGACGTACATCCCGATCCGCCAATGCTTCCTTCACATGATCCAGACCTACCCGTTCAATCCATGCCGCTGTTCTCTCATTCCATTTTGCGTTCTCTCTATAATATTGCAGGTAAGAGTAAGTCCACTCTTCCACTTCCGCATCAGTCTTCACCGTACAGAGCAGCTCGGCTGCACGAACCTTAACTCCAGCGTTACCGCCAACATGAATCTCCCAAGCACCATCGATTGCGACAACACCCAGATCCTTGATAGTCGCTTCAGCACAGTTCCGCGGACATCCAGATACGGCGAGTTTCACTTTGGCCGGAGCAACCATTTTGTCGAGTTTTTTCTCCAGTCGAATACCCATCTCAATGGAATCCTGTGTGCCGAATCGGCAGAACGTATTACCTACACAAGTCTTCACCGTACGCAGCGCCTTGCCATAACCGAAACCGGAAGGCATATCGAGTTCTTCCCAGATCTTCGGCAGGTTCTCCTTCTGTACACCAAGCAGATCGAGTCGTTGTCCACCCGTGAATTTCACCAACGGTACATCGTATTTCTCTGCGACCGTTGCAATCTTGATCAATTCCGCTGGAGAAGTGACACCACCATAGATTCGTGGAATAACGGAGTAGGTACCGTCCTTCTGGATGTTGGCGTGATAACGTTCATTGGTGAACTTGGATACACGCTCATCTGTGTATTCAGCCGGCCAGATCATACCGAGATAATAGTTAAGGGAAGGACGACACTTGGAGCAACCTTCCGGTTCATTCCAACCGAGAACGTTCATAACTTCCTTCACACTTTTGAGTCCCATTTCCTTGATCTGTGCAACAATTTCATCCCGATCATAGGATGTGCAACCACAGATACCTTCTTTGGTCTGTTCGCCTACATTATCGCCGGCATAATACGTGAGCAGGTTTTCGATAATCTGTTTGCATCCACCGCAAGAAGCGGAGGCTTTGGTGCAGGATTTGATTGCACCGAGGGTGTTACACCCTTTATTTAGAACAGCGTCTCCGATGGAAGCTTTGTTAACACCGTTACAACCACAGACGATCTCGTCATCCGGCATACTCGCCATACGTTCTGCGACAGATGGACCTGAGCCTGAACCACCGGAAGGTACGCCGAGCAAAATTTCTTTCTCACGACCGCTGATGTTCTCGCCACTCTTAATGAGGGAAAACAGGGATGCGCCATCCGTGGTATCCCCGAACAATACAGCTCCAATGAGCTGCCCATCCTTGATCACCATCTTTTTGTACACACCATCGACATCATCCTGAATACGAATGCTGCGCGTGTTCGCAGCGTCTTTGAATTGTCCGGCAGAGAATACGTCAACCCCGGATACTTTCAGCTTGGTAGAAGTGACCGAACCTTCGTATCCTTCAGTTGCTGCGCCAGCCAGACGTTTAGCGAGTACCATACCTTGTTCATATAATGGAGCAACCAGTCCGTAGGCAATACCGCGGTGTTCTGCACATTCACCTACGGCAGAGATGCCAGGGATGCTGGTATGCATATAATCATCTACGATGACACCACGATTCACATCGAGGCCGGTATTGCGAGCCAGCTCAATCTGAGGGCGAATCCCGACAGCCATGACAACCAGATCAGCTTCAAGTACCGTTTGATCAGTGAAACGAATAGCCTTCACTCGATGTTTGCCTGTAATTTCTTCGGTATGTTTATTCAAAAGGAACTTCATGCCCTGCTCTTCAAGCTCACGCTGGAGCATCAGGCCTGCCGGCAAATCCAAGTTCCGGTCCATCAGATGACCGTTAATATGGATGACCGTGACGTTCATGCCCAGATTGAGCAGCCCCCGCGCTGCTTCCAGCCCTAGCAATCCACCTCCAATGACGGCAGCTTTGCGATACTTTTGTGATGCTGCCATCATGGTTTCGCAATCTTTAATATCACGGAAACCGATAACGCCTTCCTTGTTAGCACCGGGAAGTGGCAGGATGAACGCCTGTGAACCGGTTGCCATAATCAGCTCATCATAGGCTGCGCGTACACCATTTTGAGATACAACTTCCTTGCGCTTGGTATCGATCTGAACGATCGGGTCACCCGGGTATACCTGAATGCCGTTATCTTCGTACCAGCTCCACTCATTGATTACGATATCTTCGATGGATGTTCCGCCAGCCAATACAGAGGATAACATGATCCTGTTGTAGTTGGGATGCGGCTCTGCGCCGAAGACTGTAATTTCATAAGCGTGCGGAGCAAGCTTAAGGATATGTTCGATTGTGCGGATTCCCGCCATGCCATTGCCGACCAGCACCAGTTTTTTCGTTGTACTCATTATGATTAGCCCCCTTAGGTCCATTCTGCAAACTGCCTCGAAACCTTGTCTCTAAAATCGAAAAAGCCTGTTATGCCTCGGAGGACTGCGTATATACATACGCATCCCTTGCTCCGAGATTGCAAAACAGGCTTCATTGCCGTTTCAACCAGCTACGCCGTTGTAACTGTGATCGATTTAAATATGGAGTTGTTATGGCTTAACTATAAAAGATCGATCTACACGTGTCAATATAGTTAACATAAAAAAGTATTTGAAATTTAAAGTTAATTATGTTTACATGAGTTTATTGGAATACCGAATGGACGACGAAGTTTTACGAGTATATCTTCTTAATTTGAAGGATTTAGATAACGTTAGCACGCTGGATATGATAAACACTGTAGAAAAGGTGCCATGTATAGTGTTTGACCCTTTTTTATTGCAACATGATGGGGCATAAAAAGATCATTTTGAGGCATGAAAAGATCATTTTAATGTTGAAAATAAGACGCATAATCGTCACTACTTAACTTTTGTTAGGTAATGTAACATATTTATCACTTTTGTGTATTAACGTCTTAAATGTTGTGGACTCTGACTATACGCCATAGGGAGGGATTGATCCATCATGCGATCTTTATTGGTCATCCGTGTTCAACCAACGATAGCTGCCTCATCCGATGCAATCCCTCTGACACCGGAGAGGCTGCTGGGAGCAAACGGGTACCATGTACAGGTGGCGGGCAGTGAAACGGAAGCGTTGAAGCTGGCTATTGCAGCGGAAGCGTCCATCTTGCATCTGTCGCTGGCCGATGTGGAGTACTGGGTGAACTGCCTGGGAAAGGGGAAGTCGGATTCCCCGCTGCTCTGGTGGTGTGCGCCAGATACGGCTTCTTCCTCCGCAGAATCCTGCGAGGTCGAAACTTCATTTGATGGAATACTTACACCATCCATGACCGGGCCCGAGATCCATTGGACTCTTCACTTTGCAGCTCGGCGCTACATGGAACGCAAACAGTGGGAGCAGGAACGGAAGCAGCTGCAATCCAGGCTGGAGGATCGGAAGTGGATTGATATGGCGAAGGCTATCCTTAGTGATCTGAAGCAGATCTCCGAGGCCGAAGCCTATGACCTGTTACGCAAGAAAGCGATGGATGAACGCAAACGGATGGTTGATGTAGCCACAGCGATTGTGAAGGCCCATCAACTGCTCCAGTCTTAATTGGAAGGAGGATTCTCCATGGATATGTCTCAGATACTCCGAGAAGTCGGACGTGGGAAACGAGGCTCGCGTGATCTGAATTATACAGAGGCACTGACCGTTGCAGAGAAAATCCTAAAACAGGAGGTTTCCCCTGCCCAGACGGCTGCGTTTCTAATGGCTGAACGAATGAAAATGGAAAACGTCGAGGAACTGGAAGCCTTTGTTCATGCATGCCGTAACAGTGCGGAACGTTTCTCCGTATTTCAGGACGGATTGGACTGTGCGGGTCCCTATGACGGGCGGACGAAGTCGTTCATGGCTACATTTCCGGTTGCGTTTGTACTCGCAGCGGCCGGGTTGCCGGTGACTTTGCACGGGAGTGATCCTTTACCGCCCAAGTGGGGCGTTACGCTGTCGGTTCTGTTAAAGGAAGCGGGAATTGATACACGTAAAATGGATCGGGAAGATGCCCAAGGCGCTGCGCTCAGTTCAGGTGTCATGTACGTATCCTCCGAGGAGTGGTGTGAGCCTCTTCGCAAGCTTCGTCCGTTACGGGAAGAGCTGGGATTCCGTACGGTGTTTAACACAGCAGAGAAACTGATTGATTATAACCATTCACCGTATTTGGTGTTTGGTGTGTTTCATAATACCTTTCTGGATCGGATTGCGAAGTTGCTAACCCGGTTTAACTATCGTCGTGCTTATGTTGTACAGGGGATGGAAGGTTCTGAGGATCTGTACATTGATCGGCCAACCCGCGTATACGCAGTGGAAGACGGCGATATGAAGCTGGAACTGGTTGATCCTGCAGCCTATGAACTGGATATGCCCGTGCCGGAACTGGTCTGGACGGCTGCGAAGCAGCTTGAAGTGGCGGAAAGTGTATTAAGCGGCGATGGTCATATTGCTTTTGTGAATCAGGTCTTGTTAAATGGAGGATTCCGCTTGTACGCCGCGGGGCGTGTCAATTCCATCGAAGAGGGCATATACACTTGTCAGGGATTGCTGGAGAGTGGTGCAGCATATCGCATCTATCAGCAGTGGTGTGTCTCCATGGGTGGCGAACTGCCGGATAACAGAGCGGTGTCCATCTATCCGGCATCGTCCAGATAATGTGATGCCAGTGTTCAATCTTGTTATGGTTTAGCGTGTTTTTATTCCCAAGGATAAGTAACGGTCAGGAAGTCAGCGAATTTCTTGCTCTCTTCCCGCCGTTGTTTCCGCATGGCCGCCCGATCCGGAGCGGTCTCGTATAGTTTCTTCTCTTCTTCCGTCTCCGGGATAATGCGGGGTACAATCAGTTTGCGATTATTTTCGTCCAGGGCCACAAAGGTCAGAAATGCCGTCGCCGCAATTTTCTTCTCTCCGGTCTTCAGATCCTCTCGAATCACCTTCACAAAAATCTCCATGGAACTTCGTCCTGTCCAGGAAGCGAACGATTCAAGCGTAACGGAATCCGTTGGATTAATCGGATACAGGAAATCGACAGAGTCGGTTGAAGCCGTTACAGTATTGACCCGGCATAGCTTGGAAGCGGCAATGGATGCAATATCATCGATGTAGGACATCAGCTTCCCACCGAATAGCGTATTATGATTGTTGACATCGGTTGGGAACACCCGTGCCGTCTTGAAACAACGTGTTTCGCGTACATATTTTTTCTCCACCTGATCCATCTCCGTAGGCTTTGGTATCTCTCTCATGTTTTTTCCTCCTGACAGTATGGCTGCTGTGACATTTCATGTGTTGCAGGGTCTTTTTTTGGTCTATTATCCCTAGTATAGGTGTCGGTCAGATACATATTCAAATGAAGTTGGACTGCAAAAAAACCGCCAGGCGCGGACCGGCGCGCTGGCGGTTTACTGCTGTATATTAAGCCTTGGGTTTGAAAATGCCGGACGGTTTGCCGATCGGCAAGAACGCATAACCGAAGTGAGCATTCAGTACCGAAGCACCTGTACCATACAGGGACACAATTCCGATCGCCATTTCAGCGTATGCTGCAATGGTGTGGAAAATGTGAGGAGCTACGCCGAAAGCGTCAAAAGTCAAGCCAAGGAACAGGAAGTCAATCAGAATGAAGATGATAAGCAATACTTTATTTGCTTCAATAGCACCGATTGTCATGAACAGGGTGAATACGAGGTATCCGGCAAAAGCAAATCCGAGCTGCTTGCCATCGGCCTGTTCAGCAAGCGTGGAGCCAAATACGCCCATTTTGATCATCCAGTTGGCCGCCATGGCAAACCAGAAGAATGCATACGCGCCAAAAGCTGTTGTGCCAAAGGTGTTGTTGCGTTTGGAATCTTGAATACATGCGAATAACTGGGCAAAGGCACCCAGGAAGATCGCCCAAGGAATAGCGTAGCTAAGTCCATCCGTAATGCCAAGCTTTTGGGAAGAAGCGACCAGGGTTACGATAGCCAACCCAAATAATCCCATTGCGCTGGGATCGGCGTTAACAATTTTGACTTTAGTCTGTGAATCGGTCTGCATGGTGATGATAAGCCTCCAATAATATCAAATCAGGATCCATGGCCGTCGTTGGCCGTCCTCTAAATTACATCATTTGTATCCGCCGGGTCCGGACACACACATCGCCCTATTGTACCTGAATGCCCCCATTATGGAAAGGGATTTTATTACCTTTTGAACCAATAGAGTTTTTGTTTTTTCAATATACACATTTACGACACAATCCATTCTGGCCGTGAATGGTGAGGCCAGACGTTAGAATAAAGGCCTCGTTATTACTGCTAAATTGCGTCATATCAGCCATTTTCGGATAAGCTCTTGTGTGATAAAATAATCTTTATCAAAAAATGGAGAAGAATACAAAACATCCTTGTCTCCTATGCCATATGTTAATCCAACTATAGATTGACAGGAAAAACTAAAATGGTTCACAGAATAAGGAGGTATCAGGGGTTATGGTTATGAGTTTGGATTTGAAAAATAAAATAGAGAAGGCCAGACATAACCTTTATGTGCTGGTAGAGCATAACAAAGGTGGTCTTGGACATCCCGATGTGATTCGGCAGTCTATGGCATTGGACGAATTGATTAATGAGTATAACCGAATTAGCCGAAACCATTCACGGGCCTGAACCCGAAGGGATTTTGATTTTAAATACAGAACGAATCACATAGATAAGTAACACTTGATCGTACAGACGGGCATGAATATGGCCGGAATGGATAGCCTCGGTTGAAGAGGCGGTACCATACCGGCATAGTATTCATGCCCGTTTGTTTTGCCAAATATCAATCATCTACCTGTTTAATGGAGCAATCGTTTGGCTTCTAAGTATAGAACCTGTACGAATTTTTTCGTATTAATGCGTGTCTGGGACAAGGAAGGCTCCACATTGTTTTGCAGCTCCAGCATTTTCTTGCGGATTTCGGTGAAATCAAAAAATTTGGATGCATAGTTCTCGAACTTGGGATGTGTATAATCCGTTAATCCCAGAGACACCACATGGCTCAGCGTCTGGAAGATGGCTCTGCGAACACGTTGTTCCGATGCCTTGATCTCCTTGTTAATCTCTGCGAGTGATGCGTTGTCTCCCAGCTTGCGTACCGCTACATTCTGGAAGATGTCCTTGAGGGATGGGAATGTATAGGGCGACAGCTTATGCTCATCTGTCTCTACTTGCTCCAGATATTCCAGCATGTCCAGCAGATCCCTGCTGCCCGCTTCGCCGATCATGCCCATCTCGGACAGGAGGAAATGTCCTGCAGTCGTGATTGTTTTGTCCGGAACCGGAGCCGCATTGCGTTCGGTAGAATTCAAACCGGACAGTCCCTGCAATGTCCGCTGAATATCTGCGATGGATTGCTGCATCCGAAGCCTTTCGCTTACCAGCCGCAGAACAGATAGAATCTCCAATCGGTTAATCGGCTTCGTAATATAATATTCAATGCCTAGTGAATAGGCTTCGCCAATCATATTTTTCGACTCGATCTGGGAGATCATGACGATCTTGCCCTCAAACCTTCCTTCAAGCGCTCGCACAGTCTGAATCCCGTCTCGTTGGGGCATCAGCAGATCAATCAGCAGGACATCCACCTTATGCAGTTCCAACAGTTCCGCGTGAATATGTGCTCCGTCCTCAGCTTCCCCGGCAATATCGCCAAGGCCTTCATCCTCAATAATATCCATTAACATGGAACGAACGCCAGGATCATCATCCACGATAAAATAACGCATGTCAGTCATTCCCTTTCTCTGCGAATGGTGTGATTGATAAATCTATGGTAAAGGCGGTTAACTCCGCCATGAACTCTCGTTCCAGTGTAATCGTTCCTTTCCTTCTTGCATAGAACCTGACATGTCAGGTTCTATGACAATGTTTGGGCAATCAAAGCCCAATTTTAAAATAAATGTAGGAATTGCATGTAGGTATTTGTCGATTTTCGTAGATGCCCTTGTAGTATAAGTAACATCCCGAAGTCTGGGGCTAGTGTTGTGCAGAATGGTACAAACTTTTCACGTGACCATCTCTGTGCTTGAAATACACCATAAAAAGGGGCATACCGATGGAGCAAACAATACAAGATATTGTCGTCATTTTCAATGATTTTCTATGGTCCAAAGTGTTAATTATACTATTGGTAGTATGTGGTATATACTTCACCACCAAGACCCGATTCATGCAATTCCGCATGATTGGAGATATGGTGAAGGTGCTTCTAGAGCCGAAAAGCAAGGAACCAGGCAAAATTTCACCTTTTCAGGCGTTCTGTATTAGTATGGCGGCCCGTGTAGGCACAGGCAATATTACCGGTATTGCACTGGCCATCGCACTGGGGGGACCCGGGGCTGTATTCTGGATGTGGGTTATTGCGATTATTGGTTCTGCCTCCAGTTTTGTGGAGAGCACGTTGGCTCAGATCTATAAAGTGAAGGATAAGGGTGGATTCCGCGGGGGTCCGGCGTATTATATGGAGCGTGGGCTAGGAAAGCGCTGGATGGGGATTTTATTTGCCATTCTCATCACACTTTCATTCGGTTTGGTCTTTAATGCGGTGCAGTCTAACACGATTACCGTTGCATTTGAGAACTCATTTGGAACGGATCGGTTAACGGTAGGGATCATTATGGCCGTGGTATTTGCAGGAATTATTATGGGCGGTGTCAAACGGATTGCCAAAGCGTCGGAATACATCGTCGTGGTGCTTGCCGTATTGTACATTGGGGTAGCGGCTTTTGTGGTGTTGGCGAACATTACCCAGCTTCCGGCCATGATTGCATTGATCGTCAAAAATGCCTTCGGCATTGAACAGGTGGCTGGCGGAACGTTGGGCGCTGCACTGATGAACGGTGTGAAACGCGGATTGTTCTCCAATGAGGCGGGGATGGGTAGTGCCCCGAATGCGGCTGCAACGGCGGATACAACACATCCAGTGAAACAGGGACTTATTCAGGCGTTTGGCGTGCTGACAGATACGTTAGTGATATGTACAAGCACAGCCATGATTATTTTGCTATCAGGAGTGTACAAAGGTTCCGATCTGGGTGGTATTGAGTTAACTCAGGCAGCATTAAGTGTACATATTGGTTCATGGGCATCGGGATTCCTGGCGGTTATGGTGTTCCTGTTTGCCTTCAGTACACTAATCGGAAATTATTACTACGGAGAAACCAACATTGAGTTTATCAAATCCAACAAAGTTTGGCTGTGGGTATACCGCATTTGCGTTATCGCGATGGTGGTGTTTGGTGCGGTAGCCAAAGTGCAGCTGGTATGGGATTTGGCTGACCTGTTCATGGGGCTCATGGTGGTGGTGAACCTGATTGCGATTCTGATGCTGTCCAAGGTGACGTTCGAAGCATTGAAGGACTACAAAAAACAGAAGGCTGAAGGACGTGATCCCGTCTTTACCCGGGACCGGATTCATATTCCGGGTGAAGTGGAATGCTGGGAGTCGGAAGAAGAAGTTATTGGAGATAAATCAATACATGTAGCCAATTAAGATTTCATCTGAACGTAGTTGGTTATATACAAATGGGCACAACAAACAACAGGACTTGGATTATCCATCATGGGCAACCCGAGTCCTGTTTGTTTTTATTTTGATTACTTTTTAACCGAATAACTGATCAGTTGTTCGGATAGAGTTTTCATTCGTGCCCCTGTTTCGTTAAGTTGCTCAATCACATCGGTAAAGGATGCTACAAGCGTTGCTTGTTCCTGTGAAGAGGCTGCAATCTGGGAGACTTCAACTTCCATCTGTTTGATGACCTGTTGTACATCTCTCAGGCTGGTATCGATGTCACTTGTAGCTTGTTTGGCATCCACAGAGAGTTTGCGTACTTCGGATGCCACCACGCCGAAGCCAGCGCCTGCCTCACCAACGCGAGCAGCTTCAATAGCGGCATTCAGGCCAAGCAAGTTGGTTTGTTCAGAGATTTCACGAATGAATCCGGCTACTTTGTTGATTTGGGAAGAGTTCTGAACAGCAATCCGTGTGTTCTGCAGGATCTGCTCACTGGTTGCTTGCAATTCTTCGGCATGAGCGGCGACATGCTGCACCATATCAACGAGGTTACCATTGATGGTTTGATTTTCTTGTATAATGTCTTCAAGTTGGTTCTGGTTGGATTGGTCATAAGATACACAGAAAACAGCAACAACGTTCTGGTTATCATCAAAGATCGGAATGTTCAAAACATCCAGTTCAATACCATAAACTTCCTTGGAGAGAGTAGCGAGAGTAGCTTCTCTTCCGTTTTTTAAGATGGCAAAGTTTTGATACGATTCCAGAAGTGTCATTCCTTTTTCAAAACCAAGATCAAATTTATCTGTCATAATGACCTCTAGTACTTTTTCGTGATCATAAAGAGTCAAACTGGCTGGTTCTCTGAGGATCAGGCTGATATAAGGCATTACTTTAAGCAGGGCATCTACAACGTTCATGGAAGAGGACCATCCTTTCAATATTTGAATGTATTATTTTTAACGATCTATGGAATGCTCTATCTTTCATCGGATAGAAATGGCTTTTCGTGAACGGTATTTTGTATGAAAGAATGAACATTTTATGATTAAATTTTTAAATATTTACCATGTGAACTGATTTATTGGATATAAGTGTTAGTTGTAACTATTTTTATATCAAGATATTTGTACGAGTGTATATCAATTATGGGACATATGTCCTTTTGCATATGTTATATACGACAACGGAGGGGAAGTCGGAATGAAGGAAATTATGGACTTTGGACTTGTGCGGCAACTTGCCCGTGAGAATGGGTTGGATAAGGTGCTGGACGAGTCTGCGCTCGCTGAGTTGCGACTGCTTGAGGCCGCGAAGGGCGAGATGATATGTGCCAAAGGTGAACGACCCGAGCGATTGTATTTTCTCGTGCAGGGCAAACTCAAGATCTATACCACCCTGCCTAACGGGAAGTCTCTGTTGCTTCGTTTCAGTACACCACTTGCGCTTGTGGGAGATTTGGAACTGGTGAATGGCAAGGAGGCTATGAATACGGTAGAGTCTGTGAGCAAAAGCCTGTTACTGGGTATCAGTTATCGCGCTCTCCAGAATACGTATGCAGAGAACCCTAAATTTCTCCACTTTATGCTGAGTCAAGTTACACACAAATTGTATACCTTCTCGAACCTGTCGAGTCTGAACATGTTATATCCGGTCGAGAGCCGATTTGCCAGCTATCTGTTGTCCACAATGGGCCAGGACGAGTCCTCTTCGGAAGAGATTCAGACCTCCAAGCTCACCGAACTGGCGGATATGCTGGGCACCAGCTATAGACATCTTAATAGAGTTGTTCAAGATCTGTGTAATCGAAATATTATTCGCAAAGTGCAACGAAAGCTTGTGATCTGTGATCTGGATCAGTTGCGTGTCATCGCGGGAGGCAATATATATGAGTGATGGCATTTTAAAATAAAGACCAAGCCTACATATCTATGCGACATGATGCGACACAATAAAATACAATATGGCATAACAAAGAGCACCCTCCCGAATATACCAAGGGGTGCTCTTTTTGCTCTGTACTTTAGGTGAATTAGATATCTCCGCGTTGCTCGAACAATTGAGCGATCTCTACAATGACACGGGTTGCCTTCACCATATTGTCTACCGATACATATTCGAATTTGCCATGGTAGTTTTCACCGCCAGTGAAGATATTTGGTGTTGGCATGCCCATATAGGATAGCTGGGAACCATCTGTTCCTCCCCGGATGGGGCGAATCACAGGTTCGATATCCAGTCGGGTCATGGCTTCATGGGCAATGTCGACGATCTGGCGTACGGGTTCAATTTTCTCGCGCATGTTATAGTACTGGTCATTCAATTCAACTGTGATGCTTTTCTCTCCATACTTGGTCTTCAGTTCGTTTGCGATATGGAGCAGATTTGTTTTGCGCTCTTCAAACTTCTCCCGGTCGAAATCACGGATGATATAGCTCATTTTCGTCAGCTCAACGTCACCCTCCAAAGACAACAGATGATAGAAACCATCGTAACCGTCCGTGAATTCAGGAGCTTCCTCCACAGGCAGGCGTCGATTCAATTCCATTGCAATTTTCAGAGAGTTCACCATTTTATCCTTCGCTGTTCCGGGATGCACATTGGTGCCTCGTACTGTAATTTTGGCGGCAGCTGCGTTAAAGCTCTCGTATTCCAGCTCGCCAAGCGGTCCACCATCAACCGTGTACGCATATTTGGCTCCAAAAGCAGCTACATCGAACTTGTGCGGTCCACGGCCAATCTCTTCATCCGGGGTAAAAGCAACCCGAATCTTACCGTGTTTCACTTCCGGGTGTTCAATCAGATAGGCCATCGCGGTCATGATCTCAGCAATGCCTGCCTTATTGTCTGCACCAAGCAATGTTGTACCATCGGTTGTGATCAGGGTGTGGCCTTTATACTCATGCAGCTCCGGGAAATCCTTGTTGGACAGTACTACGTCTAGCTCCGAGTTCAGCACAATGTCAGCACCGTCATAGTTATCGATAACCTGTGGTTTGACATTTTTGCCAGTAAAGTCGGTCGCTGTATCGAGGTGAGCCAGGAAACCGATTACGGGAACATCCTTGTCGGTATTGGATGGCAGTGTAGCCATGACATAACCGTTCTCATCCATCGTCACATCTTGCAGACCAATGGAGGTACACTCTTCAACGAGCAGTTTGCCCAAGGCCAGTTGGCCGGGTGTGGAAGGGCATGTCTCACTATTTTCATCGGATTGGGTATCCATCTGAACGTAAGTGCTCAGTCTTTGAATTAATATATCTTTCATCTATAATCTCTCCCTAGCTTGAGTAGTATATAAGTTGAGCTACTTGTTTTACACTGATCCACTACGAGGCCAGAATAACCTTCTGATCGCTGTTATCCCCAGATTTTTTGATCCACTTTTACAAAGGTGAAAATCTGAGGATAGCGTATGCTTTCGATGCAGCTTTCTTTCAGAAAGCTTTTAGGCGAAGTGTATGCTTTCGAAGTAGCTTTCTTGCAGAAAGCTTTTAGCTCCGCTTCTACAGGTTATTTCTGCCCTCTCCGTTATCGTGTAACCGTTAGTCACAACTTATGTAAATTGGGTATAGTAATTATTGTGGTTCTCTACGGTTATCATATCATGTTTTGCAGTCATTTCCAGAATGGGGCAGAACCGAAATGTGAGGATGATTAGGTATCAAAAAGGGTACTAGGTCACAAAAATGTACGTACTTGTATTTCTATAACCGAGGTTCATAATAAATGATGAAGAAAGGATGTGTTCAAGACATGCCATTTATCACGGTTAAGGTACTGGAAGGCAAGTCGGTCGAGCAGAAACGTCAGTTGATTGAACGTATGACTCAGGTGGCTTGTGAGACATTGGATGTTGATCCGAGCAAAGTCTTTATCTTCATTGAGGATTTGGAGAAGGACAATTACGGCAAGAACGGAAAACTGTTTTCGGACTTAGACAAATAAGTAAGGCTTCATATATATCATGATCATGGAACAGGAGATGCAACATCAATGACTGAACAATTATTTTCCCCTTATCAATTCAAGAGCCTGCAATTAAATAACCGTGTCGTCATGGCACCGATGTGCCAATATTCTGTCACTGCGAAGGATGGCATTCCGAACGATTGGCATCAGGTTCACTATGTGAGCCGTGCGGTTGGAGGAACAGGACTGATTGTAATCGAGATGACCGATGTAGATCCGGATGGACGTATTACCGATAATGACTTGGGTATATGGTCAGATGAGCATGTGCCTGCCTTCACCAAACTTGTAGACGGAATTCATGCCTACGGCTCCAAAGTAGCTATTCAGATCGCACACGCCGGACGAAAAGCAGAGGATGCACCGCAGCCGGTTGCCCCATCGGTAGTTACATTCCCGGGAGAAAAGTACAAGGAACCGCGTGCGTTAAGTACAGAAGAGGTAGAAGCCATGGTGCAGAAGTTCGCAGACGGTGTTCGCCGCGCAGTACAGGCTGGAGTGGATACCATTGAGCTGCACGGCGCACATGGATACCTGATCCACCAGTTCCATTCTCCGCTGATGAATTATCGTGAAGATGTATATGGGCAGGATCTGTCCCGTTTTGGCGTTGAAGTCATTCGGGCGGTGAAAAAAGAAATGCCAGCAGATATGCCGCTGATTTTGCGGATTTCGGCTGTAGAATACGCGGATGGTGGATACGACATCGACCACACGATCAATATCGCTCGTGCCTACCAAGATGCAGGCGTGGACATGTTCCATATCAGTTCAGGTGGCGAAGGACCTTCGGGACAGCGGAAACCGGGGAACTATCCGGGGTATCAAGTGCCATTTGCCCGTCGCTTCCGTGAAGAACTGAACGTTCCTGTAATCGCAGTGGGTATGCTGGAGGATGCAGCATTGGCTCAGGCGGTGATTGGCAACGGTGATGCGGATCTGGTTGCCGTTGGCAGAGGCATGCTACGTGATCCGTACTGGGCGAACCATGCCGCTCTGGAACTGGGTGTCAGCAAGGATCAAGCCGCCATTGCAGAGCAATATTCTCGTGGATACTAACTTGCAATAACATTTACACTTGCCATTCCGATGACAGAATAACTTTCCGATCGCTGTTATCCCAAGATTTTTTTGATTCACTTTTTCAAAGGTGAAAATCTGGAGGATAAAGGCGAACGCTCCGCTTCTTCAAGTTATTTCTGTCCTCTTCGTTTTCGTGTAAATGTTATTGCAAATTTTATATAGTAAAAAAAGGCCACAGCATGGGTTAAACCTTATGCTGTGGCCTTATCTGTATGATGAGAAGAAAGTACACTCAATTACGGATGATTACGCTCTTCGAGTTGCTTCGTATACGAATTTTTGATTGGACTGTGTAGGTGGCTGATTCGGGTTAAAGTCGGCGTATACTTTAATATCAGAGAAACCAATGTGTTCGAGAATTAGGCGTAACTCTTCTATGCCGTACCAGCGCAAGGTAAGCTGTTGCAGCTCCGTAGCAACAAGAGCACCCTGATGCCATTGTTCGTAGCGGATCAGACTCACTTTGTACTGTTGAAGAAGGTTTACTTCAATGGTTTTCACTTCTACCGTGATCGTATCACCATCGGGTAATGAAACGGTTGATGTTTCTACAGAAGAGGGTTGTGTCACATCGGGTAGAAAAAGATCAAACACGAGCCTGCCGCCAGGTTCTAAATGCTGAAATAGATTACGTAATGCGTTAATCGACGCCTGTCTGTCTTGGATGAGGAGCAGAGAACCACCGGGAATGATAATTGCCTCGTATCGATATGGAAGGTCAAGCTTCTCCAGATCGGCAACAAACAGCTCAGGCATGGGCAATGCCCGCTCGGTGCAACGAGAACGGCAAGAGTTGATCATATCCATTGAATAATCAATTCCATCCACCTTCAAGCCTGCTTCAAGCAAAGGAATGAGCACTCGGCCTGATCCCGACATGGCTTCAAGGATACGTCCTTTGCAGCGCTGAAGATAATGGAGATAGAATTCAATGTCTCCTCCCAAGGAGTGTCCCGCAGGTTTCGTTAGATCATAAACGGCGGTGCATAATGGACCGTAATAACTTAATGACATGGTATAGGTATCCCCCACATGTAAATGTATTAAAATGAAAACGTGGAAGGGGAATGAGCAGGATTATCCCTTCCGACAACGGTTGGAATTGGATTTTTCAGAGCAGACTATCATAGGAATCACGCACCTTTTATGGAATATGTTCCAATTATAGGGTGGGGATAAAGCGGAGGTCAACTTCTATTCGGGTAGTATACGAAATGAAATGTATAAGGAGGTGAGTCGAATGGATTCATCATTAAGTTCATCAAGTGCACTGCCAGATATCCGGCAGGAACTGGTGCTTCATGCACCTGTAGAGAAGGTGTGGGAAATGGTCTCGACCGAGCAGGGACTGAAAACCTGGTTCATGCCAGGCAATCTGGAACCCGTGGAAGGTCACGAGTTTATATTGGAAGCAGGCCCCTTCGGCCAATCACCCTGTCAGGTGACGGAAGTTCTTCCGCTGCAGAAGCTGTCATTCCGCTGGGGTAAGGACTGGACGTTGACGTTCCAACTGAATGAGCAGATGGAAGGTACGGATTTCACACTGATTCACAGCGGTTGGGATGCGGATAAACTGACCGAGTTTGGACAGGCCCACGCCATAGTGCGGGAACGTATGGAACAGGGATGGGCCGGAATCGTTCAGAAGCTTGCTCAAGTTGTTAAATAAATCTTCATTCAATCAACCCCAGGCCATTTCGCCCGTTCATTCCTGTGAAATTCGGCCTGGGGTTTCTTGGTGTACCAGGAGCTGGCGAAAACAGATAGAGATCCTTAAAATTACAAGGAAGTTGACCGATTATGAGACGGAAACTATTTCCGTGAGCACCAGAAACGTGTAACATGAATTATAGTGATAAATCGACAAAATTAGACGTCTCTCGCCATTGTGGATGGAAGGAATACATAGATGAGAAAACACTGGATTATGCTGACCATAAGCTTCATATGTATTGTCATTGTTCCACTGGGTTGGATCGCCCAGACGTTAATTAGCGAGCAGAGTAACCCTCAGGCCACAGATGGAAAAATTGACCTGACCCAATGGGACTTTGATCGCAAGGGTGCAGCGTCTCTAAAGGGTGTCTGGGATTTCTACCCTGGGCAGCTGCTGAGTCCGGCAGATATTGAAGCAAGTGTATCCGGTCGCAAGCCATTGCCGGCTTCGTCTGGTACTCAGGTTCCTGCCCGATGGAACAAATCTCTGGGGCAAGCGCATGGGTATGGAACTTATCACCTGCAAGTCCAGCTTACACCCCGGACGATGAAAAATGATTATGGTATACGCACACAGAATATACGCATGGCCCACCGGGTATTTATTGATGGTAAAGAGATTGGCGGCAAAGGCCTGCCAGGAAAGACCAAGGCGACAGATATACAATTAAATCTGCCCTTTACGGGATTCACGTCCATTGAGGGCAACACGGCTGACATTATCATTCAGGTATCGAACTATAGTTATTCTTCCGGGGGCATTGTAGCGCCCATTTTGTTTGGAGACGAGCATAGCATTCTGAAAAGCCAGCAACAAGATTGGCTCAAGGATCTGATGGCCTTATTTGGTTTTATCTTGCCAGCCGCCTTTTTCCTACTACTATTCAGATTACGACGTACGGAGAAGGAGCTTCGTTTTCTCGGATTATTCAGCCTTTCTGGTGCGATATACGCTCTGACACATGGGGAGAAGTTACTGGGGACGTTTGTACCGTTCCTGACCAATAATGAGATGCTTCGGATTCAGCTCCTTAGTTCAGCCTTTGCCTATTACTTTTTGCTTCGGTATATGGACGCCCGTGTGCCAGGAGCAGTTCATCAGTGGTTTGTTCGTCTGGCTGTAGTGTTGATCGTTACCCAGACCATTGTGGGTCTTACGCTCCCTCCCACGCTTTTCTCGTCTCTTGAGCTTCCCATGTTACTGATCTCCCTTGTTGTCATGTTCTATACGCTGAGAGCCATGTTTTATTGGTTGAAAGGACGGCCGAATGATAGCCACTTTGCACTGGTGAGCATGATGAGCATACTCATGGTTGTTGTGTTGCACACCCTTGGTGCGTTCACTACCCTAGACACAGCGTTCTTTGCGCTGATTGAACTTTTATTATTTGTATTTGCCCAGATGATTGTGACCGCAATCCGCTTTGCACAATCATTCCGAGACGTGGAAGCCCTGTCTGAGCGTTTGCTTGCCATCGACAGCCTGAAGGACGAGTTCATGGCTAACACGTCTCATGAGCTGCGAACTCCCCTGCATGGCATCATTAATATTGCGCAATCCATGCTGGAAGGGGCGGCCGGAGCAGTCACGCCCAAGCAAGCCAAAAATCTGTCCATGATTACTTCAACCGGAAAGCGCCTTTCACTGCTGGTTAACGATATTTTGGATTTTTCCAAATTAAAAAATAGTGAGATCGAGTTGAAACGGGTACCTGTTGATCTGGAATCCGTTGCTCGTACTGTGGTTGAAGTCTCGGGTTTCACGTTTGAGGATAAGCCAGTTATATTGATTCAGCAATGGCCCCAGTCGTTGCCACTTGTGGAGGCAGACGAAGATCGCCTAAGACAAGTTCTGTATAACTTGCTGGGTAACGCCTATAAGTACACTGAGCAGGGTGAGATTCGATTGTACGCTAGTGTTGAAGGGGATTGGGTGAAGGTATCGGTTGCTGATACAGGGGTAGGCATTGCCTTGGACAAACAGGAGGATATCTTCCAGGCGTATGAGCAGAGTAACGGCACGATCGAGCGATTGAATAATGGAACCGGACTGGGTCTCAGTATTACGCGAAAACTCGTTGAGCTTGGCGGTGGTGAGATCTGGGTTGAATCGGAGCCGGGGCAAGGTTCGACCTTTCATTTCACCCTGCCTGTTATGAAGTTGCCGCTGCTGCAATCTCATTCGAAACCAGCTGCCGCCCGATATGTTGCTGCACAGGGGGCAGGGACGAAGGAGCTTGTGACAAGAGAGTCAGATGAGCTGGATGAACTTACGGAAGCTGAGCATACGATTTTGATTGTGGACGATGACCCCGTGAATCGACAGGTATTGCTTAACCTTTTATCGACGGAACGATATCGGGTTATCGCAGCAGATAGCGGGTCCACCGCATTGAAACTTCGTGAAGAATTCCCGTCGATTGATCTTGTCATAACGGACTGGATGATGCCCAAAATGTCCGGACTTGAGTTATGTCGCAAACTGCGTGAGCACAGTTCCCTGTCAGAGTTACCGATTCTGATGCTGACCGCTCGCGGGTTGCCAGAGGATATCAAGCACGGATTCCAGGCGGGAGCCAATGACTTCCTGAGCAAACCGGTGGATGCCGGCGAATTGCGCGCCAGAGTTCGGACGTTAATTGAGATGCGGAGTTCTGTGCAGGAGGCTATTCGGACCGAAATGGCCTTTTTGCAGGCGCAAATCAAGCCGCATTTTCTATATAATGCACTCAATGTGATTATCGCGACCTGTGCAGTGAATCCGGACAAAGCAACCGATCTGCTGATTGAATTGAGTCATTACCTGCGTGGAAGTTTTGACTTCCAGAACAGGGAGCAGCTTGTTCCTTTGACCAAAGAGCTGGAATTGGTGGAGTCTTATGTGCATCTGGAACAGGCGAGATTTGAGGAAAGACTGGTGGTTGAGTATGAGGTGGAATCGGACGTGCATCTATATCTGCCACCTCTCAGTATTCAGCCACTTGTGGAGAATGCCATTCGCCACGGCGTGATGGAGAGGGCAGCCGGCGGGACAGTTCAGCTTAGAATTTTCAAAGAGAGCGAGCATGTGGTCGTTCAGGTTCAGGATGATGGTGTAGGTATCCCTCCTGAGCGTATGGCTCAGGTCATGTCAGGGCGCACCGAAGGTCCAGGAGGTGTCGGGCTGCAAAATATAAACCGTCGCATGATGTCTCTCTATGGTCAGGGACTCGAGATTCATAGCCATGTGGGTAAAGGCACGCAGATCCGATTCCGTATCCCTGTGCAAAAGGTGGATTATTCCAATTAATGTGCCGAGTTAAGCAATTATGGTTAACAGACTAATAAGCGGATGCCGATAAAATCGGTATTCCTATTGAATCTTTCATGGCAGGAGGCTGAAATAACGGTGAGAGCCATTGTGATCGATGATGAGAGGCCAGCGCAGCTTCATCTGGAGCGACTACTACGAGCGGACGGACGAATTACACCCGTGCAATGTTTTTCAACAGCTCGTGATGGTCTGCATTTTCTGGCAAACGAACGTGTAGATGTTGTATTTTTGGACATTGGAATGCCGGAGATGAATGGCCTGGAAGCGGCTGAATATATACAGCAATTGGATCAGAGTATTCGTATCATCTTTGTTACGGCTTATGCGGACCATGCAGTGGAAGCATTCGAGCTGCATGCACTGGATTATGTACTGAAACCGGTAAGCTCCGCCCGATTGACCAAAACCATTGATCGAATTGCGGGCATAATGTCGCATACTTCCCAAGTTGCAGCCACCGCCGAGATACAGGAATCGGCAAATGTATCTGTGGAGTTGGATACTGAAGTTCCGGGGCTGCTTACGTTCAAACATCTGGATATCTACAGAAGCTTGGATCAGGGTGCCAAGAAACATAAGTGGCGCACAACCAAATCACAGGAATTGTTTGCTTTTTTGTTTCATCACAGGGAAGAATGGGTAAGCAAGGAGATTCTGCTGGATAAGCTGTGGGGTGATGTTTCCCAGGAAAAGGGATTAACCCATCTACATACTTCCGTGTACCAGATTCGAAAGCTGTTTAAGGAATGGAACATGACAGGCAAGCTGGAGTACAATATGAACCGTTATCGCCTGTTATCAGGCAATCTGGTAAGTGATGTGGATCAATTCGAAAAATCCATGGTCTACAACGTCATCACATCAGACAATGTTGATGACTTGAGGCATATGATTCCGCTTTATCGTGCCGATTATTTGGAAGAGCATGATTATCACTGGGCACAGGCCAAAGCAAGGGAACTGAGACGGAAGTACACAGGGCTGGTTATGGATATTGCGAGATGGGACATGGAGCATGGTCGTGGCAAGGAAGCGATTGAGCAATTAACGATATTGCAGGAACGGGAGCCTTATTCGGAAGAGATCTGCCGACTCATGATGGAAGTGTATGCATCCATGGATGATCAGCAAGGCATACTTCGTTTATATCATTCATTTACATTGACATTAAATGAGGATCTGGGGTATCAGCCCGAGCCCGAAACAAGCAGGTTATATCAGAACCTGACGGACAAATAAACGTAAGTGCAGACAGGAGGGTGAGGCATGAAGTTATTCATACACCGCAAAGACTTGCGTACGGATGATCTGGCTGCATTCGATTATTTGCGGGAACACCAAGAAGAGAGTGTGCATGTTCTCATCTACGATGCATTTCTCCTGCGGCAAGGCCGAGAGAAGGAACACAGCGGTGTGAATTTCAGGCAGCATGCAGCGGAATTAGGCAGACGTTATCTTGAAGCCAAACGAAAACTGCATGTTGCTTATGGCAATCCAGCTGAAGTGGTTGAATTCATCTTGAACGAATTCAAAGGTGAGATTAACGAGATTGTGGTCCATCGGGATATGACGCCATATGCAATCGAGCGGGATAGGGCCATACGCAAAGTCAGTGAGGCACGCGAGGTTACGTTCACACAACTGACGGATCATCTGCTGATGGATCTGAATGGATTTGCCAATTTTACAGGCAAGTCGGAGCCTTATAAGGTATTTGCGGCTTTTCATCGGCGGTGGGTGGAATTCATGAATGAACATCCCAACCTTCCTTCGGCAACAACGGTTGCAGAGTTGAAGGTGAGTGATCGTCAGATTGAATGGCCGGATGCAATGCAGGTACCTCCGGAGTTGCTGGAGGGCAGTGGTTCGAATGACGAGGACCCGCATCTGCTGTTGGATCAATTTTTGTCAGATCGAATTGCTGAATATGGTGATCATCGGGATGAATATGAGGCGTACGAGCCGAGTCATCTCAGTTCTTACGTAGCTGTGGGAGCTGTATCCATTCGCAAAATGTATGATGCGGCGAGTCGCACGGCTGAGGCTGGGGAATGGATCAGGCAGTTGTGTTTCCGCGACTTCTATCTGTATCGAGCCGTCTATGAGAGTCACTATTTTACATATGAAAAGGTGTACGATCTCTCGGCTCTCCATGATGATCACTTTGAACGGTGGTGCAAGGCGGAGACTGGCATTCCGATTATTGATGCAGCGATGACGGAACTGAATGAAACCGGACATATGCCAAACCGGCTGCGGATTCTCACGGCGATGTTTCTCACCAAAAACCTGCAATGCCCATTCACCTTGGGTGAAGCTTATTTCAGGCGCAAGCTGAGTGACTATGATAACATTCAGAACCGAGGTAACTGGCTGTGGTGCGCCTCGCTTGGTGAGAACGCAGCTCCATATTTTCGGGTGAACAATCCGGTAACGCAATCGGAGAAGTACGATCCTCAAGGAGACTACATTCGAAAGTGGTTGCCAGATTTGAAGGATCTGCATAGCAAGGATATCCATCAGCCGCGCAAGGATGCCATTGTTGATCTGAAGGCATCCAGACAGGCGGCAATTGACGTGTATAAACAGATTCTGGCGAGTCGTGGGAAGTAGACTCAGTCAGGGGTGGATTCATGCCCAAACCCAAATTCACCATATTCATCCGGTTGATCCAATATTCATTTGGTTGAGAGCAGGATGTCCCACAGACCGCGTACTCGCGGTCTTTTTTACATATATAGACATGAAAATAGTGTGAAATGTGTTGAAAATTTAGGAATTGTTAAGAAAATGGACTATCCATCTTAAGCATTATGGCTTTTAATAGATAGAGAGCTTTATTGTATTAAGTCATATCTGACATATTGACGAACACATTAAGGAGAAACGTAAACATGAGTGAAACACTGAAAAGAGAGCGAATTCCAGAGCTGAATCTGGTGCGTGCCATGGCAATTATCGGCGTACTGTGCGTGCATTCCACGTCTTATGCGACGGTGGACATGACGGGCTCAGGCTACTACTGGCTGTACAACTTTATTAATATCTTTATGAAATATGGTACGCCAACCTTTATTTTTATGAGCAGTTTCGTACTGTTCTATAACTATTATTCCCGTCCGCTGGATAAGAAACTCGTGAGTAACTTTTACAAGAAAAGATTTGTGTATATTTTGCTTCCGTACTTCCTGTTTTCATTGATGTATTTTGTTTTGCTGCATTTCACGCATTATCAGGGCCGACCTTTCGGCGAATCGGCAGTAAGTTTCATCACGAAATTGTTTACAGGTAAGGCCTATACGCATCTTTACTTTGTGTTTATTAACATGCAATTTTATCTGTTATTCCCATTGGTGTTATGGCTGCTCAAGAAGTATCCTTCCGTGGTCAAATGGTCTGTACCGATTGGATTATTGATTCAATGGGCATTTATCGTAAGTAATAAATATGGATTCCAGGTACCCAACAAGGGAAGCTGGGCGTTCTCATACTTCTCCTATTTCATGCTGGGTGCTTTTATCGGGGTATATTTCCCTAAAATCAAGCAATGGTTTGTCATCAGTCGGGCCAATGCAACCAAAGGACGCGTAGCTTCATGGATTCTGCTCTGGGCGGTATGGATCATTGCCGGGCTTGGCCATGTGTATATCTATTACCTGCTGCGTCTGAAGATCGCAACCTATAACACACTGTGGTATGAATTCTTCTGGAATGTGCATACCTTTGCTTGTGCCCTGGTGCTTATCCAGATTGCCTATCTGCTCTATCGCAAAGGGCCTTCACTCATCGTCAAGCCGCTGAATCGGCTTGGGGCATTGTCCTTTGGCATCTATCTGATCCATCCCTTCTTCCTGCTGGTGTATCGTGAATTTCCACCGCAAACAGGTGTTTCCTGGTTAGTGCATCTGTGGTATGCCGGAGGATTCGGTGTAGCTCTAATCGCTTCGTGGATCGTCGTTGGATTGACGGCAAGGTTTGTTCCATATGCATGGGTCATCTTTGGCAATCTGCCGAAACCCAAACCACGTCTGGTCCCACAACAGAACTCGGGACAACTGGACGTTCGTTAAGATAGTTTTCCAACACAGGAATAATAAACCGTTTCTTGGTCGACCTTAGGGGAGAGCAGGGAGCGGTTTTTTTTGTCTATAAAGATATGTGTGATATGGGGAACGAGTGTTTCTTTTTCATGTATGAGGGGTAATCATAAGGCGGAACGATAATACATTATGGATAACAGGATTAAGGTGAATATAATGACAACATGCGAAAAATGCGGGAGACCGATGCAGGATATATTGGAATATGTGGAACACATTCTTCACGAATGCAGTGAACAGACTCAGGAGTACAATTCGAAAGATTATCAGGCTTTTGGCCATGAGGGTGTTCGCGAGCAGATGTGATACAATAGAAAGAAACCGGATTCATACGGAACCGAGGTGACAACATGGAGACGGGTCCAGCCCCTTTCCGGCAAGGAAAGACGGAACAAGAAGCGCGACTGAGCAAAACGTGTATGTATTGCGGACAACAGCGGCCGATGTCCGAATTCCGGCGCAGAACCGGAAAGCGGGCAGGTCCCGGAGCCAGGCGTGGAGCCTGCCGCAGCTGTCGCCAACTCGGTGGACAGGCTGACCACGATGCAGGTTCAAGCGTGGGCGGGCAAACGAATGAACGGATCGGACGTCAACGGGATGGCTTGGATACACGTGAGGTTACTGCCAGACCCTCTGCAACTGCAAGAAATGAGTCAGGTCGTACCTCTCATGTTATGGAGCAGGGAACTGCTAAGGTGTCTGAGTCTGACAGAAGTCTGGTGTCTCAACCGTCAGTAGAATCGTCATCTTTGAATGACGATGAACATGCTGACTTGGTGACTTCCTCACCCTCTTCTTCGGGTATTCGGAAGAAGAGGAGAAGACGGAGGAAGAGCAAGCGTTCAGAGAGCATAACGGGCAATGAGCTGAGAGAGACGAGTCTGGAGCAGGATGGTTTGGCGGGTGAGGTAGGAGATAAGCCACAGCCAGGTGAGCGCTGGCATGGGGAAGAAGGGCATTCGCAGGAGGGGCATGCTGCTGCGAATGATAAGGGCACTGCACAGCGGGCTGGCGCGCGAGCAGCCGCTGCTATGCAGGCCGCCGAGCAAGCTGCGGCGGCCCACCAAGTTCTGCTGCCGGCTGAGTCGCAAGGCCCGGCAGCAGAGCCCATGGCTGCGGATCAACCGACCGCAGCCAAACGCAAGCGCAAGCGGCGCCGCAAGCGTGCTGGCGCGCTCGCGCCCGGCGCAGGGCAGGCCCGCAGCGTAGCTGCTGAGGCCCATGCGCCGGCCCTGAGCGACCGTGGCGATGCCACCACGGTCGCTGCACCTACGGCGGCGGAGGCACAGCCTGCCGCCACCAGGCGCGAGCCCGGGCAAGCGCCGGGGGCTGCTGCGGAGGCAGGGCCTCCGCCGCCCGTGCGCCAGCCTGGCTCGCCAGGGTCCAAGCCGCGCCAGGCGCGCAAGGAGCGTGCGCCCAAGGCGAACGGCGAAGACGCTGCCCGCGTTGCATCCGGGCAGCGACCCGCGCATGCCAGCCGTAGCCACGGGGCTGGCACGGATGGCCGCCCCCGCCGCCAGACGCCGTCGGCCCCGGTAGCCATCGACCCGGAAGATCCGGCTTCGCTCCGGACCAACCGGCAAGGCATGGTACGGATGCGAGGCAAGACCGACAAGGGCAGACGCTGGCATCAGGAAGTGGACATGGAGCTTGCGGTCACGCTGGTGAAGGAAAAAGCCGCTGTGGTGGTCAATCGGTACACAATTCGCCGATTGTTCAGCAACAAGGATTTCAAGCGGTATATTCTGACCCGGGATCACTACACCTGTTACTTCTGTGGATCGTATGGAGATACGATTGATCATCTGCTGCCACGTGCCAAAGGTGGACACACCACCCCGCTCAACTGTGTCTGCGCTTGTAATCTGTGCAACCAGTCCAAAGCGGCGATGGATGCCGAAGAGTTCATGCGTTCCGGTATTCCCGAATGGAATGCTGCACATCAGGCAGAACTGATTGAACTGGCAATGCAGGAAGCGCAGTTGGAAGAAGGATAAATACCCCCAAAGAAGGATCGGGGTTCCGATATGAAGAGCACACCAAGACCACAAGAGGTCGAGGTGTGCTTTTTTGTATTTAATTTTGATTCCGGTGGAGAGTCAGTTCACTGTGCAATAATTTCTTCAAATTGACAACGGTGTTCATCGAAGATGTACGTTATACTGGGAGGGAGTTGCTAAAGAAGCTTCATCATCCATATGAATGATGAAATGTATAGTGAACATCAAGCCTGAGAACTTAGACTGTATAGATTGGATGGATGCAGATGACCCCGGCAGCATTGGACATTATGTCATATATTACGGAAGAAAATATTCGTTTCTGGCTGGAGAAGTTTCGCTCCCTTGGCCCGTTACCGGGAATTTTGCTTACGTTTATGAAATCATTTGTGCCGCCGCTTCCAACGCTATTAATTGTAGGCGTGAACGGTGCGGTATATGGTCTGTGGGCAGGATTTTTATATTCATGGATCGGCATGGTGCTCGGTTGTACCGTTACGTTCCTGATTGTGCGGGAGATTGGGAAATCCGCCTTTGTAGAGCGATGGGCACGCAAACCTCGTGTGCAACGCAGCATGGTATGGATTCGAAGGAATGCATTCAGTTATGTTTTTCTGCTGAGTATCTTCCCGGTAGGTCCATTCGTCATTATTAATGTGGCGGCAGGTATCGCGCGAATGCGATTGTTATCCTTCCTGCTTGCAGTGGGCTGTGGTAAAGCGATCATGATTTTCTCTGTTACGTACATCGGTTCCAATGTGGAACAATTTCTGGAGCACCCTGTACGCTGGGTAGGCGTATTACTGTTCATCGCGGTATCCCTGTGGGCAAGCCGCAAACTGGAGCGACACTTTACCCGTTCATCGTCAGATGGAGAAGATCTACATGATCTGAATCAACCCTCTGGAAAATCGATTTCCTCTTAAATATTTATGGTTTGATAAATTCAATGATATAGAGGGATGTCATGTCGATTCGTGCTCGTTTATTGTTATCTTATATTCTGATGTCTTTCCTACCCTTGATTCTTTTGGCGATTACGTTATACCTAATATTAAATGCCTTTGTTGGTGATTTTATAGGTCGCTATCATCTTGATTTTAGCGATAACAAAAATCCTTTTAAGGTCATTATGACCGAGCAAAAAGAGGTCTTCACTGATATGAAGTTGCAGGCCTCTACCGATCCGGATCAACTGCTTAATCCCTCTTTGCTCGATAGTTGGGAAAGCCAGCTTAATCCAATTAACATGAGCATCGTTTTGCAAAAAAACAATCAATTGGTATATGCATCGCCTTCCTTGGATCAAACAGAGGTTGCAAAAGCATTTGATTCCATTGAAATGCCCGGTAGCTTTGTTGATTATTTTTATATCTCGAATAACTATACATTTCAATACAAAGATCTGAGCGAAGGCCATCTATATATCGTGACCGATATAGGGCCTTTGTCTGAATATCTGGGAAAATATTTAGTGATTTCCCTCCTACTATTGATAGCTATCATCTTCCTCACCAACGGTGTACTTACCTATTTTGTATTTCGCAGCACAGTTACCCCGCTACAAAAATTGCGACGTGCTGTCGATCAGATCAAAGAGGGTGATCTTGATTCGACTGTACATTTTCAAAAAGATGAAATCGGCGGACTATTTCAAGCCTTCGAAGAGATGAGAGCACAACTGAAGCATTCCAAGGCAGTTCAACTGCAGTATGAGGAGAATCGGAAGGAACTGGTCTCTAACATATCGCATGACTTAAAAACGCCGATTGCCAGTATTAAAGGTTATGTTGAGGGCATTCTGGACGGTGTTGCGGATAACCCGGATAAGATGGATCGATACATCCGGACAATCTATGCCAAAACAAAAGACATGGACAAGTTAATCGATGAATTGTTTATGTTATCGAAGCTGGATATGGGGAAACTACCGTTTTATTTTGAAAAGGTGAACATTAACAAATTTCTCGAAGATTGTACCGAAGAGATGCAATTTGTCCTGAAGGAAAAAGGGATTAACCTTACACTCGAGCTGTCTACGAGTGAGCCTGTTTTGATTAAGGCGGACCGCGAAAAGCTCAAACGAGCCATCAGCAATATTCTGGATAATGCTGCGAAATATATGGATAAAGAGCAGGGAATCGTTCAAATCCGTTTACAAGATGAAGGCGAATGGGTTCATTTGCAGATCGAAGATAACGGACAGGGAATGCGAGAGGATGAGCTTCCTCATATATTTGAACGATTTTATCGTTCCGATCTGTCGAGAAACTCAGAGACGGGTGGTAGTGGATTAGGTTTGGCAATCGTCAAACAGATCATTGAAGAACATGGCGGCGAAGTTCAGGCTGCCAGTGAAGCTGGGGTTGGCACAAGGATATGGATCAGGCTGAGGATGGTGATGCCACATGAGTAGAATCTTGATTATAGAAGATGAGAAGAGCATTGCCGAACTGGAGCGTGACTATTTGGAGATAAACGGGTATCAAGTCGATGTGGAGTACAGTGGCGATAAGGGGTTAACCCGTGCCTTGAATGAGCTTTATGACTTAGTTATTCTGGATGTCATGCTTCCCAAAGTAGACGGATTCGAGATTTGCCGAAAGATTCGCAGTGAAAAAGAGATACCGATTATTCTGGTCTCCTCCAAAACGGAGGACATTGATAAAATTCGTGGATTGGGTCTGGGCGCTGACGACTATATTACGAAACCGTTTAGTCCCAGCGAAATGGTAGCCAGAGTGAAGGCACATCTTTCTCGATATGAGCGTTTTCTAGGTAAGCAGCAACATGAGGAAATAAGCCTCGGGGGTCTGCGGATTAATAAAACAGCGAGAAGAGTGTTCGTGAATGAAACAGAAGTCCAGTTTACGACAAAGGAATTTGATCTTCTGGCCTTTTTGGTAGCCAATCCAAACCGGGTGTATAGCAAAGAGCAATTGTTTGACCGGATATGGGGCTCTGAGTTGCTGGGGGATCATAACACCGTTGCGGTACATATTCGAAAATTACGAGAGAAAATTGAGGCTGATAGCTCCAATCCACAATACATAGAGACCATCTGGGGAGCGGGATATCGAGCCAAGCCCTGACAGATGTTAAATGTCTCAACAAGACTTTCAGCGAAACGAGCTGGGAGTCTTTTTTTTATTTTTCAATCAGTAAGTTTATCAAAATTTAAACTATGTTTATGTTTTGAAAATACCTTCTTTAATGCTGGATAATATGGCGCATTTAGAATTGGGAGTATAGAAATTTTCCAATGGGAATGGAAAAGGAGTCGTTAGACATGAAGAAGATGGTACGTATAGTTGTGTATTTCTTGGCCTTTATTCTTCCACCTGTTGTGGTGGGGTTAGTCAATATTAGCAGCTTGCCAAGGGCTGGCCAATTTACCGTACAGTCGTCAGCGGAACAGATCGCTAGAAATGCAGAGCCTCCTGCATATGATGCTCAAAAACCAACGGTGGCTGTCATGCTGGGTGCTGAGAAAACCGAGGCTATCGACTTTATGGCTCCATACCAATTGTTTGTAGCCTCAGAGGCTTTTAATGTGTATGCCATAGCCCCTGATAAACAGCCAACTACCCTAACGGGCGGGCTTAAAGTTATGCCTCATTATTCTTATGCAGAGCTTGATGAGATGCTGAAGAAGGAACCGGATGTGATTATCATTCCGTTTATCCCTCCAGGCTCAGACAAGGGAGATCAAGCGGTACGGGATTATCTATTAAAGCATTCAAGCGAGAAAACAATCATATTGTCCATCTGCAATGGAGCAGAAAATTTGGCGAGCACAGGTCTTTTGGACGGTTTATCTGCAACAACTCACTGGGGTGATATTAATGGGGTCGAAAAAAAATATCCTGAGGTGAACTGGGTTCGCGGAATGAGATATGTGGATTCGGGTCATATCGTTAACTCATCTGGTCTCAGCTCTGGTATAGATGCATCGTTTTATGTAATTAGCAAATTTGCTGGTGAAGACACGGCGAAGAATCTGGCTGCGAGCATCCACTATCCAACCTATCATTTCGTTGGCAACCCTGAAATGGAACAATATAAAATGCAGCTAAGTGATACCTATGTCTATTTAAACTATGCCTTTAAAAAGAAGGAAGAAACAGGTGTGCTTCTGTATCCAGGAATGGATGAGCTTTCCTTAATAACGGTATTTGATACTTATCCAGCGACCGGAACGACTCGTTTGATCACGATTGCTGATTCGTATGAGCCGATTCTAACGAAACATCATCTCTATCTCTTCTCTGAGTACGATGTTGCAAGTGCGCCCGAAGTGAACCGAATGCTGTTGGCAGGGGGGCAAGTGAAAGGATTAGCCAGCACCGTTATCGAACATTGGAATAAGAAAAGCGAAAATACTGAACTGGTTTATCTGAATGCCGATGCCCCAAATCGTTATGTTTTGGAGCCGATCCTGGAGGACTTGGCGAAACACACGGATGTTCTGACGGCGAAATATGCTGCCAGACGCTTGGAGTACAGGGGTGAAGACATGCATTTGACAGGAAGCCCTGTATCCCTAGGCAACATTTTTAAACCTATGCTTATCGGACTGTTGTCATTATTACTTGTGATGTTTATATTCCGATTGTTCAAATCTAAAACAAACTGAGTTATTCAGCTCGAAGGAGGATTAGTGTGATTAACGATATCTATGCATTCAGCCGAATGTTAAATCGTCTGAATGAGAATGAACTTCGCTCATTGCTGCGTGTGCTCTATATGAAATCAGCACTCGTGGTCAAACGGCAGGAAAAGCAAGGCGAAAAAGTGGATTTTGCGGACACCATGCAATCCCTGTTTCGGGATCTGGATACACCTTTGAATCTGGGGCAGCTGGAGCAACAGGCTTTGGGTGAGGTAGACAAGCCAAATGAAATTCATATCACGTTTGGAGATTCACCTCTAAGTAGTCTGAAAATGGGGATGAGTACATTACCTGATCAGGAAAAACGGAGTTTTTTCTCCATGGATGATGATTATGCTGTGGGTCCGTTAGGTGATCTGACCCATCGTGCAGCTTTGCAACGCAGGCATCTCTGGCTGACCGAACGAATGTGTCTCAACGACCGCGAGGCATATGCCTTGCATGAACTGGAATCATTATTTGAGTTCAACGCCACAATACAGTCCTTTGATTCCAAGACGTCGATCATTATCTGGTATGCGAATAATGCACGGGAGAAGACGGGACTGATCTACGCCATGTATCTATTGCGGAACAGCGAGAGCCCCATATATCTTATCGAAACGAGTGGCTTATATAAGCAATTATTTGATAGACCTGACGTTCAATACGATGTGCTCCACACAGGCGAGATCCTTCCGGAAAAGCTTCTGGCGATGTGGCACGTTTGCTCTGAGCAAGAGCCGTTGTCCAAGCAAGAGCGCCGCCAACTGGAACAGGATTGGCTGGAACTTTCGGTACAGCCTGGGCTATTACGTATGATGGAGAATGGCGTGATTCAGAGCTTAACTGAAGATGCGTTGGACGAGTACATTATGCAGAAGGTGAGGGAACTGACACCGAACTGGGAGCCAGGCAAGTATATCCGAGCAGCTCGTATTGTGGGTGAAGTGATTGGTACAAGTAGCCAGCATATAAATGATGCGTTCGTGGAGTACCGTCTACGACAACTGGTGCTGCAAGGCCAACTTGAGATGGATGGAAAGCCACTTGCAATGAGGTATTACAGTGTTCGGCTTGCTGAGCGCTGAAAGGGACTAAGGCTGAAACGCACAGATAGAAAACAAGCGACGAGATTTCCAAGTTTGAAATAAGATGGAAGATTTGAGCAGTTCCTTGCACAGACAGGAATATGATCACGAAGTATCTCTGTTACCAGCTGTTCAGATTTAACACTTAAATAGACTGTTCCCGATGAGTAACTCCTACTTGTCCGGGGAACAGTCTATTTTTCATCCTTGATTACTGAACCAGTTTCGCTTGTGCATTGTCCAATAACATTCGTCTTTATGATCATCATTGTATTAAGATTTCTTCCCATTCCAGATTTCTAGTAGCGGTCCGTGCTGCCCATAGACGGGATCGGTATCCGGGATCGAAACCTTTCGAATTTCCTGAAGAGCCTTGGCACGATCGTCTTCCTCACCTGTGCGTGTGTTGTAACTCATGCCGCCCGGATAAGCACCGGCAATACGAAAATCCGTGCTGGACTCCAGACGTTTATGCCCTGTTCCAGCGGGAAGCACGACAACGTCGCCTGTCTGAAGGTAAACTTTCTGTCCATTTTCTCCGCCTAAAATCAGTTCCACGAATCCACTCACCACAGCAAGAGCCTCATGAGCATTACTATGATAATGATGATAATTGAACACACCATTCAACCAGCTATTTCCCCATCCATTACGGTTCAGCAACGATTCTGCATGAAGAGCCTCTTCAGCCCATACATTCTTATACAGAAGCACAGGCAGGGTCGGATGATTGGGAATTACACCGTCATCCTGAAGGAATAACGTCTCTATGTCCTTTTTCCGTTCATTCATCTCACATCACCTCACTATAAATTACCCTATAAACTCAAAGACGAACAAAAAACAATTGTAAAATGATACAAAATGTATCATTTTAAGGTTATACTCAGTACATATACTCTCTTCAATGCACTCGTTGTATAAATCGCAAGGGGGAATCGTGTGTGAACATTGTGATTACAGGGGCTTCTGGATTTGTGGGATTTAATCTTTCGCAGTATTTGGCGCAAAAGGGGCATCAAATTACCCTTCTGGATCGGGATGATTATTGTCAGAGGCTTGTTCACATTTCTCCTCTGCATGAGATGCCGTTCATCTGTTGTGACCTTGCATCGGACCGGATTCATCTGCCTCCAGGAACAGATTACATTATTCATCTGGCAGCCATGCCACACGTGGATTATTCGTATCATCAGCCAGGAGAAGTTTTCCGCAATAATACACTCAGCACACAGGCTATTCTGCAATATGCGACCGAACATCACATTCCAGTCTTGCTGGCTTCATCCGTTGAAGTGTATGGCGGTGATTGGGGCAGAGTCTATCACGAATCAGATCCGTATGCACCTGTCTCACCTTATTCCGCATCCAAAGTCGCGTGTGAAATGCTTGCTCACTCCTACGCTCAATGTTACCAGCTTCCAGTCAAACTCTTTCGTTTGACCAACCTCTATGGTCCATGGCAATTGCCAGACCGTATTATTCCCCGAAACTTCGGTCGAATGCTGGATGGACTGCCTCTTGATATCCAGGGATCGGCAGTACGTGATTTCTTGTATGTAGATGATGCCCTCCGTGCCATTGAACAGATCATGCTGAAAGGCAAAGATGGACAGGTCTATAACATATCGACAGGGCTTGGAACAACCATGCAGGAAATCGGGGAATTGTTGAAACCGATGGATCGATCTATAGCTGCTGTAGAGATCCGGGAGCAAGAACCAACCCAGTCCAGGGGGTCCAGTCTGGTCGTACATTCAGGGAGATTGCGAGCGGAATTGGGGTGGTTACCTCAAACCACTTTGGAAAAAGGATTGGAAAGAACCTTCCGTTGGTACCGGGAACATCCCGAATGGGTCAGACAGTTCAGTCGTGAATACCATACAACAAGGGAAACGCGCAGTTTCATTATCGATATGGCAAGATACGCAGTTCCAGCAGTATAGAACGCACAAAAAAAGCCAGGGAAGGGTGTATTGAGTAACACCTTCCTTGGCTTTTTTGCGCCTCCGTCTCATTTTCGGATAGCTTCCGAACACGGACGGTCAGGCTATTTTAAAATAATCTATTGCACGAAATCATCGTGCTGTTGGACCTTCACATTAAAAGGATCTAGTGATGATCTTTTTTAATGTCGGCAATTTTATCCTGTACAGCACCTTTGGCTTTGTCTTTTTTACCCTCAGCCTGAAGGGATCTGTTGTTGGTTGCATTACCGATCTGATCCTTCACTTCGCCTTTGGCTTTATTTACGCCTGCTTTGATTTTATCGCCAGTTGAATTACTCATATCGAACATCTCCTTCGTTTCTGGTGTAGTCCTTATTAACCGGGATGTCCTTATTCTAAACGTTGCTATTGTGATGCAGGCAGAAATTGTTCTGGATATTCTGTCAGAAATGAACTGTATGGAGAGTCAGTATAAGTATAGGCATTGCATAGTCGCGTGCTTCATTAAAGGAATGAGAGGATGTTATGATATGAGCAATTATATTGGCAATGGTGCGTATTGTTACGCCAATTCAGCTTCAATGCTGCTGTCGTCCATCGGAGAAAAGGTTGACCCGAGTGTCCTTGAAGCTATAGGTGGCTTTTCCCTGGGAGCTTTCCGCACGCAGGAAGACCTTCTGTTTTTTGATGACTGTACATCTAGTCCTGATCTGGCCATCAGCAAGGCGATGAGCATTCTGGGATTTAGTGTGCGCGAAAGTGTGCAAGCACGGGGTACAGAGATGCCTGTAGATGAGCTAAGAGAGGCTTTGAAGCAGGGTCCTGTCATGATGGGTCCGCTGGATATGGGCAAACTCGTCTACAATCCCAACTCTCCCAACCTGGGTGGTTGCGATCATTATGTAGTGGCGTTGAGCATGGAGGGCGATGAAATATGCCTGCATGACCCAGCCGGATTCCCCAATGTCTTCCTGACACTGGATAAACTTGAGGAAGCATGGAAGTCTGAATTCCCATGGAGTAGCGGTGTGTATCGACGATGGTGGAGTCCTGAACGCATTGAACATCCTGATCTGGAGGAGATTAACCGTCGGGCTTTTACTTGGTTCAAATCAACCCTTACAGAACAGACCCATGATATTGCTGCACAGGAAGGACGAACCGGAGCTTCAGCCATTCTGCATAAGGCGGAACAGGTTCGTGCTGGAGCAATCGATGATAATGAGTGGGCTCATTATGTGTATTTTGCTCTGCCAGTAGGCGCGCGTCGTGCCCATGATTATGGTTTGTTTTTTAAAACAATCCATCCTGATCTATCTGCTTTGAAATACGCACAATCCCGCCAATTCGGGGAATGCCAATCCCGTCTTGTCTCTCGGAACTGGGAGGCTGCTGCGACAATCATGGTGGCACTCGCGGAGACGGAAGCCATGATCGAAGCTTCTATTTTGAAGATGGAGTAATGAAAGTGGAGCGGCGTTATAAGGAAGGGAGATATACATGGATGGATTAACTAATAATCGACATATCAGGCCAGGGGAAGATGAGATATTAGAGGATCGGCAAAATGAGCCGGATATAACGCTTATCCAACGAGCCCAAACGGGGGATACAGAGGCTTTTGGAGATTTGATTCACCGTCACCGTGGGCAATTGTTTCGTTATGTGCGAGCACTTACGTATGATTCTTATCTCGCAGAAGACATTTTACAGGATGGGCTTATTCGTGCGTTCATTCATATGGGACAGCTTCAGAATGCTGAGCGTTTTATGGCCTGGATGCAGCGTATTATACGTAATCAGGCGTACTCACATATGCAGCGCCAAAAGCAGCAGCGGGAACAACATTTTTCTTCGTTCGAGACAGACTATGATCCGTATCAAGCTGTTGCTCAGCAGGAAATGAGGAACAATCTCCACAGACTGTTGGGTTGTCTGAATGAAAGAGAACAACAGGTCTTCACATCATATTGGATGGAGCAGCTGTCACCGCAAGAAATGGCCTACAAATTCAACCTGACAATTGCCAATGTGTATCAAATTCTGTCCCGTTCACGTAAAAAAGTGTCTCAGTTTCATATTCATTTATCTGTAGAAGAAATGCTGGCAGAGTGGAATTCACTTGGGCAAAATCGAGTGACTCTGGAGGAGCCCCTTTCGTTTCGGGCTCCCCAAACCTGGAACTCGGCAGCAGCATCCATTCACGAGATGTTAGGTTATATCGGTCCATCTCCGTCTCTTCCCATGGTTATGGGGATGAGTGGACTTTCTTTTCGTCTGACCATCCTGCCTCAGGACATACATATTGCTGGACCTACCGCCTATAACTTCAAAGAGGTGCTTACAAGAGGATTGCAACATATGGGTTATCGTTCCCATGCGGTTGAGGCTTTGGCGAGCGAAGCGGGACTTAATGCCAATCTGGTCGATCCTTCGATGCTAGAGGAGAAAGCGAAGGGGAAAAGGTTGCTTAATCCAAGACTTGTTCAGGCCCTTTCCTTGATACGTTACTCCATTCATCGGGGAATTCCGGCCGTTGTGTGGGACCTGAATATTCCCGAATTCGGGTTGATCTATGGCTATGATGACGCAGCCCGGACCCTATACGGTACCGATTTCATTAAATCAGGAACAATTCCCTATGATCATGTAGGCCGGGGTGTGAATCAGGAAGTATTTGTGCTGGCAGCGGAATCAGATGGCATGATACGAGAAATGAACTTGCACGCGGCACTAACAGCTGTTTTGGCTCATTATCGTGGGGAGGACCCTTATACCTTGCCGAACACTGTCAGTGGTCTTGCTGTCTATGCAGTTTGGAGAGAAGCCCTAGAATATAGACGGGTAGAACCGAACGGTCACGCCTATAACATTGCGGTTTTGTGGGATGCAAGACGTTATGCAAGTGAGTTTTTCAAAGAACTTTCTCTACAGTGGGCGTCGACTGCCTGTTATTCCAGCTTGATTCCATTCTGTCTTCAGGCAGAAGAGTTATATCGAAACATGTCCCAAAAGTTAAATACACTCGCGGAACTATTTCCTTTTCCAGAAGGAGGACTGCCTGATGAGAAGCTTCATGCCGATCAGGCTATCTCGATACTTCTGGAAGTGGAGGAATTGGAGCGAGCCGCCGTCGTTGTAATAAAAGCGTTGCTTGAAGGAATGGCTCAGCATTCCCCAGGAATAGTTATGGGATGACCTGAATGATTCAATCGGGCGTATAGTAAAGCAAAATATCAGGAGGTATGACGATTCGTCAGGCCTTCTTGGTGTCTTTTTTGCTTTCATGCCAGAATAGGTTCATACTTGAACAAGAAATGATGTCATTTCAGGAATAAGGCTGTACCCCTAGCTGCATAATAACGACAGTGACCAATTTCGTTGCATGAAATTCATGATTTTGGAAAACAATTCCTGAATCATTCAGTTGAAAAAATCCTTCCTTGTGTACATATCGCACATATGGTCATATGGGATCTTGTCTTCATACCACATGTGGTAGTATGACGGATCTGGGACAGGAGAATAATCGATTTTAATCCGACCGCAATGCTTGACAAAAAAATCGATTTTGCTACAATGTTCACAATATCTTCACAAGTGTAAAAAATTTCTTTTTCATGTTCATGTGTAAGAGGTGTAATATAAGGGTATAGAGTTCGGTTTCGGCCTGCTTGTCGTTTTGTGCGTCAACACATGTTGTCCGCAATAGATCCAAGATACAATGCATGATATGGGAGTGGCCATGAGCTACGCTCATCCTATTGTGTGAAATTTGGTACATTTAGATGTATTCGATGTATTTTGTGGTTCGGCTCTGCTTGACAGGCATCATGAAAGTCGCGGACTTCTATCCCAAAGTAAAGGAGGACTTTCTCTTATGTCACAATCGCCTACTCAACAAGAGGTGCCAGTTACAGAAGGTGCCAACGTTTCCGAGCGCCAGTCCTTGGACGTTCTGGATCAACTGATGAAGCCTGAGGTACAGGAGTCTTTAACCGTTCTGGTGGAGAACCTGCCTAAATTGGCTGAAATGGTTACTGCTATGACAAAAGCTTATGACTTTGCACAAAGTGTAGCAACAGACAAAGTTCTGATCAGCGACACAATGAGCGCAATGGGCGAGTTCGCTAAGCCTGTTGTAGACAAAGCTAAAGGTGTAGCTTCTGCTGCTATCGAAGCCAATGACCGTGCGCAAACAGAGCAAACTTCAGTTGGCTTGTTCGCTATGCTGAAAATGCTTAAAGATCCAAACGTACAACAATCGCTTCGTTTTGCTCAATCTTTCTTGAGCATCTTGAACGAGCGTCAACAACCGAAACGTTAAGACTTAGAAGAACGGAGGATGGATATGTCGAAGCAAATTTTGATCTTGGGTGGAGGATACGGCGGTCTGTTGACTGCATTGACTGCACGTCAATACTTGTCTCCGGAAGAAGCGACAATTACTGTCGTGAACCGTTACCCTACACACCAAATTATCACAGAACTGCACCGTCTTGCAGCGGGAAGCATTGCTGAACAAGCAGTTGCTCTTCCACTTGAAAAATTGCTGCGTGGCAAAAACGTGAACTTGAAAATCGATACGGTGGATACAATCAAGCCGGACGAGAAAAAAGTTCTGATGACCAGCGGCTCCACATACTCTTACGATGCACTTGTCGTTGCCTTGGGCAGCGAAACGGCATTCTTCGGAATTCCAGGATTGCAAGAGTACAGCTTCACGCTCAAATCGGTTAGCGATGCAAACCGTATTCGTGCACACGTTGAAGCACGTCTTGATGCTTACAAACAGTCCGGCAACAAAGCAGACGCTACGTTTGTTATTGGTGGCGGCGGCTTGACAGGTATTGAGCTTGTTGGCGAATTCGCTGACCTGCTTCCTGCAGTATGTCAAGAAAAAGGCATCGACTTCAAAGAAGTATCCCTGTACACAGTTGAAGCAGGTCCTTCCATCCTGGCAGGATTCCCGCCAGAGCTGGTTGAACGTGCTAAATCAAGTCTTGAGAAACGTGGCGTTAACTTTATCGTTGGCGTAGCGATTACTGAGATGAAAGAAAACGAAGTTCTGCTGAAAGACGGCAGCTCCATCCCTACAAACACACTCGTATGGACAGGTGGCGTACAAGGCAACGCTGTTGTTGCTAACAGCGGAATTGAAGTGGATCGTGGCCGTGCGAAAGTTACGGAAGTTCTGCAATCTACTTCACACAAAGACGTGTTTGTTGCTGGTGACAGCGCAGTGGTCTTCCCTAGCGAAGGCGCTCGTCCTTACCCTCCAACAGCACAATTGGCTTGGCAAATGGGTGAGACTATTGGTCACAACTTGGGCGTTATGTTCAAAGGTGGCGCAATGGAATCCTTCACACCAGTATTCTCCGGTACGCTGGGAAGTCTGGGTCGTAAAGATGCTGTCGGCATGATCGGTGGCAACCAGACTCGTCTGAAAGGTCTGCCTGCAACCATGATGAAAGAAGCAAGTAACATCCGTTACCTGGCTCATATTCACGGTTTGTTCGCACTGGCTTACTAATCTTCATGCCATTCAAGGGCGCCCTTTTGGGCGTCCTTTTTGGTTGTAACCATTACAAAGGAAAACAGATATTCAGATGGGAAAAAGGTATGGCAGAAGTGGTCAATGTGAGGTGGCGTATAAACCACCTAGGGTATATGGCATATTAATGGGACAACGGAAGAATTCACATTTCATAGATGTACTGAACAGGCATGGACATGAAGCCGGCGCTTAGAAGCGCCGGCTTTCGTTTAAATTATAGGATGAGCATCTTTAAATAAAAGGAACGGTGAGCAACAACAAGAAGCCCGTTCAACTGAGAGGAGAAATGACGTATGAACGTTTTAGTTATAGGAGCAAATGGACAAATCGGTAAGTTTGTGGTGGAGCAGCTGGCACAGGAAGGCAAACATAAAGTAACGGCCATGATCCGCAAACCGGAGCAGGCGGACGCACTGAAGGAACTCGGTGCCGATGTGGTGATAGGTGATCTGGAGGGCAGTGTGGAGGACTTGGCTGAGGCCATGAAGGATCATAATGCCATTGTGTTTACGGCGGGTTCTGGCGGTTCTACCGGTCAGGACAAAACACTGCTGATTGATCTCGACGGTGCGGTGAAAACGATGGAAGCGGCAGAGCAGCAAGGAATCTCCAGATATATTCTGGTCAGTGCGTATGGCGCAGATCAACGGGAGAAATGGTCAGAGTCCATCAAGCCATATTACGTGGCGAAACATTATGCGGATCGTGCCTTGTTTGCAAGTGATCTGAATTACACAATTATTCGCCCGGGTGGTCTCAAGAATGAACCGGGCACAGGCAAGATCGCAGTTGGAACCGATCTGGAACCGGGGAGTATCCCGCGTGAAGATGTGGCCCGCGTCATCGTGGCTTCCTTGCAGGAAGAGAAGACGTACCGGATGGCCTTTGATCTGATTGCCGGGGAGCATCCGGTTGAAGATGCCTTGGGCGAATTGTAGATGTTATTGTAAGATAACGGGAGAATGAAATGATGGGGATGAGGGGGAGTGCTGCATGAACGAAGCCGTGCTGGTCATAGAGGATGAGCCCAAAATAGCACGTCTGCTGGAACTGGAGCTACAGTATGAGGGATATCAGGTAGGCAAGGCAGGCAGTGGAACAGAAGGACTGGAGAAGTATGCAGAAGGACAGTGGGATCTGATTCTGCTTGATGTGATGTTGCCTGGTCTGAGTGGAATTGAAGTGTTGCGGCGAGTTCGTGCCAAAGATGCTACGGTTCCGATCATTATGCTCACCGCCAAAGATTCGGTAGAAGACAAAGTATCTGGCCTGGATCTCGGAGCCAATGACTACATCACCAAGCCGTTCCAGATTGAAGAGCTGCTTGCCCGAGTTCGAGCTGCATTGCGGCTTAGTGCAGTGGCGTCTGTTGTATCTTCCGCTTCTTCTACAACTGCTGATACGGGGAATGACTCTTCTGGGCATCAGGATGAAGCTGAGGCGGGTTGGTTGACGGCTGCCGGGTTGAAACTGAATGAAGGTACGCGAGAGGTATCCCGAGATGGTGTGGCCATTGAGCTCACTCCACGTGAGTTCGACCTGCTCGTGTATCTGCTGCAGAATCAACGTCAGGTGCTCAGTCGTGACCAGATTGTGCAGGCCGTGTGGGGATACGATTATTATGGAGATACCAATGTGGTGGATGTGTACATCCGTTATGTGCGCAAAAAGGTGGATAACGGATTCACACCACCCTTAATACATACCGTACGGGGCGTAGGATACGTCCTGAAGGAACAGTTATGAGCCTGCGCAGTAAAATCTACGGGTATTCGTCTGTATTATTTGCTGTGCTGTTAATCGCGGTGAACCTGTCGGTCTACATCGTGTTTGAACGGATGTCGATTGATAACGAGGTTAATCGGGTGGAAGCGGAAGCGGAATCTATTGTCAAAGGAGTGCGTCAGTCTGCCGGCTCCATTCCGCCGGATGACTTGTTGCGGGCCTACGCGCCTGTGAACGGCATGCTTCGGATCGTTAATGAAGACGGCACCAGTTCCCCGGTGACAACAACAGCAGCTTCCGAGCAGCTGAGCAAGCTACCTTATAAGTACGAAAGTGAGAAGAAATCGGAGTATACCCAAGTTGAACAGATTGGTTATGTGTGGGTATCAGTCCCGGTCATCTGGCCTGACGGCGAGGTGGTGAATGTACAGGTCACTGAGAGCATTGCAGAGACGGAGAATCGTCTGTCTGTACTTCGGACTGTGCTTGTGGCGGTTACGATTATTGCTCTCATTCCAGCCATTATCTCCAGCCGGATTCTGGCGAATCGGATGACCAGACCGATTCAGCAGATGACACGCACGATGAGTGACATTCAGTCCAGCGGCCAATTCAAGCGTCTTCCATTGGAGGAAAGATCGAAAGATGAACTGAAAACGATGGGACAGACATTTAACCGGATGATGGACTTGCTCGAATCCAACTTTGAACGTCAGGAACGATTCGTATCCGATGCATCTCATGAGCTCAAAACACCGCTGACCATTATTGAAAGTTATGCCAGTCTGCTACAGCGGCGAGGGAAAGAGCGGCCCGAGGTATTTGATGAAGCGGTGGAAGCGATTCTGTCCGAATCGGTTCGCATGCGAGAGATGACCGAGCAACTGCTACTGCTCGCGAAGCAGCCAGAGCAGTGGAATGTACAGTTGGAGCGTGTGGATATTACGAGACTGGCAACAGACTCCACACGTGCGTTTCGCGAAGCCTATCACCGCGAAGTCCGCTGTGAAGATCCAGGTTCAATCTGGGCGATCAGCGATGAGAGCAAGCTGAAGCAACTATTGTTTATTTTGCTGGATAATGCCCGGAAGTATAGTGAAGATGCAATTGAAGTCAGGCTGGAAACCAAGGGGCAAGAGTGCCGTATTCGGATCGTGGATACCGGGATTGGTATGCGGGAGGACGAGCTGGAGAAGGTATTTGACCGATTCTACCGGGTTGATCCGGCCAGAACACGTAGCCTAGGCGCAAGCGGTTCAGGTCTGGGATTGTCACTTGCCAAAGAGCTTGCAGGAGCAGTTGGAGCACGGATCGAACTGACCAGCACCGAAGGTGAAGGCACCGAGGCTTCGATTATTTTGCCTTTATCGGTTCAGAACGGGCCGCTCTCATGAAATTCTCATTCTTCTCTTATATACTGATAAGCATCAGATCAACTGGGGATGATAAGAGAGTGCATAGGGGGAAACGTGATGACAGAGCATGAGCAGCGACCACCGGAGATGAAACGGCATGAACAGGGGAATAGCGGATGGGCGAAATCGCGAAGATCACTCTGGTGGGGGTCGGGGCTTCTCGTTGTGCTGATTGTGGCAGCAGTTGTGTGGTGGAAGCCGTGGCAATCGACTGGTGCGGTACTTACGGCAGATGCGGCGGCCCAATCGGTGCTGGATCAATATCCAGGGGAGATTGTGAATTCCACGTTGAAGGACGGGACGTATATCATGCAGCTCCGTTCGGAGACTGGCCTATATGATGTGCAAGTGGATGCCGTTACAGCTGCTGTGAATTCCATTAAACGGCTGGAGTCGAACCCGCAAGCGGAAGAGAAGACGTTATGGAGCCGCGAGCAGATCAAGACGGCGTTGTTAAAACAACAAACAGATAACCAATTGGTCTCGCTTGAACTTGTCGAGCAGCAAGGCAGTCCGGTATACACCGCGGTCGTGAAGGCGAAAGATAACAGCCGTGAAGAACTCACGATTGATCCATATACGGGAGAGACGATAGCTTCCAAAGTAATAGCAGCCCCGACAACTGAACCAACCAAGGATGATCCCAAACCTCAGTTTCTGAGCGAAAAGCAAGCGAAGCAGAAGGCACTTGCGGAGGTCCCGGGAGAAGTGGACGACATCGAACTGCGTGGAACCAACAGTGGGAATCCATATTATCTGGTTGAAATTGATCTGGAGGATGGCCGAGAGGCTATTGTGCAGGTGAATGCCATCTCAGGAGCGATTCGCTCGGTGACTTGGGATGAGGACGAGGATTAACCTTTTGCAAAGAACCCATTAAATATAGTTATCGTGTTAAACTGCTTTAGAGAGATGATTCCTAGTTTAGGGGTCATCTTTTTCAATTAGATGGACAATGAATACCTGTTAAATGAGCATTCTCTTCATTTTCTCATCAAATTCTAATCTAACTCTCGCTGATCTCTCATTCCTGCAGGTTATTCTATAAATGTAGACGAGAACGAAACAACAAACGAGGAGATGAATGATGATGATGAACAAACATAAACTTTGGATTGGTAGCTTGTCAGCAGCGGTATTACTTGGTGGATCGGCCGTAGCGGCTAGCGGGAATGTGAACGGACAATCGGTGCAAACTACACCAACGTCAACAACACAATCTGCAACACAGAATCAGAACAGCACAGGTAAAATGCTGAATGCATCACAAGCAAAAGCGTTGGCGTTAAAAGCAGCCGATGGTAAAGTGGATGACGTGGATCTGGAGCGTAGAAACGGCCAAACGTTCTATGAAGTTGAGATCGACAGAAAAGGAACCAATGATGTTGTCGTTCGTCTGGATGCTTATACAGGCAAAATTCTTGCGGTCGTGGATGATGAAGACTACGATGATGACGACGATTATAAAGGTACTGCAACAGGCAACACGTCTAATAACTCTGCTTCCAAGCAGGTCAAATTGACGGCATCCCAAGCTTCAAACATTGCGCTGAAACAAGTTACGGGTGGTAAAGTAACCAAAGTCGAGCTGGATCATGATGATGGTCGCTATGTGTATGAGATCGAGCTGAGAACCGCTCAAGGTGAAGCAGATGTAGATATCGATGCCAACACAGGTAAAGTGTTATCGTTTGACCAGGATTTTGACGACCAAGATTAAGCAATAAGGGCGAGTATACGCCGATAAAACATCATATAAAAACCTGCCTATGAACAGCCGCACACAGCTAGAGATCGTTACATCATGGAGGGGCAGGGCATGTATAGCAGAGGACGCTTCGGGGGAAGCGTCTTTTTGCTGTTTATGGAGAGAGCTGAGTATGAGATTGTACATTTTCCGCCGGATTGTTCACTATTCAAGCAGGAATGTGGCGGATACAATCGGAATCATGGAGGTGATCGCCCAGCCAGTATTGCCAGGAATTCTTTTGCTAAAATGCATCATCGATCGGAGGCAGATGAGACATATCGATTTTATTTTATGTAAGCGCTTCACAAAAAATATGGAGGTGCATTACGATATGGCTATGAACGATGGATGGTTGAAAAAGAATACACATTCACGTCGCTTTACCCGCCGCTTAAGTTATCTGCTTGCTTTGGTTTTGGCGCTGCAATCAATAGGTATGCTGCTCGCACCCGGACCGAATGCTTCAGCTGCTCCGCTCAGTGTAACGAACGGGATACAGTTCAAGGATACCAATGGCAATGTCGTTCATGCTCATGGGGGCGGGATGATCAAGGCAAATGGGTATTATTACTGGTTTGGGGAGAATCGTAATACGAATGGAACGTTCAAGGCGGTATCGGTGTATCTTTCATCGGATCTGAAGAACTGGGAGTATCGCAATGATGTGCTCACCAGCAGCTCGGCAGCCGAGTTAAATATCTCCAACATTGAACGCCCAAAAGTCATCTATAACAGTTCGACTGGCAAATATGTGCTGTGGATGCACAAGGAGAATGGTCTGGATTATGGCGAGGCCCGAGTAGCCGTAGCTACTTCGAATACGGTTGATGGCAACTACACGTATGTGGGCAGCTATCGTCCACTTGGGTATGATTCCAGAGACATGACGGTGTACAACGATAACGGAACCGCTTATCTGATCTCCGCGACCCGAGTGAATGCAGATCTGAATATATATAAGCTGACCCCGGATTTCCTCGGTGTGGAATCCCTTGTCACAACACTGTGGCCTGGACAATATCGAGAAGCACCTGCCCTATTCAAAAAAGACGGCGTCTACTTCCTGATCACCTCGGGTGCCACTGGCTGGAATCCGAATCAGGCGAAATATGCGACAGCCTCCAGCATTACAGGCACATGGAGCGGTCTCAGCAACTTTGGAGACAGTACAACGTATGGTTCCCAATCCACCTATGTCGTTCCGGTAGAAGGTTCCCAGACCACATCCTATCTCTACATGGGTGATCGATGGGCTGGAGCATGGAGCGGACCTGTGCAGGATTCCAAGTATGTCTGGCTGCCACTTTCATTCCCAAGCGCAACCAGTCTGGCGATGAACTGGGCCAGCAGTATTACGATTGATACAGCAACAGGTACCGTAACTGGAGTAAGTACACCAGATGTATGGGACCCGAATGCTTCATATCAGCTGATTAGTCGTAAAAGTAACAAGTTGCTTAATGTCATCGGGGGTTCTTCCGCCAACGGTGCGGATCTGGAGCAGCGAGCAGATGGGGGAACAACAAGTCAACAGTGGCAGATTACCGATGCGGGTGGTGGCTATGTCAAAATCATCAACCGTTCCAGTGGTAAGCTAATCGGTGTGGAAAATGGTGCCACGACCGATGGCGCTGTCATTGAACAGTGGAATGATGGCGGCTGGGCCAGCCAGCAATGGCAGCTCGTCCATGTAGGTGGTGGTTATTATAAACTGAAGAACCGCAGTACAGGCAAGGTCTTGGACATCTCCGGTCAATCCCTGGCAGATGGGGCTGCGGCCATCCAGTGGACGGATAATGGCGGCACGAATCAGCATTTTCAGATTGTTAAGGTGCAGTAAGATGTTTTAAATATTATAAAATAAGGTTCAACATAAAGTGGAAGCCCTTGTCTCTTACCGTAAGGTGGGACAGGGGCTTTGTGATGTGTTCACGCTTGTTACGTGATGCTCATACTCAAAGGGGATATCCAGACGATGGCTGAGATCGTGACCTATTTCCGGTCATTACCATCCCAATCTGTGGTAAACTAGTAGAATTGTAGAAAAAGATAGAGACAGGAGCTGGATAACGAAGTGAGTGAACAACAAGTGCTGTCAATTGAAAGCTTACGTATGAGATATAACGGGCGTTATGTGCTGAACGGCATCGATCTGGAAGTGAATCGCGGTGAGATGATTGGATATATTGGTCCGAATGGGGCTGGCAAAAGTACGACGGTTAAGATTTTACTCGGGCTGGTTGAAGGATATGTAGGCACGGTGCGAATCTTTGGTAAAGATATTGCGGATGGGGATGTGGAGTATAAACGCAGAATCGGCTATGTTCCGGAGGTCGCGGAATTGTACGAACAATTAACGCCTGCGGAGTATCTGACATTCACGGGGGAGTTATACGGCATGTCCTATGAAGATGCAGATTACAAAGCCAAGCTATTGATGGATTGTTTTGGACTGGAAAAATCATATCATTCCCGCATTGCATCCTTTTCTAAAGGTATGCGTCAGAAAGTGCTGTTAATCTCTGCGCTGCTGCATGACCCGGATCTGCTATTTCTGGATGAACCACTCAGCGGATTGGATGCCAATAGTGTGATGGTGGTCAAAGAGATTTTGTCACAATTGTCAGCCAAAGGCACAACGATCTTCTATTCGTCACACATCATGGATGTGGTGGAGAAGATCAGCAGTCGAATTGTACTGATCGCTGAAGGACGCGTGGTGGCAGACGGTACGTTCAAGCAGCTCCAACAGCAGTCCATGGAAGGGACGTTGGAGGAAGTATTTAATCAATTGACAGGCTTCAATGAGCACAAAGCCATTGCGGAGCGATTTGTATCGATTGTGCAGGAGGTGTACTGATATGGAGGAATCCTCCGACTTCCGCACACTCAAGATTCTGGATCGCTTTCGTCCGATCATCGCCAGAACAGGGGCGGATTATGATGTGCTTCGCCTGATTTTGCGGGTGAAATTCCAGATGGATCAACGCAGAGTACCTACCATTTTGTCCAACAATTCAGGGAAAAAAGAGCGCAAGGAAGGGAATCAGTTTCTTCGTTCCCTGTGGTTGTATGGATTAATGGGACTGATGATGGTCCCCTTCATCGTCTGGGATACGGGGCATTTCATGATTCAGATGGGTCTTGTGTTTGGTATCTTAATGTTTATGATCATGACGTCCATGATCTCGGATTTTTCCTCCGTACTGCTGGACATTCGGGATCGTAATATTATTATGACTAAGCCTGTTAATGGGCGAACGGTAGGTATGGCCCGAGCCATCCATGCAGGCGTTTATCTGCTATTGCTGACGGGTTCATTAACCGGTATACCGCTAATTGCCGCGTTAGTGACGCATGGGATCGGATTCTTTCTGATTTTCCTTGTAGAACTGATTCTGATCAATATGCTGATTCTGGTGACAACGTCTCTGATCTATCTGTTCATGATGAAGTTTCTGGATGGCGAGAAGCTGAAGGATATGATCAATATGGTACAGATTCTGCTTTCCGTGGGGATTGCAATCGGTTATCAGCTGGTCATCCGTTCGTTCAGTATTATTGACTTTGGTATGGTATTTACACCAGCTTGGTGGCAGTTGCTGTTGCCTCCGTTATGGTATGCGGCTGCATACGAATGGTTATTTGCAGGGGGCGGGAATGTGTGGATCTATACGTTCACAGCACTGGCAGTCTTGGTTCCTGTGTTGAGTATGATCATATATGTGAAGCTTATGCCTTCCTTTGAATTGTATTTGGAGAAAATGGCACATTCGGGTCAGTCCTCCGGACGCAGACGTGGAAGATGGGATCGGTTGATCTCCAAGGTGGTCAGTCGTTCCAGAGAGGAGCAGGCTTGCTTCCGTCTGTCAGCCAGCATGATGCGTAATGAACGGGAATTCAAGCTGAAGGTGTATCCATCGCTTGGTTTATCATTTGTCTTACCTTATGTATTTTGGTTTACCGAATTGCAGTCTTCTACCTGGGCGGAGTTTAGGCAAAGTTCGTTTGTATACACTTTTTATATCGTACTAATGCTGGTTGTAACGGTTGTGGTCATGCTGAAATTTTCAGGACAATATAAGGCATTCTGGACCTTTCGCGCTGTACCGATGGCGAATGATAGCGCGTTATACAAAGGCGCTCTGAAGGCGTTCCTGTGCAACATGTTCCTGCCTATATTTCTGGCAAATGCCGTTCTGTTTACCTGGACATTCGGATCACGGATACTGCCGGATATTGCGATTATTATGCTGACGGCGACAGCCCTTGTCCCACTGGCGGGCAAGTTGTTGCTGCGTAAGCCGCCGTTCTCCCAATCCTTCAGTATGGCGCAGCAAAGTGATGGTTGGTATGTATTCGCCGCCCTTCCTGTGCTCGCCATGTTATGGGGAGTCCATGTCTTTTTCCGTTCGGTATCGGGGGGCGTATGGATATATGGTGCGCTATTGATCGTAGCGAATGTGTTGCTGTGGACGCTGCTGTATCGAGAGAAGAAGATAGCGAAGAAGAGGCCGGTTGCAGTTTGAGAAGTTACAGCAGAACAGAAGAATAAAAGAAAAGCGATAAGGGATTAGAAAGTAGAAGGACGAAGTGATAAGAGCCTAGAAGAGTTAAGAGTGCTAAGAAGAACTAAGAAGAACTAAGAAGAACTAAGAAGAGCTAACCTGGACATGGATGTCGGGGTTAGCTCTTTTAGTTAGGTGATGCTACCCCCAAAGAAACTTCATCCGTAGCGCTAACGAACCTGAGACAACCTATTCACGGTCAAAATCTGAAATATAAATTCTAACGAACCTCAGGAACGCTATTCTTCGGAAAAGTAGTTATTTAGCTTGAAAAAGGACCAAACTAGGCACAATAGCGTCTCTGAGATTCGTTAGATATTAGATCCATGCTAAAAGGGGCTTATAACGTGTATCAGGTTCGTTAAAATGGAGTGAAGCAGTGGAGGCTCTCTTTCGGTACGTCGAAATATCTAAATCGAGTGAAGCCCATAATGAGTTCCAGGTAATACTATAACTTTGAATCAATAGGGAGACGGCCGATGTGTTGGCGGTGTGAATATACTTAGGTGGCAGGGTGTTTGTATATAGAAGCTGTAGTAATAAGGACTAGCAGTAACGTCGCGCCCAGCAAGCAAATATTAGGTTCAGGTATGTGGGGACACATGAGTACGCAATCACCCGCGTGAATTGTGGTAGAAGTGAGTAATCCAACGGATGGTTCTGGACTTGTTTACGGCTAGGGGTCTGCTATTGGAACGGTTCTTGATCTGTATCTTTGGGCAGAGTGGGGTTCCCTATTTCTTATAGCCTGATCGGAGAATGGATTCCGCTAGCCGATCGGCTGCATCCGCTGTGGAGATCGCAGATTGTGTAGCTTCTGCGTATACCTTGCTCAGCGTGCCTGCAATCCCCGCCACCTTTTGGCGGATCAGGTCAGGCCCCGCGCCTTCCAGCTCGTAGGCGGTGGAGATGATTCCGCCTGCGTTGAGCACATAATCAGGCGCGTACAGAATGCCGCGCGCCTGCATGCGGCCTGCAACCAGCTGTCGTTCACTCAGCTGGTTGTTGGCCGCCCCGGCAACGATGGAGCAGCGCAGCTCCTCCACCGTTGCCGGGGTCAGTACGCCCCCTAGGGCACAGGGGGCGAAGACCTTGCAGTCAGCGGCGTGAATATGGGCCGGATCGGCCGAGATGGCGCCGCTGAACTGCACAAGGGTACGTTGTACACGCTCCGGTACAACGTCTGCCACAATGAGCCGTGCCCCGGCTGCATGCAGGTAACGGCACAGGGCATACCCGACCTTGCCCAGTCCCTGTACGGCAACGGGAATGCCCTGCAAAGATGCAATGCCTTGCTGGCGCAGCGAGGTCACAATGCCGATGTGTACACCGTAGGCGGTCATCTCGGCAGTGAAGTCATCCTGCGCCCCAAGTGAACCCGTGGTGTCCGTCACATGTGCGGTCTCCAGTCGGATCTGGTCCATGTCTGTCGCCGTGGTACCCAGATCAAGACCGGTCACGTACCGTCCGTTCAGCCGCTCCAGACAACGACCCAATGCGCGAAAGCGCTGCGCCCGCTTGGATACGTCCGTATCCAGGCTTCTATTTTGTTGATGAGCAACCTGATCGGCAACGGCTTCCCGTTCCATGGCAGCGCCCCTTTGTCGCTCTACCCCTAGATCTCCAGCGACTTGCTCACCACTAACAGACCCGCAACCATCCACATCCGGTTTTGCATTTTTCGCAATAGGCACATTCCATATGACCACTTTCCCTCCACCATAAGGCAGTCCGGAGATTGCATTTTTGTACGTCATGCCTCTGGCAAGCTTCACAGCATCCCGAACAGCTTCTTCCTCGGACGCATACGTCCAGTAGCGACATCCGCCGAGCGCAGGTCCAAGGACCGTGTTATGAATGGCAATGACCGCCCTCAATCCACTATCTGCATCATGGCAAAAAATGAGTTCCTCCATGCCTTCCCGCTCCATCTCCTGCCATAGCTGCATGACGGCACCCCCTTTTTGTTTTGACCCATCCATCCTGGTTTTGACCTGATATCCTGTGCCAGCGTGCTTGGCTTTATGATGATACAGCATATTCAAAGACCCCCGTTTTCGACCCTGGGACCTCCGCCGGGTTGATAATCGGTACAAACGGTTCTATAATTGCAGTTCCGGCATGCCAGAGAGCAGAAAATGCCTACGGATTTACATTCAACCGTTTAGAATGAGGGCATAACGTCCAATGATGGAGATAGAGCGAACATATCGGAAGCATAGATGAAACGAAATCGTCGAGTATATGCAGCAAAGGGCCAATTCCGTTGCGAAGGCCAGGAAAGAGGGATTGTGATTGTTTAAAATATTGGTATTTATCTTTTTGATCCAGATTGTGTACGTATCGGCTTACACACTTCGGATGATTCTGACACTCAAAGGACAGAAATATATCGCCGCACTGATCAGCATGGGTGAGATTGTGATCTATGTGCTCGGTCTGAATCTGGTGTTAAACTATCTGAAACAACCGGAGGCCCTGATTGTATATGCGGTAGGTTACGGATTGGGTGTGCTGCTCGGAGCGTGGATTGAAGAAAAGATTGCGCTCGGTTATATCACCGTTAAAGTAATCTGTAATCAGCTGGATGGAAGCGTCGCGAATGCCCTGCGGGATAAGGGCTACGGCGTTACTGCATGGGTGGGCAGTGGACGTGATGGAGATCGGCTTGTGATGGAGATTCTGGCAAAACGTAAAAACCAGAAACTGCTCTATCAGACGATTCTCAGCCTGGACCCGAAAGCATTTGTCATTACCGTGGAGCCCAAACAGTTCCATGGCGGCTTCTGGACACGTTCCATCAAAAAGTAAAATCGAGCAGGTCTGCGGCAGATGCAGTCCTGCTTTTTAATTTCATTCCATCTGGAATGTTCTTGTTACCTCGATGTATCCCTGAAACCTCACTCCCCAAGTTAACTCGGTACGATTCAAGGTTGCTTACAGTACAAACCCTTACCATACGAGCCTTTCCTAACCACATGTGAGATACGGATTATTGTTGTAATCGCTTTCAACAATTACATTGAGAACATGTCCTTCGTAACTTGGCATGGCAGCGATGGACGAATGTCATCATCATATATTGGGAGGAATGGAATCGATGAAAAGCAAATTTCGAAGCTTGTGCAGCACAGCTCTGGCTCTAACGTTGGGGTTAACTTTATTGTCCGGCCCGGCAAGTGTGCAGGCAGCGGGTAACGCAGACTACAATCTTACAGGCTTCTCCCAAGGGAATGTGGGCGGCGGCATCATTAGCGAATCAAACACAGCCACGTATAAGAAAGTGTATAATGCGACCGATCTGGCATTGGCGCTGAAAAAGAACTCCGGTGTCAAAGTTGTTGAGATCATGAACGATCTGAATCTGGGATGGAATGAAATTCCGAGCGCAGCGCAGACTTCTCCTTTTGCCAAGCATAATGATGCGTTGACGCATCCCGTATTAAAACAGACCGGTGTTAGCAAGCTCACGATTGATGGTTTCAATGGACTCACGATTTTCTCCGCCAATGGCTCCAAGATCAAACACGCTGCGATCAGCGTGAAACGAAGCTCGAATGTCATCATTCGCAACCTGGAATTTGATGAGTTATGGGAATGGGATGAATCCACCAAAGGTGATTACGACAAGAATGACTGGGATTACATCACCCTGGAGGAGAACAGCAACGTATGGATTGATCACTGCACATTTAATAAAGCCTATGATGGACTCGTCGATTCGAAAAAAGGAACCAGCGGCGTGACCATCTCCTGGTCCCTCTTCAAAGGGGATGACGGCAGCTCGAACAGCTGGGTTACCCAGCAGATTAACGAATTGGAAGCAAACAAGGCTTCCTATCCCATGTACAACTACCTGCGCAGCAGTGCTGTAGGTCTTAGCAAAGCCGATATTATCGCTATCTCGGGACCCCAAAAGAAAGGACATCTGGTCGGTTCGACCAGCCTGGAATCAGCTAACGCCAACCTGTCCATGACGCTGCACCATAACTTGTACAAGGATATTCAGGACCGGATGCCACGCCTGCGTGGAGGCAACGCACATGCATACAACATCGTGATGGATGCGACAGGGGCACGTGCCGCTAAAGCCAAAATTACAACGGCGATGGCAACAGCGATTGCGTCCAAAGGTTATAAGTTCGATATCATTGGCAACGGAGCGATTTCTACGGAAAGCGGGGCCGTCTTGGTTGAGAAATCAGTCATTAAGGACGTGCTATATCCTGTTCGTAACAATCAGACCGATCCGGCAGATCCAACCTATACCGGCAAAATCAGAGTGACCGATACCATGTACTCCCTGGATGGCAGCTCATTCCGTGGAAGCAGTGATACGTCTGGCAGTCCACTGGCGCCAATCCCGGCAGTGGTAAAATCGTTCTCCTGGAACGGTTTCTCGACACTTCCTTACAGCTATACCACGGATGATCCATCTACGTTGAATGCTCGCCTCACGGCTTCCAATGGCGCGGGTTCGGGTAAACTGACCTGGTCCAAGGATAATTGGTTGAAGACAAGTTATTGATATCAGAGTAACCTGTTGCTTTTACGTTTTTCAAATAAGGAAAAGAGTGCTCCTGCAGCTACGATAGCCGGGAGTGCTCTTTTTATATGAATTAGCTCCATAAACAGTTTGGTGTTCTTTTAAAGAATGATTTCTTGTAAGGATGGATCATCTACAGTATGTTTTGGTCTTCCAGGTAAACGTTGTCTATCGATATTTATCTTCATTACCTTTGTGAGTAATTTATGACAAATTAACCATTTATACAGGTAAGCCTTGTAATTTTACTTACCGGTAAATATAATTTATTAGAATTGACCAATAAGGATGGTGAAGCAGCTTGGATGTATGGATATACTCCGTACTTACTCTTGTTTATTTGATACTTGTTGTTTGGATGGGCGTCGATTTAACCCAGAGGAAGCAATGGCTCGCGTATTCAAGTTTTCAGCTATTTGTAGCGTTCAGCTTGGCATATGATAATGGAATTATTGCTTTAGGTAATTTGATAGGGGAAGGGGAACCGCTAATGGTTCTCAGTAGCCTTCGATTTTGGCTACATGCCTTTGCTACCCCTACCCTTATTCTGGTTGGGTACCATATCTTGCGTAGCTCAGGTGCCAAGTTTGCAAATAGAAGTATAACCAATGTGGTAGCATGGCTGATAACTTTAGGTTTGGTTATCTACCAGATTGTAGGTTTTACTTTATCCGAGGTTCAAAATCTCAAGGTTATAGAAGAGTATGGAGTACTGAGATATATGGCAGAAGGTCATGGAGGTCCGCCGATGATGGTGATCATCGTGGGGCTTGTACTCTTATTTGTTAGTCTGATCGTTCTTTTCAAACATAAATGGGTATGGCTGTTTGTTGGGACTGCATTATTGTTTGTAGGACAGTTAATCTCCCTGCCATTGGAAACCGGAACTTTAACCAATGTGTATGAGTTAATCCTCATCCTCTCGATTTGGAGAACGACTACATTTTTGAAGAATTCAACAGATCGTCGCCCTCGTTAAGCTCCGATGCATCAGAAAAGACTGGCCAGTAAGATAAAGGCCAGTCATCTGTGTTCGTTTATTTAATTCTTTAATTCAGATATCCATAGTATCTGATGAGGCAGACACAGCACTCACCGAGTCACGATAGATGATGTTACCTTTCACGTGTACACGGCCGAAACTGCGGTTCGGGTTGTCGACCTTTTTGAGCATGGACTGAACTGCCGTGCGCGCCATCTGTTCCACATCCACTTCAACAGTTGTCAGCTTGGGATCGGAGAGCATCGCGTAGATATCATTATCAAAACCAACAACAGAGCATTGGCCAGGCACCTGAATATCCATGGAAGTCAGCTTCTGAACGAGCAGATGAGCGACCTGATCACAGTTGCATACAAAGGCCGTTGGCAGCTGCTCGGGCAGATCAATCTCAATAAACGTACCTCGTTCATCCCGATCATTCAGAACCAGATCTGGATTCATCGGCAACCGATGTTCCAGCAAGGATTTGTAATACCCGAGGAATCGGTCCTGGATACTGCTCGTGGAATACAGGTTTCCCACATAAGCAATGTCACGGTGGCCCTGCTGAACCAGATAGTTCGTTAGCTCATAGGCAGCGTAGAAGTTATCGGTAACGACGGAATCGATATCCGAATGTTCATCGTAGAAGTCGAGAAACATTTTGGGAACTTCCATTGATCTCACCAGTTCAATATACTCTTTACTGATCTGTCCGAGCACGATGAAACCATCGACCTTGTTGTCGCTGTACAGCTTGGGCAACGTTAATTCTTCCTCATCCTCCACATTCAGAATGTGCAGAATGCCGTAGTAGCCCTGTTCCTCCAGATGTTTGGTGATGCGCTGGAACACGCGTACATAGAACGACTGCGTAGGCCCGGTAAAACGCTCCGGGATAATTACGCCAATATTATGGGTTAAGCCTTCCTTCATGGAACGGGCAGCAGCATTATACCGATAGCCCATTTCAACAGCAAGCACTTTAATTTTTTCCTTTAATTCGCCACTCACGCCATCTTTATCATTCAATGCTTTCGAGACGGTCACACTGCTGACCCCGAGCCTGTCGGCGATATCCCGCATGGTGATATTATTCTTCAGTATGGTCGCCTCCTTCAAGCCGGTATAGGCACAATGTGCTGTCATTATGATGAGCGCTTTCCTCCAACATAATAACAATCCATATCAGTATACATCGTTACCCACTTGGAATAAAGCCATTCTGGCTGTTGTTTCGCTAATTTTCAGCACATTGCAGGTTTCCCTGAGAGGACGCTCTACCGATGTTATGTCAATTGTTTCTGTAGAAGCTTCTCATTCTGTTCAATCAGCTGACCCCGTTGGCTAGCACAGTCCAAGGAACGATATGGATCAGCCGGTGTATTGAACGTATAATCGACCAGTTTCTCCAACGTGGTTGTTGCCACATGACAGCGGGTATCACTGGATGCGTAATAGATAAAGACTTCTTCCTTCTCATTGACCACAGCACCATTGCAGAAAATAACATTGGATACATCGCCTACACGCTCCTCGTCATAAGGGGCAATGAAGTGGCCGCCCGGCTTGGCAATAATACGCGCCGGATCATTCAGATCCGTAGCGAATGTGTATAACACGTAACGCAGGCCTGCTGCGGTATTCCGAACCCCGTGAGCAATGTGAATCCAGCCACGATCCGTCTTGAGCGGAGCAGGGCCTTGGCCGTTTTTCACCTCATATACCGTATGATATTGCCGTTCATCAATAACCATCTCTTCATGAATGACCGGGTTCAAGATATCCTCACACAGTCCGAAGGCGATTCCGCCGCCGCTGCCAGTCGAGATGAATCCGTCCTGTGGACGGGTGTAGAAGGCATATTTTCCATCCACGAATTCCGGGTGCAATACGACATTGCGCTGTTGAGGGGAATTGGTTGTGATGTTGGGCAACCGTTCCCAGCTTGTGAGATCTCGTGTCCGAACCAGTCCTGCCTGTGCAACTGCGCTGGAGGTATCAAATGCAGGAGCCTCCGGGTCTTTGCGTTCCGAGCAATAGATGCCATAGATCCAGCCGTCTTCATGTTGAACGAGACGCATATCATACTGATTGGTTTCATCCGCATCGATATCATCCCAGACTAATGGTTTACCCGTGAAACGAAACCCGTCAATTCCATTGTCACTCTCCGCGAGCGCAAAGATCGATTTGCGATCCAATCCTTCGGTACGAATAACCATGACGTATTTGCCATTGAAATAGATGGCTCCTGGATTCAGTGTAGCGTTGATACCCAGTCGCTCCATAAAGTGTGGGTTCGTCGTCTCATCCAGATCGAATCTCCAATGCAGCGGTACATGATGTCGAGTGATTACCGGATATTGGTAGCGATCATATACGCCATTGTAGAAGGAAGAATTGATCTCATTGGGGCGAGTAAGCAACAGCTCCTGTTTCGCCAGTAACTCCTTGTATTTCGGGTGTATCATTCTGATCCCATCCTCTCGATTAGTTCAATACAAAATCTGCTATTGTGATACGGGCATTTCCACGGTCCGGCAATTTCGCTCTGATCCGGTGTGCCGTTCCCGTCCACCGACCAGTACCATTCCCCACCAGCACGCTGGTCAATGATGTTTTCTTGCGTATAGGTCCACAAGCGTTCCACTCTCTCCAGAAACAAGGGATCACCTGTGCGCTGATACGCGTTATAGAAACCGACCATCGCCTCAGCTTGAACCCACCAAATGCGCTTCTCATCGATATGTTCACCTTCTTGTTCATTGAGCAGGGAACCATCGGCATTCACTGCTACATTGGAGATGTTATAGGCAATATCCGTAACCATCGCCGCATACTCTGGATGTTGTTCCATCCCCAGAACTTTCAGTGCTTCGTCAATCAGCCAGCTGGCTTCAATGTCATGTCCGAACGAGCGCAGGTCAATGATGGATTCCCACTGTTTGTTGAAAAATACCCCGAGAAACTTGGTGTCTTGGTCATACACCCGTTCATATAGAATTCCGAGCAGGCGTTCCAGCGCCGCCTTCACTTGTTGATCCGGCCACACGCGATAGAGCGTGGTGTAGGCCTCCAGTACATGGATATGCGTATTCATTGTGTAATCCGCAATCACTCCATTTTCGCTCAGCATTTCATTGGGCTGTTCCTTCCATGTGCGATCAAATTGTTCCTTGTAAGCAGGTAGTCCGGCGTCCAGACCTTTGTCCTCGATAAGAGCAAAAAGCGTTTTCGCAAGTTCCAATGCAGAAGCATCCCCGGTAGCACGATAGTACTCACTGAGTGAATACACACCGAATGATTGCGTATACACATGTTTGCTCGTGTCCAGTGCTTCCCCTGTGTAATCTACCATCCAGTACATACCGCCATATTCGGTATCCATCACATGGTCAGCGAGAAAACGGTATGCATGTTCAGCATGCTCGCGCCATCTTTCGTTTCCGGTAATCCGATAGGCTGCTGCAAAAGACCAGAGTTGCCGTGCCGTGGCGATCCCGCCTTTGGCTGCCTGCGGATTCACCTGAAGATCATTGCCAACCCAGCCGTAGAATCCACCGTGGGTTGTATCTTTAAGGTTGGACCAGAAGGGTAAAATCTGCTTTTCCCAATGCGCCTTAATCTCAGATTGGAGTTCGGTTGTTTTTGTATTCATAAGTGAGCGCTCCTTCAACGTGTTACATAAATCTTAATTCATAAATGGACTAAAGAATATTTACACTGGTCACTCCGATGACAGAATAACCTTCCGATCGCTGTTACCCCCAGATTTTTTTGATTCCTTGTTATAAGGGGGAAATCCGGGGATAAAGGCGAAGCAGATGCTTCCGATGTAGCTTTCTTTCAGAAAGCTTTTAGCTCCGCTTCTTCAGGTTCTTTCTGTCCTCTACGTTTCGTGTAAATGTTTAATCAATTCATATAATTAAGTTAACGGTAACTTTATTAATCAATATTAGTGCTCTGAAAAACAGATGTCAACGAAATGCATCGCAATTTTTCTTGTTAGGTTATAAATAAATGAATTGACAGGTAAGCGTTACCATAATAGAATTCATTTTGTAACCTTAACGATAACTTAATCAACTTAAGAGAGGGGTCGAAACAATTGAGAAAAAACAAAGGTTGGATGATGTTGCTGACGATGCTGCTCATCACTTCACTACTTGCTGCATGTTCATCCGGAGGTGGATCTTCGCAGGCAGGGGAGGAGATCAGTACAGATCCGGCAGATATCAAGGGCGAAATTACCGTCCTTACACAACGTACAGATATTGTTGATACCGTATTCAAAGATTACGCTGCTGAGTTCAATAAGGAATACCCGGATGTCAAAGTGAACTTTCAGGCACTGGCCGACTATGAAGGACAAGTGAAAATTCGTATGAGCACCAAAGATTATGGTGACGTTCTGATGATCCCGACGAGCGTTCCGATCGCGGATATCCCGGACTTCTTCGAGCCGCTTGGCACGTACGATGAACTGAAAGACAAATACACCGCTATTGAGGAACGCATGGTGGATGGTCAGGTATACGGTATCCCTACGGTCATCACGTTCTCGGGAATTATCTATAACAAACAGGTCTTCAAAGAAGCCGGTATCAATGAAGTGCCTAAGACACCTGAACAATTCCAGGCTGCGCTTCAGTTGATCAAAGACAATACTGACGCGGTTCCGCTCTACACCAACTATGCATCCGGCTGGGCCCTGACACAATGGGAATCGGATCTGCCAACCGTTGCAGGTAGCGTAGATTACGTGAATGTGGACCAACCGAACACAGATGATAACTTTGTGCCTGGTCAGCCGCACTATGAACTATATAAAGTGCTCTATGATGCAGCCAAGAACGGTCTAATCGAGAAAGATCCAACAACTACCGACTGGGAAAGCTCCAAAGCGGATCTCGCCAAAGGCAAAATTGCTACGATGGCACTTGGATCTTGGGCCATCACACAGATCCAAGGCATGACGGATACACCGGACGACATCGGATTCCTTCCTTTCCCAACCAATGCAAGTGAGGTTGTGGTTCCGCTCTCCGCCGACTATAACATCGGTATGAACGTGAACAGTGAGAACAAACCTGCTGCCAAAGCCTGGATTGACTGGTTCCTGGCGAAATCAAACTACGCGGTTGAACAGGGCGGCGGTATGGATGCAGACAAAAACGCGGAATTACCACCCATTTTGGATCAATATAAAGACGTTAAATTCTCCACACTTACACCTGCCAAAGAAGGTCAGGAAGGTCTGGTTGACAAGATCGATAACGAAGGCGAAATCGGTCTCTGGCAGCCTGACTTCAAGAAACGAATTATCGAAGCAGGTATTGGGAACCGCAAGGAATCGTATGACGACATTATGAAAGATCTGAACGATAAGTGGGTCAAAGCAAGAGCAGAACTAACGAAATAATTGGATTAACGTAAGTGGATCAGGTGATGAATGGACTGCGGGGATATAGGAATCCATATATGAATGGAGCATGGAGTATGTGGTATTTGAAAGCGTGATACCCATGCTCTTCCCCCGGCAGTTATTACGCAGAAATTCCATTGGACGGGAGTCTTTCGATATATAGGCGGGAGAACCGCTTGGAGGTGTGGAGAGCATGAAGTACTTAAAACTTTCGAATTGGGGCTACTCAGCGCAACGCATATTTATCATCTGTGCCTTCTCAATTATTCCGCTGGCGTTGCTGTTTACATTTGCATACTTGCCAGTCATCAACATGTTCAAATACAGTTTCACCGATTGGAACGGATATAGTAAAAGGTTCGATTATGTTGGCTTTGAGAACTACACTCGCATATTCAGTGATCCCGAATACTTCAAAGTATTTATTGTCAGCTTGTATTACTTCGTGGCTACGTTCTTACAGATGGGCTTGGCGCTTTACTTTGCCACCATTCTGAGTTTCAAAGTTCGAGGCAAAAACTTCTTCAAAGGCATACTGTTTTTTCCTTATTTGCTGAATGGGGTAGCCATCGGTTTTATCTTCCTCTTTTTCTTCAAACCAGACGGTACACTCGATATGCTCATGCATGCTGTAGGGCTGGAACAATACACGCAGCTATGGCTCGGAAATCCGAATATTATCAACGTGTCACTCGCAGGTGCATCGGTATGGAGATACATGGGCTTCAACTTTATCATTTTCCTGGGTGCAATCTCCTCCATTCCGAAGGATGTGTATGAAGCATCCGATATTGATGGTGCCAATCGCTGGCAGCAATTCCGCCACATCATCCTGCCAAGCATTACACGCATCCTGCAGCTCAACCTGATCTTGGCGATTAGCGGCGCAATTAGTGCGTTCGATATTCCATATATCATGACCGATGGTTCCAACGGCAGTATGACATTTGTAATCCAGACGGTTCATTTGGCGTTTAAATACGGCAAGCTGGGACTGGCATCCGCCATGGCTGTGGTGCTGCTCTTGATCGTTATTCTTGTTACGCTGGTGCAGCGCATCACCATGAAAGGGGAGGAATAAACGTGACACAATTCAAATACACCCTTGCGAGCGTGGTTAAATATGCTTCCCTGGTGTTTGCGGCGTTTATCGCACTGTTACCTATCGTGGTCATCCTGTTTGCATCTCTCAAAACGAATGCGGAATACGCTACCAGCAGCCCGCTTGCCCCACCAGCCAACTGGCTGAACTTTGCGAACTATGCTAAGGCTTTTGTGGATGGCAACATGCTGGTCGGTTTCAAAAACACCATTATTATCTTGGTCATCTCCATTATAGGGGCGACCTTAACGGGTTCCATGATCGCATATGTGCTGGATCGGTTCAAATTCAAAGGCAAGAAAATCATGGTCGCGGCATTCCTGCTCGCTACCCTGATTCCAAGTGTTACGACACAGGTCGCCACATTCCAGATCATCAACGCTCTCGACCTGTTTAACACACGCTGGGCAGCCATCGTGATGTACCTGGGTACAGATATCATCGCGGTTTATATCTTCCTGCAGTTCCTTGGCTCAATCTCAAGTGCGCTGGATGAATCCGCCATGCTGGACGGTGCTTCGTACTTCACGATCTACTGGAAAATCATTCTGCCACTGCTGAAACCGGCTATTGTAACGGTCATTATCGTGAAGGGTGTGAACATCTATAACGACTTCTACACACCGTTCCTGTACATGCCAAAGACCGATCTACAGGTCATATCCACCGCCTTGTTCAAATTCAAGGGACCGTTCGGATCGCAGTGGGAGGTCATCAGCGCCGGCATCATGATCGCCATTATTCCAACCATGATCATCTTCCTGTTATTACAGAAATACATCTACAACGGCTTCGCGCAAGGTTCTGTTAAATAAAAAACGAGAGGCTATATGAAATGCATGTGAGAATGCACAGGAACGAAGAGGACAGAAAAAAGCTGGAGAAACGGAGTGGTCGCATTTATAACCGGATTTTCCCCTTTTATAAGGGAATCAAAAAAATCTGGGGATAACGGCGATCGGAAGGTTGTTCTGTCATCAAAGTGGTCTAGTGCAATTTTAATTATTCATTTCATAAAGCCTAACCGAAGGGAGAAATGAAAAATGTCAGTTGCCGAAACGAAAAACGTACACATTGTTGGGGACGCTTTGCCGAATATGCCATGGGAAGCCAAACCGGAGGGAACGGAAGGCCCGGTATGGAGACACTCGGCGAACCCCGTGGTTCCGCGTAACCCAGTCAAAGGCGTTGCCCGCATTTTCAACAGTGCCGTTGTACCCTATGAAGGAAAGTTTATTGGCGTATTCCGTGCTGAAACTGTTAATGGACGTCCGCACCTCCACATGGGAGCGAGTGAGGATGGTCTGGAGTGGACGATTGAAGAGGAACGTATTGCATTTGTAGATGAAAATGGCGATCCGTTTATGCCGAACTATGCGTATGACCCACGTCTGGTCAAAGTCGAGGATACGTATTACATCATCTGGTGTACTGATTTTTACGGCGCTGCATTGGGACTGGCGAAGACGGATGACTTCAAAACATTTGTCCGCCTCGAAAATCCAATGCTGCCATTCAACCGGAATGGCGTGTTGTTCCCACGCAAAATCAACGATAACTATGTGATGTTGTCCAGACCAAGTGACAGTGGACATACCCCATTCGGGGACATCTTCCTGAGTGAAAGCCCGGATCTCGTGTATTGGGGCAAGCATCGTCATGTGATGAGCAAGGGCGGCCAAGGTTGGTGGCAATCGGTCAAAATTGGAGGCGGGCCCGCTCCGATCGAAACGTCCGAAGGCTGGCTGATGTTCTACCATGGCGTAACTGGAACCTGTAACGGTTTTGTCTATAGCATGGGTGCGGTCATTCTGGATCTGGATGAACCGTCCAAAGTAAAATATCGTTCGTCCAACTTTGTGCTGACACCAGAGAAATGGTACGAGGAGCAAGGCTTTGTTGATAACGTCATCTTCCCTTGCGCAACACTGCATGATGCTGATACCGGACGTATCGCCATCTATTACGGCGCTGCCGACACGTATGTGGGCGTCGCTTACACGACCATCGAAGAGATCGTGAACTATGTGATCGAGACGGACGAAGTCATCGCTGGTGATCACGAGGAAGGCAAGCTGTAATTGAAGTGAAAGTGTATATATTAGGTCATTCTTTTTTCATTAAGTGAACAGAAACATTGGGGAGCAATGTATATGGAGTATATCAAGGGATTTACATTTGGCTGGATGAGTGGCAGGGGAGACTTCCGCAAGCCGGAAGCCAAAGAATCCTTGCGCCTGATGGCTGAACGTACAGGCAGTTCACATGTTATTTTTGCACTGGCGGCACATCAGGATCATCCGCAGGCAGTAGAAGTGAAGTATCGGGGTGCACATTTGGTGGAGGATAATGAACTGATCGATATGATTCGTTATGCTCGTACACTCGGGCTGCGTATCATTCTGAAACCAACCGTTAACTGCACCGACGGCACATGGCGTGCACACATTAACTTTTTTGATATCGATGTGCCTTGTGAGCCGAAGTGGAAGGATTGGTTCCGCAGCTACACGGCATTTCAGAAGCATTATGCAGCGATCGCAGAGCAGGAAAAGTGTGAGATGTTCATTGTAGGCTGTGAGATGGTGCAATCCGAGCGTCGGGATCAAGAGTGGCGCGAGGTGATCGCTGGTGTGCGTGAAGTGTACACTGGACTGGTGTCATACAACACGGACAAATATCAGGAAGGTCATGTGAACTGGTGGGATGCTGTGGACGTCATCTCTTCCAGTGGGTACTATCCCATCGGAGATTGGGAGGCACAGCTGGATCGAATTGAGCAGGCCATTGCTCCCTACGGCAAACCTTTCTTCTTCGCAGAAGCAGGCTGTCCCAGCCGCAGTGGATCAGCCCAGGTACCAAACGATTGGGGACTGGAAGGCGAAGTAAGTGCGGAGGAACAGGAGCGTTTCTATGAGGCCATGTTCCGGCATGTCAGTCAGCGTCATTGGGTACGCGGATTCGGTCTGTGGGATTGGAGCGCACATCTGCACGCGGAGAAGGATGCGCTGACCGATGACGGATATGGAGTTTACGGCAAGCCAGCGGAGCAGGCGATTCGACGTTTCTATGAGGGCATCACTGTAGAAGTTTAAACGAGAAACAAGAAGGCGCACGAAGATGGATTTCAGTAATATATCTGCATATGTACTTTCGTGATTACCTTGCTGTGAGCAAGGAATAGCAGATTATTGTGGAACTTATTTTTTCAGTTGTGATTCATATTCAGGTCGAGAGGCTCTTCCTCCTATAGGAAGGGCTTTTTTGGCATATTTAGTAGTGATGCATACTATGTCGAATTTTGTTGACAAAAGGAGGGCTCCTGCCTATTCTTAATGGATGAATATGATAATCATTATCATAAAATAGAGAAAAGGGGTTCAACATCCATGTCTGTTCAACATCGCAAATCTTCGGCCCTCACGCTGGCAACTATGCTCTTGTTGTTATTCGTTATTGTGGGTTGCAGCAATACAGGAAGTGGAGATGAATCCTCATCTGCTGCTTCGGATCAAACATCTACGAAGTCGATTACGATGTCATGGCCACGTGATATCGGTACAATGAATCCGCATACGTACAATCCTTCGCAATTATTTGCCCAATCCATGCTCTATGAGCCACTGATCAGTTACCAGAAGGACGGAAAACTGGAACCTGCGCTGGCAGAATCATGGACAATCTCCGATGACGGCAAAGTATATACATTCAAGCTTCGCCAAGGTGTGAAATTCTCAGATGGTACACCATTTAATGCTGAGATTGTGAAAAAGAACTTTGATGCTGTAATGAAAAATAAAGATACACATAGCTGGCTGGGCATTGTAGGTGTGCTCGACAAGACGGAGGTTGTGGACGATCAGACTTTCCGGTTGACACTCACAGAGCCGTATTATCCTGTTCTTCAGGACTTGTCGGTGGTTCGTCCTTTCCGCTTCCTGGGTGAAGCTGGATTTCCTGATGACGGAGATACTTCCCAAGGCATCAAAGAGCCGGTTGGAACGGGCCCGTGGATGCTGGCTGAATACAAGCAGGACGAATATGCTGTTTTCAAACGCAACCCGAATTATTGGGGAACAGCACCAAAGGTGGATCAGATTACGGTCAAAATCATTCCTGACGGTGAAACTCGTGTCCTTGCTTTTGAAAAAGGCGATCTCGATCTGATCTATGGTGAAGGTATGATCAGTCTGGATGCGTTCCAGGAGCTGCGTGACAATGATGAATATGTGACCCAATTATCTGATCCTGTAGGAACTCGCAGTCTGTTGCTGAACTCTTCCAATCCCAAGCTGTCCGATGTCAGAGTACGGAAGGCGCTTCAGCAAGGGTTTAATAAACAGGCGATGGTGGAAGGCGTGACTTCCGGATTGGAAGAACCAGCCGATACCGTATTGTCCAAAAACTATCCGTACACCAATGTAGACCTGGAACCAATCACGTATGACGTGGAGAAATCCAAAGCATTACTGGATGAAGCGGGCTGGAAGCTGCCGGCCGGTGGTACGGTTCGTGAAAAAGACGGTCAGCAGCTTGATTTCGAGATGATTTTTGACAAGACGGACCCGATTCAGAAAGCGATGGCTGAGACCATTCAGGCGGAATGGAGCGAGCTTGGGGTTAAAGTAAATCTCACTGGACTGGAACTGACGGTTCAGATCAAACGTCTGAAAGCCAATGATTTCGACCTGTATTTCTGGTACAACTATGGCGCTCCATATGATCCACATTCATTCATTAACGTTGTGGCGAGCCCTGGATTCGGGATTTCCGAGACCCTGAGTGCGTTGCCGATGAAAAAGGAACTGGACGATCAGGTGCATGCAGCACTGTCATCTACAGACGAGACGAAACGCCAGGAGTTATATGGCTCCATCCTGAAAACACTTCAGGAGCAATCGGCGATTGTACCGATCTCTTATATTAAGAAAACGGCTGTATATCAGAAGAAAATTTCCAACTTTATTTTCCCGGCGAATCGTGATGAAAATCCGTTTGTAGGCATTGAGTTGGGCAATCAATAATTTGTATAAGTTCAACTCAAGAATGTTTACACGTGCCACTCCGATGACAGAATAACCTTCCGATCGCTGTTATCCCCAGATTTTTTTGATTCCCTTTCTAAAGGGAAAATCCGGTGATAAAGGCGAACGCTACGCTTCTTCAGGTTTTTTCTGTCCTCTCCGTTCTCGTGTAAAAAAATTAGTTGAACTTATATAGTGATTTCAAGAGTAATAAGCTCATGTAGCTTGAGAACAGGGAGGAACGTTTGGTGATCAGTTATATCGGTAAACGAATGATCGCGATCATTCCTATCGTTTTTATCGCTACACTCGTTACCTTTGCGCTTATTCATATTTCACCGGTTGATCCAGCCGAGGCTTATCTGACAGCCGCTCATATCTATCCGACACCGGAGCTACTTGCGCAAAAGCGGCATGAGTTCGGTCTGGACCAGCCTTTATTAACCCAATATGCGCATACGATTCAGAAGATTGCCAAGCTCGACTTTGGCACTTCGTATCTCACCAATAAACCTGTATGGGATGAAGTGAAATTAAGGCTTCCGGCTACGGCTGAACTGGCTTTCTGGAGTATGTTGTTATCGGCTTTGGTGAGTATTCCTTTGGGAATACTGGCGGCGGTGTACAAGAATAGCTGGATTGACATGGTCAGCCGGGCGATTTCCTATTTTGGAGCATCTATTCCGCAATTCTGGCTCGGTTATCTGTTGATCTTCTTTTTCTCCGTAAAGCTGGACTGGCTGCCTGTGGAAGGACGTGGATCGTGGGAGAATCTGGTTCTGCCTACGATTACACTCTCCTTGATTCTTATTGCGATCTACACCCGATTACTGCGTTCCAGTGTACTGGAGCAATTGCAGGAGACATATGTACAATATGCAAGAACACGCGGGATTCGAGAACGAGTCATCATGCTGAAACATGTCCTGAAGATCGCTATATCGCCCCTCATCACGGGGATGGGGATGAGTATGGGCAAGCTGCTCACAGGCACCATTATTGTAGAGCAGGTGTTTTCCTGGCCTGGGTTCGGCCGTTATTTTGTCGATGCGATATTTAACCGGGATATTCCCGTGATTCAATGTTATGTCTTCCTGGCGGCATGCCTGTTCATCGTATGCAATCTGCTCGTTGATCTGGTGCAGCTCGTTATGGACCCACGGATTTCAGCGAAAGGACGGGCAGAACATTGATAAACAAATGGCGTGCGGTATTTAAAGGACAGAGAGCCATCCAGATCTGCTCGGTGATCATATTGCTTTTCTTCGTGATCGCGTTATTAGCCCCATGGATTGCTCCTCATGACCCTGTGAAGGTGAATCTGTTGCAGAAGCTGGCGAGTCCATCGCTTGAGCATTGGCTCGGAACGGATCATCTGGGACGCGACAATCTCACTAGGCTGATGTATGGAGCGAGAGTGTCGCTTGGATTTGCTACCCTGATCTTCCTGTCATCTTTGCTCATAGGTGTCATTGTAGGCTCGATCTCCGGTTACCTTGGTGGCTGGGTTGACAGTCTGCTGATGCGCTTGTGTGAAGGCATTATGGCATTTCCAAATCTGGTGTTGGTGCTGGGCATTGTAGGGATCTTTGGTCCAGGTCTGATGCAGGTGCTTCTAGCCCTTATGATGGTACAGTGGGTGTATTATGCACGCATCTGCCGGAACATGGTCGTTAGTCTGAAGGAACGGAACTTCATCGCGGCGGCGCGGATTAGCGGCTCCTCTTCGTGGACGATTATCCGCAAACATATCATCCCCAACGTGCAGCGTCCCATCGTTGTAATGGGCACGCTGGAGATGGGATGGGCGATTATGGATATATCCGCTCTGTCCTTCTTGGGACTCGGTATTCAACCACCGAATGCAGAGTGGGGAGCCATGATTCATGAAGGAACAGGTTACATTCGCAGTCATCCGGAGTTGATGATCTACCCAGGTGCATTGATTCTGCTGGTAGTCATTACGTTCAACATCTTGGGTGAAGCGTTATCCGAGCGTTATGGCATTGCAAAAAGGTAGTGGTTCGGAACCAAAGGCATATGGAGGTGAACGTAACGATGGATGATGCAGCGAAGGTACTCGAAGTTCGTGGTCTGCAAGTGAATCTTAGAACAGCGGAGGGTTCAGTCCCGTTACTTGCGCCTATTAATTTCGAATTAAAAAAAGGTCGTGTCTTCGGTCTGGTCGGCGAGAGTGGCAGTGGCAAGACCGTTACGTGTAACGCCTTGCTCCATCTGCTTGATTCACGCCGGATGGAAGTGTCGGGCAGCATCCGTCTGAATGGACGGGAGCTTGGCTCATTGTCAGGTGAGGAGATGCGACGCATCCGGGGCAAGGACATCGGATTTATTATGCAGAACCCGATGAATGCTTTTACACCCGTATATACGATTGGATCTCAATTCATTGAAACCTTGCGTACGCACACAGGTATGTCCAAAGCAGCGGCCGGGGAGCGGGCTATTGCTGCCTTGGCAGATATGAACCTGCCCGAGCCGGCCAAGCTGATGAAACGATACCCCTTCCAACTGAGCGGTGGAATGTTGCAGCGGGTGATGATTGCCATATCGATGTGCCTGCGACCAGCGCTGGTCATTGCAGATGAACCAACGACGGCACTGGATGTCGTGAATCAGTTCAAGGTGCTTCAGGAATTGGATCGTTTACGTACGGAATATGGCACATCCATTTTGCTCATCTCCCATGATCTGGGCGTGATCTCGCAAATGGCAGACGAAGTCGCGGTTATGCAGAAGGGACGTATTGTGGAGCAAGCAGATGTGTACCAACTGTTCGATCACCCGCAGCATGAGTATACACGGATGTTGTTAAATGCCAGACCCAGTATGTCTTTAGGACGATAGCGACTAATAAAGAGTGGAATCGTTCAGTGAGTGTATGTGTAGAGCGGGTAGTCGTAGAGGTGGAATGGGCATGGTGATGTGTAGATTCGGCCTCTTCGGAGATTGCTTCTGCCAAGTACAAGAGAGGGGGATGACCTGATGCTTCAGGTACGTGAAATAAGCCATAGCTATGGCAAACGCAACTGGCTGGATCGTTCGGGAGCGCGTCCTCCTGTGCTGGCAGACATCTCACTTACGATTGAAAAGGGTTTGTGTCTGGGGCTCCTGGGTACGAGCGGGGCAGGTAAAAGTACCTTGGGCAAAATCATTCTTGGTCTGGAGAAGCCCAGCCAGGGTCAGGTTTTGTTTCAAGGACAGGATATCTACCGATCCAGCAAACCAGTACTCAAGGGATTACGGCGTGATCTACAGGTCGTGTTCCAGGACTGTTATTCGGCGGTGAATCCGCTCATGACTGCCGCGCAGATCATTGGGGAGCCGCTGGATAATTACGAGCGATTTTCGGCAAAAGAACAACTTCGTGTGATTGGACAACTGCTCGAGCAGGTGGGACTTACACCAGAGGATGCTAACAAGCTTCCGCACCAGTTCAGCGGTGGGCAATTACAGCGAATTAACATCGCACGAGCCATCGCGCTCAAGCCAAAGTTAATCGTACTGGACGAATCGATCAGCAGCCTGGATATGGTGCACCAGACGCAAATCTTATCTCTATTGGCTGAGCTAAGAGCGTCCTACGGGTTATCGTATCTCTTTATCACACATGACATTCGGGCCGCCATGACGATCTGTGACCGCATTGCCGTGATGGATCAGGGCAGGATTGTCTATAACGGTGATGCCGGGGATTCGGTAATGCAGTCGGATCATCCGGCTGTGCAGCAGTTGGTTACAGCTATTTTGCCTGAGCATCCATCAGGTCGTATTTCGTTTGGGTAATACGTTGTTTGTATGGTTGTAGATGGGCAAGTCGCTAACGAACCGAGTGAGCGTTAATTGGCGATTTAGCAAGGAATGCAAAATGTAACGAACCTCAGTGAAGTTATTCCGGTGCAAACTAGTTTAAAACCGCCAAATGATACACAGATCGAGGAAATAACGCGTCTAAGATTCGTTAAACCTCAGACTTATCGGAAATGGCGTTAATAGCGTGTTTACGGTTCGTTAGATCATAATGAATGCTAAAAGGGTTGTCTCCTGCGTCTTGAACAAGACGTAGGGACAACCCTTTTTTTGTAACTGGGAATAGGCACATTTCCTGCTTTCTGATATAAGTTAAACTAAAATTACACTGCGCTACTCGCGAAAAACAGGACTACCTCTGAATTACGCCTATCCCCAGATCTTTGATTTAACTTACAAGGTGAACATATACTTCCGATGAAGTTTTTTGCAAAAATCTTTTACCCCATCTTCCGCCCAAGCTGCTCAATCTTATCAAGCCAATTCTTTCTCTGTTCATCTGACTTCTTACCAACTTGATCTACAGTTGTTATCCGCACAGGTTTGATGCCAGTCAGTGCAAATGTGGAGATTTTCATCATTTTATGTGCAGGCTCACCTTGGAACCATTTAAAGTACCAGCTCGGACCATCCATCGTGGTGATCATGCGGGCGGTGCGGCCTTTGAGCAGTTGATCCGGGAAAGGTTTTCCTTTTTGATACTTGAAGGCGTAACCTGGCATGAAGATTCGGTCAACGAAACCTTTCAGCAGGGCAGGCGGTCCTCCCCACCATATTGGGAATACCCATACAAGATGCTCGGCCCACTTGATTGCTTCTTGGGCCTCCAGCAAATCTGGTTCAAGTGGAAGTTTATTACGATATCCTCCTTCCAGATTCATGTTGAATGCCAACTCGTTCAGGGTAATCATGCGGACGTCGGCACCCGCTCGCACCGCACCTTTGCGGTACGCCTCGGCGATTGCACCGTTGTAACTGGGGGAGACGGGGTTGCCTTGAATAATTAATATTTTTTTCATGGAAGATGACACGTCCTGACTATTTTAGTTAATGAACACTAACCTCATGTGCAAAAAGAAAAGGTCACGTATGACCCGGTAATCCATCCGTATATCCTGATGGTATGTTGACGATTCTCTTTAGAAGTTATTCAACAAGTCCGCTTTTGATTCCAAATCATGCCTAGCGGCATCATCCGTATCGAAGATGGGATTCAGCTGAGATGTCCGTTGCTCACGTAGTTTTCTCTACGCTTCGCTACTCTATTTCTATCTTCATCCCATCTTCTCAGTACTGAAACCCAGACTTTTTGAACACGCACTTTTATTAACGTGCAACTCTGAACCTTTTTTGGAGTTCTGCATGGGCAAATGGCTTCCCATCTCCCTCGCTACTCTTGTGGTACCTGCCCCAACATCGATGCAAGACGGTGAACCGTCTCTCCAGTGTAGGGTACCAACAACTCGGGTAACTCACCTTGCATACTGGAGACCGCCATACGTGTGATTGCACCGATTACCAGAACGGCTGTGAGCCGTGAATCCTGCTGAGGCAGCTCACCCCGCATCATTCCCTGATCGATCAGATCCATTAACGCATCCAATGGCTGACGGTAATCCTCGCTGCTTCCGGCTTCAATGAATATTTCATGATTCTGTGAAATCAGCAGCAGCCCGTAGGGATCTTCATCATGAAGATGGAGAACCTTGGTAACCAGTTGCTTGAAGCGTTCCAGCACCGGACCTTCCTGTCGAACATACCCGTCAATTAGTGAAGTATAGTCGACACAGTATTGGGTGAAGGCTTCCAGGGCAACGGCATCTTTATTTTTAAAATGTTTGTAGATCGCCGCATCGGTTACTCCGGCGGCGTCACCGATCTCTTTGACGGATATGCCGTCAACGCCTTTGGTTGCGAACAAGCGCATCGCCGCTTGTAGGATATCTTTCTTTTTGCTATCCACATGAGATTTGTTCTTCATGATTGTATAGTAAGTGATTACTAACTAAAATGCAACAAGCAATTTTGAAACTCCAAATTGAGACGCTGAATAAGCGCTTACGAACAAAGCTTGCAGGCTTGTGAACGGCAACGTATGATGAATAGAAATCATAATTGGGAGCAGCAAGGAGAACGAAACGGATGGTGGATAGCGTGAAAGAAGAGATGGATGCATACAGTTGGGTGACACCCGAAGGAATGCTGAATGATCACTATATAACAAGCCGCGAACAGTTGTATAAAGGGATGAACGGACGATATGTGGAGCGATTCACTGTTCCTACCGGTAGCAGTTATATTTTTAAACCGCTGACGAATCCTGCACAGCACGGACGGGAACGATGGATGTACGAGCGTGTAATGTCAGGCTTACCACCAATTTATCCGCAGCTTATTGCAGCGTCGGATCTTACCACTGACCCGGCACAGAGCTGGATGATCTACGAGGATCTGGGACAACTGATGCATGATTCACAAGAAGAGACAATGCTTGGGGTAGCGGTACATATGGCAACGTGGCATGCGTTGTCTGTTACGGATTGGAGTGAGCTGCCTCGCGTGGGGCAGAAACCGTCTATTCGCACGATGTTGGATGAGTTACAAATGCACAGACTATCTACGGACGACCTGTTGTCCAAGCTGGATATACGGTTGTCTCCATCGGATTGGGACAAGATTGCCACGTTGATTCTCACAGCTGAGGAGCAACTTCCAACCGTTTTATGTCACGGAGACTTGCATCCAGGTAACATGGCGGAGGTGGACGGCAGACTGGTCATCTTGGATTGGGAGCATGCCCATCTGAATACGCCGCTGTGGGACGTAGTTCATCTAGTGGATCTCTCGCATCCGCTGTTTCCCAGAACGGTTACGCCTGCATTGCGAGAGCGGGTCATTGATGTTTATTTGGACAAACTGGGGAGCTTGGGTGTACAGATTGAACGGGTTTCTTTTGCAGAATGGTACGACGCCTATGCTATTGTATTTTCACTCTGGATGCTGCGTTTGATTGATGGTGACCTGAGAAGTGAGGCATGTGTGTGGCCGAAGGAACAACTGCGTAACCAGTGGCATGAGACGGCAGCAACGCTGGAACAGTGCATGAAGCACATGGGTGAGGAATAGAAATGAGGGGTGAGAAGCTTGCGTAAAGTCGGACTTGTTATGCGTAAAATTCAATTCACGGAAGCACAGGGGCCACGCGTATTTGCGGATCGGCTGAAGCAGATTGGTCTGGAGCTGGGTGTGGATATTGTGTTCATCTCGCCGGAGCGTCATGTCAGCGGATACGACTGGTTGCCGGGGTATGAGCATGAGAAAGGTGACCTGGTGAACTACGATATCGTGCTGGACCAGATTCATAGCCAAAATATAGAGCATGTCATCTACACCGTATCCGGGTTTACGTTTTTGAAGATGTTCTTACCAAAGAGTGTATTGTTCCCGCACAGTTTCCCCGATCCCGCACTAACGGGATATGAGATGATGAAGCCATTTTATACGATGGTGGATAAAGCGATTGTACAGACGGAGTTTTTGAAAACAGAACTGGGCCGCAATTTCGGCGTACATGACGTGAACGTCATCCCGATTGGCTTTAGCGAAGAGCTGGCGAACCGGCACTATGACCCGAGCCAGGTTGTGCATAATCGGGTGCTCTGGATCGGTAGGGATGAAGCGAACCGTCGCCCGGATCTAGTTCTGGAATATGCGCGGCAGAACCCGGACAAGGAAGTGTACATGGTGTTTGGCGGTGTTCGCTATAAGGAAACCATGAAGAAGTACGACATTCCTGCCAACGTGAAGCTGAAGTTTGCGCTTACGCAGGATGAGATATTTACGTTGATGAACTCATCCAAGGTGTATTGGAATTGTTCGGCCTTTGATACGTTTGCGATGCCTCTGACGGAAGCGATGGCGATGGGTAAAATGGTCGTGAAACCGGAGCATGCTTGCTACGGTCACATTCGATCCACGCATGCCTTTGCAGGCAACGAGGATAACTGGTTTGAACTGGTGAACATGGCTGCGGCTGCGCCGCGCAGTGTGTCAGAAGACAACCGTGAGTATGCGTTTGGTGCTTTTTCGCGCACGAAGATGAAAGAAGGGTACCAGAACTTTTTCTCGGATTGGTTGAAGTAACGTAAGGTCTGTAACAAAGGGCTTGATCCATCCAGCAACAGGAGGGGAACCTTATGGAAGTACTGATCTTGTGGACATTGGGAATGTGGGCGGTGCAGCTGCTGATTGAATGGCTTATCTACCGATTACAAGGACGGCGAATGACGTGGGTTCAATATATATTGCCATGTGTGGCCTTGCTCGGCGGTGCCGTTGTAATCATGATCAGCATCGATATTGGCGGGTGGAACGGCATCGGGTATGCCCTGCTTGGCGCATCACTGGGTACCTCGGGAATGTTAACACTCATTACGGTGGCGATCAGGGATGTAATGCTTCGGCGACGAGGCAGGCACTAAGCGGAATAATGAAACTACTGTACAGGTAAGGGTGAATTGGGCGATGGGCTGGTTGCAGGAACGCATCCGTCTGTGATATATTGACATTAATTATGACAAGGGAGGTGAAGACAGGTGAATCACGAGATGCTTAACAACCGTATTAGCCAGCTGCCGATTGCTATGGCTGGCATTGTTCATACTTTTCTGACCAACGGGAGAAGTCTGTCCAATTTTGAATATACGGAAGTTAACATTTGCGAGAAGATGCCTGCCTTGACCTCATTCGGACGATAAGCGATATTGCTTGAATTCTGAAGGGCCGCGGAGCTAACCTCCTGCGGCTCTTTTTGTGTTGCGGTCAGGATCTTCCATACCATAGGAGGAACCTTATTATGATGATAATTAGCGCGCAACAACTGACTCAATACCATGGAGCACATCTGGTGCTGGACGGCATTACGTTTGAAATTATGGAAGGTGACAAGGTCGCCCTGATCGGCCGCAACGGAAGCGGCAAGACCACACTTATGCGCCTGATGGCAAGACTGAACAAGCCGGATGAAGGGCAATTGATGTTCAAAAAAGATACACGAATGGGTTACGTGGCCCAAGTTCCAGAAGGACTGGATGACCATACCGTCCTGGATGTGCTGAGCCTTGGATTCAAGGAGCTTATGATATGTCGCACGCAAATGAAGGAAATGGAGCAAAAGATGTCCGATCCGGCATGTGCAGCAGACCCTAATCAATTGGAGCGCCTGTTGAAACGTTATGCAGCGCTGCAAGACCAGTTCGAGCGTGAGGGTGGATACGAAATGGATGCCCGCATCGATCAGGTGGCGGACGGTCTGGATATCGCCAAGGCGCATTATGAATGGCGCTTTGGTTCGCTGTCCGGTGGGGAACAGACCCGGGTGGTGCTGGCCTCGCAGCTGATCGTAAAACCTGATCTGTTATTGCTGGATGAGCCAACGAACCATCTCGATCTGGAGCGGGTCGAGTGGCTGGAGGGATTTCTACGAGAATACCCCGGCACCATTGTCCTGATCTCGCATGATCGCTATTTTCTGGATCGGGTGGTGAATCGAACACTGGAGCTGGAGGATGGAGAAGCGGAAACGTCTGCTGGCGGTTATACGGAATATATGAAAGTGAAGGAACAACGGCTGTTGCAGCAATTCGAAGAGTTCAAGGAGCAGCAGAAGGTTATCAAGAAAATGAAAGAAACAATTCGCCAACTGGAGGAATGGGGTCGTGTGGGCGGCAATGAAAAGTTCTTCAGACGGGCGGCTTCTATGCGTAAAGCCATCGAGCGGATGGAACAGGTGAAGCGTCCTGTGCTGGAGCGCCGCAATGCCGAATTCGATGTGCGTCCTACGGATCGAACGGGTAAACGGGTAGCGGTATTGGAACAGGTCGAAAAGAGTTATGGCGAGCGTGAAATCCTGCGCGGGGTTTCGGGTCTGCTGGAATATGGGGATAAAATTGCACTCATTGGCCGCAATGGTTCCGGCAAGACGACCCTGTTCAAGCTGTTGCTTGGTGACGAGCAGCCCAATGCGGGCAAGTTGGAGTGGGGGGCTCGTGTGGATGTGGGGTATCTGGCTCAACAGGAGGAACCCACGAATCCGAAGCTGAACGTACTTGAATACTTTCGTCTGGAAGCAGGCGTGGAGGAAGGAGAGGCTCGCGGAATTCTGGCCCGATATCTGTTCTATGGAGCGGATGTATTCCGCTCTGTCGGGCAATTATCTGGCGGGGAATGGACGCGCCTGCGTTTGGCTCTGCTGGTGCAGCGTAAACCCAATGTACTACTGCTCGATGAGCCAACTAACCATCTGGATATCGCATCCAGAGAAGCGCTGGAAGAGTCGCTGGTTGATTTTGAAGGGACCGTACTTGCCATCTCACATGATCGGTACTTCGTCAATCGCCTCGCTTCCCGTGTCTGGGAACTGGAGAGCGGGCAGATGACCGCTTATCTGGGAGACTATGAGGCGTATCGCGAGAAGAAGCTTGATTTGCAAGCTCGTTCGGCGGCGACAACTCAGGCTACAGCAGGAGTGGGAATTTCTTCTCGTGGGAACGCCAAGTCAGAGATGAAGTCAGGTTTAACGTCTGCGCCCGGCGGAACTACCAGATCAGGGAAGAAATCAGAAGCAATCTCGACATTGAACGGTTCCACTGTTGCGGCTATCGATGGAAGTCGTGATTATGAAGCTTCTACTGAATCAGGTAAGGCGTTAACTCCTTCAGCAACAGCTGTATCGAATCATAGAAACGGCAATGGCAACATACAGTCTGCGGAGAAGCTGGAACAAATTCTGGCTCGTCTTGAGGCACAGATTCAGGTGCTGGATCAACAGCTGGAAACGGTGCAGAACAATCCACTTGAACTGGAACAAATCTGGAATGAACGTGAGCAATTGTCCGCTGAATACAATGATCTATTGGCCCAGTGGGCTGAGTTATAAGTCTGAATGGCATGAGCATAAGATTGAACATACGAGGTCGGAGAATCTTCTCCGGCCTTTTTGGGCCGGAGTTACATACCAAACGCGGAATTACTTGTTTTTTCAAGCTTTGTTGATCCGAGATTGGGCGACAACCTGTTCTTATTTTTACATGTCATGGGGAATAGTGTAACTTTTTACCTCCACATGCGTTAAATACGTTTGTATGAATTGAAACGGCTCACCTAAGAGCTCGCAAAAAGGGAGGTTATCGGTATCTATTATTCATTGACGTATCGGAGTTGGTCGGATGATCGACAGGCGGAGACGGGAGTGCTGGAACAGACTTCAGTCACGCGAGATGAACTGTTTATGCGCAAACTGGTGGATGCCACTCTGGTGAAAAACAAACTCTGGGCGCATCTGTCCAATGAATGCCAGGATGGGCGGGAACATGCAGTATATGTAACGGCGTATGAGCAACAGATGCCGGATGAGTACGGTGCAGCCATTGCGGATGCTGCGCTGGCGATGTGCAAAATGTCTTCCATGTACAGTGCAGAGTATATGTTGTGGAATGGACGTTCATTTCAGGAGTTGGAACTCACAGCGTCATCCACCTATACGATGGAGCTTGCCGAGCAACTGCTGGACCATTACATGGTTCGCGATGGCAAGACGTATGAAATCCTGTATTCCGTGCTGGATGCGGATCGCAAGAAAGTGTTGTTTTATATGAAAGAGGTGGATCTGTAATGAGTGACCAAGAGCGGGGGCAAGCATCGAAACCCGGTTCAAAAGCAAAGCTGGTTGCGTTCTCCCTGATGCTGGCGGTACCTGCCGTGTTATCCGGTTGTGGCAGCAACAATGATGAATGTGACCCGGAGTATGATACCGGATGTGAATATGATTCCAGCAGTGGGCACTATTACTACGGTGGGTCGTCGTATCGAAGCAACAAGGACAGTAACAGCTCCTATAGCAAATCAAAGTCCAAATCAAGCGGCTTCGGTAGCTTCTTCCGCAGTTCGGGAGGATAACCGGATGAGGCAAGTGGTTCAACTGCCGTTTAGTCACGAAGAGGTGTTTCAGGGTGAAGCGGGAGAACAGATTCCATACCATCGAATGTACGGGAAGCAGTATTGTGTGCCTGCATTGACGGTCTATTCTCCCTCGGAGGTGCTGGAACTGCGTACCGCAGCGGAGGCGGTAGACGGCATTTATTGTAAAGTGATGCGATTTATCCAGCAATACATGCCGGATTCCTTTTTGGAGCATCAGTTGGGTATCCATCCCGGGCTTATTCCGGCAGCACGTATGGAGATGGTAACTGGAGGCATTACCCGTCAGGACTGGATTATCGGAGAAGCTGGGCCCAAGTGTATTGAAAATAATACGGACACTCCAACGGGCATACCGGAGGCTGCTGCATTGGAAAATATCCTGTTCGATCTTGCTGAGGATGCTACGCTAACTGCGCCATCTGCCGAGATGGATACACGTATTCGGGAGTGTTTCAGGATATGGCTGGAATTCTATGCAGAGCAGGGATTGCAGGGTCCGGTGACGTTCACTTCTTTTGGCGAACATGTCGAAGATCGAACAAATACGGAATACCTGATGAGACGTTGTCAGGAAGCGGGATACGAAGTTTTCTATGCTCCACTGGAGGAACTGGAGATTGTTCCGGGAGAGGCGCTTTACCATAAGGGGCGGGAGATTAACCTGTTGTACCGTCTCTATCCACTGGAGTATCTGATTGATGATCGGGATGAGACGACAGGAGTGGACATTGGTGCTGCACTGCTTGAACTTGTACGTGAAGGACGACTAGGCCTGATGAATCCGGTTCAGCATGTACTGATGCAGAGCAAAGGCTTCATGGCGGCGATCTGGTCGCTCTACGAGCGTAACGAGCAAACCCCGGAATATTGCGGATTTACCCTCTTTGATGGAGCAGAAATGGATGTGATTTCCCGATATCTGCTGCCCACCTATTTTTCGGCTGAGCCTTTCGAGCTGAATGCCATACCGTATGTATCCAAAAGTTATTGGGGACGCGAGGGCAGAGGTACTCTTTTGCTGGATGGAGGAACGAACAATGCCTTTGGAAAGCAGGATATGGAGCATCCTCTTAACGAGGCGCTGGAATCCAATCTTGCAACTGGGGCAACAGACGAGGATGAAGAGATTGCAGCTTATTACGAAAACCAACCCAAAATCTATCAGCAGCTGGTTCCGATGGAACAGGCCGTGATCGAGACGGAAGATGGAGCGTACAGCGGTTATCTGCTTACAGGGGTGTTTGTTATCGGTGGGCGTTTGGCTGGGGTGTTACCCAGGGTTGGGGAGAAAGTAACTGGAGATATGGCCTATTATTGTGCGGCTACAGTTCGTGAACGGATGAATGATGAGGAGGAGAAGGAATGGAGAACTTGGGATTAAACCTCGTGAATGTGGCGGTGGGTGTGGGCATTCTGCTGGTGGTATTGGTATGTGGATATTTCGCTTTTAGCAAATTGACCCGGTATAACGATAGTGAGGAAATCGCCAAAGGTAACGAGGCGGCAGGTATGTACATGGGCAGCAAATTGTTGGGACTGTGTATTATTGTGGGAATGGTATCTTTCTCAACGCACTCGTGGTTGGATATGCTGCTGTGGTCGGCGTTTGGAATTATTGTGCTGTGCCTGGTCTATATTATATTTGATTTCCTGATTCCAAAAATGCGGGTATGTGACGAAATCGCACGAGGCAATATGGCGGTAGCCCAGCTACTGCGTTCGATTATCATCGGCGTTTCCATCGTCATTGGTACATTTTTGATGTAAAATAAGACATAGTGTTTATAGAGTTTACTATCAAACGGTAGAAGGAGCGCGGCATCATGAGAAGAGTCATCATCGATACAGATACAGCAGGAGACGATACGATTGCGATCCTGACGGCATTGCACCACTTTCAGGTGGAAGGCATCACCATTACGGGCGGTAACGTACAATTCGACCAGGAGGTTGAAAATGCCCTGTACACGGTACAGGTTGCTGGACATGGCGGCAAGGTGCCTGTGTATAAAGGATGCGAGCGTCCGCTAATGGCCTACGGTAAAGCTCAGCACCGCACAGTGGAAGATGTGCATGGCGATGACGGCATGGGCGGCGCGCATTTCCCGAAGGCGGATCAGCGCCCCGAGAGCGGGCACGCGGTTGATTTTATTATTGAGAAGGTGCATGCACATCCGGGCGAAATTGAACTTCTGGCGATTGCCCCGCTGACCAATATTGCAATGGCGATCCAGAAAGACCCAACGATTATTCCGGAGATTGCTCACCTGTACATTATGGGCGGAACGAATAATGCACTGGGCAATATCACACCAGCGGCGGAGTATAACTTCTACGTGGACCCGGAAGCGGCGAAAATTGTACTGCATGCAGGCATTCCAATCACGATGGTTGGCTGGGAAATGTGTACGCAATATTCAGTCATGGACGATGACGATCATGCAGAGATTGCAGCTCTCGGAACATCGGGTGCCGATTTCTTCACCGCAATCAACAAAGTGGTTATGAAGTTCAACAAGTCGGTACATAAGCTGAATGGCACTACTCATCCCGATACGTTGTTGATGGCTGTTGCGGCAGATGAATCCATCATGACCAAGTCGGGTCAATATTATGTGGATGTAGAAGCAGCAGGAGAACTGACACGCGGATACAGTGTGGTGGATATCAACGGACGTTTTGGCAAAGAGCCGAATGTACGTGTATGTGAGGCCATTGATCGACCAAAATTCAAATCCATGCTGCTGGATGTTCTCTCAGCGATTCAGTAATCGGGCCAACGCTAACCGCAAAGCAGTGGAGCAATTTGGTGAAGCGACTCGGTAAATGTAATAACATACATCCCATGTTTAAAAGGATTTTACTTATCCAATCCGTACCTTCATCCAGGTACGGATTTTATTTTGCCTATTTTTATATAAACTACTTCATCTGTCGTAGTAACTATGCTATACTTCAACTACTACGACAGATGAAGTAATGAGGAGGAGTATCTTTTGTGATCAGCAGTGACGTTATACGTGGCTACAATGATACGCTGATCCTCTACATGCTGCTCGAAGGGGAGTCGTACGGCTACGAGATTTCCAAGAACATCAGGCAGCTGACAGAGGAAAAGTACGTCATGAAGGAGACGACGTTATACTCGGCCTTCACCCGATTGGAGAAGAACGGTTATATTGAATCGTTTTACCTGGATGAGAATAGTTTGGGAAAGCGTCGTACCTATTACCGGATTACGCCGTCCGGCCTCGACTATTACAGAGAAAAGTGTGAGGAATGGAAGGTTACGCAGGAGGTTGTTAATCTATTTATCAGGGAGTTGTGACGAAACATGGAGACAATTATGGTGTATCTGGAGAACATGTTTGCTGGTCTGCCGAAGACCCCCGAGGTGGAGCATCTGAAGCAGGAGCTTCTTTCGGGGATGGAAGATAAGTACCTGGAGTTGAAGCGGGAAGGCAAGTCGGAGAATGAAGCCATCGGCATTGTGATCTCGGAATTTGGTAATATCGAGGAGTTAACTGCAGAACTCGGTATTCAGCCAGTCAGTGCGGAAGAGGCAGTACCTGTGCTGACGGAAGAAGAAGCCTACGCATATACCACTGCCAAAAGAAATGCCGGATTTTGGATCGGGCTGGGTGTTTTATTGTGCGCGTTGGGTGTGGCGTTTCTGATTTTCATGGATACTTTATTTGAGAACTATGCCACTTCAGCTGCAAACCGTTCGGTGGAAACGGGGGCTGTACTGGGCCTGATCGGCATGTTCGTGTTCATTGCCATTGCGGTGGGCATGTTCATTCACAGTGGCATGAAGCTTGAACGCTTCAGTTATATGGAGAAGGGTTTCCAGCTTCCTTATACACTTAAAATGAGTATTCAGCATAGTCGGGAGAGCTTCGCTCTGACTTATCGAATAGCCATCATTACGGGTGTCTGCCTGTGCATTCTGTCTCCTGTGTTTATTTTCGCAGCCTCCTCTATCAATGATAACTACGCCTCTTATGGTGTATCTGCCTTTATGGTCATGGCTGGGGTAGGAGCATTCTTGTTTGTATATTACGGGAACATTCAGGGGGCTTACACGAACTTGCTGGAGAAGCACCAGTTGACGGTAGAGAAGAAGCAAGAGGTAAAGGTTGTGAGAGCCGTGGAAGCGATTGTATGGCCGCTGGCGACAGCCATCTTCTTGTTCACAGGCTTTGTATATCAACGGTGGGATATCAATTGGGCCATATTCCCGATTACAGGCATTCTCTCCGGCAGCTTTAGCAATGTGTACCATATTATGAAAAGTAAAAATCCGTCCTGAGCATGCTGCTTTAGCTAGTAAAGCCCACTTGATCTATATTGATCAGGTGGGCTTTTTTTGCTCCACTTAATCTAGTTTTGCTGCAACAAAAACGAGCGAATGCCGGTCGTGACCAGATCATGGTCTTCTTCATCGGGCAAACCTGATACTGTAATGGTGCCGACCTGTCCCTCATTTTCCAGAATCAGCGGGAAAGCGCCACCAGCCAGGACATAGTCCGATGAAGGCAGATTGAAGTCTTGCTCAAGCGTTTGGTTTTCGCTTCTTAACCTCAGAGCTGTATGCCAAGAGCTGGAGCCGAAGTGATTCACAACGTTGTTTTTACGGCGAATCCAGTTTTCATTGTCGGGGTGAGTGCCTTCCATGGCGTGCAAAAAGAGACGATGTCCCTTCAGGGTAATATCGATGGTTACGGCTTGGGAACGACGCTTCGCTTCTTCAACCAGATGCAGGCCAAGGCTAAGTGCTGTTTGAGAATCAAATGTGCCAAATATCAAGTCCATTTCTTCCTGCTGCACTTCCTTTAATTTTTCGATCATGGTCAGGTTCAAATTACAGGCAGCCCCTTTACATATATGATTGAAGTCTACATTCGACGTGGAACTGCATGGTACCTCCCCAATGCGGACTGGATGTGTTAGTGGATGTTATAGACGTGGTTGAAGACGGTCCATTTGGAGACCATACATCGGCTGTGTTAAAGTGAAAGGAACCTAATATACTCAAAACTCTTAAAGTTAAAATAAGTTATCGCTAAGTAGGCAGGAGGAGAAGCACGATGTTATTTTATTTTGTAGCACTGCTGGTGACTTTGGTGGATCAGGGAACCAAGATTGCAGTGAGGATGTATATGGAAGTTGGCGACGTCATGAGACTGGGTAACTCGGGCATGCAGTTACAGCATTATGAGAATAGTGGCATGGCGGGCAGCATGTTTCAGGGAAATGCGCGCCTGTTCGGTGTGATTGCTGTTCTGTTCATAGCGGGCATGCTGTATTACCGGAGTAAGGGTGAGATTCGCGGTTTCTGGATGCAAGCTGGCGCGGGTTTTATGGTCGGTGGGGCTTTAGGAAATGCAATCGATCGATTTATCTATGCGCGGGTAACGGATTTCCTCGTATTTCCGTCAGGACGCGGAATTTTGAATCTCGCTGATGTCGCAATTAACATCGGTGTGGTCATGATCATCATCGGCATGTTGATTCGTGCATATCAGAGTTATCGAGCCAAGCGTTTACGCAATGCTTTGCCGAAGGTTGAGCGTTCGTAATAGGTTGGATAAAAGCGTTACAGTGGCTGAATATAAGCTTATTGAATGAGGGACATTGGATATCATCCAGTGTCCTTTTTGTTATGCCCGATTCAGGTCATGGGAAGAAATGTCTTGATTCATTTTTATCGAAACCGTTTTAGGAATAATAAAGGCTTATATCATTCATTCAGATTGAAGTTAGTTTGGAAGGATTAACCAAATGGTTATTTCACCATTTGAATGGGTAAATCTTTACGTATAAAGCTGAGGGAGGTACAACATGAGAACAACGCTTACCAAGGCTCTCGGGACAATGTTGCTGTGTGGAATGATGGCTGTACTTTTATCTTCCTGTACCAGTGGAGATAACGCGAATGGCAAAGTGCAGATTGAGTTTTTCCAGAACAAGCCTGAAGCCAAAACAACCTTTGATGAATTGATCAAGACATTTAACGCGGAGCATGACGATATCCAAGTGACACAGGTGAATCCGCCCGATGCAGAGACAGTACTGAAGACGCGTGTCGTCAAAAATGATATACCGGATATTATGGCCATGGGTGCAACCGACACCTATTCCATTCTGGCCCAGAGTGATATTTTCACCGATCTGACGGATAGTTCATTACTCCAGACGATTGATCCAAACTACATACAAATGCTGAATGATCTCACAGGCATGGACGAAGTAACAGGTATTCCTTACGCGACTAATGCAAACGGCATCATGTACAACAAAACGCTGTTTAAGGAAATGGGATTGGACGTGCCCAAGACGTGGGATGAACTTATTGCGACCGCCCAAAAGATTAAAGATGCAGGTGAGATTCCATTTTACTTCACATACAAGGATGACTGGCAGACAAGTCTGCCGTTCAATGCACTGGCCTCCAATCTGGTCGGTATTGATTTCTACCAAGAGCGGCGCGATAACAAAGTGACGTTCAAGGAGAAGTACCGCGAGGTAGCTGAGAAGCAGCTGGAACTCATGAAATACGGTCACAGCGATAACTTTGGTAAAGCTTATTCGGACGGTAACCGTGCCTTTGCTAACGGTGAAGCTTTCATGTACATCCAGGGAACCTGGGCCATCTCGGAGATTCGCAAAGCGAACCCAAATGTTGACATCGGTTTCTTCCCGTTCCCAACGGGCAACGATGCAAGCGAGATCAAGCTGGTGAATGGGATCGACTCCCTGTTTACCATTGCGGCGGACACGCCTAACCGAGAGCAGGCAGAGACATTTATTGCGTTCCTGTTAAAGCCTGAAAATATCGGAAGATATATTGACGAACAGACGCTGTTCTCTGCGGTCGAAGATGTGAAGCAGGATGATCCTGCCGTACAGGAATTGATGCCATATATCGAGCAGGGCAAGGTTGTTGACTTTCCCGATCACTATATTCCGGCTGCGGTGCAGCTGAATTCCATCGTACAGTCCTTTTTGCAGAACCAAAACATCGACAACTATCTAGATACACTCGACAAAGAATGGGACAAGGTTGCCAATCGGCGTTAAGCCTTGTCTGAAGGAGGATGGAGTATGAACAAACGTATCGCACCTTATTACTGGATGACGGTTCCGGCGGTTGTATTGTTCTTTGTATTTATGACATTGCCGGCTCTCCAGGGCATCTATTATTCATTTACGAATTATAACGGATTCGGGAAAGAGTATGATTTTGTTGGTTTCAAAAACTATTTCAACTTATTCCAAGATGACAATGTAGGGAACGCCTACTGGTTTACGTTCAAATTTGCGATCGTGGTGACAATCCTGACCAATATCCTGAGCCTGCTCATTGCACTCGGGCTGAATGCCAAGATCAAGTTCCGTAACTTTTTCCGCGGCATCTACTTCCTGCCCAATATTCTGAGTGTACTGATCGTAGGTTACATATTTAACTACCTGTTCTCCAACGTATTCCCGATCTGGGGACAAAATCTGGGCATCAACGCGCTATCCACCAACATTCTTGGCAGCGAGAGTCTGGCTTGGATTGGTATCGTCATTGTTGCAGTATGGCAATCCGTGGCCCTGAATACGATTCTGTATTTGGCTGGTCTGCAAACGATACCAACGACACTATACGAGGCATCCAACCTCGACGGTGCAGGCAAATGGCGTGAATTCTGGAGTATTACATTCCCGCTGATTGCACCTTTCTTCACCATTAATATGGTGCTTGCGATGAAAAACTCACTTATGGTCTTCGACCAAATCGTAGCCTTGACCAACGGTGGTCCCGGACGGGCGACGCAGTCCATCTCCCATCTAATCTACACCGGAGGATTTGAAGGCGGCGAATATGCATATCAATCTGCGAACTCGGTTATTTACTTCATCGTTATTGCGGTGATTTCAATTCTGCAAATCCGGTTCCTGCAAAGAAGGGAGATGGATCTGTAATGAGAGGCCGTACACGAATCAATTGGCTTGTTATGCTGCTCGTTGTGCTGGGTACCCTGTTTATCCTGTTCCCCCTGTATATGACCGTTACGATTGCTTTGAAAAATCCGGAGCAGATGGCCCAATCGGTCTTTGCCATCCCGACAACGCTTCACTGGGAGAATTTCTCGAGGGCCATCGACATGACAAACTTTTTCCAATCGTTCCGTAACAGTGCGATTGTTACTGCATCAACCGTTCTTTTGACGTTGCTCAGTAACTCGATGGTGGCCTATGCGATTGCGCGGAATATGGAGAAACGCAAGTTTTTCAAAGGGCTCTATTATTACTTCGTCAGCGCGATGTTCATTCCGTTCCCAATCATCATGCTGCCAATTGTTAAGCTGACCGCATCCCTGGAGATGACAAATCTGGTAGGTCTGATCCTGCTGCACACGGTCTATGGTCTGGCATTTAACGTATTTGTATACGTTGGATACATCCGGTCCATTCCGGTAGCACTGGAGGAAGCGGCATTTGTGGATGGGGCGACAACCTGGGGCACGTTCTGGAAAATCATTTTCCCGCTCATGGCACCCATCAGTGCCACGGTTGGTATTCTGACCTGTCTGTCCACGTACAACGACTTCTTGCTGCCACTCATTATTATCAGTGATCCGGGACAGTACACGTTGCCGCTGGTACAGTATGTATTCCAAGGACAGTTTAATACCGAGTTTAACCTTGCATTTGCATCATACCTGCTCGCGTTACTGCCGATGATTATCATCTACCTGTTTGCACAGAAGTGGATCATCAACGGGGTTACACAAGGGTCTGTGAAATAACTGAAATTATGTAGGGAAGAAAAAGATAGATGTAAAAGGAATGGACATATGTAAAGGGAAGATGAGTAAAGAGAGGTGGACTGTAAAAGTCCCCTCTCTTTGTTTTTGATCCTTGTCATTTAACGTTTGGGAACTATTGAGAGGATTGATTAACCTGTAAAACTATGCTATTTTTTAGTCGTTAGTTTAATCGGTAAACAAAGATAGTGAGAAGAAGATTGAGGTTCAATTTTGCAAGCGCTTTAACTATATAAATTGAACTAAACATTTGCACGAGAACGGAGAGGGCAGAAATAACCTGAAAAAGCGGAGCGTTCGCCTTTATCCCCGGATTTTCCCCTTTAAAAAGGGAATCAAAAAATCTGGGGATAACAGCGATTGGAAGGTTATTCTGTCATCGTAGTGGCAAGTGTAAATATTCTTTCGTTCATTTTATATAGGGGAACTGAATACGTAGATAAATCCGGCATCGTTTGTACCCAGTCTTCAAGAGCACGGGCGTAAGGTGGTGGGTTCTTTTACATGCCAAAAAGAGAGGAGATTGGGGAAGTTGCACGGGAAAAAAGGACATTTTAACTCACTTCGCAATCAGATCTTCATTGGTTTTGTTATGGTGATGCTTGTTGTTCTGCTGCTCGCAGGCATATCGGCCTATGATCGGGTAGCTGCTCTGCTGAAAAGCAATGCAGAGAAACATATTCACCAAACCGCCGTTCAAGCCAGTGGCAGATTGGATGCACTCATTGCACAAGTGAATTCACTGACCGCCCAGGTGGCGGATGATTCATACGTGCAGCGTCTGCTTAGCGATGAGAAGCAAGGCAACCCTGCTACCTTTAATCAGCGCCAGGCTCTCTTGCAGATTGCAGGCAGTTATCAGTCTTTCATCAATGGTGCGCAGAGTATGGAGATATACACTACGGGTTATAACCGCATCTTTCCGATGGATGACCGATCCCTCGATCTCAGAGTAGAGCGCAACTGGATCAACCTGGCGGATGAAGGAAAAGGCAGACTGGTATGGGCAGGTGCTGACCCTGAAGATCCTGGTGTGCTCCTGGCTATTCGGCGGATTAACCTGCTGGATCATTCTTTTGAACATGGGGGATATGTGGTAGTGCGGATGCAGCGCAGCTTTTTTCAACTCAATGATTCGAACGGGGCAGATGGTTCGCAGGACTCGATCATGCTCTTGGATGGTGCAGGAGAAGTGGTGACTTCCGATCTGGAGATTAATCTCGATCCCAAAGCCATATTGGACAGCGGATCAGTCGTGCAGAACGGGGAGGAATCCTATATCGTCGTCCGGCAAAAATCGGAGTTAACGGGTTGGACACTTGCTGTCCTGACCCCGTTGCGGGAGACAACGGAAGGTGTATCCATCCTGAGAACGGCGTTGCTCGTCTCGGGAATGATTGGTGTTGTTCTGTTCCTCATCATGTCCTTCTTTCTGTCCACGATGATTACACGTCCGCTCATACGGCTGATGCGGGCTATGCGCAGTGCACAGCCAGGAGCAATGAGACCTAATCTAATGGTCAGCTCTACGATGGAGATCAATGAACTCAACGAAGTGTATAACCAGATGGTTTACAGGCAGAACGAATTGACCCGTGTGGTTCATGAGAAGGAAATCATGCAGTCCCGGGCCGAGCTGAAGGCGTTGCAGTCTCAGATTAATCCTCATTTTCTATTTAACACCCTGGAGGCGTTCTATTGGTCCCTTGAAGAAAAGGGAGACGAGGAGATGGCACGTATGGTCGTGGCAATGTCCCGATTATTTCGCTACATTATCTCCAGTTCGCAGCAGGATGAATGGGTTACGATTGCCGACGAGCTGGAACACGCCGAGCGTTATCTTCGTATTATGCAGATGCGGTTGGGAGACAGAATGCAATGGGAGATTCAGCTGGACGATGCGGTTCGTAAGGTCCCCATTCCGAAACTGCTTATACAGCCCTTGGTCGAAAATGCGATTCTCCACGGCATTGAAAGTAAACTGGGACCGGGAAAGATAAGCATCCATGTGGATGCTTTGACCGAGGAGAATCTGGTTCGCATTGAGGTTCGGGATGATGGTCCCGGTATGGATGAATTACGGCTTCAATCTGTCATTCATGCCTTACATGGTGGCCCCGCTGTATCTAACAAGGGGACAGGCGTAGGTCTAATCAACGTACATCGGCGACTGAAGCTTTACTTTGGCAGCCAACTTGGCGAACGTTGCAGGCTTTCCATAACAAGTAAGGTTGGGGAAGGAACTGTCATTTGCTTTGAGATTCCCATGGGAACGGAGGGTGCATATGATTCATGACAAAACGATTCTTATCGTGGATGATGAGCCGCGTACAAGAGAGGGTATTCGCAAGACACTGGAAGGATGGTCGGCAGGACGAAATCACATTCAGACTGCAGAAAGTGGCGTCGAGGCCGTGGAATGGCTCAAGAAAAAGCCGGCAGATCTGTTAATAACGGATGTTCGCATGCCAGAATTCTCTGGCTTGTCTCTGATTGAGGCCATTCAACATTTTTCCAACAAGCCTGTTGTCCTGATTATGTCAGGACATGCCGATTTTCAGTACGCCCAGCAGGCCATTAAGCTGGGTGTCGTGGAGTATATGTTGAAACCAATTGATAAAGAACAATTGCTGCAGACCGTCGAAAAAGCCTTGAAGTTCAGCGAACAACAGCGGCGTATTCAAACGATGCAGGAAATGGTTGACCCCAAGCTGCTGGATGTTAAGGAGCGCGGGGAACAGAGGCTCAATAGCCAGATCAGTGAAGCTTTGGCCTATGTGGATACTCATCTGGGTGAACATGTGACCATGCGTGAAATCGCTGAGTTACTCCATCTCAACTCCAGTTACTTCAGTGTATTGTTCAAGGAACAGATCGGCATCAATTTTAGTGAATACCTTACCCGCAAACGCATTCAGCGCGCGAAGGAGTTGCTTGTGCAGACAACGATGCCCATCTCGGAGATTGCCGAACAGGTGGGTTATCAGACGGATAAATATTTTATCACGGTATTTAAAAGTCTTGAGGGACTTAGTCCAAGCAAATATCGGCATTCCCTATCTGAACGAGATAACAAATAACCTCAAAAAAGTGGAGTTTTTCCAAATTATTCTGGTCTTATAGGGGTGATGGGCCCGTGCTACAATTTGGTTAAAGCGGTTACATTAACCGAAAAAACCAAGGGGGTTGGGATAATGAGCAAAAAGACGATGGCCATTCTTCTGTCATGGACGCTGGTTCTCTCCGTAATTTTATCCGGATGTAACAGTTCAAGTTCGGATCAAGAGGGTGAAACAGGCAGCAACGGCACAGATGGGAAAGTAACCCTCAAATTCATGCACCTCTGGCCAGCAGGCAGTTCCGCACAGCAAAACAAACTGGTCAACGATATCATCAAGCAGTATCAGACGGATCATCCCAATGTGACCATTAAGCAGGAAGTGCTGGAGAATGAACAATACAAGAACAAATTGAAAATCCTGTCGGCATCCAATGAACTTCCCGATGTTGGTGTAACTTGGGCTGCTGGATTTCTGGAGCCTTATGTGAAGGGGAATCTGTTTGCACCGGTCGATGATCTGCTGAGCGGCTCGCTGGGCGAGAAATTCATAGCCGGAACAACAGAAGCCTATGCCATAGACGGCAAAACGTATGCGTTACCAATCGAGTTGAATATCTCCCCCATTTATTATAACAAAGCCATTTTTGCGAAATATAACTTGCAGCCGCCAGCAACGTACGATGAATTCCTGAGTGTGCTGAAGACACTGACAGATAACGGTGAGGTTCCGATCGCACTGGGTAATAAAGACCGCTGGACCGGCTCACTCTGGTATATGTATCTGGCGAATCGGTTAGGTGGAGATGCACTGGAAAAGGCGATCAATGGCTCCGGCAAGTTTGACGATCCTGCGCTGACTCAAGCTGCTGCCGAGGTTCAAAAGTTGGTGGATATGAATGCCTTCAACAAAGGCTTCAACGGGTTGTCCAACGATGAGGGCAAATCCGAATTCATGAACGAAAAAGCTGCCATGTACCTGATGGGCACCTGGGAGCTGCCAAACTTCACGACTAACCCGGACATCCCGCAGGAATTCAAGGACAAGATCGGATTTTTCAAATTCCCAACGATGGAAGATGGCAAGAGTGATATTAACAGCTGGGTAGGTGGTCCAGGTGTAGGGTTGTTTGTGGCCCAGAACTCCAAAGTGAAGGAAGAAGCGGCGAAGTTCGTGCAATACTTTGTGGAAAAATGGGGTGAGAGTTCGGTGACTGAAGCAGGCGTCATCCCGGCAACCAAAGTGGATACGGCTGCAGTACAGCTGCCAAAGCTCTATATTGACCTGCTGAACGAATTGAATCAGGCCAGCAGTCTCACACTCTTTGCAGATGTACAGATGAAACCGGCAGCCGCTCAGGCACATCTGGACATGATTCAGGCGTTGTTTGGCAAAGCGGTAACACCGGAGGACTTTGTGAAGAATCATCAGGCTGCGATTGATAAAGGCAATTGACGTACACACGTTTGAACGCTTGAAGGGAGGATAATGTGATGGACAAAGTCATGTCCAACCGTCTCGTTGCTGCGTTGTACGTGCTTCCTGCACTGCTTCTGCTGCTGGTCTTGGTTTACATCCCGATTGTGCTCACCGGGTATTATGGGTTGATGCAATGGGACGGGATAGGTGCAATGACCTTTATTGGATTGGATAATTACGCCAGACTGCTTCAAGACGGAACATTCTGGCAGAGTGCGGGTCATACTTTTTTGCTTGCTTTGTTCTCCGCGCTGAGTCTGATCGGGTATCTGATAATCGCTTTGGTGCTGTCAGGCAAGATCAAGGGTGCCAATCTGTTCCGCAAAATATATTTGATCCCGATGCTGCTGTCTTCGGTCGCGATCGCCCAGTTATGGCTGAAGATCTATCATCCCAGCAATGGTGTGCTGAACACCTTTCTGGAAGCGATCGGCTTCAGCAATCCGCCAGCCTGGCTGGCGGAGCCATCTCTGGTGCTCTATGCACTGTTCGTACCGATTCTGTGGCAGTATGCAGGCTTCTATATTTTGATCTATTATGCGGCCCTCAAAAATATTCCGGAATCTCTGGTGGAAGCAGCCCGGATTGATGGGGCAAGCCCTTGGCAGATCGCTTTTCGAATCAAGCTGCCGCTTATTACTGAGGTGATCAAGGTGACCGTTGTACTGGCTGTGGTAGGTTCACTCAAGTATTTTGATCTCATCTACGTGATGACCGATGGCGGACCGAATGGCTCCAGCGAAGTGATGGCCTCCTATATGTATCGTCAGGCGTTTCGTAGCTTCGACTTTGGTTACGGCAGTGCTGTAGGCTTCTTCTTGCTCTTGATCTGTCTGCTGGTTACCTGGCTGCTTCGAAAAGCGACGGCATCCAAAGATACGATCCAGTATTCCTGACGCTAGTTCGTGTCTGAAAACTCGCTGAAGTGCATCTTTTACCGCCTTTTCGCCCCCTGCTGCGTCACTTTCCCTTGACGTGCCCCGGCACGCCTGCGGAAAATTTCCTTGCTTGGAACGAAAATTCGGCAAAATCTGCCACCTTCAGAGTTTCCAGACACGCCCTAGTGAAATGAAAGGAGGTCCATCCCGGTGAAGACGGATACGGCCGTTAGATTACCAACTTATCCGGGGACAGGCCGAGGTTCGGCATGGTTAAGGAGATTCGGATATGTTCTGCTGTATTTCCTATTGTCCCTGGTAGCTTTGCTGCAAATTTTGCCCTTGGTATGGTTGCTGTTGTTTTCGCTTAAAAATAATCAGGAAGTATTCGACATGGCGCCTTTTTCCCTTCCTGCTACTCCGCGTTGGGAAAACTATGTCAAGGTATGGACAGAGGGAAATATCAGCTTATACTTCTTCAACAGTGTATGGATTACGGTGGTTTCGGTTGTGTTCACCGTGCTGTTTGCCAGTCTGGTGACCTTTGCCATTACACGTATGCGCTGGAAGGGTCGCTCGTTGATATTGGGGTTATTCATGGTGGGTCTAATGATCCCTGTGCACTCCACATTGATCCCACTGTTCAGCTTGTTCCTGAAACTTAATCTCACCGATCATCCTTTGTCAGTCATCTTGTCTTACATTGCCTTTAATATGCCAATTACCATTATGATTCTACTGGGATTCTACTACGCGCTTCCCCGTGAAGTGGAAGAAGCCGCAGTGATGGATGGCTGCTCCGTGCATCGGATTTTCTTTCGGATTGTGCTGCCGATGACGTCTTCGGTCATTTCCACAACGGCGATCATCAACATGATCTATAACTGGAATGAATTTATCTTTGTTAATACGTTCATCAGTACAGATTCGTACAAGACCTTAACTGTTGGGGTACAGAACTTTATCGGTCAATATACAACAGATTGGGGAGCGATTGGTGCGACGCTGATGATTAGTATTTTGCCGATCCTGATTGCATTTCTCATCCTGAGTAATCGAATCGTGGAGGGAATTGCTGCGGGTTCTGTTAAAGGTTAAAAAGGCTGAGGATCTAGGTCCTTCCATTACTTGCTTAAAAGCGAGTCGGGAGGGGCCTTTTTTGTCTTCTAAAACCTCGGGCAGGCGTACGGAAACAGGGCTTGATGAAAACGCTGAAAATACCTATTTATGGAATTACAAAAAACTTTCAACTATTTTCGCAAAACTACTGCATTTTCAAACTACCTGTGCTAACATACCCTAAGAATTAAAGCCCACATGGGAAAGGTGAGAAAATGACAGCAATATCCTCAACCAAAGAGTCCCTTCGTTCTGATGCCAAGGATCTGAATCTGATTCGACTGACATGGCCTATTTTCCTGGAACTCTTCTTATTTATGTTGATGGGGAGCGTGGATACGCTCATGCTCAGCTCGGTATCCGATAATGCGGTCTCCGGCGTTGGAGCAGCCAATCAGATTATTTCTATCGCTATCCTTGTATTGGAAGTCATTGGACATGGTGCTGCGATTGTAGTCGCACAATATATCGGATCGAAAAAGCTAAGTGAAGCAGCACAAGTTACGGGTAATGCGATCACACTGAATCTTATCGTAGGTCTGGTCCTGAGCGGAATCTTCCTTCTGTTCGGAGGACATTTGTTATCACTCCTGAATATTCAAGGCGAAATTTATGATTTTGCCCGTTCGTATATAAATATCGTTGGTGGCGGTATCTTCCTTCAGGCGCTCATTAATGCGCTGGCAGCGACGATTCGTACACATGGTTACACCAAAGAAACGATGTATGTTGCTGTATTCATGAACGTGATTCACGTTGTTGGTAACTATGCATTGATCTTTGGACACTTCGGCCTGCCGAAGCTTGGGGTGGAAGGGGCAGCAATCTCCACGGTGGGAAGTCGGTTTATCTGCCTGCTGATCTTCTTCTGGTTGTTGTATCGTGTGAGCGAGGTACGGGTGGATTTCGAATACTACATTAAGTTGTCCAAGAAATTCATTGGCAAAATTCTGCGGATTGGCATTCCGTCTGCGATGGAATCGATGGTATATCATTCCTGCCAGCTCGTGTTCACGCTGTATGTGACCTATCTGGGTGCAGAAGCTATGGCAACCAAGCAGTATGCGGGTAACATCTCCAGCTATATCTACTTGTTCAGCATGGCGATTGGTATGGGGACATCGATCATTGTAGGTCGGCTTGTGGGTGCGCGGCGCAAAGACGATGCGTACAAACGTGTTTTTGACAGTGTAAAATGGGCACTTCTGGCCACGGTTATCATTGATGTAATCATCATTTTTTTCCGTGTGCCGCTGATGAGCATATTTACGGATAATCCGGAAATTATCAAGCTGGGGGCTCAAGTGATTCTACTCAGTCTTTTGCTCGAAACCGGGCGTACCTGCAATATTGTGATCATTGGTTCCCTGCGTGCGGCAGGGGATGCGAAGTTCCCGGTATACATGGGTCTGATCTCCATGGTCTGCATGAGTCTGCCACTGGGATACCTGCTCATATTCCAGCTTCATCTGGGGCTCGCTGGTGTGTGGCTTGCCATTGCGGCTGATGAGTGGACGCGTGCGGTCATTATGTACTTCCGCTGGAAGAGTAGAGCTTGGGAGAAACATGAATTGGTGGAGCATGATGATGAAGAGGTTGGTGCACAGCCGGTGCCAGCTGTCTGACGAAGAATGTTGTGCAAATAGATAAAGCAAATAGATAAATGAATCTGTTGTAGATCAATGAAGTGGCTCAACAGTAGCCACAGGGCAGCAGTTTCCCAGAAGAGTCAATTACGGAAAGGATTCCATCCGTGATTGGCTCTTTTTTGCGTTCGGGATAGAGGCCAAACGAAGTGAAGATAGCAAAAATGATCAAAACGACGATGACATCCTTCACGTATAGTAAGGATATGGAAGGGGGCTTTACCTCAGTTGAGCCGTTATCGTGCAATGATTCAGCAAAGTTTGTTCTATATTGAGACTCATCTGCATGAGCAGATTGGACTGGAAGAAGTGGCATCCGAAGCGTTGTTGTCGCCATATCACTACCATCGAATTTTCCGTAATGAGGTGGGCATGACGGTAGTGGATTATATCCGAAACCGTCGGATGAGTCTGGCGTCCACGACCCTGCGGTCGACGGATGCGGGCATTTTGGACATCGCGCTGGCATGTGGCTTTGAGAGTCAGGAAGCGTTCACCCGTGCATTTCGTAAATTATATGGCATGCCACCAGGACGTTTTCGCAAATTGTTCGATCTGAAATTATTCGAAGGAAGAACCAGAGGAGGGGAATTACAGATGAATCAGACGTCAACGATTACAGGTTGGATGTTAACCGGAAGTCATCCGCAAAATTATGAGATGGGCATTGATCCTGCCGAAGTGCATCAGGGAAAAGCTTCAGGATATTTGAAGGCAGTTACGCCGATGGAGCCCAACGAATTTGCAACTATGATGCAACAGTTCAGAGCAGACAAGTATGTGGGCAAGCGGATGAAGTTATCGGGATTCGTGAAGACCGAGCATGTGGATGCGTTCTGCGGATTATGGATGCGTGTGGATAATAACGTTCATGATGTACTCCAATTTGATAACATGCATGATCGGCCAATTACGGGTACGCAGCCATGGAATCAGTATAGTATTGTGCTTGATGTACCGGAGGGCAGCGCGGTCATTTCATTCGGGGTTATTTTGAACGGTAAAGGAAAAGTGTGGGTCGACAGCTTCCGCTTCGAAGAAGTGGATCTGAACACACCGCTGACACATATGGAGACAGAGTACGAGATGTCGGACGAGCCGCTCAATCTGTCATTTGAGGAGTAAATGCAGAAGGGGCCTTAAACGGCTGACTTAAACATTAACATGATTTGGAAATCTATAGATCAAGGGCTGATCCAATTATGGGTTGGCTCTTTTTGTTGCCTTTGGGGTATAAAGAAAGTAGAGCCAAGTCCAAGCTGAGAGGATGAAAGTCTCTCATACAAATTGCAAACTCATCCATAGCTAATTCCCACGGACCTTGCTAACATAGACCCATAAACTAACTCATGACATAGATAAAGAGGATGAATCCCATGAATAAAAAAGTGCTCGTGGTAGATGACGAATCAAGCATCGTCAGTGCCATTGCTTACGCGCTGCGGCGCGAAGGATATGAAGTAGAGACTGCGAGTGACGGCGAAGAGGCCTTGGTTAAGGTCGCATCGTTTCACCCGCAAGTCATGATTCTGGACGTCATGATGCCAAGACTTGATGGGTACGGTGTATGCCGGAGGCTGGAAGACCGGGAGGATATCGGCATTATTTTGCTAACTGTCAAAAATGATATCGTGGATAAAATCGTTGGCCTGGAAATGGGCGCCGATGATTATATGACCAAGCCATTCGAGATCCGTGAACTGCTCGCAAGGGTGAAAGCGCTCATGCGCCGTGTCGAGAAAAGCAGTCCACCACCTGACGATTCGAAGAATCAGGCCATCGTGAATGGCACACTGCGTATTCATGTTGCTCACCGCACCGTGACCGTGAATGAGGAGAAGCTGGATCTGACCCCAAAAGAGTTCGATCTGCTAACCATTCTCATGTCTAATCCTGAGCGTGTGTATACACGAGATGATCTTTTGGATCGGGTCTGGGGTATGGAATATGCGGGTGGGACACGGACCGTGGACATTCACATCCAGCGTTTGCGTAAGAAAATTGGAGATACAGATCAGCAAAAATTGCAGACCGTATACGGGATTGGTTACAAAGCATCTGCTCCTGAAACAGGCGGGGCCATATGAGAGTCAGCATCAAGCTGAAGTTCAGTGTTTTTCTGGCAGCCTTGCTTATCCTGACCGTGGTTGTACTTAGTTCACTGGTCCTGCGCGGTATTGAACGCAATCAGCAGTCACAGATTGAAGGTATTTTATCGCAGCAGACACGGTTGGTGAATCTGAATGTGAGACAGTCCTACTACACCGAGTCCGTTCATCTGGATCAGGACGTTTTTTTACAGCGAAATGGCCGCAGGCTGGCACAGGAACTGGCCAACTCTACCGGATTGCCAATAGCACTCTATAACATGACAGGCCAGCAGGTGGGAGCATCCTTCGCCTCCAGCGAGAGTGAACTTGTTCAGGAAACGCTAGACTATGCGCTGCAAAATAAAATAGCCTATCATGAGCAGGGTGAGACCCTGCTCTATGCCGCACCGCTGGATGGTCCGGATGGACAGATGGGCGCCGTATGGATACAATATCCTGTCCAGAGCTACCATGAATTTTATACTCGCATCCTTCAATTGTTCATCTGGGCCGGAATTACCGTTGTGGCGCTGAGCTTCATATTAGGTTATCTGTTCTACAATCGGTTTGCTGTCGCGATTACCCGGCTGAAGAGGTCCGCAGACTCCATTCGCGAAGGGAACTACATTACGGAGTCTCCTGTAAGGCGCAAGGATGAACTGGGGGAGCTGGGGCAGGGCATTTATTATATGAGTACATCCATTCAGCAAAACATCACAGCCATGCATGCGGAGCAGGAGAAGCTGCAACTGGCGATTAAGAAGCTTCAGGCGCTGGAACAGCAACAGAAACAATATATCGGTAACATCAGCCATGAGTTCAAGACACCGCTAACGTCGATCAAAGCTTATGTGGAGCTACTCGACATGTATAAGGATGATCCGCAACTGCTTGATGATGCCACAAGTAACATTGGCAAAGAAACGGAGCGGCTGTACGAGATGGTGGAGAAAGTATTACATTTATCTGCCCTGGAGAAGTATGACTTCGAGAACCAGGCCGAAGATGTAGAGGTCAGTGCTCTGCTGGAGGATGCCTGTGGCCGGATGCGTGGGAAAGCGGAGAAGTTTGCGCTGAACATGGAACTGGATCTTGAACCGGCGGTGATCCGCAGTGATCGGGAGAGTCTTATGCATATTTTCATCAACATGCTGGATAATGCGATCAAATATAACGTTCCGGATGGTGTGATCCGGGTGAAGAGTGAACTACGGATGCAGGGGCGTCAAGCGGTCATTCGCATCTACAACTCGGGTACACCGATTCCGGCAGAGGCACGGGAGAAGATTTTTGAACCCTTTTACACCGTGAACAAAGACAGGGCCAGAAAAACTGGCGGAACAGGACTGGGACTATCTCTCGTGAAGCAGTTTGTTGAAAAACAGGGCGGTACAATCACCCTGCTGTCGGGTGATCCAGAAGATGGGGAAGGTGTGGCATTCCAACTCGTATTTCCTTTGGCTGATGCAAGTTTACAAGTTCGAAACAAGTCTGAATAACTTTGGAAGTATGCCGTGTGTATGCTTGGTCTTATAGAAGAGAAACCAGGGGGGACCATGATGAATTGGAAACAAGCAGCTTTGGGCACGTTCGGGGCCATCGTCCTGTTAACAACAGCAGCATGCGGGGGAATAACAGAGCCGGGGGGCAACACACAAGGCGGGAAGACGGGAACCGATATTACGGTGAAAGATAACACCAACACATCCGTCTACCAGAGCTTTAAGCTGGAGAAAATAGATAAATTGCCAAATATGCGCGGGATTACCTGGCTCAGTGATGATTGGATTGTATCCGACAAGGAGAACAAGTCCTTGAAACCCGTCACCGTTGAAGGTCAGGAAAGGTACCCGCATAACTTATACATGTATGATCTAACCAAAGGTACAGATACGCCGCTCAAGGAAAGTGAAGCGAATCTTGGTGCACCGCTGGTGTCACCGGATGGTCAGTACCTATTCTATCGGGAGCCGGAGGAAAACACGGGAAAAGGCTATATTCTGAACCTGCATAACGGGGAAACAACCCCTGCTGGTAAGGAGGATGGATTTATCCAAGAGGGTGCGTGGCTCGATAATGACCATGTTGTTTTTCCCAATATGAAGGGTGATCTCATCTCGGCAAGTGTGGACGGTACAACGAAAGTGCTGGTGGAGACAGGCAATTTCAATGTTCGAAGCATCAAGGTTGCGAATGATACCATCTATTATATTACGGGCGAAGACGGCCAGTTGAATGCATATGACGTGAAGACGGGTGACGTGAAACAGGTGCTGAAAAGTGTGGAGTGGGTCATTCCTTCCAATGACGGAACAAGGCTTGCGATTGTGAAAAGAACAGCGGATACCAAACGGGCGCTGGTGCTCACCGATCTAGAAGGCAATGAGAAGGCCACTCTCGCCAGAGGCACGCAGATTTTCGGCACAAGCTGGTCGGGTGATGATTCCAAGATTGCATACACCATCAATTCTGAGAATGATAATGAGAAAGGGCTGTTTGTCTCCAACACGGAGTCGGCTGAGCAGTTCCAGATCTCGGCGGATATGGACAACGCCTCTGACCCGCTCGCCTGGAGTCCGAAAGGCAACAAGATTCTTTTATCGCAGGCCATATTGGAGAACGAGTCTTATCACTTTGTGACCTCGGTCATTACGATCTCGGAATAGGATGATTGTTGCGGATAGATATGTTCCATATCTTTCATCCCTTTCTATACATTTATATTGACTAAGCTATTCCGCTTCCGATAAACTAGAATGCAGGAATAAAAGTCGAATGTCAGGCAGCAGTTCGAGACGAAGTTTCGGGCGGCTGTTTCTTTTCTTTTTACAAGTAAGGGTGCAACGTAGTCGTCTTGCCGGATGATCCGGCTAATAACAACATGGAATAGGAACAGGTGATATACATGTGTAACAGCGCGTACCGCGTGCTTTTATATTATAAGTTCGTGAAGATTGAAGACCCTGAGACGTTTACACAAGAGCATCTGCAATACTGCAAGGACCTCGGTGTGAAAGGCCGTATTCTGATCGCATCCGAAGGTATTAACGGCACGGTATCCGGAACGCCAGAACAGACGGAACAGTATATGAAAGACATGCATGCGAACCCGCTGTTCAGCGATATGGTGTTCAAGATTGATGATGTGGAAGAGCATGCGTTCAAAAAAATCTTTGTTCGTCACAAAGCAGAGCTGGTTACGTTCCGCGTGGACGAAGACCTTGATCCAAATGTGATTAGCGGCAAACGCCTTTCACCGAAAGAGTTCCATGAGCATCTGCAACGTGATGATGTTATCGTTATCGATGGTCGCAATGATTACGAATACGAAATCGGCCATTTCCGCGGGGCTATCCGTCCAGATGTTGAGTCGTTCCGTGAGTTTCCGGAGTGGATTCGGGAGAACCTGGGTGACATGAAGGACAAAACGATTATTACCTACTGTACTGGCGGCATTCGCTGCGAGAAGCTGACTGGCTTCATGATCAATGAAGGATTCCAGGACGTGGCTCAATTGGATGGCGGTATTGTCACGTACGGTAAAGACCCTGAAGTACAAGGCCATCTGTTTGATGGCAAGTGTTACGTGTTTGATGAGCGAATCTCTGTGCCGATTAACCGGACAGACGAGGATATTGTCATTGCCAGCTGTTATCACTGTGGAACGACACATGACCGATATATTAATTGTCCAACCTGCAACCTGCAGCACGTAAGCTGTGAGGATTGCGAAGAGACGCATAACCGCTTTTGCTCGGATGCTTGCCGGGAGGCAGCACCGGTACACGCATAAGCAGGAGAGCAGGTGCTGATCGTGAAGCGTGAAGAGGAACGAACGACGCGTGAACGGATTTTGTTCATGCTGAAGCAGCAAGGCACATTGACCGCGAGGGAAATGACAGCTGATTTGGGTCTGACCGGCATGGCCATTCGCCGTCATCTGACGGCACTGGAGCAGGACGGCTGGATCGAGGTTCGGGAGGCGCGGGCTACGGCTGGACGTCCGTCCTCGGTGTACCAATTGACGGTACGTGGGGACAGCTTTTTCCCGAAATCATATTCGTCCCTTACGCTGGAGCTACTTGAAGAATTGTCTGACTCAGCCGGGAGCGGTGTGGTGGATGCATTGTTCGAGAGTCGACGGGACAAGCTGCTTCGTAGCGGATTGCCACAGATGGAGGGCCAGGATCTGGCCGGACGGGTGGAGGAACTCGCGCGAATCCAGAATGCCAACGGATATATGGCGGATGCATCCAGAGAAGAAGATGGAACCTACGTTATTACGGAAATGAACTGCCCGATTGTGCAAGTCGCGAGTGTATACAAGCAGGCTTGCCGCTGTGAACTCGATCTGTTCCGCTCGCTGCTTCAAGCTGAGGTGGAGCGTACCGAATGTTACGCCGATGGCGGCAAAAGGTGCAAGTATGAGATTCGCGAAGCGTCGGGGAATTAACTGGTTTATACAGAAGAGATTGTTTCGATTCGTCGAAATAGTCTCTTTTTTTGAATGAAAATGACGTAAATACGTTATTTATATGGTGAGATGCGTGATATAATCTGAAATAACATCCAGATGTTTTATACATAACTCAATATTAGATGGGAGGCGTTAACGATGCACGAACCCGAACCGGCTTTGAAAAAGGCCATGAATCTATTGAAGGAACTGAGCGAGGATCAAGAGTTCCGTCAACAATATGAAGCACGTCAAAAGTTTTTACGGGATCAAGTATCCATGATGGAAGGCGCACGAGAAGAGGGTCTCAAGAAAGGCATGGAGGAAGGAATTCAAAAAGGAATTAAAGAAGGGATCAAAGAGGGAATCAAAGAAGGTGAAGCTGAGAGCAAGCAGAAAATCGCAATGAATATGCTCAATTTAGGTCTTGATCAAGAGACTATTGTCAAAGCGACGGGACTAACCTCTGCTGAAGTGAAAGCAATCCAGCAAGAAAAATAAGCTATATATACTAGGCAACTCGCATAACTTGCGGGTTGCTTTTTTTTCGTTATGTAATGTTTTCTATCACAACCATACGATGAAACTAAATTGGAAGCGGTTCAACCATTGACGGATATCGGGACGCCCCTTAATATTAGGGGAACAATAAAACACCAACACGGGTCATGGACTTCAGTCGCATGAGAAAAGTCTATATTTGTCTGCTTTTGTCGATCAAAGCAACAATGCGTTGAAGCGTTCGTTTTGTCCCGCCCTATCGTGTCAATGGAATTCAGATCGATAAGGGTAACCACATTTTATAAGATGGAGAGGGGTTCTCACACATGAAAAAGAAATTTTGGATGTCACTGATGATGGTTGCTTCAATGATCGTTGCGGCAGGTTGCGGAAATAACAGCGGTACAGGCACGGAATCCGAAGGATCGGGCAGTACAACAGGTGGAGGCAGCGAGGAAAAATCATACCAGATTGCCATCTCCCAGATTGTTGAACATCCATCCCTGGATGCTACACGCGAAGGTTTCATCGCAGCCCTGAAGGATGCGGGTATTGAAGAGAACAAGAACCTCAAAATCGATTACAATAATGCGCAAGGTGATTCGACGAACAACCTGTCCATTGCACAGAAAATCTCGGGTGATTCCAAAAATGATCTCGTACTCGGAATCGCAACACCATCTGCGCTGGCTCTGGCTCAACAAGTGAAGGACAAGCCATTGTTGTTCGCAGCAGTGACAGATCCACTGGGTGCCAAACTGGTGACCGATATGGACAAGCCGGGCGGCAATGTTACAGGTGCATCCGACACGAATCCGGAGGCCATCGTACAATTGGCTGACTTTATCGCCAAAAATCTGCCGGATGTAAAAACGGTAGGCTTGGTCATTAACGAAGGTGAACCGAATGCAGTGGTTATGGCAGATAACGCTGAAAAGGCGCTGGCAACACATAATATCAAGCTGGTGAAAGCACCCGTTACGAATACATCTGAAGTAAAACAGGCAACGGATTCTCTGGTTGGGAAAGTAGATGCCTTCTACATTACACTTGATAATTCTGTCGTGAGTGCGGTTGATACGATCATCCAAACGGCAAACAGTAATAAAATTCCGTTCTTCTCCAGTGATCGGGATACCGTTGAAAAAGGAGCTTTTGCAACGGTTGGCTTCAAATATTATGACCATGGATATCAGGTGGGTGAGATGGCCGCGGACATTCTGAAAAATGGTACAAAACCGGGTGATATGAAAGTCACCGTTCCGGACAAACTGGATCTGATCCTGAACCTGAAAGCAGCTGAAGCCCAAGGCATCACGGTTACGGATGAGATGAAAGCCGAAGTAAAAGACCAGGAAAACAACATTATTCAATAGAATCTGAGATTGATTCAATAATCTGACCGAAGTGTAATCCGGCAGTATGGATGCGAGGCGAACGTGCAACGGGTTCGCCTCATTCTTTTCGATAGACAGGGAGGAAGTAGCGTGAGTATAAGCTGGAATTCAATTGAAGGAGCAATCGAGCTGGGGCTTTTATATGCACTGATGGCACTTGGTGTATATATTACTTTCCGCATACTCGATTTTCCTGACCTTACCGTAGACGGAAGTTTTACAACAGGAGGCGCAATCGCGGCGGTTATGATCTCCAATGACTTCTCTCCTTGGCTCGCCTGTTTGGCGGCAATGGCTGGCGGCATGGTGGCCGGGGTTTGTACAGGTCTGCTTCATACCAAAGGCAAAATCAACGGATTGTTATCCGGGATTTTGATGATGATCGCGCTTTACTCCATTAATATGCGTATTCTTGGCGCACCGAATAAATCCATTATGGGTATGGACAATCCGTTCTCAGGTGAGCATGTCATGGTACTTATTATAATCGTCGTGCTGGTGTTTAAAATCATGCTCGATCTGTTCATGAAAACAGATGTTGGACTGGCACTTCGCGCGACAGGTGATAACAAACGCATGATTCGCAGCTTTGGTGCGAATACCGATGTGACTACGATTGTAGGTGTCAGCTTATCCAATGGATTGGTTGCACTGTCTGGTGCATTCATTGCACAGCAATCAGGTTTTGCGGACATCACGATGGGCATCGGTATGATCGTTATCGGACTGGCTTCCGTGATTATCGGTGAGGCCATTCTTGGTGCAAGAACGGTATTCTGGGCTACACTTGCAGCGATCGTTGGTTCAATCATTTACCGGATTGTGGTCGCGCTTGCCCTTCAAGTCGAATGGTTCGATACATCTGATCTGAAGTTGATCACCGCGGTGATCGTCATTATTGCTCTTGTATTCCCAACGATGCAGCGCTCCATGAAGCAGCGAAGTCTGGCTCGCAAACGAACAGAAGAGTTGATGCGATCCGGGGGTCATCAGGCGAAGGGAGGTATGTGATCATGCTGGAGATTACGCAAGTAACCAAGCTGTTCAACCCAGGCACAACGGATGAGAAGACCGCGCTGGTTGGCGTGAATCTGACGATGAATCCGGGAGATTTTGTGACGGTGATTGGCAGTAACGGAGCCGGTAAATCCACGTTGATGAACATCATTTCGGGTGTGATGAAGCCAGATATGGGCGATGTACTGATCAATGACCGCTCCATTAAAAATCTGCCGGAGCATAAACGCAGCAGCTGGATTGGCCGGGTGTTTCAGGACCCGATGGCAGGTACAGCACCACATATGTCCATTGAAGAAAATATGGCGATGGCATATAAACGTGGCAAAGGACGCGGACTGGGCTTCGGAGTTACCCGTGCCAGACGTGAGATTTTCAACACGCAACTGGAGAAGCTGGGAATCGGACTGGAGAAGCGTCTCAATGCAAAAGTGGGGCTTTTGTCTGGCGGGGAGCGGCAGGCACTTAGCCTGTTGATGGCTACGTTTACCCAGCCGCAGATTTTGCTACTGGATGAGCATACGGCAGCTCTTGACCCTTCACGTGCCGAACTGATCACGGAACTGACGGAGACACTTGTGCGTGAGATGAGACTGACTACATTGATGGTGACGCACAATATGGAGCAGGCGATTCGTCTGGGGAACCGTCTGATTATGATGGACAAAGGACGAATTATTCTGGATGTCAGCGAAGAGCGCAAGCGTACGTTGACTGTCCCTGAGTTGCTTGGTGAATTCGAACGGATTAGCGGCAAAAAAATGGCAGATGATCGTGTCGTGCTGGGTTAAGACAAGGGAACACTTGTTGGAAGAACAGCTATACGTACCGTAATCCACAATCTAAGCCATCTATAAGTTAGACGATAAAAACCTTTTGCGTTCTCGCAAAGGGTTTTTATGGTATGTTGAACACGTTGAAAAAATGGAATGAATCTATACGATTTCGGATCAGCGAATTATACATAGTAGGAGGAACCAGGCATGTCTTTGCAATTGGATGAAGGGACATATACGGTCACGCGGCGTACAGAGTCCATTCGCCTGCTCGCCAAGGAATTTGCACTGCTGCATTTTCTGTATGAAAACAAGGAGAAAGCCTTCACCCGCAGTCAATTGCTGGATCGGGTATGGCCGCTTGAATATCCGGTTGAACGCACTGTGGACGATCATATCTATCGCCTGCGCAAGAAGCTGAAACGCTGGGATGAGATCCGTCTGGATACAGTACGGGGCTACGGATACCGGCTTGCTGTGCATGATAACAAGTCCGCTCTACCCGCTAGCCCTTCTGCTCAGGACCCAGAAATGCAGGAAGTCATTCACGGATTACTTCGTAAATATCACTTGTTTGGGCAGGGAAATGCCATACAGACCCTGGTTCAACAGCAGGAAGCACTTGGCATTCAGATTGCCCCTTATTATCAGTTGTATATCCGTTTTATACAGGGAGATCTGGAGTGGCTGATTACAACGAAAGAAATTGCTTTTGAAGAGCGCTTATACTGGTTATTGATCTTTGTTCATTCGCTAATTGAACCATCAGAAAGCTTACCTTTGTATGAACAGGCGCTGAATTCATCGGCATTGTCTGCCGATCAGCTTCGGGAACTCCGCATTCTAAACATCGTTGAAGTCTATGTAGAGGCGGGCCAATATCAACGTGCCAAAGAGCAGCTGGAAGAAACATATCGTGTAATAGAGACTGACGAGCTCAAGAATTTCAGACTGCCTGTAGCACTTGCAGCGTTGTATGTGGAACTGTGGGGTGGCAGCGGTGAAGCTATTGAGGCCCAGATGGCAGTCCTGCGAGCGGGATTGAAGGATGCCCCGTATCTGCGAGAGATCGGACGTTTTCAGGTGATGGAGGGGTTATGGTTACTTCGGCAAGGACGAGTTCGTGAGGCAGAGTTAAGAATGGATGACGGTCTGGATGTATTGAAAATGTCGCTGAACGCACCGCTATATCTGAATGCTGCATATCAGATTCTCCAGTTCATGGGTCAACATCGAATTGAAGGCAGAATTCGCAGTAAGTATCGTCAAGTGTATGCAGAGATCGGCAAAAGTTACGGTGTACCCGCATATGGACAACAAATTGTAGATGAAATACGTAACTTTTTATCCCCTATCTCCCCATCCTCTGATCTTCCTCTGATATAACTCCTTTATGATTACAGCCAAGGAACATACAGACCGCTAATGGCTGTAATCAAGGGAGGAAGTACACGTATGACCGTCATTTTAAATGAACCTGCCTCAAATGAACCCAACGAATCACCCGTTTCATCTGTGGAATCTTCCAAAAGCTTATGGACCAATCTCCAGTATGTCCGCATGTTTATCGCGTACTCACTGGCTACGTTTGGAGATTGGTTCGATGCACTCGCCATTCAGGTGATGGTGGCCTACCGATGGGGCGCCGATCCGCTGATTATTGCCCTTATTCCTGTATGTATGGCTGTCCCGGGCATACTTCTGGGCTCCTTTGCAGGTGCACTGGCTGATCGACTGCACAAAGTTAAAATCATGCTCCTGTGTGATGTAATCACGGTGGGATTAACCATTGCTATTTTATTCGCACCAAGCCCGATATGGTTGCTTCCACTGCTTGCCCTGCGGGCCATGATGGGAGTATTCCATGTTCCAGCCCAGCAGGCGTTAACCCGTCAGGTGGTGGCAGAGGAGCATCTGTTTCAGGCATCGTCCCTAAACGGATTTGTGAGCCAGTGCTCAAAAGTGGCGGGACCACTGCTAGGTGCAGTCATTTTGGCCTTCTTTTCACCACAGATCTGTATTGTCATTAATGCTTGTACCCGCCTGTTATCGGGTGCGGTTTTATGGCCCTTGCGTCGAATGGTGGAGAAGTTGGAGTCCGTTGTATCAGAAGAAAGTGCTGCTAGTGAAAAGGATGAATCGGAATCCTTGTTCTCCCAGTGGAAGCAAGGCTGGCGTTTTATACAGAGCAGTCGTACCGTGCTGAGTACGATTTGGTTCGGCTGTTTTGGACTCATGGCCATTCTCATGATTGATTATCAGTTTACGACCCTGTTTCGGGAGATCAAGCCAGGTAATGAATCACTGCTCGGCTGGTTGGGTTCATCTGCAGGCGCAGGGGCAGTAATCATCATTTTGTTGTTAAATCGCTTGCCGAGAATTGGGTATGGGTGGGGACTGGGTGGAGGATATCTGTTCGTAGGTGCTGGAATCGCTGCATTGGGGTGGATCGGCCCACAAACACCTGAAATTTGGGTCATTATCTGGGGTCTCTGTATCGGGATAGGTAATGGACTCTTTATGGTAACACTGAATTATTTGTTGCAAAAAGAGACCCCTCCTGCCTATGTAGGGCGCGTCTTCGGCATCCAAAATTCACTATCCAGTGTTGTACTGGTCGTAGCTCCACTTGCAGGTGGGGCGCTCATCCGAGTTGCAGGGCCGAGTCCTACCTTTCAATATATCGGTCTCGCTACGCTGGTGATTGGTCTTGCCGGCATACTGCTGCAACGCATTTTGTGGGAAGGGAAGCAGCCTCTCGTGTCTGAAGCCAAAGAGATCATTCCGCAGGAATCGGTCTGACAGCCTGTCCGGACATTTTTAATTATCATTACATCTACAATATAACGAACAGCCGCTTTCGGTACTCATCCGAAGGCGGCTGTTTGCACATTGCATTGTTAAGCACGATTGAACGAATCACACTTCCCACCAAGCAAAATAAGCAGTAGACGCCATCAGTCCACCAACCGAAAGTGATCCGCTGACAGAGAGGTTAATGGCTTGACCTGGAGGAACCACATAACGGCCAAATTCATTGGACAGAAACGGCCCTGCTTGAAGGGGCATAGCCATCAATGGGGTCGCTCCTGAAGGCGCAGCAGCAGAAAATCGTACGATGGCTACGCTGGTATTGCTGCTGGAAAGATTGCTGTTTACCGGCGTGAGTGTGGTGGGCGATGTCAGTGTTCCATTAGCGCTGAGACTCATGGAACCGCTGAAGGATGACAACAGATTCAGTGCAACCGTGATTCCGCCGGAGAGCCGTGATACGTATAGGGTCTTCCCACTCCCTGCTGGATTGGCCAATTGTACGGTGGCGATAACCGTTCCTCCCAGCAACCCCAGTGTTGTGGAGTTGGTGGAACCTGCGTTGTACAGATTGCCTGTACTGCCAGCATTATTCTCCGGAGGTGCAACAATGCCGGGAGAAATATACGTGTTGGTGTTGGATGTATAGACGGGCTGGCTTAACGGGTTGAATACATTATTGTTTGGCACAGTGTGCACCTCCTTTTATCAGGATCAAACTCAGAATTCCCACCAGAACAGATTAATGGCTGCGGTCTGATTCCCCGTGCCTACGCTAATGGATAATGTTTGTCCCGGTGGCACAATAATGGAGCCATTCAGATCCAGTGAAAAAATTCCTGCGGTGAGCGGAATACTTGCAATACTCGTGAAGGTTCCCCCCAGAGTACCAGTATTTTGCCTTGTGGTAACTACACTGGCATTGGTATTGCCCAGTAATGTATTGACGGGCACTGGTGTGCTACCAACAGTCACGGTTCCTCCTGAATAGATAACAAGAGTAGCCGCCGCTGTTGTGCCTCCTGTGAGGCTGGATATGCGTATTGTTCGGCCGCTGCCGGCCGCATTCAAGATCTGTAGAAGAAGATTCTGGTTGGAAGGAATTAAGGTATTGTTGGTCGTCAGGGCAAAAAAACTGCCTGCAGCAGCTGCGCCGCTGTCTGGTGACGCTTCAATGCCGGGGGCTGAGAAGGTATTGGTCAGTTGAGTAAACAGGGGACGATTGGATTGGTTGAATACATTATAGTTGGTCATCTCATCCACCTCCCATAGACCAGTTCATTTGAGCAACATTCCGATTGATTCGCATTTCATTGTACTTGCAGTGTATGTGAAAAGAAGCAAAATGGATTGGGGACTGAGCCGTATATCTGGAAATAACGGCAGATGCCGTGCCCGCATATACAAACCGGGCATACGATGCGTAAGCACATTTTTTAAGGGGAAATCGAGATGAGTCGAACAGCGAAGCGAAGCAAGAAGAGAACGAAGCAACCAACTAAATATGTCAGTCGCCGCCGCTCCCGTCATTCCTGCCGCGCTAAATTGCTGAAACCCCCTTGTTCCCGGATTACTCGTCCCCGGTTCAAGCAGGGTGCTTCCTCACGCACGAAACTCCCTGGTGCTATTCATTGTTTTACAGAGCATACGTATGTCGGAGCCGAAACCAGTAGCAGCATGGATTCACTCCCGGCACAAGACACCTCATCACTCAGCATGTATACCTATGGCGTTGTGAATCGGGGAAAACATCCGGCTCTTGTACAGATCCAGATCAGCCCCAATGCCGTAGATTATGCTGTGGACAGCCAGGAGGTGGTCGCGGGAGGCCAGACCAAAGCGCTGGTACCATTGCGATTTTTGCACTATACCCGGCTTGCAATTCGATCCGTTGAACCGGATCAACCGACCCGGCTCGATGTTTACTTTCAGGCACAGCGTATGCCGTAAGGGAGTTATGATCTCACAGATTTGACCAGGGAGGAGGACGAGGCACATGCCTAACTTTACAACGTTTAATACGAATCCGGACAATCTGAGAACGTTGATTTTTGGCCAGGATAGTACAGGCACAGCCCAGCCTGTCAGAACGGATACGAGCGGGAACGTGGTTGGTATTATTTTGGACGGAACCATCAGTAACATCTCAGGTCTGACCACGGTTACAATTAACGCCGGAACCATTACCAACATTCTGAACGGAACCATCACGAGTGTACTTGGAGCGACGATCACGGCAGGTACGATCAACAGTGTGCTTGGAGCCACAGTTACAGCGGGTACATTAACGAACTTGCTAAATGGTACGATCACCAGTGTATTGGGAGCAACGATCACGGCGGGAACGATTACAAGTGTACTCGGGGCAACCGTAACAGCAGGAACACTCACGAACTTGCTGAATGGTACCATCACGAGTGTACTCGGAGCCACGGTGACCGCAGGAACACTGACGAACTTACTGAATGGTACGATCACAAGTGTACTTGGGGCGACGATCACAGCTGGAACGATCACCAGTGTACTCGGAGCTACGGTGACCGCGGGAACACTGACGAACTTGCTGAATGGTACGATTACCAGTGTATTGGGAGCGACCATTACAGCCGGAACAATCACCAGTGTGCTCGGGGCCACGGTGACCGCGGGAACATTAACGAACTTGCTGAATGGTACGATCACAAGTGTATTAGGAGCGACGATTACCGCCGGAACGATCACAAGTGTGCTTGGAGCAACGATTACAGCGGGTACCATCACAGGTATACTCGGAGCGACCATAACAGCAGGAACACTGACGAACCTGTTGAACGGAACCATTACCAGTGTACTCGGTGCAACGGTAACAGCGGGTACGTTGACGAACTTACTGAATGGTACGATCACGAGTGTATTGGGAGCAACCATTACCGCAGGAACACTGACGAACTTATTGAATGGAACCATTACAAGCGTACTTGGCGCAACCGTAACTGCTGGTACATTGACGAACCTGCTGAATGGTACGATTACGAGTGTACTCGGGGCAACGATCACCGCCGGAACACTGACAAACTTGTTGAACGGAACGATTACCAGTGTGCTCGGAGCCACAATTACAGCGGGGACACTTAGCAGTGTGACGTCCATTTCACAGAAGAGTTTTCAGGAGTCTCAACTCATAAGCACCCCGACCGCCAACACCTTCACAGCGCTTCCAGCGGTTACGACCAGTGTATTTGGCACGTATTCTTTCTTTGTATATAACCGGGGGCCGGGTGTAAACCGGGTAGATGCTCTTGTTGAGATCAGCGCCAACGGAACAAACTGGTACACGGATGTGACGACGGTAACGGGCATTTTGTCCGGGTCAGTGGATGTATTGGTTCCGCAGCGTTTTCTCAAATATACGCGTCTTTCCTACCGCTCCAGCCTAATCGGCGCACCAAGTACGATTGATGTGTTCTTCAATGGACAAGGCACATAACCCATTTATTTGTCATATAGGTACATGGAGTTCCTTTGGTGGACTTCATGTACTTTTTTGTATTGGAGGTGGTTGCATTTGAAGAACCGTTTACTTGGAATTCATATGATTGTGCAAAATGAAGAACATCATCTGCCCCGCTGTCTCGACAGCTTGAAGCATATCGGCATGGAATGTTTTATCACCGATACGGGCTCAACGGATCGTACACCGGAGATCGCCAGAATGTACGGGGCAACGGTGTTGCACGCCCGCTGGCAAGATGACTTTGCCCATGCACGAAATATCAGTCTGCCTCTGGCGAGTACGGAATGGGTCCTGTGTTTGGATGCCGATGAGTACGTTACGCATGGATTGGAAGAACTGCTGAATTATTTGCCTAAAGTCCATAAAAGCATCTCAAGATTACGGATTACCATAGAGAATCGATACGGTGAAGGGGTGGAAGAGAGGGTAATCTCCCAACCAGTAAGACTATTCCGTGCTCATCAGGGATATCGATATGCGGGACGCGTCCATGAGCAATTGGTTCGTTGTATGCCAAGCAAGCTTGTCCTGGATGAGGCTGCTGATATGAATAAGAGCGAGACCTATACAGATGAACAAAGCCAATTGATCGAGACTGAACCGCTTGCTCCACTATGTCTGGTTCATGATGGATATCTGGCCTCAACGATTGCGCAAGAGCATAAGCCAAGACGTAATTTGAAACTGATTGAGCGGGAACTCGCAGATGAGCCTGCACAGCCTTTTCACCTGTACAATCTGGGAGTAACGTATTGCCAGCTTGGTCAGGTCGAAAAGGCAATTGAAGCGTTCCGTGAATCATTGCGCCTGACAGAGTCGCTCGCGCCATATCGTTCTACACTGGTTAGAGATTATGCAAAGACCCTTGTAGGATCGGAACATTACGACGAGGCGCATGCAATTCTGGCTGTGGAAAGACAGCGTTATCCATCCTATGCTGATCTGCATCTGTTGTATGGGGAGACGTTGGAGCAGCAAGGTTTGGAGGAGCGTGCATATCAATCGTATGCCCGAGCAACGAACTGCCGGGAGGGAATAGACCGTGTTGGACACAGTGATGGCGGTAGCGCTTTAGACGCGTTATATGTAACGGAAGCAGGTTCTGACAGTTACAGAGCTTATACCGCCATGGCAAGACTTGCACAGAAACGAGGATTCCTGAATGAATCTGCACATCTGTACGGGCTGGCTCTGGACAGCATGTTCACATATGCCCCGGCATGGGCAGGGTTGGCAGATGTGCTGCAACAATCCGGTGAAACGGATGCGAACATAGCAGAAACATTGCTTGCCAGATGCCGGGGATTCGAGGAATCGGGTCACGGTAATTCGATTCGTGGTGAAATGCTCCATTCATATGCAGTGACAAATGAGGACCATCTGGTGAAGGTGATTTATGTTCTAGCAGGCTGTGGGGCATATGAACAGGCATTGAAAATGCTGGATACTGATGTGCGTACCGCTCGTATCCATGTAGCGGATCGAATACATTGGATGTTGTGTGCGAATAGGGTTTCCGAAGCGCTGCAACTGGCAGAAGAACACTGGAGCGCAGGGTGTGTAGATGAAGTCAATCTGCCGGCTGAGCACAGAATGGATTGGGCACTGGCTTGTTGGACCAACGGATTACGATTATCCGAGGCGTTCCTCGCAACTACGCTTCCACAAGAAAAGAACGTTTGGAAGGTCATGGATCGACTGCTGAATCAGTTAACCAAAGAGCCGCGAAGCATGAAACCTGCTTCACAAGAACAAAAGCTTATGCAATGGGGTCCGCAGGCAGAGATGGTAGCAGAAAAGGTTGTGCAGCAAGCCGTAAAGACAGGACAGCTTATACTTGCTGAGCAACTGCATGAGTTGCGGGCAATGATGATGTGTGATCATTGGGGAACGGCTGTAACTTTACGACGGGAGTTTGCAAGTCTGCTGTATCGTCAGGGGTATACCATGGTAGCCGCGAACATCCTGATTCAGTGCATGACCGAGAGTGAGCTGGATGCAGAAGGGTTATTCTGGCTGGGTGAAACGCTGTATGCCAAAGGCCACAATGATCAAGCGCTGTCTCTGTTCGAGCAAGCTCTGGAGCGGGAGCCTGATATGCGGCAGGCCCGAGCTGGAGCAGCTGTATGTTACATGCGGCTGGCAATGGAGGCCATCCAGCAGGAGATGGTTCGTTCTTCGTCTTCAGGTGTACTCTCTGCACAATTTACTACACTGGAACAAAGGCTGCGAACGACCGAAGGCATCCCATGGCGTACGCTTTTCCATGCAAAGGAAAGGAGGAATCAGCTTGCGAGCGGAACGAATTTCCCTATGCATGATCGTGAAGGATGAAGAAGAGTTGCTGCCTCATTGTCTTGCCAGTGTCCAGGGAGCGGTGGACGAAATGATTGTAGTGGACACCGGTTCGTCGGACCGCAGCGCGGAGATTGCGAAGCAATATGGAGCGGTGGTTGTGGCATTTGAGTGGTGCGAAGATTTTGCCGCAGCACGGAATGCTGGCCTGGAGCGGGCTTCCGGCGACTGGATTCTCTTTCTTGATGCGGACGAGGCGCTCGATAGGGCTGCGCGTGAGCAGATCAGGAGCTGGACGGCGGTCAGCGGATGTGACGGATTGTTTTTAAACATTCATAACTATACAGGTACGGGTCAGCAGGGAGTTACCGTGAATCCAGTTTTGCGTCTCTTCCGTAATGCCTCGGAGCATCGGTTCGAAGGTCGAATTCATGAGCAGATTGCGGCGGCGATTTGCCGTAGGAATCCAGAGGCTGCTTTTCATGTGACGGACATGGTCATCCATCATTATGGGTATCAGACGGCGATTGTGGAGCGCAAAGATAAGGTGAACCGCAATGTCCGCCTGCTGCAACAGGCAGTGGAGGAAGAACCGGATCAGCCGTTCCATCACTATAATCTGGGTGTCGAGTATCTGCGTGTGGGGGAAGCGGAGCGGGCGTTGGAGACGTTTGGTGTGGCTCGGATGGGGATTGATCCTGCGATGACCAGTTACGCGCATTTGCTGTTCAAATATGAAGTTCGTTGTCTCCAGCATCTGAATCGCTGGCAGGAGGCATTAGATCGCATTGATGCTGCGCTTGAACTCTTTCCAGAGTACACGGATCTGATGCACTATCGCGGGATATGTGCAGAGGCATTGGGTGATGCAGATCGGGCAGAGTATTCGCTCCGTGAAGCTATTCGCATGGGTCCACCTCCTCCCATATACCATACGGAAGAAGGCATCGGCACCTATCAGACGTGGTATACACTAGGGCGATTGCTGGAAGGAAGGGCAGATCTGGAGGGTGCGGTAGATGCTTATGTGGAAGCAGTGCGTGCCAAATCCAGTCTGTTACCGCCGCTCTATCGGATATTCCGAATTATGCGAGTCTCCGGGCAGGAACATCAGATTCCAGAGCTGGTGAGGGAGCGCTTTGCACTCGTTTCGGAAGAGGCAACACACAAAGTATTGGGCATTTTGGAGCAATCTCGTTGTTATGATGCGGCTCTGCAATTATTATCGGGTGTATCCTCACAACCCACCGGAGAGATGAGGGAGCGCTTATCGGTTGCTGAAGCGATGCTTCAAATTCAGCAGGGAAGATGGAACAAGGCGCGTCTGAAACTGGAACCTGTGAGGCGGAAAAAAGGGCTGCTTGCGATCTCGTCTGCCCGATGGCTCGAACGATTGGAGTGGGTCGAGGGGAAGGAAGTCAACGGAGATGATCCACTGACCTTGTGGTTGAAGCGTAGTTCGCAGGTGGGTGAAGGAACGAATGAGGAATCTGCTGTGCAGACAGGGAGAACGGTTGGTCTGAGAGCGACAAAGAAGAAGGACATGGACTCCAGCATAGACGGAATGGTCGCAGGAACAGAATATGACGGCTGGCAAGCCCTTGGACTGATGATGGAAGGATGTGTACAGTCAGGGAGATGGAAAGAGCTGCATAGTCTGATTCAGATGTGTCGACAGCAATTGGCGGGAGAGAGCAGTCGAGTGGAAGAGAAGGAGAAAGAGATGGAAGGGAAAAAGGAAAACGGGAAGGTGAGTGACATGGAGTCGTTCCCTGGGGCTTCGGATACCCTGACGGGAACAAGCTGGCTGGTGAAAGGATTGGTCAGTGCTGCGGATCATCATCTGGAGGTGTTCGCTCAGCATGCAGATGGACAGCGGCGCCGTTGTTGGCCTGTCGTTCAGCATATTCGGCTGGAGTTGCCGGGAGCGGACGGGTTTGAGAGCTGAGAGGGATCAGGCAGGTCCGGGAGTTCAACTTAATTCAGCGGGCTAATGGGTGGGGCTTGAACTCCGTTGGTGAGGGGGGACGAATATGGGTATAGGGATTAGTTTGTGTATGATCGTGAAGGATGAAGCCGGGTCACTCCAGCGGTGCTTGAATGCAGTCAGGGATGTTGTGGATGAGATCATCATTGTGGATACCGGATCGGTGGATAATACAATCGAAATTGCCCGCCTTCATGGTGCCGTTGTAATCCGAACGGAATGGAACGGAGATTTCAGTGAAGCCCGTAATCTGTCGCTGGCGGCTGCTACGAAACCGTGGATTCTGGTGCTTGATGCGGATGAGGTATGGGTACAGACCCCTCAGATGAAGACTGAACTCGTGCAGTTGTTAGCGGCAAGCAAGGACAACGTATGGGGGTACTGGATACAGGTCACGAGTCTGTTGGGTATGTCTGGTGAAGAGCGTGTGACAGATGCGGTGTGTCGTTTGTTCCGAAATGATCCCCGAATTGCCTTTCAGGGCAGAATTCATGAAGAGATTGCTTCGTCCATCATGGCACTGGCTCCGCAAGGTGTGCTGCATTCTGGACTTGAAGTCATTCATTACGGATATCTGGAGCAGGCGATTACCACCAAAAATAAAGGCGCACGGAATATGCAGTTGATTCGTTCCGCGTTGAATCAGGAGGGCGATCAACCGGAGTTGTTATATGCTCTGGCTGCCGAATGGTTTCAGCAAGCGAAGTATGATGAAGCACTCCGGTTGTTGCAGCCATTATTGGCACAGCTTACGCCGGAGTGTGGATATCACTCGGATCTGGTGCTGAAAACGGCTTACGCCTGGCGAGAGATTGGCAGTCCAGAACGGGCGCTTGCTGTAGTGGAAGCATGGGCGCCCGTGTATGAGGATTTCCCGGATTTGCTGGAGCTTGGTGCTGTACTAGAACTGGATCAAGGGAGAGAGGATGTGGCCTTGAACTGGTTAAAACAGGCTAAATCAGCTGCTTCTACAGCCAGCAGGTATACATCAGTCTCTGGTGCTGGAACCTACCGTAGCCTGACACTGGAAGGCATGGCATATGAGCGGGCTAGCCGCTGGGCAGAGGCAGAAGCCGCATACACGGCGGCGCTGGTCCTGCAACCCGGCAGCATGGCTACATGGCAGCGGCTATTGTTGCTGGCCGCAGCTACAGGGCGGCCGCAAGCCATCGCCAGCGCAGCCGCTGGGGTAAGCTTGCCGCCTGCGGCATGGCAAGCGTTGATCCCGACCGCGCTTGCCGCGCATCGGCCGGAGTGGCTGCTACGCCATGCGGCGGCGCTTGCTGGCCCGCTGCGGGCACAGCCGCTGGCCGCCGGGCTTGCGCTGGCCCAGCTGGGCGAGGACGCCGCAGCTCGGGCGGCTTTGCAGCCCTGGGCGGCGCATGCGCAGCACGGGCCAGAGGCGGCGCTCGCGCTGTGGGCGCTGGGCCACAAGCAGCCCGGCGGGCGCAACGCCCGAGCGGCGGCTCGCCAGCAGGCAGCGCTGCCTGCTGCGGCCCACGCCGCCGAGGCGCTGCTGCAGCGCGGGGCCTTGGCCGGCAGCAGCGGCCTGGCGGGCAACCCGCCCCGCGGCGCAACGCCCAGCGGCCCGGCCACGCCTGCGCCAGGCGACGTGCTCGCCGCTGCGCAAGCGCTCGCCGGCGTAGGCGCCTGGGCCGCATGGCTGCGCCTGCTGCAAGCCCTGCCGCCCCGCGGCGCGCTGGCGTTGCTCGCAGCGCTTCCGCCTGCGGCACGCTGCGGGCTGCTGCGCGCACCCGCGAGCGTCCGCGAAGGGCTGCTTGCGCTATGCTGCACGCCTGACGGCGCGCAGCAGCCCTACGCGGACGAAGTGCCCGCCTCGGAGCGCATCGCTCACACGCTCCTCGCTCACACGCTCCTCGCGGGCACGCTCGCGCTGCTCGCCGGGCGGCAGAACCAGGCACGTGAATGGGCCAAATCGGCCCAACTCACTGCGCGGCAATCTGCCGCCACAGGTCGCCCGGCGACGACAATCCCGCCGGGCCTGCACACCCTGCTGCGCCTGACATCACCCGGCGCAGCCTCTGCCAAAGAGTACACCAACCAGTGCAACATGTTACTGGTACACCTATAATTTCCTTTAATCTTTAATCTTTAATCTTTAATCTTTAATCACTAATCTCTTATTTCTAGTCTCTAGTCCCCAACCTCAATCCCCACATATTCCCGCAATAGCTCATCCCATTGAAAATGCAAAAGCAACGGAGCTACCGGTCATCGGAGCATTTCACGAACCGTGCATGCTTCCGTTGCCAATAGCTCGATCCCTCATCCCTTCGTTCCTTACTCTGTACTCAACGTAACCCAATTCGTCTCAACCTTTGCATATCACCGCTCGAAAACAGCGGATCGGCGTGCCGTACATATCAGACCAGATGGCATCGTCTGGCTCTTTCACGTTCAGCTTATCTTCAATGGTTAATCCGGTGACAGCCATGATTGTCTCCAGCAGATCAGGGCGCATCTCGGGGACATCGAAGGTAGCGATCAACTGTCCGTTTGGCTTCAGTACCCGGGCGAATTCCCGAAACGCCCGCAACATTGTGCCCGTATCCAGATGCTCCAGTACAGAGATACAGAACACCCGATCAAACTTACCAGACTCGTACGGAAGCTGGGCCAGATTAGCCTGTGCACGGTGCAATCGGACGAGAGTTGATTCCGGCAGATCCTGGGCGGCTTGCTCGCCAAAATCAGAAACAATATCCAGTCTTATCGCCTCTTCAGACAAAATACGTTCATCCCAGTCACAGGCATGAACCTCGCGGCAGTTCTCTGCAAGCCAGAATTTGAACGGATGGGAGATGCCGCAGGCTGCATCAAGGACCACATCGTCCGGACGTGCAAACCGCCGGGCCCATTCATATTCGTAGGGACGGCTCCACCATGCCGGATGCAGCGGGAAGACCAATGTGTCCGTTTTAGGGTCACTTTGCCGAATGTATCTTGATTCCATGAATTCCGTTGCCTTGGGCGTATCCATCATCCCCGAATTCCCTCCTTTAATCCTGTCTCTGCCAAAAAAGATTCCAACACCGTGCTCCACCGGCTCCGCCACCTGGCAAGATCATAGGACAGTGCAGTCTCGCGCGCATAGATTCCCAGTCGTTCTCTCTCGGCCCGGTCCTGTACAAGACGAACCAGTGCAGCGGTTAGTTCCTGCTCACCAGGAGGTACCAATAGCCCGTTAAACCCATCCTGAATCAGATCATTCAATCCGCCAACATTGGAGGCAATTACCGGAAGTCCACAGCTCATCGCTTCTAGACAGGCATAGGAGGTGCCCTCTGAGAAAACGGTTGGAATCACGGCGATATCTGCCTGATGGTAGGCCTCCCGAATATCCCGGAAATCATACGTGCGCTGATTAATTCGCTCCGCATGTGGATGAGTACGATGCCAATAACGAAAGGCTCTTCCGACCGTACTGCCTTCGACCAGTTCCCCGGCAAATTCAATCTCCAGATCCGGAAAGGCTCCAAGTAGTTTATCTGCCGCCAGCATCATTGGAATAATACCCCGTTCCATGCTGATGCGGCGTGGATAGATAATGCGAATTGGGCGGGGAGAGGTCACACGGGCCTCCACAGTTTTCTTTTCTCCCTGCCCTTGAATCGGACCATTAACCTGATGCTCAGCATTTGCTTCTGCTAGAATATCTGTAGCCCAATCCTTTGAATTTCGGTGGTTATGAGCAAACCTATACGATTCGCCATCTGCCTCGACTTCTTCCAGTTTCGATAACTGTAAATGGAGTTCTACCGTTCCTTTCCCCTCTCGTTCTTGACCGCTATCTGTATCCCCACCTCCATCTCTGTTAGCCTTACCACTGCTAGCTCCAGCACCACTTGTTACAGCCTTGCCTTCTACAGCTTGCACCCCTGATATAACTGCTCCAACATTTTCTTCATGACTCGCCAGATCATTCTTCCATGCGACAAGCCATTCGTCTTCCTGTTCTTGCTCGAAGGTCCGTGTTGGTGGGGCAGGTGTGAAATAGGACGTATCCACTGCATTGGGAATCAGGACAACCTGTTTTGGATCGGTATAGGTGCATGCAGCTCGGCAAAAGGTCTGGAAATGAGAATCCACCGATACAATGCGCACGAGTCCATCCAGAGCCAGCTGAATGTGTTCTGCTACTTGTTGTTTTGTCTCTAGTGGCAGTCCGGGACGATCCCAGTTAATGCCGTGACAGATGCCAAGACTGCCGGGTTTGTAGGTGATGGGTTGCCACAGACAGCTGGCATAGATCACTGGGCCGCGCGCTGCGGCTGCCATCCGGTCAAAGGCTTCCGGTACATTATCCATGTCGTACGAATAACCAAATACGTCAATCTGCTCCGTCCGAGTCTGGAATGCTTCAAAATAGGACAGCTGATGAACCTCGGGAATATGCCCGAGTCCTCGGATGACACTGCACAGATCCAGAATATAGCGTTCCAGTCCACCCCCAAATACACGACCGAATTCCCGGTTGTACCCGTCGGTGAAACTATGCGTCAGAATACTCACCACGCCCATCTCACGGTCCCTCCTTCCAGGGAATCAGCCGAGGTTCCGGATCAAGGATCGACTCGTAATGTGCAAGATTGCCCCACTCACCGCTAGGATCAATGCGCTTGTAACGCAAATATTTACGAACCCGGTCCTCCAGACTGCCGGCCCAGCCGAGATGCTGAACCTTCAGTTCCGTGCTGACCCCAGGCAATACAGTGCAGGACAAGGGAAGACGAGGAACGTGATGATTCTGTTGTGGATAAAAATAAGGATATCCAGGCATATACCGTACAAGTGAAGCGGTATGCCGTTTGTGCAGAGACCAGAGATCATCTTCCCGGTAGTGGGTCCGGCCACCCCACATGTCGTAGAATCGAAATGCAAACCAGTCCGCATACTCCTGATTAATCAGAGTGCGTATGGCTTTCTTGGTCTCTGAGCTGTACAGCTCATCCGCATCAACTGAAAGCAACCAGTCTGGATGTGTACCCGCCGCCGCTTGCCATAAGGTGTTGCGAAGGCGCCATTCCTCGGCGAACAGTGGTTTCTCCAATACCTCCAGACGGACCACCTTTGGATAGGCTTTACATATGTCCGGTGTTCCGTCTGTGCTGGCATCGTCCACAATCACGATCTCATCCACGAACTCACTCAGATCATGCAATACTTCTTCAAGGTATCGGCCGCGTTCATTGCGAACCTGGAGCATGGCGGTCAGCTTGTTGCCTTTGCTTTTGCGAACCCGACGAATGGAGAAGGGCTCTTTGAATACACTTGTTTCCTCTTGTGTTATAGCTGCACTCTGTTCTTCCTGACCTTGTGTGTCGCCCCAGTGATGCACTTGGCTTCGGATGTCCTGCGTTGGTTGTGCATGATCAGGGGTGTGATCTCCATTTTCCAATGCGTCTGTATGTGTTCGATCGGCTGTTTCGGTTGGCGTGTAAGTGGTTTCGGTTCGGATATTCCTGTGCACCATTGGCCCATTCAACTGTTGTCTACGCTTCTTTGGGTCCAGCATCATGGCACCTCCCCAAGCAATTGCTGTACAGCATGATCCAACAGCTCCAGCTCGACAATCCGGGCCAGCGCATCTTCATCCTCCAGTGCCGTTTCGAGATAATGTCGGACTGCCCCGTGCCGTTCCCCTCGCAGTGCCAGCGCACTGCCGGATAATTGCTGATAATCCCGGCGACTGGCATCATCCTGAATATCGACTGCATGCACCAGAGCGAGTGCCTCTTCCACACGTCCTGTCTCCTGATATATGCGGAATTTCCAATGTCTCGCGGTTTCTCCGCCAAGTTCGTCCAGGATGCGCAGCGCGGTTCCGTAATCATCGTTAATACGCAGCAATTCCGCTCGTACAAGTTGATCTTCTCCCGCCTCCAGCCAGCGACATAACTGTTCATAATGATGCCGTTCCTGTTCATCGGATGCGCTAATTCCGTACACTCGCAGGGCGTCCTCCAACTCTCCAGCCCGGGCATGAATGGCAGACAGGAATCGATAATGGGAGATCACACAATCACTGCGACCATTCATGACCGCATGGGTGAAGGCCTCTTGCAACGAATGGACGGCCCGCGGATCTTCAAGCAAGTACTCATAGGCTGCCAGCAAAAAGGATATCGTCTCATGTGGGCCTGCTTTGGCTCGGAGCTGTCGGTAGAAGTCGGCACGTACACTGCATTGAAGCAGGGTGACGCTATCCGGAGTGCCTGACAAGACCTGCCGCAGCGCATGCAGGAAGAACAGTTCGTAGTCCCGGAGAGGGACTTCGAGATCATCCTTTTGCATCGTACCCGCAGGTGCAGGGTCTTCGCCGCCCAGCCAGATAACACGTACGCCTTGGAATAACAGCTTCATATAACGTGTCTCGGAGGATGTGCCTACCAGATCGGCGATGCCGACCAGTTTGGAAATACTGCTCTCCCATAGGGGAGAAGATGATTCTTCCCCAGCGGGCTCAGGGAGCAGGGCGAAACATAGCTCCGGCTCCAGCGAGGCTGTAGCCATAAGCCAGTAGGGATGGGCGACTACGGCTACGGTGCTAGGTTCCAGCAATAGCTGCTCGGCTTCAGGGAGGGAGATGACAGTGATGACCGGAGGTACATCTTCTGTTTGCGTCAGGCTACTGACATAGAAGACCTCTCCCTCGATCGACAGCAGTGCAGCAATATCGGGATAGGGAAAGGATGACCAGCCACCTTTGCGAGGGAAGAGAACATATCGGACAGGGGACTGTGCTGTACTGACCTTATCCAGGCTGGCTTCGGTGTCTTCACCTGGTAGTGGTGCAGGTTTTTCCATGAATAGTTCACCTCACCTTGACTGTAATATGGAGCGTCATTCGCTCTGCATGTGTTTCATGCTTTCACTTCATATGTAAAGCCCTCACGGTACTTCGCATGATATGCCTGAGACTAACATATGGGCATTCCGTCCCAAACATGAGTATCTTCCATGAATAGATGCAGTTGGCAAGCTGTGATAATAGGCTGAATTTTATCTTTTGTGTGACTAGGATCACTTTTTTTTGCTCTAGAGACGAAGATTGTGATAATTCTCACATGTATAAAATAGGTAATCTGGCACAATACGTTCATCAACGTATTTGGCGGACAGACAGCGAAGGTGCAGCTTCAATGCCAAATACGCATACTGCGAAGTGAACAGAAAGAAGGGGTAACGGTATGGATCCGATTATGTTATCGCGTATCCAATATGCACTTACAACGATTTTCCATTTCTTTTTTGTCCCGCTATCCATCGGTCTTGTGCTGTTGGTTGCGATTATGGAGACGTTGTACGTTGTTAAGGGGAAGGAGATTTACAAAACGATGGCCAAGTTCTGGGGCAAGCTGTTCCTGATTAACTTTGCCGTCGGGGTAGTCACAGGTATTTTGCAAGAGTTCCAGTTCGGTATGAACTGGTCCGAGTACTCCCGATTTGTCGGGGATGTGTTCGGTGCGCCACTGGCTATTGAAGCGCTACTGGCGTTTTTTATGGAGTCTACATTTATTGGTTTGTGGATATTCGGATGGGATCGTTTGTCCAAAAAAGTGCATCTGGCCTGCATCTGGCTGGTGTTTGTCGGCACATTCCTGTCCGCGCTGTGGATTCTGGCAGCCAATTCATTTATGCAGCATCCTGTCGGGTTTGAGATTAACAACGGCCGAGCCGAGATGAATGATTTCTTTGCACTCATCACGAATGGTCAGCTTCTCGTCGAATTCCCACATACTATTTTTGGGGCATTGATGACAGGGGCTTTTGTCGTAACCGGGATCAGTGCTTACAAATTGATGAAAAAGCAGGATGTGGAGATCTTCCGCAAATCGTTTAATATCGCAATCATTATCGCTCTTGTTTCCTCGTTTGGTGTAGCTTTCTCCGGACACTTCCAGGCTCAATATCTCGTGGAGACACAGCCGATGAAGATGGCAGCCAGTGAAGGCACATGGACAACGACAGAAGATCCGGCACCATGGACAGTGGTCGCTTTTATCGATCCGGATAAACAGGAGAGTACGGGTGAGATCAAAATCCCTGGATTGCTCAGTTACCTGTCCTACAGCAAGTTCTCCGGTAGTGTCAAAGGCATGAAGGAGCTTCAAGCTGAGTATGAACAGACGTATGGACCGGGGGACTATATCCCGCCAGTACGGACAACGTTCTGGAGTTTCCGTATCATGATTGCAGCGGGTGGTTTGATGATTGCACTGGCGCTATACGGTACGTTCCTAGCCATGCGTAAGAAGCTGGAGGTCGCTGGAAAGTGGTTTATGCGTCTGATGGTATTCGCCATAACTTTGCCGTTTATCGCTAATACGTCTGGTTGGATCATGACCGAGGTTGGCAGGCAGCCGTGGACGGTATTTGGTTATATGACAACCGAAGCCGGGGTCTCACCGAATGTATCCGCAGGAATGATCCTGTTCTCGACCATTGCGTTCACAGCTGCGTATACGGTTCTCGGTATCGTGATGGTATACCTGTTCGTACGTGAGATCAAGGCAGGGCCGTTTGCGGTCGAGAAGCCAGAAGATCACGATGAATCGGCCGATCCGTTCGGCGTGGATGGAGGTTATTCCGTTGTCACTAAGTGAGTTGTGGTTTTTGCTGATTGCCGTATTGTTTGTTGGTTTCTTCTTTTTGGAAGGTTTTGATTTTGGTGTGGGGATGTCTACAGGTATTATCGCCAAAACAGATCGTGAACGCCGGACCCTGATCAACTCGATTGGTCCGTTCTGGGATGGTAATGAAGTATGGCTGATTACGGCAGGGGGCGCGATGTTTGCTGCCTTCCCGCACTGGTATGCCACATTGTTCAGTGGTTTTTACCTGCCACTTGTAGTGGTGTTACTCGCCTTGATTGGTCGCGGAGTTGCTTTCGAATTCCGCAGTAAAATGAAACAGCAGCGCTGGCGCAAAACGTGGGACATCATCATTGTTGTCTCCAGCGCGCTCTTGCCTTTCCTATTCGGCGTGGTCTTTGCCACATTGATGAAAGGTCTGCCCATTGATGGGGAGATGCAGCTGCGTGCAGGATTCCTCGATATTGTTAATCCGTACACCGTGATTGGTGGCTTGAGCGTAACCCTGCTGTGTCTGGTTCATGGATTGCTGTTTGCATCACTACGAACAGTAGGTGATCTCAGAGAGCGTGCCTTGAATACAGCGCAAAAATTAATGCTGCCGCTGGCTGCACTGCTCGCTGTTTACGCGTTAATGACGTATTTCATGACCGATGTGTTCGCCGTACGCGGCTGGGCTCTTTGGATTATGGTTGTACTCGGCGCAGTTTCGCTTGCACTTGCGGCATACTTTGTTCGTCAGAAGCGTGAAGGCTGGGCTTTTGGGATGACTGGGGCAGTGATTGCAATTGCCTTTGCCTCGGTCTTTATCGGACTTTTCCCAAGAGTGATGGTGAGTTCCTTTGGGGCGGCATATGATCTGACTGTATACAATGCCGCATCCGGCGCTTATTCATTGAAAGTAATGACAATTGTAGCTTGCACATTGCTGCCGTTTGTTCTTGGCTATCAGATCTGGAGTTATTATATCTTCCGCAAACGTCTGAACGAGCAGCACCACCTGGAGTACTGATATGGGACGGGGGCTAATGAAGCTGCCGGGCATCCGGCCGGTACTTGCGCTGGCATCAGCGCTGGTGCTGCTACAGGCGATGACGATCATTATGCAAGCCAAATGGCTGGCACAGGCCATCACTGCATTGTTTGAAGGTTCATCCGTAACGGAGCAGTACCCTGTACTGCTGCTGTTCCTGGCTGCTTTTGCCGCCCGCTACGCCCTATCCTTCTGGTTACAACTCGTGACTTCACGATATGCGGAGAGGACAGGGACCGATCTGCGCAGAAAGATGGTGGAGCAGTGGTTCAGACTCGGGCCGCGTTATGCCAAGACAGAGGGCACAGGCCATCTGGTTACACTGGCACGTGAGGGAACAGCTCAATACAAGACGTATCTCGAACTATTCATTCCTCGTATGCTGGGCATAGGATTCACACCTATCGTCATTTTGCTGTATGTATTTAAGCTGGATCTGATGTCCGGGGTTATTCTGATGCTGACTCTCCCAATACTGATCGTGTTCATGATTCTGATTGGCCTCGCTGCGCAGCGGAAGATAGATGGACAATTCCGATCCTACAAAGCGCTCGCTAACCATTTTGTTGATACCCTGCGGGGGCTGGAAACGCTGAAAACGTTGGGACAGAGCAAAACACACGAAGGGTCCATTCTGCGGGTCAGTCAGCGGTATCGGAAGGCAACGATGTCCACCCTGCGCATGGCTTTTCTTTCTTCGTTTGCACTCGACTTCTTCACGATGCTGTCCGTTGCTTCTGTGGCAGTTGGTCTGGGATTACGTCTGACGGAAGGGCATATGCTGCTTGGCCCTGCGCTGACGGTACTCATTCTCGCTCCCGAATATTTCCTGCCTGTACGTATGCTCGGCGCTGATTACCATGCCACATTGGACGGTAAGGAAGCCGGAGCGGCTATCAACCAAGTGATTGAACGGGGGAAAGTTGCCGAACAGAAACAAAAAGAAGCCTATGCAAATGTTGTTGCACATCCCGTTACGGCAGAGGATGAGGCTAGATCTACACCATCATTATCTTTGGGTAAAAGGAAAGCCGCTACTTCGACCATACGTGTCGTGTTGAATGATAAAACGGCTGCGGGGCATCTTGCTCCTGATTCTGCTCCTGATCCTGCTTCTGTTTCTACTACTCCTGAGCTTGTTTCTTCCTCTTCCTCAGTGTTCTCTTGGAATGAGAATAGTAGATTGGCTCTAACGGATGTACAGGTACGGCATGATGATGAAGGTCCTTATTCGCTAAAGGATGTCACATTTCAGATTACAGGTCTCGGCAAAATCGGTATTATTGGCGCCAGCGGAGCAGGCAAGTCCACGTTGATTGATGTGTTGGCTGGTTTCCAATTGCCTACGTCGGGTCAAGTTTTGGCTAACGGACAGCCAGTTACATCGGATATGCTCGAATCCTGGCGAAGACAGACGGCAGCTATCCCGCAGCATCCGTATATCTTTAGTGGAAGTCTGGCCGATAACGTTCGTTTCTACATGCCGGAGGCTTCGGATGCGGAGGTGGCTAAGGCCATTAGCGCAGCTGGATTAACCAAGCTGCTGTCCTCATTATCCGGTGGGTTGCATGAGCCTATTGGGGCTGGCGGCAGACAGCTCAGTGGTGGGCAGGAGCAACGGGTGGCGCTGGCAAGAGCCCTGCTTAGTAAACGGAACATCCTGCTGCTTGATGAACCGACAGCTCATCTGGATGTGGAAACAGAGTATGAATTGAAACAGACGATGATGCCACTGTTTGAAGGAAAACTTGTATTTTTGGCTACCCATCGCCTGCACTGGATGCCGCATATGGATCGAATTATTGTCATGGATGGCGGCACAGTGGCAGAGACGGGAACACATCAGGAATTACTGGCACGACAAGGTGTATATTATCAGATGATTCAGGCCCAGATGGAGGCGATATAAAATGAAGTCCGGATATGAACATATGGAGACCGTCCGTAACGGAAAAGAAAAAAATAGCTGGATTGCTCCGTATGTGGCACAGTACCAGTGGAGATTCATCGCAGTCATTGCGCTAGGCACTTGTGCTGCACTGTGTGCGGTACTGCTGCTGTTTACCTCCGGATTTCTGATCTCCAAGTCTGCACTGCGTCCTGAAAACATTTTGATGGTGTATGTACCTATTGTTGGGGTACGTGCATTTGGGATATTCCGTGCCGTCTTTCGATATATTGAACGATTGGCAGGACATGATGCCGTACTGCGTGTGTTGGCCGATCAACGGGTGAAGTTATATCGCATTCTGGAGCCACAGGCCCTGTTCCTGCGCTCTCGTATGCAGACCGGAGATGTACTCGGAGCACTCGCCGATGATGTGGAGCGGTTGCAGGATATCTATCTGCGCACCGTTTTTCCCGCCGTCACCGCGCTTGTGATGTACGGTGGGACTGTGATCGCCTTTGGCAGTGTTGATCTGGGATTTGCGGTGTGGATGGGCTTGTATATGTTATTTCTCGTTGCCGTGTTACCTGCGATTTCCCTGAAAGTGACGTGGAAATGGCGTGTACGGCTGAAAAAGGAAAATAGCAGGTTGTATACCCGTCTGACCGACGGTGTGCTTGGACTGGGGGATTGGCTTGCAAGTGGGCGAGCCGCGGAATTTGTTCAGCAGCAGGAAGAGGAGGAAGAACATGTCGACGCGGTTCGTCGCAAATTGCGGCGCTGGACACGCTGGCGTGATCTGATGGCTCAGTGTGTCATTGGCCTGATGGTATTATCGGTTACGTTATGGGCCGGAAATGCTGCTTCTATCGGGCAATTACCTGCCGTGATGATTGCTGCTTTTGTGCTGGTGTTATTTCCACTTACGGAATCACTTCTGCCTGTAGGGGATGCAGTGGAGCATCTTCCACAATATCGGGAATCGCTGGACCGCTTGAAACAGCTGGAAGGGAAAGAGCATCTTCCGGTGCAGCATGGAGCGGACGATGTTGACAGGACGGGCGAATCAATCTCTGTAGTAAAAAACGGCAACCTGATGGCTAGGCAGCCATCGGAGTCCTTACCAACTGCGAATGATACCCCGGACAGACGAATTCGTCTTCGCATTCCGCCCAAACTCAGAGCAGACATCGAGATCAATCACGTTAGTTACCGCTATGCATCTGATGATACTTATGCCGTACAGGATGTATCCCTTCATCTGCCACAAGGCAAACGTCTGGCTATTCTTGGACGAAGCGGCGGCGGCAAATCAACCTTGTTGAAGCTGATTCAGGGGGCTTTGCGTCCATCTGGGGGGAAAGTTCTGATCAATAATATGCCTGTGCAAACCTTGGGTGAGAGTGTCACTGATGTCATCGCGGTGCTGAATCAGAGCCCTCACCTGTTCGACACCACGGTGGCGAATAATTTGCGGATCGGGCGTCCGCATGCAACGGATGAGGAGATTCGTCAGGTGGCCGCGCAAGTAGGTTTATCTGGTCTGATTGAGTCTTTACCGCAGGGGTATGATACGCCGATGCTGGAGACAGGTCTGCGTTTCTCCGGTGGGGAAAGGCAACGAATTGCACTGGCACGGGTACTGCTCCGGGAGACACCTGTTATTATATTGGATGAACCAACCGTTGGGCTTGATCCTGTGACTGAACGCGAGTTGATGCGAACCATTCTGGATAGCTTGCAAGGCAAAACGATGATCTGGGTCACCCATCACCTGATTGGTGCGGAACAGATGGACGAACTTATTTTTATGGAAAATGGAAAGATTGCCATGCAGGGTTCTCACGAACAATTGCTGGCTGGGGAAGAGCGATACCGGCGTCTCATTGAACTTGATCGGCCGGGGTGGACAGGTCGGCAGCAACAAGAAAAACCGTTGCCACCCGTAGCTTCCAGATAAGTGTGAGACTTTGAGCGCCTGAGGTTTAAGATATGTGGATACTGCTTACCAGTCCAGATGGTTGAACCGAACTGTTATACATGAATTATCAATATAGCGAAATGACACCGAATGAGTGCGGAATGAGCACTTAACCATATAAGCATAACAAAGAGACGAGCCAAGAAATCTTGGACTCGTCTCTTTTTACATTCCTTATATTGCGGATACTTACATCTCTACCAGCATCAATATGATGGAGGAAAGGCACAGACATGTGCTGACGAGATAGAGCACAGCAACAACCTGTTTATGATTCAATCCGGCACGCAGCAGTCGATAGTGTGCTTGACTCGCATCAGCCTGGTAGATCGCTTTACCTTGAATGAAACGTTTGATAACGACAAAGATGTTGTCGAAGATCGGTACACCGAGCGCCAAAATCGGAATGAAGATGGACAACATGGTTGCTTGTTTGAATGCACCATCCAGAGCGATAACCGCCAAAATGAAGCCAAGGAACGTAGCACCTGCATCACCCATGAACACTTTGGCAGGAGCTTTGTTGTACTTCAGATAACCAATCGTCACACCGACCAGAATGATCGACATGAGTGCGGAATCCGTTTGACCTTTGGCAATGGCCACGATGAACAGGGTAATCGCCGAGATGGCCGATAATCCGCCAGCAAGTCCGTCCATGCCGTCCGAGAAGTTGATGACGGTTGTCACACCGAAGATCCACAGGATCGTGAGAATGAATTGCAGCCAGATCGGAAGCATGACATATTCCGCATTAAAAGGATTCACGAATCCGGTGAACGCAATGCCAGAAGCAAATACGAGTACTGCCGCAGAGACCTGTACGAGCATCTTGGGCAGGGCAGGAAAATCTTTGCCTTTTGTTTTGTACCAGTCGTCGACGGTACCAATCGTTAGCAGAAGCATACCACCAGCGACCAGAGCCGCTGTTTCCCATGTGATTTCTTTCGTCAGAGCAATGTATGTCAGGAAAAATCCAGTAAATATCGCGTAACTCGCCGTGAGCGGGATAGGTTGCCTGTGCAGCTTACGCTCCACATCTTCCCGGGGCTTGTCCACAAAATCGAGCCGGTGAGCCAGTCGACCAAGCGGCGGAATAAGCAGAACCACGACAGCAAAAGACACTATAAAAGCCAGTATGTATACCATAAACTCGCTTGTTTCACTCCCATCTACCAATTTCCCCTTATTATACGAGTTAAACAGGAAATCTGTCGATGTCATTATTGTAACCAGACACACGTCAAGGTGAGCAAAAGTTCAGGTTTTATCACATTTGAGGAAGATAGGAGCCAAAATAATGTTTTACGGCTTCTGCATGATATCCATCATCACCTTGCCAGGTTGCTGCAAAGACGAAATCGCTGGAACCACCTTTGCGTTTTCTCGGTTTATCTCCAGGAACCAGTATGCCGGCTGCCGCCCAAATTTCCAACAGGGCATCGCGCTCCTGTTTGCTCGAAGGGAAGAGATCCTTCCACTTTTTCTCAAGTGTGCGAGCACTGTCTTTGGGGTCTTCCGTCTGCGCTGTTTCAAGCAGGTTGACCAGGATGGTTTGGTCTTCAGGAGTTACTTCATAGTTTGCATCGTTGTCCTGAAGCAGTAATTCCAGATCCATCAGGCAATAGATAAGCCAGCCGTGACGCACGCCGCCCCACTTGATCCGTTCAAAGTTCAAGACGTTCAAGTCGACATTGGAATAATCCTTGTCTGACTGTAAGCGTAGGAAATTACAATCCCCACAGGCACTCGTATTAGGGTGAAGGGCAGGGCGTTCCGCATAGGTATGCAAAGGCATCTTCGACGTTAAAGCCCAGCTGGATAATGCGCTGCGTAGATAGATTTTTTTGGTGGACAGACTATGTAAAAAGGCCGAAATTACCCGTTCTTTAAACGAGTCATCCTGATGCATGTCGTACAGACGCTGGACAATCTCGTCATGCGTGATCGTAAGTGGATCGAACATAACACCTTTACTTTTGGCATATTCAAATTCCTCCCCGGAGAAGGGTAGAGAGGTAGTTTTCCAGCCCCCACCTCCCCAGAAGGTGCTCAGCAGTATCTTTGCTGCCTTTTTGTCCATACGGTTAGCCTCCTTTATGGAATTGCGATTATGATGAAAGTAGTTCTTCTATCGATCCCAGACCTGCTTACTTTAATGTACGTATTCCTCGGTTGTATTCAGAATCATCTCGACGAGGCCTGGAAAACGTGCGTTTAGTTCTTCCTTTCGTAGGGAATAAAAGTGCTGTTTACCTTCAATGCGCGGCTGAATCACGCCAGCTTCACGTAAAATTTTGATGTGATGGGACAACGTGGATTTGGAAATATGGTCTACTTCGAAGGCTGAACAGTTTTTCTCGCCAGAGCTGGCCAGACAGTGTGCAATTTTCATGCGGATCGGATCACCCAATGCATTGCAGACCGTGGTCAGCTTCAGTTCCGAAGCCATAGGTATTGTTGGAGTTCTCATATCTATGACGTTAGCATAATCGGCTTTCTCTTTCAATGTTTGAAATATTTCGAACTATCTCTTGCGGGGAGTATAAGAAGTATGTTACATTTCTTTTCAGTTAGTTCGAAAATATTCGAACTGAAAGATTGGAAAACGGCTTTTTATTCTAGGAGGAATATAAATGAGTACTACAAATACCACTACGATGTTGAACAACTATTTCCGTTTATTTGATGCTTCACGTACAGATGAGCGCGCCATGCAGGATTTATTGTCCCTGTTTACACCTGACGCAGAGATTGTGCTTAACGGCAGCAGTCGAACAGGATTCGACGGTTTCATGAAAGCTTTCTACGAGTATAATAAGGATGTAAAACATATGTGGGACGCGTGGGTGCAACAGCCCGACGGCAGCTACCAGACCAACTGGGCAGTATGCGGACAAGCGGCAGACGGAACGGTATATGCCAAAGCAGGCATTGATATCGCGCGTGTAAATGATGCGGGGCAGATTGTGTATCTGGAGAATGTACAAGCCGACCAGAATGCGTTCAGCAAGTATAATCAGTAATAGCGCAGTGTAAATAAGTAATAATGCAACGTTTTAGGAAACGAAGCTCTGCAGTTTTTCAGCTGTGGGGCTTTTTTTTTGGTGGAATATTTAGTGATTTGAAAGGCGCTGAGAACGAGGGCTTCATCACTCTGGTAGCACAGTTTCTACAGGTAGATTGGTACACAAAAACTGTACATGAAAAAGACCGTCCCGCATGTTTTAAACATGGCGGGACGGTCCTTATGAACGTGCATAAGATGTACTCGCTAGAGCCGCAGATTATTCTGAGCCAGACGCAGCTTAGCAGGGGGGACAACTACATGGTGGTGACGATGGTCGGTCAATTCTAACGAACCAGAGACGCGCTATTGGCCATAAATCAGCATAAGTCAGATTCTAACGAATCGCTGAGACGCTATTTTTCGGTTATTCTAACTTTGGGGCAGTTTTCCGCGGCTAAAATCGGATATAAGGTGTCTCAGGTTCGTTAGATTTTGAAAACATGCTAAAAGCTGCAAATAAGACGTTTACGATTCGTTAGCGTTATTACATGTTCGACTTTTTGAATCTCCAACGTGTAACATACCGCGCCTTCCCTACCCCTGCATCGTCTTATTCTGAAAAGCAGCGATATCCGCATACTCTTCTTCGAATTTGCGGGAGATGCGGATGAAGATTGGGAGGAGTTCCCGATAAACACGGACACTGTCCGGGTCCGGCTGGTGCCGATGTGTCGATCCGATCATGCCGGAGACGGCACTTAGGGAATCGATGCGGCCAAGGGCGTACAAGCCCAGTACGGCTGCACCGAGACAGGAGCTTTCGATACTTTCGGGGATGATGACATCCTGATCGAAAATATCAGCCATCATCTGGCGCCATAGCTCAGAGCGGGCGAAGCCGCCTGTCGCCTGAATTTTTTTCGGACGACCGATCTTTTCTTCAATCGCCAGCATGACCGTGTATAGGTTGAACAATACACCTTCGAGCGCAGCGCGAATCATATGTTCTTTCTTATGGTGTAGCGTCAGGCCGAAGAACGAGCCGCGGGCGTTCGGATTCCAGAGCGGAGCCCGCTCACCTGTCATGTACGGATGGAACAAGAGACCTTCCGAACCGGGAGGTACATTTTCCGCAACACGAGTGAGCACTTCATACGGATCAATGCCAAGCCGTTTCGCTGTCTCGACCTCGGAAGCTGCAAACTCGTCCCGAATCCAGCGGAAAATAACACCGCCGTTGTTCACTGGTCCGCCAATGACCCATGCATCCTCCGTGAGTGCATAACAGAAGAAGCGTCCTTTCGGATCGGTCACCGGTTTATCTACGACTGTACGAATCGCTCCACTGGTACCAATGGTCACGGCCACGACGCCCGGATCAATGGCGTTCACGCCCAGATTGGAAAGCACACCATCACTTGCACCGATCACAAACGGTGTGGTGACCGCAATGCCCATCTCCTTGGCGTACTCCGGGTGCAATCCATGTTTCAGCACATGTGTGGTTGGAACCAATCGGGACAGGTGTTCCGGCGTAATGCCCGCCACATGCAGCGCTTCTGCATCCCAGTCGAGTTTCTCCAGATTCATGAGTCCGGTGGCGGAGGCCATGGAGTGATCAATGACGTATTCAGAAAATAATTTATAGAAGACATATTCTTTCATGGATATGAATTTGTACGTCTGTCTGAAAAGTTCTGGTTGATCCCGGGTGAGCCACATGATCTTGGTGAGTGGGGACATCGGATGAATCGGCGTACCTGTTCTCAGATAGATTTCGTGACCATTCATCTCGGATTTGAGTACTTCGGTCCACTCGGCACTGCGATTATCTGCCCAAGTCATGGCCCGCATCAGCGGTTTGCCGTGTTGATCGACAGGCAGAATGCTGTGCATGGCCGAACTGAAGGATACAAACAGGATGTCCTCTGGCTTCACTCCCGCTTTGGAAGTGGCCTGTTTAACTGATGTAATGACTGCTTTGAAAATATCTTCCGCATCCTGCTCCGCAATCGCAGGTGTGGGGGTGTGCAGCGGATAATCGGCACTGCCTTGTGCCACAATGGTTCCGTTCTGTTCGAACAAGACGGCCTTGGTGGAGGTCGTGCCGATATCTACGCCGATCATATAGGGTGAAGAAGCCATTTTGTCATCCCTCTTTCTTGAATATATAAGTGAAATGAATGCTGTTACACGTTAACACTTCGGGTACAGAAAGCCTTCTGATCGCGTAAATGCGAAGCATATGCTTTCGAAGTAGCTTTCCTCTGGAAAGCTTTTAACTCCATTTCTTCAGGCCCTTTCTGTCCCCTTCGTGCACTTGGCGCTATTCATCCAACTTATATGGCATCTGTTATTTCATCTATAGATAAGAATATCAGACTTGAGGGATGGATCAAAATGCCACAATCTTAGTCTTTCACTGCTCCAGCGGCAATATCCGAAATAAACTGGCGGCTGATGAACAGGAACATAACGATGAGTGGAATGACGGCAAGCAACGTACCAGCGATAACCATTGCATAGTCTGTGTTATACAGTCCGTTCAATTGGGACAACGCAATCTGCAACGTATATTTACGTTCATCCGTCAGGACGATCAAAGGCCACAGATAATCATTCCATACACCAATAAAGGTGAACGCGCCGAGGAAAGCAAATGCAGGTCGCAAAATCGGCAACGCCACGTTCCAATAGAGTCGGAAGAAATTACAGCCGTCGATGCGGCCCGCATCCAGTAGATCGTTCGGAATCGACTCTGTTGCATACTGGCGAATCCAGAAAATGCCGAAGGCGTTTACCATGCCCGGTATGATGAGGGCTTTGAAGGAACCGACCCAGCCGAACGTTGCCATGAGTACGAAGGAAGGCACCAGCGACAGCTGGGAAGGTACCATCATGGTGGCGAGCAGCAGGATGAAGAGCCACTTTTTGCCGGGAAATTCAAACTTCGCAAACGCAAACCCCGCCAGTGAGTCAAAAAACAGTACAAGAATGGTCACGAGGCCCGACACAAACAACGTATTCAGAAAGGCACCCCAGAAGTCAATCTGCTGTAACACCCGCGTAATATTATTCCACAATTCGCCTCCGAACCAGAGCTGCGGTGGAAACTTGTAGATATCGGACGTTGTCCGGGTAGACATTACAATCAGCCAATAGAACGGGAACATGGATATGAGCATGCCCCCGATAAGACCGGTATACAACACCAGCGATTTGAGGTGTTTGGTCGCCATGTGCGCTCCCCCTTATCACATCAGGATGATTTGCCTTGAACAAGCTTCCAGTTCACAATCGAGAACAGGGCGATAATGAGGAACATGCCCCAACCAACGGCAGCGCCATATCCGAAGTAATTGTTAATGAAGGATTCACGGTAGAGGTACAATACAATCGTCATGCCTGCTGCACCTGCGCCACCATCATTACCTACCAATACTTGTGGCTCAGTGAACAGCTGCATACCGCCAATCGTTGATGTAATGACCGTAAACAGGATCACAGGACGCAGCATCGGAATTGTAATTCGGAAAAAGGACTGTATCGCTGATGCGCCGTCAATCTTGGCTGCTTCGTATAATGTCTGCGGAATACTCTGTAGTCCGGCCAGATAGATGACGGCATTATATCCGGTCCAGCGCCAGACCACCATGGAGGAGATTGCGACTTTAATGCCCCATGGTGCATTAAGCCACTCCACAACCGGTAGCCCGACCGACTGCAACAGATAATTGAGAAAGCCATAATTGTTGGCAAATAAAGCACCGAAGATAATGGCTACCGCCACGATGGATGTGACGTTTGGCAGGAAATAACCGACCCGAAACAGAGTACGGAACTTCACAAATGGTGCATGCAGCAAAAAGGCAATAATCAGGGCGAAGAAGAGCATCGGAATCGTCGAATAGATCCAGATCATGAACGTATTGCCCACGGCTTGCCAGAACTCGGCATCAGTCAGCATGTATTTAAAATTGTTGAGTCCGTTAAACGTCATGACACCGATGCCATCCCATTTATGAAAAGCCAGATAGAGTGAGAAACCGATTGGGAACAGCCCAAATACCGCAAACAGAATATAAAACGGCGATATCGCAACATAAAGTGCACGATGTTCCCACATTCTCGCCCATAGTGACTTCTGCCGATCCAGATCAGGTCTTGCATGTCCGGGATCGGGAGTAAGACGAGGTTCAGTTACAGCCATATGAATTCCTCCTTTGCGGATAACGAAACCACACGTTCTTCAGGTTAACGCTGCAATTCCCGCTCGACGCGGTGTACCGTATCCGTCCAGACCTGCTGTGGATCGGCATTTTGCTTCGCGACATCATTCAGCCGCCGGGTGATAATGTTGTGAACGGATGGGTATCTTTCGCCAAAGAAAGCATCCGGCACATCCTGTGCCGATTCGGCAAATACAGGCCCTGTCGCCTGTCCACCAAAGAAAGGTTCTTTTTCTTTCATGGCAGGATCATCAAACACACCTGGTGCAGAAGGGAAAAGGTTCAATGTCTGATATTGCTCCAGTTGATTTTCGGGACTTTGCAGCCAGCGAACCAGTTCAAAGGCTTCCTGAGGATGTTCACTCGACTTCAGGATGGACAGGAATGATCCTCCGTTGTTGCCATCTCCCCCCGGTGCCCGAGCGACCCGCCACTTCCCGGATGTATCCGGAGCGGCTTCCTGAAGAACTTGTTTCATCCAGACAGCACCTACAAAAGAAGCGATTTCGCCATTATTCATCGCGGCGTTCCAGCCTGGAGTCCAGCCATCTGCATTGGCTAGCAGTCCCTTCTCTTTGAAAGCAACGGCTGTATCCCAGCTCTTGCGCACAGTAGCGGAATCCATGCCGATAAAGGACCCGTCCGGCCGGAAATAACGCTCCGCAGACTGCGATATGACTTGATTGTAAACGGTTGCAATATTGTCGGTTAGAAAAACCTTGCCTCCGAATTTTTCCTTGAGCTGTTCTCCGGCAGCAGCATATGCATCCCAACTGTTGATCTGGCGTGTAACGTCTTCGGGATCAGATGGCAATCCGGCTTCCTTGAACAGATCTTCTCGGTAGAAGAGGGCTGTTGGGCCCGTATCCATCGGGAAACCAATCATCTGTCCGCTTGGCGTAACGCCTTGCTTCCATTTCCACGGCAGATATTGGTCTTCAATATCTCCTGCACCGAGATCATACAGATTATAGAAACGGTCCTCACTGGGGAATAGCTCCATGATCCAGTCGTTCAATGCCACAATGTCTGGTTCACCTGAGCGTGCAGCGAGTGTTGTTTTGAGTTTTGCTTTGAAATCACCGCCGATTTTCTGAGCTGTCAGTTCGATATTGGGGAACTTTTCCTTAGCCCTGGCAATCAACTTATCATCGATGGAACGATTCCAGTACCATAATGTAAGCGTTACCTTTTTGTTGTTCGCTGAATCGTCCTGTCCGGGCCAGATGGAGCATCCGCTTATGAGCAGGACGCAGACCATCAGTATGGCTGTCCAGCATGTTCTTTTCCGGCGGATCATGTGTATTACCCCCTCATCGTTAAGTTCGAGGCATGAAGTGCTTTGGACTACAACATTAGTGTATGAGCAGTTTATAAACTCATACCCAATATTCCTAAAATGAAACACATATTTGTGTCGATTGCGTAACATAAATTGGGTAGTTACTTTAAAAATAAAAGTTACTTGACACATTATAATTTTTATTCTAAACTAACTTACATAAAGTAACTAATGATGATGAGAATAATATAGATACGTACTATATAACATCCAAGTGATCCAATTTCGCTCTGGATGCGAATCAATCAACATACAAGTTGGCCTAAACAGGAGGAACGACAATGATCAATTCACATATTATTCAACTGCTTGCCCCCAAAATTCAGACTTTTCCGAGTGGAAAAGAGTTCATATACCTGGTGGGACCAATCAAGCTTCCGGTTAACCTCGATGGGGAGACCAAGACATTCCAGTGGTACAGCTGGATGAAATCGGACAAAGCGATGGAGAGCGGTGAGTTAATCGAATCTCTTGCTGCTGCTGAACTGGCAGAGCGTCAACAATCCAGTGTTCTGGTGTATGGTGACTTTGCTGAAGCGCAAGAAGCGCTGATCCGGATGCACAGCATCTGTCATACAGGCGACATCTTTGGTAGCAAACGCTGTGATTGTGGCTTCCAATTGGAGCAATCCATGAAAATGATTGCCGCTCACGGAGCAGGTGCACTGTTCTATCTTGCGAACCATGAGGGACGTGGCATCGGTCTGTTCAGCAAAGCCATGGCGTACATTTTGCAAGAAGAAGGTCTGGATACGGTAGATGCGAACTTGCAGCTCGGATTCACGGACGATGCTCGTAATTATGACGATGCTATTGCTGTGTTACGTGCGCTTCGTTCTGCTCCGGTTACATTGATCACCAACAATCCACGGAAGCTGGCTGCCTTGCAGGAAGCGGGATTGAATGTGGGCGGACGTGTTCCACTATGGGGAGATCGCTCTGCTTTTAACGAAAAGTACCTGCAAACGAAAGTGAACCGTTCTGGTCACTTGGCAGAAAGTGATGGATGGGCTGGGGCAGATACGCTGCTTCCGCATGCGCAGGCTTAATCATTATTAATAAACGTATTCGATTAGCTGAATAGTCGTTGTTGTACTCTCCGTTATGGAGAAGTGCAGCAGCGGCTTTTTTTGTATGGATGATAGGTTAGCGATCAGGTTTTCCTGATTCACGGAATGGCTTGCCGTTCTCACAGTACGGAATATACAATATAGTCATCTGATGAATGCGGGAGGAACGAAGGTGCCATTTGAGGGACAACGTATGTTGCCGGCTGCAAAGAGCATGAAGCAGTTTGAAGCGATGATTGAAGGCCCTTATACCTATGGGGTGATGCTGGAAACCCATATTGCACAGCTTATGAGTGTAATGGACGAGGCGCGGCGGTATGACAAAAAAATACTTTTGCATGCAGATTTGGTTCAGGGTTTAAAAAACGATGAGTATGCGGCAGAGTATCTGTGTCAGCACATTCGCCCGGCAGGACTGATCTCTACGCGAGCGAGCGTCATTCAGAAAGCAAAGCAGAAAGGCATTACAGCGATTCAACGTATTTTTCTGCTGGATACCCATGCACTGGAGAAGAGTTATCTCTTGCTGGCCAAAACTCAACCTGATTATATTGAAGTACTACCTGGCGTCATTCCGCATATTATTGCGGAAGTATCTGTGCGTACGGGGATACCCATTATTGCGGGGGGATTGATCCGTTCACCGGAAGAGGTTGAACTTGCGCTTGGCGTCGGGGCTACGGCAGTGACCACATCCAACGCAGATCTGATCCGACACTTCGAGAAATCGCTTACACCGTAAAAAGAACCCACAACAGGAGGTTGTCTGTATGGAAAAATATATATTGGCTCTGGATCAGGGAACAACAAGCTCTCGAGCTATTCTGTTTAACCGTGGCGGAGAGATTGTACACATTGCACAGCAGGAATTCCCTCAATATTTCCCCAAGCCGGGCTGGGTAGAGCAGAATGCCAACGAAATCTGGAGTTCCATTCTTGCCGTGATGGCTTCATGTCTGGCCGAGAGCGGGATCAAGCCTGTCCAGATTGCCGGGATTGGAATTACAAATCAGCGGGAAACCGTTGTGGTATGGGACAAAGAAACAGGCAGACCCATCTATAATGCAGTGGTATGGCAGTCCAGACAGACCGCAGACATCTGTGAAGATTTGAAGACACAGGGACTCGGGGACCTTTTTCGCCGCAAAACAGGATTATTGATCGATCCCTACTTCTCGGGAACAAAGATTAAGTGGATTCTGGATCATGTCCCTGGTGCCCGGGAGCGGGCAGAGAAGGGGGAAGTGCTGTTTGGCACGATTGATAGCTGGCTAATCTGGAAACTGAGCGGGGGTACACATGTCACGGATATATCCAATGCCTCACGTACCCTGATCTATAACATCTATGATCTGCAATGGGATGACGAATTGTTGGATATCCTCGACATTCCTAAGGCGATGCTGCCAGAGGTGCGAGGTTCATCCGAGGTGTATGCACACACAACAGACTATCATTTCTTCGGTCATCGGATTCCGATTGCGGGAGCGGCAGGAGATCAACAGGCAGCGATGTTTGGTCAGGGCTGTTACACCAAGGGCAGTATGAAAAATACATATGGTACGGGTTGTTTTATGCTTATGAATACGGGAGAGAGCCCGGTACAATCCAATCATGGACTGATTACAACGATTGCCTGGGGGATGAATGGCAAGGTTGAATATGCGCTCGAAGGCAGCATTTTTGTTGCAGGGTCTGCGGTTCAGTGGCTGCGTGACGGATTAAGAATGCTTCGCTCATCAAAAGATAGCGAGGATTACGCCTCACGTGTGCCTTCAACAGACGGTGTTTATATGGTACCTGCATTTGTGGGACTGGGCAGTCCGTATTGGGATAGTGAGGTTAAGGGTGCAGTGTTTGGCTTGACCCGAGGCACGACAAAGGAACACTTTATCCGTGCTACGCTTGAGGCGTTGGCGTATCAGACCAAAGATGTACTGGAGGCAATGGAATCCGACTCGGGTATTCCCGTGCATGCTCTGCGTGTAGATGGCGGGGCGGCGGCCAATGATTTCCTCATGCAATTCCAGAGTGATATTCTGGGCATTCCTGTCGAACGTCCAACGGTGAATGAAACAACAGCATTGGGTGCGGCTTATCTGGCAGGATTGGCGGTTGGATATTGGACGAGTGCGGATGAACTGACGGATCATGAAAATACGGAGCGTGTCTTCCAGCCTGTTATGGCTGAGCAACAACGAACAGAACTGTATGCAGGCTGGAAGCGTGCAGTGAACGCAGCAATGGCTTTTAAATAAAAGGAATGAAATGAATATTTCTTGGTGTGGGTATTTGTACTTTTTAACTAAACATATGTTATAAATGATATTTACTGGTGGAAAATGATGCATGATTTACAGGGTTATTCTTCCTGAAGAAGGCAAAATATATACCCACTATAAGGAAAAATACAAGGTTAGTGGATTCATTTGAAATTCCATCCTTTGGCAGAACAACTTTTTGAATTTTTTTTGAATAATGTGTCATTTCAGGACTTCACGCCGTCAAAAATCTGTGATAGGATAAAGGCACAAGTTAAAAAATGATGTCTGGAGATCGGGAGGGACCACGTGCCGCTCAGCAATTGCTGAGCGAATGACGTGGTCCTTTTTTTGTTTTTTTACGGAAACATAAAGGAAATTAATGGGAGGTTCAAGAATGACAGAAACGTTCTCGTCAGCACACCGGACCGAATATTTGCAAAACATGGCGAATGTACATTTTGACGTATTAGTTATTGGTGGTGGGATTACAGGCGCAGGGATTGCATTGGATGCGGCTTCCCGTGGATTGAAGACAGCGCTTGTAGAAATGCAGGATTTTGCAGCAGGTACATCCAGTCGATCGACCAAACTTGTCCATGGCGGATTGCGATATTTAAAGCAGTATGAAGTGAAGATGGTTGCTGAGGTAGGACGGGAGCGGGCTGTCGTTTATGAGAATGGGCCACATGTGACAACACCGGAACCGATGTTGTTACCGATCTACACGGCAGGTACGTTCGGCCGATTCAGCACATCCATTGGACTGATGGTGTATGATCGGCTCGCCGGGGTGAAGCGCAGTGAACGACGCCAAATGTTGAATGCTGGAGCGGTGTCAGATAGTGAACCTTTATTACGCAAACAGGGGTTGTTGGGTGGTGGACTCTATGTGGAGTACCGGACTGACGATGCCAGGCTCACCATAGAAGTTATGAAAGAAGCCGTCAAACGTGGGGCACAGGCAGTGAACTACGTTAAGGCGAAAGGTTTCCTGAAGGAGAATGGCAAGATTACAGGTATTGAAGCTATTGATCAGATCGATGGGCAGACCTATACGCTAAAAGCAAGCAAGATGATCAACGCTTCCGGTCCATGGGTGGACGGTCTGCGGGAATTGGATGGTTCGCGCCAGGGGAAAACGCTACAGATGACCAAAGGCATTCATTTGGTCTTTGATGGTAAACGATTCCCGCTAAGACAGGCGGTTTATTTTGATACACCAGATGGTCGAATGGTGTTTGCTGTCCCGCGTGATGGCAAAACTTATGTGGGGACAACCGACACCGTATATCAGGACGATCCTGCACACCCCCAAATTTCCGACTCCGACCGTGATTATGTCATTAATGCAGTTAATGGCATGTTTCCAGATGTACGGATTGGTACCGAGGATGTGGAATCCGGATGGGCGGGTGTACGTCCACTAATCCATGAGGAAGGCAAGAATCCTTCCGAAATTTCACGTAAAGATGAAGTCTGGGTATCCGAATCCAATCTGATTACGATTGCCGGGGGCAAATTAACCGGATACCGTAAAATGGCCGAGATGGTCGTTGATCTGGTCGCACGCCAGATGGAGCAGGAGAGCGGGCATTCCATAGGCCCTTGTGTAACGAAGAAGATGCCCATCTCCGGGGGTGATGTAGGGGGATCGGCTGGATTTGTATCGTATGCGGAACGCAAGATCAAGGATGGTGTTGCCTTGGGACTTGCTCGACCTGCTGCGGAGCGACTGGTCCGCACGTATGGTTCCAATGTGGAGGCACTATATGAGCGAATGCCCGATCCACGCACCAAGTCCGAGCTTCATGGCATGCCACAGGAGCTACTGTTGATGTTAAGTTACGCGATTGATGAAGAGATGGCTGTAACTCCGTCTGATTTTTTGGTACGAAGAACAGGTGATTTATTCTTCCGTATTGATGAAGTTCGTCGCTATAAAGCAGCGGTTATCTCGTATATGGCAGGTCGTTTGAACTGGTCTGAAGAGGAAGAGGTTAAACATACACAGGAACTGGATCAGCTGTTGCTGGAAGCATCCGGCAAAATCTAAGGCAGGATTTCAAGGTCGAGAGTCGAATGGAACATGTAAGCGTGTAACATAGAGAGGGGATTACATCCATGACATTACAGATCGGAATCATTGGAACAGGCTGGTTCAGTAAGGTACACGCGGATATTCTCGCACGGATGGAAGGTGTTCGTGTTGCGAGTGTCTGTGGAACATCGCTCGAAAAGGCAGAGGCTATGGCCTCGGTTTATGATGCTGTTGGTTACGGGGAACTTGAACATATGCTGGATGGTGAGAAGCTGGATGCGGTGTATATTTGTGTGCCTCCGATGTCTCACGGATCGATTGAGTCCGAATTAATTCGCCGCGGTATTCCATTCCTGGTGGAGAAACCTTTGAGCACCGGAATGGATGTTCCGCGTCAGGTGTTGGATCAGGTGCAAAAGAGCAGATTGTTAACCTCTGTAGGATACCATTTCCGTTATCAGGAGGCCGCGCAGGTCCTGCAGCAGTCGATGAAAGAACAGACGGTCGGCATGGCACTTGGCCGCTGGATGGGCGGAATGCCAGGGGTCGCCTGGTGGCGGCGTCAGGACGGTTCAGGAGGACAATTCGTCGAGCAGACTACACATATTGTAGACTTGCTTCGGTATTGTGCAGGAGAAGTTACGGAGGTATATGCTGTAGCAGCTCAGCGAAGCATGCATGAGAAGCATGAGCATGTGACCGTTGCTGATGTGGCGAATGTGACGCTCAAGCTGGAAAGTGGAGCGATTGCCAGTATCGCCAATACATGTCTGTTGCCAGACGGAGAGGGCGGCGCTGGGCTCCAGTTCTACACGGATGCAGGTGTGTGGGATTGGACGCCAGAACGTTTGCTTCTGCCAAGTGCCGCAAAACATGCGATGGCAGGTCTGGAGATTCCGGCAGGACATAATCCATACGAGCGTGAGAATGAAGCGTTCATTCATGCCCTGCGTACGGGAGACCGTTCACGAATTCTGTCCGATTATGCGGATGCCTGCCGTACACAGGAGATTACGACGGCGGCGCTGGCATCGGCAGATTCCGGTCTGCCTGTACAGCTTCAGCCTTCAAAACATCTCTCTCATTAAAAGGTTGAAGGTAATATAAATACGCCTGAATCAGGGAATGATCCGCAGATCAGCCTGATTCAGGCGTATTTGTGTTGAGTAGAGATTATTGAGCAGCAATTCAACTACTCGGATTTCTGCTGTTTCAACCAGTCGGATGACCAACTGTAGATCTGATCAATGACAGGTTCAATGGCTCTGCCTTTCGGTGTCAATTCATACTCTACACGGGGAGGTATCTCGGGAAACATGTGCCGGGTTACGATACCTTCCGTCTCCATTTCCTTCAATCGCTCCGATAAAAGTCGTCCACTGATCGCCATCTCTGCTTCAAGCTCCGTAAACCGCTTGGGTCCGGACAACAGTTGGTACATGATTAACAGTACCCACTTCTTGCCTATGATGTCTATGGCTTGAGTGATCATACAGGGACTTGGTGCTTTTACTTTTTTCAGCTTCAACGTGTTCACCTCGATTCATGATTATTTTCTTCGCAGGTTGTATATGAAAGGACATGGATTCTGCCGCTTTAAGAATATAGGACATCCAAGTAAATGAGGGTTACTACAAAATATACTGTAACATACCTTTTGTATGTATTATACATCATACAGTGAAAAATTACTTGAAGAAATTATATTATTATTATATACTAACTTCACAAAAGTAAGTTGGTGATAAATAATACGTATAATATGAACGCGTACTATTCTGAAAATTGAACTGGGCTGAACGGTTGAAAACAAAGTGACCTTTGGGAACTTTTACATAGATTCTTTTTTTACAATGTGCAGCAAAAATAATTATTACATAGTAGGAACATATAATTTGTTACAGGAGGATCTACATATGAACAAGATTTTGGGTTACGTTTTTCTGGTTGTGTTAGCAGGTGTCTTCGTCATGACGGGGTTTAACAAGATTAGTGGAGCAGACATGATGATTCAGACATTCGAGAGTTTCTCTTATCCAACATGGACCATGTATCTGCTCGGGGCTGCAGAGTTGCTTAGTGCCGTAGGGTTGCTGATTCCACGTACTCGCATCCTGGCTTCTGGCATACTGACATTTATTCTGATTGGGGCCGTGGGAAGTCATCTGATCTATGCACAATATGCCGCTGTTCCGTTCCCGGCTGTGTTATTAGTGGCTAACATTATTGTTCTGATTGTGGGCATGCGCAGATTGGAAGCGGAAGAAGAAGGTCAGATGGACGCAGTTCAGGCGTAAGTTAAAGATAAGAGGGAACGTTATTGGGCTGTTCACCGTGGAAAAAGTATTCCTGTCAAAAGGAATGTAAACGCGGGTGCCTATGCAGAAGATGACCACTGCCAGTGAGCGGTGGTCATCTTTTTTATGTAAGACTTCGCGTGGCACGTGTAACGATTCGCCGCGTATGTTGGGTATCCGACTGCTGAGTCCAAGTGGCACAGACCTGCCGCACCCACTCTGGATTCGTCTTGCTGGCATCGTTCAGCCAGTTACTTACCGAATCCTGCACATACTTATGGGCATCGGATTTCACCGCGTCAAGCAAGGGAAGGGCCATGGCCGGATTTTCTTTTAACTCCTGAATATGCTTGGCCCAGACGCCACGAGGTCTGATTGATTCTATGGCAAAGCGACGGATCAGTGGATCAGGGTCAACGCTCAATGGGAATAACTGTTGCAAGGCTGAGGATAATTCGGCAGAAATGGACTCCCGTACAGCCATCCAGGCAATTTCTCTTACACCAAAGTGATGATCTGCTGCAAAGGGCCGAATATGTTCCAACTTTTCAGTCAGGTTCAGACCGGAATCCAGCCCAATGATATAAGCCGCCCAGCAGCGAACGCTGTCTGAACGATGCTCTGCAATGGAGCGAAAGAGAATCGTTTGTTCATTTATTGTTAGACCTTTCAACAGATTAAGCCATTGCATGGCTATGGCCGGGATGATTTTCATGATCCGCTGCTCATCCATCTGTGTTAACTGCTCTGTAATTACTCTGGTTTCGGCATCCATTCCCCATTCATGGGTAACCTTCTGAAAAAGAGAAACATGATCTACAGCCAGCCATTCGGTCAGATTGACCGATTCGATATGTCCTGCTTGTAGCCAATTGCGGATATGCTCAGGGATTTCCGTTGCTTTACGGGCACCTTTGCGAAGAAAAATGTCTTCAGGGATAAATAGATCTGGCTTAGCATTCAACAGTATGTTCCTCCTTGGTTGTATAACATCATGCGTTATACAATACAACTTGCTGGAGAACAGGGATGTAAGGCATCTTACAAGTGGGCAGTGATTTTCCGGAGGTTAGCGATTTCGTCACGATGAAGGGAGACTGATTTGAATCCGGTACGAATACGACCTGCTTTTGCCAAGTCTTGCATGACAATCGTAACCGATTCCCGTGTGGCTCCCGCCATCCAGGCAATCTCCTGATGGGTAAGTGCGAGTTGAATATTGCAGAACTCATCTTCTTCGATCCATCCCATCTGTTCAGCCAGGCGGAAGAGATTATGTAGCACCTTTTCATGCAGGTTTCCGAGTGCGAGCGTCTGTGTCAATTCACTCATTTGCTTGATCCGCTCGCTTAGTACGTTCATCAGTCTCATCATAAATTCTGGATGTTCAATCAGAAACTGTTCAAAACGTTGTTTGTTCATCAGGCAAATATCACACTCCTCCATCGTTTCGATATAAACGGTGCGTGTTCCGAGTGAGATTCCGTTCATTTCTCCAAACACGTTACCTTCCGTCAAAATATCGAGAGTGAACTGCTTGCCCTCCGGATTTAATGTATATAAACGAACCTTTCCCCGTTTTACAAAATAGAAACCTTCTGTAAACGTATCGGGTGTCTGGATCTGTCTGTTTTTGGGTATGGTCGTAATAGAAGTCATCCCATCCATTTCAATCAGGTCCGCCTCGGACAAGGAGGACATGAGGTCGAATTGTGATAAATACAGAATTTTATCCATAGAACTCCTTTCCATTACGATATGAATATAAAAAAAGAAGAACCCACGAAAAACAACGGGTTCTCTTGCAGCGGGACTTCCTGATCGGAAGGTCTTCTGACTATAAATGATCGAATGCCATTTTGATTATAGTAACTTTTTTAATTGAGAGACGCGTCCTTGGCTGATGCCAAGCTTTTCCGCAATTTGCTGTTGAGCCAAACCGGGATTCTGTTCAACAATTTCTTTCATCTGTTGCAGCATGCGTGCCGTCTTCGGCCGCAGATCCGGGTATTCTTGGTTGTCAGCTGTGGTCCCTTCTTCCCTAGCGGGAGATGAGACTGAGGCGGATTTGGAAGCAGGACGCTCCACGGGTGCAGGAGCCTGTTTGTTCTGAGGTACGAACCAGTCGGGAGAGTCATCCGGGTGTTTTAATTGAATTGCACAAGTCCGGCAGATGAATTGTTCTTTGAAATACATTTCCGTATCTACATCACCGCAAAAAATACATAATGTTGATTTGTACTTTCGTAAAATCAACTCTTTCCCTTCAATGAAAAACTCAAGCGGATCGCCGATATGGATTTCCATCGTATCCCGCATTTCTTTGGGAAGGACAATTCGTCCAAGACGGTCCAGAGATCTCTTCATTCCGGTTCTTTTCATCGCATCTCCTCCGCAATATTCACAATTAAAACCTGTCCTTATTGTAAGGAAGAAAGGGCTTTAATACAACAATAATATTTCAAAAAAGTGGGATAATTCCATCTATTATGGGAAAATAAGTTTGGAAAGGATGGGGGCAACGGCTAAAGTGAATAATGCAGCGAGCACCATGGAGATGCTGGAGATGGTACCGGTTAGGGAACTCAGTTCAAACGCCTTGGATGTCCCTGTGCCATGGGCACCGGTTCCAAACAGTGTGCCTCGTGCAATCTCCCCATCGATGCGCAGCATTTTGACAATAGAAGGTCCCATAATCACTCCGAGCAGACCAGTCATAATAACAAAAACAGCTGTCACTGCGGGTATGCCACCGATGGTGGCGGATACGTTCATGGCAATTGGGGTGGTAATTGATCTTGGGATCAGACTATGAATGAGACCGGAATCCAGGCGCAACCATTTGGCGAGCAGGGCAGAAGAAAGTACTGCAACGACCGAGCCGGTCATGACACTGAAGACAATCTCGGAAATATGTTTTTTGAGTACATGGAAAAAGGTATAAAGCGGAACGGCAAAAGCCACCGTGGCCGGTTGAAGAAGCAGACTCAGCCATTTGCCGCCACTGCTATACGTGGCATAATCCGTTCCGGTTGCAAGTAATATGCCAACGACAAGAAGCGGTGTAATGAGCAACGGAGACAGATATACTTTTGGCAGATTACGATACATTCGTTTGGCGACTCCATAGATACCGACGGTTAACAGCAGACAGAGAAATCCAATCATCCGGTGTGACGCTCCTTTCGTTTGGCAATTCGTGTAGCAACCAGGCCTGTGCAGGACATAACCAGGAATGTGCTAAGTAGTACGATGAATAAAATCTGCAGTCCGTCATGCTCCAGCATGGGCATATAGTTCATAATGCCAACGGCTGACGGGATAAAAAATAACAATAGTTCACCGAGCAGCCAGGCAGCTCCAACTTCAATCCAACGCAGCTTCACGACACGAGTCTGAAGCAGAATGAATAACACAACCATACCGAGTATTGAACCCGGTACAGGAAGATGGAGAGTACGGGCCAGCAGGTCCATGAGCAGTGAAAAAACCATTAAGAGCGCAACCTGTGCAATACCAAGGCCCCACTTTTTCACTTCAATCCCTCCTTATATAATCAACGTAATCCTTTGAGTTATTATGAAAATGTTTCATTTGATATCACAAATTTTACATTGCATTCTTTCATGAGTAAAATGCATATTAAGAATGTTTACTATTCCATTTGTCTATGAAAGGTGGGGATCAACCGATGGATATCCGCCATTTGCAATATTTTCTGGAAGTTGCCCGGCAGCAGAGCTTCACAAAAGCCGCCGAGGTGCTGTATATCACCCAGCCCACGATCAGCAAGACGGTCAAGAGTCTTGAAGAGGAATTGGGGATCACGCTACTGGACCGTTATGGCAAAAAGGTGGAACTAACCGATGCAGGCCATGTGTTTTTTCGGCAGGCGCTTGAGATTGAAAAATCATTCCGCAGTCTGTCATCCGAATTGGACGATCTGATGAACTTGAAGAAAGGCCATCTGCGGATTGGGTTGCCGCCAATGGTGGGATCAAGCTTTTTCCCCATGATTATTGGTGAATTTCACAAAGCCTACCCGCAGGTGACCATTCAGCTATTCGAGGATGGTGCCAAAAAAGTGGAGGCCGATGTGATCAGTGGTGCACTGGATATTGGCGTTGCCGTACTGCCAACCGTGGATGAGCTGTTGGACCATTTTGTGTTTGTCAAAGAGAAGCTGAACCTGCTTGTACACCCTTCACATCCGCTTGCGGGGAAAGAAGCGGTTGCGCTGCATGAACTGGAAAACGACGCCTTCGTGCTGTTTCGGGAAGACTTTGCATTGCATGACCGGATTATTGTGGCCTGTCAACATGCCGGGTTCCAGCCCCGTGTGGTATATGAAAGCTCCCAGTGGGATCTGCTCAGTGCGATGGTTGCCGCCAATCTGGGTGTAGCTTTACTGCCGGAGACGATCTGTCGTGAGGTGGACCATATGCGCGTGCGCATCATACCGGTAGTGGAACCGGTGATTCCATGGCAGCTCGGCATGATCTGGCGGAAGGATCGTTATCTGTCTTTTGCCACGAGAGAGTGGATTGGATTCACACAGTCGATGCTGGGTGAGTAAGGAAGCGATTGGAAGGTTATTCTGTCATTGTAGTGCCTAGTGTAAATACTCTTTTGTTGACCCCGGATCGTTGTTACAATGGAAGCATAATAATGGTGGAGGTGTACGAACATGAAACTGCGGGTATCCGCTGTACAATACCAATTGCACACAATCAGCTCGTTTGAGCAGTTCGCCGCTCAGGCTGAGCATTACATACGGACAGCTAATGAATACGGAACCGAATTTGTGCTGTTCCCTGAATTTTTCACAACGCAATTAATGTCCATTGGGGACGAACAAGGCAATGCACTGACAATTGAGGATCTGCCAAACTTTACGGAGCAATATGAACAACTGTTCACGTCACTTGCTGCCAAGTACGGTATGCACGTCATCGGGGGAACCCACGTCATTCGCCGTGAAGGGAAGCTGTATAATACAGCCCACCTCTTCTACCCGGATGGTCGCATCGCGCGCCAGGACAAGATTCACATTACACCAACCGAAGTACAGGAATGGAATATGGCTCCCGGAGATGGACTTGAGGTGTTCGACACGGATAAAGGCCGCATTGCCATGCTGACCTGTTACGATATTGAGTTCCCGGAAATTGTGCGGATGGCTAAAGCCAAAGGCGCTGATGTGATTTTCTGTCCTTCCTGTACGGACGATCGTCACGGATTCTACCGTGTACGGTATACGAGTCATGCCCGCGCGGTGGAGAATCAGGTGTACGTTGTGTTAACCGGAACAGTGGGCAACCTGCCAACCGTTGATTTCATGCGTGCTAACTATGGACAGGCAGCGATTATTACACCAAATGATATTCCGTTCCCGCCACGTGGCATTCTGGCCGAGGGTGAGATTAACAACGATATGATCGTGACCGCCGATCTGGATCTGGACTTGTTGTATGAGGTACGCGAACGTGGATCGGTAACGACCTGGCGTGACCGCCGTACTGATCTGTATACCGATTGGGAGTAGCAAGTTGCTCTTAAAACCGAACGAAACGAGCAGGGAATTCATTTTGTCAGTGGAAAGGGGTGACCCGGCAACATGTATACCAAAGAAATGCTGATCACCGACCCGGAGCGAAGTGGCAAAAGGGTAAAGGCAATCGTCCGCAATTATGTTACTGCCGACTTTGAGGAGCTCATTCGTATTCAGGCGGAGAGTTTCCCTCCTCCTTATCCGGAAGAGCTGCTCTGGAGTCACGAGCAGCTCACCAGTCATGTGCAGCATTACCCGGAGGGTGCCATCTGTATTGAAGTGGATGGAGAATTGGCTGGCTCAATGACCTCGCTGCGGATGCAGTGGGACCCTGCACATCCAGCAAGTCATACCTGGGCCGAAGTAACGGATGACGGCTATATTCGTAACCACCAATCAGATGGGAACACGCTGTATATTGTTGATCTCTGTGTTCGTCCAAAGTACCGCAAATGGGGACTGGCTCAGCTTATGATGCAGGCGATGTACCACCTTGTCATCGCTCAGGGGATGGACCGGTTACTAGGTGCTGGTAGAATGCCCGGTTATCATATGGTTGCAGACCAACTGTCTGCGCAGGAATATCTGGATCAGGTAGCAGCGGGAGAGAGGCGTGACCCGGTGATATCGTTCTTGCTCCGCTGTGGCCGCATGCCTGTTGGTGTGACTGCAGACTATCTGGACGATGAGGAATCCTGTAATTATGCTGCCCTGATGGAGTGGCGGAACCCGTTCAAATAAAAAATATCTAATGAAATACATCATTGATCGAGGAGGCATTTAGTCATGGAATTCACGCGTATTACATCCATTAAAGATCCATTGTTTGCCCAAATGCACAAGTTGATGCAGGAGATCTTCCCGCGGGAAGAAGTGCTGGACTTTCCCCTGTGGGAAGAACCGCTGGAAGATCCGGGTATTCGGGTGTTCGTGGCTGTGCATGAGGGACAGGTTGTTGGAGCGACAGAGTACCGTTATTACGAGGACTGGAACGTAGCCATGACGGACTTCACGATTATTGGGCGCGAAGGTCTGGGAATTGGCAGTTTCCTGGCGAATCACCGCAAGCGTGATCTGCAGAAGCTGGCTGCGGCAAACGGGAAAGAATTGTTCGGCATGTTTGCCGAAATCTATAACCCTTATCTGAGTCAGGATCACGAGTTTGGCGGCATCAAGCCGATGGACCCGTATGTGCGTCGCGAAGTGCTGTCCCATCTGGGATATCAGCGTCTGGACTTCCCATATGTTCATCCATCCTGGCAAGGTGACGGCGAAGCGGTTGGCGGATTGGATCTGTGCTTCATGCCAGGTGATGAGTCGCTTGGTGAACTGCCAGCCAGCCTGGTGGCTGATTTCCTGAATCGATATTATGCTGTGCTTCCTAACAAACCACAAGAATGGCTTGCCATGGTAGAGCAATTGACTGCTCGCAAGTCGGTTGCACTACTGCCGTTGTAAACGGAAGCAGGGCTGTCACAGAGAATGGCGTTGTAATGTCCTAAGCCACAATAAAACCAGAAAAGGCCCGTTAATCAGACCGTGATCGTTCTGTTTAATGGGCTTTTTCGGTTTCATTAAGGATATTGGATGTAGATATATAATGATTGCTAAGCTTGAGGTTGAAGCAAGGGACAAAGCGAGTCCTAACGAATCTGAGGCACCTTATTCAGGGATTTGAAGCATCCGCAGAAATCTAAGGAACCTGAGACACGCTATATCCGAATAAACAGCCGTTTATAGCGTTTTTTTCGGGGGATTTTGAGAAATAACGTGCCTGATGTTCTTTATACATTGTATAAAGAGAACCTAAAGGTCAAATAAGACGTCCTGAGTTCCTTAGAAAATCGTCTACCCATTCGCCAGGATCCGGCCAGCAATCTGGGACCTCAAGATGGGGCTTAGAAACTTTATTTTCTGTATGCTGATATCTATCATCATATAGCTTACCTAATTTTGAAAACATACCCTAGATTATTATTGATTGTTAATGAAGCCTATTTAACCGTACATTTAACGATTAGTTTTTATTTAACGTCCTTTCGATCCGGTAGCTGGCTCAAATAACTGTTGGACAAGTGTGCAAGATCCAATGCTCGATCGTACTGTTCCTTCGTTATAAACCGTGAAGAAGACTGCCCACTGTTATTGGGTGTGGCTATAGCTGGAGATTTCTCATCTCCCGAAATCTTCGTCGTCTCGTCTGAAGGAACACCTGTCCGTTTTTGTCCGGCATCCTGTCTGCCCGCATCAGCTAGGGAATAATGCGTCCCATCCCCGTATCCTTTTGCCGGTATGAAGAGAGAAGCATCGTTTAGCACAGACCCGGAAGGAAGGTAATATCGTTCCGGTAGAAGATTTCCGCCTTCACGCAGCAAATCCTGTCCGAAATGTAATTGTTCCTCCAGTGATACTCCGGTGAGTCCGGCAATCGTTGGCAGAATGTCCACCTGGCCTCCAATCTGTTCCAGTTGAACACCCGGGGTAACGCCCGGTGCCGAGATAATGAGTGGAATATTAATCATATCTGCTGATGTATATTCCCGACCATACAACTCTTTCATAAGGACTTTGTCATCCCGATCCAGTGAGTAGATGGGGAGCCCCAGATGATCGCCATACAAGACGAGCAGGCTATTTTCCCATAATCCCCGTTCCTTTAATCCCGCAATCAACTGTCCAACCGCCTGATCTGCATAATTCTGTGATACCAGATAATCACCGGGCAACGTATCCTTGTAACGCTCAGGTAGCGTCAGCTTCACCTTGTTTTCAGGCAAAGTGTACGGGTGGTGGGCTGACATGGAGATGATATGGGCATAGAAGGGATCGCCCGAAGACTGCATGGATTCCAGCTTATCCAGTGTTTTGGAATACAGTATTTCATCTGAGGCCGAAAAGGCGATAGAATCCTGTGTGCCGAAATAATCAATATCATAATACTGGTCGAATCCAAGTGCCTTGTATAACTGATCCCGATTCCAGAATCGAACATCATTTGTATGGAATGTGGCTGTCTGATATCCGTTTGCTGACATCAACTTGGGTAGACTCGGCAGAGCTTTATCCGCATATACAGTTGTTGCTGCCCCGTTTGGCGGGGTGTAGAACGATGTGTTCACAACAAATTCTGCATCCGATGTATTTCCCTGTCCCACTTGCTGATAAAAGTTCGGAAAATACAGGCTCTGTCTAGCCAATTGATTCAGGTTGGGCGTGATCTCCTGTCCATCTACCTCTAATCCAATCAGAAAGTTCTGAAACGATTCCAACTGGAGCATAATCACATTGCGTCCACTCGCGGCACCCTGTTCCACAACCGCAGGAAGTTCGGTCGTTTGTTTCAGTTGGTCGATGTCAGCCTGATCAATGTGAGCGATGGGCACAAGTTCATCAGGTCGATCCAGGATGGTATACGCCTCGTAACCGAGGATGCCCATCTGTTCTGCTTGTGTAAGCTCACTCATGCTGGCCCGATTGGGATAGATGTTAAGCATGCACAGGATCATGGACAGGGTCAGAATGACCGAAGCAACACGTCTTCTGGCACGTCGTTCAAGCGGAATGCGGTTCGGGCGTTCTGTACTCCCGAGTTTGATCCGACGACGAATGAGTATCCCCCCAATGATCAGCACGTCTGCAAAAATAAACAAATAATAGGGATCAAGCAAAGAGAACATGCTGCTCTTGACCGAAGTCACCTGATTCACCTGTGCCAACGCATGATAGTTAACGATTACACCATAGTATTTGTAGTACATGATGGCTGCAAAGAAAATCCCTGAGAGCAGCAAATTCATGGCAAGGTATATCCACATCCGCCGCTTGGCAGCAAACCACTCAATTAGACAGAATCCGATCCAGATGAGCGGCAATTCGGTCAGCAGTGGTTTCCAGACAGGGATGTCATCGAAGATAACAATCCAGGCCAGTGAACTTTTGATCATCATGATAATGGTAAAGAATATAAACGGTCCGCTTAGAAATCGGGTGAGTGAACTGCGTGACAAGGTACCGCCTTCCCTTCCGAAGTTTCATTTAACAAGTATTATCCTATCTCAGCATGGCTGTGTCAAAAATGAGAGCCATCTACAATTGACGGCAAAAAAACCTCTTCCATGCAGGAAGAGGTTCGAAAAAACATGGGCTATTGCGATAAAAGCCAGATGTGACCCAATTCGTTATTCTATAGTGTACGTTGTGACGTAAGAAGGTCTGGGGAACATGGTGGGCTTCTGTGCGGTCAGGCCTTCGCTTGTACTGCGGTTACGGTGAGCGTGACTATATGCTTGGGATTCCTGCCAGCCTTTGAAATGTTCCTCCGACTGCCAGAGTGTAAGTACGACATATGTGTCATCCTTCAGAGGACGAAGCACACGAATACCGACAAAGCCAGGCTCGTCTTCTACCTTGCGGGCACGGTTCTTGAACCGTTCTTCGAAATCGTTACGACCATCCTCTGTAACAGGGATATTGTTGAGAACAGCGTAACCACCGCCAGTCCAGGAGCCTGCGGCATCGAAAGCTTCATATGCGGCTACTTTATCATCAGACTCAATATTCATCAGGCGTTCTGCGGATTCAATAGCCAGACGCACGTGCTCTTCGCTTCGCAAAGTCAGATGCGGGTATGCAGCAAGTGCATCTGGAATCGGTGAAGGAACCAAATAGATATACATAGAAGCTGCCTCCTTATTTAACTTATATATCTCAACATAGCATATGGGATTGTGTGAGTCCAATCAGCGATTCAACTGGTTTGAGTACGTCTTTTCATGATAAAGTATAATCACTACAAACAGAACGGGTGATCGTATGACAACAACAATTCGGATATCGGTTAGACCTTTAGTGGAGTATGTGTACCGCAGTGGCAGCATACGTCCAGGGTTCCGGACCAATGCATCGATGCAGGAGGGAACTCGAATTCACCAGCGGGTACAGAAGGAGTACACGGAAGAGGATTTAAAAGAGATTGTGCTCGAGGCTGAGATTCAACATGGGGAGCTGACCTATGTGGTGGAGGGACGATGTGACGGGTTAATTCGTCTGGAAGGTCAGTTGACGGTAGATGAGATCAAATCCACTGCGGGCAATCTGGATGATCTGGGAGAAGGTCTTCCAGTGCACTGGGCGCAGGCCATGATGTATGCCTACATGTACGCCGTTCAGCAAGATGAACTACGCATGCAAGTGCAGTTGACGTATGTGCATTCGGTAACCCATGAAGAAAGACGGTTTCGCCGAATGGCAGAACGGCAGGAACTGGAGCAGTTTGCGGCAGAAGTGATTGCCGGTTATGCGCCATATGCAGAGATGATCGCTGCATATGAAGAAAAGCGAGATATCAGTGTGAAAGAGCTGCCGTTTCCTTTTCGCAAATACAGGGAGGGACAGCGAAAGCTGGCAGGAGCCGTATACAAGACGATCCGTGAGGGTCAGGGATTGATGGCGAAAGCACCAACAGGCATTGGTAAAACGATGTCCGTGCTGTTCCCCACAGTCAAAGCGATTGGCGAAGGCGAAGCGAGCCGATTGTTCTATCTGACCGCAAGGACGACGACACGGGTGGCGGCAGAAGAAGCTTTTGCCCGGATGCAATCGGAAGGATTGAAGATGCATGTGATCAGTCTGACCGCGAAGGACAAGATATGTTTTAAGGAAGAGGAAGCTTGTGATAAGGGGCAGTGCGGCATGTGTGAAGGATATTATGACCGTATTAACGGGGCCGTGCTGGACATGCTGGAACATGAGACGTTGATGACACGTCCGGTCATCGAGCAGTATGCGCGCAAACATCGGGTGTGTCCGTTTGAGTTTTCACTGGATGCGGCGTATGCAGCCGATGCGGTGATCTGCGATTATAACTATATTTTTGATCCACGGATCTCTCTGAAAAGAATGTTGGAGGAGCAGAAACGCAAGACCGTGTTACTGGTGGACGAGGCCCATAATCTGGTCGATCGTGGCCGAATGATGTTTTCCGCCGAGCTGGAGAAGGCAGTGTTCCTGGATGTGAAAAGAGAGTTCCAGTCGCTGGACAGCAGTGTGCCTGCTGCCAAAGCCATTGTTGATTACACCGGGGCCATTGATAAGTATCTGATTACCCTTCGGAAAAACGGTGGAGAAGAAGGGAAGATCATCCAGCAGGAAGCACCGGAGGAACTGATTGAACGGCTGGAGCCTTTTGTCATGGTCGCGGAGCAATGCCTTGTGGAAGGTGGCTCGGGGAATGCCGAGACGGATCAGTTGCTGTTGGATGCCTACTTCACGGCACAGAATTTCCTGCGCATTGCCAAGCTGTATGATGAACGTTTTATTACGTATGCAGAGTGTGTTCGAAGTGAAGTGAGAGTGAAGTTATTCTGTCTTGATCCTTCCGTACTGCTTCGTCAGACGGCCAAAGGATTCCGCTCTCTCATTCATTTTTCGGCTACATTGTCACCCCTTCGCTATTATCGGGATATGCTGGGTGCAGAGGAAGAGGATTATACATTGCAGATTCCATCGCCGTTTCAGCGCGAACAATTGGATGTGAGACTCCTGCCCTTATCCGTGCGTTATAAGGATCGGGAACAGTCCCGGCGCCCCATTGCGGAGATGCTGCAACAGCTGGTAAGTGAATGGCCGCGCAGCAATTTAATGGTCTTTTTCCCTTCCTACCCTTATATGCGCGAGATATATGAGACCTACGCACAGCTTCCGATTGAAGCGGATACGGTCATACAAAAGCAAGGCATGAACGAACTGGAACGGGAGCAGTTTTTGGATGGATTTCAGCCGAATCCTGAACGAACACGCTTGGTATTTGCCGTCATGGGTGGCGTATTCTCAGAGGGTGTCGATCTGCCGGGAGATCGCTTGAATGGCGTGGTTGTGGTAGGTGCGGGGCTACCGCAGATTGGTCTGGAGAACAACGTATTACGTGATTACTATGATCGGACAGGACGCAACGGATTCAATTACGCCTATATTTTCCCGGGTATGAACAAGGTGCTGCAGGCGGGTGGACGGCTGATTCGGACGGAGGAAGACAGGGGTGTGCTGGTGCTGGTCGACGATCGTTTTATCCAGGAACCGTATCGTTCCCTGCTGCCCGAGGAGTGGCGGGACTACAAGCGAATTTGATGAAAGAACTATGAATGAAATGATGCATGTATATAAGTTGAACTAATCATTTACACGATAACGGAGAGGACAGAAAAAACCTGAAAAAGCGAAGCGTTCGCCTTTATCCTCGGATTTTCCCCTTCGAAAAAGGGGAATCAAAAAATCTGGGGATAACAGCGATTGGAAGGTTATTCTGTCATCGTAGTGTCAGTGTAAATAATCTTTGTTAAGCTTATACAGCATATATTTTTCGATTTTCTTTCCTTTATATGATTGAAGGGTAGGGTGAAAGGGTTATAACTTGGTTAGCAACGAACGAACAACGGCGATTACCCTATCCGTTCCGCGGTCCGCTTCGAAAGCAATCAAGGAGGTCGGTTATAATGAAGAGAAATCATACCATGATGCAGTTTTTTGAATGGCACCTGGCTGCAGACGGAGATCATTGGAAGCGACTGGCTGAAATGGCCCCGGAACTGAAAGCCAAAGGTATTGACTCGGTATGGGTACCACCCGTAACCAAGGCAGTGTCCGCAGAAGATACAGGTTATGGTGTATATGATCTGTACGATCTGGGCGAATTTGATCAAAAGGGTACCGTACGAACCAAATATGGCACTAAGCAGGAACTGGTGGAGGCCATTGCTGAATGTCAGAAGAACGGCATTGCCGTCTATGTGGATCTGGTTATGAATCACAAGGCCGGAGCAGATGAGACGGAAGTGTTCAAAGTGATCGAGGTTGATCCGAATGATCGAACGAAGGAAATTTCTGAGCCGTTCGAAATTGAGGGCTGGACCAAATTCACATTCCCGGGTCGCGGAGATCAATACTCCTCCTTCAAGTGGAGCTCTGAACATTTCAACGGTACAGACTTTGACGCCAAGGGAGAACGAACAGGTGTATTCCGCATCGCAGGAGAGAATAAAAAATGGAATGAGAATGTTGATGATGAGTTTGGCAACTATGACTATCTGATGTTCGCCAATATAGATTATAACCACCCGGATGTTCGGCGCGAGATGATCGATTGGGGGAAATGGCTGATCGATACCCTTCAGTGCGGTGGGTTCCGGCTGGATGCGATTAAGCATATCAACCACGAATTCATCAAGGAGTTCGCAGCAGAGATGATCCGCAAACGCGGTCAGGATTTCTACATCGTAGGTGAGTTCTGGAATTCGAACCTGGATGCATGTCGTGAGTTCCTTGATACGGTAGACTATCAGATCGACCTGTTTGATGTGTCTCTTCACTACAAGTTGCATGAGGCTTCGCTTGCAGGCAGAGACTTTGATCTCTCCAAAATTTTCGATGACACCCTGGTTCAGACGCATCCTACACATGCGGTAACTTTTGTAGATAATCATGACTCACAACCTCATGAAGCGTTGGAATCATGGATTGGAGATTGGTTTAAGCCGAGCGCTTATGCCTTGACGCTATTACGTCTTGATGGTTATCCGGTTGTATTTTACGGAGATTATTATGGCATTGGTGGACCTGAACCTGTGGATGGCAAAAAGGAGATTCTGGATATTCTGCTGTCTGCCCGATGCAACAAGGCGTATGGAGAGCAGGAAGATTACTTCGATCACGCGAATACGATTGGCTGGGTGCGTCGCGGCGTAGAGGAAATCGAAGGTTCCGGTTGTGCAGTGGTCATCTCCAACGGGGATGACGGCGAGAAGAGAATGTTTCTCGGAGAGCATCGTGCTGGTGAAGTCTGGGTGGATCTGACGAACAGCTGTGATGATCAGATTACCATTGAGGAAGACGGCTGGGCCACCTTCCATGTGTGCGGTGGAGGCGTCTCGGTATGGGCCCTTCCTGAACAGAATGAGGACTGTGCTGACGCTGAGTAACGGCATGTGCCAGGCAGGGTAAGAAAAGATACAACGATTGGATATGAAAACAGTATATAGATAGATTGTTATCGTTAAACCATCTGAACAGGAGGGCAAGTATACCTGTGTCCAGGTGGTTTTTTGCATTTTATAGGTACAACTATAACTCCATCCTAACGAACTCAGCACGCCTTATTTGCACTGAATTAGCATGATTGGAATTCTAACGAATCTCAATAACCTTATTACTCTCAAAAACGATTGGAATTCGCTAATTGGAGCAACATCACCAGATTAACGCGTCTGTGATTCGTTAGATTACTGGTAACTCGGATTTTAACGCATTAAGGCTTCTCAGATTCGTTAGCTTGATTTGGATTAACGCTCACCATAGGCAAACGAATCACTGCTACAAGTAAAAACATGAAATGAGAAAGAAACAGTTCGGTTTCACATCCTAATACATGGTACAATAATCCAAATATGGAGTTTTAGAAAAAATGAGAGATCGTAATAAGTGATATTCTTTACAGAGGATTGGAGAAAAGGAGGGATGGCATGGGTCCCAAAAGAGAGATGAACCGTTTCTCCCCGTTGATCATGTATCTATTTGTAATAGCCGTGTGCCTGGGGGCTTGCAGTTTGGGACCAAACCAGGGGCCAGCGGGCGAACCGAAGCGGAGCGATGAGTATACATTGAATTCGGAGCGGAGAGATTTGAATGAGCGGGTTACGAAGAGACCTGAGTCCTTCCAGAAGGATACGCCTGATGATTATACTTTGACAGCAATGGTGGATGTGAGTCATGAATCCGGAGTTGATCGGATTTCTTATGAGATTTTGGTGAATGAGGCTCGGGTGCCCATGGTTAATGTCATTCAGTCCTTCACCCTCGATCCCAACATGATAAATCGAATAGATGCCGGAGAGTTATTTCATTCCAATGTGAGCAATACACACGAGATTAGTTTAGAGTCTGACAAGGAACCGCTTGGATTGAGTTTGAGCAGAAGTTACGTCTTGAAGCCCAAGGCGGAGATCGACAGCAATATCCTCCAGCGTTATGCAGATATGTATATCAAAATTTCCTATGGCCCCAATGATCAGCGAACGGAAGATTATTTTTATATTCAGGCCGAGCCGTCTCCAAGGACGAATGAGTATATGAAGTCATGGGAGATAGAAAAATAGGAAAAAGCAGCGCATACCGGTTCCGTATGAGGAATTTCAGTAGACGCTGCCGGTTCATCTATTTGAGATAGTAAGGTTATTACTTTTTAAAATACTGATTCATCGTATCCCACATTCGATTGAACTCACTTCGTTCCATTGAAAATGCTCCAGGCTTCTCAGGTTTATGATGAGAAGTTGGCTCAAAGTTTAAGTATTCATGGTGTGTAGTACACTCATAGTTTTTGCTGTTAATAAGGAATTCAATTCTATCCTTAAAGGGTCTTTCCAGTAATTTAACCACCATGATGTCTCCACTACTGGTGCTTATTGCAGGAGAATATATCAGAAAGTAACCTTGTTCAAATCGATACTCCATAGCATTTACCTCCATTAGGATACAGAACGATTACGATACGAATCCATCACTTATCTAATACCCTCCGTTTACCTACTCCAGTTCAAATGATTCCAACGTGCCAACCATCCGCAGATCATGCATGCGGTTGAATTGTTCCCGTTTGTCCGCATCGGCGTATTCATCATGATAATGCATTAGTACGGTTTTCTGTCTCACTTCGGCAGGCAGTTGTTCCAAATCGTTCAGTGAAGTGTGGGATTTGATCACCAGATCGTGCATATGACATTCATGGAAAATCAGCTGCACATCAGCGGCAACTTGCTCCACCCGTTCCTGGTCGAGTGTACTGTCAGCGCTGTAATAGAAGTAAGGCTTGGCGAGTATCCCATTGCTGACCATACCGGGAACATGTTGCGTCCGAAAGGTCTCAAACGTCACGCCGCCCAGTTCAAATGTGCCTCCATCTGGCAGGGGAACGACATCATAGTAATCGCTCATGGTACGTTCACCATCTGTTGTGTAGCGCATGCCTGGGGATAGAATGTTCCAGAGCGGATCTACCAATTGTTCGTGGATGAACAGACGGGGTTTGCGGTCACCCACGATCTGTGCGTAATAACCAAGCATCTGTACACCATTAATATGATCTTCATGCAGATGCGTAATAAAAACATTGTGGATATCGGTCATGGCGAATCCATATTCCTTGAGTGCTTTGGCATTTGATTCCGGGAAATCAATGACCAGATGCGTGTCTCCGAATTCAGCCAACATACTATTGTGGTGCTGCTCCACGCTAAACATATCTCCTGTGCCGAGAAAAGTAATTTTCAATTCATTTCATCTCCTTGTGTGATCTTCAGATCAGCATCCTTGCGTTAAATCCAGTATACCGTGTTCCCGAATATATGCCTAAATCAACCTTTTTTGATAACGCTATCATTTTATATTGAACTTTGATGATAAACAGTGTAGCGTAAAGATGGGAAGTGAACCCATATGAACGTAAACTCACCTAAAGGGAGCGTGCGAGGCGAATGAAATCTTTTCTGGATGAACAATTTTTGCTGCACAATGAAACGGCGATCAAGTTATATGAGGATTATGCCAAAGACATGCCGATTATTGATTATCATTGCCACCTCAGTCCTCAGGAGATCTACGAGAACAAAACCTTTGGCAATCTTACAGAGGCTTGGTTATACGGTGATCACTATAAGTGGCGGCTCATGCGCGCAAACGGAATTGAAGAGCAATATGTGACCGGCGGCGAAGGAGTGACCGATTACGATCGTTTCCTGGCTTATGCCAAAACGGTCCCCATGATGATTGGTAATCCGCTGTACGCCTGGTCTCACTTGGAATTACAGCGATATTTCGGCGTTTATGAAGTATTGAATGAGACAAGCGCCCCAGCCATCTGGGAAAAAGTAAATGCCAAACTGAACAGTGACGGATTCGGTGCACGTGATCTGATTACCAAATCTAATGTCACTGTTGTGTGCACAACCGATGATCCAACGGATTCTCTGGAGTATCATCTGAAGATTCAGGAAATCGAAGGCTTTGACACGGCGGTATTGCCTTCTTTCCGCCCGGATAAAGGATTGGAATTGAACCGGGATACCTTCACCGAATGGGTAGGCAAGCTGTCGCAGGCATCTGGCACTGCGATTTCAGATTATGAATCCTTCCTTGCTGCGTTGGAGTCCCGAGTGAAATTCTTCCATTCCGTCGGCGGCAGAGTTTCTGACCATGCACTCGATTATGTTCCATACGGCGTGGCTACACGCGAAGAAGCTGGTGCCATCTTTGCAAAGGCACTTGCAGGTCAGAAGGTAACTCGTGAGGAAGAGGACAAGTACAAGACAGTGACGCTGACGTTCCTTGGCAAACTGTATGCAGAGCGAGGCTGGGTGATGCAGTTCCACATTAATGCAGCCCGTAACAACAATACGCGGATGTTTGCCAAGCTTGGGCCGGATACCGGTTACGATGCAGTCAATGATACGCCACTGTCATCGGCAATGATTGGATTGCTCGACGCGTTGGAGCAGCAACAAGCGCTGCCCAAAACAATTCTGTATTCTCTGAATCCAAGGGACAACGAGGTGCTCGCGGCGATCATCGGCAGCTTCCAGGGTGGGGGCATTCCGGGCAAAATCCAGCTTGGCGCAGCATGGTGGTTCAATGATACAAAGGACGGCATGCTCGCTCAGATGAAGGCACTAGCGAATGTGGGACTGCTCAGCCGATTTGTCGGCATGCTGACTGATTCACGCAGCTTCCTGTCCTACACCCGGCATGAGTATTTCCGTCGTCTCGTCTGCAACCTCATTGGTGAATGGGCCGAACAAGGGGAGGCACCGCAGGATCTGGAGTTGCTCGGTCAGATCGTACAGGGCATTGCCTACAACAATGCAAAAGAATATTTCCCGTTTGCCTCAGTACTTAAAACAGTCTATGCTTCACAGTCTTGATGATTAACAAGCGCATTTAATCATGCAAGTTATGCAATACAGGAGATCTCTAGTTTCTAATTTTCAATCGTAATAAAAATGCTCCCATTGCTTACCCAGGGTCATCATCCACTGGAGTATAGAATGGGAGCTTTTTTGTAAGTTGAATTCATGGAATGGTACATAATAAGTATAGCGGGCCCCAATGGAGGTCAAATGACAATACCCTAATCAAGCGCGTGTAGGCTCTTGGTTATGGGCTAATATTGGTCATTTTTAGATGTTTGACATTGGCTTCTTGCGGTAATATACTTAGTACACCTAATTAATTGTACATCTATTTAATTGTGCTGCTATTTAATAGATGTCCTATGATGTTGGATATCTATGGAATGATAAAGAGAAAGAAGGAGGGACCCATTATGACGGATATAGATCCGGTCGCTCAGAAGCTTTTGTACTCCATCATGCAGTTTAATAAAGGCAAATGGAGGCAACATAAACCTCATGGGCGCAATCACAATGAAATTATGGTGCTGGCTTGTTTGCTGCATGGTACGCATCCGGGAGAACGTCTGGATTGGCGGGATAATCCGCCAGATTTTGAGAGAGAGCTGAATGAGAGTCGCCCAGGGCTAAAAGTATCGGAAATCAGTGCGTTACTGCGGGTGAAATCACCAACGATAACCCCGGTTATTCGTGGGCTTGAGGACGAAGGGCTGGTGGAACGAACGATGGACCCGAAGGATCGCCGTGCTGTGCGTATCACCATTACGGAGGCAGGGCGAAACATTATTCGGGCGGCACATGAGGAGCGCATGCAAACATTCAACCAGCTCGTCGAGCATTTGGGTGAGGAAGAAAGCATTCATTTGACGGAGTTGTTGACCAAGGTTTATACCTTTTTTGATACAGTGGTTTTCCAACAGACGGAGACGTCCACACAAGGAGATGATACGCCATGATGAAATTGTTTCGCATGCTGAAGCCTTACCGAATACCGATTATCTTCATTCTGGTTTTGGTACTGTTTCAGTCGCTTGCTGAATTGTACCTGCCTACGCTAATGGCAGATATCGTGAACGACGGCATCATTAAAGGAGATATTCCGTATATCTGGCAGATTGGCGGATGGATGTTGGTCATCGCGATTGGCGGAACAGCGTGTTCGGTGATCGCCAGTTACCTCTCATCTCGAACAGCGGGTGGATTTGCCAAACAACTGCGCAGCAGAGTTTTCCGCCATGTGGAGAACTTCTCGCTCCAGGAGTTCGATAAGATGGGTACTGCTTCACTGATTACGCGTACGACGAATGACATTACGCAGGTACAGAACGTACTTACGATGATGCTGCGCATGATGATTATGGCTCCCCTCATGTGTATCGGGGGGATCTTCATGGCGGTATCTCAGGACGCCAAATTATCTACGATTTTCCTGGTCGTGCTTCCGGTACTGGGTGGAGCCATTGCGCTAATTGGTGCCAAGGGTTTACCTTTGTTCAAAACCATTCAGAAAAAGCTGGACCGTCTCAACCTGGTGCTGCGTGAGCAGTTAACAGGGATTCGGGTTGTTCGTTCATTCAACCGTGGGGAGCATGAGAAAGTGCGCTTTAACGGGGCCAACACAGAACTGAGAGATTCATCGATCAAAGTTAATGTGCTCATGGCAACCATCATGCCTGTGATGATGCTGGTTATGAACTTTTCAATGATTGCCATCCTTTATTTTGGGGGAATGCGGATCGACAGTGGCAATATGAACATCGGTGCATTGATTGCCTTTATCCAATATGCAATGCAAATCATGTTCTCACTGATTATGGTTTCCATGATCTTTGTCATGATTCCAAGAGCTTCAGCATCGGCAGAACGGATCAACGAAGTGCTTGATATGCAGCCGGATCTTAGCAATCCCGAGCAGCCTCTTGGTATGAAATCCATGCAGGGTATGATTGAGTTTGACAATGTAACTTTCCGTTATCCGGGTGCAGAGAATCCAGCTTTGTCCAATATCTCCTTCACAGCTCGCTCAGGTGAGACAACAGCCATCATTGGCGGTACGGGTTCTGGGAAATCGACATTGCTCAGTCTTATCCCACGATTTTATGATGTGACCGAAGGCAGTGTTCGGGTAAATGGTACGGATGTGCGTGAACTTCGGCAGGAAGATCTGCGTGCCAAAATTGGCTTTGTACCACAAAAAGCAGTTCTCTTCACGGGTACGATTACGGAGAATATCCGTCACGGGAAAGACGATGCCACAATGGATGAAGTTGTTCATGCGGCCCGTACGGCTCAGGCTGAGAACTTCATTACCGAGATGAAAGAGGGATATGACAGCCTTATCGCGCAAGGTGGTAACAACGTATCTGGTGGACAAAAGCAACGTCTTTCCATCGCTCGGGCACTTGTTCGCCGTCCGGAAGTGTATATCTTTGATGACAGTTTCTCTGCTCTCGATTTCAAAACGGATGCTAAACTTCGTGCTGCGCTGAAGTCCGAAACGACAGAAGCGGCTGTGCTGATTGTCGCACAACGCGTAAGTACAGTAATGGATGCCGATCGCATTCTGGTTATGGATGAGGGCCGAATTGTCGGTTCAGGAACACATAAGGAGCTGCTGGAGCACAATGAAGTGTATCGCGAGATTGTATCCTCCCAGCTGACAGAGGAGGAGATCGCATGAGTGAACGTACAGAACGCAAGTCGCATCGTCCCCCTGGTGGACCGGGTCCAGGTCCCGGAATGGGCATGCGACCTCCCGCTGAGAAAGCAAAAGATTTCAAAGGCACACTGCGGCGTTTGATTCGTTATCTCCAGCCTCATAGTTCTCGTCTGTTAGGCGTTCTGGTTGCAGCCATTTTGAGTACCGTATTCAGCATCATCAGTCCAAAAGTTATGGCAGAAGGAACGGATATTCTCAGTAAAGGCGCCATTGCCATCCTTCAGGGTGTACAGGGAGCCGGGATTGATTTTCCTGCATTGATGAAAGTATTATATCTGCTTGGCGGACTCTATCTGTTCAGTGCTGCATTTATGTATGTTCAGCAATACCTGATGGCCGGTGTGGCCCAGCGTGTTGTGTATGACATGCGTGAGCAGATCAGTGCGAAGGTTGGACGTCTTCCTTTGAAATATTTTGACTCCCGCACAACTGGGGAGACACTTAGCCGTGCCACGAATGACGTGGACAATATCAGTAATACACTTCAGCAAAGTTTGGCACAGTTCATTACGTCTATCGTCACGATTGTCGGCGTAATTATCATGATGCTGACGATTAGTCCATGGATGACCTTGATCACGATTTTGACGTTGCCACTCAGTGTGGTTGTTGTCATGCTGGTCGCATCCCGTTCGCAAAAACACTTTGCGGGTCAACAGAAATCCCTTGGGGAACTGAATGGTCATGTCGAAGAGATGTACACGGGACACAAGGTTGTCAAAGCATTTGGACGCGAAGAACAATCGGTACAGCAATTCGAGAAGGTCAATGAAGAGCTGTACGAATCTGGCTGGAAAGCCCAGTTTATCTCCGGTATTATTATGCCGCTCATGAGTTTTGTCGGTAACCTGGGTTATGTGCTGATCTGTGTGGTTGGTGGGATTTTTGTTACACGCGGATCGATCTCTATCGGGGATATTCTGGCCTTCACACAGTACTCCCGTCAATTCACACAACCGATTAACCAGATTGCAAATATCTCCAATATCATTCAATCAACGATTGCTTCGGCAGAACGAGTATTCGAGTTGCTGGATGAAGAGGAAGAAGTTCCGGAGTCCAAACAACCCGTGCAATTACAGCAGCCTAAAGGTGCGGTTGCATTCCAAGGTGTTAATTTTGGATATAAAGAAAATGAACTGCTCATTCATAACATGAATATTGATGTAAAACCGGGACAGACGGTAGCCATTGTTGGACCAACGGGAGCCGGTAAAACAACTCTGATCAACCTGTTAATGCGTTTCTACGAAATTCAGGATGGTCGGATTACGATTGACGGTGCCGACATTAAGGACATGGAGCGTGGCAAGCTGCGCAGTCTGTTCGGCATGGTGCTTCAGGATACCTGGTTGTTCAACGGAACGATTCGGGACAACATCGCGTATGGTCGAGAAGGTTCTACGGAAGAGGATGTCATCAAGGCAGCCGTTGCGGCACATGCGGATCACTTTATCCGTACACTGCCTGATGGTTATGATACGGTGCTGAATGAAGAGGCGTCGAACATCTCTCAAGGGCAGAAACAGTTGCTGACCATTGCAAGAGCGATCCTTGCTAACCCGGCCATTCTCATTCTGGATGAAGCGACGAGTAGCGTGGATACACGGACTGAAGTATTTATCCAGAAAGCAATGAATGATCTGATGAAGGATCGCACAAGCTTTGTCATTGCACACCGTTTGTCTACCATTCGCGGTGCCGATCTGATCCTGGTTATGGATCATGGTAATGTGATTGAACAGGGCAATCATGATGAATTGATGGCAAGTCAGGGCTTCTACGCGGATCTGTACAATAGTCAGTTTGCGGAGCAACAACCGCAGGCGATCTGATTACAGATGTAATTAAAAAGAATAGCCGGGAGCACCCTAGTAGGGTTCCCGGCTATTTGTCGTATCTCCAGAGGATTGACGCTGAGATATGAAGTATTTATTTACTGATCTTTAGTCTCCTTTGCAGGTTCATCTGCTCCGTTGCTAGAGATCGAGTTCACTTCTACTTTTGCGTCGTCGCTGTTCACTTCCTCCAGTGCAGACGGAGCCGGCTCACCCGGAATTAATTCGCGCTGCTCAATCATACGTTTCACAACCTCATAACAGTCATCCACATGTTTGTTACCCACATAGCGCATGGCTGTGAAGCTGAGTGCAGCAGCCAATCCCTGTCCTGCAAAGGGGACAAATTTGGCGACTGATTTGGTGGCTACGCGTACGCCGACTCTTTTCAGAACCTGTACCACCAATTCCTTGGTGATCATACGACCGATGACTTTGCTTCCGATGGACATGACGAATCCATAGATCATGGATTTGGTCTCGGGGTCCATGCCGTCCAGCTGTTTTTGTGATAATCCAAATTTATTGTTAATGGCAGGCAACAGCTGCATCAGCATCCCCACATCAGCCAGTACGTCTGTACCGGGCAGCGGAACGAGTGTTGTACCGGCAGATGCGGTAGCTCTTTTGCGAACCATGGTACGGCATTCCTTGCGAACTTGCTCCAATTGTTCCAACGTTGCCGGAATCATAGGGAATCCCTCCATTCGTATATGGTATAGATATAACCGTTTTGACTCGATTTGAATGGGTTCTCACCAGCAAAATTTGCAGCCTTATGACATTAAGGTGCGGAGAAACCCTCTTTCTCATGCATACACCCGGTTAAACAAGGAAATGGTTTTATAAGATAAAGGATCATCTTTATAAGTTGAACCTTACATTTACACGAGAACGAAGAGGACAGAAATAACCTGAAGAAACGAAGTGTTCGCCTAAAAGCTTTCTGCAAGAAAGCTACATCGGAAGCATACGCTTATCACCAGATTTTCACCTTTGTAAAAGTAAATCAGAAAAATCTGGGGATAACAGCGATCGGAAGGTTATTCTGGCATCGGAGTGGCATGTGTGAATATTCTTAAGTTGAACTTATATAGCTATTACGAATGAATGAGGATTAGGATGCATATCCGGTTGGGGAACCTATTTGAAATCATGATGAGTACTTAGCGCAAGGCTTGTTTACGGCTTCGACCTTTGTGGGTAAAGGTTAACAAGCATTGGAATGGAGGAAGAGAAGGATGGAGTTTAACAAAGCGTTGTTAATTCATCATCATCATTCGGGCAAGGCTAATCGTGAGAATACAGTGGGCCTTGTGGCTGGTGTGCTGGCTCCAGCTGTGCATGAACTCGTCATTGTGCGTACGGATGAACCGGGTGAAGGGGAGAAGCTGTGTCGTGAGCGCGGGGAACAATTCGATGTGGTGTTTATCCTGGGTGGGGATGGCACGGTACATGAATGCGTGAATGGACTGGCTGATCTGCAACATCCTCCGTTGATTGGTGTATTGCCTGGAGGTACCTGTAATGATTTTGCACGTTCGCTCGGCATTTCACCGGATGCAGAGACTGCCGCACAAGAAATGCTTGCAGGTCGGGTGTTATCCATTGATGTTGGAAGAGCCAATGATCGGGTGTTCACGAACTTTTTCGGTATTGGCTTAATCAGTGATGCATCGCAGAATATTAACGAGAATCTGAAAGGCGCGCTGGGTAAGCTCAGTTATTTTATCAGCACGTTGCAGACGATTAGTCATACAGAGCCGTTTCGTTATCAACTGGAAGTAAATGGGGAAGAGATGGAAGGCGAAGCGGTGATGATCTATGCAGCTAATGGCCGTTTTCTGGGAACAAATGCCCTGCCCTTTGCAACGGATGCGTTGCAGGATGGCGAACTGGATGTGCTCATTATTCATGAGACAGGCATTCCGCTGCTGCGAGAGATTCTGTCACACAAGCCGGAGGGAGAATGGCAACCTCAGAGTGAGAGCATTTCATACTTCAAGGCATCTACGCTAAAAGTGAAGACCGATGCGCCGATGTCAGCCGATACGGACGGCGAATTGTATATGCAGACACCCGCCGAGCTGTCGGTGCTGACGGGTCATCTGAAGTTTCTAACCGGGGAGGGTTATTAAATCCCCCGGTTTTTTAGTTTGATTTTAGCTGATCGAAAAATCAAACATTCCCTACCTGATCTTTCATATGACGTTGTCTGAACTCATCCTCCAGCATGCTCATCTGAATGGCATCATGGTATTGATGATTGTAGAACAAGACATCCCGCTTCACACCCTCGCGCTGGAATCCGAGTTTCTCATACGTGCGAATGGCTCGCTCGTTAAAGGCGTACACCTCAAGCTCGATTCGATGCAGGTTACAGATGCCAAAACCGTAGTCCAGCATAAGCAGCAACGCCTCGCTACCGTAACCTTTTCCTTGATGCTCCGCCTGATCGATGGCAACCCGGATATGTGCACTGCGATTCTTGGCATGCATTTCCATCAGGACGACATCTCCGATGATCTGATCATTTTCCTGTAAAGCAATTAGTAACATGAGTCTGGAGTCATCCTGTGCTGCGTTTTCAACATAACGTTCAACCTGAGCACGTGTAAAACTGTTCTGTGTACCCGTCAGCCTGCGCATCTCGGAATCAAACAGGCTAGGGAAGTAAGCATCCACATCTGTAATCTCGAAAGGACGCAGGTATATGCGCTTTGTTTCTAGCAGACGGGGGATACGTGGGGAAGGTTTTGAATGTGACATTAGTTGTTCCTCCTATGGGTTCAAGGCTAGTGTTATTCATGTTATGTATCGTTTTAATCAACGGGAAATAGATAATTAACAACACTCTACCATATTTTCTCATGCTTGTAGCTATAATGGTCGATATAAGTATTGTCGTGCTTGCTAAGTCGAAGAGAAACCTAGTTTGAAGATTCGTATTACTCTGCTCGAATTACATATTTTGATTTGCTGTACTGTATACATAGCTGCGTTGTAGTAAACCAGACATTCATAGTCTTAAAGAGACGTATCAGTTTAACTTAGCAGGCCGATAGATTCTTTAAGAATAGAAATGGGGATTTAACGAAATGCGAAAGTTAGAGAATTGTTTGAAGTGGTTTACTGTTTTTTTAATTTTGGTTACACCGCTGTTTACTTCACCTGGACAGGTCTCAGCAGCGAAAAAAGAGATCTATATCACTCTTTCTGGAGAAAAACACAGATATGTAGGAGAAGTCAAAAATGGTGTTCCTAATGGTAAAGGAATATCCTACTTTCCAAATGGGAAGAAGAGCTTTGAAGGTAAGTTTGTAGCGGGGAGGCCTCATGAAGGAAAAAGGTATAACTCTGATGGGAAGCTGTACTCGGATATCTCTAATGGACAGGGAAAGATCTATTACCCAAATGGAAAGTTTAATTATGTTGGTAAGGTGGATAAGGAAACGTGGCTTCCCTCAGGTAAAGGTACCGAGTACGACATAAATGGAACGGTTAAATATAAGGGTGATTTTTTGAATGGTTCGTTTCATGGTCAAGGTAAGTGGTATACAGAATATGGTGAAATGTTCTATCAGGGTACGTTTAAGAATGGTTTGCCACAGGGACAAGGTAAAGCATATCAATATGGAGAAATTGCCTATGTTGGTGCATTTGATAAAGGAGTACCCACGTATTCTGGCAAAATTAAATTGTACGAAGATGGTGTAATCATCTATGATGGGCAGGCTAAAAATGGAGCTATTACCGGCAAAGGTAAAGGGTACTTAAACGGTAAGTTAGTCTATGTGGGCATGTTTAAAAACGGAAGACCAACGGGTGAAGGTAAATTCTATACGGAGAATAGTAGTGATGGCCCTAATATATCTATTTATATCACTGTCGATTAAGTACCAGGTAAGTAATTACAGGATCAATTCAAAACTTTCAGGAGCAGAGTCCTATAATCATGATTAGATTTTAACAAATAAACCATCGGTAGGTGTGTTCATTGCATCGCCCGATGGTTTTTTGGCATAACTGCTTTTGAGATACAGCTATATATTTTAGTTCCGCCTAACCGCTCCATCCAGAAATAGCCCCACCAGTTCCCGTGCAAGTTCCTCGATGCTGCCGTCATTCATGTTGCGTACATCTTCGCGGTTCGCGAGCATCAGCAGTGACGTAAACGCATGGGCAAGCAGCATGGGGTTCCCGACCCGCAAATAACCATTGTCCATCTCCTTCTGAAAATGGGTAGCTAGCACTTCAAAGATACGAACCTCCGCTTCTCGAATCTGAGCGAGCTGCTCCGGGTCCAGATGTTTCTCGGCTTCTCGCATCATGGTCTCCGTTTCAATATGGGAGTGTTGCATCTTCGCTTCAGCAACCTTAACCAGCCTTTCTTGCAATGAGCCAGGTTCTTCCAGACGGAGCGAAGTCTGCTGCATGCCCATCGCCATCATTCGGGTAATGGCAACAGTGAACAGATCAGCTTTGCTGGTGAAGTGATAATAGATCGATGCTTTGGTTACATTGCATAATGAAGCAATCTGCTGGAGAGAAACGGGTTCATACCCGTATTCCATAAACAGACGTGAAGCGGTCATCAATATGTTGGATTGCACAGATGCTTGATCCACACCTGTTTTGGGTCTACCCGGTGAACGGGGAATGTTTGTTTTTTTGCTCATAAGTACATACCTCTTTACGTATTTAATTGCTTGTTAGAAGTGTTCACAAAATTAGGCATTGCAAAATTAACCTTCCGGTATATATAATTAACTCGATTATACTATGACCCGTGGTTCATTACTACACCATCATATATATTAGGGCTTCATAGAAACAGAATAGGGAGATGAAGAGACAATGCAGGAAGGTTCGGGTTACGGCCGCTGGGTTGCCGGCAAACGAAGCAAATGGATTACACTGTTGGTATGGATCATTATCGCCGTTGTGCTTGGCATGGTATGGCCTGCTGTAGGTGATCGTGAAACTAATAACGCGCAGGATCTAAGTGAGTCCAAACCATCGGTTCAGGCAGCTGCACTTGCCGAGAAGGAATTCCCTGGTGGTGAAGGGCTGCCCGCGCTGATCGTATGGCGTCAAGCCGGCGGTCTGACGGATGAGCAGATTCAGAACATTCAGGCATTAACGGAGCGACTGGATCAAGATCCGGTAGAAAAACAACAGTCTGTTGTGCCACTCTATCAATTGCCTCCACAGGCATTGAAAGGCCAGCTTTCGGAAGACGGAAGCACCTTGGTTATGCCACTTTTCTTCAATGAAGGTGCCGATTCGGAACAATTGAAGGAAGGTATTGAAGCACTTGAGCAAAAAACACAAGATATCTTCGGGGCAAACCCGTTCGATGTAGCTATAGACGATACCAATACATTGGTTGCCCGTGTGACAGGGCCGGTAGGGATATCCATTGACGCAAGCGGACTGTTCTCTTCCGCCGATGTATCCTTGCTGATCGCTACGGTTGTACTGGTATTAGTCCTGCTGTTGTTGATCTATCGCTCGCCGGTACTGGCGATTATCCCGATCATTGCCGTTGGATTCGCGTATATGGTGACAAGCCCCATTCTCGGATTCATGGCGGATCAGGGCTGGATCACGGTGGACGCACAGTCGATCTCGATCATGACCGTATTGTTATTTGGAGCAGGAACGGATTACTGCCTGTTTATGATCTCCAGATACCGTCAAATTCTCTATCATGAGCCGGACAAAAAGAAAGCCATCTTCCAGGCAATCACCGGATCTTCCGGCGCCATTGCCATGAGTGGGTTCACGGTCGTTGCAGCACTACTGGTGCTGTTGCTGGCTGAATACGGTGCATATCATCGCTTTGCCGTACCATTCAGTCTGTCCATCTTTATCATGTTTATTGCAAGTCTGACGCTGGTTCCAGCGCTTCTCGCAATCTTCGGTCGGGGTTCATTCTACCCGTTCGTACCGCGTACACATGAGATGGAAGTCGAACGTGCGAAGAAAAAAGGCAAACCGGCTCCTGCCCCGCGTAAAGTGAAGGAAAGCTGGATTGGCCGTATTGTAGTAACAAAGCCATGGACCGTTCTTGCAATTACGTTGGTATTGCTGGGAGGACTGGCGGCGTTCTCTACTCAGGTTAAATTCACGTATGATCTGTTGTCATCTTTCCCGGAAGATGTGCCTTCCCGCGAAGGTTTCACCGTCATTGGCGAACAGTTCTCCCAAGGTGAGCTGGCTCCAGTGAAAGTGATCGTTGATGCCGAAGGCAAAGAAACTGATCTGAAGCAGCGTCTCGAATCGCTGGATTACATTAGCAAAGTAGGCGATGCTCAGCAGGGTGCCGAGAATGCCAACATTACCGCCTTTGATGTGGAATTTAATCTGAATCCATATTCCATGGAGGCTATGCAGCATATTCCTGATCTGCGGGCTACTGCGGAACAGGCACTTCAAGAAGCTGGTGTAGCTAATGTGGACAGTCAGGTCTGGATCGATGGTCAGACGGCTGAACAGTATGACATTGAAGTGGCTGGAGAACGGGATGCCAAGATCATTATTCCAGTGGTCATCGGCATGATTACATTGTTATTACTATTATATCTGCGTTCCGTTGTGGCCACGGCGTATCTGATTGCAACGGTTGTTCTGTCGTATTTCTCTGCATTGGGTCTGGGTTGGATCATCATTCACTACGGACTTGGCGCAGATGCCATTCAGGGAGCGATTCCGCTGTATTCCTTCGTATTCCTCGTGGCACTGGGTGAAGACTACAACATCTTCATGATCTCTAGCATCTGGCAGAAACGCAAAACGATGCCGCTTCGTCAAGCGATTAGAGAAGGTGTTGGCGAGACAAGCTCTGTTATTACATCTGCAGGTCTGATCTTGGCAGGAACGTTTGCGGTACTTGCTACATTGCCAATTCAGGTGTTGGTGCAGTTTGGTATTATCACAGCTGTTGGTGTGATGTTGGATACTTTCCTGGTTCGTCCGTTCATGGTACCGGCTATCACCGCATTGCTGGGTAAATGGGCCTTCTGGCCAGGCAAATATGTGCCGATTGCAGAGAAGAATGAAGAGAAACAGAACCAGTCCATGTAATGCATGGATTGGGTCAGATGGACGGCTGGGCTTCAAGCCTGCTGTCCATTTCTTTATTTTCCGAACGATAATGACCTCTACCAGTTGTCCTCCTGAGATGGAATGGTGGAACTGTAAAATATCCGCAGGATGAGACGTAATCCTGGCTATCTTTGTATGGGGAAGGTTTACGTAACCAAGTGTTTTGGGACATAATAGAGGAAGCGTCGGCCTTGGGCAGACGATAGAATTAACAACAATGGGACAACAAGGGGAAGGATGAAAGCAAGCATGACGAACCAACTTAATGTGTATTTCAACCATGACGGCGGCGTAGATGATCTCGTATCGCTGTTCATGCTTCTGCAAATGGACAATGTACATGTAACCGGCGTATCGGTTATTCCGGCAGACGGATATCTGGAGCCAGCAACAGATGCCAGCCGTAAAATTATCGATCGTTTCGGTACATATTCCGTAGAGGTATCCAAATCCAACTCCAGAGGGAAAAATCCATTTCCTGCGGCGTGGAGACTGCATTCCTTCTATGTAGATGCACTTCCTGTACTGAACGAATCCGGCAAAATGGAAGCACCACTTTCTGCCGTTCCGGCACACCAGCATCTGATCGAGAAAGTGCGCAATACCGAAGGCAAAACGTTGCTCCTGTTCACAGGCCCACTGACTGACCTTGCGCGTGCACTGGACGAAGCACCAGACATTGAAGAGAAAATCGACAAGCTGGTATGGATGGGTGGTACATTCGAGCGTGGTAACGTAGAAGAGCCTGAGCATGATGGTACAGCTGAATGGAACGTATTCTGGGACCCGGAAGCGGCTTACCGTGTATGGCAGAGTGGTATCCAGATCGATCTGGTTGCACTTGAAAGCACAAACAAAGTACCTCTGACACCAGCCGTTCGTAACCGCTGGGCAGCAGAACGTCGCTTCGAAGGCGTTGACTTCTTGGGTAACTGTTACGCAGGTTGTCCGCCACTGGTGTACAGTGAGACAAATTCCACATACTATCTGTGGGATGTGCTGACAACGGCTTCCGTTGGACGCGAGGACATCGTGAAGAAGAAAACCGTAAACTGCATTGTCATCCCGGATGGTCCTAGCCAGGGCCGCACGGTGGAGCAAGCAGACGGACGTCCAGTACAACTGGTGTATGATACCGATCCGGAAGCGTTCTTTACGTACATGACGGATTTGGGTAAAAAAGCTGCTCCGCAGCGCTACTAATTCAGGCAGCCTCTGGGCTTGCCATCCTTAAAGGTACAACAAAAATAAAGCCGCAGGCAGTGTCCGGAAATGGGGTTGACCCCATAATCCCGTCCCTGCCGTGCGGCTTTTTGCTTTGGGCTGATTTATATAGATTGATAACAGCGATTGGAAGTTTGTTCTGTCATCGAAGTGGCATGTGTGAATATTCTTAAGTTCAATCTGTATAACAATCTAGCTGCCCGCTATATTTTAAATCGACTAATCAATCCGTTCAGCTCACTGGACAATACCCGCAGAGATTCGGCAGATGCACGCATCTCATCCATGGATTGCAGCTGGCTTCCGGTAGCATGGGACACCTGTTGGATACTTGAAGAAGATTCGCGCGAGATATGTTCCATATCCTCCACGGAAGCGGACACTTCTTCCGCACTGGCAGACAGCTGCTCGGATGCTGCGGATACTTCGTGCAGACGTTCATTCATCGTTTCAATTCCGGTATGAATGGATGTGAACGAACGGCCTGCCTCCTGAACAACAGCGAGACCGGATTGGACTGCTGATGTGCTGGCAGACATATGTTCTGACAACAGGGCAGTCTGGCGTGTCATCTCGGCGATCAGTTCGGTTACATGCTGGGACGATTGCTCTGATTCCCCCGCAAGCTTGCGAACCTCTGAGGCAACCACCGCAAACCCGCTGCCATACTCTCCTGCACGAGCCGCTTCAATACTTGCATTAAGTGCGAGCAGATTGGTCTGTGAAGCGATGCCTTTCATCAGATGTGCCACCGATTCAATTTTACCTGAGTACTGCTCCAGCTGAGAGGTGGAGGCCACCATCTGCACATTTGCTTGATGAATTTTGTCCATACTGTCCATTGCCGTGTTGATGTTGGCTTGACCTTGCACCGCGTTATTGGTCGTTTCCTGTGAGACATCTGCGACCATAGAAGAAGAATTGGCAATATGCTGCATGCTACGCGTAATCTCTTCCATGGCTACTGTGACTTCGCCTGCACGTGCCACCTGTTCGGCAGCTCCATTGGCCGTATGATTGGTATGCTCGGCAATACGCTGACTGGCTTCGGCAGTCGCCTGTGAATGTTTCGATACACCTTCTGCAGCCTCTAGCAGAGAATCGGAGCTTTGACGGATGCCCGTCATGACATCCCGGGTACCTGTAACCAGATGTTTGAACTCGGAAGCGAGCTGTCCCACCTCGTCCTTGCGACTAAGTTCAACGTTGACGGTCAGGTCGCCTTTTCCTACCTGGGTAATTAACTTCTTCAACTTCACCAATGGTCGGGTCAAGTAATGGGCGAATCCATACACCAGCAAGACACTCAGCAGAACAATAGCCAAGGCTGTCCAGATCATGGTCATACGGTTGCGGGACATCAGTTCATAGACCGCAGTGGAGTCCAGATCCGCACCGACCAGCCCCAGTACTTTTCCGTCAGCCCCATGGATCGGCACATACGCAGTAATGGTAGCGCCATATTCATCCTGTGTGAGTTCACCCCGAATAGGTTCATTCTGTTCAAAAGCTTGCAGCATTCCTTCATAATGGGTCTCTTCTGCGGAACCGTAAGGGGAGAAGTCATCCTCTGCCACATCCGCAGCAGCCCCATCCACAACGTAGAAATATGTATTTGTTCCATTTTCTTCGCGAGTACCAAGTGTGTACAGATATTTGAGCCCATTGGCCTCGCGCAGTTGACTAAGCTGCTCACGCAATGTGCCATAATACGCAGTCTCGTCCTGTCCGGTACTGAGTGGTGCATACAGAGAGGTGTCAATTATTGCTACTGCCCGTTCAGCCACAGCCTGTGCCTGCATCCCCATGGATTGTTCGACCAGTTGAGCCGATGAACGGTACATGGTAATGCCGAGAACCGCACCCGCGGCTAGCATCAGACAGGAAAAAAATAAAAAGATCCTCATAAACAAACTGTTCATTGGTAAAAGTGTTCCCCCTTGATCTGTTGAATCAATCGTCTCTTTGTCTCTTTACTTCGTGTTTGTCGTTCTTCATTGGTTCGTATGTATTGTATATCCAATATACAGTTTTCTACTTGAAATATCGGCATCCGGTCCATAAAGAATTAGCCCCCGAGTCAATTTGATCCGGGAGCTAGTTTCGTTTCAATCCTATATTGACCATGCCCATCATTGGAAGAAACCTCATGGTTACTCCTTAGAGGGGCTTCATATAACTTAGTGATTACCTGATTACATTGTTCCGCCGCCCTGGCGAACAGAGGCAGGAATCTTTTCAGGTCCCTGATTAATATATTTATTGATAAAAGTACCTACTTTGGCATCGTCGAATTGGTCGAGCTTCATCGTTTTGGTCCATGCGGTCACCACGACTTCACTGCCTTCGGGAATATCCTTGTTGGGTACAGCCAGAATACCTGCTCCGGCTTCGCGGAATTTGGCGAGGTATTTCAGATGTTCCTTCAAATCCTCGCTTGCGTTCTCACGATAATAGATGATGATATCCCCGTGCTCCAGATTGTGTACCAGGTAATTGTAACCCGGGAAGTCGTTGTAAAATCCAAACTTGATATCATGCGGGTTATGCGGCCCTGAAGTCGGGATCTTCATCTCATACTGAATAGGGTCCTCCGTATGGTCAGCCCCGTAATATTTATCGTCCGTCACGTCGATTGTCGCGTTGGACTCCAGATCAGCTACATTATATGTTTTACCTGCCCCTTGCATGAAGAACAGACTAAACGTAATAATCGACACAGCCATCATTACGTGTGCAGCCAGCCGAAGGGAGCGACTTTTTTTGTGGATGTCCGCGCGTTCTTTCTTTTTCATGTGGCCCAGGATTTTGCCCTGTGTGCGTGATGCCCAGATATAGGCGGCGATGGAGAACAGCAACACGATTACACCTACGATGAGCCACAGGTAGGATGTACCTGCCTCGTGCTCCATTTGCATATGATTCATATGAGTCATGTCCATAGAGAGTTCCTCTGCTTTCTTTAAAGAATAATTGATCAATACACTACACTACATAACGTAGTGTTTATGGCAATGGTGAATTATTTAATTACGTAACAGGAGTTGCTGGACTCGTCTATTACGTAAATAAGAACATACCTATTGCACTACACATTATAGTGTATGAAACATGCTCAGCGCAATGCTGCCTTGGAAAACCAAAAAAAGGCGTTCCCCGCGTGAGCAGGGAACGCCTTAATATAAATCTAAAGAGTCAGTAAAATTTATATTTATTGAAATAACCAGTTACACGAAACGTAGAGGACAGAATAGCTTTATTCCAACTGAACTATTTTACAGACGTCCAAAAGGTGAAAGCATCAGACTGATGAGTCCAATAATAATCTCACCGAGCAATCGATACAGAATAAAGAATATGACCGCATTGGCGATGAGTACGCTGTACATGCTGTCGATGGCTGCTTTGGTGCGATTCAGTGGATATTGGAACAGCACCGAGTTCAGAGCGACAAAGACAATGATATATGAGACAGCAAGCAAGGAGATCGCGATGGAATAAGAGATGATAATAAACAGATTCGCCAGAACAAGGGATACTACAGCAGGAACAAGCAATGTACCGAACTGGGCAACCAGTGTTTTGGGACGGAAGGTTATTTTTTCAATCTTCAGAATAGCGTACATCAGTGCAATAGAGGCAATCAGAATAATGATGGTGAACAATAGCGGTCTTAAAAATCCACCAATGAACAAGCCGTCCATGCCTATGCGACTAAAGGTAATTAAGAAGTATGTAGAAGATAGAACTGCAATCAGCGCCATCGTTAGCCATCCGTTTAGGGAATGCTGGTCGCCAACAGTTTTCATCGTCTGATAAGGACGGGCCAATACACTGAGGAAATAGGATAGATACTGTTTGCTTACTTCTTTGGCTTGCTGAACTTTCTCATTCTGCACAATATTATTCCACTGATTGGAGCTATTGTCTCCTGCAGAAGCATGGTCATTGGTACCTGTTGATTCTCTCGCCTGTTCCTTGTGAATGGATACGGATGGTGTGTTGGATGGAGCGGATGCCTGGGAAGAGGTAGCCTGTGTGCTGGACCAACGGGTATATTCGGGTTCGGAAGCAGCAGCAGATTCCGGGTTCGGTACAGGAGTTGGTGATGAGGTTGTTTGCGTTAGATTAGAGCCGCACCTCTCGCAAAAATGGGCATCTCCATTTTCATGATTACATACTGGACATTTCATGGTATAAGCCTCCAATTTCTAGAAAATAAAAACATGTCAACATTGTGTCTCATTTTAACGGTTGATGACGAAGTTTGTCTATGTTTCGCAGGAATTAATACCCCTACAGAGAGAAAGTTGAAACGAAGACTCGAATGCTGTGTATTAAAACGTAGTTTAGAAGCAACAATAGTATAGGACTGACATGCAGGCATTTTAATGTAAATTCACTGTGGTTTAAGACAAATTGTTTTTGAGGGTAAATGTCTTATCGTTCGCTTCTGTGTGTGATTTACATGTTAAGTATATCTTTTGGGTTGCTCATTTCAGAAGATTTATGTATAATCAATCGTGTTAACACGTCGAATGTACGGTAGTAAGAGATGTGGGTGAGTTCATGGAACTACTGGACAGCAATGAGAGCAAGAAGAAGATGTGCCAGTATTATAACGAAATCTCGAAGGAACTGTTCGGATTTGGCACCACTCTCCTGAGAGTGACCATTGACCAGAATATTGTGACCTTCTACGCGAAGCACCGACGTTCACCGCGCTCTGATGCCCTGGAAGGGGAGGCCCCCGGCTTAAAGCTGGAAGTGGACTTCCGCATGTCTGTCTTATATAAGAAGAAATTCCGGGAGAAGCTCGAGCAACACATGGGTTTGCCAATTGAAGCTATATTGCGGGATTATGATGCGTCCACTCAGTGGGCAATCACAAATGTGATTCTGGAACAGGCCTAAGGATGGATCTTCAGGATTAATTCTTGTTGATGTATACAGAGGTTATGGCCGATTCATGATCAGGTTCCGTACAATTTCATATGATGGCGTCTGTCTTTGGATTGATTCTGAAGCAGAAACCGATGATGTACCGGCAGCGGGTGTCGCTTTCCTTTGTTTACGAAGAAAAGTGTTCTTGTTTATACAAGAATGCTTTTCTTTTTGTTTTTTAAGTCGAACTATACACACTCAACTAACGCAATTTACATGGGCACTCGATGACAGAACAACCTTCCGATCGCTGTTATCCCCAGATTTTTTGATCCTTTAATAAAGGTGAAATCCGGTGATAAAGGCGCAGGCTTCGCTTCTTTAGGTTATTTCTGTCCTCTCCGTTATGTGTAAATGCTTAGCAGAGCATGTAAGCTAGTTCAACTTAATGGTTGGGTTGTTAAAACACATATATCAGGGGGAATCAGGATCATGATGAAAAAGTGGATTAGCGGTTTGGCAGCAGTGGCAATGACATCAGTATTACTTGCAGGTTGTGGCAGCAGCACAGAGGATGCAACAGGCGGATCAGGCAGTGGGGGAACCGCAGCGAACAAATTGGTTATCTCCACTTGGGGCTTCTCGGAAGATTTCTTCAATGAAGAAGTATTTGGTCCCTTTGAAAAAGAACATAATGTAGACATCGTGCTCGAAGTCGGCAATAACGCTGAACGTCTGAATAAAATTCGTCAAGGTACATCAAATGTCGATGTTATCTACCTGTCTGATTATTATGCACAACAAGGTATCGATGAAGGTCTGTTTGAGAAAATCGACCGCTCCAAAATTCCAAATGTAAATGACATTTATGATATTGCCAAAGCACCACTTGGTGAAGATTATGGCCCGGCCTACACGGTTGGACAGCTCGGTATCGCTTATAACCCGGATCTCGTATCCAAAGAAGTGACTTCATGGAGTGACCTGTGGGACCCGGCGTTCGAAGGTAACCTGACCATCCCGAATATTACGGCAACAGCAGGCCCAATGGTTGTGGATGCAGCTTCCCGTGTAGCCGGAAACGATACGTTTAATGAAGATGCGGCATTTGCTGAACTGAAAAAACTAAGCGGCAATGTGGTGAAATTCTACAGCCAAACGTCCGAATTCGTGAACATGTTCTCCCAAGAAGAGATTGCTGGCGGACCGATCATGGAAATGTATTTCAAAGATCTGAAAGCAGCCGTGCCTAATGCAAAGTTTGTTACACCTAGCGAAGGTGCATATGCCGTTATGAACACGATCAATGTCGTGAAGGGCAGCAAAAACAAAGAGCTCGCTGAAGAGTTCATCAACTGGCAGCTGAGCCAGGATGTACAAGCGAAATCTGCCAAAGCTAAAGTTGATTCCCCGGTTAACACAAAGGTTGAACTGACTGCTGAAGAAGCAGAAGGTGTAACATATGGCGCTGAAGTTGTTGAGAAGCTGAACAAGCTGGATATGGAATTCGTGAATCAACAGGTTAAAGGCTGGACAGATCGCTGGAACCGTGAGATTGCACAATAAAACAAGTAACCGACTAAATAGTTATCTTTGATCCACATGTTGAAACTTATATCATTTGCAGCAAGCAACCAATCACCGTATAGGAGTTGAGAACGGATGAGTGAAGCGCTGAATCGCATCATTTTGGATGTGGACACGGGGATTGACGACGCACTGGCAATTTTGCTGGCGGTCAAAAGCCGGAAGCTGGACATTCTCGGTATCACCACAGTCTGTGGGAACGTATCACTCCAGCAGGCAACAGAGAATACGTGCAAAATTCTTGAACTCGCGGGTGCACCTGAAATTCCGGTCATTGCCGGAGCAGCTGGACCGCTCACTCGCAAGTCGCATTATGAACACAGGGTACATGGACAGGACGGATTGGGCGGTGCGCTGCCTGATCCGGCGGTGTCCAAGAAAGCCGAGGAAGGTTTTGCGCCGGACTTTATCGTGGAGCAGGCCAAGTTATATCCAGGCGAACTGACATTGATCATGACAGCTCCATTAACCAATCTGGCACTCGCGCTGATGAAGTGTCCTGAATTGCCTTCTTTATTGAAGGAAGTCATCTTCATGGGTGGTGTGGTTCGCGGACATGGCAACATTACACCAACAGCCGAATACAACACCTACGCTGATCCAGAGGCGGCACGCATCGTATTGCACGCAGGCATCGAGAAGCTTACTCAAGTCGGACTGGATGTAACGCGTCAAACGCTGCTGAATGAAGCAACGATTGAGCGTCTCACTGATCCTGCACTGCGCGCGTACGTTGCTCAGAGCACGGAGATTTACATCAACCGTTACGAACAAATGAACGGCGTCCGCGCTTGCGCGTTGCATGATCCACTAGCCGTTGGCGTAGCCCTTGCCCCGGAACTGGTAGGACGCAAATCGTATTACGTGGATGTCGAAACCGCCAGCCGCCTGTGCGATGGCCAGATGGTATGTGACTTCCAAAACCGTTTGGGCGAGCAGCCCAACACCCTCGTCTGCGAAACCGTAGACGCAGAAGCATTCCTTGAACTATTTATCAACGCGTTAAACGCGTAGCTGCTCTGCCCCAATTAGATATTTATACGATTGCGGAGAGTGCAGAACCGATCTGGAGAAGCGAAGCGTTCCCCTTTATACCCCGATTTTCACCTATGAAATTGAATCAATAAATCGGGGGATAACAGGGATCGAAGGACGGTACTGCAATCGGAGTATTTAAGTATCAATCTCGAATTAAATTTACAAGTCAGGAGTATCGCGATGAAGAAATCAGTAATCTACTGGCTATTGCTGCCGGGATTCGTGTTTTTGGCGGCATTTATGATCATTCCGATTGTCCTGACGATCGGGTCGACGTTTTTCCAAGAAAACTCCTTCACATTTGAAGGATACATGCATTTTTTCAGAGACCCATACTTTTTGAAAATATTGCTTACGACGCTGCAAGTCAGCGTGGTCACCACCATCGTCTGTGTGGTGCTCGGATTCCCGACAGCTTATTATATTTCGCAGAAAGCGCCGCGCCGCAAAGGTATTTTGCTGGCACTGGCGATCTTCCCACTGCTGACGAGCCCGGTCGTGCGCTCGTTCAGCTGGATGATCATTCTTGGACGCAAAGGGCTGATCAATAACACCCTTGTTGGCCTCGGTATCGTGGACAAGCCGCTGGATATTCTGTATACACCGGCAGCGATGATGATCGGTCTGACACACCTGTTCCTGCCATTGATGATTATCTCTCTGGTGGGCGTGCTTGAGAACATTGACGGTGACCTGCTCAAAGCAGCACAAAGTCTGGGCGCCTCGCGTATTACGGCATTCCGCCGGGTCGTGTTCCCACTGGCTGTGCCAGGACTTGTGATCGGAGCCGTGCTTGTCTTTGTCGGAAGCCTGACGGCGTATACCACACCTGCCCTCCTTGGAGGCAAGCAGCGTGTAATTGCTACGTTCCTGTATCAAAACGCCATGACCCTCAACGACTGGTATCTGGCCTCGGTTGTTGCCGCGATTATGATTGTGATTACATTTGTCGTGGTCGGTGTCATGAACAAAATGGCCAAAACTTTAAATCCGAAGGGGTAGACATATGCGGGAGAAACATATCGGGCTGGGCCTGTTCAGTCTGCTGGTCTTTATCTTTCTGCTGGGCCCGCTTCTGATCATATCGGTCACTTCGTTTGAACCGGGAACGGTACTCAAATTTCCGCCGGAAGGGTTCTCCTTCCGCTGGTATGAGAATATTTTCAACACAGGCGGTTTCCTCCGCACATTCCAAACGTCCATCATCATTTCCCTGCTGGGGAACCTGTTGGCGCTGGTGCTCGGAGTTCCGGCTGCGTATGCACTTAGTCGTTACGATTTCAAAGGCAAGTCCGTGCTGAACGCACTGTTCCTGTCCCCGGTACTGATCCCGGGAATCGTGCTTGGTTTTACATTGATGAAATACCTGATCGTAATCTACCATCTGCCGATGTATCTTGGACTGTTGATCGGTCATACGATTATCATGCTTCCATTTATCATTCGGGTTATCGCGTCGAGTCTGTCGAGCTTTGACTTTGCAGTGGAAGAAGCTGCGCTGAGTCTTGGTGCGGGACGGGTAAGAACGTTCTTCACGATCGTGCTGCCTAACATCCGCTCAGGAATTATCGCTGCCGTGCTGATTGCCTTCTTGGAGTCCTTCAACAACGTGGACATCTCGGTGTTCATGACCGGACCAGGGGTAAGCACATTACCGATCCAGATGCTGACGTATGTGGAGAATTATTTTGACCCAACGATTGCAGCGATTTCCGTGCTGTTGATGGTACTGACCGGACTCTTAATGTTCGTGATCGAACGGATCATGGGCGGATTTTCATACTTTACTAAACGTTAATTGGAGGCGCAGAACGCTATGGCATTGCTGACATTAGACCACGTATCCGTGGCATACGATAAGCAGACAATCCTGAAGGATTTTCAGTTGGAGCTGGAAAAAGGTAAACTGCTCTCCCTGCTCGGACCGAGCGGTTGCGGCAAAACAACTACGCTGCGCCTCATCGCCGGATTTCTGGAAGCATCACAGGGCAAGTTTATGTTCGGCGGCAAGGATTATACGAAGGTTCCAGCGAACAAGCGGAACTTCGGATTTGTATTTCAGAGTTATGCGTTATTCCCGCATCTGTCTGTCTATGACAACGTGGCCTTTGGCCTGCGGATGCGCAAGGTGAAAGACAAGGATATCTCTTCCCGTGTGATGCGAATCCTGGAAGTCGTTAACCTGAATGGATTTGAGAAACGTTTTCCACAAGAACTGTCTGGTGGACAGCGTCAGCGTGTGGCGATTGCCCGCGCATTGGTGATTGAGCCTGATCTGCTCTTGTTTGACGAACCACTCAGTAACCTGGATGCCAACCTGCGCCTCAACATGCGGGTGGAGATTCGCCGGATTCAGCAAGAGCTGGGCATTACAACGTTGTATGTCTCTCATGACCAGGAAGAGTGCTTCTCGATCTCGGATCAGGTAGCGATTATGAACAAAGGCTTGGTCGAGCAGCTCGACCGCCCGGAAACGATTTTTAAATATCCGGCAACGGAGTTTGTCGCACGATTTATCGGGTTCCATAATTTCATTGAATTTGCGGAGCGTACTGATGCAGGTGAATTAATCACACTGAGCGCAGGTGGACGCACATTTACAGCAACCGCACATCCTGGAACAGCACGTCCTGGTGCACGTAAAGGTGCGATTCGCCCGGATGATCTGATCGTTAGTGGAGATACTTCTGCGGATGTGGTGAACGCCTTGCCGGGCATTATCAAGGTCAGCACGTATCTGGGACGCAGTTATCAGTATGTAATCGAGACGGAACTGGGTGACTTTACAGCAAATCAGGAAATGGAAACACCATACCTTAGCGGGCAACGTGTTAGCCTGATTTTCCCACAGGACAAGCTTGTATTGGTAGAGTAGTCGTGAATGTAGCGAGTAGCTTTAAGAAATAAGAGCAGTAAAGAAGGCAATTCATGCGATGATTCAAGGACGATGGCAGTGGTGCGCAGTCATGTGCAGTACAGCAGATTAAAGTGCAGGTTCATTGTCTAGTCCGGATCGCGGTGAAATGTTTGTGAAGAAGGAGATTATGCCCCATGCGTGCAGATCAACTAATTATGAATGTACATGTGTATAACAGTTATTATAAACGGTTTGAAATGAACAACGTTGCTGTACTCGACGGCAGATTCCTATATGTTGGACCCGGTGGATCTGAGATGATTCAGGCAGACGAAGTCATTGATGCGCGGGGAAGATACATGATTCCTGGCTTGATCGATATCCATCTGCATATCGAAAGTACGATGGTGACACCGGAAACCTTCTCCCATGGTCTGATTGGCTGCGGGGTAACGTCCATTGTAGCTGAACCGCATGAGATGGCAAATGTGTTTGGGCTGGAAGGTGTGCAGGAGATGATGGCTGCGAGTCGGGAGACGACGGTGGACATGTTCTATGCGATCCCAAGTTCGGTTCCAGCGACCCCGATGGAGACAACAGGTGGTTCGATCGAGATTGAAGATATGGATGTGTTGCTCGCGACTGGCGAGATCATCTGTCTGGGCGAGATCATGAATTATGTCGATGTCATCCGTGATCCGGAATGCAAGACCAACCAGATTTTACAGCATATTCGCAAAAACTATCCGGATCTTGTGATCGAAGGACATACACCGAAACTGCTTGGACTCGATCTGCATCGACTGATCTACGCAGGTATTGATTCCGATCATACCCATCAGAGCATTGAGGGATTACAGGCGCGGATTGCAGCTGGCATGTTTATTGAAATCCAGGAGAAATCAATGACCCCGGAAGTTATGGAGTATCTGATTCAACATGATGTGGCGCAGCATTTCTGCTTCGTAACGGATGATGTGATGCCGGATTCACTGGTGGAGCATGGTCATCTGGATCACATCGTACGCAAAGCAATTCAGATGGGGATGCGTCCTGAAGATGCAATCTATGCAGCAACATCTACCCCTGCTTCGCGGATGAAAATGACCGATCGTGGCAGCGTGGCCCCGGGCAAGGTGGCCGATTATGTGTTGCTATCCAACCTGGAGGAGCTTTCGATTGATCAGGTGTACAAAAACGGCCGCAAAGCTTATGACAATTCCGAACCGTATAAGCAAGAACGAGTAACCGGGCAATTCCCACCTCACTTCTATAAGAGTGTGCAGTTGGAGGAGCTTGGCGTAGCAGATTTTGCAATTCAGTTGTCAGACCCGAAAGTCAGCGGAGCAGGTGTTGATCTCGCTGATGAAGGTGAGTACCAATGCCGTGTCATGATGGTGAAGGATGGTTCTACTTTTGTGGAAGAACATATTGCACCGATTCAGTCTGCGAATGGCGAATTGTTATGGGAAGAAAGCGGATATGCGCAGATCGCGACCTTCGAACGTTATGGTGTGAACGGCAATCGTGCACATGGTCTGATCGGTGGAGACACCATCAAACGCGGCGCCATTGCAACGACATATTCACACGACAATCACAACCTGTTGGTTGTAGGACGTAATCGTGAAGATATGATATTGGCAGCTAACACAGTAATTTCGAGCCAGGGTGGCTTCTGTGTGGTGGAAGACGGCAAGGTGCTGTCCCATCTGGAACTTCCCGTAGGTGGCATTTTGACGGAAGAACCACTTGCAGTGGTGTCCCATCAAGTGAGGGAACTGAGAGCAGCGATGTTGTCTCTTGGGTATGTGCATTACAACCCGATCATGTCGATCAGTACTCACTCTCTTGCGGTAAGTCCGGCACTGAAGATCACGGACCATGGCCTGATTGATGTGAATGCAGGTAAGGTTGTATCGTTAGTAATCTAATTAGAATACACACATTCTGTGATGTACCTTCAATTGGATTGTGTGATAGTGGAGTAAATTTAGTATAAAAAGTCTATACCCCGTTTCGCCATGGTAAGTGGTGTGACGGGGTATTCTTGTTCGAGCAAAGGATTGAAATAATGTTTCTGTATACTTAATCTTGCAAGCGAAACATGGACTAGATTTTAATCTTCCCTTGTAATGACCACTCCACGTATTTGGACACCGACGGTGCAACCCACTTTCGGCTATCATTCTCATGATTCCACACAAATACGTCGTCTCTACAGATTCCTTCTCCCGTCACTGGAAACGCGAATAAATCACCAATGCCACTTTCCCCGAAGAAAATCAGGTTATCAAATGGCATATAATATTCTTGGAAGTGGTCGTCACGATAGTGTTTGTTTTCATTCTTGATTCGATCTACTGACCAAATTAGTCCTAGATCATAAATGGCTCTTAACCCATTTGTTTCCAACAGCATTTCCTTTAGTTCATGAGGTAGAGTTACCTGAAATAAGCTCTCAACCTTTGCGATTTCATCTCCAGATGCAGGAGAACTGAATGCATACTCTTCTGAAATTCCCTTGAAATATTCTTTCCACATGAATTAGTCCTCCCGCAGTATGCAATGTAATCATATACTTCGTATGAGTTATCTCTTCTTATTGTTCAATGAAAAGAAGGTAGCCCGCCATAGATTTGCCCTATTACCAGCTACCAAATAACAATAGGTAGAATTATGCAGGCTACCTTTTCTAACTCTAGCTTACCAAGTAAGCCAACCACCCGTACGTCTATAATTGTGGAGGAGGTCATACTTCTCATGGTACATGAGACGTTTCATTTTGGTTCTATACTGACGATAATCGTGTTTTCGAGCCATTTTACTTTCTTTGTTATAGTGGACACTCTTGATTCCTTTACGAATCTCCTTGAGCTTCTCTTTTCTTGGATCAATGAACTTCTTACTGTTTTTCACTTCAAGCAATTGTTCATTTTCCCAGGTTGGAATCTCTTCGTGTGTAAACATCTTCATCCCCGTTGTGCCGGGTTAGATTTTGGCTTCGAGAGCCATGGCCTTAGACACAACTAATAGAAGAAGACTTTTGGATTGAACATAAGCACCACCTCTGATGTTATTCATCCTGATTTTAACATAATTACAACTTTCCGATGCCTTAATCTGATTGGAACCATAATCCCCACTTTGAAGATACACAGCCAGAAATCCTCCTTTGGACGGGACAATTGAATACATATATAGTAAGAAGAGAATGTTTGGACTCAAAGCAGGAGGATAGACAACGATTATGAATGAGATAAATAATGCTAAAACCATATTTTTCGACGTGGATGATACTTTATATGATCACTTGCAGCCGCTTCGTGGCGCGTTGCAGGAAGTTCTCGGCCTGCCGGATGAGTTCCCTTATGCTGAGGCCTACCACCGTTTTCGCTATTATAGTGACTGGTTGTCTGCACAAGAAGATCTGTCTGCTGTACCGGAGCCGGATGCGGTGGAGAGAATGCGCCGTCGAAGGTTTGAGTTGACGATGGAGGAGTTTGGACTTCCCCTACAATCGGGACAGGCTGAAGAATTGCAAGCTCAGTATCTGATCAGACAGTTCGAGATTGTACCTTTTCAAGGAGCATATGAGCTGATAAGAAGGCTTCAGGCAGAAGGTCATACCGTTGGTCTGATAACCAATGGAGAAGGAGAGCATCAGCGACGCAAGCTTGAAGCACTGGATGTGCTCAGTCTCGTGGACGAGCATCTGATTTTCATCTCCGGTATGACTGGTTATGCCAAGCCAGATCGCAGGTTGTTTGAATATGTGAGTAAGCAGTCTGGGACAGATCCCCGTTCCAGCTATTACATTGGAGACTCGTGGCGTAATGATGTGGTAGGCGCAATGGATGCGGGCTGGACAGTTATCTGGTTCAACCATCGGGAGGCGGCGCCGGAATCTGATCATCAACCCCATTTTGTAGCATCGAGCTATGAAGAGATCAGTCGTATTCTGACTTTTGAGTGTGTTCAAGCTTAAGGAGATTTATGTTTAAAGGAGCAGTCCTGTTACCGTCTTAGGAGCAGGTCTGCTTTTTTATATTATACCTTCTATAAAGGCAACAATAATGAGGCGTCTAACTGCTCGCTTTCAATTACAATTGCCATGAGTCCAGCTTCAGTTTTGGTTTCGTGCCATTCATCTTTATCCCAGAGTACGGCCTCGCCACAATGCACTTTGATGTATTCATTTGCTTCACCTCTAACCCAACCCTCTCCACTTACGATTAAAAGGAGTTGAGAAACCACAGCTTGGTGATAACCTACTATTCCACCCTCAGCCAAGTGCATACATCCGATATGAGCTGCTTTGTTAGTCTGCGTAATACGTGACATTACAAAATTAGATTCGAATTTGGTAATCTTTTTTCCTGACTCTTGTTTAAATTGAAATATCCTCATGTTTACCTCCGCAATAGTGACTAAGTTAACTTCCTATAATGGTAACTATCTTTATGATGGGTATCATCCTATTTGACTAATTTATGGTTAATCTGATCAGATGAGTCTATCATAGCTCCAATCGTTTAGGAACAGTTTGCTTACCTTCACCATTTTGTTAGTTGTGTGTGCCAACGTTTCTATGAAGCTGTACTTCATGGAATCTTCATTTACAAGACAGTGCAAAAGCCTTCCCAAACAGGATATGCAGTGTTATAATTAAAACAAGATTTAGATTAAGTCTAAATTAAAAGAAGCAAACCAAAGCAATCCATCATAAAATTCAAATTCTATTTTTATATTCGAGAGGGGATAAATTCCATGAGCACAATCCAAACTAGAAACAACACTTTTGCCAACAACGCCACAGCACTTCAAGAGGTTCTGAACCGTCAGATCGCAGGCTGGTCTGTACTGTACACGAAACTGCATAACTTCCACTGGTATGTTCAAGGACCTCATTTCTTCACACTACATGCCAAATTCGAAGAGCTGTACAACTTGGCTACGGCAAATATGGACGAAGTTGCAGAACGTTTGCTGGCTATTGGTGGAAGTCCGGTAGCTACGATGGGTGAACAGTTACGTCTGTCTCCAATTGAAGAGACACAAGGCCAGTTGTCTGCTGAGCGTATGGTAGAGTCGGTGGTTGCTGATCTGCGTACAATGGTGGAAGTGATTCATCAAGGCATTCACGAAGCGGGAGAAGCAGAGGATAACGCAACGGAAGATATGCTGATTGGTTTCACCGCTGCGCTGGATAAAGAGGTCTGGATGTTAAACGCATTTTTGGGCAAATAAGCAAAGTTACCCTTCATCCTGACAACGATATGTAGAGTCCGTGAACAAAGTGTCCGTTCGCTTACAAATCCAGTGCGCTTGCCGTATAATGATGGCATCCAAGATGTACAGAATGGTGGAATGAATGATGCGGTCAGACCTGGAACAATTGCAGGAAGAAGCTGAACGGTTTATATATACATGTTATGAAGAGCTGGGTCATGCGCGTGAAGACGCGCAGGCCCGGCTTGTTGCCGTTATGGGAGAGATCGAAGCAACGGGTACCTATGTGCATACCACAGAAGAATTGGAGCAGGGGTGCAAAATGGCCTGGCGGAACAGTAATCGCTGCATCGGACGGCTGTTCTGGGACAAACTTCGGATCGTGGATGCCCGTCATGCCGATACGGCAGGAACGGCAGCGGATGCGGTGATGAATCATATTCATATGGCATCCAACGGAGGCAAAGTAATTCCGATGATTACTATCCTTCCACCGGATGGGCCGAATGGAGCTCCGGTACGTGTCTGGAATCATCAGCTTATTCGTTATGCAGGATATGAGACAGAGCAAGGCATTATTGGAGATCCTGCTTCGGTGGAACTGACCAAGGCGGCGATGTCACTTGGCTGGCAAGGAACAGGTAGCTCATATGATGTGTTACCGCTCATTATTCAGGCACAAGGACAAGCGCCAGAGTGGTATGTTATACCCGAAGAAGAGATTGTGGAAGTGATGATTGAACACCCAGAGCGGGAAGAGATTGCGGAGCTTGGCATGCGCTGGTACGGTGTGCCGATGATCGCCGATATGCGTCTGGAGATTGGTGGTATATCCTACCCGGCAGCGCCGTTTAATGGTTGGTATATGGGTACCGAGATTGGCGCTCGTAATCTGGCGGACACGTTCCGGTATAACAAATTGCCTGCGGTGGCGGCAGCATTTGGGTTGAATACGTCGAGTGAAACGACATTGTGGAAGGACCGTGCGTTGGTGGAGCTGAATGTGGCTGTGCTGCATTCGTTTAAAAAAGCAGGCGTGAGCATTGTGGATCACCACACGGCGGCAGCGCAATTTGCTATGTTTGAACAGCGGGAAGAGAAGGCTGGGCGTGAGCTGACCGGGGATTGGGTGTGGCTGATTCCGCCGGTATCTCCGGCGACAACGCATATTTTCCACAGTTCCTATCGCAATGAGATCGTGAAGCCGAACTTTTTCCATCAGGATCAGGCGTATACGCTGAAAGATGGCGTGGCATCTGCTGCGGAGCAGCGAAGCAGCGAGCAGCAGAATGCACAGGTAGAGCATCCCCAGCCACAGGCCGGTGATGCACCAATGAAATGCCCGTTTGCACATTAAATTGTGCAGACGGGTTATTTTTTGTGATCCTTTTTTATCAAACGAAGGGTTTTAAAATAGGAAAAAAATGAAAAGATTCTTTCTCTATATGGAAATATATAACACATCTATAATGAAGCCATGACTTTGACTTCACATAGGGGAGGGAACAATCCATGGGTTATATTGAAACGTTGCGAGGAATGGTTGGCAATGCTCCTGTTATTTTGGTGAGACCGAGTATATTGATCTTGAATAAGACAGGTGAGATTCTATTAGTTCGACATCTGGATGATACGTGGGGAGTACCAGGTGGAAATATGGAGCTCGGCGAATCGGTGGAAGAGTCTGCAATGCGAGAGGTCAGAGAAGAGATTGGGATAGAGATCAAGAAACTTCATCTGTATGGTGTCTTCTCAGGAAAAGAGTTATATACGAAATTAAGAAATGGGCATGAATACTATAATGTGGTCATTGGTTATATTTGCACGGAGTATGAGGGAGAATTGAAGCCGGATGGGGTAGAAGTTCTTGAAGCAAGGTTTTATAAACCAACAGAATTACCTGACACGACCGACCCTTACTTAAAAAGAAAAATCCAAGAAAATGCAGAGAATATAGCAACATTATTAGGAAAAGCATAATCGAGAGGTTGCCACCGAAATGGTTTCTCTCACGAGTTGTAGAGCTAACGAACCGAGCGCGCCTTATAGGGCTGATTAATTGTGAAATTATAATTTAACGAACATCAGTGGCGTTATATCGGCATTAACCTGCCTGAAACCGATGCAGGAGCAATAAATCAAGGAAATAGCGCCTCTGTGATTCGTTAAAATACTGCCCTGTGGAAATTGAAGCGAATAACACTTGTGCGGTTCGTTAGAAAAAAATTATGCTAATGAAGGGATGTCCTCCGTCGTGTTTATGACTTGTGGACATCTCCCTTTTGCATTTACACCGGTTTTGTCTTGTACCGACTGCGCATCGCAGCCTGAACTACAATGGCAACAGCAATCAACACCAGATTGAACACAAACACGGAGTAAAGCGATCCAACTTCCATAAGTAGCGCTGCAACCAGTGGAGATACGATGGAGCCGATCTCGGCAGCTGAGACAATTTTGCCTATAACAGAGCTTCGACTCTCGTTCGGGATATGATCACCAATATGAGCAAAGAACGAATCCATGTAACATGCACCGCCAACCCCGCCAATGAGCATGCCAACGTAGACCCATAGATGGGAGGACGTGCTTAGAAATACAACAACTTCGATTCCAATCAGGAACATGCCGAGCATACAGAGTAACAGACGATCGCCTAACCGGTCAGAGAGATAACCAACAAAGGGAGCAGCGGCAAGCGTAGAAATCCCTGAGACGGTGAAGGCGAGACTGGTTGCAAACGGGTCCCAATGCATGATGTGAGCTGCATACAGTGCAAAATAGGTGAGGAATACCGCATAGGCGCTCATCTCCAAAAAATGTACTGTGCCGTAGCCGAGAAGCTGTTGCCGCTGTGTGAGCTTTGTAGACAAATCTTGAGTATGCTTTGCATCAGACGGTGATGAAGATAAAGGAGGCGCAGTCGATACAGTAGTATGAGGGTGGGAGTCACTTGTAGTGGAGTCTACAACTTTATCCGTGTGGAGTACTGAGTGTGCTGAGTTGACCAGAGGTTCTTGTGTCACCGTAGTAGAAGGATCTTCTAATGGATAATCACTTAACGTACTTCCGGATTCATGAGTAGCTCTAGCTTGTGCGGTCGTCTTCATCCCCATCGCAGCGACCACAGCCATCAGACAGCATAACGTAACAAGCAAAAAAGGAACCGACAAGGGCCAGTGCAGCGCGAGCCAGCCACTTATGACCGGACCGAGCACCATTCCGCCGCCTTCACTGCTGCTGATATACCCATTGTACAGGCCGCGGTTGTCTACATTACCCCCATCGCCGATTATAGAACGCACGACCACGGTAAGGCCCGTGGAAGCGAGCCCCTGTAGAAGTCGGAGCAGGCCGAATAACACCGCAGCAGTAGACACCGCGAAGCCGCCCATGCAGACAGCCAGCAGGATCAGCATCAGGATGAGCGCCTTTTTCCCTCCAAGCCTTCTATAAATTGCCGCAGCAGGAATACCACCAATCACTTTCCCCACATAAAAGAGTGCAAAAATAACCCCCATCATCCAGCCGGACAGGCCGAATTCCTCAATAAACAAAGGAAACAGGGGCAGGATCATGAATCCGCCCATCTGACTTAGGAAACAAATGGTCATCAGCAAAGGCAGGTTACGACGAATATCCAAGAGCCAAGACTCCTCTCACACATAAAATGGAATCCTAAAAATTCTTCATTTACTCCATATGGGTACGTATTATCGACATTACCCGTAATGTATGCAGAATTTTTGAAAATAAGAAGAAATGACACGCGGCGTTTACATCAAAACCATTGCGGATATACCTGAATCATATATAATAGATGGGTTATCTATAAGGATGCATGAACGAAAGTGTACAGAATTAAGAGGTACCTCAAGTATAAGGGGGCGATGTGAAGCATGTCAGAACAACAACCGATTATCCGCTTCGAAGCGGTGACTCAGCAATACGATCAGGATGAAGCCGTATTGAAGGCAGTCAGCTTTGAGATTGAGCGGGGTAAATTTTATACGCTTCTTGGCCCATCGGGCTGCGGGAAAACAACGATATTGCGGCTGATTGCCGGTTTTGCGGAGCCGACACAGGGCAGTATTTATTTTAACGGTGCGCTCATCAACCGGGTGCCTGCCCATCAGCGGCAGGTGAATACCGTATTTCAGGATTATGCGTTATTTCCACATTTGAATGTATTTGAGAACGTAGCTTTTGGTTTGCGGATCAAAAAGATGAAAACGGCTGAAATTCGCAGCAAAGTGTTGGAAGCCCTCAAGTTCGTCAATCTATCCGGTTATGAGAACCGTGGAATTGGTGAAATGTCCGGTGGACAACGACAACGGGTTGCGATTGCACGCGCAATTGTGAACGAACCTGAAATTCTGCTGCTGGACGAGCCGCTCTCAGCACTCGATCTGAAGCTGCGGACCGAAATGCAGTATGAATTACGGGAGCTGCAACAGCGACTGGGCATCACGTTTATCTTTGTTACACATGATCAGGAAGAGGCCTTGGCGATGTCCGACGAGATCTTTGTCCTGAATGGCGGCGTGATCCAACAGAGCGGTACACCGAATGATATCTATGATGAGCCGATTAACCGTTTTGTGGCGGACTTTATCGGGGAATCGAACATTGTATCGGGCAAAATGAAGCAGGACTTTGTGGTGGAATTCGCTGGCGCACAGCACGAGTGTGTCGACCAGGGTCTCCAGCCGGACGAGCCGGTAGAGATTGTCATTCGTCCAGAGGATCTGGAGATTACAAGCGAAGACCAAGGCAAGCTGAAGGTTAATGTGGACTCCCAGTTATTCCGCGGGGTGCATTACGAGATATCCACGTACGACGATGCGGGCAATGAGTGGCTTGTTCACTCTACCAAGAAAGCCGTTGTCGGCGAGCGGATAGGACTCTATTTTGACCCGGAAGCTGTACACGTCATGCGCTTTAACGAGACCGAGGAAGAGTTCGACAAGCGACTTGAAGCTTATCAAGAGGCCGCTCATGCAGACTAAGGCCAGCACACGCAATGCGTATCTGATTCCATATGTATTATGGATGGTGTTGTTTGTTGTGGCGCCGGTTCTGCTGGTCATCTATTATTCATTCTTCGATGTGGAGGGTAACTTCACGTTTGGCAACTACGCCCGGTTCTTTACACCGGTGTACTTGCAGATGACGCTCAGTTCGTTCTGGTATGCATTTCTGATTACGGCGTTCTCGCTGCTGATCTCGTATCCAACGGCGTATATGCTGACCCGGACGAAGCACAAGCAGCTGTGGTTGCTGCTGATCATTCTGCCAAGCTGGATCAATCTTTTGTTAAAAGCGTACGCCTTCATCGGTCTGTTTGGAACGTACGGTCTGACCAACTCCCTGCTTGAAGTTGTGGGGATTGGCACACAGCAGATTTTGTTCACCGATTTCAGCTTTATCTTTGTCTCGGTGTATATCTTCATTCCATTCATGATCCTGCCGATCTTCAATGCGCTGGAAGAGATGAATCCATCGTTGATCTACGCGGCGCGGGATCTGGGAGCCTCATCTTGGCTGACCTTCCGCCGGGTTATCTTTCCACTGACGATTAGCGGGGTGAAATCAGGCTGTCAGGCTGTGTTTATTCCTGCGCTGTCCCTGTTCATGATTACCCGCCTCATTGCGGGAAACCGTGTAATTACGCTGGGAACAGCGATTGAACAGCATTTTCTCGTCACCCAAGACTGGGGGATGGGTTCAACGATTGCCGTCTTTTTGATTATTGCGATGGCGATCATTATGTTCCTGACTGGATCAGGTAAGAAGGAGGTGCGTAATGGGAAGAAACGGAAAGCTGTCTAACGTCTATCTAGCCGTTGTATTCGCCATATTGTACGCACCGATTGCGTATCTGATCTTCTACTCCTTCAACAGCGGCGGTCACATGCGCAGCTTCGAAGGATTCACGCTTGAATGGTACAGAGAGGTGTTTGCCGATACACGGCTACTCATCATTGTGCTCAATACATTTATCATTGCGCTCCTGTCATCAGCGATCTCAACGATTCTCGGTGTAGCAGGAGCACTGGCGATCTACCATGTGCGTCGCAAACGGACCAAAAACACGTTGCTGTCACTCAATAACGTGCTGATCGTTAGTCCGGATGTCATCATTGGTGCGTCATTCCTGATTCTGTTCACCATGATTGGTATCAAACTGGGCTTCACTTCGGTTCTGCTGTCTCATATTGCATTCAGCGTGCCAATTGTCGTGATCATGGTGCTGCCAAAGCTGCAAGAGATGAGTCCAACACTGATGGATGCGGCGCGCGATCTGGGCGCTGGTTCATGGCAGATTCTGACGCGTGTGGTGCTGCCATACGTGAAACCGGGTATTTTTGCCGGATTCTTCATGGCCTTGACGTACTCGCTGGACGACTTCGCGGTAACATTCTTTGTCACGGGTAATGGTTACTCTACACTCTCTGTAGAGATATACTCGAGAGCAAGGCAGGGCGTTTCGTTGTCCATCAATGCTTTGTCTACCCTGTTATTCCTGCTCACGGTGCTGCTGGTAGTCGGATATTACTTCATTAACCGCCGTGCAACACGGATTCCACCCGGAGGAAAGGGGCTGCGTCCATGAAGCAACTGGTACGGACATTTGCGCTTGTATTCGTGGCCGCCTTTGCCCTGATGATCCTGGCTTCGTATCTGAACAAGAGTCAGGGGTATTCTGGCGGCAACACGCTGACCATCTATAACTGGGGAGATTATATCGACCCGGATCTGCTCAAGGAATTTGAGGACGAGACAGGCATTAAGGTCATCTATCAGACGTTTGATTCGAATGAAGCGATGCTGACCAAGATTGAGCAGGGCGGTACTACGTTTGATGTGGCGATTCCTTCTGAATATGCGATTAGCAAAATGAAAGAAGAAGACCTGCTCGTTCCACTTGATCATAGCAAATTAACCCATCTGGACAACATTGATCCACGGTTTATGGACTTGTCCTTTGATGAAGGTAACAAGTACTCCATCCCTTATTTCTGGGGAACGGTGGGGGTTGTGTACAATCCTGAGCTGGTGGATGGATTGACGTTTGATAGCTGGAACGACCTGTGGGACCCGCGTTTGAAAAATCAAATCCTGCTCCTTGACGGTGCACGCGAAGTCATTGGTATGGGATTAAACAGTCTCGGGTATTCCCTGAACGATACCAACGAAGACCACTTGCAAGAAGCGCTGAAGAAGCTGTCTACATTGACACCAAACGTCAGAGCAATTGTGGGTGACGAGATCAAAATGTTACTCGCCAATGAGGAAGCAGCCGTTGGGCTCGTGTGGTCCGGGGATGCATCCGAGATTATGGATGAGAACGACAAGCTGGATTACATGGTGCCGGAAGAAGGCTCGAACCTTTGGTTCGATAACATGGTTATTCCAAAGACGGCGAGTAATATTGAAGGGGCACACCAGTTTATCAACTTCATGCTGGACCCAGACCATGCGGCTCGCAATGCCGAGTATGTGGGATATTCCACACCAAACGCTGAGGCCCTTAAGCTGCTGCCAGAGGACATCTCGGAGGATGAACGTTTCTATCCAGACGAGACACTGACAGGCAAGCTTGAAGTGTACGATAATCTGGGTAAAAAAATGCTCTCGCATTATAACGACCTGTTCCTGGAGTTTAAAATGCACAGTAAATAAGAGGTAATAGCATCTGATAACGATTCACCGTGGCTTATTAAGTAGAGTCAATAGCGTGTGAACAGTTCGTTAGATTCTGAAAAAAAACAAAAAGGGATGCTGCTCGTCATTTCAATTGAATGACGAGCAGCATCCCTTTTTTATTACCTACTTCAGAGCAATAGCGCTTGAAGTGCCATATAAGATGAACATTAAAGATCAAACGTTAACGGAGCGGGCAGAAATAAGCTATAGAAGCGGAGCGTTCGCCTTTATCACCGGATTTTCCCATTGTAAAAGGGAATCAAAAAAATCCGGGGATAACAGCGATCGAAAGATTATTCTGCACGCGGAGTGGCTCAGTGTGACCCCGCATCCTATTCATCTTATATAATTGCCACTACATGCGCTTTTTGCGACCTACCATGATCCATGCCCCACCCATAATCAGCACAATCGCCACGAACGGTTGGATAAAGCTTAAACTGCTCAGCATCGTACCAATCGACATCACGGCAAAGAACAGCAGGGAGATAACCGTCAGAATGTTGATGGGGATCAGCAACCATTTGTTCCGACCACCAAACCAGTACAATTCGAACAAACCAACAGCTACAGCCAGAATGAAGCCCGGCCACATCGTACCCCAGTTGTTAAACAGCATAGCGATCTGACAGACGATACCAACCGTGAGCAGCAATCCACCAGGAACCAGAAGTCCAACCCCTCTGCCAATCATGGAGAAGTAGAGCCAGTGGAAGAACAGTCCTAGTGGAATCACGAATAACGTGGGCCAGAAGGTCGCAAAGATCGTACCCGGACCGAGTGAACCTCCCTGGTTCAGAATCAGGTACACGCCCAGCAAAATGAGAACAGGCGCAAGGATCGTACGTTTAGCCATAATATCTCTCCTTCTTAATACAAGATCAATTTCCGAACGGTTGTATGTAGAGCAATACTTTCGTTATTCACAGCATACCATGAACTGGAAAAGTCTATCCTCCGTCTTTGGAGTTAAAGTGAACCTAGACCAAAGTCTAGGTAAGTATTTGGGCAACTACCTCTTTGTAGATGAGTGTGTAGTTGAACATACTAAAAACCCACTCTGTTGAAGAGTGGGTTCTGTCATTCTTTTTATCCAAAACGAAGCTTGTTATTTCACCACATCTGAATGTTTCTTGCCCCAGCTGTTCACACCGTCATCCTCAATAATGGAGATGGCAGCGTCGGCGATATCGGGGTTCGTCATCAGTTTCTCCTGAATACGGAACTTGATGTCATCCGCATCAGCCAGGCTGAGTCCTTTGGTCAGTTCAATCAGACCTTCCACATGATAATAACGGCCTTCCTGAATAATACGCATCATCTGAATGTCAGCAACATGTGTGTCTGCCAGAATGGTTTGGGACACTTTGTCCTCAATATCCTGTGGAGCCGCTACACCAATCAATCCGATCATATTATCGTAACCGACACGGAAGGCTACAGCGATCATCAGACATCCAATAATCGTTGTCACAATGCCATCGAGCAATGCAAAATTGGTTAATGCAATGACTACAACGGAGATCAAGGCGAGTGTCGCACCGAGTACTGCTACAACATCTTCGTAGAATACGAGACGGGTTGGTGGCGCAGCACGGCCTACATTTTTGATGGCAGCAGGGACCAAGGCCAATCCGGCGGCTTTGGGTGCGCGTGCTTCTTTTAGAATTTCCTTCATGGCTTTGATCAGGATGGCCCCGTCAATGACAATGTTCAGAACAAGCACTCCGATGTTAATCCAGAGACCGCCGGTATGACCAACAGGATGCTGGAGCAGGTGAATCCCCTCATGAATGGTCTCATAGGCCATAATCGTCACGACAATAACGGCGATCATACAGAAAATGTTGATGACCCGTCCGAATCCGGTCGGGAAGCGGCGTGTAGGTTTTTTCTCGGACAACACACTTCCGACAAAGACAAACCCTTGGTTAATGGCATCAGCAAGTGAATGCATCGCCGAAGCGAACATGGCACCACTGCCACTGAATAGGAAGGCTCCCCCTTTGCACACCGCAAGAACAGCATTACCTGCCATCGCTACGGCGGAGGATGTGTTTCCTTTTTTGACGAGAGACATAAAGCTCTCAGACTTCGGTTGTTCAGCCACTTCGTGTGTTCCTCCCAGATCAATGTATTAGGTGTAGAAAAGGCATTTTATCTTATAGCATGTGCATTTCCACTAAATGTTATTATAACCGCTTTGACATATCCCAGCATTATGCAAAAAAGGTCATATCATCATGCTGATCATGTGATCCATAGGGAGTAGGCTGATGCCAGTTTGGATACGTTATACTTTCTCAGTACTCAATGGCCTCCAAGGCACGTAAATTCCGGTTAGACTGTTCCAACAGTTCCGTAAACGTCCCAGCGACATAATATACAAAATCCGGGTCATGTACGTACATAATAATTTGCCCAACCATTCCTTGCTCTGTCGGATCAAAATCGAACATCAGATACAGTGAGCCACCTCCAAGCATGCCAAACGTGATCCATTTCTTTTGAAAAAGGTAAGGTTTGATTCGGGGATCAAGCTCACGGATCTCTTCTTCGGTAAAATAATCATCCATGCGGTTCTCCACCAGCGTGGACTGCTCCTTTTGAATCTTTTCCAGGGATAACAGATAAAATGGTTCGGATTCCTGTCCATCCGCAAGGCTTGGATACAAGACGTGAAAGGCATAACCGCTCCCATTTTTACGTTTATAAAACGCACGAAAATCAGCAGGCAATCGAATACCATGTTCACGCTCGAATGCGTCGAGCTGCTCATCCGTCACGCCTTCAAACTCGCGATAAGCCTCCAAGAGCTCCCGGTTTTCCTCATCCTGTACCTTCTCCTCCAGCAACATATCCAGTTCATCCATCAATTCATATATACGCTGTTCTGGCATGCAATTCCCTCCGTATGAGCTATTCAGATAATATGGTGAGTGATATGCGAGCAAACTGATCCTAATTTCACCTCATATTATAGTTATAATCCGGAAAAGCACACAAGAAACCGGAGTCCTTGCTTTACATACTACAATGGTCTCATTAATTCAAAGGCGGTAACAACAAATAAAGCGTGAGCAACAGGGGACCCCCCTGTAGCTCACGCTAATTATTTATCTACTATATAAAATGAAACTAACCTTTTATATAGTCCGCTTTAATCAAATTTCCAACAGGACAAGCTCAGGTTGCCATACTGATAGGCTTTGAACAGGAGTGAGGCTCGCTTGTTCTGATCTCCCGCACCCATGGCGAGTAACAGCGGTACAAAATGCTCCGGCGTAGGCACGGCGGCTTGTGCTGAGGGTGCCAGTTTATCATAGGAGAAGAGAGACGCCGTATCCCAACTCACCAGCTTGTCATGCAGCCAGTTGTCGAACTCTGATGCCCACGAGTCAACGCCGTTACTTTCCCAGTTCAATCGACGCAGATTGTGAACGGTCCCGCCGCTACCAATGACGAGGATGTCTTGCTCACGCAAGGAAGCGAGCGCCTGTCCGACCTGATATTGCTGCTCACCTGTCAGATAGCGATTCACGGACAAGGCAATTACGGGAATATCGGCATCCGGGTAGAGCAGGCGCAGAACAACCCAAGCCCCGTGATCCAGGCCACGAACATCATCCGTTTGTACCGGAATCCCGGCTTCTGCGAATAGGCGCTCCACCTCGGTTGTGGTCTCTGAATCCCCTTGAGCCGGGTACTTGATCTGATACAACTCGGGTTGGAAACCGCCGAAATCATAGATGGTTTCGTAATTGGCTACCGAGGATACAAGCTGAGTTGTGGATTCCCAGTGAGCAGAGAACAATACAATTGCTTTGGGTTTTGGCAGTTCCTGTCCAAGTTTCTGCAAAAATTCGGTGTACGCATTCTCCTCCAGTGCCAGTGATGGGGCACCGTGAGCAATAAACAGGGATGGCATCATTATGAATTCAGTCCTTTCGGGTCTCCGGAAGTCAGATTTGCATCTGTCCGAAGCCATTGTTGGAATTGTTGATATAGATCGGGGGTCACCTGATGCCCACCGTTGTAAGGAACGTATGTGACGTGATTGGTATGTTGACGGAAGAACTCGGCGTTATCTTCGCCCAGTTGCAGCGGGAATAGATGATCCTGATCTCCATGCGAAATGAACACAGACAGCTCCGAATCAGGTTGCAGTTTGTACTCGTCTTTCACAAATTGCGGGATGTACCCACTCATGGCGACTATGCCTTTAATAGCATCTCCCATGATCAGCGATAAAGTCATGGCCATAATGGCGCCCTGGCTGAATCCGGCGATATAACGCCGCGTGGGATCAATCTTATATTTGGCGGACAGATCAACAATCAACTGTTGCAGTCCCAGCACGGAGGCATCATACAATTCACGGATGGGGTTGCCTATACTTTTGATCTGAAAATAAGCATAACCACTACCCTGAACGATCGGCCCACGGATGGCGACAATAATAAAATCAGACTGCAGGGGCTCCATTAAACGAAGCATATCCTGTTCATCTGATCCCATGCCATGTAAGGCGAAAATCACAGGGTAACGTTGATCTGCATTGTAATGGGACGGTAAACGTACTTCATGTATATAAGGAGAATTCATTGAAAACACCACCTGATGAGGATTGAGTTACATATATCGTTTCGACAATAAAGTTCACCAATATGAAATAAATATTCTTATTTATGAACAAAATTTATCATGGTTTCATTGTAGGGTCAATACTTTTTTTGTATGATGAATATATGTTGTTTATAAGAAACCCTGAATAGTTTTAAAAGAAGTGACGCTGTGCGTGGTTCATATCTTATTCCCGAGGACGTGATCAGGATGTTAAAGAGTATCGTGCCTATTTTGAGAATATTTGATGAAAATAAAGCTAGAGAGTTTTACCTTGAATACCTGGGTTTCCAATTGGATTGGGAACATCGATTTGAGCAAGAAATGCCCTTATATATGCAGGTTTCGCTCGATTCCATCGTGATTCATCTCTCCGAACATCATGGAGATTGTACACCTGGAGCTGCCTTGCGCGTGGAAACAGATAACTTGGATACATTTCATGGTGCACTTCGTCAGAAAGAGTACAAACATGCGAGACCCGGTATAGAGGAGACCCCTTGGCAATCAAGAGAAATGACCGTGACAGATCCGTTTGGTAATCGGATTATATTTGTTGAGGCAAGCGCCGAATAGATAACCTGTAGTAGCTAAGCTTACGTCTGGTGTCTTATATAGATGAATAGAAGGGGAGGGACGCAATATGGATATTGGCTTGGCTATTCGTACGATCCGCAAACAGAAACAGATTACGATCATGCAGATGTGCGAGGGAACGGGGTTGTCCAAAGGTTTTATCAGCAACGTGGAAAATAACAAAACGTCACCTTCCATTGCTACACTTGAAAGTATTGCGGATTATCTGGAAGTTCCACTTCCCTATTTGTTGCTGACACCGGAGCAACGGATGAACGTGGTACGCAAGAACGAGCGTAAGGAAACGACAGCCGGAAGTGGACAGATTAAAGTGCAGCAGCTTACCGCCAAAGGTGCGATGCGTATGTCCATTGTAGAATTGCCTCCAGGTGCATCGACCGGGGTTAGCAAACATGCCGGGGAGGAAAGTCATCTGGTGTTGCAGGGCAAGATTCGTGCGGAGCAATGCGAAGATGTGGAAGTTTTAGAAGCGGGTGATTCGTTTACCTGGAATGCAGTTGTGCCCCATGAAGTGACCAACATCGGTGAGGAACATGCGGTGGTGCTCATCGCAGTGTCCAAAGAATTGGGTTTGGATCATTTGTAGAATAAAAAAAGGACGTCGCCCCAGTACATGAACATGCGAACATGCATACATGTACAATGGGAAACGTCCTTTTATATTTCTAACGAACTGAGCGAACCCTATTAGATGATTCTAAGTAGATCTCGAGATGTAACGAATCTCAGACGCTTTATTTCACTCTTGTGCGTGTAATTTGGCTACATTCCACAGACTTCTGGCGAAATAACGTCGCAGAGATTCGTTAGAAAAATCAGAAGCACACTGTCTATTGCGGATTCGTCGTCCAGATGCCTGCTGCTTTAACGAAGACACGGTCGGACAGCTTGAGCGTTGCGAGTGCAAGTTCAGCTACATCTTCCGCTTGCATCATGCGATCTTCGTCGCCAATTTTCAGTCCGGCATTGGTCGCAAGCTCCGTATTCACTGTGCTTGGTGTCAGTGCCGTTACACGAATGTTGGATTTGCGCACTTCCTGCATCAGAGATTCGGTCATGCCGAGTAGCGCAAACTTGGATGCACAGTATGCCGAACCTGTAGCGAATCCGCGCTCACCTGCAGTGGAAGCAATATTGATAATGCTGCCGCTACTTTCCTTGATCATGCTTGGGAGGACAGCACGTGTGACGTAATATGTACCCATAACGTTAACATGCAGGATGCGTTCCCACTCTTCCGGGTCCATATCCAGCAATGTGCCAAAGCTTGCAATACCTGCATTGTTGATCAGGATATCCACTGCGCCGAGTTCCATCTCAATGGCTGCTACAGCGGCTTCCGCCTGTGTGCGATCCGAGATATCTGCCGCAGCACTGGTTACTTTCACACCGTATTCTTGACTAAGTGACTGTTGCAGAGCCTGAAGATCGGAAGCGGTACGTGCAATAAGGCCGAGGTGCACACCTTCTTTGGCAAGTGCTTCAGCGATGGCACGACCGATACCTTTTCCGGCACCTGTGATGACAGCTGTTTTATTTTTAAGTTCCATGTGGATAATTCCTCCTTAGAATTGGACTGGCATTTGATTATACTATATTACCCACAGTTCGGAAATTTGCTTCATCACTATTTGGTAATCTCGATGCTGCCAGAAGAGGTGCGGGCTTTAATCACTTCCCGGCTTACCATTGGGGATTCAGGTACACCCACACTTCCCGAAGTAGCCTTAGCATCGTAGATCCCGTCAAAATCAGTTGCAGCTTGAATGAAAATATCTCCTGATGTTCCAGACGCATTAATTGGGGCCGAATGGGACTGCTCAATATGAATGCTACCCGAAGTGAATTGAACATCGGCTGCGCCGTTTAATTCAGTGATTTCAATATCTCCTGATTTAATCTTACTGTTTACTTGACCAACTACCTGATCAGCAGTGAAGCTTCCAGATGTCTGTTTCACGGTCATGTCTCCATTAATCATGGAAGCGGTAATGTCCCCCGAAGTCAGAGCCAACTCAATATTGGGTACCTTGATGTTTGCCAGACGTATGGAACCGGAGGTGTTATTCAGCTCAAGCTTATTGGCACTCAGATCCGTTAGATCCCAGTCACTTGAAGAGGAGTCCAGCTTAACCTCATTTAACTGATGTCCTTCAGGCAGAGCAATCGTTATTGTGGAATCTTGATCATTCCAGTACAGGGTGAAAAATTGCAATCGTTCACGCTCTGTCTGTGACAGTTGGAATGTGTCGTTGGATAAGGTGGCTTGTTCGAAGCTTCTGACTACGGCAGGGTCCCATTTACCATCCACTTCGATATAACCATTCGAATCCGGGCTTACAACAAATTCAATATCTGCACTGAAATTAGCATTCATAATAATGTTCTGCAATTCATCCGCTTTGAAATCCCATCGTTTGGAATAATGCTCCCGTTCATCCCCGAACTGTACGCCATAGATGGATGTCCCAAGTAAACCTATTCCGATACATATCACGGCAAGCGCAAGCCATTTTTTGGTGCTCATGCGGAAACATCTCCTTTCATCGTGTTTTTATTCCATCTAATATATTGAAGAGTGACGATTTTGAAGGTTCTAAAGACATACTTCGATGCGATGGCAAACAAAATGCCGACACCGAAAGCGCCAATCGCAACGAAGATCTCTGCTTTATCGAGTTGGCTAAGGAATAGAAAGTCCACAACCGCTGCCACAGGAGCCAATACCAGCAAGGACAGGCTGGCAATAACAAGCCATACCGACCACATCATGAGACCAAGAGGAATGCCAAGAATCAGATTCAGGAATAACAGGCCGATGGCTGTGAAAAAGTTGCGAGTGGCTCTGGTGCTGTTTTTGGCTGACCGCATTTCGCGATACGTCGGTGCATAAAACGCATCTGAACCCGGTGTATGAATGTCATAACGATCACCAAGTGCTTCCTTGGCGATCTCTTCCGGCTGTCCCAGCTCCCGAGCGATCTCTTCTTCCATTCTGCCTTCTCGTAGTCCAAGCTCGAAATGTTGATCATAATCTGCGAGCAATTCTGCCCGTTCCTGCGGTTCCATCGGCCGTAGATGAATTTCCATGGCCTGCATAAATTGTTGTCTATTCATTATGAGTTCCTTCCTCAATCAGATTTGCGACATTGCGTACAAAATCATTCCACTCTGTCGTCAGTGCCGACATGTATACGCGACCTGTCTCGGACAGTCGGTAATACTTGCGCGGCGGTCCTTCAGTTGATTCTTGCAGGTAGGTGGTGCAGTAACCGTCATTCACAAGCCGGCGAAGCAAGGGATACAGTGCACCTTCAGCAACTTCGATATGTTTGGAGACCGCCTGAGCCAGTTCGTAGCCATACCGATCCTGGCGGTTAATTAATACCAGGACGCACAGCTCCAATACTCCTTTTTTGAACTGGATGTTCACATTCACACAGGTTCCTCCTTAGTAGCTTCATTTATCGCTAGTGTATATTGTTCAGTAGTAGTGAAGTCATCATAGCATTCAGTACTATTCAATGCAAGGTAGTGACTTTAAAATAGTTCCGTATCACGATTTATCGATAAGAAGTTCGTTTAATACTGACGCTTAGCTGAAGCTGTCTGTTTAGCTATAATTCAGCATACGCAAAAACCGGATCGGTTACTTCCGTCTGGAGGCGGATTCCGATCCGGTCTGTGAGATGAACTTTTGTTTCTTTGGTTTACAGGTTAATCGCTAGATGTGGGTTATTCTTGTGCATCCAGAACTTTAAGGTCTTCCACAGCAGGGCCCTCAATGACATGGCCTGCATAATCGAATCGTGAACCATGGCATGGGCAATCCCACGAACGCTCGCCCTCGTTCCATTCGACTTCGCACCCGAGATGGGTGCAGGTGGTATCCACCAGAAACAGCTTGCCACTGGTGTCCTTATAGGCGCCAGCACGTTTGCCGTTATGACGAACGACAGCTCCTTCGTCTTCGCCAATATCACTAACGTTTTTGTGCACAATGCCTACTTTACCGGAGATTAATTCCTTGGCTACATTCACATTTTCCACAATAAAATGTTTCATGCCAGGATCGGCCTTGAATCTTGCTGGATCGAATATAGCGGCATGAGGATTGTCACGTCCACTGATACGATCCGCAAGAATGTGTCCTGCCATCGTGCCCGTTGTCATTCCCCATTTGGCAAACCCGGTCGCCACATAGACACGTTCATGTCTTCCGGTAATCGGTCCAATGTAAGGCACCTTGTCAATGGAGATCAGATCCTGAGCTGACCAGCGAAAAGGAATGTTGCGGATACCAAATGTCTCCGCTGCGAATTGCTCCAGGCGTTCATAATGACCGAAGGTGCAGATGCCTTGTCCGGTTTTGTGATTTTCGCCGCCGAAGAGGATAAGTTCCTTACCGTCATGCAAGACGGTACGCAAGGAACGGTACGGTGTATCGTCCGAGATATACATGCCACCAGCATACGGTTTTTCCGGTTCGACTAATACGGCGTACGATCGCTCGGCGTGTAATCGTGTGAAATAAAATCCGGGATCATAGACGGGAAAATGAGAAGCCACGACAATATGTTCCGCTGTTACGGATGGACCATCTCCATAAGTTCTGACATGTAGTGAAGCATCTTCCTCTACATCGGTTACGGTGGTGTGCTCATAGATACGTACCCCTTGTTTCACAGCGGAATCGAGCATGTAGTGCAGGTAGGCCAGTGGATCAAAGCGTGCCTGACCCGGCATGCGAATACCTGCCCTTGAGGGAACTGGAATAGGGAGTGGATCTACCCACTCACCAGGGATATTGAGTGTGCCGTAGGCGGTCAGCTCGATCTCCAGTTTTTTGATGTTTTCCTCGGATTGAATGTAGACGTAGGCATCTTCCTCTGCCCACTGGCAATCAATCTGTTTTTCCTTCACCAGATTGCGCATCCACTTGGCGGCATCGGCATTACCTTCATAGTACATCCGAGCCTGCTCTTGTCCGAAGTGATGCATAATTTCATCAAATATGACGCCGTGTTGTGCAGATACCTTGGCGGTGGTATGACCGGTCGTGCCATCCAATACTTTTCCAGCCTCCAACACGACCACACGCATACCCGTCTGTGCCAGCAGATAAGCGGTAGTAATGCCTGCAATACCGGCACCAATAATTGCTACATCCGCGGTGATATCTTCAGTCAGTTTAGGATAGGCGTCGAATTCATGCGTAGCACGCCACAGTGATTCGGGGACCGGGGGCAGACCCGTTTTGGGCTGCTGATTGTCGCTCATTTGTCTTCCTCCTCAATCATCTTCATTCGGTTGATGCGGTTGTCGTTCAGCGCACATCGTTGTACTCTTATTCATGATTGCCAGACTATGCCAGGAAAAAACGGTGTTGTTCAGATTTTGCCGAGGGGATGTTCACAATTTCCTGCGCAGAACCTCTGTTTTTTTTGTTAAACATGCTATATGATAGGATTACCGAAACCGTTTTAGGTTTTGAAAATGAGATCAAGTTTTACACCTGTAAACGTTGATTATAAAAGGAATAATCTATCCATCGGAAGTAAGATTTTATCCGAATTAATCCCCGTTTTTTCATAAGATATGTATTCGCTATCATTTTAATTAACTACCGATAACCAAAGGAGATTCCATATGACGACCAACCAAACGAAATATCCGTTTCAAGATACAGCACTAGAGTTAGACACCCGGGTGAAGGACCTTGTATCCCGCTTGACGGAAGATGAAAAAATTGAATCCATGCTGCAATATCAGCCAGCAGTAGATCGCTTGGGTGTACCTGCATACAAACACGGAACAGAAGCGGCACACGGCTTAGCATGGCTTGGCGAAGCAACATCTTTCCCACAACCGGTAGGATTGGCATGCACATGGGACGCGGATCTGATGAAGGAGATCGGTTCCGTACTCGGAGACGAGGCACGTGTATTTTATAAACGTAATCCGGCAGTGAACGGTCTTACGCTGTGGGCACCTACAGTGGATATGGAGCGTGACCCGCGCTGGGGACGGAATGAAGAGGCGTATGGTGAAGATCCGGAACTGACAGCCGAGCTGACGACAGCATTGGTCAAAGGAATTCAGGGCGACCATCCGAAGTATTACAAAGCAGTCGCTACCTTGAAGCATTTCCTTGCGAATAATAATGAAGTGGATCGCGGAAGCGGTTCGTCCAGCATCGATCCGCGCAACATGCGTGAATATTATCTGAAAGCGTTTGAGAAGCCGTTCAAAGAAGGCGGCGCACAGTCCATGATGACGGCGTACAACTCCATCAATGGTACGCCAGCGTTGTTGCATCCTTTTGTGAACGAGATTGTCAAAGGCGAATGGGGCATGGATGGTTTCGTTGTCAGTGATGCAGGCGACGTTATGGGCATCAAGAATGATCATAAATACTATGATTCCCACACACCAGGTACGGTAGAGTCTGTTAAAGCCGGAATTGATAGCATCACCGATGATGCCGAACTGTCCAAACAGGCACTACGTGAAGGATTGGAACAAGGTACACTCACGATGGATGACATCGATAAGGCGTTGTTCAATACGTTCCGTGTGCGTTTCCGTCTGGGCGAGTTTGATCCGGAAGAAGGCAACCCGTACGCTGCTATTGGTGAAGAGTCCATGATGACAGAGAAAGCAAAAGAACTGTCGCTCAGAGCCGCAAGAGAACAAGTCGTATTGCTCAAAAACGACAAAGGCACACTGCCGCTGGACAAAACAAAAGCTGGTAAAGTGGCTGTGATTGGTCAATTGGGCGGAACCGTCTATCGTGACTGGTATGCAGGCACCATGCCGTATAACGTATCCCCACTTGAAGCGATCCGTGGCAAAGTAGGCAGTGATAAAGTATCGTTCAAGGATGGTAATGACCGTATTACGTTAACTTCTGTAGCCAATGGGAAGAAGATTGGACTGGCAGATGGTGAAAAATCACCTGTCATTGCTTCGGGAGAAGCGGAGACGTTCATGGTGTCCGACTGGGGCTTCGGAAGTTATACCTTGCAGGCGGAAAGCAACGGCAAATATCTGACCACAGATGAAGAGACCGTAACGGCTTCCGCAGATGAAGTGTACGGCTGGTTCGTGAAGGAAGTATTCCACCTGTTGCCACAACAGGACGGAAGTGTAGGTCTGACGACTTGGAATGGCAAAACGGTGACTGCACCTAATGGTGGAAACGATGCATTCGCAGTGTCCGAAGAACTGAAGTCTTTCGGTGCTACGGAGACATTCAAGCAGGATGTAATTGTAAATGGACTTGAGGAAGCGGTAGCAGCTGCCAAGGCTGCGGAAACGGCGATTGTCTTTGTCGGTAACAATCCGCTTGTAAATGGTAAAGAAGAGATTGACCGTCCAAGTCTGGATCTCGCCGAATCCCAGCAACGTCTGGTTGAGGCGGTCTATGCCGCGAACCCGAACACGGTAGTTGTTATCGTGGGTAGTTATCCGTTCACATCCAACTGGGTTCAGGAGAATATCCCGGCGGTGTTGTATACTTCACACGCAGGACAGGAACTGGGTACCGCAGTAGCTGACGTATTGTATGGCGACTATGCGCCAGCAGGCCGTTTGAACATGACATGGGTACAATCGGCAGATCAACTGACCGATATCAAAGATTACGATATTATTCAATCTGGTCGTACGTATCAATATTTTGAAGGCAATGTACTGTATCCGTTTGGACATGGTCTGACGTATGCAACGTTTAAATACAGCAATCTGGAGTTGAGTCCTGCACAAGCAGGTACAGATGGCACCATCACGGTAACTGTGGATGTGACTAATACCGGTTCAATCGCTAGCGATGAGGTTGTACAGTTGTATGTTCGTGCAGGCAAATCGCGGGTGAAACGTCCACTCAAAACGTTAAAAGGATTCCGTCGTCTTCATATCGAAGCCGGAGTTACAGTGAAAGTCAGCTTCACCTTGCCTGTTCAGGAACTGGCAATCTGGGATGTAACTCGTGATCGGTATGTCGTGGAAAACGGAACATACTCCATCATGGTTGCCAAGTCATCCTCCGATGTTCAGCTGGTTGCAGACCTGACGATAGAAGGAGAAACGATCCCTGCTCGTAATCTGGGCGTAGCTACCCGTGCTGAGAATTATGATGCTTACCTGGGTGTTGACCTCGATGAGAGCAAAGAAGGCGGAAGTGCTGTCCGCGTAATTGGAGAGCAAGGATGGATTGCCTTTAAGGATGCTGATCTGGGTAGTGAGGCAGCAACAATTGAAGCTCGTGTATCCGCAGAACAAGCAGGTGCTGTGTTGGAAGTGCGACTCGGTTCACCGGAGGGTACGCTCGCAGGACGTGTGGAACTGGCACAAGGCGAAGCCCAGCAGTGGTCTACCGTGAAGGCTGAACTCACAGGTGCATCAGGTGCGCAGGATGTATACATTGTGTTGTCTGCAGGTGTGCGCATCAGTCACTTCGAGATTCGTTAAGTCAAATAACTCATGAAAAAGCCTCCGAACTTATTCGGAGGCTTTTGTTTATTGTTTAATGACCATTTTGCATAAATCCCCTGAGCGGTAGGAATCGAATTATGCAAATTTCTATGATATGAACCGTGCTTGTATTGTCCCTTAAACGTATTTTTATTTTCCGTCAAACGAAATCATTTTTTGCACAAATTGCTTCAATTGTTTGTTGGTTTCATTCAATTGTTCAATCGTGCTCATAAAATTGTTTACGAGTTCGGCCTGCTCTTGGGAGCTTGCAGTGATCTCACCAAGTTCATTCTCCATGCCCTGAATGGATTGCCGAACCGACAGAAGAGAATCTTCAATACGGGCCGTCGCTTCCTTGGTATCGACAGACAGTTTGCGAATTTCTTTGGCAACAACGCCGAAACCTGCACCTGCTTCGCCTACACGAGCAGCTTCAATAGCTGCATTTAAGCCGAGCAGATTGGTTTGTTCGGAGATTTCACGAATGAAGCTGGCGACCTGAGTTACATTGCCTGATTTCTGCACAGCTTGTTTGGAGTTGTTCCGGATCTCTTCGGTTGTGGCACTGAGTTCCTCGGAGTGTGCGGCTACATGCTGTACACTGTCAATTAACTGGTTGGTCAGATTTTCGGTAGCATCCATGAGCTGTTGTAGCTGATCCTGGTCATCCATACTGTAGAGCAGATTAAACAGGGCGATGACTTCACCTTGTTCATTTTTAATGGGAATAAAAGCTACGTCAAAAGGAACACCGAATATATCCTTCGAGTAGTGATCGAATCTTTTGACTGTACCGCCGTTCAGATCTGCAAAATTTCGATTTCCATCCAACAGAGGGTCTCCGGGTTGATAATTCAGTTGTTTTAACGATTCCCCTGCTGAGAAATATAGGAATTTCTCATGATCAATAACGGAGAGGGTTACATCCTGACGAATCGTATCTCGAAAGAAAGGCATACATGTAATTAATGCTTGAACAATATCCATATAAAAGATGATTCCTCCCTGGCCACCTTATGTAAACGGTTAAATTTTAAATGCTAAATTACTAACTACCTATATAATATATCGTCATGCAATAGAGAAGAAAGTAGAGAGAATGGATAAAACCTATTTCTTTAAGGCAGGTCTCTACGAATGCTTCAATTATGCGGGAAATGGTCCGAGAACCAGTTAAAGATTGTTTAATTACTATTCTTATTTACAAACCGATAGTCGGTTTGTATAATTCTTATAAAGAGTAGAGGAGTAAACAAGGGAGGAAACGTACTTGAAAAATGAAGACAGACGGAAACATACAACGGCTCAGTTATTGGGAGCTACCAAGGAACTGTTACAAGAGAAAGCCTGCCATGCGATTACTTTAAAAGAGATTATGGAACGCTCGGGATTGTCCAAAGGGGCGATTTTTCATTACGTTAGAAGCAAGGACGAAATATATATCTGGGTTCTGATGGAGCATCTGGAGACGGTGCACTCTGCCGTTCTGTCTACCATTGCGGAAGCAGATATCAAGACGTTTGAAGGTCCGATGCAGATTATCGCTGCGAATTTAGTCGGTCTGGAGGAGCAGGGATCAATGACCAATAAGGTCTTGCTTTATTTGCTGGGCAAAGAGGACGAACCTCAGGTGTCCGAAGCACTACAGCAATTTCACGATAGGTCGGTCAACTATTCGATGCAGTGGATTGAGTTGGGAATCAAACATGGTGTGATAGATAGCTCGATTAATGCAGAGCAGATGGGAGAACTTTTTGTACTGCTCTCCATGGGACTGCGGGTACGCACCTCAATGCATACAAGCGGAAGGTCACACTTGAACTCTACAGATATAGCTAACTTCATGTCTACCATGCTTAAGCAACAAGACTGATACGGATCTTTTTATAGTAAAGATGATGAAGGAGGATAAGAAATGGCACCACTTATTGCATTATGCACAACTTTTATGATACTTCGCGGGATCGGCTGGCTTGGAGTTCCGATGTTTAATCATTGGCATCCTGCGTTGCAAGGTGCGGTTGTCGTCATGTTTTTGTTGAGCGCATCCGCACACTGGGGCAAACGCAGATCCGATTTGGTTCAGATGGTTCCTCGTGGATTAGTTCACAAGGAGAAAATCGTCACGTGGACTGGAATCCTGGAGATCGTAGGCGCAGTTGGTTTACTTATACCTGGTGTTGCATGGATTGCCTCTACAGGGTTGCTGCTCATGCTCATTGTCATGTTCCCGGCTAATGTCCATGCGGCCCGTGAGAAGTTAACAATAGGCGGCAAAGCTGTGTGGCCAGTTTTCCCACGTCTGATGCTTCAATTGCTGTTCATTACAGCGGTTGTACTCGCTTCGCCATGGTTTGGATAATATACTGCCTCATATGAGTTTGTGCGTCACAATGGTGTGACTTGCCATTGTGCTAGGCACATCAATCAAACGTTGATTCCGGCTGCCGCGGAAGGGCAGGGAGACATCACGCTCTGCTTCAACGTATCGCCCGTCGATAATCACATCGCACAATCGGGCAAGCTCCGCTCTCACAGGGTCGGTGACCAGCTCCTCATATTCGAATCCCGTGTATGCCCATACCGTCAGATCAGGACGTGCAGCGCGGAGCTGCTGAACCCAGGACGTACATTCTGCTGCCGAGAAAAAGGGATCACCACCACATAACGTAACGCCATCCAGCAACGGATGAGTCGTCACTTCATGCAGAATCTGCTGCTGCCGCTCCTCTGTAAAAGGCTCACCCGCTCGAAAGCTCCATGAATCCGGACTGAAGCAGCCCGGACAGGCGTGTCGACATCCGCTGATGAACAACACGGCACGCAGGCCTGTCCCTTCATTTACCGATTCCGGGATGTAACCATATAGATTCACCGGTGTTTCACCCGATCCCGTACTTCGGCCTGCTTCGCAGCATTGAAGCGTACTTTGTAATCTCCAGTCAGATAACCGGTTACGCGGCGTAACCGCTGGAAGTGCACATGGTTCTCGTGGGCTTCACAGCCTGGGCATACATCCCCGATGACGCCTTCATAACCACATGCAGGGCAGCGATCAATCGGATGATTAATGGAGAAATAACCGATATCCTGCGCCAGTGCATACTGTACAATTCGCAGGAAAGCTGCGGTGTTGGCTCGAACGTTCCCGTCAAGCTCCACATAGGAGATTGCTCCTGCGTTACATAAAGTGTGGAATGGGGCCTCCAGTTCAATCTTCCGATAAGCTGGAAGAGTGTGGTATACCGGGATATGGAATGAGTTCGTATAATACTCACGATCATTAACTCCGGCAATGAGGCCGTATCGTTCTCTATCGACCTTCGTGAATTTGCCGGACAACCCTTCAGCAGGTGTGGCAAACAGTGTGATATTCAAGTTATGCTGCTCGCTCATCCGATCACAGAACTCTCTCATGGTCCGAATAATGTTGAGCGCTTCGCGGTGTACATGAGGGTCCTGCCCATGATGACGCCCATAGAGAGCTGTCATACATTCTGCGAGACCGATAAAACCAAGAGATAACGTTCCATGCTTTAATAGATCGGCAACTGGCTCGTTCGGGTCAAGCTGTTCTCCACCTTCCCATACACCCTCCCGCATCATGAAGTCCGATGCCTTGGCAGGCTGTGCTGTCTGAATTCGGTAGCGGTGCAGCAGGCCGGAAGCGGCATTATGCATAACCGACTCCAAAGCAGTATAGAATCCGGCCCGGTCAGCGACAGCTCTGGCACCTTGGCAGATGCCAAACCGGATGCCGAGCTTGACAAGGTTAATGGTGTTGAAGGACAGATTACCTTTACCACTTTGACGATTGCGACCAAACCGGTCAGCCAGTGTACGTGTGCGGCATCCCATAGTTGCGATGATCGTATCCGGATCTTCCGGATGATAGTAAGGCAGATTGAACGAAGCATCAACATTGACAAAGTTGGGATACATCCGCCGGGATGAACAGGTGACTGCGAGCCGGAACAAATCATAGTTCGGCTCTCCTTGAGCCTGATTGATCCCTTGTTTACATTGGAAAATATGTTGAGGGAACACGGGAGTCTCCCCGTTGCCCAGGCCACGAATGGTTGCTTCCAGCAACGAGCGTGATACCAACCGTCCTTCTGCTGATGTACATAATCCATAGTTCAGTGAAGTGAATGGAATCTGACCACCTGCCCGGCTGCTCATTGTGTTCAAGTTATGAATCAGTGATTCAGCAGCTTGTCCTGTCTCCAGTTCAGTCTCTTCATAGGCGAAGGCATATGCGTGCGGGCACTGATTCTTTGCTTCGATACTGTCCAGATAAAGCTGTTCATCCTCAAGCAGGGCATGCTCACCAAAGAGGCGTTGCCCTTTGCGGTAATGTTTGCGGAACGATCGTTGTACATAAGGGGCCAAATCCCAGTCAATCTTATTGGCCGATACACCGCCATATTGACTGTTCTGCTGGGATTGGAAGATGATCGCAACCAAGGCCATTGCAGACATGATCGTCTGAGGTGTGCGAACCGATCCGTTGCCTGTATTGAAACCCGCAGCAAGAAGACGGTCAAACGGGATAAAGATGCAGTTGGTTGTTCCAAGCGCATACTGATCCAGATCGTGTACATACAGATCCCCGTTCTCCACAGCTTGGGCAAGCTCTTCCGGCAACACATGACGCAGAGCATGCCACTTGGCTGTCTCCGAACCGAGCCTGCTCATCTTGCCGCTGAAGGAGTCTCCGTTCAGATTCGCATTTTCCCTCAGCGTATCGGCGTCTTCTGCGCCAATAATTCGTCTTCCCAGGTCGGATAATAGATCGGATGCCGGTGGAGTGGCATACTCAAGCATGTTCATGTAAGGTTCCTCCTAAAATGATTTTGGGTATCATTCAATTCATGTTAAATACTATATGTAGATTCATATTATCCATTTATAAACTATATGTGGTTTTTTGGGTGTGATAATGGTCACACAACGTAGTGGGCAACGTGGACTTTCCTTTAATTGCTGTGGATAAAGGTTCCCAAAGTCTGAGTAGAAGCGTATAATTTCTAGTTATCCTGCAAGGATAATATTCGAAGTGAGACAAGATGGACTTTCATCCATCTGAAAAGGCGATTTGCAAACCATTTTTGGTTGTTAAACCATCAACTCAAGACCTGCTTTTGTCCAAAAACAGGCTATCGGCAGGGAGTATGATTCTCTTTTACTTCTACGGTGTTAATCATATAAGTATAGATTGTGACAGTTATTCGGATTCTTGATGAACCCCTGTACGTGATTAAACATTCTGATATACAGATTTGAAAGTGCAGCTAAGACAAAAGGGGTGGATCATGGGGACGGCGGAAGGCATTACGAGAGGCTTCTATGAAGATATTAAGGAAGCTGCGGCCCATATCGTAGACGTATTAAGCGGTATATTGAAGGTTAATACCATCTTCGTTGCCACCAATGACGGGGTGACCAATGTCATTTTGGAGGCTTTTAATCGTACGGAAGAGTTAGTTGTTAAAGGCAGTGCACTTCCATTTACGGATTCATATTGCAGCCTGGTATTAAGAGACAACGGGAGTGTTCTTACGATCCCGGATACATGTGAACATCCGATGACACGATCCATGGGCGTTACGAGCGGACTTGGCAATCGTTTCTTCGTGGGCGTGCCTATTATGAGAAGATCGGGCGAAACATTTGGCACCATCTGTCTGATGGATGATCCTGGGTATGTGATCAGCGAAACCGATATGAAGACACTGAAGGCGATGGCTGTATTCCTGGGTTATGTTGTCGATCTGGAAAGTACGCTGCATGTTCAGGAGCGGAAATTGAGTGATTCGGAACAAATGCAAGAACAGCTCCAGGCAGAGAAAGAACGAGCCGAATCTGAGGCGATGACCAAAACACAGATGTTGAAGTTGATGAGTCACGAGATTCGCAATCCCTTAAACGGTATTTTGGGACTGACAGATCTGATGCGCACACCGGATATGCCCGAGGAGCAGTCCGAATATGTGAACATGATTGAGACAAGCGGCAATATTCTGCTTTCCTTGCTGAATAATATGATGAATTTCAACATTAATGAAGCAGGTAAAACGGTTATACATGATGATCCGTTTGATCTGGTAGGTACCATTGAGAATACGGTGTATCTCTATGCCGGTATTGCGACAGGCAAGAACATTGAGCTGGGATTAAATCTTGAACTGAATGTATCTCAAGTGTTCGTTGGTGATGAAGTCAAGATTGGACAGTTGCTTGCACACGTCATTCAGTATGCTCTCGATTCAACGCGTGAAGGTTCCGTTCTGATCACAGCAGTAGTGAATGGAGAAGAATTGGAAGAGAACGGTACACTTCTGCTCAAGGTGAAGTACACGGGTCAGATGTTATCGGACAAGAAGACACAAACCTTTAACAGCCAAGATGAAAATTTGAATATTCAAAAACTGATTGGAAGTAATCTGGGTTTAGCTGTAAGCCAGAATCTTGCCATTCTCATGCATGGCCGTATTCAGGTGAGCAGTGTGCAGGAAAATGAGACGGAATTCAACATTTCCCTTCCGCTACGCAGATACTGGGAGTTACCTCAACTCGCAAGTGTTCAGCAGCGGTTAAAAGGGAAAAAGGTGTTGCTTGCCAAGGACCCTGACATTCTGCAAGGCGTCTCTTCCCTGATGCGTAGGTGGGAGATGGATGTACACATGACCTCGGGTTTGACATTAGCGCATGATTGGATCAAGGAAGGATTCATGCCGGATGTAGCCGTTGTGGATATGGGATTACTGGAAGGCGGCGCAGTCGACTTTGTACATGAACTGAAACAGCGACTGGAGAATCTGCCCGTCATTGTTCTTGTTCCTTATGGTATGCACATTGAATTGCATGAAGCAGAAGCCTTTGATGCTGTTCTGACAAAGCCAGTCAGACAGGCTGATCTGTTGAATGCATTGAGTATTACGCTGCCTTAAACGAGCAGACAGATGAAGGAATATACTAATTGGCGCACCTGTTATAGGTGCGCTTCATTGCATTTTCCATTTTCTGAGCCAAAGCCCTTTTATTCCGAGCTGGTTACGTTACAATAGAAGATGAACTTCATCTTTATACCCAACAGAGGAGGATGTACATTGGATTATCGCAGATTAGGTGGAAGCGGACTGAAAGTGAGCGAGATCAGCCTGGGAAGCTGGCTGACGTACGGAGGGTATGTGGAACGTGAGAATGCGGTGAAATCAATTGAAACTGCATTTGATGAAGGCATTAACTTTTTTGATACTGCCAATGTATACGAACGGGGTGCAGCAGAAGAACTGCTGGGGCAGACGCTCAAAGCATATTCCCGTGACTCTTATGTACTTGCAACCAAAGTATTTGGCAAAATGGGCGATGGTCCGAATGACCAGGGGTTGTCTCGCAAACATATCAAGGAGCAATGTGAAGCCAGCTTGAAGCGCCTGGGCGTTGAATATGTCGACATCTATTACTGCCATCGTTATCATACTGAAACACCAATTGAAGAAACACTCCGCGCTCTTGATGATCTGGTACGCCAAGGCAAAGTCTTATATGTTGGCGTCAGCCAGTGGACTGCGGCTCAGATGGAAGATGCATTAGGTACAGCAGATCGTCTGCTCCTCGATCGTATCGTGGTCAATCAGCCGGTGTACAACATGTTTGACCGTTATATTGAAAATGAGATTATCCCGCTCGGCGAGCGTAAAGGCATCGGACAAGTCGTATACTCCCCGCTTGCTCAAGGTCTATTGACGGGGAAATATACGTCCGTTTCCGATATCCCAGAGAATAGCCGTGCGGCTAAGCTAGGATGGGACGAAGGAAAGATCAATGCGGATCGCATCGGGAAAGTTCGTCAACTGATTGAAGTGGCGGACAAGCTGGATCTGAAGGTTGGCCAATTGGCCCTTGCCTGGATTCTGCGCCAGAACAATGTATCCAGTGCACTTGTAGGGGCGAGTCGTCCCGAGCAGGTAAAAGAGAACGCGGCTGCATCTGGCGTGAAGCTGGATGCTGCCATTATCGAAGAGATTGAGAGCATTCTTGCTTGATTTCCTGTCAGCACACAAGCTGAGATGATATGTAATGATCCATAAAAAGAGGGATGTCCTGTGCGCCTGAATAGGCGAGCGAGACATCCCTTTTTTGAGAAGGTTGGAAAGGTTAGTTTATTGAAAGGTTAGATCTTACTTTAAAGCGTAAGAGGCAAGGAACGAAAAGATAAGGCACACACACGGTTACGCCCTGTATTCTTCGCTTCATATAAAGCACGGTCGGCCTGTTCGAAAAAATCGTCATCGTCATGATCATCACAATGATCGGGATACACGGCTACACCGATGGAAATGGTTAGACGTGTCGTGTGCCCGTCGGGCAGAGCAAAATGGTATTTCTCTACAGCCTGCCGTATAGATTCGGCGGTCGCTACGGCCTGACGGTGTCCACAGTCGAGCAAAAGAATGGCGAATTCTTCCCCACCGTTTCGTGACACAATATCAGCAGAACGTGCATGCTCAACGAGCAGTTGTCCAAGTTGCTTCAGGACCGCATCGCCGGCGGAATGACCATAGGTGTCGTTTACCTTTTTGAATCGGTCAATATCAATGGCAAGCAAGGAAAGCTTCTGTTGGTAATCCCTCGCACGCTGAAGTTCCAGTTGAAGTGATTTTTCGAACTGTCGTCGATTGCTCAGGTTGGTAAGATGATCGGTAGATGCTCTTCTCTCCAATAGAAATAACATTTCATTGGATTTATTAATGAATTCTGCGATGAAATAGATAAATAATCCACCGACAAAGGAAATGGTCATTTGTAAAGGATATACCTTCATCAATGAATTCATGCTGTCCGTGTTCAACATAAGGATGATAAAGATTAATGTTATGCCAAGCAGATTCATTGTAATTATTTTGGTCAGTCTGGACCAGGGAGCATAGGCGAAGTATACACCGGACAGTCCGATCAGTGTCATGACAAATCCTGCATCTATGGCAGAGGAAGATAAGCCGAACATCAGAATACGAAGGATCGAGATCATTAGTCCCGTAACGACCGAAGCCAATCCTCCCAGATATACCGCTGCGGTAACGATGGCCAGATGCCGTAGATCTACAATCGTAGTCTCGTTCAAAGGAAAAGAATAGTTCATGAGTACTGTGCCATATATACCGAATAATAAGCCGCCGATCAACTGAACACGTAACGAGGGAAAAGGCAATCGGATATTATAGAACTTCGCGATGATCCCGGACAAATACATAAATGTAATCATGACACAGATATTAATGAAAAAAGTGCTAAACAACCGACATTCCCCCTTTATACGCACATCCCTATATTTTATCTGAAAAGTGGTGCTGTAGCGAACCATATTATCCCAAATTTATGAGGGGATTGCTGGGAAAGGTGTTTTATTTGCATATACAGGATGTTAGAGCGATATTGACTTCAATATACAATAAGATTTATACTTAATCTAAATCAAAATGTATTCCTTCTTTTTGGGAAGACCATCATAAATAGAAGATCAGTGTCTGATTTCATATAAAATGGATCAATAATAAAGGAGAAATGGTTGTGAGAACTTTAAATCTGACGATACAACGGCAAGCGGTGTATGATGTGGTGCGCCATTCGGAGGACCACCCGACAGCTGCTGATGTCATGAATCGACTCGTGGAACAAGGATATAATCTGGCCTATGGTACGGTGTATAATTCGCTTCGTTATCTAACGGACAAAGAATTGATACGGGAACTTAAACTCGGAGAGACAGCAAGCCGGTACGATGCCCGTATGGATGATCATCAGCACATTATGTGTGAAGTATGCGGCAAAGTGGACGAGGTGATGACGGAGGTTCCTCCACAATGGATGAAACAGGTAGCTGAAGAAACCGGATATGCAATCGATCATGCTCATGTGGTCTTTGGAGGTGTCTGCGGGGAATGCAGAAACAAACGGATCAAGTAAAAATAAAACTGCCTGGCCGCCGTTTACCCCTTAGGGTTAAACCAGCCTTGTCCGACTCAACACCCCTTGTGGACAATTGTCCTGTTACAAGGCGTGTTATTCTGATCAGCCCGATGCCGGGGCAGGTTCATGAACTGGTAAAAGCCTTAACGGATAGCTGCTTTGATGTACTGGTCTTTCATCGCTGGGAACCGGATCTGCATGAGCGTCTTGTCTTTGATCTGTTGATCTATGATCTGTCTGTTGCCGGAACCATAGATGCATTCGCTGGGATCAGCAGCCGATTGAACCGGGAGGCGGAACATACCACGCCTTGTCTGTATTTGGTCGGTGAGAAGATGATTGGCAGCGCGAGTGGACCGATGCTTCAGGAGGAATTGCTGGTGTGGCCTGCACGCCCGCAGGAAGCACTTTACCGGGTGCAGCGCATGATTGGCAACAGTCCTGCTCTGCCCAAACGTGGTTTTTTGCCTGAGGAAGGGCATCGTATTGGATTCAAGGATCTGTGGCTCGATCGTGAACGGATGAGTGTGCAGCGCGATAATACCCGGATTCATCTAACCAAGACTGAATATGATCTGTTACTCAAGCTGATTGATGCCAAAGGTGCAGTCATTTCCCGTGAGGAAATGCTCAGTGATATCTGGGAGACGGACTTTACCGGTGGGAGTAATGTGGTCGATGTTCATATCAAAAGCTTGCGCAAAAAATTGGGCGATAACGCGTCTTCGCCGCAATATATCGTAACAGTAAGAGGAGTGGGCTACCGCCTGGCGGATTAGTCCGCTTTTTTTTGCCTAAATTTTATCTTTCACTTCATGCTTTTTCGGGTACTACCTAATAGATAGGCAAATCAGAATCATTCCCTTAAAAACATGTTCATGCTTCATTCATGAAGTGTTGAAGAACCTCATCTTAAACTCATGTGAACCTCATGCAAGAGCAGAGCAGGACATGTTAGAATCAATTTAACAGTTAGATCAAGTCTAAATGTATATTTAATTCGAAGCCGAATATGATTTTAATAGTAGATATATAGCAGCCGTGAGACCCATTAGAGGAGGACGACATGATGACAGAACGTATGACAACCAATCAGGGCGCACCTGTAGGTGACAACCAGAATTCCCGCACAGCAGGCAGAAGAGGGCCGACACTGCTTGAAGACTACCATCTCATTGAGAAAATAGCCCACTTTGACCGTGAACGTATTCCCGAAAGAGTCGTACATGCGAGAGGTGCCGGAGCTCATGGTGTATTCACGCTGGAGCAGAGTATGAAGGCTTATACAACAGCTGACTTCCTGCAAGATCCAGGTACGGAGACGGATGTGCTGGTTCGTTTTTCAACCGTTATTCATGGTACGGGATCACCAGAGACTGCACGAGATCCACGTGGATTTGCTGTCAAATTCTACACTCGGGAAGGCAACTATGATCTCGTCGGCAACCATCTGCCTGTGTTCTTCATTCGTGATGCGATGAAGTTCCCCGACATGGTACATTCCTTGAAGCCGGCTCCGGATACAAACATTCAGGAACCAGCCCGTTATTGGGACTTTATGACCCTCTCACCGGAATCAACACATATGATGACCTGGTTGTTCTCAGATTTGGGCACACCGGCAAGTTATCGGGAGATGGATGGTTTCGGCGTACATGCTTTCAAATGGATTAATGCACAAGGGCAGGTCCATTATGTGAAATACAAATGGGAGTCTGCACAGGGCGTGCGAGGTTTCTCTCGTCAGGAAGCTGCCGAAGTACAGGGGCAAGACTTTAATCATGCTACCCGGGACCTGCATGAACATATCAAGAACGGGCAATACCCGCAGTGGAAGCTTCAGGTACAGCTGTTGAAGCCTGAGCAGATGGATGATTTTGCTTTTGATCCGCTCGACCCAACAAAAACCTGGCCTGAAGATGTATTGCCATTCCATACGGTAGGGACCATGACCCTGAATCGGAATCCGCAAAACTTCTTTGCTGAAGTGGAGCAGGCTGCCTTTTCTCCTAGTGCGCTTGTACCTGGAATTGAGCCTTCCGAAGACAAATTGCTGCAAGGACGCTTATTCTCTTATCCGGACACACAGCGTCACCGGCTTGGTACGAACTATTTGCAAATTCCGGTGAATTGCCCGTATGCACCTGTTCGTAATCATCAGCGTGATGGACTTATGAATGTGAATCAAGATCCATCTCCGGTGAACTATGAACCCAACAGTTCAGGAACCAGCCCGCAGGAAGATCCGGCATACCGGGACAGTGAGGCCCCATTGCAAGGGCATGTTACACGCGAGAAAATCGAGAAAACGGATGATTACACGCAGTCAGGGGAGCTTTTCCGTTCATTTACCCCTGTAGAGCAGCAGCATTTGCTGGATAATCTGATCAATGACCTTAAGGGAGTATCTGTCGATATTCAAATGCGTGCCCTGTGCCATTTCTTCCGGGCGGATGGACAGCTTGGCGGACGTTTGGCTCATGGACTCGGCGTGGATATTTCTGCACATATGCCGTCACAGGATGGAAAATAAAGTACAGTTTGACCCTGTACTCACAACATCATAATGACTGATATTCGGTGAAGACCGGGCAAACCGTGAACGTGCGGAATTTCCCGGTCTTTCGCTTTTTTTGCTGAAATGGAAAACAAATTTACAAATCATTTACATAAAATAGCTGACATAGAGGTTGACTTCTCATTTGATGGCACTACAATGGGTAGTGTGAGGGGTGTCAGAACATGAGAATACACAATTTCAAAGTGGGTGAGCGTGGGCTCAACCGATTTTTCGGTCCGCTGGAGGCCAAGATCATGGACATTTTATGGGCTCGTCCTGGCAGCAGTATCCGTGAAGTGCAGACTGCACTTGAACAAGACAAAGACGTCAATTTTAATACAGTCATGACCGTGATGAACCGGCTCGTGGACAAGGGACTTCTCGGAAAGTCTCAGAAGGGCAGAACATCTTTGTACCAACCGGTACAGAGTAAGGAGGAGTTTATGAACGACCAATCCAAGGAACTGTCACATGAGTTGGTGGATGAATTCGGAGCTCTGGCATTGAATCATATGCTGGATGCGCTGGACGAAGCAGATGCGGGTCTAATTGAACGCCTGGAACAGAAGATCAAACAATGGAAAAAGGATAGCGATTAATATGTGGAAGACCCGCTCGAAACTTTTGTTTACCGTCGGGTTTGGCATTCCGTTACTCGTGTTCATGCAGATGTTCATGTACGCGATGTACAAAATTTTTGGCTGGGATATCCCGTTTAATCTGCTCTGGCTCTGCAATCATTGGATGAGTCGATTGGGATGGTTATCTGTGGGACATTTCCTGCTGGTACTGGTATTGCTGACATTTGCGGGAACAGGCTGGTTGCTAACGGTGCGTATGATGAAAACGAGAGCAGCCGTACGTAAACTTCGCTCCATGGAAGTGCGTGCATTGTCCCGCAAATTGGAGTCCAGGTATCACCATCTCGGACAGCCGGGATTCATTGTGGTGGACAAGTCATCTCCGGTTGCATTTACAATTGGTTTATGGAGACCTTGCATCGTACTCTCCACGGGGCTTCTGACGATGCTGGATACAGAAGAGGAGACGGCAGTTGTGTATCACGAAGTCCATCATCTGTGGCACCGTGACCCACTGAAGACGACACTGTTATCGGTATTTGCAATCATGATGCCGTATATTCCCGTATTGAAGCATACTTCGAAACATTACAATATCGTTAGAGAAATTCTGGCAGACAATGAGGCCATTGAGCGTACAGGTAATGTGGCAGGCATTGGCAGTGCTTTGCTCAAGCTGCTCCGTGCTTGTCCTGAACCTTGGGGAGCCAAAGAACTGACCGTTCAATCCTCATTTGCGGATACGTCGGTGAATGTCCGAATTTCACGTCTGCTGGACCCAGAACAGGACGTGACGCTGAGGTTACCACGCTACGCCGTTCTGATGTCGGCTACTGTTTTCCTGTTGCTGTCTATCTTGTTTGTTTGGTCCATTGGATGAATCAACTTAGCTAAATGTGAGTTCGAGTATAACACTAGGAAGGATGATGAACATGAATAATAAAAGTGTAGAGATTGGATTATTTTTCTCAAGGATTATGATCGGATTGATCTTTGTATTGCACGGCTGGAGTAAATTCGAAGGTGGAATCAGCGGTACAGTAGGTTTTTTCGAAAGTATCGGTATTCCCGGATTTCTTGCATCCGTTGTAGCCATTATTGAGTTGGTGGGTGGTGCAGCGATGATTCTGGGTCTGGGAACACGTGTGTTTGCTGCCCTGTTTGCCATCGTGATGGTTGGCGTTCTGTTTACAGCCAAAATGGGTGAGCCGTTCCTGAGTGGTACCGAGTTAGATTACCTGCTGCTGGCGGGTTCCCTGACACTGCTCTTCACAGGAAGCCGCTTCCTGGCCGTGGATTATCTGTTCTCCAGACAGGGGAACGCTCGCCAGAATGTGAGTGCTTGAAATGACTAACGATTCTAAAAAATAATGAAGTGCAGGATGAGTCCTGTAACGAGGTTCTTTATTGGCCAGGCCGGTTCGGGAATTGTATTTGCGAACCGGGCTGATCAGTAGAGAACTTTTTTCGTTTGGACGACATGCCTTTGGTTTGTTACAATGAGAATAAGTATGCTACTAAGAAAAAATAAGGAGGATGCATTTTATGATTAACGTCATTCCATCCGATGCCCGCTCCAGCTTCGATCGAGGCTGGCTTCGTGGTAGTCACAGCTTTTCTTTCGGAGAATACCAAGACCCGGAGAATACGGCGTTTGGACCGATGCGGGTAGCGAACGACGATGTGATTGCGCCTGGTCGCGGTTTTGGAGCTCACCCGCATAGTGATATGGAGATTGTATCGATCGTACTAAACGGCAAGTTGCGACATGAAGATAATCTGGGCAATGTAGCCGTTACAGGCTTTGGCGGTATCCAGCGGATGTCAGCAGGCAGTGGCATGATTCATACCGAACATAATGCATCCGATACCGAAGAAGTACGTTTGCTTCAGCTCTGGTTCATGCCACAGACAAAAGGGTTGGAGCCCTCCTATGAGACGACATCATTTGATCCAGCGGCATTGGCAGGAGCACTCGTGCCGATTGTATCCCCAGATGGGGGCCCAAGAATTGCGACCATTCATCAGGATATGACGATCTACCTTGGCCGATTAGCCAAAGACGAAAAGTTAACCTTTAATCAGGATGCAGGCCGACGAATGTACATTTTCTCCATCGAAGGCAAGCTGGGATTGGATGGAGAGTACCTGTTGAACGAAGGCGACACGGCTCGTGTGGAACAGCGGGATTCAATCGAACTGCAAGGAAACGAAGATACGTTCTATATGATTATTGATTTGCCGTAGATGGCTGATGAAATGAACTCCAAGATGAAGGAGGATATACACGTATGGCGCAACAGGAATGGTTTATGGTCAAACATGCGGTGACCGGGCGAGGATTGGCTAATAGCAAAACAGATTCCCTGTCCTACCGATTCCAACAGGAGGGTACAGGTTTCATATTTACCGTGACGGGCCTGGACAAGCAGATTGTGGAACAGATTATGGAGCTTAGACACGAGTTAAACGTATTTCGCTTCGTCCAACGCAAGGATCAGCCCCTTTTGAAACACTGGTACTACGTAGACGGTGAACGGGTAGTGTATGACAGGGAAAGTCACACGTTAAGCATCTATGCGAAATCGGAGATTCGTTATGTGCCTGAAGATTATTTTGCGGATTGACTACACGTTATAATAAATATTAAGCCTTCCACATGGAAGGCTTTTTTCCTTATATATTATCAATCTTATAGTATATGTATTTCAGGTTGTTTCATGAAATTTAAGAAAAAAGAAGCAATCGAAGGTTGACATGATGAATTTAATATCGATATAATTCACTTAATTGATAATGAGTATCAATATCAAATGATGCGAGGTAGAGCAAATACAAATGTTTTACGGCGATCGGTAAGGGGATTAGTAGAGAGATGAAGTTACGTTATATGTTGATCGTATTGGCTGTATTGTCTATCGTATACATATTTATTGGCAATTCAGACATTTCACCATTGGATATATTTCATTTGTCCTCTGTCCAGCTACAGGTATTACAAGTTAGCCGGTTTCCCCGCCTGATCAGCATCCTTGTCGCCGGGATCAGCATGAGTGTAATCGGACTGATTATGCAGCAGCTGACACGCAACCGATTCGTTTCCCCAACAACAGCTGGAACGATGGATTCAGCCAGATTGGGTATTCTTGTGACGTTAATGTGGTTCCCGGGAGCATCCCCTCTGCAAAAAATGTTGGTCGCTTTTGCCTTTGCTCTGGCGGGAACACTGATTTTCATGCGAATTCTGGAGAAAGTCAAGTTCAAGGATACGATATATATCGCTTTGCTAGGTCTTATGTTTGGCAACATTGTAAGCTCCGTTACAACATTTTTTGCTTACAAAAACGACCTGATCCAGAACATTTCTTCTTGGTTACAGGGTGACTTCTCCACCATCATGAAGGGACGTTATGAACTGATCTATATCAGTATTCCGTTGCTCATTATCGTGTACCTGTTTGCTAATCGTTTTACACTCGCAGGGATGGGCGAAGATTTCTCAACCAACCTTGGACTGGCGTATCGACGAGTTGTGAATATCGGACTGATCCTGGTGGCGATGGTTTCAGCGTTAGTGATTATTACGGTAGGTACAATTCCGTTTCTGGGCCTAGTCGTGCCCAATATCGTAACACTGTACAAAGGGGATAACTTACGTGATACATTGCCTCATACGGCAGTGCTTGGTGCGATCTTCGTTCTGGTCTGCGATATTCTGGGTCAATTAATTATTTATCCTTATCAACTTTCGATCAGTCTGACGGTGGGAGTTGTGGGAAGTGTATTATTCCTGTATTTACTGCTTCGAAGAAAGGCTTATGGATCATGAGAATGAAATATACGGCGAATACATGGAAGTTGATCTTGTTAATTGCAGCGGCAGTATTATTGATCGGCATATTTCTGGTCATTCAATCCGGAGGGAACTGGGATTACATATTGCCTCGAAGAGGAAAAAAGATTCTCGCCATTGTACTGACAGGTGCCTGCATTGCGTACTCTACAGCTATTTTCCAAACGATAACCAACAACCGAATTCTGACACCTGGCATCATGGGCCTCGATTCCTTGTATATGCTATTTCAGACGTTTGCGGTGTTTGTGTTTGGAAGCACACATATCAGCTTTGTGAACAAAAATCTTAATTTTGCAATATCTGTCATGCTCATGACGTTGTTTGCTTTACTATTGCATCAGTTCATGTTCCGCAGGGAACAGGGGCGTAATATTTATCTGTTGCTGCTGGTGGGTCTTATCCTGGGTACGCTGTTCCAGAGCATGTCTTCATTCATGGAAGTACTGATTGACCCTAATGAGTTCCTTGTGCTGCAGGGCAAGATGTTTGCGAGCTTTAACAATGTGAATACGGATCTGCTGATCATCTCAATCGCTGCGATTATTCTGATCCTGCTGTACGCGCAGAAGTTTACCAAATATCTCGACGTACTGTCTCTCGGCAAAGATCACGCAGTGAATCTCGGGGTGGATTACGATTACATTGTGAAGAGGCTGCTGCTGGTGGTGATGGTTCTGGTCTCGATCTCCACAGCGCTGGTGGGTCCAATTATGTTTTTGGGGCTGCTGGTCGTGAATCTGGCGCATCAGGTATTCCGGACACATCGGCATAAAGTGTTGATCTGGGGTTCGGTTATGATCGCAGTCGTTGCATTGGTTGGCGGACAGCTCATTGTAGAGCGGGTGTTTACCTTTGCTACGACCGTTAGCGTCATTATAAATTTTATAGGCGGCGTGTACTTCATCTATTTACTGCTAAAGGAGAATAAGTCGTGGTAGAAGTCAGAAATGTTACCAAACAATACAGCGGCGTCCGGGTAGTCGATGACGTATCACTGAACATTGCCAAAGGAAAGATTACATCATTTATTGGGCCAAATGGAGCTGGGAAAAGTACCTTGTTATCCATGATTACCAGGCTAATCAGCAAGGATACAGGACAAGTCCTAATTGAAGGGCGCGAGATTGAAAGCTGGAAGAACAAGGACTTGTCGCGCAAAATATCAGTCCTCAAACAGTCCAATCACATCAATATTCGGTTAACTGTGGAGGATCTTGTGGCTTTTGGCCGGTTCCCGTATTCACAAGGAAGGCTCACACCAGAGGATCAACAGTGGATTCAGGAGGCCATCGACTATATGGAACTGGCCCCATTCCGCAAGAAGTATCTGGATGAACTGAGTGGCGGACAGCGGCAGCGGGCATATATCGCCATGGTGATTGCCCAGAACACCGAGTATATTTTGCTCGATGAACCTTTGAATAACCTGGATATGAAACATTCTGTTCAGATTATGAAGGTGCTGCGCAGAATGGTGGATGAACTCGGCAAAACGATTGTCATTGTCATTCATGACATCAATTTTGCCTCCTGTTATTCCGACTATATTGTTGCGCTCAAGGATGGACGCGTAGTGAAAGAAGGCAAGACGGAAGACATCATCGATACGGATGTATTGCAGAGCGTCTATGATATGCACATCCCTGTGCAATGGATTGATGGACGTAAGATTTGTGTATATTTTGCGTGAGTGAAAAGGTAGTCAAATATAGAGAGCGAGAGGTGTCTATACATGAAAAAGGGTTGGTTGTTTACATTATTCGTGGTGTTGTCGGTTGTCCTGGCAGCTTGTGGTGGGAATAAGGCAGCGGATAATACAGGTGCAAGCAGTGGCACAGGATCAGAAGCTGCTGCACCAGCAGATCAAGCAAGTGAAGAAGTGGTCATCAAACATAAACTGGGCGAAACAACAGTAAAGAAAAATCCAGAGAAGGTCGTTGTTTTTGACTACGGTGTACTGGATTCACTGGATCAGCTTGGCGTTGAAGTTGCAGGGGTTCCGCAGGAAGGTGTACCTCCTTATCTGGACAAGTATAATGATGCGAAGTACACCAATGTTGGTGGTCTGAAAGAAGCTGATTTTGAGAAAGTTAACGCGATGAAACCAGATCTGATCATAATCTCGGGACGACTCCAAGATTCGTATGAAGAACTGAGTGAGATTGCACCAACCATATATATGGCGGTAGATACGGCAGATTATATGAATTCTCTGACCAGTAACGTGAAGACACTCGGGGACATCTTTGGTAAAGAAAAAGAAGCAGAAGAAGCCATTGCATCGATCGAAACATCCGTTAAGGCACTACATGACAAAGTAACGGCTGCAGGTAAAAATGCGCTAATCGTCCTGACAAACGAAGGTAAACTGAGCGCCTATGGTGCCGGTTCCCGTTTTGGTATTATTCATGACGTATTTGGTTTTACTCCGTCAGATGCGAACATTGAAGTATCCACACATGGGCAGAGCGTTTCATTTGAATATGTCATGGAGCAGAATCCGGATTACCTCTTTGTCGTTGATCGCAGTGCAGTGGTTGCAGGTAACGGTGAGGCATCCCCGGCAAAACAAGTGATCGAGAACGACTTGGTGAAAAATACAACAGCATATAAGGAAGGACATATTGTTTATCTGGATCCGAATTACTGGTATTTGTCTGGCGGTGGATTGGAATCCATTCAAGAAATGATTAAAGAAGTGGACGCAAGCATCAACTAAAGTGAAGTAACAATGTATGTGTTGGGTGTCAGGAAGGTCTCTGTTAAATACAGAGGCCTTTTTGCTGTCTGAAAACTCAGAGAATTTAATCGTAATTTTGCAAAAAAGACCACATAATTCCCGGCTGTCTGGCACAAGCTACCTTGTATAAAAAACAAGAACGGAGGGGCGGCATATGGCAGACAAGACATCTGGGAAAGACAAGTCCCGACAACCGGGACGAGCTTCAGAAGAGAAAAAACATATCCCTTTGGGACTGCCGTCCCCGCCTTTTCTACGGCAACCGATTAGTGCAGTACATGAAACTCAGATTCAAGCGGTAAAGGAGATCTTCTCCGAATGCTCGGATGTGGTTTTACGCAACGTCATGATTACGCCGGAAGTGAAAGGGCTTCTGGTCTATATTGAAGGCATTGTTAACTCGGCGGACATCCAAGAGCACATGCTGCGCCCAATTATTCGAGGGCTGGTACAGCAGCGTACAGATGAACCTGATGTTCCACTGGATGATACACGTGTTGAGCTAACACAGGTGAAGCGAGTGGATACCTGGGCTGCTGCGACAGAAGGGGTACTGGCATCGTCTGCCCTTCTGGTGATTGATGGAAGTAGTAAAGCCTGGATGTTCAATGTCAAAGGCGGCGTCAGACGTGGTGTGGAGGAACCGCAGACAGAATCCGTGATTCGGGGACCGCGAGAGGGATTTACCGAAACGCTCCGTGTGAATACGGCTTTACTGCGGTTTAAGCTGAAAACTCCCTCTCTCAAGATGGTGAGTATGACACTAGGCACAGAAACCAAGACCGATATCGTTCTGACTTATCTGGACGATATTGCTGATCCGAAGTTGATCCGGGACGTGAAGAAACGTCTGGAAAAAATAAAGATCGACGGCATTCTGGAGACGGGGTATATCGAGGAACTGATTGAAGACCACCCGTACTCTCCATTCCCGCAGATGCACTATTCCGAGCGTCCGGATACAGTAGCAGGCAACCTGTTGGAAGGGCGGTTTGCCATTATGGTAGACGGCACGCCCTTCGCGTTAATTGCTCCAGTCACGATCTGGCAGATGCTTCAGGCCAGTGAGGACTACTATGAACGATTCTTCATCAGTAATCTGGTACGCTGGATTCGCTTTTTATTCGTAGCCATTGCTCTATTTCTACCAGCGCTGTACATCGCTATTACGACATTTCACCAGGACATGCTGCCAACCACATTGATACTGAGTATTGCCGGGGCACGGGAAGCTATTCCTTTTCCGGCACTGGTTGAAGCTCTCATCATGGAGCTGTCGTTCGAAGCCCTCCGTGAAGCGGGGGTCAGGTTACCAAAAACAGTCGGTCAGGCAGTCAGTATTCTCGGTGCGCTCGTGATTGGGCAGGCCGCAGTTCAGGCAGGGATTGTGTCCGCACCAATGGTTATTATCGTATCCATGACAGGTATAGCTTCCTTTACAATTCCGCGGTTTAACTTTGCGATTACCGTGCGTTTGCTCCGATTTCCGATCATGTTACTGGCAGGTATGCTTGGACTATATGGCATCGTCATCGGTTTGGTCCTGATCTCGGTGCATCTGACACAGATGACTTCGTTTGGTGTGCCTTATCTGTCAGGTCTTAGCCCGTACAGTAAAACAGATACCAAGGATATTCTTATTCGTGTGCCGTGGTGGAAAATGATCAATCGTCCTTCTACGGTTCAGGATAACCAGAAACGGATGAAAGACAAGATCAATGGTTCGCCTGAAGCTGAGGAAGGATGGTGAACACATGTTTCTTATTCGTAAATTCCGCGCTGCATTGATGTTACTGCTGTGTACCCTTTTCATAGCAGGATGTTGGGATCGTAAGGAAATTAATGATATTGCCTTTGTGATTGGCGTAGCTGTTGATAAGGAGGACGACAATTACAGATCCAGTCTCCAGATTGCACTTCCCGGTCAATCCGGTACTACCGGCAGTTCGGGAGGTGGCGGTGGTACAAGCGGGGACAAATCATGGTTCATGTTGTCCAACACCGCGAAGACACTGAGGGGGACTACACTTGAAGGCCAAAAAGCACTCTCACGAACGATTTATTATGCGCATCGTCGTACCCTGCTTATTGGAGAGGACCTTGCCCGGGATGGCGTGGCTCCGATGCTCGATTTGTTTACGCGGTACCCACTCAACCGATTCTCTGCATTACCTGTTGTTACGAAAGGTGCGGCATATGAAGTCATGGATACGGATGCACCTATAGAGAAGTTTCCATCCGAGATGGTGAGAGAGTTGTGCTTTCTAAATATGCGTAATCCACGTTCTCTTAAAACGTTCACCGATTCCATTCTTAGTGAAGGGGTAGATCCATTCCTGCCGGTTGCTTCGAAAGTGGACAATGTTCCGAAAAGTTGGAAGGACACCAAAACCAACATCAAGTTGGATGGATTGGCCATTTTCAAGAAGGATAAACTGGTTGGCATGATTGACAAGGCTCCCGCTGATGCCCTGATTCTCGCCATGGGGGAAGCCAATGCACCAGAAGTTATGGTCAAGGCTCCGCGCGGAGATGGAGATATATTCATCAAATTGAACGAGAACAATTCTTCACTGCACCCCAGTGTCAAGAATGACAAGGTTACTGTGACCGTTCAATTGTATGCCAAAGGTGTGGTTGTAGATAACGAATCCAATTACGGTGATCTGCGTGAAAAAGAGATTTTAAAATTAAATGACGCGATCCACAAAAAAATAAAAGAGGATATCGTTGAAGGGGTTCGATTAATACAGCAAAAATATCATGCCGATATTCTCGGGATTGGTCGGTCGATCCATCAACAATTGCCTAAAGAATGGGACAAACTTAAGGATCGATGGGATGTTATCTATCCTGATGTTGAGGTGAATGTTGTCCCCCACGTCATTATTGAAAATGTAGGGGTAGTCAATAAACCGATCGGTGTCATGGAGGAGGATATCGTACATGATTAAACCACTGTTGTTCACCTATCTGGGGATGGTCATCATCGTGATTGTGATGGATTTCAGACATCTGAAGCAGGCGGCGGTCATTAATCGCTGGTTATCTTATGGCTTGATTGCATTAGGAACTGGCCTTTGGTTCTATGTAACCCATTTAAGTAAAACCTTTTTTGTAGCGGTATGGATCAGCCATGTCATCCAGCGATTCTTACCGCTTCCATAGATACGGACTAGAAATGGTGCGGAGTACAGATTGAATAAAAGAAAGGAGGTATAGTATGAATCAAAGTGTGACTTCTCGACAACTTGTACTACTCGTGCTGCTGCTCAGTATGACGGGCACGTTGATTCAACCCCATGCACAGGCCATTTATTATGCGGAACAGCATGCTTATCTCTCGTATGTGCCAGTTGTTCTCGTGATGATTATATCCATGTTGATGGTAAGCCGAATTCAGCGAAGATTTCCGAATCAGGATCTATTTGAGGCGCTTGTTGAGCGGTTCCCCTTTATGGGGAGACTCGCAGGCGTAATGTACATTTTGTTTTTTTTCTTCATATTCGCTAGAGATATCCGATTAATTGGTGATTATGTAAGTATAACTTTGCTAGAGACAACGCCGATATCCATTGTGGTATTGTCACTCATGATTATGGCGGTATTTATCGTCAGAGGTGGGCTGGGTTCGTTGATCGGAATGTCAGAACTATATGTTACCCTGTTCCTGTTGAACTCTATCATTGTGCCTTTCATGCTTATTCAACAGTTGAATATGGATAATCTGATGCCCTATTTTCATGTCGATGTGGCAGGTGTAGGCAAAGGAAGTTGGTACATATTTTCTTTTTATGGAGAGATGATCGCCTTGCCTTTTGTCGTCAAAGGCAGTGATTTTCGCTTCAAGCCTGTGTTATGGGGCATCATCATCTCGGGATTGCTGATGATGCTGATTCTTGTGGAAACCATCACGTCGATTGGTGTGCCTATTGCTTCCAGACTGGTATACCCTTCATATGAACTGGCAAGGCAGCTGCAAATTAGTGATTTTCTGGATCGGTTTGACCTGGCACTGGCAGCGGCGACCTTGCCTGCCATGATTACGAAGATTGCATTTGATCTGTACTTTGTCTGTTGGGGACTGAAGCGAATGATCCCGAACGTTTCGGGAAAGGTCATGACAGGTCCGGTGGCACTGTTAGGCTTTGTTTGTGCATTCTGGTTTTTCAGAAACGCCATTCAGCTTTATCGTTTTACCCGGGAATGGACTTGGATTGCCATTGTTTTTGAAGTGCTGTTCCCTATGGTGCTGTTTCTTTTCCTTCGTCCTCGCAAAAAGGATAAAAAAGAATCTACCCAACAGAGATCGGGAGACCAGTCCAAGAAAGAGAAGCAAAAAGCCTCTGATTCGGAGAAGAATGGAGAGAAAAAAAGGCAGGATTCTCATGGTGGAGAACTCCAGCCTTCCTGATACATTCCATCAAAAATCGTTATAGATGAAATGGGCAAAAAGAGGGTAAGCGCAGTTTCCCTTCACAGGAGTACCCTGTATACTGTAGTCAGACTGATGAACATTCGGCTGAACTAACGGGGGGAACATGAATGGCTCAACATTTGGCAGGTGTACGTGTAGCATTGACAGGACCGCGAAAATCGAAAGAAATGTCCATACTGGTGGAAAAAATGGGCGGTATTCCGCTTGTGCGACCGGCACAGGGAACGGTATTTCTGGATGATCGGAATATCAGGGACGGGCTGGTATCCTGGATCTCAGACCCGCCAGACTGGGCGGTGTTAACGACAGGTATGGGATTGGATGCACTGTTTGAAATGGCTGAGGATATGGATGTCGCAGGCCAATTGTTGGATGTATTATCGGAATCCTCAATTGCAGCGAGGGGATACAAGACGGTGAATGCACTCAAAAAGCGCAAGTTAACACCGCTGGTACGAGATGATGACGGTAGCACGGATGGGCTCATTCGAGAATTCGCCCCACATGATCTCGCAGGGAAAAAGGTTATATTGCAGCTTCATGGGGAGACAGCTCCCAAACTCGTTGCATGGTTGGAAGAACAAGGTGCAATCGTCAGACAAGTGCTTCCTTACCGCCATGTCCCGCCAGAAGAGGCAGAGCTGGAACAACTGTTGAATGAAATTCTAAAGTTCGAGGTAGATGCTGTTGCGTTCACGAGTGGACCGCAGGTCAGATTTCTGACCCATTATGCGGCCTCTCAGGACAAGCTTGAGCCGATGCTTGCAGCCTTCAGACAAGGTGTAATTCCTGCGTCTGTAGGTAAAGTTACAGCAAACTCCATGCGTGAAGAAGGTATTGAGGCACTGGTCATTCCGGAGGAAGAGAAGATGGGCGCACTCATCGTTGAGCTTGGACGTTACTTTGCAGCAGGGCGTGCGGCCAAGATTAGAGATTAGTGGCCTGCTTTTAGATCAGTTCGACAAAAAGCTTTTGGCGTCGCTTCATGAATAAAAAGTGTGCATTAAGCTTAACCGCATCGCTATATGATGCGGTTTTGTTTATATTATAGAATCTATACGTTTTCAGCGGAGCTGAAGGATTCGATAATCGCAAGAAAAGGTGGAAATGACGATGAGCATTGCAAATCGTAACACCAGACCCCGACTGATCATTGCAGGCACCGGAAGTGGTGCAGGGAAAACGACAGTAACCCTGGGGCTGATGAGAGCACTTGCCCAGCGTGGTTTAAGTGTACAAGGGTTCAAATGCGGCCCGGACTATATTGATCCGACATACCATACCGCTGTCACAGGCAGACCGTCACGTAATCTGGATGCATGGATGACATCGCCTGAGTATGTGAGAGATACGTTCGAGAAGGCATCGGCGGGGCATGATATTTCCATTATAGAAGGCGTTATGGGCCTCTATGATGGCAAAGATCCACTCAGCAATACAGGCTCAACTGCAGAGATTGCTCTGGTCACGCAGTCCCCTGTCATCCTGGTTGTGGACGTACGCAGCATGGCTCGCAGTGCGGCCGCAATTGTACTGGGGTTTCAACAATTGGAGCCTGAATTAAATATTGCCGGAGTGATCGTTAACCGGTGTGGAAGTGCGGGTCATTATACCATTGTGAAAAAAGCCATTGAGCAGATGTGCGGCATTCCGGTGGTTGGCTGGCTGAAGCGGGACGAGGGCATGTTCATCCCTGAGAGACATCTGGGACTGGTACCTGCCATTGAGCGCGGTGAACTGGAACCATTATTTCAGCGGGCTGCCGATGTGTTAATGGAAGGCACCGATCTGGATCTTCTGCTGGAGCTGGCAGCAAGCGCCCCGCCTTTGAATGCAGAAAAAGTGAGTCCTGCGACTACTACCCACATAGATTCAGCTAATACTGAACCAGGTTCGAATTACGATCCACATTCCAATTCAGTGATCCACGTTAATAATCGACATGTATCATATGAGGTACAGCCTGTTATAGCCGTTGCGCGCGATGCGGCATTTAATTTCTATTATCCCGATAATCTGGAATTGCTCGAAGCAGCCGGGGCCCGATTACATTACTTCAGTCCGCTCGCTGGCGAAAGCATTCCAACAGATGTGGATGGCGTCTATTTGGGCGGTGGGTTTCCCGAGGAGTTTGCAGCGGAGATTGCCGGTAACCAAGGGTTCTTGAAAGGACTTCGACAGGCAGCACAATCCAACATGCCTTTATTCGCCGAGTGTGGTGGTTACATGGTGCTTGGAGAAACGTTGACCGACCGTGAGGGCGTCACCTTCGACATGGCGGGCATTATCCCCGCACAGGTGCAGATGCAGAAGAAGCGCGCTGCGCTTGGCTACCGTGAAGCAAGTAGCGTTCGGGATTCCTTTTTGCTGAAAAAGGGTGAAGTACTTAGGGGTCATGAATTTCATTATTCGACAATGACCTATCGTGATGAAGAAACGATCCCTTATGCGTATGAGACCAAGGGGTTACGTGGCTTGAACCAAGAAGGGTATGCCGCAGGCAACATCGTGGCGGGGTATACGCACGTTCATCTGGGCTCTTATCCGGCAGCCGCTCGAAGATGGGTGGAACATTGTTCAGCCTATCGGCAGGAGCGATATATACAGAGATAATAGCAGCTATTTATAGCTTGAATAGATAGCTTAATTCAATAAGCAAAATGGCTCTAATCTCACTTTTACCTCCTGAGTCTTTGGTCGTGAAGTTGGCGATCCCATTCTGAATTAAAGGTTTTCAGATGAATATGTGGAATGAATAAAAGACAGAATCATTTTGCGAGGGAGGGACATCATGATGAGAACCGTATGTGTAACGGGAGCTGCCCGGGGATTGGGATTGGCTTTGACGGCACAGATGCTGAAGAGAGGGTATCTTGTGTATGCGGCCGGTCTGGACGTGGAAGATTCCGAGGGAATTCGTATGCTTGCAGAAGGATATCCGGACCATCTGCGCGCCATCGAACTGGATATTGCAGACGACCTGTCGGTAGCTCTGTTCACGGAGACATTGAAGCTGGATACGAATCATTTGGATATGCTGATCAATAATGCGGCTATACTAGGAAGTATTACGGATCATATCCGCGGGCCGTTGAATATGGCGGAGATGGCTGAAGTATTTAATGTGAACACCTTAGGTACACTTCGTGTGACTCATTCCCTGTTACCCCTCCTTCTTCAAGGACAGGTCAAGCTAATTGTTGATATCTCTTCCGAGGCTGGAAGTATAGAACAATGCAGTCGGGATGGGTGGTATGCCTATTGTATGTCCAAAGCTGCTTTGAACATGCAGGCCCGTCTTGTGCACAATGGTCTGAAGGATGAAGGCGGACAAGTGATGCTTGTGCATCCCGGTTGGGTACAGAGTTATATGCGGGGTGAATTGGATGTTGCTGCGGATCTCACGCCCGAGCAATCTGCACAGCATATCGCAGTACTTATCGACCGCCATGAACAGTTTAAAGGAGATCAACCCGCATATGTGGACTACAAGGGCGAGAAGCTCCCCTGGTAGTTGATTGATACAGTGAGGTGAACAAGAAAGGAGATTGATTGAATGGATCATCGTAAAAAAGCATTACTACTTGGCGATTATACACATCCGGATTGGCACCCGCTTCAAGGTGTGGATGCGGAGATTAGCCGAATTTTCCATGATACTATGACTGTGCAGTGCAGTGAGAATCGGAATATGCTGCTGCAAGAAAATATAACCGGGTTTGATGTATGTATCTCATACATGGACGATTGGAAGGGGAAAGTCTCTCCACAGCAGACAGCAGGTTTGTTGTCCTATGTAAGTAATGGAGGTGGACTGGTCATTATACATAACGGCATTTCCCTTCAAAATCGTTATGAACTCAAACAGATGATCGGTGCCAAGTTCCTGCATCATCCGGCTTATGCACCACTTGAATTCACTGTAACGGAGGAAAGCCATCCCGTGACGGAGGGCATTTCGAATTTCACAATGGAAGAAGAGCCGTATCAGTTCGAATTTGGTTCTTTTGCCGAAACGAAAATATTGCTTGAATATCAATCCGAAGATGGACCAAAGCCTGCGGTATGGGCTCATCGATATGGTGTTGGACGTATTGTTTATTTGATGCCGGGTCACCATGTACCGTCTTTTGCACACGAAACATACCGCAAGTTACTCCTGCAAGCAGGCAAATGGGCTGCACGTTACGTCTGATCGGACTGACATTTTTGCATGCGGAGTGTAAGGGGTATAATATAGAGATCAACGAAGAGGAGGATGACAAAAATGAGCGATTTGTTCAAAAAGGCGATCTCGTTAGGGCTTGGTCTTACTGTCGTAAGCAAAGAAAAAATTGAGAAAACCGTGGATGATTTGGTCAAGCGTGGGGAACTTGCGCCCGGTGAATCCAAAGCTTTGGTTGAACGCCTGATGGAACGGGGCGATGAAGAACAAGGCCAGTTCAAGAGAGTGATTCAGGAACAGGTCAAGCGCGTGCTTCAGGAAGCTGGTGTGGCATCCGAAAGTGATGTAACCAGTCTGGAACAGCGTGTTGCCGTTCTGGAGAAAAAACTTGCTGAACTGGGCCACTCACCACAGCTTCAACCTGATGAATCCCCAGCTCCACTTGAAGTTCCTCCTCCTCTCAAAGGAAACGAGATCGAGTAGATGGCAGTGCGAATCAAACATGTCGGCAGATACCGTGAAATTGCCATGGCGCTCGTGCGTCATGGCTTCGGTTATATGGTCGAGGAGCTGGGATTGTTCCAGTTGCTGGCTCTGCCCAGACGGTGGATGTCGCGTGAAGCACATACCACCAAAACGCTGAGTGAACGCATCAGGCTTGTGCTGCAGGAGCTGGGGCCAGCTTTCGTCAAGCTGGGGCAACTCGCAAGCACAAGGGCAGATCTATTGCCTGAGTCTGTCATTCGTGAGTTGGTGAAGTTGCAGGATCAGGTCCCGCCGTTCTCTTCCGAGACGGCACGGGGTATTTTGGAACAGGAATTGGATACACCGCTGGAGGAGATCTTTTCCCGGTTCGAGGATACCCCTGTAGCTGCGGCCAGCATTGGACAGGTGCATCTGGGCAAACTTCGAAGCGGTGAATCGGTAGCCATCAAGATTCAGCGGCCGGGTATATCGCGTATTGTGCAGCGTGACCTGGATATTTTGCGTGAACTGACAGCCATGGCCGAGAAGCGCTGGGATTGGGTGAAGCAATATCAGATTCCGCAAATGGTAGAAGAATACGCCCAGGCATTGATGGCTGAGCTGGATTATACGGTCGAAGGCCGGAATACGGAAAAGATTGCACAGCAATACCAACAGGACAACAAGGTGAAAATCCCGACAATTTACTGGGATCAGACGTCGTCACGTGTGCTCACGATGGAGTATATCGAAGGTATCAAACTCAATGATCGTGAAGAACTGGTCAGACGCGGCCATGATCTGAATAATATTGCTGAGCGGCTGGTGGACTCATTATTGAATCAGATCTTTATTCATGGATTCTTTCACGCTGACCCACATCCGGGTAACCTGATGGTATTGAAGGATGGACGTCTTGCCTTTATAGACTTCGGTATGGTGGGCAGTCTGAGCGATGAGATGAAACAGCAGCTTGCTTCGCTTATTATTGGGTTAATGCGCAAAGATACAGACAGTATGATCCGGGCCATTGAGAAATTGGGCATGATGCCAGATGACATGGATCTGCGTGGGCTTCATGTGGATTTGGACAAGTTGCGTAGCAAATATTACGATATTCCCTTTTCCAAGATTAGTGTGGGTCAGGCGTTAAATGACTTGTTCGGCGTAGCCCAGAGGCACCGGGTTGTCATGACTGCCGATATTCTGCTGCTCGGTAAATCGTTGCTGACGATGGAAGGTGTGATTGAACATCTTGATCCTTCCCTGAGCATTGTAGATATGGCTGAACCCTTTGGCCGTAAGCTGATCAAGGAACGTTTTAGCGCAGGAAGAATCAAGAATCGGTTGTTCCGCAGTGCGGCTGATATGGCCGAGAGTGTCATTGGTCTGCCAGGGCAGTTAAGGCAGTTATCATCCATTATTAGCAAAGGCAAGCTGAGGCTGGAGATTAGTGTCCCTGAACTGGATGCACTCATGCGTAGAATGGACCAGATTAGCAATCGGCTGTCCTTCAGTATCGTGTTACTCGCTTTTTGTATCATCATGGTGGGATTGATTATCGGTTCGTCCATCAGTCATCAATCCACGATGCTGTGGGATATTCCGGTCATTGAAATTGGTTTCCTGGTGGCGATTCTGATGGTGGCTTTCCTGCTCTATTCGATATTCAAATCCGGAAGATTCTAGCATAGCAATGCGATAATACCCGTTAAAGAGACTTTTATCAAAGGATCTTTACGGGTTATTTTTTTGTGAATAGAGCATGGGTGAGTAAATTATAGAAAGATTAAGATAATAGGAGATAAGGTTCTGTTTTTTCGCCTTAATTGTATTAGTACATATCCAGTCCTGTGACTATAATAATAGGTCAGTACATTAACGGACCCGGTTTTTCTGAGAGGGGAAAACCTATTGGCATCAGGATCAGCTCCTGATGTCGCATGAGTAAGTCAGCTGAGGCAGTAATGGAACACCAACGGTACACACTGGAACGGAAACGACGTAAGCGCTCAATAACCCGTCAAGGCTATACGGATGGCGAAGAATGATGCAATTCAGGCAGGAGCATAGGCGAATGATGCGGAGAGGATTCCGTTGTTTTGTGCTGTCCTGGGTAGTTGGTTAGTGTGAACGGCTTCCGTTACTCTTCAGTAGAATTGTCCATTATAAGGAATACACGTAGGAGGAACGGCAAGAACATATGAATACTTTAAAACAACAATGGTTTGGCAACATTCGCGGAGACGTGCTGGCAGGCATTACGGTAGCGCTGGCGTTAATTCCGGAAGCCATTGCGTTCTCCATCATTGCAGGTGTTGATCCGATGGTCGGATTGTACGCTTCAATTACAATTGCGATTGTGATCTCGATTGCTGGTGGAAGACCAGGCATGATCTCGGCGGCAACAGGTGCCATGGCGGTACTGATGGTTGGACTGGTCAAGGATTATGGCGTTGAATATCTTTTTGCAGCTACGATTTTGACGGGCATTATTCAGTTTCTGCTTGGCATATTTAAGGTTGGGCGATTTATTACGTTTGTGCCTCATTCGGTACTGACTGGATTCGTGAATGCACTGGCTATCCTGATCTTTATGGCGCAGTTAACCCACTTCACGGGAGCGAACTGGATCATGTATGCGATGGTAGCGGGTACGTTAGCGATCGTTTATATTTTGCCACGGTTTTTCAAAGGCATTCCGGCTCCACTGATTGCAATCATCGTGATGACGATTATTACCGTAGTGTTTCATTTGGATGTAAAAACAGTAGGCAACATGGGAAATATAACGAGTACTCTGCCGATGTTCCACTTGCCGAATATTGCATGGACTTGGGACACGCTGATGATTTTGCTGCCTTACTCATTCACCATGGCACTGGTTGGATTGCTGGAATCTCTGCTGACGGCAACCATCGTGGATGAGATGACAGAGACGAAGAGCAGCAAGAACCGTGAAGTGCGGGGTCAGGGTATCGCGAATTTTGTGAACGGTTTGTTTGGCGGCATGGGCGGCTGTGCGATGATCGGGCAGTCGGTCATTAATGTGAAGTCTGGCGGACGTGGAAGATTATCTACGTTTACTGCGGGTGCGTTTCTCGCGATCCTGTTGTTGCTGTTTAGCGGTGTGGTGAAACAGGTACCGATGGGTGCGCTCGTCGGTGTAATGTTTATGGTGTGCATCGGAACATTCGACTGGAGTTCCATCAAAAATATTGCTCGCGTGCCGCGAGCGGAAGCCTTTGTCATGATCGTAACGGTGGCGATTGTGGTCTATACCCACGATCTGTCGATCGGGGTTATGGTCGGCGTTGTGCTCAGTGTGCTGCATTTTGGCTGGAAACAGACCAAGATCCGCGTACGGGCGAGCCAGGAACAAGGGCAGAAAGTATACCGGGTTCACGGACCATTCTTCTTCGGTTCTTCGTCCCGCTTCGTGGATGAGTTCAATGCGGAAGCCGATCCGAAGGAGATCACGATTGATTTCGGAGGGTCACATATCTGGGACAATACTGCGGTTGTGGCTATAGGCAAAGTGAAATTCAAATACGCGAAGCTGGGCAAAACTGTGCACCTGCGCGGGTTAAACGAGGAAAGCTCCCGTATTCTTGAACGGAGTGGATTTGCGACAGCGGGCGGTTCTTAACTTGGTTGGACGAAGGTGTACTGTCGGAACATAGTTACGCGGACAAGGTGAAAACTCAAAGTGAGTGAACATGTGAACATGTGACATCCCTATGAAGTAGACAACATAAATAGATATTTTTTAATCAGCGGCGCACTTTTTCCCAATGTAAGTTGGGGAGAGGGCGTCGTTGTTTTTATTAGAAAATATGGTGTGTACAGCGTTGGAGTTGTAAAAGAAGCAATAGTAGTAGATCTAGTGGCAGTTCTAATGGTAGTAATGGTACTTCTAGTAGAAGTATAGGTAGTGTTGATTCTTTTTGGTTGTTGTTGTTGTTGTTGTTGTTGTTGTTGTTGTTGTTGTTGTTCCTAGTTCTAGTTTTGCAGTTGGTGTTCTGGTTCTAGTAAATGTTGTTATTTCTGTAGCTGATGTTATTGTATTCAAGCCTCTGTCCTTCAGTATGTGTAATTCCTAACGAACCTGACACGTCTTATATGGGGGTATTTCATGTTTTCGTTATTTTAACGAATCTCAGACATCTTATTTTGACAATATCGCAAAAAAGAAGCCCTACAGCTGATGTTTCCGGGTAATAAGGTGGCTGGAGTTCGTTAGAAATTACAAACCGCTATAATCGACGGAATAAGGTGTCCTCGGTTCGTTAGAATTAGTGGTGGTAATCACATCGTGAAAACTATTTTTTGACCCATCTACACACAGTATACTTTGATCTACCATCTACCCACTGCCCCACCGCGTTCAGTTCAATCCTCAACCCCATTCACAGAGTCATACTCCCAACTAATTTTAAGATATTTCACTCATCATTATTGCTCAGGGGGAGCTCCAATAGTTACTCTTCAAAACCATCCTCAAACTCACTTGGTCGATACAAGTCACACTGATCTTGGGATTTTGTGCTACAAGTTGGAGGTGTAACGCTGTATCCCCTTTTGTTTTGCTTGACTAACGTGTAAACTACAGGGTATGGAGAAGAAGAGCAACGAGTGGATTGCTTTTTAAAAAATTCATTTCATAATCATGGTTGATATAAGGAAAACTAGTCTTGATGGCAGATACTGATACAGAAGTCATTATGAAATGGACTTATCTAAATGAATATACAGAGGTGTAACGATTGGCAAACTTTGAACAACTGGGCATTCGCCCGGAATGGTGCGAGATCCTGAAACATCAGGGCATCGCCGTGCCGACTCCGGTACAGGAGCGTTCGATTCCGGTACTGCTGGGTGGACGCGATATTATCGCCGAGGCACAGACAGGAACAGGGAAAACGCTGGCATTTTTGCTGCCGATTATTCAGAAGATTAACGTATCTGACCGTTCGCCGCAAGCGTTGATTATCGCGCCTACGCGTGAGCTTGCGCTGCAAATTACGGAAGAAGCGAAGAAGCTCACGGCAAACGACGATAAACTGCATGTGCTTGCCGTATACGGCGGACAGGATGTGGACAAGCAACTGCGTAAATTGCAGAACGGTACCCAGATCGTTATTGGTACACCGGGTCGTCTTCTGGATCACTTGCGCCGTGGCACATTGAAGCTTGATAATGTGAAAAAACTGGTGCTGGATGAAGCCGACCAAATGTTGCACATGGGCTTCCTGGACGATGTGGAGACGATTCTTAGCGAGCTGCCACACAAACGCCAAACGATGCTGTTCTCAGCAACGATGCCAAAGGGTATTCGCAACTTGGCGAAAACCTACATGAAAGATCCGGAAGATGTAAAAGTATCTTCCCAATCTGTTATTCCGATCAAACAAATTCGCCAGCAGGTGCTGGAATGTACGGATCGCGGTAAGCTTGAAGCGCTTCGCGGCATGATTGATACGTATCGCCCATACTTGGCAATTATTTTCTGCCGGACCAAGCGTCGTGCATCCAAGCTGAACCAAGATCTGCGTGAAGCAGGTTATGCAAGTGATGAACTTCATGGAGATCTGTCCCAATCCAAGCGTGAGAACGTAATGAAAGCGTTCCGCGATGCCAAACTGCAAGTGCTCGTTGCTACAGATGTAGCTGCACGTGGACTTGATGTTGAAGGTGTAACGCATGTATTTAACTACGATATGCCGCATGATGCGGAAAGTTATATCCACCGGATTGGTCGTACAGGCCGTGCAGGCGGTACAGGTCTTGCTGTAACGTTTGCAACAGAGCACGACAGACCGGAACTTGCACGTATTGAACAAGGTATTGACCAGAAGCTGTCCCGTATCCAGTGGACAAGCGAAGGTCCAATTGCTTCGACTGGAGCAGCTAGACGTTCCATTAATAGTCAGGGTGATGACGAACGTTCAGGCGGACGCTCTTCCGGAACTGGCAGTGCCCGTCGCGGTGCAGGCCGTAACGATCGCAGAGATGGCGGACGTGGGGGTCGTGGTTCCCGCGGTGGCGAAGGTGGACGCAGTGAAGGCGGACGCAGTGGTGGTCGTAGCGGTGGCCGCAGCAGCGACAGCAGTCGTGGTGCAGCGGGTCAAGGTGGACGCGGTGCAGGTCGCAGTGGCGATGAGCGCAGCGCAGGTCGTGGTTCTGCACGCAGCAGCGACAGCAGTCGCGGTGCAGCGGGCCAAGGCGGACGCGGTGCAGCTAGCAGCGGCTGGGCTGGCCGTAGCGCCGACAAGCGCACCTCCGGGCGCAGCAGCGAAGGCTCTCGCCGTCCGGAATCCGCAGGACGCGGACCGGCGAAGGGCGACCGTCGCGATTCTCGTCGCGGACGGTAAAGCCTTGGCGCAAGCGGCGATATAGCTGCAATTGCGCAGGCACCATGCCATGCCACAGTGATTGGCATGGCACATATGAGAGGGTTCGGGTACAGATGTACCGAACCATCAGATCAAGGGTCGCGACGGAACCACGTCGCGGCCCTTTTTCACTAGGACAGATGATCATTTCCGCTTATTGTTTTTGTCGTCTGCGAGTGCCTGTTTGCGCGCCTGTTTGATCCATGGAATATGCCATTTAGGTATTCCCCATCTAGTTTTTCTTTCTGTCCGTGTCCTTCGCATAGCACTTGGCTGACTGCCATAAACTTCAAAACACCTCATCCTAGACCTAAGGATGGGGTGTTTTTGGATTAATTCTTATATCATTAGAATCATAACCTTCGATCTGTGGTGCTGACGCGTGTGCAGGGATGGATGAAATTGCATTCGTCTATATACAAGGAGTGAGTTTGCACTAAATTACGTTTTTCTTTCTCAATATATCATCTCTACAGCTGAACATCTGCGTATTGATCCCGATATTTCTCGTTATACACCCGGCCTACCGACTCCGCGAGACCCCCGCGTGCCTTGCTCGGATAGCGTTCAATCGTGTGATAAAGTCTCATGAATCGATCCTTGGGCATAAAGCGGGCGTAGCGGGTAATAAGACTAGGGAATAACTCAATATATTTGCTCTTGCGCACGGCAGCAGCAGCTACGGCTGTAAGTATCTGAATTCCATTGTGGAGCTGTAAAATGTTCACTTCATAGGTCGCGATATAACGAATCGCATCTTCACGGATCAAATCCGGCTTAAGCCGCGCAATCTCACCGATATATTCAGCCAGCAGCCGCTCGAAGCTGCGTAACAGCAAGGGCTTGAGTTGCAGATCCATGTCACTGCGCAGGACAAAGGATTGTAACAGCGCAACCTGTTGCAGTCGAATCCGGTCATTGTAGACGAGGGAGCCGATCTCGCGGAGCATCTCATAGGCAAGTGCTTCATCCTGCTTTCGGGCTTCGGCGACCAGAGCCCAGTTGCGGTTGATTCCCTGGCGGATGATTTCCTCATCCTGTTGCAACGTGCGCTTCAACTCGCGCTGCTGCTCTACCTCGAATGAACGTTTCTGCATGAAGATCAGTAAGGCCAGAAGCAGCAGGGAAACGCTGGCTGCCGCCATGGTCTGATCAATGGTCTCACCGAAATAGGTGGCACCTGCACCGAACAATATGGTAATGAACAGGTCGCGTGCAATGCGGCGTTTCACACGGGAAGTCGCCTTCGCCTGAACGGAGTTCAGGGTACCCCGGCCACAGGCCGTGCACTCATCTTCCCACAGGCAGGTGTACTGTCCACAACGTGAGCAGACTTGCAACTTTTCATAGGCATATGTCGTTCGTTGAAATGGTCGTATGGATACAACTAGTTTAGTACTCATGCTCAATCACGCTCACCATTCAGAATAGTGTAGAGGGTACGATCCGTGTCTTCGCGGGAGATTGGTTTCCGCCGATGAAGCTGGAGTGCAAAACCCTTTATGATGACAAAAAGAAACAATATGGCGAGGCATCCGTATGTAACCATAATCCGTTCCCTTCTATGGCTTGGTAAACAAGCGCTGTTATATTGCAGTTTGCTGGCAATAACTATATCATATTTCCATAGTTGGTACTTTTGTGCCAGTTACAGGCGTGAAATCGTCGATTTTTGTCAGTCATTACAAAACTGTAACTCAAGATAGGGGTGCTTTTCAGAATTTATTAGTAGACTGTTAAGATTTCCTTAAGGCTTGACGCCTATAATAAACTATTCCCATTTTAATCTCAAACGTGAAGGAGTACACCCAATGCTGCGGACACGCAAAATACGCTGGCTCAGCGGAACGATGGTTCTGCTGGCAATTCTAACGCTACTGCTACCTCAAGCGTTGCTGCCACAAGCTGCAGCGGCTCAGGCACAGACAAGCGGAATCGATGCGGTGCTTGTAGCCGATGTAAGTAACTCAATGAATACAAGTGACCGTGACAAGATCAGTAATGAAGCCATGAAAATGTTTATTGATATGCTGCCAGTCCAGGGGGACAAGGTAGGGATTGTCGCTTATACCGATCAGGTGGAGCGGGAAAAGGCTATGCTGGAGATTCAGTCCGATGCGGACAAGAGCAGCCTGAAGGATTTTATTGATCAGCTCGGCCGGGGGCCATATACCGATGTCTCAGTTGGTGTCGCCGAAGCTGTGAACATACTGAATCATGGTGCAGACCCATCCCACTCGCCAATGATCGTGCTGCTGGCGGATGGTAACAATGACTTTAACAAAACCAAAGGCCGTACACAGGCACAATCCGACGCTGATCTGGAAAAATCCGTGAAGGAAGCACAGGATCAGGGTATCCCGGTATATACGATTGGACTGAACGCCGATGGCAAGCTGAACAAGGATGCACTTGCAGACCTGGCCAAGCAGACCGGAGGCAAGTCATTCATTACCGATACGCCGGATGATCTGCCACAGATTTTGAGTGAGATCTTCGCCGATCATGCCAAACTGAATGTGGTGAAGCTGCCCTCTGTAACGGGAAACGGCAGTTATCAGGAAGTTACCGTGAACGTGCCAAACGACAGTGTGCTGGAAGCAAACATTTCGATCATGTCCTCGAAGCCGGTGGAAGTACAATTGACAGACCCTTCCGGACAAGCTGTGGACCTGAACTCGGATGCAGCCAAGCTCTCAACGTCGAAGAGTTATTCACTCGTGAAGCTGTTGAAACCCCAAGAGGGAGACTGGAAACTTCGGGTAAAAGGGGCTCCGAAAGACAGCATCGATATCAACCTGTTGTTCAACTATGATCTTCAGCTCGTTGTGGACCCAATTAAGACCAAGTCCTATACCAAAGGGGATAAGGTTGATCTAGCAGCTAAACTGGAGAATGGTGGTCAGCCACTTCAGGATAATGATCTGTATACAGATATGAAGGCCACGCTGGTTGTGAAAGATGTAGATACAGGGAAAAGCGAGGAACAACCGCTGGAAAACACAGGTTCTGGTTTTGCCGGAACGTTTGAAGTACCGGACAATCATAATTATGAATTGATCATCCGTGCGGAAGAAGACAGCTTCTACCGTGAAAGTGCGCCAATCACGATCAACGCGAGCGGAGCAGCCGGAAGTGGATCTCAACCAACAACGTCTGGCGGTGAACAGGACAAGTCGTTTCCTTGGTTGCCTGTCATCCTGGGTGTTATAGCCCTGATCGTGGTTGGTGTTGGTGCCTGGTTCCTGATGGGCTGGCTGAAACGCAAAAACCGGGGATTTGTAGGTCAGATGGTCGTGGAGATTCGTGATGAGAACACGGGAGATAAGTCATATCCGCAATATAAAAAGCTGGTATCTTTCCGCGGCAGATTCCATCTGCATCAGTTGTTGCAACTGGACCCTGAGCTGAAGGAAACCGAAAAATACGTATTTACGCCCAGCAATGGGGATCGAATTATAGTCCGTAACACCGCAGGCGGTACGCTGGAGAAATCCGGTCGTGCAGTTGATGCAAGCTCAGGCGTTGAACTGAAGAACGGTGACCGACTGAGCATCCCGCTGCAACAGGCGGACAAGACCATTTTAATTGAGTATCTGGTGTGAAGGATTATAGCTAAGTGAACGTAAGCTATATAAGTTGAACTAATCATTTACACGAGAACGCAGAGGACAGAAAAAAGCTGGAGAAGCGGAAGCGTTCGCCTTTATCCCCAGATTTTCACCGTTGAAAAAGAGAATCAAAAAATCTGGGGATAACAGCGATCGGAAGTTTGTTCTGTCATCGGAGTGGCAAGTGTAAATATTCTTTAGTTTGAATTATATAGATTGAAGCATACGTGCGTTAATCTAAGGAGGACAACGAATGAAGCCGATTGTTAGAGAACATATTCAGCAACTGGATGTATCACTTGGCGGAGGTATTGTCAGTGAGAAGATCAGAGTTGATACGATTGATAACCCCATTCTGATTATTGGTCTGGGGGGAACGGGAATTGATGCGCTGCTGCGGCTCAAATATCAGATTAACCGTCGTTTCAAGCTGCCACAGGACCCGGTATCCAAGAAAAAAATGGACAAGCCGGATAATGTGGAGTTTCTGGCTTTTGAGACAAACGAACAGGATCGTGCCAAAAAGTATAAAGGGATCGGACTTGATCCGATTAATGAATTCGTGCTGCTATCCAATGCCGAGATTGGCGGACTTCTTCAAAACCGCAGCGTGCTAGAGCCTTACATTACGGACTGGCTATCTCCAGAACTGAGCATCACGGACGGCATGAACGGCGCCGCAGGTGTGCGTCAGGCTGGACGTCTGCTGCTGTTCACGAAGATTAATCAGGTCGTGCAGGCCATCGACAAAAAGATCAAGACCTTATCCGTAGGCACCAACAAAAAACTGATGGTGTTCCTGCTGACAGGTCTGTCCGGCGGTACAGGCAGCGGCTGTTTCCTCGATATTTCCTATATCGTACGCGGCATTATCGAACGTGATCACGGCTCTGCCGGGATTGACCGCGTCAATACGCTTGGGTATCTGTTCACGCCAGACGTGAACCTTTCCAACAAAAGCTTGAGTGAACACACTCGCGAATACATTCGCAAGAACGGATATGCTGCGCTCAAAGAGCTGGATTATTGGATGAACGTGGATAGCCGCGGTGAGCGGTTTACACAGAAGTACGGCAATATTTTAACAGTTAACTCACCACTACCGCCATTTAACCTGTGTCATCTGATCTCTGCGACGAACACCGAAGGCAAATTGCTGGAGAACGCCTACGATTACTGCATGAACGTTACGGCCGAGAACATTACGAACTTCATGGCAAGTGAGGAGAAGCAGTCGGGTGAGGAGTTTGCGATCCATGACTATATCAGCAACATCCGGACCAACATTGCACAGATGAACAAGGTGTACCCGGCGAACTATGATTACAACATCATCGGTGCATCTTCGGCTGTACTGCCAATCGAAGAGATGACCACGTATCTGGCTTACCGGATGTTCGACAAAATGAACACCATGTTCTCCAAAGCGCCGAACCAGGAGGATACCGAGAAGTTTGCCCGCAAGCTGGGCATTGATCTCGAAAGTGTCGTTAAGTCCTTTGAAGCGCGCGTGCCAGAGCCACTGCCTGGTTATCAGAACAGCGAGCGTTTATCCTATGGCAACGTGGTGAAATCACAGGTTGTGAACATGGACACCGAATTGGAGCAGAACTTCCTGGCTCGTGCCCGTGAAGAATATATCAAGGCGAAGAAACAGCTGCCTGGTGAGATTGCGGGTCAGTTCACTGAACAGATCCGGCGTATGTTTTTGCATCCCGAACAAGGTCCGTTCTATGTCTCTCGTCTGATTTATACGGAAAAAGGTTTCTGTGTACTGAAGATGATTCAGTCGTACATCGAAACGTTGCGTGAGAATGCCTTCCGCATTCCGCGTGATATTGAAGCAGCTCAGGAGCAGTCCGAAGAGAAGCTGGGCGATGCAAAGAGTGCTTTTGTCTCCAAAGAGAAGAAAAAGAATGCTTATATTGAAGCAAAAATTCATGAGTACTGGCTGCACGCCGACGTGGAACGCAACGATCAGATGATCGAGTTCTATGAAGATCTGTATGAGTTGCTGAACCAGGAAAACAGCCGCATTTATAACGTATTTACCGAAACGCTGAATGCCCTTAGCTCGATATTCGCCAAGAACGGTGATCTGTTGACACGCGGCGAAGAACAAGCCGATCACAAAGGCAACAAAACATATTACTGGAACGTGGTAAGTGTACCGGATATCGTCAGTGTGGTGGATGGGCTGCTGGACAAGCGCGATACGGATGATCTGATTCGTGACTTCTCCCGTGAATTGCTGGAAAATTCCAGCCAGTGGGTGAAAGAAAACGAGATTGATATCGTCAGCTCCATCTCTGACTTCCTGAGTGAAAAATTCGGTGATCTGATTACCCGTTCCATGGAAGATTTCCTGGTGATCAAATATGGTCAGGATGAGTCGGTCGAGAAATTCGTGGAACGTTTCATTGCTGGCAAGCTGGATGATGAGGCCGTTCCAGTGTTCAATCTGAGCAACAGTACAGGCAGTCTGCATTTCCCTTCATGGGGATTTGTATCGGTACCGGCACAGGCGCCAGGCATTCTGAAAGGGATTCGTAATTATCAGAACAATGCGGTGGGCAAGTCTCATTTTACCGTCAAGGAAAGTGAAGTGCGTAACCGGATTTTCTGGCTGAACACCCGCAACGGGGTACCACTCTTTGTGTATACACCGCTCAAAGTCTATGAGGAAAGTTATGAACGTACCATTTTGGACAAAGAAGGCATTGGTCGTCACTTGGTGCAAACGGAGAAAAACAACTGGACCTATCTGCCGTCTCCGATTCCGGAGAAATCATGGGGAGATGTGTACGAGAACGCCCGCGTGAAGCAGTATAACGCCCGTGTACGTAGTGAATTCGAGCAGGCGCTTGGATACAACATCGTAATAGCCAAATCCATTGATGAAAATACAAGCAACCGGTATGCGATTGTGACAACAGAAGCGTTTGATTTGTCTGCCAAACTGGGAGCCTACGACATGCGTCTGACGTCTACCACGCCGAACCTCGGCGAAGTGAAGCGGGCCGTGATTGAGCTGAAACGTTTGCAATCCGAAGGGTTGCCGCGTGTAGGCGTTAAGGATATTTTCGGAAGTATTAATGAAGATATGGCCAAAGAAAACCTGGTACGCTCTCCGCAGTTGATCGCACGTGTCCGTGAGGAACTTGCGAAGATGAATGCCATCTCGGCCAAAGTTGCCGAACTCGAAGGCATTCTTGCCCAGTACCAGGACGAGGAACAGTGGTATGACCGCTTCATCGAAGCGTTATATACCGACACCATCGTCAAAAAAGGTGCGCTCTATGTTTATGACCGTGACCCGGAAGAAGACGCATGGGAGCCGTTCGCAAACCTGATGAAGAGCCGTAACTTTGCCGAGTATGAAGTGTTTGGCAACTTCCGAGGTCTGGCGGAGAAGGATCGCAGTACATTGCTGCGCAAAGCCTCCCGCCGTGATAACGATCTTACAGCCTCTGAGGATATCACCCCATTGCTGACAAAGCTGGATGATCTGGCTGCGCTGTTCATGGAATCACGTGATCGTCTCGAATACGAGCGGGTAGAGCTGGCTAACGGAGAAGACATCTATCAGTTCTACAGAACGATGTCGTCCAAGCTGAACGACATTCGCAGAAGGCTGAAGTAAGATGGTGACCGGGATGGAGTTCAATTCGAACAATACCCTGAAGCGTGATCTGGAGAAGTATGCAGCGCAGTATGCAATAGAGCAGGAGCGTCAAGGCAGCCTGGGTGATGGACGCAGCAGTATCCATTACCCGGCACTGTTCCTGTTTGTGGGTGATCTGGTTGCACCTGCCGTGTCTGCCGTGCAGGAGATCAATCGGCTGAAGTGGGATAACGGAGACGGTGTGGTCTACGTTCAGATCGGGACAGAAGATCAGGAAGCACCTCCGGTTGAAACGAGAAATGGTGGCTCGTCTGATGATGGTCAGGTGACTCGTCACCGCTTGCCTTTGTCCGCTGGGCAGACAGAGCGACCGTCCAAAACACGGCGTAAAGATGTACATCGCAGTTTCCACGAATCGGATCAGGCGCTCTTTGATCTGAATCGTACGCTTCGGCGGGTAAGTAACCGGATTGCCGAATATGGACGGTTATATTCGTCATTTGATCGGATTTACGTTACGGTGGTAACCAGAGCGGATGATCCGTTGAATGTATTGTTGCCGGAGCTCACCAAGCTGACGGAGACCATTCTGTCCCAAGCCTTCAAGTCGGTGCAGACGGATCTACATGTATTGGTCAGTGAGATGGAACAGGTGGATTCCTTCGGGTATGCCAGCGCAGCAGGTCTTGCTTTTCTACGGGAACTGGATTATATGCAGTCCTTGGACTATACGTTCAGCGGTAATCTGCTGGTGACGGAGGATGTGATCTCCATTCCTGTTACACATCCCGCTTCGCCGTTGTTTGATCTGGTATATCTATTGTCCGATAAAAATGAGCGTGGAACCGGCGTTCCCGGTGGCTGGATCGAAAATGCCGAGATCATTTGCCGGATCTGCTTACTGAAGAACAGGAAGCAGGATGTGGATCACTCGGGTACCGTTTCAAGCACGGGAGCGAACACATACAACAATACATCTTTTAAAAACAATATTCGTACCACCTCTAATCAGCATGGTTATGCAAGTGCGGGTTTTGCCGAGATTAGGCGGCCAAACAAGCCAATTGCCTTGGCGGTGTTATATCACATGTATCGGTATCTGCTCGCACGCATGCGGCAGGAGCCGGATTGGAGCATCAAGGACAAGCTCGCTTTCTTCGGATTGGATGCGGCCTCGGTGGAACGCAAAGTCGAAGGTCTGCTGCCCAATGAAGATCTGGTTAGTGGCATGAGTGGCATCATGACGCATAACGTTAGTTTCTCTGATCTGAAGCCTCTCTCCCTTCGTGAAGCGGAGAGAGCGTTGTTTGGACAAGGAGCTGAAGCGTACTTCCGCGATAACGTTGTCCGTCTTGTCGAAGAGCGTGTGCGTGAGCGCAGCTCTGGCGGCTCTCTGCGCCGTCAGGCCGAACAATCCCGCGCGGAGCATTCAGAGGTTGGTTACTTCCAGTGGGCGGCCTGGAGTGACAGTGAGCCTGGCAGTGTACGTGAAGCGCTGCTCGGATTGATTCGGGATAAATCGATGCAGCTTGAATCCGCACGTGCTTTGCTGGAGCAACGTCAGCAAGAGCGAGTGGAAGATCAGTCGTTCAAACGAGCGTTGTTCCGTGATAAACAGAATGTACGCAATCTGATTGACTGCATGCTGGAGCGAGTGTATGTACCGAAGGTAGAATTACTGCGACTGGAAAATGAATTACATCTGCTGCGCAACTACGATACGGAGATGGAAGAGCTTCACCGTTTTAGTCGCCACGTCACAGCAGCACTTGAAGCGCTGGAACGCACACTGCGCGAGACAGCTACCCAAAGTATCGCCGCTGCGGATGAATACATTGGCCAGAACGTGATGGAGTACTACGGCAAAGTGACGGAAGAGCTAATCATCGACCTGGAAGCCAAGCGCGGACGGGATGTATGGTTTGAGGACCGTTACATGGGAGACATGAACCGGCTCGCCACAGAAGGTGATGATCGTCTGCTGAAACGTCTGATGGAGGTATGTCACTCCTTGCTGCTTACGGCCGAGCCGTTGCGATTGCCATTTGAAGAAGAGTTGTTGCAGCGGGCCAATGTAACGATTGCCTACGGAGATAAAGACGTATTAACCCGGGATGATCTGTTCCGCAGGTTGTACCACACGCTGGAGGATCAGGCAGTTGTTCGGGTACGCGTATTCGATTATACGCAGGAACATCGGTATGAAGAGAAGTATTTCTTTGGTGACCATCATAGTGCTTTCATGGACTACGCGGCGCATGCCGAAGAGACGTCTCGCATCTACAAGTTGGGTGTGGTGTACGAAGAACGCAGTAGTGGCGTGGAGAAGCTGAATCTGATGGGAGGTTTCCATCTGGAGGATCTCATGGTGTATCGGAACGGTAAGGTATATTACGACTCGTATACGGAAAATGGCTATGAACTTCACCCCGCAGGTCTGGTGGAGAAGTTGTCACCCATCCGTTAAGACGTCTGGCGGTATCCTACACCCAGCACCAATTTTGTATTAACTCAGCCTGCTTACGGCTGGTATGGAAAGGATGCATGTGGACATGCAGCGAAAAATCAATCTTCTCCTGGTCCTGTTTAGCCTGATAGGCGGGGCGGTGGGCTTTGCGGCAGGAGAAATCATGCTGCGTCAATGGCTTGGGGAGATGCCACGTCTGTTGCTGATGGGATTATACTTTGGGATACTTGCGCTGAGTGTGGGATTGTTCTGTTTGATCGCAGAGATGATCTCACCCAAGCTGAATGGCGCTTCATGGAAGCTGCGATATCTGGGACTGTCGTGGAAACTGCTTGTTCCGGCAACACTCGCTCTGTTGTTTGTTGTTGGACTGGCTCTGCAATTGTTGTATCAGATCAATCCAGGCGGTGTGAAGCAAGTGAAAGACATCGTACTGATGATCGACAACTCGGGCAGCATGAGCGAGACAGATCCGGATAACGGACGCTTTGAAGCCGCCAAGACACTGATTAGCCAAATGGAGAGTGACAAACAGGTAGCTGTCATTACGTTTGATGACCAACCGCAGTTGTTACAGCCGTTTATTGCGCTGGATAGTGAAGCGGCCAAGAATGAGGTTTATAGCAAAATCGATGGCATTGTCACAACTTCGGGCGGCACCAATTTTGATGCCGTGTTGCGGGAAGGCATGGAGCAGATTCAGGGAAAACAGGACCCGAAACGCGGTACCGTTGTCATCTTGTTATCCGATGGCTTCAGTGAAGCGGATACGGCAGATATTTTGTCCCAATATAACAACGAACAGATTTCCATTAATACAGTCGGCCTCAGTCTGGTGGACCCATCAGGAACGGATTTGCTGCGTAATATTGCCCAGCAAACGGGTGGCATGTACTATGATGTACCAGATTCCGGTGGTCTGAATCTGGCATTCCAGCAGATCTACGATACGATTGATGAACGGACGCTGGTGACGGAGCGTACAGGCATGATGGAGCATAGCGTTTATCTGGCGATTTTCCGTGTAGCAGCCGTGTTACTGATTGGCGTGGCGCTGGGTGTGTCACTCGGACTCGTATTTGATAACCGTCATCTCGCGCTCAGCTTTGGTATTGGCGGTGCGGTGTCGGGTCTACTGGCAGGGCTTCTGCTGGAGTGGGGACTCGACGGTTCGAACGTGGGTGATACATTCGTACGTCTTGGTGCGATGCTCATTTTGTCTGGCGTATTGACCCTCTTCTCCTGGATTGTTCCGATTAAGGAGAACACGCCGCGGAAGAGCAGGGGTCGTCGTGAAGCGGGCGGCGGAACTTCTTCTGCCGAAGGGTTTGGTCAGAGACCAAGAGATACACGCAGCAAAGGATTCTAACGTCTGGAGGTCAATGGAAATGCGGTTTACGGATGCAGACCCTTCGACACCCTTGATTCGAAAGCTGACACTTGCGGTGGACGAAGGACGTTGTACACTTCGCTGGCTCTGGCCGGAACGGGTAGAAGCTGTGTATGTGGAACGGCTGGAGCTGGATATGATGAGCGATGATCGTACTGGGGAAGAGCCTGCACAGGGCAAGCTGAAGCTGTACACGAGAGAGGAATATAAGGCGAGCAATGGTTACACGGATCGGATCACAGGTTTTGGTGCCATCAAGTACACCGTGTATGTGTGTCAGATGGAGGAAGAGGGACCTGTACTGATCCGTCAACGAGACGAGGACAACATGGTGATTGCAAGCGCAGGGAAGGCGGATATCCGCTTTTCCATTCGCTACAAGAGCGGTTTTTTTCAGAAACGAAAAAGTGTATTGATCACCGTCACAGCGGAAGTACCTGTTCCAAAGGAAGCTCTCTGTTATGTTCGCAAACAGGGCGGGGTTCCGCTGAATAAGGAAGATGGTACGGTGTATCCTTTTGTGAGTGATTTTGCTCCCGGAAGAAATGAGATGCCGCCCGTTGAAGTTGCCAAGGATGATTATGTGCGATTATTCTTCACGGACGGACCGAAATATGGAGCCGCCTATCGGCTTATATCAGACTAGATAGTTGGACTAGCGATTGGAAGGTTACTCTGTCATCGTAGTGCAAGTGTAAATCACCTTAGTCTAACTGATCAGGGGAGGGGAGTGGCTATGAGCTTTTTTAGTCGGTTTTTGAAGAGACAACAGCCGGAGGAACGTCCGCTGTTTTACGATATTGTATGCCCTTATTGTTTCAGCAAGTTTTCACCGGAAGAGGTGGTGTTCCGCGCCGCCCATCACCGCGATGATGATGAGGACTACGCACTCGGGGAAGATGCGAAGTTGAATCGGTATCGTGAAAGGTTCGGACTCGACACGGTATTTGATATGGAGGCCGTATTGGCACCTCATGATGTACCGGAGGAACATCGTATTTATTCCGATAACATCGTGATGGGTCTGAACGATCGATACGGTGTCGTTACACGCCGCCGGTTGTGTCCGCAATGTCATAACGAGCTACCTGTTACGGCTGGTAAAGCACCGAGCAACATCATTTCCATTATTGGTGCGTCCCAGGTGGGTAAATCCGTCTACATGACTTCATTAATTCATACATTGCAGCATTATACAGCGGATCATTTTGACGCGGCTTGCATGCCACTGAATGCGGAGATCAGCCGACGGTTCCGTGCGGATTATGAAGAACCGTTGTTCGAACGGGGCGATCTGCTGGATTCCACCCAGAAGGAGAAGTTGCAGGAGCCGTTTATCTTCCAATTTGTGTTCAAGGACGAAGATAAAGCACCGCTGACCCTGGTGTTCTTTGACGTTGCGGGTGAAGGTATGGTGGAGCAGGATTATCTCGGACTTCACGGGCAGCATATCAAGAACTCGGCAGGTATCCTGTTTATGGTGGACCCGCTTCAGATTCGTTCGATTCGGGACAAAATTCGCATTAACCTCGGCAACGAGCCGGGAGAGTGGACGCCACGATACGATGAGCCGCGTGATGTGGTGCTGACGATGTTCGGAGATTTTATCGCGTATCAGGACAAAGCCAAAACGAATATTCCAACAGCCGTTGTGCTCACGAAAAGCGACATGCTGCATTCCCTCAAAGATGAAGAGGGGGATTATATCAAATCGAACAGTAATGTCTTCCGCAACATGGTGCATCGCGATTGGTTCGACTTAACCGAGTTTGAAAATATCGACGGGGAGATCCGGCGTTTTATCGAGAAGGTGGATCGTCCGTTCAAGGGTACGATGGATGTGTACTTCAAGGATACAGCTTATTTCGCAGTATCTGCGCTAGGCAGCAATCCGGTGGATATGAAATTGCAGGGTGTGGTTAGCCCGATCCGCGTGGATGAACCCTTCCTATGGTTACTCTACAAGCTGAAGTACATTGAGGGGAGAGTGGGATGATGCGTTCTTCCGTAACCCCGCCCATTGAACAACAGTTGTATACCCGAGAGCGGCGCGGGGTGTTTCGCACAACAGAGGGGTTCGATACGGTTGCGGCATCGCCGGGACTGGACCCTTCTTTTATCAAAAAAGTGCTTCACCCCTACTGTGTCTATGACGCTCCAGCGGAGCTAACAGGCCGTAGCGAGAAGGACGAGACGAAGTTTCCGGCTTCCATTCACCTGCTTCATCTGGAGAGTGGAGAGACGATTATTGGGCAAAATGTGTACCAGGCTGCGGATTTCACCGGGCTGCGAAGTGCCTTTTTTGCACATAATTACGTCTTGTCTCCCGAACGCTCGGAAGAGCAGATGAAACAAGGCGGCTGGCTGGATGCCGTGTTCGCCACGTCCTATGACATCGAACAAGGTACAGTTCTACCAGCGCTTGCTGAATTGCCAATATCGCAGGGAAGCGGCCCTGATTCATCGCCAAGCCAGATGCTGAGCGCCTTGAAGATGAACGAAGTGCTGTTCAAGCGCTTGCTCTATGCGGTAATGCAGTCTGTAGCGACACGCAGAAAAGTATACATTGCGCTGGACCTTCCCGCAGAAGAAGTGACCGCAGGTGCCAAAGGATTGTTACGTTTGCTGTACACAGCGTTACCATACGCCTTCCGGCGGCAGCTGGGATTCATGACGTTTGCCAAGGAGCCGCAGGGCAAGAAGGGCATCCACATCCAGTTTGTAGAGCGGGGGACGTTGCGTCCGAAAGACCGGAATACGGAGAAGGACTTCACCTTTGATCTGGTATCCGGCAGAGTGACACATGCGGATGCATCAGTGGCGAAGTTACCTTATGCGGAATTCGCCTGGGCTTTATTGCAGGAACCTCGTGCTGCGGATGCGTTCTATACCTTTGCGGACGAAATGCTGTCTGGCATGGAGCCTGGACGGGAGCTTTCCATTGAAGCCTATGGCGAACTATCGGTGTTCTATGCTCTTGAACAAGGCATGGAAGATCTGTACCTGGATAACAAAAGCCATGTCCTGAGTGGCTTGTTGACCTATCTGAAGCCGGATGGTGGATCGCGGCAACGTTCCCGCCTGAACGAGCTGTTCCTGACCTTGCTCAGCCGAGAACTGGACAGTGTGAAGCGCGAGAACGTACCCGAAGAAGACGTTGCTGCTCGCATTGGAGAATACTTCAGTGTTGCCGCGCCTGTGGTGCAATCCTGGATTGTGGACTATTTCATCTACGGTGTGAATAATGCCCGCGCCCAGAAGCGTATGCGTGCTGTGCAGGAACTGTATGCTGTGCTGGATCGGCATACGCAGCTGAATCGGGCATTCTTTGATAAAGTGCTGGCCAATGAATCGCTCACCAAGCTATTGTTCGAGCCTTATCTGGATAATCAGCTGAAACGTACCGAATCGGCAGCGAACGTTGTGGAAGTGATCCAAAAATGGATTACGTCCCATCCATCTGCGATCCACTACAGCTTCTTGCTGGAGCGGACAGCCAGTGAGCTGCGTGAACGGTTATGTTCTGCACCTAATCCGGTGCAAGCTGCGAATGAAGCACTCCAGCGCGTTAGCATACTGGATCAGGTACCAGCTGAGAGTATTTATGATACAGGTATTACTGCACGAATTGGTCAGTCTGAATCTACAGCCCGCTCTAATCGAAAAGGTAAATCTCCGTCTGCCAGTCAAGATCCGGCATATCAGGAGGAGTTAACCCGCCTTGCAGACAAGCTTGCTTATGTCATTAACCTGTTTATGATTCAGGATCTGGATCTGGAACGGGTTAACCGTGAACAGCTGTTAAGTATCGATATTTTGCAGCATGGCAATGAGGTTCGGGATTGGGCGGCACGTCAGGGCTCGGATGTTTCCGCTCGAACGAACATGATGCTGGCAGCTAGAGCGTGGCTTAGTGGCGAGGGGAATGAAGAAGAGGCATTGGAGGCACTTTCCCTGGCAGAACGCAATGAACTTCAGCGCTGGACGCGTCGCTGGCTTGCCGGAGAGCTGCAGGCTCATCCGGGGATCGAGGCATATGAAGCTTTGCCGATGGCTTTTTATCGGGGAGGAAGCGGCAGCAATCGGTTGGATTATCCTGGCCTGATTGAATTCATCCGCACCAATGCAAGTCGTGCTGAAGGGCTGTATCCATTCTTCGATTGGTCAGGAGATCATCGAATGTTTGTCCGGGGTTCCAATGCGCATAAAGGATATGCGGATGCCATCGTGGCTTATTTCAAAGCCCATGACCGTGAAGCTTTCAAGTCGAAGTCGGCTTTCAAACCGTATTATGCAAGAGCCAGCAAGACAATGAAGCCGGTCTATGATCGTGCGAAGACGGAATTGTCCTCTCCACTGGTGCGGATGCTAACGGGTAAAAGGAAAAATCTGTTCGGATTAATCCTCTTGATCCTGGTTCTTGGTATTGCTGGCGGTACATATGCATGGATGAAAGATTCTGTAGAGCCGCCAGAGGCATCCCCTCCATCTACCCAGGAGCCTGTCATACCGGCTGAACCTGAGGTGCAGCTCGCGGAGCAGATTGCTTATATGATTCCTGCGAGTGAACAGGAGGATACGCAATCACCTGCTCAACTTGTGATCCGTTTCAGGAATGATACGGGAAGCACTGAGTTTGAGCAAGGCAAACTTCAATTGACGATGAAGGATGGCAGCACTCAAGAGTTGGATGCTACAGGTAAGTGGGAGAGCTTTAATCGGAATGAAGAGCCTGATACCCAAGATACCTCCGATGGTGGCTCAGGAAGTACTTCCGAAGGAGGCACGGATGGTTCCTCAGCGGGAGACACGGGGAACACAGAGCAGACGCAGGATGGCGATCAGCAGGCAGACCCATCATCTGGTGACTCCACTTCAGATCCTGCTACCGACACAACAACGGATACCGGTACGAATGCATCGTCTAATGCTGCGAGTGGAGACACGGATCAAGGTACTGATGCAGATCAAGCTACAGGTTCGACATCACCTGACACATCTGTATCCAATGAACATGATGCGGATGCGACCACTCCTGCACAGATGTCTATTGGAGAGGTAGATCGCCTTTATCCGTATGGATTGCAGATCGATCTTCCAGCAGATATTGATGCCGAGAGCATTGTCAGTGTGAAGAGTACGCAGGGCAATATGACGATAATCCAATTGATGCCGCAGCCTAATTAAGCTGTAAATCATCATATTATTTGAGTGTGTTGCATAGAATCATTGAGTGTCTTTTGATCCAACAATGAAAAAAATGCTGATTTCATACCTTATTTAACGAGCGTATGTGAGATGACCTTGAACTTGAATTTCAAGGTCATCTTTTTTTATTTGATATGGCGGCTGAATAGATTGAACTAACATTTACACAAAAACGGAGAGGACAGAAATAACCTGAAGAAGTGAAGCGTTCGCCTTTATCCCCGGATTTATCCTTTAAAAAAGGATCAAAAAATCTGGGGATAACAGCGATCAGAAGGTTGTTCTGTCATCGGAGTGGCCACATTCACAATTCAGACACAAAATTTGCGATTCAAGAGTTTGAAAGACAGTCAGAAATGATAAAGTGCGCGGAATGAATGAGAAAAGATCTCATATGCACTTGGGAAAAGAGGGAGATTTCTGCTACAGAAAGAGCAAATAAAGCACGAAAAGAGAAGAAAATTTGGTTTTTTATGTTGACAAATGATAATGATTATCAGTATCTTTAGTGTAGAAGATATTTGCGTCGGAAATACACAGAATTACAATTTCGTTTTTGTTGTCATAGCCGGATTACATAACCGGGATAAATGAGAGAGGGATGATCGCATGTTTCGTCTGGAGACGACCAAGCTGGATATCGCTTATGAGGAAAGACTAATTGTAGAGGATCTGAATATTCAGATTCCCCAAGGAAAAATTACAGCACTTGTTGGAGCCAATGGTTCAGGGAAGTCAACCATCCTTAAAACGATGGCACGTATTATGGCTCCAAAAGCAGGTAATGTATTGCTCGACGGGAAGTCCATCCATAAACAGTCCACGCGTGAAGTTGCCAAGCAACTTGCGATTTTGCCACAGAATCCAACAGCCCCTGAAGGTCTTACCGTTACTGAACTGGTATCGTATGGTCGCTTTCCTTATCAAAAAGGATTTGGCTCCATGCGTGCGGAAGACAAACGCATGATTGAATGGGCTATCGAAGTGACAGCCATGACTGAATTCCATGATCGTCCGATTGATCAACTTTCCGGTGGACAGCGTCAACGTGCCTGGATTGCCATGGCACTTGCACAAGAGACGGATATCCTTTTCCTGGACGAGCCGACTACGTTCCTGGATATGGCTCACCAGCTCGAAGTATTGCAATTACTGGAGCAACTGAATGCCACAGCCAACCGTACCATTGTTATGGTTGTACATGACTTGAATCATGCTTCCCGCTACGCACATCACATGATTGGTATCAAAAAAGGTAAAGCCATTGCTCATGGTTCACCTGTGGAAGTTATGAATTCGGATGTGCTTCGTGAAGTATTTAACATTGAAGCAGATATTGTGATTGATCCGCGTTCCGGTGTACCGCTCTGCTTGCCTTACGCTCTTGCAGGCGAACGTCAGCAATCGAAGACGCCAGAGCAGATGGTCATGAACAGTGCGATGGTTCATGCTGGAGGACGGACAGAACCACGTGTTCAAGCGACAGGAAGTTAACGAAATGGGCCATATGTGGTCATTACATTATAGAATGAAGCCGCTGTGCGCTATCGCACGCGGCTCTTTTGCATTCATGGGGAATTTGCAACGCATGGGAGCAAAGGGGACGGGTAGACCCGGGATTTGGTAATCGCATTGGATCAGGTCTATAATAATAGGACAGGCTGTGAGTCCATTGGTTATGCCAACGTGCTCGCAACAGCCCAAACCAACATATGTCATGGGAGGAATCAGTCATGTCCGTATATTCATATCAGGCGGTAACCACCGCGAACCAAGAAGTCTCACTGGATCTGTATCAAGGTAAGGTATTGGTCATTGCTAATACAGCCAGCAAGTGTGGGCTGACCCCGCAATACGGTGAATTGCAAAAGCTTTATGATCGTTATCGCGATCAAGGCTTGGTTGTACTGGGTTTCCCTTGTAACCAGTTTGGAGGGCAGGAGCCAGGTACAAGTGAGGAAGCGGAATCATTTTGCCAGATTAACTATGGTGTGAATTTCCCGGTGTTTGCCAAGGTAGATGTGAATGGTGAGGACACTCATCCCCTGTTCCAATACCTGAAGGAGCAACAACCTGGCGTAGGTGAAACAAGCGACATCCAATGGAACTTCACCAAGTTCCTTGTTAACCGTGAAGGTGAAGTGGTAGGTCGTGTTGAACCGAAAGAATCTCCGGAGACAATGATTGCAGATATCGAGAAATTGCTCGGTTAATACATGAACGTTGAGAAGCCTGTCCTTGCATAAGCAAGGATAGGCTTCTTTGATTATTTTATATAGCGTGGCTATATTCTCTTCACAGGTAGGGGGTGGCTTCAGGGTAAATTTGTAAGCGTTTACCAATTTAAAAATCAACAATTTAGCGGAAATTGAATGCATTTATTTTTGTACAAGTAAAACATGAATGTGGGAGAGGACTCTAATTTTATACGTCCATACTGTGTCCATACAGGGAACGCGGAAGCCTTTGCATAGCATAAATCGACCCCAATCCGGGGACAATGAAACCAATACAATGAAGGGGAGAAAGGCTTAAATACAGGGAAATGACTTCTTTCGACAAACTTTTTTTGCTCAACCTATTGCAATGTGAAAAAGATCACATTATAATGAGTGTATAAAGTGAAATAAATCACATACACAGTTTCGAACAAGAAGTGAAATATTTCACAACCATCATAACGTTATATTCAAACTCATTTATATATTTCGAGGAGGAACTTTTAATGAAAATCGCAGTTATCGGATGTACACACGCAGGGACCGCAGCCATCGTAAACACCGCCAAATTGTACCCGGATGCTACCATCACGGTGTATGAGCGCAATGACAATATCTCCTTCCTATCTTGTGGCATTGCGCTCTACGTAGGTGGAGTTGTGAAAGACCCTGACGGTTTGTTCTATTCTTCGCCTAATCAATTGGCAGAGCTTGGTGTTGAGACCAAGATGCTTCATGAAGTTACAGCAGTAGATGCCAAGGGTCATACCCTTCGGGCTAAAAACCTGCAAACCGGGGAAGAATTTGAAGATACGTTTGACAAACTGATTGTGACAACGGGGTCATGGCCTGTCGTTCCGAAGCTTGAAGGCATCGAGATGGATAACATTTTACTTTGCAAAAACTACAATCATTCCAACACGATTATTGAAAAAGCCAAAGATGCCAAACGTGTTACCGTTGTAGGTGCAGGATATATCGGCGTTGAGCTGGTGGAAGCTTTCCAAATGAATGGCAAGGAAGTTACCCTGATCGACAGTGTGGACCGGATTTTGAACAAATACCTGGACCCTGAATTCACGGATGCGATCGAAGATACGTTGACTGGGCGTGGCATCAAGCTGGCTCTTGGTCAAACGGTACAGAAGTTTACTGGAGAGAATGGCAAAGTAACTAAGGTGATTACGTCCAAAGGAGAGTTTGAAACCGATCTGGTTATTCTGTGCATTGGTTTCCGTCCAAATACAGAGTTGCTTAAAGGCCAAGTGGATATGCTGCCAAATGGCGCAATCGTCGTGGATAAATATATGCAAACGAGTCAAAAAGACGTCTTCGCTGCAGGTGACAGCTGTGCTATTCATTACAACCCGACAGGTAAAGCATCTTACATTCCGCTGGCAACCAACGCCGTACGGATGGGTACACTTGTAGCCCGCAACCTGGTTCGTCCTACGACACCATACATGGGTACACAAGGAACATCCGGTATCAAAATTTATGAGCAAAATATCGCAGGTACAGGAATGACGGAAATGTCTGCTGCTGACGAAGGTTTGATTGTGGAATCTGTCGTACTGGAAGATAGCTACCGTCCGGAGTTTATGCCAACGGCTGAGAAACTGTTGCTTAAAGTGGTATATGAGCAGGCAACTCGTCGGATCGTCGGAGCACAGGTGATGTCTCAGGTTGACCTGACCCAATCGATTAATACGATCTCGGTCTGCATCCAAAACAACATGACCGTAGATGAGCTGGCCTTCATCGACTTCTTCTTCCAGCCACATTACAACAAACCATGGAACTTCCTGAACACGGCTGGTCTGCAAGCACTGCCACCGGTAGAAGTAAAAGCACCAGCAATGGTGTAAGCAAGCAGAATAGATGGTCGAACAGCTAGCATGATAAACGCCATACAAAGATAAGTCATGCTTATCTGTAAACATGAGGTGTACAATAACTGCCAGGATTACGAAACAAGGCGGACGATTATATAGGAAAAAGAAGACTGGCGAGTATATCGTCAGTCTTTTTTGTGATTTTTTAGCTTCAAAAGGTCTTACTATACTCTGCTGACTTAACTATTCAAAGACGCTCTGAAAGTATTTTTTTAAACAACATTGTGATAATTTGCACAAAGTTATGTTTAGGACCGAGATACAATTAGGATGTGGTATTCAACGCATAACTAATGAATTTCAAATGGTTTTATCCAATGATGAACAATGAAGGAGAGGATGAATGATATGGCAGCAAAAACACCTCTTGAGGTTGCACAATATACGGCGCAAACAGGCATGAAGAAGGCTCAATATCCGGTGTCTTCTGTACTGGTGCTTAGTTTTCTGGCAGGGGCTTTTATTGCGCTCGGTTTTCTACTGGATATTCGGGTGATTGCATCTGCTCCTGCTGAGTGGGGAAGTCTGGTTAATCTGATTGGTGCAGCAGTGTTCCCGGTGGGACTAATTTTGGTGCTCATCGGTGGTGGCGAGTTGCTGACAGGTAACATGATGGCAGTTCCACTCGCGACGATTGCTCGAAAGTTATCCGTTGGTAATATGTTGAAAAATCTAACCTTAGTGACGATTGGTAACTTTGTTGGAGCTTTGTTTGTCGCATACGCGTTTGGACATGTGCTTGGTCTGACCGGAGAGGGTGTATATCTGGCGAAAGTGGTGGATATGGCTGGACACAAGCTGCATGACGGATTCCTGCAGGCTTTTATCTCAGGCATCGGCTGTAACTGGCTGGTCGCGCTGGCGGTGTGGCTATCTTATGCATCGGATACAATGAGTGGCAAGGTACTGGGTATTTGGTTTCCAACGATGGCGTTTGTGGCCATTGGATTCCAGCACGTTGTGGCCAATATGTTCCTCATCCCGGCGGCAATCTTCGAAGGACATTATTCGTGGGGCCAATATGTGATGAATTTCATTCCGGTATGGCTCGGGAATCTGACTGGTGGTGCTCTGTTTGTAGCTGCAGCCTATTGGGTGGTGTACCTGCGCCAAGCTGAGCCGAAAGTGAAACCGGAGGTAGCCACGTCGATCGAAGCTGTGGAGACGGAGGCCAGAGCGATGTGGAGCAAGCAGGCGTAGCAGGGCATATATACACGTATGTATACATGGGTAATGGAACATTCATGTAGAAGAGAAGACGATTCTGATCTTGCTCGGTTCATGGCGAATATGCTGTGATGGAGCAAGGCGGGATCGTTTTTTTGTATGGGGTCCTTGTTGGAGTTTAACGCAAAATAAATTCGCCATGACAAGGTTCGGGGGAACGAAACCTGTTCATGGCGAATTTCGGGAGTGGTCCATGATATGGCATGAGGAGGAAGTGGGGAAACACTAGCCTAATGCCTTATTTTTAATTTACCCCTGAATTCTGAAGTTGAATCAAATGGCAAAACATTTTTTTGAAAATAATTTTAATCCGCTATAGCGGTGAATATTGGGCGAAAATATATTGTTCTCTTTACGTATTAACCTCGAAGAAGATATGATATAGGGATAGTTTTTTAAAGAGGGGGAGCCATACGATGATCGATCAGGAGAATGGAATTTTCGCAGCGGTATGCCCGCTCGATTGTCCGGATACTTGTGGTCTGTTACTACATAAAGAGAACGGTAAAATTGTGAAGGTGGCAGGCAATCCGGATCATCCGATCACCAAGGGTGCCATTTGTAATAAAGTCAGAAATATGACCGAGCGGGTGTATCACCCCGAGCGTCTACAATATCCGATGAAACGTGTAGGAGCCAAAGGTGAAGGCCAGTTTGAACGAATCAGTTGGGATGAAGCGATTTACGAGATTACGACCAAATTCACTGCATTGTCCGAGACTTACGGCCCGGAGAGCATCCTGCCCTACAGCTTTTACGGTAACATGGGCATTCTCGGCGTAGACGGCATGGACCGACGTTTCTTCAATGCGCTTGGTGCAAGTGTGCTGGAGCAGACGATCTGTAACTCTGCTGGAAATACCGGCTGGAAATATACGATGGGCGCCAACCACGGAACGGTGCCGGAAGATACGGAGCACGCGGATCTCATCCTGGTATGGGGCGGTAATATCGTCAGTACGAATATGCACCAGGTCGTTTTGGCGGAGAAAGCCCGTAAGAAAGGCGCCAAGATCGTCGTCATCGACGTTCATCGCAATCGTACGGCCCAATGGGGCGACTGGTTTATTCCTTTGTATCCGGGCACGGATAGCGCACTAGCGCTGGGTTTGATGCATGTGCTGTTCGAACGGGGACTAACGGATGAAGCGTTTATGCAAAAGTATACAGTGGGTCATGAGGCACTGCGTGATCATGTCCGCAGTTACAACCCTGAACGTGTTGCACGCATTACGGGTGTGCCGGAGGAAACCATTGTGGAGCTGGCCGAACTATACGGCAACGCACAGGCAGCCCATATTCACATCGGCAATGGCCTCCAGCACCATGATAATGGGGGGATGAACGTGCGTAGCGTTGCTTGTCTGCCTGCCATTACAGGGCAATGGCTGAAGCAAGGCGGCGGTGCCGTTCGCACGAACAGCTACGCGAGCACGAATAGCGACGCGCTGGAACGTCCGGAGCTGCGGCAGAATCCGGAGCCGCGAGTAGTGAACATGAACCGGATTGGTGAAGCGTTGCTGGAAGCAGAGCAGCCGATCCGGGCTATGATGGTTTACTGCAGCAATCCACTGGTGGTGGCACCGGATACCGAGCGGGTGGAGCGAGGTTTTGCACGGGAAGATCTGTTCACGGTTGTGCATGATCTGTTCATCACGGATACGGCGAAATATGCAGATATCGTATTGCCAGCCACATCTTCATTTGAAGCGACGGACCTGTACACCTCTTATTGGCATCAGTACGTTCATCTGCAAGAGCCGGTAATTGCACCGATTGGGGAGAGCAAGAGCAACGTGGAACTGTTCTCACTGCTTGGGCAGGCTATGGGGTACGATCCTGCAATCTTCGGAGAAACGCCGGAACAGATGATTGAGGACGCACTTCAGGGCACAGGCAACCCCTACATGAATGGGGTCACGTTGGAGGGACTGAAGGAACATCGATTCGTGAAGCTGGATATGACGCCACATGCTACATATCTGGATCAGCTGCCCACGCCTTCAGGCAAAATCGAATTGTATTCCGAGACGATGGAACAGAGAGGGCTTCCCCCGCTCCCTACCTATAGTGCTCTGGTTGAAGGATATGATGGGGAGAATCCGGCTGGACCTGCCGATACCTATCCATTGATGTTCCTGTCGCCGCCAAACCATAATTTCCTGAACTCCACCTTTGGCAATTCAGCCAAACATCAGCGTTTGGAAAAGATGCCTCTATTGCAAATGCATCCTGAAGACGCTGCCCGCAGAAACGTGGAGGATGGAGATGCGGTGCTCGTATGGAATGATCGTGGGCGCATTGAACTTACCGCCAAGGTAAGTGAAGCCATGCTGCCGGGAACTGTTATCAGCCAAGGCTTATGGTGGGATGGTGACGGGAAGAAGCAGCGGGCAAACTCGCTCACATCCAACCGATTGTCGGACATGGGCAACGGTGCTACCTTCTTCTCGGCCACTGTTGAAGTGAAGCGTCAATGAGTGTGCTTGCAGGGTGATTTTTTTGAGGTAAGATGAACAAAGGCTAGAATTTGAGCAGGATTATAGTGCAATAGATGTAACACTTCATAAAACCTTCGCTCTGGCTGGTTATGGTTATGCCGTCAGGGCAAAGGTCTATTTTTTATGGCCATTTGTTTGTGCAGAGGTACTAAGGAGAATGATTTAACGATGATGAGATGGCTGGATAACTATCCAAAAGAAGTGAGAATATTTTTATTAGCAAGTCTGGTTAATGCAACAGGCAGTGCCTTGATGTGGCCGCTGACCACGATGTATGTGTTTGATGAGCTAGGACGGACGATGGCTAACGCGGGTTTTGTAATCCTCATTCAGTCCCTGGGTGGCATCTTTGGACAATTGCTTGGTGGTTCGTTGTATCACCGGGTGGGCGTGAAGAAGCTGATTATTGGCTCACTGGCGCTTAATGCGTTAGGTTTGTTTGCGCTGCCCTGGATTAGTGCGTATTGGGTCGTATTTATATGTGCGATGGGGTGGATTGGTCTGTTCAGTTCATTGTCGCTGCCAGCGATTCAGGCCTTTATTGGCTTCCGGTTTGCGGAGCAACGCGGTGAATTATTCAATATTATCTATGTGGCGAACAATATTGGGGTGGCGATTGGTACGGCGCTGAGTGGTTTTCTGGCTGACTTTTCCTATCACCTCAGCTTTGTACTGAACGGAGTGACCTCAGCCGGGTTTGCGATTTTCTTCTGGTATTATCTGTCGCGGGTCGAACCGGATCAGGGGGAAGTACATCTGACCAAACGCAAAACCGTCCCCGATGGGCCGGGCGTCTGGGCATTGCTGGGTAATACCCGATTATATCTGTTTATGAGCTTGGGCGTGCTCTTCCTGTTATTCGGCAACTCCATCTGGAACACAGGTGTGTCCCCGTATATCATCTCTGAGGGTATGGAAAAAAGAATGTACGGTCTGCTCTGGACCCTGAACGGGGTGCTGATCTTTGTGGGCCAACCTTTTACCAGCTGGGTGAAACGGACCATGGCCCGTACCTCCACTGCCCAGATGACCGCGAGTGCCGTATTCTATGGCATGGCCTACATCGTGATGATTACCATGTACAGCTATCCGGGCATGGTGCTTGCCATGGTACTTGCCACGTTTGGAGAGATGTTGATCTCCCCTGCAACACCTGCGTTTATCTCGGAGCATGCGGGCAGGGCGGCGCCTTTTTACATCGGGATATCGGGTGGGATCGGTGCGGTTGGACGGGTTATCGGCCCCTATGCGATGGGGGTCATGTATGACAAACAGGGACTTATTCCGGTAGCGTGGCTGGCAACAGGCACAGCAGCTATTGCGGTACTTGGTTTTGTGTTGCATGCGGTGTTGAACCGTAATCGTGAAGTGAAGGAGTATGGAATGGACGCCTAACAGATCTCATCGGGTTGGATAGGATGCGGAAGGAAGAACGAGTTGAAGTGGACGGTAAATTCACTGTAAACTGTCTGTTCATCCGTAAATTATGGTTGACAAAAAAATCTTTTTATGCTATAATTTACATATTAAAACATTCCGTATATACTAAGATTCTCCTGGCCAGGGGAATCTTATTTTTGTTTGTACGGGAGGATGAAATATGATGAAGCAAAATGAGTCCAGCATTACATCCTTGATTTCGGCTTTTGGTCGATCTTACCACTGCCAATACGATACACCTCTTATTTTGGATGATTATATAGCCAGTGCGCTTATCACTCCTCAAGAGTTTTCGGATATCCGTGAGAATATGATTCAAGGTATCCATTTTTTCAACCCGGACATGGCTCATCTGATCAAGGACGACCCGGATGAGATACTGAGGTGGATTGTACAGACCCAGCTTGCTCCAACCCCCTTGGCACGTGCCGCATATTGCGAACGAGTGCTGCTTCATGAAATGGCATTGGGAGGCACGCAATATGTAATACTTGGAGCCGGTCTGGATACGTTTGCGTTTCGGTATCCGGAATTAAAGGATAGACTGAACATCATTGAAGTGGATATCCCAGCCACACAGCAATTCAAACGTAGTCGGCTGTCGTCCTCGAAACTACCTATTCCATCCAATCTGCACTTTGTAGCTATGGATTTGACCGATAAGGATTCCCTTATAACGCTCGTGACTGAAGAGTTAAGCAGCGAGAAATCCTTTGTGAGTTTACTTGGCGTCTCTTTTTACTTGACCAAAGAAGACTTGTCCCGGTTGTTACAAGTGTTGTTTACGAAACTGCCTTCCGGCAGTTCAATTGTTTTTGACTACGCTGACGAACATCTTTTTGATACAAAGGGCATATCTAATCGCGTGGACCATATGATCCAGATGGCAGCAGCTGGCGGTGAGCCGATGCAATCCGGGTACTCATATGTGGAGATGGAGGCCTTGCTTGATGAAGCGGGGTTGCTTATCTATGAGCATCTGACTCCAGAGGCGATTCAGGAACAGTTTTTCCAGGATCGAACCGATCATCTAAGGGCATTTGAAACGATACATTTCATTCACGCGGTAAAAAAATAAATCAATCTGGGCATACAGGATTACCTAGATAGCCTACATTTGCATAGCAACGACCAACCTTCATCCTGAGGCAGGGTGAGGGTTGTTTGGTTTGAACGAAGGATCAACATAGACCATGATTCGGTAGTCAATATTTTCGCATGTGATACAAATGTTCAGAAATCAGACTTGTTAGGGTGCAATTCCATGTCATTCAATGTCCTTGCCTCTATTTGTGCATAATGCCCATATAATAGAATGGATCTGGTTAAAGGCAGGGGGATGCATACGATGTACAAGGTTTTGTTGGTCGATGATGAATTTATGATCTCGGACGGGATCTCCAGTGTTGTGAACTGGACCCGATTAGGAACAGAACTGATCGGCATTGCTCAAGATGGATTGGAAGCGCTTGCTTCAATTGAGCGGCAACGTCCGGATATTATCATCTCGGACATTCGCATGCCGGGCATGGATGGATTACAGCTGGTTGAAGCGGTGGCTGAAAAGTATCAGGATATCTCATTTATCATGCTTACGGGTTTTACGGAATTTGAATATGCGAAGACGGCCATGCATTATGGAGTGAAGCACTATTTGCTCAAGCCCTGCAGCGAGGAGCATCTTGTACAGGCTATTAGTGAATTGGTCAGTGAGAAGCGGGAGTTGACTGATCAAGAGCGCTTTGTACAGTCGATCCAATATAATCTGGAGCGTGTACTGCCGCATGCCAAGGAATATTTTCTGAAAGAGCTGGTGACCAACAGAACGTATGGCGCCAAGGAGTGGAAATATTTCGAGGAATTATTCGATGTACAGTTCCAGGATCAGCGTGTGCGGTTGCTGCTGGTAGAGATCGAGGGGGATCATGAGTATCTGCACTTGTTCGCGGTCAAGAACATTGCCGAGGATATTTTTCACAATCCGATCTTAAGTACCACGGTTGGAGGGCATGTGTTACTGATGATGGAGGACAAGTTGTCTGAAACACAGTTGTTCCATAATATCGATGAGATTCGCGCCACATTTACCCGATATTATCATGATGATCTCACAATAGCGCTAAGCGAGCCAGGAGACCTCTCGCAGGCACGCCATTTGTACATGCAGACGCTGGTTTATCTCAATTACCGCTTTTACCTCGGTGAGGGCAGTCTCATTATGGAACGGGATATTTACTCTCCTGGAGAACGCATTCTTCCTGAATTCGAATACGATCCGGAGCGGATGGTTACTGCAATCAAGGCGGGACACTGGCAGGAAGTGGGATCAGAGCTGAACCGGATGTTTCAGCTGCTGGCCAGCTTGCGATACGATATATCCCAAACGAAGTCCTATCTTATTCAGATGTTTATGGAGATGATTCGACTCAGTGGCTCTGCCGAGATGAAAAGGTATATGGACCAGTTGCCAGGCATGATAGAATCCAGCACCCTGCATTCTTTTCAACAGTTTCTGCTTGCCGTTGCCAAGGAAATCACGCTTCGCCGTTACGAACAACACCGCTCCAGACAATCGCAGATGGTAGGCAGTGTGAAACAGTTGGTAGAGAAGCGCTACAGGGACGAGACATTAACACTCCAGTCCATCGCTGGGGAAATATACATGAATCCAGACTACATCGGCAAAATGTTCAAAAAAGAAACCGGTGAGAAATTTACGAACTATGTGTTAAGCTACCGCATCCGCAAAGCATTGGAACTTCTGGAGCAGGACGGGAACTGCACTGTATCCTCGCTTGCCGAGCAGACAGGGTTTGGTGCCAACTGGCCGTATTTCAGCAAAATGTTCAAGAAATACACGGGATTCTCCCCTTCCGAGTATAAAAAAGTTCCCTAAGACAGCGTTGCTGTCGCTTCTACATAGCTAATCTTTATATCCGATCTACATCTAATCTGTGATCGGGCCCTGTACGCCATTCATCGGCAGCAGGGTCTTTTTTTGTCGGACGGAACTCGGTTTTGAACATCCATTTAACGGAAATGAGCATGGGAAGAAAAGGCGCTCGCTTCTATCATTAGAAGTGTCATGTTAATCAATACCGAGAGTGGAGGGCGAGTGGATGGAGCTGAATCGAAGCCGGGGAATTGAACCTGGGCGTTTGAAGCCAGCTGGCAAATGGAGTTCGGTGAAAAAGGAACTTGTCCGCAACAGATACGTTTATCTGATGCTCGTTCCTGTGGTAGCCTACTATCTGATTTTCAGCTATGGGCCAATGTACGGGCTACTGATGGCATTTCAGGAATCCTACAACCCGATCAAAGGAATCTTGGCAGGCGAATGGGTCGGATTTGACAACTTCACCATGTTTTTCGAAAGTTATTATTTCTGGCGACTGATTAAGAACACACTGATTTTGAGTTTTTACAGTATTGTGTTTGGTTTTCCGGCTCCGATTCTACTAGCACTGTTGCTGAATGAAGTCCGGAAGAAGTGGTTCAGAGGCGCAGTACAGACCATCAGTTATATGCCGCATTTCATCTCGGTTGTTGTCGTGGTTGGAATGTTGAAAACGTTCTCATCTCTGGACGGTGGGTTATTTAACGTCATTCGTGACTTTTTCGATCTGCAGCCGATTATGTTTTTGGCGGAAAAAGATATGTTCCGTCCGATGTACATCCTGTCCAACATATGGCAGGGCGCAGGCTGGGCCTCGATTATCTTTTTGGCAGCACTAAGTGGTATTGATCCTCAGTTGTATGAGGCTTCCAAAATTGATGGTGCAGGCCGCTGGAGACAGCTATTACATATTACACTGCCGGGCATTATGCCAACGATTGTGATCATGTTAATTCTGCGTATGGGGGCGGTCATGAACGCGGATTTTCAGAAAATATTGCTGATGCAAACGGCACCGACCTATGAGACATCGGATGTTATCTCCACCTTTGTCTATCGATCGGGTATTTTGGAGGGCAACTATACGTATTCAACGGCCATCGGACTTTTCAATGGCGTCATTAATTTCGCGCTACTTATTATCGCAAATGCGATCAGCAGAAAGCTTAACTCAACCAGTCTATGGTAATCGGAAGGTGAAGCGATGAGACAGTCTATAGGGGAACGACTTTTTGATGTATTTAATACACTGCTGCTCTTGGTGATCATGGTTTTATGCTTTTACCCGATGCTGTACGTGTTCAATTCTTCAATCAGCGACCCGGACCAGATGCTGCGTTCCCGTTCACTGATGCTCATTCCTGAAGGTTTTCAGCTGGGAGCGTACAAGTCGGTATTTCAGGATACTCGCATCTATACGGGATATATGAACACCTTGTTCTATGTTGTGGTAGGTACCGCGATTAATCTGCTCATGACTTCACTGGCTGCATATGGGCTGTCACGCGGTGATCTGATGGGCAGAAAAACGTTGATGAAATTAATAACGTTCACGATGTTCTTCGGCGGGGGCATGATTCCGACGTTTCTGCTGATTCAAAATCTGGGCATGGTGGATACCCGTTTTGCGCTTATTATTCCGGGTGCCATCAGCACATTCTATTTCCTTATTATGAAAACAAATTTTGAGGGCATTCCGATCAGTCTGATCGAATCGGCGAAGCTTGATGGTGCCAATGACTTTCTGATTTTGTTCCGAATTGTACTGCCTTTGTCAAAGCCAATCCTGGCGGTCATGATGCTGTATTATGCGGTTGACCATTGGAATGATTATGTCGGACCGATGCTCTACCTGCGCAGTCAGGAATTATATCCGATCCAGATTATTATGCGTGATATTCTGATCAGCAGCAGTACGGAGGCCATGGGCGCTGGCGCCGATACCGGCTTTGCCATTGGGGAGAACATCAAATATGCAACCATCATTATCTCGACGCTGCCTATTATGCTGGTATATCCGTTCATCCAACGTTATTTTGTTCAGGGCGCTTTAATCGGTGCTGTGAAACAATAAAAATGTATCCTATGGAGGCGAATTACGTGAAAAAAAGAATGGGGTCCATCCTGTTGTCATCGCTACTTACCATGTCTTTACTGGCGGGCTGTACGGGTGATAATGAACCAGGTAACGCAGAGCCAGCGGAAGGAACAGAACCTGCGGTTCAGGCGTTAACCGAGATTCCGCTACCGATTACAAGTGAGCCATTTACCATTGACTACTGGCGCGCCAATGATGCCAAACTGACAGCTTCCTTGAACAATTTTGGCGATATGGCGGCTTATAAGGAAAAGGAGAAGCTGACAGGCATCCAAGTGAAGTTCACACATCCTCCGCTTGGACAACAGCGTGACCAATTCAATCTGTTGATTTCCACGAAGGAGCTTCCGGACGTCATTTATTATAACTGGGCAGATGCCGTTGGCGGACCGGAAAAAATGATCAAGGATGGTCGAATCATTCGATTGAACGAACTGATCGACAGTTATGCACCGAACTTAAAGCGGATTATTGAATCCGATCCGGATGTGAAGAAACAGATTGCACTCGATGATGGAACGATCTATATGTTCCCGCTGCTCAAGCTGGATGCTTTGAAGCTAAATGCCACTTCCGGTTTAATTATGCGCCAGGATTGGCTTGATGCATTGAACCTTAAGGTACCTACGAACATTGATGAGTGGTATACGGTACTCAAGGCATTTAAGGAACAGGACCCTAACGGCAACGGCAAGCCAGATGAGCTGCCATTCACAGGAAACTGGGGGCCGGGTAACCTGACCAAGCTCCATGATTTTGCCGCGGCCTTTGGGGTAATTGGTGGCTTCCAGATGAATGGAGACAAGGTGGAGTTTGGACCGATTCAACCAGGCTACCGTGATTTCTTGGAGACCATGGCCAAGTGGTACAAGGAAGGGCTGATTGATCCCGAGATCATGACCAATGACGGTAAAGCATTCGACTATAAGGTCACCAGCAATCTGGCAGGCGCATATCAGGGTGGTGTGTTCAGTGGCATGGGGAAATACTTCAATCTGATGAGAGATACGGATCCGAACTTTAATGTAACCGGCGTACCGTGGCCTGTATCTCCGGATGGAACTTCGTATGCGACATTTAATTTGGATGCTAAAGTGTTGACTTATGGTGAGGCCATTACGGCTTCCGCGGACGAAGACAAACTGAAATATATTGTACAGTGGATGGACTACAACTATAGCGAAGAGGGTAGTGATCTGTTCAACTTTGGTATCGAAAATGACAGTTATGTTCGTGACGGGGAAGGTGTCAAATTTACAGATACCATCATTAATAATCCGAACGGTCTGACGTATGATCAGGCACTGGCTTCTTATGCCTTATCCATTATGGACGGTCCGATCAATCAGGATAGTCGTTATTTGGATGCCTTACTATTTGACGACGGACAACGTGCCGCGAATGCGGAATGGATGAAAGCAAGCTCAGCTTTAACGCTTCCCCCAATTCGTTTGTCAACAGATGAGGTGACCACAAGTACGTCCATCATGAGCCAGGTAAATACGTATTTGAATGAAACGATGACTGCCATCATTAGCGGACAGAAGCCGATCACCGAATTTGACAAGATGGCCGAAACAATCAAGAGCATGGGCATTGACCGGGCGATTGAGGTTCATCAGGCGGCCTATGACCGATATCAGTCCAAATAATACGTGAGAAATCGAGCGCTAAAACTTTGGGAAAACCTTCCTGTATGTGATATACCTAGTAGTATCACGTGGTTCAAAGGAGCGCTTTGGTCATGACAGCCTACTGCAAACTCAGCATCAAAATGAAAATGTTTCTGATGATTATGTTCATGATGGCATTTATCATCATCCTGGCGTTTGGGTCCTTGTATTACACGTACTCCGTGTATGACAAACAGCTGTTTGATAAGTCTTCCCGACTTCTGAACCTTTCTTCGTCTACAGTGGATGTTGAACTTCAGAAGTTGGAAGCGTTATCATTAAACATGATCTCCGATACGCAGATTCAAAGAGCCTTGAAGTCGTTGCTGGATGACGATAGCGCATATTCAAGCTTTATTGAAAGGAAGAAGATCACCGATCGGCTTTGGGAGCATATTAGTGGGGCTGCACGTTATGTGCAGTCCGTTCATCTGATTGATTCCAGGGGAAGAGTGAATAAATATGGCGAGACGCTCACCGTATCCAAGGAAAAGTATGATCGGATGATTGCGGCTGCGGAGCAGGCCAATGGTGCAGTACGCTGGTTATACCCGGATGACGATGACCCGATGCTGGTTATGGTCCGTCAGGTGCGAGCCTACGAACCGATGACCCTGGAACCGGTAGGCATACTGTTTCTGCGTATTAATATCGAGCGACTCGTTGAGGAGTATGCGGGCATTGATAGCCAGGACAGTGACATTATTTTAAAAGCAGGCAGTGAGGTGGTTTATCCTTATCGTCAGCTTCCAGAAGCGGTGTCCGCGGGGCTGAATCCACTTCCAGGTAGTGGGGGATATGAGATCAAGAATCTGGATGGGAGGGAGATATTTCTTTCCCAGAAGAAATCCGCCTACACCGGCTGGGTTTACTATAATATGGCCTCTTATGATGAAATTTTTGAACGTATTATATGGTTGAAAAATAGTTTGATTGTCGTTTATCTTATCGCCATTCTGGTCGTTCTCGCGCTTGGTATGGTGTTCGCACGCAGTCTGACAAGGCCGATCAGGCAGCTCATCAGTCAGATGAAGGAGGTTCAGTATGGGGATCTGGAGAACATAGACGCCAATCTGTCCATTCCAACACATCAGCACATGGATGAACTGGGGTTATTACAGCGTACGTATCGACTGATGATTACACATATTAATACATTGATCAAAGAAAATTATGCAAGCCAGTTGGTCATTAAGGAAACAGAGTTCAAAGCGCTACAGGCGCAGATCAATCCTCACTTTCTGTATAATGCGCTGGATTCGATCCATTGGCTCGCCAAAAAGAACAGGCAGGAGCAAATCTCCAGTATGGTGTTATCACTCGGATATTTGCTGCGTTCCTCTATCAGCTTCAAGCAAAATATCATTACCATTGCCGAAGAACTGGAGATCGTCAATCATTACATCACCATTCAAACCTACCGTTTCCGGCAACGGCTGGATTTCCGTATGGATGTGCCTGCTTCTTATCTGGGTTGTGCCATTCCAAAGTTGACCCTACAGCCGCTACTGGAGAATGCCATTCAATACGGTTTGGAACCACAGGTTGGATCATGTCTGATTCGAGTGTATGCCGAGATATCAGGTGGCAAGCTGGCCCTTATCGTGGAGGATCACGGTCCCGGCATGGAACCCGAATATGTGGAACAGGTGCTGCGCGGTGAAGTGAAAACCAGAGGCACAGGTATTGGTCTGCTGAATATCAGGGAGCGGGTACGTCTGGCATTTGGCGAAGAATATGATGTTCTGCTGGAGAGCAAGCCGGGGCATGGAACGAGAGTAACGGTGCTGCTGCCACCCCCATCACCAGGTAAGGAGGAGAAGCTATGGGAAGATGGATGCGAATGATAGGTATGCTCTGTCTTATGCTGACTCTTCCTGGCTGCGTGAACCAGTTGGATCAAAGGCCAGGCATGATTGTGGAAGAAGAGCCGATAACACTGCGAATGGCTTGGTGGGGTGGGGAGTTCCGCAACAATGCAACGATAGCTGTTATCGACCTGTATGAGAAGTTGAATCCACATGTGAACATTGAATACGAATATAGCAGTTTCAACGAATACTGGAGAAAACTTGCCCCACATGCAGCAGGCAATGCGTTGCCCGACATTATCCAGATGGACATCTCCTATCTGTCCCAGTACAGCTCGTTGCAACTGTTGGAGGACATGACGCCGTACATGCAGAGCGGACTGATCGACACGACAGATATTGAGAAGGAACAGCTGGAGAGTGGTAGCCTGAATGGAAAGACCTATGGTCTCAGTTTGGGGGTTAACGCCATGCTCAGCATCTATGATCCGGAAGTGTTAAAGGCCAATGATATTGAATTGCCAACGGATACGTGGACATGGGCGGATTTTGACCGTATGGGCGAGCAATTGCTCGGGAAAGGCATCTATCTGGGAACCTATTTTACGCCGGAACAGTTTTTCGCGTACTACTTGAGACAGTATGGTTCCAAGCTGTACGCCGAGGATGGCAAAAGGTTGGGGTATGAGGATGATGGGTTGTTTATTGAGTACTTTGGCAGGATGCAGCAACTCGCAGAGAAGAAGCTTATTTTTGCACCGGATATCTGGACATCAGATATTGGCCAGCCTGATAACGACCCGTTTTATCTGGGAGAGGCTTTGTTTAGCTGGGGGTATTCCAACCAATTTATCAGCACCGCTCAGCGTTATGGCAAACCTTTAACCATCTCCCCGATGCCTGGGCCAAACAGCCAAGATGGATTGTTCTTGAAGCCAGGCATGTTTTTCTCCATGGCGGGCAATTCCAGACATAAGGAGGAGGCGGCCAAGTTCATCAGCTTTTTTGTGAATGATTTGGATGCCAATCTGCTTCTCAAAGGGGAGCGGGGGGTGCCCGTCTCATCCAGTGTCAAAGAGCGGATGAAGCTGGTGGTGGAACCGGAGCTGGCGCAAGTGTTTGACTATATTGATTGGGTTGCGGATAACAGCACTCAGATGGACCCGCCTGATCCTGTAGGTGCACCTGAGGTCACTGCGGTGCTACGTGAGTTGTATGATCTCCTGCTGTTTGGCAAAATTACGCCTGAGCAGGCGGCGGTGGAATTCCGTGAGCGGGCAAACACAATTTTGAATGGGAAGTTATAAGAATGGACTAGATCATATATGTATATAATGGGCTTGGGGCTGTTGTCGTTCACAAGCTCAACCTTCATTCTACTCGGGTGAGGGTTTTTGTTATGGAATGGTGTATATTTCCTCTAGTATAATAAAAATGGGTAGTCGTCTATCTGTAGATCAGATAGATTCTATCCATATATTATTGGATGAGGAGTGTCAGGACATGTCCATACATCAGATAGGTCACAAGGTGTCTTTTGCTGATATCAAAACGAAGTTGCCTCAGGAAAGTTGGATGTACACTCAGAATGAAGCGCACAACGGTGAATTTGAAGCCGAGGAAGTATGGTTACATTCTGGTGACCTTCATATCAGTGAACTGTTGTTGGATGAAGGACCTTTTTTGATCTTGGTTGAAGGAAATCTGACAGTGGATCGTTATATTGGAAATACAAGTTCCGACGCGGCCAGTTCAAATCTGGTTGTACTTGGGAATCTCATAACACCCTATATGATCGTGGGTGGGCAGGAAATATATATTACAGGTAATCTCTATGTGGAGGATATGTTCTGGGGGGATTATAACCATGGAGAATTGACAGTGAGAGGGAATGTAGAAGGTGGATTGCTGGTAAGTACCGAGCAATATATGATTCAGGTTCAAGGACAGCGTAATGTGAAGCGTCAGCTTGAAGAATGGGAGGATCTCGGACCATGGCGGGGCTTTGACATGTTGGCGTTATTGGTTCCTGAATGTGTGATTGATGAAGATACAGAGCCGTTTCCTTGGCGAGAAGAAATGTTAAAGAGGCTGCAGCAAGGACGACCTGTAATCAACCGAAAGTACATTCATGCTGATGAATCAGATCCAGATGTGCCGGATTGGTTCGAAGATCATCGTATTACCGCTGAGAATATAGAGCGTCTTACTCATCCATCTTTGTTGCCTGTAAGAGAGGAGGATGAGTTACTCAACAGCTATGAATTTTGGTTGAACGAGCAATTTTGCCGAGTATCGGTCTATGGAGATGAGCATACGGAGGGGTATTTCCGCAGTCTTTATTTTCAGGATGACCATAACTGTGCATTGTTGCTTAAGATGGAGCCATCAGATCAAGGTTTCAACTCTCCTGATAAACATATCCTACAACCGGGTAAACCTGTCTGGATGATCTCAGGTGCATATCGTTATCTGCACAATGAGAATTCGGAATGGAACGTATTTTCGGAGAACTCACCTGCTGATATTCAGCAGTTAAGCGAGCAAGGATGGAGCACCTTGTTGCAGTCTGTATCGAATTATCAGTATGCCCGTTCCTTAATTTCGCATCAACTGATCCGTGATTTATTAGCTTTGCCGATCGTGGAGCCATATGACGATTATTATGATGACGACCGGCATGGGCTGTGGATTGGAGACTTGTATTATGCATTTCGACAAGCAGGTCAGCTGAGTGATGGTGTTCCCCAGCCAGCTATGCTACGTATTGGAAGAGAGTATAAGGATACTCAAGGGGAGACGCAGGTGGAGAAATACTATTATACCCTGCACCAACATGAGGACGGCACGGAAAGTGTGTTGATCGAATATTCGGCTCAGAAGGACGCGGATGAGGAAGAAGAACCGGTGTTGCTTGAACTTCATTATATAGGCGGCTCTCAATTACTACATGCCGTTCAATTGCTCGAACGTGGACGCCAAGTGCTCATTCAAGCAAATGAGGACTTACTGAATGGGGAGCCGCCGTACGCTGCTGAATCATTTGCGAAGCGATTCTGGAAATCAAAAGGATACCTGAAATGAATAAAACAACCTTCACCTCTAGTTTTGAGGGAAGGTTGTTTTGTCGTTGTATTTACCCAAACTGGGCTTGATGTAGTCGGCTGTACGAGCCTTTACGTGCGAGCAGTTCTTCATGGCTTCCTTGTTCAGCGACACTGCCGTTCTCCACCACCACGATACGATCGGCGTGTCTTATGGTTGCCAGTCGATGGGCAATTACTAATGTCGTACGTCCTTGAGCGAGTTCGGATAAGGCCAGCTGGATGGCTGCTTCCGTTTCGGTATCAAGTGCGGAGGTGGCTTCATCCAGAATGAGAATTGGCGGATTTTTCAGGATCATTCTTGCGATGGAAAGACGTTGCTTCTGTCCGCCAGACAATTTCACGCCGCGTTCACCGATCATGGTATCGAGTCCATCTGGCTGGGACTGTACTAGCTCTTCCAATTGGGCCCGGCGAATGGCTTGCCAGATTTCTTCATCGGAAGCATTCAGTTTGCCGTATGCAATATTTTCACGAATCGTTCCGTCAAACAGGAAAATATCCTGCTGCACAATCCCGATATGGGAGCGCAGTGATTCCAGCGTCATGTCCTTCACCGGAATGCCATCAATGGAGATATGTCCCGCATCCACATCGTAGAAACGAGGGATCAGACTGCATAACGTCGTTTTACCTCCGCCCGAAGGTCCAACCAGAGCAACCGTCTGGCCTGCCTGAATATCCAGATTGACCTGAGACAGCGTAGGTTTGTGTTCTCCATAAGAAAAGGTAACGTTATGGAAGGTAATATCGCCTTTGACATTCGTAATCGGTTTCGCCTGAGGAGTATCTTCTACATCCGGTACAGCTTCAAGAAGCTCCAGGTAACGTCTGAATCCGGCGATGCCTTTGGGATACGTCTCGATGACGGAGTTAATCTTCTCAATTGGTCCAAGGAATACATTGGACAGCATCACAAAAGCGATGAATTCCCCGTAAGTCATACTGCCTTGAATGACAAACCAGGTTCCACACACCAGTACAAACAGTGATACAAATTTCATCAGGATAAAACTGAGTGAAGAGTTCCAGGCCATAATACGGTAGGTGATTAGTTTGGTGAGTCTGAAACGTTCGTTGTTCTCAACGAAACGTCCCACTTCATGTTTTTCATTGGCAAAAGCTTGTACCACACGGATGCCGCTCACATTGTTCTCAACCCGTGCATTATAATCGGCGATATCCGCAAACATGCGCTTGAACGCCTTGGACATTTTGCGACTGAAATACAGTGACAGGTAAATCATCAGCGGCACAATGATGAACGTCATCACAGCGAGTTGCCAGTTGATCCCCAGCATAATACCGAAAGCTCCGGCCAGTGTCATGAAGGCGATGAATAAGTCCTCGGGTCCGTGATGCGCGATCTCACCAATATCCATCAGATCGTTGGTCATGCGGGAGACCAGATGCCCGGTCTTATTGTTATCGAAGAAGCGGAAGGACTGCTTCTGTACTCGCTGGAACAGTTCACGCCGCATATCGGATTCGATGTTAATGCCGAGCTTGTGGCCCCAATAGGTGACTGCATAATGGAAAAAGGAACTGAGCAGGTAGATGCCGAGCAATCCGACACACGCTGCTAAGATCATGGACCAATTGCCAGCCGGAAGCAGTTGATCGACCACCCGGTTCACGGCGAGTGGAAAGGCCAGCTCCAGCAGAGCGGCAGCGATGGCACAGGAAAAGTCCAATATAAAGAGCCTTTTGTAAGGGCGATAATAAGACATAAAACGGCGAAGCATATGTAAGTCCTCCTCGATATGACATAAATGCCCGAGCAGGCTAATTAGCCTGTCCGGACACCTGTTTTCATGCTTATGTTATTTGCGGTTTTGCTCGGCACGTTCTACGATCATATCGGCGAATTCCTCAGCCTGACCTTGAATCGCAATCGGGTCGAAGTACCAGTAACGGTCTTCCAGCAACTCATACACCTGATTGTTTTTCACAGCCGGCAGGGATTGCCAGATGGCATCACCTTGGTAATTTTTATTGTTCTCTCCAACGGTTAAGAAAATATGATCCCCTGCATAATCACCAACAACTTCACGTGAAATTTCTTTCCATTGGGTATCACCCATCAGTTCTTTTTTGGTGATTTCGAGTGGGGCAAGTTGCAAAGCACTGTAGACCGCTTGTCCTCCTCGACCAAAATTGTCTCCATATCCATAATAACTCTTGTCGGATACTTCAAGGATGGAGAAGGTTTCCTCCGGTTTAATGACTGTTTTCACCTTAGCGCGAGCGGCTTCAATTCGCTCATCGTACGTTTTCAGCCAAGCTTCGGCTGCTTCGGATTTGTTCATCAACTCTCCGAATCCCCGGATTTCGTCATGTACATTGGTGAATGTACCATACGGAATGACCACGGTAGGTGCGATTTTTTGGTAACTCTCAATTTCGCTGGCCTGGTCGGAGTAAGTAATGATCAGATCCGGGTTCAAGGCAATAACCTTCTCCATGGATACAGCCGCCCGATCACCGATACCCTCTATGCCCGCCACCTGATCGGCATAGAACGGGTTTTCCAAATAATATTGAACGGCCCCAACGGGTTTCACACCCAGTGCGAGCAGATCACTTACGTACATATCCGTAACGATCCGTTTCGGTTCAGCCGGAATCTCAACATCCCCGCTTAATGATTTGTAGATTCGTGTAGCATTTGAATTATCCGAACCGGACGATGTGTCTGTGTTCGTCTCGGTAGAGCCGGTTGTCGCTTCGGTTCCCGTTGCCGATGTCTGTTCAGTGGCAGTCGAGCCTGTTCCGCTGCTGCAAGCAGCCAGAATCATAATAATGGCGAGCATAAGTAACAAGCCGGAAAAGCGTTTTTTTGCAGCAAACATATTTTGTTCCCCCTATGTATAATCAATAATGATTATTATTCTCATTAATAACATAGAGGAAGACGTGATATTTGTACATGGACAACTATGATCACTACTGCATGGACAATTATGATGTGAGGTGACGCATGATATGCTGCAACTGCTCTATAACGGACAAAGGATCAAATCCATAGAACATGTCGGCATCAATTTCATATACGCGTCCTTCACGAACGGCGGAGAGGTTGCCCCAAGATTCCTGATTCAGCAGGTTATCCAACACTTCTCGTTCGGCAGGTTCCTCAGGGTAGGCGACAAACATGTGATCTGCTGCATACAAGTGAATCTCAGACAACGGAACATGAACGTACCCCGTGAGTAATTGCCCATCCTGCTCCATGCGTGACGGCGGAGTGAAGCCCAGCGATTGATACAGCACATAAGAAGCTCTGCCCCAGCCATGACCATAGATATAAGCGCCGTCCTCTCCAATCATAAACATGCAAACGGCGGAACCACGTGTCCCTTCCATCCACTGATCTAATGTATGATTGGCCTCTTGCTCAAGTTGATGATATCGATTTAACAACGCCTGTGCATTGGACTCAAGCCCGGTAATTCGGCCGAGATGAAGAAGCTGCTCCTGCCAATCGAGTTCCTCAAAGGGCATCAGAATGGTCGGTGCGATCAGACGTAGTTCATCGGAAGCGGGATGCGGTGCATACCCGATAATGACATCGGGCTGAGCGTGTGCAATCAGATCCGTATGTTTAACCAGCTCATATTCGGAATGTTGCTCAAATGGTTCATGACCATCATGACCATGTTCCCCCAGTTTTTCTTCCATCCAGCTGGCAACGGCGCCCATGTGGGGAGTGAGGCCCAATGCCAGAAGTGAGGCCGTATAGTTGTAAGTCAAAGATACAATCTTCTTGGGCATTTTCCGGTAGTGTGTTGGTGCTGATCCAACCATCTGTTTGAATTTGCGGCTCAGATAGAAGGTGTCCCTGTAGCCTGTCAGTTGTGCAATCTCCTGTAGCGTAGGGTTCGCGAACAACAGATGTTCTTGAGCCATTCTGATTCTGAGACGAGTTACATATTCAACAAACGTAAGACCTGTATGTTTCTTGAACTCCCGTGAAAAATGCTCAGGACTCACATTTGCATCCCGTGCCAATTGTTCGCGGGTTAACGGATGGGTATACATCTGATGGATATGTCTGAGCACGGCATCGAGCCAGGAGTGATCTTCATGAGCAGAATGAGCCGCATGATCCCGCAAAATATCCAGTAACTCATAGAAAAGCATATGTGGCCTGAACGGACTGGAAACATGACCCTTTGAACTTGCTTGAACCAGCTCTACTGCCCTATCGGTGAGAGTACGACTCGCAATGGGACCTGGTATCCCGAACGGCCAGAACAGCTGTTCATTTTCAGTGGAATCAAAAGCAATAGCAATGCCCTGTACTGGCGACAGGGAGCCACGCTTGTTCTCGTGCTGAAGCAGGCTTCCAGCTTGTCGAACGACTGCACAGCCTGCATTTAGTGTCAGTTTACCCTCTGCACTGATCAACCTGGCCTGGCCAGCAGTAATGACGTATAGCACATGAAAAGTGCTCCACATCTCATCTATGCGGGAGAATGCCTCGCGGTCGTGAAGCTGCACCAGATGGCGCAGCTTGAACAGGGCATCGGGGATGGACTGAATTTTCTGCAAGGAAACGGGGCGGGACAGCGACTTTTTATGATAAATGGTCTTGGATATATTCATTGGATAACTGTCTCCTTACATAAGTCAGCAGGGGCATTATTCGTCTCATGCCCTTTGTATACTGGCGTAATTCTCGGATCTCGACTATTATGCAGTATATACTATAATTGAAGTGACGTGGATGGACAGATTGAACAAATCAACTTTTTCTATGAAAAATAGATAAAGTGGTTGAAATCGCTATCAACACCGACTATAATGAAAATGTCGAAACGTTTCAATCTAGCGTTTACTGCCAGTTTCACTGTATTAGGCACGAACTGTTTATAGAGCGCCAGATTGAAAGACGTGTCATGACCATCACTTATGGTATGGATTGGAACGGGACGCATTCAACCGTAGCCCCATAAGGATGGGAACGAGGATTTTTTTTGAGAACACCTCGAAACGTTTCGATTGACATCCATCGCTAGGATATGTATAAAGATTAATAAACGATAATACAGGATTTAGTGGTTGTTCTAACCATGTATCGTATAGAATGTAGATAACCTTGAATTTGTTCTTTATAAATTGAACTAACATTTACACAAAACGGAGAGGGCAGAAAGAACCTGAAGAAGCAAGGCGTTCGCCTTTATCCCCGGATTTTCACCCTTATAAAAGGGAAACAAAAAATCTGGGGATAACAGCGTTCGGAAGGTTGTTCTGTCATCGGAGTGGTCAGTGTAAATATTCTGTAGTTCAATTTATATATAGTTTAGAAGGAGCGAACGTGGAATGGCAACGATTAAGGATGTGGCAAAGCTGGCAGGTGTAGCACTCTCGACTGCTTCCTATGCGCTGAGCGGGGATAGCAAGGTTAGTGCCAAGACCAAGGCTAAAGTGCTTGAGGCAGCACGAGAACTGAATTACCGCAAGAACGGCTTTGCCATGGACCTGAAACGGAGCCGGACAAACACGATCGCTTTGATTCTGACCGATCTGTCGGGCCCGTATTACTCGGAGCTGATCCGTAGTGTACAGGATGTAGCCCTCGCGAACGGGTATGATCTGATTGCTTGCAGTTCCATGGGTGGACGGGATTCAACGGCAGTGCGATTTTTGCGTGAAAAAAGAGTAGATGGAGCCATCATCCTGGCCCATAACATCCATGATGATATTCTGGTAGAATCTGCCGGTCATCGTTTTCCGATTATTGTGATGGATCGTCAGCTGTCGAGTGACCATTTGGTCAACGTTCTGGTGGATGGAGAGCAGGGTGGTTACCTCGCTACCCGCCACCTGATTCAGGCAGGACATCAGAAGATTGCATATATTAGCGGTCCATCCAACTCGTACGACAATGCGCTGCGTTACCAAGGGTATCTGCGGGCGATGCGGGAAGCGGGACTTGAAGAAAAGTCCAAATGGCGTCTGAACGGTAACTTTGTGCGTGAGGGCGGATACAGTGCAACCAAGATGATGATCATGCAAGGTGATCTTCCCTCAGCTGTATTTTACGGTAACGATGAGATGGCGATTGGTGGCCTGAAAGCATTGGAAGAGCGTGGTGTATCGGTGCCGGATGACATTTCCGTGATCGGTTTTGACGATATTCAGTTGTCGGAATATGTTCGTCCACCACTGACAACGATACGCCAGCCGAAGCATGAAGCCGGGTCGCTCGCCGGACATCTGTTATTCCAGATGCTCAATGGCGAAGCGGTTGACCCTTCATATACGTTAACGATTAATATGATCGAGCGTAGCTCTGTACGTTCGGTTTAGGCCGAGTCTGACCAACCAAGAAATGCCTGCATGCTGAAGTGAAAGTTCAATGATGGGGTTATCGTCCGGACGGGCTGTAAAAAGTCGGTTTGAAGAGGCCCCTATTCTTTTTCAGATTAATCGAAACGTTTCGATTTTATACTAATTCAAGGAGTGAACCTTATGACAACGATGATTAATGCACCGATCCGGTTGAGCGCCGGGGAGTTATCTTTTACCTTTTTGAACAGTGGAGACCTGTATCAGGCCACATCCGGCACAACGATGTTGAACCAGTTGCTCAGCAACCAGATTGATGGATCTCTGAATAACCTGTACCTGCGTGTACACGAGGGAGAGAATATCAGCTCGTTCCCGTTGCTCGGTGTACGTTCGAACAGCAAGGTGATTACAAGCAAAGCACAGTCCAGCAACCAGTTGATCTGGGAGGGTACAGTCCAGCTGGAAGGCAAAGAACAAGGCATTGGCTACCAGGTTGTATTTACGGCTACACCGCAAGGTGTCTGGTTCTGGGATGTGAAGCTCACAGGACAACAAGATAACGTAGACGTGGTGTACGGACAGGATGTAGGGCTTGCTGATCCAGGTGCGGTACGCAGCAATGAAGCTTATCTGTCACAATACATTGACCATACGGTGTTTGAAGATGAAGCGAAAGGTTATGTCGTTTGTTCCCGTCAAAACCAGCCTCAGGGCGGTGCATTTCCATATATGCAACAAGGTTCCCTGACGAAAGCAATTGGTTACTCCACAGATGGATTCCAATTCTTCGGTCTGTCGTACAAGGAAACGAATCAACCAGAGAGCTTGAATCGCCCAACGCTGGCGAATGAGACGTATCAGTATGAATTTGCTTACACTGCATTGCAATCTGAACTGCTGAATCTGAACGGAGAAGCTCAGGTGGTCTTTTATGGACTGGCGAAGCCTAATCATGCCGAAGGAATCTCTGCACTGGAATTCGGAGATGAAGTTACCGCAGCATGGAATGAAGTACAGGCTCTGGCTGTGGAAAATGGTGACACGTTGGAACAGGTAAAACTATCCTCCTTCTTGGGTGAACCGCTGATTACGCTTGATCTGACGCAAGATGAGATTCATGATCTGTTCCCTGATCGTCATCAGGAAGAGCATAGCGGTGAGGAACTGTTATCCTTCTTCACAGGCAGCTATGAACATATCGTTCTGAAAGCAAAAGAATTGCTCGTAGAGCGTCCGCACGGGCACATTCTGATGAGTGGTGGCAATGTGCAGCTTGGGGCACAGGTTATTACGACGACATCGTATATGTACGGTATTTTCAACTCACAACTCGTTATTGGTAACACCAATTTTAATAAAATGATCAGTAATGCTCGCAATGCATTAAACGTGCCGAAAACGGCGGGACAACGCATCTATGTGGAAATGGACGGACAATATCGTCTACTGACGATGCCTTCCCTGTTCGAGATTGGCTTCAACTATGTACGTTGGATCTACAAAACGGAATCCGATACGTTCATCGTGACGAACTATACAGGGGCACATACTACCGAAGTGAGCATGAACGTACGCTCCACAAGTGGCACAGCATACCGTTACCTGGTAACAAACCAGATTACGATGAATGTGAATGAATACGAGTATCCACTGCATATGACGCAGGATGGCGATACTTTGATCTTCAAGGCTGATCCACAAGCGATTAGTGCAGGGACGTACCCAGATCTGCAATACCGCATGTCGGTGGACGGCGCAGCTGTGAATGTAGGGGATGAAACGTTGCTGGCAAGTGGTATCCGCAGTGGTTCCGCATCACTGGTTACGCTTAGTCTGGAAGCAAGTGCTGAATGGACGCTGAAGGTACAAGGGGTATTGGAAGGCCAAGCGGATAGCGCAGTGGCAGCAGGTTCAAGCCTGACGTTTGAAGAGGAAGTGCAGGCATACCGCGAGTTCTTCGCAGGTGTGATGAACGGGTTCCGTTTGTCCCGTGGAGAAGGTCAGAGTGCAGAGGATCTGTTCAAAGTAAATGCGCTGGCTTGGTGGTACACCCACAACATGCTGGTTCACTACTCCGTGCCTCACGGTTTGGAGCAGTATGGCGGTGCGGCTTGGGGTACACGGGATGTGTGCCAAGGTCCGGTGGAGTACTTTATGGCAACGCAAAAATATGAGCAAGTTCGCGATATCATCAAAATGGTTTATACCCACCAATATGAAGATGATGGCAACTGGCCGCAATGGTTCATGTTTGATAAATACTTTGCGATCCAACAGGAAGAGAGCCATGGCGACATCATTGTATGGCCGCTGAAAGTTCTGGCGGATTACCTGACAGCGACTCGCGACTATGCAATCCTGGATGAGAAAGTACCTTATACGGTTAAACATAGCTTCGGGTTCACGGAAGAAACGGCAACGGTACTGGATCACGCGAAAAAAGAAATCGAATATATCCGTTCGCACTTCCTGCACGATACGTTCCTGTCTTCCTACGGAGATGGCGACTGGGATGATACGCTCCAACCAGCCAATGCACAGCTGAAGCAATACATGGTGAGCAGTTGGACGGTGGCATTGACGTATCAGTCCGTGAATGTGCTCTCGCAAGCGCTGAAATTCAAGGATGCAGACTTTGCACAGGAGCTTGATGTGCTGGCTCAAGGCATTCGTGAGGACTTTAACCGTTACATGCTGGGCACAGATGTGATTCCAGGCTTTGTATACATGGAAGAAGCGGACCAAGCGAAGCTGATGCTTCATCCAACGGATACAGAGACAGGCATTCAATATCGCCTGTTGCCAATGACGCGCAGCATGATTGGTGAGTTGCTGAATGCGGAGCAAGCAGAGTCTCATTACGCATTGATCCGTGAACAGTTCCTGTGCCCGGATGGCGTGCGTCTGATGAATCGTCCGGCTCAATATGCTGGCGGAGTAAGCACACACTTCAAACGTGCAGAGCAAGCATCCAACTTCGGACGTGAGATTGGTTTGCAATATGTGCACGCACATATCCGTTACGTGGAAGCGATGGCGAAGCTGGGTAAGACAGATCAGGTATGGAATGGTCTCGCGATGATCAACCCGGTTGGTATCGGCGAGGTTGTACCTAACGCGGAGATTCGCCAAGCGAACTCATACTTCAGTAGTTCGGACGGCAAGTTTAATACACGTTACGAGGCACAGGAGCATTTTGACCAGCTTCGTAAAGGGACTGTACAAGTGAAAGGCGGATGGAGAATCTACTCCAGCGGCCCTGGAATCTATATGAACCAGCTGATCTCCAATGCACTTGGCATTCGTCAAGAGGGCGGCGATCTGGTCATTGACCCGGTATTGCCAGCTGAGCTGAACGGCATGCAATTCGAATTCGAGTATGCGGGTGAGCCAGTGACGTTCATTTATCACTTGAACGAAGGTGCTGTGAGCCGTGTAGCGGTGAATGGCAAGGACATTCCTACCGAGCGTACAGCGAACCGTTACCGTCAGGGCGGTGTAAGCATCTCGCTTGATGAGTTCAGACAAGCACGCAGTGCAACTGAGCGTACGGTTGTTGATATCTATATGTAATCTAATAGCATGATGTACACCAAGGTCATCCTCCTTTATTCAAAGGCGGGATGGCCTTTTTGCCATATGCTCTTACGATTGCTTACCGCAGTGGAACTGCCAGCAACGTATGCAACAGCTCATTATGCCGCACATGCTTGGTTACATAGCCCTGTTGCTCCAGCCAGCTGCATAGCTCACTGAGCAGAGGGAAGTGACGCTCGCGCAAGGCGCGCAGCTGTTCCTCGTGTCCTGTGGTTTCTGCCTGCCGAATATAGGAATCACGGTGAGTCACATCAACAAACATCAGATCGGTTAGGCCGATACGTCCGCGTGAGGTTAATACCCGTTGCATCTCCTGTAATGCCAATAGTTGCTGATCTGGACTCAGATGATGGAAAGCAAAGCTGGATACAACAAAGTCGAAGGAATGATCGGCAAAAGGCAGCGCCAGAAAATTACCAAGCTTCACATGCATCTCGGGATATTTGGTACGACATCTGCGTAGCATCTCCCGGGATTGGTCGATTGCAGTCATGTTTGCGCCGCGCTGTAGCAGTTTCCCAGCCAGATTACCTGTGCCTGTACCAATATCGAGTCCTTTCTCACCAAGGGCGGGAGAGATCCAATGAGCTGTCTGTTCGAGCGCTTCGTCATAGTTGTGATACAGATAAAAGGAAGACTGTACCGTATCATTGGAATCGCCTGGCGCGGAATGATCTGCATCCTGGTGTGGATGTGGAACTTCATTCTTGTCGCTTATAGGCGAGGCGTTGGTCGAATGATGCCTGCCCTCTGAAATGGGGTGTTCAGTACTGACTCTGCCTTCTGCCTGCACTCGTTGATCGTGGATGGCTGCCTGAGTGTCATAATTCCACCGATCATGCCAGTTCTGCCGTGCTTCGCGCAGGCGACGCGCACTGTCCGCGAGATCGTGTAGATGGCTGACATCCAGCGGACCGTCCTGACGATTCAGGTCAATCATGCGCTGGGTTGTATCCATCATACGTTTGAGCTCAATCCACTGGGCATACATGACGGCCTGTTGCAGTTCCAGATATTCTTCCAGCCGCTGCTGATTCCCTTGATCAATCTCTCCGAGCGCGTGTGTAATATCCTGTAGCGACATGCCAATCTCACGCAGCGCAGCAATGGTCTGAAGCCGCCAGATATCATTCTCGGTGTATGTGCGATAGCCGTTACTAGACTGTTTGGCGGGGAGAATTAATCCTTTTTCCTCATAAAAACGAATGGCTCTCGCCGATATACCAAGCCTGCTTGCTGCCTCTTTGATATTCATCATGCATCCCCTCCTTATCGAATCAGTATAAACCATGACGTTACGGCAAGGTTAAGTGTTTATTTCATTTATCGAAAAGGTTCAATACTGAGTGGAATTTTAGTCAAAGCTGAGGCTATGCTACAATATATAGAACAAAAAAACTTAAATAGTGAAGTAAAGAACAATGTCTTCCTATTCCTAAGTTTCTCAACGTTCTTAACTCTCTTAACTTTCCCGACGTTGTAGCGCACAGCGTTGTCGACTATAGCACGAAAGGTTGAATCATTATGCTTACCAGCCATACATTTACGATTCGTCCATCCGAAATTAAGGATGCAACACAGCTAATGGAGTTGGACACCCTGGTATGGGACCAATACACCTCTCCTGCACCGATGCATTGGCGCTCCAGACAGCAATACCTGCAGCATTGTCCGCCAGGCAGTCAATTGATTGCGGTGCAGGGAGAGCGGGTATGTGGTTATGTGGGCTTCCAGCCAGCCACAGGTATGCCTGTTAACCGTCATGTCTACGAGATCCATATTGCAGTTCATCCTCATGATCGGCGTTGTGGCATTGCCACAGCTTTGATGGATGCTATCAAGCAGCATGCGCTTGAACAAGGCGTTCGCAAGCTCAGGCTGCGCGTTCTCTCCAGCAATCCGGGAGCCATCACGTTTTATACACAGTGTGGATTTGTGACGGAAGGCAGGCTGGTGTCCGAGTTTTATATCGGAGGCAAGTATGTGGACGATATTCTTATGGGTTATTTTATCTAGACCAAATAGAAACTAGTTGAGGAGGAACAACGATGGATATGGGGCTTCAGGGTAAAAAAGCACTGGTTCTGGCTTCCAGTCGCGGGCTGGGCAAAGCGGTAGCCGCTCAATTGGCAGCAGAAGGTGCTGACGTCATGCTTGCCAGCCGGAGCGAAGAAAAGCTCGCAGCAGTGAAGCAGGAGCTTCTGGCGCTTGGTGGTGGCGGACGTGTGGAATATTGTGCAACCGATGTGACACGCAAGGAAGATATTGAGGTTCTGATTCACAAGACAGCAGAAATGTTCGGGCAGATTGATATTCTGGTGAACAATTCGGGTGGCCCGCCATCGGGTTCATTTGAGTCACTGACGGATGAGGATTGGGAGCGTGCATTTGAATTAAATGTTCTCAGTTATGTAAGGCTCATTCGTGGTGCCCTTCCTTATATGAAAGAAAGTGGAGGACACATTGTGAATATCGCTTCAACTTCAGTGAAGCAGCCCATTCCAGGTCTGGTTCTGTCCAACACGTTCCGTACTGGCGTGTTTGGATTGGCGAAGACGTTATCCCAGGAGCTGGCTCCATACGGAATTTTGATCAACACGGTGGCTCCGGGTCGTATTGCAACAGACCGCATCCGTGAGCTGGATGCCGCACGGGCAGAGCAGAACGGAGTAAGTGAGGACGAAGTCTCTGAACAGTTCCGCAAGGAGATTCCACTCGGCCGTTATGGTCAACCAGAGGAGTTTGCCAAAGCGGTGGTGTTCCTGTTATCCGGGGCCAATACGTACATTACCGGAACCTCATTGATCGTGGATGGTGGCATGGTCCGAGCCCTATAAGGGAGGAGTTTGATCAACAGATTCAAAGTTATAAGGAAACGGATTACGATATTATTAAAATTAAGCCCCTCCTTAATGTCCACTTGTTGTGGAGAAGGAGGGGCTTAATTTTGATTCATGCATTGTGTGGAAAAACGAGCTCCCTAACAACGTTAACAACAATAATACCGGGTGTATAGATAAACCGAGCTTGCCCAACGTTCTGGGCCTATTGCTTTGTTAAGATAAGTCTTTGCCGCTGTCATTAGTTGACGTGTCGACTTTGCTGGAATCCGGTTTCGGCATTGGCTTAGCCTCGCCGTCACGTTTTGCTCCATGACCATGGACGTGACCTGCTGGACCTTCTGGCAGTTTACCATTGACGAGGTCGGTAACTCGTTGAGTGATGTCTGCTTCACGCTCATCGAATTGGCTTTGTGTGATTTTGCCATCGGTCAACTCCTGTTGTAGTTCTGTTTTCTGGGCAGTAACGATTGTATCAATAACTGTCTGCACGTCCACGTTCTTGGTGGCTGCAATCTCGGCAATTGTACTGCCTGCTTCACGCGCTTCCTTTAGTTCATCTGTTGTAACCCCGAGGATGGCGGCCAGTTCCTTGGCATACCGTTCTGCTCCTGGTCCACCGAATCCACCCGGACCACGTCCACCTGCCCCAACTTCCTTCATATTACCGTTTACCAGGTCAGTCACACGTTGTGTAAGTGTAGCTGCACGCTCATCGTACTGGGTTTGCGTGATTTTGCCATCGGTCAACTGCTGTTGTAGTTCTGTTTTCTCCGCTGTGACCAGTTTATCAATGACGGTCTGCACGTCCACATTTTGGGTAGCTGCAATCTCGGCAATGGTGCTGCCTGCTTTGCGCGCTTCTTTCAGCTCATCGGCAGACACGCCAAGTACGGAGGTCAGTTCGTCCGAATGGCGCTGCAGCCCGGGTCCCCAACCTCTAACTCCGTCTTCTGGTTTTATTTTATGTGAATTTAATGTAGAAGAGCTGTCCGATTTGGTCTGGCCTGAAGGAGTAGCTGCCGGATCTGCATTAGCCACTGAATGTGCAAATATACCTCCGCCGAGTGCAATCGTCAAAGCCATTGCGCTGGTAACCACTACTGTTCTTGATGTTTTGGTTCTCTTCATCCTGGATCATCCTTCTTTCTTCTGTAGGTTGGTATGGGTGTACGCCCACAACGTTATATTAGAGAGCAAGAATGAAGGTAGGCTGAGTGGAACCTTAATTGGCAGTAAAAAATGGTGCTCTTACCAACAATGCCCCTCACCTATGTTTGAAATTCTCACAGGAAAGGGGCATATGGACGGTTTCAGTTAGATGTAACTCAATTATGTAAGCGAATTAGCGCAAAAGTTCCCATTCATGCTGAAGCATGCCGTATACTGCATGGTTCACGTAACCTTTAGGCAGCTTTTCTGCCTGGCGAATGACACCTTCGAGAACAAACCCGAGTCTTTCAGGGATGGCGCGACTCCGTTTGTTGTTTGTTGCCGAGCGAATCTCGACGCGATTCAGATCCAGGGTCACCAGTGCATAGTCTACCAGAACGCGACAAGCGCTTGTCATCAAGCCTTGACCCTCAAAACCTTTGCCAAGCCAGTATCCGATGCTTACGGAGCGGTTGGTCCAGTTAATCTCGTGGAATCCGATGACGCCAGCGAGATCCCCTTTTGACCATACTCCGGCGGTGAATCCGCCATTCTCGGCACCTTGTTTTAACGCGTTGGTAATGAAGTTTGAGGTGTGTTCCACTTCTGTGACATGATCCACCCACGGCAACCAATGTCGCAGTTGATCCCGCGAACGATCCGTCAGTTCGAACAGCGGTTTGGTATGTTCCATGGCCAGTGGCCGGAGTTCGGTATATTCATCCAATGAATAGGTAAACATGAATGCAACCTTCTTTCTTTTTATAGTATGGGTTTAGTTTTGGTGGATTAACGTGAGGTCTTGGGTAACTTTTGCTCCAGTGCAAACAGGTCTTCTTCCATTGAGGCCATGCGTTGACTGACTGTTGTGCGTGCGTCACGGAGTGCCTGATTATATATGTAGGGAGCGAGCTGTGTCATGAACAGGTCGAGGACACCCCAAGCGGCCAGATCGCCGAGTTCTTCGCCACGTTCCTCTTCGAAATACGACTGTATGGTGCGAATGGCTTCATCCTGTTGTTCTTTGGTCAGTTTAAGCGAGTTCGATGGAATGGGAAACCCTCCCTTTAATTTGTTTTTACTATCATGCTACATGATTCGAGCGAACCCGTCAAAATGGTTTTGGGCCTATTTATGCACGGCTGATCCTGACTTTGGTGCCGTTCTTTATTGAACTCCTCCCCCGTTAAAGGTATATTTAAATGAAACGCGTACGAAACTTTCCAAGAAAATAGATTTTTTCAGGAAATGACTTCGTTATTAAGGAATTATAGCCGGAATTGCTGCAATTCCCGAAGGCTCCAATCCATTCATGAAAGGTTTGATACCTGTGGACAATCGTACAACCCCACCTAACTTTATCAAAAATATTATTACCGAAGATCTCCGGTCTGGGAAAGTCCAGGAAGTTATTACCCGTTTTCCTCCGGAACCGAACGGTTATCTGCATATCGGCCATGCCAAGGCGATCTGGATTAACTTTACGCTGGGCGGCGAATTTGGCGGCAAAACGAATCTGCGCTTTGATGACACGAATCCGGTCAAGGAAGATGTAGAGTACGTTCAATCGATTCAGGAAGACGTGAAATGGCTCGGATACGAGTGGAACGAGAAACGTTTTGCCTCGGATTATTTTGACGAGATGTACAACCGTGCTGTCTTGTTGATTAAAAAGGGTAAAGCCTACATCGACGACCAAAGCGCCGACGAAATCCGTGCAATGCGCGGAACGCTGACGGAGCCGGGCAAGAACAGCCCGTACCGTGATCGTTCGGTGGAAGAGAATCTCGACCTGTTCACACGTATGCGTGCAGGTGAATTCAAGAACGGAGAGAAAGTGCTGCGTGCCAAGATCGATATGTCTGCACCGAATATCAATCTGCGCGATCCGGTGATTTACCGGATTTCACATGCACACCATCATAACACGGGCGACAAATGGTGTATCTATCCGATGTACGCCTTTGCTCACCCGCTCGAAGATGCAATTGAAGGTGTAACGCATTCCCTCTGTTCCCTGGAATTCGAGGATCAACGCCCGTTCTACGATTGGGTTATTGCCGAATGTGAGATGGAGAGCCAACCACGTCAATACGAATTTGGTCGCCTGAACTTGTCCCAGATGGTGACAAGCAAGCGGAAGTTGAAACTGCTCGTGGACGAAGGCCATGTGGATGGATGGGATGATCCACGTATGCCAACGATTTCGGGTCTGCGTCGCCGGGGATATACACCGGAAGCCATTCGTGATTTTGTATTCGAAACAGGCATTTCCAAGAGTCAAGGGGTTATCGACCTGCAAACGCTGGAGCACTTTGTACGTGAAGACTTGAAACTGAAAGCTCCGCGCACGATGGCTGTCCTGCACCCACTCAAAGTGGTTATTACCAACTATCCTGAAGGACAAGTGGAATGGCTTGAAGCAGAGAACAATGTGGAGAACCCAGAGATGGGTAATCGCCAAATTCCGTTTTCCCGTGAGATATATATTGAACAAGACGATTTCATGGAAAATCCGCCGAACAAATATTTCCGTTTGTTCCCTGGCAACGAAGTTCGTCTGAAACATGCATACTTCATCAAATGTAACGATGTGATTAAGGACGCAGAAGGCAATGTAACTGAGATTCATTGTACCTATGATGTAGAGACGAAGAGCGGCAGTGGATTCACTGGCCGTAAAGTCAAAGGAACAATCCACTGGGTAGAAGCGACTCAAGCGGTACCTGCTGAATTCCGTCTGTATGAGCCTTTGATCCTGGATGAAGCACCGGAAGCAGAGGTGGAAGTGGCAGTAGCTGGAGCTGAAACTGAGGTTGTGGAAGAGCAACCGGAGAAAACGTTCCTGGATCAACTGAACCCGAACTCCCTTGAGATTGTCCACGGGTATGTGGAGCAAGAGATGAAGGAAGCGAATGCTCAGGATAAATTCCAATTCTTCCGTCACGGTTACTTCAGTGTAGATCCAAAACATTCCGAGCCAGGACGTCCGGTATTTAACCGGGTCGTATCCCTGAAAAGCTCATTCCAACTGCCGAAGGCATAAGTATAGATTATATATTGTAAAAGGGCGTCCCCTGCGCAGCACTAGCTGTGAAGGGGACGCCCTTTTATTGTATTGCAAGATTTAAGTCAGTTAAATTTAAGGTAAATCTACTATTGCAGAGGTTAGGAGTAAGACAATGCAAGCTTTACTGTCTTGGATTTTGACTTTCCTATAGGAATCTCTTCGCCATTGTTCATTACTACATAGTTGGATCTAATTTTTAGTGCATGATTTATATTAATAATAAATGAACGATGAATGAGATAAAAGGGGTGTTGAAGTTCGGCTATACACTTCAGTAATGTACCTGTGAATAAAATAGTGCCTGACTTCGTTGTGATTTCAATATTGTTTGAGGAATTTTGGCATTTAATTGTTCTGATATAAATGATATCTGCGCACCTAACAAAAAGATAATCGCCATCAACTTTTACTGGAAAGAAAATAGACTTCAAGGAGCTTATATGCTTGCAAATGAGAAGCATTTTTTGTTCGAAAAAGGAGTAGTTTATTGGTTTTAGCCAGTATTGAAACGCTTGTACATCAAAGCTTCGCATTATGTATTCAATATAATTAGTATGGAAAACAATCAGAACTTCTTGATCATAGCATTTGCGAATCTTGGAAGCGATATCAATTCCATTACAGGCAGATAGCTTGATGTTCATTATAATGACTTGTGGTTTAATTTTGTCAGGATTCTTATAATGAGTAATCAGATCATCCTCTGAGGAAAAATTAATTAATTTAAAGCTGTAAGGCCCCTTATTCTCTAATCTTATAAAAAATTCATGTAGTTTTTTTAGATCTGTTTTATTTTCCTCATAAATACCTATCTGGAACAATTTAACTCAATCCCTTTCTTTTGAATTATAATAAGCCAATCTACTTTCCCTATATAGTACCATTAACATCAATAATTAAACAATAAACTCACTAATATCACAAAATTTTCCGTTTGACGCCATTTTTCCTCCATTCAACATGAATTTAAATTCAAATAAACGATAATATGTTACTCTACGGTTGTAGTTAATCAAACGAAAAGGTGGTGAGTCAACATGGCATGTCCAGGTGGAACAAGTTCTGTTGGTGTAGCTTACGGAACTGATTTCTGTACGCCAAATGGTTATTGTACTTGGGTACCTTGGGATAATAAATCTTCCCGAGTTCAGCATGTGTACGATGTCTGCAGAGACAGTTCAGGAAACACATCGCAATATTATACTCGTACTGATGACTTAGGATGTTGCTAGGCGGCAGTTCAAATGTGAATGGGACGGGTTCTTTCCGTCCCTTTTCTATTGTATCTCAGCATAAAGGAGAGAAGAGAAAATGAACATGGAGCACCGCAAGTTTTTCAAACATAATCATCGAACTTCATTAAGCATTGGGTCATACATAGACGATAACTTCATGTTAACCGAGACTTCAAGGGAGATGACATCTTTACCTAATGTGCTGTTTGTTGTGAGTTCAACTTGTTCATCGTGCAATATGGGTGCAATCGAAGAATTTATTCAAGATCAACAAGACCAATTCAAATTTACGCTGGTTACGGATAATTTGGAATCAACGTATATAAAAGAGCAGGAAAACATTCATATTTTAAAAAGAAATATTTTCGATTTTATTGACTCTATAGGCATACCTGGTGTTCCCTTTGTTGTTGGAATTAATAGAGTAAATCAAATTATAAGTGCAGGTCCTTCATCCACAATATCTGCCATTTACGATGTATTATCACCTTTTTTTGAGGTGGAGGAGAAATGAGGAGAATGCTGAACAGTAACTTAGAGTTGTTAAAAGTTGCTGATATAGTAAGAAAACACAATTGGAAAATTATAGTCATACACTTGGTGATGATGATTTTTCTTTCATTACAGGCCAACTTTAATGTGTATTTATCAGGGAAACTTCTGGATTTCTTAAACGAATCTGTTTTTAGTCAGGCCATTTTTATAATTATTTTAATTACGGTTTTTAATTTTCTTAAACAGTTTTTAAGCGAAGCGACGTCACTAATGGATGAAGAAGCGATGAATGAAATTATGATCAAACATGAGATGAAGATCTTGGACAAGATGCGATCATGCAATCTTATAGATCAAGAAAAGTCTGAATTCAAGAGCTCAATTAACATGGCCACCATGGGGATGGGAAAAATCTTCCCGCTGTTTTCCAATTCCTTTGGGGTACTTCAAAACGGTATAACCGCTATGATCGCGTTCTGGTATTTGGGTGTATCCTCCCTGTGGCTAGTCCTTTTTGTTGTTATTATTACGTGCAGCAAAACGTTTTTAATCTTTTATTTTACTCAGAAGAGAATTAGTACTAACCGGATTATTCAATCGAAATTAAGAGTGCCTCAGTATTTTTATAATGTATTAATAGATACCCAGACTCAAAAGGAATTGAAGGTATATGGTTCTTCGGATATACTTGTTAAAAAATGGAAAGATAGTTCGGAAGAAATCCAGAAAATCAGAAATTCTTTAAAAAAATACAGTATTAATTTTAATTTATTTAACTTTTCACTTTCCAATCTTGGTTTGGCTTTAGTTACCATACTTATTATCAATTATATGTCAAAAGGCCAACTATCTATTGGAGAGTATTTTGGATTGACTCTCTCACTTAATCTTGCAGACAACAGTATTTCCACATTATTAAGAAATATTTTTATGATCAAAGAAGACAAGAACTATGTTAAAAGTTACTTTTCATTCGTAGATGATAATCCAGATAGACAGGAAGCTGATCTAGGAGAGAATGAGAAAGTGGAATTTGTATTTGAGAATCAATTAACCATTAATAATTTGAGTTTTCGTTATACAAATTCGGAACGTTATGCGCTCCGAAATATCAATTTGTCTATTAACAAGGGGGATAAAGTTGTTATCTTCGGGGAAAACGGTTCGGGAAAAACGACATTTTTGAAACTTTTGTTGAAACTGTATGATTCTCCGGAGAAGACGATCGCTTTTGATAATATACCTTTGGAACAGATTCGCACGTCCTCACTTCATCAGGCTATGGTTGTTGTGTTTCAGGATTTCGTGAAATATATGATGACTATTCGTGAGAATGTGATCGTTTCCAATTCTAACAGAAGTGAAATAACGGATGCTCAGATCATTAAAGCATTAGGGGAATCGAGATTCCCAAAATTGGATAGATTCAGTAATCATATGGACACCAATCTTGGATATTTGACAGAACAATCTGTTTTTTTATCAGGTGGAGAGTGGCAGAAGCTTGCTCTTTCAAGGGTATATATTCGGGATGCAGAGCTACTTGTTTTTGATGAGCCGACCTCTGCACTTGATCCCAAGAGTGAGATTGAATTTTTTTCTTCCATTCTGACAGAGAAGGAAAAAACGGTTATTGTCGTTACTCATGATATAAACATTGCTGAACTGGCCGATACAATTGTTGTATTTAAAGATGGTGAAATTGCGGAAGTGGGTAATGCACAAGAACTTTACAAACGTGAAAATAGTGAATACAGAAACATCATTAATAAAAGAAATGAAATATTTAGTATGGAAAGGAAGTATGTATATGGATAATATTCCGGTAACAAAGGAGTACTTGAACTGGAATGGGGATCATGTTAGCTTTGAACCACAAGGGTCTAGGCTGTGTCTAATCTTCCTATCGCTTTATTGTCTTCGTTGCGTTGATCTGTTACCGCACATTGGAGATATTGTAACCACGCAATCCATGGATACCCGTTTTGTATTACTTGTTGACGGCGACTATGAAACGAATAAGGAAATGGTGGAATACTTTAATTGGAAAATGCCAGTAGTTCAAGTAGAATCTCAAGAGATGGGTACCCAGTTTGCAGTTTATGAAACACCTACTGTGCAAATTTATAGTGCAGATGGAATTCGGATTTCTTCGGGCATTGCAGATGAAGCCAAGGATGTACACTTTTATTTAGAAAGAGCCAGACTGGAGGGTGGAGTACTGTGATTACATCTCTAATCGTATGTGACACCATCCGGTTTAATCCAACAGAGCGATGCCATCACTTAGGCAAGTTAATCAATGAAACAGAAGTTCCAACGTTTCCGGCTATTTTGGAGTTACATATACTTGCGAGATTGTCCAAATCTGAAGTTAATCAACCGTACGAGCTTGAATTACAGTTTCTCGATGATAAAGGGCATATAAGGGGACTTACTGAAAAAAAGGTAGTCTATAATCACAGATCAGCCGAAAGGGTTCCAGGGGCAGACATCAATTTTATTATGAAAGGATTGGTTGTCAGAGGAGGGAATTACCAGGTTCGGCTATATATTAACGGCCATGCCAGTTACGATTATCCTATCCATGTGGCAATTACGGATATGAAAAGGAGTGGTTAACCATTTATTTCTATTTTAATATTGTAAAAAAATCAATTCAGAAAAACACAATGTTAACGGGGATACTTATTCTTAATCTGGCTATATCTTTGGCACTAGTTACTGTGATTTTCTCTTTTCTAAATACGGGTTATCAAAATATATCAGCAGGAGTAGAGCAATCCAAAAATCGGATTGTCGTGGATCTCAGAACACCGGTTTCTGTAAAGTCTCTTCCTGACTTGGAGAAAAAATGGAACGAAGTTCCTTCCCTTCAATGGACCTATCTCCTATCGAATGAAGATTATGTACAGACCAATGGGGCATCCGGACTGTATCACGTTTTTGGCGTTAACAAGGATTTTAAGTTACAAAAAGAACTTCCCGTGGATCAAATAGGACAAGATGAAGTGGTGATCTCCCGCAATGCTGCTGACAAGATGTTTTTAGGATTACAGGAAGAGGACATTATCGGACAAACGATTCAAATTGCTGATAAGCAATTGATGATTACTGCTATTGATCAATCCAGTTTGGTGGAGAACGTATATATTTCTATTGAAAACTTTTTTGAATTATATGGTAATAAAACGAATGTGGTTATGGGTGTTTTTATTTTTGGTCAAACGAGTGTAGAGACAGTTCAAGCAAAAGTTCTACCCACTCTTACTTCGTATAAGCCTAGTATTTCTAAACAGTCGCCAGAGGCAGAGAGACTTGGACAATTCTATAGCTTACTAATTTTGGCTATTGTTATCACAGCAGGTCTCATGCTTTATGTCGTGTTGAACTTTATTTATATTTTTTCCTTCAAAATAAGCAAAGACAAAAATAAGTGGGATATTTTGATGAAGTTAGGAGCTTCAAGAAAAGTATTGAAACGTGCAATATACGCTGAATCTGGGTTTGTAGTAATAGTGGCTTCATTACTGTCTGCTGTATTCACCTTTCTGGTATCCAAATATGTCGATATCGAAGGATTTCAACTAAAATTGAATTTACCCGTATTTATCATTCTAATTTTCACGGTCATATGCATCATTGTAATTACCGTTGAACAAACCTTGAAAAAAATATGGAACAATTTGTTTAAAGGAGCTGGAACCTGACGATGAGATACTTATTTGGTACAGCTTGGCGGATGGCAAGGAGAAGTTTAAAAACGACCCTGCTGATTAATATTCAATTTGTTTTCATATTTCTGTTCTTAATGATACTGATTGGCATGATTAGGGAACAGCAAAATGATTTGGATCAACTGGATCATGTCGTTGGTAAAAATACTTGGCTTATCCAGCCTACTGTTAGTAATGAGAAGGAAATTCCAAGTTGGAACATGGTGCAGGTGAGATGGCTTGAGGAACAATTTCCAGGGAAGATTGGTTTCTTAAATGCAGATTATTCAGAGATGGATAACGGAAGGATGACATATACAACGAATCAGTTATTATGGAATCTCATCAGCGATAATGAAGATTCGACTGAACTGCACCTAAATGCCGGAATTGCCGAGGAGATGGTGAAAATTATCAATCCTCCAAGTTGGCAAAATGCAAATGATGTTGTTTTCTTGAAGAGTACGGAACCAGTAGAGTCGACTCAATTGTCCGTATATTTATTCGATGTGAGTGATGAAGAAATTAGTGCTCATTCATTATCAACAAGGCTTTCCGAAATGGCTGACGGACAACACTTCAGAGTGGCACGTTTAATTGGAACAGAGAGACAAAATGTTGTCATAGAATCCATCTATACAAGTATCATTTTAGTGTTTGTTTCGTTATCTTCCATTCTTATTTTGACTTCTATGATGTCTTTTATCCTGGTCCGTTTCCTGAGCCAGTCAAGGAGTCTGACTATTTTTTATCTGTACGGTGCCACCCGGTGGGATTTGGCCATTATGGTGCTATTCTCTAATCTAATACTTATAGGACCTGCATTTTTAGTGGCTCTGTCAGTCCTATTATTGAGCTACTCCATTATACCAATAGCAGTAACTTCATCCTTAATTAGTGGCCTCCTATTATTTATATTTATCCTATTTTTCCTAACAGCTCCAGTTGTTCGGACAAATAGTAATTCGTTGAAAATAAATGAGATTTGAGGTGTTGATATGAAAGCTCTTATTGAAATGCAGAATGTCAGTAAAAGTTTTGTTGACCGGAATATAGATTCCCCTGTGTTCGAGAATGTAAATTTGACCCTTAATCATCGTGATTTTGTCTCTATATATGGAAGGTCCGGTTCTGGAAAAAGTACCCTCTTACATTTGGCAGGCTTGGTTGAGCATCCAACAAGTGGGATTATCAAATTAAATGGTCGCCAGATTAATGAGCTCAAGGAAAGTGAGTATGCACGAATACGCAATGAGAACATCGGGTTTGTATATCAGGATTTTAAATTGATAAACGATATGACGGTGCTGGAGAATGTTGAAATTCCACTTGCGTTATCTAAAGCAAAGCTTACTAAATCTCAGCGTAGAGAGCGCTGTCTTAGTATAATCAAGGAAGTTGAACTTTTGGGAAAAGAAAACGCCTACCCCTCTCAGTTGTCAGGTGGCCAAAAACAAAGAACGGCAATAGCCCGGGCTTTGGTGAATAATCCGACTCTGCTCTTGGCTGATGAGCCTACTGGTAATCTGGATTTTCAATCTGCCGAGAATATAATGAAACTTCTAAGTAAAATGTATGAAAAAGGGAATATGACTATTGTTATAGCAACACATGATGATTATGTGCAGCAATATACCACAAAGACAATTCGAATGGAAAATCTCGTTAGGGAGGGTGGTCCTTTTGAAGAATCTGTACTTTGACTATTGTTCTTCGACACCACTGTTTCCGTCAGTCCAAGAGGTTATACTTGATACGTATCAAAGAGTATATGCCAATTCTTCCTCAATGCATCTCCCTGGTAAAGAAGCTAATACATTAGTGAATGAATGCAGAGAGAGAATCGCGAAAATTTTAGGTGTAAAACAAAGAGAAGTGATTTTTACATCCGGAGCCACAGAGAGTAATAATCTTGCTTTGTTTGGTGTTGCCAATGTTGCTAAGAATAAGTTGTCCCATCCCATACACATCATTACGTCTTCTATCGAACATTCCTCCATATTTGAAAGTGCTGTTCATCTCAGTTCGGAAGGGGTGGAGGTGACTTTTCTACCAGTGAATAAATCAGGGATCGTGGAAGTGACAGACGTTCAGAGGGCGATTAAGAAAAATACTGTATTAGTTAGTATCATTCATGTAAACAACGAAACGGGTGCTATCCAGCCTGTCGAGGAAATCGGTTCTATGTTGAAATCAGAAGCACCTGGTGTATATTTTCATGTAGACGGGGTCCAGGCATTTGGAAAGTTAGATGTAAATCTAGAGAATATGGATTTGTATACTTTGTCTGGTCATAAAATAGGGGGACCAAAAGGAATAGGCATTCTCATGGTTAAAGACCATGTGGATATAGCTCCTATTCAGTATGGTGGAAAGCAGGAGTCAGGATTACGACCCGGAACAGTTAATGTGCCGGGTGTTACCGCAATTACAGAAGCAATGATCGTTACGATTTCCAAGCAAGCAAGCAGTATCGAAAAGTTAAAAAAGTTTCAAAATGAACTTCGTCATCATTTGAGTGATAACAGTGACATTATTATAAACAGTCCAGCAGGAGCGTTGTGCGCTCCCCATATTTTGAATTTGTCGTATCCAAAGTCTACTTCTGCCTTAATGTTGAATTTTTTAGGCAAAAACGGAATTCATCTTTCATCTCAATCCGCCTGTTCTTCAAAAGGAAATAAAATAAGTAGGGTGATCATGGAAATGTGTCAAGATCAACAAATTTCTTCCAGTAGCATAAGAATTAGCCTAAGTGCAGATCATTCGGAAGAGGACATTCAATATTTGCTTCAGTGTATTCTCGGAATGGTAAAAAGCATGTCAGAAAATAAAAAGTTCCCTACGATTCCTGTATAATTTAACTATATTTCATAAGACATCTCTACGCTGAGTCATCCTCTAGCAAAACAGCTTTTTAATGCGCAGTTCCCCAATCATCTGGATGATCTAGATTAAAATGAAGAGCGTATCCAAGGAATGACCGATTACGTGTAGCCAGTAACTGTGGCCTGTACATAAATCGGTCATTTGTCTAATGGATGACAAGTAGGGTGTGTCACAGTCTTACTCCGTTATTCCTCATCCATATTACCCATCTCCGTCAACACAACCGGCTGATAGCCGTTACGTCGATTCGACAACCACATGATACCGAATCCAACAGCGCCGATAAGCGAGAAGAATACGCCGATGCTATACATGATTTCCGCACCGAAGCTCTGGAACAACCAGCCGCCGAACAGACCGGCAATAACGCCCGAGAGACCGCCCCAGGCCATCGTATAGACCGCTTGACCGGAGGAACGGTAAGGCCTTGGAATGAACAGCATGGTCAGCTGCGTACCCACATAGAAGTACCCACCGAACGTAATGGAGTGCATCAGCTGAATGAATACAATCTCCATCGGGTTGATGGCCAGTGCCATGAGCTGCCAGCGCAGTGCAAACAGCAGACTGATCAAAATGAGAGATGCCAAGAGCATGCTCATCTTGCGTTTGAGTAGGCGGTCGAGCAGCAGGAATACGCCGACTTCAAGAATGGATGAGGTGAAGATGGCCCAGCCGACCATCTGTTTGTCGCCACCCATTTCTACAATATATAGTGACATAAAAGTACTGTTCATCGCATTAGGCACCGATACGAGTACACCCAGGCCGATAAATGCCATAAAATACGGATTGAACATGACTTTGCCAAACCGCCGAAAAGTAACCACGGGTGTATCCGAAGCAATCGGCTGTCTGGGTAAAAATACGGATAATACAAAGGCGGTGGCAATCATACACGCAAATATAATGGATACACTGCCGATGCCAAAACGGTCAATGAGCGGTCCGGCCGCGACGGCAGTCAGTGCCCAACCGAGTGAACCCCAGAGCCGGAATGACCCAAATTTCTGGGTTGTACCATCAATATATCCGAGAATCAGGCTATTGGTTTGAGCAAATAATGGACTTTGAAAAAAATAAAAGAAAATCATGGCTACATAGATCCATGTATACGTGGGCGCATAGAACACACCCTGGGCGAGCACAAATGTGCCTCCCATCATAATCATCAGAATGATGCGAATGTTGCGAGATTTATCGCTCCAGAAACCCCAGAACGGGTTGGCAAACAAGGATACAAAGGGTCCAATCGCCATCAGACTGCCAATCTCCAGTTTGGTCATGCCAATTTCTTGCAGATACAGCTGCAGGAATCCCGCAAAGATGGAGATGGCTCCATATATGAAAAAGTTATATAGTTTCAGAGAAACTAATGAGGTATTGCCTCTTGAAGGTACAGGTCTGTCCAATTAAGCCATTCCTTTCAAATGCATATTGTTCAATGTATCATTTGTTGAAAGGGGATTCAATCTATAGAAAATGTTGATCGATTGATATAACAAGCCCACATCGTTACCAGGAGGGAGCAAGACATCATGAACACAAGGGAATGGACAGGCATCATATTGGCAGGAGGTTTATCCAGCCGCATGGGGACCAACAAGGCCATGCTGGAACTGAACGGTTCCCTCGTACTACAACATGTCACGAAGGCCATGAGACCCGCCGTATCCCGTATCATCGTGGCTGCCGGACCCAATGTGACAACCTATGGTGCAATGGGCTACAACTGCGTTCAGGATCTCTATCCGGGGAAGGGGCCACTCGCCGGTCTTCACGCGGCACTGGAAGCTTCCGATACAGACTGGAATCTGGTATGCGCCTGCGATATGCCGCTCCTGCAAACGTCTTTCTTTGATGGAATAAAAAAACTGGTCGAATCGCATAACTCTTATTCTGCTATCGTTCCACGCGTGGATGGACATGTCCACCCTCTTGCAGGGGCTTACCACAAACGAGTGCTTCCTGATCTCGAGCAGCGTCTGATACAGGATCATCTTCGAGTTATGAGATGGCTTGAAGAGATCGGTTGCTGTTATGTCGAAGCGGAAGAGCTTGAGAGAGCTGGCGTTCATAAACTAGCGATGCAAATGAGTAATATGAACACGCCGGAAGAGTACGAACGTATCCGTAATCAAGATTCTGGACTCGATTCCGATCTGTAGGATACAGGATCACCTGATGCATCTGCATGATGATTGCGATATTGAAGCGGGCTTTGGCCTGTCCAACGTTTGAATTGTCTGCTGAAATGGGACAGATGGGTGTAACCGAGCTTCCACGCAATTTCCCCGAGCGACAGCTCTGGCTGTTCGATCAGTACTTTGGCCTCCTGCAACTTCAGGCTGGAAAGGTAAGCCCTGGGTGATCGCCCGTACACCTTGCGAAAGACCTGTAAACCATATCCCGGGCTGATGCCAAACGAGGATATAATCTGCTCTACTTTGACCGTGGATACACTGCTTTCCTTGGTACGAAGCTGGGCATGGAATGCCTGCTTGATCGCCTCCGCTATAGCTCCCGCATAATGCATGGCTGTTGGAGCTGGTGCATGTGAAGCAGCAACGGAAGTGGTGGTCTCCGGTTCATTGTCAGCGGCTTGGGACAACAGGGCGAACAGTTCAAACATGCGGGCCTGCATGATCATTTTGTCAGTGGACGTGTAGGCTTCAGATACGTTAATCATCCCCATCCAACTCTCCAGTACAACGCGCATCTTCTTATTATCAGCTGTATCTGCTGCGTAGATTTGACTATGCTGTGACATCAGCTTTAGGGTGAAGACGGGATCATCCACATTAAAATGAGCGCTAAAATAAGTCATGCCTTCCGTGGATACACATTGATTCGTATGTTTGAACCCGGGAGGAATGAGAAGAATGGAACCTGCCTCCACAGTATAGATATAACCATGAATCACACTCTCCTGCGTACCTTCGATGATCAACATAATCTCAAAGCCCGGATGTGATTCTTCCGGCATCGCCCATCCATAGGGTACTTGTTGGCTGTGCGCACCATAAAATTTGATGTTACAGTCGATAATAGGTAGCCAGTGGGCCAGCGTATGGTGAGGCATTTCTCGGAGCTGTGATCGGATATCCATCATATTCACCTCGGAAAAGGGTAAAAACAACTTGCCTTATACAATCGGCACTCGTAGTATACTTCATTATAATCAGTTTAACGCGGGCATGGATATTCCATGGAACACATCAGCGTTTGAAGTGGCTGAACAATCGAAGTTCTTCAACCGATAATAATGTAAACGCTACCATTGTGGATTGGAATATGTCAACTCTTGCACACGTCAAGATCATTAAATTTTCCACCTAAAAAGGAGATTAAATCATGGACAAATTATTATATGGTGTAGCCTACTATGATGAATATATGCCTTACGAAAGATTGGACAAGGACATTCAGATGATGAAGGATGCAGGGATCAATGTGGTCCGCATTGCAGAATCAACCTGGAGTACCCATGAACCGCAGAATGGCGTATTTGACTTCTCTTCCGTAGACCGTGTGCTGGATGCCATGCATGAGGCGGGGATTCAGGTCATCGTTGGCACACCAACGTATGCTGTTCCAACGTGGATGGTAAAGGAACACCCGGACGTTCTGGCTACAACCTCACAGGGACCTGGTAAATACGGCGCAAGACAGATCATGGATATTACCCATCCAACCTATCTATTCTATGCCGAGCGGATCATCCGCAAGCTGATCTCTCGGGTAAGCACACATCCAGCGGTAATTGGATATCAGACAGATAACGAGACGAAGCATTACAATACGGCCGGAGATAATGTACAACTGCAATTCGTCAAATATATGCGGAACAAGTTCAGTTCTCTGGATGAACTCAACAAGGAATTTGGCCTCGACTACTGGAGCAATCGAATCAATAGCTGGGAAGACTTCCCGTCTGTTGTAGGAACGATCAACGGTAGTCTGGGCGCTGAATTTGCCAAGTTCCAGCGACAGCTGGTAACCAACTTTTTGGCTTGGCAAGTGGGGATCGTGAATGAATACAAACAGGAAGGACAGTTTGTTACCCAGAACTTTGACTTCGATTGGCGTGGATATTCCTACGGTATTCAAGGGGATGTGGATCATTTTGCAGCATCGAAACCTTTTGACATCACTAGTGTGGACATCTACCATCCTTCCCAGGATGATCTGACGGGCATCGAGATTTCATTCGGCGGCGATGTGGCGCGTTCAACCAAACAATCGAACTATCTGGTACTGGAGACCGAAGCGCAGGCGTTCTGGCATTGGGTTCCGTATCCGGGACAGCTGCGTTTGCAGGCTTTCAGTCATCTGGCATCAGGAGCGAACATGGTCGCTTACTGGCACTGGCATTCGTTGCACAATTCGTTTGAGACGTATTGGAAGGGATTGCTCAGTCATGACTTTGAACCGAATCCGGTGTACAACGAAGCAAAGACGATTGGTAGGGATTTTGCCCGACTCAGTCCTAAGCTCGTGAATCTGAAGAAAAAGAATCGGGTGGCTGTGCTGTTCAGCAATGAGGCGCTGACATCAATTAAGTGGTTTGGGTTTAACTTCACCAGTGACAAGAACTACAATGACGTGGTGCGCTGGATGTACGATGAATTGTATAAAATGAATATTGGCTGTGACCTCATCGACCCATCGGTTGAGAGTTATGCGGAATATGATGTGCTCGTTGTACCTGCTTTGTATGCTGCTTCGGATGCATTGCTGGAAAAATTAAATCAATTCGTACAGGATGGCGGACATATCGTCTACTCGTTCAAAAGCGGATTCACAAATGAGCATATCAAGGTACGCTCTACCCGCCAGCCTGGCCTGATCAGTGAGGCATGTGGAATTAGCTACAACCTTTTTGTAGAACCAAAACATGTGTCACTGCGGGAGAATCCATTTGGAGTTGGTGAAGAGCAGAACCAGATTCATACCTGGATGGAACTGATTACACCAACAACGGCTGAAGTACTTGCTTGGTATGATCATCCACATTGGGGTGAATATGCGGCAATTACCCAGAATGCCTATGGAAAAGGCAAAGCAACCTATGTCGGCTGTTATACCAGTTCTGCGGTGATCCGTAAGGTATTGGAACGTGTCATGAAGGAAGCGGGCGTGTGGGGAGCTGATCAGGAGCTGGCTTTTCCTATCATTGTGAAGACAGGTGTGAACGATCAAGGGAACACAATTCGCTACTATTTCAATTATGCGGATGAGGCAACATCCTTTGTGAATGCTTATGGAGAAGGAACTGAACTTCTGGCAGGAACTCCGATTGCTGAAGGAGAGAAGATCGAACTGGAGCCATGGGGCATACGGATCATTGAACAATAATAGGAAATAATAAATATAGGTATATAAGTTGGATTTAACATGTGCACGTTAACGGAGAGGGCAGAAATAACCTGAGGAAGCGACGCGTTCGCCTTTATCAACGGATTTTTCCCTTAGAAAAAGGGAATCAAAAAAATCCGGTGATAACAGCGATCAGAAGGTTGTTCTGACCACGTAGTGATCTCGTGTAACCATTCAATCTATTGTATAACGTGATATTTTAACATTTCCAAACGAATATAAAGACCAAAGCGCCCTCGGCTTCCATGCTGGGGCGTTTGTCTATTTTAGCTCAGGAGTGGATGCGCTGTGTTTACCGAATGTTATCGGAAGCTGATAGATCCTTTTAAACGCAGCATTCGCAATAAATTAATTCTTACCATGACGCTGCTGGCTGTTCTGCCCGTCATTGCCATGACCGCTATGGCAGCCGAGAATACCCGCTCTTCCATGGAAGAGGAGATTATGGAGACCAACCGAGCCAATATGAATTGGGCCTCCATCTATCTGGGTGAACAGTTCGCCCGCATGAACAATATTATCTATTCGATTCAGATCAGTGACGAATTGCATCAATATCTGGCGTTGAACCAGGAAGCACCGGCAGCCAGCCGATTCGATGAACAGAAGGCCATGTTCAATATGCTGAACAGTGTATACTATTCTGCTGGCAATTATGTATTTGGCGTTGAATTGTATCTGAAGGAATTGGACACCTTGTTCACCTTCAACTCCATGGATTCTCGCATCAAGGCGGTATCGGAAATACCGGAAGGGTATCATGAGCTTTTTGCACAACATAAAGATTTTACGATTATCAATGATCCGGACGATCCGCAGAAGTTTCACATGACCCGCAGTATGAACCGCTTTGAGGATCAGGCACAGATCGGCGCCATCAGTTTGGAGGTCAAGTGGGCTGAGTTCAACCAGACCCTGGAGCTGCTGGATAGCCGGGGAGACTATGCGGTATACATTGCTGATAGCGCGGGTAGTCCGGTCTATCAGCCAAATCAAGAGATTCAGCCTTCTGCAGAAGCACTAGAGAAATTGGCAGGTACAAAAGAAAGTTCGGGGTTTATCCGTACAGCCAAGGAATACGTATTCTTTCATTCCATTGAGCCGTCAGGACTGCGTGTGATCAAGATTGTACCTGCCCATGTCATTAATGAAAGTGCCTTGGAAACGATGAAATACGGATTGGTTGTGGGTGGCCTGGCAACCGTCATTTCTGTGGGTCTGGCTGTATTCGTGGCCTGGCGCACATCAAAGCCCATTGTCAGACTGGCGAATTCCATGAAGGGTATTCAGCTGATCAAGGACAGGGAAGTGGTACGAAGCGGCCGGGTAGATGAGATTGGTCTGCTGGAGAAAAATCTGCACGGCATGGCTAGTCGTATTCGGGAACATATTCGCGACAACTACCTAATGAATCTTGAGAAGCAGACGGCCGAGCTCAAAGCACTGCAATCCCAGATCCATCCGCATTTCCTGCAAAATACGTTGCAGATGATTGGCGGCATGGTCTACTCGCAAAAACCGGCAGACAGTTACAAAGTCATTCGAGCCTTAAGCGAGATGTTTCGTTATATTGTGCGCGCGCCGGATGGACTTGTCCCTCTACAGTCTGAACTCGATCAGTTGGAGCATTATATGCTGATTCAGAAGCAACGTTTTGCCGGCAGGCTTGAATATACCCTGGAGATTACCGGGGAACTTCGGGCATGTTATATTCCCAAGTTGTCTTTGCAACCCATTGTGGAGAACGCATTTTTACATGGATTGGAGAAGAAACCGGGCGAGTGGAAGCTGGGCATTGAAGTCGTCTGTGAACCTACAGATGTAACCATTCGAATTCGTGATAACGGCGTGGGTATGGATGCTGAGAAACTAACGGAGATGCAATCCAGACTGGAGCGGCTTACCTTGCAGGCAGATCGGGTGTGGAGTTCAGGTACAAGTATTGGACTGGTCAATGCTGCCTCACGAATTATAATGCATTTTGGACCTGAATATGGGATGAGCATGGAAAGTGAATACGGACAGGGGACAAGCGTTACGGTACGAATCCCCTGCAATACAGGAGGCGAAGCCTTGTGAACAAAGAACTGTACAGAGTGCTGTTAGTGGACGATGAACCGTGGAACCGGGATATTTTGCGCAACCTGGGAGATTGGAATGAACTCGGCATGACCGTTGCAGGTGAGGCAGAGGATGGTGAGCAGGCCATACAACTGGTCAAGCAGCATCAGCCTCACATTATCATTACGGATATGCGCATGCCCGGTACAGACGGTGTGGAGCTGCTACAGACGCTGAGCGGACAGTACCCACAGATCAAGGTGATCGTGGTGAGTGGATATGACGACTTCAATTATGCAAAACATGCGATCCGCCATCGGGCTGCAGATTATCTGCTCAAACCGGTGAATCCGGATGAACTGAATGGTGTACTTGCCAAATGTGCAAAAGAGTTGGAAAAGGTTGAATCAGCGCCTGAATCATGGGAATCGTATCCTTCTACGTTCGCAGGTGAGTTCTCCCTGTTTCAGCAGCAGGCTCGCTTGCGGTTTAATGACCTGAACGTTCAGAGTCTGCGTGAGTGGTTCCAACAATTGCAGCAGAAGCTGGAACGATGCGAGATTAACAGACCTCGGCAGCTTGGAAGGGTGGCTAATGAACTACAGGCTTTGTTGGATGAACTGTGCGTCTCCAATGGCTTGTACGAGCGGCCCGAAGCAACGGCGCTACCTCCTTCAACAGCGCTGGCTTCCATCGAATCCACGATCACATGGATTTCGGCTCCGTACTATCAGGCTTTGGAGCAGCTGATTGCACAGCGTAAATTCAAAAACAAGCTGAACCTGAATGAGGTGAAGCAATACATTGAGCAGCACTGTATGGAGATGATCACGCTGGAGCAACTCGCCCAGATCTTTTTTGTCAGTAAGGAATATCTCAGCAAGGTGTTCAAGAAAGAGTACGATGTGAACGTGACCGACTATGTTGTCCAATTACGTATGACGCGAGCGAAGGAATGGGTGATGGACGAACAGATTCCGTTCAAGCATATTGCCGAGATGGCGGGTTATGAAGATGTGTCCTACTTCTATCGAGTGTTTAAGAAGCATTTCGGAGTTTCACCGGGAGAGATGCGGAAGGGACAACCTCGCATGTGAGGCAATTCAGGCAGTAGCACGGAATGAGCCGTTTGAGAGAGCATTTGCGGCTGGATTAAGGTTTAAAATAATCCAATACACAAGTCTAATTTTGTCCAATGAAGCGCTTTCATTTCTTGATATATAATGAGCCTATGAAAGACAAACCAGTTACACACCGGGAGGTCATAAGAGATGAAAGTATGGAAAAGCGTAGCAAGTGCGGTACTGGTCAGTGTTCTGCTCGCAGGTTGCGGTTCCAATGCAGGAACGGACAATGGGCAGGAGGAATCGGCGTCAGGCAGCACGGTATCACTCAAAGTATTCGTTGCACAACCTCGGCTGAAAGAACATTACGATAAATATATAGAACAGTTCAAAGCCAAGGAGAAAGCAGAGAAAAACATTGAGGTGAACGTGCAACTGGAGATGCCGCCAGCGGACAATGCCCCTCAGATTCTGAAGACTCGCCTCGCCTCCAATGATGCACCGGATGTGTTCGCCCTGCATGCAGTCAATGAGATTCCACCATTCAGCAAAGCTGGTTATCTGGAAGACCTGTCGGGCCAACCTTTTGTCGATAAGCTGCTGGATTCGGTTAAACCTTCCATAACGGATGCGGAGGGCAAAATCGTAGCTGTTCCATTGGAAACAGTATCATGGGGCTATCTGTACAATAAAGATATTTTTAAAGAGCAAGGGCTGGAAGTGCCAACGACTTTAACGGAAATGAAAGCGGTCGTGGAGAAACTCAAAGCAGCCAACATTACACCGTTTGAACTGTCCTACAAAGAAGCCTGGATTCCGCAATTATTCCTGCCACTTACCGTGGGTGCATTAACTCAGTCTGAGCACAAAGACTTCGTGGAGAAGATGAATCAGGATCAGGGCTCCTTCTCCGATATGAAAGCATTGTTCGATATCTTCGATCTCGTCAATGCCAATGGAACGGACAAAGCGCTGGAAGTGGGCGGAGATGATGGTTCAGCAGCCTTTGCATCAGGAAGCGCCGCGATGTGGATTCAGGGACCATGGTTTGCCGAAACGATTCTGAAGTCCAACCCGGACTTTAACTTTGGTGTAGCACCAATGCCGATCAATGACAATCCGGATGATACCAAAATCAATCTGAGCACCTCCACTTCACTGGCAGTATCGTCATCTAGCAAAAACAAAGAAGTGGCACTGGATTTCGTGAACTACATTCTCGATGACAAGGATTCAAGCGCATTCTACGAAGCACTCAAGTTTAATCCGATTGCCAAGATCCATGACTTCAAGAGCTTCCCGTGGGTAGACGATGCCCAGAAATATGTGAGTGAAGGTAAAGCTTATGAGGACCCATCTCTTCCTCAAGCGGTGAAAGACGAGTCAGGCAAAGCGTTGCAAGGCTACTACTCTGGGCAATTAAATCAACAGCAGGTTATCGATGCGCTCGACAAGGCGTGGAAATCCTACAATAAAGTCAACAAGTAAGGAGTTGCGAGAAATTTAGTACCTGCTTTTGTTGGCAAAATCTCAACGGTTTTGGGAGTTTTGTCAACAAATTAGCGGTACTTTATTTCGTCGCAGTCTCCAAGCAGATGATATGGCAGGCAGAACGTTCTTCGTTCCCTCGTTTACAATCATCCGCTTCGAGTGAAAAGGGGGAGAACCTATGGCTACGAATGTGTTCAAGAAGTATCTGTCACTGCTCGCGTTCACTGCGCCTGCCTTTGTCATCTATGCGATTTTCCTGCTGTATCCCACGTTTAGTGGCATGTTCTATAGTCTGACGGATTGGAACGGACTCAATCGGGATTACAGCTTTATCGGTCTGGGCAACTTTGTGGAATTGTTCAAAGAAGATCCCGACTTTCTGAACTCCCTGTGGTTCACGATGAAATATGTAGTATTTATGCTGATTCTGCAAAATGGAATTGCCTTGTTACTCGCCGTGTTGATTGAGTCACGGACGCGCAGCAAAGGGCTTTTCCGGACGCTGTTCTTCATGCCTAACATGATCAGTACAATCATCAGTGCTTTCATGTGGACATTCATCTTCTCTCAGGTGTTGCCACAGCTCGCACAGAAATTGGCTTTTTCGTTCCTGGATCAGCAATGGCTGGGTGATCCGAAGTTTTCATTTTACTCCATTCTGATCGTATCGCTCTGGAACGGTGTAGGGTATATGATGATCATCTATCTGGCCGCTCTTCAGGGTGTGCCAAAAAGTCTCAAGGAAGCGGCTGTTATTGATGGGGCCAACGCATTCCAGGTACTGCGCAATGTGGTGTTGCCGATGATTACTCATGCCGTGACCATCTGTTTCTTCCTGACGTTGAACGGAGCATTTAAAGTGTTCGAAGTGGTGTATGGACTGACTGGTGGTGGACCGGGCCGGGCCACGCAGGTTATTACGATGAACATCTATGAAGAAGCATTCTCCAACAACTTCAGATACGGCTATGCGAGTGCCAAATCGGTTGTATTGTTCATCATCGTACTCATCTTTACACTCATCCAGATCACCGTCATGAAGAAGAAAGAGGTGGAAGCATGAGGATGCAACGACTGAACAGTTATCTGATTCGACTGCTGCTGATTCTGGGTTCTCTTGTGGCCATGCTGCCGATCTACATGGCGGTGGTGAACTCTTTCAAAACACAGGGTGAGATGTTCGAATCTTTTATCGCGCTGCCGACAACGCTTCACTGGGAGAATTATTCGGACGCTTTCAACAAAATCAATCTGTTGGGCAGTTCGATGAACTCGGCAATTGTATCTTTTCTGGGGATCGGTGGTATCGTCTTCTGTGCATCACTTGCGGGATACAAGTTGTCACGTACCTCAGGCCGCTTGAGCAACCTGATCTTTTTCCTGTTTGTTGCTTCCATGCTGGTACCGTTTCACTCGATTATGATTCCGCTGACACGGGTAGCAAAAGGCATGGGTGTACAAGGAAGCACATACGGATTGGCCCTGATCTATATCGGACTTGGTGTGAACATGGCGATCTTCCTCTATCACGGGTTTGTGAAGTCCATTCCGCGTGAATTGGAGGAGTCGGCTCAGATTGACGGATGTAATGAGTTCCAGACGTTCTTCCAGATTATCTTCCCGCTGCTGCTTCCGATCACAGTCACCATCGCAATTCTGGACTTCCTGTGGATCTGGAATGACTTCTTGCTGCCACTGCTCATGTTGACCGATGTGAATCGTTATACGCTGATTCTGTCCACGAACATGCTGTTTGGTGAATATAACAAGGAATGGCCGTTGATTCTGTCCTCCCTGGTACTGACTGCGATTCCGGTTATTCTGATCTACGCGTTCTTCCAAAAGTTCATCATGGAGGGGATTGCGGAGGGTGCTGTAAAGGGGTAAAACATTCGAAGGAATTCTTAATTTCGCCGGTAGCTACGCGCTTCTGGTATTCGAACACACTTAGGAAACTTAAGCAAATAGCCTTGATCTGAAGGACATGGTCCTTTCAGGTCAAGGCTATGTGCGTTGTGAACTCAAGAGCCGAAAGTCAGGAGCTTACGGGCAGCTTCTGCGAGGCATTGTATTCCACGTTCCATCTCATCAGGTGAAGCATACGCATATGAGAGCCGAATGTGACTCGCGTCCAGCCGGTCATACAGATAGCCCGGGTGGATTAGTACATTCTGCTCCAGACAGGTATGGAACAATTGGCGGATGGAGAGAGGGGATACAGTGAATTGCAGCCAGATGTAAAATCCACCAGCGGGTATGTTCCACTCCGCCATGCCGTGAAAGTGACGTTGCAACAGATCCAGCATGAAGTCTCTGCGTCTGCGTAACTCAGGGCGAAGGCGTTCCATATGTCCTGCATGATGACCTTCGGCGAACCATAGGGCAGCAGCTTCTTGCGCAAGTGAGCTGGTACCATAATCGGTCTGCATCTTGATATCTGCGAGTCGGCGTATAACCGGTTCTGGCCCGACCAGCCATCCGAGGCGCAGACCGGGGCTGACCGCCTTTGACAGGGTGCCCATATGCAGCACCCGTCCTTCCTGGTCACGCGCCTTCAGCGATGACGGAGGAGGAGTATCTAGCCACAGATCACTGTAGGCAGCATCCTCCAGTATGGAGATGCCTAATGTCCGAGCGGTTGTCATCAGTTCTTCCCGGCGGTGATCACTCATCACAGAGCCGGTGGGATTATGAAAGCTCGGGATCGTGTAGAGAAGCGAGATGTGATCTTGATCTTTGACATGCTGCGCAGCATCCTCCAGACGTGCAATGTGTAGGCCTTCGTCATCCATCGGGATACCACTCATTTTCAACCCTGCCGATTGAAAGGCGTGAATGGAATAGAGGTACGACGGTTTTTCCAGCAGAACCGCTGATCCGCGAGGGAGCAGTCCGACCGAAATCAAGTGCAGCGCCTGAAGAGAGCCGGATACGATCAGTATGGAATCTGGAGAGGCCTGAATGCCATTCGTCTGCAAATGGGCGGATAAAGCCTTACGAAGCTCCAGGCTTCCCTGAGGTTCCAGGTAGTTCAGTGTACGAGAACGATGGGACAGTTCATACAGAATGTCGTTAAAAGCATCCTGAGGCATCAGCTCCGGGGCAAGCTCCCCTGTACCAAGCCGTATGATGCCAGGTCGGAATTCAGCCTGATTAATCTGCTGAATCTCTGGCAGGTTGGGATAATACCAACCCTCCTCGATGGCTTCATTCCAGTTGGGTATCGCTCCATGAGCCATGCCATGCCAACCGGAGCCGGAAATATAAGTTCCCCCGCCATGTCTGCCTTCAAGCAGACCCGCGGCGGCCAGATTATCAAGGGCAGTGACCAATGTACTGCGGTTTACCCCCATGGACTCAGCCCATATTCGCTGTGATGGGAGACGGTATCCTGCGGACCATTCGCCCGTTGTGATTTTCTGCCGGATATAGGCTTCAATCTGGCGATACAAGGGCAAGTCGAGAGAAGGATTTGGCTTCCAACCCATGTTTAGCCGGGAATCAGAGCGTTCCATAACCGGGAGAATCACCTCCGTTTTTCTTTGTAACAAACACTATATCATTTGGTTGGGTCTGATGCCATCCAAGTGGTTGGTTACGTCAGTTATCATCTGCCCTAATATGGAGGACAGAGATAAGGGGGAAGAACGATGGAGGTTGTTATTCATGCAGTGGTTCTGGCGTTTGGCCTGATCTTGCCACTGGGTGTGCAGAATGTATTTATTTTTAACCAGGGCATGAGCCAGAGGCGTTATATACATGCACTGCCTGCTGTAATAACGGCAGGGGTCAGTGATACGCTGTTGATCGGGGCAGCCGTTGGAGGAGTATCACTCATTTTGCTGCAATGGCCATTGCTGGCGAATGTGTTGTATGGCGCAGGAAGCTTGTTTTTGCTGTATATGGCTTGGAGTATCTGGAGGTCATCCGAATCTGTGGAAGGTTCGCAGACGGTAATGTCAGCGGGGCGCCAGATTGCGTTTGCTGCATCGGTGTCTTTACTCAATCCGCATGCTCTGCTGGACACGGTTGCTGTGATTGGCACCAGTTCACTTCAGTATGAAGGGGTGGAGCGCGTCTATTTTGCCCTGACAGCGGCAGCTGTGTCGTGGATATGGTTCTTGGGACTTGCAGGCGCAGGCAGGGTGGTTGGGAGAACGGATCGAACTGGACGCATCAGTCTGGTGTTTAATCGGTTGTCCGCTGTGGTCATGGTTGTACTGGCGGTTATGATGCTGTGGAAGCTCATCTATTCATAGAAGGACCGTGATCTGGCTCGTCTTGTTTAAAATAAAAAAACTCCCCGTGACGTTAATCGCGCAGGGAGTTCAATATGAGTGCTGAATTTGGTGATCAGCATAACCTGCTGATCTAGTTATTGAGTTGAAACATGTAGTGCTCGATAACGCTTTGGTGTAGCGTCTCTTATATATGGTTAGTCATTTGAGTTAAGGTCATCGTAATCGGATCTATTCTGCCTTCAGCAGCATGGATTCAATAAACACTTTCAGATCACGGCTTACACTGTTCAACTGATCAATGACCTCGCTGAACTCGGTTACCATCACAGCCTGTTGGCTGCTAGACTGTGAGATGGATGTGATCTCTTGCTCCATCTGCTGGATGGAATGCTGAACATCCTTCAAGGAACGTTCGATATTCACCGTAGCTTCTTTGGTACCCGTTGAAAGTTTACGCACTTCAGATGCAACGACGCTAAATCCGGCGCCTGCTTCACCTGCTCTGGCCGCTTCGATGGCTGCATTCAGGCCTAACAGATTGGTCTGTTCTGAGATTTCACGGATGAATGCGGCAACTTTATTCACTTCGCCTGAGTTCTGTACAGCCATGCGGGTATTATCCAAAATCTGCGTGGAAGATGCCGTCAACTGCTCGGATTGGGCAGCTACCGTCTGCACCATATCTGTTAATTTTCCGCTGATACCGCCGATCAATTCAGTGAAGTACTCCAGTTTTTCCTCATTCTGAAGAGAGAAACCAATGGCAAGTGTGCCCACGATATTTCCTTGCTCATCCCGAAGTGGGGTAGCCGCCGAGTTGATTGATGTGCCATAGAATTTTGCATCAATTCGGTTCGCTGAAGTTTCCCCATGTATAAGTGCCCGGCGGAGTGTAGGGTCATCGAGGGAAACGGGGTCTCCTGCCTTGATGCCCAGATCGAGTTCGTTGCTGGGAACATAATACCAGAACTTCTCGGTATCGGTTACCGCAATCATGATATCGTGTTCTTTGAGCATAATTTTAAAATACGGACTCGCTGCAACGAGTGCTTCAACAATGTTCAATAAGGTTCAGCTCCTATAGTGTATGTGTGCATATTATCTAGATGTATGTATATACATCGTCAGAATTATCGCAATCTTGAAGACCCAACAAGGGCAATAAGGTATATTAATAAAATTTTTAACAAATGAAACAGGAGAATTGATGATTTTCAGGAATTTATGAAAACATAACGAAAAAGCAGGCGAGAACAATCAAGTTCTCGTCTGCTTTGCTATCCACTTATTCTATGGAATGCTCCATGTCTCGTGATCCATGTTGATTTACGTAAGGGTTCACCGCGCCAGCGTTATCTCATCCGTTGTGTGAAGAGGTCATCCTGACGGTACAAATATGTAACCGTACGAAGGAATGCGCGGTTGTGTTATATGCGTACTGTTGCTATCCGCCAATCTGGGACATGCGCCGTACCGTCGGCGTGTGAGATTGCATTTTTTGTTCCAAAGCCAGAGCCATCTCATGGTTCTTTGGTTTCGTACCCAGCGCTTTGAGGAAAAGCGCCGCCATGGCATCCGGATCATCCACGAAGCGGCGAACATTATACTCATCCGACCAGTACAGGCAGGCTTTGATATGTCCGTCAGCGGTCAGCCGAAGTCGGTTGCAATTGTCACAGAAGTGATCACTCACGGGATGAATCAATCCAAATGTGCCTTCGGAGCCCGCAATTTTCATATTGCGTGATGGGCCATTGCCCGCAGGGCCTGTTGTATTTTCTACCGTCCAGCCTGCTTCAGCACATACATCTGTCACGGCTTCCAGCGGCAAATAAGATTTGCGCCATGAATCCGAAGCCTGTCCAATCGGCATATATTCAATAAAACGCACATGAAGAGGTTGATCAATCGTCATTGCAATAAAATCCTTGATCTCATCATCGTTAATGCCCTTCATCAGCACGACATTTAGCTTGATCGGAGCAAGGCCAGCGGCTGTTGCAGCTTCAATGCCTTTCAGTACCTTGTTCACATCTCCGCCCCGGGTAATCATGGAGAAGCGATCAGCGCGCAGGGAGTCCAGACTGATGTTAATCCGGTTTAATCCAGCATCTTTCAACGCCTGAGCTTGTTTATCCAGTAGAAGAGCGTTGGTAGTCAGTGCAATATCGTCAATCCCCTCAATCGCCGAGATCATGCCAACGAGCTTGTGAAGATCCTTGCGTACCAGCGGTTCGCCCCCAGTGAGCCGAACTTTACGCATGCCCATCGGAGCAAGCACCTTCAGCACCTGTGCGATCTCTTCGTAGCTCATAATCTCATCATGTGGAGCAAACTCCATGCCCTCCGCGGGCATGCAATACACACAGCGTAAATTACAGCGGTCCGTAACAGAAATACGGATGTAGTCATGTATCCGGCCAAATGAATCCTGAAGCAGTTCCATGCAGACCACCCTTTCATCGGTTCAGATTGGAAATCTTCTATTATAAATGATACGACAATTTCAAAAGGAACAGTTGCATCAAATTTTAGCTATTTCTCCAATCCGCGTCAACGATAACGTCAGATGACAGCATTTTTGGCGGGGTGGTTCAGGTGGAATTGTCCCACGAGTTGTTGCAGAAAGACCGTGATGGCTTCCACGTTATGCGAAGAATGCTGAACCTGTAACATATCACGGATCAGCTCCATCATCTCTGCTTCTACCTCAGCAGAAGTCGCCCGATTTTGATGGCTGATTGCAGCAATATTCTCCATTAGCATGACCACTTGATCCACAACTTGTGTGCGCTCAGGCTCTTCAGCGGTAGCGTTTTTCAGAAGTTGCGAAGCGGCCTGAACCAGTGTCGTTCCCTCAGCAAGTACCTGGTCACCCTCAGTAATCAATTGGGATGCAGCTCCTGCTGCCGTTGAGATTCGGTCCAGAATCTGATGAATATTTTCCGTAGAAGAGCGGGATAAATCGGCCAGCTTACGGATTTCCCCCGCCACAACCGAGAAGCCTTGGCCATGTTCGCCCACGCGTGCAGCCTCAATGGTAGCATTGAGAGCCAGCAGGTTGGTCTGAGCTGAAATTTCATCAATGACAGCCAGTGCACGGTAAATCTCTTTCATCGTATCCATGAAGGACAGGATGGTACGGTTGGTATCGGATACCGCTCCTGAGATTTGGGTCATTTTGTCGCCGATTCGTTCCACTTCCTGCTGGGCCACGCCGATCTGTTCGGTTGCAGAGGTCTCGAGTTGTTGCAGCGTTATGCGCATGTGATCAGCAGCGATCCTGGCCTGGTCGAGATCTTCCAGTTGGGTGCGAATAGCCTGAATCATCGATCCAAGCTTGTGGTTCACACGCTCAGTCGTACCCTGGGTTGTCTCTGTTGAAGTTCGCATCTGATACTGGTTGTCCATAACGTCTACCGTGGCAAGTTGTACCTTCAGCATAATGCCTTCCAGAGAGTCAATCATGTTGTTGATCCACTTCGCCAGTTCACCCGATTCGTCTTGGGCAAAAGCAGACGTGTCCAGGCGCTGGGTCAGATCCCCCCTGCCTTCGGCGTTAATTCGAATAAATCGGCTGATGCGACGTAAGTCTTCATGCACCCGTCGATATTGGCTACGATGCAGCTGTAATGCAGTGAAGAATCCGAATAACACATTAAAAGCGCCCATTGCTGCCGCACCCCAACCACTACCAGTGAGGGCATAGACAAGAGCGGCTCCTGCAACGCCTGACAAAAGCGTGAAGAGACTGTGCTGCTTGAACTGGCGCCAGCCGATGCTTCGTATCCGATACACTTCCTCCAGATCCCCTTCACACATCATGCCCCAGCGATCAGGACAGTGTGGCAGCTGGAAGGTGATGCCTTTGCCGATCACAGAAATATGGCGGTAATCCGAGTAGCCGGGAAAAGCTACGAACAGATTGGAACCATTCTGAATGGTGTTTGCTACCCCGGGGTGTAGTTCTCCGGTCGACGGATCAGTGAACATGAGTTCCAGCTCGGTATGTTCCTTAACGGATACGATACCCCATTCGGTGGTGACACCATCTTTGAGGTTTTCCCCATGCGTAAAGGTGCGGTCTTCGAATCGACTTCGGGATAAGGCGGTGCCGGGTTGCAGATGGGGCCGTAAAATCGACTCAGCCATAAAGAGATAATTGTCACCAGAATCGGGATAGATATGACCTGATTCTCGTTGGATCAGGTCACCGAGTACATCCCCGGGTACACGGCTGCATAATGAACCGACATATCGACCTTCCTGCAGGATTGGGGAGATAAACAGCAAGGTGACATCATCGTGAAAATTGGACGAGCGTGGACCAATGTCCAACGTCAGTGGATCAGAATATGGACCATACAAGCATTTTTTGCCATGACGATCTGCTCTGGAGTATTTCAATCCTGGTCCAATTAAAGCTTCGTAATCTTTATAAATCTGTCCAATATGTTTCTTATATGTAGAGAATACCACCTGATTCTGTTCGTTCAGCATGAATAGCTCCGTACTGTCTACGGCTCGAATATAACTGGATTGAAACCATGCATCTAGTTTGCTTAGTTGCTGTGAACCTTGTAATACATCCTGTAATTGGACCGACTGTATCTGTTGAAGCAAACGATCCAGGTGATTCCATTGTTCATCTGCCCAGTCCATCATAAGCTGCCGTCTCGTTTCGGCAATTCCCTCAAAAATCTGTTCCACATCTTCTTTCATATGTGCGTTCAACCGATACGATCGCCACAGCGGCAATCCTTTTTTCCATCCCAGCCAATCAAACATCATGACCACCCCGATTTCTGGATTTGAAAGCTTCGTTCTACTGATCTTTGGATAGACCTATATATGTGATTTTCAAAGTGATATGTGACAGAGGAATCCAACCTGCGTGGTGATTGATCCAGAACAGTGATACCGCCTTCATCATTCAGGATCGTTGACTCACGTTGAGGTGGAAGCCCTTGTACGTCTATTCAATCTTTATACAAGAAAACGAACAAGAATACGAGGGGATATGTCATATTTTCCGAATATTTAATCAATAAATACAAATGATTGTGCGCTTGTTGTTAGGTGAATTGAATGTTAGCTATCTACGAAGAAAACTCACATGGATGTATCTGAGAATCCATCTCATTTTACATTGTGTAACATGAACAGGCCCATACTCAAAACACACTGTATAATGTAATCCCCGCCCAAAGCGATATAGTATTATCTAACAAGCAAAACCTGTTACGTTCGTGTATATAAACCTCCCATTCAGCCTTGGTGTGCAATGAAAACAACTTCCCACAAAGGAGAATGCCCATGTCCTCCATATCCTCAGCTACAGTCCCCGAAGCCTGCCATATTGATGTAGATCATGTGTCCGTTGTTTTTGGCACAGGTACACAACAGGTCACTGCCTTGTCGGATGTTACATTCCAGATCCAGTCCAATGAGTTTGTCTCTCTGCTGGGCCCTTCCGGCTGCGGCAAGTCGACCTTGCTCCGGCTGGTGGGTGATCTACTTCAACCTACCTCAGGCAACGTACGCATTGCAGGTCAGGAGCCTGAGCGGGCCCGGCTACTGCGACAGTTCGGCATTGTCTTCCAGACACCAGCCTTGTTCGATTGGCGCACCGTTCGTCACAATGTGGAATTGCCCTTGGAACTGCTGGGTACCCGCCGTAAGGAGTGCCGCCGCATTAGTAGTGAACTGCTTGAAATGGTAGGACTAACTCGCTTCGCCGACCATTATCCATGGCAACTCAGTGGAGGGATGCAGCAACGTGTATCCATTGCACGAGCCCTTGCGCTTGATCCACCATTGCTGCTCATGGATGAACCCTTTTCCGCCCTGGACGAATTCACCAAAGAAAAACTTCAATTGGAGCTGCTTGAGATCAAGCGCTCAACAGGCAAGACCTTCCTCTTTGTCACACACAGCATCCCCGAAGCCGTATTTCTGTCCGACCGGATCATCGTACTCTCGGCGCATCCGGGGCAAGTGCACTCCATTCATTCTGTTAATCTGCCTTCTGACCGCCATAGTGAACTGAGAGAAACGGAAGCTTTCTACCACATGATCACAACCATTCGCAATTGCTTCTACGAGGAGCGTGATGAATCTCATGTCCCTGAGGTTCTTTAAACCAGGATATCGATCTTGGATCGTCATCTGGATTATGGCCGTATTGGTGCTGTGGGAAGGAATCGCCTGGACGCTCCAACTGTTCCTGTCACCCCAGCAGGCGGCGTCTCGCCTTCCTTATCTGCATGATGTCCTTGCAGCCTTGTTTCGTTACTCGGGTACGCTGGCAGAGCAGGGGGCTGTCACCTTTGGCAATGCCGCGATTGGTTTTACAGGGGGAACGCTGCTTGGTCTGGGTCTGGCTCTACTCATGAGTGGGGCTATCTGGCTGGAGCGCACGTTATCGCCATATGTTGTCTCCTCACAGATGGTTCCGGTTATTGGTCTCGCACCAATCGTGTACGGCATCATCCACAACGCGGAGTGGGCCCGAATTGTTATGGCGGCGTATGTCACCTTCTTCCCGATCATTATCCATACGTTAAAAGGATTGAAAAGTGCAGCACCAGAGCATCTGGAACTTATGCGTTCCTGTGGAGCTTCACTGACCGCACGATATATCAAATGTCTGCTGCCCTCAGCACTACCGGGACTATTTTCTGGTATGAAAATAGCTGCTCCGCTCGCGGTGACTTCCTCCATCGTTGTGGAATTGATGGGCGCTCCCGACGGACTCGGCGTCCTGATGGTCAGTTCGTTATATTACGGCCATGCCCAAGTTGGCATGTTCTGGGCCACCATCATGCTTAGCATTGGCATTGGCCTGATCTCGTATCTGGTCATCAGTCTGGCTGAACGTTGGCTAACCCCCTGGCAGCCTGAGTTCAGGGCCAAAGGAGGTGATGCCACATGAGTGAAGGTAGAGTTTTGCAACGGAAGCGTGATGAAGGTGTGGCAATTGCTGCTGTAACTGGAACAGCTACGCCCCTCACTGGTTCACAGATGACATCTGCTCCCGGATCGGAAATTCATGGACTACAGGGACAAGCCGAAAAGGCCGGATCAGGCACCAGCGTTAGCGGACGCTCAATTGCACTAAGTATGCTTCCTTGGGGTGCAGGCGTGATGTTTCTCGCTCTCTGGCAGCTCAGGTTGTTTCATTGGATATTCTCGCTGGAAAGCTACCAACTGCCTGTGCCTTCTGCGATTGCGATATCCATTCAGGAAAATGCCAATATGCTCTTTCGTTACGCGATGTACAGCGGAACGGAAATGCTGGGTGGTTTCCTGCTAGGTTCCCTGCTAGGCGCTCTGGCGGCTGCGGGTGCGTCTTTCTTTCCAACAAGCGGCAAGGCGGCGGTTACAGTTCTGTCTGCATTGAACGCCGTTCCGATCGTGGCTCTTGCCCCAATTATGAACAATTGGTTTGGTGATGGGATCTGGTCGCGTATTGCAGTCGTCACGGTGATTACGATGGCTGCCATGGCCGTCAGCCTGTTCAAAGGGCTGACTTCCATTCAGCCGCAGTACAGTGATCTGCTAAGTGGCCTTGCTGCAAGCAGGATGCAGTTTTTTTGGAAACTAAGACTGCCTCACGCGCTGCCTTCCCTCTTTGCCGGTCTGAAGATCAATATGTCGACCAGTATTATCGGGGCCATTGTGGGTGAATTTTTTATCGCTTCCCAGGGACTGGGGTACTTGCTCTCGGATCAGATTCGACTGGCGAACATGCCTTTGGCCTGGTCCTGTATTGTCATCGCTGCCGCGCTTGGCATTGTGCTGTATGAAGCTGTTGTCCTGGCAGAAAAGCGACTCATTCCTTGGAATCGTGCACGCACAGATCACTAACGTACATCAGGATAGCAACCATAGATTGATAGAGCTGGTGAAGTAGAGCCTCACACTATCAGATTGAAAAATCGTATATACACAGGGGGTTGTTCTGTACATGTACAAAACGTTGAAGCCGGGTTTGCTGGTATTGGTCCTGTTGGTTGTTACGATGCTGAGCGCATGTTCTACGAAGTCCGAGCCAGCGGCTGAGCCTGTAGCTGCGAGTTCAGGAGGGGCGGGAGAAGCAGATCAACCGTTAACCAAAGTGAAAATTCAGCTGAAATGGGTGCCGCAGGCGCAATTTGCCGGGATCTACGCAGCGAAGGAAAAAGGTTTTTTTGCAGATGAAGGCATTGATGCCGAGATTATTCCAGGTGGGCCGGATATCGTGATAGAGCAGCAGGTAGTCAATGGTGCGGCCGATGTGGGCATTACGGGTGTAGACAGTTTGCTGGTCAGCCGGGATAACGGTCTACCGCTCGTCTCGCTTGCCCAGATCTCACAGAAGAGCAGTTATCGCTTGATTGCCAAGAAGTCTCTAGGTATTACCGATCCCGCTCAGATGAAAGGCAAAAAGGTCAGTACCTGGTTTGGCAGTCAGCAGTTTCAGGTGCTTGCATTTATGGAGAAGAACGGCCTGGATCCGAAGAAAGACATTGAACTGGTGAAGCAGGGGTTCACAATGGATCAGTTTTTTAATGATCAGGTAGATGTGGCGACGGCAACGATCTATAACGAATATCACGTGGTGCTGGAAAGTGGAACAAAAGAATCCGATCTGGATGTCTTCAACATTGAAGATGCCGGTGTTGGCATGTTGGAGGATACGCTGATTGCCAAGAAGGAGTGGGTAGACAACAACCGTGAGCTTGCGGTTAAAGTGACCCGTGCCATTCTGAAAGGCTGGAATTACGCCATCGACAATCAGGATGAGACGGTGGATATCGTGATGAGTAATGTGACGGAGGGTAGCACCACTCGTGAACACCAGGTCACGATGCTCGAAGAGATTGCCAAGCTGATTCGCCCGGAAGGATTTACGGAGCAGCAGGTCGGTAGCTTTGTGGATGAGTCATTTACCCGGACTGCGGATATTGCACTGAATTATGGTTTGATCAAAAAAGCGGCCAACCTGGATGAAGCGCTGGAGAAAAGCATCTATGAAGAAGCGGTGAAATAAGCGTGGACCAACATTACACGAGAACGAAGAGTGCAGAACCAATCTGAGGAAGCGAAGCGTGCGCCTTTATCCCCGGATTTTTCCTTAAGGAAAAATGAATCTAGAAAATCTGGGGATAACAGCGATCGGAAGATGGTACTGCAATCGGAGTGGGCATGTGTAAAGCATATTGGATCAGCTTATAGAAGGAGGATGACGAATGAGTTCTGTAGATCAGCAGCCGCAGCCGCTTGGCGGTACGAAGGAAGAATGGCTGGAGAAGGATCGCAAATACGTGTGGCATCACATCTCGCCTCATAACGATCATCCAATGATTGCGGTAAGTGGAGAAGGAAGCTGGATTACTGATCAGGATGGTACACGTTATCTGGATGCGATGTCCGGACTGTGGTGTGTGAATGTGGGGCATGGCCGTGAGGAGATTGCGAGAAGTGCCTACGAACAAATGAAAGCACTCGCTTATGTCCCGATGACGCAGAGTCACGAACCGGCGATTTTGCTGGCGGAGAAGCTGAATGACTGGCTGGAGGGGGAATATCGAATATTCTTCTCCAACTCGGGTTCAGATGCAAATGAGGTGGCTTTCAAAATAGCCCGTCAGTATCATCATCAGAATGGTGAGCCTACTCGGCACAAATTCATCTCCCGTCACCGTGCCTATCACGGCAACTCCATGGGCGCGCTGGGCGCGACCGGGCAAGCCGCCCGTAAGATCAAGTACGAGCCGCTCGGCGTAGGTTTCTCTCATGTTCCTCCACCGTATTGTTATCGCTGTCCGTTTGGACGGAACAAAGATGGATGCGGACTCGAATGTGCAACCATCTATGAAGAGGTGATTCGTTGGGAAGGTCCTGAGACGGTTGCCGCAGTAATTATGGAGCCGGTGATCACAGGAGGCGGCATGATTGTGCCCCCGCCGGATTATATGCGCACCGTGCAAGAGATCTGTCAGCGCTATGGAGTGCTGCTCATTGTAGATGAGGTCATCTGTGGTTTTGGCCGCTCTGGGCAGAAGTTTGGTCATCAGAACTATGGTGTACAGCCAGATATTGTGACGATGGCAAAAGGCATGACCAGCGCCTATTCGCCATTATCAGCAACGGCCGTGCGAGCCGATCTGTATGACACGTTCCGCGAACCCGGACCGGATGCCCATTTTCGCCATGTGAATACATTTGGCGGGAATCCGGTGTCCTGCCGGGTGGCACTGGCGAATCTGGAGATTCTGGAACGAGAGAATCTGGTCAGCCGCGCGGAGGAACTGGGATACCTGCTTCGTGAGAAGTTGGAACCTTTGCTAGAGCTGTCCATTGTGGGGGATATCCGTTCATTCGGATTCGCCTGTGGAGTGGAATTGATTGAATCAGATGGTTCTCCTGCGGAAGCAGATAAAGTGATGAAGGTACTCGCCAGTTGTAAAAGGGACGGCATTCTGATTGGCAAGAACGGTGATACCGTGCCGGGGTTTGCAAACATTTTGACAATCTCACCACCGTTTGTCACCACCGAGGAAGAGCTGGATCTGATCGCTGGAAGTTTGCTCGTTGTACTCCGTAGTCTGGACGCGGGTTAGTTGCCATACACAGGTACGACAGACGTTTACGGTTTAGCAAGCGAGCTGGAGATTTTCATATCATTACTCGATAAATATGCGCAAGGAGGCGAGGGAGGATGCAGACCACAACAGGCACACTCATTAATCATCTTCGGTTGAATGAACGAATTGAGCAGTTATCACGCATTGGCCGAATCGCAGAGACGGGTGTCTGCCGACTTGCCCTGACCCCGGAAGATATGGATGGCATCATTCAGGTTCGTCTCTGGATGGAAAGTGCTGGTCTTACGACGCGACTTGACCCCTTTGGCAATCTGATTGGTCGTCTGGAAGGCGCGGATCAGGCTCTGCCGATCCTCATGATTGGTTCCCATATCGACTCTCAGCCCTATGGCGGTCGATATGATGGAGCGATTGGTGTGCTCGGCGCACTCGAAGCGGTGCAATGCTTGATCGAAAATGGCATTCAGCCACGTATGCCAATTGAGGTAGTTGCCTTTTGTGATGAAGAGGGTTCCCGTTTTAACAAAGGCTTGTTCGGCTCGCGTGGCATAACCGGTCAGTTGGAAGAAGGCGAACTGGAGCGTCAGGATAAAAACGGAGTGACCCGTCGGGAGGCGCTGGAAGCCTTCGGCTGTTCTCCTTCGGATTTTGAAGAAGCGATCTATCCGCCAGGTTCCATAGGTAGTTATCTGGAGCTGCACATTGAGCAGGGGCCGGTGCTGGAAGCACTGAATGCTCCTGTGGGTCTGGTGACGGGCATCTCGGGCCCGTTATGGCTTACGGTGACGATGAAAGGCATGGCGGGTCATGCTGGCTCCGTTCCGATGGGGATGCGGCATGATGCTTTAGTAGGCAGCGCCAAAGTCATTGCGGCTTTTGACGATATGGTGAGAGAAGACCCCGAAGCCCCAACCGTAGGTACGGTGGGTAGTCTGAGGGTGTTTCCAGACTCCCGGAATATCATTCCGGAGGAAGTCAGCTTCACCGTTGATTTGCGAGACATGGAGATGGAGCGCAGGAACCGGCTTGAAGCCCGATTGATGAACATTTTGGATGACGTGAGTTTCCGATATGGTCTAACTTATTCGCTGACAGAGGATACGAACAGTGAGCCGAGGTATTGTGCAGAGCCAATCATGTCGGTAATACGTTCATCCGCGGAAGAGATTGGGGTTCCTTTGCCAGAACTGATGAGTGGTCCGTTCCATGATGCGTTGGCCCTTTCGCTTGTGTGTGATTATGGCATGATCTTTGTCCGCAGCAAAGACGGCATCAGTCATCATCCCAGCGAATATTCTTCGCCGGAGGATATTGGACTGGGTACGGAAGTGTTGTATCGCGCCATTCGGAGGATGTGCAGTGGAGAGAATGAACCAACCATTTTACCTGAGGAGGCGTTGTGACGTTATGGGCAAAATCAGCATCGGATTAATCCAGGCTTCTCATGAGATTGAAGGTTCGGCTCCCGTTGAAGTTCACAAAGAGGCTGCGGTTCAGAAGCACATTGCGCTGGTCCGTGAAGCTGCTGCAAGAGGCGCCAAGATCATCGGGTTGCAGGAAGTTTTCTATGGGCCGTACTTTTGTACAGAGCAAAGTCCCAAATGGTATGCATCCGCCGAACCGGTGCCGGAAGGGCCAACGACCAGACGTTTTCAAGAGCTGGCGAAGGAGCTTGCGGTGGTGATTATTTTACCTGTGTACGAGGTGGAGGGCATTGCTTCGTATTACAATACGGCAGCTGTCATTGATGCAGATGGTTCATATCTGGGCAAATATCGCAAACATCATATCCCGCATGTGGAAGCAGGTGAGGGTACGAATGGGTTCTGGGAAAAGTATTATTTCAAACCAGGTAACCTTGGGTTCCCGGTATTTGATACGGCCTACGCCAGAGTCGGCGTGTACATCTGTTATGATCGTCATTTTCCGGAAGGGGCACGATTGCTCGGATTGGCGGGGGCAGAGATTGTGTTTAATCCGTCTGCTACGGTTGCGGGTACATCGGAATATCTGTGGAAACTGGAACAGCCTGCTCACGCGGTAGCTAACGGCTATTATGTTGCAGCGATCAATCGGGTTGGCGTGGAAGCACCGTGGAATATGGGTGAATTTTATGGACAGTCGTACCTGGTCGATCCGCGAGGGAGAATGGTTGCAATCGGCAGCAGGGATCAGGATGAGGTCGTCATTGGCGAGATGGATACCGAGATGATTCGTGAGGTGCGTAATGTATGGCAGTTCTACCGTGATCGCAGACCGGAAACGTACGAACATCTGGTTAGTCTGTAAAAGTGGCTGGAAGCTAGCGCGAATCAAACTTCAGGAGGTGCATGACATTGATGAACAGCTCAGGAACAACGTTATCCGATTATGGGTGGGAGAGTCGGTTTGCCGAGATGAAACCCGCCATGACAGGTAAGGAAGCGATGGAAGAGTCAAACCGCTGTCTGTACTGTTACGATGCACCTTGTATCAAGGCCTGTCCAACCGACATTAATATCCCTTCTTTTATTAGCAAAATATCAACAGGGCACCTGAAAGGTTCGGCCCGCACCATCATGGATGCGAATCCGGTTGGAGCCAGCTGCGCACGTGTCTGTCCCACAGAGGAATTGTGTGAAGGCGCATGTGTGCTAAACGAATCGTCGAAGCCGATTCGGATTGGTGACTTGCAGCGATATGCCACCGACTGGGCACGGGCGAAGAATGAGCCGTTATTCCAGGCAGCACCCACCAATGGGAGAACCGTTGCTGTTGTGGGAGCGGGTCCTGCGGGATTATCGGCGGCACGTGAACTGGGGCGTGCAGGGTATGAGGTGACGATCTATGAAGCCAAACCCAAAGGCGGTGGGCTGAATACGTACGGCATCGTATCTTTCCGTTTGCCCGAATCGGTTGCGCTATGGGAAGTGGAGCAGGTGGAGGTGCTTGGTGTGCAGATCCGTTATGGGGTGCGCATCGGTGTGGATATCCCTGCTTCGCAGTTGCTGGAGCAGCATGAAGCAGTCATTCTGGCCTGTGGCATGGGTTCAGTACCTATGCTGGGCATTGAAGGAGAGACACTGGAAGGTGTCTATGATGCGATTGAACTGGTGGAGTCTACCAAGCAGGGTGTTCCACCCGCGCTGAATGGTCTAAAGGTCGCCGTTATTGGCGCGGGCAATACGGCGGTAGATGCAGCGACCTGTTCGGTACGTCTTGGTGCCGAGAGGGTGCAGATGTTATATCGGCGCGGGGAAAGCCAGATGACGGCGTATTCGTTTGAATATACGTTTGCCAAGCAGGAGGGTGTGGAGTTCCGCTGGTTTACGATGCCACAGCGTATCATTGGAGACGAGAACGGTCGGGTTCAGGCTGTAGAATGCGTGAGAATGGAACTGATTACCCCGCCTGGCGGTGGGCGTGCATTGCCTGTGCCTGTCGAGGGATCGGAGTTCATGATTGAATGTGATACGGTCATCCGGGCGATTGGACAGCATCGTTTATTACCATTAATTGAAGCGTTTGGGCTGCGTCACCAATGGGGCGTCGTTGAGATTGAGCCGCATACGTTTCGTACCTCGCACCCTCAGATCTATGCGGCAGGAGACGTTATTTTTGGTCAGGGCCAGGGAGAGGCAATGGTTGTCTCGGCTGCACAGCAGGGTAAGCTGGCTGCTGCCGCAGTTATGAAGGCATTGCCTGGACAGGTGGAAGAGACGGCGTGAGCAGTTCGTCAAATCCTCGTGTCCCTGACACGCTAACGAACCTTACACACCTTATAGTGGCAATTACCGAGGATTGGAAAATCTAACGAATCTCACACGTCTTATGTTGACGAACACCTGTTGAAATGAAGCCGAAATGAGCTACTACAGCCAAATAAGACTTTTACGATTCGTTAGATTTTGAAAGTGCCGCTAATGAGCCCAATAAGAGCTGTACAGTTCGTTAGAATTTAGGTGCGTACTATCTAGAAACACCCGTTCTACGCAGAGATCCTGAGCACGACCAAATATCCAATACAACGATATAAATTGAACTAAACATTTACACGAAACGGAGAGGACAGAAAGAACCTGAAGAAACGGAGTTAAAAGCTTTCTGAAGGAAAGCTGCATCGGAAGCATAAGCTCGCCTTTATCCCCGGATTTTCCCTTTCGGAAAAGGGAATCAAAAAAATCTGGGGATAACAGCGATTGGAAGGTTATTCTGTCATCGTAGTGTCAGTGTAAATAATCTTTAGTTCAACTTATATAGTAAGTTCAAACAACACCAAGGAGGGATCGTTATGGCTGACTTATCTATTAATCTGGCAGGTATTCGATCACCCAATCCATTCTGGCTGGCTTCTGCACCACCGACCAATACGGGGTATCAGGTCCAGCGTGCGTTCGAGGCAGGCTGGGGTGGCGCGGTGTGGAAGACGCTGGGTGAGCCAATTATCAATACATCCTCCCGTTTCGCTGCGGTCCATTTTGGCGGACAGCGGGTGGCGGGGTTTAACAATATAGAATTGATATCGGACCGTCCGCTGGAAGTAAATCTGCGGGAGATTGCCGAGACCAAGAAACGATTCCCGGATCGCGCGGTTGTCGCTTCACTGATGGTGGAACCTACGCGAGAGAAGTGGCATGAGATTGTCAAAAAGGTGGAGGCCGTCGGCGTCGATGGCCTGGAGCTGAACTTTGGCTGCCCGCATGGCATGGCCGAACGAGGTATGGGAGCCGCCTCTGGTCAGCAACCTGACCTCGTAGAACTCCAGACGATGTGGGTGAAGGAAGTGGCGACCACACCGGTGATCGTGAAGCTCACGCCGAATATCACGGATATTACGGCGACAGCCCGGGCAGCTGTACGAGGTGGCGCGGATGCGATCTCCCTGATCAATACGATTAACTCCCTGGCAGGTGTGGATCTGGATTCGTGGAATACCGTGCCCCATGTGGGCGGCAAAGGAGCACATGGCGGATACTGTGGCCCAGCCGTGAAGCCAATTGCACTGAACATGGTTGCTGAGTGTGCGCGTAATCCTGAAGTTGGTGTGCCGATCTCGGGTATTGGTGGAATCTCGGACTGGCGGGATACCGCAGAGTTTCTGCTCATGGGCGCTACAGGGGTTCAGGTATGTACCGCAGCGATGCATCATGGATTCCGCATTGTGGAGGACATGATTGATGGGCTGAACGATTATTTGGATGAAAAGGGTCTAAGCAGCGTAGCAGAACTGGTAGGTCAGACGGTTCCGCGTTACTCGGATTGGGGCAATCTCGATCTGAACTACAAAGTGGTCGCCCGCATCAACCGCGATGTCTGCATCAATTGCAACAAATGCCATATTGCTTGTGAGGACACCTCGCACCAGTGTATTGATATGTTGACCGACCCGTCCGGTTCCTATCTGGAAGTAGTGGAAGAAGATTGTGTTGGATGTAATCTGTGTTCGATCGTTTGCCCGGTGGATGGGGCGATTGAGATGGTTGAGCTTGTACCTGAGCAGGAACCTGTAACCTGGAATGAACGTCAGTCTGCGATTGCCATGCTGCAATCGGTTAGAGATCAATCAACCAAGGAGGCGATATCATGAGTACCCGCAAATTGATTCGTAACGGTGTTTTGGTGACAGCGTCAGATACCTTTGAAGCAGATATTTTGATCGAAAAGGGTAAAATCACACAGATTGGCATCGGGCTGGTGCCTGACGAACGAACGGAAGTCGTGGATGCAGCGGGTTGTTACGTCATTCCGGGCGGCATCGACCCGCATACACATCTGGATATGCCATTTGGTGGAACGGTAACGGCGGATGATTTTGCGACGGGAACGACAGCAGCAGCCTTTGGCGGTACAACGACGATCATTGATTTCTGTCTGACACAAAAAGGCCGTCCATTAATCGAATCTCTCCAGGAATGGCATGCCAAAGCCGAGGGTAAAGCCGCCATCGACTACGGTTTCCATCTCATGATCGGCGAGATGAATGATCAGGTGCTGGAAGAGCTACCGCAGATCATTGAAGAAGAGGGTGTGTCATCCTTCAAGGTGTTCATGGCGTATAAAAATCAGTTTCAGGCCGATGACGGGATTCTCTTCCAGACGTTGCAAAAGGCAAAAGAATACGGCGCACTCGTCATGGTGCATGCCGAGAACGGGGATGTCATTGACCTGCTGATTCGACAGGCGCTCGCCGAAGGGCGAACGGAGCCGATTCATCATGCGTTGACTCGTCCATCCATGCTGGAGGGAGAAGCGACAGGCCGGGCGGCCCGTCTGGCTGCACTTGCGGATTCACAGTTGTATGTGGTGCATGTGACCTGTGCGGAGGCTGTCGAGCAGATCGCGCGTATGCGTGAAATGGGTTACCGAATCTGGGGGGAGACCTGTCCTCAGTATTTGACGCTGGATCAGTCGATTATGGATCAGCCGGACTTTGAGGGTGCAAAGTATGTTTGGTCACCACCACTCCGGGAAGTAGCGCATCAGGAAGTACTGTGGAATGCATTGAAAAGCGGTCAGTTGCAGACGATTGGCTCCGATCATTGCTCATTTAATTTCAAAGGGCAGAAGGACCTGGGCAAGGATGATTTTAGCAAAATTCCGAACGGGGGGCCCGTCATCGAAGATCGCCTCAGCATTCTGTATTCAGAAGGTGTAGCCAAGGGGCGGATTACGCTCAATCAGTGGGTCGATCTATGTTCGACAAGAGCGAGCAAGTTATTTGGATTATTCCCGCAGAAAGGGACTCTGGCTGTAGGGACAGATGCGGATATCGTTATTTTTGACCCATCTGTAAACAGGGTGATCTCGGCAGATACGCATCATATGAATGTGGATTACAGTGCATTTGAAGGTATGCAGGTACAGGGTTGTCCGGTGACGGTGTTGTGCCGCGGGGAGTATGTCATTCGAGATCGGCAGTATGCCGGAACAGCAGGGGCAGGCCAATATGTGAAGCGCAACAAGTATGATGCAGGCGCACCTATACCGATGAAACAGCCTGTGACGGCAGTGAATGGAGGGAGAAGCTGATGTCGGATCATGATGTGTTTGAGGCCGAGAGGATCGCCATAGAGCGAATGGTTGCGCAGGGTTATCGGATCTATGCGGTACGGGAACATCTGGAGGGTGCTCACGTCATATGGGGGCACCCGGATCTTCCCGAAGAGAAACAAGAGCAATACGTGGGCACAGCGTCTGGACGGAAATGGTTCAGTCACATCCTGATTCGCCAGCTTCAGGAGCAGCGGGGAGCGTAGACCATGCTGAAGCTCTTCATGCGATCGGGCCATGTACGTACTCATAGGCATAGAGTGCAAGTTCGATCGCTACCCGCTTCTCTGGGAGGATATAGTCTTCTCCCAGAAGGACTTCGATTTTATCCAAACGGTGATACAGCGTCTGTCTGACAATATATAGAGCGGTGGCCGTCTCTTGCTTGGAGCAGCACAGGACCAAATATTGCTTGAGCGTGCGCAGCAGCTGACCTCCTTTCTCTACATCGTAACGAATGAGAGGGCCCAGATATTCTTCGATGAAATCATCCAGATTGCCACACTGCTTCATGCTGGCAATGATGCGATAACAATGAAGATTACTGTAAAAGGGCTGCTGCATCACACCGATGTCCTTCTGAATTCGCAGTGTCTCCTTCGCGGATTCCAGGCTGTCCTTGAGACGGGAGAGGTCCGTGCAGCTATGACCGATACCGAACAGGCCTGAGAAGAGGCAGTGGGTCTGTTCCTGCTCGTGCTGCTGCAGTTGTTCGATGCAGCGCCAGAGACTGCTTTTGCGCTGAGATCCAGGTAATGGGTCGAGAATGATAAGAATGATCTGGTGATTCAGAACGGTGCTGTAGAGGGTGAAGTTCTCCCGAGCGAACACGGAACGGGCGACGATGTTACGTTGGATCAATAATTTCTGAAGCCTAAGGCTGTCTGTGTATGCAGGGTTACTGTCGAATAAGATAATCGTGGCTTTGCTCGTTGCGAGAAGGGGATTAACGGTGGATACATATTCATGGATTTCCTTCGTGGAGTGATGTCCGTTAAGCCAGTCAATGACCCACATATCTTCTTTGTAGCGGCGTTTCTCTTCCATGTATTTGGTTCGCATCCAGTCCTGGGCAATCGCGGCCGCGCAACGTTCCAGTGCCTGAATGATGAATTCATCTGAGGGTTTGATCGGTATGCTTGAATCGTGATCCGGCAGTTTTTGGTGGATGAGTACAAGATCGGCAAAGGTGTAGTCTAACGCTCGGACAGGCATGCTGAACGCATGCAATGTGTTATCTGACAGCCGCATTAAATTCGGAATATCCTCTCCCGCCAAATGTTCCCGCTGCAAAAACCAATCCTGCCGACGAGTCTCCAGCTCCTCTGGAGGGCAGTAGGGAACGGCACTTGCTTCCCCTTCAAGTGGATATAATGCCACGGCACATCCGGTTGTTCGTGACAATAATCGAAGCAGAGGTTGTACGCCATCTCCATTCAGAAGAAGCTGGTTAAATGAGGTGGTGAGACTATCGAGTTCAGCGATCATCCGCTGATGACTGCGAATCAGGGTGAAATGCAGATCTTGCGTAATATCAATATAACGGACTTGTTCGTGGAACCAGATCAACGGGAAATCCGCTGCGACTGCAATTTCCTTCATGGCACCGAGCTGCGACTTGGTGTGATCCCCCAGTTCCATACAGAGTCCGGCAGCCCCGCGTGCAATTAACTGACGCAGAAAAGACAGACCTTGCTGTTCACCTTCCTGCCAGCCAATGCCTGTCGTCAGTACCAATTCCCCGCCATTGAGCAAGTCCCCTACTTCAGGAACCTCCATAATATGAACCCAGCGAACATACCGCTCCAGTGCGCGTTCACTAGCAAGGACTTCTGCCTTGCGAAACACGGGACGTTTTAACATGTCTCTGACTTGAATATGAAGCGTTGTCTCCCCCACACAACCACCGTCCTTCCCCAATCACATGTGATCTATCTGGAGTCTGGAATCCGTTAACTTGCATAATTAATCCATATTATAAGTCGATTTACAGCCGATGGGCTGAAATCTCACGTTCATTTGTTCCAAATGACAATCGAGACTATTCTTTTTGTGATTTTTATTAAAATGAATTGTTTTTATGTCATTCTATGTGACATTATTTCGACTCAAATAAAAAAGCCCCTTAGCATCACATCGGAATTCAATCATTCCAATATGGGCTAAAGGGCGAGAGCTTAGAGCTTAAAGTCTGTATCTAAGTTGTACTCGATTCGTTACATGAGCACGATCAACTACTTCTTAATCTTCGATTCTTTTCTTTTTAAATTTCATCAGGAACTCATATACAATCGGTACGATAACCAGCGTGAGCAACGTGGAGCTGATCAGACCGCCGATTACGGTAATTCCCAATCCTTTGGAGATGATACCGGCACTCTCTTCGAGGCCCGTAACCAGTGGCAACAGGGCACCGATGGTCGCGAGAGCGGTCATCAAAATTGGACGCAGACGAGTTGCACCGGCTTCCAGCAAGGCTTCACGGGTAGGCATACCCTCTTTTTCCTTGTGAATAACACGGTCGATCAACACGATGGCGTTGGTGACCACGATACCGATGAGCATCAGTCCACCCATCATGGCGGAGACATCAAGCGTACCACCAGCGATGAACAGACCTACCATAATACCGATAACCGTAAATGGCAGGGAGAACAGGATTGCGAATGGTGCCAATCCGCCGCCGAATGTAACAACGAGCACGAAGTATACAATGGCGATGGCTGCCAGCATGGCGAGACCCAGTTGAGTGAATGTATCATTAATCTGTTCAGTTGTACCGCCGAACTTCACTTCAACGCCATCAGGCAGATCCAGTTTGTCGATCTCAGCCTGTAAGTTACTCGAAGCTTTCGTTACATCCGAAGCCAAGATGTTGGCTGTAACTTGCACAACAACCTTACCATCAATTTGCATGATGGAGTTCGGGGACGTACCTTCTTCCACTTTGGCAACATCTTTGATTGGTACTTGGATGCCAAGCGGTGAAGTGACGGTTTCATCCTCAATTTCTTTAATGCTGCTGAATGTTTTATCGTCTGTCTCTACATATACTTTGTACGTTTTATTATCGATATCAACTTCCGTGAGCACAGGACGTTCCCGTGTCGGGCTCAGTGCCATAGCCAGTTGTCCTGCAGTCAGGCCCAAGGAACTTAGTTTCTCCTGATCTGCAACGAGCGTATACTGCCCGTAGGTGTCAGCAAGTGTTGTGTCTGCTTTTTCAAAATTATCCTTATCCGCTTCAACCAGTTTCAGAATTTCATCCGATACGGGTTTGAGTTGCTCAACATTATCGCCATAGATGGAGAGGCTCAGTCCGCTGCCACCCAGACCCCCGGACATATCAAGCTCACTCCAGGTTCCTACGCTAACTTCTTTCTTCAGACCTTCTACAAGCTGTTCCTTCACTTGAGTAAAGTCTTTCGTATCTTCGTTATATTCAATATAGAATAGAGCCGAGTTGGAACCACCGCCACCCATACTGCTTAGTGGATTACTTCCGCCGATGGAATATTGCATTTTCTCCAGACCCGGTTGTTCCAGCAACCACTTCTCGGCAACGAGTGCTTCTTTTTCTACATCTTCACGCAAAGCTCCTGTTTGTGGGCTGTACGTAATGGTCACATATTTATCTTGTTGTTCCGGCAAGAAGCTTGCACCGATGAACGGGTACAGGAATAAACTGCCGACCAGCAGGATCACTGCAATACTGACCGTGATGAGTTTGTGAGACAGTGTCCAGTTCAGCAGGCGTTTGTAACCTTCCGCCATTTTGCCTGGTTTTTCTTCATGATTCTGCTTATTCTTCAACCCTTTACGGAACAGGGTATGCGCGAGCATCGGCACAATGGTAATGGCAACGATCAGGGATGCCAGCAAAGCGAATACCATTGTCAGTGCAAATGGTGTGAATAACTCACCAACCATACCGCTTACCAATGCCAGTGGCAGGAATACAGCAATTGTTACGATGGTGGAAGAAAGAATTGGAATGAACATCTCGCGAGTTGCTTCGCGGACCAGTTCACGGCCTTTCAATCTCTCGCCTTTGAGTGTTAATCTGCGGTAGATGTTCTCGATAACAACGATGGAGTCATCGACAACCCGTCCGATGGCAACCGTCATGGCACCCAGCGTCATCATGTTCAAGGTAATATCCATCATATTGAGCGCAGTCAATGCCATGAGCAAGGAGAGCGGGATCGAGATAATGGAGATAATGGTTGAACGAATATTACGCAGGAAGAGCAGGATGATCAGGATGGCAAACAAGGCGCCAAAAACGGCTTTGCCCAGCATCGTGTTCACCGAGTCCTGAATCGGCTTACCTTGGTCGAGCAGTACAGTCAAATCAGCATTTTTGAACTGCGATTGCAACTCTTCCGCTTTATCTTTGACTGCGTTAACGACATCAACCGTGTTGGCATCGTTGGATTTTACAACGGAAATACCGATCGATTCCTTGCCGTCTGTCCGGGAAATGGATTCCGCTTGACCGATGACTTCGATCTTGGCAATTTCACTTAATTTCACTGTAGGGATACCAGCTGCGTTGGCAGCGCCCGAAGGACTACCCACGCCGGCATTACCGCCAGCAGCCTGGCCTGCAGTCTGGTCCGTTCCTTGTGAAGCACTTGGAGCGGTACCTTGACCAGCTTCACCAGTTGGTGCTCCAGAGCCTTGTGGGGCTGCGCTTGCACCATTACCTGCAGAAGCGCCAGCACCGTCGGGTACTACTGGAATGGCAAGGTTTTTCAGATCATCGATGTCGACGATGTTTCCATCTACAACAACGGCCTTCTGGGATTTATCCAGTTCAAACAGTCCAAGGGGCACACGAATGGATGAACCTTGAACGATGCCGTTTACCGTATCTTCGGTCAGGCCCAGCTCGGCCATTTTGGCTTGATCAAACTTCAATTGAACTTCTTTCACATATTGACCGGACACCTGAACCTGAGCTACACCGTCAATATCTTCGAGTGCAGGCTGAATATCCGATTCAACCAGTCGTGTCAATTGTTCCAGGTCACCGCCGTCCTTGTCGGACAAGCTCAGAGATACAACCGGGAAAGAGTTAATGCTGAACTTGGAAATGGTCGGCTTCTGCACACTGTCAGGCAGTTGTACTTCATTCAGTGCCTCACGAACGGTTGCAGTTGCGTTGGTCAGATCTGTTCCATAATCAAATTCGAGTGTGATCGATGCTGCATTTTCCATGGAAGTGGAGGTGACTGTCTTCACGCCATCTACATTGCGTAGTTTTACTTCGAGAGGCTTCGTGACATCCTCAACAATCCCCTCCGGTGCAGCCCCCGGATCAATGGCAGTGACATTCAGAAACGGTACGTTGATGTTCGGGATTGTCTCTTGTTTCATCGTCAATCCGCTGTACAGACCTGCAAAAGAGATGATAATTGTCAGAATCCAGATCGCAAACTTGTTGTTCAGTGAAAAATTAATAATACCTTTCATACGATGGTTTCTTCTCCTCTCTGTTTCTCCTGTTTATATGTGTGACGAGTCAGCCTGGATAAACCGGCTATACTTGGCATCCAGACTGTGCTTAAGCTCAGAGTGCAAAGGTTTGATGGCAGATACGCTCTCCAAATTGTGCATCATGCCGATAATGATGGCACGCCGAGGCGTGAATTCCATCATCTCCTGTCTGAGAATGGCGATAGTTTCGAGCACATCATTCTTTGTTTGCCCTGCGGGCAATTCGGAACCAGCGATATCCTGCATTTGCTTGATGATGTGAATGGGATGACGCATCACAGTGGAGTCTGTGTTTGGATCACTATTCCATGCGGGCCAGTCTTCCAACAAAATCAAAGGCGCAGGGCGCTGATCGAGCAATCCGTAAGCTGCATAATCAATCATTTGCAGCATATTGGTTGCCATTTTGGAGACGGTAAGGGAAGGCATTTCGGTAAACCAGATCTTAACGTAGGAGAGGAACATACCCTGTATGAGCAAAATAAGATCTATCGTATAGGGTTCAATCTCCGGTCCGTACATATCTTCCAGTTTGTCCTTGAAACCGTGTAGGGTAAGGATCTCCAGATCTTTATGCTGCGGGCTGCATTTTTCCTTGCGATGTGGCTCATCATTCATCATCATGCTTTGCATCTGTACACGCAAAAATTCCTTTAGCTCGGACACATGGCCCAGCAGTGTCTCAATCTGTTTGTGTGAACGTTCTCTCGGAGTAAGGTCAGCTTCATGTTCGATCTGGGATAGTTCGTCTATGAGTGTAAATAAGCAGTACTCCATCGTGCTGTCTTCCAATTCCTCTTTGGATTTGAATATAAGGTAAAGGCTTCCCTTAGACATCCCGCATATCTCTGCAATCTCCTGCATGGAGGTTGCGGCACTGCCTTTTTCCGAGAATAGCTTGAGTGCTGTAGTAATGATGAGTTTTTTCTTCTCATTCATCTCATGTATAGGGTTCATTAACGATACTTTCACCTCATCAGGGAACTTATGAGTTCTTGAATTGACTCTAGGGTCAAACTTAGTATAAACGATCTGGTTGAAGGAATTCAAATGGGAGTAAATTGGAAAATGTATATGGGGAAAAGAGGCTGATCAATGGGAATGAGAGACGGCAAGTAACAAGGTGCAACTTGTATGTAAGATATGGATAAGGTATCAAGAACGTTTAAGTTAGTTTCCTCCAGTGAAGGCGTATAAGGCGAGCATAATAATGGCGACTAGAGCGATGAGATAGAAAATGGCCATGGCGATCAGAAGGGTATATCCTGTATAAGAACCTATCCGTGCCAATAATTTTTTCATCATTAAGACATCCTTTCTTACGTAACAGAGTATAGAGGGGTTCCCTATTTATATCATATCCCAAAAAAGACGACTTCCTGATTGAAGTCGTCTTTTTTATATTACAGAATTTAATAGATATCATAATGGAGGCTAAGAATTACACGATAACGGAGATTACAGAACCGACTTGAAGAAACGAAGTGTTCGCCTTAAAGCTTTCTGTAAGAAAGCTTCTTCGGAAGCATATGCTATCACCGGAGTTTAAAGTGTAACTTCAGTTCGTTACGTTACGTGATCAGTTTAAGACCCACCGCTGCCACCAAAATCATCGCGATAAAAAGGATACGTTTCGCTTCTTTCCGTTCACCGAACAGGAACATGCCTGTTAACGTACTGCCGACCGTCCCGATCCCTGTCCACACGGCATACGCTGTGCCCATGGGAATGGACGTCATGGCGTAGGACAACAGCGAGAAGCTGAACACAAACGACACCAGCATAAGTACGATGTATGGCCATCCTTTCTTGGTGGAAGCACCATTAATACCGATTACGCCGAAAATTTCACATATCCCTGCACCTACAATTGCCATCCAAGCCATTATACTGCACCTCCTTTGGCTTCTTGCTGATCCGTAACCAGCTTCAGTCCAATTACGCCGCAGAGCAGCAGCCCGATGAGCAATACTTTGGCCAAGCGGAATGGCTCACCAAACAGTACCATTTCCGTAAGGACGGTACCCGCCGTACCAATTCCCGTAAAGACGGCATACACCGTACCTACAGGCAACCTTTTGGAAGCGGCAATGATCAGTCCAAAGCTGATCACGATGGCAATCCCCGTTAAAGTCCACTCCCAGGCATTCGAGGCATGTTTCAGCCCGCTTACCCAGACAATCTCAATAATTCCACCGATAAATACATATAACCAGTTGCGGTTCATGATGTTAAATCTCCTTCCGGCACAACGTGTTGTGCCTCTTCGTTCAAATGATGAATGCCATGCCAAAAGACAGGCCAGGATGCTTCCAACCGTCTCTTGTACCGACGTGAGCTTCCATAGATTATTTCCACGGTGATACCGTCGAGGAACGTCATAAATGCAATGGCGGCTTGTTCCGCCGGAAGGGGCGGTATATCTCCATTACGCATTGCCCGTTGCAGCAGACGATTCAGAGCACGTTCCATGCCATCGATAAACGGATATACCAGATCCATCACTTCGCTATACAGAGAAAGTGGTGGGTAGAAACAATTGCGCAACATCAAACGAGCCGAAGCATGGGCATTGTATTCTTGTTCAAACCAGATCAACAAGCCTTTCAGCCTCTGCTCCAATGGCAGATCCGCATGATCACGGAAATATTCGAGTGTGTGCCGTTTTACCTCGTAAAAAGCAAAGGCCAGTGTGTGTAAAAACAAGTCATCCTTGCAGCTAAAATGTGCATATATGGACGGTTTTTTAATCCCGACTTCATCAGCAATAGCTCTCAGAGAAGCCCCCTCATAGCCATCTCTCGCAAAATGGAACAGGGCAGCATCCCGAATGGATTGTGCAGTCATTCAATCACCTCCCTAACGGTCGTTAGGTAATTATATTTTCACACTTCACATTGCCTGTCAAGATGAAAATATCCGCCTGCACAGTAGAGTACAGGCGGATATAACAGGTATGGATGTGGTTTCTGATCAAAAGGTCGTAAGACCCAGAATCAGTTGCAGCTTGTATAGGATACCTTTCAAAAACGTAGTCTTCTCCTGGAACTCATCCAGGTCTAACGTAAACTCCGCATCATCATTATTCCAAATACGCTCGAAATAATTCGCGATATCAAGCGTGAACTTATTGTCTGGAGGTGCAGCAACCCATAGATCATTCTCCAGATTGTAGTCATTCATGTTTCGGGGGGTGAAATTGGTTGAACCCCCGAGGACAATATGATCTCCGGTTGCTTTGGCAATATAGATCATCTTGGTATGGTATTGCTCCTTGGTGGTGTTATACCAGCGTATCTGAATTTTACCGTCGGATTTATCATGCAATTCAGCAGCGACAGGACGGTTCGGAATGCCGATCTTTTCCTGACCAAAGGCATTTTCATTTGGATCCAGTACAAGCCGGATCTCGGTTCCTCGTTTTGCGGATTCCAGCAGGGCTTCCAATACTTTCGGAGAGGCCACATAGAACATGCCCATCCATAAGGTGTCACCTTTGCCAGCCTGATTGATCTCATGGAGTACAGCGTCATTCACTTTGCCTTCAGTTAAATAGCGGACTCGCAAATCTCCCGTTTTCGAATCCGTGGGAGGAGCTGTGTAGGCAGGAACCTGGCCTCCGCCTGAGATGTCGAGAACAGCTTGCTCTGACTGAAGAATATCGCCAATGATTGGACCTGTTACTTCAAATGCAATATTTGAGTGGTAGGCACTCGCATCATGAATATTGCCAGAAGAGACAATCGCCTTCTTCTCACTAACAACAACTTTGCGATGATTGGCTTTCACATTGAGCAGCTTGAGATAGGAACGTACAGTTACATCTGGACCATCCGTCGCCATCAGGTTTTTGATCCAGCCATCTCCGGATTGGCCGAACCATTGGAAGAAGGTCCGCCAGACCGCAGAGTATACTGGAGTTGAATCACGCAAAGGGTCCACATCCGTGATGACCACATGAATGCCTGCTTGTTTCATTTGTTCCAGTAACGGATTGGGTGCTGAGTTATAGTTGGTATTTACTTCATCTGTAATGAACCAGATATCCATATCAGGATGCTGATTTTTTTTGGCGACCAGAGCCTCGGTGAATTCAGTACTCACGGGAGGAAAGTTCTGTCCCTTGTGCTGATAATTATTGAACAGGAACATATCCACCAGGACAAACTGCTCTGCTTCCTCCACAATTTGCATCATGCGCTGGAAAATCTGCTGTTCGTGCTCCATCTGTCCGTCGGAGGAAGGATAAGTGAGGTCATGCAGGAACTCGACTTGATCCACACGATACTCCGGACTTTCGTAGGAAATGCCCGCTGGTAATGGTTTGTAGGTTTGATAGAGCATGACGGCGATGAGCCATAGGACCAATAGGACGATTCCTGTTCGTATGTATGGAAATTTGCCGCGTGAAGATTTGCGGTCTGATGAATGGCGGCGTAATGAGACCAACGGTGGACTCCCCCTTCTGTACTTGCTGACTTCTATTACCACACGGATGATAACGTTGACGCAGGAGAACCCGCTAGCATAACGAATGTAGCGGTAAAATGCATATGGCAAAATTGGCAGGATGCAATCGACAGGTGTCTGAGCGTTGTGTATAATGAGTGTATTATTTTTGTAGAATGTTAGGGTTTTCATATGCCTGACAAGGACGGGGAACCAATGATATAACCTTTGAAATCTGGACATTTAGGAAAGAAAGTGGGTAATAAGGTGTATTCCATCAAACAAGTCGCTGCCATGCTCGGTATCCCGACGGTAACTCTCCGGGCTTGGGAGAATCGGTATAGTGCGGTCACCCCTGAGCGGACGGAATCGGGTTATCGAATGTATACCGAAGAGAATGTTGCGGATCTGCGCTGGTTGAAAGAACAAGTTGAGCTGCATCAGACCAATATTTCGGAAGCGGTACGGATGTTGAAAGTAAACAAATTAAATCCGCCCGAGGCTGTGCCCACGCCGATCATGGCTCCGGTGCCTACGATGGAAGAAGCCTACGCACGCATGGCAGATCAGATCTATGACTCGCTCTACAACTTTCAGGGTGAACGTGCCAATGGTTTGATTGATTTTGGTTTCACCATGTATGGGTATGACTCGATGTTCTATCATGTGTTGGTGCCCATTCTGGTTCGGGTTGGAGATGCATGGGAGCAAGGCAGGGCTTCGGTGGCTCAGGAACACTTCATGACACAGCTGATATCACAGCGGTTTTATCAGTTTTTCCATCTGTTCCCGATCTATCCGCATCTGCCCAAAGTTCTGGCGTTGTGTCCGGAAGGGGAGCATCATCAGGTCGGGTTGCTGCTGTTCTCTCTCTTTATGCGTAAAAATGGAGCGGAAGTACTATATCTCGGTGCCAACACGCCAGAGGAAGGCATCTTCCCGATTATCCGGGAGCAAAAGATCAAGTTGGTCTGCCTGTCGATCACAAGTCCAGGACTTCTTGAAAAATGTGATCAGCTCGTCGAGCGGATCATGAACGAGTTCCCGCATATTCGCTTTGTACTGGGAGGTAAAGGCTATGAGCGTGCAGAGCATGCGCGTTATCCGCAATGGATTATGCCGGAGAGTTCTGCGGACTGGCAATCGTGGATGGAGCGTGAGTATCTCTCCGAGCGATCACCCGGTACAAGGTTCGGACAGGCCAATAATTAAACATAATCTCAAATGATATGAATAGGTTAGTGAATACAGGACATCCTTTGACGAAGTGATCAAGGGATGTTTTTTTGCATTGATAAATGGAGTATCCACGTATTTTGACCAGTGGGTCATTTTTTGGTTTACAAGGCCGTATAATATTTGTATTATATTTGTATAATGTTTTTGCTAGTTACCGCTTAAAGTGTTCTTGGGCGGTTTAATAATAGGTTAGGGGCTAGAGAACTATAGGAATTCCCTACATAGAAAGGTGAGTGGCATGATACCGAATCAACAACGCAAACGTGCAGCTGTCATTGGCGCAGGTCCAGGTGGACTTGCAGCAGCAATGTTATTGTCCGGTCAGGGGTACGAGGTAGATGTGTATGAGAAACAGCCAGTCATCGGGGGGCGTTCTGCCAGATTGGAACTGGGTGAATATCGATTCGACCGGGGTGCTACATTTCTGATGATGCCACAGCTGATTGAAGAGATGTTCGACGTGGTGGGACGCAAGTTATCCGATTATGTGCATATGAAAGAGCTAACCCCACTGTACGCACTGAACTTTGGTGATAAGGTGTTCACGCCTTCTCGTAATCGGGAAGATACAGCTGCACAGATTAAGGAATTGTTTCCGGGCAATGAGGACAATTACCTTCGGTTCATGCAAGAAGAAGAAGTGAAATTTGGCAAAGTCATGCCTTTGCTCCGCCGTCCTTTTGGCAAGCTGACTGACTATTTGCGCAAAGATGCGGTAACAGCTCTACCCAAGCTTGATGTCCATAATACGGTCTACGGAATCTTGTCCCGCTATTTTACAGATGAGCGTCTACGCTGGGCATTTACATTCCAATCCAAATACCTTGGCATGTCTGCCTGGGATTGTCCGGGAACCTTTACCATACTATCGTTCATTGAGCACCACTACGGATTGTTCCACCCCATTGGCGGTGTGAATCGGATCTTCCAAGCCATGGCTGATGTCGTGGAAGAATACGGAGGACGCATACATACTTCTACTCCGGTAAAACAGGTCATTGTTCGCAATGGTCGGGCTGAAGGTGTGTTGCTCGAGAACGGTGAACGCATCGAAGCGGACCATGTGGTGGTGAACGCCGACTTTGCACATGCGGTGAACCATCTGTTCGAACCGGGCGTACTTAAGAAATATACCCCGGAGAAAATGAAACGCAAAAAGTATTCCTGCTCTACAGCAATGCTGTATCTGGGTGTGGATGGTGATGTGGACCTTCCGCATCACTCGATCTATTTTCCAGAGGACTACCGGTTGAACGTTGATGAGATTACAAAGCACAAAATGTTGTCAGCCGATCCATCTCTATATATTCATAACCCTTCCAGACTCGATTCGACGCTGGCACCAGAAGGGAAATCCGCTTTATATGTTCTCATGCCTACGCCTAACCTTACCGCAGACATCGATTGGGAAGCAGAACGTGAGAATGTGCAGGAGGCCATGATGAAACGCATGGAGGGCATTCCTGAGCTGGCAGACATTCGCAGCCGCATTGAAGAATGTATGCTGTTCACTCCACTCGATTGGGAAAATGAACTGGATGTGTATCGCGGAGCAACGTTTAATATGGCTCATAATTTGGGTCAGATGATGTATCTGCGTCCCCATAACCAGTTTGAAGAGTTGAAAAGTGTATGGCTGGTAGGCGGCGGAACACATCCGGGCAGCGGGTTGCCAACGATCTTTGAGTCGGCACGAATCAGTGTCAGACTGATTCAGGAAGAGGACGCGCGCAGAAGCTCCAAACCATCCTCGTACGTGAAGACGGCAGAAGCCGGAGGGCATTCATGAAGCGGGCCGCTATTGTAGGGGCAGGGATTGGTGGACTTACTTCTGCATTGTTATTGAACCGTCAGGGATGGGATGTCACCGTGTATGAACGGGGTTCCCGCGTTGGCGGACGCATTGGCTATGAGCAGGAAGGTGAGTACCGGATCGATCAGGGGCCAACCATCGTGCTGCTGCCAGAGATGTTACTTGGCATACTTGAGGAAGCAGGCGTAGATCGTTCGAAGATTGAGTTACTTCGCTGTGATCCGTTATACAGAGTGCATTACCACAGTGGTCGTGTCATGACCAAGATGACGTCACGTGAAGAGCAGACGGCGGAGATTGAGCGTTTGTTCCCGGGAGAGAGCCGGGGATTCACACGATTCATGAAAGATATGGACACGTTGTTTCCGGCAGGCCGGGCAGCGTTCCTGGAAAGGGCTTTTCCGCGCAAAAGGGATTTCTTCACACCATCTCTCATGTCACTCATGGGCAGATTGCGCGCACACAAAAGTGTCCGGAAAGCGGTAGGCGATTATTTTCAGCACGAGGAATTGCTCGATGCATACTCACTGCAAAGTCTGTATATCGGTGGATCACCGTTCGGGACCCCTGGCATCTATTCCCTTTTGCCTTACGCAGAGCATGAATATGGTATCTGGATGGTCAAAGGTGGATATGCAGCATTGCCGGCTATTCTGGAACAGGAACTGATATCACGTGGTGGGCGTGTCGTGCTGAATGCGGAAGTTACCGGGCTCACGATTAAAAATGGTGTATGTGAAGGTATAGAAACGGCAGCAGGCGCAGAAAATGTGGATGCAGTTATCTACAATGGTGATTTCCCCCATCTATCAGGTTTGCTTGGACAATCACCAGAGGTAGCACGTAAAAGAAAACCGTATCGTCCCTCTTCCGGATGTGTATTGCTCTATGTGGGCGTGGACAAAACCTGGGAAGATGCAACGACGCATCAGTTCTTCTTGCCACCGAGTCTAGAAGGTAGTTTACAGGAAGTCTTCAATCAGCGACGCATTCCGGCAAAGTCCTCATTTTACGTATTTAATCCGGTCGCATTGGATGAAACTGCAGCACCTCAAGGACAGAGTGTATTGTATTTCCTCATTCCCGTACCAGATGCTGAAGGTGTCGACTGGGATCAGGAGAGTGAAGCATTGGCAGAACGTGTACTGGAAGAAGCGGAGCAACGAGGATTCCCGGGACTTCGTGCAGCGATCAAGTGGAAAAAGGTACGTACACCCGCTGACGCAGAGCGAGACGGGCTCTATGGGGGCGGCAGCTTTGGTATAGCACCTGTATTGTTCCAGTCCGGTGTATACCGACCGCAACCCAAACCATTCCCTAATATAAAGGGATTATATGCCGCAGGAGCATCTGTACATCCAGGTGGCGGAGTGCCGATTGTAATGCAGAGTGCACGGATGGCCGTCAATCAACTCATGAAGGAGATGGGAACATGAATGAAGCGATTTTGAGCAGGTGTGAAGAGTTGATGCAAAAGGGTTCTTCCTCTTTTTATCAGGCTTTTAGAGGGCTGCCTAGTCCACGTCGGGAAGCGGTATATGTCATTTATGCCTTCTGCCGCATGATTGATGACAGTGTAGACGAGCCGGAACATTCGCCTTATACGATTCACGAGATCCATGACTTGTTTGATCGGCTAGACGACGCGGAAGGACACTTTATCTGGCCAGCACTGAGATGGTTGTTCAGCATTTTTCCTCATCTCGATAAGGGGCCATTTTTCCGTCAGATGGAAGGGCAGCTCACAGATCTTAAAGTAACGCATTATGCAACGATGCAGGAACTGGAGCATTATTGTTATCTGGTAGCCGGAACCGTAGGTGAGATGTTGTTGCCTGTATTGCGGGATGATAACGGCGCGGAAGTAGCCATGAACGGGATTGCTTTGGGTAAAGGGATGCAGATCGTTAATATTATTCGAGATGTTGGTGAAGATCGGGCCAGAGTACGCCGGTATGTTCCGCTGGAGATCATGGAGAAGCATGGTTACACCGAGCAGGACTTTGAAGACGGGGTCGTGGACGAACGGTTTATTGCCATTGTTCATGAATTAAAAGCTGCAGCATTGAACTGGTTCCGTATTGGCATGGATCGTCTGGATACGTACCCAACGGAAAGTGCGTTTTCCATCGAGCTGGCAGCAGCCTTTTACTCCACCATTCTACACGCGGTTGAACGCAACGACTATGACGTATATACCAAACGGGCATATGTTAGCGATGAATTGAAACTGGAGATGCTGGGTGCGATTGTGAAACGTTACCCGATGCTGGCCTATCAAGCCTCCCGAACGGCGGTATCCTGATGATCCAGTGGCTTTACTGGGCGTGGTATGTCATTGGAGCAACCTTGATGCTAACGATCGGTGTGCCTGACGTATTGTCTTTTTCAAATGGTTTATTTCTAATCTTCTATGCATTGTATGTGCTGGATCTGATCTACCAAGGGCGTAATCGGACAGGTCTGTCCGACCAGTCAGTCATCTGGCTGAAACCCGGACTCTGGATATCCTCTGTGATCATCTGGCTTGGAGGTATGGGCGTAGAGTGGATAGGAGTGCATACGCACTGGCCTTTTGGTGAGTATGCTTACTCAGACTTCTTTGGGATTCATATGTTCAGTGTGCCAGTTACGCTGGGTTTTGCCTGGATCGCAGTGGTTGGTAACTCGGCGCTGTTAAGTGGTGGTGGTTCAACATGGACTGGCAAACTGCTTCGAGCAGTGAAGACCGGGTTCTGGGCGATTGTTCTTGATCTTGTACTCGACCCTGTTGCGCATGCAAGAGGATTCTGGGAGTGGCAAGCCCCAGGTGGATTCTACGGTGTTCCGTGGACCAATTACATAAGCTGGTTTATCATGGGTGCATTCCTATCCCTCTTCCTTCCGGCCATGCCTAATGACCGTAGCTCATTGCTGCGTGCAAAATGGCTGTATCAGCTGTTTATTCTTCTGTTCGGCCTGCTTGCTCTAAAGGAAGGGATTACAGGCAGCTTTATCATCGCCATTGCTGGTGTGCTTCTTGCCGAAGGGAGCTGGCTCTATGATTCGCGCCGTAAAATCAAAACCGTTTAATTATATTTTTGCCTTATACAATCACTATTATCTGCTACGTCGGCGCTTCCGCTCCTTCACGCTCACAGGGTCACTGGACCCGCAGGTGGACATCAGGGACAACTCCCCGATTGAACCGACTCGTCCGGTGATCTATTTCATGAACCACAGTTCCTGGTGGGATGGTCTGCTGCTCTATCATGCGGCCAGACAGACATCGCGGGGAGATCATTATGTGATGATGGAGGAGCAACAGCTTCAGCAATATGCTTTTTTTCGTAAATTGGGTGCGTATTCGATCAATAAGGAGAGTGCGTCCGGTATTCGGACCTCTCTACAGTACACCAGTGAACTATTGGATTCGGGCAAAAGGGTCTGGATTTTTCCACAAGGAGAAATTCTGCATCAGGAGGCCAGACCGATTCGGTTCCGTCCAGGCATCGGATTGCTGCTTCGTCGCTCCCCGAATGCCATCGCCGTACCGGTAACCTTGTGCCATGGAATGGTCCAGCATGATCTACCGGAAATATCGATGCAGGCAGGCCCGCCTGTGCTAGAAGACTGGAAGGCGTTGAAGAGTGAAGAGATTGCCGCCAGACTCGGCCATGTGTTGGAACAGCAGTTAGACGATCATAGATCAGCACTTGTACGGATGGGGCAGGGAAGTTTGCCAGATGCGCTTCCACTGATTCGTCATGTACGTTCGACAAGTGAAAAATACGATGCGGCACGAAAGCGGGTGAACCGTTAGCATGAATGCATCTGAAATCTTCTGGATTGTGCTTACATGCATATTGGGCATACAGTTGCTGTTCGCTCTATGGAACGTCTCCTGTCTGCCCAAAGTACGTTCATTCCGGGCAGATAAGATACAACCACCAGACCTGCTGGTCTCGGTACTGATTCCGGCCAGAAATGAAAGACTACATATCGAAGGATGTCTTGAAAGTGTACTAGCGAGCGAGACATTGGGATTCCGGATGGAAGTGCTGGTGCTGGATGATCGCTCCGAAGATGAGACAGCGGCCATGGTACAGGCGATTGCGGATCGCGATACGCGTGTGCGTTTGCTGCATGGTGTCGATCTTCCCGAGGGCTGGATGGGGAAATCCCATGCGTGTCACAGGCTGGTTCAGGAGGCCAAGGGAGAATGGTATATGTTCGTGGATGCGGATGTGCGTCTGGAGCCAAGTGCCATTCGGCAGACTCTTGCAGCAGGGTGTGAGCAGAGCGGGGGGCTGGTAACCGGTTTTCCTTATCAGGTAACAAAGACATGGATGGAAAAGCTTGTTGTGCCCATGATGGTCTTCACCATCATCAGTCATCTGCCCATTTTTATGATACGCAGATCATCCAGTCCGATGTTTGTGGCCGCTACGGGGGCTTTTTTGCTGATTCATCGTTCCAGTTACGAAGCATCCGGTGGTCATGCTGCCATTCAGGCACATCTGGTGGATGACATGAGTCTCGCCAAAGCAGTCAAGCGTGCAGGCCATCCGGTGATGCTGACCGATGTGCATGACGTAACAAATACCCGCATGTATCAGAACGGGGCAGAAGTATGGAACGGATATAAGAAAAACATGTACGAAGGTATGGGACGCAAAGACGTACTGCTGCTTGGCACGATGTTCATGTATACACTGATGTATATTGTGCCCCCGCTAGGCTTGATTATTGGAATTATGATGGGTAGTTCGGTGTCCATTCTGTATGGATTGATAGGAACATTACTTGGTATGGCTGTGAAAAGAGTAGCGGATCATGCTGGCGGACAACCCCGGTGGCTCGCCCTTCTGCAACCGGTCAGCATGGCCTGTGTCATTGCCATCGGACTTGCTTCCTGGCAGGCAGGCCGCTCCGGCAAGGGGTATGTATGGAAAGGTAGGCGGTACAGTTGAGAGGTAACGTCATTATTATCGGAGCAGGATTTGGAGGTCTGTCGTGTGCGATACGACTGGCTTCACAAGGTGTGCAGGTAACCATTCTGGAACGGCAGGAACACGTAGGTGGCAAGCTGCAGCAGATTGAGCGGGACGGGTATCATTTTGACCGGGGACCGAGCACGATCACGATGCCATCCACCTTTCGTTCAGTCTTCGACCATGCGGGTGTAGTAATGGAAGATTACGTACAGTTATATGAGTTAGAGCCGCGCACACGTAATATATTCGCAGATGGCACAGTGGTAGATTTGTCAGGCAATCGTGGGTGGATGAAGGAGCAGATCGCGGCGTACAGTCCGGAGGATGCGGCTCGTTATGATGCATTTATGGATGAGTCTGCTGCACTGTATGCGGAAGCCAATCGTCATTTTCTAGGTAAGTTGCTGCTGTCTCCTTCTGACAAATACAATCTCCAAATGCTGCGCAGCCTGCTCCGCGTGCGGCCAACGGTGAAGCTGGATAAGTTACTGCGTTCGTATTTCCAGCATCCACATACGCTGGCTATGTTCGGACGGTACGCGACCTATGTGGGATCATCGCCGTATCAATCGCCCTCCATCTTTGCAATGATGGGTCATGTGGAAGCAGAAGTGGGCATCTACGGAGTCAAAGGAGGAACCTATCAACTGATCGAAGGAATGACTTGTCTGGCACAGGAAAAAGGCGTACAAATCATTACCGGTATAGAGGTCCGGCAGATTGTTGTTCGGAATGGCAAAGTGGCTGGCGTGGATACGGATCAAGGCTTCCGTGAAGCCGATCAGGTGGTTGCCAATGGCGATGTGCTTAGCGTGAATCGACTGCTGCTCGCACCGGAACATCGGAAAGAGATGAGCGATGCTCGCATACGGAAGTATGAGCCATCCATTTCGGGATTTGTGACGCTGGCAGGTGTGCGAAGGCAATATGATGCGTTGTTACACCATACAGTCTTTTTTCCGGAGCGGTATGAACCGGAGTTCGACCATATTTTCCGTGACCGTAAAATGCCCGAAGATCCCACGATCTACATCTGTTATTCCGGTTATTCGGAAGCAGGTATGGCCCCGGCGGGAGCCAGTAACCTGTTCATTCTGGTTAATGCCCCCTACTTGTCAGTTTCATGGAATTGGGAGCAAGAGACGGAACGTTACGGTGCATTTGTACTGGAACGATTGGCGGCACGAGGAATTACCGGGTTGAACCAATCGGATGTGCTGATCCGATACACGCCGCGAGATATCGAACGGGATACGTTGGCGCATCAAGGGTCGATCTACGGCATCTCGTCCAACTCCGTGAAGCAGACCTTTATGCGACCAGGCAATCGAAGCAAAGATGTCCAAGGACTCTGGTACGTTGGCGGCACAACACATCCAGGCGGCGGAACCCCGATTGTAACGTTATCCGGGCAGCTTGTTGGTGAGCAGTTAGCATCTGAAATTTTGAGATAAGTTCGTTGTTCGGATGATGGAGTGGAAGTGCATTCTGTTGATCCACACCTATGTGCGTCGTCCGCGCTAACCAGAGCTTTGAAGATGCGACAGATGATCCGTGCTTTTGCGTAGGTATAAAATAGTGGTGCTCCGAGATTTAAGTGAGACATTTGGTGTCGGGGCATCCTTTCAATAGATGGTTTGGAACGTTATACTGGATAGAGTTGAGCTGCTGAGCTGCAATGCTTATAGGATTAATGTTTTTGTCTTTTGCAAAAGACGTATATACATAGAAGCTAGGAACAGGCAGGTTATCCTGTCGATCCGCACGATTCTCACATAGGAGGTCTCATCATGAATGAACAAGAGCGAGCCGGCGAACGGCTGCTTCCCGAAGTGGCTACGGGAGAACGGAAGCTAGAGCACGTGCGCCTCTGTCTTGAGGAGAATGTGGCAGGAGAAGGAGTAACCAGCGGTATGGAGCGGTTTGCGTTTCGCCATCACCCACTGCCGGAACTGGATTTTGAAGAGGTGCATCTGGAAACTTCGTTTATTGGCAAAAAAGTACGTACACCCTTGCTCATCAGTTCGATGACGGGTGGAAGCAAAACAACGGGCGCCATCAATGAGCGCCTCGCCCGAGTAGCAAACGCCAGAGGCTGGGCGCTCGGCGTAGGTTCGATCCGGGCTGCCGTAGAACAGCCGGAACTGGCGAGTACCTTCGATGTCCGCCGTTGGGCACCGGACATCCCGGTCATTGCCAACCTGGGCGCAGTGCAGCTGAACTATGGCTTTACCACGGCTGATTTCCAGCGCGCCGTAGATATTGCGGGTGCGGACATGCTCGTGCTTCACCTGAACACGTTGCAGGAAGTTTTCCAGCCGGAAGGTAATACTAACTTCAGCGGATTATTTCAACGGATTGAGAACTTGTGTCGTGAGCTAGACGTGCCTGTTGGCGTAAAAGAAGTAGGTTTTGGCATCGATGGTGTTACAGCGAAATCCTTGTATGAAGCGGGTGTGTCGTTCATCGATGTGGCTGGTGCTGGTGGCACAAGCTGGGTACAGGTGGAGAAGTACCGCAACAATAACCCGGTACGCCAGGCAGCTGCTGAAGCTTTTGCCGACTGGGGCATTCCGACAGCGGAGTGTATTCAGGAAGTGCGGGCGCTGAACCCTACCGGTGCCCTGATCGGCAGTGGTGGACTGCACACTGGCGTGGATGCGGCCAAAGCCCTCGCGCTCGGTGCGGACCTGGCTGGTTTTGGCCGATCTCTACTCGAATCCGCAGTCGCTTCGGATGATGCGCTGAATGAGCGGCTCGAACAGGTTGAGTTTGAGTTGCGTACCGTGATGTTTGGCATTGGCGCAGGGCGGATTGAGGATTTGAAACAGACGGAGCGGCTGGTGGAACGGCGTTAGGCGTGGGGTCAAAATGAAGATGATATAAACTTCATTGGAGTTATTTTAAGTATATTTCAGTCTACTGAGATTGCATCCTATATTAAATTGGAACAAAAATAGTGTAGAGGCTACTTCATTAAGAAATAGCCTCTACACTATTTATTATATTAAAATTGTCGGGCACTTATATTCATATCCATTTTATGACCTGTTGAACTATAGATATAAACTTTGACATTTGTTGTGCCTATGACACCTATTCTTGTTGTTTTTTGAGTCCCTTTTTTGATTGGAATATCAATTGGGGAAAGATTGCCCACAGTAAGTTTGGCATAAATAGTATCCGTACTATTGTTCTGAATCCAAACATCGGCATCTTCTCCATTGTCAGGATCCAATGTGAAGGAGTTTTCGTATGCATTGTAACTGCTGTAATTGAATGGTCTGATAAGCTGTACATCCATTGGATTAATAATCGGATCCTCAGTGTTCTCCACAGTGATTGGAGGGTTAGTAAAAGCATCTTTCACTCTATCCTCTAATTCATCAGTACTAGCTGGATGTGCAGAAAGTAATATGGACAGAGCTAACCCTGCACCTAAAATTACGTTGAAGTTCAATTTGATTCCCTCCTCTATGATAGTCGTATGTAATTATATTCCAATTACTTAGATAATTATAATTCCAAATTATTACATACATTCCTCTTTCACGGTGACATTCTCATTGGTTACAGTAACGTAGGAATTGCCTGACAAGTATTCCGTATAACCGCAAACCATTTTGTTATAGGTTTTGCCGCGGCTGTCCGTAAACGTCAAGGAGATGGCGCCCTCGCCTGAAAGTTTCAGCCGTGGGGCGAATTTCACGTTTGTTCCGCTGGGAATATCCTTATCAAATACGTAGGTGGAGCCACTCTCGTTGTTGTTAGATGAGTTGTCGCCTTGGACTAGGCTAGCCTGAATATTGGTGAGATCATAGTCGGACTGGTTGTGGATCGTGATCCTTAAATGGCGAAAGGGATCGACTGCATTCAGCAAGCTCTTAAAGGCGATGATGCCTATGACGAGTACGATGGCGGACAAGATAATAATTTTCTTTTTTGAGAATCGGCGACGTGTGTACAAAATGATCCACTCCTTTCCTTCATGAGGTATAAACGATGGGAAGAGATCAAAAGTTATAATTAAAATGGATAAATATGAAAACTGAAATCCGAATCGTCAGAATTCTTCATGCGCTAAGCGGAAGAACAGGATACAATAAGATACTAGTAGTGCAAAAAGGACTGCACAGAACTCATACATAATCAAGATCACTCGAAATAAGGAGGGGAAAAAGTTGAAACTTTCTCCAATGAATCAGGAAGATTATGCGAGTTTTCGCATTCGATCGATTAAGGATTTTGCACAGGAAAAAGTAGAAGCGGGCACCTGGGCTGAGGAAGAGGCACAGCAACTGGCGGAGGAATCTTATGAACGTTATCTGCCAGAAGGCTTGAACACACCTGGAGCGTATCTCTACAATCTGGTGCACCCTGTGGACGGCAACGTGGGGTATATCTGGTTTAATATCACGGATAATCGCCGTGGAAAAGATGCTTTTTTGCTGGATATTGTGGTTGAAGAAGCACACCGTGGTAAGGGATACGGAACAGAGACGATGCAGGCGCTTGAACAGACGGCCTTGAGTCTTGGCGTGGATCGCATTGGTTTGCATGTCTTTGGACATAATGTGCGGGCGAGCAGCCTGTATCGCAAGATGGGATATGAGGTAACGGATCTGACGATGTATAAGGAAATCAAAGGGTAAACCTAATAGCGGATATTCTAGGCAAAACTTAAGATCTGCGCAAAACGAATTAACTGCATTAACTGGGGATTTCGGGAAGCGGATGGGACTCTGGTCGAATTGGCGAAGTTCCTTGATGCCTTGAGGTTTGTCATATATAATGTATAGGATTATTCATACCGAACAAGTAATCAATGAGGAGTTGTCATATACATGGCTTTGAAAGCAGGAATTGTAGGGCTTCCGAACGTCGGAAAATCTACGTTGTTTAACGCAATTACACAAGCAGGTGCCGAATCGGCAAACTATCCGTTCTGTACGATTGACCCTAACGTGGGGATCGTTGAAGTACCCGATGAGCGTTTGGACAAACTGACAGAACTCGTTGTACCTAAGAAAACAGTACCAACGGCGTTTGAGTTTGTAGATATCGCTGGTCTTGTTCGTGGTGCGAGCAAAGGCGAAGGTCTTGGTAACAAGTTCCTTGCCCACATCCGTGAAGTAGACGCGATTGTACACGTGGTACGTTGCTTTGTAGATGAGAACATTACACACGTCGATGGTAAAATTGACCCGGTAAGCGACATCCAGACGATCAATCTGGAGCTGATCCTGGCCGATATCGAGAGTGTTGAGAAGAAAATCGATCGCTCCAAGAAAAACATGAAGGGCGGCAACAAGACTGCCTCTCAAGAAGTAGAAGTATTGGAGAGAGTGAAGGCTGTTCTGTACGATGACAAGCCGGCACGCAGCATGGAACTTACCGATGATGAGCTTCTGATCATACGTGATCTGCACTTGCTTACCCTGAAGCCAGTTCTGTACGCAGCCAATGTAGCTGAGGACGAAATCGGTGATGTGGCAAACAATGCTTATGTGCAAAAAGTAAGGGAATTCGCAGCTGCTGAAAATGCAGAAGTGGTGCCAATCAGTGCGAAGGTTGAGGAAGAGATTTCTGAGCTGGAAGGCGAAGATAAACAAATGTTCCTGGAAGAACTCGGTATCGAGGATTCCGGTCTGAACCTGTTGATCAAAGCAGCTTACAAATTGCTCGGTCTGTACACATACTTCACAGCAGGTGTACAGGAAGTTCGTGCATGGACGATCCGTAAAGGAACGAAAGCACCAGGCGCAGCGGGTGTCATTCACACCGACTTCGAACGTGGATTCATCCGTGCAGAGGTTGTTTCCTACGACGATCTGGTTGCAGCGGGTTCCATGAACGGTGCCAAAGAGCGCGGACAACTTCGTCTTGAAGGTAAAGAGTACGTTGTAAATGACGGCGACGTTATGCACTTCCGTTTCAACGTATAGTTGTTACACCTTTATATGTAGATTCAATAACATGACCCTGCGACCTTCTCGTGAAGTTCGTGGGGTCTTTGACTTAGAGTTTTGCAATGGGGCTAATAGCCTTATGCAGTGCGTGGAAAGTAGCGCGGAACAAAAAAACCACCGGGATTAGGTTGGTCTCCTTGCAATCCGGTGGTTCTTCATTCATTTGATTGAAATTCGCCGTGGTCGCCCACCGGCCTTTGTTAGAGAAGTCACGATGTTAGCGCATCGTGGCTTTTGTTTATTTTACATTTCGGAACAACATCGAACAACAATTTCATTTTGTGTTTTGCAGCACAAAAATTAGTTCATCCGCCTGCGGAACAGTTACTATTCAGAACCATAAGAATATGCTATAATTAAGAGTCGTATACCACGTTAAAATTCGCGCTTGAACAGATGAACTGAAGCGGGTTTCATACAGGGTACACGATTTCTTGATATCACTTTAAAAGTAAAGGATTTGATGACGTTGTAGCGATGTTATACGTCGATCATACATGAATGTGAATACATGCTGCGGTCAGGGGATTCGTGAGAATCCTGTGCGTTGTGGAATATAGATTATAGATGTAATTAATTTTGAATTGAAATAATTATTGAAAATGTGATGTGCTTGGACAAAATAATGCGTGAGGTGACTATACATGTTGGATAAATTACAGGCGTTAGCCGACCGTTATGACAAGTTGAGCGAGCTTTTGTGTGACCCGGATGTGGCAAGTGACAACAAAAAGTTGCGGGAATACTCCAAGGAACAATCCGATCTGCAACCGACTTATGAAGCGTACAATGAATACAAACAGGTAAGTCAGGATCTCGAAGCTGCAAAGGAAATGCAGGGTGAGAAACTGGATGATGAGATGCGTGAAATGGTCAAAATGGAAATTGACGAACTGAGCACTCGCCAGAAGGAACTGGACGAATTGATTCGTGTACTCATGTTGCCAAAAGATCCGAATGACGACAAAAACGTTATTGTTGAGATTCGCGGAGCAGCTGGTGGAGATGAAGCGGCGTTGTTTGCAGCAGATCTGTATCGGATGTACACACGTTATGCAGATGCACAAGGCTGGCGTGTAGAGCTGATGGACGTTAACACAAATGATCTCGGTGGATTCAAAGAGGTTGTTTTCCTGATTAACGGACGCGGCGCATACAGCAAAATGAAATACGAAAGCGGCGCACACCGTGTGCAGCGTATTCCAACAACCGAGTCTGGCGGACGTATTCATACGTCAACTTCAACGGTTGCGGTTATGCCTGAAGCCGAAGATTTTGATATTGAAATTCATGACAAAGATATCCGTGTTGATACCTTCTGTTCCAGTGGTGCCGGTGGACAATCGGTTAATACCACGAAATCCGCAGTACGGGTAACACACGTTCCAACGGGAATCGTGGCGACATGTCAGGATGGAAAATCACAGAACTCCAACAAGGAAAAAGCGTTGCAGGTTCTGCGTACACGTATCTTCGATATGAAACGTATGGAAGAGGAAGCGAAGATCTCCGTTGAGCGGAAAAGTAAAGTGGGAACGGGCGACCGCAGTGAGCGGATTCGTACGTACAATTTCCCGCAAAGCCGTGTGACGGATCACCGTATCGGTCTGACGATGCACAAGCTGGATCAGATCATGAACGGGGAGATTGAAGATATCTTGTCTGCACTGACGATTGCTCAGCAGACCGAGTTGATGGATAGAGGAGAATAATCTGTGACCCGCGCGCAGTTTGTCATGACGCCGGAACAGAGCTGTCGGGAAGCCTTCGTTGAGGCTTCCTCTTTTTTGGAGAAGTGCGGCGTGTACGAGCCGCAAAACAATGCCCGGCTGCTGCTGGAACATGTACTCGGCGTCTATGGCGCCGCGTATTACATGATGCAGCCGGAGCCTTTTCCCAGCGAGCATCGCAGCCGCTGGGAGGACGCTGTCACGCGCAAGGCTGCGGGTGAGCCAGCGCAATACATTATCGGCAGCCAGGAATTCTATGGGCTGCCGTTCGAGGTCACGCCGGCCGTGCTGATTCCGCGGCCGGAGACCGAGCTGTTGGTCGAGGCTGTGCTGCGCGAAGCCGACCGTGTGTTTCCTGACGGCGCTCCGCTCGCCGTCGATATTGGCACGGGCAGTGGTGCCATCGCGGTGACGATGGCTTCACTGCGCCCGCGCTGGCAGGTCGGCGCCGGGGATCTCTCGGCGGCTGCCCTGCAAGTGGCCGCGCGGAACGCGGCCGCGAACGGGGTACAGATCGACTTCCGTGAAGGCGATCTGCTGGCCCCGTTCGCCGGGGCTCGGGTGGACATCCTGGTGTCCAACCCGCCATATATCCCAGCGGCAGACATCGCCGGGTTACAGAAAGAAGTGCGCGATCATGAGCCGCGTATGGCACTGGACGGCGGTCCGGACGGGCTTGCACCGTACCGTATCATGCTGGAGCAACTGGCGCTGCTGTCTGCGCCGCCACAGATCATTGGTTTTGAGCTGGGCCAGGGGCAAGCTCGCGACATCGCAGCTTTGCTTGAATCGGCGGGACATTGGCCGGAAATAATCATTGTACCGGACCTTGCCGGAATCGAGCGGCATGTCCTGGGTGTTCGTACTTCGGAACAGGTGACGAAAATGTAAGGTTCCGCGGGTTTTCTTTTTGCCGTGAAATCCTCTACAATGAGATATACCGAAGATTTCTGAATGCTTGGGGGAACATAATTACATGCTGCACAAATTTAAAAAGATAGACTATTCTATTGTGTTTATACTGGTTATTCTAATGGTTATCAGTATTTTGTCGATTTACAGTACAACGTTTGGTCGTCCAAAGCTGGAGGGACTCCCGAAAAGTGCAGTGATCTTTTATATTTTGGGATTCGTAGTCTTTTTTGGGATGTCGATGATCAACTATAAATTCATAATCAAAAATTATTTATATATCTATGGCGTGGGTATGCTGCTGCTCATTTTCGTAATGTTCTTTGGTAAAGAGTACTACGGGGCAAAAGGCTGGCTGTCCATCTTCGGGGTCAGTTTGCAGCCTGCTGAGTTGTTCAAGTTATGCCTGATTGTGTTTTTATCGGCCTTTTTGGCCCGAAAGAAGAATCGTCCGCTCTATTTTGGACGTGATGTTATTCCGATCTCACTCTGTGTTCTGCCGCCATTACTACTTGTATTGCTTCAAAATGACTTGGGAAATGCGTTGAGTTATGTTGTCATTCTTGTGGGCCTATTATGGATCGGCAACATTAAATTTACGCATGCCCTCATTGGCTTTATTATTGCTGTGGCTACCTTTATCGGCGGTACACAGGCATATATTCATTATCATGATGAGATTGTTAAATTCCTGAATGACATTGGACGTTCGCACTGGGCGGATCGTTTTGACCCTTGGCTTGTACCAGAGCTGACCTCAAGAGATGTGCTCTGGCAGACGTATAATGCAAAACTTGCGATTGGTTCTGGCGGGATTACAGGCAAAGGGTATATGGAAGGCACGACGATTCAGTCAAATCGGGTGCCGCTGGCCTATGCTGACTCCATTTTTGTACAGATCGGTGAAGAATTTGGCTTTATCGGTGCCTCGGTATTGCTTCTACTGTATTTTATCCTGATTCACAGGCTTGTGCTGATTGCACTGGAGTGTAAGGATCGCGCGGGGCCATATCTAATTGTAGGTATTATAGCGATGCTGCTCTACCAGATCTTTGTCAATATTGGTCCGTTCATTGGTCTGATGCCATTGACAGGGATTACCCTACCGTTTATTAGTTCAGGTGGTACCTCCATTATGATCAACATGATCAGCATGGGTCTTGTGATGAGTATTAAGGTCCACACGGAAGAGAACGAGGATATTCTTGGCTCTGCGGAACAACCAAGTATTACCGATTTGGTGATGAAATTGCTAAGACGCAAGCCATCCCAGCAGGAGCAATAACGTTCTCGAATCAAACCGTGAAACACGTTAGATTTATGTATATAAGCTAGATAACTATAGAACCCTGGAACAGATCAGCCCAAGTCACATTGGGGTGGATGTTTTGGGGTTTTTATTGTTTTTACGGTGTAATTCAGGCCATTGAATAGTTCACTTTTTTAACCTGAAGCGATCCAGATTTCCATTTTATTATCCAATTATATACAATGGTAATATTGAGTTCAATTGGAAATCATAGAATGCTAGATTCAGGGGGATGGACGGGGTCATGGTGAGAATGTTGAAAAAGATGGACGGTGTGATTCTCTTCGTAATGCTGTTGCTCATGATTATTAGTGTATTTGCGATCTATAGCGGAACGCAGACAGATGCCAAACTGGCGAATCATCATGTCAAAACGATTTATTTCTATGTGGCCGGGTTCATTGCGGTGCTTGTGATTGGGCTTGTGAATTACAAGTTATACGTGAAATATGCGTTTTATTTGTATGGCTTGGGAATTATACTACTGATCCTGGCCAATGTCCTGGGAAGTTCGATCAATAACGCCAACGGTTGGCTAAAGCTGGGCGATAACTTTTCTTTTCAACCGGCAGAGCTGTTCAAGATGATTCTGATTCTGTTCCTCGCCCATTTGATTGTGAAGAGACAACGAGGCACGCTGAAATTTTGGAGAGATATTGTGCCGATTGGCTGCTGGACGTTTATTCCGTTTGCCCTTGTTATGGCTCAGAATGATTTGGGGAATGCCCTGGGGTATGTGGTGATTCTGGCTGCAGTTTTCTGGATCGGGAATATGAGGTTGAAGCACGCATTGATTGCACTGGCGATTGTGGGCGTGGCGTTTTTTGGCTTTGTTAAAGCCTATACTTTCTACCATGATGAAGTGTTCACCTTTCTTGAAAAGATAAAAAGGGAGCATTGGGCGGAGCGAATTGATCCCTGGCTTGTACCGGAAAAGGCTACCTCCAAAGCTTCCTGGCATACGAAAAATGCAGGTTTAGCCATCGGTTCAGGGGGCATCATGGGCAAGGGTTATTTGCAAGGAACATCCGTTCAGAGTGGACGAGTCCCCTATACGTATTCTGATTCCATTTTTGTTGTAATTGCAGAGGAGTTTGGCTTTGTTGGTGCATCCGTACTGATTTTGTTGTACTTTATTCTGATTCAACGTATGGTGCTGATTGCTCTGACTTGTAGAGATCGCGCGGGACCCGTCATCATTGTAGGTATTATCGGAATGTTATTGTATCAGGTATTTGAGAACGTGGGGGCTTTCCTCGGACTGATGCCGCTCACAGGTATTACGTTGCCGTTCATCAGTTACGGCGGCACTTCTTTGCTCATTAATATGGCTTGTATTGGGGTGGTCATGAGCATTAAGTTGTATGGACAGGAAGAGGAGGATGAACTTCTGATGGGGGAGCAGCAACCCCGGTTGTCGGAACGTTTATGGAATATGCTCAAGAAAGAGAAAAGTGCTGTGTAACTGTTGAGTCGGTGCAGTGAAAAGTAAAGTGGTGGGACTTATAACGTAATCGTTCGTAGGAATGAAGAGGTTGATTTGCCCTGAAACCAGGTGCAGATCAGCCTTTTTAACATGATGGGTGAGAAAGTGTGAATGAGAGATGGGAGAAGAGAAAGAGAAAAGAGAGAATCAATGCAGAGGGTGTCTTCAAGCAAGTCGTAAGCAGAGATGTACCTGAAAGATTCGGGAACAGAGTGTTAAGCATGGTGTGGATTTCAGGTGCAGCTGCTAGGAGCTAACGAACCTGACACCGCTTATACGGGGGATTCGAAGTGCCCGGAGAAAGCTAAGGAATCTGAGACACGTTATGTCAGCATAAACAGCCTTTTGTAGCTTGTTGGTCAGATGATTTTGGGAAATAACGTGTCTGGTGTTCCTTACAGTTTCAAAAGAAGACCTGAAGGCCAAATAAGGTGTCCTGGGTTCCTTAGAACATCGACTGGTCATTCACGAGAGTCATTCGCCCAAGGTCAACCAGCGCAGGTTTCGAGGCTTTTTGAACAAACTCTAGTAGATTTATTGCAAATGCTAGGTTTACTTCCGATTCTCTGGGGCATACTGATAGACATGAGAGAGTTGCAGGCAACGTGATCAGAGAGCCGAGGGGGAGAACGTAATGAGCAGAAGAATTGTAAAGCAAATTGGACTTATTATTGTATGTCTTATGATGATTATCATGATGTGGGAAGGTCAGAAAACGGATGCAGCTGTGGCGGCCACAGCAATTCCGGAACAATCGATTCGCTTGCGCATTCTAGCAAACTCGGATGCACCGGGAGATCAATTGGTGAAACGTGAGATTCGGGATGCTGTCGTTGCTCAGATGGGCGAGTGGGTAGCCGAACTGGAGAATCCGCAAAGTCTGGATGAAGCGCGCAAGGTTATTCGTGAGCATTTGTCCGAGATTGAAAATAGAGTAGGAGAAGAGTTGGCCAGTCGCGGTTTAAATTATGAGTATCAGGTGGAGCTGGGTTCCGTTCCGTTCCCGACCAAACTATATGGAGGAACTGTGTATCCTGCCGGAGATTATGAAGCGGTTCGGATTACGCTGGGCGAAGGAAAAGGTCAGAACTGGTGGTGTGTGTTGTTCCCGCCGCTGTGCTTCATTGATGCAGGGACTGGGGATGCCCTGGCGAAACCTTCAACGGTATCGGCCGCTGCAGCTGAACCTGGAGATGCAGAGGCATCTGTGCAGGGAGATACACCGGAAGCAAGATTCTTTCTGTGGGATATGGCTGTGAAACTGTGGAGTTGGATAACTGGATTGTTCGCATAACAACGAATTTATACTATGAATAAGGGCGACTTCGATTCAGGGAGCTGCCCTTTTGATATGAATTAGTGGCGAGGATATAGCGAGACTTATGCGTGGAGTGAAGTGTGAAGGGCATCCGAGGCGGTACAGGTATGTTATAATTACTTATATTGAATATGGATATGAACTAACCTACTTGAAGTTTAGGAATGATGATATATGAGCAGAGAAAACGAACCATTGCAACACACCTCTGAGATGAGGGATGGTAGAGAAGAACGTGATATGAAAGTTCCGGGAGAGCTGGTCACTGAGATGTGGGATGTACGCGTCTTGGTGAGCGCTGAGAACGATCACGGATTGGGTAATATTGAAATGTTGGATGTGAAAAAGGGGAGCGCCGATCAACAGGCGCTCGCCGACTTGCAGGCTGCCGCAGCCTGCATTCGTCAAGGTCAGACGGTGGCCTTTCCGACCGAGACGGTCTATGGCTTGGGTGCTGATGCGCGTAGCACGGCAGCCGTGGAGGCTGTATTTGTCGCCAAAGGCCGACCTTCCGACAATCCACTGATTGTGCATATCGCGCACCGTGACCAGTTGGATACTCTGGTCACGGAAGTGAATGAAACGGCGGAAGCGCTGATGGCGGCCTTCTGGCCGGGACCACTGACGCTGGTGCTGCCGGTTAGGCCGGGGGCGGTGTCCCCGCGTGTCACCGCCGGTTTGGACACGGTGGCCGTGCGCATGCCGGACCATCCGGTGGCCTTGCAGTTGATCGCGGCGGCGGCATGCCCTGTGGCTGCGCCAAGCGCCAACCGCTCCGGGCGGCCAAGCCCGACACTCGCGTCTCATGTGCGCGAGGATCTGGATGGCCGCATCGGCGGCATCGTGGACGGCGGCCCCACCGGGGTGGGCGTCGAGTCCACGGTGGTGCAGGTCGGTGACGACGGTACCGTCACCATCCTGCGCCCTGGCGGCATTACGGCGGAACAACTGTCCGCCGTTGCCGCCCGTGTCGCCACGGACCCCGCGCTACTCGCGGAGGGGGCCGATGGCGTGGGCAGCCAGGCGCCGCGCTCGCCGGGCATGAAGTACACGCACTACGCACCCGCAGGGGCGCTGTGCGTGATAGAGGGGCCGCCCGCAGCGGTGGCGGCCTGGATCAGCGCCGCCCTCGCAGAGGCGGCGCAGCGCGGAGAGCGCACCGCGGTGCTGGCGTTCGCCGAGCACGCGGAGCAGTACCGCGCCGATGCCGTGTTCTCGCTGGGCGACGCCAGCGAGCTGGAGGAAGCAGCGCGCAGGCTATACGCCGCGCTGCGCAGCTGCGATGAGCAAGGCGCCACATATATTGTGGCTGAAGCCTGCTCACGCGAAGGGCTGGGAGCAGCCGTCATGAATCGGCTGCTCAAGGCTGCGGGGAACCAACTCATACAAGTTGGCAACCAGCAACCCTCTTAACCTCCCCTGATCATATATCAGGAGAGCTACGTACTCTTTTTCAAAACAATCAATAAACCACCATATCCACTTTCACGCCAATCTAGCTTTATGCACCACGGATATCGAGTAGATCCGTCGCCGCCGTTTGCCTTTCATCGGTCATGTTTAGGTCCTTGTCCGCATATCGTGTACAAGAACCTTTACGTGACTTGGGGGTATGGGGATGTGGGATGTGTCTGCCCATGTAGGGCAGTTGGTAACCATTTTGATCATGGCTGTTGCGCTTGGCCTCGATGCCTTCTCACTCGGAATCGGAATTGGCATGAAGGGCATTCGGCTGAGGGATGTATTGCGAATCAGTATTGTAACGGCGCTATTTCATATCATCATGCCGCTCATCGGCATGTATATGGGCAAATACGTCAGCTCCCTGCTCGGTGACATTACAACATATGCGGCAGGTGGATTACTTGTTTTGCTGGGTGCTCATATGATTCTGAATGCATTCCGTGAAGGCGATACTAAGCTGGTGGACCACCGTTCCCTGCTCGGCGTTGTTTTGTTCTCCCTCAGTGTAAGTGTGGATTCGTTCTCCGTTGGCGTTTCCTTAGGGATGTTTAGCAGTGATCTGATCTTAACCGTACTTGCTTTCGGCTTTTGTGGCGGGGTGATGTCGGTTATGGGTCTGCTATTAGGCCGTCGGGTGAGTCAGAATCTCGGGGATTACGGCGAAGCTATTGGTGGCGCAATCTTGCTTGCGTTTGGACTTTTGTTTATATTTTAGAATAAAACTTGAGATATCATATCATTCGCATCATATGTAAAATGGGGAGGCTAACACAATGAAACATATTTTATTCGTATGTACAGGAAATACGTGCCGCAGCCCCATGGCAGAGGGGCTTTTGCGAAAACTGGCATCGGAGCGTGGCATTCAGGTAGAAGTTCGTTCCGCAGGTGTGGCAGCAACGTCGGGTATGCCGATCTCTCGTCATGCTGAAGCGGTTTTGAGAGATCATAACGTTGAAGGTCCACCTCATTCCACACAACTTAGCTCTAACCTGGTAGGTTGGGCCGATCTGGTTCTAACATTAACACGGAGTCACAAGCAGCATGTCATGCAGGTTTTTCCCGATTCAGTCCACAAAACCTATACATTGAAAGAATATGTGGAGGATGATGAACAGGTATTAAGTGATGTCCAGGAGTTGGACAGCCTGTTTGCAACGCTGGAGATGAAACGTGCCCTTGGGCAAGAGATCCTGGCATCGGAGCGGGAGCGAGCCATTGAGATTAGACAACGAATTCCAAGTTTCGACATCTCTGATCCGTTTGGGGGAAGTCGTGATGATTACAATATAGCTGCAGCTGAGATTCGGACGGCATTGGACCGGCTTTTGGATAAGCTGAGATAATTCTGATCCTGCGAGGCAGGTTATAGAAATAGGACACGTGATGTAAATTAACCGTTGATTTTAGCCGCGGGTTGTTTTATGATGAAGGGGAAAACAGGGATCCGGTGTAACTGGCGACGAAGTGGGCATAACCACGATGGAGCACCGGAACAAACGGCCGGTCGCCTGGGCAAAAGAGCAATTCTGCGTTACCCGCAGACTGCTCTTTTTTTCGTCTTTCATCTGATTATTCGCTATAATAGTACCTGAGATGCCGTGCAAGAATACGAAGGACAACCAAGAGAAAGCGGGCATGATTTTATCGGGAGGCGATGATAGGATGACTATAGAGTTAGATTCGGAACAACCCGGATTGCAGGAACAGACCGCGTCTATTCTGCATGAACTGGCGCTTGCCGGACAGCTTGGGCCTGGACAGATCGTTGTGATCGGTACAAGCACAAGTGAAGTCGCAGGCGCTCGGATTGGTACGAGTGGTGCCATTGAAGTGGCACAGCAGCTTCTTGCGGGTATACGCGAGGTGCAGGAGGAATTCGGTTTTGACACGGTATTCCAATGTTGTGAGCATCTGAACCGTGCGCTGGTAATGGAGCGTTCTGTGCTTACTCGTCTTGGATTGACCGAGGTTGGTGCAGTACCCGTGCCCAAGGCCGGAGGTTCAATGGCATCCGCAGCATATCGTTCGCTGACCGATCCATGCCTGGCTGAACATGTGCAGGCCCATGCGGGACTGGACATTGGGGAGACGATGATTGGGATGCATCTCCGGCATGTAGCCGTACCCTATCGTACAGCGCTCCGCTATGTTGGAGATGCACGTGTGACCACAGCGTTGACTCGTCCGAAGTTGATTGGCGGCGAACGCGCGGTGTATCGTATGGAAGAACAACCAGATTCGACATTTTGTGACTAACATATAAAGCGAGACTAATTGGGTTACACTCCTGACTTTGATTGCATCACCATCTTCCGATCGCTGTTATCCCCAGATTTTTTATTCCCTATTTAAAGGGGAAATCCGGTGATAGCCTATGCTTCCGGAGTAGCTTTCTAAAGAAAGCTTTTTGGCGACCACTTCGTTTCTTCAGATTGGTGTTGCACTCGCCGTTTTCGTGTAAACATTAGTTTCACTTTATAAATTCACTTATAAACTGGGAGGAATTTAATCATGGAACAATTGCGCAAGAATGACCCGGCAGTACTGGAAGCGATGAATCTTGAACTGAAACGTCAACAGAACAACATCGAACTGATTGCATCCGAGAACATCGTAAGTGAAGCAGTAATCGAAGCATTGGGATCTGTTCTGACCAACAAGTACGCTGAAGGATATCCAGGCAAACGTTACTATGGCGGTTGTGAGCATGTGGACATCGTTGAAGACATCGCGCGTGATCGTGCAAAAGAATTGTTCGGAGCAGAACACGTGAATGTTCAACCTCACTCCGGTGCACAAGCGAACATGGCAGTATATCTTGCAGCGTTGAAACCTGGTGATACTGTACTCGGTATGAACCTTGCCCATGGTGGACACCTCACACACGGTAGTCCGGTTAACGCATCCGGTTTGCTGTACAACTTCGTAGCATACGGCGTACAGGAAGATACATTCCTGATTGATTATGATGAAGTACGCAAAGCGGCTTTCAAACACCGTCCTCGTCTGATCGTTGCTGGTGCAAGTGCATATCCGCGTACCATTGATTTTGAAAAGCTGGCTTCCATCGCCAATGATGTAGGCGCTTTGTTCATGGTGGACATGGCTCACATCGCAGGACTGGTTGCTGCTGGTTTGCATCCAAACCCGGTTCCACATGCGCATTTCGTAACAACAACAACACACAAAACGCTGCGTGGACCTCGTGGTGGTATGATTCTGTGCCGTAAAGCGTGGGCAGCAGCGATTGATAAAGCCGTATTCCCTGGTTCCCAAGGTGGACCTCTGATGCACGTGATCGCTTCCAAAGCGGTAGCATTCGGAGAAGCTTTGCAGCCTTCGTTCAAAACATATGCACAGAACGTTGTGAAAAACGCACAGGTTCTGGCTGAAACACTGATCGCTGAAGGATTGAACATCGTATCCGGTGGTACAGATAACCACTTGATGCTGATCGATACACGCAGTGTGAACATCACTGGTAAGGAAGCTGAGCATGTGCTTGATTCCATCGGTATTACCGTGAACAAAAATGCAATTCCATTCGACCCTACAAGCCCGTTTGTAACGAGCGGTATTCGAATTGGTACACCTGCTGCAACTTCCCGTGGCATGAACGAAGAAGCGATGGTAGCGATCGGTAAGATTATTGCCAAAACGCTGAAAAATCCAAAAGATACAGCGAAGTTGGAAGAAGCTCGTGCAGAAGTGACTGCACTGACAGACCAATTCCCGCTCTATACCGATCTTAAATACTAAAAAACTTTGCTAATGGTGTTTGTATTTGAGTGTTCTTAATGTACACACGCAGGCGGAGCAAACCGAAAGAACCTGAAGAAGCGTAGCGCTCGCCTTTATCCCCAGATTTCAACAATTATAATTGGATCAAAGAAATCTGGGGATAACAGCGATCGGAAGGTCATTCGGTTTGCGGAGCACCATTAGTGTTTACACGTTTTTGAACATACTCAACGACATAACAGCAAGAGCAAAACAGGACCGGATGGATCATTTTCCGGTCCTGTTTTTTATAGGATTCGGTAATCTGTAATGATTGGGTGCCCTTTGATGGTGTAATTCGTTGTTGGTGATGATATAATATACAGGATTTATCGAGCCCATGAATGGTGGCTAGGTATATTTGGAAATGCTTAACATGAAGAACTTACCGGAGGGACAAATTAGATGGGAAAATTAGTAATATGTGATCACCCTTTGATTCAACACAAACTGACGTTTATACGCGACATGCGTACGAATACGAAAGATTTTCGTGAATTGGTGGATGAAGTAGCAACGTTGATGGCTTATGAGATTACAAGAGATGTTGAACTGGAAACGATTGATGTACAGACACCTGTAGCTGCAACACAAGGTAAAGTCATCTCTGGACGTATGCTCGGACTGGTGCCGATTTTGCGTGCAGGACTCGGAATGCTGGATGGCGTTGTGAAATTGTTGCCAGCGGCAAAAGTTGGACATGTTGGTCTGTTCCGTGACCCGGAAACATTGCAACCGGTAGAATACTACACCAAACTGCCTACAGACGTAACAGAGCGTCAATTGATTGTAATTGATCCGATGCTGGCAACGGGTGGTTCGGCAATTGCAGCTATTGACGTGCTCAAAAAACGTGGTTGTACCCAAATCAAGATGATGAACCTGGTGGCAGCACCGGAAGGCGTAAAAGCTGTGCAAGATGCACATCCCGATGTGGACATCTATGTAGCAGCATTGGACGACCGTCTGGATGATCATGGTTATATCGTTCCAGGGCTTGGAGATGCAGGAGACCGTCTATACGGCACTAAATAAGCATATCGCATGCTTGTAATCGGAACTTATAGAAAAGGGGCTTTGCTCGAATGTCCAACAAAATTAAAGTCATGACGATCTTCGGGGTGCGTCCGGAAGCCATCAAGATGGCTCCGCTTATTTTGGAATTGCAAAAACACCCTGAGTCTATTGAATCTATTGTTTGCGTAACTGCGCAGCATCGCCAGATGTTGGATCAGGTACTTGAAGTTTTCGACATTCATCCCGATTATGATCTGGATGTGATGAAGGACCGTCAGACATTGAATGAAATCACAATTCGTGTGCTTGGTGGTCTGGAACCGGTGTTAGCTGAATCTAAGCCGGATATTGTGCTGGTCCACGGGGATACATTAACTACCTTTGTGGCGAGCTATGCAGCATTCCTGCAACAGATTCAGGTAGGGCATGTGGAAGCGGGGCTGCGGACGTGGAACAAGTTGTCTCCATATCCGGAAGAGATGAACCGTCAGCTGACGGGAGTACTGGCTGATCTGCACTTTGCGCCTACGGATTGGTCTTCTTCCAATCTTGCCAAAGAAAATAAATCGGAGTCTAGTACGTACGTCACAGGCAACACGGTAACAGATGTGTTTCAATATACAGTACGGGAGGACTACACACACCCGGTACTTGATTGGGCCCAAGGCAAACGCCTTGTGCTGATGACAGCTCATCGCCGTGAATCTCAAGGCGAGCCTCACCGCAACATTTTCCAGGCCGTCAAACGGATTGCCGACGAATTTGAAGATATTGCCATCGTGTACCCGGTGCATCCAAGTCCTGCTGTGAAGGAGCCGGCTCACGCGATTTTGGGGAATCATCCCCGTATTCAATTAATTGATCCACTAGACGTGGTGGATTTGCATAACTTTTACCCGCACACTCACTTGATTTTGACCGATTCAGGCGGTTTGCAGGAAGAAGCACCTTCGTTTGGTGTGCCTGTGCTCGTATTGCGCGATACAACAGAACGCCCGGAAGGTATTGAAGCCGGAACGCTGGAACTGGTAGGTACCGAAGAGGAACGTGTGTATGAACGGACCAAAGCTCTGCTTACAGACAAAACCCTGTATGCAAGCATGAGTCAGGCTGCCAATCCATACGGTGATGGACATGCTTCGGAAAGAATTGTCAATGCGATTCTGCACCATTTTGGTGTAAATAGTGAGCGTCCGGAATCATTTCACAGAAAATTCAAAAAATAATACAATTTTTCTGACGGATTTATAAAGGGCATAGCATACAGTTAAACTGTACGGTTTACGCGGGTTTATGGGCTTTGAGGGTCTGTATTCCCGTCGTTTTCCCCTTTAAAACGCTAAAATCATTCAATTGACAAAGGCTCTCATCATTCAGTAAAATTAACTGGGATTGCAAGGGTGGCGTGGAAAATGGCCGATTCGAACAAACCAAATTCATCCCGTAACCATGACGATAATGTATGGAAAGCGATGGGACTCGTGACAGCTTTTGGGATCGAGATTGCCATTCTCGCTGTTGCCGGATATTACGCTGGCTCCTGGTTGGACAAGACCATCGGAGGTAACGGAATATGGATCGCCGTAAGCGTTCTCTTTTTTCTTGCGGCAGGCGGTGTAAGCATCTACTTTATCGCGAAAAAATTCATGGGGGAAAGTGATGAGTGAACTAACCAGATACCGCAGATCGATGACTGTTTTCATCATGTACTTTCTTATGATTTGTTTTCTCGCAGCGGCCTTTATGCCACGTGTGGAGACAATTGCTTTGGGACTAGCCCTGGGTACAGGAATTAGCTGGATCAATGCATTTTACTTGGGCTACAAAGTAAGGAAAATGTCTGATGATGCGGCAGAAGGTAACTTGAAGCGTGTGAACCTGGGATTTTTGACAAGAGCGGCACTCGCTGTGCTCGGTATATTCATATCGATGCGCTTTCCGCAGTACTTCAATACATATGCGGTTGCAGGCGGTCTCGTCATTGCACAATTTTCCTTACTGATTATAGGGATTGTCCATTCCCGCAGAGCAGAATGATGTTAAGGGCTGCAGCTTTCAAGTCGAGAAAGGGGTGAGAAAAATATGCATGAAGCTCCAATTATTATGCTTGGCGGATTTCGACTGGATCTATCGGTTCTGTTGATGCTGGTAGTTACAGGTGCAATTGTTTTTATTTTTGCTGTACTGGCAACACGGAGATTATCCGTTGAAAATCCCGGCAAGCTGCAAAATTTTATGGAGTGGGCAGTAGAATTCGTCCGCAATCTGATTTCCAGCACAATGGATATGAAGAAAGGTAAACATTTTATCTCTCTCGCTCTTTCCATGATTATGTTCATTTTTGTAGGGAATATGCTCGGCCTTCCGCTCGTAGCTGTATCTGAAGTAACAGATGTTAGTCAGGCACAGGTATTCGGTAAGCCGATTGTTACAGCGGTGGAGGCGTTTGAAGAAGCGCATGCCAAGGACCCTGAAGCACACCCACACGTTGAACTGGCTTGGTGGAAATCACCAACAGCCGATTTGTCTGTAACGATGGGACTCGCTCTCGTAGCGTTCCTTGTATCTCATGGACTGGGATTGTTCCGCAACACAAAAGGATATCTCCAGCATTACCTTAAGCCATTCGCCTTGTTCTTGCCAATCAACTTGATTGAGACGGCATCCAAGCTGTTGACACACGGTATGCGTCTATTCGCGAATATCTTCGCGGGTGAGGTACTGATCGCAACGATCCTGAAACTGACCACATTTAAAGTGTTTGGTGCTATTGCAGCGATTCCGCTACTAATGGTGTGGCAAGGCTTCAGTATCTTTATCGGCGCGATCCAGGCATTTGTGTTTGTTATCTTGATGATGGTGTACATTTCACAGAGCATCGAGACGCACGACGAGCATTAAGTTTCAAGCCCTACGAAGATTTCTTCACCAGGCTGAACAATAAAAAATTCGATTTATCATTTTAAGGAGGATATACAAATGGGAGCAATGGCATTAATCGCAGCAGCAATTGTTGCAGGACTGGGCGCGTTTGGCGCAGGTATTGGTAACGGTATGGTAATCAGCAAAACGGTGGAAGGTATTGCCCGTCAACCGGAAGCAAAATCCACTCTTCAAACAACAATGTTTATCGGTGTAGGTTTGATCGAGGTATTGCCGATCATCGGTGTGGTACTCGCGTTCATGTTCTACGGTATGGCTTAATTAAATTTTAAAGGTTTGGCGGGGAAGGCCATAGCCATCCGCGCCTTCTTTTTAGGTAATGTCCGTTCTAACGGATGACGTTTCAAGGATACCTCCAGGAAGGAGTGAACAGATTGAGTTTCATATGGGAAAATACGCTTCTTGCGATTGTTGCATTTGCAATTTTATATTGGCTGCTTAGCCGTTATGCCTTCGGGCCTTTGTTCTCCATTATGGAAAAACGTCGTGAACTCGTGATGACGCAGATGAATGAGGCTGCACAGACTCGGGAACAGGCCATTGCCTATGTGGAGGAACAAAAACAAGCTCTTGAGCAAGCACGTCAAGATGCTTACGACATCATTGAACAGTCCAAACAAACGGGTGGCAAACAAGCTGAATCGATTTTGGCTGATGCAAAAGCTGAAGCTAATCGTCTTAAAGACGATGCAGTACGCGAAATTGAGAGCGAGAAGAACAAAGCAGTCGCAGCACTTCGCAGCGAACTGGGTACAGCTTCCGTTCAGATTGCATCCAAGTTGATTAAAAAAGAAGTTGAGAACGGTCCTGCACAAGAAGAGCTTGTGAACCAATACCTCAATGAGGTAGGAGGCCGACAATGAGCCGCGATACGATTGTTGCCAAGCGTTATGCGAAAGCATTGTTCGAAGTTGCTCTTCAGCAACAGCAGGTGCTTGAGGTTGAACAGGAACTGGTTGCAGTAGTCAGTGCATTGACCGGAGATGCAGATATCGAGAAATTTATCGTATCCCCTAATATTTCTGATGAAGCCAAGCAGAACGTGATTCACTCAAGTCTTGATGGCAAGGTATCCGATTCAGTCCTTCGTACAGTCTTGTTGTTGATTGAGCGCGGACGCGTTGAATTGCTGGGAGACTTGCTGAATGATTATCGGAAGATCCAAGGTGAGTCGCTAGGCATCGCAGATGCACGTGTCTACTCGACTTATGCGTTGAATGATGAAGAAAAAGAAGCGGTAGCCCGTGAATTCGGTGGCCGTGTGAATAAAAAGATTCGTATCGAGAACATTGTTGATCCGACTCTGCTGGGCGGATTGAAAGTCGCCATTGGCGATACGATCTATGACGGCAGCTTGGCTGGCAAGCTCGAACGTCTTGAGCAGTCTTTTAACAGACGAGTACAGTAGATTGGGGTGAGGACACTTGAGTATCAAACCAGAAGAAATCAGTACATTAATTAAGAGCCAAATCGAACAATACAAGACCGATATCGATGTAGTCGAAGTCGGAACGGTAATCGAGGTTGGTGATGGTATCGCTCGTGTTTACGGACTTGAGAACGTCATGTCCAACGAGTTGGTTGAATTCCCAAGCGGTGTTATGGGACTCGCCATGAACGTCGAAGAAAGCAATGTCGGTGTCGTTATCCTGGGACCTTACTACGATATTCGTGAAGGTGACCAAGTGAAACGTACTGGTCAAATCATGCAAGTGCCTGTAGGCGAAGCATTGATTGGACGCGTTGTGAACCCGCTCGGTATTCCTGTAGATGGCAAAGGGCCAATCGCTACAACGGAATTCCGTCCGGTTGAAGGTAAAGCACCAGGCGTAATGGATCGTAAATCGGTTCATGAGCCGATGCAAACAGGGATCAAAGCCATTGATGCAATGGTGCCAATCGGTCGTGGACAACGTGAGTTGATCATCGGTGACCGTCAAACAGGTAAAACATCCATCGCAATTGATGCGATCCTGAACCAAAAAGGTAGCGGCATGAAGTGTATCTATGTGGCTATTGGTCAGAAACAGTCTACGGTTGCTCAAGTTGTGGAAACTCTTCGTCGTAAAGGCGCAATGGAGTACACAATCGTTGTAACTGCAGCAGCTTCCGATCCATCACCACTCTTGTACATCGCACCGTATTCCGGTTGTTCGATGGGTGAGTACTTCATGTACAAAGGCGAGCACGTTCTGGTTATCTATGATGACTTGACCAAACAAGCCTCTGCATATCGTGAGCTTTCCTTGTTGCTTCGTCGTCCACCGGGCCGTGAGGCTTATCCGGGTGACGTCTTCTACCTGCACTCCCGTTTGCTGGAGCGTGCTGCGAAGCTGAATGATGAACTTGGTGGTGGTTCTTTAACCGCACTTCCGTTTATTGAAACACAAGCTTCCGACGTATCTGCATACATTCCAACGAACGTAATCTCCATCACGGACGGACAAATCTTCCTTGAAGCTGACTTGTTCAATGCTGGACAACGCCCGGCGATCAACGTAGGTATTTCCGTATCTCGTGTCGGTGGTTCTGCTCAGATCAAAGCGATGAAAAAGGTTGCAGGTTCCCTGCGTCTCGACCTCGCTCAATATCGTGAGCTTCAAGCGTTCTCCCAGTTCGGTTCCGATCTGGATAAAGCGACTCAGGCCCGCCTGAATCGTGGTGCGCGTATGATGGAAATCCTGAAGCAAGGTGTTAACCAGCCTCTGCCTGTAGAACAACAGGTTGTCAGCTTGTACACTGCGGTTAAAGGATTCCTGGATGAGATTCCAACAGGTGATGTTACTCGTTTCGAGCGTGAGTTCCTCGCGTTCATGGAGAGCAGCCATCCGGAGATTCTTGCATCCATCCGTGATACTAAAGAATTGACTGCAGACAACGAAAATGCACTGAAAGGTGCAATTGAGAAGTTCAGAAAGAGCTTTGCTGTCTCTGTCTAAATAAATGATTGCAGGTGCGGAGTTGTCTAACCGATTCCGCATGTCTGCATGTAATACTTTGACTCTGTCAAAAAAGATGATGCTTACGATGTAGTTTTGACTCTGTCAAAACTTTAAGGTGGTGAAATCATGGCAAAAGGCATGCGCGAAATTAAGCGGCAAATTAAAAGCGTACAAAGCACCAAGCAGATCACCAAAGCAATGGAGATGGTAGCTGCTGCAAAACTGCGTAAAGCGCAGGAAAAAGCGGAAGCAGCCCGTCCTTATTCGGAGAAACTGAAAGAAGTTGTAGCTAGTATTGCATCAAGCACGCAAGGTATACAGCATCCGATGCTGGAGAGCCGTCCGGTCAAAAAGACAGCTTATCTGATCATTACATCGGACCGTGGTCTTGCAGGTGGATACAATGCGAACGTTTTGCGTCAGGTTAATCAGACGCTCAAAGAGCGCCACAACTCCCAGGATGACTACGAATTGTTCGTCATTGGACGTAAAGGACGCGATTACTTCAGACGTCGTGAAATGGCGATGGCATCCACAACAACGGATCTGTCGGATTCGCCTTCATTTGCAGACATCAAATCCATCGCACACGAAGCTGTTCATGGGTTTGAACTGGCTGAATTTGATGAATTGTACATTTGTTATAACCGCTTTGTGAATGCGTTGACCCAGATTCCTACGGTAGAAAAACTTCTTCCGATGGAAACACCTGAGGTAACTGCTGCGGAAGGACCAACGGCAAGCTACGAATACGAGCCGTCTGCTGAAGCTGTACTGGAGGTTTTGCTTCCGCGTTACGCGGAAACGCTGATCTATGGTGCACTTCTGAACGGTAAGGCAAGTGAGCTGGGTGCGAAAATGACGGCAATGGGTAATGCAACCAAAAATGCATCCAAACTCATTAACGACTTGTCATTGACCTATAACCGTGCCCGTCAAGCGGCGATTACGCAGGAGATTACGGAAATTGTGGCAGGTGCCAACGCAGCACAAGGCTAACCGTTTTTTTATTAATGAAGGCTTGCAGAGCAAAGATAAACGAACGGTACATTATTTTTGCAAAAGTAGCAGGCTTGTAGGAGGGGAACGTTAAGATGAACAAAGGACGCGTTGTGAGCATCATGGGTCCGGTTGTTGACGTCGAGTTTGATCGCGGCGGTCTGCCGGAAATCCTCAATGCCATTACGATCACTACAGTAAGTGAGAGCGGCGTTAGTGTAAACCTTACACTCGAAGCTTCGAAACATCTGGGTGACAACCGAGTACGTTGTATTGCGATGTCCTCCACGGATGGACTTGTTCGTGGTATGGAAGCTTTAGATACAGGAGCACCAATCTCTGTACCCGTTGGAGAAGCAACACTGGGTCGTGTATTTAACGTACTCGGCGAAGCAATTGATACTGGCGGTGCTGTAGCTGCTGAGCACAAGAACCCGATTCACCGTTCAGCACCTGCGTTTGATGAACTGACTACCCAAGCAGAGATGCTGGAGACAGGAATCAAAGTTATCGACTTGCTCGCTCCTTACGCTAAAGGTGGTAAAATCGGTCTCTTCGGTGGTGCCGGTGTAGGTAAGACGGTAACCATTCAAGAATTGATCAACAACATCGCACAAGAGCACGGTGGTATCTCCGTATTTGCGGGTGTTGGTGAGCGTACACGTGAAGGTAATGACTTGTATCACGAGATGAGTGATTCTGGCGTTATCAACAAAACAGCAATGGTCTTCGGACAAATGAACGAGCCTCCAGGCGCACGTCTTCGTGTAGCCCTCACAGGTCTGACGATGGCGGAATACTTCCGTGATGAAGAAGGCCGTGACGTGTTGCTCTTTATCGATAATATCTTCCGTTTCACCCAAGCGGGTTCAGAAGTATCTGCCTTGCTTGGACGTATGCCTTCCGCGGTAGGTTACCAACCTACGCTGGCAACAGAAATGGGTCAACTGCAAGAACGTATCACATCAACGAAAAAAGGTTCTGTAACATCCATCCAGGCCATCTACGTGCCTGCGGATGACTACACTGACCCGGCTCCTGCAACGACGTTTGCTCACTTGGATGCAACGACGAACTTGGAGCGTAAAATTTCCGAGATGGGTATCTACCCTGCGGTAGATCCACTGGCTTCCAGCTCCCGGATCTTGTCCCCTGAAGTTGTAGGTGAAGAACACTACAGCGTAGCTCAAGGCGTTAAACGTATCTTGGCACGTTACAATGAATTGCAAGATATCATTGCAATCCTGGGTATGGACGAGTTGAGTGAAGAAGACAGAGCGCTTGTATACCGTGCTCGTAAAATCCAACGTTTCTTGTCCCAGCCTTTCCACGTTGCTGAAGCATTTAACGGTATTCCGGGTAAATACGTTCCAGTTAAAGAAACGGTGCGCAGCTTTAAAGAGATTCTCGAAGGTAAGTATGATGATCTTCCGGAAGCAGCTTTCCTCTTTGTTGGTACAATTGAAGAGGCAGTGGAGAAAGCCAAAACACTGGTTTAGTCTGAATCCAGGATTGTCCTTATGAAGCGGGCTATCCTTCGGATATTTCAGGAGGGATGGAATTGAGCACCTTTTTGTTGGAAATCGTAACACCTGAGCGTTTGGTCTATTCAGAACAGGTGAATAGCATTACGGCTCGTGGTATTGAAGGGGAACTGGGCATTCTGCCCGGTCATATTCCTATGGTTACACCTTTGCAGATTGCACCGATCTATATCCATAACGGAAAAGAAAATAAACGAGTTGCTATCGGTGGCGGGTTTATTGAAGTACGTAAAGATAAGGTTGTTGTACTCGCAGAGAGTGCTGAATTCCCGGAAAACATTGATGTGGATCGTGCGCGTGCGGCGAAAGAGCGGGCAGAACGTCGGCTTGCAAGCCAAAGCAATCAGGACCACTTTGATCACCGTCGTGCAGAGATTGCGCTGCAAAAAGCGGTTAACCGGATTAATGTGTTCGGCAAATAAACGATTCTTGGAAGCCCGGCGGCTTAGTCTGCCGGGCTTTTTTGAGTTTGTTTGATAGAATTGTTTTATCGAATATATTAAAATGGCTGACCACAAATCCATAAGTTCCCTTCAGTAAACAGAAGTATTTAAGCAAAATATTCACCGATTACGAGGATTTGAATAGAATGTAGGACTAAAGTAGTGGGCGCATTTACCACTAAGAGAACCATTTTTTTCATGAATTAATTTAAATTATTTCCGAGGAAATGACAGAATCGATATCGAAATAGCGCTCTTTTATGTCGTTTTAGTCACAAAATCCCGGCATTTTAAAATTAAAATATTTTAGAAGTGGAAATCAATGTAATTGACAATGTATGATGAAAGAGCCTATATTCCATAGAGTCAGCAGAAGCAGGAAGCTGCGTAGTAGATTCCATAGTCATGCACAGCCGCATTGTTGCTGCTCGGTGATTGGGCATCAGGAGATTCCTGCCTGGCAGGAGTAAATCTGACAGTACGCTCAGTATGTTGTGCTCAAGACATTCCAGTATACTAACAAGTTATGGGTGCCGGGCATATGATATGCTGATCGCTGCAACAAATGTGGAGGTAAAGAATATATGGATACTGATCTGACGAATCAGGTGAACCAGGCGTTAAGCACCAATGGCTTGGTCTCAATCATCGTCTCCCTGTTATGTATAGCGTTGTCTTGGTGGGCTTTGACAAATCTCAAACTGGATCTAATCATTAGGCAACCACGAGGTGCTCAGGGAAGACTGTTGCATTTGTTGCTCGCCATCATTTTGGGGCATGCCGTTGCTGGCTTTGTCATTGACTACTTGTCCTGGACTCAAATGTTGCGTAATTTGTTTTAATGTTGAGATGGTTGGTTAATCATCTGTTAGGTTCTTCAAGCTGCTCATTGTCGAATAACATCGATTAATTGTGTTAACAATTAGAGTATGAGTTGTCGGTAAAGAAATTAAGAAAAAAATGTGACGTAAAATTGGATGAATTTGAGATGTTTTATGTAAAAATGCTTGTATCGTACAATTCAACAATGTTATGATGGAAGTTAGGGAATTCACAATTGTTCACTTATTTTGTAGTTATAAACGGGATATCCGGTTCATGCCGGCTAATAACCATCCCACTCTGTCTGTTCTGATGCTCTGCTGGCTTGTAAGACACTCATTTTACATGCTGAATAGCAAGATGCACGGCACATGGTATCATTGATATGGATTATAAAAACCAATTCTTTTCTGAACAGACATCTGTGGCAATATGCCAGAATATGTCGGAATTCCACACACAGCAACAGTCCTTTCTAGCATAGTGGGGCTTACGTATTCCGGAATGAAGAAAAGGGAATAAAAGCGCGGAGGGAACCATGATGAGCAAATTTATCGTCCGCGGTGGCAAAAGGTTGACCGGAAGTGTCAAAGTTAGCGGCGCTAAAAATTCTGTTCTTCCGATCATCGCTGCCTCTCTCTTAGGGGAAGAAGGACAAAGCGTTATTATTGACGCGCCTCCTCTAGACGATGTGATGACGATTAACAAGGTGTTGGAATCGCTGGGAGCGGGAGTTACATACCGGGACGAAGTGATTACCGTAAATGCGGAGAAACTTACTTCCTGTGAAGCCCCGTATGAATGGGTAAGTAAAATGCGGGCGTCTTTCCTGGTCATGGGGCCTTTGTTGACGCGAATGGGTCATACAAGAATCTCACTTCCTGGTGGATGTGCCATCGGTACACGACCTATTGATCAGCATTTGAAAGGTTTTGAAGCCATGGGCGCAGAGATCAGCTTGGGCCAAGGTTATATCGAAGCTCGTAGCCAAGGTCGGTTACGTGGCGCGAAAATTTATCTGGATGTGGCTTCCGTAGGTGCCACTCAAAATATTATGATGGCTGCAACATTGGCTGAAGGCGTAACTGTTCTGGAGAATGCGGCAAAAGAACCTGAAATTGTGGATCTTGCCAACTTCCTGAATGGAATGGGTGCCATTGTACGTGGTGCTGGTACTGGAGTGATCCGCATCGAAGGTGTGGAGAAACTGACAGGCGTAACACACACCGTTATTCCGGATCGGGTAGAAGCTGGTACGTATATGGCTGCTGCTGCAATCTCTGGTGGTGACGTGTACATTGAAGGTGCAATCTCTGATCACCTGGGCTCCGTTATTGCGAAGCTTGAAGAGATGGGTGTAACAATCCAACCGGATGAGAATGGCGTGCGTGTAATCGCAGATCGTCCTCTTAAGGCTGTGGATGTGAAAACATTACCTTACCCAGGATTCCCGACAGATATGCAATCCCAGATGATGGCACTCTTGCTCGCATCTGAAGGAACAAGTGTCGTGACAGAGACTGTTTTTGAAAACCGATTCATGCATGTGGATGAATTCCAATTGATGAATGCGGAGATCAAAGTTGAAGGACGTTCGTCCATCATCACAGGTAATGCCAAACTGAAGGGTGCCAAAGTAACGGCTACCGATTTGCGTGCGGGTGCCGCACTCATTATTGCAGGTCTTGTTGCTGAAGGTACAACGGAAGTGGGCGGTGTTCATCACATCGACCGTGGCTATGTACATCTCGCTGAGAAGCTTAACGGACTTGGCGCTGACATCTATCGGATCTCGGTTGATGAGCCTAAGCTGGAAGCAACCAAAGCACCTAGTGAAAAAGTGGAGAAAGAAGTACCGATGTTTAAGGTGCAACCAACTTTGGCTTAACAACACTGGATTGAATAGAAAAAATATGGTCCCCCTATGATGAGTCACACAGTTGTGTGGGTAAGTATGCGAGGGAACGTATACTGTTGAAAATGATAAAGCTAAGCCATCTGGTATTATCCCCTTTTAGTAGACATGAGAAAAAAGACATCTGTTAAGATGAACTTAATCATGTAAACGAAGGGGATTTTTTCATGGCTAAAAAAGGACAAACATTCCGGCGGTACTCTTTGGATTTGAAATTGGAGGCAGTCCGGCTGGTCAACGAAGAACATATGAGTATACGTGAAGTAGCGACACGTTTAGATATTCAAAATAAATCTCAGGTACAAGTGTGGGCAGCAAAAGCAAAACAGGGAATGAGTCTGGAACCTGCTACGCCCAAACGGGGACGCCCTAGAACCAAGTTTTCCAGTATGGAAGAAGAGATGGCGTACTTGCGTGCGGAGATTGAATACTTAAAAAAGCAGTATCCAAATCTACACAAGGAGTGACGAGTAAAGCGGCCAGATTTCAAATCATTGAGGACCTGCGAGCACGCCATGGTCTGGTTTGGCTCTTGAAGTTAGCTGCGGTTTCCCGCTCGGGTTATTACAAGTGGAGAAAAAGCTTAGCAGCGGCAAACGAGCGTAGACACAAGGAACAGGAACTAGAATCCCATTTGCTTGCCATCCATCGCGTGCATCCCTACTTTGGTTATCTTCGAATGACCGTAGCTTTACGGCGGGAAGGCCTCCGAGTCAACCACAAAAAGGTGTACCGATTAATGAAACAATTAGGTATCTGTTCTGTCATTCGAAAAAAACGTCGATTTTTTGGAAAACAAGCCTCTGTGGTGAACCCGAATCGGCTGGAGCGCCAATTCCGGGCGGATACGCCACGAACGAAGCTGGTTACGGACATTACCTATATTCGTGCTGGAGAACACTTTGTGTATCTTTCTGTTATTCAGGATTTATACAATAACGAAATTGTTGCATGGCATCTTTCTGAACGAAATGATCTTGCTTTGGTTCATGAAACGCTGGATAGACTCCGTCAGCACGTGGATCTGAGTGGCGTAATCCTACATTCGGATCAAGGATTTCAATATACGTCGAAGCCTTTTAACCGTAAACTGAACCAGCTCGGCATGCTAGGTAGTCATTCCAGGCGTGGAAATTGCTTAGATAATGCCTGTATTGAATCTTTCTTCTCTCATTTGAAGACTGAGAAAATTTATTTGAAAAAGGCAGCAAACAAAGCGGAGGTTGAACAGCAAGTAAGCGAATACATATTGTTTTACAACCAAAACCGATTTCAGAAAAAACTAAACGACCGTTCCCCGGTAGAATACCGGGAAACGGCCGCAGCTTAAATATCGTCTTTTTAGTACTGTCTACTTGACAGGGTTATGACCAATCCGGCTTGGCTTTTTTTGTGTTTACTTTTAAGAAGACAACGAGATATTTGATACCTGATTCTATTAATAGCTGGTCCTAACTTGTATAGCATAACATCGTATTCTGTATCGATTCTGAACCAAATGAAAGAGCGAACTTTATATAGGGTGTCGGGTCCAGCTAAACACCGGTATTCAGCGACAGATCAACGTTTCTAAGAGGTACATAGCAAAAGAAAACAGGAAATTGAACAGAACGAAAAGGGTCTCGTTTCTCTTAAATCAGGTTCTATCAGATCAAGCCAGCTCATAACCTAAACTATGGATTTGAACAACACGACCGGCACATGACCGGCCATAGATAACGGAGGGTTATATTCGAATGAAAGAAGCTCGTGTACAGGTAAAGGTACCCCTTGTCCCTCGTCCAGGTATGCAAGAGCCGGAGGGAACTACCGTTTCTGGAGTGGAAAAAGACAAGCCTGCCCCATCGAACCTGAGGACTGTTCCATCACAGCCTGCAAGATTATCCAATCCAGGACGGATGTCGACAGATGAACTGAACCGGAAGACAACCGAGCATATTCATATACCTGTCATTGAGCTGGACCAGTTCCGCCGAGTGAAGCGTCGCCGAATGCGGACATTTGGACGAAAACCACGATGGGGACGTAATACGACGCGATGGCAACCCGCTGCCGCTGTATCTGCCTTATTGGCAATGGCGTTGCTGATTCCGGTAATTCTGGTATGGCCGCGGACAAACGAATCACCAAAGCCGATCCCTGCTCCAACAGATTCAAGCAGTACAAGAACCCCAGCTCCTGCGCCAGCCGTTCCTGTTACGTACCCTGAACCTAAAGTGCGCGTATACCTGTCTGCAACGGGCACAACGATGAATCTGCCATTGGAAGACTATGTTACTGGGGTTGTGGCAGCTGAGATGCCGGCGGAATTCAGACTGGAGGCGTTAAAGGCGCAGGCAATAGCAGCTCGCACATTTATCGTGCGAAGACTTGCTGCTAGTGATACAAGCGGAGTTCCATCAGGTGCGGCGGATGTGACGGATACGGTCAGCCATCAGGTGTTTATTCCGCCAGATCAGGTGAAAGCGGATTGGACGCGTTTAGGGAAGGCAAAGGAATGGGAGAAGCTGCAACAGGCTGTACGCGAAAGTCGAGATACGGTGATGACATATCAGGGCAAGGCAATCACCGCATCCTTTTTTTCCACAAGTAATGGGTATACCGAGAATGCCGAGGATGTATGGGGGAACGCTGTGCCGTATCTGCAAAGTGTAGACAGTCCGTGGGACAAAAACCTGGCACCAGGATTCAAGCAGACCGTTACCATGAAGCGTAATGAGATTCTGCAGAAGTTAAACTTGGATGCCATTCCGGTTACCGCCCAGAAGGGTGGATCGTGGATGGAAGTATTGTCTACAACCAAAGGGCATCGGATTAAAGAAATGCAGATCGCAGGTGAAACATTCAGCGGACCCGAGGTCCGTAAGTTGCTTGGATTAAGATCCAGCCAGTTCAGTTGGAAGACCACAGGTGATGAGGTCCAGATTACAACGTTCGGGTATGGGCATGGGGTTGGCATGAGCCAATGGGGAGCAAACGGCATGGCGCAGGAGGGACACACGGCCACCCAGATTCTCAAACACTACTATACCGGCATTTCATTCGGACAGGCATCCAAGATGATTGCAGCGAAGTAGGAGAGATGAACACGGATGGATAAAGCGAAATAATTCGAATGGGTAGGAATATGTGCGAATGTGTGCAAAAGTATGGGAATGAGAGCAGTTTAGGTTTGGAACTCATCAGACTTTCCATATACCATTGGCGCGCTAACGAATCTGAGAGACCTTATTGGGCGTTATCACAACGAATGGAAATTCTAACGAATCTCAGACACGTTATATCACGATATACCACCGAATTGGAGCCATAATAGCGCCCAAAAGAGTAATTAGCGTGTCTAGGGTTCGTTAGAATTCCTAAGCCACGATTTCCCTGCCAATAAGGCCGCCTGAGTTCGTTAGAAATATTTTATTATCTAATCATTAGCCAAATTGAGGGTGCAAACATTCACCACATGCTCATTCGCAATAAGCAAGCCGAACCAAAACCAAAATAGAACCAGAACGTTGAAATCAAGTCTCCAAGCCCTAAGGTTAAAAAAATGATTTATGTTCCCTGGCTACCAAGCAACTTCTAACTATACTGTAACCAATCATGATTCAGCTTCTTTAAAATCTAGATGTTAAATGAAACAGTCATTAGTGGCGCGCCCTGTCTATCTCTAATCTCAAATCTCACTTTAAAGAACCTGGGCGTCTTAAATCTGTATTATCCAGTCACAACCTATATCATTTCGCTCTCACTGATAAATGCACTTCATAGAAGGATTGGCCTCTACAGCCAATCCAGACCAGTCTACCAACCACCCATTCCGGAGCTATCGAGATTCTGCTATATACATGAGGAGAGTGCTAGCCGTATGGGGAGCGCAGGGGACAGAAAAGACCTGTAGAAACAAAGTGTCCGCCTTTACTACCGGATTTCACCTTTGAAGAAGGTGATAGAAGAAATCTGGTAGTAACCAGCGGTCGAAAGGTTTTCTGGCCCCGAAGCGGCGCACGAACTAACACTCATCTCCACCCTATATAGCACTCTCTGAAACCCCCGTGAAAATAATTAGAGTCGCGCGTGTATAAAAGAGTTGCACCCGGTAACACTTGTTACTGAGGTGATTAAGATGAATGAACAAAACAAAAAATCAGTCCAAGAAGAAACTCCTAAAACAACTCAAGGAGTACCGGCTAGTCAGCCCTCTTCATGGAAAAGAGCAATGTCCAAACGCTGGGTCTTCCCGGCAGCCTACATCGCAGCAGCAGGCATTATACTAACCTTAGTGTGGGTCTATCAGGGCACAGGCGACAAAACGCTGAACTCGGACCCTGCTAGCGGGGTAGTAGAAACAGGCGCATCGGCGGGTACAGAAGGAACAGCAGTAGGCGGAGAAGAAGAAAGTGTGGAAGTTGTTGCAAAGTCGGAGAATTTTGTGTGGCCGGTAGCGGTACCGTCCGAAATTTCGGTAGTAAAACCTTTCTATGATAGCGAAGCTTCAACCGAGGAACATGAAGCGGCAATGGTGCAGTACAATGATACATTCATCCCGAACACGGGTGTGGATCTGGCACGTGGGGATAACAAAACGTTTGAAGTCAAAGCAGCGCTTGCCGGTAAAGTTACCCGGGTTGAGCAAAATCCGCTCACAGGTCAAGTTGTGGAAATCACACACAGCGATAACCTGAAGACGGTATACCAAAGCTTGGCAGATGTCAAAGTGAAACAGGATGACGAAGTGAAACAGGGAGATGCGATTGCATCCGCTGGCGTCAATGAATTGGGTAAAACGCTTGGCAACCACCTTCACTTTGAAGTGTACGAAGACGGACAGCCGGTTAACCCGCAAGGATATCTTCCGGAAAAATAAATGAATTTTACCGCAGCAACATGATGGGCAGAGGGTTGAACCTCTGCTCTTTTTGTGCTTTTCAGAAAATAATGGGACCTTCGAAGCTTGTCACACCTCTAAACCGCGAATATATAGGCATGCTCCTCATATAATGTACCAAACTATCCACACAGTAGGGAGGCGGGAGCGTGCACGATTACATCAAGGAACGGACCATCAAAATTGGTCGCTGCATTGTTGAGACGAGGAATACGGTCCGTACCATAGCCAAAGAATTCGGCGTGTCAAAGAGTACTGTGCATAAGGATCTGACGGAGCGTCTGCCGGAAATCAACCCTGATCTTGCTGACCAGGTGAAACACATTTTGGAGTATCACAAGTCCATCCGCCATTTGCGGGGCGGTGAAGCGACCAAAATTAAATACAAAAAAACGAGTGGCAAGAAACGTGAGGTGTTGGCTTCCGCCAAATCGTAAGCATCTTCACAAAGACGTAGGCCAAAAAGCTCACACATGCATTGAATCCCTCCCCTGAAGTATGATATGTTAAAAGCTGGTACAGGATCGAATTATGACATCTTATCAGCCCGATTTTTACATATATATGTTGCACTTTGTCGAACGAGCGGTGACGTGATAAGGGACTCTTTTTCACAGGATACGCTGACCAAATAATATCACTTTGGGGGCTCTTTTATGTTTAGCAAGGATATCGGTATTGATCTTGGCACGGCGAACGTGCTTATTCACGTGAAAGGAAGTGGGGTTGTCCTCGATGAACCTTCCGTCGTGACCATTGAAAGAGATACGAAGCGTGTCCTTGCTGTTGGGGAAGAAGCGCGTCGTATGGTGGGGCGTACTCCAGGTAACATTGTTGCCATTAGACCGCTGCGTGACGGCGTTATTGCGGACTTCGAGATTACAGAAGCGATGCTCAGACATTTCATTAATCGTGTGGGTGCAAGAAGCTGGTACAGCCACCCTCGGATTCTGATCTGTGCACCAACGAACATTACTTCCGTGGAGCAGAAGGCCATCCGTGAGGCGGCAGAACGCAGCGGTGCCAAAGAAGTGTTTCTGGAAGAAGAGCCGAAAGCGGCAGCGATCGGTGCGGGAATGGATATTTTTCAGCCGAGCGGCAATATGGTCGTGGATATCGGCGGCGGTACGACTGACGTTGCAGTCCTTTCTATGGGCGACGTGGTCACCGCCTCTTCTATTAAAGTCGCAGGGGACAAGTTCGACGAAGCCATTATCAAGTTTATCAAAGCCAAGTACAAGCTCATGATCGGTGAACGGACCGCTGAAGATATCAAAATTGCGATTGGTACCGTACATCCGGGTGGACATCAAACGGAGATGGACATTCGCGGACGCGATATGGTATCCGGTCTGCCGGTTACCGTAACGGTATCGGGAAATGAAGTACAGGAAGCACTTTGGGATTCCGTGCAATCCATCATCGTGGCAGCGAAGTCGGTATTGGAACGTACCCCGCCTGAATTGTCAGCGGACATTATCGACCGTGGTGTTGTATTGACTGGCGGAGGTGCATTGCTGAACGGACTGGACGAGCTTTTGTCCAATGAATTGCATGTACCGGTATGGGTGGCGGAAGATCCAATGCACTGTGTCGTGAAAGGGACAGGCATAATGCTTAATAATTTGGATCAGGTGGTTAAGAAAAAGTTCTAATCTGCCGATATAAATAGCAAAGGTTCGCCGTGCTCGGAAAGCAGAACGGACAAGCAGCCAACCTGTGATGCAGGTCAAGCGCTTGAGGAGAGGGGTTAATTCATGTTAAGAGGTCTGTACACCGCTACTGCGGGAATGATTACGCAACAACGCCGCCATGACACAGCAACACAGAATATCGTAAATATGAACACCACGGGATACAAACAGGTGAACAGCGTAAGCCGTTCCTTCCCGGAAATGCTCATTACCTTGGTAGGCGGAGATGCAAATCTCCCGACAAAGCGGCTGGGCAAGCTGAACACGGGGGTGTTCGCGGAAGAGAGTTTGTCCATGAATTTGCAGGGGACCATTATGGAGACTGGGCAGAAAAATGATTTTTCCATTTCATCCAATATGACTGTCAATGATCCGCAGACTGGACAACCTGTCCCGTTTGACGCATCAGGCAAATTTGTACGGGCCGACGGCACGGTGACTTACCAGCCTCAGGCGTATTTTACAGTTCAGGATGCAGAAGGTAACACCGGATATACACGCGATGGTCACTTCGAGATCACAGGAACGGGACAATTGCTGAGCTCAACAGGTTCACAAGTGTTGGATAATAATGGACAACCTGTAGTGTTGACAGGTTCCGTAGAGCAATTTAAAGTGGATGAGCAAGGCCGTTTGGTGGATGCAGCAACGGGTGCACCAACAGGGGTTACTCTTGGCATTAGTGTCATTGACCAACCGAATCAACTGGTTCGTCAAGGTGATGGCAATTTCAGTCTCAGCGATGCAAACGGGGCAACAGCCCGGATGATGGCAGCTGGTGATAATGTGCAGATCCGTCAAGGTTACCTGGAAGGCTCGAATGTCGATGCCTCACAGGCAACGGTTGATATGAACGCCGCATTCCGTGCGTATGAAGCAAACCAGAAGGTCGTACAATTCTACGACCGCAGTCTGGATAAAGCCGTCAATGAAGTCGGGCGTGTATAACGTCGACGTTTAAATATAACCGCGCAGCGGAGAGCCAAACGCCCTTTGCGTGCAAAGCAGAGAGGCTCACGCGAAGCGCAAACAAAGTGCAGCCGAGCTTATGCGAGGATTGCGTGGCAGTACCTGAGCGAAGCGACGGTCTCGACAGTCCTTTGCGGAGCAAAGCAAGGAGAGACCACGCGGAGCTACACGCCGTATAGAGAGCGTGCCGTGCTATGATTCAGCCATGTGAAACTATGGCGGGAATCATAGCACGGCAGTCGCGGCGCACACACCACCGCCACTTAGCAAGATCGTACCCCACTTACCTAATCCGCCTGTTTCGGGAGTCCAGAGGGCAGCGCCATCTGGGGCCCTCCCTACTAGGGAGGGTTTGGGAGGGTGGACAGGACACAAGGGAGGGTAACCACCGATGAATAATTCCATGATTAGTGCCAAGGTTTCCATGACTGCCATACAGCAGCGTCTGGATGTCATTTCCGATAATATTGCCAACGTGAATACGGCAGGCTATAAAAGCAAACAAGCGGCTTTCGAGGATGTGCTGACCCGGGTTCAACAACAACCGGACAAATACAAACTGGATGGACGTTCCACACCGATGGGATATAACCTCGGTTTTGGTGCTCGTTTGGCAGATGTGACGAAGGATATGTCTCAAGGCCCCTTGAACGAGACAGGCCTTCCGACCGATCTGGCCATTGAGGGAAATGCGATGTTTGCAGTTGAAGCGAATGGGGAAAAAATGTGGACACGTCAGGGTGCATTTCATTTTGTACCTGATACAAGACCTAAGCCTACTCCGAATTCACCTGATATGATGGTGATGGTCAATGGCGAAGGCCACTTTGCCCTGGATCGTCAAGGCAATCGTATTACGGCACCGAATAATAGCAAAGTTGCTTTTGATGAAAATGGTAACCTGTTAATCCGACGCGGTAATGAGGCAAACGCAACCATTGGAGCACAGCTGCAAGTGGTAGACATTGAACGCCCTGAGGGGCTGGTACAGTATGCGGATAACCTTTTTGGTCTGGATGCGGGATTAACCGAAGATGATGTATTTGGCGCTAATGCAGCTACACGTCAAGCGGCTGCCTTGATCCGTCCAGGATTTCTGGAGCAATCCAATGTGGATCTGACACAGGAGATGTCTCTGCTTATGCAAGGACAGCGGACATATCAGCTGGCGGCAAAGGCGCTAACATCAAGTGATTCCATGTTGGGTCTTGCCAACAATATGAGAGCGTAAAAGGTGAATGTGATGACAGAAACACAGCAGCAAAACAGTAAGCCAGAGAAAAAGGAAGTCAAGAAGAAGAAGAGTGGATGGCGCATCGCAAGATGGTTCCTGGTTCCGGTCCTGCTTGTTCTTGCCCTCGCTGGCGGAATGGTAGCTGGATATGTGGTACTGGGCAAACAGGATATCGGTTCCGTATGGCAATGGAGTACATGGGAACATGTATATAATCTGGTGTTCGCTCCATAATGTAACGAGTTAAGCGAAAACTCCTGCGCAGGCAGGAGTTTTCTTTTTGACGTTGAAAACAGTATAATGATGGATGACGTTTGACGTCACAAAAGAGGCCTCCCCTGCGAAAGACATTCGTCATCGCGAAGAGAGACCCCTTATCTTAACCTTCACTACTGCAGTCATGAAGGATATAACTAGTGTTAACCGAAAATATGCTTTCCATACAAAATTTAAAAATTAAAAAACCATTTATATGAGCTTCGACTTTGTCATGTGGGGGTTGACCTTGCAGCACCGAAGTAAGTGGAGGGAACGGAATCGTTCAGAAGAAGCGAAGCGCTCGCCTTTGTCACCGAATTTTGACCTCTCTGAGGTTGATCAAAAAAATTCGGAGACAACAGCGATCAGAGGGACGATCCGTAACCGTAACGACCACCGTAGCGCTAAGAGTCAATCCATGATGAAGAACGCTCATATAAACATCCCGAGAGGAGATTACACTGTGCTCGATATCAAACAGATTCAAGAAATCATCCCGCACCGTCCGCCGTTCCTGTTGGTGGACAGAATTTTGGAGATGGAAGATGGAAAACGTGCTGTAGGTTTGAAAAATGTAACGATTAATGAACCATTCTTTATCGGTCATTTCCCTGAGTATCCGGTAATGCCGGGTGTTTTAATCACCGAAGCATTGGCTCAGGTTGGTGCAGCGGCTATGTTGAACTTGGAAACTAATAAAGGCAAAATAGGCTTTTTGGCGGGACTGGACAATTTCCGATTCCGTGGACAAGTTGTGCCCGGAGATACGTTGATTCTGGAAGTGGAGATTACACGTCTGAAGGGTTCTATCGGTAAAGGTAAAGCAACTGCCCGAGTGAACGACAAAGTGGTCGCTGAAGGCGAGATTATGTTTGCACTGTCTGACCCAAGCTGATTACATACGTGAGCACTTACATCATGCAGGAACGTAGACGGACCGAATGATGCAAGATGCTGAAGTAACTCAGCACACCTGAATTTATATAGACGGAAGGGGTTTATCGGAATGGAACAGTTAAGCACAGCAGCAGCAGAGACGTTGCAGCAATGGTTGGAGGATGCTTCGATTGATGAAGCAACGAAACAGGAGCTTCGTGACTTGCAGGATCAGCCGAAAGAGCTGGAGGAACGTTTTTATAGAAACCTGGAGTTTGGTACAGGGGGATTGCGCGGAGTCATTGGTGCCGGAAGCAACCGGATGAACCGCTACACCGTAGGTCGGGCAACGCAAGGATTTGCGCGTTATTTGCTTGAGCAGCATGGTGACCAAGAAGGCAAACCTTCTGTTGTCATTGCTCATGATTCCCGTCATTTCTCACCTGAATTCACACTGGATGCTGCGCTTGTACTGGCTGGAAACGGCATTGTAGCCAAGCTGTTCCCATCCCTGCGTTCAACTCCTGAGTTGTCATTCGCGGTGCGTCATCAGAAGGCAACTGGCGGAATTGTTGTAACAGCGAGCCATAACCCACCGGAATATAACGGCTACAAAGTCTACAATCATGAGGGCGGTCAATTGGTACCGAATGAAGCGGAAAAAGTCATTCAGTACATTCAGGAAGTGCCTTCCCTTGCTGACGTGAAGAAACTGACGCAAGAAGAAGCAGAAGCTCAGGGGCTCCTGATCTGGTTGGGTGAAGACCAAGACCAAGCGTTTGTGGATACCGTAGCAAGCCGCAGTCTGAGCCGCGAACTGATTCAATCCGGCATAGGCCGTGATTTCAAAATCGTTTACACACCGCTGCACGGAACAGGCAACATCCCTGTACGTCGCGTGCTGGAGCAGATCGGATTCGAGCAAGTGCACATTGTGGCTGAACAAGAACAGCCGGATGCTGAGTTCTCTACCGTGAAATCCCCTAACCCGGAAGAACGCGAAGCGTTTACGCTTGCAATGAAGCTGGGAGAATCCGTAGGCGCTGACATTCTGATCGGAACAGATCCGGATGCAGACCGTATGGGTGCTGTTGTGAAAGACAACGATGGCAAATATTTCGTCTTGTCCGGAAACCAGTCTGGTGCGATTATGGTACATTACCTGCTCAGTCGCCTGCAAGAGACAGGTACACTGCCAAGCAACGGTGCAGTTGTCAAAACAATCGTAACAAGTGAGATGGGTGCTGTCATTGCCGAACATTACGGTGCAGAAGTGATGAACACACTGACAGGCTTCAAATATATCGGTGAAAAAATGAACCAGTTCGAAGCAACAGGCAGTCATACATTCTTGTTCGGATATGAAGAGAGTTATGGCTACCTTTCCGGCAACTATGCCCGTGACAAGGATGCTGTCCTTGCCTCGATGCTAATTGCTGAAGCAGCTGCGTATTATAAGAGCCAAGGCAAGACGCTGTATGATGTCTTGCAAGAGCTGTACAACCAATTCGGATACTTCTTGGAGAAGCTGGAGTCCCGTACGCTGAAAGGTAAAGACGGCGTGGCTCAGATTCAAGCCAAAATGACGGACTGGCGTTCCAATCCGCCACAAGAAGTAGCGGGAATTGCGGTACAAGATGTGCTGGACTATTCCCTTGGTCTGGACGGTCTTCCGAAGGAGAACGTACTGAAGTTCATTTTGGAAGACGGTTCATGGTTCTGCTTGCGCCCTTCGGGAACAGAGCCGAAGATCAAAGTATACTTCGCCGTGCGTGGAGAAAACTTGGAAGATGCGGAAAGCCGGATCGAACGTCTGGTGACTACAGTGATGTCGCGTGTAGACGCACAATAATACGAATGCAACAATGAGCAAGAACATGAGAAGGCCTCTCCGCACCGTAAGGTTGGTTGGCGGAGGGGTTTTTCTTTGAAATAATATTACAGCTGGATCTGGCATATAAGAAGGCTTGTTGACACAAGCTGTTTGTAACCTATTGTATGAATGTTAAATGAACGAATTACTTGAGCTGAACGTGCATTTGGTTCCAACACTTGAGGAGGTACATGTAGTGCGTCAAAAATGGCTTTATTGGAATAACGCTTCTCGGAAGTGGTTGTGGCTCGTCGTTATTATCGGTCTGGTTGCGTCCATCCCTGTCATCAGTGATCGGGTGCAGACAGAATCTTCTGCCAAAAAGGTGGAGCTTGTCTTCAACTATAGAGGTCTGCTGGATATTTCTGCGTATCAGGCACATCCGCAAGATTTCATGAATGAACAATTGACTCGTCTAAAAGACGCAGGCGTAACAACGATGGCAGTGTTCGAAAGTACATTGGACGAGCTAAGAAAGACACGCCGACTGATGGTGTACAATGGCCAAGATCTCGCGAACTTGACCAAAAATGTGATTCCTTCTAATGAAAATTACACGTATGTGTTATTTACATCGGAGGAAAACGCACAGACGTATACCCCTATTATTGAACAAACGTTCGCTGATCGGCAGATTCCGGTAGTACCATGGGAATATGAAGGTCGTAGCGGCTTAATATTGCAGACTCCTCCGGAGAATGCCAACATGCAGCCTTTGCAGCCCGATCCGGTTGCCGTGAAGATGCTGCGTGATAAAGGGTTCTACATTTTGCCGCGGATCTCGGACAGTGTGCCATACAGCCAGGAATCGATGGAGCGCTTGCTTACCTTCTTCGAAGAGAATGGCGTAAAGCGCATCTTGTTTGATGGTGATGCTGTGAAAGGGTACAATGATAATGCAGAGATGAAAAGTCTCGACCAATTTGCACAGTTGCTGAACAAGCACAATATTGGTCTTGCAGCCATCGAGAACTTGAAGAAACCGCAGTCTGGATTCCAGACCCTCGCTTATAAAACAGATTACAACGTTACGCGTCTGTACTCGCTTAGTGATGGAGATGCCAATCTGGACGTAGACACGATTGCTGACCGTTTTGTTCTCGCAACCAAGGATCGCAACATTCGTATGCTCTATATGAATGCATCGCCAAGCCGGAATACAGCAAAGGCTATGATTACAGATCCAATTGAGAATCTGATCAACAGCCTGGGTGAGCCAGGTCATGCGGTAGAGCGCATGGCGAAGCATGGATTCGAGCTGGGACAAGCTGAGGCATTTACAGTTAAGGATTCTTCGATTCAACGTTATGCCAAGCTGGTTGCTCTTGTTGGTGCAATTGCCATGATTGCACTTATGGTTTCTTATTTTATCCCACTGCTGACTTTGATCGCATTTGTGGTTGCTCTGGTGGGCAGTGCAGGATTGTTCCTCTTGAAACCAACGCTGCTGGAGCAAGGAATTGCCTTGCTTGTGGCCATAGCGGCGCCGACCATAGCGATGGTGCTGGCCGTTCGTACAGTGAACTATCAGCAACAGCGTCAACCAGACGCATCTGCGGGTCGCCGTTTGAAGCAAACGTTAGTTTTATATGTAAGAACTTCGATTCTGTCATTCCTGGCAGTACCTTTTGTCATCGCATTGCTTAACAGTATTACGTACAGTCTGGTGATTAACCAGTTCCGCGGCGTCAGTCTGTTGCACTTTGCACCTATGGCACTGGTAGCGATCTACATTGTGTTTTATCGTGGTTCGGGATCGTTCTCTATTAAGAAAATTAAAGAAATGCTTCGTATGCCAATTAATGTGTTAATGGTTGTTTTGGCGCTTGTTGCTGCCGTTGTTGGATACTATTACTTGAGCCGTACAGGCAACTCGGGTTCAGTAACACCATTCGAGATGTTCCTTCGTACCACGTTGGAAGATACGTTCGGTGTGCGGCCGAGATTCAAAGAATTTATGCTGGGACACCCGCTGTTTATCGTTGGCGTGTTCGCCGCTTTAAAATATCGTAAAGTCATCTTTGTGCTCATTATTGCAGCGATTGGACAATTGTCCATGGTGGATACGTTCGCGCATATCCATACGCCGGCTGTATTGTCACTCATTCGTGGAGTGATGGGATTGGGACTTGGCTTAATCTTCGGTATCATTGCTGTGGGTGTGTGGCAAGTAGCGGAAGGATGTTGGAAAAAATGGTCACCACTTCTCAAAAGTTAGTCATCTCGGGGTATTACGGATTCCGCAATAGCGGAGACGAAGCGGTGCTAAAGTCGATTTTGACAGCGCTGGAAGAGGAAAGCCAAAGGTCGAACGTCACCATTGAACCTATTGTTCTCTCGGGTGATCCCGAGTCAACAACCGCCATGTACGGTGTACGCTCCGTGCATCGCATGAAATTGAAGGAAGTCCGTGAAGCGCTCAAGGAGAGCGACGGGTTAATCAGTGGCGGAGGAAGTCTATTGCAGGATGCAACTGGACTGAAATCCATTCCTTATTATCTGGGTGTAATCAAGCTGGCTCAGATGTTGAAAAAACCAACGTTTATCTATGCACAGGGGATTGGCCCTGTGAATCGTAAAATTTTTAATCCGATGATCAAATCGGTCTTTAAGGCCTGCACCTATGTATCCGTTCGGGATGAACAATCCGCAGACTACTTGCGTGGGCTCGGGTTACAGTGGAATCAGATCCATGTTGTACCCGACCCAGTAATGGGCTTGCCATTACCTGAAACAAATTCGAAAGCTGTAGCAGGCGCTACTTCAGCAGATGCTGTTAACCAGGCTAATCGAGTGGAACCTTCAACTGGAGGACATACCAAGCTTCCTGTGATCGGCATTTCGGTACGTTTTTGGGAATCAGACCGGAAGGAACTTACGGCTATTGCCGCAGGATTGAAAAAGTTGTGCTCCAAAAGAGCTGTGCACTTGCGTTTTCTGCCATTCCATTTGCCAGTTGATGAACAGGCTTCACGATTCCTTATGGAAATGCTCGGTGATGTGAGCAGCAAAGGCAGTGAGATTAGCATCACAGAAGATCTGACCGATCCTCAGCTTATGCTGGAGGAAGTCAGCAAGTGTGATCTTGTCATCGGTATGCGTCTGCACAGTCTGATTTATGCGGCATCACAGTATGTGCCTCCGGTGGGCATCTCGTATGATCCGAAAATTGATCAATTCCTGCTTCGCCTGGATAGTGAACCAGCAGGCAATACGGATACACTCGATGGCGACAAACTCGCGAAGACTGTTGTTGGACTGCTGGATCAACGTTCACAGTGGTTGAAGGAACATGAAGAAGGTATCACCCAACTGAAGCAGGAAGCCAGAGTGCCTGCACAGCAGATTATTAACTATTTAGGCCGCAAAGGATGAGATAAAGATGAGTCAGACCGGATCAATACCTACCGTTTCGATCTACGGCATTCCTTTTTCCAAACTGACGATGAAAGAAACGGTAAAGGTTCTTCAGGAAGCTGTGCTGTCCAAGCAACCACGCCAAGTCATTACAGCTAACCCGATTATGGTTATGGCTGCACTGGAAAATCCCGCAATCATGGAAGTCATGCAGGCTGCGGATTTGATTGTTCCTGATGGAACAGGTGTCGTATGGGCTGCAAACTATTGTGGAGATCCTGTAGCTGAGCGTGTGCCGGGTTTTGAGCTTTTACATGAATTGCTGCGTGTTGGAGAAAACTATCGATGGGGCGTATATCTGCTGGGTTCCACCCCTGAGGTGATTCAAGAAACGGCAGTTCGGTTACAACAGCAGTATCCGGCGATTCGAATTGTGGGTTATCGCGACGGTTATTTTGGTCCGGCTGAGGATGAACAGGTCGTCGCTTCCATACGGGAAGCATCACCTGATCTGTTGTTTGTAGCACGTGGGGCCGACACTCAAGAACCGTGGATTCACAAACACAAAGATGCACTGCAAGTTCCCGTAACCATGGGCGTTGGCGGCAGCTTTGATGTGATTTCGGGTAAAACCAAACGTGCGCCTGTCCTGTTCCAAAAGTTAAGACTGGAGTGGTTTTATCGCTTATTGCGTGAACCAAGCCGTGCTGGCCGGATGCTTGCGCTTCCGAAATTCGCTGTTAAGGTGATGCGGGACAAAGAAAACGTGACGAAAGTCCGTTAAAAACAGGTAATTGCGAGATAAATGCTTGTTTTTGCTAGAAATTGAGGATGGCTTTTCGGGTGTGATGAGCGTATAATTCATTCCGGATTACATGTGTGCCACTCAAATGAAACTTTAAGTTGCACGTTGCCACTTCAATGTCAGAATAACCTTTTGATCGCTGTTATCTCTGGATTTCTTTTTACAAGGTTGAAATCCCGCGATAAAGGCGAACGCTTCGCTTCTACAGGTTATTTCTGCCCTCTCCGTTCTGGTGCAAATGGCATTTCATCAAAAGTGACTAACAATAATTTTTTATATATAAAAAGAGATCAGGGGATTTATAATTTCGTACAGGTATTATAATTGGGGGTCGAATGTTCAAATGGTAGCGATCTTTATCATTGGATTTATCGTGTCAATGGGACTGGCTCTTGCCCTGACACCACTTGTCAAAAAGTTCGCAGTCCGCATTGGCGCAATGGATACGCCGAATGCACGTAAAGTACACACACGGATCATGCCACGTCTTGGTGGTCTGGGGATATTCCTGGCCTTTATTATTACAGTTGCCGCATTGCTTCCTTTTGTATCGGCATGGTTCACAACTCGGGACATGAGTTTTGTCAGCGCATTTCTGATTGGTGGAACAATTATCGTGCTGATCGGAGCACTCGATGATCGGTTTGAACTGTCGGCCAAAGTGAAGTTGCTTGGTCAGATCGTTGCTGCTTCTGTCGTTGTATTCGGATTTAATATCCGGGTAGATTTTGTTAACATTCCTTTTCAGGATTCCTATTCTTCACTCGAAGCTTGGGTATCCATTCCGCTGACGATCTTATGGATCGTTGGTGTAACGAATGCGATTAACCTGATTGATGGTCTGGATGGTCTGGCAGCTGGTGTATCTGGTATTGCAATTGGTACCATTGCCGTAATGTCCTTCCTGATGGGTAACATGATGATCGCTTTGATGTGCCTTGTGTTGTTGGGTAGCATCATTGGATTCCTGTTTTTCAACTTCCACCCAGCCAAGATCTTCATGGGAGATACCGGATCGCTATTCCTTGGTTTCTCTCTGGCGATGCTCTCTATGCTCGGATTCAAACAAATTGCTATCGTGTCCTTTATTACCCCGCTGATCATTATCGGTGTGCCGCTCTCGGATACCTTCTTCGCGATTATCCGTCGTGCAGTACAGCGGAAACCGATTTTCGCACCGGATAAAGGTCACCTGCATCACTGCTTGCGTGAACTTGGATTCAGTCACCGTCAGACGGTACTGATCATTTATGGAATTGCCGCATTCTTCGGAGTTCTGGCGATTATCCAATCGTCCGCTGCCATGTTTGAAGCGAACTGGGTAACATTCGTGGTCATCTGTATCATGATGTTCTTCCTCCAGGTGGGAGCAGAAGTCATCGGACTTGTTAGCAAAACGAGAAGACCGGTTATTAACTTCCTGATGCGCATGCGCGTCAAGCTGAATCCGGAGACCCGTTCGAAATCATAAATAGATAAATGTAATGGTTATAGCTATTCTTGAATATTATTCCAGACCCAACCTTATCCCTTGTGGATAAGGTTTTTTGTTTATTTTGAGATTTTTACTAAATAATTGGAACCTTTTGCCGATATATAAAGGTAACTGACTTAAAAAGAGGAGAGATGATTGAATGCAACGTACGAAGAAGCCGTTAATCTGGCTGATGATGGTGGCACTGGTTGTATCTCTAATACCAGCTGGCCTTGCACCAGTCGCATCGGCGGCGGGACAGACGAGTTATTTTACTCCTGATAATACAGCCAACGTTCCATTGAAAAGTACAGTAGGACTCAAAATGACTGGAACAGGCTCTGATGTTCTTTCTCGTTCGACTGCTTTTGTGGTAACTAGCGCGGAGCAAGCTGTAACAGGTACGTTTACGAATGTTACTGGCTCAACGTTGGGTGCCAACGTACAGCTATTGAATTTAAAAGATGGAACATGGGTTCCAGATAGTTCAAGATTAGCACCAGCTGTTGTCACAGTTGATCCTAATCGCCCGGATAATCGCTTTAACGCAACACTTACCTTGTTCCCCGGAATGAACAAAGTGACGTTTACCGGCTCCCAAGGTCCAAGTGAGCGTTCCGAAAGCTTTTATATTTTGTATGACTCTGTACCCTACATTGAGAAACTGCAAGTTTTGGGTGGAGCGGATAACCTCGATCTGAATGAAGGATCGCAGGTTGTTGTGGATACGGGTGATGTGACGATTCAAGGTGTAGCTCACAACTCCTCCAAAGTAACAGTAACACTGAATAATGGTGAGGCTTTACCAACATCTTTATCTACACAAGATGGTACATTCTTCTCACCAATGCTTCGATTAAAATCAGGTAAGAATGATCTGGTTGTAACGATTGAAAGCGGAGTAGACAAAAATAAATTCACGTATTCTCTGCTCTACTATGATGAAGAAAATCCGTTCTCTCAGCTCGATCTGAAAGAGGGCTCAGATGGGCTGTCTCAGAGTATGTTAACTGATCGGCCTACGTATGGGGGGGATCCTGCACAAGCCAGTGTGATGGTTGAATTGCTTTTGCCGGATGATAAAACCACTGCTATTCCTGAAATTTCTGTGGATGGTACGTTGACTAGCATTGTTCCCAAGATTGAACCTATTCCTAGTGTGGGGATCAACACACCTTCATATTCTCTGTTTTCATTCGAAATTCCATCTTTGAAGTTTACAGAATCAACAATTGGCACACCTCCAGTCACCTCGATTGATTCTTTACAGAATCATTCGTTGACTGTCAAATATGGAAAAAACACTGCGAGTGCAAACATGAATTTTCAATATCTTGAGAACGAAACGGTAATTACGGATTTAAGATACCTTAAAGACTACAGCGGTTCTGGCGTTGCACCAGAAGGGGTACCACTTTCAGGTTCTAGTGTCACTTCTGCAGATTTCTATATCCTCGTAGAGACTAGCAGAAATCCTAATGGAAGCTTGTTGACAGCGGAATATCTTCCAAGGAGCACAAGCCCAATTGAACTTTCACCAACGCCTATACAGGTATCTCCAACGAAATATATTTATCAAATTAAAGGTTTCAAAAACGGAAATCAAACCGTTCAGTTTAAATTTACTGGATCAAAATCAAGCAAAAACGCAACGATCTCATTTGCGTCCAAAAACTATATTTTTGTGAGCAACCTGACGGATGGCCAAACATATGATATGAATTCCAAAAAAACAGATAAATTGTTGCTTGAAGGTAAGTACGTTGATTTTGCTACATTAGATAGCAACTACTTTGTAGCAGAGATTTTTGCGAACGGGGTTAAAGTGTATTCAACACATCCTGTAGCGAACACTAAGCAAAAACAATTGACTTTGGGTGCTGATGGAAGTTTCAAGGATGTTGAGATTGATATCGATGGAGACACAGGACCATTATTCTTTGGGGAAAACCGTATTGTATTAACGGGAACAGGGACTGGAGATAAAGGCCAACTGAATGAAGTAACTAAAGAATTGCGTATTTACATCAATGATAACAATGTATCTACAATCAACAATTTTCAGCCTGCACCAAGTAAAAATCGCTCGACATTCCTTGATCCATATAATCCGGATGACCAATGGGTGAAAAACCTGTTTAACCTGTCCACGGATTTCACATTTGCGGACAAGAAATATACGACCAGCCTGAAAAACTTTGACTTGGCTATCCGTGGTGCAGGTGCGACTCGAATGAGCTTGAGTATGGGTACTCAAACGATTTTTGACTTGAACATACCAGATGGATCGGCAACTAATACAACTTGGCAAGATCCAATAATCTCGCCTGAGTATGCACTGAACAATGGTAATGTTATTGTGGATCGTTCCGGAAGTCAGAAGGACTTTGTGGTGCGGTTAAGAGACTTAAAAGCGGAGACACCAGGAACATACATCTACACACTGGATTTGTATAATAAAACAGGTGCAAAAACGAGCCAAAAAGTAGAAGTGGTCAGAGAAGCAGCGGGTTATCGCATCTTGGCCCCACGTCCTACTTCAGGCAGTCAAATTGTTGTAAGCAAAAACTTTGTTCATTTTGATATTGAGGCTGAAGGAGCTACTTCCGTTGTTATTGATAAAGAAACGGCTAAAAAGCTTCAAGGCACAGAAACAGATCGTTTTGCTTTGGATTATGTTGGGCTCAAGGCTGACAAAGTGAATAAAATCAAATTGACGATTGATCGCAATGGTGTCAAAACAAATGATACAGTGGAAGTGTACTATACAAGCAACACAGGTGTTGACTCTCAGTATATGGCGCCTAAGGTAGCCAACAAATATTCAGCATTCAATAAACAGCTGGAACTGAGTTTCCCGAAAGGCACGGTAATGCAGAGCACAGACCTCAGCGGGATTGCTAAATTCTATCCGAACAACAAGCTGTTGTTTGGTATTGCTGATCCGAACACAGGAATTGTGGAGCGGAAGAACGACTATGGCAGCATCGTTGGTTTCAGAACAGAAGCAGAGGATCCGAATCCATTAAGCGTTCCCGATGACTATTATAGAAGGTTCTCCGCAATTGTAGGGGACTCTGTCAACTTTAGCCCAATTTCCGAAATTTACTGGGTAAGCGGCGGCCTTGGGGAGTCGGGTACAAGAGGAGATAATAATTACAAAGAGCCAACGAATGGAATTGGCCCTTATACTGTAGATTCGTTATACGGTAATCCTTTGACGCCTGCAGAGCGAAAAATCAAACCGTCACAACGGGGTACATTAACTCTTGCTTATGATCCGAATGTAGTAGATGATGCTGGTTCAACAATCTCTGTATTTTATTATTCTCCAAGCAGAGAGTGGAGACGGATTGGCGGCGAAGTGGATTCGAAGAAGCATACAGTGACCGTTCCTTTTGATGAGTTTGGTTATTATAAAGTAATGAAGCTGAGAAGAAGTTATAACGATATTACGAACCATGGGTGGGCAAGAAACATTCTAAATGCACTCTATGCTAAAGGATTCATGGCTCCATTGCGCTTTGAACAATTCGGTACAGATGATCGTACATCACGTGGAGAGTTTGCAACTCTTCTTGTGAAAGGTCTGAATTTACCAATTACGTCCGATAGTAGAAGAACATTTACGGATGTTGCACCAGGTACAAGTTCATTCACATGGGATTATGACAGTATCGAGACCGCAGCAAGAGCGGGTATCATTACTGGCTTGACAGATGGTGTATTCGGACCGGATCGTCCGCTGACACGCGAACAGGCTGCAGTGATGATTGCACGGGCACTAGAACTGAAAATGGCTGCTAATGATAGCAAACTTCAAAGTGCCCTTGCGAAGGCATTCATCGATTCCGGCAGCATGGAGAGTTATGCTGGACCAGCGGTACAAGCTGTGACCAAAGCCAAGATCATGGAGGGTTCTCCGGTTACAGTGGCTGGACAGAAGAAGCCACAATATGCATTTAACCCGAAAGGTAATCTGACGCGTGCAGAAGCAGGTAAAATTGCTGTTGAATTACTGAAAAAGAGCACAAAAGTATTCCCTAAAAACTTAAGCTAGTTTTGAGATGAATTGATGAATTTTAGGAAGGACCTGTCCCTCATACTAAAGGGGCGGGTTCTTTTTATGACTGTGTAGCAACTGATATAGAACTCTTTTATAATAGAAGAAATCTGTTTTTTACCAATAACTATTTTTGTAATTTGCTAGAGATTAAGATACAATAACGGTAAATACACAATGATCTAGAGGGTGAAGTTAGCTAATGAAACCGATTTATTCGAGAGCCCAATTGGGTTACATGAAGGCAAAGACACAGTTCGAGAAGCAGGCAGTCATTCTGGAGAAAAAGTTGGAAGATACACGTAAGACAGAGGAGATCTCTCAGGAAGTAATGGAAGGACTTGTACAGTCAACTGGTTTCCATGATGCGTATAACAGTCTGGTTCTGGCCGAGAATGAATTGATTGAATGGTCTCACACCACGATGAAGCATGAGAAGACATACCGGGAGAACAGACAACCAATTGACGATATGTATCTGAGATTGAATAGTGATCCGAATATGCGTGCTCAGATTATTGAGCTAGCGATGAAGATCCGCTAAGTTATAGTCACTTATCCAAGAAGAGGGCCCTTAAGGGCCCTCTTCTTTTATTTTTAATTTTGTAGAATTTGTCGCTTCATCGTGGAAAATAACGGGTATAAATAAACGTCTAAATCATTTCTTACACATGGTGATTTCGAACAAAGCGTCATAAATACATCTGCATTAATGGTTTTGAACCCGTTATAGACCCGCACTGCATCAATACATAAATAAATTCAAAACTTTTTTTGAGGAATCCGCAACTTTTTGAAATCTGCTGCGTTTAAGATGTAGAGTCGAAAACATTGGGCAACTTACCAAGAATGACCTCGTGAAGAATCTTGTCTATTTATTAGAAAAAATTGCTTTACGGCACGAGAGACCCATTGTATAATACGTAAGGTAGGATTAGGAAACTACTCTATTTACGTATGATTCTATCTTTTATTCTTGTTTACAAGTTTCTGTGATATGCTCACAGACATCATTTATATTAACTTGCTCATAACTCTGGAAAGGGGGTGCGACAATAGAATGAGGAATACGAGCGACCCTATTAAAGAAAATTCCAATGTTATGAACGCCCAAGGAGGAGACAAAAAGGTTATGAAGAAAATTTTATCCGTAGCACTGTCTACAGCAATGGCATTCTCAATGTTTGCATCTGTAGCATTCGGTGACACAGCAGTAACACCACAACAACAGTTTGATGCATTGAAAGCAAAAGGTATCTTCAATGGTTACCCAGATGGCACAGCTGGTCTGGACAAAGAGATGACTCGCGCTGAGTTCGCAAAAGTTATCACTAAATTGTTGGGTCTGAAAGAGATCACTGGAACTCTTTCTTACAACGACAAAAACTACACAGCTAAAAACTGGGCTGTACCTTACATCGAAGCAGTAACTGCTGCAGGTATCATGGAAGGTAAAAACGTAGAGAAAAAAATCTTCGACTTCAATGGTAAAGTGACAGTAGCTGAAATGGCTACAATCTTGACTCGTGCACTTGATCTTGAAATCCCAACTGAAACTAACAACAACGCAGCAGCATGGGCTAAAGGTTATGTTCAAGCAGCGATCAACGCAGGTCTGATCGACGCTAACGCTAACTTCTCTGGTAATGCTTCCCGTGAATTGTTGGTAGGTGCAGCTTACTCCATCGATCAAGCTCAAAGCATTAAAGTTGAATCTTACACAGTATCCGAAGCTGGTAAAGTAGTTGAGTTCAAAATCAGCGACGGCGAAACTGTAAAAGTAACTTTGGATAAAGCTCTTGAAGCTAACAAAGAAACTGAAGTGAAATTTACTTACAAAGATAAAACTTTCACTGAAAAAGTTACTTATGTTGTAACTGCAGCTCAAAAAGTTGTTAGTGCAACTGCTAACAACCTTAAACAAGTTGTTGTAACATTTGATGGTGATGTTGATGCTGATAGCGCTGAACTTGAGTCTAACTACACAGTAGACGGATTCAAATTCAAATCTGCTACATTGTCTTCTGACAAGAAAACAGTAACTTTGTTGCTGCCAGCAGAGCAAACATTCACTTCCCAAAAAGCTTACAAGTTGAATGTAAGCAATGTTAAAAACTCTGACAAATCAAAAGTGTTCAAAGAGACAGTAACAGTGACTCCAGTTGACACTACTTTGCCAGAAGTTTCAGAAGTAAAAGGCCTCGGAACTAAAGCTTTCAAAGTTGTATTCTCTGAGCCGGTTAAAGCTTCTTCTGTAAACACAACTTCTAACTTCCGCATCGACGGTAAAGCAATTTCTGGATATGTTAACTTCACTTATCCAAGTGTTGCAGTTATCACAACTGACCTGAGCGTTGGTAAACACACATTGACAGTAAATGGTGTTGAAGACTATGCAGGTTACAAACTTCTGCAAAAAGAAGTTGAGTTCGAAGTAGTTGAAGACACTACAGCTCCAGAAGTAGTTAGTGCTAAAGCTACAAACCTGAATAAAGTTGAAATCGAGTTTAACGAGTCTGTTAAATCCGTGAGCAAAGCTTACCACACGTCTTCTGGTAAAACAGGAACTGTTACTGTTGAAGATAACAAAGTAACTGTTGACTTCGAAAACGACAACAAGCTTAGCTTGGGTGAAAACACAATTACTTTGGAAGGCGTAACAGACTATAGCAACAACTCTGCTACACGTACTTCTAAAGTGACTCCAGTGATTGACACTACTCGTCCAGAAGTTGCTTCTGTAACTGCTGAAGTTTACAACAACAACCACGTATTCACTATTGAATTCAGCAAAGCTGTTGAATCTACTGATGTTCTGAAAACAGCTAACGCTAATTTCACTTTGAAAAATGAAAAAGGCGAACTGGTTACTACTAGAGGCTTCACAGCAGCTGGTCACCCAGTTAATGCTCCTAAATTCGTAGATGGTACTGGTAACAAGCGTGTTCAAATCACTACAATCGGTGAGTTGCCACAAGGTAAATACACTTTGGAAATCGCTGGTATCCGTGATATCGCTGCAATTGCAAACACAATGTTGCCGTACTCCACAACTGTGGATGTAAGTGACATTGCTAAACCAAAAGTTAACGATGCTTGGTTCGTTCAAGAGAACACTGGCAATGGTTCTCTGAGAGATCTTGACATCTATGTTACATTCAGTAAAGAAATGGCTGCAACTGGTAACGGTAGCGTTATCGATGCAAACAAATATAACTACCAAATTAACAATGGACCTTTGTTGCCACTTCCAAACAATACTGAGGTAACTCAAGTAAATGCACAGCAAGTACGCATTTCCTTGCCTGCTAAAGAAAATGGATACTTGGGCGCAAATGATACTTTGAAACTGCGTATCGCTAATGTTGCAGATACTAAAGATAACTACATCGCTGGTAACGTAGTTAGTGATTTAGCTGTAGTGGCTAAAGCTGAAAGAACAATCGGTGTTGAGTCTGTTAAAGCTGTATCTGACAAAAAGATTGATGTTCAATTTGACGGATACCTGTCTTCTGTAAGTGCAAGTGACTTCGCTATTAGTGCGACTGGAGCAACTTATGGTTTGAAATTGAACAGTGTTGACACTAAGGACGGTAACACATTGGCTCACTTCGAAATCTCTACTGGTGAATCTTTGGCTGCTGTTCCTGCAAATGCAAACTTCACTTCCATTACTGCTGCAAACATTCAATCCGTAAGCCCTAACGGTATTAAAGTTGCAGGAAGTCTGAGCAAAGCTTTGACTGATGGTATCGCGCCTAAATTGGCAGCAAACAACAACTTCAGTGTTGTTGAAGGTGCTGTTCAAAACGGTAAGAAACAATACACTGCTACATTGACATTCAACGAAGACCTAAATGTTGCTAACAACACTACTGGCTTCTTGGCTCGTCTTGGCGGATCCGAAGCTACCGTTATTGCAGTTGCTGCTGGTGCTAATAATCAAGTAGTAGTTACATTTGAAGCTGCTTCTACTACACAATTGGCTGGTTCTTATGTAGAACTGTACCTCAATTCTACAAATGCAACTAACAAATTCGTAACTGACAAATCCGGTAACGCTGCTGATGCTTCCAACGTTTCCGTACAAAGACAGTACTAATTTATAAGTTTTTCGGAGAAGACCCTTAGAGGAATCTAAGGGTCTTTTTTTATTGTGGTTTATTCGATAAATCACAACAACATCGTAACTTTCTCCCCTTTCCAAACGTTTATACTATAAGAGCAACAAGCAACTTATGGGAGGTTTGGAAGTGAATCAAAAGAAAATGTTTGTGAGCTTGCTCGCGAGTGTCTTGTTGATTAGTTCAACGGCTGGCATTGCCATGGCGGCGAGCACAACCAATAAAACGTCTGCCACCAGTTCAAATAGCAGTACATCGAAGAAAACGACAACAACCACGAAACAGGTTGTACATACACTCGGTAACCTATCGGCTGTTAAAGTGACTGCACGAAGTTCCGTAAGATTAACAGATGTAAATATCTTGGCGCAGGACGATGGCAATGTGGTTACGTATACGTTGTCTTACAAGAATAATGACAGTACCCCAATGATGATGCTCGATTACTGGAGCAAGGTAAAGACAAAGGGTGGAACATCGTTCTCGCCTAAACTGATCGCCAAAGATCAGGAAAAGAAAACAGTCGCGCCTGGATCAACAGTTGACCTGACCTATGTCATGAAAGTGGGTCGCGAAGTTAAACTGAGCGATCTGAACTTCCTCATTGTGAAATGGGATTTCAGTCAAGCTAACTATGAACGTACGTTGGGTAAGTTTAACGTGCCCCCATCCTATAGCATTACCACACCCGTAGGTAAGCCGAAGACGGTTCGTCTAAGCGACTCTGCGGTGAAGGTGAAAGTATCTGGCATTAAAGTGTTTCCAGGTGAAGATAAGAAACAGTATGTGAAAATTGGCGTGAATTTAAACAATATTAGTTATAAATTGCTTGAAAATCCGAATATCAAATGGATCTTGCGTACACCAAGTGGAACCAACTATCCGTTAACTCCGGATAAAGACAGCACGAGTGTCAGCATCCAGGCTCAAGCTAATAAGGCCCTCAGTTTGATGGCATCTCTTCCTACGTCAGTGAAGCTGCAAAAGTCTGAGCTATTGCTGGTAGAGGAACAGGGTGAAGAGAAAAGTGTTCTGCCTGTTGCTGCATTGCAATTGCCAGAAGCGAGCAAAACGAATGTAGAGGTTGCTGCCAATCAACCAAACATTATTTCAGTTGAAGGACAACGACTATCCACATTGCTTGAATCCGCTAAAGTCCGAATCGATGATGGTGAGTATAGCCTTAATCTTCAAATGAAGCTCAAGAATGAAGGTAAGAAAGCCATTAAAGTGCCGACATATACCTTCGAGGTACGAAATACAGACGGAACAGTCTATCCGATTGAAACTAAAGCATTGGATACATTGAAGTTGAAACCGGGTGATATCAAGACCATTAAGCTCAGTGCAACCCTTCAGGGTGATGGAGATACGAGCAAAATCAAGTTGTATGTGATGAGTCCGGTAGACAAAAATGAAAGCACAGAATCCACAACGTCTTCTCCTACAAATGGATTTGTCTTCTCCTATCCTGTAGGTGTCTATGGGATTCCTGAATCGGTATCCAGTGGAGATGGATTGACAACCGAAACGGTCATTAAGAATAACAAAGGTACATTTGGTGTGTCTTTTGGATCGTTACAGCGGTTGCCGTGGCTTGATAGTGATATTATCGCCGCAAAAGTGACCATTCGTAATGCAGGTAACAAAACAGTTCAACTTCCTGAACTTGAAGCAATGTTTATGATTGATTCTGCTGAGATTGAAGGAGACAAGAAGTTAATCTACACACAAAGTGGCAAGCTACTTGGAGCCGGCATGACAACCGAGGCTTACCTTTTGACCAAGATTCCTTCTGAAATACGTATATCTCGTCTCGAACTTAGTCTAAACGAGAAAGTTAGTGAAGAAGAGACGAATGAGTGGATTACGTTAAATACGTCTGGATTAATTCCGCCTGTATCTTATGTTGGAAGCGGCAAGACATACACATCGGGTACTGCTGATAAAGAGACCGAAATGGGTGTGCGGAGAACGATTCGTTATCCGGGAACGTCATCGGACATCGTATATACCGAATTCGAGATGACGAACAAATCACTACGTCAAAGTGGTCTCGGTAAACTGGTAGGTTACTTCAAAACATCGGATGGCCAGTATTACAGAGCAACAGCGAAGCAAGCAGAGCGTCTGCCTGGACCAGGTCAAAAGTCGATTGTTACGTTCTGGGCTAAAATTCCGAAGTCCGTTACCTTCTCAGACCTGCGCCTGATTGTGGGTGAAGGTATTGCAGATAGCAAGTTTTTAACGGGTGAAGGTGAAGCGACTGCTTATGTGAATGCTCTGGCATTTGAAGTGCCGCCAACCTCCATTAGTGTTCAAGGCTCGTTGACCAATGTTGATCTTTATCCTTACTCTTGGACTGCCAACAGTGTGAGAGCATATCTGGCAGGGAGTTCGTCTGTACAGATCGAGATGAATTACAGCTTATCCCGTAATGAAGAGATTGAGATGGGTGAGAACGAGCACAAGTTAATCCTTACAATGACGGACCAAGCAGGTAAATCATATGAGAAAGAGCTGACTTTGGGAACCGATCTGAAAGTGGGAACCAACCAGACACTGAGCTGGAGCGTAGAAGATAGCTTCTACGAGAAGTTGCGTGGTGGTTCGTATCGCTTAAGCGTAGATGATCAGTTCCAGGGACAACGTCTTCGTCTTGCAGAACAGAGCTACGGATATGATTTGACCAAGCTTCCGAAGGAAGAACCTGTCGATTTGAGATAAATGCAGATATTCGAATAATCGTTAGATTTGTCCACAAGACCTCGTTTCTTCCCCAATGGAAACGAGGTTTTGCTTGTCGCATGTCTATTTTTTCTCTATAGTTAAAGTTAATAGATTACCAGAGGAGGAAAATGATTCACATGAAACCTTATATGAAAGTATCCCTCGCTGCGCTCGCCATTGGTGTTGGCGTCTGGGTTGGGTCGGTATACAGTAATACAGCCATCGGTGCAGGGACAAGCCAGCCAGGAACAGCAGACGATCCAGTAGTAACGAAGAGTTATGTAGACCAGCAGATTCAAAAGGCACTGGGTGGTGGCGTTAGTACGGGTTCTGGCAATTCATCCGGTAATAATTCCGGATCTACGGGAACCGGGAACTCAGGTAGCACAGGTGGAGATACTTCGCTTCCTCCACTGGTCTCAGGCGCTTCTGATGCCGTTGAGATCGTAACCGTGAAGCCGGGTCAACAGCTGATCGGTAAGTCTGGCGCGGAGTTCATTGTACGTAGCGGCAAAGCTGTGATCGTCAGTGAAGGTACGAATGGTGTAGCGGATCTGACGGACGGGATTGACCTGACGAATGGACAGGCAGCGCCGATCAATCACCTGCTCTCTTTTCCAAGGGATGGACGGGGGATCGCGGTATTGGAAGGGAACAAATATAGCCTAACTGTAATGGTTCGTGGTGGATATACTTTGAAATAGGTTTTGCTTCTGTTAAAGGAATTATTCATTCGTCATACTTTTCATTTGCTCAGATTAACCAGTTCTAACAAACATTAATACGGCTAGCCAGTCTGGTTCCTGCTCACTCTATAACTGTTGACAATCAATTAATGGAGGTGCAGGAACCATGGCTAGAAGCAATCGTAAAGTGGTACCCGAAAGTCGTCAAATGCTGGATCAGATGAAGTATGAGATTGCTGCAGAGTTTGGTCTCAATGTGGGTTATGGTGGCAGAGGTTTAGCTGGTGCGGATACAGAATTTGGATCTGAACTGGGTGAAGTAAGTGATCACTCTTATGGGCAATACAAAGGGTGGGGACACCTGACTTCCCGCGAGAATGGATCGGTTGGTGGAGAGATCACCAAAAGGCTAATTCGTCAGGCAGAGCAGCACTTATAGGGCATTTTCCTTACCCCATTTCGTTTGACACGTCTTGACAAATACGTTAAGATGGCACTTGAGGTATGCAACCTTTTCCACTAGGGAAAGGTTGATTTTCGTTTAAGGCAATTACCTGAAAAATCCTTATCTTCGGTACTGCGGACTTCGCGTCCTTATTCCATTTTGGAAAGCTTCGAGGGTACAGTGAACGAATCGCTGTCATGTTTTGTTCGGGCAATCGCCATACTACTAGTTATGGGAGGTTGAAACTTCATGTCTGTTAAAGGCCGGCATCTATTTACATCGGAGTCTGTAACTGAAGGACATCCGGATAAAATCTGCGATCAGATCTCAGACGCCGTATTGGACGCGTTTCTTGCAAACGACCCCAATGCTCGTGTAGCTTGCGAAGTTTCCGTAGCCACAGGCTTAGTGCTTGTCATCGGTGAAATCAGTTCAGCTTCTGAATACGTGGACATTCCGTCCATCGTTCGTAATACAATTAAGGATATTGGCTATACACGTGCCAAGTTCGGTTTTGATTATAACACTTGTGCAGTTCTGACATCTCTAAATGAGCAGTCCGCTGATATTGCCCAAGGCGTTAACGCAGCGCTTGAGAATCGTGACCCGGAACAAGTCGCTCGTGAAACAGAAAACATTGGTGCAGGTGACCAAGGTCTGATGTTCGGTTTTGCAACGAACGAGACACCAGAACTCATGCCTTTGCCAATCGCTCTGTCCCACCGTATCGCACGCCGTCTGGCGGAAGTGCGTAAGAACGGTACATTGGAATATCTTCGTCCGGATGGTAAAACGCAAGTAACGATTGAATACGACGGTGATAAGCCGGTACGTGTGGATACAATCGTGGTGTCTACTCAGCACGCTGAAGAGACTACACTTGCGCAGATCCAAAAAGACATCAAAGAACATGTCATCTTGCCTGTGGTACCAGCTGAATTGCTGGATGAGCAGACTAAATATTTCATTAACCCAACAGGACGTTTCGTTATTGGCGGACCTCAAGGAGATGCAGGCCTTACGGGACGTAAAATCATCGTAGATACTTACGGCGGTTATGCACGTCACGGCGGTGGTGCGTTCTCTGGTAAAGATCCGACAAAAGTAGACCGTTCCGCAGCATATGCGGCTCGTTACGTAGCGAAAAACCTCGTAGCTGCAGGACTTGCAGACAAAGTGGAAATCCAGCTCGCTTACGCGATTGGTGTAGCCAACCCGGTATCGATCAACGTGGATACATACGGAACTGGCAAAGTCAGCGACGAGAAATTGGTTGAGCTTGTACGCAACAACTTTGATCTTCGTCCGGCTGGCATCATTCGTATGCTGGATCTGCGTCGCCCAATCTACAAACAAACCGCTGCATACGGTCACTTCGGCCGTACAGACCTGGATGTACCTTGGGAGCAAGTGGACAAAGTAGACCTTTTGAAAACTCAAGCAGGTCTGTAAGACCCTGTCCAAGACATGTAGAAGCCCATGATTCCTTTAAGGAATCATGGGCTTCTTTTTACATTAGCGTCATGGAATATCTCTGCATTACGAAAAGGGAAAATAGATTTACATATTATAACTAATTGCTAATCAAATATTTCCTTTTTGCCGAAATACTTAAAGAGGTCTATACATGGAATAAAGAGTTGAATCTGGATGGGGAGGAACGAAAGGTGAGTATAAAAGGATTGATCCGCAAGGGGATCATCGGATTGTTAATTGTATTATTGACTACGCAAGGTTGGTATAGTGGTTTGGGGTTGAAAGAGAGTACTGCATATGCAGATGACGATTTAACTGGCTTGGGGATTGAGTCATCTATGCCAGCATTAGGTGCTCGAAACGTTGATAGTACATTACCGTTTAGTCTTGTCTTCAAGAAGCCAGTAAGAAAAGTTACAGGTACGCTAGAGAACATATCCATATACAGATTACCGGAGAACAAGCTGGTTGCAGAAGTTCCTGTAAATTCTGAAGTAAACGTTATAGCTGATTCCGCTGATATCCCGGGTGTAGGGAAAATTATAAATTTTCAGTTGAACGAAGCATTAAAAGGTGGGCACTACGCCATTCGAATCGGAGCGAAATCCTTTGAATACGGAGATAATGATCCTTTTAATGGCTTAAATGAAGAAGCTTGGTCATTCTTCACCTTGGGACTTGGGGCTACGACTATAAATTCCCTAATTCCAATTAATGGTGCAGTGTCTGTTACACGTGATTCCAATTTACAAGCAAATTTTAGCAATCCAATTGATGCTGGTGTTGGAGAAATTGTGATTTACGAAAACGGTGCAGAATTTGAGAAGTATGACATGGCGCTACCGCAGTCTCGTGTCGTGATTAGCGGCAATACGCTTACAATTGATCCCGCGAAAAGTTTTTCCAATAATGCTACATACTCAGTTGACATAGATCAAGGAGCTTTAAGAGACAAGGCAGGGCATGATGTCGCGGGAACAGGAATTAACGGGTGGCAATTTACAGTTTTTCAATCTGACCCAACTTCCTTAGTGGTATCTTCTCTATCACCATCTAACGGAGTGAGTGGAGTCGCGCTGACAGGAGAGCTAACAGTTACATTTAACAAAGAGCTTGATCCTCGCTATCCCGGATCAGTAACGCTAAGAAATGCGAGCGGAGCAGTAATAACAACATCTACGTCTGTCAATAGCTCGAATCATCGCCAGCTGCGAATTATCCCATCGAGTAGTCTAACTAGCAATACAAGCTATACCGTGGATATTCCAGGAGGAGTGTTGCGAGACAAATCAGGTAATCTGTATACAGGACTTAACGGAGCCACATCGTGGACATTCCGTACACTAACGTTAGATCGAACTGCTCCTGTTCTCAAAACTTCCAAAATGTACAGTAATACCATCATTCGTCTGACCTATGACAAATTGCTCTCAAGTCTTGATCCTCTGCCATCCAGTTTCTCCGTTACTGTTAATGGGGAGTCACGTAATGTATCTACGTCTTATGTGTCTGGAGATAGTGTTTACGTTGTTCTAGATACAGGTGTAGCAGTAGGACAAGTGGTTCGCATTGGATACTCACCTGGATCATCAACGCGCAAAATTCAGGATTTATCTATGAATTCGGCAGCAGCCTTCGGAGCCCGAGACGTGGAAAATAGTTTGGAATCAATCATGTCCAAACCTAGAGAAGGCAGCGTCTATAACAGTACGCTTAATCTCTATTATCCTGAGACCGTATATATTAATTCTAGTGAAGCATATAAACAATTCAGCGTGACAGCGGATGGAACGTCTGTGGGTGTAAGTAGCATGTCTACCAATAACAGTTCACTTGTCACCCTGAACCTTAGTCGTTCGATTACGAATGGTGAAGTCGTCCGTGTATCCTATCAGCCGGGTGAATGGGCTGTAAAGGATAGTCGCGGTCAAGCGCTTGCCGGATTTAGCGAATTTTACGTTCGTAATAGTATTGACACGAAGAACCCTGAGTTCCAAAGCGCTGAGGTCAGCGGCAATAAACTATGGATTCGCTACAACGAACCGCTAAGTAGATCAAATAAACCTTTGAAAAGTCAGTATTCGGTACTGGTAGACGGGAAAGCTGTGTTTGTTAATGATTCGGAAATTGAAGATGATGTCGTTACACTGACATTGGCCTCGCCAGTTACAAGTACACAGACTGTGACGCTATCTTACGTTCCTGGAACGAGCCGTCTAACGGACCTAAACGGAAACCCGGCGGGATACTTGAATTTAACCCCCGTTACGTACACATATGGAAATGGAACGATCCTGTCTGGTGTGTTACAAGGAGACACGATACTCATTAACTTCCGTAATGCTTTAAAGGCAGATTCTGCATTAAGTCCAGCTCAGTTCAGAGTACAGATTGGTAGCAATAACGTAGCTGTTAGCTCCGCATCGGCATCCGGCTCAGTTGTTACTTTAAAGTTGCCCACTTCTGCATCTGCAGGACAAACAGGTATCGTTAGTTATACACCGGGGGCAGTTTCGCTTCGGGATGCTCTTAATACTGAAGTAGAGGCGTTTGGTCCACTTTCATTACAAGTAAAAGAGGTAAATACAGCTACACCCACTACTCCATTGGAGGGGCGTCCTTCATGGATTAGTGAAGTAGGTGCAGCTGAATCCGGTTTTGGACAATCAATGTACATTATGAAAAGTGATACAGCTGCTGTCGAAACCATAACTTCACGGAACAATCGTCCAACACGGCAGTTTACCATTGATGAGACCAAGCTTGCCCAAGCATTTGAATATGCGTATTCTAGCGGGAAACTAAACCAACCCGTCATGTTCGAAGTTCCAGAGAGTGAAGCAACAGCATCTGTAGGAATCCCGTTCCATACGCTCTCTCGGATAGCTGCAACTTACCGCACTGGTTCATTTGGCATTAAATATAGTGATAGTGTCTGGCTTGTGTCCTTGTCACAACTGGAAGTTGTGGCTATGGGACAAAGTGCAGGGATAACAACAGCCCCAGGTACTGCCATATTATATGTGCAGTTAGAGGCTCTTCCTATATTCTCCTTAGGAACGTTAGAGTATATGTTAACAAGTTCTAACGCTCAGCGACTGGCTAACGTGACAGAAGTTCATATTGAGCTCTATAACGGAAATACCGGGCAAACTGTAGAACAGAATATCAAAAGTCATTTTTGGATGCAACTTCCTGGGAACACGTCAACAGTCTTATCCGGATTAACTGCTGTTGATTCAAACACACAGACGTTATCCTATGTACCAACAACTTTCAGAACTATAACATCTGGATTGGTTGCTAGAGGTAAATTAAACGGTAATCAGATCGTAGCCCCCGTGACTCATTTGGTAAGCTTCCCGAATGCAAAACCATGGGCACGAGATGCTATTACAGAGTTGGCCTCCAAGTGGATCATAAGTGCTGATAACCTTACTGCATTTAAGCCAGATATGAAAATCACTAGAGCAGAGTTTGCTGAGTTGATTGCCAAAGGATTAGGGCTAAAAGGCAATCGTGCAGCTGCACAACAGTTCCGAGATTTGAATGCAAACAGTTCAACTTATGCATATATAGGCGCTGCGGTGGAGGCGAAAATTATTGAGGGTGTTGGCGATAATAAATTCCAACCCAATAGATTCATCACCCGGGAACAAATGGCCATTATGTTGATGAGAGCAATGAATTACGCTGGGCAAACAGCAACCCTTCAACTGTCAGTTGAGGATACCTTATCTAAATTCAAGGATAAGAAATCTATTAAATCCAAGGACATTGTTGCCAAAGCAGTACAGACAGAAATTATTAATGGTGTGTCGGATACTGAATTTAAGCCGCTGGCACATGCAACAAAAGCACAAGCGGCAGTCATGCTAAAACGTATGCTAAATAGAATTGGTTATCTGTAACCGCTAATCTTAAAGAGATAATCATTGTTATGTATCTAAAAAGCACATCAGCCGAACTACTCACGCTGATGTGTTTCTTTTTATATAGACCTACATATGAATGGAATATTACATCCGAGATATGAAAGTGTGCTATTTTCATAATCTATGCATGCTAATATAGAGGACAAACGTAACTTTTTCCACAAAAAGCAGTCTATTAATAGAAGAGTATACTAGAGATCTCGCTATCTGCTGCCTACTTGGCAGTGTTCGTGATGTCTAAGATTGATATACAAGATGGGAGAGACGTTTCAGACATGCTGGGGAAACATGGGAAACAGCTGGAAGACGTTAAGGGCAGTAAGGTGAAGAAATGGGCGATTGTGACGCTGGCGGGTGTGATCTGGATTGCACCGGTGATGAGTGCAGGCGGGCAGATGTGGTCAGGCACTTCGTGGCAATCGGTGGCCGCAGCGGCATCTACGAATACAAGCAAGTTGAGTGAAGAAATTCTGACTTCGGGTGCGAAGCTCATGAAATACAGATATACAACAACACGTTCCGGTTCCAAGGTCAACGTACTGGCGGATGTCATCCAGGTGGATCTGCAGAATCCGTATGTGAAGCTGGATGTGATGACAGGCAAGGGCGGTAATCTGAACAGTAAACAGAGCACAGGTGCCATGGCTAAAGAAAATGGCGCAGTTGCTGCTGTGAATGGCGATTACTTTAATGTATCCGGCGAGCTCGCGCCCATTGGTGGACAGGTCTCCGATGGCGTGCTGGTCTCCACACCTTCTGAACTGTCGGGCATGTATGCCCTCACGGTGACCAAGGATGGCAAGCCGATGATCGACGAGTATTCTTTTGACGGAACCGTGAAGGCCCAGGATGGTTCAACCTTTGCTTTGCGTGGGATAAATAAAGAGGATTATACAGTAGAGTCGGGTGCGGTGAAATATAGTCATGCCAACTCGATGTATATTTATACACCGGCATGGACATCCACCAAACGTCCAAATGACCCTTCTACAACGCCGACAGAGGTTCTCGTGCAGAACGGAGTAATTACCCAAATCTCGGATAAAAAAGCGTTAAACATGACGGTGCCGCAGGATGGGTACATTTTGCGTGCGCATGGAACAGCGGCGACATGGATCATGAGCCATCTATCTGTTGGCCAAACCTTGGATGCGGATTACAAGCTGAAAGCTAAAACAACCGGGCAATCGGTCGATCCAAGTAATCTGGAGATGATGATTGGCGGTCACACCATTTTGGTGAACGGTGGCAAGGCAGCTTCCTTTTCCCGTGATATCGCATCTTCCGGCATCGGTGGCATTCGTGCAAGAACGGCAGTAGGATACTCGCAGGATGGTCGGTATGTCTACATCATTGCAGCAGAGAAAAACAGTAACAGCAGCGGGATGTCGCTGACGGAACTACAATCCTTTATGACCAGTGTGGGTGTCTGGAAAGGCATGAACCTGGACGGAGGCGGCTCCACAACAATGGTAACCCGTCCGTTAGGTGAGCAAACCGCCGGTCTGACGTTTAACACAGAATATGGCACCGAGCAACGTCAGGTTGTAAACACGCTAGGTGTGTTCTCTACGGCTCCTGTAGGTACACTGAAGGGCTTTGCTGTAAGTGGCAGCCAAACGTTGCTGGTGGGACAAGAGGGCAAGTACACAGCCAAAGGATATGACACCTACTACAACCCGATTGCAACAGGCGATATCAGCATGTCTTGGAAGTCCAGCAACAACGGCATCGTGAGTGTAAGCAACGGCACAATCAAAGGCGTGAAACCAGGTACAGCTACCCTGACGGCAACGAGCAATGGAGCTTCATCCTCCATTAAAGTATCGGTACTGGGTGGTAGTGAATTGGCTTCCCTGACAGCAGGATCAGGTCTCGGTTCCCTCAAAGCGGGCACAACGATGTCCATTCCGGTAACGGCAACAACGAAGAGCGGACAAAGTGTTACGGTTCCGGCGGACTCGCTGACATGGGAATTTATCGGATTCAAAGGTAAAGTTACTGCTGACCAATTAACCGTATCTTCCGTCAATTCTGGTGCACAAGTGGGATATGCGATTGGTCGTTACGATGGTTACAGCACAGTCGTAGTCCTCTCGGCTTCTGCCAGCGAAACGATCTGGGAGAATTTCGACAACGTGAATTATCCGATCAACTTCACGACAAACGCAGCGGGTGTGACTGGTTCGGCAACTGTTACTGCAGGAACGGGTGAAAAAGCTGGCTCCAATGTGCTGCAACTCGATTATGATATGACTGCTGGAACAGGCAAAATGTATGCATATGCACAACTGAACGGTTCCACAGGTAAAGAGGTATCTGCAGCAGCTACATCAATGTCCATGGATGTTATGGGAGATAAGAGCCTGAACTGGCTGCGTGCCGAATTCACGGATGCCAATGGCAAAACGGTATATGCCGATCTCGCCAAGGCGATTGACTGGAACGGGTGGAAGAAGCTGAGTGTGGACCTGAACGGACTGAACATTGCCTATCCGGCGAAACTGAAGCGGGTCTATGTGGTGAACGTGGAAGAAGGTCAGGATGAGCGTGCGAAATCAGGTACGGTTGCTTTTGACAACATCGCATTCACGATGCCTTCCAAGTCCAGTGAAGTTGGATTGCCTACGGGTACAGCTTCGCTTGTGCTTGGACAGAAATCGATGACGGTGAATGGAACGAAAAAAGCGATTGACGCAGCACCGGTCCTGAAAAATGGTACGACGTATGTGCCAATCAAACATGTTTTAGATGCTTTTGGAGGTCAGGCAAGCTGGGATAGCAAAAATCAGCGGATCACGGTATTACGTGGTGGCAAGCTGATTGATCTGGTTGTAGGGCAGAAAGAATTCATTCTGAATGGTAAAAGACAGAGCGCAACTGTTGCACCATACGTAACGGGTGGTAGGACTTTAGTCCCGTTAAGACTCGTTTCCGAGCAACTTGGTCTGACTGTAAAATGGGAACAGAAAACGAAGACCGTTACCATCTCATCGTGATATGGTATGATATATACCGGAAACGATAGAAATGGAGTCGAACAAACGTGGATTTACAAGCCGATGCCATAGACCGCGTCATTAAAAACGCCATACAAGTCATGGAAAACAGCAAATATCAAATGTTCGAAATTATGGACGCAACTCGTGATGAGCTGAAAACACTCAACGAGGAGTTAAAGTCGGTACTGAAGGAGACGGCGGAAACGATCGAGAAAGTAGATCAATTGGAGCTGAACTACCGCCGTTCCCGGATCCGGCTGACTGAGGTTAGCCGCGACTTTGTCCGTTATTCCGAGCATGATATCAAGCAGGCGTACGAGAAAGCAACACAGCTGCAGCTGGATCTGATGATTTATCGTGAGAAGGAAATGTATCTGAAGGCTCGTCGGGATGATCTGCAGAAGCGTGCCAAAAATGTGGAAGCTTCTGTGGAGCGTGCCGAGACCATCGGTTCGCAGATGGGTGTTGTACTCGAGTACCTGTCAGGTGAACTGGGTCAAGTGACCCGGATCATCGAATCAGCCAAAAATCGACAAATGATTGGTTTGAAAATAATTTTGGCCCAGGAAGAAGAGCGGAAACGTATTGCTCGTGAGATTCATGACGGGCCTGCGCAGATGCTCGCCAATCTAGTGCTTAGGACGGAAATTGTAGAAAGAATGCTCATTAAGCAGGATTTTAAGATGGTCCAGGCCGAAATAGTAGATTTGAAAGGCCAGGTTCGTTCCAGTCTTGAAGAAATGAGAAAAGTTATTTTCAATCTGCGTCCTATGGCACTGGATGATCTGGGACTGATTCCAACGCTTCGGAAGTACGTGCAGGATTTTGAGGTAAAAACGAAAATCCGGTCGCTTTTTGAAACAAGAGGTAAGGAACACCGTTTATCTTCCGCGATGGAGGCAGCGATCTACCGCCTCGTGCAGGAAGGTCTGTCGAATGCTGCAAAGCATGCTTATCCCACTTATGTTGTAGTGGAAATTACATACCAGGCTCAGCTCGTCAAAATTGTCGTTCAGGACAATGGGCTTGGGTTCAAACCGGAGCTTCTTGCGAAGAAAAGCAAGGATCATACCCACTTCGGTCTGATTGGGATGAGAGAACGGGTTGAACTGTTAGAAGGAAGAATAGAGATTGAATCCGGAGAAAATCAAGGAACCAAAATAGTGATTCATATCCCGACAAACGTGGATAAGGGAAAGGAGTAGCAGGATGATGGAAAACCGTGATACTGGTAAAGCATCGATTAAAGTTCTTTTGGCTGATGATCATCAGCTGTTCCGTGAGGGACTGAAACGCATTTTAAATATGGAGGACGACATTGAGGTCATCGGCGAATGCGGCGATGGAATTCAAGTGCTCGAATTCTGCAATCAGGATAAACCTGATATCGTATTGATGGATATCAACATGCCGATTGAAAACGGGGTTGAGGCAACGGAGAAATTGCGTGAGCTGTTCCCTGATGTCAAAGTAATTATCTTGTCCATTCATGATGATGAAAGTTATGTATTTGAGACGCTTCGTAAAGGGGCTAACGGATACTTGCTGAAGGATATGGAGGCTGAGTCTCTGATCAATGCGATTCGTTCCGTGCATGAAGGACATGCGTTCATTCATCCGAAAGTAACAGGCAAACTGATCATGCAGCTGCGTCGTATGACGTATCTTAATGAAACAGGGGCAATGAGTGAAGGAGCTTCGAAGGAAGCAGGCGTTAAATTTGTCGCTGGCGACAATAACCCGCTCACACGTCGTGAGGCTGAAGTACTTCGCTTGATGGCAGAAGGTAAGAGCAATAAAATGATTGGTGAATTCCTGTTCATCAGTGAAAAAACAGTAAAAAACCATGTCAGCAGTATTCTGCAGAAGATGGAAGTGGATGACCGTACACAAGCTGTTATCAATTCGATCAAATATGGTTGGGTTACGCTCTAATACCTTATGTTTTTCGTAAAGCAGTATTCTTACGGTAAGTCAGTCCATTGGTTGATTCAACCTTGACGAAGTATAGATTGGTGTTCACTCGCGCCCTTTCCAGAATGTTGGATTGGTCTGCGGGTTAATGGACTTTATCACTGCAAATGAGCAAAGTGCAAGGTTGTGCGGAACATATGTTCAAGCTTAGGCGTGAATGAATGACCTGGCCTGTCTTTCTTCGTCCGGTGTCGATCAGCGTGGAATATGAGTGATAGGAAATGCAATTGTAACCCTTCAGGAAGTACAGCATATACTTGTTGTATACAGGGATGTTCGCCATGGGTGAGCATGACCTTCCGAGGAGGTGCAGTTGCCATGGTTGCTCATCTGACTATGATTCTGCTCATATACTTCCTGGCGGCAATGGCCGTTCATGCCATGCACCAGCGCCATCTTTCCCGTCCGGAATCTGAAGGTTTCGAGCAGATCCTGCTCATCCCTTCCAATCAGGCAGGGCGGATCGAAGGCATTGTAAGAGAACTTTGCCGGGAATTATTATACCGTGGTAAGAGCTTCAGATTAACCGTTGTTGCTGATCGTACAGAAGCGGAAACGATTACGATTATTGAAAAGCTTATGCAAAGGCAAGGAATGGAGACATCTTATCTGCCTGCTGTCCCTGCTGATATTGAACGGGTAGCACAGACCGATCACACGTTTCGCCTGATTGATTTGCGTGAGTCAGAGCAATAAATCATATGTGAACGGAAAATGGGATTAACATTTCGCAGATCTACAGTGAAAAGATTACAGCAGAAGCTGTAGTCTTTTTTTGTAATTGTAGCCAAGTCTGCTTTTAAATTAAAAATGGGTTTTTATGCAATCTATGGTTATTGTCTGGGTTAAGGTGAGTTCATGAGCACTGAAATAAACTTTTCGAAGTCAGAACTCTTAATTTAAAAGTATAGACGATTCAGATTGGAAAAAGTTTCGCAATTTTAAAGAAAGATTCTGGTTATTAGCAGAATTGTATGATGGAATCATGTTGTGTGACTAACCTTGTGATGTAAAGATTCAATTGGTATAGTGATATGTAGATTAATCATACGAAGATGGAATATGGACATGAAGCACATGCTCCGGCGAACAGCCGGGTTGGCATGTGCTTTTTTGCGTTCGGAGAATGTGCGATGGGGGAGGAGAGTAAATGAAAGTTGCCTTATATGTGTGCCGTGTAGGGGAAGGATGGAGCATGGTATTATCACTTGATATTCGAGTGGATGTATTTTGGTGGCTCGAGGGTAGAAGTGGGCGACATGTGCTGCGTTGGTTGCTGTTAGATAAGATGGTGCCGTTAAGCCAGGCATCCTGGTTGGTTGAACATTTTGAGATGGAGCGAGGTATGGATCGGTGGGGGCAGTACGAATGGCAGAGCTATTTTGCACGGAGGCTGGATGTGTATGAACTGGCCTCGGGGGAAACAGAGGCCAGAAAAGGTATAGCGGGTAAAGCGGGGAATGCCGCTGCGCATCGCATTCAGGTAGGCGGGATGCCAGAGTCGTATCCCGCCGGGCAGTGGGCTCAGCTGGAGCGGGACGCGGCCCTGCTGGCTGAGCGGATCAACGGCCGCCAACTACTGGCGGCCGAGGCGGAGGCGTTGCTGGCGGATACCGCCCAGCCGCCAAAGGATTGGCGCGCCGCTGCGCAGCTCGCGCGCTTGCATGGGCGGCTGAGTATCACAGCCGCCCTCGAAGGGCCTGCCACGCGCCGTCGGCACGCGTGGCTTGGACGCGCGCGGAGCGCGCCCCGCTGCCACCGTTGTGGCAGCGAAGCCAGGCAGCGCGTGCCCTGCGCTGCCTGCGGCCTGGCGGCGTGCGCCTACTGCGAGGCTTGCCTCGCGCTGGGGCGCAGCCGTGCCTGTGCGCTGCTGCTACGCAGTGCAGCGCAAAGGGCCGTGCCACGAAGCGGCGAAGCACCGCGTGGCACGGCCTTGGCCCCCACCGGCGGCGGGCTCGCCCGGTGGGGGCTTAGCGCAGCGCAGAGCGCGGCAGCTGCCGCGGCGCTTGCGTTTTTGGCCCGGCCACCCGCAGGGGAAGGGCCGGGGCGGTTCTTGCTGTGGGCCGTGACCGGGGCCGGCAAGACCGAGATGATTTTCCCTCTACTCCAACATACATTGGATCGTGGCGGACGAGCTTTGGTCGCTACGCCGCGCAGGGATGTGGTGCTGGAACTAGCTCCGCGTCTGGCGAAAGCTTTTCCGGACACCTCGCTCGCTACTCTCTACGGAGGTAGTGATGAACGTTGGAAAGACGCTCAGCTCACGCTTGCGACCACACATCAACTGATGCGTTTTTATCAGGGGTTTGATCTTGTTATCATCGACGAACTGGATGCGTTCCCTTATCACAATGATCCCATGCTCGCTCACGCGGCGGCATCCTCTTGTAAACCGGCCGGGAATTTTGTCTATCTATCTGCCACACCGCCTGCTCGGCTTCAGAGGGAAGCAGCACGGGGGAAACTCAATCATGCCAAAGTCCCGGTACGTTTTCACCGTCATCCTTTGCCTGTCCCGCGCTTGATCAAAATGGTTACCGTTGCTGAATGTATTAAGAAACGAAATCTTCCTTCTGCCTTGAGGACTAACATCCAAATTTCATTGGAGCGTGACGCCCAGGTATTTGTTTTTGTGACACGTATTGCCCAGATTGAGGCGTTTGTGAATCTGATGCGTCGTACTTTTCCTGGAATCCATATCGAAGGAACCTCATCCCAAGACCCCGATCGCGCTAGCAAAGTTACAGCCTTTCGTGATCGCGACATTCGTCTGCTCGTAACCACCACAATTCTGGAGCGTGGCGTGACCATTCCGCGCAGTGATGTTTTTATATTGGATGCAGACAATGGTCTCTTTGATGAAGCTTCACTGGTCCAGATGGCGGGTAGAGCAGGGCGTTCCATGGATGACCCGGCGGGTAGAGTGGTTTTTGCATCGTCTCGTCGGACGCGCTCACAGGTGAAGGCCGTTGCCCAGATTCGGAAAATGAACACCATCGCTCGTCGCAAAGGCTACCTGTATCCACCATCCCAGACATAATTGTCATCTGCCCAGTTCGTATCCACATATCACAATACATTCCCGAGACTGGAGGTATGCCCCCTATGTTCAACTGGCTCAGCAACATAACCGATCACGCGCAGTACCTGACCCAGCGTCTTCATCATCTGCTCGCCCCGCCGGGAGCGACTTGTCTGACATGTGGGACTCGAGCAATTCTGTCTTCTACCTATCCAGGCATATGCCCACGTTGTGTGAAGCAGATTCCATGGATCCGTTCCATCCGTTGCCTGCGTTGTGGTCGGGGTGTCGGATGCCCGGACTGTGCTCGTCCACATATGCAAAACCGTTCTTTTATCGCCAACCGCAGCGCCGTACAATACAACACTCTTATGAGAGAATGGATTGGAATGTACAAATTTCGAGGCCATGAAAGATACGCGCCGCTCTTAACCGCGCTGTTGATTCAAGCCTTTCAAGCGATGAGAGAGGAGCAGAATTCTGCTTTGGCAAAAGAACCCCCAGCCCCCGTGGCTCATTCCGCCACACATGCTCAACAAACGAAGCCACAATGGCGGCCTGACGCGGTCACCTATGTCCCGGTGAGCAGCGAGCGGCTGGCCGAACGTGGCTTCAATCAGGCGGAGCGGCTGGCTGCTGGGCTCGCCACCGCCTGCCGCCTACCCATCCTTGATCTGTTGCAGCGCCAGATCAACACCACCAAACAAAGTTTCAAATCACGCGGTGAGCGTATTGAAACGATGAAGAACGCTTTTTCCATCAACCCGGATGGCATGCAGTTAATTGAAGAGCTATACAGTGGAGCTCATCTACCAACACATATGGGCATATCACATGCTAAACCCATACAGTTACTGCTGATCGATGACATATACACAACAGGTAGCACCTTGGACGCTTGTGGGCGGGTTATCCTAAATGCTGGCTTCTACATGGAGATTCCGGTCGAGATTTTCACACTGACACTGGCAAGATCCTAATCGGCAAATCAGTATATTGAGCTATGTTTAATATTCCTCAAGTCTCCCTGCATCCACAACCTACGCTTTACCTTCAAGTAGATAGGAAAATGTGTTCCTGTATTAATAATTTCACATTTGCGAATTCCTGTTTTCGTATTTATACCATATGGAATGTAGTTGTTTGATGAAATTATAAATGAAAGCGCAATAAGAAATTTTTTACATGTAAAAAAGAGGAATTGGTTTTCTCGCGCAGAATAGATAGTTTTGTCGTTCACCACAGGGTGACAGCATAGGGAGTGGCACAACATATCTGTTGAAGGGGAGAACAAAAGTGGTCGCAGGAAAAAGAAAAAATGGATTTTACTTATGGACTGTCCGTCTACTAGTATTCATGCTGGTATTCGGACAGTTTGGCGTGTACGGGGGGAACCGTGCAGATGCTGCAACGAGTAATAGAATTATCGCATCCAGTAATGATTATCGTTTTGTATTATCAGAACAGAATGGAAATCTGATGGTGAATCAGAAACCGGTTGATTTGGGTTGGGTAAGATCATACAGCTTTTCAGCAACAGGATATTCCTTCTCAAGAAGTCAGTCTATTAGAGGAACTGTTGAAGATATGACGAATGTCACCTTTGGTAAGTATACTTCTACCTATACTGGGCAAGTGACTAATGCATTTATCGTTGACTTTTCCGAGGTTTGGGAATATTACAGTACCATGGAATATAGACAATCAGGTATGAATGTAGGTGTTTGGGACATTTCCAGAGTCGATGAATTTGGGATGGAAACACCCAGATATGTACAAAGTTATGAAGCCTCTCAACTTAGTTTGGTGATTAGTGCGGATACAGGTGCTGTGGTAGATTTTGTATCCAACCTTAATCCATATTACACACGCAAGGCAGAATCATTCAGCTTTGTTAAGGAGTCGGGAACAAAGGAGCCAATTACGACGGTTCCTGCTATTCCAACTGACCTGGTAGCCACTGCGAATGATGCGACGATCAACCTTAATTGGTCAGCTGCACAACAAGCAGTTCAGTATGAGATTGAAGAAAATGGTGTAACTAAAGGTCCATTTTATGGTCTGAACTATACAAGTAGTCCTTATAGAAATAATACAAACTATACTTACAGATTACGTGGTAGTAATCAAAGAGGTATAGGTGAGTGGAGTGATCCAGTCTCTCTGAGAACTTTACTTGAAAAACCGATCTTAACCGTAAAAGGCGAAGAGGGAAAGAATACATTGAATTGGAAATCCGTTGAATTTGCAGATCGATATCAATTGCGAATTGACGGAGGAGAACCTATTGAATTGGGCAATGTGAACTCATATGAGCATGACGATTTGGAGGCCAATTCAACACATACCTATGTGCTGAAAGCTTTCTCAACTGACAATGAGAGTTCATGGAGTAAACCACTAAGTCAATTGACAGTACCTAACCGTGCAGATGGTTTGAAAATCACAGATGCTACATTGAATAAATTGTCGTTATCTTGGACTGCTGTTAAGGGAGCCACTGGATATGATCTGGAGATCAATGGGGCGGTTGTTGCGGTAACAGGAACAACATACAACAAGACTGGACTAGCAGCCAATACAGAATATACCTTCAGAATCAGATCCAAAAATTCAGGTGGGGTAGGAAGTTGGAGTGATCCAGTAATGGGCACCACTCAATTGAGCACACCTGTAGTTCAGTCTAATGCCACGGCGGAGGAAGTTGTGCTTGTGTGGGCTCCAATTGAAGGTGCGTCTTCGTATGAAATTGAAGCAGATGGAGTTGTTTCTTCAGGTTTAGAAGATCCAATCTTTAACCACACCAATCTGACACCAGGCACAGCGCATAAATATCGTGTGCGGGCAATCAATGAGACGAATACGAGTGCTTGGACAGCAGTAGTGACGCAAAATACCTTGCCCGGCTCTGTCAGTGGGTTGAATGTGAGTGCAGTCACCAATGCAGCCATTACGGTAAAATGGAATGCGGTTACCGGCGCTACAGGCTACGATCTGGAAATTGACGGCACCCCGATTTCTTTGACAGCTACAAGTTATACGAAGAGTGGACTCGCTGGAAACACGGAGCACACTTTCCGTATTCGTTCGAAGAACGTTGCAGGTGCAGGAGCCTGGAGCGAAATAGTAACAGGTCGTACGCAATTTGATTTGCCTGTATTGAAGGCATCCTCTGAGGAAACAGCAATCACATTGACGTGGACATCCATACCAGATGTTACTGCATATGAAGTTGAAGCAGATGGTGTAATTGTTGCGAATGTAAGTGAATCAAACTACACACACGAAAATATATTACCAGGTACTTCTCATAAATATCGTGTTCGTGTAGCTACTGACAATAACACAAGTGCTTGGACAGCTGTCCTGACACAGAGTACATTGCCTGCAATAGTATCAGGTCTCAATATAGCATCCACAACGAATGCTGCAATTTCCTTGAAATGGAGTGCAGTGACCGGTAGCTCTGGATATGACTTGGAGATTGACGGAGTGGTAGTTCCAGTTACTGGTTTAACATATACGAAGAGTGGACTTGCAGCTAATACGGACCATACGTTCCGTATCCGTTCCAAAAATACGGCAGGTGTGGGTGTGTGGAGTGACGTGGTAAGTGGCACGACTCAACTCAATACGCCTGTTCTGAAAGCATCTTCCCAAGAAGATGCAATTACAGTAACTTGGGCAGATGTTACTGATGCAACCAAATATGAAGTGGAGGCAGATGGTATTGTTGTAGCTACGGTTACGACACCAGTATATACGCACGCAAGTTTGACTCCAGGAACAACGCATAAGTATCGTGTAAGAGCCCTGACGGAGATGAACGTTAGCCCTTGGACTGCACTTCTCACTCAGAATACTTTACCGGGTTCAGTCACAGGGTTGAGTGTAACCTCTGCAACCAATGTCGCTATCGCGCTTAAGTGGAATGCTGTAACCGGAGCAACCGGTTACGACTTGGAGATTGATGGCACGGTAGTAGCTGTAAGTGGATTAACATACAACAAGACAGGTCTTGCAGCCAATACGAATCATACGTTCCGCGTGCGCTCCAAAAATACGGCAGGTGCCGGAGCATGGAGTGATCTCATTGATGGTACGACATTGTTGAATACCCCTGTTTTAAAAGCTTCCTCGGAAGAGACTGCGATTACATTGACATGGGCAGATGTATCAGATGCGATCAAGTATGAGATTGAAGCAGATGGCTCAATTGTGGCAACAGTTAATGAGCCGAAATATGTGCATTCAAGTCTTCAGCCAGGAACAGCGCATAAGTATCGTGTACGAGCACTGACAGATACAAACAACGGGGCTTGGACTGCTGTCTTAAATCAAAATACACTACCAGGTTCAGTTACTGGATTGGGCATTACCTCTGTAACGAACACAACAATGGCTTTGAAATGGAATGCTGTAACTGGAGCAACAGGTTATGAGCTTGAAATTGATGGCACGGTAGTAGCTGCTACTGGATTAACCTACAACAAGACCGGACTTGCGGCTAATACGGATCATACGTTCCGCGTTCGCTCCAAAAATGCGGCAGGGACCGGAGCATGGAGTGATGAGGTAAGTGGTACAACGTTATTAAATACCCCTGTTCTAAAAGCTTCCTCGGAAGAGACTGCGATTACACTGACATGGGCAGATGTAGCAGATGCAACCAAGTATGAGATTGAAGCAGATGGAGTCGTTACTGGTACAATTAGCGAACCGAAATATGTGCACACTAGTTTGCTTCCAGGAACGGCGCATAAATATCGTGTACGTGCACTGACGGACTCTAATACAGGTGCCTGGACTGCAGTGCTGACGCAAAATACGATACCTGCTTCGGTTACTGGTTTAAGTATTAGCTCTGTTTCCAATGTAGCCATTGCCTTAAAATGGACGGCAGTAACGGGAGCAACAGGATATGATCTTGAGATCGATGGTACAGTTGTACCAGTAACGGGAGTAGCTTATACAAAGAGTGGGCTTGTGACAAATACGGATCACACGTTCCGTATTCGTTCTAAAAATACAGCAGGTGCAGGCATATGGAGTGAGATTGTAGATGGCACAACTTTACTGAACACACCTGTGTTGAAGGCTTCTTCTGAGGAACAAGCGGTCACCTTGACATGGCCTGAAGTTAAAGATGCAACCAAATATGAGATTGAAGCGGACGGAGGCTTAGTGGGGACTGTTAAGGTGCCTACTTATACTCACAATAATCTTATAGCTGGAACAGCACATAAATACCGCGTACGCGCTCTGACCGAAACCAATGTTGGAGCTTGGACTGCGGTCTTGACACAAAATACGTTGCCTGGTTCTGTGACCGGACTAACGGTAACAAGCGTAACGAACACAGCTGTTGCTCTGAAGTGGGACGCAGTCTCAGGAGCGACAGGATATGACCTTGAAATTGATGGCACGGTGGTACCTGTTAGTGGAGTGGTTTACACCAAAACGGGACTTATCGCCAACACGGATCATACATTCCGTATTCGTTCCAAGAATGCTGCTGGTGCTGGGGCTTGGGGCGATATAACAGGTGTTACCACCCAGTTAACCACACCTGCTCTGAAAGCAACATCAGAGGAAACAGCTATTACTTTGAATTGGCTTGATATTAAAGATGCAACCAAATATGAAATTGAGGCAGATGGAACAATTGTTTCTACAGTAACCGATCCCTCATATGTTCATAGTAATTTGCTTGCAGGAACATCGCACACGTATCGTGTGCGTGCATTAACGGATAAGAACAGTAGCGCTTGGTCTACGGTCTTGACTCAAAACACTTTCCCGGGCATTGTGACCGGATTGAGCATGAATTCTGCAACAACAGTAGCCATTGCTATGAAATGGAATGCAGTTACGGGAGCAACAGGATATGATCTGGAAATTGACGGTAAAATAGTCGCTGTAACGGCTCTGGCTTATACCAAAACAGCACTTCTAGCCAATACAGATCACACCTTCCGTATTCGTGCGAAAAATGCTGCTGGCATGGGTAGCTGGAGTGAGTTTGTAACCGCTTCGACCCAATTAAATGTACCAACAACGCTGAAAGCTGTACCTGAAGAAACGGCAGTTACGCTGACATGGAATGAAGTTGTTGGTGCAACAAAATATGAGATTGAGGCAGATGGCATATTGGTTGCTACGGTGAGTGATCCCTTGTATGTCCATAATGGATTACTTGGTGGGACGGCGCATAAATACCGTATTCGTGCCCTGACCGACACTAATGTGAGTGCATGGACAGCAATATTGTCCCAAACTACGTTACCTGCCAGTGTCTCAGGTTTAAGTATTAACTCTGCAACTACAGCGGCTATCGCGCTGAGATGGACTGCTGTAACTGGAGCTACAGGGTATGATCTGGAGATTGATGGTACGGTGGTTGCCGTGAGTGGAGTTGCTTATACGAAGAGCGGACTTGCACCAAATACGGAACATACCTTCCGAATTCGTGCTAAAAATGCTTCTGGTGCAGGAGCTTGGAGTGAGAGTATAAGTGGAATGACTCAATTAACTACACCTGTGCTGAAGGGAACTTCGGACAGAACAAACGTTATTCTGACTTGGGACGCGGTTGGGAGTGCTTCGTCTTACGAAATTGAAGCAGATGGGCAAATTGTGGCGACTGTCAGTGATGCAACGTTTATTCATTCTGACCTGTTACCGTCCAGTTCGCATAAATATCGCATTCGGGCATTCAACGATCAGAACACAAGCATATGGTCTTCTGTACTAAGTATTAGAACATTGAATTAGTAATGTATAAGGAGGAGCAGGGTTGCATATATGTGCATCCTGTTCCCCTTTTTTGTTTTGTAAATAGACTATGGCTTCATCAGAGAAAATAAGGTAATGTATAGTTATTATCTATTCGGAAATGGAAGTTTGAGAGGGGCGTTTTAGCGATGAATCTAGGTAATTGTCCTCGCTGTGGTAAATTATATGCGTTGAATTTTCGAGATGTATGTTCAAACTGTATTAAGGAAATAGAGAAGGAATATCAGATCTGTGTAGATTATTTGCGCGAAAACAAGGGCACCAACATACAGGAGCTATCCGATGCAACAGAAGTTTCAATTAAAAACATTACCAAGTTCATCCGTGAGGGACGAATTTCCATCGAGAATGCCCCGAATATGATGTATCCTTGTGAAGTATGCGGAACATTGATTCGTGAAGGTCATATGTGTGATTCTTGCCGTAATCGTTTAACGAAAGACTTGGCAGGAGCAGCTCGTGAAGTAGGTCAGAAGGATAACAACAATGTAGGCGGACGAACCTACAATGCTGTCGACAAACTACGAGATTCATAGGAGCGAGGGCTCAAATACATGTTTTGCTATAACAAATGTTTTGAAACGTACCGATAAACTTATTAAAGATTATCGGTTTTTTTTATTATCCTAATCATTTTGACAACATAAAGATTAAAGTAAGAAAAACGTATATCAACATAAACTCCTAATCATGGAAGGAAGTGCATTTTAAATGAAAATCAATGAACCGAGTAGAATTGGCGCCATCAATTCATATCAAAGGAACGTTGAATCCAATCAGCAGGCTGATGCCAAGAAGAGCCGCCGTAAGGACGAAGTATCCATTTCTCCGGAGGCGATGAAGATGCTTGAGGAACAAAGTCGTACACAGGATGCAGGACGCATACAACGGATACAGGAACTCAAAGAACAGGTGAGTTCGGGAACGTATCAGGTAGATAGTAGCAAGCTTGCTGACAAGTTGCTACCGTATTTTAAGTCTTTTGATAAGGAATAGGTGATCACGTAATGGCAGCACTGGACAGATTGATTGCAGTTTTGCAGCAAATGGAACAAAGTCACCGCGATATGCTGGCACTCAGTGAGGTCAAGAGACAGGTCATTGTCAAAAATGATGTAGATGAACTCATTGCCCTCCTCAACAAAGAATCTCGTTTCATGAAACAACAGGAGCCATTGGAGATCGAACGGCAGAGTGCAGTACACGAACTGCTACAGGAGCGTGGAATCAAATCTATGCTGAACCTGAATATTACTGAGATCTCGAAGCTGATTTTTGATCCGGCTGACAAACTGCGATTGCTTGAAGTCCAGAAAAAGCTGGCGGGAACACTGCATGAATTAAAAGAGATTAATCAACTGAATCAAATGCTGATCGAGCAATCCTTGATGTTTATTGATCTCTCAATGGACATCTTCGCTTCTCGACCAGAACAGGATGCCACATATCAGCATCCTGCTGATAAGAACGGTAATCCAGGGCGAATCGGTCTGTTTGACACGCGTGCCTGATTAATTAGGGGGAAACCAGGTGACATCTACATTTCATTCAATCGAAACGGCTAAACGCAGTTTGTTCACACAGACGACAGCTCTTAGCACAACAGGCCATAACATAGCTAATGCCAACACGGAAGGCTACTCACGACAAAAGGTAAACATGCAGGCATCTATTCCAATGGAGCCGTTCGCATTTCTGCATAGCACAACACCAGGACAGCTTGGTACAGGGGTAGAATTCGACTCTATTACACGTGTGCGTGAGAAATTTCTGGATGACCAGTATCGCAATGAAAATACCAACTTTGGGAGTTGGTCCATTCAACGAGATACACTTGAGAAACTTGAAGCTATTGTAAACGAACCATCGGACACCGGGTTTCGAACCGTTATGGATAATTTCTACAAATCATGGTCAGACCTGAGTAAAAATCCTGAGGATGTTACAGCACGGCGGATCGTAAAAGAAACGACGTTGGCTCTGACCGATGCGATGAACCAGATTAGCCGCCAGCTGGATGCACTCAGTCAGGATTTGGACAGTAATATTGCTGTGAAAAGCAATGAAATTCAAGGCTACCTTGGTAATATTGCGAACCTTAATAGTGCCATTGTAAAAGTTGAATCTCTTGGCGACAATGCCAACGATTTACGTGACCAACGTGATCTGATGACAGACAAGCTGTCCAAAATCATGAACGTTACCGTTACGGATTCTCCGCAAGGATACCAGGTTCAGATGAATGGACAGGCACTCGTCACTGGCGGGGCGGTACAAGTAGCGGTAGATCCTGCTTTTCTGAATGCTGCGTATACAGCTGGCACGCTCACCAACGGTGAGGTCCACGGCATGATTAAGTCTAGAGACACTTTGGTCACTGATTATCAGAAACAAATGGATGACTTAGCTAATACCCTTGCCAATGGGGATATTGAGATCACTCTTCCTGCGGGCTCTGTCTTGCCGGACAATACTGTCCTGGATGGTGTTACATACACAGGTGCAGCACGGACACTGGCAACTGATCTGAAGGTTACAGTCAAAGGCCTAAACGGATTGCATCAGCTTGGATACAGTATGGACGGAACGAATTCGCCAGGATTACCTTTCTTTACAGCAGCAGGTGGTGGAACAGCCATCACAGCTGGCAATATTTCATTGAATGCCGAAATCTTGGCTGATCCGAATAAGATCGCAACCTCCCTCCGAACTACTACGGATTCTTCAGGAGCAGAAAGTGTGATTAAAGGTAACAATACACTAGCTAATCTACTGGCTAATTTGAAGGATACTCCAATGAAATCTGTTGATGGATTGCGGAATGCAACGATTGGTGCTCAGTTTAGTGCAATCGTTGGACAGTTGGGTGTTCAATCTCAGGAAGCTGCTCGTCAGACATCAAACTCGGAATTTTTGGTAGAGCAAGTAGACACTAGACGTCAGTCCGTTAGCGGTGTATCGCTGGATGAAGAGATGGCCAATATGATCAAATTCCAGCATGCTTATAGTGCCTCTGCACGTTTTATGACCACATATGATCAATTGCTTGATAAACTGATTAATTCTACCGGTATGGTTGGCAGATAATTAAGGAAGGAGTGACATAACAGACGATGAGAATTACGAATAATATGTTGAGCTCGCAATTGATTCTTAACCTGAACCGGAATGCACAACAGATGAACAATACACAAACTCAATTGGCAACGGGACGGAAGATCAACAAACCGTCTGACGATCCGGTAGGGATTACGTACTCCCTTCGTTATCGTGCAGAGCTATCTTCCAATGAGCAGTATCAAAAAAATGTGGATAGCGCGGTATCATGGTTGGATTTTAATGATACCGTTATGGATCAAGCAGGCAGCGTAGTTCAGCGGTTGAGAGAACTGACGGTGCAGGCAGCTACGGGGACTAACCCGCAATCTGCACTAGATAGTATCAATGAAGAAGTGAAGCAATTAAAAGCACAACTTGTTGATATTTCAAACAGCACGTTGAATGGGAAGTATGTATTCAATGGTGAAACCTACGATGTTAAACCTTATGACTTTCCTACCAATGCTGACGGTTCGTTTGATACAACGAATGCTGCTTCCGTTGTTACTGATTCCGGTAAAATTAATTTTATCGTGGGTGAGAGTATCCAATTACCAATTAACGTGACCGGTAATGAAGTATTTGGTGATACTGCGGAAGCTGATAATCTATTCGTAATCTTTAATACGATTAGTCAGGCACTTGCCAGCGGGGATCAAAAGGAATTGTCTAATCAGCTTGCAAACATTGATACTCGAACAAACAAGATACTCGCTATCCGTGCAGAAATTGGGGCGAAAACCAATCGCGTAGAACTTATGCAAGGTCGTTTAAGTGATCTTGAAGTGAACTTAACGGATTTGCAAGCAAAGGTTGAGGATGCAGATTACGCTGAGTTATCAATCAAGTCTAAAATCCAGGAAAACATATATAATGCTTCACTTTCTGCTGGTGCTAAAATTATATCTCAGTCATTAGTTGATTTTCTTAGATAACAAAGGAGAGATCATCTGATGAATACTCTTCCAGTGGTACAAATACACACAACGCCCACGCTATTACATATCGATGCGGACATTGGTCAGTATTCGATTCGTCAGCCGAAGGCGGAGGTCCAACTCCATACCAAGCCTAGTAAATTAACGGTGCAAAGCCATGCAATAGAGCTGAATGTGGATCAGTCCAAGGCTTTTTCTGCCTATCATGGTGGGAATATGATTGATATGAATGCCCGAATATATTCGGGTATTCAGCAATTATTCATGCAGAATATGGCTGAACGTGTGCAACAAGGGAATGATATGGCAGCCATCCACAAACCAGGCAATACAATTGCCAATATTGTAGGAACCAATTGGCAAGCTAAGCCGTTCCCGGAGACACGCACGGCAGCTTCCTCTGATAATGTGGATGTACGTGTGTTTACGCAAGCACCGGACATTCGCTTTGAAGCAGCGGAATCCGAGATGAATGTAATTGTGAACAAGCCAGAGATTGAATATCAACGTGGTAAGTTGGATATTTATGTGCAGCAATATGCTTCTATACAATACACTCCGCCTACGATTGATATGGGATTATAATATATAATGTAGAGCTATAGACGGTTATAATACCCCGCTATAGCTTTTTTCTATAAAATCATCGTCAAGGAGGCGTTTATTATTTTTATTGAGACAAGTACGTGGGGTAAAATTGAAGTCGATGAAAACAGCACATATCAATTTCCAAGAGGTTTACCTGGTTTTGAAAACGAAACTAGTTTTGCACTAATCCCTTGGGAAGACACGCCATTTAGTTACTTACAATCATTAACGGAGAAAGAGTTGTCTTTCTTGGTAGTCAATCCTTTTGAGTTTAAGCATGATTATAGTTTTGAACTAAGTGAAGAAGATAAAGAAGAACTTAAAATTGAAGAAGACGTAGCTGTTTACTCCATAGTCACTATACATTCAGATGTGACAAAATCAACGATGAATCTCTTGGCCCCAGTTATAATTAATCCTGCACATCGGGTAGGCAAGCAAGTAGTTCTCCAGCAAACAGGTTATGTGACTAAACATCTCATATGGACAGAAGAAGCGACTTCGGCGAAGGAGGGGGTCTGAAATGTTAGTATTGTCACGTAAAAAGGGAGAATCTATTATCATTCAAGATAACATTGAGGTAACTGTATTGGCCGTGGAAGGTGATACAGTACGGATTGGTATTTCCGCCCCCAAGCACATTGATATCTTTCGGAAAGAGGTATATGCATCTATTCAGGAGGCTAATCGAGAGTCTGCAAAACCCGATGCTCCTAGTGTCGCTGCTTTTATGGAATTGCTTCAAGGCATTGAAAACAAAAAAAAATAAAAATATTCCAATTTACTATTAACAGTTCTTCTCTTCCTGTCGATATATAGTTTAGACGCTGCTTCGGCAGGGCGGCCGACCTTAATGTCGCGGCGTTTACCACAAGGATGTGGAACTAACTTATTTTCAGGGAGGAAATTTCTAATGATTATCAACCACAATATTGCTGCAATGAACACTCACCGTCAACTGGGTGCAAACACAACTAACACAAACAAGGCTATCGAAAAATTGTCTTCCGGTCTGCGTATCAACCGCGCTGGTGACGATGCTGCAGGTTTGGCAATTTCCGAAAAAATGCGCGGTCAAATCCGCGGTTTGGATATGGCTACTAAAAACGGTCAAGACAGCATTTCCTTGATCCAAACAGCTGAGGGTGCTTTGAACGAAACTCACTCCATCCTGCAACGTATGCGTGAATTGGCAGTTCAATCTTCCAATGACACGAACACAGATAAAGACCGTGAAGCTCTTCAAAACGAAGTTGATGAGTTGGCTAAAGAGATCACTCGTATCTCCAACACAACTGAGTTCAATACGAAGAAATTGTTGGATGGATCTGCAAGTACTTCTTCAGGCGTTACAAGTGCAGCGGACTTGACATTCCATATTGGTGCAAATGCAGGACAAAATATCTCCCTCACAATTAAAGCTATGGATGCTGATACATTGGGCGTAACTGGAGCTAACGGCTCTAATGCAGCTGCTTCAGCTGGCAATGCAGCTGTTGCAAATGATGGTATCAGTATTTCTAGTCAAGCTTCTGCAGATGCAGCGATTACAACTATCAATGATGCAATCGAAACAGTATCCGCTGAGCGTGCGAAGTTGGGTGCTTATCAAAACCGTTTGGAGCATACAATCAACAACTTGGGAACAACTTCCGAGAACTTGTCTGCAGCTGAATCACGTATTCGTGACGTAGACATGGCTAAAGAAATGATGAATCAAACGAAAAACAACATCTTGGCTCAAGCGTCCCAAGCAATGTTGGCACAAGCAAACCAACAGCCACAAGCTGTTCTGCAATTGCTTCGTTAATCTTCGTAAATATCAAAACAAAAAAACTGCCAGGTTTTCTTGGCAGTTTTTTTGTTTTACTCAATGTAACTTCAAATAATTTGAATCTTATTGATCTAACAAAAGGTAAACTATTCTCCGACATATAGTATAAGACTATTAGAGATGAGAGGACAACCATGAGTAAAACTATATCTTTATGTATGATTGTCAAAAATGAAGAAAAAGTACTGAGTAAATGTCTTGAAAGTGTCCAAGGTATCGTTGATGAAATTATTATAGTAGATACGGGGTCAACTGATAAAACTCTTGACGTTGCAAAAAAGTATACTGATAAAATATATTATTTCGACTGGATTAGTGATTTTTCTGCAGCGAGAAATGAGTCATTGAAATATGCAAATTCTGACTATATATTAATTTTGGATGCAGATGAATATTTAGAAGAAGGAGTGAATTTACAGGAAGATATAAAAAAAAACTATGATTATTATTTATTCGGAATAAAGAATGAAATCTCTTTGAATCGAAATTTCATTTTTAGAGCGATCAGGATGTTTAAAAATCATATATCGTTAAGATATGAGAATAGATTACATGAACATTTGAACATACACAGTGGGATAGAATATAGCAAGGGGGAGTCAAATTTTTTAATTAACCATATTGGGTATACCGATGATAAGATGCTCGAAAAAGATAAGCATAAACGGAATTTGCCTATTATGGAACTTGAAGTAGCAGAAAATCCAACAGCTTATAATCTTTACAATATGGGTAAGACCTATTTTGCTATAAAAGAGTATACTAAAGCAATAGATTATTTTAAACAAGCTTATCCCATAAGCAAAAATAGAATGTTCCTTCCAGAGCTGCTCACTAAACTCGCTTATTCGTTAGCAGAAACTAACCTTATGGAACCAGCTCTGTCTATACTAAATGATGCTATCGTAATGTTTCCGAAAGAAACTGAAATGAGATATATTTTAGGGATGCTGTACCAGAAAGCTGAGTATCATCTGGATGCTGAGGATTGTTTCCGTAAGTGTATAGAACTGGGAGATCAGGGTTCTCTTATTACGGAAGGTAGTGGTGGTTACATGGCTCATATGAGGTTATCAGAACTATATGAGGATACCGGACGCTTAGAAGATAGTTATAGAGAGTTAAATATAGTATTGAATTCAAAGGTGAATTTTATCCCAGCTATCCAGCGCTACTTAAACCTTACACTTAAATTGAATATGAGTTCAGAAATAATAAAAAATGAAATTCAACAATTTTATACGATAAAAAGTGTAGGGGATCTACAACAGCTGTTAGATACTATGTATGGTGTGCGAAGTCCACTGTTAGACTATTATCTTTCAACATATAATATAACGGTGCAACCTAATGTTCTCGCCGCTTCAAAAATCTACAGTAAGCACTACACAGAGGCTAACTTGTTATGTTCTGATATAGAAATAATAGAAGAGGAGAATGGGCGAGATTTGTTATTGTTAGCATTTTTGCTTAAAGATGCGAGTAAGTTGTCTAATATCCAAAAAATCCTGAATTTCAGTGATAAAGAAAGGGTGTACCTGGAAAAAGTAATCTGCAATCAAGGTAGCAAATTCATGTTAACTCCGAGGGTTGAGGAATTATTACTAGAAACTTGTCGTCAAATGATTATCTTACAAGAATTCGAACAGTTTCAGGTGCTTGCTGAAACAATGATTGAAAATAAGGCTGTATTAAGACTTAAAATAGGTAAGTTATTAAGCGATTATAGATTTGACGAGTTGGCAATTGATATATTGGTTTCAATGTTCAAGATAAACTCAAATAATGTAGTACTTGTTCGATTACTGGGGGATATTTGCTATAGAAATAACTATTTTGAAGATGCCCAACTGTTCTATACAAAACTTTTAAAACTAGAGCCACAGTATAGTTCATATGAGAGAAATTATATGCTGCATAAAGCAATGGGAAATTATGAAAGTTCGGCAACACTTAAACTTGAACTAATGAATAAGTTTCCTATGGTTAACTGGATGAAAGAGAGAAACTGATTGAGTTTTCCTTGAATGAAACCTAATTCGTTTAAAATGAGCCACATAAAAATTTCTAATGTGTGTCTTATAGCAAGTAATGCTTTTTGGTTAAATTAGATACGTATCTAGTATTAAGTCTTCCTCTCATTATGAAATTTGAGTAGAGGTCAAATGATGTCTTTAAATTTTCTTGTTTACTTACTCTTTACTAAATTGAATTATTTAGCTTGAAGGGTTGAATTTTGAAATGTATCTGGACACTAGAGTATAAGTGATAATTCCACTTTAACTCACTCATTTTAAACTTTGTCTATAAATTTTAAAACTTGTTTAGCCGATATATATATTAAATAATTCCATCGGAGGATGAACGATGAATCTACAATTTTCACTTTCAACGAATATGGTGAATGGTACGTCAGGTTCAGTAAGTCAGCCAAGCGATATAACAATAAATTCAAGTAGTAAACTTTTGCAAGCAGTCAAGAATGGAGTGGATTTATCTAAGCTTGAGCAACAAGGGGTTAGCATTCCTTTTGGAGACGAACATCTCATTAAAGCAATTGATCGGGCTGTGAAAGCTCTACAGGGACCTACAACTACTCTGGAGATGAGTGTTCATGAGAAGACTCATCAAATTTTGGTGAAGGTGCTTAACAAGGAAACTGGTGAACTGATTCGTGAGATTCCTCCAGAAAAAACATTGGATCTAGTTGCAAAGATGATGGAAATAGCCGGAATTATAATAGATGAAAAGGTATAGGGGGTTGAGTAGATGAATATGCGTATTAATGGTTTTTCAGGAATGGATATCGATAGTATGGTTAAATCAATGATGACAGTGAAGAGAGTTCCGCTGGATAAATTGAATCAACAAAAACAAATTCTCGATTGGACAAGAAACAGCTACAGGGAGTTAAACAGCAAAATCGTTCAGTTTACTCAAAAACTTGCAGATATGAATATGTCTAAAGCAACAAATACTCAAAAATCAACGGTCAGTGGTAATACAACAGCAGTTAGAGCAGAAGCAAACGCGGATGCTAGCACTGTAGGTTTGACTGTTGAAGTGGAGTCACTCGCCAAAAAATCTGGTATACAGAGCAATTCGGGCTTGCTTACAACGGGTGGCGATAATGCGAAGTCAAGCACTACGTTGGGGGAGTTATCAGGTAATGCAGGACAAAATGAGTTTGACCTTAATATAAATGGGAAAACAGTTCAATTTTTAAAAGGGGATTCAATATCCACTGTGGTTGCACGTATTAACTCTTCAATTCCTACAGTAACCGCAGCTTTTGATGAGGTAAGCGGTAAATTCACAATTACTAGTAAAGAGTTTGGCAAAACGATCACGGATTTGGGCGAAAAAAAGGTTGCCGATCCAGATACAGGTGAAGAAACGGTTGTTAACGAGTCTACATCCAGTTCTCTTTTCTCAGTACTCAATTTCTCTGATACTACTGCAGATCCATTAGGTAACGGGAAAAAGTTTGGTGAAGGGGGTACTCTTAATTTTACAAAAGGTAAGGTTTATGTTACTAGTGCTTTAGATCCCACTCGTAAGCTTTTCGACACTGATAGCGATACACTAACAGTAAATGGCGTTAAATTGACCTTTCTGGAAGAGACGTCTGGAACTCCTTCCAAAATTACTACACAGTCTGACCCATCTAAAGCTATAGAAACAATCAAATCATTTGTTGACACATACAACGAATTATTGGGGTTAATGAACTCTAAATTATCAGAACAAAAGTATAGAGATTATGCTCCGCTGACATCAGAACAAAAGAAAGATATGACAGAAGATGACATTAAGAACTGGGAAGAGAGAGCTAAAAGTGGACTTTTAAAAAATGACACTATTTTAAGCTCGGCAGTAGCTTCAATGAGAACTTTAATTACTAGTAACTTAAAGGGTTTGAGTGAAGCGGGAATAACAACAGGGCAATATTATGAAAAAGGTAAGTTGCAAATAGATGAAGCCAAACTTAATGATGCACTGTCAAGCAATCCAGATAAAGTTTTGAGTATTTTCCGTGGCTCCATTTCGGATATCGATGGAAAAGGGATCTTTAGTGGATTGAGAACTGAGTTAAATTCAACATTAGACCTTTTTGTGAAAAAGGTAGGTACTTCCAATAGAGATGCTGACGCCAGCATGACATTGAAGACTGAAAGTATCATGGGTGAGCAATTAAAGAATTACAACAAAAGAATTACTGATCTGGAAAGAAAAATGACAGCTTGGGAAACTCGGTATTATAAGCAGTTTGCTGCCATGGAAAAAGCGATGAACCAGTTCCAATCACAGTCGTCGAGTTTATCAAGTTACTTTCAATAATTAAAGGAGGAATAATTCCATATGATTACATCTCCTTATGAGAAATATAAACAATCCTCGGTACAAACCTCTACGCCTGGACAGTTGGTTATTATGCTATATGATGGAGCCATCCGGTTTACAAAAATCGGTTTGGAGGGAATTGAAACTAGAGATTACTTCAAAGCCAATGTCAACCTGAGTAAAGCTCAAACTATTATTAGTGAGTTGATGTCTACCTTAAATCGAACCTATCCTGTAGCTGAAAATTTATTTTCACTGTATGAATATATGAATTATTTACTGATTCAAACGAATATCAAAAAAGATGTTAGGCACGGGGAAGAGGTTTTGGGATACTTGCAGGAACTGCGGGAAACTTGGGCTGTTGCTAGTAAACAAGCCCAAGGAACTCTGCTAAATGAATAATAATAAGGATGAGATGGATGTTGTTCTCAGCCAACTTGTTGAATTGACCCAGAAGTTTAGCTATGAAATAGGAAGTAAGACTCCTGAGAATGTAGAAACCTTTATCAATGAGCGTCAATTATTAGTACAACAGTTACAGGGGATTTTTGCTGTTCAAGGGATGACTAATAGCCAAAAAGAAGAAATTAGAAGTATTTTGACATATGATGCGAAAATAGAGGAATGTATTTCTTCGCTCAAAAACGAAGCGCAAGAATGGTTGCTCCTGAGAAATACGGCGAAGACACAACGGAGTGTATATGAAACTAAGTATGGATCAGAGAGCTATCTAATGGATAAACGGAAGTAGTAAAAATAGACTATAGATTACGATAAAGACCCTCGCTGTTCATTAGCAGTGTAAGGGTCTTTGTCGTTGATAAACTGTAAAGCTTGCTTTCAACACTGCAAGGTTAACAGATGTTCGTCTGTTTCTAGCTCGAAATATGCACTTTTTAGACTACTAAATAAGGACTTGATTGATATTTAAATGGGTATATTTTCAATTTTCTTTATTAGTGAAATTGCTAACAAAAATTGAGGATTACACCGAAATATATAATAAGAGCTAAAGCGACGAGTTTGGTTAGAGCAAAACAATTTTATAGTTAACAATAAAAGTTCTACCTCATAATTAGTGGTTGACAGTCTTTGGGCACAAGTTGTGTCAAGTGCTGACTTGGATAATTCTCGTATTAATCATGATTGATGAAGGTTTTGAGCCACAAATAACGGAGTTTATTATATGGATTTTTAATTCAAAAAGGTGAGCATTTTTTACGAAGACAATTTGAAAACAGATTCAACAAGTTGAAATTATTTATCCTCTTGGTTTAACTACCCGTACCTTGTAAAGTTTATAATGAACATTGCCGATATAACTTATTAGACCTGTTAAGAGGTATTGGTATGAGAAGATACCAGACCTATGGAAATTTTGCTAACCTATATTAACTTACTTACGATTGAGCGGAGCTGAAATAATGAATCCTGAAAATGCTGTGGTACAAATGAAAGGATATATAGAGGCTGGAAATTTAGAGTTTGCTCTTGAAATTATGAGATCTCTAGATGAAATTATGTTTTCTGATCCAGAATTTATTAGTGCTAAAGCTATACTTCTCTTAAGTATGGGACAGCTCAAAGATGCAGAAGATACTTTGATAGATGGTCTATCCAGATATCCGGAGTGTAGTGATCTATATTACAATTTAGGTTATATTTACTTCGAAAATGAACTTTTTGTGGGAAGCGCCATTTGCTTCGCTGCTTACTGTCGTTATGCAGATAATTCTTCAGAAGATATTAAAAGTATAATAGCTGATATTGAAAATAAGATGAAGCAAATTTCGAAGATTTATATTGTTTTCAATAGCTTCAGAACTGCGACGGACCAAGACTTTGTCCTTATAACTGAGAAACCTTTTGGGGAAGACATAGTATTTATGTTGCTAACTTTTATCTTAAGGATGTGGGACAACCGAATTTTTTATCTTTCTGATCCTATTGAAGTTGAACTTCACGATTCTCTTCAACCTGAGTTGAGCGATTTCATGAAAATTATCTTCGAAAATATAGAGAACAAAGATGGTGTTCATCTCATCCGGCCACTGATGTTTCAATCGAAAAATAATATTTTCGATACTACACCTTATATTATTAAGAAAATTACTGATGAACGTAGTATCCATCAGCACTGTAGTATCATTTGCAATTCAATATTACTTGATAGGATTGAGGACGTTGATACTGTTGATGGCATAGGTAATCGTTTCGAGATTGTATTTGCTCCTGCAGATCGTGAAGTGAAAGATGTATTATCCTATAGTTTTTTTGGTGATTACTATAATACTTTAAATAAGCTCTACAATGTTAGTGTTTCTAAAGATTGGAGTGCACCCTCTTTACTAATAAGCATTGTGATTCCAACCCGTAACAATGCGCAAACATTGGAACATACACTCAAAACATGCCTCTACGATCAAGGGAATGATTTTGAAGTTGTTATTAGTGATAACAGTTCTCTTGATAACGATGACACTCTACACCTTATTCAGCGCTTAGATGATCCACGTATTAAATACTACCGTCCTGATCGAGAACTGCTACTAAAAGAGAGCTTTGAGTTTGCTTATTGTCAAACGAAGGGTGAGTTCATTTTCTCTATAGGATCCGACGATGGGGTGCTACATCATGGTGTGGAGAGGCTGAGGAACATACTCAAGTATTTCCCAAATGAAGATGTAATCCTTTGGGATAGATTGTTATATTTTTGGCCTGGTGTAGGTAATGGACAGGATGATCAATTTGTTATTCCAACATGTTCTTATCAACCGGAGCACTTAGAGGCTGGATATATTAACTGCAATGACTCTCTTCAGGCTATTCTGAATTTAGAAGTTTCCATGTATTCTCTTCCAATGGGTTACATAAATTCAGGGTTTCGACGAAGCTATATACACAAAATAATTGAGAAAACAGGAAAATTTCTTGACGGTGATTCACAAGATATCTACATGGGTTTGATAAACTATGCATTGAACGAACGTGTACTTTATATAAAACATCCGATAACAATTGCAGGTATGTCTTCACATAGTGCTGGTATTCAAACCTCAAAAATGCTCAAGTCCAGTGATGCAATAAGGGAGTATAAGGAAAAAAACAATCAATTTGCTACTAATAGAATTTATAATACTAAAATACTTCCCCTGCGAGGGTTCTCTGATAAATGGTTGTTGTTCAATCAGTTTGCTAAAATATGTCAGAAGAGGATCGATCCAAAATTTAATTTAGATCGACTAAACTGGAAGCTAGCGTATTCATCGTGTGTTGAAGCTCTTTCGGCGACAGATCCCAGTCTTCAAGAAAGAATTAATGAATATGAAGTTTCCTCAAAAGCCCTTGGAGACGAAAGTTTCAGGCAGTGGTTCAAAGAAACCTATTCGGGCAACCCCGACTTTAAAGGTTTGAGTTATGTTGAGTCTATTGAAAAACGATACAGTCGAGGGATTCAACAGGATAGCTCACTTGTGTTAGATGCATCTCTTTTTGAAGTCGAAAATATATATGAAGCTTGTGGATTGTTCCATAAATTATTTCGTATCTAAAACAATATAGTTAGGGTGATACCATGCTTAATGATAAAGTAGTACTGATAACTGGAGGAACGGGAACCTTCGGTCAATATTTCACTGAGTATCTATTAAATAATTACAAACCGAAAAAAATTATAATTTTCTCCCGGGACGAGTATAAACAGTTCTTAATGAAGAGTAAGTTTAAGGAATATACAGATGTCCTAAGATTTTTCATCGGTGATGTTAGGGACTCTGATCGTCTTATGCGAGCATTTGACGGAGTAGACTATGTTGTTCATGCAGCTGCTATGAAGCAGGTTCCGGCATGTGAGTACAACCCGATTGAAGCAATTAAAACGAATATTAATGGCGCAACGAATGTCATTGATGCGGCTTTGGATCGCAATGTGAAGAAGGTTGTTGCACTCTCAACGGATAAAGCAGTAAACCCTATAAACTTGTATGGTGGTACAAAACTGGTTTCTGACAAACTTTTCATTTCTGCGAATGCTTACACAGGAGGGACCAAAAGTTCTTTCTCGGTTGTACGTTATGGAAACGTTGCAGGAAGTCGAGGATCCGTCATTCCATATTTCAAAGAATTATTGAGTAAAGGAGTCTCGAATCTCCCGATTACTGATTTTCAGATGACGCGTTTTTGGATTAGTTTAGACCAAGGCGTTGAGCTTGTAATGAATGCTTTGGCGAATTCCCGTGGTGGAGAAACTTACATTTCAAAGATCCCTTCTTTTAGAATCACAGATTTAGCGAAAGCTATGGCTCCATCTCTTGAATTACAACAGGTGGGAATTCGCGAGGGAGAAAAAATGCACGAAGTTATGATCACGTCAGAAGATTCAGCTTTTACCTATGAGTATGAAGATTTCTTCGTCATATATCCGAATATGGATTGGTGGATTTATGACGAAAGCAACTATATTCCTGGGGGTAAAAAAGTTCCGGCAGGTTTCGAATACAACTCTGGCACAAATAAAGAATGGCTCACAGTTGACCAACTAACCGATCTGGTAGCACGGATGGAATAAGGAGATTTTTCATGATAAAAGTATCTGATTATGTCATTCAATTTATCGAAAACGTTGGGGTGAAGGATGTTTTTCTTATTTCTGGTGGTGGAATGATGCATTTGCTGGATTCGGCTGAGCGTTCACCATCCCTGAATATTATTTGTAATTTAAATGAACAAGCTACGTCTATATGTGCAGATAGTTATGCTCAATATACGAATAAATTAGGGGTATGTCTCTTAACAACTGGACCGGGAGGAACAAATGCTGTCACAGGTGTAACTGCATCTTATTTGGATTCTAATCCAGTTATGGTTATTTCTGGACAGGCCAAATCGACAGACCTTGTAATGGACACCGGGGTAAGACAGGTGGGGGCCCAAGAGGTAGATGTGGTGGCTATTTCCAAACCGATTACTAAATATTCAGTCATTGTACTAGACAAGGAAAGCATTCGTTACCACTTGGAGAAAGCACTTTATTTGGCGACTAGTGGGCGTAGGGGCCCTGTTTGGATAGATATTCCTCTTGATATCCAGGGAGCAATAGTAGACGAGACTAAACTTTATGGGTTTAGTCCTGAAGAAGAAGGTTTTACGAATAAAACTAGTATTATCGACAAAATGAAAATCACAAAAGTATATGATTTGTTGAATAAAGCTAAACGACCAGCCTTTTTAATTGGACATGGTTTGATTGCCTCAGATGCTATAGAAGACTTCCGACTACTTGTACGCGAGTTGGGCATTCCTGTTCTTGCTTCGTGGAGAGCCAAAGGGGTTTTCTCGGATTCCGACCCGCTTTATTTTGGCCATCCAGGCTCGCCAGGAGCACGATTCTCCAACTATATCTTACAGAACACTGACCTTTTAATTGTTATTGGAGCACGTTTAAATGCACCAATGACAGCTTATAATCTTGGAAACTTTGCCCCAAATGCAAAAAAAGTAGTTGTTGATATCGATGAAAACGAAATCAAACGACTCTCAGTTCCACTTGCAGAAAGTATAGTGAATGACTCTTCTTCATTTATCCTAGCTATGCAAAAACAAATTGAACAATTTGACAAACCAGTTTTGACCGATTGGCTTGCTTATTGTCAGGAAATGCGAGAAAAATATCAACTTTCAAAAGAAAAACAACCATTTGAAGACAATGGTTCTGTAGATGGATATAGGCTTGGCTACGAGATTAGTCGTAGGAGTTCACAAGATGATATTTTGGTTGGCTCATCATCCGGACGTACTTGCGGTATCTCACATATGGCTTTTAACGTTCAACAAGATCAAAAATTTATTACTTCAATGGGATTGGGGTCTATGGGCTTTACGTTACCTTCTGCTATAGCATCTTCTATTGCTGGCGGCAAACAGAGAACTATAGCTTTGGAGGGAGATGGAAGCTTGCAACATAATCTACAAGAGCTTCAACTTATATCGACATACGATCTCCCCATTAAGCTGTTTGTATTGAATAATGGTGGTTACGCTTCTATTTATGTAATGCAGCGTAATCATTTTAAATCAAATTATTCGGCGTGTAACTCAGATACTTCACTCGAATTCCCTGCTGCTGAGAAGTTGGCAGATTTATACGGATTAGACTACTATCGAATCGACCATAATGATAAGTTGGATGAAATACTTGACCAAGTGATGAAAGACAACCGCCCAGTTTTATGTGAAGTTATAGGAAGTATAGAATTTGATGAAATTCCTAAGGCGATGACAAGGGTTAATGACGATGGAACTTTAGTCTCTTCTTCACTAGAAGATTTATATCCTTATCTTTCCGCTGAAGAGGTGCGCGAGAATATGAAGGTTTCATTGGACACAGAATGAAGCGGCTATGGATTACAGGGGCTGGGCCAAACGGGTTCATTGGACGGAATTTGAAAGAACATTTAGAGAAAACCCATCAAGTATTTGTAACATCAAGTACGGAATTAGATCTCTGTAACCTGGATCAAGTTATGCGCTTTATTGATAAAAATCGAATTAATTGTGTAATTCATGCTGCGACGTATACTAAGCGGAATCTAAATCCAGGAGCAGAATTGGACGCTAACTTAAAAATGTTCTATAACCTTGAATTCTGTCACAACCAACTGGAAAAGATTATTTATTTGGGTTCTGGGGCGGAGTTTGATAAGGGCCAAGGAATTGATTTGGTATCAGAAGATGAGATAGGTCGAAGTATTCCTGATAATGCTTATGGTTTTGGTAAATATGTGATGAATCACGCTACTCGAAATTCCGAAAATATATATAATCTCAGACTCTTCGGTGTTTATGGTAAATATGAAAACTGGAGAACAACCTTCATTTCAAATTTATGTTGTAAAGCCATCTTTGATTTACCGCTTTCCATCCGACAGGATTGTTCTTTTGATTTTCTTTATATTGATGATATTTTTCCTGTTGTAGACTGGTTTTTAGAAAATTCACCTGCGTTTCATGATTATAACGTTTGCACTTCTGCACCGTACGATCTTACTGAAATAGCACGGATAGTTCTGGATGTTGCACGAAAAGATTTGCCAATAGTTCTACTTAATAATGGCCGCAATATGAACTACACTGGTGCGAACAATAGGTTGCGAGACGAAATGCCAGGTTTTTCTCCCATGAATTTACGGAGTGGCATTGAATTGTTGTATAACTGGTATAATCAAAATCGTGAATTAATTGATTATAACGTGCTGATTCAGACTAAATAACGTTTTTCTACGATTATATTTAACGACAGCAAATTGGAATTGTGAATAGAGAAGGGGTGTCGAATGAAAGTTGTATTGTTGGCAGGTGGACTAGGTACAAGGATCAGCGAGGAATCACATCTGAAGCCAAAACCAATGATTGAAATCGGCGGTAAACCCATACTTTGGCATATAATGAAGATTTACTCTAGTTTTGGTTTCAATGATTTTATTATTTGCCTTGGATATAAAGGTTACGTTATAAAAGAATTCTTTTCCGATTATTATCTTCATATGTCCGATATCACTTTTGACTTCTCTAATAATAATAGTATGACCATTCATAACAATAGTGTAGAGCCTTGGCGAGTTACATTGGTAGACACGGGACTCGAAACACAAACCGCCGGTAGAATTAAAAAAATTGAAAAGTACGTACGAAATGAAAGGTTTTTTCTCACCTATGGTGATGGAGTGAGTGATATTAATATAGATGTTTTGCTAAAAGAACATATCAAATCAGGCAAAATAGCAACCCTGACAACAGTTAAACCAGATGGTCGATTTGGATTGCTTGAAATTAATGAGGATAATACTGTAGAGAATTTTCAAGAGAAAGCAGTAGATAATAGCTCATGGATTAATGGAGGCTTTATGGTTTTGGAGCCTCGAGTGTTTGAATATATAAGTGAAGACGATAAGGAATTTTTTGAAAAAGAACCCCTTAAAAACTTGGCTCATGATGGACAACTTTATGCTTACAAGCATCATGGGTTCTGGAAATGCATGGATACACAAAGAGATAAGTTTGCTTTAGAGGACTTGTGGAAAGAGGAGCATCCTCCATGGAAACTATGGAAATAAGACTAGATATGCTTGAATTTTATCGAGGAAAAAAAGTGTTCGTTACAGGACACACTGGTTTTAAAGGAAGTTGGTTGTGTCGTCTATTACTGAATGCGGGAGCCAAAGTTTCCGGGTATTCCATGGAACCGGATAAAGAGAGTTTATTTAACACACTAAATTTGGATAAAGAAATCGAGAGCTATGCAGGTGATATCAAAAATATCGATTTTCTTTGTGATGTAGTGTCCAAAGTACGCCCTGACATTGTATTTCATTTAGCTGCGCAGCCTCTTGTTCTCCAGTCATATGCTGATCCTGTAGGGACTTTTAGTACAAATATTATGGGTACTGTTCACATTCTTGAAGCGGTTCGACGGTGTAATTCTGTTCGGTCTACAGTTAATGTTACAACTGATAAAGTCTACGAAAACAAGGAATTCTTATGGGCTTATCGTGAAAACGAAAACCTATGCGGGATTGACCCGTACTCAAATAGTAAATCTTGTAGTGAATTGGTTACGTTTAGTTATCGTAACTCCTTCTTCCATTCGATTGAGAGTCAAGCGATATCTACGGCACGCTCTGGAAATGTAATTGGAGGTGGCGATTTCTCAGCTAACCGTATCATTCCTGATTGTTTTCGTGCAGCAAGCAAAGGCAAAGCTATAATGGTGCGTTCTCCTCAGTCGGTTAGACCGTATCAACATGTTTTGGATTGTCTAGATGGTTACTTACTGCTGGCAAAAAAGCAGTATGAAGAGAAAGAACGGTATGAAGGAAGTTACAATTTTGGTCCCTCTGATGAAAATTGTTTGACAACAGGGGAATTAGTCGATCAGTTTTGTCATTACTGGGGGGATCAGCTTTCTTGGTTCACTCAGGGCGACAGTGTACACCATGAAGCTACGTATCTAAAAATAGACAGTATGAAGGCAAGAACCATTCTTAAGTGGAAGCAGAAGTGGACAATCACAGAGGCGGTCGAGAAAACTACAGATTGGTACAAGAATTTCCTCAATGAAGGTGGAAATGTTGCAACTTATACGGATACTCAAATTTCGGATTACTACGGGAGTGTAACTAAAAATGTCAGCGGACTTGAGAACTCAAATTCTAGCTTTGGTTAATGATTATTACAATGAGCATCACAAACCCAAAAACTCTTTTATTCCTGGAAATCGTATTCCTTATGGTGGACGGGTTTTCGATCAAGAGGATATGATTAACCTCGTAGATTCTTCACTTGATTTTTGGCTGACTGCGGGTAGATATGCCGAGGAGTTCGAGGAGAGCCTTGCACGATATGTGGGCGTGCGATTTTGTTCACTTGTCAATTCGGGTTCTTCTGCTAATCTAATAGCATTCATGGCTCTTACTTCTCCTAGGTTAGGAGACCGAGCTATTCGGCGTGGAGATGAAGTCATTACGGTTGCAGCCGGTTTTCCTACAACCGTGTCTCCAATTGTTCAATTTGGAGCAATACCTGTTTTTGTGGATGTTAATATTCCACAGTACAATATTGATTGCAGTCAATTAAAGGATGCTTTATCAGATAAGACGAAAGCTGTCATGATTGCGCATACACTCGGGAATTCGTTTAATATTGCACAAATCCGTAATTTCTGTGATGAACATAATCTTTGGTTAATTGAAGACAACTGTGATGCTCTCGGGGCTGAATATGAAATGGATGGACAATGGAGGAAGACTGGATCTTTTGGCGATATTGCTACGTCAAGTTTCTATCCAGCTCATCATATTACGATGGGGGAAGGCGGCGCAGTATTCACAAAAAATGGTTTGCTTCACAAGATTATTCGTTCATTTCGGGATTGGGGGCGTGATTGTTGGTGTGATTCTGGAATCGATAATACTTGTGGGCGTCGTTTTGATGGACAATACGGAGAACTTCCGTGTGGATACGACCATAAATACGTGTATTCTCATTTCGGGTACAATCTGAAAGTAACTGACATGCAGGCGGCTGTGGGTTGTTCCCAATTGAAAAAATTGCCATATTTTGTTGAGGCAAGAAGGAAAAATTGGGAGTACTTATATTCATCACTTGTGGATTTTCAAGATAAGATCATTTTACCGGAACCTATGGCAGATTCTAAACCAAGCTGGTTTGGATTTTTAATTACGGTGAAGGAAGGAATAAATAGAAATAAACTGGTGCGATATTTAGAGGAACAAGGTATCCAAACTCGGATGTTATTTGCAGGTAATTTATTGAAACACCCATGTTTTGATGAAATGCGTAAAGAAGGTAAGGGTTATCGTGTGGTAGGAAACTTAGAACAAACCGATCAGATTATGGATAACACATTTTGGATTGGGGTTTATCCTGGTATGACGGTTGAAATGTTAGACTATATGTCAGAGAAGATTAAGTTCTTTTTAAATGAACAACCTAGAGGAAGTATATAAAGTATGAGAGTTGTAATAAGGGCAGATGCCTCCCTTCTAATTGGTACCGGACACATTATGAGATGTCTAACGTTGGCTGAAAAACTCATAGCAAATCAACATGAAGTAGTATTTATATGTAGAGAACATGCTGGTAATATGATCGATTTTATTAGAAGCAAAGGTTATAAAGTGTACGTGCTTTTTGGGGTTGATCATAAGGAAAATAGCTTGAATTGGTTGGGTGTCAACTGGGATACTGATGCACAACAAACAGTCGATTGTTTAAAACAAGAAAGTGTTGTTGATTGGGTAGTGGTCGATCATTATGCAATAGATTGGCGTTGGGAAAAGCAAATTTTATTGTACAGAGAAGCGATTCGAATATTTGTTATTGATGACCTGGCTGACAGGAGGCATATTTGTGATGTTTTTCTAGATCAGAATTTGAATCAAAATTCGCTCACAAGATATAAAAATAAATTGCCAGATACAGCCACAACATATTTTGGTCCCTCCTATGCATTATTAAGGAATGAATTTATTATTGCTCATAAATTAGTGGAGCCTCGTAACGGTAACATTAAGAGTATTACTGTATTTTACGGTGGAAATGATTCAACCGGAGAAACACTTAAGGCAATAAGGGCATTAAAGCAACTATCATTAGAACAAATTAAGATCAAGATCATTGTTGGTCAGAACAACCCTAAACGATTGGAAATTATGCAAAGTTGTCTTAATTTGCGCAATTTTATCACTGAGGATCATGTTTCTAATATGGCAGAGTTGATGAAACAAACCGATTTATTTATTGGCGCAGGCGGATCGACGACTTGGGAGCGGTGCATACTTGGGGTTCCGTCCATTACTACTGTGTTAGCAGACAATCAAAAAGAGATTACTAAGGCTGTAGAACATTATGGGGCCACATGGAATCTGGGTGAACATTGGACTGTTACAGAAACAACAATTATCCAAGCTATCCGCTATGCTGTTAATCATCCGTTAGAAGTACACAAAATGTCTAAGCGATGTTTGGCTGTGATAGGCAATTATCAAGGTTCTTCTGTTATTATTAATAAAATGATGTCACTAACGGAATATAAAAAAAGTAAATAACTTCAGCATTTTGAAAGTGGGTAGATTGTCATAAATGTTCTTTTCTTAGGTCCAACTAACTCTGATATAAATGATTATTTGATATCCCAGGATTGCCAAATAAGTCAAACGGAAGAGCCGATTCTTCTAAAGGGACTCTTAAAGAAAGACATTGATTTTATTATTAGTTATAGGTACAGACACTTGATACAAAAAGATATTGTCGATTACTTTCAAGGGAAGATTATTAATCTTCACATCTCATATTTGCCGTGGAATCGAGGTGCTGATCCAAATTTGTGGAGCTATTTGGAGAATACCCCCAAGGGCGTCACTATTCATCTTGTTGACAGTGGCCTTGATACGGGCGATATTCTCGTACAGCAGCTTATTGAAGAAAATATCGAGGACACGTTACACACAAGTTATCAAAGACTCTCAAATACGATTGAAAATTTATTGATTGTATCATGGCATTCTCTTGTGAATAGAGAAATAAAACCCGTACCTCAAAGTTTATTCGAAGGAACGACTCACCGATCAAGAGATAAGCAAGAATATATATCGTTATTAACAAAGGGGTGGCATACACCTGTTGCACATCTTATGGGTAAAGCGTTAAAAAAAGGAGAGGATAATAACATATGAGAGTTCAACCACCTGATATTAAAGTAAATGATTATATAATTAGTGCGCACAATGCGCCCTTCATTATAGCTGAAATGTCGGGTAATCATAATCAATCTTTGGAACGAGCCCTTCAGATCGTAGACGAGGCAGCAGCAGCAGGCGCTCACGCTCTTAAGCTTCAAACTTATACGGCGGATACAATGACTTTGGATATAAATACAGGTGATTTTTTTATCAATGACCCAAACAGTCTTTGGAAAGGGAATTCGTTATATTCTCTATACCAGCAAGCCTTTACTCCATGGGAGTGGCATAAGCCTATTTTCGATAGATGTAGGGAATTAGGAATGATAGGCTTTAGTACACCTTTCGATGAAAGTGCAGTAGATTTTCTTGAAGAGATGGGTGTACCAATCTACAAAATTGCATCATTTGAGAATACGGATCTCCCATTAATACGTAAAGTGGCTTCAACAGGAAAGCCAATGATTATTTCAACTGGAATGGCAACGGTTGCTGAACTAGATGATACGGTTCAAGCTGCTAGAGAAGCCGGTTGTAAAGATATTGTGTTGTTGAAGTGCACTAGTACTTATCCTGCAACTCCTGAAAATACAAATTTGTCTACCATTCCTCATATGAAAGAGTTATTTCAATGTCATGTTGGTTTATCTGATCACACTATGGGAGTTGGCGCAGCAGTTGCTAGTGTAGCTATGGGTGCTACAGTGATTGAGAAGCACTTTACCTTACAGAGAGCAGACGGAGGAGTGGATTCCGAATTTTCGTTGGAGCCAGAGGAATTACAAAGTTTGGTTATTGAAACGAAGCGAGCGTGGCAGGCCATTGGAAATGTAAATTATGGCACTCTGGACGGAGAAAAGGCCTCGCTTAAGTTTCGCCGTTCACTTTATGTTGTCGAAGACCTGAAAGAAGGACAAATTCTGAGTGAGCAGAATGTGCGAACCATACGCCCCGGATTTGGATTATCTCCTAAGTATTACAATCAGATACTAGGCAGAACAGTGAAAAGTGATATTCCTAAGGGGACTCCTGTTACATGGGATATATTGGGGTGATTTTTTTAAACAAGACTTACCTTGAGTTGCTATAATAGCATTTACCTTTTGAAATGGAGGTTTTCTAATGAGTCGTTTGGCTGTTCATGGTGGAACTCCGGTAAGGGATTCTTGGTTGCCGTATGGGCAACAGTGGATTGAAGAGGAAGATATAGCTCAGGTGGTAAAGGTACTTCAAAGTAATTTTCTTACTCAAGGTCCTGCCATCCAAGAATTCGAAAATCAAGTTGCCTCCTATGTCGGTGCAAAATATGCCGTTGCATTCTGTAATGGAACTGCTGCCCTTCACGCTGCTTGTAATGCAGCAGGTATAGGGGTAGACGATGAAGTTATTACAACACCATTAACGTTTGTAGCGAGTAGTAATTGTGTGCTTTACCAAGGAGGAAGACCAGTCTTTGCTGATATTGATCCAGAAACATACAATATCGATCCAAAAGATATTGTAGCAAAAATTACTTCCAAAACGAAGGCGTTAATTCCGGTAGATTTCACAGGTCAGCCTGCTAATATGGAGGAAATTAATGACATCGCTCGCGAGTTTGGATTGGTTGTCATTGAGGACGCTGCACATTCCCTTGGTGGCCGTTATAAAGGGAATAAGGTAGGTACAATGGCTGAAATGACTATGTTTAGCTTTCATCCAGTGAAGCATATAACTACTGGTGAAGGCGGGGTTATTGTCACAGATAATGAGGAGTATTATCAGCGTATGCTTTTATTTCGAAGTCATGGGATAACTAGAGAACCTGAGAGATTGATGTCTGATCTCCAGGAGCCATGGTATTATGAAATGCAGTCCCTTGGCTACAATTACAGAATGACAGATTTGCAAGCAAGTCTGGGTTCCTCTCAGTTGAATAAATTGGAGTCTTTTTTGAATCGTCGAAGAGAGATTATTCAGTTATACAATCAAGCTTTTGAAGAAATGGAGGGTGTCGCAACTCCATTTCAAGATCCTGATTCTGATTCCGCTTGGCATCTATATGTACTGAAACTTGATCCGGAGCAACTTCGAGCGTCGAGAAAGCAAGTATTTGAAGCTCTTAGAGCGGAAAATATAGGGGTTAATGTTCATTATATTCCTGTTTATCTTCAGCCATATTATCAAGAACTTGGATATAAAAATGGAAGTTGTCCTGTTGCCGAAGCAGTTTATGAACAACTAATTACATTGCCTTTATACCCAAAAATGACTAATTCTGATGTTAATGATGTCATCATTGCAGTAAATCGAATATTGGAATATTACCGCATTCAGTAATTTATTTTATGTGTTTATCTAAATTAGATTTTTTGAGTAAAGATGACGCTTTGTATGCAAGCTTTAGCGAGCAGCTCCAATATGTTTATTGTAATGAATATGCTAATTATATTATAAAATATAGTGTGAAACCTATTGAGAATGAAAAATGTCTAATAGCCTTATTTAGGCTAGAATATTATATTGAAATCGGGGGGATATTATGAAATGCCGTGTGTGTGGAGAGGCGTTAACACTATTAGAAATAGTAAATGACTGTAGATATGAGCACAACTTTTTAAATACAACAGCCTTTAGTACGTTTACTAAAGATATTGAATTATATCAATGTACAGTATGTTCACACCTTCAAACCGAATATTTATTACCAGATGACTATTATGATAAGTACACTGGTTTTGGAGGAGCATCACAGTATTATGGTTCATTAAATTTAGCAGAGAACAAAATTCAAAAAATTCAAAATTATTCATTAACTAATGAAAAAATTTTTGAAATAGGATGCGGAACTGGAACAGGGCTGAAAAAAGCTGGAGGATATTTCGTAGAGTGTTTAGGCATTGAACCTTCCGGGTTACATTCGGACATAGCAAAAAGAGATGGCCATAATGTAATTAATGCATATTTTGATAATTCTCTTGATATCGGAACGGGATATTCGGCTTTTATGAGTTTTCAGGTTTTCGAACATCTTCATGATTTTTATAATGTTTTGGATTATGCCTATGAGATACTGGAACCTGGTGGGGTGGGACTTATTAATGTACCCAATGGTCAAAATATAGTTGAAAAATCTTTATATCATCAGATTATCTGTGAGCATGTTAATTATTTTACTCCATTTAGTCTGGCGACTATGGTTAAAAAGTCGAAATTTGACATTCTTGAAATAGATAGTATCGATGAAACAATAGAGTTAGACATTTATATCAGAAAGCCTAAAAAATACACTGGTTTTAACAATACAAAAGAGCAGCAAAAAGAAAAATTACAAGGAATACTATCTAACTATAGCAACATTACGATCTGGGGCGCTGGAGCAAAAAGTGAAGTATACTCAAAGCTCATAGATAACTCACATGCTTTTAAACATCTTGTGGATTCATCTGAAGATAAAATTGGCCTTTATATAAATGGTATTGATTTACAAATTGAGAAAGTACAACAAAGTATAATAGATGAAAGTGATGCAATTATCATTTTTGCTTCATCATATAACAAAGAAATAATGGATAACTTACGAAACACTTATGGATATGCGAAAGTCATAGTTTATTTTGAGGGTGAAGAGGTTTTGGTACAGAATTAGATTCTTGAACAATTGAAAGTAAGCTTAAGCAGCTGAGATTGTTAATTCCCTCTGTGATAATTCGGTTGATCATTCCTATATGATTTTTAAAAGTAGAAGATTTCTTGGAGCTAGACTTATGTAATACTCAAGATTTCTTTCCCTATTCTCTCTGTATTACCTGATATATTCAAGTTATCCCACCTTTCAACACAATCCCCAATTAATCTACAAAAAATTCCAAGAAAACATTTACTTTTCCAATTGACAATGGATAACTTTGGATGGTATTATCTGAATTGTGGGCAGAGGTTAAGGCCGAAAGCTTCACTTCATTTGATGACGAAGGGAATGTTAGTGCATGCAAGGTAAAGTAAAATGGTTCAACGCAGAAAAAGGTTACGGTTTCATTGAGACTGAAGATGGCGGCGACGTATTCGTACATTTCTCCGCAATTCAATCCGAAGGATTCAAAACTTTGGAAGAAGGTCAATCCGTAGAATTCGACATCGTCGAAGGCGCGCGTGGACCGCAAGCAGCTAACGTAATCAAATTATAATCATCCGGACAATCCGACCTACATATATGGTTAGATGGTTACCAAATTGAATTATCGCTAGCATCAGACTCCGGTACTTTCCGGGGTCTTTTTTTGTTTCAATAGATTCGAGATTTGAGGAGCATCCGAGGTACATTATTCCTATGAATCTGTTGATTAAAGAGATAGATTGAAGTTCATTTTACATATTAGATTGAGCTGGCCCAAAAACGGTTAAATACATCATCAAGCGCCTAATAACTCATACCAAGTAAATATTCGATTATGGCTGAATATGATGAAATATCGCGAAATATGGCGTTATGCCTATGTTGGCAGATGTGGCTTGAACAGATGTCATTATTCGGTCACAGGGAGTTTTTACATGGCGCTTACATTCGTGTTATAATGAAGTGGCAAAGGAAAAAGGAGGAGTGCCCTATGAATTTAAGTATTCGAGGTCAACAAATCGAGGTTACTGATGCTTTGAAGGATTATGTCGACAAAAAGTTGAGTAGACTCGAGAAGTATTTCGATGCACCCCTTAACTCTGACGGTGCTGTTACATTGAGCACGACGAGAGGTTTGCATACGGTAGAGGTGACGATCCCATTGAAAGGCATTGTGCTCCGCGCTGAGGATGAGAGCGATGATATGTATGCATCCATTGACTCCGTGGTGGACAAGCTGGAACGTCAGATCCGCAAACACAAAACAAAAATTAACCGTAAGTTCCGCCAGGAAGGTAGCCTGAAAACACTCTTCGTTGAAGATCCAACAGGTACTGTAGCTACAGCTGAACTGGATGCGGACACGGATGACGATGATCTGGAAGTTGTACGGACGAAACGCTTTATGTTGAAACCAATGGACGTGGAAGAGGCCATCCTCCAAATGAACATGGTTGGTCACAATTTCTTCGTATTCTCCAACATTGACAGTGAAGAAGTTAGCGTAGTTTACAAACGGAACGATGGTAAGTACGGATTGATCGAACAAGGTTAATTTAACTTACAGGATCATCGGATCGAACATGTATATGAATATTTAATAATAATGAACACAGGAACTGTAGTTTCCTGGATTAGATTTATCAAGAGCTTCCATCCCTTAAGGGATGGGGCTCTTTTGTGCGTAGAGGAGCTGGGAAATGACCTTTGGAAATAAAATGGTGAAACTATTCCCTATGCTGCTGCGTCTAATAGATAGTATGAAGAATCACAATCGGTACAATTTTATCACCAGATTCCGATGGTTACGAAAATATTCGTACACCTACATTCGAGAAGTGGATATTGAGATTTCCATCCAAATTTACCATCAAAATTCGTTGACAGGGCTGTCTATCCTGCAAAACGAAACATGACAATCGAACGCTTCCGCTAACGACTATGATTTTTTGCACTTAAACTCCATTTGATATGTCTCAGAAGTTCAAAGAAGTGTGCCGTGGCGTGTTGCGGCGGCCCTTACAAACTGTTACAATTTATGCAAAGAGAATCATTGTCCTGATGAGGAATTGTCAACGAATGATCGCTAATCATAATCAATGACAGGCACAGCACCATGAACATGATTCGCAAGGCTCGGGCTTCGGCTAGATTTTTAATAACCGAATCCGTTTGAATACCGAATCAGCTTCATGAGGAACCCTTGGCAAGCCTGAAGTTGATTCATCATATTACTTATTAGCATATGATTTGAATTTGATTTTTACACGGATGACGAAGAGGGCAGAAATGACCTGTAGAAGTGAAGCGTTCGCCTTTATCCCCGGATTTCCCCCTCTGAGAAGAGAGTTAAAAGAAATCAGGGGATAACAGCGATCGAAAGGACATTCTGGCAACTGAGTTGACGAAGTGTAACTTTCATTAAGCTCAAATCATATTGTTTGTCACCCCCGGGCAAGTGGCTGCAACATCCATCCGATGGTGTCGCGTGGCGGCAACAGGGGGTCTATTCTGTTTTGCACGAAAGGGGTATACCATGCTAGGACTTGTCAAAAAGATCTTCGGCGACATGAATGAACGTGATGTTAAACGTCTGATGAAGACGGTCGATGTGATCAATAAACTGGAACCACAATTTCAGGCGTTGTCTGATGAACAACTGAAAGGTAAAACGGACGAATACCGTGCTCGTATTGAAAAGGGAGAAACAACAGATGAGCTTCTTCCAGAGGCATTTGCAACCGTACGTGAGGCATCACGCCGTGTACTGGGCAAACGTCACTACGATGTACAGATGCTGGGCGGTATCGCTCTGCATGAAGGCCGTATTTCCGAGATGAAAACGGGTGAAGGTAAAACGCTGGTAGGAACACTCCCGGTATATCTGAACGCGTTGATGTCCAAAGGTGTACACGTGGTCACAGTCAATGACTATTTGGCACAGCGGGATAGCCAGGAAATGGGACAAATCTATGAATTCATGGGCATGACGGTAGGGGTTAACCTGAGCGGTATGGACCATGCTTTGAAACAACATGCATATGCATGTGATATTACGTACGGAACGAACAACGAATTTGGTTTTGACTATCTGCGTGACAACATGGTTCTTTACAAAGAGCAAATGGTACAACGTCCATTGTTCTTCTGTATCATTGATGAAGTAGACTCCATCCTGGTCGATGAGGCGCGTACGCCACTCATTATCTCCGGACAAGCTCAGAAGTCGACGGATATGTACTATGCAGCAGATCGTTTTGTGAAACGTTTGGTGCCGGAAGAAGACTTTACGGTAGACATTAAGGTGAAATCCGTAGCGTTGACTGAGGCCGGCGTGGCCAAAGCAGAGAAAGCATTTGGTATCGAGAACTTGTATGATCATGCCAACGTTACTCTCAACCATCACATTGTACAGGGCTTGAAAGCCAATGTAATCATGCGTCGTGACGTGGATTATGTGGTCAGTGATGAAGAGGTTATGATCGTTGATGAATTTACAGGTCGTCTGATGTCTGGACGTCGTTATAGTGATGGATTGCACCAGGCGATTGAAGCTAAAGAAGGCATTGAAGTACAAAACGAGAGCATGACGCTTGCTACGATTACTTTCCAGAACTATTTCCGGATGTACCGTAAACTTGCGGGTATGACGGGTACGGCGAAAACCGAGGAAGAAGAGTTCAAAAAAATCTACGGTCTCGAAGTACTGCAGATTCCAACTAACCGTCCGAACAAACGGGATGACATGGCAGATGTCGTGTACAAGAGCATCGATGGCAAGTTCAAAGCGGTTGTGGAAGAGATTGTGGAACGCCACAGCAAGAACCAGCCGGTTCTGGTAGGTACAGTATCCATCGAGAACTCGGAGCGCCTGTCTGACATGCTCAAACGCCGTGGTGTGAAACACCAGGTGCTGAACGCCAAGTACCATGCGGAAGAAGCAGAGATCATCTCAGGAGCTGGTCAAGCGGGTGCAGTAACGATTGCAACCAACATGGCTGGACGGGGTACGGATATTATCTTGGGTGAAGGTGTAGCTGAAGTAGGCGGCCTTCATATTATCGGTACAGAGCGTCACGAATCACGCCGGATTGATAATCAGCTGCGTGGTCGTGCAGGACGTCAAGGTGACCCGGGTTCAACACAATTCTACCTGTCACTGGGTGATGAATTGATGAGACGTTTCGGTGCAGACAATGTACTGAACATGATGGAGCGCCTTGGTTTTGAAGAAGACCAACCGATCGAGAGCCGGATGATTACCCGTGCAGTAGAATCGGCGCAGAAACGTGTTGAAGGTAACAACTTTGACGTGCGTAAAGTCGTTCTCCAATATGATGATGTCATGAACCAACAACGTGAAATTATATATAAACAGCGCCGCGAGGTACTGGAGTCCGAAAACATCAAACAGATCGTTATGGATATGATCAAACCTTCCATTGAACGTATCGTTGAAGCACACTGTGGTGACGATATTCCGGAAAACTGGGAGTTGCAGGAAGTTGCCGATTACATGAACAGCAAATTGCTGGATGATGGTTCGGTAACAAAAGATGATCTGTGGGGCAAGGAAGCAGAAGAGATTATCGAGTACCTGTTTACGAAAGTTCAGAACAAGTACAATGCACGTGAAGAGCGAATTGGCGAAGATATGGTTCGTGAGTTCGAGAAAGTGGTTGTGCTTCGTGCAGTAGACAGCAAGTGGATGGATCATATTGATGCTATGGATCAATTGCGTCAAGGTATCCACCTTCGCGCTTACGGCGGTACAGATCCACTGCGTGAGTACCAGTTCGAAGGCTTCGAGATGTTCCATCAGATGATCGCTTCGATTCAGGAAGAAGTTGCGACTTATGTGATGAGAGCACAGATCGAGAGCAATCAGGAGCGTCAAGCAGTTGTTGAGGAAAGTCAGATCTCGACAAGCGGTGAACCTGCTGAGAAACGTCCAGTGAAGGTTTCCGACCAAATCGGACGTAACGATCCATGCCCATGCGGTAGTGGCAAGAAGTTCAAACACTGCCACGGTCAAGAGTAGTACGATGGTTTTTATATACACTTTAGTGTAATAAGTTGAACCTTGATTTTACACCATAACGGAGAGTGCAGAAGCAATCTGAAGAAGCGGAGCGTTCGCCTTTATCCTCGGATTTTCCCCTTTTGTAGGAGGGGATCAAGAAAATCTGGGGATAAGAGCGATCGGAAGATGCTACTGTAATCGGAGTGCAGGTGTAACAGTTACTAGGGCAACTTATATAGCATGACATGAACGGCTCCTTGCAGCCGGGTATTCCATAGGATGAAGTGAAGGATGCAAAACCGGTTAATGGTGCATAGTTATAATAATATGACCATGATCATGGAGAAGAGATATACTGATACAACAGTTGTCTCAACACCAGGGTGACGCATCGCATACTTGATCTGGAGGAATACCCTGGATGCGGGGAGCTTATCTTAATGAAAAGAGGAATTGCACATGATCGATCCAAACGTGAAGCATGACCTGCGTGAAATAGGCAAGAAACTAACAAACCTTAGGGGGTCTCTTTGACTTAGATCTGAAGCAAGAGATGATCGGCAACTTCGAAGTGAAGATGTCTGCCCCGGATTTCTGGGATGATAGTGACAAGGCGCAATCCGTAATCGCTGAGCTAAATGCGGTGAAAGGATCTGTGGATCAATACACCAAACTCCAACAGGACTATGATGATGCAGTGATGATGATCGAACTGGCGGACGAAGAAGGCGACGAAGACCTCGCTACCGAGATTGGTAACAGTATTACAGCGATCGTGAACAAAGTCGCAGAGTTCGAACTTCAGCTTCTGCTGAATCAACCATATGACAAGATGAATGCGATTCTGGAGCTTCACCCGGGTGCGGGTGGCACCGAGTCCCAAGATTGGGGACAGATGCTACTCCGGATGTACACACGTTGGTCCGAGAAGCGTGGCTTCAAGGTTGAGGTACTGGATTATCTGCCAGGTGATGAGGCTGGGATCAAGAGTGTTACGTTGTCGATCAAGGGACATAACGCTTATGGTTATCTGAAAGCCGAGAAGGGTGTACACCGACTGGTGCGGATCTCTCCTTTTGACTCATCGGGCCGTAGACATACGTCCTTCGTATCCTGTGATGTGGTACCGGAGATTGATGATACGATCGAATTGGACATCCGCACCGAGGACCTAAAGATCGATACGTACCGGGCAAGTGGCGCGGGTGGACAACATATCAATACCACCGACTCTGCTGTACGGATTACTCACCTTCCAACAGGTGTAGTTGTAACGTGTCAGAATGAACGTTCACAGATCAAGAACCGTGAGCGAGCGATGACGATGCTCCGTTCGAAATTGTATGAGCGTAAAATTGAAGAGCAAAAACAACAGCTGGATGAAATCCGAGGGGATCAGTCGGATATTTCATGGGGTAGCCAGATTCGCTCCTATGTGTTCCATCCCTATAGTATGGTAAAGGATCACCGTACAAGCGTAGAGACAGGAAATACAGGAGCAGTAATGGACGGCGACCTCGATGCATTCATCGATGGTTATTTGCGCAGCCAGATTAAAGTAGAAACCGATTAATAGAAGTTCCTGTATGGACCCATGCGTGTAGGCGTATGCTGGTGTATACGGGAGCTTTTTTTTGAATTATTTTATAGGATATAGAAAAAATGAGCGAACAATTGATCAGTCACAACAAAGGAGAGCACGAGAACATGCAACAACGATCACAACTTCACAACAGCCGCAAAAAGAGGATAACTAGCCTCATTCCACTCAATGGTCCATGGAGAAACGTCGTGGACACGGTATCTATCATTTTAGGTTCGTTTTTAATTGCAGTGGCCTTTAATTTATTTTTATTACCGAATCAGATCGCATCGGGTGGGGTGTCCGGGTTATCGATCCTTGGCAAGGAATGGCTCAATTGGGAGCCGGCTTATACGCAGTGGGCAATTAATATACCACTCCTGATTGCAGGGTTTTTGCTCATTGGCAAACAGTATGGTATCCGTTCAGTTCTCGGCAGTATTGTCCTGCCATTGTTAGTCTATCTGACGAAGGATTGGGCCATTCCAACAACGAATCCGCTTCTGGGTTCACTGTACGGTGGAATTGGCGTGGGTCTGGGGATTGGCATTGTATATCGAGGTAGAGGATCAACAGGGGGCATGAGCATTCTTGCCAGAATCGTACAGAAATACAGTGGGCTGAGTTACTCTCTCTGTGTTGTGATTATGGATGCCACCGTTATTATTATGGCTGCATTTGTATTATCGTTGGAGCAGTCTCTCTATGCGCTGATTGGGTTGTATGTTACCGGTAAAGTGATCGATGCGGTTGAGATGGGGCTGGGCTTCTCCAAGGTGGCTTATATTATCTCCAACCAAACAGAAGCGATTAGCAAAGTGATTTTGGATGATCTGGATCGCGGATTAACAAAGCTGGAGGCCAAAGGCGGTTACACTGACGATCAACGAACAGTACTGATGGTAGTGGTTGGGCAAAATGAGGTACCAAGACTCAAAGCGTTGATCCGGTCTGTGGACCCGGGAGCTTTTGTCATTATCAGTAACGCGCACGAAGTGCTCGGCGAAGGTTTTAAGCGGGGAGAACATGTGTGAACGGGTGTGAAAAATAGCGGGTGAGCCGTGTAGGCTCATAAGTTTGAAAATTTAAGAAAAAAAGCAGGTACGCCCTCCTCTGAGATAACGGAGAGGGAGTACCTGCTTTTCTATTATTAAAAGTTCAACTTAACATTTCACATAACGGAGAGGACAGAAATATCCTGAAGAAATGGAACGTTCGCCTAAAAGCTTTCTGAAAGAAAGCTACTTCGGAAGCATATGCTATCCCCGGATTTTCCCCTTTAGAATAGAGAATCAAAAAAATCTGGGGATAACAGCGATCGGAAGGATGTTCTGTCATCGGAGTGCCACCGCTACAGAATCGGAGATAACAGACGGGAAATCGCTTCTTTGAAGCGGATAATCAGACTGCGTTTTTGGTATTCATCGAGCGTCATTTCCCGCGATACATGCAGGTCGTGCTCAAAGGTTTGTACAAGTGCTGTCGCAATCGTCTCATCGTACATAAAGGCATTAACCTCAAAGTTCAACCGGAAACTGCGGTAGTCAATATTGGCGGTTCCCACGGATGCAACCAAACTGTCAATGATAAGTGTTTTGGCATGAATGAAGCCATTATCATATATAAATACTTTGGCGCCAACTTTTAACAACTCACCAATATAAGATAACGTAGCCCAATATACAAAGGCATGGTCGGGTTTATTTGGAATCATGATGCGAACATCTATGCCGGACAGACACGCGAGACGAATAGCTTCGAATACACTGGCATCCGGGATAAAATAAGGTGTTTGAATCAGAATCGAATGTTTGGCACCATTAATCATCTTGAGATAACTGTTCTTGATATGCTCGGTCTCTGCATCCGGTCCACTAGAGACAATCTGCATGGCAATCTTTCCTGTACCCTCGATATGAGGGAAATGCGCCGGGACGTAAGGTGTGTCGTGTTGCTTGGACGCTTCGTTCCAATCCAGGAGGAAACGGGTCTGCAGCGCATGAACGGCATTCCCCTGAATACGCAGATGTGTGTCACGCCAGTAACCGAATTTCGAGTTCAAGCCGAGATACTCATCTCCCACATTAAACCCGCCCGTGTATCCCAGGTTACCATCGATGATGACAATCTTCCGGTGGTTCCGGTAGTTCATACGCAAGTTGATCAGACTGAATTTGGAGGGGAAAAAGACTTCAACCAAACCGCCTGCCTCGCGCAATTCTTTGAAAAAGCGTTTTGATACCCGCCGCGATCCGAGCGCGTCATACAGTAAACGGACTTTGATACCTTCCCGCGCTTTGCGGATAAGTGCATCCCGAATTCTTTTGCCCAGACGGTCGCCTCTATAAATGTAGTATTGTACGTGCACGTGATCCTTGGCCGCTTCGATGTCATCCAAGAGCCGTTGGAACTTGTCTGTTCCGTCCGTAATGATCTCAACCGCATTATCCTCTGTCAACAGAGCGCCGTTCTGCTTCAGGTTCATATAGATCATGTCCTGGCTACTCTCGGTTGCTTGGTTGCGGAAAGGGGTGCGGTTATCGTGCAACTGTGTGAGCTGGGCTTCAATACGTTCCTCTAGCCCGAGCTTCTTACGTTCTTTCCACTGGAAAAGCCGGTATCGGGTCAGATTCTGACCGGTTAAAAGATAAAGTACAAACCCAAACACCGGAATAAAGTTCAAGACGAGCAGCCAAGCCCAGGAAGCGCTGGCATCCTTCCGTTCGAAGAAAACAACTGCTGCGGCAAAAATAATATTCAGGCCAAGGAGTACAATAAGTAAAATGGATTCAATATGCACTATAGTCCCCCACGTCTCATAATGACCATCATGAATCTATTCATATGTCCTTGATTAGCAGGTTAGTTATGAATGAGACCCTGATTGTAATGTTTCCTACTAATACGTATTTTAACAGAAGTATACCTATTCGTCCCGGATGTTAAAAAAAGATATGTTCGGATTGGATGGAAATCCATGTGAAATTGCTGATAGAGTGTTGTATTTATATAACCAGAGTCGTATAATAATACACAAATATGCATATAAGCGACGGAATTGCTGTGTTCGGGCCACATTCATGCAAGGGCATAGCACAAGTAGCGCATACATCGAGATTGGGGGAGCGAGAGTGAATAACAAATTAAAAGTAGCAATCGTCGGTTCCACCGGCTACGGCGGGGTGGAACTGATTCGTTTTTTCCAGAACCATCCGCAGGTTGAAATCACATCGGTGATCTCATCATCGAGCAGTGGTGAGTCCATCGCAGATGGATTTCCGCATTTGACGGACGTGATTCACAGGCCACTCGACGGTGTAGATCCGGCTGAGATTGCGAGTCGTGCGGATCTGGTATTCACAGCGACCCCGTCCGGCGTAAGTGCAAAGCTCGTACCAAGCCTGCTGGCAGCAGGCCTTAAGGTGATTGACCTGTCTGGCGATTTCAGACTCAAGGATGGAACGGTGTACGAAGAGTGGTACAAACATCCGGCGCCTTCAGCTGATTTGCTGGAACAAGCGGTATACGGCATGGCTGAGGTGTATGGCGAAGAAGTGAAGGGACAGAATTTTATATCCAACCCAGGCTGTTATCCAACAGCTACACTTCTTGGACTGATCCCTGCAGTAGAGGCAGGCTGGATTGATTCTTCTACAATTATAATTGATGCTAAATCAGGCGTATCCGGTGCAGGACGCGGAACAAGTCTGACCAACCATTATGCAGAGATGAATGAAAATTTCAAAGCCTATAAACTGAACAAGCACCAACATATTCCCGAGATTGAACAAGTGCTTGGTGATATAACAGGAACGCCTGTTACGGTTACCTTTACAACACAACTGGTGCCAATGACACGTGGAATCATGAGTACGATGTATGCAAAACTCGTTGGGGAACACAGCGACCGGGAGATCGTAGATTTGTACCGTAAATATTATGAGAACAGACCTTTTGTACGTGTACGTGAACCGGGCATCTGGCCATCTACCAAAGAAGTGTACGGATCCAACTATTGTGATATCGGATTTGCGGTGGATCCTCGCACAGGGCGTTTGACGATTATTTCGGTCATCGACAACCTGGTGAAGGGTGCATCCGGGCAAGCGATTCAAAATATGAACCTGATGATGGGATGGGAGGAGAACCTCGGGCTGAACATGACACCGGTATATCCATAAGGGATTGGAATTCAAGAGGAGCACTGGAACATTCGGTGTAAAAGTGCTCTCTCAGAGTCTTCTAGGGAGAACGGATCAGGTTAAGCAGGCGGATCATCGGCATATAGCTGAACGCATACGGGGGATATGATATGGGAACGAATGTGGAGCAACAGACTTTTACCGTGGTTGAGAACGGAACAATTGTAACCCCTGGGGGATTCACTGCTGGTGGACTTCACTGCGGATTGAAAAAGACATCTCGTAATGACATCGGAGCGATCCGATGTGATGTACCTGCTACAGCTGCTGCTGTATACACAACGAACGTATTTCAGGCCGCACCACTCAAAGTAACGCGCGAAAGCTTGAGCAACGGACGCCTTCAAGCTGTTATCGTTAACAGTGGTAATGCCAATGCATGTACAGGGCAACAAGGTGAAGAAGATGCTTATGCGATGCGTTCGGCCGCTGCGCGGGAGCTGGGTGTGGCAGAAGAGGATGTGGCTGTGGCATCCACAGGTGTCATTGGGGAATTGCTCAAGATGGATGCTGTACATTCAGGCATCACTGGACTTCCAGCGCATATGGGCAAGGAGTCGAATGAGGCGGAACAATTTTCACAAGCGATTCTGACAACGGATTTGGTGAAAAAGGAAGCTTGCGTCTCCGTTCTGGTTAACGGTAAGACGGTTACGATTGCGGGAGCCGCCAAAGGCTCGGGTATGATTCATCCGAATATGGCGACGATGCTCGCTTTCATGACTTCTGACGCGGTCATTGGTGCAGAAGCGTTGCAGCGCCTGCTGCGCCAGGCAACCAATCATACATTTAACATGATTACCGTAGATGGAGATACGAGTACAAACGACATGCTGGTAGCTATGTCCAGCGGATATGCAGGCAATGAAGAGCTGACCACAGAGCACCCGGATTGGGACGCTTTTGCAGCAGGCTTCACCTATGTATGCCAAGTGCTGGCCAAAGCCATTGCTCGCGATGGTGAAGGAGCAACCAAACTGGTTGAGGTAGAAGTTACAGGTGCAGTAAGTGATGAATCCGCACAGGCAATTGCCAAAACTGTCATCGGGTCCAGTCTGGTGAAATCCGCTATGTTTGGCGCTGATGCCAACTGGGGACGGATTATTGCAGCCGTAGGGCGTGCAGGACAACCGGTGAACCCGGATACCGTAGATATCCGTTTGGGAGATATCTCGGTACTTGCGCAGTCCCGCCCAGTCGTGTTTGACGAAGAATTGGCATTGGCTTATTTGCAGACCGATACAGTTCGCATTGTGGTAGATCTGCACCACGGCGAAGGAACGGCTACAGCCTGGGGCTGTGACCTGACGTATGACTACGTCCGAATTAACGCAGCATACCGCACTTAATAAGAATTAGCATTTATTCTATTGAAGCTAAAAGCTTCCCTATGAGAAGCTGTTTCGTAAATATATAGAAAATCTATAAGGATTGAACTTTATTTGGTTTTTGAGATAACTGGCGAAGGCAGTGGAGAAGACGGAATCGATTCTGAAGAAGCGAAGCGTTCGCCTTTGTCTCCGGGTTTCCCCTTTAAAAAGGAAATCAAAAAAACCTGGAGACAACAGCGATCAAAAGAACGATCCGGATTCGGAACGGTCAGCTACCGAATATCGCATCAATTAAGTGTTAAGCCTTTTAGAATATTTGAACGAGAGGAGCTTGCTCTCATGAATTCAACAATGCCAAACAAGAGTACCGCAACGGAAGCGAGCACAGAGAAACAGATGTTTGTCATGAAATGTGGAGGCAGCACGCTGGCAGCATTGCCCGAGTCTTTCTTTGCGGATCTGCGTGATTTGCAGTCTCAGGGTACACAGCCAGTCATCGTGCATGGCGGAGGTCCTGCAATCTCAGATAACCTGGCGAAGCTTGGCATCGAAACCGAATTCGTTAATGGCCTGCGCAAAACGACTGAACCTGTGCTGGACGTAGTGGAGATGGTGCTTGCGGGCAGTATCAACAAACAGATCGTGCGCCTGATTCAGCGTGTGGGCGGTCGTGCACTAGGCTTGTCCGGCGTTGACGGGGGTCTCATTCAGGCGAAGCCCGTATCGAACCACGCAGAGATCGGTTGGGTAGGCGATGTCACTGGTGTGAACGCAGAGATTATCCAAGGTATCGTGAACATGGGATACATGCCGATTATCGCACCGGTTGGCGTAGATGCAACTGGACAACGCTATAACATTAACGCAGATACAGCTGCGGGTGCAGTGGCGTCTCATCTCGGCGTAAGTCGGATGATTGTCGTGACCGACGTTCCAGGCATCATGAAGAACGTAGGCGGCGAGAAAAAAGTACTGCCATCCGTATCTGTACAAGAGATTGAAGACATGATCCAGACCGGAGAAATCTATGGCGGCATGATTCCAAAAGTACGTGCAGCTATCGCTTGTATCCATGGTCAAGTACGTGAGGTCGTCATCGTAGACGGCAGCGAACCTCAAATCCTGAGCCGCGTGCTCGGCGGAGAAATCATCGGAACAAGAATCATCCGTATGCAATAATTTGCTCGATACGCTAGGGTCTTAATAGTCTTATTTAAATAAAAAAATATGTGCACGGCTTTTTTATATAAGAAATCTAATATTACACTCACAATAACGTAGGGTGCAGAACCAATCTGAAGGATAAAAATGCATAACGGAGAGGACAGAAATAACCTGAAGAAGCGGAGCGTGCGCCTTTATCACAGGATTTTCCCCATTGAAGGGGAATAAAAAAAATTCAGGGATAACAGCGATCGGAAGGTTGTTCTGTCATCGAAGTGGAGTATGCATACATTCGGAAGATGGTTCCGCAATCGGAGTGATCTAGTGTAAATAAGAGCTCTTATATAATTGCCGTTGCACCAACCAATAAGGAGTGATATGGTCATGGCAAAAGGCAACGAACAGCCAGGTTCTGGCACAGCGGTAGCAGGCGCAACAGCAACAGGTGCAGCAGCACAGACGGAAAGCTCGCTTTTCCAAACGTATGCGCGTTATCCAATCAGTCTGGTCAAAGGTAAAGGTAGCTGGTTGTGGGATGATCAGGGCAACCGTTATCTTGATTTCATGTGCGGCCTCGCTGTAACTAGCCTGGGCCATGCACCGGAGAAAGTTGGAGCCAAGCTGAAAGCTCAGATTGATGAGCTGTGGCATGTATCCAATCTGTTCCAGATTCCAGGCCAGGAGAAGGCAGCAGCATTGCTGACAGCCAATACATGCGCTGACGCAGTGTTCTTCTGTAACAGTGGTGCCGAAGCGAACGAAGCGGCTATTAAAGTAGCCCGTCGTTATCACCAGAAGGTGAAGGGTACAGATCGGTATGAAGTGATCACCTTTGCCCAGTCCTTCCATGGACGGACACTCGCTACACTGACAGCCACCGGACAGGATAAGGTAAAAGAAGGATTTTTGCCATTGCCAGCCGGATTTGTAACTGTACCTTTGCATGATATCCCTGCCCTTGAAGGGGCAATTGGACCCAACACAGCAGCTATTATGCTGGAAATGGTTCAAGCTGAGGGTGGTGTATATCCGGTCGAACCGGAATTCGTCAAACATGTACGGAAATTGTGTGACGAGCATGGGTTGCTTCTGATTGTTGATGAAGTACAAACAGGAATGGGACGTACGGGTAAACTGTTCGCGCACGAACATTATGGCATTGAGCCAGACGTGTTCACCGTTGCCAAAGGTATCGGTAGTGGTTTCCCTGTAGGTGCGATGTTGGGTAAAGGTTTCCTGCGGGATGCGTTCACACCAGGTAGCCATGCGACAACATTTGGTGGAACACCACTTGCTTCATCCGTTGTGATTGCAACAATCGAAACGATGCTGGAAGATCGTTTGCCAGAGCGCGCAGCGGAGATGGGTGAATACCTGATGAGCTCCCTGCGGAAACGTTTGGCGGGCAATTCCTTTGTGAAGGAAGTTCGTGGCTTGGGATTGTTGGTCGGTATCGAATGTGCTGAGCCGGTAGGTGATATTGTGCTTGCTGGGCAAAAACGCGGTATCTTGTTCGTCTCTGCAGGACCGAATGTGATTCGTTTGCTTCCGAACCTGTATGTGAGCAAAGATGAGATCGACGAGGCCGTATCGCTGGTAGGCACATTGATCGAAGAGCATGTAGCGGCGAAAGCCTAATATAAAAATGAGAACCTTTCTGTCTCGGGGCCATTACAGGCCTCGAAGCAGAATGAGATGATGAATCCCTGTAGCCGCGTGGTGAAATTGCAGAAGGCGGGAATGGATAAACTCGAGAAGCATCCAGACAAAGTGTTAACGTTGCTATCACTTCTGCCCATGCGGGTGCAGGGAACCGGAAATAAGGAGGACATTATACATGACAGCACAACAAACGGAAAAGATTCAGAAGATTGATCTGAGAGGCCGGGATTTTATCGAGTTCACGGACTACACGGCAGAGGAGATTCGTTATCTGCTTGATCTCGCGATTGAGATTAAAGGGAAGCAAAAAAGCGGTGTACCTTTTCAACCGTTGAAAGGTAAAACGATCGGACTTATTTTTGAAAAATCATCCACACGTACGCGTGTATCCTTTGAAGTGGGTATGTTCCAATTGGGAGGACACGCACTCTTCCTGAGCAAAAATGATATCCAGCTGGGTCGCGGGGAAACAACACATGATACAGCCAAAGTATTGTCCCGCTACCTGGACGGCATCATGATTCGTACCTTTGGACACCATAATGTAACTGAACTGGCAGAGCATGCGGATGTTCCAGTCATTAATGGCCTGAGCGATGCGGCGCATCCTTGTCAGGTACTGGCAGACTTCCAAACGGTGCTGGAGCACAAAGGCAAGCTGGCAGGTCTGAAAATGGCCTACATCGGAGATGGCAACAACATGGCGCACTCCCTGATGCTCGGTGCAGCGAAGATGGGAATGCATGTTGCTGTAGCAACGCCAGAAGGCTATGAGCCGGATAGTGCAGTTGTGGAGCAGGCACGCATTATCGCACAGGAGAGCGGTTCTGAAGTGACTGTAACCTACAGTGCACAGGAAGCTGCGAAAGATGCAGATATCGTGTACACGGATGTATGGGCTAGCATGGGCTTTGAAGAAGAGCAGAAGATTCGTGAGCAGGCATTTGCGGCATATCAAGTGGACGAGGAACTGATGAAAGGCGCGAAGCCGGACTACATGTTCTTGCATTGTCTGCCAGCACACCGCGGCGAAGAAGTGAGTGCCGGTGTAATTGACGGACCGAACTCCCTGATCTTTGATCAGGCGGAGAATCGCTTGCATGCACAGAAAGCCTTAATGGCTGCATTAATGAGCGAATAGCTGCTATTTCATTGAATGGGTTGATTTTAGGCGCAGATTTCGCGATGATATATTCATCTATAATGTACTTTAAAAAGTTAATTAAACAAGAAGCATACACAAACACGGAGAGACAGAAAAAGTCTGAAGAAGCGAAGCGTGCACCTGAAAGCTTTCTGAAAGAAAGCTGCATCGGAAGCATAGGCTATCCCCGGATTTTACCCTTTATCATAAAGGATGAAAAAATCTGGGGATAACAGTGATCGGAAGGGTTTTCTGGCTCTTAGGATTCAGTGTATGAAGGCTCTGTTTAACTTAACTGATCTTGGGGAGGACCATCGAACATGGCTAAGGAAAAAATTGTACTCGCGTATTCAGGCGGGTTGGACACATCTGTAATTTTGAAATGGTTGAAAGAAACGTATGATGCAGAGATTATCGCGTTCACAGCGGATATTGGACAAAAGGATGAACTGGATGGCTTGGAGGAAAAAGCACTGGCAACAGGCGCTTCCAAAGTATACATTGACGATCTGCGCGATGAGTTCGCGAAAGATTTCATCTATCCGATGTTCCAGGCGGGTGCCCTCTATGAAGGACAATACCTGCTTGGTACAAGTATCGCTCGTCCACTGATTGCTAAACGTATGGTGGATATCGCTCGTGCAGAAGGTGCTACAGCCATCGCTCACGGCGCTACAGGTAAAGGAAATGACCAAGTTCGTTTTGAGCTGAACGCGGCTGCGCTGACACCAGACATTAACGTAATTGCACCTTGGCGTCTGGAAGAATTCCGTAACCAATTCCCGGGACGTGCCGAGATGATTGCTTACGCTGAAAAACATGGTATTCCGGTAACCGCATCTGCGGCTAAACCATACTCCACAGACCGTAACTTGCTGCATATCAGCTATGAGAGCGGTGTGCTCGAAGATCCATGGTTCGATCCAAGTGCGGACGAAAACAAAGACATGTTCCTGCTGAGCAGTGCACCTGAAGATGCACCAGATCAAGCGGAATATGTGGAACTGGAATTCGAACAAGGTGACTGTGTCGCGCTGAACGGTGAGCGTTTGAGCCCACTGCAAGTGATGGAGCAACTGAACGAGCTGGGTGGCAAACATGGTATTGGCCGTGTAGATATGGTTGAGAACCGTTTTGTTGGTATGAAGAGCCGTGGCGTATACGAAACACCAGGTGGAACAATCTTGTTCACCGCACATCGCAAAATGGAATCCATCACGATGGACCGTGAAGTGATGAACCTGCGTGACAGCCTGATCACACGTTACAGCACACTGGTATACAACGGTTTCTGGTTCGCACCAGAGCGTCTTGCATTGCAAGCGCTGGTGACTGAAAGCCAGAAGAACGTAACAGGTACGGTTCGTGTGAAACTGTACAAAGGCAACATCATCGGCGCAGGTGTGAAAAGTCCTGTCAGCCTTTACAATCCGGACATCGCAACGATGGAAGCTGATCCAACGCAAGCTTATGATCAAGGCGATGCAACAGGCTTTATCCGCCTGAATGCACTGCGTTTGAAAGTAAACTCCGGCGTGGAGCAAAACAAAAACTAATTTCAACCTGCATACTAGAGCTACATCAATATAAATGACAAGGCAGGCCGTTCTTGCACATCTGGCAGGAGCGGCTTTGTCCATGAGCGAAAGGGGAGTACTCACCGTGAGCAAGCTGTGGGGAGGACGTTTTACAAAACAAACCAATCATTTGGTTGAGGAATATACGGCATCAATCAATTTTGACAAAGCTTTGGCTGAGGAAGATATCCAGGGCAGTCTGGCCCATGTGACGATGCTGGGCAAATGCGGTATTCTTCCGGCGGAAGATGTAGAGACGATCAAAGAAGGTCTGATCACCGTTTTGCACAAAATCCGTGCAGGTGAAGTGGAATTCTCCGTATCGGACGAAGACATCCACATGAATATTGAGAAAAACCTGATCGAAACGATTGGCCCTGTAGGCGGTAAACTACATACAGGCCGTAGCCGGAACGACCAGGTTGCAACGGATATGCACCTATACCTGCGCGAGCGGGTGGTTGGCTTTGTAGGTATGTTGCATTCCTTGCAGGAAGCACTGATTGGACAAGCGAAAGATAACCTCGATACCATCGTACCGGGTTATACGCATCTTCAACGGGCCCAGCCGATTCTGTTCGCCCATCACCTGATGGCGTATGTATCCATGTTCCAACGGGATGCTGAGCGTCTGATGGACAGCTACAAACGCATTAACATCCTGCCACTGGGCGCAGGTGCGCTCGCGGGTACAACATTCCCGATTGATCGTCATTTTGTGGCGGAGCAACTGGGCTTCGACGGCGTGTACGAGAACAGTCTGGACGCAGTAAGCGACCGTGACTTCATCGTTGAGTTCCTGGCAGCAGCTTCGCTGATCATGACTCACTTGTCCCGTCTGAGTGAAGAGTTGGTACTGTGGAGCAGCACAGAGTTTGGATTCGTTGAACTGGACGATGCGTTCTGCACAGGCAGCAGTATTATGCCTCAGAAGAAAAATCCGGACGTTCCTGAACTCGTGCGTGGTAAAACAGGACGTGTGTACGGCAACCTGATTGGTTTGCTGACAGTGTTGAAATCTCTTCCACTGGCATACAACAAAGACATGCAGGAAGACAAAGAAGGCATGTTTGATACTGTAGCGACGCTGGAAGGTGCATTGCAATTGTTCGCTCCGATGATCGCAACAATGACAGTGAACAAAGATCGGATGCGTCAAGCAGTCAACCAGGATTTCTCCAACGCTACGGATATTGCCGACTTCCTCGTGGGCGAAGGTTTGCCTTTCCGTCAGGCGCATGAAGTGATTGGTAAAACAGTGCTGTACTGCATCCAGAACAGCAAGTATTTGCTGGATCTGACGATTGATGAATTCCGTCAGTTCTCACCACTGTTCGATGACCGGATCTATGATGTGCTGCAACCGGAAGCGGTAGTGAACGCGCGTAATGTTTACGGCGGAACAGCTTCGGGTCAAGTGGCTGAAGCCATTGGACGTAGTGAGAAGGTACTGGAGATTACCGAGCAATGGATTACGAACCGCGGTTAATGTCACGGTTACAATAGGTTGCCATACAGATACGACAGTACAATAAAAAAAGCAGGCCAGAGAACTTTGTTCTCAGCGGCCTGCTTTTTGTGTTTTACAGCGATGTGCTTAAAATATATTCAATTCAACTGCGAACGGAAGGAAGGTTGTTGTTTCATCGGAGTACCAGCCTTCTTTATCCTCAGTAGCTCCTAATGATCCACTAATCGCGCTTGGGCAAAGGCAACCATTTCAATACATCCTGGATCTTGGCATCCCAGTAGCCCCACTCATGTTCACCAGGCCCTTCCTCGTATGTCAATGCGAAGTTCGTTTGTTCACAGGCATGCCGGAATGTTTGATTATCCTCATACAGGAAATCTTCCGTTCCGCAACATTGGTAGAGCAAAGGTCGAGGACTTTCGCTAGATTGATTTTCTTTTAACAGATGGATCAGATCGTTCTCTGTACCTGTCACCTCGGGTCCAAAAATCCGCTGTAACTCCGTCTGTTGCAATGCTGAGGATGCGTTTCTATCCATATGTGCAGACATATCGAGTGCTCCAGACAAACTGGCAGCAGCAGCATATTGATCTGGTTTACGAAGGGCTAGCTTGAACGCACCATAACCACCCATGGATAAACCTGCAACGAAGTTATCCTCACGCTTTGGTGACAATGGGAAGAAAGAGCGAGCGAGTGCTGGCAGTTCCTCACTGATAAACGTCCAGTACTTTCCACCTTCCACCATATCCGTATAGAAGCTGCGATGTACCTGTGGCATAACAACAGCGATCCCAAGATTGGCCACATAACGTTCGATCGATGTCCGGCGCAGCCAGATGGAATCATCATCAGACAGACCGTGTAACAGGTACAGGGTTGGGTGCAGTCCTTTGCCAGTCACATTCTCCATACCGATCTGATTGTGGGTTTGTTGCGGCAGAATGACATGCATGCTGGTGCTAAGCCCGAGTGTATCCGAGTAAAAATCACATTTAATAAGTGCCATGAGTATAAGAAACCCCTTTCATAAGTTCGTTAACCACGTGTTCTGACATGAGACGATGGGATGGAAATCGGATGCCTAGGCCTCCAAAGTGTTTATATGTAACAGGTTATACGCATTGCTTAATCAATGCAATACCAAGATTAGTTTACAACGTAACAATGTTATGTTACACTCATTTCAATAAAAAGGGGGACCATATATGACGGATGATTTGATCTCCAAGAAAGAATTGTTGGACCTGACAGGAATCTCATACGGCCAGTTATACCGTTGGAAGCGGAAAAATCTCATTCCGGAAGAATGGTTCATTCGGAAGTCGTCCTACACCGGACAAGAGACCTTTTTTCCAAAACAACAGATTTTACTGCGCATTGACAAGATTCTTAATATGAAAGACGGATTATCGCTGGATGAGCTGGCAGACGTCTTCTCACCTACGTTGGGTGAAGTGGAAATGTCTCCACAACAACTGTTAGAGCGAAACATTGTTTCACAAATCTCGCTGGATCTGTTGAAAGAAGCAGGTCGGGAACAACCGCTGTATGCTTTGGAACAGATTATGATGCTCTACGTCCTTGATAAGCTGTTAATGAGCGGAGATATTACTCGGCAAGAGGGTGCGTTGCTGATTGAAGTGATGTCCGAACATTATTATCGTTTTACAGGCAAACCGAGCGAACTCGTGCTTATTCGTAAGATGGGTGTTCCTTCATTCATGCTGATAATAGCAGGAACGGAGTTTTATTTTGACAATGGTGTGAAAGTGGTTCTTAGGCAGCCGATGGGAACATTTATGGAAGAATTAAAACTCAAATTGGGATAAGGAGAGGATCATCTATGGAAGAACGAAATAAGCGGAATGATCTGAATGTGGCGGGCATAAGTCAAACGGCAGGCGGGAATTTTCACCGTGTATCTATTGATGGCATGGCTAAGGTGAACGGCAACCTGGACTGCACCTCTATGGAAGTAAATGGAACATTGAAGATGCACGGCGCTTTGAGCTCCGAGAGTGCAACGATTAACGGCATGTGTACGTTGAACGGTCCTTTGACCAGTTCTCGTGTTCGGGTGGATGGCATGACGACGATTAACGGAGATCTCCATAGCCCTGAGCTTGAAGTGAACGGAAAGTGTACCGTACGTGGAAGAGTGGATGGGGAACGAATTGATATTGGCGGTGTGATCGATATTGAAGGCGATGTCCAATGTGAGTCCCTGAATGTACGGGGCAATATTAAGATCAGCGGCTTACTGAATGCGGGAACAGTGGAGATCAGGCTGCATACATCTTCTTCGGCTAAAGAGATTGGCGGAGAGCGTATCGATATTCGTCGCAAGGAACAACAGAATGGATTTTGGAAAAGTATTGGTCTGGGCGGGACCCCTTCTTTTAAGACATCCTTAATTGAGGGTGATGAGATTGTGCTGGAAGATACCGAAGCTGACATTGTTCGGGGGAGTAACATTTTTATCGGTCGCGGCTGTAACATCAGGCTTGTCGAGTATTCAGGTGAACTTGAGATAGATCAGGATGCCAAGGTGGGCAGCAGTCAGCGAATTTAAAGTTTGGATATGGAGAGAAAGGGATGGGATCGACATGAATAACAATCCTGGGCGTTCATTGGACAAAAAAATGGATATCAGCATCGTTGGTGATGGCAGTTCTTCTGGTGGCGTGTACGGCAAGATCAAGGTCGTAGGGGACGCGTCCTTTAACGACAATCTATCTTGTGATCGATTCAAATGTACGGGTACATCGGTCATATACGGATCACTTGAATCCACAGATATTAAAATTACCGGCACCCTTACTCTGAAAGAGCGAGAGGCCAGCAACGATGTTGAGGATGGAATCCAGGCATCTGGCCTGCATGCCAAAGCTGAGCATATAAAAGTGGTCGGTGAACTTCATCTGTCAGGGGATTGTCAGGCAGAAAATATCAAGCTGAACGGGCGTTTGACGATAGCGGGGATGCTCAGCGCTGAACACATAACGCTCAAAATCATGGGTCCATCCGAGGTCAAAGAAATGGGCGGTTCCATCATCTCGGTGAAGAGTGGCCGGTTGAATGACTTGTTTACGGGGAATAAATCAATTCTCAAAGCGCAGATTATCGAAGGTGATGATATTGAATTAGAGAATACGGAGGCCGAGATTGTCCGTGGCGATAAAATAAAAATCGGTCCTGGCTGCCGGATTGGCACAGTGGAATACCGTTCATCTCTGCAAATTCATCCGCAATCGGAAGTTTTGCTGCAAAGCAATCGGTCCTTGGACTGATTAACGAAAACTTCTTTTCGGATATACTAATGCAGTCATATGAATAGAGCGTGAATGGAGAGATTGAGTACAATGGTTGCACGTAAAAACAGTATTGGATTGGTGCTGGCAGGGTTACTGCTCAGTATACTAATGGCTTCGATGGATAACACCATCGTGGCAACAGCTATGGGGGACATTGTCGGGAAGCTGGGTGGGCTCGACAAGTTCGTCTGGGTTACCTCCGCGTACATGGTGGCTGAGATGGCAGGGATGCCGATATTCGGTAAGCTATCCGATATGTATGGACGGAAGAAGTTTTTTGTATTTGGTATTATTGTGTTTATGCTTGGCTCAGCGCTGTGCGGAACGGCAACGTCTATTGTGGAATTGACGATGTACAGAGCGATTCAAGGTATTGGTGCGGGGGCCTTGGTGCCGATTGCCTTTACGATCATGTTTGATGTCGTTGCACCAGAATCTCGTGGTAAATTGGGTGGATTGTTTGGAGCGGTCTTTGGCCTGTCCAGCGTATTTGGACCTCTGCTCGGTGCTTACATTACCCAGTATGCGACATGGGAATGGGTATTCTATATCAACCTGCCGCTAGGCTTGATTGCATTTGTGTTTATTGCCTTCTTCTACAAGGAGTCTCATCAGCATCAATCTCAACAGATCGACTGGCTGGGTGCTGTAACGCTGATCGGTGCTGTTGTGTGCCTGATCTTTGGTCTGGAACTGGGCGGCAAAACATTTGCCTGGGGTTCGTGGCAGATTCTTGGCTTGTTTGCCGGATTTGTAGCATTAGCGCTGCTCTTCCTTTTTGCAGAAACAAAAGCCAAAGAACCAATCATCTCCTTCAGCATGTTCCGCAACCGGGTCTACTGGTCCAGTAACGTTATTGGTATGTTCAGTGGTGCGGCGTTCATTACAGCATCCGTGTACATTCCGATCTTTATACAGGGGGTACTTGGTGGTAAAGCGACCAACTCCGGTCTCGTACTATTGCCGATGATGCTTGGGTCCGTTGTGACGGCGTCCCTGGGTGGGGTGTTGATGACCAAAATCAAGTATCGCAATATCATGATCCCTACGTTGGCTCTGCTTGTCATAGGACTTGGATTGTTGACTACGTTGGATGAGAATTCATCCCTTTGGACGATACGTATCTACATGGTGATGGTTGGTCTGGGTGTCGGTGCTTCGTTCTCCGTACTTAGCAATGCAGCCATGAATGCGTTTGAACCGCAAAGACGCGGTGCGGCGAGTTCCACACTTAACTTTTTGCGGTCCCTCGGCATGACGATGGGCATTACGATCTTTGGTATCGTACAGAGCCAGGTATTTACGCGTAAAATGAACGATGCTCTCGCTGGTTCAGCTGCGGAAGCAGGTGGTGCTTCAGCGGGTGGCGTGCCCCAGGGAGTGGATCTGACCGATCCACATGCGTTGCTATCACCAGAACTCAGACAGGCGATTCCGCCTCAGGTGCTGGATACCATCACACATGCCCTATCTTCTTCCATCGTACAGTTATTTGCCTGGGCTGTAATTCCGGCTGCACTCGCGTTGGTCGCTTCCTTCTTCATGGGAAAAGAGAAGATGGTTGTAGGCGAAGAGCAAGGCGAATACACCGGCGGTCACTAAACCGTTATGCAGTAAACCATAAGTTACGGTATTAAAGCTAATCTTAGCTTCGTAAAACTCGAATAACTTATCTTGAAAATGTAGAGACACACTTCTCGCTTATCCTCAAAAGGGACGTGAAGTGTGTCTTTTTGTTTTCGTGTGATCAGCTTATGCTTATCCATGAATTACGGCAGGACCATGTTTGTACCCTTTCGTGATCTGTAAGTTGTCGGTTGCTTTGAAAAAAATTAAGGCTGTTTTGTATCGCTAATCCCGTCCTCGACCACAGAAGGCCCTTGTGGATCAGGCAGGCTGCTATGACCGGAGCGGGCAATCAGGCGATTCTGAGCTTTGTACGTGTCTCGTGTAATCGTTTTGGATTCGACCACTTTGCCGTCCAGCCTTTTGGTTCTTACCGTCTCGACAATATATCCAGGCTGTCCGTCTTGCAGCACCTGCTGTGCACCATCAGGCAGTACCGCACTCGACACATACTTTACTGGAACACTTAATGTTTCAATGGTACGAGATTCAAGTGCATAGCTGACATTCTCCGGGAATGTGCCGAAAAATTTCACCATCAATTGATGGTTCTTCACCTCTGCATGAATGAGCAAGGATTTTCCGGTATTATTCTTGAAGCGAAAGTTGATGGCTCCAGAGGCAAAGGTGGCATCCAGTCCTTTTGGCAAATATTTGACCGGCAGGGAGTGGTTGCGACGTTCAATAATATCAAGACCCGTCAATAGCGCTGCGTTATACACCGTACTGGATACCTGGCAGATTCCCCCGCCAATTCCGGGGGTGAGTCTGCCATTAACAATAACCGGGGCCTCACGAAACCCATACTCCTTTTCAGCTTTACGGACGACCTTCTCATAATCGAATGTGGCATCTGGTGGCAAAATCATGCCGTTAATCGCTTCCGCCGCTGCGCTGACATTATGTATCCGGCCTTCACTACTATTGCCCAGACCCGTGGAGAACTGGATGATCTTTCGGTCAATGCCTTCCTGGCGTAGCGAATCAAGGGTTACTTCAGGCTTCAGCGTATACAGTGGTACCTGGATCAGCAATGGGGCAGGTTTCTCATCCGGGCCCAGTACACTGAAATCCTTGTGTAGCTTCGTCTGAATGAGATTTCCGAGTGTTTCCCAATCAATCCGGCGGACGCCCTTTTCCGGGATATACTGGACTTTGTCATTTGTGGTAATGCGGCGAACAGCGTCCGCAGGTGTTCCGAAGGTTTCTTTTTCCCAGGCAGGGCTGAGATGTTCTTGAAGTGGCTGTAAGTCGTAGCTCATATCCAGAGAGAACTCTTTCGGAAAATGATAACGTGCATAAGCGCGTTCCCATAAGTTACCTTCCTCCAGCTGCTGTATCGCGGATTCCAAGCTGTTAACGTTGTAACTCACCCCCACCTGAGCTGCGGTATACGTCATCGTCTGGGGATCGGGTTCAGCCACTTCAAAGGTAACAGGCCAGTCCTCCAGCTTTTGGATCTGTTCATTTAATTCATGCAATACGTTCTTGCGATTCTTCCCCTCCACCAGCATACCGCCAACATGAACATCTTTGGGCAGGGCAGGTTGATTCACGTACATATACAGCAATCCATAAGACGCGGAGCCGATCAAGAGGATGGAGAATAGAACAATGACCGTCACATGTATTTTTTTCATAACCGTACGCTCCTTTATACTTCTGTTGTTCCGCACTTTGTAACACTTTCTATATATATGATCCAATGCAGGAAAACTTTCGGGTACTCAATAGGTAACAAATTTGTTACAATAAACTTCATATGAATCCATGCTTCACCAACGAAATAGGGACGAAGTGGATTTTTCCTGATGAAATTCAGGTCTTTTTAAAGGAAATGCCGGGATTGTGTCGAAATGATAATGGCTAACTATGCGAGCAGGAAGTGATGATGTGATAGAAATGCAGGACGTGTGGAAGACCTACGCCAATGGGACCCACGCATTACAAGGGGTGTCGGTGAAGATCGACCGCAATGAATTTGTTTATATCGTCGGTCCGTCCGGCGCAGGTAAATCGACATTTATGAAATTGATGTACAGAGAAGAAGTTCCGACCAAAGGACAAATATCCATTAACGGATTTAATATTGGTAAGTTGAAGCCAAGAAAGATTCCTTATGTGCGTCGTAACATCGGCGTTGTGTTCCAGGATTTTCGTCTGCTGCCACGGATGACAGCATTTGAGAATGTGGCATTTGCCATGGAAGTTATTGAAGCACCGAAGCGTCATATCAAGAAACGAGTGATGGAAGTGCTTGATCTGGTGGGACTGCGCAGCAAGGCGAATCGTGAACCTTCGCAGCTCTCGGGTGGAGAACAGCAGCGTATTGCCATTGCACGGGCTATCGTCAATAACCCATCGGTTATTATCGCGGATGAGCCTACAGGTAACCTCGATCCGGAGACGTCATGGGGCATTATGCAGCTGCTGGATGAGATTAATTTCCGGGGAACAACCATTGTTATGGCGACCCACAACAAAGATATCGTGAATACGATGCGTAAACGGGTAATCGCCATTGAACGTGGACAGATTGTACGGGATCAGATGAGAGGGGAATACGGTTATGAATTTTAGTACTCTCTTGCGCCATCTGCGGGAGGGATTCAAAAACGTATTCCGCAACGGCTGGATGTCCGTGGCCTCCATCATGTCCATCATTGTGTCCTTATTGATTCTTGGCGTGTTCATGCTGTTGGTGCTCAATGTGAACTCCATGGCGAATCAGGTTGATAGCCAAGTGGAGATCAGCACGTTCCTCGAACTGAATGTGGACGAGAACCTGCGTAACACACTGGAGCAAGAAATCAGCGCGATGCCTGAAGTAAGTGAGATTCGTTTTGTTTCCAAGGAAGAAGGACTCAAGGAGTTCCGTGAGCGTCTTGGAGAGAGTGCAGATAACGTGCTTAGCGGTTTCGATGTGGACAACAACCCACTGCCGGAGACCATTGAAGTTGAGGTCATTGAACCGGAAACCGTCACTTTTGTGGCGCAAAAAATCGAAGCTTTGAACGAAAAACACCCGGAGAAGCCAATCATGAAAGTGAACTACGGCAAGGAAACGGTGGAAGTGTTGTTCAAATTTACGAAGCTTGTTCGTAACATCGGATTTATTTTTGTCGGGGGACTGGGTCTCATGTCCATGTTCCTGATCTCGAATACGATTCGCGTAACGATTCTGGCACGTCGCCGGGAGATCGGAATTATGAAGTTGGTTGGCGCAACCAATACCTTTATTCGTTGGCCTTTCTTTATTGAAGGTGCACTCATTGGATTTATTGGCTCGGTCATTACGGTTGGGGTGCTGTTTGTTGGATATAGCCAGTTGATGAAGACGATTGGTCAGGATGTCTTCATGCAGATGCTTAACTTGATTCCGCTGGGCGAAATCTGGTTGTTGTTTGGAACATTGTTGATCGGACTCGGTGTGCTGGTAGGTATTTTGGGAAGTACACTGTCCATTCGGAAATCACTCAACGTTTAATTTTGTTTTCAACGATCGAATTGCAGAATATGTCGAAAAGAATGGTAAAGCAGGTTCATTAATGGACGCTGTTTGACGATATGTAGGAAAGACGGAGTCTTTTAAGATTGAAGAAAGCAAAGAACATGCTGTTCACCACCTGTGCAGGTTGCTTTCTTGTGAAATCATAGGATGGGGGATCATCATTTTGAAAAAAACCGCTTCGCTGCTGGCCTTTACGTTATTGGCCAGTTTGACGCTTCAACCTTCTGACGGATATGCCAAGAGTAGCATCAGCGATATTGACCAACAGATTCAGCAACTGGAGAGCAAGGCGGCTTCTGCCAAGCAGGAGCAAAAAAAAGCGGCTTCCAACAAAAAGGAAGCACAGCATTACAAGAACAAAACCAACGCTTATCTGAAGGTTGTCATGGAACAGATCAATGTCGTTAGTGATGAACTGGCGAGTGTATCCTTGCAGATCGAGAACACGGAGGAAGATCTCCGTACAACAAAAAAAGATCTGCAAGCGGCAGAAGAACGCATTGTTGCAAGGGAAAAATTGTTGGAGTCACGCGTACGCCTGATGTATACGGACGGTGCTGTATCCTATCTGGATGTATTGTTGTCCTCTACTAGCTTCACTGACTTCCTGACCCGTGCGGATTCACTCAAAACAATTGTGGATCAGGATCAGCATCTGCTGGATGAGCACAAAGCGGACAAGCAACTGGTCGTGGACAAAAAGGCAGAATTGGATGTGCAATATGCGGAAGCCAAGAGTCTGTATGCACAGAAGAAACAGCGCAAGTCCCAATTGAATGAAAAAGAAGCGGAAAAGCAAGTGCTTCTCGCTTCATATGATGCTAAAATTGAAGAGTCAGAAGAGCTGACACAAGAGCAGGAAGATGTATTAATGCAGATTGCCAGCAAACGTTCGGCACTTCTTCAAGAGAAAAATAAATTGCGTGAACAGCAGGCTGCGGCCGCAGCCAAAGCAAAAGCCTTGGCTGCAGCTCGGGCGAAGGCTGCTGCCAAGGCGCCAACCAGAGTGAGTTCGGATAGCAGCAGTGAGGTCACGTATTCATCCGGTAATGGTATCTTCTCAAGACCGGTATCTGGAGGACGTATTTCTTCTCCATTCGGTCCCCGTACCCATCCGATTACGGGCGTAGTGGGTAAAATGCATGCCGGTGTCGATTTTGCTGTTCCTCAGGGAACTTCGGTTCACGCTGCTTCTGGCGGAATCGTGATCATGGCTGAATGGTATAGCGGTTATGGCTATACGGTTATTGTGGACCACGGCGGTGGACTATGGACGTTATATGGTCACTTGCGCGAAGGTGGATTCAAAGTCAGCAAGGGAGACACAGTAAGCAAAGGGGATACCATTGCTGAGTCAGGAAATACAGGGAACTCTACTGGACCTCACTTGCACTTTGAAGTGAGAGATAACGGTACCGCTGTAAATCCGATGAACTATTTGTAATTATTGCTCCATCGTTCGAATGGAAAAAACATATTCCGTACAAGCTAGACATATAATAAGCTGGCATGTTCAGGGAATAGATTCTGGCAACAATGGAATCGGACACGCTTCAAAACTAAAGGCGGTGACAAACGGATGATGAAGAAAAGATCGGCGCTACTGCTTGTCATTGTGGGTCTCCTGGGTGGGAGTTTGCTAACCCTGGTACTAATGACTTACCCGGGAATAGCAAACCAAACCACAGCGGGCGAAGGTTTGCTGGCTAGTGTAACCGGCAATACACAGCAGAAGAACGATTTGAAAAAGATTGAAACTGCGATGGATTTGATCTCAAGCAACTATTATAAAGACGTGGATCAGACCAAATTGATTGACGGTGCGATCAACGGCATGATGGAATCGCTTGGTGATCCTTACTCCAACTATATGGGGCAGGAAACGGCTGCTCAGTTTGAAGAGTCGATCGAAGGTTCATTTACCGGTATTGGCGCAGAGGTATCCTCACAGGATGGAAACGTTGTTGTTGTTTCCCCGATCAAAGGATCACCTGCCGAGAAAGCGGGTATTCGTGCAAAAGACATGATTATGTCGGTCAACGGCGAATCCCTGCAAGGGTTGGAACTGAACAAGGCTGTTAACAAAATCAGAGGTCCCAAGGGCAGTGAAGCGAAGGTACAGGTCAAACGTGCCGGATCTTCCGAGCTGATTGAATTTGTCATTGTACGGGATGACATTGATCTGGAGACCGTATATGCTCACATGGAGGATGGCGGAATTGGCGTTATTGCCATTACTCAATTCTCTTTGAATACAGGCGATCGCTTCAAGGAAGAGTTGGCGAAGCTTGAGAAGCAGAACATGAAAGGTCTGGTCATCGACGTACGGAATGACCCAGGCGGTGTATTGCAAGTCGTTATTGATATTGCTGAACAGTTTGTTCCTAAAGGCAAGGTTATTGTGCAAGTTGAAGACAAGAACGGCAAAAAGGAACAAAGCAAGTCCACTGGATCAGCCAAAGCTTATCCAGTCACAGTCCTGATGAACAAAGGCAGTGCGAGTGCGTCGGAGATTTTGGCCGGTGCATTACAACAGTCAGCAGGTGCTAAGTTGATTGGTGAAAACTCCTTTGGTAAAGGAACCGTCCAGACGAGTTATGACAAACAGATGGGTGACGGAAGCTTGCTGAAGATCACCATTGCCAAGTGGCTCACTCCGAACGGAGACTGGATTCATGAAAAAGGAATCAAACCGGATATAGCGGTAGACCAGCCGGATTATTTCTCGGTGGCACCGATTAACAAAGAGAAGTTACCACTGAAATATGACAGCAATAGCACGGATGTGAAAAGTGCGCAGACGATGCTGAGAGGACTCGATTTCAAACCGGATCGTGTGGACGGATACTACGACCAGAAGACAGAAGAAGCGGTCAAGGCATTCCAGAAGCAAAAAGGCATTCAGGCTACAGGCCAGATTGACGAGAAAACCGCTGAATCACTGGAAGCGGCTCTGATTGAACGTATTGCCAATCCTCAATATGATGCACAGCTGAAACGCGCGATCGAAAATGTCTCAAAGGATATTTCGTCCGCTGTGTCGAAGCCATAAAGAAGGCTGATTTTCAGCCTTCTTTTTTTCTGAACCGGCTGAAAGAGAGGGGTGACCGACCACAATGGAATGGGTATGGCCGTGGTTAACTACATTAGGGGAAGCTTTGTTGCATTTGTTTATTCAGCCGTTTTATTATATTGCGGTGATCCTGATTGCGCTGATCTATCATCGTCAGTTACTGCAGGAGCGTAAATTGTTCCATGTTCGTTTGCAAAGCTCGATAACACAGACGATTCGTGCCGTGCTCGGAGGCATACTCATTGGTACCATCGTCTCAATTGTGTCCCTATTCCTCGGTGCACATCTTACACTGGGAAGCCTGATATGCATATGGGCTGCAACATTAATTCTATCCTTGTTCCGTATCCGGTATCTGTGCTTTGCTTATGCGGCAGGGTTACTGGGTGTGATGCAATTTGGTTTGAATCTGGCTTCAGGCTGGCAACCATCGGGTTGGATGGGTAGTGTAACGGAAACGCTACGTACCCTGGATATGCCTGCACTGCTTGTCCTGGCGGCGCTTCTACATATGGGTGAAGCCCTGTTGGTACGCATGCAGGGGGTATCGATGGCATCACCGCTTCTCTTCGAGGGAAAACGCGGGAAACTGGTTGGTGGATATCAACTGCAACAGTTCTGGGCCATTCCTCTACTAATTCTTGTCCCGGTCACAGGCAGTGGAGCGGAGCTGGCTTGGAATCCACTGATGAATGCAGGACATAGTTACATGCTGGTTGCGTTACCGATTATGCTCGGATTTGGTGAGATCACGCAGAGTATGCTTCCGGGACAAAAGGTACAGATCTCATCGAAGCGGTTGATGATATATGGGGCAACTTTGCTCGTGTTCAGTTTGCTTGCTGCATGGTGGTCTCCACTCATGTTGGTTGCTGCACTAATCGCATTTATTGGACATGAATTTCTGGTATGGTACAGCGCGTTTGAAGAGCAAAACCGCAGTCCGGTATTTGTCCATCCGCAGCATGGGCTGAAGGTATTGGCTGTTATTCCGGAGAGTCCTGCTGCAGATTTGGGGATTGAAGCAGGAGAGACCTTGTACAAGGTGAATGGTAAGTTGGTTCATTCGCCGGAAGAGTTACATCGTGCCCTGCGGATGAACCCGGCTTTTTGCAAACTTGAGGTTCGCAATCATCAGGGAGAAAGCAAGTTCATGCAACGAGCGATCTATGAAGGGGAGCATCATCAGCTTGGGGTCATTATGGCACCGGACAATCACGAGGTCTGGGCGATTCGGTTACGTCCACTGACGCTGTTCCATATCATCAACCTCAAATTGTTTGCCCGTCTGAAAAAACCACAAAGGGACGAAGCTCCCTTGGCGTTACCGCCAGCCCCTGTGTCCAGTGATAAAGGTTCCATAGAGATGTAACCACTAAGCATACGTGATGAAGTATGTTGCATAAATCAAGCAATGAAAAAGGTATTTCCTAACGCCGTCGCAGGCAAGGGAAATACCTTTTTTGTTATTGTTTTAACATAAAGATGGCGATTTGGGTCCGATCACGCAAGCTCAGCTTGCCGAGAATATCCGTCACGTAGTTTTTGACTGTGCCTTCACTGAGGAACAGTTTGGCGGCAATTTCCTTATTGGACAACCCCTCCGATATGGCCTCGGCAACCGCCAACTCCATACGTGTCAGTCCATAGGCTTCGATTGGGTTCTGTGTCAGGGGAATCGCAGCGGGACGGAGAAGGCCTGCCAATTTGCGGGCAATATCCGGATGAATTAACATATCGCCGTTATGTACGGTCTTGATGCCTTGAATGATCCGCTCAGGGGGCACATTTTTGAGTAAATAACCGCTTGCGCCATTCTGCAATGCCTGAATAATATACTCATCGTCGTCAAACGTAGTCAGCATGAGCACCTGGATTTCAGGAAAACATGACTTGATGCGTTTGGTACCTTCAACTCCGTCACATTCCGGCATCCGAATATCCATCAACACCACGTCCGCAGGCGTTCCTGCTTCAAGCAATTCCAACGCTTCCTGTCCATTTGAGGCTGTGCCTGTAACGCGAATGCCGGAGTCCAGTCCGAGCAGCACTTTCAGGCTCTCACGAATGAAGTAATCATCGTCGGCGAGAATCAGCCGAATAAGTGGGAGTTGGGCTGAATCATTGTTTTGGTTCACATCATTCCGTTTGGACATGAAAACATTCACTTCCTTTTTTCAGAGTATATCCATCTGGTTCGTTAATGGAATGCGTGTAATCACTGTATACGGATAAGCTGATTGAATCTCCAGGACTCCTCCCACCATTTGTGTGCGCAGAAGCATGCCTTCCTGTCCTATGCCATTTCGCTTGGAAGAATGAGGATTGATTTTGCCATCATTACTCACACTCATACACACTTCTTGATCCCCGAATACCAACTCCACTGTGATCGAAGAAGCATTTCCATGTCGCAGGGCATTGGTCAAGGCTTCTTTGGCATTTTTGAACAAAACGATCTGTATGCTGGGATACAGCACATGAGATGGGCCATGAACTTCATAATTTGTCTTCACGCCGGTATCTCTGCCCACTTCCTCTAGGAGACGATCCAGGGCGTAGGCTTCGGATGCATAGGAATTAGGTTGCAGTTTGTGCAGTGTGCTGCGCATATCATCCATACTATCGGCCAATTGATCGCGAATCTGTCTCACCATTTCCGTTCCTTGTTCCATATTCAGGGGAAGGGTCAGCAGGGCGGCTTCCGACATCATTTTGGTGCAAATCAGTCGATGCCCGATATCGTCATGAAGCTGTCTGGAGATACGGGTACGTTCCTCTGCCTGAGCCACTCCTTCAAGTTGCTTTGTAAATAACAGCAGCTGCGCACGCGCTTCTTGTAGCTCGTAATGTTTGCTGCGGAGCTCGTCATAGACTTGTTCCAGTTGTCCGCGGCTGCTCGCCGTTCTTGATCCCTGCCAGGACAGAGCCGCTGTGATGAGCAGAAGCAGGTTGCCAAGAACCATCGCAATTGTCTCTGTGGAGAGTAATGCAGTGGCGGTTGTATTTAGTGTGGTTAACCCAGGCTGCGATGCCTGTGGGACAGAATAATGCCAATGCAAAGCGACATTGTTAGCAATGAGCTGAATCGCAAACATCAACCATCTCCTACTTCCCTCCAGTCTGTATATATATACGTAGAGCACGGATAGAGAGAGGAATAGCAGAAACGGTCCATACGAAACAATCAGCCAGCAGCTCCAGAGTATTTCGGCCAGAAGCAACAGCCATTGCTGTGTACTTGAACGGTTAAAATCTTTCCACACGGAGAGTCCAAGTGCGATGATGATATACAGGGTGTAGACCGCTTCGTTTTCCAAGGGCAGCATCAACATGTACAGTACTGCTGGAACGATAATTAATCCGTATTGCAGAAACCGCATCGGCATATGTAAATGACATCCTTTATTAAAAAATGGAGTACAAAATCTCTTGGTAATGCGCCCTTGATTATACCATAAGCAGCATTCGAATCAGGAGATGACTTAAGTCACCTTCGATTCATGACTTTTTGTACCTTCGCTACAGATTGCGATCCATTACAATAAAATTATGAAATCCAGCGGCGAAGGCCGAAACGGAAAAGGGGCGTAAAAGGGATGGGCATACTTGAAGTAGATCATGTAGTAAAACGATACGGCAACAAGCTTTGCGTGGATCATTTGAACCTTAGTGTTGGCAAAGGCGAGATTTTTGGATTGCTCGGTCCCAATGGAGCAGGCAAAAGTACCACCATCAGCATGATTGCAGGGCTCCTGAATATGGATCAGGGTGAAATTAGATTAGATGGGATCTCGGTCAAGGAGCGACCGCTAGAAGTAAAGCGCAAGATCGGACTCGTGCCGCAGGATCTGGCTTTATACGAAACCATGTCTGCTGCGGAGAATGTGACCTTTTTTGCCAGACTGTATGGACTGCGTGGAAAATTGCTTAAGGAAAGAGTGCAGGAGTCCCTTGAATTTGTAGGGTTGCAGGATAAAGCAAAGGATGCCCCCTCGACCTTCTCTGGTGGTATGAAACGCAGGTTAAACATCGCATGTGCGATTACACATCGCCCGGATCTAACTATCATGGATGAACCGACAGTTGGCATTGATCCGCAATCTCGGAATCATATTCTTGAATCGGTACGCACACTTAACAAGATGGGTTCAACGATCATATATACAAGTCATTACATGGAGGAAGTGGCGGCGATTAGTCACCGGGTTGCGATTATGGATCAGGGGCGAATTATTGCCTGTGGGACTGAAGCAGAGCTGAGAGAACGGGTAGCATCGGAGGAAAAAGTAGTGCTCTCCACTTCCGGTATCGGTGCCGACGTTGTAGAAGAACTGAAACTTCACCCCCGCGTACGGATGGTAGACGTTTCAGAGAATACACTGACCATTACGCTGCCTTCGGCACAGCAGGATCTCCAGGATCTGCTCTTCATTTGCAGCAAACATGAAGTATCCATTCAGTCGCTCAAGGTCGAAGAGCCGGATCTGGAAACGTTGTTCCTCAATCTGACCGGGCGTACGCTTCGGGACTAGGGGGAACAAGAGATGAATATATGGCATATTTGCATCTTTGAATTGAGGCGTATTCTTAAGATTCGATCTGTAGTGTTAAACCTGTTCATTTTGCCGTTGTTACTGATTTTTATATTGGGTACGGCACTTTCCAGTACGATGGGTACGGCGGAGGATGTTATTCCGGATACTGTACGTGTGGGAATCATCCATTTGAATACTGAATCTGGTGGAGGATCAAGTACGGTTAATCAAGCACTGGATACATTCGTGAATTCCCCGGCGGTAGCTGAGATGGTCCAAGTGCAGAACTTTACGACAGAAGAAGAGGCAGTCCATTCGCTGCGTACCGGCAAGCTAGACTTTGCTGTAATGATTCCTTCGGATTTTGAGCAAAACGTGATGACGGGGAAAGAGGCCAGGTTACAGTGGATACGAGGAAAGGACAACACACTTAATACCTTGGGTGAAACTTTGTTCACACGTTTTACGGATGAATGGAACCGACATATGGCGATTACCAAAGTGCTCGGTCGGGAAGTGACTACTGCCATGGCCTCTGCTTCGGAGTCTGGTACGGCGAATTCCACCTCTATTGCTGTCACTAATCCCGGTAAGACAGGTACGGCGTATAGTGCCTCCCAATACTATGCAGCTTCCATGCTGGCGATGTTCATGTTGTACTCAGGCATGACAACAAGTACCAGCCTTTTTGGAGAGCGTGATAACAAAACGTTAATTCGCCTTCAGGCTGGGCCTATAGGCAATGGAGTTATTTTCGCTGGCAAAATTGCAGGTAATAGTCTGCTCGCTTCCTTACAAGCAACAACGATCATACTTATGACGTATTGGTTCTATGGTGTAGATTGGGGAACGCATCCTTGGTATATTGTGCTCACTTGTGTATGTATCACATTGGCATCCATGACCCTTGGCGTGATCGTGGCATTGGTATGCAAAAGCTCGGCATCGGCCAGCGCAACCATCCAAGGTATCATCGTTGCAATGACATTTATTAGCGGTGGGTTCACGCCCATTCCGATTGATTTTGTACAACGGATTAGCGAATTTACGGTTAACCACTGGGCGCTCCAAAGTTTTCTGAGAATGATGCTGGATGCACCTGTACGAGAGATTGTATATAGCATTCTGATGTTAGGCGTGGTATGCGCTGTATTACTGTTCATCTCAGGAATGATCTATAGAAAGGCAGGATACCGATATGAATAGTCTACACATCGCCTGGTTGATGATTAGACGTACACTTGGCCGTAAAATGGGCTTCATTACGTTTCTGCTTCTGCCTTGCCTGGTGGTTACAGGAGCGGTTGCTCTATTTGGAAGCGAGCAGAGTACACGTACTGTTATTCCCTATGTCAATGAGGATGGAGGGGTGGCAGGGACATGGATGATTCATGAACTTGCTGGCAAAGAGGAGTATTTGCTCAAGCAGATGACAAACGAAGCAGAAGTGAAGGAAGCCATCGCTCAGCAAAAAGGAAGTTCTGGCATCATCATTTCGGCACATTATACGGAGGATCTGTTACAAGGAAAGCCAACCGAAATTCAATTGGTGGAACTGCGTATAAGTGAAAGTTCCTATACTCTACGAGCAGCAGTTGAAGGTTTAACGAGCGGATTGCAACAATCTGCTTCAGCTGTTAAGGTGGCCGCAGGTCCTGTTTCAAGTGAGAATGAGATAGCGGTGAAGATACAGAAGCCATTTGAACAGCTTTTACAGGAGATAGGAAAACATCAAGTCGCTGGTGAAGTCACCGATCTGCAGATCTATCCCAAGCCAGGCCTGAACAATGTGACTGGATTTACGATTATGTTTATGATGGGGCTGCTGACTAGTGCAGTGGCTGTGATAATGGAAGATCGCAGGAAACGTACGATGGCCAGAGTATATACGGCACCCGTCCGTGCATATGAGATTGCGCTTGGTAATTTCCTCGGCAGCTTTGTCATTGGTATGATTCAGATTGTTCTAGTTTTGGGAGTCAGCAGGTGGCTGCTGCATTATGATGCCGGTATTCCTTTTGGCATTCATTTCATCATCTTGGCCGCATTTATGCTGGTCTCCATGGGGATCGCAAGTACCGTGGCAGGATTAATCCGTAATCCCAAAAATGCCAACATGCTGAATTCACTTGTCATTATGCCAACCTGCATGATAGGTGGTTGTTTCTGGCCGATCTCGTTGATGCCAGATTATATGCAAAAGCTCGCCAACTTTGTACCACAGAAATGGGCGATTCAGGCGGTGGAAACGATCTCTGCTGGCGGTACATTGTCGGATATCACATTGCCACTATTGATTTTGTTTGGCATGGCTGCTATTTTACTGACCGTAGGCTCTGCGATTCTACGCCCTAGCCAGCCAGGAGTAGAGGCATAAGGTAATACGACATAAAAGAAAGCACGCTCTGCTGAATTGAATTCAGTTAGAGCGTGCTTTCTTTGCATAAGGAATGATGCAATATGTGAGATATTGATGATTAAGGTTGGAGTTGCCGCAGGACCGTTATTTCAACCCGACGGTTCTTTTGTCTTCCGGCCGCTGTGGTGTTGTCACCCGTTGGGCGTGTATCCGCATATCCGGCATACTGGAAGCCGTCCGGGTTAAGCTTCTCTGTATCCAGAAAAAATCGTAATACAGACAGTGCGCGTTCTCCGGAAAGTTGCCAGTTGTCTTTGTACGTGGAGTTGGCCCCGACCGGAATATTGTCCGTATGTCCTTCGATGCTGACAACGGTATTCAGATCCCGAAACAGGCTGGCAAGTTTACTGAGCGTTGGTGCTGCACCGTCCTTTAGAGCGGCCTGGCCCTGATCAAACAGGAAGCGGTCACTGAGGGTAATGGATAGGCCCTGTGGCTTGTCCGCAACAAAAATCTGATTTTCCAGTTTATTATCCTCGATATATTGGGTAATCACATTGAACAGATTTTGCAATTCCTGCTCCTGTGATCTGAACTGTTCTTCCCGTTCTGTGAGGGGCTTGTCGTCATCATCTGGTGTTGCAGTCCCGGTATCGGAAGGGTTTCCTTCACCTTTTGAAGGATCTTCACCCTGCACCTCGGATGGTGGAGTCTCTGTAATCGTCTGTCCGGGTTTCTCACCGAGTCCCTCACCAAGCTCAAGGATAGAGTCGGACGCATTGAATGTATTTTGTAATGATTGAGTAACGACGTCATATTTACCGGAATCCAGATTGCTCATGGCATACATGATGACAAAAAAGATCAAAAGCAGGGTTATGAGATCGGCATAAGTAATCATCCAGCGATCCCGATGATCGATAGTTTCACGTTTTCCGCGCCGTTTACTGCGCCGACTCATCCAATCCCTCCTTTGTTAGGGGGCGTATATGCTGACGATGCGTGAGGGTGAAGGACTCCAGTCTTTTGCGTACAAGCTGGGGATTCTCACCGTTCTGAATGGCAAGTACACCTTCGAGAAGCATTTCCATCGTCTGCACTTCATCAGCACCTCTGGATTTGATCTTGGAGGCAATGGGCAAAAAGATAAGATTGGCACTGGCGACCCCATACAGGGTTGCGGTAAAGGCAACAGCAATGGCAGGTCCGAGTCCGGTTGGATCGGTCAAACTGCCAAGTACCTGAATAAGTCCCATCACGGTTCCGATGATCCCCATGGTTGGAGCGTACCCACCAGCGGATTCGAATATTTTGGCGTAGCCCTCATGTTTTTGTTCAATCGAGTCGATCTCCATCTCCAGGATCTGGCGAACCACATCCTGATCTGTACCATCAACAACCATCTGAATCCCGTCTTGCAAAAATGGATGCGGATGATCCATAACCTTGCGTTCCAATGCAAGTACACCTGAGCGGCGTGCGATTGAAGACATCTCCACCAGTTCTTCGACCCATAAGCCTGATTCATTGTTGTTACGTCCAAAAGCCATACGCAGGGCAGCTGGAATCGTACGAAGGCGATGCGCCGGGAAACTGGCAACCACAGCAGCAATCGTTCCACCGAATACAATTAAAGCAGCCGTTTTTTGCAGGAGACCGGACAATTGGCCGCCTTCCCACAAAAAACCGCTAATGACTGCGGCAATTCCGGCAATAATACCGATAAGTGTCGCAATATCCATAAATTAACCCACTCCTATCTTCATTTCACGTTTGCATCACTAAAACGAACGAGGTATAATTAAACGGGAACAAATATTCCTATTACTATAAGTTTTCCCATATGAAAATTCGGGGAACTTCGACAATATATAGTGACTATTATTTTAGACGATAGGGTGAGATACGGCAATGAGCGATATTATAATGAGCGACAAAACGTTCGAAATCGAGTCAGAGTTTTCTCCCCAAGGTGATCAGCCTGCAGCCATTAAAGAATTGGTGAAGGGTGTTCAGGAGGGGAAGAGGTACCAGACACTGCTGGGTGCGACGGGTACGGGTAAGACGTTTACGATAGCCCAGACGATAGCCCAACTGCAACGTCCTACGCTGATTATTGCACACAACAAAACGTTGGCAGCGCAGCTTGCAAGTGAGTTCAAAGATTTTTTTCCTAATAACATGGTTGAGTATTTCGTCAGTTATTACGATTATTTTCAGCCAGAAGCATATATCCCGTCCTCCGATACGTATATCGAGAAGGATTCAAGTATTAATGAAGAGATCGACAAACTGCGGCACGCAGCGACGAGTTCGTTGTTTGAGCGCAGGGACGTCATCATTGTAGCGAGTGTTTCCTGCATTTATGGTTTGGGTTCACCGCACTCGTATTCAAGCATGTTGCTGTCACTTCGGGTAGGCATGGAGAAACCGCGCAATCAGATTTTGTCTCGTCTGGTAGAGATCCAGTATCAGCGGAACGATATTAACTTTGTGCGGGGTACGTTCCGTGTTCGTGGGGATGTTGTTGAGATTTTCCCTGCCTCCAAGGGCGAACATGCAATTCGGGTTGAGTTGTTTGGTGATGAGATCGAGAAAATTACGGAGATTGATGTGTTAACCGGAGAGCTCATTGGCGAACGTGAACATATTGCCATCTTCCCGGCGTCTCACTTCGTAACGCAAGAAGAGACGATGAAGGTTGCGCTGGTGAACATTGAGCGTGAACTGGAGGAGCGTCTAGAAGTGCTGCGTGAACAGGGGAAACTGTTGGAGGCTCAGCGACTGGAGCAGCGCACACGGTATGATATCGAGATGATGAAGGAAGTTGGATTCTGTTCGGGGATTGAGAACTATTCCGGTCCACTGACTTTCCGCGAACGCGGCGATACCCCATACACATTGATGGATTACTTCCCGGATGACATGTTAATCGTGGTCGATGAGTCTCACGTGACTCTGCCACAGATCCGTGCGATGTACAATGGTGACCAAGCGCGGAAGACAGTATTGGTTGAACATGGTTTCCGTCTGCCGTCAGCGCTGGATAATCGTCCGCTCAAATTCGAAGAGTTCGAAGGCAAGATGGATCAGATTATTTATGTATCGGCCACACCGGGCCCGTATGAGATTGAGCATACCGATACGATGGTGCAACAGATTATTCGTCCAACCGGACTGCTTGATCCAATTATTGAACTGCGTCCAACGAAGGGACAGATCGATGACTTGATCGGTGAGATTAACGACCGGATTGCCAAAGACGAGCGTGTGTTGATTACAACATTAACGAAGAAGATGTCCGAGGACCTAACGGATTATCTGAAGGAAGTTGGAATCAAGGTTCGTTATCTGCACTCCGAGATCAAGACGTTGGAACGGATGGCGATTTTACGTGATTTAAGGTTGGGCGTTTTCCATGTTCTAATCGGAATCAACTTGCTCCGGGAAGGTCTCGATCTGCCCGAAGTATCCCTCGTAGCTATACTGGATGCCGATAAGGAAGGATTCCTGCGTTCCGAACGCTCACTGATCCAAACGATTGGTCGTGCAGCACGGAACAGCGAGGGTCGCGTTATTCTATACGGTGATAAAGTGACGGATTCGATGGATAAGGCGATAAAGGAAACAGAACGTCGTCGTGCGATTCAGATCGAGTACAACGAGAAACACGGAATTACACCACAGACGATTCGCAAAAAAGTGCGTGATGTGATTGAGGCAACCAAAGTTGCCGAATCCAAGAAAGACTATCTCACGGGCGCAGCCGAGAAGATGTCGAAGAAAGATCGCCAGGCGCTTATTCAGCGCCTAGAGGTAGAGATGAAAGATGCAGCGAAAAACCTGCAGTTTGAACGTGCTGCCGAGCTTCGCGATGCGTTGCTGGAACTTCGCGCTGAATAAGATACTGCTCATTCATATGCTCCAGTTAAGATGGATCTGTAACAAGAGAACGGCCAATTGGCCGTTCTCTTGTTGAGTAAGGAAATCGTTGATATCTACCGATAATAAGAGATGTTGAAATCTTGAAATCAAGTCTATACTGATAGAAATGTTGAAATTGGTTAAAAGGTTTATAGGAAAGCAATTGGGAGTCGAGAGCGCCCCAGTGTTGACCTCGGAGCCGAGCCAAAGGCAATGGCGACCCTGCCGCGATCAATGCGAAGCCGAGAGCGCCCTGGTGTTGACTTTGGAGCCGAGCCGAAGGCAATGGCGACCTGTCGCGACCAAGGTGAAGCCGAGAGCGTCCCGGTATTGACCTTGGAGCCGAGCCAAAGGCAATGGCGACCTATCGCGATCAAGGCGAAGCCGAGAGCGTCCCGGTGTTGACCTTGGAGCCGAGCCGAAGGCAATGGCGACCTGACGCGACCAAGGCGAAGCTGAGAGCGCCCTGGTGTTGACTTTGGAGCCGAGCCGAAGGCAATGGCGACCTGACGCGACCAAGGCGAAGCTGAGAGCGTCCCGGTGTTGACCTTGGAGCCGAGCCGAAGGCAATGGCGACCTGACGCGACCAAGGCGAAGCCGAGAGCGTCCTGGTGTTGACCTTGGAGCCGTGCCAAAGGCAATGGCGACCTGTCGCGATCAATGCGAAGCCGAGAGCGCCCTGGTGTTGACCTTGGAGCCGAGCCAAAGGCAATGGCGACCTATCGCGATCAAGGCGAAGCCGAGAGCGCCCTGGTGTTGACCTTGGAGCCGAGCCAAAGGCAATGGCGACCTATCGCGATCAAGGCGAAGCCGAGAGCGTCCCCGGTGTTGACCTTGGAGCCGAGCCAAAGGCAATGGCGACCTAGCCGCGATCAAGGCGAAGCCGAGAGCGTCCCCTCGCAGTAGAGCGGCCACATAAGGCTCCGGAAATGAGCCGGAACCTTATGTGGAGCCGCGGGCACACGACAACCCTTCACATAGCAAGACCCGACCCCTCACCGTTGCACCGCTTGTTTCGGGTGTCCAGAGGGCTGCGCCCTCTGGGGCCCTCCCTTGGAAGGGAGGGTTTGGGAGGGATCGAAAAGCCTTTTAAAAGGTTTGGATTAGTAAATTTGAGAGGATGAATACTATTGGCGAGCGATAACATTGTCATTAAAGGCGCACGAGCGCATAACCTGAAAAATATCGACATTACCATCCCGCGTGACCGCTTTGTTGTATTGACCGGCCTGAGTGGCTCAGGCAAGTCCTCGCTGGCTTTTGACACGATCTATGCCGAAGGACAGCGGCGTTATGTAGAATCATTGTCAGCTTACGCAAGGCAGTTTCTGGGACAGATGGAGAAACCGGATGTGGATTCCATCGAAGGATTATCTCCTGCCATTTCAATAGATCAGAAAACAACAAGTCGTAACCCGCGTTCCACAGTAGGAACCGTGACCGAAATTTATGATTATCTGCGTCTGTTATTTGCACGTGTGGGCCATCCACATTGTCCGGACCATGGCGTGGAGATCAGTTCCCAGACCGTAGAGCAAATGGTTGACCGTATTATGCAATACCCAGAGCGTACCCGGTTGCAGATTTTGGCACCCATTATCTCGGGCCGTAAGGGCGAGCATAAAAGTGTATTTGCTGATGTGTCCAAGCAGGGCTTTGTCCGTGTGCGGGTGAACGGGGAACTGCGTGACCTGTCAGAAGATATTCAATTGGAGAAAAATAAAAAGCATACGATTGAAGTCGTTGTTGACCGAATTGTCGTTAAAGATGATGTGCAGGCACGTCTGGCCGACTCTATTGAAACAGCACTTAATTTGTCCGGTGGACAACTCCTGGTGGACATTATGGGTGAAGAAGAGCTGCGATTCAGTTCCAACTTTGCCTGCCCGGTGTGTGGATTCAGTATTGAAGAGCTTGCACCACGGATGTTCTCATTTAACAGTCCGTTCGGTGCTTGCCCGGATTGTGATGGGTTAGGTGTCAAAATGATTGTTGACCCTGATCTGCTCGTACCGGATCGCAGCAAGACGATCGAAGATGGTGCTTTTGATGCTTGGACAGGTGGAACGTCCACCTATTATCCGCAGTTCCTGAAGTCAGTATGTGAGCACTTCAACATTCCCCAAAATGTACCTGTCGAAGATCTGCCAGCTGAGCAGATGAACAAGTTGTTGCAGGGTACAGGTACGGAGAAAATCCGTTTCCGCTATGAGAATGATTTTGGACAACGGAAGGAAGCACTGGTTACCTTTGAAGGTATCGTGAATAACTTGGAGCGTCGTTATCGTGATACAGCATCTGAAGGTATCCGTGAATTTATTGAGGGTTACATGAGTGCGAAACCTTGTGGTACATGTAAAGGTCAGCGTCTGAAACGCGAAAGTCTTGCGGTTACGATTAATGATCACAACATGGCCTATGTGACTAGTTTGTCCATTGGTGAAGCTGGCCGATTCTTTGATACATTGGAATTGACTGAGAAAGAGCAGACGATTGCCAAACTGATTTTGAAAGAAATCAACAGCCGTCTCGGCTTCCTGGTGAATGTTGGTCTGGATTACCTTACACTGAGTCGTGCTGCCGGAACATTGTCCGGTGGGGAAGCTCAGCGGATCAGACTGGCTACACAGATCGGTTCCAGCCTGATGGGTGTACTGTATATTCTGGATGAGCCAAGTATCGGTCTGCATCAACGGGATAATGACCGTCTGATCTCAACGCTTGCGCATATGCGCGACATTGGTAACACGTTGATCGTGGTTGAACATGATGAGGATACGATGATGGCTGCCGACTATATTATTGATATTGGCCCAGGTGCAGGTATCCACGGGGGTACCATCATGTCACAGGGTACACCGGAGGAGATCATGAATGATGAGAACTCCTTAACCGGTCAATATCTGAGTGGACGCAAATTCATTCCGATTCGTACAGAACGTAGAAGTGTAGGAGACCGTTGGTTGGAAGTACGTGGAGCCAAAGAAAATAACCTGAAGAATCTGAATGTGAAGATTCCTGTAGGGGTATTTACTGCGGTAACGGGTGTGTCTGGCTCAGGTAAATCCACATTGATCAATGAGATCCTCTACAAAACGCTGGCGCGTGATCTGAACCGTGCTCGGGTACGTCCGGGTCAACATAAAGAGATTCGTGGTCTGGAGCATATCGATAAAGTTATCGATATTGACCAGTCGCCAATCGGGCGGACACCACGTTCCAACCCGGCTACGTATACCGGTGTCTTTGATGATATCCGGGATCTGTTTGCTCAGACGAACGAAGCCAAGGTACGTGGATACAAGAAAGGCCGGTTCAGTTTTAATATCAAAGGTGGACGTTGTGAAGCCTGCCGTGGAGACGGTATTATCAAAATCGAGATGCACTTCTTGCCGGATGTCTATGTTCCTTGTGAAGTCTGCAAAGGCAAACGATACAACCGGGAAACGCTTGAAGTGAAATATAAAAACAGAAATATCTCCGATGTGCTGGAAATGACGGTTGAAGATGCAACCCAATTCTTCGAGAACATTCCGAAGATCCATCGCAAAATGCAGACACTGATGGATGTGGGTCTGGGTTATATAAATCTGGGACAACCTGCAACCACATTGTCTGGTGGTGAAGCCCAGCGGGTGAAGCTTGCTTCCGAGCTGTATCGCCGCAGTACCGGGAAAACCATCTACATCCTCGATGAGCCGACTACCGGTTTGCATGTCGATGATATCGACCGTTTGCTGAACGTATTACACCGCCTGGTTGATTCTGGGGAATCGGTGTTGGTGATTGAGCATAACCTGGATGTGATCAAAACGGCAGACTATGTTGTTGATCTGGGGCCGGAAGGTGGTAGCGGTGGAGGAACCATTGTTGCAACTGGAACACCTGAGGATATCATTAAAGTGGAAGCTTCCTATACAGGCAAGTACTTGAAGCCGGTTCTGGAACGGGATACCGAGCGCAGCAAGGCACTGCAATTGGTGGACTAAGGTCCTCTAACCAGTAGTTATATCAATATGAAGTGGCAGTATTGGCCCTTCTTTTCGAAAAGGTTGAGACGTTGGATTACGATCTGATGTGCTCTGCTTCCGAGAAGAAGGGCTTTTTAATTTTGAATTATGCACCGTTTTTCTTCGGACTATAGTTATTTCGTGAAAGTGTTTACATATGCATGATGACGAGCAATACAGGAATATTCGGCCAAATTGGCTTTTTTTCATTTTTATGGATGATAGGGCTTGCATTACAAGCAGGGTACAGATAACATAGAGGAAGATATTAGGGTATGCGTTAGCTGTTCAACTATGGTAAGGAGGTCTGTCTATCCATGCTGTTTGCAGAAGCTGCCACGGCGAGTACATCGAATTTTAATGCATTTGATATTTTTGTCATCTTATTTACGATCCTGATTTTCATCGGAGTTGTTCGGCTTCTTCGGGCACCGAAGAAAAATCTGTTTGCGATCGGATTTGCAGTAGTCAGCCTACTGGTATTTCTGATGACAGACTATGCGATGATAACGGGTTGGTTTGCTCAGTAGGAATGCCGTTAAATGTAATTTAAGCCAAAAGAGGTACAGACGAACACTTTCCAGAGAGACATGGAGGGTGTTTTTTTCGTTTATATCGAGCGATAGAACAAGATTCTACCTTCTCTACTAAAATAGGACTTAAAACAATTGTATATCCAGATTCTGTATGATACATTGAGGGATACCGGAATTGCAGATGAGAGAAAGAGAGAATAGATTCAGCAATGAATCCGATGTCGAGTCGCGCAAGAAGGATGTATAGAGAGGGTCAGGTGAGAATATGAGCGTGTTGGGTAAAAAGGGGATAGCCATACTGATGGCTGCTGTACTCTCGATTAGTGTAGCGGCAACGGCCGGTGCAGCTGAATCCAAAGCGGCGATGCAAGCGAAGGTGGTAGACGGTCAAGTCTATGTGAACACCAAGGATCTGCTCAAGGCAGTTGGTGGAAGTGGACAATATGATGCCAAATCGGGAACGTACACGTACAAGGGAAGTGAAGCCATTCCCAAAGTGATCGAAAAGGTATCTCCTTCGGTCGTAGGCATTATTGGGAAATCTACCGAAGTGCAGGACGGTGCAACATCAGACGACCGTTATAATCTTGCACATGGTACAGGTGTCATTATCCGGTCCAATGGATGGATTGTAACAAATGCTCACGTGGTAGATGGATTAATAAACCCTGTGGTCGTAACGACGGATGGCAATACATACAAAATTACGAAAACATACAGCGATGCACTAAGTGATCTGGCGCTAATCAAAATCAATGCCAAATCACTCAAACCGGCGAGCTTCGCCAAAGCTTCACAAACCACTGTTGGAGAAACGGTGATTGCCTTGGGTACGCCGATTTCCTTTTCTTTGCGCAACTCGGCAACCGTAGGGGTAATTAGCGGCTTGAATCGTGGTGTTGAGGCGACCTACCGGTTGATTCAGACCGACACGGCGATTAACCCAGGAAATAGCGGAGGACCGCTGGTCAACCTGAAGGGTGAAGTGGTTGGTATCAATTCCATGAAATTTTCTGCGGTCGGCGTAGAGAGTTTGGGGTTTTCGATTCCAGTGGATACCGTTCAATATATCATCGATCAGTTTTTTAAATATGGCAAAATAAAACGTGCAAGTCTGGGACTACAGTTGGAAGAAAGCTGGTCTGCGATTGTGGGCCTGCCTACAGATGATCCCTTAACGATTACGGGCGTACTGTCTCCTGAAGCCAAGAAAGCCAAAATCAAAGAGGGTGATGTCCTTTACAGTGTCGCAGGCACACGTGTCTCTTCAGTGGTGGATATCAATGAGTTGCTCAAAAAGTATCTGCCTGGACAAAAGGTAAAGCTGTTGATGCAAACGGATGGCGATATCGTCACCCGCACGTTGGTGCTTGCTGATCGCGCAGACATCGTAGACGAGGAAGATGAAGCGTTCCTTGCAGATGAAGAACAATAAAGCCCGGCGATCAGCCCGGATGTAGAGAGGACGAAAGAACGGAATGAAAAAGTCATGGATACGTGTGCTAAGCACAGGTGTATTAACCGGGATGCTGACCATTGGCGCGGCATTGCCTGTATGGGCATCTGATTTGACGACAAGTGAACTACGTGTCAAAGCGGGTAGCACGAGCGCCTACATTAACGGCGATAAGCAGGCCATAGCCAAACCTTACAAGTTCAAGGGTGTAACGATGGTGCCTGTTGGAGTGTTCAAGAAAGCATTTGGCAGCGAGATCCGGCTGGAGAAAAATGATGTTGTCAAAATCAAGGAAGGTTCACACACGGTTACCCTAACGATTGGCAGTTCGATTGCTTGGGTGGATGGTGTAAAACATGAAATGGGTGCCGCCCCCAAGATGGTGAATGGCGTACTTATGGTTCCACTTCGTGCGGTTGCTGCCGGTATCGGAGCGACGCTAGCTCCAACCAGTTCCGGAGAAATGGTCATTCGTCTGTTGCAAACCGATGATTCGGTGGATGATGAGGATGGTATTCATCCGGATGAAGGCAAAACCAGAATTGGCAACAGTTTTTACGGTTGGTCCATTAACTACCCGGCAGACCTTATGGTTTTCCAGACCGGTGAGCAGGAGCGCATGATGACTTTTGGCGCTGCGGACAACAGTTATTATCTTGAAGTGTATGTCAGCGATCAGGATGTGGCTCTGGATGCGGATGATTTGTTGCAGCAACTTGTCCAGGAGGCCAAACAATCGGGAGATACGGTGCTGGATCGTGAAGCGGTGTCGAAAGGCAAAACGCCTTATGCACGGATTATCGTGAAAGATGTAGACGGCATGTTATGGGAGATGCGTCAGTATTTGAGCGAAGGTCGTCAATATGATGTGTACCTCGCGGATTACGAAGCTCTGAATTATAAAGATCTGGGCAAACGTGCAGCGCTGCTCAATTCATTCCAGCCAACCTATGCGGAATCGGATCGAACGATTAAGGATCTGTCCACCGTAGATAATGGCATGCGCTCTGCGTGGAACGATGACTATGGTATTGAATTGAAGATTCCTGCCGGCTGGTCGATGGATAACAATCAGATGATCTATGAAGCCAAGGATGGTGCATTTCTGCAATGGCGTGTCACATCGGCGAAGGCAGGTACAACAGTAAAAGACTGGAGCGGCCAACTGGATAAGTGGATGCGCGAGACATTTACACCAGAGAGTTACGAGCCAATTGGCTCATATACGATGGATATCTCGGGAGAGACTGCCGAGGTGAATGAATTCCGTTATAACTTTGGCGGAGGCTGGCAGACCGAGTTTGATGTTCTTTTGCAGAAGAATGGGTATCGATATTATGCAGAGTATACGTTCCCTGAGGAGCAGGTTGCAGATCGGGCATGGTTTGAACGGATTATGAAGAGTGTGGAGATTGATTTTGATACGGTTGCCGATAATTTCGGTCAGCTGGATGAAGATCCTTATTTGACAGACAAAACGAAGACACTTACACGTACGTCCAAACGTTATAAATACAGTGTAGATATTCCGCGTTACTGGACGCCGTATAGTGATCGATTCGAATATTCACCTGTGGTGTACACCTTTACCGGCGGAGAATTCTCCATTGCGGCGAGCGAAGACAAGTCAATCGAGATGACGGTCAGCCAATTGAGAGAAGCTTATGCCGAAGCCACCAAAACGCGGAAAAACTTCCAGCTGCTACGCAGTGAGGAGCTGACGTTTGCGGGTGTGCCTGCATTTTCCTTTACGTATCATGAGCTGGACAAAGGCGTGCCATATGCGGGTCGGCAGATCGTGTTTGAAAAGGATGGAACAACCTATACGATCACAAGTGGGCTGAATGATGCCAACAAGACAGAAGTTCAGGCGGCAGCCTTGGAAAAAGCAGTGAACTCATTTACTTTTATTAAATAATTGTAGTGGAGCCGGAGGGTCAAAAGACCTTTCGGCTTATTTGTTTCCTGTATAAGATAAATTAAATATTTACACTGGGACGAAGAGTGCAGAACCGATCTGAAGAAGCGAAGCGTGCGCGTTTATCACCAGATTTTCCCCTTTAGAAAAGGAAATAAAAAAATCTAGAGGGTAACAGAGATCGGAAGATGGTACTGCAATCGGAGTGTCTAGTGTAAATCTTAATGAAAATGAAAATGGTAAACGGTTTTTTCAGGAAAACGTAGAAGAGTCGGTGCAGAAGTGGTACACTATACTAGTTCAGGAGTTATGACTGCTGATCTGATGAATATGAATGACTGTAAGCTTGGAGTTCAGGCAATACAGACATAATAGATAGATATTGTAATACCGTGACAATGCAGGTGTACCCGATAAGGTGCAGTCTTAGGCTTAGTATGTTCAGGCGTTTGAGGATATAGGGACGAAATCCGGCGGATAGCCGGTTATGGGGAGGATCTACATGAAAACAGCAACAATACGAAGAGAAGACGTTGAACTTCTGGCACCTGCTGGTGACTGGGATTGTATGCGTTCGGCGGTAGCTAATGGCGCAGATGCAATTTTCTTCGGAGTCGAAAAGTTTAATGCACGGGCACGGGCGAACAATTTCCGCATGGACGAGCTGCCGGAGATTATGGCGTTTTTGCACAGTTATGGCGTAAAAGGTTTTTTGACCTTTAATATATTGATTTTTGAAAATGAATTGACGGATGCAAAAGAACTGATTGACGCTTGTGTCGATGCAGGTGTGGACGCTGTAATTGTTCAGGATTTGGGTTTGGTGAAGATGATCCGCGAGATCTCACCGGATTTCCCGATTCACGGTTCAACACAGATGACAATTACGTCACCGGAAGCGGTCGAGTTTACGAAGCCGTTTGATATGGAACGTGTCGTTCTGGGACGGGAGAACAACCTGAAGCAGATCCAGAAGATCGGGGAGCAGGCGAAGCTTCCAATGGAAGTATTTGTTCACGGTGCATTGTGTGTATCCTACTCGGGGCAATGTTTGACTTCCGAAATGTGGGGAGGACGTTCGGCGAACCGCGGGGAGTGCGCACAAGCTTGTCGTCTGCCATACGACCTGATGGTGGATGGGGTGCACAAACCGATGGGTGATGTAGCTTATCTGTTGTCTCCAAAGGATCTAGCAGCGATTGATCTGATGCCGGAACTGATCGAAGCAGGAGTAACCTCTTTCAAAATTGAAGGACGTCTCAAAACGCCGGAATACGTAGCAAACGTAGTAAGCAAATATCGTAAAGCGATTGACCGTTATTTTGATGGAGATAACACACCGCCAAGTAAGGAAGAAGTTCGCGAATTGCAGCAAAGCTTCTCCCGTGGATTCACGCATGGTTTCCTGAGCGGTACAAACAATAAAGAACTGGTGGATGGAACATTTCCGAAAAGCCGTGGTGTCTATCTTGGTCGTGTAGATCAAGTCTTGCGTGATGGTGTGGTTCTGAAGTTGGATGCACCCGTGAAACGTGGGGACGGAATCGTTTTTGACGCTGGAGACCCGACTCAGAAGGAAGAGGGCGGACGTGTATACGATGTGCGTCGCAAAGGCGTAAAACTCGAAGGCGAAGCCGAAGAGGGCTGGATCGTTGACGTTGTGCCAGGCCGCAGTGACGTGGATCTGCGCCGCGTGAAAGTTGGCGACAAAGTGTGGAAAACAAATGACCCGGCGTTGGACAAACGTCTGCGTCAAAGCTTCGAGACCGAGAAGCCATACCGCGTATTCCCGGTGAAGGTGAAAGTCATCGGCAGCCCGGGGCAGCCTCTTAGCACGTGGTGGACAGACGTGCAGAAAGGCACAACCGTCCGGATTGATTCCGAGATGGAACTGGACATCGCGCAGAAGCGTCCAATGACACATGAATTGCTCGAAGAGCAGTTCGGACGTCTGGGAGGCACCGTATTCCAGTTGGAAGGAATGGACGTCAATCTGCACGGTGACGTCATCATCCCGATGCGCGAGTTGAATAACATTCGCCGTCAGGCAGTAGAACAACTCGCGGGTGAACGTCCTAAACCACCCGTATACGTGAAACGGGCGGTAGATGTATACGGCGATTCGGTTAAACCGGCATCGCCAGTCGCTCGCGGTCAAGCAGAGCTGACCGCGCTCTGTCGCAGCCTGCCACAAGTGGAGGCAGCGATTGAAGCGGGGATCGGCATGATCTATGCCGACTTCGAGTTTATCAAACAGTTCCCGGCAGCTGTGGAAGCTGTGCATGCCGCTGGTCGCAAGATCGCGCTGGCAACACCGCGTATTCATATGCCAGGGGAGAACGGATATCATAACAACATCCTGCGTCTGAAGCCGGATGCAGTATTGGTACGTAATACAGGAGCACTGTACTTCTACCTTCGTCACCGGATGGAAAACCCGGATGCGAAGCACCCGGAACTGATCGGTGACTTCTCATTGAACATCGCCAATCACAAAGCAGTAGAACTGTTCCTGGAAGCCGGATGTGACTGGATTACTCCATCCTATGACTTGAACATTCAACAAATGGTTGATTTGCTGGGCCACTCCCGTACAAGTCAGACCGAAGTGGTTATCCATCAGCATCTGCCGATGTTCCACACCGAGCACTGTGTGTATTGTACGTTCATGAGTGAAGGAACGGACTTCACGAACTGTGGCCGTCCTTGTGAGGAACAGCGTGCATCCCTGCAAGACCGGATCGGTATGTCCCACCCGGTGCGTGTGGATGAAGGCTGCCGTAATACGGTATACAACGCAGTGGAGCAGTCAGGTGCCGAGTATCTGACCAACTTTATGGATCTGGGTGTATCCCGTTACCGTGTGGAGTTCTTGGAAGAGACACCAGAGCAGGTACGCGAAGTAATTGATCTGTACAACCGTGCACTGCGCGGTGAGATCAGTGGTACACAAGTGTGGAAAACACTCAAAGCAACGAACCAACTGGGCGTTACACGTGGTCAATTGGTGAAATAAACAGATTGTATGGTACAACAACAGTTACAAGCATGAAGGAACCCCAATCTCTGCTTCAAGGAGCTCTTGGGGTTTTTTTTACATCATGACACAGGAGGCGAAGAAGCGTGGCGCCATTCACAATTATGGATATCAAATTGCTGTGCGGGGTCACGGCATTCAAGCGCGGAGAAGATTATAACCAATCTGGCAGGGTGACCAATCTGGTGGTTAGTGAGGATCAGCTTCATTATGAAGCACAGGTACGTGGATCGGAGCGCTATCAGGTGACGGTGGATATAGATGGAACGGGTGAGGTTGTGGCAGGCTGCAGTTGTCCTGGTGACGGCAGGCATTATGACTATTGCAAACATGTGGCTGCTGTCCTGTTGGCTATTCACGAATGGGGTGAGCAGCAGGAGCGTAATGCCACGATTGCCTCTGGGAAGCCTTCTCAACCTGCTACAGGCCAAGGAGCCAATACCAGTTCCAGTTCAGGTTCCAAGTCCAGGGTTGGAACGTTGGTCGAAGAGAGCATATGGGAGCGACCACAGTCTGCTTCACAACGAGAGCAACTGAATGATGCTCCAGAGCGTCCTCCGGTTCATTTTGCCCAGGCAGGTCGTCCAAGCTCAGCTTCGGGGTGGGGTCGCTCGGCAGATAAACCTTCTTACCGTACGGCGGATCAGATTCTGTCCATGTTTGCCAAGGATCGGAGAACGCTGCATGGAAATGACCGTAAATACACCGCTCCTGTCAGCCGATCCTCCTTGCGGGAAGAGTTGCAGATTCAGTTTATACTCAAGCTGATACAAGTTCACAAGGGTGGCGGGAAACTAGCTCTTGAATTGAAAGTGGGTAACAAACGTCTGTATGTGGTGCAGAAAGTGAAACAATTCCTGAACTGCATCGAAAAGGGCGAGCCCATGTCATTTACCAAGCTGTTCCACTATGATCCACTGATGCATGTGTTCAATCCGCAGGATCAGGCGATTCTCTCGATGCTCATTCGAATGAGGCAAAGTGAAGAGGCATACCGCGAATCCATTTCCGGTTATCTGGGAGCTTCGGACGGACGGGATATATTGATTGCTCCGCTCGTATGGAAGCCATTGCTGGAATTGCTGCTACAGGCTGACAGCCGAATGGAGGGCACGGGATTTGCCAATGGACCACTCACACTGGGTGAGGGGGTACTTCCTTTATTTTACCGGATCGCCCAGGGAGCGAATGAAGGATATCAGCTTGAAATTTCCGGACTGCGTGAGCTGATCCTTCTCCCTGCATATGATGCCGCTGTGGTAGAAGGACAGTTACATATGTTGGAGCCGATGCAGATGCGAAGTCTGGAGGACTTGAGTGGGGCACTCACTTCATATGGAATCAAGGAAAGCATTGATATTTCGACTCAGCAGGTGGATGAGTTTGTACAGCATGTCGTGCCAGAACTGCGTACGCTTGGGCATTTGTCCATTGATTCGCAGGTGCGTGAACAGATCGCGGAACCAGAACTTTCACCAAAGCTGTACATCGACTTCTATCGTGAGCGTATTACAGCACGTCTGGAATTCGACTATGAGGTCATGGTTATTAATCCGCTTGCCGAGTATTTAATAGACGAAGAAGAAAAAAAGGTTATTTTGGTGCGTGACCGATACAAAGAGCGGAATCTGATTGAACGGCTTGATCGATCCTTTCTCGAAAGGGATGGTAGTGTCTGGGCTAGTGAACGGGAAGATGCCATCTATGATGTCATGTATCATCTGGTGCCTGAACTTGAGAAACAGGTAGACATCTACATGCCGAACGCCGTGAAGGCGATGGTGCAATCCTATCCAACACCGCCGAAAGTACGAGCAGATTTGGGAAGAGGATTGGACTGGCTGGAGATTTCATTCGAGATGGAAGGTGTGGACGAGCAGGAGCTTCAGGAACTCATGCGTCGCATTGTGGAAAAGAAACCATATTTCCGTCTCAAGAGCGGTGTTTTTCTCTCGCTTGAAAATGAAGGTGCAGACAGTTTCGCTCACATGGCTGATTCCCTCGGACTGGGAGCAGGTGACATCAAGAGCAGCCATATCCGGCTGCCAGCTGTCCGGGCGTTACAATTGCCAGGCAGGGATGAGGTTTCCGGTCATGTGAAGTGGGGAGGCTCCCTGAAACGTTTCCTCGATGATCTTAGAGATCCTGAGCGGATGGATTTTGCATTGCCGGGATCACTGACCCCCATCCTGCGGGATTATCAGAACAGCGGATACCAGTGGCTGCGTACCCTCGCTTATTATCGTTTTGGCGGCATTCTGGCGGATGATATGGGACTTGGCAAAACGTTGCAAAGCATTGCCTATATCACAGCGGTTCTTCAAGAGAAGCCTGAGTACAATATGGACCATACGGGCGTTGATAAATACCGGGAGAGCGGATCGCTATGGGGCAGTACAACGGAGGGTACTGCTGGCATCGATCCCGAAACTGGACTCCCATTGGATAAGATGGCTTCAGAGAATACGGATGGCTTATGGTCTACGATGCAGCAGGATGGACTAACAATCCGAACGAGGGTCATTCATCCTCCTGTACTTGTCGTGGCACCTGCCTCGCTGACCTACAACTGGGCTAATGAGTTTGCACGGTTCGCCCCGCATCTGAAGGTCCTGATCGCAGCAGGTCAGAAAGAAGAGCGAGCCAATATGCTTTCAGGCATGGATGAGGCAGATGTGATTGTGACGTCGTATCCTCTGTTGCGACGGGATCTAGATACGTACCTGGGCCGAACCTTCCATACGCTCATTTTGGATGAAGCTCAGGCAATCAAAAATGCTTCTTCCCAGACCGCGCAGGCAGTGAAACAAATTCAGGCTCCGCGCCGTTTTGCACTCACAGGTACACCTGTGGAGAACTCGCTGGATGAATTGTGGTCCATTTTTGAAGCCGTATTCCCAGGGTTATTTCCAAGTTACAGAAGATTCCGCGACCTTCCTCCGGAACGGATCTCGCGGATGGTGCGTCCGTTTATTCTCCGCCGCCTGAAGAAGGATGTGCTGGAAGAATTGCCGGATCGAATTGAAACGGTACAGCGGTCAGAGCTTACGGTTGAACAGAAGAAGCTGTACGCCGCATACCTTTCCCAGCTTCAGGATGAAGCATCGAAGGACATGGAGGATAACGGATTCCAGAAGAATCGTATCAAAATTCTGGCAGGCATCACGCGTTTGCGTCAGTTGTGTTGTCATCCGGCCCTCTTTGTCGAAGGATATCAAGGCGATTCCGGGAAAATGGAACAGTTGCTTGAAACGGTCGAGGATTGTTTGGCTGCAGGGAAACGAATTCTCATCTTCTCCCAATTTGCGAGCATGTTGAACCTGATTCGTCAGACACTTGCGGCACAAGGAAGGAATCTTTTCTACCTCGATGGTCAGACCCCTGCGCAGAGCCGGGTTGAGATGTGCCACAGATTTAATGAGGGCGAAGCTGAACTGTTCTTAATCTCCCTGAAAGCTGGCGGTACCGGACTAAACTTAACAGGGGCAGATACCGTTATATTATATGATCTATGGTGGAATCCCGCCGTGGAAGAACAGGCAATTGGCCGTGCCCATCGTATGGGACAGAAACAAGTGGTGCAAGTCATTCGTTTAGTTACCGAAGGTACGATCGAAGAGAAGATTTTGGAACTCCAGCAGCGGAAGAAGGACTTGATTGCCGAAGTAATCGAACCGGGAGACGGAGGATCAACGACCTTATCCGAACAGGACATCCGCGAATTGTTGATGGTATAATGGAGTCCAAGCATCCTAGCAATAAGAATCATTAAATATATGAATCTATACAAGATGAACTAATCATTTACATGATAACGGAGAGGACAGAAATAACCTGAAAAAGCGAAGCGTTCGCCTAAAAGCTTTCTGAAAGAAAGCTGCATCGGAAGCATACACTATAACCAGATTTTCCCCTTTAAAAAAAGGAATGAAAAAAATCTGGGGATAACAGCGATTGGAAGGTTGTTCTGTCATCGGAGTGGTAAGTGTAAATATGCTTTAGTTCAACTTGTTTAACAAAAGGAGTGGGTTCGTGTGCGTATTCGCAAAGCGATTATTCCAGCCGCAGGGCTTGGTACCCGGTTTTTGCCTGCCACCAAGGCGATGCCTAAGGAAATGCTGCCCATCGTGGACAAGCCAACGATCCAGTATATTATTGAAGAAGCGGTAGCTTCAGGCATTGAAGATATCATTATTGTGACGGGTAAAGGGAAGCGGGCTATTGAAGATCACTTCGACTATTCATTCGAGCTGGAGCAGAATCTGGCGGACAAACAGAAGTGGGACTTGCTTAACGAAGTACGCAAACCCTCCGAGATGGCAGATATCCATTATATCCGTCAAAAGGAACCGAAGGGACTTGGTCACGCCATCTGGTGCGCCCGCAAGTTTATCGGCAATGAGCCTTTTGCCGTCCTGTTAGGGGACGACATTGTGGAAGCGAACCATCCCTGCCTGAAGCAGATGATTGATGTCTACGATGAACTGCAATCTCCGATCGTTGGTGTACAACCTGTTGATTGGAGCGAGGTATCCCGCTACGGGATTGTAGACGGAGAATTGCTGACTCCTACCGATGATCGTGTCTTTCGCGCGCGCCGCTTAATTGAGAAACCAAAGACTGAAGATTCCCCTTCTAACCTTGCTATTATGGGACGATACATTCTTACACCGGATATCTTCGACATCCTGGGTCAACAATCTGCTGGAGTTGGCGGAGAAATTCAACTTACGGATGCTTTGTCCCGATTGAATGAGCAGCGGCAGATTCTCGCATATCATTTTGATGGTCTGCGTCATGATGTTGGCGAGAAGTTAGGTTTCATTGAGACGTCCATACATTATGCATTGCAGCGCCCGGATCTGCGGGAGGATTTGTTGAAGTATTTAAAGAAGATAACAGAATCGAACTAACACATCCCTAACGAATTAGATCACAAAAAAGGTTTGCCCCTTGATGAGGGCAAACCTTTTTTGTGTGGAATTATAGAGGACCACTAGTGCATTTTGTTATTAGAAATTCAGTTCTGCTATCTGTTTAATCTCGTCTGCTTCGTTAGGTGCGACAGTGATAAGCTTATCATATATAGCTTGATCTTGTTGCCCATCCTTCGTTAGAGCGGCAAGGTACCAACGAGCAATTTCACGGTTGGTAGCATCGGTCAGATCCTCTGCAATCCCACCCTTAAGGGTAGTAGCAGCTCCAGCTGAATCGTTTAACATGTATTTTATTTTCCCCGCGTTCAGAATCATTGTTGGAGTCAGCTCGAACGGCTGTCCTTGAAGTTGTCCTTCAGGGAGGGTCTTTAGATGCTTTACTCCATCAACAACGTGCTGGTAAGCCTCCAGCCCTGAATTGAAGTAAGATTCCTTCTTAGCCGTATCGCCTTGTCCAAGTGCTTGATATCCTAGATCGAACGAACGGGTGATTAGCCGTTCGTACCACTCCATATCCCAGATATAGTTGTTGGCATATTCTTTTTGAAGAGTATAGGCATGTTCATTATCACCTTTAAGCTCATAGAGTTGGATCAACTGTTTAACCATGCCTTTGTTGTAGGGTTCTGCTTTTAGCCCTTTTTGAAGCAAATCTACACCAGCATTGTAGAACTGATCATCTTGTGTTTGTTGAAAACCTTGTTGGTAAAGCGAAGAAAGCGTCAGCAGGGAATCAGAATGTGCACTGCGAATGGCAAGGTCCTTATCCAGTGGAGCTTTGATTTCCTCAAAAGATTGGCTGATTTCTGCAACTTCCTTCGCTGCATAAGCATAATGATTTGCTTGTAAAAAGCGCACGGATACAATCAACAGTACAATGATCGATACTCCGGCAATGGCGGTATAGATTCCTCGTGCAACAGATGAGCTTACTTTAAAATGCTGAACTGGCCGTGGGTCAATCGCTGCCGCCATGCCCCCAAACCCGATAAATACCAGCATGCCGATGAAGACGTAACTCATATTGAAATCGAGAAGACTCAATACCAGAATTGTCATGGACAAAATAAAAAATAAAAAATGTGACTCTCTTTCACTTTCGTCTCTTCGCAAGTAGCTGCGAACGAATTGATAGAAGATATACAGAATAAATGACATGAAAATGATAAATCCGATAATTCCGACTTCCACCAAGTACTGCATGAAGAAGTTATGCGCCTGCGCACTAACATATGGATTGTTCTGATACTTCTCGTACAGCGCAGTCCAAGCCCCACCACCTGCACCAATCAATGGGTAATCTGCAATGACCTTGGCAGCATCTTTGTAGAAGGTGATTCGTTCAAGAACACTGTGCTGCTGGAAGTTGATGTTTTCCAGACGCGTACTGATACTATCAGGCAAAATGTTACGAACACTGGTACCCAACAGCAACACTGCAACGATAATGGCGAGCAGTATGGAGCCTAGCGGGATCCACAAGCTTGAGCCTTTACGTTTACCCCAAGCTTGAAGCTTTGTTTCTAACGTGGGAGCGATCCAACGTTGAGTAGCCCAGATGATAATTGCTATAACGATGGATGCTGCAACCAGATAAGTCCAACCCTTGGCTGCAACTCCGGCAGTGAACTGTTGCTGCAATTCGAGTCCGGCGGTATTGACCGGATTCAAGATAGCTACTGTTCCTATTCCTGAAATGACAAGATAAATGAACCATAAAATCTGTTTTGCTGGTTTAAGCAACAACAGGATAATCACTAACACGATTGGCATCATCACAAGACCTGTCCGCGAAAGTGTAAGCAACAGGGACAGCAAGATAGGAACAAGCATAAAGGCATGAACCAACTGTATGTACACCTTTTTAGAGCGAATCAGGCTAAAGATGCTAATGAACAAAAATGCCATCAGGAATGCTGCGTATGTATTAGGATATTGAAACACCGAAGCAAGTCGTGGACCATTGGCGTCGTTCCAAATCGTTTGAGTATATACCCCATTAACAACACCTGAAGAGAACCAGCCAACTAGCCTACCAGCCAAATTGGAGGCCCCAAACCAGTTCAACAAACCAAATCCGACAATTACATATGCAATTCCTATTAAGGAAGATTGTATGATATGATTGATTTTGTTGTTTTTGAGCAGGTACATAGTCATCACAAAGATCATGGCATAAATACATTGAATGAGGATCATGTTGACTGACAGATAATCAGAAACTGCACTTAAAAGTGATAGAACGTAGGTAAGTGGCAGTAATATAACCACGATCTTTAGCCAGTCTTGGTGAGTCTCTAACTTAATCTGTTTGAAGTAAACAGCAACCCAAATAGTGAATAGGAGGGCTGTAATGGTAATTGCCCAATAAATGGGTCCCTCAAATTGAAGCAATTGTCCGTTAAATAACGCAACTTGGAATGAAGACCAGAGTAGAAATAAGATAAGTCCTATTTTTAAAGCCCATAGTAATGGTGACGTCGAATTGTTAGTTACTTTCCTCGACGTCTTGTTAGATTTCCCGTATACTGGATTCGACAAGGTATGATTCTCCTTTTCTTGTAGATACGACAATATTTTATCATAGAATGTGTATGTTGTCCTATTACGCTTGTAGTAGAGTCGACTCTAATTGAAAATATAAAGGACGATAAAATGTCAAATGGTAAATCCGAAATCATTAATATATAAGATTCTATACAAGGTTGCTGTTAGATTGAAACCCTTGAGTGTTAAGTTTTTTTCAACTAAGGTCAGACAGCAGATTAAGCATAAATTACTTAAGACAGCTTTTCCTTTGCAGAAAAATGACGAATCAACGCATTTTACAGGGAGCATTTCAGGCATAAATCTCGTGGGTTATGCCCGTGCCGAGATGGGAATTGGAGAATCCTGCAGAATAGCTGCGAGGAGTATTACCGCTATTGATAATATGAACTTTGGAATTATCAATTTCACGGGGACCAATTCAGCCAGAATGAATGATACTACATGGATCCACAAAGAGATTGTTGAACCCAAGTACAATATTAATTTGTTTCATATTAATGCTGAGCAGATGATCGAGGTTTATTCCCAGTATGGAAACTCAATTTTTAAAAACCGCTATAACATAGGTTATTGGCACTGGGAACTGTCCGATTTTCCGGATGATTGGAAGGAGAGCTTTAACTTAGTTAATGAAATTTGGGTACCTTCCACGTTTATTGCAGATTCCATTGCACAAAAAAGCCCAGTGCCTGTAGTGAAAATCCCACATAGTATTGAAGTTTCCATACAGCATATAAGAGACCGGGCCTACTATAATTTACCGCAGAATGCATTTTTATTTTTAACGATGTATGACTTGAAAAGCTATCAGGAAAGAAAAAATCCGAAAGCTTCAATTAGAGCGTTTCAAACCGCCTTTTTACCGGACGATCCGTCCGTAGGCCTCGTAGTAAAAGTAAACGGCGTTGGATATGCACAAAAAGATCTAGAAGAACTGCATGAAATCATAGGGGAATATAAGAATATTTATCTAATTGAAGAGACGCTTACAAGAAATGATACAAATGCATTGATTTCTGTAACAGATAGTTATGTTTCTCTTCACCGAAGCGAAGGTTTCGGCCTGGGGCTTGCTGAGGCCATGTATTTAGGTAAACCGGCTGTGGGTACAGGGTGGTCGTCCAACTTAGATTTTATGAATCATTATAATTCATGTTTAGTGAGCTATACCCTAGTGAATTTGAAACAAGACTTTGGTCCGTACAAAGCATACCAATATTGGGCTGACCCTGATATAGAGCATGCAAGCTATTATATGCGTAAACTTTATGATGATAGAAACTACTACGAACAGGTATCGTCAAAAGGAGAGGAGTACATTAAGGAGCACTACTCTCCACATACCATTGGGAGTTTGATTCAGAAAAGATTAGAGTATATTTCTATGTGGAAGTTTGGAGGATGAAATGAATATTACATGTGTTATCATGGCTGGAGGAAAAGGTGAGCGTTTTTGGCCTAAAAGCAGAACTAATCTTCCTAAGCAATTTTTGAATATTTCCGGTAACAAATCTATGATCCAGCAATCTATTGCACGGTTGGAGAAGATGGTTGACATCTCTCGTATATTCATTGTCACGAATGAACTATATGCAGAGTTAATTAAGGCACAAATTCCTACGTTACCTGCTAATAATATCATCATTGAGCCTGTGGGACGAAATACAGCTCCCTGTATCGGCTTGGCCTCTATTATTATTGAGGATCGCTTTCCGGACAGCACAATGATAGTAATTCCCTCAGATCACATTATAGAAAACGAAGAGGGATTTATACGGATACTAAAAACGGCTGTTGAAGTTGCCCAGGATAACGAGAATCTAGTTACACTTGGAATCCAACCTACATACCCTGAAACAGGTTATGGCTACATCGAAAGTAGTGATCAAACCAGAGAAGTTAATGAACTCTCAGTTCATAAAGTTAATCAGTTTGTCGAGAAACCGGACTTGGTTACAGCGCAATCCTATCTAGAAGCGGGGAATTTCTTATGGAATAGTGGTATTTTTGTGTGGAAAGTTAACACAATTAGACATTATATAGAAGAACTGATGCCAGAAATGCATGATGTTTTGGAGACCATGAAGGTGGTACTTGATTCAGAAAATCGTGATGAACTGATACGTTCAGAATTCTTAAAGATGCCTGATCAATCTATAGATTACGGGATTATGGAGAAGGTAAGTAACATCTATGTAATTCCGTGTGTATTCGGTTGGGATGATGTGGGCAGCTGGACAGCATTGGAACGAATTAATGAACTAGATGAGAATGGAAATGTGATTCGTGGTAACATTCTGAACCTAGATACCAAGCGGTGTATTATTGAAAGCAATGGCAAATTGATTGCGACTCTAGGTATTGAAGATTTGATCATAGTGGACACTGAAGATGTGACTTTGATTTGTACTAAGGAAAAAGCGCAGGAAGTAAAGCTGCTTCTTAAAGAATTAAGGATGCAGAAGATGGAAGAGTATCTTTAACTTACAAGGATTAATTAGAGTATCATTTTATTTGCATATCAAAGGAGAACTTACAAATGACCAAAAATGCATTGATTACAGGAATCACAGGACAAGATGGATCTTATTTGGCAGAGCTTTTACTAGAGAAAGGTTATAAAGTTTACGGTCTTCGTCGTAGAACAAGTGTACCAATTATGGAGAATATCAATCATATTAAAAATGAAATTGAATTTATTGATGGGGATCTTCTAGATCAAGGTTCTTTGATTCAAGCTGTTAAAAAGTCAAATCCAGACGAGGTATATAATCTGGCTGCCCAGTCTTTTGTTGCAACATCATGGGATCAACCTGGTATTACAGGACAAGCTACAGGTGTAGGAGTTACCAATATGCTTGAAGCAGTTCGTTATATCAAACCAGAGGCAAGGTTCTATCAGGCTTCCAGTAGTGAGATGTTTGGTAAAGTAATGGAGACTCCTCAAAGAGAAACTACCCCTTTTTATCCAAGGAGCCCATATGGTGTTGCTAAAGTATATGGACACTGGATTACTGTGAATTATCGTGAAAGCTATGATATGTATGCCTGTTCTGGAATCTTATTTAATCACGAATCTCCACGTCGTGGGGTGGAATTTGTTACCCGGAAAGTAACCGATGCAGTCGCACGTATCAAATTAGGACTCCAAAATGAACTTCGTATGGGCAACTTAGACGCTAAACGAGATTGGGGCTTTGCTGGTGACTATGTTAAGGCCATGTGGCTCATGCTTCAGCAGGATCAACCTGATGATTATGTTATTTCTACGGGAGAAACTCATACAGTTGAAGAACTTGTACAAATTGCTTTCGACCACGCCGGTCTCAATTGGAGAGACTATGTTGTCATTGATCCAAAGTTTGTCCGTCCAGCAGAAGTTGATCTTTTGTTAGGGGATTGTACGAAAGCTAAAGAAAACCTGGGCTGGGAACTGGAAGTTGGTTTTGAGCAGTTAATTAAGATGATGGTTGATAGTGATCTAAGTAAAATACAAGGTTCTATAGGTTAGGTATCCAATGAAAAAAGCACTGATTACAGGAGTGAATGGATTCGTCGGACGATATCTGGGATTAGCCTTGAAAAAACGAGGGATTACAGTTTACGGCACTTCTCGTTTGAAGCGATGGGAGAAGACAGAGCAATTAAATTTTGTTGATGAAATAATAATATCAAGTTTTTCTGATAAAGAAGACATTAAAAGGGTCATTAATCAAGTAGAACCTGATGTGATTTTTCATTTAGCAGCTCAAAGTAATGTTCGCCAATCTTGGAATAGTCCTAGCGAAACAATCTTGGCCAATACAATGATAACTTTACTTCTGTTTGAATCAGTCAAAGAGATATCAAAATCGATTCGGATTGTTACAATTGGTTCTTCAGAAGAATATGGGCATTGGGATGGTATCAAGTTTCCTATAGTAGAAGATGAACACTTAAATCCAAAAAATCCGTATGCTATTTCAAAAATGAATGTATCTCTGTTTGCTAAGGAATTTTCAAGTGTATTCGGACTAGATATAGTGCATTTAAGGCCTTTTAATCATATTGGTCCTGGTCAAGGGGCGGGCTTTGTCGTCCCTGACTTTGCACAACAGATCGTTGAAATAGAAAAAAAAAATAAAAAACCTGAAATTATAGTTGGGAATTTGAGTGCAAAGAGAGACTTCACAGATGTAAGAGATATCGTTGAAGCGTATGTCTTAGCGGCTGAACAGGGAATAACGGGACAAATATATAATATCTGTTCCGGAGAATCCGTGGAAATATCGTATGTATTGAAGAGTTTAATTTCAATGTCCTCAGAGAATATTGTTGTTAATATTGACGAGAGTAAATTTCGTCCCAATGATATTCCTGATTATTATGGTTCAAATTCCAAATTTAAAGCCCTGACGTTTTGGAAACCACAATTCACATTAAAACAAACTTTAAATGATGTCTTGAATGACATGCGCAGTAAAAGAACGGATGGTAAATGAATGAAATCTAATAATATTCGTCTTACTTGGGATATGGTGAAACGAGAGTTTAAGAATAAGTATGCTGGTTCTACATTAGGATTGCTGTGGAGTCTTCTTTTGCCTTTGGGTTACATTATTATATACACAACAGTATTTTCGCAGTTAATGTCTGCAAAACTTCCTAATATGACAAGTACCTTAGACTATAGTGTCTATCTGAGTTCCGGCATACTAGCATGGACAGTTTTCAGTAGTACATTAGTTCGATTTCAAAATATATTCATTGAAAATTCTAACATTGTTAAAAAAATATATTTTCCTAAATACATTTTAATTAATTCATTAACCATTTCATCAATAATTGAATTGGTGATGAATTATTTTTTGCTTTCCATAGTTCTAAGTTTATTCGGTTTCTCCTTACAAATAAATTATATGTTGGTTCTATTTATTATCATCTTGCAGCAACTTTTCTGTACAGGTTTAGGGATGATTCTATCTATGTTTAATGTGCACTTTAGAGATTTAAATCAGTTCACATCGATCTTGGTACAAATATGGTTCTGGTTAACTCCTATAGCGTATATATCAAGCGTTCTTCCTACTGGGGCCCAACAATTTATTCAATTTAATCCTATGATGTATTTTATTCAGGGTTATCAGAATTTAATACTTTATGGAGAAATGAATAATATAATCGTTTTGATTATAATTTCAACAGTGACATATTTATTGGGATGGTTAGTTTACAGAAAAATGATTGATGACGTCACCGATTTAATATAGAAGATTTAGGATTAAGAAAGAGGTGTCATGATGCAGAATTCGAATTTTGATGAAGAAGTCATTAAAAAAAGATTGAAAGAAAGAATATACTATGCAATTGATAATAAAAGTGAACTAAGCAAGCAACATGATAATAATTCCATGCAGCCTTTAATTGATACACATAATATTTATAATGTGGAGTTCTTTTCTCCTAGGAAAGTAATTGGTAAATTTGTTGTGTTTTCTAAAAAGGCAATTCGGAAGTTGATGTATCCAATACTTATTAAACAAATTCATTTCAATCAGAGGGTTATTGATCATCTATATATTGTCGATCAGAAATTGACCCAAAATGTTGATGAAGCGAGACTACGTGCTTTGGTATCTCAGTTAGTAGAAGAAATGGTTAGTGAATTCCGGATAGTTCTTGACACATCTACTGAGCAAATAAAACAAAATATTATATCTGAAAATCATCTGTTGAATAGCGAATTGCAAGAAGTGTTAAAGAAAGAAATTGGGATAAAGGTTGATGAAGACAAGTTGAAGGAGTTGGATGGGGTTATAATGATCTCTGAGATGAAAGCTTCTGTTCTTAGAGATATAGCTAATATAGAACAAGATGTTAATAAAAAATATCAGCTATTGTTACTGGCGCTCAAAGAAAGCCCTGATAATGTAGAAATTGAGACAGAAGTATTAAAAACATTTGAAGAACTTCATCAAAGCGAGTTGAAAACGAATGGACATGTATAATTCCAGGTTGCAGTTATTGCAACCGGATCTGGAGATTGTTTCTCGAATTGGAGAAATGAATTCTATAAAAATACTCGTTACTAATATTGGTTCTGAAGTATGGTATCCATATGATAAAACAAATCCTATATTAATCGGATATAGTTATTCCGATGGAAAGGGATTAAGAAAAGAAGGAATTCGTACAAAACTTCCATATAATATTTCACCTGGGGAAAGTGTTGTCGTAAATTGTTGTTTTGTTATTGAAGAAAAGTTAGATGAAGTACAACTCAGATGGGATTTAATTCACGAAGGGAAATCATGGTTCGAGGGCTATGGCAACATAGTTTTAGAAACCACTGTTGAATTAAATAGTGCTATTACTAGAGAAAAAGTTATGAATGATGAAACAGCTATTATATGTTCTAACCTATCTAAAAAATTTAAAATGTATTCAAACAATTTTTCCAAATCTAAAGAGTTGCTTACATTAGGTTTAGTAAAGCAACATAACAATTTTTGGGCTCTCAAAGATGTTTCTTTTGAAGTGAAAAAAGGTGAGACGTATGGCATTGTTGGCTTCAATGGTTCGGGTAAAAGTACATTACTCAGTATATTAGCTCAAACCAAAAAACAGAGTCACGGTTCATTTAAAGTGAATGGAAGAATTGCAGCCTTGCTTGAGTTAGGTGCTGGTTTCCATCCAGAACTTACGGGCAGGCAAAATGTCATGTTTAATAGCTATCTATATGGGATAAACAGCCAGGAGATTTTGAGCAAAATTGATAGCATACAAGAGTTTGCAGGTATTGGAGATTTTTTTGAAAAACCTGTAAAAAGTTACTCCAGTGGCATGTATGTCAGATTGGCTTTTTCATTAGCTATTCATGTTGATCCGGATGTGTTGATAATTGATGAAGCATTAGCTGTAGGAGATGAGGTTTTCCAGAGAAAATGTTATACCAAATTCGAGGAATTTAAAGCACAAGGCAAAACAATTGTACTGGTTACCCATGATCTGAACGCTGTTAGAACACTATGTGATCGTGCATCCATTCTTTATGATGGGAATTTAGTTTTTGAAGGTAATTCAAATGATGTTGCTAATTACTATCAGAAAATGTCGTTAACAGCTAATTTGCAAATTACGAATCATAAAGATGAAAGTTTAGAAAAACTAAGGTATGGAAATGGGAAGGCCAGAATAAGTAGCTATATTTTTTTTGATGGATTGGGAAAGGAAACCACTGTTTTTTCAACAGGTACTACCCTCAGGGTTAAAATAACCGCAGAAGCGGTAGAGTATATTGAAAATCCTGTAATAGGCATTATTTTCAAAACAATTAGTGGCGTAGAAGTGTATGGAACGAATACAAAAGAGTTGAAATGTATCAGTCCTTCAGTAGACAAAAATGATAAATTCACTACAGTTTTCTCTATCCCTAACTATTTAAATGAAGGAACCTATTTTGTTACCTTGGGGATAACAGATCAGTCTAATGGAGAAATTGTAACTATAGATCGACTTATTGACGTTACCTTTGTAAGAGTACTCTCAGATAGTAAATGTATAGGATTGGTGAATTTAAATGTGGGGGGAGCTGCTGAAATTAATGTCAACTAATTACACGAGTGATCAGGAAATATATATTTTTTGCTTAGGGTTTAAAAAAGAAAAGGATATTGAAGCAGTAAAAAAAGAAGCTTTAACTTATTATAAATATTATAAATATACAAAGCTGTATGATAATTTTAAGTTTATTTCTTTAGAACATGATGTAAAAGATAATGTGGAATTATATGATCCTGAATTAGATGTCTTTTATTGGGGAAATAACTTTGAGAATCTACTGAAGGAACAGCAACCCAATATAATTCATGTTTTTTCAGATAGCTTAGATAGTTATTATTTATTTCAGAAGAATTATAAGGAAAAGATTTTTATAACTTATGTTACGATCACAGGTATTAATGGTCTTCCGCAATATGAAAATAACTACCTCGAATATTTGAGACATGCTATTGATGTCGGAAATTTGTTTTTGTTTGTAGAGTCTGCGGTTGTAAAAAAAGATTTTGAAGAAAAAGGATTAAGAACTACTTTAATGTTACCGAAGGTTAATTTAGACTTAAGCCTCTTTGCTCCAGAACCTCATAATGTTTTGACTCTTGGCTTCGCTTCTGCACCTTTATCAAAAGATTTATGGGAAGATAGAGGGGTGTATTTATTATTATCATTAGCGGAAGAATTAAGTGATTTTAGGTTCAAATTCGCATGGAGATACGAAGGTTATGAAGAAATTCTCAAGCTTATTGAGGAAATGAATTTACACAATGTTGAGGTGTTAAATGGGTACCTCAATATGTATGATTTTTATAGTGACATTGATATAATGGTTGCCCCATTCACAGTAGATAAGCATAATCATTCATCACCGTTATCAATTGTTGAAGCCTCTGTTTTGGGAATACCTGTCCTAGTGACTGAAATGGTAGGAATAGCAGATATTATTCGCGATAATCAACTTGGGGTGGTCGCAAGCTGTGATGCAGGCAGCATGGTTGATAATATTCATAAACTATTTGACAATTATGACTATTATAGAAAGAATGCAACGGAAAAAAGTGCGGGGCTATTTTCTATATTTAGTAATGATGTTAGCTATCTTCATTACTATAAATCATCTGAATCCCAAGCGACTGCGCCGGATTTATTAGAATGGCGTAGGCAGTTAGAGGGTATCAATAGTAGTCTAATCATGAAGAAGGATAATATGGCTAAGTATTATAATGATAAATTCATAGCTGACAATTATGATGAACATAGATTTTCCTCTTATCCTATGCGTACGTATGATGAGCTTGAAAGAAAATCTATAAAAATTCTTGTGGAAAAGTATAAATTCAGGAGTTTTTCAAAAGAGAATTGTATCATTGATATTGCTTCAGGAGATGGTAGAGTATTAAGGACATTAACACCATATGGTTCTGTAACTGCTGTTGAAAATTCAGCATATATGATATCTGTCTCAGCAAAAAAACTTCAAACCAATGATAAAGTAATATATGTAAAGAGCGACTTCTTTGAGTTCAATACCACAGAAACATTTGATGTTGTTACTATGTTTAGATTTCTGAGACACTTTGATTATTTGGATCGGAAAATAATATATAGTAAAATTCATGGATTAATCAAGGATGGAATTGTAATTGCTGATTTTCCAGACAAACGCTCTGAGACTCAGTTGAGGGAATCTCTTGGATGGTCTGCTTTTAATATATATGATGTTTTTTGGACTGAGGTTGAAATTATACAAGAGTTAAATGACAATGGTTTTGAAGTATTAGAAATGATTCCCGTAGGCGAACTGCTGATGTCTAAGGAACAGATAAGAAACAACCATTTACCATTATCCTTTACTGTTTGTTTTAAGAAAAGGCGGACTATATGAAAAAAAAAATAGCAATATGTCATTCTCAGGTACCCTTTTTTAAAGGAGGGGCAGAGTTACTTGTTCAATCGCTTTCAACTGAACTAAACAAGCGAGGTTATCAATCGGAAATAATTTCAGTACCCTTTAAATGGTACCCAAATAACCAACTTATACAGAGCATGGTCAATTGGAGAGGGATCGACCTGTCTGAAAGTAATGGTGAGAAGATTGACTTAGTTATAGGCACTAAATTCCCTTCTTATGGAATTCAGCATCCTAATAAGGTGACATGGCTCGTTCATCAATATAGACAAGTTTACGATTTGTTGGGAACCCAATTTAGTCAGTATGGTTCCTCTCCAGAAGATTACTCTATAAGAGAATTAGTTAAGAGATTTGATAATAATTCCTTATTAGAATCAAAGAAAATTTATACAATTGCCGATAACGCAACGAACAGACTTAAAAAGTATAACAATATCCAATCGGAAACGCTGTACCATCCTCCAAAACATGTTGGCTCTTATTATAATAATGAGATTGGTGATTACGTTCTATCAGTCGGACGTTTAGATAAACTTAAAAGAACAGAATTCTTAATTGAAGCAATGGCTTACACAAATTCAAATATAAAATGCGTTATTGCTGGGGAAGGCCCTGAAAAGGAAAATCTCAAAAGAATGGTTGAAAAGCTGAATCTAAAAGATCGAGTTGTTTTCTTAGGCTTCGTAGAGGACAAGACCCTTTTGGAGTTATATTCCAATTGTTTGGCTGTGTACTATGCTCCATTTGATGAAGATTATGGGTATGTGACTTTGGAGGCATTTCTTTCTAAAAAGCCTGTAATTAGTAGACGTGACTCAGGTGGAGTTTTGGAGTTTTTAGTTGAGGAAAGTAACGGTTTCATATTGGATACAACTGAAGACATTGCAGGGAAGTTAAACTTTCTTTCAAATAATAAGAATGTGGCTTCTTCTATGGGGAACAAAGGATACAACGATATACAACATATCACATGGGACAATGCAATTGATAAATTGACAGAAACAATTAGATAGGAGTCGAGTGGGCTTTGAAAAAGTTAGCTTACTTTTCACCGTTAAATCCAATAAAATCAGGAATTTCTGATTATAGTGAAGATTTACTTCCCTTTTTAAATGGTGAATTTGATATCGATGTGTATGTTCCTAATAATTTTAGGGTTGAAAACGAAAAAGTGCGAAACGTTTGTAAAATTAGAGAATTTTATGAATTTGAGGACTTGATTAATAAAAATGAATATCATGTTGTACTGTATCACATAGGAAACAATTATGCTGCGCATAATGAAATTTATGAGTTTGCTATCAAATATCCTGGAATTGTTGTATTACATGATTATTCACTGCATCACTTTTTTGCTGCTAAAACATTAGAGCAAGGCAATATTTCGGCGTATAAAGAAGAAATGTTTTATTGTCATGGTAATGAAGGTCTAAATAAAGTGAATGAGTTTCTGAATCATAAAATTCCTCCTATTTGGGAAGCTGACTCTTTAAATTATCCCTTGAATTTAAGGTTATTAGACCGCTCGGCTGGTATAATTGTACATTCTCAATTTGCTTTGCAACTGTTGAAGAAACAAGCACCATATACTCCAATAGGTGTTGTGCCGTTGCCAGCGCCTTATATTACGGATATAGATTTAATATACTCCAAAATGATAATTGAGAGAGAAGCATTGGACATCAGTAAGGACGACTTCATTATTTGTTCGTTAGGATATGCGAACATTACCAAAAGGATAGATAAAATAATCGAAGCACTAAAATTTATTAAAGCAAATAAACTCATTGAGAATTTTAAGTTTTTTATAGTCGGTGAAATTGCTGAATCGTATCCACTACAGGATTTAATAAAAAAAAACAATTTAGTAGATGAAGTCATATGCACAGGCTATGTAAGTTTAGATCAATTTGATCAATATATAGCAGCATCGGATATGTGTATCAATTTAAGATATCCGACTCAGGGCGAAAACTCAGCAAGTTTACTCAAAATATTGGGTCATGGAAAACCGGTAATTACTACAAATATAGGATCATTTAGTGAGTTTCCTGATCAAATTGTTTATAAGATTAGCTATGGGGAAACGGAAATCGAAGAAATTGTTGAAGCTATAATGAAAATAGTAAACCATAATAAAGATGTAACTGGACGAGAAATTATAAACTATACTAAACAATATAATAGTATGGAAGTTTGTTTGGAAGGATATAAACAGTTTTCTGATAATATTATAGATGGAAACAATGCTAATTTAAATCTAGAATTTGATAAATATACATCTGAGTATATAAAGAGAATTTCCCTTTTTTTCAATATGGAGAATTGCGAGAGGGATATAATTGATGAATATCTGGATGCTAACATACTTATGTTAATAAATGCATTTAGAAAATAGTTGTTTTGGAAGGGGATTTTAGCTTTTGAAGAATGAAGTGAATTCGCTGGTATTGAATAAATTTGAAAAAAATATTATTAGTCTTTATTTTGAGGAAATGAGATGGAAACAATGGACAAAAAATGTACTTGTATTTGCTGCTCTTATTTTTAGTATTGAGAAACTAGATAGTACAAAAGTAATTTACTCTTTGCTAGGCTTCATTTGTTACTGTCTAATTTCAAGTTGTATATATATATTCAATGATTTTCTAGATAGACATTCAGATCGTTTACACCCTGTTAAAAAATTTAGACCAATCGCATCAGGAAGAATAAACCCTTATCAAGCTTTAATATTTGCTGCATTATTATTTTTATTAACAATTATCGCATCTTTTTATTTAAGTTTAATTTTTGGTATTGTGATTTCAGGGTATTTTTTACTTAATCTCTGCTATTCTGTAAAAATGAAACATATAGTTATTTTAGATATTATGGCTATTGCAGCTGGTTTTGTGTTGAGGGCAATTGGTGGTGCAGTAGTTATTAACGTTTATCTGACTCCTTGGTTTTTAGTGTGCACAATGTTGTTAGCACTTTTCCTTGCTGTTAACAAGAGAAGAAATGAATTGATTATATTGGAGAAAGATGGGGCAGGTCACCGGAAGGTTCTTTCGAAATATTCAGTTTCTCTTATAGACCAAATGAACAATATAGTTACTTCATCGACAGTTGTTAGTTATGCACTTTTCACCTTCACTTCAGGTAGGACTGTTCATTTGATGTGGACTATCCCATTTGTGCTTTATGGTATATTCAGATATTTATATCTAGTATACGTTAATAATGAAGGTGGAGCACCTGAGAAAGTACTTTATAGTGATAAGCCCCTTCTAATAACTGTAGTGCTATATGTAATAGCTACAGTATTAATACTGTATATATTTGGATGAGGAGCATGGCAATGAAATGTAGAAAAAGTGCATTAAGCCAAAGGATTATTTTTTTTCTTTGGGTAATAATTTCTATTGTTGTACTTATAGGATCCATCCTATATAAGCCAACATTAACTGGGGATGGGCGTGAATATCTGGGGATGACAATCTCTTTTAAAAATCATTTATCTCCAGAACTCTTAGCATCAGATATCCATGAAAGAAACCTTGTAGAAACTAGTAATAATATTAATTATCCAGAAGGTACTGATTATTCAGGTTATTTCGAAAGTAAAACAGGTACGTATTACTCTTACCACTTTTGGTTCTATTCTTTACTTAATTTAGTTCCTTATTCAATTCTTGATGCATTTAATTTGAATGTATTAAATAGTTTTCAAATAACTAACAGTGTTCTTTTTTTAATTATGTTATTAAAGATAATAAGAACGAGTATCTTTAAAACAATAGGATTAAAAATAGCAGTATTAATTTTTAATCTTTTCAGTCCTATAATCTTATATATCCACTGGACTCATACAGAAGTTTTTAGTTATGTGATGATATTTTTAGGGTTGATATATTATTTCGAAGAGAAACCAAAGGCTTCAGTATTATTTTTTTCGTTAGCGGCCTTACAAAGCCCAGCAATTTCAATACTTTCTTTATATGTTCTACTTAGTGAGTTGTTAAAAGAAAAAACTAATTTATTCAAGGATCGAAGATCTTTACTAAATTACTTGTTATTAGGTGCTGTATCCACAATTAATATTATGCCTTTCTTGTTCTATTATTTCCATTTTGGAGAATTTAGTTTAATAACAGCTACAGGATATTCATCTCTTGAGCTCATAACAATAAGAAAGGTGCTCAGCCTATTTTTTGATTTAAATTTTGGGTTAATTATTTATACACCAGTATTAATAATAAGTATGTTATATCTTGTGATAAAAAAACACAAAAATGCAATTGTAATGTTTACGTTACTTATTCTAATGTCTATAGTAAATGCCACACAGTTAAATTGGAATTCTGGAATGATGTATATTAATCGATATTCTGTTTGGTATATTCCGCTCATGATTTTTGGTGTGATTTTTTACTTTAATAAAATGAAGATAAAAAAATTATATTTAATAATAGCAATATTCATCTTTACTACTGGAAGTGTTACAGTGTATTGCTTAAAGCAGTATGATTATAGTAATTATCTTAGATTTAGCCCAGTAGCTAAATTAATCATGAATAATTATCCAAGACTATCTAACCCTGTCCCAGAGATTTTTTATGAGAGGGCTTTGGGGTTAGAAAAAATGGAAAATGTAAAATTCCCTATTTCTTTGATTAATTCAGATGGACAAGTCAGAAAAACGTTAGATAGAAATTCGATGGAGGAAGGTAAAGAGTTTTATTATGATAACGGTAAGTTCAACTTTAACCTCAGTAAGAATCTATTTACAATATTAGATTTAAAAGCTGGGGAAGATATATTTAATGAAGCTGTAAGTGCTGGATTTGTTAGAGGGTGGTACAGTATTGAGGGTGAGGAATACAACAAATATAGATGGATGGGAAGTATATCAGAATTAATTTTTAAAACCGATTCATCTAAAAAGAGAATGAAATTCTCAATAACAAGTTTTCAAAAGGATAGGAATATAACAATCAATTTAAATAACAAAAAGGTTTTCTATGGAAGTATTCCGAAGGATACTGAAACAAAGATTGAGGTAGAAATCGACAACTCAGGATTCAATTACATGACAATTATTAGTGAAGATGGGACCGATAAGCCGAGTGATTTTCTTGGAACCAATGATAATAGGGATATCAGTTTTAGTATAGGTTCAATAAATTTAGAGTAGGTGAAGTATGAAAGGTTCACTATTTTTAGTTTCTTTCATCAATCATTTTAAGTTCTCTAGCTCAAGTATCTATGAAATTCGGAACCAATAGGATAAATACTCTTGATCTTATATCACTATCTGAAAAACTAATAAATATTTTACTAATTTTTATGTTATTCTTGGTTTGTTTTTTTACGACATTTCTGCAATTGTATGGATTGTCGAATTAGCAAAAATTCCACTATCTATTGCGTATCCAATGGTAGGTTTGAGTTATGTTATGGTAGTAATTCTATCCGCATTCTTTCTCAATGAACAATTAAATAATATGAAAATTTTCGGTTTAATATTAATAGTTCCTGGAGTTTACACAATATCGAGGTCCTAGCCTTTATTAACGCCGTTATGCTCAGGTTCAATCAAAAAGGTAGTTAATTTCTGTAAATATTGAAATAATGAAAATGTAATTATTTTTTCCAACAATTTGCTTATGAGACATATTGAATCATAAGGATATATTAAGGCAGGTTTTAGGCGGTTTATTTATGTGGATAATTGTGTTTTTTTTTAGTTTGTTAGTATTATGAACTATTGTTAAGACACCAGCGTTTGTCTAATAGTTGTGATAAAACTAATAATTGTATAAGCTCAAACTACAGAGTTCATAAATCAATTGGCTTTCCAGGAGGTTACTATGAAAGGGATAATTCTTGCAGGTGGGACAGGATCTCGCCTTTTTCCTTTAACCAAGGTGACTAACAAGCATCTATTGCCAGTTGGTAAATACCCTATGATTTTTCATCCTGTATACAAGTTGAAGCAGGCAGGGCTAACCGATATATTGATCATTACTGGTAAAGAACATATGGGTGATGTGGTCAATTTGTTGGGTAGCGGAAGTGATATGGGTGTTTCTTTTACGTATCGTGTTCAGGATGAAGCTGGTGGCATTGCTCAAGCTCTTGGCCTTGCTGAGCAATTTGTGGGAGATGACCAGATAGTAGTCATTTTGGGAGATAACGTGTTTGCTGATAATATAAGCATTTATGTGGACAGGTTCCGTGAGCAGAAGTATGGGGCCAAGATACTGATCCAGATGGTCTCGGACCCTCAGCGATTCGGGGTGCCTGAGTTGAAGGGAGATAATATCATTTCCATAGAGGAAAAGCCGCAGCACCCCAAAAGCAGTTACGCAGTTACAGGCATATACATGTTTGATCACAATGTCTTTGATATTATTAGAACATTGAGACCTTCAGATCGAGGCGAATTGGAAATCACAGATGTGAATAATGCATATATTAAACGAGGAGCACTTACCTACGATATTCTCAAAGGCTGGTGGACGGATGCAGGTACACATACATCCCTAGATCGTGCCAATGAGTTGGCACAAGAGATTGTTTTTGGTGAGGAATTTGGGAAGTTAAAATTATAATTTAAAGGGGAGCTCAGTGATGAAAGTGACTTCCTCAAAGTTACAGGGGGCTGTTCTGCTCGAACCGGTGGTTCACGGAGATCACCGGGGTTTTTTTATGGAAAGCTATAACGACCAGCTTATGAAGCAGCACGGACTCCATTATCATTTCATTCAGGATAACCAATCTTTGTCTGCGCAGCCTGGCGTATTGCGAGGTTTGCATTATCAGCTCAGCCCTAAATCGCAAACGAAGCTGATTCGTGTCATATCCGGTGCAATTTACGATGTCATTGTGGACATCCGCCAAGGGTCGCCAACCTTTGGTCAGTGGGAAGGATTTATCCTGAGTGAGCAGAACCACCGTCAACTATTGGTACCCAAAGGATTTGCCCATGGCTTCTGTACCCTAGTGCCAAACACCCAAGTCTTGTACAAAGTAGACGAATACTATTCCCCGGAGAACGACCGAGGCATATTATGGAGTGACCCGGCACTTGGAATTGATTGGCCTACATCGAATCCGGTCTTGTCCGATAAGGACCAAAGGCACCCTATGCTTAAGGATGCGGAGATCAATTTCAATTTTGAAGTGAAGTAATTAGGAGGTTTCCAACAGATGAAACTGCTCGTTACCGGCGGTGCCGGATTTATCGGAAGTAACTTTGTCATGTATATGCTTGAGCGGTACCCAGACTATGAAATTATCAACGCAGATGCACTCACATATGCGGGCAATCTGGAGAACTTAAAACCACTTGAAGGCAACAAACGCCATACCTTTGTTAAAGCAGATATCACTGACGCCAAGGAGATGGACCGCCTGATTGATCAGGGCGTGGATGTGGTTGTTAACTTTGCGGCCGAATCTCATGTGGATCGCAGTATCCTGGAACCGGATGTGTTTGTACGAACGAACGTCAATGGTACTCAGGTATTGCTGGATGCTGCGAAGAAGCACAATATAACCAAGTTTGTTCAAGTATCCACCGATGAGGTATATGGCACTCTTGGTGCGACAGGCTTGTTTACAGAAGATACGCCTCTACAGCCTAACAGCCCATATTCAGCCTCCAAGGCAGGAGGAGATTTGCTGGTACGCGCTTATCATGAAACCTTTGGTCTTCCTGTGAATATTACACGCTGTTCTAACAACTATGGTCCACTCCAGTTCCCGGAAAAGCTTATCCCACTCATGATCTCACGTGCGTTGAATGATGAGGCTCTACCAGTATACGGTGACGGGTTGAACATTCGTGATTGGCTCTATGTAGAGGACCACTGTAGCGCAATTGATCTTGTTATTCATAAGGGACGTAATGGTGAGGTGTACAATATCGGTGGCAATAATGAGCGAACGAACGTACACATTGTCCAAACCATCTTGGAGCAACTGGGCAAACCTGAATCTCTGATCCAATATGTACAGGACCGTCCTGGACATGATCGCAGATATGGCATTGATCCGACTAAAACAATGACTGAACTTGGCTGGAAGCCCAAACATAATTTTGAGACAGGAATTAAGGAAACGATACAGTGGTATCTCGATAATAAGGAATGGTGGACTCGTATTCAATCGGGCGCTTATCAGGATTACTACGAAAAACAATACGGTTCTCGTTTGGGAGACGCCAAGGCATGAAGGTTCTGGTAACGGGAGCAAGCGGACAGCTCGGACGCGATGTGGTGCTTCTTTTGGAAAAAGTGGGGCATGATGTTCTAGCATGTGATCGGGATCAGATGGATATTACGAATCAGGTACAGTGTAATGATGTCATATTGTCATATGTGCCTGAGGTCATCATTCATTGTGCGGCTTATACAGCTGTAGATTTAGCCGAGACGGATATTGATGGAGCGTATAAGGTGAATGCGGTGGGAACGCGCAATGTTGCTGTAGCGGCAGAGAGAATCGGAGCTAAACTGATTTATATTAGTACGGACTATGTCTTCGATGGCCATTCCACTAACCCCTATCAGGAATATGATGACACGAATCCGCAAAGTGTGTACGGCAAATCCAAGCGAGCTGGAGAGTGGCTGGTACAATCTTTGTCCTCCAGATGGTTCGTTGTACGAACGTCTTGGGTATACGGAATTCACGGGAATAATTTTGTCAAAACGATGTTGAAGCTGGGCCAGGAAAAACCAAAATTGCAGGTTGTTCATGATCAAAAAGGATCGCCTACGTATACGGTAGACTTGGCAGGATTCCTTATGGAACTCATAGCAACAGAAATGTATGGAATATACCATGCCTCCAATAGTGGTACCTGCACATGGTATGAATTTACTCAGGCTATATTTGAAGAGGCTCAAACCACCGGAGGGGTATCCATTCAAGCAAAATTGGAACCTTGCACAACCGAACAGTTTCCAAGACCGGCTCCTAGGCCTGTCAATTCAGTGATGGACCATATGTCCATTCGGACAAATGGCTTGACGGATCTCCGCCCATGGCGGGACGGACTAAAAGATTTTATATTTTCCTTGTCAGAAACGAAATAATTATAACATCCTCTTAGGTAACTCTCGCTCTGTTATTTCTGAGCGGGAGTTTTCGTATATAATGAAGAAAAGTTAATTTTTGAGGTGAAACGTGAACCAGCCTAAAGTATGTGTCATGCTTTCTACATATAACGGAGCAAAGTACATTGATGAACAACTCGAAAGCCTTCTTGCACAGAGTCAGGTAGATGTCCACATTCATATCAGGGATGATGGTTCTTCCGATGAAACTGTCCAGAAGGTTCGTGGGTATGCCAAGGCATATCCGGATCTGATTCGTATGATTGAAGGGGAGAATGTAGGCGTAATCGGAAGTTTTTTTGAATTAATGCGTCAAACGCAGCCTATATACGACTTCTATGCATTTTGTGATCAAGATGATGTGTGGCTACCGCATAAACTGAGTGGAGCTGTAGAGAAGTTGCAATCCAGACCATCGGGCGTAGCATTGATGTATTGTTCTTCTACACAGATGGTAGATCAGGATCTAAACTACCTAAACATATGGCCTCATCTGCCTCCAAAGCCGCTCAGCATCTACAATGCTCTGGTAGAAAACTGTTGTGTTGGTTGTACCATGGTCTTGAACCCAGTCACATTCGAGCAGATCAGGGCGAATGCCCCGTCTGATCTAACCCACATCATTATGCATGATTGGTGGATATATCTTTTTGTTAGCACCTTTGGTGAAGTGATATTTGATGAAGAGCCAACTATTTTGTATCGGCAACATCAAGGGAATGTTCTTGGCGGGAGCAATGATAAATGGTTTATAAAATGGAAGAATAGGTGGGACCGTTTCTTGAATGGAAAGAATCATTCAATTTTGAGTAATCAAGCGAGATTATTCTTGGAACTCTATAGGGATAAGTTATCTACTCAGCAGCAGAAGAACTTGCAACATTTTTTAAACCAACTAGACTGCAATGGAGTAAAGAGAATTGGTTATGCGATAAAAATGCCCTTTTACCGTCAGGTATTTTTAGATAACATTGTTCTTAAGCTTATATACGTGTTGAGGAAAATATAAATCGAGCTATTGCCCCTGATTCAAACTCATCCGCCCATAATATGCTATACTTTCAATAGTTAAACATAGAGATAAAGTCAGGAGTTTTTAAAATGCTTCAATCAACAGATACTCCTTTGTGGGAGGCATCAAAAATGAATAATACGTACCTACTTGACGGCAGCATCATCATCGTCAACTATAATACACGCCAGCTAACACTGGACTGTCTGGCATCGGTGTATGCATCCCAAACCTCTTACAAATACGAAGTCATTGTTATAGACAATGCGTCTCATGATGGTTCGGTGGAAGCGATTCGTGAGGTTTACCCGGACGTCCAACTTATAGCTAATCAAAACAACACAGGTTTCGCCGTAGCCAATAATCAAGGAATGGAAGTAGCCAAAGGACGCTATATCCTCCTCCTCAATTCTGACACGGTTGTCCAGCCAGATACGCTCCACACTATGATCTATTTCATGGATCGCCATCCTGAGATGGGCGCATCTGGCTGTAAGGTGATTCTTCCTGATGGCTCCTTGGATAAGGCGTGTAAGCGTGGATTTCCTACACCAACGGCATCATTTTATTACGCTTTCGGTATTTCTCGTCTTTTCCCGGATCGGACAAAATTCAATCAATACCAACTGGGACATCTTAGTCCTGATGATGAATATCCCGTAGACTGTCTAGTCGGTGCATTCATGCTTGTACGTCGAGAGACAATTGACCAGGTGGGTGGGTTGGATGAGACGTTCTTTATGTATGGAGAAGATATTGATTGGTGTTACCGCATCAAAGAAGCGGGCTGGGGCATTTTTTATTATCCGCGTACATATATTGTGCACTATAAGGGCGGCAGTGCTCGTCGTAAACCTTTGAAAATAACGTATGAGTTTCATAGAGCGATGTGGGTGTTCCACCGCAAACACTACGCGAAGAAGTACAATCTACTCACGAATACAGCTGTGTGGGTGGGCATCTCTCTCAAATTTACTTTGTCCCTGCTGCGCAGCAAATTGTCCCTTCCTTCTCGACAAGGGCAGACTGCAACCCGCATGAGAGCGGAGAATGAAGCATCTTCCGAGGTGAACCCATGATTCGGCGTAATCAACGATTTCTAACTCAATTGTATATTGCGGCTGATTTTGGCGTGATTCAGATTTCATTTTTGCTAGCCTGGTGGCTGAAATTTGAGAGTGACCTGTTAACGAACCAAAATCCACTACCTATAGAGAAATATATGATGTGGAGCTTGGTTTACGCAGCTCTTGCTATCATCACAGGACTGATGTCCTCTCTGTATATAGCCAAGCGAAAAAAACGATTTGTAGACGAACTTTGGAGAATCCTCCAATCTCATGGCATAGCCTTCTTCATGTTGCTGAGCCTGATGTTCTTTTTCAAGGAAGTAAATATCTCACGTGCATATCTCGCCATGTATATGATTGGCAATGTATCATTCACACTGTTTTATCGCTATATAGTGAAAGTGCAGCTGAAACGCTTGCGTAAAAAAGGCTTCAACCGTCAGTTTGTGCTCATCCTTGGTGCTGGATCACTAGGTAAACGTTTCTATGACAACCTTAAAAATTATCCTGAACTTGGATATGAAGTAACTGGATTCCTGGATGATTATCGTCACTGGGATCAGAGTGAACAGAAAAGATACAAACCTATCCTTGGACGAATTGATGAACTGGAAGAATTCTTGTCTACGCACCTTGTTGATGAAGTCATTCTGGCATTACCTCTGGATGCTCATGATAAGTATTCGCATATTATCAATGTGTGTGAGAAGGCAGGGGTCCGGACACTAATCATTCCTGATTTCTTTGATTACTTGCCAGCACGGCCTCATTTCGACAACTTTGCGGGTATGCCCATGATTAATGTCCGTGATATTCCGCTGGATATTGCGGTGAACCGATTGATGAAGCGAACCTTTGACATAGTGTTCTCGCTAGTGGCGATTCTGTTAACTTCTCCGGTAATGCTCGTTGTCGCGGTAGGAGTAAGATTGACTTCTGCAGGACCAGTCATCTTCAAACAAGAGCGAGTAGGACTTAACCGACGCAACTTCATGATGTTCAAATTCCGCTCGATGAAAGTCATTCCTGAGGGCACAATAGACACTGGATGGTCCATTAAGGATGATCCGCGTCGAACCGTTTTTGGCACTTTTATAAGACGCACAAGCCTAGATGAGTTACCTCAATTTTTCAACGTTCTGATGGGTCATATGAGTGTAGTTGGCCCTAGGCCAGAACGTCCTTACTACGTGAACCAATTCCGGGATGAAATCCCGAAATATATGATCAAACACCACGTCCGCCCGGGAATAACAGGATTAGCACAGAGCAAAGGACTGCGCGGAGATACCTCAATCGAGGATCGTATTGAACAAGATATCTTTTACATTGAAAATTGGTCTTTATTATTTGATATCAAAATCATATGGGAGACTATTCGCAAAGGCCTTAAGAATGCTTACTGAGATTCACAATTCATTTAATCTTGCATACCACCATTTAACAGCCGCCTCGGGCGGCTATTTTGTTTTGCACCTCATCAATTCGGGTAGTTAGCTATCAAAAAGGTACTGAGGATGTGAATGCTATATGAAACGCATTGCCGCCGTGTTAATACTACTGATTGTTACCGTGGGCACACTCTTTTTCGCCTATGAAAGTGAGAGTGAGGAACAACGGGACGGATTTACCGCTTATAGATTAATCGCCCACGCCATGGGCAGCATTCGTGATCAACCATATACCAACGCCTATGAAGCGATGATTGCCAATTACGAGAAAGGCACACGTGTTTTTGAGATCGACTTTATGCTGACATCGGATCGCAAAGCCGTAGCCAGACATGAGTGGACCGCTAATATGAGTAAAATGCTAGGACAGGACCAAGAGCTTCCCGAGGAAAAACAGGCCGGAGCGTTGACACATGATGAATTCATGGATACGCCAATCTTGGGCATGTACCAACCCATGGATGCCGATGGCATTATAGATGTACTGGCTCAGTACCCGGATATGTATATCGTAACCGACACCAAGGAACAGAAGGATGAGGATATACAGCAGGTGTTAAGATCCCTCGTGGATGCAGCCAAAGAACATGATCCATCCGTGCTGGATCGAGTGGTTGTACAGATCTATAACGAACCGATGCTTGAAACGGTGAAAGAAGTCTATGCATTCCCTTCCATTATCTATACGTTATATGCCACACAGGATACAGAAGATCAGGTTGTTGATTTTGTACAAAAAAATGATATTGATGCCGTGACTATGCCGGAATATAAAGTAAACCAGAATTTCGTCGCCAAGCTGAATAGTGCAGGCTCAGTCACCTACGTGCATACTATCAATGACACTGAACAGGTGGCTAACTATGAGAAATGGGGCGTGTACGGGGTGTACTCGGACGTGCTGACGGAGCAGGAGTTGGATGAGATGAATACACGTTTTGCCTGGAAACCGTAAAAATTCATGTTTTTCTGTTCCCCTTTTTATACGAACATTGACACTCACTGTCTGCTGACTTAGACTTAGTTTACAAGCTTTCTAGGATGCAGAAGAACCTCTGGAGGAATGTTCGTTGATAGACATGATTAAGCAGTGGAGACATGTATTTAAGCTTGACCCGGACAGGGAGATTACGGACGAAGAACTCGATCTAGTCTGCATGTCGGGGACCGATGCGATTATCGTCGGCGGATCTTCCGGAATTACTTATGATAATACGGTAGACCTGATGTCCCGTGTGCGTCGTTATGAGTTGCCATGTGTGCTTGAAGTATCTGATCTGGAGGCTGTTGTTCCCGGCTTTGATGGATATCTGATCCCAATGGTCCTGAATGCAACGGACAGCAAATGGATGATTGGGCATCACCAGCAAGCCATAGAGCGTTATGGTTATCTTATCCCTTGGGATCTGCTGATTGCCGAGGGTTATATTGTGCTTAATGCAAACTCCACGGTAGCGCGGTTGACTGGTGCAGATACGGATCTGACGACAGGAGCTGCCGTGGCATATGCCCAGGCAGCGGAGCGTCTGCTCAATCTTCCAATCGTATACATGGAGTACAGTGGAACGTTCGGAGATATGGAGCTTGTTGGTGAGACACACAGACAATTGGAGCGGGCACACCTTATCTACGGCGGTGGAATTGATGATCCGGAGAAAGCCTCGCAAGCTGCCCAGGTGGCAGATACCATCGTGGTAGGCAACATTGTGTACAGCGATTTGAATAAGGCACTTGAGACGGTGTTGGCCGTAAAAGGAACCATTTAATCGGTTTAGTTTACCATTCCCCCATTTTCCCCTTATGATCTGTTAAAATAGAACTTTGCCCTTACTAATTTTAAGAAGTTATATGAGCGTAATGTCTTTTACACGAGAACGATGAGGAGAGAAGTGAGTTGGAGAAACGAAATGCTCGTTAAAAGCTTTCTGTAAGAAAGCTAAATCCTAAGCATACTTCTATTACCTGATTTTGTTCTTTTTTTCTAAGAAATTTGTATACAGGGACTATGTTTACACGAAAACGGAGAGTGCAGAAGCAATCTGAAGAAACGCAGTGTTCTCTCTTGTGATTTCACTACCCTTAAATATAAGCTAAACTAAATTTTACACGAGAACGTAGAGGACAGAAATAAGCTGGAGAAGCGAAGCATTCGCCTTTATTTCCGGTTTTTAACCTCTTACCAATAATTCGTATACAGGATTATGTTTACACGGAAACGGAGAGTGCAGAAGCAATCTGAAGAAACGAAGTGTTCGTATTTATCACCGGATTTTCCCTTTATTAAAGGGAATCAAAAAATTTGGGGATAACGACGATCGGAAGATGCTGCTGCAATCGAAGTCCAAGTGTAATGGATAGATCAGGTATACCGACCAACCAACCAACGAAAGGAGCATGCATGCATGCAACCTGTAAATATACATGATGCCGTTGCACGGCTTAACACCCCTCAACGGCAAGCCGTCGAGGCGACGGATGGCCCGCTGCTGATTATGGCCGGAGCGGGCTCCGGCAAAACCCGGGTGCTGACACACCGGATTGCCTACCTCATTGCAACACGGAAAGCGCCCCCGTGGGGCATTTTAGCGATTACATTTACGAACAAAGCCGCCCGTGAGATGCAAGACCGCGTATCCCAACTGGTTGGTGGCTCCCAGGGCCGCGACATTTGGGTATCCACATTCCACTCCATGTGTGTGCGAATTTTGCGCCGGGATATTGAACGTATTGGCTTTACCTCCAACTTCAGTATTTTGGACTCATCGGACCAATTATCTGTAATTCGTAGCTGTATGAAAGACCAAAATATCGATACCAAGAAATTCGAGCCAAAAGCAGTTCAATCGATGATGAGCACGGCCAAGAATGAACTGATTAGTCCGGAGCAATATGAGAAGCAGGCAGGAGATTATTTCGAGGGTATTGTAGCGAAGATATATAAGATGTATCAGAAACGGTTAAGAGCCAACAACTCACTTGATTTCGATGATCTCATTATGCAGACCATTCAACTGTTCAAGGAAGTACCGGAAGTCCTCGACTTTTACCAAAAGAAATTCCAGTACATTCACGTGGACGAGTATCAGGATACGAACCGTGCACAGTACATGCTGTGCCGCATGCTCGCTGACAGCCACCACCGCATCTGCGTTGTAGGGGATAGTGACCAATCGATCTATCGCTGGCGCGGGGCGGATATCAGCAATATCCTGAACTTTGAGAAAGATTACCCTGAAGCAAACACGATTTTGCTGGAGCAGAACTATCGTTCAACTTCCAATATCCTGAATGCAGCGAATGAAGTGATCGGCCTGAATACAGGGCGTAAACCGAAGAAACTGTGGACGGACAAAGAGGGTGGTTCGAAAATCAAGGTATACCGTGCGGATTCCGAACATGATGAGGGGTATTTTGTTACCTCTGAGATTAGTAAAAATGTGAAGAACGGCAAATCCTATCAGAACCATGCGATTTTGTACCGTACCAACGCCCAGTCCCGGGTTATAGAGGAAATTCTGATCAAGTCTGATATTCCGTATCAGATTGTCGGCGGCATCAAGTTCTATGATCGTAAAGAGATCAAGGACATTCTGGCGTATCTGCGCCTGTTATCTAACCCCGACGATGATATCAGTCTCACTCGGATCATTAATGTACCGAAGCGTAGCATCGGTGATACAACAGTAGCGAAGCTTGCGGCTGCGGCAGGAGAGCGTGGTATTTCCATTTTCCGAGTACTTCAGGTTGTGGATGATCTTGGATTTGCAGGCCGTACACGAAATGCGCTGGTGGAGTTCTATGACATGATCGCTGCGTTGCATCAGATGGTAGAGTATCTGTCTGTAACTGAATTGACCGAGAAGATTCTTGAGATGAGTCAATACCGTCTTGAGATGCAAAATGAAAACACACTCGAATCTCGTGCACGGCTGGAGAACATTGAAGAGTTCCTGTCCGTAACGATGGAATTTGAGAAAAATAATGAAGACAAAACGCTCGTGTCGTTCCTCACCGATCTGGCATTGATTGCTGACATCGACAGCATGAACGATGACGAAGAGGATCAGAGCGACGCGGTTACCCTGATGACCATGCACAGCGCCAAAGGTTTGGAGTTCCCGGTAGTCTTTATCGTGGGTATGGAGGAAGGCGTCTTCCCTCACAGCCGGGCCTTTATGGATAATGAAGAGCTGGAAGAAGAACGCCGACTTGCTTATGTGGGGATTACTCGTGCAGAAGAGCAACTTTTCCTGTCGTGTGCCCAGATGCGTACCTTGTTTGGACGTACCACAGCGAATCCGCCTTCCCGCTTCCTGGACGAAATTCCGGATGAGCTGAAGGAAGACACTTCCATGGCTCGTGATCGTTACCGTCGTGGCAGTAGCGGAGGCGGCTCTTATGGTGGACGTGGACTAGGTTCCAGTGGAGGAAGCAACTTCGGTGGTGGTACCAAGCTCTTTGATCACCAAAGCAAAAGCGGTTCATCTGCTACCTCATCCACGCCAACTTCGCGTGTGACCACGAGCACGTCTCGCCCATCATACTCTACGCCATCATCTGCTTCCAAGCCGGTGGCTTCTAATGGTGAAGCAGGATTCAAGGCAGGAGATAAAGTGCAGCATGGCAAATGGGGGACAGGCACCATTGTTGCAGTTAAAGGTACAGGTAATGATACCGAACTGCAGATTGCCTTCCCGGCTCCGGTTGGTGTGAAACGTTTGCTTGCCGGATTTGCCCCAATTACGAAAGTAGAATAAGAACGAAACCTCCTTTTGTACGATAACGGAGAGAACAGAAATAACTTGAAGAAGCAAGGCGTTCGCCTTTATCCCTGGATTTCTACCTTTTAAAATGAATAAAAGAAATCCGGGGATAACAGCGCTCGGAAAGTTATTCTGTTATCGGAGTGGATATTCATTCATTGAAATTATGTAGTGATATCAACGATGGAACGTTTTTCTGTTATCGCAGTCCAAGTGCAATAGGAGTGTTTGTTCTACATAGATCAAATTAACGGAGGGATGGCCCTGTATGGACCCGATGCACCGGATGGAGCAACTCGTTACCGAGCTGAACCAGCATAATTATCAGTACTACACGATGGATCAGCCACAGATCAGCGATAAGGAGTATGATCTTCTGTACGATGAACTGGTTACGCTGGAACAGGAAAGCGGCATCGTTCTGCCTGATTCTCCAACACAGCGTGTGGGTGGCGAATTGCTCAAGGGGTTTACCCCACATCGCCATTTATCCTCCTTATGGAGTCTGGACAAAGCGCAGAATATTGAGCAGCTCCGTAGTTGGAATACTCGTGTACTGAAACTGATTAATGACTATAATAGCAAAAATCCCGATACGCCTTTACCGGAACCAGGTTATGTCATTGAGTTGAAGTTTGATGGATTGACGCTCAACCTGACCTACACTAACGGCGAGTTGGTACAAGCCTCTACTCGTGGTAACGGTACGGTGGGCGAAGGTATTTTGGCTCAAGTGAGAACGATCAGATCTGTCCCGCTTAAAATTCCTTACACAAGCGGCACCATTGAAGTACAGGGTGAAGGTATCATGAACTTGTCTGTCCTGGATCGATATAATTTGACAGCGGCAGAACCGCTCAAGAATGCTCGGAATGCAGCAGCGGGAGCGCTGCGTAACTTGAATCCAAAGGCGACGGCTGAGCGTCGGCTGAATGCTTATTTTTATAACGTAGGTTATTCGGATGACATTCAGTTTGCCAATCATCAGCAGATGATGGACTTCCTGCGTGAGAATCGCTTCAAAGTTAACCCATCGATTACTTATTTCCATGAGTTTGATGATGTGATGGAACAATTGGCTGCGATTCAGGAGAACCGGGGTCAACTGGACTATCTGATCGATGGAGCTGTTATCAAAATTACGGACATGCGCACCCGCGAGGTGTTGGGTTATACCGATAAATTCCCTCGCTGGGCTGTGGCCTATAAATTCGAAGCAGAAGAGACCACGACAGTTCTTAACGCTGTGGTATGGAATGTGGGTCGTACTGGCAAAGTAACTCCGCTGGCACGGGTAGAACCCGTTGAACTTGCCGGGGTAACGGTACAGAACTGTACGCTGAACAATATCGGCGATATTGAGCGCAAAAATCTGAAGTTCGCTCTGGGCACACGGGTCTTTATTCGTCGCTCCAACGACGTCATTCCTGAAATTCTGGGCAAAGTGACGGAGGAGAGTGATGGTGAGGAGATCGTCTTTCCTGAGCAGTGCCCGGCATGCGGATTCCCGCTGGAGCAACGTGGAGCGCATCTATTTTGTAACAACAGACTGGCTTGCAAACCGCAAACGGTGGCACGTATTTCCCATTTTGCTTCCCGTGATGCCATGGACATCGAGACCTTCAGTGAGAAAACAGCGATTCAGCTGTATGATGAATTGAACGTACGTGAGCCTGCCGACCTGTATACGTTACAGTTTGATGATCTGGTGAAGCTGGAGCGATTTGGGGAAAAGAAAGCGAACAACCTTATCGCTGCGCTTGAGCTTAGTAAAGATAGAGACCTGGCTTCCTTCTTATACTCACTGGGTATTCCGAACACAGGTAAATCGACAACGCGCATGCTCGCTGATCATTATCGAGATCTGCACGCCATTATGAATGCAACTGTGGAAGAACTGGTTGAACTACCCGACGTCGGTGGTATTGTGGCAGAGAGCATCGTAACTTTCTTTGCAGATCCGTTTACACAGGCGGCAATTGAGAAAATGCTCAACTTGGGTGTGAAAGCTCAGGCACCTGAGGCGCCAGCCGTTGCTGTTGTGGAAGATTCCTTTTTCAGTGGTAAAACGGTCGTCTTGACCGGAACGCTGCACCAATTGACGCGGGAAGAGGCAACGCAAAGACTGGAAGCGCTCGGAGCGAAGGTGACTGGCAGTGTGTCGAAAAAGACAGATCTGGTTATTGCCGGAGAGAAGGCAGGTAGTAAACTAACCAAAGCCCATGATCTCGGTATTCCAACGATTGAGGATGAGGATGAACTTGTACGTCTTTTGAACCCACAGGGTTAAAGGATGAATTAACAAAAGAGTTCATATAAGAAAGCCCCCGAAGACACGAATATGTGATCGGGGGCTTTTGCTATTTATCTAAATTATTTTTACAACGAATGAACGCTCACCAATCTTATCTTATGTGATCATGATCCACTTAAATTGTTAGGGATGCGCTGAGATGCGCCTGTAAGCCATGCATCCTTATCATATCCTCGCTCTTCCCAGTAACCAATATGTTCGCTGTCGATGAGTTCAATGCGATTTAACCATTTTACCGATTTATAGGCATACATCTGAGGAATGACGAGTCGTACCGGACCGCCAAGATCAGCCGGGATAGGTTTGCCATCATGCATGACAGCGACCATAATATCCTCCATTTGTGCTTGATCCATCGTAATGGCATCCGTATACACACCGTCACCGGAATAAAACTTCACACTATGAGCTTCCGGATTGACCCCGGCTTGCTTCAAAAGCTGTGCAAGAGAAATGCCTTCCCAGGTATTCTTATATACAGACCAGCCCGTTACACAGTGGAAATCACTAACCTGTACGGTACGCGCGAGCTTCACGAATTGTTCCCAGTTCCATACCTGTGCCCGTTCAACCAACCCATCAATTCGAAAAGACCAGTTAGCATTGGAGAAGGACGGTATAGGCGTAACCGTATATACGCGGAAATGACCTTCAGCTCCGCCTCCAATGGGAGGAGAGGAAGCAGACAGTGGTTGTGGTAAAGGAACCATACGGTTAGGATCGTTCTCCAGCATACTATCGATACTGTTATCAATCTTGAGATTTCGTCCTACCCAGGATATAAAAGTAGGACCAAGAGTCACGGCGAGACCAACCCCCACAGCAGAACGGATGAAAGCTCGTCGTGTATACAACGGTTGAGGTCGCTCCTCAGATTTGAGGGGATCTCTCTCGGAACTGCGATCAAACTGTGAAGAAGATATAGCAGCCGGAGTTTCTTTTTCATCCGATATTGAATCAGATGGATCAGCTGTATTTTGAGTTTTTGTTGAAGTTGTAGTAGTTTTAACCGCACGACGTGCAGGGTCCTTTAACCATTTGGTCCGAGTGATGGAGTGATAGATAATATAAGGTAAGCCCACCCAAGTCAGCAGGTCATGGATCAGAAGTGCAGCATTCGACCATCGAGGTCCAGCCAGCTTGAACTGCCATAATACAATACCCGAGAGTAGCCAGCCTACTAACAGCGCAAGAACAAAGATGGTGTTCACCCTTTGCCAAGGTCTATTACGAAGCTGCTTCCAGTGCTTTCCGGCTAAAATCAAGTAATATACCACGGGTGCCAGCATAGCTAGCCCAACGATGATATGTAGCCACTTTAACCATACACGCCCAATTCCGAGTATCTCTCGCCAAAAGCCGCCTACCAGCATAAGACCTGATATAGCAAGGATCACAACAATCCAGGCATTCCAAGCATGGATGGAAACCAACTTTTTGCCGTAACCTTTGCGCATGTTCTTCAACCATTGTTTCAATTGCGATCACCCCATATAGGTTAGTAATGAGTTTATTCAGAACTTTGATATGTAATAGCTAGCTGTGAATGGAGTACGTGATCTGTGTAAAGGTGCTATGCGAGATAGTTATACGATTGTGCATAGGCTACTTATGAAAGTAGTATACTTGACTGCTTAACCTTATCCCTATATCTATATACCTTATTATAGAGTTTTTGGATCACTTTCTTCAAACCAACAGAAGGGCAAGGATCGTTATCCCGATCGGGGCTCTAACTAAAACTCATCTAGACATTATTACTTGTGGTTATAGAAGGCAGTATTATAGAAATGATTTATTTCTTTTATATGTAATGCACTTTAAGGGTAGCCTTTCACTTGTTCAGATCATGTGCTAATCTGTCGAATACAGGTTGGAGACAAGACTCCGAAGATGAAGATATCATGATATCAAAAGGTTGATTAAAAATGCTTGCTAAATAAATCGCTACATGATATATTATTTCTTGTCGCTTCAAACGATTGATTGTCATAATCATTTGAAAGGTGACGAAAACAAAGTGTTGACAGTAAGTTAGTTAACATGATATGATAAGATTCCTGTCCGGTTGACAAACATCAACATAAACGGACATACAAGTTCCTTGAAAACTGAACAAATGGATAGTAACTTTTGATTCACAATGAATCGTCAGATTCAAAATGAGCTTATCGCTCTTTTCAATACTTTATTGGAGAGTTTGATCCTGGCTCAGGACGAACGCTGGCGGCATGCCTAATACATGCAAGTCGAGCGGACTTGAAGAGAAGCTTGCTTCTCTGATGGTTAGCGGCGGACGGGTGAGTAACACGTAGGCAACCTGCCCTCAAGTTTGGGACAACTACCGGAAACGGTAGCTAATACCGAATAATTGTTTTCTTCGCCTGAAGGAAACTGGAAAGACGGAGTAATCTGTCACTTGGGGATGGGCCTGCGGCGCATTAGCTAGTTGGTGGGGTAACGGCTCACCAAGGCGACGATGCGTAGCCGACCTGAGAGGGTGATCGGCCACACTGGGACTGAGACACGGCCCAGACTCCTACGGGAGGCAGCAGTAGGGAATCTTCCGCAATGGGCGAAAGCCTGACGGAGCAATGCCGCGTGAGTGATGAAGGTTTTCGGATCGTAAAGCTCTGTTGCCAGGGAAGAACGCTTGGGAGAGTAACTGCTCTCAAGGTGACGGTACCTGAGAAGAAAGCCCCGGCTAACTACGTGCCAGCAGCCGCGGTAATACGTAGGGGGCAAGCGTTGTCCGGAATTATTGGGCGTAAAGCGCGCGCAGGCGGTCATTTAAGTCTGGTGTTTAATCCCGGGGCTCAACCCCGGATCGCACTGGAAACTGGGTGACTTGAGTGCAGAAGAGGAGAGTGGAATTCCACGTGTAGCGGTGAAATGCGTAGATATGTGGAGGAACACCAGTGGCGAAGGCGACTCTCTGGGCTGTAACTGACGCTGAGGCGCGAAAGCGTGGGGAGCAAACAGGATTAGATACCCTGGTAGTCCACGCCGTAAACGATGAGTGCTAGGTGTTAGGGGTTTCGATACCCTTGGTGCCGAAGTTAACACATTAAGCACTCCGCCTGGGGAGTACGGTCGCAAGACTGAAACTCAAAGGAATTGACGGGGACCCGCACAAGCAGTGGAGTATGTGGTTTAATTCGAAGCAACGCGAAGAACCTTACCAGGTCTTGACATCTGAATGACCGGTGCAGAGATGTACCTTTTCTTCGGAACATTCAAGACAGGTGGTGCATGGTTGTCGTCAGCTCGTGTCGTGAGATGTTGGGTTAAGTCCCGCAACGAGCGCAACCCTTATATTTAGTTGCCAGCACTTCGGGTGGGCACTCTAGATAGACTGCCGGTGACAAACCGGAGGAAGGTGGGGATGACGTCAAATCATCATGCCCCTTATGACCTGGGCTACACACGTACTACAATGGCCGGTACAACGGGCTGCGAAATCGCGAGATGGAGCCAATCCCAACAAAGCCGGTCTCAGTTCGGATTGCAGGCTGCAACTCGCCTGCATGAAGTCGGAATTGCTAGTAATCGCGGATCAGCATGCCGCGGTGAATACGTTCCCGGGTCTTGTACACACCGCCCGTCACACCACGAGAGTTTATAACACCCGAAGTCGGTGGGGTAACCGCAAGGAGCCAGCCGCCGAAGGTGGGATAGATGATTGGGGTGAAGTCGTAACAAGGTAGCCGTATCGGAAGGTGCGGCTGGATCACCTCCTTTCTATGGAGAATCGTTTCCTGCAACGGAAACATTCAAATAAGCAGGTTCTTAGAACCTGCAACAGCAACACAGTTACTTATCCATTTGTTCAGTTTTGATGGAATTTGAGGGGCCATAGCTCAGCTGGGAGAGCGCCTGCCTTGCAAGCAGGAGGTCAGCGGTTCGATCCCGCTTGGCTCCACCAAACAATTTCATCTATTTGGCTTGTTCTTTGAAAACTAGATATCGAAACGAAACAAACGCGAATTAGAACAATCCTTTAAGCTGAACTTGTGTAAACAAGTGAAGTGTATAAAGGTAGTTAAATTGCTTTTGTGATGGTATTGGATGGGAGCGACTTTTGGCTTTGCGCTAGCAAAACAAGGGGAGCGAGCAGTCAAAACCGGAACAAAATGGTTAAGCTACTAAGAGCACACGGAGGATGCCTAGGCGCTAGGAGCCGATGAAGGACGTGGCGAACAACGAAACTGCCTCGGGGAGCTGTAAGCAAGCTTTGATCCGGGGGTGTCCGAATGGGGAAACCCAGCTGGGGTAATTTCCAGTTACACCTAACTGAATACATAGGTTAGTGTGAGGCATACCAGGGGAACTGAAACATCTAAGTACCCTGAGGAAGAGAAAACAATAGTGATTCCGTCAGTAGCGGCGAGCGAACGCGGAGAAGCCCAAACCAGAGAGCTTGCTCTTTGGGGTTGTGGGACGTCTCACATGGAGTTACAAAGGAACCGGTTAAGCGAAGAGGTCTGGAAAGGCCCGCCAAAGAAGGTAAAAGCCCTGTAGTTGAAAGTTGGTTCCCTCCGAGACGGATCCCGAGTAGTGCGGGGCACGTGAAACCCCGTATGAATCCGGCAGGACCATCTGCCAAGGCTAAATACTTCCTAGCGACCGATAGTGAAGCAGTACCGTGAGGGAAAGGTGAAAAGCACCCCGGAAGGGGAGTGAAATAGAACCTGAAACCGTGTGCTTACAAAAAGTCAGAGCCCGTTTTAGGGGTGATGGCGTGCCTTTTGTAGAATGAACCGGCGAGTTACGTTCCCGTGCAAGGTTAAGGTGAAGAGCCGGAGCCGCAGCGAAAGCGAGTCTGAATAGGGCGACTTAGTACGTGGACGTAGACCCGAAACCGGGTGATCTACCCCTGTCCAGGGTGAAGGTGCGGTAACACGCACTGGAGGCCCGAACCCACGCATGTTGAAAAATGCGGGGATGAGGTGGGGGTAGCGGAGAAATTCCAATCGAACTCGGAGATAGCTGGTTCTCCCCGAAATAGCTTTAGGGCTAGCCTCGGAAAACAGAGTCGTGGAGGTAGAGCACTGATTGGGTGCGGGGCCCGCAAGGGTTACCAAGCTCAGTCAAACTCCGAATGCCATAGACTTACTTCCGGGAGTCAGACAGTGAGTGCTAAGATCCATTGTCAAAAGGGAAACAGCCCAGACCATCAGCTAAGGTCCCCAAGTGTGTGTTAAGTGGGAAAGGATGTGGAGTTGCACAGACAACCAGGATGTTGGCTTAGAAGCAGCCACCATTGAAAGAGTGCGTAATAGCTCACTGGTCGAGTGACTCTGCGCCGAAAATGTAACGGGGCTAAACACACCACCGAAGCTATGGCTTGATGCTTTGCATCAGGGGTAGGGGAGCGTTGTATAAGGGTTGAAGGTGTACCGTAAGGAGCGCTGGACATTATACAAGTGAGAATGCCGGTATGAGTAACGAAAAGATCAGTGAGAATCTGATCCGCCGAAAGCCTAAGGGTTCCTGAGGAAGGCTCGTCCGCTCAGGGTAAGTCGGGACCTAAGGCGAGGCCGAAAGGCGTAGTCGAAGGACAACAGGTCGAAATTCCTGTACCACCGTAAGCCGTTATGAGCAATGGGGGGACGCAGTAGGGTAGTGACGCGGACTGATGGATGTCCGTCTAAGCAGTAAGGCTGATGTGTAGGCAAATCCGCACATTGTAAGGCTGAGCTGTGATGGGGAGCGAAAATTATAGTAGCGAAGGTCATGATCTCACACTGCCAAGAAAAGCCTCTAGCCAGGTGAAGGTGCCCGTACCGCAAACCGACACAGGTAGGCGAGAAGAGTATTCTAAGGCGCGCGGAAGAACTCTCGTTAAGGAACTCGGCAAAATGACCCCGTAACTTCGGGAGAAGGGGTGCCCCGGTAGTGTGAATAGCACGAGGGGGCCGCAGTGAAAAGGCCCAAGCGACTGTTTAGCAAAAACACAGGTCTGTGCGAAGCCGTAAGGCGAAGTATACGGGCTGACGCCTGCCCGGTGCTGGAAGGTTAAGGGGAGTGGTTAGGGAGCAATCCCGAAGCTGTGAACCGAAGCCCCAGTAAACGGCGGCCGTAACTATAACGGTCCTAAGGTAGCGAAATTCCTTGTCAGGTAAATTCTGACCCGCACGAATGGCGTAACGACTTGGGCGCTGTCTCAACGAGAGATCCGGTGAAATTTTAATACCTGTGAAGATGCAGGTTACCCGCGACAAGACGGAAAGACCCCATGGAGCTTTACTGCAGCTTGATATTGAATTTGGGTACGATCTGTACAGGATAGGTGGGAGCCTTTGAAACGTGAGCGCCAGCTTGCGTGGAGGCAACGTTGGGATACCACCCTGATCGTATCTAGGTTCTAACCTGGTACCGTAATCCGGTGCGGGGACAGTGTCAGGTGGGCAGTTTGACTGGGGCGGTCGCCTCCTAAAGAGTAACGGAGGCGCCCAAAGGTTCCCTCAGAATGGTTGGAAATCATTCGAAGAGTGCAAAGGCATAAGGGAGCTTGACTGCGAGACCTACAAGTCGAGCAGGGACGAAAGTCGGGCTTAGTGATCCGGTGGTACCGCATGGAAGGGCCATCGCTCAACGGATAAAAGCTACCCTGGGGATAACAGGCTTATCTCCCCCAAGAGTCCACATCGACGGGGAGGTTTGGCACCTCGATGTCGGCTCATCGCATCCTGGGGCTGAAGTAGGTCCCAAGGGTTGGGCTGTTCGCCCATTAAAGCGGTACGCGAGCTGGGTTCAGAACGTCGTGAGACAGTTCGGTCCCTATCTGTCGTGGGCGTAGGAAATTTGAGAGGAGCTGTCCTTAGTACGAGAGGACCGGGATGGACGTACCGCTGGTGTACCAGTTGTTCCGCCAGGAGCACCGCTGGGTAGCTATGTACGGACGGGATAAACGCTGAAAGCATCTAAGCGTGAAGCCCCCCTCAAGATGAGATTTCCCAGTATGTAAGACCCCTTGAAGACGACGAGGTAGATAGGCTGGGGGTGGAAGTGCAGCAATGCATGGAGCTGACCAGTACTAATCGGTCGAGGGCTTATCCAATAGCAAGTTGTAATTCGCGTGTTTCGTTTCGAATCTAGTTTTCAGAGAACAACACTCTGAAATGTAAGCTACGCGTTTGGTGGCGATGGCGGAGGGGTTCCACACGTACCCATCCCGAACACGACCGTTAAGCCCTCTAGCGCCGATGGTACTTGGACCGCAGGGTCCTGGGAGAGTAGGACGCCGCCAAGCGAAGAACCACTGCCGATGTTATTCGGTGGTGGTTTTTATTTGTTTATTTAAGGGGATGCGAAAGCATCTCTTATTTGACTTTGTAAGAATCCTCTGACACACTCTAAGGGGTACATATATCACATATCAGGCCATGATTTGGATTGATAATAACTCTAGCGAATGGGGTGTAGGACGACATGGAAATTCAGAAATTGACGGTAGATGATTTTGAACCGGCTATGGCACTTTCCGAATATGCTTTTCAAGTAGTAATGAGTGAGGAACAAAAAGAAAAACGGCGGAGTCAATTTTCGTCACAGGATATATGGGGTGTATATGAGGACGGGCAGCTAGGAGCCAAACTTCACATCATTCCTTTTCAAACCTATATTCATGGCAGATCGTTCGAAATGGGCGGTATTGCGGGTGTAGCCACCTGGCCAGAGTATAGACGCAAAGGCTGGGTAGCGGGTCTGCTGAAGCATGCGTTGGAAGAAATGAATCGTAACAAACAGAGTATATCGTTCTTGCATCCATTCTCTTTTGGTTTCTATCGGAAGTATGGATGGGAGACTTATGTTGAATTTAAACGTTATAAAGTACCTACAGCTCATTTGCCTATGAAAAAAGCGACACCTGGAACAATTCGGCGTGGGGATCCGGGCCTCAGCATATTAAAGGAAGTATACAGTGCTTATGCTGAGCGTTATAACGGAACTCTGGTTCGGGATGATGCAAGGTGGGAGAATTCAGTTCTTGTTAATGGGACCAGCCAGAAGGCTGTATATTACGATGAAGCTGATGCAGCACAAGGTTATCTTTTATATGAGGTTAAGGAAAATAAGTTTACCATTAAAGAGATCATCTATCTGAATGAAGAGGCTAGACAAGGGCTGTGGACCTTCATTGCCAATCATGATTCCATGATCCAGGAAGTTACGTTGCAGGCACCTGCCAGTGATACGCTTGCTTTCCAATTGGATAACCCACGGATTCAGCAAGAGATCGTACCTTATTTTATGGCGCGTATCGTTAGTGTAGAGCAGTTTATATCCCAGTATCCATTTGCAAGCCAGGACTCACCGGTGCAGATTGTTCTACAGGTAGAGGATACCCACGCTCCGTGGAATGAAGGAGTATGGCAATTAAACGTAGCGATGAATGGAACAGCGTCCATATGGAAAACTTCGGAGCCAATTACTGATGATCAGACTATTAAGTTAGATATTCAGTCCCTTACTGCAGTGATGATGGGATATCGCAGACCAACGGAAATGGCACGAATGGGAAGAATTCACGGACCGAACACAGCAATCAAGGCTTTGGAACAGGCGATTCCTGAACGGGAAACCTATTTACTCGATTTCTTCTGATAACCTATTCACCATTGCTCCATTTAACTGGATGAGCTTATATAGAAATACGACGTAATTGAAAGACAAATGGACTTCTCCAGCAATTTTGGGGAGGTTTTTTTGTGTCTGGGGAATATTTCGTGTAAAATCGTAAAAAATGAATAGTGACCCCACTTGGCAAAACCACAAAATATGCTATAATGGTTATAAAGTCAAAGAAAGTCAAAGTCAACTAAAGGTTTAATACTTAAGTAGCTTTCTTTCAACAATCTGATGCATGATCGCCAATATACGGGATTCATCTCATCGGAGGATCAAGGGAATATTAAAGGACCTTCGTGCTTCCTTCGCTCTCCTGTTGACACCTGTGGAAGCAAGATTCGCTGTTTCCCTGATTGGTTAAATGGGTAGAGAAGGTGTACTCTGTGGGGGCGTGTGGGTCCTTATTGACTTAACGTTTCAGACAGTGGAGGATGATTGGATGCGTAATATCTCTGATATTATCGAACGATATCTGAAGAGTATTTTGCATGAAAGTCCCGAAGGAATGGTTGAAATTCAGCGTAATGATCTGGCAGATCAATTCTCATGTGTACCTTCCCAGATCAATTATGTCATCAGCACACGTTTTACACTCGAGAAGGGATACCTGGTAGAGAGTAAACGCGGCGGTGGTGGTTATGTTCGCATACAGCGCATTGAATTACCGGCCCAATCAGCTCTGCATAATCATTTGCACCATAGTATTGGTGAAGAGATCGGGCAGACAGCTGCCGAAGGTCTGATCTATCAATTGGAAGAAGCACGCTTCTTGAGCAAGCGGGAAGCCGGGTTGATGCGAGCTGCTGTATCTAGAGAGGTTATATTAGTCAAACTTCCTTACCGGGATCAAATTCGTGCCAGAATGTTGAAGGCGATGTTAATATCTTTGCTCGGTAAATGAAAACTATCGGGGTCAAAGGAGGTACATCAATATGCTGTGCCAAGAATGCAATAAACGTCCGGCGACACTTCATTTTACGAAGATTGTAAATGGAGAGAAGACGGAATTCCATATTTGTGAGTCATGTGCCCGTGAAAAAGGGGAAATGATCCCTGGGACAGCAGGCGGGTTTTCCATTCACAACTTGTTGTCCGGGTTGCTTGATTTTGATCCAGCCGGCAAAAGTGGATCGGCAGGAACACCACCTGCAAAAGCACTTCAGTGTGAAGAGTGTGGTATGACGTACTCACAATTCAGCAAGATAGGCCGATTTGGCTGCAGTTCATGTTATAAATATTTTGACAGCCGTCTGGACCCTTTGTTCAAGCGGGTTCATGGTAGTACGTCCCATGTAGGCAAAGTGCCTGCACGAGCTGGTGGTCGCATCAAGGTGAAACGGCAAATCGCTGATCTGAAGCGTGAGCTTCAGGAGAGCATCGCCCAAGAGGAATTTGAAGAGGCGGCTCAGATCCGTGACCAGATCAGAGGACTTGAAAAAGGAATAGCTCAGGAGTAAAGTTTGTCATGAGTAGGAGGGATGCGTAATGCCTAATCTGCGCTTTACAGAGAAGGCGCTCAGCGACTGGATGCGCAGTGATGCGGCTGATTCCGAAATCGTCATTAGCAGCCGTGTCCGGATTGCGCGCAACCTTCAGCATGTTCCGTTTCCGATGCTGGCTTCCAATGAGCAATCGGAAGAGGTGCTGAATAAGCTGAGCGAAGTACTTCAATACGATGACGTTCATGCCTTTGGGGATTTTCATACGTTGGATCTGATCGATATTGACGAACTCGACAAACGGGTGCTGGTGGAGAAACATCTCATCAGTCCAAGTCTTGCGAATGAATCCAGAAATGGTGCGGTTATTCTCAGTGAGGATGAGTCTGTCAGTATTATGATTAATGAAGAGGATCATCTTCGTATCCAGTGCCTCTATCCGGGGTTCCAGGTGAAAGAAGCCTGGGAGAAAGCTTCTGCAATAGATGATGCTTTTGAAGCGCACGTGGATTATGCTTTTGATGATCGCAGAGGATACTTAACCAGCTGTCCTACTAATGTAGGTACAGGTGTCAGAGCATCGGTTATGATGCACCTGCCTGCCCTGGTGATGACGCAGCAGATTGGCCGTATTTTAACCGCAGTTTCCCAAGTGGGATTGACTGTAAGGGGGATATACGGTGAAGGCAGTGAGGCGATGGGTAACCTGTTTCAGATCTCGAACCAGATTACACTGGGACAGACCGAACAGGAAGTCATCGAGAACCTGCATGGTGTTGTATTACAGATGATTGGTCATGAACGTACTGCCAGAGAACGGTTAATTACCGACTCCAGACTTCGAATTACGGATCGGGTCATGCGTTCTTACGGCATATTGTCTCATGCAGCTATTGTTGATTCAAAGGAAGCTGCACAGCGCTTATCGGATGTACGCCTTGGCGTGGATCTCGGCTTGTTGGATGGACTGTCCATCACGGTAATGAATGAGTTGAACGTGATGACACAGCCGGGATTTTTGCAGAAAACATTCGGGGAAGATATGCGCACAGATGAGCGTGACATCTATCGTGCTCAGTTGATTCGTGATACGATCAATGCAGCGAAGCAGTCCTAGCTTAGCCTGATATTGTATTGAATTATGGTTTCATGCCGCATTGCGGCTTTTATATAATAAGGCATGTACAAATGCCGAATGACTTTATTCGCAGCACGGCTGCAAACAAAAATGATATGAAGAATACGACGGGAATTATTTGATTCCCCTCGTTTTATCCAAAACCATGGAGGTGCAGGAGATATGATGTTTGGAAGATTTACGGAACGGGCCCAAAAGGTGCTCGCACTCGCGCAGGAAGAAGCTGTCCGTCTCGGTCATAATAACATCGGTACTGAGCATATTTTGCTCGGCCTCATTCGTGAAGGCGAAGGCATCGCAGCCAAAGCACTGATCGGCCTGGGACTCGGATTGGAAAAAATTCAGGATGAAGTAGAAACGCTGATTGGCCGTGGCCAAGAGCAACCTACCAACATTGCATATACGCCACGTGCGAAAAAAGTAATTGAACTGTCTATGGATGAAGCTCGTAAATTGGGCCACACCTATGTAGGCACAGAGCATATCCTGCTCGGATTGATTCGTGAAGGCGAGGGTGTTGCAGCGCGTGTGCTCAATAACCTGGGAATTAGCCTGAACAAAGCACGTCAACAAGTGCTGCAATTGCTTGGCAGCAGTGAAGCTGTATCCAGTCATAATGGAACACCTGCCAATGTAAGCACACCAACGCTGGACAGTCTGGCACGTGACCTCACGGCTTACGCCAGAGAGAACAACCTGGACCCGGTTATTGGACGTAGCAAAGAAATTGAGCGTGTCATTCAGGTGCTCAGCCGTCGTACCAAGAACAACCCGGTATTGATCGGTGAGCCAGGTGTAGGTAAAACAGCGATTGCTGAAGGCCTTGCACAAAAAATCATTGCAAATGAGATTCCGGAAACATTGCGCGACAAACGTGTAATGACCCTGGATATGGGTTCAGTAGTCGCTGGAACCAAATATCGTGGTGAGTTTGAAGATCGTCTGAAAAAAATCATGGATGAGATTCGCCAAGCAGGTAACATTGTCCTGTTTATCGACGAATTGCATACTTTGATTGGTGCAGGCGGAGCTGAAGGTGCCATCGATGCTTCTAACATTTTGAAACCGGCTCTGGCCCGTGGAGAATTGCAATGTATCGGTGCGACAACACTGGATGAATATCGTAAATACATCGAGAAGGATGCAGCGCTTGAGCGTCGTTTCCAACCGATTACTGTAGATCAGCCTTCTCCGGAAGAAGCGATTCAAATCTTGCATGGCTTGCGTGACCGTTATGAGGCGCATCACCGTGTGAAAATTACGGACGAAGCGATTGTACAGGCGGTTAAACTGTCTGACCGTTACATTACAGACCGTTTCCTGCCAGACAAAGCGATTGACCTGATTGACGAGGCGGGTTCCAAAGTAAGATTGAACTCTTACACGATCCCACCAAACCTGAAACAACTGGAAAGCCGTCTGGAAGATATCCGCAAGGAAAAAGACGCTGCAGTTCAAAGCCAGGAGTTCGAAAAAGCAGCCGCTCTGCGTGATACGGAACAAAAAATCCGTGAAGAGCTGGATGTAACGAAGAACCAATGGAAAGAAAAACAAGGTCGCACGGATTCCGAAGTAACACCTGAGGATATCGCACAAGTGGTAGCCAACTGGACAGGAATTCCGGTGAACAAGCTGAAAGAAGAAGAGACACAGCGTCTGATGAATCTGGAATCGATTCTGCATGAACGTGTCATCGGCCAAGATGAGGCTGTGAAATCGGTCAGCCGTGCGGTGCGTCGTGCTCGTGCGGGACTTAAAGATCCAAAACGTCCGATGGGTTCATTCATCTTCCTCGGCCCTACAGGTGTAGGTAAAACAGAACTTGCTCGTGCTCTGGCTGAAGCGATGTTTGGTGATGAAAATGCAGTAATCCGTATTGATATGTCCGAGTATGGCGAGAAGCACTCGACTTCCCGACTCGTCGGAGCGCCTCCGGGATATGTTGGATACGAAGAAGGTGGTCAGCTGACAGAGAAAGTTCGTCGCAAGCCATACTCCGTAGTCCTGCTTGATGAGATCGAGAAAGCACATCCAGAGGTATTTAATATCTTGCTGCAAGTGCTTGAAGATGGTCGTCTGACGGATTCCAAAGGTCGCGTTGTTGACTTCCGGAATACGCTGATTATCCTGACATCCAACGTGGGTGCTGAAGCGATCAAGCGTAACTCTACACTTGGCTTCACAGCAGTTGTGGATGCAGGTGCGGATTACGATAACATGAAGGGTAAAGTCATGGATGAGCTGAAGAAAAGCTTCCGTCCAGAGTTCCTTAACCGGATTGATGAAATTATCGTATTCCACTCTCTGGAACAAAAACACATTGCAGAGATTGTTACCCTCATGAGTGAGGAACTTCGCAAACGGCTGCGTGAATACGAAGTTGACTTCGAACTCACCGACAATGCGAAGGACTTCCTTGCCAAAGCCGGCTTCGATCCAGCTTACGGTGCACGTCCGCTTCGTCGGGCAATTCAGAAGCATATCGAGGACAAATTGTCTGAAGAGTTGCTTACAGGTAACGTAACCAAAGGGGATTCATTACTCATCGACGAAGAGAACGGTGCACTGTCTGTTACGAAAAAAGACGTGGTTGTTCCTTCTAACGAGGAAATCGAAACTAAATAATATGTAACAAGCTATGGAGTTGAATTTCAGCTTGTATTAATCCTTCTCGGCTTCGGCCGGGGAGGATTTTTTGCACTTTGGACAGAAGACGGACATGATTATGTCAGGAACATGTGTAAAGTTTGCGATAATCCTTTACGAAAAATCTCAAACAATGGTAAACTTTTAGTAACCCTGCACGTCAGGGAGTTTGGGTGAAATTCGTCGAATAATGCAAAATGCTGTTATAAAACTAAATTATAGGAGTGCTGAAGTGGCCAAAGTTAAAACCAAGTTTCAATGTACGGAATGCGGCTATGAAGCCCCCAAGTGGTACGGTAAGTGTCCGGGTTGTCAGTCATGGAATTCAATGGTGGAAGAGACAGAGACGGTAGTCAAAACACAAGGGAGAAATTCTCCTCTGTTTGACAGTAAAGATAAACCGCTTCCTATCATAGATATAGATAGCGGTCAGGAACCGCGTGTACAGACTGGAATCGGAGAGTTGAACCGGGTATTGGGTGGCGGAATCGTTCCAGGTTCCCTCGTTCTGGTGGGTGGAGATCCAGGTATCGGTAAGTCAACGTTGATGTTGCAGACGTCCCATGCCTTGACGCATTCGGGTTTGCGTGTGTTATATGTTTCCGGTGAGGAATCAGTCAAGCAAACCAAATTGCGGGCAGACCGTCTCGGGGCACTCTCTGCCGAGTTGTATGTACTGTGTGAAACCAATATGGAACGTGTGGAGGAAGCGGTGGATCAGATCCAGCCGCATTTTCTTGTCATCGACTCCATTCAGACGGTATATCTTCCCGAAGTTACCAGTGCGCCAGGTAGTGTAGCACAGGTAAGGGAATGTACGTCAAGGTTCATGCGGATTGCCAAAGGCAGAGGCATTGCAACGGTTCTTGTGGGGCATGTTACCAAAGAAGGTGCCATTGCCGGTCCACGTATGTTAGAACATATGGTGGATTGCGTGCTTTATTTTGAAGGAGAACGGCATCATACGTATCGCCTGCTGCGTGCAGTGAAGAACCGTTTTGGTTCCACCAATGAGATTGGCATTTTTGAAATGGGCGAGGATGGACTTCGTGAGGTGGGCAATCCGTCCGAACTCTTTTTATCGGAACGTCCACTGGGTGTAGCCGGTTCAACGGTAGTTGCCAGTATGGAGGGTACACGCCCTCTGCTCGTGGAATTGCAGGCGTTGATCTCGACGACCCATTTTCCTTCTCCCCGCCGTATGGCAACAGGGGTAGATCTGCATCGATTAAATCTGATCATTGCAGTGCTGGAGAAACGAATGGGCATGTTTTTACAGACCCAGGATGCATATCTGAACGTGGCTGGTGGAGTACGGCTGGATGAGCCGGCTGTAGATTTGGCGGTTGCTGTCAGTATTGCATCCAGTTTGAGAGATGTACCGACCAAGCCGGACGATGTCATCTTTGGCGAGATCGGTCTGACAGGTGAAGTTCGAGCCGTATCACGTGCCGAACAACGAGTAAAGGAAGCCGCAAAGCTGGGCTTCAAGCGAGTCATTTTACCAGAAAAAAGCTTAAAGGGCTGGAAACATCCTCGCGGGATACAACTGATCGGTGTGAATACCGTGGCAGATGCACTAGCGGTTGCTTTAGATTAGGGGGCATAACAAGATGAAAGATTCGAGCCAACTGGATAATATGAATGAATTGTTAAGGCTGATCGCACCAGGTACACCTTTCCGCGAAGGTCTGGAAAATGTGCTGCGCGCCAAGACGGGCGCACTGCTTGTTGTAGGATACAGCCCTGAAGTCATGGAAGTAGTGGATGGGGGATTCTCGATTAACTGTGATTTCTCCCCGAACTACCTGTACGAACTCGCCAAGATGGATGGAGCCATTATTCTTAGCGAGGATTTGAAGCGTATTCTTTACGCCAATACCCAGTTAATTCCGGACTCTTCGATCTCTTCATCAGAGACGGGGATTCGTCACCGGACGGCAGAGCGTGTAGCGAAGCAGACGGGTAAATTGGTCGTATCCATATCACAGCGCCGGAATATCATTACCTTGTATCAGGGAACACTTCGTTATTCCCTCAAGGAAATCGGGGTTATTTTGACCAAAGCGAATCAAGCGATTCAAACCCTGGAGAAATACAAAGCGGTATTAACACAGTCCCTTACGAATCTGAGTGCGTCTGAATTTGAGGAACTGGTGACGATTCCTGAAGTAGTCAATGTCATTCAGCGTACCGAAATGGTGATGCGGATCAAAACGGAAATCAAACGATACATTCATGAACTCGGGAATGAGGGACGACTCATTTCCATGCAAATGGAAGAGCTTGTGGGTACAACGGAAGAAGAAGCCTGGTTGTTGTATAAGGACTATGCCCGTGACGACAGTGATGACAAAATCCGTGAAATTATCGTGGGACTGAAAAGATTGTCGGACGATGAGTTGCTGGATGCACATCATATTGTCCGTCTGCTCGGCTATCCATCATCAGCGGCTACTTCTGAGGATTCGGTTGCACCTCGTGGATTCCGGGTATTAAATAAGATCCCCCGCCTGCCCAATGTCATTATCCATAATCTGGTGGATCAATTCGAACAATTGCCTCATGTTATTATGGCTACAATTGAAGAACTGGACGAAGTGGATGGTATTGGTGAAGTTCGTGCCCGGACCATTAAGGAAGGCCTCAAACGTTTGCAGGAGCAAATGTTTATCGACAGACAGATGTAAGGGTTTGCCTATATAAAGGCTTGAAATGGATGAGGTGAAACAACGATGCTAACCAGATTCATTCCGAATCTCTTTACCCTGGGTAATCTGTTTCTTGGAATGATGGCAATTTTGCTTGCGATTGATGGAAATTACAGTTTGGCTGCCATTATGGTCATTGTAGCGATGCTGCTGGATGGTCTGGATGGCCGAGTGGCACGTGCGCTCAATGCCCAAAGCGAATTCGGCAAGGAACTTGATTCCTTGTCTGACATGGTTTCCTTTGGTGCAGCACCAGCCCTGATCATATTTATGGTGTCGTTTCAAGATTCGATGCCGATCCTCGCCTGGATCGCAACAGCGGCTTTTCCGATCTGTGGAGCCATTCGTCTTGCGCGGTTTAATGTTCGGCCGGGCATCCCCGGGTACTTCACGGGTCTGCCAATTCCGGCAGCCGGCGGGGTACTGGCTACACTTTCCTTGTTCAATAAGGATATTGGCCCGGTTAGCATGATGATTGCTACGTTGCTATTATCGTATCTGATGGTGAGTTCGCTTAAATATCCCAATTTCAAAAAGGTCGGTTTGCCACGCAAGGCAATCTGGATTGCACCATGGGTTGTGTTATTTGCCATAGCCGTAGCCGTTATTTTCCCGGAGCAGTTATCCAAATTAATCTTTATTCCGCTGGTGTTATACGCCTTGTATGGAATGAAGCATAATGTGCGAACAGCGGCCTCGCGTAGTCGGGCGAAAAAGCGCAAGGATGAGAAATCTTCCCGTCCTTCCGATCGTTAAGTCGCCTTGGGTACAGACAGTATACAAAGAAAGCACGTACTCTCCTGAACTGGAGAATGCGTGCTTTTTGTTTATTCAGATCTATTTACGGTAAAAGAAACCCTTGCGGACGACATACATATCTTCTTACGACAGATTAAACATCCCTAACGTTGAACACTTCTGTGATTCGTGATTTACGACCTCTTCCATGTTAATGTCCAGCAGATTGCAGAGAGCCGACATGTAGAACAGGTTACGCCCTAGCTCAGAGCTGATGACCTCTCTGCAGTTCTCACACAACTCACCTTCCACATGCGTTTCCAGCAGGCCCTTGGTTTGAGCGATATCGCTCTCCGGGGCATATTTCTGCTTGGTGGCGTGCAGCTCGATGCAGCCGCATTCGGTAATGGCTTTGGACACGGCACGGTTAACAGACGCTCCGGCTTGTCCCGTTTTGGACAGTACATCAATCAGGCTGCGATGACGCAGCAACAGTTCAGAAACTTGATCCTGGAAAGCCTGTAAACTTAGCGTACTCATTTTGCCACTCACCTCGGGATATGAATTGAATTCATTATATGCCAATAATTTACCTACTTTCAACTGACGATTGCAACATTTCCAAAAAGTTCTTGCGGATGGGATTAGCAATTCAGGAATTGGATCATACTGGATATAAAGATCAAGATACATTGAAGGAGGTGCAGGGACTAATGTGGAAAAAAGGCATTTTAACTTTTACAGGATTGTGCGGTGCATGGTTCGGCTACACGGCATATCATCTGGCAGGAAAATCGGTCCCATGGATGGCAGAGTGGATTCAGTCAGCAGGATTACTGGGAGCTGGTATATCAACGCTGCTGGGAGCTGTAATGTTTATGGCTGTATGTAATATTGGTGGAACATTGATGGCAGACAGGCTGCATAGTGGAATCAATTCATTGGCAAAAGTACCTATGAACGAACTGGCGGCAGGTGCCGCAGGTACCGTTGCAGGATTGCTGGTGGCCTTGTTGCTCTACCCTGTTGTGGGATGGATGGGGACGGCAGGAGAAGTGCTGCAAGTGGCGCTGACGGTGATTAGTGCTTATTCCGGCTACACCCTTGCCATGGCAAAGAAAGACGATCTGGGGGCCTTCTGGATGTCTGGGCGATGGGGTCATCCCGAGGTGGACGAGGATAGACGGATGGAAGAACATAAAATTCTGGATACCAGTGTTATTATCGATGGACGTATCGCTGATATATGCAAAACCGGATTTATTGAAGGCACGATCGTAATCCCGGAATTTGTTCTGGAGGAGCTGCAGCATATTGCCGATTCATCGGATCTGCTCAAGCGGAACAGAGGACGGCGTGGACTGGACATTTTGAACAAAATCCAGAAGGAACTCGATGTAAAAGTCCTCATCTATGAAGGGGATTTCGAGGAAATCTCCGAGGTGGACAGCAAACTGGTTAAACTGGCTAAAGTGCTTCAGGGCAAAGTGGTCACCAATGACTTTAACCTGAACAAAGTGTGCGAACTCCAGGGTGTATCTGTATTGAACATTAATGATCTCGCCAATGCGGTTAAGCCGGTTGTTCTGCCAGGTGAGGAGATCATGGTGCAGATCATCAAGGATGGTAAGGAACATGGTCAAGGTGTAGCTTATCTGGATGATGGCACAATGATCGTTGTGGAGGGTGGACGCGAGTATATCGGCATGATGATGGAAGTGCTGGTGACCAGTGTGCTGCAGACTTCAGCGGGACGAATGATTTTTGCCAAGCCGAAACTGTTGGAAAAAGCCCAATAAAGCGGTATGATGGGTAGTGTATCGTTGAATGATATTGTATATCTTTGGACGATAAACTGACAGACAAGGCAGGGATTGCGGCATGGATAAAGGGTGGGGCGTTGTCATTGTGGCAGCAGGTCGCGGAACCCGGATGGGGACGACCGAGAGCAAACAGTTTCTGTTGCTGCAGGACAAGCCCGTTTTCATACATACGCTTGAGGTATTTGCTGCGCTGGACGAGATCCGCGAGATGGTGCTGGTCACAGGAGCTGCAGATGTTGAACGCTGCCAGGATTGGGTAAAAGAATACCAACTGGATTCACGTGTCCGTGTTATCCCCGGAGGGAAAGAGAGACAACATTCTGTCCATAAAGGCCTTGAGGCACTTGGGACGGATTGGGTTCTCGTTCACGACGGGGTACGTCCTTTTGTGAACCATGAGCAGATCAAGGGATGCATGGCGGCCGCCATATCCGGTGGTGGAGCAGCTGTACTGGCGGTTCCCGTGAAGGATACGATCAAACAAGTGAATGCGGAAGGAGTCGTTACGGCGACGCCAGACCGCAGCAGTCTGTGGAGCATTCAAACCCCGCAGGCTTTTCGTCTTTCTTCCCTGCTCTCCGCCTACGAATCAGCCGAACAGGACGGATTTCTGGGGACAGATGACGCCATGCTGGCTGAACGTCAGGGAATGTCGGTCAAGGTTGTGGAAGGCAATTATACCAATATCAAATTAACAACGCCGGAAGATTTGCAATACGCTGCGTTTTTGCTGGGGGGAGAGAAGAAGCGATGATACGTGTAGGACAGGGATTTGATGTACATCAGCTGGTGGAGGGACGCCCGTGTATTATTGGCGGAGTAACGATTCCTTATGAAAAAGGACTGCTGGGTCACTCGGACGCAGACGTGCTGTTGCACGCGATTAGTGATGCCATTTTGGGTGCGCTGGCACTTGGGGATATTGGCAAGCACTTCCCGGATACCGATCCGGAATTCAAAGATGCCGACAGCCTGAAATTGCTGGAGCATGTATGGCAGCTTGTGAAGGATCGCGGGTATAAGCTAGGGAATATCGACTCAACGATTATTGCCCAAAAGCCAAAGATGGCTCCTTATATCCCACAGATGGCTGAGGTTATTGCCAAGGCACTGGAAGCGGATGTAACACAGGTGAACGTGAAAGCAACAACGACAGAGCAACTGGGATTTCCGGGACGGGGAGAGGGCATTGCCGCTCAATCCGTTGTTTGCCTTGTACGTGTGTGATATCATCAATCAATTAGTGACGGAGGGGATCATATGAGCACGGAAATTCGTGTACGTTACGCGCCGAGCCCAACGGGACATCTTCATATCGGGAATGCCCGTACGGCGTTGTTTAACTATCTATATGCCAAACATAATAACGGTAAATTCATTATTCGTATTGAAGATACGGACGTGAAACGGAACATTGCCGGAGGTGAAGAAAGTCAGCTGAAATACCTGAAATGGCTGGGAATCGAGTGGGATGAAAGTATTGATGTAGGCGGAGAATACGGACCATACCGTCAAACGGAACGTCTGGACCTCTATCGTAAATATACGCAGGAATTGCTGGATAAAGGTCTGGCTTACCCTTGCTTCTGCACGGAAGAAGAATTGGAGCAAGAGCGCGAGGAACAGTCAGCACGTGGAGAAACACCGCGTTATTCTGGCAAACACCGTGATCTGACTCCGGAGCAAATTAGTGCGTTTGAAGCGGAAGGACGCGTAGCGAGTATTCGTTTCCGGGTACCGGAAGAGCGCATATATACGTTTGATGACATGGTTAAAGGCACAATCTCGTTCAACAGCAAGGAATCCGGTGACTTCGTCATTGTGAAAAAAGACGGCATTCCCACATACAACTATGCCGTTGCTGTGGATGATCACTTGATGAAGATCTCTCACGTCCTGCGTGGGGAAGATCACATCTCAAACACGCCGCGTCAACTGATGATCTATGAAGCGCTTGGCTGGGAGCCACCGCAATTCGGTCATATGACACTGATCGTGAATGAAAATCACAAGAAGCTGAGTAAACGGGATGAATCCGTTATTCAGTTTATTGAGCAGTATGATCAGCTCGGCTATCTGCCTGAAGCGATGTTTAACTTCATTTCCCTGCTTGGCTGGTCGCCGGAAGGGGAAGAAGAGATCTTCTCGCAAGAGCAGCTGATCTCCATTTTTGATACGAAACGTCTGTCCAAGAGCCCGGCGGTATTTGATACCCACAAGCTGGCTCACTTGAACAACCACTATATCAAACATGCTGACCCGGAACGTATTGCCGAAATGGCCATTCCGCATCTGCAAAAGGCTGGACGTATTTCTTCCGAGCTGTCTGCTGAACAAAAAGAATGGGCTTATACTCTGGTACACCTGTACCAAGAGCAGATGAACTCTGCCTCCGATATTGTCGAATTGTCGGAAGTATTCTTCCGTTCCAATCTGGAGCTTGAAAGTGAAGGAGAAGCAGTGCTTGCGGAGGAACAGGTGCCAACCGTACTGAAGGTATTTGCGGATAAAGTACAGGCGAGCGAAGAGTTTACTCCAAGCAAAATGGCTGCATTGATCAAGGAAGTACAGAAAGAAACCGGCTTTAAGGGCAAACAGCTCTTTATGCCAATTCGTGTAGCCTTGACTGGACAGACGCATGGACGGGATCTGAACCAAACGATCGTACTTCTGGGTCGTGATACGGTGATCGAGCGATTGCTTGCACAAGTAAAATAAGCTTATTCGAGGACATTCCGTTTATTTGGAATCTGAACACAGTCCTATGATGTATGGATTACGTAGGAGGCTGTTGTCAGTCTGAGGCCTTTTCGCTATAATAACAACACAACGAATAATTGATATGATTTATCTAATAGAACAGCAAAGATCGGGAGGAGTAGACTGACCCGGACAGATTCAGAGAGGATGGTCCCGCAGCAAAGAGATTTCTTTGGTTGCGGTGGCTGTGAACCATCCACTGTCCATCAGTCGAAATGCGCCCGTGAGCTGCACAGCCGAATCCAGCCCCGCCCTTGTCGATCATGACAAGGGAAAACGTTAGGATAGGTTGTGACGATTGGTTTCCGTTACCAAACCGCTTGAGGGCTTATTCTATTTAAGAATGAACCGAGCAGAGTGGGACCGCGATAAACGCCTCTGCAGCTAAATGCTGCAGGGGCGTTTTTTTGTTTAGGCGAGTGTGCAGTACACTACCAAGGAACGCGCCGTCCGGTAAGCCGGAGGACGGGAACCTGAACAAGAGGGGAACGAGCATGTTCAAGAAGATCAGATCAGATATCCAGGCGGTGTTTGAAAACGATCCGGCGGCCCGAGGTTGGTTTGAGGTGGTATTCACCTACTCAGGGCTGCATGCGATATGGGCACACCGGATCGCTCATTTTTTATACAAGCGAAGATGGTTCTCGGTTGCCAGGTTCATTTCGCAGGTTAGCCGTTTTATGACAGGGATCGAGATACATCCTGGAGCTACGATCGGAAATCGGTTGTTTATTGACCACGGAATGGGCGTCGTTATTGGAGAAACATGTGAGATTGGCGATGATGTTGTTATCTACCAGGGGGTTACTCTTGGCGGAACAGGGAAAGAAAAAGGAAAGAGACATCCGACCATTGGTAATAATGTGGTTATCTCATCCGGAGCAAAGGTGCTGGGTTCATTTAGCGTGGGGGATCAATGCAACATTGGTGCGAACTCCGTTGTGCTTAAGGAGGTCCCTTCCAATAGTACCGTGGTAGGTATACCGGGCAGAATTGTAAAACAGGATGGCCGACGGGTAGATCGCCTCAGTCAGCAATTGCCCGATCCGGTCGTTGACTCCTTGCGCAGTATGCAAAAAGAACTCGAACGATTGCAGGAAGAAGTACGTACACTGCAGAATGCCCGTGAAAATGAGACTGTGCGTGATACGTGATACAATAAATAAAGGCAGTATAGGATGAAAGGATAAGTGACCATGACGCTTCAGATTTATAATACGATGAGTCGTACCAAAGAGGAATTTGTTCCCCAAGAGCCAGGGAAAGTAAAAATGTATGTCTGCGGACCAACGGTATATGACTACATTCATATCGGGAATGCACGTCCGGTTATCTTTTTCGACACGGTTCGTGGATACCTGGAACAGACAGGACATGATGTGAACTATGTGGTGAACTTCACGGATGTGGACGATAAGCTGATTCGCAAAGCAGAACAACTTGGAACAGACGTTCCTCACGTGGCTGAGAAATTTATTGCTGCCTATTATGAAGACCTTGAGGGATTGGGTATTCCCAAGGCGAGCAGTAATCCGAGAGTAACGGAAAACATGCCGCTGATCATTGATTTTATCCGTGAGCTCGTTGAAAAAGGATTTGCGTATGAAAATGGCGGTGACGTCTATTATCGTACAGGCAAATTCAGCGAATATGGCAAACTTTCGAAACAGAACCTGCAGGAGCTGCAGTTCGGAATCCGTGTGGGTGTAGACGAGCGCAAAGAGCATCCCGAAGATTTTGTGCTCTGGAAGGCTGCCAAACCAGGTGAGATCTATTGGTCCAGTCCTTGGGGCGATGGTCGACCAGGCTGGCATATTGAATGCTCCGCCATGGCTCGGGAGTACCTTGGGGATACACTGGACATTCACGGGGGTGGACAGGATTTGCAGTTCCCGCACCATGAGTGCGAATGCGCCCAATCCGAGGTATTAACAGGTAAACCACTTGCGAACTACTGGATGCATAATGGATTCATCCGGATTGATAACGAGAAGATGTCAAAATCACTCGGTAATGGTGTTCTTGTTAAAGACTTGCGGAATCAATATAAACGCGAAGCGATTCGTTATTTCATGTTGTCTACCCACTATCGCAACCCATTGAACTTCACGGATGATACGATGGAGCAGGCACAGAACAGTGTGGACCGGATTGCGAATGCGGTAGGTAACCTGAACCATCGTCTGAATGCAGTAACTGTTGATCAGGATATCACAGCAGAGTTTGCGGCAAGACTCGACCAAATTCGTCAACAATATCACGAGAAGATGCAGGATGATTTCAATACTCCTGATGCAATTACTGCGATGTTTGAGTGGGCAGGGGAAGCCAACCAACTGTTGCAGCAAGAAGTAGTTAATGCGGCAGACATTCGCGCGCTCCTCGAATTGTTCAGTGAATTGAATGCTGTACTGCGCATTTATACTGACGCAGAGCCAGAACTTCTGGATGAGGAAGTAGAACGTCTGATTGAAGAGCGTGTAGAAGCACGCAAGTCCAAAAACTGGGCAAGAGCGGATGAAATTCGCGATGAATTGTCTGCACGTGGCATTCTGCTTGAAGATACGGCGCAGGGCATGAGATGGCGGCGCAAATGAGCGAAGGACATCCAAATACACCAAAACAACAGGAGCAGGTCACAGAGGGAGGATGGTTCCCATATCCTCCTTCCAGACCTGCGAGGTTGATTCCACCTATTGCACTGGCCTATATTGGTGATGCGGTTTATGAGGTAGCTGTTCGTCAATATCTGTTGTCGAAAGCCAACATGCGTCCCAATCATTTGCACCGTAGTGCAACAGGGCTGGTATCAGCGAAGGCACAGAGCCGCATACTTACAACGATTGAGGCTGAACTGACAGAGGAAGAACGGGATATCGTCCGGCAAGGGCGGAATGCCAAGTCGGGTAGTGTACCCAAAAATGCAGATGTGTTGGAGTACAGACATGCCACGGCTTTTGAATGTCTCATTGGTTACCTCTACAGTAGTGGTCATCATGATCGCATGATTGAACTGATCGGGCTTGGCATTGAGCACGCGGAACAACAATCGCCATCGCCGACAAAAAAATAGAAATTTCAACAAAACAACGCATTACAGAGAGGATCGAACAACGATGGAAGAAGAATGGATCGCCGGTAAACACTCCGTGACGGAGGCGCTGCGTTCAGGCCGGACCATTAATAAAATATGGATTGCCGATACAGCACAGAAACATCTGACTCAACCTATTATCTCGGAAGCTAAAAAACTAGGTATTGTCATTCAACATGTGGACAAGCGCAAGCTGGATCAAACGGTACCAGGCATTCAGCATCAGGGGGTAGTTGCACAAGCAGCACCTTACGCTTATGTGGAGGTAGAAGACATTCTTGCCGCAGCAAAAGCGAAGAATGAGCATCCTTTCCTGATTCTGTTGGATGAGATTGAAGATCCTCATAACCTGGGGTCCATTTTGCGGACAGCAGATTGCACGGGTGCGCATGGCGTCATTGTACCCAAACGTCGCTCGGCAGCGGTAACCGTGACCGTATCCAAAACATCAGCAGGCGCTGTGGAGTACGTGCCAGTGGCTCGTGTAAGTAATCTTGGCCAGACCATCGATCGCCTCAAAGAGGAAGGTGTATGGGTTGTAGGGACAGATGTCACGGCTCATGAAGGTGTCTTTGGTAATGGCGTCTTTACTGGCCCTGTGGCATTGGTAATCGGAAATGAGAACAAGGGAATGGGACGACTTATTCGTGAGAAATGCGATGTGCTGATCAAACTACCAATGCAAGGTCAGATTAATTCCCTGAATGCTTCCGTGGCAGCCGGGGTTGTCATGTACGAAGTGCTCCGCTCGCGTCAAGCGCAGGAATAGAAGGTATGGCTGATTCCCGTGATGTACTTCTTGTAGACGGGTACAACATGATTGGCGACTGGCCGGAATTAACCAAACTGGCGGAAAGTGGGCTCGAAGAGGCGCGTAACAGGCTTCTCTTTCGTCTTGCAGACTACCAGGCTTTCTCCGGCCGTCGAGTCATTGTTGTGTTTGACGCCTACCTCGTGCCTGGACTCGGTAAATCCTTTACTCAGAGCAAAGTGCAGATCTATTTTACAAAGGAAAAAGAGACGGCAGACGAATGCATTGAGAGACTCGTTCGGGAACTAAGCATGCGAAGACGTCAAATCTATGTGGCTACGAGCGATATGGTAGAGCAACATGTCATTTTTGGACAGGGAGCGCTACGTGTATCTGCAAGGGAATTGCTGATTGAAGTTGAGCAGAACGAAAAAGAATTAAAAAAACGACTGGAAGAAGATCAGGCAAAGACCACGCGTAACACACTCGGGGGCAAGTTGAGTCCGGATGTATTGAAAGAGTTTGAGCGATGGCGCCGGGAATAACAGCACGTTTTTACAAAATTTAGAATATTGAAACTCTTGACATTTATGTTATTGATGTTCTTTTTTAGGCAGAGCGTGGTTGACGGTGTGAGGTACCATCATATATACTGATCCTATATTTCATAGAGTAGAGTAACGGGGTACCTTGCGTTGCAGCCGGAGGGATTGTCTGTGAGTGTCGACCTCAAAGATATCATGTTATCCAAGTATGATTACCAAAGTGACGAAGACATTGTCGAAGCTTTCCGTGAAGGCGAAAGCGAAGCGTTAGAGTTTCTAATTAACAAATATCGTAACTTTGTACGCGCCAAGGCAAGATCTTATTTTCTGATTGGGGCAGACCGGGAAGATATTATTCAAGAAGGAATGATTGGCCTCTACAAATCCATTCGAGATTTCAAAGGGGACAAGCTGGCTTCGTTCAAGGCTTTTGCCGAACTGTGTATTACAAGACAGATCATCACGGCGATTAAGACAGCAACACGTCAGAAGCATATTCCGCTTAATTCTTATGTATCTCTGGACAAGCCTATTTATGACGAAGAGTCTGATCGTACGTTACTCGATGTGATTTGTGGAACCCAGGTCAGTGATCCGGAAGAACTTATCATCAATCAGGAAGAGTTTGTGGGCCTGGAAGATAAAATGTCCGAGATTCTGAGTGATCTGGAACGTAAAGTATTGATGTTGTATCTGGACGGGAGATCTTATCAAGAGATTGCAGTAGATTTGGACAGACATGTGAAGTCCATTGATAATGCACTTCAGCGCGTCAAGCGCAAACTTGAAAAGTACCTGGAAGTTCGAGATAATTAAACACATGTTGTCGTTGACGGAAAAGGCTCGGTGTTTGAGTCTTTTTTTAGTGTCTCAAGTTTATAAAATCTAAGAATGTTTATACTAGTAATCGCTCGGTCCATGCAGGAGAAGAGAAAAACAGAGATGAGAAACGAATGTACGTTGTACGGAAGTAATACCCAATGAATGAAAGGCTATTCTTTCATTGACATGGTTATACCCTTGTGATAAAGTGTTTTAGGTAGGCCTAAATTTATGGCTTTTTTTCAGGATCAATTTAGAGACTCTGCTTGAATGTGGAAGTCTTCGGGAGGTGTACATCATGCGGGTAATTATTACTTTGGCTTGTACTAACTGCAAACAAAGAAATTACACTACGACAAAAAACAAGCGTAATCACCCCGACCGCATGGAGATGAAGAAATTTTGCAAGTTTTGTAACGAGCAGACTTCTCATCGCGAAACCAGATAGTTTTTGGAGGTGTCGGCGTGAAACGAAGTTTCAAATCTCTGATTTCCTTTTTCTCAGAAAGCTGGGCTGAACTTAAAAAAGTTCGCTGGCCTAATCGTAAAGAGCTGACCAACTACACATTGATCGTACTTGGTACTGTTGTGGTTATGACGCTGTTTTTTTGGGTCATTGACATTGGCATCTCCTTTGTGATCGAAGCGATTATTTAAGAAGGGTTCCGGTGGCTTGATATGGAAAAAAGATGGTACGTCGTTCATACCTATTCAGGGTATGAGAACAAGGTCAAGGCCAATTTGGAAAAACGCGTCGAGTCTATGGGCATGGAAGACAAGATATTCCGCGTTCTTGTTCCTATGGAAGAAGAAGTGGTAAACAAGGACGGTAAGAAAAAAACCGTTATGCGTAAAGTTTACCCCGGTTATGTCTTGGTGGAAATGGTACAGACGGATGACTCTTGGTACGTTGTACGCAACACACCAGGTGTTACAGGATTTGTCGGTTCGACAGGTTCTGGGTCCAAACCAACTGCTTTGTTGCCTGAAGAAGTGGAACAAATTCTGAAGCACATGGGTATGGTTGAACCTAAGCCGAAAATTGAGTTCGATATTAAGGAATCCGTACGTATTAAAGTCGGTCCTTTTGCGAATTTCGTAGGCTCCGTGGAAGAAATTTTGGTAGACAAAAGCAAGTTGAAAGTGCACGTGAACATGTTTGGACGGGAAACACCGCTTGAGTTGGAATACACACAAGTGGAGAAGATATAGTCTCTTCAAGTTTCTTGTGGGAGGGTTGAAAAACCCGTTAACCACTATTTTGCAAGGAGGTGTCAATCATGGCGAAAAAAGTTATTAAAATGGTAAAACTGCAGATTCCAGCAGGTAAAGCAAACCCAGCACCACCAGTAGGTCCAGCTTTGGGTCAAGCAGGTGTCAACATCATGGCATTCTGTAAAGAATTCAATGCTCGTACAGCTGATCAAGCGGGATTGATTATTCCAGTTGAAATTTCTGTATTCGAGGACCGTTCCTTTACTTTCATCACTAAAACTCCACCAGCAGCAGTTCTGTTGAAAGTGGCAGCTAAAGTTGAAAAAGGATCCGGCGAACCGAACAAGAAAAAAGTTGCTACTGTTAAACGTGATGCGGTACGTCAAATCGCAGAAACAAAAATGCCTGACCTGAATGCAGCAGACGTTGAGTCCGCTATGCGTATGGTCGAAGGTACTGCCCGCAGCATGGGTATCACCATCGAAGACTAATTTTCATAAGAAACATGGCTTCGTAAAACCGGTCGATTCGCGACCGGTTGATGTGGGAGGTATATCCGCTAACACCACAAAGGAGGAATAAAACATGGCTAAACACGGTAAAAAATACCTGGAAGCTGCTAAGCTGATTGACAGCGAAGCAACTTACGAGCCTTCAGAAGCTGTAGAGCTTGTGAAAAAGGCAGCTACTGCAAAATTCGATGAAACAATCGAAGCAGCAGTTCGTTTGGGCGTAGACCCTCGTAAGCAAGACCAGGCTGTACGTGGTGTTGTTGTCTTGCCACACGGCACAGGTAAAACACAACGCGTATTGGTATTTGCAAAAGGTGACAAAGCGAAAGAAGCGGAAGCGGCTGGCGCGGACTATGTTGGTGATGCAGACATGATCAACAAAATCCAACAAGGCTGGTTCGAATTCGACGTCTGCGTAGCGACACCAGATATGATGAGTGAAGTAGGTAAATTGGGCCGACTGCTCGGCGGTAAAGGTCTGATGCCTAACCCTAAAGCCGGAACGGTAACTTTCGATGTAACTAAGGCTGTTCAAGAAATTAAAGCCGGTAAAATCGAATATCGTCTGGATCGTGCAGGTCAAATTCATGCACCGATTGGTAAAGCTTCTTTCTCTTCTGAGCAACTTAATGAGAACTTCAAAGCTCTCATGGAAGCTCTGAATCGTGCTAAACCAGCGGCAGCAAAAGGTGTTTATCTGAAGAATGTTAGTCTTTCTTCCACGATGGGCCCTGGCGCACGCGTGAACGCAGCAGCTTTTAGATAATATCTCTTGACAGGCTTGTCCTGTTTTTGATAAGATATAAAAGTTGTGAGTCCGAGTGACTGACCGTTGACATTTGAATATGCTTGCCGTAGACAGTAGGTGCCATTTGGCTTAATTTCCTGCCGAGGTGTGATTATAGAACTTAGAACGATGCAAATCGATGATGAGTATATATCAAGCCTTCGTGATTCTACGGAGGCTTTTCTTAATGGGATAAATTTGATCAGGAGGTGTACAGATTGGCAAACGCAAAAGTGATTCAAGCAAAACAAGAGTCCGTTGATGCAGTAACAGCAAAATTGCGCGAGAGCGTTACAACTGTTGTTGTTGACTATCGCGGATTGAACGTTGCCCAAGTAACTGAGTTGCGTAAGCAACTTCGTGAAGCGGGTATCGAATTCCAAGTGCTGAAAAACTCGTTGCTTCGCCGTGCAGCTGCAGCAGCAGAACTGACAGAACTCGATAGTGTTCTTACAGGTCCTACTGCAATTGCATTCAGCGTAGATGACGTTGTGGCTCCAGCTAAAATTCTGAACGACTTCGCGAAAAAGAACGATGCACTGGAATTGAAAGGTGCAGTAGTAGAAGGTCGCGTAATCGGAGTAGAAGAAGTTAAGGCATTGGCAGAACTGCCATCCCGCGATGGACTTCTCTCCATGCTCCTCAGCGTGCTTCAAGCGCCAGTGCGCAACTTCGCGCTTGCGGTTAAAGCAGTTGCGGAAAAAGAAGAACAAGGCGCGTAAGCAACTTGATCTGAATGCTGCTTAGGCGGCAAATGAATTCAAAAAAAAATAATATTATATATGGAGGTTCACTCATGAGTAAAGAGCAAATCTTGGAAGCAATCAAAGGCATGACTGTACTGGAATTGAATGATCTTGTTAAAGCAATCGAAGAAGAATTCGGCGTAACTGCTGCAGCTCCAGTAGCTGCTGCAGGTGCAGTAGCTTCTGCTGAAGCTGAGCAATCCGAGTTTGACGTAATCTTGACTAACGCTGGTGCTTCCAAAATCAACGTTATCAAAGCAGTTCGCGAAATCACAGGTCTTGGCCTGAAAGAAGCAAAAGAACTGGTTGACAACGCTCCAAAAGCATTGAAAGAAAAAGTTGCTAAAGAAGAAGCAGAAGCGGTTAAAGCTAAGCTTGAAGAAGCTGGCGCTACAATCGAAGTTAAATAATTTAGCTTTTATAAGCTAGATGAACAAAACAACAAACCCCTTGACTTATATCAAGGGGTTTGTTGCTGTAATTGTAAATGGAAAGTGAGTGAGGGCATGTCCAATCATTATTATTCGGACAAACCGCAAGTAGCGCATGATCGCAGAGCAACTGAAGCGGTTCTTCGCGGATTCAGTCTGCGATTCGTGACGGATGCCGGTGTGTTTTCCAAAAACGGAATCGATTATGGCAGCAGAGTATTGATTGATGCGATAGAGTTGCCATCAGGGGCTCATGTTCTCGATGTGGGTTGTGGATACGGGCCAATGGGTCTTACAGCAGCCAAACTTGTACCGGATGGGCATGTCACCATGATCGATATCAACGAGAGAGCCGTTGAACTTTCCAGGGAAAATGCAATAGCGAACGGAATTAACAATGTTACGGTATTACAAAGTAATCTACTGGCTGAAGTAAAAAAGCAAGATTTTGACGTTATCCTAACCAATCCGCCTATACGGGCTGGGAAAGAGACGGTTCATACTATTTTCGAACAGGCACATCGCCATCTGAAGGTAGGCGGTTCGTTGTGGATTGTCATTCAGAAGAAACAAGGGGCTCCGTCAGCGCAAGCAAAATTGGAATCTTTGTTTGGAAGAGTGGAAGAAGTGACGAAGGATAAAGGCTATCGGATTTTCAAAGCGGTGAAATCGGAAGAGGTATCTACTAAAAGCTGAATCCAAGTTTGTAAAGTAAGCAGGGGATCATTTTTTTGCAATAGGACTATTGACTTGAAATTCAGGTCGTGGTATAGTTGTAAAATGTCAGTATTAAGATGCCCTACTTGGCTTTAGCTAACTAAAAATGTCAACCTTTTTTTACGCCGAACGGGCTTATTATGCCTACGTTTGGCGTATAATATGTACATTTTGGGCAAACTGGGGATAAGAATGATTTGGAAAGACATCCGCCGATCAAAGTTGCTCTTTTTTCGAACGACATTTCGAGTAAGGGCTTTTCTTTATTTGTGGATGCATTGCTTTGCTCTGTATGTGTACCATTATAAGGTTACAAACAGAGGTTCGCAACGAAATTTTTAAAGTGAGTAGACATTGAGGGGTGAGTTTAAGTTGGCAGGACATCTTGTTCAATATGGTCGACGCACTCGGCGCAGTTATGCACGAATTAACGAGATACTCGAAGTTCCTAACCTGATTGAAATCCAACAAAAATCCTATGATTGGTTTTTGGAGGAAGGGTTGCGCGAAATGTTCCAGGATATCTCGCCGATCCAGGATTTTACAGGTAACTTGATTTTGGAATTTATCGATTACAGTCTCGGTGAACCGAAGTATACAGTAGACGACGCGAAAGAGCGTGACGTTACGTATGCAGCACCGCTTCGGGTCAAAGTCCGGCTCATTAATAAGGAAACCGGCGAAGTCAAAGAGCAGGAAGTATTCATGGGAGATTTCCCGCTGATGACCAACACGGGCACATTTATTATTAATGGTGCGGAACGGGTTATTGTCAGCCAGTTGGTTCGCTCTCCTAGCGTTTACTTCAGTACCAAAGTAGATAAAAACGCCAAAAAAACGTATACCGCTACAGTTATTCCTAACCGCGGCGCTTGGTTGGAACTGGAGATGGACGCGAAGGATGTTGTTTACGTCCGGATCGACCGTACACGTAAAATACCGGTTACGGTTCTCCTGCGTTCACTTGGTTTTGGCACAGATGCTGAGATTCTGGATCTGCTCGGTAATGACGAATATATCCGCAACACACTGGACAAAGACAACACGGATTCCACGGAGAAAGCACTCATTGAGATCTATGAGCGTCTTCGTCCGGGCGAGCCGCCAACGCTGGATAATGCGAAAAGCTTGCTCGTAGCACGTTTCTTTGATCCAAAACGTTATGACCTGGCTAATGTAGGTCGTTACAAAATGAATAAAAAACTTCACATCAAAAACCGTTTGTTTAACCAACGCTTGGCTGAGTCACTTGTTGACGCTGAGACAGGTGAAATCATTGCTGAAGCAGGTCAAATGGTTGATCGTCGTTTGTTGGATGAAATCATGCCGTATCTGGAGAAGAGCGTTGGATTCCGCACGTATCACGTGGGTAACGGCGTTTTGGATGCCAATGATATCCCTATGCAAACGATTGATGTGTTCTCACCAACTGAAGATGGTAAAGTGGTCAAACTGATTGCCAATGCAAACATTGACAAGTCCGTTAAAAACGTGACACCGGCGGATATTATTTCGTCCATCAGTTATTTCCTTAACCTTCTGCAGGGAATTGGTAGCACGGATGATATCGATCATCTGGGTAACCGTCGTTTGCGTTCGGTGGGTGAACTCCTGCAGAACCAGTTCCGTATCGGTTTGTCCCGTATGGAGCGTGTGGTTCGTGAGAGAATGTCCATTCAAGATGCTAACGTAATTACACCACAGGCTTTGATCAACATACGTCCTGTTATTGCATCGATTAAAGAGTTCTTTGGTAGCTCTCAGTTGTCACAGTTTATGGATCAAACGAACCCACTGGGTGAGTTGACACATAAACGTCGTTTGTCCGCACTCGGACCCGGTGGTTTGACGCGTGAGCGCGCAGGTATGGAAGTGCGTGACGTCCATCCATCACACTATGGCCGTATGTGTCCAATCGAGACGCCAGAGGGACCAAACATCGGTTTGATCAACTCCTTGTCTACGTTCGCCCGTGTGAATGAATATGGCTTCATTGAAGCTCCATATCGTTGGGTTGATCCGAAGACAGGTATTGTAACCGAGCAAATTGATTACCTGACAGCGGACGAAGAGGACAACTATGTTATCGCGCAAGCGAATGCGAAGTTGAACGAAGACGGTACATTTGAAGAAGAAGCGATCATTGTACGTTACAACAAACAGTCGGATAACATCCTTACGATGCCGAGTGAGCGAGTTGACTACATGGACGTATCTCCTAAACAGGTTGTATCCGTCGCTACAGCGCTGATCCCGTTCCTTGAGAACGATGACTCCAACCGTGCACTCATGGGATCTAACATGCAGCGGCAGGCGGTTCCACTCTTGATTCCTAAAGCACCACTTGTAGGAACAGGCATGGAGCACAAAGCTGCAAAAGATTCTGGTGTATGTATTGTCTCCGATTATGACGGAATTATTGAACGTTCTTCTGCGAACGAAATTTGGCTCCGTCGTGTTGAAGAAGTGGACGGTCAGGAAGTTAAAGGCGATATCGTTAAATATAAATTACACAAATTTATGCGTTCGAACCAAGGAACATGCATTAACCAACGTCCGATTGTCAAAAGAGGTGCTGCTGTCAAAGCTGGCGATATCCTCGCTGATGGTCCTTCAACGGAAATGGGTGAATTGGCTCTGGGACGTAACGTTGTTGTTGCCTTCATGACTTGGGAAGGTTACAACTACGAGGATGCGATCTTGCTCAGTGAAAAACTCGTTAAGGAAGATGTATACACATCCATCCATATCGAGGAGTATGAGTCAGAAGCACGTGATACCAAGCTTGGACCTGAAGAGATCACACGTGATATCCCTAACGTTGGGGAAGAAGCGTTGCGTAACTTGGATGAGCGCGGTATTATCCGCATCGGTGCTGAGATTAGCGCTGGCGACATTCTGGTTGGTAAAGTAACACCTAAGGGTGTAACAGAGCTGACAGCAGAAGAACGTCTCTTGCATGCAATCTTTGGTGAGAAAGCACGTGAAGTACGTGATACTTCCTTGCGTGTACCACATGGTACTGACGGTATCGTAGTAGACGTGAAAGTATTTACCCGTGAAAACGGTGATGAACTGCCTCCAGGTGTTAACCAACTCGTTCGTGTATATATCGCTCAAAAACGGAAAATTTCCGAGGGTGATAAAATGGCCGGACGTCACGGTAACAAAGGGGTCGTGGCCCGCATCTTGCCGGAAGAAGATATGCCTTTCCTGCCAGACGGTACACCGGTTCAGATCGTTCTTAACCCACTGGGCGTACCTTCCCGGATGAATATCGGTCAAGTACTTGAGGTTCACTTGGGTATGGCGGCGATGCAACTGGGTATTCACGTAGCAACTCCTGTATTCGACGGAGCGAAGGAGTATGACGTCTTTGATACGATGGAAGAAGCAGGTATGCAACGTAATGGTAAAACTGTCCTGTATGATGGTCGTACAGGGGAAGAGTTTGAACGTGAAGTTACCGTAGGTGTCATGCATATGATCAAATTGGCACACATGGTTGATGATAAAATCCATGCCCGTTCCACGGGTCCTTACTCACTTGTTACGCAACAGCCATTGGGTGGTAAAGCCCAATTTGGTGGACAGCGTTTCGGGGAGATGGAAGTATGGGCGCTTGAGGCATACGGTGCAGCTTATACACTGCAAGAAATCTTGACTGTTAAATCCGATGACGTTGTTGGTCGGGTTAAAACGTATGAATCCATTGTCAAAGGTGAGAATGTTCCGGAACCAGGTGTTCCTGAATCATTCAAAGTATTGATCAAAGAGCTGCAAAGCTTGGGTATGGACGTTAAGATTTTGAGCGAAGATGAGCAAGAGATTGAAATGAGAGAAATGGACGATGAAGATGACGCTGCGAGCGATAAGCTCAGCCTCAACCTTGAGGGTACAGAGGTCGGAGCGGAATAAACCGCTTCGAGCGCATGATGACCGGCGTTTTTCATCAGGCTCGCGTCTTGCTCCGGCTTCGGCCGGAGTGGGCGTAACCTAGAATACAGGAATTGGTTAAGGAGGGTTGCTCCTTGTTGGACGTCAACAATTTCGAATACATGAAGATCGGGCTTGCTTCCCCAGAGAAAATTCGTTCTTGGTCCCGCGGAGAAGTGAAAAAACCGGAAACGATCAACTATCGTACGTTGAAACCGGAAAAAGAAGGGCTGTTCTGCGAAAAGATTTTTGGCCCTACAAAAGACTGGGAATGTCATTGCGGTAAATACAAACGCGTCCGTTATAAAGGCGTTGTCTGTGATCGTTGTGGCGTTGAAGTAACACGTGCGAAAGTACGCCGCGAACGGATGGGCCATATTGAGCTCGCTGCTCCGGTATCGCATATCTGGTACTTCAAAGGTATTCCGAGCCGTATGGGTCTTGCTCTGGATATGTCTCCAAGATCTCTTGAAGAGATTATTTATTTTGCATCATATGTTGTAACTGATCCAGGAGAAACTCCACTGGAGAAAAAACAGCTGTTGTCCGAGAAAGAATACCGCAGCTACCGTGAAAAATACGGCTATGGTTTCCAGGCTGGCATGGGCGCAGAAGCGGTTAAAAAACTGCTTCAAGACCTTGATATAGACAAAGAGCTCGAGTTCCTGAAAGAAGAGCTCCGGACTGCGCAAGGACAACGTCGTAATCGTGCAATCAAACGTCTGGAAGTTATCGAAGCATTCCGCAACTCCGGCAACAAGCCAGAGTGGATGATCATGGATGTACTTCCTGTTATCCCGCCGGAACTTCGTCCAATGGTACAGTTGGATGGTGGACGTTTTGCAACGTCTGACCTGAATGACTTGTATCGCCGTGTAATCAACCGGAACAACCGTCTGAAACGTCTGCTTGATCTGGGCGCGCCAGATATTATCGTGCAAAATGAAAAACGGATGTTGCAGGAAGCTGTTGACGCATTGATCGATAATGGTCGTCGTGGACGCCCGGTAACGGGTCCTGGTAACCGTCCATTGAAATCTCTCAGCCACATGCTGAAAGGTAAACAAGGACGTTTCCGTCAGAACTTGCTCGGTAAACGGGTTGACTATTCTGGTCGTTCCGTTATCGTTGTTGGACCTTACCTGAAAATGTATCAGTGTGGTCTGCCAAAAGATATGGCACTTGAATTGTTCAAGCCTTTCGTTATGAAAGAGCTTGTAAATAAAGGGCTTGCCCACAACATCAAGAGCGCGAAACGTAAAGTTGAGCGTGTAAGTCCTGAAGTATGGGATGTTCTTGAAGAAGTAATCAAGGAGCATCCGGTTCTGTTGAACCGTGCCCCTACGCTTCACAGACTCGGTATTCAAGCATTTGAACCGATTCTCGTTGAAGGTAAAGCAATTCGTCTTCACCCACTCGTATGTACGGCATACAATGCCGACTTTGACGGTGACCAAATGGCCGTGCACGTTCCGTTGTCCGCTGAAGCTCAAGCGGAAGCACGTATCCTGATGCTTGCATCTGGTAACATTTTGAACCCGAAAGACGGTAAACCGGTTGTTACTCCTTCCCAGGATATGGTGCTTGGTTCTTATTACCTCACTATGGACAACAAGGAAGAAAAGGGCACAGGTATGATCTTGCGTACAGTTAACGAAGCTGTATCTGCATATCAACGTGGTACTGCTGGTCTGCATGCTCGTGTTGCTATTCCGGTTAAGGCGCTTGGTAAAACAAGCTTCACGGAAGAACAGCAAGAAGGAATGTTGCTGACAACTATCGGTAAAATTATCTTTAACGAAATTTTCCCGGCAAGCTTCCCGTATATCAATGATGCGACTCGTGCTAACCTATACCAAGGTACTGCAGACCACTCATTTGTATATGAAAAAGGTGCTGATCTCAGAGAAGCTATTATGAATGCTCCTCTGGCTGGCGGTGTCGGTAAAGAATACCTCGGCTCCATCATTGCACGTTGTTTTGAAATTTATCACACAACGGAAACAGCCGTTATTTTGGATAAAATCAAACAACTTGGATTCACATACTCTACACGTGCCGGTATTACGGTTGCGGTATCTGATGTTATCGTTCCGCCTGAGAAGTTTGAAATTCTTAGACAGTCTGAGGAAAAAGCACAAATCGTTACGAATCAGTACCGTCGTGGTCTGATTACGAATGAAGAGCGCTATGACCGCATCATTGATATCTGGTCAAAATCCAAAGATGACATCACTGAGATTCTGATGAAGTCCATGGATCGTTACAACTCGATCATGATGATGGTAGACTCCAAAGCACGGGGTAACAAATCGCAAATCACCCAATTGGGCGGTATGCGTGGTCTGATGGCCAACCCATCCGGTCGTATTATCGAACTCCCAATCAAATCGAACTTCCGTGAAGGTCTGACAGTACTCGAGTACTTTATCTCCACTCACGGAGCGCGTAAAGGTTTGGCGGATACAGCCCTGCGTACAGCCGATTCAGGTTACCTGACTCGTCGTCTCGTAGACGTAGCCCAAGACGTAATCGTGCGTGATGATGATTGTGGTACAGATAAAGGCTTTACGGTAAGTCGTATCCAGGATGGTAAAGAGGTTATTGAAGATCTCTACGACCGTATTGAAGGCAGATACTGCTTCGAGACAGTTCGTCATCCGGAAACAAAAGAAATCATTGCAGGTCGCAATGAGTTGATTGACTCCGATAAAGCAGAAGCGATCATCAAAGCGGGAATCACCAAATTGCAAATCCGCTCCGTACTCAGCTGCCGTGCAAGTCACGGTGTCTGCAAGAAGTGTTATGGTCGTAACCTTGCGACAGGTAAACACGTGGAGATTGGTGAAGCAGTTGGTATCATTGCAGCACAATCCATTGGTGAGCCAGGAACACAGCTTACAATGCGTACGTTCCACACCGGCGGTGTAGCCGGAGACGATATTACGCAAGGTTTGCCGCGTATCCAAGAGTTGTTTGAAGCTCGTAATCCTAAGGGTCAAGCAACGATCAGTGAGATTGATGGTGTGGTTAAAGAGATTCGCGAAGCGAAAGATCGTCGTGAAATCGAAATTCAAGGTGAAGCGGAGTCCAAAGTATACTCTGTTACCTACGGTTCCCGTGTGCGCGTAAGCGAAGGCATGGAAATTGAAGCGGGTGACGAGTTGACAGACGGTTCCATCGATCCTAAAGAAATGCTGCGCATTAAAGGCGTACGTGGCGTACAAAACTACATTTTGCAGGAAGTACAGCGCGTATACCGTAACCAAGGCGTAGAAATCAATGACAAGCACGTTGAAGTTATGATCCGTCAAATGCTGCGTAAAATCCGCATCGTAGATGCAGGTGATACAACACTGTTGCCAGGATCGTTCGTAGATACGCATGAGTACGAAAGAGCTAACAAAATTGCGATTCTTAGTGATAAAGAGCCAGCGGTTGCTAAACCAATCCTGCTCGGTATTACGAAAGCATCCCTGGAAACAGACTCCTTCCTCTCGGCGGCTTCGTTCCAAGAAACTACACGTGTACTGACAGATGCAGCGATCAAAGGTAAAGTCGATCAGTTGCTAGGTCTGAAGGAAAATGTAATTATCGGTAAATTGATTCCTGCAGGTACAGGTATGCACCGTTACCGCAGCATCAAATTTGCTGAGCCAGAAGATGGTCAATCTTCAGTAGAAGAACTTGAGCCAGTTTCGGTTGATTAAATAGATTCCTCCTCATTTAGAGGAGAATGAAAGTTTTGTACGTCAGGAGGCGGACGCTTGTATAATGCAGGCGGACGAATCCTGATGTGCGTAAACTTTTAAAAAATGTTTTAGGATTAGCATTGACAATGCTTGCGCTAGATGCTAATATATCAAAGGTGCGTGGGCAGCTGATTGTACATGGTTCTATTCGGAGGAATGCACAATGTCTAATGAAAAAGCCTTGCAAGATGCTCATGTCAAAATAGGTACCAAACAGACCATGCGGATGGTGCAGACAGGTATGGCTTCTGAAGTCTATGTCGCAGAAGATAGTGATCCGCAGCTCACTTCCAAAATCATTGCTTTGTGTGAACAACACAATGTGAAGTACACGAAAGTGGATACAATGAAAAATCTCGGCAAAGCTTGCGGGATTGGAGTGGGAGCAGCTATGGCTGCTGTCGTAAAATGATAGTGTAAGGAACGTTTTTGTCCGAGAACTTTTAGGGATTCTCCAAGGCAAAAACTTTTCATTTGTCTTTTTATGAACCGCCTGGGTCTGTGGACTTAGCTAAAAGAGGTTTATAAAGAAACATGAATATTTGAGGAAGGGGGTGGCAATCACATGCCAACTATTAATCAACTGGTTCGTAAAGGACGTCAAGCAAAAGTTGAGAAGTCAAAATCTCCAGCTTTGCAAAAAGGATTCAACGCTTTGAAACGTGAATCTACTAACATCAGTGCCCCACAAAAACGTGGTGTCTGCACTCGTGTAGGTACAATGACTCCACGTAAACCAAACTCTGCACTTCGTAAGTATGCTCGTGTTCGTTTGACGAACCGTCTCGAGGTAACTGCTTATATCCCGGGAATCGGACATAACCTTCAAGAGCACAGTGTGGTATTGATCCGCGGAGGTAAAGTTAAAGACCTTGCAGGAGTTCGTTATCACATCGTTCGTGGAGCTCTCGATACTGCAGGCGTAAACAACCGTATGCAAGCTCGTTCGAAATACGGTGCAAAACGTCCAAAAGCTAAAAAAGCCTAAACCATTATAAGCAGAGAACCTGAAAGCCTTCTGGCTTAGGTCTGGAAGGTACAGGGTCTGCTGAACAAGAAAGAAAGGGGGATATCCATGCCACGCAAAGGTCCAGTTACGAAAAGAGACGTGTTGCCAGATCCGGTATACAACAGCAAGTTGGTTACTCGTTTGATCAATCGCATCATGCTCGACGGAAAACGCGGTGTTGCTCAAAGCATTCTGTATAATGCGTTCAAGTTGATTCAAGAACGTACGGGTAATGACCCGATGGAAGTATTTGAAGCAGCAATCAAGAATATCATGCCAGTCCTGGAAGTTAAAGCTCGCCGTGTCGGCGGTGCCAACTACCAAGTACCAATCGAGGTAAAACCAGAGAGACGTACTGCTCTGGGACTACGTTGGCTCGTGAACTACTCCCGCAACCGCGGTGAGAAAACAATGGAAGAGCGTTTGGCGGCTGAGATCATCGACGCTTCCAACAACACAGGCGCTTCCGTTAAAAAACGTGAAGATACGCACAAAATGGCTGAAGCGAACAAAGCGTTTGCTCACTACCGTTGGTAGGATTCAGTTCACAATAAAAAACTTCAATTTTGAAGGGAGACCCATTTCATGGCTAGAGAGTTCTCCTTGAAAAATACACGTAATATCGGGATCATGGCTCATATTGATGCGGGTAAAACCACGACAACTGAGCGGATCTTGTTCTACACAGGACGTACGCACAAAATCGGTGAAGTACACGAAGGCGCTGCGACAATGGACTGGATGGAACAGGAACAGGAGCGCGGAATTACGATTACTTCCGCTGCAACTACCGCTGCTTGGAAAGGCCACCGCGTTAATATTATTGATACCCCGGGACACGTTGACTTCACTGTTGAAGTTGAACGTTCCCTTCGTGTATTGGACGGAGCAGTTGGTGTATTCAGTGCGAAAGAAGGCGTTGAGCCTCAGTCCGAAACCGTATGGAGACAGGCTGACAAGTACGGCGTACCTCGTATCGCATATGTAAACAAAATGGATATCATCGGTGCTGACTTCCTGAACGTTGTATCTGACATGCGTGATCGCCTTCAAGCGAACGCTGTTGCGATTCAACTTCCAATCGGCGCTGAAAATGATTTCAAAGGTATCATCGATATCGTTGCACAAAGAGCTCATATGTACAAAGATGATCTTGGACAAGATATCGAAGAAACCGACATTCCTGCAGAATTTGCAGATCAAGTTGAAGAACTTCGCAACGAGTTGATTGAACGCGTTGCTGAATTGGACGAAGATTTGACAATGAAATACCTGGAAGGCGAAGAGATCACAATTGATGAGATCAAAGCCGTACTCCGTAAAGGTGTTGTAGATGTTAAGATCTTCCCAGTTATCTGTGGATCCTCATACCGTAACAAAGGTGTTCAACTGATGTTGGATGCTGTTATCGACTACTTGCCAGCTCCAACAGATGTACCATCAATCACTGGTCATCTTGAAGATGGAACTGAAGCAGTTCGTAAGTCCTCTGATGAAGAGCCATTCTCCGCATTGGCATTCAAAATCATGACTGACCCTTACGTTGGTAAATTGACATTCTTCCGCGTATACTCCGGTGTTCTTCAATCCGGATCATATGTATTGAATGCCACTAAAAACAAACGTGAGCGTATCGGTCGTATCCTTCAAATGCACGCGAACAGCCGTCAAGAGATCACTGAAGTTTACTCCGGTGATATTGCAGCTGCCGTAGGTTTGAAAGATACGGGTACAGGTGATACACTATGTGATGAGAAAAATCCGGTTATCCTGGAGTCAATGAACTTCCCTGATCCGGTTATCGAAATCGCCGTTGAACCTAAAACCAAAGCTGACCAAGATAAAATGGGTGTTGCTCTCGGTAAGTTGACTGAAGAGGATCCAACTCTTCGTGCTCATACTGACGAAGAAACAGGTCAAACAATCTTGGCAGGTATGGGTGAGCTTCACCTTGATATCATCATCGACCGTATGCGTCGTGAGTTCAAGGTTGAAACTACTGTGGGTAAACCACAAGTAGCTTACCGTGAAACATTCCGTGCTCCAGCGCGCGTTGAAGGTAAATTCGTACGTCAATCCGGTGGTCGTGGTCAATACGGTCACGTATGGGTTGAATTCGAACCTCTCGAGCCGGGTACAGGCAGCCAGTTCGAAAGTAAGGTTGTCGGTGGTTCCGTTCCAAGAGAATACATTCAACCTGCACTGTCAGGGATTGAAGAGCAAATGAAAAACGGCGTTATTGCAGGCTTCCCGCTTGTTGACGTTAAGGCTACAATCGTAGACGGATCTTACCATGATGTCGATTCCAACGAGATGGCATTTAAAATTGCCGGATCTATGGCGCTTAAAGCGGCTAAAGACAAGTGTAAACCAGTTCTGCTTGAGCCTATCATGAAAGTAGAAGTAACTGTTCCAGAAGAGTACATGGGTGACGTAATGGGTATGTTGAACTCCCGTCGTGGCCGCATCGAAGGTATGGATTCCCGTAGTGGAGCTCAAATCATCCGTGCTAAGGTACCTCTGTCTGAAATGTTTGGTTACTCTACAACTCTTCGTTCCGGTACTCAAGGACGCGGCGTATTCTCCATGGAACTCTCTCACTATGAAGAAGTTCCTAAGAGCATCGCTGAAGAAATCGTTGCCAAAACAAAAGGCACCGAGTAGTTTTCTCACACTGGATGCAAGTGCATAAGAATTTAATTCGGAGCACTTCATTCAGTGAAAACATAAAATTATAATTTTAAGGAGGCCACGTTCAAATGGCAAAGGCTAAATACGAACGTAATAAACCCCACGTTAACATCGGTACTATCGGTCACGTCGATCATGGTAAAACAACACTGACTGCTGCAATCACAACTGTATTGTCCAAAACTTACGGTGGTGCTGCTGTAGCATTCGACCAAATCGACAAAGCGCCAGAAGAGCGCGAGCGCGGTATCACTATCTCCACAGCACACGTTGAGTACGAAACTGACACTCGTCACTACGCTCACGTAGACTGCCCAGGTCACGCCGACTATGTTAAAAACATGATCACTGGCGCGGCACAAATGGACGGAGCTATCTTGGTAGTATCCGCAGCTGACGGCCCAATGCCACAAACTCGTGAGCACATCTTGCTCTCCCGTCAAGTAGGCGTACCTTACATTGTTGTATTCTTGAACAAATGTGACATGGTTGAAGACGAAGAGTTGTTGGAATTGGTTGAGATGGAAGTTCGCGACCTTCTTAACGAATATGAGTTCCCAGGTGACGATACTCCAATCACTCGTGGATCCGCTCGTGAAGCACTGGCAAACCCAGATGGCGAATGGGCTCAAAAAATCGTTGAGATGTTCAAAGAGATCGACACTTACATCCCACTGCCTGAGCGTCAAACTGACAAACCTTTCTTGATGCCTGTCGAGGACGTATTCTCCATCACTGGTCGTGGTACTGTTGCTACTGGCCGTGTAGAGCGTGGTACTGTTAAAGTCGGCGAAGAGATCGAAATCGTTGGTATCACTGAAGAAACTAAAAAATCTGTTGTAACAGGCGTTGAGATGTTCCGCAAATTGCTGGATTCCGCTCAAGCTGGTGACAACATCGGAGCACTTCTTCGTGGTGTTGACCGTAACAACATCGAGCGTGGCCAAGTTTTGGCTAAACCGGGTTCTGTTAAGCCTCACACAGAATTCACAGCTCAAATCTACGTTCTGACTAAAGAAGAGGGCGGACGTCACAAACCATTCTTCACTGGTTACCGTCCACAGTTCTACTTCCGTACAACTGACGTAACAGGCATCATCAACTTGCCTGAAGGTACTGAAATGGTAATGCCTGGTGATAACATCACTGTTACTGTTTCCCTGATCTCCCCAATCGCGATTGAAGAAGGAACTAAATTCTCCATTCGTGAAGGCGGACGTACAGTAGGTGCCGGTTCCGTAGCATCTATCCAAAAATAATTCGGCTTAACGCTGAATAAAGCATATGTAACAGTGTACTGGAACGAGTAACATTGTATTGTAACGAAGCTTCGGAAGAGTTCTTTATCCGACATCGGATAGAGAACTCTTTTATTATGTTTAAAGCTCGGAACCTGCGTCACATGAAATGAACATCATTTACGAGTTTAGAAGGATTGGCAAGGCAGCCTGGATATTGAAGATAAACACTGCAATAAACGAAGTCATTTCATCAGAAAAGATAAGTTTAAATGTTTTTCTTAAATATGCTTGCAATACGCCTATCTTTTCTATATAATAATGAATGTTGTTCTGTGACGTTGCGATGATGTGAGAGGTTACTGGCACACCCGGCCCCTTTGCCATGGGAGAGTGGCTAGAAAATTTTCACGGAGTATGTCCGATAAAAAATTGGGCGATAGAAGGAGGGACTAAAATGGCAAAGCAAAAAATTCGTATTCGTTTGAAAGCTTACGACCACAGAATTCTTGATCAATCCGCGGAGAAAATTGTTGAAACAGCAAAACGTTCGGGTGCTGGTGTATCCGGTCCGATTCCGCTTCCTACTGAAAAACAAATCATTACTATTCTTCGTGCGGTGCACAAGTACAAGGATTCTCGGGAACAATTCGAACAACGTACTCATAAACGTTTGATCGACATCGTTAACCCGACTCCACAAACTGTGGATGCCTTGATGCGCTTGGATCTGCCGTCCGGTGTAGATATCGAAATTAAATTGTAATATAGCTACAACAAAGACCATGTATAGAGGAAAAGAGGTGTCAACATGAAAGCAATCTTAGGAAAAAAACTCGGAATGACTCAAGTATTTACTCCTGAAGGTAACGTCGTTCCAGTAACGGTTATCGAAGCAGGCCCTTGTGTTGTTTTGCAAAAGAAAGACATTGAGAACGATGGCTACGAAGCAATTCAAATCGGTTACTCCGATAAGAAAGAGAAAAATGCTAACAAGCCAGAAGCAGGTCACGCTAAAAAAGCGAACACTGCCCCTAAGCGCTACGTTCGTGAAGTTCGCGGTATCAACATCGCAGAATATGAAGTTGGCCAAGAACTGAAAGCTGACATTTTCGCTGAAGGCGAATTCGTTGACGTAACGGGTATTTCTAAAGGTAAAGGTTTTGCCGGCGTTATCAAACGTTGGGGACAAAGCACTGGACCTATGTCACACGGTTCGCGTTACCACCGTGGCCCTGGTTCAATGGGTTCGATCCAAGCTAACCGCGTTCCTAAAGGCAAACGCCTGCCAGGACACATGGGACATGATACTGTTACAATCCAACGTCTTGAAGTAGTTAAAGTAGACGCTGAGCGTAACGTGTTGCTCGTGAAAGGTTCCATTCCTGGACCGAAAAACAGTCTCATTAAAGTTAAAGAAACGGTGAAAAAATAACCACTGAAGAAAGGAGGAACACAAAATGCCAAAAGTATCAGTTTACAATGTAGATGGTAGCCAAGTAGGCGAAGTTGAATTGAACGATGCGGTTTTCGGAATTGAGCCGAACCAACACGTTCTGTACGATGCAGTTCTTATGCAACGCGCTTCCCTTCGTCAAGGTACCCACAAAGTAAAAGGACGTTCTGAAGTACGTGGCGGTGGACGTAAGCCTTGGAAACAAAAAGGTACAGGTCGCGCTCGTCAAGGTTCAATTCGTTCACCACAATGGAAAGGCGGCGGTATCGTATTTGGTCCAACACCACGGAGCTATGCGTATAAACTGCCTAAGAAAGTTCGCCGCTTGGCGATCAAATCAGCCCTTTCATCCAAAGTGCTTGACAATGACATTATCGTTTTGGACGCTCTCACATTGAGCACGCCTAAAACTAAAGAATTCGCAGCCATCTTGAGTAACCTCAAAGTGGGACGTAAAGCTTTGATCGTAGCTCCTAGCTATGATGATAATGTAGCTCTTTCCGCACGGAATATTCCAGGCGTGAAATTCGTAGCTGCTGACGGCATTAATGTTCTTGACGTGCTTTCGCACGACAAATTGATCATTACGAAAGAAGCAGTTCAGAAGGTAGAGGAGGTGCTCGCGTAATGAAGGATCCTCGTGATATTGTAAAACGTCCGATTATTACGGAACGTACTGCTGACATGATGAACGACTTGAAATATGTATTTGAAGTCGATATCCGTGCAAACAAAACCGAGATCAAAAAGGCAGTAGAAGCTATTTTCAATGTAAAAGTGAAAAACGTGAACACGCTTCGTGTTCCAGCTAAGCCGAAACGGTACGGACGTTATTCCGGATATACTAGCGAATGGAAAAAAGCGTTTGTAACGCTGACAAAAGACAGCAAAACGCTTGAGTTCTTTGAAACAGTATAATTGAATTTTTGAAGTAAGGAGGGAAACCCAGTGCCAATCAAAAAGTATAAACCAACATCCCCGGCAAGACGGAACATGTCCGTTTCTACATTTGAGGAAATCACCACAAATCAGCCGGAGAAATCGTTGTTGGCCCCGTTGAGCAAACAAGCAGGCCGCAACAACCAAGGTAAAATTACAGTTCGTCACCATGGTGGTGGACACAAACGTAAATACCGTATCATTGACTTCAAACGTACTAAAGATGGAATACCGGGCCGCGTTGCTACGATTGAGTATGACCCGAACCGTACATCCAACATCGCTCTGATTCACTATGCTGATGGTGAGAAACGTTATATCATCGCTCCTAAAGGTTTGAAAGTTGGAGATCAAGTATTCTCCGGACCTGAATCAGACATCAAAATCGGTAACGCACTGCCACTCGAAAACATTCCAGTAGGTACTGTTATCCACAACATCGAGTTGAAACCAGGTAAAGGCGGACAATTGGTTCGTGCTGCTGGTACAGAAGCTCAATTGCTTGGTAAAGAAGAAAAATACGTTTCCGTTCGTCTCTCTTCCGGAGAAGTTCGTCGTATTTTGAAAGTTTGCCGCGCGACAATCGGATCTGTTGGTAACCAAGACCACGAGCTCATCAAAATCGGTAAAGCCGGTCGTAGCCGTTGGTTGGGTAAACGTCCTGAGGTTCGTGGTGTAGTAATGAACCCTAACGATCACCCACACGGTGGTGGTGAAGGTCGTGCTCCAATCGGACGTAAATCGCCAATGTCACCATGGGGTAAACCTACTCTTGGTTACAAAACGCGTAAGAAAAATAAAGCTTCTGATAAATACATCATTCGCCGCCGCACGAAGTAATACACATTGTGCATAACTTCGTGAGGCATCTGCGGATGCATAATAGCTACGTTTGAAGGGAGGATCTCCACATGGGTCGCAGTTTGAAAAAAGGGCCATTCATTGATGGCTACATGCTCAAAAAGGTAGAAGAGATGGAAGCTTCAGGTAAGAAGAACGTAATCAAAACCTGGTCCCGTCGTTCTACAATTTTCCCACAATTCATCGGACACACATTTGGCGTTTACGATGGTCGTAAACACGTGCCAGTGTATGTAACTGAGGACATGGTCGGACACAAACTGGGTGAGTTCGCTCCAACCCGTACGTACAAAGGCCATACTGATGATGATAAGAAAACAAGAAGATAAATGAACATCTTTAATGTTTGAGAGGAGGTTACACAATGGAAGCAAAAGCACATGCTAAGTTTATCCGGATTGCTCCTCGTAAAGTTCAACTCGTTGTTGACTTAATTCGCGGCAAGCAAGTAGGTGAGGCGGTTGCCATTCTCCGTCACACTCCGAAATCCGCTTCTCCAATCGTTGAGAAGTTGCTTAACTCCGCTATTGCGAATGCGGAACATAACTATTCTTTGGATGTTAACAACTTGGTTATCTCGCAAGCTTACGTGAACCAAGGACCGACAATGAAACGTTTCCGCCCTCGTGCAATGGGACGTGCAAGTCGTATTAACAAACGTACTAGCCACATTACTTTGGTGGTATCTGAGAAGTAGAAGGAGGGGAAATGTGTGGGCCAAAAGGTAAATCCAGTCGGACTCCGTGTCGGAATTATCCGTGACTGGGAATCTAAGTGGTATGCAGGCAAAGACTTCGGTGATCTTTTGATGGAAGACGTGAGAATTCGTGAATTCCTGAAAAATAAATTGAAAGACTCCGCTTTATCTCGTGTAGAAATTGAGAGAGCGGCTAACCGCGTAAACGTAACGATTCACACTGCTAAACCAGGTATGGTTATTGGTAAGGGTGGTTCGGAAGTTGAAAATCTTCGTAACCAAATTACGAAAATTGCTGGCGGTAAAAAAGTACACATCAACATTTCTGAAATTAAGAACCAAGACTTGGACGCTGTTCTTGTAGCTGAAAGCATTGCACAACAATTGGAACGTCGTGTTTCTTTCCGTCGTGCTCTGAAACAAGCAATTCAAAGAACTATGCGCTCCGGTGCTAAAGGTATCAAAACTCAAGTAGGCGGACGTCTTGGCGGTGCTGAGATCGCACGTTCTGAAGGCTACAGCGAAGGAACTGTTCCACTGCACACACTGCGTGCTGACATTGACTATGGTACAGCAGAGGCTCATACTACTTACGGACGTATCGGCGTAAAAGTATGGATCTATCGTGGAGAGGTTCTTCCTACGGCTAAGAAACAAGCTGCTAAGGAAGGAGGCAACTAATCATGTTGGTACCAAAACGCGTAAAACACCGTAAGCAACAACGTGGACATATGAAAGGCCAAGCTAAAGGCGGAACGACTCTGAACTTTGGCGAATACGGTCTGCAAGCTACGGAACCGGCTTGGATTACGAACCGTCAGATCGAAGCGGCTCGTATTGCGATGACTCGTTACATCAAACGTGGTGGTAAAGTTTGGATCAAAATTTTCCCAGACAAACCAATCACTCAAAAGCCTCTCGAGGTTCGGATGGGTAGCGGTAAAGGTAACGTAGAAAAATGGGTTGCAGTAGTGAAACCAGGTAAGATCATGTTTGAACTTGCTGGTGTACCGGAGGAAATTGCACGCGAAGCAATGCGTCTTGCCGCTCACAAACTGCCAATCAAAACGAAGTTCGTGAAACGTGAAGAATTGGGTGGTGAAGCAAATGAAAGCTAGTGAATTTCGCAACCTAACCTCTGCTGAAATCGAGCAAAAGATTGCCGGATTTAAAGAAGAACTCTTTAACCTCCGCTTTCAATTAGCTACCGGTCAGCTGGATAACCCGACTCGCATCCGTGATGTGCGGAAAGAAATAGCTCGTGCTAAAACCATTATCCGTGAGAGAGAATTGGGAATCGGTTAATTAGGGATAGGATGGACAATCCGTCCGTAATCAGGAAGGAGGCCAACAATGAGCGAAGAACGTAACGCACGTAAAGTGCAAACTGGTAAAGTGGTCAGCGATAAAATGGACAAAACAATTGTTGTTGCTGTAGAAACTTACAAAAAACACAACTTGTACCATAAACGCATTAAGGTTACTAAAAAATTCAAAGCACATGACGAAGAAAACACTGCGAAAATCGGTGACACGGTGAAAATCATGGAGACTCGTCCGCTTTCGAAAGATAAACGCTGGAGACTTACTGAAATCGTAGAAAAAGCGGTTATCATCTAATGCTCAGCAGCACTGCTGAAAGGAGGAATACTAAATGATTCAACCATTTACACGTTTGACTGTGGCTGACAACTCCGGTGCGAAGGAACTGATGTGTATCCGCGTACTCGGCGGTACGGGACGTCGTACAGCTCAAATCGGTGATCTGATCGTTTGTTCTGTTAAACAAGCAACACCAGGCGGCGTTGTCAAAAAAGGTGATGTAGTTAGAGCGGTTGTCGTTCGTACGAAACGTTCTGTACGTCGTAAAGACGGTTCCTACATCGGTTTTGATGAAAATGCAGCGGTTGTTGTAAAAGACGACAGAAGCCCACGTGGAACACGTATTTTCGGACCAGTTGCTCGCGAACTTCGCGATAAAGACTTCATGAAAATCGTTTCCTTGGCTCCAGAAGTTATCTAAAGCTTAATCTCGTGATGTTAGAAACAGGAGGTGTACGAAATGCCAAGAGTGAAAAAAGTTCTGGAATCCCATAACAACAAACTTCACGTTAAGAAGGAAGATACGGTTATGGTGATCAGCGGTAAAGACAAAGGTAAAAAAGGCCGTGTCATCGCTGCTTATCCTCGTGAGAACCGCGTCCTTGTGGAAGGTGTTAACATGGTGAAAAAACACCAGAAGCCTAACCAGCAAAATCCGCAAGGCGGCATTATCGAGAAGGAAGCTCCGATTCACGTTTCCAACGTAATGCACATCGATCCGAAGAGCGGAAAAGTAACCCGTGTAGGTTACAAAGTTTTGGATAACGGAAAGAAAGTGCGCGTTGCTAAACGTTCCGGAGAAATTATCGACTAATTGAACCGAATGAGAAAGGAGGGCTATGATTCATGGCATCAAGAATGAAAGAACGTTACCTGCAAGAAATCGCTCCTGCTTTGATGCAGAAGTTTAACTATACAACGGTAATGCAAGTGCCGAAAATCGAGAAAATCGTTATCAACATGGGTGTGGGCGAGGCTGTTCAAAACTCCAAAGTGTTGGATTCCGCAGTAAACGATTTGCAACTGATCGCAGGTCAAAAACCTGTAATCACTCGTGCAAAAAAATCTATCGCAGGATTCAAACTGCGTGAGAATATGCCTATCGGTGTTAAAGTAACATTGCGCGGCGAGCGTATGTACTTCTTCCTCGATAAACTGTTCAACGTTACGCTTCCTCGTGTCCGCGACTTCCGCGGTGTATCGAGCAAAGCTTTCGACGGACGTGGTAACTACACGCTGGGTCTGAAAGAACAACTGATCTTCCCAGAGATCGAGTATGATAAAGTTGATAAAGTCCGCGGTATGGATATTGTCATCGTAACAACGGCGAAAACAGACGAAGAGTCCCGCGAATTGCTCACGCAAATGGGAATGCCTTTCGTTAAGTAATGTTGGCATAACGTTTCCGGGTGTCTGGAAAGACTCCCTTTTCTCCGAAATTATTTAGGAGGTGTCAGGCTAAGTGGCAAAAACTTCGATGAAAGTTAAACAACAACGTACACCTAAGTTTAAAGTACGTGCATATACACGCTGTGAGCGTTGCGGACGTCCACATTCGGTCCTGCAAAAGTTCAAAATTTGCAGAATTTGTTTCCGTGAATTAGCTTATAAAGGCCAGATCCCTGGCGTGAAAAAAGCAAGCTGGTAAAAAGTCCTGAACGGGAAGGAGGTTAACTCACAATGACTATGTCTGATCCAATTGCAGATATGCTTACTCGTATTCGTAACGCGAACACTGTTCGTCACGAAACGGTAGAAATGCCTGCTTCGACAATGAAAAAACAAATCGCAGATATCCTGAAGCGTGAAGGTTTCATCCGTGACGCTGAAGTTATCGATGATAACAAACAAGGGATTATCCGTGTTTTCCTGAAATACGGTCAAAATAACGAGCGCGTTATCACTGGTCTGAAAAGAATCAGTAAACCTGGTCTTCGTGTTTACACGAAAAGCAACGAAGTACCTCGTGTACTTGGTGGCCTGGGAATCGCGATCATCTCGACATCTAAAGGTATCATGACGGACAAAGAAGCTCGTCAATCGAAATCCGGCGGAGAAGTCGTTTGCTACGTTTGGTAATATAACGTCACAAGATAGGAGGTGCAACATATGTCTCGTATTGGTCGCAAACCAATCACAGTACCAAGTGGTGTAGACATCACCCTGGACAACACCGTTATTACGGTAAAAGGACCAAAAGGAACTTTGACTCGTGAGCTTCATAAAGACATGAAGGTTACAGTTGAAAATAACGAAATCACAGTTGTGCGTCCTTCCGATAACAAAACTCACCGTTCTTTGCACGGCACAACGCGTAGCGTTGTAAACAATATGGTGAGCGGCGTTACTGAAGGATTCGCGAAATCTCTGGAATTGGTTGGGGTCGGATATCGTGCAAGCAAATCCGGAGATAAAATCGTTCTAAACGTTGGTTACTCTCACCCGGTTGAAATTACACCGGAAGCGGGAATTGAATTCGAAGTACCTTCGAATACAAAAATCATCGTTCGCGGAATTGACAAAGAGCGTGTAGGTGCTTACGCTGCTAAAATCCGTTCCGTACGTGAACCTGAGCCGTACAAAGGTAAAGGTATTAAATATGAAGGCGAGCGTATCATCCGTAAGGAAGGTAAAGCCGGTAAGAAGAAATAAGATTTCTCTTACCGCCTTTGCGCGGCTTTCGGCTTGCTTGCTTCGTGTGTTTCTAATATACCCCGTGGCTTCTGCTTTGAAGCCAGCGAGGTAACCTGAAAGGAGTGAATCTTTGAGATGATTACGAAACCAGATAAAAATAAGGCTCGTCTGAAAAGACACCTTCGTGTTCGTAAGAAAATCCAAGGAACGGCAGCACGTCCTCGTTTGAACGTATTCCGTTCTGGTAAACATATGTATGCTCAAATCATCGATGATGTTGCTGGTGTAACAATCGCTTCTGCGTCTACTGTAGACAAAGAATTGAGCACTGACATCAAAAATGGTGCATCTGTTGAATCAGCTCGTAAAGTTGGCGAACTCGTTGCTAAACGTGCTAAAGATAAAGGTGTTTCCAACATCGTATTTGACCGTAGCGGTTATCTGTACCATGGTCGTATCGCAGCATTGGCTGAAGCGGCTCGTGAAGCAGGACTTGAGTTTTAAGATATTTTTCAAAAGGAGGTTAACGACTTGCGTGTAGATCCGAATACTTTGGAACTGACTGAAAGAGTTGTAAATATTAATCGCGTAGCTAAAGTAGTAAAAGGCGGACGCCGTTTCAGCTTTAGCGCACTGGTTGTAGTCGGCGACGGCAACGGCTGGGTTGGAGCTGGTATCGGTAAAGCGGGCGAAGTACCTGATGCAATTCGCAAAGGTATTGAAGACGCTAAGAAAAACCTTGTACACGTTCCACTCGTAGGAACATCGATTCCTCACTTGGTAACAGGTAAGTTCGGCGCAGGACGCGTGCTGTTGAAACCAGCATCTGAAGGTACTGGTGTTATCGCTGGTGGTCCTGTACGTGCGGTTCTCGAACTTGCTGGTGTAGGTGACATTTTGACAAAATCTCTGGGTTCTTCGAATTCCATGAACATGGTCAATGCGACTTTGGAAGGTTTGTCCCGTTTGAAGCGTGCTGAAGACGTGGCTAAACTGCGCGGAAAATCCGTCGAAGAGCTTCTGGGTTAAGGAGGGAATTCTCATGGCTAAATTAGAAATTACCCTCGTCCGCAGTTTGATCGGACGTCCGGAGACGCAAAGAACAACTGTGAAAACATTGGGTTTGCGCAAAATCAATAGCAAAGTGGTACAAAACGATAATCCTGCCATCCGTGGTATGATTAACAAAGTAAGCCACTTGGTTGCTGTTAAAGAAGTAGAAGCTTAAAAACGGGTTAATCCCACAAATCTTTAAGGAGGTGCAACGAACGATGAAGTTACATGAGCTTTCACCATCTCCTGGATCCCGCAAAGAACGTAAACGTCTTGGTCGCGGTCCAAGTAGTGGTACAGGTAAAACATCAGGTCGCGGTCACAAAGGACAAAACGCTCGTTCTGGCGGTGGAGTACGTCCAGGCTTCGAAGGTGGACAAAATCCATTGTATCGTCGCTTGCCAAAACGTGGTTTTGTAAACCCAACTCGCAAAGAATATGCAGTTGTGAATACTGAAGACCTGAACAGTTTTGCTGCGGGTACTGAAGTAACTCCAGAATTCTTGATGTCGAATGGCGTAGTTAAAAACGCTAAATCCGGAATCAAAATCCTGGGTAACGGTGATGTCACTGTGAAGCTGACTGTTAAAGCTAACAAGTTTTCTCAATCTGCTATTGAGAAAATTGAAGCTGCCGGCGGTACAACTGAGGTGATTTAATGTTCAAGACCCTAAAGAATATCTGGCGGGTTGAAGATCTGCGCAAAAGGGTATTATTTACCCTTTTTGTACTGATCATTTACCGCATCGGCTCCTTTGTTCCCGTACCGGGAGTTAACAAAGATGTGTTCGAAGCGACAAATTCTGCGGGTAAAGAAGTTTTTGGACTTCTCAATACGTTCTCGGGTGGAGCGCTCTTCCAGTTCTCGATATTTGCGCTCGGGATCGTGCCTTACATCACTGCGTCTATCATAGTACAGTTGCTTTCCATGGACGTTATTCCTAAATTAGCGGAGTGGGCAAAGCAAGGTGAACAAGGTAAGAAGAAATCTGCACAGTTGACCCGTTATTTAACCATCGGGCTGGCACTGATTCAAGCGTTTGGTACGTCGATCGGATTCAACCGCTTGTACAATACAGAGATGGTGCCTAACGCTACATTTGCAGATTATATCTTGATCGCGATTGTACTTACGGCCGGTACTTCATTCCTGATGTGGCTTGGTGAGCAGATCACCGAGAAGGGCATAGGAAACGGGATTTCGATCTTGATCTTTGCGGGTATCCTATCTACGGTGCCTAACATTATCAAACAAACGATCGAATCTGACTTCATTCAACCTGACCAACTGTTTATGAATATTCTTAAAGGTGTTATCATCGCAATTGTTATTGTGTTGATCATCATAGGAGTCATTTACATTCAGCAGGCGATTCGGAAAATTCCTGTACAGTACGCTAAACGTGTCGTAGGTAACAAAATGTACGGTGGACAGAATACACATATCCCGCTGAAAATTAATGCAGCAGGTGTTATCCCTGTCATCTTTGCTTCATCGCTGTTGATGTTCCCAACGATCATCGCCAACTTCTGGGCAGATCGCCTCTGGGCACAGTGGATCGGACAGAACCTGACTACACACAAACCTCTGGGTATGTTGCTGTATGTCGTGATGATCTTCGGTTTCACATTCTTCTATACTTTTGTACAGATGAATCCACAGCAGATGGCTGATAATATGAAAAAGAACGGCGGTTACATCCCAGGCATTCGCCCGGGTAAAGCAACCGAGAAATATCTGACCCGTGTCATGACTCGTTTGACAATGGCCGGAGCCATCTTCTTGGCAGTCATTTCCGTTCTGCCTGTATTCTTAGGGGCACTTTCTGGTTTGCCTCAATCTGCGCAAATTGGAGGAACATCCCTCCTGATCGTTATCGGTGTTGCGCTGGATACGATGAAGCAAATCGAAAGCCAATTGATCAAACGCCACTACAAAGGTTTTATCAATAAATAGGCAATAGGTACCGGTCGAGTGAAGATTTACTTGCCGGCACCTATTGTGCTGTTTGTTGATGTAGGGTAGTCTTGGAGGGAGTGACATAACGTGAACATCCTATTCATGGGCCCTCCGGGGGCAGGAAAAGGAACGCAAGCAGACGTCATCGTGAAAGAGTTCGGTATTCCCCATATTTCAACAGGCGATGCATTTCGTCTCGCGATCAAACAGGGAACTCCCATTGGCATGAAAGCCAAGGAATATATGGATCAAGGATTGCTTGTACCAGATGATGTAACCATTGGCATCGTTGAAGAACGTTTGCAGCAGCCTGACTGCAGAGAAGGTTTCCTCTTGGACGGATTTCCAAGAACCCTTTCGCAAGCAGAAGCGCTCGATGGCATTCTGGATCGATTGAACTCAGGTCTCGATCATGTAATCAACCTGAAAGTGGATCGCAACAAATTGCTGGCTCGTTTGACGGGGCGTCGAATTTGTAAAAACTGTGGTTCCACTTATCATGTGGTATTCAATCCGCCTAAGCAGGAAGGTATTTGTGATAAATGCGCTGGTGAGTTGTATCAACGCTCTGATGATAATGAAGAGAGTGTAGGTACACGACTGGACGAGTATATCAACAAAACAGCACCACTCCTCACGTTCTATGAGACTAAAGGTCTTCTTCGTCAAATGAACGGAGAACAGGATATCGATCAAGTTTCTCAAGAAATCGTGTCCTTACTGAGAGGTTAATTGATGATCATTGGTAAGTCCGAAACGGAACTGGGCTTGATGAGGGAAGCAGGGAGAATTGTTGCGGAAACGCATCGTCTCTTGGCAGAGCATATCGCTCCCGGTATTACGACTGGAGAACTTGACCATATGGCAGATCAATATATCCGCAGTCAAGGAGCTGTGCCGTCTTTCAAAGGTTATAACGGTTTCCCTGCCAGTGTGTGCGCTTCAGTCAATGAAGAGTTGGTACATGGATTTCCCGGCAAACGCAAGTTGAACGAGGGCGATATCGTTACGTTTGACATTGGCGCGCAGTACCAGGGGTATCATGGAGATTCCGCCTGGACTTATCCGGTCGGCCGTATTTCCGAAGAAGCCCGTCGTCTTCTGGACGTTACCGAGGCTTCGTTATACGCAGGTCTGGCGCTGGTGAAACCGGACGTTCGCTTGTTTACAATATCTCATGCGATTCAGAAATATATTGAAGATGAAGGGTTCTCCGTAGTTCGTGAATATGTCGGTCACGGCATAGGCGCAGATCTGCACGAAGAACCACAGATTCCGAACTATGGTCTTCCCGATCGGGGACCACGGCTTAAAGCGGGCATGGTGCTGGCCATAGAGCCGATGGTTAACGTAGGTAGACGGTATGTGAAAACGTTGGAAGATAACTGGACTGTCGTCACGGTTGATGGTAAGTTATGTGCCCACTTTGAACACACCGTAGCAGTTACACCAGATGGTATGGAAATTTTCACGAAACTGAATGCGTAGGTGATGAGGCATGAACAGTCAGTCTAATCCGCAGCTCGGTCAACTTGTGAAGATCCGTAAAGGCCGCAATGCGGACCAAGCCGCAGTAATTGTTGCTATAGCGGACAGTAAGTTCGTATATATTGCGGATGGAGACAAACGTAAGTTTGATCAACCTAAGAAGAAGAATCTTCTTCATCTTGAACTCCAGCCCATGATTAGCAGCGAGGTTGTGAACAGTTTAAACGAGAGTGGTCGGGTGACAAATGGAAAGCTCCGTTACGCGGTTCATTCATTTCTGGAATCCACCAACATTCAAGCTGAAGAGAAAGGAGACTGACTAATGGCCAAGGAAGATGTCATTGAAGTGGAAGGTACGGTTCTCGAACCGCTACCGAATGCAACATTCAAGGTTGAGCTTGAGAACGGTCATCAAATTCTCGCTCACGTTTCCGGAAAACTGCGGATGCACTTTATCCGTATCCTGACTGGAGACAAAGTAGTTGTTCAGTTGTCGCCTTATGATTTAACAAAAGGTCGCATAACTTACCGTAAATAGTAGTAGACAGTTGCAATGAACTGTGAAGCTTATGTAGCGGGTTTTGCCCGGCAAAACTTGCGAAAGCTTCGAAGCCGGTTTTACAATAGTAGAACAAGGTCAATGCTTACGAAGAGGGTTTTGCTTAGCAAAACTTTGAGGAGGTAATTCACATGAAGGTAAGACCTTCGGTCAAGCCGATTTGCGAAAAATGCAAAGTCATTCGCCGCAAAGGGAATGTTATGGTTATCTGTGAAAATCCGAAACACAAACAAAAACAAGGTTAAAGAAGGGGGTGTAGCGTAAAATGGCACGTATAGCTGGTGTGGATTTGCCACGTGATAAGCGCGTTGAGATCGCCTTGACTTATATTTTCGGAATCGGTAAAACGACTTCCCAGAAAATTCTGAGCACAACAGGCATCAATCCGGACACTCGTGTTCGTGATTTGACGGAAGATGAAGTCAGCAAATTGCGTGAAAGTATCGATAAAGAGGTCAAAGTAGAAGGTGACCTGCGTCGAGAAATCTCTTTGAATATTAAACGTTTGACGGAGATCGGTTGTTACCGTGGAGTTCGTCATCGTCGTGGTCTGCCTGTTCGTGGACAACGTACGAAAACGAATGCTCGTACTCGTAAAGGTCCTCGTCGTACAGTAGCGAACAAGAAGAAATAATAAGGGGGGATAAGAGAAAATGGCTAAACCGAAAAAAGTCGTACGTACTAAACGTCGTGACCGTAAAAATATTGAATCTGGCGTGGCGCATATCCGTTCCACTTTCAATAACACTATCGTTACTATTACGGATCCTCACGGAAATGCAATTTCGTGGGCAAGCTCCGGCGGCCTCGGATTCAGAGGTTCCCGTAAATCGACTCCGTTTGCTGCACAAATGGCTGCTGAGACTGCTGCCAAAGCTGCAATGGAACATGGGATGAAAGCCGTTGAGGTTATGGTTAAAGGACCAGGCGCAGGCCGTGAAGCAGCGATCCGCTCTTTGCAAGCTGCTGGTCTTGAAGTTAACCTGATCAAAGACGTAACTCCAGTCCCGCATAACGGATGCCGTCCTCCAAAACGTCGTCGTGTCTAATGAGATTTGCCCCTGCGTGTGGTATATTTCCGGCACAATCTGCTAATAATGGTTGTTTAGGCATACTACTACATGTTTTCGCAAGAGAAGGTAAATGTTTCATAGAGGACCGACGTTTTGAAGGAGGGGTATTGCAGTGATTGAAATCGAAAAGCCGAAAATTGAGACGGTAGACGTCAACGATGATGGCACCTATGGGAAATTCGTAGTAGAACCGCTTGAGCGCGGATACGGTACGACGCTTGGAAACTCGCTTCGCCGAATCTTGCTCTCGTCACTGCCGGGTGCGGCAGTGTCTTCGGTTCAAATCGATGGCGTTCTGCATGAATTTGCTACAGTTCCTGGCGTAATGGAAGATGTAACGGAGGTTATTCTTAACCTGAAAGCTTTGTCGCTTAAGATTCATTCTGATGAGGAGAAAGTGCTCGAGATTGATGCTGAAGGCGAAGGAGCAATTACGGCTGGAGATATCCGTGCTGACTCCGATGTGGAAATCCTTAATCCGGATTTGCACATTGCTACGCTCGGACCAGGTTCGAGACTTCACATGCGTATTTTTGCCAATCGCGGTCGCGGCTACGTCCAGGCAGATCGGAATAAACGCGATGACCAGCCGATCGGCGTCATCCCAGTCGATTCCATCTTCACCCCGATCAGTCGCGTTAACTACGCTGTGGAAAATACGCGTGTCGGTCAAGTGACCAACTATGACAAGCTCACGTTGGAAGTTTGGACTGATGGAAGTATTCGTCCTGAAGAGGCTGTAAGCCTCGGCGCTAAAATTTTGACTGAGCATCTGATGCTCTTCGTGGGTCTTACAGACGAAGCGAAAGATGCAGAGATCATGGTCGAAAAAGAAGAAGACAAAAAAGAAAAAGTACTCGAAATGACGATCGAAGAGCTGGATCTCTCTGTTCGTTCCTACAACTGCCTCAAACGTGCCGGTATCAATACCGTGCAAGAGCTGACTACGAAAACGGAAGAAGACATGATGAAAGTCCGTAACCTCGGACGCAAGTCTTTGGAAGAAGTTCAAGAGAAGCTTGAGGAACTTGGTTTGGGACTCCGTACAGAAGAATAGACAGCCGAGTGCTTGAAGTGAAGGAGGGAAAACAATGGCATACCAAAAGTTGGGCCGTAATTCCAGCGCACGTAAAGCTTTGTTCCGTGACCTGGTAACCGACCTGTTCTTATACGAACGCATTCAGACAACTGAAGCGAAAGCAAAAGAGGTTCGCTCTATTGCTGAAAAATTGATCACTAAAGCGAAAAAGGGAGATCTTCATGCCCGTCGCCAAGTGGCAGCTTATGTTCGCCGCGAAACTATCGATGGTGAGCAAGATGCAATCCAAAAACTGTTTAGCGAATTGTCCGGTCGTTACGCTGAGCGTCCAGGTGGATACACTCGTATCCTGAAACTGGGACCTCGTCGTGGTGACGCAGCGCCAATGGTTTACTTGGAACTGGTAGACCGCGCGTAAAACAGATGAGATGAGGAAAGGGGACAGAATCAACGATTCTGGATTAACCCTTTTTTTCTCTTCATTTCGGAATTCGTGCTGTAATAGAAGCTCCGTAAGGGGCTTCTTTTGCTGTTCGGGATAGGGATATGTATAGTATGGAACAAAGGTGTGGTAATAATGCGGAACTTATGTATGACGTTAACTTATGATGGCACTGCCTATTACGGCTTCCAAGTACAGCCGGGCGGGAATACCATTCAGGATCATCTTGAAGATGCGATTCGTGCTTTAACCGGTGAGAAGGTTAAAATTACTGGTTCAGGCCGAACAGATGCAGGTGTTCACGCCCGCAGACAAATCTTCAATTTTCCTACGGAGTCCCAGATCCCGATTGAACGTTGGTGTATTGCACTCAACTCCAGATTACCTTCCGATATTGTCGTTATTGATGCGATTGAAGTTTCGGCTGATTTTCATTCTCGCTATGCAGCGAAAAAGAAAACGTATCGTTATACAGTCAATGCGAATCAATTTCCGGATGTATTCAACAGAAGACTGCAATATCATCATCATGCGAAGCTTGATATTATGGCAATGCAGGAGGGCTTACGACATTTCATAGGGACGTATGATTTCACCTCTTTTGCTTCACGCAAGTCTCAGAAAGAGAATCATGTCCGTTCGGTATACGAAGCATGGATGGAAGTGGACCGATCAATGTGCAGAGACCATCCACGCGATCAGGGTGTCATTCACATTTATGTGAGTGGTAACGGCTTTTTGCAGCATATGGTTCGTATTATTGTTGGGACACTGCTGGAGATCGGAGAGGGCAAACGGAAAGCCTCTGATGTACCAAATATGATTGCTGCATGTAATCGATCTGCTGCAGGACCTACTGCAGTTAGCTGCGGTTTAATGCTCTGGGATCTTGAATACAAAAAAGATTAAATTTGGTGAGTGAAAAGCTTAATTAACACTTGCGATTTAATCGCCTATCATGTAATATAAAAGTTGTGTTTTCTTAATGGCTTTCCCACAGCCCCAATTAAGAGGTTCACATCAAATTTACAATCCATCAACACCTAAAGTTATAACTTAACGAACGAAGATAAATGAAAATGATGATTTTGAACATTTTAAGGAGGAACTTTTCATGCGTACTACGTACATGGCGAAGCCTAACGAAGTTGAGCGCCAATGGCACATCATTGATGCTGAAGGCAAAACCCTCGGACGTTTGGCGAGCGAAGCAGCTGCTTTGATTCGCGGCAAACATAAGCCACAATTCACTCCACATGTGGACACTGGCGATTTCGTTGTTATCATCAATGCTGAGAAAATCGTATTGACTGGTAAGAAAATGCAAGGTAAAAAATACTACCGTCACTCTATGCACCCAGGTGGTTTGAAAGTAACTACTGCTGAAGAGATGGTTAAAAACAAACCTGAGCGTATGTTGGAATTGGCTGTTCGCGGTATGCTTCCTAAAACTCGCATGGGCGAGAAAATGAAGTTGAGACTTAAAGCGTACAGAGGCACTGAGCATCCACATGCAGCACAAAAACCAGAAGTTTACGAACTTCGCGGTTAATTAAAAGGAGGACAGTTTCATGGCACAAGTACAATACTATGGGACAGGTCGTCGTAAACATTCGGTAGCACGTGTTCGCCTTGTACCGGGTGAAGGACGCATTGTCATCAATAAACGTGATATTAATGAATACTTCGGTTTGGAAACACTCAAACTGATCGTAAAACAACCACTGAACTTGACAGAAACGCTCAACAACTATGACGTTCTTGTTATTGCTCATGGTGGCGGAATCTCCGGTCAAGCCGGCGCAATCCGTCATGGTATCTCCCGCGCTCTGTTGAAAGCAGATCCGGAATACCGTGCATCCCTGAAAAAAGCAGGATTCCTGACTCGTGACCCACGTATGAAAGAGCGTAAAAAATACGGTCTTAAAGCGGCTCGTCGCGCACCTCAGTTCTCCAAACGTTAATATTAAAAGCCTTTGGCCTCGGTCAAAGGCTTTTTTATATATTCATGACCATTCAACCTTATACTATATATGTTTTGCAATAGCTCTCATAACTCTGATGTCTCTCCACATGCTTGTGCATTTTTCCTTCATTGCCTTTTCAATCCTCAATACAGCCCTATAATATGTACGTTAATACATCTACATCTTACTGAACCTTTCTAATCGTTTTAGATCATTCATTTTGCGCTTACCCATCGGTCACCACGATCAACACCTTCTTATAAAATCATCAATTGGCGCTTACGCTGGATTTCTTAAAGCGTTTGGTTTACTGGTTTTGCACTTAATTCTTTACTGCAAGTCTCATCAGTATTTCTTATGGAAACGATAAAAGTCCCTTACATATCAATTGATATATGTTGTCACTCAGCTCCCTTTGAAACTTTATCTTCTTTTTCTTATTTTCAATCGACCAGTGATTTTTGAATGCTGCTTTTGCCTGCAAGAACTGTCCAAACCTAGTAGCAGCAAAACTTTCCAAGCTGAAGAGATATTTATCATCTGACCAATGACTTGGACCAACATCATTGTTTTTGTCTCATGAACTGAGAAATGGATAAATTGAACCAAAATATTGTGTTAGAGCGACAATCAAAAATGGGCAAAAACTGATTTATTTTACCATATGGCAGGCATTGACATCCGCATTGAAAGATTTATACTAAACATAATTCATATTAGATTAGTCGGCTTTAAGATGTATTGAAATGCAGAATGGGGGAAATTCACAGATGAACTTGTTGGAGAAAGAAGAATTGGCACGGACGAAGGCAGAGGAACTGGAACATGCTAGTCCAGAGGATATTATTCGTTATGCTATTGAAACATTTCCTAATATCACTTTTGCATGTAGCTTTGGTGCGGAAGATGTTGTACTTGTAGATATGTTGCAGAAGATCAGCCCATCCACAGATATTTTTTATCTGGATACTGATTTCCACTTCAAAGAAACATATGAAACACGTGATAAGATGCAAGAGAACTACAACCTTGAATTTGTACGCGTGTCACCTAAGATTACTCCGGAAGAGCAGGCAGCTCAACACGGTGAAGAGTTGTGGAAGTCTGATCCCAATGCGTGCTGTAACATTCGCAAAGTCGAACCGTTAACACGAATTCTTTCTCAGTATGATGCATGGATTACAGGTATTCGCAGAGATCAAGCACCAACTCGTGCAAACTCCAAGAAGGTTGAGTATGATTCAAAATTTGGCCTGATGAAGTTTAATCCGATTGCACATTGGACGACGGAGGATGTATGGCAATATATTCGTGACAATAACGTTGTATATAATCCTCTACATGATCAGAACTACCCGAGTATTGGCTGTGAGCATTGCACACGTCAGGTTATGCCTGGCGAGGACCCTCGTGCTGGACGCTGGTCTGGTAATGATAAAACGGAATGTGGCCTTCATAAATAATAGATACACAAGGAACTGACAAGATGACATCGATTCTGCCACATGGAGGTACGCTGGTTCAGCGTATCGTACAAGGAAAAGAACGGGAGCAATTGTTGCAAGACAGTAAAAACTTATCCTCTTTGCTTATTAATACCTGGACGATATCAGATTTGGATCTGATTGGTGTGGGTGCCTTCTCACCACTTTAAGGTTTCTTGAATGAGGAAGATTACCTTTCGGTGGTGTCTCGCATGCGTCTCGCTGATGGAACGGTCTTGAGTATACCGATTACACTTGCTGTTGACGATAAACAAGCTGCATCCCTCCAGATTGGTGAACTTGTGAAACTTGTTGGTGATCAAGATGGAGTAACTTATGGACTGCTCGAAGTCCAAAGTTTATACCAGGTGGATCAGGGTGACGAAGTCCGGCGTGTACTCAAAACAGATGATCCCGAGCACCCTGGTGTTAAAAAACTGTTGGAGCGCCCTGAAACATACGTAGGAGGTCCAATCAAGTATTGAACCGTCCAAAACCTCCGAAATTTGAAGAGTTCTATTATGATCCTGCAGATACCCGGAAGATTTTTAAGGAGAAGGGTTGGAAGACGGTAGTCGGTTTTCAGACACGTAATCCGGTCCACCAACCAGGCTCATGAGTACATCCAGAAGTGCGCTATGGAGATTGTAGATGCCCCCTTCCTGAATCCGCTTGTGGGAGAGACGAAGTCCGACGATGTTCCCGCAGATGTTCGGATGAAGAGTTATCTGGTATTACTGGAGAACTATTACCCGGCTGATGGTGCGTTTCTTGGTGTGATCCCTGCAGCCATGCGGTATGCCGGTCCACGGGAAGCTATTTCCATGCGATGGTTCACAAAAATTACGGGTGTACCCATTTTATTTTTGGTCGTGACCATGCGGGTGTGGGTGATTATTATGGAACATATGAAGCACAAGAGATATTTACTAACTTTACAGCAGAGGAACTGGGGATCACTCCGTTGTTCTTCGAACATAGTTTCTTCTGTACCAAATGTGAAAACATGGCATCTAGCAAAACTTACCCACATGATAAAGAACACCATATGGCGCTTTCCGGCACCAAAGTACGCGGGTTGCTCCGTGACGGTCAGTGCCCTCCACCTGAATTTACACGTCCTGAGGTAGCTGAGGTGCTGATTGAGGGAATGGCGGAGCAAGTCCGGTCCTAGCGGTATATTTGTCCATCTTGTCCCATATAGATGATTAGAGTCATTTATAGGGACGAGGTGGTTTTTTTTATGCGTAAAAATATGGGGAAACACTTTGTAGTTTGGATTAGGTTAAAAACACTCAAAAGGGTCATGCTGAGCCTCTGTCTGCTGGCCATGTTAGTGGCCGTAATGTCCTATGAGCTGCCTTCCGCCAAGACGTCAGGTTATTGGAGTTTGCCGATGGCGGGTAAAGTCATTGCCATTGATGCAGGACACGGAGGTCCAGATGGGGGAGCTGTGAGTAAACAGGGGGTTATTGAAAAAGATATCAACCTGTCTATCGCCCTGTATGTGAGAGATTATTTGCAACAGGCAGGGGCCTTAGTGATTATGACACGAGAAATAGATACCGATCTGGCGGAAGCGGACACTAAAGGGTACTCCAAACGCAAGACGGAAGATCTGAAACAAAGAGTACGGCGGATAGAGGATAAGCAAGCAGATCTCTTTATTAGCATTCACATGAACAGCGTCCCGTCCAACCGATGGAGTGGAGCGCAGGTTTTCTATACAACTAACCATCCGGATAACGAAGGTTTGGCCAATTTGCTTCAACAAGAGATGGTTCGTAATCTGGAGAATACAGATCGAATCGCCAAAACGGTGAATACGGTTTATCTGTTACAGGCTCTGAAGATCCCTTCAGCGCTGGTAGAAGTGGGTTTCCTTTCTCATCCGGAAGAGGCACGTATGCTTGCCGACGAAGCTTATCAACGCAAGGTAGCTGCTTCGATCTATAATGGGATTCTCAGATATTCCTCAGGAGAACGGCCTAAAAGTTAGTCAGAACAAGAAAGGTAATGATATAATTGGATCAGCATACCTAATTACATGCCAATAGATAAAGCTGAGGTGCTGTCTGATGTTATCAAAAGAACAGATACTTGAACTATTACAGCCATTACAAGAACCGCAATTGGGAGTAAGTCTGACCGAACTGGAATGGGTTCGAGATATTATGGTGAAAGAAAATCATGTGGCTCTGACCATAGTGACACTGGAAAATCGACCTGAGGATACAACAGCCTTAAGTGATGCAGCGCGTAACTTGTTGTCCCAGCACGGACTGAAGGATGTACATATTCGTGTGCGTGCAGCTTCTGAGCATGATCGTGAGAGCCTGAATATGGGACAACCCGATAATGAGCCAGATCGGGACGAAGTGCTCGTAAAAGGTCATGCAGCGGGTCTAGATGGACATGAGTTGTTGAGTCCTGAATCAGGTGTTCGTTTTATTGCCGTGGCCAGTGGTAAAGGTGGCGTTGGTAAATCAACGGTAACCGTTAATCTCGCTGCAGCCTTGGCACGTCAAGGCAAGAAAGTGGGCTTAATTGATGCGGATATCTATGGCTTCAGTGTACCCGACATGATGGGGATTGAAGAATATCCGGTCGTTGAAGATGGCGTTATTCAACCGGTTGAACGTTTTGGCGTCAAAGTCATGTCGATGGGCTTCTTTATTCGGGAGAATAACCCGGTAATCTGGCGTGGACCCATGCTAGGTCGGATGCTGCGTCAATTCTTTACGGATGTCCAGTGGGGCGAATTAGATTATGTATTACTGGATTTGCCACCAGGTACGGGAGATGTTGCTTTGGATGTGCATCAGATGTTGCCACAGAGCAAGGAAATCATCGTTACCACGCCGCATGCAACGGCAGCTTTTGTCGCAGCACGTGCGGGTGCGATGGCCATTCAGACCGATCATGAGTTACTTGGTGTGGTTGAGAATATGGCTTACTATGAGTGTGGCAGTTGCGGAGAGAAGGATTATGTCTTTGGTCGTGGAGGTGGGGGAAGACTTGCGGAAAGTCTGCATACGAGCCTGCTTGCCCAGATTCCATTAGGCACGCCGGATAATCATCCTTCCGAGCCTGATTTCTCACCTTCTGTTTACAAAGCAGATTCCCGTATAGGGGCTATCTACGATGAAGTTGCCCGGTCCATTGAATCCAAATTCTAATGGTATGAGTGTTATAAATACAAATAAAGCCTGCGTCCATTTGGATGCAGGCTTTTCAGTATCTGTGGTGCGTATTAACACCTACTGTTTATGATCCGCCGCCCGAATCTCCACTGCTACCACCATCTCCGCCATCACTACCACCTTGGCCTTGACCGTCTTGCTGTCCGCCTTGCTCTTGCCCTTGTTGTCCGCCACTTTCTACTTTGGGTTGCAATTCCTCCTGCACTACCTTCTTGAGCAAAGTGAGTACTTCCATACGGAACAACGGGTTTTGCATCACTTCCTGCATGACAGTCATCGTCTGTTTACGATAATCTGGAGTCTTCGTCATATCCATGAACATCTTGGATACCTCAGGTGACTTCATGATGTCTTCAACAGACTTTTGATATGTGGGATCTTTAATCAATTGCATATGAAGTTGTTTACTTTGTGCGTTGATCACTTTGGCAAATTCACCCGCAAACTGCGGATCGGTCATGATCTTTTCGAATTCCTTCTTATATTCGGGAGCTGTGATGGTATCTTTTACTGCAATACGTATTTGTTCCGAAGATTGCACAGGCATTAACATCTTCATACCAATGGATCCCGAAGCACCACCCGAACCGCCGCCTTCTTCAGAACCGCTGCTACCGCTGGATGAGCTTTGACCTGTAAGAGCTTCCTCCACCGCTTTCTTGCCTTCATCACTTTTCAAAATATCTACAACCATTGTTTTCATCTCTTTATAACTGCCCTGAGGAGGCGAAGAACTCTGATCTGAACCGCAGCCGGCAAGCATGACGGATAGCCCCAGTACGACACAGCATAGCTGCCACAAAGGCCGTTTCATGTGTACAATCCCTCCTTGATTAGATACTGGATGTAGTATGTGATGGGAAAGGGGGAAATATGTTGAGCAATGATGGTTTTTTGCTGAGAAGATTGGTAAAATAAACACTCGGGGGTGGAAAACATTTGAATTTACGTAAATGGTTTTTCCTGTTTTGGACAGCCTTGCTTATTGGGGCCGCGGGAGCATTGGGCACAGGTTTGATTATGATGCTGGTGAACGGGGAGAAAACAAATGGATTGAATGATTTTCTTCTGTATCTTCTGATTCTGTTTGGATCAGGGGTTATGATCAGCGTGTACTCACAAATGGGTTTCTTTGCATATCTGATATTGAATTATATGGGTAAAGGTGTATTTCCTAAGCGCGGTTGGCAGATCGTGCAAGTAGTATTAACGGTGTTAGCCCTGTTTGACGTGATGTTTTTACGTCTGTTTGTTGGGGGAGACCGGGAGCGCATATCGGATATTGTGTTAGGTCTCATTATTTTGGCAGCTGCAATTGTTACCGCTTACGTTAAAGTAAAGCTCACTCATCTCTCCGCGCTTGTACCTACACTCTTTTTCATGATTGCCGTCACCATAGTGGAGACGATTGGCGTATTACGTATTGATGTGAATGCTGCAACCATATTTATTGTGGTTCCCTTGCTCCTATGTAATGCATACCAAATGCTGATATTGCACAGGCTGGTGGATGTATCTACGAACCGGAGTGTAAGTGGAAAGGCAGAACAGTTGAAAGAAAGCCGAGCATAGAATTCAATTTGCATAAAAAACATACCAAAAAGAGCTAACCTGGTTAGCTCTTTTCAACTTTTACACTCGTATTCGAGCTGTAGCTCTAGCAATCAACCACTTATTGACTACTGGCTTGGTCACGAACTTCTTTGCCCTCGACACTGGAATGGTTCAGTAATTCCGAGACAGTAACGAATTCATAACCCTGATTTTTCAATTTGTCGATAATGACAGGGAGTGCTTCATGCGTTTGTTTGGAGGAATCGCTTGCATGCAGTAACACGATGTCACCCGGATGTGCTTTACTAACCACGCGATCAACAATGGTCTGTACACCAGGGTTTTTCCAATCCAAGGAGTCGGTATCCCACTGCACAACCTGATAATTCAGACTATTGGCTACCTGAAGCACTCGCTTGTCAAAGTCCCCGTTGGGCAGACGTAGTAATTTCGGTTCTTTTCCCGTTAAATCGGTTAAAATGCTATGAGCTGTCGAAATTTCTTTGCGAATTTCTTCTTCAGTCAGGCTGCTGTAGTTCTCATGTCTGTGACCATGGCTGCCAATTTCATATCCTGCCTCTTTGATGGCAGTAACAATTTCGGGGTGTGTCTTGCTCCAGGGGGAGGAAAGGAAAAAGGTTGCCTTTTGCACTTTATTCTCCTGAAGAACTTTCAAAATCGGCTCTGTCCGTTTATCCCCCCAGCTAATGTCAAAGGTAAGTGCGATTACCTTCTTCTCGGTTGGAACGCTGTAAACGGCTGATGGTGCTTCCTCCGAGAATACGGAGACATTGCCTCTCTCCAGATAGATAATACCGATCGCAAAGATGGCAGCAACGAGGACAATCAGGTACCGTTTAATCTTTTTGCCGCTAAATACATAGAACGAGTTCATTTCAATAAGCGCCCCTCTCCCATAAGAAATGCTTGTTTACTCTCCAATGTATGCTCGTACTGCCCAGTTATTCGTCACTGATCCTTGTTTGTCCATCATTTTAGATTCTACAGGAGGTTATTATGTTAAAATTCAGTACATTTCTTAAAGATCTTGGTTCCATCCGCAGTGCATTAATCTGGTCCGTAGTTTTGTTTGCTGTTGGTATAGGGGCAGGATGGGTGAGTACAGGGCCACTGGAAGAACTGTTATTGAACCAAATCGGAGGATTACGTGAAGTCAGTGAACGGCTGGAGCAGGGGGGAAATGTGCAATGGAACTTCTTTCTGTTTATCTTTTTCAATAATGCCATCAAAAGTGTACTTGTCATCTATGCCGGTATATTCTTCGGAATTCTTCCTGTCATCTTCCTGCTGATCAATGGGATGGTCCTTGGATTTGTGGTGCACACCACGATGAATTATGGAGCAAGCTTCTATGATATTGTGGTTAAAGGATTACTTCCGCATGGCATTATTGAGATTCCGGTCATTATTATTGCTTGCGCCTTCGGACTGAAGTTTGGTGGTCTGGTTATTAAAAGTCTTGTACAACTTGGAAGTGACAAGCGAAATACGATGGGTACCCGGTGGAGAACATTCATGAATAGGACGTTAACGGCATCCTTCTGGGTTGTCATCTTGCTTCTTGTTGCAGCAATCATCGAAAGCACACTTACGTATACTCTGGTGAGAGGATAAAATTTTGTGATGGTTGGCATTCATAAATTTTCAGAAAGTTGACCATAACAATAAAACGGGTTCCAGCAGCACCCATAAAAAGCGATTGCACGGGGGGCTGCATGAAACTTGTGTAAGTGTGATAAAGAGGCTATGCACAAAAAGGAGAACTCTAATGCTGGGTATGTTGTTTAACGAGAAGGAATGCAAGGAACTAGACTATGTGCTGCGTAAAGAATTAGATGAGATGCTTTTCGATCTGAGTGATAATCGTCTTGACCAAGAGATCAAATATGCTATCGCGAGCCGATATAAGACTGTGTTCCGTATGTATGCACGTTTTGCCCCGCCAAAAGAGTTGTCCAAGTATGCAAGAGGTGGGAAGCTGAAAAAGTCGAAGCCGTAATGCTGAAGCTGGTCATATATTCGATTTACAGTAGTGGAAGTGAGGTACGGCTCTTAATACCGGATGCTGTACCTCTGAACCATAAAAATGTGAGTTTGTTGAGGGGGTTCATACTTTTTGTCGAAAAAGGGTTGACCTTTCTAATTTCATATGGTAAATTAATTTTCGTTCCTTTTTTAGGAGCAGTTCACTAAAACAAGCATGAAAATAAAGCGATTGAAAATAATCGAAAAAATAATGCTTGCAAAGAGAACTTCAACATGATATATTATAAAAGTCGCCGCTGAAACGACGACGACATGAAAAACCGCACTGAATTGAATGTTTGATCTTTGAAAACTGAACAACGAGTGAGTAAACATTCTGCTTGCAGAATGAACGCGAAAGTTGAGACGAGCCTTGGCTTGAATCGACTGGAGCACAAATGAGATTTTTAATCTCGTCAGATTCAAAATGAGCTTATCGCTCTTTTCAATACTTTATTGGAGAGTTTGATCCTGGCTCAGGACGAACGCTGGCGGCATGCCTAATACATGCAAGTCGAGCGGACTTGATGAGAAGCTTGCTTCTCTGATGGTTAGCGGCGGACGGGTGAGTAACACGTAGGCAACCTGCCCTCAAGTTTGGGACAACTACCGGAAACGGTAGCTAATACCGAATAATTGTTTTCTTCGCCTGAAGGAAACTGGAAAGACGGAGTAATCTGTCACTTGGGGATGGGCCTGCGGCGCATTAGCTAGTTGGTGGGGTAACGGCTCACCAAGGCGACGATGCGTAGCCGACCTGAGAGGGTGATCGGCCACACTGGGACTGAGACACGGCCCAGACTCCTACGGGAGGCAGCAGTAGGGAATCTTCCGCAATGGGCGAAAGCCTGACGGAGCAATGCCGCGTGAGTGATGAAGGTTTTCGGATCGTAAAGCTCTGTTGCCAGGGAAGAACGCTTGGGAGAGTAACTGCTCTCAAGGTGACGGTACCTGAGAAGAAAGCCCCGGCTAACTACGTGCCAGCAGCCGCGGTAATACGTAGGGGGCAAGCGTTGTCCGGAATTATTGGGCGTAAAGCGCGCGCAGGCGGTCATTTAAGTCTGGTGTTTAATCCCGGGGCTCAACCCCGGATCGCACTGGAAACTGGGTGACTTGAGTGCAGAAGAGGAGAGTGGAATTCCACGTGTAGCGGTGAAATGCGTAGATATGTGGAGGAACACCAGTGGCGAAGGCGACTCTCTGGGCTGTAACTGACGCTGAGGCGCGAAAGCGTGGGGAGCAAACAGGATTAGATACCCTGGTAGTCCACGCCGTAAACGATGAGTGCTAGGTGTTAGGGGTTTCGATACCCTTGGTGCCGAAGTTAACACATTAAGCACTCCGCCTGGGGAGTACGGTCGCAAGACTGAAACTCAAAGGAATTGACGGGGACCCGCACAAGCAGTGGAGTATGTGGTTTAATTCGAAGCAACGCGAAGAACCTTACCAGGTCTTGACATCTGAATGACCGGTGCAGAGATGTACCTTTTCTTCGGAACATTCAAGACAGGTGGTGCATGGTTGTCGTCAGCTCGTGTCGTGAGATGTTGGGTTAAGTCCCGCAACGAGCGCAACCCTTATATTTAGTTGCCAGCATTTCGGATGGGCACTCTAGATAGACTGCCGGTGACAAACCGGAGGAAGGTGGGGATGACGTCAAATCATCATGCCCCTTATGACCTGGGCTACACACGTACTACAATGGCCGGTACAACGGGCTGCGAAATCGCGAGATGGAGCCAATCCCAACAAAGCCGGTCTCAGTTCGGATTGCAGGCTGCAACTCGCCTGCATGAAGTCGGAATTGCTAGTAATCGCGGATCAGCATGCCGCGGTGAATACGTTCCCGGGTCTTGTACACACCGCCCGTCACACCACGAGAGTTTATAACACCCGAAGTCGGTGGGGTAACCGCAAGGAGCCAGCCGCCGAAGGTGGGATAGATGATTGGGGTGAAGTCGTAACAAGGTAGCCGTATCGGAAGGTGCGGCTGGATCACCTCCTTTCTATGGAGAATCGTTTCCCGAGTGGAAACATTCAAATATAAAATCTAGCCAGGTCGGCTAGTTACTCACTCGTTGCTCAGTTTTGAGAGCTCAAACTCTCAAACGTTTGGTGGCGATAGCGAAGGGGTTCCACACGTTCCCATCCCGAACACGACCGTTAAGCCCTTCAGCGTCAATGGTACTTGGACCGCAGGGTCCTGGGAGAGTAGAACGCCGCCAAGCGTAACCCATTTTGGGTTCAAATAGTATATATATTGTGGGCCCTTAGCTCAGTTGGTTAGAGCGCACCTCTGATAAGGGTGAGGCCGGTGGTTCGAGTCCACCAGGGCCCACCATCTATACCTTTAAACTTTATATGGGGCCATAGCTCAGCTGGGAGAGCGCCTGCCTTGCAAGCAGGAGGTCAGCGGTTCGATCCCGCTTGGCTCCACCAAAAATGATTTACAAGTTTGTTCTTTGAAAACTAGATATCGAAACGAAACAAACGCGAATTAGAACATTCCTTTTTAGCTGAACTTGTGTTAAACAAGTTTCAATAAAAACGGTAGATTGCACGTACGATGGTATCGAATGGGAGCGACTTTTGGCTTTGCGTAAGCAAAACAAGGGAAGCGAGCAGTCGAAACCGGAGCACGAGGTTAAGCTACTAAGAGCACACGGAGGATGCCTAGGCGCTAGGAGCCGATGAAGGACGTGGCGAACAACGAAACTGCCTCGGGGAGCTGTAAGCAAGCTTTGATCCGGGGGTGTCCGAATGGGGAAACCCAGCTGGGGTAATTTCCAGTTACACCTAACTGAATACATAGGTTAGTGTGAGGCATACCAGGGGAACTGAAACATCTAAGTACCCTGAGGAAGAGAAAACAATAGTGATTCCGTCAGTAGCGGCGAGCGAACGCGGAGAAGCCCAAACCAGAGAGCTTGCTCTTTGGGGTTGTGGGACGTCTCACATGGAGTTACAAAGGAACCGGTTAAGCGAAGAGGTCTGGAAAGGCCCGCCAAAGAAGGTAAAAGCCCTGTAGTTGAAAGTCTGTTCCCTCCGAGACGGATCCCGAGTAGTGCGGGGCACGTGAAACCCCGTATGAATCCGGCAGGACCATCTGCCAAGGCTAAATACTTCCTAGCGACCGATAGTGAAGCAGTACCGTGAGGGAAAGGTGAAAAGCACCCCGGAAGGGGAGTGAAATAGAACCTGAAACCGTGTGCTTACAAAAAGTCAGAGCCCGTTTTAGGGGTGATGGCGTGCCTTTTGTAGAATGAACCGGCGAGTTACGTTCCCGTGCAAGGTTAAGGTGAAGAGCCGGAGCCGCAGCGAAAGCGAGTCTGAATAGGGCGACTTAGTACGTGGACGTAGACCCGAAACCGGGTGATCTACCCCTGTCCAGGGTGAAGGTGCGGTAACACGCACTGGAGGCCCGAACCCACGCATGTTGAAAAATGCGGGGATGAGGTGGGGGTAGCGGAGAAATTCCAATCGAACTCGGAGATAGCTGGTTCTCCCCGAAATAGCTTTAGGGCTAGCCTCGGAAAACAGAGTCGTGGAGGTAGAGCACTGATTGGGTGCGGGGCCCGCAAGGGTTACCAAGCTCAGTCAAACTCCGAATGCCATAGACTTACTTCCGGGAGTCAGACAGTGAGTGCTAAGATCCATTGTCAAAAGGGAAACAGCCCAGACCATCAGCTAAGGTCCCCAAGTGTGTGTTAAGTGGGAAAGGATGTGGAGTTGCACAGACAACCAGGATGTTGGCTTAGAAGCAGCCACCATTGAAAGAGTGCGTAATAGCTCACTGGTCGAGTGACTCTGCGCCGAAAATGTAACGGGGCTAAACACACCACCGAAGCTATGGCTTGATGCTTTGCATCAGGGGTAGGGGAGCGTTGTATAAGGGTTGAAGGTGTACCGTAAGGAGCGCTGGACATTATACAAGTGAGAATGCCGGTATGAGTAACGAAAAGATCAGTGAGAATCTGATCCGCCGAAAGCCTAAGGGTTCCTGAGGAAGGCTCGTCCGCTCAGGGTAAGTCGGGACCTAAGGCGAGGCCGAAAGGCGTAGTCGAAGGACAACAGGTCGAAATTCCTGTACCACCGTAAGCCGTTATGAGCAATGGGGGGACGCAGTAGGGTAGTGACGCGGACTGATGGATGTCCGTCTAAGCAGTGAGGCTGATGTGTAGGCAAATCCGCACATTGTAAGGCTGAGCTGTGATGGGGAGCGAAAATTGTAGTAGCGAAGGTCATGATCTCACACTGCCAAGAAAAGCCTCTAGCCAGGTGAAGGTGCCCGTACCGCAAACCGACACAGGTAGGCGAGAAGAGTATTCTAAGGCGCGCGGAAGAACTCTCGTTAAGGAACTCGGCAAAATGACCCCGTAACTTCGGGAGAAGGGGTGCCCCGGTAGTGTGAATAGCACGAGGGGGCCGCAGTGAAAAGGCCCAAGCGACTGTTTAGCAAAAACACAGGTCTGTGCGAAGCCGTAAGGCGAAGTATACGGGCTGACGCCTGCCCGGTGCTGGAAGGTTAAGGGGAGTGGTTAGGAGCAATCCGAAGCTGTGAACCGAAGCCCCAGTAAACGGCGGCCGTAACTATAACGGTCCTAAGGTAGCGAAATTCCTTGTCAGGTAAATTCTGACCCGCACGAATGGCGTAACGACTTGGGCGCTGTCTCAACGAGAGATCCGGTGAAATTTTAATACCTGTGAAGATGCAGGTTACCCGCGACAAGACGGAAAGACCCCATGGAGCTTTACTGCAGCTTGATATTGAATTTGGGTACGATCTGTACAGGATAGGTGGGAGCCTTTGAAGCAGGAGCGCAAGCTTCTGTGGAGGCAACGTTGGGATACCACCCTGATCGTATCTAGGTTCTAACCTGGTACCGTAATCCGGTGCGGGGACAGTGTCAGGTGGGCAGTTTGACTGGGGCGGTCGCCTCCTAAAGAGTAACGGAGGCGCCCAAAGGTTCCCTCAGAATGGTTGGAAATCATTCGAAGAGTGCAAAGGCATAAGGGAGCTTGACTGCGAGACCTACAAGTCGAGCAGGGACGAAAGTCGGGCTTAGTGATCCGGTGGTACCGCATGGAAGGGCCATCGCTCAACGGATAAAAGCTACCCTGGGGATAACAGGCTTATCTCCCCCAAGAGTCCACATCGACGGGGAGGTTTGGCACCTCGATGTCGGCTCATCGCATCCTGGGGCTGAAGTAGGTCCCAAGGGTTGGGCTGTTCGCCCATTAAAGCGGTACGCGAGCTGGGTTCAGAACGTCGTGAGACAGTTCGGTCCCTATCTGTCGTGGGCGTAGGAAATTTGAGAGGAGCTGTCCTTAGTACGAGAGGACCGGGATGGACGTACCGCTGGTGTACCAGTTGTTCCGCCAGGAGCACCGCTGGGTAGCTATGTACGGACGGGATAAACGCTGAAAGCATCTAAGCGTGAAGCCCCCCTCAAGATGAGATTTCCCAGTATGTAAGACCCCTTGAAGACGACGAGGTAGATAGGCTGGGGGTGGAAGTGCAGCAATGCATGGAGCTGACCAGTACTAATCGGTCGAGGGCTTATCCAAATAGCAAGTTGTAATTCGCATGTTTCGTTTCGAATCTAGTTTTCAGAGAACAACACTCTGAAATGTAAGCTACGCGTTTGGTGGCGATGGCGGAGGGGTTCCACACGTACCCATCCCGAACACGACCGTTAAGCCCTCTAGCGCCGATGGTACTTGGACCGCAGGGTCCTGGGAGAGTAGGACGCCGCCAAGCGAACTCTTTCATCATACATAGAAAACAGGCTCTGCATGTGGACGTTGTACGATGAATTGCATTTGCCCTGCAAATGCATATTATTCCCTGATAGCTCAGTTGGTAGAGCACTCGACTGTTAATCGAGTTGTCACAGGTTCGAGCCCTGTTCGGGGAGCCATTTGCTCTCATAGCTCAGTAGGTAGAGTGCATCCATGGTAAGGATGAGGTCACCGGTTCGATCCCGGTTGAGAGCTTTGGAAATGGGGCCCGTTGGTCAAGGGGTTAAGACACCTCCCTTTCACGGAGGTAACAGGGGTTCGAATCCCCTACGGGTCATATAGTTGGAGGCTTAGCTCAGCTGGGAGAGCATCTGCCTTACAAGCAGAGGGTCGGGGGTTCGATCCCCTCAGCCTCCACCATATTATTTTATTGGGGATTAGCCAAGCGGTAAGGCAACGGACTTTGACTCCGTCATGCATAGGTTCAAATCCTATATCCCCAGCCATTTTAGTATGAGTCATTAGCTCAGTTGGTAGAGCACCTGACTTTTAATCAGGGTGTCGAAGGTTCGAGCCCTTCATGACTCACCATCATATGCGCGTGTGGCGGAATTGGCAGACGCACTAGACTTAGGATCTAGCGTCTTTGACGTGGGGGTTCAAGTCCCTCCACGCGCATCCTATATTTGCGGAAGTGGCTCAGCGGTAGAGCATCGCCTTGCCAAGGCGAGGGTCGCGGGTTCGATTCCCGTCTTCCGCTCCAATATTTTGCGCCCTTAGCTCAGCTGGATAGAGCGTTTGACTACGAATCAAAAGGCCGGGAGTTCGAATCTCTCAGGGCGCGCCATTATTTTTTTTAATATCGGGATGTAGCTCAGCTTGGTAGAGCACCTGGTTTGGGACCAGGGGGTCGCATGTTCAAATCGTGTCATCCCGATTTCTATTTATGCGGGTGTAGTTCAATGGTAGAACTTTAGCCTTCCAAGCTAATAGCGTGGGTTCGATTCCCATCACCCGCTTACAGGACATAATGAAAGAGCCTTTGCAGATGCAGAGGCTTTTTTATTTATATTAACGTAAGAATTAGCAGTTATTTTATGTAAGGTACAAGTACAGGTTAATTTAAAAAAGAGCCAAGACCTTCCTATCTCAATAGTGTAGGGGTCTTGGCTCTTCTGTGTATCTCTGTGGATGAGTTGCTTCTAAGACGTAGCAGCTATTGTAACGTGACGTGAGTACAAGTTAACGTTCGTTGTGATCCGTCACTCTTCTACGCATGCCAGCTAATCCAAGCAGTCCCAGCAAACCGAGCCAGCCCCAATCCATGCCGTTGTCGCGGTCGGTTGTTGTGGCGTTTGCACGAACACTGTTTGTACGATAGTCACCATTGTTGCGGTAATTTCCATCCATATTCAGGTTGGTGTTTGTGCGATCCATGTAGTTGGTGTCCTGATAAGACCGGACACGTGAGCCGGTTGTATCCATTCCTTTGGACATGTGACCATCTGCAGCAGCAGGGCCAGCCATCGCGGCCACCAGAAGCACGGAAGCAATAATTGTTGTACCTTTCTTCATCATATGAATTCCTCCTTTTTGGTTAGAGCTATAAATTAATCTGCCCAAGAAGACAAGGACAATATGTAAAAATGGTCTGTTAAGATATCCCTTTGACTACAGAGAATTAACAAAGTACATAAGAAACTCCTCTAATAAGCAGACTGTAGTGGGAAGAAAATTATAATTACATCTTTAATTTATTGCGTCACTGTGGTAAAGTATACAAAAGCTTGCTTTGCCGGTCATGTTTCTTTGTATATCATCTGTTCTCAAACAATGGAATTATGCGGTTAAACCTTACGATCAGGTACATGGGATCATATCTAAAAGAACTGTATATTTATGAATTTTTTAGAATAGGTATGAGACATTTGAGTTATTTAAAGTACGTGAAAAAGGTATCATGCGACAGCATATGACCATTAATTGAAGCAGAACAAGAAAATGAATAAAAAAGCGTGTTTTTGTGCTGTAAATCGGGGATAATCCCCATTTTTTCTAGTAGAAAAATAAAGATTTTCGTACCATTTTATTGTATGATGTTATGAAGGTGTCAAATTTACGTGTACGAATGGAACGATCAGATGGGAGGATAAGCATGACTGAAACTATGGTAACCGCCAGCAAAAGCCAATCCAACAACCTGCTTCGGCGAGACGTGCGGTTCCTGGGCAATATACTCGGAGAAGTTCTTGTCCATCAAGGCGGCACGGAGCTTCTAGATATCGTTGAGAAGATTCGGGAAACGAGCAAATCGTTGCGTGCAGAATTTCTGCCAGAACTCTATGCAGAGTTCAAAACGATGATCCAGGAATTAGACTCGGACAATCGTCATCAGGTTATTCGGGCTTTCGCTATTTATTTTCAATTAGTTAATATTGCTGAACAAAACCATCGGATCCGGCGTAAACGGGATTATGAACGTTCTGCAGGGGACGCTGTGCAGCCAGGATCGATTGAGAAAGCAGTACAGGATCTTAAGGAACGTGGACTGTCTCATACAGAGGTGGAAGAGATTCTCGACGATTTGTCGTTGGAACTCGTTATGACAGCTCACCCAACCGAAGCCATGCGCCGGGTTATACTGGACATCCACAAGCGGATATCCGAAGACGTCATGTCACTTGATAATCCTACGCTGACGTTGCGTGAACGTGAACAGTTGCGGGAGAAACTGCTGAATGAGGTTATTACACTCTGGCAGACAGATGAACTTCGCGACCGCAAACCGACTGTACTCGATGAAGTGCGGAACGGGATGTATTACTTTCATGAAACGTTGTTCCACGTACTTCCGGATGTATATCAGGAGCTGGAACGCTGCCTGAACAAATTTTATCCTGACCATGACTGGCATGTGCCGACGTATTTGCGGTTCGGTTCCTGGATCGGTGGAGACCGGGATGGAAATCCTTCGGTAACTTCAGATGTAACATGGCAGACGCTGTTGATGCAACGCAAGCTTGCTTTGCGTGAATACCAACGGATTATGATTGAACTTATGGGTCATCTCAGCTTCAGCACAAACATCATTCATGTATCGGATGAGCTGGTGCAGTCGATTGAGCAGGACCGTAAATCTGTTACATTGAAAAAAGTGGATATCTGGCGGAATGAAAAAGAGCCATACCGCATCAAATTGGCCTATATGATTGCCAAGCTGAACAATGTACTGGATGAGAACAAATTAGGTCAGCCTGACCGTTATCATAGCGCACAGGATTTGATTGATGAACTGATGATTATTGATCGAAGTCTGCGCCATCATTTTGCAGATTACGTAGCAGATACGACCATTCGCAAAATGATTCGTCAAGTCGAATTGTTTGGTTTCCATACCGCAGCTTTGGATGTGCGTCAGCACAGTAAGGAACATGAAAATGCGATGTCGGAAATTTTAGCCAAAATGAACATTGTAGAGGATTATGCGCGTCTGACTGAAGACGGTAAAATTGATCTGCTTGCTCGTTTGCTGGATGATCCACGTCCGCTTACTTCTCCTTATCACCAATACACGGAGGGAACCAAAGAGTGTCTGGATGTCTTCCGTACCATTAAGCGTGCCCAGAATGAATTTGGGAACGGCTGTATCACAAGTTACCTGATCAGTATGACGCAGGGCGCAAGTGATTTGCTGGAGGTTATGGTATTTGCCAAGGAAGTGGGCTTATTCACCAAAGGTCACAACGGTGACGTTGTATCTACACTTCAAGCGGTACCGCTGTTTGAAACGATTGATGATCTACATGCGGCTTCGGACATTATGGAGAAGCTGTTCAACCTTCCTGTATACCGCGCAAGCGTAAAAGGGCGGAATGAACTGCATGAAATCATGCTTGGTTATTCAGATAGTAACAAGGATGGCGGAGTGGTTACAGCCAACTGGGAACTGCGCGTAGCAATGAATGCCATCACGGCTGTAGGTAATGAACACGGCGTTAAGCTGAAGTTCTTCCATGGACGTGGCGGGGCTCTTGGACGTGGCGGCATGCCACTCAACCGCAGTATTCTTGCTCAACCACCACATACGATTGGTGGAGGCATCAAGATTACGGAGCAGGGAGAGGTTATTTCTTCCCGTTATTCCCTTCAGGGGATTGCATACCGCAGTCTGGAGCAGGCAACTTCGGCTCTAATCACAGCAGCACTTAATGGGCTTGAGCCTCAAGAGTCAGCATCCGAACGTCATTGGGACAGCATCATCAAAGAGATTTCGGAAGTATCTCTGACGAAATATCAGGATCTGATTTTCCGTGATCCAGACTTCTTTACCTTCTTCAAAGAATCAACGCCGCTTCCGGAGGTTGGTGAGCTGAATATTGGTTCCCGTCCATCCAAGCGTAAAAATAGTGATAAGTTTGAAGATCTGAGAGCGATCCCTTGGGTATTCGCCTGGACTCAAAGTCGTTATCTGCTTCCGGCATGGTATGCGGCAGGAACAGGATTGCAAAGTTACTATCAGGATAAAGAGGAAAATCTGGTTGTCCTGAAAGAAATGTATGCAAGCTTCCCATTCTTCCGTACATTAATTGATACGGTACAGATGGCCGTAGCCAAGGCAGATTTGGTGATTGCCAAAGAATATTCAGCCATGACTTCGAACAAGGAAGCCCGTGATCGCATATACGGTCAGATCGAAGCCGAATTCAAGCTCACAAAAGAGCTGATTCTGAAGATTACCGGAGAAGCTGAAATTCTGGATGATGTACCGGTTATTCAAGAATCCATTCGCCTTCGTAACCCTTATGTAGATCCGTTGTCCTACATGCAAGTTCAACTTCTGAGTGAGCTCAGAGATATGCGTGAACGTGGTGAGGATGATACGGAACTGCTCAGAGAAGTGTTGCTGACCATCAATGGCATCGCTGCAGGACTGCGTAACACAGGTTGATGATTGAACTGCTGCATTTGGATAATTATATGTAACAAAGTACTCATTACTTTGTTGAATAAAAGCTCCATTCTCTGCTCTACGGAGTGAGAGATGAAACGGGACTCCTGCGGGAGTTCCCGTTTTTACTGTTTTTGGCGGATATTTGTCATACAGTCTTGATTTTTGACCAAAGTTGATTTACGATTTGATTGGTGAATTACAAGTGTGGACGGGTATCAGAAGACGGAAGACCCATCAGCATGTCTGGGGGAATAAGGGTGGACAATTTGGAGAACAGGCTTGTGAAACTGGTGCTCAAGGGCGACCAGAGAGCCTTCGCAGAAATCGTTGAACTATATAAGGACAAGCTATTTCATTTGGCATACCGGATGCTGAACAATCGTCATGAAGCTGAAGACGTTGTGCAGGAGACGTTTTTGCGTGTGTTTCGTAATATGGAGAAGTACGATCCGAACCAGAAGTTCTCAACCTGGATCTACCGGATCGCGACGAATCTGTGTATTGACCGACTGCGCAGAAAGAAACCTTCATACTCTTTGGATGCTGAACTGAATGATCAGGAAGGATCTGATGGTTATGCGATGCTCCCAAGTGATGATCGTACACCGGAGAGTGAAGCACTCCTGTCAGAGACGCAGACACTCATTCGTGAGGCCATTGACAGTTTGCCAGCCAAGTATAAGTCCGTTATGATTCTGAGATATTTACAGGACTTGTCGCTACAGGAAATCAGTGATGTGACAGGTATGCCCGTAACAACGATCAAGACACGCGTTCATCGGGGCCGTGATTTTCTACGTAAAAAATTGGAGTATAAGTTATAAATGTTAAACGCCTTTAAATTATGGGCGAAATTATTTGAAACATATCCGAAACGGATGCGTATGTAATGTATGCAAGTCTTATGCGTGCTTTTTAATGGCACATGGACTAAGTGATTTAAGAAAGGATTGGCTCTCATATGGATTGCAACTCGGCCGTCTCTTTAATGCATGAATGTTTGGATGAGTCGTTGTCCCCGGCCCAGAAGGTTGAACTGAAAAGTCACCTTGTGATCTGTCCGGATTGTCGCATGCGCTTTAAAGAGTTGGAACAGACGGAAATGCTACTCTTTGCCATGAAACACTATTCACCGTCTGCCTCTGATGAGCTGACCAATCGAATTATGAATGCTCTGCCCCAGCCCAAGAGACAGCAAGCATGGCTCAAATGGGTCAAAGGACATCCCGCGCTGACGGCGGCAGCCTTCTTTTTGGTCGTGATGCTCTTTAGCGCCTTGAATTTCTGGAATCAGAATAACGAAATGGTTGTTAAGGGAAATAATCTGGACCAGATCGTGATTCAGGGTAACACGGTTATTGTTCCTGAAGGTAAGTCAATTGCTGGCGATCTTACGATAGAAAATGGAACCGCACAAGTATATGGTGATGTGAACGGCAATCTGACGGTTATCGACGGACAACTGTTTCAGGCTTCAACGGCGCATATTTCAGGTCAGGTGAAAAGTATTGATCAGGCGCTGGACTGGTTCTGGTACAAAATAACCAATATGGTAAATGAAGTGGCTTATCGCTAGAACAGGGTAAAATCTTCAATGGTATATACCAAGCAGGGTACCTCCAGATTGCATGGGGTACTCTTTTTTTATACGCAAACTTTGTAATTCATGGTAAATGTGATGTTTATGTGCAGTTTGAGACTGCCGTAACTTGCAACCTGAACGTTAACGTTATAACCTAGATACTAAAGAGAACATACTACTACATATAGATACGCATTTTGCACAAATTGAATGATGCAGAAATGCGGAGACAAAGGATTATATAAAATCCTAATGGGTTAATATGAGATCAGGGTTTACTCATCAATGGGGATAGCGGGGGCTGGCTTATGAATTATTTTGCTGACTTAACGTGGACAGAGTCCATTAAGGACGTTATCGATATATTGATCGTTACCTATATTATGTACAAACTGATTTTGCTTGTGCGAGGGACACGTGCGGTTCAGCTCCTGAAAGGAATTCTGTTCCTTGTGCTGATCTGGGCATTAAGTACGTGGCTAAACCTGTATACGCTCAAATGGTTAATGAACCAGATGTTTACGTTTGGTGTTGTTGCGGTGTTCATTATCTTTCAGCCGGAACTGCGTCGTGGTCTGGAGCAATTGGGACGCGGTAAGCTGTTTGGACGTTCAGCGGCAGCGAGTGATGAAGAATTAACGGTGTTAATTGGTGAGATTATTAAGTCAGTTAATTATTTGTCACGGCGTAAAATTGGCGCATTGGTCGTATTTGAACGTGAAACGGGTCTGAACGATTACACGGAATCGGGCATTAAGATGCAATCTCTGGTCAGCTCGGAGCTGATGATTAACATCTTTATTCCAAATACACCGCTCCATGATGGAGCCGTTATTATACAGGGAAAACAGATTTCGGCGGCAGCTTGTTATTTGCCATTATCGGAGAATCCTTTTATCAGTAAGGAACTGGGAACACGTCACCGTGCAGCAATCGGGATTACCGAAGTTGCAGATGCGATCTGTTTGGTTGTCTCTGAGGAGACAGGACAAGTGTCACTTGCAATGAATGGTCAGGTCGTTCGTGATATTAAGGAAGAATCGCTGATTGCCAAACTGTATGAGGAGTTGCGCCCTACATCCAATCTGAAAAAGAATGGCTGGACAACCTTCTGGAAACGGAAGGGAGGACGTAACAATGGATAAGTGGTTTAACAATAATAACTTTGCCAAAATACTTGCGCTTGCGGTGAGCCTGCTGCTCTGGTTCATGATTCATCTGGATGAAGTACCAACCACCCCTACGATTACAACAGGGACAACCAACAAGGTTGTGGAACGTACGGTGCCTGTTCAACCTTATGGATTAGACAGCAACAGCTATGTGCTTACTTCATTAAGTACGGATGAGGTCCGGCTGGAGATCAAAGGACAGCGCTCGATGCTAACATCAATTTTTACGAATGACGATTACAAAGTACTGGTCGATCTGAGTCAGGTGAAAGATGGGTCCAATACACTGCCACTTGTACCTGATTTGCCTTCCGGGGTAGAAGTGGTCAGCATGGAACCTTCCATGGTTACGGTGAATGTAGAAAAATTGGGCACCAAATCCTTCAATGTGAATATTGTACCCGAAGGGGAACCATCCGCCGGATACAGCGCTGGAACGCCCGTAATTGAACCTTCGACGCCGGTTAAGGTAACTCTGCCCGAAGGACAACTCGAGGCTGTAGCGAAGGTTCAGGGCAGTGTGAGCGTGAAAGATGCCAAGGAAGATGTCATACAGAAAAAAGTGAAACTTCAAGCATACGATGCTGAAGGCAAGGTCCTTGAAAATGCGATTATAACGCCTCAAACGGTTGAAGTCCGAGTTCCGGTCAATCAGCCCTATACATCTGTACCCTTAAGAATCAAATATTCGGGACAGCTTCCGGAAGGCCTGGTACTCTCCACGGTAGAGCCAAGCGTGAAAGAAGTCTCGGTTTATGGATCAGAGGATGCGCTTGCGGGTATACAGTCCTACGACCAAGTAACCCTTGATCTAACACAGTTTGATCAGTCGGGTACGTCGACAGTTAACGTGGACTTGACGCCGCCTTCCGGTTTTGAGAAAATCGAGCCTAGTTCGATTCAGATCAAGGTAACCATATCACCATTTGACGAGGCAGAGGAGACAACCAAAGTCTTTCCGAACGTGCCCATCACACTTACTGGTGCGGGGAATGGACTGGAAGGGACGCTGGTTACGCCTCGAAGCGGCGGTCTGAACCTTACACTTACAGGCTCAGCAAGTATGCTTGAGGGTCTGAGTAGTGATGATCTCACGTTGACCGGGGATCTTGCTGGACTTGCGGTCGGAACGCACGAGATCAAGCTTGAAGCCGACCTGCCCCGTTATGCCAAACTGGATGAATCATCCAATGCTCTGAGTGCAACGGTCAAAATTAGCGAAAAGACTGAAGACACCGCAACTACTCCTAGCGAAGATCCGACTGACGAGGGAACGGTAGCACCTGACCCTTCACCAGCCGAGGTCGAAAACGGGGAAACGGAGCCTGTTCCTGATGAAGAAGAAACGGAATCGAATACGGATACTCAGGATCAGGGCCAACAGGGGAGCACAAGCAGTCGAGGTAATTTAAATAATAATAACAGCGGTACTGGCAGTAAAAGTGGCGCGAATCCGTAAACGTTCTAATTTTAAAATTCTCAAAAAATAATAATAGTGCTCGTATATGATGCGAATAGAAGGAGTTAAATCATGGGTAAATATTTTGGTACAGACGGTGTAAGAGGGGTTGCCAATAAAGAGTTAACGGCAGAGCTGGCTTACAGCATTGGACGTTGTGGTGGTTACGTGCTTGCAGGTGGTGTGGAAAGACCAAAAGTGGTTATCGGCATGGATACTCGTATCTCGGGATTGATGTTGGAATCCGCACTTGTTGCAGGTCTGTTGTCCATTGGCGCTGATGTGATTCGTCTGGGCGTTGTATCCACTCCGGGAGTGGCGTATATCTCACGTTTGTTGAAAGCTGACGCGGGCGTGATGATCTCGGCTTCCCACAATCCGGTTGAGGATAACGGAATTAAGTTCTTTGGTGGAGATGGCTTCAAGCTGTCTGATGAAACAGAGAACCGGATTGAAGAGCTGATGGATGCGGAGACAGATCAATTGCCACGGCCAGTTGGTGGCGGTCTGGGTACCGTGACGACGGATGAAGAATCCCGTTATCGTTACCTCGATTTCCTGAAAACAACAGTAAATGAGTCGTTCTCTGGTCTTAAAATTGTTTTGGACTGTGCAAACGGAGCAGCTTATGAGCTGGCACCGAAATTGTTCAGTGAACTTGGTGCAGAAGTCATTGCCATTGGCGCTGAACCTAACGGCCTGAATATCAATGAGCAATGTGGATCAACTCATCCAGAGAACTTGAAACAAGAAGTGCTCAAACACAAAGCAGATCTGGGTCTTGCTTTTGACGGGGATGCGGATCGTCTGATTGCTATTGATGAGACAGGCGCTGAGGTGGATGGAGACTTCATTTTGTGTATCTGCGGTGATGCGATGAATCGTGCAGGCAAGTTGAAGGACAGTACTGTTGTATCGACCGTTATGAGTAACATCGGATTCTATAAAGCAACGGAGAAACTTGCACTGAAAACAGCTAAAACGGCAGTGGGTGACCGTTATGTGATGGAGGAAATGCGTCGCGGCGGTTATAACTTGGGTGGAGAGCAATCTGGCCATGTTATTTTCCTGGATTACAATACAACCGGAGACGGTATGTTGACTGCGATTCAACTCGTGGACACACTCAAGGCTTCCGGTAAAAAACTGAGTGAGCTCAAAGCGTTGATGACCCAGTACCCACAAGTACTGGTGAATGTGCGTGTTGAAGATAAGAGCAAATACGAGGGTAATGCTGCAATCGAGCAAGCCATTACTACAGTAGAACAACAACTCGGCGATAATGGACGTGTACTCGTTCGTGCTTCAGGTACTGAATCTCTGATCCGTGTTATGGCGGAAGGACCAGATAAAGACGAACTTGAACAATTTGTGTCTCAAATCGCAGATGTAGTGCAAAAAGAACTGGTATAGGACTGAAAGAAATCCCTTGTGCATACGGTTTTCTTAAGGGAATTGTTGTGTATAAAGGGTATGATATAACAGGATTTAGGACATATAGTGCGTGTTCAAAAAGTCTAGTTTTCAGTACCGAGAAGATGGAATGAAGATAGAAATGGAGTAGCGGAGCGTAGGGAAACTACGTGAGCAACGGACATTTCGGCTGAATTTCATATTCGATGCTGATTATGCCAATAGGCATGATTCGTAATCAAAAGCGGACTTTTTGAATTTCCTCTTAAAGATGAATATTCCTGCGTCCCGGCCTGATGAGACCATAGGTCCGTTTATCCGGTCGGGATTGTGGGTAAATATGCTGAAATTGTCACAGGTACTTTGCTCCATTGCAAAATGGACCTGACGTGCATATAATGAGTGGAGTCGTCATTCAGACACAGAAAGTGAGGAACGTAAGGTTACAGTTACACAAGCGCCAGAGCTTGGAGTTGCGCGGGATGATGTTGATCAGGATTTCTTCTAGGTTGAAGAACGGTTGATTAAGATCAACGGCAATCAAGCTGACGAGGTGGAGGTGTTCGGATTGTTCGGCGGGGACCTCCCGGTGAAGCACCAGAGCCGTAAACCGGATTGCGGAAAATGGATGGGTGACTGTCCACACAACGCGCCGGTGCAGGTGCAAGAGTTAAACTAAAATTCAAATGAATGTGCGTGAAGAGCGTAAACAGTACGCGGACGGGAAAATGATGTACATTCATGATTGCATTCATAACAGCTTATGATGACTGCGGGGCGACACGAGGTCGCTCTGATCATTGATAATTGAATAAGTACCAAGTATTCATGAAACGCTAGGCAATCACTCATTTTTCCGATGTGCCGCCTCTGCCTGTTTCTCTTCGTCACACAGTATTCATATACAAACGGAGGAAATAAATTATGTGCGGTATTGTTGGATATATTGGTAATAAGAACACTCAATCGGTATTGGTTGAAGGATTGAAGAAACTTGAGTATCGTGGTTATGATTCTGCAGGTATTGCGGTATTCACACCCGAAGGTCTGCAAATCACGAAAGCTCTTGGTCGTCTTGCGAACCTTGAAGCCAAGCTGGATGGTGCACCACTGGTAGGTAATGCCGGAATCGGACACACACGTTGGGCAACTCATGGTAAACCATCAGATGAGAACTCTCATCCACACACGGATGGAAGCCAGAAGTTCTCTGTTGTGCATAACGGTATTATTGAGAACTACCTGGATCTGAAGGACGAATTGATGGCTCAAGGTCACACGTTCACTTCCGAGACAGATACTGAGGTTATCTCTCACCTGATCGCACGTGAATACAATGGTGATATCGTCAAAACAGTACAAAAAGTGATCACGTTGTTGCGTGGCGCATTTGCATTGGGTGTATTGACAGAGCATGAGCCTGAGAAACTCGTAGCTGTGCGTCAAGCAAGCCCATTGATTATTGGTATTGGTGAAGGCGAGAACTTCATTGGTTCCGACATCCCGGCAATTCTGGAACATACACGTAACGTGTACATTCTGAATGATGGTGAAATGGCTGTATTGACACATGATGCTGTCGAATTGATGACGATTGAAGGCAACTTTATTTCTCGGGAAATGATTCGTGTCGATTGGGATGCTGTAACCGCAGAAAAAGGCGGATTTGAGCACTTCATGCTGAAAGAAATTCATGAGCAACCAAAAGCATATCGTGATACAATGCTGGGTCGCATCGATAATGAAGGTAAAAAAGTTCAACTTCCTGAGTTGAAAATGACTGAAGAACAAATTAAAAATATCCGTAACGTTCAAATCATTGCATGTGGTACAGCGTACCATGCAGGTCTGGTTGGACGTACAGTGATTGAGCAATTGGTACGTATTCCGGTTGAAACAGATGTGGCTTCCGAGTACCGTTACCGTTCCCCAATCGTGCACAAAGATACACTTGTAATCGTAGTGAGCCAATCCGGTGAAACTGCCGATACGCTTGCTGCATTGCGTGAAGCACAATCCAATGGTGCACATGTACTGGCAATCACTAACGTAGTGGGTAGCTCCATTGCACGTGATGCAGATGATGTTATCGCAACTTTGGCAGGTCCTGAAATTGCAGTAGCTTCTACCAAAGCGTATACTTCACAGTTGATCGCGTTTAACTTGCTTGGTCTGTACCTTGCACAAGTTCGTGGTACACAATCTGCTGAAGAGATTGCACACACGCTGGCAGCGATGCAAGCATTGCCTGAGCAAGTGGAATCCATGTTGGAGCAAGCCGATGCAATCAAAGGATATGCAGAGCAAATCTCAAAACATGAACATCTCTTCTTCATCGGCCGTGGTCTTGACTATGCAGTAGCTCAAGAAGGATCTTTGAAGCTGAAAGAGATCTCTTATATTCACTCCGAAGCGTATGCTGCGGGTGAGTTGAAACACGGTACGCTTGCATTGATCGAAGACGGTATCCCTGTTATTGCCCTGGCAACGCAGGAGAACGTACTTGAGAAAACAGTGAGCAACATTAAGGAAGTAAAAGCACGTGGCGCAGATGTATTGGCAATTACGTACGAAGAGCACGTAGCACCATTGCTGAAATCCGTAGACCAAGCGTTTGCGATTCCTAAGACGTTGCCACTGCTTAGCCCTGCTTTGTCTGTTGTTGCGCTGCAATTGCTGGCATACTATGCTTCCCTGGCACTGGGTCATGATGTGGATAAACCACGTAACCTGGCGAAAAGTGTAACGGTTGAATAAGGTATTCTGTATAAATTAGTTTATTGTCTAGTGATAAATAAGTGTAGAACCATTAACAAAAGTATGGAATTACACTAACTGTTGTCCAATGACATGGATAATGGGTTAATCAATAGATTTAGTAAACTAATAAAGTATGAACAAAATAATGGTCCTGATGACTCTAAGTCATCAGGACTTTTTTGATGTTTCAGGAGGGTGGTTCAAAATATTAGAACCACCTTATTTGTGTTTGTGCATTGCAAATTGCGGTCATTCATTGAACGAAAACTCACCCATATTATAGAGTACCTTAGGAAGAGTATCTTTTTGTAATTCTCACATTTGAAATACTCTTCGTGCACGAATGTAATCAACTTCTTAAATAAAGTCATTAAAATTAGCAACTCGAAAGTGTCAATATATCCCCAAGAAGGATGCGGGTCGGGCATAAAAGATCATTTGAACAATAAAGGAAGATGACTGAACGTGACTGGTACATCCTTCAGCTACTCACAAAATGGTATGCCAAGAAGCGTCAACGTGCTCGATGGAGGAGCATATTACACGAAATGAAATCATTGTCCGTTCAATTCGGACTCAGAACGCGATTGTAATCTGCATGTAAATAATGAAGGACATCGGAAAGCAAATGAGGGAAAACCTTACGTACAGTTTGATGAAGAGGAGCAGAAAATATTTGCCCTTTACTCTAACAGAGGTGCAGAGAAGAAGGCGTGATACAAAACTATGCCGGCTGCCATCCGTGCGGACGCTGCGGCCAGTTTCCAGCCAGGCTTTCAGAAATTGGTCAGGTAATCATGTTAAGTTATTACAAAGTGCAAGGAATCGGAACACCGACAAAGAATACTTACAGGGAATATATACCAATTTATCCTATTCCATGGCTGAATGTCAACACCTCGATTGATGCCAAACCATTCCCACGTTTCTTCTCCATTCACTCTTTTTAGCGAAGATTGTTAACACATTATGTTTTATGAACCAAATTTAACAATATAATGACTATATTTAACAAAAAAATCACTATACATTCTTGTAAATTTTGTTATAATTCAACCTAGGTCTTATTCCCTATTATTCTAATAAATGGAATTGTAGGGTTTTTTATACCCATCCAAGCTGTGTGCGAAAGACCAGTATACTGGCTAACCAACAAGCCGGCATGCGGGGACCAACAATTGTGGAAAATGACAGCCTAGAATATGTTGCTCCATGACGTCAGAAGGTTCAGAAAGGAAGGTTCAGAAAGATGGAGCCAACCTTATCCCAATTCCGATGGAGGATGAAGTGAGTGAGCATTTTTGAAAAGCTGGAATCCAACGTAAGATCTTACTGCAGAAGCTTTCCGGTGGTATTCGACCGGGCCAAGGGAGACCTTTTATATTCTGAGGACGGAAGAGCATATATTGATTTCTTTGCAGGTGCCGGGGCACTCAATTACGGCCATAACAACGATTATATTAAAGACCGGGTTCTCGATTACTTGACCTCCGACCGGATTATGCACGGTCTGGATATGTATACAATGGCCAAGCGTGAATTCATCCAGAGCTTCTCGGAGCGGATCCTGGAGCCGAAGAAGCTGAATTACAAGCTTCAATTCTGCGGTCCAACAGGGACGAATGCGGTGGAAGCGGCCCTGAAGCTCGCACGCAAGGCGAAGAAGAGAAGTGGAATATTTGCATTCATGGGTGGCTTCCACGGCATGTCGCTCGGCAGTCTGTCGGCGACAAGCTCCAAGTCCATGAGAGAAGGGGCGGGGCTTCCTCTGGACGGAGTTACGTTCATGCCGCACCCGAGCGGGGCTTTCGCAGAAATGGATACGCTCGGTTATATCGAGAATATCCTGACTGATTCGCACTCCGGAATCGACAAGCCGGCCGCGATCCTGCTTGAAACGGTACAAGCCGAAGGCGGAATTCACGTTGTCGACGCGCAGTGGCTACGCGAGCTGCAGAAGCTTTGCCGCAGACACGATATTCTGCTCATTACAGACGAGATTCAAGTAGGATGCGGCCGGACAGGCGAATTCTTCTCCTTCGAACGTGCGGGGATCGAGCCGGATCTCATTACCCTGTCGAAGTCGATCAGCGGATACGGCCTGCCAATGTCCCTGCTGCTGCTGAAGCCCGAACTGGATATCTGGACGCCGGGCGAGCACAACGGCACCTTCCGCGGCAACCAGCTGGCTTTTGTGGCCGCGAAGGCTGCTCTCGAGTTCCGGGACAGAACCGAACTGGAAGCTCAGGTGAAACAGAAGGAAGAGTTTGTGCGCTCGTTCCTTGATCAAGAAATCAAGCCTCTGCATCCGTCCATCGCCATCCGCGGACTCGGCCTGATCTGGGGCATTGACGTCTCGGGGTTCATGGATGAAGCCGGGGCGAAGCGGGTGACGGATATCAGCTTCGACAACGGGCTCATCATTGAAAGAGCTGGCAGAGGAGACTGTGTGCTGAAGATCATGCCTCCGCTGACCGTCTCGATGGAGCATCTGGCTGCCGGCTGCGACATTATCAAGTCCAGTATGCAGCAGGTGATCTCTCAGGAGACCAAGGATTTGCTAGTTACGACCTAAGCTTGGCCAAGCCGATGGCCGCCCCCGGCAAGAGGCACGAAAGTGCCTTCCGGAGGGCGTGCGGACTTGATGTTAAGGTAGCGCTTTCACCTCAGTGGAAGACTTTCTCCTCATGCTACCTGCGGTAACGTCAATCAACATGGACTTCTCCGCCAAGGGCAGTCCCGTTTGTGCCATACGGAGCGTTCCTTGAGTCTCATGCAGTACCCTCGTTAAATTTAATCGTCAGGAAAAGCTCACTACCCCGCAGCCGAATCTTTACTTATCCACACCAGGGCTGTGGGGGAATAAGCAAATCGTACATAGAGTGTATCAATACCCCTTAAACATAGGCTTCGTCAAAGGCAGCTCGGGTGCCAAATCAGGAATTACGGTCGACTTCCTGCTGGACGGCCGGAACCCTGCGGCAAGCCTTACATCGACAGGAGGTACATTCCTTGTCGTTTATCCCCAAATCCAATTCCAAACCCTATGTTAAACCAAATCCCGTCTTCGGGTGGCTCGTCTGCAGCAAGAATATTGAAGCAGAGAAGTCCGAGCATCTCTTGCGTAGAACAATGCTTGTTGTTGTCCTTTACGCATGGGAGCCGAGCGGGACAGCTGCTAGGCAGAGGATTGCCGCATGCGATCAACTGGGCAATCCAAGCGGTGACATGGCGCAAGCCATTAATATTGTTGTCAGATGTTTGAAAAGGAGATGAGCGAGGCTGGAGTGTTGCTTTGGCATATGCTCCGCCGGATTGCTTTTACCGATGAAGAGAGGGGAACGATCCAGATGGCTTTTGAAAAAGAAACGTTGTTTTGGAACGAAAAATTCGGTAGTGACGATTATACCTTGACGCGGTTGCCTTACAGCAAAGCTCCAAACTCCCTGGTGCCCAATGTGAAAACCGTTGGCGGTTCGCTTTCGGAGGAAGCGGCGCAGCGCGTCCTTCAAATGAGCAAGGGTACTCCGCTGGCCGCTTTTATGATTTTGCTCGCCGGTGTTCAGGCACTCTTGCATAAATATACAGGCGCTTCAGACATTCTGGTCGGCATGCCGGTTGTGCCGAAAAAGGGGGAGACGCGTCGATCCGTTAATCATACGGTCATTTTGAAAAACTCGCTTTCGGTGGGGGCAACTTTTAAAACGCTTCTGAGCGAACTGAGGACTTCCTTGCCGGAAGCCATTCAGCATCAACATATTCCGTTCTTGAAAATGACGGAGAAGCTGGATCTGCAATATGCAGAAGGGATACCCTTCGTCCATACGCTAGTATCCCTTAATGAGCTGCATCTGGACGAAATTGGGCAAAACGTGGTCACGGACTGTTCCTTTGAATTCAGTTTAACCGACGGGACGATACAGCTAGCGCTGTCATATAACGAGCACTTATATGACTCCGAGTTCATGAATCGGGTCGTCGGCCATCTGAATCGCCTGCTGTCCGTGGGGCTTCATGAGCTGGAGCTGGACATCGTGCGAGCGGACATGCTGTCGGAGGACGAAAAATTTCAATTACTGCAAAGCTTTACCGATACCGAGAAGGACTATCCTCGTGATCGGACGATTCATCAGCTTGTGGAGGAGCAAGCGAAGCGTGTGCCCGAGGCGACGGCGGTTGTTTTTGAGGGGCAGCGGCTTTCATATGCAGAGTTGAACAAACGGGCAAACCAACTGGCGCGTACGCTACGATCGGTCGGTGTGCTGCCCAATCAGTTGGTAGGCTTGATGGTCAGGAGATCGCTGGAGACGGTCATTGGCATTCTGGCGGTTCTGAAAGCTGGCGGTGCCTACGTGCCGATCGACCCGGAGTACCCGGAAGAACGTATCCGCTACATTCTGGAGAACTCGAACGCGCAGCTGCTATTGACTCAAAGAGAGCTGTTACAGCAAGTCCCGTTCGAAGGGACCGTATTGGCGCTAGATGACAAACAAGCCTATAGCGACGATGGCTCCAACCTGGAGGCGGCCAGTGGTCCAAACGATCTTGCTTATGTCATTTATACGTCAGGTACAACGGGCAAACCCAAAGGGGTTATGCTGGAGCATCGTGGTTTGGTCAGTTTGAAGCTGATGTTCGCAGACAGGCTGGGCATCACGGAGCATGACCGGATCGTTCAATTTGCCAGCTTGTCCTTCGACGCATCCTGCTGGGAAGTGTTCAAAGCACTCTATTTTGGCGCGGCTTTGTACATCCCGACGGCCGAAACAATTCTCGACACTCGTCTGTTCGAGAGTTATATGAACGAGCATGCGATTACGGCGGCGATTTTGCCTCCAACATACAGCGCTCATTTGAACCCGGACCGTCTTCCCAGCTTAACAAAGCTTGTAACCGGAGGTTCGGCGGTATCGGCCGAATTCGTGCAGCAGTGGAAAGCAAAGGTTCACTATTTCAATGCTTACGGTCCTACCGAAGCTTCGATTGTTACGACGCTTTGGGATGCGGATGAGCAGCAGCCGGAGCGCAGAGTTATTCCGATTGGGCGCCCGCTGGCTAATCATCAGATTTTTATTTTGGATGCCCACCTGCAACTTGTGCCTCCGGGAGTGGACGGCGAGCTGTGCGTGGCAGGCGTGGGACTTGCGAGAGGTTACCTGAACCAACCGGAGCTGACGGCAGAGAAGTTCGTGGAACATCCGTTTGCGCCGGGAGAACGCCTTTACCGGACAGGAGATCTCGCCCGCTGGCTGCCGGACGGTAATATGGAGTACTTGGGCCGGATCGACCATCAGGTGAAAATCCGTGGATTCCGAATCGAGGTCGGTGAGATTGAAGAGCAGCTTCTGCAGATCAACTCGGTGCAGGAGACGATTGTGATCGCGCGGGAAGGCAAAAGCGGGCAAGAACTGTGCGCTTACCTGGTCGCGAGTCTCCCTCTTACGCTCGGCGAGCTGAGAAGCGCGCTGGCGCAAAAATTGCCGAATTACATGATTCCGGCACATTTTGTTCAGCTTCCGCGGATGCCACTCACGCCGAACGACAAAATCGATCGTAAAGCTTTACCTGCCCTGGAAGGAAACGCACTGACCGGCGGCGCGTACGTAGCTCCTCGCAATGAAGCTGAGCGAACGCTTGCTGCTGTGTGGCAGGCGGTATTGAACGCCGATCGTGTTGGGGTAACGGATCATTTCTTTGAGCTCGGCGGAGACTCGATCAAGTCCATTCAAGTATCTTCGCGGCTTCATCAAGCCGGGTACAAGCTGGAAATCCGGGATTTATTCAAATATCCGACGATTTCACAGCTCAGCCTGCATGTGAAACCGATCAGACGTACCATCGATCAAGGCGAAATAACGGGTGAAACGGCTTTGACACCGATTCAGCATTGGTTTTTCGAGAGTTCCTTTGCGGACCCGCATCATTTCAACCAGTCGGTGATGTTTTATCGGAAGGTACGCTTCAACGAAGAGACAGTGTATCAGGTGCTGCAAAAGCTGGCCGAGCATCATGATGCCTTGCGCATGGTGTTCTGCAAGACGGAACAAGGGTTTAGTGCGTTAAACCGAGCGATTCAGGATGGTGGGCTGTTCACGCTGGACGTGTTCGACTTTAAGGATGCGGAGAATCCCACGCAGGTTGTGGAAGCGAAGGCAACGGACATTCAAGCAGGCATCGATCTGGAGAACGGGCCCCTCATGAAGGCGGGACTGTTCCAGTGCGAGGACGGAGATCATATGCTGCTCGCGGTTCATCATGCTGTGGTAGACGGCGTGTCTTGGCGCATTTTGATGGAGGATTTCGCTCTAGGTTACGAGCAGACTGGAAAAAGCGAGGAAATTCGTTTCCCGGCGAAAACAGATGCGTACCGCACTTGGTCCGAGCAGCTGGCTGCTTACGCGCAAAGTCCGGAGATGACAAAGGAACGGGCCTATTGGCAGGCCGTGGAACAAATGGAGGTTCTGGCCGTGCCGAAGGATATGGAGGCGGACGTTACGACGCAGCAGGACAGCGAATCGCTGTTTGTCCGTTTGACTCCTGAAGAAACGGAGCTGCTACTGAAGCGGGTTCACCGTGCCTACAACACTGAAATGAATGATATTTTGGTAACGGCGCTCGGAATAGCCTTACACAAATGGACGGGGTACGAACGGGTGCGGATCAATCTCGAAGGACACGGACGTGAATCAATCGGAACGGATATCGACATCACGCGTACAGTGGGCTGGTTTACGACCAAGTTTCCGGTCGTACTGGAGCCGGAAACCGACCGAGATTTGGCCTATCAGATTAAACAGGTCAAGGAAAACTTGCGCCGCATTCCGAACAAGGGGCTTGGGTACGGGGTATGCCGCTATCTCTCCAAATCGGAGGATGGCTTGGTTTGGGGCGCAGAGCCGGAAATTAACTTTAACTACCTCGGTCAGTTCGACGATGATGTCAACCAGGACGAGATCGGCATATCTTCTTATTCCAGCGGCAGCCCGGCTAGCGACCGGCAGGCCCGTAGCTTTGTGCTGGATATCAACGGCATGGTGCTGGACGGCGCTTTATCGCTCGATCTCAGCTACAGCCGGAAGCAGTATCGCAAGGAAACGATGGAAGCCTTCGCTCAGGGGCTTGAGCAAAGTCTCCGAGACATCATTATCCACTGTGCAGGTAAAGAAAACACTGAATTGACGCCGAGCGACGTGCAATTTAAAGGATTGACCATTGCCCAATTGGAGCAAATCCCCCAGCGCTCCGGCCATCTTGGGGAAATCGAAAATATTTACTCGCTTACGCCGATGCAGAAGGGCATGTGGTTCCACAGCGCGCTTGACCGGCAAACGGCAGCTTACTTTGAGCAGACGCGGTTTACGATGCGGGGAGCGCTCGACGTCCAGCTTTTTGAGAGGAGTTGGATGGAACTTGCGAAACGTCATCTGGTGCTGCGGGCGAATTTTGTGAAAGGACCGGCGGGCGAGCCGTTGCAAATCATATACCGCGACAAGCCGGTCGGTTTTGAATATGAAGAGCTGCTTCATTTGCAGGTGGACGAGAAACAAGCTTACTTGGATAAAAAGGCCGAGGAGGACAAGCTTCGCGGCTTCGACATGGAACATGACGCGCTCGTTCGGTTCACGATCCTGCGCACCGAAGAGCAAAGCTATCATGTACTGTGGAGTTTCCAACATATTTTGATGGACGGCTGGTGCCTGGCTCAGCTGACGCAGGAGCTGTTTGAGGCATACTCGGCCTTGGCATCCGGCGAGCAGTCAGCGGGAGATAAGGGATCGGATTATGGCGCCTATATCGAATGGTTGGAGAAACAGGACGATCAGGCGGCATCAGCCTATTGGATGGGATTCCTGGCAGGTTATGAAGGGCAAACCGTACTCCCGGGACAAAAGGAACTGGCGCCCAACGGCAGATTTACGGCTGATCACGTCACCGCCGAGCTGGGCAAGGACTTGAGCGAGCGGATGGACCGTGTGGCGAAACAGCGCCTGGTTACGGTCAATACACTGTTGCAAGCTATTTGGGGCGTGATGCTGCAAAAATATAACGGAACAAACGATGCCGTATTTGGCAGCGTCGTGGCCGGAAGACCGGCGGAAATCCCGGGCATTGAGTCCATGATCGGGCTGTTCATCAATACGGTGCCAGTCCGGGTCACGAGCGAAGCGGACACCGTGTTCGCCGACCTGATGGCGAAGCTTCAAGAGCGGGCGCTGGAGTCCGGGCGTTATGATTACTATCCGCTGTATGAAATTCAGGCCCGCAGCGTGCAAAAGCAGAACCTGATCAACCATATCATCGCTTTCGAGAACTATCCGGTGGACGAGCAGATGGAGCAGGCGGGGGACCAGCAGCACGGCGACCTGACGATCGCTGATGTTCAGATGGAGGAGCAGACAAACTATAACTTCAACGTCACCGTGGTGCCGGGAGACGAGATTGGAATTCGGTTCGACTTTAACGCCGAAGTGTTTGATAAAGATAGTATTGAGCGGCTCAAGGGGCATCTCGTTCATTTGCTGGAACAGGTGGCGGATAACCCGGAAATTACCGTGGGCGAGCTGGAACTTGTGACGGAGGCGGAAAAGGCTGACCTTCTCGGACGTTTTAATGACACCACCACGGAATTTCCGCGCGGGAGAACGCTCATTCAATTGTTCGAAGAGCAGGCGGAGCGCATCCCGGATGCAGCTGCCATCTCCTTGAATGGGCAAGAGCTGACCTACCGCGAGCTGAACGAACGCGTTAACCGCCTTGCTCGTACCTTGCGTAGCCACGGGATATCCAAAGGTCGTTTGGTCGCCATTATGGCTGAGCGTTCCATCGAAATGGTGGTGGGTATGCTGGCGGCACACAAAGCCGGTTCGGCTTACGTACCGATTGACCCGGAATATCCCGAGGAGCGTATCCGTTTCTTGATCGAGGATTCGGGTGCGCAGGTCATGCTGACGCAAAGCCGATTACGCGAGCGCCTGGCGGGTTCGGACTCCGTGATTTTACTGGATGACGAGTCCTTCTATCACGAGGACCGCACAAATCTAAATCCGGGTAACGAAGCGACAGATCTGGCTTGCATCATCTATACGTCAGGGACGACGGGCAAGCCAAAAGGCAACCTCGTTTCACACCGCAATATCGTGCGGATCGTGCGCAATACGAATTATATCGACATCACTGAGCGGGACCATGTCCTCCAGCTTTCGAGCTATTCGTTCGACGGAGCGATTTTTGATATTTTCGGCGCTTTGACCAACGGGGCACGGCTGGTGCTGGTTCCCCACGAGACTTTGCTGGAAATCGGCCAGCTGGCGGATCTCATCCAGCGTGAGCGAATCTCGGTCATGCTGATTACGACGGCTTTCTTCAACGTCCTTGTGGATGTGAACGTCGACTGCCTGCGGGATGTCCGGGCGATTTTGTTCGGAGGAGAGCGCGTATCGGTCGGCCATGTGCGTAAAGCACTCGCTCATATCGGACCGGGCAGGCTCAACCACCTGTACGGCCCATCGGAAAGCACGGTTTATACCACGTATCTTCCAGTCGACTTTGTCGATGAGTCGGCGGTTACCGTACCCATCGGACGGCCGATCAGCAATACGACGGTGTATATCGTCGACAGCCAGAATAAACTTCTGCCGATCGGCGTGGCCGGGGAGCTTTGCGTCGGCGGAGAAGGCTTGGTAGGGGGCTACAATAACCGGCCGGAGCTGACGGCGGAGAAATTTGTGGACCATCCGTTTGTGCAGGGAGAGCGCATGTACCGGACAGGGGATTTGGCAAAATGGCTACCGGACGGCACGATTGAATACGTGGGGCGGACGGATGACCAAGTGAAAGTCCGCGGCTTCCGTATTGAGCTGGGCGAGATCGAAGCTCAGCTTCAGAAAGTGGAGGGAATTCGGAAAACGACGGTATTCGCGCGGGAAAACACCTCCGGAGAGAAGCAGCTTTGCGCCTATTATGAAGCGGACCGTGAGCTCCCAGCGGCCGAGCTGAAGAGCGTTCTTTCCCAGGAACTGCCGGCCTATATGATCCCGGCTTACATGATCCAGTTGGAGCGGCTCCCGCTGACGACGAACGGCAAGGTCGACCGCCGCTCCCTCCCGGCACCTGAGGAGAGCCTGCAGCCGGGCGAAGGACGTACTCCGCCTCGGACTCCGCTCGAAGCCAGCTTGGCTGAAATATGGAAAAGCGTGCTTGGATTGGAGCACATCGGAGTTCATGACAACTTCTTTGACTTGGGCGGCCATTCCCTGCGGGCAACGACACTGGTGAGCAAGGTGCATCAGGAGTTGAACGTCGAGTTGCCTCTGCGCGACGTATTCCGCTACTCAACGATCGAACAGATGGCTCTCGCCCTCTCCCGGATTGAAGAGCAGTTGTTCTCGTCGATCCCGCTGGCAGACGAAAGAGCGTATTATCCACTTTCCTCAGCTCAGAAGCGGCTGTTTATCCTGAATCAGCTGGAAGGAGCCGATCAGAGCTATAACATGCCGGGAGTGCTGTTGCTCGAAGGATCGATTGATCATAGCCTGCTGGAGAAAGCTTTCCGCGGACTGATCAAACGTCATGAAACGCTGCGAACCGGATTTGAGATCGTACAAGGCGAAGCGGTACAGCGTATTTACGAGAGCGTTAATTTTGCCGTCGAGTGCCGTCATGCGAACGAGGAAGAAGCGTCTGCAGTCGTGCAGGCTTTTATCCGACCTTTCGACTTGGCGAAGCCACCGTTGCTGCGTGCCGAGCTCGTAGAGCTGGCAGCCGATCGTTATTTACTGATGTTTGACATGCACCATATCATCTCCGACGGGGTTTCGATGGACGTGTTTGTTGAGGAACTCGTTCGTCTGTATGGGGGTGAGTCATTAGAGCCTTTGCACATTCAGTACAAGGACTATGCGGTATGGCAGCAATCGGACGAGCAAAAAGTGCAATTGAAACGCGAGGAAGCTTACTGGCTGGACCGTTACCGGGGCGAGCTGCCGGTTCTGGAAATGCCAACGGACTATCCGCGTCCTGCTGTACAGAGCTATGAGGGACATATGCTGACGTCCTTCGTGGATGAGGCAACGAACGAAGGCTTGAAGCAGCTGGCCGCTCAAAGAGGAACGACGCTATATATGGTGTTGCTTGCCGCATATACCGTGCTTTTGCATAAATACACAGGTCAGGATGATTTGATCGTTGGCACGTCAATTGCGGGCAGAACGCACGGCGACATGCAGCCTTTGATTGGAATGTTCGTCAACACGCTGGCGATCCGCAATTATCCAGCTTCGGAGAAGACCTTCCTGTCGTATTTGGAAGAAGTGAAAGAAACGACCTTAGGCGCTTATGAGCATCAGAATTATCCGTTCGAAGAACTCGTCGATAAAGTGCAGGTTAGCCGGGATTTGAGCCGCAACCCGCTGTTTGACACGATGTTCTCCCTGCAAAACCTGGAGGAGTCAGAATTTGAGCTGGAAGGGCTGAAATTGTCCCCGTACCCTAGCGAATATGGTATGGCCAAGTTCGATCTGAGTGTGGATGTTACGGAAGAAAATGGCGGGCTGGAGTGCAACTTTGAATTCGCAACGGCTCTTTATAAAGAAAGCACGATCCGGCAGCTGTCGATTCATTTTGGACATTTGCTTGCGGCGATCGTAAGCTGTCCGAATGCAAAGATCGCTGAGCTGAACTTGTTGACGGCAGATGAAAAAGAGAAAATTCTCGGCGAGTTCCACCCGGCGCAATCGGAAGTGGCTCCTGTGGCCGCGTTCCACCGGCTGTTTGAGAAACAGGCAGAACGCACGCCGGAAGCGGAGGCCGTAGTGTATGAAAATAACCGCCTAACGTACGCGGAGCTGAACGAGCGGGCGAATCGCTTGGCGGCTACGCTGCGCGGAAGCGGCATTGGCCGGGAGGAGATTGTTGGCATTCTCGCCGAGCGTTCGGTGGACCTGCTGGTGGCCGTGATGGCCGTCTGGAAAGCAGGCGGGGCATATGTACCGCTTGACCCGGATTATCCAGTGGACCGTGTGCGGTTCATGCTTGAAGACAGCGGAGCGAAGGTGCTACTGACGCAAACACCGCTGCGAGAGCGTGCTGAAGCCTGGCTCAGCGAAGAGGAACTGGCACTGGCGACGGTGCTGTATCTCGACGAAGAAACGTCGTACAGCGAAGACCGGGAGAATGCAACGCTTAGCTCCAGCATGGTTTCCGATCCAGTCGCCGGCAAGCTAACGGGGGCTGTGAACGGTAGAGATGAGAGCCATTCGAAGGTTGTGGGCATGGACAGCTTCCATGAAGCCCGTCCTGAGGACCTAGCGTATGTCATCTACACGTCGGGAACGACGGGCAAGCCCAAGGGTGTGATGATTGAGCACCGCAGCTTGGTGAACACGGCGGCGGGCTACCGGCGGGAATACCGGTTGGATCAGTTCCCGGTAAGGCTGTTGCAGCTCGCCAGCTTCTCGTTTGACGTGTTCGTGGGTGATATCGCACGGACGTTGTACAACGGTGGCACGATGGTCATTGTACCGAAGGACGATCGGATTGATCCGTCTCGCCTGCACCACTGGATAGAGCGGGAGCAAGTGACAATTTTTGAATCAACACCAGCGCTGATCGTGCCGTTTATGGAGTATGTGCATGAGCAGGGGTTGGAGTTAAGCGGTATGGAGCTGTTGATCACAAGCTCGGACAGCTGCGGCGTGGCAGATTACCGGACCTTGCAGGAACGGTTTGGCCCGTTGTTCCGCATCATTAACGCCTACGGCGTGACGGAGGCGTCAATTGACTCCAGTTTCTATGACGAGGAGTTGGCGAAGCTGCCCCAGACAGGCCATGTGCCGATTGGCAAAGCGTGGTTGAATACGAAGTTCTACATCGTGGATGCACATCTGAACCCTGTGCCAGTCGGCGTGCTGGGTGAACTGGTTATCGGCGGAGTCGGCGTGGCGCGCGGGTACTTGAACCGTCCAGAGCTGACGGAAGAGAAGTTTGTAGACAGCCCGTTTGTCGCGGGCGAACGGCTGTACCGCACGGGAGACTTGGCGCGATGGATGGAGGACGGCAACGTGGACTTCATCGGGCGGATCGATAACCAGGCAAAAATCCGGGGTTACCGGATTGAGACGGGTGAGATCGAGTCGCAGCTGCTGCGGGTGGAAGGTGTGCGCGAAGCGGTGGTGCTGGTTCGAAGTGATGCGAACGGACAGAAGGCGCTGTGTGCATATTACACGCCGGAGACCGGTGCGGAGCTGTTGGTGAACGATCTGCGCAATGCGCTGGCACAGGAGTTACCGGGTTACATGATCCCGTCGTACTTCGTGGAACTGGAGCGTCTGCCGCTGACACCGAACGGCAAAATAGACCGGAAGGCGCTGCCAGCGCCGGAAGGAGAAGCGGGAAGCGGAACGCAGTACGTCGCACCACGCAATGAGCTGGAAATGAAGCTGGCGGTGATTTGGCAGGAAGTGCTGGGGCTTACGAAGGAGATTGGTGTTCACGACAACTTCTTCGACATCGGTGGCCACTCCCTGCGCGCGACAACGTTGGTCAGCAAGATTCATAAAGAGTTGAACGTGGATCTGCCGCTGCGCGACGTGTTCCGCCATTCCACGATCGAGAGCATGGCGGCCGTCATTTACCGGCTGGATGAGCAGACATTCGTTGCCATTCCGGTGGCGGATGACCGAGAGGTGTACCCGCAATCTTTTGCTCAAAAACGTCTTTTTATCCTGAACCAGCTGGAAGGTGCGGAGCTTGGCTACAACATGCCGGAAGCGATGCTGCTGGAGGGTGCTTTGGACCGGACAAGGTTTGAAGAAACGTTCCGCAAGCTCGTGGCGCGGCATGAAATGTTGCGCACCGGGTTCGAAATGGTGGATGGCGAAGCATCACAGCGAGTTTATCAGGATGTGAATTTTGCGGTGGAGTTCTATCAAGCGGATGAGCAAGAGGTCGAAGCGGTGGTTCACGGTTTCGTCCGTCCGTTTGAATTGGCAAAACCACCGCTGCTGAGGGTAGGCCTTGTTGAGCTGGCTCCGGAACGCCATATTTTGATGTACGACATGCATCATATTATTTCTGACGGCGTTTCGATGGAAATCTTTGTTGAAGAATTCGTGCGCTTGTATGGTGGAGAGCCATTGGAGCCACTGCGCATTCAGTACAAAGACTACACCGTTTGGCAGCATTCCCAGGAGCAGCAGGAACGGCTTCGGCATCAGGGGGCGTATTGGCTGGACATGTTCCAGGGCGAGCTTCCGGTGCTGGAAATGCCGACTGACTATCCACGTCCGGCTGTACAGAGCTATGAGGGTCAAACGCTGGAGTTTTTCTTCGACGCTTCAAAAACCGACGGCCTGAAACAGCTGGCTTCGGAAACGGGCACGACGCTGTTTATGGTGCTGATTGCGGCGTATAACGTGCTTCTGCACAAATATTCCGGTCAGGAAGACGTGATCGTTGGTACGCCGATTGCCGGAAGGAATCATGGAGATGTGCAGCCGTTAATCGGGATGTTCTTAAACACGCTGGCGATCCGCAGTTATCCGGCTTCGGAGAAGACATTCCTGTCATACCTGAAGGAAGTCAAAGAAACGACCCTGCACGCCTTCGAGCATCAAAACTATCCGTTCGAACAATTGGTGGACAAGGTGCAAGTGACCCGGGATTTAAGTCGCAATCCACTCTTCGACACGATGTTTACGATGCAAAATACGGAGAACGAGCAATTTGAGCTGGAAGGGCTTCGCCTGATTCCTTATCCAAGCGTACTGGATACTGCGAAGTTTGATATCAGCTTGGATGTGGGCGAGGAGAACGGCGGGTTGGATTACAGCTTCGAATATGCGACGGCTCTTTACAAAAGGGAGACGATTGAACGGCTGGCAAAACATTACGAGCAGTTGCTCGTGACAATTGTAAACCGTCCAGATGCGAAGATTGCCGAGCTGAACTTGCTGACGGCAGAGGAAAAAGAACAAGTTCTGAGTGCGTTTAATCCAGCGCAGCTAGAACCGGCTCCTGTGACGGCGTTCCACCGGCTGTTCGAGGAACAGACGGAACGCACACCGGAAGCGGAAGCCGTCGTGTACGAGAACGATCGCTTAACGTATACGGAGCTGAACGAGCGGGCGAACCGCTTGGCGGCTACGTTGCGCACAAGCGGCATCGGCCGGGAGTCAATCGTCGGCATTCTCGCCGAGCGTTCGGTGGACTTGCTGGTGGCCGTACTGGCCGTCTGGAAAGCGGGAGGGGCGTATGTACCCCTCGACCCGGATTATCCGGGGGACCGCGTGCGGTTCATGCTTGAAGACAGCGGAGCGAAGGTGCTACTGACGCAAACGCCGCTGCGAGAGAGTGCCGAAGCCTGGCTCGGCGAAGAGGAACTGGCACTGGCGGCGGTACTGTATCTCGATGACGAAACGTCATACAGCGAAGACCGAGCGAATGCACCAATGGACTTCGGCCAAGGCTCCAGCAGTGCTCCCAATCCAGTCAACGGCAAGCTAACGGGGGCTGTGAACGGTGGCGGCGAGATTCATCCCAATAATGTTGATGTTGTCGGTATGGCTAGCTTCCATGAAGCTCGTCCAGAGGATTTGGCCTACGTGATCTACACGTCAGGTACGACGGGTAAGCCGAAGGGTGTAATGATCGAGCATCGTAGTCTGGTGAACACGGCAGCGGGTTACCGACGGGAATACCGATTGGATCAGTTCCCGGTAAGGCTGTTGCAACTCGCCAGCTTCTCGTTTGACGTGTTCGTGGGTGATATCGCGCGGACGCTGTATAACGGAGGCACGATGGTGATTGTGCCGAAGGAGGACCGGATTGATCCGTCTCGCCTGCACCACTGGATAGAGCGGGAGCAAGTGACAATTTTTGAATCAACACCAGCGCTGATCGTGCCGTTTATGGAGTACGTGCATGAGCAGGGGGTGGAATTAAGCGGTATGGAGCTATTGATCACAAGCTCGGATAGTTGCAGCGTGGCGGATTACCGGACCTTGCAGGAACGTTTCGGCTCGTTGTTCCGCATCATTAACGCCTACGGCGTGACGGAAGCAGCAATCGACTCCAGTTTTTATGACGAGCAGTTGGCGAAACTGCCGCAGACAGGCCATGTGCCGATTGGCAAAGCGTGGCTGAATGCGAAATTCTACATCGTGGATGCACATCTGAACCCGGTGCCGGTCGGGGTGCTGGGCGAGCTGGTCATCGGCGGCGTCGGGGTAGCACGTGGGTACTTGAACCGCCCAGAGCTGACGGAAGAGAAGTTTGTAGACAGTCCTTTCACCGCGGGTGAGCGGCTGTACCGCACAGGAGACTTGGCACGGTGGATGGAAGACGGCAACGTGGACTTCATCGGCCGGATCGACAACCAGGCAAAAATCCGGGGTTACCGGATCGAGACGGGTGAGATTGAGTCGCAGCTGCTGCGGGTGGAAGGCGTGCGTGAAGCGGTAGTGCTGGTTCGAAGTGATACGAACGGTCAGAAGGCGCTGTGTGCATATTACACGCCGGAGACCGGTGCGGAGCTGTTGGTGAACGATCTGCGCAATGCGCTGGCACAGGAGTTACCGGGTTACATGATCCCGTCGTACTTCGTGGAGCTGGAGCGTCTGCCGCTGACACCGAACGGCAAAATAGACCGGAAGGCGCTGCCAGCGCCGGAAGGAGAAGCGGGAAGCGGAACGCAGTACGTCGCACCACGCAATGAGCTGGAAACGAAGCTGGCGGTGATTTGGCGGGAGGTGCTGGGGCTTGCGAAGGAGATTGGCGTGTACGACAACTTCTTCGACATCGGCGGTCACTCCCTGCGAGCGACAACGCTGGCAGGCAAGGTATTTAAGGAATTAAACGTCAACCTCCCGCTGCGTGACGTATTCCGTCACTCGACGATTTCGGCGATGGCCGATGCGATTGCCCGGATGGAACGGCGGGAGCATGAGGCCATCCCTCAAGCGGAAGAGAGAGAGTACTACCCTCTGTCCTCCGCGCAGAAACGGCTGTTCATTCAGCACACGCTGGATGGAGCGGATCAGCTATACAACATGCCGGAACTGGTGCAGGTGGAAGGCAGGTTTGATTTAGATCGGTTGGAAGCCGCATTGCGGAAATTGATAACACGGCATGAATCGCTGCGCACCGGTTTTGAAATGATGAAGGGCGAAGCGGTTCAGCGGATTTACCCGCAGGTCGATTTTGCTATTGAGCATCATCAAGCAGATACAGAGGATGCAGCTCAAGTTGAGCAGATCGTCCGCAACTTCGTTCGTCCGTTTGATCTCGGCAAGCCGCCGCTGCTGCGCGCCGGAGTCGTCGAACTGGAGCCGAACCGGTATATTCTCCTTTTCGATATGCACCATATTGTGTCGGACGGCGTATCGATGGCGATTGTGATGGATGAGTTCTCGCGTTTATACGCCGGGGAAGAACTGCCGCCACTACGCATTCAATATAAGGATTATGCCGTTTGGCAGCAGTCGGAGGCCCACCGAGAGCGGATCGGAAGGCAGGAAGCGTACTGGCTGCAAACCTTTGAAGGCGAGCTGCCAACGGGGGATCTGCCGATGGACTACGAACGTTCTACAGTTCGCAACTACGAAGGCGCGCATCTGGAGTTCGATGTCGATGCTTCTCTCTCTGCGCGACTGCGTGAATTGGCGGCCGAGCATGAAAGCACGCTGTACATGGTACTGCTTGCGGCATATACCGTGATGTTGTCCAAGTACAGCGGGCAGGAAGACTTAATCGTGGGCACCCCGGTGGCGGGAAGAACTAACGCCGATTTGGAGCCGCTCATCGGCATGTTTGTTAATACACTGGCGCTCCGCAGTCGTCCGTCAGGCGAAAAAACGTTCTTGTCCTACCTTGATGAAGTCAAGGAAACGGCTTTGGGAGCTTTTGAGAATCAGGATTATCCATTCGAGGAGCTCGTGGAGCGTTTGAATGTGAAGCGGGAGCCTGGCCGCTTCCCACTGTTTGATGCCGTTTTCGACTTGCAAAATATCGAAGAACGAGACGCCGAACTGGAAGGGGTCAGCCTGAAGAATTACGAGCTTGACCAACTGGAAGAAGCGAAGTTTGATCTGACGTTGTTTATGTATGAAAACGAAGGGGCGCTGAGCGGGGGCTTTTTCTACGCCACCAAACTGTTCAAAGAAACGATGATCCGCACCTTAACCGAGGATTACCTGCGGGTACTTTCTCAAATTGCGGAAAATCCACAACTTGAGCTAAGCCGGATTGAATGTCATAAACCGGCGACAGGCGCAAAGAGTGCCGTCGATACGATCGAATTCGCGTTTTAATATTACAAGCGCGCTCCGCCGTCAAGCGAAAGTGGTGCGCATCCCAGGAAGACGTCGAACAACTTGCAAGTCCGTAAATCAAGCCCGTAAACGCGCAGGCCGAAAGCAAGCTTTATCGGACCTGCGCCGGGGCATGCGGTCACTTCATTTTTAGGGGAGGTACGAATGAAATCTTTATTTGAAAAGGAAGAACGGTACTGGAGCAGCAAGTTTGACGACGAAGACAGCCTGAGCTTCCTTCCCTATAGTCAATCCTCCAAATTATCTGCGGGCGGCGAAGCTGCGGCAGAGCCGGCTTTGCTTCACCGTACCCTGCCGAGTGAGCTCTCGGAGAGAATTATTCGCCTCGCCAATGGTTCGGATCTGGCTTTGTACATGATTGTTTTGGCAGGAGTAAAAAGCCTGCTGTTCAGATATACCGGGCAGGATCAAGTACTGGTCGGCATGCCTTCTTATAGCGCGGACCCGGACGTGACTCAGCCATCGCATGACATCCTGGTGATCAAAACGTCCGTAAGCAGCCAGACTACGCTGAAAACGCTGCTCGGGGGCATCAAAGCTTCCATCGGCGAGGCGCTGGAGCATCAGCATCTGCCTTTTCGGAAAATGGTGGAGCCGCTCCATCTGGACTATACAGGGGAAGGTCTTCCGGTCGTCAACACCGTTGCATCCTTCGCCCCGATTCATCCTGAACCGCTGGTTAACCGGGTGGCAGCCGATACGGTTTTTCGATTCGACCGCCAAAACGACTCTATCGAGCTGGAAATAAGCTTTGACGGGAATCGATACGAGCAGGCATTTGTGGAACAGGCGGCCGACCACCTTGTTCGGCTTCTGTCCGTGCTTGTATTTCAGCCGGATCTGGAGCTTGGACAAGCCGATGTACTTTCCCCGGACGAGAGGGAGACGTTGCTGAATCGATTTAATGATACCGAAACCGGGTTCGAGCGGGGGAAAACGATTCACGGTTTGTTTGAAGAACAGGCGGAGCTTTACCCGGACAACGTGGCCGTTGTCATGCACGAACGGCAGTTGACCTACCGCGAGCTGAACGAGCGATCCAACCGTCTTGCGCGCCAGCTGAGGGAGACGGGAGTCGAAGCGGACCAGCTGGTAGCGATTCTGGCTGAACGCTCACTCGATATGGTTGTCGGCATACTGGGGATTCTCAAAGCGGGCGGAGCCTACGTGCCTGTAGATCCCGACTACCCGGAGGAGCGCATCCGCTTTATGATCGAAGATTCGGGTGCACCGTTATTGCTGATTCAAAAGCATTTGCGTGAGAAGACCGACTTCGCAGGAACGCGCCTTGAAATAGATGATTTCGTTTGGGGCCACAGCGGGGCGGACTCGGAAGGTGCGCTGGACGCTTCGAATCTGGAGCCAATTTCCGGGTCAGGCAACCTGGCATATGTCATCTACACGTCGGGAACGACCGGCAGACCAAAAGGCACGTTGATAGAGCATAAAAACGTTGTGCGCCTCCTGTTCAACGACAAGAACCTGTTCGACTTCGGGCGGTTTGACACGTGGACGCTGTTCCACTCGTTCTGCTTCGATTTCTCCGTCTGGGAAATGTATGGAGCGCTGCTGTATGGAGGCAAGCTGGTCATCGTACCACCGTTCACGGCGAAAAATCCGACCGAGTTTCTGGCGCTGCTGGGCCGCGAACAGGTCACGATTTTGAACCAAACGCCAACGTACTTCTACCAGCTGCTGCGTAAGGTCTTGGCGGATCATCCATACGATCTGCGGATTCGCAACGTCATTTTCGGAGGCGAAGCGCTCAGTCCGCTTTTGCTCAAGGGTTTTAAGACGAAGTACCCGGAGACAAAGCTGATCAATATGTACGGCATTACCGAAACGACGGTTCACGTGACGTATAAGGAAATTACGTGGGTCGAAATGGAGGCGGCGAAGAGCAATATCGGCAAGCCGATCCCAACGCTGAGGGTATACGTCCTGGATGAAAACCGCCGCCCTGTGCCGATTGGCGTAGCGGGCGAAATGTACGTGGCCGGGGAAGGGCTCGCGAGAGGATACCTGAACCGTCCAGATCTGACAGCGGAGAAGTTCGTTGATTCCCCGTTTGCGGAGGGGGAGAAACTGTACCGCTCAGGCGACTTGGCGACCTGGCTACCGGATGGCAACATCGAATACCTGGGCCGAATCGACCACCAGGTCAAAGTCCGCGGGTACCGGATCGAGCTGGACGAAATCGAGACGCAGCTTCTGAACGCACAGGGCGTGGAAGAAGCGGTGGTACTCGCCCGGGACGACGCAAACGGCCATAAGCAACTTGTTGCTTATTACGTTGCGGAAACAAAGCTGGCGGCGAATGAACTCAAGGAGCAGCTCGCCCAGCAGCTTCCGGGGTATATGATTCCTGCGCATCTTGTGCAGCTTTCGCAGATGCCGCTGACCGCGAACGGAAAAATCGACCGCAAAGTGCTGCCGCTACCGGAGGAAGCTGCGGCTGGAGGAGTGGAATATGTTGCGCCTAGAACACTGCTAGAGATGAAGATCTCCCGTGTCTGGCAGGATACACTTGGCATTCCACAGGTTGGCGTAAAGGATAACTTTTTTGAGCTGGGCGGCAATTCCTTAAGTCTGATGAGGCTCGTTCAAGCCGTTTACGATGAAACGGGCATTGAGATACCGCTGAATCGCCAATTCCATAGTGTAACCGTTGAAGCTATGGCTTTTGGAGAGGAGGATCTGGGTCTGGATAAAGGGGGAGACTCCTTCATTAAGCTGAATAAAACAGGGGATCTGAACGTGTTCTGCTTCCCTCCAGGCAGCGGCTTCGGCATCGGTTACCGAGAGCTTGCAAGCAGGCTAGACGGCCGGTTCGTGCTTTACGGCATTGATTTTATTGACGATGTCATCGATTACGAGGCCATGCTGAACCGTTATGTGGATGAGATTGTTCGCATCCAACCGGAAGGACCTTACGTGCTGCTCGGTTACTGCTTCGGAGGCAACCTGACGTTCGAGGTAGCCAAAACGATGGAAAGAAGAGGGTATTCCGTAACGGACGTGCTCATGGTGGACTCGTGGATTAAGGACACACTCACACCTTATGAAACGTCTGAGAAAGAGCTTGAAGAAATGTTTGCGGATTTCGACGAAGAAGAGAAGGAATTAATGAGTAATCCACTCGTGCGGGAGCGTGTTCATCGGAAGATCAAAGCCACCTTGACGTACGAAGCGCAGCTTATTAATTCAGGCACGATAACTGCCCGTATTTACGAACTGATTGCGAAGGACAGCGAAGCGTTCCGCCTGGAGCACCAGTTGCCGTCCTGGCAGAGGGCAACGACGCAAGCTTATTCTGATTACCGGCTGGAGGGCGCACACGAGGAATTACTGGAACTCGCGCGTGTGGAAGAAACGGCCACTGTCATCCGTGACATCTTAGTGCAAATCAAGCGGCAGATCGAAGCGGAGGCCGGGGTCCTGCATGGGAGCTGATCGGCAGATGTCTGTTCAAGACCAAGGCACAGCGGCGCCTTCCAAGCGCCGAACCGCTTATGCCACCTGGAAAGCGTTCCGCTGGCTGATGTCCTATGTAAGCCGTCACAAAGGCTGGATGATCGTCGGTATCCTGTCCGCAATTGCCGCCGCGGTTATTGAGATATGGACGGGACGTTTGGTCGAGCAGCTGACCACACAGGCCGAGAATGGGGCGGGGCCAATCGTTCTGCAGATCGTGTACACGGTCTTTGTGGTCATCTTGATCGGTGTGCCGGCAAAGTTTTTCATGAGCTTTGGTGTGGAGCGAAGCAGTGCCTCTGCGGTGCAGGATATCCGCAACCATGTCATGCGTCATATCGGCAAACTCCCGGTCCCCTATTTGGAAAAGCAGCACTCCGGCGACGTGTTGTCGCGGATCAACAACGATCTGCAGCTCATCCAGCAATTTATGATTCGGGACCTCGCCCAGTGGTTTTATCATCCGTTATTATTTATCGGCTGTTTCGCTTATTTGATGTATCTCCAATGGGAGCTGATGCTGTACAGCCTGTTGTTATTTCCCGTAGCACTGCTGGTTTCCCAATGGATCGGCAAGCAGTTGGAACAGTTGACGGAGGAAGCCCAGGCGAACATGGGCCGAATGAACATCAACCTCCAGGATACGCTTGGGGGGATGCCTATTGTAAAAAGCTATCTGCTATCTGGTATGTTATCTCGCTCCTACCAAGTGTTGCTGCAACTGACGGCTCAAAAAAAGCTGGCCGTGAAAAAGCGGGAAGCCTGGGTTAACCCGCTGCTTTCTACGCTGATGATCAGCCCGATCATTTTCGCCGTCAGTTACGGTAGCTATTTGATCTATAACGGGCAGCTAGGCGCGGGAGAACTAATCGCCTTCCTGTACTTGCTTAATCTGTGTCTGGAGCCGCTGGAGCATATTCCCGAGCTCATCACGCGCACGTTCGAAATGACCGGTGCCCTGAGAAGGGTCTCCGAAATCGTCGAGCAGCCGACCGAAACGGAGAATGGCCGTTTGCTTCCAAAAGCGAGCGCCGCTCCCATCCATTTTCAGAACGTAACCTTCGGGTATGAAGAGAGTTCTCCGATTCTGCGGAATGTTAGTTTCTCGGTGCCGGAAGGCAAGACGATTGCACTTGTCGGAGCGAGCGGCGGAGGGAAGAGCACGGTGTTTAAGCTGGTATGCGGCTTTTATCCACTTCCGGAGGATCAGGGCGAGATCCGCGTGTTCGGAAGCCTGATCCACGGCGCTAATCCAGAGCAGCTTCGATCGCATTTTTCCGTGGTAACCCAAGATTCATATTTGTTTAGCGGTACGATCGCCGAAAATATCGGCTACGGGCGGGAAGAAGCGTCGATGGACGAGATTATCGAAGCCGCCAAAGCCGCTCAGGCTCATTCTTTCATTATGCAGCTTGAGGGTGGCTACCAGACGTATGTCGGAGAGCGCGGAGGCTTTTTGTCCGGTGGGCAACGACAGCGCATTGCAATGGCCCGGGCTTTTCTGAAGGATGCTCCCGTACTGCTGCTGGACGAGCCCACATCGGCTCTTGATCCGGAGTCGGAAAGCGCGGTTCAGGAAGCGCTGGGCGTATTGATGAAGCAGAGAACGACCATGGTTATTGCCCACCGGCTTTCTACGGTACAAAACGCCGATGAAATCTGGGTTATGGAACAAGGAAATATTATCGAAAAGGGCACTCATGAACAATTGCTCGAGAGGAAGGGACTGTACGCCCAGTCGTACTACCAGGAGTTTACCGAGTCTGCCGAACGCAGGGAGGTGTCGTACACATGAAAAAGGGCGGAAGGCTATCACAAGTGAAAGAACTTGGCTACTTGCTGACGTTTATGAACCGCAAGCGCAAAACCCAGTACGCGATTGGCCTTGCTGTAACGGCGCTCACCCAGACATTGTTTCTGATCGCCTTCAGCTTGGTCGTACATAACTTGGTTGATTTCGCCGTGTCCCGAGATACGTCCCTGATGGTGGAAGCTTTTATTATTTTGGGCGCGGCCCTGTTTCTGGAAAATATAATTTCTCCCTGGTTCATTTACTTATACCAGCGAAGTGTCGAGCTCACTGTGCTGAATATCCGCAAACGTCTTTATGACAAGCTGTGCCGGGTGCGGCCGAGATTCCTGGAGCAGACGCACCACGGGGACTTGCTGTCGCGGGTGAACAACGACGTAACGACCGTTGAGTTTACATTCTCGCAGGTTTACTTCGTTTTGTTGCTTCAAGTTGTCTTTTGCATCGGCTCCATTGTCTCCATGGTGGTGATCGATTGGCGGTTTGCCGGCGTATCCTTCGTCGTTCTGCTGCTGTCCTCTCTGGTCAGCCTGAAATTTGCACGGGATATCCGCGCTTTGTCCGAACAAGGCTTGCAAACGCTCGGTAAAATGACTGAAAAATTCAAAGATTTTATGGGCGGCATTCAAATTGTGAAGCTGTTCCGCATCCGCACGATTTACGGCCAGTACGAGGCGTTGAACGAACAAATGACGCAAACGCTTCGGCAAACGGCGAAGAAGAACGGTATGCAGGCTGCGGTGAACCATTTTATCAGCTACGTCACGTTCTGCGGCATCATCGTCATCGGCAGTCTTCTTTATGCCTACGGATTGATGGGAATGGGAAGCGTCGCCGCTCTGGCAGTTTTGCAAGTGAATCTGACGCACGCCTTGTTGAACTTGGGGACGGTTCTGTCGATGACCCAAAATTCGCTCGCGGGCGCTCACCGGATTCAAGAGGTACTAAGCGAAGAAGAGGAACCGGAGCGTCTGGGATCTTCTCGTAGCGAGCTTGTATCGGAGGCTGCGGTGGAGTTTCGCGATGTGGAATTTTCCTATCAGGCGGATAAAAAGGTACTTGTCGACATGTCCATGCAGGTGTTTCCTGGTCAGGTCGCTGCGATCGTGGGAGCCAGCGGCAGCGGCAAAAGTACACTGATCAAGTTGCTGCTCGGCTTTTATCCTGTGGATAGCGGTGATATCCTTCTCCAGGGCAAACCGTTCGGCCATTACACGCTGGATGAAATCCGCAGGCAGATTGCATACGTTCCGCAGGAGCCGTTTTTGTTTACCGGCACGATTGAGGAAAACATCCGTTATGGCAACCCGGATGCAACGGATGAAGAAGTGGTTGAAGCGGCCAAATCGGCGTACGCTCACCATTTCATTCAGGAACTTCCTGAACAGTATAAAACGCCGGTGGGAGAGAGGGGAGCGTCGTTGTCAGGCGGACAAAGGCAGCGAATTGCGATCGCCCGGGCGATTCTCAAAAACGCCCCGATTCTGCTGTTGGACGAAGCAACTTCTGCATTGGATAACGAATCCCAGCATTGGGTACAGCAAGCTCTGAACGTATTGATGAAGGGGCGCACCACCATTCTGATTGCGCATCGTCTCAGCACGGTGGAACATGCAGATTTGATTACGGTCATGAATCAAGGAACGGTCGTCGAACGGGGCCGCCATCAGGATCTGCTGGCGCTCGGAGGTTATTATGCGCGGCTGTACGGCGGGCGGCTTCCTGCTGATATCCAGGTATAAAGCCTATCTACAAACAATCTCTAATACGGGAGTGTGTCGATGTGAGAGAGAATACGAACAAGCAATATGGATTAACGCAAGCCCAGCGCCGGATATGGTTCATGGAAATTATGAATCCGGGCACATCCATCACGATGCTTTCCGCGACCTACCAGATTACGGGCGAGATCGACACCAAGCTGCTGGAGCAAGCGGCGGCAGAGATTGTCAAAACCTATGACGCTTTCCGAATCCGCATTGGCGGGGATTTGCAAAATCCAACGCAGTGGTTCGAAGAGACGGAGAATGTCCAAACCAGGATAAGCCACCTCGAAATAGGCACAACCGAACAATTCTATGCTTGGGTGAAAGAAGTAACCGAAAAACCGGCCAGTGTGTTCGACGAACACCTCTACCAATTTACGATGATCCATTTTGCGAACGGCCAAGTATGGCTTAATTTGACTGTAAATCATATCATTGCTGATGGCTTGTCCGTCACTGCTTTGCTGCATGCGGTGATGGAAAAATACCTGGAACTGCGCAAAGGCATCTCCAGCAGTTACCAGGCCCCTTCCTATCTGGATTATATTTCAACTGAACATGAATATGAGCAATCGCAGCGTTATCAAAAAGGCAAGGAATACTGGCTGACCAAGTACAACACTTTGCCTGAAACGAGCGGCATTAAATCGGTTCCGCCATTCTCGATTGGCAGCGAATCGAATAAACGTTCCATCACTTTGGATGGTTCCCGGTATGACCGTATTCTGGCTTTTAGCGAACAATATCAGGTCAGTTTATATACGTTATTTTTGTCCGCCATGTACGTCTTATTGTATAAGCTGACCGACAGCACCGATGTTCCGGTCGGCACGGTTTTTGCCAATCGCACCAGCAAGAAGGAAAAAGAAACGATCGGTATGTTCGTCAGCACCGTGGCTACGCGGATTAGTCTGAATCCAGATGGGTCCGTGCTTTCCTTGATCCAAACGGTTTCCAAGGAAAATACGGCGGATCTGCGACATCAGAAGTATCCTTATAACCAATTGATCCAGGATTTACGTGAACAACACGGCCGCAACGATCTTTCGGAGCTGTTCCGCACGTCTCTGGAATATCTACCTTTGAAAATCGTGGAGTACGAAGAAATCAAGGTACGTCTGGAGGCTCACTTTGCTAGACACGAGATGGACGATCTACTGCTGCGCTTCGACCATATGCTGAATGAAGGCCATGTCATTCTCCATGCTTCCTATCGTACCGGCCTGTTCGAGACGACCGAGATTGATCGCATTATGGAACAGTATGTAACCGTTCTGGACCAGTTTCTTGAGACTCCCGAACTGCGGGTGCATGAGATTTCTCTGTTGAGCGATGAGGAGAGACACCGTATTCTGGACGTGTTTAACCCGCCGGTGGCAGCACTGAGCGAGGGAATAGCGTTTCATCGGTATGTCGAAAAGTTTGCACGAGACATTCCGGATCACCCGGCAGTTGTTTACATGGACAAAAAGCTGACTTACGGCGAATTGAACAAACGCGCTGAGCGGCTGGCTGCGCTCCTTCGTGAACAGGGAGTGGGAAGGGAGACGATTACGGGGATCTGGGCGGAGCGCTCTGTGGAACTGCTGGTTGGTGTGCTCGCCGTATGGAAAGCCGGCGGAGCTTATGTACCGCTGGACCCCGATTATCCGGCGGAACGTATTGAGTACATGCTCAGCGATAGCGAAGCATCGGTGCTGCTTACGCAGCGTCATCTGTTGGAGGGGGCCGGAGGTTGGTTGGCCGATGACCGGCTGAAGCTTCAAGCTGTCTATGCGATGGACGATGAACAGATGTATAACGGGGATATCTCAGCCGTGGAATTTGAATCTGCTGACAGTGCTCCGCAAGACTTGGCTTATGTGATTTACACCTCCGGTACGACGGGACGCCCAAAAGGCGTCATGATCGAGCATGGTAGTCTCATGAATACGGCGGATGCGTACCGCCGCGAGTACCGGTTGGATCAGTTCCCGGTGCGGCTGCTGCAACTGGCAAGCTTTTCGTTTGACGTGTTCGTTGGAGACATCGCGCGGACGCTGTATAACGGAGGGACGATGGTAATTGTGCCAAAGGATGACCGGATTGATCCGAACCGCTTATACGGCTGGATTCGGGACCAAAACATTACGGTATTTGAATCGACACCTGCGCTTATCCTGCCGTTCATGCAGCATATTTATGAAGAAGGGCTGGACGTCAGCTCCATGCAGTTGCTGATTACCAGCTCGGATGCTTGCAGTGTCACCGATTACCGATTGCTGCAGGAAAGATTCGGCGGACAATTCCGCATCATCAACAGTTACGGCGTAACCGAAGCGGCCATTGACAGCAGCTTTTATGATGAGCCGCTGGACAAGCTGCCATCGTTGGGTCATGTGCCGATCGGCAAAGCCTGGCTGAATGCCCGGTTTTACATTGTAGATGCCGGGTTAATGCCGGTTCCTGTAGGGGTTCCGGGTGAGCTTGTCATCGGCGCCGCCGGGGTAGCGCGCGGGTATTGGAACCGTCCGGACCTAACCACCGAGAAGTTTGCAGACAGCCCGTTTGTGCCTGGCGAACGTCTATATCGGACAGGAGATTTGGCCCGCTGGCTGGAAGACGGCAACGTTGACTTCATCGGTCGAATCGACTATCAGGTGAAAATTCGCGGGTTCCGGATCGAACTCGGCGAAATTGAAACGGCCCTGCTCAGTTTCCCGGGGGTCAAGCAGGCTGTGGTGACTGACCGTACGGATGAGCAGGGGCAAAAGTATTTGTGCGGTTACGTGGCGGGGGATGTTTCCTTGCAGCTGAGCGATCTGCTGTCCCAATTGAAGCAAGAGCTGCCGGCGCATATGGTCCCGGCCCGACTGGTGTCTCTTGATCAGCTTCCGCTCACACCGAATGGCAAGATTGACCGTAAAGCGCTGCCTGAACCGACCGGAGAGATAGAAGCCGGCCGTGAGTATGTGGCTCCTCGCACAACGCTGGAAACAAGACTTGCTCTTATTTGGCAGCAGGTGCTGGGTATTGCGCGAGTTGGAGTCCAAGACGATTTCTTTGACCTGGGTGGTCATTCCTTGCGGGCCTCCGCGCTTGTTTCCAAGATTCGAAAAGAGCTGCAAGTCGAGGTTCCACTGCGGGACGTTTTCCGCTACACCACGATCGAACAGCTGGTCCAAAGAATCGGCGGTTTAAAGCAGCAGGAGACGTATGAGATTACAAAGGCGGCAGAGGCCGAGTATTATCCGGTTTCATCCGAGCAAAAGCGTCTGTACGTCCTGCGCCAGCTTGACGCGGCCGAGCGTAGCTACAATATGTCGGCGGCGCTTCTTCTCGAAGGCAAGCTGGACCGCACGCGCGTAGAGTACGCGTTCCGGGCGTTGATTCAGCGCCATGAGACGCTGCGTACCGGGATCGAGCAGGTTCAAGGTGAGCTTGTGCAGCGCATCTATGACGAGGTGGAGTTTGCTGTAGACTATTTCCAGGCGAGCGAGGGAGAAGTGGACCATGTGGTGGAAGCATACTATCACCCGTTTGATCTGACCAAGCCGCCACTTCTTCGCATCGGCCTGATCGAAGTCGCCGAGGATCGCCACATTCTGCTGTTTGATATGCACCATATCGTCTCGGATGGCATCTCGACAGCGCTGCTTTTCGACGAGTTCAGCCGCCTGTATCGGGGTGAGGAGCTGGCTCCGTTGCGTATTCAATACAAAGATTATGCCGTTTGGCAGCATTCCGAAGCCTACGGGCAGTTGATCCAGCCGCAGAAGGAGTACTGGCTGGAACAGCTGTCGGGCGAGCTGCCTGTATTGGAACTTCCGACGGACTTCCCGCGGCCTGCGGTGCAAAGTTTTGACGGCCGGACCGTGAAGTTTGATATTGGGAAAGAACGGACGGAGAAGCTGAAAGAACTGGCCGCACGGACGGGCACGACCCTGTACATGGTGCTATTGTCTGCTTACTCGATCCTTATGCATAAATATTCGGGTCAGGAAGATCTGATCGTGGGAACGCCGATTGCCGGAAGAACGCAGGAAGAAGTGCAGCCAATCGTAGGTATGTTTATCAACACGCTTGCCATTCGCAGCCAGCCGGAGCGTTCCAAGCCGTACCTTAAGTATTTGGAAGAAATGAAGGAAATCACACTCGGGGCTTTTGAACACCAAAATTATTTGTTCGAAGATTTGGTGGAAAGTCTTCACATTCCGCGCGCGACCGGCCGGAATCCGCTCTTTGATACGTTCTTCTCCCTGCAAAATACGGAGAATGAGCAAATTGTAATCGAGGGGCTGGAGCAATCGTTTTATCCGTTGGAAAACCGAACGTCCAAGTTCGAGCTGCTTCTGGATATTTCGGAGCTGGATGGTCAGCTCGAATGCCGGTTGGAGTACGCTACGGCTTTGTATAAACAGGAGACTGCGGAGCGGTTCGCCCGACATTATGACAAGCTACTCGAAACTATCGCAACAGCGCCGGAAGGGGATATTGCTTCACTGGAAATGCTAACGGAGCAGGAAATCCGTGAACTGGTGCGCGGTTTTAATGATTCGGAGGCAGACTACCCGCGTCAGCAGACGATTCATGGCTTGTTCGAAGAGCAGGCGAAGCTTTACCCGGATAACGTGGCCGCCGTCATGAATGAGCGGCAGTTGACCTACCACGAACTGAACGAGCGATCCAACCGCCTTGCACGTAAGCTGCGGGAGACAGGAGTCGAAGCGGATCAGTTGGTAGCGATTCTGGCCGAACGTTCGCTTGATATGGTTGTCGGCATTCTGGCGATTCTCAAAGCGGGCGGAGCCTACGTGCCTGTCGATCCCGACTACCCGGAGGAACGCATCCGCTTCATGATTGAGGATTCGGGCGCACCGTTATTGCTGATTCAAAAGCATTTGCATGAGAAGACCGACTTCGCAGGAACGCGCCTTGAATTGGACGATATCGTTTGGGGCGACAAAGGGGCGGAATCCGCTGGTGAGCTGGACGCTTCGAATCTAGAGCCGATTTCCGGGCCGGGTAACTTGGCTTATGTCATCTACACATCGGGAACGACTGGCAAACCCAAAGGCACGTTGATCGAGCATAAAAACGTTGTGCGCCTTTTGTTCAACGACAAGAACCTGTTCGACTTTGGCCCGTCCGACACGTGGACGTTATTTCACTCGTTCTGCTTCGATTTCTCCGTCTGGGAGATGTACGGAGCGCTTCTGAATGGAGGCAAGCTGGTCATTGTACCACCGATTACGGCGAAAAATCCGGCCGAGTTCCTGGCACTGCTGAGCCGCGAACGGGTCACGATCTTGAACCAGACGCCAACATATTTCTACCAACTGCTGCGTGAGGTTCTAGCGGACCATGCGTACGATCTGCGGATTCGCAACGTCATATTCGGCGGCGAAGCGCTCAGCCCGCTGTTGCTCAAGGGTTTTAAGACGAAGTACCCGGAGACAAAGCTGATCAATATGTACGGTATTACCGAAACGACGGTTCACGTAACATATAAGGAAATTACATGGATCGAGATGGAGGCGGCGAAGAGTAATATCGGCAAGCCGATTCCGACGCTGAGCGTGTACGTTCTGGATGGAAACCGTCGTCCTGTTCCGATCGGCGTAGCAGGCGAAATGTACGTAGCCGGGGAAGGCCTTGCGAGAGGATACCTGAATCGCCCGGATCTGACGGCGGAAAAGTTCGTTGATTCTCCGTTTGCGGAGGGGGAGAAACTGTACCGTTCGGGTGACTTGGCGGTCTGGCTGCCGGACGGCAACATTGAATACCTCGGCCGAATCGACCATCAAGTCAAAATCCGCGGGTACCGAATCGAGTTGGACGAAATTGAGACCCAACTGCTGAACGTGGAGGGCGTGGAAGAAGCGGTGGTGCTCGCCCGTCAGGACAACGGGGGCGAAAAGGCGCTTGTTGCCTACTTTGTGGCGGACCGGACGCTGACGGTTAGCGAAATGAGAACCTCGCTGGCCCAGGGAATGCCGGGATATATGATCCCGTCGTACTTCGTGCAGCTGGAACGCATGCCGCTGACTTCCAACGGCAAAGTGGACCGCAAAGCACTGCCGGAGCCGCAAGGTAGCCTGCAAACGGGCGTTGAATACGTAGCCCCTCGTAACCTTACGGAGTCCCAGCTTGTGAAGATATGGGAGGAAGTTCTGGGCAACTCCGGCATTGGGGTCCTGGACAATTTCTTCGAGCTCGGAGGGCATTCCTTGCGGGCGACAAACCTTGTCAGCAAGATTCGGAAGGAAATGAACGTGGAATTTCCGCTTCGCGATGTGTTCCGTTATATGACGGTAGAATCGATGGCAAGGGCTATTGCCAGCTTGGAAGAATCGCAGCACAGCTCGATTCCAAAAGCGGAAGAGAAAGCGTACTATCCGGTTTCCTCTGCACAAAAAAGGCTGTATGTCCTGCATCAGCTGGATAGCTTGGAGCTGAATTATAACCTTCCAAGCGCCTTACAATTGGAAGGGGCTTTGAACGAGGCCAAAGTAGAAGATGTGCTGACTACTTTGATGGCCCGGCACGATATGCTTCGCACCGGTTTTGAAATCATGAATGGGGAGCCGGTTCAGCGTATTCATCCGCTCGTCGCTTTCAAGGTCGAGAAGATTCAAGCAAGCGAAGATCAGGTTGCAGCTATTCTAGAAGGCTTCATTCAGCCTTTTGACTTGACCCAGCCGCCTTTGCTGCGCGCCCTGTTGATTGGATTGGAGAAAGAAAAATTCCTGCTCGCGCTGGATATGCATCACATTGCTTCCGACGGCCTTTCCATGGATGTGCTGCTACGCGAATTTGTGCGGCTGTACAATGGGGAAGCATTGCCGGAGCTGCGGATTCAATACAAGGATTACGCCGTTTGGCAGCAATCCGAGGAACAGCGTCAACGCATCAAACGACAGGAAGAATACTGGCGCGGGGTATTCAGCTACGAGCTTCCGGTTCTTGAGCTGCCTCTTGACTACTCCCGTCCAGCCGTTCAGCAGTTTGACGGTCAAACGCTCACGTTTAGGCTAGATGCGGAGAAAGGCGAAGCTCTCAAACAGCTTGCCAGCGATTCGGGGGCAACGTTGTACATGCTTCTGCTGGCTGCGTACTCCATATTGCTTCATAAATACGCGGGACAGGAAGATATCGTAGTCGGCACTCCGATTGCCGCTCGTTCTCACGCCGACGTGCAGCCGATAATCGGCATGTTTGTCAATACGCTGGCTCTTCGCTTGGGTCCGACGGCAGAGCGGACGTTTATGGATTACTTGCAGGAAGTGAAAGAAACGACACTTGGAGCCTACGAGCACCAGGACTATCCGTTTGAGGAGCTGGTAGAAGCTCTTCAGGTGAGCCGGGATTTAAGCCGAAATCCGCTGTTTGACACCATGTTTTCTTTGCAAAAGCACGAAAGCCTGGATTTAACTCTTGAAGGCTTGCAATGGTCACTGTATGACATCGAGGAAAAGACGGCAAAGTTTGATCTTAGCTTGGACATCGTGGAAGAGGGTAACGAGTTGGTTTGCAAGATCGAGTACGCTACCTCGTTGTTTAGACAGGACACGATGGTACGGCTGGCGGGTCATTACGAGCAGATTTTGGCGTCGATCCTGGCTCAGCCGGGTGCGCGGATTTCGGATTTGGATATATTGACGGACAGCGAAAAGGATAATTTATTGGTCGGGTTTGACGTGTCGTCTTCGGCTCTTGTAAAGCAATCCGCCACAGAGGGTGCAGGTCTGGATGAGTCGTGGAGAGGGAGAACGTTCCACGAGCGATTCGAGGAGCAGGTGGAGCGCACTCCGGGAGCGCTGGCGGTTGTCTACGAAGACAGCAAGCTGACGTATACGGAGCTGAACGCCAAAGCGAATCGTTTGGCGTATGTACTGCGGGCACGCGGGGTGAAGCCGGAACAGGTGGTCGGCATTCTGGCCGGCCGTTCAGCGGAGCTGTTGATCGGGGTACTCGCCGTATGGAAAGCTGGCGGTGCTTATGTACCGCTTGACCCCGACTATCCAGCGGAGCGGATCGAATATATGCTCGCGGACAGCGGGGCATCGGTCCTGCTTACGCAGACCTGCCTGCTGGAGCAGGCGGAAACTTGGCGCAGCGACGGAGCTCTAACGCTGCAAACAGTGCTTGCACTTGATGACGCCACGACGTACAGCCTCGGCGCGGCGGAAACAGCTGTAGGCGTACAAGCTTTGGGCGAAGCGGGGGCAGAGGCGGAGGCTTTGGCGCAAGTGGCAACGGCTGCTGTCGAAACTTCTGCCACGGCAGAAGCTGAGCAGAACGTACAAGTGGCGGATCTCGCATCAAATCCGGCAAATGTTAACAAGCCAGGTGATCTGGCTTACGTCATCTACACCTCCGGTACGACGGGCCGTCCGAAGGGCGTGGCAGTGGAACACGGCAGCTTGGTGAACACGGCGGCGGGCTACCGGCGGGACTACCGTCTGGATCAGTTCCCGATCCGACTGCTGCAACTTGCCAGTTTCTCGTTTGACGTGTTCGTTGGTGACATTGCACGGACGCTGTACAACGGTGGAACTATGGTCATCGTGCCGAAGGAAGACCGAATTGATCCAACCCGCCTCTATGGCTGGATTCGCGACTACGCCGTGACAGTGTTCGAATCAACTCCTGCGCTGGTTGTGCCGTTCATGGAGCATGTGTATACCGAGGGTCTGGACCTCAGCTCGATGCAGTTGCTGATCACAAGCTCGGATGCGTGCAGTGTAGCAGATTACCGCACCTTGCAGGAGCGCTTTGGCTCGCAGTTCCGTATTATTAACAGCTACGGCGTAACGGAAGCAGCGATTGACTCTAGCTTCTATGACGAGCCGCTGGAGAAGTTGCCGAACACGGGCAGCGTGCCGATCGGGAAAGCGTGGCTGAACGCCAAGTTCTACATCGTGGATGCAAATCTGAAGCCGGTGCCGATCGGGGTGCTCGGCGAGCTGGTTATCGGTGGAGCGGGTGTGGCCCGCGGTTACTTGAACCGCCCGGATTTGACGGCGGAGAAATTCGTAGATAGCCCATTCACCGCTGGGGAGCGGTTGTACCGGACGGGTGATCTGGCACGCTGGATGCCTGACGGCAACGTAGATTTCATCGGCCGAATCGACAATCAGGTGAAAATTCGCGGTTACCGGATCGAGCTTGGTGAGATCGAAGCGGCCATGAAAAATGTTGCCGAGGTGCGTCAAGCGCTTGTCATCGACCGGACGGACGAGCGGGGGCAGAAATATTTGTGCGGGTATGTCGTTGTGGATTCCAGCTTTGATCTGGAAGGGCTTGTGGCCCATCTGGACGCCGTACTGCCTTCTCATATGGTACCTTCGCGCATCATGCGTCTGGATCAACTACCGCTTACACCGAACGGCAAGATCGACCGTAAAGCGTTGCCTGTGCCGGAAGGAAGCATTCGTGCCGAGGCTGCATACACGGCGCCGCGTACTCCTGCCGAGAAAGCACTCGCGTTGGTCTGGCAGTCAGTGTTAGGCGTGGATCAGGTTGGCACCATGGATAATTTCTTTGCGCTTGGTGGGGATTCAATTAAAGCTTTACAGGTATCTTCTCGTCTTTTGCAAACGGGGTACAAGCTGGTCATGAAAGATTTGTTCCATTACCCGACGATTTCCGCCCTTAGTTTGCGGCTGCAAACAGCGGAGAGAACGGCAAGCCAATCCGAAGTGACGGGAGAGGTGATCCTGACCCCGATTCAGCGCTGGTTCTTTGAACAAAATCCGGCCGACGTTCATCACAGCAACCAGGCGATCATGCAGTTCTCCAAGCAAGGGTTTGATGAAAAAGCTTTACGCCAAGTGGTGTGTCAGCTTATCGTGCATCACGATGCTCTTCGTACGGTTTATCGTCAAACCGAGAATGGTTATACCGCCTGGAACCGAGGCGCCGGGGAGAACGAAGTGCTGTTCGATCTGGAGGTTGTCGATTTCAAGGGAACCCTCGACGTGAAAGAAGCGGTAGAGGCTAAGGCAAATGACATTCAAGCAAGCATTGATCTGGAAAACGGTCCGCTGGTGAAGCTGGGTTTGTTCCGCTGTGACGACGGCGACCACCTGCTCATCGCAATCCATCACTTGGTCGTAGACGGCGTATCCTGGCGGATTCTGCTTGAGGATTTTGCTGCCGCCTATGAGCAGGCGCTGCAAGGGCAGCCGATCCGTCTGCCGCTCAAAACGGATTCATTCCAAACGTGGGCGAAACAGCTCGCTGATTATGCGAACGGTCCGGCGATGGAAAGCGAGAGAGCGTATTGGCAGCATATCGAGCAATTGACCTATGAGCCGCTTCCGAAAGATTTTGAACAAGGCACAGCCAAGCTGAAGGACAGCGGGCTCGTGACCGTCCGCTGGACGGCGGAGGAAACCGAACAGCTGCTGAAGCAGGCACACCGTGCTTACCATACGGAAATGAACGATTTGCTGCTTGCCGCGCTTGGCCTCGCGGTACAAGCTTGGAGCGGTCGGGAACGCGTGCTGGTGAATCTCGAAGGCCACGGTCGGGAAGAACTTTTGCCGGATGTGGACATTACGCGTACGGTAGGCTGGTTTACAAGCCAATTCCCTGTTGTTCTGGAGCCGGGTCACGCTCAGGCACTCGGTCATCAGGTGAAACAGGTGAAAGAAAACTTGCGGCGCATTCCGAACAAGGGAATCGGCTACGGCATCCTGCGTTATTTGTCGGCGCCGCATGACGGCGAGCGCTTTGCTTTGGAGCCGGAGATCAGTTTTAACTATTTGGGTCAATTCGACCAGGATTACGAAAGTAGTGGCTCGCAGCCGTCTCCGTTCAGCCCGGGGTCCGATTCAAGCCCAAATGCTGTGATGGATTATGTCCTTGATATCAACGGTATGGTGTCGGAAGGTGTGTTGGAACTTACGATCCGTTATGGGGAAACCCAGTATCAACGGGAGACGGTTGAACGCCTGGGCACCTTGCTTGAATCGAGTTTGCGTGAAGTCATCAGCCATTGCGTATCAAAAGAGCGGCCGGAGCTTACGCCTAGTGATGTACTGCTTCAAGATGTGACGGTGGAGGAACTGGAGCGGCTGTCCGAACATACGGCGGCACTCGGCGAACTGGAGAATGTATACACCCTGACTCCATTGCAAAAAGGGATGTTGTTCCACAGTTTGCTGGATGCCGATTCGGAAGCTTACTTCGAACAGGTGACCTTCGATCTGTACGGAAGCCTGAATGTGGAAGCCTTCACCCGAGGATTGGATACGCTGGTACAGCGAAATGAGGCGCTCCGGACCAATTTTATTACCGGCTGGAGAGACGAGCCGATTCAAGTGGTATTCCGCGAGCGGAAGTGTGAAGTGTATTTTGAAGATATTCGCTCGGCAAGAGATGAACATCCGGAGAAGACAATAGCCGATTTTGTCAGCGCGGATAAAGCGAACAAGTTTGATTTGGCCCAAGACTCTCTTATGCGTGTGACCGTTTTGCGCACAGGCGATGAGTCCTACCATGTGATCTGGAGTCATCATCACATTTTGATGGATGGCTGGTGTATGTCCTTCATGATCAAGGAAGTGTTCGACACTTACTTTGCGTTCCAAGAGCAGCGGACGCTGGAGCTTCCTCCGGTTACCTCGTACTCCCGATATATCGAATGGCTGGAAGCTCAAGATGTAGCGAAAGCTTCGGGTTACTGGTCTGAGTATTTGGCGGGATACGATCAGCAGACCAAGCTGCCGCAGGAGAGAACGCAGCTGAAACAGCATGCTTTTGAAATGGCTGAAATTGATGTGGAACTCAGCAAAGGACTGACTGGACAAATTGAGCGTGTGGCGCGCCAGCAACAGGTGACACTCAACACGTTTATGCAGACTGTATGGGGGCTGGTCCTACAGATATACAACAACAGCGAGGATGTCGTGTTCGGCTCCGTTGTATCCGGGCGTCCGGCGGAAATTCCAGGCATCGAAAGTATGATTGGCCTGTTTATTAATACGATCCCGGTCCGTATTCAAGGTAAAGCCGAGGAGACGGTAGCCGATATTTTGAGAAAAACCCAGGATCAAGCGCTGACATCGGGAGCATATGAGACTTTCCCACTGTTCGAAATTCAGTCGCTGAGCGAGCAAAAGCGCGACTTGATCAACCATATTATGGTCTTTGAAAATTATCCGATGGAAGAACAGATTGAGCAGGTTGTCGGCGGAGGCCAAGAAGCGCTGAAAATCGCTAATATCCAATCGCCGGAACAAACGAACTACGACCTGGACATTACCGTCATTCCGGAAGAACATATTTTGCTGCGGTTTACGTACAATGCACTGACATTCAGAGAGCAAGACATCAGGCAGATCCACGGTCATTTTGCCCGTGCATTGGAGCAGGTTGCGGCTAATCCGAATGTTCGTGTACATGAGTTAGAGCTTTTGACGGCGGCGGAAAAAGAAGAAATTGTCTGCGTGTTTAATCCGGTGCAGCCGGAAGTGGCTCCTGTGGCAGCGTTCCATCGACTGTTCGAGGAACAGGCGGAACGCACACCGGAAGAGGAAGCCGTCGTGTACGAGAACGATCGGTTGACGTATGCGGAGTTGAACGAGCGGGCGAACCGCCTGTCGGCAACGTTGCGTGCAAGCGGCATCGGTCGTGAGGAGATTGTTGGCATTCTCGCCGAGCGTTCGGTCGATTTGCTGGTGGCCGTGATGGCCGTCTGGAAAGCGGGAGGGGCGTATGTACCGCTTGATCCGGATTATCCGGCAGACCGGTTGCGGTTCATGCTGGAAGACAGCGGTGCGAAGGTACTGCTGACACAAACGCTGCTGCGAGAGCGTGCCGAATCCTGGCTCAGCGAAGAGGAATTGGCACTGGAGACGGTGCTGTATCTCGACGACGAAACGTCATACAGCGAAGACCGGGCGAATGCCCCGATGGACTTCGGCCAAGGCCCCAGCATGGTTTCAGGTCTGGTCTCCGGCAAGCTGACGGGTGCTGTGAACGACCGTAATGAGATTCACCCAAATAATGTTGATGTTGTCGGTATGGACAACTTCCATGAAGCCCGTCCGGAGGATCTAGCGTACGTGATCTACACGTCGGGAACGACGGGCAAGCCAAAAGGCGTAATGATCGAGCACCGCAGCCTGGTGAACACGGCAGCGGGTTACCGACGGGAATACCGGTTGGATCAGTTCCCGGTAAGGCTGTTGCAGCTCGCCAGCTTCTCGTTTGACGTATTCGTGGGTGATATCGCGCGGACGTTGTACAACGGAGGCACGATGGTCATTGTACCGAAGGACGACCGTATCGATCCGTCTCGTCTGCACTACTGGATAGAGCGGGAGCAAGTGTCGATCTTTGAATCAACGCCGGCACTGATCGTACCGTTTATGGAGTACGTGCATGAACAGGTGCTGGAGTTAAGCGGGATGGAGCTGTTGATCACAAGCTCGGACAGCTGCAGTGTAGCAGATTACCGTACCTTGCAGGAACGGTTCGGCCCGTCATTCCGCATCATTAACGCCTATGGCGTGACGGAAGCTGCAATCGACTCCAGTTTCTATGATGAGGAACTGGCGAAACTGCCGCAGACAGGCCATGTGCCGATTGGCAAAGCGTGGTTGAATGCGAAGTTTTACATCGTGGATGCACATCTGAATCCCGTACCGGTCGGGGTGCTGGGCGAGCTGGTTATCGGCGGCGTTGGGGTAGCACGCGGTTACTTGAACCGTCCAGAGCTGACGGAAGAGAAGTTTGTAGACAGCCCTTTCACCGCTGGTGAGCGGTTGTATCGCACGGGAGACTTGGCGCGGTGGATGGAAGACGGCAACGTGGACTTCCTCGGCCGGATCGATAACCAGGCAAAAATCCGGGGTTACCGGATCGAGACGGGCGAAGTCGAAGCAAAGCTGCTGAGTGTAGGTGGCGTGAAGGAAGCAGTCGTTGTTGTCAGGGAAGATCAAGAGGGGCAGAAAGCGTTGTGCGCTTATTATACAGTGGAAAAAGACTTGACGGCGGCAGATTTGAAACGTGCGATCTCCAGCGAACTGCCGGGATACATGATTCCGTCGTATTTCGTCGAACTGGAGCAATTGCCTCTAACGCCGAATGGGAAAATTGACCGGAAGGCGCTGCCAGCGCCAGAAGGGGGAGCAGGCGGAGGCCGCGAATACGTGGCGCCGCGCACCGAACTGGAGGCAAAATTGGCCGCCATTTGGCAGGAAGTGCTTGTTCGGGAGAAGGCGGTAGGCGTAACGGACAACTTCTTCGACCTCGGAGGACACTCCCTGCGGGCGACAACACTTGTCAGCAAAATGCACAAGGAGCTGGGCGCCGAATTCCCACTTCGCGACGTATTCCGCTACTCGACAGTTGAGGGAATGGCTGTGGCTATGGAGCGGTTAGAGGTTGGCTCGTTTACGGCTATTCCGGCTGCGGAACCTAGCGAGTATTATCCGCTCTCTTCCGCGCAGAAACGTCTCTATATCTTGAACCAGCTGGAAGGAGGCGAGCTGAGCTACAACATACCGGGAGCCATGCTGCTCGAAGGGCAGCTCAACCGGCAGCGGTTTGAAGAAGCATTCCGCGGGCTTGTAGCTCGTCATGAAACGCTGCGTACGGGCTTTGAGATGGTTGAAGGCGAAGCGGTTCAGCGAATTTACGAAGATGTCACCTTCCAGGTGGAATATGTGCAGATCAGCGGGGAGCAGGCGGAAGAAACGGTGCGACAATTCGTTCGTGCGTTTGATCTAGCGAAGCCACCACTTCTGCGGGTGGGCATTGCCGAACTCGCGCCGGACCGGCACATCCTGATGTTCGATACACATCATATCGTATCGGACGGCGTTTCAATGGACGTACTGATCGAAGAGTTTGTGCACTTGTACAGCGGGGAGCCGCTCAAGCCACTCCGCATTCAGTACAAAGATTATGCAGTATGGCAGCAATCGGATGAGCAGAAAACGCAGCTTGCCAAGCAGGAAGCCTACTGGATTGACATGTTCCGCGGAGAACTGCCAGTTCTGGAAATGCCGACGGACTATCCGCGCCCGGCTATGCAGAGCTATGAGGGCCGCACGCTGCAATTGTTTATGAATATTGAGAAAAGCGAAGGTCTGAAACGGCTTGCAGCTGAGAACGGCGCAACGCTTTACATGGTTCTGCTTGCGGCGTATAACGTGCTTTTGCATAAATATTCAGGTCAGGAAGACGTCGTGGTTGGTACGCCGATTGCGGGCAGAAATCACAGCGACGTTCAACCGCTGATCGGGATGTTTGTTAATACCTTGGCCATCCGCAGTTACCCGGCTGCCGGTAAAACGTTCCTTGACTACTTGAAGGAGATCAAGGAGACAACGCTGGGTGCTTTTGAACATCAGAATTATCCGTTTGAGGAACTGGTGGATAAGGTAAACGTGGCTCGTGATTTACGCCGTCATCCACTGTTTGATACGATGTTTGCTTTGCAGAATACAGAAAATGTGGAAATCCAGCTTCCGGGACTGCATCTGTCGACGTATGCCAGCGAAGAAATTGTTTCCAAATTCGATCTCAGCTTGGACGTTACGGAGATTGAGGACGGCTTGGAATATCTGTTTGAATACGCCACGGCTCTATATAAAACCGAAACGGTGGAGAAATTGGCTGTTCACTACATGCAGCTGCTTGAATCCATTCTCTGCAACCCGTCGGCGACGATTTCCGAGTTGGATATTTTGACACTAGCGGAAAAAGAAGAAATTGTCGGCGCGTTTAACCCGGCGCAACCGGAAGAGGCTCCTATGGCAGCGTTCCATCGACTGTTCGAGGAACAGGCGGAACACACGCCGGAAGCGGAAGCCGTCGTATACGAGAACGATCGGCTAACGTACGCGGAGCTGAACGAGCGGGCGAATCGCTTGGCGGCTACGCTGCGCGGAAGCGGCATTGGCCGTGAGGAGATTGTTGGCATTCTCGCCGAGCGCTCGGTGGACCTGCTGGTGGCCGTGATGGCCGTCTGGAAAGCGGGAGGGGCGTATGTACCGCTTGATCCGGATTATCCGGCGGACCGAGTGCGGTTTATGCTCGAAGACAGCGGAGCGAAGGTGCTGCTGACGCAAACGCCGCTGCGAGAGCGTGCCGAAGCCTGGCTCCGCGAAGAGGAGCTGGCGCTGATGTCGGTGCTGTACCTTGATGACGAAGCGTCGTACAGCGAAGATCGGGCAAATGCCCCGATGTGCTTTGATCAAGGCTCAAACATGGCTTCCAGCCGGGTCTCTGGCAAACTAACGGGGGCTGTGAACGGTGGTGGCGAGAGTCATCCAAATGATGTTGATGTTGTCGGTATGGGCAGCTTCCATGAAGCCCGTCCGGAGGATCTGGCGTACGTCATCTATACGTCCGGAACGACAGGCAAGCCGAAGGGCGTGATGATTGAGCACCGCAGCCTGGTGAACACGGCAGCGGGTTACCGACGGGAATACCGGATGGATCAGTTCCCAGTTCGGCTACTGCAACTCGCCAGCTTCTCGTTTGACGTGTTTGTGGGCGATATTGCTCGCACGTTGTACAATGGCGGCACCATGGTCATTGTACCGAAGGACGATCGGATTGATCCGTCTCGTCTGCACTACTGGATAGAGCGGGAGCGAGTGTCGATCTTTGAATCAACACCAGCACTGATCGTACCGTTTATGGAATACGTGCATGAGCAGGGGCTGGAGTTGAGCGCGATGGAACTGTTGATCACAAGCTCGGACAGCTGCAGCGTGGCAGATTATGGTACCTTGCAGGAACGGTTCGGCCCGTCGTTCCGCATCATTAACGCCTACGGTGTGACGGAAGCGGCAATTGACTCCAGTTTCTATGACGAGGAGTTGGCGAAACTGCCGCAGACAGGCCATGTGCCAATTGGCAAAGCGTGGTTGAATGCGAAGTTTTACATCGTGGATGCACATCTGAATCCCGTACCCGTCGGTGTGTTGGGCGAGCTGGTCATCGGCGGCGTTGGCGTAGCACGTGGATACTTGAACCGTCCAGAGCTGACGGAAGAGAAGTTTGTAGACAGCCCTTTCACCGCGGGTGAGCGGTTGTATCGCACGGGAGATTTGGCGCGGTGGATGGAGGACGGCAACGTGGATTTCATCGGCCGGATTGATAACCAAGCGAAAATCCGGGGCTACCGGATCGAAACGGGTGAGATTGAGTCGCAGTTGCTGCGGGTGGTAGGTATACGCGAAGCGGTGGTGCTGGTTCGAAGTGATGCGAACGGGCAAAAGGCGCTGTGCGCGTACTACACAACGGATATCGAACTGACGGCGGCCGACCTGAAACGAGCGATCTCCAGCGAGCTGCCGGGTTACATGATCCCGTCGTATTTCGTCGAACTGGAGCATTTACCTCTGACACCAAACGGGAAAATCGACCGGAAAGCGTTGCCGGCGCCGGAAGAGGGAGCAAGTGCAGGGCGCGAATACGTGGCGCCGCGCACCGATCTGGAGACGAAACTGGTCTCCATCTGGCAGGACGTGCTTGGGTCAGTTACGATTGGTGTGACGGACAACTTCTTCGACCTCGGCGGTCACTCGCTGCGGGCGACGACGCTGGTCAGCAAGGTGCACAAGGAGCTACACGTGGACCTGCCACTGCGCGATGTATTCCGGTACTCGACTATTGAAGCGATGGCTGAAGTGATTAGCGGATTGGAGCAGCAGGAATTCCTTTCCATTCCGGTTCTGGATAAAAGGGAGTATTACCCGCTTTCCTCTGTGCAAAAGCGGCTTTACATCCAGCAGCAGATGGAAGGCGCCGAACTTAGCTACAACATGTCCGGCATGACGGTTCTCGTCGGGCGCTTGGAGCGGAATCAATTCGAGGCGGCGCTCAAATTATTAATCGCTCGTCACGAAGTTTTGCGAACTGGCTTCGAAATGGTCGACGGTGAACCGGTACAACGGGTTTATTCGGACTTGGAGTTTGCCGTCGAGTATACAAAAGCGACGGAAAGTGAAACGAAAAGCATTGCGGATGCCTTCGTACGTGTCTTTGATTTGGAGCGGCCGCCGCTGCTGCGTGTGGGCTTAGTTGAATGGGAAGCGGAACGTCATCTGCTTATGCTGGACATTCATCATATCGTCACGGATGGCATGTCGATGGGTATCTTCATCGAAGAGCTGCTACGCCTGTATAACGGTGAGACACTGGAACCACTTCGGATTCAATACAAGGAATTCGCCGCTTGGCAGCAGTCCGAGCCTGTAAAAGAACGGCTGAAACGCCAGGAAGCCTACTGGCTGGACATGTTGGAAGGTGAACTGCCAACGCTTGAGTTGCCTACGGACTTTGTCAGACCTGCCGCTCGCAGCTTTGAGGGAGATGTGCTGCCTTTCAGTATCGACAAGAAGATGACCGACAGCTTGCAGCGCATTGCCGATGAGAACGGTGCTACCCTATATATGGTGTTATCGGCGGCCTATTCAATCCTGCTCAGCAAGTACTCGGGACAAGAAGACTTCATTGTAGGCACACCGGTTTCGGGCCGCACACATGCCGACCTGGAGCCGCTCATCGGAATGTTTGTCAACACTTTGGCGATTCGACATTATCCATCCGGGGAGAAGACGTTCCTTGTTTACTTGAACGAAGTCAAAGAAACGATGCTGGGGGCCTACGACCATCAGGATTATCCGTTTGAAGAACTCGTGAAAAAGCTGCAGGTGCCGCGCGATCAAAGCCGCAATCCTGTATTCGATGTCATGTTTGCGCTGGAAACGAAGGAAGATAACGTTCAAAGCTTCGGGGATATCCAGATCGAATCTTATCCGGAATTGCATGCGGTTTCCCAATTTGACCTTACCTTGGTCATTTCGTTGCTGGATGAGGGAATGAACGGGCAGTTTGAATATGCAACCAAGTTGTTTACGCGCAATCTGATCGACAATTTTGCTCAGGACCTGCTCGTGATCATCAACCAAATTGGCGAACAGCCTTCGGTGCTGTTAAAGGATATTTCCCTGAACGGGCAATCCGAACAGGAGCAAGATGAGCTAGAGGCTATTGATATTATTTTCTAATCCCTTACCCGGCTTGGGTGGAAATGGATCATTTAAGCACGTTATATGCGACATTCGGTATATTGAGGAAGTGGTAATGAAAAATTGTGGTAGTTTCACGACTTTTTTATCACCTGACAAACGTATTTAAGTTATGTAACAAAGGGTCCTGATGACAGTTGTCATCAGGACCCTTTGTTTATGAACGTATAGTTAATGTTCCTATGTCCAAATCAGTATGAGGCTATTATAATGAAAGCCTTTAACTGATATAGGATGAGTACTCTGGTATTATGGGATGCACCGTGATTTTCATCTGTTTTTCAGACTTAGTATTTACTATAGCATCATCCATAGTCATTTTAGTCTTGAGAGTAGCTGTTGGTCACGCCCAACTCGTAATCGTTTCAACGGGGAGACGATAGGAAGGATAGCCATCTTTTGCTGCTTTACCTATGGAGATCAACATCACGGGCTGGAACCGTTCTTTATCCAGGCCGAACGCTTCGGCGATCTGACCTTTGTCATAGCCGGCCATAGGGTTCGTATCATAGCCATGAGCACGGGCAACGAGCATGAGTTGCATGGATATGAGGCCTGAGTCAATGAGGTTCATATCACGCAATTCGGATACGTTTATGTTCGCATAATAAGGTTGTACCTGCTGCATCTGCATATCCATGATGTCTTGGGGCATGTACCCAAGTTCCACTGATTTGCTGAAAATCTCTTCCATGTATTCAACGTTGTTGGCATCGTAAAACACAGCAATGACAGCCGAAGACGTTAGTGCCTGTGTCTGGTTAAAAGAGGCCAGTGGTGCAAGTTTCTCTTTGCCTTCAGCACTGTCGATAACAAGAAAACGCCAAGGTTGCATGTTAATGGCCGAAGGGGCACGTGAAGCTTTCGCCAGTATTTCGGTCATCTCCTCGCGGCTGATCTTCACTTCAGGGTCGTAGACTTTAACGGAATGGCGCTCCAAGACGATGGTATCAAAATCATTTGTTTTGTTGAATTGACCGGTAATTGTGTTCATATTGAAATCTCTCCTCATATCTATATTGGTGAGAGTAGGGTATAAATTATATCTCCATCTGTCTCACTATGAGGATTGTAAACTATGAAGTATACTTTATAGCAAGAAGAAGAAACGGGGGAAATCCATATGAAGATTAGTGAAGTAGCGAACCATGTAAACCTTCCGATATCCACGATTCGTTACTACGAGAAAATAGGTATTATCCCGGATGAACATATGTTGAGAGATCATAATAACTATCGAATATATGCGCAGAGCATTATTCAGCATCTGGACGTGGTCAAACAATGTTTAGCTGTTGGTTTTACGATCCATGAGATCCAATCTATGATCTCTAAACATGGGTTTTCAAGTAATGATCAAGCAATCATTATCCAAGCGAAAATATTAGAAATTGAAGAAACACAACATAAATTAGAGAATTCCAAACAAAATCTGTACGAAATTCTTAAATCGGATATCACGTGTGAGGATGGTTTTGGTAAGTATTAAGCCGGAAGTCCCTCTTGAGGTTTTCATTCAGTACGTTCTTACATCATATCGATTCAATCGAGTACATATCGTCCTGTATACGCAGATTACCGGGCTGCCCAGTTTCAACTTTTACCTCCGTGGTAAATACACCAGGCATACGCCCGTCTGGGAACCAGGGCATCTGTTTATCAATGACAATAAACATGCCTTCTGCATCACCCGTGGGGGAGAATTGTTTTCCGTCTCCGGCAAATGGTTCAAGTTGATAATGCTCATTCAATGTGTTCATTGTCTCAGAAACATCATCGACAGGCAGACCGATTTCACTAATACATAACAGATGCTTCGCTTCGAAAGCTTCATCAACTGCATTATCGAGTGAATGTTGAGCGATAAATTCCATCAAGTTGCCGTTTGGATCATAAAAATAGAAGGCTGTTGCATCCCAGTAGGGGAAGTAAAATTCATCTTGTCCATCTTTGGAGAGCAATGAAATGTTTCGGTCTTGAGCCCACCTTTTTGCATCAGCAAGTTTATTCGTTGGAATCGTAAATGCTACATGATAGTAGGGCTTCTCTTGTTCTGGCGCCTTCTTGAAAGATAGTACCGAGTTCCCCGCACGGAATGAAACGCATGCTGCATTATCCTCCACAAGATCCAGTTCCAGTAGTGTACCGTAAAACTCTTTTATGGCCTCGACCTCATGTGTTAATAAACCAACTTCTCTTATTATCATTTTAATACCCTCCTTTTAATCTCACCTTTGATTGAAATACTCAATTGTTTTCTCAATAAATGCCTTGGCCGATTGCGTCAGGTAACGGTCGGACCGATGGATGATCTCAAAGTGCCGGTAGGGCGGATCATCTGTAATTCGGATGCAACGTAGCGTGGGCTCATTCATGGCTTTGATCAGAGGATAAGGCAGCAGTGTTCCTCCGACGTTGGCTTTGACCAGGCTAATGATGGAGGTTGCCGAACTGGTCTCCATGATGGTATTTAGGGTGAAGCCGTATTTGCGGCAATAGCCGTCGACCAATTCTCTGCCCGTGAATCCTTCGGGGAACATCACCGTTTGGATATCACGTAACTCCTGAATTTCAATTGTGCTTCGTTCAGCCCAATCATGATTCTCGGAAACGACGAGTACATATTCTTCACTGCACAAGGGAATGCGCACAAGCCGCCTATCAGGGGCAGACGTGATCTCGATGCCGATGTCGACTTCATTTTCCAACACTTGATTTACGACATAGATCGAAGAGATAACCTTCAATTGCACCTTGGGGAATCGAGCATGAAAATCAACGAGCAGCGGAGTGATACGGTAATCCAAATCGGATGGAAGAACACCAATAACCAATCGTCCCCGCTGATCATTCCGAAATTCAGCCAACGCATCTTGGGTATTCTGTAAATGCCGGATCATCTGTACACAGTGCTCCAGAAACAGAGTGCCTGCCTGGGTCATCACAATTTTTTTGCCGACACGGTCAAACAAAGGAACACCAAGTTCATCCTCTAACCCACGTATTTGTTGACTCAACGTAGGTTGAGATATGCCAAGTTTCTCAGCTGCCCGTGTAAAATGAAGCTCCTCACACACTGTAATAAAGTTTTCCATTTGACGAATCTCCATAAATTCACCTCTAATCATTGGTTTTAGTAATCATTTTAATAGAAACAATAGTATTGTTCAATCATTATAATGAATCTATACTTAATCGTGCAACACTCAAAGATCCTGACATTAACAAATAGGATCTTTGGTGAAGGCAAGAATACTACTCCCATGAGGTGATCCATAATGAAACTTTTTTATATTGTATTGGCGCTTATTCTGGCTTCACTGAACTTAAGACCACCGATTACTTCCATTTCTCCTCTGATGAGTACCATACAGAATGATCTGGGTTTGAGTGGCATGACCGCCAGTCTGTTAACTACACTACCGGTATTATGTATGGGCATATTCGCTCCATTCTCTGTAAGACTAAGTAGAAGGTGGGGGAACGAAGGAGCCATTGTGCTGGCTTTAATCCTTATTGGGATAGGTACGGGATTACGATTGTTCGTAGGCGCAACTCCGTTGATGATGTTCACTTCTTTTCTGTCAGGTGTAGGGATTGCATTGGCAGGGCCGCTGTTGTCCAGCTTCATTAAGCAGTATTTCCCTAACCGAGTAGCAGCCATGGTAGGCATCTACTCTACAGCTATGGTGATGGGGGCTAGTATTAGTGTGGGACTATCGGTTCCGCTCCAGCATACGCTGGGTGGATCTTGGAGAGGTTCTTTGGCTACATGGGCATTACTCGCAGCCATTGCATTGCCGATCTGGTTGAAATTAGCTTGGTCTGCGCGTACAGAGCGGCAATCCGGACAAACTTCGGCTGTAGTCCATGCACCACTTCCGGTGAAGAACAGGCGTGCATGGGTGCTGACACTGTTCTTTGGATTGATGGCCGCGATCTTCTATTCATTAACCGCCTGGCTTGCGCCAGCCATTCAGAGCCATGGGTATAGCCAAGAGACTGCTGGCAACATCCAAACGTTATTTACATTGATATCACTGCCCTCAACGTTATTCATTCCCATGCTTGTACACCGATACCAAAGACGTGTCTTCTGGCTTGTTGGATGTGCGATGTTGGAGTTAATAGGTGTCCTGATGCTGAATCTCTCTGTCAGTCCGTGGCTCGCGGCGATTCCGCTCGGTATTGGTGCAGGTGGACTGTTCCCAATTGCACTTATGTTGCCGATTGATGAGACAAATAATGCTCAGGAAGCCAGTAGCTGGTCGGCTATGACTCAATCTGGTGGCTACATTCTTGGAGCACTTGGGCCGCTGGCGATTGGTTGGCTCCGCGATCTAACAGGCAGCTTTGTGCAAGCATTTTATGGTTTGGCTATCATCATCGTGTTGCAGATTATCGTTCAATTGGCTATTGGTAATAAAAAAAGCTCAAAAGTTATTGATCATGAGCAGGACCTAAAAGGCATTTAAAGTGAAATGGATATAGAAATATGACTTTTATACATGATCCAACAAGTCCAGATAGTACTGCCTTAATGCTTTCTGTAAGATACCGGGCTCCATAATTTTAATCGATTTACCATAGCCCGCAAGATATCTCACTATGAAATCAAGCTCGTGAGGTTCATACGAACCAACAAGATACATATGCCCCATCTTCTCGATGATCTGCATAGATGGGAAATGTTCTTGCTGGAATAGCTCCATCCCGGCTTCATCAATCAGGCATTTGAATGGAATTGCTTGTTCCGATGGTTTCCATAGAGACGGGGCATCCTGTGAATAGAGTTCCTTTACATGAGTTAAAGGTTCAATCTCCGTTGTTTCGGCTGAAGTGATGCGGTCGCAGCGGAATACACGATACGCTTGTTTATTCAGATCATAGGCCTGGCAATACCAATAGCCTTTCCTGGCATAGAGTGTGATGGGTTGAATGGTGCGGATATTGGTGTTTGCAGAAGATGGCTTTTGATCAGGGGATCTACGCTGATTAGTGTACGTAATCTGAATCACTATATTCTGCACAGCAGCCATCAACAGAAATTCCAAATGTGCACTGTCGCGGATCTGCTCCGTATGTCGGAAGGAAACCCGGTGTTGGATGTTCTCAATATCCTGTCGTTGCTTGTCGGATAACGCGCTCATAAATTTCTCATGAATGGTACGGAAAGAGACTTGAAAGGGTAAGCTAGAGAAACTGCGGAGAGCCTGCATCGCAACATAAAGGGCATGAAGCTCACCCGTATTAAACGAAATGGGAGGCAGCTGCATCTGTTGCAGCAGTCGATATCCGCCGTAGCGTCCGTATTCGACATAGATGGGCGCACCCAACTCTTCCAATGAAGCGATGTCTCTTAACGCAGTTCGTTTGGAGATCTGGAACTCCTGCATGAGATCTTGCAGGGTGAACTGTTGTTTTTGATTAATGAAGCGTAACATCTGGTTCATACGTTCTGATTTTTTCATATCAAACCCTCTTAATGGTGCCATGGATTGGCACCTTTCGTTGTTATAGTGATAAGTGTAATCCAATAGGAACAAGGAGGCAATATAATGAATTTTGAAGTGATACCATTTTTGTCGATGAACGGGGATGCGGCGGCAGCCATTGCTTTTTATGAGCAGTTTCTGGGCGCCAAGGTGATATTCAAGAAAAGTTATAAAGAGATGAAGGAGATGAACCCGGGCTTCGAGTACCCTGCCGGTCAAGATGAGTATATTACACATTCGGTGCTGGAGATTGGGGTTAACAAAGTCATGATTGCGGAAGAAGCAATGGACACGGAGAGAGCATGGCAGCTGGGGAACAGCACGTCACTATGTATTCAATCCAAGGATAAAGAGACAATCGATCAACTGTATCATTCTCTGATGCAACATGAGGGCGTGAAGGTACTGGTGCCTTACGAGCAAAATGAATTCAGCCCAGGTTATGGCATTGTGCGGGACCCATTTGGCATTGCCATTCAGCTGTGTGTCACTGTGCACGATTTTTAAAATGAGTTCAGACCCCCGGTTAAGCACTCGGTATGTAAAATTGGAACTAACTTAAAAACATAAAAAAAAGAAGAGCCATGGATAACATGCGCTCTTCTTTCTTCGGTTTCTATACAAGGTTGTTCGAGCAACCGATGGTTATAGCGGACCTCTTTTCGTGTAAATCATATAGGTACGGATGTCGCTGTATACAAGCAAGTTCAATGGATAAAGGAAAGAAGGGATAATATGATTACGAGAGGAATCGACCATATTGGAATAACTGTACCGGATATGGATCAGGCGACACTATTTCTACAACAGGCGTTTGGAGCTCAACTTGCCTATGATCATATAACGCCGGATGATCCCCCACAGGAAGGACCTGAGGCAGAGCGTAAATTAGGACTGCGTTCAGGAGCAAAGGTTATTCATATTCGGATGTTATCGCTCGGGGAGAGTGCAAGTATAGAGTTATTTCAGTACGCGAATACAGCGCAATCAGAGCCAGTTAGGGCATCGGATTACGGATTGCAGCATATGGCGTTGTATGTGGACGATATGCAAGAAGCTGCACGACACTTCAAAGAAGCGGGCGGGGTGTTGCTAACAGAGCCTGGGGCGTTGACCGGTCATATTGAAGGCGGGGAAGGCAATCAGTTTGTGTACGGAAGGGCACCTTGGGGGATGCTGATCGAGCTGATCTCCTATCCTGCGGGCATTCAGTATCCGAATCACAGTGAAGCGAAGCGCTGGACACCACGAAAAAAATAATAAAGATGAGACTGGATAAGAAACAGGACGATGGACGACAAATCGTCCTGTTTTTCTTGTATATAGGGGCTAAATGTTTAATAAAAAACAGAAATTATGTTACAAATACGTTACAAATACAGAAGTGTATACCTCTTTGCCTTATGTTACGATACGAACAAGTAGATACAGAGATATTTTACGGATAAGATAAGCTATAGCGTCTCTTTTCTGGACGATGAACATGCTCCGAAAGTATGTTGACGGATGCCTTTTATCCAGGATATTGAAGAAGCATTGAAACGAAGAAACAACTATATATTTTGATTGGACAGGGTTGCGATAAAGTGCAGGGATACTACTACAGCAAGCCATTGTCAGCGGATGAGGTGGAGCAGATTTTCTTTTAAAAAATAAATGACAACAGGTGATCCAAAGTTCTGCAAATCGGGTATCAATAGTAGAGTCATCTAGAACCTGATGGATACATATGTTGTTATGATCGTTTTCTGCTAGTTAAAGGCTGTCTATTATGGAATGAACTGTGGGGGTTATCAAGTGTCTATATTAGATATGGAAAAGAAAGATGTTGTCACCGATGCAATGGTCATCAAGGCGATGGAGAAAAGTCTTGCTATCATTCGATTCGATCTGGATCGCCGGGTAACCTACGTGAATGAAGTCTTTGCCCAGACGATGGGATACACGGTAGATGAGATGTACGGCATGAAGCATCAGCAACTGTGCTTCGGTCAATTTGCAAATACTCCGGAATATGATGCTTTTTGGAATAGCATATTTAATGGTGTCAGCTTCCAGGACAAGGTTGAACGCAAGGATGCAAAGGGGAATTCCGTATGGCTTGAGGCGACATATATGCCGGTGTACGATGAGACGAATCAGAAGATACTGGGTGTCTCCAAAATCGCCACCAACATTACCAACCGTCAGAACAACATTTCGGTCGTAGTGAATGAGCTGAAAACGATGTCTCATGAACTGAATGGGCAGGCAGATGTAGGTATTGAACGGAGCCAGGAATTAATGTCCACCATCTCCTATATCTCAGAGGTGTCGGCTACTAACCGTGCAACACTGACTCATCTGCAGGAACAAGCGGGATCGATTCAGGGCGTGGTACGAACCATACGCGAGATTTCATCACAGACACAATTGCTTGCATTAAATGCCGCCATTGAAGCTGCGCATGCAGGGGAATACGGACGAGGATTCGATATCGTGGCTAAGGAAGTCAAGAAACTATCCGCAATGGTGGAGAGTTCGATCAATGAGATTCGTGATAGCGTGACTGGAATAACCAAGGAAATTGGTAATATCACAGGCGGCACCAAAAAAGTAGAGGAATACGTTGAGCGGAGCCAGAAGCAGATTGAGATCGCTTTGAATGATTTTACAGCAATTGCTGCTTCGGCTCACTTGCTGGATGCCAAAGCGGAGCATGTGACCAGAATCGTATAAAAATATATAGTAATAACGGTTCCGTGCACAGGAACCGTTTTTTTTTGTCGTTCAGTACACAAAAAAACGGGAATTTTTGTGATCAAACGGGGACACAATACTTGGGAATACCTGCAGCTTCACATGCAGAGAAATGGTGGGGTGGGAACATGTGGTCAACAATTCTATCCTACGTGCCAGATTCGTCCATATGGATTCAGGCATTCTTGGTCTTGATTATTCCGATTGGGATTACCATGACCATGCGCTGGATCAATGCCGCCATAAAGCGTGGAAGCTTCTCGCGTTCGAAGCAACCTGCTGTATCCTCGGAGGATATCTCGCCAGCAGCCAAAGGACAGGGTCAAGGAACCGAAACGGGCCATTATGCCAATATTAAATTAACCGAGAAGTACAATACCAATCTGATTAGCGTAAAAGAAAGCTTTGGACAAAATGCAGATGTGCATATTCGGGAATTTACCATTAGGGGAACGAATACACGGGCTGCGGTCATCTATACCGAAGGCTTGGTAGATCAAGATTTGATTGATGATCACTTGATTACACCGTTGATGTTAGAAGGGGTTCCCATGCTTAAACAGGAAGGATTCCTCCATCCGGACAACGCCCACTTATTGTCGGCATATCTGCAAGATCAATTACTTCCTGTCAGTCTGGTTGAGGAGACGAAGTCCCTTCAAGAGCTTGCAGTAGGTGTACTTTTTGGGAAAAATGCGCTTTTGGTCGATGGACTGCCGGGTGCTTTATTAATTGGAGCCCATAAGATCAAAACAAGAGGTATGAATGAACCCCTGTCTGAGGGATTGCTTCGTGGGCCACGTATTGGTTTTACAGAGCAATTAAGCGATAATACAGGCATTTTGCGTCGTTATGGAAGTGATCAGAGCCTGTTTATTAAGAAGTATGAAGTGGGTTCACGGATCAAAAAAGATTTGGCGATAGCCTATATTCAGGATATTGCCGATCCTAATCTCGTGGCTGAAGTATGCAAGCGAATTGAAGAGATGGATATGGATTCGATGCTGGAATCTGGTTATGTGGAACAGCTCATTGAAGATAATACACTGAGTCCCTTTCAGCAGGTTCTGAATACGGAAAGACCTGACCGGGTAATCGGTGCTTTGCTTGAAGGTCGAGTGGCTATTTTATTGGATGGAACGCCATTTGTCCTCGTGGTACCCGTGACCTTCAGCATGTTGCTCCAATCTCCTGAGGATTACTATGAACGCTGGATTCCCGGTACATTTCTCCGGGTCCTGAGGTTTATGTCCGCCATGCTGGCCCTTCTTGCTCCAGCGCTCTATGTCTCTTTTATATCGTTTCATCCGGGGTTGATTCCGACCAAGCTGGTACTGACGATTATAGAAACCCGGACTGGAGTACCGTTTCCTTCTATTATAGAAGTGCTGATCATGGAGCTCTCCATTGAGATCCTGAGAGAGGCGGGAATACGTTTACCCAAGCCGATTGGACCTGCGATGGGTATCGTTGGCGGTTTGATTATTGGTCAAGCTGCCGTACAGGCGGGAATCATCAGTCAGTTTCTTGTTATCGTTGTAGCTGTTACAGCCATATCCTCTTTCACGATTCCTGTCTATAGTGCGGGATTAACGCTACGGATTCTCCGGTTTGCTGCCATGTTTAGTGCTGCAATACTAGGTCTGTTTGGTGTCGTTATGTTCTTCTTGCTGGTTTGTACACATCTTGCACGACTCTCCAGCTTTGGAGTGCCTTATGTCGCACCAGCTGTTCCATATCACTTGAGTGATTGGAAAGATTTTGTCATTCGTGCTCCACTCAACATGATGAGAAGACGTCCCGAGATGACGAATCCGGTAGATGCAGATCGCAAGAAGTAGACAATCCACAGAAGGTCTGGAGGTACAACAAAGTGAATGACTCGCGAGTGAAAATTAACACCACACAGGCCGTTGTTATTATCGTTAACTACATGCTTGGAGCGGGTATTTTGACGTTACCTCGAACAACTAGCAGAGCCGTTGGAACGCCGGACGTCTGGATTTCCATCCTGCTGTCAGGGCTCATTGTCACAGGTATTGGTCTGATTTTGGTTACCCTGTGCCGCAGATTTCCTGAGAAAACCGTGTTCCAGTTTACCCGGGAGATCACCGGGCGCTGGATTGCTTACATACTGGGTTGTGTGACAATTTTGTATTTTATGATCATTTCAGCATTCGAAATTAGAGTCATGGCCGATGTCACGGGGATGTATCTGCTTGAGCGCACGCCTACATGGGCTATTGTAATGGTATTTATGTGGATAGGCATCTATATGATCTCCGGTGGGCTTGGTGTCATTATTCGCGTGTTTGAGATCATCCTGCCGATCACCTTGATTATATTTGTCATGGAGATATTGCTCAGTAATCAGCTCTTCGAAATTAGTAACCTCAGACCCGTATTGGGTGAGGGCATCATGCCTGTACTCAAAGGGCTGAAACCATCGCTACTGTCGTATACCGGTTACGAAGTTATGCTGGTCATCACTGCATATATGCAAGATCCGAAGAAAAGCAACAAGGCAATGACATGGGGGTTAACTATCTCTACAATGGTATATCTGATCACTGTTGTAATGGTCGTAGGCAGTTTGTCCTTGGATGGAATTAAGACCAGAACATGGCCAACATTGGATCTGGTACGAAGTTTTGAGATACAGGGACTGATATTTGAACGTTTCGAATCGTTATTGCTGGTGATCTGGATTATGCAGATTTTCTCGACATTTGCCATTACCCATTACTGTGCTTCCGTAGGAATCCGGGACTTGTTTCGGGCAAAGAAGATACGCTGGATTATGTATGCCCTGCTTCCATTCATTTATCTGACGGCAATGATGCCTAAAACAGTGTTTGAAACTTTTGCACTGGGCGATATGCTAGGTAACGTATCTGTAGTTTTGTTCGCTATATTACCTCTGGTATTGTTGCTTATCAGCATAATTCGCAAAAAAGGAGGCAAACACGCATGATTTCATTCCGCCTGTGCTTAAGAGTAACTTGTGCTGTGTTCATCCTGTGTATAATATCAGGTTGCTGGAGCAGCCGCGAGATAGAAGATCTAAGCTTGTATGTAGGTCTCGGGATTGACGTTGGAAAAGAGACCGATTTCGAGAAGAAGATTTCAGCGCAGGGTGGGCATTATCCCAAACAAAACAATGTCACAGCAACCGTTCAGATTGCCCCTGGGAATTCTAGCAGTCAAAAAAGTCAGCAATCTGGTTCACCCTCTTCTGGCAAAGAGTCTTATTCCAATGAGCAGCTTACGGGAGATTCCATGCTGCAAATTTTTCGTCAGTTTGCTTTGCGGCGAGATCGTCCACTCATTGGACATCATCTGAAGGTTATTGTGATCTCCAAGGATATTGCCAAAAAGTATGGACTGATTCAATTGCTCGATTTTGTACTCCGGGATAACGATATTCGACCGAACTGTCTTGTACTGATTAGTCACCAGCGGGCGGTTGATGTGCTTACCTCAGATGATCCTTCCCGTATTCCTGCATTTTACCTTACAGGCATTACGAACAATGCATACATTTCCAACAAGATTCTGGAACCCGTTTCGCTGGCAAAACTGGATGCACAGATGCAGTCCGGGTCCAGTTTTCTGCTTCAAAATGTGCTGAATGCCAATGGAGAGGACAAGTTCTCCGGGGGCAGCATATTTGCTGCAAATACAACCAAATTTCTGGGGGAACTCAGCCAAACTGATTTGGAAGCTCTGTCCTGGCTTATGCCTAAAGAACAAGGTGGTGTCATAAAAACATATAGTAAGGAGGGTTTCACGGTACTCTATGAAATCAAGAAGAAGAAAATCAAAATCATTCCGAAGGTTAATGGCGATGATATCTCGTTCCATGTGAAGGCAGAGTCTGAAGGATGGCTAATGGAGGATTGGCGGGCACCGGAAGAAGAGGAAAAGGGTGCATATCTGAAAGAAATGGAAAACGATTTTGCTGAACTGGTCGAGCAACAGATCAAACAGTTACTATACAAGCTCCAACATACCTACAAAGTCGATGTTGCTGGTTTCCGCGATAGCATTCGTATTAAATATCCAAAAACGTGGAAGAAGGTTAAAGGGAACTGGGATGAAATCTTTGCTACTATACCCATTACGTATGAGGTAAAGACCTCCATCATCAATCCGGGGTCTTCTACGGAATAGCGAGGTGTGCCATTTATTATTTAAATGTTGACACATTCATGATCAATCGCTATATTTATAAAAAATCATTTTCTTATCCAGAGAGGTGGAGGGACTGGCCCTTAGAAACCTCAGCAACAGATCTGAAGGATACTGTGCTAATTCCAGCGGGTGAAAGCCTGATAGATAGGAGCGTTTGTTTTTATTTGTCAGTAACGGCGCACTCTTTAGGAAGAGTGGGTCTTTTTTGTTTTTTCTGGATGAAGAAGTAGGGGAGCAGCAGGTATGGAGAACAACAACGACAAAGGGCATTTTCAGCGAAAAATGCAGGCACGGCATGTGGTCATGCTCTCTCTCGGAGGAGTCATTGGAACAGGATTATTCCTCAGCTCAGGTTACACCATTCAGCAGGCGGGACCACTGGGAACCATTCTGTCCTATCTGATCGGAGCCATCGTTGTATATCTGGTGATGCTCTGTCTTGGTGAACTGTCTGTTCATATGCCAGAGACGGGAGCATTTCATAGTTATGCAGCCAAATATATCGGACCGGCAACAGGTTACACGGTGGCTTGGTTATACTGGTTAACCTGGACTGTTGCGCTTGGCTCCGAATTCACAGCCGCCGGATTGCTGATGCAGCGCTGGTTCCCATCGGTGAACGTATGGATATGGAGCGCGCTCTTTGCACTGATGATCTTTCTGTTTAATGCATTAACGGTGAAATTATTTGCGGAATCCGAGTTCTGGTTCTCATCTGTAAAAGTAGTTACTATTGTAATCTTCATTATTATCGGTGGCGCAGCCATGTTTGGTATCATTCCCATGGCGGATTCTGAACCGGCTCCATTTCTATCAAATATTACCGCATCCGGGTGGTTCCCTCATGGGGCTACAGCGATATTGATGACCATGCTTGCTGTAAACTTTGCCTTCTCAGGCACCGAGTTAATCGGCATTGCCGCCGGTGAGACGGAGAATCCGGAAAAGACGATACCAAAGGCTATTCATACAACGCTGTGGCGTTTGGTTATTTTCTTCATCGGAACGATTGTTATCTTGTCGGCCTTGCTGCCCATGTCGGATGCCAGTGTACTGGAAAGTCCGTTTGTAGCGGTAATGGAGCGGGTGGGAGTACCCTATGCAGCAGACATTATGAACTTTGTTATTCTGACGGCGATTCTCTCTGCTGCCAATTCAGGCCTATATGCATCTTCACGGATGCTCTGGTCTTTGGCTGACAAAAGAACGATCTCTCCGTGGTTTGCCAAATTGACCAAAAGCGGGGTACCGCTGAATGCACTTCTGATCAGTATGGTGGGTGGTGCACTAGCTTTGCTGTCCAGCATCATTGCACCAGGTACCGTGTATATTACTCTGGTCTCCATCTCAGGTCTGGCTGTCGTTGCGGTATGGATGAGCATCAGTGCCTCCCAATACATGTTCCGCAGACAATATATCCGGGAAGGACATGCGGTCAAAGATCTGGTCTACCGCACACCACTGTATCCGGTGGTACCAATTGTTTCATTTATATTATGCCTAGCTTCATGCATAGGTATTGCCTTTGACCCGACACAGCGAATTGCGCTGTATTGTGGGGTTCCGTTTATCGCAGTATGTTACGCTGCTTATTATCTGACAGAACGTGTGAATAAGAAAAGAGGACAAGTACATGACGCAAGCACAACAGACTAACCCCATAGAACAGATCCTGCGTGAACATCCGGTCATGATTCTGGATGGAGCGCTGGCAACGGAACTTGAACAGCATGGATGTGATCTCGATGATCCACTATGGTCTGCTCGTGTGTTGCTTGAGAATCCGGATGTTATCGTTCAGGTCCATGCAGATTATTTTCGAGCAGGAGCCGACTGTGCGATTACATCCAGTTATCAGGCGACGGTGGATGGTTTCCGCAAGAGAGGGATCGATGAACAGGCAGCACTGGACCTGATTCGCAAGACGGTGCAGCTGGCTGCACAGGCGAGAGATGACGTATGGGCAGAAGTGCAGAGTGGTTTAGTAGGGAGAGAAAGCTCGACAGGTCAGCTTGTAGAAGTTCCTTCGATACGTTCCGAGACCGTGGAGAGTGAGGAGCATATAACAGGTCGTACAGGGGATCGCGAAGAAGACAGTCTCCGTCCACGTCCAATTATTGCTGGGTCCGTTGGGCCGTACGGCGCCTATCTGGCGGATGGTTCAGAGTATGTGGGACATTACGGCGTGTCGGATGAGACACTTGCTGCATTTCACCGTCCACGTATGGCGGCGTTGCTTGAAGCAGGTGCAGATATTCTGGCGTTTGAGACGATTCCATCCTTGCAGGAAGCACAGGTGCTGGTTGATTTGCTGAAGGAGTTTCCTCATGCATATGCCTGGTTATCTTTTTCTTTAAAAGACGGGACAAGCATCAGCGAGGGCACACCCCTTGAGGTATGTGCACAGACATTTGGCTCCGAGCCGCAGATTGCGGCGATTGGCCTGAACTGTGCTCCGATGGAAGTCGTGACGGAAGCCGTAGGCATTCTCAGCCGTGCCAGCGACAAACCTGTTATTGTGTATCCGAACTCGGGAGAAGTATACGATGCAGCAACGAAGACGTGGAGTGGACAGGGTACATGTGGCAGTATGAGTGATGCTTCGGAGGCATGGGTTGCTGTGGGTGCAAAAATCATTGGCGGCTGTTGCCGTACTACGCCACATCAGATTGGCGAACTTGCGAAGAAGTGGCGGAATTAAAAGACTTGATGTAGAGTTGTACCCCGAAAAGCTAGAGATACAACCAAATATGAAGAAGCCCTCACGACCCATTACTGGATTGGTGAGGGCTTCTTCAGTGTGATTTAGCGTTAACATCAACATGAGGACATTCCTCTTCTGATGCTTCTGATTGTGCTATTTAATTAACTGAGTGCTAACTAAGGTACGACCTTCGTCACTCAGGAAGTACAGACCGGTTGTGTTATTGAGAAATAGACGTTCCTTTTCAAGATCAAATTCGCCTTTCTTGTAGGTGAACAAAACCTTAAGATTGCTTGTGTCCATAATAACAAGTTCGTCATTTCCATTCTTTTTAGCTGTAAACATAAAACTTGTACCATCAACTGCCATATGAAGAGGCATCCAATAGCTGTTATAGGTGGTTGGTATCGGCAGATATGCCTTCTCAGCGATTAACTTACCCGCAGATGAATATAATTTTATTCGTTTATTTTTAGCATCCACAAACAAAAAACGATCCTTCAATGCAACAATTTCTGTTGAATAATCAATATAAGGAAGTTCTTTTGTCCATCTGATTTTCCCCGTACTATTGTATGCTTTTAGCGTCATAGTTTTTTTGTGAATACTATAATGCAACAATGTATCATCAGATATACTCATAATCTGGTTATACCCTTTTCCGCCAGCAATCGTTTTTATTTTTTTTCCTGTGGTCAGGCTGCTCATGTAGAAATCGGGATGATCACTAAATTTTTTGCCGATGATCACATTTCCTGTAATCTGTTCAATTAAATATGGAACTTTGAACTTTTGGATTAAAGTTCCTTTTGTATCGTAATAGTAGAGTGTACTACTTTTTGAATCGTCAGCGTGCATAACCACATATAAACTTCCATTTTCTTCTGGATAGGCTAACTCAGCCCCGTTTCTCAAAAAATCTTCTTGCGTGCCGGGCAAAGGTGCAGTCCAACGGATTTCACCTGTGGCTATATGCTTGGCACTCACTTGATTATCGTGAAAAATAAACATATATCCATCATCGGAAAGTTTGTACTCGTTGTTCGTTGGAATGGACCAGAGGAGTTTCCCCGTTTTGGCATCTACACTGTCGATATAATAATCATTATTCTTGTCTGCTTTAGTTACGAGCAGACTTTCATTCCCCATGGTATCTGTAACACTCTTCATTGAATATGAGCTTGTTGCACTCTGTCCGCCGTTGGTAATATCATACCCCCATTGGAATTGCAGCAGATCTTTAGCCAGAGCTGGCTCGGATGGGATCGCAAGGAAGATGCATAGGCTGGCTATAAGCCAATAGTTGATTCGTTTTAAACTCATGATTGGTAGACTCCTTATGTAATGTTCTCTGGATTATGGAAGTAACTGATACTTTCTTATCGTTTGCCCGTCGGAAGGTATGAAAAATAGTTCATTTTGCTTGTTGAGGAACAGTTCATCTCGATTAAACCTTACATCTTTCCAATCGTTCTGCGACACCCGATAGAGTTCTCTCAGATTATTTGAATCTCTAATCACGAGTTCTATTCCCTGTTCCGTGTATTGGATGTACATAAAACTCTGTAAATCGATGGCCATTTTCAGAGAGCTATTTGGCTCACCTTGCATGTAGAAGGGATTTTCATTGACCCCTGTAATGAATTTTCCATCGGAATTCATAAGCATGATATTGCCTGCGGTTTGTTCCAGATACAGCACACGATCATGGATGATAAATATCTCGGGAGGCCCCTTTTTAAAAGAAAAATCATACTTCCATTTCAAATTTCCTGTAGGCGAGTATGCCCTCAACTCAAGTTCACGGTTATTGATAAACTTCCGGGTTATTAGGGTTCCATCGTCCGTAACCCTATTCCCGTAGGGCAAGGTTGTTTCATTGGTCAGCACCGTTAGCTTCTTACCTGTAGAAAGATTAAAAACATGAGTATACGGACTTTTGTTGCCCGGTTGACCTAAAATAAAATTGCCTTCTATTGTGTAATATTGCATATAGGGGAGAACAAGCTTTTTGCTTCGATGTCCCTGTTCATCATAATAATAAAGAGTTACATATTTGTTTTTGTGATAAGTGAAAGAATAAACTGTTCCGTTTTTGGCGAAATCTGAGGACTGACCTTCACGAAAGTAAGGGTTTATTGAAGACCATATCGGTTTACCAGTTGTCAGATCCGAGACCGTAATAATATCATCTAATCTATTTTCATAGTCATCAGTTTCAGCAGGTTTGAAAGTATACATGTAACCATCACTTGTTGAACCATAATCAGATTCTGGCTTGGACCATCGGATGTCCCCGGTTTCACCACTTATGTTCTCCACATATATGAGGTCCTCATTCACAACCTTTCTCACCAGAATGTTTAGGTTGCCGGACGAATCCAGTCTGAAGTAATGCGGAGTGAATCCATCCCCCCATTGGCCAGAATCGACCTGCTTGACCCATTCAAGTTGTGGCACGGTCTTGGCTTTAGCCGACGCTGAAGGTTTGTCTACTGACAACAATCCTAGACTCAGGATGCTGATCAACAAACAAAATCGAATACATAACCATTTCAAAATAAACAACTCCTTAACAAAAATCGAGGTCAAACTTAATCTGGACCTACCGTTTCATTTTTAATATCCTGCACCAACCGTATGATCTCCGCAACACCTAGTAACAATAGTCCTGCTACAATGCCGTTCATCATAACTGGAAGAGTCAAAGACCATTGAAAGCCACTGAACTCATTTTGCCCAACGAGGATGCCGGCAATAATGGATAGAATGATGCTAATCCAAGCTATCCACTTCAACAATTTACTCGTTTTATTTTTGTTGTACAAAGAAATTAACTCCTTTACCATAGTATTCCATTAAGTCTATCATATCTATCATTGCTAGGTATATAGGACTATTTCTGTGTCGGATTTAGAGTTTTGTTGAAATATATTGTCATGTGTTTTAATGTCTGTCTGCTGCTGCATGTTATTCAATAACAAGAATGCGCGGGGATGCCTGACGAATCACCTTGGATGATCTCCAGGAGCCAAAAGCTGCTGCAAGGATACTCAGAGAAGAGAAAAGTATAATTCCCCACCAATTCAGAACCAATGGGATTTGAACAATACCGTATCCCGAGAGTACTTTTTCAAGCAACAACGGAAGAAGGTACACGCCAGCAATAACGCCAAACATCGAACCGATTAGGGATAACAATACGACTCCCAGTGTAATAGAAGACCGAATACTGCTAGATGTCATTCCAATCGACTTATAAATGCCATACGTCTTGCTCTCTTTGCGAATACTGATCCGGCAGGTGCTGAAGATAATGATAAATGTAACCAAAATGAACAGCAGACCAATGAGAGCCATGGGGTACACAAGAATGCTTGCAGCTTCTGCATAAACAGAATCCAGCAGCGTTTTTTGCGTGACGATGGAAGCAGAGTCTTTGAACCGCTCATTCAATTGGTTAGCAATGGATCCTGCCTGTGAAGGATCGTTGACATTGATAAACGCGACATTTACATCTCCGTAATCCGGATTCACGCTTCGAACCGCTTGAGCTGTGATTCTTCCGGATACCGACAAGTCGGAGATGGCCTGATAGATGCCCGAAATCATGAACGTGCGCTTCTCTCCTTCAATGTAGAGATCAATGAGATCTCCCATATCCTTGTTTAACATCTTGGCAACACTAACCCCGATTGAAATTTCATTTTCGAGTTCCGGATTGTTTCCTCTCAACGTCTCAAAACCAAGATCTTGATAGCTTCCATCCAGTACTCTTAGATAAAGACTGGTAGACTGGCTGACCACGTCGGTTGAATCATCTGGAAGGATAACTCCGGTGATGTTTCCTTGCCAGCCCACATTTTTGATGCGAGGGTCTTCTTCCAATACGTTCTGCAGCTCTGCTCTCGGAAACGTAGTTTTGTTTACAACGACTGCGGCAATGTTAGCATTGTCATACCCCCATTTGGCCGCCGTCTGATAGATTCCGGTAATGCTGGTCAGTACAACATACCCGAGGACAAGTACGGAAGCAGCCATCGTTGTTAGCAATAACATCAGAACCGAGCTTTTGCTGTTTTTGATCAGATTGCGTATGCCGATTACAAAAGAGACGGGCAATCGTCCAAACAAGGCCCGGTTTGCGAGCGGTGAATTCATTCGTCGCGCCATGCGTACATTGTCGCTCTCCGACATACCGTACCGAATGGCCTGAACAGGCTCAATCGTGCGAGCTTTTCTGGCGTATAACACGACAAATGCAATAACCAAGACGAGTAACAGCAGCCCCACAACAATAGCAGCTCCAATGCCCTCAATTGGAAGATCACCCTGGCCAGTTCGCAGGGACGATACGGAGATGTTGATGATGAATTTGGAGACGAATACGCTCAGTACTAGCCCGGGAAGAACGGCGATGATGGACAGCAGGGTATATTGAATGACGTAGGTACCAATGGTGCCCCGGGAAGTGAGTCCCAGCGATTTAAGGATACCTATCGTTTTGTAGTTGGCCAGAATGGCATCGGATATGGTGAAGCCAATCGTAATGAGGGCAATAATCATCATGACGGCCCCTAAGAATATCATAATGAACCCTACGATCTGATTGATGATCAGATAAAAGGATGAGATACTTTCAAATTCCATTTTGGTTTCCAAGAATGGGGCACCCGTCTCGCTTGTATAACGATCCCAGTAGCTGGAGTTCGTACTGTAATCATCAAAATGGATGCCCATCATGTGAATATCTTTTCCTGCAAGCGTACTAAGATCATTTTGGTAATCCGTACTGTTCATCCAAATTCTTGCCGTATTGGTGAACGGTGCTCCATAAGGAACATCCACAACAATAGCTGAGACTGCGAGGTCAAGTGTGGTAGATCCAGTTTTGAATTGAATGGTATCACCGACAGCGATGTTATAGCCATTCGCCATGGAAGTTGGGATCCATACGCTTCCTTGTTCAGGAGCCGAATGCTGTGTACCACTTGCAAATACAAGTTCATCTACACTCCACGGAGGAGGCGGGGTACTCATCATGTACAGATAAAGGTTAGGGATGTCAGTGCCGCCAAAAGTGATGCCCGACAAGATGCGGTAAGTAAGCAAAGGTGAGACTTGAACACCGTTCTGGGCAGCCCACCAGTCATGCACAGTTTGGGGATCATTCAGTCCTTTGTCGAACGTCAAGATCTGATGGGACCCGTTGGTCCGACTATGCATTTCCTTGAACTGGTTACCCGTATTGGCCAGAATGATGACAGATGTGGACACCAGTAGGGTTGACAGCAAAATAAGCAGCGCAATCAACGCATTTTGTATTTTGTTCCTACTCAGATACGACAAGCTAAGTTTAAACATGACCGCCATCGTTATTCCTTCCCAGTAACCAAAGCGAAGATGATCGCTTCACGATCTTGAATTTGATGTTCGTCATAGGTGTCAAACTCAAGGATTCCGCCAATCTTGCCGTCCAAAATGTAGATCAGGCGATCTGCCCGACAGGCGGCCTTGATATCATGCGTCACCATGACAACAGACTGTCCTTTCCGATGGATAGCCGTAAGGATATCAAGAACAGCTGTGCCGTGCTCCATATTCAGGCTTCCGGTCGGTTCATCCGCAAAAATGATATCCGGCGAATTGATCAAAGCCCGTGCAATGGCAGCTCGCTGCTGCTGTCCTCCGGAAGTTTGGGAGGGAAGACGGTTACGCTGTCCATCAATATCCATCGCACTCATCAGCTCAGCAGCACGGTATTGGATGTCCTTCTTTTTGTTTCCTGCAATGTATCCCGGTAAAGCAATGTTTTCTTTAATGGAAAGGTCTGGGACCAGATTGATGCTCTGATAGATATAACCGATTCGGCGGGTGCGGAAGCTGGACATTTCCCGTTCACTATAAGCGTCAATCCGCTGATCACGAAAATAGACCTCACCTGCTGTAATCTGATCCAGTCCGCTTAGCAGATATAAGAGGGTTGATTTGCCAGAGCCAGAGTTACCCATGATGACCGTGAATTCCCCTTCATAGATATCGAGATCAACATTACGGATGGCATGATGTTGCTCACTTCCGCTGTTGTACGTTTTGCACAGATTCTGTGCACGGATAATCACCTTTTTAGACAAGTCAAATCACTCCCAAGTGCAGTATAGGATTCATTCTAGAGGAGGGATGTTGAGGAAGCCTTATCAAATTATGAATAAAGTATTACAGCTGTGGAGTGTGGGCTCAGCAGATCGGCAGATAGAATCGGAAGGTCGTACCTTCTCCTTCTTTACTAGTAAAAGAAATACGGCCTCCGTGTGCTTCAATAATGCTTTGGCAGATGGAAAGACCCAGCCCCGTACCTTCCTGAACATGTTGGTCTGCCTGACTCACCTGGCCTTTGAAATAACGTTGGAAAACAAACGGCATGTCCTGTACACGTATTCCCTGACCCGAGTCGGTGATGGTCACTTTCAAGTGTCCTGATTCCAGTTCCATACCTATACGTATCGTGTCTCCTGGAGCTGTATGCTTGAGGGCGTTGACGACAAGATTGGAAATCACTTGTTCAATTCGAGTGGGATCGATAGCGATTAACACATTGGGGATGTAGTTGGGTCCTTTATAGATAAGCCCCTTTGTTAGGACAACATGTTCAATAGGTTTCAACATCGTCTCCAGTATAGGCCCACTGTACATTTCACGGGTTTCCACCGATATTTGCCCCAGTTCCTGAAGTGCATGAACCAGTAGATCCTCCACAAGTCGGGCTGTTTTATCCGTATGGGTCCGCATAACTCCCATATATTCCATCAGCGTCTCCTGATCGTTGCATAGTCCTTCCTCAATAGCTTCTATGTAAGCTTTTATCGTGGTAATTGGTGTTTTAATGTCATGAGATATATTGGTGATGAGTTCTTTTTGTGCTTGTTCCTGCTGAATACGCTGCTCGCTCAAATGTTTAATCTCCGTACGCATTAGATCAAACATGGCATATACTTCGAGCAATTCATCATTGCGGTTGTACTGGATTTTTTCCTCATAATTGCCTTTAAGCATGGATTCCGCATGTTGCTTCAATTGATGGATGGGAGAGAGCAGGTGTTTGTCCAGTTTTTGTTTCATCCAGAATAGAAATAAGCTCAGAATCAGTGACAGGAGCATGAGTGCGCTAATCAATATAACTGGAAAAGTCATCGATTGCTGAACCGTAACCATGGCTTGGGGGATAGAAAAGATGGCATTGCCGATCTGACTTCCCATCGGTCCGTCCATCACGGGAAACGCAATATCAAGCGTATCGTTACCGTCCGCGGCCTGCGTGGCATGATGCAGATCATAATGAAGAGCTGTACGCAGATTAACTTGCGTTCCTTCAGAGGTGGGGTCGGAGGACAGAATGACTTTTCCATCCAAGTTTAGATAGGTAAGCGGAACTCCGGTCTCTCTGGCGGTGGAACGTATGTCTTCACGAATATTTTGTTCATTAAGATGCTGATGATTTTGCTCCAAAGCGAGTAAGATCGGATTGACCTTGAGTCGAACCTGATTCAGGGACAGATTGGATTCGCCTGAATTTCGATCTTGTAACAGCATCATCGACAGTGCAAGGATACTTAAAACGATAATAATGAGAAGGCCAAGTGTTGTTAACAACCAGCGTTTGGACCAGCTGTTCAATGACATGTGGGAGCCTCCAATCTCACTTATTCGTAATTGAATTTGTAACCGACACCCCATACCGTCTTCAGAACGGTCGGATGCGAGGCATCTGCCTCGATTTTTTCACGTAGTCTGCGAATGTATACGGTTACGGTATTTTCATCGCCGTAGGTTGCATATCCCCAGATGGCGTCAAGCAACTGGGCTTTGGAGAACACCTGATTCTTATGGCTTGCCAGATAATGAAGTAATTCGAATTCTTTGGCGGACAGAGAAACTTCCGATCCGTTCAAAGTAACTTTATAGGCTTTTTTATCAATCACCAGGTTTCCAAGATGCAGTAGATCTGTTCTGTCCCGATCTGATGTCATGCTGTCATAACGCCTGAAGTGGGCATTAATCCGTGCTAACAATTCGCTGAGCGAAAAGGGCTTCGTCATATAATCGTCTGCTCCAAAACCAAGACCAAGTACCTTATCGGTATCACTGCCTCTGGCACTTAGAATGAGGATGGGGATATTGTTACGCCTTCTGATCTCTCGACAGACCTCGATCCCGTCCATGTCCGGAAGCATAATATCCAGAATGATGTAGTCTGGTTGAATAAGCTCCATAATCTGAAGTCCATCTTGTCCAGTGGCTGCCACGGCGGCTTCATATTGATTTTTGGTTAAATAATCTCGCAGAATGCGCGAAATATCTGATTCATCCTCGATGATGAGGACTTTGCGCTGGTGGTTTAACATATGTATCGCTCCAGTATGATAGATGTTAATCGAATATATATGTATGAATTTGTAAAATGACTGTCTCTATAATTGTACAGTCTTGTTCTGTGGGAGTCACATAAAAAAATATTGAATTGAACTTCATTCTTATAAAAATGGTCTGACTTCTATTCGCACTAAAAGCTGATTACAGTTTACCGTATCAAAAATAACCCATGAACCTCTTTAAGGTCATGGGTTTCTGATCTGATACTGCTCGTCACACATGCTCCAGATCATCGATAGGCTCATGCTGTCTGGATTTGAGATACTCCGCCGGAGACACACCAAAGTGTGCCCGGAATACCCGGTGGAAATAGGAGTAACTTGCAAAACCGCAGGATTCCGCAATATGCTCCAGTGTCATTTCACTGTATTTCATTCGTTCCAGCGCCGCATTCAGACGGATCTCAATCGCATATTGAATCATGGTCTGATTGTAGTGCTCCTTAAATAAACGGACTGCACGTGACAAGCTGAGCCCTGCATAACGTGCCGCTTCCTCAAGCTTGAACGTAACCGTGGCATGCTCCTCAATAAAACGTTTTAACTTCAGCGCAGAGGAAACTGCCCGATCGGTCTGAATATTCTCTTTAATTGCCCGGTCGATATACAGACATAACCCGCGCAGTAACGCATCCTTTAGCTCCGCATTTTCTTCTAGAGGCCCGCGACGTTTCTCAAGTAACATATTTCTCCACAGGCTGATGAGTTTATCATCAAGTCCAATCCGGCTCACGGTAGATCGATGCTGCCGTTTCCACCAGTTCTCGATCCAGCTGCCCTCGCAGAACAGATAATAATCTCCGCTGGACAAACGTCCTTCTTTATGTGGTTCATCTACAACGAGATGATAGTCGTCGCCAGGCTTGAGTAGCAACAAATCCCCGCTAGTCATCCTGAATTCTTTATCCTGTACATACACTTTGCACGAGCCTTCGGTCTGCAGACGGAACAGATAGGTTTGCAACTCGCCCTTCATATTATGTGTGAACGCTTTATAGTGGTATGAGTAGTCACAGATCAGTACAGATGTCTCTAACGTATCCAAAGATAAAATCCCCCAATATGTACATCCTGCATGCATTCAAATGGGCTACATTCAATTGATGCAAAATGATGGAAATAAAATTTGATCAGATAGTTCATGTTCTGACTATATTGTATATGTTCATTCTAGCCTGTTTTGCGTTAGGATGATACCAGATAGAGCAATGAAAGCAAATTTGAGAACAGAGGTGTATCCTACATGAAAAAACTTAATATTGGTTTGCAATTGTTTACACTCCGTGATGAAACTGCAGCAGATTTTCGTGGTACGTTGCGTAAGGTAGCGGCCCTTGGATATGAAGGTGTGGAGTTTGCCGGATATGGCGATATTCCAGCTGAGGAAATGAAAGCGCTACTAGATGAACTTGGACTGAAAGGATTCAGCAGCCACGTTTCATTACATGCGATGCGCGAAGACTTGCAAAAACAAATCGATTACCTGAAAACAATTGGTGCACAATATATCATTTGCCCTTACCTGATGCCAGAAGATCGTCCTGAGAATGCAGAAGGATGGACCAAGCTATTCGCTGAGTTACAACAATATGGAGCTGAAGCAGCGAAACAAGGTTTGATCTTCGGATACCATAACCATGACTTTGAATTCCATGGCCAGGTTGGCGATGCTAATGCCTTTGATGCCATGTTCGCTCAAACATCACCGGAAGCGGTAAAAGTGGAAATGGACGTATGTTGGGTACAATTTGCGGGACAAAATCCGATCGAGTATATTAAACAATATGCGGGTCGCTTGCCGCTGCTTCATCTGAAGGACTTCAGCAAAGACGAACAGGGCCAGATGAAAACACTGGAATTGGGACAAGGTTCGGTTGACCTGCCAGCTGTTATTGAAGGCGCTACAAATGCAGGCGTGGAATGGCTGATCGTGGAACAAGACGTATGTCAGAATCCTCCGCTTGAGAGCGTATCCAACAGCTACAACTGGCTGAAACAGAACTATTTGAACCAATTCTAACGGACCATCGAACCATAAAAAATGCTAATCTATTTGTCAAAGGAGACTTATGTACATGAGTAAAATTAAAGTTGCTGTATTCGGCTGTGGAGCCATTGCCGAGCGCAGACATATTCCAGAGTACGCTGCCAATGAGAACGTAGAACTTGTCGCTTTTGCCGATCCGATTGTGGAGCGTGCGGAGAAGATGGCCGAGACTTACGGCGGTAAAGCGTATTCCAGTTACGAAGAATTGCTTGCAAACGAAACAGTGGATGCCGTTAGTGTGTGTACACCTAACTATCTGCATGCGCCAATGGCGATTGCAGCTGCAAATGCAGGCAAGCATGTATTGGTTGAGAAACCAATGGCAGTATCCACTGAAGAAGGCGAGCAAATGATCGAAGCTGCCAAGAAAAATGGTGTGTATCTGATGGTTGGACACAACCAGCGCTTGATGCCTCCTCACGTAAAAGCAAAAGAAATTCTCGACTCCGGCAGACTCGGAAAAGTCCTGAATTTCCGTACATCATTTGGACACCCAGGTCCGGAAGGATGGAGTGTGGACGGAGCTGAAAGCTGGTTCTTCCGTAAAGAAGAAGCGATTATGGGCGCTATGGGTGACCTGGGCGTACACAAATCAGACTTTATCCGTTACTTGCTGAATGATGAAGTCTCTGAAGTGGCTGGTTTCATCAGCACACTGCACAAGGAAGGTACTCAGGTTGACGATAACGCAACTTGCTTGCTGCGTATGAAGAGCGGAGCAATCGGAACGCTCGTAGCAAGCTGGACACAATACAGAGCTGGAGACAACAGTACAGTGCTGTGGTGCGAAAATGGTGTTATGAAGATCGGAACAGTGGAAGGCGATGAAGTTATTGTTGAGCTGACCAATGGTACAGTTGAGACGTACAAAGTTGGTGCCATGGCTACCAACGAGAAACAAGTACCGAGTGGTGTAATTGACGCATTTGTAGAGTCGATTGTAACTCAAACCCCTCCAGCGATTTCCGGGGAAGAGGGCTTGCGTTCCCTGCAAGTGATCTTGGCAGCATTCGAATCCGAGAAAACAGGTCAGATCGTTAAACTGTAATCCATACGAATGACAGTGCAATTTCTAACATTCTATATGGCTTAATCTATGATATAAGGGACTTATCTTCAGAGAAGTGTTCTGGGGTAAGTCCTTCTTTATTTGTTCCCGGGCAAGTGGGGGGAACGTGAACAGGGATACGGTAATTGTGCAATAGGTTTTACAATAGTGGATCGCTTTTGCATAACAGAAAAGGCTGACATCTCGCGCTATCGCGGAATATCAGCCCTTTAGAGTCATTAAAATTAATGATATAATGATTAACTTTCTTTAGATGCCAGCCGGTACATCACTGCCCAGATCCAGCCATGTTATTTCAGCCGGAGTCAGCGTGATGCGGGAACCCTCGTCACAGGACAGCAGTTCCGCCTGATTCTGGGCACCGATCAGGGCACAGGTTGGGAACGTCTGATTCAATACATAAGCGAGTGCAATTTGAATGGGTGATGTTTTCTTCGAATTAGCCAATTGTTCAGCCCGGCGCAACCGTTCCCAGTTGCCATCACTGTAGAATACACGCACCAGATCTTCGTTATCCCGAATTTCAGGTGTGAATCTTCCAGTGAAGAAACCACGCGCTTGAGAGGACCAGGATAGCAATGGCAGCTTAGTTTGGTCATGCCATGCCAGCGTCTCTGCATCTGCTGACACACAACCTTCCCAGAAAGGTTCGTTTGCTTTGGCGAGACTGAGATTTGGACTGCTGAATGTGAAGCCCTTCAGGCCATTTGCCGCAGCATATGCATTAGCTTCCTCGAGCCGCTGCCAGGTCCAGTTGGAGGCGCCAATTGCGCCGATTTTGCCGGATTCAATATGTTCGTTTAGTGCTTCAAGAATGACACTGACAGGGGTATTGGGATCATCCCGGTGCAAGGCATACATCTCTACGTGATCTGTCTGAAGACGCTCCAGACTTTCCATCAAGTCACTGCGGATGGCATCAGCGTTCACACGTGGTCCATTCTGGTCATGATGCGCGCCTTTGGTGAGAATGACGATCTGGTCGCGGTTACCACGTTCTTTCATATAACGACCAAGGACTTCTTCACTCTGTCCACCACAATAGATATGTGCTGTATCTACAGTGTTACCGCCAATCGACAGAAAAGCATCCATGTTCGTAGCTGCTTTATCGTAGGCATCATGCACGAAATAATCGGTTCCTTTAATCAATCTGGAGACACGTTTACCTGCACCAGCAATTTCGATATATTCCATAAGTCAGTTCATCCTCTCAATTATAGTGTAATTCGTGTACGTTCTTCCGCTGAACGAAGACAAGCTTCCAGCACTTTCATATTAGCTACCGCATCGGAAGGGGAGAAGCGCAGATCCTTACCCTGAAGTACAGCACGTGCCATATCATCTCCCTGTAGAGAGTAGTGGTTCACTTGTGGGACTTCAATCTCTCTGCGTTCACCACCAGCCGTTACATAGAAGTTGGAACTGCGGTCCTGTCCGCTGACAAATGCCGAAGGGACTTCGATAATCCCGTCGGATCCCAATACCTCCAGCGTGTTGCGGAAGGCTGCCCACATGCTGCTGTCAAACGTCACGCCAACGTGATTATCAAATTCCAGCAGTCCGGAAGCCATCATATCGACCTGATCATGCTGTGGGGAGAACATGCCAATAACGGTAACTGCACTTGGTTCCTGACCAAGCAGCAGACGTGCTACGCTGATGGAATAACACCCAATATCATAAAGTGCACCTCCGCCCCACTCTTTCCGAAAGCGGACATTGCCGGATGCATTGGAGTTATCAAATGAAAATGTGCTGTGCATACCACGGATCTCACCGATCTCACCACTGGCAATGATATCTCGGATCTGCTCATATCGTGGATGATGGCGGTACATGAATGCTTCAGCCAGATGTACACCTGCATCTGCACAAGCTTGAACCATCTCCTGAGCTTCCTGCTCTGTCAGAGCCAGTGGTTTTTCGCACAAAATATGTTTGCCTGCTTCAGCAGCCCGGATCGTCCATTCCCGATGCAGATGATTCGGCAGTGGGATATATACGGCATCAATGGAATCATCAGCGAGCAAAGCTTCATAACTGCCATAAGCCTTGTCGATCCCAAGTTGTTCAGCCGTTTGCTTGGCTTTATCTTCGTCTCGACTAGCAATCGCGGTTACTTCATTCAACTCGGATTGCTGCAGGCCTGGAATGACGGATTCCACAGCAATGCTAGCGCTACCAAGAATGCCCCAACGCAATTTTTGAACTGAATTCATGTGTTGTATCCTCCTGTGTATGAATGTATATTGTGATTATAAAGAATAGATCAATGAATTAAAATGATAATATATTGAAGTTAGTTAACACAATATTGTTGATCAAGGAGAACCGGCTATGATGAGACAAACCGTATTGCTTACCCTGCAGGATATTCCATATTTTTGTTATCCCGAGTCCGTTGGACATTATATGGACCACGTCCAGCATTCCGTGTTGCGGGAGGCAGGAGCACTGAACAACTTTAATATTCACTACGTCGCTGCGGGCAAAGGGTACGTGGAAGTGGACGGGGTGATGCATGAGCTTCGCGCAGGTCAGGCGGTTCTATATTTCCCGCAGCAGCGACAGCATTATTATAGTAGTGAAGATGATCCATGGGACGTACGATGGGTTCATTTTTACGGTGAACGTCTGCATGATTATATGATCGAGCGGGGGTTACATCGCAATCTATTATGGACACTGCGGCAACGCAGCTCTTGGGAAGAGGCTCATCTGGCCTTGCTCACTGAAGCGGAACAAAACACCATGCTGCGTCCGGCTCAGCTATCCACACTGACCTATGCCGTACTCGCCGAGTTCGTGCAGCATGCAGTACCTTTAAAGAGCACTCGTACCACAAGCAAGGCGGAGAGTCGGGTTCTTGCACTTCTTCCACAGATGCAGCAAGAGGCCTGTCAACCTTTCCTGTTACAGGACTGGGCGGATCTCGCAGGTGTGAGTTCGTATTACTTTTGCAAAATGTTCAAGAGTGCTGTGGAGATGACGCCTATGGAGTTTATCACTCGTTCACGACTACAGATGGCGAAGCAGTGGTTACTCGAACGGCCTACGGCCAACATTGGACAAATCGCGGAGGAAGCGGGGTATCCCAATGCCAGTTATTTTAACCGCCAGTTCATGGCCCACGAGGGGATGACACCTACGGATTACCGCGGATTGTATCACAATTAACCCGTATCCATTCGATGTTGTCAGCGCTTTAGGTATAGTGGTTTGACAGAGAGCTCAATCAAGTCTATTATGGATAAATTAAATCCGTGTATAATGAGGTGCCCTCATGAAATATTCAAAAGCGACAAATTATGCTTTGCATACGATGCTTCATCTTGTAAGTACTGCCCCTGAGCAGCTGGTTAGTGTACACCAACTTGCAGAATTGCAGAAGGTATCACCAACCTACCTGTCCAAAATTTTGACCAAATTGGTTAAGGCGGGCATGATTGAATCTACTTCTGGTGCCAATGGTGGCTACCGACTTAGTCGTAAAAATCCGGACCCTTCTTTCCTGGAGATCATTCATGCGATTGAAGGTCAGGCCTCTCTGTTCGAATGTTCCCAGAATCATAACGCAGGCTGTTTGATCCAACAGGTGATGGTGCAGGCGGAAGAAGAGATGGAAAGTTTCTTGAACAATAAAAAAATGTCAGAACTGGCTTCAAAGATGAAGGGTGCACACTCCCTGTAACTTGCACTACAAGTGAAGCTTCGACGGACGCGGTTAACTCGTATGGCACATAGGTATATCCAGATCTTTCCCCAACCTCGCTAGAGGTAAGGAAAGATTTTTTTGTATCGTTGTACCTAATAGAAGCCGAATGGTACAATAAGGAAGGTATAGTATGCATACATACATGATCCTAATCTTACATCACATTTTACATCTCTGGAGGGACAACACATGAGCCAATCAACGATCACAGGACTGGAACAATTGCTCGCGCTGGAAAACATTCGGAATACCAAGGCGCGTTATTGCCGCTATATTGATACGAAACAATGGGATAACTTGGGTGATGTGTTTGCTCCGGATGCAGTGGCCGATTTCAGCACAGAGGGTAATCCAATTCCGGTATTAACAGGCCGTGATACGATCGTACAAGTATTCCGTGATCTGGTGGATGTTGCCGTAACCGTACATCATGTTCATAGCGCCGAAGTTGAATTTGTATCTGAGAACGAAGCAAAGGTCATCTCCCCAATGGAAGATTGGGTCACGTTCCCGGAGGGCAATGAAAACAAATCCTTCCACGGATTTGGGCACTACCACGAAACGTTTGTCAAAATCGACGGCCAGTGGTACATCAAACATACAAGTCTGAAACGTCTTCGTCTGGACCTGTTTGAATAGTATAATCCGTGTAGCAGAATAGATAAGTTGATCAACCATTAAAATAATAGCCCCGAGTAGCGCAATGAATGCGTCCTTGGGGCTGTTTGGTGTTAGTGGAGCAGAACAGCTGACACCTACACAGAAAAATGGGATAACAAAAAAGCCAGGTTCAGAACGCGAGGGTCCCTTCCTGACTTCTTTTGCTTAAATATGATGTTAGATCCGGCTACTTGTTTCCGTGACTTTCCGAGACTGCATTCTTAGATACACCTGAGAGAAAATAACGGATGCCAGTGCAACCACGGTCATACCCCAGAAAATATTGGTGTACGCCGAGGAGAGTGGCAAGTTCTGCATCGCCGTTAATGCTACGCCAGTAACAGCAACGCTGAAAGCTCCGCTGAAGAACTGACTGAGTTGGAACAGTCCCATACCTGCGCCCACCTGATCCATGGTCAGATTACCAGACAATTCATTGGACACGCTAGTGGTCAGGGATGAGAAGCCAACGCTGAGCAGCACATAGACCGCCATAATGGCGTAGATGTTATTGTCTGCAAATAAGGCAAACAACCCGGCAGCAGCCAGTAGCAACCATGGTGCAAACTTCAGTAGCAACGTATTGCCGTGTCGGTCAATCATGCGGCCGATCCGATTGGACAGCAGCATGGACACGACTGCACCCGGAAAGATGACGAGTCCAGATTGAGCAGGGGTCAGTCCATACAGATGCGCCAAAATTTGCGGTAGCAGGAACAGCGTTGAGAAGTTATTGATGTACGATACAATACCCAGCGAGCTGAGCATCATATATTTTTTGTCTTTGAACAAAGCAGGTTGAACAAATGGATCTGCCGCGCGCCGAATTCGGAGCCAGAACAGAAGCAGTGCCGCAGCACCGATAACAAGTGTGTACCACTGACGGGAAGTCAGGAATAACAGCACACCCGTAGTACCAATGGCAAGAAGTACGGCACCCAGCAGGTCAAATGAACCTTTTTGCGGTGTTTCCCGAGGAAGCAGTTTGAAGAATACAGGAATCAAGAATAACGTTAAGCCCGTAACGATAAACAGATCATGCCATCCCAGAAACTGAGTAATACTTCCGCCGATGACGGGACCAAGTCCAAGCCCCAGTGAACTCGCGGACATGATGACAGCCATCGATTTACCCCGGCGATCATGTGGAATGTACCGGGTAATCAGCACAATGGCGAGCCCCGGAACCGAAGCAGCACCCGCAGCCTGGATCAGACGTGCAATGAGCAAAATGATGAAGTGATTACTGAAGAACCCGAGAACCGATGCCGCACCAAGTAACGTAAGCCCGGTCGTGAATAATGTACGAATAGGTATGAAATCCGATAGACGTGAGAACGTAATCGAGGAAATGGCAAATACAATGGAATACCCTGTAACAATCCATGAGGAAGCGACGGATGTAAGCATAAATTCGGCTGCAATTTTGGGAAGAGCCAGATTAAACATCATTGTATTCATAACAACGAGTACAACGGTGAAACCAAGCAAGCTTACAATTAATCCTTCCTGTATTCCGGTCCGTTCCCCTGATGATGCGGTTGCAGTGTTGTTCATAAAAACCTCCTAAAGTGATATGTATTTCGCAACATTTCAGAAACGGTGTGTAACATTTGCAAAATGTAGTATGATGTCAATCCCGTGCCTAACAGCAGGGGTTACATAACGAAATCATTAAAGTTCGATTGGTATCGAACATTAGAAATATATCATGGATCTGTGTTAAAATACAATGGATAGTCTGAGAAAAGGGGACTACAGTATGAAAATTTTACATCATCCACAGGTGTCAGATATTGAACTTTCCTCCGTCTTGTATGCGTTAAGCGACCCAACCCGTCTTGGGATTGTTGCGGAAGCAGCCAGAAGCGGGGAGCAACCGTGCAGTCATTTTCATGCACCTGTTGTGAAGTCAACGATGTCGCACCACATTCGCACTCTGCGGGAAGCCGGAGTTATTCGGGTCAGAGTGCAGGGCACACAGCATTTTCTCACCCTGCGATCCGAAGATTTGGAAACGCGCTTTCCAGGTCTCTTACAACCGTTATTGCAGGCCGCAGCTCAGTCAAGCACAGATCCTTCCTAAATTTTGTCCTTTCTTCAGGTCGAAGAGGGGACATTTTTATTTTCTGATACTGCATGTTCAAAAAGTTAACGATTCAGCACCGAGAAGGTTGCGAGAACCTGAAGGAGGAGGAGCAGAGTGTAGGCAAACCTACATGAGCACCGGACTCCGAAGGTGAACGCAAGATTCGATGTCGAGTTCGCTTCGTGGGCTACTTCGTGATCAATTGGGGACTTTTTGAACAACCTTTAAAACTGATGCGACATTCTGTGTCGTACCATGCCATATATAATAACGGTGAACACACAAACCATATCGAAAAGAGGTTCACAACCATTGGCAAAAACTAAAAGAGGACGCGTCTTGTGGAGTCTTCCTTCCAGAGGCCGGGGAACATGCCCGGTGTGTAGCAGTACCCGAATTAAATTGTTGTATACGCAAACAAAAACAGACGGTACAAGTCTGAAAGTATGCAAGAAATGCTTCAAAGCCGTGCAATCCAGAGTGGATAAGGCACATGTATAACATAACTGGCCTGTTCTTCGGAACGGGCCATGTCTTTTGATATAATCGAATATATTAGGAATGGAATGAGATGGGGGCGGGAAGATGAGTAACATGCATCGGATTCACTGGTTTGACGAACAGATTCGGGGTGGACGTTTTCCGAATAGCAGCTGGCTTGCCCGTGAATTTGAAATCTCCCGTCGTCAGGCTCAGCGTGATATTGAATATATGGCAAGTTCCTTGCGAGCCCCTTTGGTGTATATGGCTAAATATCGGGGCTATTGTTATGAGGATCAGACTTTTCGATTGCCCCATTTGTATATGACCGAAGAAGAGCAACGTGTGCTGAAATATCTGGCGCATCGATATCGACATTACGATTATGATCAATCGGACGCGGTGAAACGTGTAGCGCATTTGCTGGAGCGTTTTACGTTGGAGGAACAACAGATGGGAAGTAGTGAGCTTCCGGTATTTTCGGCGCAACCGAAGCAACTGCAATTCTTTGAATTATTGTCCCATGCCATAACCGACTTGCGCAGAGTACATATTCATTACAGGGATCACGATGGAGAACGGCAGTTTTCCTTGTGTCCATTAAAGATGATATCCCAGTTTAACGCCGATTACGTGGTGGGTTATGAAGCAGACCCTGTACAGCAAGTGGCCATTCGCTTGGAGGGTATTGTTCATGTATCGATCTTGGATGAGAGATTTGAGTACAGATCAGATACCCTCCTAGGTGGATGGGAAGAACCACTGCCTGTGCGTAAACCGTTTGTAGCTGAGATTCGCTTGAAGGAATTGCAGCAAATGGACCTATGGCAAGGGTATCGTATCCAGGCTAGGCAAGATCAGATTTATTCAATTGAATTTTATGACACGGACGCTTTCTTGCAGCATTTGTTTGTTAGTGAATGGGAGGAACTATTGTCTCCTGGGTGGCTTAGACGTAAGCTTCAGCAAAGCGCAGAAGGATTAATTGACAGGCTCGCGATACAACGTAAGCAAAACGTGGAATAAACCAGTGTAGAGAGGAGAGAAAATCCGTCCTTGGCTGAGAATATTTTAGATAACCTCATCATGAAGCGGGAGTCCAAATCGTACGTGGATAGTCTGCATGCGATACTAACCCATACAGGCCAGTTTCAAGGTTCCAAGGTTGTACTTGCTGGATATACGGGCATGGCTTTCAAGCTGTCGGTACATCGCAGACTACTTCCCATGTCGGTTACAGCGTATGGACAATGGGGGGAAGCACATCGTCCTGGAGTCGATAACCTGGGGATATTCACGATCTGGGATGGGGGACGTACACGTCATTCCACGTTTGGTTATTACCAGCAGGATGCAGTGAATTGGGTGAGACGTAGTATTGATGAAGGCACTGGTGTGATTTACTGGATTCCTGAGTTCGGTGTTATTCATGGATATGATGACAGTGATCGCATCTTTTATGTGCAAGACGGATGGAGCAAGGAACCGCAGATTTTGTTGTATGACAATTTCGGTTTAAACTTTACCGGATTTTGGTATTGTCAGGTGTTTGGTAATCAGGTCCGCATCCCTGAAGAACAGATGCTGTTGGAATCCCTGCGACTGGCGATTGAGGATTGGGATATTCCCTATCGTCTGTTACCTGATCGGAATATTGCTTCAGGTAAAAAGGCATATGATGTGTGGGTGGAGGCCCTGCGGAGTGGGGATTTTGATGAATCAGGTGCGGCTTATATTTTGGAATCCTTCTGCCATGCTCGAACCGAAATAAGGATGTATTTGCAGGGTGTCCGAGGGATATGGAACGAACTGGACCAGGCTTGTGCATGTTATGAACAGCTTGGGACGTTCATTGACCAAATGAAAGGATATCTAGTTCAGCAGGAAAATAGACGTGTCTTGCGATCAGATACGACAGAAGATCTAGCACAGGTACTCGTGAAGGCGAAAGAATTGGAAGAGCAGGCTATTGATTATTTTCGAGTGATATCCAGGAAGTATCCTGACCGTAAACGGTCCACTATACCACGGTGGGGAGCACATTCCGCGCGATAGGATAATAGAGGAAGGGAGTGAAGGATGATGGCGACAAAAGTAGTATTGCAGGACTGGATTCAATCCCCGCAAGCTGTGAATTTTGCTGATGAAGATAGATCATGGAGCGGTGTGAGCGCATATACAGATGCGTTGTATCGCATTTTATTACATAAACAGTGGACGGTTTTCCCACACCACATGATTGCAGGCATGACAGCAAGTGCATTCCGATTAGTGGTGGACCGGCGTTTGACGTCAGAGTCAATCTCCGCATACAACTGGATGGCAGAGAACTTTGTCGCAGCAGACTTCATTGGTGTCACAACGGGACAACATGGTGGATTTTCATTTGAACCGACTTTTCCGCTCTATCAGAAGCAGGCTCTGCTGGATATCAAAGCTTCCATTGACCGGGGCGTAGGTGCGATTCTATGGCACGATCAATTTGTCATTGTTACTGGATATGATGATGTGGAACGGGTGTTATTCATCTGTGAAAGTAAAGGCAATGAAGTCATTCGTCTGCCTTATGATTCGTTTGGAAGGAACAGTACACCCTATTGGTACTATCAGGTGCTGGAAGCTTGTGCACCCATAGATCTATGGGAAGTCTGCAAGGAATCGTTAATCCAGGCCGTTTACAAATGGGAAACCCATGACTATATGCTGCCGCCCCAAGATTATGCCTGTGGGGCGGCTGCGTATGCCGCTATTGCTGCTGCTTTGCAGTCAGGAAGATATGACGCTGAACAAGCGGCAACTGTACTTTGCTATTATGCCAAATCAAGATTGGATATTGCCTCTTATGTTGCAGGACTTAAGCATCTGTCCATTCAAATGGACCAGGTCATAAACGAGTATGAGCTACTCGCAAGCCTGTATACAATGATCTTTGAGAAAATCGACAACTCCATCTCTTGGAATACGAAGGAACCAGATTGTGTGCAAAGCGTGATTGAGCTTATCCGGAAGGCAGGGGCTACGGAACAACGTGCCATTGATGCCATTAAACGTGCCTTTCCAGAGACGATAGGCAATCGTTTTAAGGATGTTGGATTAAGATAAATATAATAAGTAGTTCTCTGATGTGATACCGCAGGCCGAAGTTCCATTTGATGATTAAAGCGCAGTTTTAATATTTCACACTTAACGTGGCGGGGTAACTATGCTAACCACATTCTCAAATTCCGCATGCCAGTCGCCCTTGATGATGCTGCCGATGTAACCATCGGGTCGAATCAGTACCAGCGTGTCGCTGTGAATGCCATAGATTTCGGTCAGTTTTTTGGTGGTATCGTTGATAACATTCTGTTCGGCTTCATTACCGGTACTGACGATGTAGCGATGCAATTCGGCACCGCTGGTTGGCCAGATCAACTCTGGGAGAATATGAGCGGTATTGGCTCCAAAGGCAAGCAATGTGAATTGTGGTCCACGAAGGATCTCAAACAGTCGTCTTACACCGCCTGGGCCGATGCATGGAGCATCAGGTGCTCGATCTCCGACCTGAAGTGACTTGGTCGCTGATGCATGCTCAGAGCTAAGTGGACCACCATGATACGATAGTGAGAGCTGTCGTTCTTCATCACCGCGTTTGAGACTGGCGAGACGTTTATTATCGAGATTGGCGTACAACTCGCTGGATTTTCCAAGAACACGTGCGGCAATTGGTTGACGTTCGGCTTCGTAACTGTCAAGCAGGCGATCAGGTGCACCAGCAATGACCTGACTTATTTTCCAGCCTAGGTTATAAGCATCTTGTACACCGGTATTGAGTCCTTGCGCACCGGCTGGGGTATGGACGTGGGCAGCATCGCCTGCAAGGAAGACCCGGCCCGACCGATAATGCTCAGCAAGTCGCACGTTGGGACGGAATACGGAACTCCAGGTAATGTCGTAGAGTCGTAAACCAGTGAGCTTGTAAAACTGAGCGGCAAGTACAGCCTCGTCCAGATCTGGGTTCTCGTCTGCTCCCAACCTGATCATGACCTGAAACTGGTCGGAGTGTGGCAATGGGCATGCTCCTACAAATTTACCTTTTGTGCGGGGCCACATATGCCAACGATTGCGAGACAAGCCATCGATTGTGCCATCAATGATGAGCATACGATCTGATTCGTTGGTCTCTCCAACAAATCGAATACCTGTACCTTTACGAACGGTGCTGGAACCCCCGTCTGCCCCCACCAGATATCTGCTGCGAATCTTTTCCCCTGAAGAGAGCGTCACCGTCACCCCAGCGGCATCCTGTTCAAAAGTATCTACCGCGTTGTTAAATTCAATATTCAGCCCCTGACGTTCGAGTAGGCGGTGCAGGATGGCATCCGTGCGGTGTTGAGCCAGCAGAAGAATATTCGGATAGGGCAGATCTGGTGTAGGTTTATTTCGCTGCTGCATGCGCCACGGCACAGTGATCGGACCTAGATGGATACCTGCGAGCGGGTAAGAACTTCCCTCTGTGTGAGCATCACTCAGCACGCCTAGATCTTCAAAAACCTCCTGGGTTCGCGGCTGTACCCCCTTGGCACGAGAACCCTTAAAGGCATGGGGAGCCTTGTCGACCAGCCGGACACGAAGGCCGCGGCGCAACAGATCTGCTGCTAATGTAGATCCGGTCGGGCCAGCACCTGCAACCAATACGTCGATATCGTAATCTTCCCTCGATGGACTCACATCCGGTTGTTGCTTCTCTTGCAATGGCTTGAATCGTATAGCTGTCATTTGTAATGTTCCTCTCTAAATTGGATCTGAAATAAAGTTCTGTTTCTAATAACTAACGGACTATGAAAATTACAACTTATTGTTTCTTAGAAACAATAAGTTTCCGTGCAACAATAGTAATTTGAATTCTATTCTTTTGTCAATATTGTTTCCTGGAAACTTTAATTGTGAACCTGTCCTTGATATACTGGGATGAAGTTCATTAGTGTTGGAGGAAAAAGGATGATCAAGCCATCAAACTATCACAATAAAGAGCACCTGATTGATGAAGTGCTGGGAGCTGTGAAAGACATACAGATTAAATTCCAAGCGGAAGATGACGAAGAGAAGGAATGGCTGCTTAAGCACAGCCCTGATCCGGAAGTTCAAGAGTTAATCGAAGAAATGACGGTTACGATGTTACATGTGCTGGATGCTATCGGAACACTTGAACCTGTAAATGGGATAACCATTTCAAAACAATTCGGTTTTTCCAAAGGCACAGTTTCCAAAATCACCAAAAGGCTGGTACAGAAAAATATCATTTTGCCTGAATATCTGCCGGATAATAAAAAAGAAGTATTGTTTCGCATGACAGAACGGGGTCAAGACATCTATCGTTTACATCAAGCCATGCATCAACAAATTGATCTTGGCGCAAATCGTTTTTTGCAGCGATATACCGAAGATGAATTGCAGTTCTTAGCGCATGCTCTCCGTGATACGGCACAGGCGTCCTGGTTCAATTCGGAAAAAGATGGGCCATCCATCGTTTCTGGTGATGGGGGGGCTTATCCTGAAGATGACTCAGAACTTAATGAGACCACAGGGGAGTCAACCGTTAACGAGGAAATGAATGAAATTATGGGGATGCTTCATACGCTGAATACCCGTGATCTGAAGAAGGCCAAGGCCGTTCTTGAGGATGTTTTCTTTACGAAATATGAGGATTAGCGTAAGTAAGCTGTTGAGCCTGCTCATATTCATCTCGGCATACGAAGTTGTTCTGCAAAAAAATAAACGCTATAAAACCGGACAGGCTGCAGCCGATCCGGTTTATTTGCATTCAACATATATGCACATCAGGTTATGTGATCCACGCTAATAATAAATTTTACAAGAAAAAATAACCAAAATTTTAATTTTGGGGTAATCCAAATCCCCTATTGTTCCGAATATTATATTAGATGGTCTTTTTTGGATGATGATATTCAAGGACAACAGGGGGCGGGAGTATGGTACATAATCCGGAAACCATTCAGGAATGTATCGAACATGCACGGCAAAGGCTCTACCAGATTGCAGCTCAATATGCGGAACTGTGGCATCCGGAGGTTATTCGCCAATCCATGGTGCTGGATGAGTTAATTAATGAATATAACAACGCAACTCGCGGAAGAACGAATTCGAATCAACTGAAATAATGAACGTATAGAATGCACTTATAAAATGAACAAAGAATTCCAAGAAGGGATTCCGTGTGTTTGCCTTACTCTTTTACCGCCCCGAGCACAATCCCCTTCACGAAGAAACGCTGCAAGAACGGATACACGAGTAGGATCGGCAGAGCGCCAATAAAGATCTGAGCCGCGTTAACCGTACGCTGAGACATGTTCTGAAGCTGCGTTGCATCCACGTTCATGTTGGAGAAATCCTGCTGAACGATAATGGTCTGCATTAACGTGGCTAGTGGATATTTGGAAGCATCATTCATATAGATCAACCCGTCGAACCAGGAATTCCACTGACCTACCATCGTGAATAAAGAGATCGTCGCAATGGCGGGCATGGATACAGGCAGATAGATTTTGAATAACGTCGTAATATGGTTGGCTCCATCGATAAATGCGGCTTCTTCCAGCTCTTTCGGCACGTTACGGAAGAAGTTCATCATCAGAATCAGGTTCCAGACAGCCACCGCTCCTGGCAAAATCAGAGCCCACATTGTATTAATCAGTCCAAGCCTCTGGATCAAGATATAAGATGGAATTAATCCCCCGCTGAACAGCATTGTGAAGATGAAAAACCACGCGTATAACGAGCGCCCCTTGAAGTGCAGACTCTCCTTGGATAGCGGATAAGCCGTCAGGAAGACAAGTGTCATACTGAGCAGTGTACCCAGAACCGTACGTTGGACTGAAATCCAGAGTGCACTTAGAAAGTTACTGTTACCAAATGTTTTGGTGTAGGCGTCCACCGTAAAATCAATCGGCCAAAGTGTCACCAGATTGGCGGATGCTGCCGCTTTACCACTGAAGGAAACCGCCAGAATATGGACCAGCGGCAGGATGCACAGGATCGAGACGGCCGCGATGAATATCAGGTTGAAGCCATTAAATATACGGTACCCGGTTGTTTTGTGATACACCTTAATTCCTCCTTTGCATATCTTGCTGATTGAAAGTCGCTGTCTGGATGTATGCAAAATGCCCCTTAAAAAATACGGTAATTGGCGATTTTGTACGCCATCCGGTACGCAGAGATGACCAGGAACATCGCGACAAATGATTTGAATAGTCCAACGGCAGTCGCAAAGCTCATTTTGCCATTCAGAATCCCCATCCGGTAGACAAAGGTATCGATAATATCGCCTTTCTCATATACCAGCGGATTGTACAGGTTAAAGATCTGGTCAAAGCCTGCATTCAGGATATTGCCCAGCGATAACGTACCTACCACGATAATCATCGGCACGAGTGCAGGCAGGGTAATATGTATTGTCTGTCTAAGTCGTGTTGCCCCATCCACCTCGGAAGCCTCATACAATGCGGGATTAATACCCGCAAGTGCTGCCAGAAATACAATCGTTCCGAATCCAAACTCCTTCCACACATCACTGACAACTACCGTTACACGGAACCAGTCGCCATCCCCCAGAAAGAAGATCGGTTCAACGCCAGCCGCCGCCAACACCTGGTTTACCAGCCCGCCTTCCGGTGATAACATGTCGAGCAATATACCACCAAGGACAACCCAAGACAGGAAATGGGGCAGATACACCAAGGTCTGTGAGAAACGTTTGAACGTGGAGTTCCGAACCTCATTCAGCAAAATGGCGAAAACTACGGGGGCCACAAGTCCGGCTACAATTTTCATCGAAGCGATCAGTACCGTGTTCCAGATGACCTGAACGCTGTCGGGATATTCGAACATGAACCGGAAGTTGTCCCAGCCCACCCATTTGGAGCCAGTGAATCCCAGCCACGGTTTGAAGTCTTGAAAAGCAATAATAATGCCGCCCATGGGCACATAGGCGAACAGCAAAGTGAGCAGTACAGCAGGCAGCAGCATCAGATGCAGCGGCCATGTGCGTTTGAAATTCCAGCGGGTACGTTTGCGTGGATGAGGCGTCATTTTTCGCACCGGCGTATTGGTTGTTAACGGTTGTTCGATAGCCATCAGGGTCCCTCCTTTATCTCGTCCAACCCGGGCAACATGAGGCGAGCAAGCCTCTGCACAGAGTGGAGCAACTGAATTATAGCAATGGAAAAGGGCGGACTATAGAACAACATTTCAATGCGGATGTTGAAATATTAACTTGTTGATGGAAACGACAAAAAGGAGCATCCGACTGTAAAGTCCAATGCCCTGTCTTCAGGTTGTGCTCCGGCCATATGTTATTTGCTTCCGATATGCCCTTCGTGCTGAACGCACCTATATCATTTCACAATGAAGCCATCATACTGCGCATCAACGGTACGAACCGCTGACTGTACCTCGGCCACCAGACGTTCCCGTTCTTCATAGAGGGGGGCTTCCTCTTCCTCAAAACCAAACTGAATTGCCCGAACGCTGCCTTGTGTCAACGTTAAGCCCTGAAGCTGCAATTCAAACAGGAAGGAAGCTTCAAAACCCATGCCATCCTGATCCCGGTAACAATACAAGCTGGAGATATCGTCTTCTTCAATGTGCAAAATGCCTTGTTCTGTCAGTTGCATCACAGAGCCCCCTCACGAAATGTTGATTCATTCCCAGTATAAGAGGATTTCCAGTCACAGGAAAGCGGGAGAACAAAAAATCATATAGAATTGTAAGGGCTTTCAATATAAAATAGGACTTCGGTATAGAAAGACTTCAAAATTCAGGGACAGGGTGAAACGATGAAATTCACAGTATTTGCGAAGACGGTCATTCTCTTAATCTGCCTGCTGGTACCCATTCTGCTGCTGTATACATACGCGAACCAGGCAAATGTGGACATGGTCGTTGAAGAGAAACAACAGTCGAGTCTGAACCAGTTCAATTATTTCAGTTCCCAGGTGGATAAAAATATCGAGCAGCTTTCGCTGTATGGCCTGACATTGCTGCGAGATCCCAGTATCCTGCACTATCGTTACATGACGGACTCCACCAGCCAATATGAGAAAAACAGTATCTATCTGGATATCCTCGACAAATTATCATTGTACCAGTCCACCAGCCGCTGGAAGAATGATATTACCATTGTGCTGCCACAAGCGGAACTTGTGTTGTCCACCATGTCCAGCCGGACGGTCTACGATGAGAAGATGTTGACGTTTCCGCAACCGGGCCAATGGCAGCTGGAGCAGGGGAGTTTCACCTACTTTTTCACGGATAACTATGAGTGGAATGAAAAACCGGTGAACACAGGCGTGCGAACAGTGATGGAGATTAATTTTGACCCGATGAACGTGGTTGCCATGTTGGATGATTTCAAAGAAACGCAGGGAGGAGATCCTTTCTTGCTCGTACCAGGTAAAGATCCGTTGCTGAACCGTACGGCGGACCCCGAACTGGTCGAAGCGATTATGCGAGATATCCCCTTTGACGGACCGGAGCGGGAAGGTAATCATCAGCTGGAGGTGGGTGACAAACAGTATCTGGTCAGTTACGTACACTCGAAACAACTGCAAGCGGTATACGTGAACCCGGTGGTATTGGATGATTTGTTAACCCCAATGGACAAGAGCCGGAATATGTTTATTACCTCCATTCTGTTACTGCTCGTGCTGAGTATCGGGGCTGCACTGCTTTTGTATCGAAAAGTCCAGGTGCCGATCCATCGTTTGATGAGAGGGCTGCAACAGATTCGCAAAGGGCAATTGTCCACTCGGATTCCAGTTGATCACTCCCGTGATGAATTCGCGTACCTGACCCAGAGCTTCAACCATATGGCAGAGCAGATTCAGGAACTAATTGAGAAGGTATACGAGGAACGTATCCGCTCACGGGAAGCCACACTGAAACATCTGCAATCACAGATCAATCCGCATTTCCTGTACAACTGCCTGTTTTATATCAAAAATATGACCCAGCTTGGCAACCGTGAAGCGGTTATTGCCATGTCGCTAAGTCTGGGAGACTACTATCGCTACATTACGCGGGGCGAGAATGACATGACGACAGTAGAAGAAGAGATTCGGCTGCTGGACCATTATCTGTCCATTCAACAGATGCGGACCAACCGACTGACCTACGAGATCGCGGTACCGCAGCAACTGATGCAGCTCCACATTCCGCGACTGCTCATTCAGCCCATCGTAGAGAATGCGGTGATCCATGGCATTGAGCCGATGGAAGGCAGTGGGCATGTCGTCGTAACGGGGATGGCGGTACCCGAACATATTGAGGGACGAAAATATACAAGATATAGCCTGTTTGTTGACAATGACGGGGTCACGCTGACAACGGAAGAGATTGCGGAATTGGAACGGGAGATCCATGAGCCGATGGGTGAGGAGATTGGAACAGGGACGTGGAATGTGCACCAGCGTCTCGTTACGCGATATGGGCTGTCGTCTGGTCTTCATTTTGGAGCGATTCCCTATGGGGGACTTAGTGTAGAAATTCGATGGTTTGAGGAGGAACAAACGCATGATGAATCTGATGGTCGTGGATGATGAACATTCCGCAGTAGAGTCGATCGCTGTCTCCATACCGTGGAGAGAACACGGGATTGGTCAGGTGTTCAAAGCCTATTCTGTCAAAGAAGCCTTGGAACATATGGCATCACATCAGGTCCATATTATTATCACGGATATCCGCATGCCGGGTCTGTCCGGTCTGGATCTGGTCAGTCATATCCGGCAAAAGTGGGAACAGACAAAATGTATTATTTTATCGGGGCATGCTTCCTTCGATTATGCGAAGCAGGCGCTCAAACATGGGACAGTCAGTTATCTGCTCAAACCGGTCCGGGATGAAGAACTGATCGAATCCGTGCAGCAGGCTGCCGTGCAGATTCGCCTAGAGGGTGAGAAACAAATGCTGCACCAGCGGGCCATGTATTCGGTGAGGGAACATCTGCCCGAGAAGCGGGCGGAGCTGATGAAGGATGTACTGTTAGGACATAAATTTGCGGATGCTGAACTCGAAGGCAAGCTGGAGCAACTGGAGATCGGGTTCCGTCCACAGGATAAAATGCAACTGCTGCTCATCCGGTATGATGACCATCAACCCACACATAAAGCGTTTCGATTGATGAAGTACGCCATCTCGAATGTAGTGGAGGAGATCTACGGCAGTACCTATCATCTCTGTCATACGGATGATGCTTACGATGACCTGGTCTTCATGGCCAGTCCCAAACAAACTCAGGCTGAACCTGAAATGCTAATGGGTCGGCTTGGAGAGCGTTTGATCCACAGTGTGAGGCAGTATCTGAACGCGACCATTTCCCTGTCCGTTAGTCGTATGGGGCGTTTCCCAGATCAGGTGCCGCAGCTATATCATCAAGCTGTGAGTGCACTTCGCAAGCAGGCCGAGGCGGGCAAAGGATTACATCTGAATGCGGCTGCGGGAACCAATGGGGCCACGTTGAAGTCACTTGCAGCACTGTATGAACCGCCGGGTCTAACGGCGTTGCTGGAAGCCGGGCGCATGGAGGATGCACACCGTAAGATTGATCAGATCTTTGCCGAACTGTCGAACAGTGTGTTCCCGGAGCATGTGTATGTGGCTTTTCATTATTTGGCGGCAGCATTCTCCTATATGGCTCATCGAGAAGGACGGCAGTTAGCCGAAGTGCTTGGCGAGCAGTACCAGCAGCTGCTCAAGGATGGTTATGGCATCTCGCTGCGTAGTCTGGAAACGTGGACCAGAAGTGTGATGCAGCAGTGGGAAGAGAGCACGAGCGATGCGGGACAGGATGCCGGATCATCGCTGATTCGGCAGGTGCAGCAATGGATTGACCATCATCTAGGCGAGGATCTATCGTTACAAGTCATTGCCGGAGAGGTGCATTTGCACCCCGTATATCTGTCGAAAATGTACAAACAATCCACAGGTGAAGGCATTAGTGATTATATTATCCGTTCCAGAATGGAACGTGCGGTTCATTTGCTGAAGCATACGGCAATGAAGATCTATGAAGTTGGTCAGGAAGTGGGATACAACAACACGCCTTATTTCATTCAGGTGTTCCGCAAACATTATGGACTGACCCCGCAGGATTTTCGGAACGGTTAACAAATCAATATGAAGATTGAAATTGTGATATATGTTTGCCTCCCCGGCTGCACTATCCTTTTCATGTAAGGTGCATTTGGCACATAAGGGTATCCAAGTTACCTGAGGAGGGGTTAGTTCATGTATAGAAAAATGATGACGGCATTACTCGCAATAACAATGGTTGCTGTAACAGCATGCAGTTCGGGGGCCAAGGAAGAACCGGCCAAGGAAGCCGCAGCACCACTTGCTCTGCAAGACGGGAAGTATGAACCGGCGGTACAGATGAGTTATTTGCGGGCCTGGAATGATGATACGAAATTCAAGAATGGGGAAACGGCACAAAACAATGTGCATACCAAATGGGCCAAGGAACGACTTGGCATCGATCTGACCACGCCGTGGGCTGTATCGGTGACCAATGATGCATTTTACACGAAATTACGCTTGTCTCTGTCCGCCAACGAAGAACTGCCGGATATCGTATCCATTCGGGGAGACTACAATCTGGTAAGGGAATTAATTGAATCGGGCAAGTTTGCCAATGCAGGCGAGCTGTTTGACAAGTATGCTTCGGACACATGGAAACAGGCATCTGAATCGGCGCCGGAGGAATGGTATCCGTACATGTATGAGGGCGAGCGTTATGGCATTCCAATCTTCGATTATGCCTACAACGGCGATTCGGTCATGTTTATCCGGGAAGACTGGCTGAAGAAGCTGGGACTGGAAGAACCAAAAACCATGGATGAGCTGGTTACGGTCATGGATGCTTTTACGAATCAAGACCCGGATGGGAACGGCAAAAAAGATACGTATGGTCTGACCGTCGGCATGAAAAATGCGCTCAATACCTGGATGACGGAATCCGGCTGGATCTTCGGCATGTACAACACAATGCCTGGACAGTGGAATGATGCCGGAGACGGAACACTGCAATATGGCTCCATTCAGCCAGGTGTGAAGGAAGGCCTTGCAACGATGAAAGATTGGTTGTCCAAAGGTTATCTGCCCAAAGAAGCAGGCGTATATGACGAGATCAAGGCAGCAGAATTATTCACCGCAGGTAAAGCAGGCATTATTGTGGGGCCACACTGGATGCCAAACTGGCCGATTGATGATGTGAAGAAAAATGTGGACGGTGCCACGTATAAGGCCATTGCCTTACCTACAGGACCATCAGGCGAGAGCCACCAACATGGTTCAGGGGCAAGCAACGGGGTGGTGCTGATTAACAAGGACATGGCGAACCCGGAGATTTTCTTCACGTATCAGAATTATCTGTTCGACAACTTTGCCAACCCGGAAGTGGGCAGCGAGTTCGAACATGGCTTTGCACAAGGATATGACTATGACATCGTGGATGGCAAAGTTGTTGGTGAAGCCGAAGTGAAGGACGGCGTATCACCACTCAAATATACAATTACGTATGATGGTGCCCGAATTCCGAATCTTATGATGGATACGCTGGCGGAACTTGCAAAAGGCAAGGAACCGGAGACTCCTTTTGAGAAAAATACGAAAATTGCCAACAAACCGGAAGTGTTTGTAGCCGCTGAAGTCGTCGTTGCGAATAAAGATAACGCGATCAAGAACAAGTTCACCGGGGCACCAACCGAGACGATGAAAATGAAGAAGGACGCAATCGACAAGTTGGAGAAAGATACGTTCAGCAAGATCATCTATGGTCAGGTAGGCATTGAGGAATTTGATGCGTTTGTGACAAAGTGGAAATCCATGGGCGGGGATGATATTACCGCCGAAGTAAACGAGTGGTATAAGACAGTTAATTAATAAACAAAAGCAGGGTAGAACGATGAATTCATCGGATCTACCCTGCTTTTTTGTCTCGAATAACATTTATGGAAAAATAGAGTCTTAGGAGTTATAGCTACCAATCTATATCGGACAGATCAGCTATGACTCACAGCGGACAAAAGTAACGTTTTTTCCTAAAACCACATTATCCACCTTCCATCCGGCATTTAACCAGGATAATGCTTGTGTATGATTCATGGAATTATTCACCCACCATTGTTCGCGATTATACGCTGTAGGGGGTAACGTAAATCCGAGAATTTCCTCAAGCTCTGCATATGTAAGGGTGATTGAAACCTGATTCAAATAGTTTTCCAAGGGGAAGTATTTGCTGTAGCTCATTTATTCGAACCTCCTGAAAAGGAATACAATAATTATACAACGTAGGGATGATGATAGCGAGGGCAAGCCGAGAGTGTACATAGATATGAAAAAAAGGAATCCGTATCCGTAGATCTCTTTGACTAGGGCATGTCTTAAATACCACTTATGGGCATCTTTCACCACCTTTTCTCCCCCTGCTGCCTTATTGTTCCGGGTGTGCTGGAGAGAGTAAAATAATAGGTAGTATACGAACATCAATACGTATTTATAACATAGATGCCCGGATTGATCCGGGATTCATAGAGGTTCAAGTGTGGTTGATGAACATCATAAGATGCATGGGAAGGCAGGAGATTAGATGAGTACACTTTATGATCAGGCGATGGAAGAGATGATAACGACGATTCATGAATGGTTTGATGAACAGGAAAAGCGGGATGACTTGGAAAGTGTTGTGAAGCGAACCACGCTGCAAATGGGTATTGTTAATGATATTGTGCTGGATTACAAACCTGGACGGACCACGGTAGACAGCCTGGATCTGGGTTTGGATGATGATGTGAAATCAAAGCAGGCAGGAGCCTTTACCGAGGAACAGGTACGGAACGAGATTGGGCCTAAGCTTGTAGAGGTTGTTCAGGGAAGATTGGACAAGCTGGCAGATACTCCGTTGATTGACTACCGCTTCACCTTCCGCGGGAAATTTCCAACAACCGAAGGCAAGCTGCAACTGACTTTATTGGAATGGATAAACGATGAGAAAAGACATCTGCTCCTTGAGCGTATTCATACCTATGTAGACAAGAAGCTAGAACACGGTACATATCCAACAAAGCCATTGGAATCCTTCTTTTTGACGAGTCATCTGCTCGATCCAAAGCTGTTCCCGGAGTTGGATGTAGCATGGACCATCAGGCAGTATGACCGGATTCAAGAGTTGAATCAGGGTCGTCCGGAGGCACTTGCGGAACATCGGTGTGAGATTACTCGTGCGGTGACGGCATGGGCGGAGAATCAGTTTTTGCCACAGTATTATGATGTACAGTCTTCGGCTTATCGTACCAATGAATATTCGCTTAAGCCAGGAGCAACGTTGGAATGGGACGTTGAATCACAGACAGGCCAACCGTCGGATGAGCAGGGGAAGGCGCAAACACCCGGGACTCAACCAATAGATTTGCTGTTATACACGGCGGTCATGATTCTGCGTTTTGAGCCGAGTTATAGCAAACCCAAAGGTGTGACTTTCTTGGAACTCGCGAAGCAACTCGGTAGCAAACGTGCGGCACGTATGATGACAGAAGGCAGCGGAACGTATGCGAAGGACGATATTCATGTGAAAACGGAAGAAGTAGAATGCAAAGCAAATGATGTATTTGCTCTGATGAACATTCACATTCGTAAGGAGGAGGCGGGTGCCTATCAACAGGCACTTACCTTTATCATTCATTTATTGAAACAGGGATTTCCAAAAGGTTATAAGATCAAGCTGAAATCTGCCGTAAAGCAGTATTTGCCGATCAAGGGACTCGCGAAGTCGGATACCCACCGATTCTTTGCGAATGCACTGGAATACCCGGAGCTGCATCCACTCCTGGAAAAGTATGCGCGTGAGGCTATCCAGGAGTTTGAGTTCTACGAGGATACCGAGGGAGAGAAAAGCTGTATGCCAGGCAGTTATGCAACCTTTGGACTGGGGCTCGTGGATGAGCGGTATTTCCCGCTGGTTGAATTTTACATGGGTGAAGTGGATGATGAGCATCAGTTAATTCAGGACAAGTTTATTGCGGCATTTGTAGAAAAACAGGGTGTAACGGTTCAAGCCATACCTGCGTTAGTCGCCAGTTTGCGTCGTTCGACGGATAGTCTGAAGCTGAAGATTCAGTCCGTGCTGGAGAATGATGAAATACTCGAACAGTTGGTTAGGCAGATTCAAGAACTTGAGCATTATGAAGCGGAACGTGTACTCTATCCGATCTTTGGCAAGGTGGAGAAGCTCACAGCGCTCGCTCGCAAAGCGGAGGGAAGACGGAAGGAATTATTGCTGGAACTGTTGCAGGTCACAGGAAAATAAAAATGTTAACAACGCAAGTAAGATTATGCTGTGCCAGCCAGTAAAACATTTTAGAGAAGTGAAAGTGTATAAGGAAAGGTGGGGAGAGTCATGGAGGCATTGAGAAGAGACATGTGGCAGGGGTTGAATGCTCAGGACAAAGAGGCTTGGATGCGTAAGCTCGTTCGTCAGTTACCAGACGGTATGGTATATGAGGGTCTCGAGACATTTGAACGATTCGGTCAGCGGATGGAGACGGGTGTATTTACTGAGGATGGGCTGAGATTTGTGTTTGTGCCTGGGGATCGGGTAACGCTCGGCTGGGATCGTTGGCAGCATGGTATGAACGAAGAGACATCAGCCGACCTGCATGAAACGGTCAGTGAGTATGGTGTTGAGGACGTGGATTCGTTTCTGGCGAGTCAAATGTCACCTGTGAGAGAAGTTACTATTGCGCCGATGCTTGTGGAATGCGAACTGATCTCGCTTGGCTGGATTGAAGTGTCCGAGGAGGAAGCATTTGCACAGGAAGATCCTGATTTCCCGTCAGCCCTGGAGCAGTTTAAGCAATCGGAAATACGTGAATATGAATTGCATCAACAATTCCGTCTAATTCGCCAAAGTGAGGATGAAGTCCGAATCCTGTGGTTCAATGAAGGAATAGAACTGGAGGACGTCGTGAGGGAGGAAGCTGCGGCGGGTTTTGGTTTGCTGACCGAAGACGAATGGGAGTATATCTATGGCGGCGGTTGTCGCACGTTATTTCCCTGGGGTGACAGCTTCGACTATACGATGAGATTGAAGCACTTTGGCAGTCTGGAAGGCGTGGATGAGATTGTGGATGGATCGGCAGAGACGGCCTCTTCACGGGTTGAAGAAAAGGATGATCGTCCTTATGATCTGGAACTGCCGAATTTCTTTGGAGTGCAATTTGCCGGTGATCCCTACAAGTATGAGCTTACCCTCGATTCAGCTGGGGACGTATTGCCCAAAGGCGGAGACGGCGGAAGTCTGATTTGCGGTGGTACAGGGCCGCTGGTTGGTTTCTTGCCTGCTGCTGCGGTATATTATCGAGACATTAATGCCAGTGAACTCGACTGGGAGGATTTGATGGATGCGATGGTCTATCGCAGGGTTGTTCGTTTGGCTGATCTAAAGGTTTGATGGATTAATCAAAGCAGCTAGTGAGCGGTAGCATCCCATACGTAGAAAGAGATTTAGTGGATTCTAAAGGGCAGTTGACAGATAAATGAATACATCCGTCTCTGTCCTTTGGAGTGTTCCATTATGACCAGAAGGTGGAAGAAAAAGTAATGAATATTTAGATCAAAAGTTCTATACTTAACGAGTCTCAATCAAATCCATTACACAGAGAAGGAGTTAAGTATGTCCAGAGTATCCAAATGGCTCATCGTTAGTTTAGTTTCAATTTTTATACTTAGCATGTCGGAATTCACAGTCTCAGCGTCCACTTCAATAGTTCAAACCGCACAGAATGCAGAGCGATCCATTTCATCCAAAGATCGGGTGCAACACAACATTCGTTTTGCAGTCAGAGGCACGGAGGTGGCCGTGACTACGCTTCGAACAAGTTTTGATACTGGGGAAATCAAAGAAAATGAGTACCATTTTACTGATCCAGCAATCCTTCCTAGGATACATACCGGTCTGACGACAACTTCCCATCAGTATGATCCTATCGTTAGTGACACACCAGCAGGATTAAAAGGATACATAACTTATTATGCCACGGATGATAATGAGTATTATTACGTTTTGTATGAGTATGACTATAGCTCGAACACTCTTCGCAAAGTCCATGAGGACGAAAACCGTATCTACTTGGAACCTCAAATCGGAATGTATTATACGATTTACGAGAAAAACGTACATAAATCCAACTACTATTCCATGGTCACAGGAAAAAAAATATACACTCGCGGAAATATTTTGCTAGAAAGGGATTTGACAGATACCAAATATGTGGTATCACCGATTCCACAAACCCGTAATTTTGGGGTGTATTGCACAGATACTTTAGATTGCCACTATCTTGAATATGGCGGTATAAAGGGGAAAAAGGCTAAAGTAAGCGACTTGTGGATGAAGCCTGACCAGAAGACAGGGTTGTCTACTAAAGCTTTTCAGGTAAGTGCAGATGTTCATTTAAATGTTTCTCAAGGTAACACGAGGGATCGGAAATCAGACTGGACCGTGGTTGTAACCAAGAATGGTAAAAAAACCACACTGATTAAAGAGCGAGTGGGCTATGTGCATTCATTTATCTCTCCCGAAAGAAAAACATTGGTTTTGGTCACGGAGAATGGCTTGGATAGTAAGATGGAGTCGTCCAAGGTACAAGTCTATGATTTGAAGACCCTTAAGCGGATTCGTTCCTATGATTCTCCTTATCGTGCTCGTACCGAAAGTATCCAGTGGATTACTGAGGATGAGTATATTATTGAACAGTATTTTTCCAATCCAGGCTCTTACCCGCCATCCTTATATGTTATTTCAGAAAATAAACATCTTAAATTGAATTATGGTACGTACAGTGACTGGAAAAAATACTGGAATTCTTTTCAGTTCTCTAATGTCTTTTTTCCGATGGAACCTGTAGCTATTAAGTCTGATCAGGGTGTATTGGAGTATAAAGGGCAGCCCACCTTCTATATGGAAGGGCAGCATTATGTTCCTTTAGAAGAATTCACTAAAGCATTTCATATTCAATATAATCTGGGCAAGGATCGGATCACCTTCACTCGTGGACAGCGTTCTTCCAGTGTGAATCAACCTTCAAAACAATTGTTGACGCTATACAATCAGAGCTTTATTCCTTTAGGTCAGTGGAGCAAGGACTTGGGGCTCAAAGTATCGGAGACAAAAGGAAGCAGGTACAACAAACAATTAAGCATAAGCGATGAAGAAAAGGGTACTGATCTGGCCATGGAGCCCAAAATTCTCCCTTTTCAGGCAAGTGCACGATGGATGGGTCGGGTAGGGGACAGTTACCAATTAGATCCGGTAAATACTAGGCCGATGGAATCAGCTGTGCCAGACCGAATTGATGGTGTAGTGCTGAATTTTGATCGAACATTGACCATTTCTTCCTCTAAAGATTCAATTACAGAGTTGCTTTTCACCAATCCAGACTACACTTCGGTGATCGGGAAAGTATCTTTAACGGACATACCTGAGAGGAAATGGGGATTTAGCACAGCCAAGATTCCAGAAAACATGTTACAAGATGGTGTGCTTAATATGATTTTTCCCGTGAATGAAGGAAAATCAACGATGGTGTACTCCTTAAAGCTTCCAGAACCATTTGATAAAAATAAATTCTAAAGATTCAAAAAAAACACACATCAAATCAGCCCCAACTCATAGAGCGGGACCGAAATGATGTGTGTTTATTTTTGTTTATTTCACTTTTTGTACGAATACCGCCATTTGCTCGAGTTGAGTGTGAGTCAATTGGTTATTCGGCGAACTGATAGTTACATAACGATCGTCCAGCTTAAACGTGAGCATATCCGTTTGGTCTGGTGTGTACCATTTGGCTGATACGCCATTAGGCAGTTTTACCGTTTTGCCATCATAGCTGAACGAGTAATCTTTAGGGGATACCGTGACATCCATACGATTGAAAACAAAGTTTACACCATCACCGCCTGCACCTACGCTTTTGAACGTATCTCCAGCAACCATGTGTTGTGGGGCATAGGCTGTTGTGAACCCGTCAAACTTCGCAAATGCTTTGCGAATGTTATCCAATTGTTGCTTGCTATAGTTCACATCTGCGAATGCAGTGATCCCTTGATCGTTGTTGTTAGTTGCCTTCTGAACAGATACAGCGACTTGTTGCAGCTGAGCTTGACTCAGCTTATGATCCGGCGAGCTAAGGGTAACGTAACGATCATCCAGTTGGAATGTGAGCATGCCCGTTTGATCGGGTGTGTACCATTTGGCGATAACCCCATTGGAGAGTTTCACGTCTTTGCTCGTATAACCGTCCGAATAATCTCTTGGAGATACATCCACTTTCATATGGCTAAAAATAAAGCTTACGCCGTCGCCACCCGCACCTACACTTTTGAACGTGTCACCTGCGATCATCTGCTGAGGTGCATAAGCGGTCTCGAACCCCTCGAATTGTGCAAAAGCCTTTTGAATGGCCTCTTTTTGTGCTGCACTATACGTTACATTCGTCAGAGCTGATGGATTGCTCGTAGCTTGGCCGATAATAACCTGCCCTTTTTTGCCGTCATAGGATACGGGTACATGCAACGCATCGGCCAGCGCACGTACAGGCAGATAAGTGGAGTTGTTATAGGTAATTGGAGCAAGTTTGTTGCCATTGCCATCCGTTGGTGAGTAAGCCGCCCCATCAACATTAAAGCTGATTCCATGGTTAAGGTATGCAGAGATTTTCTCCAGCTGCGTTCCGGCGAATACGCCCGTTGCTCCTGTTAAAGTCATGCCCAGTACCATCATCGTTGCTACGGATTTCTTCATGTTTTTTTTCATCATATATCTCTCCTTCAAGTTGGGGGTTAGTTTTGTTTAATGGGCTCGCTGTCCCTTATGGCTTTATATTAAACCCCGAACATATCCAGAATAATTCTGAATTATCTCCAACTTGTAAACATGTGTGTATATGCTGAGAATGTAGAATGAAAACTGAAGCTGCTTGGCATGTTTGAACGTATTCTTTGCCGAATGGAAACATTTTAGTTAAAAAGATAGAGGATTAGTCCGCCAAAACCAAGTACAATCGCACCAACGTATACATAGGAAAGTTTGCTTAGGTTTTGCTTTGTGCGACGGTCATATTCGGGGTTGCTGGTCTGATTGGCTTTGGAATTTCCGATGATCATGGTAGCAATACCTCCAAATAAGGCGATACCCACAATTAAAACATAAGGCAACCAGGTCATGAATGGACCTCCTTCGCAAATAATATGATATGTCTTTATTGTACTTCAAGTTAACCTTTGATGTAAGATTCATTTGAGAAAATAAGGGAAATGAAGTATCTGTCTTACAGTATGTATGTAGTCTTGGATCGGAAGGATCACTACAATTTTATTATTTTTTAATATTAAAAAACCTTGATACAACAGGCACTCGCAGCTTTCTTCACTGAAGGTTGCGAATTTTTTTTGTCCACAGAGTGATCCAGAATAGAGAACCCTGCGTTACACCCTATGAAGACGACGACGAGGAAAGAAATTATACACAAAACATAATCGAGGAGTGAACACGTAATGAAAATGAAAATGAAGAAGTTTATCGCACCTGTACTTAGCTTGACACTGTTGATGCCGGGGATCGCTGGAGCAGCTTCTGCACCACAGACACCAATGACAATGATGAAAGCATCCGTGAACACACCTGCGGCTGACCTGAGAGCGAACCTGGACCACCTGCTGTCCGAGCACTTTGCACTCGCAGTAACAGCAATGGCCAAAGCATATGACGGAGCAAAAGATGCAGATGCAGCCTATAAAGCACTCGACCAGAATGCACTGGATATGCAACCAGCCATCGCTTCCCTATACGGTGAGGCAGGTGCCAAAGAATTCGAACGCATCTTCCGTGCTCATAACAAATACACAGATGATCTGGTGAAAGCAACCAAAATGGGCAACCAGGCTGGAATCAAACAAGCACAAGCAAACATCAACGGTTTCGTGGATGAGTTCTCCACATTCCTGAGCACAGCTACCGAAGGCAAGCTGCCAAAAGCAGCAGCCAAACAGGCGCTGAAAGTACATGAAGATCTCGTGCAAAAAGTATTCGATGAGTATGTAGCTGGAGATTACGCTGATGCATACAAGGCTTACCGTGAAGGTTTCAAAGAAATGTTCGACGTAAGTAAGGCACTCTCCACAGCCATTACTACACAAATGCCTGAGAAATTCGAAAATACCAAAGCGGATACAAAAGCAGCCGATCTGAGATCTGCACTCAACCACTTGGCTTCCGAACACTTTGCGCTTTCGGCTCTGCAAATGCAAGAGGAATTTGATGGACGTACAGCAGCTTCCAACGCACTGATTACAGCTGAAGCTGGAAACACAGCTGACTTCAAAGCAGCGATTGCTTCCGTTTACGGTAACGATGGTGCCAATGCTTTCGAGAAAATTTGGGTAACGAACCACGTTAATGCACAAAGCGACTATGTAAAAGCTGTTAAAAACAACGATGCTGCGGCTCGTGCGGCAGTAGAGAAACGTATTGATGGATTTACAACAGAGTTCGCTACATTTCTGGATTCAGCAACAGCTGGCAATCTGCCAAAAGCAGCAGGACAACAAGCGCTGACAACGCATGAAAATCAAGTACAAAACGTATTGAATCAATATGCAGCAGGTAACTATGATGCTTCTTACACAACAAATCGTGAAGGCTTCAAAGTGATGTTTGGTGTAGGTCAAGCCCTTGGTAATGCCATCGTGACTCAATTCAATGACAAATTCCAAGAGCCAGCAACACCTGCACCAGCGCCAGAAATGACAACGGTGTGGATGCAACTGAACAGCAAAATGCTGAAAATTAACGACAAAACAACCAACATGGACACCACACCAGTGCTTTGGAAAAACACAACATACATTCCACTGCGTTTCTTGAGTGAAGGTATTGGTGCAACGGTGAAATGGGACAAAAAGGCACAACAAGTAACGGTAATGGCTGGCGATGATACGCTTGAATTCTGGGTGAACAACAACGTTATGGAAGTGAACGGCGTGAAGAAAAACGTGGGTGCAACGGTATTTGTAAACAAAGATGGACGTACGCAAGTACCTCTGCGCTTCATTGCTGAACTTCTGAACTGGGACGTGAAATGGGCACAAAAAGATGGTTCCATTACGCTGACGAAATCGATGTAATAGTAGAGTGAAACAAGATTAAAACAAAAAGAGCTGCCCCATACGGCAGCTTTTTTGTATTCACCCAAAAGTTCCAAATATTTGGTATAATCATCGAGTAATGACCTACATAACAGCTTGAATAGCCGATGGAGTCCAGAATGAGGTATGATAATTTGGTATAAGCAAAATGAAGAGGGGGACAGAGGAATGAGTACATCATCAAAATCGGAGCGTCCAGCGAGAAATGTGGATACCCGGTTATTTGTTGCTTGGGCCGTTTCCGTTATTGCAACAGGCGGGAGTCTCTATTTCAGTGAGATCAAGGGATATCTTCCATGTGATCTATGCTGGTACCAGCGTATATTCATGTATCCACTAACCATCTTGTTGGGCATTGCCTACTTTAAGGATGACGTGGGCATCACCAAATACGTACTCCCACTTAGTTTCGTCGGTGGCGGCATTTCGTTATATCATGTAACAATCCAGCGTATTTTTTCGGCTACAGGTAATGCCGTGGCGTGCGGTAAGGTTCCATGTTATACCGACTATTTGAACTGGTTTGGTTTCATCACGATTCCATTACTGGCACTGATCGCCTTTATTATCATCATCGTGATGCTGTGGGGTATCGGCAAAACACCAAAATCTTCTTAATAAGAAAGGATAGATGGTGATGAGCGGACAAGCTCGTTGGTTCATGCCCTTCATTATTCTGCTCCTCCTGACGGTGGGATGCTCTTATGAAGAACAGTCACAATCAGGCGAGATGCCAGAGATGATTAAAGTGAAACTTGACGTTCCAGAGAAGGCTTCTCTTCATAAACCAACAAGGTTGCAGGTGAAGCTTACACAGGGAGATGCACCGTTAAGTCAGGCTGATCATGTGCAATTCCAGATCTGGAATGAGCTTGATGATCCGCCTTCTGTATCTCCGGAACAAGGTATGATGACAGCGGACGAACTGGAGAATCAGGGGGCTATTACTGCCACTGAGTCAGAGGAAGGGCTGTATGAAATCCAGCATACCTTTGAAGAACCAGGTACGTATGTGGTACAGGTCCATGTTACGCACGGAGCTATGCATAGCATGCCGAGAGCGAGAATTGTAGCGGAATGAAGCAATGGGCGGGTACCAAGGGTTTGGTTCAGGGTTAGCAATGGGTTTATAATGTTAAAGGTATGAAGAATGTTGTAGGAAAAGAGGGTGTTATGGCAACTATTCATGATGTTGCACTCAGGGCAGGAGTTTCTGTAACTACCGTCTCGCGTGTATTAAACAACCGGGGATATATCAGTCAGAAGACTCGGGACAAAGTGTATCAAACCATGGACGAACTTAATTATCGACCCAATGAAATTGCCCGTTCTCTTCTGCGTAAGCAATCCAATGTTATAGGCTTGATTATTCCTGATGTATCCCATCCGTTTTTTGGAGAACTGGCTAGCTATGTTGAGTATCATGCTTACCAGAATGGATTTAAAATTATGTTATGCAATTCCCACATGGACCCTTCCAAAGAGCGTGAATATGTGGAAATGCTTAAGGGTAATCGCGTGGATGGCATTATTATGGGAAGTCATACACTGGAAGTTGATGAGTATATGAATCTGCATTCCCCAATCGTGACCTTTGATCGTAAGATCGGTGAAGACATCCCGTTTATCTCATCTGATAACTATCAGGGAGGGGTTATGGCTGCTGAATTGCTGCTCTCGAAGAACAGACGGAATCTGGCACATATCTGCGGTAATTTGGAATTGCAAATGCTGTCCAATCGCCGGACGACAGGTTTCGTTGATACATTGCAGGCTCATGGAGTCAAACCGGTCATGATTCATGAAACCGATCTGAATGTGTTTGATCAGCATCAGTATACGGAATTGGTGGATAAGCTGCTTGCACAACACCCCGAGGTGGATGGGCTCTTTGTAACGAGTGATCTGATGGCGGTGCATGCGCTGAAGCAGATCGTGTTAGGTGGGCGCAAGGTACCCGACGATATCGCTATTATAGGTTATGATGACAGTCGTGCGGCAGCGTATACGGTGCCTGGCATAACAACGATCAGGCAGCCGGTGGAGGCTATGGCTAAGCTGGCGATTGATCTGATTCGGCGCCAGCTCGCGGAAGAGAAGATCGGAATGGAGCATATTTTGCCGGTTACCATCGTGGAGAGAGAGACGACCTGATACAGGTCGTTTTTTCATATTCGTCCTTTTGCAATGTAAAAATCAAGGCGCGATATTTTTTTAAAATGGTATGTCAAACGATTGACATGTCAAACCTTTGACATTATAATTCGATTTGTAAGCGTTTCCTTTTAAACTATTGATCGGGGGACATAACAAGATGAAAAGAGAACAGAGATGGATGAAATTATTGGTATTGTCATTGATTATGATGCTTGTATTGTCGGCATGTGGAAGTAAAGCAGCGACGGAGTCCAACTCCTCCTCGGAGGGGAGCAGCAGTGAGAGTGTCAAAATCACGATGCTCAATTCCAAGTCGGAAATTAACAATCAGCTGGAGCAAGCGGCTAAAGACTTCCATGCCGAAAATCCAAATATCACACTCGAAATTGTACCTGTAGGCAGTGGACAGTCTCCGTTTGAAAAAGCGTCTGCTTTGTATGCCTCCGGCAGCCCTACAACGATGATGATGCTGGACACAGGGGATGTCGAGAAATTCAAGGATCGTGTTCTGGATCTCACATCCGAGTCTTGGATGAAGGATGCTGTGGAGAACAGCACAGCGGCTACAACGTTTGATGGCAAAAATTATGCCTTCCCGTTCTCTATTGAAGGATATGGATTCATCTATAACCAGAATGTATTGGATCAGGCAGTAGGTGGGACATTCGATCCCAAGTCTGTACAGACCACTGCACAGCTTGAGGAGCTGTTCCAAAAGATTGCTGCTACTGGAAAATCACCTTTGATTGTATCTCCGATGGATTGGTCGCTTGGTGCGCATTATCTGGGGCTTGCATATGGTGGGCAGTCGGCGGACCGTGCGAAGGTGGATCAATTCATTACTGATCTGAAGGCTGGTCAAGTGGACCTTGCTTCCAACGCCGTGTTTAATGGCTTGTTAGATACATTTGATCTGATGAAAACCTACAATATTGACAAGGCTTCTCCATTGTCCGGAACTTATGAGCGTGGACCTGAGGTGCTTGGCAAGGGTGATGTTGGCATCTGGTTCCAGGGCAACTGGGCATGGCCACAAATTTCAAGCTTTGATACAGCAGATGGAAATTATGGCTTCCTCCCGGTACCTGTGAGCAATAATCCGGATGATTTCGGTAATACGCAAATCTCTGCTGCTGTATCCAAACGAATATTGCTGGATAAGGAAAAGAGCACACCAGCGCAGCAGGAAGCAGCGAAGAAATTTTTGGATTGGATTGTTTATAACGAAAAAGGTCAGGATTTCCTGGTGAATCAAGCCAGTATTATTCCGGCATTCAGCAACATTACACTGGAGCCAACCGATCCGCTTGGCAAATCCATTAGTGAATACATCAAGGCAGGCAAAATCGAGGAATCAATGAGTACACTTCCTGCGGATCACTGGTCCAAACTGGGTGCATCCATGCAGAAATATTTGGCTGATGTCATTGACCGTGCCGGGCTTGCCAGCGAAATTCAGGCATACTGGAGCAACGTGAAATAAAGGAATTAATCATAGCCCTGTGCAGCACATAGAGAGAGACTTGCGGTAGCCGGAGATGATGAATGTACAGCTTCCACATGAGGTCCGTTCAACTTGTTTCCGGTATAACCGCCAGGCTAATCATTTGGATAGAGTGGAGGATGACAATGCTGACCGAAAAAGGATTATGGACACGTCTGCGCACTCGCCTGATCTTTACTGGCCCGACATTATTTGCGTTTGCTACGGTGATGATTATTCCATTTTTGTATGGTATTTATTTGACGTTTACGAACTGGGATGGTATTGCAGTCGATCAAAACTTTGTTGGCTGGGATAATTACATCGGTGTGTTCAAGGACACGGTGTTCTGGAAATCATTCGGGATGACGCTGGAGTACGTATTTATTACCGTTGTGCTGACCAATGCGGTTGCTTTCCTGCTCGCTTACGCTGTAACTCGGGGAATGAAGGCACAGGGCTGGTTTCGGGCCGGATTTTTCCTGCCGAATCTGGTGGGCGGAATCGTGCTTGGTTTCATCTGGCAGTTTATTTTTAATCAGGTACTCGTTTTTGCAGGACAAAAAATGAATCTCACGCTGTTTTCCACCTCCTGGCTGGCTGACCCTGATAAAGCGTTCTGGGCACTCATTGTGGTGACCGTTTGGCAGTATGCCGGCTATATGATGGTTATCTACATTGCAGGACTGATGAATGTGCCGAAGGATGTTATGGAAGCAGCCAGCATTGATGGGGCAAGTAATCGCAAAATGTTGGCGCGCATTGTATTGCCACTGATGGTTCCTTCGTTTATTGTTTGCATCTTTTTGTCACTGCAACGGGGATTCATGGTGTATGATCTGAACGTCTCCCTGACCAGTGGTGGGCCCTTCAAGAGCACAGAGATGGTATCCATGCATGTTTATGAGCAGGCCTTTCTTGCTCGTGACTACGGATTGGGTCAGGCAGAAGCCTTTGTTCTGTTTATCCTTGTAGCCGCCATTACATTGCTCCAGGTCTATTTCAGCAAAAAACTGGAGGTCGAGGCATGATGGCTGGACAATCGCGCATTCTCAACTGGATGAAGTTTATTGCATTAATCGTTGTGATGATTTTGTTTGTATTTCCGTTTGTACTTCTAATCGTCAATTCGTTCAAGGCTAACCAGGCAATTACCTCCGATCCGCTGGGCTTGCCAAGCTCCTTTCAATTCGATAATTACGTCAATGCGTTTGACAAAATGGGATATGTATCCGCCTTCAGCAATTCGTTGCTTATTACCATTGCAGGTGTATTACTGATTGCTCTTTTTGCGGCGATGACAGCCCATTACTTTGTTCGTCACAAAAGCAAACTGAATCAGTATCTCTTTTTCCTGATGGTAGCTGCGATGATTATTCCGTTCCAGGCCATTATGATTCCATTGGTTAAAATATACGGCTCGCTTAGCCTGCTGGATAACAAGTGGTCGCTGATCTACATGTATATTGGCTTTGGCAGTCCGCTCGCCGTATTTATCTACCATGGCTTTATCAAAAGTATTCCTCTGGAGCTTGAAGAAGCGGCTCTCATGGATGGCTGCGGCAGAGTGCAAACCTTTTTTCGCATCGTACTGCCGGTGTTACTGCCAACAACCGTAACCATTAGCGTACTGAATGTATTGTGGATATGGAATGATTTTTTGCTGCCTTCCTTGGTGCTGACTTCATCCGAGCAGCGTACGCTGCCGCTGTCCACGTTTTATTTTTATGGAACATATACCGTGGATTACGGCCCATTGATGGCTGGTCTGGTGTTGACCCTGCTGCCTGTACTGATCGTTTATCTGTTTGCGCAGAAGTACATTATTCAGGGGGTTATGCAAGGGGCTATCAAATAAGTTCAGCTGGGTGATATAGAGAGAGACAGGAGTGAAGCATATGAACCAGGAACGATACGAGCAGCAGGAAATAGACACAAGGCAAGAGACAGACCTTGGACTGACGAGTTCTTCGGCTCAAACGAAGGAGAGTTATACACTCGCCCGGGCCAATGCATATATCAAGGAGCATCGACATCAAGTTGATCCAACCTATCGAATGGCCTATCATTTGATGCCGGAGGTAGGCTGGATGAATGACCCCAACGGCTTCATATACTTTGGTGGGATGTATCATATGTTTTATCAGCATTATCCCTATGAACCGGTATGGGGGCCGATGCACTGGGGCCATGCGGTGAGCCGTGATTTGGTTACGTGGTCTTACCTGCCTGTTGCACTGGCGCCCGATCAGAGCTACGACAGTGGAGGTTGTTTCTCCGGAAGTGCAATCGTGCAGGATGGCAAATTGGTGCTGATGTACACGGGGCATGTTGTGACTGGACCCGACAAGGATAACGATTACTTGCAGACACAGAATATCGCTGTCTCGGACAATGGAATTGATTTTGTCAAAAGCGCGATGAATCCGGTTATACGGCTGGATCAAATCCCAGCGTATACCAGTCCCAAGGACTTCCGTGATCCAAAAGTGTTTGAACGAAACGGTGTGTACTATTGCGTCCTTGGCTCAAATGATGCTGCGGGCAAAGGTGTCATTCTGTTATACCGTTCAACGGACTTGCTGGATTGGAGTTATGTTAACATCATGGCCCAGAGTGACGGGACGCTTGGTGACAATTGGGAATGTCCAGATCTGTTCACACTGGATGGCCGAGATGTGCTGATCATGTCTCCACAGCGCATGCCTGCTCAGGGAGATAACTATCGCAACTTGCATTCGACCGTTTATATGATGGGAACGTTGGATGAAGACCAAGGTGTGCTGAAGTACGAGCAGTACGTTCCGCTGGATTGTGGCTTCGACTTTTACGCGCCCCAGACGATGGAGGATGCACAGGGACGACGAATCATGGTGGCCTGGATGGATACGTGGGAAACGGAAATCCCGACACAACAGTCTCATGCCTGGGCTGGAGCGATGACGTTGCCGAGACAACTCATTCGCAGGGGAGAACAATTGATATTCCAGCCGCTTCCCGAACTTATACAGTACAGGTCGGAAGGCACCGAGCAGTATGGTATACATTTAAGTGGTGACGGACATGATCTTGATCTTGGAATCAGTGGAGACTGTTACGAACTGTATGCTGTATTCGAAGCGGAACAGGCACGACACTTCGGATTGAAGCTGCGTACGGGTGAGGATGAAGAAACCGTGATTTCCTATGATGTAGAGCAGCGTCGTTTATGCTTAAATCGCGAGCATGCCGGACAAGGGCCGGGCGGAGAACGAGCTGTGACAGTGGAACTGCTTGCCGGGAAACTGGAACTTCATATTTTTATGGATGTCAGCTCCGTTGAGGTGTTCATTCAGCAGGGAGAGCAGGTCATGACAGGGCGAATATATCCTGGGCCGAACTCGACAGGTATCAAGGCTTTCTCGTCTGGAACGTGTACGTTGACCGAGCTTCACAAATGGGATTTACGAATTCCCCGATAAAATTCTATCTAAAATTCAGCCTTGACCTTGAAGTATACTTCAAGGTTTATTCTTTTTTTATCAAGAAATATTGGAGGCTGAATAATGAGAATTTTAGAATGGATTTTGGTATTGGTAACCGTAGCTGCTACGGTATTTATGCTGGTGTTTCCGAAGCGCCGGGCAATGATAATGGAGACACTCACAGCTCTGATTCTGGCAGTGCTTCTGCATGGCTTGATCAATTCATTTCGCGTGCAGATGATACCAACCTATCTTGTTAGTCTAGTATTATTCATTACGTTAATCATTCAACTCATGAAATCATACCGTAGTGGCCGTTATGTTCAGAGCGCGCGAAGACCCAACCGTCTTTCAAAAATCAAGATGACACTGGTATCGATTCTGGTTCTGGCCTTCAGTGCAGGTTCAATCATACTTACCTGGCTGTTACCTGCCTTTACGATGCCTGAACCAACCGGCACCTATGCCATTGGCACGTTCTCTGAGCACCTGGTGGATGGATCTCGTGAAGAGACCCAAACACCCGACGCGGGGGACAAGCGTGAACTTATGATTAATGTATGGTACCCGGTGGATCAGGAGGCCGCCCAAGGGCTGCCGCTGGCGCATTACCCTAGTGAACTGGGAGAAGCGATCAGTCTGGTGTTTGGCATTCCGTCTCAGGTGTTCAGTTATCTGGATACCATTCCAACACATGTGGTGCAAGGAGCTGAGATGTCCACCGTCCAAAGCAAGTATCCGGTTCTGCTATTCTCGCCGGGTGTCCGCTCAGCCCGTTTTCAAAGCATGACGATGATTGAGGAACTGGTTAGCCATGGTTACATTGTCGTGGGGATAGATCACCCGTATACGTCAGCACAAGTGACATTTCCCGAGGGACGTGAAGTTTCCTATCAGGCTGACCCTGAATTTGCAACGTCAGCGGAATTATATCAATATAATGTAGAAGGTATAGGCATACGTGCAGATGATGCAAGCTTTGTTCTCGATATGCTTACCCAGTGGAATTCACATGATCCGAATCAACTGCTCCAAGGCAAACTTGATCTGGATCACGTCGGCATCATGGGACATTCGTATGGTGGGGCAACAACAGCGGAAGCACTGGCGCAGGATGAAAGATTCCAGGCAGGACTTAGCCTGGAGGGAGGATTCTGGGGAAAAGTATCCACGACAGCCCTGAAACAGCCGTTTATGTATATCATGTCGGGTGGAACCGCCAAAAGTCTGGAACCGGATGCCACCGAAACGGAAAAAGTAGCCTATCCAGAGTTTAAGCCTGATCTGGATCGAGTGATGACAAGTAGTCTGAATGATACCTATTATCTGACGGTGGATAATTTCTTCCATCAAAGCTTTACGGATATATCGTTGATTTCACCGAAACTATTCGCAAGAGGCATGACGCCAGAACATAATGTGGATATAACCAGATCCTATGCGCTGGCATTCTTTGACCGTTATCTGAAAGGGGAAGAGCAGTCATTGCTGCAAGGAGCTTCAGCACAATTTCCCGAGGTCACCTATGATGCCACGTATACCAAGATACGCAACAAACAAACGCAATAAGTCCGCAGAAAGGTGGAGGAGTAGACATGGAAACCATGACAAGAGGAATGTTGGCCAAGCGTACCGGCGTGAGTATGGCAACCCTCCGTTATTACGAAGATAGTGGAATTCTGCCTGCTCCCCGTCGTTCCTCCAACGGATATCGGGTGTATACCGAGGATTATCTGGTCAAAATTAAGTTCATTAAGGATGCCCAGTTGCTGGGTTACTCCTTAAAGGAGATACAAGAGACCCTGCAACTACTCAGCCAGGAAGACATGGAAAAGGATACGTTAAAAACCCTTGTACGCGAACGCATCGCTGGCATTCAGAAACATATTGACCATCTGGAACAGATGCAGATTCATCTGGCACGACTGTTACATACACCGGAGGACGATATCGACAGTTATATTCAATCGTTCAGGGTGCAAAAGAAAGAGCCGTAATCGCGGCTCTTTTCCTGTTTAGGAGAAAACAGGCGTGGACTACTGAGCAGGGAATCGGATATTTAAAACGAATACATAGTGTAGTTTGCCAATACATAATGGTGGTTAACGTGATTTCAATAATTCAATAATGAAACTCACACCACAAAAGGAGTAACATTTTCTATGAGGGATTTACAAGGTTTTGTATCCGATTACATTAAGGGCAAGAAACATCTGCATCTTGAGATTGGCGTTATTACAAAGGGAGATATCGAATATCATTCATTGGGCAATCCCAAAAAGAAGAGCGTGGCTTCTCCTGAACACAGGTTGTTCGAAATCGGCTCTGTAACCAAACTTTTTACATCGATCCTTCTGTTAGAATTGGAGCGTCAACAGCAGCTTTCCACGGATGACACGGTTGGCAAGTACATACACAATGGCAAAAACGATTATTTGAATAAGGTTACCTTAAAAAGTCTTGCGACGCATACCTCTGGCTTACCCGGAGTTGCCACAAACCTGTCCTCGAAGAAAAACCGATACAATCCGTATTCAAATTATACGGAGGATGATTTACTTGCTTTTTTATCCGATGCTGACTTTACGGATCAGATGGGTTCATTTGAGTATTCCAATACCGGCGTGGGTTTACTTGGCTATATCCTATGTAAAGTATCAGGAAGTACATATGACGATCTGCTGAAAAAATATATCACAGGTCCATTAAACATGACAGAGACAGCTGTTATGCTGAATGCAGAACAGAATGGCAGATTTGTGGATGGACATACGTCAACGGGGAAAAAGATGCCTCATTGGGATACTGGTGTACATGAAGGGGCAGGGGCGATCAAGTCATCTCTTCACGATATGTGTTTATTTGTACAGGCCAATCTGAATGAAGATCATCCGCCAGCCTCTGCAATACAACAAAGTCACATGCCTGTGATGATTGGAGATTCAACCCATCATTACGCCTGGTTTAGTGATAACATCTCAGATCAGAATATTCTCTGGCATAACGGTGGCACATTTGGTTTTAGCAGTTATTTGGCTATTCATAAGGAACAGAGTATGGGTGTTGTATTATTGTCCAATTATTGTTTTGGATCAGTCTCCATTGTGGATGAGTATCTGGATGCTATATTCAAGTTTATAACTAAAAAAGACCTTTATCCACTCATGCCGCTGGACCCCGTGGGCAATAAAATATTAGAATCTATGATGCAAAGGTAAATGCACGAACAGAGAGCACCTGAGGATGTACTTCGGGCGCTCTCTGTTCGAGGTTTCTTGTAGTTCTATCTTAATGATCTTGGTCATGACATACCTGCTTCACGCAGAAAATGGTGTACAATCTCCGTCTGATACTTGATACGGGTCGAGCGTTTCAGACTCCAGCAGGTCTCCACCGTGACGGAACGGGCTTGTAATAGTCTTGAAGCCGCTGTACGGGCAGATCCCGGCAATTCATGCTGCTTGAGGTTAAAATGACGATCACGAATGGAAATCGACCGATTCATTCTTTGGATAACTCTTCTGCATATTGGAATGGTAGGACTGCCGGGGTTGGTGATCAACGTCTGTCCAAGCACCCGTGAACTCAGCTGAGACAGGCCGTTGGCTTCATGCAGATCGAGCCACCAGTCGGCCCGATGTTCACGGGCCAACTGAAAAACCGCCGCAGCGAGCGGATGTTTGGCCTTGCCTGACATACGACGTGGAAACGTACGATTCAGATCTGGCTTGCCTCTGATTTTCTTAGCGTAGGCTTGCTGGTTCACACGTGGCACGATAATTAACAGCCCTCGCTGAATGGCGTGACGACCTGTCGCAATATCATCTGCGAGTTTTTGCGCAGCAGCCATACTCGCCGTTTCATTCCCGTGAACCCCGGATGTAATGAACATCACGGGTCCCGGCATCATGCCACGTACGATGAAGTAGGGAGTGGCGTGTACGCTGGATGCTGCAAGGACATGTTTGGTCACAAGCATGACGCTTCACCTCCGTTATTACATTACGCCATGTCCCTCTTTCATGTAACGGCGTAAGAACAGGTCTTCATCCTATTTCCTCACAAAATGGGCCGACTAATACACCCGATGAATGATATCTTCGAAATCGGGTTCTTTCATCTCTACATCTTCAATCTCACCCCAGTGCTCCAATTGTTTCAGAATGTCCATTGTGCTCCATTCCTTCCGGTTCACTTCGATGGTGACAATTTGCCCTTCCACTCCTGTAATATGTATCGCGGATGATATAACATTCGGGATGTGAAACGCTCCTCGGAACGTTACCCGAATCAGCGTAGGTAGTCCGATGGTTTCGCGAAGTGACGAGATTGTGCCGTCATATGTCAGTTGACCATGGTTAATCACCATGACCCGGCTGCATAACTGCTCAATGTCGTCCATGTCATGTGTGGTCAGCAAAATCGTTTTGCCAAACGTTTCATTTAATGTTCGTAGAAATTGACGAATATTCCGCTTTGCGTTCACATCAAGTCCAATGGTTGGTTCATCGAGAAAAAGCAGTTCGGGATCATGCAGCATGGAAGCGGCGAGATCCGCACGCATGCGTTGTCCAAGCGAGAGCTTGCGGACAGGCGTGGCCCAGAACGATTCAAGGTCCAGCAACTCGGCGAACTGGGACAGCCGTCTCTTTTTGTCCTCGGCGCGGACACCGTACATCTCGGCCAAAATATCATATGAATCTTTCACGGGCAGATCCCACCAGAGCTGGCTGCGCTGCCCAAACACAACGCCCAGTCGACCAACAGTCCTGCGCCTGTCCTGATGCGGGTTCATACCATCAAGCCTTACCTCACCCGAGGTTGGGTGCAGGATACCTGTCAGCATTTTGATCGTGGTAGACTTGCCAGCCCCGTTCGGACCGATGTAACCCACAAACTCACCTGGGCCGATATCAAAACTGATATCACGTACCGCTTCCTTGGACACATACTCACGTGAAAATAACGTACGTAACCCCGAGAAACGTCCTACGCGAATAACAGGAGTTTTGAATTCCTTTTGCAGATGCCGTGCTGTGATCATGTTCATGATTCGTTTTGCCTCCTTAGCTACCTGTACTTTGATATTTGGTCATACCGAATTGCCAGAAACGCAGACTTGCAGCCAAGCTCAGTACGGCAACCGCCGCAACAGCAACAAGAATCCACGCTCCTCCTTCACCCCGTAGCAGGTAAAGTGACGGAATGTAGTTGACGAATCCCACGGGAATTACCGTTAGCAGAATGCCAGACATCCATTTGGGATATAACGTTAGCGGATATTGGGCAGCCGTTCGTGCGGCATCTTCAGTGATCGTCTGTAATTCCTCGATACGTGTGGTCCAGAATCCGAGTGTGGCAGTAGCAAGTCCGATGGAAAAGAGAATGACTGCGCCCGTCAGGATAATGAGCAGGGAGAAGGGAATGGCAGTCCAGTCAATCTGTCCGCTGTGCATCATGCCTGCCAATGACCAGCAGAGAATGAACCCGCCTTGCAGGACTTCCCCAGCCATGATGCGGAAGTTTTGCGGCAGCAGTGCCAGCAATACGGGCATGGGACGTGTTAACAGTTGATCAAGCTCACCATTAACCAGATATTTTTCCAGATGATGAACTTCGTTTCCGAATGTTCGATACAGTGTTTTGGATAACGTCATGATGGCAAAGAGATAACCGATCTCATGGAGGGACCAGCCTTTAATGGCTCCGAATTTGTGCAGCACCAGAGCAACCATCAGAAACTCGGAGATCTGAATTAAAGCGGCCAGTACGGACGCCATGATGAAATTGAACTTGTATTGCATCCGGCTGCGGATGCTTGTTCGAATCAGCATTTTATATAAATTGAACCAGGAAGTTCGCTTCATCCGCCTTGTACCTCCACTTTACGACGTAACACTTGGGTAATCGCAAGACAGATCAACGTCATAAAGACACACCAAAGCAAGGTTCCCCATAACAAGGAGCCATCTTCGAAATCAAGATAGATTCGGGTAGGTACATAGAGCAGGAAAGGGTAGGGTGATATCCAGGCAAGTTGTTCAAGCCAGTCCGGTAGCCATTCCAGCGGAATGAAAAAACCAGCCAGCAGATTCATCATCGCGTGATTGCCCCAGTGAAGCCAGGAGGACTCTGTGGTCCACATCGACGTGGCACCAATGATGTAGTTCATACAGATGGACAAGTATGCGGCGCCGGCAAGACCAAGTGCGACATAGAATAGTGTTGAAACGTCTGAGGGCCAATGTAGGGAAAAGACAATGGAGAAGAGCAGGTAGATCGGGATACTTTTGTACACAAACTGGTAGGCAATCTGCCCCCATTCGCGTGCCATCAGGTGGGTGAACAGATGAACTGGCCTCATCAGGTCCAATGCGATCTGCCCTGTCCTGACGGATAAGGGAATACCCAATCCGTTCGTGAGAAAACCCGAGATCCAGAGAGAGGATTGCGTGAACGCAATGTAACTGATCATCCCCTGTGTCCCGTATTCCCCGAGCGTATGGTCGGCCCCGATGCCGATCCAGAGGCAGGCATACATGTAACCAAACATGGCGCTTGCCAAGTTATGTACCATGTGTGCCCCGCGGTATTGCAGATTCCGGGAGTAGGCTTTGGAAGCCAGAGTGAAATAAAGCATGTGACACCTCCGATAAGTGGATTGAACGGCGTTTCCGTTCACTTCAGTCAAGGCGAAAAAGAGAGAAGGACAACAGCATACCAATTTATTCCTTCACAGGCAAGACATTTTTTTAGCTAATAATGGTATTAACAGGGGTGTTCATGATTGCGCCACAAGACAACGGTCTGTCCGTTCATTTATAATTGAGAGGTAGTATCGCAAACGTTTACAATGTGAAATATTCAAATTTTAAATAAACCGCCGGGCGTGTGCTTGACGATTGAGGATACAGAACGAACAATCCGGCAAGAGAGAAGGATGTCATGAAGAAAATTGCATGGGTCACCGATAGTACCAGTACACTGGATCCCGTTTTTGCGGAGCAAAATCATATCTACATCGTACCGCTGCGCATCTTATTTGGAGAGGAATGTTACCGGGAAACCGATGACATTACATCTGAAATGTTCTATGAGAAACTTGCGGAGGCTTCACGTGCGAGCAGTTCGCAGCCACCCATTGGCGAGTTCATTGAACTGTATGAGTCGCTCAAAGACAAGTACGATGAGATTATTACGATTCATTGCTCTACAGAGCTTAGCGGAACGCTGCATACGTCCATGCAGGCTGCAGAGATTGCAGGAGTGACGGTGACCGCAATTGATTCAAAGGCAGGTGCCTATCCTCACCGTGAGATGATTATGCAAGGACTGGAATGGCAGAAGCAGGGATGTTCAGCTGCCGAGATCAAAGTAAACATTGAACAGATGATTGATAACATGTCCTTTTACCTCATACCGGCCAGTCTTCAGCATCTTCATCGCAGTGGACGGGTGTCGGGCACACAGCTAATCATCAGTCAACTGCTCAAGATCCATCTGCTGCTCCGATTTGAAGAGGGCAAAGTGGTTGTGAATGAGAAGATTCGCACGTTCAAGCGGACGAAAGATCGCATGCTGGATATGCTCAAGCTGGATATGGAGAAAGTAAAGCATGTGTGCATTATGCATGCGAACAATCAGGAAGAAGCCGTCACGATCAAGAAGCAGATTGCCAATCTGCTCCCTAAATTAAAGACCGAAATCATGCCGTTTATCCCTGTGGTGAGTATTCATGCAGGTGCAGGAACCATTGGACTGTGCTGGATCCACAGTGAGAACGGATATAGAGAATAGAAGCACCAGCATTGATCTACAGACACTCATAGACCTGACAGGAAGCACACTTTATCGCAAAGTGGTGATCCTGTCAGGTTTTTTCGTATGTCATTGCCAATTCAAACAAACTGTGAGGTAATAAAGAAAACTGTTCATGTTGGAGGGAAACATGTGTTAAGTCACCGCTTGTTGCTTGTTGAAGATGATCGTTCAATTAGTGAAATGGTCGGGCCATACTTGGAAAAAGAGGGCTACGACGTCACGTATGCATATGACGGCTTAGAGGCAGAACGTCAGTTCAGCCAGTCACAACCGGGGTATGATCTGGTTATTCTGGATCTGATGCTGCCCCGCAAAAGTGGGATGGATGTGCTGCAAACCATTCGGGCAGTCAGTCTGGTACCTGTGCTCATTCTGTCAGCGAAGGATGGGGAGGTGGACAAAGCATTAGGACTGGGCTTCGGTGCAGATGATTACTTGAGCAAACCTTTCTCGTTAATCGAATTGACTGCCCGCATTAAAGCTGCGATTCGCCGCGCCAATTATACTGCTCTGCCTGTGACTGAAGTGGCTAAAGATCAGCGTATTCGCATTGGCGGACTTCTGGTCGACATGGAGACGTACGAGGTGGAGCGTGAAGGTACACCCGTCAAGCTGACGTCCAAGGAATTTGGCATCCTGAAGTTATTGGTTACTCATCCTGGCAAAGTGTTCACCAAGGCTCAGATCTACGCTTCGGTCTGGAACGATCAGTATTATGGAGACGAAAATATCATTAACGTACATATGCGTCGTCTGCGTGAGAAACTGGAGGCAGATCCTTCGGCTCCCCAGTATATCAAGACACTCTGGGGCATCGGGTATAAGCTGGAGGCGGAGCAGGGATGACACTGATTTTTGCCATCACAACGGGTATTCTGGCCATTGCCTTCATTGTATTATGGTTGAAATTCCGTAAACGCAGTCAACACCTGTCCTATATTCATCACAAAATATCCGATATCCTGGATCAAGGCACCTTTGAGCGCTTGCTCGTATTTGACAGTGATGATCAAGTTAGCCGGCTTCTGAAAGATATGAACCAGCTGCTGGATCATGCGCACCGCGCGAAGGCCGGTTATGCGAACCAGGAGAAGGAGATGCGTAATATGCTCTCCAACATTTCGCATGATCTGAAAACGCCGCTCACCGTTGTGCTGGGATATAGTGAGACCTTGCTGAACAGTCCATCACTGACTGATCAGGAACGGAAGATTATGACGGAGAAAATACAAGATAAAGCGCAGGAAGTGCTGCGTTTGATCCATTCCTTTTTTGATCTGGCGAAGCTGGAATCTGGAGATACGGAACTGGTGCTTAGTAGAGTAAATATAAGCGAATTATGCCGGTTGAAGATGCTTTCCTTTTATGAAATGTTGACGAATCTGGGATTGCACGTGGAGCTAGAGATACCTGCGGGTGATATCTTCGTGCAAGCGAATGAAGAAGCATTGGACCGTGTGCTGGATAATCTCATTACCAATGGAATGAAATATGGAGCAGAGGGTAAGGTACTGGGACTTTCACTTAACCATTCGATAGGTGGACCTGTGACGCTACAGATCTGGGACCAGGGAAAAGGGATTCCTGAGAGCGAGCATGGTCGTGTGTTCGAACGCATGTATACACTGGAGGATTCCCGCAATCGACTTTATCAAGGCAGCGGCCTGGGTCTGACCATTACGAAACGGCTAGTTGAGCGGATGGGTGGAAGTATTCACTTGCATAGTGTGCCACATCAACGGACTGTATTCTCGGTTACCTTAAAGTCTTGGTAGACCCTGCATTGGCATGTCCGGTCAGACTTAAGGTTTTTGTAAGATTTGATTAATAAAAAAGAAGACTTTTCTCTTTACAATATAGATATAGGAACCCGGACAGGGGACGTAAAGGAGAACAAGGACGATGAATTATATCGCACGAACAATAGATGTGACCAAAGTATATGAAGGGGTGGAGGTTGTATCCAACGTCAGTATGAATATTAAGCAAGGTGAGATCTATGGATTCCTCGGTCCGAATGGTGCTGGTAAAACAACCATCATGAAGATGCTCACCAATCTGGTTAAACCAACAACAGGAGAAATTGAACTGTTTGGGGAGAAGCTTACACCTACATCCTATGAAGTGTTGAAACGAATGGGCAGCATTATTGAATATCCTTTTTTCTATGATAGGCTGTCTGCTCGCGAGAATCTGGAGCTTCACTGTGAATACATGGGGTTTCACAACAAAAAGATCATCGACAATACGATGGAAACGGTAGGGCTGAAGGATACGGGCAAGAAACCGGTCAAGGACTTCTCTCTGGGTATGAAACAGAGGCTGGGATTGGCTCGTGCACTCATAACCACACCCGAACTGCTCATTTTGGATGAACCGATCAACGGATTGGACCCTGTAGGGATCCGGGAGATGCGAGATTTGTTCAAGCGCCTTAGCAATGAGTATCGCATTACCCTGTTGGTCTCTAGTCACATTCTTGGCGAGATAGAGCAAATTGCTGACACGGTTGGTGTCATTCGCGGCGGTCGCTTGGTGGAGGAAGTATCGATGGAGAGCATTCGTGGAAGTCAAAATGAGTACATCGAGTTACAGGCGGTAGATATCCGCAAAGCGACTTATGTCATTGAACACCAGCTTGGTTTGAGTAATTATAAACTGGTCGATGACCAAACGTTACGCATCTATGATCCGGGAATCATTCCATCGGAACTGAACACCAAGCTGATTCAACACGGCATTGAGATCGAATCGATATCCAAACGGGCTCATTCCCTGGAAGAACACTTCATGAAGTTGGTAAAAGGGGATGAAGACGTTGCTTAAACTAATCAGACTTGAGATGCGGAAGCACCGCTTTGCACGTAATTTTGCAGGTGCAGGTATTGCCAACATAGCCATTCTTCTTTTCCTGATTATGATTGGATTCATGGATGTGGGAGCAGAAGATTATGCCTATGCCGATTACCAGACCGCCTTTATAATTATCGATACATTTGTGAGAGCGACCTTCATCATATTTGCAGGAGCTTTATTATCCAAGCTGGTGATCAGTGAGTATCGAAATAAAACCATGAACGTCATGTTCACCTATCCCATCCAGCGTCATAAAATCATCGCGGCCAAATTGATTATCGTGTTTGGTTTTACATTTGTGATGATTATGGTTACCGATCTGTTGATGGGTTCACTGCTGTTGATTGTTAATCAATTCTACTCCTTCATTCCTGAATCACTGAGCAATCGGGATATGTTGGGACTTCTGGTGAAGTACAGTATCAGTTCTTTATCGGCTGCGTGTATGGCACTCATTCCCCTATTCTTCGGTATGCGTAAGCATTCTGTTACAGCGACAATGGTCTCGTCCATTTTGCTAGTTTCGATTGTCTGCTCCGGATTCAACGGGTCGGAAGTTTCCATTCATTCGCTTATTATTATCCCTCTGACCCTTGGAGCAATAGGGATATGGATTGCTTCGATGTCCATGGTTCGTCTGGAGACAAAAGATGTGAACTGAATCATTCGGAAAACCATGCTCTGTATGGCTTCAGATGCCATTGACATCCGCTCGTACAAGGGATAGGATAATGTCAACTGAGACACGAAGGAGAATGCAACTACCATGACGATTCCAAAAACATTAACAATAGCTGGTTCGGACACGAGCGGCGGTGCAGGTATTCAAGCTGATTTGAAAACTTTTCAGGAGCTGGGTGTGTATGGCATGACCGTACTGACTACGGTTGTGGCAATGGAACCCGAAACATGGGATCACCAGGTCTTTCCTGTTGAATTAAATGTAGTTGAAGCACAGCTTCGCACTGTTCTGGACGGCATCGGTTTCGATGCCATGAAGACAGGTATGCTCGGTTCTGTAGATATTATTGAACTGGTAGCAAAACATATTCGCCGCAGCGGTCTGCCACAGATCGTTATCGATCCGGTAATGGTCTGCAAAGGTACAGACGAAGTACTGCAACCGGAAAATACGGAAGCGATGATCGAATTCCTGTTGCCAGGTGCTGATCTGGTTACACCTAATCTGTTCGAAGCATCCCAACTGGCGAAGAGTGGACCGATTCGCTCCAAGGAACAGATGGAAGCAGCGGCAGCAGCAATTCATGCCCATGGCTCGAAACATGTTCTAATCAAAGACAGAGGTGTCATTAGCCCGGGTAAAGCAATGGATCTACTCTATGATGGAACCAACTACGAATGGTTTGAAGCCGATGTTGTCGGCTCCGGATATACGCATGGTGCGGGCTGCACAACGTCTGCGGCGATTACCGCAGGATTGGCTCGTGGTCTTTCAGTGAAAGAGGCTGTTCGTGAAGGTAAAGCCTTCGTGACCAAAGCGATTGCCGGCGGATTCCCGCTGAACCGTTTTGTTGGCCCGACACTGCATGTGGCACACCGTCTGGAGCAACAACGTTAAGTGTTGCCAGGGAACGCGCAGTAGCGCATCAATTCTGGATAACACACTTCGATTTCATTCAAGTAGCTGTCAATGAGCTGGAGCTTGCTCGTTGACGGCTTCTTTTTTGTGCGAATTTTTATAAAAATTAGTAACTTTTGGCTTATATTAATCGTATATATCATGGGAGTATTCCAAAACATGTATGGACACATGGACGACACATGGAATAGGTATGTTATCATCAGAAATCTAAAAAGGAGAGTCGGCCATGATCAGAACAGTGCTTCTGGTGGAAGATGAAAGCCGCATTCGTGAGATTGTGGCCGATTATTTCATAAAAGAACAATGGAACGTCATAGAAGCAGAACATGGAGTACAGGCACTGGAACTGTTGGCTCTGCATGAGGTGGATCTGGTTATTCTGGATGTTTTGATGCCTGAAATGGATGGATGGACGTTATGTGGGCATATTCGATCCCAATCCACCGTACCTATTATCATGCTGACTGCACGGTCCGAGGATGACGATAAAATTCATGGATTTCAGCTGGGCGTAGACGATTACGTTACCAAGCCGTTTAGCCCACGTGTGCTGGTTGCACGTGCAGAGACATTAATGAAGCGTGTTGAAGGTGCATTTGGACGAGAGCAGGGTGTGATTCGCTTCGGACAGGTAACCCTTGATCCATGGGCCAGACGCCTGGAGAAGGACGGAATTGAAGTGGAACTTGCACCAAAGGAATATGATCTGTTGCTTTATTTGGTACGCAATGCAGGCATTGTGTTGTCCCGGGATGCCATTTTGAATCGGATCTGGGGATTTGATTTTGAAGGGGACTCACGTGTTGTAGATACCCACATCAAGAAGCTGCGCAGCAAATTGGGTGATGAAGCCAAGTGTATCCGGACGGTGATTGGCACTGGATATCGTTTCGAGGCAGAAGCATGAGAAGAAATGGCGTAACGATGAAGCTTTTCCTGGTCATGGCAGGATGTCTGGTTCTTCTATATGGGACGACGGTTTTTGCCCAGTTGGTCTGGTTCCCCGACTTCTATCAGCATCAAAAGGTCAGCAGTATGAAGAAAAAGCTGTCCAAGTTCGAACAGCAATACTCCAATGGGCATTGGAGTGATTTACAGCTAGCCAAGGAGACCGGGAAGTTCATGCGTCAGAATCAATCACATCTGGTCATTTTGACGAATACCGGAAGATTGGTTAATGACCCGTTCCACATTACGTTGCTTCAAGAGGATGGGAGTCACGTGAAGGTGTCCTTGTCCTTGTTTATCAATAGTGAGAATGCTGGCTGGATTACATCTCATCTGAAATATGGGCAAGAACTGACGGTGCGAGGTCCGGCCAGCGGGAACATGGTCTATCCATTCAAAATCCAGGATGCCACTTCTGCCGCATGGGGAACTGAAAGCTTTCAGGAATCAATTGAACCGGTAAAGGAATGGTCAGGTGTATTGACCGAGGTCGTTCTTCCCAATCTGGCAACGTGGAGTCAGAGGCAGGGACTGCTGGTGCAAGCACTGGATAGCCGGTTCCCGTTGTCCACCGAAGACCAACTGGCCTTGGCAAATGGCAAAATGCTCAATGAAGAATGGATGGATAGCTGGAGCGGTGTTCGCAATGTCATCACCATTGCTCCAGTGCATCGTTCCGGCCCCGAGCAGCAACTGATCTTCTCGCTTACCTCTCTACAGGAGATGAGGGAAGCGAATGAGGCAACACGTTTGTTCTATGCGTATTTTGGCATTGGGGCATTTATATTGATTCTGTTACTGGCGTTACTCCTGTCCCGAATTGTAACGAAGCCGCTCTTGGCCTTGAACCATGTCGCCAAAAAAATGTCTACGCTGGATTTCACAGTGAAATCACCCATCCGGCGTAATGATGAAATCGGCAGTCTGTCTAACAGCCTCAATGCCTTATCGGGAACCTTGGGTCAGACACTGGAAGAGCTGAGGCAGGCCAACACGCAGATGCGTACAGATATGGAAATGAAGCAGGAGATTGAACAGCGTCAGCGCAAGTTTTTTGCCGATGCATCACATGAACTTAAGACTCCAATCAGCATTATTAAGGGATATTCTGAAGGGCTGAAGGATGGCGTGAGTGAGACCAAACGGGAGCGTTACATTGAGATCATTGCCGATGAGGCGATCAAAATGGAAACGATGGTTGAAGAGATGCTGGATCTGGTGCGACTGGAATCCTCAGCGGTTCAATTAAATACGGATGCGGTTGCACTGGCTGACATGATTGAAGATATCGCCGGCCGTCTGGGTCCGCAACTGAAGGACAAAGGATTGGATGTGGTGCTTGTATCCACAACAGAACAGACGGTTGAGGGTGACCGAAGCAAGCTGGAGCAAGTTATTTTCAATATCATGATGAATGCTATACGTCATGCGATACCACATACCGATATAACTATTGAGATCAGCAGACGTGAAGGTTTCGTCCATATTTCCATTGAAAACAAGGGCGAGCAGATTGCTGAAGCTGAGCGGCAGTATATATGGGAGAGGTTCTATCGGGTAGAGCGCTCACGTAATCGCAAAATGGGGGGGACCGGGCTTGGTCTGGCCATTGCGAAGCAGATTCTTGATCTGCATGGGTGCAGTTATGGAGTAGAGAATACACCGGATGGAGTCCGTTTTTATATTATTTTTCCTAAAGCCTAGTACGAAAGGGAGTCAACTCTTATGAAGTCTTTACCATCGATTTTAACCTTGGGGAATCTGAGTTCAGGCATGCTGGCAGTCATTATGGCTATTCATGGTGAATTTGCCCTGGCTGTGATGATGATATGGGTAGCGATGTTCTTTGATCTGTTTGACGGATTTGCGGCTCGTAAATTGCATTGTGAGGGTGAGTTCGGCAAGTCCCTGGACTCGCTTGCGGATGTAGTTTCATTCGGAACAGCACCCGTGCTGATTCTGTACCTGAATTCCATGCTTGAAGTGAGTGTGCTGGGGATGGCACTGACTGCATTGTTTCCGATTTGCGGTGCATTGCGTCTGGCCCGTTATAACTGTCAGAAGACAGCAAGCAGTGGTTTTGTCGGGATGCCGATTACATTTGCCGGCGGTCTGATGTCCTTTTTCGCGCTCTGGAGTCCTTATTTCACACATGGTGTAGCCTATCTTGTCATTATTGTATTATCCGGTCTCATGGTGAGCCAAATCCGATTCCCGTCTCTAAAACAAGTGCTAGCCTCACATGAGAAGGATATTGTGGAACCGAAATAAGGAGCGAGTCAGTATGGAATTTGCAAAAGAATTTATTGGTCAATATGGTTATTTCGCAATATACGGACTACTGGCTCTTGGCGTTATTGGCATGCCGATTCCGGATGAGGTGATGATGACCTTTGTCGGTTATCTCGCCTCCATCTCGGTATTGAATTACTCCGTCTCCATCGCCGTCAGTTTCGGTGGCGCATTTACCGGAGGGCTGCTTAGCTACATGATTGGCAAGAAAGCGGGCAGGCCGCTGGTTGAAAAATACGGCAAGTGGGTCGGCGTAAATGCCAAACGATTCAGCAGGGTGGAGTCGTGGTTCCTCAAATATGGGTATTGGTCCATCATCCTGGGTTACTTCATTCCAGGTATTCGTCATCTCATGTGCTGTTTCTCCGGGATTAGCCGCATGGCGATTGGCAGGTACGTAATTGTATCCAGCATCGGTGCATTCGTCTGGTGTGTTGTCTTTATCTCGATTGGTTTTTATGTTGGTGTGTTAACTTAAAATGGGACAGCCTGTTGTAACAACAGGCAAGGATGGAAGACCTCTTGAGTGTAAGGTGGTCTTTTTTTGTTTTTCTATATAGCGAAATCGAATGAGTAACGAATGAGGATTACATTATAAAAATACAAAAAGCCGCTCTGACCATCTCCAACCTTCATGTCGAAGGGGAAGAATAGATCAAAGCGGCGTGTGCTTCACGACCGATATATTGCATTTCTAAATCAAGTATAGCTTTAAATACGGAATGATTTCAATACTTTACCCGTTCAAATGTGATTCCTCAATGCCTCTTTCAACCCGCTGTTCACCTTTTTTGCGTGCAAAGGTGATTTTGAGAAGTGGCGGAGTAACAAGTGTAGTCACAATAACCATGATTACAACGCTGGTAAAGTACTCCGAATCAAGCAATCCGGAAGCAAGTCCCGTTGAAGCGATAATCAGGGCAACCTCTCCTCTTGAGATCATGCCTGCCCCAATAGCCAGCGAAGAGGAACGGTCGAACCCGGTCAGCCGGGCACCAGCTCCACCACCGATAAGTTTGGTAACAATAGCGATGATACTGATAACAACAATAAACCAAATTTGTGAACCCACACCATCAAAGGTGACATTTAAGCCGATACTAACAAAGAATACCGGGACAAAAATTCCGTAAGCAATCGGCTCAATTTTGGTTTCAACCTCATGTTTGAAGGTGGTTTGAGAGATGGCAATCCCTGCTGCAAAAGCACCGATAATGCCAGCAACACCCATCCACTCAGCAAAGTACGAGAATCCAAAACAGATAATGAGTCCGGTTGTAATCACAGTTTCGGTGACCCGAAGCGGGGCCATCCATTTCATGATTCGCGGTACAAGCCACCAGCTTGCTGCAAAGATGATGACGAAGAATAGAAGTTTCTTGCTAATCAACCATCCAATAGAGACATCCCCCGCACCAGTGCCGAGCAAGCTCATCATAACGGCGAGCAGAACTACCACGAGTACATCATCGACAACGGCTGCACCCAGGATTGTAGTGCCCTCACGTGAACTCAGCTGATTCATGTCCTTCAATGTCTGAACTGAGATACTGACTGACGTTGCACAGAACAACAACCCGAAGAAAAGCGCGTGTGTCTGCGACATACCAAATGCTATGGCCGAACCGTATCCCCCGACAAAAGGTAAAATAACACCACCGACGGCCACAGCAAAGGCCGCCTTCCAGTTTTTCTTCAACTGCTCCAGATCCGTTTCCAATCCGGCGATGAACATTAACAGCAATACCCCGATCTCAGCCATATAATGTACGAAATCACTTTGCTGAACCCAACCGAGAATTGCAGGCCCGAGGATGACACCCACAATCAGCTTCCCCAGAACCGATGGTTGACCCAATCTTACGGAAAGATCACCAGCAAGTTTGGTAAAGATTAAAATAAGTGCAAGAACCAAAATAAATTCCATAGGTGTTCTTCCCTCCAGTAATAGCGTCTATAGGTTAACCAACCCAAGGGCGATCCATCCTCTGCTTCAATCAGACAAAAAGGCACAGAACGGCATTTAGAAAAGTGCCGTTCTGTGCCTGAAAAAGACAAAGAGGGGCCCTTGGTGACAGGCTCCTCCAGTTTCAACGCGTATGTGATTAATTGCATTAATTATACCACAAATGTGGACTCGGGTAAATGGGAGCCGGTTTGGATTTGATTGAAAATGGCCGTAAAGGGGCATTTTATAGGGGAGTGCAGCGGTTTTGTTCAGAGTGTTGTCACTTAACAGCCCGGAATTAGCGAGATATAATGATATAGAACATAGAAGTTAGGATATGAGGAGGATTTTGCATTGGGCAAAAATAACAAAGGGGAGCCGAACATCCAGTCCCCGACGAGTAATAAAAATTTCGCAGGCATCATTATCACGATTTCCATTCTCGCTAATGTCATTATTTTATTATTGTTCTTCGCACCGTCCATTGGTTACAAAGGTGATGTAACCTTTGATATTACGGTGTTGCCGCGGTTTAATGCCGTGTTTAACAGCTTTACCTTCATCTTCCTGCTCGCAGCGCTTATTGCTATTATCAAGCGGAATGTGAAGCTGCACAAACGATTTATTCTTGCTGCATTCTCAACAACACTGTTATTCCTCGTGACTTATCTGACGTTTCATTACCTCTCACCAGAGACGTCCAAATACGGCGGCGAGGGCATCATTCGTTCGATCTATTTCTTCATTCTGATTACCCATAGTATACTGGCAGCTCTGATTGTTCCATTGGCGCTGTTCACACTTGTATGGGGTTGGACGAATCAATTGAAGAAACACCGCAAAATTGCACGTTGGACGATGCCAATCTGGTTATATGTCAGCTCTACAGGTGTTGTAGTATATCTCATGATGGCACCATATTATTAATGTGATGAACGTTTCATTGTGCTAATTAGTTTGAGTTGCGGGTAATGTTTCCATGGAAGGAGGGTTCGCATTTATGTACAGAGTTGTTTTGATTCGCCATGGACAGAGTATGTGGAATGTAGAGAACCGTTTTACCGGATGGACAGATGTGGATCTGACGACGGATGGTTACGCAGAAGCTCGTAAAGCAGGGAAGATCATGAAGGAACAGGGATTTGATTTTGATTACGCCTATGCATCCGTGCTGAAACGTTCTATCCGGACACTCGATATTGCGCTGGATGAAATGGACCTCATGTGGATTCCCATTACGAAGACTTGGAAGCTGAATGAACGCCATTATGGTGCGCTTCAAGGACTGAATAAACAGCAGACTGCTCTGAAGTATGGGGAAGACCAAGTAAAGGAATGGAGACGATCCGTTAACGTATCTCCCCCGGCACTGGACCAAACCGATGACCGATATGTGCAGGATCTGGACAAGTACAAGCGGCTCGGATGCACCATCCCTTTTACGGAGAACCTGATGGATACCTCGAAGCGTGTACTGGAGTACTGGAATGCGGAGATTAAACCGATGGTGTCTGCTGGCAAAAGAGTGCTGATCTCTGCGCATGGGAACACGCTTCGTTCACTCGTCATGCATCTGGACCAATTGTCCGAAGCAGACGTGATGGCCCTCAATATCCCGACAGGCATTCCGCTTGTCTACGAATTGGATGAAGATCTGCATCCCATCGGACACTTTTATCTGACCGCCGATGGTTCGACCTACAAACATGAAGAAATGACCCATGTCGCAACGCCATCTGATTAATTGGACATGGACGTTTGTCTTGATTGTACGAAAGCTTGTATGATTTATCTCGTTCGATTGATGTTTCAAAAGGACGATTGGAAGATGACCGCTGAATTGAATTCGGAGGTCATCTTTTTTTCTGCGATCAAGCCTGTACTTCGTTTCGTTTTGCTCCCACAGGGTAATTGTCAAACAAGACACGATGTACATTTATCCTGAAGGAGGAGAAGCACATGTCTAAAAGAAGAGGAATACTCATGACGGCTATCGGCGCAGGTGTGACTTATCTGATGAGGAACAAACAAGCAAGAGATAAACTGTTTAGCACTGTCTCGGGTATGATGAAAAGCTCCAATTCGTCCAATGGAACAAGTAAAACCAGACCACGCGTGGAAGTGAAATAAATTTCGATAGTTCACCTAACGTTTGAATTAAATGATGATTATGAGAAACCTGGAGATGAAGTCGTTCCAGGTTTTTTTGTGCAATCGAAAATCGAAAGCAATCCCTTGCTTTTGTGTGTAATGCGATTTTTGCCAGCAAGAATGATACAATGGATACTTGCAGAACGTATGGAGGGAGATACACATATGAAGAAAAATCGTCTGGGTACATCCGAACTGATGGTGTCTGAGGTTGGGCTGGGATGTATGTCACTTGGAACTGAAATGGAGCACGCTTTGGGCCTGGTTCATGAGGCTCTGGATCATGGTGTCAATCTGTTGGATACAGCCGATCTGTATGACGAAGGGCGTAATGAAGAGATTGTAGGACAAGCTATTAAAGGGCGTCGGGACCAAGTCATTGTGGCGACCAAAGTAGGTAATCGTCGTCTGCCTGGCAAAGAGGGCTGGTCATGGGACCCGTCCAAAGCCTACATTAAGCAGGCTGTACATGAAAGCCTGAAGCGTCTGCAGACCGATTACATCGATCTGTATCAGCTGCATGGCGGGACCTTGGACGACCCCATCGAAGAGACGATTGAAGCGTTTGAGGAACTGAAGAAGGAAGGACTTATCCGATATTACGGAATTTCCTCCATTCGTCCCAATGTGATTCGGGAGTATGTAAAGAGGGCATCCATCGTCAGTGTGATGAACCAGTACAGCATTGCTGACCGCAGAGCGGAAGAAGAGGTGCTACCTTTATTGGAACAAAAGGGGATCAGCGTAATTGCCCGTGGGCCCGTAGCTAGCGGTGTGCTTGCCGATTCCGGATCTGCCAAGGCAGACAAAGGTTACCTGGACTATACGCCAGAGCAACTATATACCATTCGGCAAGGGCTAAGTCGTCTTGTTACGGACCAACGCAGTATGGCTCAGACAGCTATTCGCTACGCGTTATCCCATCCTGCCGTAGCAGCTGTTGTCCCTGGTGCCAGTTCAAGAGAACAGTTACTGCACAATATTGCTGCTTCGAATTCGCCTGAACTCACCGCTGCGGAAATTCAGGAAATACGAGAGCTCAGTCCCGCTAATCTGTACAAGCAGCATCGTTAACTCCATTAAGCCTATTTTCAATTGTAACTATACAAGGTACAATGAAGATCAGCCAAAAAAGGAACATATAAGGGAGAGAAGACATATGGAAAGAATTCAAAGTGAACAACAGTATTTGGATACAATTAACTCTGATGGTTTTACCGTCATTAAATTTGATACAACCTGGTGTCCGGATTGCAAAAACCTGGATCGTTTTATCGGGGATGTTATCGACCAACATACGGACAAAACCTTCTATGCCCTGGATGCAGAAAAGTTCCAGCCGTTTGCCGAAGAGAATGGAGTACGCGGCATTCCAAGCCTGCTCGTGTTCCAGAACGGCAAGAAAATCGCACATCTGCATAGCAAATGGGCTAAAACACCTGCTCAAATCTCCGAGTACCTGGAGACGCTTGAATCCAAAGTTTAAGCGTACGAAGGCTCAGCAGTTTGCTTAATTAACTTAGCTAAGGAGGCCTCTTCTTGTCTTGCGACAGGAAGGGGTTTTTCTGCTTCATTCCATCACGCATGATGTGCATTCATATATGCATTCGAATAACTGAAGTTGAGAAACAACGCTTGTTTAGAATTTGTTCAGTGCTCCCATGTATACTGTGAGAACAAACTGAATATTTGGAGTGAACAAGATCCGTATGAAGAATGAAATTTTTGAAGAAATGCACCAATTAAGTCACAATGATGACCGAAGATACCGATTGTTGATGATCGGGGTGAAGCAATTGCTGCAGGAACAAAAGGAGAATAGATATAATCTGCGTGAGAGATTAAAATATCGTAAGAAACACCGGAGTATTCAAGTGAAAGAGTGGTAATAAGCCAGACCGCTTTCTAGAAGTGAACATGAATATGGTTGTCCATGATACATAGTAAACCTAGTCGGCATCACCAATGATCCAACCCACTAAAGAAGGAAGTAATGAAGAATCAGACTTCTTCTAATTACGGATTTTCCTGTCTCTGGAGCAGAAAAAGAATCATAAACCAACAGAATCATGAAGTAACGGAAGTATAGCAAAAAATATAAAATATGGCGGCCTCACTTCCCAAGGGAACGTGAGGCCGCCATTGATTTTGCCTGTCTAATTACTTGAATTGTAATGATTACATCAAAATAATAAAGAACACGGCTGCCAAGACAAAGCGATATACAGCAAAGACGGTCAGGCTCAATTTTTTCAAAATGGACAGGAACGTCTTGATCGCCAGCATGGCGACGATGAACGCAGCGATGAATCCAATCGCAAAGATTGGGAAATCACTGCCGTTCAGGTGATCGATACTTTTGTACAGGTCATATCCCGTAGCACCAATCATAATCGGCACAGACACGAGGAATGTGAACTCCGCAGCGGCTACACGGCTCACCCCTGCAAAGAGACCGCCTGAGATCGTTGACCCGGAACGAGAGAAGCCTGGCCACAATGCCAAGATCTGAAATATACCCACTGCGAATGCCTGTTTGTAGGAAATATCATCGACATCATGGGTAGTAATCCGCCCACTCTTCCGACTCCAGCGTTCGGCTACGATCATCAATATACCACCTATAACGAGGCTGTACAGCACTGTTTCCGGACCAAACAAATGTGCTTTGATCCAGTCACGGAATACAAGTCCGATGACTACGGCAGGAACCATCGCCAGGAAGATATGTCCCAGATTGAGGCGGCGGGAGTAAGGTCTGCTCCCTCCGGTGAAGCGGAACATATCAATGAATTTGTTCCAGTACAGTACAACAACAGCAAGTACAGCTCCGAGTTGAACAACCACCTCAAACGTTTTGACTGACTCGTTGTCCTCCGATAACCCCAGCAAGTGGGCAGTCAGAATCATGTGTCCAGTGGAGGACACGGGCAAAAACTCAGTCAAACCCTCGATGATGCCCATAATAATGGATGATATAATGTCCAATTCTCTTCCTCCTTGAAATGCAGGTGACAGCACAGGCTGTCCTGCTTGACCATGCCTGTTCATTTGAACAAGGCTATCACCTATTATGATCACAAATGCACTCAACTTCAACTTATGCTTGTAACCATTTGTTTAAAACTATATTGACAAAAACCTAGTTATCCCATAGGATATAACTTAACTGACTGACTGATCAATCGGGAGGGTTACATGAATGACCAAAATTAACGGTTTGGAACCCGGTGAAGAACGCCGGGACCAAATAATACGCATAGCGATGGAGCGTTTTGCAACCCAGGGTTACCATCAGACGAAAATTTCCGATATCGTCCGCGAGGCTGGTGTGGCGCAAGGGACATTCTACTGGCACTTCAAGAGTAAAGAAGCTATTGCTTCAGAGATAGTCTTAACGGGCAAGGAGAAGTTGCTTGAGTCGATCGGACAAGGGTACCGCAAGGATGCCGGATCGATAGAAGATATGGTGAAAGCATCGGAAAGGCTGTTCACTGACTTGTTCTCATTTGCTGCGCAGAATCGTTATTTTATGGAACTGTTGCTCAAAGGCATCGTGACGGAAGAATCCGTACAACGCCTGGTTGAGGAGACACGTAATGCTGTCGAGACAGCGTTCCGTCACAATATGGAACGTGCCATCGAACTCGGCATGTTGCCTGAGAGCATGGATGTACCGCTTCGAGCAGCGCTGTTGGTAAGCATGATTGAAGGCATGATATCGCGCTGGTTGTTCGGCTCCGATGAGTTGCACAGCAAGTTCTCAGCCATGACAGCTTCTTCGCTGGCAGCTGAGGCAGCAAGCTTTGAGTTTTACGGACTATTGGGCACATAAGCAATGTGCAGAGTTCGCAGCTTTATTTTTCAAAGGAGAGACCAGAGATTCACATGATTAAACAAGTAGCAGGGAATAATGGGTACAATTGCGATTTAGTCACACAATAAAGGAACCAAATGTACATCCAGAACAATACATGACTGAGAGGAAGTTAACGTAATGAACAAAACATATGGATCGAAAACTCGTAAAGGCTGGTCTCTGACAGCGATTCTGCTGATGACCGTGCTGGTACTTAGTGCTTGTGGAAGTAAAGCAACAGACAATGGAAGCACGAATGGTGCACAGGCGAGTAATGAACTGGAGCAGATCAAGTCTGCTGGCGTGATCAAAGTAGGCATGATGGGCACATATGCACCATACAACTTCCTGAACGATAAGAAAGAAATGGACGGCTACGATGCAGATATCGCACGTGAGGTTGCAAAGCGTCTTGGGGTTAAAGTTGAATTTGTATCCCAGGAGTTCTCCGGTCTGACACCGAGTCTGCAAGCCAAAAAGCTGGACGCAATCATCAGCCAGATGACGATCACCGATGATCGTAAGAAAGTACTCGATTTCAGTGATCCGTATATTACGAACCAAGTTAAAATCATTGTAAAAGAAGACAATAACGATATTACCAAGTTGGAAGATTTCAAAGGGAAAACGATTGGCGTAGGTCTGGGTACAAATGATGAATCATATCTGCGTAATGAAGTGTTGCCTAAAGTGGGAGACTTCACGATCAAAACCTATGACGATGTCATCTCTTCACTGAAAGACCTGAATGCTGGACGGATTGACGCCACAATCAACAACATGTACGCATTGAAACCGATTGTTGATGCCAATGGATTAAAGATCAAAGCTGTAGGCGAAGCAATTAAGAGTGACCAAGCAGGAATCGCTGTACGCAAAGACAATCCGGAACTCGTAGCAGCACTGAATGATGCTCTCAAAGGCATGAAAGATGATGGCACGTACAATACCATTTTCAAAAAATGGTTTGGTGAAGAGCCTGCGCAATAATGAACCTGCAAGGCGAAGGGAAGATTTGACCCATGGAACTGGTATTTGAGAATATCCCCTTCTTTCTGAAGGGGGCTTACTATACGCTGTATGTAACTGTGATCTCCATGTTTTTTGCGTTCATCATCGGGGTGCTTGTTGCGATTGCTCGTCTAAAGGGACCGATGTGGCTTAGGTTGATCGCAAGGTTTTATGTATCCATCATGCGGGGAACCCCGCTGCTGGTGCAATTATTCGTTATTTATTACGGATTGGTCGATTATGGAGTGACCTTGGGATCACTCACCGCAGCATGTCTGGGACTCAGTCTGAATGCAGGTGCATTTCTGTCGGAGACGTTCCGTGGAGCCATTCAGGCTGTACCAAAAGGGCAGACAGAAGCTGCATATGCAACGGGAATGACCCCGGCTCAGGCGATGAGACGCATTATCTTCCCGCAGGCTGTGCGGATTGCCATCCCGCCGATGGGGAACACCTTTATTGGCATGTTGAAGGAAACATCACTTGTGGCGGCCATCGGTGTTACCGAGTTGTTGCGTTCAGCACAGCTGCTGGTATCACAATATGCATTGAATATGCCATTTTATCTGGCAATTGGTGTGATCTACTGGATTATGAGTATCGGCTTCTCGGCCATTCTGGAACAAGTGGAGCGCCGGTTGGCCCGGGCTTACTGATAGGAGGAGAGAACCGATGATTACAACAACTGGACTTACCAAACGTTTTCAGAAAAATGAAGTACTTACGAACATCGATCTGCATGTCGATGCCAAAGATATTGTTGTGTTGCTTGGCCCAAGTGGTTCCGGCAAGAGTACCTTGCTACGCTGCCTGAATGGACTGGAAGAGTTGTCTGGAGGACAGATTGAAGTGAACGGTGTTGTGGTTAACAGCGCAGATCCGTTGCGAGTCCAGCGTGCCCGGGTACTGGAGATTCGTCGCCAGACCGGCATGGTATTCCAGCAGTTCAATCTGTATCCGCACAAGACAGTGCTGGGCAATGTGATGGAAGGTCTCGTGACGGTGAAAAAAATCAAGCGTGACGAAGCGGCTGAACGCGGCCGGATTCTTCTGGATCGGGTCGGCTTGTCGGACAAGCAGGATGCGTATCCATCCCGATTATCCGGTGGACAACAGCAGCGGGTCGCCATTGCACGTGCACTTGCAATGGAGCCGGAAGTGATGCTGTTTGATGAGCCGACTTCTGCTCTTGATCCTGAATTGGTCGGAGAGGTGCTTTCCGTCATGAAGGAGCTGGCAGAGGAAGGCATGACCATGCTGGTCGTGACGCATGAATTGAAGTTTGCCCGTAATGTGGCGAACAAAATTGTCTTTATGGCAGATGGGTCGATTGTGGAAGAAGCGAGCCCACAGGCCTTCTTTGAACATCCAAAGCAAGAGCGCACCCGCCGTTTCTTGCAACAGATTACTGAATTTTGATAAAGATAACAGCAATCGGAAGAACGAACGTACCCGGAGCGGGTATTTAAGGTCGTGACGATATCAGTTCAACTAAACTTTTTGCACAAGAACGGAGAGGACAGAAGAAACCTGAAGAAGCGGAGCGTGCGCCTTTATCCCCTGATTTTCCCCTTGAAGAAGGGAATCAAAAAAATCTGGGGATTACAGCGATCGGAAGGTTATTCTGTCATCGGAGTGGCAAGTGCAAATCTTTTTCGCTTGAACTTAAACTATTGTAAGAAAGAAGGATAACATCATGAATGTAACAACCGTATGGAAAGGCAAACGTGCGTTTACTTCCGAAGGACCCTCTGGCTACGCGGTTGGCATGGATGCCACTGCTGCTTATGGTGGCGACAGCAAGGGTGCGACCCCGATGGAATTGTTACTGGCGGGTCTCGGCGGCTGTATGGGAATCGATATTACGATGATTCTGGACGCTTTCCTGGACAAAATTGAGTCGATTGAGATTGAAGCACAAGGCACACGCAGTGAAGAGATGCCTAAAGGGTTCACATCCATTGATCTGATCTTCAAAGTCGATGGGGATATCCCGGATTATCGCATTTGGAAAGCCATCCAAATGGCCGAAGAGAAATATTGTGCAGTTTCCGCTTCACTTAGCGCCGATATTCATCCAAAACTGATTCTGAATGGGGTAAGTACACCTCGTCCTTAATAACACACGAACAGATTCTATACTGAGAAGGCACTTCCAATCGTGGGAGTGCCTTTTTTTGGCTTTTCTAACCTATCAAAAGTTCGTAGGTTTAAGTCAGGCTGGATGTTGAACAAGGTTCCAGATGCCCATGAATTCCGTGATAGCCTGATCGATCGTTGCATGAGGAACACCGTCGCGGGCTTGTGTAGATATGCCTTGCATAAAGGTATCAAATACGGTGGTCAGCATGTGTAAATTCGTGGAAGCAGGAATTTCACCGACATCCACAGCACGCTGGATGCAATCCTGCAGGCGGTTGCGAGTCAGCTTTCTTTTCTCAGCGGCAATGTCACGGATATGATTGTTTTTGGAAGAACATGTGCTGGCTGACAGCACAATTAAACAGCCAGATGGATGTGTACTGTCTGTTTGCATTTTTGCGGTACTTCTTAATGTGGTTTCGATCGCTTCTCTGGGTGACAGCGTGAGATCCGAGAAACTTTCCGTCACACGTCCAAACGTATCCATATATCGTTCTACTGCTTCTTTATACAGGGCTTCTTTGGAGTCAAAGGCTGCATAAAAGCTGGCTGCTGAAATATCCCCCATGGCTGCTCGAAGCTGAAGTAGTGAAGTGGCCTCGAAACCTTGCTCCCAAAAGAGCATCATCGCTTGTAATAGGGCCTTATCCCGGTCGAAAATGCGCGGACGTCCCGTTCTTGCCATAAGAGTTCCCCCCTCTTTTTTCTTAATTATATACTAATCGATCCAAAAGTCATTGACAAGGTGAGACGGTCTGAATAATATAAGGAATGATCGATCCATAATTCGATTACTTGTTCTACACTATCTTAAAAGGAGCTGCAAAGATGTCGGATATATCTTCTCATCGTTTTCCGTGGTTGGGGTTGCTGGCCCTGGCTATGGCGGGTTTCATAGCCATTATGACCGAAACACTTCCTGCGGGGTTGCTGCCGCAAATAAAAGAAGGGCTGCAGATCTCTGAGGCAGGGGCGGGGCAGCTTGTCACCTTTTATGCTGTTGGGTCGCTGGTTGCTGCCATACCTGTGGCGGTTCTGACAAAGGGTTGGCGGCGGCGTCCGCTTTTACTTCTGTCTATTATCGGTTTTCTTGTCTTCAACACCATTACTGCCCTCTCATCAAACTATGTACTGACACTGTTCGCTCGTTTCTTGGCCGGTGTTGCAGCAGGTGTCTCCTGGGGCCTAATTGGTGGTTATGCATTACGCATGGTACCTGATAATCTCAAGGGAAGAGGCATGGCTGTGGCTATGATTGGAACGCCGATTGCCTTATCATTTGGTGTTCCGGCAGGTACGCTGCTTGGTTCATTTATGGGCTGGCGCTCAGTGTTCTGGCTGATGTCGTTGCTGGCGTTTGTACTGATTTTCTGGGTGCTCTGGAAAGTACCCGACTATCCGGGGCAGTCAGCGGATAAGCGTATCTCTGTCAAGCAAGTACTGTTCACCCCCGGTGTAATACCCATTTTAACTGTCGTTTTGGCCTGGATGTTGGCTCATAATATTTTATACACGTATATTGCTCCTTTTCTCGCCGATGTTGGTTTGGAATCCAAGGTTGGACTCATTTTACTTGTATTTGGCCTGATGGCATTGGTGGGCATCTGGATTACAGGTATTTTCATTGATCGGTGGTTGCGTATGCTGGTTCTCATGAGCCTTGCGGGCTTTGCCTTGATTTCCCTGGTATTAGGTCTTTGGAGTGAGCACATTGTTGTCGTCTTTGGTTCTGTTGCGCTGTGGGGTCTGACATTTGGCGGTGCGGCTACCCTGTTACAGACTGCACTTGCTCAAGCTACTGGGGAACAAGGTGTGGATCTCGTCATGCCGATTAATACAACCGTTTGGAATCTGGCTATTGCCCTTGGGGGAATGGCGGGAGGTGTTCTTCTGAATCAATGGGGAGCTTCGTCATTTAACTGGGCCATCTTGGCTTTAACATTGGTGGCATTGATTGTTGCATGGCGTGCCAAAGGATATGGATTTCGCCCATCTAGGAGTCACTAAACTTCCGTCAGTAGAAAATAATTCGGTAAGCCCGGTCGCCATGTTAATGGCGGCCTCTTTTGTTAGAGGTCAGGCTGGCTTTTTGCCTGGCAATATATTACCCATTGCAATGACAATCCGAATTCTGGCGGTTATGTGGTATGATTAATTCTGAGGACAGTACATCCTGATCCTGCTGTTTATATGTAAGCGCTTATACAGATGACGGAAGGTGCAGACATGTTGAAAAGGCTGATACGAACCACTAATAATCTCAAATTAAAGCATAAATTGCTCATTTCCTATGTACTGGTTGTCATGATTCCGGTCCTGATTGTTGGTCTTGCTGTGACCAGTTATTTTCGCCAGCAAGCCCTGGATAATGCAATAGGACAGACGATCATCAATGTGGACAAGATCAAGAGCCAGACGGCAACCATGCTGCGTGTACCAACCGATATATCCAATCTTTTAATGTTTAATGCTGATCTCAAGGAGATCGTGAATAAGCGGTACAAGAGCGTTGTGGAGTTAACCTCAGCGTATCTTGCATACAAAGACTTTCAGGAGTACAGGCGTTTGTACCGTGAGATAGCGGGCATTCGTTTTTACTCAACTAACCCAACATTGATCAACAACCTCGAATTCATCCCGGTAGACAAGCAGACGGAAGAGAGCTACTGGTACCAACAGGCACTGAAAACAACCAGCATCGGGTGGTTCTACATTCCGGACAAGGAAGATAATCCTGTACACAAGCTCAGTTTGGTGCGCAAAGTACCTTTTGCCGAATATCGGACCGAGGGCGTGTTGATGATTGTGATCAATCAGGATGAGCTGAATGGATTGTTGCGTCAGGAACAATTCGAGACGATGATTACGGACGAGCAAGGCTATGTGGTTGCAGCCAAGAATACCGAACTGGTAGGGAAAACGCTGGACGAGCTTGATTTTGGCGTTGATCTGCAGAATCAGGCAAAAGGCACCATTGAAGCTGATTTTCGGGGGGAGCCATCCAACATTGTTATTGATGAGTTGGGCCCTGGATCGAGCATGAATAGCCTGAAGGTGATTTCGGTTTTTGCCACCAAAAATATCGTCAAAGACGCCAACACTGTCAGCATGATTGGCATGATTTTCATTATCCTTGTGCTGGTTATCGCCCTATTATTCGTATATATCATCTCGTTCCTCACTTCGAACCGATTGCTCCGGCTGAGTAAACACCTCAACAAGCTGGCATTAGGAGACCTGAACGTGACTTCGCGGATTGATGGAAACGATGAGATTGGGCAACTGTCACGACAGTTCAACTATATGGTGAAAAGTATCAATGAACTCATGACGCAGGTGGTAGAAGCGACCGAACAGAACAATCAATTGGAAATCGCCCAAAAAGAGATTAAACTGAAAATGATGGCGAGCCAGATCAATCCACATTTCTTGTTTAATGCACTGGAGTCCATTCGGATGAAAGCGCATATTAAGGGAGAAGCAGAGATTGCTAACATCGTCAGGCTGTTGGGCAAGCTGATGCGCAAGAGTCTGGAGATTGGCAGTGGAAAAACAACCTTCCGGGCTGAACTTGAAATGGTACGTTCCTATTTGGAAATTCAGAAATTTCGTTACGGCGACCGCCTTGCATTCCAGATCCATATCGATCCCGAGGTGGAGAAGATGTACATTCCGCCTTTGATTATTCAACCTTTGGTTGAGAATGCGATTGTCCATGGTCTGGAGAACAAAGAGGGTACAGTCCGTGTTCATATAAGTATTCGTTTAGTAGAGAACATTGTGCAGATCCGTGTGGATGACAATGGTGCAGGCATAACGCCAGAACGACTGGCTGAGGTGATGCAGTTTATCTGTGGACCGGAGGAACAGGAGAAGAGTCGGATCGGCATGCGTAATGTACATCAACGCTTAACCTTGACGTACGGGGAGCCATATGGATTGCAGATTAAGAGTGTATATGGGGAAGGAACAGAGGTTTCTTTCACTTTGCCAGCAGGAGGGGACCAACATGTATAAAGTGTTTTTGGTGGATGACGAACCGAGCATACGTGAGGGACTGACAACCATTATCGAGTGGGAAAAATATGGATTCCAGGTCATTGCTACAGCTGCCAGCGGGCGTGAGGCCATCTCCCGGTTTGAGGAATTGGAGCCTGATCTGACGATTATTGATATTCGCATGCCCGGTATGACCGGGCTGGATGTGATTGAAGAAGTGCGCCGGAATCATCCGGATTCGCACTTTTTGATATTAAGTGGTTACGCGGATTTTGACTATGCCAAGAAAGCCATCAGTTTTGGTGTGGATGGTTATCTGCTCAAACCGGTGGATGAAGAAGAGATTATTGGTGAACTGGAGCGTATTGCTACAATCCTGACCCGTGAACGGGAGACAATGGCACGTCATGCTGGTGAAGATACCGTCTATCGGGAGCATCAGATCGAGGCTTTGCTCTTTGACAGTCTGGATGGTGCGGGTAGCATGGAAGAAGATAGCCTGGGGCTGCACTGGCCTCACTATCAGATTGTGCTGCTTGAGATGCATGTAGCCCCCGACCTGCAGCGGGGAAGTGTAATGAAACGCAAACTGATTGAAGCATTTGACCAGAAAGACCGAGGTATTGTATTCTCGTTCCATTCCGGTCTGGGGCTGTTAAGTAAGGAAACAATCACATCCGAGTCATCTGCAAGAAATCTGTATGATGAGCTGGAAGGACTGCTGGGAGAATGGGAGGTTCACATGTATGGTGCTGCAGGAGAACCCGTACATTCCACTTCTGAAATTGCGCGGTCATACACGCAGGCGAATCGTTTACTCGGGGAACGCTTTTTGTTCACGGAGAAACGTATCATGCTGTGGACTGAAGGCAGCGAAGGCGAAAGCGTTGTTAAGCCAGAAGTTGAAGCTGTGGACGGAGCACATGAGCCAGTTGAGGACGAACTCGCGGACAAGCTGTATTATGCGTTAGACATCCGCAGTAGTGAGTCCGTTATGCGGGTACTGGGTGAGATGGAAGAGCGCCTCGTTCCATATCACCGAACAGAGCAAGCGATCAAGACGGCGTTCTCACAGGTATTTTCCCTGGCGTTCAACAAGCTTGCAGCGACGAATCAACAGATGCACTCCATTATGCAGGAACATTCGGTTCTGATTAATGAAGTCTATCATCAATTTACGATGTCTGATCTCAAAGTCATGGCATCGGAACATTTGAATCGACTTATTCAACGTATGGGTGGGGGAAGCAAGGATACTGTATTGAAACAGATGATTGAATTTATCCAGCGTAACCCTGGCGAAAATCTCAAGCTCGAAGTACTTGCTGAAGTGTTTAACTATAACAGCAGTTACTTGGGCAAGTTGTTCAAGAATCATACTGGAGAGTATTTCAATGCATTTCTGGACAAGGTTCGTATGGAAAAAGCCAAGGAATTGCTGGATGAAGGACTGAAGGTCCATCAGGTCGCGGCTAGAGTGGGGTATGCAAATGTGGACTACTTCCACGGTAAGTTCAAGAAATATGTAGGGGAATCCCCTTCCGCTTACAAACAGGCCAGAACCCAATCATCGTTGAAAGGAACGGCTACGGATACAAACGAGGAATAAGTACGGAGCGCTGGGCATTGTCCTTGCCTATTGTGTAAAACGTTTTCGGTATTTCTGAGAAATTTCCAGATTCATCATATTGTCCATGCACTTCCCATGATAAGCAATGGTCACGGAATGCTTCACATCTTAGACTGGATTTACAAGAATCCAGATGAAGGGATGGTTGTACGATATGAATTTGTCTGATACAAGTGCTGTACGTCATACATTGAACTTAAATGGAACATGGCAGTTTCGTTTGGATCGGGAGTCCGATGAACTCGTTGAACAAGAGATATCACCGCCTTCACAGTGTGAAAATACATCATGGGAGACCATTCAGATTCCCGGTTCATGGGAAGAGCAAGGATACGGAGATGAGCCTGAATACGAAAGGCTCGATACCTGGACCAAGGTACGCGAGTATGAAGGCTCAGCCTGGTATGCTCAGGATGTGCATGTTCCATCAGACGACCCCGGATGTCACTATGTATTCAGATTGGAAGGTGTCCGATGGACAACGAATCTCTGGATCAATGGACAGTATGCCGGGCAGCAGGATAGTCTGCTGAATCAACAGAAGTGGGATGTTACCTCTCTGGTGAAGCAGGGAGAAGTGAATCGGGTGGAGATCTGCGTGGATAATACGATGAAACTCCCGCTGGCTGGTAGCCATATTCATTCATTGCATACGGCCACAGCCTGGGGGGGAATCACAGGTGGTGTTTATCTGGATATTCTGCCCCCATGCCGATTACAGACATTACGGATTCAACCAGATGTTGAAAATGGAACCCTTCTGATTGATTGTACTGTAAGCGCTCCCTCAAATGAATCAGCCAGATCAATGCAATTACATGTGGATATCCAGCATCCAGACGGCACATGGCTTGATCGATCTAGTTGTAATGTGAATCTGAGTGTTCAAGCGCATGTGGATATAAGCTCAGCAGGTGTAACTGAAAGCAACGCTTTAATAGATCAGTGGCGATTGGAACTGGGGACAGGCAACTCTATCGCAAGATGGTCGGACGAATCCCCTGAATTATACAAGGCAGTGATTCGTCTGTGTAACGGTGAACAGGAACTGGATCGGCTGGAGCAATCATTTGGTGTTCGCTCCTTTGCAACAAACGGGAAGCAGCTTGAATTGAATGGGACACCAGTATATCTGCGCGGGTACGTCGATTGCTGTATCTTTCCACTGACGGGTTATCCCGTCTGGGACAAGGAGCATTATCTTCAGCAATTACGAATCGCTAGATCGTATGGCTTCAATCATGTCCGACTGCATGGGTGGAGCGCGCCGGAGCCTTTCTGGGAGGCGGCTGATGAAGCGGGCATGTTGGTACAGGCAGAACTTCCACATTGGTCTCGTTTCTTTGAACTATCGGATCAGTCTGCGCCAGCTGAAGTATTGTCCTATCTGACACAAGAACTGGATGGGTTGCTCCAATCGTTGCATAGACATCCTTCATTCGTCATGTTCTCCATGGGGAATGAACTTATTGGTCCGAATGGTCATCCTGAACTCAATGCATTGGTATCGAGGGCAAGGGATACAGACCCGACCCGCTTATATACGGACAATACAGGTTTTGGACAGCTTCCGGCGCAAGGCCGGGAAGGTGATTATTATATTCAGTCGTTGAACTGGCATCCCCCGTTGGAATCCGCATATTCTGCTGTACCGGATACCACGCTGGATTATCATGCAGTCACCCGGCTTGCGGAACATCCCGTCATTGGGCACGAGCATGCACAATACACGATGTATGTGCGTCCTCAAGAGCGAGCCAAGTATACTGGCGTATTGCGTCCTAGCTGGTTAGGGCCGATTGAAGAATCGTTAACAAACAAAGGTATGATCGAGGACCTGGAGCATTTTCAACAGGTCAGTGGTACCCATCTGGTACGTTCCTTAAAAGAAGCGATGGAGCGAATTCGGCGAACACCGGACGCTGCGGGTGTACAGCTTCTGGACATTCGCGATTTTCCAGGGCAGGGACATGCTACGACGGGCATTCTGGATGTATTTTGGGACGACAAAGGCATTACAACACCTGAAGAATTCATGCGGTTCAATGCGGATATGGTACTGTTGTTAAGTTGTAAAGAGCGTACATTTTACGCCGGAGAACCTATTCATGTCGATGTGCGCATCTCTCACTATGGTAAAGATCCGCTTGAGGACGCAACTATTCATTGGAGGTTAATAAGCGATGATGTGATACTTACTGAAGGGGAATGGAAGACCGGAGATATCCAATGTGGGTCTGTCATGTCACTGGGAAGCATCGTCGCTACCGCTCCTCATGAAGGGGCAGCAGCTTTTCGGATCGAAGCGGAGCTGATATCAGGCGATTTGGAAAGAGCTGTAGCGAATGTATGGCAGGGCTGGTCGTTTCCTTTTTATGAGTCTCATCCGGGTTCGAATCGGTTCTGGAATACCGTGGCAGAGTTGAAGCCATTCCTGGGTGAAGCGCATGATGATTGTGTAGATCGCATCGATGGATTTCAGTTGTTGAAAAATCGGGAGATTGACTTGGTTATCGTTCAGTCGTTAACACCCAATGTCGTTGATTATGTGGTCAACGGGGGAAGTGTTTGGCTACAGTCAACCGCAGAAGGGTTGTATGATTCAGTGGAGACCAAGTATCTGCCTGTATTTTGGAATTACCTGATGTTTGCTACACAGCCTGGTGCAACGATGGGCATGTATCTGAGAGATCGGCCAGCACTACTAGGCTCCTTCCCGCATGATGGGGCTTCGGACTGGCATTGGTATCACTTGGTGAACGGTACACCAGCGATATGTTTGGATACGTTGCCCGGGGTGGAGCCGCTGATCGAAGTGGTGGACCATTTCTATCGGGCCAAACGACTCGCTTATGCCTTTGAGGCAAAAGTAGGGAAGGGCAAGATTTTGATATCCTCACTTCCGTTTGCCAATCTGGCTGTAATGAAGCGTCCGGAAGCCGCCTACTTATTTCAGGAGATGCTTGCGTATCTGAATGGAGATCAATTCCGTCCAGCAACCTCCATATCCGTAGCGCAATTACTCGGCATCGTTAAACTGCAAACCATTCAATTTACATTGTAATCAGAGGGACCCGAAAGGGTCCTTTTTGTATGCCATGTAATTGAAGTAAACGATTACTATAAAACGTTTTCGATATTTACCACTTTGAACATTATTTTTCCTTAAAATTACTTTTATATCATTTAAAAGTAGAATTTATCACTGATTTTAACGAATTAATGTCTGATTATATATGTCTATATCTAATTTTTATATGATTTTCTCTAAAATCCAGATGGTATTTTGAAAACGCTCTATCGAGTATGATTATTTTATAAAACAGAGGAGGGGGAACGGAGATGGAAACGCTAACAAAAAAATCCGCTTCCGCGAACAGAAGCAGTGACCCCAAACCGCCTTTAAAGAATCGGCGGAACGGAATTTGGGACAGAATGAAACAGCAGAAATATCTCTATCTCATGTCATTGCCATTCGTAGCTTGGGTTTTCGTATTTAACTATCTGCCACTATGGGGATGGACGATGGCTTTCCAAAATTATAAACCTGCCAGATCATTTGGTGATCAAGAGTGGGTTGGTTTTAAACACTTTGTAGAGCTGTTCAGTGATGATCGTTTCTATCTGGTACTTCGAAATACGCTTGCAATGAGCTTGATGGGACTAGTTGTCGGTTTTATCGTGCCGATATTCTTCGCTATTCTCCTGAATGAAATGAGAGGCATGTTCTTCAAGCGTGCCGTGCAAACGGTATCATATCTGCCTCACTTTGTATCCTGGGTTGTTGTAGCCGGGATCATTACGAAGATGCTCTCCACCGATGGAGGGATTATCAATGATCTTTTGGTAGGCCTGAACATTATTGATCAGCCGATCCAATTCATGGCCAAGGGGAACTTGTTCTGGTACATTGTAACCGCTTCAGATATGTGGAAGGAAACCGGTTGGAATGCCATCATCTATCTGGCGGCGATTACAGGTATCGACAATGAGTTGTATGAAGCTTCCCGTGTAGATGGAGCCAACCGCTGGAGACAGATGTGGCATATTACGCTGCCTGGCATACGGACCACGATTTCTGTACTTTTCATCATGTCAATTGGGCATCTGATCAGTATCGGTTTCGAGAAGCAGTTCTTGCTTGGCAACAGTCTGGTCACAGACTACTCGGAAGTCCTTGATTTATATGCGCTCAATTATGGTTTGAATATGGGACGATTCTCATATGGTACAGCCATAGGTATATTCAACTCCGTTGTCAGTATCATCCTTCTGTTTACTGCGAACGGCTTGTTCAAAAAATTCACTAAAGAAAGCATCATGTAGGGAGGGGACGACATTATGGCGAACAAAGCATTCAATGCTACTCGGGGCGATAAACTGTTCGATATATTCAACATCCTCGCGATGACCATGGTGCTGGTTGTAACACTTTATCCATTCCTTAACGTACTAGCTATCTCACTCAATAACTCGACAGATACAGTACGTGGCGGAATTTACTTGTGGCCTCGCGAATTCACATTACAGAACTACAAAACGATTTTCCAATATGATGGATTGTTACAAGGTTTGCAGATCTCCATTTTGCGTACACTTGTAGGTACCGTGCTCGGATTGATCAGTTCATCCATGATCGCCTTTACACTGAGCAGACCTGATTTTGGACTTAGAAAATTTGTTTCCACAACACTCGCGCTCACGATGTATTTCTCCGGTGGTCTGATTCCGGTGTACATTCTGATGCGTGACTTGAACCTGATCGGTACATTCTGGGTATATGTATTGCCTGGCATGATCAGTGCATTTAACGTGTTCATCATCCGTTCATTCATTGATGGCCTGCCATACTCATTGCAGGAATCCGCGAAGCTGGACGGAGCGAATGACTTTACGATCTATTACAGAATCATCTTGCCACTGTGTAAACCAGTGCTTGCTACCATCGCATTGTTCCTGGCTGTAGGTCAATGGAATGCGTGGTTTGATACGTACCTGTATAATGGTTCAAAGGCACATTTGACCACGCTCCAATATGAGCTGATGAAAGTATTGCAAAGTACACAGCAAGGCTCAGGTGCTGGACGAAATGCCAATGATATGGCGCAGCAAATGACACAGATTTCACCGGAATCGATCAAAATGGCGATTACGATCGTTGTAACGGTTCCAATCCTCATTGTATATCCGTTCCTTCAGAAGTACTTTGTTGGCGGTATGACACTGGGTGCAGTAAAAGGTTAAACAAGTGGGTACAGGCTGCCACATAGAGCGGCCGTACATCTACAAATGAAGCATCAGGATACCCGAAGCGCAGCCATTTGGTCTGCGCTTCACCGTATAGGGCTGCGGTGTGGTGTTCATGAAGCTATAGACAGGGACAAAAAAAGTCCCGGATAAGACAGACATATGAAACAGGGAGGATTACCATTATGGCAAGTTCCAAAATGAAGATTGCACTGGCACCAGTGCTTGCAATGTCTTTACTCGCAGGTTGCGGTGGAGGAAGCGGCGGTGATACGTCGTTCAAGGATACAAGCGCAGAGACAACTCCACTTACTTTTGATTTCTTCAGCGTTGACCCCAGTCCGAACTGGAATGGCATGAAGGATGAAGTAGGTAAAGTCCTTACGGAAAAAACAGGGATAACCCTTAACGGTGAGTTTGCCGTTAGTGGTGGTCAAGATAAAATATCCTTAATGGCGGCGAGTGGAGACTATCCGGATATCGTCTCCCCCAAAGGAGAACTCAGCAAACTGGTGGATGCCGGAGCAATGCTCGATCTGACAGATCTGATCGACCAATATGCTCCCAATCTGAAGAAGCTGTATGGTAATTACATGGACCGGTTGAAATACAGTAATGAGGATCAGGCTATCTATGTGCTGCCGACGTATTATGCGGTAGACCAGAAGTACTTTGATGCAGGTGGTGGATTTGGGATTCAGCATCGTGTACTGAAAGAACTCGGATACCCGGAAGTGCGTACACTTGAGGATTACGAGAATGTACTGAAGGCGTACAAAGAGAAACACCCAACAATTGATGGTCAGCCAACGATCCCGTTAACACTGGACGCGGATGATTGGAGAATCATGATTACGGTAACGAACCCTGCCTTCCAGGCAACAGGAGCTCCGGATGATGGTGAATACTACATTGATCCAGAGACGTATGAAGCAAGTCTGCATTACAAACGTCCAGAGGAAAAAGAGTACTTCCGCTGGTTGAACCATATGTACAATGAGGGACTGCTTGATCAGGATAGCTTCATCCAGAAAACAGACCAATACAAATCCAAAATTGCAAGTGGACGTGTTCTGGGTGTCATTGACCAGGATTGGGGTTATTCCGATGCAGAAAATGCACTGAAATCTGCGGGCAAGGATGAAGCAACGTATTCACACTTCCCGGTAACCCTGTCCGAGGATATCAAGGATCATGCCTACCAAGACCCTGGTTTTGTATCCGGTTGGGGTGTAGGGATTACAACATCGAATCCTGACCCGGTTCGTACGATTAAATTCTTCGATTACCTGGCTTCTGAAGAAGGGCAAGTGCTGATGAACTGGGGAATTGAGGGCAAACAGTACGAAGTGAAGGACGGCAAACGTGTCATTCCTGCCGACATTCTGGATCAGAAAACCAATAATGCAGCCGTATTCCAGAAAGAAACGGGTATTGGACTGTACACCAATCTGTCCGGTCACTATGGAGACGGTGTGAAGGATTCAACGGATAACTACTACACTACGAATTTCCCTGAACAGATCGTGGCAGCATATTCCGATGCAGAGAAAGAAACACTCAAAGCTTACGGTGCTACGACGTGGAAAGATCTGTTCCCGAGTGAAGACGAGTTCCCAATCAAACCATGGGGAGCAGCATACAATCTGCCAACACCAGGTGACTCCAACTACAACGTCATCTTCAAGAAAACACAGGATATCATTCGGAAACGTATCCCGGAAGCCATTCTGAGTACTCCTGAACAGTTTGATGCAATCTATGATGGCATGATTGCAGAAGTGAACCAAGCAGGAGCAGAGGATATGGAGAAACAATATACAGAACTCGTTCAAAACCGTGTTCAATTGTGGAGCGGTGAAGAGGCTAAATAAACGTTTAGCAATTCAAATCTAAAACGAAAAAGAACCCAGAATATCTGGGTTCTTTTTTTATCTAAAACGTTTTCTAAAAAACGTTTTCAATTTTACAAATTCACTATTGACAAGGGATATAGGAGCGATTATTATTCAAGTATGAAAGCACTTACATTTGCTTGTACACCACGTGGAATATACCTGAATCTCAAAGTTAACACTTACAGGAATGAAGAGGAAAAGGGTAAGAAAAGAACATTTTTTTATTTTTAAGAAAACGCTTCTAATGTTATAAAAACAAGAAAATTACATTCGTTTCATCTGGTCATGGTATTTGCAGGTCAGCCTGTTATACAAATATACAGCTTCATTAATATCCATAAGGGGGATTACACATGAAGGGCAAAACACCAAAAACATTCGCAATGCTTCTGTTAGCCAGTGCACTTGCAATTACAGCAGGATGCAGCGGCAATGGAGGAGGAACTAACGCTTCAGAGAAACCGGTTGATTCCGGAGATACAACCAGTCCAGTGACCTTTACATTCTTTGGTGCAGACGCGAGTCCGAACTGGAATAACATGAAGGATGCTGTCGGTCAAGAGATTACTAAGGCAACGGGAGTTACAATTGAAGCTGAGTATGATGTGAATAATGGTGGTGACCAAAAGATTCCTTTGATGGCTGCCAGTGGTGATTACCCTGATATTATCTATCCTAAAGGCAACTTGTCTAAGCTTGTGGATGCAGGCGCGATGCTGGACCTGACCGATCTAATTGAGGAGCATGCTCCCAATTTGAAAAAAATCTATGGTGATCAGATGAACCGTCTGAAATACAGTTTGGAAGATCAAGCCATTTACACGATTCCGACTAATATGGGTGTAGATAACGTTGCGTTTGATGCTACGGGCGGATTCGAAATTCAACAAAGAGTATTGAAAGAGCTTGGCTACCCTGAAGTAAAAACGCTTGAGGACTACGAGAACGTACTGAGAACGTATTATGAAAAACATCCAACGATTGATGGTCAACCGACTATTCCGTTAACATTGAATGCAGATGACTGGAAAATTATGATTACGGTAACGAACCCTGCATTCCAAGCTACGGGTGGACCGGATGACGGTGAGTATTATATCAACCCTGAGACGTATGAAGCCGTTCTACACTACAAACGTCCTGAAGAAAAAGAATATTTCCGTTGGTTGAACAAAATGTACAATGAGGGTCTGCTTGATAAAGATACATTTGTTCAAAAGGATGACCAATACAAATCCAAAATTGCCAGTGGCCGTGTACTCGGTCTAATCGACCAGGAGTGGAACTATGGTGAGGCGGAGAATGCTTTGAAATCGTCTAATGGTGGAGATAAAACATATGCCCACTTCTCCGTGTCCTTGAACAAGGATATTGTGGATCATACGTTCCAACCGACGGGATTCGACGGTTATGGTATCGGAATCACGACTTCGGCCAAAGATCCGGTACGTATTATCAAATTCATGGATTGGCTTGCTTCCGATGAAGGTCAGGTCCTGAGAAACTGGGGCGTTGAAGGCCAACATTACCAAGTCGAGAATGGGAAACGCATCATTCCGGCTGACGTACAAGATCGCAAAACCAATGATAACTCTGCTTTTACCAAAGAATCAGGCGTAGGCATGTATAACATATTTAGCGCCAGATACGGTGATGGTGTGAAAGATGCCACGGATAACTACTATACAACGAACTTCCCTGAACAGATTCAAGCTGGTTACACTGCTGCTGAGAAGGAAACGTTGAAAGCGTATGGTATCACAACATGGAAAGATTTCTATCCTTCCGAAGAAGATCTGAAGCTGAAAGATTGGGGCGCAGCATACAACATGCCTGTACCTTCTGACACGGATTACAACGTAACGTTCCAGAAAACACAGGATATCGTCCGTAAACGTATTCCAGAGGCTATCCTTGCCAAACCAGAGAACTTCGACAGCGTATATGATGGTCTTCTGGCTGAACTCGATAAAGCGGGTGCAGTGGAGATGGAGAAACAATACACGGTTTGGATCAAAGAACGTGTAGCTCTCTGGACTGGAAAAGATGTGAAATAAGCTTGAAAACCAAGCATTAAAGTTAAGGATTTTCATAGCAAAAAAAGCCCTTGAGAAAGGGCTTTTTTTATTGTTGACGTGAGGAGATGGATAGCCTATAATCTATCATGTAAGCACTTTCAGTAAGCGGTTTATTCCATTTACGAAAACGTTTTACGTCTGTTAGAAGAAGAATCTTTCTTTTTGCAGAATCGAAACGTCAGCTTTAGTGAACACGTTAGAATGAACGATACCGAAAGCGCATTCAAAAAAAGTGGTATCCTCAGGCATAAAGCCTGTTATACAGATAAAACCTTCATAAATAATAGGGGGAACTAGACAATGAGAGGCAAAATGAAAGGCAATACACCCAAGACGTTTGCAATGTTGATGCTCGCAAGTGCAATGTTGGTTACAGCTGGCTGCGGGAATTCGGGAACCAAAGAGACTTCGGAGTCCAGCGGAACTGAACCGATCACAGTTACATTCTTCGGGGCGGATGCTAGTCCAACCTGGAACAAGATGCAAGATGCTGTTGGTAAAAAGATTACGGAGCAAACTGGCGTTACCATTGAAGCAGAGTATGATGTAAACGATGGTGGTAACCAGAAGATTGCGCTAATGGCTGCCAGTGGTGACTTTCCTGATATGATCTACCCTAAAGGTAACTTATCTAAGCTTGTGGATGCAGGCGCGATGCTGGATCTCACGGATCTGATTGAGGAGCATGCTCCCAATCTGAAAAAAATCTATGGAGAACAGATGAACCGTTTGAAATACAGTTTGGAAGATCAAGCGATATATACTATTCCAACCAATATGGGTGTTGATAATGTTACGTTTGACGCTACAGGTGGATTTGAAATTCAGCAAAGAGTGTTGAAAGAGCTCGGATATCCTGAAGTGAAGACACTTGAGGATTACGAGAATGTACTCAGAGCCTATTATGAAAAACATCCAACCATTGATGGTCAACCAACCATTCCATTAACATTGAATGCAGATGACTGGAAGATCATGATCACGGTAACGAACCCGGCCTTCCAGGCAACAGGCGCACCGGATGATGGTGAATATTACATTGATCCTGAAACGTATGAAGCAACATTGCACTACAAACGTCCAGAGGAAAGAGAATATTTCCGCTGGTTGAATAAAATGTACAATGAAGGCCTACTGGACAAAGATGCCTTTGTTCAAAAGGATGATCAATACAAGTCCAAAATTGCCAGCGGCCGTGTCCTCGGTCTGATTGACCAAGAGTGGAACTATCAAGAAGCGGAGAACGCGCTCAAATCATCGGGTAAGGATGATGCCACATACGCTCACTTCTCTGTGTCACTTAACGATGAAATTGTGGATCACACGTTCCAACCAGCCGGCTTTGACGGTTATGGCATTGGGATTACAACTTCGGCCAAAGATCCAGTGCGTATCATCAAATTCATGGATTGGCTTGCTTCCGATGAAGGACAAGTTCTGAGAAACTGGGGTATCGAAGGTGAACATTACAACGTAGAAGATGGTAAACGCGTGATTCCAGATGACGTTCAGGACCGCAAAACGAATGACAACTCCAATTTCAGTAAGGAAACAGGAATTGGGATGTATAACGTATTTAGTGCAAGATACGGTGATGGTGTAAAAGATTCTACGGATAACTACTACACAACAAACTTCCCTGAGCAGATTGTAGCTGGTTACACAGCTGCAGAGAAAGAAACGCTGAAAGCATACGGTATCACGACTTGGAAAGAGTTCTATCCGGCTGAAGAAGATCTGCCAGTTAAGGATTGGGGCGCAGCGTATAACATGTCCGTACCTTCCGGTACAGACTATGAGGTAACGTTCCAGAAAACGCAGGATATCATTCGTAAACGGATTCCGGAAGCTGTTCTGACTACACCAGCAAACTTTGATGCAACCTATGATGCTTTACTGGCTGATTTGGACAAAGCTGGTGCAGTTGAAATGGAGAAACAATTTACGGTTTGGGTTAAAGAACGTGTCTCTCTGTGGACAGGAAAAGACGTAAAATAATATGGATTGTCTGTGATCCATGGTTACGCAAGGAAAGGGCCCCATATAGGGCCCTTTTTTTGTGGAATGATGTGATGATTTGCATTGACGCAAATTTTGAAATCACATATAATTTTATTATTGTAAGCACTTACCGAAAACGTTTTATGTTATAAGAAATATACAGCTAATTTAGGAACAGGAGCTAATCATGTCCCAACACAATAAACAAACTAAAATCAATCGTCTATGGTATCGACAACCGGCGCAACGCTGGGAAGAAGCATTGCCCATCGGAAACGGCCGTCTTGGAGGCATGGTGTACGGTGGCGCAGCAGATGAACGAATTCAGCTCAATGAAGATACATTATGGTCAGGGTTTCCACGGGATACGATTCAATACAGCAGTCAGCGGTATTTGAAACAGACGCGAGAGTTGATCATGTCTGGGCAGTATGGTGAAGCTGAGGATTTGTTGAACCGTGAAATGCTTGGTCGTGATGTAGAGGCCTACCAGCCGATGGGTCATTTTCTATTGCACCATGAGGGTCTGGATGATCTTTCATATGATGCATTTGAACGGGAGCTTGATCTGGAATCGGGTATTGCAACCACAACCTACTCATTGGAAGGAACTCAATACGTACGTGAAGTGTTTTCCAGCGCTTCGGATGATCTGATGGTCTGCACATTGACTGCTGATCAGAAGGGCGCTGTGAGTGTAGGTGTTACGCTAGACAGTCCCCATCCTTATCGCGTTGAGACTTCAGGAGATGCTCTAACCATGTTCAGTCGGTGCCCAAGTCATGTTGAGTCCAATTACTTCAGGGATCACCCGGAATCCGTCCTCTATGAAGAGGATCGGGGGACGGCTTATGCTGTCCGTGTAGCGTTTACGGCATCTGGCGATCAGGTGAAGGTCTCCAATCTGGAAGGCAGGTTACATATTCAGGGGGCTGATCAGGTTGTTTTCTATCTGGCAGCAGCTACGTCCTTTGAAAGTTATGATGTTTTGCCTGTGAAGGATCATCTTGTATTGGAAGAGGAATGCAAGGAGATGATCTCCAAAGCGACCACACATGGCGCGGAAGTCCTTCGTGACCGACATATTCAGGATCATAGCGCGTTGTTTAACAGAGTCTCTATTAATCTGGGGGTGTCGGTTAACGCCGAATTACCTACAGATGAGCGGCTGCAGGCTTATCAGGCAGGGCAACAAGACCCTGGACTGGAGGCACTTTATTTTCAATATGGAAGATATCTGTTAATGGCTAGTTCGCGTCCGGGCAGCCAGCCTGCGAATCTGCAGGGAATCTGGAACCATCAGGTAGAGCCGCCATGGCATAGTGATTACACAATCAATATCAACACGGAGATGAATTACTGGCCGGCAGAAGTCTGCAATCTCAGTGAATGTCATGAGCCGCTGTTTGATATGCTGACCGATCTCAGTGATACGGGACGTAGAACGGCGCGGATTCTGTATGGAGCCCGTGGATGGACTGCTCATCATAACGTGGACATCTGGAGAACCTCTACACCAACAGGTGGAGATGCCAGCTGGGCTTTCTGGCCGATGGGCGGCGTATGGTTGACCTCGCATCTATGGGAGCATTATCAATTTACCGGGGATCAGCGTTTTCTTGAGGAACGTGCGTATCCCATCATGAAAGAGGCGGCGCTATTCTGTCTCGACTGGCTGGTGGAAGGGCCTGATGGTTATCTGGTTACGATTCCATCCACTTCACCAGAGAACAAGTTTCTCACAGATGCTGGGGAGGCACGCAGTATATCCATGGCTTCAACGATGGATATGACGTTAATTCGTGAACTGTTCAGCCGTTGTATTGAGGCTGCGAAGCAACTGGGCATTGATCAGTCATTGGTGAGCGAGTGGGATGAGGCTCAGGAGAAACTCTATCCATTCCGAATTGGAAGCGAAGGACAATTGCTGGAGTGGTTTAAAGATTTTGCCGAATCTGAACCAGGGCATCGTCACGTTTCCCATCTATATGGGTTGTATCCGGGGGAGCAGATCAATCGAGTGCACACACCGGAATTGGTAGAAGCAGCACGGGTATCGCTTGAACGTCGTATCTCACAAGGTGGCGGGCATACAGGATGGAGCTGTGCATGGTTGATCAATCTGTATGCACGACTGCTGGATAGCAGCCAGGCACATCAGTTTGTGCGCACGTTGCTGGCCCGATCCACACATCCGAATCTGTTTGATGACCATCCACCATTCCAGATCGATGGTAATTTTGGAGGCACGGCTGGAATCGCGGAGATGTTATTGCAGAGCCACTTGAACGAGTTACATTTACTGCCTGCACTGCCTGAACTCTGGACTCAAGGTCGTGTTGAAGGCCTTCGTGCAAGAGGTGGTTATACGGTAGCGATAACGTGGACGGACAACAAGCTTGCGTCAGCGGTTATTAAGGCAGATCGAAATGAGTCGCTGACCCTTCGCAGTGTTTATCCACTGCGTGTGGAAGGAAACGAACAAGCCAAGGCAGAGCTTACGCCTCAGGGCGATTATGTAATTATTTTAACCATGACCGCAGGACAGACGATCCGCGTGTCATCATGAGACGGAGGAGCCAACCATGACCATTTTCAAATTTCCGCAAGATTTTCGCTGGGGTACAGCAACAGCTTCCTATCAGATAGAAGGAGCGGCACAGGAAGGTGGACGCGGGGTATCCATCTGGGATACGTTTGCGCGCACGCCTGGCAAAGTATATAACGGAGACAATGGTGATGTCGCGTGTGACAGTTACCACCGGTATGAGGAAGACATCGAATTGATGAAGAAACTCGGGATTAATACGTACCGGTTCTCCATTGCGTGGCCGCGCATTATTCCTGACGGAGATGGGGAGATCAATCGGGAAGGTCTGGACTTCTACCACCGCTTCGTGGATGCATTGATCGAGGCTGGAATTGAACCGTTCCTCACCCTGTATCACTGGGATCTTCCGCAAACGCTGGAGGATGACGGAGGCTGGGGCAACCGCAGAACTGTGGATGCTTTTGTGAAATATGCCGAAGTGATCTTCAAAGAATTCTCTGGCAAAATCAACTTCTGGCTGACATTCAACGAACCATGGTGTATTGCGTTCCTGTCAAACCTTCTCGGGATTCATGCGCCAGGAAACAAAGACCTGCAGACGTCAATTAATGTTGCTCATGGATTGCTGGTCGCACACGGTAAAGCTGTTCAATCCTTCCGGCGTTTGGGTACAACCGGTCAGATTGGTATTGCTCCGAACGTATGCTGGGCTGAGCCGTACAGCAAATCTCCTGAGGACCAAGCTGCGTGTGATAGATCAATCGCGCTCAATACGGACTGGTTCCTTGACCCGATCTACAAAGGCTCGTACCCGCAATTTATGGTGGACTGGTTCGCAGAAGCGGGAGCTACGGTGCCAATCCAAGAAGGCGATATGGAGATCATCTCGCAACCGATCGACTTACTAGGTATTAACTATTACACCATGGGGATCAATCGTTTCAATCCAGAGGCAGGCGCTCTGCAATCGGAAGAAGTTGATATGGGTCTCACCAAAACCGATATTGGCTGGCCAGTGGAATCACGCGGCTTGTATGAATTCATGCATTATTTGCAAAAGTACGGCAATGTAGATGTGTATATCACGGAGAACGGTGCCTGCATCAATGATGATCTGGAGAATGGCAAAATTAATGATGATCGCCGGATTGCATATTATGAACAGCACTTGGCTCAAATTCACCGCATCATTAATGACGGGATTAACCTGAAAGGGTACATGGCATGGTCACTGATGGATAATTTCGAGTGGGCAGAAGGCTACCGCATGCGTTTTGGTCTTGTTCATGTGGACTATCGCTCACTCGTGAGAACGCCGAAGGAGAGTTATTACTGGTATCAGAACGTCATCAAGAATAATTGGTTGGAGACACGGAACGAACATAATCCCCAATAGTTTAGGTGGCAGGTTTAAGGGAAAAGCAGGTCCTCATTATATATAGTTCCCTTATTGAAGTTGAAAAAGACGGTAACATTGGAGTATTCCAATGTGCCGTCTTTTTTTGTATTTTTACCGTTGGAAATGAGTAGTTCATAAAGGTTTCATAAGGTCAAGTGCAGTTCCTGTTATGAAGAGACGTTTTTTGGGTTATAAGAAGTATGATGAATTGAAAAATGTTTTGTCAACGGTCGAAATCAAAATAAAGTGTCCAAATTGCGAATAAAATTTGAACATTTGTTGACTAAAAATCATACTGATGTGGTATATTGGTATAAGGAAAGCACTTACAAAAAGGGAAAAGGAAGTGTTTACTATGGCATCGAAGACAGCAATGGTTAGCCAATTGGAGCGCAAAGACAAAAATATGCGGCGCGCCGTCTTGACGATGACAGTTCTGGCATGGGTCGCACTCATTACGGGAGTGGTCATGTGTCTGATCAATCTGAACGACTTTAATGATCGTAATCTTGGCTTGATGGTTGGTATTGGATTCCTTGTAGGTAGTGTGTTTATTTACGTTATTGCCAAAGCGATTGGCCTTGTTCATACACGCCGGGAAGACGAAGGCGCCGATTGATTATAATCCTGCGTTAATTCGTTCATAATAAGACTGGATAAGTTCCCGGAATCCAGTCAATAAAGCCCTTTGCGGATTCGTTGACACTGTTCAACGGGACTGCAAAGGGTTTTATTTTGTGACTTGAAGTGTAAAGATTACGAAGTACAAATATCAAGCATGCAAGCGATTTGTGAGAAAAAATTCACACATTTAAGGTGTAAAATCGACAAATTTGTTAACAAGAACAAAAAAGTTGTTCATTTCTGATATCTTTAGTAGGAAGAGAGTAGTATACTGATTTTTCAGTATGAGCGAATTTAAGGAGAGGGGATCAAAATGAACAAGAAACCTAGGTCGCTAATCCGGATTATCATTCCGGTTGTCCTGACGTTGGTTACAATTGCATTGATTGTCTGGCCAATGCTGGCAGGCGGGCAGTACGTTGTTCTGGATCCGAAGGGGCCAATTGGCGCTTCGCAGAGAGATTTGATTGTCATCTCGACAATTTTGTGTGCTGTCATCATTGTGCCAGTACTCATTTTGTCTGCCGTAATCGTATGGCGTTACCGCGACAAGCCGGATAACAAAGCTGCTTATGAGCCTAACTGGTCTCATAGTACGAAGGCGGAGGCAATCTGGTGGACGGTTCCAATTATTATTATTGGAATACTTGCAATTGTAACGATTCGTTACACGTATGATCTGGAGCCTTCGAAGCCGTTGGCTCATGAGAAAGAACCAATTACCATCCAAGTGTCTTCACTGGACTGGAAATGGCTGTTTATGTATCCTGAGCAAGGGATTGCAACGGTCAACACGCTGAATATTCCGGCAGACCGGCCCGTGAAATTTGAACTCACTGCGGATTCACCAATGAACTCATTCTGGATTCCGCAACTTGGAGGACAGATTTATACGATGTCGGGTATGGCGATGACCTTGTATCTGCAGGCAGATCATGAAGGCAAGTACTGGGGTTCAGGCGCTAACTTCACAGGTGAGCATTTTGGAGAAATGCGTTTTGATGTGAATGCTACATCGGACGAAGATTTTGACAATTGGGTAGCTGAAGTGAAACAGAGTTCTCAGGCGTTGACTACAGAAGGTTACAAAGCACTGGCTGAACCAGGAACAAGCAATGTTGCTTATTATTCTGCCTTCCCAGAAGGATTGTTCCAAAATATTGTGACCAAGTATGTTGTAGATGGTCAAAGTGCTCACAGTAAGCATGGAAGTTCAAGTGAAGCTTCTGGAGCCATTCAAAGTGCAACTGACAAGTCCAATCAAGACGAGGACAAGAGTGCTAACTAAAGATTCGAAAGGAGGCCCCCAATGTTAGAGAGACTTAAAGAGTTTGCATCGGAGTTTTTCGTAACTGGCGACCCGCTGATCTATGGAGCAGACGTGGCCATCGGTATTACGATGATTACTATCGTAACGGTGCTGACTTATTTCAAAAAATGGGGCTGGCTCTGGCGTAACTGGTTAACTACCGTCGATCATAAAAAGATCGGTATTATGTATATCATTGCTTCCATTATCATGTTGTTCCGTGGTGGTGTGGATGCATTGATGATGCGTCTGCAGCTGGCTATGCCTAACATGGATTTCTTACATCCTGAACATTATAATCAGGTCTTTACAACTCACGGCACGATCATGATCTTGTTCATGGCGATGCCATTTATGTTTGGTTTATTTAACGTTATCGTGCCATTACAGATCGGAGCAAGGGACGTTGCCTTCCCGTTTCTGAATGCATTGAGCTTCTGGTTATTCTTCCTGGGAGCAATGCTGTTTAACCTGTCCTTCGTTATCGGTGGTTCACCGGATGCGGGATGGCTGAGTTATCCACCTCTATCGGAGCTGTCACACAGTCCGGGGGTCGGACAGAACTTCTATATATGGGGTATACAGATATCGGGTATCGGTTCCCTGGCTACCGGTATCAACTTCCTGGTTACCATCATTAAAATGCGTGCGCCAGGCATGAGATGGATGAAAATGCCGATGTTCACATGGTCGGTATTCTCCACTTGTATCATTATCTTGTTTGCTTTCCCGATCTTGACCGTGACACTTGCATTGTTATTCCTCGACAGGTTTGCCGGGGCGCATTTCTTCACACTTGATCTGGGCGGTAACCCAATGATGTATATCAACTTGATCTGGATGTGGGGTCACCCTGAGGTATACATTGTCGTCTTGCCGGCATTCGGTGTGTTCTCCGAGATTGTAAGTACCTTCTCTCGGAAAAAACTGTTTGGTTACAAGTCAATGGTATTTGCAATGTTAATTATCAGCTTCCTGTCCTTCTTCACATGGGCGCATCACTTCTTCACGATGGGTTCAGGAGCGGACGTGAATGCCTTCTTCGCCGTAACTACGATGTTGATTGCTATTCCAACAGGGGTTAAAATATTTAACTGGTTGTTTACCATGTATCGAGGAAGGATTCGCATGGCGACTCCGATGATGTGGACACTTGCCTTTATCCCGTGCTTTATTGTCGGGGGTATGACAGGCGTTCTGTTATCCGTTGCTCCTGCTGACTTCCAGTTCCACAACAGTTACTTCCTGATTGCCCACTTCCACCAAGTATTGATCGGTGGCGTTGTCTTCGGATACTTCGCTGGTCTGTATTACTGGTGGCCTAAAATGTTCGGTTTCCAACTCGAAGAGAAACTGGGCAAATGGGCATTCTGGACTTGGAATATTGGTTTCTATGTCTGCTTCATGCCGCAGTACGCTGTCGGTCTGATGGGTATGACACGTCGTCTGAGCACATACGGCTGGGATACTGGCTGGTGGGAACTGAACTTCGTATCCACAATCGGGGCATTCCTGATGGGTGTCGGATTCTTGTTCCAAGTTGCACAAATTGCAGACGGTATTCGCAAATACAAAACACTTAAAGCTTCCGGCGATCCATGGGATGGTCGTACGCTCGAGTGGTCGATTCCTTCACCAGCTCCTGAATATAACTTCGCTGTTACACCGCGCGGAGATGATATCGATGAGTGGTGGGAAGAGAAAGAACGTCGTGCCAAAGGCATCTATCCGCCTGAGCAACCGCTTGAGCCGATTCACATGCCGAAGAATTCCTCGATTCCGTTCATCATGTCTGTCTTCTGGTTCGTTGCTGGTTTCGGCTTCGTATTCGGTTGGCTGTGGATGGCGATTCTCGGACTTGCTGGCGTAGGCATCTGTATGATCGCCCGTTCATTCTCTTACGATACGGATTATTACATTCCGGTCGACGAAATTAAGCGTACCGAAGCGTCGTTAAGGGGGTCGGTATAGATGGCTCAAGCAGCCGCTAAGCACGGTGAGAATCATGCGCATGGTCATGACCATGGCCACCATGATCCACAGGAAATGAAAATTCTCGGATTCTGGTTCTTCCTGATTTCCGACGTTATCTTGTTCTCCGTATTGTTCGCAACCTTCATTGTGTTGCGTGACAATTCGGCGGGCGGACCGATTTTGTCCGAACTGATCAAAATGCCTGGCGTTATCGCCGAGACATTCATCTTGCTCACGAGTTCATTTACAAGCGGACTTGCCGTTCTGGCAATGAACCAGGGTAAAGTAAAACAATTGATTAACTGGCTGATTGTTACAGCTGTTCTGGGTGCAAGCTTTATCGCCCTGGAGGTTTACGAGTTTGTTGAGATGGTTCACGAAGGTTTTAGTTACACAACGAGTGCAGCTTCTGGTGCATTCTTCACCCTCGTGGGTACTCACGGACTTCACGTATCGCTTGGTCTGATCTGGATGATCGGACTCATGTTCCAACTGAAAAAACGTGGGATTACCGACGTTACTCGCGGTAAGATCAACGTCATCAGCTTGTACTGGCACTTCTTGGACGTCGTATGGATCTTCCTCCTGTCGATCGTCTATCTCATGGGGGTGATGTAGATGGCAGAGCACAACTCACATGATTCCCACGGCCATGAACAACATGGCTCACTGAAGTCTTATGTCATCGGCTTCATTCTGTCCGTCGTACTGACAATCATTCCACTTGTGGTGGTTTTGAACGACATGATGGGCAAAACAGGTACACTCATTGTGATTCTTGGTACAGCAGCACTTCAGTTTGTGGTTCAACTCTTCTTCTTCATGCATATCCGTGAAACAGAGAAACCACGCTGGAATGTCATGGCCCTTATTTTCGGATTACTGATTATGATGACCATCGTAATTGGTTCGATCTGGATCATGCTTAACAATGCTGTTGCACATTAATATGTGAAGCAAAGAAGATCTCCCGGTCTGTTTTACAGACTGCGGAGATCTTTTTTTTGCTTTTATTTAAGAAATAAACATCGTTAGTGATTAATGATATGAATTATTTTAAAAATAAAGGTACACAAAAGATACATAATGAACTAAAATGAACTTATATGAACATTATCAAACTCAATCCCAACTAATTCAAATGACGAAAGGAATGGATTAATAATGGAAAATCGTTATGCTGCACATCCCAATGAAGTAAAAACGTATGATACATCTCGCCTGCGTGAGGAATTTTTGATGGAGCAACTGTTTGCAACCGATGAATTGGTTACGGTGTATTCTCATGTAGATCGTTATATTGTGGGAACGGCTGTACCTGAGAGCAAGGACATTACCCTTGAAGTGAACCTGAAAGATATCGGAACGAACTTTTTCCTGGAGCGTCGTGAAATCGGTATCATTAATGTCGGTGGTCACGGAACAGTGACAGCGGACGGACAAGGTTATGAGATTGGAGCCAAGGAATGTCTCTACATCGGTAGAGGTGTGAAGGAAGTTGTGTTCACGAGCAGTGACAAGGCTCAACCTGCCCAATTCTATTTTGTATCCACACCGGCTCATCACACCTATCCAACAGTAAAAGCAACACAAGAACAAGCTCAGCCAAATCATCTGGGCAGCATCGAAACTTCCAATGAGCGTACGATCTATCGTTACATTCACCAAGGAGAAGGTGGAATTCAGAGTTGTCAGTTGGTGATGGGCATTACCGAACTCGACAAGGGTAACATGTGGAACACGATGCCTGCACATACCCATAACCGCCGTTCCGAAGTATACTTGTACTGGAACTTGCCTGAAGACGGTGTTGTATTTCATATGATGGGTGAGCCAAACGAAACACGCCATCTGGTTGTACGTGATCGCCAGGCAATCATCTCGCCAAGCTGGTCCATTCACAGTGGTGTGGGTACAAGTAATTACACCTTCTGTTGGGCGATGGCTGGTGAGAACCAGACGTTCGAAGATATGGACGGCGTAGCGATGAAAGACCTGAAATAATAAATTACAGATGTCTGAGTTAAATTGACAGGGTAGAAATTATAACTCATTCATTTTACTCAGGTAGTATAGGAAGTTGATTATGATGAATCCATTGAAAAGACATGAAAAAATTATGGAGGCTCTGCTGGAGCGCCAGGAAGTAACCGTCAGTGATCTGAGTGAGTTGCTGCAGGTGACTGGGAAGACTGTGCGAGAGGATCTCGACAAGTTGGAGAGTATGGGACTGCTCGTACGTGTCCACGGTGGTGCTATGCTGGCTCAGAATGATCAGTATGGCATCTTGAATAGCCGCGGAGTCACAGAGAAACATCATCCGGAGAAAACAGAGATTGCTGAACGTGCCCTTGCTTACATCCGACCTGGAGATATCGTTGCTCTCGATGGTGGCAGCACCACGCTGGAGATGGCCAAACGTCTCGATAATCAACCGCTGACGGTGGTGACCAATGACCTGTTCATTATTGCGGAGTTGACCAAAAAGGAGCAAGTGCGACTGGTTGTGCCTGGCGGGGCGCGTGTACGGAATATGTTGGTTGGGGATGATACGGCTGCATTTATATCCAGTCTTAACATTCACAAAGCCTTTATATCCACGACAGCCCTTCATCCGGAATTTGGATTATCCATATACACGGGAGATCTGGTTCCTTTGAAAAAAGCAATGATATCTGCCTCGCAGCAAGTATACGGCGTTGTGGATCATTATAAATTCGGACAATTTGCACTGCGAACTTTCGCCCAGTGTTCGGAACTGGACTACATTATCAGCGATAGTCGTTTGGATGAAGAGACGGCTGCCTTATACGAGCAGAGTGGTGTCACAGTGGATTATCAAAGTTAACCTCATTCATTATTCATGGGATTAAAGAACGGACGGCTCTAAGGATTGCATATCAAAACCATGCGGAGGAATCATTCATGAACCCATTTGATTTAAGCGGACAAGTTGCACTGGTGACAGGTACCTCGGGAGGACTTGGACAAGGGATGGCAATTGGTTTGGCAGAAGCAGGTGCTGATGTGGTGCTGGTCTCTTATTCCAAACCTGCAGAAACGGCAAGTGCCATTGAAGCCCTTGGGCGCAAAGCTTATGTGATTGAAGCAGATTTAAGTCGTGAAGATGAGTTGTCAGCTGTGTTCGAAAAGGCGCTTGCGTTCCAGGGCAGAATTGACATTCTCGTCAACAATGCCGGAATCATTCGTCGCACACCTGCGGCTGATCATGCAGGGCAGGACTGGCACGATGTAATTGGTCTGAACCTGAACACTGTATTTTTCCTGAGCCAATTGGCTGGCAGACATATGATTGAACGCGGAAGCGGCAAAATCATTAATATTGCTTCCATGTTGTCCTATCAAGGTGGGATCAACGTGCCAGGATATACAGCCAGTAAACATGGCGTTGCCGGTTTAACCAAAGCACTCGCCAATGAATGGGCAGGTAAAGGAATTCAGATTAACGGTATCGCACCTGGTTATATGGAAACCGATAATACTACTCAGATCCGTGCGGACGAGAATCGTTACCGGGATATTACAGCCCGTATTCCTGCGGGGCGTTGGGGAACACCTGAAGATCTGAAAGGCCCGGTTGTCTTCCTGGCATCTGCCGCTTCGGATTATCTGAATGGTCATGTGCTGAATGTCGATGGCGGCTGGATGGCACGTTAATCGTTTGATAATCGGATTAGCATAAGGAGGCAGTGAGATGAAACTTGGTATTCTGGCGCATACATTTGGCAAACAGCCTACAGCACAGCTTGCGCAGACGATTGCGGATAACGGATTTAATTCCGTACAGCTTGCGCTGGCCAAAGCATTATCAGATGTGGACTCATCGAATGGCAAGCTGAGCCCAGGGCTAGCGAATGAGATCGGAGATCAATTTGCACAGCGCGGGGTGAAGATTGCAGTACTGGGCTGTTATATTAATCCGATAGACCCTGATCCGATAAGACGACGTGCGGACATTGATCGATTCAAGGAGCATCTGCGTTATGCCCGGGATTTTGGTTGCAGCATGGTAGCAACGGAGACCGGGGGCTTGGACACCTATCAGGATACACATCCGGATGGATATGAAGAGAAGGCGTGGAGTGTGCTGAAAGAAACGGTTGAGGAGTTGGCTGAGGAAGCGGAGAAATGGGGCGTGCATGCGGCAATTGAGCCTGTGTCCACACATACCCTTCATACCCATGAACATATGACCCGTTTGTTTGAAGAGATTCCTTCATCTAATCTGGGGATGCTGTTCGACCCGTGTAATCTGATCAAGCAACCACATGCTGCAGATCAAGGGGCTTTCTTGCGCGAGGTGATGGAATCGCTGTATCAGCGCATGATTGTGATCCATGCCAAAGATGTAGCCTTTGATGCACAGGGAGAGAAGTTCAATCCGGTACCTGGGGCAGGAATACTGGATTACCCGTTATTTTTTGAATTGCTAAAAACGTATAAGCCACATATCGATATTTCACTTGAAGGCGTAACTGCAGAGGAAGCTGTACCTGCGGCCAAACATTTGCGTGAAGTATGGAGTGCAGTTCGGGTCTAACCAAACCCAGGATGAGGTATTGCATACCGAAGCCAAAATAGTTGAAAAACCTTTGCGAGGGCAAAGGTTTTTTTGGTACAGAAATCGATAAAGTACATATTTAATATTTCTTATCGGAACAATCGGAAATAAGTCTTTTCAAATGCGACATCTTGTGAGAGAATATGGAAAACATACGCCACCATGTGAAGACATCAGGAACGTAAAGAACGTATATATCGAGGGAGGATTCAGATTTATGTCAAACGAACGTGAGCTTTCATTTGAAACATTGGCAATTCATGCAGGCCAGGAGATTGATCCAACCACCAACGCACGAGCTGTACCCTTGTATCAGACAACATCCTATGGATTCAAGGACACCGAGCATGCAGCTAACTTGTTTGGTTTGAAAGAGTTTGGCAACATCTATACCCGTCTGATGAATCCAACAACCGACGTGTTTGAGCAACGGATTGCAGCGTTGGAAGGCGGAGCTGGCGCGCTGGCTACAGCTTCTGGTCAAGCAGCCATTACGTTTTCACTTCTGAATATTGCTGGTGCAGGTGATGAGATCGTGTCTTCGGCGAGTTTGTATGGAGGTACATACAATCTGTTCTCGACGACTTTGCCGAAATTGGGTATAGACGTGAAATTTGTGGATTCCAGTGATCCTGAGAATTTCCGGGCAGCGATTACGGAGAAAACGAAAGCACTGTATGCCGAAACGATCGGTAATCCAAAGGGGAATGTTCTGGATATTGAAGCGGTGGCAGCGATTGCTCATGAACATGGAATTCCTTTGATCGTGGATAATACGTTCCCAAGTCCGTACCTGCTTCGTCCAATCGAACATGGAGCAGATATTGTCGTTCACTCTGCAACGAAATTTATTGGCGGTCATGGTACATCCATTGGTGGCGTTATCGTGGATAGCGGAAAATTTGACTGGAAAGCAAGTGGCAAGTTCCCTGGATTGACGGAGCCGGACTCCAGTTATAACGGTGTTGTATATACGGAAGCGGTTGGACCGATTGCTTATATTATCAAAGCTCGTGTACAGCTATTGCGTGACCTGGGTGCAACAATCTCTCCATTCAACTCCTGGTTGCTGCTGCAAGGACTGGAGACATTACATCTGCGCGTAGAGCGTCATAGTAGCAATGCCCTTGCGGTTGCGGAATTCCTTGAGAAACATGAGGACGTGTCTTGGGTTAGTTATGCAGGTCTGCCGAGCCACGGTTCTTACGAGCTTGCACAGAAGTATCTGCCAAGAGGGCAGGGTGCCATTCTGACCTTTGGAATCAAAGGTGGTGCGGACGCAGGTCGCAAATTGATTGAAAGTGTCAAACTGTTCTCTCACCTTGCGAACGTTGGCGATTCCAAGTCACTGATTATTCACCCGGCAAGTACAACTCACGCACAGTTGACTGAAGATGAACAGACCGCAGCAGGGGTTAATCCGGAGTTGATTCGTCTGTCTGTGGGTACGGAGAACATTCAAGACATTATCTATGATCTGGAGCAAGCCATCAAAGCAAGTCAGGGAGCAAGTGTAGGCGCGTAAATGGCATTGGGTGGATGTGTAAACAATCACTTAAGCGATATGCCATAAACAGGTCATATTGAATATCAATACATGGTTAAAGCCGTTGTCCTCTGAGACAGCGGCTTTTTGTCTTTTTTTAACACGCATATATGAGTACCATCGAAAAAAGCCCATTTACAAATGTGGATCACAGGCATATACTGATTAAAAGTTGTATTGAGTAAAAATAATTGCATAAGTACAAAAATGATTATCATTCTCATTCGAGATTATTGTAAAATCATTCACAAAACCATGCTGCTGCGGGATTCCCGCAGCAGCATGTGTCATTTTTAGGGCATTAACAATGGCTCTCATTCTCAATACAACTTCATTTCTGGAAGCGGAACTTGAGCACATTCACTATCCGCAAACCTACCATTTGAAAGGAACGTGATTTATATGCAAGCGATACATCAACCTCTACACAGACAGCAACAAGCAGAACAACGCTCATCCCAAACACCCGGCCCCAATCGGGGCAAGAAGCCTGATTTTCGAGCCATGATGCAGAATAAAGAGATGCAATCTGCATTGGGCAGCGGGCTGTTGATGCTGATTGCCTGGGGAACTGCACCGTTTTTTGGTACCTTATCCATCATGCTCTACATTGTGGCGTATGCCGTGGGCGGTTGGACCAAAGCGAAGGAAGGTATCGAGACACTGGTTAAGGACCATGATCTGGATGTAAATCTGCTGATGATTGCCGCATCCCTTGGGGCAGCAGCCATCGGTTACTGGAATGAAGGGGCGATGCTTATCTTTATTTTTGCACTCAGTGGTGCGTTGGAAAGTTATGCGACAGAGCGCAGTCATAAGGATATCTCATCGTTGCTCGCACTTAAGCCGGAGACTGCACTGCGTATTGAAGATGGACAGATGAATCTCGTGGCTATTGATGATCTGCAGCCGGGTGATCTGCTGTTGGTCAAACCGGGAGAACTGATTCCTGCGGATGGCGTGGTGTACCGAGGGAGTTCTTTTATCAATCAGTCGTCCATTACTGGAGAATCCCTGCCTGTGGACAAAGTTGCGGGGGATGAAGTCTATGCAGGTACGGTAAATGGCGAGGGCGCATTATACGTAGAGGTCACAAAATCGGCGGAAGGTTCAGTGTTCGGCAAAATCATTAAAATGGTGGAAGAAGCGCAGGCGGAACTACCGGATTCTCAGCGTTTCATGGAGCGGTTTGAAGGGATTTACGCACGTATTGTTGTGGGGGTGACCTTACTTGTCATTGCAGGAACTCCGCTGCTGCTTGGCTGGACATGGAATGAGGCATTTTACAAAGCGATGGTATTTCTGGTGGTTGCTTCTCCTTGTGCATTGGTGTCTTCCATCATGCCTGTTATGCTGTCCGCGATGTCCAGCAGCGCCCGCCGGGGCATTCTTTTCAAGGGAGGTGCCCATATGGAGAATATGGCTCGCACGCGGGTCGTGGCTTTTGACAAAACAGGTACATTGACCATGGGCACCCCGCAAGTCACCGATATTATTACGGCTGAACATGTAGATCGTACCCAGCTGTTAGCTGCGGTGGCAGCGATTGAGAACATCTCCATGCATCCTTTGGCTCGTGCCATCGTAGATCAGGCGAATAAGGAGAATATCACACTTCAGGAAGCGGAGCACGTACAGGCTCTAACGGGCTGGGGCATCGAAGGAACGGTGAACGATGTGGTCTGGAGTATTGGCAAAACAAATGTAATGGAATCGATGCAGTCAGAGGAGATGAAAGACAGCAACGTTGATGATCCAGATAAACAGGGTGTTACCCCTGTGAAGGTGTCTTCTGAGTGGGACGATGTACGCTCTCGTCTTGAGGGGGAGGGAAAAACCGTATCCGTTGTTATGGCTGATGGTGAATTAGTCGGGCTGATCGCGATGCGGGACACGGTACGGCCACAGGCAGCAGCTGCAGTGAAAAAGCTTGAAGTGATGGGTGTAAAAGTTGTCATGTTAACAGGAGACCGAGCCAGATCAGCTTCTGTAATTGCCCGTGAAACAGGAGTAAGTATGGTCTATGCAGATTTGCTGCCTGAAGATAAAGTGAAGCAGGTCCAAGCGCTCCGCAAAAAGTATGGTCCTGTGTTAATGGTAGGGGATGGTGTCAATGATGCACCAGCACTTGCAGCAGCTACTGTGGGTATGGGGATGGGATTGTCCGGCAGCGGGACTGCATTGGAGGTCGCTGATGCGGTACTGATGAACGATAACATTGAAGAGATCGCTTGGGTGATTGGGCACGCTCGTCGAGCACAGCGCACGGTGAAGCAGAATATGTTTTTTGCCATCACCGTTATTCTGGCCTTAATTGCTGGTAACTTCCTCCAGGATGTCGCACTGCCTCTAGGTGTGGTAGGACATGAAGGAAGTACAATTCTGGTTATTCTGAATGGGCTCAGGCTGCTACGGTAATCAGATTTGGAGAGGAAAATGGTTAATTGGTTTCGCTGGTAGCATGCGGCTGGTTGAACAGCTTACGTTTGAACCTTGGGTCAGCGGGTAATGATTCGAAGAGACGATTCGATAATAAGGGAGTTGTGAAATATGGGACGTTATGTACAAGTGGAACCAAATGTAAAAGTATATGTTGAAGATATTGGCGAAGGCACCCCGGTTGTCTTTTTGCACGGCTGGCCTGTTAATTATAAAATGTTTGAATACCAATTGAACGTACTGCCGAACCATGGCATTCGTGCCATCGCGATAGATTTTAGAGGATATGGCTTATCGGATAAGCCTTCCACAGGATATGATTATGATCGCATGGCAGACGATGTTCGTGCCGTTATCGATGAGCTGGAGCTGAAAGACGCGGTACTTGCAGGGTTCTCCATGGGTGGAGCGATCGCAGTTCATTACATGGCTCGCCATAAGGGACATGGTGTCTCCAAGCTGGCCTTGTTATCTGCGGCAGCCCCTGTGTTCACACAGCGTGAGGGATATCCGTATGGATTGACTCCAGAGCAGCTGAACGAGCAGATCATTGAGCCGATCTTCGCAGATCGTCCGAAGTTGCTGGAGACGTTTGGCGGCATGTTCTTCGCGAAGAAACACAGCCAGCCATTCATGGATTGGTTCCACGCGCTTGGCATGGAGGCTTCATCTTATGGTACCATTCGCAGTGCAATTGCGTTGCGGGATGAGGACTTGCGTGGTGACCTGAGTTCGATCCAGGTTCCAACAGCCATTTTGCACGGGAAAAAGGATGAGATCTGTCCGTTTGAATTCGCCGAGCAGATGCACCAAGGTATCGCTTCGTCTCAACTGATTGCTTTTGAAGAGAGCGGTCATGGTGCATTCTATGATGAATTGGAGAAATTCAATTCGGAACTGATACGTTTCATCCAATCCTGATCAGGAGAGGGCATAATGCCTCTGACAGGCGATCCCAGTAATTTCATGGAATCTTCATTTGTGGCTAAACAAAGAACCCGGTCGACAGTCTTGGACTGATCGCCGGGTTCTTTAGTCTTCAATTAAAACAGTTCGGTCAGACCAATCATCGTGATGAGTCCGAGCAAAAAGGACATCGTCGCCACACGTGCATTGCCATCGCCGTGACTCTCGGGAATAAGTTCCTTGTAAACAATGAACATCATCGCACCAGCTGCAAAGGCCAGACCATAAGGCACAAGACCAGCTACGAGACTGCTCAAGGTGTAACCAATCATAGCTGTAATAATCTCTACCGCTCCGGTCAGGGTGGCAATACCCAGTGCTTTGAAGCGGCCAATGTTCTGGTTCACGAGAAAGAGGGCCACCAGGAATCCTTCCGGCGCATTCTGCAATCCGATGGAAAAGGCAATGAGATTGCCCAGGTTCTCATCCGAACTTGCATAGCTAACGCCAACGGATAACCCTTCTGGCAGGTTATGCATGGTGATGGCTGCAATAATCATGAAGGCTTTGGTTTCAATTTTAAAAGGCATTTTCTCGGGATTCTCCAGATCGACGTGTGGGATCTTCATCTCCAGCACCAGTAGAACCAGGCTACCAAGCATAATACCAAATGCAAGTACAAAGAGATTTGATTGGCCAAGCGCTTCGGGAATGAGATTATACACCGAGGCCGAGGTCATAATACCTGCGGCGTATGCCAGCAAGATATCACGCAGACGGTGCGATATTTTGCGCATAAATAGAATCGGTACGGCCCCTAGGCCGGTAGACATGGCTGATATAAAACTGCCAATGAGTGCATCGTTCATGCTTCCATTTTCCCTCCTGATGAAGACTTCTTCATAATCGCTGCCGAGCATTGACACCGTACATAAAAGAGATCATAATGAACAACAGATTAGAATGATTATAAATTAGAATTCCGTTTCTGCATAGGGCCATTGTCATATCACAGGCAGGTCTTGTGGACATGATGTGGGCTTTTCGTTCTAGTGTATGCAAAAGCCTAAGCTTTTGATGCCGGAGGGTCTAACCTTTTTGCAGAACCCGGGGGAGGAACTATACATGTATAAATCAATTATTATTGGAACAGGCCCTGCAGGGCTGACAGCAGCAATCTATCTGGCACGTGCCAACTTGAACCCACTCGTTATTGAAGGACCACAACCTGGTGGCCAACTGACAACAACGACTGAAGTGGAGAACTTCCCAGGTTTCCCTGATGGTATTATGGGTCCTGAACTGATGGACAACATGCGTAAACAAGCTGAGCGCTTCGGTGCTGAATTCCGTACAGGCTGGGTGAACAACATCGACATGAGCGAGCGTCCATTCAAGATTCAAGTTGAAGGTATGGGTGAACTCGTGTCTGAAACATTGATCCTGTCTACAGGCGCATCTGCTAAATACCTCGGTATTCCTGGCGAAGAAACAAATGTGGGCCGTGGTGTCAGCACATGTGCAACATGTGATGGATTCTTCTTCCGTAACAAAGAAATCATCGTTATCGGCGGTGGCGACTCTGCCCTTGAGGAAGCAAGCTTCTTGTCCCGTTTCGGTTCCAAAGTAACACTGGTACACCGTCGTGAAGAACTGCGTGGCTCCAAAATCATGCAGGATCGTGCACGCAGCAACGAAAAAGTAGAAATGGCTTTGAACCGTACACCACTCGAAGTACTTGCTGGCGACAACGGCGTAACCGGATTGAAAGTGTTGAACAACGAAACAGGTGAAGAAGAAGTGATTCCGGCAAGCGGCGTATTCGTAGCTATCGGTCACACACCAAACACTGGATTCCTTGGCGGACAGATCACTACGGACGAACATGGTTATATCCTGACTACACCAGGTACATCCGAGACAAACATCCCAGGTGTATTTGCATGTGGTGACGTACAGGATACACGTTACAAACAAGCGATTACAGCTGCAGGTAGCGGATGTATGGCTGCCATGGACACAGAGAAATACATTGAGAGCTTGGAGCACAGCGCAGTTGTTCTGTAATAGAATGAGCTGATTTCAACCAAACTATAGATTAATATAAAACCATATGAGGTGAATTAAACATGGAAAACGTAATTGTATATACATCAACGAACTGCCCGAACTGCAAATCCGTAAAAACGTTCCTGGCTGACAAAGGTATCTCTTATGAGGAGCGCAACATCGAAACTAGCGATGAATTTGCACAACAAGTATGGGACATGGGTGTACGTGCCGTGCCATTGACTGTAATTGGTGAACACCGCATTCTGGGTATGAACAAAACTCAATTTGCCAAAGCATTGGACGCTTAAATCAGGCTTATTATCTGAATTATCATGTGTTGAAAGAAATTTTCGATTCATATGCAATTCCGGTTTTCGCGAGCCGTTAGGATATAGAAAGAACCGTACCCGGAAGGGTACGGTTTTTTGTGCATTTACTCTGAGTGTAATGAACGGATATTTAACTGATCGCAAGCAACGTGAAGTTCTAAGATGATGGCGCAATGAATTATCATTCGCAATTGTCCGATGTACAGAAGTGCGATATCATTTTCTTAAGTCGCAGAGCATAATTGAGGTGAACAAGCAGCATGATTATAGATCAGGAGGAGCATTTTCGCTTCTGGGAACAGGCAAGTATACGAGATATCCATGTTGAACGTGCTATTCTTGCAAAGGGTGAAAGAGCATTATTCACGATGCAGTCCAGCAGTTTTTTCTGTATAAAGAGAGGGAACTTACTGGTATTGCTCAATCAGAAGACCTATTCCATCCATCCTTTTGAGGTTATTCATGCTCCTTCCAAAAGTCTGTTTGAAGTTAACGCAGGTTCAGACGGAGCAGAGTATATACTAATTTCGTATAAAGCAGAACGGCAGTCAACGTCCGGCGATGAGCCGCTGTTTGTAGATGAACACAAAGATCCAACTCACATTACATATCGTGTGACACTAGCGCAGCCAATGATGTTATATGAAATTGCAGATCGTATGTTAGAGACCCAGCAGCAGGAGGGGCCTTCGGTTCCGCTTCAACTTAAGGCTTCTTTCTATCAATGGGTTTATCATATGGTGGAACAATACTATTTACAGTCTCCGGTCGTCAAAACGGCCAGTCCAGTCGAGTTGGTCATACAGACTTTGGAGTACCTGTTGCAGAACTATGCAAAACCGCATACGTTGGATTCTTTGGCTGGGGTGATGGGGCGGAGTCCGGGTCATCTCTCGAATTGTTTCAAACAAGTGCTTAATCGTGGACCGATTGACTGTCTAATCCGTCTACGTATGCAAAAAGCATATAAACTATTGGCCGAGACGAAGCTTCCGTTACGAGTAATTGCATCATCTATCGGGTATCAGGATGCATATTATTTCAGCAATGCCTTTAAAAAGTACAGCGGAATTTCTCCACAGATGTATCGGAAGCAAATCAAGGAGGAAGATGTTATATCCTTAGCAGGAAGAAATCATATTGTAGGCTTTCCAGACCCGTGTTATATTCCATTTTATGATAATGATAATTATTATCAATATTTGGATGGAGGGTCTGATGAAATGGTGAAAAATATAAAGAGAGTCCCAATGGCTTTACTGATGGCTTTTGGGTTGCTGTTAAGTGCATGTAGTGGCGGTTCTTCAGGGAATACAGGGGCTGCTACAGGAGATGGAAGTACAGCTCAATCGAAAGCACCAGCTTCCCAAGTAAACAGTTCAAGCGATATTAATACAAATGAAAATGTCCAAGCGACAACACGTATAGTGAACACATCCATGGGTGAGGTCGAAGTGCCAGCTAATCCGCAGCGTGTCGTAACGGATTTCTTTTTGGGTCATATTCTGGCCTTGAATGTAAAACCCGTAGGAAGTAACGGCGTATTCATGCAAAACCCTTATCTGGAGGGCAAGGTTTCCGGTATCGAGGATATTTCGGACAATCTTGAAGCAATAACTGGACTGAACCCTGACCTAATCGTTACAGGTAATGCCAAAAGTTACGATGCTTATTCCAAAATCGCCCCAACCGTCTTTCTGGACAACTCGGCCCCCGTTCGTGATCAGGTTAAAGAGCTTGGCGTTATATTGGGGAAAGAGGCTGAAGCATCGGCATGGCTTACCGATTTTGAACAAAAGGTGACTTCGGCCAAGGATAGTTTAAGCAGTATAATCAAAGAGGGAGAAACCGTTACTGTGTTTGACGGAGGCTTGAGCAAAGAAATCACGCTTTATGGTAATGCGCATACAGGCAGAACGATCCATGGTGAATTGGACTTGCCTATGAACGAGAACGTGATACGCAGCATTGATCCAAAAGTGGGCTGGGCTACGATCTCCAATGAACTCGCCGGATCATATGCTGGTGATTACATATTTATGGCCGTGGATGCCAAAGCGGAATCGTTTGACTATGCAAGTGATCCGGTGTGGGGAACGCTAGACGCAGTCAAAGACAATGAGTTATACGAAATTGATGGCTACAAATTCTATTTCTCCGATCCGATCTCCGTGATGGGCCAGATTCAGGATATTGTCGACATGATGGAAGAACGCGCTCTAGAGAATTCCAAAAAGTAAGCACGGTTACGCTAAAATAGGTAAGTAGAAAAATCCCCTTGCGTCCGTAATTCAGAGTACATGATAACGTGTACCCATGAATAACTGCGAAAGGGGATTTTGCATGAAAACAAATAATTACATCTAGAAAAAAATACTCATGAAAGTCTGAAATACAACATACACCAGCAATCCTGACAGCATGTACATGAAACCAGCCTTCTTTTTGCTCTGGAACAATCGGAGTATGCCAAGGCTGAACAGGGGCGCAAGCACAATCAGGAACAGGAGGACGGTGACAAACATTTGCGCCGAGATATCTGAAGTATCCACGTAGGTCACGCTTTTTTTCACTCCGTTTCGTTATCGGAATTAACACAGCTTAATTCACACAGCCATGACAAAAATCACATAACCCCATTATACATCTGGATTTCTTTAACAAAAAGGGAGGAAATGGGGCGAAATGATGTCAATTTTCATCTGTTATTAGACAGACACTCTGATTTTTCCTAAAAACTGGGATATCGCAGAGTAAGCGGCACCAACGCGGGTGGAACGGCTGCCCAGAGCTGCCCATTCAATCTGCAAACTGCGGCGGTGATAAGGTAATGTACGTTCCTCGACAACCTGTTTTAACGACGTTTCAATCCAGGGACCTGCTTCAGAAAGCGGACCACCAATGATAATACGTTCCGGGTTGAAACTGTTAACGATGTTGGTTATGCCAATCCCCAGTTTGCGTCCAATCGTGTTGTATAATTCCTGAACAGTATCGTGGCCTTGCTCCGCATGATGAATAAGCTCTCGTGTGGTATGAGCAGGTAATTTTAGCTGATGGTCCGGGTGCTCGTAGGCTTTTTCCGATGCGTATAACTCCCAGCAACCACGATTACCACAGGAGCAGGGCAGACCTTCCGCTTCAATGGACATATGGCCTGTTTCCCCTGCGTAGCCCCACGCGCCTTTGTATAATTCACCATCTACCATGATGCCTGAACCAATCCCCATGCCTGCACTGATGTAGATCATGTGACGGACACCGATACCTGCCCCAAAATTCAACTCTCCATGAGCACCAGCATTGGCTTCATTATCGATCGTTACAGGCAGTTCAAATTCTTCTTCAAGCATCGAGCGCAGAGCTACCTTCTCCCACCCCAGGTTGGGTGCAAACAGGACCGTTCCTGCCTCATCCACCATGCCGGGCACTCCGATACCGATGCCAATGACACCGTGAGGGGAAGCAGGAGCAGCTTCAATGAGCTGTTTTGCTGCCAATTTCAATTGCTCCAGTACAGAGGAGACGTCATGATGTTCCAAGGTCACTGCGTACTCTGTAATGATGTGTCCTTCCAGATCTGTAAGCACGCCTTTCAAATGGGTCACACTGAGTTCCAGACCGACTGCATAGCCTGATGTCCCTCGGAACAGCAGCATGAGTGGTTTACGTCCGCCGCTGGATTCACCAGGGCCAATCTCCTGCACCAGGTCATCACTGATCAGATCAGCAACCAGGTTGGATACCGTTGCTTTGTTCAGCCCCGTAACCTCGGACACTCGTGCGCGAGAAAGAGGGGCATGGCGCCGGATCGTATCGAGAACGATCGACTTGTTTATTTTTTTGACCAGCATCTGGTCTCCGGTAATTTTCATATGGTTAAGGCACTCCTATTCTTCTGATAAAAGGGTTCTGACCCACATCCGAAACAAGTTATTCGACTATTATAGCGTAAACAAACATGTAAAAAACAATTTTATTTTACTTTGTTTAACCAATAGACAAAGTATATTCGATGTGATAGGATAACGGTGTAAACGATTTCTTAAAACTATTGAGGAGGCATTTTACACATGGCCTATTTTGAATCCGTTAATAAAATTGCATTTGAAGGTAAAGATTCCAAGAATCCTTTTGCTTTTAAACATTATAATCCGGAAGAAGTGGTAGCCGGCAAATCGATGGAAGAACATTTCCGTTTCGGCATGGCTTACTGGCATACATTAACTGCAGGCGGCAGTGACCCGTTTGGTGCGGAGACAGCTGTTCGTTCGTGGGATAAATACTCAGGTCTGGACCTCGCGAAAGTACGCGTGGAAGCGGCATTTGAATTTTTGGAAAAAATGAATCTGCCGTTCTTCTGTTTCCACGATGTGGACATTGCACCAGAAGGCAACAACCTGCGCGAGTTCTACAGCAACATTGATACAATCGTTGATCTGATTGAAGATCATATGAAATCCAGCGGCAAAAAACTGCTCTGGAACACGGCGAACATGTTCTCGAACCCACGCTTCATGTTTGGTGCAGCTTCCACTTGTAATGCAGACGTGTATGCTCACGCTGCGGCACAGATCAAGAAAGGTCTGGAAGTGGGTAAACGTCTGGGCGCTGAAAACTATGTATTCTGGGGCGGTCGTGAAGGTTACGACACATTGCTGAACACAGACATGCAACTGGAGCAAGACAACATTGCTCGCATGTTCCACATGGCTGTAGACTACGCGAAGGAAATTGGTTTTGACGCACAATTCTTGATTGAGCCTAAACCAAAAGAGCCAACGAAACACCAATATGATTATGATGCAGCAACTTCCATTGCTTTCTTGCAAAAATACGGTTTGGACAAACACTTCAAACTCAACCTGGAAGCCAACCACGCTACACTGGCTGGTCATACATTCGATCACGAAATCCGCGTAGCTCGTACAAACGGTATGCTCGGTTCCCTCGATGCAAACCAAGGCGATATGTTGATCGGTTGGGATACAGATGAGTTCCCGGTTGATATGTACGATGCTACATTGACGATGTATGAAGTATTGAAAAACGGCGGTATCGGCCGTGGTGGTGTGAACTTTGACGCGAAAGTACGTCGTGGTTCCTTCGAAGCAGACGATCTGTTCCTGGCACACATCGCAGGTATGGATACGTATGCGAAAGGTCTGAAAGTAGCAGCGAAATTGATCGAAGATCGCGTATTTGATGACTTCATCGAAAAACGTTACAGCAGCTTCAGCGAAGGTATTGGCGCAGATGTAGTTGCAGGTAAAGCAACACTGGCTTCCCTTGCGGAGTACGCGTTGAATAACGAAAACCCACGCAAAAACCAATCGGGACGTCAGGAACTGCTGAGAGCACAACTCAACCAGTACATCCTGGCTGACTAATAGCGGATTAGGCAGGGTTCGTGTACGTCGACAACCGATGGTTACTCAACTCATATGTGTTGGACATTAGTGTCGAAACTAGCCTATGCACAAGATTAGCTTGTACCATGGAACGCCTGAACAAGCATGACATTCGGACCGTCCCCGACTTTCCCTTGGGAAGACGGGGGCGGTTTTTTGATTAAATAACGCGATTTTTAAATTTTTGATATAAATGAATAATTTGCATGCAGAACGAAGTGAGCAGAAAGGACCCGAGGAAGCGGAGCGTTCGCTAAGAGCTTTCTGAAAGAAAGCTGGCTTCGGAAGCATAGGCTTATCCCCGGATTTCACCCTTGCTAAAGGGTATAAAGGAAATCCGGGGGTAACGGCGATCCAAGGGTTTTCTGATCACGGAGTGACCACATGAGCATCAAGGTTTCATTCATAACCAATGACGAATCAAGGTCATTGGATCAATCTTTCTGTTATAAGAACGAGTATGTTTTTACTGTTTTGATATAAATGTTTGTCTAAGATGGTACATGCAGAACGAAGTGAGCAGAAAGGACCAGAGGAAGCGGAGCGTGCGGATTTATCCCCGGATTTCACCCTTGCTAAAGGGTATAAAGGAAATCCGGGGGTAACGGCGATCCGAGGGTTTTCTGATCACGGAGTGACCACATGAGCATCAAGGTTTCATTTATACAATCCTGTTACAAACGAGAGGAGTTAACCTATGAGTTACGTAATTGGTGTCGATCTGGGAACCAGCGCGGTTAAAACCGTGTTGGTCAATCGTGAAGGGAAAGTGGCATTTGAAGCATCCGAGGCATATCCGTTGTACCAGCCCAAAGCCGGATACAGTGAACAAAATCCCGAAGATTGGGTAGAGCAGACGATTGTTTCCTTGCGTAAATTGCTCGAAGTGTCTGGCGTACAGCCTTCGGAAATCGAGGGATTGAGCTTCTCCGGTCAGATGCACGGACTGGTTTTGGTGGATGCTGAAGGTAAACCGCTGCATAACGCAATCCTGTGGAACGATACACGCACAACGGCTCAGTGCCGCCGGATCGAAAAAGTACTGGATGGCAAGCTGTTAAGTATTGCCCGGAACCGTGCACTGGAAGGATTCACCTTGCCGAAAATTCTGTGGGTTCAGGAGAACGAGCCTGAATTGTTACAGCAAGCATCCTTGTTCCTGTTGCCAAAAGACTATGTGCGTTATCGCCTGACCGGGGATTACGCTATGGATTATTCTGATGCAGCGGGAACTTTGTTGCTAGACGTTGCAGGTAAGCAGTGGAGCAAAGTGATTGCAGAAGCATTCGAGCTGCCGATCTCCCTTTGTCCACGGCTTGTGGAATCGTTTGAGGAAGTGGGCACGTTGTTGCCTGAGATTGCGGATCAAACGGGTCTGGCGGCTGCGACGAAAGTATATGCAGGTGGCGCGGATAATGCTTGTGGTGCCATTGGCGCAGGTATTCTGAGTGAAGGACAGACGATGTGCAGCATCGGAACGTCCGGGGTTGTGCTTTCCTACGAAGAGCGTAAAGATCTCGACTTCGAAGGCAAAGTACACTTTTTTAATCATGGGGAGAAAGATGCCTTCTATATTATGGGGGTAACGCTTGCCGCAGGATATAGCCTGTCCTGGTTTAAGGATACGTTTGCAGCGGATAAATCGTTTGATGTGCTCTTGCAGGGCATTGATCAGGTTCCGGCGGGCAGCAACGGATTGTTGTTCACACCGTATATCGTTGGGGAGCGTACACCTCATCCGGATGCGAATATCCGTGGCAGCTTCATCGGTATGGATGCAGGACACAAGCTGGAGCACTTTGGACGTGCGGTGATGGAGGGCATTACCTTCTCGCTGCGCGAGTCCATTGATATTCTGCGCGGCGCAGGTAAAACCGTTAATGAAGTCATCTCCATTGGTGGCGGTGCCAAGAACGAAGCTTGGTTGCAAATGCAGGCTGATGTCTTTAACGCTACGATTGTGAAGCTGGAGAGCGAACAAGGTCCTGCGATGGGTGCAGCAATGCTGGCTGCCTATGGCTGTGGCTGGTTCCCGTCCTTGCAGGAATGTGCAACAGCGTTTATTCGTCCAGCGAAGTCCTATGAGCCGAACCCGGAAACGGTTGCCGTCTATGATGGACTGTTTGCACTGTATCAGGAAGTCTATGGACAGACACGTAGTCTCAATGATCGTTTGGCTGAATACCGTTAATTCATTTATTTCACTACATTAATCTTATGATTACATTTAAAAGCATCCGCGAAGGCGGGTGCTTTTTTTGTCGTTCATCAAGATTAACCCCATGAAAGGTTTCCTTGTCCTGCATATCTGCATTCCGGCTCTGCATAGATTGAGAATAGAGAATTGTGATCCGTCCACGCATCGTGTGTCCGACGATTTTAATAGGTAGAAGCTTGAGCATGGGGGTGAAGCTTTGGATGGACATGAGGAACATGGAAGACCACATATTACCTTGTCGATGATCGTTCGTAATGAAGAGAATCGCTATCTCAGGCAGGCACTGGTGAGACATCGTCCCTGGATTGATCGCGCAGTAATCATTGATGACGGAAGCACGGATGGAACGGTCGCGCTGTGCAGGGAACTTCTGGATGGTATTCCACTCGTATTAGTGGAGAACGCTGCTTCACGTTTTGCAGACGAGGTAAGCTTGAGAAAACAACAATGGGAAGAGACGGTGGCGACCAATCCGGAGTGGATTTTGAATCTGGATGCGGATGAGATTCTAACCAGTGACTTTGGGGTGGTACGGGATCTGCTGCTCAGTGGCAATGAAGATGCGATCTATTTCAGATTGTTTGATATGTGGAGTGAGACGCATTACCGAGAAGATGAGTTCTGGCAGGCGCATGCCTATTATCGGCCATTTCTGATTCGTTATCACCCGGGGATGAGCTATGAATGGAAGGAAACACCCCAGCATTGCGGTCGTTTTCCGTTAACGATCCAACATTGGTCCTATGGATGTCATGCTCCCCGGGTGAAGCACTATGGGTGGGCGCGGGAAGAAGACCGCATCCGCAAATATGAACGCTATCAAGCACTGGACCCTGAAGCAAGATACGGTTGGAAGGAACAGTATGAATCGATATTGGATCAAGAGCCACGACTGTTGGCATGGTTCGAATAAGGAGAGGGGGAGTGAGCACGTTGAAGAAAGACCCGTTACGTAAATCGCAAGAAGAATTCAAACCTCAAGCAGAGCCGAATTCCCAAGAGAAAGAGAATCAGAATGAGAAGCAACATGAGAGCGCAAATGAGAATCAGAAAGAGAGCCAGATTAATCATCGACCGTCCAGTCGTTCTGATAAATCGCTGGAAACCCGCCAATCGGAAAAGCTTGAAGAACTTTGCCAGGAAAGAATACTGATCGCCAGCCCGGTTCGCCAGACAACTCCGGTGCTCCGTGAATTTCTGGATTCTCTGCATGCACTGGAACGAACAACAGTGAAGACGGATTATCTGTTTGTTGACGATAACGTGGAAGAAGCCGCATCGAATATATTGCATGAATTTGTGCTTCAGCATGAAGGGACGGTTATTCAAGCAGATGAACATGGCAGTGGTAGTTCTGACAACAAAGGGGTGTACACCAAGGATGAGGGAGGACACTATTGGCAGGATGAGCAGATTTGGCGTGTAGCCGGTTTGAAAAATCGCATATTGCAATATGCACGCGATAATCACTACGATGCGGTTCTCCTGATTGATTCTGACTTGGTGCTGCATCCGCGGACGCTGGAGCAACTTGTATCGAGTGGCAAAGACATTGTATCCAATATCTTTTGGACCCGCTGGCAGCCGGATGCCAGGGAAATGCCGCAGGTATGGCTGCAGGATGAGTATGCTCTGTATCGCCGCGGTGGCAAAACAGTAGACGGAACCGAGGCGGAAGACGAGGGCACGCAAACGACTGCTTTTCTAAATCAGCTGCGGATCCCGGGTTGTTATGAAGTTGGAGGGCTAGGGGCATGTACCCTTATTCGCAAAAATGTTCTGGCAGCAGGAGTTTCGTATGACCAGATTCCCAATGTATCCTTCTGGGGCGAAGATCGTCATTTCTGCATCCGTGCTCAGGCACTGGGTTTTCGTTTGTTCGTCGATACTCATTTCCCTGCGTACCACATCTATCGATTGTCCGAACTGCCGGGGGTATCTGCCTTTAATCGTAGGGCGAGACGAGGTGAGGAGACGATCAGTATTACCCTGTGTATGATTGTGAAAAATGAAGAAGCTTCCCTCGCCAGATGTCTGGACTCGGTCAACGGTATTGCCGATGAGATTGTAATTGTGGATACCGGATCAACGGATCGCACTCGTCAGATCGCTTCCAGATATACGGATCGTATCGTTGATTTTGAATGGGTGGATGACTTTGCAGCAGCACGCAATTATGCCTTCGATCAGGCAAAGAGTGAATATATTCTTTGGCTGGATGCCGACGATGTGTTCGAACCGGAAGATCGGGCGAAACTGATCGCCTTGAAACGTTCGCTGGACCCGGATGTTGATAGTGTCACGATGGATTACAATCTGTCATTCACAGCAGATGGCAAGGTAGCCTACAGCCTGCGCCGGAATCGTCTGGTGCGTCGGGATCGGCAATTTCGCTGGATTGGCGCGGTTCATGAATATCTGGCTGTAGCGGGCAATCTGCTGCATAGTGATATAGCGGTTACCCACAAGAAAGATAAGGAGTATACCGATCGTAATCTGCGGATCTATCGCAAAAGGGAACAGGCCGGAGAGGAATTTGGGCCGCGTGACTTGTACTATTTCGGTAATGAACTGAAGGACCATGGACAGCATGAGGATGCGGTGAAGTACTATGAGAAGTTTCTGGATACCGGGCTGGGCTGGGTGGAAGATCAGATCGCTGCTTGCCAGAAAATTGCGGATTGTGAAGCTGCACTTGAACATCCGGAACAGGAAGTCACGGCGTTGTTCCGATCATTTGCCTATGATTTGCCAAGAGCCGAGATTTGCTGTCGATTGGGTGGTTATTTTGCCGACCGTGAAGATTATCGCAAGGCCCTGTTCTGGTACGAACAGGCGACTCGTGCTGTACGTCCTGACGATCCTATGGTGGTGCTGAATGAAGCAGCCTGGACCTGGATGCCGCATCTGCAACTATGTGTGTGTTATGACCGGATGGGTAACCGTGCCAAGGCCCGAGAACATAATGATATCGCACTCGCCTATCATCCAACACATCCAAGCATGTTATATAACGATCGATACTTTAAAGATTTGGAGAAGGATAACGTATTGGAAAAAGCTTAGTATTTTTCGGTTGAAATGCTGCCTCTTTTGTGGAGTTTAATGGGTGAATTAATCCCGTTTTCCATGAAGAGGTTTTTTTGCGTTATGATAAAAATACTTCATAGTGTCCGTGGAACACTCATTCACTTCAGAAATGGATTAATGTATTTCATCCAGGGGAGGATATGCTTTACAATAATGAATAACGGAAAAGCGGTGACCATGATTGCCTGTCTTCGGCTGCCGAATTGATAAAGCAAGGGGAACTGGATATGAATCTGACGGAAGTACTATTGGAGTCAAGACTGGTAGCGATTGTGCGCGGTATAAGCCGCGAAGCGGCAGTAACAGCTGGACAAGGTATGACAGGTGGTGGAATCCGACTGATGGAAGTCACACTGAACACACCTGGAGCACATGATATTATTGCAGACTGGCGTGAGCGGCATGAAGGAAAGGCTTTTGTTGGAGCGGGTACGGTACTGAATGTGCAGATGGCGAAGGAAGCGGTCGCAGCAGGAGCACAATTTCTGGTGTCTCCCAATGTCGATCTGTCTGTCATTGAATATGCTGTAGAACATGGTGTCGAGATCTGGCCTGGAGCCATGACACCTACGGAGATTGTCGCTGCTCATGAAGCGGGAGCACGAGTTGTGAAGCTATTTCCGATGGCAAGTCTGGGCATTCCGTATCTGCGGGAGATCAAAGCCCCACTGAATCATATTCCACTGCTGGCAACAGGTGGTGCTACACTGGAGAATATTGCCGATTATTACGCAGCAGGCGCTGCTGCAGTGGGTCTGGGAAGTGCACTTTTACCACGAGAAGCTCTTGTAGCAGGAGATCATGAGCAGATTGCAGCTTGTGCACGGAGATTTGTGGAAGCAGCCGAAGCCTAGGCTCCAGTGTCAGATGAGGGATATGTATATTTGGGTATATATATGAAGGCACCTTTAATTAATTGTTGGATCAATCTTTATCATAATAACCGATGTCCTTTAACGTGCCGTTCATTCTATTGTTTTATGATGGATGTATGCCAGAATTCGGAGAGGAGAGATGCCCTGTGAAAGCTAAAACAATGATAGGCGGCATGCTCGCCGTGGCCGCAGTAACGGCAGGTGGATTATGGAAGGCAGCGGTAAAGAGCCAGACACCCAAGAAGATTCCAATCACACTGACACCCCCAATGCCATTTGAGGATGTGACCTTTGACAGTGGGGGAGGTCGGGTGCATGGCTGGTTCATCCCGGCCAGAGCCGACATTCCAAAACCATGGCCGCTCGTTATTATTGCACATGGCTGGGGCTCCAATCGCTCCCGTGTTCTTCGTTACGCACGTCCGATCTGGGAAGCAGGATATGCCTTATTTATGTATGATGTGCGTAGTCATGGGGCCAGTGATCCGGTTCGTGCTGCATCTGCCTACCTGTTCCGGGATGATCTGCTCGCGGCGTTGCAGTATACGACTGCACGACCAGAGATTGATGCGGATGCCATCGGAGTGCTTGGTCATTCTTTGGGGGGATTGGGTACGATTCTTGCAGTGACGGAGGGAATTCCTGTATCAGCAGTGATTACGGACTCGATGCCTTCGCAATTTGAGGTGATCGTCAGTTCAGAGCTGAGACGCCGGCGTCTGCCCTTGTTTCCACTGGCCCAGTTAATTCCGAGAATCTGGTTCTGGCGACTGGGTGAATCTCTGAAATCCTATCGTCAGCGTGATCCGGTGATGATGCTGAATGAACGGCGCAGGGGGATGCAACTGCCGATGCTTATGGTGCACTCCAAGGGAGATAATTTCATTCCCCCGAGTGAGCTTGAATATTTTATGTCCAAAGCCGATCCGCCTGTTGAACATCTATGGGTCAACAGCGGAGGACACAGTTGTTCCGAGGAAGATCCCGCCTTCTGGGACACCGTTATTCCCTTTTTGAAAACCCATGTCCAAGGTCAGGCGAAGTCGAATGATTCGTCTATAGCGAGTAGTTGATAAGGTAGAATCAGCCTACATAAGAGTGCAGGCTAACAGAGAAAACGCCAACGTGGTTGGCGTTTTTTTGCTGTTATTAGCAATATGCAGAAATTCACATTTGTAAAATTGCCCGGAAAACGACGATTAAAAAGGAAGCTTATGGTATCATAGAATAGACTGGCAATATTCATGCGAGGTTATTTGTTATGCTTCTTTGTATGAAATTGAAGGGAGAGGTCGAGATTTGAGTTTGAATTGGAAGTTTAATTTACGTATGAAAATGTTCGCAACCAAAGCAACAACCGCAGCGATGGCAACACTGCTGCTTGCTTCGCAAACACCAGGTTTTGCAGGCAGTGCATCAGCCGCGCAAGCAGAGCAGTTGACCGAAGCGACAACGGGGGAAAATGAACAACTAGACGCAACGAGCAATGACGTGCCTGAGGGAGCGAAAATCTCATCCAGGCAAGCCAGTGAAAATATACTGAAATTATTTCCATTGTTAAAAAAAGCAACAATCTCATCTGCACGATTCGATTCACCTAATTCCTATCCACCGCCAGACTACAAGGCATGGGAGATCGGGTTTCAGATTACACAAGGAAATCATACGTCGGGATTCAGTGGAACTGTACATGCAGGCACAGGGGAAGTGTTAAGTGTACATTTGCCGTCGGATATCCTGGATAAACATGTCTTGGAATCGGATGTGAAGTTAACCAAAGCTGAAGCTGAAGAAAAGGCCGTGGCATTGTTGTACCAAGCGATTCCAGGTCTTAAGGATAATGAATATGCTCCGCTTGGAGATCTGTATTCTTCCATTGAACAAGAGTCATTGTTTGGCAGAACAGAGTATCGATACGGGTACCAGTTAAAACATGATGGATTGTTATCTGACGCAGAGACAGTCTACATTAATGTGGATGAAAGTGGTTTGGTGACAGGTTACTCACGAGGTACGATCGAAGCTAAGTATCCCTCATCGAAACCGGCAGCTTCAGAAGAGAAGGCCAGACAGCAGTTTGAAGAACAGTTCGATGTGGAACTGGCTTATATCGCCAAAGATCGTCTATCTTCCAAGCAGGGTCAGCAGTATTACCTCGCATATACACCGAAAAACATCAGTATCGTTCCGATCGAAGCCAATACGTTGGAACGGATTAATACATTAACAGGTAAAGCTGTAGATGAGAACTCTTTACAGCAGGATACGAAGTTAAAAGGTGATGTGACTCCTTTTGTCCCGGCCAATGGTACGAGATTAAATGTTCAGCAGGCCGCCAATCGTGTCGCAACAATCTTTGATATTCCCAAGGGTTATAAGCTGGAACATAGCCAGTTGAGCAAGGGACATTACTCAAGTCCGAACAATCAGGTATGGAGTCTGAGCTGGAGCGATCGAAGTGCCAATATGTCCTATATGTTCATGCGGGATATCTCAGCACAGGTAGATGCAGTAACCGGGCAGATCTACAGCTATACGATGATGCAACGAATGGGACCGGAGATGGAACAGGAGAAGCCTGCTGAAGAGAAGGCAGGCCAATTGGTAACGCGGAAGCAGGCTGAGAAACTGGCGATGAACACGGTCATTGCGCTAGTTCCAGATGCAACGGAGCAGTTCCAGCTATCTAACGTTATTGAGGTAGATGATGCGCGTACCTTTATGTTCCAACGTTATCTGAACGGAATTCCGGTTAAGGATGATACGGCACAAGTACAGGTGTTGAACAACGGTACGATTAACGAGTTCTATACGCGTATTGCGGCTACGTCTGAACAACTGCCGGCAGATCTTAAGCCAGCCATCAGTTATGAAGAGGCCAAGGCACTCTATCTGGAGGAGTTCAAGCTGATCCTCGCATATTCCCGTTATGGCGGATATGGTATGAACGGTGGTCAAGTCATCCCAGCGGGGGTGAATCTTGCTTATATGCCTACACGTGATGAGAATTCGATCTATGGCAACTATGAAGCGCTGGATGCGAACACAGGGGACTGGAAGCTTTTATACGGGGACACAAGCTCTGCAACCAAGGTTGAACCTACGGATATCTTGGGTCATGTGGCCGAAGCAGCTCTACGCAATATGACACAGCATGGCGTATTGCTTGCTGATGAGCAGGGGCGCGTATTTCCGGATCGTGTAATCACCCGAGGAGATTGGTTTAACTATCTGGCAAGAGCGATTAATCCAAATATGGATCTGTACTACAGTGGGGACGGAGATGACAAGTTATACGCTGATGTGACACCTGACAGCCCTTATTATAAGGCAGTTCGGGCATTAATCGATCAGCGTTGGCTTGCCGGAGCGGACCCTGAACAGAATTTGAATCCGCAAGAAGAGATGACACGTGAAGAATTGGCAGTGTTACTTGTACGTATTTTACGCTATGAGAAGCTGGCCGGATTCTATACGTTGCCATCGGATCTTCCCAACATCGCGGATGCCAGTGCCATTACGAGTAAGGGAGCGGTTTCCCTGAGTCTGAAGCTGGGATTACTTCCTTCGATTGAAGGACGATTCATGCCTGCACGCAAAGTGACAGTAGCTGAAGCTTCACAAGTATTGGAACGGCTGGCGAAGCTTCAAGGTAAGACAGATACGTTTATGAGTGGTAATCGCTTGTATTAGACGAGGAATCAATCATATCGTGACCAAACGAATCATAGGATGAAGATAACGGGTAATCGTGATTCATTGAACTGAAGATCAAAGGGACCTTCCATAGAAGGTCTCTTTTGATTTAATTTTTACAAAAATTAAATCATTTCAACTAACATTTACACGATAACGGAGAGGTCAGAAATAACTTGAGGAAGCGAAGCGTGCGCCTAAAAGCTTTCTGAAAGAAAGCTACGTCGGAAGCATACGCTATCACCGGATTTTTCCTTTTGAATAAAGGATCAAAAAAATCTGGGGATAACAGCGATCGGAAAGTTGTTCTGACATCGGAGTGTTCTTGTAAATATTCTTTAGTTGAAATGATATAGAAGAATGACGATAGAGCCTTTTGTGATACAATAGGGCGTGAGAACTTTGCAAAGAAGGGTGGGTTCCTTTCATGGGTAAGAACGGGAAACGAATTATCACCATACTGCTGGCAGGCTGTCTGATTGCTGTAGCATTACCACGTACGGTTGATCTGGATCAGCTGTATGCTGCATCAGGGACATCAGATATATCCACGGCAACAGATTTGCGCCAGACCTTGCTTACCGCAATGTCACAGCGAACGGAGGAACTTGTTTTTACATACAAAGGCAATGTGAAAGGCCTCAAAAAACAATTACAAACCTCCATCGATGAGGCAATGAAGAGTGACCCCTATATCCAATATACCGTTAAAAGTTATGCATTTAATTATAAAGGCTCCAATGTGTCGGCCGAAGTACATGTGACTCTCTCCTACCGGGAGACCAAGGAACAGACCGATTATGTGAATCGTAAAGTCACAAATGTGTTGAAAGAAATCATCAAACCAGGCATGACGGATCATGAGAAGGTCAAGGTCATCCATGATTGGATTGTACTTAACCTTTCCTACGATACTTCGTTGAAGAAATATACGGCTTATGACGGGCTTGTAACAGGCAGTACGGTCTGTCAGGGATATTCATTGTTGGCATATCGGATGCTGGAGCGAGTAGGTATCGATAACCGGATTGTGGAAGGTACAGCGGGTGGGCAGCTTCATGCCTGGAATATCGTGAACCTGGACGGCAAGTGGTACCACATGGACACCACCTGGGATGATCCTACCCCTGACCGCAAAGGTAAGGTGAGCCACAGCTATTATTTGCTGAGCGATGATGAGATGGCACGTGACCATATCTGGACAGGCAAAAGCAAGTACCCCGCTGCGCCAGCCCCATATCGAGAAGCTTTATTAAAGCTGGTGAAGGCCGGAGATAGCAAAAAGGCCGCGTATCAGAAGCTGTACCATGCTCTGGACTATTCCCTGTATGATGAACAGGATGCCGTCAAAGGCCATGCTGCGCTGAAGACCAAGGTTCAAAGTACACTGAAGGAAGGCGGAACTTCGCTCACGTTCAGGTACAAGGGTACGGAGGCTGGACTGATTGAAGATTTGCAAGATTTGTACCAGCTTGGCATGAAATCGATATCTTATTATGTGTCCAAAATGGAAGGTACTACGGATCTGCGCGTCAAAATTAACTGGACACTATAACAATTGTTTGAACAGGATGCTCCGCTTGAGGGGTATCCTTTTTTGCGTTTAATTTTGTGTTCAAAAACGAGGATTTTAGTGTTGTCTATTTTTTGTATATGTCGCTTTGCTATTCTAATCTTCGGCGTATGCCAACACTACGTACGAGGAGGATATGCAAAAAATGAGGAAAAAAGTGAGCATAGTGATCATTGCTCTGTTACTGGTCACGCAAATGATGCAGGGTTGGATATTTACACCAATCATGCACGCTCAGGATGAATTAACTAATTTGCCAGCCAGTGCAATCAGCGATACAGCGTCAGAAGAAGGTTTGGCAGTTTCGGAAGAGGTGAACAACGTTGACGTTGCAGCCACTCCGGAAGAAGAGGGGGAGGGAAACCTCAACCAGAGCAGTTTAGCAATGGCAGCTGCAGGTCCGGTAATTACAGATCAATTGATTACCAGTGTGCAGATGTACAATCAGGTACCAGAAGACAACGGGAATGGCACGATTGAAGTCAAAGGAGATAAAATCGAGGATATTCGACCGCGCATTCAGGATGAGGTGGCTGTAGTCTTTACATGGGGACTTGCAGATGACAACCACAACTACAGCGATGGCTCTACGTTCACCTTTAACTTGCCCGATAAATTCATCATCGGATCGCAGCTTAAGGGTAATCTGGATGGCGGTGTTGGGGAGTATGTGGTGAATCCAGATGGCACAATCATTTTTACCTTTAATGAACTGATCGAGCATGCGCAGCTGGAAGGTAACTTCTACGTGTGGATTAAGTTCGATGAGAGCAAGATGGAAGATGGCTTGAAACAACAGATAGACTTTAGTTCCGTAGGGCAGGGCATCATTGATGTGCATTTTGCCAACACAGCTGTAGATAAGTTGAAGAAATCGGGAAGCGCAAACAAAGAAAACTTCAACTCCGACGAAATTGAATGGACCGTAGATTTTAACCAAGGCGAGAAGGCTTTGAAAAATGCGGTTCTTACAGATACGTTGCCAACAAACCTTGAACTCAAGGGCAATATCGAAATTCGCGAATTGGAAGTGCAATTGAATGGATCTGTAAAAGCAGGTCCAGTAGTTCAAACGGAACCACAGTTTCCAATCCAATTGGGGGATACAGATAAGGCCTATCGTGTGACCTACACGACAAGTGTTAAAGCACCAACCACTGCTCCGTTCACCAACGTGGAGTATCAAAACCAGGTTGCGCTTACAACGGATCAGAGTGAACACGATGAAACAGCTATTGGCCGAGTTCGTGTGAGTTTTAATGAGCCTTTGAACAAGTCAGGGCAAGATAGTGCTTATGATCCGGTGACACAGACGATCACATGGAAAGTGCAATATAACTACAATCAGCAAGAAATCATGCAAACGAATGCATGGATTGAAGACCGCTTTGATACGGCAAAACAGCAACTGATCAACAATTCCGTCAAAGTGTATCAAGTGGACATTAATGCAAGCGGAGCGGCTTCGAACAGAATACTGATCAATCCGAATGAATACACACTCGAAGCGATGGGTACAGGGTTCGATGATGGCTTCAGATTACATTTTAAGAACGATATTACCAAGGCCTATGAGATCGAATATGATACACAATCCATTCATCGTGTTTATACAAACGACACCATTACGAACACAGTGAACATGTATGATGGTACTGCAAAAACAGGCCGGAGAGACATTCAGGAAGTCATTTTTGCAAAAAGCGTGAAAAGTGAAAACTTCAACACAAAAGAAATCGAATGGCAGATTGTTTTGAACCGTGATTTGCAGGACATGACGGATATCATCATCACGGATAATTACGAAGGCAGGCACATGAAGCTGATTCCGGGTAGTCTTCGAGTGAGTGGGGTTAACAAAGAAGACTTCGAACTGACTCCAGACCCGGCTGATCCAACCTATGAAAAAGGATTCTCCGTTCGCCTGAAGGACGGCGTTACAATTAACACGGAACATGTCATTACCTATACAACAAGCTTTGACCCGACGGCAGGTATGCCAACGGATAATGAATATCGCAACTCTGCCAAGATCGATTGGGAAGAATCCAATGTAGCACAGACTGCGATTACCAAATCTGCTGTTGTCAAACCTCAAGAGTACACCATTCAAAATGGTAACAAAAAGGGCGAATACAGCGCCAAAGACAAAAAGATCACATGGACAATTGATGTAAACTACAACTTGTTTGATATTCACGAGGCCATCCTCAAGGATGCCTACACGGGTAACCAATCTTTTGTAGACGGTTCATTAAAAGTTCATGAGTTAGAGTTACAGGGAGCCAATAATGTTACTGCTGTAGGTAGCGAGGTTCCGCTCACACCTGGTCAATTCCAGCTGAACCCGGACGGTAAAGGTTTTACATTGGATCTGGGTAACATCGGTAAAACAGCTTATCGCATTCAGTATCAAACGAGCCTGGATGGACCTTATTCCGTCGAAGGCACGTATGCTAACCAGGCTGTTCTAACCGACGGTGAGGATGGTGAGGTACGCTTTAATCGATCAGCGAGCGTCACGCCAGTTCACGGTGGTGTGTATGTACAAAAAACAGGTCAACAGATCGGTACAACGGATAAAGCATCATGGACGGTAAATATCAATCCAAGTCAATCTTATATTCCAGCGGGTTCTCAATTAACAGATACCTTGTCGGAGAACCAAATTTTATTGGCTGATTCATTGAAATTATATGCAACGAACCTGCCTGCCAACAATTCAGGCAATGTATCCAACAAAGCTGGACTGGTTGATCCTGCTGATTATGAATTGATTGTGGAGGGCAATACATTTACCTTCACCTTCAAGAAAGATATCCATACTGCATTCATTTTGGAATATCAGTCCTATATTAATGCCGATCATGGCGCCCGAATTGAGAATAAGGTTGAATTTGCAGGCCAATCTTCTTCGGTGGTAGGGGAAGGCAATCAGGCGGGGATTAAAGTTTCATTAGCTGGAGCAGGTGGAGGAGCCTCCACTGGTTTAGGCAAAATCAGAATTCACAAAGTCAGTGATACCGGAGTTCCGCTGGAAGGAGCGATCTTCGCAATCTATAATGCGTCTGGAACTACGCTTCTGGAAACATTGAAACCAACGGACGAGAATGGAGTAGTTGAAAGCTCCAGAAACTATCGATTAAACAATCTGACCAATGGTGTACCTTATAAGTTAAAAGAATTATCTGCACCTGCAGGATACTTGGTTGATCCTGAATATGGCTCTGCCTCAGGTAAAACAATTGAGTTCAAAGATGCGGATATTGCTTTTGAAATTGAAAATAAAAAGATTCGTCAAGGCTTCGAATTAACTAAGGTAGATGCCGCTGACAGCACGAAAACGCTAAAAGGTGCAACATTCGAACTGTACCTGAAAGGTGGTACAACCAGCCAGTTGATCGATACGATAACTTCGGGTGACGATGGAAAGATCGGAGCAACAGATCTGGAGCCAGGGGATTATGAGTTGATTGAGGTCGAAGCACCTGAATTCTATCAATTGGATTCAACGCCCATACCTCTTACCATTGTAACCAATCAAACTCAGATTGTTACGCTCACACATACCAATACGCAGGGCACAAATGCCAAGCTGGTGGTGACCAAAGTGAACGCCAAGGATCAATCCGTGTTAGCTGGAATTGAATTCGAACTGCGTAATGGTACAAATGCGGTGGTTGACACACAGGTTACGAATATCAATGGGGTCATTGAATTTGATAACTTGCCGTATGGTCCATATACATTGGTAGAGACCAAGGCAGAAGGCTATGTTATTGAACAGCCAGAGACGCTTGTATCTATTATCAAGCCGGAAACTCAATTGACGATTGAAAATAAAGAAAATGATCGTTCCGTGAAATTGATTAAAACCAATGCGGGTCGAACTCAGCACCTTCAGGGAGCAGTATTTGAATTACGGGCTCAAACTGCATTGATGGATGCCAATGGGAATTGGGAGTTCCACAAGGTAACAGGTCTGGATGAAGCTACACTGACAACCAATCAACAAGGTGAAATTGTACTTAAAGACCTGGATATCAATAAATATCAGTTGGTTGAAATAAAAGCGCCTAACGGATATATTTTGGACACAACACCAGTACCATTTGAAATTACGAACATACAAACGGAAGCTGTAGTTGTGGAAAAAACGAATCAGGCTATCCCGGTATCGGGTGGTGGATCGAGTGGACCTTATAATCCGGGAACCCCTACTACGGGGGGAACACCAGACCCGGAGAAACCAGTAAATCCGGAACCAGGAACATCAAATCCGTCGGTTCCAGGCACGGTTGTTACTGAACCTACAGAGTCTGGGGGAGGAACCGAAAGCCCGACAGATGAAGATGGCGGGGTAGCGCCACCGACACCAGGCGTATCCAACGGTGAAGACACTGCACCTCCTGTTGGGGATACAGATGCACCGGATGGGGATGGTGCACTGGCACCTCCTGCTGGAACGGATACAGATGGATCACAGGGCAATGGAAATTCTGCATCACAGCCAAACGGAAGTCCTGGATCTCAGGGAATGCTGCCACAAACAGGTGAAGAGAGCACAATGGCTTACACTGCTGTGGGCATGATGCTGATGGCGCTAGGTAGCGCGGGATTCATGTACTTCCGCCGCAGACAATTGCTTCAGCGCTAGATCGCAGCACGTAATGCAGGAACAGATCATATTTGGATAAAAAAACACCCTCTAACTTTCACAAGTGACTCAGCGTCATCATGTGAATTACTAGAGGGTGTTTTATTTTATTTCAGCTGCACCTTAGGGAAGATCAATATCCGGCAACCTCCGGATTCACTTCAATAGCTCTTACAATTAGGCGATGTGTTGGATTGACGAGTGGATCACAGGTAATTAAGGTAAGGACCTGGCCAAGTCCGGGGTCTTCCAGCACAGACAAGTCATTTGGCTCCACAACGGATATCTGATCTACCTTGTACTGGATAATCGTTCGATCTGCCAAGGTGACTTGCATCGAATCACCAATCTGGAGTTCTCCCAGACGATTGAACAGCCGTCCTTTTTTGTGGGCGCGATGAGCGGCTATGGCGGCATTACCCTTGTTACCGATCCTAGTGGTTTCGACAAGATGGGTTGCAGCTACCTTCATGTTGGCTTCCGTTGCACCCTCCAGAATCGGTAAGCGGACATCAATCTTGTCAATCGATAGTATCCCCAACGTATCCGAAGAGGCGTCTTGCACTGTATCTGTACTATCCGTAGTCGGCTCGGCAGAAGCTGCATCTTGTATGCCCTGTTCGAAGGAGTGATTAAGCTTAGACAAGCCGTTTTGCAATTGCTCCAGATCGTTCATAACACGGGTTTGCTTCCAGTCATAATACGTTTCCCGCAGGAAAGGAAAGCTGATGATCAGGATGCCCAATAGAACGAGCAGAATAGAGAATTTTTTCATTATGCATCAACTCCCGTTGTCCAAGAAAAATAGTATACCTTTCTCTATTTTACTTACCGACCTATACAAAATATGGACAGGGACAAAAGGACGTACAGAAATGTTCGAAGGGGGAAGCCGACATAAAACAAAACCTCCCCGTTTCGCCACAGTAGGAAAACTGCAACGCCACGGGGAGGTTTTTTAATATGAAGTTAAATCGTATCAGCTGTATAAGTTGATAACAGCGATCGGTAGGTTATTCTGTCATCGAAGTGGCAAGTGTAAATATTGCTTCGTTAGTGCTTGTCACTTGGTGAATCGGTAGGTGTGAAATCACATTCCTGCAGCGGCACCACTTTGGTCTTTTTGATCCATTTGTAACCCAGCCACAACACCAGGAACAGGGGCACACTCAGGTAGGCAACGATGGCTCCACTCCAGTCGATCTGATCACCCGTGAATGCCTGGTAGTTCTGTCCGATGATTACGATGATACACAGGACAAACGCAAAGATCGGCCCAAACGGGAACCAACGTGCACGGTAAGGCAGATCGCTTAGGTCTCTGCCTTGTGCAACGTATGCACGGCGGAAGCGATAATGACTGATAGCGATACCCAGCCAAGTGATAAATCCGCACATCCCGGATGCATTTAGTAACCAGGTATACACAATACCATCGCCGAACAGGGAGGCAAGGAATGCCAACATACCAACGGCTGTCGTGAGCAACAGGGCATTCATTGGAATACCTTTTTTGTTCAACTTACCGAGGAAACGAGGGGCTTTACCGTCTCGGGCAAGGGCATAGAGAACCCGACTTGAAGCGTACATCCCTGAGTTACCGGCAGAGAGTACAGAAGTCAGAATAACGGCATTCATGACGGATGCCGCAATAGCAAGTCCTGCTTTCTCAAACACCAGTGTGAACGGGCTGACACCGATATTCTCCAGGTCACCTTTGAGCAGGTTCGGATGCGTATACGGGATGATCAGACTGATCACGGTAATCGCCAAAATGTAAAAAATCAGAATGCGCCAAAATACCTGACGAATTGCACGAGGTACATTTTCGCGCGGGTTTTCACTTTCACCAGCGGCTACCCCGATAAGCTCGGTACCTTGGAATGAGAATCCCGCAGCCATGAACACACCAAGCACAGCGAAGAATCCGCCATGGATGGGCGCATCACCGATGGTGAAGTTGCTGAAACCAACCGCTTCTCCGCCCATAATACCAAAGATCATGAGCACACCAACGGCCAGGAAGATGATAACGGTAGCGACTTTAATAATAGCGAACCAGTACTCGGACTCTCCATAACCTTTAACGGACAACACGTTCAAGGCAAAGATCAGCACGAGGAACAATAAGCTCCATAACATGGACGAACTCTCGGGGAACCAGTATTTAATGAGTACTGTAGCGGCAGCAAGCTCTGCTGCAATGGTTACCGCCCAGTTGTACCAGAAGTTCCAGCCCATAGCGAATCCGAGAGCAGGATCGACAAAACGTGCGGCATACGTATTAAATGAACCGGAGTCCGGCATAAAGGTAGCAAGCTCACCAAGGCTGGTCATTAGGAAATAAACCATGATGCCAACGGCCGCATAGGCAATTAATGCTCCACCAGGGCCTGCGGTTGAGATGGCGGTACCACTTGCGAGAAACAGCCCGGTACCAATCGAGCCACCGAGGGCGATCATCGTCATATGGCGTGCGCGTAATCCTTTTTTCAGGGAAGGTCCAGTTGTTGTTGGGTTACTGCGGTCTTGCATGGAAACACTCCTTCATTCGATATACTGATGTTTGCGATACTTGAATTCATAAAAACAAAAAGACCACAGGCATCAGCCTGCGGTCTTTAATATTTCAATGTCCGCACCATGTCCCAGATGATTAAGATAGCTCAACACAGAAGAATTCATACCTTTATATAAAGGAAATGTACTTCTGTGACAGTTCTGCGCCTTTCGACAGCAGCCCCAGCTCACTGAACCGTATAAGGAACGTCCAGCGAGCTTCGGCGGGTACACCTTTCGGCTGATCTCATAAGCGGCTCCTTAGCGCCTCCATCAGCGTACTGATCGCACCCGCGACCTCTACCTCACCATCAATGGATGAGGTGTATCTATTGTCTATGAAATTATGAACAACACAAATTAACACTGTGTGTCCTGTTTAGTAAACAGACAATCAGTATAACGCGCATGGTTTTCCAGTGCAATAACAATTGTTGGATGTGAGGTCTGAGAGACGACTATTCCTCTTTTTTGTTACGGCCAGCCATCTGCTGCCATACCGTTCCAGCGGCCTGTTCGCCCGATTCGATCCGCTCCAGAGCCATCTTGGCCTGTAGGCTGACTTCAAATTCAGGATCATCAGCTGCAACTCGCAACGCTTGCTCTGCTTCTTCAGTTCCGACCTCATAGAGAAAACGTGCTGCACGCCAGCGTACAAGTTTACTTTTATCGGATAACGTTGCTGTCATGGCTGGAGTAGCGGCAGGATCGCCGATATCAGACAAGGTATCCCCGGCAGTCCGGCGTACCGCAGGAGAACTGTCCTGAAGCGCTTCATACAGCAATTCCATCGCTTCCGGTGTACGAATGTCACCCAGGTATACGACAGCCAAGCGACGTATCTGCATTTTATTGTCATGCAAGGCATGGGCTACGAGAGGCAGTCTTTCTGCTGTAGGCTCCATGCCGTCAAATGCCGCATAGCGAACATTCCAGTCCTCGTTTCGCAGAGCCTCTTCAAGTTCGGCTCCATCCAATTCACGGCGGCGCTCGACGAACTCTTCGGATTTGGTACCATGTTCAATGGCCTGTTTAATGACTTGCTCCAGCCGTTCCGGCGGGTAAGCGGCTTCGAGTTCCTGCTCGACTTCACGTGCAATATCAGGCAATTCACCATATCGAACACCGTAATCACTCAGTTTACGTTCTTTAATCATCGTTGCACTGGCGACTTCTGTCACGGCTTTGACAAAACGATCTGACAACGAGATTCGTTCTTCCTTGACCCCGGCCTTGACCCTAATTTGCATCGGTACACCTCGGAAGAATTGTACAAATACCTGTGCTTCTCCGAAGTGCTCGCCTGAACCATCTTCGGATTCAATCCAGTCCAGATCAATGCCTTGCTGTCCAAGGCGATTTTGGACTTCGCCCAAGATAACGGACCAGTCGGCATTCCCTTTTCGATCAAGTGCGACAAAGTCTGTTGTGTGGAACACACTCTTTACACCGGGAATATGAAGCATCTGGCGAATGAACGCCGGAGCAGATCGTTCGTTGTCCAGTGTATATGTTTTGCGAATTCCGTCCTCCAGACGTTCATCGAGATGTAGCATCATCGTATTTGGGCTCGGTGTTGGTTCAATGGAAACAATATTCATCAATGTAACCTCCTATAGTACCAGATTCATCTTTCACTTCCCGTAAATTAAATCACACGGGTATTTCTCTATTTTACATCAATGTGTGGAATCTGCGAAATCATCCATAAGCGAAGTGGACGTGTCTAACACTTAATGTGAAGAAGTACGAAATTTGTTAACACTTCTTTCATGTTCACGCACAAACATTTTTAAACGAAAATTGGCACAATAAAGATAAGAATCAACTGGAGGTTATACCTATGGAACCCATTACCGTGCTCTCGGATGGAAAACGTCGTATTGCATATGAGAATATTATTCAATTGTTCAGGAACTGGATTGAGGACTCAACATCTGGTTCTGCCATAGAAACACATCGGGGAAGTTGGGAAAATGCCCGTTATTGTATTGTTGATTATCAGGTTGCCGAAGAAGCGGTGTCAGCAGCAAATGCCATTCGGGCTTTTATGCCACAACTTCCGTTACTGGTCATTACGGATTTCAAATCCCTTATTCGGAAGCGTCACCTGCAACAGATTACAGGTACAGGTGAGATGAAGATGATTCTCTGGAACGAGCATGACCCTGATCAACTCATCAAGGATATGGAAAGCTGGTTGCATTCGTCGTCTATCCATAAATCAGAAATAGCCATACCGCCCATCTTATCCATGAGATAAAAGAGAGATATGGCCAAAAGTGTTTAACTTCAATCGTTACGATCGTATTAGATCACATATTTATAGCCTGTTCCCCAAACCGTCTTAATATAACGTGGGTTTTTGGGGTCAGGCTCAATTTTTTTTCGCAGACTTGAGATATGAACATCAATGGTACGATCCAGATAGGCGCGTTCGGAGCCTTTGATCCGATCCATCAGTTCATTACGGGTGAACACTTTACCCGGATTTCGGTACAATTCCTTCATAATCTCAAACTCAATATGAGTGACCTCGATTTCAACGCCATCCACAAACAGAGTTCTTCTGTATTCATTCACATTCACATGTCCCGTAACCTCTGCCTGCTTGTCTTCTTTTACCGGTTTATCCTTATAGGAAATGATGGATCTTCGCAGCAGTGCTTTAATCCGGGCATCCAACTCTTTCAAACTAAACGGTTTGCACAGAAAGTCATCCGCACCATTATGCAATGCGCGAAGTCGATCGTTCAGCATGGTACTTGCCGAGATCATCAGAATGGGCACAGTGGAGTGCTGGCGAAAGGCTTCTACGAGATCATTTCCATCCATTTCAGGAAGCATGAGATCCGTTACAACAATATCCGGCTGGAATTGTGGAAACAGTTGAAGTGCCTCGCGGGCATGATGAACCCGTTCAGTGATATATCCTTCCTCCTCAAGAAAGAAAGCAATCATGTCGGCCAGATTTTTCTCATCTTCTATAAGAAGTACTTTGATAGTCATAGGGTCACACTCCTGGTGAAAATAATATGTTAAGAAAATGCTAAAAAAACAAGGTGAATTGCGAATAAATGCTGCAAATTTTTTAATGTTTCTATCCCAAAATATAGGATGTATATGTAGAGAAAGAATAAGCTTTTTTGATGAACTTCAATATTCTAGCATGAATGTAGTTTGGTTGCCGATCAATCAGAATTTCCCAAAGCTACACCAAGTACTAATTACAGTATAATGGATCAGAACGAGTTAAGGGGAAAAAAGTAAGATTGTATCCGCTTAAGTTTATAGGGGGAACCAACGTTGTTGTTGAAAACAGAAGAAACAATGATCCATGAGGGCAATTGCTTATGGATCGTATAAAGGCAAGACAAATGCTGGATTGGGTCGTGTTGAAGCTGAGAATACCCTGGATTGGGACCAGTCTTCTAATCATTCTGGGCTCACTAAGTACTATTTTTCCGTTTACTTTATTCTATGGTGTACAGTTTATGATTGGTAGCGCGGCAGCACTCGTTGCTCTTCGTTTGCATGGGGCCATCTATGGATTTGTCACCCTTACAGTCATCCATCTGCTAAATACCGTCTTTGTCGGCTTTGTGCCGCACAATTTAACTGTCATGCTTGCCCACTTCTTGGAATTAATCTGGATGCTCGTTTGGCAGATCCGTTGGAAGAATGGCAGCCTAATCAAGGCTAATGCAGTCTTTTGGGTAGTCATGTTACTTCCAGTTATCTATGCCGGGCATTTTATGTTGGGTTTAAATATAGACGATTTGAAGTATGAGTATATGTATATTGCTGTCATTGGTATGGTGAATGCGCTGATCGCGGGAATTGTAGTCGATTTCTGGATCACCACGGGTGAACACAAATCAAAGCGGACGGGAACCATCCCACTAACGAGAATTGCGTTTAAATACGTAGTCGCCTTTGTGGTATTTGTTTCTCTCGTACTGTTATCCGCAGATAGCCGTAGACAATTGGGTCAAATGAATGATGCCATATTACGTGATATGAAATATGCAGCGACTGCGGTTGTTCAGGATATTGATGAAGAGTATGTTACCTCCGAGAACATGGATCAGAATATGGCGCGTTATCGTCATCTACTGGGTGTGAATGTGATTCTGCTGAATCGGGATGATACAGTCGTTGCTTCTGGATTGAACACACTTCAGGCCGGCGATTACCTGGACATGGACAGATTCCGTCTTCTGAAATCAAGGGATAACCTTTTTCTGTTAAGTTCCGCAAATATCCATTACAGCGATGTATTGAATCACTGGAAACAAGCCTCTTTTATCTATGAAGCAGAAATGACAAATATAACACCTTATCGGGTATTCATTGTGACCGACTCGTCCAATTATTACCCCCGAATCGAATCCATCTATCTGACCACGCTGCAATCCCTGTTCATCATCATCGTGGCTTCCATGATCGTAGCGGCTCCCCTCAGCAGTAAAGTTGTTAGCCCATTGTTAAGACTGACCAGGATGACAGGCTCTCTTCCGAGACTGCTGTTTCGAAATGGGAAGATGGAGTGGCCAACTAGCCATGTAACCGAAGTACAGATTCTGATTGGTAATTTGCGCAAAATGGCCGATGTGCTGCTGGAACAATTTGAACAGATTCGTCACGACAAGTTAACGCTGGAGGACAGGGTAATTGAGCGTACCAAGGAACTCAAGAATAGTGAAGAGGTCAAACGTGCCATTATTGAATCCTCTATTGATGCGATTATCGCTGTGGACTCCAGTGGGCTGATCGTTGAGTTTAATCCGGAGGCTGAAAGAATGTTTGGATTGCGTCGGGAAGAAGTGATTCTGCACAAGGAAGCGCCGACTCTTTTTCAAGGGGCCAGCTGCAAGGAGATCAAAAATTTGCTGGAGCGATTTGAATATGTTGAAGGTAAAAGATACACCATCGTTGAAGAAATTTCAGGTATCCGACGGGATGGTTCCGTATTTCCGATTGAGTACAAAATTGTTGAGATCCAGTTGGGCAAAAATGAGACATTATATAACCTGTTTATTAAGGATATTACGGAGCGGACCAGAGCAGAAGAAGATCGTGTACGTCATGCCCTTGCGCTGGAGAAGCTGAACTCGGAGTTGTTCAATGAGAAGATTGCCATTCAGGAACAGCGAGATATCAGTGAGCAATTTATTGAATCCGTACGAGAAGGGCTCGTGATGTCTGATCGATCAGGGACCATAACCATCGTCAACCGAAGGATAGAAGAGATGTTTGGTTTGGGTGATTTTATGGGCAGATCCATTGAAGATTTGGCGCAGGCAATTGATACGATGGTATTAACGGACAATTTCAACCTGATGGAACAGACGAGAGCATTCCTGAATGGAGAAACGGCGTTTATCGAGACCGAATTTATATTTAATAATGTGGATAAAAGTGTGTTTTCCTTATACATGAAACAGATGGATGTCCCGGGTAAAAACCATGGGTTTCTGCTGGTGTTCCGTGACCGGACAGGAGAAGAACGGCTGGATCGGATGAAAAATGAGCTGATCAGCGTGGTATCTCATGAGCTTCGAACGCCTGTAGCCACCATTATGGGATATGTGGAATTAATGATGATGTATGATCTTCCGGCAGCTCAGCAGCGGGAATTCATGCAGACCATCTCTTCGGAGGGCAAGCGGCTGAGCAGTTTGCTCGATGATGTACTCGATATTCAGCGCCTCGACAACGAAGGTATGACTTACCACATGACGTATGTGCCGCTGATTGAGTTGGTAGAAGGGGTTGCGGAACAGTGGAATATGAAGTCTGCCCAACGTATCTACGTGCATACGTTTAATGGAGACTTTTTTGCTTATGCTGACCAGAACAGGATGGTTCAGGTTCTGCATAATCTGGTGGGCAATGCAGTCAAGTATTCGCCGGGAGCCGATCGTATCGATGTTACGTTATGGGAAGAAGAGGAATGGTTATGTCTTGATGTGCGTGACTACGGAATAGGTATTGCGGAGCAAGAGAAGGACATGCTGTTCAACAAATTCTATCGAGTCGATAATTCGGATCATCGGCAGATTGGTGGAACAGGAATCGGGTTGTACATTTCCCGTAAAATTGTAGAGGATCACAAGGGTACGTTGACCTTTATATCTGCACCGGGCAAAGGAAGTACGTTCAAGGTTCGACTGCCCAAGCAGGACGTATTGGTGTAGATTTAAGGATGGATGAAGAAATGTGTTTCACTTTTTTATGAATAATAATTATGTATGAGACCTACGGATAGAGCCTTTGCCCTTCAGCGCGTGAGCGTGATGAGGGGAAAGGCTTTTTTTGTTTTTCAATTTCCCCGGATAAAAAAACAACTTCTTTTGCAAACTGTCTATAGAGCCATAATTTGCATCCCATGCAAAAGGAGGACGGCAGGTATATGTTCCGTAAACAAGAGAAAACACTCATCATCGTCTGTCTGGTTGCAGCTGTGGTTGTGCTGTATGCCGTTGTGAAGAGCATCATCCGAATCATGAGTTATTGAGATACACGTTCAAGCAGAGTAACTGCTGTGGTACATAACGATTATGTGAAAGAGGAGTGTAACCATGTCATCCCTGGACCCTGTTTTGCTCAGCCGGATACTAACCGGCCTTACCCTGTTTGTGCACATTATTTTTGCATCTATTGGTGTAGGCGTGCCACTTATGATTGCCTTGGCCGAGTGGCGAGGACTCCGAACCAATGATATGCATTACACCTTGCTGGCACGCCGGTGGGCGCGAGGTTTTGTCATCACCGTTGCGGTTGGCGTCGTTACAGGCACCTCGATCGGATTACAGCTCAGTCTGCTGTGGCCGATGTTTATGCGGGTAGCGGGCCAGGCAATCGCCCTGCCGCTGTTCATGGAGACGTTTGCCTTTTTTATAGAGGCTATCTTTCTTGGGATTTACCTCTATACGTGGGATCGTTTCAAAAAGAAATATACGCATATGCTGCTGTTGATTCCGGTAGCTCTCGGCTCATCTGCATCTGCGATTTTCATTACGACGGTCAACTCCTTCATGAACCAGCCTCAGGGATTCACCCTGATTAATGGCATCATGAAGGACATTCATCCGATTGCTGCCATGTTGAATCCGGCAACGCCAACCAAAGTGTCCCATGTACTCGCCTCATCCTACACCTTGAGTGCAGGTATTCTGGCAGGGATTGCAGCATTCAGTTTGCTTCGGGGACGGGATCATGTGTATTACAAAAAAGCACTGAAACTCACGACGGTATCTGCGCTTGTATTTGCCATCAGTACCGTCATGATCGGCGATTCCTCTGGTAAATTTCTGGCGAAATATCAGCCGGAAAAGCTGGCTGCCGCAGAATGGCATTTCAAGACGATGAAAGAGGCACCGCTCGTCTATGGTGGTATTTTGGATGAGAACAATGAGGTGAAATACGCCATTGAGATTCCCTATGCTCTTAGCATTTTGGCGGGTAATCGTCCAGATACGGAAGTAAAAGGGCTCGAAGAGTTTCCTGCGGATCTGAGGCCACCGCTGTCCATTCATTATATGTTCGACCTGAAGGTCACAACGGGAGTAATCATCCTGATGATTCCTGTGTTATATGTTCTGCGGCGCTGGTTGCCCGGGCGCAAACCATATCCCAAATGGCTGTTGCTCGGCATTGTTTTGCTGGGGCCTCTGGCCATGATTGCGATCGAGCTGGGGTGGATGTTCGCTGAAGTTGGCAGGCAGCCTTGGATCTTACGCGGGTATATGAAGGTGGCGGAAGCAGCCACGACGTCAACTTCGGTAGGCTGGATGTTAGTGTTGTTCATCTTGCTGTATCTGATCCTGTGTTTCTCGTGCATTCGGGTACTCAGCAAGCTGTTCCGTAACAAGGAAGCAGAGAAGGAACTGGAAACGCTGGGGCTTGAAGGAGGGATCGTGCATTGAGTTTCGAAATTGCAGGCATCGCAATATTGTGGACGTTTTTGTTCGGTTACCTGATCGTTGCTTCGATTGATTTTGGCGCCGGGTTCTTCAGCTTTTACAGCATCTTGACCGGGCACGAGAACAAAATTCATAACATCATTCAGCGCTACCTGTCTCCCGTGTGGGAAGTGACGAATGTGTTTTTGATCTTTTTTGTGGTTGGACTGGTCGGATTTTATCCGGACAGCGCCTTTTATTACGGGACAGCCTTGCTGGTACCGGGTTCCCTGGCCATTGTACTGCTTGCGATCCGGGGCGTGTATTACGCCTACAATACCTATGGCAATCATGGGCAGAACAGCCGGATCTATATGGCATTGTACGGAGCGACGGGATTGCTTATTCCGGCCGTATTTTCAACCATTTTGGCGATATCCGAAGGTGGGATCATTGAGCAGGTGGGCGATCAGGTGTTTTTTCGCTGGCGTGAATTTTTGACGAATCCCTATACCTGGTCGGTCGTTTTGCTTGCACTGGTTAGTGTGCTCTACATCTCGGCGATGTTTCTATCCTATTATGCAAAACGGGCGGGGGATGAGCCAGCATATGAGGTGCTTCGAGAGTACGCGCTGCTCTGGAGTTTGCCTACCATTTTTGCGAGCTTTCTGGCTTTTCTGCAGATTAACAAACAGAATCCCGAACACTTTGAGCAGATGGTGAATATTTCGTGGATGTTCATCGCTTCGTTTATTTGTTTTGTCATTGCCGTGTCGCTGGTGTGGAAAAGTAAATATCTAGGTTGGTGCTTTGTCGCTGTCATGCTTCAGTTTGCCTTTGCCTGGTATGGTTACGGGCGATCCCACCTTCCGTACATTCTGTATCCTTACATTAATATTTACGACAGCTTTACGAATCGGACGATGGGGATTGCGCTCATTACAGCGTTTAGTCTGGGGCTACTCGTGCTCATTCCTTCGCTTGTGCTTATTATGAAGCTGTTCCTGTTTGATGCCAATTATGTGCGCGGTAATTCTGGTAAAAAGAAAGGATGAGTCTGTTCATGCACCCAAACATGTTCTTACTCATGACTCCCTTGCTGGATCCACTATCTACTGAGGGAGTCACGGGGATACCCGGTATAACCGGATTGAGCTTTTTTGAGACATTCACCATTATGTACGCCCCTCCACTGATCATTGCTGCTGCTATTGTCTTTCTGTTTGTATATCTGGCCGTATGTAAGAACCCAAAGGATTGATTGGTTGGTACGTCCATTCCCGTTTGGGGTAATCTTTTGTTAAGAAATGAGGAAGGGAGGAGGGCCCTTTCATGCCGAAAATCCGTTATAACAATATCGATAATGTAAGTACGGACAAAACGCTGAAGGAATTCAAACAATGGAGGGAGCAGCGGCGCAATAAAGTGAAGGACTACTCCTACACCGTGCCCAAACACCCGCCTGAACTGGATTATCTGCATGCCAACCGGGATGACACAAGTATCACCTGGATTGGTCACTCCACGTTTTTCATTCAATATTATGGATTGAACATCGTGACTGACCCGGTGTGGGCCGAAAAAATGGGATTTCAACGAAGGCTCGGTGCCCCCGGCATTCCGATTCAGGATATTCCACCTTTGGATGTGATTCTGATATCCCATTCCCACTATGATCATCTGCATCTGGCTTCCTTGCGCAAGCTGATTACAGCCAAGACGTTGCTGATCGTACCCGATGGTCTGAAGCGCAAGATGATTCGCAAAGGGTTCCATCGATGCCAGGAGATGAAATGGTGGGATCATATGACACTTGGCGGAGTCAAAATAACTTTTGTCCCTGCACAGCACTGGACGCGCCGAACGTTGTTTGATACCAACACGTCCCATTGGGGCGGTTATGTATTGGAATCAATCCATCCTGCAACGACTTCAGCAGCGGAGAGTGCTGCAACAACGAGCAATCAGGATGAGTCATCCACGGAATCAGGGAAGAACGAAACATCCAAAACATCAGGCGGTCCGCCTGTGTTGTATTTTGTGGGTGATACAGGTTACTTCCAGGGATTCAAAACGATTGGAGAACGCTTTGACATTGGTGTTACCCTAATGCCTATCGGTGCCTACGATCCGGAGTGGTTCATGACTTCTCAGCATGTGACACCTGAAGAAGCGCTTCAGGGGTTCGTTGAATCCGGCTCCCAGCTCATGGTGCCAATGCATTACGGCACATTCAAGCTGGCGGATGATACGCCCAAGGAAGCACTGGATCGGCTGGAAGTTGAACGTGAACGACTAGGCATTGGTAAAGAGCGGATTCGGGTGCTTGGTCATGGCGAGACGCTCCGCATTCACCACGAGAAAAGCAAACAGGACTAACAAAAGCGAGCCAAATATGTTAATGTAGGGATATGCCTGCATGAACAGTACATTTACCAAATCTTTAATAAGTAAAAAGCGGCCAATTTTCGAATTTGCCGCTTTTTTGTGTTATAATATGGTGCCAGAATAGGCATCGGGATATTGAATCCATGATTTACGCAACTTGCTATTCATGCAGTATGCAGATTAACCAATAAAGGATGGTATGCTTAATGATCAGTACAAGCGGCATCACGCTCCGCTACGGAAAACGTGCACTTTTTGAAGATGTAAATATCAAATTCACACCAGGAAACTGTTACGGCCTCATCGGCGCCAATGGAGCCGGTAAATCAACATTTTTGAAAATTTTGTCCGGTGAAATTGAATCAAACTCGGGAGAGGTGCACATCACCCCGGGCGAACGTATGGCCGTTTTGAAGCAAAACCACTTTGAATATGATGAGTATCCGGTTCTCGAAACGGTAATTATGGGTCATAGTCGTCTCTATGCCATCATGAAAGAAAAAGATACGCTGTATGCCAAAGCGGACTTCACTGAAGAAGACGGCCTGCGTGCAGGTGAGCTTGAAGGTGAATTTGCGGAGCTCAATGGCTGGGATGCTGAGCCGGATGCAGCGGCACTCCTGATCGGTCTGGGTATCGACCGTGACATGCACGATAAGAAAATGAATGAACTAAGTGGTAACGAAAAAGTTCGTGTCCTGCTTGCACAAGCACTGTTTGGTCGTCCAAACAACCTGTTGCTCGATGAGCCTACCAACCACTTGGATCTCGAATCCATTCAATGGCTTGAGAACTTCTTGATGGACTATGAAGGTACTGTTATTGTGGTATCCCATGACCGTCACTTCCTGAACAAAGTATGTACGCACATTGCGGATATCGACTTTGGTAAAATCCAGTTGTACGTAGGTAACTATGACTTCTGGTACGAGTCCAGCCAATTGGCACTTGCGTTACAACGTGATGCCAACAAGAAAAAAGAAGAGAAGATTAAAGAGCTTCAAGCCTTTATTCAACGTTTCTCGGCGAATGCCTCGAAATCGAAACAGGCGACTTCCCGGAAGAAACAACTCGACAAAATCACGCTGGATGACCTTCGTCCATCGAACCGTAAATATCCGTTTATCAACTTCAAACCTGAGCGTGAAGCCGGTAAACAATTGTTGACTGTAGATCGCATCAGCAAATCCATTGATGGTGTGAAAATGCTGAATGATATCAGCTTTGTCGTGAACAAAGGGGATAAAATCGCATTTGTTGGCCCGAACGGGAACGCCAAGTCACTGTTGTTTGATATTCTTATGGGTGAAACGGAATTGGATAGCGGCGAATACACTTGGGGTGTAACTACAACTCAAGCTTATTTCCCGAAAGACAACTCCAAATATTTTGACGGTGTAGACATGACTCTTGTGGATTGGCTCCGTCAATATTCCAAAGATCAGGATGAAACGTATCTGCGTGGATTCTTGGGACGTATGTTGTTCTCAGGCGAGGAATCCTTGAAAAAGGCAAGTGTACTCTCCGGGGGCGAAAAAGTTCGCTGTATGCTGGCGAAAATGATGCAGACTGGTGCTAACGCATTGATTCTGGATGAGCCTACGAACCACTTGGATCTCGAATCCATTACAGCGCTGAACAATGGTATGATTGATTTTGACGGCACCATGCTGTTCACATCCCATGACCATCAGTTCATTCAAACCATTGCTAACCGGATTATCGAGATTACGCCGAATGGCATCATTGATCGCCAAATGAGCTATGACGAATATCTGGAAAGTGATGAAATCAAAGAACTGCGCAATAAAATGTATCCGGTAGAAGCTTAAACCAAGCATCATCTACTGCACATTATTATAGGAACACCAAAGAACCGCAAGCCTCTGTGAAGAGGGCTTGCGGTTCTTTTTGTAATTCAATGGGTTTCTCTGCGGCTTTAAGACCTAAGATCCACCAGTACGGCGACGTTGGTTGTTAGGCTTCTTGTTGTTTTGACTCTTCATCGCTTTAGGTCCGCCTTCAAAGTAGGCGCTGGATTGGTTACCGGAATTTGCTTGTTCTTTCTTTTGCGCCAGCTTTTGGCGTATAGCATCCTGCAAACTGACCTTTTTCGGTTCGTTATTTTCGCTCATCGTTATTTCCCTCCCGGTCTTACAGTGAGCCGTCCAGATTGGACGGGATGTACCTATTTTATACGTTTTATAAAAGCCCCACAAGGGCAACCTGATAAAATGCTCAAAACCTTTGGTTTTACCCAGGCCAACATTTTTTCTCATTAACTACAGCCCTGCCGTCTGGCAACTTTGTTTCGGCTTGCCTACAGCAATGCAGCCTGGCAACACTGTTTCTGTAGACCCACACGCTCCGCATTTGGTAACATGGAAAAACCGTAATACGAAACGTTAAAGGGGTGTCGCCCGGTTTGAACGCTTATGAAGAAATTCGAAAAGGGGAGCGAGGGGCTTGGGTTAGTATCGTAGCCTATCTCGTCTTATCCGCCTTTAAGCTGATCTGTGGATATTTATTTGCTTCCAGCGCCTTGCTGGCTGATGGTTTCAATAACCTTACGGATATTGTGGCATCCGTTGCTGTATTGATTGGGCTTCGAATCTCCCAGAAACCACCTGATTCGGATCATGCCTATGGTCATTTTAGAGCGGAGACGGTTGCTGCCTTGGTGGCTTCATTTATTATGGCTATGGTTGGGCTGCAAGTATTGGTTGAAGCTGTTCGCTCCTGGTATGAAGGAGCCTTTGTGGCTCCCAACCTGTGGGCGGCAGCGGTGGCTGTAGTCTGTGCTGTAGTGATGTTAGGCGTATATCGTTACAATCACCGTCTGGCTAAACAAATTAATAGTCAGGCTCTGATGGCAGCGGCGAAAGATAATCGTTCGGATGCCTGGGTCAGCATAGGCGCTGCAGTTGGAATTATAGGCGCGCAGTTTGGACTTCCATGGCTGGATAAAGTAGCTGCCATTGCTGTAGGTCTGTTGATCTGCAAAACGGCTTGGGAGATATTTCGGGATTCTACACATCGTCTTACCGATGGATTTGACCAGAAGGAACTGACGGATCTCAGATCCTCAGTAGCACGCGTTCCAGGTGTTGAGATGATCAAGGATGTGAAGGCACGTGTGCATGGCAGTCATGTACTTGTGGATGTGGTCATTGAAGTGGACGGAAGTTTAAGCTTGATTGAAGGCCATCAGATCTGTGACCGAGTGGAAGAGCGTTTGAAGCGATCGCATAATATCATGCATGTACATGTACATGTGGAACCGAAGACAGAAGAAGTCATAGGGAACACTTGAACAGGGCGTGAACATCTTGGAAAATCAAAAGAGGACAGCCGCGATTGTGCGTGCTGTCCTCTTTACTTATCGTTAGAACGATTATACGATGTTACTGAATGGCAACGTGGATCCACGCTTTGCCTTTCCAAGTGTACACTTGCACCCACTCGCCACCGTCGAATCCGTCAACCACTTCACCTGTTGTATCGATGACTTGGGAGCCTAATGCACCGATTGGTTTACCGTTAGGTGCATCATAGAACCAAGTGCGCTCCAGAAGGTTCAGCAACATTGTAGGTGCCAGTACTTCATCACCTGGTTTTACAACTGGTTCGTCGAATAACTTATCTGTTGTAGGAGAAGGGTTATTACCATTAGTGCTGTAGGTAGCACCGGTTACTGTCTCAGTAGTACCTTCTACTGTTTCTACAGCAGGTTTGTTCACTTCAACTGCAGGAGTTGTTGTTGTCGTAGCCTCTGTTCCTTTTTCCGGAGTTACCGTTCCAGTAACTGCTTCCTCAGCACCTGCAGCGGCAGCCATCGAACCCATCAACGTTAAAGCAGCGGCGAAACTTACGATTTTTTTCATTTTTTTTCCTCCTCGGTTTGTTATGTAATTTGTTGTCCTGTGTTAAAAGTAACCAAGCAAGCTACCTTATGAATCACAAATTATAACAATATTTTCTTGCATTCTCCAGTGTCAACTGGATCATATGTGGGTATATAGCAAGCCTGTAAATATCATACTTCGGTGGGATAAAACCGGGTTGGCTATCTCAAAAAGGTCCTGTTTTTTTTAAATTCATGGGAGAGCAGCTTGGAATAAAGCAGGAAGGAGTGCAATACATAATATAGAAAAGTTGACCTATGCCTAAACGCACAAAAGCCAATCGGCTGGGTAGCACGATCGGCTTTTGTATGTATTCGTTAATATTGCTCAGTCATATCAGAGCTGAAGTTATCGCATTCGGCTACGTCCCGTAATCAGGGAGATTACGAACAGTACAACAAAGATGAAGAAGAGTACTTTCGCGATTGAAGCAGCTGCTTCAACAATACCGAAGAATCCAAAAATACCTGCTACCAGTGCAATAATTAGAAATAATACAGACCATTTCAACATAAGTATTCATCCTTTCGTTTACTTGATTGTGGAGTGAGTTGTGTTCACCTCACCGCCTTGTGTAGTCTAACTTTAACCGAGTGCTAACCGCTTGAAACATTGGTTTTTTTTCCAAGCGAAGGCATATATGAAGGGATATATAATTTTGTTTCGTCCGGGAAATCGCCGGGTAACTATAGCAATAACAAACTGATGCACATATGGAAAGTGAGGTTCTTCTATGATCTATCAAATTAGCGTGGCCCTGATTGCAGTGGCATTTGCAGTACTGGTTTTCTTTTTAATTCGTACCTTGAAATCCGCTCAGGGTTCTTTGGACAATGTCTCACAGACATTGCAGGAGGTACAGAAAACCATTGATGAACTTAGTTATGAAGTGAAGCAGACGGTAAGGCATGCCAATGATATTACGGTGGATGTACAGCACAAAATGAAAAAAATTGATCCTGTTATGGAATCTGTTGAGAATCTGGGAGAAGTGTTGAATGAAGTGACGGCAGCAGCCAAACAAGTCTCCACAACGCTGATGGCGAAATTTCAGACCAAACGTAACAACGCTGAACAGACGAAGCATGCTGAAGCGGTTCATGTAACTGCACCGCCTGCTACATCAACGGATCGTACCCTACAATCCTATGAAGCTACATATAATGGTGAAGCTAAGGGCGGGAAAAACTGGATGAAGTATGTTGATGTTGCAGCGAATGTATGGCAACGGATGCGCAAGTAACATGACCGCTTTGTAACCCATGAAGAAGCCTTCAGAGCGGTGATGAACCTGATGAAAGGGTGAGAATCATGATGAAACTACTGCTTGTGATGTTTAGCGTAATTTCTCCCTTTTCCGTTCAACCGGCAGCGGTACCCGCTGCTCACGATATGCAATGGACGGCAATGGAAGAGAAGGCGTCAGAGGTAACTCTGGCTGTTGATCGATCCGAGACTTTCCAGCATTTTCGGACTCTGAATGGCATTTCTCTGGATGACACCATGGATAATATGTTGGCCAAGAAGGGCCAGCCGGGGCATAAACAGGAAGATCCTTATCTGGGGTGTCCTGAATATCACTTTCATGATGTGAAGGTTGGCTTGTGTGAAGATACGGATGTCATTCAATATGTGCATATCGATGCATCTGAGAATCACATCATGTTAAACGGAAAGAGAATTGAGATGAATATTGAAGCGATCCATCATGCTCTAGGGAAACCGTATTATGTGGCAGAGGACGGAGAAGTGTTTCTCCGTGGAGACCAGGCTCTAAAGGTATATATGAAGTCAGGTTCTCATCAGATTGAAGGCATTGATCTTTTTGATGACACAGTTTCCTAGGATTGGTTATTACCGAATCGTTTCAACCCCATATAGTATGGTTATATATTAAGTAGCTTGATACAGAAGATTAAATCAGAGGAGAGTGGAAACGATGAATTCAACCAATGAGCAAGCTTATGCAAAAGTGGTAGAAAACGGAGTCCAGGCGGTAGAAGCGGTGAAAGAATTGCAGATTACCGGATACCTTGCTGATCAAATCTTTGTTCTCGCCCATGAGAAGGATCGTACAGATCGCATTGCTGATACAGCAGATGCCAAAGAAATTGGCATAAAGGAAGAAGGCGTATTTGATTCCTTGGCGAATCTGTTCCGCTCACGTGGTGATGAACTCCGGGCCAAAATTGTTTCGATGGGCTTTACCGAAGCCGAAGCTGACTTCTACGAGAGTGAGTTAGACAAAGGTAAAGTACTCGTAATTGCCAAAAAGAAAGATTGATCCATATAACAGTGCAAATGGAAGTTTGCTGAACAAGACAAGCTTCTGTATCACTTAAGTAAAATGCTTAATCAAAAACATAGATAAGGAATGGGGCTTTCCCCATTCCTTATCTATGTTTTTGCAAGTTTGGAAGCGGGATCAGAACGCTGCAAAAACAGGGTAACAAGCGGGCTATTTCCCCTGCGATGGTGCCATTTACTGATAGAGTTTTTTTGTTTTTACGATTATAGTTATACTAGGAATTATTATGTCTACTGCCGTTTTGTATGCAAAATTTGTATAATCAACGTTCGTTTTACCTTAATAAAAATCGACAAACCCGGACGCCACAGATAAGGAGATATCAATGAGAATACTTATTGTTGACGACAATCCGACGAATGTCATTATCATTCGAGAAATTCTGAAAAAAGAGAACTATCGTGACATTGTAACGGCGAGTTCCGCCATGGAAATGTTTGAAGTGTTGGGAATTGGAGAGGAAAGCAACGAACTTCGTCCAAAACCGTCGGATATTGACCTGATTTTGCTAGATATGATGATGCCCGAGATGGACGGTATCGAAGCCTGCAGTATTGTGCAGAAATTTGAGAACCTGAAGGATATACCGATTATTATGGTGACTGCCATCGGAGATTCCAAGAAACTTGCCGAAGCATTGGATGCTGGTGCATCTGACTATGTGACCAAACCGATTAATAAAGTCGAACTGATGGCCAGAATTCGACTCGCACTTCGTTTGAAACAGGAGAAGGATTGGCATAAAGAGCGTGATCAACGTATTCAGGATGAGCTCAAGTTGGCAGCAATGGTCCAAAATGCTGTTTTAAGTCCGGCAATTAGGGACCCGTTGTTCCAAGTGCATGCCATCTATAAACCATCCTTTGAGCTTGCGGGTGATCTGTATTCTTGGTACCCCCTTGGGGAAGGCCGTTACGGAGTACTGCTGCTCGACATGATGGGACATGGGATATCTTCATCCCTGTTTACGATGTTTATCGCTTCCGTGTTGAAAGATACGGTTACCACTTATGTGGATCCAGAGAAGGTCATTCAGGAGTTGAACCGTCGTTTTAACCAGCTCCATCTGGAGAAACAATTGGTGCAGTATTATTTTACGGCAATTTATCTGGTCGTTGATACACGGATGAAGCGCATTGATTATGTTAACGCAGGGCATCCACCTGCTTTATTTTTCCGAAACGACGGCAGTGTGACCACATTTGACAGCGTCTGCTGTCCTGTCGGTTTATTTGACAAGATGGATATTGAACCACAAACGATCCATTATGAGGGTGACGGGCATATTGCACTCTATACGGATGGATTATTGGAAGCTGTTCAGGGCGGGCAGGAGGAACAACATGAATTCCTGATCGAAAAACTGACCGGCTCGCATCAGTGGAATGAAGCTGCCATGCAGGCCATGTTTTTTGACGACGAAATTCCCCAGGAGCGGGATGATGATAAATGTCTGGTCTGGATTACTCTGGATAAAGGGGCGGGGGATGAATGAAGATCAGGAATAAACTACTGATTGGTTTTACCGCTCTGATGGCTATTTTGATCGTGCTCACATTTGTGAGTTATGAACGGCTAAACAGCAGTAATCAACAGATTGATCAGATGTATCAGGAACGTTATCTCAAAGTAAGGTTCACTTCTGCTGCACGTGGAGAAGTTAACGATATTGCCAAAGTGCTGGCTAACTTGTTATTAAATCCGAACAATTCGATCAGTGCTGCTGAAGGTGACCTGAAGGAGATGAAGGATCGGGGGGATGGCTACCTCGCAGAAGTGAGAAACCGAGCAGACAGTGCACCTGAACATCAATTGGTGGATCGTGTGAATACGGCGTGGACCGCTTATACTTCTTATGCAACGAGACAGATCAACCTGATGTCCCAAAGCAGGGTAGAAGATGCGAATAACTACCGCAATTCAACAGGACTCGCGGTGCAAAAAGAAGCTGTGGATAGTTTGAATGCTCTCTCCCGTTATCAGGACCAAGAGATTGATGCTGAGATCAAGAACGCTAACGCAGCGTATACGAGAGCCGTACAGATCACGATAAGTATCATGATTGCGGGGTTGTTGCTTGCATTGGGTGTCATTATGTGGGTGCTGCCGAGTATTACACGGGGTCTGAACACTGTATCTATGATGATTACCAGCTTTGGTAAAGGGCGTTACCGAACCATTCGGCGCATACAGGTCAAATCAACCGATGAGATTGGTCAGATTGCCAGTGTGTTCAAAGATGTATCCAGTGATCTGGAAGAAAAACTGGAGATCGAGAGGGCTTATGTACAGGCTCAGCAGGATCAAAACTGGATGAGTTCGAATATTGCAAGAGTCCCGGAGCTGCTTCGGGGGATTGGCTCCATTCGCCAAATATCACAGATGTTTATCAGTGAATTCACACCTGTGCTTGGCGCTCAGTTGGGTGTCGTCTATCTGATTGATGAGGAGAAACATCCCGACGAACTGAGACGCTACGGTGCATACGCATTTGAAGAGAACGAAGATGTTGGTAAAGAAATGTATCGCATCGGTGAAGGCCTGATTGGTCAAGCCGCGCTGGATATGACACCGATTATTCTGGAAAATACGCCTGAAGATTACGTGCATATTGGTTCAGCTTCAGGCTCAACACGTGCTGCGGGTATCATGATCTATCCTGTCGTGTTTGAAGATGAACTGATTGGTGTAGTTGAAGTGGCTTCCTTTGAAGGGTTCAACGAACTTCACAAGCAGTTGTTCACACAACTGATTATGAACCTGGGCGTAATTTTGAACAACGTTCGACGTCGTTTGCGTGTGGAGGAGCTGCTGCGTGAATCTCAGGCACTGACTGAGGAACTGCAGGTTCAATCGGAAGAATTGCAGACACAGCAAGAAGAACTCCGTCGTTCCAATGAGAATCTGGAGGAGCAGACAGAAGCGCTTAAACGTTCCGAGGAATTGCTGCAGCGTCAGCAGGAAGAACTGGAGCATTTCAATACGGAGCTCATGGCCAAGACGCGTGCGCTTGAAGAGCAGGTGCGTGAAGTCGAAGAGAAGAATGACGAAATTGAGAAAACAAAGACACAGTTGGAACAGCAAGCTACACAGCTGTCGATGACAAGCAAGTACAAGTCCGAATTTTTAGCGAATATGTCACATGAACTCCGTACACCATTGAACAGTTTGCTCATTTTGTCCCAGTTATTGTCGGAGAACAAAGGTGGAAATCTGACTGACAAACAGCAGGAATATGCGCAAACCATCTACATGTCGGGCGCGGATCTGCTGAAGATGATTGATGAGATTCTGGATCTGTCCAAGGTGGACGCAGGTAAGATGGATATCAATTATGAGACAGTTCGAATGGAAGAGCTGACCAGCTTTGTTCAGCAGAACTTTGGACCGATGGCGAATAAAAAGGAACTTAGCTTGAATATCGATTTCGACAGCAATCTGCCGGAATGGGTATACACCGACAGTCATCGCGTCAAACAGATTTTACGGAATTTGTTGTCGAACGCCTTTAAGTTTACCAATCGGGGTTCGGTTAGTCTGATTGGACGACGGATGAAACCGGAAGAACTTCCGGGTTATATGAACACCAATCAGGAATATCTCGGATTTAGTGTAAAAGACACGGGCATTGGTATTCCATCGGATAAAACAGATCTGATCTTTGAAGCGTTCCAGCAAGTAGATGGCACAACAAGTCGGAAATACGGCGGAACTGGCCTGGGATTGTCCATTAGCAGGGAGCTGGCACGTTTGCTTGGTGGCGCAATACAGGTGGAATCATCCGAAGGGGAAGGTAGCTGCTTTACCTTGTACCTGCCGGATAATCATGAAGAGGAAGCGCTGGCGGAGGAAGGTGCTTCAAGAGAAGCGGCTGTATCCTCAGAGGATCTTTATGAACAGTCCATCGAAACACGGACCATGCTTTCAAGTCATCAGTCCATTCTCTCTCCTGATCCGGAGCGTAGCGTGGGTAAAGATCTGTCTCCTTCCCATACTCCAGATGTCACGCAGATCGAAGATGATCGGGAGAATATCATGGAAGGCGACAAAATTCTCCTCATCATTGAGGATGATGTGAACTTTGCACATATTTTGATGGATATGGCGAGAGGAAGAGGATTCAAAGCACTTGTTGCCCTTCAAGGTGATAAAGGACTTGAAATGGCACGTGAATATCTGCCGGATGCCATTATCCTGGATATTCAACTGCCGGTGATGGATGGTTGGACCATTCTGGGCGAGCTGAAGAGCAGTTCGGCAACACGTCACATTCCGGTACATGTGATTTCAGTCATTGATGATATGAAGCAAGGGCTGATGATGGGTGCCATTGCGTATCTGAAAAAACCTTCGAGCAAGGATTCACTGGATAAAGCATTCTCGCATATCAAATCATATACCGAGAATCAATTGAAACGACTGTTGATCGTCGAAGATGATGAGATTCAGCGTAAAGCCATTATTGAATTGATTGGTCATGATGATGTTGCAATCACCGCTGTATCGACAGGTAGTGAGGCTTTGAATGAATTACACAGCCAACGTTATGACTGTATGGTACTGGATCTGATGTTAACGGATATGACCGGGTTTGAGTTGCTCGACCAGATTCGCGATGATGAATATCTGAACGATCTGCCGATTATAATTTATACAGGCAAAGAACTGGATTCCAAAGAAGAAATGAAGCTGCGCAAATATGCGGAATCCATCATTATCAAGGATGTGAAGTCACCGGAACGTCTGCTGGATGAGACCACTTTGTTCCTGCATCGGGTAGAAGCCAATTTGCCGGAAGACAAGCGTCGAATCTTACAGAAACTACACAACAAAGAAACGTTGTTTGAAGGCAAGAAAATATTGCTTGTAGATGACGATATTCGTAACGTATTTGCCCTTTCAAGTGTCCTTGAAGGCTATCGGATGGATGTGACGTTTGCTGAGAACGGCCGAGAGGCTTTAGAGATTTTGGACAAAAATCCGGAATTTGATCTGGTACTGATGGATATGATGATGCCAGAAATGGACGGTTATGAAGCAATGACACGAATCAGACAGATCCCGCAGTTTGAAAAGTTGCCGATTATTGCGCTCACGGCCAAAGCGATGAAAGAGGATCGCGGTAAATGTATTGAGGCCGGAGCATCTGATTATGTGAAAAAACCGATCCAGACCGATCAATTGTTATCCTTAATGCGCGTATGGCTGTATTCGTAAGTTCATTATTCGTATGCTCATTGTTTGGGTAATGAAGGACAATACGACGAATACGCAAGTAACAAATGAAGAAGTGGAGAGAACTTATGACACCGTGGGAACCTACCGAGACGGGGGCAGATTTGGTCCGTATGCCGCAAGATGAAGAACGCGAGCTGATCGAGATTGAGTTGCTGTTGGAAGGCATGCACCGTTTATATGGATATGATTTTAGAAACTATGCACTGCCATCCCTGAAACGAAGAATCTGGCATCATGCACATGCTGAAGGTGTTAAAAGCATATCCGGTTTGCAGGAACGTGTTCTTCATGACCGTTCCGCGTTTGACCGTTTTGTACAGAACTTATCCATCCCTGTAACGGAAATGTTTCGAGATCCTTCGCTTTTCCGAATGTTTCGGGAACAAATTATTCCTATCCTGAGAACCTACCCGTATATCCGAATATGGCATGCGGGATGCTCTACGGGAGAGGAAGTTTATTCCATGGCAATCATGTTGCATGAGGAAGGACTGTATGACAAGGCAAGAATCTACGCAACGGATATGAATGATCGCTCTTTGCAACAGGCCAAAGAAGGCGTATACGGTATTGAGAAAATGAAACTATTTACTACAAATTATTTGGAGGCAGGGGGTACCAGAGCCTTCTCCGAGTACTATACAGCGAAATACAATTCGGTGATATTTCATCCTTTTCTAAGGAAGAACATCATTTTCGCCGAGCACAACCTGGCAACAGACCGGTCATTTAACGAGTTTAATGTTATCTTTTGCCGTAATGTCATGATTTATTTTAATGATGAACTGCGGAACCATGTGCATGGGCTGTTTCATGAGAGCTTGAGCCACTTTGGTATTCTGGTTCTGGGGTCGAAAGAATCGATACATTTTACAGAGTTCAGTGATACCTATGAGCCGTTAGACCGGACCGAAAAAATATACCGGAAGATCAAATAGGGGGTTAGGGTTAGCCATGGGGCTCAATGAACCAATCCACATATTATTGGTAGATGACCGCCCTGAGAACTTGCTTGCTCTTGAAGCAGTTCTGGAATCGGAACAATATAAACTCGTTAAGGCAACTTCCGGAGAAGAGGCACTCCGCTGTCTGCTAAAAGACGAATTTGCGGTTATCGTTCTCGATGTGCAGATGCCTGGAATGGACGGAATTGAGACAGCAAAGTTAATTAAGGCACGGGACAAGTCCAAGGATGTGCCGATTATATTCATCTCTGCGAATAGCAGAGAAGCGGAGCACTTGTTTGCCGGATATTCAGCCGGGGCCATTGATTACATGGTTAAGCCATTTATTCCTCAGATTTTGAAATCCAAAATCGAGGGCTTTGTGGAGATGTTTATCACCAATAAACGTTTGAAGACACAGACCATGCTTCTTCACCAGAAGACACAGGAACTGGAGAAGATGAATCAACAACTCATTCAGGCTAAAGAAGAAGCAGAAATTGCAGCCAATGCAAAGACCGAGTTCCTGGCAATGATGAGCCATGAGATTCGTACACCGATGAACGGAGTTATCGGCATGGTTGATCTGCTGATGGAGACGGAACTGAGGGAAGATCAGAAGGAATATGCAGACATTGTTCGTCGCAGTGCAGATGCACTCGTTACGGTTATCAACGACATTCTTGATTTTACCAAGATGGAATCCGGCAAAATGGAACTTGAAGAGCATCCTTTTGAACTTGTCTCCTGTATTCGGGAAGTGTTGGGATTGTTTGCTGCAGAAGCAGGCAAAAAGAATCTGGAACTGGATTATTTTCTGGAAGATTCTGTACCTGAATTAATCTATGGAGATATGGCAAGGCTACGTCAGGTTCTCTTGAATCTTATTGCCAATGCAATCAAATTTACTGACCAGGGTGGAGTATATCTGATCGTGTCAGTGAATGAAGAAAAAGACGGACAAATAGCATTGGAGTTTGCTGTTAAAGATACCGGGATAGGTATCGCTTCAGACAAAGTTGATCGCCTGTTCCAGCCGTTTTCCCAGCTGGATACATCCATGACACGTAAATACGGTGGAACTGGCTTAGGACTGGCAATATGCAAGACTCTGGTTGAAATGATGGGTGGACAGATCTATCTGGATACAACAGAGCAACGGGGAGCGACGTTTGTATTTACAATTCAGGCGAAACGTTATGTAGAAACTGAACTGGTCCAGAGGAACGGGGAAGAGAAGCCAACGGATGTGAAAAATGAGAATAAATATCCTACGGTATTAATAGTGGATGATCATCCTATTAACCAGAAGTTGATGGCGATTATGCTCGGTAAGCTTGGGTTGCTCTCTGACATTGCTGAAGATGGGCAGAGCGCACTCGATATGGTAAACGGCAGCCGTTATCCCTATGACTATGTGTTTATGGATCTGCAGATGCCTGTTATGGACGGTTTGGAATGTACACGGCGGATTCGAGAGAGTCTGTCCCAGTCTGATCAGCCAATCATTATAGCCATGACTGCTAACGTGATGGAAGGTATTCAGCAGCGCTGTATTGCTGCCGGTATGGATGATTATATTAGTAAACCGGTGAAAATGGGCAATGTAAAACAGAAAATAGCCCAGTTTCAGAAACAACGACAAATGTTAGACCCAGGCCCTTCAGCCATGAATCAGGCCAATTGAAACTTTTGCCAAACTTCTTTTTGTTTCACTCGTGCTGAAGTTGGGTTATTAGGTAAGGAAACCATTGATCAGGAGAGAGATGTCTAATGAATACAAATAAAAGTGAAAAATTCAATGCAAGAACTGAAACTCAGGACGGCGTATGCACGGTGTATCTGACTGGCGAACTGGATTTGTCGGTTGCTCCTGACTTCCGCTTGGTGATGGAGCCGCTCGTGGATAACAAGGAACAGGATCTTGTAATCAACATGAAAGAATTGAAGTACATCGATAGTACAGGGATTGGTATCCTGTTATCTGTTCTGAAGGCAAGACATGGAATGGAAGCTCGCTTTGAAGTACAGGAAGTTCCTGCGCAGATTCAGAAACTTTTTGACATGACGGGCATCGCCAAATTCTTTGTCACACAGAAGAATTCCCAATAGGAAAGGATCGAAAAAGGAATGAATGCAGAAGTTCAAAGAGTCACCCTTAATTTACCGGCGACAGCTGATTACGTTGATATTGTAAGACTTAATCTCTATGGAGTTGCATCCAAAATGGGATTTTCTTATGAAGACATTGAGGATATGAAAGTTGCTGTATCCGAGGCCTGTAACAACTCTGTACTGTATGCCTACTCACACGAAGGCGGCATGGTTGAAGTTGTATTCGAAGTGGATGGCGAAACATTGTCCATTACTGTCAAGGACGAAGGTGCCAGCTTCGAGAACATGAACCCTGCTGTGTCACGCGCTGGTCTTCACGACAAAGAACTGACAGAAGCACAGATTGGCGGACTTGGGTTCTACCTGATGCAAGCCTTGATGGACGATGTCAGTGTGGAAAGTGAGACGGGCAAAGGTACGAAAGTAGTACTCGTAAAACGTCTTGCAAGAAGTGAGGAGAAAGTATGAATGAAAAAGTGACTCCCCCAGAGTCCATGTCTGAAGCTATAGGTTTGATCTGGGAATACCAGCAGACCCAAGATAATGAAATTGCAACAGTTCTCATCCGTAAATATGAACCGATGGTCAAGATGGCAGCAGGTAAAATCGCTCGGAATCGCCCCGATCTATACGAAGATTTGTATCAGACCGGGCAGATGGCCTTGATTCGTTTGCTTAAGCAATACGATATCAACCTGGGTATTCCGTTTGAACCTTATGCCATGAAGAGCATGATTGGTCATATGAAGAATTACTTGCGAGACAAATCCTGGTATATTCAGGTGCCCCGGAGGATTAAGGAAAAGGGAGCACTTGTGCAACATGCCATTGATGAGTTAACCGTGAAATTGGAGCGCTCACCCGGTGTGAATGAAATCGCTGAATACCTTGATTTGACTGCAGAAGAAACGATTGAAGTTCTGGCTGGTCGGGAATGTTATCACTATGTATCACTGGATTCTCCTTTATCTCAGGATGACAGTGCAGCTACTTTGGGTGAACTGATCAGTGCAGATGTTAACGACTATGATTCGGTCGAAAAACGGATGGACTTGCAACAGGCATTGGGACAATTGAAGGAACAAGAACAACAGGTACTTATTCTAGCATTCCAGGATGGCCAATCTCAGCGGGCAATTGCCCAGAAGCTTGGTGTTTCACAGATGAGTGTATCTCGGATTCAGAAACGTGCTACAGAGAAATTGAAACAGATCATGTCGAATGCTTCAATGTTATGAAAAATGGAACCCTAATGTTGTTGAGTACGGCATAAAGAAGGACACGTCATTGCACTGAAATGCATACGTGTCCTTTTTGGGATCAAAAAAAAGATGGGTATGCAATGAACGAACATAAGTGCAGGAGTGGATAAAGTGATTGTGAACCAAATCAAGTTGGAACCCCGCCGTGACAAGTTAAATTGCTCGGACCATTGGCAATGGTGGGATTGGGTTGCACCTGACACCGATAGCATGAAGGATGCTGTGAAGGAGCTGACAGAGGCATTTCCGGATATGCAGTATTGGCTTCATAAAATTCTGGAAGTTGAATCGAATTATCTGTCCGTGCGTTTTGTGAATGGTACAGAACCAATTATATTTGGTTCATTGTTGTATGCGATCAAGAATGAGAGAGATGACCAACGCCAAGATAATCAGATGTTTTTTTATGTCGATCGCAATAACCTGGTTACTTTAAATATGGATGACAATACCCGAGGGATTATGAAGACGGATGAACGAGCGTATATGTTACAGCAATGTAGTGAGGCCAGGGACGGAATGTTTGTACTTTTTCGAGCTATACTGCATTACTACCATGTGGGAATGGATCATTTTGAGATGAACCTGCGTGATCTGGAACGGAAGATGGAATCCCGCAATGCTCGCACCTTGATGGACCAGATTCTCGCTGCTCGATTTGAATTATTGTATTGGAGTAACCTGTTCATCCCTTATTCGGAACTGATGGCCGCTTCACATGAGGCTTACCTTGATGAAATAAATGAGAATCGATACTTCCAACAGCTCCAACATCGAGTAGAGCGAATGGAACGATTGTTTAGTCACTACGAGAAAGAGATCGATACATTAATCTCCATTGATAATGCAATCTCCGGTGTACGTGGCAATGAGATCATGAAAACACTGACCATTGTTACCGCTGTGTTCATACCCGCTACAGCAGCTGGCGCGATATGGGGGATGAACTTTGAGAACCTGCCCTTTATTGATAAATCATGGGGAGTTGTACTGGTCCTTGTTGTTATTATCTTAAGCATGATCAGCATGTATGTATGGCTGATGATGAAAGGCTGGACAGGAGATCTGCTCAAAGTGAAATCCTCACAGCCTTCAGCTGAAGAGACAGAGAAAAAAGGAGCAGCGGAAAAACGTAAGGGTAAGCCTACTGTTGGTTAGTCCTCTTAGTTTCTTTGTTTCTTAGTTTTTGTAATCTTCAATATAACCAAGCAAGTCAGCGATATATTGGCCCACAATCGGCATATTCACGAATTGGCTGAGAATGAATGCCAGCAAACCGAGAACAACAAAGGTACCCACAGTCAGACCGAGTCCTCGTGCCATGCCCGCTGTGAAATTGGTAATAATCCGCTTTTTGGGACTGCTGTAATTCTCAATAATATCCTTGATCTGTGCTCTCTCCAGACTGTCTGCAATCTGGTCCAGACGGGTGTTCAATCGCTTTACCTCATGACGCAATTCAAATGGATGCTCGCTTGTATCATACTGCTGTGCCGGTGTTCCTCCCGTAATTGGAGTATTACCGTTAATTGTAACTTTACTCATGTTATTCGTCCTCCTCAACTCGCATTGGATAAAAAATAGCCAGCTGGAGTGCAGCTGGCTATTGGTCACTCGATCTGTATAGCCTTACAGGCTAGTCGAGTTAAGTTCTTTGCGTGCATCTTCCTTCGCTTCAACGGAAGCGGCAGCCACTTCATCAGATGCACGGGATGCTTCGTTAGCCACATCAGCGGACGCTTTTCTCACAGAGTCCATTACATCATTGCGGCCTTGATTTACCGTTTTTGCAATGTCTGAAGTTTTGGAAGAGACCGTTTTAGCCAGTTCAGAGGCTTTGTCACCTACAACAGTTGCCACTTCTTTGGTGCGGTCAGTAACGATGCCCACTTTCTCCGAAAGGTCACCACGCAATTCACGTCCCGGTTTAGGCGCAAAGAGTAGTGCTGCTGCAGCTCCCAGCAAACCCCCGATGAAAATACCTTTTGCGAAAGTCGAACCCGTCTGTACAGGATATTGCTCTTCTGCTTTATTCATGTCTAATCACTCCTTCTTCAAATTAAGAAACAAATACGAAACAACGAACACCTTGTTGCCCGAATCAGGCAGCCTGTCTTAGCAGTCTGGACACAAGCCCCAGCAAGAAAACAAAGAGCGCTGTACCAATGATAGCAGGGATGATGGCAAAGTTACCGATAACTGGTCCCCAGTTACCAAGCAAAAGTGCTCCCAGCCAGGCTCCGGCAAATCCGGCAATCATTGCACCGATTATGCCTCCAGGCATGTTGTGACCGGCAAGTGCATCTCCGATCAAACCGATGATGACAGCCATCACAATGCTGATAATGATGCCCCACATAACAACCGCCTCCTTTAAACTTGATGTAGGATGTTGTCTGTTCGCGTTTGCTTACTTCGTATATAAACCCCGTGCAACCCTGTGAAACAATAAAGATGAGGATGAATGAACTGGAAATCAGAGGAATTCATTCTTTAGCGGCTTTGTTTAATGCCTTTAACCATGCAGAAGATCCATGCCAATCCAGCAGTAAACCCAGTAAATACATCCGTAGGATAATGAACGCCTAACATGATCCGGCTGAGGCCAATCAAGAAAATAAAACTAATGCCACATAGAACAGGAAGCCACACACCGGAAGAATTATGTCGCTGTCGTTCCATGGCCCAGATTACAAAGAGCATGCCGTAGAAGCCCATGGAGATCATGGCATGTCCGCTGGGAAAGCTGTACCCGTGAACGACCAGCAGATGATCCAGTTCAGGTCTGCTTCGTCTGAAAAATTCCTTCAATAACGTGTTCAGAATCCACATCATGGCAAAACTTCCCGTGAGCGCATATCCATATATAACAAACCTTGGGCTACGTTGAATGAAGAAAAGAAGAGCAAAACCTCCTGCAGCCACAGCAGAGATTTTGAATGAGCCCAGTGCGGTTATGAATGCAGTGTAAGGGAATAGATGAAGACGTGAATCTGAATTCAGATAAAATAATTGTTGAATTTCATCATCCAGACGAATAATAACTTCAGCACCCAACCAGGCACCCAGACCAGCCAAGATGAATACGACCGATGCGCTAAGGGCCAGACCAGCCAAACCCCAGTTGAGGAGTGGACGTAACAACGTGCCGGAAGTTGAACTGAATGAGGCTGATGAATACGTTTTGCGCTGCATAATGAGTTTCTCCTTCAGTTATTGTAGTAGATGAACATAGATGATAAAGCTATACCCGAAATGCCTGTCGAAAAAACTGTAAAAACGTCGCTTTTGTACTATACTATTTAAGATATCCCATGCGGCGTCGTGACGCAAAGCAGAGATGAAATCGGGAGCACAAAGGAGAGAACTCGCATGGAGAGTGCCTTGTTAATTAAAGAATACCGTGCAGGCGTTATGGAATGCGCCCATTACGGACACATAAGTATTACGGATGAGTATGGCCGAATCGTATACTCGGCTGGTGACCCTCATTTTAGAGCGTTCACTCGTTCATCTGCCAAACCTTTTCAAGCCATTCCAGGTATTCGGGCAGGGATTGCCAGTCACTATGGCCTCTCAGCACAGGAGATTGCCATTATGTCCTCTTCGCATCGTTCGGAACCGGAACACATTCGAGTGCTGGAGCAGCTATCCGGTAAAATCGGATTGGGAGAAGAATGCCTGATCTGTGCACCAAGTTACCCGCTTAATGAAGAAAGCCGTAATCAATGGTTACGTGGACAAGGAGAGAAACGGCGCATCTTGCACAACTGCTCCGGAAAACATCTGGGAATTCTGGGGTACAGTCAGATGAAGCAGGTTGATCTGGGCAGTTACGCTGAACCGGATCATCCGGTACAACGTGAAATTCTTGAAACCTTTGCCGACCTGGCAGGTATTGAGGAAAAAGAGATTGAGCTTGGGACGGATGGCTGCGGCTTTCCGGTATTTTCTTTGCCGTTGTCGGCATTGTCGAACGCTTATCTGAAGCTCGCCTGTCCGGATCTTATCGCTGATCCTTCCACAAGAACAGCTGTAGAGACCATAACATCAGCTATGAATGAACATCCGTTGATGGTAGGTGGCACGGAGCGTGTAGATTCAGTCCTGCTGGAAGATGATAACATTGTAGCGAAAGGTGGATTCAAAGGGGTATTCGGTTTTGGGCTGAAAAAAGAACGATTGGGGATCACCTTCAAGGTCCTTGATGGTTCTGAGGAAGAGTGGGCCTTTATTACCCAATCCATCCTGAAACAGATTGGTTACTCCAATGAGAGAACCATTGCGCGATTGGCTGAAGTATTCCCTTCGGACATCCGAAATGATGCGGGTACCCTTGTAGGTCATGCAGATAGTGAGTTCATTCTTCACTCACTTGAAGATAGCGTATAACCTTAAGAAGGGGCGTGATTAGAGTTGCCGGACCCCGGGTAAAGATGACATACCAACTGGTATTCATCTATACAATTCATATACACGCACGGACTGCCGCGGTAATGTGGCAGCTCTAAACCCTTGGAGGTGGATGAACATGATTAAAGTGGTGACATCGGAAGAAAGGCACACGTCGGATCGAGGTTGGATACACAGTGAATTCAGCTTTTCCTTTGCGGATTATGATGATCCAAGCAATGCCCATTTTGGCTGTCTGTTGGCTCATAATGAAAACACGCTGATGCCGCAAGAAGGCTTTAAGAAACATCCACATCATGATCTTGAACTTGTCAGTTATGTCATATCAGGTACACTCAAACATACGGATAGTATGGGAACAGAGCAATTGCTTGAACCGGGTACGGTCCAGGTGATGAGTGCGGGTACGGGAGTGGAACATTCTGAGACCAATCCGTCAGCGGATGAACCGGTACGTTTCCTCCAGATGTGGTTTTTGCCATCGGAGCGTATGCTGAAACCATCCTATACGAATCGGAGAATAGAGCCGCAGGAGCATTTAAATCGTCTATGTCCGATTGTATCCGGGCAAGGGGGAGAGGGAACCGAAGGCGCATTGCCTATTTCCCAGGATGTAACCTGTTACCTGTCCCATTTGGAGTCCGGGAAGAAGTTGATGTACCCACAACACGAAGATCGACGGACACATCTTTTCCTGATCAGTGGGCATGTGGAGATTCATTGTTCGGATGGTAACTTCAACCTGAAGCCGGGAGATGCTGCACGAATTCGCAAAAGTTGTGATCTGCAAATCACGAGCACAGCCAGTGAACCTGCCGAATTTGTTTTGGTTGACCTGCCTTAAGGATGGGATATATTCCTTAAAAGATAGTCTGGAAATATAAACATGTGAAAAAGGACCTGTTCCCACGGTGATGTGGAAACAGGTCCTTTTTTGGCTTAAGATTTACGAAGATTACCCAGTTCCGAAGCGACAGCTTCCACTTCAGAGATACTGAGATGTTCCTTGCTCAAAATCATTTCATACAGGTCAAACAGATCTTCATATTTCTCAAGTGGGAATGAAGAAGCTTGCATGGCGGCACCGCTTGCCATACGAAGTTTGGTTTTGATCGCTTCAATCATATATTCCATATTGGCTGCTGTTGCTTGTGTTAAATCCATCGTTAAGTTCATCCCTTCCGTATCGGAAACTCTTGTTATTGTATCATGATTGGAAGTGCTCAGGCCAATGCTTTTGCGGGGAAACCAAGCATCGGTTACAATGATGGATACAACAACAGGTTTTCATGGAAACCTGAGTGTACTGGAGGGAATACAGCTTGGCAGCGTATAAGCGAGAAATGGTTCGCCATCAAGGAAGGGAAGTCCGCAAAGGTGTGCCTGCAGAGAATCTGGTCTTATTTTTCAAAAACATCGTTCAACTTCATTCTCCAGCTGAAATCACGTTTGTCTGCATCGGTACTGATCGTTCCACCGGGGATGCTCTGGGTCCACTGACCGGAAGTTTACTGCAAGAGAGTGGAATGGAGAACGTGATTGGCACGCTGTCTTCCCCTTGTGATGCAGATACGCTGGAAAAGAAATTGGCACTTATTCCTGCACACCATGCCATCATAGCGATTGATGCATGTCTGGGTCCAAAAAATGCGGTAGGTACATACTATCTCTCGAATAACCCACTCATTCCGGCCCAATCGGTCGGAGGCAAGCTACCCCCTGTTGGACAATACAGTGTAGCAGCTGTGGTTAATGCGAATGGACCAAGGCCCTATTCCATTTTGCAGATGACCTCGCTCCACTTGGTCATGGGGATGTCCCGGACGATTGCAGACGCCGCAATTGAAGCATGGAAATGGAGACAAACGTTTCATTCATGATATGTAGGCTTAATAATATACAACCTGAATTATTTAATTCGCGCAGAGAGAGGGATTCATATGGAAAAAGTGATGTGTGATGGAACGACGATTTGTTATGCCGAACAAGGTAAGGGAGAAGCACTCATTTTGCTCCACGGATACTGTGGCAGTTCATCGTATTGGGATGAGGTCGTACCTGAACTGGCACGCAGCTATCGCTGTATCGTACCTGATCTGCGTGGACACGGAAAAACAGATGCACCTGTAGGAAGTTATACCATCGAACAAATGGGCAACGATGTATTACAGTTGATGGATGAGTTAAATGTGGAAAAGGCGGTCCTTCTGGGACACTCGATGGGGGGATACATTGCGCTCTCGATTGCACAACGTCACCCGGAGCGTTTGAATGCATTTGGTCTGATTCATTCGACGGCCTATCCGGACAGTGAAGAAGCCAAGGAGAAACGCCTTCGCGCTGTATCCACCATTCAAACTGAAGGTATCGTAAATTTTGTAGATGGACTGGTTCCCGGACTGTTTGCACCGGAACATGTGGAATCGCTATCTAAGCATGTCACACGTGTGAAGGAAATTGGTTACCAGACTGCTCCTCAAGGTGCGGTTGGTTCTGCACTTGCTATGCGAGAACGCCCGGATCGCCGCGATGTGTTATCGGCTACACCTTTACCTGTATTGCTGGTTGCGGGAGAGAAGGATGCTATTATCCCGCCAGAACGTACATTTACAAGTGACAAGCCACATATCGTACAGGCCGTGATTGCGGGTGCGGGTCATATGAGCATGTATGAAGCTCCTGAAGAATTAATTCAGGTCATTAAACAATTTATGGCTGGATTATCGAAGTAATTGATGAAGTGATTTATGTTGATATAATTAGAATATAGTTTGGTTTCTGGATGATTCAACCTCTTGTGGAGGAGGAGTAACCAGTTCCATTCCAACCGAGCCCCTGCAATATCCCTATGGGATAGGCGGGGGCTTGGTGTGTTCATGGCCAGAGCATAGACGCGTGTGTCTTGTTTTTGGCTTTTTGTCATGGCATGAATTAAAATAAATATAAAGGAACGATATTAGGGCGATTGGGATATATAGGGTCGAATGATGAGGGGGCATACAGCATGTTCAGAAAAGATTATCTGCTCCGCATGATGGAGGAAATGACTGAAGCAATTGGCAAAGTGTTCACGCTCAAACAGCAACGTAAACACACCGAGGCATTGTCTGAACTGGATGAGCTGATGCGCAGGCAGTTTGGGTTGAACTTATCTCTACTGAACTCATTGCCTGCAGAGGATGTTATTGAAATGTTCCGTTTTCGCGGAATGATTGAGGTAGACAATCTGCAGCAAGCCGCGAGGCTGATTGAAGAAGAAGCTTACATTTATCAAGAGAAGGCCAAAGTGGAAGGCATCGATGATCAGGAGAGAATGGACGCAGAGGATGAGGCTGTCATTCGATTGATGAGATCACTTCATTTTTACCTGTATGCATTGAATCATGGCGCTAATCCCAAATTATTGGACGCACCGGAACGGGTGGAGGGTGTATTGGGGCTTACGAAAGAATATGAACTTCCTGCTCGAACTGAAAGACAGCTTGCCCTCTATCGTGAACAACAAGGACGTTACGACCAGGCAGAGAACAGTTGGTACAGACTGCTCCAGCTTGGTGATGAGTTCCCGGTGAGCTACCGAGATGATGTACAGTCGTTCTACGAAAGGTTGAGCCAACTCGCGGATGAACAACTGGAGCAGGGCGGTCTGCCACGGAACGAAGTTGAAGAGGGACTAGATGAATTAATTCGTCAAGAGATGAACTCATAAAATATGGATTGGATCAAGGTCTGTTACATGCCTTTACTTGGAGAGGGAACGGAATTGTGGTATGGTAACGGATGACCAAACCAAACCGAAAGTGAGATGTACCCCTTGGATTCATTGCGAAAGCTTATACAAGACATCTTTGAACAGAATTCGCTGATTACAGCGACCTGGAGCCAGCTGCGCAGACGGGACAATGTCTCGTATACCAAAGTGCAAGTCAAGCCGGTGACACTGAAGAATCAGCTGCATTATCAATTTGCATTTCATTATAACAACAAAGTGCTGCACGAGAATTTGACTCCGGCTGAAGCGGCTGAGCGCATGACTTTGTTATGCGAAGAGACGTTTCGTCAAGGCCTGCTCTGTACGACCGAGGCAGACTATCAAATTTTGATCAGCAAAAAATATAAAGTATCCATTCTGACTAAATCTGCTTCCAAAACTGCGGTGGACCTGTCGCATAATCGCAAAAAGCAATATGTATTGGAAGAAGGCGTACCTGTATCGTTCCTCGTTGAACTTGGTATTATGAACGAAGAAGGTCGTGTGCTGGCTCGTAAGTATGACAAATTCAGACAGATCAACCGTTTCCTCGAAATGGTGCAGGATGTTATTCCGCATCTGCCCGAGGGACGACCACTGACCATCGTTGATTTTGGTTGCGGCAAGTCTTATCTGACATTTGCGTTATATCATTATCTGTCTGTACAACAACGGCGTTCACTCAAAATTATTGGGTTGGACTTGAAGGCAGATGTAATTGAACACTGTAATGATCTGGCTAATCGATTGCATTATGGCGATCTGAAGTTTCTGGTTGGAGACATCGCGGACTACGATGAATTGAATGAAGTGGATATGGTTGTCACGCTTCATGCCTGTGACACAGCTACCGATGCTGCTTTGGAGAAGGCAGTTCGTTGGGGGGCTTCTGTTATTCTGTCTGTTCCTTGCTGTCAGCATGAACTGTTTGATCAAGTAGAGGCTTCCGTGATGAATCCGTTGTTGTCCCATGGCATCCTCAAGGAACGTTTTTCCGCACTGGCTACGGATGGGATTCGTGCGAAGTTGCTTGATCTGATGGGATACAAGACACAATTGCTTGAATTCATCGATATGGAGAATACGCCTAAAAACATATTGATTCGTGCTGTTCGCGGTCAGGCGGGCGAAGTGACGGAGATGTGGAATGAATATACGGCTTTCCGTGATTTCATTCATGCCGATCCATATTTAGAGCGGGCTTGTGCCGATTTGCTTCCTGGCGATGGCAAGCAGGCCAACGGGAAATCAAATTCGAGCAAAGAAACCGTTCAAGATTCCGCGAATTGCGACCTTTGCTGAGTGTGCCAATGACAATACAGGGACATACTGCAATTAGGGTCTCTGAATGTAAAATCATATTCAATGCACATACTTCGTAGCAATCAACATTATAACTGTCAGATGTATATCAGGCAGAAGGACCCGTTATCGGGATCTTCTGTCTTTTTGTTATGCATATGGAGCGGTGGAAGGAAGGAGGGTGGATAAGGATGAAGAATAGGACAATGCATAAGGGAGTTGTAAGGTATAGACGAGGGTATGCGGCGAATGAGGAAATGATGGAACAGGTGTTTGAAGGGTCTCACCATGCAAATGGTACAGAATGTATAGATAACAGGGACTTATGTAATGGGGGCAAGAGGGACGGTAGAGACAGTAAAGGCAGTAGAGACAGTGCATATCATAGGGAAAATACATACAACAAAGATGATATGAAAGATGATATGTATGAAAAAGATGATACATATCAATCAAATGGAGTTATCCAAATTGATGGGTCAAGTCGTTTTCCTTGGATCTTGAGAAGTGAACATTATTCAGGGTCGGGAGGGACTGTTGGGCTGGGCATACTCTCAATTATCTTGCTACTTGCAGGGTGTCTGAGTCGGGGACTATATTATTCGGCGGATCTGTATCCTGTCATTCTGATCGCAGCAGGAAGCATATTGATCCTATTATTTCTTTTCCTTGTAGGTACTCGTCCACAGAAGGCGAGTGAACGAATACCCATGTCATTGGTACAGGATCAGGGGAACATCGAACGAATCGTTGAGAACATATTTCGATTTCCGGTAATGTGGCGGGTATTGTGGCCGCTGGGGATGATGACATGTTTTGGGGTACATGCGTTGACAGGCTCGGTGAGTAAACAGGGCAGCATGGATGAGATGCTGCGATGGAGCCTGCTTGCGATGTTTACTCTGCTCACTGCAATACTGGCTGCGCGCACGGATGGTGCACGTTGGTTAGCCTGCGGTTGGCAGATGGCAGGCGGCTTGCTTGTGCTAAGCGGCATCCTTGCCGTGTGCGGGATATTGCCGCTGCCCTTCGGGGTGATGCGGACTGCTGACCCCGAGATCAGCTCCGCCGGAGCAAGGCTCGGCGGATTATTGCAGTACCCTAATGCGTACGGTGCCATTGCTGGCATGTACGCATTGGAGCGGCTCATAGCCGCCGCACGAGTCATAGCCCGGCCTGTGCCGGTCGGGCGACTCATCGCGGCAGTGCTGCCGCTCATGCCCGCGCAAGCCGCGCTCCTGCTGAGCGAGTCGCGCGGCGCTTGGCTGGCGACCGGCTGCGCCGCGGTCGCCGCCTTTGCTTTGCAGCGGCGCGGTGCCCGCCTGTCGCTGCTGCTGGCCATGGCCGCGCCACTGGCGTGCGCGGCCTGGCTGTACCGCCAGCTGGCTGCTGCCCAGCTGGCGCCTGCACCCGTGCCCGGCCTGCTGGCACTGGCCGGGGCATGGGCAGCTGCGCTGCTCGGCACGCTGCTGCTGTGCCGCCTATGGCACAGCGGCGCCGCCAAGGCTCCGCGCGCCGCTGCCCTGACGGCCGTCGTGCTAGCGGGAGCCGCCGCCGCACTCATGGCCGTGGCCTCCACCGCCGATCGCCTTGCGGCGGGTGTCGGCACGGAGGTGTCCCGCCTACAGATGTGGCGAGACGCCCTCCAGCTGTGGACCGAGGCCGCATGGCTTGGCCACGGGGGAGACACATGGCGCAACATGTTTCGCGCCATTCAATCCTCGCCTTATGTTGGAGGCGAGGTTCACAACGGCTTGCTCGATCTTGCCCTGGACACGGGCTTGATCGGCATCGTGCTTGTCGCAGGGTGGTTTCTCCTCACCCTGCGAAGCATCTTTTATTTTGCACCGCAGCTCATGCCAACCATGCTTGTTTTTGGCCTGCATGGGGCGATGGACTTTGACTGGAGCTTTACATTATTTTGGATGCTCTTCATCTGGCTCGGTGCTTGGGCAGCCGCATTGAAGATGGAAGCAGAGGGAATCCAACGATCCGGCGGAACTGTGGAATACACTCCTATCAGATCCAAATCGGGATCTAAATTGAGATTCAAACTGAAATCTAAATCCAGATCTCTTTTCTTGCGATATTTACCAACCCAATCCCACCCATCAGCTGTCCCGATGCGCTCCTTCTTTCATATTTTTCAGCGAGTAACTGCTCGGCTAATAAGGATATCCACAGTGATGATCATCTTTTTCTGGCTTGGTGGAACAGTCTGGCTGACCTCCCGATATGCCGTAGCAGAAGTGCAGTACCGTCAGGCGATGTCTGAACCTTATGGCACTCCAGCACAGAAGGTGCATCTTATGGCTGCCCTTCGGTCTAACCCGAATCGATCGGATATCGTGATATCTCTTGCGCGAACGCTCCCAGGACGAGAAGTAGAATCACTCCTTTTAAACAACCTGTCCCATTCCCCGATGCACCCTCAGATTTACATCGAACTGGGACGATTGGCAGCACAATTCGGCGAAGGACAGCAGGCTGGAGTATATTTTAAACAAGCGATCGCATTGAATCGGTATGATAGCATTGGCCAATCCGCGGCTTTGTATTGGATGGAGCAGGCAGCGCGGCGGGAATGGGAGGCAGGATATAGAGAGCGAGCCCGACAGACTGCTGCCGCTGGTGTCCAGATGTATGAACGGTATCAACTGTTGGCTGAGGAAGTGGAAGCAGGAAACGTTCGCAATGATCGCCGTTTTGTATTGGAGGAACATGCTCCAGGCTATGGAGAGAACCTGCGCAGGCTTGCCTCGGCTTTTTACCCTCCGTTTACTCCAGAGTTGACCAAGCGGAGCCCTTGAATCACTGCTGGATCTTGTCGTTTACCCAAGCGATATGATGATGGATGTCAGCGTGTAAAAAGTCTGGAAGTCCAAGCTGGCTGCTCTTTGCAGAGGGTATGCAATTTTCTAAGGAACACAGGACGTCTTATATCGCCTCTAGCTTCTGTTTGTAAATTGTAAGGAACATCAGACACGTTATTTTCCGAAATCCCCTAACAAAAACTCTATAAAAAGCCAAAAATTCCGATATAACGTGTCTCAGATTCCTTAGATTTCTAAGAGTGCTCCAAATCCTTGAATAAGACGCCTCAGATTCGTTACCGCTCATGGGCTTGGGCTTGAGCTTGAGTATGGCCTTGAGCATGAGCATGAAAATATAATTCCAGCTTATGTTCATACTCACAGTTTATATTCATGCTCCACCTGGAGGTCGGCTCCATGCTCTGCTCCAACCGCAAGCCATAGGACGACCCTGAATTCCACCTGGAGCAAAGCTTTACATCGGAAGGGAGAAATTCGCATTTATGTTGTCTCTAACGCTTACTCGTACGTGAAGGTGGCATTAACATCACACGTTAAGGACACAGTGCCCGCGCCTGTTCCTAACATGTTCAGATTCGCTTCAGCTTTGCTGCGTCATTCAGTAGGTTTGAAAACACAGCTACCTGCCTCATTCCTCCATATCTACAGACGATAACCGCCAAATGCGTGCTGAAACGCATCTTTTAATGGTTCAACATCTACTTCCCACATCGCCGCGATCTCTGCACTGACATCCGTGTTCCACCACTCACATAATTTTTTACGGTTGTCGCGATTCTCCCCAATCCAGAGCAGATTAGCAATCACCTTACCGTAATAATATTCTTCTGCCTGCTTCATCCGTTCGGGAGAGACATATACTTTTAGCCTTTTGGCTGTCCGGTACAATTCCTTGCTGCATGCCCGGCGAATTCCTCTGGCAGAAGGAAGGTTTTGACCAGATTGCGTATGTTTGACCGGCGGAGAACCGGGTATTGACTTGTGTGACATCTTCTCACGCTCCTCTCCCCATACCATATGCGGACTGCTGCGAACGGGACACTATCCCAACCTCGTGAAGTAGCAACGTCCACAGCCCTGTGATAAAATAGGGACGAACATCCATGGTGCGGAGGGGCACCGCCAATCAGGATGGAGAAAGAGGGTTGAGATGGACTTTATTCATAACCTTGTTGGCCAATTGTTCGATTGGATTCAAAGTCTTGGGTACTTTGGAATCATGCTTGGATTAATGGTGGAAGTTATCCCAAGCGAAATTGTGCTGGCGTATGGAGGTTTTCTCGTTTCACAAGGTAATATCAACTTCTTCGGTGCTATGATTTTTGGTACGGTGGGCGGTGTGATTGCCCAGTTATTTATTTACTGGATTGGCCGTTATGGCGGCAGACCTGTACTTGAACGCTACGGTAAATACATACTCATCCAGAAAAAACACATCGACCATTCCGAGGAGTGGTTCCGCAAGTATGGTACAGGTGTCATTTTCACGGCGCGTTTTGTTCCGGTGGTAAGACATGCAATCTCCATCCCGGCTGGCATCACGAAAATGCACACAGGCAAATTCATCTTGCTTACTACACTCGCTGTTATACCTTGGACTGCATTGTTTATATATTTAGGGATGATTCTTGGAGATCAATGGAAGCATATTGATGAGAAAGCGGCACCATATGTTATGCCTATTTTGCTTGTCGCGCTCGCCCTTATGATCGTTTATGTACTTATTAAATGGATGAATGCTCGTAAAAAGAAAGGAAGTGTCTAGTCATGGGTAAACCCAACTTGTCTCACAAATTTGGTAAAGGTCTGCCACCGAAGGATTTTATCGAGAGTATGACCAAGAACCAAAGTGAATTCCAGGCCAACTATGATAGCTTTACTTGGTCGAACGAAGAGGATCGTGAGTTCTTTGAGAGCCTGAACCATCGCGACGATCTGCGTGTGTTAATTTTGGCTGCTGACTGGTGCGGGGATGTTGTACGTAATATTCCCGTTGTATTCCAGGCGCTTGAAATCTCAGGAATCCCAACGGAAGTTCTGATTATGGAGAACCATCCCGAAGTGATGGATGAGTTTCTGACGATGGGTGGCCGTTCCGTGCCAGTTGTTATTTTCGCTGATACAGGTGGTCATGTGTTAGGTAAGTGGGGACCTCGTCCGCAGCATGTACAGGAAGTCATGATTGAATTCAAACGCCTTAATCCGGATCGTGAAGCAGCAGATTATCAAGAGAATTTGGCTGTAGCACGTCAAGAGATTGGTAAACGTTATGGGGAAGGAACGGAGTCACATGCAGCCATTATCCGTGAGTTGCGTGAACTGATTTCGGGTTACTAAGCCGATATGCTTAACATTCGCACGTTTACACTAGGCCCGCTTCAGACCAATGCGTATCTCTTACAAGGAGATGATCCAGGTAAAGCCGTCATTATCGATCCGGGGATGAATCCAGGGCCGCTGCTTAAAGCGATCCAAGACTTGGAGATTGAAGCCGTTCTCCTCACACATGCTCACTTTGATCATATGGGCGGGGTAGATGAGATCCGTAAATTGAAGGGATGTCCCGTTTATCTTCATGATTTGGAGAGTGACTGGCTCACTACCCCGAAATTAAATGGATCTTTGAATTGGCCGCAGGCGACACCACCGCTTTCGACAGATCCTGCTGAATATGCCATGGACGAAGGGCAGAAGCTGAATCTGATTGGTCATACGTTTAAAGTGTTCCATACACCTGGACATTCACCAGGCAGTGTAAGTTTGCTTTGTGATAACGACCTGTTTGCCGGGGATGTGCTGTTCCGCATGGGTGTGGGCAGAACGGACCTGACAGGAGGGCGTGAACGGGATCTGATTGATTCCATCCAGAACAAGCTATATACCTTTGCTGATGAGGTTAAAGTATATCCAGGTCATGGTCCCAAAACGACCATTGGTTATGAGAAACAGAACAATCCTTACGTGTCCGCAAGATAATCCGACATGATATGTGAAGAAAGTCTGGACAAGTGACAACTTTTTCATTAGAATAGCAATTAGTTGTTACAAGCGTTAAGGCATCATCTAACTGAAGCATTACCAAGAAACACCCAACCTCGCGAAGCACGCAGACTGTGGTCTATACCCGGTTTGCGTTCTTTTTTTGTTTTCAGCCCCTTTTTATCGCAGAATTAGCCTTTTTTACGCTACATAGAGATGCAAGATGCGCTTCGTCACAAGCCAGTTTGAGACCAATAGAAAGTTAGTAGCAAGTACAGATTGTTTAGAAATGATGGGTTTAAGAAAATAGTAGATTATGAGAGTGGGGAATATCAAAGTGGAGAAAACAAGAGTTATTCCGTTGGGACAGCGTGTCGAGTATCCGATTATGGAAGAAAACCGTCGCATATTGGAAAGTGGGAAAAGAGAAACCGGTACCGAGCAAACTTTAATACATAACCCTGGCGTGACCGGAGGAGTGATGAAGTCTCAGCAGAATATATGGACAAGCCGTGTATTAAGAAACGGAGCCCGCAACCAACCGTGGTTCGACAAGCTGCAAGATTACCGGAATGAAGTCTGATTGCCCGGGAAATTGTCGGGTTTGATTTTTTTTTTTTTTTTTTTGATTCCATTGAACGTTTCTGCAGAGCCTGTCGTATTAACTCCAGATTGAACGGGAAGCAGGTGATGATCATGATAAAGGCAGCTGAACTGGAAGAGGTACGCAGAGCAGTATCGGGAGACGATAGCGCACTCGCGGCGTTGCTACAACGTCACTACACGTTTGTGTATAAGTATCTTGTCAAAGTGACGATGGACGCAAACCTCGCAGAAGAGACGGTGCAGGATACGATGATTCGTTGTATGGAAAATATCCACCGATATGATGGCACGTCTGCCTTTTCATCATGGATGATTACCATTGCGACCCGGATCTATATCGATAAGACAAGACGTAGGAAGAGAGAGCAGAGCTGGCTTAGTCTTATCCGTGATCAGGCTGTACGTCGATTTCGCTGGCAGCTTGAGAGTCGGAATGAAGAATGGACAGATGTCATGGATGCGATGACAAGGCTGACACCCGAACATCGTGTGGCAGTGCTGCTGAAGCATTATTATGGATACGGATATGACGAGATTGGCGAGATGTTGGGTGTTCCCACCGGAACGGTGAAGTCTCGGACAGCCTACGGTCTCCGTCAGTTAAGAAAGGAGCTGGAACAAGGATGAGCAGATCAGATGATGCACAAGAACAAGAGGTTGTAGAGCGATTGCAGCAACATATGAAAGTACTTGATGATGCATTTGAGCCGAAAAACATACCTTCACTAGGTTCACTTGAAGCCCAAGTCAGAGAACGAAGACAGATCAGACGCCGAACCAATTGGATCGAGATGATATGTTTCTGGTTGGTAGGGTTGCTTGCCATTACGTTCGGGGCATTATTGTTCGTATCTGCTCCAGCTCTATATTTGAGTATCCAGGCTCTTGGTACAGCTGTTGCCGTGATTTTAGTTGTGATCTGGGCAGGACGGCGTCGGAAGGAGGTTCATCATGAATAAAGTGCATTATTCATTGGATGAAATTTCTCCAATATGGCTTATACTGCTTGGCATTTTTCTCCTGGTTCAGGGCACATGGATTTTTCAGGACGCACGCAGACGTGGACGTTTCCCTTGGTTATGGGGATTATGGGGAATCACCGGATTTCCCACGCCGCTTATTATATACTGGTTTGTCGTGATTCGATCACAGCGCAAGCCAGGTGCACGAAATCAGAAATAACATCATTTTAAAAATGGAAAAAAAGATTTTGCACAAATATGTTGTTTAATTCTAGTATTCCTAGACATCGTTATTCTTTTCTAGTAGACTATACAAATAAATATTAATGATAGACTACCAGGAGGTTAGACGATGCTGCGATTAGGAGAGAAGGTTGTCATCGTCGCGGATGCGTTTGAGCAGAATCTTCCTGTGGGGGAATATGGTTTCATCATCGCTTATGACCGGAATCCGGACAATGCGTTCGATTACGTGCTTCGAGTGCCGCAGGTGAACCGGAACTTTTTTGTTCCATCCGGCGACGTCGATCTGGAAGAGGTTCTGCTGAAGCAGGAAGCTGAGCGGGTCGAGCGAGAAGCGTTGATAGATTACGCCCTTTGCGACACACAATGAGAAGCTGTTTCATCATTTGATGAACGGAGATTTTCAAGCTGTGGAAGAGGAAGAGGAAACCGCGAACGATGTAATGTCACAGGCGGATTTTATAAAGCAGGTTAATCTGCGTGCATGGATTTAGAATTTTAAGAGTCGGCTGATGCCGGCTCTTTTTTATTTTATAAGTTCGTTTTTGGCTTCCCGGAAGACTGTCAGGTCATTTGCATTGAATTGTCGAACTATCTCACCTATAATGAAAAAAGTTATCTTGAGACTTTAGCCCGTTAAACGAGCGATTCGTTTCAGGTCGTTTCGGGAATCAGAACGAATGAAGGAGGCATCCGCTAATGAGTATTTCGAATAATGACGTTCAGCATGTGGCCAAGCTGGCCCGGCTCAACTTGACTGCTGAAGAAGAACAGACCCTGACAGGTCAGCTGAACGCGATTTTAAAATATGCAGAAAAGCTAAATGAGCTGGATACGGAAGACATCGAACCTACCACTCACGTTCTGCACGTAAGCAATGTCATGCGTGAAGATGAGACCAAAGAAAGCCTGTCGATTGAACAGGTGATGCGTAATGCACCGGAAGAAGAAGACGGGCAGTTTAAAGTGCCTGCTGTAATGGAATAACGGATAACCGGAAGGAGGACAAAAACTGTGAGTTTATTTGAACAATCGTTGCCTGAGTTACATAACAAGCTGCATGCCAAAGAGCTGTCGGTCAGCGATCTGGTGGATCAGGCGTATCAGAACATTGGCGCGCATGATGATAAAGTTAAGGCATATTTGGCACTGGATGAAGAACAAGCACGCGCTCGTGCACGTCAACTGGATGACCGTTTGGTTAGCGGCGAGGAGAAAGGTTTGCTCTTTGGTCTGCCTGTAGGTATTAAGGATAATATCGTTACGAATGGACTGCGCACGACGTGTGGCAGCCAATTCCTTCGTAATTTCGACCCGGTGTATGACGCGACAGTTGTCGAGAAATTGAAAGCTGCGGACACCGTAACTATTGGTAAACTCAACATGGACGAATTTGCCATGGGCGGCTCCAATGAGAATTCAAGTTTCTCCCCTGTACGTAATCCATGGGCACTTGATCGTGTTCCCGGAGGTTCCAGCGGTGGTTCTGCAGCAGCTGTGGCTGCGGGAGAAGCTTACTTCACGCTTGGATCAGATACAGGTGGCTCCATCAGACAGCCTGCTTCATATTGCGGTGTTGTTGGATTGAAGCCAACGTACGGACTTGTTTCCCGCTTTGGATTGGTTGCATTTGCATCATCCTTGGATCAGATTGGACCTTTGACGAAAAATGTTGAAGATTCTGCTTATGTATTGCAAGCCATTGCTGGTTATGACGCCAAAGATTCGACATCTGCAAAAGTAGAAATCCCGGATTATTTGAGCGGACTGACAGGTGATGTCAAAGGACTTCGTATTGCTGTTCCGAAAGAATACATCGGTGAAGGCGTCGATCCACAAGTGAAAGAAACGGTTTTGTCTGCATTGAAAGTTCTTGAAGGACTCGGGGCAACATGGGAAGAAGTATCCCTTCCGCATACCGAATATGCGGTGGCAACGTATTACCTGCTGGCATCTTCAGAGGCTTCTTCAAACCTGGCTCGATTTGATGGCGTGCGTTATGGCGTGCGTGCAGACAATCCGGACAACTTGCTGGATCTGTATCATCAGTCCCGCAGCCAAGGCTTTGGTCCCGAAGTGAAACGGCGTATTATGCTCGGAACGTATGCACTCAGCTCGGGTTACTATGATGCCTATTATCTGAAAGCACAGAAGGTACGTACATTGATCAAACAGGATTTCGACAATGTATTTGCCAAATATGATGTGATTATCGGACCAACTGCGCCAACTACGGCGTTCAAACTGGGTTCACAGGTGGATGATCCGCTTACGATGTATCTGAACGATATTTTGACGATTCCGGTTAACCTTGCTGGTGTACCTGCTGTTAGCATTCCATGTGGATTCTCGGATGGATTGCCTGTTGGCCTGCAGATTATCGGTAAAGCCTTTGATGAAACAACCGTATTGCGTGTAGCGCATGCGTTTGAACAAAATACAGAATTCCACAAGCAGCGTCCGCAGCTGTAGACTGCCCGGAACGGAGGAATATAGAAATGTCCGCATCTAAATATGAAACGGTCGTTGGACTTGAAGTCCACGTGGAGTTGCATACCAACTCCAAAATTTTCTGTGGCTGCTCCACAGCTTTTGGAGCTCCGCCCAACACGCATACCTGCCCGGTCTGTCTCGGACATCCGGGCGTACTGCCTGTACTGAATCGTCAGGCGGTAGACTACGCGATGAAGGCAGCGATGGCCCTGAATTGTACGATTGCTGATGTCAGCAAGTTTGACCGTAAAAACTACTTTTACCCCGATTCACCAAAAGCCTACCAGATCTCACAATTCGATCAACCGATCGGTGAGAACGGCTGGATTGATATCGAAGTGAATGGTGAAACGAAACGAATCGGCATCACGCGTCTTCACTTGGAAGAAGATGCAGGGAAGCTCACGCATATCGATGGCGGATACGCTTCTTTGGTGGACTTTAACCGTGTTGGTACGCCACTCGTGGAGATTGTATCCGAGCCTGAGATTTCTTCTCCGGAAGAGGCACGTGCGTATCTTGAAAAATTGCGTGCGATCATGCAGTACTGTGATGTATCGGACGTGAAGATGGAAGAAGGTTCACTGCGTTGCGACGCCAACATCAGTTTGCGTCCACATGGACAGGAGAAGCTGGGAACAAGAGCTGAGCTGAAAAATATGAACTCCTTCCGTGGTGTTCAGCGTGGTCTCGAATATGAACAATATCGTCAGGCTGAAATTCTGGATGATGGCGGTGAAGTGGTTCAGGAGACGCGTCGTTGGGACGAAGCTCAAGGAAAAACACTGTCGATGCGTGGTAAGGAACAGGCGCATGACTACCGTTATTTCCCGGACCCCGATCTCGTGAAGCTGCATATTGATGCAGCCTGGAAAGAGCGCATCAAGGCTACCATACCTGAGCTCCCAGACGAACGTAAAGCTCGTTACACGGCTGATTACGGATTGCCTAGCTATGATGCAGAGGTTATTACTTCATCCAAGGCTATAGCTGATCTTTTCGAAGATAGCTTGAAATTCACTCAGGATGCCAAATCCGTATCCAACTGGATCATGGGCGACTTGCTGGGTTACCTGAATACGAGCAATCTTGAGGTGACTCAGGTCCCACTGACAGGTCAGGGTTTGGGTGAGATGATCGGGCTGCTGGAGAAGGGCACCATTAACAGCAAAATCGCCAAAACGGTATTCAAGGAAATGCTGGAGAGCGGCAAGCTTCCACAGCAGATCGTTGAAGAGAAGGGTCTTGTGCAGATTAGTGATGAAGGCGCCATTCTTGCCATCGTTGAGCAGGTTGTAGCGAATAACCCTCAATCCGTGGAAGACTATAAAGCTGGTAAACAAAAAGCCATTGGCTTCCTTGTGGGTCAGGTTATGAAAGAAAGTAAAGGCAAGGCGAATCCTGCTTTAGCCAACCAACTGCTTGCAGATGTACTGAACCGCTAATCCTTCCGGTGAGGCCGGACAGAAAGAGGCTCGTCCCTGTGACAGCCTCTTTTTGGTATTGATAGATACAAATGTATTTCGGACGGGGGAACGGATATGAACATTCAACCATTGTCACTGAGTGATCTGGAGATGTTGGGACAGTTATGGAGACTACAACATGTAGCTTATCGATTGGAAGCCGAAATCATCGGATTTCAGGAGATTCCTCCTTTGATGGATACGATGGAGACACTGCGGGATTGTGGAGAGAGCTTTTATGGTTGTATCCATGATGACGGAGATCTTATCGGGGCTGTCGCTGTGGCGGAGGAAGAGGAGAATACACTGACCATCACACGAATGATGGTGCACCCGGATCACTTTCGCAAGGGAATTGCGGCATCTTTGATGACGTATGTGTTGGAACAGCATGCGGATCTTCCACGTTATATCGTCTCCACAGGAACGCTGAACCAACCCGCAGTCAATCTGTACACCAAATTTGGTTTTAATCCCGTGGAGGTCACACAGATTGCACCTGGAGTGGAATTAACGACTTTTCACAAGAATAAACTTTAATAATATTAACAACTTGAGGAGGAATACCGACTTTGGGCGATCCCTGGTTCATTGATGAGTGGCACATTTTATTACGATTATTGCTGGCTATGCTGCTTGGAGGGCTCGTAGGCCTGGAGCGGGAACGGTCCAATCATGCTGCCGGTTTGCGTACCCATATCCTGGTATGTCTTGGCTCTGCACTGATTATGATGTTGTCTGTTTATGGCTTTAAAGATTTTGCTAATGAATTAAATGTAAGGATCGATCCAGCACGTCTGGCTACTGCTGTAATTACTGGTGTCGGATTCTTGGGAGCAGGGACAATTCTCTTCACGGGAAAATCCATTACCGGACTGACTACAGCTGCTTCAATCTGGGTTGTTGCAGCCATTGGGCTCGCAGCAGGGGCGGGATTCTTTTTTGCCTCTATCGTATCAACCGTTCTGGTATTGCTTAATCTCTGGGTCTTTAACAAATTAGAGCTGAGGTATTTACGAGGGAATAAACTGCATGTTGTTACACTTCATACCTTGTCAGAACCCGGTTTTCTCGAACAACTGTCTTCATGTATGGAGCAGGAAAAGATCAAAATACGTAAAATCACTGTGAATGAACAAGACCTGGCTTATGCAGAGATGGTGTCGGTTGAACGTAAAATTGAGATTGTTTTACATGTTCAGGTACCGCATGATTTCCAAACTGTAGGCTTGGTATCCAAGTTAAGACAATGGGAACACGTTACCAAGGTATCGATCGAATAAATGAATTACAACCCTCCCCAGGCCAGTAGTGCCGGAGGGTTTTTGGTCATATCCATATTTCTTCCAGTTACTCTCCTTGCTCTTTAGGGTACTATCTAACCAAATGCATGAAGAGCGGAAGGTCAGATCAGAAGAGAGGAGTATGTTATGAAACGGAGACGTCAATCGAACAAAAAGACCCGTACAGTCCAGGCCAAACCGGTCAGGAATCGGACTCACAAGTTTATTGCGGGATTACTGAGTGCCATTATTCCTGGTCTGGGTCATATTTATCTAAGATTGTACATGAGAGGTTTGACCTTTATGCTGCTTGTTTTGCTTGATCTGTCAGCAGTATTGTACTTCTCATCCATTGGAATACAGATCAATGTGCCATTGCTCATCTTACTGGCTTTGTGTATCCCGGTTATTTACTTTTACAATGTATATGATGTGTTGCAATCTGCAGATTGGGTCATGATGCGCAGACGTAGAGCAGTGACCCAGGCAACTTCGGACAAGCCGATAACTAATGAACGTTCTACACGAGATGCAATGATGGTCTGGGAGAGAGGCATATCGTTTGGATTACTTCTGATTGTGGGAGGGTCTTTGATGGTGCTGTTTTTCCGCAAACCACGTTGGTTTCAAGAGATTCTCGCCATGTACGGCGGATATTCATTTGCGGTTCTCATGATCGTAGGCGGTTTGCTTTTGTTTGGTCGTGAATTCTGGGTTATGTTGAACAAGAAAAAAATGTAGTGGAAACGACACAAGGAGGGAACGTGATGAACCGTAAAGTCCGGGTTGGCCGCTATACGGCTGCCGCCTTAATCATAGCGGTCGGTGTGCTGTTGATTTTGGATAAACGGTGGGGAACTGACTATGTATATGAGATGGTGGACTGGTGGCCATTTTTGCTCGTTGTTTTAGGTGTTGAATATATTGTGCTGTTCCTGTGGACACGCAGAAGAAACAAGGTGCAATCGGATAACCCGAGCAATCCTGATGAGCAAATCAAAGTACGCTTCAGACCCGATGCCAAAGGCATTCTAACCTCACTGATTTTGGCAGCTTCCGTATTTATCGTCACCGAGCAGGATCACTACATGCACTTATGGAATAGAGTGAGTCTAAATCTCGGAGCGGCATCCATGGACTACAGTCAAGCGGCAGGATATATGGAGGATAAGGGCACGATTCGTGTACCTGTTCGCATGGATACGTCGGATCTTGTGGTCGAAGGTGTCAACGGAGATATCTCGGTACAACGCGGAGATACGGATGAGATTGAAGTACGGACGGTGATCTGGGTAGATCAGACGACGGAAGTACAGGCAAAGGCCGTTGCAGCAGCCTCTTTTGTAGAGACCGATGGTACAAAAGTAATTTATATCAAGGCTACAGGCAAGACGTATGGAGACAATGAAAAAACGCAGCCACGTATGAATCTTACCATTACGATCCCGGATGATCGTCGTTTTAATCTGGATATTCGAACTTCCAATGGAGCCATATTATTAAACCGTCCGGAAGCCATTAGTACCATACTGGCCGAAACGGGTAACGGACGTATCCGGATTACCAATGCTGTTGGAGATATCTCAGGGAAAACGTTGAACGGAGATGTCATTGTAGCCAACGCCATCGGTAATGTGGATCTGGACAGTAACCGTGGCGACATGAAGGCTCGCGGTATTTCCGGCGATGTAGATCTTACTACACAAGTGGGAAGTATCAGTATTGCGGACTCCGTTGGTGAATTCACCGCAGAGACACGCAACGGCAATATTACGCTGGATGGAGCCAATCTGGGAATCAAAGCCCAATCGCTTAATGGCAGTATTAACATCATATCTACCAAAGTCGGAGGGGACTGGGATGTGTACAGTGCGGTGGGAGCCATTAACGTATTACTTCCTGATCGTGGAGACTACAGTCTTGCGGGTTCCAGCAGTTATGGAGATTTAAGTACGGATCTGCCGTTCAAAGTACAGAATAAAACCATAGAAGGCCAGCTCGGTGAGGGCGAGTACAGGGTGAAAATTGAAGGCAACAGTGATCTCACCATTCAGAGCAACCCGGCTGTATCTACGCCTGAAACAGTTACACCTGATTCTGAAGATACGGCTGAGAATCTGGAACAGACTACCGAGGACGGACCAAATTCCCAGGAGGATTCTACAGAGGTTCCTTGACTGCCGCGTTGACAATAAACTTGTAATCGCCGTACAATAAATGTACACTGGCAAGATTACACGGCATGAAAGATGGATTGTCGTTCTTAATGGCCGGGAATCAACTCTGAGCGAGGAGACAGTAACTTACTCTTCACCAGAGAATGAAAGGTAAGGCGGTGGGTTTTATGGCAACACGTGTCCAACATGCGTTGGAGCATCTGAAAACGACCGGTGTCCGTATTACACCCCAGCGTCATGCCATATTGAACTATCTGATGGAATCCATGGGGCATCCGACAGCCGATGAAATTTACCGAGCCCTTGAACCCCAATTTCCCAGTATGAGCGTGGCAACGGTATATAATAATTTGAAGATGTTTCTGGAAGCTGGCATGGTCCGGGAATTGACATACGGAGATAATTCAAGTCGCTTCGATGCCAATGTGACGGATCATTATCATGTTATCTGTGATCAATGCGGCAAGATTGAAGACTTCAGCTATCCTTCACTCAAAAGTGTAGAGCTTCAAGCGGAGTCTAGTACAGGATTCGAAGTACACGGTCACCGATTGGAAGTATACGGCGTTTGCAAAAGTTGCAGGGATTAAGAGAGTTGAATTACAATATTAACGTGCAGAATTCAGTATGGATTCTTCACGTTTTTTTAGCATTTATGCAAAAGGCTCATCTTTATAACAACTTATGCGCACATCCTTATGATCAGCATAATTAACGGAGGTAGACGTTTGGGTAGAAAAAGCAGATATACACGTCAGAAGCGACGTTCATTTTGGCCCGGTTTTCTGGGGGCTTGTCTAATCGCCGGGGGGCTTACTGGCTTATAACAAATGTATGGTTGAACCAGACCCATGAAGACCCCGACTGGGTAGGAAGAAGCCAGCCTATTTTTGTAGACGGGCAACTGATGGATGGAGACGCTCTGGGTACAGGAGATCAACTCAAGTTGCCTGTAGATGTGCTGCAAGAAGCGATTGATGCAGGCATACGTTATGAATCAGAATCGGGAGATATCATCATTGCCTCTCCTCAGCGAGTCCTTCATATGAAAGATGGAAGCACACAAGCAGAACTTAACCACAAAGATTATCCTATGACAGTTAAGCCTGAGGTTAAGGACGGAGAAGCCTATATTCCGCTCAAACCTTTGAAAGAAGTATATGGCATAACCGTACAGGAAGATTCGGTAACAGGTGCTGTACTGCTGATGCGTGGAGGAGACAAGATACAATATGCAGAGGTTGATACGTTGTCATCCAAAGCAGACAAGACGGTGCCGTTATATAAACGTGGGGGAGAATCCTCACCAATCATTGCCGATATGAAAAAGGATGCACGGGTACGTGTATGGCAGACGGGTGATAAACAGAGTTTTGTTCAACTCGATAATGGATATGCCGGATATGTAGATAATGATTATATTGCACTCACTGAGAAAAAGAAGGTGGACTTGCCCAAGTATACGCTGACTGCAGCAGAGAAAAAGTGGCAAAATAAACCGGTAAACCTGGTTTGGGAAGCCGTGTACAATCGTCAGCCTGATGTGGGCTCTATCGGTAAAATGCCCGGTGTGAATGTAGTCAGCCCCACATGGTTTCATATTACGGACGGACAGGGCACTGTGAAAAGCAAGGGAAACCAAGCTTATGTAAACTGGGCTCACCGTTCGGGTATGGAAGTATGGGGACTCATGGATAACAGCTTTGATCCGGACGTTACCAAAGAAGCTGTAGCTTCTTACGAAACACGTACTCATATCATTGAGCAGATGTTAGAGTATGCACAGACGTATCAATTGGATGGTATCAATATCGATTTTGAGAACGTGTATACCGATGACGGGCCGAATATTACGCAGTTTGTGCGCGAGATCAAGGCGATGGCTCGTATACATGGATTGATGTTATCAATCGATGTAACACCAAAATCGAACAGTGAGATGTGGTCTGCCTTTCTGGATCGCCGTGCATTAGGTTCTTTTGCAGACTATGTTATTGTGATGGCTTATGATGAACATTGGGCGGCCAGTCCTAAGGCAGGTTCGGTTGCATCTCTGCCTTGGACCGAGGCTTCCATGAGACGCATACTTGAGGAGGATGAAGTCCCTTCTAACAAGTTGATCATGGCGGTTCCGCTCTATACCCGGATATGGACGGAAGAGACGAATGATCAGGGTGAGGTTAAAGTGTCTTCCAAAGCGGTGGGCATGAATACCATCGTGGAGCTGATCAAAGAGAAGAAACTCAAACCTGAACTGGATCAGGCAAGTGGACAGAACTATGTGGAATATAAGGAAGACGGAGCTACCAAGAAAATATGGATCGAAGATGCCGTGTCCCTTCAGGCGCGGGTGGATTTGATTGCTTCGTTGAAGCTGGGCGGAGTAGCAGCTTGGAACCGGAGTTTTGCTAATGCTTCTGCATGGGAGGTATTGAAGCAGGCCGGTTACCAGAAATAATTTACTCGAACTCAGAGTGTCTGCTTGGTTCAATTTGTTTTCGCTAAGCTCAAAGTTTCTCCTTGGATACCATCATACGTACAGTCTACCGTTTTATTGGTCGTAGAACTTATAACTGAACTTCATATTTTAGCTATTGATAACAGCAACAAGGGCTTACTTATAAGCCAAGCCCAAAAAGGTCCGGTAAACATACCGGGCCTTTTTTTGTTCTTCAATGAAATTAAGGTAAAGCATTTAGCGTTGGAGATCATTTTGTGCTAACCATCGGTGGGGGGAGCTTGTGTAGAAGGCGCTTTCAGTTGTTGACTGGTCATATTGGCCTTATTAGGGTCTAGGGTGAGGATGGTATGACAGAACATACAACGATCCGTTTTGCCAAGCATTTTGGTTAACTTCCCGCATTCCGGACAGTCGACTTGTACTGCGCTGGTGGAGAGCATACCCGCCCAGAAATAAATGGCTAGACTGGCCATCATGGCAATCAGTCCGATGACAAGTCCTACAGCTGCGAAGACCTTTCCTGCATGTCCCCAGAAAACAATCCCGGCTGTTCCCAGTATCATTAGGCCCATACCTAGCATGGTCAGTAGTAATCCCCAAGTGCGAAAAGCATTAATTTTTGCTGATTTAAAAATCATGAAAAATGCTCCTATCGTATGAGTAGTATTGGACCTGGAAAAGAAGGAAACTTCAGTCTGGATGTAGAATTACATTATAACTGACTTGGCGCTTATCTGCCATGAAATGTATGGAGGGAATCGTGGAATTAAAGAACCTTGCTTTTTTGTCCGAACAGTCGGAAGAGACAGGGGCAGTTGGGGCTATCGCTTATTCCCACCCGGGAGAGCGATTCCACGGCTCCCTAATTCAAGATTTCGAATTATTAGTACTTGTTGTTCATAATGATGATCAATTAAAGTCGGCGGTGGGACATTACAGATATGGTGATCTTCGTTATCAAATGATCTATGCGAGCCGTCATGAATTAAAGAGTAGCGTAGTTACCGGGAATCAGAATAATCTCACCCAGTGTCTGATTGAAGGTGAGATTATCTGGGAAGCGGACAGCACCTTAAGTGATTTGCGAGAAGAACTGTCTGCTTTCGGGACAGAACTGCGTGAGCAGAAGTTGCTACATGAATTCACCAGTTTCTTGAGAATGTATGTAGAGGCGAAACGTCATATTCAGGAAGGTCATGTGGTAGACGCCTACTACAATGTATTAGAGGCTCTGGGGAACTGGGCAAGAATTGTATTGATTGAACAGGGGATATACCCGGATCATGCCGTCTGGACACATGTGCAGAATCTGGATCGCGCTTTATGGAAACTATATCAAGAGCTTACCGTAAGCTCGGAGACGCTGGAGCAGCGAGTAGAGCTTGTCCTGCTTGCCTGTGAGTTTTCCGTAATGTCCAAAATGAGTGAATGCTCAGAACTGCTGCTGCGTGTGTTAAGAAGTCGCAAGGAGCCGTGGAGCATGAATGAACTTGTTCATCATCCGCAGTTAAGATTTGTTCGAGAAGATCTGCCTTTGGTTATACGTAAGCTGGTCTTTCGTTCTATTGTAAAAGAATCGGCAGGATGGCCATCGATCGAAGGAGAGGGCCGGGAAATCCGGTATTGGATTGAGACATAAACTTCTCCATAAGTCGGGCATTATATTGATCACATAAGGGAGGGGAAACCTTCCTTTTTTGTTTGTTTAATAATTTATAAAAAAATGTTGACTCTGATTCGAAATATATGATACATTATATTTCGTTCCTCAAATGAGATTATCGCCAACAAACGATAAATTCTTCAGAGGGAAAGTGAAGAACTAAAGCTTCAAAAAAAGAAATTTAAAAAAAGTTCTTGACGAAAACAAACGAAATGTGATACATTATTTAAGTCGCCGCCGAAACTTGGTTGAGACGGAAAAGAAGTGAAACAAATCGTGTTTGATCTTTGAAAACTGAACAACGAGTGAGTAAACATTCTGCTTGCAGAATGAACGCGAAAGTTTGAAACAAGCCTTGGCTTGGATCGACTGGAGCACAAATGAGATTTTAATCTCGTCAGATTCAAAATGAGCTTATCGCTCTTTTCAATACTTTATTGGAGAGTTTGATCCTGGCTCAGGACGAACGCTGGCGGCATGCCTAATACATGCAAGTCGAGCGGACTTGAAGAGAAGCTTGCTTCTCTGATGGTTAGCGGCGGACGGGTGAGTAACACGTAGGCAACCTGCCCTCAAGTTTGGGACAACTACCGGAAACGGTAGCTAATACCGAATAGTTGTTTTCTTCGCCTGAAGGAAACTGGAAAGACGGAGCAATCTGTCACTTGGGGATGGGCCTGCGGCGCATTAGCTAGTTGGTGGGGTAACGGCTCACCAAGGCGACGATGCGTAGCCGACCTGAGAGGGTGATCGGCCACACTGGGACTGAGACACGGCCCAGACTCCTACGGGAGGCAGCAGTAGGGAATCTTCCGCAATGGGCGAAAGCCTGACGGAGCAATGCCGCGTGAGTGATGAAGGTTTTCGGATCGTAAAGCTCTGTTGCCAGGGAAGAACGCTTGGGAGAGTAACTGCTCTCAAGGTGACGGTACCTGAGAAGAAAGCCCCGGCTAACTACGTGCCAGCAGCCGCGGTAATACGTAGGGGGCAAGCGTTGTCCGGAATTATTGGGCGTAAAGCGCGCGCAGGCGGTCATTTAAGTCTGGTGTTTAATCCCGGGGCTCAACCCCGGATCGCACTGGAAACTGGGTGACTTGAGTGCAGAAGAGGAGAGTGGAATTCCACGTGTAGCGGTGAAATGCGTAGATATGTGGAGGAACACCAGTGGCGAAGGCGACTCTCTGGGCTGTAACTGACGCTGAGGCGCGAAAGCGTGGGGAGCAAACAGGATTAGATACCCTGGTAGTCCACGCCGTAAACGATGAGTGCTAGGTGTTAGGGGTTTCGATACCCTTGGTGCCGAAGTTAACACATTAAGCACTCCGCCTGGGGAGTACGGTCGCAAGACTGAAACTCAAAGGAATTGACGGGGACCCGCACAAGCAGTGGAGTATGTGGTTTAATTCGAAGCAACGCGAAGAACCTTACCAGGTCTTGACATCTGAATGACCGGTGCAGAGATGTACCTTTTCTTCGGAACATTCAAGACAGGTGGTGCATGGTTGTCGTCAGCTCGTGTCGTGAGATGTTGGGTTAAGTCCCGCAACGAGCGCAACCCTTATATTTAGTTGCCAGCACTTCGGGTGGGCACTCTAGATAGACTGCCGGTGACAAACCGGAGGAAGGTGGGGATGACGTCAAATCATCATGCCCCTTATGACCTGGGCTACACACGTACTACAATGGCCGGTACAACGGGCTGCGAAATCGCGAGATGGAGCCAATCCCAACAAAGCCGGTCTCAGTTCGGATTGCAGGCTGCAACTCGCCTGCATGAAGTCGGAATTGCTAGTAATCGCGGATCAGCATGCCGCGGTGAATACGTTCCCGGGTCTTGTACACACCGCCCGTCACACCACGAGAGTTTATAACACCCGAAGTCGGTGGGGTAACCGCAAGGAGCCAGCCGCCGAAGGTGGGATAGATGATTGGGGTGAAGTCGTAACAAGGTAGCCGTATCGGAAGGTGCGGCTGGATCACCTCCTTTCTATGGAGAATCGTTTCCTGCAACGGAAACATTCAAATACAAAATCTAGCCAGGTCGGCTAGTTACTCACTCGTTGCTCAGTTTTGAGAGCTCAAACTCTCAAACAGCTTGCTTTTGCATGGAGCTTGTTCTTTGAAAACTAGATATCGAAACGAAACAAACGCGAATTAGAACATTCCTTTAAGCTGATCTTGTGTAAACAAGTGAAGTGTTTTTATAAGGTAGATTGCACGTACGATGGTATCGAGTGGGAGCAACTTTTGGCTTTGCGCAAGCAAAACAAGGGAAGCGAGCAGTCGGAACCGGAGCACGAGGTTAAGCTACTAAGAGCACACGGAGGATGCCTAGGCGCTAGGAGCCGATGAAGGACGTGGCGAACAACGAAACTGCCTCGGGGAGCTGTAAGCAAGCTTTGATCCGGGGTGTCCGAATGGGGAAACCCAGCTGGGGTAATTTCCAGTTACACCTAACTGAATACATAGGTTAGTGTGAGGCATACCAGGGGAACTGAAACATCTAAGTACCCTGAGGAAGAGAAAACAATAGTGATTCCGTCAGTAGCGGCGAGCGAACGCGGAGAAGCCCAAACCAGAGAGCTTGCTCTTTGGGGTTGTGGGACGTCTCACATGGAGTTACAAAGGAACCGGTTAAGCGAAGAGGTCTGGAAAGGCCCGCCAAAGAAGGTAAAAGCCCTGTAGTTGAAAGTCTGTTCCCTCCGAGACGGATCCCGAGTAGTGCGGGGCACGTGAAACCCCGTATGAATCCGGCAGGACCATCTGCCAAGGCTAAATACTTCCTAGCGACCGATAGTGAAGCAGTACCGTGAGGAAAGGTGAAAAGCACCCCGGAAGGGGAGTGAAATAGAACCTGAAACCGTGTGCTTACAAAAAGTCAGAGCCCGTTTTAGGGGTGATGGCGTGCCTTTTGTAGAATGAACCGGCGAGTTACGTTCCCGTGCAAGGTTAAGGTGAAGAGCCGGAGCCGCAGCGAAAGCGAGTCTGAATAGGGCGACTTAGTACGTGGACGTAGACCCGAAACCGGGTGATCTACCCCTGTCCAGGGTGAAGGTGCGGTAACACGCACTGGAGGCCCGAACCCACGCATGTTGAAAAATGCGGGGATGAGGTGGGGGTAGCGGAGAAATTCCAATCGAACTCGGAGATAGCTGGTTCTCCCCGAAATAGCTTTAGGGCTAGCCTCGGAAAACAGAGTCGTGGAGGTAGAGCACTGATTGGGTGCGGGGCCCGCAAGGGTTACCAAGCTCAGTCAAACTCCGAATGCCATAGACTTACTTCCGGGAGTCAGACAGTGAGTGCTAAGATCCATTGTCAAAAGGGAAACAGCCCAGACCATCAGCTAAGGTCCCCAAGTGTGTGTTAAGTGGGAAAGGATGTGGAGTTGCACAGACAACCAGGATGTTGGCTTAGAAGCAGCCACCATTGAAAGAGTGCGTAATAGCTCACTGGTCGAGTGACTCTGCGCCGAAAATGTAACGGGGCTAAACACACCACCGAAGCTATGGCTTGATGCTTTGCATCAGGGGTAGGGGAGCGTTGTATAAGGGTTGAAGGTGTACCGTAAGGAGCGCTGGACATTATACAAGTGAGAATGCCGGTATGAGTAACGAAAAGATCAGTGAGAATCTGATCCGCCGAAAGCCTAAGGGTTCCTGAGGAAGGCTCGTCCGCTCAGGGTAAGTCGGGACCTAAGGCGAGGCCGAAAGGCGTAGTCGAAGGACAACAGGTCGAAATTCCTGTACCACCGTAAGCCGTTATGAGCAATGGGGGGACGCAGTAGGGTAGTGACGCGGACTGATGGATGTCCGTCTAAGCAGTAAGGCTGATGTGTAGGCAAATCCGCACATTGTAAGGCTGAGCTGTGATGGGGAGCGAAAATTGTAGTAGCGAAGGTCATGATCTCACACTGCCAAGAAAAGCCTCTAGCCAGGTGAAGGTGCCCGTACCGCAAACCGACACAGGTAGGCGAGAAGAGTATTCTAAGGCGCGCGGAAGAACTCTCGTTAAGGAACTCGGCAAAATGACCCCGTAACTTCGGGAGAAGGGGTGCCCCGGTAGTGTGAATAGCACGAGGGGGCCGCAGTGAAAAGGCCCAAGCGACTGTTTAGCAAAAACACAGGTCTGTGCGAAGCCGTAAGGCGAAGTATACGGGCTGACGCCTGCCCGGTGCTGGAAGGTTAAGGGGAGTGGTTAGGAGCAATCCGAAGCTGTGAACCGAAGCCCCAGTAAACGGCGGCCGTAACTATAACGGTCCTAAGGTAGCGAAATTCCTTGTCAGGTAAATTCTGACCCGCACGAATGGCGTAACGACTTGGGCGCTGTCTCAACGAGAGATCCGGTGAAATTTTAATACCTGTGAAGATGCAGGTTACCCGCGACAAGACGGAAAGACCCCATGGAGCTTTACTGCAGCTTGATATTGAATTTGGGTACGATCTGTACAGGATAGGTGGGAGCCTTTGAAACGTGAGCGCCAGCTTGCGTGGAGGCAACGTTGGGATACCACCCTGATCGTATCTAGGTTCTAACCTGGTACCGTAATCCGGTGCGGGGACAGTGTCAGGTGGGCAGTTTGACTGGGGCGGTCGCCTCCTAAAGAGTAACGGAGGCGCCCAAAGGTTCCCTCAGAATGGTTGGAAATCATTCGAAGAGTGCAAAGGCATAAGGGAGCTTGACTGCGAGACCTACAAGTCGAGCAGGGACGAAAGTCGGGCTTAGTGATCCGGTGGTACCGCATGGAAGGGCCATCGCTCAACGGATAAAAGCTACCCTGGGGATAACAGGCTTATCTCCCCCAAGAGTCCACATCGACGGGGAGGTTTGGCACCTCGATGTCGGCTCATCGCATCCTGGGGCTGAAGTAGGTCCCAAGGGTTGGGCTGTTCGCCCATTAAAGCGGTACGCGAGCTGGGTTCAGAACGTCGTGAGACAGTTCGGTCCCTATCTGTCGTGGGCGTAGGAAATTTGAGAGGAGCTGTCCTTAGTACGAGAGGACCGGGATGGACGTACCGCTGGTGTACCAGTTGTTCCGCCAGGAGCACCGCTGGGTAGCTATGTACGGACGGGATAAACGCTGAAAGCATCTAAGCGTGAAGCCCCCTCAAGATGAGATTTCCCAGTATGTAAGACCCCTTGAAGACGACGAGGTAGATAGGCTGGGGGTGGAAGTGCAGCAATGCATGGAGCTGACCAGTACTAATCGGTCGAGGGCTTATCCAAATATGCAAGTGATAATTCGCGTGTTTCGTTTCGAATCTAGTTTTCAGAGAACGATCTCTGAAGCATATTCCCTGATAGCTCAGTTGGTAGAGCACTCGACTGTTAATCGAGTTGTCACAGGTTCGAGCCCTGTTCGGGGAGCCATATGGAGAGGTGTCCGAGCTGGCCGAAGGAGCACGATTGGAAATCGTGTAGGCGTCACAAGCGTCTCGAGGGTTCGAATCCCTCTCTCTCCGCCATAATATTAAGGCCCGTTGGTCAAGGGGTTAAGACACCTCCCTTTCACGGAGGTAACAGGGGTTCGAATCCCCTACGGGTCATAATAACTTCAAAAAAAGAAGTTGATTTTTACAACAAGATTATGGTATGATCATAAATGTGTTGTTCGGAGGCTTAGCTCAGCTGGGAGAGCATCTGCCTTACAAGCAGAGGGTCGGGGGTTCGATCCCCTCAGCCTCCACCATATAACTTTTATAACGACGCGGGGTGGAGCAGCCCGGTAGCTCGTCGGGCTCATAACCCGAAGGCCGCAGGTTCAAATCCTGCCCCCGCAATTATACTTTCCTTTGAGAAAGTGATCTGGAACCGTGGTGTAGTTGGCCTAACATGCCTGCCTGTCACGCAGGAGATCGCGGGTTCGAATCCCGTCGGTTCCGCCATTTAATCTTTACATGAGGCAAACTGTTCACTACATCTGCTGTATGGCACTGATGCCCTATATAAAGTGTAAGGAATTAAGATTAGACTTTATTATGGCTCGGTAGCTCAGTCGGTAGAGCAGAGGACTGAAAATCCTCGTGTCGGCGGTTCGATTCCGTCCCGAGCCACCATTTTTAAAATAATTTAATATGCCGGTGTAGCTCAACTGGTAGAGCAACTGACTTGTAATCAGTAGGTTGGGGGTTCAAGTCCTCTCGCCGGCACCATGTAATCCTGGAGGATTAGCGAAGTGGCCAAACGCATCAGACTGTAAATCTGCTCCCGTACGGGTTCGGTGGTTCGAATCCATCATCCTCCACCAGTTTTTAGGGGCATAGTTTAAAGGTAGAACAACGGTCTCCAAAACCGTTGGTGTGGGTTCAATTCCTGCTGCCCCTGCCAATTAACTTTTTAGAAAATAACCTTTTGTGGCGATCGTGGCGAAGTGGTTAACGCACCGGTTTGTGGATCCGGCATTCGGGGGTTCAATTCCCCTCGATCGCCCCTTTGTTTTTTCATTTTTTATTGGGGATTAGCCAAGCGGTAAGGCAACGGACTTTGACTCCGTCATGCATAGGTTCAAATCCTATATCCCCAGCCATTATGCGGACGTGGCTCAGCGGTAGAGCATCGCCTTGCCAAGGCGAGGGTCGCGGGTTCGATTCCCGTCGTCCGCTCCAAAATATGGCGCCATAGCCAAGTGGTAAGGCACAGCTCTGCAAAAGCTTTATCCCCAGTTCGAATCTGGGTGGCGCCTCCAGCATATGCCGGCGTGGCGGAATGGCAGACGCGCTCGACTCAAAATCGAGTGGGAAACCGTGGAGGTTCGAGTCCTCTCGCCGGTATATTGAATAGCCCTACATGTTGCTTATGCAATGTGTAGGGCTATTTTTATTTTATATGAAACGATTTATGTGCAGTAAGAAAATCTAGAGTTAAAGATTGACGTATGATTATATAAAGTATATTGTAGATAAGTAAAGTCTTTAATGTAGAGGAGTGAAGTAGAGTGACTGATGGAAAAAATGTATCGGATACCGATCTGTTATTTGATCTTTCTGTATGGGAAGAGGCATGGAAGAATCGTCCGAGAAGTTCAAATTATAAGAAGAAAAGCGTCCCCTCTAATACAGAAGAAGCATTTGGGCGGTGGGCCAGGGATTATCATGCACAGTCGTTCACTGAAGAAGGAAAGCAGCGTTCTGAGCGCATTATGGGCTGGATTGAGAATCAGGGTGTAGAATTTGCAGGGTTATCCATTTTGGACATTGGAGCAGCCTCAGGCATATTTACGATTCCTTTTGCGGAAAAGGGGGCAAGTGTGACCGCAGTTGAGCCTTCGGAGTTGCTTGTCTCCCTTATGAAAGAGACGATACCTTCATCTTTGGAATCCAATATCGAAATCGTAAACGAACGATATGAGGAAATCTCCATTAAGGATAAGGGTTGGGAGAAAAAATATGACTTTGCATTTGCATCCATGTGTCCAGCAATGTCGGATTGGGAAACGATTGAGCAGGCGATTAATTGCGCCCGGAAGTATGTGTATATAAGTACTATGGCGGGACAGAAGGAACACACACTAATGGATGAACTTAAGGATGTACTGGGTGTAACTTCTTCACACAAGGTCGGCGATATGGGGTATATCCAACAATTGTTGTATCTGAAGGGGTATTCATACACCATGATCATTACGAAAGAAGTTAACTCATTTGAAATACCGGTGGAAGAGGTTGTAGAGAAGCTGCCAGAATGGCTTAATACGTATGAGTTACCATCGGATGAAGATTCTCTCAGACTGGCTGAGAAGTATATTCGGGATACGTACAAGGATAGTACGGTGACCTTCTCACGCGGAGCAAGGTTTGGTAAAATTCTAATCCAACTGGAACAGCCCAATATGAAAACAGTTCGTACTAAGGATAAGCGATAAATCGGATAAGCTCGGCACGTGTACTAATAAACGGGAATTGAGGCGGACAATGTAGTCTAACGTCTAAGATGACGCTAGCAAGCATCACAATGCTGTGCCAAAAGATGAACGGTTGAAACATATGAAGTTAAGATTGCAGAAGTGAAGTTGTAAGTGAAGGGAGCAGGTTATGTGCTCCCTCTTTTTTGAAGCACTTATATCGACCGCTTTGAACCAGACCCTCGTTTATTTAGAGATGTTCGAGACAACGAAAAACAAAACACATACCTCGTTTTCAGAGAGTGATCTCTTAAGCATATTCCCTGTTATTTCAGTTGGTAGAGCACTCGACGGTTAATCGAGTTGTCACAGGTCCGAGCCCTGTTAGGGGAGCCATATGGAGAGGTATCCAAGCTGGCCGAAGGAGTACGACTTACAATCGTGCTCCTTTTCTAATTTCTGTTCGACACTTCTACTTTCTGCTTACGCTCCCGGTACTGGCCGGGTGTGATTCCTTCCCACTTACGAAATGATCGGATAAAGTTTTGCGGATTATTGTACCGAAGTCGTGCTGCGATATCTTTAACGGTTAGATCACTTTCGTCCAGCCATTTTTTAGCGATATTAAATCGGTACTTGGTCAGATATTCACTAAATGCACAGCCTGTCTCTTTGCGGAAAACACTACTTAAGTAGTTGGCATTGTAGTGAAGCTTAACAGCACATTCCTCAAGCGTCAGATCCTTATCATAATCTTGATGAATCATGGCAATCATTTTCTCAGATATATGCTGATACTGGGCATACTGTCTCGCTTTAAAAACCTGAATAACGGGCAAGATGACTTGATGGTTAAACCAATCCTCAACTTCAGCAGCGTACTGCAAACCATGAAGTTCATGAAACATCGAGCCACGACCTTGGGAGATCTGTCCGAGTCGTATGCCGGATTCCTGAGTCATTTGCAAAATATGCGTGAGTAGCCTCGTAAGAGCCACCTCATACTCCTCGGGTGTAACCTCCATACCAAAGATCACTTCAAGCAGTTGTTGCAAAAAAGCAGAGGCCTGGACTTCGTCCGCATTTTGAATAGCTTGGATCAACGAATATTCCAATGATTCCGGGTAGGTCATGGACCAAGTGGGAGCGTAATAATCTATGTTCTCATATTGAAAAATAATGCCTGTTCCCAGCTTCATCCGATGCCTTAGTGCTTCCATGGCTTCTGTGTAAGCTTGAGGGATGTGATATATAGAGCTGTGCGGCTGGCTGAATCCTATACTGACTTGAAGAGCCAGAATCTTGTCCATCTGTTGCTGTAACTGGTCTGTTAATACATATAGCTGCTGTGAAAAAATAAACTGATCCTGTTCAACGGTCCCAATCACCGTGACTACCGTATGTTCCAGCACAATGGGAAGCAATTGTTGGTTATGCACAACCGTTTCCGCCAATATATTTTGAATAGCGAATAATAAGAGGTCACGATCACAAGCTCTATATTTTGTATGATTAACAAGATCTGCCTGTAATGTAATAACAGCAATTTGTTGCCATTCCCGAACCTGATGCGTGTAGCCATATTCATTCAAGGTGTCATGAAGAGTATGCACAGGGCTCCTGCCCTGGAACAGATTCATCATAAAATGAGTGCGAATCTGCAACAGATGCATATTAAGTGTGTTCTCTAATTGGGAGCGAGAGGCAGATAATTGTGAGACTCCTGCTCTAATCTGTTCGAACTCATCAGAAAATGGTGGTGATTGCTGAGCTAATGTGTTTCCTTCTTTGGACAGGTGGTTGTCACCAAGTTGGGTTAAAAGTTTACGAATCGGGACATGCATTCGCTTGGATCCGAGCCAGGCGAGTAATAATGAAAGTAAAAGTAAGAAGATACTGATATACAAGGTGTGCAATCCGATATCGATATATTCTTGTGTCAGAATATTGGTAGGTGAGATTAGAACATAAGTCCATCCTTTTAAGGTAGAAGGGCTATACGTCAGAGTATAATGTGTATCGGCGATCTTAACTTCCCGTTTTTCAAAGCCTGTTGAAAATGTGATGGGTGATAGTTTGGTTATGTTGGCTTCCGCATCCACATCGTGTAATCCAATGGCAGACAACGGTTGTCCAATGTATACAGGATCGGGGTGGACCAAGATACGTTGCTCCCGATTCAAAATGATCAGTCCTGAGGCAGCATTGCCTAAGGAGGCTTCTCCTAGTGTATTTTGCAAAGAGCATGCAGGAATTCCCGCAATCAGAGCAGCATCGGAAGACGTATTTAGATTCGGAATAGATCTCGCAAGGGCAATATGATAAATACAGCCTGTACCGGGTGAACGCTCATCATTACTGAACACCGATGAAGGGGAGAGCTGCCATCCAGAGGTAATCGTATCCGATATCAATTCCTTCATTGGAAGAGCCAGCGGAAAATCCGTATTACGATATAATCCGGCATGATCAATGAGCCAATTCTGAGATTGATTCACCAGGGTAATATCCAGCAAAGGTTCCCATGACCTCATATTCTTAAATTCACTCTGTAGCTTGTCGGCAAGCAAAGGCCCTTTCACTTCCAGTGAAGAAGAAGCAGACAGGGAACGGAGAGTTACTGGGGAGCGAACGGCCTGATCAAGCATATAACTGACTGTAGCGAGTTTGTGCTCTACGTTGGATTGCATTTGTTCCAGCAACTGTCTGTTGGCCTGCGTACGATGCAGCTCAGTTTGGTTTGATGAATAGATAAATGCGGCAATTCCCGTTAACAAAATGGGCAGGGTGCTTAACAGGATTCCAAAGATGATCATTTTATGGAGATAGCTGATTGGTCGCACAGTCTCAGTTCCACCCCTGACATTAGAAATAGTAACACTTTCTATTTTAGTAAACGCTTACATATAGAACAATCTAAATTTTGTTTATTTGGATAAATAAGTAATTTTACGAGAGGGTATAGAAGTAGAGATAAGGGATTGCTGATAGATGATCTTGCAGAAACGGCTAGAGAAACGGCTTGGACTGACTATCCAACACGGAATCATGAGAAACGAAATTGCAGTGTGAACGTAAATAGAGACATGGACATCATTCTCTCTACAGGTCGATATCGGCTAAAGGGTAGCCTGAATACGGGTAATGGAAGGTATCTGGAGTGTTATTCAGCTTAGGTGGAACGTTGGTCTTATACAGGGACAGTCAAAGGTCCAACTAGATCCCCGACCTGAGTCTAGGATGAAAAACCGTCCACGGTCTGTTTTGAAAAGTCGCGGAATCCCCTAGAATAAGGACATAAGGTTAAACAAGAAACACGGAAACAAAAAAACAAGAAACAAACGAACAAATGACTCAACACATTAAAACGAACGAATGGAAAGGGCGGTGAACAACAATTATGAGATTGAATAAGGGAAATGGCTGGGCGATTGTATTGATTGCGCTGGGTGCACTACTCCTCTTCGGAAAGTTAACTCCACTTCTTGGACACTTAATGGGTTATCTGATTCCAGTCCTGATGATTGCACTGGGATACTACGGAGTTAAACGAGGGAATGTGATGCTTGGCTGGATTGTTCTCATCATCGGTATCATCTCACTGATGGGTAAACTGGCATGGTTGATCGGACCGATCATCGCGATCGGGTTAATCATCTTTGGTATCTCAATGCTAAGCAATAACCGCAGTCGTCGTGGTCGGTACTAAGTTTTCACGATTATGAAAAGGAGGGACAGAACATAATGAGTGTATTTCGTCGAATGCGGGATATTACCGTAGCCAATCTGAACGAACATTTGGAGCAAAGTCAGGATCCAGTCAAACTGATTGATCAGTTCCTGGTCTCGACCCGCCAAGACATCGGTGAAGCCGAGAAACTTCGTCATCAATATGCAAGCCATACCAGACAAATGAAACAACAAGCCGATCAGGCAGCAGGTATGGTGAACAAACGGGAAGAACAGGCTTCCATGGCTCTGAAAGCAGGGGAAGAACATCTCGCTAAGCTGGCCTTGCAGGAGAAAATCCTCCACGAGGAAAAAATGGAACAGTACAATGAATTGTATGCACAAAGTTATGCGGCATTACAGGAGCTGGATGAACAGATCGACCAGCTGAAGGTTGAATATCAGAATGTATACAGCAAACGTCAATATTACTACGCTCGTATGCAGACGATTCAGTTACAACAACGTATGAACCAGAGAGGCAATCACAACGGTCAGAATGTACCCCGTATGTTTAACCGACTGGATGACCAAGTCTCTGATCTCGAATATGAAGCACAAAGTCTCCGCGATATCCGGCGGATGAGTCAAGATGGTTCAGGAGTGACTGGCAGCATGTCATCCTCTACGCTGGATAAGGAACTGGAACGCTTAAGACAGAAATTGAACAATGACAGAAAGGAGTAGTCACATGAGTAAATTATACCGCTCGGCGCGTAATCGAATGCTAACAGGTTTGATCGGCGGCATTTCTGAAAATCTCGGATTGAGTACCACGCTGCTACGTATCATCTTCTTCATCAGTATTTTCGCTACGGGAGGTACATCATTGTTGATCTACTTCATCGCTGCATTGGTGGTACCAAAGGAATCCAACCACGTTGATCCATATGCTTATGATTCCAACGTAAGAGGATACAAGTAAACGAAAGGAGCAAGCACATGAGCAAATTATACCGCTCAACGCGTGACCGGATGTTAACCGGCTTGTGCGGCGGAATTTCCGAAACCATCGGAATGGATTCCACCCTGCTGCGTATCATCTTTGTTATCAGTATCTTCGTAACTGGCGGCACGTCGTTGTTAATTTACTTTATCGCAGCACTGGTGGTACCAAAAGAGCCGTATCCGCCTTATGATCCATATGGCTACGGTCCGGGCCCAGGCCCTGGCAGAGGATACGACAACTATGATCATCAGCCACCAAGAGGTCCTTTTCAAAATAATCACAACCAGCAAGGTCCTGGTAACTTCGGTCCCGGCCCTGGATTCAACGGCAGACCTCAATCTGGTCCCCGTTCTTATGACAACAACGCCTACGGAGCAGGAGCACCGCAAGAAAGTGAACTTGATTCCATGATGAAAGATATCGAGAAAAAAGCACTGAAAAAAGAAGTTGAAGAGCTTCGCCAAAAATTATCTCGTTACGAGAAGGGAGAAAAGTAAAATGGGAGTATTTAAACGGATTAAGGATATGACGAAAGCATCGGTAAATGATATGTTGGATAAAGTAGAGGATCCGATTGTAATGTTGAACCAGTACTTGCGTGATATGGAGGCTGAGATTCATGAGGCAGAGGTAACTGTTGCCAAACAAATGGCAAATGAGCGTCGCATGAAACAACGTTTGGATGAAGCGGAGCGTACTTCGGTACAACGTGAGTCCCAAGCAGAAGCTGCTCTGTCTAACGGTCAGGAAGAAGTGGCACGCAAATTGTTGGAAGAGAAAATCTACTTTGATCAAAAAATTACAGAGTACAGCGAACTGCACGCACAGTCCGAAGCACAAGCTAAAGATCTGTTGCAACAGTTGCATGATATGAAAGATGAGTTCTACAAAATGCGTAACAAACGTAATGAACTCGTATCCCGTGCCCAAATGGCAAAAGCCAAAAAACAAATGTCTTCCATCAACAGCTTGCATTCGATCGAAAGTGGCGGCGCATCACTTGGATTCCACCGCATGGAAGAGAAAATCATGCAGCTGGAAGCTGAAGCTGACGTAGCTCGTGCACCTTATCGCAACACATCATCCACGTATACAAATCCTGTAGATGTGGAAAAACAGTTCAAAGTGGATCAGCAATTACAAGCCCTCAAAAATAAAATGGGCAATGGTTCCAAGAATGAAGCGAACGGAACTTCAAAAGAATAACTGTTCGCTTAGTGGACAATATGATATTCTATAAATCGTGTATAATGTACGGTTGGTAGAACAAAAGTTAAGCCATACAGGACTTCATTGCCTGGTATGGCTTTTCCGTTGAATAAAGAGAGATTAACTTACAGAGGAGGTGCGGCGGGGATGAATCAAAAGAGTAAATGGCTTGCAGTTGTCATTATGATTATTGGCACAATGATGTTATTGAATGACAATATTAACTTCCTGACCGCTGCCGCACTCATTCTGTTAACGGTTGGAATGCTTCAAGTCCGCAATGGGGATACCCGCAAAGGTCATCGGTATCTTGGCATTGGTGCGGCACTGTTATTGCTGGATAATTTAATGATTGTATTTTTGATTGTACTTGCGTCTTTAGCTTACTTTTATTCAAAAAACAAAAAGATTCATCTGGACGAAGGCGTTATGAAGAAACAGAATTTCATGGCTCGTTACTACTGGGATCAATCATCCTGGACGTTACGTAGTATGAGTCTGTGGCATGCCATAGGTGAGGTTAACGCCGATCTATCTCTTTCGATTCCGGAGGAGAAACAAACGATTGTGCTGCTGCAAGGAGTTATGGGTAATGTTCGCCTTACACTACCAGAAGATTATGGTGTGGAGATTGAAGCATCGGTTCTTTTCGGCCGGATTAATCTTCTTGGAGAACAAGATAGCGGCATGATGAACAAATTAGTATGGAGAACACCTGGATATGAATCCAGTGAACATAAAGCAAAATTTGTCATTTCTTATATTGTTGGCGACCTAAACATCAGTAATCCGTAGTAAAATAGATGAAGAGAAGGAGGAGACCCCGATGAAGACAAAACGACATACCGACATGGTAACCCGAAGTATGGGTGAAGGGATCCTCCTGGTTTTCATTGTGCTCGCTGTTATTTTGTATGTATTGTATACATATGGTTATCTTGCTCCGTTTACAGGCTGGCGGCATCTGATTCAATCGGGTCTGGCCTTATTGCTGCTTCTGATTGGGATTGGTGCGGTCTTTGGGTTCTATCAGAGTTACCGGGTTAAACGCCGGCTCGAACTGCTGCGGGAAACACTTCTACTGTGGGAGAAGGGCTCTCTATCACGCACTGTACCTGATCTGGGCGATGATGATGTGGGCCGTTTAAGTGAGCAACTCGGACGAATCGGCAAAAAGTGGGAAGATCAGATATCTTCGCTCCAGCGATTGTCTACTCATAATGCACAGCTTGCTGAACAAGCCAGAATTACGGCTATTGTGGAAGAGCGGCAACGTTTGGCACGGGAACTGCATGATGCGGTATCACAGCAATTGTTCGCGATATCCATGACAGCAACGGCCGTTGGACGGAAGATGGAGAAGGATTTTGAACGTGCTCAGCGGCAGGTGGCTTTGATTGAGGAGATGGCTTCGGTAGCCCAGTCCGAGATGCGTGCGTTGCTGTTACATCTGCGGCCAGTCTATCTGGAGGGTAAACATCTCGAACAAGGTCTGCGTGATCTGGTGATGGAACTGAAAACAAAAGTACCCATGGACATTGTGCTCGAAATGGACGAAGACATTGATCTGATCAAAGGCATCGAGAATCATCTGTTCCGGATCGTTCAGGAGGCTATGTCTAATACGTTACGGCATGCAAAAGCGGAAAAAATGGAGATACGGATCCAGCGACGTACTGATGCGATTCGGGTATTGATTCGTGATGATGGGCAAGGCTTTGATCTGGATGAGAATAAACAAGCTTCCTACGGTCTGGCTAACATGCGTGAACGTGTTACGGAGATTGGCGGAGCCATACAATTTGTAACAGCACCTGGTAAGGGAACGCGGATTGAGATTACGATACCTTTGATGAACGATGAAAGCGAGGAAGAACATGTCAATGGAACCGGAAGTCGAAACGGAGACGGAAACGTCGATCAAAGTATTGCTCGTGGATGATCATGAGATGGTACGTATTGGTCTTGCAGCGGTACTGGATACCGAAGATGGAATTGAAGTTGTTGGTGAAGCAGGTAGTGGAGAGGAAGGTATTCGGCTCGCACAGGAGTATAAGCCTGATGTTGTTCTGATGGACCTGGTTATGGAAGGCATGGATGGCATTGAGGCTACTCGTCAGGTACTTAAAATGTATCCGGAGTGCAAAGTCATCGTATTGACCAGTTACCTGGATGATGAAAAAATGTATCCTGTCATTGAAGCAGGCGCATTCAGTTATCTGTTGAAAACATCAAGAGCCAATGAAGTAGCAGATGCGATTCGCGCAGCCGCTCGCGGGCAATCCGTTCTGGAGTCACAGGTCGCTTCGAAAATGATGAATCGATTTCGGCAGCCACAGGCAGCAGCTCCTTTGCATGATGAATTGACAGACCGTGAAATGGATGTGCTCCGGTTGCTGGCTAAAGGCAAATCGAATCAGGACATCGCTGATGATCTGATCATCGGCATTAAGACAGTCAAATTCCATGTTACCAACCTACTGGCAAAATTGGGTGTAGACGACCGTACACAGGCAGCGATCTATGCTTATAAAAACGGACTTGCAGAGTAAGCAAGATCATATGCAATATCATAATCAAGCCAAAGAACCGTGCATTAATGTGCGGAAGTTATAGATAAGAGATGATTTATATATAAGTGCGTGTTCAAAAAGGTCGGTTTTCAGTACGAAGAAGATGGAATAAAGCTAGAAATGGAGTAGCGGAGCGTAGATCAAGCTACGTGAGCAACCGCAATGTTTCCAAAGGAAACATTCTTCGTAAGCCTCTACTTATTTCGGCTGAATTCCATATTCGATGTTGATGCCGCCGCTAGGCACCCTTCGTAATCAAAAGCGGACTTTTTGAACAACCTCTATAAGTATGAATGGAAAGCTCTGATCTGCCATGCATGTGGCGGGTGGGGCTTTTTTGCTGTGTGCAGAAGAAGTATAGCAAATATGCGAAAGGGGCATGCTGTTGATAGATTCATAGAATGCAAGAATGAACGGGGGATTCAAATGGTAAATCGTTGGATGACAGCAGGTATTTTGGCAATAGCAATCATTATTCTTATCGGTGTGACACAGGTATATGCAGAGAAGAACGAACCCAAAGCAGCCCAACTGGAACAGCTAATCTATACAGCTGACAGCGTGATTGATAATGTTGATCGTCTGGTGATTAAATGGCAAGGAGAAGGCCGGGGAGATGCTGAGGCACAAGCAGCATTACTGGCCAGTCACTTGGGTCTGGAACAACCAGTACGGGTACGCCAGACGGGCCATGATGTGTACCGCAGTGAGATGGCTGTTAATGAGGCTACTGGAGAAGCAGGTCTTTTGGTCAATGTCGTCGAGACAGGAGATAACGGCTACTACGCCATCGTACAAATTTCAGGGGATGCACACACGGATCGGAAGACTTTAATGACAGTTCATGAACAGGTGGATCAACTGCTTGTAGACTCAGGGATGAAGGCAAGCTGGAATATGTCTGTGCAAGGTACAGCAGTAACTGCTACTGAACATGATGCGAGTCAGCAACTGGAACTGATCGAAGAACAGCTGTCCACAAAGGTGGATAACACCTCCGTTGAACGTTATACAGACGCAGGCACTGCAAGTATCTCTTATGAAGCTGCTGAGCTGCCCCTGTCGATCAAGAGTGGCTCGCATATGTTGAATATGCAACTCGCAGTTCACCAGGTTGGTGAACAAGGGAACAATCGAATCACCGTAGGTTTCCCGGTGATTACGATTGAATATTAAGGATGAATTTTTTATGAACTTGGAGCGGCTAGTGAGAATCTTTATCAGAAAAAAGAGTTTGAAATAGTGCATCCATTCAGTTGATATGCTAAAATGGCATCACATCCAAGAAGGAACTTGCTGGTAATTGATAGTTGTATGTCGTGCATATATAACACCATTACATAGCTCGGGGAGAGCGTGAAGGTTATCTTCCCGGAAGAAAGAGGAGCCCATGGTCGAAAAACAATCGCAAGATGAAGTACAGACACCAGGCGCAGTATTTTTCATTTTTGGAGCAACGGGTGATTTGGCCCGCCGGAAGCTGTTTCCGGCCATCTACAGTCTTTACCGTGAAGGCAAGCTTGCCGAAGACTTTGCGGTTATTGGCGTAGCACGTCGTCCGAGGTCCCCAGAAGAATTCCGGGAAGACATCTATGAATCCATTAAAGAGTTCTGCCGTTATCCAGCGGGGGAACCTGATGAGTGGAACGCTTTTGTCGATCATTTTGAATACAAAGCACTGGATATCAATAATGTGGAAGGATTCAAAGAGCTGCGTGCGCAGACGGAGCATCTGGAATCGAAGTTTAACACGCCGGGTAATCGGCTGTTCTATCTGGCATTGGCACCTGAGCTGTTTGGCAGTGTCTCGTACAGTTTGCGGGACGGCGGTATGTTGGAAAGTCAGGGGTGGAACCGTTTGGTGATCGAAAAACCATTTGGTTATGATCTGCAATCGGCTGAACATCTGAATGAGCAGATTCGTGAGGTATTCCGTGAAGAGGAAATCTATCGGATTGATCATTATCTGGGCAAGGAAATGGTGCAAAATATCGAAGTGATCCGCTTCGGAAATGCTTTTTTTGAACCGCTGTGGAATAACAAACATATTGCCAACGTTCAGATTACGCTGGGCGAGACGGTAGGTGTGGAAGAACGTGGCGGTTATTATGATCACTCTGGCGCACTGCGTGATATGGGGCAAAACCATATGCTTCAGATGCTGACGATGATTGCGATGGAACCGCCGAGTCGCCTGTTCCCGGAGGACATTCGGGATGAGAAGGTGAAGGTATTGCGCTCATTGCGAGCCTTTACTTCGGATGAGGAAGTGAGCAACAACGTTGTGCGGGGACAGTATTCCGAAGGGGAGTACCGTGGCAAGCAGCTTCCGGGGTATCGCCAGGAAGACAAGGTTGATCCACAGTCGAATACGGAAACTTATTTTGCAGCACGTGTATTCGTGGATAATTTCCGCTGGGCGGGTGTTCCATTCTACATTCGGACAGGCAAGCGTCTTCCGGTGAAAACGACTGAGATCGTAGTTGAGTTCAAGTCGATGCCAAACAACGTGTACCTTGGGAAAAAATATAAGCTCGAACCGAACTTGCTGGTCATTCGGGTGAATCCGATGGAAGGCATATATATCAAAATTAATGCCAAGAAACCAGGCTCTGATTCCGAAATTCAGCCACTTGCAATGGATTTCTGTCAGAGCTGCATGATTGGAATTAACTCGCCTGAAGCGTATGAACGTCTGCTGCACGATGCAGCAGAGGGTGATTCTACGTACTTCACCCGTTGGGATGAAGTGGCAACAGCCTGGTCCTTTGTGGATCGGATCGCAGCAGCCTGGGGGCAGAATCAAGGAGAGCTTCATACGTACCCTGCTGGAACTTGGGGACCAGAAGCGACAGATAAGCTGCTGGAGCAGGACGGATTCCACTGGTGGCCGGTGAATGGTCAGGACGAGGACAGCGTGATCTGGCAAGTGAACGGTTAGGTTAAGGGAATTAACAACATAAACAACATGACTGAGCCTGGAGACTCGCAATTTTGCGGTGTCCCCAGGCTTTTTAGCGGGTAAAAGGGAGGTATCCATCATAAGGAAATAAGTAATTTAAATTAAGTTGTTGACAAAAAGTAAGTATGTAACTTATACTCAACACATAAGTTAAAGAGTTACGCAAATGACAAACTTCATCCGGGCAAACGTTGCGGATAAGTTATCATTCATGAGATAAAATGTAAACCAGTTGAAGGGGTTTGCGTCACAGAGAATCATGAAAAAAATATGCATAATATCTTTAATCTAAGAATACTATTTTGTATATATTGAATGGAGGAAAAAGAAAATGATGTTGGATGTAGGGTTGTTGTTGATTCGTTTGGTGATTGGCTTGTCGTTCATGGCGCACGGGGCTCAAAAGCTGTTTGGTTGGTTCGGAGGTTACGGGATCAAGGGTACAGGCGGCTGGTTTGAGTCGATGGGCATGAAACCCGGTGCATTGGTGGCGCTGCTGGCTGGACTCGCGGAATTAGGTGGCGGATTGCTGCTGGCTCTGGGTCTGCTCACACCGGTAGGTGGCATTCTGATTGCATTGACGATGGTCATTGCGATTGTGAAAGTCCATGGTGCGAACGGATACTGGTCCACACAGAACGGATTCGAATATAATCTTGCGATTCTGGTGATTGGTGTAGCGCTGGCCTTGACAGGTGGCGGACAATACGCGCTGGATGCATTGATTTTCTAAAACCGATAACTAAAAATGAATGAGGAGTGCTTGGATGCCATGAAAATGGCTGAAGGGTGCTTTTTTTTTGCAAATGAAAGAGAAGAATCTGCGGTAGTAATCGGTTATTTTCGGTACAGATTATGGTACAATAGGAGAGTTGGGTTAAGAAGCAGTTCACGGTAATACATGAAAGCACAGATTTGAGGAGGATGAACTCCATTGTAAATGTGTAAAATTAATCTAGTGTATGAATACCTCGTATGCAAAATGACCAGTGTACAATCAACCGGCTTTGCCGGATTGCATAAAGATTGAATGATGGACCGGCGATGCCGGATTAACGTGAATGAACGGACGAAAGGGATTAAACCTATGAGCAAAGCTGCAAATGATATTCTTCAACAGGAAGTGGACAAACGCCGGACGTTTGCCATTATCTCTCACCCGGATGCGGGTAAAACCACATTAACCGAGAAACTGTTGCTGTTCGGGGGCGCGATTCGCCTTGCGGGAACGGTAAAAGCTCGGAAAGCCAGCAAACACGCAACCAGTGACTGGATGGAAATTGAGAAACAACGGGGGATCTCGGTTACCTCTTCCGTAATGCAATTTGATTACCTGAACCATCGCGTCAACATTTTGGATACACCGGGTCACCAGGATTTCAGTGAAGATACGTATCGTACACTGACGGCTGCCGACAGCGCGGTGATGTTGATTGACGTGGCAAAAGGTGTCGAGGCACAAACGATCAAGTTGTTCCAGGTATGTGCGAAGCGTGGGATTCCAATCTTTACGTTCATCAACAAACTCGACCGTGAGGGTAAAAGCCCATTTGACCTGATGGAAGAACTTGAAAATGTACTGGGTATCCGTTCAGTTCCGATGAACTGGCCTATTGGTACAGGTCGCGAGCTGTGCGGTGTGTATGACCGGATGAAAAATCAGGTGGAGTTGTTCCAAGGGGACGATCACTCGACAATTAAAGTTCAGAAGGTAAATGGTTATACAGATCCAATTATCCGTGAGATGGCAGGAGAATATCTGCATGATCAGTTAATTCAGGATCTGGAGCTTTTGGACGTTGCGGGAGATCCGTTTGATATGGAGAAGGTTCAACGCGGCGAATTGACCCCTATTTTCTTCGGTAGTGCGATTAACAATTTCGGCGTGCAGACCTTCTTGGAGAATTTCCTGGAACTGGCACCGAAGCCTGAACCACGTCGCAGTACGGCAGGAGAGATTCAGCCAACGAATGAGAAATTCAGCGGTTATGTATTTAAAATTCAGGCGAACATGAACCCGGCACACCGGGATCGTATTGCGTTCCTGCGTATTGTATCAGGCAAGTTCCAACGTGGAATGAGTGTGAAGCATACTCGTGTGGGTAAAGAGATCAAGCTGTCACAGCCACAGCAATTCCTGGCACAAGATCGGGATATTGTGGAAGAGGCGTATGCCGGCGATATTATCGGTTTGTTCGATCCGGGTATCTTCCGGATTGGCGATTCACTGAGCCAAGGCAGCGAGGTTATCTTTGAAGAGTTGCCAACGTTCTCGCCAGAGATTTTCGCTAAAGTTACCGTTAAAAATGCGTTGAAACATAAACAGTACCAAAAAGGAATTGACCAGTTGACGGAGGAAGGAACCATTCAGGTGTTCCAGACGGCAAGTTTCGACGAGACGATCCTCGGCGTAATTGGTCAACTACAGTTTGAGGTATTTGAATACCGGATGAAAGGTGAATATGGGGTAGACGTGCAATTGCAGCGTATGCCTTATCAGTTCGCTCGCTGGATCGTGGACGAGAATCTGGACCCAAGCAAATTCCGGATTAACTCTGCGCTTGTAAAAGACAAAAAAGGGAATTATGTGGTGCTCTTCGAAAATGAGTATGCCATGAGAACGGCTATGGATAAAAATCCTACTGCTAAATTCTTGGAGACTGCACCTTAAGTAAGGCTGACATATTCCTCGGGAATCATGGAAGTGTTAGTTAAACGTGACAAGTTCATACGATGAGATAGAGCTTGTTAAAAATAAGATCCCTCCGCCAATTGGCGGAGGGATCTATTGCTATACACCTTACCTGGAGGCGGGTATGATCCAGCCGAATAAGGGAAAGCTTTCTTTTGCAGACAGAACAAACGGTTTGATGGTTACCTTACCCTTCAATGCTTCGATTAGCGAAGCGGTTGAACGGGAATGGTGTGCAGATGCTCCTGCGCGATTTGAATGAGTTCTTCCTGCTTGGCAGGTTCTGTGTTCTTCCAGATCATCTCGAAAATGGCGCCAAGTCCGGGTAATGCAGCTTCCGGTCCATCTACTGAACCTTCAATCATCTCCCGGAGCTGATCATCACTCTTGTCATGAACTTTATGAACAATCGCTTCACGCAGGCTTAATGTAATGGGCATCGCAATTCCCTCCTCGTATATTCGGCTGCTCTAATACTGTTCCCTGGGAAGCGCGAGCGCATTCAAGTTTATCAGGCTTTGTGGTATACTACGAAGGATTATTTACGTTAGCATGGGTATCCGTAATGATGCGTCATGCTGAAGTGCAGCGGGAGGTTAAGACCCTAATGGCCAAGAAACAGTATGCCGTAATTGGCATGGGACGGTTCGGATCAAGTGTTGCCAATGCACTGAGTGGTATGGGATTTGACGTGCTGGCAATTGATGCGGACGAGCAGCGGACTCAGGAAATGTCCAATGTGGTGACCCATGCGGTATCGGCAGATTCAACAGATGAAGAAGCGCTGCGAGCGCTGGGCATACGGAATTTCGATGTTGTCGTTGTGGCAATTGGTGAAGATATACAGGCGAGTATTCTGACAACCTTGATATTGAAAGATATGGGTGTACCAGTGCTGATCGTAAAAGCTCAAAATGAGCTTCATGGTAAGGTGCTGCAGAAGATTGGGGCAGACAAGGTGATCTATCCTGAGCGGGATATGGGACTACGTGTAGCCCATCATCTGACCTCGCCGAATATACTAGACTATATTGAGTTGTCTGAGGATTACAGCATTCTGGAGATGAGAGCTTCCGAGCAAATGATCGGTAAGAACCTGATGGAATTAAACATCCGGGCACGTTTCGGGTGTAACGTGATGGCGATTCGCAGTGGGAATTCGATGAACATCTCGCCGTACGCGGAGGACCGGATCGAAGCTGGAGATGTGCTGATCATTGTGGGTCACAAGGATCATTTGACGAAAATGGAGCTTGCGTATCCGAAGTGATGGATGCAGATGGGAAGGATGGAAAGATGGATATTGTATCACCGCAAAATACACGTGTAAAAGAATGGGCACAGCTGCTGGAGAAAAAGCATCGTACCCGTCAACATAAATATATTATTGAGGGCATTCATCTGGTACAGGAAGCATTGCGGGTCGGAGCGGATCTGGAGTGCATCGTCTACGATGGAGAGCAAGGCGTACCTAGCGAACTCGCCGGGCTTGAGAACCCGCTACAGCGTGTGGAATGGGTTAGTGTATCTCCTGCCGTTATCGCCAAATGTACGGATACAATGACACCGCAGCCTGTATTCGCAATTGTGCGTAAAGGCAGTGAGCCACTGGAAAGCCTGATCGCAGGAGCTCGCGGGCTTGTTGTTGTGCTGGATGGGGTGCAGGACCCAGGGAATGTGGGAACCATTATCCGTAGTGCAGATGCAGCGGGAGCAGCGGGTGTGGTACTTGGCGCGGGCTGTGCTGATGTATATAACCCGAAGACCATTCGTTCGACGATGGGGTCATTGTTTCATTTGCCCATTGTGGAGGGCCAGTTGGAATCCTTGCTTCCTGAAGCGAAGGTTGCGGGCGTGAAGCTGGTCAGTACTTCTTTGCAGGCAGAGCATTCATGTTATAGTTATGATTTTACGCAGTCGGTATGGATTGTCATTGGTAACGAAGGCAAAGGCATCTCGGATGCTACGGCACGTTTGGTAGATGATGCGATTACGATCCCGATGCAGGGACAGGCAGAGTCGCTTAACGCGGCAATGGCGGCGACGATTTTGTTATTTGAGGCGATGAGACAGCGGATGTTTAATTAACTAATAATAACTTTCCCCCAACCGCCAAAGGCTGGAACCTGGTTGCCGCTTTTCTCGGGCCATGTTTCCAGTCTTTTTGTCTTTCTCTTTGAAGCACCACAGCAGGGATTTTCCATTCAAATCCCGAATAGGTGATATAGTTTCTATCTCTTAAGCTGATGGGCAGGTGTTCATTCTGGAAATGAATAATGGAAAAGGAAACACTCTCTTTAGGGAATTTATGACTTGGGCCGGGGAAAAGGGCTGGGACATAATGAGTGAATCCGGTTCGCAGTCACATTTAAACAGCAGCATTACTTCAAGATATAAAGGACTTCCAGATGAATATTTAGAATTTCTAAATGTAGTTGAAAAATGCGTTGCACCGGATGAGCAAACCTGGTTTATTTGTGAGGCTGAGTTCAACAATAGCACGGAGACCGCATTCCAATGGAATGAATTTGAAATGCTTAGTTTGGAGGCAGCAGAGGGATTCTATTTGGCAGTCAGAGATAACGGCCTGGTGGGATCATTACTTACCGATCGTAATGTCTGTGGAGGATGGATATTCCTTCTATGCCATTGACTTAACAACCGACAGTGGAGCTATTGTCCGTGGATGTGAACCTGAATTTGAAGAGGTTGAAAAGGTATCCGATTCGTTTGGAGAATTTCTGGCATGGATGATGTCGAATTCAGATTAGATAGCTAGGAAAGGTTGATGGTTATACTTGTGGCCAGCGGCCTGACATTAGATTATTCAATGAAAGAACTTATGAAACGATATAGGAATTCTCAATTTATGATATAAAAATGGTTTATATAGCGTGTTTTTATTCTCATTTAAGTATGTTCCAAGCATATTTTTTATATATAAAATAATTCTTTACTGTTCGTTCTAGAAATGATATGCTAACAGCAAGTTAGATCTAACTGTTTTTTTTACACATTAAAGAATGATCGTTCTAAAAACCGGAATTACACTAATCTAAAGAATATTAGGGAGAGAATATAATGAAATACACAGTGATTACAGGAGCAAGTTCAGGAATTGGATATGAAACAGCATTGGCATTTGCAGCACGGGGCAAAAACTTGATTTTGGTAGCTAGAAGATTGGATAAGCTGGAAGAACTTAAATCAACTATTCAGAGTATCGATCCGAAAGTAACTGTTATTGTTCACACAAGCGACTTGTCTGTTACCGCAGAGGCATACGCACTGTATAACGATTTGAAGGAATATGAAATTGAGACTTGGATCAATAATGCAGGGCTTGGAGAAGGCTCGTTCATTGCTGAACAGAATTTGGATAAAGTGGAGACCATGTTGCGTGTTAACATCGAATCTTTGACCATTCTATCTACACTGTATGTGCGAGATTATGGGAATGTGGAAGGCACTCAATTGATTAACGTCTCATCCGCACTCGGATATGCCATTGCTGTAGGCAGTGTTGCTTATTCTGCATCAAAATACTACGTTAGTGCCTTCACAGAAGGTCTTGCCAAAGAACTGGAACTGAAAGGTGCAAAACTAAAAGCGAAGATCCTGGCACCAGCGATCACGGAAACAGAATTTGTACAAAAATCAATAGATGCTGAAGGATTTGATTACAAAGCGAATATGCCCAAATACCATACAGCTAAAGAAATGGCAGGCTTCATGATCGATCTGTATGATCACAATGAAGTGGTCGTAGGAATTGTAGATCAGAACTATGATTTTCAGCTGACTGGTGCAATCTACCCGGTGATTTCAGAATTGAATTAATACTGCAGAATCCTTAGGATACATTTACAAAATCCCAAATAAGAAGAGGAGTACATTCCATTGGAAAAGTTATGGAGTAAAACAAAGATTGGCAACATGGAATTGCCTCATCGACTAGCGATGGCACCTATGACACGCAGTCGAGCACAAGAAGATGGTACACCTGGAGAGTTGGCGGCACTTTATTATGCTCAGCGTGCAACGATGGGACTTCTGATTACGGAAGGAACACAACCATCTGATGATGGACAGGGATACTTGTGGTCACCTGGCATCTACACCGATAAGCATATTGAAGGATGGAAAAAGGTAACGGATGCGGTGCATGAAGCTGGCGGATATGTATATATCCAATTAATGCATGCGGGTCGCATGTCACATCCAGATAATACCCCGCATCATCGTCAACCGGTTGCTCCATCTGCAATCGCACCGGGTGTAGAAATGTTTACGGCTACAGGGATGCAGAATATCCCCGTTCCCCGGGAATTGAGTCAGGAAAATATTCAAACGACCATTGCCGATTTCCGAAAAGCAGCTGCCGCAGCGATCGAAGCAGGGGCGGATGGCGTCGAAATTCATGGAGCCAATGGATACTTGATCAATCAATTTTTGGGTGAAAATTCGAATACACGCACAGATGAGTATGGCGGATCTATAGAAAATCGTGCTCGCTTTGCGATTGAAGTAACCAAAGCCATCGTGGAGGAAATAGGGGCAGAACGAACAGGCTTCCGTATCTCACCAGGGACACCGCTGGGTGGAATTCAAGATGGCGAACAAGGTCCTGATCTGTATCGCTACCTTGTAAAAGAATTAGCTCAATTGGATTTGGCTTACCTTCATGTTATGCATCTTGGAGATGAGAACCTACTCCAAGACATTCGTTCGATCTGGCAAAATCCATTGCTGGTCAATCGGGCTGGAAGAACGTTGGATGATCTCAGTGTCGATTTAGATCGCGGTCTCGCTGATGTGGTACCTGTAGGTGTATGGTCCTTAGCTAATCCAGATTTGGTGGAACGACTTCAACAAAGTGCGCCACTGAATGAAGCAGATCCGACAACATTCTTTGGATTGGGAAGTAAAGGCTACACAGATTATCCCACGTTGGAAGAATTACAGTCATAAGAGGGGCAGCACTAGCACAAAGCATAGAGCATGGCGTACAACTGAACATTGCGCGCCATGTTCCTACATAAGTTGGACTAATCATTTTACACGATAACAGCGATTGGAAGGTTGTTCTGTCATCGTAGTGTCAGTGTAAATAATCTTGACTTCAACTTTTATAGTCTACAAGCAAAGGATGAGGATAAATGATGAGAGCAGCTCAAATACAGAAATACTCTAAAAAAATCCAAGTGGAAATCAATAATATTGAGATACCTCAGATTCATAGCCATGAGGTCCTTGTCAGAGTAAAAGCTGCGGGTGTAAATCCGCTGGATATCTTGAATATGAATGGCAGTGTTCGGATGATTGCCGACTATAAGCTACCTCTAACTTTAGGGAATGAATTATCGGGTGTCATTGAAGCCGTCGGTGATGATGTTTTGAATTTTAAAGTGGGGGATTCGGTTTATACCAGGTTGCCACTGAATAAAATTGGTGCTTTTGCTGAATATGCCGCTGTACATGAGGATGCCTTATCCATGATGCCTGGAAATCTTTCTTTTACCGAAGCTGCTGCGGTACCCCTTACTGCCTTGACCGCATATCAAGCATTGCATGATGTACTCCGAGCTGAACCGAATAAAAAGTTGTTTATACCTGGCGGAACTGGTGGATTCGGTGCGATGGCCATCCCGATTGCCAAGTCCATGGGATTAACGGTTATTACAAGTGGCAGTGAGAGGGGCAGAGCACGTAGTTTATCCATTGGAGCAGATCAATTCATTGATTATAAGACCGAGCAGTATGCTGATATTCTGTCCGATATCGATTATGTGATCGATACCTTGGGTGCGGATGAGATCAAAGCTGAATTGAGTATTTTGAAACCACAGGGCAAATTAGTTTCTTTGAAGGCGGGACCCAATTATCGCTTTGCAGTGGACAGTCAATTCCCGTTGTGGAAAAAAGCATTGTTTGGTCTCGTAGGTGCACGCCTGGATTCTTTAGCGCGTAAGAATCAAAATGAATATCGTTTTTTATTTGTGCATTCCAGTGGGATTCAATTGCAAGAAATCACAGCTCTTGTAGAAAAAGAAGACATTAAACCCTCGATTGATTCTACGTATACGTTTGACGACATTGAAAAGGCATTGATTAAAGTATCCACGGGTCACTCTCAGGGCAAAGTCATTGTTACCTTTTAAAGGCTCGTTAAGATGGTGCTCATGCTATTTAATGTTCGTTTTCTGAACAGGAGGGAAGCCAATGGCGAGAAGCAAAGAGTTCGAAGAGTCTGTTGTACTGGATAAAGCGATGAGACTTTTTTGGGAACAAGGATATGAGAAGACGTCTATGACGGATCTGGTTAATCATATGGGAATTCATCGTAAAAGCTTGTATGACACATTTGGCGACAAACATACCTTGTTTCTAAAGTCAGTAGATCTGTATGATCACAAAATCAGCTCAGCCCTTGCAGCAGGCGTAAAGCGTTCTAAAACGGCAACTGAAGCACTTCAGTTTATATTTCTTTCTTTAATTCATGGAGAGGAATCTCCAGCATCAGGCTGCTTCATTGTTAATTCGACGGTAGAATTGGCGGCACGCGATAAAGACATGAACCACCGATCGACGGAGATGTTTGCAAATACGGAGAAACTAATCAAGGACATTATTGTGTGGGGACAGCAAGAAGGTGAATTCACAACGGAGTACAACGCCGAGGTATTGGCGGAATATCTGCATAACGTTAGCATTGGGTTAAGGGGGATGTCCAAGACCTCGATGACCAAGGAAAAACTGCTTCGTATAGCGATGCTATCGATGGATCTCATACGAAGGTAATCTATTTTTTCACATTAAAAGAATGTTCGTTCTAATATGGGTGTTCCAGATGAAATATATTTATAGAAAAGAGAGGCAGGTAACGATATGAGAAAGACAGTTCTAATCACAGGGGTATCGGGTGGGATCGGTAAAGAGTTAGCGGATCGGTTTGCCAAAGGTGGACATCATATTGTGCTGGTAGCACGAAGTGAGGGTAAAATACAGGATCTAGCTCAGGAGTATCAGAAAAAGTATGGCATTCAGGCGACGGTTATTGCCAAAGATGTAGCAGCACCTGGGGTACCACAGGAGATTTATAATGAGCTGAAGGAAAAGGGGATTGTTGTTGACTATCTTGTAAACAATGCAGGCTTCGGTCTGTTCGGGACGTTTATGGAAACGGATATGGAGCAAGAAGTTAATATGATTGACGTGAATATCAAAGCTTTAACCATCATGACAAAGCTATTCTTGCCGGATATGATCCAACGTGGACACGGCGGTGTGATGAATGTGGCTTCGTTGGTAGGTTTTTTCCCAGGACCGATGATGTCGGTATATTATGCAACAAAGGCATATGTGCTATCATTCACCGAGGCTTTGGAGAATGAAGTAAGTGGAACTGGCGTTACGGTAACGGCACTGTGTCCAGGCCTGACATCCACCGGGTTTGTGGATCGTTCGGGTATGGGTGTCTCGAAGATGTTGCAGGGCCCGATCATGGAAGCCGGACAGGTGGCCGAAGAAGGGTATCGAGGTTTCTTACGTGGCAAGACGTTAATTATGCCTGGTGCTCGAAACCGATTCATCGCGTTTATGCCGCGGTTGTTGCCGCGTAAGATGATGACTCGCATGATTAGATCCTCACAGGACAAGACAGGACATTAAACATATAAAGAGGATAAATCAAGTCTTCCTCAAGTCGATCGCTTCTCGTTGTTCTTCATTCTTTTCTTTTACGACAAACATACACAAAAACAGGAGGAAAGCTGAAAGGCACAAATTGAATTTTCTCCATCTCAAATAACTCAGCTAATTGTTTCTTCATATGAAGTGAGTACTGGTATAACACTAAGGTGCCTCCAGGTCGGAGCGCTGTATGAATCTGTGACAGGATGTTTTGTCTCATTTCTCTGGAAAAATTAAAAAATGGCAGTCCGCAAATGATGCTATCCAACTGATGGATATGTTCTTGATTGATCCTTTTCAACAGATAGGATGCATTCGAATGGAACATGAATTCAGGATATGTTTTCTTTAGATTATTCCTCATTTTGGGGTCTCTTTCAAATAAAAACACGGTTGCAGATTTCGGTAAATGTGCTCTCATGAGACGAGTGACGGCACCTGTTCCTGGCCCCAGCTCAGCCATGGTTCTAACCTCCTCCCATCGTACAGAATGGACGATTTTACGGGCTAGAAATTTGGAACTGGGCAGGAGACTGCCTACTCGTTTGGGATTCCTCAGAAATCCTTGCAGGAAAAGAAATGGTTCGGATGTTTTCATCGCGGTATCCTCCATGGTTGAATTCATTGATGGTTCACTTGATGTTGGAAGGCAAGTTTAACTCGAATGTAAATACGTTATGTGTATGTTGAAGCGTCAAGGTGCCTTGATGTAGCTCTGCAATATTTTTTGCTATCGAAAGACCTAAACCTGACCCCGCTTGAATGCCTTCACTGCTTCTTGAATAATCCACCTTATAAAAACGGTCAAACAGTTTATCTTTTTGCTCCATTGTGAGCGGCGCACTTTTATTTTCGACTTGAATGGTAATGTGCTCATGGTGCATACTCATTCGAATGTGAATCACACCAGGTTTAAAGGAATACTTCAGGGCGTTCATGAGAAGGTTATCGATAGCCCGAGCAATCTTGTCACTATCCACGCAGGCCATAATTGGGGCATTACCGATCTCTTTCTCGATATGAATACCATTCTCCTGAGCTAACGGTTCAAATTCAAACAACAACTGGTCTAACAGCTGATATAGGTCAACCTTTTTCAAATCCAATTGGGTATCTACTGAGGTTAGACGTGTGTATTCAAATAAATCATCGAGCAGCTTCTTTAGATGCGTTGCTTTGTTATAGGTGTTTTGAATAAAGCGGTCATACTCTGCTTTGTCTTGAAATGATTCTGTTCTAAGAAGCTCAATATACCCGATGATGCTGGTAAGCGGTGTGCGCAGGTCATGAGAGATCCCCGTAATCATGTCCATCTTGGATTTCTCCAGCTCACGCTCTTTGATGATCTGCAGCTGCAACTGTTCAGTCATGTGATTGATGTTGGAAGCGACGCGTCCAAGTTCATCTTGTCGATTGACAGGCACCCGATAGTCCAGATTGCCTTCTGAGATGAATTGAAGTCCTTGCTCCAAAGTAATGAGATCTCTCACAATTTTTCGTGTGGAAAACAAAAAAATTAACGTGAAAATTACGATGAAAATTGGTGTTAGGACATAAGGAAAGATGTAGAGAAGTGAAGGCCAATTAAATTTTTCACTAATTTTTGCGGCACCTATGATCAACATATTATTTACACCCACAGAACCAACAAACGAAATCAATAAACTGATCAACATTCGATATAGGATGTTAATCTGTATCTTTTTTTTAAACTGTGGTAATCGTTTAATCAATTTTATAACCCACTCCCCATACCGTTTTAATATACTGAGGTTCCCGTGGATTCACTTCCAGCTTTTCTCGCAGGTTACGAATATGAACCATCACCGTATTATCGGAATACCCGTAAGGTTCTTTCCATACGGTTTCGTAAATCTTCTCCGAGCTAAATACTTGTCCAGGATGGCTGGCAAGCAACACCAGAATGGAAAACTCCAGTGGTGTAAGCGAAATATCATTTTCTTTGAGCTTCACGGAATGTTTACTTGTATCAATGACAAGGTCCTTGATCAGGATAAGTGAATTGAATTCGGCTTTGCCAATCAGTGTTTGACGTCGTAACTGAGCTTTAACGCGAGCCAGTAACTCTAACGGATTAAACGGTTTGACCATGTAATCATCAGCCCCGGTAGTCAGGCCTGTAATTTTATCGATGTCCTCTTCCTTGGCGGATAACATAATAATCGGAGTGGATGATATTTCTCTTATTTTGAAGCAGGCTTTGATTCCGTCCATGATGGGCATCATGACATCCAGTATTACGAGTTGGACCGATGTTGTTTTGATAATATTTAGCGCTTCCTCACCATTGGTTGCTTCAATGACCTGATATCCTTCGTTACGTAAATAGACATGAATGACATCACGGATATCGGGTTCATCATCAACCACGAGAACGGTATTCACAATTCAACACTCCTTAAAAATTAGTATAATATCAGTGTAAACGATAGCCTAAGATGTTTAAATTGTTTCCTTTTTGCGACAGACATAAACGAACGCAGGTGGGATATTCAAAGGCACTAATTCTATTTTTTCGATGATAAAGTGCTCCGATAATGTTTTTTTCATTTGAAGTGAATATTGAAAGGCGATGAATAACCCTCCAGGTTTGAGTGCCTTATAGATCTGGTCTACCAACGTATTTCTTAATTCAGGCTCAAAGTTGAAGAAGGGCAATCCGCTAAAAATGTAATCCAGTTGCTGAACGCCCTCTTGATTCATGGATTCTACCAATCGAGCGGCGTCTGGATAACAGGAGAACTCCGGGTATGCCGTCTTAAGAGTATTCCTCATCGTTTCGTTCATCTCAAACAACAACACCTTCGTTGAACCCTGCACCTCTTGTTGAATATAACGAGTGACAGCACCTGTACCCGATCCGAGCTCGGCGACTGCTTTGGCCTCTAGCCAAGAGGCTTGCTTCACCATTTTAATGGCGAGAAACCGGGAACTGGGTATGATGCTACCGACATGTTTAGGGCTTTGAAGAAAGCTTTTCAGGAATAAAACAGGTTCATTGGAATTCATGATTGTGGTTCCTCCGTATATGTGATGGTCTGTTATCAAAACCAGTTAGAAATGTAATAATTGGAGCGTAGAAAGAATGGGACCGCCGAAGTAGATTCCCGCTGTAAAATACGTTATGGTCCATAACAAAGCACTGGAATAGGAGATGAGAGCAAATATTCTATACTGCACGCCGCTTAGCCCAATGACCAAAGGGAGAACATATCGCACGATTGGAATGAACAAACCGATGCACATCGCCCAATTGCCACTCTTATTAAGAATCAGTTCAGCTTTGACAAAGTGTTTATGATGTTGAAATCTGTGTTTTATCTTGGTTCCAAATAACTTCCCTGCAAAATAAGCAAAGGTAATGGCCGTTAATAGTCCTGATAAAATACAGAAGTATGTGATCCATGAATTGATAACTCCTGTGTGACTCAGAATGGCACCGCTGATAATCGTGATCTCATTTGGAATTGGAATCCCGAAAGGCCCCAATGAGAAGGCAAAATAAAAAATCAGATATCCATACTGATGAAGTAGCTCTAAGATCGTATTACTGATCATTGTTTGGCCTCCTCTCTTGTTGATATAGCAATCTTAATGAAAAAAACTAAGGAATTAATGAGCATAAATCTGAAGAAAATCTAAAGAATACATTAGCAAAGCCACACAACTGCGTTCAAGAGAAAAAGCCTTGCCAACGTACTGGCAAGACTTGAACAGGTGGATATACTCAGGAGCGGTGATCAAGTGATATGAATTTCTGAATATCAAGTAAAGTTAGTCTCGAAAAGGAACGGTATAAGCGGGCCCGAGTTGATTACCTATATCTTTATCTGCAAGGAAGAGGATGAGCATCAAAGAAGAGCCGAGACGTCATAATGACGACTCAGCTCTTTTTTATGTCCCAGGGGATCAGACTTCTTTGAAATCAGTTTAATGTAGGAAGTAGAACCATCTGAATTTGGTACCAGCAACAAAAAACAAAACAATCCATCCCCATAGAAACAGTAAACGTAAAGGTCGTGGAATCAGTAAATATTCCGAGTACAATTTGCTGAAAAGTTTCATTACAGTAGTGACCACCCCTGCTAAGTTACTCCCTTATATCCGCTTTCGAAAGAAAAAGAGACGACCAAGATCCCAATAAGTCTGTATACCGTGGCGTAGGCCTCGAGGTTGCTTCTGGCGATTACCGATCCGATGATCGAAATAAGATAATAGCAAAAGACCAAAGGTGATCTTATAACTCAGATGCAGAACCTCCAATTATATCAAAATTAGGTATATTATATCATGATAAACACAAGAGGACCTTTTTGTATCAGATTCAGCCATACCTACTCATTCAATAAATAAATCGAACGAAATAATGCTGTCATGCCAATATATAGTGTAAGGAGGAGGGGGATGGATAATGAGTGAGCATGATGAGTACATAGAACTTGTAACGTTAATACGGGCTGGGCGTGAAGAAGCATATGGAGAATTATATGAGAAAACAGTGACGGGGGTATATCAAACTGTGCGATTTCTCATCAAGGACAAGTCTGACGCGGAGGATGTAGTACAGGAGATTTACATTCAGGCGTATCGATCATTAGCGCGATATGATGCGGAGCGTGCTTTTCGTCCCTGGTTAATGGGTGTGACGATGCGGCAGGTCCAGAGTTATCGACGCAAAAGATTGATGCAGTTTCGGTTTGGCAAGCGGATCGAAAAATCTGACGTGGGACTAGAATATGATTTTTCCACTGATCTGGTCAACAAACTGGCGAATCGGCCTCTGCTGGAACTGGTCCGCCGTTTGCCGTACAAGCTGCAGCAGGTGGTCACCCTTCATTATTTAAATGAATACACGCAAGAGGAGATTGCTGACATATTAGAGATTCCGCTTGGAACCGTAAAATCGCGTATACATGCGGCGCTGGCGAAGTTGAGATTGAAAGAGAAGATGAATCCGAGATTGCGGGGAAAGGTGGAGGATCTGCATGAAACTCGATGAACAGTTGCGAACAGCCTACCAGGAAGAAACCAAAGACTGGTCCATCTCTGCGAGTATTAAACACAAAATGATGGATAGTATTCGAAATGATTCACACATCAGGAGAAATCGAAAAAAATGGCTGGTCACTGGGCTATTGGCTGTTGTACTAATTGTTCCCACCGGAGCCTACGCAGGGTACACCTATCTCGCAGACGGAATATATGGTTCACAGGAGAATATTAAAGCTATGGGGGGAACAGCTGAGGATTATATGAGGTTGGAAGCAAAGTTGCAGACGGCCAAGGCCCATTTCAGCGAAGAAGAATTTGTTCAATATATGGACCTGTTGAAGCAAATGGGACAAATGGCCATGAAGCATGCCGATTCTCAAGGCAATATGCATCCAGAGCAGTGGAGTACAGTGGAGCAGGAACGATATAACCTTCTTGCAGCTGAGCTGGAACCGTTTTTCGAGAAGCTGGAAGCTGTGAGTGTAGGGTCCTCCAAAAAACGGATGGACGAGGAGCAATTTTGGACGGAACAGTTGGAACAGGCAGAGAAGACATTTACCAAGGAACAATATCGTGAGTTCAAGTCTGTCTATGAACAAATGAAGAAATACAAAGTTATGGTGATGGACAAGGATGGAAGTATTCATGAGGAACGTTTGTCGGCGGAGCAGAAGGATGATTTAAACCAGCTAGAGAGACGCCTAATCCCCTATTTGAAACGGTTAGAGCTCAATTTGCGTTAATTCGGGTGAACTGTGAAAGTGGAGAAGAAGCGGAGAAGTGAATTTTTTCGCTTCGTTCTTGTTGTTGTGACTGTTACTTCCTCCCCTGCACCTTCAGCCGATATTGATGCGGTGTAGAGCCTGTGGTAGTACGGAATACTTTGCAAAAGTAGGAGGGGCTGGTCATACCAACACGGTGACCGATTTCGGGAACGGTGAGCGAGGAACGGGTGAGCAACACACAGGCATGACGAATGCGGGTGGCTTGAGCATAAGCAACAATTGTGGTGCCAGTCGCTTTTTTGAATACATGAGATAGATGATAGGGGGATAGATGAAGTGTATCTGCGATATGCTCCAAACGAAAAGGCTCTTGGTAGTGCTGTTCAATCCACTGCATGGTGGCTTCGGCATGAGGGTGAAGTACATTTGGACTGGACGCAAGTACATCTTGGGAACGGCTTTGCTGCCCGTCTTGCCACAGATAGCGAAGTTGTGCGAGCAGATCCAATACAAAGAGGCGTGTATCCTCCTCTACTTCGTGGGGAAGCAGACCTGGATACGTATCTGCATATTGTTCCATTCGTTGAACGAGTGGGGAAATGGCCGTAAGTCGGATGGGCTGAATGGGGGATTGCTCTCCCACCAGATCCTGTATGAAGTGGTGTGTAACTCTAAATTGCGACCAATGTGTCTTCAGTAGATCAAGCTCAACCATGAGTACATTTCGAATGAAAGGCTGCTGTCTGGATACTTGAATCTGGACGTGGTGCAATTGGAAAGGTCGAAAAACCATGAGCATACCGGGTTCAAGGGAGAAAACCTGACCTTCGGTTATCAACTGCCCATATCCTTCGTGGATATAGGTTATCTCCATCTGGGAATGAGCATGGAACACTTCGCGAAACGTAGTGTTGGATGTACGACGACAGGCCAGTTTAAATTGTTCTCCCAGGATGATGGACATCATGAATGCCTCCCTTATCATGCGCAAGATAGTTATATTTTAGCACAAGATGAACGCATAAAAGCGCTTTATTATTGTGTATTGTGAAGGGAATAAGGGAGGTATGCAACGATGATGTTAAAAGTAGCGATTATCGGAGCAGGTGCAATTAGTGGAGCACATATCTCAGCATATTTTGCATTCCCTGAGCGATGTCAGATTGTTGCTGTGGTCGATATCTACGTGGAAAAAGCACAGAAGCGAATTAATGAATATGGTCTGGAAGGTGCACAAGCTGTCACGGATTACACAGAGTTACTTGCCCAAAACATTGATCTGGTATCAGTCTGTACGCCGCCGTATACACATGCTTCAATTGCGTGTGATTTCATGCAAGCAGGTGCGCATGTGTTGGTCGAAAAACCGATGGCCTCTTCTCTGGAGGAAGCGGATCTGATGTTGAGAGCAGCGCAAGCAACTGGCAAGTTGTTATCCGTAGTAGCACAGAATCGGTTTACGACACCGATGATGAAGCTAAAAGGTGTGCTGGACAGTAAACGGATGGGCCCCATCGTACATGTGCAGGTTGATTCGTTCTGGTGGCGGGGCCACAATTATTATGATCTGTGGTGGCGCGGGACATGGGAAAAAGAAGGCGGAGGTTGTACCCTTAATCATGCGGTTCATCATATTGATGCCATGCTCTGGATGATGGGACCTCCAGTGGAATTACAGGCCATGATGGCGAATACCGCACATGATAATGCAGAAGTTGAGGATATATCCATGGCGATGCTTCGCTTCCAGGAAGGGGCGCTTGGCATGATTACCAGTTCCGTTGTACATCACGGAGAGGAGCAGCAGTTAATTTTTCAGGGGAAAAAAGCCCGGGTATCTGCACCTTGGAAAGTGGTTGCTTCTACCGCGCGAAATAACGGATTTCCGGAACCGAATCGAGAGTTGGAACACCAGATTCAGAAGTTCGCTGACGAATTACCGGATGTTACTTATGTCGGTCACGCTGGGCAAGTTGAGAATGTGTTAAACGCTATTGAGACAGGATCACCCCTTCTGGTGGACGGAGAAAGTGGTCGAAATACGCTTGAACTGATTGTGGGTATCTATAAGTCGGCAAGCACAGGAGAAAAGGTTATTTTTCCAATAGGGGCGGAAGACGCGTTTTACACAAGAGAAGGAATTATGCAACATGCCGTACACTTTTATGAAAAGAAAACGACGGTGGAGAACTTCGAGGATTCGAGTATTACACTCGGGAGGAAGTTGGATTCGTAGTATTTTACATGAAAAAGATGCCCCTCATATGAGTGAGAATGGGCATCTTTTTGTACTAGGTCGATTACACCTACATCACCATAAAAAATTAATACACTCGGTTTTTCCATCCATGTAACTTCGCAATTGCTTCCAGATAATAATCTCCATAATCAGGGATTGGATCAACAGAAAGAGGGTGCAAATGTAGCGCTTTCACGGTTAGCGGATTCACGTCATCTGAAACACTTGGAGAAGATGATGCAATGGGTTGAAGAGCATTTCAAATATGAGATCAGATTGGACCAGATAGCGGCAGATGTTCATCTGTCCAAATCATATGCTTCCCGCATTTTTCATCAAGAGACAGGTAGCAGCATTACGGAATATGTCACAGCTTAATGGTTGCAGCAAGCCTATGTTCTCCTTGATACAACACCACTTTCGGTGGAGGAGATTGGCAGACGTGCCGGATTTACAAACGGATCGTATTTCATCCAGTTATTTCGCAAATCTGCGGGGACGAACCTACGACAACATGGGCAACAATTTGACCAGAGTAGTGAGCATTCATTTGGTTTGCAAAAAGTAGCGTTATTACGTCTCTATATATACAATTAGTATTCACCGTTTGAAGTAAATAAATCCCGGATGCGGATTGCACTAGCCATTTGCTAAATGCGTTACTCCTCCTCCGGGATTGCACGTGTTACCTTCAAGCTAAACAAATCATAATGATTCCTCAAAATGTTACAGCCACTTATCAGCCCAACGTTCCACGGCGCTTAAAGCTCTCCCTAGTTCCGTGCCTTTTCGTGACAACATATATTCAGTTCGAACTGGACGTTCCGTGACCACATGGCGAACCACAAGTCCTTCTTCCTCCAATTCCTTCATTCGCTCATTTAACACACGTTTGCTCAAGTCAGGGATATAAGCGTGAATCTCACTGAAGCGTTTGGGCTCCTCCATCAACGCATGGATAATGAGGGCTACCCATTTTCGGCCAATGATCTGATAAGATTGTTCCACTTTTGTGCATATTTGCTTGGCATTCTCATCATCGCTCATGATTGTACTCCTTTGATTTAGTATTGCTTGTAATATCATTAGTATACTTATTGTAACCTACTTGTCCACAGGCCATATGTGTAAAATGTCACATACCAATTGTTCTTAATGTTACCACATAAAGCGTTATCATCAAATAAAAACCCTATAAACACTGGAGTTCACAGGTTCGACACGATTGTTGACGAATTGTGACGACAGGTGTAATATGGGTAACGTTAATTCAAATGGTTACAATTTATAACCTAAACACAGGTTGTGGAGAGAAGGAATGTTCCATGGTTGAATTCAGGTGTGTTATATAAACGGAGGCAAGGCGGGGACCATACCCACTTATTCCGTCTTTTGTCATGCTTGGATTTGAACATTTTGCAACATCATATACTATACTGCACAGATCACAGGAGGCACTCCAATGGATGCAATGACATTTGTCCTGTTCGGGGCAACAGGCGATTTAGCCAAACGCAAGATTTACCCTGCATTATATAATTTGTACATGGATCAGAAAATGCCGAAATCTTTCTCCGTTATCGGATTGGGACGACGTGAATTGTCGGATATGGACTTCCAGGCCAATGTTGAAAAGTCACTGCACGAATTCTCACGTCAGACGCCAGAAGAAGCATCTCAGGTTCGTGATTTCATTGGAGCTTTCCGTTATTGTTCTTTAAATAATACGAAGCTTGAAGATTACACCAAACTGTTGGAGTTGGTTCAACAGCGTGAACAAGAGCTTAACATTCCCGAAAACCGCATGTTCTACATGTCGGTGGCACCGGAATTCTTTGAGCCAATCGCATTAAACATTCAAGAAAGTGGCCTGGGTAACACCAAAGGCTGGAAGAAACTGATTATTGAAAAACCATTCGGACACGATCTGCAATCGGCTCGTGATCTGAACGAAAAACTGAGCAATACCTTTGCGGAAGAAGAGATCTATCGCATTGACCATTTCCTCGGTAAACCGATGGTTCAAAATATTGAGACGCTCACCTATGCAAATCCGGTAATTCAGGCGTTGTGGTCTAACCGTTATATTGCCAATGTACAAATCACGGCAAGTGAGACGGTGGGTGTTGAAGAACGTGCCGCGTATTACGACCAAAGCGGTGCCCTTCGTGACATGTTCCAGAACCATATGCTTCAGTTGCTGATGATGATTGGTTTGCATTTGCCAAAACGTTGCACACCGGAAGAAATTCAATTCAAAAAACAAAAAATTGCTGAAGCACTTCGTCCGTTGACAAAAGAAAATATCGCATCTGAAGTTGTTCGTGCGCAATATGCAGCAGGTGAGCTGCAAGGTTCTTCGGTTGTTGGATATCTGGACGAGCCTGGCATCCCTGCCGGATCTCAGAACGAGACCTATGTTGCCGCAAGACTGTGGATTGATGATCCATTCTGGAGTGAGGTTCCATTTTACATCCGTACAGGTAAACGCCTGGCTGAGAAATCCACCAGAATCGTTGTTGAATTCAAGTCTCCGCTCAAAACGGGGCATGAATCCGAGAATACAACGGAACCTAACCTGCTTACGATTGAAATTGGTCCGGGAGAAAGTATTTCCCTTCAATTAAATGCGAAGAATCCATTGAACCATGGTGAAGTGGAACCCATGCATATGACCTTCAACTCAGGTAAACGTAACATTCCTGAAGCCTACGAGAACTTGATCTTTGATGCGATGCGTGGCGATTCCACCTTCTTCGCTCACTGGAACGAAGTGGAGCTGGCATGGCAATGGGTGCAACCGATTCAGGAAGCATTTGAAGCAGGCAGCGTGCCACTGGATACGTACAGCGCTGGTTCGCATGGACCAGAGTCAGCAGATCGCCTGACAGCAGCAGACGGCTACCGTTGGTGGTAAGTGAAACGAAAGAGTGGGCATAAAAGAACAAAACAGTAAAAACAACAGTACAATCCGTTCTGCTCACCCATGAATATTTTGCACAATCCAATTGCGTCTTCAAAGTTAGCAGGATATAGAACGAGATGTTTTATTACCTTAGAGCTTGTACTCAGAAGCGAGTTGGATCGAAGGTGTAAATTGTTGATATAACACAGTATCTATCACGAATATACCGTTCCAATTTTGCATAAGCCCTTCCGGTTATGTGGCCGGAAGGCCGTGAAAATTTTTGAATATAGATTAGCGGACGCACTGAATTTTTTGCCTAAGTAGCGACGTAGTGTAGGGGACGGAGTCGATTCTGTAGAAGCAAAGCGTTCGCCTTTGTATCCAAATTTCATCAATTTAAAGGTTGATGAAAAGAAATTTGGATACAACAGCGATCGAAAGAACGAGCCGTAACCGGAACGGTTGCTGCGAAACGGGAATGTAGTCTGGCGCTCTGCAACAAAAGTGAAATTTAAACATTGTTCATAACAGGAGGATTTTGAAATGAAACTAGGACTTGTCGGATTAGGAAAAATGGGATTGAACCTGGGTAGAAACCTGATTGATCACAAACACGAAGTGGTTGCTTTTGACCTGAACGCTGAAGCAGTAAATGAAATGAAAGAATACGGCGCTGAAGGCGTATCTTCATACGCAGAGATGGTGGCTTCGCTCGAATCCCCACGTGTATTGTGGATCATGGTCCCTCACAACGTGGTAGATGCTGTGCTGGCTGAAGTGAGTCCATTGTTGTCCAAAGGCGACATCATTATTGAAGCGGGTAACTCCCACTACAAAGAATCCATCCGCCGTTACGAAGAGATGAAACCTAAAGGCATTCACTACATGGATGCAGGTACATCTGGCGGTATGGAAGGTGCACGTAATGGAGCATGTTATATGATCGGTGGAGACCCGGAAGCTTGGGCCATCGTTGAACCGGCATTCAAAGATACTTCCGTGGAGAATGGCTACCTGTATGCTGGTAAAGCGGGCAGTGGTCACTTCCTCAAAATGGTTCACAATGGTATCGAGTACGGTATGATGGCATCCATCGGTGAAGGTTTTGACGTATTGGAGAAAAGTGGATTTGATTTCGACTTCGAACAAGTAGCACGTGTATGGAACAACGGTTCCGTTATCCGCTCTTGGTTGATGGAACTGACAGAACGTGCTTTCTCCAAAGATGCAAACCTCGATGAAATTAAAGGCGTAATGCACTCTTCCGGTGAAGGACGCTGGACAGTAGAAACGGCATTTGACCTTCAAACCGCTACTCCGGTTATCGCGTTGTCCTTGCTGATGCGTTATCGTTCCCTGGAAACAGATACATTCACAGGTAAAGTGGTAGCAGCATTGCGTAATGAATTTGGCGGTCACGCTGTAGAGAAAAATTAATTTTATATATAACTGTTAACATATGATGAGAATCGGGTAATGACTTATATCGTGTTTACGAATTCATCAAGTGGAGGTAACATATCATGAAATTTTTCTTAGATACAGGGAATGTGGAAGAAATCAAACGGATCGAACGTCTGGGTCTGGTGGATGGAGTCACGACTAACCCGTCTTTGATTGCCAAAGAAGGTCGCGTATTTAAAGAAGTCATTCAGGAGATCTGTGGCGTTGTTAAAGGCCCGGTCAGTGCTGAAGTCATCGGTCTCAAAGCCGAGGATATGTTGAAGGAAGCTTATGAAATTGCAGAATGGGCACCGAATGTAGTCATTAAATTGCCGATGACCGAAGATGGGCTATATGCTTGTCATGAGTTGACGCAAAAAGGGATTAAAACCAATGTTACGCTGATTTTCTCCGCAGCACAGGGCCTGATGGCGGCGAAAGCCGGTGCAACCTTCATCAGTCCATTCGTTGGTCGCTTGGATGATATTGCGGTGGATGGTATGAAATTGATTCGTGATCTGCGTCTTATTCTGGACATGTATGATCTGCCTTCCGAGATTATCGCAGCAAGCATTCGCAATATCAAACATGTAGAGGATGCAGCCCTTTCCGGTGCGCATATTGCCACCATTCCGGGTTCGCTTCTGCCAACACTTTGGAAACACCCACTGACGGACAGCGGAATTGAACGTTTCCTGAAAGACTGGGAATCTGTTCCGAAATAAAAGGATAGACATGGCCTGAATCTTTGGTTGGTCTGAACGTAAAACCTTTCGCCTTGCAGAGTAATCTGCGGGTGAAAGGTTTTTTTATCTCTGTTTATGTAGTTTCCGATTTCCTGTTAGTTTAGCCAATGAGGAGTACGAGGAGTACTTGTCCCTTTAATGTTGTTGTTACTTTCTATCCAGTGTCCACGTACTGTCCTTCTTTTTCGGGACAACGGTGCATAAGGTTAACATATAGCCTATAGCTCATCCCGTAGGGGAGGGACACTTCGATGATGAGAAGAAAATGGCGAAGCCGGAGACGCCGTAAGCCGCCAAGCGGCAAACGCAAAATGTGGTTAATCATTTTATTGGTCACCGCGTTTTGTTTGATGCAGGGCTTTGCTTATGTAGATAAGAAAATGAAGCCCCCCATCATGCACTTGGCCAAGATCAGAGTGAAGCAGATTGCGACCGAAGCGATCAACAAGGCAATTACAGCACAGGTTGCAGATGGCAAAACCAACGAAGGACTGATTGATTGGAAGACGGATACCGCCGGAAAAGTGTCCGGTTTCATGCTGAACTACAATGAGCATATGCGAATCACCGCAAGTACGATGAATATCGTGCAATCCACGCTGCAGAATGTACACATGTTAAAAGAAAAAATCCCGCTGGGGCAGGCGCTCGGCAGTCCGGTGCTGGCTTCATTTGGCCCGAGTATACCGGTTCGTATAGAGCCCCAGGGCGCTGTCAAAGTGGACCTGAACACCCGTCAGCAGAATGCGGGTATTAACATGATTTTGGTGGAAGTGTACATTCACATCATTGCTGAGGTCGCGGTCGTGGTGCCATTTGACATGGAGCCCGAAACGGTCGATACGGAGATCCCGATTTCCTACCTGCTGGTTGTCGGGGATGTGCCAATGTATTATTACGATAATCAGGGCAAGCCAGTGGGCAGTAACGGCAGTAATGCCCCAGCTATTGCGCTGCCATCAGGTCATACGGGTGTATCAAGCGATAATGGAGTAACTACGAATCCCCCTAGCCAGAACCAGCAACAGACGCCGTCAAACCCTTTGCAAGGGAATGAACTTGAAATTGAGCCGGATGATCTGCCTGATATGAATGGGGGGTTGCAACCTAATAAGGATACCCAGCCATGATACACACAAATTTGAATTGCAAAGCAAAGCGAAAAAGGGGCCTCTATTAAAGAGGTCCCTTTTTCGCTTTGCTGATCATGCATTTACTCGTCTCACTTGCTTTTCTTGTTCTTTTGTTTGCGTTCATCCTGTTCCCAATGTTTCAGCAGTGGATAAGGATCGAACGACCATTCGTGCAGTCCGCTGTCCCGGTAGATCCCATAGTGCAGATGTGGAGGGAATTTGCCCTGCGTGCCCGGTTTACCGTAACCCGAACTGCCAACCCAACCCACAACCTGACCGGGGATCACAACTTCACCAATGCGTGCGCTCTTGTCAAAACCCGAGAGGTGGGCGTAATAGTGATAATGGTTGTTCAAATCCCGAATTCCGATGCGCCAGCCGCCAAACGGGTTCCAGCCTTTGATTTCCACGACCCCGTAACAGGTACTGCGCACAGGCAGGCCATGCGGAGCGAAGATATCCGTTCCCTCATGAATGCGATAACCGCCCCAGCTTCGTTTCGTCCCCCAGGTACTGCGATAGGAGTAGTTGGTTCCGAGCGGGACCGGAAAGGCATGTCCGAATAGATCCAGATTGTCAAAATGCTCATATAACTTCGCGAATTGCTGTATCCGTTGCACAGCACGGGAGTTGTGATAATATTCCCACAAGGCAATGTTGAAGTCCTCTTGCTTGTTTCCGTAACCTTGAATAACCGAAGCCATGCTGTACAGCACATCCTGATCATTGTTGGCATTCGCTATACCGTCTCCTGAACCATCACGTCCATATCCTTTGAAAAAAAGAATGGATTCCGGATGTTGATCCGTCTCATCGGGATTTAGCCATCCTCTCCAGGCCGGAGGGGTCATGAAGATACCCGTAAGCCGCTCCGGATGCTTGCGATCCTTCGGGTGTGCACGGGTAATCGTTCGTTCATACTGATCAATGGCGGCAAGCCTGTACCAGGGAATCTGGGTCATCTGACCGATGGTTTCATATAAATGGCGACGTGCAGCGAAAATGTCTGCGGGTTTTAACTCGGTAGCCTGTGGTTTGGGAGCGGCCTGGGCGGGTTCACTGTAAACTTCAACAGGCAAGAATGGGAGAAGCAGAGTACCTGCAAGTAATGTTTTGATCCAAAAGCGGTACGTTTGCCTGAAGGTCAAGCGTTGTTGCACTGGGAAGCAGCCCCTTTCCATTAGAATGATACAAGGTACCCGATGAACCAAGCTAAAGGTTAGCGTTCTTCAAAAGTTCTCATTTTATCCATGTAAGCTCTTGGGGGGAATCGAATTATACAAATTGTCCATATCGGGCAGGAATGCACAAGATGTGACAAATGGGGGTTTTTCCAGCGCTTTCATGGTATAATATGTTCCGAGCAACAGCCTAACTTCAGTAGAAAGAAGGTTTATGCATTGGCTAAACGTGTTAAAGAACCGAAGCCGGATTGGATTCGGATCAAATTGACAACCGGCGATAACTATCAGGAAATGAAAACGATGATGCGTTCCAAAACGCTGCATACGGTATGTGAGGAAGCACGGTGTCCGAATATTTATGAATGCTGGGCCAATCGAACGGCCACTTTTATGATTTTGGGCGACATTTGCACAAGGGCATGCCGTTTTTGCGCGGTGAATACAGGCTTGCCAACGGAGCTTGATTTGCAGGAACCAGAACGTGTGGCGGAAGCAGCAGAGCAGATGAATCTGCAACACTGCGTAATTACTAGTGTAGCCCGTGATGACCTGAAGGATGGGGGAGCTACGATTTTTGCAGAGACGGTAAAGGCCGTACGGCGGCGGTTGCCATTGTGCAGCGTTGAAGTACTCATTCCAGACTTTCTGGGCGATCGGGAATCTTTGCAGATTGTAATGGATGCCAAACCGGACATTCTGAATCACAATATTGAAACGGTTGAGCGGTTGTCAGACAAAGTGCGTGCCAAGGCGAAATATAAACGTTCACTGGAATTGCTTGCTCGTGCCAAAGAAATGCAACCTAACATCCCTACGAAATCAAGCATTATGCTTGGTGTAGGTGAGGAATATAATGAAATTTTATCAACAATGGATGATCTTCGTGCGGTGAACTGTGATATTATGACGATTGGTCAATATTTGCAGCCATCGGAGAAACATCTGTATGTTGAAAAGTATTATCCGCCAGAGGAGTTCGCTGCATTGAAACAGGAAGGATTGAAACGTGGGTTCAGCCACGTCGAGTCCGGCCCAATGGTTCGCAGCTCCTACCATGCGCATGAACAGGTGAAATCGGCTACCAAACATGCTGAACAGGCGGCAACACACGCGTGATGGAGGATACCGGATTGGAAGAAGAAAAAATCACAGAACAGATTCAGGACCAACTTCAGGAGAAGATCCAGGAGCCGGTTCAGGAATCGGTTGTTGAATCAGTTGAGGAAAAGCCTAAAGAACCGGTCATTGTACAGATCGGCGGCAAAAATTATGAAATCGTCCAGAACCACAAAGAGGGCTGGAATCCAGAGGTCTTCCGTGATCGTTACAGTGAAGTGCTGGAGCGTTATGATTATATTATCGGAGACTGGGGTTATAGCCAGTTGAGGTTAAAAGGTTTCTACCGTGATAACCATCCAAAAGCGACGAAGGATTCCACAATCGCCAGTATGGTGGATTATATCAATGAATATTGTAATTTTGGCTGTGCGTACTTTGTGCTTCAGAAAAGCAAGGATCAGCCTCAAGCCAAAGCAAAAAGCGGTTCCTGAGAAGGACCGCTTTTTTGGTGTGTTTATTTTAGTCAAGAAATGCCGTGCGAACCCGGTTCCAGAATGGATAAGGGCGGAAACGCGCGAAACTGACCTTGTGACTGGATACCTGACAACGGACGGAGATCAGATCCTCCACCATCACGTTCACATGATCAATCGTCATCAATAACCGCTGATCCTTGCGGGAGAAAATATCACAATGATGATGCTTGGGCAAAATAACCGGTGAACCAAGTGTCCGATAGACCCGGTTATTAATCGATGCAATCTCCGCAATCTGAATCGCCTCGATGGTTGGATGAACCATGGCACCGCCGAGGGCTTTGTTGTATGCCGTGCTGCCTGATGGCGTGGATACACAGATGCCATCGCCACGGAACATTTCAAATGTCACATCGTTAATATCGACCTGCGCCACAACGGTACCGTCTACACCTTTTAACGTAAATTCATTAAGGGCGATGTAAGAGGAATTCCCCGACTTTTTCCGAATCTCAAGCTCCAATAGCGGGTATTGTACAATGCGTGGTTTGAGACGCTCCGGATCTCCTTTGCCACTCATCAGCCTGACTAACTCGCGTAATTCTTCTTTCTTCCAATCGGCGTAAAAGCCGAGATGGCCTGTATGAACCCCAACAAAAGCAATATCCGGAATGCGGTCGATGAAATTGTGAAATGCCTGTAGCATCGTACCATCGCCCCCGATGGAGATAACAATCTCCGGCGATTCTGCATCCAGCTTGAACCCTTCTTCCTTCGCCAGCGCATGAAACTGCTGACTGAGATCAATCGATAACTGGTCTCCGCGGTCTTGAACATAGTATCTCAAGATGAAAGCTCCTTTGTGGTCATTATACTACCGATGATAATCAATTCCGCGGAAGAACACAACGTTTGGGCGCATATTCAGTTAAATATAGATGAATCGTTCACTTATTTTTGGCATGTCGTCTAGGCTTGAGAATGGAACTTAATATCGCAAGGAATAACAACAATACGATGAGGCTTACAAAAACAATCATTCCGGATAAGAAAATCAGTCCCCAGTCCGGTGAATACGCAGATAACGATGGGATGGAACCGGGCTCCATGAGAACGGGTGAAGAGGAACGCCCCATCATGGGTGTCCACAACATCAGGACCAGCACAGGTGCGATGAGCGCATGAATTGCTCTGGCAAATAGAAATGGACCGTATCTCATGGGTGTGTTGCTCAGAATACTCATAATCTGTGCATGGACGGATAATCCACCCCAGGAGAGAACAAAGGCTGCTGCTGCGACTTTATAGACGAGAGGGATGGATGCACCGGCACTTCCGGCCTCTTTGTTCCCCAGCGTTACTTCAAATAACCCCCCGACCAAGCTAGGAGATAAGGATGGAGGAAGCCCGCTATGTCGAAGCAATTGCTCGGTTATCCCGTATAATCCACCAAGCCAACCGGTCTGTACAAGCAACTCCATCATGACCGAGAAGAATACAACCAGCCCTCCTACGATAATAATAAGGCGAAGGGATGAGGAGACTGCCTGGCGCAGCAGTTCACCGAATGCCCGTCCGTCAGCCTTTCTTGCCTCATGCATTGCATAGATGGCCCGGACCAGTCTGTTTCTATGTATTTCCCTCGGTGGAGATGCAGAAGAGATGTCTGGCTGTGAGCCTTTTGCTGTACCCCCGTGAAAACGCATGAGCATACCCACCAGAAAAGCTGCAGCGTAATGGCTCGCAACCAATACTGGAGCGATGGCGACATTATGGAAGAAGCCAACCGATACCGCTCCAATCATGAAGATCGGATCGGATGATGTCGTGAAGGCAACGAGCCGTTCTCCTTCTTCCCGGGTAACCAGCTTTTGTTCCCATAACTGAGCGGTCAGTTTCGCCCCTGTTGGATAACCGGATGCACAGCTCACGGCAAATACAAAACCACCGCTTCCGGGAACACGAAACAATGGACGCATCAGTGGATTAAGCAAGGTACCTAGAAAATGAACAATGCCAAAGCCGAGCAGCAGCTCGGACAGCACCAAAAAAGGAAAAAGGGAGGGAAACAATACGTCCCACCAGATGGACAGTCCGCGTACACCTGCATGCCAGGTTTCCGCTGGATACAAGACCATTAACAAACAAAGGATCAGGAGAGCGAGTGTGACCAGGACATGGGTGAGTCGTTGTGAAGCAGCCATGAATTCTTCTCCTTTATTTTTGGAATGGTCGGTGTGCGGAAGTCTGTGATGCCTATTGCCATCAATATATGAAAAAAAGTGGACAAACAGTACAAAATTATACGTAGAAAGCGCTTGCAAAAGTGGCTGTGTTTTTGAGTGATGTATGCTAAAATGAGAAAAACGCCTGAACGTCACCTAATTGTCTCCAAGGTGGAATTCAATTCGGATGGAGTGATGATCATGAGTCTTGTCACCGGAATCCTGGTCTGTGCTTTTGTATATGTGATACGTGCCTCGCTGGTACGCTCTGAGGAAGAGGACTGGCGGAGTTATTAATGGAATATCTAGTGCGCCAACCTATGCGGTTGGCGCTTTTTTTTATTATTTTTTGAAGAAGGTCCTATATACAGATGACCTGGTTACATGTCCTGATGATTTCATGTTATATAGGACTTTTTGGTTTTTTTTGATAGAATGGAGATAAAGGCTTTAGGGGCCTTGATATTGTTACTGTTTTCACAATGTTCACGGAACGTGTAATATATGGCAAAATTCGACATCAGAAAGGGGAATCAGACGCATGAATCCCAGTTTGAGTATTTATGACAATCTTGGCGGTGAGAAAGGTGTTCGCGCACTGGTCGAGGCTTTCTATCCAATCGTTCAGCAGAATGAGCAACTGGCTCCGCTTTTCCCGGAAGATATTCAGCCGGTCATCGACAAGCAGTATATGTTTTTGTCTCAATTTTTTGGAGGACCAGGGCTGTTTTCCGAGGCATTTGGACATCCGATGATGCGTGCCCGTCATATGCATTTTGAAGTGACGGTTGAACGGGCCGAGGCTTGGCTTGCATGTATGGATCAAGCCTTAACACAGATTGGTGTGGAGGAGCCCTTGCATTCGTTTATCCTGCAGCGTTTATCCGGGCCAGCACATCATTTTGTGAATACACCGTAGTTCCGAATATGATTATAAGCGTACGGGAGAGGGATGGAAGAGATTGGAATTAGAGCCGCTATATAAGGTGAAGGTGACCTGTCATTATTGCGAAACCGAGTATGAAACCTCACGGGTAAGACCGAGTTTGAAAAGGCCCTACCGGACGGATTCGGATTTTTGTGCGTACTACAAGCTGGAGAATCCAGATTTTTATGTGGTTCGCATCTGTCCGCAGTGCGGGTTTGCCTCGACGGAGAACGCAACGGAGCATTTGAATGATGCTCAGCGCAAGGCTTTTAAGGAACAGGTCGGTAATCGCTGGGTAAAACGTGATTATAGCGGAGCACGAACACTGGAACAGGCGCTGGCTACGTACAAGCTTGCCTTGCTGTGCGCACAGGTTATTCAGGAGAAAGATCGTGTCGTCGCTGGTCTGTTGCATCATATAGCTTGGTTGTATCGTTATATGGAGGACCATGCACAGGAACATCGTTTTCTTGAATTTAGCCTTGAAGCCTATGTGAAGGTGTTCGAACGTGAAGGAACGGGTGGCAATGAAGCCAAACTGTTGTATTTGCTCGGGGAATTGAACCGCAGGGTAGGACGGTTTAATGAAGCAGTGCAATGGTTCAGCAAGGTCATTCATGACAAGCGGATCACAGATGCGGCCATGATTCGTGCTTCAAGGGAACAGTGGGCTGTGCTGCGTGAGCAGATGATTTCAAGTAAGTTGGAACTCCCTGAAGAGATGCTGGAAACAGACAAAGAGGCTGCGAAGCGCAGCCCCCTCTAGGTTGATCTTACATTAGTTACGGACAGGACGGCTGGATAACAAATAGTCACTGTCGTTGTCGATCACGGTCATGCTTGTATTACAGCAGGGAAAGACCAGTAATTTCTTTTTGCCTTCGCGAATGAGCACAAGCTCTTTGGGTTTGAGGGGGAGCAGCACGTTGCTTGCATGACAGTAGGGACATTGCTGTACATAGATGTCTCCCATCACAATATCGTAAGGCCAGCTGTTCTCAAACGGAATCATTCTTGTTCGCCTTCTGATGCGGAAGGTTTGGAGGCTTCTTGTTTGGCGAGTTCCGCAATCTTCTGCATCAGGATATGTTGGGGCATGTGCATCAGGTGCTCCAAAGGTACGCCCAGGGATTCTGCTAATTTGACGGCTGTATCAGCCGATACTTGTAAAGGTTTCATACGTTTACCTCCTGAAAGTTACTATGAATACATGTTCAAAAAGTCTGGTTTTCAGTACAGAGAAGATGGAATGAAGCTAGAAATGGAGTAGCGGAGCGTAGGCAAACTACGTGAGCAACTACATTGTTTCCAAAGGAAACAACCTTCGTAAGCATCCGCTTATTTCGGCTGAATTTCATATTCGATGCTGATGATGCCGTTAGGCATGATTCGTAATCAAAAGTGGACTTTTTGAACAACCTCTGTAGCTATTTCTCTAGTATAGAGATATGGCACGCATAAAACCAGTTTTTAATTCAATCCTAACCATCCAATTTATAGAGAGAGGTGCCTTATTAAATGAAAACGCCATTACACCCCGTATGGGATCTGGAGTCCATTTTTAGTGGAGGTTCTTCCTCCGAGACATTCGCTGCGTATCTGATTGAACTGGAAGAGGATGTACGTAAACTGCAACTTCTTCTAAACGAAACACTTGCACCGACTTCATTGGAAGAGACGGCAGCATTTGATCCCATTTTGGAACTGCTGCAAAGCTGTTATATCCGCATATCGGAAGGCTCTGCGTTTGTATCCTGCCTATCATCACAAAACCAGAAGGACAAAAAGGCAACGCAGCTTCAGGGCGCCATCAGTTCTATTGCAGCGATGCTGAACGGTAGCAAGTCAAAGTTCGATAATACACTCAGTCAGACATCGGATTCGGTGTGGGACGCGTGGATTGCTCGGGAAGATATTCAGCCGCTGGCATTTGTACTGAACGAGAGTCGCACGCTGGCACGTGAGAAGCTGTCGCCGGAACTTGAAGGCCTTGCACTGGATCTGGGTGTGGATGGTTATCATGGTTGGGGCAAATTCTATAACACGATTGTCAGCAAGGTGAACATTCCATTTGAACAAAATGGGGAAACAGTGATGCTGTCGGCAGGACAGGCTGCCAACAAGCTGAGCGATAGTGATCGGAGTGTACGCGAGACGGTATTTGCAAACTGGGAACAGGCTTGGACTGATGTCGAAGATTTCTGTGCAGACACGCTGAACCACCTCGCGGGATTCCGTCTGAAGTTATATGAGAAACGTGGCTGGGATGATATCCTCAAAGAACCTCTAGCCATCAACCGGATGTCACGTCAGACACTGGATACGATGTGGGATGTAATTAATGGTGCCAAACCTGCGCTTGTTCAATATCTGGAGCGCAAGGCAGAACTGCTGGGGGTAGACAAGCTCAGCTGGAGCGACGTAGATGCACCTGTAGGTAAATCGAGTGGCAAAATCACTTACGATGAGGCAGCCATCAATATTGTTGAACAGTTTGCCAAGTTCAGCCCTAAACTTTCCTCGTTTGCAGAGATGGCGTTTGAGAAACGCTGGATTGAAGCTGAAGACCGTCCAGGCAAGCGTCCAGGCGGATTCTGTACGTCTTTGCCACTTAGCAAAGCAACCCGAATTTTTATGACCTTCTCCGGGACACCATCTAATGTGTCGACTCTTGCGCATGAACTTGGTCATGGATATCATCAACACATTATGGAAGAGCTGCCTGCATTGAATCAACGTTATGCGATGAATGTGGCTGAGACAGCGTCCACGTTTGCTGAATTGATTGTAGCAGATGCCCTGGTTCAGGCGGCAACAGATGAGCAAGAGAAGCTGGCTTTGCTGGAAGACAAGATACAGCGAAGTGTAGCTTTCTTTATGAATATCCATGCCCGGTTCCTGTTTGAGAATCGTTTCTATGAACAACGCAAAAAAGGCCTGGTTAACGCGGATGAGCTATCCAAATTAATGGTGGAAGCACAGCAGGAAGCGTTCTGTGGTGTACTTGCATCAGATCATCCTCATTTCTGGGCATCCAAACTGCATTTCTATCTGACAGGTGTGCCATTCTATAACTTCCCGTACACGTTTGGGTACATGTTCAGTGCGGGAATCTATGCGAGAGCACAGCAAGAAGGAACAGCATTTGCAGATAAATACGATGATTTGTTGCGGGATACAGGGCGTATGACAGTCGAAGAACTTGCTCAGAAACATCTGGGTACGGACCTGACACAACCGGAATTCTGGCAAAATGCTGCAGACTTGGTTATTGCCGATATTGAGCAGTTTCTGCAGATGACAGCAACCGAAAAAAAAGGTTGAATATAATAGGTTGATAATATGAAAGAGGCTGCAATCCCCTGTTAACAGACACGGGATTGCAGCCTCTTTTTGTACAGAATCCTCATTTTTGATTCTCGAAGATTTTGTCGTAATTAAGTGAAAAAGCTCAGTTTAAGGGAGTGGAATGGCAATTAATTGTGCAAATAATAGTTAGAAATACCCAACTTTGCCGTTGTTTGTTGAATGAGCACATATGATGTCATATAATGAGTCGTAAGTCCTTAATGTATAGGACTATAAGCATATAAGGAGAGTGTTAATATGAAAATTGATGAGCTTTCATTAGCGAGACAGTTGGATCTGGTATTCAAAGAACTTGATAATGAGTTATCAGGGTTAGATTCAGGGGTGGTTTTTGTGCAAATACGAAACAACGTAATTGGGAAATTCGGTATTCGACATAATCCGATAGCTGGACGAGATGGGCAGATGGATGTGGAGGAAGGGGGGCTAAACGAAACCCAGAGAACTTCTTTCCGTGCGATGGCACTGGAGACGTTGAAATTTAAACGCAATTGGACACATGGCGAAATATCGTACGACTTCACAGTAAGACAAGGTATGATTTTGGTAGATGCAACGATGGAGTCTAATTACAATATGGCAAGCTTGATGATTCGTTACCCTAGAACCAATACATACAAGGATTCAGATATGGAGTCGACCTCATAATTAGTTAAACAAGAGAAAGCGGCACTTCCGAAGAAGGCCGCTTTTGCTTTTGGATTCTGCTTAGGCTCAAGCAATAATTACGAGCTTACGAACGACCCGATAATTGCTGCTCAGCGATTTGTACCAGACGTTTAGTGATGTATCCACCCAGAGAACCTGTCTCACGGGAAGTATAGTTACCGTAGTAACCATCTTGTGGAATAGTTACACCCAGCTCTTGAGCAGCTTCAATTTTCAATTGTTGCAATGCTGCTGTTGCTTGGGGAACGACCAGGTTGTTGGAGCGGCTACCGCTACCTTGGTTTTGACTTCCGTACATATGTGTCACCTCCTTATGGGTTGGTGATGTTAGTATGGTTAGAGAATACGGAAATATACATGATATGGCGTAAGGGAAAATATGGATAACTATCAGTGCACAGGACACATAAAAAAGCCGACCCAATGCGGGTCGGCAAGTTGTATTTGGATATCAAAATAAAGGTTGATATGCGTAAAAGCAAAATAGAGCATGATCAGCTCGCTTAATCTGTAGGAGGTATAACCTCAATACGTGTGAATAACTCAACAGGCTGTTCCGGTTCCAAGCGAATCAACCCGGTTTGTTCATCCGATAAAGCCAAATTAGGTGCATCCGGGAGCCAAGTGTACGGTTCAATGCACAAAAACTGATCGGATTCACCTTTGGTAAAGAGAACCCAATGTTTGAAAAATGCTTCATCTGCTGAATATTTCAATGTATATCCATCTTGCCTGCGTAAGTAAGCCGTAGCCGGTTCACCTTCGGTAGCTTTTAATAGGGTATCCCAGTTACGTCCCTGCAAATTGATGCCTTCGTTCAGAGCAGACCATTCACCCAGGGACTCCAGTTCACCTGTCGGTAGTTGTTCTTCATTCTGTCCGTATATTCCGGAAACAGGCAATTGCAGTGTCCAGTCGGCAGGTTTGCCGTCTAACAAAAACCATGTATGATATCCCATCCCAAAAGGAGCAGGCGTTGAGCTCAGATTGGTGACTCGCAGACGCTGGCTAAATACAGCGTTTTGCAGACTGAACGTCATCTCAAGTTTCAGGGGAATCGGGAATTGAGCCATCCAATGCTCTTCATTTTCGGTTAGTAATTCGGTCGTTATTGCACAACCGTCTTCATCTTCCTCAATGTCACTGACACACCAGGATTGGGTACGATGGAGGCCGTGAATATGGTTGTCATTCGCCGTGTTCTGATCGAACTGGTAACCGACACCTTCATATTCGAATTGTCCCCGATGAATGCGCCCTGGTGGAATCAGGAGAGGAACGCCAAAATGGTACGGCTTCTGCAGATAAAAGGCAAGATCGTCTTCATCCGGACGGCGGACGACATCTCTGTCCTGCACTAAATCGCGAATAGAAATAATATTATTCCCAAGACGCGGCAGCAGGGTGATTTCCAATTCACGGCTATGTAGGATATACGTGTCGTAACCATTCCATTGGCCTTTGGTCACTTGTTTCATATCGATGCTCCTTTTCCCACTTGAAATCTGTCTGCAAGCAGTTGTGATGACTGTACTGCTGCAGGCGTGTCATTGTGTACATGCCAGCTATTTCCTGCGCTGCTTCGTGTGAACCAGTCATCAGGATAAGCAATTCCATCATAACAGATTTCAGTGTCTCGGGTAAAAAAGTTCAACTCATTTTGACATTCGCGCCTGTGCGCATTAAGATGGAACTCTGAAAGCATTTATTAGAATTGAATGACATGAAATCGATGACAGGGATAAGTAGGCCAAGAGAATCCTCTTCAGAAAGCCGGTGGTTGATGTGAACCGGTGTGAGCTCTTTATCGAATGGACCCTTGAGTGTAGGTTTGAACAGGTTAAGCCAGAAATGGGCTTGCCCCACTAGAGTCTGCCGTATAATCCACGTTACGGAACAATGAAGGCATTTCTTCGGCTTGACTTGATTCAGGGTCAGAGCAGTCGAAGAAAAGCGAATAAGGGTGGCACCACGGTCTCACGTCCCTTGCGGATGTGGGGCCTTTTTGCGTTCGCAGAGAATGGCAGGAGTTTTTTTTATATACAATCAGGGAGGCGTTATGTGCAATGAAAACAGTACTTTCAGGTATTCAGCCAAGCGGTAAGCTCACATTGGGCAACTATATTGGTGCTATCAAAAATTTTGTAAAACTCCAGCATGACTATCAATGTCATTTCATGGTGGTTGATCTTCATGCCATCACTGTGGCTCAGGAGCCAGCAGCATTGCGTGAACAGTCGGAAGCGGTAGCTGCACTGTTTATTGCAGCAGGTATTGATCCTTCGAAATCTAACGTATTTTTGCAATCCCATGTACCGCAGCACGCGGAATTGGGCTGGTTGATGACAACGCTGACCTCCATGGGTGAGCTTGAACGCATGACTCAGTTTAAGGATAAATCATCCGGTAAAGATTCCGTTGGTGCCGGACTGTTCGTGTATCCATCATTAATGGCGGCGGATATTTTGTTGTACAATGCTGACCTTGTGCCAGTAGGTGAGGATCAGAAGCAGCATCTGGAACTGACACGTGATCTGGCAGGACGTTTTAACCACCGTTATGGGGAGTACTTCACCATTCCAGATCCGTATATCCCACAGGTAGGTGCACGGGTAATGTCACTTGACGATGCCTCTTCGAAGATGAGCAAAAGTAACCCTAATGCTGGCAGCTATATTGCCCTGCTGGATCCACCGGATGTGATTCGCAAAAAAATCAGCCGTGCCACTACAGATTCGGGACGTGAAGTCGTATATGATCCGGCAAACAAACCGGAAGTCAGCAATCTGATGAGTATCTATGCTGAATGTGCAGGTATGACGCTTAAGGAAGTAGCTGAGCGTTATGAAGGCAAGATGTACGGTCCATTCAAAAAGGAACTGGCTGAAGTGGTTGTATCTGTGATTGAACCGCTACAACAACGATATAATGAGATTCGTGAATCTGGCGAATTGGCGGATATTCTGGATACGTCAGCCCGTCGTGCAGAAGAAGTTGCTGCTCAAACGTTGGATGCAGTGAAAGAACGCATGGGATTTGTTCCGAGACGTAAACAGTAGTCCTGAACAAAGATCTTCATTTCATGCAATGAATAGTTAACATAAATAAAGAGGAGTCCTATTGAAGGACTCCTCTTTATTTATGCGTTCATTATTGAACTGTCAAATGACCTGCTCAAGAAGTGGGCTCTGAAGCAGCCGAGCGAACTTCCTGACGTTCTTTTTTGGCGCGAATCACAAATCCCCAGCCAATGTTGGCAATGGACAGGACAAACAGTAGTGCAGCAAACCAACCGGAGTAGGAGATCATAATTGCTGAAACCGTTAACAAGATAATCGAAGAGAATGCGAACCATAAGGATAAGCCTTTACTCATTGGGAAAAACCTCCATCTACAAATTTAGTAAAACTCCGTATAACCTGTAGCCTACGAGCCATAATAATCTTGCAAGCTTGCAATTACATTACAGACACAGATTGAAGGGAGATTATAAATATGGCTCAAGGATCTCGTTCTAACAACTTGGTGGTACCTCAGGCAAATTCAGCACTGCAACAATTGAAAATCGAGGCTGCACAGGAACTGGGTGTAACTATCCCACAAGACGGTTACTATGGTAACTACACTTCCCGTGAAACAGGATCTTTGGGTGGATATATCACCAAACGTCTGGTACAAATCGCTGAGCAGTCTCTGGCTGGGTCTGGCAAATAATTTATTTTAACCAACAGCAACAAAACAGGATAAACAGAAAGCCCGGAGCGGAAACGCTCCGGGCTTTCTCGCGTATCAGTTCCTATGTCTGATTGTGCCTTGCCATGCTCACTTCGTCAAGGGCGTGCAGATAAAAGTTTTTTATCCATTTTCTCATCGCTTAACCAGCCTACATACGTATCAATCGTTTCAAAATTCCGATCCATCACAATCACAGCGACAAATGGATATTGTTTCCGGTGTCGATAACGTACATCTGCCCAGCGGACCTTGTAACCGGCAGGCAGTTCTTCAACCTCTGCCACCGCATAGGAGGTGAAATAGAGGAAGGCGCTGACTTCCGGCGATTTGCGTGAAGCAGCAACGGCCGCATGAGTAGAAGACGAGGCGTGCAGACTCCATACCAGATTAGAACCATCCATTTTACCGATCACATAACTGCCGTCCTCAACTCGTTTAACCACATGCCAGCGGTTCCAGGATATCGTTGGAATGACGATGTATTTTGCCTGCTCTGGGCTGTTATCGAGACGTCTAACTTTTCTGACCGCTTGTGCACGAGCAATCGTTCGCCATATATAATATAAACCGGTCAAACTATACAACGTAACGAAGAGTGGTGCAGGGGCGATCAGATCAAAGGCCCATAACAGGATAGCTATGACATGTGTAGTGAATAGAAACGGATCAAAAATATGAATGATGTTCCAGGCGATCCAGCGTTCCGTAAAAGGCCGGGCGGCTTGGGTTCCATAGGTGTTGAACAGATCGGTGAATACGTGAAAGCCTACGGCCACAGCGGTCCACGTGGCAACGTGTCCAATAGGGACACCAGGGAATATCAGTGCAATGACGCCGGTGATGAGCAAAACCCATAACAGGAGAAATGGCAGAGAGTGTGACAAGCCCCGATGATTACGAATGTAAAGCGAATTGCTTTTGAGACGTAACGCAGTATCAATGTCAGGGGCCTGGGAACCGGCGATCGTGCCAACCATTACCGCAGCTGCAAGCATGGGACTCGCTGCAACGACAGGATCGACATAAGCCAGACCGGCTAGACCAATCCCCATGACAAAATGTGTAGAGGTATCCATAAACGTCTCCTTTGTGTGGTGTATCGTTCTAAGGCATATTACTTCTCTATCTAGGTGATACCCATATATAGTGTATAATATCCTTCTGTCAGGATGCAAAACATCCCTAATTTCAAAGTTATGACAATTTCCTGTGATATACCCAATAAATGTACGCAGTTTGTCAAACTATTTTGGCAGTTGCTATGATAAACTTTATATCGGATACTGAGAGAAATTGCGTCAGAGAATACGCAGTCGGTTATGTTACATAAATATTTATGGGCATTGTTTCTTTTAACCGTTACAATAATATAGAATCTCATAAAAAGTAGGTTTCTTTGAATACATATGTCACAGTAGATGGATGAAGCGAAACAAACGTGATTTGGGTTCACATATGTATGCGTATTCATAAGAGAAGTTACAGAAGGGACGAGGAAGATGCTGAAAAAGTACAAATGGACATGGATACTGCTTGGGCTCGCACTCATTATGGCTATGTATCTGATGTGGGGCACCGTATTTGCCAGTAAGGAAAAATTACCCGAGATTCGTGAGATCCAATCCTTTTCCATGGAAAATGTAGATGGCAGTACTGTATCACTGGAGGATACGCAAGGGAAAGTCCGTTTGTTCTACTTTTATTTCACCAGTTGTCCGGATGTCTGCCCGATTACGACGTTTACGTTATCCCAGGTGCAGGATCTGTTGAAAGAGGACGACACCTTTGGTAAAGATGTCTCATTTGTATCCATTTCATTCGACCCGAAAGTCGATACAAGAGAGAAGATTAAGACGTTTGCGGACCGTTTCCACGCGGATTATTCCGGATGGTACTTCTTGCGAGGGGATATGGACAAAACCAAACAGTTTGCCAAGGATTCATTCCAGATCCTGATTGAAGGGGAAAATAAGGACGATTTTGCCCATATGAACATGATCGGGCTGGTGGATGAGAATAACCAGCTGCGCAAGGTATATAACGCATTTAATACAGAGGCCGTTGTGCCTGCTGTGATTGCCGAGGATATTCGGAATCTGATCAAGGAATAATCATCTGATGCTCATAATGTAAAGGCTGCCCCAGGTTGGATATCAACCGAAAGGCAGCCTTTTGGCATTTTTCTTTTAAAAGGAAGGATGTTCAGGGTATTGGATGTATGTCTCTAGCCCGGCCTTCTCCAGCTGGGCAATGATATACTCATCAGGTGTTCCTTCCACCCCCGCATATCCTCGTCGTGTATACATCTGTACTGCATCCGGGAAAGCATCCCGAAGTACACCTCTAATTTTCTTGCCAGAACTGTCATTATCCATAAATAAAAAGACTTCATCATAACCGACTTGCTTGCGCAGGGTCTCCAACTTGAGGGAATTAAGTGTTCCAAACGTACACAGAATGTTGATTTCGGGTCCAACCAAACGTTTCAGTTTGCTTCGGTCATTCTTACCTTCCACAATGACATGAATAGGCATGATATTCACCTCTTGTTCGAGAGCTTATGTCGACATTCCCCGGGAAATGTTGCAGCGAAAATCGACTGATTATATAAAATGGACTCCTTTCTTTACACGTTTGCTAACTGGAGAGAACAACCCATCAAGACAATTCTCTGAAATCTTATCTCATGTGCATCATTAGGTCAGTAATAGCTGGCAGTGGCCGTTCCGGTTACGGATCGTTCCTTCGATCGCTGTTGTCTCCAAATTTCTGATTGATTTTATTTTTTATAGGTTGAAATATGGAGACAAAGGCGAACGCTACCGCTTCTTCAAAATCGATTCCGTCCCCTCCACTACTTTTGGCTAATTGTTCAACCTTAATGATCTTCAATAAGATAAAACCTTCGGTGATTGTAAAAGATAGATTTCCCAGTTAGCTTTTATCAACGTGTAAAACGTTAGTCCATTTTATATAGTTTAGCTGTAAATGGGGGAATGATGCAAAGCTAATGAAAATACTGGCCTAATTGATGCCATAACGGTAAGAAGACAGAGTCTGATCGGAATTTAATTCAATATACTTTTGGGATCGGTGAGGGTAGCTTCGCGTCTGGATGTATAGTATGGAAGCAGCAGCATACCAATCATTAATAAAACAAAGGCGATGAAATAGGGTGATAACCCGACACGAAGTTGTCCGGCTGTGATGGGGCCGATGAAAGAGCCTATGGAGGTGGCAATGGATTGCAGCGAGAAAATGCGGCCCAACTTGCTTCCTCCGCTCAGACGGATAAATAGGGTAGCCATAGCTGGAAAGATGATGCCTTTTGACATCCCAAGTACAAATAACACGGTGGACAACGGAACTTGCGGAATGGCGGCCATTACAAAAAAACACAAGGACATCAACAGCACACCCGCAACCAGACGCAGTTTGGGGGAATACCGGTTGAGAAATAACATACTTAGTGTGAAGAGAGCTCCGATACTGATTACGGAAAATAACAGGCCGGTAGACATGATGGACGAATGCCCTCCTCCTCGAAGGGGCAACTCGAAGAAGAGAATCCCTTGAGCACAGGCAATAACCAGAGGCAAGGCAAAGTATCGCCAGGACACCGGCAGGAATGCACTTGTGGCATCTGCTGGTGAAACGTTAGGTTTGGCAGGTTCAGTTACTCTCTCATGCTGCTTGATGATGCCACGGGGCATCGTCATGAAAGCAATGACACCTGTGAGAATAAGCAAGTATCCCAAGCCTGAGAATGTAGCAGAGAATCCCATGGAACCTACAATGATCGCACCGGCCGCTGGCGATACCACAGACGCGAGGGTATGTACTACCCCATGACCCGACATATACTTCCCCTGTTTCACCGGATCGCTGGATAACTGTGCAAGCAGGGCGAGACATGCGGGAGACAGGAAGGCCAGCACAAAACCGCTGATGGAACGCAGCGCCAGCAGTTGCCATGGTGTCTGGACATAGGCTTGCAGGAGCAGGATAAATCCTGCCCCGAGCAGACTGAATACAATGTAGCGGCGACTGCCATGTTTATCAATTTGGGTTCCGGCAATCAGATTACCAGGAAGATGCGTTAAGGAATAGATGCCCATCATCCAGCCAATGAAAGTAGGGGCGGCTCCCAGCGAGATGGCAAAAGGGGTCAGAATGGGATACTGGGCGTGCAGATCAAATACAGCAAGGAACAAAAACAGGTATAACCAGATGGCCGTTTTCACATAAGCCCCTCCTTGTTAAGCGATGCATGTTCAAACTACGGGTCTTGAACGTGTTCCCGTTCGCCAGCAGAACCTCATGGTACTACTTGTACGCCCGGCGGGACGAACTTAGACCGTTTATTTTTAAGGGAGAGGGCTTAGCTGACAGCAGCTTCGGAAATCATGTATAATATTCGGGAGTGTTACGAATGAATTCTAATACGGAAGGTGTAGTCATGAACATAGAAGTAATCAAAGAGTTTGTGATGCAGAACTGGCTGGTGATCGTGGTTGCATTGATCATATTGTTCTTTGTTCTGAATGTGGTCAAAACCGTATTGAAATGGGCGATTGCCATCATCATTATTGCGGCTCTACTGATATACAGCGGCATCTCCATTGATCAGATCAAACAGACAGTGACAGACGTACAATCCAGCACGATGGACACATTGAAGAAGGAAGCAACCAGCATGATGCTTAAGGAGGCTTCCAAAGCGAAATACGTCAAAGGACAGGATGGAGCGTTCACCATCACAAGTCCCAATGTGGAGATTAAGGGCAGAACTCAATCGGATAAAGTTGATGTGACCTTCCGCGGAATTTCACTTGGCGAATGGAAACTCGACAATGAAACTATACGTACGTTTGTCGAACAGGCACAGGAGAACAAAACAGCACCAGCATCGTAGTAAAGGGGGAATCGGTACGTGCTGCAGAATTGGCTGGACAGCCTGAAGGAATTGAATGGCATCACGATTATGCTGCTGCTGATTGTGGCTGCTTCATTATTGCAGGGTTGGTCCAGAGGGGCTTCGCGTTCAGCAGGCAGACTCTTTGGGTTTCTGATGGATGGCATTATGGCGGTCATTGGTATTCTGTTGTCGATCGGTTTAACATTGTGGCTTGCACCATATGTACAGCAGTGGCTGTCTGAGTATGCTTCTGCCATGCCTAATCGTGAGTTGAACCGGTGGGAACAGATGTATTATACGTTGGTTACGGCGATTGCAGATTTTCCACTAATGCGGTTCGCTGTATTATTTGTATTAAGCTATGGACTCATCCGACTGATTCTCGGGTTTCTCTCTTCATTTATTTTTAGCAGCAGGCAGGGGTCAGCCGAGGAAAGTGCGCCTAAAGGTATGTTTAGTCGGTTGACGGGTGCATTAATTGGCACGATCATAGGCTCCGTCCGCGGAATGATTGTTATTGCAGTCTTGTTCATGATTGTCAGTCTTTATCCCGGGAGTATGTTCAGCCGATATGTGGAAGCATCTCCGATCTATATGCAAGGGGCCAAATCGGTTATCGAACCGTTGTCTGGAACGTTTATCAAAGACAAGCTTCCCGTATTTACGCAGGCTGTGCAGAAGGAACTGGGCGGCATCCTGCAACGCAAATATGAAGTTATCGACCACAATATTCCGACGGACATTGAATCTGCAGCGAGTGAGATTGTCAAAGGCCAATCGACAGATGAAGCCAAAGCAAGAGCGCTATACGACTGGGTAGGTTCACGTATTCAGTATGACTATGGTAAAGTGGATGACTATGAGCAAAAGGGCATATGGCATGAACAGAATCCACAGAATACATTTGATACACGCAAAGGCGTATGTATTGATTATGCCCGTCTCTACGCTGTGATGGCCCGTTCACAAGGACTTGAAGTCAAAGTTGTTACGGGACTGGGTTATAACGGCCAGGGAGGGTACGGTCCGCATGCGTGGAATGAGGTGTATTTGAGTGATTCCGAGAGCTGGGTTCCGCTTGACCCGACATGGGCGATCAGTGGAGACTGGTTTAATCCTCCGAATTTTGCCGACACCCATCTAAAGGATCAGTCAGCTTAACATTACAACGGACATGGGTCCGGAATATGACGACGTTGCCAAGTTATCATGCCGCGAAGAATCTGTTTGAGTGGTATGCATCAAGTCATGAAAGAGGTAGGATGGATGAAAAAGCATTCCAATGAGAAGGATGAACTTACAGACAAACGGCGCTTCAGTTACCGAATGAACGTATTTTTCTTCGCTTCCTTTGTTATTTTTAGCGTTATTATTGTACGCTTGGCCTTTTTGCAATTTGTGGAAGGGCCTGAACTCAGTCAGGAAGAAGCAAGTAACATTACCAAGGATGTACCACTTCCTCCTGTGCGAGGCACGATCTATGATTCCACAGGTGAAGTGAAGCTGGCTTATTCCAAGCCCATTCAGTCTCTCTACCTGACGCTGTATAAAAACTATGGGGATGTTGATGGGAAACCGAGTCCTAACATAGGGGAAGTACAGGATATTGCAACCCGGTTGCATGATGTATTTGAACAGTACAAGCTGAAGGATTCAGAGTCACTTACAGTGGAGAAAATTATTGAAGAGATGGACTTGAACTCCCGCAAAGCGAACGGTTTTATGCCGCGTCTGATCAAGAGTGATCTGTCCGAGGAAGAAGTCGCTTATTTCCTGCAACATAAGGACGAGTTCAAAGGTATTCAGATCGTCGAAGAGAGTGTACGTTTCTACGATCCGGATACGGTAGCGGTTCAGACAATCGGTTATCTGAAGAAGTTTAGAAGTTCGAAGTCCTTGGACAAATACAAAGAGGTGGACGAGGCCAATAAAACGCAAACGGACCCGGGTCTGGTGTATACGGAAAATGAATTTGTAGGCTTTGATGGACTGGAACTGCAATATCAGGATGCTCTCCGCGGCAAAAGCGGATATACATCCGTTGATGTTGATTTGCGTAATTTGCCTGAAGGTGTAGCAGGTTCTACCCCGCCGCAGAAAGGTTACGACCTGATTTCCAGCATTAACAAGAACGTCCAGGTGAAAACAGAACAGGCCATTCTGGATCAGTTGAGTTGGCTTCATCGGAATCAGGTTTCCGGTCGATTGCATCCCAATGCCAAGACCGGATTTGCAGTTGCGATGGAAGTGGATACCGGGAAAATCGTATCTGCTGCCAGTATGCCAGATTATGATACCAACATCTGGAGAACAGGCAGTATCACCAATGATCAGTATGATGATATCAAATATGTGTATCAAAATGGTACGATTCGTTCATTCCCTCCGGATGACTCTAAGAAGCGAGCTGAATCGATCGTGCTACTCGGTTCCACCATCAAACCGCTTAGTGTCTTGATCGGTTTGAAAGAAGGTTTCTTCACTACCAATACGGTTTATTCGGATAGAGGTTCAACGACCTTTGGTGGGGACAATCGCAGAGTGCAGAACTCATCAGGGCATGTGTATGGTGCAATGTATCCTCGTGATGCGATTCGTCATTCCTCGAACGTATTCATGATTGATGAGATTGGGAAGAAGATGTACTCAAAATATGGTGCGACCGGAATTGACAAATGGGATGAATACATGAAGCAGTTCGGCCTTGGGGTATCTACAGGGGTTGATCTGCCGAATGAATTCCTGGGCATACGGGATTACATGAACGACACGGAAAGCTCGCTGACTCGTCTCGTGTATGGTTCCTTTGGACAGCAGGGAAAATACACAACCATGCAGTTAGCACAGTACACGACAATGCTGGCGAACAAAGGAAAGCGGATGGAGCCACAATTGGTTAGAGAATTCCGGGATTCGGAAGGCAACGTGGTCGAGAAAGTAAAACCGAAGGTACTCAGCACGGTGGAGTTTAACGATGCCTACTGGAATGAAGTACAACGAGGCATGGCAACCGAGGTATCTGCATTTAGCGGATTCCCTTATGACTTTGCTAGAAAAACAGGAACATCGACACAGGTAGTAGGCGGTAAACTGGTGGATAACGGTGTATTTATCGCCTATGCACCACGTAATAATCCAAAGCTTGCTGTCGCTGTGGTTATCCCCGAAGGGGGCTTTGGATCGAGCAGTGCGGCTCCGGTTGCACGTGCGATCTTCGATGCCTATGACGAGGAATTCGGTCTCGACGGTGTACCGAAAAAGGACAAAAATAAAGATTCAGATTCGGAATCAGGCACACAGTGATGTGAGGCATTGGTTACAGAGGGGACCCTTCGTGGGTCCTCTTTTTTGTTTTACATGGAGAATGGATCATAAGAGTGAACTAATTAGTTGCATTAATATGTAACCATATAAGCTGTACCACGTTTATATAAGGGAAGGGGAAACGCGATCCGAAAAACGGGATAACGTTGATATGTCAGTGTTTACATTGGAATCGGTAGATTGGGTAGTGTAAAGGTTTTGTTTACGAAAATGTAACCAAATATTGAAAGACTTGACAGCTAACCTTTGGTAGACTTGGTTGAGAAAGGATTAAATTTTGGATTGAACGCGTTCACAAGACGGATTAAATATTTTATTTTTATATAGGAACGGGAGAGGCTTAAAACATGTTTAACCGATTGAGGAAGAAACCCATGACTGAGGAAGATACAGCCGTCAACAAGCCTTCCACCGCAAGGCTGAATCTGTTTTTTTTCGCGGCATTTGTCATATTCAGTATCCTTATTTTCAGATTAGCCTTTGTGCAGTTTGTGGAGGGTCCTGAGCTGACGTATATGGAAACGAGTCGCAATACCAAGGATATTCCACTCGCACCTGTTCGTGGTCCCATCTATGATGCGACAGGGGAAGTAGCGCTCGCTTATTCCGAACCTGTGCAGTCCCTCTATGTGTTGTTGTATGAGGATTATCGGAATGATGAACGCAGGCAGGAAGCAGAGGAACTGGCTCATGATCTGGCGGCTGTGTTTAAGCAGTTTAATCCAGGAGACAAAGAGCAGCCGGACGCGGAAGAGATCATCAAACGATTGGATCTCAAATCTCAGAAGGCACATGGGTATACCCCTCGCCTAGTGAAGTCGGATCTAAACACGAAAGAAATTGCTTATTTTATGGAGAAGAAGGCGGAGTATCCAGGTGCCATGGTACTGGAAGAAAACATTCGAAAATATGATTCGGATAGAGTTGCCGTCCAGGTGATTGGATATACAAGAGAGTTCAAAGGTCAACAGGAAAACTTGAAAAAATATATAGAAATAAGCAAGGCGGAGGCAACAGAACGTGATCCTGGACTGCGCTATACCCAACAAGAAAAGGTTGGAGTTGATGGTCTGGAATTTCAATATCAGGAAGAGCTCCGTGGACGTAGCGGTTACCAATCCATAGATATTAATTCACGTAATTTGCCAGAGGGGACGATGAAACAAACTCCACCGGAAAAAGGCTACAGTCTGGTCTCCACCATTAACAAGGAAATTCAGTTGGCCGCACAAGAGGCGATAACAGACGAATTGCGCAGACTTCCCAAGGCAATTACCGGATACGCAGTAGCCATGGAAGTGGATACGGGAAATGTTGTCGCTATGGCAAGTATGCCGGATTATGATCCGAACGATTGGGATTATGACAAAATCAAATTTGTGTTCCGGAATGGAACCACCGAGTCGTTCCCGCCGAATGATGCCAAGCCTAGACGGGCGGAATCCGTTGTTCTTCTTGGATCGGTCATCAAACCGCTAAGTGTGCTTATTGGATTGAAAGAGGGATTATTTACAGCAGGACAGACCTATCATGATCCGGGATATGCCATTCTGGGGAAAGACGGACGACAAGTGAGGAACTCGCATTCTGCGTATAATGGTTCCATTACCGCCAGAAAAGCGATCGAGAAATCGTCCAATGCGTTTATGATCGATATGGTGGGTAAACGTTTGCTGAGTAAATATGGCTCGATTGAGGGTGTTAAAGTGTGGGACGAACACATGAAAGAATTCGGATTGGGTGTGTCTACGGGTATCGATTTACCCAATGAATACCTAGGTACTTTGGAATATAATAATGATGAATATGAATCAGCTCTAACACGTTTGGCATTTGCCTCGTTTGGGCAGCAAGCCAAGTACACCACGATGCAACTCGCACAATATACCACCATGCTTGCCAATAAAGGCAAACGGATGGAACCACATCTGGTGAAGGAAATCCGTGACGCGGACGGCAATGTGGTGAAAGAGATCAAACCTAAGGTGCTTAATGAAGTTGATTTTGCCGATGCGCACTGGAATGAAGTTCATAAAGGTATGGTTACCAAAGTAAGCTCATTTGACGGTTTCCCTTACGATTATGCTCGGAAAACAGGAACATCAGAGCAGGGGACCGGACCGAACAAAAAAGAGAATGGTGTATTTATTGCCTTTGCACCTCGAGATAATCCGAAGCTTGCTGTCGCTGTTGTTGTACCGGAAGGTGGGTTCGGGTCAGTCAGTGCCTCGCCGATTGCACGGAAAATCTTCGATGCATACGATGAAGTGTATGGTCTCGATGGAACGCCAAAAGGTAAGAAAGACGAAGGAAAAGACAACGAGTAATGTAAAAGAAATGCCGCAGATGTAGCGCTTTTACATCACCTCCAACAGGTTAATGAAGTGAACAACATATGAATTTGGACAGGCAGGGGAAATAATCCCTTGCCTTTTTTTTTGGCTTCGGATAAAATTTGCACAAGGGAAACATTATTAGTCTTGATTAAAACTTAATACCTTGTACAACAAAATTAGATGCAGACAAGTATTTTAGGAGAGGGAAAGGGGACGGTTGATTTGTTAATGGTGAAAATGAGGAGTATTCAGAGGGGGTTCATTACGCTAGCGGCTCTGGTTCTGATGGTTGTACTTACGGCATGTTCCAGTGATGCAGAGACGAGCAGTGCTGGCAAGCTTCAAGTAACCGCTACAACGGGAATGATCGCTGACGTAGCACGTGAGGTAGGCGGGGCATATGTTGATGTTACCGGGTTAATGGGCCCGGGAGTTGATCCCCACTTGTACAAGGCATCCCAAGGTGATATTCGCAAGCTGGAACAAGCCAAAGTCATTTTCTATAATGGACTGCATCTCGAAGGCAAAATGACAGATATTTTGGAGAAAATGTCCTCAAGTAAACGGGTTACTGCTGTTACAGAGACTATTCCAGTTGAGGAGTTACATTCAGGCAAAGATACAGGTGGCACCGAATATGATCCACACGTCTGGTTTAACGTCAGCCACTGGATGCATGCGGCAGAAGCCGTACGCGATACGCTCGTGGAGGCGGACCCGGACCATGCGGAAGAATACAAAGCTCAGGCAGAGGCGTATCTGGCGAAGCTCGAAGCACTGGATGCCGAGGTGCGCGAGAAGATTCTGGAGATTCCGGAAGCAAGCAGGGTATTGGTTACGGCGCATGATGCATTTGGATATTTTGGTCAGGCTTATGGCATGAAAGTGATGGGGCTTCAGGGCATCAGTACAGCAGCCGAATACGGTGCAAAAGATGTTAGCGAACTGCGGGATTACCTCGTAGATAACCATATCAAAGCAGTATTTGTTGAATCGAGTGTGCCTGCAAAAGCGATGGAAGCCATTATTGCCGGAGCAGCTCAAAAAGGGCATACAGTTAACATTGGTGGAGAACTGTTCTCGGATGCCATGGGGGCTGAAGGAACGGAAGAAGGCACATATATCGGTATGATTCGCCACAATGTTGAGACGATTGTAGAAGCCCTAAAATAATGAATCACATGAAGAGAGGAGTTACAGGATTATGGAAGATACAATTTTATCGAAACAAACTCCTACAAATCTGAACAACAGTCACTTGCAGGGAACGCAGCCAACATCGGCTCCTCTTAGTGTGAGGGATCTGGCTGTTGCGTATCACAAAAAGCCGGTGCTTAGCAGCGTATCCTTCGATATTCCGGAAGGACAGCTCATCGGAATTCTCGGACCAAATGGTGCAGGGAAATCCACCCTGATCAAAGCTGTTCTGGGACTGGTACCGAAGATGCATGGAGAGGTTCGGATCTTCGGACAGTCGTACAGGGAACAACGTCGCCGCATCGGTTATGTGCCCCAACGGGAATCGGTGGACTGGGATTTCCCTACGCATGCGCTTGATGTGGTGATGATGGGACGGTATGGTCATCTGGGCTGGTTCCGTCGTCCGGGGAAAAAGGAGCGGGACTTGGCGGCACACTGCCTGGAGCAAGTAGGCATGGGTGATTACATGTACCGCCAGATCAGTCAGCTGTCCGGTGGACAGCAGCAGCGTGTCTTTCTGGCGCGGGCACTCGTACAAGACGCAGATCTGTATTTCATGGATGAGCCATTTGCAGGTGTCGATGCCACCACGGAGAAAGCGATCATTTCGCTTTTGGAACAGTTGAAGAAACAAGGCAAGACGGTACTGGTTGTTCACCATGATCTGGCGACAGTCGAGGAATACTTCGACCATGTGCTGCTGCTCAATGGACGACTGGTGGCAGGTGGACCGACAAGTGAAGTATTTGTACCGGATACACTGCAAGAGACGTACGGAGGCCGGATTGCGATGATCGGAAGCCGGACGGAGAAAGGCCAGGTGTAGTGCATGTGGAACTGGATCATCGCCATCTTATCTGACCCCAATACACGTTGGATATTGCTTGGCTGTCTGTTGTTAGGATTCAGTAGCGGAATTATTGGCTCCTTCACCTTTCTTCGTAAACAGAGCCTGATGGGGGACACCCTTGCTCATGCTGCTCTGCCTGGGATCTGTATTGCATTTATGTTGACGGAAACGAAGTCGGTCGGATTATTCCTGTTCGGTGCTCTGGTGGCAGGCATTGTCGCTACCTTCGGAATCTCTTGGATTACGCGCTACTCCCGGATCAAGCAGGATGCGGCGATGGGAATTGTGCTGACCGTCTTTTTCGGGATTGGTGTAGTGATGCTGACGCGCATCCAGCATGGGGCGAGTGGAAGCCAAAGCGGACTCGATAAATATTTGTTTGGGCAGGCGGCATCCATGGTCATGACGGATGTGTATGTCATGGGTGGTGTATGTCTCGTATTACTGATTGCCTGTCTTGCCTGGTTCAAGGAATTCAAACTGGTGAGTTTTGACCCGGGATTTGCACGTGGTATGGGTCTGCCAGTTGCGATGTTGGAGCAGCTCATCCTGCTCTTGACGGTGATCGCGGTGGTTGCCGGAATTCAGGCCGTTGGTGTGGTGCTTGTTGCAGCCTTGCTGGTAACTCCAGCAGCAGCGGCACGTTGCTGGACCGACTCACTCGCACTGATGGTGGTATTGGCAGGCATATTTGGTGCATTGAGTGGTGCAACAGGGACCATCTTCAGTACGTTTGTACCTAATCTGCCGACAGGACCTGTAACCGTTCTTGCGGCTACGGTGTTGTTTGCCGGGTCAGCCTTGCTGGCTCCCCGTCGTGGATTATTAGCTCGACGGTTGCGCAGTATTCAGGCAAAATCGGCGTATATGCGTGAAGAGCGGGCTACACTTCAGACTCTCGCCACACAGCGAAATCAGCAGGAACGGGGGGAGATGTAATGGCAACGTTTTGGATTATCTTAACGGCCGTATTGGTTTCTTCTGCCTGCGCCATTCTGGGTTGTTTTCTGATTCTGCGGCGAATGGCTCTGGTCGGTGATGCGATCAGCCATGCGGTTCTCCCCGGTATTGCGATTGCTTTCCTGTGGAGTGGTTCCAGAGATTCATTGTGGATGCTGCTCGGCGCAACGGTGTTTGGACTACTGACGGTGTTCTTCATACAGAGTTTGCAGGCGGGTGGACTCTCGTCGGATGCCTCGATCGGAATTGTGTTTACAGCACTCTTCGCCGTAGGGGTCATTCTGATTAGTCTGAACGCCCAGCATATTGATCTGGATCTGGACTGTGTCTTGTTTGGTGAGATCGCTTATGTACAGTGGGATACACTAACCCTTGGAGGTACGGATGTCGGGCCGAGGGCGGTCTGGATGCTGGGTATCACTTTGCTGGTCATCCTCGTCGTCATTGGGCTGTTCTACAAACAGTTCAAGCTATGTGCCTTTGATCCGGCGCTGGCTGCGGCCTGCGGCATTCCAGTGGTATTGTTCCACTATCTGCTCATGGGACTCGTCTCCATGACGTCCGTAGCTTCATTTGAAAGTGTTGGTTCGATTCTCGTGGTGGGCATGCTGATTGTACCTGCGGCAACGGCTTACCTGCTTACAGATCGTCTGGGCAAAATGATTCTGTATGCCGTCCTGATCGGGGCAGCATCTTCGGTTGGAGGTTACATCATGGCATACGCCCTGGATGCTTCCATCGCGGGCTGTATGGTGGCCGTTGCTGGGATTTTGTTTGTTCTCGCACTGCTGCTGTCACCGAAACATGGCATCGTATTCCGTTACGCTCGTCGCAAATTCGCGGCAAGGTAATGGAAGTTTAAGTAGATAACAGGTGAATAAACAAAATTACAAGAAGCCGTCTGCATCGCAGGCGGTTTTTTGCGTGTCTGGTCGTATTACTTTTACAAGGGCAACCGGATATAAGATATGCAATATAAAATGATAATGTAGCGTCATCCTGCCGATTACGGGTTATTTTGTTGCATACAGATGATCTGTGGTAAAATGTCGTTAGCTGTGACGTCCGGAGCGTCCGTTTTTACAGATGCCGGGCGATCTTGTTGTGAGAGAATGTTTAAAATAGATAAAGAGAACCTTTAAGTTGAACTGGAGAACCATTGTGGAACGTAGAGGGCCCGCGTAGTGCCTGAATGGATATTCATGAGTTCAATTTGGAGAGAGACAACCTAGGAGGAACTACTGTATGAGTGAACTGAAATACAAATTGCTTGCATTGGATATGGATGGAACATTGCTTAACGATAATCATGAAATTACACAGGAGACCGCCAAGTGGATACAGATTGCCATTCGTCGGGGTGTACATGTGTGCCTTTCTACGGGAAGAGCGGTATTCCACGCGATGCCTTATGCGGTCCAACTTGGACTGGAGACACCGATGGTTACCGTTAACGGTAGTGAGGTCTGGAAAGCTCCACATGATCTGCATATGCGTCATCTGATGGACCCGGCATTGATTCGCAGAATGCAGGAAATTGGTGAGAAATATAATAGCTGGTACTGGGCATACTCCGTGGAAGAGCTGTTCAATCGGGACCGCTGGACGGACAATATTGAAGGTCTGGAATGGTTGAAATTCGGCTTCAATACCGAAGTGGATGAAGTTCGTCACCAGATCATGATGGAACTGCAACAAATGGGCGGTCTGCAAATGACCAACTCCTCACCCGTTAATATTGAGATCAACCCTGCTGGCGTATCCAAAGCCAGTGGTGTAGCCGAAGTTTGCAAACTACTGGGTATCGAGATGTCCGAAGTTGTTGCTGTCGGAGACAGTTTGAATGATCTGGCTGTCATTGAGGCCGTGGGTCTGGGTGTGGCTATGGGTAATGCGCAAGAGCAGGTGAAGGAAGCGGCTGATCTGATCGTAGCGAGTAACAATGAAGACGGCATCGTCGAAGTGATCCGTGAACATATTTTGAAGGGGGAGTAACCTTTGCTCGCAACCATTGCCTGGATTTTAATTGTGCTGCTGTTTGCAGTGGGGATGGCTGGAACGGTATATCCCATACTGCCTGGTGCTGTAGCCATTTTCTTTGCGTTTCTGGTCTACGGTTGGTTCTTCAGCTTTGATCCGTTTGGTGTGTGGTTCTGGATCATTCAGATTCTGATTGTTGTTGTGTTGTTTGTGGCTGATTATGTCGTCAGTGCATGGGGCGTGAAGAAGTTCGGTGGCTCCAAGTTATCAACAACGCTGAGTACCATTGGTGTTATCATTGGACCATTTGTCATTCCGGCATTCGGACTGGTATTGGGACCATTTATCGGTGCTTTTATCGGGGAACTGATCGGAGGGTCTTCACCTTCCAAAGCGTCGAAAGTTGGATTTGGTTCCGTCGTGGGGCTATTTACGAGTACTGTGATGAAAATTATTTTGCAAATCGTCATGATTGTTCTCTTTATTATCTGGGTGGTAAGATTCGCCTAAACGTTCAGGATTAGCTTCAACGGGATGCACGTCCGGTGTGGAGGAAAGAAGGGGAATTCGTTTGTCTAAGAAAGAAACATTCATTAGGGGTACGCTCATTCTGGCGGCCGCTGCACTGATCGCAAGAGTACTCGGATTGGTTCAACGGGTGCCGCTGGAGCATATTCTCGGAGATGTTGGTAACGCATCGTTTACGATCTCCAATACGGTATATTTAATGCTGTTAACTGTAGCAACGGCGGGCATACCGAGCACACTTAGTAAAATGGTATCGGAACGTTATGCGCTCGGACGCGCGAGTGAAGCTCAACAGATCTACCGTGCAGCCCTGATCTTTGCGGCTGTCGCCGGGGTAGTCATGTCTGCTTTGTTGTGGTTCGCAGCACCTTATTATGCCACGTATGTCTCTAAAGTACCGGCATCGGTCAGCGCCATTCGCGCCTTGGCTCCAGCCTTGCTGCTGTTCCCAGCCATTGCGATGATGCGTGGATATTTCCAGGGACGCGGCAACATGACAGCAGGCGGTATTTCACAAATCGTGGAACAGTTCGCTCGTGTAGGTACAGCCATTATCGTGGCTTATGTCATGCTGCAATGGAATTATGATGACCAGACGATTGCTGCAGGTGCTTCATTTGGTGGAGTATTAGGAAGTGTGGGTGCCTTTGGTGTCATGCTGTACTTCACCTTGAAGTTGCGTCGTAGCGACCGTGCGGCCCAATTGAATTACGAGCGTGCAGAGCAGTTACCGATGCGAGGTATCTACAGTGATATCTTCAAGCTGTCTATTCCTATTGTGCTGTCTTCACTTGCGGTTCCAGCCATTAACTTCATCGATTCATCCCTTGTGGTACCACTGCTTAGTGGCCAGATCGGACTCGAAGAAGCGACAGGTGTACTTGCGATCCTGGGTGCGAAAGCCCAAAGTATTGCGGGTATTCCTCCGATTCTGGCTATCGCTTTGAGTCAATCGTTGGTGCCTGTCATATCGGCAGCATTTGCCCGCAAGGATGAAGCGCATCTGAAGAGTCAGGTTACACTTGCGTTGCGCATTTCGATTCTGACAGGTATGCCGATTGTCATTGCACTTTGTGCGGCAGCATATTCGGTTAACGGATTGCTGTTTACCAATCTGGATGGAACGCCGATCATTGCCTTGCTGACATTCGGTACCATTTTCCAGATTACGATGATGACCACCAACTCCATTTTGCTTGGGGTAGGTAAACCGCGGATTACGATGGTCAGTGTGGCAGCAGGTGTTGTGATCAAACTGATCGCAAGTCTGATTTTGGCGCCGATCTTTGGCATTTACGGCATCATTATAGCAACGGCCCTTTGTTTCCTGGTTATCACATACCTGAATCTGCGGGTCCTTCGCAAAATCGTTGATTTCTCCATCATGGGAGATCGTTGGAAAGGGTTTATCATTACGGTCTTGCTTGCAGCAGGTGTAGGATTTGCAACGAACTGGATTGGGAATACGATCTTTGGACTGTTCCTGCCAGCGCGTGTATCTTTCTTGTTTACCTGCCTTGTGGTTGGTGTGCTTGTTGTGGTGGTGTATCTGGTTCTCATGGTTGTGCTGCGTGTACTGCGCAAGGACGAGCTGGGCAGTTACCCCCGTATTCTGCAAAAAATTCTTCGTCCACTTATGCGTCTTCAACGTGGAGCTGGGCAAAGAGGTTAAAAATGCAAGGAGCATCATTCAATCATTAATATTTTGTGAAAATAGGATACAAGCTCTGTCTGCTGTTAAGCGGACAGGGCTTTTTGTTATGGCTTTAGCCAGTTGAGTGCGTGTAACGTGCGAAACAAAAAACCACCCGCTATGCGGGTGGAGGAATCGAGGGTTTGACCACTAAGACCATTCCGATAAAATTGAGATGTTCAGGCTCAAAGAAAGGAATGGTCTTAGATGGCAAACAAGAGCTATAGCCTAGCTCACACAAAGTGGATGTGCAAATACCACATTGTATTCACCCCGAAGTATAGACGGAAAGAAATCTATAATCAAGTGAGAAAAGACTTAATCGAAATTTTTAGACGTCTATGTAAGTACAAGGGAGTAGAAATTATAGAAGGTCATATGATGCCCGATCATGTTCATATGTTGGTAGCGATTCCACCGAAAATAGCTGTCTCAACGTTCATGGGATATCTAAAGGGGAAAAGTTCGCTAATGATATTCGAGAAGCATGCCCAGCTCAAGTATAAATACGGCAATCGAAAGTTTTGGGCAGAAGGGTACTATGTGAGTACAGTGGGTCTAAATGAAGCAACGGTAAGAAAATATATTCGAGAACAAGAAGCACATGATCAAGCGTTAGATAAGCTGAGTGTAAAAGAATACGAAGATCCATTCAGCAGTAATCGGAGCAAAAAGAAGTAAAACCAGTTTAACTGGTGAGTGAAAGTGACAAACAACACTGAGCCTGAACAGCCCTGCTGTCAGGCTAGCGTCTTTAGGCGCAGTTTGGCAACAGGGGGTTATACCCCAAGAGCAAATCACCCGTTGGACGGGTGGTCCTGATTTAGCTAAGGCGAGCTGAGCGACTGAACTCGACATTAGCCCAGCAAGCGAGGATTAGCGATACATCGGGGTATCATATCATCCGTCTTTGTCTGCTCTATATGATTTTTAGCATTAGTGTGTGATGGCTTTAGCATCATGAGCCAGTGCTGTTTTCAGCATGCCATACCGGTGTTCGTGACTCATCTCAAACAGCCATGGCCGACGTGGTGCCGTCAGATAACCGAGACAATCCCGAGTCTGAAGCCAGTCATGTCTGGTGATCGGTTCATAAGGCGTGTCCCCCCATACGGAGAGCAGTTCTGGACTATATAATCGTTGCCCTTCTGGAAGCCATTCCTCATCAAGCAGCGCCTGAGCGTATAATGTGTGATCACCCGCCTCGTCTTCACGATCGGTAAACAGCCCAGGCCAATATTCGGCACGCGAGCCACGATGGGGAACCGAACGTGCAAACTCCAACACTTGTGTGTGTACTTGCTCCACGCCAAACAACAGGGCATATAGCCCTTTGCCAAACATGATTCGCTCATCCAGCTTGCCAAAATGTTCAATGACGCGTCCTGCGAGTCCTGCTCCCCGTCCAAGAGGGAAGACGATATGATTCAGACCCGCCAAATTATGCAGATGGAATGCGGGTTTGGAGAGGACTTCTTTTTGAAAATAAGGATGCTGCACCACCCGGCTCTCGATATAGTTCTGCTCATTAATAATTAATGCCACACTAAGCAGTGAACTGCACCGTTCCAGCCAAAAGCGTTCCCAAAACGGCGTCATAAACGCCGATACGTGAAAGTGCGACAAGAGATGGAAACAGCTTCGTCCGATCCGGCGACTGTTCATATACAGCAGAAGCTGTGGATAGGCATCCTGGAAAATGAGTGCATTGCATCGCTCCAGCAGTCGGTACATATGCTCGCGATCGCTTTGATTCTGTAGATTATGCATTAAGTCACTCTGAAGATCTGTCATGTGATATCCGCCGTTGCGAGAGACCATATGGGCCAGCAGTGCCCAATGCAGTTCGGGATATTGTTCATAACATTCCAAGTAGGCTGCCGTGCGGGTGATATTACTCCGATTGTGCTCCTGAGTCAGTGTCTTAATCTCTTCCAGAATGATGCAATCTTCTTCACAGACGAGTGCGCTTTGAACCTGGTCCGTGCGTGCAAAAGACTTGCCGCTGGCAGGTAACAAACGCTCCACCTCAGACTGTAAGGCAGCTGCCGTATCTGTATCCCACTCGATGTCACGCAATGGGTGACGAAGCTGTGCAGAAGCTTGCCATGCCGCCTGTTTGCCACGCCAGATTTCCCGGGCAGCACCCGGAATGGAACGGACCATCTGCAGGAGGGACCCGTGATGTTGTTCGCTGGAAGAATCGGTTCTGGTGGAAGTCATGATGTGACATCCTTTCATGATGTTCTGGGTTTAAATTCACAGAGCATGTGGTTTATTCTAAGTATGCGCTGATTATTTGACTTCCACTCGCCAATTTGCTTCACTTAGGGTAAGACAAGGTACAGAAAGGGAGATGAACCGAATGGAACAGATTACTTCCAAACCGGCTTTTGATGTAGCCATCCAATCCCCACGTTTGACGATTGCCGTATTCAAGGCAGACTGGTGTGGAGACTGCAAATACATCGATCCGTTTATGCCTGAAGTTGAAGAGAAATATGCACGTGAACTGACTTTGATTGAGGTCGACGTGGATCAGGTTGGAACGGTTAGTGAAGAGCAGAATATTCTTGGTATTCCGAGTTTTGTGGCGTATACAGATGGCCGCGAACTCGTACGGTATGTGAACAAGCTGCGCAAGTCGAGAGAAGAGATTGAGCAGTTCCTGGATCGCGCAGTTGAGGTGTACAACACGATCCATAAATGATAATAAAAGTATGACAGGTTCATGTTGTAAAAGGGTATACTTAAAAGAACGCCATTTCTCTTGAAATAGGGAAATGGCGTTTGTGTGTTGGACACGTTCTATGTAAGAAACGTTTCTGTACATAACCCCAATGACCTGCGGGTCATTATTTCACCAGACGTTAACATTTTGTCACAAAGCGCGACGTCAATGAACATTTTATCCGGTATAATGAATTTAGTTGTGAAATAAGTGTCAAAGTACCGAAACAAGCGGAGAATATTCTTCGCCATCTTAAACCAACAGCGGGTGAGAAAAAATTGAAACACTTAACTTTGTTTAAATGGTTAACCGTATTAACCTGTCTTGTCATGTTTCTGGCCACTTTTGGTGGAGGCATCGTAACCAAAACGGAATCAGGCCTTGGCTGCGGAACGGAATGGCCTTTATGTAACGGAAAACTCGTTCCGGCACATACTGTGGCTTCACTTATTGAATATTCCCATCGCGCTGTGAGCGCACTGGCTGGACTGTTGTCCATTGCCTCGTTTGTTGCTTTTCTGCGGTTCGGCAAGTCACGCCGTGATCTGCAATTGTTTTCTTTCTTAACCTTGGTATTTGTTATCGTCCAGGGAATCATGGGGGCTTTTGCCGTTGTCTTCTCCCAATCTTCAGCAGTTATGGCACTGCATTTTGGTTTTGCACTGATTGCTTTTGCCAGTTCCCTAATGATGGCGCTGGGCATCAGGCAAGAAGCAAAAGATGGCGGATTGGAGCGCCTGAATAAATACCCTCGGGTTAGCAGAAAATTCAGGAATCTGGTCTGGTTTTCCACCATTTACACATATCTCGTGGTATACACGGGTGCATTTGTGAGTCACACGGATTCTGCCGGCGGATGTTCCGGATTCCCGCTCTGTAACGGGCAGATTATTCCTGAGCTTTCGGGTGGGGTAGCGGTTGCTTTTGCTCACCGTGCAGCTGCTGCGTCGCTCGTGATTGTTATTGCGATCCTGGGTCACTTCGCTTACCGTAATCATCCGGACAACAAGGAAATGCGTACTCTGGGTGTGGTATCCGTTGTTCTTATTCTGATGCAAGTAGTCATTGGTATTTTCATGATGGTGACAATGAACCGTCCGGAAGTATACATGTTCGTAGCTCTTGCTCATATGCTGGATATCGCCATATTGTTCGGGGTTTTAACCTATATGAGTTTCCTGGTGTACAAGCTGTATCGACCGGTTAATCGGTTCTAAGAGATATATCCATTCTTTATTCAAAGGTAATTGGGCTAAATATGAAAGTCCACCATCCAGTGATGTACATCATTGGACAGGTGGACTTTGTTTGATGTCAGGGGGATCAGGGCAACCTATGGCAAGCAGCAATTACACGGAATGGATGATGTGTTACGTTTACGGTGATGAAATCTTGTTGATTTGGAAAAGAGGAGGTTAGATATGCTGCGAACGTTGCTGGGGGAAAAACCGCGTATCAATGAAGGTAAATTAAAGGCAGCGATGGACGCAATGGCGCATACGCTTGAGCTATTTCAGCGCCAAATGCATGTGGACCGTGATCCCACGCATGACTATCGGAAACTGTATGTGTGGACTCAGGGACTCATCTCCTCACTGGATGAACTGGAGCAAAGCAGTTTCGCTGCTGCTCATTTTCGTAAAAAGGTCGTTGCAGGTTCAACGGATGATATGACGCCGACTGAAAAAGCCGAGTATGCACGGTATGTGTATTTCTACAAAGATGGCTTTATCCGTTGCTTTGCCATCCTGGATAAAGTGGGCACGGTATTAAATGAAATATTCCAGTTGAATACTTCAAATACCAAAGCACATTTTTCTTATTTTACTGTGTTAAGGCAGTTCGACTATGCGAGGGAACATCATGATCTTGCGTTGCAATTAATACAGATCAAGGACTCTTATCGTGAGCCGATGAGCAAGCTGCGCAAACGACGTAATATGGAAATTCACTACATGAACTCAGAAATGCACGATGACCTGTGGCAGTTACACCAGACCATGCAAGGTAAAGTGAAATTGGAGGATCTGAATCAGCATGTGCAGGAAATGCGTCAGGGCGTCGATATGGTCTGTGAAACGTTAACAGCCTCTTATAGTTATATCAACAAAATATGGAAAAGAAATAATTCCCTTTGACAAATCGGAATACTTGGAATATACTGAGTTTCAATCGAATGTTACATGGATATAACTGATATTTCGGAAGTTACGTTCACATTATAAAGCATAAACTACATGAACTTATAAAATCCTACAACAACATATTTCTTATCGAGAGCGGCGGAGGGACAGGCCCGATGAAGCCCGGCAACCGATTTGTAACGACATGATACATGTGTCATTCGTTATAGATGTTAGGTGCTAATTCCTACAAAATGGTGCAAGACACGATTTTGGCAGATGAGAAGGTATATTCTTTCACGTGAAGAGCCCTCTTTGTATCTGCAAAGGGCTCTTTTTTTGTACTTTAAGGGGAGTTTTCCTTTAGATCGGGTAAAGATACATGTAGGTGGTTGGAAAGGGGCAAGTGCGATTGATTGAATTAAAAGGTTTAACGAAAACGTACGGCAAAGGGAAAAAATCTACAACAGCGTTATCCGAGCTGAACTTGAGCATCCAAAAGGGTGAAATCTATGGTGTGATTGGCCATTCCGGAGCTGGTAAAAGCACATTGATTCGCTGCATTAATTTGCTGGAACGGCCTACGGAGGGTGAGGTATGGGTCGACGGAATCAACCTGACTGAACTGAGCAAAACCGAATTGCAGCAACAGAGACGCAAGATCGGGATGATTTTTCAACACTTTAATCTGTTATCTTCGGCAACGGTATATGACAATGTAGCTTTTCCACTAAAGCTTGTGAATACCCCCAAGGAAGCCATTGATCGCAAAGTGAAGGAAATGCTCGCACTGGTTGGTCTGGAGCACCATAGCAGCAAATATCCGGCTCAATTATCAGGTGGACAGAAACAACGTGTAGGGATTGCGAGAGCACTTGCAAGTGATCCAAATGTACTTCTCTGTGATGAGGCTACTTCGGCACTTGATCCGCAAACGACAAATTCAATCCTGAAGTTATTGCTCGATATTAATGAAAAATACAACCTTACGATTGTGCTGATTACACATGAGATGCATGTCATTCAGAACATCTGTGACAAGGTGGCTGTCATTCATCAAGGCGGCATTGTGGAACAGGGACCTGTAACAGAAGTGTTCCTGAAGCCCCAACATGCGATTACGCGAGACTTCATGATGCGTGACCATGAAGCTGGACTTGCTCTGGAAGAGACCGCTCTGGCAAATGCAGGCGTTGAATTGCAGGCAGGTGCTGCTTCCAAACTTGTGAAGATATCTTTTCTGGGTAACAAAACGTATGAAGCGATTTTGTCCAGGACGGTACGTAAGACAGGTGTGGATTTTGCCATCCTGCAAGGAACAATCTCTACGATCAAACAGGTTCCTTATGGACAGCTGACCGTTCGGTTCGAGGGTGATTCCATTGCGATTGATCGGACGATATCAGAATTAACCGCAGAGGGACTTGATGTGGAGGTGCTTCGTTAGATGGATTTTTCAACAGTTCGTTGGGAAGAGGTTGGCAAAGCCTCCATTGAGACACTGCAAATTTTGGGTGTATCAGGCTTGTTCACCGTAATCTTTGGTTTACCGCTCGGAGTTCTGCTGTTCATGACAGCCCGATCTGCTTCGATCAAATCACGGACGGTGTACATTATATTGTCCTTGATTGTTAATATTTTGCGCTCAGTCCCATTTATCATATTGATTGTTGCTCTTATTCCATTCACTCGTTCACTCGTCGGTACTGCTACAGGTGTGTTAGGTGTTATACCACCTTTAGTTATTTCAGCAGCTCCTTACTTTGCTCGATTGGTGGAGACGACGTTGCGAGAAGTTGATCGGGGTGTCATTGAAGCGGCACAGTCGATGGGTGCATCGACCGGACAGATTGTAAGACGGGTATTACTGCCTGAGGCGTTACCTGGTTTGGTTGCTGGGATAACCATTACCATCGTTACGCTTGTCTCTTATACGGCAATGGCGGGCATGGTTGGTGGTGGAGGACTAGGAACGCTGGCAATCAACTATGGGTATTATCGTTATCAAAATGAAATCATGATTATATCCGTAGTGTCGATGATTATTCTAGTGCAAATTCTCCAGATGGCTGGAGATCGCTTGGTTACATTTTTCACCAGGAAATAACACATAGATAACATGATGGTCATGCAATCACGCGGATGCCACATGAAAAAAATGATTAGAGAAGGGGTTTTACACATGAAAAAATGGTCATTTGCTCTACTTAGTCTTATGTTGATTGCGGTTCTCGCAGCTTGCGGAAACAACAAGGACGCCGATAGCGGCGCAGACAATTCAGCAGGCGCACCACGTACAGTTGAATTGAAAGTTGGAGCTTCACCTACACCACACGCAGAGATTCTGGAAAGCATCAAGCCTGAACTGGAAGCACAAGGAATTCGTTTGCAAGTCGTTACGTTTAATGACTATGTACAACCTAACCAGCAACTTGCTGACAAAAAATTGGATGCAAACTTTTTCCAGCATCAGCCTTATTTGGACACAGAGAATAAAGAACGTGGATTCAACCTCGTTTCTGTAACACCTGTTCATGTTGAACCTTTTGGCGGCTACTCCAAGAAGATTAAGTCTTTGGATGAATTGGCAGACGGCGCAAAAGTAGCGATTCCGAATGACCCATCCAATGGTGGACGTGCACTGTTGCTGCTCGCGAAGGAAGGTATTATTACGCTGAAAGACAACACAAATATTACATCTACGATTCAAGACATCACAGCCAATCCGAAGAACCTGGATATCATCGAGCTGGATGCAGCTATGATGCCTCGTCAATTGGATGAAGCAGATCTGGTATTCATCAACGCCAACTATGCGCTTGAAGCAAACCTGAATCCGGCAAATGATGCTTTGCTGATCGAAGATCTGCAAGGTAACCCATACGCAAACATCCTCGTTTCCCGTGAGGACAATAAGGATTCAGATGCCATTCAGAAACTGGCTGCTGCCTTGCACTCCGAAGAAGTGAAAACATTCATCAAAGAGCGTTATAAAGGTGCAGTTGAACCTGCAACTGAATAATTCACGATATGTATGATATGATGTGAAGTTTGTAAGAAATAAAGAAATAAAGAAATAAGCCGTATATCTCTTGAGAAGAGATATACGGCTTATTTTATGTTTCCTAATCTGTGCTGACGCGGGGATCAACATAGGTCAAAGTTTTTCCGGTTTATCCACGTCAGATGGATGTCCAGATTGGCGGTAGTAGGATAATTCATTCTGATCAGCATACTGCTGTTCATCCGCTTCTTGCAGGTACGTCCTCTCGGAGGGAGAGAGTGTTTCTTCTTCTCCGTGTGAGCTTTTGATTCTGTATCTGATCCAACCGATCAGCCCAAGGACGACAACGAGGATCAAAGCCCATCCTTTTTTAAGCAAAAGAAGAGCACTGAATTTCTGGGAAGCAGTGTACCCGATCCCGCCCATCAAAAGACTGTTGAGCCCTATGGTGGATGTTTTGTCAGTCGAAGCATTGTACTCCTCGTAGGTATATCCAGCATTGATGCTAAGTTGATTAAGGACTGTTTCCTCGAATGCCTGGCGGCTTTGTTGAAAGTTGGTCGTATCTGTAACCAGAATGGCTGTGATGTACCCTTCACGTGTCAGGAGTTTTACATTGTAATTGACCATGGCTTGCTGATCAGCATTCTTAAAGCCGAGGGAGTAAACCAACTGATGTTTGGTACTGTCATATGCCGGTTCGATTTCCCACCCCGTTATGTACGTTCTATATTCAGGATCAAGTTCTCTGTTATCTTCTTCTGTGCCTCGGATATAACTGCTTAACAGTTCTTCGGCACTCAGATTTTGATCGTCATCATGGATATGACCCGTCTTCACGTATTCAAACACAACATACCACGAGCCGAATTCGCTATTACTGGTTAGACTTCCGATTTCGTTCCCGTTAGGCTTGCCCCCGCTGTTAAGTATCGAGCGTTGAGTGTTGGCCTTATCCAGATAGGAATGGCTTTCAGGGACTTCCAGGGTGGCCTTACCGTCCAGAGAGACAGATGCTGGTCCAGTAATCCAATCGTACTCATCAGGTGCTTGCTCATTCTCACTTGCGGCTGAAACCTGTAAGGCACTAGAGACTGTGAATAAACTCAACATTAAAAGTGTAAGAAATGATATCCATCTTTTGTTCTTCATATTCGTGTAAAGGTCCTTTCGGGTTATATCCTCGACAGTACCATAGGTGTTTGATTTCAATCAAGATATATTTGGAATTAAAGGTGGATAATCCCTTGTGGATAAGCGAGTTGTAGGAGGACGATAAATCTTTTATACTGGATAGTGACTGCTCTTTGAAGAGGGGGATGAACGTGAAGGGAAAGATTGCCCTCATAACGGGAAGTGCCAAAGGTCTTGGTAAAATGACGGCCCTCAGTCTGGCAGATCAAGGGTGTCATATTGCCCTCAACTATGTACACAGCAGAACAGAAGCTGAGGCTTTAAAGGCTCAGATTATAGCCAAGGGTGTGCGGTGCATTGCCATCCAGGCTGATATATCCAAGGTGGAAGATATCTCTTCATTGGTTGAGCAGGTGGAAGGCAACTTGGGCAGCATTGATATTTTGGTGAATAACGCAGGTCCATTTGTCCGTGAACGACGATTATTTGCGGATTATTCTGAAGCTGAGGTCCAGATGCTTGTGCAGGGAAATCTGTTGGGACCGATGTTGCTGGATCAGCGTGTATTGCCAGAGATGAGACGCAAGCAATGGGGACGCATTATCCATTTTGGCTTCAGTCACGCTGGAGAAGCGAGATCCTGGCCTCATCGCGCCGTATATGCGGCTGCCAAGGTGGGGCTGGTATCTTTTACAAAGACACTCGCGGTTGAAGAAGCCCCGTATGGAATTACGGTTAACATGGTATGTCCAGGTGACATTCGTGGTGCGAACAAAGAGAAAACGATTGAAGAAATGGCAGGCATCACCGACGAGGAAACGCCAAGAGGGCGTCCAGGCAGTGGTGAAGATATTGCACGAGTGATTACGTATCTGTGTCTTGATCATTCCGATTTTATAACAGGTAACATTATGGATGTATCTGGGGGGCTTGATCCGATTCGTCCAACCATACAGCGCGATGATACTTAAAAGGTGAATTGAAGGATTGTACGTGGTGACGGGTCAAGGTGACTGTGAACATGGACTCTCTGCATATACACACAGAAAAAAGAGCCCTCCGCTTCATGCGAAGCGAAAGGCTCTTGAGGTTTATTTCGTGAAGGATTGATTAGAATACTTGTACGACTTCTTGTACACCCTCAACTTCTTCGAGAAGGGCACGTTCAATCCCGGCTTTTAAGGTAATGGTGGAGCTTGGGCAACTGCCGCAGGCACCGACCAGTTTCAGCTTAATGATGCCGTCCTCCACGTCGACCAGTTCCACGTCACCGCCATCGCGCTGCAGGAACGGACGAAGTTTATCAAGCACATCAGATACCTCATCATACATGGTGCTTTGTGCGTTTTCGCTCATATTGTTCAACTCCTTTCCTTCCTATATTATATTACAAATGGCCACAAATTAAAATGGTCAAACAAAGCAGGTGAACTTAAATGAGACCGATTATTGAATTTTGTGCCAATAATATGCATTTTGGCACAGATGAAGTCATGGATCAACTGGAAGAAAATCCAGACTATGACGTGATTGAATACGGCTGCCTAACCAACTGCGGCCAATGTTCTATGACTCCATTTGCACTGGTGAATGGCGAAGTTGTCATCACGGACAAAGTGGAAGATCTATATAATGCCATTCTGGCCAAAATTGCCGAAGCCGATGTCTGGGACGAGCTCGATCTCGACTAACCGAGATGGCGCTTGGACATCCAGAGCACACCACTTTTCAATATACGAGGTACACGTCCCATCATGGACGTTTTGCCCATCAGCCCAAACCCAGACTTCTTGCCGAGTGCACCGAGTGTGCCACGAAGCTTTAGTGGATGTGGATTGGGCTTTTCGCCTTTCCAGAGGGCATGCTGAATATGGGCGATCTGCTCACCCTGTACTTCCGCAGCTTGACCGCTAGGTGCATAAGGGACACTGGCACAGTCACCAACGACATACACATCGGTATATTCCGGGATTTGGTAGTATTCATTCAGGACGACACGACCTTGAGGGTCTTTGGTCACGTCCAGATCCTGTACCACTTTTACGGGCTGAATGCCTGCAGTCCACACGACAGCATCCGTTAGAATCTGTTCATCCCGGTTATAGATGGCATTAGGTTCAACACGTGAAATGGCGATATGTCCGCGTGTCTCTACCTGATGTTCGTTGAACCATTCATGGACATACACGGACAGACGTTGCGGGAAAGCGGATAATACACGTTCACCGCGATCCAGAATGCTGATGTTTAGATCGGGTCTGCTCTCACGAAGTTCGGCTGCCATCTCGACACCACTTAATCCGCCGCCTACGATATGCACATTGCCATAGGCTTTGACTTCATTAAGGCGCAGGTAAGTCTCGCGTGTTTTGCTAAAGCTTTGAATGGTGCAGCTGTAGTCTTCGGCACCTGGCGTATTGTGGAAACGGTCTGTACAACCAAGTCCAATGACAAGTTTGTCGTAAACAAGCGGGTCTTGGCCTTCAAATTCAATCTGACGCTGTTCCAGGTCAATCGAAGTAACTTCTCCATAACGGTAAGTGACTTTATCGCTCACGGGAAATTGGATACGCAGGTCATAATCGGATACGGTGCCTGCTGCGAGTGCGTAATATTCTGTCTTTAATCCTTGGAAGGGGCTGCGGTCCACCAAAATAATTTGTGTATCGGATGGAATTTTACCTTCCAGAAGTTCCTTGATGATGGTGAGGCCGCCATAGCCGCCTCCAAGAATGACGAAATTTTTCATGACTCGGCTTCCTTTCTGCATCAGTCCCACTGAAATGGGGCTGTAACCTGTGGAGCAGCTATGTAATAACATAGCTGCTCCTTTTGTTTGGATTTGAATTATTGAAAAATAGACATTGAAAATTGAAGATATAAATCAGCAGTTTGCACCACTCGAATTCAAACGTCTCTCTATAATGAAAGTAGCGTCCTGGAGTGATGCTGGTGCAATATAGTTATAGATGGTGTTAATTTACTATTCGTACACTTCAATTTCATTGTAGAACGTATCACGTTCTACCGGAATACGTCCTGCACCTTTAATTAGCCAAATGAGCTCTTTGCGGGTGAGGCCTTCAGGCGTTAGTGCACCTGCTGCATGACTAATTCGTTCGCGAACGATCGTGCCATGTGCATCCGAAGCACCGAATCCAAGGGCGACTTGAGCCAGTTGAGGACCGATGTTGATGAAGTAGGCTTTGATATGATCGATGTTATCCAGCATCAAACGGCTGATCGCAATTGTTTTGAGATCCTCATAGGCCGAGTTACGACGCATAATGCTCGCGTTTTTACTTTTTGGCTGCATGGAAAGCGGGATAAAGACCATGAATCCGTTGGTCTCGTCTTGCAATTCACGAATCTGCGCCATATGGTTAACGCGGTCCTCATAGGATTCAATCGATCCATACAACATCGTAGTATGCGTACGCATGCCCAGGTTATGAGCTGTGCGGTGCACCTCGAGATAACGATCCACGTTCGCTTTGTCTACACGCATTTTTTTGCGATATTCATCCGACAAAATCTCAGCGCCGCCGCCAGTCAATGTTTTCAGACCTGCTTTTTGGAGCTCCTGTAGAACTTCCTTAATACTGAGTCCGCTGATGCGAGTGAAGAAATCAATCTCGGCTGCCGTGTAGGCTTTCAGTGTAACATCCGGATATTTCTCGTTTAAAGCACGCAGGGAATCGACATAATATTGAAAAGGAACATGGTTATTATGTCCGCCTACAATATGGAACTCACGTACGCCCGGATGAATATGCTGTTCCACATAATCGATCATTTCCTGACCGGATAATGTGTAAGAGCCATCTTCACCCTGGTCTTTGCGGAAATTACAAAAAGCGCAGCGAGCTTCGCATACGTTTGTAAAATAAAGACTCATGTTTTCAATGAAATACACTTTCTTACCATTCTTCCGCAGGTTGGCCTCATTGGCCAACTGGCCCAAAGTCAGCAGATCATCTGTTTCATACAGATATACGCCGTCTTCTACGTTCAGCCTTACGCCGTTCTGCACTTTCTCAACGATTTCAGCCATTCTTTTGTCTGTGAACGGTGTTACCAATGTAGACATACTGTTTCCTCCTGTTCTTAACCGGATTTGAGTTGTGTGTAGGATCTGCATACAGAACTACATAGCAAAGATGCGGTCAACTGCCGCCTTCTTATAAGGAATAACTCTTATTTACCCGGTGCAGCGTGTGCTGCATATGAAAGCTAAATTTTTTCAAAAAATGGAGTCTGATGACTCATATATGCATTGGGGACTGCGTTGCAGTCTCGAAATGTGAAAAAAATTACAACTCCAATTATGACCATCGTCTGAATAAGTCATGACAAAATATCGACATTTCAGTGTGACCACCTATTCATTATAAACCTCGTATCGCGGGGGTTCAATACACTGGGAAGAAAAAGGAGTAGAGGGGGAACGCGGAAAGAGGCAAACATGACTTGAGACCCTTGACGGGGTGGAGTATAATTTAAAGAAGAGTTAATGAAAGGTAGTTCAAAAAGTCCGCTTTTGATTACGAAGGATGCCTAGCGGCATCTCAGCGTCGAATATGGGATTCAGCCGAAATAAGCGGGAGGCTTACGATGTATGTTTCCTTTGGAAACATTGTAGTTGCTCACGTAGTTTTGCATACGCTCCGCTACTCCGTTTCTATCTTCATCCCATCTTCTTGGTACTGAAAAGCGCCCTTTTTGAACATGATTTTATATGAAAAAGGAGAGTGACCTGGCATGATTAACATCAGCGAAACGGCTGCTGACAGATTGAAAGAGATGCTTGCACAGCAAGAGACACCTGGTATGTTCCTGCGTCTTGGCGTAGCACCGGGCGGTTGCACCGGATTTTCGTACGCCATGGGCTTTGACGATAAAGAGTCCGATGAGGACCTGTATATGGATATTCAGAACATGAAGGTTGTAGTCGAGAAGGAAAACCTGAAATATCTGAATGGACTTGAAATTGATTTTGAAGAGTCCGGTATGACGGGTGGGTTCACCATCCATAATCCGAACGCAGTAGCCACTTGTGGTTGTGGATCTTCTTTCCGTACGAAGGAAGATGCGGGTGTGCCTGATAAGGATTGTTAAGAAACTGAGTTGTACAGCGGTTTCCCAATTCTGTTTTGAAATAAGCAGTTTGCAATCCCTTTAATAGATAGCCTCTGAATTGTATCCGTTTTGCACGGGCATGATATCAGGGGCTTTTTTGCGTGTACTGATTGTGCATGGTTGACAAACTTAGTTGTAACAATTATAGTTACAATATAAAGTTCAAACATAAACAATATCGATAATTTAAAGGAGAGATCATGATGAACATTGCAATCATTGGTGCAACAGGCAAAGCAGGAAGTGTAATTTTGAAAGAAGCAGCAGACAGAGGTCATAAAGTAACGGCAATCGTTCGTAATGCATCCAAATTGGAAGATAAAAGCCTGAATACGCTGGAGAAAGATGTATTCGATCTTACAGCTGAAGATCTTAAAGCATTCGATGTGGTTGTAAATGCATTTGGTGCTCCAGCTGGTAAAGAAAACCTGCATGTGGAAGTAGGACAAGCGTTGATCAACATCCTGAAGGATGCACCAAACACTCGTCTGATCGTGGTGGGTGGAGCAGGAAGCCTGTTCACAGACGATTCCAAAACATTGCGTGTCTTTGAATCCCCAGGATTCCCTGATGCTTACAAAGCAACTGCAACGAACCAAGGCCAAAACTTGCAGGATCTGCAAGCATCCTCAGGTATTCAATGGACATTCTTGAGCCCGGCTGGATTCTTTAATCCAGAAGGCGTACGCACTGGAAAATATCAAGCAGGCAACGACGTTATTCTCGTGAACAGTGAAGGTAACAGCTATATCAGCTATGCAGACTATGCGATTGCTTTGGTTGATGAGATCGAAAATCCACAACACAAAAATGAGCGCTTTACCGTTGTTGGCGAAGTGAAGTAACACTTTCAAATAATAATATGTAATATACAAACGGACGCTGATCTCCACAGATCGGCGTTCGTTTTTTATATTTTCGAAGAGAGAAGTTCTGCAATAACGTTAGACAGATTAGATGATTATCGTTCAACTTCGGACCCCATGATTCTATGTTATATTATTCTAAATATGGAATTCGACTACGATTATATGGAAGGTCAACTTCTTTTAATCGGATTTTCTGCGAGTTCAAAAGTATAAGGGAGTGAACAGTTGTGAAGATGTATTCTAATGGAGTTATACTATTGATCTTTGTGGTTTTTATGATGAATGAATCGAGTGGTTCAGGGTTATCCCAATATCCAAACGTTAAAAATGCGCTGAATCAAATTCACATCACTTCTCTTTATCCGAAAAATAAGAATGGACAGACATATGGTTCTGCCGCATATGCGACTTCTCCAGAAACGGAACCTGATTTAATCTTGGCTACTGGTGCGGATGGTACAGACGGATATCTGCTGAAAAAAGACATGGATGGCCAGCAACCAAAAACACCTGAAGAAGCTATTGCGATACAGAACAGCAGATCACCAGACGATGGGATATTCCACTGTATGACAAGGATGGTGAAACCGTAATTGGTGTGTTTCATGTTGGAGGAAAGTGAAAGTAACTCAAATGGAATCTAATGTGACGCTACCATACATAAACGATTCTTTTCTGAATGGCTTCCTACTACAGGATATGAACAGGTCGACGGAATGGAATTTGAAATTACTGGAGTTAAAGATGGACTGAATTTTGTTGAGCTATGGTTTGCTGTAAGAAAAATATCTTAGTTTTATTTCTTTTAGATTATTCTTGAATGGTAACTTAATAAAGACAAATGGAGCAACCAACTGTGTCCGATTGGTTGCTTCGTTGTTCATTCTCCTAACGGCAAGGGGAAATGCAACATTTTTCCTGTTAAAGAGGTCAATAAAGTGTACGAAATAACATTATGAGAAGAAGGTGGAAAAACTGAAGCTTCGTATAATCACGTTAATTTTTTTTATATCTAGCGTGTTCTTTATCTCAAATGCACAAGATGTTAACGCTTTGTCATGTGTAGAATCGGGAAGTCCCCAAGAACAGTTAGAAATATATGATGGAGCTGTTTATGGTGAAGTAAAGCAATTAAAGGTTGACTTGAAGCAAGAGGGATTTACGGGGACCAAAGAGAAAATTAGATATATTTTAGTAGAGGCTGAGAGGAGTTGGAATACTGAAGTTGACTCTCAACTCATTATTGCAACTAACTACACTTGGGGGTTTGATTTTAAGGAAGGCAACAAATACTTAATATACTTTAGCGAAGTGGATGGCGAGTTAAGCAGTAGTCCGTGCAGTGTGACTACCGAAATGAATAATCTTAATCAAGCAACTGAACTATTCGGGGAAGGATATCCACCAAAACAACAAGTAAACTTAGAACACAAAATGTGGTTTATGTTTGAGCAAGATATTGATTTATATATCATAGGTGTAGTTGTATTTGCGGTGATTTTTATCCTTTTTATGAGAGTAAGAAAGAAAAGCGCAAAGTATAATTTGGTTGCGCTAAGCGGGGAATTTTGCTCAAAGAAAAGTCGTTTGAACTAGGAATGGATTCCTGTATGACCTATTACCCCCTTTACTTAAACGAGGATCGAGGCGTATAATCCGTTGAGATATTAGAGTAATAAGAGGGGATACAGTTATGAATAGTGGATTAATCAACGCGATCATTGCGTATATCATGTGGGGAGTTCTCCCGCTGTATTGGAAGTTGTTTGAAAATGTACCGGCAGGCGAGATTTTATCGCACCGGGTTGTCTGGTCATTTGTCTTTATGGGGATTTTCGTTGCCGTCCAACGTCGTTGGAGTGACATGAAGCGCATTTTGACCAGTCGTTCGACCCTGCTGTCCCTTACCGCGAGTGGGCTGCTAATTGCTATTAATTGGCTTATCTTCATCTGGGCGGTTAACAACGGTCATGTCGTTGAGACAAGTCTGGGCTATTATTTAAACCCGTTGCTGAACGTGTTACTGGCAGTTGTCTTCCTTCATGAAAAGCCAAACCGTGGACAATGGCTCGCGATTGCCATCGCTGGTGTCGCGGTGCTTATCATTGCCATCGACTACGGACGTTTCCCATGGGTTGCGATCTCACTGGCCGTGTCTTTTGGCTTGTACGGTCTGGCAAAGAAGAAGATCAAACAAGACGCTTCAGTGGGGTTGTTTTCGGAGACAGCTGTAGTTCTGCCCGTCGCACTCGGCTACTGGATCTACTTGGCTTTCGTTGGAAAAGCCACGGCATGGACTCTGCCTGCACCGATGTTCTTCGAACTGCTGCTTTCCGGTGTGGTGACGGCGTTGCCGCTGCTGTTCTTTGCACGGGCGGCTGCTCGAATGTCGTTGTCCACACTAGGCTTCGTACAGTATATTGGGCCGACAATCATGCTGATCCTGAGTGTGTTTGTGTTCAAGGAAACGGTCTCGCCAGTTCTGCTCGTTGGTTTCGCGCTGATCTGGACAGCGCTTATCGTATACGCTGCCGCATCAATGCGTGCTACGAGACTTGCTAAGGTAAGCTGAACAGATGTATCTGAATCGTTATAAATGCCCTGCCCGCCTATGAGGTGGACAGGGCATTTATACGTTTATGAAGAAAAGATAAGATAGCCCAGCAAAACTAAAAAGGCAGCTGATCAACGTTGTGGTAAAATACAGGAGTACTAATCAAAAATAGTAATAAGAAAATGAGGAGGCAACAGATATATGATGGTCAATGACCTGTACCGTAAACGTGGTTGGTTCTTTTTAAAGAATGATGTAGTTCAGACACTATTTCAGTTTTCTATTTCAGCGATAATTGGTGTTATATACGGGGTTATGCTCGTCAACGAGACGATAGGTGGGCTTATTAATAAATTGCTCCCGAGCACGGATGGTCCGGATCTTCATTTATATCTGCCCGTTGTGATAACGGTGTTCATCTACTCGTGTTTTATTCAGAAGAGACAACGGATTTTACTTGAAAAAATCTCATTTAGTTGTCTCCATATTTTTGTTGCCCTACTAGGCTGTGTTTCTTCAGTTATTGTGTTATTGGTGTTCTAATCCAAATTCCTACGTATCCACACCTTCAGCCCCATCAACTGCATCAATCACACCGACAGCCAGTGTTGTTACCGCAGCAGCAGCTAAAAGATTCTTGGCACCAAGCTTGACTCTGTCCTTATCTTCCTCTTGCATGCCCACAACAACATCTTTACCGCTGTTATATACATACTTGGCTGATATCGCTACACCTTTTGCGGTATTGGTTACAGCACCTCCAATATCGGCAAGTCCCGCGTCTATGGCGGTATCATCTTTTCGAATTGCACCACTGGCAAGATCATATGTGCCACTAGCCAGTTGTCCAACGGTTTTGCCTGTATTAATCGTTGCTTTCTCTACGCCGTTTCCGATTTCTTTGATAAAGGGGCTTCCTGCGATCTCACCAACAACCCTCACGCTGCCGCCGATTACTTTCCCGGTAACTTCCCCAGCTAACTGACCTAGCCCTTTTAAAAAACTCATCCTTATGCCTCCTCTCCTATAAAAAATTGATCCTGTGTCATCTCAATAAACTTATTATATTCATATGTAAGCCAAAAGAACATCAGTCTACAGCCCGAGTGGTGCACCCCTCCTCGATTGATCGCGACACGCTTTAGAAGTTCCACAAGGAGCAGCAACGTAGTGAAGGGGGCGGAATCGATTCTGAAGAAGCGAAGCGTACGCCTTTATCCCCGGATTTTCCTTATCAGGGGAATTCATAAAATCTGGGGATAACAGCGATCATAAGAACGATCCGCCACCGGAACGCCACCACGCGGCCCCCTCAACGCACTTCATCGCCAAAAGGCGCTCATCCCACCGGGAACAGCGCCTCAAGCCCTTGTTTTACCTTGCTACCTAATCCATTTGACTACACACGGTTTTAGAAGTGCCTCAAGGAGCAGCAACGTAGTGGAGGGGGCGGAATCGATTCTGAAGAAGCGGAGCGTGCGCCTTTATCCCCGGATTTTCCCCTTATCAGGGGAATTCATAAAATCTGGGGATAACAGCGATCATAAGAACGATCCGCCCCCGGAACGCCCACCATGCTACGCCCTTAACGCACCTCATCGCCAAAAGGCGCTACTCCCACCGGGAACAGCGCCTCAAGCCCTTCTGTTACCTTACTACTAATCATTTGACTACACACGGTTTTAGAAGTGTCTCAAGGAGCAGCAACGTAGTGGAGGGGGCGGAATCGATTCTGAAGAAGCGGAGCGTTCGCCTTTATCCCCGGATTTTCCCCTTATCAGGGGAATTCATAAAAATCTGGGGATAACAGGGATCATAAGAACGATCCGCCACCGGAACGCCCACCACGCTGCCCCCCAAAGCCCGCACTTCTACCCACCGTACCTAGTCAATAAATCCTTCCATGACAGCCGTTGGCATCATATTGGATTGCCATGCGCCTTTGCCGTAGCCGCCGTTGTATCCTGGTGTAGCCTGAGGCTCCCAGTAGAATACACCTTTACCTTTGCCATTTGGCAGATTGCGGATTTGGTTTTTCATCGCGGCAACAAAACTTTTACCAGCTGCAGCCTGATTATTGTCCATGCCAATTTCGGAGATGATGATCTCTTTGCCATAACGGTTGATCATATCCTTGGCGTTGTTTACCGTATTTGTAACAGCGGTGTTCCAGCCGGAAGCTGAAGGATAGAGGGACATGGCAATCATGTCAAAGTTAGCTCCGTTGTTAATCAGACCACCAATATTCCATACATAGAGGGCGTTATCATCTCCACCTGCCAGATGCACAATGGTTTTGGTGCCGCTGCTCAGGGATTTCACTGCGTTATGGCCTGTATTCACCAGCCACGCATAGTTTTTCATGTTGGTGGATGCTTTACCATCTTCCCATAACATGCCGTTGCTTGTTTCATTACCGATCTGTACCCAGTCTGGGGTAACGCCTTTGCTTTGCATCGCTGTCATCACATCACGAGTGTGGTTCCATACCGCATCCATGAGCTGTTGGAACGTATAGTTTTTCCAGGCAGCAGGTTTGGTTTGCTGACCAGGGTCTGCCCAGGAATCGCTGTAGTGCAGGGTAAGCATTACACTCATGCCGGCATTCTTGGCACGTTGTGCGAGTGTAGCCGCACGATCCTTATTCATGTAACCGTTCCCATAATCATTCGAAGGATTAACAAAGACCCGAATGCGAACGGAGTTGATCTGATAGTCGTTTTTCAAAATATCAATGATGTCACGCTGTACCCCGTTTTTATCTTTCCATTTGTAACCTTGGGCTTCCATTCCGGGAACCCAACTGATGTCAGCTCCTTTGGCGAAACTTGGTGCTGCGCTGGCATGCTGACCTGCGGGCAACATGATGGAGGTGAATAACAAAACAAAAGCCAACATGATGGATGTCTTGAGACCCCTTACATTTTTGAACATTACAAGATGCCTCCTCGGATTTAGGTTGAGTTGCATCCTAATTATAGCCATCCTGGTTTGCTCTACTAAAGGGTCCATTTCCAATATTTTGGGTGTTTTCTCAACCTCTCTACAGAAAAAAGAGAAAACAAAAAGCCGTCCGAAGACGGCTTTTCTACCCGTGGCGCTTTTTGAAACATTGATCCGTATCCCGCGCCTCCACCAGACTCTTTTAATTTGAGCTAGTGGATCGGGTAAGGGACACGTTCAACATGACATTAGAAATGTTGACGCACCTCCTTTCCTTGTGGCAAGAGTATACAACACCTTGTTTCGGAAAGCTAGTCTTTTTTACGTATTTATGCAAAATTATTTTTCAGTCTGGAACATCGTAATATCTCGTGCATAATGACTCTTTGTTCCGTCATTGTTTCGGATGCGCACGCTGTCTTCACTGATCCGCTCCACGACGCCGCAACCTACTTCACAATAGACGCCAGCCGGGTCTTCCTGCCATGCGCTTACCATACATTGGGATAGTGCAGCCGTGAAAAACTCTATATTTTTTTGTAACGTTCTAGGTTTGTTGGATTTCATTATATACTCCTTTAATCAAATATATTTGGAATGAGAACAAGCAACCGGACCAAATCACACTGTACTTCACTTTACTCTGTCTATTGACCTTTGTAAAGGGATGGAAAAAGTTGCGCCCATGAGGTATCATTTACATAAATTTTACGTAGCGTTTACACTGCGCTGACGCTTGATGTTGATTACGAATAGTACAATTATATGAGAACTTCTAACCAAGAATAGATATGCAACACATTCGGAGGCCATACATGCATAGAGACGTCAAAACAGGCAACTACGTTAATCGTGATTTGAGTTGGGTTGAATTTAATCGGCGCGTACTTCAGGAGGCCCAGGATCCAACAACGCCTCTGCTGGAACGCATGAGATTTCTCGGCATTGTCGCTAGTAATCTGGACGAGTTCGTCAGTGTAAGGGTGGCGGAGACAAAAGAGAAGATCAAGGCCGGATTCACGCAAAAAGATTTTACAGGATACACGCCTTCGGGATTGTACCGCAGATTGATCAAACGAACCGGGACCATGGTCGCCGAACAGTATAAAACGTATCGTGAACTCATTCGTCTACTCGCCAAAAAAGGCGTGAACATTCAGGAATATACCGATCTCAATGTGACACAGCAGCGTGCAATGGACCAATACTTTCATGAGATTATTTTTCCGGTACTCACACCAATGGCGATTGACCAGAGTCGTCCGTTCCCGCTGGTACACAACAAGTCTGTCTATCTGTCCGTGATGTTACAGAAGGAAGGGGAGCAAGAGGGAGAGCCGTTTATGGCTATTGTTCAGGTGCCTTCCAATCTGCCGCGGGTAGTTCAGGCTCCCATTCGGGCGAATAGCAAAAAGAAAACATTCATTCTGATTGAAGATCTTATCAAACATCATATTCATACGCTCTTCAGTGGATATATCTCGCTTGCTGCACAGGAATTCCGAGTGACCCGCAATGCGGATCTGTTCATTAATGAAGAAGAAGCGGAAGATCTGCTTGAGGCTATTGAAAAAGAATTGCGACGCAGACGGCGCGGGGCTCCTGTACGACTGGAAGTTTGCAAGGATTTTCGTCCGGATGCCTTATTGGAATTGCAGGATGAATTTGATATCCAGGACCCGGTATATGAAATTGATGGACCACTTGATCTGAGTTTTCTGGCTGGATTCGTGGACAGTCTGGAAAGTTTTTCACATCTGAAATACAGTCCGGTGAAGCCAGTCTACCCACTTGAGTTTCTGCCAAGAGAAAGTCATTTTGAGCTGCTGCGTAAACGCGATGTACTGGTGCATCATCCATACGAATCGTTTGAACCAGTCACTGATTTTATATTGGAGGCTTCGGAAGATCCAAGAGTTCTGGCGATCAAGATGACTTTATATCGGGTCAATGGCGATTCACGCCTTATTCCGGCACTTGCTCTTGCCGCTGAGAGTGGTAAGCAGGTCACGGTGGTGGTGGAACTGAAAGCACGTTTTGATGAAGAGCGCAACATTGCTTGGGCTCGTAAGCTGGAGAAGGCCGGTTGTCACGTGGTTTATGGACTGGTTGGACTGAAGACCCATGCCAAAATCATTCTTGTCGTACGCAGGGAACAGCAGGGGCTGAGACGTTATGTCCATGTAGGAACCGGTAACTATAATGAGAGCACAGCCAAAGTGTATACGGACGTGGGACTGTTCACCTCTAATCCGATTATTGGGGAAGATGCATCCGAATTGTTCAATGAGATTACCGGATACTCCGGTCCGAAGGCATTGCAGGCGTTCCGCGTAGCTCCGGATGGTATGAAGGATGAGTTGTTTGCACTGATTCGTAGAGAAACAGAGCATGCGCTGAAAGGCAAACCTTCCAGAATCATTGCCAAGATCAACTCCTTATCCCATCAGGAAATGATTGATGAATTGTACGAGGCTTCTCAAGCTGGCGTGCAGATCGATCTGATTGTGCGTGGTGTATGTTGTCTGCGTCCGGGGGTAGAGGGGCTCAGTGAGAATATTCGGGTCATTAGCATTGTGGATCGTTTTCTGGAGCATTCAAGGTTGTTTTATTTTGAAAATAGCGGAAACCCGGATGTATTCATCTCCAGTGCAGACTGGATGACACGTAACCTGAATCGAAGAATTGAACTGATGTGTCCCGTATTTGATCCAGAGCTGAAAAAGATGCTAGTAGATATCCTTAATCTGTCCCTTATGGATAATGTCAAAGCGAGACAACTTATGCCTGGTGGCAATTATGTATTTGTAGAAAATGAAAAGCCCCCGCTGAGAAGTCAGACGGAGGCCATGGGTATTATCCCTTGGAAGCCTGCTGAATGGAGTGCGTTAACGTAACTCCCCAAGCTTCCTTCAGATCCTTGACGGCCTCTTCCAGGCCATCAAGTTCCAGTAACGGCTCAGCTGTACAGGTGAATTGCACCTGCAGCGAGTCGTTTTCTTTTGTTGCTTCGATCGCAGCGATGCTCTCGGATCGATTAATGGCTTCGGCTACGCGCAGCAGAGAGCCAATACGATGAGCATGCCGCTCATCCGAGTTTTTCAGAATGTCCCGGTGCTTATTCAGCAGCTGGGGCGTTCTTTTTTTGGGATGATAATCAGCTGCGCTGGCACTTAGAATGGTCTCCCGATGAGAAAGTCCATAGATGCTTGAATTCATGATCCAATAGGCCGAGTGCTGTGTATAACGGAAATAGTTAATCTGTTTACCTGCCATGTGCAGCATGGAGGATGCATACAGGATTCGGGCATCTGCTTGATCAGGAGGGGTACCTTGTAATGCCGTATACAGGGTAACCATATCCTGATGAATCCGTTGCAGACGTTTCTCTGGAATAGGCGGACCAAAATGGATAAAGTTGCGGATACTGTCCTTCAGCGCGTCCGGAACGACCGGCTGACCTCCAGCCATGTAATCACGCAACAACCCGTCTCGTAGACCCGCACCACTAACCACATAACGATCTCCCTGTATTAACTGGAAGACGGTTCGAAGGATCAGTACGCCGGGCACAATGATGTCTGCGCGATCTTTGGCGAGCCCGGGTACCTTTTTGCGCTGTGCCGAGGTGAGATGAGGCAAGGAGCGAGCGATGTTCTCCATCGCTTCCTCACTGATCTCATAATGATGGGTGACAGGCAAAGAATACTGGGTACGCTTCTGTTCCACTTTGGCAAGTGTACGCATTGTGCCACCAAGTCCGATGAGTGGCAGGCCGGGATGCTCACGAATCCAATCCTGTCCACGGAGAGCCTCAATGACTTCGTTGCACAATGCATTTGCATTCGCCTCGGTCCACTGATCTTCACCCCCATAACGGGCATGTGAATTCACTGCACCAATGGGGAGGGAGATGCTATGTAACCTTTTCCGATCCTGAAAGACCGTGATCTCTGTGCTGCCGCCTCCAATATCTACGACGTAACCGTCTGCCAGATCAATGGATTGAGTGACACCAAGGAACCCATAATAGGCCTCCCGATCTCCCGATACACATTCAATGGTAAGTCCCGTCTCTGTCTCCAGCCATTCAATAATTTCCAGGACATTGTTTGCATTACGAATAGCTGCGGTAGCTGCTGCGCGAATCAGCTTGGTCTGATACGCTTCACAGGTCGCTTTGAATTGACGCAAGATGGTAATGGCTTTATCCAGAGAATGGCGCAGAATGGTTCCATCGGACTCAACAACGCTGCTCAGACGAGCGGCGTATTTGTCTTCATGAATGATGCGATAGGCTGCGTCTTGATCCAGTTCATAGATAACTAGACGAATGGAGTTCGAGCCGATATCAATAATTCCTAAGGTTTCATTAGTACGTGTCATAAGCATCTCCTTCTACAGAGGTTCAACTACCCGAAGTGAAGAAGGGCAGCCATGGCTTCCGGTGAACCCGGCGGTGTGGCAGAGAAGGGCGTAGTTAACATAACAACAATGATAAAGACGATGAAACAGGCAAATATAAGACAACTCACGGCAAAGCCGCGATTACGCTTTTGCATAAACAGTCGAATACCTGTGACAAAAAGAAGTACCGTAACAGCTACCAGAACGATCGACATTGCAAAATAGGCTACGCCATAAAGTGATTTGAAAAATGCTTCCATTTGTTCTGAACGCTCCTTAGATCCTCATATTTAAGCCCTTCCAAGCCATTCCTTAGTAGCATACGACAGATTGACTTGTTTGAAAAGCAAACCGGGCGCTTGTTCCCGTTTCCGCCATCACCCCTGGGACAGGTTACATGGAAAAGGGGCCTTTGCCGTGGACAGACATCCAAGAAAGCAAGGCTTCTGTTGAGTATGTATAAGGAAGGACTATTGTTTCAAGGAAGGAGATCAACCCATGTCGAGACAACTTGCAAGCAAATGGCGGAAGACAGCGGCTCTGATGAAATACCCGGTAGCGGCTGTCCATATCCCACAGACCAAGGCATTCAATTCGGGTAATCTGCTACAAATGCTCAGTCGTTATGGAATGGTGTACGTCAAACCTATTGTAGGAGGCGGTGGTTACGGTGTCATTCGGGTATCGGCGAGCGGTGGGGCTTATCGATACACCCATATGAAAACGACCCGTTCTTTCGCCAGTTTCAGCCAGATGTATCGCTCTCTGGTGCGTGTAAAAGCTAGACGCAAGTACTTGATCCAGCAAGGTATTCATCTGGCAACAATTCAAGGGAGACCTGTTGATTACAGAGTCAAAGTTGTCAAAACCGAACGAGGCTGGGTATTCCGTTCTTTAGTAGGACGACTCGCTCGTCCCGGACTCTGTGTGACGAATCTGAGCAAGGGTGGCACCATGTTATCAGGAAGGCGAGCTCTTGGTTTATCCCTGCCACATATATCCGGTCGGCACAAACGCCGGGAGATGCGCTCCCTTACACTGACATGTACGTACATTATGGAAAGTCAGTTCCCTGGTGTAGGTCAGCTTGGATTTGATTATGGACTGGATTATTCAGGCAAGATCTGGATTTTGGAAGTGAATACCAGACCTCAATAGAAAATGAATGGAAAACTCAAGAAAATTCAAGAAAAACCGATAATATATAGAAGAAAACGGTATGAAAACCGTTTGAAATTTTACATTACTGGGTAATTTACTCGCAACAAGTCTTGAAACTATGAATTTATTCCAAAAAAAATACGCTGATAAACGTTCTGACAGTAGTACAAACTTCCTGTGCATAAATATTGTCCACACTATACACGTTGATTACTCTGTATTTTTTCCATTTATCAACAAACTATGCACAGGATTTCCACATAACGTTGTGGATAACAAGAACGCTTGTTCTCTATATGAATCTCTGATATGATAGTTTTGAGGAAAAAAAAGGAAAGGTTGTGGCGGGAAATGGCTATGTTATCCGATGAGATGTTGTTGGATTCCTACCATAAAGCGATTGAGTTGAATCTCGAACGAGATTTCATCGCACTGCTGTTGGCAGAAATCCATAAGCGCAAACTGGGTACCGACGTATCTGCCATTCTTCACTAGAGATCCTCATTGCAGGCAATGTTACAGGTTTCCGGACAAGTCCCATAGTGAGACAGGCCATGGCGTGCTCGTCTGACAATGGTGACAGTACATCACATGATTGCAAACGTTTTCGACTTCGTCTGCCGTGTCAGAGGAAGGTTGGAATACGTAGGGGCTGTATGGTCCGGTGTAATCATCCAATTTGCCGCATTCTAACAGTCCCTGAAGGCAGTGGGGGCAAGCCTGCTCCGGTACAACCAGACCGTTACACAGCGGGCATATATAAGACAAGGGTATCCCTCCTGATATGGATTCACTCAGGAGTAAGATACCCTTTTTTGTATCAATATATGTTATTTCAGCCAAACTAGCGTTTCATGTTACTACTGTGTCCTGGGGACAACTTGGCATCCGGATCGAAGTATACCTTCGCATTGTTAACGGCTGTTGGAGCTTCGCCGAATCCGACAGCGATCAGCTTCAGTTTACCTGGGTAGGTTGTGATATCTCCGGCAGCGAAGATTCCTGGAATAGATGTTTCCATGCGGGAATCAACAACGATGGAGTTGCTGTCAATTTCGATACCCCACTCGGCAATCGGTCCGAGAGAAGAGACAAATCCGAAGTTAACGATCACGTCATCTACTTCGATTTCCTGAGTTTCTTTGGTTTTCACATGGGAAAGGGTTACCTTGGTAATGGTATCATCCCCATGAAGTTCCGTGATTTCGGTCGGTGTAACAACGTTCACCTTGGAATTCATCAGGTTTTCAACACTGTGCTCATGTGCACGGAACTTGTCCCGGCGATGGATCAGCGTCACTTGCTCAGCGATAGGCTCCAGCATGAGTGCCCAGTCTACCGCGGAGTCACCGCCGCCACTGATCAGTACTTTTTTGCCAGCGAAGGCATTCAGATCACTGATGAAGTAGTGCAGGTTGCTCTTCTCGAACTTGGCAGCACCTTCAAGCTCCAGGCGACGTGGTTCGAATGCACCTACGCCAGCTGTAATAATGACGGCTTTGGCATGATATTCATTCTCATCCGTCTTCACGACGAAATGTTGTTCATCCTTTTTCTCCACCGATACAACCTTTTCTTCAAGGCGGATGTTCGGGTTAAAATGGCTCATTTGCTCAACCAGGTTATTCACCAGTTCCTGAGCTGTTACTTTCGGGAATCCGGCTACATCATAGATGTATTTCTCCGGGTAAAGAGCGGCAAGCTGTCCGCCAAGCTGTGGCATACTTTCAACCAGTGTAACGGATGCCTGACGCATCCCACCGTAAAACGCGGCGAACAGACCCGCAGGGCCTCCACCGATAATAAGTAAATCAGTCATATCATGACTGGAATTTTGTGCAGTCAAGAATCAACAACACCTTTCATATTTTAATAGGTAGTTAACAGAAAGAATGTGCAGGCTACGTATCGTAACCGGCATTGGTGCTGAACTGTCTTTCCTATTATAAACGGTGTATTCAGGGTTGCAAAGTTAGCGGCGTCACGAAACTGAGAATAATTGATGAAGATCAGATGAGAATAGGATGAAATTGGAAATGAAAGGTTATGAAAAATAACAAAAAAAACCTTGATCTTTACTAGAAATACAGATATCCTTGACCTGTACTATGTGTTTTTTTGTCTAATTTAGAGTCAATATGTAATATGAAGACAGATCCCGTGTTTTGTAGAATCTTGTGGTTAATTTCACAACATGAAACGATAACTTGCGTGCAAACGTATCAATTTCATAAACCCTTTAGTTGCTTCAATCAAGTCTAGATATAGATCAAAACAGTTCGATATGTCGATATCTAGTTTCATAAAATCCATTTTTAGTGAGTCATGAAATTGATGCAAACGTTTAAATAAATTCGCGAAGTTAACATTTGTCGTCATAATGGGCAAGACCTCATCAATATTTGTAAGTATGTGCATTTTGCATCTCACCCAAGATCGGGCTGATGCAAGTGAAACCGGAAGGGGTATAGACATGAGCAGTATTCCCAAAATCGTCATCCTCGGCGCGGGCTATGGCGGGATTCTGACAGCCCAGCGGCTGCAGAAGGAATTGAACTATAACGAGGCCGACGTCACACTGGTGAATCGGCATGATTATCATTATATTACTACACATCTACATATGCCGGCAGCCGGCACGGATACCATTGAGCATGCAAGAGTGCCCATTTCCAAGCTGATTGATGAGTTCAAGATTGATCTGGTCAAGTCTTCCGTGAAGGAGATTCGTCTGCAGGATCGGAAGATTATTCTGGAGGACGGCACGTTATCCTATGATTATCTGATTATTGGACTAGGCGGTGAGCCTGAGACCTTCGGTATTCCGGGTATGCTTGATCACGCCATGACAATCCGAAGCATTAACTCGGTCAGACTGATTCGAGAACACATCGAATATCAATTTGCGATGTACAAAAACGATAACAAACGAAATCGTATTCGGTTTGTCGTAGGTGGAGCGGGTTTCAGCGGTGTTGAATTTGTAGCTGAACTTGCAGATCGTATTCCACAGCTGTGCAAAGAGTTCGACGTGAACCCGAAACATGTGCACATCTATAATGTAGAGGCAGCGCCTTCGGCCTTGCCTGGATTTGACCCGGAATTGGTAGAACATGCGATGAATGTGCTCAAGAAGAAGGGCGTTACTTTCAAAATTGGTGTTCCAATCAAGCAATGTCTCCCGGACGGGGTTATTGTGGGTGAGGGTGAAAAGCTCGATGCGGCTACAGTCGTATGGACCGGCGGTATTCGCGGTAACTCACTGCTTGAACAGGCAGGTCTTGAAGTGATGCGAGGACGTGTGAAAGTAGATGACTACTTGCGTGCTCCGGGGCATGAGCATGTCTATGTCATTGGTGATAATTCACTTGTGTTCAATGCTGAAGGACGGCCTTATCCGCCAACAGCTCAGATTGCGATGCAGCAGGGTGTGAACTGCGCCAAGAACGTCGTGGCATCCATTCGCAAGAAACAGCCACAACCTTTTGTATTTACGAGCAAAGGCACGGTTGCATCACTGGGTAAAGGTGAAGCTATTGCCGTTGTAGGCGGCAAGAAATACAAAGGCTGGAAAGCGGCTCAGCTGAAGAAGCTGGTTGATCTGCGTTATCTGTTCATCATTGGTGGTATTCCGTTAGTCCTGAAGAAAGGGCGGTTTTTTGGATGAGACATTGCAGTGTTCAGGTCCGGGGACTATTAACACGTGAAGAGCTGGATCGATACAACGCCCTGATGCAGGTCGGGAGTTATCTGGAGGAACAGGATCAATATGATCTGGCCTACATTGTGCAGAAAGAAGTGGATATTCTCATTATGCCTGCGATTGAGCGGCTTAAAGAGAAGGGTCGTGACCGTGACCGGGCCACAGCTGAGTTCCTCGAATCGCTGAAAGCGGTAGATGAGGAGCAAGATTAGAGACGATATAAGTTGAACTAAAGATGTTTACACATACACTTCAATGACAGAATAACCTTCCAATCGCTGTTATCCCCAGATTTTTTTGATTCCCTTTTGTTAAAGGGAAAATCCGGTGATAAAGGCGAACGCTTCGCTTTTTCAGGTTTTTTCTGTCCTTTCCGTTTTTGTGTAAATAAATAGTTCAAACAATATAGATCTAAATCAAGCTTGAGGTAGTAGAATATTGATAGATAATAAAGCACCGCAGACAGTATCCTTTACAGGAGATGTCGCGGTGCTTTATTGTGCGTTGTGCTATTTTTACAGCTTAAGCATGTCTTCCAGTGTTCCTTCGTTCAACAGACTTCCCACGTAGAACGAACCGAATTCGCCATACCGTGCGCTAACTTCATCGAAACGCATCTCATAGACAAGTTTTTTGAACTGAAGTGCATCATCCGCAAACAGTGTAACGCCCCATTCCCAATCGTCGAAACCGACAGAGCCGGTAATAATCTGTTTTACTTTACCCGCGTAGCTACGACCAATCATGCCGTGACTGCGCATCATGGTACGACGCTCGTCCATGGACAGCATGTACCAGTTGTCATTCAGCTCACGTTTTTTGTTCATTGGATAGAAACAGATGTATTGCCGTTGTGGCAGAACCGGTTTCAGACGGGCGATAATCTCCGGATTTTGCATCGGGTCTTCGCCTTCTTTGCCAAGATAGTTGCTCAGTTCCACTACACTGACGTAGGAATACGACTTAGTCGTGTATTGAGCAAACATCGTTTTGTTAAACGCGTTCTCAACAGCCTTCAGATCTTCCAGCGTTTCACGCAGGTGCATCATGACGAGGTCTGCTTTTTGACCTACAACCGTATATACAACGGTACTTCCTTTGGATGAATCCTCGACTTCTTTCCATTCTTTCCAGAATTCCTGAAGCTCGTCCAGTGCTACAGCGCGTTCTTCATCATCTGCTGCTTTCCAGGCGGCCCAGTTAATCGAGCGAAAATCATGCAGGGCATACCAGCCCTCCAGTGTTGATGCGGCTTCGTTCATTGGTTGTGTTCCTCCTGCAAGGTATATTTCCAAATCCCTATAAGGGACGGGTGAGTGCTTTATCGTTTACATTGTATCCCAACATGAAGCAGAAGGGCAAATGAACAGAGTATAAATATAGGGAAATTTGTCCAGAAAGTTCGTTGCTTCGCCACATTTTTTGCGGTACACTAACTACTATCCAGAAGTGAAACCTGAATGTGTGAAAGAAGAGGTGAATGTCGCCCGATGCAATTTATACCTGTGTTGGTATTGATGGTATTATTTTTCGTTATGATGTTTGGTATCGGTTTCATTCTGAACATGCTGATGAAGACCACCTGGTTTCCTTCCTATCTGTTCATCATTGTGATTTTGCCTGTCGTCGTGTACTCTCTATGGGATCATTCGTCATCTCTGATGTCACATCTGGGTTCTTTCCAGCTTGTAGACTATATGACGGGCATCGCTGGACTGGCTGGTGCGATAATCAGTGGCTGGACGATCCAGAAGTTGCGTTTGGGTGGGTACAGAATGTTTTAGATTGTTGGAAGTAGTTACACATGCCACTGTAATCGCGTGAAAGTCTTGTCTTTGTCGTAAACGCTTACGAGTACAAAGGGAAGGCTTTTTTGCTGTTCATTTATATTAGAAGGATTATTGTACACTTGTACTTCATATACATCTGGAGAACATTCTCTTTAGATATTCCCTTGTATTCTGCGGCTACAGCTTTTATAGTATTCTAGCGGCTCTCGACATTTTATTTTAGAAATTTGCTGAATTCGGCGAAAACGTGAATGATGTCGACCTAGGATGAAACGGAGCGAGAACAGGCCATCTTTTTACCTGTTTTTGAGCATTTGAGGATCAGACATTTATGATAGAATAGATAAACATACTTTTGGGGAGAAGGAGATCAGGCTATGCGCATGAAGAATCTGCACCATTATACTGAACATCATCGCTACTGCGTATACAGGGAGTTTGGACTTAGCGCCCTGGATGACCGTATGCTTACAGGAGCATATCAGCCCATGGTAGGTGCTTTTGCGGTTGGCTTGTATCGGCTGTTGTTTCAGCATCTTCCCGGTGAACAGGTCGGTTATTCGCCGGTTGAACAGCAACGGAGGCTGTTCATGACGCTTGGCTTGGAGCCAAGTGAGAAGGGGCGCAAATATATGTTAGAGCAGACATCCAAGCTTGAGGCAGTGGGGCTACTTCAGACTTCACGGTTATATATACCGGAAAATGATGATTACATCTACGAATATGAGCTGCAACCGCCGCTCTCTCCGGCAGAGTTTTTCCGGACACAGCATTTGACACTGCTGCTTCGTGACAAGATTGGTAAATTCGCAGTTCTTTCCCTGCGTTCCGGTTTCTCGGCAGTGGAAAATGGGGACGCACCTTATCCGGCAGCCAATAAAGAGAATATTTCCGTTCCCTTTTACGATATATTTGAATTGAATACCCACGTAATTGATTACGAGTTGGAGCAGGCTTTGTCGGAAGTATCAACTACAGCCCAGCGGACAGGCACGAATGATGCAGCGGAAGAAAATAGTTTGAACTATGCCGACATTATTTTGCGTTTCCCGCGGGAGTCCGTCAATCGCCGTCATGTGGAACAGCTGCGGTTCGATCACGAACAACTGGGCATTGTAAATTATGTAGTAAACAAGTTTAACCTCAGTGTGCAGGATGTATGCCGTCTGTTGGATGAAGATGATATCTTCAGTCCACAGGGCCAGCTGATTCTGGATGATCTTCAACATAAGGCGAGTATGCAGTTCAGACAGACGAAGAAGCGGCATGAGCAACAGACTGTACAGGCAGCCAAGGTCGTGGCACTGAGACAGCATATGGAGGAGCCTGAGCGGAAAGAGGACTCTGGTGAACCACCTGTTGAGCATGGAGTACAGATGGAATACTACGTCGAAGTACCTCCGCAATTTATGACCAAGTGTGATATTCATCAATATAATATGATGTTACGCAATGAGCCATATACTCGTCTGTTGCAGACATTTTTCCCGGGTGCAGTACCGGACAATCTGATCGATATATTTGAGAAAATTGATCTGAGTTACAAGTTGCCGGGTGAAGTTATCAATGTATTGATTCATTATTTGATGGCATTGCTAGTATCCGGCGGAGAGCAGCGGATTAACCGTAACTTCGTTGAGGCCATTGCCTCCAACATGTTGCTTAAACAGGTGAACTCATATGAGAAAGCTGTTCAATATATTCGTGATCAGGCCAAGGTCAAAGGCAAACAGGCTGCTGGTGCAGCTGGAACCCGTACCCGTACATACGGCAAAGGAACCAAAGCTAAGCCCGAAATTCCGATTGTACAAGACATAAGCACCGATGGGGATGCCGTATCTGAGGAAGAGTTCGAAGAGATGATGAGATTTGCCCAGCAGATGCAAGCCAGTAAGCAAAAAGGAACTTCTTAAAAGTTCTGCGAATTTGACTAATAAAAATGATGAATTTTTCACTCATACGTGTGGCGATAAATAATTAATTCTCCGTTGTTTTGCTTTCCTGAGCTCTTATTCATTCATAATAGGTTTTAAAAAAGACAGCCTGGCTTCGTAGCAGGCTGTCTTTTCGTTTCGTCACGATCAGGATTATGCAGTACTAGCTCCGTTATGAATCACAAGAAGTTTGAAAGGTTCTTACAATGTTCAGAATCGGTTCAGTGGACCCCGCTATACTCATTCCCAAGGGGGAACATAGAGTTAATCAATGTAAGAGGGCTCATTGTAGAATCATAACTTTAGGAGGAGTATTACATTGTATAACAAACCAAATCGTTTTCTATTTGTATTTAAAATATTCTCTATCGTATGCCTTACCTTTAGTATTACTCTCTACAACTTCGTTCCAAATCAGGCGTATGCGAGTTCGAATGTATCTATTCGTGTGATCAACGATCCTGTAGGAAGTTTTATCGATTCGACAGTTGGATTGCCGAACGGAAAAATTGGCCTCATGTATTACTCCAATAATGCCAAAGAAATTTGGTACAAAGTTGTTAAGGCAGACGGAACTGTCGAATTTGACAAAAAACTGTTTGATTTTGGCACGAATCGATCATATAAAGTTTTCCCTTTCGCTACATCAACAGGGGATACAGTCATTCCATATATTGAAGATTTGGATAATATGAATTCGGCCGGTGAGTATAAATATATGGTTGTCGATAAGAACGGTAATGTGGGGAGTAGCTCATCGTTTGCGACATCAACCTACATGACTTATCCAACCGGCGCTGCCCTTCTTTCCAACGGTGGAGTGGCTATTACTTTTCATAGCAATACGACTGGCTTATACGATTATGAATTGCGGTTTTACGACGCAAATAAAAGTCTGGTTCGTACGGTGTTATTTCAGGATCGTATAAGCATCTATGAAAAATATTATCCTGTTATCGCAAACAATAACGATAGACTTTTACTGACAAGTAAAACGGACTCGGGGTATCAGGCTACGTTATATGATAATAGCGGAAATAAAATAAAAGATGTGGTTAGTGGGGCAAACCTTCGCGCTACGGCATTATCCAATTCAAATTTTGCTATTATATCTGGTGATGCAAGCAGCCAGATGTCTATGAGTATCTATGATCAGGATGGCAATGTTGTAGGAAGCCCAGTTGTAATAGGAGGACCTCTCGGGCCGGTGTCCAATGACTATAAGGCGACGATGCCGAATCCGCTTATACTTTCAAAGGCGGATGGTAAGATCGTGTTTTATAATTTTAATGGTAACAACAATACGGTAAAAATGAAGGAGTTCACGAACACTGGTTCATTATCCAAAGATTGGTATACGATAGATTCTGCAGCTTCTTCAGAGTATGGATATGTGCCTTATAGCGGGTATGAAGGGGGATTCGGCGTATATAACGATGTAACGGGTTTCTTAACATACGAACCTTCTACTCAAGCACCAGTATCGCCGATAATCACAAGCCAGCCAAGTGACCAGACAGTAACGGAAGGCCAGACGGCCACGTTCACCGTAACGGCAAGTGGAGACGCACCGCTGAGTTATCAGTGGAAGAAGAACGGCACCGATATTACTGGCGCAACATCTTCCACGCTCACCGTTACCAATGTGCAAGCAGTGAATGCGGGCAGCTATACGGTAGAGGTAACCAACACGGCGGGGAATGTAACAAGCAACGCCGCGTTGTTGACGGTAAATCCGGCACCAGTATCGCCGGCAATCACAAGCCAGCCAAGTGACCAGACAGTAACGGAAGGTCAGACAGCGACGTTTACGGTAACGGCAATTGGAGACACGCCGCTGAGCTACCAGTGGAAGAAAAACGGCACTGACATCAACGGTGCGACATCATCCACGCTTACCGTCACTAATGCACAAAAGGTAGACGAGGGCAGCTATACGGTAGAGGTGACCAACACGGCGGGGAATGTAACAAGCAACGCTGCGTTGTTGACGGTAAATCCGGCACCAGTATCGCCGGCAATCACAAGCCAGCCAAGTGACCAGACAGTAACGGAAGGCCAGACAGCCACGTTCAGCGTAACGGCAAGCGGGGACGCACCGCTGAGCTACCAGTGGAAGAAGAACAGTACTGACATCAACGGTGCGACATCATCCACGCTCACCGTCACTAATGCACAAAAGGTAGACGAGGGCAGCTATACGGTAGAGGTAACCAACACAGCAGGGAATGTAACAAGCAACGCTGCGTCGCTGACGGTGAATCCCGCACCAGTATCGCCGATAATCACAAGCCAGCCAAGTGACCAGACAGTAACGGAAGGCCAGACGGCCACGTTCACCGTAACGGCAAGTGGAGACGCACCGCTGAGTTATCAGTGGAAGAAGAACGGCACCGATATTACTGGCGCAACATCTTCCACGCTCACCGTTACCAATGTGCAAGCAGTGAATGCGGGCAGCTATACGGTAGAGGTAACCAACACGGCGGGGAATGTAACAAGCGACGCCGCGTTGTTGACGGTAAATCCGGCACCAGTATCGCCGGCAATCACAAGCCAGCCAAGTGACCAGACAGTAACGGAAGGTCAGACAGCGACGTTTACGGTAACGGCAATTGGAGACACGCCGCTGAGCTACCAGTGGAAGAAAAACGGCACTGACATCAACGGTGCGACATCATCCACGCTTACCGTCACTAATGCACAAAAGGTAGACGAGGGCAGCTATACGGTAGAGGTGACCAACACGGCGGGGAATGTAACAAGTAACGCTGCGTTGTTGACGGTAAATCCGGCACCAGTATCGCCGGCAATCACAAGCCAGCCAAGTGACCAGACAGTAACGGAAGGCCAGACAGCCACGTTCAGCGTAACGGCAAGCGGGGACGCACCGCTGAGCTACCAGTGGAAGAAGAACAGTACTGACATCAACGGTGCGACATCATCCACGCTCACCGTCACTAATGCACAAAAGGTAGACGAGGGCAGCTATACGGTAGAGGTAACCAACACAGCAGGGAATGTGACGAGTAACGCCGCGTTGTTGACGGTAAATCCGGTACTAGTATCGCCGGCAATCACAAGCCAGCCAAGTGACCAGACAGTTACGGAAGGTCAGACAGCGACGTTCAGCGTAACGGCAAGCGGAGACACGCCGCTGAGCTACCAGTGGAAGAAGAACGGCACTGATATCACTGGCGCAACATCTTCCACGCTCACCGTTACCAATGTGCAAGCAGTGAATGCGGGCAGCTATACGGTAGAGGTAACCAACACGGCGGGGAATGTAACAAGCAACGCCGCGTTGTTGACGGTAAATCCGGCACCAGTATCGCCGGCAATCACAAGCCAGCCAAGTGACCAGACAGTAACGGAAGGTCAGACAGCGACGTTTACGGTAACGGCAATTGGAGACACGCCGCTGAGCTACCAGTGGAAGAAAAACGGCACTGACATCATTGGCGCAACATCAGCCACGCTCACTGTTACCAATGCGCAATCGGTGGATGCGGGCAGCTATACAGTAGAGGTGACTAACACGGCGGGGAACGTAACGAGCAACGCCGCGTTGCTGACGGTGAACTCGGTCTCACTACCCGGCCCGATTAGCCCAACGACGGCGACGTTTGATAAAAACACGACGAACACATTAGCCGGGTCCTACCGGGATGTTGAGACGACGATGAGCTTAAATGGCAACATGCTAATCAACATCGCGAACGGTGTGACACTGCTGAGCGGGGGAATTGATTACACAGTCAGTGGGTCCACGGTGACGATAAAGAAAGAGTACTTGGCTACACAGCCTGTTGGTTTAACGACACTGACGTTGAACTTCAGCGCAGGAACAGCTCAGACATTGACGCTTACGGTTCGCGACACAACGGCATCAACCCCGATACCGTCAAACCCTACGCCATCAAGTCCGACACCATCACCATCAACACTACCTTCAACACCACAAACGCCTGCTAACACTGGAGTGGACGTTATAGTGAACGGAAAGGTTGAGAATGCTGGCATAGCAACAACTTTCCAGCAAGGTGGTCAGACGATCACAACTGTTGTGGTCGATGAGAAAAAGCTAGAACAGCGCCTTGCGGCAGAAGGCAACGGTGCTGTAATCATCATTCCGGTGAACACGAATTCGGATGTGGTGATCGGCGAACTTAACGGTCAGATGGTTAAAAATATGGAGAATCGGCAGGCAACGGTGGTAATCCGGACGAAAAATGCCAGCTATACGCTGCCAGCCAAACAAATGAATATTGATGCTTTATCCCAGCAAGTGGGCAGCAATGTGCAATTGCAAGATATTATAATCAAGATTGAGATTGCCGAACCGAAGGCGGAAACCGTTCAGGTTGTTGAGAAGGCTGCTTCCAGCGGTAACTTTACACTGGTTGTTCCCTCAATGGACTTCGCTGTGTATGCCTCTTATGGTGACCAGACTGTGGAAATAAGTAAATTCAATGCATATGTAGAGCGGACGATTGCGATTCCGGCTGGCATCGATCCTAACAAGATAACGACAGGTGTGGTCGTGGAGCCGGATAGTGCGGTACGTCACGTGCCGACGAAGGTTGTACGAACGGAAGACACCTATTTTGCCAAGATCAACAGTCTGACAAATAGCACGTATTCTATCGTGTGGCATCCGCTTGTGTTCAACGATGCCGCAAATCATTGGGCTAAAGAAGCGGTGAATGACATGGGATCGAGGATGGTTATAAACGGCTTTGAAGATGGAACTTTCAAGCCTAACCAGAACATGACCCGAGCAGAGTTTGCAGCGATTATAGTACGAGGATTGGGACTTCGTTTGGAAAATGGCGAGGCGCCGTTCAGCGATATTCAATCCGCTGATTGGTACAATGCCGCAGTGCAAACAGCTTCAGCGTTCAAACTTATCGATGGCTTTGAGGACGGCACGTTCCATCCAAACGACAGCATCACACGTGAGCAGGCGATGGTCATTATCGCTAAAGCCATGACAATCAGCGGTCTGAAAGATAAGCTCAAGCTACAGGGGCAAGATGCTGCGACATTGCTCGGCCAATTCGAGGATGCGAATAAAGTTTCCATTTGGGCAAAAGCTGGTGTATCCGATGCGTTGTTGGCAGGTATTGTAACCGGTCGGAACGGAAACATATTAGATTCAAAAGCTTATGTAACCCGAGCTGAGGTTGCCACGATGATTCGAAATCTGCTCATTAAGTCGGAATTAATTTAAAGTGTTGAAGGCCCTCTATTTACAGAGGGCCTTTTTGTGAGTACTTCAAACAGAGAATGTTTTTTTCTATGGATCTATTCACGGGGGTGCATCTCCGTCAACAAGCAATTCAATACTGGTTACTTCATTAAACTGAAAAAATGTTCCTTTCAAAGTATCGATAGCCAAAAGCTCTCCTCCAGACCCTAATCTTGCTTCATCCGGAATATCTACATCCAGCGTTAATTTTCCTTGAAAGCGTTACGATCATGTCTATTCAAGATTTGATTTCAATTGTTAATAAGGGTGAAAACGAGGGATTGAACAATCGGTTCAATAAAGTACACCATGATTTGTTCAATGAACTAAGTGATCATATTGAACGAATCTCGCTAAAGTACAATTATCATCCATCGCGAAAAGTAACGATTGAAGTATATCCTGATATGCCATCGTTTCACCAAGCGGTCGGAGAAGCAGATGCTCCGAATTGGTTCATGGGTACCTATGAAGGGAGTATTCTCAAAATTGTATCTCCATTAAATCCAGGACCGGAGCATACCTATCAATCGATTCTTAAAGGTACGGTTCACTTGTTCGCCATGTGGCTAATAAGTGAAATTAATCCGAAGGCTCCGAAATGGATAAGGCAAGGAATTGGTGGATATGAAGCCAAGCTGATGACTCAGGACTTTATTGAAGGTTCAACAGAAGAGTCTATTCACAATTTAGAGATCCCAACGTTCGAACAATTAGATAATGATACCTGGGAATTCGAAACGATGAAGGGTTTTCAGTTTTCGTTCCTATTTGTGGAGTTTGTTGTTCAACAATATGGAATAGACCAGTTAAACACATTGATCCGTAACCCCCAGGATTTTAATGGTATCTTTCAATGTTCCGAGAAGGAATTGCATCAGAAGATGGTAGAGTTTATAAGTAAATGACTTATACAAAAATGTATGTTGCCCGGGGGAAGAACCGGGCTCTTTTTAACTTGGTTATAGCTATGGTAAATGCACTATCAATAAATTGGGTTATTTTGTATAATGTATATAAAAAGAGGTTATCTATGAATCCTATGGATGAACGTAAAGAATACATATGGAGGTAATTAAGTTTGAAAACTCACTACTATTCATTGATTACCGTATGCAGAAAGAAGATGCTCAGCGATTCATTCGGAACGCTTCTGTCATTTTTTTATGCGGTGGATATCCTGTTCTGCAGAACGATTTTTTGGCGGAATATGAATTATCGGATGTTATTAAGAATAGCAATGCCATTATAATGGGTGCCAGCGGCGGTGCGTTAAATATGGCTGCAAAATGGTTAAGCTTGAATAACACTGATGAAGTTGAAACAAGTATTATTTATGATGGTATTGGCTTTGATCATTTTGCCTACGAATCTCATTCTCAACGCGATTACGCCACGTTTGTTCAAGGCTACCTGTTCCCCTTGTCTGAAGAGATTGATGTTTATGCGGCAGAACAGGAGAGCGCTGTACGTGTAAATGTATAGTGTACTGTTGAGCTATGAGAGACCCTAACAAAACCACCTTTTCGAAGGTGGTTTTGTTAGGGTCAAATACTAGTATCAAAATTTAACATAGCCTAGATTTTAAATATTGCACCCACATCTCATGCAGCTCAGTTTCCGATACTTGAAATGCGCCTTGAAAATCAGTGGCATCGCGTATGAATTTGTTGAGCGCATCTAAACTGTATGAATGGATGAGATATTCTACGAGCAAGTGCGAGAATCCATATCCCCCTATCTTCTCGAAATCCCAGGTATCATTTGTTAATGCTTGAAAGCTAGGGACAGCGTTATTTTTAATCGATTCGGAGGTGCTATACTCGATATATTCTTGTGACATTTGTTTGGCTTCATGCCCGCCGAGACCGTGTGTAAGCCATTTTGGTGCCAACGGATTAATATCCTTCACTAACCACATTGTAAACAAGCTTATAGTGTGCCGTAGTACCGATTGATACGTATGCTCAGGGCCTGGGTTGAGTGGGGATACAATCTTAATTTTATTGTCTTCATAGGTTCCCATAAACCAATTGGGCGCATCCGGCTCGTTTATTGCTTGATGAAAAGTGGGCAGATCCGGATAGATCTCAATAGCGATTTTCTGAGAAGGTCGATGACGATAGATTGTAATAATTCGATCTACATTGCTTTTCAACTCTTCAAATAAGTCATGGTATACCTTGTTCATACCATCATTTTTGGAGGGAGCCTCGCTTTTATCCACAATGGATATCAATTCTTTAATAGACATGATTGTAATGTCACCCCATTCTTTTAATTCTTTTTTTAGTTTGTTTAAGGCACGATAGAGTCTGTTCTTGACTGCGCTTTCAGACATCCCGATGATTTTGGATATTTCCAATAAAGTGCAATCGACGAAAAAACGCAATGATATGATTTGCTGATCTAATTCATTCAATCGGGCTAATGCAGCACTAATATCAAGACGGATATCGACATCTCTAGCAATATCGAGGGATATCGATTGGGACTGAAAATCGATTACTTCGTGCAACATTTCTTTAGTTCGTGATTTCGTGCGATACTCGTTTTTCACAATATTTTGAGCGATTTTGAAGAGCCAAGTAAATATACTGGAGTTATACTTAAACAAGTGAAAGTTTTCCATTGCTTTTAAAAAAGCTTGTTGCGTTAAGTCATCGGCAGTTGCCGAATTTGTTTTTACTGCAATATAATTTCGAATTCTATCTCGATATTGATTATAAATGGCTTCGAAATGCTGGATGTGCTCCTGATCCTCCGGAAGAACAGGGATTTTCTTTTTGTCTTGAGCTCGTGACACCAGTAATACCTCCTCCTGAACTTACAATTCATTAGACACCGAAGGGAGGTAAAAAGCCACATCGTTTTAAAATAATTTTACACGACGCCACTCCACTTTTTTTAAACCCCGAAAAAGCAAGCGTAAAGGCAATTCGGCTATGTGGTATTAAGTGAGGATTACCAATGGAGAAAGAGATGCAGGAGCTAAAAAAACGTATTGGCTTTCTGGGAAAGCAAGTTCAGCTCATCTTGATTGGAATCTTTTAATTTAATCCCCCCCAACCAATTGAACTAACGGGAAACGTTAGCTCAATAACAACAAGAAAGCAGCTGATCATTGTGATTAGCTGCTTTTACTCAACTAACGGGCAGTTTTGCTGAATAGATCTGCTGAGTATGTGGAGCATCTGGCCTCTCACGGTTGGTTGCGAACAAGAAAGATAAAAATCGTAAGGTAAAGGGGAGATCTTGCAGATACGATTGCGATTAAAAACTCCCCATGGCGCACATGCGTCATGGGGAGTTTTTAATCATTTTCATACGTTCAGGAGGGGCCGTGGTGAAATAGCGATGTCCTAATCACTTCGTTGGACAGACAGAGTGGAAAGACAGAGTTTTGTGTAAAAATGGCCACCGTCCGGGAACGGCCATTCTTCGTATACATTTCCGAACCGACTTACTTGACTGGCCCCATCCAGGTTGAAATCGTCTTCTGCTGGTGCGGCAACGGCGGTTTCAACTTCCCGTTATCGATCAAATGCTTCAAAATATAAGCGACAAGCCGGCCTCCGCCGGTGTTGCCTCTCACCATGTAAGCAAGCTGCGGCTCCAAATGCTTCGGCTGATTTTGCAGGAACAGGTTGAGCATTTTATCGTAGAGCTTGCCGACAGCAGGCGCATACAGAGCGGACAAATCCGGCATTGCCTTGTTCAACCGATCCAACGTTTGCGGAGAGTCGATCCAAACCGCATTGAACTTGTACCCCTCCTCCGTCTTGCGGATGTACCCCTTCTCCAGCAGGAACGAATATTGCTCGGCGTTCTCTTCGTTGTCGGGCAGCTCCCCTTGTTGGAACGCATGACAAATCTCGACATTCCGGTATTCCAGGAAACGCCAATCCATCTGGCGGTCGCTCCAGTACGTATTAAATTGCCACAAGTATAAGGGAGTGTCTTCGACGTAGCGGAGCGACGGACCGAAGGTGACGTAACTACTCAAATCAAAACCCGGATCGGAACTGTGGCTCTGGTTTAACGCCGCATAGGCAATATACTGACCTCCGTCCTTTCGCATTGGTGCGACCGCATCGAAGTTTTCGCCCGCCGGCATGCTCCGCCATGATTGCTCCTCGACGTTCTTGGGCAGCAAGGTCCAGAGCAGGAAGTTATAGTCGCCGTCCGGAACGTACACTCCGCTATCCTCGACTTGCTGGCGAACTTCCATTAACGCGTCGAAATGAACATCGGCCACTTCGGCGGCGCAATCTTGCCAAAATTGATGACCGGCTACAGCCAACTCGAAGAGGTCCCAGACGATGGTATTGCTTTGATATTTGCCGGGAGAGGTTTGGGTGAGAAAATTGTAATCGGCCAGGTGCCGGACTTCGCCTTCCAGTAAAGACGGCGGCATTCCTAGCTCCTCCGCGATTTGATGTACGGTACGCGCCTTGTGATAAGCCGCGTAAACGATATTTTGCGCCAAGGCGCGTCCAAGAAAATCGTTGGTTTCGCCTAGACTGCCGGCCGAACCGGAATGGCCCATTTCCCCCATGCTGACCGGATTGACACTTAAAGTTCCTGTTGCACGCATACGTTTCATCCCTTTCCGTAACTTCTTTTTAGCCTCGCTCAAATGCCACTTCACCGTGTTGACAGGAATGTTCAGAGCAATCGCGATATCGCCGATTTTAAGCTCGTCGTAGTAATGCATGACCACGATCCGGCGATGGATGTCGGATAGAAACGCGACTTCTCGGCGCAGTTCGCGGTAAGCTTCGGTTACCAGCAGCCGGTCAAGCGGCTCCCGGGAAGGGGCGGCAGACAGTTCGGACATGCCGTTGATTTCAATCGCTTGGGGAGCGTGCGCACGCTTTTTCAACCAATTCACCCAAGTGTATCGGGCAACCGTCCAGACGTAAGCGTCAAGGCTTCTAATGTCCCGCACCCCAGAGAAGGATTTCAACAACTGCAGCATAATCTCCTGAGCCAGATCCTCCGCCTCGGCCCGCTGCTTGACCCGGTTTAACGCAAAACCGAAAATCGGTTTGACATAGCTCCGAATCGCTTCCGCCGCTTCTTTTCCGTTTTTACCAATTGAGTCCATTTTTTGCCTCCATAGTTGCATCTGTAATTCCTGACAATTATATAGTGTGCCAGGCGAAATAAAGGTTGGGATTATTTCAAAAAAAAATTGGACGTCCTACCGGATCGCTCATATATGTATAATTATTACAAACATCATGAGTAGATTATTTAAATGGTTAAAAAGACGTTATGAATTTTTTGTTAAGTATATTGGAAAAGAATTAAACAAGTTGAAGATTACTTTAGATGTAAAGGCCTCACTTTTAGTATATAAAGATACTTCTTTTCGGTTCAACTATGGGAGGATACAAACTAGGAGCACGAGCCAAAGTTCTTCTTCGGGGACTTGGGGTAATCCTTCGTTCCGTAGTTAACCAGGAGTGGTTTCGATTAATTATTCAAATGCATAATTGAGGTTCATTAAACTAACGGATGACAATAGGGATCGTTGCAAAACTGCTAACGGTCCTTATTGGTATACCTTTAGGGATGGTATGTGCTCCAGAAAATACGGATAAAAAAAGCCCTAAAGGGCTACTTCCATAATGTCATAATAAACTTTTCCTAGTTCTCACTGGTAAAAGAAATTATTTCCTTTAACTTTCCCTTGTAGGAGTATGGGTAGCAAATTTCCATTTACCTTCCTCATAGGTTAATGTTATTTTTGCAGAGAGCGCCCCCTCATTGGCACGATACTTACTGACCTCTATGGCAATGTTATTATCTGATTGCTTCTCCTGCTTTTCAATTTTCAGTAAAATTCCTTTTAGCGTGTTTTCAGACTGTTCAGACAGTCCTTCTTCAATCAATTCTTCATAGGTTAGGCTATAAATTTTTACGTTATATTTGCTGTGAAGGTAATCCTCAATGCTTTTCTTATCAGAATCCTTTAATGGAATTCCTTTATCGAAATCTAATGAGATATACTCCATGTTTTCATTAAGAGCCGTATCTGTTGAAATTAACTCCTCCAACGCCATACGATATGGTTCACCTAGTTCATTCTGTTGACTAGAGCCAGTAACACCACCTGCGCAAGCTGATAGTAAAAATAACGCTACAACACTGAGAATAAAATACATTGTCTTTACTTTTATGACAATCCCCTCCGTGGTACTTGTTACCTAAATTAACGTAATGATAACCATAAATGTTGTATTTTAGCTCAAAAATCAGTCCAATTTGGGCTGCCTAATTAAGCTAGCAAGTAGGTTAACGGCAAGGATCATCTGTTGGTTGAACTGTAATATTAGGAGAATTTATGGTTTTAATAGGGGATAATGATTACTTATTATTCCAGATATATGCTACTCTCTTGTTATTCCATAGTTTTCTTAACGGAAAAAAAGGAAATTTAAATATTGGGGGTGATTGCTTGCTTCTATCCGAACGATTGCCAATTGCAGCAAGTCTGTACCCTGAGGAACCTTCGTTAATGCGACATGGCCAAACGATGAGTTATGGGGAGCTTTACGGTCTGGTTGAAAGACTTAGTCATGCTCTGTATGTTGAAGGACTCCGGGCCGGTGATCGTTTTGCCCTTTTAGGTGATCCAGATCCCCAGCTCGTTGTTGCGTTTTATGCAGCAGTTGGGATCGGTGCTATACCGCTCGTACCGTCTCCTATGCTAACAGTGCCTGAACTCGCTGCCATATTTCAGGATGCAGAACCACATATGATTATTCATGATGACCAACATGCTAAAGCAGCTATTGCCACGGTAAAGCTTCTTGGGTATTGTCCAAAACTGTTCACGACAGACGAAGAAGGGACGAATAGCAGTTCGCTCGCTGCTCTTTTACAGCAGGAACCCGCGTTCTCTCCAAAAGACCATTTCAAACGAAGTGTAGACGATACGGCAGTTCTGATTTATACGGGTGGGACAACTGGTCGGCCAAAAGGGGTCATGCATTCGCATCGCGGAATGGCTGCTTGGAATCAACTTACGCCTTCTGCAGGCTTCGGTCATGATCTCAAGCGTCGTGTGTTAGTGCTCAATTTATCCCATCTAGTGGGTCAGTTCCAGCTGTGGGCGACCATGGCTGCCGGGGGCTGTCTTGTATTCCTAGACGAATACCCGGCAGATGTACACCGCATTATGGAAGCTGTTGAACGTGATCAGATTACACAACTCAGCACAGTAGGCCAACTGCTTCGTGATCTTACCCGCGAGGTATCCGTAGGAGGTAGAAACTTGAAGAGCCTATCGCTTATTGGCTGTGGAGGGTCCATTATTTCCCCGGATACACTTCAAGATGTCGTATCGCAATTCCCTGAAGTTATCATTGTGAACAACTACTCACAAGCGGAATGTGGAATGTCCATAAGCCGCCTTTTTCCTGCTCAACATATGGGCGATCCTCATCGCCTTCGATCTGTAGGTCGTCCCGCCGACCTGGCTGCCCAGGGTGAACAGGCCTTCGAAGTTCGGATATTAGATACGGACGGAAGTGAGACAGTTAGGGGCGAGGCTGGAGAAATCGTTGTTCGAGGTGAACAAACCATGCTGGGGTATTGGCGCCAGTCGGAGGCTTCTGCCGAGACCATGCACGATGGCTGGATTCGAACTGGGGATGTCGGTTGTCTGGATGTCGAAGGTTATCTTTATGTGTTTGATCGCTTGAAGGATATGGTTATTGTGGGCGGTTCCAATGTGTTTTGTGCCGAAGTGGAGCATGTTATTGTAAGCCATGAGGCGGTAAGCGAGGCGGCCGTAATCGGACAGCCTCTTCCCGACGAAGGAGAGGAGCTCGTCGCTTTCATAGTGTTACGGGACGGTGAAAGTTTGGATCTGACACAGGTGCGGGCGTTCTGTGAGCCACACCTTGCTCCGTACAAATGGCCGACTAAACTGTTCATTGTGGATACTTTGCCGAGAACAGCCGTGGATAAAATAGACAAAAAGCAGTTGCGCAAGCATCTGTCCTCAATTTCATCCGAAGGACTATGCTAACGGAAAATGGTGTTTAATAGCTGTTGGTAGAATATTTATTGTTAGATCAACAAGAACAGCCCTTCAACTTCCTTTTGGAAGTGAAGGGCTGTTTGTTTTCATTACTGTTATGCTGGTGTATACAAAAAATACTTTGCAGTATTATCTCAAAATCGTACTGGCCTGATTGCCCGCATAATCCTCAATGACCAGCTTCAAAGAGCTGCTGCTGGAGGCTGGTGTGAAGGTCAGTTCACTCAGCTTCGTTCTACCCCGAATGATATACGGGAATTTCTGCGAAACGTAAGTGACTCCGAACTCGCGTGGTACCCCATTTTCATATACATAGATCTTGTACCAGTCCTCCAGATCCGGCAGGGCAAGTGTGTATTTTCCATCTTTTACCGTGACCTTTTCCTTGGCGTATGGTGTAATCTGAAGATCTGCGAGCTGTCCGGTATGGGTAACCGGGTTCTGCCCGCCAATGGCGATGTTCAGCACATAATGCTCACCATTGGTCGGAAGTCCGGTCAGAACGGCAGATTGTTTTCCTTTTTTGACCTGAAGCGACTTGGTGAAGGGTTCTTTTGTGTATTCGGTTTCTAGTGTGAGCTGAATTGACTCGTTGCCTTTACCTTTGTCTTTATTTTTATCCTTGTCCTTATCCGTATTCTTATCTTTGTCTTTGCCTGATTCTTTTGCCTTTTTCGGGTTTTTCCAGCTTACAATAGCATCGCCATTCTTTTTGAATTTCACATCAATATTCTGAACGGCTGCATTCAGATCGTAAGGCAGGACGGTTGCTTTACTTTCGGTACCATCTGCACCAACCGCACGAATGGACAGTTCACCAGACGGCTGTTTCAGCGATTTGATATAAAAAGTAGAATCATACACGCCGCCAACGTAGGCACCATTTTCATATAAATTGTATTGTTTGACCTCTGAATAGTCCTTCATATCCCATGCAACAACCAGTTCATCGGTGTTGGTCAGTGCTTTGGCAATATGGAATCCGGTCGGTGCATCCGGTACAGCCGCTGAACCGTCGTAAATGCGGATCTCACCAATATTCATCTGATAATTTTCGATTGACTCGCCATTAGGGTCAAAGGATAATCCCATAGCGGCAATGGTTTTGCCTTGATAGGCACTCAAATCCAATGTAGCTGTCTTCCAGTCTTCCGTATGCTGACCTGAATTAGGCACTTCCACATTGACCACGTTGGATGGATCATCTTCGAAGATCAGCCCAACATGCAGGGAAGAAGCGTCACTAGTTGACGGTTTGTTATACGTCAGATCCAGTTTGGATTGTCCGTTGACGGACAGGTCGGTTTTGTATAGGCGCAGGAAGTTGTCAGCGTTCAATGTACCGTTCACCACGAGAGAGCTGCCGCCATTGAATGCGCCGATGGAGTCATAGTTGTACCTTGCGCCTTTCTCATAAGAGGGACCATAGTCAAAATCAACACTGAGCTTGTCGCCTTCACTATCCATCCACCATTGCCAAGTGACAGGGATATCCTGAATGTTGATATTTGACCATTCTTTATCGTTCGAGACAGCACCGTCTTCATAATATTTCAGACCGTGGCCCGTATTGAAACTTGTTGCAAAATTAGAGCCATTGATGACGGATCTCTCGGTAAGATACGCAGCGATTCCATCCCAATTTGCACCGGAAGCATACACATCGGACAGATCGGCAGACGCATTACGACGTGCATCCGTAGGGTCCTGATTTGGACCAGACCACCACGCACGATCACGTACAAAGGTCATCCATTGGTACTCATCCTCAGCTCGATGATTGGTACTGCCATCGCCCATTTCTTCATCCAGGGCGTTGTGGGTGAAATCGGCACCCAATGTCGCGATACTATTCATGGGCTGACCGTTCTCATCCAGGTTATGGCGCAGGTCGTAGGACTGCTTCCAGCGGCCGAATTTGTCATGTCCACCTTCGACACCAGCAAATACGGTTTCCAGTGGATCCAGTCCCAAGCTAAGGGCATGATCACGGGAATCGCGGAGCATCTTGTGGTTCCATACATAGTTCAGGAAGATGGAATCCGAGACTCTGCCGAGAACGGAATCTTGTACAAAGGGGCTGTTAAGCCCATTGAATTGGTTCTGGTATTGAATTTTGCCTGTTGTATTGATGGTGGAATCATACCACTGAACGTACAGGCCTTTATCTCTTAGATATTTCATGAATTTCTTGTAGGAAGCGATATCCTCAGGGGCTACACCCCGGGCAACCTCTTCCTGATTGAAGAAATATCCATCGTAGTTGTAGTATTCCGCCATCTCGGCCAGTTTCTCGGCCACAGGGAAATTGCCGTTTTCATCCTGGATCAGCATTTGTTTATAGGTTTGTGGCCCACGGTCATTGTCCGAGAAAAAGATATTAGCAATGGATTTGACGCCATTCTTGTGGGCTGCATTGGTGTAGGCCGGATTCGGAATGTTCAAAATACCAAACTCGAAGTATTTCTCCGTCCATTCTTTACTTGGGTCATACAGCTCCTCAGGTACTCCCGCAGAGGCCATGCCGTGCCAATAGCTGTAGTAGTCTGTATATTGCCAATAATTAAACAGATACTGGCTGAATTCATTGGTATAAGGTGTGCTATCGAAGAATGCATTGCCGTAATCGCCACTCATCGTGAATAGCTGGGTGTCCGGACTAAGCTCAGGATAAGCCTGTGTGGCAGCGAACGCTTCATTACGGGGCTGCAAGGGAACATGGGCACGAAGTAAATCGCCATGGATATCACTTTCCGGTGTCCAGTTCAGAATCTGGGCCGAGGTGTATCCATGTTGATAGGGCTGATTCACCCCTTTGGCGCTTTCGCCTGTGTAAGGGAGCGTGTCTCCTGCATAAACGGATGATGCAACAACTTGTCCAAGCAGAGCCGTAGTCAGGACCATGGCGGTTACCTTGGGAATGAGGCCTTTTGGTTTGAGTTTGCGTGTCATGCTGTTCCTCCTTCAAGTGGAATGAATGTAAGGTATTCTTTTACACAAAGCTAAACTTATGGTTAACGATAGTGGATGAAAGCGTTTTTAAATAGGGTGAAATTAAAGAATCGCTAGTACAAACTAAAGAAAAGTTCCAGGTGACAAGTTAATGTCAGAAGCCTGATGGTATAATTCAAGTCAGGAAAACAGCATCGGAGGGAACATGCGAATTGAAAATTGTTAGCGTTTACAATAATTTCTTTAAAAATAATATGTTTATGAAAATGCTCCTGATTTTCTCGATGATATCCATTGTCACGATCATTACATTGTCTTATATCATCTTCCTGTCAGTGTCCGACTCCACGATTCGCCGGGAACTGGCGATCCAGAAAGCGGCGATGGAACATGTGGATCGATACATTCATCAGCAGTATGAATCGGTACAGAATATGGTGAGGGATATGCATCAGAATGAGGCACTGTCCGCCAACATTACTTATCTGATGAATCATTCGTACGCTGAATATGTTCAGCACATGACCAATGGATATTATGCTAATCAGGATGACTATTCGGCCGATGTGTTGAAACATTTTCAGAACATTATGGATCGTAATTCGCAGATTAACCAACTCATGTTGTATAGCGCTGAGCAGCAGGATCTGTCTACCTTTAATCAACATAAGCAGTTCCGCAAGCTGGACACCAATGTGGCTCATTCCTATATTCCGGACGTGATGGCGATGGAAACGCCCAATATCAGTGCACCCAATTACTGGATTCGCAAAGAGATTAATCAATGGGACCCTGCGCTCTACTCCATCCGCGTACCAATTAACAATACACAGACTCTTCGGAATCAGGGCCAATTTCTTGTCTTCTTTGACTCGGAGGGAATCGGTAACGCGCTGGATAACTACGAGAGTAACCTCAAGGGAGAAATCGTGGTGTTATCGGCGAAAGGGACAGTGTTATTTGACTCCAACAATCATTATTACGGGAAGAAGTATCCCTACGTGAATGTGGCCGATTCCCTGTTTGATCAGACGGATATGGATTCGATGAAAAAGGAGCAGAACATGTATGTGAACAAGTTTGTCTCCGCGGATCAGGGTTATGTGGTCATTGGCACCGTTCCGGTAGAAGAGATGGCTGAAACCTATGCGGGCATTCGCAATACCATCATCTCGATCAGTATTGTGTGTATTTTATTTGCTGTGCTGGTTCCGGCGTTTTTCATTATTAACTTTGCCAAACGAACTCGTCGAATTATCCGCTTTACGCAGAAAGTGAAATACGGCAACTTGACGGCTCGCATCGACGATCCGCGAGATGATGAACTGGGGCAGATCTCCCATAGCTTCAACGACATGCTGGATGAGCTGAATCTGTATATTGAACGAGTCTACAAAGCCGAGATCAAACAGAAGGAGACCGAGCTGGTCGCATTACAGGCGCGCATCAACCCTCATTTTCTCTATAATACGCTTGAAGTGATTCGGATGAGGGCGATATCCCAGGGGGCGAGAGATGTTGGCGAGATGATCTATAGTTTATCCGTATTGTTCAAGAGCCTGGTACAGCAGAAGAAAAATTATACGCTGAAGGATGAGATGGAAGCTTGTCGCTTGTATCTGGAGTTATTCCGAATCCGCTACAAGGATATTTTCATATATACGATCCAGATCGATGCTGCTTATTATCAACACCCTGTGGTGAAACTTTCGCTGCAACCCATCATTGAGAATTATGTCGTACATGGCATTCAGACAGAACGTTCGGATAACCGATTATCAATTGTTGTGGAAGAAACAGATGATGTGGTGCAAGTGGAAGTCAGAGATAATGGCAAAGGCATTGATCCAGCACGCCTGACGGAAATCCTTGAAGAACTGGAACGTCCTGAAGAGTCTGGTCAGATGTTCGGGCTGCGCAGTGTCCATAGTCGATTGCGCTTCCTGTATGGGCCAGAGTTCGGTATCACCATAGAGAGCACCCTCGGAGAAGGAACACGGATCAGGGTGCGTTATCCACATACAGAAGGGACAGGTGTTTAACATGTACAAGGTGTTTATTGTGGACGATGAGCCATTCATCATTGAAGGTTTATACGATATTGTGGATTGGTCTTCATTTGATATGGAAATTGTGAGCCATGCAGGTAATGGGCAAGCAGCGTTACAGGCGCTCTCTTCTCAGCCTGTGGACATTCTGATCACAGATATATCCATGCCACTCATGAATGGTCTCGATCTGATTCGGGAAGCAAGGCGAGTGCAGCCTGAGATTAAGGTCATTATCCTGAGTGGTTTCAATGAGTTCGAATATCTGAAGGAAGGTATGCAGCTGGGGATCGAAAATTATCTGCTCAAACCGATTAATGTGGAGGAACTGGAATCCACGCTGAGCAACACCGCGTCCAAGCTGGATCATACGGTATCACCTCAAGCCGATGATGCGTATGGCATCCAGATTCTGAAAGATAACATTCTTCATCGATGGCTTACGGGACAGATTGCAGCTACCGAATTTGAAGAACGTGCCCAGTTTATGAACCTTTCGTTGGATGCACCGGACGTTGCTGTGGCCATTCTACGTGACAAAGGGCAAGTACCCGGCATGTTTGAACGTGTAGAAGAGATGCTTAGAGACAAACGCCATCTGAACGTATTTCATGATATCGATGGAGACATCGTCATTATTGCCAATATTCAGGGTACGAGTGACGAGGAACAGAAGTTGATGGATGGCCTGCAGGCATTATCTGATGAGATAACCGTAACCCATCCGGCGGTGCGCATTGGAGCAGGCAGAATGATGAAAGGGCTGTACCATGCGCCGACCAGTTATGCCGAGGCCAAAAAAGCACTCCAGTATGTGATGATCTATCCCGACCTTAAAGTCATCGACCATGGCATACTGGAAAGGTGCGGAAGTTCAACTGCGACCTTTTTCATTGATTGGAGGGAATACGCCAAACTCATTCTGTCCCGCAATACAGAACAACTTGCCGACCGGATTCGTATGGATTTTGAACAGCATCGCGATGGGCTTACGCCTGGGGAGTTACAGAATACCGCATTGGAAGTTGTGATTCGCTTCAAAATGGAACTGGAGAGCATCAAACACTCGGATGAGTCTGCCATATACCAACAAGGGCTTCAACTTGTACTGGACAGTGGCACTTTTGATGAACTCGTGCGGGCGCTTCAGCAGGTTGGGTCCCAGACAATCCAATCCTTATTGCAGGATCTGAAGAATCCGATTGTAAACCAAGTGCTTCAGCATATCGACAAACACTACGCAGAAGAGCTTTCCCTGAAGCTGCTGGGTGCCCACTATCATCTGCATCCGGTGTATTTGGGACAATTGTTTCATAAGGAGACCGGGGAGACGTTTGCCGAATATATCAACAAATACCGGATTGAACGTGCGAAGGAGCAACTACGCAATTCCAATCTGAAGGTACATGAGATCGCACGAAATGTGGGGTATTGGGAGACAGGGTATTTTTATAAACAGTTCCGCAAATATGTAGGAATTTCACCGACTGATTTCAAGGTGTTTGGTTAATTCGGTGACGGGTAGATCCAACTATGCGGACAGAGAGCCAAGAGACATATCGGGAACAGGAATGGCATGGATGAAAATCATGGCATACGTTACCCGGCATGTCTCTTTCATGTAAGCGATTTAATTAAACAGGTACAAAATAGTTGTCCAAGGACGATTTCTCTTTAATTTGTACCTCGAAAACTTAAGTTTATCTTCTTTTTGTAAATGCTTTCATTCGATAAGGTTAAAGCAGTTAGTAAGTAGAGCCTAAGGGAACACGAAAAGGGAGGATCAAAGAAATGAGTAAACAAAGAAAACGCTTCTCACTCGTTCTTGCATTGTTAATGGCCGTTACACTTGTTCTTAGTGCCTGTGGAGGAAGCAAAGATGCTTCAGAATCCGGGGGAGCTGGAGATGACGCGGTAGAGTTGATCTGGTATACCATCGGTACCCCTCAGAAAGACGTCAACAAAGTGATGGAAGAAGTGAGCAAGTATACCAAAGAGAAAATTAATGCCACGGTAACGATGAAGATGGTTGACTGGGGTGACTACCCGCAGAAGATGCAGGTTAACGTAGCATCCGGTGAGCCGATGGACATTCTGTTCACTTCTTCTGGTGGATTCGATTATGTACAAAATGCCAGAAAAGGTGCATTCCTTGAACTGGATGACCTGCTTGCTGAATACGGTCAGGATCTTACCAAGACCATTGATCCTGCATTCCTCAGCGGTTCCAAGGTAGATGGACACAATTACGGAATTCCAGCCAACAAAGAGTTGCCACAACAAGAGGTATGGCGCTTTAACCAAATGCTGGTTGATAAATACAAGTTGGACATCTCTGGCGTTCGTACGTTAGACAGTCTGGAGCCTCTGCTCAAAACAATTAAGGAAAACGAGGCGAGTGTAACACCATTTGCCATGGATAAAAACTATGTTCCTTACGTGCCATATGACTATGTCATTCAGAATCTGCCAATGGCAATCAAGCTGGATACAACAGACTATAAGCTCGTGAACATACTGGAAACACCTGAAATGAAAGAAGCACTAACCACGATGCACAAGTACTACAAAGCCGGTTATGTATCGGCAGAAGCGGCAACAACAGGTTCCACGAACGACCTGACAACATCGGGCAACTGGTTCCTGGATCGTGCACAGACTCAACCGCTCGCGGACAATCAATGGTCTGCAAGTTACGGTTATCAAGTTGTTTCAACACCTGCAAGTGAAGCAATTATAACGAATACATCTGTACAAGGCTCCATTATGGCGATCTCTGCCAACTCGGAATATCCGGAGAAAGCGATGGAGTTCCTGAACCTGCTGAATACAGATCCTGTGCTGCGTAATATGGTAGATTCCGGTATCGAGGGCACACACTACAAAAAAGTGGATGACACACATATGGAAAATCTGCCTGAATCGAAAAACTACGATATGCCTTCATACTCCCTTGGGAACAACATGCTGCTCTATCTGAACAGCAATGACCCGGATAACAAATGGGATGAGTTCAAGAAGTTTAACGCTGAAGGTGTCAATTCCCCGATCCTCAGCTTTAACTTTGATGCAAGCAATGTATCTGCCGAACTGACAGCGGTACAGAACGTGAAAGAGCAATATTGGGCAGCACTGATGACAGGTACACTGGACCCGGCAGCCAATCTGGATCAAGTGATTGAGAAGTTCAATCAAGCCGGACTGGAGAAAGTAATGGCTGAAGCCCAAAGCCAACTGGATGCCTGGAGAGCGGAAAACAAGTAACGATACATCGTAAGGATCGGGCGGCTGCTTATCGCGTCCGGTCCTTTTTCATTCAAGCCTGAAGGAGGATCTCCACAATGACTACATTTTTGAAAAACCTGATTAGAAACCGAGTCATGCTGCTCATGGTACTGCCAGGCGCCATCTGGTTCTTCTTCTTCTCCTACTTGCCACTCGTGGGCACCGTGGCTGCTTTCAAAGAATATCGATTCAGCCGTGAAGGGTTCTGGGCAAGTCTGATGAAGAGTGAATGGGTTGGCTGGGACAATTTCAAATTCCTGTTCAGCACAAGTGACGCATGGCTCATTACACGCAACACGCTCTTTTATAACATCGCCATTATCTTCTTGGGACTGGTATTTTCTGTGGCATTGGCAATCCTGCTCTCGGAACTAGTGAATAAACGACTCGCCAAACTGTATCAAACCGGTATGTTTCTGCCGTATTTTCTATCTTGGGTTATTGTTGGTTACTTCGCATTCAGCTTCTTGAGCATGGACCGCGGGATGCTGAATCAGATTATCGGCTGGTTTGGGATGGAACCAATTCAGTGGTACTCCGAGGCGAAATATTGGCCGTATATTCTGGTATTCGTAGCGTTATGGAAAACCATCGGTTATAGCAGCGTTGTCTATCTGGCTTCCATACTGGGGATTGATAAATCACTGTATGAAGCAGCCATGATTGATGGAGCAAGCAAATGGCAGCAGATTCGCAATATTACGATTCCGTTGTTGTCGCCCATCATCACGATTATGACCTTGCTGGCCGTAGGCCGCATTTTCTATGCCGACTTTGGACTGTTCTATCAGGTGCCAAGGGATTCGGGTACGCTTTATTCCGTGACAAATGTTATTGATACGTATGTATATCGTGGTTTGAAAACTAGTGGTGAGATTGGGATGAGTACAGCTGCCGGATTGTATCAATCCGTGGTGGGTTTTGTGCTTGTTATTATCTCCAACTATGTGGTCCGCAAAATCGATAAAGACAGCAGCCTATTCTAGGACAAGGAAAGGAGTGAACCAATATGGCTCAAGCAAGGCTCGTTAAAAAACGCGACTTCCACCACGTATCCAGCGGCTGGAACGTGATCATGAACATCATCGCCGGTCTATTCGCTCTGATCTGTGTATTTCCTTTTGTATTTGTAGTCATTATCTCGTTTACGGACGAGAAAGCACTGGCCCGTGATGGGTATCGTCTGATTCCGGCAGAATGGAGTCTCGCGGCATATCAGTTTGTCTGGCAGAGTGGGGACACGCTGCTGCGGGCGTATGGAGTGACCATTCTGGTGACGGTACTCGGTACCATCATCAGTCTGATTCTCATGTCGCTGTATGCGTATGCGATTTCACGCAAGAGCTTCAGATACCGGAGATTTTTCTCCATCTTTGCGATTCTGACCATGTTATTCAACGGCGGGATGATTCCAACTTATATGGTCGTATCCCAGCTGCTTGGGTTGAAAGATACGTTATGGGCACTGATTCTGCCGCTGGCGATGAATGCCTTCTATATTATGATCCTGCGTACATTCTACTCCACTAGTGTGCCGGATGCAGTCATTGAATCGGCCAAAATTGATGGCGCCGGTGAGTTCTATACCTTTATGAAAATCGTGATTCCACTCTCCTTGCCGGGACTTGCAACCATCGGGTTGTTCAGTACACTCGGTTACTGGAATGATTGGTTCAATGCGCTATTATACATCGATAATCCGAATCTGGTACCGCTGCAATCCATGTTAATGCGGATTGAGTCGAGTATCCAGTTTATCCAGCAGAACTCTGCTAACAGTTCGATGAGTCTGGCAGCCATGCAGTCCATTCCGCAGGATACGTCCCGAATGGCGATGGTTGTGCTTGCTACGTTGCCGATTATATTCGCTTATCCGTTCTTCCAGCGTTATTTCGTACAGGGTCTGACGGTGGGCGCGGTCAAAGAATAACCGGATCACGTTATAGGATTGGAGAGATGCAGATTGATGACTTACAAGGACCAAAGCAAATCCGTAGAGGAACGGGTACAACACCTGCTTAGCCTGATGACAACGGAAGAAAAGGTAGGCCAACTTACGCAGCCATTTGGCTGGCAGACCTATACGAATGATCAAGGGAACATTACGTTAAATGAATCCTTTAAGCAGCAAGTGGAAAATGGGGGCATCGGCTCCCTTTACGGTGCGCTTCGGGCAGATCCGTGGACTGGCGTTACGCTGGAAAATGGACTATCCGCCAGAGAAGGCGCTGAGGCGGTTAATCTGATTCAACGTTATGCGGTAGAGCATTCCAGACTGGGGATTCCCATCCTGATTGGGGAAGAGTGCTCGCATGGTCATATGGCCATTGACGGAACGGTCTATCCTGTCCCCCTTTTACTGGGGAGCACCTGGAATGTGGATCTGTATCGGGAGATGTGCCAGGCAGTAGCAAGGGAGACACGTGCTCAAGGTGGTGCGGTCACCTATTCTCCGGTACTGGATGTTGTGCGTGATCCGCGCTGGGGACGTACCGAGGAATGTTTCGGTGAAGATCCGTTTCTCATTGGAGAACTGGCAGTTGCTTCCGTGGAAGGGCTTCAGGGTGAAAGTCTGGACCGTGGAGATACAGTGGCGGCAACGCTGAAACATTTTGTTGGTTACGGCAGCTCCGAAGGTGGACGTAATGCAGGGCCTGTACATATGGGCTGGCGTGAACTGCTGGAAGTGGATCTGTATCCATTCCGCAAAGCGGTGGAAGCTGGCGCGGCGTCGATCATGCCGGCGTATAACGAAATTGATGGCACGCCTTGCACCGTGAATACGGAACTGCTGGAAGATGTTTTGCGTAAGGATTGGGGCTTTGACGGTCTGGTCATTACGGATTGTGGTGCGATCAACATGCTGGCAAGTGGGCATGATGTCGCAGCAGATGGAATGGAAGCTTCCATACAGGCGATTGAAGCAGGCATCGATATGGAGATGTCCGGTGAGATGTTTGGGCAATATCTGGTGCAGGCGTTAACAGAAGGCAAGCTTGATATGCAGGTTCTGGATCAGGCTACCTCTCGCGTGCTGGCGTTGAAGTTCAGACTGGGCTTATTCGAACAGCCTTATGTGGATGCCGATCGGGCAGCAGAAGTAATTGGAAGTGAAGCGCATATTCAACTGGCACGCCAGTTGGCTGCGGAAGGGGTTGTACTTCTCAAAAATGAGGCTGACACGTTACCTCTCTCGTTAGCAAATGTGGGCCGGATTGCCGTGATCGGCCCAAATGCGGATCAGGCCTACAATCAACTGGGCGATTACACATCTCCGCAACCGAAGTCGAAAGTGGCGACGGTACTGGATGGGATTCGCATTAAGCTGACTAATCATGTGGATGGGCAAACGGAGAAGAAGAGTTCTGTTGGTGCTTTGACTGGTGACAGCAGTACAGATCAGGTTCTTTATGCACCAGGCTGCCGGATCAAAGGTGATTCGAAAGAAGGATTCGAGCGTGCGATCGAAGTTGCCAGTCAAGCGGATACGGTCATTATGGTGGTTGGCGGTTCCAGTGCACGTGACTTTGGAGAAGGAACGATTGATCTTAAGACGGGTGCTTCCAATGTATCGGATAACTCCTGGAATGATATGGAGTGCGGCGAAGGGATCGACAGGATGACGTTGGGTCTTGCCGGAGTACAGTTGGAACTCATTCAGGAGATTCACAAGCTCGGCAAGAAACTTGTCGTTGTTTACATTAACGGTCGTCCCATCACTGAACCTTGGGTGGATGAACATGCACATGCAATTCTGGAGGCGTGGTATCCGGGTCAAGAGGGAGGGCATGCCATTGCAGATATTTTATTCGGTGATGTGAATCCGTCAGGCAAATTGACGATCTCCATTCCGAAGCATGTCGGCCAATTACCGATCTATTATAACGGCAAACGTTCCCGAGGCAAGCGTTACCTCGAAGAGGATCTGGAGCCACGTTATGCATTTGGATACGGACTTAGCTATACCACATTTGAGTACAGTGAACCGCAGCTGAGTGCTGAGTCCATGACAGCTGATGATTCAGTTACGGTATCGGTGAATGTGACCAACACCGGCCGTTATGCAGGTGCAGAAGTTGTACAGATGTACATTGCTGACGTGGTCAGCTCACTGACTCGTCCCGCCAAGGAACTGAAGGGGTTTGCAAAAGTGAACCTGGAGCCTGGAGAGACACAGACCGTGGAATTCCAAATCGGAGCCGAGCAGTTACAGTATATTGGTCGTGACTTGAAGCCTGTTGTTGAACCGGGAAAATTCCATATTCATATCGGCAGCAGCGTAAACGATACGCAAATGGCCGAACTGACCGTAAGGGAGGCGTAAGATTTTGGAACGTATCAGACGATTTATTCGCGAGTTGTCCGAACATCAGTGGCTGGAGCAATTACAGCTGCGCAGCTGGGATATTACCCGCGCTTATTATAATGTGCCAGGACAGTATGAGGATCAGGGTGAGTACCCGGAAGGTCAAGATTTTGAGCGTTTTCCGAGCAAACAGGGAACGACTTATTTTTTTAGAACACGTCTGGAGATCCCTGCTACATGGCAGCAAGCACCTTATGGGCTTGTATTTGAAACAGGCGGAGAAGGCTTGCTTCGGGTAAATGGGCACTCTTATCAGGGCCTTGACCGCAATCATACCTACGTCACGCTTGATCCATCCAAAGTCGGAAACGCTCCGGAACTTGAGATTGAGATGTTTGACCCGGTACCTGAACCTGTAGACCCGTTGAATCAACAGGCGGTTATTCAGCCGCCGATCACATCAATTACGAGCCTGCTGGTGAGACCCAATGAAGCGGTTCGCAGTCTGATGTATACCGTCATTATCGTGCGTGATTCGGCTGTGTTGCTACCGGAAAGTGACTTTCGGCGGGTTCGCCTGTTAGAACTGGTGTATCGTGCGATGGATCAATTTGTAGGCATGTCAGCAGAAGAGATTGAGCAGGGAGGGGGTATTCGTCAGATTGAGAATAATCTGAAGCATCATGTGCGTGAGATTGGCGGCAACGCAGAAGGTCTGGAGCATATGGTGGGACAATCCCATATTGATATTGCCTGGCTGTGGCCTGTACGTGAGACGGTTCGCAAAACGAGCCGTACCTTCTCCACCGTGGATGCACTTATGAATGAATATCCCGACTATGTCTATTCCCAGAGTCAGCCCTTATTATATGCATTTCTGAAAGAGCATGATCCTGAGTTGTATGCACGAGTGAAGCAGCGGATTGTAGAAGGCCGCTGGGAACTGGTTGGCGGTATGTGGGTTGAGCCGGATCTGAACATCCCGAGTGGGGAGTCCCTGATACGCCAGATGTTGTATGGTCAGCGTTTCTATATGGAGGAGTTTGGCAAGACATCACAGATTGAATGGCTGCCGGATACGTTTGGGTACTGTGCCTCCCTGCCGCAGATTTTGAAGCATGGCAATGTGGAGTATTTCATGACAACAAAGCTCGGATGGAATGACACAAATGTGTTTCCATACGATCTCTTCCATTGGGTGGGTATTGACGGCACACCGATCCTGTCCTACCTCAATCATGGGGTTAACGAACACACCCTGCCGAAGGACATTCATGATCACTGGCAGTCCTACCGTGAGAAAGCAGCGCATCCGGAGCACATGCTTCTATACGGACACGGAGATGGCGGCGGTGGCGTAACACGCGAGATGCTGGAGTATGTGGATCGCGCAGACCTGATGGTTGGACAGCCTGCGAGCCGATATAGCACAGCTGGAGCTTTCTTTGCCGGAATTGAAAAGGAGCAACCTGTACTTCCGAAGTGGCATGGCGATCTGTATCTTGAGTTACATCGGGGAACCTACACGACCCATGCGCGCAATAAGCGCAACAACCGGAAAGCGGAGGTTCTGTATCGAGAAGCTGAGCTGTGGAATACACTCGCTCTGCCAGATATGGAGGCAGATGCAGAAGCTGAAGTGCGTTCAGCACTGCATGAAGGCTGGAAATTAATTTTGCTGAATCAATTCCACGATATTATACCGGGCTCGGCAATTACGGAGTCCTACGTCACTTCGAATGAGGAATATGTACAGGTATTTGAATTGGGCAGAACCGGACTGGATCAAGGCATTTCAGCATTAACAACGGGTATCAACACAGAGGGGCCAGAAGGTTCAGTAGCCTATGTTGTATTCAACAGTCTGGGCTGGAAACGAAGTGCAGTCGTTCAATTGGCTGTGCAGGATGGCTTGGATCGCTATGGCATCGATGAAAAAGGTCAGCGCCTGCGGATGGATCGGGAAGATGGCAGTATGTCTATTCTCGTGACAGACATTCCGGCGTTTGGATATAAAACGATTTGGCTGGTACCGGAAAATACAAGGGAAACGAATGTACGGGAAATGAAGAACCTTGCCGCACAACCAACCTTTAAAGATACATGGGATACTGCCTTATATCATGTGCAGTTCAATGAACGTGGGGAGATCATCCGCCTGTGGGATAAAACCGCAGAGCGTGAGATGTTGAAGTCGGGTGAACGGGGCAATCAACTTCACTTCTTCCATGATCGTCCAACGCTCTGGGATGCATGGGATATCGACAGTCGTTATGAAGAGCAGATTGCTGGCGAAGTGGAGCTGTTGGAGAAAAAGCTGGTGCTGGCGGGTACAACGAAAGATGTCTTGCGTTTCCGCTGGAAGCTGCATCAATCGGTGATTACACAAGATATCGTCTTTTATCATGACTCACGGCGAATTGACTTCCAGACACAGGTGAACTGGAATGAAGATCACAAACTTCTGAAAGTTGGTTTCCCAATTGATGTGGTGACCTCCAAGGCCACATTTGAGATTCCATTTGGCGCACTGGAACGTCCAACACATCGCAACACAAGCTGGGAGCAAGCCCAGTATGAAGTCTGTGGACATCGCTTCGCGGATGTATCCGAATATGGATACGGCGTGAGCCTGCTCAATGATTGCAAATACGGGTACGACGTGCAAGGTAGCACCATTCGTTTGTCCTTACTTCGTGCACCAAAATGGCCGGATCGCACGGCTGATCTGGGAGAGCATGAATTCACGTATTCCCTTTATCCACATGACGGAGACTGGCGAACTGCACACACCGTACGTCAGGCAGCTGAGCTGAATCATGAGGTGACGGTACAGCAGGTGAAACAAGTCAAACAAAAGGGTCAGATACAACAAGAGCAGCAGATAGAGCAGTTACAGCAGAGGGAAGAAATACAGCAAAGCACAGGGAGTGAGGTAGCTCCAACCGCAGATGCAACTGCTAATGCCGCCCCTGTACGCCCAGCAACCGGAGCATGGATTGATTTTAATAGTAATCACGTCATTCTCGATACGGTCAAAATGGCAGAGGATGGGCACGGAACAGTCCTTCGTTTCTATGAATCGTCAGGCAAACGCGAAAACATCACATTGCAATGGCCGCATGCCTTTGAGCAAGCGTACCACTCCAACGCGCTCGAAGAACCCGTCCAACTACTGGCCCATACCAATGGCCAGATCACATTATCTTTTAAACCTTACCAAATACAAACCGTGCTACTGCGGTAAACCTTTTTGAAATATTTTTGAGCTACACATGTCCAGCTCGTTATTCACACGTTAACGGAGAGGACAGAAATAACCATAAGAAGCGAAGCGTTCGCCTTTATCCCTAGATTTTACCCTTTAGAAAAGGGAAACAAAAAAAATCTGGGGATAACAGCGATCGGAAGGTTATTCTGTCATCGTAGTGGTCTAGTGTGAATGCTCTCAGCTTGATCTTTTATAGCTACACCATTCAATTTGTTTAAGGAGTTGCACTCATCCATGGAACAGTTCAGATTACCCAAAATACCAATGCCGCCTGTTGCTTTGCCACAATCCATTCAAGCCGTGCTCGAAGAAGCGGAACAGAAGTTGGCTCACCGACCAAAGCTGCTTCAATTATTCAAAAACTGTTTCCCTAACACCATAGAAACAACAACCAAGTTGATGGAGGACGGTACGACTTTTGTTATCACGGGAGATATTCCGGCTTCCTGGCTGCGTGATTCCGTGGAGCAGGTAGTACATTACATTCCGTTTGCAAAAGAAGACGAGGACCTGCAACGCATTATTGGCGGGCTGATCAAACGTCATATCCAGTATGTTCACATCGATCCATATGCCAATGCCTTCAATGAGACGGCCAACGACTGGCACTGGAACACCACGGACGAAACCGAGATGTCACCTTGGGTGTGGGAACGCAAATTTGAGATTGATTCATTATGTTTCGTTGTGCGCCTGGCCTATTTATATTGGAAGGAAACCGAGCTAACTGACATTTTTGATTCAAGCTTCAAAGCAGCGATGCGTAAAATCGTGGATCTGTTCAAAGTCGAACAGCATCACATGGAACAATCTCCATATCGCTTTACTCGCAATAACGGTATTCCAACAGATTCCCTGCGCAATCACGGAAAAGGTATGCCAGTCAACTACACGGGTATGATCTGGTCCGGCTTCCGTTCCAGTGATGATGCGTGTGATTTCCACTACAATATCCCTGGCAACATGTTCGCGGTTGTAGCTCTGCGCCAAATGCAGGAGTTTGCCGAGTGGGTGTTCCGGGATATGGAACTTTTGCAGGAATTGAAGGATCTGGAGCAGGACGTGGATCACGGCATTCAGCTGTACGGGATTTATCGTCATCCGGAATTTGGACCGATCTATGCATACGAGACGGACGGTTATGGCAACCACTGTCTTATGGACGATGCGGGTACACCGGGACTCATGTCCATTCCATATCTGGGTTACGTCACAGCGGATGATCCGATCTACCAGAATACGCGCCGCTTCGCTCTGAGCAAAGAGAACCCGTTCTATTATGAGGGCAAGGTTGCCAAAGGGATCGGAAGTCCGCACACACCACCAGATTACATCTGGCATATGGGATTGTCCATGCAAGGTCTGACTGCGCAGTCTGCCGAGGAGAAACTGGAGATTATTCGCATGCTCGAAGCGACAGATGCAGATACAGGTTATATGCATGAAGGCTTCCACGCCGATGATCCAACGATTTTTACAAGAAAATGGTTTGCATGGTCCAACAGCCTATTCTCCCAGTTGGTCTATAAATCCATGAAGGATGGCCTGTTATGAGTATCCAACCTAATGCTAAAAAGCTGATTATCTTCGCTGATCCTGCGTTTCCAATGGAAGGTGCTTCTCCAACTCATGAGGCTCTGAATACATGGAAAGCAGTAGAAGAGATCACCGTTGTAAACGCCGAAGAACTCGCAGAGACTTTGAAGACTACAGCAGGTGAAGGATGTCTGGTCAATCTGCATGCACCCTATTTTCCCAAGTCCGCCTGGACGGAGATTGCAGCTTACCTGCACCAGGGCGGAAGCCTGATCAGTGTGGGGGGCGCACCCTTTAAACGTCCGGTTCGATATGAGAATGGGGCATGGGTTGTAGAGTCCGAGCAGACCGCGTATCATCAGGAACTCTATATTCATGAGGCGTTGAACGTATCTTCTGCTGGCGTACAATCCTACACTTCATCCGAACAGCATCCGCTTCTCACTGGGAAAGAGGGGCTGTTCGAGAAGGCAGATACATGGAATCTGGTTCCACATACAACCAAAACAAGTGATCTGCCCCACCAGATGGGTTCATCCGGTCCCATGAGTACGCAGATTTATCCATTACTTCGTGGCATGAGCAAGGATGGACGCAGCATCGCCGCTCCGGTCGTTCTGTGGGAAAACTCGCGCGGGACTTTCGTTGGTTCACGTTGGATGTTTGTGCATCTGCCGCTGACCACCTCATTCTGGACGCAGGATGGCGCTGACGAGATTGTGAAGTGGGCGCAATTCTGTGCGCAAGGTGTAACGGAGTTATCCCTGAAAACAAATTATGCTTCGTATGAGCCAGATGAACGGGCTGTACTTACACTTCAAGGCCAGATTTTACAGCGTGCAGGCAGCAGGCGTACAACGTCTGAGCTGTGGACATTCCACATAACGGTCGAGCATGAGGATCGCACAAGTGGCACGACGGAAACGGTATGGAGCCATCAACTGGAGATGGAACTTTCCGGTGAGCAGCGTTTCGAACGCATACTTCTCCCCGTTTCCATTGAAAGTGGGCTGTATCGGATCGTATGCCACGCGCAGGCACCTGACGGGGAAGTTCGGACCTTGCGTCAAGGCTTCTGGGGACAGGATGCTGCATTGCTGGCAGAAGGGGAAGTGATTACCCGCAGCAGAGACTATTTTGTAAAAGACGGACGTCCTCTCCCTGTTGTGGGCATGACCTACATGACCTCCGATGTGGCACGGAAATTTCTGTTTTTGCCGAACGCAGATGTCTGGGATCGGGACATGGCTCAGATGGCAAAAGCCGGCATCAACTGGATTCGGACCGGAATCTGGACCGCCTATCGCAACATGATGCAGGTAGACGGACATATGGCAGAGGATGTGCTTCGTGCCATTGATGCATTTATTTTAACGGCAAAACGTCACGGCTTGCAGGTCACGTTCACCTTTTTCTCCTTTACACCGGAGACATGGGAAGGCACGAATCCGTATTTGGACCCGCAGAGTGTAGAAGCACAGAAACGTTTCATCCGAAGCATTGTCAGTCGTCACACGCATACAACACATGTGGACTGGGATCTGATTAATGAGCCATCGATGTTTGATCCGGTGCGTATCTTCTCCGCTGGTCCACGCTCCGCAAGGGATTCGTATGAACAGCAGGCTTATATCGCTTGGCTTGAGCAGCGGCATGAGACGATTGAAGCGTTGCAGGAGGCATGGAACATGTCACCGAAGCAGCTCCCCAATTTTGCAGCCGCGGTGATCCCGGAGGCGGAAGAGATTAATTTTGATGTACAGGACATGCACAAGGCCAAAAAAGGAACACGCTGGCTCGATTACTGTCTCTTCTCTATGGAGATGCACAATGTTTGGGCAAGAGAGCTTGTAGGTACGATCAAGGATCTGGTACCGAATCATCTGGTCACTGTGGGACAGGACGAAGCCCTTGGTGCGCAGCGTCCTTCACCATTCTTCTATGAACGTGAAGTGGATTATACAACCGTGCATTCCTGGTGGTTAAACGATGATCTGATCTGGGACGGTATTTTCGCTAAAACGCCACATAAACCAAATCTCATTCAAGAGACGGGCATCATGTATGTGGAAACCCCGGATGGACGAGCCAAACGAACGGAAGAAGAGCTTCGCGGCATTCTCGAACGCAAGTACGCCTATGCTTTCTCGACAGGCGGTGCAGGAGCAGTGCAGTGGATCTGGAACACCAACTTCTATATGGATAATGCCAATGAGTCTCATATCGGGGCGCTGCGTGCAGATGGGACGGAGAAGCCGGAGGCAGATGTGTCTTATGATTTTGGCGGATTCATGCATGGCATTCGTGATCTCTTTGAAGACCGCGAGCTGGAGGATATTGCAGTGGTGTTCCCGTATTCCAATGATTTCTCCAACCGTGCCCTGGCCTATGATGCCACAACAAAGCTGACCCGTGTAATGTCCTATGATCTGAAACTGCCGTTCCGTGCGTTATCCGAATATCATCTGGAAGCGTTGGAGCAGCAGCCACCGAAGCTGATTATCGTGCCGAGTCCGCATAATATGGACAGCGACGCACTGCATCAATTGCTCACGTTTGCAGAGAAGGAAGGCACGAGCATGCTCATTACAGGGCCGCTGGGACTGGATGCGTACTGGAAGGCAAGTGACCGGGCAGATCATATCGTCGGCCAACGCAGTCTGGGTAACGTGCAGCGGGAAGAGCTGCTGAATATTAATGGCGTGAATCACCGGGTGACCTATGGACGACGTCGGATCGCCGAGGTGGCGAAGGAGACGTTGCTTCATGGCGATAATGGTACACCAGATGAAGTACACGTGTTGCCTTTGGGCAAAGGGAAATTAATCTGGACCCCACTGCCGCTCGAGTTAAACGGACGGGATGAACCACTCGCTGAATTGTATCGTTACGCCACTGAGATTGCTGGCATCGAACAGGAGTTGGAATGGATATCTGGTGGGGATGTCGCAGGAATCTACGGGCGGAAGCTGAGTTTTCCAAAAGGGAATCTCTATGTATTCGTATCGGAGTTTGCCTTGAACCATGAAGTTCATGTGAGAGATCAACGTACAGGTGCATCGTACGCGTTCCAATTGGAGAAAAATCGTTCGGTGCTGTTTGCCACAGATGTTTCTGGAAAGCTGACTGCGGTGTATCGCCCTGATGAGGTTGAGATTGTACAACAAGATGAAAGAGGTGGGATAACACGATGACCAAGAAAAAGAGAGCACATATTATTTCGCATACCCACTGGGATCGGGAATGGTATTTGCCGTATGAGAAGCATCATATGCGTCTTATTCAGCTCGTCGATTCACTGTTGGATCAGCTTGATGAGGGATCAGACTATAAAAGCTTTTATTTGGATGGACAAACGATTATCATCGAAGATTATCTTCAGGTTCGCCCGGAACAGAAGGAACGACTGGAGAAGCATATTCGCAATGGGCGGATTGTGATTGGACCATGGTACATTTTGCAGGATGCGTTTCTGACGAGCGGAGAAGCCAATGTGCGCAACATGCAGGTTGGACATAAGGACGCCAAACGTTATGGAACACCTTCGAAGATTGGTTACTTTCCCGATACATTTGGATTGGTCGGACAGACTCCGCAACTGATGCAGCAATCGGGCATTGATAATGTGTTCTTTGGACGTGGCGTCAAACCTACGGGCTTCAACAATACGGTATCGGATGCCGGATATGAATCAAGCTTCTCGGAGCTGATGTGGGAAGGGCCAGACGGATCTAAAGTGCTCGGCGTATTGTTTGCCAACTGGTATTCCAACGGGAATGAAGTTCCGGTAGATGAGGCTTCGGCCCGCAAGTTCTGGGAAACCAAGCTGGCAGATGCGGAAAAATATGCATCAACAAATGAGCTGTTGTACATGAACGGATGTGACCACCAGCCAATTCAGCGAGACCTGCCAGAAGCCATTCGCATGGCTGAGCAATTATATCCCGATATCGAGTTCATTCACTCGAATTTTCCAGACTATCTGAACGCCTTGAGAGCATCGGCTGAACATGAGTTGTCCACGGTCAAAGGAGAACTGCGCAGCCAGCGTACCGATGGCTGGGGAACCTTGGTGAACACCGCCTCGGCTCGTGTGTATTTGAAACAGATGAACCAGCTGGGCCAGACGATGCTGGAAAAAGTGGCTGAACCCCTGGCAACCTATGCCTATCTACTTGGGCATGCCTATCCACATGATCAACTGACATATGCCTGGAAAACGCTGATGCAGAATCACCCGCATGACAGCATCTGTGGATGCAGTGTGGATGAGGTGCATCGCGAGATGGTGACGCGATTTGATAAGAGCCGCCATGTGGCAGAGGCACTAATTGAAGAGAGCACCAGCCATATTGCCACCGCCGTCGATACCTCCATATTTGAGCGTTATGGAGAGCAGGCCCGGCCTGTTGTGGTATTTAATACAACCGGTTGGGAACGCAGCGGTGTAGTTCAGATGGAACTGGACGCCGCTCGGTTGTATTTCCGGGATGGATATACATTGGAGGAAATGGCGGCACAGATGAAAGCCGTTGACCTGTCAGGTCGCATACTGGTTGATGAAGAAGGTACGCAGATTCCATGTACGGTGGAGGATCTGGGTCTGCAATTCGGCTATGATCTGCCGGATGATCGCTTCCGTCAGCCGTATAGCTGTCGGAGCGTTCTTATTCGTTTTGAAACAGAGAATGTAGCGGCATTTGGCTTGAAGACTTATGCGTTGGTGAACTCAGTGGGTCATGCTAAGAGTGGCTCTCAACCGAAAACAGATACGTTGTTGTGTGGTGAACGTAGCATGGAAAATCAACATATGATCGTCACGATTGCCGACAACGGTTCATTCACACTCACAGATAAAAGGTCAGGCCGGACTTACAAGGACCTTGGCGTGTACGAAAATGTGGGTGATATCGGTAATGAATACATGTTCAAACAGCCAGAGAACGAAGTGGCTCGGACAACTGAAGCGCTTCAGGCTGAGATTCGGGTCCTTGAGGATACATCATACTTGACCTCGTTCGAAGTGATTCATCATTGGGAGATACCGGAGTCGGCGGATGAGATGCTGGATCAGGAACAACGGGAGCTGATTTATTATCCACACCGTAAAGCCCAGCGTTCAGCGAAAATGATCCCACTTCAGATCCGTACAGTGATATCACTCAGTCGTAATGGAAAAGGAGTACAAATGGAAACAACCTTCAACAATCAGGCGAAGGATCATCGGGTGCGTGCTCTTTTCCCAACGGATCTTGTATCTGCTGTTCATCATGTGGATTCCATGTTCGAAATTGCAACGCGTGATAACACCCCTGCACCGGAGTGGCAGAATCCAAGCAATACACAGCATCAACAGAGTTTTGTGGATGTGAGTGAAAAAGATGCGGGATTGGTCGTGGCCAATCTGGGTCTGAATGAATATGAAGTTCTTCAGGATGGACGCAACACCATCGCCGTGACGCTGCTTCGCGCTGTGGGCGAACTCGGAGACTGGGGTTTGTTCCCGACACCTGAAGCACAATGCCTGGGTGAACATACATTCCAGATCGAGATCATTCCTCACGATGGCAATGGTGCAGCGTCAGGTGCATATATCGAGGCCTATCAGTTCCAGGTGCCTTGGACGCTGGCACAAACCGAAGTACACCCGGGTTATCTGACACCTAACAACACACCGTTTGCATGGCAAGGAGACGGTTTAGCATTTTCTTCACTCAAGGTAAATGAGGATTCCGGCGATGTTATGCTTCGCTGGTTTAATATGACCACCAACTCTGCCACGTTGAAGCTTGCAACATCGCAAGCGAATCCACAGCCATTTGAAACGGCCTACAAGAGCAACATCCTGGAGGAAGAGGGCGAGATGTTTCATGCCCACAGCATAGAAGAGGCATCAACATTATCATTTGCCAACAAGGAATGGAACATACAGACAGGTTCATGCGAGATCATCACTGTTGGCTTGCGCCGCTAAAATAAGTCGGAAAACAGAGTTTTGAACACGCACTAAAAGGTACAGTACTGCAACTGTACTATAAACTAGGCATTACACTCGGTGGTGGAAGGGTTACGCTATTTACCAGATGTATCTGTTGAGTTATTGGTTGTTTTTCTATAGAATGAACAGTAGAATTGCTAATGATCGAAAGTGCCTATGCCAACAAGATGGCCATGGGTACACTTCAATTGTTCATTCTATATTGAAACATTAAGGGGGCTTGAAGCCATGGAATCCTTGGGAGGACTGCTTCAGCAGCTGAACCCTGCCTTTCGTGAGCAATCGCGGCGGATTGCGGCGGAATTGATGGAAAATCCGTACGTACGCGAATTCCGCGCAGGTCATCCTGAACTGCAAGATGCACAGCTCATGACCGATCTGAGCAAGCTGTTTCAGTACGCCAAAGACTCTAAGAACTGTGCGAATTGTCCGGGACTCGACAACTGTCCTAACGATTTTCAGGGCCACTTTTGCAAACTGGAAGTAGAAAATTTTAACGGTAAACCCGAAATCATAGATATAAAAGCGCCTTGTTCCAAACATATCGCCCGGCAAAATGAACATATCATTAAGCAACGCATTCGCAGTTTCTATGTGGATGAGCGTGCGCTCAGTGCCGGATACAACGACGTGGAGATCATGGGCAAGGATCGGATGCGTGCTCCGGCAGTGAATCAGGTGCTTCGTTATATTAGGGAGACTAAGGAGAACGGATTATCTCCGCAAGGACTGTTTCTGGAAGGAACATTCGGCACAGGCAAGACGTTCCTGATGTGTTATCTGCTGCATGAACTGGCGGTTGCAGGCCACACGGGTGTCATTATTTATATGCCTGACTTTGTGGAGGATCTGAAATCCATGATCAGTGAAGGGCAGAAGCTGAAGGAAATGACGGATATTTTGAAAAGTTGTGATCTGCTCATCTTTGATGATATCGGGGCAGAAAATCTGAACCCTTGGGTTCGAGATCATGTGATGGGGTCCATTCTGAACTATCGGATGAATCGCAAACCAACGTTCTATACGTCCAATTACAATCTGGATGGGCTTGAAAAACATCTGAGCTTCACCAATCGGGACGGCGAGGAATCGAATAAAGGCCAGCGTCTCATGGACCGGATTCGTCCATTCGTAGATGTGATCTCCGTTCGGGGTGAGAATCAGCGCGGCAAACGTTAAACCGATCTAATTGAACGAAATGGTTCTGGACAAGGTTAATCTTCAAATTATCGGTGGAGCTTACGATTTAAAAGCTGAGCTGATTGCAATCAAAAGCTAAAGTAGTCCCAAAAAAAGCCTGGCTTTCGCATTGTCGCGAAAACCGGGCTTTTCTGGTCCTGCGTGAGACCTGTGAGTGTCCTATTCGGTGATGAATTTGAAGATAACCATACCGAAAAAGATCACTGTCATCAGACCGCCCATGCCGACAGCACCCAGGACGAGATCAAAAAAATCGTTCCGGGGTTCCTCGTTTACATGTTCACGCGGGTCGCTGATCCGCACATTTGCATCCATGTTATTGCCTCCTTATGGGGAATACAGCTTGCCCGTATGGGGGCTGAAACCCGGAGTAATTTTAGTATACTTGGAAAAGAAAGCGTTTGTAAAGATTTTGAAGTTCGCAGGCCACATCCTGTAATTGTGAAGATTTGATGTTGGGAAGATGAACATTGCAGCGTTCAATTCACAAGTTTGACGTACCTGTGTTATACTGGAAGTGTCGTTCACGACGTTACAGGTTAAAATAAAACCGTAAGTATATATAAGGAGGACAATTTCATGGCTATTGTTAACGTATCCGATCAATCCTTCAACGCTGAAGTAGAAGGCGAAGGAACGGTTCTTGTTGATTTCTGGGCGCCTTGGTGTGGTCCTTGTAAAATGCTCGCTCCAATCCTGGAAGAGCTGTCCACAGAAGTTGGCGATGCAGTGAAAATTGCTAAAGTTAACGTGGATGAAAATCCGGAATCTGCTTCCCGCTTCGGCGTAATGAGCATTCCAACTTTGATCTTCTTCAAAGACGGTCAACCGGTAGATAAAGTGGTTGGTCTGAACTCGAAAGATGCGCTCAAAGGAATTATCGCAAAACACCAATAATTCACAGGCTTACACATACGCCTCCGGTTTACATGCCGGGGGCGTTTTGCGTCGAATACCTTTATATAGGACAATATAAAGTATATATTTTTTATAAAATGAAACTGGAAATTTACATGTTTAACGAAGAAGACAGAAATGAACTATAGAAGCATAGCCGTTGCAATTTTTATCCGAGTTTCGACTTTAATATGTTTTGGACTAATTACTCACACAATAGCGGAGAGAACAGAAAAAACCTGAAAAAGCAAAGCGTTCGCCTTTATCACCGGATTTTCCCCTTTAAAGGGGAATCAAAAAAATCTGGGGATAACAGCGATTGGAAGGTTGTTCTGTTATCGTAGTGTTCGTGTGAATTACGGCGATTGAAAGGTCATTCTGTCATCGGAGTATTTCATGTAAGGTGAGGATTTCAGCTTTTTCGGGAAGGAGGATTCACCGAATTATGGATCAATTCATAAATGATTTGCAAGATCAGGAGAAGGCATTGGAGCAGATTCGCCACAAGCTCGCTTTGCTGCCAGATATGTCTGGATGTTACCTGATGAAGAACAGTGAAGGCACCATTATCTATGTAGGTAAAGCCAAAGTGCTGAAGAACCGCGTACGCTCTTATTTTATTGGCAGTCATAACGGAAAGACGCAGCGTCTGGTGTCCGAAATCCGTGATTTCGAATATATCGTGACGGGCAGTAACATGGAAGCACTCATTCTGGAGTGTAACCTGATCAAGAAACATATGCCGCGGTACAACGTGTTGCTCAAGGATGACAAGACATTCCCATATCTTAAAATTACCAATGAAAAGCACCCCCGGTTGGAAGTAACCCGGCGTGTGCTGAAAGATAAAGCCAAATATTTCGGACCTTATCCGAACTCGTATGCGGCACACCAAACGAAAAAATTGCTCGATCGCATGTATCCACTGCGCAAATGTGGTGTGATGCCCAAAGAAGTGTGCTTGTACTATCACATGGGACAGTGTCTTGCCCCTTGTGTGAAGGAAGTGGAGAAGGAACAGTACGACCAGATTTCCCAAGAGATTGGTTCATTTCTGAGCGGTGGTCACGAAGAGATCAAGAAGGATTTGCAGCGTAAGATGCAAGAGGCTGCGGAGGATCTTTATTTTGAACGTGCTAAGGAACTGCGCGACCAGGTGATCGCCATCGATGCGATGATGGAAAAACAGAAAATTACGATGGCTGATGCCAGAGACCGTGATGTATTTGGTTTTGCCATTGATAAAGGCTGGATGTGTGTCCAGATTCTATATATGCGTCAGGGTAAAATGATTGAACGTCACGTATCTACTTTCCCGTTTTACGGTGAGGCGTACAGTGATTTCATGTCTTACGTAACACAGTACTACAGTGATAATCCGGCATTGCCACAAGAGATTTTGTTGCCGGAAATGCCCAAGGATCTTGCAACAGATAACGACAGTTTGGATACGAGTTCTGATGCTGATGGATCGCTGCCTGCCGCAGTTACGGTAGAGTTCGAGCAGACGGGACAAGTGGAGCAAAGTAACGCCGCCCAGCCACTGGTTGCTGAGACTCGTGCAGCTTACGGAAGTTCCGCTGAGGTAGAAGGTGAACAACCCGTTAGTATGCAAGAGGATGCTTCCGAAACGGATACAACTGCATCAACTGAGAAGCTCCCGGCAGGTCTGGAAGACCCAACTCAGGTTGCTGCCGCGTTACAGGAGTGGTTGGAAATTAAAGTGCTCATTCCGCAACGTGGATTGAAACGCCAGATGATCACCATGGCTGTGGATAATGCACGTGTAGCACTGGAAGAGAAGTTCCGCCTGATTGAGCGAAATGAAGAACGGACATCCAAAGCTGCTGAAGGACTGGGACGTTTTATTGGACTGGATCAGCTTCACCGTATTGAAGCGTTTGATAACTCGAACATCCAGGGTACGAACCCGGTATCTGCCATGATTGTATTTACGGATGGTAAACCGGATAAGAAGGAATATCGGAAATACAAGGTCCGTTCGGTTGAAGGACCGGATGATTATGAAACGATGAGAGAAGTCATCCGTCGCCGTTACGAGCGAGTATTAAAAGAAAACCTGACCCAGCCTGACCTGATCGTGGTCGATGGTGGTAAAGGACAGATCTCGGCTGCGGTCGATATTTTGGAAAATGAGCTGGGGCTGTTTATTCCGGTATGCGGGCTGGTGAAGGATGCAAAGCATAAGACTTCACAGTTGATGATCGGTAATCCACCCGAAGTCATCTCCCTGCCTCGGGATAGTCAGGAATTTTACCTGTTGCAGCGGATACAGGAAGAGGTCCACCGTTTTGCGATCTCGTTCCACCGGGAACAGCGTGGCAAATCGATGGTGACGTCTCGTCTGGATGCCATTCCAGGGATTGGAGAGAAGCGGCGTAAGCTGCTGTTGAAACATTTTGGCTCTTTGCGCAAAATAAAAGAGGCCAGAGTCGAAGACTTCCGGCCTCTATCTATTGGTGACAAGCTGGCAAATCAGATTATTGCAGCACTTCGTGATGAGGAGTCGTAACATACGGCTTCTCTTTTTGTTTTGGATTAAATTTGTAGACCACATATCCAACGATGGCCGGGAGAACAATCCAGAAGATTCCGGCAGCCATATTCAGGGCATCGCCCATAAAGACCAAGCTGAGTCCCATCAACAAGCTGTCGAAGATCACATGTGCGAATACAACGGCAATGAAGCCGTGACGCAGCATGATAAGACTGAACAGTAATCCAATCACCATCAGCTCAATGGGCCGGGTGATTACTGGATAGATCGGATACAATGTGTGTCCAAGTGCCCAAATGATGGTTGGAATCAGACACGCAATAAACGTGTTACGCACAATCTTTTGCATCATGCGAATGCCAAACAGTCGATAAACAGTTTCTTCACCAATACCGGCCATCCAGGCCATGATTGGGAAGAGCCAGGCATAGGTCATATTAAATGTAGATTGATCTGCTGACGTCGTTGACCATGTTCCGATGCTTCGCTCCAGAATGAAGAACAGGATGGATTGCACGCCCAGTAGAATGAATGCCCACAAGTAACCAGCGTACATGCTGTGAAGTACATATTTTCCGTATCCTGGTTCTTTGGCACGAGGCCATGGGTTCAGACCTATTTTGCGCCACATGCCGTCACCGGCAACGAGGGACAGATAGATGGTTGCACTCATAACCAGCGTAATACCCGCCTGCATTAACATCAGGAACGCTAACATGAAGCTGGAGAGCCCTTGTGCCTGAAAGAGTGGAATCATGTTCAGCGTACCAATTACCGAAGCTGCGAAATACACCAGCGATAGAATGATCCCGCGTTTGAAAGACGTGTGTGCTCGGGTCAGAATGCTATAGATGATTGCCAGCACACCTAGAACAAAGGTCAGGAATGCATAGCCGCCATAGGTCATCCAGTTGGCTTGGCGCGTTTGATCTTTCACATAATCGGTATGGGATTCAGGGACCGAGAAGCCAGGATCGAACGATCGTACCGCACCCTCTTCAAACGTAAAGTTCAGTTCAAGCTTGGAGTTTCCGATGGCTTTTGCAGAATCTGTATACTTCAGTCCCGCTTCACCATCACGAGTATCCAGTTGAAGTGTTGGCACTTCGTAACCGAATTCAGTCAGAACACCAGCCGCGAGCCGTTCTTTCTCTTCCAGTGACATATTGCCTTCGGCAAGCACTTGCGATGTGGTTGCTTTCCCGGTGCTTTGCTCCGCCTCAATGGCGGTATAGAGGGATGAAGGAAGTTCCCGTTTGAAGCCGACCACTTTTCCTGTTTTCATATGTACGTCAACATTTAGATATCCGCCTTTGTCCTGATCAGGCAAGCGAACGCGGAATACATCGTAAGGATAGCTTGTTTCCCATTTCTGGTTATAGGTATCAAGTTGTTTGGTTTTGGCCATATACCCGTAGATATCCGAATGTGTCTGGTAGGTTACCAGGGGTTTTCCGCCATCATTTGGTAGTGTATAGTCATCCACAGAAGCTGCGAATGATCGTGCGGATTGCGTCGCTTGCTCCTTGGTTATGAAGGACGTGGACGAAATTTCTGTTGTTTGCGATGAGGTAGCAGGAAAGATCTGAAATACAAAAAATAGAATCAGGCCAATCGCCGCAAGCAACCCCAGCCGCTTGAAGTTAGCCTTGAGTTGCAAAGGCTGCCCTAAGGGATTCATGTAATGGTGTTCCTCCTTAATCTAATATGGATATTAAAGTTAACATAGCACAGGCCAAGCACCGAATGCCAATGATGTAACGAAAACAGGTGTAAATCCTTGAAAATGAATGAAAAGCACCGAAAGAATCTGATCCATCCGTCGCCATATCTGAGTTCTTCCCTTTTTGGCTGAATTCGATCCGATTTACACAAAAATCGTTTTGTCTACAAACGTCGCAGCGCTTATAATTTTGAAACAAATGTGCAACGATTCGCATGTCTTTCGCCCAACAAGGGAACGAATAGAATATATTCCAACTTCATTATATATGTCGTTTTAATCTGAATCATACATGTTTAACGTTTGGCAACAGCATTTCAAATGAAGAAGGCTCCACGGGGTGTGGAGTTATTTTCATTTTAGAAGAGGTGGAAGATACTCAAGTGAAACTGAATGTTCAATGGATGCGATTATCGCCACCCCGTATTCTTGTGTTAGGGTTTGCTGGCATCATATTGGTTGGCACACTGCTGTTAATGCTTCCGGCATCCAGCCGTAACGGTGACAGTCTTGCATTTATTGATGCGCTCTTTACAGCAACTTCGGCTGTTTGTGTCACTGGTTTGGTTGTGGTCGATACAGGGACTCATTTCTCGGTGCTGGGTCAGGTTGTGATCGCGATTTTGATTCAGATTGGCGGACTGGGCTTCATGACGATGTCCACGTTGGTTGCCATTGCGTTCAAACGGCGGATCTCGCTCAGGGAAAGGTTGATTCTACAGGAAGCGATGAACCAAAGCACGATGGAGGGCATCGTCCGGCTGATTCGTAAAGTTGTGATCTACTCACTCATTATCGAAGGGATATGTGGCACGTTGTTTGCCATTCGCTTTTCGTTCGACATGCCAGTCGGACAGGCGATCTATTATGGATATTGGCACGCCATCTCCATGTTCAACAATGCCGGATTTGATATGTTTGGGGATTTCCGCAGTCTGACCGGTTATGTGTATGACCCGTTGGTTAATTTTACAGCGATGTTCCTGATTGTCTCTGGCGGTATCGGTTTTGTGGTGTTGTCAGACCTGGTGGATTACCGCAAAACGCGGAAGCTGTCTCTACACTCCAAAGTTGTACTGTTAATGACTGGATTGTTGATTGTGTTTGGTGCACTTGTCATTTTCGTATTTGAATTTAGCAATCTGCGGACACTGGGTGGCCTGAACTGGGGTGGCAAAATTCTCGGTTCATTCTTTCAGTCCGTTACGCCGCGAACAGCAGGAGCCAATACGGTAGATATTGCCGGACTCAGGCAGGCAACACAGTTCTTTATGATCATTCTGATGTTTATTGGTGCTTCGCCGGGTTCTACCGGAGGCGGGATCAAAACAACGACATTTATGATTATGGCTGGCGCGGTCATCGCGATGATGCGTGGACGTGAAGATATCGTGTTTTTCCGCTACCGGCTCGTACAGGAACGGATCTTCAAGGCGCTTACCATTACATTGCTGGCACTCTTGTTCATCATAGCTGTAACCATGGCACTGAGTACCACAGAAGACGCCAGTTTTATGATGATCTTATTTGAAACGACATCGGCCTTTGGTACCGTTGGATTATCGCTCGGACTAACGCTGAAGTTGACTACATTGGGCAAACTCCTGATCTGTTTTACGATGTTTGCAGGAAGGCTTGGACCGATCACATTAGCGTATGCACTTGGGCAGAAAAAGGGTAAAGAGTTATACAGGTATCCGGAAGGCAAAATGATTATTGGATAAATCTATTTTTAGTGAGTTTTGAAATTGATTTGGATAAGGGGTTCGTGAAGAACAATGAAAACACAGCAGTTTGCGGTGATTGGGCTTGGGCGGTTTGGCTCCAGTCTGGCACAGGAATTAATGGAACTCGGCTACGAGGTGCTCGGGATTGATAAAAATGAAGAAGTCGTCGAAGACATTAGTGAATTGGTCACCCATGCCGTTGTAGCCGATGCCACAGATGAGGAAGTGCTGCGCTCCCTGGGTATTCGTAATTTTGACTGCTGCATCGTTGCCATCGGGGATGATATCCAGACGAGCATTCTCACCGCGATTCTGTTAAAAGAGCTGGGCGTCAAGACGGTCGTGGCCAAGGCCATATCCGTCCTTCACGGACGAGCATTGGATAAACTGGGGATCGATCGTGTCGTTTATCCTGAGCGGGATATGGGCATTCGCGTTGCCCACCAGCTGGTTACCCCGAACTTGCTGGATTACATTGAATTATCCAATGATTACAGTATTGTCGAGATGAAGGTTCCCGCCTGTCTACACAACAAAACACTTTCAACCCTGAATGCACGTGTACGTTTTGGTTGCAGCATTGTGGCGTTACAGAAAGAAGCTGGGGTCATTATCGCTCCGACAGCACTGGATTCGCTTCAGATGGGGGATATCATGGTCATTATTGGTAATAATGCAGATATCGACCGATTTGAAGAAGAGGTTATCAGCCAGGAGAGCTGATAATTAGGATGAGTTAAATAAGGAAGCCAGGGGTTAGAGCCTGGCTGATTCAGATCAAAGCTAAGGCGTCGTAGTCCTCCTTGAGGGCAATGGCGCCTTTGCTGTAAAGAGTGCAGCCGTCTCCTTGACCCATTGTCTGGAGGTCTCGCTGAGGTCTTCCTTTTCCCCATAGATCATACAGGTTGTTCTGCGGGTCTGCTGTAATTGAGGCAAATGAACAGAAACAAGATCATTGTCCGCGAGTAATTGTGGACGAAGATATGACTTGGGCAATAGAGCAGCAGCTTTGGCAGAAGGCAGTAGTCGGATAATCGCTTCAAAGGAATCAATCTCCATGCGAATATCCGGCATCACGGCACAGCGCTGGAAGAGGTCGTCAGTTAATTTGCGGTACCAGGTGCCTTTGGAGAACGTGATCATCGGCAGATCCTGCAAATGTTCCATTCCGGCTTCCTTGCCAGACAAAGGGTGTGTGAGCGGCACAACCAGTTCCAGGTGATCGTCAAAGAGAGGCACACAGTTCAGCCCTACTTCGCTGATGGAGGAGGCGACAATGCCCACATCTGCTTTTTTGTCACGCACAAACGAGACAATCTCATGTGTTTTTCCCGTCAACAGTTTCAATTCTGCATTTGGATGTTTCTCCATAAAGGCATTCACGAGCGGTGGTAACGTGGTTTGAAGTGTCGTCAGACTGGCTCCAAGTGTAATGGTGCTCTGTTCTTCATCTTTATACTGGGCAAGCATGGTGAGGAATTTCTGTTGCTGCTGCTTCTGTTCGATCGCGAAGGTATAGGCGAACTGGCCCACACTGGTTAATTCCAGACGTTTACCACGACGATGAAAGAGGGCTACCCCAAGTTCGTCTTCTAACTTGGCAATTTTGCGTGAGAGTGCAGGTTGGGACAAGTTCAGTAACTTCGATGCGCGGTTCAAGCTGGACTGCTCCACGACCGCCGCAAATGCATCTAACTCCTCAAACATGAACAATAACCTCTTTTCCATGAATGTGATTCTTGCCCTTGCTTAATCGTTTTCCATGTTGTATAGCCTGTAAACCCAATGTTTCACTGCTTATACCTATAGGGTATAACATTTAATAATTATATTGCAATTCCCTTATAAGAAAAAAAGGAGTAACATGGTTCGTGACACAAGTTGTTCACACCTGGGGAAAACGGAACAATTTGTCGAACCTTTTCATGGAAAAGGATTCGTGTCATGATAAGTGAAATTATTTATGAAAACGTTGTATTTAGCGAAAGGGGATCGACATTTTATGAAAGGGTTTTACTCCAGAAAGCTGCACTCCTTGCTTGGCGTCATTCCGCTCAGTTTGTTTTTTGTTGAGCATTTGGTGACGAACTTCTCGGCAGTTGAAGGCGGCAAAGAGGCTTTTGACGGTGCTGTTGCATTCTTGAACAGTCTGCCACTGGTTATTGTTTTGGAAACGCTCCTCATCTGGTTACCGTTGTTCTATCACGGTGTATATGGTCTGTATATTGCTTATCAGGCCAAGCCTAACGTGGGTCGTTATGGCAATGAGCGCAACTGGCGTTACACGTTGCAGCGGGTCAGTGGTGTCATTACGTTTGTATTCGTAATCTGGCATGTATGGGAGACTCGGGTACAGGTTGCGTTGGGTACAGTCACCCACGAAGAACTTGGTGGTGTCATTCATGAGATCGTGATGAACCCGGTAACATTTATTCTATATCTGATCAGTGTGGTTGCGGCATCCTATCACTTTGCCAACGGTCTGTGGTCGTTTCTTGTTAGCTGGGGGATTACCGTGGGTCCGCGTGCGCAGCGTGTGTCCTCTTATGTGTGCATGAGTTTGTTTGGTATTATTTCCATTATGTTTATTGCTTCGTTGTTCGCTTTCCGGAGCATGGATTTCCAAGCAGTAACTTCGATGGTTGATGTAGTAAAAACAGTTCTAGTTTAAGCATTTAGCGTATAAATGCTGACTTATAAGGGAGTGAACAGCAATGGCATCAACGAATGTAATTATTGTGGGCGGCGGTCTCGCGGGATTGATGGCGGCGATCAAATCGGCTGAAGCCGGAGTCCATGTTCATTTATTTTCACTGGTTCCTGTTAAACGATCCCACTCTGTATGTGCACAAGGCGGCATCAACGGAGCGGTGAATACCAAGGGTGAGGGTGACTCCCCATGGGTACACTTTGACGATACGGTATACGGCGGTGACTTCCTCGCGAACCAACCTCCTGTTAAAGCGATGTGCGAAGCAGCACCTGGCATCATTCACCTGATGGACCGTATGGGCGTCATGTTCAACCGGACACCGGAAGGTTTGCTTGATTTCCGTCGTTTCGGGGGAACGAAGCATCACCGTACGGCGTTTGCCGGAGCGACAACAGGACAACAATTGCTCTATGCATTAGACGAGCAGGTACGTCGCTGGGAAGCAGCGGGCCTGGTTACGAAATATGAGAACTGGGAGTTCCTGCAGGCGGTTTTGGATGATGAGGGCGTATGTCGCGGGATCGTGGCTCAGGATCTGAAAACGATGAAGGTACAGACCTTCCCGGCAGAAGCGGTTATTCTGGCGAGTGGTGGTCCGGGTATTATCTTCGGTAAAACGACCAACTCTGTAATTAACACAGGTACAGCGGCAAGTGCGGTGTATCAGCAAGGTGTAAATTACGCCAACGGGGAGTTCATTCAGATTCACCCGACAGCCATTCCAGGGGATGACAAGCTGCGTCTCATGTCTGAATCCGCTCGTGGTGAAGGTGGACGGATCTGGACGTACAAAGACGGCAAACCTTGGTACTTCCTTGAAGAAAAATATCCATCCTACGGTAACCTGGTTCCACGTGATATCGCGACTCGTGAAATCTTCAGCGTCTGCGTAGATATGGGTCTGGGTGTGAACGGCGAGAACATGGTTTATCTCGACCTGTCGCACAAAGATCCGAAGGAACTGGATGTTAAACTCGGCGGAATCATTGAAATCTATGAGAAGTTCATGGGCGATGACCCGCGTAAAATCCCAATGAAAATCTTCCCGGCAGTCCATTATTCCATGGGCGGTATGTGGGTAGATTACAACCAAATGACTAACATTCCGGGGCTGTTCGCAGCTGGTGAATGTGAATATCAATACCATGGTGCAAACCGTCTGGGTGCAAACTCATTGGTATCTGCGATCTATGGTGGTATGGTGGCTGGACCAAAAGCGGCTGAATATATCAAAGGACTTAAAAAATCATCCGCTGATATCCCATCTTCCGTATTTGAGAAACACACCAAACAACAAAGCGATAAATACGAAGGCATCTTGAAAATGCAGGGCACGGAAAATGCCTATGTTATTCATAAAGAGCTTGGAGAGTGGATGACAGCCAACATGACGGTTGTACGTTACAACGACAAGCTTGAAGCCACGATTGGCAAGATCAAGGAATTGAAAGAGCGTTATGGCAAAATCAACATGTACGACAGCTCCGGTTGGAACAACCCTAGCGCAGCTTTCACTCGCCAACTGTGGAACATGATTGAATTGGCAGAAGCAATGACACTGGGCGCACTGCTGCGTAACGAAAGCCGCGGCGCGCATTACAAACCGGAATTCACGGAACGTAATGACGAAGAGTTCCTGAAAACGACTATCGCGAGCTGGTCGAAAGAAGGCCCGAAAATCTCGTACGAGCCAGTAGACGTATCCCTGATCCCACCACGTATCCGGGATTACTCCAAGGATTAAGAAGTACCATACTATTCAGGTAATGAATCGTTAAACACCTGAACGGAGAGGCAGGAGAACTTTGAAGAAGCAAAGCTTCTTCAAAGTTACTGCCATCAAAGTGAAGGAAAGGCCCATAAGAAGCAAAGCGCCTAGCAATGCTTCAGAACTGTAATACTGCCATCCACAATGAATTGGAGAGCAGTTTCCAGCAAAGTGACCCAGTGCACGACGTAGCGGAGGAAGCGGAAATGCCCAGAAGAAGCGAAGCGTTCGCCTTTATCACCGGATTTTAACCCTGGAAAGGGTTGATCAAAAAATCCGGGGATAACAGCGATCAGAGGGGCATTCCGCTGACGAAGCGTCTCCCGTGCACCAAACCATTTTGCGCATCAGCAACACCAATCATCGTCACTCAAAGGAGGGGACAACGATATGGCGGAACAAGCTACAGCCAACAAAACCGTCAAGTTTATCATCACCCGTCAGGATAGCCCGGAGTCATCTTCGTACAACGAAGAATTTGAGCTTCCGTACCGTCCCAACATGAACGTGATCAGCGCCCTGATGGAGATTCAGCGTAACCCGGTTAATACAGATGGCAAATCCATTGCTCCCGTGTGCTGGGATTCCAACTGTCTCGAAGAAGTCTGCGGTGCCTGCTCCATGGTTATCAACGGCAAGCCTCGTCAAGCGTGTGCAGCCCTGATCGACAAGCTGGAACAGCCTGTTCGTATCGAACCGATGAAGACATTCCCGGTGGTTCGTGACCTTGTCATCGACCGTAGCCGGATGTTTAGCGCCCTGAAACGCGTAAAAGCATGGATTCCGATCGATGGTACCTATGACCTCGGTCCAGGTCCACGGATGCCTGAGAAGAAGCGTCAGTGGGCATATGAGCTGTCCAAATGCATGACATGTGGTGTATGTCTGGAAGCATGTCCGAACGTCAATGAGAAAACAGACTTTATCGGTCCAGCAGCACTGTCCCAAGTGCGCCTGTTCAACGCTCACCCAACAGGTGAGATGAACGCTGACGATCGTCTGGAAGCGTTGATGGAAGACGGAGGCATTGAGGGCTGTGGTAACTCACAGAACTGCGTGCAATCCTGTCCAAAAGGCATTCCACTGACAACCTCCATTGCTGAAATGAACAAACAAACGACCAAGCATATGTTCAAACGCTGGTTGGGTGTATAATCTCGTCATAACATGTGCAGAAGTGTAATCTGCAACTTAGAAGAAGTCGTGATCCCGTGCAGCAATATGCCGGAGATCCCGGCTTCTTTTTGTAATGAAGCAGAGGAACCGGGCTACCCATGCAGAATATGATATACTAAGGGGATGGATTAAGAGCGTAGAAGGAGGGGGAGATATGGCAGAGACACCGCGTCAGGGTAGCAACAACTCGCCGTCCCAGCGCTCGCACAAATCACCAGGTGCAGAAGAGTCTGTGTTTCCTGGGGAAGAAAAGGATCATGATCCCTCTCGCCGAAGTTTCTTATTGCGCATGGTTTTGATGACGGCGGGTGCCAGTTTGCTTACAGGAGGTTATGCCTGGTTATGGGAACCGCGTCGTCTGGAGATCAAGCAAGTGGAGCTGAAACTTCCGAAGTTTCCAAAGGCATTTGACGGTTTGCGTGTAGTTCAGTTCAGCGATGCCCATCTTGGTTTTCATACCGGGGTGAAAGAGCTGAAGAAGTTGGCAGCAACGATTGAGGAGCAGCAACCGGACTTGATTTGTTTTACCGGAGACATCGTCGAGAGGGAAGCAGAGCCGATGCGTGAATGTATTCCGGTACTCGCCTCCATGCAAGCGAAGTATGGCAAATTTGCTGTTTTGGGGAATCATGATTATCGGGGCGGACAGCAGAATCAAGTGACAACCATGTTCCGTGAAGCCGGATTCACTTTGTTACAGAACGAACATGTGGTGATTGAACAAGGGGGCGAACGTCTGGCCATAGCTGGTCTGGATGACGCACTTACAGGCAGGCCTGATCCTGCCCAAGCCATCAAGGGATTGGATCATGATGTGTGGAAGTTGTTACTTATGCATGAACCGGATTATGCCGATATTGCCACTCCCTATGGTTTCGGATTACAACTTTCCGGTCATAGCCATGGTGGACAGGTACGTTTTCCCTGGATCGGGGCACTGACAACTCCGCGAGGTTCACACAAGTATGTTCAAGGATTGTATTACACGGATGTCCAGGGGGTATATTACACCACCCAGACACAAATGCCTGTGTATGTGAATCGTGGTTTTGGCATGACTCAACTGCCCATTCGTTTTCTGTGCAGACCAGAATTAACGGTGTTTGAGCTTAAAGGATTAACCACATAAAAGGAATATGAGATCATATTAGTTCAACTAAACTTTTTACACGAGAACGGAGAGGACAGAAATAACGTGAAGAAGCGAAGCGTTCGCCTTTATCTCCGGATTTTCCCTTTGAAGAAGGGAATCAAAAAATCTGGGGATAACAGCGATCGGAAGGTTATTCTGTCATCGGAGTGGCAAGTGTAAACGTACAACAGTGAACGATTCAACATGAATGGAGGTTATCCAGATGGAACGAATTGCGATTGTATCCGACATTCATGGCAACATGACTGCCTGGGAAGCAGTGTTGGAAGATATCCGAAGTCGGGGCGTGGAGCGAATCTTTTGTCTTGGTGACCTCGTGGGCAAGGGACCAGAACCGGTACAAGTTGTGGATCAGGTGAGAGCAACGTGCGAACTTGTCATCCGTGGCAATTGGGATGAACTGGTTGCGGTTAACCAGGACAACGAGAACTTTACGTGGCAAGCAGAACGGCTGGGTGAAGAACGATTGGCGTACTTGGCGGGCCTACCCTTCAGTCATCAATTTCAACTGAGCGGTCGCACCATCCGTCTGGTCCATGCTTCACCTCAAAGTGTGTACCATCGTGTACAGCCGTGGGATGCAATAGAAAAAAGGTTGGCAATGTTTGATCCTCCCGCTGATGAGCCTGAGCAAAGTGTTGCAGATGTTGTAGGTTATGGGGATGTGCATAACGCATACTTGCAGTATATGAACGGCAAGTTACTGTTTAATGCAGGCAGTGTTGGTAATCCACTCGATCTTCCCCAGGCTTCTTACTGTATTCTGGAGGGTGAAGACAGCAACGATAACAATGCCCCGTTCAATGTTCAATTTGTGCGGGTACCTTATGATATTGAGCGAGAAGTACAGGTTGCACAGTCGACGAATGTTCCTGCATTGGATTTCTATATTCGTGAGATTCGTACGGGTATCTATCGCGGGCTGCAGGAGTAGTCAGCATCTGGGACTTTTAGCGTGAGGAATTGAATGATGCAATATATTAATACTAAAATGCGAATACTAAAGTTCGTGGATCAGTTCAAATGGTATTACGCCGGATCATCATCAGAGCATGCTTGTCTTACCGGACTAGAGCCCGTTTAGGCAAAAGGAGCGATTGTCATGCTTACCCGAAAAATGCTGGTTCAAGGTCTGCCGGCTTTGTGGACAGAGCGTCTTGTCCTGCGATCATTACGTCAAAGTGATTACAGCACATTATCGGAACTTTTTTCCGATCCTCAAGTCATAAGATATGTGAATAGGGGAAGCCAGCCCACGCCAACCAGGGCGAGACGGTTATTGAACCAGATACGGAGCAGCAGCGCCAAGCTGGATTCGTTACATTATGGGATCTGCTGGAGAGGTAAGGAACAGGTGATTGGAATCACCTCATTCCAGCACTGGAATGATCAGAATGGTACCGCACAGATTGGTTATATCCTTAACAGGTCCTGTTGGGGCATGGGGGTGGCTACCGAGGCGGTACAGCGGCTGTTGCAGTTTGGATTTGACGATCTTCATTTGTGGAGGGTGGAAGCACGTTGTTATGAGGCCAATGTATCTTCACAACGGGTGTTAAGCAAAATAGGGATGTCCTATGAGCGGAGTCTTCCCTCGTTCGGACTGCATGATGAAGATGACGAGGCATCAGAATCCCTGATGGATGTCAAAGTGTACAGCATGTACCGGGAACAATACGTACGCCCGCTTCAGGAAAAAAACCTGCAAACCCTGGTATCTGACAAGCCGCAATGACATAGAGTAAGAGTAGTCGAACGTGAATGAATCGAACTTCAATCATTTGTTACACAAATGAAATATAGCTGCAATTGAACTCTAACAGACAGGGGGTAAACTTATCTCATGACCCCCTTTTTGATAATAGATAATGCTGTTGGGACCCGCGCGAGCGGGTTCATTTTTTTTGCCCATATAAGTTAACTGTGGAGTATTTACACTGGCCACTCCGATGACAGAATAACCTTCTGATCGCTGTTATCCCCAGATTTTTTGATTCCCTTTTGAAAAGGGAAAATCCAGGGATAGCGTATTCTTCCGATGCAGCTTTCTTTCAGAAAGCTTTTAGGCGACCGCTTCGCTTCTTCAAGTTATTTCTGTCCTCTACGTTATCGTGTAAATATGTAGTTTAACTTTATATAATATTATTTTATTTAGAATTAAACCCAAAACCCCCACAGCGTGAACAAGCGCGCTGTGGGGGGTTCTATGTGGTTCTATATTTTTTACAGTGGTACAACCTGCATCTGTTTCTGCTTGAAGTATACCCAGTCGGTGAATCCGATCTCCTTGAGACGTGTACGAACGTCATCCAGCTCGTCTGCCACCCGCTGTGGTTTATGAGCGTCCGATCCAAATGTCACCTTCACTCCATAATGATGGGCGCGTTCCAGAATGGCATCCGAGGGATACCAGCCACCGCTGAGTTTGGTTTTGCCAGATGTGTTAATTTCGATCGCTACGTTGGATTCTGCAATAACCTGCAACGTTTCATCAATGGCCTGATCAGCGATAATTTCGGAGAAAGGTGGATAGTTTCCTTTCATCGCATCAATGTGTCCAAGAATCTGGAACATACCGCTGCGAGCCGATTCGCGGATTAATGAATAATAGCTCTCTTTCACTTCAACTTTGCGAGCATTGCTTAGGCCATTCCACCGGGTTTTGTTGAAGATACTCACATCCTCGGTATGATGAACTGAACCAATAATATAGTCAAAAGGATACTGTCCTAGCGTGGTACGATACAATTCCGCATGAGTAGGGAAGTAGTCGGATTCAATGCCAAGCAGCACATCGATTTTACCAGCGTATTCTTCTTTCAGAGCAAGGACTTCTTCCACATAATGCTGTAATTCCGACTTACCCATTGCGATCCGGGGAAATGCCTGCTCAAGCTCACTGCCAAAGTATGGCGTATGATCCGAGATACCAATGGCCTGAAGTCCTGCCTTAATACCTGCCTCTATATAATCGCGGATGTTGCCGTCTGCGTGACCACAACGAAAATGATGTGTGTGAAGATCAAATTTCATATGGAATCCTTCCTTTCTCATGGCTCATTGTCATTCTGAACTGATGAATTGGGTTTCCGGCATACCTTTGAGGTCACTTATGAATTGCTGCATCGCTGAGTTAAGGTACCGACTGGACTTATAGATAACACCAACAGGGTGACTGACCTCCAGCTCACTTAAGGGTATCATTCGCAATGTACCTTGACGCAACTCATGCGCAACAGATTGTTTGGAGATGACAGCTGCCCCGAGATCAATCTCGACCATCCGTTTCACTTCTTCGCTGCTCGACAACTCCATTACAATATTAGGTTCAATATTATGTTTCTTGAAGATCGTTTCCGTAAACCTTCGTCCTACGGTATCAGGGGACAGCAGAATCAATGGTGTACTCCGGAGCACATCCACTGCAGCATGTTTCTTCTTTGCCAGCGGATGGGAAGGAGATACGACGAGTTCAAATGTGTCATAGTACAGCACAGATGTATTCAGGTTGGGATTACGCTCCGTGAGATAACCGATACCAATATCAACCAGACCATTTTCGACCTGGGTATAGATCTGTGATGATGGAAGGGATTGGATACTGGTTTTGATCAGTGGGAATTGATCTTGGAAATAGGATAACACCCTTGGCAAGATCTGAATAGCAATGGAAGTTGTTGTGCCTAACACGATACGTCCCTGAGGCGTTTCATCGAGATCGGACAATTTTTGTTTCAACTCATCAACGATGTCGAGCATCCGTTCAGCGTGCTCCAGGAATACCTGTCCACGATCTGTCAGGGTAACAGGTTGGTTCCGATCCACAAGAACGGTGCTGAATTCGTCCTCAAGACTTTTGATCTGGGCCGAGACGGCAGGCTGGGTCAGGTTCAGAAGTTCTCCCGCTTTGCGGAAGCTCATCGTTTTGGAAATGGTAATTAGTGTCTCCAGTTGGCTTATGTTCATAGGTGACCTCCTTGCAGGCAAAGTATCTTGATTATGTAGTGTTTGGTGTGATGTAATCCCGTAACTGGTTATTGTTCCGTTATCTTAAATTATAGGTGATTCAGGACAGCAGAGCAATGAAGGTAATTATCAGGATCAAAAGTAGTTCAAGAGACTGTGAAAAAAACGCGAATACAAGAATTTGATTTTTTTTACAGTTGTGAGAAAGCAGTAATAAAGTCCTAAATGCCTTTTGCCACGCACCATGAACGAAAAGCTTTCTTCAAAAGAAGTGAAAAGCGCTGTTTATTCGCTAGAATCAGCTATAAACATTTGCCCCACGGATGACGATAAATTATAGTACACATGATTTAACGAATTCTTAATGAATTCTTGTACGTGATAAAGTATAATAAATTTAATGAATATGGGACTTTTGGTGTGTGACCAATAACCCAGTGTGAGGGGGACATAGACAGTGAAAGCGGAAGTGATTAATCCTTTCCTGGAATCGGCACGGAACGTATTCGAACAGCTCATCCAGGTTTCGCCTTCCACCGGGAGTCTTGGCGTGAAAAATGTAGAGTACATTGCAGACCATGTCTGGATCGTGATCGGAATGACCGGACAACTTAGCGGAAACATTGTATTTGGAATCAATGAACAAGTTGCATTGAAAATTGTATCTGCGATGATGGGCGGTTTTGTCATTACAGAAATGGATGAAATGAGCAAAAGTGCGATTTCGGAACTGGGTAATATGATCAGTGGTAATGCCAGCACCATCCTGTCAAACCAGGGTGTTGTGGTCGATATTACACCTCCACAAGTGATGAAGTCCGAACATCTGACTACATTTAGTGCAACGAAAGCACTGAGTATTCCTTTGCTGATGGACGGCATTGGTGAGATGGATATTCAGGTCATGATCTCGTAGAATAGAACCATACGCCTCAAAAGGCAATATGTGTTCAATACGGGAGGACATCACGGATGCTGAAAGATCAGGTAGTGTTTATCACAGGTGCATCGAGTGGTATCGGTGCGCTGTGTGCGCAGATGCTGATAAAAGAAGGAGCCATCCCAATTCTGGCTGCCCGTTCGCGGGACAAGCTGGAAGAGATTGGTGCCTCGCTGAAAGGGCCGCATGAATTACTCACGCTTGATGTTACGGATAGTGAGCAGGTTCAGGCAGCTGTGGATGTGATATTGCATAAATACGGACGAATTGACATTTTGCTGAACAACGCAGGTTACGGGAAATTCGCAGCGATGACAGAGATGTCTGTACAGGAATTCGATGAGATGATGGACGTTAATTACATGGGCATTGTCCGCTGTACCAAAGCAGTGCTTCCACAGATGCTGGAACGTGGCAAAGGTCAGATTGTGAACGTGGCCTCCATGGCTGGCAAAATCGGTACAGCCAAATCCGCTTCCTATACTGCTACGAAACATGCTGTACTCGGATTTAGTAATGCGCTGCGTCAAGAGCTTCGGAAGACTGGCGTCATGGTGACAACGATTAATCCAGGTCCGATTGATACACCATTTTTCCATCGGGCTGACCCTTCTGGCAATTATGTGAATAATGTACGCTGGATGATGTTGAAACCGGAAAACGTTGCGGGTCATATGATTCGGGCGATGAAAAAGCGCAAGGAAGAAGTGAATCTGCCAAGACTTGCTTCTGCTGGCATATGGCTGTACCAGCTATTTCCACGTCTTGCAGATCGATTGTCGCACGGTGTAATGAATCAGAAGTAAATGTGATACGAGGCATCATATACGGAATGAAAGAAAGGCTCCGCCGAGGGGCTTTTCTTTTTTTTGGCGTGTATACATACAATTCTGGAATAAGATTTGGTACACGGGCTTTTTTCGCATATAATGAAAGGTAATGTGATGACAGGCTTCGGTTTTATACAAGCAACTTATATGTTCAACTAAACTTTTACACAATAACGGAGGGGGCAGAAATAACCTGAAGAAGCGAAGCTAAAAGCTTTCTGAAAGAAAGCTGCATCGGAAGCATATGCTTCGCGTTTATCCCCGGATTTTTCCTTTTGAAAAATTCGATCAAAAAAATCTGGGGATAACAGTGATCGGAAGGTTGTTCTGTCCTCGAAGTGTCAGTGTAATTACTCATTAGTTGAACTTATATAACATCAAAATGAATAAAATTAAAAGGATGGACATACATGACGAATCAAACATTTGCTTCAATTGGCGTGGAACAGGATCTGGAGGCCGTTTTGGCGAAACATGGCATTAACGAACCTTCACCTGTACAGGCTCAGACGATCCCGGTTATTTTGGAAGGCCGGGATGTCGTATCCAAATCCCAGACGGGAACAGGAAAAACGCTGGCATATCTGCTGCCACTGTTACAATCCATCAAAATGGATATCAAAGGTACGCAGAAACTCATTATTGCACCTACACAAGAGCTGGCGATGCAGATTGTACGTGAGGCACAGCGCTACGGGGAAGAACGCAAGATCGGCGTATTAGGTCTGATTGGTGGCGCAGCGGCTAAACGTCAGATCGAGAAGCTGCGTGAGCATCCCCAATTGGTTGTGGGTACACCGGGACGACTGAAGGAATTGATCACACTCAAAAAACTGAAAATGCACAACGTCTCTACGATTGTTATCGATGAAGCGGACCAAGTGTTCCAACTTGGCGGCGTAAGTGACGTGAACTTTGTACTCAAGAGCGCATTGCGGGATCGTCAGTTGATCTTCCTGTCAGCAACAATTGATGAGCACACGGCTGGACTTGCGAAGCGTGAGATGAAAGAGCCTGTTCAGATCGGAATTGAACCGGATCGAGCTACGGCTGCGGGCCTGGAGCATTATTATTTTGTTGAAGAAAACCGGAACAAAATCGACATGCTGCGTCGTCTGGTTAGACAGTACAATCCGGATCGGGCAATCGTATTTGTGAATGCAACCGAAGATATTGGTGAAGTTGAAGCAAAAATGAATCATCTGGGCTTGTCTGCTGCTGCGCTGTATGGGGATGCTGACAAAGTGACCCGCAGTAACGTATTGTCTGCCTTCCGTAATGGCAAACTTCAGTTGCTGATTGCCAGCGAAGTCGCTGCCAGAGGACTGGATATCGAAGGCTTGCCCATGGTCATTAACTATGACCCTGCCTTTGACTCGGAGCACTATGTTCACCGTGCAGGTCGTACAGGCCGGATGGGACGTTCGGGTATCGTTTTGTCCATTGTGGATGAAACACAGATCTTTATTATGCGTAAATTCGCACGCGAACTCGGAATCGAACTTTCAGAACGTGTACTCTTTGGCGGTAAAGTACTGGAGGCTGATCCGCGTCCGGACACGCGGCCTGAGGGACATTCGTTCTCCAGAAAACCAGGGCAATCCAGAGATCGCAAACCAGGTCAGGGCAATCGTAATGGGGGAACCAGAGCTACAATCTCCAATTCGCGTCCAGCAGGTAGCAAACCAACGGGGAATACAGGCCGTACGGAGCGCGACCAGGATCGTAAAAACAAAGGAGCACCCAAGTGGAGTAAAGACAAAACGCCACGCTCCGAAGAATAGAATCTGACGAAAGGGGTGCAGGGATAGATGGAAAACGTTCAATCACCTGTTCTGCAAATCAGCGGGTTAAGCGGAGGTTATAGTGCCAAAAGGCCAGTCCTTCACGGCATTGATCTGGAAGTTGGACGTGGAGAGATGGTCGGACTAATCGGCTTAAACGGTGCTGGAAAAAGTACAACCATGAAACATATCCTCGGCTTGATGACACCTCAACAGGGCGAAGTGCGAGTGATGGGCAAGAAGCGGGACGAGGATGCGCAGATCTACCAATCGGCCATGGCATTTGTACCGGAATCACCCGAACTGTATGATGAGATGACGGTGATGGAGCATCTGGAGTTTACGGCAAGAGCGTACAATGTGTCGGAGGCTGATTTCAAACAACGTACGGAGAAACTGCTGGAACTGTTCCGTATGAATGAAAAAAGTACAAGTCTGTCGACTCACCTGTCCAAGGGGATGCGGCAAAAGGTCATGATCATGTGTGCTTTTGTGGCCGGACCACCACTGTACATCATTGATGAGCCTTTCCTGGGGCTGGACCCGCTGGGTATTCGCTCCTTGCTTGATTTTATGCTTGAGATGAAAGCTTCGGGATCATCCATTCTGCTCAGTTCACACATTCTGTCCACGATTGAAAATTACTGTGACCGTTTTATCGTTCTGCACCGTGGGCAGGTTATTGCTCAAGGGACGCTGAATGAACTGCGCTCCCAATTCGGGGAATCGGATGCCACGCTGGAGCACATGTTCTATTCCCTCGTACAAGGCAGGGATTGAGCATGGATCTCAAGCTGCTATGGAAGCAAAGACGCACAGGATTCTGGAACGGAATTCTTCCTTATCTGGGTTATGTAATCCAGAGCGGTGTAGCTATGGTCTTTTTATTTCTCGTCATTGCGTTCTCCGCCTGGTATACATCGTTTGTTCAGAACATTCCCGCAGAATTGCCCATTCGCTGGATTGCATTGGTACTGTTGGCGCCACTGGTGCTGTTTAGCAGTTATCGTACATATCTGCTTCCGGCAGATATCGTGTTCCTGCGACCACAGGAATACCGGATGCAGGAATATTTGAAGAACAGCTTTGCCCGGGGCATTATCTATAAAAGTCTGGGCCTGTTACTTGTGTTTGTTACATTGTGGCCTCTCTATGTTAGAGCAGATCTGGATGCACGGCCATTTGGCTGGTTCATCGTATTCCTGTTGCTGTGGAAAGGGTTGTCCAGTTATGGAGCATGGCAAGAGCTAAGAATGGTTCAGGTTGGGGCAGCAAGAGGATATCGCCTCTTGCGATGGGCTCTGGCAGTGCTGGCGGTTGGCGCCTGGTTATGGCAACCACCGCAGCGGAGCGTATGGTTCCTGTTGTTGCTGGCTGTTGTCTACATCGTCGCCTTGCGTATACCAGTGAAACATCGGGTAGCGTGGGAAAGACTGATTCAGGTGGAGCAGGGTCAGGCTGGACGGGTTATGCGGACGCTTGGCTGGTTTGTGGATGTACCTTCATCCGGACAGAAAGTAAGTTCGCGTCGCTGGCTTAGCAAATTGGGGAACGCTCTTCCCTGGAACGCGGGGAAAGCTTACCGTTACTTGATAACCAAAACGTTTATTCGAACCGAAGTGTTCTCAATCGTGTTACGCCTAATTGTACTGGGCATGTTACTATCCTGGTGGACAGCAGGCAGCTACTTTGGTGTCGGTGTGTATTTGTTCTTCCTGTTGCTTGCAGGTGTACAGCTTGGTGCGCTGCGTCGCAGTCATAGTGAATCGTTTTGGATTATGATCTATCCAATTTCGGGTGAGAGTCGTCGTTCTCAGGTGTTGGGATTCATATTCCATCTACACGCACTGGCTGCGTTACTCATGTGGTTGCCTATGCTGGTTGCCGGAGCAAATGGACTGACTGTCACCGGAGTAGCACTTATTTTGGGTATACTGGTGATTGTGATCATGCGACGTTCGCAAGGCAACAAGTGGTTGAAGGAAGAAGAAGACGAGTAAACAAGAGACCGTACCTTCGTACCTCTCGCCAGCCAAGATGGTGGGTCGAGGTGGAGGGTGACTTCTACTTAAATTAACAAAGAAGGGTATTCCGGGCTGTATCCCGGTATACCCTTCTTTGTGCTGTAATGGAATCATGCAATCAGATCACTGGGTTCTCGCGCAAGTGTGTATTGGTACTAACAGAGGAACGATTTAGTGATAATCACGAGCAAGATGAACAGAACGAGAATGGCACCTGTGTTAGTAAATCCTCCGTAACCGCCGCATCCATAACCGCCTCTTGTATCTTCAACTCCAGACATGGTCATTCCCCTTTCAAGTGGTTGTTTGGCACGCCCTTGCGTACATCGTATATTATGTGCCTTGGGGGTAGGCTGATTGGGCCGATGCCCGGTAAAGCCAGAAATTGACGCTTTTGGGCTGATAAAACACAAAAGAACCCTTCGTATATCCAGAGACATGAAGCGTCGCCGTTATACAAAGGGTTCTTATATCATTCAGGGTTCAGGTCTGTGTTAACTAAGTCGTCCGCAGATCCTGAACTCCACGATAAATGGTTTCATACAGATCTTCCAACCCGGATTCTTCAATACAGGAGAAGGCGATTCGAAGATCCGATTCACCCAGCGCGATTGTACCCACACCATATTTGTGCAGCAAATGGCTTCGAAGTTCTTCAGCGCCAACTTCTTTCAGCTTCAGGCACATGAAGTAACCGGAGTTGAACGGATAATAGTCCCATGCATCTCCATACTTGCCGCTATCGAGAATGGCTTTTACCTTATTGGCGCGGCCTTTCATAATATCGAACTTCTCCTGTTTCTGTGCTTCAAACTCCGGTGCTTTGAGCGCATCCAGTACAAAAGTCTGGGAAGGATGCGGGCCACTGGAGATCGTTGCCCGGATAATACCGAGTGTTTTTTGTTCCAATGCATGCAGAACGGCTGCATCTTCATGGGCATACGTAATGAATCCAACGCGGAAGCCCCATACGAACTCCTCCTTGGTTGCACCATCCACTTTTACAGTCAACACACGTGGATGAATGTTGGCAAGTTTGCCAAACAGGGATTCATGAATGGAATCTTCGAAGAACAGTCCGAAGTAAGCATCATCTGTTACAGCAACCACGTTAACGCCGGCTTCAGCTGCCTTAAGAATCGTGTTCACAATTGCATCTGCTTCTTCCGCTCCAGGCGTATAACCTGTTGGGTTATTCGGGAAGTTGAGCAGAACGATCGCTTTACCTTTGTCCTTTTGATCAAGCAAAGCCTGAAGCAGACCCTCACTGTTGAAGTTCAACTGATCATCGAACAGGGGATAATGAACCAACTGGCCATGACGACGAATTCCGAAGGTCAGCTCGTAATTTTCCCAGTTTTTATCCGGATATATGACAGCGTCCCCTTCATCGGCGAACAGGTCGGCTACGATACTTAGTCCATGGGTTAATGCATTGGTTACAATTGGATTGCCAAACGTTTTGCCTTCCAGGGAAGGCGTTTCCTTCAGCATCTTGTCTCTCCAGACGGTCCGCAATTCAGGTTTGCCTGCAGGTGGAGCGTAAGGATACAGATCCTTTGGCTGGAATGCAGACAGCTTCTCCTGAATAACCTGAAGATGCATCGGCACACCACCCTCCAGGGCGATACCAATCGTGGCATTATGGGTCTTGGCCAAGCTTGCTGCTTCAGCAGATTGACTCAAAATCCCCTCTTTAGGAAAATAAATTTCTTTGCCAAGCTGTGACAGCATGGAGTAGACGTGACTGCTGCCTGTCTGAATACTTTCGTTCAACTGTTCAGCCAGTGGATTCATTCTTTTCATCCTTCCAAGTCTTTGTGATTCAACTGCCTAACATTATATCACCTTGACATGCCCCCGTCACGGAAATTACGCAATATGACAGTTATATCACTTTACCGCGTTGTTGCAGAGGGTTTTCAGGTGGGTTATCGTTGAAATCAACCTTGAAGTAATCCTCAAGAAATGAAACTTATTGCTGATGAAATGGACAGTATTTCCGCATCATTTCAGCAGTTTCGGCATCGCGGCCCTCATTGCGCTGTTCCAACTGACCACTAATATGATCGAATCGTTCACTCGAGAGGTTTTGTCCAAATTTAAACTTGGCACTGATCCGTTCTGGATTAATTCGGACTACGGCTACAGCTTTGAGGTTGCCTGTGTAACGCGAGTCAGTAGCGTCAATGGGTACATATCCGCCTTGCGGCTGGAGTTTCTCCATGAATCGTTGCAGTACCTTACCTTTGATGTCCAGATCTTTAACCGGTTCAGCCTCACCGAAGGCCATGACACTTTTGAAGAAAGAAGTCGCCGGACAAGCAAGCTCAGGATCACTGAAATAAGATGGAATCAGGGAGAACTCTTCAGCTACCGTGAAACTGACCGACGAATCCTGTTTGATCTGTTTCATCTTCTCGCCAGCCAGACTGCCATGAAAATAAAAGCAACCGTCCATATATACGAAATTCAGTGGTGTAACCCGTGGTTGTCCGTCCGGGCTGACCGTTCCCAGAAACCCGAAGGAGCACTGATCCAGAAATGCGGTAATCTCCTGTTCTTCATCTACTGTGAATTCTTTCCGTCTCATGTGTATTCCCCCATCATTGAATGTATAATAGAACGCCATATCTTATGAATAACAATAGTTCATACATTGACAATGAAATAGATCCAATTTACATTCACTTTAGGAGGCCAATTCGTCGGGGATCACAGATGAAGTCAAATGAAGAGAGGTGCATGATGGAATTGTGGCTGCCGATGGAAACCTATGAACTTCAGCATCGATACAAGTATGAGGCACTGTACCATGCGTTACGTGATGCCATTCATGCAGGCACATTGGTAGGAGGCACGCGGCTTCCTTCCACCCGTGAGTTGGCAAGGCAATATGAGATGTCACGTGGTTCGGTAGCTCAGGTATACGACATGCTGCTTGCGGATGGTTATGTCCATGCACATCGGGGAAGAGGTACATTTGTAACCGAAACATTATCCACTCAGGAAAATGAAAAACAGGAAGCCGTTCTCAAGTTGTCTGCCTGGGGCGAACGAGTACAGCGGTTGAATACGCAACATGAAGTCCTGCGGACTCAGATGTATTCAACGAAGCCGTCCGTCATTAATTTTCAAATGCAGCGCATGCCTGCAGAACATTTCCCGTTAGGGGAGTGGAAGAGTGCACTCGCTGCGGTTCATCGCAGTGGTTGGCGAGAATCGAGCGGTGTAGCCGGTGATCCGGAGCTGCGTGAGGCCATCGCCTCCCATCTCAGATGGACACGTGGTATCCAGGCTGAACCCTCTCAGATTGTATTGTTCAGTGGTTCAATGCAAGGCATCACCCTGTTATCTCAATTGCTGATAACGGAGAATACAGCAGTTGTATTAGAGAATCCGGGGTATCCGGGTATCGCCCATGCCGTCAAGTCCTGTGGTGGGCATATCATCCCGGCAGAGGTGGATGCTGCAGGCATTATTCCTCAGCCTTGGGAGGCACAGACGTTATTTGTCACCCCTACCCGGCAGTTTCCAACAGGGGCCGTGCTGGGGTTGGACAGAAGACGTGCATTGCTTGCGTGGGCCTCAAAGCGTAATGCGGTCATTATTGAAGATGATTATGACAGTGAATTCCGATGGGGCGGAAGACCAATTGAACCCCTCAAAGTGCTTGATCGTGAACAGCGCGTCATCTACGTTGGTTCATTCTCACAAACGATGGTTGTTTCGTTCCGACTTGGCTATGCCGTACTGCCACCTGGTCTGGTAGAACCTCTCCTCGCCGCCAAGGCGTTGTATGAGCCGGTACCTCCTGCGCTGTTAGAGCAGCGCGCACTGGCAAAATTTATGACCAGAGGAGGTTACCTGAGGCACTTACGGCGGTTAACCCGATTATACGGGGAACGGCATGATTTTTTTGTCCGAGAGATGGAACGACAGTTGCCGGAAGCATTCACAATGCAGCTTGGTGATGCAGGACTGCATATCTACGCTACCTGGAATGGTGATGTGGACAGTTATCAGCGGTTTAAAAAGCTCGCTCAGGAGGATGGCATACTGTTCCGTGATGCAGAGCGATATCGGCTGACTTCAGGTCATCCGGCGGCCTGCTTTGCTTTTGCACATCTGGAGAAAGAAGAGATAACAGAGGGAATCCGGCGAATGCGGCTAGCCTGGGAGAAGTGCACATTTTCGTTTCGGTGAATTCCGCTGTATAATGGGATAAGACATTTCGCTCCTGTAGGAGCAGAGATCATATATGAGCAAGTTGTATTTAATCATGCTATACAAGTTGAACTAATTATTTACACGAAAACGTAGAGGGCAGAAATAACCTGAAGAAGCGGAGCGTTCGCCTTTATCGTCAGATTTTCACCTTTGAAAAAGTGAATCAAAAAATCTGGGGATAACAGCGATCGGAAGGTTGTTCTGTCATCGGAGTGGCAAGTGTAAATGTTCTTTAGTTCAATTTCTATAGATACTGAAATACATATGGCCTGGATTGAAGAAGTGAGATTCAGATCAGAATGATGCCATATGCAGAGAGATTAACTATCAAGGGGGAGTGGCGACATGCTGCAGGCATCGCCGTCATCATTTGTTATTTTGCCCGCTGTCGCCAAAATTGTCTGTGAACCGGGCTGGAAGTGGCAGAAACGGGAAAAACCGATGCAAAACTATGATTTATTTTATGTATGGAGTGGTGAAGGAACGCTTGTACTGAATGACCAGTCGTATGAAGTTGGCAAGGGCAGTTGTTTCTTGTTCAGGCCAGGAGATCATCCTACTGCAACGCATAATAAGCAAAAACCGTTGGTACTTACGTATATTCATTTTGATGTGGACGTGCCTGTTGCTGACGTTCCCCAGTCCTATCGCGAGGTACAGGAAACGGTGGAGTTTGAGCACTTGCTGGCACGGTATGTAAGACTATTCTTATCGGATGTGTACGGACGTGATGAAGAGAGCCGATTGATTCTGAAGCAATTGATGATTCATTTGCTGCGCGCCGATACGGAAGAACCTGTGGAGAAAAAGGTAAGCAACCAGTTGTCCGATGTCATCCAGGAGGTCGCCAATTATGTGCGTCAGCATCCGGGGATTACGCATCGGGTGGAAGATCTGGCTGCCCGGGCCGGCTTATCGCCCCGATACTTCTCGATCAAGTTCAAGGAACTGGTGGGATCATCAGTGCAATCTTATATTATCCGCATGCGTATTGAACGGGCGGAACATCTGCTGGTGCATACCGGCATGAATGTGACCGAAGTGGCGGATGCTCTGGGCTACCGGGATATTTTCTTCTTCAGTCGTCAGTTCAAGCAGTATACAGGCAAGAGCCCGTCCGAGATTCGTTAAAATTCTGATGAGAAAAACATGACACCGTTTCAAGTCTGGAACGCAAGGGTAATTATCTAGCATTCCAGATGACCAAAAGGGGGAACTTGTGATGAACGGAAAACGTCGGGTCCGCAACCGGGGATGCTCTACGAAGGGATGCAATATTTTCCGGAACCGTCTGCGTCGCTTCAAACCGGCAGAGGACTTGCAAGATGTGTGGTTTTGAGGAGAACTCAGCAGACCAATAACGACGGAGCGAAGCTTCGTATTGCATGTATACATGGATGAATATGAAAGCATAAAGAGGATGGCGCAATACCTGGTTACAGGTGCTGCGCCATCCTCTTTATTTGCGTATGGACTCATTAGTTCTTCGGTTTCAAACGACCAAGCAGTGCACCCATTTTGACCGAATCGCCTGGCTGTAAGCCCGGGTTTGGTTCGAATGTGCCGCTCTGCGTCAGCAGAACAACGGTGGAACCGAATTCAAAATAGGCCAGATCATCGCCCTGTGCCCAGGTACTTGTGTCCGTATCAGCATACTGTATGCTACTCACGTTCATCGCACCTACTTTGACAACCGCCACTTCACCGTAATCGTGTGCGATATACGTAATGAGTCGTTCATTTCGACTAAGCACGGATCTCATATGGGTCAGGCCAAAGTCATTCACGGGATAAACTTTGCCCTTGATGTGTTCGCTCTCTATTTTGCGGCCGCTGACAGGTGCATGAATGCGGTGATAGTCGCGAGGGCTGAGATAGAGGACGAACCCGTACCCGTGCTTGTACTTCTCCAGATGGGGAGAATGGTTTAATAATTCAGCAAGTGTATAATTTTGTCCCTTAACATTCAGGAGTGTCCCTGCAGATATTGGACCGGCTGCCGTAATCTTGGCATCTACCGGGCTGATCAGTGCATGCTCTGAAAGTTCCAACGGGCGCATGCCCGGCTTTAATTTGCGGGTAAAGAAATCGTTCAGTGAACGGTATTCCTTCCAGTCTTTCTCGGCCTCCTGAACAGGGATGTCGTAGGTCCGGACAAAATAAGGGATAAATGCCTTACTTCCCCGGCTTTTGGAGAAGGCTCCCACAGTCCGGGAGATCCATTTGCGCGAAGAAAGCTCGGTCATTAATCGCAACAGCGTTTTTGCCATGAATATCCCCCTTAGGGTTAATGCGAACTTCAAGGCCGGCAAGACCGGCCGTTCTGCATAATATTGACACAGAATGCACACGAAATCAATATAGTCTCCTATCGTATGTCTGCGGTTGTCTCGGAATCCTCGAATTATGTTCCAGCAGCAGACGCCCATAAGCCATCGGTTTGCTGTACGTTGCCTTCCAGTGTTCCGACATTCCCGCCTTGCGAAAACCGTAACGCTGATCCCGTCCATTGCATTCAATAAAATAGATTTGGCCGCTGCGCGTTATCCCGAGATCAAGGCCCAGATCAGCCAGATGTGGCAGACTGGTCGCCAGGTTCTGGGCAATTTGAAGTGCAACGAGTCCGATTCTGTATTCCAGTCGAGCCAGGTCAAAGCCAGATTCTTCTAATCCAAGGGCCTCTGCGAGCTTCATGACTTTACCGCCCTGGGCGATGTTGGTGACAAACGTATGGGCAGGAGCGGCTTTGGCAAACATGCCTGTTATTCCCCAAAGACCATCGCTGCCACGTTGTACAGATACCCGCAGATCTACCGGCCTGCCCTCATAACGTACCAGTGGGATACGCTCTTCAATGAGGTAGGCATGGCGAAAGATCCGCCTTAGGGTGGCGGAAGGAAGCTGTCCTTTGCTCAATCGGAAGGTAGCCCACCCTTTGCGTGCAGCCTTCGTCTCACAGGTTAGTTTCCACTGTCCATCTCGCTCAAAGACTCGCATAATCCCATGACCGATGCTACCGCTGCATGGTTTGATGACGAGGTCATCATATTGTTCCATCATATAGGCCAGAGACTCTGGCGTAGCTTTAACTGCGTGGGGCAGGTGTTCTCGCAAGGCGAGGTCCTGATGAAGCATGTCATGAATGTGATCTTTACGGTACCGGTTGCGAACATTAAATACCTGGATACCCTGCAACATCAGCTTGGTAATCTGATGCTGTTCCGTCCGGCGAAGTTGGAGTGATCGGTTATGAATGACGGAGGGCAGTGGCATGCGCTCGCGAACATATCTGCCTTCTTTTTTTACATAGGCAAGACAAGTCTTTTGATCCGAATCAATATCTTCCAGCCTCAAAAAGCAGGGGGTTAATCCATAACTGGCCGCTGCCTGTTCATAATTCGCGAGTGATTCCTGACCGGTCCTTCCGGCCGGTATCCCCCGGTACATGCGTGAATCGAACATAATGCCGATCGTTTCTTGGAGCATGACCGTTCCTCCTTCGATGTTATCGCGACCATGGATCGTCCATTCATGGAATGCCGGCCTGTCACCGCATGGCTCAGACATCGCGATAACGCAGACCGGTGTGTAAGATGCATCGCCAAGCACTAGTGCTTGCTCAGGGCGTGTCTAAAACTCCGAAGGAAGCAGGTTTTGCCGAATTTCCGTTCCAAGCAAGAAAGTTTTCCGCATGCGTGCCGGGGCACGTCAAGGGAAAGTGACGTAGCAGAGGGCGAAAAGACGGTGAAAGATGCACTTCAGCGAGTTTTCAGACACGACCTAGATATAATATCCTATGACATGACTGGGACGGGGGCGTGGACAGCCGCCTTTCATCTGAAGCCCTGACACGCCTATTTCCACGAAGATCATTGAACCTTCCTGTCTTCACGCCTGTACATTCGTGCTCTGGAATCCGCAAAAGTCATAAATGAAGTGGCAGATGCCCATATGGAAGCATATGATGCCGGAGACGAACGTTAGAGGAAGGAGCAAGCTGCATGAGTAAAAATGGCAAAAAGAAGGTTCCGACGCCGAAACTGCGGCATGTGAGCCCGAAATTCAAGGAATTGGAACTGACTGATCGCCGGGCAGACAAGATGAACTCAGGTTTTACTGTGAATAGGGAAGAACGTTTGAATACGAATAAAAGGGATTCGAGGGCTGTTCAGGAGTCGGAAGAATTTCTATTTGAATCAACAGAGCTACCTGCTTCAACGAACGAGCTGGAAGAGCTAGAGATCGAAGCCAAAATCAAGCCGGAACCCGTAGAGTCTGATAGCAAGGAAGTTGAGACACAAGATAGTTCGGAAAAGCAGATTCAGGTTAGCAGCTTGGCTACGCTTGCTCTGGAAGAAGAGCAGGACATCAACAAGCAGGAGATAACAAGCAAGGACCGGCTGCAGATCCTGAACCAAAATCAGATGCCGGGTCATACCGGACACTACATCTACACGGACGACTTGAGTGAATTTGCTGTTACGGAGAGCAAGTTGGCTCCTTTCTCTGTGGATGCCTCCAAGCTGAAACCGGATGCGGTCGGTAGTGAAGCATTGCAGGATTATGCGGTGACCAGCATTCACATTGCAGATGGGGCCATTGTATCGGCGAAACTTGCGGAAGCGTCTGTATCTGAGGAACACCTGATAGACGGCTCTGTGTCTGGTCATAAAATACGAAATGCTTCGATTGCCGGTGAGAAAATCAGAGATGGCAGTATTACTTCTCAGAAGCTTGGCAACCAGGTCATCGATTCGACCAAAATTGCCGACGGTTCCATCGGCACAAGACACCTCAGCCGCATGCTGGTAACGGAAGAATTAATCAAGAATCATGCCGTAACTGGAGACAAGATTGCGATTAGCGGGGTGGATACAAGACATCTCACGGGGGGAGCTGTGAATACCTCCAAACTGGCTGACGATGCAGTGACTACATCCAAAATTCGGGAAGCTGCTGTCACAGGCAGCAAAATCGAAGAACTATCCATCGAGTCTCACCATATTCAGGCAGGTGCTGTTAAACAGACACATCTGGCAGAAGGGTCTGTCGGTCGTTCACAACTTTTAAATGGCAGTATTGGAAGTGACCAGATAGAGGATGGATCCATACAAACAAGACATTTAGCTGAGGGTTCACTAAGTGGAAGACATCTCTTGGATGGTTCAATCGGATCAAGTCAGATTCGCGCTCATTCCGTTGGCAAGGAGCAGATAGGCAATGGAGAAGTGGGCAGTGAGCATTTGACGGAAGGTGCAGTAACCAGCAGCAAACTGGCAGACCAGTCTGTGGGAACAGCAAAATTGCTGGAGCAGTCCATTACGTCATCCAAGATCTCTGATCAGAGCGTCATTTCTTCCAAAATTGCGGATGAAGCCGTACAAGGTAAACATCTTGCCAAAGGGTCCATTCGTGCGGAACATATCGCGAATCGGGGAATCACACCGGTACATGTGGACAATTCTGCAATTCACTCCATTCACATTGCAAGTGGAAGCATCGAGGCAACTCATCTATCTGCCGGAAGTGTGTCCGGAGACGCTCTTGCAGACGACGTGGTGTGTGAGCGGCATCTTGCAGAGGCGGCCGTGGGTAGTTATGAATTGCAGGATGCTGCCGTTACAGACGTTAAACTCGCGGATGGAAGTGTGACAACAGAAAAGCTTGGAACGGCATCGGTGAGTAGCAGAGCGCTTGCCCCGGGAAGTGTTATATCCTCACATCTTGCGAGTGGTGGAGTCACAGGTACACATCTGGCTCCAGGCAGCGTGGGTTCCGAGGCCCTGAGACCTTATGCAGTGAAATCGGAACACCTGACAGAACATGCCGTAGGTGTACCTCACCTTCAGCCGGGCAGTGTTGAAACGGATGCGATTGCACGGGCCGCGGTCACAACTGACAAATTGGCTATTGATAGTGTAACTTCAGCCCAGTTGGCTGGCGGGTCCATTTTTCCGCCTCATCTAACAGATCATGCGGTTACCTCCCCCAAGCTTTCACCAGAGAGTGTTGCCACAGATAAACTGGCGGATTTTGCTGTCACGTCAGCTAAACTGGCAGACGGCAGCGTGACTTCTTCCAAGATTATGGCAGAGAGCATTAACGCCAAACATATTCCAGCAGGAACCATTCGTGGGTATCACCTGAAGCAGCATGCCGTTTCACTGGAACATTTGTCGGAAGAAATACGCTCGCCGGAATTATTCGCTGATGGCAGTATTACGGGCAACAAACTTCGGCATGGTTCCGTAAGTGCAGACCATTTGACAGCAGACTCGGTATCCGGGACAGAGCTACAACAGGCTGCTGTAGGTAGCGAGCACTTGCAGCCATCCGTTGTACAATCGGTCCATCTGGCTGAAGGCAGCGTGAAATCGGAACATTTGGGAACTCAAGTAGTGAACTCACAACATCTGAAGCCGGACATCATTCATGAGGAGCATATTGCTGAACAGGTGGTCACGTCCCACCACTTGGCACCTGGATCTGTGGAAACAGACCATCTGGCACCTTTATCGATTACAGCGGCTCATCTTCAGCCAGGTTTGATCAGTGGTTTGCATCTTCAGGCAGAGTCGACAAGTGCTGTTCACCTGCAGCAAGGAGCTGTACATTCCCGTCATATTCAAGATGGTGAAATTCTTCCTCATCATATCCATGAACGCAGCATCGGAACGACGCATCTGGAAGAAGAAGCGGTAAGTACGATTATTTTGCAGGATGAATCTGTCACACGCTCCAAACTGGCGAGTGGTAGTGTAGATGGCAGCAAATTAGCTGCAGGGGCAGTATCGGCTGCCCACATTGCCAACGAAAGTGTGGAAACCCGTCATATCCAAGAAGGAGCGATCCTTGCTGAACATATTCAAGAGTGCAGTATTGGCTCCATTCATCTGGATGAGGACTCTGTAAGTGCGGTGCATTTGAAAAATGGATCTGTAACAAGTGCCAAACTGGCGGATGGCAGTATTAACGGTAGCAAATTGCTTGAAGGTACGGTATCGGGGATTCATATTGCATCCGAAAGCGTGCAATCCGAGCATATTCAGGCAGACGCCATTCATGCTGACCATATTCAGGAGCGGAGCATCGGCACAATCCATCTGGAGGATGAAGCAGTAAGTGCGATTCACCTGCAAAATGGGTCTGTCATCAGTGCCAAACTGGCCGACGGCAGTGTAACCGGCAGCAAGTTGATCGAAGATGCGGTGTCGGGAATCCATATCGCCTCTGAAAGTGTGCAATCCCGCCATATCCAGGCAGGAGTAATCCTTGCTGACCATATTCAGGAGCACAGTATTGGCATGCTTCACTTGGAACAGGAAGCAGTAAGTGCCATTCATCTGCAAAATGGATCTGTGACAAGTACCAAGTTGGCCGACGGCAGTGTAACCGGCAGCAAGTTGCTTGAAGGAGCAGTATCGGATATCCACATTGCAGACGATAGTGTGCAATCCCGTCATATTCAAGAGGGAACAATCCTTGCTGATCATATTCAAGAACGGAGCATCGGCACAGTACATTTGGAAGAGGAATCGGTAAGTGCCATTCATTTGCAAAATGGATCTGTAACGAGTGCCAAACTGGCGGATGGCAGTATAACCGGCAGCAAGTTACTCGAAGGTACCGTATCCGGGATTCATATCGCATCGGAAAGTGTGCAATCCGGGCATATTCAGGCAGGAGCTATTCAGGCTGGTCATATTCAGGAGCGAAGCATCGGCACAGCCCATCTGGAAGAGGAAGCAGTAAGTGCGGTTCATCTGCAAAATGGGTCCGTAACAAGTGCCAAATTGGCTGACGGTAGCATTAGCGGCAGCAAATTGCTCGAAGATACTATATTGGGGAGTCATATCGCATCGGAAAGTGTGCAAACTCGCCATATCCAGGCAGGAGCGATCCTTGCTGATCATATTCTGGAGCATAGCATCGGTACGTCCCATCTGGAGGAGGAAGTAATAAGTGCGATTCATCTGCAAGATGGGGCCGTAACGGGTGCCAAACTGGCGGATGGCAGTGTGAGCAGTAGCAAACTGCTTGAAGATGCGGTGTCGGATGTCCATATTGCCAATGGAAGTGTGCAAACCCGTCATATCCAAGAGAGAGCCATACATGCTGACCATATTCAAGAGCGAAGCATTGGGATCTCCCACCTCAAAGCGGAATCGGTAAGTGCGATTCACCTGCACAATGGTTCCATTACAAGTGCCAAGATGGCCGACGGCAGTGTAAACGGAAATAAATTGCTTGAAGGTGCGGTATCGGCTATCCACATAGCAGACAAAAGTGTGCAAACTCGTCATATTCAGGATGGAACCATTCTTGCTGATCACATTCAGGAACGCAGTATTCGCACAACCCATCTGGAAGAGGAAGCAGTAAGCGGGGTTCATCTGCAAAATGGGTCTGTCACCAGTGCCAAATTGGCCGATGGCAGCGTGAACGGCAGCAAACTGAGTGAGCAGAGTATTACCTCTAATCATTTGAATGCGGGGATTGTAGGTCCAGCGCATCTGAGCGAAGAGATATGGAATGCGATCCGTCAGTTCAGTGGAGAAACGCTGGAGCAACTGGCAGCTATCAAAAGACAAGAGGGATTGCTTCAACCAGAAAATGAAGGTGTACAGCAATCACAGCAGGTAATCGTCGAGGCATTACCGAGTACTGATCTGGAGCAACAGCAAGAGCTGATATCCGAAACAGATCAGCTTGGTGAACTACCGGCAGCTTTGTTCACGACGGAGCAGGCAGATGAGGCAGATCAGGCTCAGCAACCACAGCTTGAACAGTCACAGGAGATCGCTGGAACTACGGAGTTTATGTTGAGTGAACAATCGATTAAACAGGAACATCTCTGTGATGATGCCGTGGGCAGCAGCCAGTTGCAATCGGGGGCAGTTCAGGCCAAACATCTGGCCTTCCAACCCGTTCGCAGCGTAAGCAAACAACCGGTTGTACAACAATTCGGGATGGAAGCTTTTGTACTGCCAGAGAGTGAAGTAAGCACAGAGGTAACGGTTGTTTTTGAAGAGTCATTTGCTTCAGAACATTATGTGATTGTGGGCATGAGCAATGATCGGGGATTCCAGATTTCCCTGCTCTCACAGAGTGAGGACGAAGCGGTGCTTGAGGTGTCACGTACGGCAGATTGCAAGCATACGTACGGGTTGTTGTCATGGATTGCTGCGGGACCTTCGCAAGGATAGTTCCGATTGTTGTATCCGTAATACACAAATGACAAAAGCGGTGTCCAGAGTTGTCCGGGACACCGCTTTTGGTTGATATAAGCTTAATCCGTTCGGACGGTGAGGGGGTGTCTGAACGTTTCGTTACCATTATGATGAGTACATTATAAGTTCAACCACAATAAAATAAGATTTTACAGGCCTACAGCTTGATATGCTTTGGTAATAGCAGTAGCTTCAGCGGAAGTTGCTCCGTACAGATCTTTGGCTGCTTGAATGGTAGCTGTTTTGGCAGCGGCAAATTTGGACGTTGGTGTCAGGTAGTTCACCAGTGTGCTGTAGAAAATCTGGATCGCTTTATCCCGGCCGATTCCGGTAACAGTTACACCATTATGTGTTCCGCCCTGAGCAGCAAGGAAATAGGCTTTATTGATGATACCACTGTTGATATGGACACCGCCGTTGTCCTGTGTGCCTGTGTAGCGATCGCTGTATTTGTCAGGTTGACCATACAATGTAGGGTTGGAGAGGGAGCGCAGCGCATCTCCTGGAATGTTAGGTGTGTAGATATCATCACCGAGCAGCCAGTTTTTGCTTTGGATCGTATTACCGAAAATATCGGCAAAGGCTTCATTGAGTGCACCTGGTTCATTGCGATATTCCAGATTGGCTGTGTATTCAATAACACCATGCGTTAGTTCATGACCCACAACATCGAGGTCACCAGATAAGGATCGGAACGTCGTTCCGTCTCCGTCCCCAAAGACAATCTGTGCCCCGTTCCAGAAGGCATTATTGTAATTGGAGCCGTAGTGCACGGTTGATCTGATCAACAATCCGTTACCATTAATACCGTTACGGTTGAATTTGTTCTTGTAGAAATCATACGTAGCAGCTGCATGAGCGTGAGCATCTACACCTGCACGATCGGTCCATACATTATCCGAATCCGTGAGCAAGGTACCAGGCAGTGAGGAGCCATTGTTCGCTGTGTACGTTTGGATGCCATTGCCGCGAGTGGTGTCTTTCAGTTGGAAGGTGCTTCCGGATTGGGTGGTTGTCAGGGTTTTGGTATCTCCAAGCACACCTGTACCTGTTCCAGTGGCAAAGTTAATGAGGTCAAACTGGGATACGATACTGCCATCCACTGCGTTAATGAAATATTTGGTCCGTAGAGGGGCAGGTTCCAGTACGTTTACTTCCGTAATGTAAACCAGATACGTCTGACCATCTTCTTCATGATGATAGATGTTCAATTCAGCTTGAGGTGTGATTTCCGCGGCACCAAGTTCTCCAATCCGGGAAGTTGCTTCTTCGGTTGCAATACGGATCGCGTCTTCTCCGCTGATCTCGGCTACACCATCATTCGGAATGGCCTGCTCTTCAATCGGTGGAAGATCGCCAAGTGCGGAACTCACGGCTCCGGTTTTGTCCAGGTGCACCGTCTGTTCTGCACCATATACCGGGATACCTTTAATATACTGTTTCAGGCGGAAGTGTCTTACGCCAGATGTATCTGTGTTTCTTTTGACAATTTTGAGCTGGGATTTCACATCGGAATTCAGGAATTGTTCCTGCTGTCCAAGATAATTAAAGATGGTGTCATCTGTTCCACTGTTCAATGGAATACCCTCCTCAGAGGCATAAGGGGCCTGAAGTGGAATGGATTGATCAGACACTGGAGCTGCAGTAGCAGAGGATACGGAAGCGAGCAAAAGAGCTCCTCCAAGAATTGTTGGCATAACTTTGGCAAATTTCATAGTAAACTCTCCCATTCTTATACTTATTTTTTGGTTGGAAAATGTTCATGCCAGTCTCGGTTGGAATTCCGTCTGCAACTTGGGCAGCGCGGAGCGTGGGGCTGAACCTGAAGCGTGGAATGAGACAAGAAACGATTGGAACAAAATCGGCTTGGCCTTAGCTCGGGAAGTGTTAAGCACAACACCAAACGAAAAGGATAACCGTTTATTCAGTTCAACCCGAAGGTTTAATCGTCTATTGTGTTCCTCTTTCAGAAAGCCGGGGGTTGTCCAATTGCGCAGGTAGAAGATACGTTCACGGAAAACTGGGGTGTTCAATCCGGGTTTGCGTAAATGACAAAGGCAGTGTGTTCTGAACGGCATCACTCCTCTCAAGAGTAAAATGTATCTGCTTAACAGGTTCTGTGAATGAGGTCATAATCTAATCAACCTAAGGTCAATAAATGATTTAAAAAATGAATGGGAACTTATGTTCGCAACAAGGTTATTTTTGTAAATAAAACTGCTTGGAACGTATATTATCACAATGTAAAACTTTGGAAAAGATACAAATTTGGATTTTTGCTAAAATTGTGTCTGAAGTAGGGGAGAGGTAGCGTTTTTCACATATTTTGGCGTATTTTGTCTAAAAGCAAGGCCTGTACCCTCGTGTTTACAGGGAGAACCTGCTTAGTGCAAGGACAAACGCCGTTTCCACTGCTCCACGAATACATAGAATAACGTGTACTCCCTTGGCATGCCGATGATCGAATGCGGGAGGTGAAACTGTTGCGCAAAACCCGTACTACAGCACGTTATGCAACTCGATCGAATGTGCCACGAAGAAAAACAGTGCTGAAGAAACGAAGATTGAAGTCTGGACACAAAAAGGGTACAAAGGCCTATACGTTCGTTATTCCATCCAGACAGCTGATGTCACAGGCTAAGGATGGAGTAGAGAATGGAGCGGAAAATGGCATGAGTGATGCTCCTTCACACAGGGATGTTTCTCAGCGACCGATGCTCTCGATCATTATCCCTGCTATGAATGAGGAGAAAAGGATTGGTGCAGTTGTTCGTGAAGCGCGGCGGATATGCCGCGATGCTGAAGTGCTTGTCATTGTGAATGGTTCAACAGACGGTACGGCTAGCGCAGCCAAACGGGCTGGAGCACGCGTGCTCACGTATGCAGAAGCGCTAGGGCATGATGGAGGACGAAAAGTAGGCGCAGCGGAGGCGCGCGGTCAGGTGTTGTTATTTACTGATGCAGATATCGCAATTCCCGCAGAGCATCTTGCACCTTACGTGAAGGCTGTGCTGAAGGGAACGGATGTGGCACTTAACGACTACCATGGGCCGGTCACTCATCATCCTGTTCATCCGGTAGTGGAGGCCAAACACATGTTGAACAGCATACTCGCAAGATCCGATCTCCGGGGGGCATCCATGACAGCTATTCCACATGCAATAAGCCGAAAAGGACTTGAGGTCATGGGCATATCCTCACTGGAAGTTCCGCCACTCGCACAAGCGAAGGCAGTGATCGGCGGACTTCGAGTACGCGCTGTTCATCACGTACCTGTGGGTAGAATGAATGCAGTGCGAATCAAGAAGCGAAGCGGACCTGATCCGCTCAGTCAAGTGGTACTGAATGATCATATGGCAGCGATTAAGTGGATTACGGATACGCTCGGTCCCCGCGGAGGTTATACCGATCTGAAACGTGTTCGCAACCTGGCGAGGTAAGCATGTCGCATCGGATGATGCAGCATGCTGGAGGTGAGGAAATGAAGGGACGTTCAGGGGTTGTCCGCCGTAGGCGGACAACAAGTAGACAAATGACAGCAGGAAGAACAGTAATGAACAAGCGTCATAGGAACAAGAAGCATGTAGATATTCAAAAAAAAAGAAGAAGCCGAGCAAAGTCTGGCCAAGTAGATCTGCACTTGATGTGGAAAGCGGGGCAAGTTGCAGGAAGCGAGGCAAAGGCGAACAACACAGTATCAGAAGAACATGCACGTCTCGTATGGAATGCACACGCGGCGAACGTTGGGGAGCTAAGCAACTTCGAGCTAGCTCTGAAGGCAGGTAAGGCATTTATGCAGGGTTATGCTCAGGCCTCGGGACATTCATTCCAGATCGTGCCGCTACCCCTTCGTCATTCGGCTGCTGCCGTTGTCTGTGCCTGTAATGAGGAACATACACTGGGGCAGGTGTTATTGCAACTAAAGCGGTTGCCTCTGACGGATATTATTGTGGTACTGAATGGAACGACAGATGACAGTTTGAAGCAGGTACTAGGGCAGCCGGGACTTACAGTAATCTATGAACCGGATCGGGCAGGACATGATGTGGGCCGGGCACTTGGAGCCAAGATGACGGATGCGGAGACGGTACTTTTTGTGGATGGAGATATGGTCGTCTCGGCTGAACAGCTTGCACCCTTTCTGTTCGCGGTTGATCGGGGACAGGATGTGGCGTTGAATAATCTGACGTCTTTGCTTCCTGCGTTTGCAGGGCAGGATGAGGTAAGCCGGATCAAAGCATATCTGAACCGAACATTAGGCAGGGCAGATCTTGGTTCCAATTCCATGACAGCCGTGCCTCATGCATTATCTCGTCGTATGATTCAGACCGTGAAGTCAGCATCACTGGCCGTTCCACCTAAGGCACAAAGTTTAGCTATTCAGCATGGAATGAACGTCTCGGCACCAAGTCAGGTGGATGTTATTCGTTCCAATCGGTTGCGTCCTGGTAACACGGGAAGTGGGAATGATGTCGCAAAATTGATCATCGGAGATCATCTGGAGGCACTGGCTACATTGCTGGGTACAGGTTGGAATCCAGCCCAGGCACATACACTCTCCCGTGTAGAAGTGGCTTACAGGAGGAACGCCTAATGACACTGACGAGTATGATTATCCCAACTTACAATGGTCTGGATCTGATCAGGCCCTGCATCGATGCCATACGTCAATACTCGGGCGATCCTGCGTCATATGAAATTATCGTGGTAGATAACGGTTCGACGGATGGAACGGCTGAATATTGTGCGCTGGAGCGAATTCGATTTGTAAGGTTCCCGGACAATCGGGGGTTTCCGGCAGCGTGTAACGCTGGACTTCGTGCAGCTTGCGGGGATGAGCTGTTGCTGTTGAACAATGATGTTACGGTCACGCCCCGGTGGCTGGAGAACCTGCGAACGGCTCTGTACAGTGACGCAAGTATTGGGATCACGGGTCCTGTTACGAATTATGCAAGCGGCATCCAGCAGATTAAACTGCAGTTTCGGGACATGGAGCATTTTCAGGAGTTGGCCAATTCCAATAATGTTGCGGATTCTTCAAGGTGGAAGGAAGTACGCCGGATCGTCGGTCTGTGCATGCTGATGAAACGAGATGTCGTGGAATCGGTTGGACTGCTTGACGAGGCATATTCTCCGGGACACTATGAGGATGACGATTATTGTTATAGAGCAAGATTGCAGGGATATCGCCTGCTGGTATGTGGAGATGTTCTCGTGCATCATCAGGGAAGTGCCAGCTTCCAGAAGACAGATCCGGTAGCGTGGAAACAGCTGCTTGAGCGTAATCGTTCGATTTTTATTAACAAATGGCATGTCGATCCGCTTGAATATATGGACATATCCGATGAAGGAGGGAACGTGGAATGAAAGGTGTAATTCTTGCCGGCGGAACAGGAACTAGACTGTATCCGCTGACCCGGCTCATTAACAAACATCTGCTTCCAGTCGGTAAACATCCGATGATTATGTATGGCATCGACAGGCTCCGCCAGGCAGGCATTGATGAACTATTGATTGTGATCAACAAACATTCCGCCGGGTTATATACAGAGTATCTTGGTGGCGGAGCGGATCATGGGGTCAAGTTGACTTATCGCATTCAGGAAAAGGCAGGCGGGATTGCGGAAGCGTTGGATCTGGCAACTTCTTTTATTCTTCCTGGCGAAAAATTCGTTGTGCTTCTCGGAGATAATCTTTTCAGCGATGATCTGAAGCCTTATGTGGACCGTTACATGCAGCAACCTGCTGGTACAGCGCGAGTTCTGCTCAAAGAGGTGGATGATGCACGACGTTACGGGGTGCCTGTTTTTGATCCAAAGCATCCAGAGCGAATCTCGTACATTGAGGAGAAGCCAAGCCAGCCGAAAACCTCTTATTGTGTGACGGGCATATACATGTATGATGATCATGTATTTAACCTGATTCGCAACATTGCGCCGTCTGCGCGCGGAGAACTTGAAATTACGGATGTGAATAATCACTACGCATCTGCTGGCGGACTGGAATACGACATTTTGCAGAAATACTGGAGTGATGCAGGTACATTTGAATCCCTTCAGGAAGCAGCTGTCCGTATGAAAGGACAATTGCCCTAAAATATATGCGACTGATGCTGCCGCTGTGCGGTGCCCCATGGGAGCAGAACACTCTGCGCCGGAGCTGGAAGGATGCTCCGGCGCTTTGCGCAGCGACAATCCTCGTGCATGCCAAAGGAGGGAATGGCGTGAGAGTAGTGACACGCAACGGGGCTGCTAGGGCCACCGTGTCAGGTAAACCCCGGGGCATCCACCCGGCCGTATTTATGGGCAGTGGCACTCCGGCAGCAGCAGATACAGGGTCTGCTGGAGTCAGAGGTGTGAAGTCAGGGAAACGTAGTACTCTGACCAAAGCGGGTACATCTGCAGGCGCAGCGCATAAGGTCCGTGCAGGCAAAGCGAGCAGCACAGGCAGTGTTGTTGGCAGAGCAGGCAAAGCTGGCCGTGCGAGTGCGAGCAAAGCGGCAAGAGCCAGCCGCACCGGCAAAGGCAAAGCAGGCCTGCGCCGGGCCACTGCTGGGCGCAGGCCTGCACCAGCGCGGGGCCGGCGTGCCGCTGCCCGCGCCAAGCAGCGCACGGCGATGCGCCGTGCGCCCTTGCCAGCACCGCAAGCCAGCACGCCACAGGCGATGCCTGCCAGCGGTGCTGGCCCCGCCCCGCGCCAGGTGACACACCCGAAGGGTGTCGCCCCCGCGGGGCGGGGAGGCGCTGCCGGCGCGAAGGCGGGCAGCGCGAAGGGCTTGCCGCCTCCGCCCGCGGAGCACGCAGTGCAGGCGGAGGCCGTGCCCGGCGGCTACGCCGAGGGCTACCGCGACGGCGTATTCGCCGGCGGGGAGGCGCTGGTGGCGCAGCACATCCCGCCGGATCACATTCTGCCTGCCGTGGCGGCGGCAGATCTGATCGCGGCGGGATTCCGCCAATATGCGCCCAGCCTGGCCCGGCTGTCCAGCCCGCATGAGATGGCTGGACACATCACGGCGGCGCTGGATGCACAGCGCCCCTTGTCTGTCGTTCGCCTCGGAGATGGCGAACTGCTCACGCTGGCAGCCGATACGGTGCTGCCAGGCCAGGAAGTGCAGGAGCTGGCACCGTTTCTGCCCTATGCAGGGGTGCCATGCTCAACCCCCGACATCCGCGCGATGCTTGCGGAAGCCATACAGGCCGCCGACTGGGTTGGCGTGCCGATCTCGCGGGCGCCGACATTCCAGGGGCTGTTATTCCCGGTATTGCGCCACTTCGGGATCGACTGGTCCCGGCTGAAATTGACCAGTTCCACGATCAATTACAGTCTGCATCAGTCCGGCCTGGTGTTGCCCTTGCTGCAAGGACGGCGGGTTCTGCTCATAGGTAGCCAGGCACCAGAGCTTGCGGCACTGCTGCATAACCGGGGAATTCATGTCACAGGCATCATTGGTTCTGTGGCAGGAGTTATGGATATACCGAGGGTGATGCAACAAACCGCAGAACATGCTTTTGATATCGCGTTGGTGGCGGCGGGAATTCCGGCGGTCATTCTGTGTCGGCGAATTGCAGGTGAACTCGGCAAGGTCGCTCTGGATTTTGGACATTTGGCTGACAAACTGGTAACAGGAGAGCTTCAACTCTAGTGGACCGTCCGGGGGCTGGTTATGTGCGTGTTGGCCTCACGGACAAGTGGAAATGGAGGGAGCAACATGAGCACACCCGATCAACAGCGCGGGGAAGAACGTCATAGCCGCAGCAACAAGGTTAAGGCTCGAAACGTCGTCCGTCGAAAGGGTCACAGTCATCACAACATCACTCCAAATATCAGCACTCGCAGTGACAACAGCCGCAGTGAAAACAACCGGAATGGCAGCATAAGCAATGAAAAAAAAGCGGCACGCCGTGCCACACAGCACGATGTTTCGCGATCTGACATGGCAGTCCTACATGCAGCAGGTCGTCGCTCAATACGGAAATCCAGACGTAAAGGCAAAAGCAGGCGCACACCCAAAGGCGCCAGGCTCTACAAACAGGGGTATACCAGAGGATACAACGAAGGTGTCCGCCAGGGACAGAGTTCATTTGGTCTTGTTTTTGAAGGAGTCAGCATCATTATCCCCACGTACAATCAGCGGGAGTATGTGCTGCAATGTGTGTCCAGTATCGAAAAGCATACCCCTGCCCCCTTCGAAATCATTGTCGTGGATAATGGCTCCAAGGATGGAACTGCCGAGGCCATGCTCCGCAAAGGCGGCATGGTGAGGGTGGCTGCCCTGGATCAGAACCGGGGGTTTGCCGGAGGTGTCAATCATGGGCTGATGATGGCGAGAGGACGACATATCATCGTGCTGAACAACGATACGCTCGTTACTCCAGGCTGGCTGGATAACATGATGACTTGTCTTGCCAGTGATCCGAAGATTGGTGTGGTGGGTCCGGTGACCAACTATATTGGTGGGGATCAGCAGATTCAGGTTCCGTACCGTGAGGTAGAAGAGATGTGGCCTTTTGCCGCGACACATAATCGTCCGGATGCAGACAAACATCGAATAACCGATCGTCTGGTCGGATTCTGCTGGCTATTCTCACGGGAGCTGCTGGAACGAGTAGGTTATCTGGACGAAGGGTACGCGGTGGGCAATTTCGAAGATGATGACTGGATCATTCGGGTGAAGCTGGCAGGATACCAGCTTGCGGTAGCCGGGGATGCTTTTATCCACCACTTCGGAAGTGTCAGTATGAAAGCCTTGGGTGAGCAGGACTTTGCTGTAGTGAATAAGGATAACGAGCAGTTTTATAGCCAAAAGTGGGGAGATCCCCATGCGCTGGTTGCCGAAACCTCCCGCTTGGCTAGACAACAAACCTCTGGTACCCCATCCGGTCAACAAGAGGATGGTGACACAAACCCAATGGATCCGCGTCAGCGAATCTCAACGCAGGGCAGCCAAGATCCAGCATTACAGTTCAGACACAGTTATGACTTCTACCCGGCAGGTTCGTTCCTGTCCGATGCCAAAGGAGATGTCTATACTTTAACCGGCGGTCGGCGGCGGAAGCTGAATATCCCTGTACCGCGTGGAATATCTCCTGTTCAGGTTGCCAAACCGGACCTGCTCGCCATTCCTGCCGGAGAAGCACTGATATCAGCGGGGAACGTGCAAGGATGGCCGAGGGAATCACAACAGGTGCATACGACAGCGGTTCATGGTTCTCACCATGGCTGGGCAGAAGGAAGTATTGTTGCCGCAGTGGATGCACCCGAGATTCGATATCAGATCAGCGGAGACAAGCGGAGACGATTTGTATCGGTCTATGCGGCAGAACGTTGGGGTGTACATTCTGGGCATATTATCAGCGTGTCTGCGGACCAACTGAATTCAATGGAAGAAGGCTGGCCCATTATCGCCCCACCTCAGCTCTTGAACCCGGATCTGTAATGTCAGGCGATCTGTTTATCCAGATTGGCAGTATGATGCGGAATGGAAAATGTAGCGGTACCCTGTGTAATCGCTCTGATTCATTCCGCATCCGAATATTACATATGAGTTGTTAGCTAGACTACTGAAGCAGAGCGATTCATTCCTGTAAAATAAGCCATCTTTCAAATTTATAATTTAATCTTTCTATTTGGTTATAGGTTTATTCTATTAGCAGATCCATTGACGCATGAGGGGCGCAGGAGTACATTTAGAGCCATAATTCTTATTTAACAGATGGGAATTGAAGGTCTAGGGCGTTCATAGTTAATCACCCAGACCTTGATCTTAAAACCAATCAGGAGGTATGTCGATGTCATCATCAACCAAAAAAGTCGTGCTGTGGAGCAAAACAGGCTGTCATTTCTGCGGGGAAGTGAAAGCATTTCTGACAGAGCGAAACCAGCCTTTTGAGAACATTGAAGTGCAGGGAAATGACGTGCTGCGAGATGTGCTTGAAGCAAAATATGGCATTCGGCATGTACCTGTCATTGAAGTGGGAGGGGACGGCAAGTTTGAAGCCTTGCTGGAACCTGATCTGGAGAAGCTGGCTGAACTTCTGGCACGAACGGACGAAGCGGCAGCAGTCTAACGGGAGTTAATATATACCTTTGAAGCAAGCCGTTCCGGCTGTTGCATGATGCAAGATCGCATTTGTACAGCAGCTGGAACGTTCATAAGTTATGGCTCACTTGGGATGTAAATGGTCTTATTTACATCTTCAATGTTCATATAGAAAAAATCTATTAGTCACGCTGTTGACCCTTTTACGGGGCAGTGATAAGATTTGTGAAATTAAAACAAACAAAACTCATAGGAATAGTTAACTTTTAAGTTATTCGTATACGTAATCAGTTCAGTTGGCCCTTGATCATTCTTTTGAAGATTCTAATCCAAGGAAGGCGGAGTGCATATGACAGCGAAACGCAGTTTGAAATTTGGAGCCATTATTCATGGGGTTGGAGGAAGCAACACCACATGGAGACACCCGGAGGTTCTGTCGGATGCCAGCGTTAACTTTGGATTCTACAAACGTCAGGCACTGAAAGCGGAGGAAGGCAAGTTCGATCTGGTCTTTATCGCAGACGGTCTGTATATTACCGAGAAATCCATTCCGCATTTCCTGAATCGCTTCGAACCAATCAGTATCCTCTCCGCTTTGGCTGCCGTTACTTCACGCATTGGACTGGTGGGTACCCTCTCAACATCCTATAGTGATCCGTTCACCGTAGCCAGACAGTTCGGTTCCCTCGATCAGATCAGTGATGGCCGTGCAGGCTGGAACGTTGTGACTTCTCCGCTGGAAGGTACAGCGAAGAATTATAGTAAGAGCAGTCACCCTTCGCATCCGGAACGTTATCGCATTGCCGCGGAATATTTACAGGTAACCAAAGGGTTGTGGGACTCTTGGGAAGATGATGCCTTTGTAAGAGACAAAGAGAGCGGCGTTTTCTTCGATCCATCCAAGCTGCACACGCTTAATCATGAAGGAGAGTTTTTCTCCGTACAAGGTCCGCTCAATATTGCCCGTTCACGGCAAGGACAGCCGGTGATTTTCCAGGCAGGTTCATCGGAAGATGGCAAAACGCTGGCGGCACAAGAAGCGGATGCTGTCTTTACCGGACACGATACGATTGAAGATGCACAGGCATTCTATAAGGATGTCAAAACACGGGCGGCCTCCTATGGACGTTCTGCACAGGATATTGTTATTCTGCCAGGCATCAATCCCATTGTTGGACAGACCGAAGAGGAAGCGGAACAGAAATATCAGGAGATTGCGAGCCTGGTTACCATTGATAAAGCGCTGGATTATCTGGGACGTTTCTTCGAACACCATGATTTCTCCCAATATCCGCTGGATGAACCGTTCCCGGAGCTGAATGGCATTGGAAGCAACAGCTTCCGCAGTGGAACCGACAAGATCAAGAAGGATGCCAAAGAGCAAGGATTGACCTTGCGTGAAGTGGCTCTGCGGGCAGCAACACCGCGTAGCAAATTCCTGGGAACACCGGAGCAGGTCGCTGACAAGATTCAGGAATGGTTTGAGACGGAAGCAGCGGATGGTTTCATTATTGCTTCGGAGTTGCCAAGTGGATTGTCTGATTTTGTGGAACTCGTTGTGCCGATTCTGCAAGAACGCGGCTTGTATCGTACGGACTATGAACACGATACATTGCGGGGGAATCTTGGGGTACAGATTCCGGTTAACCGTTATACGGCTGCGAAGAAGCAAGTTGTATCTGATTTGGCATGACGGATAGGGAGCGAACGAGTATCTGATTTTGTCTGCTGTTTTCTCCAACCGTAAAAAAAGCAATTACTACGATTCACACTATCTTAAAACCAACTTAACTCATAGGATATATAGAGTATTGGTATAAACATCAATTTAATGACACCTGTATACACAGAGGGGGAAGCGATATGAACAGGTCTATCTCATGGATGAAATATATGGCATTGGCAGCAGTATTGGTGATGGTATTATCCGGTTGCGGAGCGGCGGGAGGCAGCACGAACAGTACGGCACAAGCATCAGGCGGGGGGCAGGCCGGGCAAGCTGAAGGAGGCAACCTGACTTTTGCACTCGCGACTTCACCGGACACACTAGACCCTCATCGCAGTGGGCTTGCCGTAACAGTACGCGCCATCCGAACGATCTACGACAATCTGGTCGTGCAGCTGCCTGATGGTTCCGTCAAACCTTGGCTCGCCACGGAATGGAGCGTATCCGAGGACGGCAAGAGTTATACGTTCAAGCTGCGTGAAGGCGTGAAGTTCCATGATGGTACACCTTTTAATGCGGAAGCCGTGAAATACAATCTGGACCGGGTGATTGATCCGGCCACCAAAGCTGCCAATTCTCTGGCCCTGATTAGACCGTATAGCTCCTCCGAAGTCATTGATGAATATACCATCAAGGTAAATCTGGAATCACCATCGCAAGCTTTTCTTGGCAATTTGAGTCAGGCGCTGCTGGGAATCGTATCCCCTACGGCTGCTCAAAAATATGGAGACCAATTAGGTAAAAATCCGGTGGGCACAGGTCCGTATACCTTTGTGAAATGGGATGAAAATGCGGATATCGTCGTTGCCAAGAACAAGGATTACAACTGGGGACCTGAGACGGTTGAAAATAAAGCCGCGCCCCATGTGGATACGATCACATTCAAAATTGTACCAGAAGAAGCGACGCGCATCGGAAGTGTTCAGAGTGGCCAGGTACTCGCTGCCGAGACTGTTCCGCCGCAAAATATCGCTGCATTAAAAAACGATCCGAACCAGCAATTGTTACAGGCCAATACGGTTGGACTGCCGTACACACTCTTCTTCAATCTGCGCAAAGCGCCTTGGGATGATGTGAAAGTAAGGCAGGCAGTACAATCCGCTGTAGATGTTGAATCGATTGTCAAAACATTGTATCTGGGCAACTACGAACGTGCGTGGTCTGCACTGTCTCCTGGAATTCTGGGTTATGATGCATCGCTGGAAGGAAGCATCAACCCGGACATCAATAAAGCCAATCAGCTGCTCGATGAACAAGGCTGGGTGAAAGGCGCTGACGGTATTCGTGCCAAAGAGGGCCAGAAACTGACCCTGCGTTATGTCGATGGTTCGCCAAATCGGGAGAAACGCAATGACATTGCCGCCATTATCCAACAACAGTTGAAACAGGTTGGCATTGCTGTTGAAGTAGAAATTACAAAAGACGTAGCAACGGTCATCTATCAGAACTGGGATTATGATCTATATGGCAATAGCCAGGTCAATTCTGATCCAAATGCCTTGTATGCTTTCTATCATACGAGTGCAGAGGGCCAGCGTCCGACATTGTCCGGTTTGTCTGATCCAAAGATCGATAAACTGTTAGAGCAGGGAGCCGTCGAGAGTGACGCGGATAAACGTGTCGAGATCTACAATCAAATCCAGCAATACCTGATTGAGCAAGCGGTAATTCTGCCGATCTATGTATTCCCTTATACCGTCGCAGCATCCAAAAAGGTCGAAGGCATCAAGTTTGATTCACTGGGGTATCCACTCTTTAACGACGTTCGCATTCAGCCCTAACAGGAACGACCAATCCAGATTCAGGAAGGAGATATCCCGGTATGGTTCAAACGATACTGTCACGACTCGCAACATCGCTTCTGGTTATTTTCGGAGCTTCGGTGCTGGTGTACTGCATCATGTATCTTCTGCCGGGTGATCCGGTTCTACTCATGCTGGACCCGTCCTCGGCTACCCCGGAGATGATCGAGAATCTGCGGGTTCAGCTTGGACTGGATCAGCCGTTTTACATCCAGTTTGCGAACTATTTTGGTGATATGCTGCGTGGGGATTTCGGTAAATCGATGATCAATTCGGATCCGGTTTTGCCAAAAATCCTGGAACATTTTCCAGCGACACTGGCTTTGACCGCACTCAGTTCAATCATTGCCATCACGATTGGAATTACACTTGGTGTACTGTCTGCAATTCATCGCAATGGCGTGATTGATTTCGTCGCCCGGCTCGTTGGACTGTTCGGTATCTCTATGCCAACCTTCTGGACGGGGATACTGCTCATCCTGTTATTTTCAGTACAGCTTGGCTGGTTCCCTGCGATGGGTTCCGACGGATTCAGCTCACTGGTTCTTCCGGCAGCAACGCTGGGTCTCGTTGGTGCCGGGTTTATCGTACGAATGGTGCGGAACAGCATGTTGGAAGTGATCAATGAACCATTTATCGTGGCTTTACGGGCCAAAGGACTTTCGGAGCGCGCCATCATGTATGGCCATGCGCTGCGTAATGCGCTGATCCCTGCCGTAACGGTAATTGGCATGCTGATCGGTGATCTGCTTGCGGGTACGGTTGTGGTGGAGACTGTCTTCTCCAGACAAGGAATCGGCCGGATTATTGCAGATGCGCTAATGGCCAAGGATCTGCCAGTGGTGCAAGGTGTCGTCTTTTTTACCTCAATTATCTATGTCGTCTTGAACTTGCTGGTGGATATCTCGTATTCGTACATTGATCCCCGGGTTCGGCGTGCAGTCCGCACATGATATTGGATGGAACAGTCAGAAGTGTCCTGACGCGGAGTATGAAAGGAGGAGTTGGTGCTCATGAGCATGAAACCTTTGGCTGGTGACAAAAAAGCATGGGCGGGCAGTGTAGGACGTATCCGTCTGTGGAATCGCCGCCCTTGGCGTTATCGCGTTTCATTCGCGGTATCCCGATTATTCTTTTATGCAGCATTGCTGGTGGTGGTATTTACCGTGGCATGTGCGATTGTGCCAGGCTGGATTGCGCCCTATGATCCAACTCAGATGATGACGGATGCCATCCTGCAGGCTCCCTCTGCTGCGCACCTGTTCGGGACGGACTATTTTGGCAGGGATATCTTCAGTGTGGTTGTGCATGGGAGCAGAGATTCATTGCTCATTGGATTCGCCTCGGTACTTGTAGGCGGGATTGTTGGCAGTGCTCTTGGTATTATCTCCGGTTATGCCGGAGGTATTGTTGATACCATCACCATGCGGGCTGTTGATATTCTGATGGCTGTACCCGGCGTACTGCTTGCATTATCTGTTGCAGCTGCTCTCGGGCCAGGACTGATGAATATTGCACTGGCTGTTGCGGTTTCCTCCATTCCGGGCTACGCACGGGTGATGCGTGGGCAGGTCATATCAGTTAAAGGTCTGCCTTTCATTACAGCGACACGTTCACTGGGCGGTTCCAATACACGTATTTTCTGGAAACATGTACTGCCACATTCGTTGTCACCCTTGCTGGTCATGGCTACGCTGGGCGTAGGGACATCAATTCTTACGGGCTCCGGACTCAGTTTTCTGGGACTTGGGGTGTTGAAGGAAATACCGGATTGGGGCGCATTGCTCTCACAAGGTAGAGGTTATCTGACGGTTGCCTGGTGGATCTGTACGTTCCCGGGGCTGGCGATCACTTTGTTTGTACTGGCGGTTAATCTGATTGGAGACGATATTCGCGATCGGTTGGATCCCAAAGTAAAAGGAGCGGCTTGACCGCTATTCCAAGGAGGAATACGTTATGTCACATGTTGTCATTATTGCCGGATCACCTTCCAAGCGTTCGCGTTTGACAGGTCTGACGGATTACAGCAGCCAAAAATTAACGGAGGCAGGCATCACCGTTGAAGTCATTCATGTTGTGGATCTTCCCGCTGAGGATCTGGTGCAAGCCCGGTTTGACAGCTCTTTCATTCGGGATGCACTTGCTGTCGTGGAAGCGGCGGATGCAGTTATTGTGGCTACACCTGTGTATAAGGCATCGTACTCGGGAGTGCTCAAGCTGTTCCTGGATCTGATTCCGCAAGAAGGGCTACGGGGTAAGTTGACACTCCCACTCGTTATTGGTGGCTCCATTGCTCATCTGCTCGCCATTGATTATGCATTGAAGCCTGTACTGGCAGCCCTTGGTGGAAGACATATCTTGGGTGGCGTGTATGCTGTAGATCAGGGAATCGAACGATTGGATGATGGGAAATTTGTGCTTTCGGCGGATATTACTACACGTCTGGATCGCTCGCTGGATGAATTGATATTGACACTGGAAAAGGATGGGATTACGATATCATAAAACCAAGTAAATTTATTGGATAAATCAATATAAGATCAAACGTCTGCGGACGTGGATACGGAGGCGCTCATGAATATCGAGAATATTGAAGCATTTGTATATATCAATCATTATGGAAGCTTCAATAAGGCTGCCGAAGTACTCTTCTTGTCCCAACCTTCGGTCACAGCTCGCATTCAGTCACTGGAAAGGGAGCTGGGCTGCAAGTTGTTTGATCGGCTTGGCAAGCAAATTGTGCTGACAGAGGAAGGTCGGAAATTCCTGCCATATGCGCAGCAAGTGCTGCAAGTGATTCAGAAGGGCAAGCAGAAGATTCAGCAACGGCGATCAACACCGGATGCGCTTCGGCTCGGTAGTACAGTATCGGTGTCCAATTATGTCATTCCTGATTTTCTACCCAAGATCAAGGAAGCTTACCCCGAAATTAACATCAAATTGACGACAGCAACGACGGATCAGCTGATTGCCAAACTGCTTGGTCAGGAGATCGATCTTGCCTTTGTACGCAAGGTCATGCATCCTGCGATCCGTACGGTTGCTTTTTATGAAGATCCGATCCAGCTCTATGTGTACAAAGGACATCCATTCATTGAGAGCGGGCATGTCAGCATGGAAGCCATCCGGAATGAGCAACTGGTCTTTTTTGAATGTGGTTCACTGGACTGGCTTCGCATTCACCGGGCTTTCGACTCGCTGGAACATCCGCCGAATATTACATATCATGTCGATAATTCGGAGACGGCGAAGAAACTGGTTATGCAAGGGGCAGGCATTGCCTTTCTCCCGGGACTCACGGTGAAGAAGGAAGTGCAGAATCAGGAGTTGTTCCCCATTCAGGTACATGAGGTAGCAGGTGTATCGTTGCAGATCAGCGTTGTCACGTTAAAAGAAGAATATTCGCCATTGGCAGAGCCCTTCGGGGAACTGCTGCGGCAACTATAAAGCGTCTAACGTTGAATCTGACTTTTAAACCAAAACGGAGAGTGCAGAACTGTAACATCTCCAGTTCAACTTAATAGTGATTCAAGAACAGCGGTTCAGCACAATCAAGGAGGAGAAGGATATGAGTATTCGTGTTGGCATTTTGGATCAGACTCCCATCTATGAAGGGGAAACGGCGGTGGATGCTTTTCGGCATACAATTGAGCTGGCACAGCGGGCAGAGCAGCTTGGATTCCATCGATTCTGGGTGTCGGAGCACCATGATTCAGGGCATGTTGCAGGGTCCTCCCCAGAGGTACTCATCTCCCACTTGCTTGCGCATACCAAGCGGATTCGGTTGGGGTCTGGCGGAGTAATGCTCCAGCATTACAGTCCATACAAAGTCGCCGAGAATTTCAATATCCTCGCAGCGCTAGGGCCAGGAAGAGTTGACCTGGGAATCGGTCGTGCACCAGGCGGGTTACCTCGTTCGACGCAGGCGTTGCAGGAAGGTATTCAGGAAGCTGCCTCTCTTCAAGAGAAGATTGTTCAGGTGAAACGATACATCCACAATGAGCCGTTTGAAGATCAGTCGCATCCACTTGCAGGTCTCAGCGCCTCGCCTGTGTCCGACATTCCAGCGGAACTGTATGTGCTTGGAGCAAGTGTCGATAGTGCAGGCATGGCTGCGGAACTGGGACTCCCATATGTCTTTTCACTGTTCATTAACAGTAATATAGAGGTAGCGCTTCAAGCGATCCGTGTATATCGTGAACAATTTGATCGTTCCCAGGGACGGGAGCCTTACGCTGCATTAGCCATATCGTTAATTGTGGCCGAAAGTGAGGAAGAAGCGGAAGGTCTTGCGAGTGAGCATATGCTGGTGAAGATCCATCTGGAGAGTGGAAAGGTGCTGACGGTGGGTTCTGTGGAACAGGCGGAAGAATTCGGACGTCAATCAAACGAAACCTATCGGATCGAGATTCTGGAGCCAAGTGTGACCCGAGGTACGAAGGAAAGCGTAGGTCAGGCGCTGCTGAAGTTCCAGCAGGATTTTGCTGTGGAAGAGTTCATTGTGACTACAGCTACACGGGACTTTACCAAGCGAATTCGTTCATTCGAATTGTTGCGTGAGATTCTGGCAGAGCAGGGACTAAGCGAATTTGCACTGGAATCCAAGGAACAGGAAGCTGCAATCGGATAGAATTAGGCAGTTAATATAGCAGTGAATATATACGAATGGGAGGTCATGTGATGAAAAGTGATCTGGAACAGCCCAAGCAGCAGACTGAGCAATTAGTACAGGGCGCCGAGCATGAGCTTCACGGTGAACGGGCAGAAGCATTCGTGGAACGTTTAATCACTATTCGGCGACACCTGCATCGTAACCCGGAATTGTCCGGCGAGGAAAAGGAAACGACGGCAGCCATTCGCAGTTGGCTGGAAGAGGAAGGTGTCCGTATTGCAGACGAATATGTACTGCGGACAGGGCTTGTTGCTGAAGTAGGTCAAGAGGACGGACCTGTGGTTGCTCTAAGAGCGGACATTGATGCGCTGCCTATTCAAGAAGAGACAAAGCTGGAATTTGCCTCCCAGGTAGATGGAAAGATGCACGCTTGCGGACATGACGCACACACGGCGATTCTGATTGGTGCAGCACGATTGTTAAAGCAGCGTGAGTCCACGCTTCCTGGGAAAGTACGGTTGATATTCCAGCCATCGGAGGAAAAAGCAACGGGTGCACGGCAAGTGATCCAGAGCGGCGCATTGTCCGATGTTCGGGCCGTATTTGGGTTGCATAATAAGCCTGATCTCCAGGTGGGTACAGTGGGCATTCGGGAAGGTGCGTTGATGGCAGCAGCAGACGGTTTTGTTGTCAAAGTGGAAGGTGTAGGCACCCATGCAGCCGTGCCGGAAGCAGGCATTGATCCGATTGTGGTTGCTGCCCACATTGTTACGGCACTACAGGCCATTGTGAGCCGTAATGTGGGAGCACAGGAGAGTGCTGTAATCAGCGTCACCAAGCTTCATAGCGGCACAGCCTGGAACGTTATCCCGGATGAAGCAATCCTTGATGGCACAGTACGTACCTTCGATGAGAAAGTGCGTGCACGGATTCGCGAGCGTTTCAATCAGGTGGTCGCCGGTGTGGCGGCAGCCTATGACACACGAGCTACGGTTCGCTGGATTCAGGGACCACCTGCCGTGGTCAACGATGAAGCTCTCGCATCTGCGGCGGAACAAGTTGCAAGTGAGATTGGATTAAATAGCGTTAGACCGTTACCTTCTCCAGCAGGTGAGGACTTCTCTTTTTATCAAAAAGAAGTTCCCGGCCTGTTCCTCTTCCTGGGCACCTCTGGCCCGCATGAGTGGCATCACCCTGGCTTTGATGTGGATGAACGGGCACTGCCGCTGGGAGCACATCTTCTGGCTGCACTGGCTGAGAAAGCACTGCACAATGTGCAAGCACATCAAGAGTGATGAGTATAGTGAATCACTGGATCATATCCAGATCGAAACGGTTCCGTTCGACGGCAACCGTTTTTCGAATTCCCTTTTTTAAGTGAGAGTGAGGTAGGAACGACGATTCGTTGAATCTTGTTATATGGTGTAGTTATGGCTAGGGCTGGCGCATAAGCGTCAGCTTTGTTTGGGTTTTCTTACAGGAGGGGCAGCTGAAGGTATTGTTAAATTTTATTTTTTTAATGGAAATATTTGTTGACGCTCCCTAAAAGGTTGTGCTATATTTTTCTCGACCTTTAATCGTAATAATTACTATTAGTAAAAAATGAAGAACAGGAGTAGCTGCTGCGATGAAACAGGAGATCGATTTTATCAAGTTCAGTCCCACTCAAAACATGACGATTCTGGTTAAAACGGATCATGCAGCAGAGAAATACAATCATATTGCGACTCGTCTAATGTCGTATGATAACGTTTACGCTGAACAAGTGGGATTCATTGAACCAACGAGGAGACCGGAAGCTGCTGCCCGTTTGGAAATGGCCGGAGGAGAGTTCTGTGGCAATGCCTGTATGGCACTTGCAGCACACCACGCATATGAAGCAGGACTGGCACAACAGGAATCTATGGATATCATGCTGGAGGTTTCCGGAACCGATCAATTGATCATGTGCCATGTGAAGAAACAGCAGAACGAATACAACTGCCAGGTAACGATGCCGATTCCGAAGCAGATCGAACAACGAACAATCCGATACGAAGGCATCGAACTCGATATGGTGATCATCCGGTACGCTGAGTTCATCCATATCGTGATCGAAGTTGATGACTTCGACGATACGATGAGGAAGAGGGCACAGACCCTTGCAAGATTACTGGGATTAACCCTGGGAGATAAGCTGATCGGTATCTTGTTATATCAATCGCACTTGCAAGAAATGGCCCCACTCATCTATGTTCCGGAGCTGGATAGTCTGATCTGGGAGAGAGGGTGTGGTTCGGGTACGGCCTCCGTCGGAGCGTATCTCGCATGGAGCCAGCAGAGGCAGATTACACAGTACATCAAGCAGCCTGGTGGTGCGATTAAAGTGGTAGCCCAGTGGAATGGCGCAGAACTTGGGAGTATTACGATTGAGGGATCGGTTGGCATCGTGGCTCAGGGCAAAGCCTTCATAGATGCTCCAGCAGAATGGAGCGTTGTAAACGCATGAGGTACATGATACATGATCGAGACAACGTATAGGGGGAAAAGAAATGATCACATTGGTCCATTTTCAGACATGTTTGAGTGAATTTGCAGAGATATTCGATAAGCTCGCGAGCAAGTATGATCATACGATTCAGCATAGTTCGGAGCTGGAGGCTGTGATCAATGACTACTCCCGCTTTGTGACCGATCAGGAGAATAAGGCAGCTTGGGAACAGTTGGATCATTCGGAGCTGCAAGAGCTTGATTCGCTTGTATGGGCGTTAAGAAATAAATCTGCTCAATGTGTGGCGATCATGGAGAAATATCGTGCATTGAAGTTAGAGAACGGGGATGTACAGATTGCGGATTATTTCAAAAACATCGAAGAGTGCATCGATAAAGAATTTGGCAGCTTCCATGTGACCTCCGATTCGAAAGTATTGTTGGTCGGCTCCGGTTCATTCCCCATGACTCCATTACTCATCGCCAAGCGAACAGGTGCAGAGGTCGTTGGGATCGATATTGATGAAGAATCCATTAGACTCGGGCAGAAAGTAGTGGAGACGCTGGGCGCGGGCTTGAAGATTCGTTTGGAGTCAACATTGCTTGAGGATCTGGATTATACCAGGGAAGCAACCCATATCATTTTCAGCTCTACGGTGGCCCCTAAATATGATTTGCTAGATCAATTGCATACCCTGACGAATGCGCAGGTGGTAGTAGCTATGAGATATGGTGACCAGTTGAAGTCCTTGTTCAATTATCCGATGAGAGAGACGGACAACAGCAAGTGGAAGCTGGTCGACAAGATTTTGCGTCCGGATGATGTATTCGATATTGCGTTGTACCAAAAAGCATAGCCATCCAAGTTAATCTAAATGGAGTCCAGGTCGAACTTTGAAATAAAGGAGGCTTATATGAGCAATCTTCAGCGAATTTTGTTACTTGGAACCGGACCGGTATCCATTCAGTTGGCGGTAACGCTCAAAGATCATCTCAACTGCTTAATAGGCATTGCGGGGAGACAATCGGTTCGTTCAGCGTCCGTATTCTCAGCCCTCGAACAGAGCAATCAACGTATTCAGGTCAGCATTCAAAATGAGAAACATCAATCGCTCGCAGGTGAGTGTTTCGTTGATCATGTGTTCAAGGGATATGACACCACCCAGGGGGAATGGGATACACTCATTTTGGCGGTTACCACCGATGCTTATATCGATGTATTGGAAAAAATGAAAAATGAATTCATCAAACAACTGAAATGTATCATTTTGATTTCTCCAACGTTTGGGTCGAATCGACTCGTGACCCATTATATGAGAGAGCGGAATGCAACGCCGGAAGTGATCAGTTTCTCTACCTACCTTGGAGATACCCGTTGGATGCACGAACATCCGTCCAATCATGTGATTACTACAGGGGTGAAGAAAAAGGTCTATATCGGTTCCGCTCGTTACCCGTCTGAACAGGTCAGTATGTTATGCCAAGTTTATGAACGTTTGGGTATTGAGTTGGAAGTGATGCGATCTCCACTGGAGGCGGAAACGAGAAATATTTCGTTGTACGTGCATCCACCCTTGTTCATGAATGACTTCTCATTAGAGGCCATCTTTGGAGCTCCAGATACTCAGAAATACGTATACAAGATGTATCCTGAAGGTCCGATTACACAAGTTTTGATACGGGATATGCGGGCACAGTGGCAGGAGATTATGAATATTACGGAACGACTTGATATCCAGGGAGTCAACCTGCTTCAATTCATGACGGATGACAACTATCCGGTTCGATTAGAGAGTATATCACGTCAGGATATCGAGAATTTCAATCAGCTGCAGGTCATTCATCAAGAGTATTTATTATACATACGATACACCTCATTATTGATTGACCCATTCTCGGAACCCGATTCGGAAGGGAAATATTTCGACTTTTCAGCAGTGCCATTCCGTCAAACGTTCATGAACCGCGAAAGGGAACTGGACATCCCCCGGATGCCCAAGGAAGATTACTACCGCATCAAAATCATTCATGGCATTGCCAGACATCTCGATGTGAGCTGCCCAACGATTGATCAATTTATCGCCAAATATGAGGCGAAGCTTCAGGAAGTGGCAGACGCACACCCGAATCAGCCCTTGTCCAACGCCTTTGTCATCCAATCCTTTGAAGAGGATATCCGCATGATCTGCACCGGACTTTGACTTTGAGTAATTGGGTTAATTACATCTCAAATTAATCAAGTTGAACCTGATGTTTACATCATAACGAAGAGTGCAGAACCAATCTGAAGAAGCGAAGCGGTCGCCTAAAAGCTTTCTGAAAGAAAGCTACTTCGGAAGCATATGCTATCCCCGGATTTTCTCTTTGGAAAAGAGATCAAAAAAATCTGGGGATAACAGTGATCGGAAGATGGTACTGCAATCGGAGTTGCCCGATGTAACCTACGAGGTTCGCTTGTAATTTCATCATCAGGAGGAAATGTTGTGAAAAAGGGTCTTACTTTTACATCCATACTATTACTGGTGTCTGCCATTGCGCTGCTCGTCGGATGCGGACAGCAGAGCACAAAAGAAAAAGATGGCGCCCAAACGGAGCCTGCCAATAGCCAGGTACAAACGGAACTTATCTATGCTTCTGCCAAAGATATTAATGATATGAACCCCCATCTGTATACAGGCTCTATGCCTGCACAAGGGATGGTATATGAGTCTCTGGTAGAAAACACGCCTGACGGAATCAAGCCATTGCTGGCTGAATCATGGGATATTTCCGAGGATGGGAAGACCTATACCTTTCATCTGCGACAAGATGTGAAATTCCATGATGGAGAGCCGTTCAACGCAGAGGCGGTTAAACAAAATATCGATGCAGTACAGGCGAATGCCGAAAAACATGCCTGGATCAAGCTGTCTACCAAAATCACAAGTGTAAAAGTTTTAGATGAGCACACGGTGGAGCTGACGCTATCGGAAGCCTATTATCCGGCACTGGTGGAATTGTCCATGACAAGACCTTACGTCTTCATATCACCCAAGGATTTCAAGGATGGCGGAACCAAAGACGGAGTAAGTGGTTTCCACGGTACAGGACCTTACAAGCTTACTGCTCATAAAGTCGAAGAGAATGCCACGTTTGAAGCCAATGAAGACTATTGGGGTGGTGCACCTGCAATCAAGAAGATCACATCCAAGGTCCTTCCGGCAGGTGAAACAACATTCCTGGCATTGCAAAAGGGAGAGATCAACTTTGTGTTCACCGATGACCGGGGAGCAGATAGTATCGATGTCGAAGCCATGGACCAATTGGCTGAATCCGGTGGTTATCAAGTGGTTCGAAGTGAAGCGATGAATACTAATATGATCGTAGCCAATAGCAGTCGCCAGAATAGTCCGGTTCAGGAAACGGCAGTGCGAGAAGCGCTATGGGTTGCCATTGATCGCGAAACGATCAGTAAGGATATTTTCAACGGAACGCAGACTGTAGCGGACACGCTATTTTCAGCCAATGTCAATTACGCCAAGGTAGACCTGAAGAAACGGGATTATGATCCGGAAATGGCTAAAAATCTTTTGGACCAAGCTGGCTGGACATTGGCGGATGGTAAAGAGGTGAGAACGAAGAACGGTCAGCCTTTAGCCATGAAACTATACTATGACAGCAACTCGTCTTCACAGAAAATACAGGCTGAATTGATCCAGTATTCGATGAAAGAATTGGGTGTTCAGCTTGAGATTGTGGGCGAAGAATCCACTTCCATTGCGAATCGGAGAGCCACCGGGGAATATGACCTGCTCTTTAATCAAACCTGGGGACTGGCCTATGATCCACAAAGTACCATTGCGGCATTTACGTCCGATTCGGCATACAAGCATACGACAAGCGGAATTTCCAAAGCAGATGAATTGTACAAAAAAATCGATGCGGTCATGGTTTCCACGGATGAGGCTTCACGCCAATCCCTGTATGCCGACATTATGAAGATCGTCCATGATGAAGCAGTCTTCATCCCGATTACCAATGGACGTGTCACCGTAGTCGCTCCTGAAAATCTCGATGGAATCTCATTCAAGCAGACCCAATATGAACTACCTTTTGAAAAAATGAATTTTAAATAGAGCGGAGATGGATATGGGAAGTTATATCGTCAAAAGGATTCTGTTAACCATCCCTTTACTGATTATCATTTCATTTATAACGTTTGTTCTGATTAATCTATCTCCCTTGGACCCGGCGGTTGTTGTGTTACAGGCACAGGAAGTTCCGCAGATCACAGAGGAATTAATTGCCCAGACCAACAAGGCATTGGGGTTCGATCAGCCGTTCATGATCCAGTATGTGAACTGGATCATGGCTGTTGTGCAGTTGGACTTTGGCAACTCTTATGTATCTGGTGAACCCGTATGGTCATTGATGGGGCCGGCTTTTATGAACACATTGAAGTTAACGCTTGTCTCATCGGTATTCATTATTGCGCTGTCCATTCTGCTGGGTGTGATCTGTGCCATGAGAGAAGGCAAGTTGCTGGATCGATCGGTCAGAGGCGTATCATTTTTCCTTACCGCCATGCCATCCTACTGGCTTGCAGCCATGATGATCTGGTATTTTTCCGTCAAGCTGGATCTGCTACCTACCAGTGGTATGGACTCATATCGAAGCTACATTCTACCGGTGATTGTAATCACGGTGAGTTATACAGGCATTTATTTCCGAACGGTTCGAAGTTCCATGCTGAGCAATATGAATGAGGACTATGTATTATATGCAAGGGCAAGCGGTCTGAGCGAAAAGAAAGTAACCCTGCATATTCTGAGAAATTCATTACAGGTAGCCGTATCGATCTTTTGTATGGCGATCCCGATTGTGCTGGGCAGTACGGTGGTCATTGAAAATGTATTTGCCTGGCCGGGGCTCGGAAGGCTCAGTGTAAAATCCATTTTAAGCAGGGATTTTCCGATTATTCAGGCGTATGTTCTGATGTTGGCTGTAACCTTTGTCTTGTTTAATACGTTATCCGACATCATTAATGCGGCGATGAATCCCCGGTTGAGAAAGGAATTCTGATGCGAATACTGAAAAATCTGAGCAAAGACAAGCTTGCGATGACCTCTTTGGTAGTGATTATGGTCACGATTCTGGCGGGCATTTTGGCTCCGCTTATTGCACCGCATGACCCTGGGCAAGTGAACATGAAGCTTCGATACGCCTCCTCATCCTGGGAGTATCTATTAGGTAATGATCATCTGGGCAGATGTGTATTATCCCGACTTATCTATGGCATCCGTCCAAGTGTGTTATGGGTTCTGGTTGCGCTGAGCCTTTCTGTTCTGATCGGGGCCATTGTTGGATTCATCGCAGGTTACTTCAAGGGGAAAGTGGATGCGTGGATCATGAGAGTCTGTGACATTATGCTTTCTTTCCCCGGATACGTAATGACACTGGCGGTGGTTGGCATTCTGGGTGCAGGACTGGAGAATATTTTGATTGCCTTTGTGTGGATGAAATGGGCCTGGTTTGCCCGCGTTATTCGAACATCTGTGATGCAATTCTCTGATATGGATTATGTGAAATTCGCTAAAGCCTCCGGCACGCCTAATCTGAGAATTATAACCAAACATATTGTTCCGGTTACATTTGCCGATATTGCTGTCATTGCCAGCGGTTCCATGTGTTCGATGATGTTGCAGATCTCCGGCCTTTCCTTTCTGGGGCTTGGAATCCAGGCTCCGCATGCGGAGTGGGGCATGATGCTCAATGAGGCGAGGGAAGTCATGTTCTCCAGACCTGAGTTGATGTTGGCACCAGGCCTGGCCATTGTGGTGGTGGTGTCTGCTTTTAATTTTTTATCGGATGCGCTTCAAGTGGCTCTGGACCCCAAATTGATGACCTCTCAAGGTAAGTCTGACAAGTCTTACGAAAGTGAGGTGAGAAAGGCCGCTTATGAATATAGTCGAGGTTAAACATTTGAAAGTATGGGACAGCAATACAGGCAAAGTGATCATTCATGACAGTTCATTTGAAGTCAAACAGGGAAGCTGTATGGCCATCGTGGGGGAAAGTGGTAGTGGGAAGTCCGTTACGTGCAGGGCCATCATGCGACTGAACAAGCCATGGATTCGCCAATCGGGCACAATGTCATTTCAGGGCGAAGACCTGAACCAGCTTTCGGAACCGGAGATGCGGCGTAAGCGGGGCAAGCATCTGTGTATGATTTTGCAAAATGGCATGAGTGCATTTGATCCTTCCTGTGTCATTGGTGTTCATATTCGGGAGACGCTTCAGCAGCATTTTGGCTGGAACACTCGCGTGATTGAACAGAAAATCATCCATGCCATGGAAAGCGTCATGCTCAGAAACCCACGCGAGATTCTGAATCAATATCCACATCAACTGTCTGGTGGGATGCTGCAACGAATCATGATTGCACTGGCGTTGGTGCTGGAGCCCGATCTGATTATTGCGGATGAGCCGACAACGGCACTGGATACGATCTCTCAATATGAAGTGGTGGAGCAATTGATTCAATTACGTGAACGCATGGGCTGTTCCATGATGTTCATCTCCCATGATCTCGGCGTCGTCCAGAAGATTGCAGATGACGTGATGGTTATGAAAGACGGCAAGATCGTTGAGCGTGGCAGCATGCATTCTGTTTTGACAGAGCCGAAGCATGCCTATACGCAGTATCTGGTCTCTACCCGGCTGGAGCTAAGCAATCATTTCAAGGCGTTGATGCAGGGGGAGTCATAGATGCTAAAGGTGGAAGGTATCGAAAAATCATATAATCAAGGCGGACTGTTCTCCAAGCACAAACAACAAGTTTTGAAACAGGTTACCTTTGAATGCCAGCAGGGCGAGTGTCTGGGCATCATCGGTGAAAGCGGAAGCGGCAAATCCACATTGGGCCGTCTGATCCTCGGCATTGAACGGCCGGATCGTGGAACGATCTCGCTGGATGGGAAAGACGTACAGGATCGACGTGTTCGAATGGGTAACATCAGCGCCGTTTTTCAAAATTACACGTCTTCCATTAATCCGTTTCTTACGGTTGAAGATGCCATTATGGAACCGATGCAAGCTCAGCAAAAGGTACGACAGGATAAAGATACCTCAGGGAAGGTGGATCAGCTGCTGCATCAAGTTGAACTGGACCCTTCTTATAGATCCAAATATCCGCATGAACTATCGGGCGGTGAGGCTCAGAGAGTGTGCATTGCGAGGGCCATCTCTACCGCCCCTAAACTTATCGTGTTTGATGAAGCGATCAGTTCACTGGACGTGTCTGTTCAGATTCAGGTGTTGCAATTACTGAAAGAGCTGAAGGAAATCTACAAGCTGAGCTATGTCTTTATCACCCATGATATACAGGCGGCAGCTTATATCTGCGACAGGCTAATTATTTTCAGAGAGGGACAGGTTGTAGAGATTGTTCCGACCAAGCAACTCAAGGACGTACAGTCCGACTATGCGAAGCGATTATTGAAGCATTTAATACCATTTTAGGAGGAGCCCCATTGTGAGTGGAGCGATGTCTTGGCCTTTTCTACGCTTGTACATATTGGTTCTTCTATATTTCAGTGCCAATGCCATTCTTAACGTGATCATCCCATTACAAGGGGAGTCCTTGGGTGCGAGCGGTACAACGATTGGACTGATCATGGGTGCTTATATGTTCACAACGATGTTCTTCAGACCCTGGGCCGGTCGGATTATTCAAAAGCACGGATCAATCAAAATATTACGTCTGATTCTGATTATCAATGGATTTGCGCTGATTTTATATACCTTTACGGGACTTGGAGGTTATTTGGTTGCTCGTATTTTGCAGGGGGTATCGACAGCGTTCTTTTCCATGGCTTTGCAGATTGGCATTATTGATGCCCTTCCGGAGAAAGATCGGTCACAGGGCATTTCGTATTATTCGCTGTTCAGTTACATACCAGGGATCTTGGGGCCTGTGCTCGCATTGGGGATATGGCAGGCGGGAGGCATGGATTATTTTACAGTGGTTCTGATCGGCATTGCCGTCTGTACGGGCGTCTTCGGATATACCGCCAAAATGGAACCAAACAAGGAGAAACCTGCTGAGAATCCATCGAAGCAGAATGTGAGCATGTGGGAATCCTTTGGGCAGTTGGTGAAGAATCCGTATTTATTTCGCTGTAGTGTGTTAATGCTCGCTGCCTCGGTTGTATTTGGCGCGATTACAACGTTTATTCCGCTGTATGCGAGCCAAGTACCAAACGGGAATGCCGGCGTATATCTGATGCTTCAGGCAGGAACGGTGGTACTGGCTCGAATTATGCTTAGGAAAAGGATTCCTTCCGATGGCAGTTGGCATTCTCCTTTCATGATGGGCACCATGTGTCTGCTCGCCGTAGCTGCGCAATGTGTCAGTTTTGCCGTGACAGGCGGGGTGGTCTTTTTCTATGTGGGTGCTGTATTCATGGGAATCGGTCAGGCGATCCTGTATCCGACACTCACGACCTATTTATCTTTTGTCTTGCCTAAGCTGAATCGGAACGTTCTGATCGGGTTATTTATCGCGATGGCGGATCTGGGTATTTCTCTGGGTGGTGTGATTATGGGACCCGTTGCTGACTTCTCTTCCTATTCATTTATGTACATGATCTGTGCTATCCTAGGAGCGGTAATGATCGTTTTTGCCTATGAACGGCGTAGACCCGTGACAGGTACATCTGTGAATTGACTGCTAGAAGAGAAAGTGGTGACAAACGTTTGAAGTCTTCAATGACGGCAACATCCAATGGGAAATTAAATCCGGTATCCTTTTCGTTTATCCGGTTTTATATGCTGGCCTTTTTATTTTTTGCGGCGAATTCTGCTTTGACGATTATTCTGCCTTTGAGAAGCGAGGCCGCCGGATTGAACCAGGCCGAGATTGGTCTGATGATGGGGGCATATATGTTCACCTGTATGCTCTTGAGACCTTTTGCAGCACAGCTGCTGGGCAAGTATGGTCCACTTCGAGTGATGCAATGGTTATTGCTTTTGCATGCGGGCACGCTACTGCTGTTTGTTGTTTTTGGTGTGGAGACGTATCTGTGGTTGCGAGCCCTGCAAGGGGTGGCTACGGCGTTTTTCTCCATGACGATGCAGGCAGGCATTGTGGAAAAGCTGGAGGACAAAGACCGGGCACAAGGGCTGTCCATGTACACCCTGTTTACGATGGTTCCTTCTCTGGTCATTCCGATCCTGGCCATACAAATCTGGGAAAATGCCAGTGATCTAGCGTTTACGCTGCTGATGATCGGACTGGCGGCTTTGCCACTTCTGATTGGGTATAATGTGGATCTGCCGCGGAGTACCGTGCAGAACAAATCGTATACCTTGGGCGATATGTTTCGTTCATTCGGCGGCATCTGGCGCAGTACGCCACTGCTGATCAGCAGTGTGGTGATGTTGTTTGCGTCCTGCGTTTTTGGAGCAACAGCGACCTTCCTTCCACTGTATATGGTATCCACCGGAACGGCGAGTGCTGGGGTATTTCTGACGATACAGGGATTGGTTGTGATCCTGTGCAGGTTTATTTTGCGTAAAAAAATTCCGTCCGACGGTAGCTGGAATACCTGGCTGATGGCAGGATTAATGCTGTGTGCAGCACTGGGAACCCAGTTACTCAGCCTGATGGAGATCATCGGGCCATTGGTGTATCTCTCCGCGGTGTTCAGCGGTTTTGCCTTGGCACTGTTGTACCCGACATTAACCACATATCTGTCTTTTGTGCTACCTGCGGATTCCAGATATGTACTCATGGGGATTTTCATGTCCTCGTATGACCTTGGATTCTCTCTGGGAGGACTGGCGATGGGGCTCATTGTACAGGTGAGTTCGTATTCGACCATGTTTATGATCTGCACGTTGCTGTCTATTGCAGCGATGGTACTGGTGTTGGTGTTCAGGCAACGGATGGAAGCGGGCAATAAGGCCAGATCTGTGGTGACTATATAAATTGAACTAAAGAACATTTACACGGATCACTCCGATGACAGAACAACCTTCCGATCGCTGTTATCCCCAGATTTTTTTGATTCCTTTTTATAAGGTTAAATCCGGGGATAGCGTATGCTTCCGATTTAGCTTTCTTGCAAAAAGCTTGTAGGCGAAGTGTATGCTTTCGAAGTAGCTTTCCTGCAGAAAGCTTGTAGCTCCGCTTCTTCAGGTCCTTTCTGTCCTCTCCGTTTCGTGTAAATGTTCAGTTCAATCTATATAGTTTTGTTGAATATGTCCCGGTACAGGCGTACTTCTAATTTATATTGATAGTTCCGCTGTCTAGCCTATCCCGCATGTAGTGCGAATATTTACAGAGGAGGTTTATGACTCACTTCTTGCCAAAACGTATCATCAGGATGCGAAAGTGTAAGGGGCGGTCATCAACCTTTTTTTGCAGGTTGAATCAAAAATAGTTTGACAACGACCGTCCAACAGGATTATAGTCATTGTTGTTAATCGTAATAATTACTATTAAAGTCTGGATTACGCAGACTGCACATATAAGGAGTAGATTTCTATGACACAAAAGCAAGTTCCGGTAACCGTACTGAGTGGTTACCTCGGTTCAGGGAAAACGACGGTTTTGAATCATGTGTTGAACAACAGACAAGGGCTTAAGGTTGCCGTGATCGTTAACGACATGAGCGAGGTCAATATTGATGCTGCGCTGGTTAAGGGGGAGGCAACCTTGTCTCGAACGGAAGAGAAGTTAGTGGAGTTGTCCAACGGCTGTATCTGTTGCACCTTGCGGGATGATCTGATGCAAGAGATTGAGAAGCTGGTGAACGAAGGCAAGTATGACTATATTTTGATCGAATCCACCGGAATTAGTGAACCTGTTCCCGTTGCACAGACCTTTACATACGCCGATGAGGAGTCGGGTATTGATCTGACTCGTCTGGCCCGATTGGATTGTCTGGTAACGGTGGTGGATGCCAATCGATTCTGGCATGATTTTGGATCAGGACAGAGTCTTCTGGATCGTAACCAGGCGACCGGAGATGAGGACACCCGTGATGTCGTAGACTTGTTGATTGATCAGATTGAAACCTGTGATGTGCTGCTGCTGAACAAATGTGATCTGGTCGATGACACCGAGCTGAACAAGCTCGAAGGGGTCATCCGCAAGTTACAGCCTAACGCCAAGATCATTCGGACTGAGAACGGACAGGTGAATCCGTCTGAGATTCTGAACACAGACCGCTTTGATTTTGAGAAGGTGAGCATGTCCGCTGGATGGATTCAGGAGTTGGAGAAGGAGTCGCATACACCGGAAACCGAGGAATATGGCATTGGTTCCTTTGTATATCGCCGCAGAAAGCCGTTCCATCCTTCCCGTCTGGCTGAATTCATGAGTTACTGGCCGGAAGAAGTGGTACGTGCCAAAGGTTTGGTATGGCTCGCGGCCGAAGGGGATGTTGCTGCAAGCCTGAGTCAGGCGGGACCATCCATTCAATTTGGTCCTGCGGGACATTGGATCGCGGCGTTGCCGGAAGCGGACAAAGAAGAGATTTTACGTAACGAGCCAGATGTTCTGGAGAAATGGGATGCCCAATGGGGAGATCGTCAGACGGAACTTGTCATGATTGGGATTGAAATGGAGCGTGAGAGCATTGAAGATGAGCTGGACCAGTGCCTGCTCAGTGATGAAGAAATGCTAGGCGACTGGGGCCAGTTCGACAATCCACTGCCATGGCCTGTGGAAGCGGTATAACTCGGAAGATGATGTTTTGCATTGGGAGTAGCGCTGTATAAGCACATCTATATAAATTGAAATAAACATTTACACAAAACGGAGAGGACAGAAAGGACCTGAAGAAGCGGAGCTACAAGCTTTCTGCAAGAAAGCTACATCGGAAGCATACGCTATCCCCGGATTTACCCTTTGTAAAATGAATCAATATAATCTGGGGATAACAGCGATCGGAAGGTTGTTCTGTCATAAACATAAATTCGATGGATAAAGGAGCTATAATTCATGGCTAAAAAATCTAAAGTGGTACGTGAGAAGCAACGTCAGGCGATCGTGGCAAAATATGCGGACCTGCGCCGGGAATTGAAGGAAAAAGGGGATTACGAGGCATTGCAGAAATTGCCACGGAATGCATCTCCGACCAGACTAAAGAATCGTTGTGAAGTGACAGGTCGCCCGCGGGGTTATCTACGCAAGTTCAAGGTATCTCGAATCAAGTTCAGAGAACTTGCTCATCAAGGGCAGATTCCTGGCGTAACAAAATCCAGTTGGTAAAATGATCAAGGGATGTAGCTGACCACTTTTGCATGAGGAAGGGCACTACTTGTTGGAAGCTACATGCGGTGCGTAGAACAGGGCGTTTTTTTGCTGAAAGGGTGTGCATCTTCATGTTGGACTTGTTTACGTTACGAAGAATTCAGTCTGTAATGAACGGATATATTCACGAGAAGGTACCTGCGCCACTGCGTACGATGATGAAGTTGACGTATGAGATGAATGACAATGAATTGATCCTGACCTAAGAAAGACCCGCCGAGGAGCGGTATCACTGGGATAAGATGCATATTGCCCGATTTTACTGGGAAGAAAATCAGTGGAAAGTGTATGCCAGAGATGAACAGAGCAGCTGGAATCCGGTAGATGTTATTACACCTTGTTCCGATTTTGAGAATGTGCTCGAGCAGGTGGAACGGGATGAGGCTGGACTGTTCTGGCGTACGTGAGCGAGATCGGTTGAGAGTATATTTCATTCGTGAAAATTAATGTTAATTCAGACAAATATGGCGTAGATGCAACCGAGTTCGAAGCTAGCGAAGCAGTGGCTAGCTTTGGGCTTTTTTTGTGTCCAAGAATCACTGAAGCAAAGAGGGGGGATCTTTTGGTCTTCCTTCCTTAGTGAGCAAAAGAATAAATAAAATCTGTTTTACAATAAAAATTTATTGTAAAACGATAAATATTATGATAAATTCATATCACTTAAAACAAGTGAGGTGCTTTTTGTGAAGCGAGGTACAACCATCTTTTTAAAATTGGCTGTGTTGCTTATTGGTGTTCCCATTCTTGCCTTATGTATATTCGGCATACCCTGGTTAGCGAATAATCCGGTGAATCCGAATTATGCAGGTGCACTATACCCCATAGTGATTATTATGTATGTGTCCGTTATTCCGTTTATCGTTGCACTGTACCAGGCATTCCGTCTGCTGAGCTACATCGACAAAAATGAAGCGTTCTCTCTAATATCAGTGAAATCCTTAAAAACTATAAAATATTGTGCTATTGTAATCAGTAGTCTCTATTTTGTGATGTTGCCTTTTGTGTATGTTGTAGCAGAGAAAGATGATGCCCCAGGCCTCATTCTTATGGGAATGGTTCCTGTTTTTGCTTCATTGGTCATCGCAGTGTTTTCTGCTGTGCTCCAAAGATTGTTACAGGAAGCGATTGATATCAAATCAGAAAATGACCTAGTGGTCTGAGGTGAATATATGGCCATTATAATCAATATTGATGTGATGTTGGCAAAGCGGAAAATGACGGTTACCGAGCTTGCAGAGAGAGTTGAGATCACGATCGCCAATATTTCCATATTAAAAACAGGAAAAGCAAAAGCGATCCGTTTATCCACTCTGGATGCCATCTGTAAAGCACTGGATTGTCAGCCTGGAGATATATTGGAATATAAGGCTGACGAGGACGAAGATACAAATGAAGATATATGAAAAATGACAAAAGAAGACTCTGCATGTTGTATGCAGAGTCTTCTTTGGCGTCGGCTTGATCAAGGAATACTGCCATGCCTATAACGAATGATTGTGCATCATACGGAATTGCATAGGCGTTACGTTTTCCTGGGTTTTAAAACAGCGGATGAAGTAACTTGACTGTGAAAATCCCGTTTCCAGCGTAATTTGTTTAATGGAAAGGTTGGTTGTGGCAAGCAGCTGTTTCGCATGTAATAACCTGGATTCCATCAGGAATTCCGGGAAGGAGATACCAAACGTCTGACTGAACTTGCGGCTAAAGTATGTTGTACTGTATCCGGCAATCCCGGCAGCGTGGTCAAGTGTAATGTGCTCGTTACTATGAGAACGAATATAATTCCCTGCTTCACGAATTCGCTCTGATGTGTGATTTAACGAAACATTAATTTGGCTCGCTGCGGATTGTAATTGGGTCAGAAGTTCATATAAAGTAGCTGCCATGCTGTGCTCGTCCTCCACCTGATAGCCTCTTCCGAGCTCCAGTAATCGATCCATGAGCGCGGTAACCACCGGGAAGTTGGAGCATTGAAACAGCCATGGCTCGTCAACGCCTTTTCCATTTAACAGCTCTTCGAGACGAATACCGTAGAAGTGAATCCAACGAATACTCCAAGGATCATCCAAATCTGAGTAGTAGGTTTGTCTGAGACCGGGGCCATAGAGGAATCCCTGCCCACGTGTTAGCTCATAACAAGCGGTTCCAGTGTCCAGGAACCCTTTACCTTCAAGTACAAGGTGCAGATTGTAGCAATGATCTAAGTTGATATCTTTGGTTCGATATTCCCGATTCACATGATGCTTGGGAAAATCACTGTACCCTCCAATAAAATCGGGAAAACATACATGTCTGGGGAAAACCGGCTTGGGGAGAAAGATATGTTCTTTCACGTGCATCCTCCATTTAAACGCAATATTTTTATGTAGTGAACTGAAATAGATTCAGCCCACTGTTATTTGAATATTCAGCAATGACAATATTTTATTATAAGTCGCATAATCTTGTCATTTATTATATGTGAAGGTTCCAATAGAATGGAGGCAATATGGCAGGTTAAGGGGGCAATTAAAGGTGGCAAAATCAATCCAATTGGATGAATTAAAAATGGGGGTCTGTTATTACCCTGAGCACTGGTCGGAAGCGTTGTGGGAGGACGATTTCCTTAGAATGAAAGAGATGAATATCACGGTTATTCGGATGGCTGAATTTGCATGGTCCATCTTTGAACCGGAAGAAGGTCAGTTCGATTTTAGTTTTTTCCAGAAGGCACTGGATCTGGCGCATCAATATGGTTTAAGTGTTATTTTGGGAACACCTACTGCAACTCCACCAGCATGGTTAACATCCAAATATCCTGAAGTATTAAACGCAAATAAGGACGGGGTATTGTATCAACACGGTATGCGACGCCATACCAACTACAGCAGCCCAATCTACAGACAGCAATGTGAGAAAATCGTGCGTAATATGGTGATTGCCTATAAAGATCATCCGGCTCTCATTGGATGGCAGATCGATAACGAATTCAATTGTCATATGGATGTTTTCTATGCTGAGGCTGACCATGTCGCCTTCCGTGAATGGCTTAAGAATCGTTATGAATCGTTGGAGAACCTGAACCAGGCTTGGGGAACCGTTTTCTGGAGTCAGACCTATACCGACTGGGAGCAAGTTCACCTTACCCGAAATATGGTCAGCCAATCGCCAAATCCTCACCTGGCATTAGATGAAAAGAGATTCATCTCAGCAAATACCATTTCATTTGCCAAACTTCAGGTGGAGATCATTCGGGAACTGGATCCGAAACATTGGATCACAACGAACGGTACGTTTGGACACTTGGATAATCATGAAATGACAGAAGACCTGTTGGATTTCTTCTCCTATGATTCGTATCCGCAGTTTGCCACGATCTTCCCAGGGACAGACGATAACTCATTACAAGATCGGACCTGGAGCATGAAACTGTCGAACGTGCGCAATATGTCACCGAACTTCTGCGTCATGGAACAACAGTCTGGGCCAGGAGGCTGGGTCGACAGTATAGGCATGGGTACGCCAAGACCGGGACAGATCCGATTATGGTCGTATCAATCTGTTCTTCATGGAACAGATCTGCTCGTCTACTTCCGCTGGCGGACGGCAACATTTGGCACCGAGATGTACTGGCATGGCATCAATGATTACCATAATCAGCCCAACAGAAGGGTACGCGAGGTTGCACAAGTAGGGGAAGAGTTTGCCAAGATCGGGCGTGTTATTGCGGGCACTACATATCAAGCCGATGTTGCAATCCTACAGGATTACGATAACATCTGGGACGGGGAGTTGGACGAGTGGCACGGCCCGCTTCAGCAACAGAGTGTACGCTCTTGGTATAAGCAGCTCCAGTATCGTCATATTCCGACGGACATGGTTACACTGCAACCAACGACAACACTGGAAGAGTTATCTGAATATAAGGTGATCATCTATGCTCACCCGGCCATCATGACAGACGAGACAGCAGAACTTCTCCAAGCCTATGTCAGTCAAGGGGGAATCCTGTTTTTCGGTGCCCGCACCGGCTATAAGGATCTCAAGGGACATTGTTATATGAGACCGTTCCCTGGGGCTGTCGCTGAGTTGTGTGGTGTAACCGTAGAGGACTTTACCTTAATCAAAGGAACCATTCCAGCAGCTGAGCTGCAATGGAGTGGGGCGAGTGAGCGACTTCAGGAGGGAACGTCAACGGCCGGATTTAACGAAGTTCTTCATGTGGAGCATTCTGACGTGCAGGTCATGGCTGAGTATACATCCGAATATTATGCAGGTAGTCCTGCATTGACCAAACGTGCGGTAGGTCAGGGGCAGGTATGGTATTATGGTGCGGCTTACAATGAATCGGTCGTAGATGCTCTTCTTGATGAAATCAGGCTAGTCTCGCCTGTGGATGACCTGGTAGAGGTACCGTCCGAAGTTGAGCTTGGTATCCGTTCCGGTAAGGATAAAGCTTATGTATTTTTACTCAACTACTCGGATCAACAAGTACCCATTAAGCTTAAGAAACAAGCAAAAGAGTTACTGTCAGGTACAACACTTCAGAATGAGATCAACATGCCCGCGTATGGTGTGTTCATTTTTGAGATCGATTTGCCGCAATAAGGAATCCATTCATCAATATCATGCGTTATATATACAAATAAACACCAAAAGCGCCTTGCAGCCATTGCAAGGCGTTTTGTATATGCATGATGTGATGTGTAACATCCATTAAGCATGAGTGTTGTTGGTTATATTCTGTATAACTACGCTTCGTACAAAATTTCACCTGTCCGGGATACATCATATCCCTCGAATGATTGCAGTTCCTGCCTGAACTCCGGCGATTGGAGAATTCGCAGTACAGATTCTGTCCAGGCTTCATTACCTTGCTTCCTGAGCATGACCAGATCATAGCGCTCCTGTGTGAGCGGGACAAAATCAACCTGGCCTACAAGTCGTGCAGCTTTCTCAATGCCAACTCCGACATCGGCTTCGCCAGAACTGACTTTGGCAGCCACACCCATGTGACTGGTTTCCTCGGTTTCATATCCAATCAGACCTGCGGTAGGAATTCCATGCAGCCGAAGTTGCTCATCCAGCAATACTCTCGCACCAGAACCTATCTCCCGATTAGCTAGTCTCAGTTCAGGCTTGCTCAGATCGGTCCAATTCTGCAAGTTCTGCGGATTGCCACGCTGTACATACAGTCCGGCAGGACGTGATAGCAGGTTCACCACAACATAGGACCTTCCAGTCAGAATTTTGCGAATATACGGCAGATTATACTCACCGGTATCTCCGTCGAGCAGATGAGTGCTGACCAGATCGGACTCACCGCGATACATCGAGATAAGCCCATCCAGACTACCCATGAACGAGCGTAGCGGACGAATGTCCCGAGTTTGTTTTTCCATATGGCGCATAAGAATATCCAGACTGACATCCTGACCTGTTATGACCAGATGCCGTGGTACAGCAGTCATTGCATGAGCAGAACTCGCTGGAGTATTCGCATGCGCAGACCCAATGGGTGTAGTCGATTGTAAGGAAGTTCCCTGAAAATCACCCTGACCTGGCTGAGTTCCTGATGCCGAGGTCTGATGAGGAGCCGGGATACGCTGACCTGAGGACTGAAGTTGTTTGGAACGACGTTTATATGCCTCCAGATCGGTTGCATCAATTCGCATTTGTTTACCCACACGGTATGCGACGAGCTCTCCTTTTTTGATCAGGTCATAAACTGTCAGTTTCGATATTTTGAGCAGCTTGGATATTTCTTCGGTTGTGTAGGATTGCTCCTCCGTCATAAGTGAAGATCCTCCTTCAAAGGTATAGAGCAATTATGGTTTTGTTATGAATGTTTCTTGTACTATATCATTAATTGAGGGATGCCATAAACCTGAGGACACGCAAGAAACGCATAGGACAGGTAACAAAAATCAAATGAGATCTTAATCACCTTCCCATTTTGTTTGTCTTGTGTATAATTAGATATAATCAATTATAACTAGTTATATCTAAAGATAACGTTGGGGGAGAAATGAATGAGAAAGAGAATCGGATATGTGTTGGGAAGTATGTCACTGGGACTGGCTCTTGTATTGGCTGGTTGTGGTGCAAGCAAGGGCACTACGGATACATCCATGGGTGCAGAACAAACGACCTCAACGCCAGCGGCATCAGGTGAAAGTTCATCAGCAGGAAATACCGATCCGCAGGAAACGGTAGATCTGACGATCTCTGCGGCGGCCAGTCTGACCGATGCGATGAAAGAGATTGAAACCAATTATGAGTTAGCTAATCCTTATATAGAACTTAATTTTAACTTTGGCGCCTCGGGTGCCTTGCAACAGCAGATTGAACAGGGTGCCCCGGCTGATGTCTTTGTATCGGCGGCAACAAAAAATATGAATGCGCTAGTAGATGAAAACCTGGTTGCATCGGGCGATCAGAAGAATCTGCTACAGAATTCACTGGTGGCCATAGTACCAGCAGATGGGACCCACACAGTAACCAGTGAAACGGATCTCACCAGCGACTCCATCAAGACGGTAGCCATTGGGATTCCGGAAAGTGTTCCGGCGGGAACCTATGCCAAGGAAGCTCTGACCAATGCCAAGCTGTGGGATGAACTGGAAAGCAAGCTTGTGCAGGGGAAAGACGTTAGACAGGTTCTTCAATATGTAGAGACAGGTAATGCAGATGCAGGATTTGTATATAAAACGGATGCTCTTACTTCGGATCAGGTGAAAATTGCGTTTGAAGTGGACAAAAACAGCTACACACCAGCCAATTATCCAATAGGCATTATTGAAGGAACCAAACACCGTACTGAGGCCGAACAATTCTATGCGTATTTACAAACCCCTGAAGTACTGGATATCTTCGAGAAATACGGATTCACAATTCCGGAATGAATGTGAACGCCATAGACTGGTCCGTATTCTGGTCACCGGTGCGCTTATCACTTCAGGTTGCGCTGTTATCCAGCGTGGTGGCCACTGTGCTCGGAATCGCGATAGCCTGGAAGATGTCACGTTCTTCATTTCGGGGAAAGATCCTGCTGGAAACGGCATTTATGCTGCCGTTAGTCCTTCCTCCGACGGTGGTTGGATTTCTGTTACTTGTCATACTGGGGCGTAAAAGTCTGTTTGGACAATGGATTGAAGCCATATTCTCCGCTCCGGTTATTTTCACCTGGTGGGCTGCGGTGATTGCTGCGGTGGTGGTTGCTTTTCCACTCGTGTATCAGACGATGAAATCGGGATTCAGTGGTGTGGATCGTGATCTGGAGGATGCGGGTCGTTCGATTGGGGCAAATGAGTGGCAGGTTTTTCGTTATATTTCCCTGCCGCTCGCAGGCAGAGCATTGATGACCGCTTTCATCCTGGGCTTTGCCCGTGCACTCGGGGAATTCGGTGCGACACTGATGATTGCAGGCAATATTCCGGGCAAAACACAAACGGTACCTACGGCAATCTATGTCGCTGTGGATTCGGGCAATCAGACCATGGCTTGGGCATGGACTATTTCCATTATCATCATCTCGTTTCTCATGTTACTGATGACCAGACAGCAGCGAGATGGAAAAAATGTCTGATTTCATATGTACCAATATCAATATCCTGCCAAATTGGTCTTAATGGAAATGTAAAGATGTTTTAACATAAAAAAATAAAAATTTTCCCAAAATTTAATCGTTCAGTACTCGCTTTCAGTGGGCTTGTTCCTGTAAGATAGAAGTAATGGATTCCAGCCAAGTACTGAAATAAGGAGAGACGACGATGAACACTAAATTTGATTGCGGCGTTTCGTTGCAAATCGATGACTATCTGGATCTTTTGCATTTTGCCATCCAAATTCAGGATCAGGAATGGCAACAATCCCTTATCCGCCAACTCAAAATATTTCAGACGGCGACGGAGCAGCAGCGCACACCTGAAGAGGAATTATGGACACGGTTTGATTACATCAACAGCAAACTGACAGGTCTGTGCCACCAGATTCATGCCGCTCATTCCATGGACGAACGCAAGAAGTTCGAGGAACGGATCGGTATCTTACAATTACAGCGAGTGGAAGTTGCACGTAAAATTAAATGGGCGAGTCGCAGATAGATGAGTAGTGTATACACCAAGTGATGCACCGCCAAAATGGTATAATTAGTGAGAGTCATACAAGAAGAAGCCATCCGCCAATCGATATTGGGGATGGTTTTTTCTTGTACTATAGAGAAGTCCTATAACCATATCAGGATGTCCTATTAGTTTAGTTATTGCCCTAAGATGACTTGTAATGATATTCTTTGTTCAACCTAATTCCGACTATACAAGTAAGAATGGTTTGTTAATAGGGTAGAGGAATGGGAGTACACATCATATTCGCTGTGATAACAGCCTGTGGAGGAGATTGGGAATGGTTAAAAAACGGGGGATTCAAAAATTCCGGACAGCACTGCTGTTCATTACAATGCTGGCGGTACTGGCTGGATGCAGCACAGGAACTGCAAGCAATGATTCAGAATCTGCTTCGGCAGCAGGCGACACCAAAGTGAAAAAGATCATTGTAGGAACAGGTACACAGTTCCCGAATGTCTGCTTCATTGATGAGAATGGCAAGTTAACAGGTTATGATGTGGAACTGATCCGGGAGATCGACAAACGTTTGCCTGAGTATGAATTCGAATTCAGCACCATGGATTTCAAAAACCTGCTGCTGAGTCTGGAAACGAAAAAAATTGACCTGATCGCTCACCAGATGGAAGTGAATGATGAGAGACAGGCCAAGTTCCTGTTTAATGATGAAGCCTATAATATTTTTCCAAATAAAATCGTCGTAAGTCAGAAAAATGAGGAAGTAAAATCGATTGAGGATCTCAAAGGGAAAAAACTGATTGTTGGTGCTACAAGTAATGCGGCTGTACTTGCTGAGAAATGGAATGCAGCGAACGGCAACGGGATTGATATCGTTTATTCCGGAGCGGGTGAGGATACCATTACCCAGATCAAAACAGGCCGGGTGGATGCCACCATCAGCACTCAGTTTGCCATTGATTATCAGAATAAGGCGGTTGATGCTCAGTTGAAAACGGTAGGAGATGCCCTCTCCAACTCCAAAGTGTACTTCATTCTGAACAAAGATGAGCAGGAGCTCAAAACCAAAGTGGACGAAGCGCTCAAAGCGATCAAAGAAGATGGAACATTAGGCAAACTGAGCACAGAGTGGCTTGGAGCTGACTATACGGTTGAAGAGTAGTCTGAGAAAGGTGTGCAGCGGTAATGGGAAAATCATTTGATCTGTCATTGGTTCTGGATTTCATCCCGGAACTGCTACGATATTTGCATATAACACTGATTGTGCTGGGTGGTTCCATCGTGCTCGGACTGGTGGGCGGCGTGCTTCTGGCCGTTCCCCGGCTGTATCGGATTCCGGTACTAAGCCAGTTGGCTACCCTGTACGTCTCATTCATGCGGGGCACACCGATCCTGATCAAATTGTTCCTGGTGTATTACGGACTTCCCGAGTTGCTCAAACCCATTGGCATCGACCTGTCGAGAACCGACCCGTTGTTATTTGTCATTGTGACCTATGCGCTTAGTGACGCGGCATCCTTTGCCGAGATCTTTCGCGGAGCGGTGCGCAGTGTGGATAAAGGTCAGACGGAAGCAGCCTATGCTGCGGGTATGACCACATTCCAGTCTTTTCGGCGGATTGTTGTTCCGCAGGCACTGATTGTTGCTTTTCCGAATATGGCAAATACGTTAATCGGTTCATTGAAGGATACGTCTCTGGCTTTCTCCATTGGTGTCATGGATATGGTGGGCAGAGGGCAGACGTTAATTTCGGCTACATCGCATGCACTTGAAGTGTATATCAGTCTGTCTGTGGTCTATTATGTCATTGTTATTGTGCTTGAAAAAGGATTCGCCTTTGCAGAACGCAGACTCCAGCGTCATGAACGCAAGAGAGTTGTACGCAAACCGGCAATTCGAGCCAAACGCCTGAAAGAGGTTGTTCAAAAAGTCCGCTTTTGATTACGAATCATGCCTGGCGGCATCTTCTTGGTACTGAAAACCAGACTTTTTGAACTCTCACTGAAACGAATAGCGGGGTGAGCATATGTCGATTGATCTCCAGTTTATCTATACCTCTTTTTTTCAAATCCTGAAGGCATTGCCACTGACACTCGTCATTACGATTGTTCCGTTGATTGCAGGCTTCGGAATCGGTCTGGCTACAGCTTTGATCCGTATTTATCGCGTGCGGTGGATTCACCGCATTGCTGACTTCTACGTTTCGTTCCTGCGTGGAACACCGATGCTGATGCATCTATTCCTCATCTATTACGGCATTCCGATGATTATCGATAAGCTGTCGGAACGTTACGGTTGGGCTTTCCAATCCTCGTCGATTCCAATTCTCGTATTTGTACTGATTGCTTTCTCGCTCACTGCGGGCGCTTATATGTCCGAGATTATCCGTTCAGGCATTCTTGCTGTGGATATCGGCCAGATGGAGGCGGCTCACGCTGTAGGCATGAGCACATTCCAGGCTTTAAGGCGCATCATTATACCTCAAGCGATCGGGGCTGTATTGCCTAACCTGTGCAGTATGTTTGTTGGATTCCTGCATGGATCAACACTCGCTTTTACCGTGTCTCAGATGGACATACTCGGTAAAGCGGATGTGGTGGCATCCGTAAGTCTGAAGTTTCTGGAGGCCTTTATCGCCGCAGCGTTCATCTATTGGGGGCTGACCATCATTGCCGAGCGGATCACTGCTCTGCTTGAGCGTCGGGTTGCCGTGTACAGCAAAGGAGGCGTGTCATGATTACACTAACGAACATACACAAGACATTCGGCAAGCAGGAAGTATTGAAGGGCATTGATCTAACCGTGGAACAGGGCGATGTCGTAGCGATCCTTGGACCGAGCGGATCAGGTAAAACAACGCTGCTGCGTTGCGTCAATTTTCTGGAACGTGCCGATGAGGGCGAAGTTCAGATCAGTGGATTGACCGTCGATTGCAAGCATGCACGCAAACATGACATTGTGCAGTTGAGACGCAAAACAGCGATGGTGTTCCAGCATTATAATCTGTTCAAACACAAGACCGTGCTGGATAACGTCACCGAGGGATTAATTATTGCCCAGAAAATGTCCAAAGCCGATGCCCGCACGCGTGCCTTGCGTGTGCTTGAACAAGTCGGACTGTCTGCCAAAATCAATGAGTATCCAAGTATGTTGTCAGGTGGACAACAGCAACGGGTGGGCATCGCCAGAGCACTGGCACTGAATCCCGAAGTGATTTTGTTTGATGAACCGACCTCGGCGCTGGACCCTGAGCTTGTAGGTGAGGTATTGTCTGTCATCCGCTCCATTGCTCAAGAGGGGATTACCATGATTGTAGTCACCCATGAAATGGGGTTTGCCCGTGAGGTGGCAAATCGGGTTGTTTTCATGGATGGAGGTTCCGTTGTGGAGGAAGGAACCCCGGAAGAGGTATTTGTGCGTCCCAAGCAGGAACGTACTCGCCAATTCCTCAGTCGATATTCTTCCGACTGGAGTTATGTCATCTGACGATATAGGCGCAAGCTGTAGTAACTGACGATCCCGGCCCGGCATATGCTGTAACAGGCAAATGCTGATAGGCCGGGTTTTTCTATGGGTGAAGCAGGCCGTGACGGTAAGGAGGAGGACCATGCAGAGCAAAATCGATGAAATCATCACACATATTGCACACTCTCACCAGCAGATCGCACGTGTGCTGGATGCCAAACGCCAAGTCGCTGTACGCATGTCTGAAATCATCAATCATTTGCCAGATATCGAACCGGAGTTGGATGGCGTTGACGGTCTGCTGGATAGCTCTGGGCAAATCAACAAAAGCATTATCTCTTACTTGGGGGGCCTTGCAGATCTGGAAGAGGCTGTTGCCGAGACGCTGACTCAAGTCATGCGGGAGATCGCGGTTCAAGAGGAAGAATAAGCCCGGAAGGCGGGTGAAGGAAAATGAGTAGAGAACAGAGCCTCATTCTGATGCTGGACGCAGCAGCCAAAATGCAGTGGAATATTGCCCTGATCCTGGAGGCAAAAGCGATTGAGGCCGAGAAGGTACGGAACTGGACGTTGAATCATTTGAATGGTGATACCTTTCTGACGCATGGGGATCAGGTAGGCGAGCCGCTCAAAATGCATGATCAGCTGGTGGAATTGCTGGAAGGATTAACCCGGATGGAGACCGGACTGTGCAACAATCTCAAAGCGGTGATGGTGCAGAACGATAGCGAAGATGGCGGCGGTATGGACGGTGGCATGTTTGGCGGCATGGATCTGGGAGACATGGGAAAATGAGTCTGATGCGGCGTGAGCAGGAAGCTAAACTGGCGCTCATTGAATCCATCGCACACAGTCAGCAGGCGCTGGCACGCATTCTGGACAGTGTAGCCAGTGTAACCGCTCATTCGGAAGTATCCGCCCGCAGTCTGGCCGAGAACATTCGTTTGCTGAGTCGCTATCAGGAAGAAATGTCTCGTATGGTTACGGGAATCAGGCTGGCCCGAATCCAGCATGGGGAGCCTGGCTTGCCGTGGCTCAAAGACCCCGGGTGTGCAATTCGTATCGTTCGGGACATACAGGAGGAATGTTGACATGTTAAAGAAGAAGAAAATACGACTGAGAACCAAAAGAGCTTTGTTAATCCGTGGAGCCCGTCTGCGCAAAATTCGCAAGCTGCGTGCGCTCAGAGCCAAACGTGTTCTTCACAAACGCCCACTTAAAGGACGCAGTGCGTGGCTCAAAAAAAAGAAACGTGCGGTACGGCGGCACCGGAGTCCAAAGCCCGTACAACCAGTCGCCCCGGCTACCCCTACCGATCCGAACCCGGACGGTGCGTACAGCCAGGGATACAACGAGGCGTACAACGAGGGATTCAACGCGGGTTTCGCCAAGGGATTCGAGGACGGACATCAGCTGGCGTACAAAGCACAGTAACCGAGTAGATAGGATTATTCCTGCATGGAATGATACCTGTATACAGTTAGCCCGGGGGACAGATCCCTCCGGGTTATTTGCATCGCCGCAAAAGCGGACATGCCCGTACAGGCGGATGTGGAGGGCAAGCGCCAATTTTGCGCCTTGCAGGACACCCGTCCATGATGCATCTGACCCCGAGGCATATCCTTTAGAGGGAAGACCAATCTCGTGGAGAGTCTGGAAGTGAGATCTCCTGAAGGAAGACAGGGTGAAGAATGTGGCAAAACGAAGGCACCGTCCGCTGACCGAAGCGGAAACGGCTTACCGCGGCGGATATGCAGAAGGCCGCAGATTTGGCGGCTGTCAAGCCATGATGGAGCGGGTGCAGATGTTTGAACCGACCCTGCGGGACATGAAAGTGTTATATATCCCGCAAGGATTCGATGCCATCGATGAAGGTGTCACCTTGGCTCTGCAGCAATCTGTACGTGAATGCGTTGTTGGATCGCCAGCAGCGATGTTGCAGGAAGCCAGTCAGCATCGGCCCGATGTTGTGCTCGTCATGAATGGTCTGCATGTATTTCCCGCAGATCATGTGGAGCAGGTGAATGGCATACGTGCACTCGGTATCCGAACTGCCGTGTGGTTTGTGGATGATCCGTATTTCACCGAAGATACAACGTCCCTTTGCCAGCACTATGATGTCGTGTTCACGCATGAAGAGGCCGCGGTGCCCTTCTATCTGGCACATGGAGCGAACCAGGTTATCTATATGCCACTCGCGGTGAATCCAGGCATGTTTCAACCGCGGCGCGTGGCACCGCAGCATCAACACGACATTTGTTTTATCGGTACCGGATTTTGGAACCGGATTGCTTTGTTCGACGAGCTGGCCCCTTTTCTGGCGGACAAAAAGGTATTCATTGCGGGTAGCCAGTGGAATCGGTTGGCACGCTTTGATGTACTAGGCCGTTTCATCCACGAAGGATGGATTGCTCCTGGAGAGACAGTGGATTATTACAATGGTGCCAAGATTGTCATTAACATTCACCGGACTTGCGAGAATGGGGAAGACAATCGCAACACACATCATCTTGAAGGTCACTCGATTAATCCACGCACGTATGAGATCAGCGCCTGCGGCACAATGCAGATTACGGATGCACGTGCAGATTTACCCCGCTATTATAAGCCGGGATATGACATCGAGACGTTCACCAACGCAGCAGAACTTCAGCGCAAGATTCACTATTATCTGAAGCATGAAGAAGAACGACAGGCGATGGCGTGGCGGGGACTTCTCACCACGATGAACCAGCACACATTCACTCGTCGCATCGGTCAGTTACTGGAACATTTGTAATTCCCATCTGAAGTGCAGCACCAACGAGAACCTTATCCCAAAAAATAAAGGAGTGGCGGTATGTCTCTCAAACACCGTAAAACCAAAAAGGTTCATGCACCCGTACTGAGCCTGGCTGATCAAGCACGCAAAAATGGGCAACATGCCGGATATGACGCAGGTAAGGAAGAAGGATATCTGCGCGGGCGCGCCAACTATATTGTGAATTGTGCACAGGAACCGTTGCCTTTCCGACAGCTTCACGTGCTGTATGTATCCTCGGGTAAAGGCTTCCCTTACTCCCCGTTGGATGAGGCCATTATGGCTACGCTACAGGGTATGGTAGCTCAAGTAACCCTCTCTGATCCGCGTCAACCGGTTTCTGAGATTGCGCTGCAGACGCGTCCTGATCTTGTGCTTGTGCTGGATGGAATGGATATCCCCATTGAACATATCGATGCGATTCGCCAAGCGGGCATTCAGACGGCGATCTGGCTCACGGACGATCCGTACTATACAGATATGACGCTGGAAATTGTGACACATTTTGACCATGTCTTCACGTTGGAACTGAACTGTATCGATCTATATCGACAAATCGGCTGCGCGTCCGTTCACTACCTCCCTTTTGCCGCATTCACTAATCATTACTTTCCGATTACAACTCCTTCCCCGTTAAAACGGGATGTCAGCTTTATCGGTTCTGCCTACTGGAACCGGGTATACTTCTTCAATCCGATCATGCCTCAGTTGATGTCACACAATACGGTATTTAACGGAATCTGGTGGGATCGCCTGCCTGACTACACTGCCTATGGTGAGAAGATTGAGCTCGGTCGCTGGATGAGTCCGCCGGAGACCAATGATGTGTACAATGGCACCAAAATTGTCATCAACCTGCATCGATCCCACGAAGATGATTCCGTCAATAATAATCACCTCAAAATCCCGCCAGCCTCACCGAACCCGAGAACGTTTGAAATTGCCGCGTCCACGACGCTACAGCTGACCGACGCCCGGGATGACATTGCGCGTTTCTACAAACCTGGTGTGGAGATTGAGACATATTCCTCGCCGCAGGAGTTACTCGACAAAGTGGAATATTATCTTACTCATGAAAAAGAACGCCGTGAGATAGCACTTCGTGGACTAGAACGTACACTGAAAGACCACACGTATGGCAAAAGAATTAATGAAATGTTAACCATTATATTCCCTTAATTCTGGCCGGGAGGAGGTGTGCACAGTACCCTGTATCGGATAACCGTGTACAGGGTCCGTGCGGCCATGGCAACGAAACCAAAGATGATGTTATTTTCACATGTGTGCAATACTCGCAGCATTACAGGCGCCGAGAAGTTGCTGCTTCATTTTATGAGAGAGATCGGTACGATCTTTGAATGTGTGCTCGTAGCCCCTCAGGAGGGGAAGCTTGCGGGGCTTGCGCGAAGATTCGGCATTCAGGTCAAAATATGCACTCTGCCGATGCTTCACGGTGTGTACACACCTTACCAGGGCATTGCAGATGATGCGGAGCATCTTCGCCATACACCAGCGTATCAGGAAGCAGTCTCCCTAATACGGGAGACTGCTCCCGATATAGTGTTAACGAACACCTGCGTTAATGTGATGCCGGCTGTAGCGGCAAAGTCCCTTCAGATTCCGATTATCTGGAAGATTACCGAGATCATTCATGCGAATGAACATACAACCGAGGCGATCCAGATGATTGGCCGTTACGCGGATTGGATTATCGGCATATCCGAGACAGCGGTAGCCCCATTCCAAGAAGCTGGCATGGGTGACAAAGTGACCATCATATCCCCAACTTGGGAACCCGCGCTACCTGCACCGGACCGCTGGGTTCATCTGCGCGAACGCAAGCGTAAGGAGCTCGGTTTCAAATCATCGCAGACCTGTATCGGTTATATTTCTTCATTTATATATGATGCCAAAGGGTTGAAACCTTTTGTGGATATGGCCTTGAGGATCTGTGAAACGCATTCGCGCTGTCGCTTCTGGATCATCGGGGCAGCATCGGATAAAAAGTATTACGACGAGTGTGTATCACGGGTGAAAAAATCCGGGTATTCACGCCGGTTTACCTTCACCACATTTGAAGAGAACGTATCTCTGGCGTATACCGCGATGGATATCCTGGTCATCCCAAGCATGGTCAAAGAAGGATTTGGCATGACCGCACTGGAGGGTCTCTATTTTGCCAAACCGGTCATCGCTTTTGCTCAGGGTGGACTGAAGGAATTAATGGAATCCGTAGGCAGTGATGCATTTTTGGCCCCGCCGGGTGATGCCGAAGCACTTGTCACCTTGGCAACAACCTTGCTGAATGATGCAGAGCTGGCCTCCAATACGGGGTGGCGCAATCGGACAGAAGCGGAAAGGCTCTACGGCGTTGAAACCTACCGAACGAAACTGCATACGATGGTGACACAGTGGTTATTGCGTTTTCCCGGATGGTTTGCTTATATCCAACCTCCGAATGGACCTGTGTATACCCATGGGGAGGGAGGACTGCGCACTGTACTGGTTCTGGAGCCGACTACGGTTCGGGCACTGTTATTCCCACTGACCGTCATACAGGCGTTGCCACATTCCTCATTACCTCCAATCGCATTGGGTCACGATGCTCCTGTTGCCTCAGGTACTGGCACAGCTGCAAAGCCGATTCAACAGAGGGGCAAAACGCGGAAACGTCGTCGCAAACCACTTGCACCTCATTCTCGCCGAGACCGTGAGGGGCTGAAACGTGCTTCCGGAACTGGCAGACGTAAGGGGAGAAGCCGTACAACGAAGGGACCGCGTCCACATATGGGGAAATCGGCTAGTCGCAGACGCAAATCTGCCAAGGCGGGACGTAGCCGTGCAGGGCGCAAGGGTTCCAATACAAGATGAAGGCAGGGATTACGATGAAGATCATGACGGTGCTGGGTACGAGACCTGAGATCATACGGCTCAGCCTGATCATCTCCAAGCTGGACCAGTACGCGTCCAAACATATTCTGGTGCACACGGGACAGAACTTCACGGAAAGTCTCAGCGGTCTCTTTTTCAAGGAAATGGGCCTGCGCGCACCGGATTACGTTCTTCAGGATGAAGCGGCCACTCTGGGACGACAGCTGTCCTCGATGTTTACGCAGATGGAAGATCTGATATTGCAGGAGAAGCCCGATAAATTGCTGCTGCTTGGCGATACCAATAGCGCATTATGTGCAATATTGGCTGAGCGCATGGGTGTTCCTGTTATTCATATGGAAGCAGGCAATCGTTGCTTCGACCTGGATGTGCCTGAAGAGAAAAATCGTAAGGTTATTGATGCCATCTCTACCGTTAATATGCCTTACACGGAACAGAGCAAGAAACATTTGGTCAGCGAAGGGGTACCAAGCAGGCGCATCGTGCTAACGGGCAATCCCATCTATGAAGTCATGCAGCACTACGACGCGCAAGTAAGTTCCAGCAAAATACTGAAGAAGCTCAAGCTGAAGTCCGGGCAATACTTCCTGGTTACTGCCCATCGAGCCGAGAATGTGGATCATGCCCCTCATTTGCTGGAGATTATGAAAGGGCTGAACCAGGTCGCAGAGGAACACGGGTTACGTGTGATCTGCAGTATTCATCCGCGTACCGCGATCCGGATTGCGGAGCATCTGCATCTGGAGATGAACCCGCTGGTGGAGTTTCACGAGCCGTTTGGATTCTTCGACTTTGTAATGCTTGAACGTCATGCACGCTGTGCACTTACGGATAGCGGTACCGTACAGGAGGAGTGTTGCATTATGGGCGTGCCGACCGTAACGATGCGTCGAACTACCGAGCGGCCGGAAACGGTCGATTGCGGTAGCAATGTCGTCTCCGGTCTGGATGCCGCGCGCATCGCTGATTGCGTGAAAGTCATGACAAAGATGCCTGCCGATTGGGATTGCCCGCAAGGTTACAAAGCCACAGATGTATCCAGTAAAGTGGTTAAATTTCTGCTTGGAGGGAAAATGCATGTTTGAAAATAAGCGTATACTCGTGACTGGCGGTACGGGATCATGGGGTTATGAACTTGTGGCTCAACTACTGCCCCAGCAGCCCAAAGAAATTATTGTATATTCCCGGAACGAGTCTAGCCAAGTGGCTATGAGTCGTGAATTTGAAGACCCGCGTCTTCATTTCCGGATTGGAGATATTCGTGACAAGGATGCCCTGACGGCGGCTTGCCAGCATGTGGACTATGTATTTCATCTGGCTGCGCTCAAGCATGTTCCGGTGTGTGAAGACCAACCGTACGAAGCACTCAAAACCAATGTGATTGGTACACAGAACGTAATTGAGGCGGCTATTGAGAACAAGGTGGAAAAAGTAATCTATATCTCGACTGACAAGGCTGCCAATCCGTCCAACTTCTATGGCATGACAAAAGCGATCGGCGAGAAATTAATTGTATATGCAAACTTGTTACACAGCGATACCAAGTTTGTTACGGTACGGGGTGGGAATGTACTGGGAACAAACGGCAGTGTGGTACATCTGTTCAAGAATCAGATCCGCCAGAAAGGGCAGGTCTCCATCACGGATATGAGTATGACTCGATTCTTTCTTACGCTGAAGGATGCAATTACCTTGCTGTTCAAAGCTTCGGTGGAAAGTGTCGGCGGAGAGATCTTTGTCATGACGATGCCTACCTGCAAAATCGTTGATCTTGCGGAGGTGCTGATTGAGGATTCCGGTGTGGAGAATGTGAGCATTGTGGAACGTGGCATTCGTCCAGGGGAGAAAATCCATGAAATATTGATGAGTGAATTCGAGAGCATGACCACCGTTGTCTACGATGAGCAGTACCTGGTTATTCTTCCTACCCTGGGTATACCGGGTCTGCGTGAACATTATACCAATTGTCCCCCGGTCTCCTTTAACAGTTTCAGTTCTGAACACCAACTCATGACCAAAGAGGAGATTCGTGAAATTCTGAAACGCGGAGGATTCTTGTCATGAAACTGCTGATACTTGGTGGAAACGGAATGGCCGGCCATATTTTGGTCGACTATTTCCGCCGTCAAGGTGTACACAGCGTCTTCTACACATCTCGGGATGTAACGGACCCCAATGGTCTGCTCCTGGATGTGAACGACAGCTTCATGGTTGATCGATTGGTAGAAGCTGTGCACCCGGATGTGATTATTAATGCTGTAGGTGTGTTGAACAACTTCGCAGATGAGGACAAAATTACTGCATATCATATTAACGGTTTCCTGCCACATCGTCTGCGGCGGGTTGCAGATACGATTGGTGCACGCTTAATTCATATCAGCACGGACTGTGTGTTCAGCGGAGAACGGGGAGCATACCGGGAAGATGATGTTACGGATGGGACTTCAGCTTACGCCATCACCAAAGCACTTGGCGAAGTCCAGGATGAAGGTCATCTGACGATCCGTACGTCCATCATTGGACCCGAGATTCGGCAGGGCGGCATTGGTTTGATGCAATGGTTTATGTCCAGCACAGGTGAAGTCGGCGGGTATACCCGCGTATTCTGGAACGGTGTGACCACACTTGAGTTGGCCAAATGGGTAGACCATTACCTGGCCTCATCGGTTAGTGGTCTGATCCACTTAGCTCATCCGGCACCTGTCAACAAGCATGACCTGCTTGTATTGTTCAAGCAGACCTGGGATAAGCAGGATGTGACGATTGTGCGTGATGACAGTGTAGTGCAGGACCGTACGCTGGTGTCCACTCGCGAGGATGTGAAGACAGACCTGCCGGATTATTCTACAATGCTGAAGGAGTTGGCATTATGGATGGAGCAGAGCTGAGAGGCAAGAACGTACTGATTACAGGCGCCTCCGGTTTTACCGGGCGACATGCCGTATCTTATTTTCGGGAAGCGGGTGCAGTGGTTGCGGCGGTAGTCCGGAGGCCGGATGTGTATTCATTTAGTAAAGGTACTCAGGTCCATGTCTGTGATCTGAACGATAAACAGCAAGTACGTCATCTGATCGGCGAGGTGCAGCCCGACTATGTGCTGCATCTCGCTGGCAAAAATTCAGTGCCTGATTCGTGGTCTGATCCGCTACTGGTCCTGGAGACCAATGTGATGGCCGTGCTGTATTTGCTGGATGCGCTTCGCAGTTGTCCGACAGCACGAACCGTTATTGTAGGATCGAGGTTAAAATATACGCCGGAACCTGGCCGGATTCCTCAGCCCCCGCATCCATACAGCCTCAGTAAAGCGCTGGAAGAGATGGTGTCCTTGTCGTGGATGTCGCTCTTCGGACAACAGATCATGTTGGCAGAGCCAGGCAATCTGATTGGTGCGGGTCCTTCCACAGGCATCTGTTCACTGCTTGCACGCCATGTTGTTGCCTGTGAGCAAGCGGGCAAAACCGAGGCATTCCGTCTGTCCGGACGGGACAATACCCGTGACTTTCTGGATGTGCGGGATGCCGTAAGAGCGTATGCAACCCTCCTGGTACACGGGTCCAGCGGTACAGTTTACCCGGTGGTGTCTGGAGTCGAGCGCAGTCTTGGTGAAATTGCAGATCTGCTGTTGTCCATGACAGAAGCGGAAGTCCCTGTTCGCTGGGATGGGGCATCTTCTGGTCCGGATGGTTCGGGAAAACAGGAGGAATTATCACTGCTGCGCAAGCTTGGCTGGCAGCCGATGATTCCATTTGCCTCATCGCTTCAGGATATCCTGAGTGATGTTCGTGTCCAGCAAGGGAGGACGACAAGTTGAATCCGAGAGTATCCATTGTCATTCCATTCTACAACTGCCCTTATGTGCCTCAGGCGATTCAGAGTGCGCTGAACCAGACGTATCCCGATGTGGAAATCGTTGTTGTGAATGACGGTTCAACCCGGCATGCAGAGTTGCTTCAACCCTATCTTCCTTATATTAATGTGCTTGGCAAAAGCAATGGCGGGACGGCTTCGGCACTTAATCATGGCATCCGCCATGCCTCTGGTGATTATGTAGCCTGGCTCAGTTCGGATGATTATCTGTACCCTGATAAAATTCGTTATCAGCTGGAGTTTATGCAGCGTGAGAATGTGCTCGTCTCACATACCAACTTTCACTATATCAACGAGCATTCGGCAGTTACCAGAATGCATGGTGGACCTGAACCGATGTCGGATATGGATTTACTACGACGGTTTGTTAACGGCAATCCGGTGAATGGCTGCACGGTCATGATCCGCAAGGATCTCTTTAGCGGAGTGGGGCTGTTCAATGAACTTCTTCCCTACACCCATGATCTGGATCTCTGGATGCGTATTTTACTGAACGGTCATCGGTTCCCATACCTGAATGAACCACTTACTGCCTATCGGTGGCATGGTGGAATGGGATCGGTACGTCATGCGGATGTCATCGGCAGAGAGGCATCCATGGTATGGTCCAGATATCGGGAACCGCTGTTGCAGCGAATAGCGACGCTTGGCGGGTAGCGTAGGGAGGGCAGTTAAGAAAGCCAAAAGATGGCTGATTAACGCCCTCTTTGCGCAGCATTTTACCTAAGACAGTAAGAGGAGGGGAAGGCCCGAATGGAGCCAAAAGTATCGATCGTCATTCCTTTTTACAATTGTGCTTATATCGAGCAGGCTGTTCACAGTGCCATTCACCAGACGTATCCGCATATCGAGGTCATCGTAGTGGATGATGGGTCAACCGAGCACGTGGAGCGGCTACAGCCATTCATGGATTCCATCCGCTATATTCACAAAGAAAACGGTGGAACCGCGACAGCATTGAATGAGGGCATCAAACATGCAACAGGGGATTACTTTGTCTGGCTCAGCTCAGATGATGTGATGCTGCTGGATCGGGTGGAGAAACAACTGAAGTTCATGCGAGAGGTCAAGGCTTCATTCTGCCATGGTGCCTACCATTATGTGAATGAGAAGAGTGAATGGTTGGATACGGTGCATCCGGAAGTGGGCAGTCGTCTGGAGATGTTGCAAGTACTGCTGGAAGGTTGTCCGATTAACGGCTGTACTGTCATGTTAGAGATGGAAGCATTTGAGCGGTTCGGACTGTTCGACACTGATTTTCGCTACACCCATGACTATGAGATGTGGATGAGGCTGTTTCCAATGTATGAGCTGTTCTACTACAATGAACCTCTGATGTGTTACCGATTGCATGAGTCGATGGGAACCAAACGTCATTTCAAGGCACTGGTTGCCGAGATGGAAAAAGTTCAAGAGAAGCATCGGCCTATTCTGTTTAACTTGCTTCAGGTTGGCGGGTACTGGAAATAGATGGATTTGGCAACGATGGCTGAATGGAATAGGTGTTAAATGGACAGGAGAGCACCCTTATGAAGCACTTTTTAAGTGTTATAAGTGGAAGCTCTTTTTTGCTTTATGGACAGATTTCGTGGACAGAAAGGGTGATCGATTGCTGAAGTCTTTGTATAATGAAATGATTCATACACGGAAGGGACTGGACTATGCGCAGATATCAATATCTTAAACCCAACTATTAATAAACTAATGGAGGTAAGAGTATTGATTACAGAGTTACACACAGAACGGTTATATTTGCGAAAAATGGACGTATCGGATTCAGCCAGCTTGTTTAAAATTTGGTCTGATCCGGATGTAACTAGATTTATGAATATCAGTCATTTTACGGATGAAAATCAAGCCATAGCCATGATTAATCTTCTGAATGATCTTGCTCAGGAAAACAAGGCCATTCGGTTCTCTATCCTTGCGCAAGAGTCCAACGAAATCATAGGTTCCTGTGGTTATAATTCACTGGATTTTGACAATCTTAAAGCAGAAATCGGGTATGACATTGCCAGATCACACTGGGGGAAAGGATATGCTACGGAAGCGATTTCTTCTTTGTTAGCTCACGCCTTCTCGACTATGAAGCTGAATCGAATAGAAGCAAAGGTGGACCCCGTTAATGTGAATTCTATCAAGCTATTACAAAAGCTCAATTTCACATATGAAGGCACCCTCAGAGCATATGAGAGGGCAGGCGAAACGTTCAGTGATCTGAATATGTATTCCAAGTTGGCGACAGATTAATAAGATCTGTAATAGCGTGTTCTCGGTCCGTTAGAACACATTTGAAGCATTCAAGGGGTGTCCTCAGTCATTCATATGACAGATGGGACACCCCTTGTTTGATATTTCGGTATGTTATATAAAGACGGCATATCATTGGACGACTCAATCTTTTGAATTCATGATCACCATCGATGCAGGATCGGGAAATACATATCCTTTAGGCAGCTTCTGTATCAATTCGTTCATTACAGCGTAATCCACGTCGATGTGAGGTGTGGAAACAGGAGTCGAAAACCAGCGATTGTATAGATCACTTGGTACAAGTAACGTCATACCGTATGTCCTCCTCTGTAAATGGCTTCTTGGTAGACTTGAAATGTACGAAATCCCATCACTTCCAGTGAACGGTGTTGTTCAGCCCAGGCTTTCGCCGATGCACCCACTGTTCTCCGGGTAACATTATCCTCAAGTAGTGCATCCAACAGTTCACGAAGCGAGTCGACATCCTGCGGAGGAACAACCCATCCCGTACGTCCAGGTTCAACCATCTCAGGCATGCCGGCTGTACCACTGACGATAACAGGTACACCCGCCAGTTGCGCTTCGGTAACGGAGAACGGCTGGGTGTCCTGCAGGCTGGGTTGGACATAGATGTCTGCATGGCGCAGGAAGGAAGGAATATTGTCCAGCTTGCCCCAGAACACAACATCGGCTCCAATACCCGTTGAAGCGGCCTGTGACCGCAATTCATCGGTTAGATTGCCTTCTCCTGCGATCCAGCAGACCCAATCGGAACGTTTACTTTTCAGACTGGCTAAGGCCTTGATTAACACATGAACGCCCTTGATGTATTCAAGTCGTCCGGTAAAGGCAATGACTTTCTTGCCAGCAGGTGGTCGCTGGCGGAACTTCACAGCTGCTGAGGCACGGTAGGCTGGCAGATCTACAGCATAGGGAATCTGTCTGAACTTTGATTCAGGAACGGCAAGCTCTGTAAGCGTACTCTTGATCCAGTGGCTTGACACGAGAATGAGCTCGGACTGTGCTGCACTTCGTTCTTCCAATGAGAGGAAATAACGTCCACGCTTGGATTGCAAATATGAAGGGAGAGTAAGCTGTGGGTTGGAATTTTGAGCATCGTAAAAGGCTTCGCGTGCAAGAGCGCCATGATAGCTTGTAACCAGTGGGATATTGCGGTTCAAGATGCGTTTTATGGCTACGGCAGCTACCGGATCTTGCGCATGAATAACATCATAGTGGTCCACCCCCAGATAAGCGGCCGCCATCTCGAAGGCATATCTATTCAGTTCATAATAAGCGAGAAGAGGATCGGCAGTGAATTGTGGCAAATCAGTCGGATTGAGTTTGGCTTGCAGCATGGGCCATACCTTATCCTTGGAGAAAGCACGGTTCAGATTACGAACATATACTTCGTTATTGGCACCATTTGTGCCCATGATATCAACCTCTACACCAAGTGCGATTAACCTGTCGGCCAATTGTTTAACATATGTCCATATGCCTCCCATATGTGTAAGCTCCCAATACGTAACGAGCAGAACTTTCATAGCGACCTCCTTGTCACGGCCTGCACCGGCCGAGCTTCTATCCTTTTATTCTATGAAAAAAGAGGACCGGAAGGTCGGGCATTTCCGTGTAATTGGTCGAAAATGGGTGAATGCAAATGGCAATGGACGAGAGGAAGCATATCCTATGTACAGGAAGGTTCATGTGCTCCGAAGGAGGGATCTACAGTGGCGGTATATTTACTTGAGATTCATGAGAATCTGTTACAGACAGTTGTTCCCGTCAAGTACATGGATGTGGAGTTGGCCTATGTGGGCGGCGAGGAAGGGACGGATGTATTTGTTGGTGGAGCCAGTATGCACGGAGAACTGTACCGACACCTTTTTCACCTAACGGCATATTCGGGGGGAGCGGGCGGTAATCAGGTCATTCATAATCTGGATGTGTCACCCGAGCCTTATGAACTGAGGGTCATCAGCAACAGTTCTTCACCGAATCATTTGGTTATTCGAATATATTGCAGAAGTATTCACGGTCAGACATTGGGCATACTGTCAGAATATCAGATGATGAAGCTTGCAGATTGATATGGACATCATTGAATAGTCATGAATAACCAACGTATGGAGCAGGGAAGGTGCCTGTTCCATTTTTTTGTGGTGTATCCATAGTAGAAATGCCTAAAAAAATAGCTTGACAGCAAAGGTATTTTCATTAGAATTAGATCAGTATTAAACGAAAGTTTAAAACGACGATTTAAAACGATAGTTTGAAATTAGTCGTCAATATAGGCTGAGTGAGACGCATGGGTAAGCCTGCGATCTCCTGGCTGGAAAAGAGTGTGGAGAACGTGAAAGAACAAACAGCAGTATCCCAGGAGCCCGCAGAGTTTTCAATCAAAACGATTATACTGCCACTCCTGGCAATTATCGTCGGTATGATCATGGTTATACTGGACAGCACGGTGGTGAACGTGGCCATTCCGAATCTGGTTCAATATTTCGAGACCGACCTGAAGACCATCCAATGGACGGTTACGGGTTACACTCTGGCTTTGTCTGCAGTTATTCCACTGGCAGGCTGGTTAACGGACCGTTTTGGTGCCAAAAGAGTATTTCTGTTCACGATTGCCATGTTCACCTTGGGTTCTGTGTTATGCTCGATTGCCCAATCACCTGAGCAATTAATCATTTACCGTGTTATTCAGGGCCTTGGTGGAGGCATGGTTGCCCCTATTGGTATGGCAATGGTCTTTCGTCTGGCTCCTCCTGAGCGAAGAGGTTCCATCATGGGGATGCTGGGAATTCCGATGCTGCTTGCCCCTGCATTGGGTCCGGTGTTGTCCGGGTGGTTTATTGAATCACTGAGCTGGCACTGGATCTTCCTGATTAACTTGCCCATTGGTATTGCAGCTTTCATTCTATGTATCAAGTTTTTGCCTGATACAGATCGTGGACGCACACCTGCACTGGATCTGCTCGGCATGATTCTGGCGCCAATTGCGTTCTCGATGCTGGCCTACGGTGTGAGTGAGGGTGGAACGAGCTGGACATCTACAACAACGCTGACTGGTGTAATTGTAGGTGGTGTGGCGCTCATCTTATTCATTATTGTAGAACTTCGTCATCAAAATCCATTGCTCGAACTCCGGGTATTCAAATCATCTGATTTCTCACGGGGGATTGTACTCGCATGGGTGTCTCAAGTGGCACTGTTCGGTGCGATGATCCTGATCCCGCTCTACTTGCAACAGATCAAAGGATACACTGCACTGGAAACTGGATTGATTCTGCTGCCACAGGCATTGGCTTCCGGAGTGGGTATGCCGCTTGGTGGTCGATTGTTTGATAAAATCGGTGCTAGACCTCTGGCCTTTGTGGGTCTGGGTATTATCTCGGGAGCATTGTTTATTCTATCCTCCATCACTGCGGAGACAGGTCTTGGCCTGATTATAACGGCTCTGGTTATGATGGGTCTGGGTATGGGCTTGTCCATGATGCCACTCAATACGCATGTATTAAATGCTGCACCGCGTAAGTTGGTTGGACGGGTGACACCGCTCACGGCCGCTGCACAGCAAGTGGTCGTGTCCTTTGCGGTTGCAGGGCTTACAGGCTTCCTTACTTCAAGAATCGCAGACAATACAACGAGTACGGAGCCGACCGCTATCGTTCATGGTTTGGTGGCTGGTTTCAATGATACGTTCTTCCTGGCCGCTTGTATTGCATTGTTCGGATGTTTGCTCAGTCTGATTCTGCGCAAACCTAAACCGATGCCGGAAGAAGAACTTCAAAATGGCGACAAGCCTGATCCCGCGATGATGATGGGACACTAAGATTTCTTAAAAACCATACTAAGGCAGTTCAGAGAAAATTTTGCTGAACTGCCTTTTTGCTATATTCAATGGAAAATTCGCAGTGCTGTCATCATTTCACGGAAAGAAATGGCATATCGATCGGGTGAAAAAGACAAGCTCATATGCTGTCTGCCCTGAATGCGAATATAGTCACGCAGTTTCTTGTTATCCATGAGCTCCCTTGCTTCGGCTACAGCTGCCTTTACATTTCCAATCGGATAAAACTTACCAGTCTTATTATGTGTGATAAATGAACGTACACCATCCGAATCCGTGCTGAGCACCGGGCAGCCACAACTGATGGCTTCAGCGACGGCATAGCCGAATCCTTCAAGCAATGAAGTGGATAACATGATCCCCCCTGATTCGGCAATCATGGAATAGTATGCAGGCATCTGAGAATGTGGAACATTGATGAAGATGCCAATCCGATCCTCAAGTCCGTATTCTACCAGCATGTGCCGGAACATGACCTCATCTTCTGGATTAGCCAAAGTTGGATCGTGGAATAACCATAGTCTGGCTTTTGGATTTTTTTTGACGATTTCACTTGAGATGATTAAATATTCACGCCAGTTTTTGTTGTGTTCAAGTCGTCCTACCCAAGCCAGCACCGGATAGGGTGGGGTATCCACCAAAATGGGTGCGAAGGTGTTCGTATCCAGCATATTGGGAATAACAAACCGATGAAGCCAAGGACAGATATGGATGAACATATCCAGCAGATGGTCTGTGGGAGGTATAACGGCAGCATCGCAATGGGCTTGAAGGTAAGGGACACCCATCTGTATCGTTTCCAGAGCTTGATCGCGTGTTCCGAGTCCCTGCGCTTCAAAAATAATTCGTCCGGTATAACCAAGTCCTCTCAAGCGGCCGGGCATAGCGATGTCTGAAGTGGCAATGATGGCATCATAATGATGAGTATGAATGATATGATGAATATCCTCGTCACTGGACGCGGTGAAAATGGGCGTATCACTGTTGTTCTGCAATCCCGAGCCTGTGTTGAGATACAATAGGTGCGCTTCAATGCCGTGGCGTTTCAGAACAGCGGTGCGCAGTCGATTTAACGTATCCACGCCACCGCTCGGAACATAAAACGTGAATAATACTTTCACACGATTCACCCTCTGACTTTTGGTCAGGAGCACATTCTCCTGTACTCTATGTTACGTTGGCTTTAAGCGCAGGGTGTGGGTGTTGGTCAGAATGTTCACATTTTGGACAAATATTTTTAAGCTGTCTTTTAAGTGTCATTAAGCTGAGGCTAGGATAGCTCACGTAAGATACAAGGAACTTCCCGTGTCTATCATCTAACCTGAACGATGGTGCACGGGTATTTTAACGGGAAAGGATGAATGATGTGCTCGAAGTGAAACAGGTCAGCAAAGTTTACGAAGGGCAACGCGGCGTACATCAACTGGATTTCACCATGGAACGTGGTGAGATTGTTGGCTTTCTCGGGCCAAATGGTGCCGGAAAAACAACAACGATGCGTATGATTACGGGCTATCTGCATCCAACCGCGGGTACCATTATGGTGGATGGGGTATCGGTGCATGAGCAGGGTCAGCGTGTTCGTTCCAAGATTGGGTATCTGCCTGAAACTCCGCCACTGTATCCGGATATGACGGTGCAGTCCTATCTTAAATTCGTAGCCAATTTGCGAGATGTCCCGGCACGTGAGGTTAAGCTGCGTGTCAGTGAGATGGTTAGTAGATTGGGACTTCAGGGTCGGGAAAGGCAAATGGTACGTGGGTTATCCAAAGGATACAAACAACGCCTTGGGCTGGCAGGAGCCATTATTCATAAACCGGATCTGCTGGTTCTGGATGAGCCAACATCGGGCCTTGATCCAAATCAGATTATCGAGATCAGAGATCTGATTCGGGAACTGGGAGAGAACCATACGGTGCTGCTCAGTACGCATATTTTGCCTGAAGTGAGTACGCTCTGTAATCGAATGTTGATCATCAATCAGGGACAGCTCGTGCTGGATGGTTCACCTCAGCAATTCGGATCAGCAATGGGGGATCAGTTCAAGGTGTCGATTGAAGTGAAGGCCACTGCGGAGCAATTACATAATGTGCTGACCCCATGGGAGAAGGTGCGGAGTGAAGTCATTCAAGCATCGGATGCAAATCACACCAAAGATATTTCACTTAATTCAGATTCAGCGAATACGGTTAAAATGCTGCTTACTGGAGAAAACTCGGAAGATTTCCGGGAGGAGCTGTTCTACCTTTTGTCTGGTGCAGGATTACCGATCCTGGAGATGAAGAAAGAGAACCTGAGTCTGGAGCAAATCTTCCTGAAGCTGACCACAACCGAGCCCACAGACACAGAGGCAAATTCGGCAGATGTGGATAAGGTTGTTGGGGCAGAGATGGATCAGGACGTAACTTCGGACATCGACTCGTCGAGTATATCGGGAACATCAGTGAGTACAGCAGCCGATACTTCGCCCCAAGCTCACAAAGGGGAGGATTCCAAATGAGACGAATGATGGCGGTATGCAATAAAGAGCTACAAGCTTATTTTCTGTCTCCGACGTCCTATTTTGCTTTTGCCGTATATGTACTGATGACCAGTCTGCTGTTCTATTCAAGCTTTGTATATTACCAGCCGAGTATTGTCGATTATCGTCTCGTGTTGGGCGATACGTTGTCCATGCTGCTGTTTGTCGTGCCATTGTTAACGATGCGACTGGTTGCAGAGGAATTTAGACAGGGAACGGATGAGTTGTTGCTGACTTCTCCGGCACGGGTAACAGAAATTATTTTTGGCAAATATCTTGCTTCTCTGGCCATTCTGGTCGTGCTCATCCTGTGTAGTCTGGTGTATCCATTCATCATGTCGTTCTATGGGACATTGGATATGACGACAGTATGGATGTCTGCGCTGGGGTTATTTTTCCTGGGCGGAAGCATGATGGCGATTGGATTGTTCGCTTCTACATTATCCCAGCATCAGATGGTGTCTGCGGTGGCGGGTTTTATTATTTTGCTCGTTTTGTGGATGCTTGATTCATTCGCAGGCAATGCGGGATCTGCTTTGCAACAGTGGCTGGACCCATTTGCTCTGACCAACCGGTTCGACAGCTTCATGAAAGGTGTACTTAGTGGACCGGATATATTGTACTATGTCACACTTTCAGGTGTGTTTCTGCTGTTAAGCATTCAAATTGTGGAACGGAAGCGGTGGAGGTGAGAAGATGAAAAAATGGTTAAGTCATACCAACAGTACCGTGCTGTCCGTAGCGGTGATTGGCATCTTTATTTTGCTAACACTGTTCCTGAATTCACTTGGCGGCTTCCAGCTGGATCTGACCTCCAACAAACAATACACGTTATCTGACCAGTCCCTAACTGCGATCAAAGACGTAAAGGATGACGTCAACATTCTGGTGTTAACCGTCGAAAATGCCAACAACACCGTCCTGAACCGTGAGGTCACGGATATGGTCGAGGAATACACGAAACGCAATAGCAAGTTGAAGCTAAAACAGTATAATCTGACGCAAGAACCTGCGCTTGCATCCAAATACGGCATAACAGGCAGCTCCATTGTGCTGGAGCAGGGAGATCAACACAAAGTGATTGATATCGCCAGTTTGTTCACTGCGACAGGTGACGGCAGTGACGGATCATATCAATTTACAGGTGAGGAAAAGCTGACACAGGCGCTCATGAATATGTCATCCACCGAGATGCATAAAATGGTCTTTTTGACCGGACATGAAGAGCTGAGTCTCGCTCAGATGACTACGCTGAAATCCTCCTTGGAACAAAATAATGTGCAGACGGAAGAGTTGCAGTTGAATCAGGCCGGTAAGGTTCCGGAAGATGCAGATGTGCTTGCCATTATAGGTCCACAACGTGATCTCAGTGATGCAGAAATGAAGGCCATTCGCACCTATCTGAGTAATGGAGGCAAGCTGTTATTATCCCTCGGATTTGTGGAAGATATGAAATCCAGTTGGAAAAACATCGATGCCCTGATGGCTGACTATGGCGTCGTTGACGAGCATGCGGTCATGGTGGATAACCAGCAAGCCAGTACGATGGGGCCACTCTGGGTGGTGCCGGAGTATGGTACACATGCAATTACGGACAAACTTGCTGCAAGCCAATTGTATCCGATGTTGTCGTTGTCGATTGCGCTGACCAGCAAAGAACAGGATAAATATACCCTTTCACCGTTAATTCATTCTTCGAATGACAGTTATGGGGAGACAAATATCGGCGGCTTATTGCAGAATGAAACAACCAATGATGCCGAAGAGGACATTCAGGGACCCGTTGAATTAGGGTATGCAGCCGATACGACGGATGGCAAACCGAAGGCGGTTATTCTGGGCTCGTCCATTTTCATGCAGGATTCGGAAATTGCGAATGGCGGCAATCGGGACTTTATTTTGAATACGGTAAACTATCTGAGTGAGAAAGAAAATGGATTGACGATTCGCCCACGGGTACAAGCCGGGTATGAGACGGCATACCTGAATGGCGAGCAAGCCAGAACGATATTCTTCGTGGCTATTGTAGCGTTCCCACTTATCTTTGTTATCATCGGTGTACTCTTATGGTGGAGGCGTAGACGGGTATGAGAAAATGGGTCCCAACAATTCTGGTGGTCATCGTACTGATTGTGGGCTGGGTGTACGCGGCCAGTCAAAATTATTTTCGAGAAGAAGAAGCGGTACAAGCCAAATTGCTCGGTATTCAATCCGGGGATATTCAATCTATCACAATACATGACACTACTGAGGAGACATCCGGTGCAGCAGGATCTTCGACTTTGTCGCTTGAAAATGGCGTATGGCAGATGGTTGAGCCAAAAGCCTATCCTCTGAACGGTTACAGTGTAAGCAGCTGGCTGGATGCTCTGAGTGGTGCAAATCAGGAACTGGTGGTGGAAGAATCGCCGACGGATCCGGATAAGTACGGATTAGGTACAGATGCTACACGTATGGATATCAAACTCAAAGATAATCGGGAGATCAAACTGGCTATTGGCGGACAGCTTCCAGCAGATGATGCACGGTATGTACGCGTAGATGAGGGTCCCGTAGTTGCCGTACAGACAGAGACGATTACCAATATAGCCTTGTCTCGTCGTGATTTATTGGACACGACACCTTTCAACATGGATGAGACGAATGTTGAGTCTCTGGAGTGGGAAGGTGAAGCAGCTACCTGGATGTTAACATCGACATCGGAGAACGATGCGGCAGAGCAGACTTGGACAGTGAATGGAAAAACGATTGAAGCCACAGATGCCGTATCTCTTATCGGCAAAATCAAAAACCTGTCGACAGCAGATGATGTGCGCAAAGCGTCCGAGCTGAAGAATTCGGTTCCACGATTCACTCTGTCTGTTGAACAGACGGTTGATGGGCAACAAGTTAGAGACGTGTATCGGGGACTTACAGTGCCATCCGACCCGGATCAGATCTGGGTCATTACGCCAGATGGTCAATGGGCATATGGCATGGATGCGACAAGTCTAACGGAAGCCGAGAAATTCCCGGATACAATTAAAGCATCCACAACTTCGTCGGAAGAGTCATCGAGTTCTGCAAATGACGCAACGACATCCTCATCAACAGACGGGAAATGAGCGGGGCGGAAGATAAGTGATATTATTGAGTTAAGATGCAATATTATTTCGAGGCAGTGCTGCGAACAAGCAGCACTGTTTTTTTATTTTATATAGCGAAGAAACTCACTGTCCACAGATCAAACCTAAAGGCCAATAAGCAAAGACTCAAACCAGAAGACCCAAACCAGAAGACCTGAATCTACAGGGTAAGGTACCATATCCTTTCAGCATATCGGTACGTACAGAAGCGCATCCTATCTTTGTGACCAAAACCAACAGACATTGGAGGATGAGTACATGCCAGCAGTCAAAAAGGCAACAGCTATTACGTTATCATTATCTACTGCGATCTTTGTAATGGCCGGTTTGACAGGTTGTGGCACGAATCGGGATACCAACAATATGCATACACAAAGTGTTCGTCAGCAAGCCAACGGCATTAACCGTTATGGTGTGGAAACAAATGGCATGGATGGCATCCGTGCGAAAAGTTATCGCATGCATAATGTGACTGACCTGAAATCCAGTGAAGAGCTGGCAAAACGCATCACGGAGATGAAGGAAGTTAAATCCGCCCGTGTCATGTTAACGGATCGTAATGCTTATGTGGCGGTTCGTTTGGCAGATGGTCATGCAGGCAAGTTGGAGAGCAAGTCCAATGGTCGTACGAGCATGCTGAATGGAACAATGCGTAATCATGCCAGTGATACCATGCGTGGGGGCAACATGAATCACGATATGGGTGGTATGCGTGTGAATGGCGGTACGGGAACAATGTCTCCGTACAGCACTAGCGGAATTGCTCCAGGACTGAACACAAATTCAGCAACGGATCGCAGCCATATGGGTAATGACCGTGGCATTTATGGCACGATGGGCACAGGAACAATTGGTATGATGCGTGGTCTGACAAACAGCGGCAAAGCACGTGGGACGGACGATGGGCATTATGGTATGAAAAGTGAAGGACAACGTGTAGATAGCACGGATGATAACACATCAGCTGAGATTAAAGGCAAGATTTCAGCCAAAATCAAGCAGTTTGCACCAAACATCGAGAATGTATATGTATCAGCCAATCCGGATTTTGTGGAGCATGTCGAGAACTATGCCACAGATATTCGTAACGGTAAGCCCGTTAGTGGCATGATCGATACGTTCCAATCGATGGTGGAGCGCATTTTCCCAACGAACGGTACGGATACCAATCACCGTGATGGCATCCTTGACGATGGCCTGATGAACCGTAATCACAACGGTGGTGTCATGAACCGAATGGATCGGTAGTTTTTTAAGACATGAACAAGTGTGCCTTTGCGCAGATGGTAACATCCGCTGCAGGGGCATGTTTGTTTTACATGATCTCAACAGGATACACTTTGAATGTTTCTTCAATAAATTCAGAATATTTGTCTTCCATATAGACTAAATAGACTAACGAAATGAAGTACCATCTAATATTCTTGCGCTCCTAAAAGAATTATGTTCTGCTCTTACGTCTAAGTGCAGAGTTTTTAGTGAATAATAAAGGGGATTGAAATTAGGGTGTGGAATAGTTATGGATTAGAATGAACTTGGAAAGAAAATTCTGAACAGATCCAGATAAGGCAAGAAATGCACGCGCAAATGTGAATGGTGGTGAGTGTATGAACGAGAAAATTGTAGTTGCTGCAATGCGAGTATTTGAAGAACAGCATGGTTTTGCTCGAACAAAAGATTTTATAGAAGCGGGCGTATCCCCTTACTACATAAAAAAACTGGAGTCCGCTGGTGAAATTGAACGGGTAAAACAGGGGATTTACCGACAGTCTGGTCAATTTAATGAACCGCCCCATGAAATGGTTGAGGTATCCAAACTTGTTCCCAAAGGAGTTATATGTCTTCTCTCTGCGCTCTCCTTCTATGAACTGACAACTTACAATCCATGGGAATATCAGATTGCTATTCATCGTGGCGGTAAAAAGCCAAAGCTTCCAGACTATCCTCCTATTAAAGTAATCTATTTGGCAGATGCTCAATACAAAATTGGAATTGATGAAGTCTATATTGATGGCTCGGCAGTTAAAATTTATGATCGTGAGAAAACAATTTGTGATATGGTGAGATATCGTGAGAAGATTGGAATTGACTTGATGAAGGAAGGGCTGAGGAATTACCTTCAATCCCCCCACAAGAATATAACAAGGCTTGTCTCCTATGCTGATAAGCTACGAATTCGAACGGTTTTGCAAAAGTATCTGGAGGTGCTGATCTAATGAGTGAAATTAAAAATATTCCCGCCTCTGTTTCTGAACGTTTGAAAAATATAGCTAAAAAATCAGGAAAAGCATTTGATACCTTGCTGTTGCTTTATTTTCAGGAGCGTTTCTTATATCGTTTATCCATTTCTGAGTACAGGGATAAATTCATTTTAAAGGGCGGGTTGTTTTTGTTCTCACAAACTCAATTCAAGGCACGTCCAACCAAAGACGTTGATTTTCTCGCCAGGCAGATTGCTAATGAACTGGATTTATTAAGAGAGTCGTTTGTCTCCATTTGCTCAATAGCGGTTCCTACGGATGGTATTGTATTTCAGTTGGATGAACTGACAACGGAGAGAATTAAAGAAGATGCTGATTATGAGGGAGTAAGAATTAAAGTAACTGCTCTTTTAGGGCGGATGAGAAAAAGTTTGCAGTTTGATATCGGATTTGGTGATGTGGTGGTCCCGAAGCCCCAGCTTATTGAATATCCTGTTCTCCTGGATATGACAGCACCACAAGTTCAAGCCTACTCGAGGGAATCCGTCATTTCAGAAAAATTTGAAGCCATGATCACATTATCTGTGATGAATAGTCGGATGAAGGATTTTTATGATATTTATACGCTGTTAACAACGAACAACTTTGATGGTCGAATCCTTCACGAGGCAGTGTCCGAAACCTTTCAACAACGGGGCACAATATTTGAAAAAGAGCATCCTCTGTTTCATGAAGAATTTGCTGAAAATGAAGGTCGGACAAAACAGTGGCAGGCTTTTCTGCGTCGTTTAGGGGTTGAAGAACAACTTGCATTTCAGGATGTGATGGATGCTCTTGTTTCTTTTCTTGAACCTGTTTATCATTCAATAATTGATGAGAAAGAGTTTTTTAAGCATTGGAGTTATACCGAAAGGGCTTGGAAGAACAATAACTGATTAATACATAAGTTTTTGAACTATGCACCAACTATTTTAGAGGGATGTATGCAAATTACTGCCCATTTTTCTTATAAAACTGAACCAACGCCCTTGACCTGACATAAGATGAGTTGACTGTATCCCCTTAACCTTGTTACACCAACACAACCCGAGCAAGGAGGGGTGAACATTGAAGGGTATCGATCATAAAAGCAAATTTTTGTTGACCCACCGTGAACGCGAAGTATTCGAATTACTGGTTCAAGACAAAACAACGCGTGACATCGCAGGGCAGTTATTCATCAGCGAGAAAACGGTGCGTAACCATATTTCGAATGTGATGCAGAAACTCAATGTTAAGGGTCGTTCGCAGGCAGTTGTCGAGCTGATTAAGCTTGGAGAACTGAAGATTTAGTTGCGAATTACAGTTAGGATTAAGTAGCAGCATGAAAGCCTTTCTCTATTCTTTGTCATGAAGAATGGGGCAAGGCTTTTTTGCTGTTGATTATAGTTTATTACATCAGATGATCCGTGTTCCGAGATTGAGTCACCCAACCATGGTGTACAAAATAAGCCACGCAACGACAACCATCAAAGGTTATCATTACATGGCTTATGTTGAAAATTGAACAATCATTAATTCAAAGCCGACTTTGCATGAGGCTCCTGAGAAAAATTCCTCTACAACCTCAACATCGCTTCTGCTCGTATGAAATACATATAACTCGCGTGTCGGATGGAGCTTGTGCAGTTCTTTGTAACCGCTCCAGGCTTCTTGAGGATTATCATAGTTTTGAATAACAGCTATTTCCTCTAGTTGACGGAAACGGTTGCTGGAGCTTGCCTTGATTGCTTCCACAAGCACAAAACGATCTGGGTGTAATTCAGTAATCTCTCCCCATTTCATCGGCGTCACCTCGCTTGGATAGTCGTATTTTTATTATAGCATAGTCGTTTAAGGGTGTAGGAAGTAAGCACGTTAATTGTAATTATGTGGTACCTTGTAGTTATTGAGAGACCTACATAGCAACAGGGCGGGGATATGAATATCTCGTTAACCGTTTCGGCCCGAATCAATGGTTTGAAAAGACATTTGAATCTTAAACTGCATTGAAAATGAAAGGATGAGCTGTGTGGACCACTTTTTAAGTGAATTTGAAAATCAATTTCTAGCGGGGTTTCTACCTGATCTGGAAAAAACGCTGGCTAAGGTAGAGCACGAGAAAGTATATGCTTGTGCCTTTGGAACAGACAGTGATTGGGTAACGCTGTTCATGGCGGTAAATACAGAGGAATCCCTGGCTAAGCATATTACCAATATGAAGGAACAGGGGTTGTGCGACAGCGAGGAGGACGAAATCTATTACAGATGGGGCTGCTCCGAATATCAATATGGCGAGGATACGCACTTTAACCACATCAGTCGATTGTTGTATGCAACAGAAGATGTCCAGAAGTATAAGGATGAGATCATTCGAATCATCGTCAAAGTTGTGAATGAGACAGCAGATGACGTTTTCGCCCGATATGGACAAACCAAAGCAGACATTACGTTTTTCGTTTCTCTCACAGATGATGATCTGGCGGAGGAAATTGAAAATCAATCGGTCCATCAAATGACTGTACCCGGCTTAGCCAGCAAATTCTTAAAACGATATGATGACATTAATTAGAACGAATTGAATCTTAGTACCGCGAAAGTCTTTCCTATTCTTTAACTAAACTAAAGAAGGAAGAGGCTTTTTTGTTTGAGCGTGAAAAAATGAAACAACCGAATCCATACACTTATTGATTCCTATTCATTTGAAGGAACGTCCTCCATCTTTTCTTCGAAAATGGCTGATAAAAGAGCTGCTCCAATTCCTCAAATTGTGCTTCGTTCAGATGAAGATGGAGTGCTCTTTTCGCAATTTTTGCGGCAGGCTGGGAAGCGGATTTCCTTCCTCCGGCTTTTCGTTTGATCGGAATATGAAATTGCAGCAGGTCTTCGAGCTGATTCCAGCCTTCCCAACTCAGCCTACCTCCGCGTTTCCAGTCGATGGCATAGAGGGCATAATAGGCATGTGCTTCTGTTGGTTTGCTAGCAATAATCCAGGTGGAAGGACTGAACTTTTTCCGTTGTCTTCGATTCATTGAATTGCTCCTTCTCTTACGAACATATCTCGATTCTCAATATAAAGGACATCAACTATGCGTATCAAGCAGGTCAGGGTCTATACACGCTCAGCATCATTGCAAAAGTCATGTTAAATTCCTCTTGATTTGCAGGATCGTCTTGATTAAAATGAAGTTATAAAAATGATTTTCTTAATTTATTAGAAATAAATAAAAATAATTTTCATAAAGTGAGGACCTCATGGCAGCCATATTACGTGCGTTGCAGCAAGAACTGAATAACCTTCCGTCTCAGGAGCGACGTATTGCCGAAGTCATTATGCAATCTCCCTCGGATATTCCAGGTTGGACGATTAGTCATCTGGCAGAGCAGAGTGGCACAAGTGCGGCGACGGTGACCCGCTTTTGCAAGTCGTTTCATTTCAAAGGTTTTCCCGATTTCAAAATGAAACTTGCCGCAGAATTGTCCCACGCATCCGATGAAACGGCGTATCAGGATATTGTAGCGGGCAATTCCCTATCCAAAATTGTTGAAGCTATCGAAGCCAACCACCTCGCGTCGATTGCAGATACCACCCGTTTGCTGGATTTGGGCAGATTGGAGCAGGCAGTGCAATTATTGTGTCAGGCTCGCCGCATCGATCTGTACGGTGTAGCTACCTCATCGATTGTTACACAGGATTTCTATCAGAAACTGGTGCGGATTGGCAAGAGCTGTACGGCTTTTTCCGACTCACATATGCAGATTACATCCGCATCTTCGCTCGCGGAGGGAGATGTGGCGATGGCCGTATCCTATTCAGGCGAAACACCCGAGACCATCGATGCCCTGCATTGTGCCAAAAAAGCCGGAGCTTCTACGATTTCACTGACTTCCTATGGCAGCAACACGCTTGCAACGGTATCGGATATCCCACTATTCACCTCTTCTCTGGAAGAAGGCATGAGGCGTGGAGATATGGCTTCACGTATTGCACTGCTGCATGTGGTCGATATTTTGTTCACAGGCATGGTAAGTGCCGACTTCGACCGTTTTATCCCCAGACTGGAACAATCCTATCATAATGTGCAATCTTATCGAGTCCAACACAACGGAGGTGCCTGACAGATGAAGATGAATATACGAATTTTTGAAAATGAAGAAGACTTGAACGCCACGGGTGCTGGCCTCATTGCCAGCTTGTTGCAAACCAAACCACGGGCTGTACTGGGGCTCGCGACAGGAAGTTCTCCTGTGGGCATATATAAACAGCTTATCACGTTGTACCAGAAGGGGCTTGTCAGCTTCTCACAGGCTTCTTCTTTTAATCTCGATGAGTATGTTGGACTTCCAACAGAACATCGCGAGAGTTACCGCAGTTTCATGAACGAACAATTATTCAAACATATCGATATAGATATTGCTAGAACGCAAGTGCCTGATGGTCAGGCTGCCGATCTGGAACAGGAATGTAATTCCTATGAACAACGGCTGGACGATCGTGGACCTGTAGATCTGCAACTGCTTGGCATTGGACATAATGGTCATATTGGCTTCAATGAACCGGGAACTGAACTTACAGGACGAACACATGTTGTGGATCTGAAAGACGAGACTCGAAAGGCAAACGCACGCTTCTTTGACAGCATTGATGAAGTTCCGGCTCAGGCGATTACAATGGGTGTTGGTACCATTTTGAAAGCCAAACAAATTCTGCTCATTGCCCGTGGCGAGGAAAAAGCCGAGATTATTCGCGAAGCGTTCATGGGCCCAATCACAACGGCCTGTCCTGCATCGCTTTTGCAATGTCATCCGAATGTGGTGGTATTGCTGGACCGTGCAGCTGGGAGGCTGGTGAGATGACCGGAGCGAATAGCCATGAACCTGGGAGACAGCGTGATGAAAATATTTCTCTTCTTCGGGGCAAGCTACTCCTTTCAAATGAGATATTGGAAGACGGTGTATTAGCTTGGAAGGATGGGAAAATCATCTATGCTGGGATACCGGAAGGTCTTCCTGAACAGATTCGGCGAGAGGCTTTGCCGCTGTCTGTACCGGAACGCGGTCTCATTGTGCCTGGATTCATTGATATCCATGTGCATGGTGGGAACGGAGAAGACTTTATGGACGCAAGCACTGAGGTGTTGGACAAGATCACTTCTTTCCATAGTACGCAGGGCACAACAGCGATGCTTGCGACTTCCATGACGGCTCCAAAAGAGCGACTGGACAGCGTACTTGCTGAAGTCGACCGCTATCGTTCGAGTGAAATGCCATATGCGCAGCTTGAGGGTGTGCACCTGGAAGGTCCGTTTTTTAGTCCGAAATGGCCTGGCGCGCAAAATCCAGAACATATCATACTGCCTGATGTATCTTGGCTCGAAGCATGGGAGAAGCAATATCCCGGCCTGATCCGTCAAGTTACGTTGGCACCGGAACGTGAAGGCGCGCTGGAAGTCATTTCATGGCTGCGAGAACAACGGATTACAGCGGCACTCGGCCATACCGATGCGACCTATGAAGAGGTGGAGCGGGCAGTGGAAGCAGGACTGCATCATGCAGTACATACGTTCAATGCCATGACACCGCTGCATCACCGGCTACCCGGAGCTGCCGGAGCTGTACTGAGTGATCCGCGTATCAGTGCCGAGGTGATTGCCGACGGCATTCATGTGCATCCTGCGGCGATCTCGATCCTGGCTCAGCTGAAGCAACATAACGATCAACTCGTGTTGATTACGGATGCCATGTCTGCTGCGGGACTGGATGATGGGGAATACAAGATCGGCGACCTGCCCGTAATCGTGAAGCATGGCGAGGCCAGACTGAAGGACGGCGGCGCACTGGCTGGAAGCACACTGACGATGATTCGCGGTTTCCGTTACCTGATACAGGAAGTGGGCTTGAGTCTGAACGCTGCATCAAGAGCAGCAAGTCTGACTCCTGCACGCCTGCTCGGCATTGATCACCGGACAGGTTCCCTGGCTCAAGGAAAACAGGCAGATATCGTTTTACTGAATGCGGAGCTGGATATTGAGGGTGTGTGGGTGAAGGGCAGACGGATTGGCGAGTCATATTAGATTTAGAAAATTAGTATCGTGCTAATAACTCTCATTTGTGATGCATCCGTCTTAGGAGTTAAAACTTGGCTTTTATCTGTGTAGAGGCAACACCTTGCGCAATATGTTAAAATAGATCTCAAAAAGACGGGATCTGCGGATCACGCATAACGGAGGCGTGAAACATGGAACGTAACGCTATGCTCGAACATGATCCGTTCATCACAGTGTTGGCGGAGAAGTTGCACATACACGGATATTATGCCTTTTATGGCGAGCATTACAATGAGACCGATATGGAGCTGTACCGCAGGCATCTGTTCACATCATTCAGCAACATCGTATGGGTAGAGCTGGACCCACGCAAAAAGTATATGATTGTCGATCATCGTGGACGTAACACGGTCATGAAACTGATCGAAGGTATGCTGAACACACGTAGAACGCTGCGAGCGAATCAAGCAATGGCAGGTGCGGACACCTCTGGAGTCCAGCAGGAAATCGCACATTTATCCAAGCTTGTGCACATGTTGAAGTTCACAACATTCCGCACATAAGCGAAGTGTGATATGTAGGCTGTAATAAGCGGCGTGAGTAAGAAGAGTAGAGTATAATATGTGGCTCTCATAAGCGATGAGTAACAACGAAAAAATGTAAATAAACACCAAGAATAATAAGAACAACTACAAGAGTATACGTGAGTAACATGGAAGAGTAATAAGTTAAGTTTCAAGGAAGAATAGACTAGGATCTCGACAATAACATTTCACTACGATTCCATTCTCATAAGTAGTTTTCTCCGTAGGCCGCGTAGCGCTAACGAATCTGTGAAGCCTTATTCCAATGATTTGGCAGTGATAGAAAATGTAACGAATCTCAGACACGCTATTTAATGCAATTTAGCGATATTTCGGTACTTAAACATGTCTAAAGCGCAAATAAGATGTCTACGATTCGTTAGATTTTCAAACCTGCGAAATTTCAAGTAATAAGGCTTGTCAGGTTCTTTAGACGACAGTTGGCAATCTCGAGTAAGGTTATGTGTCGGGCTTAGATAGTAAACGAGTAAACGAAAGAGAGAGTCCTGTCATAGCTGACGGAACTCTCTCTATTTGCTTTATACAATTCAACAACACACATTCTCTATATAAGCAATTATCTAAACGAAGTCACAAAACTGCTGAACAGCGTCCGAACATCATACTGATACTGGTTGATCGGCTCAATTGGACGGTTCTCTCCAAGCAAGGTGTAGACGGCGATCCTTGCTGCCCGGACCGAATATTCTTCCGTGAATACCACGTCATCGGGAATCTCGCAGAATTGGCTGATGAAGGCCAGGTTGGTTGAGCCTTCAGGCACAACCTTTGGTCTGTCGCTGTTCAGTCTAGGCATGAATTGGGCTGTAATGTAAGGCATCATGCATGGAATACAGTTGGCGGTAGCCATGATAGCCTCTTGATGTTCTTGGAAATGAAGATGTCCAATCAACTCCTGCATAATCTCTTCCCCGGTACAGTCGCACATTCTTTTCTTCACGTAGTCGCCCACGTTATCCGGATATAATCCGTATCCCCAGAATACGTTGACATGCTCAGGCTGACCGCGGAAGTGCGGTTGAAAGGCCAGAACAACAGACATGAACCAGCTGGAATCCTTGAAAGTAACCAGAGCCCCGGTGCCTGCCCGGTTGCGTGTGAATTTCTCCATCAGATCAAAGAAGACCGAATCCTGGAAGGTGACCGTAAACGATTCCCATTTGGACTCATGCACATGATCATTAAAAGAAGAAGGGTTGCCCAGCATCGGTTTCTTTGCGGCAATGTTCTCCCATAGCTTCCATGAGCTGCCCTTGCCGTTCAGTTTCGGTGCGGAAGTCATGGAGCCGATATCGGCCCCTTCGGTCATCGAACCATTTGTGACAATGACGAGATCACCTTCAAGGATGTCAATGACTTCCTCTTCACCTCCCCTGAGCACATGCATCCGACTTACCGTAATGCCGTCGCCGTCTTTGAAATCCAGATCAGTAACCGTGCATTTCAGCGTGAAATCTACGCCAAACGGTTCCAAATATTTATGCAGTGGCAGGATGATCGAGTCATACTGGTTGAACGGTGTGCGGGTAACACCTTCCAGCGTCTGAATTCTCGGGAATTCGTGAAAAAAGCGAAGCATGTATCTTTTGAATTCCACGGCGCTATGCCAAGGTTGGAATGCAAAGGTGGTCGCCCACATATACCAGAAGTTTGTTTTGAAAAAATGAGGACCAAACCAGTCGTTGATGCGCAGTTTACCCAGCGTGTCTTCAGGAGTAATAATCAGTTTACCCATCGCCAGACGGTCCGCCATATCAAAGCCCATCGAGAGCACATCTTCAACCTTCCCGTCACGGTTGATGAGCCGTGCATTGGAATGTGTGGGATTGGCATCGTCAAATTCGGTAATTTCCTGTCGGACAGATATGCCCGGACGGTCGATGGAAGGGATGGAAGCCAGCAGCTCCCACAGATTCTCATAGGCCTCGTCATTGAGCATTCGCCCGCCGCGGATGATATATCCTTGATCGGGATTACCAGCTCCGTCATTGCTACCGCCGAGAATGGACATTTCTTCGATAATGTGAATATGTTCTCCGGGAAAGACACAATCTCTAACCAGATAAGCTGCACCCGCCAAAGATGCAATGCCGCCCCCTACAAAATAGACCTGTTTATTACCGTAATCTTTCTTCACGATCATTCGCCTCCAAAAGGTTCTGTAATCACATCCCTAATGTAAACTTTGCAGGTCCCGTAAGGTATGATCAAAAGAACGAGAGTGTCTAATTTTTGGTCACTTTTGGAAAAGTGTCTAAAACCTAGGCTTAGATCACATATGAAAAAAGCCGCACATCATTAAGTGGATGGCAGCTTATTCTCATACCTGTGCAGTGCCCTCAGGACATTGCCTTCGATCAGCCCATTGAGCTTCTCAATAATCTGTTTTGGCGGTTCTTGCATGTCACCTCTCATCCACTGAATAACTAGCCCAGTGAAAGCCAGGGTATAGAAGTTGGCGACAAACTCTTTGTCTTCATCGCGGACCTTAATCCCACAGGCCAGTTCATCAATAACACCCATAATCAGATCATAGGTTACTTCATAGAGGTATGTGTCCAAGTGGGTACGCCCGAGCGAGTTGAGTGTGTTGCAGCAGAACGTTTTGTTGTTCTCGATGTAACAAAAGATTTTATAGAATCCGTCCGTCCATGTACTGTAGCTTCGGTACTCCGTAAGGCTCTCCACCGCTTCAGTCTGATAGATCCACCCAAGTAGCGCGTAAATATCCTGAAAATGATAATAAAAGGTTTGCCGGTTCACTCCGCAATGGTCAACCAGATGTTTGACCGTAATCTTGTTCAGTGGAGTATGCTCCATCAGTGATTTAAGCGAGTGAGCCAGCGCATGTTTGGTTAGGTGAGAAGCAGACACAACATTCACCTCATCATTTTGGATTAGCTTGCCGGGGCGCAACAGCAGGTAAACACTCAAAGCAAAAGCCCCGCGCCGAAGTCGCTTAACATAAGCAGATCAAAACGCAGGAATCCTGCAAGATCCTCCATCCACAATACCTCTGTAGCTATCAACATCTACGTTACCCGATCCGCACCATACTCCATAAGGGTGCATCAAATAAACTCCTAAAGGCCACTTGTGTTGTCTCTATCACAATCCCTTAAAAGTTAGCCGTCGTCTAAAACCAGTCACAATAAAGAGCAACCATGGTAAAAGCCTGAAACCTAGTGAGGAGACGTAATTAATCTAAAAAAACCGCCGATAAGGTCGCGTAAGTTATCTCCAATACACTAAACCATTAAAAGAGAGACCCCGTCTATAAAATCAGTCATAGGAAGAACGATAACGAAGTTATTGAGAAAAAAACGAAAAAGTGTTCAGCAGCCCATCGTTAAGGTAATCTATCACACTAACCCATCAAAGTCAGACCCAATCCTTTAAAGCAGCCATGATGAAGCAAGCTGTACGTAATGACCAATACAAAATAAATTCAAAGAAACGACCTATTAAGTCATCATGATGTTATCTCTAATACATTAACCCATTTAAAAGTAAGTCTCCATCGTCTCCATTCATAAAAAGCAGCCATGAAAAAAACTACAATTTCACCAAAGAAACAAGAAACAAGAAACAAGAAACAAGAAACAAGAAACAAGAAACAAAAAAACAAAGAAATAATATAAATCAAAAAAGACGACCCGAAGGCCGTCCTTTGTTCTCCCCATTACACTAACCAATCAATAGTTAGGCTCAATCTTAAAATCAGTCACGCGACAAGCTGCAACGTAGTGAAGGGGACGAAATCGATTCTGAAGAAGCGGAGCGTTCGCCTTTATCGTCGGATTTTACCCTTTGAGAAGGGGAATCCAAAAAATCCGACGATAACAGCGATCTAAAGAACGATTCGGCCCCGGAACGTCCACTCAGCACGCTCTCATGAACTGCTTTTAAACACGATGATTACAAACTCTTCAGAAATTGAACAATCGTCAACAACCCTTTATCAAAATTCTCCAGGTTGAAGTGCTCGTTCGGAGCATGCAGGTTCTCATCCGGCAAGCCAAAGCCCATCATGACAGCAGGGATTTCGAGTACACGTGAGAGTTTCTCAACAATCGGAATGGAGCCGCCATCTTTGGTAAAGAGGGCACGAACGCCATACACGTGCTCATACGCATCTGCCGCTTTTTGCAGAATTGGATTGGAAGGATCGGTGTTGAAAGCAAAAGCTTTCTCGATCTGTTTCACATGCAGCGTTGCACCCGGTTGAACGTGAGCGCGCAGATGTGCTTCGATGCGATCCAATACATGTTGTGGATCTTGATCCGCAACAAGGCGGCATGTAATTTTGGCATGAGCTTCCTTTGGAATAACCGTTTTGCTGCCTTCGCCCTGGAAACCACCCCATACGCCGTTTAGTTCCAATGTTGGACGAGCGCCAACACGTTCCACGAACGAGTAACCTTCTTCGCCGTACAATTGCTCCAGTCCGAGGTCTTGACGAAGTTGTTCTTCATTGAAGCCCTGTTTCACAAATTCTTCTCTCATCTCAGGAGATAGTGGCAGAACGCCGTCGTAGAAACCATCTACACTCACACGGCCTTGCTCATCATGCAACGAAGCGAGCAGGGATACGAGTGCGTGCAGTGCGTTAGGTACACCACCACCAAATGAACCGGAGTGCAAGTCGGTATTGGCTGTGTGCAGATCTACGTGAAGCGAGCAGAGGCCGCGCAGGCCAGTGGAGATCGCCGGTTTACCTTTTTCAAGCAGGGACGTATCCGAGATCAGTACCATGTCTGCACGCAGCTTGTCCGTATTATCATTCAGGTAGATGGGCAAGTTCGGGCTGGAGATTTCCTCTTCGCCTTCGATGCAGAACTTGATGTTAACCGGAAGTTCTTTGTTTTCTGCCAGAATGGCTTCAACTGCCTTGATATGTAGGAAAATCTGTCCTTTGTCATCCGTTGCACCACGAGCGAACAGCTTGCCATCACGAACGGTAGGTTCAAAAGGAGGTGTCTCCCACAGGTTAAGCGGATCAACAGGTTGTACATCATAGTGTCCATAGATCAGCGCCGTCGGTTTGCCGGGTGCATGCAGGTGATCTGCATAAACAATCGGATGTCCAGCCGTTTGAATGACCTCTACGTTTTCCATGCCTGCACGTGTGAGCGCATCTGCTGCCCATTGTGCTGCACGATTAACATCCTCTTTATGCTCTGAAATGGCAGAGATACTCGGAATGGACAACCATTCATTCAGTTCTGCCAGGTGTTTTTCTCTATTTTGTTCAAAATAAGTCTGTTCTTTCATTAAAAAGGCCTCCTTCATGTTTGCTTTATCTCATTGTAATCCATTTTGTCATGTTAATAAAACATTGGTTAAAAAAATGATCGGTTACAGATCGTTTCATTCACCAGAAGATTGTGCGTATAATACAAGAAAAGGATTTCATCCATATATTCTCAGGGGAGTTGAGGAAGTTTCCATGACAGTCAGACCCGATGCAAGCAGGCAGGTGAGCAGCGATGGAACCGACTAGGAGCGATCGAATATTTGGCAGATTCAAGCGTTTGTCCGATTTGAAGGCTGGAAGGCATAAAGGGCGATTTTATCGAAACAGCCTCATGCTGATTTTACTCATTGCCAGCATTCCCGGGCTAATCACAGGTATCGTCATGTATCAACAGGTGGTTGGCCGAATGGAGACCGAGTTCAATCAGATGCATCAGAACCAGATCGAGAACCGGGCACGCAATGTGGATGACCAGCTGGCTTATCTGGAGATGAACTTATCCCATTGGGCTTTTGAACCGAGGTTTGGCAATGCTTTGCGAACACTGGATTTTGTGTATTATTTTAATGAAACGCAGGAGATTGTGACTACCTTATACGTATTACAAGGTTCCCATCCACTGATCAAGTCAGCACAGCTGTATTTGCAGGAACCGAAGCCAATCTTGTTTAATCGGGATTATACCGAATTGAACGATGAAGCGAAAGTACAAGCCTATGATCGATACCTTTCCATGGGGAACCACGTGTACTGGACAGACTGGGTTTCCGGCATCAACAGAGATACCGAACCTTCGACCAACGATAGTCCGCTGCATACGGATGCAGGCAATGCACTTGTTCTAGTACATAAGATACCCGGGGAGAGCATTAATCCGTTTGGTGCACTGATCATCACGCTGGATAACGAGAAAGTTGCCAGTTTGTTGAAAACGCTTACTCCTTACGACGAAGGGTTAACGTTCCTCATGGATCAGGAAGGAAACACACTGGTTACCGGGAATCCGGGAACGGCGGGAGAGACTTCTGCTTTTGAGCAGCAGCTAAAAGAAGAAGTAGCCCTGCATGCGGGCAGCCGCTCATTCCTGTTCCGATATGAGGATCAGACCTATTCTGTGTCATACGGCTCATTGAGTCGGATCGATTCAGACTGGACTTACGTCTCCGCAGCACCTTTGACCTCAGTCACTTCGCCAGTCAAGCTGGTATCCAAAATCATCGTCATTGCGAGTATAGGCAGTCTCATCCTGGGATTATTGTTATCCTGGTTTGCTTCACGCCGCATATATTCACCTGTAGCGCGGATGCTCCATCTGCTTACGCCTGGCAGAAACGAAACAACACCAACGGATGCCAAGCTGGATGAGTTTGAGCTGCTGGAGCAACAGTGGAACGAACTGACCTCCCGCAGTGTTACGGCACATCGCCAGTTGCAGGAGCAGCTCCCCCATCTGCGAGACAGCTTTGTCCTACAACTTGTACAGGGGCATCTATATGCCTATAACGAGCAGGATCTCCAGCAGCGCATGCGTCATCTTGGATTTGAGCTGGAGGGCCAGCAGTATTTGCTGGTACAGATGTATTTTACGGGGTACGAGCAACTGCAAGGCAGATTTGGAAGCCAGGACACGGGATTAGTCACTTTTGCAGCAGTGAATATCACTCAGGAAGTGGCAAAGAATTATTTTAGACAGATCAGTGTCATGAATTTTCATGACCTGTCTTCCGCCATGCTTGTAATCGCTCCTCAGGATGAACCTGTCAAGTCACAAGCGCTGTTATGGGGACAGGAACTGGTGGAGGTCATTGGACGTACGCTCAAAATGAAGGTGACCTTGATGGTCAGTCGCCCAGCAGCTTCACTACAGGAACTGCCCGGACGATTTGTCGAGATGGAACAGGCCGTGGCTTACCGCAGTGTGGAGGAAGGTAGTCAGATTCTCGATCTGGAGGATGAGGCGTGTTTCCGCAGAAATGAAGCAACTTCCTATCCGCTTGGACTGGAACGGGAGTTGTTACAGGCGGTCAGGCTGGGCAAACAAGCCGAAGCAGAACGTGTGCTGGAACAATTCATGAGTGAGATTACGCGGACGGGCAGTACCGAATTTCAGGTGCAACAGATGATGCTTCAATTGCTCGGCAGTATTCAGCACATGATGCTGCAAACGGGGGTCACACCTTATAAGCTGTTTGGTGGTTACAACATGTATGAGCAACTAATCGGTATTCGTGAACCTGTACAGATGAGGCAGTGGATGATGAATGAGGTATTCATACCGTATATACAAGAGGTTGAGGTACGATCGCAGGAACCGCTGAAACTGGTGGTGGAACGAACGATGTTGTATATCGATACACATTACCGCAGCGACATTTCGCTGGAAAACTGTGCTGACGAGGAGCAGATGACACCCTATGCACTGAGTAAGGCTTTCAAACAGGTTTCAGGCATTAATTTTATTGATTATCTGACACGTGTGAGAATGGATGCGGCGAAGCAATTGTTACGTGAGACAACGATGAAAATTAATGATGTTGCGGCGGCTGTGGGATATCAGCACAGTTATTTTAATCGGATCTTCAAGAAACAGGAGGGAGTTACCCCGAGTCAGTATCGCGATCAATGGTTTGGACAATAACCGTTCGTATCTTTGTCATTTCAGACTGGCATCCAGCTTTAGTGGATGTCGGTTTTCTTTTTTTTACTGTGATACAAAGAAGGATAAACCCGCAAAAATGTGCAATTCTACCTGCTACGTTATGTTCAGTTTCTTGTGGAAATGGCGTTATAGCGGGCTTTTCGGCCAATGATCCGGAGCAATGCAAAAAATGAAGGTTGCCGGAAAAAGATCGGCTGTATAGTCTGAGTATCAGGTTATTTGATAACGCTTACATCGTTGAGAAAGGGGAGACATGATGAACGGGAAGACGGACTGGAATACCAACGGCACTGCAACCACCCAAGCGGATAGGGCCACAAGGCCCATGAGACGAGAGTCCAATTGGAAAAGGCAGATTAAACGAAACAAATGGTTATATGTGCTTGTGCTTCCCGGCTTTTTGTACTTTGTCATCTTTAAATACTTGCCCATGTGGGGGATCGTCATTGCCTTTCAGGACTACCAGCCTTTCCTGGGCATCCGGGAGAGTAACTGGGTGGGGCTAGAGAACTTTACGAACTTTTTCTCCAACCCGGACTTCTTCCGACTATTACGCAATACATTGGTCCTTGCCCTGTATGATCTTATCTTCTTTTTCCCGGCACCGATCATTATCGCCTTGTTATTAAATGAAATTCGGGTCGCTTTCTTCAAAAGAACGATTCAAACGCTGGTTTATGTACCCCATTTTGTATCCATGGTGATTATCGCCAGTATCACGTATGTGTTCCTGACCCCCCAAGGCGGGGTGTTATACGACCTGATCGCCTGGATTACAGGCAAGCCCATTGATGTACTCTCCAGTCCAGGTTCGTTCCGTCCGCTCATTATTGTGCAGATGATGTGGAAGGAGATGGGATGGGGCACGATCATTTTCCTTGCTGCCCTTGCAGGTGTCGATACGGAACAATATGAAGCCTCCATTGTCGATGGTGCAGGACGGTTACGGCGGATGTGGCATATCACACTTCCAGCCATTCGTACGACCATAGTCATTTTGCTCATTCTCAGACTGGGGAACTTCCTCGATACCGGATTTGAGCAGATCTATCTGATGACCAACTCCCTCAACCGGGATGTGGCAGATGTATTTGATACGTATGTGTATACGGTGGGGATTACGCAAGGTGCGTTCAGTTACAGTACCGCTGTTGGACTATTCAAGTCTGTGGTGGGGATTATCCTGGTGCTTGGCAGTAATAAACTTGCGAAAAAATTCGGCCATCCCGGAATTTATTAAGGAGGAGAGCCCATGAACAGCCGTCTATACAACAGCCCTGCCGGCAAGGTATTTGATATCTTCAATTACGTCATGCTGGGGATTCTGGGCATATTAACCGTCCTTCCGTTCCTGTATATTATAGGGAATTCTTTCGCAACGGAAGCCGAGATCACCGAACGCAGTTTTTTCCTCATTCCGAAGGTGTTTTCCTTCAGCGCGTATGAGTATATCTTCTCCTCGTCCACGATCTTTCGCAGTATTGGTGTTTCCATTTTCATCACGGTGGCAGGTACACTGGTCAATCTGTTCTTCACATTAACGATGGCCTATCCACTATCCAGAAGTGACTTCTGGGGCCGTAACGTCATGATGAACATGGTGATTTTCTCGATGTTATTTGGTGGTGGCATGATTCCAACGTATCTCGTCATTCGTGGACTGGGACTGCTCGATTCTTACTGGGCTCTTATGCTTCCTGGCGCGATCAGCGCTTTTAACTTAATCGTTGTCAAAAACTTTTTTCAGCAAATGCCGCCCGGGCTGGAGGAAGCGGCCCGCATCGACGGCTGTTCGGATCTAGGCGTGCTGTGGCGAATTGTTCTGCCTTTATCCAAACCGGTCATTGCCACGTTTGCCTTGTTCTACGCCGTAGGACACTGGAACAACTTTTTCTCGGCACTTCTGTACATTTCCGACAGTGACAAATGGCCGCTACAAGTCATGCTGAGACAGATTGTGTTACTCTCGCAAGCCAGTGTCGGAGATATGGCTAACATGGACCCCAATTTTGTACAGCCACCAGAGCAGTCGATTAAAATGGCGGTGATCGTTGTAGGTACCATTCCGATTTTGCTGGTGTATCCGTTTTTGCAGAAGCATTTTGCCAAAGGTGTCATGTTAGGTTCAATCAAAGGTTAAAGCCAAGGGGGAGAACGTATGGGACAAAAAACGGGATTCAAAAAAGGTGCACTGTTACTCTCTGCGTCACTGGTATTGAGTACAGTTCTGGGAGCATGCTCCACGGACAAAGCAGGTTCAGGAACCGCTGCGGGTGGAACCGACGAAATTACCATTATGCTTCCGAACTTCGAAGCGGAGAATCCGCCGGAGAACAGCCCGGTCATCCAGAAGCTTGAGGAATTGACCAAGGTGGATGTGAACTTGCAGTGGGTGCCGAGCAGCTCGTACGAAGACAAATTCAACATCACACTGGCCTCGGGAAAGCTTCCTCAGATTATGGTGGTCTTAGGGAAGTCTCCAAGTTTTATCAATGCGGCCCGAACCGGGGCTTTCTGGGAGTTGGGTCCTTATCTGAAAGATTATCCGAATCTGAGTCAAATGAATGAAATCATCACCAACAATGCGTCAATCGATGGCAAAACCTATGGCATCTACCGGGCGCGCGCCCTGGGACGTAATGGGGTCACAATCCGCAAAGATTGGCTTGAGAATCTGGGGCTGGAAGAGCCAAAGACGATTGATGAATTTTACAATGTGTTGAAAGCGTTCACGAAGGATGATCCGGACGGTAACGGCAAGGATGATACGTACGGTCTGGTTGCCAGCAAATTCACGGGCCCGTGGGATAACATGCAGGTATGGTTTGGTGCGCCCAACAAATGGGGAGATGATGGCAGTGGAGGTCTGATCCCGGCGCATGAGACACCAGAATACATGGAAGCCCTGAAATTTTTCCGGCAAATCTATAGCGAGGGTCTGGTCAACAAGGATTTTGCGGTGATGGATGCAACGAAACTGCCTGATCCATTTGTGAATGGGCAAGCCGGTGTCATGGTGGATGTAGCAGATAATGCCCAGCGCATGGATCAGAAAATACTCGATAAAGACCCGAATGCGACAGGACGCGTAGATGTGTTGCAAGCGATGGAAGGTCCAAAGGGACTGCGTGATATGCCAACGTCTGGCTACTCCGGCTTGATTGCCATCTCCAAAAGCAGTGTCAAAACGGAAGAAGACCTGAAGAAGGTACTGAGCTTTCTGGATCAGCTGAATGAACCGGAATTGCAGGCATTGTTGTACAACGGACTGGAAGGCAAGCAATACGAGAAAAAAGAAGACTACATCATACCGAGCACTGACAAGCTGGCGCTGCGCGACCTGCAGGGTTTAAATCAGATTTTGATGTTTGTGCCAGAAGACAGAACGCTTCGCGTACAACAGACACCTGTCCGTGAAAAGGTTGCACAGGTGCAGAAAGCCAACGAAGAGATTGTCATCGCCAATCCTGGCGAACCGCTGATCTCTGATGTTTACGCCCAGAAAGGACCGCAGCTGGACAATATCATTAACGATGCGCGGATCAAATATATCGTAGGTCAGATTGATGAGAAAGGATTCGAAGATGCTGTTGCCCTGTGGAAGAACAACGGCGGAGATGATTATGTGAAAGAAGTTAATGAACTGTACGTTGCACTGAAGTAGTCGTATAAGCCAGAGCCCGGTAGCCGTGCTTTCAGTGTAGCGGAAACAGCCGGGCTTTTCTTATCGCTGTAATGGCTTGATTCGCGAACAAAATTTCATCCAACTTTCTGGAAAATACGACTTCCTGAATATGGTTTTTGATGTATAATCAAAACAAAACAAACCTATTTGAACTGAAATGAACGTTATTGGTAAAGCTGGTTACCATACACTCTTGAACATGCAGGGAGGAAGGCAACATGTGGAACGGGGATGCTTTTGAAAATCCCGAGGCGCAGTACAGGGTCCATCCCTTTTGGTTCTGGAACGGGGATATGGAAGAAGAGCAGATTAAGCGGCAGGTGGCTGAGATGGCCACGCAAGGTGTAGGCGGATTCTTCATCTGTCCGCGTCAGGGGCTACAGATTCCCTATCTCTCTGAAGCATGGTTCGATAAGGTGCGGATTGCAGTGCAGGCAGCTGCCGATCATGGCATGCAGGTATGGTTATATGACGAGTATCCCTATCCGAGTGGAATGGCTGGCGGGGAAGTGACCCTTGATTTCCCTGAAGCGAAGCAGCGTCAGCTCGTGCATCATCAGTTGGTGGTTCAGGGCGGAGAAGCTGTGGATCTGGATCTGGAGTTGCCATGGGGACGAGTCTTGGTTGCCAAGGCGATTCCCAAGGATGACCAGGGCAAACGGTTGTGGCATGAATCCATTGACTTGCGAAATAAAATCGGCAATATCCAGACCGATCAGGTCTATCAGGAGACAGGGCTCACATCGTATAACCGCAAGCGGTTCTTCACCTACCGAACAGCGTTCCGCTTGTTGTGGGATGTTCCCCCAGGTGATTGGGAGTTGATTATATTTCAGGAAATGGAGATCGACGATTTCAAATATTACGGCAACTTTGTTGATCCTTGCCACAAGGAAGCGATGAGTCGATTTATTGAACTGACACATGAGCGTTATAAGTCAGCGGTTGGAGATCAATTTGAAAGCGTGATCAAAGGCATGTTCTCGGATGAGATTGCACCGCTCGGCCGTATCCCTTGGTCCCCACAGCTTCCCCGTTATTTCAATGAGCGTTGTGGTTATAGTCTGATTGATTCACTACCGGCGCTGTTATATGGTGATGTTCCGGACGCGCATCGGATTCGGTATGACTATTATCAGTCCCTACACCTGCTTCTCAGGGAGTCCTATCACAAACAGGTGCATGACTGGTGTGAGGAAGCAGGAATCCAGTACGCGGCAGAGGTGCCTGGCGTAAGGATGACCACCCAGTTGTTCAGCCATATGCCAGGTGGTGATTCGGCACATGAGAAAATTGGACGATCCTTATCGTGGATTCTGGAACGATATGGTCAAAAGATGCGTGACAATCCCAAGATGGTCAGTTCGCTTGCCCGGCAATTGGGCCGAAGCCGCAATCTAATTGAATGTTTTCACAGTGTGGGCTGGTCGATGACGCTACAGGATGCCAAGTGGATGATCGATCGAATGGCCGCCATGGGCACCAATTTTTATAACTTTCACGCCTTTTTCTATACGATTGGTGGGCTTGCAAAACATGACGCACCGCCATCTCAATTTTTACAGAATCCCTACTGGAAGCATTTCCGGCAGTTAGGGGATTACACCGGACGGTTGAGCTATCTCATGAGCACCGGAACAGCAGACATTCGTATTGCCGTGCTTGACCCAACGACGACATTCTGGAGTCTGATGGGTAATCCGCTGCATGGATTTGAGTATAGCGGCGAGGACGAAGCAGAACGGGTGCAACTGGAGCGCCTGACGAAGGACTGGATGCGGATTACTACCCATCTGCTCGAAAACAGACGTGACTATGATCACCTTGATCCCGAATTGTTGGATGAAGCTGACTTAACGGATGGCATCATTCAGATCGGCGTTGCCCGTTATGACGTACTGATTCTGCCACCGATGCTGAATCTGGAGGCCGCGGCCTGGGAACAGGTGAAAAGATTCGTTCAGCAGGGAGGAACTGTCATCTCTGTTGGGATGCCTCCACATATTGCGATTCAGCCGGGAAGTCCAGAGGGGTGTGAAGCTGCCGAGTTCTTTGGCGCAGGCGAGCAGCCGCAAGAGGTGTACTGGGGCCGTAACGTGACAACGGATCACGATAACCGTGAAACCATGTGGCATCAGGGTGAGGGGAATGCCTATTTTCTACCCGCAGGAACGGGCCAAGGAGATGACTTTTCACTGGAGCTGATCTCTCTCCTGCTCGATCAGGTATTGCCCGAACCCATCTGTTGGATCATGGAAGAGGAAAGTGCCTCCCTGCTGATGCACACCCGTGAATTGTCGGCTGGGGAGCATATGGTTTTCTTGACCAATCAGGAGGGTCAGGACCTGAAGGGTCAATTGAAGCTGGTCGCCAGACAGCTGTGGGATGGAACGGAGCTGGCAGAGGGTGCTTGTCTCGTGGCAGAACGACTTGATCTGGAGACAGGGCAGCTTCAAGCCTTGCCGTATACGAGCAGTGGCGGGGAATGGTGCATTTCACTAACGCTGGCGCCTTATGAAGCACATGCTGTTCGTCTTACTTTACAACCTGCGAAGGAAGAGGAATTAACAACGAAGGTGGATGTAACAGACAAAACAGGATCGACGTTCGGAGCGGATGTTTCGGTAGGAGCAAATCAAGCCTGTAAGATCAGAGTTCCTTCGGAAGGGCCATGGCGACTCGAAACGGTGCAATCTAACATTTTGCGAATGGGACAATTCCATCTTCAGGCTTCCAATGCTAATGGTGTGATTCTGGAGAGTCAGCATGTAACTGTGAAACCGTTTATTGATCAGGCGGCAGAATTATCGGAGCAGCAGCATCTGCCAATCCAGTTTAGTCAGGTATTTGGCACACCGAAAAAGGCATCCGTTGCTTACCCGATCGAGTGCCGATATACGACCACATTTGAGCTGAGAACGGCATTGCCTGCATGCCTTTTATTCATGGACAGAGCGGCGATTTCGGGCAATTGGTCGATGGAGATTAATGGGCATCTGCTTGAAAAGGAACAATTCGATCCAATCGAAATAACCGACCACAATAACATCGCTTGTGATATTACGGCGCTGCTGCACAGCGGTCTCAACGAAATGACGGTGATTGTGCAGGTAACGAAAGATGAGGATGGTATCGTTGATCCCTTGTATCTACAAGGTAGATTCGGCGTGGAGTTCCATCATGAAGGCATGGCTTCGCTTGTACGGGAGTCGGATACGGCCCTTCGCATCGGACCTGAACCGCAGCCGCTGTATCCCCATTTTGCCGGGGAAATGAGTTATAAACGCACGTTCTGGCTGGATGAGCCAGGGGAAGATATGACCACGTTTGAACTGGAATTTAGCGATTGGCGGGTGCAGGATGTGACGGAAGTGAGGGTGAACGGACATAGTCTTGGTGTGCGATGCTGGTCTCCGTATCGCTGGAAGGGAGAAGCCTCCTGGCTTCGTCCAGGGGATAACGACATTGAAGTGCGGATAACCAACACATTGATTGGCCTGCTGGAAGGTACGTATTTTGATTCGGAACATCATCGATTACAGGAGGCAGGTCATGTACCTGTTGAAGAATTGGGATAAAGGAGTGGAAGTAAGGGATGGGACATCGGATTCAGTTTGACCGCTATCCAGGCGGCCTGATGAAAGCGTTAACGCTCAGTTATGACGATGGAGTGGTGCATGATCGCAGACTGGTGGAGATCTGTAATCGGTATGGCCTGCGGGGAACCTTTAATCTGAACTCTGGTACCCTGGGTAATCCAGGCCGCATTGAGGCTGGGGAAGTCGCTGAACTGTATACGGGGCATGAAGTAGCCGTTCACACGGTTACTCACCCTACGCTGCCTTATGTTCCGAATGAACTATTGACCGAAGAGATTATCGAAGACCGAAAAGCGCTGGAGCAGCTCGTCGGTTATCCGGTACGAGGCATGGCTTATCCCAACGGAGGGTATGACCGTGCGTTAAGTACAAAGCTGGAGTGGCTTGGCATTGATTATGCCCGTACCGTTGAATCACATGGCAGATACACGTTGCCCGATCGGCCGCTTGAATGGCATCCGACCTGTCATCATAATCATGATCTGGCGGGGCATGCCAAACGTTTTATCCAACATTCCAAAACAGGTACGCCACTATTGCTCTACGTCTGGGGTCACAGCTATGAGTTCAATGACAACGACAACTGGGAGATCATCGAACAGTTCGGTGAGCAGATTGGAGGCAGGAACGACATCTGGTACGCCACGAACATCGAAGTGATCGCCTATTGGAAAGCCGTACAACGATTGGAGTGTTCGGCCGATCGATCCATCATCCATAATCCGTCTGCCATCCCGGTATGGTTCACGGCAGATCAGCAGGTTGTTGAAGTGCAGGGCGGAGAAACATTGCGGCTAAGCGAACGAAACAAGGTATAAGGAAGGGAGCTGACGATCATTCGTTATTTTCATGAGAACGAGGCGATTGCAGGCAAGGTGTACGATTCAATTCCGGATATATTGACTACGGTGGCTCAGCGTTATATTGGTGATCATCCGAAACATTCATTTTTGTTCAGAGCCTATCATCAGGGAGGTTTCCGCAGGTTAGGGGACTATCGCTACGACCTGAATCTGCATGAGAAAGGCGCAGAGGTGCGTGCAGGACAGTACGTGTATGTATGGGGCAAGTTATGGAGCGAGCAGAATGCAACGTTAAATACGGGTTTGAACTGTTATAGTCCGGTGACAATCTATGTGAACGGTGAAGAGGTGTTTAAGTCCGAGCTGTTGCAGGAATTATTTCCCGAGCGAAGAACCCAGATTCCAATTCCCGTGAACTATGGTTGGAATGATGTGTTGCTGTGTTTTGTCAAAACAGAAGTAGGATTCGGCGGTATCTACGGAACAGCTTCATTCAAAAATTTCCCGCTCCACTTCCTCACTCCTGGGGCAGATCGTCAGGGACAGGAGGGCTGGTTATATTCGGAACCCGTCGATGAACCTGTACTATCTCTTCCTCGTGACGGCATGACGGAAGAAGAAACAGGTCTTACCTGGTATCCGCGCAAGGCGTGGACAGATGAGGAGCAGAGTATGGGTTCTTTTGCCCGCATCTTTGGAGCGGAGCAACTAGCTGTTGCTTACGCCTGGTTCAAATTGGATGTAACCTTGCCAGGATCAACGCCAGTTATTTTAAAAGGCCGTCATGATGGAGCTTTGACTCTGTATGTGGATGGCACGGAAGTATACTCTGCTGGAGATAGCGGTAACTTTCACGTTGAACTCCCGCGCCGTTACGGTTCATCTGATCTGGTCGCGAAAGGTGAAATTCAAGCACTTGGTGGATCATGGGGATTCACGTTGGAAGATGCCGAGCGTTCGGGTTCCACAGGCTGGAGACTGAAACCGCCTCATCCGGTTGCGGGATGCTCTGACCCTTGGCTGTACACAGGTGTATTTGCTCCCGGTGCTGAACCATCCCACGCCGACATCGTGCGAACAGATACCGTATTTGATGATGGCGCACAAGGTGTGTATTGGCGGGTAGATCTTCCCGACACGCATGTTCGTCCTTACCTGGAAAATACACATTACGGGAAGTGGAATTATCCGCTCGGCGTTACCCTGCTTGGACTTCTCCAGACGGGACAGGAATTGGGACGGGATGATTACATTCAGTATGTACGGCAACATATTGAACTGAGCACTTCATTTGACCGCTACGGTCTGTGGGATCGGGAAGGGTACGGTGCGGCAGGAATCAATAATCAACTGTCTGCCATCGACAGTCTGGATGATTGCGGTTCGTTTGGTTCCACGCTGCTTGCTGCGATGGAATTGGGCGATATTCGTGGGGGAAGAGATACCGCGGATCGGATTGCAGGCTACATTACGCATGAGCAGGAGCGTCTGGAGGACGGTGCCTTTTACCGGGTACGAGGCAGTGGGGAGATGCGTCAGGAGACGATGTGGTGTGATGACTTGTACATGAGTACACCATTTCTGATGCGTTACGGTCAGTTGACAGGAGATGCGACATATTGGGATGATGCGGTCAATCAGTTCCTGATGTTCCGTAAATACCTCTATCTTCCCGAACAACAGATCATGTCCCATGTGTATGATTTTGTACGTGGTCGGGCGACAGGTATTCCGTGGGGACGGGGTAACGGCTGGGTGCTATTCTCCTTAACCGAACTGTTATCTATCCTGCCACATGATCATGTGAAACGAACGGAACTATTACAGTTCTATCGTGATTTAAGTGAAGGTTATTTGGCGCTGCAAGGGGAAAATGGACTATGGCATCAGGTGCTGAACCGTCCGGATTCGTATGAAGAAACCTCCTGCACATCGATGTTCATCTACGCCTATGCCCGTGGTATTCAGGAGGGCTGGCTGGAACAGCCTGAGCCTTATCTGGAGGCCGTACGCAAAGGATGGGAAGGTATGACGCGTTTGTCGATTGACTATAAAGGCAATATATACGGGGTATGCCGGGGTTCGGGGTACTCGTTTACCTCCTTGTATTATCGCGATGATCTGGGATGGAATCTAAACGATACCCATGGGATCGGCATTGTGCTCTTGGCTGGCATTGAGGCTCATAAAATGAACCAGAAGCTACGCAAGGTGTCTATCAATTCTTCGGTTACAGCCGCGCAGCGCTGATGTTTGACGCAACGGAACGGATGTATGTGGATAGACTTCTATAGGTAGATTACCAGCTAAAGAAAGCGGCAATGCCCTCAGGCTTGCCGCTTTTAGTTTGTTTCCAATCCCGAATCTGATCTGCATAATAGCAATATATAAATACACTTACCTTCACCCAATAATATGAATAACTCCATCATTAGTTCGGATCAAAATAATTCCAGCTGTTCCGGTCCTTCTTCCTTCTCCGGTTCAGTACGGTCAGGAAAAGGCTTCATTGGCTGGTCCAGCAGATCCATCATCATCTGGGCATTCGCCGCTGCATCACCACCGGAGTTGTTGTTGAAAATAACATAGACATCCTTGCTCTGCTCATGCAATTGCTCCAGATACCCTTTCCACTCCAACAGTTCTTCCTTGTTATAACGATACAAATAACGAGTCTCCCGCCAATTAGGCGCACCATTCTGATGCCAGCCGGACACGTTGCGTCCATGCATGCGCACCAGCGTCATCTCCGAATCCGTGGCCTGTGGAACGATGGGAATGGAACCTGGACCCGCCTGAGGTTCGTCACAGACGCTGTGAATCCAGCCTTGCTCTTTCAGGAACGCAAGCGTCCGCTCGCGCATGTCACCTTCATACCAGCTACGATGACGGAATTCGAGGGCACACGCAATACCTTCCATTCTCAGTTTCACTTCACGAAGCTCTTTCACGTTGTCTTTATTGCACTCAAACCAAGGTGGATATTGAAACAAGGCTGCCTGCATCTTGCCGGCTTCAATGACCGGTTCCAGTGATTCCCGAAAAGCCTTATACATCTCTGACGTGCTGGTGAAGTAGGGCTTGCCCCGTAGATGTCCGGTCATTCCCTGATAGGCTTTGATGATAAAAGCAAAGGATTCGGGCGTCTCGGCAGCCCATCGTGCCATTCGATCCCGCGGCTGAACGGCGTAGAAGGAACTATCCACCTCCACGGTGGAGAAGTACTGTCCGTATAGACTGAGCTTGTCTTTGGCTTTGGTACGGTTTGGATAGAGATCTTCCTGATCCCCCCATCCGGTAAGTCCGATGCGAATCATAAGAACACCTCCTGTTGCTTTTTGAACAACTTCTTATAATTAACCGATTTACTGGCGTATGTCTAACATTATATCGTGTGCATTTTGGCTCTTCAATGTTGGAAACTTACTGGAATTTTTTGAGTTTGCAGAATAAAGACGTTACAATACATTAAAGCTAGGGGAAATGATCAGGCCTGTACATAGCGTACTACAGATAGAGAGCCAGTGACCAAGTGGAGGGCGAGAATGGATGACGGAATGGTATGAAAAGAGTTTTGGAGAAGATTATCTTCTCGTATACAAGCACCGGGATGTGCAGGGTGCCTATCAGGAAGTACATAAAATGATCAATTGGTTGAAGCTTGAGCCCAATGCTGAAGTACTGGATCTATGCTGCGGTATGGGACGGCACTCCATGGCACTTGCTGACGCAGGATTAAGAGTGACCGGAGTTGATCTGTCCGATGTGCTTTTACGTGAAGCACGCCTAATGGACACTGAACGCCGAGTATCTTGGTGTCACGCAGACATGCGTGAACTCCCGCTGAAAGGTGGCTTTGATGCTGTAGTCAATCTGTTCACATCGTTTGGTTATTTCCTGGAGGACGGAGAACAACTGAAAGTATTACGTGCCATTCATCGCATGCTTCGCCCGGGTGGCAGCTATATTATTGATTTTATGAATACGGCTTATGTGACTCGTCATCTGGTGCCGCACTCCGTCCGAGAGGATGAAGGGCAGCGAATTGAGGAGTTCCGCAAGATTGAGGATGGATTTGTGCAAAAGGAAATTCGCATTACGGATACCACATCCGGACATGAACCGCGGGTATATCAGGAGCGTGTGAAGTTGTACACACGGGATCAACTGAGTCAGATGTTAAGTGCCGCCGGACTCCCGGCAGACCAGGTACATGGCGGCTATGACGAAGAGAAATATGACGAGCAGACTTCTCCACGCATGATTTTTGTTGGTCGTCGTCCTGCGGAGTGAACAGAGACAGTCTGGAAGGGGGATAACATGAAGCGCACAGAAGAGATGGCCATGACAGAGGGCATACACCGGGTCAAGATTACCATGTCTTTTCCCTTGCGATGGGTGAACAGTTATGTGTTATCAGAACCGGATGGGAAGATAACTATTATAGATCCGGGACCGCGTAATTCGGAAACGGAACAGGAGTGGGTTGAAGCGCTGGCAGATCTCGACCTGACCTTTAGCGATATTCGTCAAATTGTACTGACCCACCATCACCCCGATCATCTTGGGTTGTCGGGTTGGATGCAACAGATGACGGGCGCACCCGTTCGAATGTCGACACGCTCCCTTCAAGAGGCTGATTATATGTGGGGACCTGATTCACGTATTAATACAATATTACCTGATTATTATGGTTGTCATGGTATGCCAGAAGACAAGACTGAGCAGATACATGAACATATGAAGGTATTTACTTCGCAGATTACGCCACTTCCGAATGTCACACCTGTTGAAGATGGCGAGTGGCTCGATATGGGCGGGAAACGTTGGGTTGCTGTGGAGACGGGTGGACATGCCCCAGGCCATTTATCCTTTTATGCGCCGGAGTCCATGGAGATTCTGTGCGGAGATGCAGTTTTGCCACAGATTTCACCGAATATCAGTCTGCAACCTGGCAGTGACCCTCAGCCATTATTGTCTTATATGGAAGGATTGCAACGTCTCGGTGCTTTGAATGTCAAGCAGGCGTATCCGGGACATCGGAATCCTTTTGCCCAGTTCAACGAACGGACAGTTCAATTGCTGGCTCATCACGAGGAACGTCTTCAGAAGATGACGGAGCGAATTCAGGAGTCACCGGCGAATGCTTATGACATCTGTGTGCACATGTTTGGCAATCGGCTGGGTACCCATCAACTGCGATTTGCCATGAGTGAGACGTTGGCCCATTTGCAGGAGTTACTTCGACGCGAAGTAGTGAAGCAAGAGCAGCAACCGGATGGCACGTTCTATTTTCAAATCTAAACGGAATGATGATATCGATATGAAATGATAATGTGATCTTGTATAGAGGCTCGGGACAGGAAATTCACCTGTTCTGGGCCTTTTTAGCCTCTCTTAACGGTTCATTCATCTATTTTTAAGCCAGCGCGCCTATGATACATCTATGAACTTCGCTAGGGCGTGTCTTGAGACATACCCTAAAGAAAGTAGGGAAGAGCAATGACCAGAAGAAAACGGAATCAATGGAGAAAATGGCAAGCTTCAGCGGCAGCAACGTTGACTGTGGCTGCACTCTTTCAATATGTAAGAACTTCGGATGCCTTTGATGTGGCCTATGCAGCAGCGAATGGCACAGATACAAGTGTTACTGCTTCAAGCCAGGTGGATACGCATGATGATGTGATGGATGAATGGATCAACAGTACAACGGACAGCAACAACTGGAACACGCAGGACAATGAAAATAATGATAGTCAATATAATGGAACATCCGATAGCACACAAGCAGCTCGGCCAGATCAGAGCACGAGTAACAAGGGGAATTATTCAGATTCTCAGCGTATCGGACAAAATAACCAGGGTACAGACTCCGGATACAGCAGTGGCAACTATCAGTCACGCACAGGTGCATCATGAGCCGCACAGAGCAAGTTGCTCGTCCGCTCCGGTTTCAATTCCGTGCGATGAACACGGATGTTGAAGTGCAACTGTCCGCTGGGCGGGAAGAAGCTGAACATGCGGCAACCTTGGTGAAGAATTGGTTTGAGACGCAGGAGCAGCGCTTCAGCCGATTTGTGGCAGACAGTGAACTAAATCGTCTGAATGCTTCAACCGGATGGATGCCCATCTCCGCTGCGATGGATGAAGTTTTGAGTCTGGCCTATGGATATATTGGACTGACCGAAGGGATTTTTCAACCGGGTATCTCCCAGGCTCTTCAGGTTTCGGGATATGATCTAAGTTTCGATAAGGTGCAGCAACGACAACCGCAACGTCCATTGCTTGAACGCATATTGCGAACGAGAACACCTGAATCATCAGGCTGGATGGAAGATCGATATGACCACAGCCGTCCGAGTTGGATTCAGCGGGAAGGTAGCCGAATGGTTCATCTGGACCCCGGAGCTGAGTTGGACCTGGGAGGCATTGTTAAGGGCTGGGCAGTGGAGCGCATCGCAGACTGGTTACAGCGAACGTTGCATATTCCGGCGGGGTTGATTAACGCTGGTGGAGATATTCAAGTATGGGGTTCACCAGACCATTCCCAGTGGACCTTGGAAGTAGCAGATCCTTTGCAGAATCAGGGTGCTGTGTCGGGAGTGATCCGTTTACAGCGAGGAGCTGTTGCCACTTCGGGTATTTCCCGCAGACAATGGAAGAATACGGATGGAAGTCTTGCGCACCATCTTATTGACCCTCGGACGATGGAACCGGCGGATACGGATGTGTTACAGTGTACCGTTCTGGGACAGCATGCTTCGCAATGCGAGATCATTGCCAAGACGGTCTGCATTTTGGGAAGTGCTGAAGCGGTGGGCTGGTTAAACCGACATTACGATCGGCATGACGTCCTGTGGATGACACGGGATGGAATTACTTATTTTAGAGGGAATACGGATACGCTTGCTGAGCACTGGCCCGGGTTTGATCCGGATCATCGCTTCAGTCTGATATAAACGAGGACAAGTCTAACAGATATGGGGGAGCCGGTTATGGCACAATGGATTGTAGATTACCTGCCGACGTGGAATATCATTCGAATTAGTGGAATTGCTGCTTATGTACTGCTCTTTGCCGGAGTGTTTCTGGGCATTGCGCAAGGGATGCCTATGGCCAAAGGCAAACCAAAAGCAGCCATGTTCAAATGGCATACTCGAACGACCTGGCTCGCCTTCGGACTTGGACTCGTGCACGCATTAACGTTATATATTGATCATTACAGCCCATTTACCTGGGGAGAACTTCTGATTCCTTTTACCGCCTCCGTGCATCCGATTGGCAGTGGTCTGGGAACGTTAGCCTTCTACGGATTAGTGATTGTCCTGTTATCCAGTGATCTGCGAAACAAGCTGGGCCGTAAATGGTGGTTCATGTTCCACCTCTTGTCCTATCCGGTGTTCATTGGTTTGCTGGTTCACGGCATGGTTACCGGAACGGATTCTGGCAATATCATCATGCGGATGATGTATGTATTTACCGGACTCAGCATTCTCGGTATCACGGTGTTGCGTGGCATGTTGAGAGAACGCAAAGGCCCGGAAATTACGATTGGACCGAAACGGGCAACATCTGGTTCACCTTCTGAGCAGAATTGGGTTGAAGGTTTTGGTTTGGTGGGAACGGTACGACCTAAACATCTGAAATAATAACACGTGGATTATCCAATATGTATCGTTACACATGCAAAAGAAGCGGCCATCAGGCCGCTTTTTCCATGAACAGTTATTTTATTAAACAGTTATTTCACGAAGCATCCATACACATGTCCAATGTCCCACATGACTTCAGATATGAAACGAGTTACGCATTATACAGCGTCATCACTGACAGGTTTTTCTCCCAGTGCTTCTTCAAGCTCGGATTGTTTGCGATGGGCGATCCGACTGCTCGCTGCCGATGCAATCGCACCGACAATATCATCGAAGAACGTATGGACAGGCCCCAGGCTCTTGTCATTCAGGCGTTCAAGCACCCCTGGTTTTAGCTTGTCCACATAACCATAATTCGTAAATCCAATGCTGCCATATACATTGACGATGGAGAATGCCAAAATCTCATCCACGCCGTACAGTCCTTCATCATTCTCAATCATCTCCTGTAAAGGAGATATGAGCTGCCCCTGTTCTGCCAGAATATCGAGCTGAATCCCGGTCAAAACAGCGTTCTGTACCTCACGTTTACGGAGAACCATCTCCACATTTTCGATACATTCTTCCATCGTAAGACCTGGATAATATTTTTTCTGCAATAACATAACCAGTTCTGCGATCTCAGGGATCGTGACGCCCCGCTTATGCAGCCATTCCTTTGTTGCCTCCGCCACCTTGCGGCTATTCAGGCTGTAAGGGATTTTTTCTTGCTCAGGATGTTCCATGGGCGATTCCTCCTCTGAAGTTAGCAATGTCCCTACTCTTGCTTCCTAATACGTTATTAACCTGTTTTACGTTTCTTTAAGATCATATATAAGTTTTCAGCAAAGCGATTATCTTTTAGTTATTTTTTGGACAAAGGCTCGTATACATGGTAGTACAAACTGTAAAAATGATGAGGGGGAACGTGATCATGAGAAAGATCCAATCTTTGCGTACGGTATCGGCAGCTGCGCTGCTGAGTATTCCTATGGTGTTGTCAGGTTGTGGCATGTTTGGAGCACAGTCTTCTGAAGCTGTTGATCCACCACCGCCCATTCAGGAAGCAGCCATGATTCAGGCAGCCGAAGGAAATGGTGCACTCGCAACGCTCCCATTAACGACGGTATATCTGCAAGACCAGCAGGGGCTGCTCGCTCCGGTATCCCTGACACTTCCTTCTGGAACAGATGCCAGCAGTCCAAAGACAGCACTGGATACACTTGTCACAGGCGGGGCCTATGCGGGTATGCTGCCTGAAGGATTTCAGGGCGTTCTCCCGCAGGGAACAGTTGTGCAGAATGTAACGATTCACGCGGATGACAAGCTGGCAGTCGTGGAGTTCTCGGGTAATTTTGCCAAGTATGATGCGAAGGAAGAACGGAAAATGCTAGAAGCTGTCACGTGGACATTGACGGGAACACCTGATGTGGAGAATGTACAGATCTGGGTGGATGGTAAAAAGTTAACACAAATGCCGGTGAACAGCACGCCGTTGCCTGAACCGCTGAATCGGGCTGTGGGAATCAATCTGGATCTGGGTGATGCGTTTGTGGCGAACAGCAGTCCGGTCACGGTCTATTTCTCAGCAGCTTCACCAGCAGGCATCCAATATTATGTTCCAGTTACACGTCTCGTTACCCCTGGTGAAGATCGGGTGCAGGCAGCATTGAACGAACTGATCAAGGGACCTGACAAAGGCGGCGAACTGGAAGAGGTTATGACAGGTGGAACGGAGCTGCAATCGGTCAAAACGGCAGAGGATGGCACGGTCACGGTTGCCTTGAAAGATGATATGTTTGCCGAAGGGGATATCGTGCCAAGCGAGCTGTTACAGTCTGTCGTGTTAACCACTGCGGAGAATACAGTCAGCAAGGATGCCAAAGTGCAGATCGAATGGAACGGCCAAAAAACGGTCATGGGTGACGATAACCGGGATTACAGTGCGCCAGTTTCCAAGCCTGAATATATCAACGAAATTCCGATTTAATGAGCAAGGAATGCTTAAGGATGCTTTTAACCGAACTCTTTGGTAAAATATAAGGGATTAGTAAAAGTGTGAACAAGCTCAACATTACAGAATGCTTAAGTCGTAGGAGGCAGAAAATATGAGATCAAACGGACGAACCAGCGAACAGCTGCGCCCGCTGAATTTAACAGTGAACACGAATAAATACGCCGAGGGCTCTGTACTGATTGAAGTTGGAGATACAAAGGTGATCTGTACAGCTACAGTGGAGGAACGTGTTCCTCCCTTTATGAAAGGGCAGGGGAAAGGCTGGGTAACAGCTGAATATTCCATGTTGCCACGTGCAACACATACTCGGAACCAACGTGAAGCCAATCGCGGCAAATTAACTGGACGCACCATGGAAATTCAGCGTCTGATTGGTCGGGCACTGCGCTCGGTAGTTAATCTGCAGGCTCTTGGTGAGCGTACGATTACCTTGGACTGTGATGTTATTCAAGCCGACGGAGGCACACGCACAACGTCCATTACCGGTGCGTTTGTAGCGCTGGCGCTTGCTGTGAACAAGATTTCCCAACAGCACAAACTGCAAGTGTTCCCGATTACGGATTTCATTGCCGCAGTAAGTGTGGGTGTTGTGGGTGAACAGCCTGTACTGGATCTGAACTATGATGAAGATTCCAAAGCCAAGGTGGATATGAACCTGGTGATGACAGGTGGCGGTAAATACGTCGAGCTTCAGGGAACAGGTGAGGAAGCACCATTTGATCGCCGTGAGCTGAACGCCATGTTGGAACTGGGCGAACAGGGAATTCTGGAAATGATCGAGCGTCAAAAAGAAGTGCTTGGACCGATTGCGCTCAAGATCGGCGCGCGTGGATTAGGGGAAGCTTAAGATGAGTTTGGACAGCCCAATCCTCATTGTTGCAACCCGCAATGCGGGTAAAGTCCGTGAATTCGCTCATGCTTTCGCACCACTTGGCAAAGAGGTTAAGAGTATGTTTGACTATCCGGAGCTGCCGGATGTGGTGGAAGATGGCGTAACGTTTGCGGAGAATGCCTGGAAGAAAGCCAAGGCGGTTGGTGATGCGCTTGGTTTGCCCGTTCTGGCAGACGATTCAGGACTTTGCGTAGATCTGTTGGACGGGGAGCCAGGAGTATATTCAGCGAGATATGCGGGCGAAGGAGCAACGGATGCACAGAACAATGCGAAGTTGCTGGAGACGCTGGAATCGTTAAAATCCGGTGAGGACACCGAGCAACCGCTACTGAGTCCAGCTCGTTTCGTCTGTGCGCTGGTACTGTACGATCCGACAACAGGTGATAAGTATGAATCGGAGGGCACTGCGGAAGGCTGGATTACGGCTCAAGCTGCAGGTGCTGGCGGTTTTGGATATGATCCACTCTTCTATGTACCTGAATACGAGATGACGATGGCGGAGCTGACGCTCGAGCAAAAGCAGACGATTAGCCATCGTGGTCATGCGCTGAGAGCACTCGTATCCAGACTTGAAGGCTGAGACTAAACGAAACATCTTGATTTAACTTCATGATATGTGAACATCAAAGCGTTAATGGAAGGACAGAAGCATTCCGATGGAATGGTTCACCCGCCATTAACGCTTTTTTCTATGAAATGAAGTGTTTGAGTGAGGTTTGGGGAGATCCATCCATATACCTAATTGAAGATAGCTATCTCTGCGACTATATATCAGAACGTATGTTCTTGTACCTACATGAGAAATGGTTTACATTGCACGATTGGGAATCTCATTGGGACTGGAGTTGGAAGAAGTTGCAAGCCTTGTGTGGTATGGGTTAACATTCAAACTAACGAATCACATATGAACCTTAAACGGAGGGATCTACTCATGCAAGAAGTGAAGCTTGTTGTGTCTTACGATGATTATGAGGACGGCATTCGTATGGAAAAATTAATAAAGGAACTGGCGGCTAAACCGGAGGCCAGCTCATTGGAAAGTCTGGTCATCGGAGATTGGGGACAAGCTTATGAAAATTCGCCTGATGAGTTCATGGGTACGTTGATTGAGCTGGCTCCAAGCTTCCCGGCATTAAAGAGACTATTTATAGGAGATATGGACTCTGAGGAATGCGAAGTATCATGGATTATTCAGACCAATCTTGCACCTCTGCTACAAGCCTTTCCCCAATTAAAAGCATTCGTGATCAAAGGTAGCAGTGGACTGGAATTGGAACCATTGCGACATGCGAACCTCGAAGAGTTGGTCATTATCTGTGGTGGTCTGCCTAAAAGTGTGTTAGCCTCTATAACTCGTGCAGAACTGCCGGAATTGCGGAAGCTTGAATTGTATCTGGGTGTGGATGATTATGGGTTCAACGGCTCGCTTGAGGATGTATTGCCCTTGTTGGAAAAAGGACTGTTTTCGAAACTGGAATACCTGGGGCTGAAAAACAGTGAAATTCAGGATGAGATTGCCAAAGCGGCAGCTGACGCGCCGATTTTGGATCAGCTGCAAGCACTGGATCTATCCGAAGGAACGTTGACTGACGAGGGAGCTGAGGCTCTTATGAAAAGTGACAAAATCCAAAAACTGAAACATCTCAATCTGAGTTACCATTACATGACTGACAAGATGATCACTCGATGGAAACAGTCAGGGATTTCGGTGGATGTCAGCGATCAGCAGCAGAGTGACGAAGACGACTGGCGTTTCCCGTTATTGACGGAATAAGGAATGCTGGACATTGAGGCAAGCACAACAACGATAAAGAGCCATATGAATCATGCATTTAATGAAAGTAATGAGCCAATGTTGTTAATCGGTAATCCGAATAATCGGCGAACTCAGGGGTTGCAAGAGGCCAGACATAGAGTGGGTCTGCAACCTGCGGTTGTACTACCTTATGAGGAATTACTCCACACCTGGAGACAGGGCGGGACGATTATAGATGTCATACATTCGGAGCTGCCTGCACCGCTTATACGGATTGATGCGCCCGGAGAGGTATGGGAAGTAGAGCGTGAGTTGCTGCATCTTGGGGCAATGAAAGACAAGTCACCTTTGTTGGATGGAATTGCTGAAGCTGAAGTGTTCACTGCAGAGCAGGCTCTAATGCTGGAACAGGAATGGGGGAGAATCTACGCTCCCGCCCAATGGTTCCGCGGCTGGAAATCCTGTCTGGAACGCATAGGCCGTGAAGCTCGTGAGACATGGCCTGGTGTGCGCTTCATGAATGATCCTGCCGATATTGAATTGATGTTCGACAAAAGGAAATGTCAGCAGCACCTTTCTCTGTATGGGGTTCAAGTTCCTCGAACATTACAATCTTCACAGCCGATCCTTAGTTACGATGTCTTGCGCACAACTATGGAGTCTGCAGGGATGCATCGTGTGTTTGTTAAGCTTGCCTGTGGCTCGGGTGCTTCGGGTGTTGTCGCTTATCAGATCAACCCGCGTAGAAGTGCTGAGATTGCGGTAACGACAGTAGGTATGGAACAGAGACAGGGCAAGACGATTTTCTTCAATGAAGGACGTCTACGCAAATATACCCGCAGTGAAGAGATTGCTACATTGATGAACTGGTTATGTGCAGAAGGTGCACAGATTGAACGATGGATGCCCAAAGCCACACTGGATCAGCGGGCCTACGATATTCGCCAATTGGTTGCGGGTGGACAGGCAGGCCACGCGATTATGCGACTTAGTCGTACCCCTATAACCAATCTGCATCTGCGCAATGAGCGTATGTTGCCTGCTGAAGCAGGTCTGGATGAACAGCGGATGTCACTGGTTCGGAAGACAGCGCAAGCAGCTATGTCTGCATTCCCTAACTCGTGGTCAGCCGGGATTGATGTGATGCTTACGAGTGGTCCGAGTCCGCGTGCTTATGTACTGGATGTGAATCCATTTGGAGATCTGTTATACAGGGTTGAGCATCATGGGCTCGGAACCTATGAGTGGGAAATGGAGCTTTTACGAAAGGAGCCTATTCAACATGCCTGATATGAACACCATCGTGGGCTCCCATGATCTGTTAATGATTACGCTGGATACGTTACGATATGACGTAGCCAAGCTGGAAGAGGCGAATTGTCCTAATCTGTGTGGTTCGGGTCCGTGGGAGAAACGTCATACCCCGGGAAGTTTTACATATGCGGCACACCACGCTTTTTTTGGTGGTTTTATGCCCACTCCTGCTAATACGGATAAGGCATCTCATGTACGGCTCTTTCACTCCCGGAATACTGGGCTCAAGACACATCCGCACACATGGTTGTTTGATACACCAGATATCGTATCCGGGTTCGCAGCTGAAGGTTACCGCACCATCTGTATTGGCGGCGTCATCTTTTTTACGAAAAAAAACCCGCTTGCAAAAGTATTGCCTGGTTATTTCCAACAGAGCTATTGGCGAATGAACTTTGGGGTAACCAACCCCAAATCGACAGAACATCAGGTACAGCATGCATTAAAGTTGCTTGAACAGACACCGCCGGATGAAAAGATATTTATGTTTTTGAACGTGTCTGCCGTTCATGGCCCCAATCGTTACTTTGTAGAAGGTGCCAAGGAGGACTCGGTGGAGACCCAGCGAGCTGCACTCCGATATGTAGATGAGGCTCTTGGGCCATTGTTCGAGGCGATGAGGCAACGCGCCCGGCCTGCCTTTTGTTTAGCTTTTTCCGATCATGGTACAGCTTACGGTGAAGACGGATATCAAGGGCACCGGCTTGCACATGATGTCGTCTGGACGGTGCCTTACCGTGAATTTATAGTATAGAATGGATTACTCTTATGATGACAACAACCGGAGACAGGAGGAAACCGATGGACAAACATTTACAACATACAACAGCAGGCCATTCCACACAGTCCGGATCCAATATAGCTACAGGTCTCGGTGAAGTATTGGCATTCCCTTATCGTTCTTACTTATACTCGTACCCGCACAAGACCGCATATCGGGAGCTTGACCCACCACTGCCGTTGGGGCCACTGTGGGAACGAGAAAACACCGATACGTATTTTTTATATATGCACATTCCCTTTTGCGCTGCTCGTTGCGGATTCTGTAATCTGTTCACCCTGCCGGATCGACGGGATGATACGCATGAACGCTATGTAGATGCACTGGAGCGTCAGGCGAAGCAGTGGGCACCCATTACATCTCGGAGACCGTATTCGCGGTTTGCGATTGGTGGAGGAACGCCTACATTATTGAATGAGGTTCAGTTGAATCGTCTGTTTGATATTGCCGAACATGTGATGGGGCTGGACCCTGCGCAAGCATCGATTTCGGTGGAAACGTCGCCGGATACCGTTACGGAAGCCAAGCTGGCCATTATGAAGGAACGAAGTGTGGATCGTATTAGCATGGGCATCCAGAGTTTTATTGAAGCTGAAGCATCTGCCATCTATCGTCCACAAAAACCGCAGGAAGTTGAACGAGCGCTTGAGAAGCTTACTCGGTATGATTTCCCATTGTTAAATCTGGATCTGATCTATGGTTTGCCGGGTCAAACGGTGGAATCGTGGATCTATTCATTGGAAAGAGTTCTGGCCTATGAACCGGGCGAAATCTTTATCTATCCCTTGTATACACGGGAAAATACAATCGTGAAGCCAGATGATATTCGCCGTCAGGGACCTGACATCCGGATGGAACTGTATAAAGCTGCACGTGAGACTTTAAAAAGTAAAGGTTATGTGCAATATTCGATGCGCAGATTTGCCAAAGAACAGTCGTCCTCCAAAGTGCTTCTGCCTTATAGCTGTCAGGAGGAGGGCATGGTTGGTCTGGGATGTGGTGCACGCTCTTATACGAGTGAAGTACATTATGCTTCCAAGTATGGCGTGAGTTACAAGGCCACACAAAGCATCATTGCCGATTATGTGGCAACTGAGCGCTACGATGTGGCGGATTATGGCATCGTGTTAAGCCGTGAGGAACAGAGACGTCGCTTTATTCTGAAAGCCTTGCTGCATCGGGAGGGATTGACGTTGTCTGACTACCAACAGCGCTTTGGTACCGATGTGATGTCCGACTATGTCTGGTTGGCTGAACTGTTGACAGAGGGCATGGCGGAGTTGGAGAACGATGAGGGCAAGCAGGTGCTGCGTCTGACAGAAGAAGGACTGGGTTACTCCGATGCGATTGGAGATTGGCTTATATCTGCCGAAATTCGTGAACAGATGGAAGGGTTTGTTTTCTCATGAGAGCGACTTTGTATTATCGGGGGAAGTTGTCTTCCTGTAATTACGACTGTCCATACTGCCCTTTTAGCAAAACGGTGGATTCCAAAGAGACGTTGGAAGTGGATGAACAACAATTGCGTCAATTTGTGAATTGGGTGAGGGAGCAGGAGAGTGCCGGGCATCAATTTTCGATTTTCTTCAATCCCTATGGTGAAGCTTTGGTGCGTCGTTGGTACCGGGAAGCGATGGTTGAGCTGTCACATATGCCACATGTGGATAAAGTTGCAATTCAAACCAACCTGTCCGTCAAGCTGGATTGGGCGAGGGAACTGGATGCGAACACAGCAGCCTTTTGGGCGACGTATCATCCTCGTGAGACAAAAGAGGCTTCTTTTGTAAAACAATGTCTGACCTTGCGTCAGATGGGACTTGCTTTTAGTGTCGGTACGGTCGGACTCCGTAGTGCTTTCCCCGCAATTGAGTCCATGAGACAGGCTTTGCCGGATGATGTGTATATGTGGGTAAATGCCTTCAAAGATCGACCCAAGTATTACGCGCCGGAAGAGATTCAGTTTTTACGTGGGCTTGATCCGCTTTTTGAAGGTAATCTGCAGGATTATGAGAGCTTGGGCAAACGATGTGCTGCCGGTTCGGAAGTATTTTATGTACAGGGGTCCGGGCATGTGAAGAGGTGTTACAAGGATCGTCGAATCATTGGACATCTGTATCGCGATGGTTTGCAGGCTTTGGCTGAGGATCGGCCTTGTCGCATGAAAAAATGTGGCTGTTACATCGGTTATATCCATATGGAGGATTCCCCGTTCAGGGAAACCTTTGGTAGCGGGCTGCTGGAACGTAATCCGGTATTGATCAATCGTTAACTTTGAATTGAAATGCGCTGAAATTGATAAAGACTTTACACCAGTAAGTACTGCTGGGTAAAGTCTTTTTTTTTATTTTGGTCTAACGATTCAAAATGTGTAATTTAGGATAAAAGAGATGTAGTATATTGTCGATTATGCGTGTATAAAAACCTAAATTATAGTATGGGTAGATACTATAGACCTAAATTTAATTGCGCAATATACTAACCTGTTTTAAGTAGTCTCATATTTATCCATTTTTATTTGAATTAAAAGGAGGGAGAATTTTAGCGTTCAGATTGACTACATAATTCATGATTGAAATACATTGAAACGTATGGGGGAAATGAAATGAAAAGAGTATCCATTAGTAGGAAATTGCTTTTAGGTTTTGGTTCTGTACTTCTTTTATTGATAGCCGTTGTAGTCATCTCATATACTCAGTTTATCTCGGTTGAGAAAACGTTTACGGATTTAATCCGGGAGCGTACCGCCAAACTGCTCACTATTAAAAACATGATCATCGATGTGAAATCCCAGCAGGTTGCTTTACGGAATTTTGTGACGGAAGAGAATGATCAAAGCGAGCAACAATTCAAGTCTTTTTATGAAGATTATCGTAAAACAAGCGAAGAATTAAGATCAGGGATTCAAACCCCAACGATGATTGATTTTCTGGATCGTTCAGACCGCAGTGCGGAGGAATATTATGCTTTTGGACAGAGTGTCATTGAATTGAAAAAACAAGGCAGCACTAGCGAGATCACAAGGATGCTGTTAGATACAGGTCCAACGATTATATCCGGATTTGAAGAAACGGTAACTGCCATGGAACAACATCAGCAAAATTCATTGGACACTGGCATTGTAAATGCTAATCAACTCATTCAAAAAGTACTTCGTTTAATCATGATCATTGGTATCATCTCGATCGTTTTAGGCGTGGTAATTGCATTGATCATGGGGAGAATCATATCCAAACCGGTTGCACATGTGGCAAGGGCTGCAAGCCGAATTGCTGATGGAGACCTGACGGGTGAGGCGATTGTTGTTCGTAATCGGGATGAGATCGGAGAACTGGCGGAATCCTTCAACAAGATGATGGAGAACTTGCGCCATTTAATCCATCAGGTGGGTCATAATGCAGATCGGGTAGCTGCTTCTTCTGAGGAGTTAACGGCAAGTACAGAGCAAACGGCGACAGCGACCGAACAGGTAGCTACAACGATGGAAGAGATTGCTACGGGTATGGATACGCAGGTGAGTATGGTTGGAGACGGGTTTCATACGATTAATGAATTGTCCACAGGCTTTCAGCAGATGACAGTGAATACGCAAAATATGTCGGATGAAGCAACGAATGCGTCAGCGAAAACCATATCTGGTAATGATGCAGTTCAATCGGCTGTTGGGCAGATGAACTCGATTCATCAGACTGTACGTGTACTCGCTACGGTTATTGAAGAACTAGGTAATCATTCAGATGAGATTGGATCTATGGTTGAAAGTATCTCCGAAATATCGGCACAAACGAATCTGCTGTCTCTTAATGCGGCTATCGAAGCTGCAAGAGCAGGTGAGCATGGTCGTGGATTCGAGGTGGTTGCTACCGAGGTGCGCAAGCTGTCTGATCAATCTGCGAAATCAGCGGAACAGATCAGTGTACTCGTAGCTGCTATACGCAATGGGATGAATAATGCATCACAATCCATGGGAGAAGTAAACGCTGAGGTTCAGGAAGGCATAGAACTTGTCCGTAAAGCAGGAGGTACTTTTGAGGAGATTCGTGAAGCTGTCGGCAATGTCGCAGGTCAGACTCAGGAGGTATCTGCATCCATTGAACAAATGGCGGCGGGTGTGGAGCAGATCAATGTGTCCATGAAGACCATCATGGAAGTAACAGAGAATGCGGCTGCCGGAACAGAGGAAGTTAGTGCAACGTCCGAGGAACAACTGTCTGCCATGCAGGAGATCGCATCGGCGGCTAATGACCTTTCCTCTATGGCGGAAGAGTTACAGGAGTCCGTTAGTCGATTCAAAGTGTAATCATGGATATACTTTTGGGTGAAGTTCAATATTTATGAATAATCGTATCGTGTATGTAAAACAAGTGGGTGCCCAGGAGAACAACAGTTATGCTGTTCTCCTGGCACCCTTTTTTTGATGAAGTAGCGATCAGGGGGTCATTCTAACGAATAGCGACTTTATATGTCCGCAACCAGGTGTTGATCTGAGTCAGATAAGCAAATAGCTGAGGACCCGACATGAGCTGCCCGAACCAGGGGAGGTTGGAAGCTGCATCTGGTGAAGACGCGAGATTGCGGATTTGAGCTTTGTCGATCAAAGGCAAAATCGGCGAAGTGGGATCATCCAGGATATCAAGTACCTGCTGTTTGACCGCGGCCAGATATTGCGGATTATGTGTTTTCGGGTATGGACTCTTTTTGCGATATAACACATCGTCAGGCAGGACACCTTCGAGTGCTTTCCTCAGAATACCTTTTTCGCGTCCACCCGTTATTTTCATTTCCCACGGGATGTTAAACACATACTGGATGAGACGATGGTCACAGTAAGGTACCCGCACTTCCAGTCCTGCCCCCATGCTCATCCGGTCTTTGCGATCCAGAAGTGTAGGCATGAAACGTGTAATGTTCAGGTAGGACATCACCCGCATTTGTGCAGCTTTACCTGTTTCCCCATCTAACAAAGGGACTTCAGCCACTGCATCTGAATAGCGGTCTGCCAAATAGTCGAGTGGCCGAATCCATTTCCGAATATCCGGGGATAATAGCGCTGCTCGCATGTCAGGTGCTACAGACCACGGAAACGTACCAGAGTTCAGCATATCTTCGCGATGGAACCAGGGGTAACCGCCAAACACTTCATCTGCGGCTTCGCCTGAAATGGCAACCGTGGCCCCTTTTTTGATTTCTTTACAGAACAAATAGAGCGAAGAGTCTACATCTGCCATACCTGGCAGGTCCCTGACTAACATGGCCTGTGTCAGTGCATGAACCAGTTCTCCGTTCTCGATCTCAATCCAGTGATGGTCGGTCTTGAGTTCATCCACCATTCGCTTAATCCAGGGACCATCTGCACCAGGCTGAAAGGAATGCGCCTGAAAATGCTTGGCGTTATCCACATAATCGACCGAATACGTACTGACTTGGCCTTGCCCGGTCCGGTTGTAATAATCCACGGCTAATGCAGACAAGGCACTGGAGTCCAGTCCTCCTGATAAAAGAGAGCATACCGGAACATCCGAAGCCAACTGGCGCTCCAGTGTATCTTGCAAGAGAGTTCGTACCTCGGCTGCCGTCTCTTCCAGGTTATGTTCGTGATTCTGGCTTTCCAGTTTCCAGTAGGCATATGTTCGGATCCCGTTTCGGTTATAGATCAGCGCGTGCGCAGGTTTGAGTTCGCTCAGTGATGAGTATACACCGTGTCCTGGTGTCCGTGCAGGCCCTACGATAAACACTTCGGCCAATCCTTCCGGGCCAACAGCGGCTTCCACGTCCGGGTGAATGAGCAGAGCTTTGGGCTCTGAGCCAAATACGAGTGTATCTTTTACATTACTATAGAACAGAGGTTTCACGCCAAGGCGATCTCGTGCGATAAAAACCTGTTCGCGTCCCCCATCCCATATGGCAAAAGCAAAAATACCGTTAAACCGGTCAACACATGCCGGTCCCCACTCAATATAAGAGGCGAGCAACACTTCCGTATCACATTGCGTGCGGAACTGATGCCCCCGCTGGAGCAATTCCTTTTTCAACTCGGGTGCATTGTATAGTTCTCCGTTATACACGACGGTATAGGAGGTATCTCCCTGTAACGCATGCATGGGTTGTGCGCCGTTCTCGGGGTCCATTACACTAAGACGCCGATGTCCAAAGGCACAAGGATTGGAGATCCATGTACCTGAAGCGTCGGGCCCCCGGTTCGACAAGCTATCCGTCATACGGACCAGAAGCTCTGATTCCTGGGTCAAATCCCGATTCCACTGTATGAAGCCGGTAATACCGCACATGGTTTGTTCATCCTTTCTTGGTCGAGTCATTCATCCGTATGGCTGCTTAATTACTGGCAACCTGCAAATGTTGTCTTTTTCGTCAGAGGTCGTAACAAATATATGCCGAAAGCAGGCATAAAATGTCTGTCCTCTTCGGAAACTAGTTCTAGGGACAACGGCCTCAACATGCCTGTGAAGGAGAGAACATGCAATGGACAGTATGAAGTATTATGTGTCTGTCATGGGCCGCTCCGTTATTCCGGATCCGTCGGTAACCTCGTATGAATGGATCATTCAGGCAACGCCGCAGGAAGCGGAGCAATTACTGGGACTGCTGAGCCTCATGCAGGAAAAGGAGGAAGAGGCCTTTCCTGGCATGGTATTCCCATGGCCAGATACACCGGAGGAGTCCGTAAACCGAGCGTATGAAACGGTATTACAACAGGTGTATCGGGAGATTTACCGATTGGGCACACCAGAGACACGATACCAGATTGAACAAAGTACATGATAAGCACAAAGGAAAAGGAGCGCGATGACGAATGTATGCCATTCAAGATGCCAAAATACGCAGATTAACCGAGGTAGATGGATTGTCTTGTGCAGAGGTTGAAGTGCAGCCTGGAAATGTCGGAGATCCGTCGTTACTTGTATACGTGGCCTCAACACAGCCAGGAAATTCGCTGGAAGTTGTTCGGATTGTACGCAATCACTCCGATTCGGCGATCGACTGGTATAACAATAATATGCATACCGCGTTTGAAGAGGCGACAGAAACAGCATTTGAGAACAGCGAAGGGTTGACAGTTGAAGAAGACAAGGCTCGGTTTCAAAGTGAGTTGTTTGCCTTTGGTTTGCTTGGTCCAACACTTCAGCGGTACCTGGTTGGGCAGGCTTAAGAGGGAACGCCACAGCAACAGATGTGGTGTTTGCGGGATAGGAGCTCAAGGTTGAGCTATACGTAGATAGTGACCTGTTGTTGTTGGTTGTTGTTGGTTGCTGTGACTGCATCTATAACTGGAAAACCCCGCCGTTGTTGAACGGCGGGGTTTTGTTATGCGGTGGTCAGATCAGGTGGAGATGTGATCAAGCATACTCGCGCAGGACTTGAATCCCTTTAACCACATTGTACACAAAGCTTAATCCGTAGATTACAAAGAATAGAATGACAAACCCGACAGCGGAACCCAGACTATGCGCAGTCACGAAGAAATAAAATAGCGGAATGGCAGCGAGAAACGGGAATACATGTGAGAATAAGGCGCGTTTTGCATGTCCCTCAATGTAATCATCCTTGGCAACAATCCATATAATGATTGGAAACAGGAACGGGGCAAAGAAAATACTAAAGTAGGATAGCGCTGATAAAAGTTGTCTCATGACGATTCTCTCCTTCAATGGATCATTGAATGTATGTATGCAAAAGATTACCCAGCAATTCTGACATTGAAAATGTCTGATGTTCATCTTACTCTAAAAGTCCCAATCTCCTCAATATAACCTGGTTCAAGCTATCATATTCTCAAAGGGATTGGAGTATGAGAAAAACACTGAAAAGTACATTTTTGAACCCGCATTCAAGTATAATTATTAATTTTTTTATAAAACTATTGAAAAATATAGAAATCAGAGTATAATAAGAACCGCGCCGAAAATTTATTATACATATTTGTCTCAGTAGCTCAGCTGGATAGAGCAACGCCCTTCTAAGGCGTCGGTCGGGGGTTCGAATCCCTCCTGGGACGTAAAGAAAGAGAAGCTTCCCCTCGGGAAGCTTTTCTTGCGTTCATGGGAAGAGAACCCCAATGGTTCGTCGGAGCATCCGCTTCGTTAGCGCTACTTCGCAGTCTCGACTGTAAGGAGAGTATCCCTCCTGGGACGTAAAAAAAAAGAAGCTTCCTTCGGGGAGCTTTTTTGCGTTCAAGGTAAAATTGTTTTATTGGTAATACCTATTAACAATATAGAATTTATATATTTAAAGAATAAATAATTCTATGCCACAATGAGGATATCAATAACGAAAGCGACGGTGGTATTCATGAAATCATTAAATCAATGGCAAGCAGATGAGTATGACAACAAACTGGCTTTTGTGTCCGGATATGGAAAAAAACTGATCTCTTGGCTTCAACCCCAAAAAGGGGAATACATTCTTGATCTGGGTTGCGGGACGGGGGATTTGACGTATGAAATTTCTCTGACCGAAGCTGAAGTTATTGGCATGGATGCATCCACGGACATGATTCGCCGTGCGAGGGAGAAGTTCCCCGATATTGAATTCGTGGAAGGAGATGGTCATCAGTTTGAGACGAATAGACTGTATGATGCCGTTTTCTCCAATGCAGCCCTGCACTGGATGCGAAGCCCGCGATTAGTGGTGGATAGTATATGGAAATCTTTGAAGCCTGGAGGGCGTTTTGTAGCAGAATTTGGTGGTAAAGGGAACGTGCAGACCATTGTGAATGCATTAGAGGAGGTTATGGAGCGAAACACGGGCATTCGTGCATCGGAAAGCAATCCGTGGTACTTTCCTTCGATCGGAGAATATAGCCATATTTTAGAGCAAAGTGGATTTGTGGTGCGACAGGCCTATCACTACGACCGTCCTACCAGACTGGCAGATGGTGAGCAGGGTATAGTAGGCTGATTGACTCATTTTGGAGGGGACTATTTTGAGTGTCTCAGTCATGAAGAGATACAACAAATATGCAAGGAAACCAGTCAGATCGTGATGCCTCACCTTTGGAAAGATGATGCTCTGTATGCTGATTATAAGCGCCTGCGTATTGAAGCCGTGAAGCCAGAATAACTAGAATTTTGTGATATGTAGCAATTTTTATCGATGTTAAACGAATTATTGCGATCCTTTGTATACTAACCATGTTTCCCCTATACACCAGGAATCTCTTTCTGATAAAGAGGCTCTTGGTCTTTTTTTTGATGCATTATTTTAAAAATAAAATATTCAAACGACAAATAATTACAAATGGATATTTTTATCATACTCAAGACCCATATAAGTAATTTCTATATCATATTTGTAAGTATTTAGAAGGAAAATGTGGTATTTTGATAGAATAATTTACCAAGGGTCAATCTTCTTGCAGATAGGTGGTGAAATTGAGTGCGTATTGCAGTACGCACAAACAGCAGGAACCCATCATTTGGTGACGTATTCACATTTAAAAGGAGGGGCAAAGCCTTGAGTAAACGATTGATATCCACGTTATTAAGTGTTCTGATGGTCTTTTCCATTATTCTCCCCGCGGCTGGAGCCGCTCCCGCAGATTCAGGTATTCAGCTTGAGAATTTACCCAGTACAGCCGAAGCCAAACAATGGAGAGAGATTCTTGCAGAACGGGAAGCAAAACTTGCCGCAGATCCATTTTTGGATAAAAGCTTGGAAGGCCTGGGTGGAGAGAACACCCGAGTAATCGTTGAGCTTTCCAATAAACCTGTTGCAGTAGCGCAAGGTGAATCAACCCTCTCCGGAAAATCTTTTACCTCCTCTATGGAAACAAAGGCTGTGACTCAAGTTGAGCAACAACAACAGTCATTTGTACATAGCCTCACTCAGAAGAAAATCAAACATGAAGTATTGGAAGAATATGCATATGCCCTGAATGGTGTAGCGATTGAGCTTAAAGGAAACCAAGTGGGACAATTGCTTCAAATACCTGGCGTGGTCAGCGTATATCCTGACCTTGAAGTTACAATAGCGCCTGAGACAGATGAAGTGAACCCGTACATGAAAGACACAGCGCCTTTTATTGGTGCACCTGAAGTATGGGATCTGGGTTACAAAGGAAATGGCATCAAAGTGGGTGTCATCGATACAGGGATTGACTATGAACATCCTAATTTGCAGGAAGCTTACAAAGGCGGATGGGACTTTGTTGGAAACGACAATGATCCGTATGAAGCAACATATCAGGAATGGAAAGCTTCGGGTGAACCTGAGTTCAATGCTACTGGAAGCGCCTATTACACCTCCCACGGTACGCACGTAGCAGGTACCGTTGCTGCTCGCGAAGCAGGGGACTACGGTATTGTTGGTGTTGCTCCTGAAGCAGATATCTATGCTTACCGTGTACTTGGACCGTATGGTAGTGGTCAAACCTCATGGGTACTCGGCGGAATTGATCGTTCTGTTCAAGATGGCATGGATGTAATTAATCTCTCGTTGGGTAACGCCGCCAACGACCCGAATTATATTACTTCAGTTGCCCTGAACAATGCGATGTTGTCTGGTGTGACAGCAGTTGTAGCAAGTGGTAACAGTGGACCCAACCGTTATACACTCGGTTCTCCGGGTGCGTCTGCAATGGCTATTACGGTAGGTAACTCTACAGGACCTAGCCAGCTGATTACAGCCGATACTCACTTCTGGATTGGTGAGGAAGGCGAAGAGACACAACCTGAACAACAACCGGTGCCAGAGGTTGAACAATCTCCTGAACTGGGGACGGCACCTGGAACAGAAGAGCCTGAAGGTTCAGAGCAAGGTGTACCCGCAACTGCTGATGAGGAAAGTGCAGCGGCTGTGGAGGACGCAGTTTCTAACGAAGCTGAAGTTCCGAATGTAGAAGAAGCTACAACGGAAGAAAATACTCCATCTGCATCACCTTCTGCACCGGTGGAAGCTTCTCCTGAAGCTGCTCCAGTGGAAGAAGAGTCTGTAATTGCTCCGACTGAAGCTCCACTGGCTATTACAGAGTCGGTTTACCGTCTGGATCTGATGGGATGGAGTCTGTCAGCAGATCCTGAAACTGTTTTGACAGGGAAATATGAGCTTGAATTTGCAGTACTGGGTAAGCCAACTGACTTTGAAGGTAAGGATTTTACAGGTAAAGTGGCATTAATACAGCGTGGTGAAATCGCATTTGTAGAGAAAATCGCCAATGCTAAAGCGGCCGGAGCCGTGGCTGTTATTGTATATAACAACATTCCGGGTCCAATCGGTGTAAGTCTGGGCGATAACTTTGAACTCATTCCAACACTGAGCATGTCCAAGGAAGATGGAGATGTGATCAAGGCTGAGCTGGACGCAGGCCAAACCGTTGAAGTGAGCTTTAGTGACTTTGAACGTTCCCAAACTCCGGGCGATGAAATGAATTCATCGAGTTCACGTGGACCTGCAAAAGTAACACTGGATATCAAACCGGATATTGTTGCACCAGGTACAAGCATTCTTTCTACGATTCCTGCCTACGGCAAGGATGAGCCAGATGCAGATTACGCACAAGCTTATGATCGTAAATCAGGTACAAGTATGGCTACACCTCATGTAGCAGGTCTGATTGCGCTGTTGATTGAGAAACATCCGGACTGGACGCCATTTGATATCAAAGTTGCGCTCATGAACAATAGTAAGGTGCTGGATACAACCAAGTTTGATGTATTTGATCAAGGTGCTGGCCGCATTCAGGCTGTAAACACCATCGATCCTGCTGCTTTTGTCAAAGTGCTTGATGTAACTCAATACACAGAAAGTGGCTCTGTTGTTGAAAAAGAAAATATTACTGGAAGCATCAACTACGGTAATTTCCTGAGCACAGATGAAAAGACGATTACCAAAACGATTAAAGTTGAAGCGCTGAATGGTAGTGGCGGGGATTACACCGTAAATGTGAATCCAACTCGTAATGTTGCTGGTGTATCTGTTGCGGTAGACAAGAGTTCCTTCACACTGAATGGTGAGGAAGAACTTGCAGTAACAATCACCGTACCACGAGGGGTTACTGCGACTACAGAAGCACAAGGATACATCGAGTTGTCGAACGGAACCAATACCTTTTCGGTGCCATATGTTGCTCATTTCAACGTTACGTTGACTGGAGTTAAATATATTGAAACCGTAAAAGGAACTGAAAAAAATCCTTTCCACTATCCATTGAAGGCTGATGGTACGTTGGATACGCTTAATGTAGCAATGGAATTCTATAATCCGATGACATTTGCCCTGATTGAGATTTATGATGGTCTTAATCCGGAAGGTGGATATTATCAAGATGGTTATATCGGCTCCATTTTCGGTAACTATTTTAACTTCAATGCCAATGCAAGATACAACCTTGCTTGGGACGGCTCATATGCAGATTACACAACCGATGAAGTGACTGAGATTCCGGATGGTTTATACACCGTTGATATCACTACCATTGGTACGGACGGCAAAACCTATAAGGAAGACACTTCGCCATTTTTGGTGAAAAAGACAGCTCCGGCTGTAACTGCACCAGCAACATTGGAGTTCAAAGAGGATGAGTCAGCTGTCCTTAATGGTAGCGTGGAAGACTTGTACTTCCGTGTTGCTCCTGCGCTTGCAAGCGGATGGGACATCACGTTTGATCCGGCAGGTTCCCTGGAAGCAACGTATGTTGTGAAAAAAGAGGATGGTTCGGTTTATAAAGAAGGAGTATTTGAAGTACAAGCTGATGGTACCTTCAGCCTTCCTTTGGAGGGAATTGAAGCAGGCGATTATGCTGTTGAACTTACAGTAAAAGACCAGCAGGGGCTTTCGGGCACAGCCAATACGGCACTGAAATTGGAAGCCGTGGAGACCGAACCTGAAACTCCGGCAATCAAGGCCCCAGGTACGCCTGTATTGTCTCATAATAACTGGGTAGGCAACGGCCTGCCAGAGGGCTCGTATATCGTTACAATGAACCTGTGGTGGGGCGAGAACGGAACTAGCTACAAGTTATATGAGGACGGGGTTTTGGTTGATACGCAGAAATTGACTTACAACGCGCCTTGGGCGCAGTTTGCTCAGACGAAGATCACGGGCAAAGCCAATGGCACATATACGTACGTGGCCGAGCTAACCAACGACAAGGGAACAACGCGGAGTCAGACGTTGACCGTTCGTATTACCAACGCAGCGCCAGGCAAAGCGGTTCTCTCTCAGGATAACTGGGATGGCGATGGAAATTATAAGGTAACCATGAATCTGTGGTGGGGAACCAACGCTACAGAGTATCGTCTCTATGAAAATGATACGTTGATCGACACGCAAGAACTCCGTGCGGTATCACCGCTTGCGCAAAGTGCTGTGACTAAAGTGTCAGGGAAAGCTTCGGGCACTTATACGTACCGGGCAGAATTAATTAACGCAGCTGGAGTTACCAGCACAGACACAATTAAGGTAAAAGTGAAGTAAGTTCTTCCTTATTAAAGCCGAATGAATTAATGAAGGAATTGTCCTATGCATAAACGGCCTCCATCCTGATTTGCAGGATGGAGGCCGTTTTGTTTGTATATAAATGAATTGTATGACTAACCGATCATTCGATTTTTGCTCGCCTGAATCCCTGCGATAAGTAAAGCAATGGCCAGAATGACCTGTATTAGCAACGGAAGGGTCCATCCCTTTGTCCAGTCATGAAGCATACCGAACAGTAGAGGTCCCACTGCCGCGAGCATATATCCGAAGGACTGGGCCATACCGGACAGGCTGGCAGCTTGTCTGGCATCTTTTGTACGAAGGACGAAGAACATCGTTACCATTCCAAACGAAGCTCCAGCACCTATTCCTGCCAACGTGACACCGATGGTAACGAGCGAAGCGATGCCACTTAACAATAAAGCATACCCGACAATTAAAGAAGAGCATGTTATCGCCGTTAGAACACGCTGATCTTGCGTTCGGCCGGCGAGGATTGGAACGATAAAGGTAGCCGGTACACTAACCATCTGCATTAGGGAGAGCATCCACCCTGCTGAGGTTGGGCTGAATCCTTGCTCAGCGAGAATCTCGGGAAGCCAGGTAATCGTTGTATAGAATATTAGAGATTGCAGACCCATAAATAAAGTAATGAACCAGGCCAGAGAAGAGGTCCGTAGACGTACAGGCGTCCCTTCACTTTGTGTGGCTATAAATAACATTCGCTGACGTCCTGATGCGATCTGGGGGAGCCACAAGAGAAGCGCCAGTATGGACAACAAGGCCCAGATGCCTAACGAAGCACGCCAACCCATAGATGTGGCTCCTGCTAAGGGCACACTCACACCTGAGGCGATGGCGCCAAATATGTTCATGGATACAGAGTATAATCCGGTGACGATACCTACCCGCAATGGAAAATCACGTTTGATCAAACTTGGCAAAAGCACGTTGCTTAATGCAATGCCGCACCCCAAAATTGCGGTTCCTGCATATAAGGAGAGAACGGAAGGCAACAAGCGTAAGGCCACCCCAATGGTTACGATCATAACAGCCAATAGCAGAGCAGATTCGAGTCCTAAACGTTTGGCAAGACGTGGTGCAAAGGGGGAGACTGCTGCAAAGGCGAGCAAAGGTAGTGAGGTCAGAAGCCCGGCCATCGTATGGCCGATACCTGTATCTGAGCGGATCATCTCCACAACGGGACCTGTTGCCGTAATCGGTGACCTCATCGTAGCGGCGATGACGATAATGCCTGTTAATAACAGGCCGATTCTTTTGGATGTCGAAGAATGTTCTTCATCGGCATGGATAGATGAGTGTTGCTGTATTGAAGATGACATTGATAAAATCTCCTGTTTCCTAAGAAGTTAATATGTATGGATTGTTACATAATCCACTCCGTAAGCATAACATTCCATGTCAATGTTGAGCAATGAAATGAAAAAACACCCAATGGACCGTGGGTCCTTGACTAGCGTGTGAACTCTAACGAATCCACGAAGTCTTATAATGGGTAAAACCGCTATTTTTACATCCTAACGAACCTCAGCGACGTTAATTAGGCTATGAAGTACATATATGTGAGTTAATACCCCAGAATTGGTGAAATAAGCTCTTTAAGATTCGTTAGAATTCCATGCTGCTGAATTTGGAGCACATAAAGTGTCCTATGTTCGTTAGAACATCGATAATGCCACGTATTGCTATAGAGTGAGCAAATGTGGGCGCTCCAATGCAGCGACATAGAGCATGTAACGAAGTGAATGCTCCGACGAACCGTTGGGGTTCTCATCCCCAGAACGCAAAAAGAAACTTCCCGAAGGAAGTTTTCTTTTTATACGTCCCAGGAGGGATACTCTCCTTGCAGTCGAGACTGCGAAGTAGTGCTAACGACGTGAATGCTCCGACGAACCGATGGGGTTCTCATCCCCTGAACGCAAAAAAAGCTTCCCGAAGGAAGCTTCTTTTTAATACGTCCCAGGAGGGATTCGAACCCCCGACCGACGCCTTAGAAGGGCGTTGCTCTATCCAGCTGAGCTACTGAGACATGAATTTTTTCAAGCAAAATTGATTTTATCATATGCATACAGGAATATCAAGCATTTTATTTTAAACTGTTTTTCGTATATGATATTTGGCGGCAGTAACGTTTTTTTCATTATATTTAAGGTTATGTTAGAATATCAGGAGAACTCAAAAATAGATCAACAATCGTTTTAATATATACATCTATTTAGGTTGATTCCAACTGGAGATTCAGGATATAGAGGAGGTGCTCCCATTAAGGAATCCACGACCCCGGAAACCGAGCATAACAACAATATTGTGCTGTTTCCTAAGACGCTGGACTATTACCAGATTCAATTGACAGTTATGCTTGAAAATGAACGGTATGGTGAAGCGATGAAATTGCTTCACTTTTTGCTGCAATGTCAGGGACAGGAAGAGCGCCATTATGATGAATGGCGGGCTCTGCTCGAATGGCTTCAGGCTGCGTTTCCTCAATATGAAGAAACCTCGCCTGTCGTTCTTGAAGAACAAGAAGAAGAGATTAGTGAGGAAGACATGGCACGGCAGCATGCCCGAATGAAGCTTGAACAGGATGATGGCTATGCTGATAAGATGCTTCGCACAGTCATGGAAGAGCCGCTGTCTGAACAGACGATGCTGGCTTTGGAGCAGCTGGCCTATCTTGATCTGCCGAAGATTGACGAGGCACTTACCAGTTGGTTAAAACATAAGTCGCTTCACCCTCTGCTTCAATTTCGGGTGCTGCAAACCTTGCGTCGACGAGGTGTTCAAGGTATGATCCTGTTTACGAGAGGCGAAGAGCAGGTTGAAGTCGAGATCGACACCGTGCCTCTTAGACCAGAAGAATTCCCGCTCCAAATCGTTCAGATTCTGGAACGAGTGGCAGATCAGACGGAGGTTCATGAACCTACGCTCTTTTATTTTGCCCAGGAACTGTGGATACAATATGTCATGGCGGTGTATGGAACCCGTGATTATGTATCGATGCTGGAAGAAAATGATTCCATGACAGATATATGGGCAGCAGCTCTACATATGACCGTTGCAGACAGTCTGGGTGGTTCGCATGATGAGGAAAATACCCGCTCAATGTATGCTGTGACAGGCGCGATGCGCTTTCGACTGGAACAGGCTTATCGTTCCATGAAACAATTTGTATCTGCCGGTTTGGATGGTTAATCGAGGCCGGAAACGTTTTCCTTAAACTGTATCAAGGGATTCCCCTTGAAAAAGAATCTAATCTTGTTTATACTAAAATGGTTATTTTGTACGTGATTGTCTACGTGAACATGTGAATTTTGGAGGGGAAAGTATACAATGAAAGCAACTTGGGAAAAGATAGAGAAGAACCTTGGGGTTCTTGAGGTTGAAGTGGATGCAGATCGTGTAACTGCAGCACTCGACAAAGCTTTTAATAAAGTGGTTAAACAAGCAAACGTACCTGGATTCCGTAAAGGTAAAGTACCACGTTCCATCTTCGAAGCACGTTTTGGTGTAGAGAGCCTTTATCAAGAAGCAATCGACATTTTGCTTCCTGAAGCTTATACAGAAGCAATCGACCAAACGGATATTTTCCCGGTTGATCGTCCTGACGTAGATGTTGAACAATTCGCTAAAGGACAAACATTCAAGTTCAAAGCTAAAGTAACTGTGAAACCTGAAGTTACTCTGGGTGAGTACAAAGGAATCGAAGTTGCTGTAGCAAAAGGTGAAGTAACTGACGCAGAAGTGGCTGAAGAACTTGAGCGTCTTCAACAACGTCACGCTGAACTCGTTGTAATTGACGAAGGTTCCGCTGCTAACGGCGACGTTGCAGTAATCGACTTCGACGGTTCGGTTGATGGTGTACCTTTCGAAGGTGGACAAGCTGAGCGTTATTCCCTGGAACTGGGTTCCAATACATTCATCCCTGGATTTGAAGAGCAAGTTGTGGGTCTTTCCACAGGCGACTTCAAAGACGTAGAAGTGACTTTCCCAGAGAGCTACCATGCAGCAGAACTTGCTGGCAAACAAGCGGTATTCAAAGTGAAAATTCACGAAATCAAACGCAAACAACTTCCTGCATTGGATGATGAGTTTGCTAAAGATGTTAGCGAATTCGACACATTGGAAGAGTACAAAGCTGACCTGAAAACACAATTGGAATCCCGTAAAGCTGACGAAGCCAAAGCTGCACAAGAAAATGCAGTTGTAGAAAAAGTGGCTGAGAACGCTGAAGTGGACATTCCTGCTGCAATGGTTGAGAGCGAAGTACAAAACATGATGCGTGATTTCGACAACCGTCTGCGTAACCAAGGTATGAACCTTGAAATGTTCCTGAGCTTCTCTGGCCAGACTCAAGCTGACCTGAGAGGACAAATGCAAGAAGATGCTTCCAAACGTGTTCGCAACAACCTGGTGCTTGAAGCTGTAGGTAAAGCGGAAAACATTGAAGTATCTGACGAAGAAGTGAATCAAGAACTCGAGAAAATGGCTGAATCTTACAAGCGTCCTGCTGATGAGATCCGTGGCATCCTCGAAGGTAATGGTTCCCTGGACAGCCTTCGCGATGAAGTAAAACTGCGTAAAACGATTGACGTTCTTGTTGAGAACAGCACAGTTGTTGAACCAGTTGAAGCTCCAGCTGAAGAAGTTGTTGCAGAAGCTGACGAAAAATAAGACAAGCTGTTATCAACTTGTCAGTTGAATAAACGATAAGGCACGTGAATTATTGCGTGCCTTATTTTTAAATTATGACATCCATTTTATAGAAAATGAAGTAATTATATGGATGAATACTAATTTTATTGATCCGTGTACACTTTTTACATACCTATGTACTTCATGCAAATAAAAAACGGTAAGACGGCATAGGATGGCTTCAATTTGCACATACATAGAAAACATGGTTAAATATGATCAGGCTAAAAAAGTAAACAAACGGATGTCTGACCCCTCTTGTGAAAAATGACATTGTCACAGGAAAGTGTTAGAATGAATTTGGGTTTGCTTTACAGGTGGCCTATGTCTAATTACATGTAGAAAAGAGGTTGGTCTCATGAGTCTGGTGCCAATGGTTATAGAACAAACCAATCGAGGCGAGCGGTCTTACGATATATATTCACGTTTGCTGAAAGATCGCATTATCTTTCTAACCAGTGCGATTGATGACGATGTAGCCAATCTTGTCATAGCACAGCTTTTGTTTTTGGCAGCCGACGATCCTGAGAAGGATATCAGCTTGTACATTAACTCACCTGGTGGTTCTGTCACCGCAGGGATGGGTATATACGATACGATGCAATTTATCAAGCCGGATGTATCTACCATTTGCGTAGGGATGGCAGCAAGCATGGGCTCGTTATTGCTGACAGCCGGTGCACCTGGCAAAAGATATGCGCTGACAAACAGCGAAGTAATGATTCATCAGCCGCTTGGCGGCATTCAAGGACAGGCTGCGGATATTAAGATACACGCAGAATGGATTATTAAAACACGTCAGAAACTGAATCAAATATACGTCGATCGTACGGGTCAGCCTCTTGAGAAAATTGAGCGGGATACAGACCGTGACTTCTTCATGAGCGCTGAAGAAGCTAAGACGTACGGCATTATTGACCAGGTGCTCAGTAGACCGATCAATTCCTAAAGGGGTGGTTTCATGTTTAAATTTAACGATGAGAAAGGGCAATTGAAATGCTCTTTTTGCGGTAAATCTCAGGAGCAGGTACGCAAGTTGGTCGCTGGACCAGGCGTGTACATTTGTGATGAATGTATCGAACTTTGCACCGAAATCGTTGAGGAAGAACTTGGTCATGATGAAGAAGTAGACCTGAAAGATATTCCGAAACCAAAAGAAATTCGTAATATTCTGGATCAATATGTTATTGGACAGGAACAAGCGAAAAAATCATTGTCTGTTGCCGTGTATAATCACTACAAACGGATCAACACACAAAGCAAAATTGAAGACGTTGAATTGTCAAAGAGTAACATTTTGCTGTTAGGACCAACAGGTTCTGGTAAAACGTTGCTTGCGCAAACGATGGCGAAAATTTTGAATGTTCCTTTTGCTATTGCGGATGCTACGTCATTAACAGAAGCGGGTTATGTAGGTGAGGATGTAGAGAACATCCTGCTCAAACTGATTCAAGCTGCTGATTATGATGTGGAAAAAGCAGAGCGTGGCATTATTTATATCGATGAGATTGATAAAGTAGCGCGTAAATCCGAAAACCCATCCATTACTCGTGATGTATCGGGCGAAGGTGTGCAACAGGCTCTCTTGAAAATTCTTGAAGGAACTGTGGCTTCTGTACCACCACAAGGTGGTCGTAAACACCCTCATCAAGAATTCATTCAGATCGATACAACAAACATCCTGTTCATTTGCGGCGGTGCCTTTGATGGTCTGGAGCAAATGATCAAACGCCGGATCGGTAAAAAAGTCATTGGCTTTAATACCGTTTCTGAGCAAAAAGATCTGAAACCAGGTGAATACCTGGGTATGGTATTGCCGGAAGATTTGCTGAAATTTGGTTTGATTCCGGAGTTTGTAGGCCGTCTACCAGTCATTTCCACTTTGGAGCCGTTGGATGAAGATACGCTGGTACGGATTCTTTCCGAACCAAAAAACGCGCTTACCAAACAGTACCAAAAACTGCTTGAGCTGGACAATGTGAATCTGGTCTTTGAACCAGCTGCATTGCTCGCGATTGCAAAAGAAGCAATTAAACGTAACACAGGTGCACGTGGATTACGTGCCATCATTGAAGGTATCATGCTGGAAATCATGTATGAAGTGCCTTCACGTGAAGATGTTACGAACTGTGTCATTACCGAAGAAGTTGTTGAGAAAAGAGTCGTGCCTGAACTAAGCCAATCAAAGGACGATAAGCAGGAAGAGAGCGCCTAATAAAAGGCCTGAATCCCGTTGAACTCTGAAATATAGACTTGTCAGTTCTCCACTTTGGCAGAAGGCGAATTCATGTCTCTGTCAGGGTGGAGCTTTGACGTTGTGGGGAGAGAAATCACTCATGTATTTAAGACAGGATACACGTCCCGTGAAAGTGGGAAACGTAACGATCGGTGGCAGTAACGAAGTCATTATCCAAAGTATGTGTACAACCAAAACGGCAGACGTTGAAGCAACGGTTGCAGAGATTCTGCGACTGGAAGAAGCGGGCTGTCAAGTGGTACGTGTAACGGTGAATAATGAGGAAGCTGCCGCAGCCATCAAGGAAATTAAAAAACGCATTCATATACCGCTCGTAGCGGACATTCATTTCAACTATAAGCTGGCTTTACTTGCGATTGAGAACGGCATCGATAAAGTTCGGATTAATCCAGGTAACATCGGTAAACGTGCAAAAGTGGAAGAAGTGGTTAAGGCTTGTAAAGACCGCGGCATTCCGATTCGGATTGGAGTAAATGCGGGTTCTTTGGAAAACCATCTCCTTGAGAAGTATGGATATCCTACGGCAGATGCTATGGTAGAAAGTGCATTGTATCACATTGGTATTTTGGAAGAGCTTGATTTCCATGATATTATCGTATCTCTCAAAGCATCGGATGTGCCGATGGCGATTGAGGCGTATACCAAAGCAGCTCAAATCATTCCGTATCCGTTGCATCTCGGAATTACCGAAGCGGGTACACTGTTCTCGGGTACGATCAAAAGCTCCGCAGGTATGGGAGCCTTGTTGTCGATGGGTATTGGTTCAACGATGCGGATCTCACTGAGTGCGGACCCGGTAGAAGAAATCAAGGTTGCTCGTGATCTGCTCAAAACATTTGGACTCATTACAAATGCAGCCACATTGATCTCCTGCCCAACGTGTGGACGTTTGGATATCGACCTGTTCTCCATTGCCAACGAAGTGGAAGAGTATATCTCCAAACTGAAGGTGCCGATTAAAGTATCGGTGTTGGGTTGTGCGGTTAATGGTCCAGGTGAGGCTAAAGAAGCGGATATCGGGATTGCCGGTGCTCGTGGAGAAGGTCTCTTGTTCCGTCACGGCAAGATGATCCGTAAAGTGCCTGAAGAAATCATGGTTGAGGAATTAAAAAAAGAGATCGACAAAATCGTCGAAGCCTACGAAGAGACAGGTGTTATTCCTGGTCGTTCGCACTGATTGATTCATATCTTGTTACAGCAAAAGCTCGCCAGCGATGGCGGGCTTTTTATTTTCTCGCATACAAATTCCGCATCGCCCGTTTACGTCGCGTTGAAAAGGCTATACTACCAAGTATTAGCATGATCTCATATGAGAATAGCGACAAAATAGGAGGATGTGAAGACATGGAATTTGGTATGGTCATCATGTTGATTCAGTTATTTTTTGGAGTGGTGATTGGTTTGTATTTCTGGAACCTGCTGCGTGGTCAGAAAACAAACCGCAGTGCCGTTGAGCGTGAATCTCGCAAGGAACTGGAGAAGCTGCGCAAGCTGCGTTCGATCTCACTCACCAAGCCGCTGTCGGAGAAGACGCGTCCAGCTACCATTAACGATATTGTTGGGCAAAAAGACGGGCTACGTGCCCTTAAAGCTGCATTATGCAGTGCGAATCCGCAACATGTTATCATTTATGGCCCTCCCGGAGTCGGGAAGACAGCTGCCGCAAGGGTCGTGTTGGAAGAGGCCAAGAAGAATCCATCTTCTCCATTCAAGCCAGACGCCAAATTCACGGAGCTGGATGCAACAACAGCCCGTTTTGATGAGCGCGGTATTGCGGACCCCTTAATTGGTTCGGTTCATGATCCGATATATCAGGGAGCAGGAGCTATGGGCGTTGCTGGTATTCCCCAACCAAAACCGGGCGCTGTGACGAAAGCGCATGGGGGAATGCTTTTTATAGATGAAATTGGTGAATTACATTCGATACAGATGAATAAGCTGTTGAAAGTGTTGGAGGATCGCAAGGTGTTTTTGGAGAGTGCGTACTATAACTCGGAAGACACGCATACTCCTGCTTATATCCACGATATTTTTCAAAATGGCCTGCCGGCCGATTTCCGCCTTGTTGGAGCAACGACACGTTCGCCGCATGAATTGCCACCTGCTTTGCGTTCCCGCTGCATGGAAGTTTATTTCCGTCCTTTGTTGCCTGAGGAGATTGGGCGAATTGCAGAGGATGCTGTTCAGAAAATAGGGTTCAGTCCATGTCCGGATGCCGTTGATGTGGTCAAGCGATATGCAACCAATGGACGTGAAGCGGTCAATATCATCCAGCTTGCTGCTGGACTTGCGCTGACAGAGAAGCGTGAGACGCTTCAGGCGTCTGATGTGGAGTGGGTGGCGGGTAGCAGCCAGATTCAGCCACGGCCTGATCGGAAGGTCCCTACACAGCCGCAGGTGGGGTTTGTTAACGGCTTGGCGGTATACGGACCGAATATGGGAACCATTTTGGAGATCGAAGTGTCTGCTGTTCCGGCTCTTAAAGATCAAGGCCGAATCAACATTACAGGCGTTGTGGATGAAGAAGAGATTGGAGGCGGTTCGCGTACACTCCGGCGAAAAAGTATGGCCAAAGGCTCGGTTGAAAATGTGTTAACCGTATTAAAAGCCATGGGTATTCGTCCGAATGATTACGATTTACACGTGAATTTCCCAGGTGGGACGCCTATTGATGGTCCATCCGCCGGGATTGCGATGGCGACTGCCATTACATCAGCCATTCAGGGACGCCCTGTGGATCATGAGACAGCGATGACTGGCGAGATCAGTATTCATGGTCGGGTTAAGCCTATTGGTGGCGTGCTGGCCAAGGTGGAGGCTGCCTTTCAGGCAGGAGCGAAGACCGTTATTATTCCTGCGGAGAACTGGCAGTCCATTTTCGAGAATCTGGATGGCTTGCGTGTTATCCCGGTAGATACGGTACAGGACGTATTCCGTGAAGTGTTCGCCTGGGTTCCGGAATCACAACAGATGGAACAAACGAAGCTTGCAGAGGAGACAGTTGCACCTGCACCGGAGATTTTTCCACCGGCATCCGCTTCCTATTTGCGTGCGGACGTGCCTCGTCCAGGACAGGTTACAGATTCGGGAAGCTGCTAAGCGCTTCCCTTCATTGGTTTTTTATGTGAACATTTGATAGAATAATGAATGACTACAACCTGAGAGCCATTGGAGGTGCGAAAGCGATGGGACCGAGCAAAGCGAAAGGTCGTCGTTTTCCTTTACTGCCTTTAAGAGGACTTCTCGTCTACCCGAGTATGGTACTGCATCTCGATGTGGGCCGGGAGAAATCGGTCAAGGCTTTAGAAAAAGCGATGGTAGAAGAACATCTGATTCTCCTATGTTCCCAAGCCGAAGTAAATATTGAAGAACCAACACAAGAGGACATTTTCAGAATCGGAACCGTGGCCAAGGTCAGACAGATGCTGAAGCTTCCGAACGGTACGATTCGTGTACTCGTGGAAGGCTTGGAACGGGCTGAAATTATTGAATATACGGACAACGAGGAATATTATGAAGTACTGGCTAAAGAGCTGCCTGAAGAGGAGAACACCCATCCGGAGACGGATGCCTTGATGCGTACCGTTCTGAACCAGTTCGAGAATTATATTAATCTGTCCAAAAAAGTGACACCAGAGACACTCGCAGCGGTGTCTGACATCGAAGAACCAGGGCGTCTGGCCGATGTCATCACGAGTCACCTGTCCTTGAAGATCAAGGATAAACAGGAAATTCTGGAGACCATCGACGTTCGGGAACGTCTGGAGAAATTGCTGGATATCCTGAATAATGAGCGCGAAGTGCTGGAGCTTGAACGCAAGATCAGCCAACGTGTGAAGAAACAGATGGAGAAAACGCAGAAGGAATATTATTTGCGCGAGCAAATGAAAGCGATCCAGAAAGAACTGGGTGAAAAAGAAGGCCGTGCGGGTGAGGTCGAGGAACTTCGCACTCAGATGGAAGAACTCGGCTTGCCGGACAAGGTGAAAGAAAAGGTCGAGAAAGAAATTGATCGACTGGAGAAAATGCCTGCGAGTTCAGCCGAGGGCGGAGTCATTCGCAACTACGTGGATTGGCTGCTTGGCCTTCCTTGGAGTCAGATGACAGCGGATGATCTGGATATTCAAAAAGCCGAAGATGTGCTCAATGCAGATCATTACGGATTGGAAAAACCCAAAGAGCGTGTGCTTGAATATCTGGCTGTCCAGAAGCTCGTCAAGAAGCTCAAAGGGCCAATTCTCTGTCTGGTTGGACCTCCAGGGGTCGGTAAGACATCACTTGCCCGTTCGATCGCCAGATCACTGGGTCGGGAGTTTGTAAGAATATCTCTTGGCGGCGTACGTGATGAAGCTGAGATTCGTGGTCACCGACGCACTTATGTAGGCGCCATGCCTGGGCGTATCATCCAGGGGATGAAAACGGCAGGTTCACTGAATCCGGTATTCCTGCTGGACGAGATTGATAAGATGGCTTCAGACTTCCGCGGAGATCCTTCTGCAGCGTTACTTGAAGTCCTTGATCCGGAACAGAATAATACGTTTAGTGATCACTTTGTAGAATTGCCGTTTGACTTATCCAACGTTATGTTTATAACAACTGCCAACACGGTGCACAATATTCCGCGTCCATTGCTGGATCGGATGGAAATGCTCAACATCCCTGGTTACACGGAGCTGGAGAAGCTGCAAATTGCGAAAAACTATTTGTTGCCCAAACAGAAGCAGGACCATGGTCTGGAAGAAGAGCAATTGGAAATTCCGGATGACGCGTTGTTGCGTGTAATTCGTGAATATACACGGGAGTCCGGTGTGCGTAATCTGGAACAGCAGATGGCTTCGTTGTGCCGGAAAGCTGCCAAAAATATCGTATCTGGTGTGGAAGGTCAGATTAACATCTCATCAGATGAGATCAAAGACTACCTTGGACCTGGCAAGTTCCGTTATGGTATGGCCGAACTGGAAGATCAGATTGGTACTGTAACGGGTCTGGCGTGGACTGAAGTGGGTGGAGATACCCTTGTCATTGAAGTGACAGTTGTGCCTGGAACAGGTAAATTGACTCTCACAGGTAAACTGGGGGATGTCATGAAGGAATCGGCACAAGCCGCATTCAGTTACACCCGTTCCAAAGCTACACAGCTTGGGATATCGCCTGACTTCCATGAGAAGAACGATATTCATATCCACGTTCCGGAAGGAGCAATTCCGAAGGATGGTCCATCTGCCGGGATTACGATGGCAACAGCGTTAATCTCAGCCTTGACGAACAAACATGTGTCCAAGGATATCGCGATGACTGGTGAAATAACACTGCGTGGACGTGTGCTTCCGATTGGTGGTCTGAAAGAGAAATCACTGGCAGCCCATCGTGCCGGCTATAAAAAAATATTATTGCCTAAGGATAACGAACGGGACCTGCGTGACATTCCAGACAGCATCAAGGAAGATGTGGAGTTTGTCCCTGTAGCCCATATGGATCAGGTATTGCAGCATGCACTTGTTGAGCAGGCAGGAATTCACCTGTAATCCACGTATCCGAAAGGTTCGTATGAAGAGTAGACCGTTCTGCGGAGGCTTCGGCGTCCGCTGGAACGGTTTTTTTGGTATGATAGAACAATCCATGGCATAATACCTTCAACAGGTGATGCATAGCACAGGCGTTCAAGAGAGGAAAGATACAATATGAAAGTAAATCAATCTGAATTTATTATCAGTGCCGTTCGGCCTGAACAATACCCCGAGGACGGTCTGCCAGAGATTGCTTTGGCGGGACGCTCCAATGTGGGAAAATCTTCCCTGATCAACCGTTTGATCAATCGTAAAAATCTGGCTCGGACGAGCTCAACACCGGGTAAGACACAGCAACTTAACTATTATAAAATTAATCAGGATCTCTACTTCGTCGATTTCCCGGGATATGGCTACGCTAAAGTTTCCAAGGAGCAACGCTTTGCCTGGGGCAAAATGATGGAGAAATACTTGCTCGGACGCGAAGAGTTGAAACTGGTTATGCAGATGGTGGATATGAGACATGAGCCATCCAAGGATGACAAGATGATGAATGAATGGCTTCGTCATAACGGATTGCCTTTGGTTGTCGTTGCAACCAAGATGGACAAGATTCCAAAAACACGCAGAGCCAAACATATCAAAGTCATTAAAGAATCACTGGGTCTTCGTTCAGGGGATTTGTTTGTGCCGTTTTCATCCGAAGAGGGATTGGGGAAAGAAGAGTTATGGGACATCATTACCCGCCATGCCCGCATAGATAAGTATGCACCAGTGCTGGAAGCAGAGGGTGCTTCTGATGAGGAAGAAACCAACGAAATTAACGGATAACCGAGATAGTATACCGTTTTAGTGCAGGAAAGTGAGCATGCTAAGTGAATCTTTGATGAGATCCAGATTAATCCGGTTTTTTATGGGATTTCGTGAGAATTCATCATCTGGGTCTGGAGAAAAATAGCGTTAGGGTAGTGTATAATGAGCATAGGTGCATATTGCCAACAGTACCAAAAATACCGGCCTTGCCGGCCTGAAGAATTTTGAGATGACTGCTACATGTGCAGGAAGACAAAACAATCGGGAAAGAATTGAGGGATTTGTATGGCTCAGCGGTTAGCCACAGAGTATGTTAAGGCCACTATGAAATTGTCAGAACCCCAGATGCATCAGTTTTTGCGCATGACAGAAGACGGCAGGCTTCATCATCGGGTTAAGGTGTTGGACAATGGTTGTCAGGAGGTTGTGCTGGGGGATGTAAGTGGAGAAGAAGTGCATTTCCCTTTTGACCGCATAGAAGGGTTTTATATCTGTGAGTTATCTTGCCGCCTGGTGAATCTGCATTTGACCAACGTTGTGCGGAAGCTCTTTGTGACTTTCAAAGGTGACGGGGTCGTTCATCGGATCTATAAAGGGTTCACCATGACGTATGTTTATGCTCAAGGCACTGTCCGTAAAATTGTGGAGAAAACCGGGGAGAACACCCGAGTGATCTATGAATACAAAAATACGTTGCTTGAATTGCAACATCTATTCCAGGCCAGAGATGTAGAACGCGAAATCAACCGTGTGTATGCCGAGATCGATTCACTGCTGGACACTAGAAAAGATGCGACTGCTGATCAGCTCCATCAGATTGATGAGACCCTTGCTCGACATCAAAAACGGTTGTTTGAGCTTGAAGCCTATTAACTTAAAATTGTATGTTTATAAACGTATATGAATGTAATGAATTCCCTTGTATCTTCCGGGCAGTGGCACTCGCCAATGTGGAGGTTTCAGGGGATTTTTTAATGTGAGATGGAATATTCCGAATTGAAAATATTTATTTTACAATCTTCTGGAAAAGGGTTGATTTCACTCTGATTCAATGTTATTTTTAATCTCGTTGAAAACAATATAGGAACCAGGATTCACTCAGGACATTATATGTTGCGAGAGATTTTTCCCTCGGGAAGTGAATGACGTAGGTCCTAGCGGATGAAATTTTTCAAACATTTTATTCCTAGGAAGGGGGAACCGAAGGATGGAATATTCAACTTTCGGAAGACACGTTGCTGTTGATACATGGGGTGTCGACTTTAATCTACTGAACAATGCAGAGTATCTGGAATCCCAAATGGTTGAAGCAGCGGAGGCATGTGGCGCGACAGTGATGTCCGTGCAGTCCAAGCAGTTTGATCCACAGGGAGCGACCGTACTTGTACTATTGTCTGAGAGCCATCTCTCCATTCATACGTATCCTGAGAGAGGTTTTGCTGCGATTGATTGTTACACTTGTGGGGAGACTGTAGATCCACAGCTTGCTATTGACTACCTGGTATCCGTATTAAAGCCTGAAAAAACGTATGCAAAGAAGTTGGTACGTGGATTGGGCGAATTGCAAGTTGAAACACCAGACATGAACAACCAGACTGAACGGGTTTAAATAAAAGTATATTGCATATACAATGTTCACATATCGGGATGGACACATAACCTCCCAAACTCTAATAGTCATGGAATAATTCCATGGCTATTTGTTTTAATATGCGTATCGTTATGAAAATTCATAATCGACACTTTTTAACGCATAACGGTGAACTTTGGTGAGACACTACAATAAATGACAGTGCATATGATGATGAACATGGTGATTTCATAAACATTTCATAAAAATGACCCGGTCACGGCTATGATGTGTGATATAATTAACCATGTCAATCATAAATGGATAGACATATGCAGTAAGCACTTTGATTGGAAATTTATTAGGCAGGTGAACTTGCAATGCACATCGTTGTCGTTGGTTTGAATTATCGCACGGCGCCTGTAGAGGTTAGGGAACGATTCACATTTGCAGAAAAGGACTTGTCTGAAGCGCTGCAGCAGCTCAAGCTGACCAAGAGTGTATTGGAAGGTGTAATCGTAGCCACATGTAACCGTACCGAGTTGTATGTTGTGGTGGACCGTCTTCACATGTGTGGTTATTTTATTCGAACATTCATGGAACAATGGTTTAATGTACCACGGGAAGAATTTACGCAACACTTATATATATATGAAGATGATCAAGCCATGCGCCATTTGTTCCGCGTCATCTGCGGACTAGATTCCATGGTCATTGGTGAGACTCAGATTCTTGGACAGGTGAAACAGGCTTTTCTTAAAGCGCAGGAAGAGAAATCAACAGGTACCTGGTTTAATAAGTTATTTAAGCAGGCAGTTACATTGGGCAAACGGGCACATTCGGAGACTTCCATTGGGGAAAGCGCCGTATCTGTCAGTTATGCTGCTGTTGAACTCGGTAAGAGGATTTTTGGCATGTTCACAGACAAGAAGGTGCTCATTTTGGGTGCCGGCAAGATGAGTGAACTTACCGTGAAACATCTCTACGCCAACGGGGCATCCGAGGTTATCGTGGCGAATCGTACGCTTGCAAGAGCTGAAGAATTGGCAGCCAAGTTCCGGGGCACACCTTGTACCATGGAACAGGCATTAGATCGACTTAATGAAGTTGATATTGTGATTAGTTCCACTGGAGCTGAACGTTATGTCATGGATGCAGCAGTGGTACGGGAGAGCATGAAGCGTCGTCAATCTCGTCCATTGTTCCTGATTGATATTGCGGTTCCACGGGATATTGATCCGGCGATTGGTGAATTATCCAACGTATTTCTCTATGACATTGATGATCTGGAAGGAATCGTGGAGAGCAACCTGGAGATGCGTAAGGTGGAAGCTGCCAAGATTGAGAGAATGATCGAGCTTGAGATGGAGGATTATTACCATTGGCTCAAAACGTTGGGTGTTCGTCCCGTTATTCGCGCTTTGCAGGAAAAAGGTGTCTCCATTCATGAAGAAACGATGGATAGCCTGTTTAATAAACTGCCTGAGCTCGATGAACATCAACGTAAAGTCATTCGTCGTTTGACCAAGAGTATTGTGAACCAAATGACGACAGATCCGATTAATCGGATTAAGGAAATGGCAGGCACGAAGCAAGGTGATGAAGCTCTGCGCATGTTTACTCAGATTTTCGCTCTGGAAGATGCAGTAGAGGTGGCCGCTGAAAAAGTGAGTCAGAGTGATGCCACAGCTCTGGCGAAACCAGCTACTCACCTTAACGAAAACCGGCAAGACCCCGTGCCGGCTTATGCTCCGGCAGGCGTATAAGGCGGGTGGGCAGCTTGACCCTTGCTGAACAAGTCTATGAAGCTCTAATCTATATGTATGCCCTGAGCCTACTGTTCTATTTCTCGGACTGCATTCGACGCAATGCGGGGGCGAAGCGGACAGGCACAGGGTTTCTTGTCGTTGTTTGGGGATTGCAGGTAACACATGTCATATTGCGCATGTGGACTGAAGGCCATTTCCCTATCTATACTACCTTTGATTTTTTGTTTATATTTTCATTCAGTATTGTGCTGATGTCTCTTGTCATGACTCGCATCCAGCGTTCTGAATTTGTGATATTGTTGCTGAATGTTGTAGGTTTTTCCGTTACGGTATTAAACCGACTGTGGTTTACGGCCGGAGAGATATCACTGCATAACTGGCAAACGGTACATGGATTACTTATCATGCATATTACCTTGGCGAATCTTGGTTTTGCGGCGTTAACCGTTGCTACGGTATTTGCCATGTTATATCTGTTCCTGCACCGTAAGTTGAAGAAAAAAAAGTGGAATGATACGATGCGACGGCTGCCAAGCCTGGAAGTGATCGGCAAATACATGGATGGTGCTAATTTCATAGGTACACCGCTCCTTGGCGTTTCTGTGATGCTTGCCGTATTATCCATTGTGGCGGAAAGACGCTGGATTCTACTCTTGGATCTCAAAGTTATTGCGACAGGTCTTGCTATAGCCATCTATGTGGGGTACTTCGTATCTAAGAGAAGGAAACAGTTCTCTACAATTATCATGGCAAGATGGACACTGATTGGGTACGGATTTGTCATTATAAGTTTTTTATCCAATGCGTATTCAGCGTTTCATCGTTGGACGGGAGAGTGAAGGGGATGGACCGTTACACGCCGATATTTGTGAATACTTCAGGCAAGAAGTGCTGCGTGGTTGGTGGTGGACGTGTTGCCGAACGTAAAATTAAGGGATTACTGTATGCCGAGGCACAGATTACGGTCATTAGTCCGGAGCTTACCCCCGTATTAAAACAACTGCATCATGAATTCCGAATTCAATGGATAGACCGGTCCTACCGCAATGGAGATTTGCGGGGGGCCTTTCTCGTATATGCAGCGACTGACCATTCAGAGGTCAATTCAACTGTGGTTCGGGATGCTGAGGCTGCGGGCATATTGGTGAATAACGCAATGTCTTCGGAGCACAGCAGCTTTATTACGCCAAGCGTGGTAAGGCGTGGGAGATTAAGCATAGCGATATCCACAGCAGGAGCAGGACCGGCAGCAGCTGCGGAGATACGTGCCACACTCGAACGACAATTCGGTGATGAGTATGAGACGTACCTTGAGTTTTTGCACCAGATGAGGACCGAGGTGAAGTCACGCGTATCATCTTCAAGTCTCAGAAGTGCGTTGCTTCGGCAATTAACTGAAATGCACATATTAGAAGATATTCGTACAGGCCATTTTCGGTGGTGGACCGAAGAAGAAATCGGGGACTGGATATCCCGTAATCAGGAGGAAGTGTAGATATGCGTACAATTAAAGTTGGAAGTAGACAGAGCGCGCTTGCGCTAACCCAAACAGGCCATGTCATTCAGGATTTACGTGATATTTGTGAGCGGGAAGGATTAGCTTTTGACTTTGAAGTACATAAGATTGTTACCAAGGGAGATCTCATTCTGGATGTAACGTTGTCAAAAGTCGGAGGCAAAGGTTTGTTTGTCAAAGAGATTGAACAGGCGATGCTTGATCGTACGATTGATATGGCTGTGCATAGCATGAAGGATATGCCCTCCGAGTTACCCGAAGGATTAATCAATGGTGCTATACCCCGTCGTGCAGATCCACGGGATGCGCTGATCTCCAATGGTGGACTTACTCTGGATCAACTGCCAGAAGGAGCTAGAGTCGGAACAAGCAGTCTGCGCCGGTCGAGTCAACTAAAGGCCTATCGTCCGGATTTGCAATTGGAATCGATTCGCGGCAATATTGATTCCCGTCTGCGGAAACTGGAGACCGAAGGATTCGATGCGATTATTCTGGCAGCTGCAGGATTGTACCGTATGGGCTGGGAAGACCGGATCACAGAGTACCTGACGGAAACAGCTTGCCTTCCGGCAGTGGGTCAAGGCGCGCTTGGTATCGAATGTCGTGAAGACGATGAGGAACTGTTGCACTTGCTGCAGCTGTATAACGATCCGGAGACAGCATTTCCTGTACAGGCGGAACGCCGTTTTCTCAGTGTATTGAATGGGGGCTGTCAGGTTCCAATTGGTGCTCATGCGGTATGGCTGCCTCAGGAAGATGCGGATTCCCTGAATGGTGAAAACACGTTACAATTAACAGGTATGGTCGGCACGCCGGATGGTGGACTGATTCTTAAGGAAGCTCTGATCGGCAAAGACCCGGTTCGTCTGGGTGAAGAAGTGGCTTGGAGATTGATTGAACGGGGAGCAGAGCAGATACTGGCAGAAGTTAGGGGATGAAGACATGGTGGGAAAGGTCTTTTTGGTAGGAGCAGGTCCTGGGGATGCAAAGCTGATTACGGTAAAAGGGTGGGAATCCATCGGTAAAGCCGATGCTGTAGTCTATGATCGTTTGGCAAGTCCGAGATTGTTGAAACAAATGAAACCCGGCGCAGTCAAGATTTACGTGGGCAAGCGCCCGGATCGGCATACGATGAAACAGGAAGAGATCAATCAACTGTTGGTTGATCTGGCTCTTGAAGGCAAGGTTGTGGTTCGGCTTAAGGGTGGCGATCCAACGATCTTTGGACGCGTGGGCGAAGAGGCAGGTTTGCTGTACAAAAACGGGATTCCGTTTGAGATTGTGCCTGGGGTAACCGCTGCGATAAGTGTACCTGCGTATGCCGGAATTCCTGTGACTCACCGTGACTATGCATCTTCCATCTCTATAATTACGGGGCACGAGAGTCCGGACAAGCTTGATCGCAGTATCCATTGGGATAAAGTGACGAATGCAACGGGTACACTGGTATTTATGATGGGGGTTGCCAAAATTGGATATATCAGCGAACAATTGATTCGTCATGGTCGTCCAGCGCAAACACCGGTAGCTCTGATTCGTTGGGGAACACGAGCGGAACAGGATACCCTTACAGGTACCCTTGAAGATATAGAAGCGAAAGTGATCGCAGCCAATTTCCAACCACCAGCTGTTATTGTGGTGGGGGATGTCGTCAATCAAAGGGAACAATTGAAATGGGCAGAAGCGCTGCCGCTGTTTGGCAAACGAATTCTGGTAACCCGTGCTCGCAGTCAGGCGAGTGAACTGGTGAATCGCATTGAGGAACTCGGCGGGGAACCGTATGAGTTTCCGGTTATTGAGACTGTCATGCCGTCCAGTGAATCTGCCAAGCAAAGTGTCAAAGACGCCTTCAGTGCTTTAAATACCTATGACTGGGTGTTTTTCACAAGTGTGAACGGCGTGGAGTTTTTCTTCCGCCATCTGGAACAGGAAGGCAAGGATATTCGCTCGATTCATCAAGCGAGAATTGCTGCCGTAGGACCTTCCACAGCAGATGCTTTGCGCAAACATGGCATCGTTGCAGAGGTTGTCAAAGGTCCTTTCCAGGCCGAAGGCATGCTTGAGGCTTTTGAAAGTGAATTGAAGGAAGGTCAGAAAGTACTGCTTCCGCACGGGGATCTGGCACGTACATGGTTACGTGATCAGTTGAGAGAACGAGGACTTCAGGTCACCGAAGCCATCACCTACGATACGATCCTCGCTGGTGAGGATGATGATGAACTGCTTAAGCTACTCGAAGAAGGTGGAATTCATGCGGTGACCTTTACAAGTTCATCGACGGTTACCAACTTCATGAGTATGTTGAAACGTATGGGGTTGCAAGATCCTCTGCCTTTATTGAAAGATGTGGAGGTTGCGTGTATCGGACCTGTTACAGCAAAGACGGCAGAAGCCGCTGGACTAAAGGTTACACTGATGGCAGAGGAAGCAACGATGGATAGCTTGATCACCGTGCTATGCGACTGGAAACGGACAGGCACCAAAGAAGGCGCTCTTCGAAATTAATACACATGTAATCATGTCAATATATGAAGCGTGCTGAATTCGATAGGATACCAGCGCGCTTCCCTTTTTGCTCTATTTAACTTTCAAGGAGGTTTTACACGTATGAGTTTTCCAATTGTACGGCATCGCCGTTTACGCCAATCCACAGGTATTCGCAATATGGTTAGAGAAACCCATTTAACCGTGGACGACTTTATTCAACCGATCTATGTAACGTATGGAGAAAATGTAAAATCCGAAATCAAATCCATGCCTGGGGTATTCCGCTTCTCGCTGGATCGTCTTCAGGAAGAAGTAACAGAAATTGCTGAGCTGGGAATTCCAGCGGTGTTATTGTTTGGTATTCCGGAGACTAAGGATAGTGTTGGTTCATCTGGCTTTGCTGAAGATGGCATTGTGCAGGAAGCGACAAGATTGATCAAATCCTGGTACCCAGAACTGCTGGTTGTTGCAGATACTTGTCTATGCGAATTCACGGATCATGGTCACTGCGGTATGGTACACACCGTGGAGACTGACGGTCACATCTGCGGAGATGTGTTAAATGACGAATCCCTTGATCTGCTCGTGCAAACGGCAGTGTCCCAAGCCAAAGCAGGAGCGGACATTATTGCACCATCCAACATGATGGATGGATTTGTACAAGCGATCCGTGCCGGGCTGGACGAGAATGGATTCAGTCATATTCCGATCATGTCCTACTCTGTAAAATACGCGTCGGCATTCTATGGTCCATTCCGTGAAGCTGCGGATTCCACACCCCAATTCGGAGACCGCAAGTCGTATCAGATGGACCCGGCCAATGCACGTGAAGCTTTGCGGGAAGCCGAAACGGATGTGCTGGAAGGAGCGGACATGTTGATGGTAAAACCATCCCTTTCCTATCTGGATGTTATGCGCACGATTAAGGATCAATTTGATCTTCCCCTTGTCGCTTATAACGTTAGTGGCGAGTATGCCATGGTGAAGGCAGCGGCGATTCAAGGTTGGATCGATGAGAAAAAAGTCGCCATGGAAATCCTGCTCAGCATGAAACGCGCAGGGGCAGATATGATCATTACCTACTACGGAAAAGACGCTTCACGCTGGTTGGCTGAGAAATAAAATAATCGTTATTAGGGAGGATACACATGACTGCACAACAAGGTAATCGTCGCAATGATGAGCGCTCACGCAGCGCGTTTGAGGAAGCGAAGCAGTACATACCCGGGGGGGTGAACAGCCCTGTGCGCGCATTCAAATCGGTGGGACTTACTCCGATCTATGCTGAGCGCGGCGAAGGGTCCAAAATCTACGATATTGATGGCAATGTTTTTATTGACTATGTGGGATCGTGGGGTCCACTCATCATGGGACATGCACACCCTGACGTTGTTGAGGCTTTGCGTGAGACAGCCCTTAAAGGAACAAGCTTTGGTGCACCTACCTTGCTGGAGACCGAGATGGCAAAACTGGTCTGTGAACGTGTACCTTCCATCGATATCGTGCGGATGGTTAATTCCGGTACGGAAGCAACGATGAGTGCCATTCGACTGGCACGCGGGGTAACCGGACGCAGTAAAATTCTGAAGTTTGAAGGATCATATCATGGACATGCGGACAGTTTGCTGATCAAGGCGGGTTCAGGTGTTGCAACGCTGGGGTTGCCAGATAGTCCAGGCGTGCCTGAAGGCGTAGCTGTGAATACAATTACGGTACCTTATAACGATCTGGAGTCCGTGAAGCTTGCTTTTGAACGTTATGGTGAAGAACTGGCCGCTGTTATTGTGGAACCTGTGGCGGGTAACATGGGGGTTGTACCTCCGGCTTCCGGATTCCTTGAAGGCTTGCGCAGTTTGACAACGCAATATGGCAGCCTGCTTATTTTTGACGAAGTCATGACCGGTTTCCGCGTAGGATTGAACTGTGCTCAGGGACGGTATGGGGTTACACCTGACCTGACTTGTCTGGGTAAAGTGATCGGTGGCGGACTCCCGGTTGGTGCTTATGGTGGTCGCCGGGATCTGATGGAACAGATTGCCCCTACGGGACCGATCTATCAGGCGGGTACACTTAGCGGGAATCCGCTGGCTATGGCAGCAGGATATACGACGCTCAAATTGTTAACACCAGAGGTCTATGACCGTCTGGAGACACTGTCTGCACGTTTGCAAGCCGGATTCGAGAAAAATGCAGCTGAGACGGGTATTGCAATAACCATTAACCGTGTGGGTTCCATGGTTTGTCCATTCTTTAGTGCCGTTCCAGTAACCAATTATGATATTGCCAAAGAAAGCAATCTGGATCAATTCCGTCGTTATTTTGCGGCCATGATTGATCAAGGTGTGAGTGTTGCGCCTTCGCAATACGAAGGCATGTTTGTCTCTGGTGTGCACACAGAGCAGGATATTGACGATACGATCGAGGCGAATCGTAAAGCTCTTCAATCGCTATGACTATTAAAAGTTGGAAACGCCGCGGGGAATGGCTTGAGCTGATGCCAGGGAAAGCCGTAACAGGCAGTTCGGACAAACCGATGGCTGCAGAGCAATGGCTATTGTCTGAGCTTCAGTTTCCGGAGAAACTGCTCCGTCAGCTTAAAGCAAACCGAGGAATACAACTTGCAGGGGACCGGCTTCGGCTGGCCCTTTTTGCGTCCCAGCCAATCGATGTTGAGCCACGCTGGGCTGATGTGGATGTATTGTATGAGGATGATTTCTGTCTGGTTATGCACAAACCGGCAGGCATGAAACTGCATCCGGATGGAAGCCGTGCTGATCAGGCCATCACGCTGGATCATGTGGTTGCCTCTTATTATGAAATGAACGGAATACAGGCGAGCGTACGCCATGTTCATCGACTGGATGAGGATACAACTGGACCTGTCCTGTATGCCAAAAATACATTTGCCCTCGCCAAACTGGATGAAGCGATGCGTCGCAAAGAAATTGGCCGCCATTATGTAGCTATTGCAGGTGGACAAATCCCCCTTGAACTCCGCAAAATTGATGCTCCAATTGGCAAGGATAGGCATCATAAACAGCGTAGACGTGTCTCCGAAGGTGGACAGGAAGCTGTTACTCATGTGGAGATCGCCGAAGTATGGGAACGAGCAACCCTTGTACGATTAAAGCTGGATACAGGACGAACACACCAAATTCGTGTACACCTAAGTTACGCGGGACACCCGCTTATTGGTGATGCGTTGTATGGAGGTAGAGCGGATGCCATTGGTCGGCAGGCGCTTCATGGAGAGGTGCTGAAGTTTAGCCACCCGTTAACTGGAGCCATGATTGAAGTGAATGATCCTTGGCCATCCGATTTCACACAATTGGCAGAGCGAGAGAGTTAATTTATTAATACACTATTTAAGTTCGACTAACTATTTACACGAAAACGGAAAGGACAGAAATAACGTGAAGAAGCGGAGCGTTCGCCTAAAAGCTTTCTGAAAGAAAGCTGCTTCGGAAGCATAAGCTATCCCTAGATTTTCCCTTTGAAGAAGGGAATCAAAAAAATCTGGGGGAAACAGTGATCGGAAGGTTGTTCTGTCATTGGAGTGACAGTGTAAATATCCATGAGTTGAACATATATAACAAGGTTTTTCAAAAGGTGGCATGCTCATCTCATTCAAGGCATATAGATGGGTAACGAAGGATTTGGACCATGGATCAGTCCCATGAGAAGGATCATGGTGAACATATGCCGAAAGGAGGACGCCACCTTTGTTGAATCAACCTTATGGTTTGCGGTTCGATATTTATGAGCGCGTTCATTTGTCTGAGGGAGTCCCTGCGATTGAAGAATTGGAGGAGATTGAACTATACCCGCGCATTCAAGTCATAGGGCAGGATGATCATGCCACATTAAGAGGACATCTTTTACTTACAGGTGCGTACAGAGGAGAAAATGAGGTTTCAGAGGAGCTCAAACATTTCATTCCTGTGGAGATCACGGTGCCGCTGAATCGGGTCAGATCGATTGAGGATATTTCCATCGAGATCGAAAATTTTGACGTGGATCTGTTATCCAATCGCAGTCTGAACATTACAGGCGTGTTGTCGTTGCGAGGCATCGAGGGCTTTCCTGTTGAAGAGCCACAAGTGTGGTCAGCAGATGAGTTTACAGTTGTTCATTCACCTGATGCTCAGCAATCCAACCGTTCCGATGAAGCAGCACAGACAGGCAGCGACCCCAACACATTTGCACAAGAGTACCTGCTCCAGCGGAGTGAGGAAGAGAGACTTGCGAATGCAGCAGAACTTGCATATGGTGCTCCGGAATTCGCTGACCTGTCCACAAGGGAAGAGACATTAAGGAATAGCGAAGAATGGCAGCAAGAATATGCGGATTCGTCATCGGCCGAGCCACTTCAATCTGAGGAGCTAAATGCGGAGTACACTAACGAAAACAGACAACCTGATGCAAACGAAGATCCCGCATCTCTGACAGCGAATGGAGATGAATTGGCATCTCATGAGCAATACAGCGAACCTTCTCCGATCTCGTCATTTATGGCTGAGACCGCAGATCGATTAGCTTCTTACCCTGAGTCAGAACCATTGCTGCCTCTGGAAGATGAGTCTTCGGGTTGGTCCGAGCCTTCCGTGAATGCATTGCCTGCGAACTTGAGAGGTGGAGATCAAGCAGTCTCAGAGCCTGCAGCTCAATCATCTAATGAGTTGGCAGCACCGGATGTACCGGACGAACCAGAGGTATGGCACTTCGAATCAGCGAGATCTGTACCTCAGCAGGAGAATCAGGCTGTTGCCGATGTCCCGGTCGAATCACAGGCGGAGAACTGGCAAGGTGTATTTGCTTCGTCCGAACCAGACAATGCTGAGGAAGACCGACCGTCTTTTGAAGCGACTGGGGTAGACGAGTTCGTGCAGAACGAAGCATTTGTTCCTGAACCTGTGGCTGAGACGGAAGACAAGCCGGAGCTGAAGGTTGCTTTTGGCAGCAAAAAGGAATCCGCACCACGGCAAGAAGAGGGCGTAGGTATCTCTTCCTTGTTATCCTCGGGCAGAGCGGCACGCGATGCTGAAGTGGAGCGAGGCGATGAAGTTCCTGCGGGTGTGGTACAGGAAGAAACGTATCCAGCTGATGATGTGGAATGGAAGAACCTGTTCCTGGGAACGATCGTGGACCAGACCCCATTCCGCAAGGTGAAACTGTGCATCGTTCAGCGAGAAGATACACTGGATGCCATTGCAGATCGATATCAATTGAGCACGAGGGAACTTCAGTTGTATAACCGATTATCTGAGCAGGTTGTGGAAGAAGGTCAGATATTGTACATCCCTTAATCCGTAGTTAAAGCCTTCGTTACGACCCGTGATCCCCTTGAGGATTGCGGGTTTTTGCATGATTCGTCCTAAACCTGCATTCCAGCGCTCTTTATCCGCTGTTGTCAGGTTGACTATCGCGCACGAGCAAGGTATGATGTGTGTAGGTTTTTTGAAGAACAACGTGGAACGGGAGTAGTAGACAGTATGACCTTTCAGAGAGTGGAATTGCAGCGCTGTGAGATTCCGCAGGAACCAACTGATCGAAGTCGCCCGGGAGTTGCCTGTTTGAATACAAGGGATGAATGAGATCTATCGTCATTTATTTCTGAGGTAGGATGGGCCGGTAGCAGCCGTTATCTGCTTGAAGTGTCACGTCATGTACAGAGGGTGAAGTCTATCTTGCTGTAGGCGTGAAACAAAGGTGGTACCGCGAAAGCTAACCTTTCGTCCTTTGATGGATGAAAGGTTTTTTTTGTTTTTTTTGGCGAAGATGATGAAGTAACGGAGGAATGACACATGTCTGAGGAAAAAAAATCAGCTGCAACAGAAATGCCGACCACTTACGATCCTAAGGCGGCAGAGGATAAATGGTACTCCACCTGGATGGAACGTGGATATTTCAAAGCCGGTCAACGTAAAGATGCCGAGCCGTATACGATTGTAATTCCACCCCCAAATGTGACCGGGATGCTGCACATCGGGCATGCGCTCGATTTTACACTGCAGGATATTCTGATCCGCACCAAACGGATGCAAGGTTATGATGCACTGTGGCTTCCGGGTTCCGACCATGCAGGTATTGCTACCCAAACCAAAGTGGAGCAGAAGCTGCGTGAAGAAGGTCTGACTCGTTATGATCTGGGACGCGAGAAGTTTCTGGAGAAAGTATGGGACTGGAAAGACCAATATGCCACTACCATTCGTCAGCAATGGGGCAAAATGGGATTGTCGCTTGATTACTCACGTGAACGTTTTACGCTGGATGAAGGTCTGTCCCAAGCGGTTCGCAAAGTATTTGTTCAGCTGTATGAAAAAGGCCTTATTTACCGAGGCAAACGCATCATCAACTGGGATCCGGTGAACCGGACAGCTCTGTCCGACATTGAGGTTGAATATAAAGAGGTACAGGGTCACTTGTACCATCTGCGTTACCCGCTCAAAGACGGAAGTGGCTACGTTACAGTGGCAACAACGCGTCCTGAAACGATGCTGGGTGATACAGCGGTTGCTGTTCATCCGAAGGATGAGCGTTATGCAGATATGATTGGTAAAGTACTTGTACTGCCTATCATTGGACGCGAAATTCCAATTATCGCTGATGATTATGTGGATAAAGAGTTCGGAAGTGGTGCTGTTAAAATCACGCCTGCGCATGATCCAAATGACTTTGAAGTAGGTCTTCGTCATGATCTGCCTCAAATTACGGTAATGGATGAGAGCGGCACAATGAATGCTGAGGCTGGCAAGTATCAGGGACTGGATCGTAGTGACTGCCGCAAGCAGATTGTTGCTGACTTGAAAGAGCAGGGCGTATTGATCAATATCGAGGATCACACGCATCAGGTTGGACACAGTGAGCGTACCGGAGCTGTTGTTGAGCCGTATCTGTCTACACAGTGGTTCGTTGAGATGAAGCCACTTGCAGAGAGAGCGATTAAGAAACAACAGAGCGGCGAAGGAGTTAATTTTGTTCCAGATCGTTTTGAGAAAACCTATCTGAATTGGATCGAAAACGTTCGTGACTGGTGTATTTCCCGTCAACTGTGGTGGGGACATCGTATTCCCGCCTGGTATGATGAAGAAACGGGTGAAATCATCGTATCTGCTGAAGATCCAACAACGCTGCCAGAGTATGCTGGACGCAAGCTCAGACAGGATGAAGACGTACTCGATACTTGGTTTAGCTCCGGCTTATGGCCATTCTCCACACTAGGCTGGCCGGAAGATACGGAAGACCTGAAACGTTATTATCCAACAAGTGTACTTGTGACAGGGTATGACATCATATATTTCTGGGTTGCACGTATGATTTTCACTGCACTGGAATTCACGGATGAGATTCCGTTCAAGGATGTGCTGATGCATGGTCTTGTTCGTGATGCAGATGGACGCAAAATGTCCAAATCACTGGGCAACGGCGTAGATCCGCTGGATGTGATTGAGAAATATGGCGCAGATGCAATGCGTTACATGATCTCAACCAGCAGCACGCCAGGTCAGGATCTCCGTTTCCGTTGGGAACGGGTAGAGCAGGCTCGTAATTTTGCCAACAAGATCTGGAATGCTTCGCGCTTTGCATTGATGAATCTGGAAGGATTCACCTATGAGGAACGTGACATCAGTGGAGAGCTTGGTACAGCGGATTATTGGATTTTGCACCGTCTGAACGAAACTTCCCGCGATATTACGCGTCTAATCGAAGCGTATGAATTTGGGGAAACGGGTCGTGTGTTGTATAACTTTATCTGGGATGACCTGTGTGACTGGTACATCGAGTTTGCTAAGCTGTCCTTCTATGGGGAAGATCCGGTTGCCAAGAAGAAAACACAATCCGTGCTTGCTTATGTGCTGGATCAGACCATGCGCCTGATTCATCCGTTTATGCCATACATCTCCGAAGAGATCTGGCAGCATCTGCCGCATGAAGGTGAGACCATTACGCTGGCATCATGGCCGGTATATGATCCTGCTCTTGAGAACCCAGAGGCTGTTGCCGAGATGAACCTGCTCATGGATACCATTCGTGCAGTTCGAAACATTCGTGCAGAAGTGAACGTGCCGATGAGCAAAAAGATTGAGTTGATGGTCAAAGCAAATAGTGCTGAGACGTCCAGCATCATTGAGCGTAACAGTCACTACATCAAACGTTTCTGTAATACGTCCGAGTTCGATAGTGGGCTGGATCTAAGCTCACCGGATAAGGCGATGACTGCGATCATTACGGGGGCAGAACTATACTTGCCGCTCGCAGGTCTTATTGATATTGAGCAGGAAGTGGCTCGTTTGGAGAAAGAGTTGCAGAATCTTGAGGGCGAAGTTCTCCGTGTAGAGAAAAAGCTGGCGAACGAAGGCTTTGTAGCCAAAGCTCCTGCCAAAGTTATTGAGGAAGAGCGCGCCAAGCAAGCAGATTATTCCGATAAACGGGATAAAGTGATTGCAAGAATCAAGGAACTTAAAGGTTAATATATTTGGGTCGGATGGAGAGCCATTATGCCATCCGGCCGCTTTTTTCACTCAAACTCGGGACCGAAGGTGAATCAGATGACGGAATTAGACGGGACAGATGCAGCAGCTCCTTTACTTACGTATAACGAGGCCGTGGACTGGATCAATGGCCTTATTCCTTTTGGCATCCGACCTGGATTGGAACGAATCGAGAGTCTGATGTCCATGTTAGGCAATCCACACCAACGTCTCAAATTTATTCATGTCGCGGGAACGAACGGCAAAGGTTCGACTTGCGCTTTTTTGACGTCAGTGCTTCTTCAGGCTGGATATGATGTAGGTACCTTTACGTCGCCGTATATCACCAAGTTTACAAACCGTTTTCAATACAACGGTGAGGATATTCCTGAAGAAATCCTGCTTAAGCTCTCGAACCGATTACATCCACTGGTCATGGAAATGGCCTCCACTCCGCTTGGATCACCCACGATGTTTGAGGTTTCCACGGCTCTGGCGCTTCTGTACTATGCAGAGGAGTGTTACCCTGACGTTGTGGTATGGGAGACGGGGCTAGGGGGAAGGATGGACGTAACGAATATTGTCGCACCTGTTGTGTCCGTCATCACCAACATTGGTATGGATCACACGGATGTGCTTGGAGATACGATTGAGCAGATTGCTGGGGAAAAAGCAGGTATAATCAAGCCGGGAGTACCCGTTGTGACTTGCGCGACTCAACCCGAAGCTGTGAAGGTGATTCAGGAGAAAGCACAGCAGCTTCAATCAAGCGTGTATTTGGCTGGAGATCAATTCTCTTATCATAGACTGGACAGCAATGAGAACGGACAATCTTTTCATTTTACAGGCCCGTTTCGTGATCTGGACGTTCGCATACGCATGCAGGGCTCACATCAATGTGACAATGCAGCGGCCGCACTTATGGTGCTTGAATTGCTTAGACAATACATGGCATTTATGCTGGATGACAACGATATTGCACTTGGACTGGAGAATGCTTTCTGGGCAGGAAGATTCGAAAAAGTCGTCGATGAACCCCGAATTGTGCTCGATGGAGCACATAATCCGGAAGGGGCAGAATCACTGGCCAAGAGCATTACGGATGTCTATCCTCACAACAAGTTAATTTTGATGATGGGTATGTTGGCAAATAAGCATCACGAAGCGTATTTGCAGCATATACTGCCACTAGTGGATACGCTGATCCTGACCGAGCCAGATTTCCGACGCAAAATGGATGCAGCCGAATTGCTGCAGATTGTCGAACGGGTACGTCCCGCCATTGCGAAGCAGGAACTGGAAATCATCGTCGAGCCCGAATGGGCAAAGGCACTTGATCTATTGAAGTCACGGACGGAAGCGGAAGATCTGGGGGTGGTCTCCGGCACACTGTACCTGATTGCGGATGTGCGGGCAGCCCTTTTGCATCAAACCGATTCTGAAAAAGGTTGGTGAAAGTTTTGTTAAATACATCGGAACACGTTCATTTTATAGGGATTGGCGGATATGGCATGAGTGCCATCGCAAGAGTTATGTTGGAAATGGGATACACCGTTACCGGATCGGATGTCGCTTCACAGGAGTTGACCGAGAAGTTGGCAGCCAAGGGAGCGAAAATATATATCGGACATACGGCAGAGCACGTCACTGGAGCAGACTTGGTTGTTTACTCTACGGCAGCGCCTGCTGATAATGTGGAACGGGTAGCAGCTGCAGAGCTGAACATTCCGATTCTGCATCGTTCCCAGATGCTTGCACGTTTGTTGAACGAACGTAAAGGTGTGGCTGTGGCTGGAGCTCACGGTAAAACAACCACCTCATCCATGATTGCACTTGTTATGGATAAATGTGATACGGACCCGACATATATCATTGGCGGAGAAATCATGAATGTGGGCACCAACGCCAAGGCAGGCCAGGGCGACTGGGTAGTCGCTGAGGCAGACGAGAGCGATGGCTCATTTTTGCAGTACCATCCATGGCTCGGTATTGTAACCAATATTGAGGCAGATCATCTGGAGAATTACAACAGTGATTTTGAGGAGCTCAAAAAGGCTTATGTGCAGTTCCTGAGCCAGATTCGTCCGGAAGGAACAGCGATTGTGTGTTCTGACGACGAGAATGTTCAAGCGATTTTGCCTGAACTCAAGTCACGGATTACAACCTATGGTATTGATCGTGCTGCGGATTATACGGCAACGGATATTGTACTGGGTGATCGCCGGATTTCCTTTACGATGAATCATCAGGGTGCTGCTATGGGCACGGTTGAGTTATCAGTGCCGGGTAAGCATAACGTTTATAATGCGATGGCTACGGTGATTACCTGTCTGGAAGCAGGCATTCCATTTGAGAAGATTGTGGCAGCTATCATCCAGTTCCACGGAGCCAAACGCAGATTCCAGGTATTGGGCGAGGCGCGTGATATGCTAATCATTGATGATTATGCTCATCACCCGACTGAGATTGAAGCTACGATTAGTGCAGCCAAAGCAACAGGCAAACGCATTATTGCGGTATTCCAGCCACAGCGTTATACGCGGACGTTCTTCCTGTTGGATGCGTTCAGTCGTGCTTTCGCGGAAGCGGATGAGGTGCTTATTACGGATATCTATTCTCCTGCGGGCGAAAAGCAGATCGAAGGGGTAACCTCAGCCAAACTGGTTGAACTGATCGTTCAAAACAGTAATGCTTCTGCACGTTACCTTCCTACAAAAGAAGAAGTTGTAGCTGACCTGCAGCATCGTCTGCAGCCAGGAGATCTTGTGATTACGATGGGTGCAGGTGATATTTGGAAAGTCGGCGATACACTTGCCAAAGGTTTGAAATAAATCAATTGAGAAATCGCCTGTCTTCGGTACGAAGCAGGCGTTTTTTGCGTTATATGGAATGTATTCTCCAGTCTCTGCATATAGCTGATATAAATGGGACAAAGGAGAGGGTACGGGTGAGCAATGCTAGAATGACGTTTCGCTTCGGGGATCATGAGTCGGACAAGCCTGAAAACAAGAGGATATCCGCGTCCAGTCCATTGGTGACGTTAAGTGAAGAATTACCGCATAATCAACCGCTAACGCCTAAGCAGATGGATACAACCCCATCATGGACGCCTGAGGATATCCCCGGAGACTGGGGAGAGACGGTGCTGACAAGCTCTACTGTACCTGAACCTGACGAGCGGGTGAGCCATGATTCGAACTTGAACTTGGATGAGGCCCATTATTTTGGGAACCGTTCCGGTTACGGTTATGTTAATCACACCGATAATCCGGAGGAAGAGCGTCGTGATCTGTCCAATACCCATGATGATCAAGGCCACGACTGGCTTGCAGATTCGGAGAACTATTCGTACAAACGCAATCGCCCTCCAAGGGGATGGAAAATGATTGGTTCTGTTACCGGGGCGCTTGTTACCGGAGCACTCTTTGGTATGGTTATTCTCTCATTTTTTAATAAAGAAGGAGCCGCCAAGCCAGGTGATCTTCTTCCCGTCAATCAGGCGGTTTCCACCGTGACGGGTCAGGAGGGGGCTGCTGGTACAGAGCAACAGCTTCAGACAGCTACGACTGGCAGCACGTATTATGCACTCCAATACGGTGTATTCAGTTCTCCTGAACGAGCTGAGCAGGCCAAGCTTGAGCTGGCTCAGGCAGGTATAGCCGCAGGTTCTGATCCTGAAGATGGCAATCGAGTATATGCAGGCATTTCGGCTGATCGTGAAGAGGCCAAGCTACTTAGCTCCAGGCTAAAAGCCCAAGGAGTTGAACTGTACGTCAAGGAGATCGTGAACCCTGAGATCAATCCGGCTATATTCGGTGGCAAGCAAGAGGATGTGCAGCTTTTCTTCACAAACAGTTCTGCACTGGTCGAACAATTATCTACCTTGTCCATTCAACAGCTGGGACAGTCTGCTCCGGCAGCAGTCTCTACAGAAACGATGACCGCGATTCAGAATAAGCATCAGTCATGGATGACGGGATTGAATAGTATTACACCTGGTCTGACCGCAGATGTACAACCTATTATTGGCGGAATGGAGAAATCAATGAACAGTGCAATTACGGCTATCGCGGAGTACAACAAAAACCCGGATGATGTGCACATGTGGTCCGTGCAGTCCGATCTGATGGAATATGTACTGCAGCAGAAAAAATGGCTCGAAGCGATAAAGCAGTAACACGCTCTTTCCCATAACAACGCTTGGAAATACCTATCCGGCAAGGAACTGGAAATAGTTCCCCTTGCCGGATTTGTGTTTGTATTGACGTACAAAACCCCGTATAATAATGTGGGTGTCAAAAAATGGCGAGGGAAGATTACCGATGAAAAAAAACTTCGGCATGTTATTGCTGTTTCTGCTGCTCGGCTGGATGGCCGGAGCGTGGATCGCCAAGGCACTGCAGCCTGTTAAGGCAGTAGCCTTTCTTACGAAAGCCACGACCATACGTTGGTCGCCGCAGGCTGATCTGGATATTATCAGTTATGATATTTCACTTCAATTTCAAATGAGCCTTCTGAGTCTGATCGGTATGATTGCCGCTGTGTGGCTGTATCGCAGACTGTAGGAGAATGACGAGTTATGACGAAAAAAATTAAACCAGTGACATCTATTATCGTGATCCGGACAGGATGTTGCCGTGGCATAAGGAGCCGTTCATTTTGGATAACACTCAACAGCGCCCTATTATTCTGGCCTCCACATCGCCTCGGCGCAAAGAACTGATCGCATCACTCCACCTAGCGTTTGATGTAATACCAAGTCATGCCAATGAAGATACACCACCAGAGTGGACACCTGAACAGACGGTACAGGAGCTTGCTTTGCGCAAGGCGCTTGCCGTGTATCGCGGGCTTGAAGGCCGTGAGCAGGAAGCCATTATTGTTGGTAGTGACACTGTTGTTGTTCTGGATGGTGAGATTCTAGGCAAACCTTTAGACGAAGCGGATGCTGAACGTATGTTATCCCGACTGCAGGGCCGCGTACATCGGGTGTTCACGGGCGTCGCTTGTATTGATGCGGGCAATGGACAGTCGTTAGTTCATTACCGCCAGACCGATGTAACGATGAAAGAGCTGACGGATGCGACCATCCGTGCTTATGTGCAGACGGGTGAGCCTTCAGATAAGGCAGGATCATATGCCATTCAGGGCATTGGTGCTTCACTGATCGACCGCATTGAAGGATGTTATTTTAATGTGGTTGGCTTGCCGCTATCCTTGCTAAGTGATATGTTGGACAGGTTCGGCGTACATGTGTTGCCACGAACATGAATGAAGCCAAATGTTGTGAAATGAAAAGAGGGAACATATGGAGTCGCCTCAATACATGATGCGCGACATCCCCCAGGAAGAACGCCCGAGAGAACGCATGATGGAATACGGGGCGGGCGCCTTAAGCCATGCTGAATTGCTGGCAATTTTACTTCGAACAGGCACAAGACAGGAATCCGCGGTGCATATGGCACAGCGGATTCTGGCCGAAGCGGGTGGCATTCGCTCGTTGATGGATTTGAGTCTGGAAGAACTGACCGCGATGAAAGGAATCGGCAATGCCAAGGCTGTGCAATTGAAAGCTGGCATTGAGCTGGGTCATCGGATTGCCAAAAGCAGACTCACGCAGTCGACTTCAATTCGTACACCCCGTGATGCAGCTGACATTCTGATCGAACAATTGCGTTACTTGCAAAAAGAACATTTTGTGTGTCTTTTTCTGAATAGCAAAAATCATATTATTGCCCAGGAAACACTCTCCATGGGCAGCCTTAACGCTTCGATTGTACATCCACGTGAAGTGTTCCGGGCTGCCATCAAATGCAGCAGCGCATCGATTGTGTGCGCACACAACCATCCGAGTGGTGATCCTACGCCCAGTCCGGAGGATATCCAAATAACCAAGAGACTGATTGAAGCAGGTGCTATTGTTGGCATTGACGTGCTTGATCATATTATTATCGGAGATGGAACGTACGTAAGTTTGAAGGAGAAGGGCTTAGTATAATATAATGGTTGGCGTTGATGTTTTCCTATGAATGTTAACGGCGTTGTCCGTAAAAGATAGGTTCACTTTACTAATGCAAAAAAACAAATGCGAATATTAGCTCCACGTGTTGCGTGGGAATGAAATTATTACGCTCTGGATCATAATGGAGCGGCTATATGAGGCAGAAAAGGAGATTATGTTATGTTTGGTGGTTTTACGAAAGATTTGGGTATTGACTTGGGGACAGCAAATACGTTGGTTTATGTACGAGGAAAAGGAATTGTGGTGCGAGAACCTTCGGTTGTCGCTATACGGACAGATACAAATAGCATCGAGGCAGTAGGTGAAGCCGCCAAAAAAATGATTGGACGTACACCTGGTAACATTCGTGCCATTCGTCCAATGAAAGATGGCGTTATTGCCGATTTCGATACAACGGCAACAATGATCAAATATTTCATCCGTGAGGCGCAGAAACAGCGCTCCATGTTCCAACGTCATCCAAACGTAATGGTATGTGTACCATCCGGGATCACAGCAGTAGAACAACGTGCGGTTGAAGATGCAACCAAACAGGCTGGAGCACGTGAAGCCTATACAATTGAAGAGCCTTTTGCAGCTGCAATCGGTGCAGATCTGCCTGTATGGGAACCAACAGGTAGTATGGTTGTCGATATTGGTGGCGGTACAACGGAAGTGGCTGTTATCTCTCTTGGTGGTATTGTTACGAGCCGTTCGGTTCGTGTAGCAGGTGACGAGATGGATGAATCCGTTATCCAGTACATCAAACGCCAATACAATCTCATGATCGGTGAACGTACATCGGAGCAATTGAAGATGGACATCGGATCAGCTATGCCATTGGAACAAGTAGAAACGATGGAAATTCGTGGACGTGACCTTGTAACAGGTCTGCCGAAGACAATTACGATTACTTCGGACGAGATCAGTGAAGCGCTGGCTGATACCGTGAATGCAATTGTTGAAGCGGTAAAAGTAACACTTGAAAAATGCCCGCCTGAACTTGCTGCCGATATCATGGATCGGGGTATCGTTCTTACAGGTGGTGGGGCGTTGCTTCGCAACCTGGACAAGCTTCTCGCTGGTGAGACAGGAATGCCTGTCATTGTGGCTGAGAACCCGCTGGATTGTGTAGCAATCGGAACAGGTAAAGCGCTAGAGAATATTCATTTGTTCAAAAGCAGAAGCAGTTCGGCCGTTCGTTCCAAACGTTAATTGGTATTTGCCTAACTTGGCATAGCGACCAAGTGGCAAGATATCTTTATAGAGGACCCGGTTAACCCCGGGGATGAGCTATTACCCGCTTAACAGGGGAGGATCGGCTGATATTCTCGCAGGGACTACAGGTCTGACAGTCTCCCCGCCGGGCATGGCTCGGAAGAGAATATGGATGTTAGAGGGTGTTCGAACTGTTTAAACTGCTAGGCAACAAAAGACTTTTTGTTTTGCTGGTGGGCCTTGTTACATTTATCGCGTTAATGGGCTTTACGCTCAGTCCGCGAACCACTCTATCCTGGCCGGAGAAATTCCTGAAGGATTCAGTTGGATTTGTACAATACGTATTTTACAAGCCCGCTTCCTATGTAGCGGGCTTTTTCAAAGATGTAGCGAACATGCGTACGGTATATGAAGAGAATGAAGAGCTTCGTATCGCGATGGGTCACTATACCCGGGATCGGCTGAAGTACAATGATATGGAGCAAGTGAATGAGCAGCTTCAGAAAGCGCTCAATTTCACAGAAGAACAGAAGAATCGCTATAATTACGGTTCACGAATTGCTCAGGTTATCAGTGCCAATTCGGATCCGAATAGCAGAACCATTAACATTGATATCGGTGAAAATGCGGGAATCAAGCCGGGGATGGCCGTTACCTCCCAGGAAGGGCTGGTCGGCGTGATCAGTCATGTCAGCTCATATACATCAACGGTTAATCTGCTAACGTCCATGGATGCCAATGATCCGACATCCAATGCCATTGCAGCAACGGCAGTAGGTAAAGAGAAAGTATTTGGTATGATTGAGAGCTACGATCCGAAGACGGGCATGCTCAAGATGACCAAAATTTCGGAGGATTCAAACATCAAAAAGGGTGATGAGATCATCTCTTCAGGGATTATCAATAACTTTCCCAAGTATATGCGGATTGGTGAAGTGGAAAAGGTTGAAGTTGGGGAGTACGGTTTAACGCGGACTGCGATTATCAAACCATACGCCAGTTTCCTTGATTGGAAAGAGCTGATTGTCATTATCCCGCCTGAGGTAAAAGAATAATGGTAACACGTAAGCAAGTTTTGTTTCTGTTACTATTCGTTTTGTTCATTGCGGAAGGCACAATTTTGCCGCTGCTCATCCCTTCTGGCTGGCAGATGCGTATTTCTGCCAATCTGGTCTATATCGTCATTTTGTTTATCGCTGTATATCATCATCGTCACACGGCACTAGTACTCGGTATATTTTTTGGACTATTGCATGATGTCGTATTCTATGGCGAGATGATTGGACCTTATGGATTCTCGATGGGTTTATCGGCATACATGATGGGACTCATTTTTCAAGCACCACGTGCACCACTGCCGGTTATGGTATCGGTTGTCATTTTGGGAAGTCTGCTTAATGACACCATGCTATTTTTCCTGTACAAGCTCTTCCAACTTAACCACGTGACCTTTGACTGGGCGTTGATTGAATACATGATTCCTAATTTGTTCATTCATTTTGTGTTTGCCTTGATCATATATGTCCCCCTTCGGAAACAACTGGAGCGGATCGGCAAGAGACGGAGCAAGACAGAGGAAGCTTCCTAAATACATTTATGGAGCGCAAAGCAGGAACTTGGGGCCCCGGGCACGAAATGTAATGAGATGGGAGGGACAGGCTTATGACGGTAAAATCGAATCACGTAACGATTAAAGGCATCCGAGACGGCCTGGTTTTCCTGTTGGACGATCAATGTGAATTCGAGGAATTGCTCTATGAGCTCCGCTATAAGCTGGAACACAGCCATCAAAATATTTTGACCGGACCGATTGTTCATGTGGATATCAAGTTGGGTGCCCGCGAAGTGACAGAGGACCAGAAAGAAGCAATCCTCGATATATTGAAGCAAAAAGGGAATCTGCTTATTCGATCCATCGACTCACCTGCACTCCAACCGGAGGTTAAAGGACCGCCGCCGATTGTAACCATGTGTGGTATGGTGCGTTCAGGTCAGGTGCTTCATCATGAAGGAAATCTCCTGTTTCTTGGGGATATCAATCCGGGGGGCACAGTGACGTGTACCGGAGATATATATGTGTTGGGTTCACTCAGAGGTATGGCTCATGCCGGAATTGGTGGGGACGAGGAAGCGATCATTGCCGCTTCGGTATTTGCACCGACGCAGCTACGGATTGCGGATATCATCAGTCGTCCTCCCGATGAATGGGAGAGCCGAGAGACCGGAATGGAATTTGCTTACTTACAGGACAATCAGATGCAGATAGACAAAATGAGCAATATCGTTCGGTTACGCCGAGATTTTAATGTGTTTAAAGGAGTGTAGCTCATGGGAGAGGCGATCGTGATCACTTCGGGTAAAGGCGGCGTGGGTAAAACAACCACCTCGGCAAACATCGGGACAGCGCTGGCGCTGCTCGGCAAAAAGGTTTGTCTGGTAGATACCGATATCGGCCTTCGTAATTTGGATGTCGTGATGGGACTCGAAAACCGTATTATTTACGATCTGTGCGACGTTGCGGACGGCCGCTGCCGTCTGAATCAGGCTTTGGTCAAAGACAAGCGTTTCGAAGAATTATACATGTTGCCTGCGGCGCAGACGAGAGACAAAAACTCAGTGTCGCCAGAACAGGTCAAGGATATTATCCTTGAATTGAAAAAAGATTTTGAGTACGTCATTATTGATTGCCCAGCCGGCATAGAGCAGGGTTTCAAAAATGCGGTAGCAGGAGCAGATCAGGCCATCGTGGTCACTACACCGGAAAATGCTGCAGTGCGTGATGCGGATCGTGTCATCGGCCTGCTGGAGAGTTCACACATTCAATCACCAAAGCTGGTGGTGAATCGAATTCGCAATAATATGGTTAAATCGGGTGACATGTTAGATATCGATGGTATTTTACAAGTACTTAATATTGACCTGATTGGCATCGTGCCTGATGATGAACTGGTCATCAAAGCTGCCAATTCAGGAGAACCTACGGTCATGAATCCGGATTCACTTGCGGCGATTGCCTATCGTAACATTGCAAGACGCATTTTGGGAGATACAGTTCCATTGATGCAGCTGGAGCAGAAAAAGGGAGCTTTCACTCGTTTCAAAAAGTTCTTCGGAATGGGTTAATTCATTTAAATGGGCTTATTCATTATCTGATTACATGACAGCCGTGGCTTATAGCCCGGCTTTTTTTGTTACCTGCTGGCAGGCTTGTTCATATTATCAACCACCTCTTCATAGGATGTAGTAAACAAGCCTCGGCGGGAGGATATTCCATGAACACGAAACTCAGAATTAAGCAGAGACGAGAAGAACGCATTCGGCGACTGATGGATGGTGCCACTGTGGAGGTCTTACAGGAGCAAAAAGTAGGTTCACTGTTGGACAAGAATGAGATCATACAAACGAAACCAATCGCGCCTAGTGAGGGGATACAGGAAAGAGATCCGGAATGGTTATGGAAAAAAGAGAATGGTCATTTCGTTCCAGGGGGGCATTCGAGATTCAACCTGTTCAAGTCACTTCTCAAACGGACGGTTATTAGCGCTTTGATATTTGGCGGAGTGTGGGGGCTATTTCAGTTGGATACATCGTGGACGACATCACCCAAAACAGTAATTGCGGATGCACTCCATCGGGATATGGATTTTGCCTCAGCCGCGGCCTGGTATGAACGGCATTTTGGAGGAACACCTTCGTTTCTTCCGGTCCTCGGACATACGACGGATGCCGTGAACGGATTGAAAGTAAGGCAGTTACTGGGGAAACCGATCTCAGGCACAGTTGTTCAGCCATTCGCGCTGAGCATGAAGGGAATTGAGATCGTTCCGGATGCCGCAGGTGCAGAACTTATACAGGTCGCAAGTTCTGATGCTGGGCGTGTCATGGAGGTTATCGGCGATGCAGCAAGTGGGTTCACAGTTGTCATCCAGCATACAGGCAATGTCACGGCAATATACGGTCGGTTGAACGAAAGTGAAGTGAACGTGAATGACTGGGTGGAAGCGGGGAATCCAGTGGGGAGTCTTAAGGCTACGGGTGGTGAACAACCGGCCACGCTCTATTTTGCAGTCAAAGAGGGTGAGGAGTACGTAGACCCGGCGGAAGTCGTTGCCCTTGATTAGGGTGTGGGGAGTACGCATTACGTTTCATCCGTTTTTTGTAATTATCATGATGGCCTCCCTTCTGACTGGACATTTTATTGAGCTTATTACGTTGTTTGCCATCGTATTTATTCATGAATGTGGACATGCTGCGGCGGCTGCCCTTCTGGGCTATCGTGTCTTGTCGATCCAGATGCTTCCTTTTGGAGGAGTAGCCGTTATCGAAGATGGAGGTACAATCACGGCCTACCGGGAAATCATCATTGCTCTGGCAGGTCCATTACAAAACATGCTGATGGTTGGTGTGGTTTTGCTGTTGCAGTATGGCAATCTGGGCGATCCGGTGTTTCTCAACTATATCATTCAGGGGAACCTGCTCATTGCCCTATTTAATCTGCTGCCTGTTCTTCCTCTGGACGGAGGTAAAATTGTTCAGGCGCTTGTCAGTCTGTGGGCACCCTACTATACAACATTAATGTGGACTTACAGAATTAGCATTCTGTGTAGCGTAGGGGTTATTTTATATGCTATCAGCCGATGGTTTACTGGGGACTACGGCCTACCGCTCAACATTCTGTTAATCGGCCTTTTTTTGTTCTATTCCAACGTAACGGATTACCGAAATGTGCCCTATCGCTTCATCCGTTTTCTCATGAATCGCGAGGGTGTGTTCGCTCGTCATGCGGCTACCGGCAGTTTGGCGCAGCCAATAATCTCATTTCCGGCGAAACCTTTGGACACTATTTTGCGTCTATTAAAGAGAGAAAGATACCATATGGTATACGTGATGAACAGACAGGGTCGAATTATGGCCGTCTTGCCTGAGCAACGGATTATCGGTTCCTATTTTCAACAAAATGGTGATAAATTGTAGAGTTCTGGTGGACCTGTTCTGAAATGGGTTAATACATGTACAATGAGAATTGCAAAGATACTGAAATGGATGTGGATGAATTGAATTGTCTTCTAGAGGTGAAGCCATGAAACAAATGATAGTACATAATGAACATAACCTCATGCAAATGGCGCTTCTGGAAGAAGGCAAAGCTGTGGAATTTACGGCAGAGCGTACACGCGAGCGTGGACTGCTGGGTTCCTTTTTCAAGGGACGGGTCGTGAATGTGTTACCAGGTATGCAGGCTGCTTTTGTGGATATCGGTCAGAAAAAAAATGCGTTTCTCTATGTGGACGATGTGTTGCATCCCCATCTGGAGAAACAGCCCAAGGTGAAGCCTTCCATCTCGGAGTTGCTTCGTCCGGGTCAGGAAGTCATTGTTCAGGTTCTGAAAGAACCGGTAGGAGGCAAGGGAGCCCGGGTGACGACTCATTATTCACTCCCGGGCCGTTGGCTTGTCTACATGCCTGTTGCTGACTATGTAGCGGTATCCAAGAAAATTGCCCGTGAAGGGGATCGTTCCCGTCTTAAGGCACTTGGGGAGCAACTGAGGCGGGATGAAGAAGGACTTATTATTCGGACCGTATCTGGAGAAGAGCAGCATGAAGCCATTAAGTCGGACTTGGAAACATTACGCGCGCAGTGGTATCTGATTCGTGAAAAAGCGGACAGTTTGCCTTCACCAAGCCTATTGCATCGGGATCATAGCATGGTACAGCGAATCATCAGAGATGTGTATACGCCAGGGAGTGACGAAGTCATCACTGATAGTGAAGGACAAGCCCGTGAGGTAAAAGCGTTGCTGGAAGAGATTAGTCCTGGTCATCAACCCAAAGTACAGGTGTATCGGGGAACAGAATCCATCTTTGCTGCCTATGGTGTGCAGGAACAGTTGAATAAGGATTTTGCCCGGAAAGTGTGGTTGCCCGGAGGCGGATACATTGTCATTGATCATACCGAAGCTCTGACTGTAGTGGATGTGAACACGGGGAAATACACGGGAGCTGGCGGTGACAGTCTGGAAGAGACCGTGACAGAGACCAACATACAGGCAGCAGTGGAGATTGCTCGCCTGATGCGCCTGCGAGATATCGGTGGCATGATTATTGTCGACTTCATTGATATGGAGGAAGCCTCGAATCGGCATGAAGTCGCGGCAACCTTGGAGGGTGAGCTCAAGAAGGATCGGACCAAAGCGTTTGTAATGGGTTGGACCAAGTTGGGTTTGCTCGAACTTACCCGTAAGAAAGTGCGAGAAGAAAGTACGTTGCCCTATGTGGAGCCGTGTTCTTCCTGCCATGGAACGGGAAAAAGATATATTTCACCTTTGCATTGATTTTTGATATATTGCGTGATATAATCTTCAAGTATGTGTTTAGCCTAATGGTCTTGCACATGCTGTAACCGCACTGGCCGGGTATAAGAACAGTTCCGCAAGGACACTGTCACCTGAGAACGGGCGAGTCTGAGACATGAGGAGGTGCAAGGCAAATGTACGCAATTATTGAAACAGGCGGCAAACAGTACAAAGTCCAAGAGGGCGATGTTCTGTTCATCGAGAAATTGACTGCGAACGATGGCGAAAGCGTAACGTTCGACCGTGTCCTGGCTGTATCTAACGATCAAGGTTTGACAGCAGGTACACCATTGATTTCCGGAGCTACTGTAACGGCTAAAGTGGAGAAACATGGCAAAGGACAAAAGGTTATCGTATACAAATACAAACCTAAAAAGAACTACCATGTGAAGCAAGGTCACCGTCAACCGTACACTAAAGTAACTATCGAAACAATCAAAGCGTAAAGAAGGTGCGATAAGTGATTATCGTTCAAATCTTTCGTGATGAGGACGGGAACATCGAACGTTTTTCCATTGAAGGGCATGCTAATTTTGCCAAGCGGGGAGAAGACATCGTATGTGCCGGGGTATCCGCTGTTACAGTGGGTACGGTGAACTCGATTGAAACATTGACCGGTGTCGAAATGGATGCCAAGATGAAGAATGGCTTTTTAAGCGGTTCTTTACCTTTGTTAGAGAGAGGGGAAACTTGGTCCCAGGTACAATTGTTACTCGAATCCATGGTGGTTATGCTCTCTAATATTGCAGAGTCATACGGGAAGTATATTAAAATACAGCAATTCAAATAAGCAAAGAAGGAGGACAACCAATCATGTTGAAATTAAATCTTCAGTTATTCGCATCGAAAAAAGGTGTAGGTTCCACGAAGAACGGACGTGACAGTAATGCTCAACGTCTGGGTGTTAAACGTGCTGATGGTCAAACTGTAACTGGTGGTAGCATTCTCGTTCGCCAACGCGGAACGAAAATTCACCCAGGAACTAACGTTGGCATCGGTAAAGATGACACTTTGTTCGCGAAAATCGACGGCGTTGTAAAATTCGAACGTTGGGGACGCGATCGCAAAAAAGTAAGCATCTACCCTGTTAATGTTGCTCCTGTAGCAGCAGCAGTAGAAGCGTAATATCGGCATTCCGCCTAAGGAGCCTTCGGCATTTTTGCCGAAGGTTTTTTGTATTCAACGGTTATTCGATAATGAACTGGCAGAAAAGACATGTTATACTTGGTTACGGTGGGTGTAGACCAACCGAGTTTTGTAGAACGGGGAGAAGCCATGAAATCTTGGAAAAGAGTGCCGTGGATTGCGGCATGTTCACTTCTGATTCCTTTGGTTTTCGTTATGTTGTATCCGGCGATGATCTCAAGCGTCGTGTGCGCATTGTGGTCCGTCGCAGTATTGCTCATTTCTGTGAATGCGATGAAGAAACAGGCGGAGGCGGAACGCAGAGCCATCATACAATCCATGGAAAAAACAGCAATTGCTTCATTAAATCATCATCGACACGACTGGATGAACGACCTTCAGGTGTTATATGGATATCTTCGGCTGGGCAAACTTGATAAATCCTTGCAATGTGTGGAAAGAATAAAAGAGCGGGTTACAGAAGAAAGCCGAATCTCCAGATTAGGTATTCCTTCCCTCGTATTTTATCTTCAGTCTTTTCGCGCCAGTGGAATTGCGCTGGACTTGCATGTGGAAATAGAAGATGAGTTGCAGCTTAGTGCTCTGGTCTCTCCCGAGGATGGCGAGTCACTTACCGGGGCGATTGCGGATGCAATCAGGGCCTATCAATATGGCGGCGGCCGGTCTTCTTGGGGAGAGGTTCGCAAACTGACCTTAAACTTCGGACAGGATCATGGAGATGTGGTTGTCCGACTGGATGGGGATCAAACACCCGATCCGGAAACACTGCGGCAGCTTACTGCCGTACTCAAAGGAAAAAAAGTCAGAACGGAGCAGTTTCCGTCTGAGGATACGTTTATACAATTCAGAATGCCGTGTGGAATATAGGAAGAAGGGGTTAACCAATGTTTGTAGATAAAGCGAAGATTTATGTAAAAGCCGGAGACGGAGGGGACGGAATTATTTCGTTCCGTCGTGAGAAGTATGTACCAAACGGCGGACCTGCAGGGGGCGATGGAGGCAGAGGAGCTGACATCATTTTCCGCGTGGATGAAGGTTTGCGTACGTTGATGGATTTTCGTTACCAGCGCCACTTCAAGGCCCCACGTGGTGAGAAGGGACGTAATAAAAGTCAGCATGGTGCAAATGCGGAGAACATGATTGTGCGCATTCCACCAGGAACTATCATCTTGGATGAAGACAGTGGAGAAGTACTGGCGGATATGACACGTCACGGTCAACAGGTTGTTATTGCACGTGGTGGTCGGGGCGGGCGGGGTAACATCCGATTTGCTACACCGAATAATCCTGCACCTGAACTTGCTGAGAACGGTGAAGAAGGACAAGAGCGTTACATCGTACTCGAACTGAAAGTTATGGCAGATGTTGGTCTGGTTGGTTTCCCGAGTGTCGGGAAATCCACATTGCTTTCTGTCGTTTCGTCAGCCAAGCCAAAGATCGGGGCATACCATTTCACAACCATTACACCGAATCTGGGTGTAGTCGGTGTAGGAGAAGGCCGAAGCTTTGTCATGGCCGATTTGCCTGGACTGATTGAAGGTGCGCATGAAGGAGTCGGACTGGGACATGAGTTCCTGCGTCATGTCGAGCGTACTCGCATTATTGTTCACGTTGTAGATATGTCGGGTTCGGAAGGACGCGATCCTTTTGAAGACTGGCAGAAAATCAATGACGAATTGAAGTTGTACAATCCGCTTCTCGCCGAGAGAACGCAAATTGTAGCAGCTAACAAGATGGATATGCCAGACTCTGAAGCGAACTTGGAGCAATTTTTACAGCAAGTTCGTGAGGTTCAACCTGATATTGAAGTGATGCCAATTTCATCCTTGACCCGGAAAGGGATTCAAGAACTTCTCTATCGTGCAGCTGATCTGCTGGATCAGGTTCCAGACGAGCGAGTGGTTGAAGAGGTAGCAGATGTATCTGAACGTAAAGTATACAGTCTGGACAAAAAAGAAGATGATGGTTTCAAAATTGTGCGTGAGAACGAAATGTTCGTTGTCGAAAGTGCCAAGATTGACCGCATGATGAAACGGATGCAATTGAACTCGCATGAAGCTATACTGAAACTCGCACGTACACTTCGTTATATGGGGGTGGACGCTGAGTTGCGTAAGCGCGGGGCTGTAGAAGGCACCATCGTGCGTATTGGAGACTTTGAATTCGAATTCGTGGAAGGCAGCAGTTACTATTAAGTAGCCGTCTTCCGTGGAGAGACAGATCGATATAGGAACGCAGAGAAGTGGGAAGTTGACCCGCAACTCTGCGTTTTTTTGTTTTTTCCTGACATGAGAGAGGGATAAACTTGTATACTGTGAGGAACGTATTTCAAAAAATAGGCGTGTCATGTATTGCCCTTTTGCCATAGATCCTATATAATGTCCACTATATGAATACATGAGTCTTTGAGGAGAGGACGTTCTGTGAACGAACGCTATTACTTAGTACGGGAAGATATTTTACCAGAGGCTGTGGTGAAGACCATGCAGGTAAAAGAACTACTGGCTTCTGGTGATGTTAAAACAGTGCATGAGGCGGTTGAACAGGTCGGATTAAGCCGGAGTGCCTTTTACAAGTACAAAGATGGAATTCATCTGATCAACCAGCTTGAGCGCGAGAGAATTGTAACGATCTCCATTGATCTGGAGCATCAGTCGGGTATCTTGTCACGTGTACTTGGACATGTAGCTGGTTATGGAGCTAATGTACTCACGATTAATCAGAGTATCCCGCTTCAAGGAAGAGCCAATGTTGTCATTTCGGTGGAAACGACACATCTTCATGGCGAAATCGGTGAAATGCTGGATCGAATGCAAGATATGCCTGGCGTAAGACGTACACGTATTGTAGGCCAAGGGTAATTAGGCTTTAACATACAGGACTGACGGACAAGAATAGACATTAGGGGGTAGATCGTTAGTGAAACCAGTAAAAGTCGGATTGTTGGGTCTGGGAACTGTCGGAACGGGAGTCGTTCGCATTGTGGAAGGGAATCAGGAGGATCTGAGCAGTCAGGTTGGATCGCCGATTGTCATCGAGAAGATCGCAGTGAAAAATACAGAGAAAGAACGTGTTATTGCTGTAGACCGTGCCAAGCTTACGGAAGATCCTTGGGAAGTCATTCGTCATCCGGATATTGATGTCATCGTTGAAGTCATGGGCGGTATTGATCAGACGAAGGAGTATATTCTTGAAGCGTTGGAACGTGGGAAGCATATCGTAACAGCAAACAAAGATCTCATGGCACTGCATGGTACAGAGATTTTGGCGAAGGCACAGGAAAAACAATGTGACGTGTTCTATGAGGCGAGTGTTGCTGGAGGGATTCCGATCATTCGTACGCTGATTGAAGGTTTCTCTTCTGACCGGATTACTCGCATTATGGGGATTGTGAACGGAACAACGAACTTTATTCTGACCAAAATGAGTCAGGAAGGTGCATCCTATGAAGAAGTACTGGCTGAAGCACAGGCTCTGGGATACGCTGAATCGGATCCAACTTCCGATGTGGAGGGACTTGACGCAGCTCGCAAAATGGCGATCTTGAGTACACTCGGTTTCCGCACCAATGTGGAGTTGAAGGATGTAACCGTTAAAGGAATATCCTCCGTAACTCGTGAAGACATTATGTATGCCAAAAGACTGGGCTATGAGATGAAGTTACTTGGTATTGCGGACCGTATTGGCGATGAGATCACGATCAGCGTTCAGCCGACAATGGTTAGACAAAATCACCCGATTGCTTCAGTCAACGGTGTATTCAACGCAGTATATGTACACGGTGAAGCTGTAGGGGAGACGATGTTCTACGGTGCAGGTGCGGGAGAACTCCCAACGGCAACTTCGGTTGTAGCTGACATTGTGGCGGTTACCAAAAACCTTAAACTTGGCGTGAACGGTCTCAAAGCCATTGTGCCTTATAAGACGAAGCGACTGCAAAGCGACGAGCAGATCGTGTCGAAAAACTTTATTTTACTACACGTAGACGATAAAGCCGGTGTATTGGCACAAATCACACAAATTTTCGCAGAGTATGATGTCAGTCTGGCGTCGGTTGTTCAACAGCCGAATGAGCACAACCCGGATGCCGAGATCATTATCGTTACTCATAATGCAAGCAAGGCAAGCATGGATAAAGTGTTAAAACATTTTGAATCACTCAGCGTCATTCGCCGCATTAAGAGTGTCTATCGGGTCGAAGGATAAATGTCCGTATCCCATACGGCATCTCAATTATTTCAGTTATAACGTACAAGTTAATCATATCCGGTTCAACAGGTCATCATTTCAGATTATTAAAACATAAAGGAGTTTACCCACAATGAGATATCAAGGACTTTTGCAAACGTACAGAGAGCACCTTCCAGTTAATGAAAATACACCCCTGCTTACGCTTCAGGAAGGAAATACACCGTTGATTCATGCAGAGAATCTGTCTGAGGAACTCGGATTGAATGTTTACTTCAAATACGAAGGTTTGAACCCTACGGGATCTTTCAAAGACCGCGGTATGGTTATGGCTGTTGCCAAAGCTATGGAAGAGGGCAGTCGTACGATCATGTGTGCATCCACAGGTAATACGTCAGCAGCTGCAGCTGCCTACGCCGCACGTGGTGGTCTCAATTGTATCGTACTGATTCCGAATAACAACATTGCACTGGGTAAACTGGCCCAAGCCATGATCTATGGAGCTAAGGTGATTGCGATCAATGGTAACTTTGACCGTGCACTGGAGATTGTGCGTGAGATCACAGCCAAACATCCGATCACGCTTGTAAACTCTGTGAATCCGTTCCGGATTGAAGGACAGAAGACAGCAGCGTTTGAAGTAATTGAACAACTTGGCGAAGCGCCTGACGTTCTGGCTATTCCAGTCGGTAATGCGGGAAATATCTCGGCTTACTGGAAAGGTTTCAAGGAATATAAAGAGGCAGGTAAATCCAACACGCTTCCACGTATGGTTGGTTTCGAAGCAGAAGGTGCGATGGCCATTGTCAAAGGTGAGCCGATCCTTGAACCTGAAACGGTAGCAACAGCAATTCGAATCGGTAATCCGGCGAGCTGGAAAACGGCAGTAGCTGCAGCTGAGGAATCTGGTGGACAGATCAACTATGTAACGGATGAACAAATCCTGACAGCGTATCGCACACTTGCTTCTCGTGAAGGAATTTTTGCTGAACCTGCTTCTGCGGCTTCCCTTGCCGGTGTATACAAACTGAAGAGTGAAGGGTACTTTAAAGGCGGAGAGACTGTAGTTTGTGTACTGACAGGTAATGGCCTGAAAGATCCTAATATTGCGATCAAAACAGTAGCGACTGAGCCACTTGTTGTTGAAGATACGGAAGAAGCAGTAATGGCCGCTATTGCACAACTGGAGCAGCAATCTGTATGAGTTTGCGTGAAAAGGTAACCGTAAAAATACCTGCAAGCACAGCCAATCTCGGTCCGGGGTTTGACACCCTGGGCATGGCATTGTCTTTGTACGCCTGGTTGGAAATGAAACCTGCCGAGCAGACGACATTTCATCTTCACGGCAATCATTTGACAGGCCTGCCTACAGACAAATCGAATTTGATTTACGAAGTGGCCCAGATGGTATTCGATGAAGCTGGTGTGTCCGTACCTGAATTGGAGATTTCCATGTATTCCGATATTCCGCTTACGCGGGGGCTCGGGAGTAGTGCATCGGCCATCGTTGGTGCATTGGCAGCAGCGAATGCATTAATTGGTGCTCCTTTATCCGATGCGAAGCTTCTGGATATGGCCACATCCCTTGAGAAGCATCCTGATAATGTGGGAGCATCTCTGTATGGCGGTATTATTACGGCTGCATGGAATGGTCAACAGGTAGATCATATACGTATTGAACCACACCAGGATCTGCAGGCTTTGGTTATTGTACCTGAATTCCAGCTGTCTACTTCAAAAGCAAGGAATGTCATTCCAGAGCAATTTGGCATGTCTGATGTGGTGCATAACATTAGCAGATCCTCACTGCTCGTTGCCGCTTTGGCGAGTGGACGACTGGATATGATTCAGAAGGCGATGTCAGATCGAATTCACCAACCATATCGGGCATCATTGGTGCCAGGCATGGCTGAGATATTGGAACATGCTGTCGATCATGGAGCGTTGGGAGCTGCCCTGAGCGGAGCTGGACCGACTGTATTGACTTTGGTAGATCGTCATGACACCCGGAAAGCGGGATTGGAACAATATTTGCTGGACACTATGGAGCGGGAGGGCATATCTGCTTCTGCACTGTGGCTCGATCCGGATTTGGACGGTGTAACCGTGCTGCCTGATCAAGACAAACGTCCTTTTCTGGACAGAATCAAAGGGGAAGTTAATGCATGAAACGAATTGCAGTATTACCTGAAGGCTCAGTCTCTCATGAGGCAATTGATTTCCTTTTCAACGGAGAACCATTAGATTTGCTTCATTCCAAGCTGATTTCGGACGTGTTTAGAGCAACGGATAGCGGGACTACACAATACAGTGTCATTCCGATTGAAAATACCATTGAGGGTTCCGTTAGTCTGCATATGGACTGGCTTGTGAATGAAGTCGACATTCCAATGCAAGCGGAGTGGGTATACCCATCCATCCAAAATGTCATTGGACATGGCTCGGAATTTAAGACGGAGAGCGGCGAGTATGATTTTAGTAAAATTACCAAGATCATGTCTCATCCTGTGGCTATTCCGCAGTGTCAGAATTTTATTCGGCTGCATTCGCCTGGGGCAAACCTTGAAGGTGTGAACAGTACAGCCGAAGCTGTAGAAATTGTGAAAAAAAATCCGGGTAAGGGCTGGGTAGCCATCGGTACCAAGCTTGCTGCTCAGAAGCATGGTCTGGACATTATGGCTGAACGGGTTACAGATCATGACAACAACTATACCCGTTTTGTGCTCATCGGCCATGAACCTGTGAACATTCCACGTGAACCGGATCATGTGAAAACCAGCTTGCTGGTGACGTTGCCAGAAGATGCACCGGGTGCGTTGCATCAGGTATTGTCGGCATTTGCCTGGCGGAAGCTGAATTTGACCCGACTTGAATCTCGTCCAACGAAGAAACAATTGGGCAGTTACTATTTCTACATTGACGTTGTGGAAACGGTGGATTCGGTATTGCTCACCGCAGCCATGGGGGAGATTGAGGCATTGAATTGTCAGGTGCGCGTTCTTGGTAGCTATCCTTGTTATACATATCCTTCGAGGTAATCGACCTTTATGCTGGTTGTGATTGTTAGAAGGTTGTCATAATTCTGGGTAGAGTGAACAAGTAAGGGCTTGTCATTTTGGTGTACAATGGACGGGTTAATAAACGTTTCGGAGTACAGTTAATGGATATTTTATGGAGGTGCAGTCATCGGTGGCAGAACAATGGATCTATTTGGATGGTCAGTATGTGACCAAAGAGAACGCAACCGTTTCGGTATATGATCATGGATTTTTGTATGGAGACGGGATTTTCGAAGGTATTCGGATCTATAACGGAAATATTTTCAGATGTAAGGCCCACTTGGATCGTTTGTATGATTCGGCGAAATCCATCAGTTTGAACATCCCGCTGTCCATTGATGAGATGCTGGAAGTCATGGCTGAAACGGTGCGCCGCAATGATATGCGTAATGGTTATATTCGTCTTATTGTATCGCGTGGCCCTGGTAACCTGGGGTTGGACCCGTTACGTTGCCCTAAGGCATCCGTAATTATTATCGTGGAGCAATTGGCGATCTATCCGGAGGAAGCGTATCTTACTGGATTGAAAGCCGTGTCCGTATCCCAACGCCGGAACATTCCGGACGCATTGAATCCAAAAATTAAATCGTTGAACTATCTGAATAACATCCTGGTTAAAATCCAGTCTAACTATTCAGGTGCTGGTGAAGCAATTATGCTGAACTCCCAAGGTTACGTAACTGAGGGTTCAAGTGATAACATCTTCATCATCAAAAATGGTGTAGTGTATACGCCGCCTTGTTATCTCGGAGCACTTGAAGGGATTACACGTCAAGCCATTATCGATCTATGTGGCGAACTGGAGCTTGAGTTGAAAGAAGTGCCATTCACCCTGCATGATGTGTATATCGCAGACGAAGTCTTTTTCACCGGGACAGCTGCGGAAGTTATCGCTGCATATGAAGTGGATGGAAGAACAATTGGCACGGGAGTAGCAGGTCCAGTAACGCTGAGACTGCTGGAAGCATTCCGTCAGATTGTTGACAAAGATGGATATAAAGTGTGGGAATCTTAAGTTAGAATTGCATAACATAGGGAACAGGAATCCTCCTTGTCCGATAAAATTCTGCATACCTGGTGTATGGGGATTTTAGAGACAGGAGGATTTTTTTTGTTTAGTTGATGTCATTAGCCCGGTTTCTGCATAGGATGTAGTAACGGTATGGGCGAATGTACTGCCCAAGTATGACGTCTAGGAGGTTAGTTCCCTGTGAAAATACACATGGTGAAAAAAGGCGACACATTATATCTGCTGTCCCAAAAATACAATGTAGCGCTGGACAAATTGATCGCGGCTAATCCGCAAATCACAAATCCCGACAAGTTGGATATTGGCATGAAGATCAAAATCCCTGCAGAACCAGTAACACCGAAGCCGGAGGGTGTGCTCCACAGTCACAAGGTGCAGCAAGGAGATTCGTTATGGAAGTTGGCACAAGCCTGGGGAGTTCCTTTAAAAGATATGATCAATGCCAATCCACAGTTGAAAAATCCGAACGCTCTGCTGGTGGGGGAGACAGTTTATATTCCATCTATGCACGCACAAGGAAACAGCACATCTAATTCGGGTGCCGGCAACATTGCTGCTCATGAAAAGTTGTCACCTGAAGGTAAGGAATACACGGGAGTCAAAGAACCGGAACCACCGGCGCCAGTTATGCCAACTCCTCCTGCTCCGGTAGCAGAGGTTCCTGTTCCAGTCCCTGTGCCTGCTCCACCACCAGCCAATACGGAGAAGCCGAATGTGAAGCCTGAACTGGAGGTACTGCCGCAGTTACCGGAGCTTCCTGAAGTGAAACCTGAAAAGGAAACGTACAAAAAAGAAGAGGTTAAACCCGAAGTTCATGTAAAACCGGTAGCAGAATCCAAGAAATACACAATGCCTAATCTTTCGCCTGAAATTATGCCTTTGCCTGTAATGCCTAATACAAAGTCTCCAACTGAGGTTGCACCAGCAACGAAAAAGCCTTGTGGTTGTGGTAATAAGTTGCATCATGCGCCAGCCGAGCACCCTTATGTTCAAATCCCGGTTCCTGTACAAGAGGTGTATGGTGCTCAGCAAGACATGTACACGGCAGGAGCGAGTAACAATGCGTCGTTTCCAGGGATTTCGGAAGTTAGTCCTTATAGTGGCACTGATCTGCCTAACAGTCCGTGGACTGGCGCAGAGCAGGGTTATAACCACAATAACGTTATGCCGAATCTGTCCGCAGACATGCAAAATAACTCATTTCCGATTGCGCCAGCTAGCGAAGTGAATAGTCCATTCCCGACGTATGTGGCGCCTAGTCATATGAATCATCAGCCGCCGTTCATATCTCCATACTCAATGCTTCCGTACCCTCCATGCGGATGTGGCTCACATACACATATGCCTCAGTATACTTATCCTTCTCATGGCTATCAGGATCCGGCTTGGAATATGTATGGTCCTTCGTACGGTATGCCGCCTGAAATGTCCACATCAACAATGCCAAACCAGCCAATAGAGTACGCTTATCAGAATCCGTACCCTACTCAGAACATGGTTCCGCCGTCCCCGCTTGGAGCATTTGGTGAAATGTATCCTCCTCAAGGGCAAGGCCAGGGTGGTAAAAAAGGGGGGCGTGAAGACGCTAACTTAAGCCAGGTAGCAATTGAAGAGGTAGGATCAGACTCGGAAGGGAAGTCCAAGCAAGCGGGGAATAAGCCGGCAGCTGGAAAACGCAGAACAAGCAAGGCTCCTCTGAAGAATAAATCCAAGGTATCCGTGTCCGGGAAAACATCCAGAGAGGGTGCGGCTACTTCCAACCAACGGAAATCCGATAAAAAGCGTCGTAATCCATGGATACAGAACTAACCTGAGGATTGCGATTGATGAATAAGTGAGGTACCTGTTATATAAGCGGGAAGCCAGCTCTGCAATAGAGAGCTGGCTTCCCGCTTACCTGAGTGAACATTGAGTTGCACACAACGGAGATATAGTTGCTCAGGAAATGATAGAAAGTATTTTATTAAGAAGTTATTGTAAACCCTTTCATAAATGTGTTAAAATATTTGTACCCTATGAGCATGACCTAATATGATAGGACAAGATAGGGAACGGATATGATAACTTTAGCTAATGTAAAACTACTAAAGAAAAGAAATGAAAAAAACTGTTGCATTACATTCAGCCGTATGATATATTATTTAAGTCGCCGCTGAAACACACGGCTGACACGGGAAACACAATAAATAACGAAACAAGTTTGATCTTTGAAAACTGAACAACGAGTGAGTAAACATTCTGCTTGCAGAATGAACGCGAAAGTTGAGACGAGCCTTGGCTTGAATCGACTGGAGCACAAATGAGATTTTTAATCTCGTCAGATTCAAAATGAGCTTATCGCTCTTTTCAATACTTTATTGGAGAGTTTGATCCTGGCTCAGGACGAACGCTGGCGGCATGCCTAATACATGCAAGTCGAGCGGACTTGATGAGAAGCTTGCTTCTCTGATGGTTAGCGGCGGACGGGTGAGTAACACGTAGGCAACCTGCCCTCAAGTTTGGGACAACTACCGGAAACGGTAGCTAATACCGAATAATTGTTTTCTTCGCCTGAAGGAAACTGGAAAGACGGAGCAATCTGTCACTTGGGGATGGGCCTGCGGCGCATTAGCTAGTTGGTGGGGTAACGGCTCACCAAGGCGACGATGCGTAGCCGACCTGAGAGGGTGATCGGCCACACTGGGACTGAGACACGGCCCAGACTCCTACGGGAGGCAGCAGTAGGGAATCTTCCGCAATGGGCGAAAGCCTGACGGAGCAATGCCGCGTGAGTGATGAAGGTTTTCGGATCGTAAAGCTCTGTTGCCAGGGAAGAACGCTTGGGAGAGTAACTGCTCTCAAGGTGACGGTACCTGAGAAGAAAGCCCCGGCTAACTACGTGCCAGCAGCCGCGGTAATACGTAGGGGGCAAGCGTTGTCCGGAATTATTGGGCGTAAAGCGCGCGCAGGCGGTCATTTAAGTCTGGTGTTTAATCCCGGGGCTCAACCCCGGATCGCACTGGAAACTGGGTGACTTGAGTGCAGAAGAGGAGAGTGGAATTCCACGTGTAGCGGTGAAATGCGTAGATATGTGGAGGAACACCAGTGGCGAAGGCGACTCTCTGGGCTGTAACTGACGCTGAGGCGCGAAAGCGTGGGGAGCAAACAGGATTAGATACCCTGGTAGTCCACGCCGTAAACGATGAGTGCTAGGTGTTAGGGGTTTCGATACCCTTGGTGCCGAAGTTAACACATTAAGCACTCCGCCTGGGGAGTACGGTCGCAAGACTGAAACTCAAAGGAATTGACGGGGACCCGCACAAGCAGTGGAGTATGTGGTTTAATTCGAAGCAACGCGAAGAACCTTACCAGGTCTTGACATCTGAATGACCGGTGCAGAGATGTACCTTTTCTTCGGAACATTCAAGACAGGTGGTGCATGGTTGTCGTCAGCTCGTGTCGTGAGATGTTGGGTTAAGTCCCGCAACGAGCGCAACCCTTATATTTAGTTGCCAGCACTTCGGGTGGGCACTCTAGATAGACTGCCGGTGACAAACCGGAGGAAGGTGGGGATGACGTCAAATCATCATGCCCCTTATGACCTGGGCTACACACGTACTACAATGGCCGGTACAACGGGCTGCGAAATCGCGAGATGGAGCCAATCCCAACAAAGCCGGTCTCAGTTCGGATTGCAGGCTGCAACTCGCCTGCATGAAGTCGGAATTGCTAGTAATCGCGGATCAGCATGCCGCGGTGAATACGTTCCCGGGTCTTGTACACACCGCCCGTCACACCACGAGAGTTTATAACACCCGAAGTCGGTGGGGTAACCGCAAGGAGCCAGCCGCCGAAGGTGGGATAGATGATTGGGGTGAAGTCGTAACAAGGTAGCCGTATCGGAAGGTGCGGCTGGATCACCTCCTTTCTATGGAGAATCGTTTCCTGCAACGGAAACATTCAAATACGCAGCTTAGCTGCACAAACTACTCACTCGTTGCTCAGTTTTGAGAGCTCAAACTCTCAAACAGCTTGCTTTTGCATGGAGCTTGTTCTTTGAAAACTAGATATCGAAACGAAACAAACGCGAATTAGAACATTCCTTTTTAGCTGAACTTGTGTTAAACAAGTTTCAATAAAAACGGTAGTCAAATTGCTTTTGTGATGGTATCGGGTGAGAGCGACTTTTGGCTTTGCGCAAGCAAACCAAGGGAAGCGAGCGACCGAAACCGGAACAAAATGGTTAAGCTACTAAGAGCACACGGAGGATGCCTAGGCGCTAGGAGCCGATGAAGGACGTGGCGAACAACGAAACTGCCTCGGGGAGCTGTAAGCAAGCTTTGATCCGGGGGTGTCCGAATGGGGAAACCCAGCTGGGGTAATTTCCAGTTACACCTAACTGAATACATAGGTTAGTGTGAGGCATACCAGGGGAACTGAAACATCTAAGTACCCTGAGGAAGAGAAAACAATAGTGATTCCGTCAGTAGCGGCGAGCGAACGCGGAGAAGCCCAAACCAGAGAGCTTGCTCTTTGGGGTTGTGGGACGTCTCACATGGAGTTACAAAGGAACCGGTTAAGCGAAGAGGTCTGGAAAGGCCCGCCAAAGAAGGTAAAAGCCCTGTAGTTGAAAGTCTGTTCCCTCCGAGACGGATCCCGAGTAGTGCGGGGCACGTGAAACCCCGTATGAATCCGGCAGGACCATCTGCCAAGGCTAAATACTTCCTAGCGACCGATAGTGAAGCAGTACCGTGAGGGAAAGGTGAAAAGCACCCCGGAAGGGGAGTGAAATAGAACCTGAAACCGTGTGCTTACAAAAAGTCAGAGCCCGTTTTAGGGGTGATGGCGTGCCTTTTGTAGAATGAACCGGCGAGTTACGTTCCCGTGCAAGGTTAAGGTGAAGAGCCGGAGCCGCAGCGAAAGCGAGTCTGAATAGGGCGACTTAGTACGTGGACGTAGACCCGAAACCGGGTGATCTACCCCTGTCCAGGGTGAAGGTGCGGTAACACGCACTGGAGGCCCGAACCCACGCATGTTGAAAAATGCGGGGATGAGGTGGGGGTAGCGGAGAAATTCCAATCGAACTCGGAGATAGCTGGTTCTCCCCGAAATAGCTTTAGGGCTAGCCTCGGAAAACAGAGTCGTGGAGGTAGAGCACTGATTGGGTGCGGGGCCCGCAAGGGTTACCAAGCTCAGTCAAACTCCGAATGCCATAGACTTACTTCCGGGAGTCAGACAGTGAGTGCTAAGATCCATTGTCAAAAGGGAAACAGCCCAGACCATCAGCTAAGGTCCCCAAGTGTGTGTTAAGTGGGAAAGGATGTGGAGTTGCACAGACAACCAGGATGTTGGCTTAGAAGCAGCCACCATTGAAAGAGTGCGTAATAGCTCACTGGTCGAGTGACTCTGCGCCGAAAATGTAACGGGGCTAAACACACCACCGAAGCTATGGCTTGATGCTTTGCATCAGGGGTAGGGGAGCGTTGTATAAGGGTTGAAGGTGTACCGTAAGGAGCGCTGGACATTATACAAGTGAGAATGCCGGTATGAGTAACGAAAAGATCAGTGAGAATCTGATCCGCCGAAAGCCTAAGGGTTCCTGAGGAAGGCTCGTCCGCTCAGGGTAAGTCGGGACCTAAGGCGAGGCCGAAAGGCGTAGTCGAAGGACAACAGGTCGAAATTCCTGTACCACCGTAAGCCGTTATGAGCAATGGGGGGACGCAGTAGGGTAGTGACGCGGACTGATGGATGTCCGTCTAAGCAGTAAGGCTGATGTGTAGGCAAATCCGCACATTGTAAGGCTGAGCTGTGATGGGGAGCGAAAATTATAGTAGCGAAGGTCATGATCTCACACTGCCAAGAAAAGCCTCTAGCCAGGTGAAGGTGCCCGTACCGCAAACCGACACAGGTAGGCGAGAAGAGTATTCTAAGGCGCGCGGAAGAACTCTCGTTAAGGAACTCGGCAAAATGACCCCGTAACTTCGGGAGAAGGGGTGCCCCGGTAGTGTGAATAGCACGAGGGGGCCGCAGTGAAAAGGCCCAAGCGACTGTTTAGCAAAAACACAGGTCTGTGCGAAGCCGTAAGGCGAAGTATACGGGCTGACGCCTGCCCGGTGCTGGAAGGTTAAGGGGAGTGGTTAGGAGCAATCCGAAGCTGTGAACCGAAGCCCCAGTAAACGGCGGCCGTAACTATAACGGTCCTAAGGTAGCGAAATTCCTTGTCAGGTAAATTCTGACCCGCACGAATGGCGTAACGACTTGGGCGCTGTCTCAACGAGAGATCCGGTGAAATTTTAATACCTGTGAAGATGCAGGTTACCCGCGACAAGACGGAAAGACCCCATGGAGCTTTACTGCAGCTTGATATTGAATTTGGGTACGATCTGTACAGGATAGGTGGGAGCCTTTGAAGCGTGAGCGCCAGCTTGCGTGGAGGCAACGTTGGGATACCACCCTGATCGTATCTAGGTTCTAACCTGGTACCGTAATCCGGTGCGGGGACAGTGTCAGGTGGGCAGTTTGACTGGGGCGGTCGCCTCCTAAAGAGTAACGGAGGCGCCCAAAGGTTCCCTCAGAATGGTTGGAAATCATTCGAAGAGTGCAAAGGCATAAGGGAGCTTGACTGCGAGACCTACAAGTCGAGCAGGGACGAAAGTCGGGCTTAGTGATCCGGTGGTACCGCATGGAAGGGCCATCGCTCAACGGATAAAAGCTACCCTGGGGATAACAGGCTTATCTCCCCCAAGAGTCCACATCGACGGGGAGGTTTGGCACCTCGATGTCGGCTCATCGCATCCTGGGGCTGAAGTAGGTCCCAAGGGTTGGGCTGTTCGCCCATTAAAGCGGTACGCGAGCTGGGTTCAGAACGTCGTGAGACAGTTCGGTCCCTATCTGTCGTGGGCGTAGGAAATTTGAGAGGAGCTGTCCTTAGTACGAGAGGACCGGGATGGACGTACCGCTGGTGTACCAGTTGTTCCGCCAGGAGCACCGCTGGGTAGCTATGTACGGACGGGATAAACGCTGAAAGCATCTAAGCGTGAAGCCCCCCTCAAGATGAGATTTCCCAGTATGTAAGACCCCTTGAAGACGACGAGGTAGATAGGCTGGGGGTGGAAGTGCAGCAATGCATGGAGCTGACCAGTACTAATCGGTCGAGGGCTTATCCAAATAGCAAGTTGTAATTCGCATGTTTCGTTTCGAATCTAGTTTTCAGAGAACGATCTCTGAAATGTAAGCTACGCGTTTGGTGGCGATGGCGGAGGGGTTCCACACGTACCCATCCCGAACACGACCGTTAAGCCCTCTAGCGCCGATGGTACTTGGACCGCAGGGTCCTGGGAGAGTAGGACGCCGCCAAGCGAACTCTTTCATCATACATAGAAAACAGGCTCTGCATGTTGATGTGGTACGATGAATTGCATTTGCCCTGCAAATGCATATTATTCCCTGATAGCTCAGTTGGTAGAGCACTCGACTGTTAATCGAGTTGTCACAGGTTCGAGCCCTGTTCGGGGAGCCAGTAAGGCCCGTTGGTCAAGGGGTTAAGACACCTCCCTTTCACGGAGGTAACAGGGGTTCGAATCCCCTACGGGTCATATAGATGGAGGCTTAGCTCAGCTGGGAGAGCATCTGCCTTACAAGCAGAGGGTCGGGGGTTCGATCCCCTCAGCCTCCACCATATAAACTTTATAACGACGCGGGGTGGAGCAGCCCGGTAGCTCGTCGGGCTCATAACCCGAAGGCCGCAGGTTCAAATCCTGCCCCCGCAATTATACTTTCCTTTGAGAAAGTGATCTGGAACCGTGGTGTAGTTGGCCTAACATGCCTGCCTGTCACGCAGGAGATCGCGGGTTCGAATCCCGTCGGTTCCGCCATTTTTATATTAATTTAATACCGTATGCGGAAGTGGCTCAGCGGTAGAGCATCGCCTTGCCAAGGCGAGGGTCGCGGGTTCGATTCCCGTCTTCCGCTCCATTATTTGCGCCCTTAGCTCAGCTGGATAGAGCGTTTGACTACGAATCAAAAGGCCGGGAGTTCGAATCTCTCAGGGCGCGCCATTATAACTTCAAATTTGCCGGCGTGGCGGAATGGCAGACGCGCTCGACTCAAAATCGAGTGGGAAACCGTGGAGGTTCGAGTCCTCTCGCCGGTATATATAACGGGATGTAGCTCAGCTTGGTAGAGCACCTGGTTTGGGACCAGGGGGTCGCATGTTCAAATCGTGTCATCCCGATCTCTAAAAACACTATCTATAATTAGATAGTGTTTTTTTTATATTTATCTATATAAGATTCTATAAATGCAGGTTCGATATTAACTATGACAAATTCTTTAAGCTAACACATGCGTGTTCCTTCTTCAGACAACAAGTTAGTTGTGCATAAAGCCTCAATCTTTAGGTCACAATAGGTTTAAAAAGTGATAGAAGGGGTTCATGTGAACACGTTTAACTTCAGAAAACAATTCAAGAGACGCTGGAGACGGTGGAAACGAACAGTATGGATGACGGCGGCTCTGCTTGCAGTTACGATATTGGCTTACAGCGGGTTGTCTATCTCATCGGCGATAGAGCGTTTGCTGACAACTAATTTTAGTGAGGCAACGAGTGTGATGGGCCCTGTTACGCAGGAAACAAGATCTGAACAGGAGATTCAGGCGTTAGTAGAGCAACTTGATTCTGATCCGGATCATTTAACAAGTGTGGTTTTGGAAACACAGTACATCTGCGGAGTGGAGACAGAGCAGTTAGGCAAGATGGCTAGACCGCAGTTGAAGATGCTTCTGGCTCAACATCCGGAATGGGATGCTACCGTTGGAACATCAGATGAGTTACATTTGAAGCAACGTGTAGATGACCTTTCACCGCTTTGTAAACAGCAGGCTTATATCAGCATAGATGCTGTAGGGAACCTTAATTTGTACGAGGGTAAGCCTGGAGAAGAGAAGGTTATTCGTACGTTCTTTCAATTGGATGTTGGGACGTTGGAAAGTTCTTTGCCTGAAGGGGTGTTGGAGCAATTGCAGCAGGGTATTCGGATTCAGGACAAGGATGAATATGATAGCGTGATCTCTACGTTCAGTGACTATGCCGTGGATGAAGATCATCATTTAATCCGCAATGGCGGTTAATCCAAACGTACTCACCTACAGTATTAAGATTGTGAAGTACTGAAACGATGGTGGCAATAGCAATAACATTGGTGGTTTACGTAACCAAGCGATAGAATCTAAAATACGTGGAATGTGGTGAAGGACATCGAAGAGATGTCCTTTTTGTCGTTTGAATTGAAATACATGAAACTACGTATAAACCTGTAAAAAATTCACGAATAAAGACGAGTAATCAGTTAGACAAAGTTTTTCCTGCCGCAGGGTCTATCTTTTGTTATAATGAAATGAACGATACATATGTTCGCTTTTGTGAGGGAGAGATGGTTTTGCGTTTTTTGGGAATTGACCCGGGGATTGCGATTGTTGGTTTTGGTTTTGTGGATAAAATCGGCAGTAAGGTAGTACCCGTACAATATGGATGTATTCAGACAGAAGCTCATACGCCTGAAGAGGAACGGTTGCTTCATGTATATGAAGGTATGGTGCAATTGATTGATAAATACAAACCGGACGCAGTAGCGCTGGAGAAACTTTTTTTCAATCGGAACGTTACAACAGCGATGTCAGTCAGTCAGGCTAGAGGAGTCATGGTACTCGCTGCGGCACAGAAGGGTTTGCCTATTGCAGAGTATACACCAATGCAGATCAAGCAGGCTGTCGTTGGGTACGGTAAAGCGGAGAAGAAGCAAGTACAGGAGATGGTCAAAATGTTCTTGCGTCTTCAGGTCGTTCCTAAACCGGATGACGTAGCGGATGCATTGGCTGTAGCCGTGTGCCACGCACACTCTTATACATTAAATTCCAAGTTGAATGAGGTATTGCGAAAATGATTGATTTTCTAAGAGGACAGTTCATTCATGTAGAGAATGATTATATTGTGCTGGATGTTCATGGTGTAGGGTATCGCGTATTCTGTCCGAATCCATTTGTGTTTGCCAAGCAAGAAGGCGAAATTACCGTGTACACTCACCATCATGTGCGTGAGGATGCGATGTTGCTGTTTGGATTTGTTACACGGGATGAGCAACGGTTGTTCCGTAAACTGATTGAAGTATCCGGTATCGGTCCAAAAGTGGCACTGGGCATACTCGCTGGAGGTACACCAGAACATGTGGTTACGGCGATTTATCAGGAGAATCTTACGTTCTTGACCAAATTGCCAGGCATCGGCAAGAAGACTGCACAACGCATGATTCTGGATCTCAAGGATAAGCTGGATAGTTTTGGCGCGGCAGCGTATGCAACGGGTTTGTTCGCTCCTCCATCGGAAGAGTCGGGAAGTGGTTCAGCCTGGGATGAGGCACGTGAAGGTCTCAAGGCACTTGGGTATACTGACAGTGAGCTTGATAAAGTATGGCTCAAAATGAAAAAGGATGTTACTACAGCGGATTCCGTTGATGTGTTAATGAAAAAGGCGCTGCAAATGCTGTTTACGGGATAATACAATTTGCATATTATAATATAGCTGTAGCCTGCAAAAAAAGGTAGGGATGAACATGGATGATCGGATTATTTCCGCGAACCTGATGATGGAGGACCAGAATGTTGAGTTGAGCCTTCGTCCCCGGTATCTGAATGAATATATCGGGCAGAATCAGGTGAAGGAAAATTTAAAGATATATATTGAAGCTGCCAAATTTCGTAATGAGGCATTGGATCACGTTTTGTTATATGGCCCACCTGGACTGGGTAAAACAACACTTGCCAACATTATTGCCAACGAATTGGGCGTTAACCTAAGAACTACGTCGGGCCCAGCCATTGAACGCCCGGGTGATCTTGCAGCATTGTTAACCAATCTGCAGGAAGGCGATGTCCTGTTTATTGATGAGATTCATCGTTTGCATCGTACGGTTGAAGAAGTCATGTACCCCGCTATGGAAGATTCGGCATTGGATATTATGATTGGTAAAGGTCCAAGTGCACGTTCTGTTCGGCTGGATCTGCCGCCATTCACTCTGATTGGGGCTACAACGCGTGCTGGCTTGCTGTCTGCTCCACTTCGAGACCGATTTGGTGTTATCAGTCGCTTGGAATTCTATACGGTTGATGAGCTGGCTTATATCGTCTCACGCTCTACCGAAATATTGGGTGTGGAGATTGTGGGAGATGCTGCGCAAGAGATTGCATTGCGCTCACGTGGGACACCGAGGATCGCGAACCGTTTGTTAAAACGAGTACGCGACTTTGCACAGGTGCGTGGTGATGGGATTATAACGCAGACACTCGCGGAAGAAGCGCTGCAACGTCTCCAGATTGATCCGCGTGGCCTCGATGAGATTGATCACAAGATGCTCAAATCGATGATTAATAGCTTCCGGGGAGGCCCGGTAGGGCTGGATACCATTGCTGCTACGATTGGTGAAGAAAGTCAGACGATAGAGGATGTCTATGAACCGTATCTGCTTCAGATTGGTATGATTCAGCGTACACCAAGGGGCAGGATCGTAACAGATCTCGCCTATCATCATTTGGGTCTACCTGTTCCACCAAGAGACGGGAAATAATCGAGCCTATTGAACATTCACCATAAACATTGAAATAATCACGTGTTAACCCGATATAAAAGTGAAGGAAATGCATGGAGAGGAGTCTGATTGTGGGAAAAGCAATACGAACGAAGAAGTGGAGTCGTCGATTGAAGGTACTGGCGGCAGCTCTTTTGACAGTGGGTTGTTTGCAAGTGCCTGCGTATGCAGCAGCAAATGATGGACAGACGATCCGGGTAGCCATGTTTGCAAATCTGGGTAGTACGTATAAATCAACTACACCACTCATTACGCTTGAATCGACGGGACAATGGAGCATCCAATCGGAGAGTGGCGCAAATGTAAGCCTTCCGGCAGGACAAGTCCGTTTCAGTGCAGATGGATTCCGAGTGAAGGTGTTGGAAACAGCGGACTTTAAGGCAGCATCTGCAGCAGCAAAATTGTTGCAGGCAACCGCAGATAAACCGTTGCTGTTCACAACGTCTGTGAATGGAAATGCCATTTACCAGCTCTACACAGGCAACTATGCAACGGAGGCACTGGCAGGACAAGCTGTTACACGAGTACAAAAGGTAGCGGCAGCTCAATTGGCTGGTCAAAAGCCAGCTGTAACAGGAAGTAAACGCCTGTCTGCTGGAACCTATGGTTCGATTCAGGAAGCAGAGGCAGCACAAGCCAACCTTTTATCAGCAGGAGTTAGTAGTGTCTATCCAGTTCTTCAACTGAGTGGAGGAAGCCAAGCATATGCGGTATGGGTGGGTGAAGCTTCAACGGATGCGGAATTAACTGCATTGAAGAACAGTGTGGAAGCCAAAGCTCCAGGGGTAAGCCTTTCACCTGTCAACAATAGTGCAGGACTCATCATCCGCCAGGATGCAGGATTAAGTACGGATGCACTCAAAACAGCTCCGCATTACACCATTGCAGGTACTGATTCCAAAGCATTGGTACAAGGAAATAGCAATGGTATCAAAGTAGTGGAACGTTCCCAGCGAACGTATCGTGGAGATATGGAAATCAGCATCGTGAGCGGTGATCTGGCGTTGGTCAATGTCGTTCCGCTGGAACAATACCTGTACTCTGTCGTAGGGGCAGAGGTGTATTCCTCCTGGCCTGCTGAGGCTCTGAAAGTTCAAGCTGTAGCTGCTCGTTCCTACGCGCTTCAACAGGGTGAACGTTTCAAAATTGCAAATGTTGTGGATACAACGCTCAGCCAAGCCTATAACGGGATTGGTTCGGAGAACGATAAAGTAACCAGCGCAGTGGATGCAACTGCTGGAGAAGTGGTCAAGAGCGGTGGGAAAATCATCGAAGCTGTATTCTCCTCCAATGCGGGCGGCCAGACGGCTCATCCTTCTGAGGTATGGAACGGTGGAGCAGGTGTGTTCACCAATGTAGTTAGCTCGGGGGATACATCAGCCCAGGCAGGATTACATACGTGGTATCATGTGCTGCTCAGCTCAGGCGTTAGTGGGTACATTCGTGAGGATAACATCAAAGAATTAACGACCAAGACCAATGCAGGACTGGCTAAAGTGACGGTAACAGCTCAGAATACCAATGTGCGTGCCATTCCGTTAATTCAATCCACCGTTGAACCTGTAGCTAAAATGAATCCAGGCAACGAAGCTGTTGTACTGGCAAAAGTAGCTCAATCCAATGATTATGCTTGGGTGAGAGGACCTTTCACGTCTGCACAGTTGGTTAAATCCCTTCAAGGTAAAACAACAGCGTCTGTTCCTGCTTCCATCTCAACCTTGGAAGTGACCAAGCGTGGACCTTCCGGAAGAGCACTTGAAGTCACTGCCAACGGACAGGCTATGACGGTGAAATATGCCGATACATACCGCTCTGCACTAGGTGGATTACCGAGCACTTTATTTGATATTGCAGGGACCGGAAGTTATACTGTATTAGGCGCTGACGGCAAAACAGCCAGTAAAACCGGCTCAAATGGTGCCTCTGTATTGTCTTCTTCTGGCACAGGAACGTCATCCGGTAATGCACTTGTAGTTATGAGTGGTGATGGTCAAGCCAGAGCGGTAACGCAGGGTCAGACCTACATGTTCATCGGTCAGGGCAATGGCCACGGATTGGGCTTGTCCCAATGGGGAGCCAAAGGCATGGCAGATGAAGGGTATGATTACCAGGCAATATTGAAACACTATTATCAAAATGCGACTATTGTTAAGGAATGAAACTAAAATGAATGTGAACTTATATGATTTTGAATTACCAGAGCAATTGATAGCACAGACGCCGTTGCTTGATCGCACGGCATCCCGTTTGCTCACCTTGAACAAAGATAGTGGTGAGATTAATCATCAAACGTTTCCCGATATTATCGATTTTCTGAATCCCGGCGATACATTGATTCTGAATGACACACGTGTTCTTCCAGCCCGTCTGTTCGGTACAAAGGAAGATACCGGAGCAAAAGCGGAAGTGTTATTGCTCAAAAATGTGGAAGGCGACAAGTGGGAAGCACTGGTTAAGCCGGGGAAAAAGCTGAAAGCCGGTTCGGTGATCGTATTTGGCGATGAACTGAAGGCAATCATTGAAGAAGAAGGCGAGATGGGGGCACGTACACTTACGTTTACGTATGATGGAATCTTTCAGGAGATTCTGGACCGTCTGGGTGAGATGCCGTTGCCACCTTATATCAAAGAGACATTGGATGACCGTGAACGTTATCAGACCGTGTATGCCAAGCATGAAGGATCAGCGGCTGCACCTACAGCAGGATTACATTTTACGGATGAGTTGCTGGACCAAATTCGTGCCAAGGGCGTTAATGTTGCCTTCATTACGCTGCATGTAGGACTGGGAACGTTCAGACCTATGTCGGTTGACGTTGTTGAAGATCATGTCATGCATGAGGAGTATTACTCCTTGTCACAAGAAACGGCAGATCTGATTAACCAGACCAAAAAGAATGGACACCGTGTTTTTGCGGTTGGGACAACGAGCTGCCGGACTTTGGAAACGGTAGGCAGCAAATTTGAAAATGGAATACTGCAAGCGAGCAGCGGATGGACCAGCATTTTCATCTATCCAGGCTATTCCTTCAAAGTAATTGATGGGATGCTTACGAATTTTCATCTCCCGAAATCCACGTTGGTTATGTTGGTTAGTGCACTAGCAGGCAGGGAACATATTATGCAGGCATATGAGGAAGCCATCCAAGAGAAATACCGGTTCTTCAGCTTCGGCGATGCCATGTTGATATATTAGAATAACGATTAACTTTTAGAGGATGATTAAAACCAATGGCAGCAATTACGTATGAACATATCAAAACTTGCAAACAATCCGGTGCACGTCTGGGACGTGTACATACACCTCACGGTATTATTGAGACACCAACCTTTATGCCTGTAGGTACACAGGCGACTGTCAAAACAATGAGCCCTGAAGAGTTGAAAGAAATGGATGCTCAGATTATTTTGAGTAATACCTATCACCTGTTTCTGAGACCAGGACATGAAATCATCCGTGAAGCTGGCGGATTGCACAAATTCATGAACTGGGATCGTCCAATCCTGACGGACAGCGGTGGATTCCAAGTGTTTTCTCTTAGCGAGATGCGCAAAATTACGGAAGAAGGCGTTAACTTCCGCTCCCACTTGAATGGAGACAAGAAGTTCCTTTCACCTGAAGTGGCCATGGAAATCCAGAATGCACTTGGGTCCGATATTATGATGGCGTTTGATGAATGCCCACCGTATCCGGCTGAATATGAATATGTCAAAAAATCACTCGAAAGAACGAGCCGCTGGGCAGAACGTTGTCTTGAAAGTCACGCTCGTCCGCATGACCAAGGTCTGTTTGCCATCGTACAGGGAGGCATGCATGAAGATCTTCGCCGTCAGAGCGCCGCAGATTTGACTTCCATGGATTTCCCGGGGTATGCTATTGGTGGACTGAGTGTTGGAGAACCGAAACATTTGATGTATGGTGTATTGGATTACACGTTACCTTTGTTGCCATCCAATAAACCACGTTATTTGATGGGGGTAGGTTCGCCCGATGCGTTGATTGAGGGATCTATTCGTGGAGTGGACATGTTCGACTGTGTTCTGCCAACTCGGATTGCCCGTAACGGAACAACAATGACCAGCCAAGGACGTCTGGTAGTTCGCAATGCCAAGTTTGCAACTGATTTTGGGCCACTTGATCCTGAATGTGATTGCTACACTTGTCGCAACTATTCCAGAGCTTATCTGCGTCATTTGATCAAAGCAGATGAAACATTTGGCCTGCGTTTGACAACGATCCATAATCTTCATTTCTTGCAGAATTTGATGCGTAATGTACGTAAAGCCATTATGGAAGATCGTTTGCTTGATTTCCGGGATGAATTTTTCGATCAATATGGTCTTCATGACAATGACAAAGGTTTCTGATTGAGTTTTTGAGGAAACTGGCGTAACAAGCAATATCTGTATGTATAGTCGATAAGGGGGAGTTTGAATGTTTCAGGGAATGACTCTAGCAGGAGCACAAGCGGGTGGAGGCATTGTATCTTTGATTGTACCTTTGGTACTCATGGTTGCAATTTTCTACTTCTTGATGATTCGTCCACAGAACAAAAAACAAAAGCAACGGAATTCGATGCTGAGCCAATTGAAAAAGGGCGATAAAATTGTAACGATTGGTGGCCTTCACGGTACGATCGCTGAGATTTCGGACGATGTGGTTGTATTGCGTGTAAACGATGTAACTAAGCTTACATTTGACCGTAATGCAATCAGCACGGCTGTAGCTCGTGATACGGCTGTTGAATAGGTACTGTAACATAGAATAACGAGGGTGCGTTTGTGGCGTATTCCCTAGTAGAGAACCGGATCTCCCTGGAGACCCGGTTCTCTTTTTTGGTTTATGAGGGAAGGTCGATGTTCTTTACCAGTCAGTCAGGAGCGATGCGTATTAACACCGAACATGCCACCGAGAGCTGAAATGAAGAACGCGCTAAGCAGTTGTAAACTATCCTTCCAATTAAACGAAGCATCCAGCGCGAGAAATCCGATCAACAGCACAAGGAGTCCATATACGATTCCGGTAATCCCTCCGTAGTACCATCCTTTTTCACCAGAACGTTTGCCTGCGACAAAACCACCAACCAATAATGACAAGCTATGAACAACATAGGTATACAACGAGAGGTCCTGTTCCCGCATTCCGCTCATCCAGAGAAACAAGGAGAGAATAAATGCCCCGATAAACATCCATACAAAAGCCTGACAGAGGCCTGACAGAATCGGATTGGACACTCGAAACGAAACCAAGCGGCGGATCAATTGCATGAAGCAACCCCCTTGTACAAGTTATAAGTTAATACAGTGTATGGTCAAGCCTTCGGACTTATGAACTGTTTTCCATTAAATGAACGGATTATTTCTGCATGAGCATGTAAGGTTCAGGTCAAAATAGGGATTGCACTACCCAGCTAATTGTTAAAAACTCAGCTTCGAAGGAGGACCCCTGTTGTGAACTTCCCAGATGTCGGATCACATATCTTTCGAACCATTCTCATGTACTTTCTGGTGTACTGTGCAATGAGGGTTATGGGTAAACGTGAGATAGGTAAGCTATCCATGTTTGATCTTGTTGTCTCCATTATGCTTGCTGAAATGGCTGCTTTTGTGATTGAAGATATTGATAAACCGCTCTCTCACGGGATTGCCCCCATGCTTACCTTGATCATTGTACAGATCGGAATGGCCTTTATAGGTCTTAAAAGTCGGCGTCTTCGCCTGATAATTGATGGCAAACCTACTGTTTTGATCTCCAAAGGCGTTCTTCACCGTGATGAGATGCGGAAGCAACGATATAATCTGGATGATCTATTGCAACAACTCCGTGAACAGAATGTAGACAGTATCGGTGAGGTTGATTTCGCTATCTTGGAGACCACAGGCAAGCTGACCGTTTTTCCCAAGGATGAGAATGCTTCTAACGACAGCAGTTCTTCCGGCTCTGATTCAGAAGGGGCTTCTTCCGGTAAATCCAAAACGGGAAAAAACCAGATTGACGGATTTCCAAATATCAAATATGAAGGTCTGCCGCTGCCTCTGATTATGGACGGAAAGGTCCAGGATCAAAATCTGGAGATCATCCAGAAAACGAGATTTTGGCTGAAAAATCAAATTCAACAGAACGGAATTATGGATTTCAAAGATGTATTTATATGCTCCATTGACCACAATGGGAAGATATATGTCAGTCCAAAAGATGATAAAAAATGAAAATCATTTGCCTGACCGGCGCTTAAACCATGAACCGATCAAAGGGGCACGGGACAGATCATGAAAGTCAATCATTTTGGTCCAGCCCATAACGATGAAATACACAATAAGTCCGACAAAAGGAGCGAGAAGCATCCGGAACCAGAAGGGCAACATCATCGTAGTCTCTTCGTACACGAGTAGGGTCGCTGCTCCCATAATAAACATTCCTGCTCCCGTCTTGACCCAATCCATCATTTTGAAGCGGAACTGTAACAAACTGCGTACGCTTTGGGCATGTAACAGGGTAACTACCGTAGAATTCACACAGATGGCGATGACTGCACCGAAGATGCCATATTCAGGCCTGGAAGCGAGCGTTAAAATCAACGTGATTTTGATAACAGCACCGATAAATGTATTCAGCAGTGCTTTACCTGGGCGGTCAAGAGCTTGTAATGCAGCTTGAAGAGGGGCTTGAATATAAATGAACAAAGCAAAAGGAGCCATTAGCTTCAGCATGCTTCCAATCGATGCATCATTATACAGAACAAGACACATCGGTTCGGCAAGCACATACATAAACACAGAAAACGGAGCACCTGTCACAAGTGCCAAGCGTAAGGCCTGATGCATTCTTTTGTGAATCAGTGCGCGATCCCCCTGAGCAGAAGCCTCGGACAGTGAAGGCACAAGTGATGTCGCGAGCGATGAGGTTAGTGCACCCGGCAGCAGCAGCAAAGGAATAATCATACCTTGTAATGCACCATATTGTGCTGTAGCAAGCCCTTTGGATATGCCTGCCAGAGCCAGACTTTGGGCAGTAACAATGGTTTCGGCCAAATAGGATAAGGAGCCAACCAATCGGCCTGCTGTAACAGGAATAGAGATTGCAAGCAAACGCCGGATTAATCCGGGCTGTGGAGTACCCGTCTCTTTCAGAACTGAAGGTATTGGGTTTAAAGGCTTGGCTGAAGGTTTGGTTGTGAGATTGGACATGTTCTGTTGCTTAGCTAGAGGTAACTCTTTCTTCTGCCTGTTATACTTCCACAAGAGTACAAGCATACCGCCGAATTCTCCAACGAGTGCGCCCAGCATGGCACCAGCAGCAGCTTGGGCAATACCGTGGGGGAGAAGAAGCCAGGCAAACCAAATGACACAGACGATACGAATGATGGTTTCAACAATGGATGAAATGGCAGTAGGCATCATGTTTTGCTTACCTTGGAAATACCCTCTGTAGACGGCTGATACGGCGATAATGGCAATCATGGGGCTCATACTAACAAACGTATGGTACACCCGCTCATCTGTGAGCACGTACTTGGTAACCCAGGGTGCAAACAGGATGCACAAAAACATGAATACAACACCCAGGGTCAACGTAAAGCTTAAGCTTACTTGCAGGATTCGCTGGGGGGAATAACGATTGGCACCGGTATCAGCTTCGGCTACGAGCTTGGCTACGGCGAGCGGAATACCACCCGTAATTAATGTCACCAGTACGATAAAAAAGGGATAGCTCAATTGGTAGATGCCAACACCTTCTGCACCAATGACTCGTGGCAGCACAATGCGCGGAATGAAACCAAGTATTCGATTAATTATGCCTGCCGCGAGCAGGATCATGGCCCCCTGGATAAATGTCTGTTTCTTCAAGACTACCCCTCTTTCCCGGTTGAAAGTACAGGCTATCAACATAAACGGGACAAAGCCGTTGTTCTTCATCCTATGCCAGTCCTTTATCTTCTCATGACAACTTGGACACGATTAACAAAAAGAACCATAATCAGCAAGAAGGAATATGATCAAGCGAAGTCGAATCATGTAATATTGATGCCGCATAAAGGCTTGGATGTACGAAGGGAGGCTCCCCGTTGGAAGAAATGAATGATGTGGAGTTGGAACAGTCAATAGAGATGCTCTGCCGTAGCAAAGCGGAGGAATTAAGGCTTGTCGGTTACGAATATGTCACCAGCAAAGATGTCTGGAATTGCGTCAGTCATAAATATGAAAAACAGGGCATTCCACCGCTTCACCAGCTGGTGAACGACATTTTGTCACTGAAAGCAACAAGCTTTATGAACTTTATGACCGTGTCTGCATACCGGGGGTCCTCTTTCTAGACGAAAGGGATCTTTTTTGTTGAAAATTGACTGCTTTTTACGGCATCGCTATAATAGGAATATTGAGAACGAAAGGGGATCTAGGAACGGCATGAAAAGAATTATCAGTTTCATTCTGGTCGTGCTTGTCACCACAGGGGTAATGGTGGGAACAAGCCCGGAACTGCTCAAAAATATACGCTTGGGCCTTGATTTAAAGGGAGGCTACGAGATCTTATATGAAGCAGAGCCGCTCGAAGCAGGTCAACAAGTCACCAAAGCATCTCTGGTGCAAACGGCCAAAAGCCTTGAAAGCCGCGCCAATGCGCTCGGAACAAGCGAACCGGAGGTAACCACAGAAGGAAGCAACCGGATTCGTTTGAAGTTGGCAGGGGTTACGGATGAGGCTGAAGTTAGAGCCAAAATGAAAGAACCGGCTGTTTTGACCTTCCGTAGTAAAGCTGAGAACGACAAGGAAGGCGAGTACACCAAAATCGAACTTCGCGGAAATGAATTTGTTGAGAATGCAGCCAAAGTTGTGTTCACTCAATTGAATGAGCCTATGATTGACATTCAAGTGAAAGACAAAGCTAAATTTTCCGAGATTACCAAACGTTTGATCGGACAACCTCTCGCTATTTATTTGGACGATGAGCTGTTATCTGCTCCAACCGTTAGACAACAGTTGACAGATGGTTCCGCTCAGATTTCGGGTGCTTACACACGTGATGAAGCAAACCAGCTTCGTGACACCATTAACCTGGGTGCATTGCCACTGAAACTTACAGAGAAGTATTCACAAAGTGTTGGTGCAACACTTGGTAAACTTTCTCTGGATCAGACCATTAAAGCGGGATTGATTGGTTCCGTTATTATTCTAGTGTTCATGATTGGGCTTTATCGCATTCCTGGTATTATTGCGAGTTTTGCCTTGATTACACATACGTGGCTGGTACTTGCAATCTTCTATTTAGGAGAATTCGTACTTACCCTTCCAGGTATTGCGGCGTTTATCCTGGGTATAGGGATGGCGGTGGATGCCAATATCATCACGTACGAACGGATTAAAGAAGAGATGCGCAGTGGTAAGTCGATCTTGTCTTCGGTTAAAGCGGGTGGTAAACATTCCTTCCGAACAATCATTGACTCCAACATCACAACCATTATTGCTGCGGCTGTTATGTTCTTCTTGGGAACAGGTGCGGTTAAAGGTTTTGCACTCGTGCTGATTTTTGATATTGTCACCAGTATTATCACGAATATTTTCTTCTCCCGCTTCCTGTTGACCCTGCTTGTACGGGGTAACGTGTTGAAGAAGCCTAAGTACTTCGGAGTGAAGGAGAGTGAAATTCGTGCGCTTTAATTGGAATTTTGATTATGTTAAAGGTAGTAAGATTGCCTATATCTTCTCGATTATTCTGACGATTACGGGGATCATCAGCATTCTGGCTTTGGGTTTGAATTACGCGGTTGATTTCCGTGCTGGATCGAATGTGGATATCTCGGTATCCAAAGCAATCACAGCGGAGCAGATTAAACCTATCGTTAAGGACATCGGTGTTGATGAGGGTGATGTTACCATTACACCGGGGGCTGACCGTGTAAATGTTCGTTTCTCCAATGAATTGGATGAGACCCAAGAGAGCAAATTTAAACAGGAATTTACCAAACTGGATGCATCGGCTTCCTATGAAGTAAATACCGTTGATCCGGAGATGGCCAAAGAATTGGAGCGCAACGCGATCTACGCGGTACTCATTGCAAGTATCGGGATCATGATCTATGTTGCAATCCGGTTTGAGTGGCGCTTTGGTTTGGCTGCGGTTATCGCACTCTTCCATGACGCATTTGTCGTAATAAGTGTGTTCTCTATCTTCCGTTTGGAAGTCGATCTGACCTTTATTACTGCAGTATTGACCATTGTCGGGTTCTCGATCAACGATACGATCGTTATCTTTGACCGGATTCGTGAGAATCTGCGTTTTGCCAAAAAGACAACCAAAGCCGACCTACGCGAAGTAGTCAATCGCAGTTTGGCTCAAACGATGACACGTTCCCTGAATACAACATTCACCGTGTTTGCAGCTTCAATCTGTTTGTTCATATTTGGTGGAGAATCCATTCGCATGTTCTCGCTTGCGATGGTTATCGGAACACTGTTCGGCGCATATTCTTCAATCTATATCGCCGCTCCACTATGGCTGATGCTTAAAGGTAAACAAGTGGAAAAGCCAAAAACAGTAGCTAAAGAATCTAACTAAACATCTTATTGTGAGCCGCGTCTGCCAGGCGCGGTTTTGCAACTTTATGTACAGAATTAAGGGGGAATATTCATGACCAGAGAACATATCCCATCTGCTCAGGCTGCCACATGGAGCGGTATTGCTGGTAATATGGGACTTGCGGTGATCAAAGCGGGAGTCGGTTATATGGCAAACAGCAAATCATTGCTCGCTGACGGCTTGTATTCTGCTTCTGAAGCTGGTTCTGCCCTGGCTGGTCTCTTTCCCTCCAAGTCTGTACGCGATAAGAGCAGGGCTCACAGGGGACGGTTTAAAGAACATTCACGTGTTGCTAGACCCGGAATCTCAGTATTGTTATCTGTGCTGATCCTCATGGGTGGATTACAACTTGCTATCTCCGCATTGGGTAGTCTCTCCGGAAGTGAACCGGAAGCGCCAGGCAAGTCGGTACTTTTGGTGGCTGTTGCAGCTCTGGCTGTGAAAGAAGCAATTTTTCAATTTCAGTACAGATATTTCCGTAAACGAAACCAGTCTCAGGCGCTGGCCTATGCACAACAACATCGTCGTGCGCTCTATTGCTCGCTCACCGTGTTAATCGGCATTATAGGATCGATGGCTGGTGAAGAGATGGGTTTGAGCATGTTGCTCTACCTGGACCCCACGGCAGCGTTGATTGCTTCCTGTTTTGTGCTTCACAAGGGTTACCGAATGATTGTGGACACAGTCTATGGTTCACTCGTTCAGGAACTGCAGCAGGAAGAAGCGTCAGATTTCAAAGAGACTGTACAGCGGGTGTATGGCATCATTACCATTGAACATTTGGTTGCACGTGAACAGGAACATGACGTTACGATTGAGCTGGTTATTAGTGTGAATCCAAGAATCTCAATACTGGAAGCACAGGAGATTGCGAATCGTGCCAAGACACTACTGCTAACCCGGTTCAGTCATGTGAAAGAAGTACAGATTCAAGCGATACCTTATGATCCAGGTTATCCTTATAAATCCAATCATGAACTGCCCGATCACGAAGCGACATTAATTCAGTAGTGAAGCGCGGGTCCAGTAGATCAGGAAAGGAGCGTTATCATTGCTTTATTCGCAATACCGGTGGAATACACCGAATATCGATTTGGAGGCGGCTGCGGGACTCTCGCAGGCGCTTTCCGTTTCACCCCTTGTTGGACGTTTGCTTGTGAGTCGAGGAGTGCACAATGAGAAGGAGGCCGAACGTTTTTTGCATCCTGACCTTAATCAGATGCATGATCCCTATCTGCTCCTCGGTATGAATGAAGCTGTGCCACGTATCAAGCTGGCATTGGAACGGGAAGAACATATTTTGATCTACGGGGATTATGACGCTGATGGCGTATCCAGCACATCACTCATGATCCATTTGATGCGTCATCTTGGGGCTTCGTACGATATATATATCCCTCATCGCTCGAATGAAGGGTATGGATTGCACAACCATGCGTTGGATTGGGCGCATCAACAAGGCGTTTCATTGATTATTACCGTAGATACCGGAATCAGTGCTGTTGAACAGATTGCCTATGCGGCAACGCTGGGCATCGAAGTCATTGTGACAGATCACCACGAGCCGCCTGAAATTTTGCCCGAAGCCTTTACACTTATTAATCCAAAACTTCCGGGATGCCCGTATCCTTTTAAAGGTTTGGCAGGAGCAGGAGTAGCCTTGAAGCTCGCTCAGGCATTAATCGGGGAAGTGCCCGGTGAATGGATGGAGATTGCCGCCATCGGCACCGTTGCCGATCTGATGCCTTTGGAAGGGGAGAACCGGGTTATCGTCAGTTATGGAATAGAATCGATGCGTGGTTCACGTCTTCCTGGTGTAAGTGCATTGCTGGAAATTAGTGGTGTGGATCAGAGTCAGGTGACTTCGATTAATATTGCCTTTGCCATGGCGCCTCGTATTAATGCCAGTGGACGTTTGGATCATGCCGGGAGAGCGGTATCGCTTCTCACCACCGAGAATCTGGATGAAGCTCATACGCTTGCGGGCCAGCTTGATCTTTTGAATCGGGAGCGGCAGCAAGTCGTAGAGGGCATATTACAAGAAGCAACGGCACAGTTGGAACAAAAGATACAGCTTCGTTCAGGAGCCGTTCCAGATGTAATCGTATTGGCTGGTGAGGGCTGGAACGTCGGAGTGGTTGGTATTGTGGCTTCCAAATTGCTGGAGCGTTATTACCGACCTACACTTATCCTTGGGATCGATCCAGAGAGCGGTGTCTGTAAGGGCTCTGCGCGCTCTATTGATGGCTTGGACATCTATGAGGCGCTCACAGTCAATAAACACACCATGGACCATTACGGGGGACATCCTGCTGCAGCAGGTATGACCTTGCATCGGGATCAGTTGGAAGAACTTGAGGCTGGTTTGAATGAGTTTGCCGCATCTGTATTGACTGAAGAGGACTTTGTACCTCAACGTCTTGCGGATGATGAATGCAGAATCAGTGATGTTCCGCTGAAAGTGATCCAGGAGATCGACAGATTGCAGCCTTTTGGGATGAGCAATCCTTCGCCACGGTTTGTATTGAGAAGTGTGACTGTGAAGGAAACCAGAACAATGGGACGAGAGAAACGCCATCTGAAACTGGTTCTGGAACAGGATGGTCAGCAACTGGAAACCGTTGCTTTTGGCAAGGGAGCGTTAGCAGAGTTTCTTCTCCCAGGTTCCGTTATTGATGTGATGGGAGAACTGTCCATCAATGAATGGAATGGGATGAGAAAACCTCAACTGATGCTTCAGGACATTCATGTTCCTCAGGTCCAAGTGTTTGATTTGCGCGGTAATGCCGAGCCATTAAATGCGATGAAGCATTTCTTGAGCTCACTTGAGGTGCATCTGCGATATAAATCTGGTTCTGTTGGTGCTATTGTCCGGAAAGAAACAGATGTTTCCGAGGGAAATTCATTGTATGAACCTTGCCTTTGGGTATATGATAGAAAGGTCGGGTTATTTCCGTGTAATGCTGCTGCACAGCATTATGGACAGGAACAAGTCCGGACGTTATTTGTGTTTGATACGCCGGAAACCCCGGAACAACTTAATGCCATGCTGGCTTTGTTCAGTGGAGCTGAGAATATCATCCTTCTGCACGGATCAGGCAACCGCCGAGATCGCCTTCAGATGCCTTCCAGAGAACTCTTTAAGCGTATTTATATGCAGGTGTTGAAATGGAAAGCTGAACCCGTGGAGGAACAAGAGATTACTCCTGTGCTCAGTCGTCAGTGTGGTTGTTCGCCGCGCATGATTACGATGATGTTGGATGTATTCGAAGAGTTATCCTTCATTACCCGTGATAACGGCAAAATTGCGTTTGTGGATAACCCGCCTAAGCGTGAACTAACCGCTTCACGTCACTATCAGGCGCTCGAAAATATGGCCGAGATAGAACAGGTGATGCTGGATGCAGCCACACCGCAACTGACACAATGGATGATATCCCGGATGAAGGGCGTATCTTAGATGGAAGTTTGTGTATTTATTTTAGGAGGAGATTATTTTGGATTTTAAAGATTATATTCGTGTCATTCCTGACTTTCCACAACCGGGAATCAGCTTTAAGGACATTACAACATTGTTGAAGGATGGAGAAATGTACCGCAATGCGATCAATGAACTGAAAGTGATGGTTTCTGATCTTAAAATTGACGTTATTGCTGGACCTGAAGCACGTGGATTCGTTGTGGGCGCCCCTCTGGCATACGCTCTTGGTGTCGGTTTTGCTCCGATTCGCAAAAGTGGAAAACTGCCTGGAGAGACGATTGAAGTTGGTTATGATCTCGAGTATGGCAAGGATACACTCGCGATGCACACAGATGCGATTGAAAAAGGTCAAAATGTCCTGATCGCAGATGATTTGCTCGCAACGGGTGGAACGATTGCAACTTCCATCAACTTGATTGAACAATTGGGTGGGAAAGTTGTCGGAGCTGCCTTCCTGATCGAGCTGTCTGATCTGAATGGTCGTGCCAAATTGCCAGAAATCGATGTATTCACATTGATGAATTATTAAGCTGAGATCTCCACATGTACCGCTGTGACGAAACATGAATTGTTTTTTCCGTTTCCCGGGAAATAATATACAGCATTAATGATTATCAAAAAGCCTGTTCTTCCAACCGTAAGGTTAGGGAGAACAGGCTTTTTGATGTGTATACGATGGAAATTAATGTGGCGTTTTTTCAGTGACAGGCTGTTTACGCGAATCGTCATTCAACCAACCTAGCACTTCAAACAGTTTGAACAACAAGCTCATCAGGATTCCGACGATGGTTGCCAATGCCATCCCTTTCAGATGAACGCCGTAGAAGGTAACTTCTGTACCACTCAGTCCGATGACCAGTACAAGTGTAGTAAGCAGTAGATTGGTCGGTTTGGCAAAATCGACTTTCTGTTCAACAAGAATACGCAGACCGGATGCTGCAATGACCCCGAAGAGAAGTAGTGATACTCCACCCATAACAGGCACAGGAATGTTGGCTACAAGCGCCGAGAATGTTCCTGAGAAGGAGAGCACGATTGCAATAACTGCTGCCCCACCAATGACATATGTGGAGTATACGCGGGTCAGGGCCATTACACCGATGTTCTCACCATAGGTTGTATTAGGAGTAGATCCTACAAACCCGGACAGAATGGTGGAGACCCCATTACCAAGCAGGGAACGATGAAGCCCAGGGTCTTTTGAAAGATCTTTGCCTACAATGCTGCTCGTTACAAGCAAATGTCCAATATGTTCAACGATAACCACAAGCGCTACAGGTAAAATGGTGAAAATAACGGACCAGTCAAATGTAGGCGTTGTTACGGTTGGTAGTGAGATGAAATCAGCGTTTCCAATAGCCTGTTTATCAACCAGACCCATAGAATAGCCAAGGATATAACCGACTACAATACCGATTAGAATATGAATGATTTTGGGGAATCCACGGAACGTTACGGCTCCAATAACAGTGATACCGAGTGTGGCCATGGATAAAATAATGGGTTTGGCCTGAGGCACCCAGTTGGGGTTAGCAACAGGATCAGAGTTAATCAATCCTGCCATACCAGCTGCAACAGGTACAAGCTCCAGACCGATCAGAGCAACGATGGCGCCCATAACCGCTGGTGGGAAGACTACGTTAATCCATCCGGTACCCGCAAATTTAATAATGAGGGCCACGAAACAGAAAACAAGTCCTGTTATGATAAAAGCTCCAAGTGCCATGGAGTAGCCATTCTCTGGATGTTGTTTTAATACCATTGTGACAGGTGCAATAAAGGCAAAGCTTGATCCGAGATATGCTGGAATCTTACCTTTACACATGAGTATGTACAACAGTGTTCCAATCCCGTTCATCAGCAGGATCATACTTGGATCAACACCGAACAGGTTTGGTACAAGCACCGTGCTACCAAACATGGCGAACAAATGCTGAAGGCTAAGCAGTGAACCTGAGCCAAGAGGCATCTTTTGATTAACCTGAATTTCGCGTTGCAATGAATTTCATCTCCTTTTCCGAAACACAAACTTTCAATAGATTACAGAGTTTCTCTTAATTAAGCAATAACATTTTTGACGTAGCAAAGCGATGGAATTTATATTTTCATGAATTTTCCTTCTATTTCAGCAAATAACGGCAATAATACAGAAGAAATAAGAAATACATCCAATCCCCTGTGAGTCATAGGGAAATGGGATAGAAGTAATCCAGATCACCAATATAAAAATTGGATAAGCGCTGTTATTCGTCAGCAGTTGACGGGAAACGGGCGAAGCGTCATAATTATAGGAAATTACTTTTACGGGGAACCTGTGTTGCAGCACTGTCACGGGTTCCATTTGGTATAGAAAGGACACGGAACAGATCAGAATGGGCATAGAGCAATTACTCGAGAAGGCCGGGGCATATATCAAAGAACCCGATCTGGTGCGCATACGAGAAGCTTACGAATTTGCTGATCAGGCCCACCATGGACAGACGCGAAAATCGGGAGAACCGTATATTCTGCATCCGCTTGCGGTTGCCGACATTGTTGTGAACATGCAGATGGACACCATCTCCATAATAGCAGCGCTTCTTCATGATGTAGTAGAGGATACTACGGTCTCACTTGAAGAGATCCGCAATCATTTCGGCAATACGTGTGCCATGCTTGTTGACGGCTTGACGAAGCTGGAACGTATTCAGTTTCGCTCCAAGGAAGAACAGCAGAACGAGAACTACCGCAAAATGTTCATCGCCATGGCGCAGGACATCCGTGTCATCGTGATTAAATTGGCTGACCGTCTGCATAATATGCGGACACTCAAGTTTCAGTCGGAAGAAAGCCAGCGCCGGATTTCATATGAGACGCTGGAAATTTTCTGTCCGATTGCAAACCGTTTGGGTATCTCTGCAATCAAATGGGAAATGGAGGACATCGCCCTCCGTTATTTGAATCCGCAGCAGTATTACCGAATTGCAAACCTCATGCACAAAAAACGTGCGGAACGTGAGCAATATATTGATACGGTTATGGATGGAATTACGAACAAGCTCGATGAGATGGGAATTCAGGCAGACCTTTCGGGCCGCCCGAAACATATCTACAGCGTGTTCAAGAAGATGACCACCAAAAACAAGCAGTTTAACGAAATTTACGATCTGCTTGCTATCCGTATTATTGTGGATAATATCAAGGATTGTTATGCTACCCTGGGAATTATACACACGTTATGGAAACCGATGCCTGGACGCTTCAAAGACTACATTGCGATGCCGAAGGCGAACATGTATCAATCGCTGCATACAACGGTAGTTGGTCCCAATGGCGAACCAACGGAAGTGCAGATCCGGACATGGGATATGCACCGGACTGCTGAATTTGGTATTGCTGCCCACTGGGCCTACAAAGAAGGCGCTGCGAACGGAAATCATTTTGAAGATAAGATTACGTTCTTCCGTGAAATTCTTGAACTTCAAAACGAAGCACAGGATGCATCAGAATTCGTAGAGTCACTCAAAATGGATTTCTTCTCGGATCTGGTATTTGTATTTACGCCAAAAGGAGAAGTCATCGAATTGCCGATCGGCTCTGTTCCTTTGGATTTTGCTTATCGAATCCATACGGAGGTTGGTAATCGGACCATTGGTGCCAAAGTGAACGGTCGGATTGTTCCGCTCGATTATCATCTGAAGACAGGCGATATCATCGAAATTTTGACGTCCAAACATTCTTACGGACCGAGCCAGGACTGGATAAAAATTGCGAAATCATCTCATGCACGAGCGAAGATCAAGCAATGGTTCAAGAAGGAACGCCGTGAAGAAAACGTTGAAAAAGGTCGGGATAGCTGTGAGCGTGAACTGAAACGCATGGGGCTTGATCCTTCTGCATGGATGACGGATGACAAGTTGATGGAAGCTGCCAAAAAATATGCGTTTAACGATATTGATGACATGCTTGCGGCTGTTGGATTCGGTGGGATTACTGCTGCACAGATTGTAACCAAAGCAACGGAAAAACTGCGTAAAGAGCAGGAAGAGTCCAGTTTGCTGGAATTAAATTCCGAGATGCGTGAGCTGAAACCTGCACCTGAGCGCAGAAATCGACCAACCAACGGTATTCGTGTCAAAGGCATTGATAATCTGCTTGTCCGATTCGCACGATGCTGTAATCCTGTACCTGGGGATGACATTATCGGATACGTTACACGCGGACGCGGCGTTTCCGTACACCGTAGTGACTGTCCGAATATCCCGACAAGTGCAGACGGAGAAGAAGCAGCACGTGTGATTGAGGTCGAGTGGGAAGAGAATATTGAAGCAAGTTACAGTGTGGATATTGAGATTACAGGCCATGATCGGAATGGCTTGCTCAACGAGGTACTTCAGGCTGTATCTGAAAGTAAAACCAATATATCTGCCGTTACAGGACGGACAGATAAAAATAAATTAGCATTGGTGCACGTCACAATTCTGATTCGTAATACGGATCATCTGCAATCCGTTGTAGAACGGATCAAACGTGTGAAAGATGTCTATTCGGTGCATCGGATTATGCAGTAAGGAGCCTGTAAGATGAGGGTGCTTGTACAACGCTGTAAAGAGGCTCAGGTGACCGTGGGAGACGAGCTGACAGGGAAGATCGAATCCGGATTAATGCTGCTCGTAGGCATTACCCATGAGGACACCACGAAGGATGCCCAGTATCTGGCTGACAAAGTTAGTGGGTTACGGATATTTGAGGATGATCAGGAGAAGATGAATCTCAGCCTGCTTAATGTAGGCGGTGCTGTATTGTCTGTTTCCCAGTTCACCCTGTATGGGGATTGTCGCAAAGGAAAGCGTCCGAGCTTTGCGGCTGCGGCCCGACCTGAAGCGGCAGAACTGTTATATGAAACGTTTAATCAACTACTACGGGATAAAGGTATTCAGGTTGAAACCGGGCGTTTCGGAGCGATGATGGATGTAACATTTACCAATTGGGGACCCGTGACTTTGATGCTTGAAAGTCCGGTTCGTCAGGAACCACGTGCATAATTTCATGGGGTTTAGGCCATAATGAGGGATAATTCGTTGATGACTATTTCATGATCAAAGGAGTATCCCTCATTATGCGCCAATCTGCGAAAGAAACACGTACCCGTACAGAACCTTTGTTACTCCCTGGCAACCTGTATGAATCATTGCACCTTGCCCGTTCGGCTGCTGAGTATGTTGCAACGATCTGGGCACTTCAGGATACGGACAAAGGGAAGCAAAGTCATCTTCCGCGATCTTGAATGTTTACAAAGGTATATAAACATCCGATATTTGGATTATACAGATTCTGAAAAAGTCCTGATTCCTTCCCGAATCAGGACTTTTTGTCGTGAGTAGATCTTTTTTAACTATTCGTTTGACGACTTCGTTACAAAATGAAATTACATCAAATTGTTATAAATTGCTCTGGTGAGGGTAATAACAAAACGAGGCACAACGAAGTGCCAATGTACTGCAAGACCCGATTTTATAAAGAAAGTTCGAACACGGAAAGGAGAACATACGTTATGAGTAAAGTTGCTTTTTTATTGGCGAATGACTTTGAAGATTCGGAGATGCAGGTTCCGTATGACGAAGTAAAAAAAGCTGGACATGAAGTGGAGATTATCGGATTAAAAGCCGGTGAGACCCTTAAAGGTAAGGGAGGAAAGGCCTCCTATACCACAGATAAGGCGATCGCTGATGCATCCGCTTCAGATTATGATGCAGTCGTGATTCCTGGTGGATCATCCCCTGAGAATTTGCGAACTGATGCGCACATCTTGAAGTTTGTCACCGAGATCAACAGTGCGAAGAAACCAATTGCTGCGATCTGTCATGGTCCGCAAATTTTGGCTAGTGCCGGTCTGTTGAAAGGCCGCACCATTACATCCTATCCACCACTTAAGGATGACATGGTAAACGCAGGAGCAGAGTTCAAGGATCATGAGGCCGTTGTGGATGGAAACTATATTACATCCCGAACACCTGAAGATGAGCCAGCGTTTGTACGTGAACTGCTAAAAGTTATATAACTTCAGCCAGTGCCACTGACATACATTGATGTATCTTAACTACGTTACATCGTGACGTTTACAAACTTCACGTTGCATTTCATTCCGAAAAAGGAGGGTTTGACATGACAAAACATATTCAGGCGTATTTTCGAACCGAGGACGAGGCAGAGGGAGCAAGAACTTCACTTCAGACGTTCCGTACAGAGCATTTGGAAGTAGGTCAACTCGATAGTGCGATAGGTAGAGACACGCGTGTTATGGTGCCACTGGTGCCTTATAATACAGCAGGTGGGGTAGGCACCAACGGAGCAATGGGTGTAGGTGCAGCCCCTGGTGTTCCAGCTAGCGAAAATGTGATCCCTGTAGTAGCCAATGTGGACCGTGATGCAGAACGGGATACTCGCGACAGAGTGAATGAGGATGGAGACCTGCTGAATGCTGCAGATGTGTCTTCGGCCGATTATGATGATCTGCATTATGTTCTGTCTGCCAAAGTAAGGGATGAGGATTATGAGGAGATTGTTCATAAGCTTCGTTCCAACCATGCCTATGTGGAAGATTTGAATTAACGTGTAGATACTTCTTGGCCCTTGCACTGCTCGACCACACAGTCGAGTGATGTGCAAGGGCTTTTTAATCAGGAGGATATTAAAAAACTAATTTATAAAGCGCTATCATTTTTGTAATATTACTGTAATATTAGATACATAAGCCTTTAACATAGTGGGCTTATAATAACACACATGACCCCCTTTTTTTATATATCCTTTGAGCCTGCACACCGTGTGCAGGCTATTTTTTTTTGAGCTGAGAATGTGTATGTTTTGGGCAGAGCTTACCCCTTTATTCAATTTTTGCTAGAATAGAGAGATGGGTTTATATATTCTACAGCGAATTGTTTTCATAGTTGGGCTACATTGGACGGTAAATCTAGCTCCAGCGATTGGGTTCAGGCGAATCCAATCCTATGACAGAGAGTATGAGGAACTCATCGCCAGAGTGATCGGTCATATTCCAGATGAACATATACTCGCTGAAACGGCCCCGCCTTTTTTTATATAAGTACGGGGCAGCCGTTTCTGCTTAATCGATGGAATTTGAAAGTTATATAGAATGCCTCGTTTGAGAAATGACACCTACAATGCTAAAGCAACAGAGTTCTCATGCGAATGGCTAGAGACAGATTTAAGGGGGAATTAGTTTTGAGTAAGGTTGGAAGAAATGATCTATGCCCATGCGGTAGTGGGAAAAAATATAAGAAATGTTGTCTGAACAAGGAGTCCTCTGCAGTAGAATCCATACTGGGGATAATATCAACGGAGCAATCGGTTCGGGAAGCCTCCATTCAGCCTGAGAGCAAACTGACCTTGACCAAGCTGAAAAAGATGGTGGCAAGCGATTTGAAATGGGAGCATCCGGCTCACGAACAGCTGGCACTGCAGACTATTGAGAACATGAGGAAACAATACGAGCCAGAGGTAATTTTGGAAGCTCTGGTGTTATGGAACGGCTACTCCCGTCAGACCCGCCCTACTGTGAAGAAGACAGGCTCGTTCTCTGCTGCAATTGAGTATTTGCTGTCCGAGGAATACGGCTTCAATGTCTCAAAGGCTGAGCTGGCTGATAAATATGAGGTAACGACAGGCACGATCTCCCGGAAGGTTAAGGAGATGAATAGTTACATCGAAGAATACGGCATGGGCGGTGAAACGGACGAGCTATTGATGCTGAACGGTCCAGGCACATCGAAAGACAAAGCACAGGCTCTGCTGTCTAAGGCGATGGAAGCGAGCTCTTCCAAACGGAGAGTACGTCTGGCGGAAACAGCGCTGGAGATGTATCCTGACAGTTCTGATGCGTATCTCATTTTGGCTGAGGAATCGGACAATGAGAATGATGCACGATCTTACCTCAAGGAAGGAATTACTGCTGGCAAACGTGAACTGGGTGAACTGTTCTTTGAGGAGAACAAAGGGGACTTCTGGGGGCTTCATGAGACTCGTCCCTATATCCGGATATGCAAAAGCTATGCCGAATCCTGCTGGTTTGGCGGAGATACGAAAGAAGCATCACAGATCCTGGAGCATATTCTAGAGCTTAATACGGAAGACAATACCGGAGCACGTTACCTGCTCGCTGCTGTGTATTTGTATAGTAACCAATTGGATCAGGCAGAGCAATTGCTGGAGGAGTATGGAAGAGGCGACGCCGCAGCGGCCTTTGCCTATGACAAGATTATTCTGGAGTATAAGAAAAACGGAATCACCTCCCAGCTTAAAATGCTATACCGTGTGGCCCGAGGTGTGAACAAACATGTGCCTGATTACCTGTTGGGTTTGAAACGGCTGCCGCATAACCTCCCTGACTTTGTCGGAATGGGCGACTCAGACGAAGCGATTGCATATGTCATTATGCATTCCCGTTTATGGGCAAGCGCGCCGGATCTGTTGAAATGGATGCTGAAACAATAGAGGAATAAGAAGCGAATAGAAGTTGGAATTCATAGATGAATCCAGCTTCTATTATCCGTGATTTCTGTGACTCCCCCATCCGGTGCAGCGTGTGAGCAAATTTTTTAGAGCTATCTTTTTGTGTTAACCCTTGACTTTAGCACTGCGGTTCATTACAATCAGAAAATAATACGTTGACTATAGTCAATACAAGTCGATTTTTGAACTATATTACTGATTTGATGACGGGACCAAGTACTCCGTGCCCACATGACCAGAGAGGAATCCCAAGGCTGTAAGGATTCTCTTGATGAGCGGACGAATGACTTCCCCGAGAACAGACGGCGAACATAGCAGAGATGATCTGTTGACCAGTAGCCGGCCTGCGCAGGACGTGCGTTACACGTAGAGCGGAATATCTGCTTGATCAGGGTGCTGTATGCAATCTTGAATCATCAGAGATCACCTGAACGGCTAAAGTGTCAGGTTTCCGGAATGTGGGTGGTACCACGGGTGAATGTATATTACACAATCTCTCGTCCCTTGTTTGCTGTATACACAGCGACAGGGCGAGGGATTTTTTTGTTATATAAGTTGATTTAAAAGAAATACACGAAAACGGAGAGGGCAGAAAAAACCTGTAAAAGCGAAGCATTCGCCTAAAAGCTTTCTGAAAGAAAGCTACTCCGGAAGCATATGCTATCACCGGATTTCCACATTGTAAAATTAATTCAAAAAATCTGGGGATAACAGCGATTGTAAGGTTGTTCTGCCCGCGCAGTGATCACGTGTAGAATTTTTTAACTTTTAGAGAAAAAAATCAATGCTGGAGGGATCAAGATGGCTTTTCAAAAACCGACTGGAACGCAGGACTTACTGCCTGGAGTTGTCGAGAAATGGCAGTACGTAGAAGAAAAAGCACGAGATCTGTGTCGACGGTTTAATTACCGTGAGATTCGTACACCGATCTTCGAACAGACTTCTTTATTTGTACGCGGTGTAGGAGAGACTACCGATATCGTTGAGAAAGAAATGTATACCTTTGATGACAAAGGTAATCGCAGCATGACTCTTCGTCCGGAGGGAACAGCGGGTGTTGTCCGTGCGTATGTAGAGAATAAAATCTACGGCGAACCGGATGTGAGCAAGCTATATTACATCGGTCCAATGTTCCGGTACGAGCGTCCGCAGGCAGGCCGTCAGCGTCAGTTTCACCAGTTTGGTGTAGAAGCCATCGGTGCGCTGGACCCGGCAATTGATGCGGAAGTAATCGCACTTGGATACCAGTTGTGTGTAGAACTCGGCTTAAAGGATGTCAAAGTGGAGATCAACTCCGTTGGTAACTCAACCAGCCGTGCAGAATACCGCGAGACGTTACTTGGGTTCCTCAGACCGATGAAAGACAGCCTGTGTAAGGACTGTCAGTCACGCATGGAGCGTAATCCGCTGCGTGTGCTCGACTGCAAAGTCGATCAGGACAAATTCGTAGGGGCACCTTCCATACTGGATAGCCTGGATGAAGAGTCTTTGAATCACTTTGCCAAGCTGCAGGCATACCTGGATGATTTCGGAGTGGATTATGCTGTGAACAATCGTCTGGTACGGGGCTTGGATTATTACACACTGACTGCTTTTGAATTAAAAGCTCAAGGTATTGGAGCAATAGATACGGTTGGCGGCGGTGGTCGTTACAATGGTCTGGTTGGAGATATCGGCGGACCTGATCAGCCGGGTATTGGCTTCGGTATTGGTCTGGAGCGTATTCAACTGATTCTGGAGCACCAAAAAATTGAGGTTACTACACTGGCTCCACTGGATGTATACTTTGTTGCTCTGGGAGAAGCAGCTGATCGTGAAGTGAACCGTCTGTTGTTCAAACTTCGTCAGTCTGGACTGTCTGGGGAACGTGATTATCTGGGCCGCAAGATGAAAGCACAGATGAAATCAGCTGATCGTTTCAAATCCCGCTACACTGCCATCCTTGGTGATGACGAGCTGGAGCGTGGTGAGATCGCCCTCAAATCGATGGATACGGGTGAGCAACAAACCGTGAAGCTTGATGATCTGGTAGCGGCAATTCGCGAAGGTAAATAAGCACGAAGTGTTACATTAAATCTTAAACATTCAAGTAAAACAATTGATCCGGCAAAATTACTGAGGTTCACTAACATTTTCGACTAATCGGAAGTTGACGAGCCAGAGAGAATATGCCTTTTCGAATACATGGTCTACACGTAACCGGACTGTTGAAGAGCAGGTACTAACTGCCCATACAGAACGGAAATTCACATAATGAGGAGTTTGGTTATGAAAAGAAGTCATCATTGCGGCGCATTAACACCCGCACACATCGGTGAAACAGTAACATTGAACGGTTGGGTTCAGACCCGCCGTGACTTGGGAGGCGTACTCTTCATCGACCTGCGTGATCGCAGCGGGATTGTACAAGTTGTCTTTAACCCGGCTTATTCCGGTGAAGCTCTGCAAATCGCAGATCGCGTACGTAGCGAGTATGTTATCGCTGTAACGGGTAAAGTTGTTAAACGTGATGCAGAAACAGTTAACAAAAACCTGCCTACAGGCGAAATTGAAGTTCAAATCACAGAAATCGAAGTGCTGAACGCAGCCAAAACACCTCCATTCTTCATTGAAGATGGTGTCGAAGTTGATGAATCCCTTCGTTTGAAATATCGTTACCTAGACCTGCGTCGTCCGGAAATGTTCGAAACACTGAAACTGCGTTCCAAAGCATCCAAAGTGTTCCGTGACTACCTGGATGGAGAAGAGTTCGTTGAAGTGGAAACACCGATCCTGACCAAGAGCTCCCCGGAAGGTGCGCGTGATTATCTCGTACCGAGCCGTGTGCATGAAGGTGAATTTTTCGCCCTGCCACAATCTCCACAAATCTACAAACAATTGCTGATGGTGGGTGGCGTTGAACGTTATTACCAGATCGCTCGCTGTTTCCGGGATGAGGATCTGCGTGCAGACCGTCAACCTGAATTCACTCAAGTCGACATCGAGACTTCCTTCCTGCAACAGGATGACCTGCTGCCAATGATGGAAGAACTGATGGCCAAATTGCTGCGTGAAACCAAAGGTGTTGAGCTGGAACTGCCTTTCCAACGCATTACGTATGCAGATGCAATGGGTAAATACGGTTCAGACAAACCAGATCTGCGCTTCGGTATGGAACTGGTTGAAATGAACGATATCGTAGCGAACAGTGGTGTGAAAGTATTTGCTTCTGTCATCGAAAAAGGTGGAGAAGTGAAAGTGCTGAACGCTAAAGGCTGTGGCACATGGAGCCGTAAAGAGATCGATGATCTTGGACCATTTGCTGCACGTTACGGTGCGAAAGGTCTGGCTTGGATTCAAGTGAAAGACGGCGAGTTCAAAGGGCCAATCGTGAAGTTCTTCACGCCTGAAGAAATCGAAGCTGTCAAAGAGCGCACTGGTGCTGAGGATGGCGACTTGTTGCTCTTCTCCGCAGACACGAAAAAAGTGGTTGCTGACGTTCTTGGCGCATTGCGTCTGAAAATCGGCCGTCAACTTGGATTGATCGATGACAGCAAATTCAAATTTGCTTGGGTTGTGGACTTCCCACTCCTCGGATATGATGAAGATGCAAAACGTTATGTAGCAGAACACCATCCGTTCACACGTCCAAAAGATGAAGATGTACATCTCTTCGACACTGATCCGGGTGCAATCCGCGCTCAAGCCTATGACCTTGTTCTCAATGGTTATGAAGTAGGTGGCGGTTCGATGCGTATCTACAAACGTGATGTTCAGGAGAAGATGTTCGCTGCCCTTGGACTTTCTACAGAAGTAGCGAATGAGAAATTCGGCTACCTGCTGGAAGCATTTGAATACGGAACACCACCGCATGGTGGTATTGCCTTTGGTCTGGACCGCCTCGTGATGTTGCTGGCGGGCCGCACGAATCTGCGTGAAACGATTGCCTTCCCGAAAACGGCAAGTGCAACGGATCTGCTCATGAATGCACCTTCTGAAGTGGATGACTCGCAATTGGAACAACTTCATATCCGCGTAGCCCGTAAACCGGTAGCGGAAAAGAAATAAAGGAGGCATCGATTCTCAATGCTCCATCAATTTTCAAGAACAGAACTTGCGATCGGACCTGAAGGTCTGGATGCATTAAAGAATAGTACAGTCGCTGTGCTCGGTATTGGCGGCGTAGGTGGAATTGCTGTAGAAGCTCTTGCCCGTAGCGGCGTTGGGCGCATCATCCTGATTGATAAAGACGTCGTGGACATCACCAACATTAACCGCCAGATTCATGCGCTGACCACGACAGTGGGACAGAAAAAAGCGGATCTGATGGTGGAACGTGTGAAACTGATCAATCCGGAATGTGATGCGATTGCCCTGAATATGTTTTACACGGAAGAGACGTATGAGGAATTGTTCAAATATGAACTGGATTATGTGCTGGATGCATCCGACACGATTATCTACAAAATCCATCTCATTAAAGAGTGCCTGAAACGTAAAATTCCGATGATTTCCAGCATGGGTGCGGCGAATAAAATGGATCCAACGAAATTCCAGGTTGCGGATATTTCGAAAACGACCATGGACCCGATTGCCCGTGTTGTGCGGACTACACTTCGTAAAGACGGCATCAAAAAAGGCGTGAAAGTGGTCTTCTCGACTGAAAAGCCGATGAAACCACGTGAGGACGTAACACAAAAAATCGTTCCCGAGAATGCTCCGGAAATTCGTAAGGCCAAACAGCCACCTGCGAGTAACTCATTTGTGCCTCCGGTAGCCGGATTGATTATGGTCAGTGTTGCGATTAAGGATTTGTTAGAAATTGCAGAGAACAAGCAGCAGTAACTTGCTGCCAACTGAAGAAGCGTGGATGCCGATAAGGCATCTGCGCTTTTTTGTGTGATCATACTTCGCAAGAGAGGAGCGGATGGGACGTCAATTTTCTATGATAGCCGAACTATATTCCTAGATAAATGTCAGAGTTACGTCATGTACTTCAAAGTCAAAACCGTGTATGATATTCACTGCTGCGCGAAATGATGATACATACATAAAGAATTTGCAGCCATATAAGCTGAATAAGATTTACACAAGAACGAAGAGGACAGAAGAAACCTGAAGAAGCAGAGCGCTCGCCTTTATCACCGGATTTGTACATTTAAAAAATTTAATCAAAAAATCTGGGGATAACAGCGATCGGAAGGTTGTTCTGTCCGCGTAGTGGTAGAGTGTAAATACTCAGTTATTCAGCCTATATAGAGAGAGGGGAATAGAACGAAATGAAACACGGATGGATGACCAGACGTCTTGGCATGGAGCCAGGAGACCAGTGGAAGAAGGAAATTGTGGCGGGAGCCATTTCTTATTTTGCTGTGGTCTATATCGTTATGGTCAATGCTACAATTCTTTCCGATGCCGGGATGCCCTTGCAGGCAGCCATGGTTGGAACCCTGCTGACGTCCATTGCAGGCTGTTTGCTCATGGCATTTGGCGGAAAATCACCGATTATCGTGGTACCCGGAATGGGGATTAATGCATTTTTCACGTATACACTTGTACATTCCATGAAATTAAGCTGGCAAGAAGCGCTGGCCGTTGTAACCGTTACAGGTATACTGTTTGCCATTGTTGCGTTTACGTCATTATACAAAATGATCAGCGAAGCAATCCCGAAAAATCTGCAGCATGGCATTACGGTCGGGATTGGTTTGTTTCTGACATTTATCGGTTTGCAAAAAAGTGGAATTGTTATCGCGCATCAGACCACGTTTGTTGCGATTGGGCATTTCAATGATCCGAATGTCATTACAGCCTGCGTTACGCTGGTGCTTGCCTTGATTTTATTTATACGGAACGTACAGGGTGGACTTCTGATCAGTATTTTGGTCGGGACAGGCCTTGCCTATGTACTTGGTGCTGTGAACCCGGGTGAATCCGTATCAGCGATGGATGCGCTGCGTCAATACGGTGGGTTATTTGGGGAATTGTCTTTGATGAAGCTGGCTGATGTCGCATTCTGGATCGCGGTATTTTTGCTACTGTTGATTGTGGTGTTCGAAAATATCGGATTAATTACTGCTCAGACACAGATGATTGGTCGTCCAGAGCGGTTCAAAGGAAGTCTGCGCGCACTATCCATTAGTACCGTATTGGCAGGCGTATTCGGAAGTAGTCCTCCTGTTGCTGCAGCCGAGACGACAGCCGGAATTGCCGCAGGCGGTCGCACAGGTTTGACTCCACTCGTTACAGCTGTGTTATTCGGGGCTACTTTCTTCTTCATCCCACTGCTTGGATACATTCCGGACAGTGCAATTGCACCTATTTTGATCATTATTGGTGGCCTGATGGTGCAAGGTGTGAAAGATATGGATTTTGGTGACTTCACAGAGGCATTCCCAGCATTTCTGATCATGGTCATGATTCCATTTACATATAGCATCGTGGACGGTATGGCGTTTGGATTTATTGCCTATCCATTAGCGAAGCTGGCAGCAGGTCAAGGTAAACAGGTGCCTGTGGTCATGTATGGCATTTCCATCCTCTTTTTAGCCAATTTTGTGTTGCATGGAGTCTTGTAATAAGAAAAGGCAACGTCATGTAAATTCATACGTATGATCTCTGGTGAGCAGATGGAGAACGGGAGGAACGGGAATGGAAGAGCAGCAACAAGCAGGGCAGAATGACCAGAAGGTAGGAAAAAAGGGATTTAAGGATTTCGTCAAGCTTATCGCTTCCACGAACCCGCCAAAACTGATCTTGATTCTGGCCCTCATCTTAACTCTGATTCAAACTACAGCCGGACTGATTGTGCCATTGATGACCAAAGGTCTGATTGATGGCCTAACCACTTCGGCACTGAACAAATCTGTTATTTTGTTATTGCTTGGGGCATTTGTGATTCAGGCGATTGCCTCGGGCATTAGCATTTATATGTTAAATTACGCCGGACAACGCGTGGTCGCAACGCTTCGCACCAAGCTGTGGAACAAGGTCTTGTCGCTGCGAATGCCGTATTTTGATCGTAATCGGACAGGCGATACGATGAGCCGGATTACGAATGATACAAGCCAGATCATGACGTTGATCGCGGATTATCTGGTTTCCTTTGTGTCGAACATCGTTGCTGTTGTGGGTGGCGTGGCATTACTATTTTACTTGGATTGGGTGATGTCGCTCATTATCCTGAGTCTGGTGCCACTTACGCTGTTGATCCTGTTGCCGGTGGGTAAAAAAATGTACAAGATTTCCAAGAAACAGCAGGATGAGATGGCAGGTCTTACGTCCGTACTTAGCCAGGTTATTGGTGAGATCCGCTTAGTCAAAGCCTACGGCACGGAGAAACAGGAATCAGAAGCAGGGGATTCCCGGATTCGTAAAATGTTTGCTTTTGGCTTGCAGGAAGCACGTATTCTTGCTCTGATCGGTCCCTTGTTTACATTTGTCATGACTGCCGTATTGGTCGTTATTCTGGGTGTGGGGGGAATGCGTGTAGCGTCTGGACTGTTGTCGCCTGGTGAACTGGTTGCGTTCATTTTGCTGTTGTTCCAGGTCATTATGCCAATGGGACAATTCACGACGTTATACTCCCGTTTGCAAAAAGTTGTAGGTGCAACAGAGCGTATACAAGCTATTCTTGCTGATGAAGAAGAGCCACATGACAGCACCAAGGTAGCGCCAAAAGGAAATGAGACGATTGCATTCCATGATGTACACTTTTCCTATGTCACAGGTGAGGAAGTGTTGCACGGGATCAATCTGACGGTTCCCACACGCAAGGTGACGGCGATTGTTGGTCCAAGCGGTAGCGGGAAATCAACACTGTTTTCTTTGATGGAGCAGTTCTATATGCCCGATTCAGGCCATATTTCATATGGGGGACAAGCGATAACGGAATATTCGTTAGCCTCCTGGCGCAGCAAGATCGGGTATGTATCTCAGGAAAGTCCACTTATGGCGGGTACGATCAAAGACAATATCACATACGGATTGGGCCGTGAGGTCACGATGGATGAGATAAGGCGAGCTGCTGAGATGGCCTATTCTGCCGACTTCATAGACAAGCTGCCACAGGGTTATGACACGGAAGTGGGCGAGAGAGGAATCAAGTTATCCGGGGGGCAACGTCAGCGAATTGCTATTGCTCGAGCCTTACTGCGCAGTCCGGATATTCTTATGTTGGATGAAGCAACATCCAGTTTGGATAGCACCTCGGAGTATGAAGTACAACAGGCTTTGTCCAACCTGATGGAAGGCAGAACCACAATTGTTATTGCCCATCGGTTATCTACCGTTGTCGAGTCCGATCAAATTGTTGTATTGGAGCATGGACATGTTACCGGAACCGGAACTCATGCTGAATTGATCAGCAATCATCCGGTATATCGTGAGTTGGCACAGAAGCAGTTTGTGGCACAGGAAGGCAACGCAGCAATAGTACAAATAGAAGAGTAATCTCCATTATTGGAGGGTTTCCGTTATACCCATGAGGTATTTCAACGGAGATCCTTTTTTCTTTTTGTTTAAATTCCTCATATTGACATTAAGACCAACATAATCTATATTTTGGATACCGACCGTTGGTATGAATGAGGAGGAACTTATGGCCAGAAATAAATACCCTGAGCAGACACTGGACCTGATTCTGGCAGTCTCAACTCAAATGTTTACCGAAAAGGGATATGAAAAAACCAGTATTCAAGACATTATAGAAAAATTAGGTATGTCCAAAGGTGCCATATATCATCATTTCAAGTCCAAGGAGGATATCCTTAGTGCAGTGATGGAGAAGGAGCTTGGGCGGGCAGAAGACATGTTTATGGAACTCATCCAGAACACGCATGCTCCAAATGCCAGACAGAAGCTCATCAGTATTTTGGAAAATGTTATCGTTGATCCTGGAATTCAGTCTAACTCAATTGATCAGGTTCTTAGCACTCAGATCAAGAATCCGCAGTTTGTTCTTGGCGGCATAAGAAAAGGTATTCTGAAGGATGCCCAAATTATTGCCGACATTATGGAGCAAGGCAAGGAAGATGGGTCCATTTCAGTCGAATATCCGCTGGAGTGTGCTGAAATCTTCATGCTGCTCGTCAACATCTGGATCAACCCTCTTCTATTTGGAAGAGATCAGGAGCAGACAATGGAAAGGCTTAAGTTTTTGCAACACATGATGAAGCTCTTGGGAGCAGATATCGTTAGCGAACAGCTCATTCAGCGAATTACGAATCGCCATGCCAGCACAGGAGGCTATGCGGAGGCGGAATAAACATATACCTGATTGTTTGAAATGGAGAGGGAGAAGATATTGAAAAGTAGTGAGCCTGCCATATGCAAGAGCATAGACATTGATCAACCCATTCATGATATACAGTTAAATTGGTTGTCAGGAGATATCAGAGTTCTTCCGAGTGTGGATGAACAGATTCACGTTATGCAATATGCGGATGCATGGTTTTCCAAGCGAAGGCTGATGCAAGTTAACATACGAGGGGATACCTTAAGCATTGTGGACGGGAGAAAAAGGGGAGGACTCATCGGGTTAAATGTAGGTAGAACAGCATTGAAGATTCATGTACCAGCTCGGGTTTTTAACAGTATTTCGCTGATCTCCACAGGAGGACACCTCCGGTTGAATTCGCTTCTGGCCACTCGCTGTCAATGTAAGATCACCTCAGGTCGTGTAGATCTATCAGGGAGGATGGATGAGCTTGAACTGTGCGCATTGGCATCCGTAGTGAAAGGGCAGCACCTTAGTGCAGATAAATTCAATCTTCAATCACATTCAGCCAAGATCGACATTTCGGGGGAGTTTCGTCACTTGCAAATTACCACATTAGGCAGAAAATTAAATATGGACTGTCTCAAGATGCCAGAGAAATTACATTCCGTATCCACAGGGGCAAAGGCAGTGGTTTCCATCCCAGATAACGAAGGTTTCCAAATTATACTTAAAGAAAGATCAGGAGCATTAAATAGTGAATTTGATCTGACTCCCCTTCATGGGGACAGCAATAATCTAATACACAAAAGTGGAAAAAGTGAATTCCAAGTGGATATTCGAGGAGGAGCTTTTCATCTGAAATCCAGGAAATGAGACACCGATTGTGTACTGAAAACCAAGGGGGCAGATATCATGGCTGGTTGGATCGTAGGAATTAGCTTTTCCTCCATCGTACTGCTAATTGGGATTTACGGCGCATTGAACGGCAGGCGCAGGCAGGCCAGAAACAAGTGGGCCTGGTGGTTTATTTTGTTTGGTTGTTGTGCGCTTGTCAGTGCCATCATTAATTATCAATTCAGATGAGCTCATGTCTTACAAAAGTAAGCCAGCAAAACGGATGTGGCTTTCAATTGCCCTATGTGATATAGTAAGTATCCTTTTGTATTTCCAGATCTAGGTGATGCAGAGCAAAACATATTCTTAGGAGGTAACTGAAACATGTCAGACAGCTTTCAAAGTGCCTATCAAGAAGAAGAGTACAGGTTAGAGCGAACGATGGAGGAAGTGGACAGTCAGCTGGAACGACTGCAGAACATTCCGGTGTATACCGGCCACGACTTCACAGAACAAGTGCTGGAAGCTGGACGCGAAGAGCGCCGCACCGCCTTGTCCAAGAGCGCGCAGCAACCCTATTTCGGACGCTTGGATTTCGAAGAACAGGGCAGTGGTGCACGGAAACCGCTGTATATTGGCAAAATCGGCGTAGACCGCGAAGAGGTGGGAGAGCATCCGCTCGTCATCGACTGGCGTGCTCCTGTCGCCAGCCTGTTTTACTCATTTACCGGAGGCGAAGCCTCCGCTACGTATGAAGCCCCTGAAGGGCTTATTGAAGGTCTGGTATACCTGAAACGAAACGTTGTCATTCGACAGCGGATATTGGAACGTGTGGCGGATACATATAACCGTGACAGCGACCAGCCAGCGGTATCAGATGAATTCCTCGTTTATCGTCTGGGAGAGAACAAGGATAACAAACTCCGTGACATCGTATCTACGATTCAGGCGGAGCAGGATCTGATCATTCGTGCGGCGAGAAACACCGCATTGATCATTCAGGGTGTAGCTGGATCCGGGAAAACAACGGTTGCCCTGCATCGGCTTGCCTTTTTGCTGTATCAGTACAAGGAGCAGGTATCTGCGGAGAAGATGGTTATTTTTGCGCCCAACCACATGTTCCTGGATTACATCTCGGATGTGCTTCCGGAACTCGGAGTAGGGGATATTCAGCAGCGGACATTCCCGGATTGGGCGATGAATCTGCTGGGGCTGGAAATGCCTTTGGCGAATACGTCGGATACTTTGAACACCTGGTTCGAAACACCTGATGCCCGGCCTGAATTGAATGATGATGTACCTGGACGTTACAAAGGATCGATCCGTTTCATGGAGCTTATTCGAGAGTGGCTCTCGGGGATGGAAGCGGATTCCGTACCGGATATGGACTTCAGTCCATGGGATGGTAAGGTGCTTAGCAAGACGGAGATTGAGAACTGGTTCGGTGAGGAATACAAACATTATCCGCTGGCCAAACGCAAAGAACGGGTCATGGCGCGGGTTCACCGCTGGATTGAGATGGAACTTAAGAAGCCGATGCCAGAAGCTGTGCGCAAAGAACGCAAGAAAAAAGCGTCTACTCGTGAGAAAGCTTATGCCAAAAAATGGCCTCAATACGAGCCGCTTACGTTATATAAACAGCTGTTCAAAGCTGCAAAGGGTGGCTCTGTGCCAGCCTCGCTCAGCGGGCTTATTCCAAAACTAGTCATGAAACAAACGGCAGCAGATCTGAAGCAGGATATCGTCCGTGAAGAGGATCTGCCTGCATTGGTATACATTCATACATTGGTCCATGATATTGAGGGTTCGGAGCGGTTCGATCATGTCGTGATTGATGAAGCACAGGACTTTTCTCCTTTTCATGTGGCGTTATTGGATCAGTTCGTCAAAGGGCATTCCTTCACTATACTGGGTGACTTGTCTCAAGGCATTCATGAGTACCGTGGTGTTCATGCGTGGGAAGAGATGAGTTCTCTGTTTCCTGAGGAACAGAATGCATACTTTGCATTGACCCGAAGTTATCGTTCGACGATGGAAATTATCGATTATGCCAATACGATTCTGGAACGTGGCGTCAAGAGCGGAATTACGGCGATTCCTGTTTTCCGGAGTGGTGATCCGGTTCGGACGTTGGCTTATGGAGGCGAAGGGCGGACGGCGAGTCTGGAGCAGGCTTTGAAGGTGTTAACGGTCAAAGACTACCGAACAGTCTCCATCCTGACCCGTACACTGCATGAAGCAGAGGAACTTCATCGTGAACTTCAGGACGCAGGCTGGGATCTAAACCTGATCGATGGTGGCAAAAAGCAGTACACGGGTGGACACTCCGTTTTACCGGTCTACTTGTCCAAAGGGTTGGAGTTTGATGCCGTTATTGTGGCAGACGTAGACCAGAAGCATTATTTGCCAAATGCGGGTGATGCAAAGCTGTTGTACGTTGGTTGTACACGGGCCTTGCACGAATTGTGGTTGTTCCATGACGGTGTACTGCCGATCTATGCGGCTGCAACACATAATCCCGATGGCGAACCTGTAACCATTCAGGGTTGGCCAGAGCTTGGTTAGATAGAGTTTACTTATACAACAAAAGGCATGACGTTCATGGGAAAGTCCCATAAGCGCATGCCTTTTTTTGCTTTTGTGCGAGAAATGATTAATCTTCCAAGGAAGAACGATGAAGAAGTTCAAGTTATGTTACTCTATTTCTCATTCTGGATGAGCGACGGTTCACCAGGAATATACCAACACCAATAAATAAACCGCCTGCCAATGCAAACCACTGAACGTGCTCTCCCAGCAAAATCCAACTCGATAGTACACCAAAGAACGGTGCCAGAAACAGATACGAACTGGTTTGGGCTGGGTCACTATTCTGCAGCAGGTAAAACCAGAGTGAAAACTGAATGATGGAGCAAACAAGCGTTAACCAGAGCAGCGCCATAACCGAGGTGGTATTCATTATAAAGTGAGGCTGTTCAGTCCATACGCTCAGCAGAAGCAACGCAGCACCTCCAGCAAGCATCTGATAGGCTGTTAAGACAAAAGTATCATAGCCATTACCCCAGCGTTTGATGAGCAATGTGGACACGGCAAAGGAAATCGCTCCACCAAATCCAATCCAGGTTCCGGGGCTAAAGCTCATCTGCCACCCAAAAGTTAACATTATCCCGATGAAACCGAGTATAACACCGATCCACTGACTGAAACGGTAGGTCACTCTATATAAGAGAGCACTGAGGATAATGACCAGTAGCGGATTGGTAAACGTAATAATGGCGGATTCCCCAGATGTAATCCAGTTCATGCTGTAGTAGGCGCAGCCCATCACTCCTGCGGATTGGAACAGACCAATGAGGATTATTTTCAACCAAGCCTGCCATCCGGTAGGCAAAGGACGTTTACGAAGGAACAAGGCCATCAAGCCACCTGCCAGTATATAACGTAAGCCCATGAGCAGGAAAGGTGGGGCATATAACATGCCGATCTTGCCAACTGGAAAAGAAGTACCCATGATTAGCGTTGTCAAAATGATCAATAGTGTATATTTCAATGGTTTTATGATCCGGGTATCTTTAACATGAATGGAGCTCATAACGTCTGTCCGCTATCTACAGTAATTAGCTGCCCGGTCATGGATTGCTGTTCAAGCGCAGCACAGATCATGTGTGCGATATCTTCAGGTGAGGCAATATGTTGTAATAACACTTCTCCACCAAGACGATACATTCGCTCCTCGTTTCCAGCCCACCACCTTGTCGCAACTGCGCCAGGGACGATAGCATTCACCCGAATGTGTGGTGAGAGTGCGTGCGCAAGTGATAAGGTCAGACCATGAACTGCCGCTTTGGAGACGGCGTAAGGAAGGGATGAGCCCGAACCCGTACTGCCTGCGATACTGCCCAGATTTACGACAGAACCAGCGCCAGCCTGTCTCATACCTTCCGTCACTGCACGAGCGCAATGAAACATGCCTTTCACATTCACATCAAGCAGCTCATTCCAGACGTCATCTGTAACAGACTCCAGATCGTGCATGGGGATATGGTGCGTGATTCCGGCGTTATTTACAAGTGCAGTGATTGGGCCGTAGGTTTCAGTTATTGTAGTGACCATCCGCCGGATATCAAGATCATTGGCTACATTGGCTTGAACGGCGAATGCATTGCCTCCTGAATCCAAAATGTGTTGGACTGTATCGTTTGCTGCATCTCGTGAGCGGGAGTAGTTGATGGCAACCGACGCTCCACGCTCGGCTAGTATCAGACTTACAGCACGGCCTATGCCTGTTCCGCCACCTGTGATCAGAGCAACTCTATTTTTCCAGTATGTCATGCTGAACACTCCTTATCATCATCCAGTCAGATGACTGGTTTGGGATCTACATGAATTGTAGTCCGGTTTACACATGAAGTATAATGATTGGTAATGAATCGGATATCATTTTGAATGATGTCAGAGTGGAGGGACCATGGAGAGCGGGGATCTTAGGATATTTCAGTGTGTTGCACAGGAAGGGAATCTGACCAAAGCTGCTTCTAAACTGGGGTATGTGCAATCCAACGTAACGGCACGAATCCGGCATCTGGAAGCAGAAGTAGGTACAACGTTGTTCATTCGTCATAACCGAGGCATGACGTTATCTCCAGCCGGAGAAATGTTGCTGACCTATGCAGATAAAATTATTGGTTTGCTGAATGATGCTTCCAAGGCACTTCGGGCGACGAGCACACCATCGGGTCCAATGCGAATAGGGTCTACACAAACCGCGGCGGCCGTGCGACTACCTGAACTTTTCGTCAGATATTATAAACAGTATCCAGATGTCTCCTTGTCACTGGTTACTGGTAATTCGCAGATGCTTATGGATCAGGTTATTGGGTATGAATTGGAGGGAGCATTTATAGGCTGTCCCTGTGATCATCCTGATATCGTTTCTATTCCCATATTTGATGAGGAACTATTTGTTGTCTATTCTGGTATGGGTCCTACGGATGAAGATCTTAAGAGTAAACCCATTCTTGTCTACAGCATGGGGTGTTCCTATCGTCAGGTTTTGGAGGAATGGTTAGAGGTGGGTGGTGTTACCCGCCCAGTAATTATGGAATTCGGAACCCTTGAAGCGATTATTAGTGGGGTTACTTCAGGTATGGGAATTTCCTTATTACCAGAGATTGTGATTAGGCATCAGATCGAAAATGGATTACTGCGCACGCACACACTCCCCGTCGGTATGAATCGTATGATGACTCATTTTATTACTCGCAAGGATGCCTTTGTCAGCAGTGCACTTCATGCATTTATGGCTATGTTACCGCGAGAGTATGATATGATAGAGAGTGGAGAACCATCAGAAGTGTAATTGTATTCAAGGCAAGGCAATCCGTTAAGGAAGTGATGAGCAATGGATTTATTTTCGTTTCAGCAAGACTCAAAATCACAAGCTAGATTGCTCGCAGACCGCATGCGGCCAGAGCATCTGGATGAATATATTGGACAGGAACATATTATTGGACCGGGGAAATTGCTCCGGCGCGCCATTGAGGCTGATCAGATTTCATCCATCTTGTTATACGGCCCTCCGGGATGCGGTAAGACAACCCTTGCACATATTATTTCTCAGCAAACGCAAGGACAGTTCGTTCGACTGAATGCAGTGGAAGCTTCCGTCAAGGATGTGCGTGAAGTCATCGAACAGGCGCAAACGAATAAACAGCTGTATGGAACCAAAACCATTCTATTCCTCGACGAGGTACATCGGTTTAACAGTTCACGTCAGGATGCGCTATTGCCAGCGGTAGAAAAGGGCACGATTATTTTTATCGGCGCAACAACAGAGAATCCCTTTCATTATGTCAATGGAGCCTTGATGAGCCGTTCTACTCTGTTCCAGCTAGAATCGCTAAATAAGGATCATTCCCTAATTGCAATGCGCAGAGCATTGAGTGATGCGGACAAAGGTCTGGGGTTCATGGAACTGCAGGCGGACGATGAGGCGCTTGAGCATATTGCTACGATGGCCAATGGGGATATTCGACGTGCGCTTAACGCGCTTGAACTGGCTGCGTTGACGACGCCACCGGAGAAGGATGGGTCCATTCATATTACGCTTGGTGTGGCAGAAGAGTCTATTCGACGCCCCATTGTGAAGGCAGATGAATCCACCCAGTATGATGTGCTGTCTGCATTTCACAAGAGCATTCGGGGTTCCAGTGATGCGGCGCTGTTCTGGTTTCTATACGCGGTGGAGAAGCTCGGCATGGACCCGATGACCTTCATTCGGCGTCTGATTGCAGCGAGCAGTGAAGATATTGGACTTGCGAACCCGCAAGCCATGACTCAGGCGATTGGAGCACTTGATGCGTACCGAAATAACGGCTGGCCCGAAGCCAAGCTGAACATTGCACAAGCGATTCTGTTTGCGGTCGAAAGTCCAAAATCCAATGCGGTGTATACCGCCATTTCCAAAGCCATGAACGCCATTGATGAGGTGAAATCGGCAGAAGTTCCGCTTCACTTGCGAGATACGCATTACTCGGGTGCCGTGAAGCTCGGACATGAGGGTTATCAATATCCACACAACTATCCGGGGCATTACGTGAAACAAGAATATTTGCCGAAGCAGCTCTCACGGAGAGTATTCTATGAGGCCACGGAGCAGGGGAACGAATCGAAGATTAGGTTAAACCAACAGCGGCGTAGGGATTTGTAAGATCAGTCAGATCACTCGGGAGATGCACATAACATGAAAGAGCTTTTGTATATAGGGGCAGGTGGATTTCTCGGAACAGTGACCCGATATGCCATACAGTTGGCGATACCAACTGTCCATGGGGGGTTCCCTTGGGCAGTGCTGTTAATCAATGCGATGGGCAGTCTTTTTTTAGGGTGGTTCTTTACCATAGCTGTTCCAGGCAAAATAACACCACAACTTCGACTGGCGATTGGCACAGGTTTTACTGGCGCATTTACAACATTCTCCACGTTTACACTGGATATTGTTCGTTTATCCGAAGGGGGCGAATGGATCAGTGCCGCTATTTATATGATCGTAAGTCTGTTGGCAGGGGTGTTGCTCTGTGCGCTGGGAATGAGCCTTGGACATCGTATGTTGGGAGCACAAAGACAAGAGGGTGATGCCTCATGATCCTGTGGATTGGTTTTGCAGGTGTACTGGGTGCGGTACTGCGTTTCAGTCTGGGAAAATGGGTCTCTGGCTTGCTGGGAACGGCTTTTCCATGGGGAACATGGATCATCAACATCAGTGGTTCACTGCTGCTTGGGCTGTTATACGGGTGGCATCAATCTGCAATGATCTCAGATGGAATCTGGGTGATCTGGGGAACCGGGTTCTGCGGTGCGTACACCACGTTCTCCACCTTTGGCTATGAAACGTTAGGACTTATCGGTCGACAACGATATGCAAGCGCGGCGCTCTACGTCGTCAGTTCGGTTGTAGTTGGGGTGTTGGCCTCCTTGGCAGGCGTCTGGTTGACTGCATAACGAACTATTTTTAATTTTTTTGCAAAGAAAAGCAGGAAAAAAGCCATCCTTCATGGTATACATGAAAGACGGCTTTTTTAATAGGGATACACGGTATTGTGTATAATCCGCATTTTAATGGACAAGCTCTATTATTGCATTGCGGGTACAGGTACCTTTTGCACCTGATCGATCGTACCCCCACCCAGGCAGACCTCTCCGTCGTAGAAAACAACGGCTTGTCCTGGTGTAATGGCTTTTTGCTGCTGATCAAATTGTACATCCACACTTCCATCTTCCTGCCAGGTCAATGTAACACCTTGATCCGGCTGACGATAGCGGAATTTGGCAGTACAACGGAATGGCACATTAGGCATGTGCTCTGCACCGGCAATCCAGTTCACACCCGTTGCGGTTAGACCCGTGGAGTACAGGCTTGCATGGGCATCGCCCTGAACAACAAGTAATTGATTTTTCTCCAGATTCTTGTCTGCAACGAACCAGGGTTCACCATTGCCGGAACCACCAATGCCAAGACCTTGGCGTTGTCCAAGTGTGTAGTACATCAGACCGTCATGACGACCTTTGACTTCACCGGTTGCGATATCAACCATGTCTCCACCTTTGGCAGGCAGATAGTTACTCAGGAACTCTTTGAAATTACGCTCACCGATGAAGCAGACACCTGTGCTGTCTTTTTTCTTGGCAGTATACAAACCAGCCGCTTCTGCGATTTTGCGTACTTCCGGTTTGGGCAGATGACCAATCGGGAACATGGCTTTGGACAGCTGGTTCTGATTGAGTGCGTTAAGGAAATACGTTTGATCCTTATTGTTGTCCACACCACGAAGCAACTTGAGTGTGCCATCTTCTTTAATCAGGCGAGCATAGTGTCCTGTAGCTACATAATCTGCGCCGAGATCCAGAGCTTTGTTCAGGAATTCACCAAATTTGATCTCACGATTACACATGACATCCGGATTTGGCGTGCGACCCGACTTATATTCATCAAGGAAATAGGTAAATACTTTATCAAAATATTCTTTCTCGAAGTTGACAGTGTAGTAAGGAATGCCGATCTGTTCACATACGCGGCGTACATCCTCTGAATCTTCTTCAGCGGTACAGTGGCCGAACTCGTCGGTGTCATCCCAGTTTTTCATGAAAATGCCGATGACATCGTACCCCTGCTCTTTCAGCAGCAGTGCGGTAACGGAAGAATCGACACCTCCGGACATGCCAACGACGACCCGTGTATTTTCAATTGTTTTGGACATCGTTATCACCATTTCTATATATAAATGTGTTTCGTTTCTTATTCTAGCATAACCGGACTCAAGATACGATACACCCGGCCAATTTTGGATAGTGTCCACCAGAGGCGCACATTTTGGAATATCGTCAATCTTTCTTTTCCATAAAGCATGCAGATATGTTAACATTAGCTGAGGGTTATGATCGGAATACGGAGGATTAGAAGGTTTATGCTAATCTCAATGCATCTCCGCTGTGAACAGATCGTGAAACATACGGTCATGGACCATAGGATTAAATATAAAGTTTCCAATCGTTTCTGAAAATTGAAAGAGGTGACTCCTTTGAAAATATCGACAAAAGGCCGTTACGGCCTCACAATCATGATGGAGCTTGCTGCCAGAACAGGCGAAGGCCCTACATCACTTAAAAGCATTGCCGAGCGCAACCAGCTTTCGGAGCATTACCTGGAGCAACTGATTGCTCCACTACGTAATGCAGGACTGGTGAAAAGTATTAGAGGTGCTTACGGCGGTTATATCCTTGCGGGTGATCCTGCAACCGTGACTGCAGGCGATGTAATCCGTGTACTGGAAGGGCCAATCTCTCCAGTAGATTTCACAGAGGAAGATGATCCGGCGAAACGTGATCTCTGGTTGCGTATTCGTGACGGCATTGCGGAAGTGTTGGATTCCACAACACTGAAAGACCTGATTACCTTCCAGGATCAGGACAAAAAAGACAGCTACATGTTCTATATTTAAGATCATTAATTCGCATCACAGAACACAATAAAGCCCCCAACTTGGGGGCTTTAGACATGCCAATGGGTACTTTGTTCTGTTCTTCAATTTCTACAGATTATTTTAATTGAGCAGGGCTATGTATTCAGCCGCGGGATTTACAAGATGGTCAGTGTGAACCTAACTGGATCACTTGTAAATCAGCGACTTTTTAAAGTTTCTATATCAGCTTCCATGCGTAACTGACGGCGATTCAAAATATCAATGCTGTGCTGATGGGTATTCAATTCGGTAGTTACTTTGCGTTCAGAGGCGGATTGGGAAGCGTCAAGACGTTTCGTAACTGTCAATGTTTCCAGAACAGCTTGTTGAAGAAGTGGAATGTTTTTAGTTTGTTCCTCAATGGTGTCCAATCTGCTTTCCATGGTATTCAGTCTGTCATCGACAGTGTCTAGTCTGCTCTCTACGGCACCGAGCCTCTCTTCCATAGCATCAAGCCGGTGGTCTATTTTTCCAAGATGTCCATCAATACTGTCGAATCGTTTGTCCATTTGTTGAAGCTGATTCAGAATCTGCCCGAGAATGGGGTCACTCATGTCTCTCTCTCCTTTTTGAAATGGATATATAACATTATACACGAAGATGTGACAATAGAGCATCCGTTTCAGTTTCCAATTTTGACAGTTTGCCATGAGATAGAAATTTAACATATAACGGGGTGAAGATAAATGAAACGAATTTATTTGGATCACGCCGCATCGACACCTATGCATCCACAAGTCGCAGAAGCGATGATGAACGTCATGACAGGGCAATATGGCAATGCATCAAGTATCCATGCTTTTGGGCGTGAGGCCAAACGGACTGTCAGCGGAGCAAGGGATGTCATTGCGGCGTCTTTGGGCTGTTTCCCGGACGAATTGGTATTTACCGGAGGTGGCACGGAGAGTGATAATCTGGCGATTTTCGGAGCAGTCTCAACAAGGCAGGATAAGGGGAAACACGTCATCACGACCGCAATTGAGCACCATGCTGTATTGCATACGTGTCAGGAATTGGAGCGGCAAGGTTATGAAGTAACCTATCTATCTGTTGATCGTTATGGACGAATTAATCTGGATGAGCTAAAAGAGGCCATTCGACCAGATACGGTATTAATCACCATGATGTATGCCAACAATGAAGTAGGCACGATTCAGCCTATCCGCGAGGTGGGTGAGCTTGCCCGTCAGCATAATATCATTTTCCATACCGATGCAGTTCAGGCTCTGGGCAGCCAGAATATTTCCTGTAAGGAACTGCCTGTGGATCTGATCAGCTTCTCAGCGCATAAAATCAATGGACCTCAGGGCGTAGGTGCACTCTATGTACGACGAGGAATTGTGCTGGAAGCAAGAGCTCACGGTGGATTGCAAGAGCGTCAGCGGCGCGCTGGTACGGAAAATATCGCAGGTATTACCGGATTTGCAGAGGCTCTCAAGATTGCATCAGCTCAAACGGAGGTGCATCGTCAGCATGATTTGGAATTGCGTAAACTTTTGTTGGAACAGCTTGAAATTCATGTGGGTACGGAGCACTTTCACGTGAATGGACATCTGGAGCATACGCTGCCAAACATCCTGAATATCAGCTTTCCGGAAGTGTCCACAGAGACGATGTTAATGAATCTGGATATGGAAGGGATTGCTGTTGCAAGCGGTTCTGCCTGCACTTCCGGGTCACTTGAAGTCTCTCATGTGCTGAAAGCGATGAAATTACCTGAAACATTTTTACACTCTGCGATTCGATTTAGCTGGGGATTGGGTAATACTACGGAAGAAATCATGATAACCGCCGAAAAAATTGGAACCATTCTTGGACGTCTGCGTAATAGACCCTAAGGGGAACTTTACACATGGAACAGAAGGAGGGAAGAAGTTCCATTTCATCGGTTGGATAGAAGCGGTTTTGATGATCGGCGTCTGATTGCCACTCATCAACTTTGGGCATACCTAGCAATAGCGCCGCGCCTATTTAATGATAAGAAGATGAGGGGGACCCAGCGATGAAGCTTCAGGAAATGATCGGACTTGCCGTTTTTGATGTTGAGGACGGGAAGCAGGTCGGTAAAATCCAGGATTTCATTGTGAATGATGATTGGGAGATCGAAGGCATTGAGCTTGAGAACAAAGGTCTGTTTACCAATCATGTCAAAATCGTGCAGTGGCAAGATATCGTTGCCTACGGCGAAGATGCCGTCATGATCCGTAATCAACAGGCTGTCCGCAAGACGGGAGCCGACGACATAAAATACACGTACCTCCTCGGTCGGTCTAAATTGAAGGAGATGTCCGTGCTCACCGAAGAAGGTTTGCTGCTCGGGCGTGTCTCCGATGTTTATTTTGACCAAGAGTTGGGAAATACAATAATAGGGATTGAAATTACGGACGGTTTTGTGTCCGATCTGATCGAGGGCCGCAAATGGCTGCCATGTACAAGCGATATGTCCATCGGGGAAAGTGCCATTATGGTGCCGTCTCTGAGTGAACAACGCTTGGAAAATGCCATTCATTCTGTTAATGGATAGGTGAATGAATATGAAATGTCCAAACTGTAGTTCCAAAGATATCGGGAAAATTGGTTCCCACCAGTTTTATTGCTGGGGATGCTTTATTGAATTAACGGTGAACGGTGAGAAAATGTCTGTATATCAGGTGGAAGAAGACGGTACGCTGAGTTCCCTGGATGATCTGTTTTTCGGGGACGAGCTGCCACAAGACTTCCCTCATCTTCACGCTTCTTCTTAATAAGCAGAATAACTTCCTCTATATGCGGTTTCATGACAATGTCTGTCATGAGAGGCTGTCGTTAATTGTTGGCAGATGTATATAGATGCGGTTACATAGTGGTTCGGTTGGTGTATGTATGATTATATGCTATCCTATACTGCAAAATGCGCTTCCTTCTCTGATGAAGGAGGCGTTTTTTGGTTTGAGAAAAAAAGTTCGGATTGCTCCTTCCACTTCTGCGCTTTGTTAATAAATATTACCTTTCCTACATATACTGACTCTCAGAGCCAGTCCAAAAGGAGAGATACAAGTGGAGCAATTAACCAAAAACAAGCTGTTCCGTTACGCAATCTGGCTGCTGCTCGGATTGATTATTTTATATTTTATATGGCTGCTGCGGCCTTTACTGCTTCACATATATGCGTTCCTGAAAACAGTGCTGGCGCCCTTTATCGTAGCTCTTATCATATCCTATGTACTTAATCCGATTGTCAGCATGCTGGGAGGGCGCAAGGTGCCTCGTACGATTGCGGTACTCCTCATATATGCCTTTTTCCTGACCTGTCTCGGTGTCATTCTGATGAATGTCATTCCGGTATTGATTGAACAGCTGGGGGAACTCAACGAGCATATGCCTGAGCTATCCATGCGTGCCCAGAGCCTGATGAACAATATGGATCACAAATTAATGCCGCCAAGTGTGCGAACAGGCATGAACAGTTGGTTTTTTCAGATGGAGGATCGACTAACTCAGGGAATTACCGTGCTCATGGACAATATCGGGGCGACCATTAATGTGTTATTTAATGTGTTTATCGTGCCATTTCTGATCTTTTACATGTTAAAAGACTTTGAGGTATTCGAGCGTACCATTGTGGCATATCTTCCGCGTTCACGTCGTAAAGCGATTGTCTCGGTGATGAAAGAGATCGATACCGCACTGGGGAACTACATTCGGGGACAGTTTATTGTCTGTGTCATTGTTGGTATCTTTGCCTACATTGGTTATATCATCATTGATATGCCGTATGCCCTGCTGCTTGCAAGCATTGTAGCTGTGTTTAACATTGTGCCCTACTTGGGACCGTTCCTTGGAGCTGCTCCTGCTGTGGTCATGGCATCAACCGTATCGTTTAAAATGGTGCTGCTGGTTGTCATTGTGAACACACTGTGCCAGGTGCTGGAGAGCAACGTTATTTCTCCTCAGGTGGTGGGACGTACTTTGCATCTGCACCCACTGTCGATTATATTTGCACTGCTCGTTGGAGGTGAACTGGCAGGCATTGTAGGTTTAATTCTGGCAGTACCCGTTTTTGCCGTACTGAAGGTGATTGTGCAACACTTTTTTGCCTATTACATCAAACGAAGGACCGACTAAATAGTAGACTTAAAACATCAACTGGCCCGCGTTGACACCCGCTTGTGCTACCGATATAATTAGTGTGTATGTTGAGAACATGAAATCGATGATGAAATAAAGTACGCCGAGGGTTCCTTTCCTCAGAGAAAAGACTTCTTCAGATCAGGGTGAGCCTGAGCTGATGGCTGGAAGAGTCTTGAAAGATGAAGCGGCGGAAAGCTAATTTCGGAGTGCAGGACAACCCTGCCGGGAGCGACCGTTATTTCGCATGAACGAGGAGATTGTTTGTTTGTCCGGGCAGCAAGGGATGAACAGCAATAACCAGGGTGGTACCGCGATAACATCGTCCCTGATTATTCAGGGGCGTTTTTTGTGTTTATTTTTACAAAAACAATGTTGACCAACCGGAGCGAATACGCAACGGACTATTATAATTTAATGGGGGCATCCAGTATGAAAGCCAGTGAAATCCGGTCCAAATGGATAGAGTTTTTTGCAAGTAAAGGACACAAAATCGAGCCGAGCGCATCGCTCGTGCCTCACAACGATCCTTCCCTTCTGTGGATCAATGCAGGTATGGCACCACTCAAACCATATTTTGACGGACGTGAAAAGCCGGAGAACCCGCGCCTTGCGAACTCCCAAAAATGTATCCGTACCAATGATATCGAGAATGTTGGCAAAACGCGTCGTCACCATACGTTCTTTGAAATGCTCGGCAACTTCTCTATTGGAGATTACTTCAAGGAAGAGACCGTAACATGGGCGTGGGAATTCTTGACCAGCAAAGAGTGGATCGGATTCGATCCGGAACGTCTTTCCGTAACGGTATATCCGGAAGATGAAGAAGCATTCAAACTGTGGAACGAAAAAGTAGGACTGCCTGCTGAACGTATCATCAAATTGGATGAAAACTTCTGGGATATCGGCGAAGGCCCATGTGGACCTTGTACCGAGATCTTCTATGACCGCGGCGAAGCTTATGGTAACGACATGAGTGATCCTGAAATGTATCCAGGTGGGGAAAACGAACGTTATCTGGAAGTATGGAATCTGGTATTCTCCCAGTTCAACCATAACAAAGATGGTAGCTACACACCGCTTCCTAACAAAAACATTGATACAGGTGCAGGTTTGGAGCGTTTTGCTTCCATTCTGCAAAATGTTGATTCCAACTTCGACACAGACCTGTTCCAACCGATGATTCAAAGAACAGCCGCTCTTGCGGGTGTGAAATATAACGACAGCGTGGAGATCGATGTTGCACTAAAAGTCATTGCCGATCATATCCGTACGGTTGCCTTTGCAGTAGGTGATGGCGTCCTGCCAAGTAATGAAGGACGTGGATATGTCATCCGTCGCTTGCTTCGCCGTGCAGTTCGTTATGGAAAAGTGCTTGGACTCGACCGTCCATTCCTGTATGAATTGACAACAACCGTTGGTGAAGTGATGGGTATGTACTACCCTGAGGTAGTAGACAAACAGGAGTTCATCGCAAAAGTAATCAAAACCGAGGAAGAGCGTTTCCACGAAACACTCACAGATGGTCTGGCTATTCTGGCTGACATCAGCGGCACAGCCAAATCCGAAGGACGCACGGTTATTAGCGGACCTGAAGCTTTCAAGCTGTATGATACGTATGGTTTCCCGTTTGACCTTACAGAAGATTATGCTGCAGAGCATGGTCTGACTGTGGACCGTGAAGGTTTTGATGCTTCCATGCAGAAACAACGTGAGCTTGGACGTGCTGGGCGTCAAGAGAACGAAAGCATGAAAGTTCAAGGCGGACCACTTGCTGATCTGGAGGTTAAAAGCGAGTTTGTTGGTTATACTGACCTGTTGACGGAAGCAAAAGTGGTAGCCATCGTAGCTGGTGATGCCCTTGTTGAATCTGTAGGCGAAGGACAGACGTGTCAGGTTGTTCTGGACAAGACTCCGTTCTACGCGGAAAGTGGCGGTCAAGTGAGTGATCAGGGCTTGCTGCGAGGTGCTGGTGTAACAGCGAAGGTACAAGGTTTGTTCAAAGCTCCACTCGGACAACATGTACATCTGGTGACTGTGGAGTCTGGTGAACTGCGTGTAGGTGATGTGATCAACGCCGAAGTGGATTCAGCGAAACGTGGCGACATTATCAAAAACCATACAGCAACTCACTTGCTGCACAAGGCACTCAAAGATGTGCTCGGCACACACGTAAACCAGGCCGGATCGCTCGTAGAGCCACAGCGTCTGCGGTTCGACTTCTCTCACTTCGGGAGCATCACACCGGAAGAGTTGACAGAGATTGAACGTCAGGTGAATGAACAGATCTGGAATCGTCTGAACGTGAACATCGAGCTGAAAGCTATTGATGAAGCTAAAGAAATGGGTGCGATGGCCCTGTTTGGCGAAAAATATGGAGATATTGTACGTGTCGTTCAAGTTGGAGACTACAGTTTGGAACTTTGTGGCGGCTGTCACGTAAATAATACTTCAGAGATTGGAATCTTCAAACTGGTGAGCGAGAGCGGAATCGGCTCCGGCGTTCGTCGGATCGAAGCTGTAACTGGCCGTGGCGCATATCTGTATGTGGAAAGCCAGTTGGAACTGCTCAAGCAATCAGCAGCACTGCTCAAAGCAAATGTGGCTGATGTACCTAAACGGATTGAAGGTCTGAACCTGCAACTGAAAGAAGCAGCCAGAGAGACTGAATCCCTGCAAAGCAAGCTGAGTGCCATGGAAGCGGGTCAATTGACCGAACAAGTGGTACAAGCAGGAAATACACAATTGCTGGCAGCACGCGTAGATGCTCCGAACATGGATGCATTGCGTACAGTGGCAGATGAGTTGAAAGTAAAATTGCCTAACGCGGTACTCGTATTGGGTGCTCCAGCGGACGGCAAAGTGAATTTTGTTGTAGCTGTACCTGCTGAACAAGTAAAACAAGGACTACACGCTGGTAAAATCGTCAAAGAAGTCGCAGCAGTATGCGGCGGCGGTGGCGGTGGACGTCCAGATATGGCGCAAGCCGGAGGCAAGGATGCTAGCAAGCTGGATGAAGCGCTGAAACTGGCGGTTTCGCTGGTTAGCGGGCATAATGCATAAATCCATTGAGTGGCTTTCAATCGTCAAAAAATAAATCGAAATGCTTCTGTTCGTTTATTTTTTGTACCCGAGAGCGTGTGGAATCGAATGATGCAAATTTGCTGAAGCCAGTAAAGGACAAGCAAAAAACACAATTGCCTTATCCTTTGTTTACTTGTGGCAGTCAGAATATGTTATTATATAAACAGAAATCAATTCGGCAGGACATGGTCCCCATGTTCATGCAGGAGCGAGGTGTCATCAATGGACTCCATGGATAAGACGGTTAAATTTAATGTGAAAGGTGACGAACAGGAAGCATCATCCAAAGAGATTCTTCTCACGGTATATGATGCATTGGTCGATAAGGAGTATAATCCGATCAACCAGATTGTTGGGTATCTGATTTCCGGAGACCCGGCATACATTCCTCGTCACAACAATGCACGTAGTCTGGTCCGTAAAAAGGAGCGCGATGAGCTGATTGAAGAGCTTGTACGTTCCTATCTGGCCAATCACCGGTAATGTACGCCGCTTCCGCTGTGTTGCAGCTATGCAGGCAGCGGGAAATGAACCGACAGAAGACAGCCTGAAGCTTGAGAAGGCGATGTTGAATCGACCTGAGCAGGCCCCAGGATGGGAGAGCATGGATGAAAATATTAGGTTTGGACTATGGGGACCGAAGAATCGGAGTTGCCGCGAGTGACGCCTTCGGTTGGACTGCCCAGGGATTGGAAGTGCTAGAACGCCGCCGTGATGAAGGCGAGTTCGCTCGGATTGCCGAACTTGTGCGTGAGCATGAGATTAGTGAGATCGTAGTCGGACTTCCCAAAAACATGAACGGCACCGTAGGACCGCGCGGTGAGATATGTATTGCTTTTGCCGAACGCCTGCGGGATGAACTGAATTTACCTGTTCACCTTTGGGATGAACGGCTGACAACCATGGCAGCAGAACGTACGCTGATCGAAGCGGATGTCAGTCGGAAAAAACGCAAGCAGGTTGTGGACAAAATGGCCGCAAGCTTGATTTTGCAAAATTATTTGGATGCCAATAGTAGAAGGTGAGGGGGATCAACAATGGCTGAAGATCAACTGGGTATGGAAGAAGAAGCGGAAATCATTTACATTGCGGATGACGAGGGTAATGAAGAGGAATTCGAAGTCATCATGAAGTTTGAAGTAGATGGTTCGGAGGCCAAGTACATGATGGTTGCTCCGGTTGAACCTGAAGATGGCGAAACGGATGTATATGCATTCCGTTATGAAGAAGAGGGCGACGATATCAAACTTTTCGTTATCCAAGATGATGCCGAATGGGATATCGTCGAGGAGACGTTTAATACATTTCTTGCTGAAGATGAAGAGGAAGCGAACTAAATGACGGAATATAGCCGCAAAGACCTGAAATGGACAGATTCACTGCGTCTGGCATTCGGTGCTCATGTTGAGCTCGAGGAAGAGAACGGTAAATCACAACCGTATGACTTGTTGGCTGAGTTCGAAGTGAACGGTCAGCAGTACGCGGTGCTCCGCAGTTCGTTGCGACCTTATGACGAGGTTGAACTTCTGCGGGTATCACCTGGAAGTGAAGACCAGATCATGCCAGAGTTAGTTACGATCGACGATGATGATGAGTGGGAGAACATCTCGGAGCTGTATGATGAGTGTACACTCCCCATTGACGAAGATTAATCAGCTTCAAATTGAAGAAACCGGGAGGGCGGAGAAGTCCGCTCTTTTTGGTTGTGTAAAGGAGTTGTTTCTTTTTTGAAAGGGAAAGTAATTTTAGTCATACTGCTTATCATTGTAGTTCTTGCCGGTGGTGCAGGCGGTTACGTATGGAGTATGATGCGTCCCGTGGAAGCTTCTACAGAACCGGTCGTATTCGAGATTAAGAGCGGATCGGGAACTTCGAAAATCGCGGATCAGCTTCAAGAAGAAGGCCTCATTCGAAGCGGGTTAACCTTCAAAGGATATTTAAAGTGGAAAAAACTAGGTTCTAATTTCATGGCGGGTACATATTCTATGAATCCTGGCGTGACATATGATGAGATTGTTAGCAAGCTGAGTAGTGGTGAAGTTGTACCGGAGGAAATGGTGAAATTTACGATTCCGGAGGGTTATAACGTTTTGCAAATGGCGGGTAAGCTTTCTTATGAGCATGTTGTAGATCGGGATGAATTCATCAAGCTGGCCAATGATCCTTCGGCCTTCGATGTAGATATTATCAAAGATATTCCAGTGGATGAAGAACTTCGCTACGTATTGGAAGGGTATCTGTTTCCGGAGACGTATGAACTGAAAAAGGGAAGTTCCACGCATGATGTGATGCAGCGGATGCTGGAAGAATTCCAGACCAAGATCAATTCCATACCTGATTTGGAAGCCAAGCTTCAGGAAAAGAACCTTTCCCTGCATGAACTGCTGACGATTGCGTCACTCGTGGAGAAAGAAGTTGTGGTGGACGAGGAGCGTGCTCTGGTTGCAGGTGTAATCTACAATCGGATCAATCAGGATATGAAGCTGGAGATTGATGCTACCGTGCAATATCTGCTCGATAGGCCAAAGGAACGATTGTTTTACAAAGATCTTAAGGTGAAAAGTCCGTATAATACGTATCTGAATAAAGGCTTGCCACCAGGTCCAATTGCGAGTCCAAGTCTTCGGTCCATTGAAGCAGCGCTAAATCCGGAAGCTTCGGAGTATCTGTTCTATGTGACGAAAAAGGACGGGTCATCCGGACATCTATTTGCCAAAACGTATAAGGAACACCAGCAAAATATAGCCAAAAGTAAGGCTGCGCAATAAGCGGAGGGGATTATATGAGTAAGAAACATGAACTGCTCGTTACAGCAGCGAATGTGAAAGAGGCAGAAGTGCTGCTCCAGGCTGGAGCAGATGCTCTGGTCATCGGAGATGATCGATTCGGCATGCGTCTTCCAGGCAGTTTTAGCGTGGAAGAGACAGCAGAGGTGGTTGCCATTGCAGCCAAACATCAGGCGCGTGTGTATGTATCCATGACTAATCTGATGTCCAACGAACTGTTAAAAGAATTGCCTGAATATGTTCAAGCACTTGGCAGAATTGGTATTGATGGTGTGGAGTTTAATGATCCATCCGTGCTGGCTACCATGAAGGAATACGCACCACATGTGAAGCTGCACTGGAATGCGGAGATGACTTCAACGAACTATGCGACGGCCAACTATTGGGGAACCAAGGGAGCGAGTCGCGTTGTACTTGCCCGAGAGCTGAATATGGACGAGTTGACGGAAATGGTTCCTTTTCTGAAGGTGGAAGCTCAGGTTCAGGTGCATGGCATGACGAATATTTATCATTCCAAGCGCAGTCTGGTGCAAAGTTATATGGCTCATCAAGGGCGGCAGGTTGAGGGACATCTGGGCAAAGAGCGGGGATTGTTCCTGATCGAGGCTGAACGTCGGGATGAGAAATTCCCGATCTACGAGGATATTAACGGTACACACATTATGAGCTCAGAGGATATATGTATCCTCGAAGATCTTCATCTGTTGATGGAGGCGGGTGTGCACAGTTTCAAAATTGAAGGTATGTTAAAATCCCTTACCTACAATGAAGCTGTTGTACGTGCATATCGGACAGCGATTGACAGTTATGTAGCCGATGCTGATGCATATGCGTTCTCTGAAGAGTGGCTAGATGAGGTGCGGAAGTTACAGGACCCTGAACGTGAATTGTCGTTTGGATTTTTCTATAAAGAACAAGTGTATTAATAGACGAGGTGAACAGAATGGAAACAGTGGCGGTACAGCGGAAGTTCTCGGGTAAACGTAACCGTCTGGACAAACCGGAGCTGCTAGCTCCGGCGGGTAATCTGGAAAAACTGAAATTTGCAATCCATTACGGTGCAGATGCCGTATATATCGGTGGACAGGCCTATGGACTACGTTCCAACGCGGATAACTTCAGCTTTGAAGAGATGCGTGAAGGTGTGGAGTTTGCCAAAAAGTATGGAGCCAAAGTGTTCGTAGCGACAAACATCTATGCACATAATGAGGATGTTGAGGGGATCGAAACATATCTGCAAAACCTCTATAATGCGGGAATCTCTGCGATCATCGTAGCTGATCCGGCTATTATTGAGGTTGCCCTTCGTGCTGTGCCGGGCCTTGAGGTACATCTGAGTACTCAACAATCCACACTTAACTGGCAAGCCGTGAAGTTCTGGAAAGATGAAGGACTTCCACGTGTTGTTCTCGGACGTGAGACCAGCTTTGAAGAGATTGAAGAAATCAAGGCCAATGTGGATATCGAAATTGAAGCCTTTATTCACGGGGCGATGTGTTCTTCGTATTCCGGACGTTGTGTGCTCTCCAACCATTTTACGGATCGGGACTCCAACCGGGGTGGCTGTTGCCAGTCTTGTCGTTGGAAGTATGATCTGTTCGAGGATGCGAGAGAAGATACGGTTTGGGTTAGCGAAGAGGACATGCAGATGAAGGCACCTGCGCCATTCAAACTGGGTGAGAACCAGCTTCCTCTGTTCCAGGAACAGGATAATTCATTCTCCATGGGATCTAAGGATCTGTGCATGATTGGCCATATTCCCGAGTTGATTGATGTGGGCGTGGACAGTTTCAAGATCGAAGGACGTATGAAATCGATCCACTACGTGGCAACTGTGGTTAACGTATACCGTCAAGCCATTGACGCCTATATGGCAGACCCGGAGAATTATGTTCTGAAACCTGAATGGGTTGAAGAAATGAACAAAGCGGCAAATCGCCCGTTGAATACCGGATTTTTCTATGATACACCAGACCATGAAGATCATATCTATGAACCGGAAGAAAAAGCTGTGCCTTTTGACTTCGCTGGATTGGTCATGGGGTACGATGCTGAAACAGGAATGGCAACTATTCAACAGCGCAATCACTTCAAACCAGGACAGGAAATTGAATTTTTCGGTCCGGGAGGTCACTTTTTCAAACAGGTCGTCGGTGAAATACAGGATGAAGAAGGCAATGTTCTTGATGCAGCCCGTCACCCGTTGCAACTGATTAAAATGAAGGTAGATCAACCTGTTTCTTACTTCGATATGATGAGAAAAAAGAAGTAGGCTCAAATACCTATAATGTGTCAATATTGTATTATGATTTAACAAAATAGTGTTATGAAATTTACATGGGGACCTCCGTTTATCGGCAGATGGGGGTCTTTTTTTTATAGAAAAATAGGAATAAAGTTGTAAAATATTTCTGGAAAGTGAAAGGGGAACGAAGAAAGCTGTCGAATACTACATATTTATAGGGGAGAGAAAGAAAAATCCAACAAGTAAATTACTGGCAGGTGAATGGGATTGGTTCAAAAGAAGCAGAACGACAGTGGGGAGCAAGTGACAGAAGCCGAGCAGGTTAATCCTGAGAAGGTTCAGAAAGTGAAGAAAGAAAAAGTAGTCAAAAGCAAAACAACAGGCAGTGGCAAAAGATTGTTTAAGATTGACCGCAGCAAGCTCAAGCTGGGCTGGATCAAGACTGATTGGGTGAAGAAACAATTAAAAAACCGGGATTGGAAAAACCTTGGAGGGTCTTCTTTCCAACAGATTAAGAAGGCAAATCCGGTTAAATCCGTAGGGGTTAAACTGTTCTTGATCTTTTTTGCGGGAATTATGATTTTTGTAGTGAGTTTGGGTCTATTATCCTATTCAAAAGCCAAGGGTACGATAGAGAAGAATGCATCTCGGGCCAATCAGGAGACAATTGATCAGACCAAACAAAAAATGGACATCATTTTGGAGCGGTTTGTGGATACATCCACACAGATTTTCTTTGATCCGGAAATGCAGTCCTTGCTTCAAAAAATGTCAGATACGAATTTGACTGCGTATGATACATTCATAAACTCAAGTTCAATCAACAAGCAACTGTCCAATGTTGCATTTACAAATAAATCTATGGAAGCGATTTATTTGGTACCTACGGACGATACAAAGTCCATTATGGGTACAGGTAGCAACAGTTCATCCATGGGCAATATTCGCCAGGAAGCATGGTACAGTGAGTTGATTGAGGCGGGCGGTTATCGCTGGCTTCCAACAGAGGTCAAGGAAGATGGCTCAACGCCAACGTTCAAAATTGCACGTTCAATGAAAAACCTGCAGGGAACGACCCAGTCGTATGTTCTGGTTATTGAACTGAAACTGGAAGTTCTGGAGGAACAATTGAAATCACTTGATCTGGGTTCAGGAGCTGTTCTTCAACTGATTGCTCCCGATAATAAAGTGGTTGCATCCTCCATCTCGGATCGTACGGGACAAGATACAGAGCTTGCATTTGTCAAAGAGTTGACCGAACCAGCAGGTAGCACGAATACGGAGTATACGGTAGATGGCAAATCTACGGAAATGTTGGCTGTATACAGTACGATGGATACATCCAATTGGAAACTGGTTGGTATGATACCTACCTCTGTTTTGGTTCAGGATGCAAAAGGCATTCTGACCCTGACCCTGTGGATGGCGCTGATTGATGCGGGGATTGCAGTATTGATCGGGATCTGGATGGTGCGTATGATCGCTCGTCCACTCGGCAAATTGAAAGACCTGATGCAGGAAGGTGCGAAAGGTAATCTTAAAGTTCGTACACCATATAGCTCCCAGGATGAAATCGGTCAGCTCTCATCCGCCTTCAATCTGATGATGGAGCAGATCACAAAGCTGGTTGAACAAACCAATCGTTCTGCGCAGGAAGTATTGGATACGGCCTCTGAGCTGAGCAGTGCATCCAAGAAAACGGCTGTATCTGCTTCGGAGATTGCCGTAGCTACAGAAGAGATCGCAGGCGGTGCAGGCAGTTTGGCAACCGAAGCGGAACGTGGCAATGAATTAACTGACAATATCTCTCGTCAGATGCAGAGTGTAATCGCTGCGAATGAACAGATGGGTGATTCTGCTCGTCATGTAGAGAAGTCCAGTCAGACAGGAACGCAACATCTGAATCAGTTGATGACCAAAACGCAGAAGACAGAAGAAATGATTGGTGCACTGGTGAATAAGGTTGATTCGCTGAAAGAGAGTACGTCTTCTGTTCTGAAAGTGCTTGAAGTGCTGCAAAACATAACGAAACAGACAAATATCCTTTCCCTGAATGCAACCATTGAAGCAGCACGTGCCGGTGCAGCCGGTCGCGGATTCATGGTGGTGGCTGATGAGGTTCGTCAGCTCGCGGCTCAATCCAGACAATCTATTGAGATGGTTGGAGAGATTACAGACAAAATCATGACTGAAATGAATGAGACCGTGGATGCTTTGTCGGCAGCTTATCCGTTATTCAAGGAACAGATGGATGCGGTTAAAGACACCAACGTCATCTTTGCTTCCGTACAGGAACAGATGGGTGCATTTGTGGAACGTCTGGGCATGGTGACAGGTTCTATTGGAGATTTAAACAAATCTCAAGGTACGTTGTCTGAAGCCATGAGCAATGTCAGCGCTGTAGCTGAAGAATCTTCTGCAACGTCCCAAGAAGTAGCTTCCTTGAGCAGTGAACAGCAAAATATCAGTAACCAGCTGGTAAATCTGTCCGGCAAACTGGAGAATGTGTCTACTGAACTGAAAGAAACCTTGTCACGCTTTACGGTGTAACAAGCCAAGGTTGAAATGAGGAGAACCTGTCCCGCACATGGGACAGGTTTTCTTTTTGTTTACCGGATAATTCCAAGCCATATCAGCAATAATATGTCAAAACGACAAAAGGTGAGATTGGGATGCATCTCCTTGCGAAACGGCGAATCTATATTACTTGTATTCTTCTAACTCTTGTCTTTGGATTGCTTATATTGCGATTGGGATGGATCCAGATCGTTCAGGTGAATCAGACGATGCCTGGATTTCATCGAACGGTACGGGAAATGTCTGTATTGCAGCGTGAACGCGGGGTGATGCTTGACTCAGGGCGGGGACAATTTACGGATTACAAGGGTGAGGCGTTGACCGGTAAACTGCAATGGGGACTGGTTCTTTTTCCACAGGCAAGTCCATTAGAGAAATTACGCAAGCAAGGGGCATTAGAAGGCTCCGAGATAATACAGTTGGCAGCTATATTACATACAGATTTGGATCAATTGAAGAAGGAATGGAATCAGGAAAGCGCACCTCATTTCTGGACAGCAGGTACAGATCAGCCTGTTCATTTGAACGCTGCTCAGGTGGAGCGCCTACGTAGTTTGCACCTGCAAGGAGCTGGCATCTATCCGATGATGACAAGGTATCTTCTGGGGCATACAGGGATGCAGTGGATGGGTTATCTGGCTGAACAGCCTGAGTCCTCCAAAGTTCTAACTGGGCATCGGGATGAAGTAAAACAGCCATTTGCCATGAAATCAGGGGCAGCGGGACTGGAGAGGACACTTGAACCCCTGTTGAGGGGAATTGGCCCTACGCTTGTATCACGTATGGTCTCGGGTGGTGGAGAGACTATTCCTGATATTCAGCCGCACGTCATTGCACCGGCCAATAGTCATTATCCTTTACGTGTAGAAACCACAGTCGATGCTGAGTTACAGCGTGGGTTGGAGCAGTTGACGCAAGAATCTGGATTACAAGAAGGGGCCGTGGTTGTGTTAGATGCCGCTAACGCAGATGTTCGCGCCATGATTTCCCGCCCTTTCTATCAGCCACAGCATGTTGACCCCAAGCAATCGGCATGGGGGAATCGTGCAGTACAGGGAGCCGTACCGGGTTCCATTTTCAAAATTGTCACTGCCGCTGCCGCTTTAGAGTATCATGCGGTTTCTAACGGAGAAGAATTCCATTGCGGTGGTGAGTACGGAAGATACGGGCTGTCCTGCTGGAAGGAGCATGGGCATGGAGACCTGAACCTGGAGCAAGGGTTCGCTGAGTCTTGCAACATCGTATTCGCGGAAACGGCGCGCAGGCTTAGTATGGAACAACTGGAGAACACGGCTGATCGTCTTGGACTCGCGCGTCCGATTGGCTGGGAGGGGAAGCAAATGGTAGGAATACCCGTGTTACGACACTTTGATCATGAGGATCACGGGCGTGTGAGAACAGAGGCTGTTTCTTCTGCTGATGAAGGTGCAAAAATACAGACAGCAATCGGTCAGCGAGATGTCTTGGTCACACCGCTGCAAGCTGCCAATCTGATCGTTACACTGTTACATGATGGAAAGGTTACTGCCCCGCGTCTCGTTAAGCGCATCCGATATGCGGATGGTGGCACCATGCTGGAGATGCCCTTGCATGATTCACCTTCAGCATCAGGACAGATTGCTCCCGCAACAGCGCATAAACTGTTATCCTGGATGAATAAGGTCGTCCGTGAGGGAACAGGAAAATCCCTGCAGCGTGCACGGTGGCATGTTGCAGGGAAATCAGGTACAGCTCAGGTTCAGAAACATGGGGAGAAGCGAAACAATCAATGGTTCATTGGTTATGGACCTGTAGAACAACCTAAATATGCTGTAGCTGTTCTTGTCCAAAATGTCTCTCCTGACAGCCAACATCAGGCGACGGCTCTCTTCAGGAAGGTGATGGACTATTTGGCGGAGTCCTCATGATCCTTCGCAGGAACGTGACGTTGTACAGTAGACTCGGCAGAATTCGCTGAGGCCTTACTAACGGGTGGGTCCATGACCAATGGAGAGGACTCAAATTCATCTTTTGGCAGGTGAATCCACTTTTGCAGGTACCCTTGTTGTAACAGTTCTTTCAGAAGGATCAGAAGCACTGGAGATAACACTACGCCAGCCAGGCCAAAGATCGAAAGGGAGATCAGCATAAACGAAAGCATCAAGTACGCCGAAGATACACCAATCGAGTTACCCGATATTTTTGGTTCCAGCAACTGCCGTGTCAGCATCGTTACTGCCAGAATCACAATCAGGCCAATCGCCAAGCTACTATTGCCAATAATGAATAAGTAGACGATCCATGGAATAAATACAACAGGAACGCCAAGCAATGGTACCAGATCAAAAACCGCACAGACTGCTGCAATGGTAAAGGCGTTAGAGGTTCCCAAAATCAACAAACCTGCATAAATCAATACAAACGTAATGAGCATCATGATCATCTGTGCCTTCAGATACGAGCGGATCGTCTTGAACACGTGATTACGCATGAATTCAATAGCTAACTTTAATGTTTTGGGCGTTTTCGCACGGGCGAACTTGCGCCAGGATTCAATCTCGATACTGAGGAAAAAAGCCAGAATAATCGCAATTCCGAAGTTCGTAATAAACGAAGAGAATGAACTGAGGAAACCTACGACGAATTGTGCTCCGCTAGTTACCCATTTGGACAGGAACCCGGTCAGTGTTGCAAAATAATCATTCGCTTTTTCCATAACTCCATCAGGAAGAGCGTCTGACTTGTCCTGAATGAATAACACCAGATTGGTGAATTCACGCTGTATCATTTCAATGTATACAGGGAAATTGTCTTGAAGATTGGAAATTTGTGAAATGATAATTAAACCTACACCAAAAAAGGCAGCAACAATTAATGCAAGAAACAACAAGACGGAGATGGCGGCTCCAAGTGTCTTGGGCAATCCTTTGCGATGTAAAAATTTGGCCAGCGGTTCAATCATCCAATACACAATGAATGATAGAAAGACCGGTGCAGCCACTTGGTATAATTGACTGAAACCGTACATGATCACATACACGGTTAATACGAGCAACGCGATGTCAAAGACAGTGCGCCCGTATTTTTTGTAAAGCGGTAGCATGGACATGGCTCCTTTGATGGCAATAATTAGATTGTATTTATTGTACACGATAGCTATCTTTTTGGGAAAACAGGATTTAAGAAAAGTATGAACTATGATAAAATTAAAGGCGGTTTATTTTAGATAGTGCCATTGTGCACCGTAATTCAGCATGAGAAGTGGGGAGCTTGCATCATGACAACGATACTTCATAGTATTTTACTGTGGTTATTGTATCTTTCATCTTTTTACGCCTTTATTCCAAGTTTGATTAGCAGGCTTTTTGGTTTTCGTGTATTTCGACGGGGAAGAAGTGATACACAATTTGCATTAACGTTTGACGATGGGCCAGATCCACATTATACGCCGAGACTGCTCGATCTGCTTCGTCAGCATCAAGCAAAAGCAACATTTTTTGTCGTTGGAGAACATGCCGCGAGTCATCCTGAACTCATTCAGCGCATACATGACGAAGGTCATCTTATTGGCATTCATAATTATATTCACAAGACGAACTGGCTCATGCGGCCGCGTACCGTTCGTGATCAGATTCAGCGAACAGGTCAGATTATCCATGAAGTAACCGGCGTGAAGACTTGTTATTATCGTCCACCGTGGGGGATTATGAATCTGTTTGATTTTTTCAGCAAGAAAGAACGTAAAATCGTACTGTGGTCTTCCATGTTTGAAGACTGGAGAAGCCGAATAGGTGCCGAGAGATTGACCGAACGGATGCTGAAGGAACTGAGAGGTGGAGAGGTCATGCTGCTGCATGATCGAGGAACGACCCTTGGTGCAGATGCACACGCGCCGGAGCAGATGCTTCAGGCGCTGGAAGTCGTCTTGCAGGAAGCTGAACGGCTAGGCCTGCAAAGTGTACGTGTCGATACGTTGATGGGAGGTATCACAGTGAGCGAATCTCAGAACAAAACGCAATTACAGACACCATTGAAGCTATGGAAACGAATCGTTGTTGCCTTATGGCTGGGCTGGGAGAAGTTGTTCCACTGGGTATATCATCTGCGGACGGCTTCGCCAGAGGACCCGATGCTGCACTTCAGATCACGTGTATATCACGGAGCACGGGTGGAGATGAATGATGGCCATGTCATTCAAAATGGAGATCCGGTGATAGAACTGCATTTTGACAATCAGAAGTTGTTTGAACTTGGAGTGACATCACGTTCCAGTATGCATTTGGCAATTCGCATGATTCGGACGATGGAACAGCAATTGCCGGATTTGGCACGCATGGTAGCACTCGAACCTGAGCTACGCTCCGCCAAGGCGATATACGGTGTGAGCATGATTAACAGAGGCCCAGAAAAATTTGGATTTACCATACAAGAATTGCCTCCTGGACCGTTCAGTGCTGCATCCAAAGTATACCTGAAACTGCTCTTAAGTGTGATCCATCCAGCAGGAACCAAACGTTTGAAACAGCGTACAGAACAATTGGTACCCAAGATGATTGCCATGCCGCTGGATGTACTGCTGGAACGTTATGGTCAACATACGACGCAGGTGGCAGCAACGGTAGAAGAGTCGAGAGATGGATCGCTGTTAATTGAACAAGAGATACTGCCAGAACGGAACTAAACGGACTGATCACACCAACCAGCAAAAGAAAAGGGTTGCCCTTCGCCAGATTTGGCAGAAGAGCAACCCTTTTTTATTAGTGAATTAGATACTCAGCACGCCACCGTTGCTTGCATTGGTAACCAGTTTGGAATAACGAGCCAGGTAACCGGTTTTTACTTTCGGTTCAAAGCCTTTCCAACCTGCGCGACGACGTTCAAACTCCTCGTCGCTGATGTGCAATTCGATGATACGGTTGTTCAGATCCAGCTCGATGATGTCCCCTTCTTCAACAAAGGCGATTGGACCACCTTCAGCTGCTTCCGGAGAGATATGTCCGATACTGATTCCGCGGGATGCACCAGAGAAGCGTCCGTCGGTGATCAGACCAACTTTGGCACCAAGACCCATACCTACGATCTGGGAAGTAGGAGCCAGCATCTCAGGCATACCTGGTCCACCTTTTGGTCCTTCATAACGGATAACAACAACATGTCCTTCTTTTACTTTGCCGTTAGCAATACCTTCGAGCGCTTGCTCTTGGGAGTCAAAGCAGATGGCAGGACCTTTGTGGTATCCACCAACCGAAGCATCAACAGCACCAACTTTGATGATAGCTCCTTGTGGTGCAAGGTTACCAAACAATACAGCCAGGCCGCCTTTTTCGGAATGCGGGTTATCCAGATGGTGGATGACATTGGTATCCTGGATTTCTTTTCCTTCAACGTTCTCACGGATTGTTTTACCTGTTACTGTAATACAGTCACCATGAATCGCGCCTGGTTTCTTGAGCAATTCGTTCAGCACTGCGCTTACGCCGCCTGCATTGTGAACGTCTTCGATGTGAAGATCGGAAGCAGGTGCAAGTTTCGCCAGATGCGGAACGCGGTTAGCTACTTCATTGATCCGTTCGATTGGATACTCGATCCCTGCTTCATGAGCCAGTGCCAGCGTGTGCAGTACTGTATTCGTAGATCCACCCATAGCCATATCCAGTGCAAACGCGTTATCGATCGCTTCTACAGTAACGATATCACGTGGTTTCAGATCCATTTTAATAAGTTCCATCAGTTGTTTAGCGGATTGTTTAACAAACTCACGACGCTCAGGAGCAACAGCCAGGATGGTTCCGTTACCTGGCATAGCCAGTCCCATCGCTTCAGCCAGACAGTTCATGGAGTTCGCTGTGAACATACCGGAGCATGATCCACATGTTGGACAACCGAACTGTTCAAGTTCAAGCAAGCTCTTGTCATCGATTTTACCCGCTTGATAAGCGCCTACGCCTTCAAATACAGAGGTCAAGGACAGAGCTTTACCATTGCTGTCACGACCGGCTTTCATCGGTCCACCGCTGACAAACACGGTAGGGATATTACAACGGAGTGCACCCATCATCATGCCGGGTGTAATTTTATCGCAGTTCGGGATACATACCATGCCGTCGAACCAGTGTGCAGATACAACGGTTTCCACGGAATCCGCGATAATGTCACGGCTTGGTAGCGAGTAACGCATACCAATGTGTCCCATGGCAATACCATCATCTACTCCGATGGTGTTGAATTCGAATGGAACGCCACCGGCTTCACGAATAGCATCCTTTACAATTTTACCGAATTCCTGAAGGTGGACGTGGCCGGGCACGATATCGATGTAAGAGTTACATACGGCAATAAATGGCTTGCCGAAATCCTCTTCTTTAACGCCCGCTGCGCGGAGCAAACTCCGGTGCGGTGCACGGTCAAAACCTTTTTTGATCATATCGGAACGCATCTTCTTGGCTGACATGGTGTGTTTCCCCCCAAATATATAATATTGAGCAACATGAATGGAAAAGTAAATGGCAGTGCATCTGTCGTTTAATTTCATCCGTACTCTAAAAAAAGATCCGGCTTGCCGGTGTCGAGCTCCCCGTAGTTTGTGAAATTCTTTGCTGCTTTAAACCCATGAACACCCGGTTTTTCTATTGAGTCTATCACAACCGTCGTCATATTTCTACAATCAATAGAAAGAAGCCTCAAACCATTTTCATGGAATTAGACTTCTTGATTTGCGGGAAAGCTATGATCATGTTTCGATGTGGCGAGCGGAATTCATCAGTTGCTTCCGCCTTTGCGACCAATCTCACGATAGAATTCCTTATTATGGGTTTCGGAGGTTGCTTCGCCGCCCTTGCGACCAATCTGCTTGTAAAAGTCAGTATCATGGGCATCTGAAGTCGCTTCTCCACCTTTTTTTCCAATCATCTGGTAGAAGCTTCGATCATGGTTTTTGGAAGTGGCTTTACCACCTAATCTACCGGCTTCCTCACGGCTCATCTTGCGTTCTGACGTCGGTTGACGTGCCATTACAAATCACTCCTTACAACGATAAGTTGTTTTTTGTAGCGCGTATCCCTAATTTACCACATCATTTCCAGCCTGAAACAACACACCAGGATGGAATCGATGGTGAAGAGATCCGTCAGAGCGTTAGGCCGACCGTTTGAACACCCCATGCCGATTGAAAGAAAAGCGGGATATATCCGGTTCAATTAAGGGTTTGAACGTGTGACGTACAGCCGGTAGAGCCAGTGTGACTGCAAAGAGTACCGCGATGACAAGTATGACTGGAATATAAGCTGAGCTTCCCATATAACTGTAGACTCCAGACCAGATCGCGAGACGAACGAGAAAACCATGCAGCAGGAATACATAGAGTGTGCGTCGTCCAAGGTCCGTCAGTCTGGAAGTCAGGGAAGGTACCCAGGCCAAGAAAAGTGTTGCCGATGCGATTTCCAATAGGTAGACACCAAGTCGGAAGATGCCGGCATACCATTCGTGGTGACCCAGTTCGGCGTACGTCATGCTGCCAAGTAACCATCCCGATGAAATATTCATACCGCCATACCCGATCCATACCAACAGTGCAGCGGAGAGGATGGCTGCGGTTTTTCGCCCCCAACCGGATAATAAACGAGAACGAATGGATGCTCCATAGTCATAACCGATGACAAAGAACGGCAGGAACACAAACGTACGGCTGAAGCTTAGCCAGAACCCGTCGATGGGCAAATACCCGGCAATTACACCGAGCGCAATCGATCCAATCAGCCGATATATCGGTTTCCATGAAATCGTCAGACGAAGCAACAGTCGCCAACAGAAATGACTCGCGAGAAACCATAACAGCAAGTAAGGTGCAAAGAAGGATAGCCGCATATGGGGTGTGTGGAAGACGGTAAAGTCCATTAATGCGTATAAGGACTGAAACAGTACATATTGTAAGGCAATCTGCTTCAGGACATTTCGCCCAGAGGCACCTTGAAGTGAGTGTGTCGCAAAATACCCGGTTACCCATACAAAGAGTGGCATGTGAAACGTATATATCCACAGGAACAGAGCTTCTGCTCCTGCAAAGCGTGTGATGAGTGGTTCCAGTGCATTACCAGCAAGGACACAGACGATAAGCATAAAGCGCAGATTGTAAAAGAAAGATTCCTGATCATCCCGGATCAGTGTCTGTTTTTTCATGGTGTAGCCCCCTTATAGACCCTAGTTGCAAGGTCATTTGCATCTGTAATAAGGGTAATACGGATGTACATTATCTATTGTGATTTAATTCACATTAGTAAGCGTTATCTTTTCTCAAAGCTGTGACAACAAAATGAACGCAACGGGATTGACAACGGTTGCATAGAGGATGACAATAGTAAAAGAAGATGAGGGAATGTAAATATAAGGAGGGAAGAAATCATGTCAACGAGTCCCTATCCAAGCCCGGAAATTATTACGTTTGGGGAGAGTATGGGTTTGCTGACCGCCAAGGATACAAGAGGGCTGGAATATGCAGCCACACTGGACAAGTCTTTCGGGGGTGCTGAGAGCAATCTGGCTATTGGCGTATCCCGCCTGGGACATACCAGTGGTTGGTTTGGACGCTTGGGCAATGATCCGATCGGCAGTATGATTCTGAAAGCCATTCGCGGTGAAGGTGTAGATGTATCCCGGGTAAGGTTAAGTGATGACGAGCCTACTGGTTTGATGATTCGTGAGAACGCTTCCGGGAAAGCCTCGGTGCATTATTATAGGAAGCTATCTGCTGCAAGTGCGATTACACCTGATGATCTGGATCCCGACTATATTGCCGGGGCGAAGATATTACATGTTACAGGTATAACGGCGGCGATAAGCCCGTCCGGACTTGCAACGGTAGAGGCTGCCATACATATTGCCAAACAGGCAGGGGTGAAAGTAAGCTTTGATCCAAATCTGCGTCTCAAACTATGGTCTGCGGATGAGGCTCGTCCGGTTATACTGCGTTTAGCTGAACTGGCGGACTACTTTTTACCGGGTCTGGACGAGATGAAACTTCTATATAACGAAGAAAATGATCAAAAAGTGCTTGAGCGTTTATCTGCCATGAATGCTGTGTGCATCGTGAAGGGTGGCCCTGATTTGACCTACGTATTGGCGAATGGTACCCTAACGGAAGTTCCGTACTTTAAGGCGGATTATGTTCTGGATACGGTAGGAGCAGGAGATGGATTCTGCGCGGGATTTTTATCGGGGTTGTTAAAAGGATACTCCCCGCAGGAAGCAACCCGTCTCGGCAATTTGACCGGTTCCATGGTTATACAGGCTGTTGGCGATTGGGAGGCGCTCCCCACGTGGGGGCAGGTCGAGGCCAAGCTGAACAACGTTGCCCATGTTGAGCGCTAGTCGCTGCTGAAATCATATATGGCTCATCTTCGTTCTTAAATGTAAGGCTTGTATACACAACCACCACATTGACAAGGGAGAGAATGAAATGAAGAAGCTTCAGCTGTTGCAAAAGATTACGGACAATGGGGTTGTGGCAGTTCTGCGTGCAGATTCTGCTGATCAAGTCATTGCCATGGCCGAGCAAGCGATTGCGGGTGGCATTAAAGTTATCGAGATTACGATGACAGTGCCCAGTGCGCTCAAAGCCATTGAAAAATTAAGCCGTGTATACCATTGGAACACACAAGATCCAGAGAAGTTCGCGATTATTGGTGCGGGAACGGTATTAGAACCGCAAACGGCAAGAGCGGCCATCATGTCGGGTGCCGAGTTTGTAGTCGGACCTTCCCTGAATCCGGATACCGTTCAGATCTGCAACCTGTATCGAATTCCGATTCTGCCTGGTGTGATGACGATTGCTGATGTTCAACGCGCATTGGAACTCGGTGTGGACATCGTGAAGTTGTTCCCGGGTAATCTGTATGATCCTTCGATTATCAAAACGATGAAAGGGCCTATGCCACAGGCGAATTTTATGCCAACTGGCGGGGTATCCTTGTCTAATCTGGGGGATTGGATCAAGGGTGGAGCAGTGGCTGTTGGTATCGGCTCCGACTTGACATCGGAAGCTGTGAAGACGGGTGACCTGAGTCATGTCCGTCGCAAAGCGGAACAATATATGGATGCTTATCGCAAGGCCAAGGCTGAATAATATTTGTTCAATTCGGAGAAAGGGAGCCTGAATTAACGAAGGCTCCCAATTCTGTGAGCCGCGGCACCTGCGGAAGTGAAGAAAGGTGATTAACGTTGAGAAATCGGTATAATACAGGGCGCAAGAAGAGGGGCATCGGGAAATTCCTGCTCGTACTTCTGGCGCTCATTGTCATTGGATGTGGATTTGTTGCGTGGAAATTATTCACACCATACGGTCCACAGGAAACAGCTCAAACGGCCATGGAAACAGCCAATAAGGTGACCGTGAGCGAACAAGAGAACTGGATTGATTTTGTGCCAGATAAACCGACTGGGAAAAGTGTACTTTTCTACCCTGGTGGACTGGTAAAACCTGAAAGTTACGCACCACTTGCGCATGAGTTGGCCGCTGCGGGTCATCACACGATTATTGCCAAGATGCCAGTTAACCTGGCAGTGCTCAAGCCAAACTTGGCAGATGAGATTCTGGCCGCATATCCGGACGAACAATTTGTTATGGGTGGACACTCTCTCGGCGGGGCGATGGCTGCACGTTATGTAGCATCGCATCCTGATGCACTTCACGGCATCTTCTTTCTGGCATCCTACCCGGATGAAAAAGGAAGCGTAATGACACTGGGAATACCTGCATTATCCATTCTGGGTACTAAAGATGAGGTTGTGAATATGACTAAGTATCAGAGTGGACGTATGTATTTGCCTGTAGAGACGGTATATTACACCATTGAAGGTGGTAACCACGCCCAGTTCGGTGATTATGGTCATCAAAAAGGAGATGGCGAGCCGGAAGTGAGTGGAGAAGAACAGCTGAATCAGACCGTCAAGACAGTTCTGGCTTGGTTAAGTACCATCAAGTAGGTTTTGGTTATTCTGCACTAAGGGCTGTATGCATTTATAGCATACTTGATGGAGGTGATACGGATGACCATGCTTCAAGTGAATGGAGCGCAGATCCCATGTAAAGGTATCCTGTTTGATAAAGATGGAACACTACTGGAATTTCTCCAGCTATGGGGACCGTGGGCAGAGACATTACTGGATCAGTTGCAATCACGTATGAATGAACTTGGAGCTTCATTTACGGTTGAACGGGAGCACGTTCTGGGCACCATCCATAATCCCCAAGGTCATATTGTTGGATATGATCCGCAAGGCCCGCTGGCCATTGCGACTGTGGATGAGTGCACGGGATTGCTTGCCGGGCAGCTATATGCAGCAGGCATGCCATGGAATGAAGCGATCACAACGATACGCAAATTTTCAAGTGTAGCCATGAGATCGGTAAGAGAGCGCAAATCCGCTGAACCCATGTCAGGATTGCTGGATTTCTTGCAGAAATGCAGGGCAGCGGACATACCACTGGCGGTCGTCACTTCAGACAGTACAGCGGCAGCAGAAACACATCTGGATTGGATGGGGATACGTTCCTTTTTCACATCCATTGTGGGCTGTGATCGGGTGACCCAGGGCAAACCGGATAGAGAAGCAGCACTCTTGGCTTGCCGTGAATTACATATCGATCCTGCGGAGGCCGTTGTAATTGGAGACAGCAATGGGGATATGCAGATGGGGCGGCACGCAGAGGTATCCTATACGCTTGGTTACTGTCCACAGTTAGATCAAGGATCCCACCTGGTTGATGCCCATGCCATTATTCGTCATTATAATGAGATAAGCGTGATTATATAAGTCACTCTGGTTTGGTTGAACGATATAAATTGAACTCAACATTTATACAAAACGGAGCGGCCAGTGTAAATATTCTTTAGTTCAATTTATATAGTAAACAAAAGGAGGAGAGAGGATGAACGCAATAGAACAACTGGCTGCCTGGATTCAGGAAAGCTCCCGTATTGTTTTTTTCGGAGGGGCCGGAACTTCAACGGAAAGCGGGATTCCCGACTTCCGCTCGGCTGCGGGTCTGTATCAGACGGAGCAGCATTCACCTTATCCACCGGAAGAGTTATTAAGCCGGCATTTTTTTGATCAACATGCCGATATTTTTTATGATTTTTATCGAGGCAAAATGCTTCATCCAGATGCGGAACCTAACGGGTGCCATCGACTGTTGGCCCGTCTGGAGCATGAGGGGAAACTTCAGGCAGTGATCACGCAAAATATCGACGGACTGCATCAGAAGGCAGGCAGCAGCAATGTCTTTGAGCTTCACGGCTCAATTCATCGTAACGGCTGCATGGATTGCAAGCAGTTTTATACGCTGAATGAAATTATACAATCCCAACATACCGTACCTCGCTGTACCGCATGTGGTGGTGTGATCAAACCGGATGTGGTGCTGTACGAAGAGGAGCTGGATCAGACGACATTGTATCGTTCCATTGATGCACTGTCTTCTGCAGATCTGTTACTCGTGGGAGGCACGTCACTGACGGTATATCCGGCCGCCCAGTTAATTACGTATTTTCAGGGAAAACATACCGTTCTGCTGAACGCTACACCTACTGCTTATGACCGCAGGGCTGATTTGCTGATTACAGATCCGATTGGCGAGGTAATGAATAATGTGGACCAGCTTCTTGGTTAAACGTATGGACTGAACAACCACATTCTCCGGCACAGACCGGACAAAAGAGGCGGAACCTGGGGAAAGAAGGGATTCATGATGGTCTACGTAGCAAGCGATACTCGCTATGAAACGATGAAATATAACCGCATTGGACGTTCAGGTTTGAAACTGCCAGCGATTTCACTGGGGCTGTGGCATAATTTTGGCGGTATTAATAACGCTGAGAATGGCCGTAATATGATTACCCGATCATTTGATCTGGGCATTACACACTTTGACCTTGCCAACAATTATGGTCCACCGGCAGGTTCAGCAGAGCAGTTATTTGGACAGGTACTTGCCCAGGATCTGAAACCTTATCGGGATGAACTGGTGATCTCCACCAAAGCGGGATATTATATGTGGCCCGGGCCGTATGGCGAGTGGGGTTCACGCAAAAATCTGGTGTCCAGTCTGAATCAGAGCTTGAAGCGTATGGGCCTGGATTATGTGGATATCTTCTATTCACATCGTTATGATCCCGAGACACCTTTGGAAGAAACGATGATGGCACTGGACCATATTGTTCGCTCGGGTAAAGCCCTCTATGTAGGGATCTCCAACTATCCCGCAGAGCAGACAAGACAGGCTGCCGAAATTCTGAAAGGTCTGGGTACGCCCCTGTTAATCCATCAACCGAAATACTCGCTGCTGGAGCGCTGGATTGAAGATGGTTTGCAGGACGTGCTGGATGAGTATGGAACAGGCAGTATTGCATTCTGTCCATTGGCACAAGGTGTGCTCACGAACAAATACTTGAATGGTATCCCGGAAGACTCACGTGCCAAAGGACCATCGGTATTCCTGAATGAAAACAACATCTCTCCAGAGACGCTCCGCAAAGTGCGTGCGCTGAACCAGATTGCAGCAGCCCGCGGCCAGAGTTTGGCCCAATTTGCACTCTCCTGGGTGCTGCGGAATGGCAGGGTAACTTCTGCGCTGATTGGCGCAAGCCGTCCTTCACAGATTGAAGAGAATGTGGCTGCGCTTAGTCAGCTGGATTTCTCTACAGAGGAATTGGAACGGATTGAATCCATTCTGTCTCCGCAGCCTGATGACAAATAAATAAAGTGTAAAAGGTGCATCTTAGCCATAATGGCGGAATGCACCTTTTTTTGTCGTATGTGGTTCCGGCCGTTATCTTGCTCACCGTTTGTTTTGTTGAGCGTTCTTCTGTAACCCCTGATGTAGTGGGCGGGACAGTATTTTCTCTCGATACAAGCTAGGTGCTTCACCGTGAAATCGTTTGAACTGTTTGGAGAAATACAGCGCGTCTGGCAGTCCGACCGATGCAGATACCTGTTCGATGGACAGATCCGGGCGTTCTCTTAGGAGTTGGCGCGACTTGTCGATCCGCAGTTTGAGCAGATAAGTGACTGGCGAAAGACCGGTTTCCTGTTTGAAAATACGGGATAGATACGCACGGTTGTACCCGAGACTCGCAGACATTTGTTCAATGGAGACAGGATAGGCATATTGGGTGGACATATACTGAATCATCTGTTTCACCGTACGTCGGATGGATGATTCACCTGGAATTAAGGTTTGGCCCTGCGAAAGGTGATTCTGTGCTTCGGCTAGAATCATATATAACGTACCCAGTGATGTGAAATGGGAGCTTTCTTTGCGCTCGGCAAAAGCATCCTGCATCACGGATAACCAATCGGATATTCCACAAGAGGGTCCGGCATGAAAAACGGACTTCTCGGGGCGGAATCCCGCCTCCTCGGCATGCTGGGCAGCCTGGCTGCCCGTGAAAGCGATCCAGCGGTATTGCCATGGATTGCGGGCGTGAGACTGGTAGCTTACCAGTTGCCCGGGATGAATGAGAAAACAGTCACCTGCGGATAACTCGTAGGTGTGCAGTTCGGTACGGAACGTACCCGCCCCTTTTTCTACATAGTGCAGCAGATAATAATCAAACAGTTTGGGGCCGACGGCGTGACCCGGAAGGGTCTGGCTTGCTCCGGCAAACAGGACATGCAGTGCGCCTTGCTCATAATAGACGGGATTGGAGGCAACCGAATAACTGAGTGCTCCACTTTTACCGGAAGGTGATTCCTGTATTTTTTCTGTAGAAGATGCAAGGGATTCTTTCTTGGCGTTGAATGAGTCTGTCATACTCGTTTCCTTCTTTCTGGGATGCTCCGATCATTATACGCCTTAAGGTCACATTTATCCATATGAAACACACATGGTTGCATTACAAGAGGCACCGCTTTCTTATATAATAACATTAAGAAAACAACAACAACGAGGCGAGGTGCACCAGCAGTGAACGTAACTGAATTGAAACAAAAGTTTATTGAAAAGTACGGAGAGAGTGGAGCGGACATCCGTGTATTTCATGCTCCTGGGCGTGTGAATCTGATCGGTGAGCACATTGACTATAATGGTGGATACGTGCTTCCGGCAGCACTTGAATTCGGAACAACATTAATTATCCGTGAGCGTGAGGACAACAAGTTGCAATTGGCTTCCACGAACATGTCATATGAAGGGGTACTAGACACTTCCTCCATCGGTAAGGAGAAGACCGGAGAATGGACCGACTATCCTGTTGGTGTCATGGTTGAATTGCAGGGCAAAGGCGTTAATGTAACAAAAGGCTACGACTTCCTGTACCATGGGGAGATTCCGAACGGGGCAGGGCTTTCATCATCTGCATCATTGGAGGTACTCACCGGATTTGCGATTCAGTCTCTGGAGGGCGTAACGGATATTGATACGGTTCAATTGGCGCTTCTGTCCCAGAAAGCGGAAAATGAGTTCGTAGGCGTCAACTGTGGAATCATGGATCAGTTCGCTGTCGCAAACGGTGCTCAGGATCACGCGATCCTGCTGATGTGTGACACACTGGAGTACGAAAAGGTTCCTTTCCGTACAGGCTCCTACAAATTGGTCATCGGTAACACAAACAAACGCCGCGGTCTGGTAGATTCGGCTTATAATGAACGTCGCTCCCAATGCGAGCAGGCACTTGCCATCTTGAAGGAACAGCTGCCTGCACTGAATTACCTGGCTCAATTGACGCCAGAGCAGTTCGTAACACTACAGGATCAGATCAAGGATGAGAAAGTAAGACAGCGTGCACAACATGTTGTGGAAGAGAACGCGCGTGTGCTCGCTTCGGTCGAAGCATTGCAGGGTAACGATCTGGAAACCTTCGGCAAGCTGATGAACGCTTCTCATGAATCGCTTCGTGACTTGTACGAAGTAAGCTGTGATGAGCTGGACGTTATGGTTGAAGAAGCCCAGCGGATTCCAGGCACGCTTGGTGCTCGGATGACTGGCGCAGGATTTGGCGGTTGTACCGTATCACTTGTGCATGAAGATGATGTCGAGCGTTTTGTAAGCGAAGTGGGCGCTGCATATGAAGCGCGTACCCGTCTAAAAGGTGATTTTTATGTATGCGGTGTAGGCGACGGTGTTAAAGAATTGAAGGAGGCGAAGTAAAATGGCAATTTTGGTGACAGGTGGAGCAGGATATATTGGTTCTCATACGGTAGCAGCATTGTTGGAACGTGGTGAAGAGGTTGTTGTACTGGATAACTTGCAGACAGGGCATCGTGAAGCGTTGCTCGGCGGTAAGTTGTATGAAGGGGATCTGCGTGACAAAGAAATTCTGGCGAAGCTGTTCGCTGAGAATTCAATCGATGCAGTTATTCACTTTGCGGCCAACTCACTTGTAGGTGAGAGTATGAAAGACCCGGTTAAATATTATGACAACAACGTGTTTGGTACACTCTGTCTGTTGGAAGCGATGAATGCAGCGAACGTACGCCGCATCGTCTTCTCCTCTACAGCAGCTACCTACGGTGAGCCTGAGAAAGTGCCAATCGAAGAAAGCGATCGTACAGAGCCAACCAACGTATACGGCGAAACCAAGCTGATGATGGAACGCATGATGTCATGGTTCGATAAAGTTCAGGATATCAAATACGTTTCCCTGCGTTACTTCAATGCAGCCGGTGCTCATGAGAGCGGCAAAATTGGTGAAGATCACCAACCAGAGAGTCATCTGATTCCACTCGTTCTACAAACGGCTTTGAAACAACGTCCGCACATCGCCGTGTTTGGTGACGACTATGCAACAGAAGATGGAACATGTATCCGTGACTATATCCACGTGAGCGACTTGGCTGATGCACATCTGCGTGCAGTAGATTATCTTCGCAAAGGTGAGAACAGTAATGTGTTCAACCTGGGTAACGGCACAGGATTTTCTGTAAAACAAGTGATTGAAACAGCTAAAAAAGTGACTGGCCTGGATATCCCGGTTGTACAGGAGCCACGTCGTGCAGGTGACCCGGCTGTGCTGGTAGCTTCGTCTGCAAAAGCGAGATCTGTCCTGGGTTGGAATCCAAAATGGACCAATCTGGAAGATGTTATTCAAAGCGCTTGGAGCTGGCACCAATCACGTCCTGACGGCTACGGAAAAAACTAGGAGGCGAACACCTTATGTCACAGACTCATATTGCAGCAGGTGCCACAGAGCGGACACCGGAGCAGCAGGAAGCACTGCATGCCATTGAACGTCTGGTTGCATTTGCCTTGCAGAAACAATTAATCGAGGAAGCGGATTGGGATTATAGCCGCAACCTCTTGCTGGAACAATTCGGATTCTCAGAGCCTTATGCCGGCGAGTTGGACGCGACTGTGCCCGATGGCCCACAGGCTATGCTGGATACGTTGATCGATTATGGATTTTCCATTGGACTCATTCCTGAAAATAGCGATACATTCCGTGATTTGCTGGATGCCAAGATCATGGGTCATTTGATGGCACGCCCATCCGAAGTTGTACGCGCCTTCCGCCACACGGAGCAGACGGAAGGCATTGAGGCGGCCACATCTCAATTCTATGACTTGTCGATTAACTCCAACTATATTCGGATGGATCGGATCTCGAAGAACGTTTACTGGACTCAGGACACGGCCTATGGAGACATGGAGATTACTATTAACCTGTCAAAACCGGAGAAAAGTCCAAAGGAAATTGCCATGGCGAAATTGCTTCCGCCACCGGTATATCCAAAATGCCAGCTGTGTCGTGAAAATGTAGGTTACGCTGGTCGGGTGAATCACCCGGCCCGCCAGAATTTGAGAGTCATTCCGTTGGAGCTTAACAACGAGCCTTGGTTGTTCCAATACTCGCCGTATGTGTACTACAACGAGCACTGCATCATTTTCCATCATGATCATGTGCCGATGAAATTAACCAAAGATACACTGCGCAGACTGCTTGCCTTTGTTGGGGAGTACCCACACTACTTTATCGGATCTAACGCGGATCTGCCGATCGTGGGCGGTTCTATCCTGACACATGACCATTTCCAGGGTGGTCGTCATACGTTTGCCATTCAAAATGCACAGCCAGAGGCGGTCTTCCGCCATGCGGATGCACCTGGACTTACGTTGAGTCTTGTGAAATGGCCAATGTCCGTCATGCGCCTGGCCTCACACGATCCTGCAGAACTGCTAGAAGCTGGTAATGCTGTATATGAAGCGTGGAAGGTCTACAGTGATTCTGCTGTGGATATCGAAGCATTCAGTGAAGTGGACGGGGAACAAGTACCACACAATACGGTAACACCAATCGTTCGTCGCAGTGCAGATGGTGGTTATGAGATGGATCTTGTATTGCGTAACAATCGTACAAATGACGTGCATCCTGAAGGGATTTTCCATCCTCACCGTGAGATGCACCATCTGAAGAAAGAAAACATTGGTCTGATCGAAGTGATGGGGCTTGCCATCCTGCCAGGTCGTTTGAAAGAAGAACTGGACAGTATCGCGGATATCCTCGCTGGAGATGCCAAACTTGCTGAAGCCGCCAAAGCTTCTGATCATGTGTTGAACAAACACCTGAGCTGGGCGGAAGAATTGATTGAACGGTTTGGTCCTAACCTGGACAAGGAACAAGCCGTTGCCATTGTACAACAGGAAGTCGGCTTGAAATTTGCCGAGATTCTGGAACATGCAGGTGTCTACAAATATGATGAAGCAGGACGTCAGGCTTTCCGTCGTTTTGTAAGCAGCATGGGATACACTGAATAGTAGTCAACAAACCAAAACACCCGCCCAATCATGAGCGGGTGTTGTTCTTGTTATTCTAGACATTTGTATGCATTGGAAAGAAATTCCGGGCAAGTTATAATGGAGTGAAGTCCTAGAGTACCACAATGAATTGAGGAAATGGGGTTAATAACTTGGAAAAGAAAGCATTGAATATTCCGTTGATTACAGATGCTGAGGAACTGCAAGGCATGGTGGGTGAACCGCATGAACATGTGCGCAACAAGGCAATTTCATTTGTGGATTCACATGTTCAGAACTTTCTATCCATGTCACCGTTATTTTTCCTCTCCACCTCCGATCGTGATGGAAAAAGTGATGTGTCACCTCGGGGTGATGGAGCGGGATTCGTAAAAGTGTATGATACATATCGGCTCGTCTATCCCGAACGCCCAGGAAATCGGCGCATAGATTCGTTGCTGAACATGTTGTCGAACCCTGGTATTGGTATGCTCTTTTTGATTCCGGGTATGAATGAAGTGCTGCGTATTAATGGTACAGCATCTATTACCAAGGATGAGGAATTCATCGCCAGTATGGGCTGGAGTGGTAAAACCATAGGTGCGGCTGTCATTGTAGATGTGAAAGAGTGCTTTATCCATTGTCCGCGGGCATTCAAACAGTCTGGATTATGGGCCTCAGAAACATGGGTCGATGCTGAGGATTTGCCTTCAACGAGCGAGATGTTTCGAGCCCATTTGGAGATTAACGGATTGTTATAAAGTGAGTGACTATCGATTTGTTTTTCTATAAACGGGGTACTATAATTGGAGTTGCACTAAAAATTCTAAACTCCATTGGAGGCGACAATAGATATGAGATCTTTCCAATTCTATAATCCAACCCGGCTGATTTTCGGCAAAGGACAACTGGAAGCATTGAAAACAGAAGTGCCGAAATACGGTAAACGGGTTCTGCTTGTATATGGTGGCGGCAGTATCAAACGCAGTGGTCTGTACGATCAAGTGATCGGTTTGCTTAAGGAAGTTGGAGCAGAAGTGACTGAACTGGCAGGTGTGGAACCTAACCCACGTCTTTCTACGGTGCATAAAGGGGTAGACCTCTGTAAAACAAATAACATCGACCTGATCCTCGCTGTAGGTGGCGGCAGTGTACTGGACTGCTCCAAAGCTATTGCTGTAGGTGCCAAATATGATGGCGATATGTGGGATTTTGCTCAGCGCAAAGCCGTTGCACAGGACGCTCTTCCACTCGGTACCGTATTGACGATGGCAGCAACCGGTTCGGAGATGAACTCCGGTTCGGTTATTACGAATCAGGATACACAAGAAAAATTGGGCTGGGGTAGCGCATACTCATTCCCTGCATTCTCTATCCTGGATCCAGTGAATACATACACTGTTCCACTGGACCAAACGGTATACGGCATGGTAGATATGATGTCCCACGTATTGGAGCATTACTTCCATCTGGATGCCAATACACCTGTTCAACTTGGCTTCTGTGAGACGATTCTGCGTACTGTCATGGAAGCAGCGCCTCGTCTGGTTGAAGATCTGGAGAACTATGAACTGCGCGAAACGATTCTGTATTGCGGAACAATGGCACTGAATGGCGTGCTGAATATGGGTCTCGCAGGCGACTGGGCAACACATAATATTGAACACGCGGTATCCGCAGTGTATGATATCCCACACGGCGGTGGACTTGCAATCTTGTTCCCACACTGGATGAAACATAACCTGGATGTGAATGTGGATCGATTCAAACGTCTGGCAATTAATGTATTCGAAGTGAACCCAGAAGGCAAGTCGGACAGACAGATTGCCGAAGAAGGTATCGATGCGCTCAGCAAATTCTGGACATCCATTGGTGCACCTAACCGTCTGGCAGATTACGATATCGATGATAGCCAGATCGACGTAATGGCAGACAAAGCGATGCTGTTTGGCCCATTCGGTAACTTCAAGAAACTGCAACGGGAAGATGTTGTATCCATCTACAAGGCTTCTCTGTAATTCTATAATCACTGCAAAGTGAAAGGACACATTCCGTTGTCCAATAACCGCAAGTCTCCTTTATGGGGGCTTGCGGTTTTTTCATGTATTTGGCTCTGCACGAGAATGATGGAGGAACATGAAGCAAGAAGAATAGAATGTCGTGATAATACCCATTATCGGGTTCAGAATACATTTGAGGAAAGATTTTGAAACATTTTGATGTCAGCTACGTATTTATTTACATGTGGAATGCCCAGTTAGGATGAATTTGCGGCAGAGGAGAGGAGGAACAGGGGATGGAGACAATTTATTGGGGGTGTCTGATCGGAGGAGCAATATTTGCGGTTGTCAGCCTTGTGCTGGGTGACTTGATTGACGGCTTGCTGGACGGAGCCTTCGAAATGCCAGGTCTTGATTTTTTCAAACCCGTTGTGTTAGCTGGTTCCATTACAACCTTCGGTGGGGCAGGCATTATGCTGACACGTTATAGTTCATTAAGTGCGATGTCGGGTCTAATATTATCCCTGCTTATAGGTATTGCTGCAGCCATGCTGGTATTCTTCGCATATATCAAACCGATGCGTAACAGCGATGTCTCGATTGCATTTTCAATGAAAGAGTTATCTGGGAAAATTGGGGAAATCACCATTCCGGTGCCGGAGAAAGGTTTTGGCGAAGTGATGATTCGTTTTGCATCCGGTAGTACGATTCAAACGGCATCCAGTTTTGAACACCTCCCCATTGCGGCGGGAGCACGTGTTGTGGTGGTGGATGTTGTAGATGGTGTACTGCGTGTGTCGGAATGGGATGAAAATGTACTTAAAGATTTATAAAGTATTCTTATCACCTAAGTAGTTTAAGCACTCATCATGAATGAATAAGGGGAGAGATGTGGAATGGATAATTTGAATTTGAATTGGGATGTATTGCTGATTCCTATAGTTGTAGTCGGTGTCATTCTAATTTTAGGTTTGGCTTTCTGGGCGAGATACAAAACGGTTGGACCGGATGAGGCAATGATCGTTACGGGATCATTCCTGGGTAGCAAAAATATCTCCGATGATGATTCTGGCCGAAAAATTAAGATTGTTCGTGGTGGCGGTGCATTTATCCTGCCAGTATTCCAGCAATCCGAGTTTATCTCCTTATTGTCCCACAAGCTGGATGTCTCCACACCTGAAGTGTACACGGAGCAAGGGGTTCCGGTTATTGCTGACGGTGTAGCTATTATCAAGGTTGGAGGCGCTGTAGAGGACGTTGCTACGGCAGCTGAGCAATTCATCGGTAAACCTGTAGAAGCGCTGAGAAGCGAAGCACAGGAGGTACTGGAGGGGCATTTGCGGGCCATCCTCGGTACAATGACGGTGGAAGAAGTATATCGGAACAGGGATCGGTTTGCGCAAGAGGTTCAAGGCGTAGCAGCTAGAGATCTGAAGAAAATGGGCCTTCAAATTGTCTCATTTACCATCAAGGATGTTCGTGATAAACAGGGCTACTTGGATGCTCTCGGTAAACCGAGAATTGCTGCTGTGAAGCGTGATGCCGAGATAGCTGAAGCGGAAGCGATGCGTGATGCACGTATTCAGAAGGCCAATGCGGAAGAACAGGGGCAAAAAGCGGAGTTGCTGCGGGATACCAATATCGCTGAGGCAGCCAAAGAGAAAGAACTGAAAGTAGCCACGTTTAAGCGGGATCAGGATACAGCAAAAGCGGAAGCCGATCAGGCTTACCATATCCATGAAGCGCGTGCTAGACAGATTGTGGTGGAAGAAGAAATGAAGGTTGAACTCGTTCGTAAAGAACGTGAGATTGATCTCCAGGAAAAAGAAATCGTCGTACGTGAGAAACAATATGATGCTGAAGTGAAGAAAAAGGCAGAAGCGGATCGTTATGCGGTAGAGCAGGCTGCCGAAGCGGATAAAGCCAAAAGAATGCGTGAAGCCGATGCAGTACAGTATTCCATCGAAACACATGCCAAAGCAACAGCTGAGCAGAAGCGACTTGAAGGTCAGGCCATGGCGGATGCGGAACTTGCCAAAGGTACAGCAGATGCAGAAGTTATTCGTTTGCGTGGTCTTGCGGAAGCAGAAGCGAAAGAAAAACTGGCCGAAGCATTCCAGAAGTTTGGCGAAGCGGCTGTACTCGACATCATTGTCAAAATGCTGCCTGAACTGGCTGGCAAAATTGCAGAGCCAATTGCATCCATTGATAAACTGACGGTGGTAGATACAGGTAAAGGTGAAGGTGCAGCGCGAGTGAGTAACTATGTTACCGAACTTATGGCGACCGCTCCAGAGATGCTCAAAAGTGTATCGGGCATCGATGTAGAGCAGCTGATTAAAGGCCTTACGAAGTCTAAAACACCTGCGCCAGTTGCCATTCAACAGAGCGAGGCTGTTACTACTCCTTCTATAATCGACAAGATTGTGGAAAGAGCTGGAGTTGACGAGTAAGAAGCACTTCGAATCTTGCATGGTTGCTCTATTGACCTTAAGACGAATTTTTGTTACTTTTTAAGCGAGACGTCCGGCGCGGTTTGCCCGCTCCGGGTGTCTTTTCGTTCGTAACAGGGTGTGACTTAATCACACCTAAGATGGTGTGAAAAAGAGGTGCAAACAATGAGCAGCTTGCATGTAGATAAAGCGCTAAATAATAATGTAATCATTGCACAGCATCCAGAACACGGGGAAGTCGTTGTTATTGGTAAAGGCATTGGCTTTAACCGAAAACCGAGTGATCACATTCCATTGATGGCTGTGGAGAAAATGTTCATTTTGAAAAACCAGCAGGAGCAAGAGCAGTACAAACAGCTTCTTCCACAGGTGGATGAAGCACTGATCGAGATTATTAACGAAGTTATTACGTATATTGCAGAGCGTACGGACGTTCCTCTGAATGAACATATCCATATTGCATTAACCGATCATATTTCTTTCGCGTTAAAACGCAAGGAGCAGGGCATTATCATACAAAATCCATTTTTATATGAAACCCGCGAGATTTATCCTGAAGAATATCGAATGGGAGAATACGCTGTTCGTCTGATCAAAGAGAAAATGGGTGTAGATCTGGGGATGGATGAGATTGGCTTTGTTGCCCTCCATATCTATAGCGCAATGACCAATCAAAATATATCCCAGGTACGTGAACATTCACAATTGATCACTGATTTGGTGAACCTGGTGTCCGATCAACTCGATTATTCGTTTGAAACGGAATCGCTTGATTACTCACGTTTGCTGACTCATCTTCGTTTCGCCCTTGAGCGTGTTCGCCGTGGAGACAAAGTGGAAGAGCTTCATAAGTTAGATTCCCTGCTTAAGTTGGAGTATCCCGAAATGTACTCGCTTGCATGGAAACTGACCAAAGTAATGGAGAAAAGACTGAAACTGCCTGTTTATCCTGCGGAGGTAGGTTATCTGACCATTCATCTGCAAAGGCTGAATCAGCGGAAAGAAGAAGAGAATAAGTGAGATCATTCCAGTGATGGAATGCGGAATTATTTTTTTGGTGTAAAGGCTTGCAATAGATTAGAACTGGTGCTACAATGGTTTCCGTAATCAAGCAACTGAATAAACATAAGCGACGTGTTACTGACTCGATCAGGCATGAGTTAATTAAAGTGTGATTGTTCTTTCCTTGTACAGGGTATGCTATACCCCAAGGTTGGCACAGTTTACTTTATTAATTCATGCCTTTTTTTTGTGTTCCCTTGCTTGCATCACAACATATAAATTAGACGAAAGGGAGATACGACGCGATGTTCAAAAAGCTTTTTGGTGTATTGCAAAGAGTAGGTAAAGCTCTCATGTTGCCTGTAGCCATTCTACCTGCGGCAGGTTTGCTGCTCGGAATCGGTAACATGTTGGTTAATCCAGATTTCTTGCAATATGTAACGGCGCTCGACACCCCTTGGGTGAACTCGATCGCAACAATTATGATGAATGCAGGTCAGATCGTATTCGATAATCTGGCATTGCTGTTCGCCGTCGGTGTAGCCGTCGGATTAGCCGGTGGCGAAGGGGTTGCAGGTCTCGCAGCGATCATCGGTTATCTGGTCATGAACGTCACACTGGGTACCGCAGTAGGGGTTACTCCGGCAATGATCGGTGAAGTACCGGGTTATGCCAGCATCTTGGGTATCCCAACATTAAGTACAGGCGTGTTCGGAGGTATAATAATAGGTATTGCCGCCGCGCTATGTTACAATCGATTTTTCAAAATCGAACTGCCGTCTTACCTCGGTTTCTTTGCAGGTAAACGTTTCGTTCCGATTATCACTTCGGTTGTTTCCCTCTTAATCGGGTTGCTTCTGGTGATTATCTGGCCACCGATTCAAAATGGGTTAAATGCTGTATCTCACTTCATGGTAGATACAAGCCCGACATTGTCGGCATTCATCTTCGGAGTTGTAGAACGGTCATTAATTCCGTTTGGTCTTCACCACATTTTCTACTCCCCATTCTGGTTTGAGTTCGGTGAGTATGTGAACAAAGCTGGAGATGTCATCCGTGGTGACCAGCAAATCTTCTTCAATCAATTGCGTGACGGTGTGAACCTCACAGCGGGAACATTCCAAGTTGGTAAATTCCCGTTCATGATGTTTGGTTTGCCAGCGGCCGCACTTGCGATGTACCATGAAGCAAGACCAGAACACAAAAAATATGTTGCAGGTATCATGGGTTCAGCTGCGCTGACCTCGTTCCTGACAGGGATCACAGAACCACTTGAATTCTCGTTCCTGTTTGTAGCACCAATCCTTTTTGCAGTACACTGTATCTTTGCAGGTTTGTCTTTCATGACCATGCAAATTCTGGGTGTAAAGATCGGTATGACCTTCTCCGGTGGGTTCATTGACTTCCTGATCTTCGGGATTATTCCGAACCGCACACCTTGGTGGGACGTGATTATTGTCGGATTGATTCTTGCGGTGATCTATTACTTCGGTTTCCGGTTTATCATTCGCAAATTCAATCTCAAAACACCTGGACGAGAAGATGCAACGCCTGAAACCGAATCTGGCGGAGGCTCTGGTTCAACGGATGATCTGCCCCATAACATTCTTGAAGCTTTTGGTGGCAAAGAGAATATCAAACATCTGGACGCTTGTATTACTCGTTTGCGGATTGAAGTTAATGAGAAATCCAATGTGAAAAAAGATCGTTTGAAACAATTGGGTGCATCTGGTGTACTTGAAGTGGGTAATAATGTTCAAGCCATCTTCGGAACACGTTCCGACACGATCAAATCTCAGATGCAGGATATTATTGCAGGACGAACACCAGCACCAACGCCAGCAGCTGCCAAACCAACTCCAGAAGAGGAGAAGGCACAAGGTGAGCAAGGCGAGCGCATCGTTGATGAGGATATCGTTATGCCAGTCAATGGTGAATTGCTGGACATTACAAACGTACCTGATCCGGTCTTTGCTGAGAAAATGACAGGTGATGGGTTCGCAATTTTGCCACATGATGGTACGATAACTTCTCCTGTGTATGGTAAAGTGTTTAATGTATTTCCAAGCAAACATGCCGTGGGCATTATGTCCGATGGTGGCAAGGAAGTGCTTGTTCATATAGGTGTTAATACGGTGAAGCTGAAAGGTCAAGGCTTTAACGTACTGGTACAGGAAGGTGATCTGGTATCGGCAGGCCAGCCGATTATGGAAGTGGATCTGGAGTATGTAAAAGCAAACGCTCCTTCGATCATTTCACCAGTTATTTTCACCAACCTGCCAGAGGGCTCCACAGTAACTCTGAAGAAGAGTGGAGTGCTGAAAGTTGGCGAACAGCCAATCATTGAGATAAAATAAGAAGTGTTACGACGATGGCAAGCAAGTGTAAATATATGCAATGCCTAAACCAAACTACTGAAAGTGAGATGATTGTAATGCAACAAACATTCAGAATTACAGACGAAGATGGTATCCACGCACGTCCGGCGACAGCCCTGGTTAATACAGCAAACAAATTCAAAGGTGCAGAATCCTTTGCAGAAGCTAACGGTAAAAAAGTAACTTTGAAATCCATCCTGGGTGTTCTTTCCCTCGGATTGGAACAAGGCGACACTATCAGCATCATCGTTGAAGGCGAAGGCGAAGCTGAAGCTCTTCAAGCTTTGACTGACGTTATGGTTAACGAAGGGTTGGGCGAAATTAATGCTTAATGTCTCCGGGATCGCGGCTTCGGCGGGTATTGCTATCGCCAAGGCGTTTATCTTGGAGCATCCTGACTACTCTGTAGAAAAACGCCAAATTAACGACGTTGACGCAGAGATCGCAAAACTCGACTCAGCTCTGGGTAAATCCCAGGCTGAGCTTGAGGCGATCAAAGAGCGTACTTTACAAGAGCTTGGCGAGAAAAAAGCTGAAATTTTTGCTTCGCATTTGCTCATTCTGAATGACCCGGAACTAATTGATCCGGTTAAAGCTAGAATTGCGGATGACATGGTCAATGCAGAATTTGCTTTGAACGAAACGGCATCGCAATTTATCTCCATGTTCGAGAACATGAAGAGTGCATACCTGCAGGAACGTGCAGCAGATATGCGTGACGTTACCAAACGTGTGCTAAATCACTTGCTTGGTATCGACTTCATGAGTCCGGCTGAGATCAATGAAGAAGTGATCGTGCTTGCGGAGGATCTAACACCTTCCGACACGGCTCAATTGAATCGCCAATTTGTTAAAGGTTTTGCAACCAACATTGGTGGACGTACTTCTCACTCGGCGATCATGGCGCGCTCTCTTGAAATTCCAGCTGTTGTTGGAACCAAGGACATCTTGGCTCAAGCAAAACAAGGCGATATGATCATTGTTGACGGTCTGGATGGTCACGTACTGGTTAACCCTACTGATGAAGTTATTGCTGAATACCGTGCCAAACAGGAACAGTATGATGCACAACGTGCAGAGTGGAGAAAACTTCGTGACGAGCCAACGGTAACAGTGGACAACGTTCATGTTGAACTTGCAGCCAATATTGGTACACCAAATGATGTAACGGGTGTTCTGGAGAATGGCGGCGAGGCTGTAGGCCTGTACCGTACCGAGTTCCTTTATATGGGCAGAGACAAGCTTCCTTCTGAAGACATTCAGTATAATGCTTACAAAGCGGTGCTGGAAAAAATGGAAGGCAAACCTGTCGTTGTTCGTACACTCGATATCGGTGGAGACAAAGAGCTTCCATACCTGGATCTGCCAAAAGAAATGAATCCATTCCTCGGCTTCCGCGCAGTTCGTCTGTGTCTGGACCGTCTGGATATCTTCCGTACACAATTGCGTGCATTGCTGCGTGCAAGCGTACATGGAAACCTGCGTGTCATGTTCCCAATGATCGCAACACTTGGTGAATTCCGTGAAGCAAAAGCTGTCTTGCTCGAAGAGAAAGAGAAGCTGGTTGCTGAAGGTATTGCTGTTTCTGACAGCATTCAACTTGGAATCATGGTCGAAATTCCTTCGACTGCAGTTCTCGCGGATCAGTTTGCCAAAGAAGTGGATTTCTTCAGTATCGGAACGAACGATCTGATTCAATACACAATGGCTGCTGACCGTATGAACGAACGAGTGGCTTATCTGTACCAACCTTACAACCCAGCCATTTTGCGTTTGGTTAAAATGGTTATCGATGCAGCGCATCGTGAAGGCAAATGGGTTGGCATGTGTGGTGAGATGGCAGGAGACGAAACAGCAATTCCATTGTTGCTTGGTCTTGGATTGGATGAGTTCAGCATGAGCGCAACTTCCATTCTGCCAGCTCGTAGTCAGATCACCAAACTGTCCCGTGCTGATATGCAGGAACTGGCTGCTAAAGCTCTGGATATGCAAACGGCTGAACAAGTCGTTGAATTGGTTCAAAGCATTAAAGCGTAATTTTGCCGGGGTTTCCTCCGGATTTGAGGTTTTTCTTTTTCCGATAATGAGCTGCATTGATGCAGCGATTTTGCCGGTATCCGCGATTCATGTGGATATCGGCTTTTTTTGTTATAAACAGGATAATGTGATTCGGACACTGGTATACATCCGACTATAGCTTGCCTTCGTTTGAGACATGTTCTAACAGGATGATGGTGAGCTGTAAGAGTGGCATCTTTAAAGGGGAAGGCAACACAAAAAGCTCTTGCTGATTGGAACCTCAGCAAGAGCTTTCGTATTAACAATGATTTAATTAACTGCAAGCGCAGTTCAGTACAGGTTTGCGGGCTGCGGTAGTCTCATCAAGACGAGTGACCGGTGTACCATAAGGTGCGTTCAGTACCAACTCAGGTGTCTCTTCCGCTTCTTTGGCAATCCGTATCATCGTATCGATGAACCCATCCAGCGTTTCTTTGCTTTCGGTTTCCGTCGGCTCGATCATGATGCATTCCTCCACGTTGAGCGGGAAGTACACCGTAGGCGGGTGATATCCAAAATCAAGCAATCGTTTGGCAACGTCCAGTGTACGTACACCATATTGCTTCAGTCCACGACCAGACATGACAAATTCATGTTTACATACGCCTGGATATGGAATCTCGTAGTAAGGTGTGAGACGTGCCATCATATAGTTGGCATTCAGTACCGCACATTCAGAGACACGGCGCAAACCTTCCGGTCCATAGGTACGAATGTAGGCATACGCGCGTACCAGAATACCGAAGTTGCCGTAATACGCTTTAACACGACCAATGGATTGATCGCCTTCACGGTCCAGTGAATATACACCATCATCATTCTTGATCACCATCGGTTTAGGCAGGAACGGGATCAAACGGCTCTTCACACCGACTGGTCCGGCGCCAGGTCCACCACCGCCATGAGGCGTGCTCATCGTTTTGTGCAAGTTCAGGTGCACCACGTCAAAGCCCATATCACCCGGACGGGTAATGCCCATAATGGCATTGGAGTTCGCTCCATCGTAATAAAGCAAGCCACCAGCCTGATGTACGATGGATGCAATCTCCTGAATGTCTTTCTCGAACAAACCAAGTGTATTCGGGTTTGTCAGCATCAATGCTGCCGTATCCGAACCGACTGCTGCACGGAGTGCATCCAGATCGACCAGTCCGTCTGCACGAGACGGAATCGTCACAGTTTCAAATCCTGCAACGGTTGCACTTGCCGGGTTGGTACCATGCGAAGAATCGGGCACGATGACTTTGGTACGTTGTTCGCCACGACCTTCGTGGTAGGCACGAATCATCATAAGTCCAGTCCATTCTCCATGGGCACCCGCAGCTGGTTGCAGAGTCACAGCATCCATACCTGTCAAACCTGCAAGGTCGTTTTGCAACGTATATAACAGTTCAAGTGCACCTTGAATGCTGGATTCGTGCTGGTACGGATGGATTTTGGCGAATCCATTATAACGGGCAACATCCTCATTAATCTTTGGATTGTATTTCATCGTACAAGAGCCCAGTGGATAGAATCCGTTATCTACGCCGAAGTTCCGGCGGGACAACGCAGTATAGTGTCGAATAACATCTATCTCAAACACTTCCGGCAGTGCTGCTGCTTCCGAACGGAGCATTTCCCGGGGAATCAACGTATCGGCAGCCTGACGAGGAACATCACATTCTGGCAAGGAATAAGCGACACGTCCAGGGCTGCTGAGTTCAAAAATCAATGATTGTTCCGGAGCAGGAGATAAGGTCTGTGCACTGAATGTTGTATCTGTCTCAGATTGAGCCGAAGTGGAGAAAGAGGTACCTGTTACCGATTGTCCTTGTACCGATGTTGTCGTTGTCGTCGTCGTTTCCTGAGTCACAGTGATCCCTCCAATGCTCGTGCGAATTCGTCAATCTCTTCCTTAGTGCGCCGTTCCGTAACAGCAATCAGCATATGTCCGGCAAGCTCCGGATAATCACGTCCGAGTTCGTAGCCACCAATAAAGCCTGCATCCAGCAGTTTCAACTGAAGAGTATCCAAGTCTGTTCCTTCAGGAAGTTTAATCACAAACTCATTAAATGTTGGTGCATTAAAAGTAAGGCCAACTCCAGGAATTGCAGTTAATGTATTCAGGGTGTAATGACTCTTTTGCAAATTCAGATCCGCGACATCGATCATGCCCTGTTTACCCATGATGGACATGTACACAGATGCGCTGAGTGCAAGCAAAGCCTGGTTGGAACAGATGTTGGATGTCGCCTTTTCGCGGCGGATGTGCTGTTCACGTGCTTGCAGTGTGAGTACAAAACCACGCTTGCCGTTGCGATCGGTGGTCTGGCCTACAATTCGGCCAGGAATTCGGCGCATATGAGGCTGGGATACGGCGAAATATCCGCATGTCGGGCCGCCGAGTGAAGCGGCGATGCCGAGGGGCTGCGCATCACCTACAACGATGTCAGCACCCAGCTTGCCTGGGGCTTCCAGCAGACCCAGCGATAGCGGGTTGGCACTTACAACGAGCAGGCCCTTGTGCGCATGCACGAGGTCGGCAGCCTGCTTCACATTTTCCACAGCACCAAAGAAGTTCGGACTCTGGATCATGACAGCAGCGGTATCGTCCGATATGGCGGCTTGCAGAGCATCCCAGTCAGTTACTCCATCCTTATAACCAATCTCGACAATCTCCAGACTTAATCCGTGCGCATATGCCTGCAATACCTGACGGGCTTCCGGATGAACGGTACGGGATACGATGAGCTGTTTGCGACGAGTTGCCGCTGCGGCCAGATTACCTGCTTCTGCAAAGGCAGTTGCGCCGTCATACATACTGGCATTGGCTACAGCCATACCGGTTAATTCACAGATGTAGGATTGAAATTCGAAAATGGCCTGTAGTTCACCTTGGCTGATCTCAGGCTGATAAGGTGTGTAGGCGGTGTAGAACTCGGAACGGGAAATGACATGATTGATAACGGAAGGAACATGATGATCGTATATGCCTGCGCCGAGGAAGCTGGCGTGTGTTTCGAAATTGGCGTTGGCACCAGCTTGTTTGGACATGTGACGTGTCAGCGCATATTCATCAAGTTTGGAGGATACGGGCAGCTCGCCCTGATAACGAATCTCCTGCGGAATGTCCTGAAACAGTTCCTCCAGCGTATCCACACCGATGGTTGCGAGCATGGCGCTCTGATCTTGCTCGGTCATGGGAATGTAACGGTGCTTGCTCATGCTTGATCAGCTCCTTGAGTAGGTGTCTTTGACGTACGTGTCCGTTTATGAAAAGGGGTCTTCACAACCTCGGCTTTTAGTTTCTTGCCGCGGATCTCAATCTCAAGCGGGGTTCCCAGCGCAGCGTATTTACTGTCGATGAGAGCAAGCCCCAGATTACGCTTCAATGTAGGTGATTGCGTGCCTGTTGTTACTTCACCAATCTGTACGCCTTCGGCGTAAATCGGATAGTGGGGGCGGGGAATACCACGCTCCAGCACTTCGATGCCGACCAATTTGCGGGCAGGCCCGTCATTTTTTTGCTGTAACAAGGCTTCGTATCCGATAAAAGGTCCGGCATTCAGCTTCACAAACATGCCTACGCCAGCTTCGAGCGGAGAGATGGTTGCCGACAATTCCTGTCCATACAGGGGGAGCCTTGCTTCAAAGCGCAGTGTATCCCGGGCACCAAGTCCGGTTGGTACGAGTCCGTGACCTTCTCCGGCTTGCATTAATCCATTCCAGACCACAGCGGCCTGATCTGCAGGTACATATAGTTCAAAGCCGTCCTCACCGGTATAACCTGTACGGGACAACAGTAATTTAACGCCGCATACCTCTGCCTGCTGTACAAAACGGAAAGGCTCAATCGAGGATATATCCGTATCTGTAACTTTCCCGATAATGTCTACAGCCAGTGGACCTTGCAAGGCGAGCAGCGCCGTCTGCTCCGAATCGTTGGTCATGCTTACGCCAGGGATCAGGTGCTCTTGCAGCCACGCCCAATCCTTGTCGATGTTAGAGGCGTTAACAACGAGCATGTAATGCTGATCTTCCAGCTTATACACGAGCAGATCATCCACCACACCGCCATCTGGGTAACACATCAGGGTGTACTGGGCTTGACCGGGAATCAGCGTGGTCACATCATTGGTCGTCATTTGTTGCAAAAAAACTTCAGCCTGCTCACCCTGTACTGTGAATTCGCCCATATGGGATACATCAAACAGTCCAGCACGCTCACGCACCGCTTCATGTTCTTTCTGGATTCCGCTAAATTGCACTGGAAGCTCCCAGCCTCCAAAATCAATGCACCGTACGCCTTCGTATTGCTGATACAGTGGGAAGAGTGGTGTTCTAAGCAAATCGGACATCAAATCACCTCGTCATGGGCCGTCAACCGGCCGGATATACAATCGTGGATCAATGAACCAGGGTATTTTTACATTTTTCAGCAGAGATTTTTCGTAGATAAGTATGGTAAGGCAGCTATGACAGCGCCGTTCTACATCCTGTTTTTCGTTTTTTGGGAAAAAGGAAAAGGACAGGCCAAAGAATCGGCATGCCAAGTAGCACGCTGTATTCTAAGGCTCTGTCCCTTGTACCTGAGAGTTACCCCGCTGCCTTGTGCAGCAGGTTTCCCCTTGGGTGATCATAACGCCCGCTCAGGGCGAATAGATGCTCTCCAGAGTTGCGTCCCGTAAAAGTCCTTTTGCCTGAGAGATTCACCCCCGCTTATCGGTGGTTTACTCCTTCGGCGTTACCTCATGTACATCCCGAATCGGGTGTCACGGGTAATCTCTCCCTTTACATTCATCCGCGGGTATAACATAGTCCAATAAACACATTTACTCCTCTCATTAAAACGTGAATCCACTACCGATGTCAAGAACGATGTCATATATCATAACTAAAAAACCGAATATTTAATTTATCTTAAATGTTATTGTTCGTGTATTTAAAAAGACTGCGCTTACTATTCTAATATTCACCAGTATATGAAGAAAGAGTGTAATCGGGTTACAGGATTTAGAGGTGATCAATAAATAAATTGTGAGGTATCTTGACATTTGAATCAAAAATATCATACGCTATGTTCTGGGAAAAAGGTTAAGGTCAAAGAACGCATGCACTCATTTAATGAAAAGCGAGGCGGATATCGATGAGCGAATTGAAAAGTGATTTCCTGTACAGTGAAGAGCACGAATGGGTGCAAACCGTAGGGGAGGATACTGTACGTATTGGCATTACCGAGTTCGCGCAGCATCAGCTGGGTGACATTGTGTTTGTGGAATTGCCTGACCTTGAAACCAATGTAAAAGCAGAGGACAGCATTGGAACGATCGAATCGGTCAAAACGGTTTCGGACTTGTTTTCTCCCGTCACTGGTTCAATTATTGCAGTGAATGATTCGTTGCAGGACTCCCCTGAACTTGTCAACAGCTCTCCATACGAGGAAGGCTGGATGATTGAAATCCGTGTTGAGGGAGATCTGACAGCAGCATTGTCTACATTGATGAATGCAGACGCGTATCGTAAACATACGGAAGAATAGTATCAACGAACTTGTACTTATTAACATACATTTTATAAACAAAATGAGATCTGCTTCATATTGTTTCGACCTGTGTGAGCCTGAGGCTTGCACAGGTTTTTTGTGCTTTCCGAGAATGGTTTCCAATGCGGATTGAAGCAGATTGTGGATGTGAATCGCCTGATTAGACCAAGCTATAGGTTAGAAATTGATTTTGGAAATGATAAAAGTCATAGGCAAGAAAAGCCTTGTGTACCAATGGGTTCAGCCATTATGCATCAATTAAAACGATTACATAACCTAATGTTGTCATCATTGTTCATGACGAAAGTACGCTTTCATTTCATTGAACAGGAGAGCATTCTCGCTTAGGATTACAGCAGGGGAGAAATGATACCCCTTTCATAAATCATAATGACTTGATCCAAGGAGGATAATACAATGAGTAATTTGGACCAATCGTCCAATTCCAAAGGTGGGCTACGGGTAGGTGTTCAGCGTTTTGGCCGATTCCTGAGTGGTATGGTCATGCCGAATATGGGAGCGTTTATTGCCTGGGGATTAATTACGGCTCTGTTCATTCCAACAGGCTGGTTCCCTAACGAGACGCTTGCGCAGCTAGTCGATCCGATGATCAAATATTTGCTGCCACTGTTAATTGGTTACACCGGGGGTACGATGGTGCATGGTCAGCGTGGTGGTGTCGTGGGTGCCATTATGACCATCGGGGTCATCGTGGGTAGTGATATCCCGATGTTCCTAGGTGCCATGATTGCCGGACCACTGGCAGCATGGATCATCAAAAAGTTTGATAAATCGATCGAAGGTAAAGTTAGAGCCGGATTTGAAATGCTGGTTAACAACTTTTCAGCCGGTATTATTGGCGGGATCTTGGGGATTTTTGCGCTACTGGGCATCGGGCCTGCTGTAGAAGCAATTAGCAAAGTATTATCTGCCGGGGTACAAGGCTTAATGAATCTTGGTTTGCTGCCGCTGGTCAACCTAATCATTGAACCAGGTAAAGTATTGTTCCTGAACAATGCAATCAACCACGGGATTCTGACACCAATTGCAACAGATCAAGCGAGAGAGTTAGGGCAATCCGTATTATACATGCTTGAATCGAACCCGGGTCCGGGACTTGGTATCTTGCTTGCTTACTGTTTCTTCGGACGCGGAATGGCCAAATCTTCTGCACCAGGTGCCGTTATCATTCATTTCTTCGGGGGAATTCATGAGATCTACTTCCCTTACATTTTGATGAGACCGATTCTGATTCTTGCCGCAATTGCGGGTGGCGTCGCAGGTACATTAACATTTATGCTCACCGGAGCAGGACTTGTTTCAGCACCATCACCGGGTAGTATTATCGCGTATTTCCTCTTAACACCGAAAGGTGGATACCTGCCAATGCTTGCAGGGGTGCTTGTAGCAGCCGTCGTTTCCTTCCTGGTAGCAGCAGTGTTGCTGAAAACGGGTAAACAAAAGGACGAAGATCTGGAGTCCGCATCCAGTCGGATGAAAGACATGAAGAGTCAAGGAACCGTGCCAAACGCTGGCATTACGGCTAATCATCGTGAAGCAGACAGAGCCGCAGATATGGCTTCTTCTACAGTCAAAACAGACGTGAAGAAAATTGTCTTCTCCTGTGATGCAGGCATGGGGTCGAGTGCCATGGGTGCTTCCATTCTGCGCAAGAAGATGAAGGCAGAGGGGATTGACGTTACGGTGACCAATACGGCTATCAGTGATATCCCGCCGGATGCAGATGTGGTCATCACACAACAAATATTAACCGATCGTGCCCGCTCCGTTGCGCCGAACGCAGAACATATATCCATCGACAACTTCCTAAAAAGCCCGGAATACGATGCGCTCGTTGAACGTCTAAAGTAATTGCACGCATTCGTTTTCCCTGAGCCGGAGGCTGAGATATGAGTATTACCAAAAGACAACGTGAAATCGTGGAGTTTCTGCTGGAGCATCCACATGAAGTCACTGCCGGCGAAATCGCCGTTGAAGTTAAGGTCAGTACCCGAACAGTTCACCGGGAGCTGCAAATGATTGAACAATGGCTTGAACCTTTGGGCATGAAGCTGGAAAAAAAATCAGGAACCGGTATCCGAATTGATGCCGGTTCCGATGATCTGGCTGTATTGCGCCATCAACTAGAGGGTAAAGAATATGTAGAGTTTACGCCGGAAGAGCGTAAGCTCTTCATGCTTTGCATCCTGCTGGATGAACCGGAGCCTGTAAAGTTACTCGCCTTGGCTTCGGATCTGAAAGTGACCGTATCCACCGTAACCACTGATCTGGACGATCTGGAGTCACGAATTCGTCAGGCGGGACTGAAGCTGGTTCGCAGACGTGGATATGGCGTCAAGATTAACGGAAGTGAGACGATTCATCGCACAGCCATAGCTGCACTTGCTCTCGAATTTCTGGATGAGTCCGACCTATTCGGAAGACAGCCAGAACAGGGAGGCTCCATCGTAAACCAAAAACTGTTGGATATGATTGGGCACGGTGATGTGCTTACGGTCGAGAATGCGTTATGGCAACCAGATATCGAATGGCTGGAGAACATCCCGGAACGCCAATACATGAAGTTGCTGATTCAATTATCCGTAGCGGTTGTACGGATTCGTAAAGGCTTTGGCATTGGCCGTATACCTCCCCTGGTGAACAAGGTAGATGAAGTCGCAGAGCAGGATGAAATGAAGGTTCCACCTTATATGGCTTCCCGCTTGTGTGGTGTGTTATCCACCCAGCTGGGGCTGACATTCTCCCAAGATGAGCAAGCTTATTTTCATAGACTATTAATTGAGACAGAGCAGCGGATTCACTCTTCGCGGCTGTTGCCAATAGACGACTTGATTTTACTGGACAGGGTACATTCACTGATTGATCAGATGCAAGCGAGAACGCATTACGCCTTTCATGAGGATCGTTTGCTTCGTGAAGGTTTGCTTGGTCACATGCAACCTGTAATGGAGCGAATTGAAGGACAACAGATGATTCGTAATCCGCTTTTGCAGCAGATTCGCAAGGATTATGATTCCCTCTTTGAAGAGGTTAAACAATCCGTGCATCAAGCTTGGCCAGGTACAGAAGTTCCTGATGAGGAAATTGGTTTCCTGGTCATGCATTTTGGAGCTTCCATCGAGAGGTTACGTGCATTGAAACGGGAGATCAGAGCGATCATCGTGTGTACAAGCGGAATTGGATCATCACGCATGCTTTCCAGCCGATTATCCAAGGAGATTCCCGAGATTCGGATCATGGATAGCGTGTCCTGGTACGAGGCTGCCCGGATACCTACAGATCAATATGATCTTGTCTTATCTACTGTTGATCTGCCGATGGATGAGCATCAGTATTACAAAGTGAGTCCACTGCTTACTGCGGAAGAGAGTGAACGTCTGCGTCATTTTATCCGAACAACAACATTACAACGACAGCATAATAAGCCCCGTGAAACAGAGGTTCAGACGACAAGTCGTTACTCTGACCCTGATGGAATGGAAGCTATTTTAGTTGAAATCGTCCGAATTATTGGCAAGTTTCAGGTGTACCCGCTGGATAATCAGGACATCGGGTTCTATAAAACGGTGTATGCGATGTGCAACGTACTCCATGGATCTGGTGTGCTAAAGGAACCGGGGGAGATCGCAAAACGGTTGGAGGCACGTGAGGCAGTGGGGAGTCAGAAGATTCCCGGCACAAGACTTGCGCTGTTTCATACACGCAGTGAGGGGATCTACAGGCCGTCCATTAGCTTGTTTCAGCTCACTGAGCCACTCCTTCGTACGCCGGATGATCCGGCAGGAGTTACCCATGTCCTCTTGATGCTCGGTCCCAGAGAATTATCCAAGGAAAGCCTGGAGGTTCTCAGTGAGATCAGCGCACTGTTATTGCAGGAAGAAATGATTACATTGCTGGAAAAGGGAATTAGGGATGAACTCATTCATTACCTGTCCCAGGAACTTGTTGGATTTTATCGCAGTAAAACCGAAATTGGAGGTCAACCATTATGAGTATGTTAACAACAGATAAAGTCATCATGAATGCGACGGCTCAGGACAAATACGAAGCGATTCGTATGGCAGGGCAGATTCTGAAGGATGCAGGACATATTACCGCTGATTACATTGAGAAGATGATTGAACGGGAAGAGATTGTCTCGACCTATGTAGGGAACGGCTTGGCTATTCCGCATGGTACAAAGGAATCCAAAGCTTTCATTTTATCCACAGGTATCTCTGTCATTCAGTATCCACAAGGTGTTGATTTTGGCGAAGAAAAGGCTTATATGGTCATTGGTATCGCGGCTCAAGGCGGGGAACATATGGAGATCCTGACTAGCATCGCGGTGATCTGTGCTGAGGATGAGAACATGGAGGCACTGCGTCTAGCCAAAACAGCAGAAGAAGTTATCGCAATTCTGGAAAGTGAAATGGAGCTATGAAGGCCCTACACTTTGGCGCAGGTAACATTGGACGCGGGTTTATCGGATTGATCCTCTCCCGTGCGGGTTATGAGGTGGTTTTCTCCGACGTCAATCAGACCTTGGTAACAGCTCTCCAGCAACGGGGGCAATATACGGTGGAACTGGCTAACGAGAGCAAGGATCAGGAGACCGTCACAGGTGTAAATGCAATCGATGGAACCCAACTGGAGACGGTTGCCCAAACCGTTGTGGAAGCGGATCTGATTACAACTGCAGTGGGCGTGGGTGTGCTGAAACATATTGCACCAGGTATTGCGAAAGGACTTGAGAAAAGATTAAATTCCGGTCCTGCTCAAAACCCGCTTCACATTATCGCTTGCGAGAACGCCATTGGAGCCAGTACACAGTTGAAAGAGCATGTATATGCTCTGCTTGATGAAAAGGTACGTTCCCTTGCGGATCAATACGTTTATTTTCCAGATTCAGCCGTAGACCGGATAGTGCCTATTCAGCATCATGAAGACCCGTTGCATGTACAGGTGGAGCCTTTTTACGAGTGGGTGGTGGATCGTTCCCAGATGGCTCCTGCATTCAAACCGGTTGAGGGCATTCTATATGTCGATGATCTGGAGCCGTATATCGAACGGAAGTTGTTCACTGTTAATACAGGACACTGCGTTGCAGCTTATATAGGTAATGTGCACGGGTATGACACGATTCAGAAGGCTATTGCCGACGAGAAGGTGAAATCGATTGTATACGGTGCTTTGCAGGAAACCGGAAAAGTTCTGGTGAAACGGTTTGCATTCAACCCGGAAGAACATGAGCAGTATATTGTCAAAATATTGGGACGGTTTGTCAACCCGTATCTTACCGATGAGGTTACTCGAGTAGGTCGTTCCCCGCTGCGCAAGTTGTCTCAAAATGATCGTCTGGTTCGCCCGGCCCTTCAGGCATATGCGGATGGAACTGATACGACTTATCTGGCTATGGGTATGGCAGCAGCCTGCAAGTTCGATGTCTCCGATGATCCGGAAGCAGTTGAACTGCAGAACATGATCCGCCAGAAGGGGATTACAGCTGCACTGCATCATTATACGTCCATGGATGAGCATCATCCGGTGCTTGAACAGGCTGTTGCTCAGTATAACCAAATGTAAGAACAGTAGCAGCCAGCTAACAGTATAGATGAGGCATAATGAAGAAGAGCCATACAGTTGTTAACTGTGTGGCTCTTCTTTTTGTTGGCTTTTATCGGCATATTCGTCCAAACAGCGTTGACATATGCACGATTTTCGGCGCTGCTCTGGCGGAATGCGGTCAAACACACCCTCGGGGAAAGTAGCCCGGTTACACCAGCATTCCGAATGAGGATGTCCTGCGGCATAGGAACAGCGATTAGCTTCCCCGCATAATGGGCAGACAAGAACATCGATATGGATGTGCTCTTGATCGTCTTGTTCTGCAGACATTCAGTTCTTCCCTCCCTGTGCAATAGCTACGAGCTGAAGTTAAACATACTGGTCCCCAGTATAACAGAAATGTGCCGGTGATTATGGATTTCGCTCTGTATATATGACTTCCAGTTCACCACATCTGTTTCTCCCATCGGCTATTCTTCAGGCGGTAATTCGATCTGTAGGCCTTCCACATGTTTGCGTCCCATCAACTTACGCTTCTTTCGATTTTCCTTTGTTTCTAGCACAATGTCCAAGTCATAATCGTCACCCGGATAAAGCTCATCGGCTGATATATGCAGGGTCAGGCGTTTCTTATGGATTTTGACTTTGCGTCCTCGCAGCATGACCCCGATATTTCCACGGCTATCCTCCACATCACAGACGATGCCCGACTGATTAAGATAGGCCGCATACACCCGATCCCCTTTGCGAAAAGTTTTGGCAGGAGCAGGAGAATCCGACTCTCTAGTTGTTGTCTTTTTGTGGGGACCGATTGAATCCTTTGACTGTTTCGACTGGTTCCGCTTGGATAACTCTGCTGGGCCGTCTGCTTCTGCAACGGAACGATCAGGCGTCAGGGCCGGATTTTCCAAAGGAGGTGATGTGAACACGAATGTACGATCTCTTGAAATACTTTGATTGGACAGGGACTTGGATCGCTCGATAATTCGCTGTGGCATGCCCAGCTTTAATGCGATGGAATAAGCATAGCTCTCACCAGCTTCTCCGATACGTAATCGATACAGCGGCTGGAGAGAAACGGTGTCAAATTCCATACGGGCATTTTCGAATCCTGGCGTGGCAGCTGCAAAATGTTTAATTTCACCAAAATGTGTTGTCGCTACAACGGTTGCTCCGCGGCTGTGAAGTTCCTCCAGCATGGCGATGGATAGTCCAACACCTTCACCGGGATCTGTGCCGGAAGCCATCTCATCAATGAGCACCAGAGTTGACGCATTGGCCTGTTCCAGTATGCCAATCATATTGCGAATGTGTGCAGAGAATGTACTGAGTGCTTGTTCCAAACTCTGCCCGTCACCAATATCAACTGCTACCTCGTTATAAACAGCCATCTCGCCACCTTCCTCCACCGGAATAAGCAAACCCGATTGCATCATCAGGGTTAACAAACCAAGTGTTTTGAGTGCGACCGTTTTACCCCCTGTATTCGGGCCCGTTATAATGAGCGACGAGTACGTTTTGCCGATTGCAAAATCAAGGGGGACCATGGAAGAACCCATGAACGGATGACGTGCACGTTGAAGGCTAATGTGGCCCTGAGTATTGACTCGAACGGTACGTCCGTCCATGGTGGCCGCATATTTGGCTTTGGCAAACAGGAAGTCCAATACACCTACCGTTTCGGTGTTCAGTGCGATTTCACGGTTATACGATTCGGCCAGGGAGGTTAAATCACCGAGAATTCTCATCTCCTCTCGGGACTCCTCCGCTTGTAGAGCGGCCAATTCCATCTGTAAATTTACTAATTCAACAGGTTCGATATATACGGTTTGCCCGCTCCCGGATTCATCCAGTACACTGCCTTTCACCTGTTTACGGAACTCTTTCTTAATGGGCAGAACCGTTCTTCCTCCCCGTTGGCTGATGACATGTTCCTGCATAATGGAGCGATGTTTACTCACCAGAGAATCAAGTTTTCGTTTCATGCGTTCCGCATTGACCGTTATTTTTTTACGAATACGAATGAGTTCCTTGCTCGCCTGATCCTGAATGCGTCCACTATGGATGCAGCGCTCAATCTCACTCAGCAAAGGTTCGATCAGAATCATGGATGCTGCATAACGACTGACGGTGGGAGCGGCCCCAGATTTGCCCTCCATGTACTTCATGAGTTGTGCACAGCTCCGCAGGAACTGAGCGAGATGACTGAAGTCGCGTTCACTGAATAGATAACCGGTGCCAAGCAGATCCATAATGGTTTCCATTCCGTCGAGTGAAGGGAGGGGAATACTGGCCCCGAAGCGAATCAACGCAGCCGCTTCTGCAGTTTCTTCCAGGCGAATCTGAATAAGGTGAGCATCTACCATCGGTTTTAGTTCTCTCGCATAACGTTTGCCCAGGTAAGACAGGGCGCAGTTTGCAACGTTTTTTTGAATTTGTGGATAACCCAGACTGTTTAATGTGTTTTCATTCATGCGTAATCTCTCCTTGAATTTGAATTGTAATTTCAGTTGATGCGCTGAAACATATTCCTGGAAAACGCAAAAAGGGCGGAGAATGAACAAACGTCATTCTCCGCCCTAAACATATGGGAAAGCAAAGTCCACTACAGGTCTATATTAAAAAATCCGCGCTGAACTCAGCGCGGAAATAGACCCGGACAATGACAATCCCGGAGGCGATTTATGATATCCGCTGTTCTTAACTAAGTACAGGGATCTGGCGCATCATGAAATACACGTATGCCATATGGGCACAAGCGCAATGAAAGGCCAAACTCCTGAATATGAAACTTGGTTAGTTAAGAACATTCACCGACATTAAAAATCTCTCCTTTGATTGAGGAATATGCAACCAATATAAACTGGAAATTGGTTTGAAGTCAACCTTTAGAATAAATGAGTGGACTTGAATAAGAATGGGTTTTAAAATAACAATAGTAAAATAATCCAATGAAAGCGATTTAATTTAATGAACATATGTATAAAGGAGGATGCTCTTCTTGCCTAAGTATTTACTGCGTTTGCTCTGTTTTACCCTGATCCTCGGAGCCCTTCCGGTCATTGTTATTGGTTCGGTCTCGTATACGATTGCATCACGTGACATTGAACAGAAAGTGCGTGAGAGCAATCTTCAGATATTACATCAGACCCAAATGAGGGTAGAACAAGTTCTGCGCAGCCTGCAATTATCATCCATCCAGTATGTTAATTCGCCCCTGGTACTACAAGCGATGAAGAAACCACTAGACAGCAGCGAGTTTCAGGAGATTCGTGATCTGACATCCGGTTTTAACAACTTGCAAGCGGTTACGAACATTGACCAAGCCTATCTGGTTAATCTGGATGAAGATTGGGTCGTGTCCATGCGTTCTTTTGGCAAATTGGATGATTTCAGCATTCGAGACCGAATTGGCTCCTACCTAAGTTATACCAACAGCCTGTTCTGGGTCACTCAGAATGCCAGTTCAGCCAAAGAAAGTGTACCTGTGTCAGCAGGTATGGGTGAACTAACACCCGAACAGGCACCTACCCTTATATCATCGGATAATGTGGTCAGTATGGTATTCAAAATCCCGATGATACCAACCAATGTGAAACCAAAGGGATTTCTTGTAATTGATATCGCCGATACGGAACTGAGTACCTACTTGAGCCGAAATACGAATTCTGGAGATATGTACGTTCTGGATCGGGAGCAGAAGTATTTTCTGAACGATATGCAGCAAGGCGGGAAATATGACGCGCTGAATAAGGAAATTCAGGAAATGGTACAAACGACGGCCCAGTCAGAGGGTTTCTTCAGTGCGGAGGTGGAAGGTAATCAAGTGGCGGTTAGTTATAGGCAATCTCCGCTCAATGGCTGGTTATACGTGTCCGTTGTATCTCTTGGACAGATTACGGCCCAGTCACAGAAAATTGCATTGGTTACCGGTATCGCTACACTGGTCATGTTATGTGTAACGGGATTGTTCGCCATATACGGCAGTCGGCGGATGTACTCACCGATCTCCAGACTGCTGCAATTTACGAAGGGGTTGGATTCCCCAGTTGCTCCGTCAGGACGCCGACAGGATGAATTTATCTATATTGAGGAGCAATTGTCAACCTTGTTCAGCTCGGAGAAAACGATGCGTGAGCAGATGAAGGGGCAGCATGTGCACCTCCAGGAGTTTTTTATGACCAAACTGCTCACAGGCAAAATCTCGGAAGAGGATTTCAGATATCAGGGAGAATTGTACGATTTCCCGACAGGGTGGGCAAATCTTGGCGTACTCATGCTCCAGATCGATACCTTGGAAGGGACACGATATGAGGAACAGGATCGCGATCTGCTGCTGTTTGCTGTCAACAATATGGTAGGTGAGCTACTCCCTTCGGCAGTTCGGTTCACCCCGGTCATGCTGGATGATGCTCAGGTCACCGTACTTGCCTCCGAACTCACGGATGAGGTGAAGCTGAAGGAATGGATGCATACCCAGGCAGACTGGATTCGCGAACGTGTCGTGACTTATCTGAATCTGCCCGTAAGTATCGGTATCAGTCGTTCCTACGCTTGTATCGGCGATACGCCAAGAGCTGTTCAAGAGAGCCGAGAGGCTCTGCAGGGCCGGGTAAGTCTGGGCAGCCGTATTATTTTGCATTACGAGGATATTCAGCCACGTGGTCAGATGGAGGCCGCGTTGTATACCCAGTTACGTATGATTGAGGATCAGCTTGCGTCTGCGCTCAAGCAAGGAGATGAGGAGAAGACGGACGCCTACTTTAAGCAATATTTGGGGCTGCTTGCAGACAAAAAACTCCATTTCAGTGAATACCCCGTCATTATGGTTCAGTTATTGTCTCGTGTATATCAGCTTGTGCAGGAGCAAGGTGGAGATGTGGCTGAAGTACTGGGTGAAAAAGCATCCATGTCACATTTGCTGAAGTTGTCCACATTGGACGAAATGACCAATTGGTTCCGCAAGCGGCTGTTCCTGCCCGTCATTCGTTTCTGGCGAGAACAGGAAGAATCCCAATACATGAATATTGCGAGACGCATGATTCGCTTGATCGAGGAACGTTATGACCGTGAATTATCGCTGGAAGCCTGTGCCGCGGAGCTTAATTTCCATCCTGTCTACTTAAGTCGGGTATTCAAGAAGGAAGCGGGAGTTAATTTTACAGAATATCTCGCAGAGTATCGTATGGAAAAAGCGAAGACCTGGCTGCAAACAACAAATCTTAAAATATCAGAGATTGCCGAGAAATTAAACTATACCAATCCAACCGCTTTTATCCGTACGTTTCGCAAAATCACAGGAACAACCCCCGGCAAGTACCGGGAGCAGCAGCGATAAAACAACCTGCTCTGCCCGCCATGGCAGGCAGGCTTTTTTATGTTCGGATGAAGGAAGAAGACCACTTTCCTCTATGAAGTTAAGACAGGAATATGGAGGTTGAAAGCAGTCCATTGCGCCTTTAGATTCTGTGAGGGAAATGGACTAAACCCTTGCTACATAAGGAAAAACAAAAGGCTAAAACGAGACGATAGCCAGTCATTCGTTTATCCTCCACAATGAAGACATGAATTCAGGAAGTGATATTTTGTAATCGTTTCCAATGTGGGGAGGAAGACAATATGAAAGCCGAAACGGCGGCTCGAACACGGCCCGCTACCCGCAGTGACAAAAACCTGCTGTGGAGGGACATTATCAAAAACCGGTGGCTGTATATCATGTTAATACCAGGTGTGCTTTACTTTGTTATTTTCAAATACATACCCATGTATGGCATCACGATGGCTTTTCAGGATTACACGCCTTACAAGGGCATCTTGGGAAGTGACTGGGTAGGGTTCAAACATTTTCAGCGTTTCTTCGGAGAACCGCAGTTCTGGACATTATTTCGGAATACCTTTTTACTTGCCATTTATAACATTGTATTCTTTTTCCCACTGCCGATTGTACTGGCACTCATGATGAATGAAGTTCGCCGTGAACGGTTCAAACGATTTGTACAAACGCTTGTCTACGTTCCACACTTTGTTTCCTGGGTTGTTGTTGTCGGTGTGTTCTACATGCTGTTCACAACCGAGGGTGGTGCGATTAATGAATTGCTCTATAACCTGACTGGACAAAAAGTGGCGTTCCTGCTTGAACCCGGATGGTTCCGAACGATGATTGTTGGACAATCCATCTGGAAAGAAGTTGGTTGGGGCACAATTATCTTCCTGGCGGCGCTTTCCGGTGTGGATACACAGCTCTATGAAGCTGCACGGATTGATGGTGCCAATCGCTGGCGCCAAACCTGGCACATTACGCTGCCTGCGATTCGCAGTACAATCGTCATTTTGCTCATTCTGCGTCTGGGCAATTTCCTGGATACAGGCTTTGAACAGATCTTCCTGATGCTGACTCCGACAAACCGGGATGTGGGCGAGGTATTTGATACCTACGTGTACACGAAGGGGCTTACACAGGCACAGTACAGTTATAGTGCTGCTGTCGGATTGTTCAAATCGGTTGTCGGGCTGGCACTTGTCCTTGGTGCCAATACGCTGGCCAAAAAATTCGGGGAGGAAGGCGTCTACTAACTCTCGGGAGCAGACGTTCTTCACCAGACAGGAGTGAACATTAAGATGCAACAGGATAAAACGTGGGGCAACCGGATCTTTGATTTTGTGAATCACGGCTTGCTGCTGTTGATTGGTATCGTAACGGTCATCCCGTTCATTTATATTTTGGCTGTCTCATTTACCAGTCCGCATGAAGTGGCTAAGGGAGGATTCATTCTTTTTCCAAAAGAGTTCTCTCTGGCCGCATACCGTTACATTTTCTCTACAGATACCTTGATTCGCAGTCTGGGTGTATCGGTCTATATTACGGTGATTGGTACCTTCATCAACCTGCTGTTTACATCACTTATGGCATATCCGCTCTCCAGAAGATATTTGCGTGGACGCCAGCCAATTTTGCTGGGTGTATTGTTCACGATGCTCTTCAGTGGCGGGATGATTCCAACATACTTTGTCGTGAAATCTTTGCACCTGACGGATACGTTATGGTCGCTGATGCTGCCTACCGCTATTAGTGCATTTAACTTGATCGTACTCAAAAACTTCTTCCAGGCCATTCCCGACGAACTGGAGGATGCAGCCAAAATTGATGGATGTAACGATGTCGGCGTATTGTTCCGGATTGTTCTGCCTTTGTCCATGCCAGCGATGGCGACATTTTCACTCTTTTACGCGGTGGCCCACTGGAACAGTTTCTTCAGCGCTGTTATCTATATCAACGATAGTGAGAAGTGGCCTGTTCAAGTCTGGCTGCGTGAGATAGTCATTCTGGCACAGAGTCGAATCGGAGACACGAGTATTGAAGAGACCGAGATCCAGCCGCTTACCATTCGCATGGCGGTTATCGTATTCTCCACAATCCCGATTATGCTGGTGTATCCATTCCTGCAAAAGCACTTTGCAAAAGGAGTGATGCTGGGTTCGGTGAAAGGTTGAGTCGTCACATGGTTCAAAGTCAGTTCAATATGACTGCATAAAAAAGGGAGGTTTTCATGTTATGAAAGCAACAAAAAAGAAAGCCGTAGCTGTCTTGAGCACACTGGCACTGGTGACAGGTTTGCTGGCAGGATGCGGATCAGACGAGGGTCAGGCTGCCGAGAGCGGCGTACAAAATGTGTCCATAGCCATTGCACAGGTGGGTGATGTGCCAAGCAAAGGCAATGAAGTTCAGCAAAAGATTGAAGCGTATACCAATACCAAACTGGATATCCAGTGGATTCCGGCTTCGGCCTATAATGACAAAATTAACGTGATGATCGCTTCAAGCGATATGCCGAAAATTGTGAAAGTGCAGTATAACCCGACCGTGACCAGCGCGATGCGTAATGACGTGTTCTGGGAAGTGGGGCCTTTGCTGAAAGACTACAAAAATCTGTCGGCACAGAACGAGCGTTTTTTTGACAACATCAAGGTAGAGGGCAAAATCTATGGAGTTCCTGTATTCTCCGATATCGCGCGGGCTACAGTGATCTATCGCAAGGACTGGTTCGAGAAGTTGAATCTTAAGGTGCCAACAACACCGGATGAATGGTATGAAACGATTAAAACACTGGCCACCTCCGATCCGGATGGAGACGGTCAGGATAATACGTTTGGACTGATGCTTTTCAAAAAATATAATGAGGACCAATACTCCTTCACAACGCGCCTTGGCGTAAGTTTTGGTGCTCCTAACAAGTGGAAGGTCGAGGATGATGGCAGCTTCACGCCGGAATTCATGACACCGGAATATATGCAGGTGCTGGATCTGCTGAAACGTTTGTACGATGAGAAATTGCTAAATCAAGACTTTGCCGTATTCGACTCTACGGAAGCGGAGAAAAAGTATGATTCCGGTGTTGTCGGTATCCGTGTTGGTGTTGCTCAGAACGGAAAAAGTCAGCAAGAGCGTTTGTCCAAAAACAATCCGGATGGTGTGGTAGACATCGCTGGTTTGCTTGGGGCGAACGGAGATCGTGTTGCAGGACAGACGGGTAACTCCGGCATTCTGGCATTCCCTAAGTCAACGGTGAAATCGGAAGAAGAACTCAAAAACCTGCTCTCCTTCCTGGATAAACTGATGGACCCTGAGATGGCGACCCTGTTGATGCGTGGTATGGAAGACAAACATTACACCAAAGTGGGCGAAGATCAGGTGGAGATGAGTGACTTCGATGCATTCCAGCGTGAAGTGAAACCTTACCGTGACAATCTTCCTTATGTCGAAGGATATAACGTACCAAAATTGAAGGACACCGAACTGGGTGAAAAAGGTACGGCACTTGCCAAGGAACTGGCGGAGCATGCTGTGCCAAACCCTGCGCTGACGTTATATTCTCCAACGTATGGTGACCGTGGGGCGGATCTGGATCAAGTGATTGCCGATGCACAGACCAAATACATTATGGGTAAGATCGATCAAAGTGGCTGGGAGAAGGAAATCGAGAATTGGGGCAATGCTGGTGGAAACAAGATTCGTGAGGAATATGCCGAAGATTATAAAAAACAGGCTCAATAAAGAGCCGGAAGCGGAGGCTTGATCATGAAGGAAACACTGCAACTCACATCGGTGCGCATGGCACAGCAATTCATGGAAAGTTATCGCAACCATGAGCTGTACGCCACTTGGCATTACGAGAACGGCTGCTTTTTGAAAGCATTGGAGGAGCTGTATACACACACGGGGGAGCAAAAGTATTTTGACTACATCCGTGAGCTGATGGATCATTTTGTTCAGGAAGATGGCTCCATTCGATCCTATACGATCGAGGAATATAATCTGGATCAGATTAATCAGGGTAAATCGTTGTTCCTGCTGCATGAGAAAACGGGAGAAGAAAAGTATCGCAAAGCTGCGGAGTTGCTTATGACTCAGCTCAAGGGACAGCCACACACAAGTGAAGGCGGATTCTGGCATAAAAAGATTTACCCTTTCCAGATGTGGCTGGATGGATTGTACATGGCCACTCCATATCTGACCCAGTATGGCGCAGTGACAGGCGAAGAGAAGTGGTTTGACAAGGCGGCTCTGCAGCTTTTGTTGGTGGAGCAACGCACACGTGATCCGCGTAGCGGTCTCTTGTACCATGCTTGGGATGAGAGCAAAGAGCAACGCTGGAGTTCGGGAGAGACCGGATGTTCTCCACATGTCTGGAGTCGGGCGATGGGCTGGTATGTGATGGCGGTTGTGGATACATTGGATCACCTCCCCGTAGATCATCCGCAGCGCGGGCAGATTGTGGGTATCTTCGAACGGGTAGCAAACGCACTAGTGCATGTGCAGGATCAGCAGACCGGACTATGGCCACATTTGTTGGATCAACCGGGACGTGAGCGGAACTATCTGGAGGCTTCTGGGACCTCGATGTTTGTCTATGCATTGGGCAAAGGTGTGCGTAAAGGATATCTGAGTGGCAAGTTCAAAGCGGTTGCGGAAAAAGGATATCAGGGTCTGCTACAGCATCTGCTGCAAACGGACCGTGAAGGCGTGCTGTCCCTGACGCAGTGTAATGGCGGAGCCGGTCTCGGAGGAAGCCCGTATCGTGACGGGTCCTACGAGTATTATGTGACCGAGTCCATTCGGATCAATGATCCGAAGTCGGTCGCTCCGTTCATTTTGGCGGGAGTGGAGATTGAACTTTACAAGTCCAACTAACATGTACATGAGAACGTAGAGGACAGAAATAACTTGAGGAAGCGAAGCGTTCGCCTAAAAGCTTTCTGAAAGAAAGCTGCATCGGAAGCATAGGCTTATCCCCGGATTTTCCCCTTTGTTTAGAAGGGAATCAAAAAATCTGGGGATAACAGCGATCTGAAGGTTGTTCTGTCATCGGAGTGGTCTGTGTACATAACCTTATCCAAAAGGAGAGATGGTTCATGAGTCCAAAAGGTCCAATGTCCCGTTTAGGCGGAATCGTTGTAATTGGTGCAATGTCCGCTGGATTGCTTGCAGGTTGCGGGGGAGAAAAAGCGCCTGCTGCAGGGGAAGGTAAACTTCCCATTTCCATCTCTTTAATGCAGGTAGGTGATATACCGGCCAAGGAGAACGGGATTGAGCAGAAGATTGAGGAATATACGAATACGGATGTCAATGTACAGTGGATTCCGCAGTCTGCTTTTGATGATAAAGTGAACGTTATGGTTGCTTCAGGCGAGATGCCTACCATTATGCGTGTGAATTATGTACCGACAACGTTTAATGCCGCCAAAACGGGATTGTTCTGGGAACTGGGGCCATACTTGAAGGATTATAAAAACCTGTCTGCCCAATCCGAAGCTTATTTTAACAATATCAAAATTGAAGGCAAGGTTTACGGTATTCCAAACTTCCGGGATATTGGACGGACTGCGATCGTGTATCGCAAAGACTGGTTCGATACATTGAAGCTGGACATACCCAAAACGCTGGATGACTGGTATGAAGTGATGCGCTCTATTCGTAAAGATGACCCTGACGGGAATGGTAAGGAAGATACGTATGGTACACTGCTCTTCAAAAAGTATAATGAGGGTGTCTCTTCCCCGCTGACGCGGATCGCTGTAAGTATTGGCGGCGTTAACAAATGGGGTGTGGACGATGCTGGGAGATTGACTCCGGAGTTCCTGACCACCGAATATGTGGATACGATGAAGCTCTTCAAGCGACTGTTTAGCGAGGGATTAATTAATAGTGACTTCCCTGCGCTGGATCCTTCTGATGCGGACAAAAAAATGGATTCGGGCCTAGTTGGCATGAAGCTGAATGGTGTGGCCCAGAACGGAAAGTCCTCTCAGCAACGGCTTACGCCTAATGCTCCGGACGGAGAGATTGATGTGGCTCCGTTCCAAGGAACCGATGGTATTCGTATCGCCGGAGAGCCAGGAAACTATGGAATGCTGGTCATCCCGAAGGCATCCGTTACGGATGAGGAGCAATTGAAACAAGTTCTCACGTTCCTGGACCAGTTGATGGATGAGGAATTAAGCACGTTGCAGCTCCGTGGATTGCTCGATGTGCACTACACCAAGACTGCGGATGGGAAAACCGAACTCAAAGATTTTGACGCTTATCAGCGTGAAGTGAAGCCATATCGTGATAATTTGTTAAGCATTGAGGGTTATAATGTGCCTGAACTGGTTGATGTTCCCATTGGTATGAAAGGTACAAAGATGGCGCGTGAGAATGAGCAGTACGCCATTGCCAATCCGGCACTTACATTATCTTCGGCGATCTATACCGAGCGTGGTCAGGAGCTGGACCAGATGATCTGGGATGCGCAGACCAAGTACATTATGGGTAAAATCGATGACGCAGGTTGGGAGCAGGAAATCGCAAGCTGGAGAAAAGCCGGTGGTGATCAATTGATCACGGAACTCGAAGCGTCCTATAAGGAATTGAACGGAAAATAAAGCTGGCTGAAATAAAAAAAGGTTGATCAAATGGAATGATATGGTTTATTCTATGAGTGAGTTCATTTTTCCAATATCATAAGAAAGACCACACCCTTAAAGCATAAGGCTATGAATCTGCGGATTCATGGCCTTTTTTTGTGTTTTAGGCGAATGAAGTGGGTCTATGGAAGGAGCGTTGCACGCCTTGAAGTGATGGGGATGGTCGAAAAATAATACCAATAGCCTAGTACAACATGGTAGAATATTGATTATTATGACAAATTTAGGTTTTGGTTATGAAGAGAAGTGACTAGCTTGACCAAGTAAAGCATCCCCATACTAAGGTACATAGGAGCGTGAGTAGATTGAAGAAACGAATTGAAGGTCATGAGAAGAAGAAAAAACGGAATGTTTGGATCGTCGGATTGGTAACGACAGCTGTATTGGCAGCAACACTATTACCGATTGGCCCCGTACATTTGACGTCAACAGCGAATGCTGCATCGGGAACAAGTGATACTGCTCTTAGCAAGTTCAAAGATATCAAGGGTCACTGGGCTCAAGCGACAATTGCCAAAGCTTATGAAAAAAATCTGATCTCTGGTTACCAGGACGGAACGTTTCGTCCCAATGGCAAAATCACGCGTGGGGAATATGCGACAATACTCGCCCGCGCGACTGGACTAGAGAAGGTAGAGGGGCAGAATCCCTTTGCTGATCTCAAGGGACATTGGTCTGAAGCGGCGGTTAACCAGCTTGTAGGACAAGGGTTCATTAACGCTGGCGATTACGCCAAAGGATTCAATCCAAATGCGGAGCTAACGCGTTACGAGATGATGAAATGGATTGCCAATGGACTGATTAAGTCCGGAACCAGCTTCCAGGATGCTTTTAACGATTCAAAAAATACGCTGCTTCCTACACCGGAAGTGAATCGTGGCACGATTCGTGCCGAGCAGGTTCCGTATCTTGCCCTTGTTCGTGGGACAGGTATTGTCGGTGGATTCCAGGATGGCACATTAAAACCAGCGGATTCCACCACTCGTGCAGAAGTATCAGCCATTTTGCTGCGTTATATGGATGTGGAGGGCACGGATGCCGGGAAGTACAGTGATCTGAATGAAATGAGAGAGGTCGGCACGACGGGTACGAATTTAACGACAGTATCAAATTACAAATATATTAAAGGTAACTTCGGAGATATAGTTAACACAGAGTACACATTGAAAAATAATGTGGGGGTCGTAAAGTACCATAGATTTATCGTAGTGGATACCCGAGGGACTAAACCCAAGGGACTGTACGCCACGTTATTTGTAGATCAAAATAACTTGACTAGGGCACAAAAGGAGCGCTTCTCTACCTACGCTGAGATAACGTTTACTTCTAGACTTGATAAGTCAAATCTTTTAAATATTGCTAGAGCGAATGATAATATAGCTATTCCAATTCAACGATTATTTAACGTGAGCTATTTGAAAGAAAAAGGGTTTATTACTTTACCAGACGACTCAAACGCAATGTTGAAGCAAGGGGTATCTTCCAAATTTTGGTCATCACATACTCTGGATCCTGTAAAGGGAGGATATATGTTAAAGAATGATGCTGGTAAAGAAGTTCAAATCTATCAATAGAACTTTTGGTGGTGTTTAAATTTAATATTAAACGTTATCTACTAGGTGGTTTTAAAAGTTTATATAGAATCTTAGTAATTATATTTATGATATTACCAGTCTATTACTGCACTTTTGATACTCTTAAAGCTAATGCCGTAGAAGAACAATATGGTTCCAAATCCATGAAAGGGCCAGCAGTAACAGTTGATGCAAACCCAACTCAAGGAACACCAGGAGTTTACTGGTATCAACTTGATTCAGGAGAATTTAGGGCAGAATATCAAGGCATGCACAAAGATGTGGATAACGGAGGAACTGATTATGATGCATACCCTGTAAAAACAGAAATTCCTGATAATGTTGATATGAGTAGATGGCCCCCACTAAGTTGGAAGCCATATAGAGGTATAGGAATTGATAAGGAAATGGTAACTGATATTAAGTTAAAGAACGATCCTGATGGTGTAAAATATCAGCAGGTAAATAGTTATGAAGGAATAGGTAGTCCAAGAGTTACAAGTGAAAAAAATGCGGATCTTAGAACATATACTGGCAAAGGGTTTGAGTTCTTTGAAAGGGAACCTTATGGGACTAGGCCGGGCAATAAACCCAAATATAAGATGGTATACCACACCCCTGTTAGCATCTTCTGGGAAGGTAAGATTCACGAAGAAAAAGAAATCGATGTAACTCCAAATAAAACCCTTACCCTAGGTCAAACCCAGCAGATGGAAGCCTTGGTGAAAACGAAGGGCTATGGTGCGACAGCCTTTGGTGGGGGCATCGACGTATCCCGCAGGGAGACGGAGATCAAATGGTTTTCTTCTGACGAGACGATTGCGAGTATAGAGCTTAAAACAGGGATGTTAACGGCCGAAAGTCCGGGCACGGTCACTGTGCGTGCGATATGGAACAATGGTACATATCTGATCTCGGATACTGCCACCATAACAGTCACGTCTGAGCCAGGACTTGTTGTGAATCTGCCGAATGCTTGTAAGGCCAATACGACACCTTTACAGGCAGAAGCAGTTTTAACCAAACCGGATCGCACTGTTCATAAACTGACGGCTCATCCCAAATTGACGTGGCAGAGCTCGAATCCGACTATAGCCACGATTGGTGCTGATGGCAAAATCACGACAAAAGGGATCGTGGGTAGCACTACCATAAAAGCTCATTTTCTTGATTCTGTTCAGCAACTGGATGAACAAGGGACTCAGATGCTTGAGGTGAAGGACTGCACGGATAATGGGGAAGGTGGTAATGATGGAGATCCGGGGGGCGACCCTGCGAACGCTTGCCCTGTGACCATCAGCCCACCGAGTAGAGGCACGGTTATTGAAGCATCGGTAATGGACCCGTCTGTTCGAGGTGTGTTGAAGGCAGACGATCGGGGATCTGAGAAGTTCGATGTTACCCGTGGTATTCCGACTTCGGAAGATCTCTATGCCAATGTCTTGGCCAAGGAATATCTGTTTCAGCACCGTTGGGTTAATATGACAGGGACGGTGACTTACACCGTTAAAGTGAAAAGGGTTTATCATAAAACCTGGACGATCCCGGGAAGAGCATCTAGTGGTGAGGGGGATCCAGGAACACCTCCTCAGCCGAGAGAACGTGATGTGCCTGGGGATAAAACGATGCAAGTAACAAGGACATATAGCTATTGGCAGATCGATAACCTGGAGGTATACAAGTTAAATGAGGCCAAGGTCTCTAACTATGCGCTAGGCGGTTATGGTGACACCGTGACCCTTATGCCCAATGCATATACACCACCGACTTTGCAATCGGCCATGGATACTGCGGTTACCAATCATGTGAAACCTGCACCATGTCGAGAAATTGATCTTGGCATCAAAGGGGTCCCAGGTGGTTCTACTGAACCCTCTACGCCAGATGAAACGTCATTGTTTCAATCTGAAGCTGAAGCGGAGGTTAGAGAGAACACCGTTAATAACGACAAGGTAACCTTTAATGGAGCAACGATTGTTGATCCTGCTCCTGTGGAGAAAACAGCTCCAAGACCTGGGACGATCCCGCAGCCTGGCATGATCGGAGACGATGTTCTGTACCTGAACCGTCTGACGATCAAAAACACATTGTTGAACGTAGCTAACCAGCCGACCACGGGTGAGATTACGTATGGACTTCTCCCTGGCAATGTTAACGGAGGGCAGGATCAGAAATTCCCCATTCTGGGCATCAACTCGGTGACGGTACATACTCCAGTTGTGAACTATGCTTGGGTGTCAGATGATCAGCCTCATAATCAGAAGACTACGCCAGATCCGACCAGAGCTGCACTTATTTTAGAGCGTCCGTTTATTGTACGCATCCCAACTTCAGGGCAGCATCTGGATGTAGCGAGTTACCCTGGGTATGGAAACCATGATTATGCGAAATATTTCCGGATCAAACAGGTTCGTTTTCCATTCGATGTTTATAACGGTGCCAGAAGTCAGTTTATTCCGGCCATGACATGGGTGGATATTCCGGTAAATCAGTTGGACACTCCTTTTTATCTTCCTGTATGGGTAGATGAAGGGAATTACCAGGTCGAGTTTCGAAATATCGCCGAAAATGCACCTGCAAACTTCACAGAACAACAGGATGCCAATACGAATCTGACTCATCATGTCGCAGCAGATACCGTTGCGATAGAGGTTATCGGACGATTGTATGATTTTCACATCACCGATATTTCAGACTACAACTGGGAGAATGTGTTCCGCAAGCGGATAGGCAGCTCCGAACCAACGGGTGTGAGCTACTGGGCCGGAGGAAACAGTATAGACGGAGATCCCCGAGGTAATTTGGCTCCCTTTGTACTTCCCATTCGTCCCGGCAGTCATCCGGTACAGGGTTTCCGAAATGCTGCAGTGAAGACAGGTTACCATTTCAAGTTTGATCTGAAAACCAAGGGCAATATGTTTGGGAAACAGGATGGTATCCGAATCACGCCGACGTTCTCTTTTGTGAGTAAAGATGGCACCAACCGGCAAGAAGTGGATTTATACTACCATCGAGGACAGGATCGACTCATTCGTATCGGATCGGCACAAGATTTAGAAAAACGTTTTGTTGTCCTGAACTCACGGTTGCGGAATGTCCCCGGTACGGAGTTGGGTGATACAGCGCGTTATCAGTATACCTATGAACTGTCGGCGGAGGAACGTAATCAGGGTACAATGGCGGAACATATGGTTCGTTTCGTGGATCAGACCTCTCATCATAAAACGTGGGTAGGTCGTTATGACTGGATGATTCTTCCTTCACAGATCCGCACACTCATTGGCCCAAAAGCAGATATTCCCTCCAGTGTTAATGTGGATCGGGCGAATGCAGCGATTCAGCGCTGGTATGGGGAATATAGCTTGCCAGCAGATGTATATGCAGTGCCCAAAGGAACCGATCTCGAGTCGCTTGCCAGACAAAACCGGTTGGATGAGAAGGCAACGGTATTTCTGAGGGGCGGTTACATTGTGGTTAACTTCAATATCGAAACATTGCGCAGCGGCAATACGAATGCACCCCATCTGCAATATATTCATGCACCGTTGATGAATCAATGGCAAATGGAAGGTTTTGATAACAGCCCGGTAGATGGTCAGGGGAGAAGTTGGCCGATGCAAGATGGGGACGTGGTTTTGTACCACGCGGATCAATCCAGCCGAAATGATTTCCAATCCCAGGTACCACATTAGAGAGGTATCGTTTTACCCATAAAGAAGGCAGGCGTCATGTGAATCTACATGACGTTTGTCTTCTTTTTTGTGTAATTTGGATTATGGTCGGGCAGCAGAACGGGTATAAAGGGTAAAGAGCACTCGTACCATCCATATTCATCAATTTTCTCAACGAGAGGGGAACAACACACATGATTGAAGAGGATAAGCAGGAACTATTGATTTCAGAAGATACATACAAAGGAAGAGATTTAGGCGTCACATTAGAAGCACAAGCCTGTCACTTCAAAGTCTGGTCACCGTTAGCTGTTCAGATGGAACTACTTCTGTACCCACCTTTGACAGGGGGGAGCCCGGAGGAAGAGCCCAATCAACGGAAACAGCAGGCGTTACCTATGCAAAAGAAAGAACAAGGCGTCTGGGTTCTGGAACTGGAGGGCGATTTAAGTAACTACCGTTACATGTACAAGCCTACTTTCGAAAATGGACATTCAACCCATGCTGTAGATCCCTACGCACGAGCAGTGACCATGAATGGAGAAATGGCTGTAATTGTGAGACTGGAGCAGACACATCCGAATGGATGGAGTGAGGATATTCGCCCGGAATTGACCAGTCCTGTAGATGCAGTCCTGTACGAACTGCATGTACGTGATTTTTCCATTCACTCATCATCGGGTATAACGAATAAAGGTAAATACATGGCTTTCACCGAGACGGGTCTGCGTGATTCGGAGGGCAACACACTGGGGATCGATCATTTGGTTGAACTCGGGATTACCCATGTTCATCTGCTGCCTGTATTTGATTTTGCGACGGTGGATGAATCCAGGGTGGATGGTGATACGTCTGATGCCTCCAACTATAACTGGGGATATGATCCACTTCATTACAATGTCCCGGAAGGGTCCTATGCATCACGTGCAGATGATCCGGAGACACGGATTCGTGAGTTCAAATCAATGGTGCTTGCCCTTCATAACAAGGGAATAGGTGTCATTATGGATGTGGTATATAATCATACGTTTGATACGGCAGGCAGCTCTTTTGAAAAACTTGTACCAGGGTACTACTATCGACAAAACGCCGATGGGACCTATAGCAATGGCTCAGGTACGGGCAATGAGGTAGCTACTGAACGCACCATGGTTCGCAAGTTTATCATCGACTCGGTCCGTTATTGGGCAGAGGAGTACCATGTTGATGGTTTTCGATTTGATCTCATGGGCCTGATCGACACAACTACGATGAAACAGCTTGCGGCGGAATTGCATACAGATGTGTCACCTTCCATATTGTTATATGGTGAACCATGGGGCGCGCTGGATTCGCCGCTTGGGGATGATATGACTCTAAAAGGAACGCAGCGCAGAGCGGGTTTTGCTGTGTTTAACGATAATTTCCGCGGAGTGATCAAGGGAGACAGTGATGGCATGGGTACGGGATTTGCGACGGGTGCGGACGGAAAAGAAGACGAATTGTGGACTGGCGTCCGGGGAGCCATTCAAGATTTTACGGATGGTCCATCCGAGACGATTAACTATGTAACAGTGCATGATAATCTCAACCTGTGGGACAAAGTCGCACGTACACAAGGACTCCACGATACCTTGAATTTCCTCACCTATGACGAGGATGGAAGTATTCGTGGATGCCAGAGTGTGGAGGAGGCCGTAGAGAAGGCTAAGCCTTACCTACAGATTGATCCGGAACACATTCTGGAGAATGAGACCGTTAGGCGTAGTCTGCTTGCCAATGGTATCGTTCTAACCTCCCAGGGTGTTCCCCTGATCGCGGCTGGAGATGAGCTGCTTCGCAGCAAATATGGGGACGCCAACAGCCACCAGAGTGGAGACGTGGTCAATGCGATACATTGGGAACAGAAGAAGCTGTTCAAGCCGGTATTTGATTATTATCGTGGGCTGATCCGTCTTCGGCGAGAACATCCAGCCTTTCGGCTTCGTACCCGGGAAGAGATCGAGAAGCATGTTCGTCTAATCGAAAAAGGTAATGGGCTGCTAGCCTATGAACTGAACGGTACAGCAACCAACGATTCATGGGAACGTATTGTTGTCATCTATAACGCGGCAAAAGAAAACCGTGACATCGCTGTTCCCACAGGGACATGGAATGTGATTGTAGAAAAAGGACAAGCAGGCGTTAATACGATACGCACCATACAGGCTGGTCAGGTACATGTGAATGCGATATCCCTTACGGTGATGTATTCCAATTCCTAATGAACGCAATGCTTGCCAAGAATTGAAGGGCCCAACAAACCATTAGTAAAATGGCTAACAAGGCCATGGTCAAGATTCCAATCAAATCTAATCAAATAAATTGAGATAAAACAAATCCTCCTTTCCCGTAAGAAAGGAGGATTTGTTGATGCATCAGAGCCATTGGCTTGGTCTCAGGACTATACATCGTCATATATCGACCTTCTTTATGTTGTGCATCAGTTGGGCATTTTTAATCTCAACCCAATGACATCCTGCATTATATTCTTGTATATTTCAAACTTTTTTTGTCAGGACAGGTACAAATGCTGTCAATCTATGGCGCTTGTTTTCATATCTATATTTTGAAAGCGATTGCTAATTGAATACGCAAATTGGACCGATATGATGAGTACAGACAACCCCGGGTTGACAAATCACGTCCCGCTCCGTAACATCGGGACAACACGAAAACAATGGATATAAAGGCGGTGGGAACGATGCCGGAATGGACTTCTTTTCGTTACGCAGGCAACGATCTTGGCTTAACATATACTCGTGCTGCAAGTACTTTTAAATTGTGGGCGCCTACGGCACAACAGGTTTATATATTGATTTTTGACGATGAAGGGCATTACAACGATAGTGGTAAAGTACAAGATCATGAAAATGGGCAGGAACATACTCTGACGCGCGATGCGGACGGAATATGGAGTCTGAAGCTCAGCGGCGATTGGGCAGGACATTATTATATGTACCGCATTATCCATGATGAGCAGCGGATTGAAGTGGTTGTTGATCCTTACGCCAGAGCGGTAACGGCTAATGGGCAACGAACGGCTATTATAGATCCCGAGACCACCAATCCGGTTGATTGGGACCTGGATGTCAAACCTGCTTTTCTGCGTCCTGTCGATGCCGTCTTATATGAGTTGCATGTCCGTGATTTCTCCTCGGATCCACATGCAGATATTCCGTATAAGGGAAAATATCTGGCATTCACGGCATCTGGTCTGACGGATAGAGCAGGCAATAGTATTGGGGTAGACCATCTTGCCGAACTGGGAGTCACTCATGTACATCTTCTGCCTGTGGCAGATTATCAGACGGTGAATGAACTCGCTACAGCAGATGTGGGTTCAAATGTCAGAGCACCATACAACTGGGGGTATGATCCCCAGCATTATAACGTTCCCGAAGGTTCGTATGCGACAGATCCACGTGATCCGGCAGTTCGCATCCGGGAGTTCAAATCCCTGGTTCAATCGCTGCACAGACAAGGCATTCGCGTTGTTCTTGATGTTGTCTATAATCACACGTATAGCGTGGAAGAGGGACCTTTTGAACGGATTGTACCAAGCTATTATTACCGTTATCGGGAGGATGGCACCCTCAGTAATGGTTCTGGTGTAGGCAATGAATTAGCAACAGAACGTCCAATGGTGCGAAAATATATTTTGGATTCTCTCCGATATTGGGCAGAAGAATATCATGTGGACGGATTTCGATTTGACCTCATGGCCCTGATTGATACGGAAACGATGAATGAATTGACACGCGAATTGCGGGAGCAGATCGATCCGGCGTTTCTGATCTATGGGGAACCCTGGATGGGTGGAGATTCACCCTTGGACCGCAAAACATTAAAAGGAACCCAGCGAGGTCAGGGGTTTGCAGTATTTAATGATCATTTTCGCAGTGCAATCAAGGGCGATAGTGATGGCAGTGGGAGAGGGTTTGTCACGGGTGCCGGAGGACAGGAATATGAGATTCTCAGAGGATTAGCCGGAGCACTGGATGATTTCACATCTTCACCTGTGGAAGTTGTCAATTATGTAACTGCCCATGACAATCTTAATCTGTGGGATAAAATTGCAACAACAATGAACCTTAGACATGAATTAGGATTTCCCGTATGGAAGGACGGACAGCCCGTGGGTGGCGGGAGTGCTGAGTCCGCTGTAAAAGCAGCAGATCCTTATCGGTATGTGGATGCAGATGATGTTTTGGATCATGAGATGGTTCGTCGCTCGTTACTGTCTTCCGGCATTCTGCTTACTTCTCAGGGAATTCCGTTTCTGCATGCAGGGGATGAGATGCTCAGATCCAAAGCCGGTGATCATAACAGTTATCGGAGCGGGGATGCGGTGAACGCTATCACATGGGCCAACAAATCACGGTTTAGACCGGTGTTCGACTACTATCGTGGTCTCATTCATTTGCGGCGAACACATCCTGCTTTTCGTATGATTGATGCAGAACAGGTACGAAATCACCTTCGTGTCATTCGTGCGGATGGCAATGTAGTTGCCTTTATACTTCATGATGGTGCGAATCAGGACACTTGGAATCAGATTATGGTCATCTATAACGGAACGGAGCACCAACAGCATGTCGACCTGGGTGAAGGGGACTGGCATGTTGTAGTCAATGATCATCAGGCAGGCACAGACTTGATCGAGACTGTTCGTGGTACTGTTCAGGTAGAACGATGGTCTTTAATGGTACTGTATGACACAGAGCATGCTGGAGGCGCTGAACCATCAACAGTGGAGATTAGTTTTCCTCGTCAGGTATATAGTCCACAGGAGACCACTCAACTGCGAGCGATCGTACGGGACAGCATTGGTAATGTGGTCGAAAAAGCTCCAGTTACCTGGACTTCTTCTGATCCGGCTATTATTCAGATCCAGTCTGATGGAACAATCCATGCACTGGAACAAGGGGAATCTTCGATTACAGTCCACTGTGGGGACATAACGGCAAGCTGTATGTTACAAGTGAATTATCGTCATGCTGAACGAATCGAAATTGTGGGCGAACCTGTCATGTACATGACTCGAATCAGTCGCTTCCGTGCCTTGGTTCTGGATCAATTTGGTCAGCCGCTTCAGGATTCGAATATACGCTGGAGCTCTTCTCATCCAGAACTTGCAGCGGTGAGTGCAGCAGGGATCGTACGTGCGATGACACCAGGTGTAACCCATATTATTGCTGAAGCTGGAGGAATCCGGGCAACGCTTGCCGTGACGATTCATAAACAGATTTCGCGAACCGTCACGCTTCGATACGAACGGGAAGACCAGCATTATGAAGGTTGGGATGTCTGGGTATGGGGCACAGGTATGGAGGACGGAGCAGTACGGCTGGAACAAGTCGGAAATGCCGCCGAAGCCCGCTTCCGCGTTGCTCCGGGTCTGCATCACCTGGGATTGATCATTCGATTGAACGAATGGGAAGCTAAAGATACGTGCGGAGACCGTTACGTGGACATTGTACCTGAAGATGGGGATGTGCACATTATTGTCCGTAGCGGATCAGACGAGATGCAGATCATTCGTGAAAGCGAAAAAACAGAGGATCGTGATAGCGCATAGTTTCTTAATTTATAACGTCGAACGTAGTTCGTCAAAACCTTGTTAAATCAGCAGTTGGAAGAGATTCCGACTGCTTTTTTGGTCTGATTATAAGCCGCATAACTTGCCAAAAAATAAAGAATTGTCCTGTTTCGTGTTTGAGATCCTCTAACATTGGGGTAAATATAGATATGGCCCACGATTCGGCCAAAGGAAAAAAGACCATTATGGTCTATAAGCGACGCTTTAGCGCTTTCCAACAAATATAATGTAGTGATCCCTTGAAGGAGGATGTTCAATCATGAAATCCAACGGAAAAATGGCTCAACTTACAGCAACGCCAAGAACGGAAAAGAAAGGTGCAGCACTGCGCCTGTTAAGACAAGGCGGACGAGTTCCCGCAGTCGTTTACGGCCCGGGACTTGAAGGTGCTTCAATACATGTAGATGAAAAAGAGATGCTGAAAGTGGCACGCACAGGCCGCTCCGAAATGTTCAACCTGAATGTTGAGGGCGGTAAAACGGTTCCAGTGCTGATCAAGGATCAGCAAGAGCGTAACGGACGTTTGCTGCATGTAGACTTCCTGCAAATTTCCAAGAACAAGCCGATCAGCGTAAGTGTATCGATCGACTTCCAGGGTACAGCGGCTGGCTCAAAAGCTGGCGGTGTATTCCAGACACAAGAAACACAATTGGAAGTAGAAGGATTGCCTGCGGATCTGCCAACGTCCATTGAGGTGGATGTGAGCGGATTGGATATTGGTGATCGCTTGACTGCTGCGGATATCAAGCTGGATAAAGGTTTGACACTCATAACATCACCTGAGTCCATCATCGCGTCCGTCATGCCGCCACAAGCGGCTGAGGAAGAGCCAACAGCTTCTGCTGAGGAAGCTGAACCGGCAGCTGAAGAAAAAGCTACAGAAGAATAAGCGAAGCTCAGGGATCTCATCAGATCCCATGCTTAGCCGAAGCCCAGTCCTAGTGACTGGGCTTTTTATATTTCCAGGACAAACATATGGAAGTGAAATACATGTGAAAAATATTGTAACACCCCAGCCACCAATCCACGAATTAACTGATTGGAAGCGTAATGTCAATTAGCGTTCCCCAGCCGGGCTTGCTCTTGATGCGAAGCTTACTTTTATGACCGTAAGCAAGCTGAATTCTTCTCTGTGTATTAATAAGGCCGATGTGGTTTGCATCCGTCGAATCACTAAACAACCTCGTGTGAAGCTCGACCATTCGCTCCTCCGATATACCGTTGCCGTTGTCAATGATGGCCAAGCGGAGGGAATTGCCACAACGCTGAATCTTGATCTTGACTGCCAGCTTCTGATCCGAACGACTCAAGCCATGCTGTAGGCTGTTCTCGATCAGTGGCTGGAAGATCAGCTTGGGCACATGGTACTTCTCTAGCTCCGCGTCATACTCCCACCAAATGTAAAATCTCTCCCCATATCTTGTTTTCTGTATCGCTGTGTAGCTCTTCGTATTGGCGATCTCCACGTTAAGCGGCACAAGTCCATTTTGCCCGTCCAGGGAGTACCGCAGAATATCGGACAAATGCTCCACGATGCTCGTTAGCTCATTTGGCCCTTCGGTATAACCTGCTGCCTTCCAATGTATCGTCTCCAGCGTATTATAGAGAAAATGAGGGTTGAGCTGCGATTGTAGGGCGGCGAACTGGGCGGCTTGCGTTTTATACTGGCTCTCTGAAAGTTGAACGCGCATATAGTTGTGCTCGATAAAATTTTGAAGCAAGCTGCGGATGATATGGCTGTGAACGCTGTTACCCTTTGTGCGGTGTAGAGGGAGCGGTTTGCCTTGTTCTGCTGCGCCGAGAATGGACATGATGATCTTAAGGTCCAAATAATTCTTCTTCGTCAAATGAAAGGCTAGCAGAAGCGCTGCGAGCAACGCCATGATCATCAGCACAGCCCCGATGCGAAGCAGGCGATTAAGCGCGGTGTACAGGGTTTGCTTTGGAGTAACGGAGATGAATACCCAGTCATAGGTCTTGGAGTAAATCATATTGATCAAGGCCTCGTCATTCGGAGTTTGTGTCGTAATAAAGTTGCTTTTACTTGAAATGACCTGTTCCAATTCCTCGGGACTTAGCTCGTACCGGGCGTTATTGCGGAATATAACAGAGCCCTGTTGATCTACAACGGCGAGCAGCTGCCCTTTTGCTGTTGAGAGATCGTTCAATCTGCGTTCAATATACTCCCGTTTGATATTAAGGACGATAACACCGCGAGTGTCATCTGACACCTTGAAATTGCGGTACATGGTAATGACATCTGCATATTCAATCTCTTCGTTCAGATTATAGCGCGGAACCGCCCGACTTTCCGTCCAGATTGCTTCGTGATGCTCATGCTTTAGATAGCTGTCGTACCATAAGTGGTCTGGATCCTCTCCAAGCTCGATGAAGCCTCCGGTAACGGATGAAATGTAGCGCTGGTTGTCGTTATTTAGAAAAATATAGATGGAATCAATATAGGGGCTGGCAATGGAGGGTGAATCGATAAAATTTTTTAAGACCGCCAGTTGTTGGTAATCCTCTGCCGATGGCAGGGGCTTGTTCAGCATACCCTTGAGGTTCATGAACTGGGTCGTGCTGGCGATGATATGCAGGTTCAGGGAGTTCTGTTCATTGAACAGAAGTTCAATGTTCTCCTTGGTCTGTTTAAGCATGTTCATGTTGTTGTTGTTAATTCCGTGAACGACGTACTGCTGAATCAGGAAGGCGGACAGAGCACCGAGAACGAGGAGAGGGATCAGCATGGGCAAAAGGAAGGTCAACAGGTTCTTGATGAAAAAGCGGACGGTGGTCGTGATCATAAGTTATTCCTCGTTCCGATATTCTCTGGGAGTCATGCCGAAAAAGCTCCGGAACATTCGCGTGAAATTCTTTGCGTTACTGTACCCGACGATTTCGCTGATCTCGTACGTCTTGCAGTAGGTAGTCTTCAGAAGTACGGCCGCATGTTGCATGCGAAGCTTCGTCACATAATCCGAGAAGTTCTCACCGGTCTTGGTCTTGAAGTATTTGCTTAAATAGAAGGGGTTAAGAAAAACATGCTTTGCGGCGTTCTCCAGGGTGGCGGCGGACAAGTTATCCTGCAAGTAAATCTTAACCTTCTCGATGGTCTGGTCCGCCAGGCCGCTCTCTACGGTTGATGCAGAGAGGGGAGGAGGCATTTTTGCATTGTCCATTTCGCTTCGGAGATGTCCGAACACTTCGGCGATTTCCGTGTATTTAGTAGGTTTTGTCAAATATCTCTTGACTCCATACTGTACGGCCAACTGCGCGTATTCGAATTCCTTGAAGCCGCTTAGAAGAACAACCTTGACCTCCGATCCTTGTCGGTATAGCCGCTCTGCTACATCAATGCCCGACAAGGAGGGCATGCGGATGTCACAGAGAAGCACATCCACAGGCTTCTCCTGGATAAAGGCGAGTGCAGCCTCACCGTCGCACGCTTGCCCGACAACTTGATAACCGAATTCATGCCATGGGAAATAGTTACTTAGACCGTTGCGAATTTCGCTCTCGTCATCGGTGATTAGAAGATTGTACACGGCCCACACTCCCTTCTTTTTTATTAATTCTTAAAATTTGATACCTTTCTGGTCTTACGGAGGCATGGATGCCAAGAAATGATTCCAAAAGCTAATGTAAAGTGTCTTTAATTAATCGTCATATTGACGTTAAATAAAGTTACAAGAAGAGAGACATAATCGAAATGTTAGGGGGCGTTTGCAAGAAAATAAATCTTATATTTGAAATATAGCATAAGTGTCCTATGAAAAATATGTAGTTTTCCCCAAGAAAAAAGAGAAAAAAGTGTGGGATTTCACAGGTGCCTTCATAATAGGGTATTAGGATGTTCTTTCAAATGTTAATAAACATAACATAAAACTGCTTATCGGCATACCAAATATTGAGGCAAAGGAGGGGCTGCGCATGCTACTAGAGCTTAAGGACGTAAGGACCGTTTTCAAAACGGAAAAAGGGGAAGTCACTTCGGTGGACCGGGTCAGCCTTAAGCTGGAGAAGGGGGAAACCATCGGTATCGTCGGCGAATCGGGCTGCGGTAAGAGTGTCACTTCTCTCTCGATCATGAGGCTGCTCGGCAAGAACGGCAGCATCAGGGAGGGGGAAATACGGTTCATGGACAAGGATCTCGCGAAGCTGCCTGAGGCCGAGTTGCGCCTGATTCGCGGCGGAGATATTGCGATGATCTTTCAGGAACCGATGACCTCACTCAATCCGGTGTTCACTATTGGGAATCAATTGACGGAAGCCATCCGGCTACATACCGAATTGAGAGGCAAGGCTGCTGAAAGATACGCAGTCGAAATGCTTGAAAAGGTCGGCATCCCCCGTCCTGAAGCGATTATGAAGAGCTACCCACACTCTCTATCCGGGGGAATGAGACAGCGGGTGATGATCGCAATGGCACTTTCCTGTAAGCCGAAGCTACTCATCGCCGATGAGCCTACGACCGCACTGGACGTGACGATTCAGGCACAGATTCTGAATCTGATGAAGGAGCTCCGCGAAGAGATGGGTGCCTCGATCATGCTCATCACCCATGATCTCGGCGTTGTTGCGGAGATGGCGGACAAGGTTGTGGTCATGTACGCCGGTCAGGTGGTCGAGGAAACGGACGTGTTTACCCTGTTTGAGAAGCCGCTTCATCCTTACACGCAAGGATTGATGAGATCCATTCCCCACATTGAAACTGATGCCGATGAGATGCTGACCTCCATCCCGGGTGCGGTGCCTCCACTTACCAACATGCCGAAGGGCTGCCGATTCCATACTCGCTGCGAGTTTGCCGCAGGGAAATGTCTTTCCGAAGCGCCGAAGCTGCTTCCGGTTCAGGAGGGACATCAAGTGCGCTGCTGGATGTCACAGGATCCCGGTGCCTGGAAGACGCGAGAGGAGGGGGTCATATGACGCTTGCGGAACGCAGAGTGGCCCAAGAACCTCTGCTTAAAATCGAAGGCTTAAAGACGTACTACCCCATCAAACGAGGATTGTTATCCCGTACAGTCGGGAATGTCAAAGCAGTGGACGACATTTCGCTGGAGCTATACCAAGGAGAGACGCTAGGACTTGTTGGTGAGTCGGGCTGTGGCAAGTCGACCATCGGCCGGAGCATCATTCGACTCGAGAATCCAACGGCCGGCCGAATCTGGTTCGAAGGGCAAGAAATTACGACAAGTAAAATGTCGGACCTCCGTGAGGAACGAACGAAAATGCAGATGATTTTTCAGGACCCCTACTCCTCTCTTAATCCCCGGATGCGGGTGCAGGAGCTGCTGGCCGAGCCGATGCGGGTGCATGGCTTGGCCAGTGGAGCAGAGCTAGAGGCAAGAATAGATACCCTTCTGGATACGGTTGGCATTCCCCGCAGCTACAAGCAGAGATTCCCTCATGAATTCTCAGGCGGCCAGCGGCAACGCATCGGCATCGCCCGCGCACTCTCCATGAACCCGAAACTCATTGTGTGCGATGAGCCAGTATCCGCGCTCGACGTCTCCATTCAGGCACAGATCTTGAACCTGTTGAAGGAGCTGCAGCGGGAGCTCGGACTCACCTATTTGTTCATCGCTCATGGTCTAGGGGCGGTTAAGTACATCAGTACCCGCATCGCTGTTATGTACCTTGGCAAGGTGGTTGAGATCGGAACGAAGGAACGGATCTTTGCGAGTCCACGCCATCCGTATACCCAAGCTTTGCTCAATGCTTATCCGGTACCGGATCCCCGCAAGCGTGGACAGGAGCGAATCGTTCTTCAGGGAGATGTGCCAAGTCCCTCTAGTCCGCCGTCAGGCTGCCGGTTTCATACCCGTTGTCCGTTCGTTCAAGCAAAGTGCAAGGAGGAGGAGCCTCTTCTGCAAGGAGGAGAACACGCAGCGGCTTGTCATTATCCATTGACTACAGGATAAATCGCAAGAGAGGAGAGAGAGCATGTTTACTTACGTCATTCGCCGCATTCTGATTGCGATTCCCGTCTTGTTTGGCATTACGATTATCAACTTTGTCATCATCAACCTTGCGCCGGGTAACCCGATCGACATGTACATGACACCGGACACACCTCCGGAGCTGCTTGAGTTGCGTAAGGAGCAGCTTGGATTGAACGATCCGATCATCATTCAATATTTCAAATGGCTAGGGCAACTGCTGTCCGGCAATCTCGGATACTCTTTCAGCACAAGCGAATCCGTTATTTCGCTCATCGGTGAGCGTCTGGGGCAGACGGTGCTGCTCGGCATCTGTGCTCTGCTTATTGGCCTTTTGATCGCGCTGCCGATCGGTATTATGAGCGCTGTCCGGCAAAACTCGAAATTTGACTACCTCATGACTGGACTATCGTTTGTCGGAACCTCGATTCCCCAGTTTTTCCTTGGTCTCGTGTGCATTTATATTTTCGCTGTTCAACTGGGCTGGCTTCCCGTCGGCGGAACGGAGGATCTTGGTGGAGGAGGAGGGTTAGGCGACCGAATCAGTCATTTAGTGCTTCCTTCCATAGCACTGGCCGTCGGTATTGCGGGACGCAAAGTGCGTTATATTCGGGCCAGCATGCTGGATGTACTGAAGCAGGATTACCTGCGAACAGCGCGAGCCAAGGGGCTCAAAGAGTTTTATGTTACCAACAAGCATGCGCTACGCAACGCTCTGATTCCGATCATTACCGTCGTCGGAATGGAAATCCCGATGCTCTTCGGGGGAGCCGTCATTGTTGAGCAGTTGTTTCAATGGCCGGGCATCGGTCAGTTGACCATCCAATCGATCATGTCCCGCGACTATTCCACCATCATGGGCCTTAATCTGGTCGCTGCCATCATTGTGCTGGCCGCCAATCTGCTCACGGATATTTTCTACTCGGTAGCCGATCCTCGCATCCAATATCATTAAATTAAGGCTTATTACTGTGAAACGAACACGAATGAGAGGAGGCGGACTCGATGTCTGCTGTACAAACCCCAGTCGCCGGAGGAGTCATTCTTCCCATTCAACAAGAAGAGCCCGAGGGTGTCTTCCGGCAAATGGCCCGGCGTTTCCTGAAACATCGGCTGGCCGTCGCCGGTCTTGTCGTTACCTTGCTGCTTATCCTCATCGCCATCTTTGCCCCGTGGCTCTCCCCGCATAGCCCTTATGCGGTAACCGCCGAATTTTCTGCCGCGCCTTCATCTTCCCATTGGCTTGGAACTGACCAGGTGGGAAGGGACGTGCTGTCTCGTCTGCTATACGCGACGAGAGTCGCTGTCACGGTTGGGTTCGGAACGGTCGCTCTGTATGTGGCGTTCGGAACGATCATCGGTCTTTGGTCTGCTTATGTTGGTGGCTGGGTCGATATGATGGTCATGAGAATTACCGATATGTTTATGGCATTCCCCTACATGATGGTTATTCTCGTTGTCGTCAGTGTGCTTGGACCAACGCTTTGGACGCTCGTACTTGTTCTTGCTCTGTTTTCCTGGCCGTCCATCGCCCGACTTGTCCGGGGGAGTGTATTGACGCTCAAGCAAATGGATTACATTAAAGCCGGAGTCGCTCTGGGGCTCAGCACGCCGCGCATTGTCTTCCGTCACATCCTGCCGAACGCGCTGGCACCGATCATCGTAAATGCGACCTTTGGTGTTGCGGCGGCAATCATGGCGGAGTCAGGGCTGAGTTTCCTAGGCATGGGCGTACAGCCGCCGACCGCCAGTTGGGGCAATATGCTGACGGACGCTCAATCCATTAGCGTCATGACCGACCAGCCCTGGCTTTGGCTGCCTCCCGGAATCATGATTCTGGTGACGGTGCTCGCCATCAACTTCGTAGGTGACGGGCTGCGCGACGCACTGGACCCTAAACAATAAACCACAATGCATCTCTCAAATATGGCATTCAAAAAGATAATCAGGTGGAGGAGATCAGATGAAAAGGGTGCGTAAAGTTTGGATTTGCGGAGTACTGACATTATTAATGGTATTGGTCGCGGCCTGCGGTTCGAATTCTGGCAGCAATAAAACAACGTCTCCGGGATCGGATGGCGAGAGCGCTTCTGCTTCCGGAGGCTCCGGTCAGCCTCTTTATATCGGTCTTGTGAATCCGGTGACAACATTCGATGTCTTCAATCTGGACAATGCAGGTGTTTTCGTTAACTCGTTGATGAGCGATACTCTTGTTGCGATGAACAGCGAATATGGATTCGATCCGAAACTTGCTGAATCAATCGAAACGACGGACAACCGGAACTTCACCATCAAGCTGAACAAGAATGCTAAGTGGAGTGACGGGGAATCGTTCACGGCGGACGACGTTGAGTTCACATTCCGGATGTTCACGGACGTTAACGTGAAGACACTCCTAAACATGACGTTTGTCACTGGACTGAACGAAGCCGGTAAGAGAGAGGAGGGGCAAACGGAGTTGGGATTTTATGAGAAGGTTGATGATTACACTTTTGTTATCAAAACGAAAAACCCGATGGAGACGAATCAATTCAAGAGTCAATTCGGCACGTACTTCCGCTTTTTGCCAGAGCATATGTTGAAAGATGTAGCCCCGGTGGACCTGAACAAGAATGAATTTATGATGAATCCTACGGTCACCAACGGGGCATACAAGTTCGTCAAATTCGCCAAGGACCAGTACGTTCAGCTGACCGCGAACGAGCAATATTACGAAGGTGCGCCAAATATCAAGAATATTTACATCAAGATGATGCCGGCGACAAATCTGGCAGCGCAGCTCCAGACAGGAGACATACAGTTGACTTCTCCGGGTGTGGGTCTTATTCCGGTGCAGGATTTTGACAAGGTAGCCAATATGGCGAATGTGACTACGGGCTACGGCGATGCGAACAATCCGAACATTATGTTCATCAACTCGAAGAAGTTCCCGGATTCAAAAGTGCGGCAAGCAATCGCTTATGCCATGAACCGCCAGCTTATTGTAGATCAATTGCTCAAAGGACAAGGGGAACTCGTAGATGGCATGCTCGGCCAAAACCACCCTTACTACAATAAGGAAATACCACTGTATGGCTACGATCCGGAGAAAGCGAAAGCACTGTTGGAGGAAGCGGGCTGGGACTTCAATCAGACGATTGAATTCGTCGTTCCGACAGGTAACAAGATCCGTGAACAAGCTTCTGACATCATTGCGGAGAATCTAAAAGCAGTCGGTCTGAAGGTACAAGTGACAAAGCTTGATTTTCCGACAACCTATCAAAGAGCACTTAAGCACGATTACGACTTGACGATAATTAATCTCGGATTCATTCTCGATCCGAACTCCGTGCTAGGGCTGTTCAAGACAGGAGTCAGCTTCAATATCGCAGACTATTCGAGCACCGAAGTCGACGAGCTGCTGGTCCAAGGAGCGGAGGAGCTGGAGCCATCCAAGCGTTTCGAGATTTATAAGCAGGTTCAGCAAATCCTGCACGACGATGTTCCGGTTATCGCTCTGTTCGCTGACAAGCAAATGTATGCTGCGGCCAAAAATCTAGACCTTGGCAAAGGCCTTGAGACCAGTACAGTCGGCCTGACAAACAATGTCGCCAAGTGGACGTTCAACCCATGATCGAATAACGACTAGCTTCGGTTCAGGGAGGAGCTGTAGATGCCAGGTTTGAAAAAGGAGAGACCACCTTTGCTGAGCGTAGAAAGTCTCAAGACGTATTATCCGATCCGGCAGGGCATTTTCTCTCAAGTCACAGAATACGTCAAGGCGGTCGACGGTGTCAGCTTCTCGATTCGCGAAGGAGAAACGCTCGGTCTTGTCGGAGAATCGGGCTGTGGTAAGTCGAGTGTCTGTCGCACGCTGCTTCAACTAGAGACTCCTTATGAAGGAAGGGTTCTCTATGCGGGCCGGGAATTGGCAGAACTTGGCAAGAGGGAACTTCGCCGAACCCGGGCGAGCATAGGGGTGATTTTCCAAGACCCATACTCCTCGCTTAACCCCCGGATGAGGATCAGTGATATTCTGGCAGAGCCTCTGCTAGCGCACCGACTCGAGAGCCGTTCGTCTGTTCGGGATCGGGTAGATATGCTGCTTGAAACAGTCGGAATTTCGAAAGAAGACAAAAGTCGTTATCCTTATGAATTTTCAGGAGGACAGCGACAGCGTATTGGCATTGCGAGAGCTTTGTCCCTAAACCCCAGGCTGATCGTGTGTGACGAGCCTGTTTCCGCTCTTGACGTCTCTATCCAGGCACAGATTCTGAATCTCCTGAAAAAGCTCCAGAAGGAGGAGGGGCTCGCTTATCTATTCATCGGACACGGTCTAGGCGCCGTCCGCTATATCAGTGATCGAATAGCGGTCATGTATCTGGGAAAGATCGTGGAGATTGCGAACCGGGAGAAGCTGTTCAGGGTGCCGAAGCATCCCTATACGAACGCCTTGCTTAGTGCAAATCCGGTAACAGATCCCAGGCTTCGTTCGCAGAAGCGGATTATCATCCAAGGGGATGTGCCAAATCCGGTTCGCCCGCCAGGTGGCTGTCGTTTCCATACGCGCTGTCCGATCGCCAAAGCAATCTGTCGCGAATTTGAGCCGGAGCTCAAAGGTCACGATCATGCCGTTGCCTGCTTCGCATTTGATTGACCGATAGCCGGTACTCAAAGTATTTGCTGCATCTGTTGCATCCTTTGCCTGTGAATAATGAAGATTAGCCAAAATGAAGGAGAGAGGTGTTTAGGATGAATGAGAAGATCATTGAAGAGGTTACTGCGTATATCGAAGGGAAGAGAGATGTATTTATTGATGTAAGTGACTCGATCTGGGGCTTCGCTGAGACGCGATTCGAAGAGTTTGAGTCAGCAGATTTGCTCTGCAAGGAACTGGAACGTGAAGGGTTTTCCGTTGAGAGAGGTGTTGCCGGACTCGCCACTGGCTTTATAGGCAGCTTCGGGAACGGTTCCCCGATCATTGCAATTCTTGGTGAGTTTGACGCCTTGGCGAGTCTTAACCAGCAAGCGGGGGCAGCGGTATTCAATCCTGTTGTGCCAGGGACAAATGGACATGGATGCGGGCATAATTTGCTCGGAGCAGGATCTCTTGCGGCTGCCTTTGCGGTCAAGAATTATTTGCAGGAGCATCAAATCTCCGGCACGGTTCGCTACTATGGCTGTCCGGCTGAAGAGAGTGGATCCGGTAAAGCCTACATGGCCAGATCAGGCTTGTTTCAGGATGTCGACGTCGCTTTTTGCTGGCATCCTGCCACGATGAATGTTGTCATGCATATGTCCTCTCTTGCCAATCTACATGTGCACTTCAAATTCGCAGGTCGCAGTGCCCACGCTGCAGCCGCGCCCCATCTCGGACGAAGCGCGCTGGACGCGGTCGAGCTGATGAACGTGGGAGTGAACTACTTGCGTGAGCATATGATTTCGGATGCCCGAATCCACTATGCCGTGACGAATACAGGCGGCTTCGCACCCAATGTTGTTCAGGCGGAAGCAGAAGTGAATTATTTGGTTAGGGCGCCGAAGTCCTCCCAGGTGGCTGACCTGTTCGAACGGGTTCTCGATGTTGCTCGTGGAGCGGCTCTGATGACGGGAACCAAGATGTCATATCACTATGAAGGTGGAGCGTCCAATCTCATTCCGAATGCGACCCTGGAAGGCAAAATGCACGAGTTCCTTAGTGGGCTGGAGCTTCCCATTTATACGGAGGATGAATTGGCCTTTGCCCAAGAGATCTTTGCTGTGATCCCGGATGAGGATAAGACGAGTGCATCGCGGCAAAATGGCAAGGGGGTTCATGACATGCTTTCGGCTCGCCCTCTTGCGAGCTTCGTTGCTCCACTTATGGAGACAATGCGCGTTATGCCGGCGTCGACGGACGTTGGAGACGTCAGTTGGAATGTGCCAACTGCGCAATGCGGCACGGCGACCTGGGCTTACGCGACGCCAATCCATGCCTGGCAGACCGTTGCGCAGGGCAAAAGCGGCTATGCCCACAAAGGCATGCTGCTCGCGGGGAAAGCGATGGCGTGTACTGCCATTGCAGCGCTGCTCGATCCTGTGCTCATCGAGATGGCAAAGGCTGAACTGACGGAAAGGCTGGACGGAGAGTCATACGTTAGTCCGTTCCCCGATGAGGTGATGCCTCCGAATCTTTCATTTTCTCAAAGTACTGGCGGAGCAGCAACTGAACAAACAACGATGAATGTGTAATTCCCATCCAAATGAATATAGAGAATGACAATGGCAGAGAAAGACCATCGAAGCAAAATAAAGCTTCGGGCACCGCAGGAGCAAGTCAGCGGCTGGCCAGCCGCTGGTTACACCGAAGCTAAACGTACTGCCATCCGACGCAACTCTGGAGAGAGCGAATAATCCACCAGAGGGGTAACAACGGTCGGAGCTACTGGACGCTGCGGAAAAAGTGCATGGAAAGTGAGAATATACTACAATAAACCTGAACATAGGCTTGATCAAGTGATGAGAACCAGTGCAGATGAAGTCAAAGGAAAAGAAAGTGGGTTTATTTCAATGTTTGACCCAACGGTGTATGACAATCTGAAAGTCGGGTTTGAGAATTATCTCTATGATATGGATAACCTGGACGAACGTATTCAGATTACAGGGCGTAAAGATCGGCTGGAGATGGCAGTGATGTCCAGAAAGTTCACAATAAAATTCTGTCTTAGGGATCGCCCGGAAGTAACAGGGGAAGTCGTATTAAGCAGTTCCCTTGAGGAGCTTGCAGCGGAGATCCTGGAGACGCCTGGTGCAAATCCGGGTTGCCGCTTGGAACTACGGTTTAGTACGGTTGTGAAGGACCCTGAGAAGCAGTGCCCGGTTATTCGTCCGATCTTACAGAAGAGCTGGCCTGAGCAGAGGATGTGCCAGAACATCCGATATATCTTTGATGAACAGCCAATCATGTATAACGTCACGGCTCATGTTTATTTTGACCGCAGTGTGAATGAAGACCAGATGGGGGACATTGCTGAACTCTGTGAGCATATGGCGAATGTGATGAATCAATTATTACAGTTGCATAACTAGTAATTCCGAGAAAAGTCTTGTCTCTTTGTAGAGATCAGGGCTTTTTTTGTATTATTTTTAGAAAATTGTATAGGCTTTCAGGCTTAGGTTTAAGGCCTTTTAGGTTAATGTTTTACGCAAGCAAGTAAGAGAATGTATATTAAAGGGGGGTAAGAGTGCAATTGGACTATACAAAAATGGTGAAATTGCGAAAATAATATTGGGACTAAAGATTTAGTTCTGTACTAAAGGAACTAGTTTTCCTTGCCGATAAAATATCGAAGGGGAGAAACTACATGACAGAGAAATTAATTCGTCTGCTGCGTATACTTCAGGCTATACAAGCAAATCCTGGAATTTCGGCCAAGGAATTGGCGCTGAAATGCGGTACGACTGTACGCACGATTTATCGTGATCTCCGGATTTTGGATAGGGTCGCCCCGATTATGAATGAAGGATACGGCAAAGGTTACCGATTTATTGGTGAGTTTGCAATGTATCCATTAGATTTTACTGAACAGGAAGCAATGGTTTTCTCCTTGCTCCCGTCCGTAGTTGATACCTCCAAGTTACCTGCTGAGTTTGATTCAGCTTTTGACAAGGTTATGTCGGCTCATACCAAATTAAAATCAAGAAACAGTGACATTGTAGAGAATATTGCGGGAATTATTCGGATGGGCACGCCAGCTTATCGTGAGGAAGGAAAAGACCCTAATCTGCTGATTCCCATCATCGAAGCTATTCTAAGCCAGCAAACCATTCGTACTCAATATCATACGCTGACAAGAAATGAGATCACAGTTCGCGATATCGATCCCTATTATCTCATTCCACGTGATCAACGTTTTTATTTGATTGGATACTGTCATTTGCTGCAAAAAGTTCGATTGTTTCGAATTAGCCGTTTTTTGGATGTGACACGAACAAATGCCGGTTTCGACATGGGTGATTTCAACATAACACAGTACATGAAGAACACCTGGTCTATTGACCGTGGCGACGAACATATCCATTTCAAGGTAAGATTCTCTGAGAAAGTGGCCCCCTACATAAAAGAAGAAGAAATGTTTGTTCGCCCGCGAATGACGAATATGTCGGATGGGGGATTGTTATTTGAAGTGACACTGAATAGCAGCAGAGAATTTTTGAAATGGTTGTATCAATTTGGGCCCGAGGCAGAGGTACTTGAACCTCGTGAGTTTCGTAGAGAGATACGCAGGCAACTTGTGGAGTGGTTGGAACATTATGAAACCGATGTACCATTGCTAAAATAAATTTTAATTATGGAGAAATACAGAAAAAGGAGCAGGTCATATGAGTACCAAATTATTCGCAGCTATGTATGGGATGGACCACTACCATGGAGTACAGGCTTTACATGTGGGGGATACCGTGTATCTCGTCAAAGATCCAGATAATCGTTTGGATCATCAAGCGATTAAGGTTGTTATTCCCCCGATTGGAGCCGTAGGTTATATCGTGAATGATCCGCTTGTCGTACCTCATGGATGTTGGACCGGGACGGCATTCTACGATGTATTTCATCAACTAACGTGTGCCAAAGTACGATTCATGATGAGAGATATGGTTATTATGGAGTTAATTGAGATGAGTCACATTCCTGTTCCGCAGATGGATTCTTTGATTAAGGGATGGCAATTTCGTGAAAAAGCTTGATCATCGTAACAGAAGAAAGGCTCATTTACGGATGAGCCTGGTATAGGTCGCTTCCAGATGCATGGCTGTTCTTGCCCAACTGAAATGTGCCCTTGCGCTGTCTCGGCCAGACTTCCCTAACATCTCGGCAAAAGTGGGATTACTTGCAAGTTTGTACAGGTAAGAGGTGAAACGTTGGGGACGCTTATAAGCGGTGACAAGGTATCCATTGATACCTGATTCAATAATCTCACGAATACCTCCGTTATCCGAAGCAATGACGGGTAATCCTGAAGCCATCGCCTCAACATTTACCAGGCCAAAAGCTTCATGTTCTTGAGACGGACAGACCAGACAATCGACTGCCCGGTACAACTGATCGATATGCTCATGGTTTATCTGACCACGGAAGGAAACATGGACTTTTTGTTTTTGGGCAAGTTCGCGAAGTTTACGCATGTAATACGGAGGTCCTTTGCCTGCAACAACCAGTTGAACAGGCATCTGTTGCTGAAGGAGGGCAGTTGCACGAATTAATACATCTACACCTTTTCCAGGAATAAGCCTGCCGACATACAGAATGGAGAATCGTTTAGTTACTCCAAATTTTGTACGCAGATGAATCTGTTCTTCGCTGGATTCAACAGGCCTGAAGCGGCTTAAATCTGCACCTAATGGGACAACACTCATCCGGTGTTTTACCAACGGAAATCTGCGGCCTAACCTTTGTCTCAGGGATTGACTATTGACGGCAATCCAATCGGCTTTTTTCATTAATGTGAGTTTGGAAGGTCCGGGCTGGGCAAACGTTAACGAGTGAAGATAGAGTACAACAGGTGTGCGTGGAAAAGCTCGTTTGATGGTCGCCATACTGCGTGGCCTGTTATCCACTTGAATTACATCAAAGGGTTGTTTGGATAACAAACGTATGACTGCTTTGGTGTACATGACAGGACTCGACGCAGGGACACGTTGAATGGTGATCCCGTCGATCTGTTCCGTGGCGGCGAGGCCTTCCATTTGACGACTTATAATGGTCACCTGATGGCGATGGGCTAGTTCACGAGCGATGCCCAGGATACAGATTTCCACAGAACCATTACCAGGCAAAGGCAATTTCTCGGGTGCAACCATAGCTATTTTCATGATCAGGCTCCTCCTTGTCCGACATCTGTAACAATCTTCGTCATATATCTTATGAGAAGCTAAAGCATTTGGCTCCTGCGAAATGGTAGATGAACCACCCATATAAGCATGCAGGAATAATCTGTTGCATGGAATGAAGCGGAGATAGACAACTTTTGTGATATACTGTACGGGAACAATTGAATTCGTTACATGTATAAAAGCAGGAGGAAAATAATGTTACATTCTACGCTGGGGCGCTTCCGGCTGATGTTGTGGTTGCAGGGTATTTCGTACGTGTTGCTACTGTTTGTTGCTTTTCCGTTGAGAGATGCAGGGATTATGCCGCAGGCTGTCACATGGTTTGGAAATCTGTACGGTTTTTTGTTTTTAATGTATTTGTTATTCATGGTGAGTATGTACACCTCACAGAAGTGGCGTCTGCGCCGTCCAATTGCTCTGTTCTTTGTTTCTTTCATCCCACTGGGGAATATGATCTACGATGTTGTCGTATTCCGTAAGCTGTATCGTCAACTAAATAAAGCTTGACTTTATTTAACGTTATGAAATATGATGAGTACAGGTTAAACAACCCGTTCCAACTAAAACTACATATTCCTGTTAAAGGGGAGTAGCTTTTACAGTAAAGTCGTCAATTCGGGATCATATCCCCGGCTTTATTGGCAGCAATTTTGTTGTTAGCGAGACCTTTACCAAGTTTTCATGCTCGGTAAAGGTCTCTTTTTGTGGATATAAAAGGACCTTACCAGTGATGGTAAAGGTCCTTTTTTTTGTACATCATAAGAATATTAAGGAGGAGTCAATTTTGGATGTTTCATTATTATTAGAATATGGGTGGGTGCTTGCTGTCTTAGTTGTCCTTGAAGGATTACTCGCAGCAGATAATGCATTGGTACTCGCAATCATGGTTAAACACTTGCCTGAAGATAAGCGCAAAAAAGCGTTGTTCTATGGTTTGATGGGTGCATTTGTTTTCCGTTTAGGTTCGTTGTTCCTGATCTCTTTCCTCGTCGATGTATGGCAAGTACAAGCGATCGGTGCCCTGTACCTCCTGTATATTTCGATTAACCATATCGTTAAAAAGATACTGGGTAGTCGCAATAAGACAGATGAAGCAGCTGATTCAACGCCTAAGAAACCGAAAAAACAATCCGGTTTCTGGATGACCGTTTTCAAGGTCGAAGTAGCGGATATCGCATTTGCAGTTGATTCCATTCTGGCTGCTGTTGCTTTGGCCGTGGCGTTGCCACCAAGTGGATTGCCTCCAATTGGCGGACTCGACGGTGGACAGTTTATCGTTATCTTCCTCGGTGGATTCATCGGGCTTGTGATCATGCGTTTTGCAGCCTCATACTTTGTGAAATTGCTTCATTCCCGTCCAGGACTGGAAGTTGCGGCATTTGTAATCGTAGGTTGGGTAGGGGTTAAGCTGGCAGTTATTACACTCGCACACCCTTCATTGGGTGTTCTCGATGAGCATTTCCCGGAAAATAAAATTTGGAAATTCGGATTCTATATTGTACTGATCACCATTGCGGTATGTGGTTGGTTCCTGTCTTCCAAAGTTCCTGAAAAAGAAGACGAAAATCCGGTTGAAGAGTTGGAAAAACAAGCAGGACTGTAATAATCATGTTACGCTAACAACATCATTATTATTTGGGAAACAGGAGATTGTCCTAGGACAATCTCCTGTTTTTGTTTACATATGCAATCTACACCATGGACCAATTTCCAAGAAAAGGGTTGACACATGAATTCTAGTCCCCTTAATATAAGACTAACATTAACGAAGGGAGGCCGAGAGACATGATGCTTGGTTATGATTTGATTCAAACAGGGCGCAACGTAGACACAATAGCATATCCGGCTCATCGTTTCATTGGCCTCATACGGTCGACATAGGGGATAGGCATATCGTTTAGCGGTTTTTATAATCGATATGCGTTCTTCGCTTATATTATAGCGATGGATGACAGACACACAGCATGTATGCTGTTCTGTTCTCCGTTATTGTCATTCAGTAGAAGTCATGGGCGATTAGCCTATGGCTTTTTTTAGTTTTATTTTACAGATGAATCAGCAAACCGAATTTGCTGAACGTACAGAAAGGAATAATACACTTTTATGAATACAGAATTTAATTTATTTACCAATCCAAATGAAATCGCAGGTGGCTACCGGCATGAAGTAAAATTGCCTGCAGGCGACCTAACCGTATATGCGGCGCAACAGCTCTTCTCCTCGCTCGATTACAAGGTATTCGAGATGGCAAACAATAATCTGCAGATTCCGGGAATTTCTTATATGAGTTACACGCCAGACGTACACGTCGGTGTAGGTACGTGCATTGGAACGACAGCCGTGTGGGATGCCCACAGCGGATACGTTTCTCCCTCCATCGTGGGTAGTGACATCGGCTGTGGCATGCGAGTGCATATGACGAATTTGCACAAGGACGAATTGAAAGACATCAAGCTTCGCCGTAAACTCGTCAAGGCCATTGAGAAAGTATTGCCGATGGAGGCGAACCAGCGAGGTCATTACTCGGACATCAGACTGGAGCATATTGTTCGTAAAGGACTGCATGGTTTACCCAAAAAGTATATTCCCGACAGCTATACACCGAAAAAATCAACCTCGATGACACATGTGGAAAGCAGCAAGTTCAGTTATGATGAGGATGTGTTAAACCATGTTCCTGATATGACGTGGCATCGTTCGCATCGTCAGCTCGGAACACTGGGTGGGGGGAATCATTTTGCCGAGATCCAGGCGATTGAGATCGCTGAAGAGAATCGTGAAATCGCCGAAGCTTGGGGATTGTATGATGGACAAGTCGTGGTCATGATTCATTCCGGCTCTCGTGCATGGGGTGGTTATGTAAGTCAGACGAGTTCGTCAGCGATTGCCAAAGTCATGCAGCGGCTTAACCTGGGTACATCCGATCCCAGACTGGTCTTTGCTCCACTGGAGCATGCGGAAGGTCGTCATTATGTGAACATGATGTATTCTGCATTGAATTACGCTGTTGTCAATCGGCACCTGATTGCGTATGCTATTCGCGAAGCATTCCGGGATGTGTTTGGCTCCAAATGTGAATTCCGTACGTTATACGATCTGATGCACAACTATGCCTGGGAGGAATCTCACGTAGACAAAGGTTCTGTTTTTGTGCATCGCAAAGGGGCGACACGTGCGTTGCCGGCAGGTCACCCGGATAATCCGAAACCTTATCTGGCAACTGGACATCCGGCGCTTATTCCCGGTTCCATGGGAACTGCTTCATATATCATGGTAGGTCAGCCGCAGGGTGCTGATAATTATTATTCAATATGTCACGGTGCGGGTCGCATCCGTTCACGGACGGCAACGAAACGATTGATTAGCGTGGAATATTTTGCCACGGCACTAGGTGTGGGTACAGAAGATGAGATCGTGGTAAATCAACGCTCACTTGAATCCATTATTGATGAATCACCTCAGGCTTATAAAAATGTAGATGAAATTATAGACAGTGTTACCGGCGCAGGCCTGGCTCAAGTTGTAGCCAAATGCAAACCGCTTGTAGCGGTAAAGGGAGCGAAATAATGACAATAAACGAACAACAAACAGATCCAACTCAAGCGATCTATACCTATGACGAACAACATGATACTCGAATTCGAGTGGAAGGTTACGCTATCTATTCAAGGCTGATTCGTGGAATCAGTGAGGCGCTCCATCAGCGCTATGGAGTTGAGTACAAGCTTTATGCCAGTTCTGACCCGAACAATGAATATTGGGAGTTACTCCGGGAAGACCTGCAAAATGGCAGTGACGAAGTAGAATTGGTAGCCCGCATATTCGAGGATCTGGAGCTTCAGACGTTACATTACGACGATGATGGAGATGTACCCACTTATGGTGTGCATTACTCCATTCGCAATAACGTATTTGCCTATCCGAAATGGGGCGTTGCACTTGTCCGGGTTCCGTTTTTCCGAGAGAACGGGATCTACAGTGAAGACTTTGTCTTTGCCGTCGGTGATGAGGAGATGAAGCAATTTCTGGGAAGTGTCCGGGAACGGGAACGTCAGCAAAATATGAAAAAAGTAACGGTCTACACCGATGCCCGGAATGGCAGCGATCGCCATGTGGAATCCATCACTCGCTCCGTGGGACGAGAGGATGTTGTTCTCTCGGCACAGATCAAGCAGGATATTTTCCGCTCGCTGGATCAGTTCTTCGAAGCAGATCGTTCCTTTTACAGAGATTATGATATCCCGTACAAACGGGGCATTCTATTGTATGGACATCCGGGGAATGGTAAGACCACGTTGGTGAAATCCATTGCGGGAAGTATCCCGGGCCCGGCTGCGTATTGGCAGATTACGGAGTATACCAACAGTGAATCGGTGCGTGAAGTGTTCGAGGCTGCCAAGCGGTTGGCACCGATGGTACTGATCATTGAGGACATCGATTCGATGCCGGATGAAGTCCGTTCCTTTTTCCTGAATACACTGGATGGAGCTACCTCAAAAGAAGGCATTTTCCTTATTGGGACAACGAATTATCCGGAGAAAATAGATCCTGGTCTCATGAACCGTGCCGGACGGTTTGACCGTGCTTACGAAATTCCGTTGCCAGATGAAGCGTTGCGCCTGCAATATTTGCGCCAACGAGGCTTCACCGTATTTGCGGGTGAAGAAGGCATGGTAGAAGCAGCTCGTCTGACCGACACGTTTTCTCTTGCACAGCTAGGTGAGTTATATGTGAGCGCTGCGCTGGAATGGCATCAGAATGGACAGACAGACATTGTGAAAGTCATTCAGTCGATGCGTGGCGAGCTGGACAAGAGCCATAAACATACTTGGCTGGCGCAGCCAGGTAAGGGCCGTGCAGGCTTTTATTGATCAGACCTAACCCATCCATCCTATAATATGACGCAATTTTATAAATAATCCTACCTCATTTGGTGATACTAACCTTGTCTGCTCTAACATACAATGACTTTCGGGAGGTACATAACGCAGCCCTGAGCTGGTGAGATACCGGAAAGTAACGCGATCTGTTCCATACCTGACTAAGGCTTGTTTTGCAGAGGGAGATGCATGGGGACAAAAGGTAATATGCAAAAATTTTTATGCCAATTGTTTAAATGCTTCTGTAGCGGTTAATAGTAGACAGACAACAACAAAAACTTTAATTAGAGGTGAATGATATGGGTTGGTTATGGTCATTAATTATCGGTGGTATCATTGGTTGGTTGGCAGGTTTGATTGTTGGTCGTGACATTCCAGGTGGTGTTATTGGTAACATCATTGCTGGTTTCATCGGTGGATGGTTAGGTGGAGTAATCTTGGGCGATATGGGTCCTGAGATGGGCGGATTCCACATTGTACCTGCATTGATTGGTGCGATCGTTCTTGTAGCCATCGTAAGCTTGATCTTCCGTTCGATGGGACGTAGTCGCGGGTAACTTCATCAAGATAATTTCTTGAATTAGTTGTCAGCTAAATGCATTACCAATGAAGAGGTTGATTGAGAGCCATAACCATGGCTTTCAATCAACCTCTTGTTGTTTTAGAATATAAGGATACATGCGTAACTTAGCATCAGTATTGTATAGGTAGTTTAGATAAGAGGGGATGAACGGAATGGAAAAAGCTACATTCGCTGGCGGATGTTTCTGGTGTATGGTTACACCGTTTGAAGAACAACCGGGCATTCATGGCATTATATCGGGTTATGCTGGCGGTCACGTCGAGAATCCAACATATGAGCAGGTCAAAACCGGGGAGACCGGTCATGTCGAAGTGGTTGAGATTACATTTGATCCAGATGTATTCCCTTATGAACGACTGCTGGAGCTGTACTGGCCACAGATTGATCCGACGGATGACGGAGGCCAGTTCCAGGATCGGGGAACACAGTATCGTACGGCAATCTTTGTGCATAATGAACGTCAACGTGAGCTTGCTGAACAGTCCAAGCAGGAACTGGCAGCCAGCGGACGATTCAGTCAACCGATTGTTACGGAAATTCGCGATGCAGCTATATTCTATCCGGCTGAAGATTATCATCAGGATTACCACAAGAAAAACGAGAAACATTATAAGGAAGACCGTGCGTTATCCGGACGGGACGAATTTATAGACGAGAATTGGAAATAATGCATCAGATCACATGAAAAGCCGGGAAAGTTCCAGTTGGAACTCGCCCGGCTTTTTGGCTGTATGGCGGCTGAAATCTGCCATAACGGTTATCTAATTGTTCGTTCCCACCAGTATTTCTACGTCAATGGTAATCTTCGACAAGGAAGCTTGAATGCCCATCCGGGATATTCCCGACAGATGCCAGGAAAGTGGTGTCATATGAACGAGTGAATCCAGCATGTTTGCGGTGACGGGCAGCGTGTAGGTCAGCGGAATGCTGGCGATGAGATGATGATGTTTGCGGAATCGGTCCAGCGTAAGTTCCCGGCCGTCTGCTCGATCAGGTCGATTCAGGAACAGCATTTCTCTCAGTTCAATTAAATATCGTTCACGGGGGATGACTTTGATGATCCATCCCCCATCTTTCAGAATTCGTCCAAACTCTTCATAGTTGGAAGGAGAAAGTATATTCAGGATGATGTCCAGCTGACCTTCTGCAAACGGACTGCATGCCAGATCGCCGACAAACCAAATTTGCTGGTTGTAGGCAGAGGAAGCCATGGCAATGCCTTCTTTGGCAATGTCGATGCCCCAGCCAACGGCTGGAGTATTCTGCGTAATCTGCTGCAGAAATGTTCCCTCTCCTGTGCCTGCATCCAGAATATGCACGGGACAGCTGATGTCAACGGAATAACGTGCAATCCACCTGCGTAGTACTTCGGTCAAAGGAGCATAAATACCGGTTTCCGATAAGATATTCCTTTTGGCTGTAAATAAACGTTTGTCATAGTTGCCCTTGAAAAAACGTGTCATGAAATTGATATAGCCTTGTCTTGCAAGATCAAAGCTATGCCTGGACACACATTGAATGCTCCCTGAGTTAATGGTTGCCATAGGGCTATGACAAATGGGACAGTTCAACATATGGATGTATGGATTAATAAGCGCAGCGCTACGTTCTCTGCGATGGACTGACATGGAAAAACACCCCATTCATTCAGATTTGGATAACTGAAGAAAAGGGCATAACAAATAAACCTCTGCACAAAATTCAAAAAAAGAGGTTTATGGCTATGCCCCAAGTTATCTGTATCGAATGAACTGAATAATCATAGGAAGGTTAAGCTCCTTTGGCCTATCAAGATCAGGGTGAAGCAAGAGAACGTTACCAGTATAACAGGATGAGAAGAAATGACAAGTAAAGGGAGCCAGGCGGATTTGAAATAAAAGAGCGCCCTGTCAACCGTTTAGGCGGTCATACAGAAGCGCTCTGTTCATTATTTTGCAGCAACCTTTAATGCATATTTGGACAATGTCTCATTGTTCATGGAATAGATGACATCATCCACATAAGTAGAGACACCTTCTAATGAAGGAACCGAGGCACTGGTCGTGTAGATATGCACGTCTTCCAGCGTCTGTGGATCAAGAATGTATCCTGTTTTGGCAAAATCAAGCTGATACTGACCATCCTGTGTCTGGTCGACATGCATCAACGCAGGCTGTGCGTCCTTGAATGTACGCTCAGTCACTTTGCCTTTCATCGTGTACAATTCCAGCTTCTGCCCTGTAAAGACTGTATAACCGTTGCCAGCCGTCTGAATGTAGGCATGACCAGCAATGGCACGTCCCCAAGCAAGCTTGCCATCGATGCCAAAGCCCATCAGTCGGTTACCGGTGTTCTCGAAATTCGCACGCATAATAATGGAACCATCGTCGAGAATGGCCAGTGATTCACCGCCGCCATCTCCGAGTGTATTTGCATTAGCAGGGAATTGGTAGAAGGACAGACGATTCAACGTACGATCATAGATCTCTAATTTGGGATTCGCAGCTTGCTGCCAGAAGTTGCCTACCTTGGTTTGTTTACTGGCATCCACTACAATTCGACCATGGTCAGCCTTAAGCACGTTGCCGTTGATGGTCTTTTCGGTAATCAGCTTGCCCTTTTTGTCATATAACGAGATGGCGGAGCGAACCGAACCATTCGATTGCACGCCCTGACTTGAAGCAACCATCAGCGTATCGTTATCCAATAGGGATATGCTTGCAGGTGAATTCACCGTTTTGACCCAGTTGGTTTTACCGGATGTATTAAATGAGTACACTTTCTTGGTTTTGTCCGAATATTCCATATACACGTAAGCTGTACCGTTGCTGGCATATACCGAATCAGAGTAGGTGGTATAAGGACCACTTTTCTCATGGAATATCGTATTCCACTTCAATTGTCCAGTTGTAGCATCGAATGCTTGGAGAGAGTCCAGTTGCCAGTCCAGGGTTGTTTTGCTGCTGGTTTTTGTTACGGGCTGGGAGGCATGTACATATACAAGATTCTTGGATGGCACGGCATGGATTCCTTTGATCAGGACATCTTTCTCTGTATTAGCCTCAGAGAGCATCAGGGAAGATGACGTCCACGCCGGTTTGGGCATGGATTCGGTTGAAGCAGCGGCGTAACCTGTTGTATTCATGGTGAAGAGGAGCATGCCGCTGAGAATGAGGGCAGCCCATGTTTTGGACTTGTGTTTGGTCAATGTATGCAAGTGATAAACCACCTTTCTTCTTCGGTTCAAAATAGAACCGATTGTTGAATTTTACCATTAAAGTCAAGCTGAATTCAACCGAACGCACTGTAACCTTTTATCATTTGTTTATCGAAATAACCATGTTTGGTGAAGTCTAACGGTTACAGGGAATTCATCTTCTTTCGATGAAGGTGGAAGTCTGATATATTTAGTGCGGTGACAAGCCATATCTGCGTAAGACGTTGGATAGAACATAGGAAATGAACAAGGAGAACAGCTATGAACTGGAGTGAAAATGTGACCCTATGGGTCATTGGATGTATCATCATATTGTTGTTGCTGGCCTGGATTATTCGGCGGGTTATCGGGCGCGGGCAGCGGATCCGAAGTGAAGCCAATCCTCGTAAGATCACAATAAAGGACATCGACAAGATGGAGGATGGTTCGGAATTTGAATTATATCTCTATCATTTATTCGAAGAGCTCGGGTACGAGGAGGTGCATAAGACAACGAGCAGCCGGGATTTTGGGGCAGATCTGGTGTTTGTTGATAGACTCGGCAGACGAAGTGTGATACAAGCGAAGCGATATGGTGCGAATCATCCTGTAGGATTGAGCGCAGTGCAGGAGATATATACATCGATGCGTTATTATGAAGCCGACCGGTCAATTGTATTAACTTCCGCTCGTTACACCGAAGCCTGTCGGACGCTTGCAGCAGTCAATGGAGTGAAGTTGCTGGACCGGGAAGACCTGATGGAATTAATCCTGTTATTCAAAGCGAGAAGAGTGGAAGAAGCATTGGAACTGATCGAAGAAGATGATCATGAACCAATCGAGACGTGGCAATCCCGGCGAAAGCGGCAATCTCGCTAGTTTCATTGTATTACTGTGCCACAACGTAGATTTTTTAAATATAGTCAAAAAGTAATAATGTAGTCAGGATTAACGTTTAAACCGTTGAGGCTCCCTCAAAAAAAAGGATGACTACGACAGATGCAGATTTTAAAACAATTATAACCAATCGCTAGTTAGATACAGGCGACTGGTTATTTTTCTGGATGGATATTTCGAGCTCCGTTTGTTCATCTGTTAGTTTTAGCATTTCGAATATTTGATTCACCCCTCTCTGGTATCGACAATGTTCACCTCAAGGCCGTGACATTTAAAATTGTGGTTAGGATTTTTCCTAACCTCATCTTTTTGAAGTTCATACATAGCTAATTTATAATTTATTTCTTCCATATATTTCAAACTTTCTTCAATTTTCTTTTGTAATTCAATTTTATGTTTCTTTAACATTTCCTCTCTTTCTAAATAGGTGGAGTTCCCCATCTCATAGGATTCCTTGTAGTCTTTAATTTTAGAAAGCGGCATTCCTGTTTCTTTGAGACAAAGAATAAAAGAAATCCAATCGATTTGTTGTTCGGTATAAACTCTATTCCCTTTTTCGTCGCGTGAAATATTCGGTAATATCCCTTGCTCTTCATAAAATCGAAGTGTCTTTGCAGTTATATTATAATTCTCCACTACATACTTCATTGAAAAAAACATCTGATCGCCTCCATAGTTACAGTTACTGTAACTGTTATTTTATCACATAGAATAGTAGTTAAAAGAAAATCGTTTAAAATTACGTGTCAATTCCTACTTTACTTCCCCTTAGGTTAACCTGATATTCTTGTGTAGAACTTGTGATTGGGATGGATGAGATAAGGTTATCTTCATCTGTTCCATGAATAAGCACTTAGAAATCAAAATATAAAGGAGAACGTACAATGAGTAAATTTAATAAATTGTTTGAACCCTTTACATTCAATAAAGGGATTACCTTAAAGAATAGAGTGGTTATGTCTCCGATGACGACATGGTCAAGTAATGATGATTACACGATTTCCGATGAGGAAGTTGCATATTATAAAAAAAGAGTGAATGGTGTAGGTTTAGTTATCACGGGCTGTACTCATGTCCTACCCAATGGTATTGGATTTACACATGAATTCGCCGCATATAATGATTCATTTATCCCTAGTCTAAAAAAATTGGCAGATGCTGCTAAGAGTGGAGGAGCTCCAGCAATTCTTCAATTGTTCCATGCTGGAGATAAAGCGATTGCTGAATTAGTTCCTAATGGTGACGTGGTGAGTCCGAGCGGTGTTGCTCTGACTGAAGCAGTATCCCCTAGAGAACTTACACATGAAGAAATTCTGGAAATTATACATGCGTTCGGTGAAACTACAAGACGTGCAATTGAAGCTGGTTTTGATGGTGTTGAACTCCATGGAGCCCACGGTTTTTTACTTCAAAGCTTCTTATCTCCATTCTTCAACAAACGTCAAGACCAATGGGGGGGATCACTGGAAAAACGTCTGAGTTTTCCACTAGCTGTTATTCGAGAGGTGAAAAAAGCTATTGAGAGATATTCGACAAAACCATTTATTTTAGGTTACCGCATTTCCCCAGAGGAACATCAACAAGATGCCCTTAGAATGAAAGATACTTACGCACTGATTGATAAACTGATTGAAGAAAATGTTGATTATGTTCATTGTTCCTTGGTACAAGCCCTTACGTCAAAACCAAACTATAACCAAGATAACAAAAAAACGTATCTTGAACTGATTGTTGAACATGCCAACAATCGGATTTTTGTAATTGCAGCGGGTGCCTTGGAAAGCCCAGAGGATGTCTCTGAAAGCATGGAGAAAGGACTCTCTTTGGCGGTAATTGGACGTGTATTAATCTCCGATCCAGAGTGGGTTGAAAAAGTTCAACAAGGAAGAGAATCGGAAATTCAAAACGTGATTAAATCATCTAACGTTAGAGATCTTGTGTTGCCAGCGAAACTATGGGGTGTCATACAAAATGCAGGTCCATGGTTTAAAGTTGAACAATAAAGAAGATGAAAGATCAAAAAAGGCCGCTAATAATAGCTGCCTTTTTTGATTTCAAGAACAGTTGTACTAATTTATCCGCTTCAACAAAAAAAGCTTCACCTTCACTTGCATAGCTGCACATGATATATTGAGTGTATATCAACCAAAGGAGTGTGTGATCCATTATGGCACGTACACAAACACAAAAAGCATTACGCAAAGCAGAGCGGTCAGGTCAATGGTGCTCGGAACAGAGCCGAAGAGTTAACGGAGATTATGGTGCGTTATCCCAGCATGTGCGGCTCATGCCTACAAAGCAGGAAAAATTGCAAAAGGTCAAACACAAGAAGCAGATCATCCAGGATGGTGGTGCTTCTTTTTATTTTGTCCATAAGGACCGGATTGCTGGATAAGTAAGACATTGAATTCTTTCTTTGGTTGGAAAGTAATGATGTGGACTGTTAAAATCAATCCTAATGAACTGAACTATGAATCCTTGTATATCTAATGAAGGGAAGAACCTATACATATGACAACAGCGCTGCACATGAATAAAAAAATCATTCGGCGTTTTTTGCTGCAAACGCAAGCTTTACTGGGACGTTGGCCCGCAGTTTCCTTACCTTCGGGACCCGATCAAGTTTTGAGTTTGATTCGCTCCCTTGGTTGCGTGCAGATCGATCCTGTGGCTGCTGTAACCGGAAACCAGCATTTGGTGCTGGGTGCTCGTGATCCTGGTTACACTGCTGACAGCTTAAATACGCTGCTGAGTGATCACAAGGTGTTTGAATATTTTGCAAATGCTGCCTGTGTCATTCCAATCGAGGACTATGCTCTCTTGGAACCTGTGCGTGCCCGATTAAGGGAGCGTCTGGCTCCGTCCCTGCAAGGTCTGGAGAAAACAGTTCAGCATGTGTTACAACGTTTGAAGGAAGAAGGACCTTTACCTTCCAGAGCCTTCCGTGCTGTTGAACGGGTAAGTGGTTATTGGGACAGTGCAGATGTGCCAAAGACGAAGGATACCACACTTGCTCTGAATTTACTGTTAGACTCCGCTGTGATTCGTGTGGTGGCGAGGCAGGGGAATGAACGTTATTTTCATATTACCGAATCCGGATTGCAACAACAGGGACTTACGATAAAAGAAGACATGGATGTGTTGGCCCAGAGACAGGCTCTGCTGGATAAATACATTCATGCGTATCGTGTCGTAGATGCCCGTGATCCCCGTCTGGGTTGGCTAAAATCTACAGCGGCTGAACGACGCGCCGATATTGCTGACCGTGTGTCAGATGGGCGAATGATCCCGCTTAAGGTGGAGGACGTGGCGACGCCTTATTATATACGTGCTGAAGATGAGAATTTGCTGCTGCACATGGAGAGGGAAGAGCCACACTATGATCCATCAGGCCCGGTCCGTTTCCTGCCGCCACTGGACAACCTGTTATGGAGAAGAGAACGTATTGTCGATTTATTCGATTTTCATTATAAGTGGGAGATTTATACGCCAGAGGTGAAAAGAACCTACGGTTATTATGCCATGCCTATTCTTCACGGTGATCGGTTGATTGGACGTATGGACCCACGACTTGATCGCAAAACGGGAGTACTTACCGTTCGTTTGTTATCGATGGAAGAGACTGCTCCACCTGTGGAGGAATGGATTACGGATTTTCGGGAGGGACTTCAATTCTTTGCATCCATGCATGGAGCGCGTTCCATTAATATCGAGAAGACGGTACCAAAAGAGCTGAAAAAGCAGCTTAAATCGATTTGATTAGGGTATATACGAAGGAGTGTATGGATAAGGGAATTGGAATCAGTGTGTGGAATTAAAAAGGACAAAAAAAGGGGAGCCAATTGGCTCCTCCTTCATTGATTTTAAAATCATATTTTTAACATGATATCCGCAGTTAGCTCTAACAAAAACCTAAGCTCACGTCCACGCAAAAACTTCTTTAGTTCACCAGATGAGGCATTTCAACGTTGGGATCAACATCTGCTTCATAATCCACACCATCGGTTTCAAAACCAAACAGCTGGAAGAATTCGCGACGGTAACCTTCCAGATCGGACAGATCGTAGATGTTTTCTGTGGTCAACTCATTCCAGAGCTTCGCCACTTCATCCTGAACGTCAGCTCTCATCTCCCAATCGTCAATACGAATGCGACCTTCAGCGTCGGTTGGAACTTCTCCCCCCGCATACAGGCGATCAGCGAACAAACGTTGCAATTGCTCGATGCAGCCTTCGTGCAAGCCTTTTTCTTTCATGACTTTGTACAATGCTGAGATGTACAGCGGCACTACTGGAATCGCGGAGCTGGATTGAGTCACCAACGCTTTGGCTACAGTTACGTACGCACGTCCACCTTTGGCACTCAGACGATCATTCAGCTTGTGTGCTGTCGCTTCCAGATGATTCTTGGCCTGACCGATGGAACCATCACGATAAATGGCATGAGTAAGTTCAGGACCGATGTAAGAGAAAGCGATGGTTGTTGCATCGTCAGCAAGAACGCCGCCTTGTTGCAGGGCATCCATCCATAGTTCCCAATCGTCTCCACCCATTACGGTTACCGTCTGACGAATTTCTTCTTCGTTTGCCGGCTCAAGGGTAACGGAGCTGATTTCGCCTGTGTGGAAGTTTACCGTTTTGTTTGTGTAGGATTGTCCGATAGGCTTCAGCACAGAGTTGAACACTTCACCCGTGTTCGGATCGGTACGGCGTGCCGAGGCTACGCTGTATACGACCAGATCTACTTGACCGAGTTCACTGCGAATCAGTTCAACGGTTTTGTCTCGTGTTTCGTTTGCGAATGCATCACCTGTGATGCTGTACGATTTGAGGCCTGCTTCTTCAGCGGCTTTTTCGAATGCAGCGGAGTTGTACCAACCTGCTGACGCTGTACGTTTCTCTGTGGAACTGCTTGGACGATAAATGCCGACCGTATTCGCTCCCGCTCCAAAAGCAGAGACAACACGTGACGCCAGTCCGTAGCCAGTGGAAGCACCGATGACGAGCACATTACGGGGTCCTTTCAGCTCAGGCTGGGATTTCACATAATCAATCTGTTCCTGCACTTGCGCAGCGCAACCTACAGGATGGGAAGTGGTACAAATAAAACCACGTGTTCTTGGTTTAATAATCATTTATTTGCATCCTTTCATATTCAGCTCATGTTTCAGCATTTCGATAAAATGCTCTTACACATACTTTCTTATTGTAAAACAATTACCTCGGAAACGGAAACCGTTTCGTTTGATTTCGCCGGAAGGGTGGCGTTATATCTCTAATTTTGCGATGATGTGAATAGAATGTACTCGTTTGTTAGGATAGAAAGGACAGGGATACCATGCTGAAGGAACGCATTGAACTACTAAGCAAAAGAAAACAAATCTCACGTAAAGACCTTGTGGAAGGTCTGGTCACGCAGGCCCACTTTGCCAATATCCTGGCTGATCGTTATCCTCTACCTGAGGACTTGGCAGAAGCCATCGCGGGGCGTTTTGGGGTATCCCCTTCCTATATTCTAAAGGCTGCGGCTCAGGACGAGGAAACACTCGAACGGGCAGAGGTTATTTTCGAACAAATGTCTGTTCCAGCGTCGGCGATATCCGAAGATACGGTGCATGCTCTGGCAGATCGGGATGACACGCTGACCGTAGAGTTGACAACGGCCTTGATGAAGGCGGTCTATTATCAGCAATTAAACGATGCAACGGCTCATGAGTATATACATACGTCCTACCTCAATTTTTACCTAGAGAAGTACGGTCGTCCAGATGATATTGATCTGCCGCGTCCGTTAGTCAAAGCACTTTTGTTCTATAAAATACAATATTATCGCTCCAAAATGGCCTTTGTGGATGTATTAACTCATGCAACCAGGCTCAGTGAGCTGGCGCTTCCTGGCAGTGAATTCTGGCTGTCTGTGCAAAATATCAAGATGGAAGCCTACATTCAGGTCAAACAGTATGAAGAGGCAAAACAGGTATTTGAGCTTACGATGCGTCATGTCTATGATCAGCGGATGTTCCATCGGTTGTCCGGGTTATATGTGGCATATAGTGGCTATTGCTTCGCAATGGGGCTGGTTCAGGAGGCACTCTCGGCATTAACCATGGCGGAGGCAAACCTTGTATATGCCGGCAACCAGGGAGATCTGGTGACGGCGATTGCGAACAATCGGATTGTCATGTTAACGATGACAGGTGAACTGGATCAGGCACAGACGGAGATTGAACGATTCGAGTCGCTATTGCAGCAGGAAACGGAAGAAACACAGCTCGCGATGCGACCGCTCGTCAGTGTATATCGGTGCGAAGTGGCTCTGGCGCGGAAGAACTGGGGCGTGCTGGCGCAAAGTGTAGATCAACTCTTGAAATGTGCAACCACACAGGACCAGCAGATGAGCGCAACCTTCTACCAGAGCCATCTCGCTCTTGCGCATGGAGATCGCGAAGTTTTCATGGAGCGGGCGCTGGCCTGTCTGCCTTATTTTGAATCCGCGCAGCATGTCATGCGGCTTGAACCGTTATATGAGGGAATGGCTGTAGTATCTGAGGATCAGCGGAAATACAAGGAAGCAGCCATGTATTATCGGAAGCTGGTATATTTATTACGCAAAAAATAGACTGGATTAAAAGTAATGCTAGTAATAAAGGGTGTTAATCAGGAAGAGTACATTGGTATGTACCACCTATGTTCGCCAATACCATCGCATCTACAGTAACAGGAATAAAACCCAAAAATGTTGAATAGCGCTACTGACATACCGTTGTCAGTAGCGTTATTTTATCATCAATGAAGTAAACATAAAGAGATGGAAGGCCGATTCTGGCCCAAAAAATGATAGGGTACTTTATCATTAACAGGAAGGATGTTATTTTATGTTTTTTGCTTCTGTACGCATTATTACCGACGACGTGGATCGTCTTGTCGAGTTTTATGAGAAAGTCATGGGTGTTTCGGCGGTACGCCCCGCGCCTGTCTTTGCCGAACTTGTTTTGCCATCGTGCACCCTGGCGATTGGCCACTCCCAGACGGTGCCACTGTTTGGCGTTGGTTCTGCAGTGGCGGCCGACAATCACACTGTCATCCTCGAGTTCCGCGTTCACGATGTCGATGCCGAATACGAGCGTTTGCAGCCGTTTGTGGACGAGTGGGTAAAGGAACCGACCACGATGCCGTGGGGGAATCGTGCTGTGCTGTTCCGTGATCCTGATGGCAATCTCATTAACCTCTTCCAGCCAGTGACCGAGGAAGCGATCAAACGTTTCAGCGGTAGGGGCTGATTCTAGGGGAACAGCTCACTCAGTGAAAAGGTTGAAAAAGTGTGTGTTTTGGAAAACTTATGGGTTAAATCCCGCTGTTTTGGCATGATTTTGTGCATTGCCAAAGCACTTGGCACAAAATATGGCCGTCAATCGTGAAATGAAGATCGGATTAGCAGATCTTTTTTTGCGGAATTAGCATACTTCCTTACCAAAGAAACGATTATCCGGTAATTCAATTGCCGGATTTTTCGTTTTTTTTGTATGCCGCCAGAAGGGTATTCAAGGACAAGCCGCGGTGTTTATAATTTAACTATAATCAAATAAAACAAATGAGGTGCTTGATATGGGATGGTTCGGTAAAAAGAACAAACAGGAAGATGCGATTGCCAAAGCGGATAAAATGATGAATAAAGGACTTACTGGCATGATGATGAAAGGTTTTGTATCAAAAGAACATCGGGAGGCCATCAACCAAAGTCTGGATTCGGCGAAGCAGGCACAGTTGGCAGCGAGTGGTTCTCTGCCTTTAACAGCTACGGCTACGGTGGTGACAATCACCGATACAGGCAAACTGATCAATTTTGATCCGATTGTTGTGCTTGTGTTGGATGTGACAGAAACGAATGGCAACCAGTATCAGCGAACATTGGAGACATTGGTGTCCAAAATGCAGATTCCACGAGTTGGAGATCGGGTGGGATTGGGCCAGAATCCAGCGAATCCGTCCGAACTGATCTACATGGGGTTAATATCCATCTAGAAGATATTTGGTTATAGACAGCGATACTCTATTTAAATAATGCGTATAACAACGATTAATAGATATATTATTAGAGGTTTTGATAGAGATATTAGGAGAAGGATTAAGAAAGGGTGGATCATATGGTAGGTTTCCTGAGATTGATTGGCGTATTAACGGTGTTCGGAGTGGGGTTCTCCCCATTTCTGGCACAGCAGCTGTGGAACGATCCATTTATGATTATGCAGGCATGGTGGTATACTCCGGCAATCTTTGCCGGGTTTGCACTAATCTTTGTTCCTGCGATTTTGAGCAATATTTTTGGCGTAGGTCGAGTGAAGACAGGTTTACCAGCAGTTGGGGTCATTAAGACTATACAACAGACAGGTACGTATATTAATGAACAGCCTGAGGTTCGATTGGGTCTGACGGTGTCGCGCAAGGGGCGTGAGAAATACGATACGGAGATGAAAACCGTCATTCCGCTGACCTCCATGGCACAGTTTCAGCCGGGCAGTTTTATTCCGTTAGTGGTCTCCGTAAAGGATGAACGCAAGGTAGGGCTTGATATGAAGGGGCAATTATCACAGGAGGATATGCAGCAGTTGTTGGATGAAAAGATGGTACAGCAAGGGGTATCACCTGAAATGATGGATATTGCAAGAACAGGGGAAAAAGCGATGGCCAAGATTCTTGATGTCACTCCACTTGGGAGTGGAGGCAGTAATAAGATCAAGCTTCAGCTCAAACTCAGTATAACAAAGACGAACGGTGAAACCTTCAATGTGACAACGCAAAAAGAAATTTTGTCATCTGCGCTGCCCCAGGTGCAGCAAGGTCATATCATTAATGTCATCTATTCAAGACAAGACCCAACAAAATTGGTACTGGCATTGAATATACAGGAAGGACAATTAAGTGACTTGTTCTCCTCCTGAGGATGTGGACAAAAGGAGGACCTACAGATCATGTTAATGACTTGTAGGGCCTCCTTTTTTCATTTTGGTATGTATGAGAGATGCAAGCAACGGACGGTTTTCAAACAATACCAAGGCGCATGCGATAAGAAAAGAGTACTTTTCTGGATTCTCCGTCAAATACACGATTAGCCAGCGCTCTGAACTCGTCAGCAGCTGTTAATAGATCATCCGCTCCGAGCTTCAACGCCGTTTGCAGGCCGCCTTGGCTCAGGGCGAGATTGACATATCGATCGGCTGTGAATGTCTCGTGGTGATGAAACACGATTTCCCGCACATATCGGAACAGACCGGACTGCTGAATCTGCTGTAAATGCCCATCTTTGCTCCATTTGTGTGCCTGGCTATCCTGGGGAGCCAGACTGGCTGCTCGTTGATCTGCTTCCTTATTCAGCTGCAGATAGGCTTGTTCTAATTGCCAGTCCAACATTGGCGGCCAGTCGCAATCGTAGGCAGCAAATATGCCCCCTGTGCGAAGTACACGTGCGAATTCGCGTAGTGTAGGTTGCGGCTCCATCCAGTGGAATGATTGGGAGCAGGTCAGCACATCGACACTGCCATCTGGTAGTCCGAGGTCATGAGACAAGCCGGACACAAACCGCAGGTTATCCGGCTTCCCGGCAGATTCCCACTTGGATTCTGCTACAGACCTCATGTCATCACTGGGTTCAAAGCCGATAATGCGTTCTGCCTCATTAAGCCAGATCCACGAGGATAAGCCGGTGCCACAGCCAACATCTGCGACCATACGCGGTGTGCTGCCAAGATATGTCGTTAGAATGTCCACCACTTCAGTGGGAGCGGCTGGTCGGTTCTGATCGTATAACGTACCAAAACCTTTGAAACGTTCCACATTGTTGCGTCTAATGTCTTGCATGAATAAACCTCCTTCGGTCAGATGGATGACGGAGAGTCAGCTGTGATCAAAAGTTGTATAGGCCTATATTATATCATTCATTGTTGGGAAGTTTGTTCATGACGTTCTGCAAATGTTCAACAGCTTTGATATGACGTCTGAGCAATTCCTGTCCAACATGAACAGGCTCGACTACGGTCAACTCGGAACCAAACGACAGCAGGAAAGAGTAGAGCCATTCCCCTACATTCAGATCGAGAGACACACGGAGCCTGCCATCAGGCTCTTTTTTAATGAGGGAAGGTTCGAAAAAATCATACACTCGGTATGCAATGTTGCTGGAGAACGAGAGTGTAAGAGGAGTCAGAACAGGAGCTGCTTCTGATTCAGGGTCGTTTGATCCGGCAGTAACAGAGTGATCGTGTTTTCTCGCCAGAAAAGTCAACTGGGTGATCCGTTTCATCTTGAATGTCTCGAATTCTTTACGATCAGGATCATCATGAATATAGCCTTTGAAGTACCATGTACTATTTTTGAAAATAAGCTTCTGTGGCTCCACAGTCGGCCTACTTTTCTCGCCATCCGAATTAACATAATGAAACGTAATCAGTTGATTCGTTAATATGGCTTGTTTCACCTGATTGAACAGTTCTCTCTCTTGCAGAGGGATGCTTCCCCATGGTGAGAAATTGAATTCGATCCAATCCAGTTTGTGATCAAACAGGGCGGTCAGCCGTTGCAGCATATGGGCACTATTCAGGTGTGGGATCGCACTGATGCTGTATAGTCCCATCAAAATTTCGTTCTGGTCTTCTTCCGACAACAGGGATTTGTCCATGACATAGTTGTCCATTAGATGGATACCGCCATGCTTGCCGGTCGTGGTATAGACGGGAATGCCCGCGGCACTCAGCCGGTCGATATCGCGATACACCGTGCGTACAGAAATCTCGAACATACGGGCGAGTTCTGGTGCGGTGGCTTTCTTTTTCTCCAATAACAAAAGCAACATTCGAAATAGTCGGTTATTTTCCATGCTCTGATTATACCATGACAATAGGTGTCAGGGTATGGATGGTACACTGGTATAAAAGTCTTACGAAGACATTTTGACTCAGATTTATAATTTGTTCTTCATTTATTGCGAAGTAGTGAAGGGGACGATATCGATTCTGAAGAAACGAAGTGTTCGCATTTATCATCGGATTTTTCCATCTGAAAATGGGAATTAAAGAAATCCGAGGATAACAGCGATCAGAAGAACGATTCGTGACCGGAACGGCTACTCGCATACTATCAAGCACTTTATATTGAAATGAGTTAATTATGAAGGAGGAACTGGTCATGACAATGAAAGAAGGATTTTACTGGGGTGGCGCAACGGCTGCCAATCAATTCGAAGGTGGATGGAACCAGGGTGGCAAGGGGCCAAGCACGTCTGACATGATGACAGGAGGAACCCACACGATTCCACGCCGGATTACACCTGTATTGGAAGAGGGCACGTATTATCCGAGCCATGAAGCGGTTGATTTTTACGGACATTACAAAGAAGATATTGCCATGATGGCAGAGATGGGCTTCAAAATGTTCCGCATGTCCATCAACTGGTCCCGAATCTATCCGAATGGTTACGATCTGGAGCCAAACGAAGAGGGATTGCAGTTCTACGATAATGTCTTTGCCGAGTTGAAAAAGTACAATATTGAGCCGCTCGTAACGATCTCCCATTATGAAACGCCATTCGGTCTGACACAAAAGTATAACGGCTGGGCTTCCCGTGAAGTTATCGATTGTTATATCCGTTATTGTACAACCCTGTTCAACCGTTACAAGGATCAGGTCAAATACTGGCTGACGTTCAACGAAATCAACTGTCTGACGATGCCGATGGGTGCTTATATGGCTGCAGGTATTCTGTTTGAAGGCAAAGAGACGCTGGTCGACGGAGTGGATGATCCACAGACTCGTTTCCAGGCATTACATCATCAATTCGTTGCGAGTGCCAAAGCGGTGAAGCTGGGACATGAGATTAACCCTGATTTCCAGATCGGCTGTATGGTCGCTTTTATGACAACCTATCCAAATACTTGTAACCCGGACGACATGTTGCTTGCACAGAAGAAAGACCAAATCTCCAATATGATCTGCGGTGATGTACAGGTTCGTGGAGCATATCCTGGATTCGCCAAACGTTTCTTCGCCGAAGAAGGTATCCAGATCGAGATGCAACCGGGAGATGAGCAGACTTTGCGTGAAGGCTGCGTAGACTTCTATTCCTTCAGTTATTACATGTCTCTGGTTGAGAGTGCGGACGAGTCCCTCGAGAGAGCAGAAGGTAATCTACTGGGCGGTATCAAAAATCCATATCTCGAAGCTTCCGACTGGGGTTGGCAGATCGATCCAAAAGGACTGCGTTATACACTGAATCATCTGTATGATCGTTATCAGATTCCACTGATGGTGGTTGAGAACGGTTTGGGTGCTGTCGATGTGGTAGAGGAAGATGGCTCCATTCAAGATGACTATCGCATTGATTATCTGAAAGGTCACATTGAACAGATGAAAGAAGCGGTAGCTGACGGCGTAGATCTGATTGCCTACACCATGTGGGGATGTATCGACCTGGTTAGTGCATCCACTGGAGAGATGAAGAAGCGTTATGGCTTCATTCATGTCAACAAGGACAACGATGGTAATGGTGACTTAAGCAGAACACCGAAGAAGAGCTTCCACTGGTACAAAAAAGTTATCGAATCCAATGGTGAAGAGTTATAAGTTGGTGTGAAAAAACCAGATCGGTCTGTTCCCTTAAATGGGACAAGCGGTCCATGTAGTCCTGAACGAGTTCAGGACTACTATATATGAATATAAAAAATACCCGGTTATCCTTCAGTTAAGGAAAGCCGGGTATTTCTTTGTGTAGTTCAATAGCGGACCGCCTAGGCGAGCCTTCTGCTTTGCAGTTGGGACATGCGCTCCAAATGCCGGCGGTAAAACCATATGCAGGTGGAGAGCCAGCAACCACTCAAGAAATATCCGCCGACAATATCACTTGGATAATGGACCCCCAAGTAGATACGACTTATACCAATGGTCAGTATAAATACGGCGCTGGCAACAATCATCAGCACACGTCCGGTGAGGGTGGGTACATGTTTCCAGATTAGAAAGGCCAGTCCACCGTACAGGCTAAATGCTGCCATGGAATGCCCACTGGGGAAGCTGTAGCCGCTCACTTCGATGATCCGGTTAATGGTAGGTCTGGCACGCTGGAATACCATTTTGAGCAATGCATTTAACAGGGTTGAACCTGCAAGCACACAAGCCAGGAAGAGCAGTTCGCGTTTGTGTCGCAGGTAAACGTACAACACAATCATGGCGATGATGGTAATGAAGACCACTGGCATTTCGCTGCCGATCCAGGTAAAAAGGTGCATGAATTGTGTCATACCAGGGGATTCCAACCCCTGAATCCAGCCGATCAGCGTGTCATCAAATCGATGAATCTGGTTGTCGCTGATGGACAGGGCGATGCTTATAAAAGCGATCATGCATAACGCTGCAACGAGCAGCGGGAATGAGATATTCTTTTTCCAGTTGTGTATCAAATGTTGAGTTCCTCCGTGATCGTTGATTTCGTATGTTGTGTCCTTGCGTATCTCGGACATAACGATATTTGTATTGTGCTATAATTTTACAATAAATATAGCAGCAATAAAAATATGTAACCTTAACAACGCTTATTCAAGCAGAGAAATGTAGGAGGGGGAGCGGTCGGAATGAAACGACGTTTGGTGATGTGCATGTTGATCTTACTGTTGGTTACGTCTGGGTTAGCTCTATTTCCCGGAGAGAAAGTGTATGCTTGCAGTTGTGTCGAGAGTGATGTTCAAGAGAGATTGAAGACAAACACAACTGTATTTACAGGAGAAGTGGTGAAGAAAGGACGTTCTCAACAGTCGAAGCATGATGGCTTATTAAGAGAGTATACCTTTGAAGTAGATACTGCATGGAAGGGGGTTAATGCCAAAAAGTTGAAAATCCTCGCGAGTGACGGAGGGTCTGAATCCTGTGGCATTCAATTTGAAAAGAATCAGTCCTACCTGATCTATGCTTATCAATATGAAGTGGATCATAAGCTACATACGAATCTGTGCAGTCGCAATGTTCCTGTCGAACAAGCCGGAGACGATTTGAAATTGTTGGGTTCGGGCAAGGTTGTAAGTAAAGAAGATTTTGGAGAAGTCACCGATGGTGGTGGGCGAAGTGGGTCTTTCTATCTTATCTTATACAGTGCAGTCATTTTATTGGCAGCATTGGCAATCGTATGGATATGGAAACGAAAGAAAAGAATCTGATTTCAGGTCTAATGAAATTTGAAAGTTGGATTGTATAACATAAGGTTTGTATGACGAAAAAAGAAACTAATCCCCGTACAGAGTGTTAAGGTACATTAACGTTCTATACTGGGATTTTCAGGAGTGGCGTCAAAATTATATCCATTTGGAGTCGAGATTATCGATCCGATGGAACTAGTTTAGCTGCAACATGTATTCATAAGCTGTGACACCAAATACCCGTTTGAAATGCCTATTCAGATGGGTCAGATCAACGAATCCACAATCGGCAACAGCAGCATAGACGTCCTTCTGCTTTTCGATGGATTGACGGGCACGCTCCACCTTGCAGTTTAAGAAAAACTGGTAGGGGGATATGCCTGCGTGTGCCTTGAATTCACGGATAAATTGAAACTTGGACATGCCAAATTCGGAGCTCAGGTTGTCCAGCTTGAGTACATCTTCGGTGCTGCAAAACATGATTTCCTTGGCTTTGCGGACCAGGTTGTCCTGAGGCAACCAGAGCTTGGTATCCATCTCCTTCTGAGCCAGAAGGTGAACCAGATCGAAGACCCGTTCGCTGCACTCGGCTTCGTCCTGTCTGAGTTGAACGGCATCGTTCAGCATCAGGATGTTACGTGCAAGCTCGGGATCATAGACGATGGGACTTCCAAAACGCAATTCCTTTTTGCCTATAATCTCCTCTACCAATTCCGGCTTTAAATACAGCATCACATAATCAATGCCAGCCTTATCATAGGAGCTTCCGTCATGGGACTGTTCACGGTTAAACAACATGACGCCATTTTGGTGAGACGCCTGATATTGTCCGTCCAGGTTGTATTGTTGAATGCCACGCAGGGTTACGCCCACCGCATACTCTTCGTGGCAATGTTTTTTATATGCAAAATCAGTAAAGCTGGCGGATAGTGCCAGCACGTCTTGCGACTTTTTATAGTTAAACCGTTCCATGCAGCACACCTCCCAAGCTTTAGATTAATCCGGATACTATAATGGCTGAGTATAACAAAAAAAGGGCCATGAGAATACTCAGTAATTTTTGGTGGCGATTCAGCATCGTTCTGAAAACCGTGCCAAAAACAACCCAACTGGAATAAGCCAGAAAACCAATGAACGTAATGAGCAACACAAACAGAAACGATGAGAAGGAACTTTGATAAAAGGGCAATACATAACTAGGAATGACAGTGAAAGTAAACAAGACTACCTTTGGGTTCACAAATTGCATGATGAAACCGTTCCAGAATCCGGTAACTTGTTTCGGTGCATCCTCGGTGGTACCCATCTTGTAGATCTGGTACGCCAGATACACCATGTACAGACCGCCGACGATCTGCATCACCTTCAGAATTCCGGGCAACACGCCGGCAAGAAGTTGATTAAGAAACGCTGATGCGGTAAGCAACAGACCAAATGCCAGTGTAGCTCCCCAGACATAACGCATTGTTTTTCGTGCGCCAACGATCTGTGTAGAAGAAAGAATTACGATATTGCTGGGGCCGGGTGTGAATGTAACAACGATGCAGTAGATTAAAAAAGATGCAAGATTCATGATGATGCTCTCCTCTGGTTGTAGTCTAGTTCCATGATCATACGTCCAGAGGGAGAAACTATATAGTACATTATTGCAGCAGGTACACCGTTAACAGCAGGCGCTTGTTTTTAAAAGATAAAGGGTGGTTTTCTTTTTGAATGATTGCGTTTACAATTTAGACGATGTACAAGGTGATCAGACCACTTGAGGAAGTGAACGGAATGAAAAAAATGCTACTGGTATACATTTTACTAATCTCAGCCTTTGCATTGTATGTGTTGAGATTCGAATACACCAGTCAGGTAAACAGTTCTTGGGAGGACCGGGGGCTGCGCGGCGATATCGGAGAGACGTATATCATGATTACATTCCAGTCCGGGCTGGAGTATTGGAAGAGCCCGCTCAAAGGTTTCGAGGATGCCGCGGATGCGCTTGGTGTGACCGTAGAATATCGCGGAGCTACCCGGTATGACGCGAAGGAGCAAACGATGGTGATTGAGCAGGCCATCGCTCGTAAACCGGCGGGTATTGCCATATCTGCAATCGATCCGCAATCGCTAGTTCCAGCGATTAACAAGGCAATCGACGCAGATATTCCTGTTGTATTATTTGACGCTGATGCACCTGATAGCCAGGCCTATTCTTTTCTTGGGACAGATAATTACAAGTCGGGTGTAATGGCTGCAGATAAAATGGCTGAACTGCTGGGTCGTGAGGGAGAGGTCGCGGTATTAACCTTACCTGGGCAACAAAATCATGAAGAGAGGACGAAGGGTTTCCGCGATACGATCAAGGAGAGATACCCTTCCATGCAGATTGTAGAAGTTGCAGACGGACATGGTGATGCGATGGTATCCAGAGACGAAACACTGAGAATGATGAAGGAACACCCGGAGCTGGCGGGTATTTTTGTGACTGAAGCCACCGGAGGAGCAGGAGCGGGTGAAGCCGTTCAGACTGCCGGGGACAGACATCCATTGCAGATTATTTCGTTTGATACGAATAAGGATACATTGGACATGATCAAGAACGGTACGATCTCAGCTACCATTGCACAGGGAACCTGGAATATGGGATATTGGTCACTCCAATATTTGTTCCATCTGCATCACCAGTTAACGGTTCCGGCCCCATCCTCATCCGGTGAAAATGCACCGCTTCCCGTGATGGTGGACACAGGGATCTCTGTGGTGACACGCTCGGATGTGGATGATTACTATGCCAAATAACAAGGGAGATTTCAAGAGTCCAAGGCCTTGGAGCAGGAGAGCAATTCTCTCCACTTTCAGGAACGGGATTCGGCGTTTACGCTTGCGTAATATGCCCCTCCGCTACCAGCTGATGCTGCTTTTTCTGTTATTCGCCATTGTACCTTCCGTAGGACTTGGGTTGCTTGTGAACTGGACAGTGGAGCGGGTAGTTGAGCGACAGGTTGAAGGGCATACCATGCAGCTGATTGGCAAAGTGAATGAAGCTCTGAACAGCAAAATGGAGAATTTGCAAAACATGACCTACCTGATTGCCTTTGACCCGGATATTGATGCTTTTATGGACGACAAAATGCCACCGAATGATGATGCAGGCATCAAACCGATGAACATGGACAACAATGCCGCAACGGAGCAAAATCGGTTATATGGCATCAAACAAACCTTGCAGGGGTTCACAACGTTGTATCCTGAAATCGCCGGGATTGTTCTTGTTAATGAACGTGGTGACTATATTAGCAACGAGATGTATCCCCGGGCGGAACAGAGCCTGATCCAGGAAAAATGGTATCAAAAAGCTTCGGCCAATCCGGGCATTTTCATGGTATTGGGTCAGCCAAAAGAGCGTAATCTCACGACACATGTACGGTACAAGGACGATGAGATTGTATCGGTTGCACGTTCCATAACGGATGAAGCGTCAGGACGTGTACGGGGCGTTATTTTGATTGATCTTAAACTAAGGTCCGTCTCTCAGGCTGCCCGTAATGTAACCTTGGGGAAATCCGGTTATGTGATGGTGACGGATGCAGAGGGTCAAAGTGTATACAAGCCTGAGCATCCGCTAATAGAACACATTCCCACAGACTGGTTCCCCTCCGGTGAGAGTGGAACGTTTACCGCCGAAACAGAGGGCGGAACGTTATTATTCATGTACCAGTCGTCTACCTTTACGGGTTGGAGAACGGTAGGGGTATTTCCCACCAGAGACTCGATTTCGGAAGTGCGCCAGATCCAGTTTTATGTGGTTAGCTTTGTATTTGTGGTGTGTTTGTTTGGCCTGAGCGCCTCTTTATGGTTCTCCCGTTCTATTGCTCAGCCCATTTTCCGGCTCATGTCCTATATGCGCAGGGCGGAGACCGGCAATCTCAGACCAGGCCGCTGGAGCGATCGCGCTGACGAGATTGGCATGCTTGGCAACAGTTATAACCGAATGCTGGCACAGATTAGACAACTGATATCACTAAATGAATTGAGGGAGCGGCAGAAGCGCGACGCTGAAATGCGGAGTTTGCAGGAGCATATCAAACCACACTTTTTGTACAATACCCTGGATACGATTCATTGGATGGCACGCAAAGAGGGTGCAGAAGATGTCTCCGGCATGGTTGGTGCGTTATCTCGATTATTTCGCATAGGGCTTAGTAAAGGACAGGATTATATTCCGCTGCACTCCGAGCTTGAGCATATGACCAGCTATATGCAAATTCAGCAGACACGATACCGCGATCGTCTTCAGTATACATTGAATATTCCAGAGGAACTGCAGGACCTCTTCGTGTTAAAGCTGCTGCTTCAGCCCCTGATAGAGAATGCAATCTATCATGGAATCAAGGGCAGGCGTGGGCCAGGACACATTCGGGTGGAGGCCAGATTGGAACATAACAGACTGCTGCTGACTGTTCAGGATAATGGAGCAGGCATGTCCAACGAACGGCTTGCCGAGATGCAGCATCTGCTCGAAGCTCCTCTAGCAAGTTTGGAAGCGTCTTCGCCTGGGATGACAGGCAAAAGTTATGGAATGTTGAACGTGCAGGCCCGTCTCCGGCTGTCCTTTGGCGATGAGTACGGTATTGAACTGGAGAGCCAGGAAGGGGAAGGAACTCGTGTGACCATCATTCATCCGTTGATGCGAGAGCTCCCACCAATCCAGCAAATCAATAACGAAGAGAGGCAGGAGAATGAATGGGAAAATTCATAAAATCGACCATGACAACTTCCACTGGGATAGATGAGACATCCGAATCAACCAAGGTAATGGAGATTACGCCGGATAGCCACATGGCAAAAAAATACCGCGTGCTCATCGCGGATGATGAACCGATCATTCGTGAGGGGATTCGGGATGCCATTGACTGGACAACTCTCGGGATGGAAGTTGTAGGTGAAGCGGAAGATGGCGAGGAAGCGCTGGAACGGGCGGCTGACTTGGGGGTGGATATTGTTCTCGTGGATATGAACATGCCATTCCTGAACGGAATCGAACTAATCCGTGCCCTTCAGCAGAAGTGCCCGGGCTGTCGTTATCTGATCATCTCTGGACATGATGAATTTGCATATGCACAGGAGGCGGTGCGTCTTGGCGTAGAGGATTACATCTTGAAGCCTGTGCAAGCAGAACAATTATATGCGGCACTTGAGCGTTTGCATCAGCGACTTACTGAAGAGTACCAGAGGACGGCATATGTACAACAGGCAGCTCATCAGATTGAACGTAATATCCCGCTGCTTCGCCAGCGATTTATGCTGGAGTGGCTGGAGGGGCAGGCTGAAGGGAGAGATCTGACGGAGCAGCTTGTGTTTCTACGTCTGCCCGCGGTTCCACCTGTGCAGGTCGGGATTGTGCGCTGGCCTGCCGCTGAAGCGCGTCAGACGATACTGAGAGAGAATGATCGTCAGTTGTTTCTGTTTGCAGTAGAAAATATAGTGAGTGAACTGCTGGCACACCTGCCGCATGTTCTGTTCCGGGACGTAAGCGGGTTAATTGGCATGTGTCTGTGGCAGGAAGCCCCCGAAGAAATAGAGTCCCTTCTGGAACAGCAGATCAGTTCTTGCCTGAATATTGCTATTCATGCTCATGTGGAGACACATGCAGGGACACTTGAAGAAACGCCGGATACGTACCGTCATTGCCGTGAACGGGTACACGAAGATGTGCAGTTGTCCCCTCTGGTTCGCCGGGCGAGACAACTTATTCACGAAGAGTATGCCGAGCGGGAACTGACCCTGGAGTCGCTCGCTTCCCGTCTACAAGTATCTGCCGTATATCTTAGTCGTGTGTTGAAGAAAGAGCTGAATGATTCCTTTGTCACGCTTGTCACCCATGCTCGCATTCGCAAGGCTATACAGCTGTTGGACTCAACAACACTTCCGATCCACACCATAGCTGAGCGTGTAGGTTATGACACCCAGCATTATTTCAGTACCGCGTTTAAGAAAACAATGGGCATTTCGCCTGTGCAGTATCGAAAAGACGGAGGGACGGCTTATCGTCCTTCAGCGAATCGAATATAATATGTAGCATATGAGGACAATCAAAAGACTTACCTCAACCGATATAAACGCAATACTTGATCATTAAGACGTATGAGGAATGAGATGGATGTGTTCTATTTCGTGTGAAGCGAAGTGGAGCATGTCCTTTTTTTTTGACTCTGGAATGGTATCTCATGGGTCACACTTGTACTTAAAGCGTTTCCATCAAAAGTTAAATTTTTATAAAAAAGGTTCAAAACGTGCAAAGACCTTGCAGTATCTCCAATGCTACCATTGGTCTCAGATAGGAACACCAAGCAACAGAATGTACCACATGCATTGTAAGCGTTATCTTATAACTCATTCAGAACCGAAGATGTGAGGAAAGGGGAACTTCATATGAAAAAAGGAGCAATGCTCATCTGGCTTCTGGTGATGACCTTGATGCTCTCGGCTTGCAATCTGGCAGAGAGTGGGCCAGGCAGCAAAGAAAAGGGATATGTCGGTATATCGATGCCAACCAAATCATCAGAGCGATGGGTGGGAGACGGGGAGAACATGGTCCGTCTGTTTCAGGAGCAGGGGTACAAAACCGATCTTCAGTATGCTGAGGACGTGGTCGAGAATCAGATTTCACAGATTGAAAACATGATCACCAAGGGTGTGGATGTGATGGTCATCGCGTCCGTGGATGGCAACACATTAACGGATGTGATCAAGAAGGCACATGACGAAGGGATACAAGTGATCTCGTACGATCGGCTCATTCGCAATACGCCTTACTTGACCTATTACGCCACGTTCGACAATTTTAAGGTGGGTGTGCTTCAAGCCTCCTACATCGAACAAAAACTTGGACTCAAGGATGGAAAAGGACCGTATAACATTGAGCTGTTTGGTGGCTCTCCTGATGATAATAACGCCTATTTCTTCTTCGACGGTGCGATGTCTGTCCTGAAGCCGTACATCGATTCCGGCAAGCTGGTCGTGCGCAGCAAGCAGATGACGATGGCCCAGATTGCGACCTTGCGCTGGGACGGCGCATTGGCCCAGTCACGGATGGATAACCTGCTGAGTGCCTATTACTCGGGTGATCATCTGGATGCAGTATTATCTCCTTATGATGGAATTAGTATTGGTATCATCTCATCCTTGAAAGGGATCGGTTACGGTACTTCGAACAAGCCGCTGCCCGTTATTACAGGACAGGATGCCGAACTTGCCTCGATCAAGTCGATTGTGGCCGGGGAACAGACGCAGACCGTGTTCAAGGATACGCGGAAGTTAGCCGAGAAGACGGTAGAGATGGCCAATAGCATTTTGCAAGGAAAACAGGCGGAAGTTAATGACAAAACATCATATAACAACGGAATTGAGTTTGTTCCGGCGTATCTTTTGGATCCCATCTCGGTGGACCGTACAAATGTGGAGCAGGATATCGTTGGTACCCAGTATTACACGAAGGAAGAAATCGGACTGAAATAATAAGTGAAAGGAGCACATCCCATGGCTGGAATCATTCTGGAAATGAAGAACATCACCAAAACCTTTCCTGGCGTCAAAGCGCTGGAAAATGTCAATCTGAAAGTCCGTGAAGGCGAGATTCATTCCATATGTGGTGAAAATGGCGCTGGTAAATCTACGTTGATGAAGGTGCTGAGTGGTGTATATCCACATGGCACGTATGAAGGCGACATTTTATTTCAGGGCAAGAAATGTGAGTTCAAGGATATCAAACAGAGCGAGGATCTGGGAATCGTTATTATACATCAGGAGTTGGCCCTGATTCCCTATCTTTCAATCGCGGAAAATATATATCTGGGCAATGAGCGTGCCAGCAGAGGAATTGTCAACTGGAAGGAAACTTTTGTAGGTACACGAGAATTGCTCTCGAAGGTGGGACTGAGCGAAAATCCAAACACGCTGGTATCCAGCATCGGGGTAGGCAAGCAGCAACTGGTCGAAATTGCGAAAGCGCTCTCCAAAAAGGTGCGGCTGCTTATTCTGGATGAGCCAACCGCTGCGTTGAACGAGGACGACAGTGAAAATCTGCTGCAATTGATGCTGGAATTCAAGAAACAGGGCATCGCCTGTATCCTGATCTCGCACAAGCTGAATGAGGTATCCAAGGTATCCGATTCCGTGACCATTTTACGGGATGGCAAGACAATTGAGACGTTGGATATGAAGAAGGAAAAAGTGACGGAGGACCGGATTATTAGCGGCATGGTAGGACGTGATCTCACCAGCCGTTATCCGGAGCGTCATGCCACCATTGGTGAAGTTATCCTTGAGGTAAAGGACTGGACGGTATATCACGAACATCATGCCGAGCGAAAAGTACTGGATCAAATCCATATGAATATCAGACGTGGTGAGATTGTAGGGATTGCCGGGCTGATGGGCGCTGGGCGTACCGAGCTTGCCATGAGTATCTTTGGCAAATCCTATGGCCGGAATATTTCGGGGCAACTCATTAAGAATGGTAAACCGATCCACAACAATACCGTCACGGAGGCCATTCAGAATGGCTTTGCTTATGTGACAGAAGACCGCAAGGAATACGGACTCATTCTGATGGATGACATCAAGCGTAATATTTCCTTAACGGGTCTGAGCAAGCTGACGCGAAAATCGGTAGTGAACGAGCGTGAAGAAGTGCTGGTGGCGGAAAAGATGAAAAAAAGCATGAACATCAAAGCACCAAGTATTTTGCAGAAGACCGGTAATCTGAGTGGAGGCAACCAGCAAAAAGTGGTGCTCAGCAAATGGATTTTTGCCGGACCGGATATTCTTATCCTGGATGAACCTACCCGCGGTATTGATGTGGGAGCGAAATTCGAAATCTATACGATCATTCATCGGCTTGCTGCTGAAGGCAAGGGCGTACTGGTAATCTCATCCGAGCTTCCGGAGGTTCTTGGCCTGTGTGACCGGATCTATGTGATGAATGCCGGGCGAATCACCGGTGAAGTCAGCCGGGAGCAAGCATCGCAGGAAACGTTGATGAGATATATGACCAAGTCTGGAGGCGGCAAGCATGGAAATGATAACAAAACTGTTCAAAAATAATATCCGTCAATACGGCATGATTATTGCCTTGGTAGTGATTATGCTCTTGTTCGAGGTACTTACAGGCGGGCTGTTGCTCAAGCCGATTAATATTACAAATTTGATTTTGCAGAATAGCTACATTTTGGTGCTGGCGATCGGAATGGTGCTGGTCATCATTACCGGGCATATTGACCTGTCTGTTGGTTCCATCGCAGCCTTTGTTGGTGCCGTTGCCGCGATTATGATGGTTGATTGGCAGCTTCCGGCTTGGCTTGCAGTCATCGCTTCCTTGCTGGTTGGCGCTTTGATCGGTGCATGGCAAGGCTTCTGGATCGCGTATGTGCGGATTCCGGCATTTATCGTGACGCTTGCAGGAATGCTGCTATTCCGCGGCTTAACGATGATTGTGCTGGAGGGGCAATCGATCTCTCCTTTCCCGGGTGGATTCCAGAAAATAAGCTCTGGCTTCCTGGCGGACATTCAATTCTCAGGTTTCGGTCTGGTATCCATCATTGTGGGTATTGTGCTCACCGTTTGGTACATTGTCAATGAACTGCGGGAACGCCGTTCCCAGCGAAAATATGGATTCGAGGTTGTGTCACAGGGACTGTTTCTGCTCAAGTTGATTGTGGTGGCTGTCGTGACAAATCTGTTTACGTTTGTACTCGCAAGTTATGCAGGTATTCCGAATATTCTGGTCCTGCTCTTTGTCCTGATCGTTGTGTACTCCTTCGTAATGAATCGTACTGTCATGGGACGGCATGTGTATGCGCTTGGAGGTAATGAGAAGGCAGCAGGTCTGTCCGGGGTCAAAACAAAAAAGGTAACCTTCTGGGTTTTCGTGAACATGGGTACGCTTGCCGCGGTATCCGGGTTGATCTTCGCCGCACGTCTGAATGCGGCTACGCCAAGAGCAGGCACCAACTTCGAGCTGGATGCCATTGCGGCCTGTTTCATCGGTGGTGCTTCCGCTTCAGGGGGCATAGGTACGGTATTTGGTGCCATCATCGGTGGTTTGGTTATGGGTGTGCTGAATAACGGGATGTCCCTGATTGGTCTCGGTATTGACTGGCAACAGGGGATTAAGGGATTGGTACTACTGCTCGCGGTAGCGTTTGATATCTATAATAAAAATAAAAGATCAGCGTAACACTGCATAAAATGAAAAAACAGACCTTGATCTCAGGATCAGGTCTGTTTTGCTGTATGCACCTTAGTTACATCAAGGCATCGAGGAAACGTGTGGCGATGCCAAAATAGATAAACAGGGACAAAATATCATTTAATGTGGTGATTAATGGGCCAGAGGCAACAGCCGGGTCGACTTTGAAACGACTAAGTAAAAGCGGGATGCAGGTACCGGTCAGTGTACCAATGACAAGAGTGAGGAACAGAGACACCCCAATAATGGCGCCTAGCAGCCAGTCCCCTTGCCAGAAATAAGCGATGACGGTGATCAGTAATCCACAGACCAAGCCAATCATGGTGCCTACCTTGATCTCTCGACCAATCAGTGCGAGTACGGTGGATTTGTCGAGTTTGCGTCCGATCAAGCCGCGTACAACGACAGCCAGAGACTGTGTTCCTGTGTTCCCCGTCATACCTGCGATCATCGGCATGAAGAATGCCAATGCGACTACCTGATTCAGTGTATCCTCGAAGAAATCCACAATACTTCCCGAGATTAGACCGATCAGCAGCAATAGAATGAGCCAGGGAAGCCTTCGTCTGACGGCAACAAGTGGTTTGGTATCAAAGTCGATATCCTTGCTGCCACCTCCCATCTTGGCTAAATCTTCACTCGCTTCATCCATAATAATATCGATGACATCATCCATCTGGATGATACCGCATAGTCTGTGATTCTCATCCACTACCGGAAGTGCCATAAACTCATAACGCTGCAGAAGCTGTGCTGCTTCCTCCTGGTCCATATCTACCGTTGCATGGATCACCCGCCGGTTCATCAGTTCCTCAACCTGGGTCTTGTCGTCAGCCAAGGCGAGTGAGCGATAACTCACGACACCGACCAGTTTGCCTTCATTATCGGTCACATAGAGGTAACTGGAGGCGGAGATATGCATGGTACCTTGCGATTGTCGTAAGGCTTCCTTGGCTGTCTCATGGGCGAGCAGGGTCCGGTACCGATCTGTCATGATACGTCCTGCCGTCTCCGGCGGATAATTAAGCACGGACCGGATAATGGCAGAGTGGTCCAGGTTCATGTTGGACAGCAATTCTTCTCTGCGTTTGGCAGGCAAATCGTGCATGAACCGGATCAGATCACTTTTGTCCATCTGTTGCATGACTTCAAGCGTTCGTTCCGGCCCAAGTCGTTCAAACAGTTGAATCTGTTCGTGAAGCTTCAGGGTCTCGGCAAGATCCGCCAGAGCATCGGGTTTGAACAGGAGAAGAAATCGATTGGTTTCTTCTTCAGGGAACTTTTTATATACGAGTGAGAGATCGTAGGGATGCAGCTCTTTCACCAATTTATAGAAATCGGGAAGGTTCCGGGATTGTACATGTTGCACGAGTTGTTCGGTGATCTCCTCCACGGAGAAATCTTTCTTGGTATGAGGTCCGTTCATATCGACACTCCTTTCTAAACGGTCGGCTTCATATTTTTAAACGAAATGGGTTAGCAGTTAAACAAATCGAGAAAAAGAGAATACCCAAAATGATATTGTAATCTTGCTCAAACATTCGATATGGGCTTACAAACAGCCGCTGCAAGGATATACTTGTTGTATAGCAACAGACGAGGAGGACATGCGCTAGTGGAAGCAGATATCAGAACACAATTACTCAGCCTGGTTGAGCCGGAGTATCAGAAATTCTCGGCTGCACTTATTCCCAACATCACGAATGTACTTGGTGTAAGGTTGCTGGCCTTACGAAAAATTGCCAAGCAGCTTGCCGCCGGGGACTGGCGCACGTATCTGGAAACGGCAGAGGATGAATATTTTGAAGAAGTGATGCTGCAAGCGATGGTCATTGGACATGTACAGGCTGATCTGGACGAACTGTTAAAGGCTATTGAAACATTTGTACCGAAGATTGACAACTGGTCGGTGTGTGACAGCTTCTGTGCGGGGCTGAAATATACGAAGGTCCATTCGGAGCCGATGTGGACTTTTTTGCAGCCCTATCTGAGATCAGATCAGGAATATGAAATCCGGTTTGGCGTGGTAATGCTGTTGAATTTTTATCTGAATGAGAGATATATTGATCAGGTTCTGACCGCATTGGATCAGATTAGTCACGAGGCGTATTATGTGAAAATGGCAGTTGCTTGGGCCATCTCAATGGCCTATGTGAAACAACCTGAGGTGACTCTGCGTTATCTGAACCAAAATAATCTGGACGATTTTACGTATAATAAGGCACTTCAGAAAATCACGGAATCTTATCGCGTTGATCCGGAGAGCAAGCAGATGATCCGCAGTATGAAACGTAAGGTGAAGAAGCAGGTTACCTCCTAGTCCTAACATGAAGCATTCCACCGGGGAGAAGGCGATAAACGAATGAGAAAAAAGTTGATGTACACTACGATGCAGTTGGACGGTCGTCCATGGGTGCTGCTCGCAACGGAACAGGGATTGTGCCGAGTGGTCATGCCCAACGAAACACTGGAGGACTGGAATGGCTGGTTACAGAAAGTTGCACCTGGCGTGGAACTGGAAGAGAACGAGCATGCGCTGAAACAAACAGGCATGGTGGACTGGTTGCAGTCCTACTTTGCAGGGGAACCGATGGCTTATACAGATGCAATCCCACTGGACTTGATCGGAACGAACTTCCAGCAGGAGGTATGGAGAGAGCTAGGGCGTGTGCCTTATGGTGAAATTCGGACCTATGGTGATATAGCTGCTGCGATTGGAAGACCATCGGCTGTGCGAGCGGTTGGGGCTGCAAATGGGGCCAATCCAATTCCGGTTCTGCTACCCTGCCACCGCATTATCGGGGCTAATCGCAAGCTGACCGGGTTCCGTGGAGGCCTAGAGATGAAGCGCAGATTGCTGGATATCGAACAGATTGAAGGCGTGACCGATGGAGGGCATGCGCGGTTTCATTTTTAATGGAAGAGGGAACATAGAAGATTAAGATGATATGGACAGGGCAGGCACTTCATTGTGTCTGTTTTTTGCATGTATTAAGGTAGAGTAATACAAACGTTCCGCATATGGAACACCAACGTTTTACGTATTTTTGCACTGTGAAACCGTATGGTACCATGGATCATAGATTATCAATCGGAATCCGGAAAACGTAATGCCGGGTGAGAAAAGAGGGATGACATGATGAAGCAGGCTTATTGGTTAACAAACGTGACTTTGGAGCGGGGTTATGTTCGGGAGGGGGAACAGGTGACAGGGACACGGACAACCCTTGCTCATCTGCGAATTGAAGATGGAGTGATTGCGGCGATTGTGGAAGGAAACGAACCGTTGTCCAACGATCTGCCACAAGTAGATGCCAAGGGACTGTTGCTGCTGCCTTCGTTCGAGGAGGCGCATATTCATCTGGATAAGACGTACTACGATGGACCGTGGACAGCCGTTAAGCGTATCTCCAGTATTTTCGAACGTATAGAAGAAGAGAAGGTTCTGTTGCCCAAGTTGCTGCCAGATGCCAAGCGTCAAGCGGAGAGTATTCTGACCTTGATCCAGGGATACGGCTCCACTCATGTACGTAGCCATTGTAATATTGAACCTGTCAGTGGGTTGAAAAGACTGGAAGCAACGCGGCAGGCTCTGGAATCATTTTCGGGCAAAATCTCTTCGGAGATCGTGGCTTTCCCGCAGCATGGACTGCTTCGCTCCCATTCAGTGGAGCTTATGGGCCAAGCGATGAAGGAAGGTGCAACACATGTAGGCGGACTTGATCCTCATACGGTGGACGAACAGATCGAGAAATCACTGAATGCCATGGTTGAACTGGCTGTTCAGCACCAGGCGGGCATCGATATTCATCTGCATGATGGAGGGCAGGCAGGCAAACAAACGCTGCTTGAACTCGCAAATCTGACCGAAGCGGCAGGGCTTCAGGGCAAAGTTACGGTGAGTCATGCGTTCTGGTTTGCCCGCGCAGAGCAGCAGGAAGCGGAAGATATGGCGCAGCGAATGGCCTCGCTCGGGATGAGCATTGCTTCCACGGTGCCCATTGGCAGAACGATGATGCCTCTTCCCATGCTCCACCGTATGGGCGTGAACGTGAAGTTGGCCACAGACAGCCTGACAGATCATTGGTCTCCTTTTGGCAATGGGGATCTGCTTGAGAAAGCGGGACGCTTTGCAGAACTTTATGGATATAGTGACGAATTGTCCTTGTCTCAATCTTTGGCATTCGTTACAAGGGGGATAACACCGCTGGATTCACAAGGGGAACAAGTCTGGCCGAGGGTGGGAGACACAGCGAGTTTTGTGTTGGTCCATGCAAGTTGTTCAGCGGAAGCCGTTGCGCGGCGATCTGCGCGGCAGGCCGTATGGTACAAGGGGCAATTGGTAAGCGGATCAACAGCGGATTGAGGAAAATAGAGCGGGTGCAGCCACGGGAAACCGTGGTTTTTTGGCATGGGAGAAAAAGAGGAAAGAACTGTTCGCATATACCACATTTTGGGTTATGATGGACGTAGTTAATGAAGGGAGCACTACGAATGAAGATTGAATATGCAACGGAGGCTGACTACGACTATATCATTGATAGAGATCGACATATCCATCATCCACTTGTGAAAACGAAGATTTCTGAGAAAGAAATATTCATCTTATGGGACGAGGACAAGGGATCGAGAATTGGATGGATGAGGTACGGTTACTTTTGGGACAACCTTCCCTTCATGAATATGATATGGATTGATGAACCCTATCGAAACGGTGGATTTGGCAAAAAAGTGGTGCATCACTGGGAAAGTCTAATGAAGCAACAAGGCTTCGATACCGTGATGACTTCAACGCAATCAGACGAACATGCCCAACACTTCTATCGAAAGCTGGGGTATGTTGATGCAGGGGCTCTGTTGCTGGATACACAACCTTTGGAGGTTATATTAATCAAGAAAATTTAGTAAGCAAGCTGCAAGGAGAGAGGATTGTGGATGTGAAGAAAGTAAGCCTACAACCCATAACCAAAGAAAATGAACTCGAGTGCATTAACCTTAAACCGCGGGAAGATCAGCTGGATTTGGTCGCAAGCAATGCGGATTCATTGATCCATGCGACGAAGGAGATTACGTCCAAACCATATGGCATTTTTGCAGAGGATCAGATGGTCGGTTTTATTTTATTTGATAACGAGATCTACAATGACGGGTATTACTGGATTCTGCGCTTCATGATGGATGAGAAGTACCAGGGGAAGGGCTACGGTAAACTTGCTATTCAAGAAGTGATTCGTATGTTGCAAGATAGAAGTGATTGCCAGCAAATCAGGGTATCCCATGTTCCGCATAACCTTGCGGCAAATGCGCTGTATAAGCGTTGCGGGTTTCAAGAAACGGGTGAGTTGGAAGACAACGGTGATATCATTTTAAGTTATCAAGTGAGGTAACAGGGAGGGGAAGCTTGATGATAAGAGAGGCAGAAGCTAGGGATGCAGCGGTTATCGAAAGGCTGTATACAGAATTATTGCCGAACAACTTAAACACAAAAGTACTGGCAGAGCGCATTGAAGAAGTTCGGAATAGCCCAAACAGTTTCTTGTTTGTGTATGAACTGGGTGATCAGGTGATCGGAACGGCTCATTTACATATATGTCTGGATGCTTTGGTGGAAAATAGACCATTCGGTGTAGTTGAGCGGGTTATCATTACGGAACATGTGCAGAGCAAGGGATATGGATCTGACTTGATGAAACATATAGAGCATGTATGTGTGCAGAAAAATTGTGTGAAGGTGTTTCTTACCAGTGGATCATCCAGACAGGAAGCACACCACTTTTATACGAAATTGGGGTACAACGGAGAATCCAGCAAGGCATTTAAAAAGTATTTATAACTTATAACATTCATCAAGGAAAAGGAAGTAGAAGCAAAGAAATGAAAGATAACAAACATCCGGTTCAAGATCTCCGACTTATTGGTACATTGCTCGTGGCTACTCTTTGTTGTCTAGGTGTTGTGATGTATTTACGTGCTCAAACAGATACGAACATGTATCGCTTTTTGAGCTGGGATATGTTCTTGGCATGGGTACCCTTCATCATCTCATCCTGCATTAGATACATATTCAATAAGAAATTAACCACAACGAGCATGATATGTATGGGGCTGATGTGTGCAGTTTGGCTCTTTTTTCTGCCCAATGCAGCCTACCTTTTTACGGAGATCCTGCATTCATTCAGATATTTTGATGCTCAGGGGGAGGTTAGATTTTGGGTTAATATTGATTTTTGGTATAGTCTCACCCTGACGTTTGCCGTAGCGATCATCGGATTGCTGCTCTCGACTTGTTCGATCTTTCAGATCCACAAAATGTTAAACAAATTAGTTAATAAGTACATTAGTATGATGGTTGTCGGCGTTATTTTGCTATTGAGCAGTATAGGGGTCTACATTGGCAGATTTAATCGGTGGAATTCATGGGATGTGTTGTCGAGGCCTGGGAAGATCTTTGTGGATCTTGTTAATGATTTCAATGCAGCGAACAGCATGATGGTTGAGTTTGTCGCTATTGTATTTACGGTTCAACTTTTTGGATACGTTATCGTATCTTTGCTAACCGCAAGGTCGGGCAACTAATTATTCCATTTGAAAGGGTAAAGGAGGCAATATCACACGATGGGTAATCTTAATTTTATCGATAAACTTCCTCACATTAGTGAATGCAAACAGATTCTAAAGGCAGCAGCTATGTTGGATGCCATTTTGATGCCGGAATGGGAGTACAGGTATTACTCGTATAATTCCCAGTGGGACACGAATGAGCAAATGGCATCCATGAGAGATGGGCAAGGAGATCATTATTTTGCAATATTCAGTCCAAATGGGCTGATTATTAAAGGCTTTGATAAAGAGCATACACTTCAGCATAAGGTTGATAGGAGTGAGGTGGTAAAAAGCGTTCCAGAAGCATTTAATACTTTTGTGGTAGAGCCGGCATTTGTAATGGATCAGACGACGTTCTGTATCTGGAGTGTGGCGGATCAGGAAGGGTGGTCTGCGGGCACGGAGCTTGGGGATCATGAATACGAACTGTTAGAGATTTTGGTAGGCGGCGCGAAATATTATCATGCTTGGGCACAGGATTACTACGAGATAACGTTGGATATCACACTGGTTGAACAGGTATTTGATATGAAGCCGATCGATGAGGTCTTACTACAGCAATTAAATGATGAACTGAAATTAAGTGATATCGAAGGTGAAATTGCAGAAATTGGATACCCGGATAAGGATATGAAGGTATGAAGGCGATAACGCAGGAAATCACGGAAGAATTATTGGCTGTGATGGATATGTACCAGAGAATCGCGGGGCAATTAATCGACCAATTGATATTGGAAACCGATCAGCCTGATCGGACGGCAATTCTCGAAGGGGCGTACCATTTGCTGTCCAATGCGGATGTAATCCATGGAGAAGAAGAATTAACGGGAAACTGGTATTTTGATGTTCACGGTGAGCACTGTATGTTCAAGAATACAAAAACAGGGCAGACATTAGAGGTTTTCCTTGGTAGTCCAGAAGATGTGGGCAACATGGACCCCTACTTTTTTTACAATTTTATAAAAACAACGCCAGAGCTTGCATACCTGACTTCGTATTTCGAGAATCCGTTTAAGGACATGTTGGATTTCTTCGAACGTATGGAGACAGAGCATGTGTTAATTCATGTTCACGGGGTGGCGTATAGAAAGGTTCTTTAATTGCTGTACATGTAATTAGAATTGAGGAGGAATGACGTATGAGTTTAACGGAATGGTCTACAGATATTCTTCAATATGATCTGTCGGATGAATATTCGATTCGCAAAGCTGACTTTGCCGAATGGGGGTTATATTGCACGGTTTATTATGATATGCGTTATGTCGGATTTTTCAGGGAAGAAGAGTTCAGTTCTTCCAAGATCAGTGCGTACTGGATTTACAAGGGGGAAAGCAAAATAGGTGGCGTGAGAATGGAGCCTAACCGGATGTATCATTTGTTTTTTATCCCGCCATTCCAGCAGTGCTTTGATGTATTGAAGCTTCTGAAGGATAAATTAATGCAGTGGTCCGATCGCACCAAACGCATTCTGACCTTTGAGATTCTTCCAGACCAAGTTGATCTATACGCAAGAGCTGGATTCTGGCCAGTGGAGTTCAGATGTCGCTGGATGCAGCGGCCGACAGATCATTTTGAGATCGAGTGGGACAGCAGGGTAACCGTGAAGAGTCCAGAGATTATTGAAAGTGAAACCGGCACCAAAAAATATGTGAATGAAGATGAAATTGCTCATTGTGACCTGGAGAGTTTTGCAGGAAGTCTTGAAGCTACACGAAGAAAACATACCACGCTTGCAGATTTTATTCCAAGTGATGACCCTAATTATACAAATGAAATTCTGACTCAAGCCTCCACGCTTGTATACGATAAGGAAACGGGGCAGCTTATTGCCAACTGTCGTCTTTGTCTGCAGGATAATCAGGCTGCTGTATATAGCATAGGGGTTCGGCCGGCATATAGAGGAAGAGGGCTTGCTACACTGATGTTACAGAGAGCACTGAATGCACTTAAGGGTCAGTATCCCGTGCTGCGATTGTATGTGATGCAAGGAAATGATGCCGAGTCCGTATATCTGAATCGGGGATTTATTCCGGGTGTACAGGAGATTCAGACGATGTATATTCCTGAGGAGGAGTCACAATGAAGGTTGCCATCTTAACCGATATTCATGGGAATTTCCCTGCTCTTCAAGCGGTATTAAGTGATATCGATTCCAGAGGAGATGTTGAGCATACATTTTGTTTGGGGGATATGATCGGTATTGGCCCTTACTCCAATGAAGTGATCGAGATGTTGTACAGCCGTAAAAATATGATAGCGATTTCGGGGAATCACGAAGAAGCCGTATTGAGTTTGCTCCAGAATAAGGGGCCATTAGATGGGCATAAAGGCATAGCTGAGCACCACGAATGGATTGGTCAACATCTAAGTGCAGAATCGATCAAGAGTATACAAGCTCTACCGAAATTCGTTGAAAAAGAGGTAGAAGGACGTCGGTTCCTTCTGACTCACTATCATATGAGCAACGACAAGTTGGATGTCATCGATAAAGAACCATCTGGAACCAAATTAGACGCGAAGTATCAGGGGACGGCCCATGATTTGGTTTGTTTTGGTCATCATCATATTCTTCATTATTATAGGACAGATCAAAGAGTATATCTGAATCCGGGCGCTTTAGGTTGTAACGATCTTGCCATTGCCAGATATGGTATTGTGGATCTCCAAGAGGGCAAACTGGATGTGAAATTCATGGGCGTTCCATATGACAACAAGGAGTATCTGCAATCCTATGAACGGTTGAACGTTCCGGATCGGGCTTTTCTTTTGAAGGCATTCCATGGGAATCAGTTGGAGAGAGAGTACGGGGGGAGTAAACGTTCGTAGCAACGTTTCTTGGTAAAGGAGAGATGTACATGGGAATGATCATTATGTTGGTGGTATATCTGTTTCTCGGTATTTATGTTGTAAAAGTTGGAATAGATAACTCAAAAAGTAGCCAGCAAACCAAAGAGATATTATCAGAGTTAAGGGAAATTAAGGACCTATTGAAAGAACGAGGGTAAAGATTGATTAGGCTTGTGCTTCAAAATTAGCTAAGGATCAGCATTTTCCAATGCCTCCCTCTCCTGTAGGTCAGGTAAGGGAGGATTCTTGTGCAGCTAGCCACTTTAACCCAATACACGAATAACAATATCCTGATCGTGGTTACCAAAACCGGCACCATAAATTGTTAATCCACCTACGTTGGGACTTTCCTCGTCAACTGTGAAGCGAAGCGTCCAGAACGGTTCGCTAAGCTTAATATCCGCGAGAGTAACGTCTGACATCCGCTCACCATCCGTATAGGTACCGGAGGCATCAATACGAATGGTCTTCAATAATCCATACTGATTCACATTGCGATGCCACCATTCCGGTGTATATTTGCCGCGTGCTGCTCTGCCAAAGTCGGCAGGGCTTGTCCACGTTCCGAGAGAAACGCCATTGAAGGTGAAACGAATATCGGAAGGCCAGTGATCTCGCAATCCAGGAGCTTCAGACGCCAGTTCCATCGAAATCTCAATAGCATCAGTTGTCTGATCCGGTAGTACAAAGTTAGGTGTTTTATATTCAACATAGCCCTTTCCAAACCACAGAATAGCGGCGTGTACCCGCTCGGGATCAAGGAAGTAACGTGGATCATCCCATACACCAATTTCTTTCTCAAGTGTCCCTAGCCCACAGGTGGGGTGGATATCAAAAGCAGTATAGTGTCCTACGGATATTATCTGCTCTCTGGTTCGTGAAGTTTGGCTTGCGGATGGCAGCTCGATCTCAATCTGATTTTGCTTGAGGTAACATAATTTGTGTGTTCCCCCGTTAATCCGAACTCGTCTGCTCCCAATTAGATCCGCCTCCTCCAGTTTGCGAATATGCATCGTGACAATGGAGGGGCTAAGCTCTAATACTGCCGCAATATCCTTCACATTCATTTCGCGATCTGCAATCATATCCATGATTCTCCATCTGACTTCGCTTGCAAGCGCCTCATATAAAGGAAGGAACTGGGGCTCCCCATTTGCTTTGATCATCTGTACAACTCCCTAACCTCAATCATCTAAAATCACATATATATTAATTTAATAAAATTAACTCCAAGATGCAATCCAGATTCATTGCAAGTTTACACCCAATGGTGTTTAATTTTTTTAGTTGTTACGAAGTTGAATTCTTATATTTGTGAATTTTATAATAAGAGGTGGAGTGGAGTAATGAAATATAATAACCCTGTTGTAAAAGGTTTCTATCCGGACCCTAGTGTGATTAAGGTGCACGATACATACTATATGGTTTGCAGTTCTTTTCAATATTTTCCGGGTGTACCGCTCTTTGAAAGCAAGGATCTGCTGAATTGGAAGCAGATTGGTCACTGCCTGACTCGCAAAAGCCAGATTCAGCTCGAGACGGTGAACAGCTCTGGGGGTGTATTTGCACCAACGATCAGGCATAATGACGGGCGTTTTTATATGGTCACAACCAACGATACAACACATCAGAATTTCTATGTCTGGACGGACGATATTTACGGAGAATGGTCTGAGCCTATCGATGTGGATCAAGGCGGGATTGATCCCGATTTGTATTTTGAAGATGGGAAGACCTTGTTTATGAGTAATGGCGTGGATGATGAAGGCGTTGGCGGAATTGTCCAGTGTGAGATTGAGATTGAAACGGGCCGCAAACTTAGCCCAAGTCGGTCGATATGGAATGGGACAGGTGGAAGATATCTGGAAAGCCCGCATCTGTATAAAATGAACGGTTATTACTACCTGCTTGCAGCTGAAGGCGGCACCGAATATGGTCACATGGTTACGTATGCTCGGGGCACTTCTTCTTCAGGTCCGTTCGAAGCCTATGCACACAATCCAGTTCTGACCAACCGCAATCTGGGAGGTTATGAGTTGCAGGGTGTGGGGCATGGCGACCTGGTTCAGGATGATCGGGGAAACTGGTGGCTCTTTCACCTGGGATTCCGTCAGATTGGCAGATGGGCTACGTACCATCATCTGGGCCGAGAAGTATTTCTGACTCCGATTACGTTTGATGAAGACGTTTGGTTTACAGCCGGACATGAAGGCACAACGCTGACGAGTTTTGAGACTAATCGTATCCCGGACACGGTGATCCAGCAGGACAAGAAGCATTATACGTTTGAAAATACAGACTGGAACCTCGACTGGTGTTACCTTCGTCATCCAAATACAGAGCACTATCAGCTTGAATCAGACAAGCTTGTGCTAACAGGAACCGATGTAACGCTGGACGTTCCAGCATCCCCAACGTTCATCGGGCTACGTCAAAAAGACTTTAATGCAACAATTTCAGTCGATGTTAGTCTGACGAGTGGAGAAGCCGGGATCACGATCTACATGGATGAGAATCATCATTATGAAGTGGCTATTCGTGGGCAGCAGGACGGCTATAAGGTGATCGAGCGTCTGAATATCGGTGATGTCAGATCGATAGAACATGAAGTGAATCTGGGAAATAAACAGCATGCAACGCTGGTCATACGCTCAAACCAGGAACGCTACAGCTTCCTGTTTCAAGCAGATGGTGAAGAGATTCTGCTGGGCACGGCACAGACGAGATACCTATCCTCGGAGGTGGCAGGAGGTTTTACAGGCGTACTTATTGGGTTATACGCGAGCGGGCAAGATGCTTCAGCTGAGTTTACAAATTTCAAGTGTGATTATCATTAAGAAGTTAAGGGGAGGGCCTAAGGGTCCTTCTCTTTTTTAATTTGTGTCAAATAATCTACATGTAACAAAAGGTTAAGAGAACGTGTTATTTAATTATATAGCTTGATTGGATAACCAAGGAGGACTTGTATGGAGGATCAATGGAGAATCGCAAAGTATGATCCGGCATGGCCTAGTTTGTTTCTCGAAACGGGTTGGAAATTAAGAGAAGCGTTAGGAGAAAAGGCTGTGCGGATCGATCATGTTGGGTCCACTTCAATTGTTGGTATAGATGCCAAACCCATCATAGATATACAAATATCTGTTTCCCAGTATGAAAATTTGTTGGACTACAAACGTGAGATCGAAACAGTTGGTTTTGTATTCAGACCAGAAAATCCAGATAAGACTAAACGTTACTTTCGTGAAGAACCCGGAAACAGAAGGATACATATACACGTTAGACAGGTAGGCAGTTTCTCCGAGCAGATGACCTTGTTGTTCAGAGACTATTTAAGGGAGCATCCAGAAGATTGTTTGAAATATGCAGAAGAAAAGCACAGACTCATGTCATTGTATAAAGATCAGCGTCCCAAATATGTTGAAGGAAAAGGGCCAGTGGTGTGGAGCATATTACAGAGAGCACATCGTTGGTCTCAAGAAATCGGATGGCAACCGGCAAAATCTGATGCATGAGCAAATCCAATGAATAGAGATAACTTACTTGGAGTAATGAGATGAACATGGGAAGAAAGCTGATAACAACCGTTCTAACCATCATTTGTTTTACTTTGGTTGCAAGTATCATATCGATGAATGAATCCTACAGTTTTGATTTTTACATTGTTATTTATCTGGTATACGCGACTCCCTTGATCCTGTTGATTGGGCTACCTTTATCGATATTGCTGGACTACCTGCTCAGCCAAATACAATTCGTCAATCATGTGTTGTATCTAAGTACGAGGATATTGAGTTATGCCTGTGCTGGAGTTTTAGGTATGTATATTTATTATCTGGTCATGGGTGCAGGAGAAGCAATCTTGGATTTCAAAGAGACGTTAGTTCTGACCTTATTTGGCGTTCTTGCTGCTATTCTATTTGTACTGATTGATATGGGATTGGAAGTTTTGTTAAAAAAGCAAAGAAGAAAGAGTTGAATTAAATTGATTCGTCAGGAGGAAAGCAAAGTGACAACGCATTGTGCACTTCTAATCATTGATGTACAGGTAGCGATGTTTGATGAAGCAGATCCCGTATATCAAGGGGAACGATTGCTTCAGAAGATTCAGGTGTTAATTGCCAGGGCCCGTGAAGCAGGCCATTCCATCATATATATCCAGCACAGTGAAGGGGTAGGCAGTCCACTGGAACGAGGAACTCCGGGATGGGCCATTCATCCGTCCATTGCACCTATAGCTGGTGACCTCGTTATCGAAAAAGAGACACCGGATTCATTTCACAAAACCGATCTGCATCTGAAATTGCAAGAAAATGGCGTGACGGAGTTGATTCTCGCCGGTATGCAGACCGAGGTATGTGTAGATACGACTTGCCGCAGAGCGCACAGTTTGGGTTACACAGTCAATCTGGTTCAAGATGCGCACAGCACATGGAATTCAAAGACACTTCAAGCGGAGCAGATTATTGAACATCACAATACGGTACTGAGACTGTTTGCCAACGTGGTGGATACGGAGAATGCGCTGTAATGCTAGGAAAACGTAGGCGATTCTGGTTTTTCATAGGTGCGGCAATCATGTTTCTGTATTTTCTAATCACGAGTAACCCTGATCCAAATAAGCCGATTTCGAGAAATCAAGTGATAAGCACAGAGATGAGCATAGTCGTGTACAGCAGGACAGGCGACGGTGGAGCACACACTAGGATTGACAATGTCACGTTAAGTAAAGAAGACATTAGCCGTATAGTCGGCTGGCTGAATGCAGCCCCGGAATCGGCCAAAATACCAGTAGATGATGTCACAGGAAGCATTAGTGCAGGAATTGCTTTGAGATTAAAGCATAACGCTGAAATTACGATTCAATACAATCGGAAACAAATTATTGTATCCACAAAAAGCAGATTTAATAGAGATTCGAAATATATACTTGATCAAAAGGACTTAAGAGACTTTATGGATCAAAAGTTGAAAGAGACGTATTTTGGTAAAGATCCCGTTAAGGATGAATGAGGAGGAGAGGTATTGACGATTAACAAAAGAATAATGAATCTATCAGCCTGGCTTGCTGTATTAGCCATCCTATGTATTCCTGGAACTTTACATACTGAAGATGGACCGCTCCGAACAGAGTATGGTTTCCCGATCCGATTCTTTACGGATTATCATTATGCTAATTCAGAGGGAACAATCTGGTTTATATCTGGCATCTATTTAAATGTACTTCTATATTTGTTCAATGTGCTGTTTATTTATGCAGGGATTCATGTAATCTTGTATATTAAAAAGAAATTAACTAGAACGTAAAGATGGAGTGATGACGATGAAACAACTTCCAGAAGAATGGAAGTCAGACCGGCTTATTGTCTCGAATGTGAAAGAATCCGATATTCCTGAACTTGAGTCCATATATGAGACCAGTCGGTACTTGCATCAATGGGATGGACAAGAGCATGATCGGAATTATGTGAAAGAATGTTTTGAAGAAGGCCACCTTCCGCCGGGAGGCAGGCTGGAGAATTATCGAATTCAATCCATTCGCACGAATGAGGATGACCGCTATATTGGTTTGTTAAGTGTGTACCATGGGTATCCCTCCGAGGATTCGATCTATCTCGAATTTCTATATATCCAGAGCGAGATCCAGAAGCAGGGATATGGAAAAGAATTAATTCAGGCACTAACTCTGCACTGTTCCGAGCTTGGTTACAAGGAAATTCGAATTAACGTGGCACTCAAAAATTGGCCTGCATTACGCTTCTGGATCAAATCCGGATTCAATCAGATTAATGGAATTTATGGTGATCTTGAATATTCGGAGGATACCTTTGCCAATACAGAATTGATCAAATCTCTCTGAAAAACTAGCTAGTAAAGGGGAATATACTAATGGAAACATTCTTTCGTTATAACTGGATGGTGCGTGAGCAATGGTATGTGTGGTGTGAAGATGTGCCGCTTGAAGAGTTGCTTCGGCCTCGTACAGGCGGAGTAGGCAACATATTACAAACATTGTTTCATATCATTGATGTAGAGTGGAGCTGGCTTCAGTTGCTTCAGGGCAAACCGGATGATGCGGAAGATTTTGCAAACTACCAGAATCTTGAGGCGGTAAGGCAATTGGATCGCAAGTTACGTCCTGATGTGGAGGCATTTGTTACAGCATGGGATTCGAGTATGGAAAAAAGAGCTTATATCGATCATCGCTCAGCGGGCAAGGCCAGTACAGATTCATGGGGAGAAGTTATGCGACATGTGATCGCCCATGAGATTCACCATATGGGACAGCTGTCGGTATGGGCCAGAGAATTGGGCAAACAGCCAGTATCCGCCAATGTGATTGGCAAAGGCCTGATTATACCTGACTAACAGGGAGAGGCGGTCATAACATGGGAGGAGGAGAACGATGACGATTCAACTTAGCCAGATTAATTGGATAGAACTGGATGCGCGTATCCAGGAGGTGATGGAACAGGAGTATCAGATCATTCCTTTGCCACCTGGACTGGAAGCGAGTGTGATGAGAATCGAAATGGGTGATCAGCGGTACGCATTGAAAGTCTGGGACAAGGATTCCAAACCGGATATCGCCAAACAATATCGATTAATGTCCAAGCTTTATCAAAGTGGGATTCGTGTTTCTGAATCCTACGGTTGGGGGTTAAACGAGCAAGGGAATCAAGTGCTGTTAACGAGCTATGATGGAAAGCCGGTTACCCAATTAACACAAACCAAACTGACACATTTGGCTGGGCGATTAATGGAAGTCCATCGTTATCCGGTGAATGAAGTGGGTACTGGAGCAGATGAAGAATACATATTCAGGTACGATTTTGTTCAATACTTTTTTCCTCAAATTGAGTTACATGACGATATATATGATCTTCTGGCAAACTTGATCCAGCAGGTCCAGATCAGACAGGACTGTTTGATTCATGGTGATTATAATCTGGGAAACATTCTTGAAATGGAAGGCGATTACACCATTATCGATTGGACTAACGGCCAATACGGTGATCCAAGGTATGATATTGCATGGTCGGTGTTTCTCATCACGATCTATAATGGTGAGAGTTACGGTGAGATGTATCGCTCTCAATTTGCACATTCTGCAAGTAATACATACACGCTGGAAGAGGAGCAGGTTTTTGAAGCGATAGCTTGTCTGCGCTGGATTCTGTTAAGACGCGTTGGGGATGTACCCATGGGGCCAGATGTAATGGAAAGGGTTCACAGCATGGCTGTCCATAATCCATATTTGAATGAACATCTGCTGTAATCGTAATACGGGGATACACAATGACGACAGTATACGATTAAGTAATAAAAAGACCGCATTTTTCAATTAAAATAAACAGCCAGTCCTAAACTAGCGATCCTCGCATACCTATGATAGTAGAGGAGCGTGATCGATATGGAGCAGAAAGTGCAAACCTACTTTGAACTGAAGCAGCAGCAAAAAGATATTGAGCAGCAGTTGTCTGTACTACGAGATGAGATTGTCGCGTATTGTGCAGAACAAGGGGTCTATGAGACGCAGGTTGGTGGTTACACCGTGAAAACAGTGCTGCAGAACCGGAAGGAATACGATGATCAGAAGCTGTATGCTTCTCTTCCAGACCCGGACATCTGGCGATTGTTGTCCAAGGTAGACAGCCATAAGCTGAAAAGCCTGATCAAGCTGAACATTCTGTCCGAGGAGCAAATTAACCCGGCATGCACCGTGAAACAGGTGACCTTGTTACAGGTAGACAAGCTGTAACGCTTCATACCCTCTTTGTACATGAGTTGAATTTAACTGAACATCACGATCACAAAGCACCTTCGAAGAAATGTTCTGTTGCGATGAGCATTGGAACATACGTGGAGGTGTTTTTGTTTTGCGCGCACAGGGCCCGGGATCATAAATAGTTAAATATGAGGGGGAAGAAGTATAATTTGTTCATTGTAAGCGTATTCAACAAACGATATGATGGATAAAAACTGGCAGGGAGGAATTGTAAATGCCAACAAAAATTCCATCACTACATGCTGCATACGCCAATACGTTTAAAATAGGTGCTGCTGTACATACCAGAATGTTGCAGTCCGAAGGGGAATTTATTGCCAAACACTTCAATAGCATCACGGCTGAAAATCAGATGAAATTCGAAGAAATTCACCCGGAAGAGGATCGTTATACATTTGAGGCGGCGGATCAAATTGTTGATTTTGCCGTTGCCCAAGGAATTGCGGTTCGCGGACATACTTTGGTCTGGCATAATCAAACATCGAAATGGGTTTTCGAGGATACAACAGGTGCTCCTGCTTCCAGAGAACTGTTATTATCCCGTTTGAAGCAACATATCGATACGGTAGTAGGTCGGTATAAGGGGCAAATATACGCGTGGGATGTTGTTAATGAAGCTGTTGAAGACAAGACAGACCTGTTCATGCGGGACACGAAGTGGTTAGAGCTAGTGGGAGAAGACTACTTGCAGCAAGCATTCAGCATGGCTCATGAAGCTGATCCCAATGCCCTTCTTTTCTATAATGACTACAATGAGACGGATCCGGTCAAACGGGAGAAAATATACAATCTGGTGCGTTCTTTGTTGGATAAGGGAGCACCTGTACATGGAATCGGCATGCAGGGACACTGGAATATCCATGGTCCTTCCATTGAAGAAATCCGAATGGCTATTGAGCGTTATGCTTCACTGGATGTACAGTTGCATGTTACCGAGCTGGATATGTCCGTGTTTCGTCATGAGGATCGTCGAACGGACCTCACCGCGCCAACTTCGGAGATGGCTGAGCTACAGGAGCGTCGATATGAGGAGATCTTTAATTTGTTCCGTGAGTATAAATCATCCATTACCTCTGTGACGTTCTGGGGAGTAGCGGACAATTACACCTGGCTGGACCATTTCCCGGTTCGTGGGCGCAAAAATTGGCCCTTTGTTTTTGATCAGCAGTTGCAGCCTAAGGAATCATTCTGGCGTATCATTAACCCTATGTCCTGAACATCAGGGAAGTGGAGAGAATCGGTCACAATGTGGCCGATTTTTTGCTGTAGTCAATATAGATTATACAGTACGTCTATCTCGTGCATGATTGAGGCGTTGATTGGTGTGGATGATAAAAATATGGTATTAAATGGAATTTTGTGATAGGCTTGAAGAAATGGCGAACCAAATTCTTTCCTGAAAAGAGATGAGAAGATGGATTACATCCGAAACTATTTAATTACTTTTGCCGGAAATTTTGCATTTAGTTATTATATCTTTGAAGAAGGTACTTTTGCCAAACCGCTGATGTTTGCTACATTCATGTTGTTGCTGATCATGACAATCGATTACATGAAAAGTAGAAACAAATATACATTGGATTAGGGTATGTCCATGTTTTTAAACGATTCTGGAGTACACGTTCGTTTTTTTATTGTATATAGAACAGCTTCCATTTACATCAAGACCATTGTTCATTACACTTGATGAGTAGCACTTCATTAACTCAGTTTTAGTTAACTCAATTCAGATCATCAGGAGGATATCATTATGCATCAATCCGCACATATTCAGGAAGCAAGAGATTACATATTAAACCGAATCCATACCAAACCTGCCGTAGGCATGATTCTGGGTTCGGGACTGGGAGCGCTCGCGGACGAGATTGAAAATGCGACCGTTATCCCGTATACAGATATTCCGTATTTCGCGCAATCGGAGGCTATCGGTCATGCCAATGAATTGGTTATTGGTGAACTGATGGGCAAAACGGTTGTAGCGATGAAAGGCCGTCTACATTATTATGAAGGTTTTACATTGGACGAAGTGACATTCCCGGTTCGCATCATGAAGGCGCTGGGTGTCGAGCAATTGCTTATCACCAATGCCTGCGGAGCAATCAATACAAGCTTTGAGCCAGGTCAACTGATGCTCATTACAGATCATATTAACCTGGTAGGCAATAACCCATTGATGGGACCAAATAATGCTGAACTGGGTGTGCGCTTCCCAGACGTATCACAGGTATACAATCGCGAACTGCGCAGTATTGCCCTTAAGGTTGCAGAAGAACAAAATGTTGGCCTGCAGCAAGGTGTCTATGCATGGTGGAGTGGCCCGGCATATGAGACACCAGCGGAGATCCGCATGATTCGTACGATGGGTGCGGATGCAGTGGGCATGTCTACAGTACCTGAAGCCATTGTTGCCATCCATGGCGGTATGAAGGTACTAGGCATTTCCTGCTTGACCAACATGGCCTGTGGTATTCTGGATCAGCCGTTAAGTCATGATGAAGTTATTGAAGTGGCTGCGCAAGTGAAAACAACCTTTATTGGTTTGGTAAAAGGCATCTTGAAAGAGATCTAATCGCGAGATGATTTCTATCTAGGCCACGATGGATAGGATAGAGTTTTCATCCAACCAAATCGAAAACACAAAAAAACGTATGCTTCACGAGTTGTTACTCGTGAGACATACGTTTTTTTATTTTGCAGAACTATGAACCATCTGAGAATGATCGGCCATGATTGCTGGCGTGGACTCCCTGATAATGGGTTTGGTCACAATGTGCGAGACCTGATAAGGTTGTGAGGGGCTATTAATCCGGGATAACAGCATCTCCGCAGCCTTAATGCCCATCTCATTGCTGTAAATATGAACCGTTGTTAATGCTGGCTCAATAATTCGAGATTGGGGTGCATTATCGAATCCGCATATCACAATATCCTGTGGCACAGCGACATTTCTGTCTTTTAACGCCCTGATCAGATCAACTGCTATAAAGTCATTAGCGCATACGTAAGCGGAAGGTAGGGAGGTCAGCTCTGCCACTCGCTGGTTCAACCATCCTGGCTTGGAGAAACACAGGCGATCATTATCTACGATGCAATGGGAGAGGTCGACCTGCAACCCCGCCTCCAGCATAGCACGCTGATATCCAACCCATCGTTCATTAAAGCTCTTGCAGTGATTGTAATCCCCGACGAATCCGATACTTGTGTAGCCGCTCTCAATTAATTTTTTGGTTAACTGGTAGATGCTATGTTCATTCTCCATGAGTAGCAAATCTGCTTGGAATTCGGGATAACATATGTTGGAAGCGCAATCGATAAAGATGGTGGGGATGCCCAGATCGGTAATGAGCTGTGTATATTCCAGATCAAATAATTCGATGCAAATGATGCCGTCTACTTTGGCTATATCAAAATTGTTAGGAAGTGTAAGTGTATCTTGATCGTCTTCACGCACGATATGAATCGAGAGATTGTATCCCTCCGCACTGATTCTTTTCTCCAAACCACTGATTAACAATGAACCAAAGTGAGATGTATTAGGCAGGTTTTCAGTTAACAGGGCGATATTGCCTGGAGCCTTGGTTAGAACATGTTCATTGTCCATATAGGCAAACTGTTTATATTTGAGTTCAATTGCTTTTTTAATTACACGATTTCGGGTCTCATCCGGGATGTTTCCACTATCATTTAATGCTTTGGAAGCCGTATTCCTGGAAATCCCCAAAGCATCAGCAATGTCTTGTATCGTGACTTTTTCCTTTGCCATCTAATGCTTCACCTCTAATCATCAATAGTCATCCATATTCTTCTCTAAGTCAAATGTATAATAGAACGGGACAAATAGCAATCTCTGTTTTACAAATGCACAATTGTATTTACATTTAGATAGGCGAATTCTATTTTCATAATTGTTCCAGAAGTTTCTTTAACTATGTAACAATGATGATCTATTACAGTATTGATATAGAAATATCTTTGCTATTATTGACGATTCAGTGCTATATATATGCAAATTTAATCCTCTTTAGTTACATTGATGCAAAGATAAAATGATCAAATGCACAAATATTTTTTTACAAAACGTATTGACTAAATCCGTTTAAACCTGATAAATTGTAAATTATTAAATAGGCAATTGTAAATATTGAAAGCCCTTACTGAAAACAATTGTCAACTTCTAGAATGGAACGGGGGTATTGTGTTGGATAACATAGCCGACAGCAAAAAGGGCGGAGGAAGGGTACTGAAAGTGAGGACGACAAGCGGTCATAGGTTGCAGCAGCTCAAAAAAAATTACTTTTTATATATGTTGCTTGCACCAGCCTTAATTTTGACTCTTATCTTCAAGTACATTCCGATGTACGGAGCCATCATTGCGTTTAAGGATTTCAGTCCGATCAAAGGCATCATGGGTAGTGATTGGGTAGGACTGAAGCATTTTGAGAAATTTATAGCTTCACCCAATTTCGATATCATTTTAATGAATACGCTTAAACTCAGCTTTTTGGGATTGATATTCAGTTTCCCGGTGCCCATTTTACTGGCACTCATGCTGAATCAGGTACGCAAAGCTGGCATCAAAAAAAATATTCAATTGTTTCTGTACGCACCCAATTTCATCTCAGTTGTTGTTGTTGTGGGTATGCTGTTCATCTTCCTCTCACCGACAGGGCCGATTAATCAATTAGCCACATGGATTACAGGTCAGCCGATTATGTTCATGTCTGAACCGGAATATTTCCGCTGGATCTACATTTTGTCCGATATCTGGACCGGAGCCGGCTGGGCTTCCATCATATACGTCGCGGCTTTGGCCAATGTGGATCCGGAGCTTCACAATGCGGCTAATCTGGATGGAGCCAATCTCCTTCAGCGTATTCTCCACATTGACCTTCCAACGATTCGTCCGATTATGGCCATCGTCTTTATCCTTGCAGCTGGCGGGATTATGTCCATTGGATTTGAGAAGGCCTATCTGATGCAGACGTCCATGAACCTGCCTTCCTCCGAGATTATTGCCACGTATGTCTACAAGGTGGGGCTGCAGTCTGGAGATTATGCTTATTCTGCGGCAGTTGGATTGTTCAACTCGGTTATCAATGTGATTTTGCTGGTGACGGTGAATCTGATTGTGAAGAAATTGAATGAAGGCGAAGGCCTCTATTAGGAAAGGAGTATTATCCATGGTTGTTAAACACACGGGAATGGATCGATTGATCCTCACACTCAATGCCATCTTTCTCACCTGTGCTGTACTGGTTGTGGTTGTTCCCCTGATTTATATTGTTATCGCCTCATTCATGGACCCCACTGTGCTACTGAATCGTGGACTGTCCTTTAATGTATCGGACTGGAGTCTGGACGGATATCAGATGATTTTGTCCAATCCAGCCATGATCCGGGGGTTTGCAAATGCGGTATTGTATTCGGTTTCCTTTGCACTGATCACCGTGACCGTATCCATATTTGCAGGTTATGCATTGTCGGATGACAGGCTCGCGGGACGTGGATTTTTCATGATTATCTTTATCATTACCATGTTCTTCGGCGGGGGATTAATCCCTACGTATCTACTCATACGTAATCTCGGCATGCTTGATACGGTGTGGGCGATCATCATCCCTGGAGCCGTTAACGTCTGGAACATCATTCTCTCCAGAACCTTTTTCAAAGGAGTCCCTCGAGAACTGAAAGAAGCTGCAAACGTGGATGGCGCCTCTGAGATGAAGATTTTCTTCCAGATCGTCATTCCGTTGTCGAAACCGATCATTTTTGTACTCGCACTCTATGCGTTCGTAGGGCAATGGAATTCCTATTTTGATGCAATGATCTATCTGGATAATCCGAAACTGCATCCGTTACAGCTCGTTCTGCGTTCCATTTTGATTCAGAATCAGGCAGCACCTGGCATGATCAGTGATCAGCTTGCGATGGCAGAACTGAAACGGCTCTCCGAGATGATTAAATACTCAGCGATTGTCATTTCGAGTCTGCCACTCATCATCATGTACCCGTTCTTCCAGAAGTATTTCGAAAAAGGTGTCATGGTCGGTTCCCTCAAATAGTGAACAGCCTGCGATACAGTAAGTTGATCCAATCCAACTCATGGAGGTCATTATTATGAAAAAAGTGAACAAATCCAGAAAAGCCGTTACAACGGCATCCATTTCCATGTTATCTGCAATGCTCTTTCTAACCGCCTGTGGCGGGGGTGGAGGCGGCGCGGCAAGTGAGGCGCAATCCCCTGATGGCAAGGTGACATTGAATTTTATAACACAGAGCTCTCCGCTGGCTCCCGCTGATCCGAACGACAAGCTGATTAACAAGCGACTCGAAGAGAAAACCAATGTGCATATCAACTGGAAGAACTATACGAGTGATGTGTTTGCAGAAAAAAGAAATCTGGCGGTCGCCAGCGGTGATTTGCCGGATGCTATTTTTGATGCAGGTTACGGGGATTATGATCTCCTGAAACTGGCGAAGGACGGGGCGATCATTCCACTTGAGGACATGATTGAACAACACATGCCCAATCTGAAAAAGGTGCTGGAGGAAGCTCCCGAATACAAGAGCATGATCACGGCTCCAGACGGACATATCTATTCATTCCCATGGATTGAAGAACTCGGAAGTGGCAAACAACGGATTCAGGCAGTGGATAACTTGCCCTGGATTAATGTGGAATGGCTGAACAAGCTTGGACTGAAGATGCCAACGACAACCGAAGAACTGAAAGAAGTATTGATCGCGTTCAAAACCCAAGATCCTAACGGCAACGGTAAGGCAGACGAAATTCCGTTATCTTTCATTAACAAACCGGGCGGAGAAGATCTAACATTCCTCTTTGCGGCATTTGGACTCGGAGAGAACTGGGATCATACCGTGGTAACCAATGATGGGAAAGTGGTCTTCACGGCAGCTGATGAAGGCTACAAGGAAGCGGTTAAATACATTCATGAGCTGGTTCAGGAAGGTCTCGTCGATGTTGAGTCGTATCAGCAGGATTGGAACACGTATCTTGCGAAAGGCAAGGACAACAAGTACGGCATGTACTTCACTTGGGATAAGGCTAACATTACAGGCATGAATGATACGTATGATGTTCTGCCTCCGGTTGCTGGACCTAACGGCGAAGTTAATGTCACAAGAACAAACGGTATTGGGCTTGATCGTGGTCGCATGGTCATCACCAGCAGCAATAAAAACCTGGAATCCACAGCGAAGTGGGTAGACCAATTGTACGATCCGCTCCAATCCGTACAGAACAACTGGGGTACCTATGGAGATGAGAGTCAGCAAAACATTTTTGAATTTGATGAAGCCAAAGGGATGCTGAAGCATCTTCCACTGGAAGGATCTGCACCTGTGGAACTTAGACAAAAAACCAGTATCGCAGGACCATTGGCCATTCTCGACAGTTATTATGACAAATACACAACCAAACCGGAAGATGCGGCTTGGCGGATGGAACTTCTCGACAAGGTTATGGTTCCGCATATGAAAGCGGAGAACGTATATCCAAGTGTGTTCTTCTCCATTGATGAACTGGATCGATTGTCCACGATTGAGACTGATCTCTTCGCCTACGTGTTACGTTTGCGTACAGAATGGTATCAGAACGGGAAAATAGATCAGGAATGGGATGCTTACTTGAAAGAGCTGGATCGCCTTGGATTGCAAGAATGGCTACAGATTAAACAAGCAGGATATGACCGTAATAACAAATAAAGAAAAGTACGGAGGAGAAACCATAATGTCGACAATTCTTAAACAAGATTACAGAAATGAATACCACTTTTCACCGAAAGAGAAGTGGATGAACGACCCAAACGGCATGGTGTTTTTCAATGGGGAGTATCACTTGTTCTACCAGTATCATCCATTTGGTACTACATGGGGGCCGATGCATTGGGGTCACGCGGTAACCCGAGATCTCGTCACTTGGGAGGAACTTCCTGTAGCTCTGGCACCGGATGAACATGGCATGATCTTCTCCGGCAGTGCGGTGGTGGACTGGAACAATACTTCCGGATTTTTCGAAGATGAGCCGGGGTTGGTAGCCATTTTTACACATCATCTGGAAGTACCAAATGATCATCCTGTTCAGCGTCAGAGTCTGGCGTATAGCAAAGACAACGGCAGAACCTGGACTAAATACGAGGGTAATCCGGTATTAAAGCATGAGTCCTTTGTTGATTTCCGTGATCCCAAAGTGTTCTGGCATGAGCAGACCAAGGAATGGATTATGATTATCGCTTGTGGTCAAACGGTATGTCTGTACCGATCTCCCAATCTGAAGGATTGGACGCTAGGAAGTGAATTTGGCGAAGGGATCGGTTCACACGATGGCGTGTGGGAATGCCCGGACCTGTTCCCGCTTGCAGTGGATGGAGATTCAGAGCAGGTGAAATGGGTGATGCTCGTTAGCATCGGTGCAGATCCTGCTTTTAAAGAAGGATCCAGAACACAATATTTTACCGGAGATTTTGATGGAAGAACATTTGTTCCAGATGAGGCATCCCATACGATTCGCTGGATTGATCATGGCCGGGATAACTACGCGGGAGTTAGTTGGTCAGACATTCCGGCTGAAGACGGCAGACGCCTGTTTATGGGGTGGATGAGCAACTGGATGTATGCCAACCAGACGCCGACCAATGATTATCGTGGAGCAATGACCATTGCACGGGAGCTGTCACTCGAGACAAGAGTCGGAGAAGTAATATTGATTCAACGTCCTGCACGTGAACTTAAGCAAGCCCGTACGCCATTATTGTCCCTACAGGATGCTTCGATTCAGCAAGTGAGTGAGCAGTTGAACGCTCTGCAACTAGTGAACTATGAGATCCATGCAGAGTGGACTCCAGATCAGTCGTTCCATTTTGCCTTAAGAAGTGGAGCCGACAACGAAACGCTCGTTGGCGTAGATGCCAACCGAGGGGAAGTATATATCGATCGTAGTGGATCGGGTATCGGCGATTTTCATGAACATTTCCTGAGCCGCCATGCAGCTGAGTTAAAAGATGTAAATGGGAATCAAAGTCTGCGTATCTATGTAGATCATTCATCTGTGGAGGTATTTGCAAATGATGGTCAGGCGGTTATTACGGATCTGATCTATCCGGATGTGGATTCCAAGGGCATCTCTGCTCATGCTGAAAATACTGATCTGGTCTTCTCCTCACTTCATATCTATGAGATATCACCAACCAAGGCTAAAGGTTAATTGTAATGAAGGAAAGGAGCCCAGAACGATGCGTATTGGAGCCATAGAAGCGGGCGGAACGAAGTTTGTATGTGGTGTAGGTAATGAGCATGGACAGATTGAAGATCGGATCAGCTTTCCAACAGAACATCCGGAGACCACTCTTGCCAAGGTGATCGACTATTTCAGGGATAAAAATGTGGAAGCAATGGGTATCGGCTCCTTTGGTCCGATTGATCTGCAACCGGATAGTCCCACCTATGGTTATATTACGACCACACCTAAGCCTGGGTGGGGAAACTGTAATGTGATTGGAACCTTGAAGCATGAATTTCCGGTTCCTTTTGGATGGGATACGGATGTGAATGCTGCCGCGCTCGGTGAAGTGACGTGGGGAGCGGCGCAAGGGCTGGATAACTGTGTATATTACACGATTGGCACAGGAGTTGGTGTCGGACTTGTGGCAGGGGGCAAACGAGTACACGGATTGTTACATCCCGAGGGTGGACATATTCGCACAAGACGCCATCCAGACGATCACTTTGCCGGATTATGCCCGTATCATGGCGATTGCCTGGAGGGGATGGCAGCAGGACCAGCCATTGAAGCTCGCTGGCAGATTCCTGGCAGTGAACTGCCGGCAGATCATCCGGCGTGGGAGATCGAATCCTTTTACATTGCGGAGTCGATTACAACGGCCATCCTGCTTCATTCGCCGCAGAAAATCATCTTGGGCGGTGGTGTGATGCAGCAAGATCATCTGTTTTCTATGATCCGGGAGCAGGTAGTGCGGAATCTGAATGGTTATGTAAATGCTGCACCAATCACGCAACATATCGACCAATATATTGTCCAGCCCGGATTGGGCCAGCATGCAGGTCTGTGTGGTGCGCTCGCATTGGGTCTGGAAGCATTGCAGCATGCAGCACAAGCGTCACATGCTTCGTAGTTTTCTTAAATAATCTTCATCCCAGAAGGGACGGTTGCGGATTCGCTTATTTGTATAAGCAAGACTGCACCGTCCTTTTTGGGCTTTTTTATTTTTTGCGGAGATAAATAGTTTGAAAAAAATATTGCGTTCTAAAATCCGATGTTGCTCATGTGAGCTGCCAAAGGTATGATTTTTAGTGTCTATCCCTATAGTGCGATAAGACATTCAAAATTTAGCGTGTCTCGAATGGAAAGGAATCCAACCAATGAACCATATAACAATGCGTCAAGCTGTACAGGCAGACCAAGAGAAACTCGCTGATTTGCGAGCGTTGGTACTCTACGATGATCTAACCAGGCTGGGAAGGTACGATGATGTGAAAGTGCGTGAACGTTTCCGCAATACATTCGACCCTGTTCATACGCGGATTATTGAAGTGGAGGGTTCAATGGTAGGTTGTGTAGCCTTGAAGCCCAAGGCTGAGGAATATCTATTGGAACATTTCTACATACATCCCGATTATCAGGGCCAGAGAATAGGAACTCAGGTATTGAACATGCTGCTGGAACAGGATGAAGTTCAGGGGAAACGGGTTATTTTAAATGTTTTGCAGGGAAGTCCTGCTCGGCGATTGTATGAACGATTTGGATTTATATTGGACAGTGAAGATGAGGTCGATGTGTTTATGTCGGTTCAATTGCCGGAATAGTATGATTACCATACGTATTGAAAGTTAACTTCATATTTACGTTCTGACTGCGTAGTGGTCAGTGTAACGGTTACGTAACAGACCCATTCATTTAATTCTTGAATGGGTCTATTGAACTTTTCTATTATACTTTCCGATGACGTTACCCTAATATGGATAATAACCTACTTTTTATATAGGAATTATATAGTATGGAGAATGCCAAGATGCCACAATGGAAGCGAAATCTGTATATTCTGTGGTTCGGCCTGTTTTTTAATCATATGGCGTATTCATTATCCGTTCCGTTCTTTCCTATCTTCCTGCAAAATGATCTCGGTATCCAGAGCGGCCTGGAAGCTTGGTCGGGTATCTCCATTTCGATCAGCTTTCTGATCAGTGGATTATGCGCACCCTTCTGGGGATCACTGGCTGATAAATATGGCAGTAAACTGATGCTCGTCCGTTCAGGAGTTGGGCTAGGCATTGCACATCTGGCTAACTTCTTTGTGTATGATCCGTATACGTTTATCGCGGTGAGGGTCTTTCAGGGACTCATGGCTGGTTTTCATCCCGCCTCGATTACACTGATCGGCACCAATACTCCGGAGAAACAGGTGGGTTATGCACTTGGCGTGATCTCTACGGCCAGCGCTGCGGGCGGAATTCTTGGTCCTCTTGCCGGTGGTGTATTGAGTCACTGGATCGGACTGCGGGGGTGTTTCATTGCATCCGCTGTAATTACATTGCTCGCGGCTCTGATGGTCCTCGGTGTTAAGGAGTCACGACAAACTCGTACGATCGTTCCAACGAAGATCATAGGGGATTTGAAAAGAGCGGCTTCCACGCCGGGTTTGATGCGAATCTACGGTTTGATTCTCTTAGTCTCGACCTCCGTGCTCATCATCGAACCGGTGCTGACGCTCTATGTGGTCCAGATTGGCGGAGATATTGGCAGTGCAACACTCAGTGCAGGAATTGTCTTCTCGGCGATTGGTGTGGCAACCGTCATTATGGGGCCGCGATGGGGGAAGATTGGTGGAAGGATCGGATACGAGAAAACCCTGTTTATCGGTCTGATTGGCGGTGGAATTGGAAGTCTGCTGCAAATGACAGCAACTAATCTGATTTATTTTGGCAGCCTGCGATTTGTTTATGGTTTGTTCTTTGCCGCGGTCTATCCGGCGCTTAATGCGCTGATCATCAAATATGCTGATCACGATTTTCGTGGGAGAGCTGTCAGTCTAAGTCAGACGGCGAGTCAGTTCGGTATTGTACTTGGACCGTTAATCGGTGGTTTGCTCGGTGGATGGATCGGCATTCCATTTATTTTTCTATTTATAGGGATTGTATTGCTTGGAGCGGCTTGGGCAGTCAGAGTTAGTGATGTGAAACAGGCGGATAAACGGGGATTAGGCATGGCAGCAGCAGAAGCTGGCGGAAACAGCATAAAGAAATGACGAAACGATTCTCAGAGATAAAAGGATACTCGAACTGAATGGTCATCACTACAACATAGGAGGAATATATATGTCGCAACGACAATTGAAGTTGGGAGCCAATCTGAACGGAGTGGGGAACAGCATTTCCTTTTGGCGTCACCCGGATATTCCGATTAACGCGAGTGTTAGTCTGGAGTTCTACAAGAAGCAGGTGCGTATCGCGGAAAAAGGCAAGTTCGATCTGCTCTTCATTGCAGATGGCCTCTTCATCAACGAGAAGTCCAATCCTCATTTTCTCAATCGCTTCGAACCATTGACGCTTCTGTCCGCACTCGCCGGGGCAACATCCCACATCGGGCTGGTTGCTACATTGTCTACTTCCTATAGTGAACCCTTCACGGTTGCGCGGCAATTTGCCTCGTTGGATCAATTAAGCGGTGGGAGAGCCGGATGGAATGTGGTCACTTCACCTCTGGAAGGATCGGCACTTAATTTTGGCAAAGGAGAACATCCGAACCATGCGCTGCGCTACGAGATTGCGGAAGAACATCTGAATGTGGTCAAAGGACTTTGGGATTCCTGGGAGGACGATGCCTTTATCGGAGACAAGGAACAGGGCGTATTTTTCGATCCTGCCAAGTTACATACGCTGAATCACAAAGGAGCACACTTCTCGGTACAGGGTCCGCTTAATGTAGGACGTTCGAAGCAGGGTCACCCGGTGATTTTTCAGGCGGGCTCATCTGAATCTGGTAAAGATCTGGCCGCCCGATCGGCAGATGCCGTCTACACAGGACATGAGACGCTCGAGGAAGCAAGGGAGTTCTACCGGGATGTGAAGGCAAGAGCGGTGGCTTATGGACGCAAGGCAGAAGATATCCTGATCTTCCCGGGCATCGGTCCCATTGTAGGTAGAACAGCGGAAGAAGCGGAGCAGAAGTATCAGGAAATTGCCGAACTGGTGAGTATTGATCAGGCGTTGAATTATCTGGGACGTTACTTCGATCATTACGACTTCTCCCAGTACGCGCTGGACGAACCCTTTCCCGAGATTGGGGAGATTGGCAGCAACAGCTTCCGCAGTACAACAGATAAGATCAAGCGACAGGCGCGAGAACAGGGGCTGACCCTGCGCCAAGTCGCGTTGCTGGCATCCACTCCACGTACATCGTTCATTGGTACACCGGATCAGATCGCAGATCAGATTCAGGAATGGTTTGAAGGCGAAGCGGCAGACGGATTCAATGTTCGTACCGTGGTGCCCAATGGATTGGAAGATTTCGTGGAGCTAGTTGTCCCGGTTCTGCAAGAACGAGGGCTGTTCCGCACGGAGTATGAACATGAGACGCTAAGGGAGAATCTGGGTCTTGAGATTCCTCGTAACCGGTATACGTTAGAGAGCGTGAGATAGAGAAGTTAGAGCGGTAATGACGTTAATATAACGTTGTTGCGGCTCTTTTTTGATGGTTTCTTTTTCGGAGAGTACTGCTATTATAAAATGATAAACAAGCTGCAATTCCAGACGAGTCACAGGAGGAGATTGGGATGATTAGAGGGTTAACGAATGCGGGACTGGGCAACATCGAGTCTGATGAACAATATATTATAGATGCGGCCAAGCACGGATTCGGATCTGTAGATTTGAATCCGCTCTCATTGATTGAAACGTATGGCAAAGAACAGGCGCAACACCTGCTGAAAAGCAATCAGGTGATCATCGGTTCATCGGGTCTGACGGTAGAGTGGCGGACGACAGATGAACAATTTCGTGAGGGGTTGCAATCGTTGGTCGCTATGGCAGAAGCCTCTGCTTTGCTGGACTGTCACAGCTGCTGCACGTATATTTTACCCTCAACGGATCAACCGGCAGCGCAATTTATGGCAGCGGCTACAAAACGCTTGAGACTCTGCGCAGATATCCTGGACGCTTACGGAATTAAGCTAGGGCTGGAGTTTGTTGGCTGCCATCACTTGCGGACGCAATGGAAGAATCCGTTTATCTGGCGTGTGGAGGATACCCTGGACTGGATCGAAACGATCCATGCGCCTAATGTTGGCCTGCTCGTAGATTCCTATCACTGGCATACGAATGGTTTACCGATGGAAGATCTGTTGAAGCTGAAGAAAGAGCAGATTGTTCATGTGCATATCAACGATGCCTATGATCTGCCGATCGAGGAATTGAAGGATGGCGAACGCTTGTATCCTGGGGAAGGTGTAATTGATCTGAATGGTTTTTTGAAAAATCTGAAGGCCATTGGCTACAACGGTGTGGTGGCTCAGGAAGTACTGGCACCGGCATCGAATCTTAGTACGAACGAACTATTCGCCAAGTCAAAGGCTGGTTTCGATCAGGTGTTTGTCACAGTATAATGTGTGAGAAAATATATAATGAGAGCAAGGGCCCATACATTCTGTATGGGTCATTTTGTTGTTTTAATAATATGAATGTGCTGATATGAAAACATTGACAATTCGTTAACAATTCCAAGATTTTCCGTTTACAATTCGCTCCTATAATTACAAACGTGATAGGTCATTTTTACTATGAACGTGGAAGTTTGGGGGGATGAGGCGGACAAGCTCTCATATTGATGATACATGCAACATACCAGACAACAGGGCACGGCATACAAGGCAAATTATATGGAGAAAAGAAGGGTGACCAAAGCCAATGTCAATGAAAAAGGTGTTAGTAGTGTCCATGGTAGCCACAGCGTTAACAACTTCTGTGGTTAGTGCAGTATCAGCTGCTCCTGCAGTGAAACCTGCGGCTAGTACAGCTCAGGTGCAAAACTCCACGCTTACAATAAACGGAAACAGCGTTATCGTTCGCTCCATCGTGAAGAATGGTGAGACACTTGTGTCGCTCCGTGATGTGATCAAGGCCATCGGCGCGCAAGCAGAAGTACAACGTGGAACGACGGTGATCAAGCTAAATGGTCACACGGTGACACTTCAGAATAATGCGAAACAACTTCTGGTGGATGGCAACAAAGTGAATTTGAATCAACCAGTTACGATCATTGGAGGTACAAGCTACGTTGCACTTCGTCCATTGGTATCTAGCGTTGGCGGTACAATCGTCAAGAGAAGCGGAGCGCTGGAAGTTAGCACGGTAGCATTGCTCGAAGGTGCGGAAAATCCCCGTTTTGCCGGAGCGGATAAGCTGATCGTTTCCAAGAGTGATGATAATGGCCGAACCGATTATCTTGTGAATACAACGAGTGGTAAATATGAGCTGTTGTTAACGACAGATGGCGGATCGGATCTGGTTGTTTCCCCGAGTGGAGATCAAGCGGCGTATACGAATGCGGATGGAGCCGTCTACGTTATCGATCTGAAGACAAAGGCTTCGAAATTAATCACGAGTGACACAAGTATCAAACCGGAGTTGGTATGGTCTGCGGATGAAAGCTCAATTTATTTCCTGCAAGGAGATAAGGGGTCGGTGATTGCAAGCCTGAATCTGGCAGATGGCGTAATTAAGAAACTGGTTGAAGACAAGGTGGATTACAAAGAAAACCTGAATGTGTCTGCGGACGGCAAAAGATTCATCTACACGGTAACGACACTGGGTAAGGTTACCTCTGATGCAACCAATGTAGATGAAGACAACGTGTCTATCGACTTTTCAGCCAATCAACAGCAAATATTTTCGTATAACAACGGTATAACAAAAGCGGAAGCGACGCAGTTAACGACTACAACGGATGACAAAGTGTTTGTATGGTCCGTTGACGGTCAGAAAGCCTACTATGTGAGCGTACCGTCCGAGGACGGCAATGCTTCGCTGCAATCTGTGGATGCATCCCAGAAGGCAACAACGGTGTACGGCGATCTGGATGTAGAGCAAGCGATTCTGTCGGGTGGCGTCTTGTACGTACTGGCTGCGCAAGATGACAGCAATAGCGTCATTATTTCCATCGACACGGTGACAGGAAAACAAACCAAACTGTATACCGTATCTTCCGATGTTTCCTCCATTACCGTTGCCGGATCACAATTGGCTGTCATTGAGAACGGCCGAGTTCTGGTACAGGCGGGTGGCAGCTGGAGAGCCGTAACGAAGTGATTTTTTTGATCCAAGAGTGATAAGCACATAATCGCAATTAACTATTTTATAATTCGAGAGGAGTTTATAAAAATGAAAAAATGGATCAAACCCTTCACGGCAATGCTTATGGCAGTATCCCTAATTGGTGGACTTGGAGGAGCAACGACGGCATCTGCTGCCAAGAGCACGGAGAAAGGGAAAATTGTCATTAACGGTTCCTCGGCATTGCTCCCACTGACTCTTCAGGCTGCAAGTGAATTCAAGAAAGATAATCCAAAAGTCAAAATCTCGGCTTCCGCCGCAGGTTCCATTACAGGTCCTCAATCCGTACGTAAAGGGATTGCCGACATTGGCGCTGTGGACTGGGACGCATCCAAGGATGTACCCGGCTTCAAGAAATTTGATGGCATGGTAGCCAATCCGGTAGCGGTAACAGTATTCACGGCTGTTGTTAACACCAATGTGGGGGTAAGCAGTCTGACCACGAAACAATTGCAGGACATCTTCTCCGGCAAAGTGACCAACTGGAAAGACGTTGGTGGTGCGAACGCCAACATCGTTGTTGTTAACCGTAAGTTCGGTTCCGGCACACGGGTCAACTTCCAGCAAAAAGCACTCGACGGTAAAGACTTCATGAGCAAAGGCGACAATTACAAAGAAGTTGGTTCCAGCGGTGATATGAAAACAACCATTGAAACGACACCGAATGCGATCGGTTATATTGACCTTCCTTATGTAACTAGCAAAATGAAGGCTGTATCCATCAATGGCGTGGCACCAACAGAGAAAAACGTTCTGAACAAAACCTACAAAGTATGGGGTATTGGATATTACATGACCAAAGGTCAACCTACCGGTGCCACCAAAGCGTTCATTGAGTACATCCAAAGCAGCAAGTTCCAGAACGGTTCCCTGAAAAAGCTGAAATTCATTCCGCTTGCGGCTGTAAAATAACGGAGCTTCAAACGTTCGTCATTCTCACATTTCATAAGAAAAGGGATAGCCAGCTTCTGCGCATGGTCGCAAGCTGGCTTCTCTATGTGAAAGGAAGAGCACTTCATGATCGATTTGAATCCATCCCCGAACAGCCCCGCCCCGAGTGAACTTGGCACGAGCCTTGGTAAGGCCGCTGATTCGGGCACTCGGTTTAACCGTAAAGCGCGTTTAAGGTGGTCCAATAACCTGTTTCGTATGGTTTGCATCGGCAGTACGATCTTTGTATGTTTGGTTCTCTTATGTATCTTAATTCTCATGCTTCGTACGGGCGTTCTTACTTTTGCAGATGTGTCGCTGCGTGAATTCTTTTTCTCCACCAACTGGGACCCGGAAAATGAACATTATGGTGCACTGACCTTTATCCTCGGAACATTTGCTCTTACAGGTCTTACCATGTTGTTTGCCATTCCACTCTCTGTCATCATTGCTGTATTTCTGGCCGAAATGACACCCAAATGGCTTCGCCATATTCTACGACCTGTATTGGATCTGCTGGTGGGTATTCCTTCTGTGGTGTACGGTTTCCTGGGACTGACGATCCTCATTCCATGGCTAAGGGATATTAGTGGACGTGATCTGGCTGACGGATTACTCGCTGCGTCCATTGTATTGACCATTATGGTACTTCCCACGATTAGCCGGATCAGTGATGATGCCATATCTGCTGTTCCGAACAAATACCGTGATGCTGCCTATGCACTCGGCACGAACCGATTCCAGACTGTGACTCGTGTCGTCTTACCTGCTGCAAAAGGCGGGATCATGTACGCGGTCATTCTTGGAATGACTCGTGCGATCGGTGAGACGATGGCGGTGGTGATGGTCATTGGTAATACAGCGCAGCTTGCCAACAGTCTGTTCACGCCAACAGCTGTACTGACCAGTAATATCGTCATGCAAATCTCTAGCGTTGAATTCGACTCTACCTGGAATCATGGTCTGTACATGATGGGCTTTATCCTGCTCGCGATCTCGATCCTGATGATCGTTATTGTAAGACTGCTTCAGAAGAGAGGGGACCGAAACGTATGAGTGTGAAGAAGCAGGCGAATGCTGTCGTCCCGTCTTATTCTTTTGGCAAACGGAGAAGTTCATCGATGGTGATAGATCGGCTCTTTACAGGCATGGTATGGGGTGTCGGTATTGTCGTCATTTTGTTTATTGTTGGACTGTTATTTCTGCTGCTGAACAAAGGATTGCCACTGCTCAGCTGGGATTTCCTATACGGTGTTCCGAGTGAGATTGAAGAAGGCGGAGGGATCGGCCCGGCGCTGTTCAACTCGTTCTATGTGTTGATTCTGTCCCTGCTCATCTCCATCCCTATTGGTATGGCGGCAGGCATATATCTGGCAGAGTTTGCACCAAATAATAAGCTGATCGAGACCGTTCGTATTTGCGTGGAGGGATTGTCCTCTGTGCCATCCATCATCTTCGGATTGTTCGGTATTGCCCTGTTTGTGGAGTTTTTCGAAATAGGGCTTACCATTTTGGGCGCAGCCGTCAGTCTTGCTTTCCTGAACCTACCTGTGCTTACCAGGGTAACGGAGGAATCCGTCAGGGCGGTTCCGGTGGAGCTTCGCAATGGATCGTTTGCGCTGGGCTCAACGCATCTCCAGACGATCCGTCAAGTGTTGTTGCCGGTGGCTATAAATGGGATCATGACGGGTATTTGCCTGACCGCAGGCCGGGCATTCGGTGAGAGTGCTGTCATTATTCTGACCGCTGGGGTGTCTACATCTGGGGAAATGTGGGACTTTAATTTGCTATCGCCGGGAGGAACCCTTGCTGTACATCTCTGGTACATTCAATCCGAAGCCATTGTGCCAGATGCCGAGGAAATTGCGCAGAAAACCACAGCTGTGCTGATCTTTGTGGCGTTGCTCATTAATGTTCTGTTCCGTGTACCCTTGTGGCTGAATGCACGCAAAAATCAAGCCTGATGAAAGAGGATGCCGCTAATCGGTATCGTCTGGAACAGCGCCAACTGTTTAAGCTGAATCCTTAAATCATTCCATTTCAACCCGGGAGGGCGCCTTGTGCAACCTATTATTGAGATCAACAAATTGAACTTGTATTACGGTCAATTTCAAGCGCTGAAGGATGTTTCCATTGAAATTCCTGAGCGGGCAATCACAGCCTTTATCGGACCATCGGGTTGTGGAAAATCAACACTGCTACGTACGCTGAACCGCATGAATGACCGGATACCCGGCACACGGATTGAAGGCAAAGTGGCCGTAGGGGGAACCGACATCTACAGTGGTGAAGTTCATGTGGAGACCCTTCGCAAGAAGATCGGCATGGTCTTTCAGCAACCGAATCCTTTTCCTAAATCCATCTATGACAATGTGGCTTTCGGCCCCAAACAGCATGGTATTCATGGCAAGAAAAAGCTGGATGAGATTGTAGAGCAGAGTCTGCGATCTGCTGTCCTGTGGGATGAGGTAAAAGACAACCTAAAGCGCTCCGCACTAAGTCTGTCCGGTGGACAACAACAACGTCTCTGCATCGCACGTGCGCTGGCAGTGGAGCCGGATATTCTGCTGATGGATGAGGCAACCGCTTCGCTTGATCCCGTCTCCACCTTCAAGATTGAGGAGCTGACGCATGAATTGAAGGAGCGTTATACCATCGTGATGGTGACACATAACATGCAGCAAGCCGCTCGCGTATCCCAGCAGACGGTGTTCTTCCTGAACGGCGAAGTCGTGGAGTATTCCGCTACCCAGAGCATGTTCGCCGAGCCAGTCGATGTGCGTACGCAGGATTATATTAGTGGTCGGTTTGGTTGATTGTTGTGGAATGTGAAAGTCTTTCAGATCTGATCTGAAAGGCTTTTTGCTGTTTTTAATTACTTTAGCAGCCCCCGTTGTTCCATCAATTGTGTCGTAACCACCCACAGTCTGTTTTGCATCGCCGCATCTTCGCCAGGATGTATAGGAGTTATAGATGCTCCATTTCCCACATTGAAATATCCTCCCGAAACCTCGCCATACTTCGGTTCCACAGCTAACCGAGTTATGATATCCGCACCCCGTCGTGGGTCGCCGATGTGCAGAAAGGTTAGAATGCGCTCAAGCACACTTGCAAACCATAGTTCTCGCCCTAGACCCGTAACATTGAAGCCTGGATTCAAAGCATTTACACAAATCCCAGTTCCGCGCCATTGTCTGGCTAGTTCACCAGTAAACATAATATTGAGCAGTTTGGTTTTGCCATAGATTGGAGAGGAACCACGTGCAGTAAAAGGAGTGATATCCGTTAAGTCATCTGGCAGCACCAGTGTGCCATGATTCCGCGAAGCTTCAGATGCAACATTGACGACTCGGGCATGGCCGGACTGAATCAGGGAAGATCGCAATGTGTGCGTTAACAGCCAAGGTGCCAAATAGTTGACGGCAATCATCTCGGCATATCCTTCGGACGTGACTCTCTGTTCAAAAGCATGAAGTCCGGCATTATTCAAAAGTACGTCTATACGCGGATAAGCGGCTGCAATCTCAAGCCCAACACGTTTTACATCACTCAGTAACGACAAGTCTCCATAGAAAAATTCAATTTTGGCAGAAGGCATGATTTCCTTGATTTTGTATCTGGTAGCGTCTGCACGTTCCTTGCTTCGGGCTGTGAGTATAAGGTGTGCCCCGCGTTTGGCGAGTTCCATGGCAGCAAGCTGACCTAAACCGCTTGTTGCTCCGGTGATGACAATAATGGGTTGTGTTGTTTTCATAATGAGGTCTCCTTTTGACACGAATAGAGTTGAATTATATAATGGACATAAATCAACTATAAATATTAATTGATATTTGTCAACTATATTTCCGCAAGTTTATCTTCGTGTATCGAGGAGAGGAAGTTAACAATAATGAGTAAAAATCCAGTCAAAACCAAAGATAGAACAGCCCTGGAGCTAGCGCTGGGTGAGCAGATTCATGCACTGATCAGTGCTTCGCATGCGCTTAACGTTCGATCTGCCGAGCGCTTTGATGCGAATCTGCAACCTGCCGCTTTTCAACTGGTACGGTGGCTCTACTCCTACGGCCCAACAAGCGCCGCGGCTTTGGCAGAAGCGAATGCAATGGACCGCAGCTCGGTCAGCCGATTAATCAAACAACTCGAAAAGTTGGGATATGTTAGCAAAGAGCAAGACCCCAAGGATCGGCGCGGGGTGTTACTGTCTCTTACGGAACTTGGTCAACAATCGACGGTTGGTGCGCTCAAGGAGAAGGAGTCAGCTTTTTATGACCGTATATCCAGATGGGATGATAAGGAACTAGAACTTTTCACCGCCATGCTCAGGCAGTTTAACGGTTTGGAAGAAAAGTGAGATGAACAATAGTGTGGATTGTATTTGATACCTGAACCATAGGACATGTCACCATTGAGCGAGGTAGACTACAAATTCATAGCAAAAGCGAACATCTGGTGATGTCTGCTCGTGAAGTTCCCAGATCATTTTATAGTTTCCAGGGAAGCTGCGGGATTTTATATCGGAAACCCTGATGGTTTTCTTTTCTCACATATATCCAAGGTGGTGGGACAGGGGTGCCTAGTGCTTTATACAAGACCGTTCCTTCATCGCTTGCGGAATATTCTTCGATACTACTTTGGATATCCTCCCAATGAACCTTACCTTGGTAAGACAGTGTCTGCCCTTGAACGATAACATGAGGTGCACCTGAAATGATTCTCTGCGTTATGTTGAGAACTCCAACCTTTCCTGAGGACAACATTATCAATTCGCTCATGAAAAGTATGATAATCAAAATGACTATGCTCACAATCCATCGCTTTTTGCTCATTTTGTGCCTCCACTACCTAGGGATCATTCCCTCATAGTTAATGTCTTTTAATGACATAATCTCGTCAGAGATGGTATTGATTTTGACTGAATAGGGCCTAATAGCTTGCAGGAATTCATGAATGATTTTCTTGCGATCCTTATCAAAGACGGCAGATGTTATGTGATTCTCTTTTAATACGTTATCGTTCATTATGACTTGTTTTGAATAACTAACTGAATTACTATAATCGATTAGATGTGTAACCCCCGTGAATTTGCCATTAGTTAATGTACCTTTGGAGAATTGGGATGGTTTAATCCCAATATATTTTTCAGAAGAACCATGTTTCTTTTTATAATTGATAATCGTGTCAAAAAAGTCCTTATCCCCGGTTAACTTTTCGTTGAAATAATCATTTTGGAGAGCAATCGTAGTTGTATGATCAGTATATCCTAGTGAGACAGTATCTGAAGAGTGGATTGCGTAATATCCCTGAGACATCTTGCCCTGATTGAATGTTCCATCGTTAATGGTGTTGTTGTAACGGTCATGTACAGGGTAAACCTTACCATCAGAAGTAAGATACTGTACTTCTAACCATTGCGTAATTTCTTTTCCTTTACCATGATATGTATCATTAATCCATGATCCGGTGTAGGTTTTTGTAGTGAATTCACCTGTTCCATGGCCCATATTAGATTCATTGTAATCCTCAAAGGGGACACCTCCACCTTCAACTAATGTATATGTATATTTGCCTTTTCCTTGCCGCTTACCACTCACCCAATCTCCAGAGTAAACTTCGGTTTCTCCCCATCTTGCGGTTCCTTTACCATGAGGTTTCCCGTTTAAAACTTCACCATAGTACGTCGCTCCATCTGACAATTTTAAGTTTACTTTCTTCGATGCTGCTTCAGTTGTAGAAGAGCTTGATAATAGTACAATGATAACGATGATTGTTAATCCAAAACTTTGATAGAATCTTTTCAAAATTGTGCAACTCCTTCAATAAATAATGATCTTTGCGTTATTAGCCATCTTCAACATTATCGGTTTATGTATCGTATTTTTCCAGTTTAAATATAAAGTGGAGATAGTTCGGATTTCACAAACAACTCGTCCCCAGTTTACAAAAGTAAAGATGTAAAGGCTGAAACAAAATCCCGCTCAACTCAAAGTACCTGCGGCTTCTGGGCATATCATGCCTGTGATTCGTGGGTGCTTTTTTCTATACTCAGCATATACGTAACCCTGATCTTTTTACAAAACCTACTATGTTCTCGGTTTCATCATTTCTCCTACACGAGGTCTCCTCCTAATGATCCACAGCAGTGGTGGAACTTTCCTGAATCGTGAACAATCTCTGAATTTTGAATCACCTCCTATTTGCTGCGTTTTTCCTAGATTCACTATCTCAAAATAGAGCAGCGCAGAGCATGACTCTATTAGAAAAAGCTTGAGTAACCTTTAACGGAATATGAAAGAATGCAGGTATATGTAAAATTTTAAATACATGCTTCCAGGCCGTTGACCCTGCCCCCAAATGTCTCTTATATTTACTCCCGACACAACAACTCAGAACGGGTGGTGGGATGATTTTGTTCAATAATAAAGGCAAGAAAATGCTCGCTATGCTTACACTTATACCCTTGGCTACAGGGATGGTCATGGGAGCTTTCCCCGCTGCGATAACGTATGCAGATGCAGGAGATAACACACCAACCAACAGCTCGGCAACAGGTTCATGGCAAACGGGAGATTTGCATGTACATACGTTTGAGTCCGATGATGCACAGGTTTCACTGGAGAACGTGCTCGACGCGGGTTTAACCAAGTATGGGCTGGACTGGATCGCGCTTACGGATCATTTGCGGTTATCCAAGCGAGATCACAACGGGAACGACATTTCGGGTGGACCAATACCCATGTCCCAAGGGATGAATGAATATCAGGTACCACAGATCAAGGCACTTCAGGATGCAGGCAAATATGCAGGTAAAACGATCTTCTCCGGTTTCGAATGGGACATGCCAACACATGAACACGTTGGGGTGGGGATTCTTACGGATGAGCCGAACTCAACCGAAGCGCTGAACGCTGCCAAGGAATTCGAATACCTTTTCACGAATCGCGCAGCGAATTTGTTTAATGCGGCTGACGTAGCCAAATGGGATCAGAACGGAGGGCGTGCCTACACGACCCATCAGGATGCCTTAACCGCCATCAATTGGCTCGCTACGAACTATCCAATGACAAGTTATGCGATGATCAACCATCCTTCACGCGGCAAAAACAAATATACCATCGCGGACTTCCGTGATTTCAACGATCTGGCTCCACAAGTGGTATTTGGTATCGAGGGCATGCTGGGTAACCAGATGGAACCGGATCGTGGAGGGTACAACACAAGCTACAATGTAGCTAATCCGACCGCTGATGATGGATACAAATACCGTACATACGGCGGTGTAGACTATATGGTTGCCAAGGTTGGCGGATTATGGGATGCATTGCTTGGAGAAGGACGCCACTTCTGGAACTATGGCAATTCGGATTACCACTTCAAGACGATTGGGGCAAATTCCAGCGGTTATTTTCCGGGCGAATATGCCAAGACCTATTCATGGGTTGAGGGGACAGGCATGCAGGCTGTTCTGGATGGACTGCGTTCGGGAAAATCATTTTCCGTATTTGGTGACCTGATCAACGCACTGGATTTCACGGCTTCCGGAGCGGGTGCTCAAGTTGAGATGGGCGGAGACCTTAATGTGACCCAAGGCGATGAAGTAGAGCTGAAGATTCGCTTCAAGAGTCCAACGACGAGCAATAACTATGAAAATCCAATCAACAGCGGCATGTCCGCTGGACAAGTACCCGTGGTGGATCACGTCGATCTCATCGCTGGGGATGTGACAGCCAAGGCCCAGAAGGGTACAGCCGCTTATACCAAAGACACCAACGACTCTACCAAAGTACTGGCTACCTTTACATCCAACGATTGGACGACAGATGCCGAAGGCTATAATGTCATCACGTACAAAATCAAAGCCACAGATCAGGACAAGTATTTCCGCCTGCGCGGTACGAATCTGGGCATGAACGTGACAGGTGAGACTGTAAATGGTGAACCACAGCTGGATCCGAAAAATACAACAGCTGATGCAACGACCCGTTTTAATCAAATTAACGATAGCAACTATCGCGATCTGTGGTTCTACTCCAACCCAATCTTCATGAGTGCCACACCGTACAGTGACGCACAGGCGGTAACCGATACGCTTCAAGCAATCGATCTGGGGGATCTGAATGCGGTCCATTCCGATCTTACCCTTCCTGTTGAGGGGAAGCATGGTGCAACCATTAGTTGGTCTAGCTCCAAGCCGGAACTAATGAATAACGAGGGCAAGCTGCTAATGCAACCGGACAATAATGAGCGACTGGAACTGACGGCAACCGTGCAACGTGGCACGGAATCTCAACCCAAAACGTTCACTGTCATTGTAGAAGGCACGAATAATCAGGCGCTGGTGTTAAAAAGCAACATAACTACCGCTGACGGCCAGCCGTATCACACGGATACATGGACGAACCAGTCCGTAACGGTTAATGTAACCAGCGCAGTATACGCACCTGCTACTTCCGCGATCATCGAGTTGTCCCGTGATGGAGGGCAGACGTATGAACTTTATACAGAGAATACACCTTGGGAGGTAACAGAGCCTGGAGAGCACAACCTTTTATTCCGAGCAACTGACGATCTGGAACAAACGTATACTTTACCTCTGGTCATTAAAATAGACCGTGAGATTCCCGTCATTACCCTGCAAGGTAGCAGCCAGATGACGCTGAATGTGGGAGACACATATAACGAGCCTGGAGCACAGGCTTCTGATAATGTCGGCATCCGTGGTTCCGTGCAGGTGGATGGCACGGTGAACACACAAGCAGCAGGGATCTACACCCTTCGCTATAACGTGAAGGATATCGCTGGTAATGAAGCACAGGAAGTTATCCGTACCGTGACTGTACAAACCCGCTCAGGCAATGGTGGCGGGGGTTCAGGTGGAGGTAATGGAGGCAACTCTGGTGGGAATTCTGGAGGAAGCACACCAAGTGTGCCAACAACACCTGTCGTTCCAACCACACCAACCAACCCGGAAACGGGGTCAGATTCATCCACTGAAGTCAAGGTAGAGGTGGAAGCAAATCAGTCTGTCCAAACGGGTTTGAAAGACATCGTGCAATTCAATGTTCCATCGGGAGCCATTGGTTTCAAGGATACGCTGCAAGTGTCTGTGGTTACTAAGGACAAGTTGCAGAATACAGCTTCCCTGAATGTACTTGGACAAGCTGTACAGATCAGCCGCAGTGGCGGAAGAACGTTGAATGATCAGGCGGCATTGAGCCTGAATGTGGATTCGGCAGCTCTGCCGAATGGCACCCAACCTGCAATCTACTATTATAATGAAGCTCGTCAGAACTGGGTATTTATCGGTGGCAAGATGAATGCAGCAGGAAGCATAACGGCTAATGTTAATCATCTGGGTACATTTGTTGTGTCCAGTTACACACCGGTGAATCTGTCTGACCTGAATGGACACTGGGCTTCTAACTATGCAGATCGTTTGTTGGGCATGAACGTGATTCAAGGTTACACAGATGGAACATTCCAACCATCGAAGAAGATCACACGGGCAGAGTTTGTTACGTTGCTCAGTAAGGCGCTGGCATTGAAGTCCGTGGAGTCCGATCTGACATTTGCAGATCAAGGCAGTCTGCCAGACTGGGCAAAAGGTGATATTGCCGCAGCCGTGCAAGCCGGAATCGTGAACGGCTACGGTGATAATACATTTAAGCCCGATCGGACGATTACGCGTGCCGAGATGGCAGTTATGATGGCAAATGCGCTGAAAGTAAGTTCAGATGCACAAGCCGGAATGTCTGGCAATACATCCGTTAAACCAAGTTTCACCGATGCATCGCAGACGCCATCTTGGGCACAAGAAGCACTGGATACAGCCGTGCAGGCCAAGATTGTGAGCGGATATACGGACCATACGGTTCGTGCAGGAAGTGTAACGACCCGAGCGGAAGCTGCGACGATGATCTATAATTTGTTGCTCGCCATGTACGTGTAATCTCAATAGAAAGAAGCAAGGACCGTCCTAAGAGGGATGGTCTCTGTTTATTTCAACGTTTAGTACAGTCCATTAACTAAAAAAGTTGAATACTGGTTTCTAATTACAGAATAAAAACTCCTTAGTTAGTGAAAGACGAAGAGGATAGAAAGGCTTGGGACGGTCGTTTCCTCTTGCTCCCCGTCTTTACTAAATTAAGAATGAGGGATAAGAGAATGGCTACTAACTATACTTATTTTGAAAGCAGTGGATATCGTGTAATCAAGACTCATGTTAGTAATATTGTCTCAGAAGTTATTAAGAAACCGGTTTGTTCTACAAACAATTATGGTATTAATGGGGGTTTTTTTGCATCAAATCTATATACTGCGCCTCCAACAGGTGGTCTCTCAATCAGTTATGATGGTGCAACCCAAGATCCTGGAAGCAATGCAGGGGGGACACGGAATCGTGGTACGTTTTTTACTTACCTAGATAATGGTGTTACTAAAGCAGGAATTACCCGCTGCACAACTATTCCAAATTTAAAGCAACAAGTTGGTAACTTACAGTTCAAAACAATTATTGGTGGGGGGAGCCTTCATCTAACTGGGACAGAAGACCAGTTTAAGACCGTACACGAAGATGAAATGTGGAACGTACACGCTGGTATTCCTGGAACAAGACGGGCTGGACTAGGTTTTAAAAATGAAAGCAATGGTGTGTATGCATACTTAGTGACATCAACTATATGGAAAACCCTGTACAATTTAAGAGACTTTTTTAAAGAAAATCTTGGTTGTAATAACGCTGTTTTCTTGGATGGTGATGGTTCCGTTCAGATGCAAGTGTATGCTAATGGTGAACTGATCAAAGCAGATGGTACAGATCCGACCCCGGGAAGATATGTATGGAACATGGTTAAATTGATAAATAAAAATTAATGTGGTAAACAAAGAACAAGCCTTATCCAAGGCTTGTTCTTTGTTTATTTGATAGTTAACTCATATATTTCAAATAAATGATTATTTATTTGTCTCGTCCAACTTTCAATTTTATCACCTACTTTAACTTCATCGAAATCAGCCTCGATTCGCATTTTACTGAATTTTGCGTCTGCTTGATAAAAATCACTCGAAGTAACATAAAACCTCGAATTTTTCGTTACATTCAGATATTCTCCATTATCCAGTACGATCGAGTAAAGTACCTTGTCTCCGTCTACTTTACTGTTTTGCTCTTTTATTTCAACGATGGTGCCAGTGTAATATTGCTGTTCCTTTGCTGGTGAAGACCATCCTTTCATATAATCTGAAAAGAAAACGAAATAGACGATTACCAGAATTATCACGACAAAGCTGCTTAATACCACGAAGGGCCATTTTTTTTTTGCTTTCAAATTTTTCATCCTTCCTCAATGTACTTATAGTATGTAGACGTCCAATCATTCAAAAAGTTACAAAAAAAGAAGCTATGGCTAAAAATATCCATAGTATTGCTTTCTTTAATTTTATTGTGTAGGAAAAAGCTTAATAAACTCCATTAGTTCGAGCCGTAAACTTTGTATGGTATCTTCTTTTGGCATTCTAATGGTTTCTGCTAATTTCTCCATTTCTGGGTAATAAAGTTCTAATATTTTAAGTGTTGCCTGTTCTTCTCCAGCTCTAGCTTGGAAGAGTAGTCGGGTGAGATCTTCTTTCGTAGATTCTCTAGTGTTTTTCTTTTCCATTTATTCACCCCCTGAACACTAATATTCATTTCAACTGAGACTTCCTTAGCACTTTTGTCCTCCACGTAAAGTGAATATATTACCTTCCTTCCACTTTCCTTATCGATCAGACTTAATATATCTTTGATGTTTAACTCGTCAATAATTTCATCTTCGAAGGATTCTTGTCTTGTGAAATCAAAAGTGAAGGGATGTTGCTTCGCTGCTTTCCTACCGTGATACTGGAGTCTCCATGCCATCCGCTGGAGTTCGACATCAATTATTTCTTTAATTTGTGCATCTTTCATTGGATTTTACCCCTTTCATGTGTAGTGTAATGATACATAATATCTAGGAACTATATCTAAAGAATTTGAAACCAATTCCGCTTAAAATAAGAACATTAGTTCCTATATATGAATATATTACCTTCTTTTAAGTCCGAGTGAAAGTGTTTTTGTATATAAAATCGATAAATTAGTTAGTTTCTATTCTAGTTTTTGTTAATCTACTATTCTTTACAGATAGAAAAATGTATCTATATGTTACAATGGTCCAAAACCAGTTTAAGATTGGCACACACGGCTGTCAGTAGTCTGCTAGACTAGGTAAAAAGGAATGGCCGATGCATCGCAGACGCCATCTTGGGCACAAGAAGCACTGGATACAGCCGTGCAGGCTAAGATTGTGAGCGGATATACGGACCATACGGTTCGTGCAGGAAGTGAAACGACCCGAGCGGAAGCTGCGACGATGATCTATAAGTTGTTGTTGGCCATGTATGTGTAAGAAGTAACAAAGAGAATTAACCGTATTGACAGCAGATATAATGTAGATAAAAAACTGATATCCTTTTGGGGTATCAGTTTTTTTGAGATTAAGAGTTGCTCATCTCTTCGGGGGTGGCATGTAAGAAGGTCCATTGCTGTAATTCACGAGACGAAAGGGCAAGTTACTGTGATAGAATGAGTTAGGTTTGGATGATGAAACGGTGGGGGCTAGAAAATGAACAAAACGGAGCGGCAGCTTGCGATTACGCTTGAATTGCAGCGAAGAAAGATGCTACGAGCAGAAGATTTAGCTGCTCAATTGGAGACAAGTGTACGTACGATATATCGAGATATTCAGGCATTAAGTGAAGCTGGTGTTCCAATTATGGGTGCCCCGGGTCATGGGTATTCCCTTATGGAAGGATATTTTCTGCCCCCGGTAAGCTTCACCGCAGAAGAAGCGGTATCCCTGCTCATGGGAGCTGATTTTATCGAACAGAGATTGGATACAGAATACGCGATGGAGGCTAAGTCGGCTCAACGGAAAATTGAAGCGATTTTACCAGAAGCCGTTCGTAACGAATCCACGCGTGTTCGGGAAACGATGCGACTGCTTCATACGGTTGAACCTTTAACCCGAGCGCGGGTGAAAACATACCTTAACCAGATACGTAATGCCATCTTGGAACAACGTAAAATTAGCTTTATGTACCTGAAAAAAATGCCAGGAACGGATGGCAATCGGTATAACATGCGTGAGGTATCACCCTATGGACTCTCACTGGTTCAGGAGAATTGGGTGTTAATTGCACGTTGTGATATGCGACAAGACATTCGTCATTTTCGTTTGTCACGCATGACTGAACTTTCCGTGCTGGAGGATCAATTCCTTTTGCCACCGGATTTTGATCTAAACAGTTATCGACCTCCTGACGACCGTAACGAACACATATTAATCAGGGCAAAACCCGAAATTGCTGACAAAGTTATGGAGGCACTTCATTTTTATATGGATGCATTTGAGGAGCAAGAGGAAGATGTGATTTTTCATTTTCGTGTCCGCTACCCGGAGGAAATATTGCATTATTTACTTGGCTGGGGTGGAGATATCGAGGTCTTGGAACCGGAGTCTTTACGCTTCCGAATGCAGGAAGTAGCCAAAAACATCTTAAAACACTACTGACATACACCTGTCAGTAGTGTTTTTTTATACTTTGATATATCACAGATCAAGAGGAGTGGGTTGAAGGATGAGAAGTACAACGGAAGTATTGAAATCATTGGAAACGGCAGTAGAACGATATTTGGCAGAACTGAACAAATTGGATATGGAGAGCTTACATAAAAAACAGAGTGAAGAGGAATGGTCCATTGGACAGATGTATGTACATTTGATTCAATCAGCGCTTTTCTTGCATCTGCATAATATTGAGCAGTGTTTGAGCAGCGAGGATTCGACGTTAAATTCGGGTGAGGAAAAAACAGAACTGGGTAGGAGAGTGTTCGAATTAGGACAATTCCCTCCCGTTCCAATTAAGGTTCCTGCTTCCCCGCAGTACACCCCGCAACCACCCGAGAGCATGGAGTCCTTGATCGATGGGCTTCACATGGTCGTGGAACGGATGAGAAGTACAGAACCCCTTTTATACCAAGCATCGGTAAGCAACAAAATACATCATCCAAGGCTTGGCGCTCTAAACGCTCAGGAGTGGTTTTTGTTGATAGAGATGCACTACAGACATCATTTTTTACAATTGGATCGATTGATATTGAATCTGGAAATGTAAACGAGAGAAGGGAATGGGATATATCCATGAAACCAAATCAGGACAGCAGATATTGGATTGGCGTTGTATCTGCTTCTCATGTGAATGTAGCCGTAGAGGGAGGGTTTGCGCAGTTGTGCCATGGCAAGTCAGCGCTGTTGCGACAGATGTCCCCGGGTGATTGGCTGATATACTATTCTCCACGCACAGACATATCAACAGGCAAGCCACTTCAGGCGTTTACCGCTATTGGTCAAATTATCGACGATAGGATATACCAATATCAGATGTCGGAATCCTTTATACCCTTTCGCCGAGATCTCCGTTATCTTCCGTGTCGAGAAGTAAAGATCGCAACGTTGTTAGACCAACTTAGTTTTACACGCGGGAATCGCAATTGGGGGTTTCCATTTCGTAAAGGTCACTTTGAAATTGGGGCTGAAGACTTTATGATGATAGCTTCCTCCATGTTGGAAGATGAGACACAGTCACTACTAAATATTAGCTTAAGCCAGAAATGTTAACCAAACCAAAAGGTCCATAGATTGTCTATGGACCTTTTTGCTTTATGGATAATCATATCCTCCACCGTTGATATTACATTTGCGAAGACGATGAATGCCCAAGGAAAGACCTTTAATCGCCCCGTATTTCTCAATAGCTTGAATCATATACACAGAACAGCTTGGTTCAAAACGACATTTGTTCCTCACTTCAATAGGGGCAAAACGTTGATAAATTCTAATACTCCATATCAGGATTGCTCTAACACGTCGTAGAACGATGAAAAACATACTTGTTATGAAAACAATCTGGGCACTTAGCAAAGCATATATTGGGGTGAATAGATTCAAGAGATAGAAACACATCATAGAGATGATTAGACCTGTGAATAATGCAAGTGAAACGTTAAGCAAAGACTTCAACCAATCGATTTCTGGAATAACATGAGTTCTTATATAGAAACTGCTTCGAGGATCGTTTTCTTCATGATGTGTATGTAAGAGTCTAATAAGTTCTTCTTCGGATGGCATGTTATTATATATCAGTTCCTCAGATTCTGAGTTTCTCATGATTGTTGTACTATTATTAAATCTCTCTGTAGAAAATAAGCATATAATGATGCGTTGTAACAGGTTGCTGGAGACAACCGGGCTTCTCAGTGACGGATAGCGACTCCATCGATTGATAGGTCCATCCAGATTGTGCTTTGTGATTAATGATATCCGCAAATAAATTAACAGCAGCCTGAGTATCACCTCGGTTTACTTGAACATTTTTCGGACCTGGAACAACTGTGTACTCTCTCATTTAAATCTTCCTTTCGTATGTTGGAATTATGGCAATAGACATTCCATTATTTTACTATGGGGATGGTAAACTGTCGATTGAAACTTATTAGATGGGATGGGATTGGATTAAATGATAGGCCATCTAACAGGATGGTCTTTGTTGCTATTAAGGTTTAAATTCAAGTAGAAAAGTCAATAAAAGCTCTGTAAGCAACGCTGTACAATCCACTGAAAACCAGTACAATTGAACCTATAAGAACATGTGATAAAGAGAGGAATTTCTCCATGACCGATACAAGTGGGAATCGCAAAGTTGACGGCTATCTAAAGAAACTCAAAACGTGGAAGGAAGAGTCCACAAAGCTGAGAGAGATTATTCGGGATTTTGAACTGACAGAAGATATGAAATGGATGCACCCATGTTACATGCTGGATGGGAAAAACATCGTTCTCATCCATGGATTCAAAGAGTACGTAGCCATTCTATTCTTCAAAGGGGCTCTGCTGAAGGATACACACGGCATTTTGGTCCAGCAAACGGAGAATGTACAGGCAGAACGCCAGCTTCGCTTCACCAGTCTGGAGCAGATTGTGGAGCAGGAGGTTATGATCAAAGCCTATATCCAGCAAGCGATTGAAGTGGAACAGGCGGGATTGCAGGTGGAAATGAAAAAAACTGCCGAATATAGCGTTCCTGAGGAACTTCAACAGCAATTCGATGAGAATCCTGCTTTCCGAGATGCATTTGAAGCACTGACACCCGGACGGCAGCGGGCATATCTCTATTATTTCTCACAACCAAAGCAATCCAAGACAAAAGTGTCACGAATAGAGAAGTATATGCAGCCGATCCTGGAAGGTAAAGGGTTGAATGATTGATCTTATAACAATATATTTGAGGGAAATTAAGAGTAAAAGCGAGTTGAGAGCCTTTCAGATATAATCCGAAAGGCTTTTTGCTGTTTTTGCTAAAAGTATAGATAACAGGAGAGTATCCCATATGATTCGAACTTACCAATACTACGCAATTTTTAATTTTGCTGAGGATGGAATTAATGTTACATTTCCTGATCTGCCTGGATGTATCACCTGTGGCGATTCAGTTGAAGAAGCATTAGTGATGGCGAAAGAAGCACTTGAATTATTTTTGGATGGAGAACCTGTTAAAGATATTCCGCCACCTCAAAGCATAATGCCTGAATTATTGAACTTTAAAGATAAAGCGTACTTAATTGAAGCAAGTGTTACGTATAATTGATAATTCTATGTTCTCATATCTGAATTCACCAAACTGAGTTTAGAACATCGTCGACTTCTTTGATTCTTTTGACAGATGGTTTTTGAATTAGATTTCCTTTGACCATGACCATAGAGATGTCTGACAAGGCCTCAATATGTTCCAGCGGATTTTGCTCCATGATAATCAGATCGGCATGTTTTCCGATATCCACCGTCCCTGTAACATCGTCAACACCGAGGATCTTCGCATTAGTTCGAGTCACCATGTCGATGACCTGTTTGTTGTTCAGGTTGGCCTGTCTCATGTAGTGGTCCATCTCTCTCCACATATCATAGTGAGTCACGTAAGGCATAGCGGCATCAGTACCTATACCGATGGTGATGTCGTTTTCGATTGCTTGTTTTACGCCTTTGAGCATGGAATCGTAGACCAGTTTGGAATTCTCTTTTACCGTTGCACTTACCTTCGTTACGCTGGTATCCAGTGAAGCGGATGGATAAGCGGCTTGCAGGGTGGGGATGAGTGCGGTGTAGCCATTCAGGGCATTGGGATTATTTTTGTACAAACGAATGATTTCGTCGTCCATCTCCGAACCGTGCTCGATGGTATCGACGCCACCTTTTAAAGCAACTCTTACGCCTTCCGTGCTTTCCACATGAGCTGCCACCCGCAAACCAATCTTATGCGCTTCATCGCAGATCGCCGCAACTTCGTCCACCGTCATCTGTAAACGTCCAGCTTCGCCGACCATCTTCGCATCCGTCACGCCACCCGTAACACAGATTTTGATCAGATCCACGCCGTGTTTCACATTGATCCGTACATTTCTTCGTGCTTCCCACGGAGAGTCGCCCACCAGAGCCAGAAATGGAGCACCATGTCCGCCAGTGACACTTAGGAAAAATCCGGATACTAGCTGATTAGGGCCGACAAAGTCGCATTTGGGTAGCTTTTATATTATGAGTTCGAATAATATACTACAATTTTAGTTCTTTCGTATTGTTGAAAATATCAATAACAACAAATTACTAGTCATTTCGCATCATACCTAGAATGTGATTGTCTAAAATTGTATAATGAGGATAGTAAGTAACGATTCTAGGGGGGAAATTTATGTCGTCCAAGCTTGATAAAACAAGACTGAATCAAGTTATCAAACAGATTAAGGAATATGAGGATTCCAATGATTATTTGAAGGTAGATATACTTGAGTCATTGGTTTTAAATATGAACAAATATTCAAAAGATTTTGATATTGAAGAGTTCGAGTTTGATGCGCCTCTACACTATTCTAGCACTGGAAAGACAATTAGTTCAGTAGGTTATAGAGCCTTAATTGACCATACAGAATTACTCGAATCTATTATGAATGAAATGAACTCTAATGAAAAACCAGTTCAAAAACATAATCAATCCAATTCCAATAAAATATTTATTGTTCATGGAAGAGATGAACAGGCAAAACTTGAAGCAGAGGTTTTATTACATAGAATTGGATTGGAACCAATAATCCTATCATTAATGCCAAACCGAGGCATGACTATTATTGAGAAGTTTATTAAATATGCTGATGTTAAATTTGCATTAGTTCTATTGACTCCTGATGATGTAGGAGCATTGAATGAAGATGAAGCTAAATTGTTACCAAGAGCAAGGCAAAATGTCATATTTGAGCTAGGCTACTTTTACGGGAAATTAGGTAGAGATAACGTCTGCTGTGTTGTAAAGTCAAAGGTGGAAATCCATTCGGATATAGCTGGCGTTGTTTATACATCATATAGCAATTCATTAGATGAAATCAAAATGGAGTTATATAAGGAGCTTGCTGCTGCAGGCTTTGTATTTAATCCTTTGAAATAGGGGGCAAAGCTTTGACAGATTTAAAGGACTTTTATGTAGAACTTTTCAAATATTATATGGAATTTCTTCAAACTGATTTTAAGTCACAGAGAGGTCCAAATAGGCTTGTTACTTTTGAAAATAAAAAGGGGCTACTTTGTGACATCGATTTATCAACATACCCCAAAGTAAGTCCTTTAATCTTAAAATTGCTTCAGAGTAACTTTGCAAAAAATTCCTTTGGTACAGTCAAAAAGAACAGCTATGTTGTTCACTTAACTCAATCCTTGATTAATTTGGTTATTGAAAAATTCCAACTGAACAGAGACATAGAGCAAGCGATTGGAGTCGTAAAGAAGGAGCTTCATAAGCAAAGTATTACTTTGAAAGAAGATTTTTTAGAGGGATTCAAAGAAAAGGATAGTATAGAGATTAATGATTTGAGGTCATATTTAAACGAATATGTTGCTTATAGTCTATATGGAGACTTATTTGATATGTGGAAAAATAAGCTTCAATCAGAAAATGAGGAATTTTATTTATATTTTTTTGATATCAGATATAAAGGCAAGATATACCCTTTGTTTTATTTGCAAGTGTCAGTAGAAAGAACAGTAGATGGAGATTTTGAATTCGAATTCTCACCAACATTGTTAATTAATAAAAAAGCTGTTGAGTTTGTATTAAGTAAATATTCGAAAGAACTTGATAAAAATGTACGTATACCACTATTTCCCACTAGGCAAATTTATTTGAGTGACTTCCAAGAGGAAGGAGGGTTAAATCAACATCTACAAAATAGCTTGTTGATTGATCTGTGTAATACACTTGGACTACCTATTTTTAATATACAATCTTTGGAACCATTCAAAATAAGTAACGAATCCGTACAATTAACAAATACTTGTTATTTTTCTCTAGCTGATAAGTCAGATGAAGCTCTTTTGAATGATTATGAAGAGCTTCATCACATAGTCACAAATAGCGAAAATAATGAAGCTTTTAAAATTTTTGAGAAAATCGGGAATGATTTTTTATTCAATAACCCTGAAAGTTTTGAATCAGTGATTGAAGAAGAATTTAATTCGTTGTCACTTGATGAAAAATTATCATATCTAAGCCCGATTCCTCTTAATAAAGAACAACTCATGATTCTTAAGGCTATTGAAAAGGAAGAGTGCAACCGTATCATTGTTGAAGGACCACCTGGAACTGGAAAGAGTCATACGATTGTATCTATTATTTTTAATGCCTTATTGAATAAGAAATCTGTATTAGTGGTATCTGATACAAAAGAAGCATTGGATGTTGTAGAGAATAAAATTAATGATGTCTTAGAAAAAATTGAATTGAATGAGCGCATGGAAAATCCAATATTAAGATTGGGAAAACGTGAAAACAACATTAATAACATATTTAGCCAAATGAATTTTGATAAGATAAAGAATAGGAATAGCTCGTATAAGTCATTAGGGAATCAAACAGAAAATGAAATTAGCGGTATTATTTCTAAAATCAAAAATAATATTAATGAAGAAATAAAAATACAAAAGTCAATCAGTCCAGAAAAAATCTTGCGACTTTTGACATATGAGAAACACTTTATTAACGAATGGATGAACTTCATCGACATCGATGAAGTAAAAGATTCCTCTGAAAGCATTAAAGAGTTATGGGAATCCATTCAAGAAGCAGACCAAGCCTATAAATTTCTTTCGGATCGCTACCAATTTGTTTTACAAGATGAAAATATGTCTTTCAATGAAACTTTAAATCTAATAAGAAAACTTCAAGAAGATGTTAAATCAATTCAACTGAAAATAAAACAGGAAAACTTCAAACTATATTTCTCCAAAGACATTAACAATAAGAATGTTACTGTACTTGCAGATACGTTAGAACAGTTAGAGTTGTTAAAACTTCCGCTTATCAATACGTATTGGTTTAAGGGAAGAAAAATAAAACAATTAGAAAGAAATCTACAAGAGATTTTCTTTAATTGTACAGTGCCATCAATCAAAAAAAATCAAGTCAGTATAGAGAAAGAACTTGCCATATATAAACGATGTATTCAGTTAGAAAATATCTGGGCCAAGAATCAAATAGACTTTTTTGCACTTCTTCGAGATGAAGAACAAATTGAGTTTTTAGATTTGGTCCACCGACTTGGAGAAGCATTAAAGCGGCTAGTGAATGTTTCTTTAAAGATACCATTGTCATTTGCAGCACTAGGGCTAGATATAAAACACACAAAAATGATTTTCGCTTCTAAACTTAGGCATCAAAAAGAAGAGGATATATTGAATTTAATTGAGTATGTGGATATTTATTTTAACACGCTTGAAGGAAGTGGAAAGTCAATAAGTAGCTCGTATAATGAAGAGCGTAATTTTTTGCAAAATAGGCTTATTTTTAAAATGACAAATACCCTAGACCAGAGTGTAGTGTTATTCAGAGAAAGTTTCAAGAATGATTCAGAGGAAATTCGAAGAAGGGTGAAGGCAAAACAAAAACTTTCTAAAAGTTCATTAGCAAAATTAGTTGACGCTTTTCCTTGTTTAATCGTTGGGGTTCGTGAACTGGGGGAATTCTTACCACTCGCTCCTAATCTTTTTGATATTGTCATTATTGATGAAGCGTCTCAAGTTAGTATTGCACAAGCATTCCCAGCTATTATTAGAGGGAAAAAGGTGGTTGTTTTGGGCGACCCAAAACAATATGCGAACTTCAAATCTTCTAATGTAGATGGTGAAATAAATAATGTTCTTTTCAATCAAGTTAAAGATGAGTTCACGAAAAGTATTGTGAATTTTGATTTAGAGGACAGTTCCACCTTGACGTTTAAAGTTAATGGTTTTAATGTTAAAAACTCTATCCTAGATTTTATAAGAAATATTTCTAATCATCAAAGTGCTCTAAAAAAGCATTTTAGAGGTTACATGGAGTTAATTGGTTATTCCAATAAAAATTTTTATAAAGAATCTCTTCAAGTTATGAAAATAAGAGGATTAGACTTACATGAAGTTATCAAGTTTCATGTGATAAAAGATATTTCAGAAAAAGAAAACAAAAAAAATATTAATATAAGTGAAGCTAATTTCATTTTAGATGAAGTAACAAAATTGAAAAATGTTGGTTTCAAAGGAACTGTAGGCATAATAACGCCTTTTGCTCATCAACACAAATATCTTACAGATTTATTCTATTCTAACGAGAATCAAACTTATTTCAATGAAAATTTTCAATTGAAACTTATGACATTTGATAGTTGTCAGGGTGAGGAAAGAGATATTATATTCTACTCCATGGTTGAAAGGGAAAACGAGGATATTCTTAAAAGAATCTTTTTACTTCAATTTGGAAACTTGGATAACGATGAGTTGAACAGTAGAAATGCTACAAGACTTAATGTTGGTTTTAGTCGTGCGAAGGAGTCAGTCAGGTTTGTTTTGAGTAAGGAGCCAGAGGATATAAGAGGCGAAATGGGAAATGCTCTAAAATATTTCAGAAATATTTTAGAACAGCCTGTAGTTAATGAAGCTCATGTTGATGGTAGTAAAGATGTTTTGCTTGATTACATTAAAAAGACTTCATTTTATAATGCCAGAAAAGATGAGATTGAATTGGTTCCAAATTTTGATGTTCATCAATATATCAAACAACTGGATAATAGAGCAATAAAACAAAAGTTCAAGTCATATGTATTGATGAAGATTAAAAATGAACTTTCAAAACCTAAAATTGCTATTATTGAATATGATTGCTTTGATGAAAACTCACTCTTTCCAATGCAAGAAGATATAATTTTTGATGCTCATTATATAGAGAAGGATATAGAAAAACGAAAAACGATTGAATCGTATGGTTATCCGTTTTTTAGAGTGAATAAATTTTTGATGGATACAGACCCAGAGGGAGGAATGTTAAATAAATGCTTTGAGGCTAGTTTGATAAAAAAGTAGTGTCTGACCCGCTTCATGACAAGATGAAGGACACATTCGAAAAGATTGAAAATAAAGAACTAAAACGTTGTTCAAAGTGTGGTCAGTATAAAGAACTTGCTAAATTTTATGATAGTAATCTTTCTTCAGGATACGGGCGCATTTGCGTATCATGTAAACAAATTAAAAATTTCAAACCACAGCTTAAGGCGAAACAAACCACTCCATACTGTCCTAAATGTAATGGATCTATGCTTATTAGGAAAAGTTCTTTTGGTAAGTTTTATGGTTGTGCAAGTTTTCCGATATGTGATGGGAAACGAAATATCAACTTCATATCTTAAGTTTTTTAATTATCTGCTGTAATTAATTATCTTTTTATTGAATTTTAGTAAACAACGTACACTCTTTTAGTATCCGAGTTCTCTAGGAGTCGAATAGAGAGAGATTCAAATATGAAAATAATTACTTTTGTACACTTAAAAGGACAACGTGGTCCTTTTAAGTGTACTTTGTTTTAAGAATTTAGTAGATTTTGTATTTTGTTCACTTGTTTGTAAGCTTTTTGTACTGTTAAGAATAAGAGAACAGTAGCTACCAAAACATTAATTGTTTTATTCACATATATCATCCCTTTCACTTGGATTTGTCATGCTTATTATAAAAGTAATCGATATAAAAACTTGAGAGTTTTCGCATACCGATGCTCTAGTACTTAGCAAGGAGGACGGATATGACGCGTGATGAACTTAGAGAAATTATTTTAGAACTTGGATATTCGGTAACAAATGATCAAATCGAAAGATGGCATAAAGCAGGGATAGTTCCTGCTCCCAAACGTACTCATCACAAAGGAATAAAGGGCTCTAAATCAGAATATCCTAACTACGCAGTTCATAATTTGATTTTACTCAAAACATCTGAGCAAAGTAATAGAAATCTAGAAGGTTTACTTATTGATGTTTGGCTTCGTGGGGGGATTGTAGAAGAAAAACATCTACGAAATGTTATACTAAACGGAAACTTCTCTAATATAGAAAAATTCGTTACTAGATATCAAGGATTATCAGAAAAGTTAGAAACTAAATTAATCGAATACATGAAAAAGAACCCTCTACTTCCTTATGCAAAAAATATCGATGTAATTGCCGTAATTAACGTATTTTTAAGCGTGCTATCTCCTAACAAAGAAAATTCCTCATGGAAAGCTTCTGGGGTAGAACAGTTTACAAAGGAAGAAACTACTGGTGAAATTGCTCAACGTGTTCTGGGTCTAGATAAATTAATAAATATAGATTCTGATAATTTTCATATTGATCAAATATATGAGGATTTAAAATCTAGTCTTAATATAAAAGAATTACGTCGATCTGTGGAAGAGGCGAGTGAAAAGGAGTTTGAACAAGTTAGAAAGGATTTTTTCATTCTTGAAAGAATTGTTAGAGCGCTAAGTGGTATGAACTTTATAGGAAATAACTCATTTAGTATGTTGAATCTATTAAATAATAGATTTGTTGGTAAACGGAAATTAATGCTACATCTACTTTTAGTAATGAACAAAAAAGATCCACAATCAAAATGGCGAGTAGATTGGGAAGAAAATTTATCCTCTTTAGAATTACTTTGTGGTTACTATCAACATATGAAGAAAATTCCGCAATTAAAAAAAAGGTCAAACTTACATCAATATTTCGAAAAATGTAGTTTGCACGAGCTTGATATAATTAAAACGTATCATCAGAAATACTGCGAACAAAATCCGGAATTTAAACTTTTGATAGAAAATGAAATGAAAAAGTAATTTGCTCTTGTATCATATTTACTCTGGTGTTCGTGAAGCTAACGCTTATAAAAGATAAATTTAATAGTCTTGTAATTATTATGCTCAAGTCATAACTTATTTTGATCGAAGAAATTTAACAAGTTTTCTAAATGAAATTGATACGTATCGACGTACCACATTTTTTTACTCTTCATGTTACTCTCTCCTTAACAAAGGAGTGGTGACATGACAAGTACCAACAGCGAAAACCTTGCTTTGCAATACACACAACTCACCGAACAAGAAGACGATTACGTCGACCAACTGGTGACATGCAACAAACTTATCCTAGACGCCCTGGACATTATCGCGAAGCGAGCAGGGGTCTTACACATGGAGACGGTGAAACAGGCTGCATATCACCTTCATTCCATGGAACAGGATCTAAACCGAAAGTTATTTAAAGTACGACTGGAGAAGAGCATCTTGGCAAATCAAATGAGTCAGTCTACATAAAGTCACCTTAACTAAAGGACAGCGCAGGATCACACAAGATGATCTTGAACTGTCTTTTTGTCTGTCCATCCAAACGTTTTTCGATCCCAATTAAGCATTGACTTTCCTCCCAAATCCCCCTAAACTTCAATTATTAAAACACTTTTAAAAACATTCATTGAATGGTTCGAAATGAACGAAAGGAGGCATGTAACTTACCATGTTACCCACATCACACAACACCCAGCAGGTGAAGCGCATCAACGTTGAATTGGTGAAGAACACACTCCGATCCATGGGCGTAGGCACGAAGGCTTCCATTGCGAACCTGACCAAACTTAGCGTAGCGACATGCGGCACGATTCTGAATGAGTTGCTACAGACGGGTGAGATTATCGATCTGGGTCCAGATGAATCGAGCGGTGGAAGACCGGCGAGTCGGTATCAGTTTAATGCGGACTACGCCAGCGTACTTTGCCTGATTATTCGAACAGAGGGCGGCATTCACTCGATCACACATACATATGCCAATCTGAACGGAGAGATGGCGGACGAACAGACACTATTTATGGATGAGATTAATGTAACGGTGGTAGAGGAGCTGATTGTAAATCTGATCGAACAATACCACAATGTGCAGGCGATTGGTATCGGCATACCTGGGGTGGCACACAACGGTGTGATTGGCATTTGCGATGTACCAGAGCTGATGTATCAGCCGCTCGGCCCAAGGCTTAAGGAACAATATGAAGACATGGAAGTGGTCATTGGCAACGACATGAACCTGACGGTCTACGGACTGTATAACCAGCAGCAATTTGAGGAAGAGAAGAACTTTGCGGTGGTGACTTTCCCAGAGAACCATTTTCCGGGTGCGGGCTTTATCATTGATGGTCGTCCCCTGACCGGGAATACGCAATTTGGGGGCGAGGTGTCCTTCTTACCTTTTGGCGTGTCACGGGAAGAGCAGCTGCGCATGTTGAAATCGACGGAAGGGTTGCAGGAACTCGTTACAAAGACGCTGATCTCCATCATTGCAATTATCAACCCGGCAGCGATTGTCGTTACGGGCGATACAATGGACCCGGCTATGCGGGATGACCTGTTACAAGGCTGTCTGGATTACCTGATCCCACAGGAACATATGCCGGAGTTGATCATCCAAAGAGACACGCGCCGCGAATATGTTACAGGGCTGGTCGCGGTAACGCTGGAGAGCCTGACCTACCGCATTCAGGTGGTTGAAAAGCAGTGGTAAAGAAACTGAACGTCGATCAGAAGGATGATCGCTCATCAGATCAATGAGTTGTAATAACCCTTTTATATAAGTGAAGAATTTCATTAAACAAGTAACGAAGAGGACAGAAAAAACCTGGAGAAGCGAAGCGGTCGCCTTTATCACCGGATGTTCCCTTAAGGGAAGGGAATGAAAAAAATCTGGGGATAACAGCGATTGGAAGGTTATTCTGTCATTGGAGTGTCCAGTTTATGACCCTTGTTTCAACTTATATAGACACAATGGAGGAACTTATTTTGAATCAGCAAGCAGGCACGCAAGGGAACAAACGAAAGTTCAACAAGCTGTACGCCATGCAACTGGCAACGATTTTTCTTGGATTTATCGTATTCGGTATTTCGGAAAATATTAAGGGGCCGGCCATCCCGCGCATTCAATTCGACTTCAATCTGGATGAGAAACAGCTCGGGACGTTATTGTCCCTGAATGCACTGGGGTACCTGATCGCCTGCTCCTTCACGGCTATTCTGGTTCACAAATGGGGCATCAAGGCGGTTAGCATCATATCTTTTGCATCGATGATCCTATCAGGTGTGTTCATTTATGCGTCTCATACCTATCCACTCTTTGCTTCATCATACTTCTTCATGTACATCGGTAACGGCATGCTGGAGATTGCTTTGGCGATTCTGGGTGCGCGGATTTTTGTGAAAAACACAGGTACGATGATGAACCTGTCCCACTTCTTCTATGGACTGAGTTCAACGGTTGCACCTTTGCTGGCGACGGGTGTGATGTCTTTGAGCGTGTTTGGACACGAACTGGACTGGCGCGGCATGTATGTGGTGATGCTGTCACTCTGTCTGCTGCCGATCATTGCGGCGCTGCGCAGCAAATTCCCGGGGGACGATCTTCCTCATGAAGATCGGACTTCACTGAAGACGTTAACACGTGATCCTGCCCTTTGGCTGATGGTGCTCATTCTTTCTTTTGGCGTGGTATCGGAGCTGGCGGTTGGGGGTTGGCTGGTTAACTTTCTCGAAAAAGCCTACACGTGGGACACGGTCAAAGCTTCCGGGTTATTATCTGCGTTCTTCCTCACATTCTCGCTGGGACGCCTGCTGCTTGGGCCATTGACGGACCGGATCGGATTTGTATTGTCACTGATTCTATTCTCGGCTTTCTCGGGAGTCTGTACGTTCGTAGCGCTTGCAGGGGGAGAGCGTCTTGCGATTTTCTTTGCGATATCTGGCGCGGGCATAGCGATGATCTATCCAACCGTTATGGCGTTTATCGCACGAAGATATCCAAACGGCAGTGACACCGCGATTACGTTCACGGTTACCTTGATGGGGGTTGGTAGTGTCATCGGTAACTATGTGATTGGTTGGGTGATTGAAGGTGTGAAGAATCTGTACGGTTCAACGACTCAGTTGGGACTGCTGCGCGGACTTCAGGCGGGATATGGATTCATCGGTTTATGTGCGGTCATCTGTGCGGCGTCTGGCGTAGTGTTGTATGTGTATTTGAAAAGAAGGCAGGAACTGATTTAGTTAGATGATCATTCCTATGTAGTGTGCATTTGTATGTTCGATTTAATAAAATAAGCAGTGTGAAAGATGCCTATAAAAAGTATCTCTCACACTGCTGTAAAATCTGTATGTACTGTATTTATATCCTTAATTTCGTTTTCTTAATATTTTTTTTAAATTTTCTTCTAACACTTCATCGCCTCTTACATAAATCTCCTTAATTTTCTTATCTCTTTCTTCATCTGTCATAGCTAATATGTTATCAACCTCATACTCGGATAACCAGAAAATTGAATCTAGTTGATCAAGATATTGTCTTCTAACATCTAATAATTCTTTTGTGACATTTAATTCTTCGGCGCGTTTGTAATCAGTAACATCAATGGAGATAATTCCAGTAAATAGACTACTCATTATCCATTCGAAATCAGGCTTACCCCCTAAAGGAGGGCTTAAATCATAATCACTTGCTAGGTTTAATTTGGAAAATTTGATTAATTTAATCTTCTTGAATAACAATTCATCTGCTGTTTTTGGTTTTTTCTCAGATATGGATTGATATGCTAAGTCATAATCTTCTAGCTCCACTGCTGCTTTAGCATTTTTTATTGCTTCGGCATAAGCTTGTTCATTCCTGTAAAAAACTATTGATGAAACTAAACCTAGTAATACGATAACACTTGAAATCCATTTCCACTTATGTGCTCTTAAGTTCAATTTCGTACCTCCAAAATCTATTTTATAGGAATATAGTACCACTAAAATTATTGCTTTTCTACTTCTTGAGCAGTGTGTTAATAATACTTCAGCAACAGCAGAAAATTAAATAGAATTTAAACTGGGAACAACGAATTAAACTGCTTGTAAGGCCGGGACGAAGCTTAGGGATTAATTCTCTCTGACGTTTCAACGGAAAGGTGGCGTTGTATATAGGCCAGGCGAATCTCCCTTGAAACAAAAGCCCCACCGATATTCACAATCGGCGGGGCTTTACATCTATTTGTTTCCTTACTTAAACAAGCCTATGACTTGTTCAAAGCCGTTCTTCTTTTCCAACGTTTCAGAAGCACGTACAATTCAAAAGCACCTAAGAAAACCACCGCTGCCGGAACGATATAAGGCTTAACAATCTCGTCCACGTGCTCCCATTGAGAGCCTAATTTGAATCCTAAGTAGATGTACAATGAGGTGATCGGAAGCATGGCCAAGAATGTAAAGATACTGAACTTAAACACATTCATCTTCGCCATACCACAAGGGATGGAGATCACGGTCCGAATACCAGGCACAAAACGTCCATAGAAAGCTACCCCGCTGCCATATTTTTCGAAGAACTTATCGGAAGCGTCCAGATGGTGGGGGCGAATCAAGAAATATTTGCCGAATTTTTCGACCATCGGCCTGCCGCCGTATCGTCCCAGGGCATATAACGTTAAAGGTCCAAACGTTCCACCTACGGTACCAGCGAGTATAGCCAGCCAAAGCTTCATATCCCCAAGATACACCCAATATCCCGCCATGGGCAGTACAAGTTCAGCGGGTACGAATTCAAACGACAAGGCAATAACGAGACCTGCGTATGACAAATCTTTAAAAAAGAGTATAAATTGCGTGATCCATTCTGTCATGCTTTCCCTCCATGAATCTATCTTTTTTATATATAAAAGAAACACTCCTGTACAAAGAGTAACAATAGCGAATAGAGCTTGTCAAAACTCACATGCATATCCGATTTAGCCCGTCACGGCGGGATATGTTAGGCCATACATAAGCGAAATCTCATTCGACATGAATGGAGCAGGCGTTTGATCCTCGAAAAAGTTGAACTGCATATCACTCCTAACACCAATATAACACTCTGAAAATGCTTCCAATTATAGTATGATAAGACTATCACTAGCTTCTTCACCATCCTGTACATAAAGAGAAGGAGATCAGAACATGACCGTAACTTCGATTATTGATCAAATCCATATTATTGAATACGACCCCTCTTACGCTGCCGCACTTGCGGATATGTGGAACCGTAGTAACGAAAGCTGGGGAGGTGGCACCAACCTTAGAACAGAGGAAACAGTTCGCCGGGAGATGGAGAGTTCGTCCAATCTTTATGCATTTCTAGCTGTTCATGAGAAAGAGGTTGTTGGCTTCTGCAGTTTTGCTCATTACCGCTATGACGAGAGAGCACTATATGTACCGTTGCTTAACGTACGCCCCGACTATCACGGTTACAAGGTTGGACGTAATCTGATCCTGAATGCTGTGCGCAAGACCGTGGAGGCCGGGTGGCCTCGTCTGGATCTGTTCACATGGGCAGGCAATACAAAGGCTGTACCAATGTACAAGAAATGTGGATTCTTTTGGGAGAAAAAAGATGATAATGTGCATCTGATGAATTTCATCCCCACAATCTTGCAGACCGAAGCACTTGCTCCTTATTTCGAGGAGTTGGATTGGTACGCAGACAGCACGCGTGAACTCGTGATCGAGCCGGATGGCCGACGGGAGCGTGGTTTTGATTTCTTTGACTACACGTGGAAAAAGGGAGATGTCTCCCTGCGGGCTGAATTTGAAAAGTCGGGTCGCGGGCTGACTGCCCTCGAAACACCGGATTACGAAATCTCAACAGAGGTTGATGATCATGATCTCGTTTTCGGTTCCAGTTATAAGGTTCGCTATCGCATTAAAAACATTTCAGCTTCCGAACTGGCGATTGAGATCAAGGGTGAGGATAACAAAAACATTCGATTTTCGCTGGACGTTGCACGAGCAGTCGCTCCGGGAGAAACCATCATCGTGGAAGGTGAGTTTCACTTTGATCCAATTACAGAGGAACAGAATAACAATAAGACCCATCCCGTGGTTGCCACCACATGGTTAATCAACGGTAAGAAAGCGGAGTTCAGGTTAGGTATTGCCCCGAAATTCCCGGCCAAGATCAAGACTATCTTGCCTGTAAAGGAGCTATATCCAGGTATTCCGGCGGAATTGGTCCTGAACGTGGAAAATAATGTGGATGCCGAAACGGAGTTCAGCTTGGACCTGCCAGAGGATGAATTCCTTGAATGGGAGGAGCGTTCGGTGCGCTTTACGGTGCCAGCCAAAGGTAAAATGTCTGTGCCGGTGCCTTTCACCTTGCGTTCATATGGTCTCTATTTCCAAGAAGTAGAAGTGACGGCTGTCCCAGTGGGGAACCATGCGATCTCTTTTACAAGCAAAATTTCTGTACTGATGAAGGGAATCGAAGGGAAATATGGTGGGCAGATTGAGGATCAATGGGTGGCTGTGAATGGTGCATTCTCCCTTCATATGAGCAAACAAGATAATAACATGTGGATTGAATATCCCGGTTCCCGTCATTCGTTCTGGTGGACTTATCCGAAGCTGGGTAAGCCGTTTGCCGAAGAGTTATCCAAGAAACATGCAAAAGAAGTGAATATCTATCCCGAAGGTGAACGTCAGGTTTTTGAAGCACTGTATGACTCGGAGGATTTCCCAGGCTTGCAGATTAAATCCGTGGTCAAGCTGTCTGCGAATGGAATCGCCGAATTCCACCACGAGGTTGAAAATACACGGGACACGGCCTGGGAAGAAGACCTATTTCTAATGAATAACTTCGGTTTCTACGGAAACCAGCTAATTCTACCGTACCAAGGCCGTTTTGTGGATATGGGCGATTCTTACGCTGGCGATCCGAGTCATTGGGACAGTTCGCAGATTACGGAAAACTGGCTGTTTTGCAAGGAAGAGTATGGCGCGTGCGGCATCTATTGGGACCCTTCTCTGAAGCTGCTTCGTCCGGAATACACGCTGGGATTGCAGCATGAGCTTGGACGTATTGCAGCAGGAGGCGTTGTGCGGACCAAGACAACTGTATATGCCCTGAACACGTTTGCCAAATGGTCGGATTTCCGTGCGTTTGCAAGGAAGCAGCGTAACCCGATCATTCCGCTGCTGGACAGTCATCTGGATCTGACACTGAGTGAGGGGAATCCGTTTGCCCCAGACGTGCTGCAAGCAACGTTGACTGAACATAAACTGGTTTCGCTTGCGGGCAAGCTGGAGCTGTATGTACAGCAGGGTGGCAAACAGGAGGTTATGACCAATGTGAAGGAATTCAATCCGGAGCAGAATCTAAACTCTGCCAAGCTGACATTTTCACCAGACGAAGCGGACCGAGACCAGCACGTGAGTGGTTGGAAAGTTCGTGGGCTATATCGGGGCGAAGATCGGATTCAGGAGCGAACTGCCCTTTGGTTCCCGCAGAGCAAAACAGAGATTAAGCAGATGATTGAAGAAGGTTCATCTGGACCAGTGTACACCGTAGATAATGGAGTATTGTCGATTTCCGTTGCTCCTGAATTCGGGAGTGTAGTACACTCTCTGAAATATGCAGGAGAAGAATGGTTGGATAGCTCATACCCTGAACCCGCTCCACGCTCGTGGTGGAATCCGTGGTACGGCGGGCTGGGTGTGGGGATTCCAGGCATGAATGGTTTCAGCCGCCAGTTGGAACAGAGAGCCGCTTCCTGGACAGAGCACAAGGACCAATACGGCAACGTCTGGAAAGGCATAAAGCTGACCACCCGAATTGAAAAGCATGAAGCCAATCGGGGAATTACGATCCACCAGCATTATCTGATGCTGCCCGGTGCTCCTGTGCTCTGCACCCTGCTTGAAGTGACAAACGAAAGCGGCCTGACGCTGACGAATTACTCGCTTGCGGAGGAACGTTTCCTCCAGCCTTCATCTGTCTTTGCGGAAGGTTGGATTGAGCAACCGGGTAAAGATCGGTTCCCGCTAGGCAAGGTGGATGTGGGCCTGCCACTTGAAGACCTTTTGCGAGTCGGATCGGTTTCGCGTGAAAACATGCTGCATGCGGTCCATCGTTACCCGAATCAGAGTGCATGGGCTTTTGCCAATAATCAGGTGACGGGTCTGCACGTGAATCATCATCTGACACTCCAGCACGGAGAAACGGTCTGGACGGAGCCGACATATCTGGTTCTGGGACCAATTCCGCTGAGTTCAGCGGATGTGCATGACCTTCTCAAACTGAATTTTGCAACTTCTACCGATGAAAAGGAGGCTTCACATGCCGATTATTGATATTCATATTCACCTTTCGGACATCGACAGCTTTCACCGAACAGCGATTGATCTGTCCAAAGTGGATTACTCTGCCGCTGGTCTGAAAGCGGAGTTTGATAAAAACGACGTCATTCTGGGTATCGGGATGGGGGTTACGGAGCAGACGAAGGGAGCGTTCCCGGATTCCAGTTCTCCTAACCCGATGGGACTTGACCTGGAAGAGAAGGTTCCGTCATTCCTCATGGAATGTGTGGGGATCAATCCCAATGCGCTAGATGGTAAACACGCTCAGGACGAGCTTGACCGGATTGAAGCTAGACTTCAATCCCCTGAGGTAGCCGGAATCAAATTATATGCCGGATACTATCATCACTATGTGTATGACAAAATCTATACTCCAGTCTATGAACTCGCAGCCAAGTACAACTTGCCTGTGGTGATTCATACAGGAGACACGTACTCCATGAACGGGTTGCTCAAGTATTCGCATCCACTGACGGTGGATGAATTAGCCTTGCAACAGCGTGGTGTGAACTTCATGATCTGTCATCTGGGTGATCCCTGGGTGATGGATGCAGCTGAAGTGGTGGCGAAGAATCCTAACGTGTATGCGGATTTGTCTGGTCTTGTGGTGGGGGATCGGCCTCATTTTGAACGCTTCATGAACGAGCCTCTGTTCATGGATCATTTCCGCCGGGCTTTGGTCTATTCGGATCATTATGAGAAAATGCTGTTTGGCACCGACTGGCCGCTTGCGCCCATCGATCTGTATGCCGAATTTGTCCGCCGACTTGTACCGGAGCAGCATCATGATAAGGTTTTCTATGAGAATGCCTTTGGGCTGTTTCCACGTATTGGACAGCGGATTGCCGATCTGGGTTAGAACCTAAGTACCGAATTCTTAATATCTGAGGGGATGTAGACCATGTATGTCACGGAAGCATGTGATGTTTATGTTGAATCCCCGTGATGTAAGCTCCTGCCACTTTGCTGGCAGGAGCTTTTTTTGTTCAGGAGAACAGTGTTTAGCCATAACAGACTCCATGCTCATCTGTTATCTCCTTCTTGCCTGTATTTGTTTTTACGAATAAAGAGAACTATAATGGTGGATGCACAAAATTTCAGACTTCTTTGGAGGAACATACGTTATGAGATCTTTTCAGTTTTATAATCCGACCCGGCTGATTTTTGGCAAAGGGCAACTTCAAGCACTACAGACCGAAGTTCCAAAATACGGAAAACGTATTTTGCTTGTATATGGTGGTGGAAGCATCAAACGTAGCGGGCTGTACGATCAGGTAATCAGCCAGTTGAATGAGATCGGAGCAGAGGTTACGGAACTGGCCGGTGTCGAACCGAACCCTCGTCTATCAACGGTTCATAAGGGTGTAGAGCTATGTAGAACACATAACATTGATCTGGTTCTTGCGGTTGGCGGCGGCAGTGTACTTGACTGCGGGAAAGCCATCGCAGTAGGAGCCAAATACGATGGAGACATGTGGGATGTTGTTGTACGTGAAGCAACCCCGGAAGGCGGACTTCCACTGGGTACAATTCTAACGATGGCAGCGACAGGATCCGAGATGAACAACGGTTCAGTAATAACCAATCAGGACACGCAGGAGAAATGGGCATGGTTCAGCGAGTATTCTTTCCCGGCGTTCTCCATTCTTGATCCGGAGTACACATACACCGTACCACTGGATCAGACGGTATACGGCATGGTGGACATGATGTCTCATGTGTTTGAACATTATTTCCATCTGGATACCAATACACCGGTTCAGCTTGGATTCTGTGAGACGATTCTTCGTACCGTTATTGATACGGCCCCTCGTCTGATTAAAGATCCAGAAAACTATGAACTGCGCGAAACCATTCTCTACTGTGGAACAATGGCGCTTAACGATGTCCTGAATATGGGTCTTGCCGGAGATTGGGCTTCTCACAATATTGAACATGCCGTGTCGGCTGTGTATGACATTCCCCATGGGGGAGGCCTTGCGATCCTTTTCCCACACTGGATGAAACATAATCTGGATGTGGATGTAGATCGATTCAAACGTATGGCTGTTAATGTATTTGATATCAACCCTGCTGGAAAGTCGGACAAACAAGTTGCTGAAGAAGGCATTCAAGCGCTGCGTACATTCTGGACTTCAATTGGTGCCCCTAGCCGTCTGGCGGACTATGACATCGACGACAGCCAGATTGATGTGATGGCTGATAAAGCGATGCGATTCGGTCCGTTCGGATTCTTCAAAAACTTGCAGCGTGAAGATGTAGTACAAATTTATCAAGCTGCACTGTAATTGTAAATCTCACAATCACTTTGTATATTAATTCACATTAAACAAGGACCTTCCTGTATTACTTAGGAACGTCCTTGTTTTTTTATTATGACATCATATCGTGTACTCTCCACCGTTTTTTTTTGGACTTCAATGTCATGTGATTCTCTTTTCGAATTAATTCTTCGGTTCAACTACGGCTTCATTGACAGGGGTATCCTTTCGTTTCAGATACAACTTGCTTGGACGATGCAAGAGCACGATAAGCAGGGCGAAGAGATGAATCAGGGTAAACAGGTTACTCTCATTCGGAATGGCAACGAATAGCGCCAGACTCAGAAACGTCACGGTGAGCTTGAACTTTCTTTTGGTGATGAATATAACAGCGAGCAGGCTGGGACCGATGATAAACAACATTCTGGCTGAGATTACGCCAGAGGCGTAAGCCAGATCATCTCCTTTGCGTAAGAAACCCAGATAGGCCTCCATATTCTGGTTGAAGTCAATGAGGAACACGATAAAGGACACAATCACGTAGATCAGTTTTACACTTAATAAAATGCGCACGACATTTAATAGCGTAGGTAATGCTGTTTTTACCATATCACTTCTCCTATTCTCTTCGAACCTATAACCGCAGATTCTTCTGGTTGTATTCTTCCCGAGAGCTTTCCTGCTTCAGATACACCTTGCTGGGCTTGTGGAGCAGCAGCGTAAGCAACATAAAGATGTGCAGCAAGACGAGAAAATTCTGAAAGAAAACAACGCCAAAAAATAAGGCCAGGCTCATAAATGTAATTGTTAGCTTATAACTTCGTTTGGAGATAAATACGATAGTCAGAATTGGGGGAACCAGAACCAAGAGTACACGGAGCCCGATACTTGTAAAATAGGCGATCTGATCAGATAGCGGAAACGCGGAGTAATCCGCACTATTACGGAATAGATCTGCAATAAGGAATGTCATGGAAATCCCAATGAAAATGGATTGTACCCCTAACAGGGCACGGATAACATTTAATAAAGTAGGCATTTTCGGATTCAATGCGTTTTCCCTCTTCCTGCGCGATATGTATTTCATATATTATACGATGTTGATGTCATATTTTGTATTAACCCAAAGTCTTCATTTTCCAATCGTTTGCAGTGGCCTTTGACCTAGTATAACTGGGGAAACAGCTTACAGATTATTTGATATCGACCGATATAAAGTAGATACATAGAATTTGGACTTCATAATGACGAAAATGAAAATGGATGGTGAATGTAATCATGGTATTTAGCAAGGCAAGAGAACGCATGCGCAACATGTCGTTCAGAGTCAAATTACCACTTATGATCAGTCTGCTGGTGTGTATCGTACTGGCGGTAACTGCGGTAGTGTGTTACAGCGTAGCGGCAGTTATTACACTCGACAAAAGCAAAGATGAAATTAAGGCAACCTCGGACCGGGTGGGGGCAGGTTTGTATGCTTCACTAAGTTTGGAAGAACAGTCCACCTTTCTGATTACAACACATCGTACCTTCCGGGATCTGCTAGAGATTCGGAATACGGATGGGCAGGAAGGTGAGAACTTTTTCTCGGAAAACAATGAACTGCTGGATAAGGCAAGTGGTATTCTCGCGGACAGTCTTGCAGGTATGGAAGGTAACAACAGTCTGATTTTGTTGGATCGGAATGGCATTATTGTTGCAGCGAATGATCCGGCAGTTATCAAGGCAGAACGCGGAGATCGGGCATATTTCCAAGAAGCGATTCTGGGTAAAAACGTGATTAGTGAAGGGATTGTAGCCAAGTCCTCAGGACAACTTGGTACGGCTTTTGCCATGCCAATCTACAATGAGAATCAAGAAGTACAGGGAGTGCTCGTATCTGCGGCATCCACCTCGTTCTTCGTTAATCAGCTACAAAATATCAATATTAATGATGAGGGAAAAGTAATCATTATGGACCGCGTAGGTACGGTCATCTACGATTCAGCAGATGAGAAGATGGCAGGCCAGAAGATGGAGTCGGGCGAATACCAATCATTGATAGATCTTGCACCTGGCGCTGAACTGCAGCAAGGGGAGGTTAGTACAGACGAGAAAGTGGCGTATTACTCCAAAATCCCAAGATCCGACTGGACCGTCGTTGTTGAAGATAAAATGAGCGATGTGCAGAAGCCTTTACGTGCGATGGCAAAACAGATGTATATTGTTTTGTTTAGTGCTATTGCGGTTTCCGTCGTAGCGGGTATCCTGATCTCTTTGCTGGTAACCAGACCAATTACAAGACTAACTGTGTTGTTCAGACAGCTTGCGGGCGGCGATCTGACGGTACAGGCTCAAGGTAAATATAGCGGAGAATTCAAACAATTGGTGGACAGCTTCAATACCATGGCAGCAGGCAATAAACAGCTGATCTCCAGCATGAACCGTTCCATCGGCATCCTGAAAACAAGTACATCCGAGCTGGAACAGTCCACTCAGCAAACCTCAACCACGATTGCCGAAACAACGACAACGGCATTTGAGATTTCACGAGCCATGGAATCCCAGGCGAACGATACGGAAGCCATTGTGGACAAATTCATGAATGTTGGTAACAAGATTGCAAACGTGAATGGAATGTCGCAGGCAGTGAAGTTCAAGGCAGATGAAATTACGGATGCATTCAAAAATAATCATGAAGTTATTGATGCGCTTATTGCGGTGAACGGGCAGAACGAGATTGAAGTTGGCAACATCTCCAAAATTACAGTCCAACTCGCTGAAAGCTCCTCTGGCATTCACCAGATCACGGGCACGATTGCCGAAATTGCAAATCAGACGAAATTACTTGCGTTGAATGCTTCGATTGAGGCCGCAAGAGCAGGTGAGCAAGGGCGCGGCTTTGCTGTGGTTGCTTCCGAGATTCGCAAGCTGGCAGAGCAGACAACAGCTCAATCGGAGGATATCAACCGAATTGTGATGCAGACCATTGATCATGTGGAGCAGAATAACCGAAGTGTTCAGGCTATTGAAGCAATTGCGGAACAGCATAAGAGCAGCGTTAGCCAGACGAAGGAGACATTCAATTTTGTCACCGAGAATATGAATGATATGATGAGCCAGATTCAGGCTATTGCCACTGAGATCGAATCGATTGAACGTGATAAGGATGACGTCATTGGGGCTGCACAGAACTTGTCTGCTTCCGGTGAAGAGGTGTCGGCTTCTGTTGAGGAAGTCACAGCAACAATGCAGGAACAGTCCGGCATGACGGAACATTTGACAAATATGGTGCAGAGAATCGATGGACTGACCAAACAACTTGCCGAGGAATCATCTCGCTTCAAAACAAAATAGGAATACGAAAAGAAACCCGTTTCTCAAAAGAGGACCGGGTTTCTAGATAAAAAGAGCACCTGTGCCCATCTATGGCTACAGGTGCTCTTTGTGATGTGTTACTCTCCTCGGACGGAAGGCGCATACGCCAGCACTTCCATTTCAATTAAATAAGTGCCTAATCCGCTAAATACGGTAATACGGGCGGGATAGGGCTGCTTAATCATTCGCGCATACACTTCGTTGTATTCGGGCTGATCCTCGACTCGGGCCAGATGAGTGGTTACCTTCACAATATGATCGAGTGTAAGTCCGGCTTCTTGCAGGATCACCTCAATATTACGAATGCACTGCTCAGTCTGCTCCTTAATGCCGCCGATAGGCTCAAGCGTCTGTGGATCAACGCCTACCTGACCTGCAACGTAGACCAAATCTCCTGCGCGGACAGCATGGGAGAAAGGAAGCGGGAATTTGGGTGCTGCACTTGCATGTATGATGGTAGACATCGTAGCTGTCATTCCTTTCCTAATGAGTGTTTATATTCGTTGTTATCTGATGCCAGTTCGTAGCCTGCTGATAATGATGAGCGATGGACAACAAGCGGTCTTCTCTCATGTGTGGACCGGCAAGCTGCATGCCGATAGGCAATGGCTTCCCTGAGGTGGTATCAAACCCGATGGGTACGGTGATGGACGGTAGACCTGTATTGGTGAACGGTCCGTTGAAAATTGGGCTGCCTGTCTTGTAGCCATGTGGAGCTACATATGGTGTGGATGGAGTCAATAACACATCTACTTCATTGAAAAGCATCATCATCTCGCTCCGGAATATCGTTCGGATGCGTTGTGCCTGCAAATAATCAACGGCACTCGTCTGGTAACCGAGTTCAAGCTGCTCCCGCATCGTGTGACCGTAACGATCAGAGGCTTCCGCGAAGCGTTCCTGATGGAAGGCGGCAGCTTCTGCCCGCATTACCGTACGATGAGCAGCAATGGTTTCTTCCATATAAGAAGGCAGGTCAACTTTCTTCCATTGCATGCCCAGCTTCTCAAGCACAGCGATTGCCGACTCTACCGCTAACAAGATCGCCGGTTCATCAGTCTGGAAGAAGCTGCTCGGTAGCCCGACCATCATTCCTGATATAGGATTCTCAAGAGCATTTGTTAAGTCTGGCTTGCCATAAGGAAGCGTGAAGGAGTCCAGCTCATCTTGCCCGGCCATCGCTTCCAGAACGATTGCGTTATCTTGTGCAGATCGAGTGAAGGCGCCAATATGATCCAGGCTCCAACTGGCTGTGATAACACCATTACGGCTAACCCTGCCGTAAGTGGGTTTCATACAGGTTAATCCGTTGTAAGCTGCGGGTCTAAGCAGAGATCCAAAGGTCTGTGTTCCGAGTGTGAAGGAAGCCATGCCAGCCGCTACTGCAGCGGCGGAGCCGGAGCTGGAACCGCCCGGGGTATGTTCTAGATTCCACGGGTTGCGTGTTGGCGGTTCTCCTCCCTGAAAGGCGTATTCCGTCGTTGTTGTCTTGCCGAGCAGGATAGCGCCTGCAGCTTGCAACTTATTAATCACAGTTGCATTCGTTCCGGGTACGAAGTCAGGAAAGGTATTTGATCCGGCCGAGGTGCGTATGCCAGCGGTATGGATAATGTCTTTGGCTCCATAGGGAATACCATGCAGAGCACCGAGATATTCGCCATTCATCAGTTTTTGTTCAGACTCTCTTGCGGCCTGCAAAGCTTGTTCGGCGGTGACTGTAACGAAGGCTTGCACAGCAGGTTCTACTTTCTCAATGCGATTCAAATAGGATTTTGTAAGCTCTACAGGAGATATCAACTTGTTTTTAATCAATTTTGCGGCTTCAGCAATGGTCAGCTCGTTCAGTGGTTTCGTAATCATCGCAGAGGCACGCTCCTATGCGGAGGATTGGGTCCTATTTCTTCCGGCAACTTGAAGCCACGAATCAGTTTCAAGTCGGCTGTAAATAGGGCAAGCTCCTCGCTAGTAATAACTCCATTCGCATATTTCGCACTTTCCGTGAGGCGGTGTGTGAGATAGTCGTCCTGGTTCAGAGTAATCAACCTTTCTCTCTCTATTTGGTGAAGCTTGAATCGATAATATCCTCGTAAGCGAGATCTTCCTTCAGATTGCCGATGAAGCGCTGCATATCGATTGCGGTCTCGAATGCTGATTCATTGATGAGTCCCTCCGCAGGATATACCTTGCTGTCGATCATGCGTTGTACCGCTTGCTCCACGACGTTTTTGTCCAGATTCGGGAATTCCTTCACGGCAACTGCTTTTGCGCCTTCAGGATTCGATTGAATATATTCCAGAGCTTGCTCAATAGAGGTGACAAAGCGCTGGGTGAGATCAGGATTCTTTTCAATGAAGCTTGCGGTTGTATTCATCGTTGCAAAGGCAAAGTCAGGATAATCCTTCGTGAAATCATGGACGATATGCAGCCCTTCTGCAATGCCTTGATCCAGCTGAGGCTCGTAAACGATAGCAATGTCGGCTTTGCCGGCTAATACAGCACCAAGCTCGGAGCCATTCTGAACCTCAGTGATCGTCACATCCTTGTCGATATCGATGCTATTGTCAGCGAATAGTTTCCGCAGTAAGCTGTTCGAGCTTGTAGGTGCCAAGCCCACAACGATGGTTTTACCTTTGAAATCCGCTGTCGAGTTCACGGTTACTCCTTCTCGCGCAACTGCCCATACTGGAGCACTGCCGGATAGAAGGACCAGTGAGCGAGCATCTCCGCCCTTTGCATTAGCAAATGCGACATGCTCAGGACCGTGGAAGGAGAACGCAGACTCGCCTGAGATCACCGAAGACAATGCTGTTGGTCCACTTCCGGCAGCACGGATGGAAGATAGCTCAATGCGATTCTCCTCTAGGAATCCTTGGTTATTCGCTACATACAGAGGAAGGTAGAGCAGGTTGTGATACACCTCGGAGACCATAATATTGTCCACCTGTGTATTTGCTTGCCCCTCGCTATTAGATGCACCTGCGCCGTTAGCAGGTGTTGTGGCATTGCTGCCACACCCGCTGAGCAGTGTAGTCAATAGAAGTGTCATCGCTGCTAGAATAGCTATCTTTTTGAATGTACGCATTAGTCATCAGTCCCCTTTAATCGTTGTAGGTCAGCTATACAGATGTGGATTTGCTGCTGGTCTTGTTGTCATTCCATGGAAGGAGACGGGATTCGATATAACCGACACAGGTGTAGAGGAGCATGGCGACCAGCATAAGCATGAACACGCCAACCCACACGGCCGGAAGGTTGAACAGGTTACCTTCGACGAATACCATGTGTCCAAGTCCTTTGTCAGAAGAGATGAATTCTCCACCTACAACAGACACCAATGCCAAACCGATATTGATCCGGAAGGCCGAGATGATCCATGGCAGAGAGGAAGGAACGATAATTTTGCGGAAAATTTGTGACTTCTTTGCACCGAAGGATTTCATCAGATTAATCTGGGATTCGTCGATTTGATGAGTCGCTTGGTAAGCGGATAATAGCGCTACGATAAATGTTGCTACGGAGGCCAAAGCAATCTTGGAGAAGATGCCTGAACCAAACCAGATGATAATCATGGGAGCGAGTGCGATCTTCGGAATACCGTTCATCGCTACAATGAATGGATCGAGCACACGGGCAACGGACTTGGAATACCACATGAGCAGTCCTGCCAATGAGCCGATTAAGCTTCCGGCTACGAAGCCGATAACGGTGGCATTCACCGTTGCAAACGCGTCTGTAAGCAGTTGCCCTGAGCTGGCCATCGTGATGGCGGCATCAAGAATGGCGCTTGGTGACCCCATGAGGAATCCGTTAACCATTTCTAAGCGAACGGCGGATTCCCAGATCACCAGGATGACCGCTACAATAATGAACCGCCACAGCATCGTCATCAGCCATTCTTTGGAGAAGGTGGACTGTCTGCGTTTGCTCTTCGCAACTCCAGCAGACTTTACGGCAAGGGTAATTTCAGGTGATGTGCTCTTCATTAGCTGATCCTCCCCATTTGGATATCAAGCTCTGACCAGATCGATTCAAAATACTGCTTGAACTTCTGGTCGGAGCGGGCTTTCAGTGCTGAGCCATATTGTGAGGCGAGACCAATGTCATACACCTGCTTCACGGTCGTTGGTCTTTTACTCATAACGGCAATGCGGTCGGAGATGGCGATGGCTTCCTCAATGTCATGCGTGATCAGGACGCCTGTCTTGCCCTCGGATTTTAGGATAGACAAGATTTCATCTTCCAGAATGAGTCTGGTCTGATAATCAAGTGCGGAGAAGGGTTCGTCCAGTAATATAATATCGGGCTGGGTAACGAGGGTACGAATGAGGGCTACACGTTGGCGCATACCGCCTGATAGTGTGGAGGGATAGGCTCCTGCGAATGAAGCCAGGCCATATCGATCCAGATAATCCATGGCAATATCGCTGCGATCCTTTTTGGACATCCCCTTCACTTCCAAGCCTAACGTGACATTGTCCAGGATGCTTCTCCAAGGAAGTAACAGGTCCTTCTGCATCATATAACCGACATGCCCGGTGGTCTGATCGATCTCTTCGCCACAGACGATAACCTTGCCATTTGTTGGCTTAAGCAGACCTGCGATAATATTAAAAATCGTACTTTTGCCGCAGCCGCTCGGTCCCACGATACTGAAGAACTCCTGTTTCTTGATTTGCATCGAAACCTCAGCCAGGACCTGAATATCTTCTCCGGTTGCACTGACAAATGATTTGGATACGCCTTGTATCTGTATAGCCATGATAGGTAGCCCCTTTCCTACAGCCTGATGGTAGTTCGTTTCTTGATGTAAATTGATGTTAATTAACATGACATTAATGAATATATTCCTAATCATATAGACTGTTTGCATCATTGTCATTAGTTACTCTGAACATAAAAATAGAATTAAATCAGTTAAAATGCACAAATGAAGGTTGAACATGAATTGAATATGAAAAGAAAACAAAAGAACGTGTCATTATACATGACACGTTCTCGGTTTAAGACGTATGATTAGCTTCACTAGGAGCTGGATTAACATTCAAAAGGGACTCAAGCGCGAAGGCAAGTCGGAAGCGCAGGCTCTCCATCGGGTCCTTAATGTTCCTGCCGGTCAGTTTCTCGCATTTTTCCAACCTATAGATCACTGTATTGCGATGTACGAACAGCTCTTTCGCCGTATCAACGATCTGGCAATGATTCTCATAGAAGGAGGACAAGGTTTTCATAAGCTCGTTACGCTCATTTGGATCTCGGTCAGCGAAGGCCTTAAAGGTTTCGTGATGGAACTGCAGCATCTCATCGTGGGGAATCATGCGCAGCAGACGGCTTATATCCATGGTTTGATAGGAATGAGCGAAGCGTGTCTTTCGCATCTGATAGCCGGATTGGAGCGCCTTGACTGCTTCTTTATAGGAGAGTCCTATATCCAATACATTGGTGTAGGGATTACCTATTCCGAAGGATAGGCTGAGCTGCGACTCCGAATACAGATTAGTCGCAATCCGCTCAAGCTGCTGAACAACGGTATGTTCGTCCCAAGACGATTCGGCCAAAAAGACGAGTATGCCGAACTGGTCGTTCTTTGTGAACATGACAAAGGAGAGATCCAATTTGGCAAACTCCTGCTTAATCAACTCGTAATTAGCGTCTCGTTCCGAGATGAACCGCTCTTCCCCGGAGGAAGTAGAGTTCTGCTTAGGTATGCCCGCTAAGGATTCATCCTTTTTGGCAACGATGAGAACAGAACTTCCTTTGGCTTGCAGCCCATATTTCTTGCCGCGGTGCAGCGCTTCTTGTTCCGAACGAATGAAGCCTTGAATGAGATCGGAGAAATATTCATTTTTGTAACGGCGGGAGCGTTCCTTGACGGCTTGCTTCTTGGTTAACTCCAGGCCGATCACATTGACGGCTTGCTCCAGTGCCAGAGTGGACAGCTTGGAGGTTGCGGAACTGTCGTATAGTGCGATCAAATAACCCTCGTGCCGATCTGTGAAGATGGGATGAAGCTCGGTGTGTCGATATTTCTCGGTAGTAAGCAGGCAGATCGAGATTGCGGTATGGAAGGAAGGATGCTCATCTATAAATGTCAGTATGGGCGCGGCGAGAGACTGGTCATCCATCTGTTGTGCATAATAGGAGCTTGCTGTAATCTGCTTCTTCGAACCAAGCAGCAGCACAGGTGAGGATAGCAGTTGAGACAACGTATCTACGATGGATGGTATGCCTTTTCCCTGCATCACCATCGTGGAAAATTGCTTGTGAATAGACAAGGCGTAATGTAGCTCATGGGTTTTGTTCTGAAGGATGGCACTGATCGAATGTTGAAATATTTCACCGAGTGTATTGTCTATCTCAGACAGCTCGATGATTGGGAAGCCCAGCTTGTCGGCCGTCTCAAGCAGTTGCGGAGATAACTCAAGAGAGAAACGCTGAGTCTTGACAGCAAGCGCCGCACAACCAATCGCATGCATGTCTGTAATGAATCCAAGATGAGCATCGGGACGATCTTTCAAGATATAACCGTTGGTCAGCAGCATATCTCCCGGCTTCAGGAATTGGACAATATCTGGCGCATCCATAATATTAATCGATTGCACCAAGCGATCAAGGCCACGATGCCCGGCAATAACCTTTGCTTTGGAGAGAATGGGGATAGTTAATAACTGTTGCAGATCCATCTTCAACCCACTCGCTTTCATAATGATATGTTATAAAATCTAACATTAAGTGGGGTGGGCGTAAAGAAGAGTTTGGATAAAGAGGCTGAAAGATAGATGTAAACAAATTTCTCATAAATATAAAAACTTTCCAATAATTGAATGCGTTATACTAAGTAGGTCTATATAAAATTTGATCATTATTACTAACTCGAACACTAAAAAGGAGTTCTCGATCCATGAAACGAAAAGGATTAGTATCGCTTTTACTTGCCAGTGTTGTTGCTGGATCTATTTTAGTAGCATCGACTACAACTGCGGAAAGAGTTGTAGCCCAAACTCCGATGGAAGCAGCAACGGAGTATTTTCAGGCTTACATTGCTAAAGATGTAGAGGGAATGATGTTTTATTCTAAAGATACCAATTATTTGGATGAGAAAAGTCGTGAAGAAGGATATGTAAAGGATCTTAAAACTAATCCAACTACAGGGTATGAAATTGTGGAAAGCAGACAAATCAACACGGATGAAGTTCAATTTTATGTAGTTCAACAGTATGCAGGACAAGGCTACGAACAGTCACCACCACTCCCGTATAAAATTTTCAAAAGCGAAAATGGATGGAAGGTTTTAGTAGAACCACTAGAAATCAATACATTGACAGGTGAAGTCACTAAAGGTACACCGATTCACGCTTGGCAGTATACAGATCATTAGTTTTTTAGCTGCTTTCTACTAAAACACAGTTCCAGTTGAACTAGAGGGCAATGGATTTATGAATGCACAAACATTATTGAAACGATTGAGGAGTGACCTCCAATGAAAAAAATCTTTATCAGTACGGCATTAATAATGACTGTTTCGGCAGTGACTGCTTTAAGCATTTATGCGAGTAATTATTATGATGATGCTAAAGCGGATAACCCAAACTATCCGGATTTTGGTCCTGCAGTACAATTATCAGAAGAGGAAATTAATAGAGCTCTAGAAAATGTAAGTAGTATAACGACATCTTTTGGAACATTTAATAGGGTACCCGAGAAAGACGCCTTCATTTCCGAGAAGGAAACGGTGGATAACTTAGATCATTTAACTGCTGATACCAAACAGATTCTTTCTCACGGTAATTATTTTGTGAAAAGCGAATCAGAGGAATAATTTTGTCATAAAAGGAAGCTAGGAAAGGCGGTGTAAAAATGCCAGATACTTGGACATTTAGTGCAAATAGGACAAGAGACATTAACCCTTTTAAGAAACAATCTTAAACAAAGGGATGGTTGTACAATGAAAATTTCAGACCGACTATTAAGACAATATTTAGATCACGTTTATTGGATATGTGGAGGCCCTTGCGGCGGAAAAAGCACGATGACAAAGTTGCTTTCTTCAAAATGGAATATAAATTATTATTCTTCAGATGACCACACGTTCGATTATCAAAAAAAGGCTAATCCGCAGGATCATCCCGCCATATTACGACATTTCATTGATTGGGAATGGTTCTTTTTAGGACGAGGGAATGATAGAAGTCACTGGTTAAATTCCGTGTTTGACGAGAGTGTGGAATTTATCATCCTGGATTTGTTACAGATGGGGAAAGAGAAGCCGATCGTAGTAGATACTTTTATGGAACCTGCTTATCTAAGGGAGATTGCTGACCCCAACCGAGTGATTTATATGTTTGCAGAAGATGACCTCATTCGAGCAGATTATCTGGATCGAGATCATCTGAGAGGCATGGAGGGTTTGTTTCCTAGTTTATCAGATCCACAACGTGCACGGGACGAAACGTTAAACACGGTGGTTAGAGCATCGAATCATTACCTGCAACAAGCGGAGCAGTATCAATTAAAATGGTTTATGAGAACATCTCAATCCAATAAAGATCAGATGTTAATGGAAGTTGAGAAGCACTTCGGTTTTTCGAGAGACTGAAGGGTTAAATTATATCAGTCGTCGTTACACTTAAGGAATACGATAAGTCAATAAACCCCAGAAAGTAGCCGATCAACCTGATCGGCTGCTTTTATTCAGCTAATGGCAAGGTTAACTCAATGCCATCTTACAAATTACACGTGTAACTTTTATAGAGTGATAGTGTTGTTAATGACGAGGAGCTTCTTATAGGTTTTAAGAATAACTAATAAAAGAATACGGGGAATGAAGTAATGAAGAAAAAGAGACTATTTGCTACTGTTATATCATTAGCTTTAACAACAGCGACTGTAACTGCCTGTGATTCAACAAGTCAAACTCAAGAGAATATGTTTAATCCAAAAACTGGTGTATTATCAAGCAAGTACGAAAGTACAACCCATTCTAAGTCTTTGAGTGAACAAGAAAGCAAACCCTCCCACTTTATTGCTTCTGGAGGCGCAACGGTACAGCAACCCTTTTCCGTAAATCCGGAATCTGTACATATAAAACTGCTTATGAAAAACAATAGTAGCCATGAAGTTAATGTTAGTTTAACGCACTTAGATACTAGTGAAGTGTATTTCGCTAGAACGATTGCTCCTGGGGAATCTTTAGATTGGATAAATAGTAAAGAAGGTTTCACACAGGGGATGAGTACTGGAGGCTACTTGCTTCAATGGAGTGGTGGTTATCAGGTTGAGGGGGAATTATGGGGATCAGCTGGTTCAGACCCGGACGATACTGTTGATCTAACTTATTGAACTAACTGGCAGGTTAGTTTTGTACCAATCGAGTATAAAAATACTACTAAAATAGATGCTTCAAACTAATAAAGACTTGGATTAATTTAGGAAACAAGGATTCTGTATACAGATGATTAACACCTGACATTATCCTGCACGGAAAGTCAGGCGACATAAACTACCGGATGATATGCTTCTTACGAAAGGAGGGATTGTCGTGGATTGGCTAGAGAGAATGAATCGAGCTGTCAGCTATATTGAAGACAACTTAGAACAAGATATTGATTATGACCAAATTGCAAAAATCGCCTTATGTTCAGTTTACCAATTTCAGCGCATGTTTTCATTTGTACTTGATGTCCCCTTATCCGAATATATCAGGCGCAGAAGACTGACGCTTGCTGCATTTGATTTAAAGAACAGGAAGAACACGGTGACGGATATTGCCTTGAAGTACAGATATGAAACACCTGAATCATTCTCACGAGCATTTCAAAATCTGCATGGAATGACGCCTACATTAGCGCGAAATGCCGGAAGTGAGTTAAAAGCCTTTCCTCGCATCTCCTTTCAAATCATATTAAAGGGAGTTGTTGGAATGAATTATCGGATTGAAAAAAGGGATGCTTTTCAAGTTTATGGGCTGGAAGATATCTACCGTTACGACACTATTGCGAATGAGGAGGGGATATCGATCCCTGAGGTTTGGCAAACCATCAGCAATAATGGTGAGTTGGACCGATTATCCCAGTCGGTGAGCAGGGATTGGAGAGACGAAAGCAGTTTCAGCAAGGAACTTGGAGCTGTCTTTGCATTCGAATCCTATACATTCACAAACAATACGACGTTCCCTTATCTGATCGGGTGTTACAAAGCCCTTGATAGCAAGGTGAAAGGATATACAGTTGTTGATGTTCCAGCATCTACGTGGGCAGTATTTTCGACATTAAATGATGGTAATGGCAACGGCAAGTATGATTTACGGTCTTTGAAGAATCGAATATTTTCGGAATGGCTGCAAACATCAACATTTACGATTTTAGATGGCGGCAACTTCGAGATGTATGGTACAAGTGTAGATGGCTACGAATATTGTGAACTATGGTATCGGGTCGAGGGATAGAATGGAACTACGCGGCTGTGACATGCTCGGTCACAGCTTTTTTCTTAACTCGAATATGTCACAAGGTCCATTTCAGAAACTAACGTAGAAACGATAGCTCAATAATACAAAGAAAGTAGCTGATCAATGTGACCGGCTGCTTTTGTTCAGCTAACGGCAAGATTACGTTATTGGTAAATCAGCAAAATTATATACTTGACTCTAAAGTACTAAGGTGGGTATCATTTCCATATATTGATGATTAGGAGAATGGTCGATGTTAATTTTAGAGTTAAAACAATCTCATCATCATGAAAAGCGTTAATTCATTCCTAAAAAAATTGGGATGGGTTAACGCTATTCGCGCTTCCCATCCTGTGATATATGAACGCGCAGGACTTAGGTCTAGCGCGTTTTTTTATTTTTGTTACACAAGAAATGGAGGAATGTAAATGGCAATCATGACAGATTCAAGAGGTAACATTTTTCTGGAATTCATTCGTATCGAGTACGATAAGGTCATTACAGGTAAACTGGATGCTCCACTAACACATGCTCTAATTGTGGTGAAGTACCAAGGAAAGTATCTATTCATGCATAATAAGTGGAGAAAAAAATGGGAACTACCAGGGGGTATTATTGAAGCAGGAGAGAATGCGGAGCAATGTGTAATTAGAGAATTGTTTGAGGAAACCAATCAAATTCTGGATACAGCTGAATTCAAAGGGCTAATGAAGTTTAGACTCCAGCCAAGTTTTCATGGACCGGAACGGACAGAGTATGGAGCTCTGTTCATGGGTGAACTGTGCCGACTTGATGATTTTGTTGAAAACGATGAAGCTTCTTCAATAATTCTTTGGGATGGTACATCCGAGATTGGTGATATCGCAGAAATAGATAGGAAGTTAATTGAATTCGTGTGATACATGATTGAACTAAGGGAAACGATATTTCATGGAAATCAATGAATGAATTGAGCAACACTCTCCATATATCATTCGTTAGAGTATGAGAGAGGTGATTACTATTAATAAAATGAGTTATAGCATCTTAATGTTGATATCAGTGGTATTCATGATGTTATCTGGTTGTTCATCAACAGATAAAATTGAAGATACAGTTACTGAGCGTGTAGTCGCATCTAACTTTGTTCTCGAAGTCACAACACCAACTGTTATAGGCACGGGTGAGACAATGAAAGTAAAAGGGACTTTAAAATATACAGGCATTAAACCCGTTGAAGTTACCCATGGAAAACCAATCATTCGTTTTTTCTTTTCCGGTAGTGACGAGGAGCGTAGTTATACGGATGTGGGATATGTAACTGAATTTAAATCAGGTCAAGTGGTTGAGGTTGAAGATGAATTTTTGGTATCCAAAAAAGGGGCACAAAATCTCTATGTGAATATGACCGCGGATATCGCATTAACCATGGATCCCATTGAAATTCTTGTGAAGTAAAATTGGTAATCTTGAATGGACTGAAAACGTTAGCTCAAAACGAAATGGCTACGAAAATAGTGGCATATTTGAAATTCGAAATTTATAAAAAAACCTCCCTTCCCGCAGAACATCTGGGATTGGGAGGTTTTGATTATAGTGCTAATTCAACGTTTATCGTACAAACCATCCAGTGGGCTGAGGGGCTACGTCTGCGGTATCTCGTAGATCATGGACTTTGACATTACTGCCATAGATCATGGAATCACTGCTCAGTCGGAACGAAGGGAAACTGTGCTCGGATTGCAGACGCAGAGAGGGTTCGAAGTAAATCTGCTGCTGTTTGTTGATTACAAAGGGAAGCGACCCCGCTTCTACGGTAACATCATCGCTATCTGGTTCGTTCAAGATCAGAAGTACCGCAATTCCGTCACAACCGCATCCATCGGTATCATAAAACAATTTGAAATAGCCTGGTCGATCTCCCAGCTTTTCAGTAAGTCTTGCTTCTGCCAGCGGACTGACTTGAATGATCATGACGTTGTTCACACTCCTCTAATCTCCAATGAATTCGCTTACATTTTAATATATGGACCATAAACGCAGATTAGAAGGTGAAATAAAGAAAAGCAAACATGTCCTGTGAAAATATGGACGCTAATGCGTAATGCAACGAACCATTCATGTATGAATGTCATACCCGGAACTTCTATGGGTTCAGTGTGAAATCATTCGCCCGTCACTGAAACCCATTTCATCGCCAATCCTTATCTGGTATGATAAGCAGGGAAAATAGGGAAAATTAGAGAAAAAGGAAGGTTCCGCTATGACACCGATCACCATATACGACATCGCCAAAGAAGCAAATGTATCTGTAGCGACAGTCTCCCGGGTACTGAATGATACGGCACCTGTGCGTGCAAGCACCCGAGAGAAGATTATGTCCATCATTGAAAAACACCAGTTTCAGCCCAATGCGCAGGCGCGCAGTCTGATCAAGAAAGAGACGGGTACCATCGCCATCATCCTGCCGGACATTACAAACCCGTTTTTCCCGGAAGTGTTCTGGGGAGCGGAGAATGAGGCTCGCGGATTGGGGTATACCTTCTTTCTGTGCAATACCGCAGGCGACTACAACAGGGAATCTGAATATTTGTCCATCCTGCGAGAGAAGCGGGTAGACGGGATTATTTTCCTCGGCGGGCGAATTAACATGCAAGTCTGTCCGGATGACATGGCTCAGGAATTGATTGATATGGGCAAGCGTATGCCAATTGTGCTAGTCAATGGCAATATTGCCAAAGGCGGGTTTCACCGGGTATACACGGATGAGGGGGCAGGGGCAGCCCTTGCAGCTGAGCATTTGCTTGAACTGGGGCATCGCGATATCGCCTTTGTCGGCGGTCTAAAAGAGTTGTCCACCACCATGGTCAAGGTCAGAGCTGTGCAGAAGAAACTTCGGGAGCATGGGCTCGAAATACCGAAAGAACGGCAGCTGCTCGGAAGTTTCTCCATCGACGATGGCAAAAGGGAAATGTCCAAACTGCTGGATCGGGACAATCCGCCAACTGCGGTCATCTGTGTGAATGACAATACGGCCATTGGTGCGATCAAGTCGACGATTGAGCATGGACTCTCGATTCCGCAGGATATATCCATTGTGGGTTTTGATGATACACCTCTCGCCAGTGCCGTTATACCGGAACTGACAACCGTATCCCAGAACACATACCAGCTTGGCAAACAGGCTGTGGACGTGCTGCATGAGCTGATTAACCAAGGCAAACCGAAGAAGCAGATTATTCTGCAACCGGAGCTGATTGTGCGTCAAAGTACAGGACCTGCTGCAAGATAAAGGGCCTGTAATTGGAAAAGAAAGCGTTGACATTTCCTCGAAGGGTGAAATATAATGAGTGCGTGAATGAAACCCCTTTCATAAAGTGGAACGGGTTTTATGTTTCAGCTTAATGAAACCCATTTCATGAAACGGGTTTCAGTGTGGTCATCCATTCATTAGTTCAAGGGGGCGTAACGTATGAGAAGAAGTTTAAAGGTCATTTCGTTATTGATGCTGGTCATGGTAATGGGTCTGACAGCCTGCAGCAGCGGGAGTAAAAGTGGTTCCTCCGGCGAGTCCGGTGGCAAGGTTGATTTGAGCATGACGATCTGGGGCTCGGAGGATGAGAAGAAAATTTATCAGGAGCGACTCGACATCGTGAAGCAGACGTATCCCGATATTAATGTGAAACTCAACGTGGTTGCAGGAGATTATGACCAGAAGGTACAGACCATGATCGCCGGAGGAACAGCACCGGACATCATGATGATTGCCGAGAACTATCAGGCCTACGCCTCCAAGAATCAGATTATACCGCTGGATGACATGATTAAGGCGAACAATGTGAACATGTCTGAGCGTTATTCCGATGATATTGCGAACCTGATGAAGTATGATGGCAAGCAATTCGGGTTGCCGGATCGGGCAGGCGCAATGGTCCTCTTTTATAACAAAGATCTGTTTGATAAAGCCGGGGTGGAATACCCAACCAAAGATTGGACGCAGGACGATCTGATGGCAGCTGCTCAGAAGCTGACAGTGAAAGAGAATGGCAAAACAGTACAATGGGGCTACTATCCGGGTAGCTGGTGGCCACAATGGATGCAGCTCATCTACCAAAACGGTGGCTCATTGTTCGATGAGAGTGGCAAACCAACTTTCGATACGGAGCCTGTGCGTAAAGCATTACAATTCATGAATGATCTGACCTTCACCCACGGTGCAGGACCAACGCCAACCGAGATTGCCGACATGGGAAATATCGGAGCCGATCCGCTGTTTGCGCAAGGCAAGATCGCCATGGAAACGACCGGTTTCTGGAACATTGGTTCGCTTGCTAAGGTCGAAGGCATCAACTGGGATATCTCTCCGGTATGGGGCGAAACGAACGCATTCTTTAACGGTTTAACGATTACCAACGCTTCCAAACACAAGGAAGAGGCATTCAAAGTGATTGAAGCAATGACGACACCAGAAGCGCAGATGCCAATGGTCAAAGCCGGTCAGGATGCTCCCGCAACCAAAGCAGGTCTGTCCAGTGATGAATTCCTGAATGCCGAATATGGCGGCAAGAAAATCAACATGGCTGCGTTCAGTGAATCGACAATCTATGCAGAACCGTTCAACCCGCAATGGAATGAAATGATGAAGCTGATTAACGACAAGTTGGGTGTGTACTTCAACAACAAAGCTTCGCTTGATGATACCGTAACTGAAATCCAGAGTGGACTGGAAAGACTCTACAAATAGAGGTTGTTCAAATAGCAGCGACAGGAGGACAGGTGGAATTCGGCATGATTGCGGGTTCCATCTGCTCTCTGCGTCATGGGAGGGCTTAACGTGAGAAAAAAGGACGGGAAATGGTTCTACATCTTCATCTCGCCTTGGCTGATCGGGTTCCTGGGGCTGACCCTGGGTCCGATCCTGTTTTCCATCTATATGAGCTTCACGAATTGGGATCTGTTCCAGTCCCCTGAATTCATCGGTATCGACAATTACAAAACGTTGCTGACCGATGATCCGATCTTCTGGAAATCCGTCGGCAATACCTTCTTCTATGCGCTGATATCCATTCCACTGGGCATGTCGATCTCGCTCTGGATTGCATATTACCTGAATAAGAAAATCAAAGGGATTACCTTCTTCCGTATTCTGTTCTATCTACCTTCCGTTGTTCCGGTGGTTGCGAGTTCATTGCTCTTCATTCACTTGCTTGCACCGACGGAAGGATTGATCAACCAGGCACTCGCGATCTTTGGTATTGAGGGTCCAGCCTGGCTTCTTGATCCCAACTGGGTTAAGCCTGCATTGATTCTCATGTCCTTATGGGGTGTAGGTGGCGGCGTGGTATTGCTGCTTGCAGGGATGAAAGGCATTCCGCAGGAACTGTACGAGGCCGCAGCCATCGACGGTGCGAAAAGTACACAATCGTTCTTCCATATTACATTCCCTATGCTGACTCCTGTCATTTTCTTCAATCTGGTGACCGGTATGATCGGAGCGCTCCAGACCTTCGCGCAGGTCTTCATCGTCACTGCCGGCGGACCTGATAATTCAAGTCAGATGGTCGTTCCCTACTTGTTCCAGAATGCGTTCCAGTTCTACAAAATGGGATATGCATCAGCGATTGCCTGGGTACTATTCATCATCATCATGGCGTTGACACTGGTTGTATTCCGTTCATCGGCGCTATGGGTGCACTACGAGGAGGGAAAAGCCAATGAGTAATCCATCGACTGTGGAGAAGACGATATCCTATATTTTTCTGATTCTGGTCGGGGTGCTGCTTGCTTCGCCTTTCCTGTACATGATCTCCATTGCACTGGCCAGTGACGCAACAACCGTCAAATCAGCTTTTACCTTCGTTCCAATGGAGTTCCAATGGTCCAACTTTTATACGATTTTCACGAATAACAATCTCGGAACATATCTCAAAAACTCGGTCATCATTACCATCTTTACAATTGTTGGATCGGTATTGTCTGCTTCCATCGTATCCTACGGCTTTGCCCGAATCAAAGCGAAAGGCAGTCGTTTCCTGTTTATCGTGTTGCTCAGTACGATGATGATTCCGGGTGAGGTGACGATGGTACCGCAGTTCATCATCTTCCGTCATCTGGACTGGATTAATACATTCTACCCGCTGATCGTACCGAGCTTCTTCGCCGGAGCGTTCAACGTATTCCTGATTCGGCAGTTCGTCATGAGTATCCCTAAATCACTGGATGAAGCCGCCATGATTGACGGTATGGGACATCCGGGGATCTATTGGAAGATTATTATGCCACTGACTTATCCGATTCTGGCCGCTATTGCCATTTTCTCGTTTTCCTATAACTGGGGGAACTTCATGGGGCCGCTCATCTATATCAATGATCCGGAGAAAATGCCGCTTGCACTCGGGGTGCAGCTGTTGACAACGGTCGGGGGCGGACAGATGCCGCCATGGAACCTTGTGATGATTGCTTCCCTGTTCCTCACCATTCCGATGGTGCTGGTATATCTGTTCGGACAACGTTATGTCTATGAAGCGAACATTAGCGGCGGAAGCAGCGGAATCAAGTAACAGAAGGTGTGTAGTGTGTGTATGTATTGAACCTGTTGTTCAAGGCCAATGAAGTCATTAACGTACATGGAGAAAGGATTGTTTAGCCCATGGCGCATAAAGAACAACGCAGCAGGAGCAAACGGAGTTACATCCTCATGGGTGTGGCCCTGGTTGCCCTGCTGGCAGGAGGAGGAATTGTTATCAATCATTTTGCCAATGAATCATCCAAAACACTTGTATTCCAAGAGGAACCGGTACGTTTGAAACTGGATCAGTCCTACGATCATTTTGAAGGCTGGGGCACGTCACTTGCCTGGTGGGCCAACGATCTTGGCTTATGGAAGGATCAGGCGAAGGTGAGTGAAGTGATGGATCTGGTCTTTGACCCGGAGAAAGGATTAGGTCTGAACATCGTTCGTTACAATATTGGCGGTGAGGAAAATCCGGAGATGAAAGCCCTCCGTCCCGGTGGGGATGTACCTGGCTTTCAGCCTGAACCTGGAGAGTGGGATTGGAATGCCGATGCAGGCCAGCGTGCTGTATTACAGGGCTCGATGGAGCGCGGCGTGAACATTGCCGAAGCTTTCTCCAATTCACCACCCTACTGGATGACGATTAGTGGATCGGTCACTGGAGCCGTAGATGGCGGTAATAACCTGCGTGACGACCAGTATGATGCGTTTGCCGATTATCTGACCGAAGTTGTGAAGCATTATCGGGACGAGTGGGGGATCACCTTTCGCACCCTGAATCCGCTCAATGAACCTTCCTCCGACTGGTGGAAGAAAGGCAATATGCAGGAAGGCAGTCATTTTACGAATGAGAAGCAGGCCGAGATTATCAAGAAAGTCGCTGCATCGTTGAAGAGCAAAGGATTGGATGGAACCGTCATTAGTGCCGCAGATGATAACAGCATTGATGAGACGGTGTTCAATTTCAACCTCTATGATCAGGACACGCTGGACGTGATCCAGCAGATTAATACCCATTCCTATAATGGTAGCAAAATGGAAGAGCTGCGCACGTTGGCAGAACGCCATGGCAAGAAGTTGTGGATGTCCGAGTACGGAACAGGCGGTAGTGAGCCGCACAGTCATGAGGATATGACCTCGGTACAAGAGTTGGCGGAGCGGATCATGTTTGATTTAAAAATCATGCAGCCATCCGCCTGGGTATACTGGCAGGCCGTTGAAGATGAAGGCGCCAATAATAATTGGGGCTTCATTCACGCCAATTTTAACGGAGAAGAGCAGTACGAGATGACCAAACAGTATTACGGTATGGCCCAGTTTACGAAGTTCATTCGTCCTGGCGCAAAGATTATTCCAACGGATGATGGTCGCACGTTGGCTGCCTATGACGCGGAACGTCAACGACTGGTGCTGGTCATTCGTAATGAATTGTCGGCTGGAACAACGGCGTTTGAACTGGAAGGGTACACGTACGGAAAATCATCCACCGCGCAGGTGTATCAGACTTCACCGAATCGGAATATGGAGCAGCTAGAAGACATTCCGGTGTATGCCAACGGACTTGAAGTGCCTACGGCAGACAATTCCATCACAACGGTTGTACTGGAAGGCGTAACGTTGCAGGCGAAGTAATAACAGTGATTGGAAGGATTCTGTCATCGTAGTTCCCGTATGAATATGAACAATATCATTTTGAACTAATCATTTACACAGAAACGAAGAGGACAGAAATAACTTGAAAAAGCGAAGCGGTCGCCTACAAGCTTTCTGCAAGAAAGCTACATCGGAAGCATACGCTATCCCCGGATTTTTCCTTTGAGAAAAGGGAATCAAAAAAATCTGGGGATAACAGCGATTGGAGGGTTATTCTGTCATCGTAGTGCCAGTGTAAACATTCATTAGTTGAACTTATATTTTAAATGAACAACAGGACATATGAACTATATAAATTAAACTAAACATTTACACCAAACGGAGAGGACAGAAAGGACCTGAAGAAGCGGAGCGGTCGCCTACAAGCTTTCTGCAAGAAAGCTACATCGGAAGCATACGCTATCCCCGGATTTTCCCTTTGAGAAAAGGGAATCAAAAAATCTGGGGATAACAGCGATTGGAAGGTTATTCTGTCATCGTAGTGCCAGTGTAAATAATTTTAGTTCAATTTATATCAATAAAGAGAAGGAGGGGATATCTTTGACAGAGAAAGCATCCCTTTTGCTGCAGGAACAGGAGAAGAACATCGCCAGGGCTGAGAATGGTGTTCAATCCGAATTAACGTACGATGCACGCAGTTTTTTCCTGAACGGGGAGCGTGTATTTCTGAACAGTGCCACGATCCATTATTTCCGCATGCCGAAGGAGGAATGGCGTGAGGTTCTACTGAAGGCGAAGCTGGCAGGCATGAACTGCATCGACACCTACTTTGCGTGGAATGTGCACGAACCGGAAGAAGGACAGTGGTCCTTCGAAGGGGACAACGATTGCGGCGCGTTTCTGGATCTGTGCGCAGAACTGGGCATGTGGGTCATCGCACGTCCGGGTCCGTTTATCTGTGCAGAATGGGATTTTGGCGGTTTTCCATACTGGCTTGGTACGAAGGACGGCGTGAAGTTCCGGGAGAATAATGAGACGTATCTGCACTATGTGAACCTGTACTTTGACCGGATTGTACCGATCATTCGGAAGCGCCAGTTATCTGCCGGGGGGACGGTCATTCTCGTTCAGGTGGAGAATGAGTATGAGTATCTGATGGATGACGCCGCGGCAAGTGAACATATGAATACACTGAGGGATGGATTGTTACAACGTGGCATTGACGCTACGCTGATCACTTGCGTTGGCGAGGCGGAAGGCACGATTGAAGGGGCTAATTTCTGGTCGGGTGCTGACGGGCATTATGAGAACCTTCGGGCCAAACAGCCGGACACCCCGAAGATGGTCACGGAATTCTGGACCGGATGGTTCGAGAATTGGGGAGGGCCTTCGGCTATTCAGAAGACGGCGCCGTTGCTGGAGAGTCGCATCATGGAGATTCTGCGTGCCGGGTATACCGGAATCAGCCATTACATGTTCTACGGCGGCACCAATTTTGGTGGTTATGGTGGCAGAACGATGGGTAGCAGTGACATCTTCATGATTACGTCTTATGACTATGATGCACCACTAAACGAATATGGTCGGGTTACACCGAAATATGCGGTAACCAAAAATCTGTCTTACTTTGTCCATGCTTTCGGGGCACTGTTGATGGAAACAGAGGAAATTCCAGAAGAACAGATCGTTGTACGTCATCCTGAAGGCATATCTGTACGAGGCAGACAAGCAGACAACCAGAAAATGTGGTTCCTAGAGAGTCACAAGGATGAACGCGAGACGATGCACATTACGCTTGAAGAAGGGCGTACTCTTCCCGTATCGCTGAATCCGGGTCAGATTGTTCCCTTGCTGGATCGAGTAGCGATTGCTGAAAATGTATACCTGACTGCGGGTACGATGATTACGGGCAATGAAATGATCAATGGAGAATTGACCCTGTTCATCGTGGCCCCAGCAGGGCAGCGTTCCATAGTTGAACTGGAAGCCGTGGACTTGAACGTCATGGACAGTTCGGTGCAAGTGCTGGTCGAGCATGATTCGGCAAGGAACGTACACCGCTTCGACCTGTTCCATTTCCAGGAGCCGGGAATGATCCAATTGGAAGCAAACGGCACACCGATCCGTTTCGTCATTCTGGATCAAGAGATGATGAATCGAACATGGCGATTGGAAGCAACAGATCAGAAGGGACTACGTTATGTGATCGGCTTCGATGACGTGGACGTGATGTCATCTGGTCAGGTCAAGGGCATGATCACAGATCCGGATCGCACGATTACGCTGCTTGGTAACTGGACAGATGGAGAACGGACGTTAACAGGTCACGAATTCTTTGCCAGCGAGGAGTCTATTGCAGGTATACAGAAGCAGCGTCCATGGACATCACCTAGTGCGCCGACGTTATCTGATTCTTATGAGCTGTCTCGTATTACGTTAACTGCGAAGCAACGCTCGGCGAGTGGACAACCGGAAGACTTTTCTCGGTATGGACAAGATTTTGGTTATCTATTGTACGAATGTGATTTCGAGAGTGCAACCGAAGGGATGACCAGTCTCATTTTGCCAGATATTCAGGATACCGCCAGGATTATTGTCAATGGAGTACAACAGGTACTGGTTCGTCAGGTAGGTGCCGCAGGAGTTCAGTTACAAGTAGTCCAGGGGAGGAACACACTTCAGATTCTGGTGCAGCATATGGGCAGATTGAACTTCTCTCCGTATTTGGGTGAGAGCAAAGGTCTGGCTGGTGCTATGTATCTGGATGGCAAGGTTCAGGATATTCGTCGGGATTGGCTTACGGAGAGTGGACTTGTGCATCTCGATGAGGTGAACTCTCTCCAAGGATCGCCACTTCTGAGCAGAAGCTTTACGCTGGATCGTATGGATCGGGCGATTCTGGTGGGTGCCTTGAGTAAAGGCCTCCGTATCAATGGCATCGAAGTTCCGATGGAAGGATATCAAGATTGGTTTGCTTTCCAGACGCTAGACATTTCCTTGTATATCAAGCCTGGAGAGACGAATACACTGGAAATGCCGTATAGCCGATCCTCACTGAATCGACTGGAACTGATTACGTATCCGAGTCAGGGAGAACTGAAGGATTGGCGTATGGCAGGAACGGATGCTTTACTCCCGGAACATTGGGAGAGCACCGAGACAGGGCAAGAACTGGCTCAACGTAGCGTACAGGGGTCAATCCTGCGTACGGCACAGCCCGATGTCGCCAAAAGTGGCAATTGGAATGCCAACCTGGTGACCGATACCTCAGACGGTGGAGGCTCACGTGCTGCGGTGAGCGAGAAGTCTAAACCCACATCTAATGCTCTTCAAGCACAAGGCTCGCACGGTCAGCCTGTCTGGTACCGCTGGCATTTCACTAAGCCTGTAGTATCTGAGCATCATAAGGTGAACTTGATGCTTCGCCTGACCGGTATGAGCAAAGGAACCATTCACCTGAATGGACATCATCTGGGCCGTTACTGGCAGATTGGTCCGCAAGAGGATTATAAGATTCCGGTATCGTGGCTACAGGATGATAATGAATTACTTTTGTTCGATGAAGAAGGCAGAACACCAACACATGTACGTTTCCTGCTGGATGCATTATCCCATTATCCGTGGGTTATGGTTGAGTAGTTCATGTATTAGTCGGTAGATGTCTTACCAATATCCAACTATGGTTCGGAACGATAATTGAACCGGGAGAGTTCAAGTTGGAGCATTTTCTTGAAGAAATAGATTAGGACTAGAAAGCAGCATCACATACCGCATAAGTTTACCTTTTATCGTAGCCATAACACCTCATTTTCTTAGCCAAATTGACCTGGGTTGTGAGTCATCTGATTCAGTCCTTTGAGTGAGCTAGGCTAAGGGAATGGGGAAACTATGGTCATCAGGTTTTTACAATAAGCATAGGGAACATTTGTAGCAACATTTTTTGTAACCGTTTACATATAAGGTGATTGTTCATCCATGATCTGTGAAGGGAGTGATGCTTCATGTAATTGGAATTTGATCAGGTAGTCGTAAGGTGTGCTTATAGAGGGATGACTCCAAGATAACGTTTAAATCGGCTGTAAGGTATGTTATGTCTAATTCATTATTCCTTTCAACCCTGGATAAGGAGATGACCTGATGTTAACGAAGAGGAAAGACAGCGCAAGAGGACTCAGCGGTTTCAAGGCCGGAATGATCCTGCTGCTCGGAACATTGCTTCTATTAACCATGGTATTCCCCAATACAGCCAGAGCAGCGACAAGTGTCTATACGATATCCGCCTTCACGAACACAAGTGAGTCCAATATGTACATCTATGAATCGTATAATGCGACACACTATGGTTTGCTAAAAGGGCCAGCCTATACACCTCCGGCCGATCTGATCCGCGATCCCAGCATCATGAAGCACACAGATGGTTTATATTACGTCGTCTACACCACGAACTGGTCGGGTAACACCATCGGCATCGCCTCAAGTCCGGATAAGGTAAACTGGACATTTGTCCGTAACATTACATTATCCACACCTACCACAATCGCACACACCTGGGCACCGGAATGGTTCAAAGACAGCAACGGCAGTCTGAACGTTATCGTGTCCCTCTCACCAGGCAACTATGAGAATTTCAAACCTTATGTCATTACCGCTTCAGGTAGCAATCTGGCTTCCACCTCATGGTCTGCACCTACTGAACTGGCAGGCATTGCTCCCAATTATATCGACACTTTTATTGTGAAGACAGGCTCAACCTATCATGCGTTTACCAAGAACGAAACCACCAAATACATTGAATATGCGACAGCCACTTCGCTAAAGGGTCCTTATACCTTCAAAGGTACAGGAGATTGGGCAGGTTGGGGATCCTGGGTAGAAGGTCCGGCGCTTGTTCAGCTGGATAATGGTTCATGGCGAATCTACTTTGACGGCTATGCGACACAAAAATATTATTACAGCGACTCTGCTGACAACTTCCAGACCTGGGGTGCCAAACAAGAGATTGCGGGTCTTACCGGACTGGTCCGGCATATGACCGTATTGAAAGAGTCCGGACAGCCGGGTGATATCCGCAAGTTGGAGTCATTCAATGTGCCTGGCAGCTTCATTCGTCACTACAACTATCAGGCACGGATCGATGCCAGTGTTAGTCCGGCGGAGGATGCACAATTCCGTATCGTTCCCGGGCTGTCGAATGCAACAGGCATTTCGTTTGAGTCCATGAATTACCCGGGTTATTTCCTGCGCAATACTAATGGCAACATTACACTTGTGAAAAATGACGGCAGCGCTACATTCCGAAATGACGCCACGTTCAAACGGGTAAATGGACTTGCTAACACCAGTTGGACATCGTATGCCTCGTTTAGTAACCCAAACCTGTATCTGAGACATTACAACAATGTGCTGAAATTGGAAGCTGTCGTTACCCCACTGGATAAGTCAGACGCGACCTTCCGAGAGGTTGCACAATAATAGGTGTTTATTTTCTAAGTTAAACTATACATTTACACGATAACGGAGAGGTCAGAAATAACTTGAAGAAGCGAAGCGTGCGCGTTTATCCCCGGATTTTCCCCTTTTAGAGAATAATTAAAAAAATCTGGGGATAACAGCGATCGGAAAGTTGTTCTGACATCGGAGTGCAAGTGTAAAATGATAAGGAGTGAAGCGGATGAAGTGGTTAAAACGAATGAGCTCGCTGCTGCTGGCAGGAAGTCTGCTTACAGGCAGTTTGGGTCTGGGCACAGAGGTATCTGCTGCAGGAGCATACACGGCAGTTGCCGATCCATCCAAGCAATATCAGACGATGGAAGGATGGGGAACATCCCTCGCGTGGTGGGGCAAAGTGGTTGGAGAATATTCCAATCGGGATGAGTATGTGGAGAAAATGTTCAATGCGAATACCGGACTGGGGCTGAACATCCTGCGGTACAACATTGGAGGCGGGGATAATCCATCATCCAATGTCCTTGAATATCGCAAAGCCGTTCCTGGTTACCAGCCTTCTCCAGGCGTGTATGATTGGAATGCAGATGCAAACCAACGATATATGCTGCAGGCTGCCAAAGCTCAAGGCGTGAATATCATCGAAGCTTTTGCGAATTCCGCACCTTACTGGATGACGATCAGTGGCAATGTATCCGGTTCGGCCAATGGAGGTAATAACCTCAAGCCTGATTACTACGATGATTTTGCCGATTATTTAACCGAGGTTGTGAAGCATTTTCGGGATAACTGGGGGATCACATTTGATAGTGTAACTCCGCTCAATGAACCGATCTCGACGTGGTGGAAACAGGGGAATGATCAGGAGGGCATGCACTTCGACCGGGCGGATCAGAACACCATTCTGAGTCAGGTACAAGCTTCGTTGAATACGAAGGGCCTGTCCACGAAGCTGAGCGCACCGGAAGAATACAGTATTGATGATACCAATGTGTCGTTTAACAGCTACAGCAATGCCGTTAAATCAGCGATCACTCAGATCAACACCCATACGTATGGCGGAAGCAATCGTACTGCTTTGCGCAACACAGCGACGTCTGCGGGCAAACATCTGTGGACCTCTGAATATGGAGATGGGGATGCAAGCGGACTTACGATGTCACGTACCATCCTCAAGGATATTCGCAATATGGGCGCAAGTGGATGGGTGTATTGGCAAGCCGTGGATAGTGCAGAAGGATGGGGATTCTTCAAAAACGTGTTGAACAATACACAAACGACCAGTTACACCGTAAACCAAAAATATTATGTCATGGGCAACTACAGCAAATTTATTCGTCCTGGGTACAAGATTATCGGCATGAGTGATGCCAATACCCTTGCAGCCTATGATGCAGCTTCCGGCAAAGTAGTGCTGGTTACAACCAATTCGGAATCGACGGATACAACGGTAACCTATGATCTCAGTCGTTTTACTAACACAGGCACGTCTGCTCAAGTATATCGGACCTCTTCAACAGAGAAGTTGCAGCAACTGACCAATATTTCGGTGCAAAACAAAACCTTTACCGCTACAGCCAAGGCCAACTCGGTCACAACTTACGTCATTTCCGGTGCAACTTACAATGGTGGTACAGGATATGAATCCGGGGCAATCTACAAATTAATCAACCGCAATAGTGGACTTGCACTCGATGTTAACGGTGCTTCTTCTACGGGTGGGGCAACAATCATTCAGTGGAATGATAATGGAGCAGCCAACCAGCAGTGGAAGCTGGAGTCGGCAGGTAACGGATATTACAACATCCGCAATGTAGGCAGTGGCCTTTTATTAGACGTGAATTCGAGTTCTACACAAGGCGGAGCCGCTCTGATTCAGTGGCAGGATAACGGAGGCAACAATCAGCAATGGCTGCCAATTGATGTGGGAGGATATGTGGTACTTGCGAATCGAAACAGTGGCCTGACGGTTGACATCAATCAAGGGTCTCTAACCGCAGGTGCCTCCACGATTCAGTGGGCCGACAATGGCGGGGCCAATCAGCAATGGAGCCTAGTCAAAGTTAATTAGTGTGAGTACGCATGAAATAAACGTTGTTACGTGTCCTTCTTTCTTGGAGGTGCAGTGCTCTAAGCGACACTGCACCCTCAAGGAAAGTAGCTATTTTAGACATACATATATTCATCCACCCAGCTGGTACTTAACGAAAACGGGATAGGGCGAACCTGCTAATATCCTGATCCGTGTGCCCCGTTTGCACCAAGTCGGATAGAATCTGTCCAATGGCACTTGCAAACTTGAAGCCATGACCGGAGAAACCACCTGCGAGCCACACACGTTCATGGGCAGGGTGTCGGTCGATAATAAAATCTTCATCCGAAGTGAATTCATATTTGCATACACTACCACGTTTCAATTCTCCAGCTGCCTGAGGCATATGAAGTTCGAGCAGCCTGCGCAGATCCCCCTCGTCCGTTTCTTCCGTACCAAAAGGAGCCATTGTACTTCCTGGTGTCCACATTTGGCCCGTATCATGACGACCCATCTTCAGACCTGATCCGCCAATGCTTGGAAATCCATAATATGTACCTTCTTTTCCTGCCAGTGTAAAACCGGGGAAGTGTGCCTCGCCATACAAGGCTTCTGGTGCATCAAACCATCCAACCGTTTTACGCACTGCCTGAATTGGGAGATCCACAAAAGGTTTTAATGTCTGAAACCAGGCGCCAGCGCTCAGGATGATTTGATTTGCATGGTATGTCTCACCACCTGAAGTCTGAACTGCAACGGAATGGGGTCCGTATTCGATATGCTCCACAAGCGTGTGCGTTAACAAGGTGGCACCGTGAGTCTCGGCTGCTTTGCGGAAGGCACGAATACAGGGTTCACTATACAGATAACCCGCATCAGGCTCATACATGCCCTCGTAATGTTCAGGTATTGTAATACCTGGCCAGCGTTTCATCACCTCGGCTGCGTGCAACGTTTCATACCGAATACCTGCATGATCTGCATGGCTCAATCGGTTGTGGAAGGAATGAATCTCCGGATCAACCACATTTAGTACACCGGAAGGAACAAACAGTTGGTCTCCGATCGTTTCCTCCAGCTCGTGCCATAACTTCTGTGCAAGTAATGCCATGGCAATATAGTCAGGCCCACCACTGTACACATGGCGCATCAGTCTGCTATCCCCGTGATGACTTCCTTCCGTATGCGGAGGATCAAAGGCATCAATTAATAAAGTTTTGCATCCACTGCGCGATAGATAATACCCAGCACTCATACCCATGGAGCCGGCTCCAACGATAATAACGTCATATGATTGTGTGATAATAGCACGTCCTTTCCTATGTACCCTTTTATACAGTAATGCCTTAATAGAACATATTAATAGTAAAAGCTTGATGAAGGCAAGTGTAGTAAAATGGACTTCTACAATAAATGTTGGCAAAGGAGACCAAGCATGAGTGAGCAATTTAGGTTTGATCTATTTCCATTAATTCAGACAGAACGATTCATCCTCCGGTCGGCAGAGGCTGGGGACAGCCATGATCTGCTCGCGTTATATTCGGACGAAGCTGTGGTTCAATATATGCCATTCACTCCCTTTGAATACGTGGAGGATGCACAGGGTGAGATGAACTGGTATACGAAGATTTTCAAGGAACACACGGGTTTACGCTGGATGATTGAAGACCGTGAAACTCGTAAAGTGATCGGAACCTGCGGGTTCCTGAACTATGAAGATGTACATAACCGTGCAGAGATTGGATACGATTTGCGTTCCTCTTTCTGGGGCCGCGGTGTGATGACGGAAGTGGCACATGCTGTGTTACATTTTGGATTCACAAGCATGCAGCTCAACAAGATTGAAGCAAAGGTTGAACCGGAGAATGAGGCGTCAATTCGCTTGTTACACAAGCTTGATTTTCAACAGGAAGGTGTACTGCGGCAGCATGAGTTCGAGAAAGGCAGATATATTGACCTTGCGGTGTTCTCCAAGTTACGAAGCGAAATATAGTCAAGCTAAACCGATAAGGATTGCACTAAGGCAAAAGGCCGCACTTCCCTGCGGCCGAATGAAGACCGGATACTGCTCCGGTCTTTTTTATTTTACCCCTCGTGGAGGGGTGTATTGTCCATATCTGATTTGGCAGATTGTCCTAGCTGATAACTTGCTCTGAGCGAACTTCATCTCATTTCCATGTCGTGAACCTTGTCCTCCTGAATTCGCCCGTGCTATATTGGAGAGATGTGAGGAGATGAGGATATGAAGCTGGTGTCCTGGAATGTGAATGGCTTAAGGGCATGTGTGACCAAAGGATTTATGGATTATTATCAAGAGAGTCAGGCGGACATTTTCTGCCTTCAGGAGACCAAATTGCAAGCCGGACAGATTGAGATGGACCTGGGGGAAGATGTTTATCAATATTGGAATTATGCGATCAAAAAAGGATATTCCGGTACGGCTGTATTTAGCCGCATCAAGCCTATATCCGTTCGTTACGGGATGGAGGAGGACAGCGAGCCGGAAGGCCGGATGATTACACTGGAGTACGATGAGTTTTATCTGGTGAACGTTTATACACCTAACGCGAAGCGGGATCTGACCCGACTGCCTTACCGTCTGGAATGGGAGGACCGATTCCGGGGATATATCCTGCAGCTGGAGCAGATCAAGCCGGTTATCGTCTGTGGTGATCTGAATGTGGCTCATCAGGAGATTGATCTGAAGAATCCAAAGCCCAATCTGGGCAATTCCGGCTTTACCCTTGAAGAGCGTGGCAAGATGACCGATTTGCTTGCTTCTGGTTATGTGGACAGCTTCCGCCATCTGTACCCGGATCGTACGGATGTGTACAGCTGGTGGTCTTATATGCCAAAAGTCAGAGAACGGAATGTGGGCTGGCGCATTGATTATTTTCTAGTATCCAATCAATTGGCACCTAAGGTGGCAGATGCGCATATCGACTGCCACGTGATGGGCAGTGATCATTGCCCCGTGGGTCTTACTTTGCAACTATAGGTAAGAATCATCGTGAGATAGATTGAGGTAAGAGTTTTAGAATACAAGTATAGATGAACTGCAAGTTTCCTGAATGGGAGATTTGCAGTTTTTTTGCGTTCACAGGTAGGGGAGGGACACTGGACTTTGGTTGGGGAAAGAACTGGACTCGGGATTGTTTCAATCCCGCTATTTCTTGGGTACGATTGAAGCATACATATATAGATGAACCTTTGGGGTAAGGGGTAGAGAAGATGAAGAAGGGGTTACGGAGAGGTTTAAAGGTGCTGGGAGGCATCATGCTTGCCACAGGACTTTTGCTGCTGGCAGGTACAGCGTATGAAGCGTATCAATCCACGCAGGATATGAAGTCCTATCCCCCGCCAGGCAAGTATTATGAAGTGAGTGGTCGCAACATGCACCTCTACACCGCTGGCAAAGGAGAGGTCACGGTGGTATTTGCCTCAGGCTGGGGTACACCGAATCCGTATGTGGATTTCAGTCCGTTGTATGACAATTTAAAATCACAGGTGAAAATTGCGGTATATGACCGGTTCGGATATGGATACAGCGACTATACGGATGCACCTCGTGATGTCGATACCATCTCGGAAGAGATTCACCAATTGCTGCGAACATCCGGTCAACGTCCACCTTACATTATGGTCGGCCACTCCCTGGGTGCGTTGGAGACACTGCGTTTTGCGCAAAGGTATCCTGATGAGGTGGCTGGGATGGTCATGATTGATGGCGGAAGCCCGGAGTATTACAGTCGTACAGACCTGAATACACCAGAATGGATGATGGATTGGTCCCGTTTTCTGGTGAAAACAGGCATTGCACGAACATTGCTGCAGTCGGATCACATGATGGCGTCTCTGGTTATTGACCCCAAACTGGTAACGGAACCGATGAAAAAGGCCGTCACGATATCCACGCTGAGACATGCGTACAATGACAATGTCATGGAAGAGGTTCGAAATTCCAGAATAAATGCTGCGTGTGTGCTTGAGAACAAAACGAAGTTTGATTTTCCACTGACGATCCTGACAGCGAGTTCGGAGGAATCGGATGAGGACAGTCAGGCATGGCAGGCCGATCAAGCGGGTTTTGCTTCATGGTCAACACACGGAACACAGCTGACGGTTCCACACGCGAAACACAGTATCCACAACAGTCAACCGGATATTGTCGCTGCCGAGATCATGAAATTAGTGACAACGTCCAGTGATTTATGAGTAAGATGATCCCACAAACACATGATGAACAGGATGAGGAGGAGGGATGGATGAAAAAGTTTAGAGTGATTACCCGGTTCCTCTCCATTCTCGTAGCCAGTTGTCTATTGTCTTTAAGTGTATTATCTGTATCTGTGATATGGGTCAAGAATAATGTTCATGCGGTGCCTGTAATCCAGTCGTTTGAGCGTGATTAGCACTTAAAACGAAGAAGAAGGAGTGATAACGGATGGTGAAGAGAAGGAATTATGTATTAGTCTGTGCGGCACTGGCGATGATGGTGGCCTTGAGTGCTTGCAGCAGTGCAGCAGACGAACCAACAGGTGAAACGGAGAAGGTGGATACCGAAGTTTCCTCCGGAACGGGTGAACAGGTGACCAATGAAGGTGCAAGCGAAGCAACAACAAGTGGAGTGACCGAGACGGAAGGTACGACTGCTGGAAGTAACGAGTTGCCAGAGAACTTGCCAAGTGACTTCCCCCTACCGGAAGATGCAACGATTCGTTTAGCCAATTCGGGTGAGAACGAAGGCAAGCAATCAGCCATGGTGATTTTCTCCACTGAACAAGATATGAAAACCGTATCCCAGCTGTATAAAGATTACTTCAACGCCAAAAAGTTGACGGATGCGGGTCAGACAATCGATGACAAAAATATTATCATTCAGGGAACCGATCCGGAGACGCAGGATGTCTGGTCCTTGATTGGAGGAACATTGGCAGGGCAGGAAGGCGTCATTGAACTGACGTTGACCTGGACAGAATCATAAGTACAAGATAAGGGCTATTGTTCGTTCCTGTTTTCTTTCTTCCTAAAATAACGAATGAACACCACGATACCTTGCATGCGGAGCCGCATTATTGCTGCACCGCTGCAAGGTATTTTTATTTCGAACTGGAAACCTGACAGGTTACATGGTATGTTATATCATTATAATAGATTAATAGACAACTATAGAAGAAGACAGGAGAGGATTGAACATGATTAGAGTGGGTATTGTTGGTTACGGTAACTTGGGTAAAGGTGTAGAGAAAGCCATTTCCCAGAACGAGGATCTGGAACTGATTGCTGTGTTTACACGTCGTAATCCAGAACAGATGGTTGCTGAAAGCACAGAAGTACGTTTTGAGCATATCTCTGCAGCGGAGCAATACATAGGCAAGATCGATGTTATGATCCTCTGTGGTGGTTCTGCAACGGACCTTCCAGAGCAGACACCAGCTATTGCCAAGTTGTTCAATACGGTAGATAGCTTCGATACACATGCGAAGATTCCTGAATTCTACAAGGAAGTAAATGCTGCGGCAGAGCAAGGCGGTCACGTAAGTGTCATTTCCACAGGTTGGGACCCAGGCTTGTTCTCCATGAATCGTCTGCTTGCACAGTCCATCCTGCCAGAAGGAAAAGAGTACACGTTCTGGGGCAAAGGTGTGAGCCAGGGTCACTCGGATGCGATTCGTCGTGTTCCAGGTGTTAAAGCAGGTGTGCAGTATACGGTACCTGTCGAAGAGGTTATCAATCGTATTCGTGCAGGGGAAACACCAGAGCTGTCTACACGCGAGAAACATCTGCGTCAATGTTATGTGGTAGCAGAAGATGGTGCTAATCAGGATGAGATCCGTGAAACGATTGTATCGATGCCTAACTACTTTGCAGATTACGATACAACTGTAACGTTCATTAGCGAAGAAGAATTGAAATCCGAGCATGAAGGTATGCCGCATGGTGGATTTGTTATTCGCAGTGGGGTTACGGGTGCAGGTCAAAAGCAAATTATTGAATTTGGTCTGAAACTCGACAGCAATCCTGAATTTACAGCAAGCGTACTTGTGGCGTATGCAAGAGCAGCACAACGCTTGAGCGTGGAAGGACATAAGGGAGCGAAAACGGTATTTGATATTCCGCTCGGTCACTTGTCTCCGAAATCGGCTGAAGATCTTCGCCGCGACTTGTTATAATTCTGATTTGTTCCAGTGATTTGTATAACAAACAGCTCGTCCTTGGATATATAGGACGAGCTGTTTTTTTGCTGTTGCTGTATACGATTCATACATTCATATGAATTGGCAGGTAGCATCTTGCTTGTATCCCTGCTCGTGCTCTTGTGGAAATGGCACCCTACACCCAGTGTGAGGGAATGTTAAGATGATCCGGCAACTTGGTATTCACATTACCTTTGGCCGCATTAATCTGGGATTGCGTGAGGAAGATGCCACCTCTCAGGTCTGCATCGCCCAGATCCGTATCCCGCAAGTCCGCGCCAATCCAATCGGCATTTCGTGTATCTGCATTTCGGAGATCGGCTGCGATCATTAAAGCCCCTCGGAAGCTTGCGCCCCGCAGGTCAGCCCCTTTTAAATTGGCACCAAAAAAGTCACTTCCGGTACGTTTTTTACTCTTCTTCGACTTTCCTTGTCCATGAGCAGTGGGTGAAACATTCGCGCGTACCATCTCACTTGCCTGGACCAAGAGTTGATTCACACTGGACCGATAATTGGCGATGTCCAGACGGAGGAGTGCCGCAGGCTCCAGATTGCTCAAGCGCTCAATTTCCTCATATAACTCACCAAATGCCGAATGAAGGGATGACGTCTCCGGTCTCATCATCATTTCCTTCATATAACTGAGCAACTCGTGAAGTTGTCGCAAGGCAGGCAGACAATCGAACATCTCGTTTGCAGACTCTGGATGATCACGCCAATCTTTGCCCGCATAGGTCACTTGGGACAGCTTCTGTCCAGCTCCGAAACAGTCGTATACCGTGCAACCTTTGAACCCTTTCTGCCGAAGCTGGGTATGGATACCGCAGCGATTGTCCGTGCGCAGATTGGGACAGGGTGTGCCGCTGGCTTTATCAAAAGCAAAGTCAGATGACTTGCCATAGGGCAAGGCAACACAGCACAGGCCAAAACATTGCTCACAGTCTGCGCTAAGATGAGGACTCGCAGTGCTGGCAAATGGTTGGTTAGACAATGTAAACACTTCCTTATAATAGTACAAAATAATAGTACAAATAGATGAAATTACGTCAGTACCACTTTATCATCCCAGCGAAATACGATCAATTGTCTTGTTAACCATTATTAAACAGGGGACGCGGCTACAGGCACACAAGATCTGCGTTCCACAATTTCCGTATTCACATAGATGTGAGCACCGTTTTTCTCGCTGTTTCCCAGGTTAGTCATAATCAGATTGACGGCCGTTTTGGCCATCATATCTTTCTTGACATGTACGGTGGTTAACTCAGGGCTGATTACATTGGCTTCGAAAATGTTGTCAAACCCCATTACTGAAATATCTTCGGGCACTCGGATGCCGATATTTTGCAATGATTTGATCGTGCTGATTGCCATATAATCGTTCTCGCAGAAAATAGCAGTAGGTCGTTCCTCTAGGTGGAGGATCGATTGCTGCAAATGTTCCTGCGCCATCACCAGCATGGGCTGCAGATGGAAGGTTAGTGTCTCAGCAACGGTCAGATGATGTTCGGCCAGCGCTGTGCGAAATCCATCTTCCCGTTTGATGAAGTTTGGGATTCGTGTACCGGATTTCACATATCCGATACGACTGTGCCCCAGCTTAACCAGATGTTGACCTGCCTGATATCCGCCCAATGTATTATTAATAGATACGAAATTTGCATCCACATGTTCAAATGACGTGTCCAGAATGACGACATTGTCATGAATGGATTGAATGGTTTCAATCATGGGCGCAGTCAGGTTGATCCCGAGCAATAAAAGGCCGGCGGACGGTTGTTCCTTTTCTAACGTTTGCAGTTCTTGCTGCAAATCCTGTACGTCAATGGAAGAGATGACAAGTGTACTGCCATGTTGCTTGACCTGTTCCGTGATGTGGTGGATCAATTCATTGAAGAACGGGAGAGAATCATAATGCTCTGTGACGATGTCGGAATTTTTGCAGGCAACAAAACGAATAATAGCATTGCTTTTCGGTACTTCTCTTCCAACTTTGACTGTTCTTGGTTTGTAGCCATGTGCTTGTGCGATGTTAAGTATATGTTCACGTGTCTGTTCGCTGACACCAGGTTTGTTGTTAAATGCCAGAGAGACCGCTGCTTTGGAAACTCCAGCAAGCCTTGCAATATCATCAATCTTCAATATGGAACCTCCTAAATGAAATACATAGGATCAGTATACCATGAATGAAGCGTTAAGTTTAGTTGAATACTAAACTAAACTTAACTAAAATTATTGAATTAAAACTAAAATTTTGATTGACTGTTTAGGTTTGTGGTGCTAATATTCAAATTGAAAACGCATTTATGTTCCTTTTTAAATGTTAGTTTATATTAATTTTACTAAAATAATATAATAAGTTTAGTTGGAAGGATAGGTGAAATCATGTCTGTTCAAGTAACAGCCAACCGTAGGACGTTTGAGAAAGAAGGAAAACCGTTCTTCTATTTGGCGGATACGGTTTGGAGTGCATTTACCAATGCTACATTGGAAGAATGGGAAGAGTACCTCGATTATCGCAGTATGCAGGGATTCAACGTCGTGCAGATCAATATTTTGCGCCAATGGGATGCCAGTGGTTCTGATCTGAATATCGAGCCTTTTGTCCAGCAAGAAGATGGTTCGACGAACTATTTTTCATTTAATGAAGCTTATTTCGACCGTGCACAGGAAATGGTTCGTATGGCAACAGAACGTGGATTCACACCCGCGCTTGTACTTCTGTGGTGCAACTATGTACCCGATACCTGGGCTACTATGTTTCAGAAGGATGGCAAGATGCCGCTGGCAGCTGTAGAGCCTTATGTAACCTATGCCGTAAACCGATTCTCGGAGTTTAATCCAATATATCTGGTCAGTGGGGATACGGATTTCCCTTCCGAAGAGGCGAATGCTTACTATCAGACAGCACTGGAGACCGTAAAACGCATCAGCCCATCCAGTCTGACGACATTACACATCCAAGGCAGACTACGAGAGATTCCGGAAGTGTTCGCAAACCATGAAGGGCTGGATTTTTACATGTATCAGTCCGGGCATAACTCGGAATTCCAAGCCTATGCGCATGAGATTGCAGATCACTTCTATCATCAGTCGCCTGTACGTCCAGTGATCAACGGCGAACCTTGTTATGAACAGATTAGTTATAGCCGCAACGTCTATGGGCGCTACTCTGCATTTGATGCCCGCAGGGCTGCATGGCAGAGCTTGCTTGCCGGAGGCGGGGGCGGGGTCACTTATGGTGCACATGGCATCTGGAGTTGGCACAAGAAAGGCAAGTCTTTTGGCATTGTGGAGGGTGAAGGTTTTGACAGCCCTTATGATTGGAGATCAGCTCTTCGGTTCGAAGGTGCATGGGATTATTCCTTTATCAAGTATCTCTTTGAGCAGTACAAGCTGGTCGGTGTGGAGCCGATGGATATCGTATTGAACAAGACGAAGGAGATTCGTGCGGCAGGTACGGAGGACACGATTATGCTGTATGTTCCGGTAAATACCAAGGTGCGTCTGAACTTCCCGGTTGAAGAATACGATTTTACGACCACTGATCTCGTACAGCGCCGATTTGCCAAGACAGTAGCTTATCGCGAGGACGATTACGGCGTAATTCCCATGCATGCTTTTGAACATGACGTGGTTGTGATTGGTACACGTAAATAAGAATTACCAGAGAGAGGTGCCAAAGCTGGCACAAATAGAGATTTACATTATAGATGGGGTGAGGGTATGTGGAAAATCGGGATCGTTGGAACAGGATATTGGTCAGAAAAACATATTAAGGCTTGGCAATTCATTGCCGATGCCGAGATAACAGGCATTTGTGACAGGCATGCAGACACGCTGAATGGCAAGGCAGAGCTATTTAACATCCCGGCAACGTTCCGTTACTCGGATGTGGCCGTGATGCTTGAAGAAGCGGATGTGGATGTGCTGGATATCATCACGCCGCCGGAAACGCATCTGGAACTGGTGAAAATGGCTGCAGCAGCTGGCAAGCATATCATGTGCCAGAAGCCATTTGCCCGTTCAATTGAGGAAGCTGAAGAGATGGTGCGCATTGCTGAAGAGGCGGGTGTGCGTCTGATGGTGACAGAAAATTGGCGCTGGCTTGAACCGTTTCAATTGATCAAGAAACTGCTTGAGGAACATACAGTGGGGCAACTGAATACGATTCGGTACATTCATACTGATTTTTATTCCCCGAGATTTGCGCCGGAAGAGAAGTTGCCACAGCCTTTTTTCAGAGACATGCCACAATTGCTGTTCTATGAGATGGGCGTGCATTGGTTTGACACCTGGCGTTTCCTGTTCGGTGAGCCCGAGCGTCTATATGCCGAGACGAGAAAGGTTAGCGATTATACGGTGGGGGAAGACAGCGGTATGGTCATGCTGGGGTACGGAGATTATGTCGGACTCATGGATATGAGCTGGGCGACTCGCCGGGAACTCAGTGAACCTTTGCCGAAGCAGGTCCTTCCCGATCATAAGGAACAACTCATCATTGAGGGAGACAAAGCTTCCATTAAGCTCTATAAAGATGGAAAGTTGTCCATCATTGATAATGCCGGTGTGGAGACAGTATACGCTGAACGTACGGAGCTTAACTACGAGGACAGTCATCGCAAACTGCAATCCCACTTTATCGAATGTTTAAATACAGGTGCGGAGTTTCAAACCAGTGGTTCGGATAATGTCAAAACGCTTCGCTTGGTATTTGATACGTATGACAGTGCAGCCCACCATCATGTGAAGCGGTATGTACAGGAGTAATCATGTCCATTAATGATATGGTGATGATCCTGATTGCGTTCTTCTTGGTGCTTGGGGCTGTTGACAAGGCTTTCGGTAATAGGATGGGCCTTGGAGCGGCGTTCACGGAGGGCATCATGGCCATGGGTGCACTCGCGCTGGTGATGGTGGGAATCGTATCTCTGGCACCTTTCCTAGCGAGTATACTCATTCCGCTGATATCTCCGCTCTATGAAGCGATCGGTGCCGATCCGGCATCGTTCGCCAATACCATTCTGGCGGTAGATATGGGAGGATACGCTCTGGCAGAACAGATGGCACAGAGTGAACAGGCTGGTCTTTTCTCTTGGGTGTTCCTGGGGACTATGTTCGGGCCAACCATCGTTTTTACCATTCCTGTTGCGCTGGGTATTCTGGATCGGAAAGATCATCCGTATTTTGCCAAAGGGGTACTGATTGGCATCAGTACCATTCCCGTTGGGTGTTTAGTCGGAGGGCTGGTGGCGGGCATCGATTTTACAGTGATATATCAAAATCTCATCATACCCATTCTGTTATCTGTAATCATTATGATCGGCTTGCGCTATTTTACGACTCAGACGGTGAGGTTGTTTAAAATATTTGGAAGCGGTATCACCTTGTTGTCCCTGATTGGACTGGTGGCTATAGCGGTCAAAACCCTTACTGGATGGGAACTAATCCCCCATATGGCACCACTCTCCGAAGGGATCACAACGGTTGGTACGATTGCCATTGTGCTGGCGGGGGCTTTTCCGATGGTTGCAGTAATCAATAAAGTCTGCAAAACTCCGCTTGAGCGAGCGGGCCGATTGCTGAACCTGGATGCTCCAACAACTGCTGGACTAATCGCTTCACTAGCTCACAATATTCCGACCTTTCGAATGGTCAAAGATATGAATTCAAGAGGTAAAGTCATCAGTATTGCTTTTGCAGTAAGCGGCTCATTTGTACTTGGAGGTCATCTGGGCTTCGTGGCCGGGATGGATAAGTCCATGGTAACCGCTATGATTGTAGGCAAACTGGCAGGTGGCATCAGTGCAGCGATGGTCGCAGCATGGGCTACACCAACCACGAACGATATCCAACTATAAATCGTATAACAACGAGTTAATTTCACTTATTTACCTGATGGAAATTTTAATAAGAAACTATGGCATCCATGTAAAGGAGTATATGACATGAATCATGACCAAACAGCAAAGGAAATTCTCAGCGCCGTCGGTGGCAATGATAATATCAATAACGTCATTCATTGTGTAACCCGTCTCCGATTCAACCTGAAAGATATGAAGTCACCTGACAAGGAAGAAATCAAGAAGATCGATGGAGTACTTACCGTTGTGGAAAGCGGTGGACAGTTCCAGGTTGTCATCGGAAATGAAGTTCCCAAAGTATATGAGTCCCTGCTCAAAACGATGGGTAAAGATCCGGCAGCATCTACATCGGAAGATACAACTCAAGGAGAGAAAAAGGGCTTGTTCAACCGCTTTGTTGACGTGATCTCCGGCGTATTCCTTCCTGTTGTGGGTGTATTGGCAGCAGCAGGTATTCTGAAAGGACTATTGGCGCTGTTCATCACTTTGAAATGGTTAACCGAAGAGATGAGCACGTACAAGATTTTGTTTGCCACAGCCGATGCCCTGTTCTATTTCTTCCCGATCCTGCTTGGATTCTCTGCAGGCAAAAAGTTCGGCGGAAACCCGTTCATCTCGGCAACCATTGGTGCGGCGCTCGTCTATCCAACCATGACGGCTGCCTTTACAGATGGCACAGCCATGTCGTTTCTCGGCATCCCGGTCGTACTCATCAACTATACGCAATCGGTTATTCCGATTATTATTGCATCCTATCTCGCCGCGAACTTTGAGAAGTGGCTCGCCAAAATTTCACCTTCATCCGTTAAAATGTTCTTTGTACCTCTTGTTACGTTGGCGATCATTACCCCGATTGTATTCCTGGCCGTGGGTCCGGTCGCAACGTTCATCAGTGATTACCTGGCCACAGGTGCCATGTGGGTGTATGGACTTAGCCCGATCATCGCTGGTTTCATTCTTGCAGGGATCTGGCAGACCGTCATTATCTTTGGTTTGCACTGGGCGTTTATCCCGATCTTGATCAACAACGTGGTAACCAATGGATTTGACCCAATCAACGGTATGCTCTTCTGTACGACGTTCGCGCAGACGGGTGCGGCGTTTGCCATCGCAATCAAAACAAGAGACAAACGACTGAAACCTATTGCGACTTCGGCCACAATTGCCGGTTTGATGGGTGTAACCGAGCCTGCAATCTATGGTGTAACATTGCCGACCAAGAAGCCGTTTATTATGGCATCCATTGCAAGCGGTATCGCGGGGGCAGTAGCAGGTTTTATGGGTTCCAATGCTTACGGATTTGCGGGTGGTGGCGTATTTGGTATTCCACTCTTCATTAATCCGAAAGGGATAGATACGGGATTCATTGGTTTCATCCTGTCGGTCTTGATCGCTTTTGTATTAGGCTTTATTCTGACGTACATCTTGGGTTACAAAAATGAATCGGCAGATGGTGTTTCGTCTACTGTCACTCCGGTTCAGGCAACCCCTCAAGCACGAGGAGAGAAAACGGTGTCCAGCCCGCTCATAGGTCAACTGATTCCGTTGATAGAGGTGGGAGATGAGGCCTTCGCTAGTGGAGCTATGGGTCAGGGAGCAGCGATCATTCCGACCAAAGGCGTGGCGTATGCCCCGTTTGATGGTGTGGTGGTTACGATCTTCAAGACAAAACATGCCATCGGGCTGTTATCTGAGGATGGTGTGGAAATATTGATTCATGTGGGTATCAACACCGTGACTCTCAAGGGAAAACATTTTACTTCCTATGTCTCTGATGGGGATACCGTTCGTAAGGGCGACAAACTGGTGGAGTTCGATCTGGAGGGCATTACAGCCGCAGGGCTGGATACAACAACTTCTGTCATCGTATCGAACACAGCCGCCTTTACGGATATTCAGGTTAAGTCACAAGGCAGCGTAGAGCAAGGTGAAGCTTTGATCACTGTAAAATAAAAAAATATTACATGTCAGACAATAACATGTCTGTGAGTTCACAAAAGGGCAGTTCTCCGAATTAACGGAGAACTGCCCTTATTCATTTCGTACATTTAGGTGTGGGGATAAATTAAACTACACCTTGAGCGATCATGGAATCCGCTACCTTGAGGAAACCGGCGATGTTCGCTCCAGCTACGAGGTTGCCTTCACAGCCATACTCTTCAGCAGCTTCTACACAGCTGGTGTAGATGTTCTTCATGATGTCATGCAACTTGGCGTCTACTTCTTCAAATGACCAGGACAACCGCATGCTGTTCTGTGACATTTCAAGAGCAGACACGGCTACACCGCCAGCATTAGCCGCTTTGGCTGGACCAAACAGTACGCCCGCGCCGTGGAAGACGTCAATGGCAGCCAGGGTGGAAGGCATATTTGCGCCTTCGCCGATGGCTTTCACGCCACCTTTGACCAGAAGGGCAGCAGCTTCTTCATCGATCTCGTTTTGCGTCGCACACGGAAGCGCGATATCACAAGGAATAGACCAGATTCCTTCACAGCCTTCGGTATATGTAGCATGCGGATGTTCTTTGATGTATTCGCTGATGCGAAGACGATCAACCTCTTTCAGACGTTTCACGGTATCCAGGTTGATGCCTTGTGGATCGTAGATGTAGCCGCCTGAGTCACTACATGCCACCACTTTGGCTCCAAGCTCCTGAGCCTTCTGAATAGCATAGATGGATACATTACCAGAGCCAGAGACAACAACTGTGCTGTCTTGGAAGCTGAGGTCTTTGGATTGCAGCATCTCCTTCACGAAGTACACACAGCCAAAGCCAGTGGCTTCCTTGCGTGCCAAGCTTCCTCCGTACAGCAGACCTTTTCCTGTCAATACGCCTGCTTCATGCCCGCCATGGATACGTTTGTATTGACCGAACATGTAACCGATTTCCCTTGCGCCTACACCAATGTCACCTGCCGGTACATCCGTATCGGAACCGATATATTTGTACAGCTCTGTCATGAAGCTTTGCGTGAAACGCATAACTTCCAGATCCGATTTTCCTTTGGGATCGAAGTCAGAACCGCCTTTACCACCGCCAATGGGCAGACCGGTCAACGCATTTTTGAAGATCTGTTCGAAGCCAAGGAACTTGATGATGCCCGAGTATACAGAAGGGTGGAAGCGAAGTCCGCCTTTGTAAGGACCAATGGCACTGTTGAATTGCACCCGGAATCCACGGTTAACCTGAACTTTGCCCTGATCATCTACCCATGGGACACGGAATGTGATTACACGTTCGGGCTCAACAAGCTGTTCCAGAAGACTATGGTTCCTGTATTTGGGGTGTGCTTCAATAACAGGAATAAGGGAATCCAGAATTTCTTTGACAGCTTGATGGAACTCGTCTTCATGCGGATTTCTGGCGACAACCGACTCATAAACGGCATGAACATATTCTGCGGCAGTAACTTGAACGGACTCTGTAGTTTCTTTTGTTATCGTGGACACTTTTTCAATGCACTCCTTTATTGTGTTAAAGTCTTCAGATGCTTATTTGCATAAATTGAATAAAAGTTTGTAGTTAAATATACAGTAAAGCAAATAAAAATACGAGATAAAAAACCATAAAATGTTTTTTATGCAGTAATTAAAATGTTCTATGGATCTACCACATGATGTGAAGAATTAAGTTATTAAATGGAAGATATGACCACATATGATAATAAAACAGCAAGTTAGACGAATATACTGGATTAAAATATTAGTTTTGGTAATATGGTAAGAAGGTCTCGTATCCCGGGGTCTTTTAACAATCAGAAGGAGGACAACAAGATGATGAAGAGAAACATGCCAATCAACATGGAGAACAAGGCTTGTATAGGGGGTGAAATCTATTATGAACCATAGGACTTCCCGCCATAATTGCAGAGAGAAGCTGGTGAGCCAGCTATTTACATTCGGTGAAGAGAAAAGAACATTTCTCGACGCCTATTTCGACGTGCGTGATCCAGAGCGGATACAATTGGAAAAACAACTGTCGGCATATACGGAGTTTGTGGAAAAACTGCTTCTGGGCCCTGATGAAGATCTGGACTCGGCTGTATTGATCGGCAGTCATATTGATTTTGAATATCTCGATTTTCATACGTCAGATTCGTTCATGATTGTCATGCCAGAAGATACGGACCCGGATGAGGGTCGGATTTCTTTTCTCTCTCCCGTAGGGAGTCAATTACTGCTTGGCAGTAAAGGGGAAGTTAGGTCTGTTCATACACCATCAGGTTCCATGAGGATACGCATCACGGGGATTGAGCTGAGAAGCGAAACCTTGAACGGGTCGGCCTTAGGGGGTGCAGATCATGCACTTTAAAGAGACAGACTTACCAGGGATCGGACGTAAATACTGGCTGCATACCCGTAGTGGTGAGCACTTGGTCATTGTGATTCATAACGACGAGCGTCGTGACCTGTTCCATATGGAGGCAGGGGATACGCCTGAAGAGGTAGGTGATATGGTATCTCTTGTCACCTTGGACGATGATGAAGCCCGGGCGGTAGCCGCCATCGTTGGTGGTATGACCTATAAACCGAAGTTCCAGGATGAGCGTGAAGTGATGCTCGAAGGATTGTTAATCGAATGGTTACGAATTGAACCTCACGCAGCAAGCGTAGGCATGACGATTGGTGAACTGGACATCCGTCAGGCTACGGGCGCTGTTATTCTTGCTGTTGTGACCAAGGATAAGGAGAAGCATTTTAATCCAGGCCCGGATTATGCTTTTACCGCTGGAGCTACCATTGTAGTTGCTGGTGAACGGAATCAGATCAAACAGCTCAAACAATTGTTGACTGATGGACGGACTTAGCCTATGGATATGCTCATATTTGAAGTGGGAATTGCCGTTGCGCTGATTACACTTACTGGGCTGATATCTTCACGATTACGATTTTCGGTCATTCCTTTCTATATTTTGATTGGTATGGCTGTTGGACCACATGCACCACAGATTGGCATAGTGGATTTACGTTTTATCGAAAGTTCGACCTTTATTGAATTTATGGGCAGGCTGGGCATTTTGTTTTTGCTATTTTACCTGGGTCTGGAGTTCTCGGTCTCCCGTCTATTAAAGTCTGGTAAAGCCATTCTGACCGGAGGCATGTTCTACGTAGGGCTTAATTTTGTCTCTGGATTACTGTTGGGGTGGTTCATGGATCTGCCCCTTCAGGAGACTCTCGTTGTCTGTGGGATCATGACCAGCTCTTCTACAGCCATTGTAGCTAAAGTGCTCGTTGATCTGAAACGCACGGCAAACCCTGAAACAGAGATTATTATGGGCATGATCATGTTTGATGACTTATTCATCGCGATTCATATCTCCATCCTGACCGGGCTTGTGCTCAGCGGGGCAACTTCCTTCTTAAGTGTTCTGCTGGTATCGCTGTCTGCCCTGCTGTTTATTGTGCTGTTCCTGATTATTGGCAGGAAAAGCATCAAATATATTGATAAAGCACTGAATATCAAGTCATCAGAGTTGTTCCTGCTTACCGTCATGACACTGCTCTTCCTGGTGGCTGGTTTCTCGGAGACACTGCATGTAGCAGAAGCCATTGGAGCATTGATGATGGGTCTTGTGCTGGGCGAATCAAGACATGTCAGTCGGATTGAACATCAGATCATGCCTTTCAAAGATTTTTTTGGTGCAATTTTCTTCTTCAGTTTTGGCCTAACCATCGAGCCGTCTTCACTTGGCGGAGCTGTTGGCATGACGATTATTGCTGTTATTCTGACGATCGCCAGTAACTATGGTGCAGGTATGATCGCTGGCAGACTGGCTGGAATGAGCCCTAAGGCCTCGTTGAATGTGGGCTTTACCCTGGTCTCGCGGGGCGAATTCTCCATTATCATGGCGAACATCGGCAAGGCGGGAGGGCTCATGGCATCCATCCAATCGTTTGCCGTGTTGTATGTGTTAATTCTGGCTGTGCTGGGGCCTATCCTGACAAAAGAATCTCCGCGGATCTATGCTCAGTATGCGCGGCTAAGGAAGCGGATGAAACGAAGGGAAACGGGTTGAGTCAAATGCTGACTGTCCTTGGACAGACCGGGTATTCTGACCGTAGTGTTTAATAGGCGTCACACCATTCGGAGAGCGAAATTACTCCGGGGTGTGGCGTTTTTTTATTACTGGGAACCCATCCAATACAGGCTTGTTATTATATCAATTTCACCAAATTATGGTATGTATCCATATCTTGTGCGTGGTCGTGAATGTTCAAGTCCACGGGCAGGACTATAGTTGTGATTTGGTATAGAGGGATTGAAAATAAACAGTTATTATGTAAAATAATGTTATATTCAAATCTAGCAGTTGAATAGATATTTTACACGAGAACGGACGAGGAGGAATAGCTCATGAACAAGAAAAGTAGATTTCAACGGTTAAAATGGGCCGGTACAGGGATGTTGCTCAGTCTCGTATTATTTGCTCTACCTGCATCTGCTGCATGGAACGATACATATCAGGGTTACGCGACGTATACAGGCTCAGGTTACTCGGGAGGTGCGGTGTTGCTTGATCCCATCCCGGCGGACATGAAGATTACTGCACTTAATCCGTTCCAACTCAATTATAACGGTGTCAAAGCCGCTTTAGCAGGAGCCTATCTCGAGGTGCAGGGTCCTAAAGGCAAAACAACCGTCTATGTAACAGACCTTTACCCAGAAGGAGCCAGCGGAGCACTGGATCTCTCACCGAATGCCTTTAACCTGATTGGTGACCCAAAGGCAGGCAAAATCAATATCAGTTGGAAAGTGGTCAAAGCTCCAATTCAAGGCAACGTCTCCTATCGGATCAAGGAAGGCAGCAGTCAGTGGTGGGCAGCCATTCAGGTTCGTAATCACAAATATCCGGTGCTGAAGTTCGAAGTGAAACAGAAGGATGGTACGTGGCTCAATCTTGAAAAGCAAGACTATAATCATTTCCTCGGAACTGGACTGGGCAAAGAAAAACTAAACGTTCGTATTACCGATATTCGCGGTCAGATATTAAATGACACGATCCCGGCTCTGCCTAATGATGGGTCAGGCGGTGCATATATCGTACCGGGCAATGTACAGTTTCCCGATTGACAGATATACGGAAGGTGTTATAAAAAGAAGTATGGTCATAGACGTATTCTTAACGAAAAGTCGTACACTGTACGGCTTTTTTTTGTATACGAAAAGAGGAGAATGTACCGTATGAAAAAAAGTTTGCCTTCATATCAGACAACACATCCCTATTGGAAACAGTATCAGGGCTTTTTCCCGGAAGAAGTGAGGTTAGGAGAGCATACAGCTCCTGAGGAAGAATGGTGGGAGTCAAATGGGGTTCATCTGCATATCGATCGCTTGCCTGCACCGGAGTCTTCAATCAAGATTCTGTTCATTCATGGTGCGGGGGGTAATGGCAGGTTGCTCGCTCCGTATGCCCGCATGTTGCAGCGACATGGATACGAGGTGGTATCGCCAGATCTTCCGCCGTATGGGTTAAGTTACGCAATGTTTGGTACACGTATTAACTACGAACTTTGGATAGAGCTGCTTGTGTCACTCATCGAACGGGAACACAAAAAAGATGGCAAGCCAATCGTTGTATTGGGAAGTAGCATCGGAGGTATGCTTGCCTATCACACCAGTGCACGCAGCAAGCGTGTTAAGGGTTTGATCGCAACTACATTTGTAGACACGAGTAATCCGGAAATGCGTGACCAGCTTGCACCGAATCGTCTGGTAAGCCGGGCGGGAAAACGGATGATGGATTTGTTCCCAGGTCTGCTGGATCATGTACGTATTTCGGTCAAGCAGGTATCCCGAATGCAACTGATTACCAATAACAAGGACTTAACCCGGCTTATCATGAATGATCCACAAGCGGCAGATACACGTATTCCGTTGGAATTATTAAGAACATTCCTTAATAAAAAACCGGAGGTAAGTCCGGAACAGTTCAGCCAGTGTCCGGTTCTGTTGGTTCACCCTGAACTGGACCCCATGACACCGATCAGGTTCAGCCAATCTTTTTTTGATCGTCTGGTGGTCGATAAGGAATGCATCATTTTGGAGGGTGCGGGCCATTTTCCTATAGAGCAGCCAGGACTGAACCAGTTGGAGGTAGCGGTACTACGATTTTTACAACAAATTTAATGATGACCACAGGCCAGGCTACTACACTGCTTCGCATAAGATAGTTTACATATCCTAAGTACGGAAAACACCTCCCATTAAGGGAGGTGAATTTGAATGTTTTTGATATGAATTGCACTACCGCCAACCTGAATCTGTGTAATTTCATTGGAACTGTCCAAAGTTAATCTGGCTCGGATCTCGGAGGGACGGTTCATGGTGTACCCTTGTCTGATCGTATACGTGTGATGATGAGGATCTGTAAGCTGGTTGTAATGATATAAATAACAGAGCATGGCACCATTGGATGTGCCCGTCGCGCTCTCTTCCGGTATATCATAAAGCGGTGCAAAATTACGGCATTCTGCCAGGACGTCCTCAGCATCTGATTCGAGTGTAAACACGTGATAACCTATGGCATGATGAGTCTTGCTTATTTCAGCGATACGCTGGAAGTCAGGATCGATTTTGGTTAGAACATCAACATTTTTAACAGCTATCATGATATCGGGTAACCCGGTAGACACAATCTGTACAGGTAGTTCGGAATGTAAATCCTCCATAGAAATGCGTAATGAGTCGGCAATCTGCTGACGGTCCACGATCTCCCCAAACTCCGGCAATGTCTGTGACAGATAGACTTCTCCATTGACTTCGATAACGACTTTAAGAATTCCCGCCAGTGTCTCCAATGTGTATGTACCAACATCAACGAGCTGCTGTGTCTTCATTAGATAAAATAAAGCAATCGTGGCATGCCCACAGAGATCGACCTCATCACTTGGAGTGAAGAAACGCACTTTGAAATCAGCCTGATCCGATGGCATTACAAATGCAGTCTCTGAAAACCCGACTTGTCGGGCAACCTCCTGCATCTGGGATTCAGACAAATGCGTAGCTTGTAAAACAACACCTGCGGGGTTTCCGCCAAGAGCCTTGTCCGAAAATGCATGTAATGTACTTACTTCAACTTCCATATCGTTACCTCGCTTGTTCAAGTATTGGATTCAGTATTGGATTAAGATTTAACATAATCGATAATCGACATTATATCACGATTGTTGAACTGGATCGTGAATCCCAGATTGCTATGATTTTTGGAATGAATAGGTCAAGTGACCGCGGGAAAAGGGTAATGAAAGGAGAGAGAGCATAACGTTAATCCAATGGAAAGGCTGGGATCTCTAATGAAAGCAATTGTGATTGAGGAATTTGGTGGAGCGGAACAATTGAAGGAACAAGAAGTAGCCAAGCCAGCGTGTGGAGTCAATCAGGTGCTGATCCGAACACATGCCACGTCGGTTAATCCGGTGGATTTCAAAATCAGACAAGGTTATATGAAAGAAGCAGCGGAGAATTTTCCCTTGATTCTGGGCGGCGATGTTGCGGGTACTGTGGCTGAAGCAGGCTCGAATGTCACGCGGTTCAGAGAAGGAGATCGGGTATTTGCACGTCCGCGTCAATTCGGAACCTATGCAGAATATGTTGCCGTTGATGCAGACATTATTGCCCGTATACCGGAGAAATTAAGCTTTGAGGAAGCAGCAGCTATCCCGCTGGCTGCGATGACGGCTTGGCAGGCCCTAGTGGATCATGGACGTTTAGCCAAAGGGCAGAAGGTACTCATCCATGCTGGTGCAGGTGGTGTGGGAACGTATGCCATTCAGATCGCCAAGTCCCTCGGCGCTGAAGTGGCTTCCACGGCAAGTGAATCAAACGAAGCGTTGCTTCGTTCGTTGGGTGTGGATCATTTTATCAACTATAAAAAAGAAGATTTCTCGGAGATTCTCTCCGGTTATGATGTTGTACTGGACACCATGGGCGGTGATATTCAGCGCGACAGCTTCAAGGTGTTGAAGTCCGGCGGGCATCTGGTATCCTTGGTGGTACAACCGGATGAGAAACTTGCCAAGGAAGCTGGAGTAACGGCCAATGTCTTCATGATGGAGCCCAAAGGGGATCAACTGGATCAGTTGGCTGAACTGGCTGCGGAAGGCAAGCTCAAATCGGTTATTGATGGAACGCACCCGCTAACTCAACAGGGAGTAAGGGAAGCACATGAGAAGAGTGAAACCCATCATACCCGCGGGAAACTGGTTATTCAGGTGCAATAGAATTCATTAACTCGTAGAAGTATTTGGACTCATGAGTCTGATATAGATTGTACCAGGCCTGTAAGGTTTCTGGTGCAAAGACATTCAACAGCTTCAACACATGCATCGTAAATTCTAACGGAGCTATTCCAGATGCAGTAACTAGATTTCCATCGGTTACTGCAGGCTCCGTTACATAATAGGTTTCTCCAGTATAATCTGGGCATATCATCTTCAAGTAATCTAAATCATTGCTTGTGTGCTGTATGGAGTCCAGTAACCCCCTCTTTGCTAGTCCAACCGTGGCACCACAAATTGCCGCAATAACCGTACCTTTTTCTATAGCATCAGTCACTTTTTTTAATAAAGGATCATGGATGGTGTCCATCCAGGTATTTCCTCCAGGAAGAATGATGACATCGTTACCTTTCAATGTACATTCATCAATAGAAATATGGGGGAGGATGTTCAATCCGCCCATGGTAGTTACCGGATGTTTATCCACGCCTACGGTTACGACCTGTAAAGGCTTGATCTCTTTCCTGAAATACCTTCCCGAGTTCAATTCAGCAGTTAGATATCCTACCTCCCAGTCTGACATCGTATCAAATACATATAGATATACGTTCTTCGTTTGCATCATGCATGCTCCTTTTGTTTTCATGATTGAATGGATTACTCTTGTATTATAAATAAACTTCACTGACAACTACGGTCAGTGAAGTTTTAAAATTTGAAATTTATAGCCCTAAGAACCAATATAGGGACTGCTCCCCAATTGCAGTGGAATAAGATATAATAGGAGAAATTTATTCCATTTTGTGCATGAGGTGATAAGGATGTCCAACGAACTCATTCAAGCCATTCAATTGTTAAAAGAAAAGAAATGGGTAGATCTGACCCATACGTTTGGACCGGACTCTCCGCATTTTTCAGCTTTTGAGGCAGCACAATTCGATACCCTGTTTGATCACGATCAAGGTTTCTTTGCCCAGAGCTTCAAGTTCCCGGGTCAATACGGGACACATCTTGATGCGCCGATCCACTTCGTTCGGGATACCCGGTATCTGGATGAGTTGGGCTTGAAGGAGCTTGTGCTCCCGCTTGTGGTCATTGACCAGTCTGCCGAAGTAGAGAACAATCCGGATTTCACACTGGATGTGGAGCATATTCTTGAATTTGAAAGAGAGCATGGCGTGATTGAAGCTGGAAGCTTTGTAGCCTTACGTACCGATTGGAGCAAACGCTGGCCTAACCATGAAGCATTTGATAACAAGGATGATGAGGGCAACAGTCATGCACCCGGATGGTCGGTTAGTGCGCTCATGTTTTTATTTGAGGAGAGAAAAGTACAAGCCATTGGGCATGAAACCTTTGACACGGATTCAGCGGTGGATTATCAGAAGAATGGAGCACTTCTGGCAGAATATTATGTACTTGCCCAGGATACATACCAGGTCGAGCTGTTAACAAACCTGGATCAGGTGCCGGCTAAAGGCGCTGTTATTTTCAATATTGTACCCAAAGCGGAGAAAGCATCTGGCTTTCCAGTCCGGTCTTTTGCCATTTTGCCGTAAAACTAGCTAGATCAAAAGCTGAAATAGATAAATCAGGCACAGAACTCAGAATACTCAAGTAGACAGCCGGCTAAATAGTCGGCTGTTTTTCAGTTAAGATAACTGGCAGGTTAGCGTAGCCGTACAAGAAAAATTAGCATTATGGGAGAAGGAGTAGCAGTATATTTCTGGAATATATTATTATTGGGAATTACTGAGATGGGGTGTGTATAAGATGGACAAGCATTACGAAAACCTTCTGTTAGCTTTTGAAGAAGCAGAAAAGGCTAGAGATGAAGGTACTTTTCCTATCGGTGCAATTATTGTTGATGCAGATGGTTCAGTTGTAAGCCGAGGTAGGAACAGAGTTTTTTCAAGCTGTGATTCTACAGCTCACGCCGAAGTGGACGCTATAAGAAAAGCCGGAAATGTGATACTTCATCTTGAGAGCAAGAAATTTATTCCAAAGAACGAACTTACCTTATATACTACCTGTGAGCCTTGTCCCATGTGCACAGGTACAATCGTGTTGTCTTTGATTAAAAAAGTGGTTTGGGCTGCAAATGATAGGGATATAGGTGCATTTAAAAAATTCAAGGAATTAAATAGCGAATTACCTATTTATAATGATCTGTTCCACGACATCGTGTTTGTTGCAGCCCCTTACAGAGATTTAGAGTTGAGACAAAGAAAAATGTTAGCAGAATGGAACAACAGCCGTGGGTATAGCGATAATCATTGGAATGATGAATTAGTAAATGAAACTGTTCAATAATAAATGAAACTTTGCATCTGATGTATTAAGCTAACGGGAAACGTTAGTTCTATAATACAAAGAAGCAGCTGATCAATGTGATCACCTGCTATTGTTCAACTAAGAGTCAGGTTAGTTCAGGAAAAATCCAAGAACAGTTTGCCACCACGGCAGTTTGTTACATCTTGCTGAGGAATCGAAGCTTTACCAGATCTCTCATTGTTGTACTTAAATTTCTAGACAAAATAGAGCATTTCTAAACAAGAAGGTGTTTAACGGTTCTTTTATACTGTAGGAGAAAGGAGATGAGAGATCCTGGAGATGCTTAAGCTGCTTAGTCAATCCATTGATTATGTGGAGCAACATCTGCACTTGCCGATTGAGATTGAGGACATTGCTAGGTCAGCAATGAGTTCAAAATATCATTTTCAGCGAATGTTTCATGCAGTAACCGGTGTTACCGTGACTCAGTACGTGAGGAATAGGCGACTAACGCTTGCGGCGCAGGAGTTAGCGGGAACGGATTGTAGAGTCATTGATGTAGCGCTTAAGTACGGTTATGACAGTCCGGCGGCATTTACGAAAGCTTTTCGGCGGATGCATGGGGTAACACCTCTTGCGGCTAAGAAAATGAATGTGAAACTTAAAGCATTTCCTCGAATTTCCTTTCAAATTCAGATTAAAGGGGAAACCGAGATGAATTATCGAATCGTGGAGGAAATGGAATCAACAGTATTTGGTAAGAACGTTACTATCCATAAGGATGCCTATGAGGAGATACCCGTGTTTGTGGAGGTAATTTGGAGGAATGGTATTCATGATCAGATTAACGAGTTGGTAGGGAGACCAGCGGGATCACTGCTGTACGGTTATCATTTCGACTTTGACGAGGATGGGTCAAAGTGCTATTTGTTGGGAGCGGAACTGCCGGAAGGAAAACAGGTTCCAGATGAATTTACCGTCCTTAATGTTCCTAGTCAAACTTATGCGGTATTCGATAGTCGTGAGACGATTCCGAACGATGTAGAAATCGGATTGGGTATTCAAAATATCTGGAAACGCATCTACACGGAATGGTTCCCCTCGGTGAGTTTTGAACAAGTTGAAGGGCCATGTATAGAGAAGTATTACTGGGTTGATGACACGCATAAAGATTCAATCTGTGAGGTATGGATTCCGGTTCGTAAAAAGTAGAGACGGTTTTTTCCAGTTATTGGTCACCATTAGGTGGCCATTTTTTAATTAATACAATCAATGTCAAGTGTTTGAAGGAATTTGATGAACGATAAGAGTAAAGTAATTATTATAATTAGCTCCAATATTTCTTTATTAAACTAACGGGAAACGTTAACTCAATAAAACTAAGAAAGCAGCCGACCATTGTGATTGGATGCTTTTGTTCAACTAGCGGGCAGGTTAGTGTAACAAGGTAATTAGATTGGTCGAACTGGGCGGTTTTGTACAGTGTGAAGAAGTGATCAGCTAGTGGAGTTGGCAATGAGTTCAAGCTCGGTTACAACTTCATCAAGCGGCTTCCTGGTGTCGATCTCAACAGTAGCTCCAGCACGTAAGAGCGGTTCAACACTAGCGACGTTTTGTATAATTTCTTCATGTTGTTCAACAGTTTTTCCATAATCGTTCGTCTTACGGGAAGCTATACGTTCAAGGATTACTTCGAGGGGAGCACTTAACAACACTATTGCATCAAACATCGGGTAAAACTTCCCCTGATTAGATACACAACCCGAAATGAATAAAGTACCTTCTCTATGTTCAGTGAGCATCTCATCAATTCGATTCTCGTTCCATAACCACCCAGAACCATCCACATTCTCACTCCAACCATCATAATCGGTATCGATAATTCTATGACCCCTATGAGCAAGTTCGCCTAGAACCGTTGATTTACCTGTACCCGACATTCCTGTCACCAGAATTATCACCTTCTTTATTGATATTGAGTCCGAAGTATTTGTCATATTTTCACTCCCTTTATAAGAAAGTCCCTTGGACTAGATTAACACATAAAGGCAATAAACTGGAAACAGGTAAGTAGGCTTATCAGGACCCAAGTCTAGCTAGGATTTGATTTATTAGAAGCATAAATGTGTGCTTTGGCAAACTTATGGATTGAGTCACAACTAACGAAGCCTATATGATTGAAATATGTAAATAGCAAGGGAGGCGTATTCCGCCTCCTTTTTATGTTGTTACTTTTGATCCGAGTGAGGATCTTGATTAAATCTTTGAGAGATTTTTTTCTCTGTTTTCTTACGCCGTATCCAGCGCTTGAGTATGCCTTCTTCTTTGCGTTCTTGCAGTGTTTCCTTCAAACCTTGAATCATAAATTCCGATCTTCGTCTGTCATCCCGACTAATCTCGCGTAATTCCTTAATAAATTTGTCGTCCATATCTGCCTCTCGCTTATTCAGGATAATCCTATTATACCGAACGTACGTTCTTTTATCAAGTTTTTCCATTACGTATGATTTTCGAGATCAATATAGTGAAAAGAAGCACAGGAACAATGCGCGGCATGTGTGAGAATGGTATTAGAGGGTTTAAGCATAATCCTCCATATATGAAGTTGAGAAACGAGAGAACGGAAGGAGCAATTCATGATAAAGCAGCGTATAGGCAGATCGTGGTTACTCATTTTGATGCATGGAATGCTGGGGATTGGGGCGATTGTTGGAGGCGTCATTTTAATCATAGACCCATCTGGAAGTATGGTGAATTTGCCCGCATCTTTATTAGAGAATTCTCCGTTTGCCAGTTTTTTGTACCCGGGGATCATCCTATTGCTGGTACTTGGCGTGATGCCTACAATGATTGCTATTTCGCTCATCCGCTACGTTCATTGGGGGCTGGGTGAGAGACTGAATCTCTATCCTGACCGCTATTGGGCTTGGACTTTTTCGTTGTATACGGGGTTTGCTCTCATCATCTGGATTATGGCGCAGGTGTATTGGATTCAGGATGTTTCTATCATTCACTTGGTCTATTTTGCATGGGGAGTGGGTATTCAAGTTGTAACCTTATTGCCTGCTGTACAGCGAACCTATTCAAAATAAACTGCTTGTATATTGAACAAACGGCTGCCGAAAGAATCGTTGAATGATTCTGTCGGCAGCTATTTTTATGGGCATCGAGATGATATATGTTGTTTTAGTCATGTTGTCCACTTGTATCTTGGACTGAAAAGGAGTCGGATAAATCTAAATCATATTGACAAAGAACTATTATCCTCGCATACTTACGATATAAACTTTATAAAGTGTATTTATTAAATAGAGAAATAATCACAGGTGATGAGTATCGCAAAATCATAATCCGTATGAAACAGGGAGGTAAGTATGGATGGTATACGTTATTATGGCAGTTATAATTTGGGCAGGTACCTATGCCAGTATGGTCTTGTCAAAGCAACCAATTGAAGTGAAACCTGTGAAGTCAATGGATGATTTGTTTGAGTGAACAAAGAAGCTCTGCCGATTTCGATCCATTGCCAGCACGATGGAACTCATGTGTTCGAATAAGGCATTATGTTATGATATGGTGTGAAATAACATCCATACCATTGCTTTGGCTCAATTGAACCAAAGTAGAAACGAGAGGGTTATGAAAAAAGCCAACGCTACAATGATGAAATACATCAATTTGAATAATGTGCGTGAAGTCATGCAGCAGATTGAGACGGCGACCAAACCGCAATTAGCTTCACTAACCAATCTTAGTGTTGTTACCATTAATGCGCTGATTCAGGAATTATGTGATGGCGGAGAGTTGTTCCAGGATAAAGTGGTTCCCTCTAACGGTGGTCGTCCTGCTCAGGCTTATCGATATAATTATAACTTCAAGCTTGCTTTGGTTCTTTACATCAAAGAGATGAAAGGCCAGGAGTTGATTTCGGCAACGGTCATGAATCTGGAGAATAAGGTTGTGCTGAAGGAAGAGAGCATCTTGCCTGCTTTTGATAAACAGCATGTGCTGCAACTTATCGCGCGTTTCGTTGCGGAGTACCCCGCCATTGATATGATCGGCATCGGTATTCCGGGGCAAGCCGTGGATGGGGATATCACGGTGAGCAGTCATGAAGAGCTTATCCATTCACATCTGATACGGGAGATCGAGAGCGAGTTCCAACTGAACGTTCTCGTGGAGAATGATGTTAATGCAGCGATTAGCGGATACTGTACACAGCATGCGGATATGAAGGAACAGAGTGTAGCAGGAATTTATTTTCCGAACCGATACCCGCCGGGTATGGGCATGATGTTGAATGGACAGATGATCCGGGGGAAAAACGGGATGTTTGGTGAGATCAAGTATCTTCCATATTCACCTGATTGGAAACGCGACATGAGCAAAGATGATTTTGTGGTGCAGGTATGTCATATTCTGCAAACGATTAATGCCGTCGTTGCCCCGCACCAGATTGTCATTTATCAGGAACGTGTGGAGAGAGAAGAACTGGATTTGGCGTGGCAAAAGTACGGGGAGGATCATCCCATGCCGTCGTTGCCGGAGATTGTACATCAGGACTCGTTCCAACATGATTTTGATGCTGGGTTACGAGGAATGGTTCTTCAGGCGTTGAAATCAAGCATTCTATCAGAAGCTTTATAACCCCGCAGATCATGTCAGTGACTTTTATTTTATAAGCGAACTCGTGTTGAGGAGGATTCATCATGCGTGAAGAAGAGAGAATCATGAAGGGCATATTGTTTAGTCCAAGCGATCCGGAATTAAAGACCATCAAAAGGCGGGCCCATAATCTCAGTCAGCGTTACAGTCAGACCTTTGAGGAACAGACGGAGGAAAGGGATCAGATATTGCAACAGCTACTGGGGCAGATCGGTGAAGGTGGATTCCTGCAAGGCCCCATCTTCTTTCATTATGGTGTGCATACCCGGATAGGCGATCACTTCTTCGGTAATTACAATCTGACGATACAAGACGATGCGCAAGTGACGATCGGGGACTATACCAGTTTTGGACCCAACGTTACGATTGTCACTCCTGTTCACCCCATGATTGCCCGTGAGCGGAGACAGATGGTGGATCAGAACGGTGATGTGAAGTCGCTATGTTATGCCAAACCGGTCACGATTGGAAACGATGTATGGATCTCGGCGAACGTCACGGTGTGCGGAGGCGTAACCATTGGAGATGGATGTGTCATTGGAGCAGGGAGTGTCGTGACTCGTGATATTCCACCGCATTCATTTGCAGCAGGCGTACCGTGCAGAGTTATTCGCAAAATCACAGAAGCGGACAGCATGCGAAATTACCCCGATGTTCTGGCAGATTGCCGTGTGCTGGAAGAATAAAAAGGCTGTCACGAGGATCAGTAGATGATCCAGTGACAGCCTTTTTAGTATACGTTTATTTGGAGGCGTTATAGTTGCTCAAGAATTCTTTTACTTTTGCAGGATCAGCTTTCAATTCATTCCCGGTCGGAACGAGCGGGCTTACTGTGGAGTATGCTTTGAGTTTGTTATTCTTGTAGAAACTCAAAATCTCATCCTGATTAATGGAGTACAGTACGGCTTTTCTCAAATCACTGCTCTTGGCCACATCACGGTTAGCCGTGTTGAACAAGAGATAAGAAACGGCGTTGCTTGGAATGCTTTGCAGATGCAATTTGCTGTCATTTTTGATGATGTCATACTTGGTTTCAGGCACACCATAGTATAAATGAATTTCACTGCTGCGTAGAGCAGAGAGGGCGCTGTCTGCATCCGCGATGAACCGGACATTGACCTGAGCAATTTTCGGTGCATATTCAGTGCCTTTGCGGTATCCCGGATTTTGCAAGAATACAGCTTCATAGTCATTTTTATAAGATAAAATATAAGGTCCGCTAGTATACAGGGTGTTATTGTATGATGCGCCTTCAGTCACCGTGTTCTGATCACCGTAAGGAATATCTTTGTTGACGTCAAAGGAAGCTACATCATAGGTGTTGATGCTCTCCACCTGTTTTTTGGACACGATCCCGGCTGATTGGTGAGCCAGGTAGTTCAGTACTTGTGGGAAAGGTTCAGTTGTTGTCAATTTAACGACCTGATATTTACCTGCGCTATTATCTGCTTTGGTTTTGTCAGTTACGAGTTCTGTAATTTTGCTGCCCAGTCCTTGTTCTAATGCTTCGAGGATGGTGCCGTTACCACTGGATTGTTTAATGGATTGCAATGCACTCAGATCCGTTACAACTTCAGCTTCTTTGATGTGTTCATGCAGACTGTATGTCCGGTGATCTGGAACGGAATCTTTGTTTTTCGCACGATCCAGGGAGAAGATGACATCATCTGCACCCACACGTTCGCCTGTATCTACCGCTTTTTTGTTATCAATCTTCGCAAAGTTGATGTCGTCTCTGAGAATGAAGTAATAGTCCGAATTACCTTCAGCAATGCTGAAATTATGGGACAGTGATCCTTCTGCTGTCAGCTGATCGTCATCCGTCAGGTTAACGAGACGTACATACATATTGGTGTTCAACTGGTTGATGGAACCGTCGTTTCCTTTGATTGGATCAAGGGAAGTCAGTACGGATGCGCTTTGCGTCAGAATCAACGGATCTTTGGCATTTTTGGAGCTGTCCTTGAACTCAATCGGTTCCCAAGCCATCGCGCGGGATTTGGAGAGACGAACGGTATCGACATTCAGAATGTCTTTGTTCACAGCCTGACTTTTCAGGGAAATATATAGAGGAGCGATATAAGCCTGATCCGTTACCAAGCGATCTTCCAATTGTTTGTACGTATCTTTGTATTCGTCTGGTGTTTGGGTAGCTGCCTGATCGATGAGCTTATCAATCTCCCCATCTGCGAGGATACTGTAATCTCCACCTGTTTTGAAAAGAGAACGTACGGCATAATCGGGATTTCCCGTTACCGTTGTCCAGCTGGACAAGGCAATGTCATAATTCCCTGCATCCTGCTGGGATTTGAAGCTGCCGTAATCCGGTTGCAGGTTCAGCTTCACATTGAAGCCGTTTTTGGTCAGCTGGTCGCGGATAATATTCACGTCATTTTCCGAAGAACTCATGGCAAGCAGTTCAATGTCTGCCGGTTTTTGTGCAGTTTCTGTTGTGTCTGATGGTGCGGTCTCCGCCTGTGATTCGGTTTTCGTTTTTACACTGCAGCCGGAAATCACAATGACGAGAATTAATAACAATGAGATCAGTGTACGTTTTTTCATGGGATTACCCTCCATATCTTGAATGTGTGATGTGTGATTTTATTTTTCTATATCATTCATTTCAACGAATCGTTTAGGCCTTTTCCAGCTTGGGATCGAGCGCATCACGCAGACCATCACCGAGAAAGTTAAAAGAAAGAACCAGCAGAATAATAGCCAAGCCTGGATAAATCGCCAGATAAGAGTGAGTTTCCAGGTATGTACTGCCCAGCTTCAGAATGTTACCCCATTCCGGAATATGCGGCTCCACGCCGAGTCCCAGATAACTCAAACTGCTGGTAGCGATAACAGCTCCACCAATCGTGAGTGTAGACTTGATGATCATGGGCGCAAGGGAGTTGGGAATAATGTGTTTGAAAATAATCGTACGATTGTTGTACCCCAGTGCACGTGCAGCTTCCACAAATTCAAAAGTAGATACATAGAGTACACTGGCTCTCATGGTACGGGCGTACGTTGGGATGGAACCCAGACTCAGCGCCAGAATGAGATTGACCGTATTCGCTCCGAACGCTGCAATAATGGCAATGGCGAGCAGAATTCCCGGAATGGCATAGAGAATATCAAGCAGCCGCATGATGATGTTATCCGTATGCCTGCCGTAGAAGCCGGAGAGCGCTCCGAGGATTCCACCAATCAATACAGGAATGATTGTCGACATGCAGCCTACGATCAAGGAGATCCGGGCACCGAATACAATCCGGGAAAATAAACATCGTCCGAAGTCATCCGTTCCCAAGGGATACGCGAGGGAAGGGGATTGAAGCAGAGCCGAATAGTTATTTTCCACAGCCATGCTGTAGTCAAAGGTAAAGAAGCTGCAGATCGATATCGAGAACAGAAAAATGATAAAAAACAAACCGGACATTGCAGTCATATTCGGAGCAAGGCGCTCCCACAGATCGTTCCAGAAGTTTGATTTTTGTTTCCCCTGTCTGCGAATGCGTCCAATAATGGAAATGCCGAGCAATAGTGCGAATACATTACCTGTGATCGAGGTCAGAATCAGTACCACACTGACACCGATCATCCAACGAGGGAGGGTAGTGGTCGCGTTATATCGGGATACGATAATCAGAACGACCAAGTCGATGACCAGAATAAAGATCAGCACCGCCATGGATGGCAGAAAGTTGTCAGCCACATAAGGTTTGAAGATATTTAACGCGGATACACCGATTACGAACAGCTGGGTTAACAGCATGTACACCGCAAAGGTATACTCCACGTTCCTGGATTTTCGAATCAGATGAAAGGCTGCCGTTACGATAAATATATTGCCTGAAATGATAGCAAGTAGCTGAACCCAGGCTAACCTGCGAGTCAGAGCAGAGACTGTACCGGTACGGATCAGGTCTTTTCGAATCCGAATGGTGATGACACTTTGGACCAGTGTGAAGAATAAGTAGATGCCAAGGATCGTTAGCAGAAATGGTTTGAACGTCCGCTCGCTCCAGTCATAACTGTTGAACAGCAACAATGCAGTCAAGAGAAGGGACGTAACCCAGGCAAAGCTGGCCTGACTGTATTCTCGAGAAGACTTAAGCCGAAAACGCATTTCTTGTGTTAAAGACGAGTTTGTCATAGTACACCTGCTTTAATATTGTTTCATCTTGGAGCGCACTCTTGGATCAATAAAAGCATACAGCAGATCAACCGCTACATTAATAATGGAGATCGTTATGGCTGTGTAGATTACTCCGCCCATGATACTCGGAATATCGGGGATGAATTGTTTATCCACAATGTAGCTGCCGAGACCGCTGATATTAAACACTTTCTCCGTTACTGCTGCTCCGCCCAACATGGCTCCGAATTGAAGTCCAACTACCGTCACGATCGGGATCAATGCATTACGTACAGCATGTTTCAGCATGACTTGGCGTTCGCTTAATCCCTTGGCACGGGCGGTCATGACATAGTCCTCATGAATGACTTCCAGTGTAGAAGAACGGGTCATCCGCGCCACCGCAGCTGTGAGTCCCGTACCCAGCACAATGGTTGGCATAATGATCGACAGCCAGTTCTGCGGGTTAAAGGTGGCGGGAAGCCACTGCATTTTGATCGAGAAGTTCAGAATGAAAATAAGTCCTTGCCAGAAATTCGGGATCGATAATCCAATCAGAGCAATAAACATGAAGGTGTAGTCGAACCACGAATTAGGCTTAATTGCTGAGATAATGCCAATGGGTAATGCAATGACAAGTGCTAACAGCAGGGAAATGACCGCAAGCGTCAAGGTAATGGGAAACTTCCTTGCAATCGTGGCTGTTACGTCTTCATTTCCTGCAAAAGATTTGCCAAGATCGAAGAAGGCGATGCCCTTGATATTGTTCCAGAGCTGTGTAAGATAAGGCTGATCCAAGCCATACACCTGATTGAATGCGGCAATCTGTTCCTGCGTTGCTGTCTCTCCCAGAATGTTAGCTGCCGGGTTGAACGGAGACAGATACAAAATTGTAAATACGAGTGTAGCTACGCCCAGAATGACAAATACCGTCATCAGTATTCTTTCAAATATGTACTTTAGATAAGGATTACCATACAAAAACAGGATGCTATACATGAGACAGCCTGGAATAATGGATATCGCCAAAAACCATGGTTTGTCGATCAGTGAGTGGAACGTATCGGCCATTGTAAGACGTTGATTTCCTTGTTCCTGAAGTATACGGGATGTCCGCTCCTTCAATTCTGTCTGAACACTTTCCTCCACCCATTCCTCGGTCTGACGTTTGAATTCTCCCTCACTCACCTGCTGCTGGAAAAAACGATGTTTGCGGCGCAGTTGTTCTTCCACTTCCAACTTCAGCCTGTTCCGGTAGGAAGAAGCGAGCAGTTCTTGCTCAGCCGCCTGTCTGGCAACTACCCAACCGTCATTTTTTCGATGTGAACGCCATATTAGAAACACGACCAGATTGATCGGTAATCCAAGAATGAACAAAACATATCGGTAGGAAGGATGAAGCAGCATTTTGCCATAAATAAAGCTTAAATTGTGTACCAACCGTGAGATTCTACTGCCTTCTGCAAAATTCAAACCAAGCGTACCTCCTTTCATTCAGGTTTAAATTGCATTATTCCGATTGATATAGTATATATTATTTAGGGTCTAAACAATTGTCAAGGTAATAATTGTATACATATGGGTATGTGAAAAAACGGATGAGAGCTGGTGATAACATGGAACCTTTACTGAAAGTTAATGATTTATCTGTCTCTTTTCACTCCGGAGAGAGTGAGTTTCAGGCAGTGCGAGAAGTAAGTTTTGAAGTACGAAAAGGTGAGACGCTAGGCATTGTAGGAGAATCGGGAAGTGGAAAGAGTGTTACCGCACGTTCCATTATGAGGCTGCTTGCCTCCCCACCTTCTCAGATGAAGAATGGAGAGATTCTATTTAAGGGTGTCGACCTGGCCAATAAAACGCAGAAAGAGATGGAGAGCATCCGTGGACGTGATATTGGAATGATCTTTCAGGACCCGATGAGTTCTCTTAATCCGACAATTAAAGTGGGGAAACAGATCTCCGAGAGTCTGATCAAACACCAGAAGGTGTCCAAGAGGGAAGCCAAGAAACAGGCGATTGCCATGATGGAGCGGGTGGGGATAACTCGCAGCGAAATACGCTACAACCAGTATCCGCACGAATTCTCTGGAGGCATGCGTCAGCGTGTCATGATCGGTATTGCGCTCGCTTGTCGTCCTGAATTGCTCATTGCGGATGAGCCAACGACCGCTCTGGACGTTACGATTCAGGCACAGATTCTTCATTTGATGAAAGATATGCAGGATCAACTGGGCACATCGATTATCCTGATCACGCATGATTTGGGCGTAGTAGCAGGCATGTGTGATCGGGTTGTTGTTATGAAAGAAGGACAGATTGTGGAGACCGGGACGACGGCAGAGATTTTTGCTAATCCCAAACATCCCTATACGATCAGGCTTCTGAATGCATTACCACGTCTGGATCAGAAGAAAAAGCCAAAACCGGTATCCCTGGTCCCGAGAGATCTGGAAGACGATCAGCCATTGCTTGAGGTGAAGTCGCTCAAACAACATTTTAATCTGGGTAAAGGCAACACCTTAAAGGCTGTGAATGATATCAGTTTCCATATTCGGCAAGGAGAGACACTCGGCGTTGTAGGAGAATCCGGTAGTGGTAAATCGACCACGGGGCGTGCCATTCTGAGATTGCATGAGCCAACAGGCGGGGATGTGCTGTTTAAGGGAGTTCCTCTTAATCGTCTGTCCGCTTCGGAGATGAAAACGATGCGCAGACATATGCAGATTATTTTCCAGGACCCCTATGCATCTCTGAATCCCAAAATGAGAATTATGGATATCATTGGAGAAGCGCTTGATATCCATCAGCTTGCAGGTAATGCCGCTCAGCGGGAGAAGCGGGTGGAGGAACTGCTGGAGATGGTAGGTCTTGATCCTACCCATGCGCAGCGTTATCCACATGAATTCTCGGGTGGACAGAGACAGCGGATCGGTATAGCGCGAGCTCTGGCTGTGGAGCCGGAATTCATCGTATGTGACGAACCATTGTCTGCACTGGATGTATCGATACAGGCTCAGATCGTACAATTGCTTGAAGAGTTGCAGCAGCGACTCGGATTGACGTATCTCTTCATCGCACATGACTTGTCCATGGTTAAACATATCAGTGATCGAGTGGCTGTGATGTATAACGGGAAAATTGTGGAGCTTGCAGAGAGTGAAGAACTGTATTCCAACCCGCAACATGACTATACCAAGGCATTGCTGTCAGCTATTCCTGTGCCTGATCCGGCGGTAGAAGCGAAGAAAAAGAGACATGTTGTAAAAGAAACACCTGTTGAAGTAGAAGACCGTTATAATCTGGAACATTCCAAGTGGGTAGAAGTTACGGAAGGACACTGGGTGGCCATATCAAGCTAAAGTGATGTACTCATTTTTAGCTAAAAAGAACCCCGACAATGATCTCTATAGATCGTTGTCGGGGTTGTGTTAGATGTGCTTGATATTATTAATATGATGGCAATATTCAAAAGCGATTATTTGAATTGAACGGATTTCTTGATGGTATCAATTTCAGCTTTGGTTGCATCATCCATGTAAGTGAAGATGAAGTTGAAAGCATATCCTTCAATAATCGTGCTGTAGTAGTCCTGAGTAATCGTTGAACCGTCACCTGCATCCATCGTAATTTGCATCAGATCCATCTCTTTACCGCCGATGGTTTCCGTTGTCATTTCTTTATAATCATAAGGGAACTGGCTATCCATCATGAATTTTTTGGTTGCTTCCAGGTAGTCTTTACCTGTACGAATGCCTTGCAACAAGCTTACTTTCTCAGCAATGGCCATAGCGGAAGGACCAACTTGACCTCCGTCCAGTGGATACTGTGAAGCCATAAGCAGATTCAATGTTTTGGTTTGAGACAGTTCAATTTGTTTTTTCTTCGTTTCATCATCACCAGCAATCGCTTCGGATGATGCGCTTGTCAGTTCATTCATACCTGCAGCATCCTGGAACTCCCAAGCTTCCGGGAATTTCAAAGATACGCCGAAATAGTCGTTGGTGTAAGAGCCTTTTTGCGTAGTTCCCAGCTCAACGTCTTGGGAATTATCGGTTTCCTTGGACTCTTCGCTTGCTGGTTCTGTGTTCTCTGTTTCTTCTGTATTCGCTGTCTCAGAATCAGTGCCAGTCGTTGTTTCTGTCGCGGCAGGCTCTTTTGTTGCGGCTGTGTTATCTGCCTTGTCACCGCAAGCGGCTATAACCAGCATAATCATAATGAGCATGGCGAATAAAGAAGTCTTCTTTGGAATTGTCATATTACCCTCCTGAAATGTGTGTGTTTTCTCTCTCTACATCTTGCTTGTTTCTTAAATTGTAGCACAAACGTTCCCATTTACTACCTATAGGAATCTATAGGGGTCCTTTATAAATAAGACAATCGGCTGGCAATTGAAACAGCTTCCGTGCTGGATTGCACACCTAATTTGTTGAAAATCACTTTTTTATGATGATTCACAGTGCATTCCTTGATTTTCAATTTCAAAGCAATAGCTTTCACAGTGAACCCTTTCGCGATCATTTCCAGAATGGTTAACTGACGCTCTGTGAACTCCACCGCTGGTTTGTCACAAGGTTCAGTAGTCTGCTGATTCTGGTAACTGTTCTGCATATATGCAGGAATCAGCTTGGCAATAGCAATTAGCTCGCCCTGCATATCCGCGTTAATGGTGGACACATCCAGATAACCGAAAGGCTGCGATCCCATGGACAGAGGGGCAGCGTAGCAATGCCAACTTTGAAAATAGGGGCTTTCATGCTGCTCGGGCAACAGAAGCACAGGTTCATTGTTGTCCATCGTTACAGAAATGGCGTTTACTCCACAGCTCTGTGCGGTGAAGATCATGCCCGGACGAATGGGTGAACCTTCTACGACAGTTTCCAGATCTGGACTATAATCCATGGAGAGAAGCACACCGTCCATATCTGTGAGTAGAAAAAGATAAGTGCCCGTTAAATTCTCTTTAATATCCGAGAGGCTGTTCTGGAATGCATGAATCAGGAAATGATTGATTTTGCGAAGCCTGTCCAGTTGAGATTTTGGTAAATAGTCGAACGGAGCCGTTTCTGTTACGTGCTTGCAAATGGCGGACTCCTTGTGCCGTGAGGCAAGTGTAATGGCAGGCATGTTTGATTCCTCCTTCCTGCACAGTCGCTAGTAAGCGTAGGATCTGATTGAATCTGAGGTGCGTCATCCAATCGTTTTGATGACTTGCCCTTCCTGGTTTTTAATTTCTGTTTTAACAATCTGAACGAGCATATGATCCAGTGAAGTTATCTCGAATGTTCCTTCAATGGGTTGAAGGTTTTCTGCCAGCTCCTCAACAATTTGTTCGTTCACCGTCAGGGTAACTTGTCTATCCAATTCCAATACTGCAGGATGTTCTCCGGCTTCGAACAGAATAGTAGTATCAGGTCCGATCAAGGATAGAGAGGCACCTTTTGAAATTCGGCTACGAAGGATGGTGCCGACCAATACAGCCTGTTTGGCTCCAAGCTGGAGTTTGCCCGGAACGGTCTTTATCAGCATTTTTTTACGCGGGGACTCCCAGGCCAGTTGTTGTATGAATAAAAACGCTGTACTTGATCCGTCCTGTTCCATTCCATGCTTAACCGCTTGTACAACAGAAGGAATATCTGCGTACGAATTTCTCATCAGATCGGTCACGTATTTGGGCATGAAATTGGAGCAGGCCGAGAGGAAGCCGCGCGCATTCCACGTTTGAATCATTTCCAGCTCCCGACCTGTAATACCAACCATCTGAATAAACTGCACTGAACCGTTAGGTGTAGTGATCGCCGGTAGATCCGGGTCTTCAATAAATGAGAGAGCAGTCAACAAAGTATCGGACTCCAGACAGATGGGGCCATTGGCGTCCATGTAATCTCCTGGCTGAAAGATATTTCCGCTAGTGAACACGTAACGTCCTACATTTTGAAGCAGATTCAGCGCCCAGGCTGGCGGATCAGTCTCTCCTTCACTGCGTGTAAGACGAAATGTGAGTTCAAAACCATACCCGCTTTTGGATGCATCCTGCATCTCTTTTTCATATAATTCAGAGAAACCATATGTGACAAAATGCCAGTGGGGCATGGGTGTATTCACTGCATAAACACTGATCCCATCGAGTGGGTCCGGACCTCCGAGCATGTAAGGAATGGATGTTCCATAATGGTGCGGCTCCTGTTCACCGTATAGCTCACCGATGGCTTTATCAATCGCATCCCAACCTGATGTGTTTTCTTCATAAGTCATTTGTTGAATCCTCCTGTACTAGTCTTTCCCCCGAAAAACATTTAAAATTAAGTCTACCTGTTACAGAAACGGATTCAAGCGGCTTAAGGATGAATTATGTCAGATAGGACTTCGGTGTTATTAATTGCAATCCAGGGAGTGAATTTACATGAGTATGAAAGATATGTATTTCAGAGAGTTTAATCAGGCAAGCTGGGACTCATTTTCCGAACTGTTTGAAGAACTTGAACAGAAGGTGGATCCCGCGTGGGCAGAACGTGCACAACGACAAGGTATTCCGGCGGACATAAGTCGGGTACTTTTGTGTGAAATGGGAGAGTACACTTTTGAATGGATCATGAAAGATATCCCGGCTTTAGGGGACCAAAGTCCTGCTACGTACCTGGAAACTGAGGAGGGAGCGCAGGCATTAAGGGCAGCCATTTTGCATATGCCGCGTTAATTTTTCTTATGGAGTGTATGTGCGAATGGAGTGTATGTGCGAACGATCCTATGATCCAGTGAAGTTGATTTTGCAAAATAGATATGTTACGCTTACATTACAAGAGCAAACACAACAGAATACGCAATAACATCTTTTGATGGATTGTAACTGTGAAGACAGGCAAAACCTAAACTGATGGTGAAATGAAGGCCCCTTTTTTTGGTGCTATTTTACCTTGAGTTTAGGTTTTTCTTGTTTTCTGCTCTACATCACACCATTTTTACCTGGAAAAACCAAAATAAATTTCGAAAAGAGGTTGTTGTTTATGACCACGGCAAAAAAAGGATTCCCCGAAAACTTCCTATGGGGTGGCGCTACAGCTGCCAATCAATTGGAGGGTGCATTCGATAAGGACGGCAAAGGCCTCTCCACAGCGGACATGATTGCTCATGTTCCGAAAGAGAAGCGTACAGGCGGACATGCCATGGAAATTTCCTCTTCCCGAATTGAAGAGATTCTCTCTGGCAAAATTGAAGAACGTTTCCCAAAACGTTTTGGTATTGATTTCTACCATCACTTTAAAGAAGATATTGCATTGTTCGCTGAGATGGGCTTCAAAGTATTCCGCTTGTCCATTCACTGGGCACGTATTTTCCCGAACGGTTATGATCAAGAGCCGAATGAAGCAGGTTTGAAATTCTACGATGAAGTATTCGACGAATTGTTGAAATACGGTATCGAACCGCTCGTTACATTGTCTCACTACGAGACTCCGCTTGGCTTGACGCAAAAATACAATGGATGGGCTGGTCGTGAAGTAATTCAGCACTATGTGAGATATGCAGAAACGGTGTTCAACCGTTATAAAAATAAAGTGAAATACTGGCTGACGTTTAATGAGATTAACGTAATGTTGTTCAGCCCGTACACTGGTGGCGGCATTCTGATCGATAAAGTGGACAACAAGTTGCAAACGACGTATCAAGCTCTTCATCATCAGTTTGTAGCAAGTGCCATGGTAACGAAGCTTGCACACGAAATTATCCCTGGTTCCCAAGTCGGCTGTATGCTTGCTCGTATGGAAACTTATGCAGCAACATGTAATCCGGTAGATGTTCGTCTGGCTCAGCACGAGAATCAGATTAACCTCTTCTTCACAGACATGCATGCTCGTGGTAAGTACCCGAACTACATGGCTCGTTATTTTGAAGAAAACAACATTGTCATCCAAAAAGAAGCTGGCGATGATGAAATCCTGCTAAACAATACGGTTGATTTCATCTCCTTCAGTTATTATATGTCCGTAACCAAATCGGCATCTGCCAGCGAGGAAGAAACCACAGGTAACCTGACTGGTGGTGTGAAGAACCCTTATCTGGAAGCGTCCGACTGGGGCTGGGAGATCGATCCGATCGGTCTGCGCGTAACGCTGAACAACTTCTGGGATCGTTATCAGAAACCATTGTTCATCGTAGAAAATGGCCTGGGAGCGTATGACCGTGTTGAAGAAGATGGTTCAATCCATGACTCCTATCGTGTGGATTATCTGAAGAAACACATCGAACAAATGAAAGAAGCCATCAAAGACGGTGTGGATCTGATTGGATTCACAGCATGGGGCCCGATTGACCTTGTAAGTATGTCCACTTCCGAAATGTCCAAACGTTATGGTTTCATCTACGTGGATCTGGATGACGAAGGTAACGGAACACTGAAACGTTCCAAAAAAGATTCATTCGACTGGTACAAAAACGTAATCTCCAGCAATGGTGAGCAGCTGTAATTTTTCGCTCCGAGCGAAACCTTATGGAGTATATGAGTTAGATTGCTACATTTGAAATAAACATCAGAAATAATGTAATGACATTCTTAGGATTGTTACCGTATACGAGCGGGCAAAACCTGACTTAAAAAGTGTGATATGAGCTTCCGCTTCATACAACCCTTTTGGTTGGCGCTTGTCCGCTTTTTGCTTTTAGATCATGCATCATATGAGCTGGGAGGCGTTCTTTTGAAAAAGTGGAATCACAATGTTAAGCATGTTTCCTGCATGCTGGCACTAACTTTAAGTCTGAGTGTAATCTGGCCTGGGACAACGGGGGCGGAAAGTGCACAAGTGACGCAGATTCAGGCAAATACATTTGTTGGGGATCCGGGAGAGATGGTCGAGTCCTTCGATATTACGGTTGCAGACGCAGAAAAATACAAAAATTTGCAGGCATCTGACTTCGATATTACAGGCAATTATGACGGTTATCCATTAGATGCTAAAGGCGAAGTTGTGCAAGACAATTACGAAGATGATGGAATCACGTTGTCCATGAAGGATAATACAATTCATATGGCTGTGAAACCTTTCAAATATCCTGGAGGTCTAAAATCGGAATTTGCTGTAACCAGCAAAACGTATCCAGAGCTATCTTTTGATAAAACAAGTGTAAGTCAAGTGAAAGCGCGTACCGTGGATGAGTTTGAAAAAGCCGAATTTACAGCTAGCAATGGTGTAACGCTATCCTATAACCTGAAGCGTAGTCCTTCCAAGGAAGCGAAACCGCTCATGGTATGGCTTCACGGCGGTGGTGAAGTTGGAAACGATGGACGCAATCATCTGACGGCGAATCGCGGTGCAGTAGTCTGGACGGAATCGGGGTATGATACTTCTGTGCTCGCGGTGCAATATCCTGAGAATTACAGCTTTAAAATTTACAACAATGCAGAGCAGTTGCCGATCATGCAGGCCTATTTTGAGGCACAGGTCGAATTGATTCAAAAGCTTGTTGCTGAAGGCGAAGTAGATCCTGACCGGATCTATCTGTCTGGTGTATCTAGTGGCGGTGGAGGTGCATTCCGTTTCCTGATGCAGTATCCTGACTTATTTGCTGGAGCTATCATCGTTGCTGCCAAAGATACCGTTGCCGATTATACGGGTTCCGTTGAGGCATTCAAGCAAGAATTGAAAGGCATTGTGGATGTACCGATGTGGATTATGCATGCGCAAAATGACCCAACGACAGATAGTCGTACGAGCTCACTTGCATATCAAGCATTGACTGAAATGGGAGCCAAGCAGGTACATCTAACGTTATACGATGATGCATTCATGGATAGCCAGAGGTTCTACGGAGGTTTGAAACACTGGTCATGGGTGCCTGCTTTTAACAATAAAGAGGTTATCGCCAGTCTGTTCAACCTTCACAAAGGCACGAATGAAGAGCAAAGCACGGGTTCATCTGAACAGACTGTACAACTCTCTGAACCTGTAACGCGCGCACAGATCGCTGTGATACTAGCAGATGTTTTACAGCTTTCGGAAGCAACAGAGGAGTATCCTTATGTGGACAGTGCTCCTGACTGGGCTGCTCAAGCCATTGCGAACGTCACCAAGGCAGGACTAATGAAAGGCATCGGCAATCAGATGTTTGCTCCAGAGAGTGAAGTAACACGTGCGCAGATGGCAGTTATTGTAGACCAGATCCTGACTAATAAGGATTGGAAGCCTGCTGCAGATTCGGTGGAGCTGGTGTTTGGCGATGTTGACAGTAAGCATTGGGCATATGCAGCGATTCAGAATAGCGCCCATGCAGGTGTAATGACGGGTGTAAGCAAAGGAAAGTTTGATGCGGTGCAGACCGTAACAGGCTCACAGGTTGAGCTAATCATGGAACGTTTAGAACAAGTGGGGACAAAATAAAGATCTAAATGGATAGATAATAAATTCTATATATTCAATGTTGAGAGGATGAATGCAAATGACTACACCATTTCCGAAGGATTTCCTATGGGGCGGCGCTGTAGCAGCCAACCAGCTTGAAGGAGCTTATAATACAGATGGCAAGGGCCTGTCTGTTCAAGACGTAATGCCACACGGGATTACAACGCCCAGAACGGAAGCACCTACAGAAGATAACCTGAAACTGATCGGAATTGACTTTTATAACCGTTACAAAGAAGATGTTAAACTGTTTGCTGAAATGGGCTTCAAAGTGTTCCGTACATCTATCGCGTGGTCCCGTATCTTCCCTAAAGGTGATGAACTGGAGCCAAACGAGAAAGGTCTGCAATTCTATGATGACCTGTTCGATGAGTGCCATAAGTACGGTATTGAACCACTCGTAACCATCTCTCACTATGAGACACCGCTGCATTTGTCCAAAACATATGATGGCTGGGTTAATCGTAAAATGATCGAGTTCTATGAGCGCTATGTAACGGTGTTGTTCAACCGCTTCAAAGGCAAAGTGAAATACTGGCTGACGTTTAATGAAATCAACTCCATTCTGGAGGAGCCATTCATGAGCGGCGGGATCTATACACCAAAAGCAGAACTGTCCAAACAGGATCTGTACCAAGCAATCCATCATGAATTGGTAGCCAGCGCGTTAGCAGTGAAACTGGGACATGAAATTATGCCTGAAGCCAAAATCGGTTGTATGGTACTGAGCATGCCTACGTATCCGTTGACTCCGAATCCAGATGATGTGGTTGCAGCGATGCATGCGGAACAGCGTAATGATATCTTTGCTGATATCCATGCACGTGGTTACTATCCGAAATACATTAATCGTTATTTCAAAGCAAATAATATCAATATCAAGTTTGAAGACGGCGATGCTGAAATTCTGAAGCATACCGTAGACTTTATCTCGTTCAGTTATTATGTAAGTATCTGTGAGACAGGTGATCCCCAGAAGCGTATCGAAGGAAAAGGAAACCTGTTCGCAGGGGTACAAAACCCTTATCTCCAAGCGAGCGAGTGGGGCTGGCAGATCGATCCGCAAGGACTGCGCGTAACCTTGAACAAATACTGGGACCGTTATCAAAAACCATTGTTTATTGTCGAAAATGGTCTGGGTGCAGTAGATGAGCTGATTACCGACGAAAATGGCAATAAAACGGTCAATGATGATTACCGTATTCAGTACTTGAATGACCACTTGGTACAAGTGGGTGAAGCTCTTGAGGATGGCGTGGAAGTGATGGGTTATACGTCATGGGGCTGTATTGACCTGGTGAGTGCTTCAACAGCAGAGATGAAGAAACGATATGGTTTCATCTATGTAGACCGCAACAACGACGGTTCGGGAACATTGGATCGTTACAAGAAAAAATCATTCCACTGGTACAAAGAAGTTATTGGTACAAATGGCGCAAGTCTTAAACGTAACAATAAGTAAATACTAGTTCTTCAGGCATAGTTGTTATGCACCTTCTTATGTCATATTAACGCACATTAACCGCTTTCACAAAAACATTGTCATATGGATAATTATATGGTAAGATGGGCCTAAGGCTAATGAATACTGGATTGTTACTGTTCAATCAGGCAAAACCAGAAGCGGGGCATATTTCGTGACCTGCTTTGGTTTTGCCTTTTACTACTTTGACGGTGCAAGGTGATGTGAAGAAATGAAAATTGAGAAGGTGCTGAACAACAACGTAGTCACCGTAATTGATCCGGGAGGAAACGAACTGGTCGTTATGGGACGTGGAATTGCCTTCAAAAAGCATACTGGTGAATCGATAGACGAGAGTCTCGTCGAAAAAATATTCTCGCTTGAAAGTAAGGAAGTATCACAGAAACTTAAAACACTTCTGTCTGATATCCCGGTTGAATATGTCGAGTGCTCGGATGAGATTATCCGTTATGCCGAGACGGTGCTAGGTGAGAAGCTGCATGAAAGCATCTACATTTCACTGACGGATCATATTCATTTTGCCATTGATCGACATCGTCAAGGATTGCAGATCCGTAACGCATTGTTCTGGGAGATCAAGCGCATGTACCGGAAGGAATATGCCATTGGACTCAAGGCGCTACAGATTATTGAGGAAACGTTAGGGGTCCTGCTACCCGAAGACGAATGCGCATTCATTGCAATGCATCTGGTTAATGCCCAGATGAACGGTGAGATGAGGGAAACGATCAGTATTACGAACATTGTTAAGGACATACTTAACATCGTAAGACGTAGCTTTGTGATTGAACTTGATGAAGATTCATTGAGTTATTATCGATTTTTAACTCATCTGAAGTTCTTTGCCCAACGTGTGTTGCAAGGAACGGCGATTGAAGATAAAGAAGAAGATAATCCGCTTCATGACTTGGTGAGCAAGCAGTATCCGGAAGCACATGCATGTGCAGTAAGGATCAGTGACTATACGCGTAAGATTTATAATCGGGTGTTGTCCAAGGAAGAAATACTGTATCTGACCATTCATATTGAACGAGTTGTCAGAAATGAACAAACAATTGAATAAAGTTGGGATTGTTACTGCTAAAAAGGCAAAACCTAAACGTTGAATAATGATAAGCTTTTCTGCTTTGTCATTATTCAGTGTTTAGGTTTTTTTTTAACCTTCATTACACATAAAAGGAGCAAAACACAATGGATAAACAACAATTGTCCAAGGATATTTTGAAGCTTGTTGGTGGCGAAGAGAATATCGATCAAGTCACACACTGTATGACAAGACTCAGATTTAACCTGAATGACAACCAAAAAGCGGACAAAGCGACGCTGAAAAATACACCAGGCGTTATGGGCGTGATGGAGAACGGTGGACAGTTCCAGGTTATCATTGGTAACGATGTGCCTATCGTGTATAACGCACTCGTTGGCAACATGTCCAAATCACCAACCGCAGATAATGCCTCATCCGGTGCTTCAACTGGAGAAAAGAAAAAGAGAAATCCAATAAGTGCGCTGTTCGACTTCATCTCAGGTATGTTTACACCAATTCTGCCTGCGATTACGGGTGCAGGTATGATCAAAGGGATCGTGGCCATCCTTGTCGCAGTTGGATGGTTGTCCGATACCAGTTCGACCTACATCATTTTGTCTGCAATCGGTGACGGTGCATTCTACTTCCTGCCAATCATTCTGGCGATTAGTGCTGCACGTAAGCTGGGTAGTAATATGTATATTGCTGCGGCGCTTGCTGCGGGTATTATGCACCCGACCATTACAGCATTGCTGGCCGATGGTCACAACTCATCCTTTATGGGGATTACAGTCATAGCGGCAACGTATTCTTCTACAGTTATTCCGATTGTTCTGGCAGTTTGGATTGCTTCATATGTAGAAAAAGCCGTTGATCGTGTAGTACATGCTTCACTTAAGTTACTCATTGTTCCAACAGTTACCCTGTTAATTATGGTTCCACTGACGTTGATGACTGTTGGACCATTGGGTACGGTTCTTGGTAATGGTTTGTCTGGTGGTATTTCATGGTTGTTCGACAACATGTCCATCTTTGCAAGTATTCTGATTGGTGGTACGATGTCACTGCTTATCATTACTGGTATGCACTATGCGTTGCTGCCAATCGTTGTAGGTTCAATGACAACACTGGGTTACGACTTTATTATTCCACTGATGTTTGCAGCTAACTTGGCACAAGGTGGTGCAGCATTTGGTGTAGGTCTCAGATCGAGAAATAGCAAAACCAAATCCCTTGCCTACTCCACAGGTCTTACGGCTATTATGGGGATTACGGAACCAGCGATGTATGGTATCAACATGAAGTTCAAAAAACCATTTATTGCAGCGCTTATCGGTGGAGCTATCGCAGGTGCATTTATGGGGATCTTCAATGTTAAATCGTATGTTATTACAGGACTTGCGGGTCTGCCGAGTATTGCGGCATTTGTCAGTCCAGCAATTAGCACATTGATTTATGCTTTGGTTGGTGGTTTGATTGCCATCGTAGCGGCAGCAATCATTACGTATATCTTGGGCTTCCAAGAAGAAAATGCATCGGAGCCAGTAGCTGCACCAGCAGCAGAGCCGGCAACACCAGCAGCAACAACTTCTGCTGCTGTAACTGAAGAAGCAAAAGCACAAGATGAGCAAGTATTCAGCCCGATCACAGGTGAAGTTAAACCGCTGAGCGAAGTGCCAGACCCTGCGTTCTCTGAAGAGATTATGGGTAAAGGATTCGCGATTCAACCATCTGAAGGTCGCGTCGTATCTCCGATCAACGGAACCGTGTTCTCGTTATCGAAGAGTGGACATGCCATTGGTCTGGTAAGTGATACAGGCGCAGAGATGTTGATTCATATCGGGATTGATACCGTGAAACTGAAAGGTCAATTCTTCTCTCCTAAAGTTCAAGCAGGTGCGAAGGTTGCCGTAGGTGATGTACTGATGGAGTTTGACCGGGAACAGATCGAAAAAGCCGGTTATACAACGATTACACCAGTCATTATTACAAACATGCACCAGTATGAGTCCATTGAGTCTGCTGGTCGCACGACGATCAAAGAAAAAGACTTGTTGTTTACAGCTAAAGCTTAACCATAAAAATGAAACAGCAGCTTTACCGGAATGGATGTAATCCGGTAAAGCTGCTGTTTTTTGCTTATAGCCTTTTACACCACGGGAAGCATACCCTGGACCAGTTGCACAAAGTGTTGTGCAGGCTTGGACAGATAGCGGTTCTGCAGCCAGACCAGTGCCGAACCAACCGTGGAATGCTGATCCTGAATGCGATATACGTGAAATGGGTGCTCGTGATATAGCTGTAGTACCGTGTGAGGCACGATAGAACTGGCGAAGCCGAGTCGGACCAGCTCCAGCAACATATTAATGTCTGAGCACTCACCCATGATGGAGGGGGTAACCTGATGCTCCCGGAACTTGTCCAGAATCAACTCGAACATACCAAGTCCTTCTGTACTTGGAAGCAGTAGAGGGATACCTGTAAGCTGCTTGAAATAGGTCCGCATCTCCGCTCCAGGGGTCATCTCCGTTGGGCTATCCAGCGGTGTTGAAGAAATGTAGAAGAGCGGCTCCTGTGGCAGGTGCAGCACTTCATAACGTTCGGTCTGGACAGGCATGCGTACACAAGCGAGCTCGACTTTGCCATCATCCAGAAGGCGGCATAATTGTGCGGACTCATTTTGCTGAATTTTATAAGTAACCTGTGGATGTGTGGTGCGGAACTGCTGAAGTGCTTGGGGGATCAGACGATCAGATATGGTATTAATGCCAATGGAGAGTTTGCCCCGTATGCCGTGACGGAAACTTTGCATCTCCATTAGAGCTTCCTCCATATATTTGGTCAAGGTGACCGCATAATCATAGAAGCTGCGACCCGCCTGCGTTAGCTCCATCATGCGCCCTTTGCGTTCAAATAGAATCACACCAAGCTCTTCTTCCATTAACTTAAGCTGCTGGCTTAAGGGCGGCTGAGCCATGTGAAGTCTCCGGGCTGCTGCTGTAATCTGTTTCTCCTCAGCAATGGCAATGAAATAGCGACATTGTTTGATATCCAAGTGGTTGTTCTCCTTCGCCTGCGATGTATATGTAATTCGTATGGAAAGCCAACAAAACATGTATTTTTAATATACTACGATCTTATGTTACCATACATTAGATTTGCATACCTGACTAACGGGACTTGGTTTCCATATAAATATTGCTGCACGAGAAAGACCTTGAATTGGAGGATGAAACAACGTGGTTAGAACAATACATGATGCCGCTCTAGCGGGCCATACTGATGAGGTCATTCGATTTATCACACAACAGGGCAGCCGGTTGAATGAACGGGATGCATTGGGGCGAACACCTCTGATGGCAGCGGTGCACGGTAACAAGATAGACACGGCAAGGATGCTAGTGGACGCCGGAGCCGACATTAATCTTCGGGATGCACGATTGGACAACCTGCTGTTATACGCGAGTGCTGAGGGTATGTATGACATGGTCGAACTGGCCGTTGAAGCAGGTGCAGATACAAGGTTAACGAATCGTTTTGGCGGTACAGCCCTTATTCCAGCAGCGGATCGGGGCCATGTGGACATTGTGGAGCTTCTGCTGACACGCAGCGATGTGGATGTGAATCATATCAACAACCTGGGTTGGACAGCCTTGCTGGAAGCAGTCATTTTGGGAGATGGTGGACCGCGTCATCAGCAGATTGTTGCCTTGCTTTTGCAATATGGTGCAGATCCAAAGATTGCGGATCGGGACGGGATTATACCGCTTGCACATGCGAGCCGGCATCAATATGCCGAGATGGAACGACTATTAACCCAAGTCTGAAGAGACTTATACATTTATGATACAGAACAGTGAAAGGATATTCCGAACGAATGAACAGACATCAAGAGCATTTTTTACAAAAGAATATGAAGGACGTATCTTCCCTGATTTTGGCAGGTATACAATGGTTTTTCTTCCTGTTTACCAATACCGTTGTTGTTCCGCTATCCATTGGACATAATTTTCATCTGTCCCCGGATGCGATCGCTGCCTCGATGCAGCACGCATTCATACTTACCGGAGCAGTGTGTATCCTTCAAGCCGTATTCGGCCATCGATATGCGGTCATGGATGGTCCATCAGGATTATGGTGGGGATTAACGCTAAGTTTGACGGTATCTGCTTCATCGGCCGGTATGAGTCTGGAGCGTATCGGCGGTGGGCTGGCTGCAGGTTTTCTGTTAGCGGGACTAACCATGATGATTCTGGGTTGGCTGGGGGCAGCGCAAGTGCTGCAGAAGCTGTTCACACCTATGGTGAAGAGTGCCATGTTGTTTCTAATGACGATTCAATTAACCATGAATTTTTTCAAAGGTATGATTGGATATACGGAGTTTGGTCGTTTCGATCTGCCTGTTGCCGCATTGTCCGTTGTCATTGCATTTTTGGTGGCATGGATTCAATTAAAGGGTAGGGGGAAACTGGGGAACTACGCGATCCTGATTGGGATTGTGGCAGGCTGGATCGCTTATAGTTTATTGTTTCCTGGACAACATAGCGGACAGCCTAATCAGGCCCCGGCAGGCCTCGAACTGTTTCCGTGGGGAGCACCCAGATGGGAACCGGGTATTGTCATTACTGCATTTTTCGTAGGGCTGGTGAATATGACGAATTCGATCACCACCTTAAGCACAGTCGAGAAGCTATATCAGGCAGAGACAACAAGCCGTCAATATCAGCGATCCTATGCACTAACGGGTCTGTTTACGATGTTGTCATCCTGTGTGGGTGTGCTGCCCTTTGGTTTATTTGCATCTTCAATCGGGTTCCTGGAGAGTACTCGCATTCTGCGTCGTGCTGCCTTTATTATTGGAGCGGGGTTGTTATGTATGATGGGTCTTACACCTTCTGTGACAGCATTTTTTGCACAAATACCACCAAGCGTTGGCAGTGCTGTTCTGTTTGTGGCTTATCTTCAGATGTTCGGCACGGCACTAAGAACGCTTGAAGGTACAACGTTTAATTCTAAAACGATCTATCGTGTAGCGTTGCCGGTCCTCACGGGAGTTGCTGTCATGAATATTCCTGCTGAAGCCTTTCAAACCTTGCCCATGTATCTTATTCCGATCATAAGCAATGGTCTCGTCATTGGGGTATTGGTCTCACTGGTTCTTGAAAAAACCGTGAACTGGTCCAAAATGGAACAACCAGCGACAGTTAGTAAAGCGGCATAAAGAGTTTCATCTTGCGACAGTCCAATTTGATTGGGCTGTTTTTTTTGTTTTTTTTGTTATCAGGCTATTTAACTATTTCACGATAATTTTGCCTTGTCCTGCAAGCATTCGCATCTCTCTGGAGAGACGGTCCTGGTTCCCATCCTGCATTTCGAGTTGAACACCATAATGCCATGAGGTATTTTTTTCTTGACCCCAGCGGAGAGTGCCTTCCATATATAGAGGGTCTTCAAAGAGCAGCATATTCATTCCAATCCGAATATCGTTGTTCTCTACAGGAAGGGATAGCGGAAATGACAGCTGACAGCCGGATCGACTGATATCGCAGAGTTCGGCCTGAATGGGTTTGGCTGGTGCGTTAACCCCGTTGATGCTGAGAATATAGATCTCAAAGTGGATCGGTTCCTTCAATGTGTAGCGAAAGGGTTCTTTTCTATTGTTAATTGACATGGCTTGGCTTCCTCCATCAGGTTCAAAAAAAGTCAGTTATGCTTATATCGACCATTTGGAGCGAGAAATGAAGAGTTACGCAAGCAGAGATGGTCCATGGGTTCCTTTTACACGTGTATCAGGCTTGATATAATGATGGAATATATTTCTGAGTTCAGACCTGGATCAGACAGAAGGGATGGGTGAATATGAGAGGAACATTTCAAATGGTTACAGATACGGCAACATTGTGCCTGTATGATCTGGCAGCGTTAAAACATCGTGCCGAGGATACTTCGGACTGGTGGTCCATTCCAGTGGATGAGCTGGCTGAGGTGAATGCAGGTCATTGTCTGTTCCTGAATCTGGGTGCGGATGGAGTGTATGAGGTGGAATGGAGCCTGGAGGATGTAGAGGAGGATTCAGATCCAGATCACGGAGCGGAACGGGAAAAGGTGTATCATCTGCAAGTTCCGTCTGGGCACGTCTATCTGGGAGCGGCGGATGATGTCACTGGGGGTGAATTGGAGCCGGATGAGACGTGTGAAGGGGTTCTGTTTCAGTTAAAGCCGGGAAATTATGCGTGTAACGTCTCCAGAGAAGCCAGTCGGATCACCATTGTCATGACACCAAGTATTCAGGGAAATAACACGCTGGATGAATTAATCCGGATATAGTGTACAGATACAAACAGGAGGGATTCATATGCAGGATTGGAACGAGATAACAATGATGAATGCAGATGCCCTGCGTAAACGGATGAGAATACTCGCTGCTTTGGATATCATCTTTTCGGAGGAAGAATGGCTACGCGTTCATCAATATGAAGATAAACTTCAGCCAGGTGTGGCATGGGGAAACATCAATAACGGCGCAGGGGATCATCTGCATGTCTTGTTTACGAACTCAGGCACGTTGATCAAGGGATTTGATCATGAGTCACCTTTAAGTCCGCATGCTCGTGAGGATGGTGAGATCTACCCGGGCATGTACGATGAAGTACCAGAGGCCTTGATGACTGTTCTGCGAGATCATGAGGAAACATTGGATATGGAGGATGTGACCTTTTGCCTATGGAAGGAAGGGAACGACTTGTCATGGAAGGTTGGTAACTGGATTCAGCTGGCGATGACCGAGGAAGACGAAGCGGATGCCAGAGGTGGTGCGGAATTTTTACTGGGATATTTGGAGAAGAACACGGAAGATTACGTTGACTGGGCCAAAGGGTACTATGACTTTCCGGATCTGCCTTTGGAAGCCGTAACTGATGTATATGCAGAAAAACCGGTGACCGCCAGCCTGATTAAGCAGTTGTGTCCTGAGCGAGATGTGGCAGCAGCACTGGATGAGTTGCAGCAACGCGGGTATGCCGTGGAACAAACGTAATAGAGTAGCTAAGGGAGATGGGGAAGCCATGTACAAGATGCAATTGGAACGTATGCGTGAAAAGTTGATCACTCTTCGAAGCCTGGACCCGGATCTGGACCTGTTTGGCGCAGAAAACCATGAATATGAAATGGAGCCTGTGTGGACGCAGGAGGATATCACGCAATTTGAACAGAAATGGCGAATTGAGTTGCCGGAGGAGTATAAGGCATGGCTTCTTCATATGGGAACGGGTGGTGCAGGACCTTATTATGGTCTGGAAAACCCGGATGACGGCGTATACGCTGTGCTTGGTTATGATGATGAGCTGAATGCAATCTCGGACCCTTTTCAATTCACAGAATCATGGAACTGGAACTATGACTGGTTCGAAGACAGCAAGGAAGAAGAGGAATGGGAAGCGTTGGAACATGAATATCTTGATCCAAAGTGGTCGGCAGGCATGCTGCGCATCAGTGATTTTGGTTGTGGCATATCCATGAATCTAATTGTTAAGGGAGCCTCCTACGGAGAGATCTGGGTTGATGACCGGGCTAACCGCAATGGAATTTATCCTGATCAGTATTGGGGCAATACGAATCGACTGCATTTTCTGGACTGGTATGAGTTGTGGTTGAATCGTTCCATCCATCAAATACATGGACAAAAGCAACAATCTGGAGCGAACGAAGTCTGAAGGAGGTTGTACATATGGGCTGGGAATATGGAATCAGAGCAACAGAGCCTGTGATTTTACCTGAAGTTGTGAAGCGTTTGGCAAGTTCATTAAAACTTACCGAAGTGTATAGTTTGGAACACCAAGCCAACGGCTTTGTATTGAAACGTGAAGATCCTTCCTGGCCTATAGCTCTTGAAGTGTGCATAGAAGAGGCCTCTGGGTTAGAAGAAATTGTGGATGGGGAATCGTATATCTACTGTTTGTTCCATATCTGGGGTGAAGAAGGTCGGAGTTGGATGCATCAGATGGAGCGAGAAACCAGGCAGGTTGATGGTGGTTTAATCTGGTTTGAACTCTGATCGGTAAGAGATTTGCCTGAAACAGGAGGAGCATATATGGCTAAAAAATCAAAGAGAACAATTCCTGCGCTCATGTATCAGTATCAAGGTCCACAGCGGAATGTGGGTTTTGTTTTATCCCCTTTATACATAGAAGAATCGGTTGAAGTAGAGATGGAAGACATGCTATTCATATATAATGAAGACTTTGACTATATTCGTCCTGCATTGGATCGCGCATTTCCATTAACTGACCCGCGAACTGGAGAAGAGATGAAGGCACTTGATCCCTGCTGGGACAATCCCATTACGAAGGATGGATGGGTAGAGATTTTATCAGAGTTGGATCAACAGGTGGTTGCAGAGCCTGAATTACGGAATTTTTTGAATCAGTTCACAGCTTGGGTGAGAAACCATCTGCAATTGGCCGACGGAATCGAAGTCACCGGCAACCTGTAAGTCAGTTGATCTTGGAGTGTTCATGCGTGTACGTAATTCTGTATACCGACGGCCGAAGTGCTATGTAATCAAGCTCCCTCATGATGATGGCGGAGCTTTTTTTGATGAACAAATATTAAAAACCGTTTGCTTCACTCCCCCGTCTTATACTACAGAAAGAGAGAGAAGGAGGGATGCGGGGTGGAAACAAAAGCAGAGATGAACCAGAGGATCTATGTACAGACCGAAGATGAGACGGAATTTGTGCAATCCATTATGGAACATCAAGATACGCTCATGTCCATTGCCTATAGCTACCTGCGTAACCAGCAAGATGCGCTGGAAGCGGTACAGGAGATGACGTGCCGGGCTTGGATCAAGCGTCGGACGCTGAACAATGAGAAGGCGTTCAAGTCGTGGATCATTCGGATTCTGATCTATATCTGCATCGATGAACAGAGGCGCCGCAAGCGGGCGACACCTCTGGCGAAGGAAGATCTGGAGGACAGCATTCCGGCATCTTGGATGATTAGCGTTGATGATAATCGAATCGCTATGGAATCTCTTTTGCAAAAGGTGAAACCGAAATATCGCCATGTATTATTGCTGAAATATTATAACGACATGACACTGACGGATATTGCCTCGATCCTCGGCAAACCGGAAGGGACGATCAAGACCTGGCAGCACAAGGGACTCCAGCAGTTGCGCAAGTTGATGAAGAACAGGAGGGATTGGCATGACCACTAACCCGGAGGAAAAAGCACTTCTTGCAGATGCATATCAGGTGAAAAGAGAGAAACAGCAATGGAATCCGGCGGACACGACTGCTGCAATTCAACGTGGTCTCGCAAAGGGCAGAACAAAACGATCAGGTAGGACCTTTCGTGTCAAATGGATCACGGCAGTGCTGGTCACGGTTCTGGCTGCAGGTTGGTTTCTTATAGGCCCGCTTGGAAACTATGGGCAACAACCGGCAACATATACTGAGCCTGTAACCCATTGGGGAGTACTAGAGCCCTTTCGTGGCCTGCTAACTTCGGATATGGATAGTGCCACGATTACTTCAACGCTCAATAATGGTTATGTGCAACTTGTAGACCAGACGGTTACATCGGGGATATATCAGTTTACCGTGAACGCGGTTATGGCGGATGAGAACAGGATAACTGTATTGTATACCGCCAGAACGGATGCATCGCAAAAGATTTATTCGATAGTCAATACCAAGATGACGGATGCAAGAACGGGTTATGTCCTTGATAACGGAAATATAGGAGGTATACATTTTTCGAAGGATAAGCATACCATTTATGGCCGGAATACAATTGAGCGTAATCAAAATAAACCGCTGCCTGAGCAAGTGAATCTTCAGTTCCAGCTTTCTTCCGTTGTTCCAGATGTGGTGGAATATTCAGAAAACGGGGAAAAGGAACGGAAGTATCAATATTCCAAAAAAATGAATCTTTCTTTTGCGCTGGATCCTAAATTCTCTATCCCCAAAACGGAAATCCTCAACGTTAATCGTACGTTTACCGTTGGGGGTTATGAAGTTATGTTGTCAGAAGTGGAATTATCACCGCTTGTTACTCGGGTTAGATTTGTTTTTGAGCCGGAGCAAGAGATCGATTACAAAATGAAGTTGTTGATCAGTGAGGTCGTTCAGCCTCTCGAGATTGTAACTACCACTAAAAACGGGAAGAAGACCAAGTTATCCGGGGTAGGCGGGAGCGGAACGGAAGACGGAATGATGTATTCTTTCAGTAGCAATCTGTTGGACCATCCGGAGTCCATGGTATTAAAACTTCGTGGTAAACCATATAAGGTCTATGATGATTTACAAGAAGCCAAGAATGATGAACTGGAAATCAAAATCAAATAAGATGAACTAACTGGCAATACTCTTATTCAGATTAGGTGGATGTTAGTGAAAGCAGAGAAGGGATGTCCCTCAAGGTCGTAAGCCTTGTGAGACATCCCTTCTTAAATACGAAAAGCTGCTGATCTTATACACTTATAATATCTACTCCCAGAGCTGGAAGAGTCAACTTCTGATCCAATCTCTCGCTAGTCAACAAGCTGCGATAAGGAACGTCCAGCGTAATCTCTGTTTGCTCATTCGTCAAATTGATCAGGAAGAGGAACTTTTGCTCCCCCTTCGTTCGAATCGACAGCTCGACACCTTTCGGCAACTGGATTTTGGGCGCCAATTCCTTTTCCTTCAATATGTCTTCAAACAGCTGATAGAAATACGATGGCTCCGGCCAAGTGCCAACATAATACACTTCACCTTCACCAAGCTTATTGACAGTAACCGCCGGTTCACCCTCGTAAAAGTCGTTGTCATACCAGGCGATTGGCTCTGCACCTCGCAGTTCCAGTAGATCACACCATTGCTTCGCAGTGAATGTCTTGCCCTCCGTGTTCCGTATCCGATGCTCACTGTTGCCGATGGCATCATATTCACTTACGACAACACCCGCCGCTTCAGCCAGTAGCCCCGGCAGAGGTAGCATCTCACATACATTCCTCATGTTTTTCACGCCAGTCCGATTGGTGAGGACAACCGTACCACCCTTGGCTGCGAATCGCTCCAGCCGCTGTGCTACTTCTTCACTTAACAGGAAGAGGGAAGGGACAATGACCAGCTTGTACCCATCGAGTTCCTCAGTCCAGTTGATAACGTCTGTACCTACACCCATTTTCAGAAATGCATTATGCATAGAGGACAAGTTGTCTAAGTAGTGCATACCCCCTTCCGCCTGCGGCTGAAGGGAAAGCGCCGTATGCTGATCATGCGAATGCAGAATCGCAACCTGAGTAACAATGGTTGAGTCGGCCAAGAGTTCTCCTAACTGGTTCACCTCGCGAGTAAGCTCCGCGAACTCCCTGAACCTGCGTCCAGGAACATTGCTGTGGTCGATCAGCCCATGCCAGAACTGTTCCGCTCCGACGGTAGCACTCCGCCAGCGGAAATGGACGACCATATCCGCGCCGCGAGCGATTGTCTGCCAGGAGCGAGCTCGGATCAGTCCAGGATACGGCGTGCGCTGAATCGGCATCCAGGCGCCCTGTGCCCCGCTGAGTTGTTCCATTACCCAGAAATTCCGGCGTTTGATGCCGCGAACCAGGTCCAGCGTAAGCGCTCCGTTCCTCGGAAACCGATCGCCATAATCGCGATACAGCTCATTCGGATAATAATCAACAGAGACGAAGTCCAATTCGTTGTGCATATCATAATAGTCCAGGCTATTCGGATATTGCCACATGTTATGCGTCACAAATTGGCCTGGACAGTTACGGCGTAAAATCTCAAGCTGCCATCCCAGCAGATAGCCTACGCTGTCAGAACAAAATCGCTTGTACTCCAGAAGATAGGAAGGATTCATCGGTTTGCTGGCACCGAGTGGTGTTGTTACCTCAGCCCAGCTGCTGTACTCACCACTCCAGACGACCGTACCCCATTCCCGGTTCAACTCCTCCAGATTGGAATAACGCTTTTGTAGCCAAGCGACAAACGAACGATTACATGTATCACAATGGCATTCCTGGTAGTGCATCTCGTTATCGATTTGCCAGCCTATGACTGCGGGATGCTTACCATAGCGCTGTGATATCGCTTCCACAAATTTGGAGCCCAGCATTCTCAAGGAAGGGCTGTTGTTGCAACGATGTCCACGCACACCTGGCCGAATGATGTGGCGTTGTTCATCCATGGGCAGCACATCCGGATAACGGGTTGTCATCCAGTTTGGCGGGGTATTGGTGGGGGTGCATAACACAATTTCCATACCACGCGAAGCGAATACTTCTATAGCCGCATCCAGCCATTCAAACTGATAATTACCCTCAGTCGGTTCCATTCGGCTCCAGGCGAACTCCGCCATTCGCACAACTGCAACCCCTGTCTGTTGCATAAGTATGGCATCTTTCTCCCATATCTCCGGGGTCCATTGCTCTGGATAATAATCAATTCCGATCTTAATTGTCATCCTGTGATCTCCTTTAATTTATCAATATATTGCGATTATATGTTATATTTATTCGAGTGAATATCTTAAATAATTAATATAATATAACAATATTAAGATTAGGAGAGTTAGTCGTATGCCTCATCCCAATCGTAATTTTCCGGTGTTATCTGCACGAGACAAGTTGCTCCCTTTTTATTTACTTGGCATCGGCCTGCATCATGAACAGGAGCATATCCGCCGAGACCAAGGCATTGAGGATTATCAGTGGATACAATGCCGTAGCGGTGTGGGTAAGCTCAAGCTCAGTGAAACGGAACATATTGTCAAGCCAGGTATGGGCATGCTGTTATTCCCTGGACAGAAGCACGAATACTATGCGCTATCCGGCAGTTGGGAAGTCGACTGGATCATTTTCGATGGCAACGGGACAGCAAGCTTGTTTGAAACCGTTGGCATTGTCGACACATGCGTATACACGCTTGCACAGCCTGAATACCTTCTCTCTCGAATGCGGGAGCTACTGCAAGCTGCCTTAACACCACAAGAGCAGACATTAAGCAATTACGCCTGCTCCGCTGTCCTCTATACCTTATTGACAGAGATTATTCAACGCGTATCTGTTGAGGGCAGCGATACCGTCGGACAGCAGTATGAGCGAATAAAGCCGGTTCTGGACTATATTGAACAACATTATGCTGAAGAGATTACTTTGCCAACGCTTGCTGGATTGATCTGTGTCACACCAGAATATTTCTGTCATTTGTTTAAGAAAACGACAGGTATTCGTCCCATCAGCTATGTTAATCAGGTAAGAGTCAACAAGAGCAAGGAACTGCTGCTCGATAATGTGCAACGCGGGATGGAGGATATCGCTCGTCAAGTCGGTTTCGAATCGACCAGCTATTATGGAGCCATCTTCAAGAAGCTGGAACGACTTACACCTGGCGCCTTCCGCCGTAGCTATCAGAAGTCGTAACATATTATTATCCGCAAGCGATGTGTTTTTGTCAGAGGCTTTAGGAACTGATCCGAGGGTGGATCAGTTCCAAGTTGTATCACATAGTACTCGTTAATAGAGCCGCTAATTAGCCGCTCTATTTTGTGTGAAAGAATGGCCTGGTTTTACGTTTTTTCACTATATCTGATCTGCTGTTGCATAAAAGTGATAATTGTTGTCTTTTTGCAATTTTTGTGTTGTCACAGCCAAAGTTACACGATATAATCGAGTTGTCTTTGAGGATAATATTATAAAGGATGGTGAAATTTTGAAGAAATTTTCGATGCTTTTACTCGCTGTAACTCTATTGTTGTTAACTGTCTCCACAGCCCCGTCTACATATGGTGCGGCCAGTTATCCAAACACAGGTACGAACGGGTTGACTGGTTTTGCAGGCAGTGCCAAGAATGAAAATGGTGTGTCCAAGTCGGCTACGACAGGTGGCAAGAACGGTCAGGTGGTTTACGTTAGTAATCTCAATGACTTGAGAACACATATGGCGGGCTCTACAGCCAAGATTGTCGTCGTTGAACAGAATATTTCTTCCTCAACGCTGCAAAAGGTTGAATTCGGAGCGAACAAGACACTTGTAGGTTCCTTTGGCAAACATACATTAACGAATGTTCATTTCAGATCCACAAGCAGTTCAAGCAATGTGATTTTTCAGAATCTGACTTTTGAACACGCTTCCAATATTAATGCCAATGATGATATCCAGATGTATATCACTTCAGGCTCCAATTACTGGATTGATCATGTGACGTTTGCTGGTCACAGCTACAGCTCTGGCGGTAGTGACCTGGACAAACTTCTGTATATTGGTGATCGCGCCGACTATATTACGATTAGCAATTCCAAATTTGCGAATCATAAGTATGGCGTCATCCTCGGTCATCCGAATGATGGTAACAGCAGTTACAATGGAGTACCTCATGTGACGATGTCCAATAATTACTTCGAAAATTTATATGTACGGGGTCCTGGACTTTTAAGATATGGTTACTTCCATCTCAAAAACAACTATGCAAACAACTTTAATCAGGCCATCACAATTGGTGAAAAAGCACGGATTTATTCCGAAAACAACTACTTTGGTGCTGGCGCTGAAAAGGGTGGCATCCTGGATGACAAAGGAAAAGGAGAGTTTACGGATAGCGGCAGTACACCAGCGCTTAATAGTCCGACTTCTCCTAAAACGAATTGGAGACCAAGCTCCAATTATAGTTATCAGGTAGAGAGTGCCAGCTACGCGCGTGAGTTCGTCACCAAGTACGCAGGTTCCTCCAATACGACACTTGTATTCGGAAAATAAGACCTTGTATTCATGTTTATTAGCGTAACCAAGAAGCCTTTCTTGTACGTAACAGCGTATAAGAGGGGCTTTTTATGTTTTTTTGATATGGGAGCACATTAATTAAAAAGTAAATATTTAAATTTATATCCGGAATACCGATATACATAATGTAGCGCTGCTTTCATGTTTGTGAAGTAACATTGTACTATGGCGGTGGCCTGAGCGTTGCGTCGAAATATGCACGGTAGAAAACCATAAAGAGGCCGGTGTGAGTGCGAGTATGCCCTACAATCGCAAGTTATTTTATCTAAAGGACGGGGTATGCATGAATCGTATTGACGAAATTATATGGAAACGGAACAAGATCATCAGCATCATTCTATGGGTTGTATTAATTGTAGGATTTTCTGTAGCTTTAATTGAGCCCAAATTATTTATTTCCAACGGTGTTGTGATCTTGTATGGAATATGGCTCGCTTATGCAAACGCCAAAAAGAAGCACATCCATCTAATTCCTTGGGTGAACACTGTGCTGATCTCGTTGTGTGGGGTATTCGCCGGATGGGGAAGTGTTGAACCGCTGCTTGCCATTCTCATCTCTTCGATCCTGCTTATTTATCCAAATAAAAAATTATTTGTCATCGGATTTTCGGTTATGCTTGCGAACAACATTCTTCAACTTGTGATTATTCCTACAACGACTCAGGATCAGTTTGTGACTAATGCAATCAACGTAGGGCTGTTCGCCGTTACGGGCGGAATCATGTTCATGGTGTCCTATCTGAACCAAAAGCTCTTTCATGAAAGTGAAAAAAGATGGAGCGAGGTCGAAGCGTCGCGGACCCGGGTGGAAACGATGCTTGAACGGGTTAAGGAGTCTGTTGGCGGACTATCTCGTTATACGGATCAATTGAAGCAAAAGGTGGATTCAACAGGTTCCATTACCCATGAAGTGACCCTGGGATTCAGTGAAGTTGCCAAAGGCGTGGAGTTCCAGGCGACCAGTGTGGCCGACATTTCGGAATCCTTAGCTGTATCGGATCGGCATATTAAGGACGTTGCGTTGTACTCCCAGCAGATGAAAGAGTTGTCTGCAAGTATGGCAACGAGCACGCAAACAGGAAGCGAACATATGGACCAACTGAATATTCAGATGCAAGATCTATATGAAACGATCAATACAACTGCAAATGACATGCGAAAGTTCAATGAGGAAAGTGAATCCATGACGCTTATGCTGAACAGCATAGCGGATATCGCAACTCAGACCAACCTGCTCGCGCTTAATGCAGCCATTGAAGCGGCTCGTGCAGGCGAGCATGGACGCGGGTTTGCCGTTGTATCAGAGGAAGTACGCAAGCTGGCCGAGAGCTCGGGTAAGTCTGCGAATGATATTTCAACCATTCTGTCTCGATTAAAAGGACAAACGCAGGCACTGACAGATCGATTCGAACGTATTCGTCTATCGTTACAGCACGGAAGAGACAGTGTGCAAACGGCGGATGAAGTGTTCCGTACGATCAACAGCAACTCTCAGCATGTGTTGAATCAAGCGACAGATATTGAGATTAGTTCGGCTACAATGAAGGAATCTTCCACCAGAGTAGTGAATGAGGTTTCCGAGATTTCAAGTGTAACGGAGCAATCCAGTGCAGCGACAGAAGAGATTCTGGCGAGCATGGAAGAACAACGCAACCTGACACAGAAGATGGTGGAGAGTTTTGGAGAACTGGAGCAACTGATTGTGAACCTGAATGAGTTAGTCTCGGATCATCAGGCTTCTTCCGTTGAGAATAAACTTTAATATTAATTGTTGAGGGCCTGTCGGTGCGAATTTAGCGTACTGGACGGGCTTTTTTTTATCTGTAAAACAGCTTGATGGCGACATTTTTTTCCTATACAGTGTGTTGTGTAGAGTATGAAGAGAGTAGAACTAAAAATGTAAATGGTAGTAAAAAGAAGAGGTTACCTCATGGGGGAGTAAAAGGTTGAAGAATAAAAGAATGAAAGACAGCTCGGCCTACGATGACCTTACATATGAGCATAGGAATGATAATAGCGTTGCACGCGTGCATCTGTATGATCAGAATTCTTTTAAAGACATGGACTGGCCCAATACGGAGGATGGCAGATATGCCAGAGCTTATATGGAACCTATGATGCTGGACGGGACTCAAAGCTTTATGTCCAACGTGGAAACGACATTGTTGCTCGCCCGGATTGATGATCTTGTTGTTCCACTGACGGTGAATGATACAGAGTATGATAATGCTTACGTTTGTTCGCCATATACGCATTATGTGAGTTACGCCAAGCAAGAATTGACCATGTTGCAGAAGCCTGTGTTGGAAAAGGGTCTTTCTGTGCTGCTCAGTCTAATAGGTTGGGGAATGAAGCAATCACAGATCAACAAAGTTGTGCATGTGAACAACTGGTTGTTGTCTACGAATCTGTATCCAGCCATGTCCGGTGAACAGGCAGAACGCTTGCTTGAAATGGTACAAGAGCGATACCCTGAGCATGTCATTGTGTTTCGCTCCTTGTGTCCGGGACTTCATCCCGATCTGACAGCGAGGCTAGCGGAAGCGGGGTGTAGACTAATTCCGAGCCGACAAATCTATTTGTATCATGCGCATGATCCGAATTTTGGGAACTCGAAATCGCGCTGGCTGTTGAAGCGGGATTACGAATTATTGGCAAAGCACGACTACGAATTCGTTTCCGAGTCAGATATGACGGATGCAGATATTCCGCGAATCGTTGAGCTGTACAAGCTGTTGTACCTTGAAAAATACTCCTATCACAATCCGCAATTTACCGAGCGGTTCATTGCTGCTGCGATGGCATCAGGAACACTCAGACTCTATGGACTGCGAAAGGAGGGGCGCCTGGACGCGGTGATGGGTTATTTCTGCCGAAATGGAATCATGACAACGCCGCTGTTTGGTTACGATACAGCGGTGCCCCAGTCCGTTGGACTATACCGCATGTTATCCGCTTGTCTGATCGGCCAGGCCCGCGAGAACGGCCATCTGTTACATGAGAGTGCCGGGGCTGCGCAGTTCAAGCGCAATCGCGGTGCGGTGGCGGATTTTGAGTATTCGGCCGTGTATGAGCGCCACCTTCCATGGGGCAGACGCTGGTGCTGGCTGCTGCTTGATCGGTTGCTGAATCGGATAGGTGTGCCGCTGATGCGCCGCATGAAGCTGTAAACAGACATAAAAACGTGCTTACGCTGCCCGATGCAGATGTGAGCTTGCATCTGGTTTGACTGCACACTTGCACACCCAACCGGTCATCGTGATACGCACATTTGTGCGCAGTCGCCTAATTAGAAATGCTCTGCGAGTTGCACCTCGAAGCCATCTGGATCTGTAATGTAAATAAACCGCAGATGCGGATTGGGCTGGATGGGGCCGCGCACAATCGGAATATTCAGCTCAGCCAGTCGTTCCATGGCTTCATCCAGCGAGTTCACCTCATAACCGATCGACACGCCGGCCTCTGGTTTAAGAATGGATTCACTGCCCTCAATCAATTCCAGCTTGGCTTCATTCTCCATGCCGAGCATGGCAATCTGCCGTCCACGGCTTTCGAATCTGCGCTGAATTGGAAGTTCGAGCATGTCGTGGTAGAACCCGAGTGAAGCTTCCAAATTACTGACCCTCAGCGTGATCCAGTTTAATTTGATCAACATGGGTGAATCTCTCCTTTTTCTTGCATGATATGTATTTTTGTTACGTTCATTATACGCTAGGCGTTAGCAGGAACCTACCCCTTATCAGTAAACAATAAAATAGCTGCCGAAATATTCGGCAGCCAAATGGTGTAATCTCTTGTAGTTCCAGTAGTTCTAACGAATTACTGAATCAGATCAACGGCCGTTTGTGGTACAAATGCCTCTACACCGTTATAAACAATGACACCCTCCAGAGTTGTCTTTTTGCCGTTCACCAGTGCAATATTTTTGTAGATTTGCAGTTCCAGCTTGGTGTTGCCTTTTGTTACGAGGATCTTCGGATTTTTAGCGTCAGTCAGGTCCAGTTTGTACGTCGCACCTTTGGTTGTAAATGCCTGTTTGGCAGGTACAAACAATTGTTTGCTCACGCTGTCGAGATCCAGATCCAGTACTCGTGCCATATATTTGGCGACATCCGTGTTATCAATCACACCGAATGGACGGTCATTGTTCGGAGCATACGTGTACAGCACGACATCTCCACCTGTATGACCACCGGTTGTCCAGCCGATCCCTGCGCGTTTGCTGATCATTGGACCGATTGCATAGTTAAGACTGCCCGGCTCGGCAGCTTTAATTGTGGCAATCTCTTCGGAAGTCAGATCGGTAATACCATAATATTGTTTCATCACTGCTTTGATGTTTGTGCGCTTCGCATTCAGCTTCGCTTCAACGCCCTCGCCTGTCAGTTTGGCCTTTTTCAAAGGTCCGATAAATGTGGACAACGGCTCTTTGTCATAAGTGCCGGAAGTTGCGTTGTTACCAATGGTGAGTCCACCATTACCGTGGTCCGTAACAGCCACAACGGCAGTCTCTCCATCTGCTTTGGCAAAATCCATGGCTACTTTTACGGCATCATCAAAAGCCAGCACGTCACTGATAATACCAATCGGATCATTGGCGTGAGCTGCCCAATCCACTTTACTGCCTTCAACCATCAGGAAGAAGCCATCTTTGTCTTTGGACAGAACTTCAATGGCTTTGGATGTCATCTCGGCAAGGCTTGGCTGCTTCGCAGGATCACGGTCCATATTATAAGCCATGCCTGCGGGTGCAAACATACCCCACAGTTTGTTCGAATCGGATGCTTTCATTGCAGCTGGTGTAGTGACGTAATCGTAACCCAGGGCTTTGATGGACGAAATCAGATTCTCGCCGTCTTTACGTCCGGCTGGCTCAAGATATTTGCTACCTCCACCCAAGACAACATCCATGCCATTGTAGACTTGTTGTTTGCTGAGTGCATCATAGTTTTTGCGGTCCGGATAGTGAGAGGAGAAGTCCGCTGGTGTGGCGTGCATAATCTCGGATGTAGCGATAATGCCAGTTGCTTTACCCGCTAGTTTGGATGCTTCCAGCACGGAAGCAACCGGTTTTCTTTCGTCTCCAGGCGCAATAGCCTTTTGTCCAGGCATGGTAGCTTTGTCCGGCAATACACCGACAAATCCGGTATGCGATTTATAACCTGTGGCAAAAGCTGTTCCGGCAGGGGCCGAGTCCGCAATCGGCGCATCGGCGGAGTGTGTCCGAACCATGCCGCTTGCCATGGAGTCCAGTGTCAGGGACGAGCCCTTATACCAACGAGCCAGAGCGGTAGCATCGTTAGCCATACCGTCAGGAATCAGAATAATCACATTTTTAATCGGTGATGCAGATGTCGTTGAGGTGGTGTCTTCCACAGCCCACGCTACACTGCTACCTCCGAGTGTAGCCGTAACAATTGTTGTCACCGCGAGCATCATTTTGGCTGCACGGACATTAAACCGGTTTAACATGAATGCATCCTCCTAGAATATATGTATAGTTTGGTATCTCAAACCAAGTGTATACAACAATTGCTAAACTACCGTATGAAATGGGTTAACTATATGTAAAATTTACGATTAGTGAAGGATGCTGGAATTCAGTGAACTGAACAAAATGAAGAGTCGACGAATTAAGAGACAGTATTATAGATCATCATGTTGTATGTTGAGTTTAAACCCGCATGAGAATGCAGTTTTTTATGTTGCCCTGTCAGAAGTCCTATGAAGACGATTAGAAAAAGATATTGCGAACGCTTACATTATGTGCTAACATCACCATAACAACAGGATTGTAACCGTGTTTAGGGCAATACCTGTGTCAGTTCATTCGTTGGTTCTTTGTTCATCAAACGATTGATTGCGTTTACATTTTCATATGGAATGAACCTCATTCCTCAGGGTTGTTACTGATTGCAGGCAAAACCTGAATTGAGGGCAGTAGACCACGCTAAAGCGATGTCTGTTTGCCTTCGGTTCAGGTTTTTTTATATAAAAAAATGCCTGGTGGCATGACCGCAAGCGCCGTAGCAGATATTTCGAGCAGAAAGGAGCGAGCGTAAGAGACCATTTTTCCTAAATAGAGATATAGACTCATCCAGACATTGGAATACTGATTCTTAGATACGCATCTCTAATGGACATTCCAATGAACTTATCCCATCACACACTATTCGACAGCGAGGAGATTTATGACATGAAAACCATTAAACGTTCGATTGCTGTAGCAACAATTCTGGGGTTATGTATATCCGGTTTACCGGCATATGCAGCAGGCAATACAGCATCCTCTTCTTCAGCAGCGATGGACAAGTTGATCCAATCCGAGCTTATTCGCGGCAGCGGTCAAGGTGTTAATGCAGCTTATCTGAACAAAAAGGCTACACGCATTCAGGCCGCAGTACTTTACTTGCGTTTGTCCGGATTGGAGAAAGAAGCACTCGCTTATCAGGGATCGGAAACGTATGACGATGCGGCTCAGGCAGGCAAAGTGTTGAAACCGGTCGTTGGTTACTTGAAGCAGCATCCGTATGTGTCCGAGATCGTAACAGGAACGGAGAAGTTTGAACCTCATGCACCACTTACAGCGGAAGGTTATGCCGAAATGCTGCTGAAGGTGCTTGGATATGAAGCAGGTACGGATTACGAGCAGGGAGCGGCTTCCACCTATGCGGCTGGTAAAGGAATCAAGGTGCTTCAAGGGAAGGGAGCGAGTCAACTTACCAATCGCCTGATGGCAGAGGCAACCGCACAGGCTTTGCAGATACAGCTCAAGAATGGCAGTGGAACTTTGGAGCAGAGCTGGTTGAAACATAAAGAAGCTGGAGTGTTCAAACCTCAAACGGTGCAACAGACCAAGTATGGCACAATTGATGGCAAAACCTACGAGCAATATGGCACGCTGGGTTGGCTCGGTGTTCCATACGCGGCACCTCCAGTAGGGGAACTGCGCTGGAAAGCCCCGCAAGAACCGGAATCATGGACAGGAACGAGATCGGCTAAGGAATTTGCAGCGAACAGCTTGCAGATCTCCGGTAAAAATACAGTAGGTAGCGAGGATTCTTTGTATCTCAATATCTGGCGTCCCGACACAACCAGCTCGAAACTTCCGGTTATGGTGTTCCTGCACGGCGGTGGGAATATGACCGGATCAGGCAAAGATTTTCAGGGTGAACAGCTTGCACGGAGCACCAACAGCATCATTATCTCGGTGAACTACCGTTTGGGAGCTCTCGGATTCTTCGAGAATGCAGCGCTGAAAACAGGCAATGCCCTGGATGACTCAGGTAACTACGGTCTGCTTGACGCATTCCGTGCACTGGAGTGGGTACAGGATAATGTCGAAGGTTTTGGCGGAGATACAGGCAATGTTACATTAGCCGGACAATCTGCTGGTGCACGTGATGTGCTGGCAACCCTGATCTCTCCACTTAGCAAAGGGTTGTATCAAAAAGCAGTTGCTTTCAGCGGAGGATTGACGACAGCATCACCGGAAGAAGGCGAGCAAAAATCCGAGGATGTACTTGTGAAGCTACTCGTGCAAGAGGGGAAAGCGGCTAATGCAGAAGAAGCCAAAACATGGATTGGCAAGCAATCTCAGGCACAGCTGGAGAGTTACCTGCGTGCACTGCCTGCGGACAAGTTGGTCACAGCATTTGGTGCAACCGCAATCCGTATGGAACCATTCCCGCATCTGTTCCGGGATGGTGCAGTGATTCCAAAAGAAGGATTTGACGCCATCCAGAGCGGTAATTACACAAAAGTTCCTGTATTGCTCGGCAGCCTGGAAACGGAGTTCTCCGGATTTGCCTTCGGTGATCCAAACTTCTCTCCATCGATTACCGATGGAACCCTGTTTACCGATAAAACCAAGGCGGAGCAATATGCCGCTGCGTTGAAATACGGTAGCGAAGCTTATGCAGGCTTTAATGCAGAGCGTGTAGCAGAACAATTGACAAGTGAAGCAGGTCAGCCACCGGTATATGCGTATCGTTTTGCATGGGGCACACAACCTGGGGTTATCTCTGAGCGTTTGCTCACGTTACTGGGTGCACCACATGGTGCGGATATGGACTTCTATACAGGACACGCAGACGGAATTGCTGCTTATTTCCCTGATGGGTACTTTAGCGATACAAACAAACCAGGACGTGATCAGTTGTCCGCCGCGATGGCAGCATATCTGAAGCAGTTCCTGTACACAGGCAATCCAGGTACGGGTGGATCACCTGATCTGGCGGCATGGACACCTTGGACGAAAGATGCTCAAGCCCCAATCATGCGTCTGGATGCTAGCAATACAACGGCAGAGATTGGCATGTCCACACAATATAATCAAGGCAAAGACGCCGTTATGGCAAAGATGAAAAAAGAATTGCCTGAAGAAACGTATAAACTGTTGACGGAAAAAGTGTTCGCAGGTCGTTTCTTCTGGGAATAAGGATCACCGGATAGGAAGGCATATATAGATAAATTGAAAGCCAAGGGAGCATGCTCTCTTGGCTTTTTATACTGTTCGTTATACATAAATATGGTATTGTTGTAAATATAAATTAATAAGATATGGGAAAGGGGAAAACGTACATTATGAATGGAGCTAGTAATTTTGGTATTGCAGGTATTATAACGCTATTAATTTTCTTTATTATGATTGGTCTTGTATTATATCTGGTTTTCTATCTTGGGATGAAGAGGTCTGGCGTCAAGGAGGAAGTATCCGCATTAAGGATGGAAGTACGAGTGTTACAAGAGGAAGTAGAGCGGAACAGGCGGGAAGTGGAAAATATGAAGCGACGATAACCTTTGCAGCATTGTATGTGGGTACGTGGAATAGTGCGTACAATAGTAGGAGAGGACAGGGGCTTCTTCGCCCCCTCCTACTCAATACTACGTGACACCGTTCAGTTCAGCCTTTGCATACCAAGGGCACTCAATCTATTTCTTGGCAAAAAAACTAAGGGTTCCGGTGCTCTCATCTGCACTCACAAACAGGCTTCGTCCGTTAACACGATGAATTCCCTCCGGTGACTCTCCGGCTGTAGGGATCAGCCCCAGGTAGTCCGGATTGACCGGATCAGCAAGATCAAAGAACAGAATGGCATCTGCCCTTTCGGAAGCTACGGCTGCATACGTAGTGCCGTCTACAGTAGCAACGGTCAGGTTCTCAACTTCGCTGCCCTTGTTGGGACTGCGATCATCGGGATACAAGCCGACCATAGCTGTTGCCTCGTCAATGAGGTTCTGGCTATCGTACATCCGCTGGCCTTGCAGATCCCAGACAGCGATATTACGTCCGCCTGCTTTTACACCATCCTCAAATTCATTCTTGCCCAAGTCCCCTTCGTTAGCTGTCAGCAGGTATTTGCCATCTGCCGAGAAAGCAATCCCATCCGGTTCATAACGAGCAGTCAACGTCTCTTTAAACTGAACGATACCATCATCTTTCAGATCCGCTTGATGTGAAGTAGTACCCAAAGCGAAGATGGAGCTGATCTTTTTTGTCTCCAGATCTACAATAGCAACGACATTGTTTTCCTGTAACGTGATGGCTGCTGTTTTGCTATCTGGACTAATGGCAACATACTCTGGTTGTGGATCATGCGGATAGATGGCGCCTTCTACATTTTCGAGAGATACCGGCAAGTTGGTGATTTCACCCTCCAATACGTTCCCGCCAGCAAAAGATACTACCATAATGCTACCCGGACGTTTGGTGTTGGCATAGTCAATTTCATCGGCAGCTTTATTCAGCTCTTCATCTTCTATCGCGATCACCGCATGCAGACCGTCAGGTGACAGTGCAATCGAGTCAGGACCAATACCGAGTTCATACGTTTTGACGGTTTTGTAGGTTGTCAGATCCACAATGGCAAGCAATCCTTTGTTTGCTTCGCTATCTGTATCCCCTGTACGAATAACAGCAAGACCGTATTTGCCATCTTTGGACACGGTTACGCTTGTGACTTCAGCTTTGGCGGAGAGGTCATGGAAGCTGACTGTCTTTAATACGTTAATGTTTTTCAAGTCAGCAATATCCAGTATGGCAATGCTACCATTGTCTGCTTCGGTTACGAGCAGGCGCTGTCCATCTGGCGTAGAGGCTGATATTTCTGCTTTGCCACCGGGCATCTGAAACGATGCGGTTCGTTCAAAACCGGTTTTATTTTGGTTTAGGATCAGTTGATCCGTAATTAATTTTAGCGTTTGGGAAGATACATACGTTGTACCTTTGGTGATGTAACTTTTGCTGTCCAAAGGAGTTTTTACACCGTTGATGGTAGCTGAGGACGTTCCTATTGGAAGTTGTACTTTAGTATCTGCGATCTGGATATCAACACTGCGACTGCTTCCGTTCCATGTGACCGTACCCTGCATATTTTGGATGGCTTTACGCAGTACGACATGATCATTGGTGGTTTTAGTTGTGTCAGCGGCATGAATCATTGATGTGTAGCTGGTTGCTCCTGCGCTAAGAATGGCAGTCATCGACAGAACGGCAAGCCATTGATTTCTCTTTTTCAATGTTCCAGATCCCCTTTATCGTTTCGTGTGTAATGAGTTATACAATTGTTTTAGTATAGGGAGCTTATGTTAAGGAAAGGTAAGAGAAGTCTGCAATTTGTGTAAAAGGTTAGATAAGAGATATTTCTCCAAATTGGATATGTAAGTTAGCGTATAAAATGATGTTGCCACATGAAGAAAAAAGCAGACGTGAACCTTCATATATATAGGACTGGTCGAACGGGAGAAAATACGCTAGAATCATAATTGAGAATCATTATCAATCAATTCGGACTTTCTTTACTGGCAAGTCTGATCAAGATATAGGCGAGGTGAATACCCATGCGCACGGATGATGCATTAGGCGTAGTATATCAGCATTACCTGACCCAAGAACCTTACAGTCAGCAAGATGAACACACGTATCTGCTCTCTCCCAAGGCGGGTAGCGGTAAGGTTAAAAGAGTGACAACATACAGTGGCATTGAGATTTTATATTCCCAGGTTGAATATCATCAGCCTTATCCAACGTATTTTGCGTCCGAGACACCCATTGTGGAATTGCAATTTGCCTTGTCAGGAGAACGACAGGTGGATATATCGGGTCAGAATTATTCGTTATCCATTGGGCAGGGTGCCCTCATTTTCATGCATGATTTCGAAGCGTGGTTTCATCCTCCGGCAAGAGAGCTGTATACGTCCTTTTCGCTGGGGATTCCGGTTTCTCTATTCAATTATGCCGCGGCGCAACTGGGCAGTTTTAAGCCAATTGCGTTTAATCAGGTGTTAGGGCGAAAAGTGTTCAAGCCGATTGTATTTCAATTGGATAACCGGATACGAACGATGATTGACAGTCTGATTGTAGAATTAAACAACAGTTATCGATCCTCCTTAATGATGGAAGCGACAGCCTTGGAAATCTTGAATCAATTTATGTTCCAACTGTTTGATCTGGCGCCAATCCCCGCGGGATTCTCCAGAGAGGACATCCGGAAGTTACATAGGGCACGGGAGATTATGGAGGCCTGTATGGTAGATCCTCCATCCTTGCTAGCATTGTCCAGACAAGTGGGTCTTAATGATTTTAAATTAAAAAAAGGATTTAAGGAACTTTTCGGAAGCACGGTCTTCGAATATTTGCGTCAGGTTCGTCTCGACAACGCCATGAAGTTGCTGCGCAATCAAAATAACAACGTCACCGAGGCCGCGATTGCGGTCGGTTACAGCAATGTCAGTGCCTTTTCACAGCAATTTTATCGCAAATTCGGCGTGAAGCCTTCCGAGATGAAGAAGATTTATTAAGTAAGATGAACTGAAACATTACACGAGAATGAAGAGTGCAGAACCAGTCTGGAGAAGCGGAGCGTTCGCCTTTATCAACGGATTTTTTTCATCATAGAAGGGAATCACGGAAATCCGTTTATAACAGCGATCGAAAGATGGTGCTGCAATCGTAGTGGTCTGGTGTAACGTTTAATGGGTTTATCTTATTTAGAATAAAATTAATAATCCGGCTTGCCGTGAATTGTTCCGTATAGAGGCAGTGGGGATTCATTTCGCCTTGTATACTCCAGGTACAGTGGATACTGTACTGAAATATAGAGGAGTGTATAAGCATGAACCGAATTAGAGGAAGTATATTTTTTAGCGTATTTGCAGCCATGCTGGGTCTGATGCTGATTGCACCCATCATGCCACCACTTATTCGCGAGTTGGGCATGAAAGAAAGTCATTCCGGTCTTATTATCTCACTAGGGTCCATTATGATGGCTGTTATGGCTCCGGTATGGGGCAGATTCAGTGATCTGAAGGGCAGAAAACCCATCATATTGATTGGATTCATAGGCATGTCTGTTAGCTGTGCATTATTTGCCCTGGCCTTGTATGGGGGATTAAATGCATGGATCGGAGGGGGCGTGTTGTTAACCCTTCTGATTGTGACGCGCAGTCTGATCGGCATGTTCATTCCGGCGGTGCTGTCTTCTGCCCAAGCCTATATGGGTGATGTGACAGAAGGGGAAGAGCGGGGAAGCGGAATGGCGATTATCAGCGCTGCGAATGGACTTGGCCTTGTATTTGGACCTGCGATTGCAGGAGCATTTACTATTATCGGTCTGCTGTGGCCGCTTTATTTTGGCATTTTTATAGCGATAGCTGCGTTTATTATTGCCTTGTTGTTAATCCCGGCAGCCAAACCGGTCATTCAGGCAAAACCGCCTAAAGTCAACCCGTTCCAACGTGGTTTACGAATGTACCTTGCTGCAGGCTTGGTTACGATGATGGGCATTATGACATTGCAGGTTGTCGGAGGATTTTATTTTCAGGATCAACTGGCTCTATCCCCAGCGGCGACGGCCCGAATGGTTTCGTTTGGACTCATGTTCTCTGGAGCAGCGATGTTGATCATGCAGGTCATTCAGATGAAATGGTTGAAATGGCAGCCACGCCCGATGATTTTGCTCGGGTCCCTTTTCCTGATCGCAAGCATGATCCTCTTTTTGGTCTTCCATGTGTTATCCATGTATTATTTCTCGTTTTTCCTGTTTGGTATGGGTTCGGGTCTGATGATGCCGGGGTTCATGGCAGGTGCTTCGCTTGCAGTTAGCAAAGAACAGCAGGGCGGTGCAGCGGGATTGGTAGCAGCGATTCAGGGGATATCCGCCGTCATTACGCCTTTACTTACAACGACACTTTATCAGGTGGACAAACATGTTCCATTTATGCTCGTAGCTGTTCTGGTTGTCTTGCTGGCAATCATGATGATGGGAATGCGGAAGAATGAATCCAATACTGTAACGGACCCCATTCATTCGTTATAGTCAGACAAAGTCAGAAAGTCAAATAAGGTCAAAATAAAAGAAAACAGGATCTATTTTAAAATAGTGAACTATGATGAAAGAAAATCGTTTTTTTTCATCTTTTACGGACTTTGAGCCTTATTTGCACGGGTATTATAATAATCAATGTAAGCAACACCAATTAACCAACCACACAAAAGGAGCTGATTTTCATGTTTGATCTGATTCCGTTTCGTAAACGAAATGAAGACCCGTTCGGACACATGTTGAAATCCTTCAATGACATGGTTGAGAACTCATTCCTCTCCCCTTTTGGAACTGGCTCCCAGCCATTCCGGACCGACATTCGTGAGGAAGAAGACAAATATTCGGTAGAAGCCGAGCTTCCGGGCATTGCCAAAGAGGACATAGACATTCAGGTTGAAGGTAAAGAATTGATCATTCGTGCCAAACGCCATGACATGGTTGAACAGAAGGACGACTCCAATCGGATCATTCGGCAGGAGCGTCGTTCAGGTGAATTTATCCGGCGTTTCTATGTGGATCATATTGATGAGGAGAACTTTAAGGCCAGATTGGAAGATGGTGTGCTGAAGCTAGAAATTCCGAAACGTCCTGGGGATGATCAATCTCGCAGACGCATTCAGATTGACTAAACCAGATGCAAATTGTGTAGCTGAAGAAGTTGAGCTATCCCTTTATGGTAATAGGCATGGAAGAGCATCTCTAAAGATGTTCTTCCATGTTATCCCATGAAGGGATTTTTTACATAACCGGGTTAATGGAATTGAATATGAATTGTGCTACATAGGAATGTAGCAGCGAAGCCGGATACGGAATCCAGGTTAACACGAATCTGATCGGCTGCATAAGTGAAACTTAGCTGTAAACAAACGTTAGATGCCTCCACAGGGGAGAACATCTCTTGCTGAATATGTTCAAAATGGAAGTGCACCTGCTGTTCCCATTCCTGATCAGCATTATGCGTTAGCACAAGAGAGAGGGATTGTATATTCTGGACTGTTTCCAGCTGCACATCCGTAATTTCGTCATAATGGAAGGGAGGGAAATAGCCCAGAGTTTCCATTACATGTTGCGCTCCGAGAATGGAAGCCAAAGGAGAAAATTCGCGTTCCAACCTCCGAATATCCATTAACTGTGCCTCGTACTGAGGACTTGTATAGAGCAGGAGAGAGTCTGGTGCGCATTCCACAACTGTTCCGATAAAAGCAGCCCAGTTCGCTGTACCTTCCTCACCAACGGTAACAAGCAGTCGATCTTGAGCAAGCAAGTCAATTGCTCTATTGGTATGGAATTTCACTCGAAAACCTTGTCCCTGTTTCTGCCAGGGAGTCTGGGGTGCATACCAGAATGGTTCCCGCTCTACGGATCGGACGCTGACGTTTAATGTCCATGCTCTGTTCATTAGACTACCTCCAATTGCCACAAGCTGCGTGGCACATCATCTCAACCTGTCTGTATTATTTCTCAGCTGCTGCTTGCATCAGGGCATAGATCTTACGTGTGGTATTCACATTTCTTACAGTCATATAAGCATAGACTTTGGAACCCACAAGCTTGTTCATGCCACTTTTGGATGCATCCTCTCTGCTGACTGAATACAAAATGGCTCCGGGAACATAGATCAGTGTGCCGATTTCCGGTTTGATGGGCAGTTGATCCAGCACGGAGGGTTCATTGATCTCATCCCAGAGGAACATCACATCACTTTTGGCTGTATCATCATTAACCCATTCCGCTGGCAGCGTCTGAATAACACTTTGGATTTCATCCATATTCCGTACCATTACCCTGATCTGTAGGCCGAAATCAGCGGCGATGGCCTGTTCTAACAGAAGGGATATCTCTCTATTTGCATCGGCCCGTTCTTGATGATCGGCAAAAATAATATTGCCAGAGTTGATGTATGTAACGACATCCAGCATACCTGCTTGTTCAAACGTTTCTTTCAGCTGCTTCATGTTTATCTTATTGTTTCCTCCTACATTAATGCCCCGCAGCAAAGCCACATAGATCATATGGGCGCCCCTCCTTGATATGAACTGTACTTTAATAACAATTATAGGGAATAACTTAGAATGTCTAATTGAATAATGTGCAACTATCGAATGATATAGGAAGATTAATACATAATTTCTTTAAAGTTATTATATATAAGTATACAAAAAAAGAAACTATAAACCATTTTCAGGAATGTAACCAAATCAAAATTGAGTATGATATTATGAAAGATGGTTCTAGTGATTTAATCTTGATATGAAATTTCTTCTATAAATTTCTATTACTTTGAATTAAAAATATTGAGAGGTGTTTAGGTTGTCTTCACTTAGCGATTTAGCAAGAATATATTCTGCTTCATTTATCCGACAAATTATCTCATCTGGATACCAACCATTACTTGATGAACTTTCGAAATCTTTTGAATTTGTCAAAGAAGCTAATATTAATGGAGATTTTCGACTCTTATTCGATGAAGCATATAGTATACTTTTGAAGCACTATAGATGTGAATATATTTACAAATCGGAACTATATGGTAAAATGAAAAAAGAAAGTCGTAAAAAGATGAAAAATGGCATATTGACCGAAGTGAAAAGTGGGAGTTGTGTCGCAGATTTGTTGTGGTTGAATGGGACTTCAATAGCTTATGAAATAAAAACTGAAATTGATAACAATCGGAGATTAGCTAATCAGATAAATTCTTATCAACAGTTATTCAAGCAAACTATGGTTGTCTCATATGAAAAAAACATTGAATTAATACTTTCACAAGTACCTAATCATGTAGGAATTATGTTTTTGAGTAAAAGAGGGGCATTAAAAGTATATAGAGAAGCTGGAGAATATACTAACGAATTAAATCCTGGTTCAATGTTTCTGACACTAAGAAGACATGAGTATGAAGCAGTGATTAAAGAAGCTTATGGTGACGTGCCAAGAGTCTCGGATGCATTCATTTTTGAAGAGTGTTTAAAATTGTTCAAGGAATTGGAGCCATTAGATGCACATGATTTGATGGTCAAACAACTCAAGCTTAGAGCTCAAGCCAAAATAGATAATTCTTTTGTTTGGCCTAAATCTATTAGGTTTCTACTTGAGAGGGGTTCTCTTAAAAGATCAGAAGTTTTACAGTTTCGTAGAATAATACATTAAATGTTATCTAATAGGAGGATAAATTATGTACTTTCCTTTTCTACGTGGTAAGCAAAATGAGCTATTTGCAATAAATGAATTAAACTTTTTGATCAAAGAAAGTCAAAAAGTAACTCCGATAATTGAACCCGTTAATCTCAATTCAACAACTAGGAGGATACTTCCTGAAATAAATAACTCGGGCGTCCCTTTTGTTCTAATTGTTAATCCACAAACTGGAGACTTAAGTAATAAGGGATATGAAATTTATAGTCCCTTATTAGAGGTATTCGAAAATAAAAACATAGTAAGTTTAGGCTATTTTATTACAGAGTCAACAAGCATATCGGAACTAGAGCAAGTAATGAATTTTTACAAAGAATTCTCGTTCTCTTTTATCTACATAGCGGTTAATTATAATATTTTAAATTTTATAGAAGGATCCAAGGAGAAAAGAGACATCGATTATCACATTTTCCAAGATGGGAAAGTTAGTAATTCGTTTTCTAATTCTTTTAAACAATTTAATAGGGTTATTATTAAAGATTGTTTTAACCGTTTATCACGCAATGCTGATTATCAGTCTGCTGAGTATTATTCAGATTTAATTTGCGTGTATAGGCCAGATTTTTTTGGCTTTGGAGATTATCAAGTAATAGGTTCAGGAACAGGAGGAGGAGGACCTGCTCATGCAGTTGCCCTACATTTAACCTATAAAAATAGTCCCGAGAGCAATGAAATTTGGATTCGTCACTTTGTATCTGATGATAAAGAAGGCACTTCGAACGTTCAAGGTAAGTATTTTCAAGCTTTAAGTAAGCTTGTTGAGTTTCTAAACGAGTATAATAATACTCCTGAAACTATAGGAGCTAAACAATTTCGTGATAATCTAGCTGACGGAGTTTTCCATCAATTGGGATTCCCTAAAAAGCTTTCTGTTAAGCATCACATCGAATTAATGATACAACTACTAGAACCCGACAATTAATGCTGGGTTCTAGTTTGATAATAGCGTTATTACAGAGTAAATATATAATTAACAAAAGGACAGATACTCGAAAAGATGTGCAGTAGATTCTTCTCCCAACAGATCATTCATTAGCGGTTCCACATGCTCCAGATACTCGGGCTTGGTCTCATAGGTTTCTTCATCTTTCACTTCCCCGGCATAGCTCCGTGCCGCTTCGATCAGGATAGCTAGTGCACTGAAAAAATCAGACAGCGAATCAGCAACACGGTTTGGTTCTCCACCTGTAAAAGCGGCATATACGGGAGAATTTGGTGCTTCCACATCTACAATTAACGGGTCATCGTTAAAGTTTGCGATGACGACGTGATTTTTTGGCCAATTGGAGGACTCCTCATAAGGTTCATTCATGCCAATCCAGCGGAACCCCAGTTGCTGACGAAGCAGATGTTCAGGTGCAACAAAGGAGATCAACGCTGCATCACCGATCTCAACGGCGGCATTTTTCATTTTGAGTGTACCTTCAGCACTGGCATCTATCATTTCATAATGACTGTACAGATATTGAAGTTCTGGAGAAAGAGGTATTCGTGTATCCACTTCCGGCTGGTGATGTTGTTCGCGTGGACGCAGATCATGATTTTTGAAAAGTCCATAAGCTTCATTATATAAATCCTGCTGTTCCACAAAACGGCTCAAGGCCGCATCCAGTTGTTGCATGATGTCTGAGTCCTCCTAATAACATTGATATAATAACAGGCCGATTCGTTTGATTCTTGGCTATAAGCATTATACTATATCAAAGATAAATTCAAAAAAACATTTGAATACGTTTACATTCATGAGAGGACATGATATACTTTCACTCAAATAAGGATTGTTACTGCTTCGGGCAGGCAAAACCTGAACATCACTATGCGTGGACTTTGTTCCATTCATAATGTTGTTCGGGTTTTTTTGCATTCTACGGTCCATATTAAGGATAGAAAAACAGAGGACGTACTTATCCCAACCCAACTAACATCACGCTGTACAGAAGAAAGGGGAGCATTATGAACAAGAGAAAATGGTTAAACGTTTTTGCCGCAGGTTGTCTTAGTATTATTCTGGTGATTAGTGGATGCGCATCCAAAGCGCCACAAACCGCGAGTGATACACCGAATCAGGCGACAGAGCAGACAGAGAATGAAACCCAGGAACCTGCAAACAACCAAGCTGCCAAAGGCAGAACGGTTATTACAACCGACGGTGAAGTGGATGATATGAACTCCGTCATTCGTTTCCTCTTGTATTCGAATGAGATGGACCTCGCCGGAATTGTACTGACCAGTTCGGTGTATCATTATGCTGGAGACGAGGAAGCAGGGATCCAACCATTCCGCTGGACAGGCACACAGTGGGTATACGACATGATCAATGCCTATGGCGAGATCTACCCGAACTTGTCCAAACATGCGGATGGGTACCCGGAGCCGGAACAGCTTCGAGCGATGACGAAGATCGGTAATATTTCCGATAAAGGGGAGATGGAGAAGGAAACCGAAGGTTCCGAGTTCCTCGAAACTCTTTTCCTCGATGATGATTCCCGAGACCTGATTGTTCAGACATGGGGTGGCACCAATACCACGGCCAGAGCGCTAAAATCGATTGAGGAACAGTACAAAGACACAGCTGAGTGGGAGACGATCCGCAAAAAAGTCAGCGACAAACTGGTCCTGTATATCATTCTGGATCAGGATGACAGTTACAACGAATACATTGCGAAGAATTGGCCGGATATCCGCATTCTTAACGACCAATCGAACTTCTGGCATTTTGCCTATGCATGGAAGATGCATGCCGAAGAAGTGAACAGCAAGCTTCATGGCGACTGGATGGTCAAGAATATTCTGAACGGACATGGCAAGCTGATGGACATGTATGCATCGATGGGTGACGGCAAAATGATCGAAGGCGAACTGGCTGAAGAACAGCGGGGAAGTGCTGAATATCTCAAGAACAATCCGCAATATGACAAATACGATTTTATATCTGAGGGTGATTCTCCATCCTTCTTTTATCTGATTGATAATGGACTTCGCAGTATGGAAGACCCTTCCTACGGCGGTTGGGGTGGACGCTTTGGCGTTGTAAACGACAAGCTGTATAGAAACAATGTACTTGATTACGATCCGTACACCAAACGATATGAAGCCGAATACTCTCTGATGAGATGGTTTGACGATGTGCAGAATGATTTTGCAGCACGTGCGGACTGGGCAGTTGCAGACACTTACGAAGGTGCCAACCATAATCCGTCTTTAATGATTAAGGAAGGGTTGGATCTAAGTGTTAGTCCCGGGGAGGAAGTTACTCTTCACGCGGAAGGCACAGACCCGGATGGAGATCAACTGACGTATACGTGGTGGAGATATTTCGAAGCGGACACTTATGAGGATTCCAAAGTAACACCAAACAAAGTTGAGCCTGAAATGGCGGGTGATCTGCAGCTTGGATTGCATCGCGAACTTGCCAAGGATGAGCAGGTGGATACGATAAAATTGCAGGGCAGTGACACCGAAGCGGTGACATTCACCGTTCCTGACGATGCCAAATCGGGCGATACCATTCATATCGTTGCCGAAGTACAGGATGATGGAGAGCATCAGTTGAAGCATTATCAACGTGTGATCCTAACCGTAAAATAGAGAAATAGAGGGGGGGCCCAAAAGTCATCAACATGGCTGGTGGGACGCCCCTCTTATTTGTGTAGTCTCATCTTAATTGATCCGTTAACGCTGGATGCCTGACCAGAAGACATTCCAGGTAATCGCCAAAGCTTGTTCATAGGATTGCCGTGTCTCATACACGAGCTGTACATCCAATCCATCCATCACGGTGACAAAGGCTACGGTGGCTTCTTCCGGACTCAGGCGTATATCGGAATGTCTGGTAAATACGGCTGCCAGCTCTTCCTTCAGTGTCCCGAGGTACGTTCGATATTGGGCCAGCACAAAATCATGCACTTCCAGCGGTGTGATAAAGGACAGGATATACATAAAAGCGACGTTTGGATTTGTCAGGAAACGATTTTTGTGTTCATGTAAAAAGGCATATAGTTGCTGATCCAGAGTTTGGCTAACAGACGCGCTGAAAAATTGGCGTACAAACTGCTGTTCCTCCTGCACAACTTCCTCATATAACTCCAGCAATAACGCTTTTTTGGATGAATAGTGATAAGCCAGGGATTGTTTGCGAATGCCTGCCTCTTCGGCAATCTGCGCCATCTTGGTCCCCTCATAACCCAGACGATTAAAATGTTGAATGGCAATTTCCTTGATTCTTTTTTTACTCAATGTCTACCTCCAGTTGGCGAGCTGTATACCTCTGCTGTTTTTGGGAGTATACCAAATATAACAAGATATATACCACAAAAATGCCTATAGAGATAGCATACACCACCGTATAGGAAAATGCAGAAGCCACCACGCCTAGAATCAACGAGCCACCACCAATCCCGAGGTCAAAAAAATTAAAGAAGGAAGCCATCGCATTTTCATGCTCATGTTCTTCTACAAGATTCACACACCAGGTCTGAATGGCCGGGAATATGGCACCAAAGCCAAAGCCGTATAACGCGCCGGCGATCAGGAATTGCACATCACTCTGGGCGATAATCAGAACCAGTAGCCCCGCGATTGCAAACACGGCAGAAGGTAACAACACGGAACCTGGTCCCCATCGATCAAACATTTTCCCCGAGAACAGTCGAACGGCGAAGCTGGCGATGGCGACGATGAAGAAAAACCAGGCTATATTCTCGAACCCTCTTTCGGCGGCGAATAAAGCCACAAAGGACATGATTGAACCCGCTGCAATACCAACGAGCATAATGAGAAGGGAAGGGAAGAGTACCTTCTTTTCAATCAGTTTCACCGAAGGGACATGAGTTTGCATAGACTCGCTACTACCTCCTGTTTTCGGCTTTCTGGATACAAACACTGTCATCAGGAGAGCTAACAGCAAAATGCACATACCTCCCATAAACAGGCTCTGGTAGTCGTACCTAAACAACAGGCTTGTTCCAATCAATGGACCGATGGATATGGCGACCGTTTCCCCTACGCCGAAATATCCCATGCCTTCTCCCCGGCGATCTCTTGGTATGTTTTCAGTGGCAATCGTTGCAAAATATGTTGTTGCCAAACCAAATCCGAATCCGTGGATTACTCGGAATACAAGAATCATCCAAATACCTGACGACAGGTAGTATGCGCCTGTCATTAATGCACAGATAGTGATACCAATAATCAATAGATATTTTTTATCTATTCGAGCTGCCAAAACAGAAGTGAAGGGTCGAATCAAGATGGCAGAAAACATAAATACGCCGGTAACAAGCCCAATTTGGGAGGCTTCGCCACCAAGGATTGAGACAAACAAAGGCAAGGTGGGAAGCAACATTTCAAATGCCATAAACAATAATGCGTTGGCTAACATGATAAATAGGAATGATCTTCCCCAGAGTTGCTGAGGTGTAGAGCTATGTGTTGAAGTACTCATGGTTTTCCTCCGTAATGTTGATCTTTGTCGCGCGACATGTTGAACTGATTTTACCTGACGTTGGTCAGATTGTAAAGCGTGTTTTCAGAGCAGGGGTTCATGACTTTTTGGTGGATGAGAGAAGTTATTAAACATTTTTAATCCATATCCCAACATTTTCCGGTATAATAATCAGATAAAATGATTCAAGTGAATACTACCTCGGAGAGGTGATATGCAATGACGGTTGATATACTTGTAAGAAATAATGTTAAGGTACTTGGCTCGGGTAGCCAAACGATTGTATTTGCTCATGGTTTTGGATGCGATCAGGATATGTGGCGTTACATTATTCCAGGTTTTATGGAGAACTACCGTGTGGTGTTGTTTGATTATGTTGGATCTGGCGAATCTCAAATTAACTATTATGATGCTGTCAAATATAGCAACCTTCAAGGATACGCCCAGGATGTGCTGGAAATTATGGAAGCGCTTGAGCTAAAGGACACCATATTTGTCGGGCATTCCGTCAGCAGTATGATTGGTATGCTGGCATCAATTCAGAACCCCAAATATTTCAAACAAATCATTATGTTGGGACCCTCCCCACGTTACGTGAATGATCTGCCGAATTATTATGGGGGTTTTGATCGGAATGATATCGATGAATTGCTTGAGATGATGCAGATGAATTTTATTGGGTGGGCGAGTTATCTGGCACCCATTGTGATGAACAATCCGGAACGGAAAGAGTTGACGGAAGAGTTGGAGAAAAGCTTCTGCTCCAGAGATCCGCATATTGCGAGACAATTTGCCGAAGTGACGTTTTTATCAGACTGTCGAATTGATCTGGAGCAGGCAACTGTGCCAACATTGATTCTTCAGTGCTCCGATGACAGCATTGCCCCGGTAGAAGTAGGGGATTATTTACACGCTCATCTGAAGAATAGCAGGTTGCAGCAGATGACGGCTAAAGGACATTATCCGCATCTAAGTCAACCGGAAGAAACCATCCGAATGATTAAGGATTATTTAACGAGCGCATAAAACGCGGAAGAAAGGCAGTTATTCCATGGATATACAATTAGATCTGGCTCCCTGTGGATACTTCTCTATCTCTGATTCGGGCGTCGTCCAGTCGATTAATCAAACTTTGCTTACGATGCTTGGCTATGAACGTCATGAGCTGATAGGGCAACATATTGAATCGACCATGTCGGTGAGCAACAAGGTGTTTTTCCATACGTATTTCTATCCCTATATCCAGTTATATGGACATGTGGACGAGATGTACTTCACGTTCCGTACCCGTGATCAGCAGGCTGTTCCTGTTCTGCTTAACGGTGTTCGTCAGACCCGTAACGGGGAAAGCGTGGTGGATTGTGTTGTTGTTGTCATGCGTAAGCGAATCGAACATGAGAAGGATATTTTGCATACCAAAACGAAGCTACAGGAGCTGTATCAAGCGACGCAAGAAGCGAACAAGGAGCTTGAACGACTGCATGAGGAATATAAAATTAAAGAGCAGGCGTTAATCAAAGTGAATGATCAGTTGGAGACACTGGCCTCCACCGACTTGTTGACAGGATTGAAGAACCGCAGGTTTTTCCAGGAAAAAATGGTTGAAAGCTTGATATTATTCCGTGAAAAACAACGTAATTTCTCTCTTTTGGTTGTGGACATTGATCATTTCAAAAGCATTAATGATACCTACGGACATCCGATCGGAGATCTGGTACTCGGCAATCTGGCAGGGCTGCTGCAATCGTTGTCGCGAAGTACGGATGTGGTTGCACGTTATGGCGGGGAAGAATTTGTGATCATTCTTCCAAATTGTGAAGAGGAGCAAGCGATCGGTATTGCAGAACGATATCGTTCACAGGTTGCTTTAGCCGACTGGGGTGAATATAACATTACTGTGAGTATCGGTGCGGCCACTGTAATAGAGGAAGATACGGAAAAGTCTTTGTTCCAAAGAGCGGACAACGCCCTGTATGCCTCCAAAACCGGAGGACGAAACCGGGTGACACATGCAGCTCAGATGGTAAAAAGTTAAAGATTGGATTGCATCAAAAAAAAGCGAAAAGGAGCCTGTGCAATGTGAGGGAGATGATCCCACATAGCACAGGCTCCTTTTATTTGTATGGAAATAGGCAGGGCTAATTCCGCTTGAGTAACATCAGATTAACTTTATCGCGGAGCAAGGTAACCATACGCCTTAGCCGGAGAGTTGGCCTGAGGACGAAAATCTTCGCTCAGTTCATCCATAAATGCCGGGTTCACATATATGGAGTGTGCATCATTGCCAGATCCCTTGATGTAGGCGGCGATGCCGGAGTAGGCTTTATTTTTCCAAACCCACAGGGCATCTTGCTGCTCACCTGGTGAGTAATAGACATTATGGTCAAACACATTGCCGGTATTGCTAGTGTATTCGTTGTATATCAGTACTTCCGAGCTGCCCGATACGAGAATGTTATGCATGAACGTATTGTTCTTTGTCCGTGACTGCATGAATAACTGTCCATTGCCAGCATTCAGGGTATCATTCCCCACAAGTGTATTGTACATAATCTTGCTATCCTCGGTAGCTCCTCGTTCCTCGTCATAACCTCCCATGGCAATACCCGTCAATCTGTTGGAATAAATTAGGTTATCCCGCAAGGTAATGTTGCTGGTTGAACGTCCGGCATGCTCTGAGGCAATCTCAATTCCGATATCGCTCCGATATACCCGGTTCTGGTTGATGATATGATCTTTCCCGCCATCTACATAGATGCCACCGGCCGAGTTGGTATCATTGGGCAGGTCTGTTCCATAGGAGGGATTGTTATTGGACGTAATATCGTATACTTCGTTGCCTCGTACAATGCCGTTTCGGGCCTGATCGTACGTGTCGTCCTCGGATGTACCTTCGTACCCGATCAGATCAATACCAATGTTGTCGGTATCATGGATGATATTGTCCTGGATGGCAAACGTATCGACATTACCGTTGACTGCGAGTGATTCGCTTGAACCAAGTGTAAGATCATACAATTCATTATCCTTGATGATGATATTGCGTAATGCTTGAGGGTGCTCTGTGCCATAAATGGCAATACCGTGGGCATCCCTGCCCCGCAAATCGGGACCTTCAGGAGGTGCATAACTAGCAATCGCGTGTATGGTGTTGCCTAACAGCTGAATATGCTCACCTGCTCCGTGGACATAGATCCCGGTTGGAACTTGGCCCCCAAGTGTGGTCGTGAAGTTACGAATTTCGAGATTCTGGATCGTGATATAACTGGCATTTTCAATTTCAATCAACCCTTCAATACCCCGAACAGATAAACCTTTACCATCAATGATAACCTGCTCCTGAGGATAACTTGAAAATAGGGTTGGATTAGCGGAAGAATTACCGCTCCTGGTGATTTTGACTTTCTGATGATAGACACCTTCACGCACATAAATCGTGCTTCCCGGCGAAGCGTGGTCAGCTGCGTGCTGCAACGTTTTCCACGGAGATTGAATGGTTCCTTTATTCGAGTCGTTTCCTTGGGGTGATACGTAATGGATGACCTGGGGATCAGACTTTTGAACCGAAACGGGTTCCTTCATGGAAGATTTATGATTCTGACAACCGGATACGAGCACCATCAGAATCGGAATTATAAGTATAACTACGCGAATCAAATCGTTTCCCCCTTGAAATTAGCTTTGAAGATAGATTATAGCAGATTTGAACGGGTTAATAAGCCATGATATGCTCTTATAAAATCAGCGAGGAGACTGCTCATGAATACATTAACGATAGCTGAATTAGTAGATCGGGAGAATCACGCATGGGAAGAACTCAAGGAACTCCTGGACAGCGGGCAAAATACATATGTGTATGTTCCAGCAAAGCAGGAAGCTGGAGAGGATACTCTCTATCGTCTGCAAATAAGCACCAAATCCTATCTGGGGGCTGTTGCTTATGAGACAGAGGGCATTGTACTGGACCATGGCTGGATCACGCTGCTTGGTGCGGGGGGTGACAGTACATCGGGAAGTCTAACCAGTTGGAATGGTGTGAGTGAGCAACCTTGGGTAGATGTACTGGAAGGTATGATGGTCGTCGCATATGATGCGGCAGGCGGTTTCTTCGGAATGGATACAGGCAAGTATGGCCGCACGGGACAGGTCTATTATTTTGCCCCGGATACACTCGAGTGGGAATCGACAGAACTGACATATTCAGGTTTCATGAATTGGCTCGCAAATGGGGATCTGGAGCAGTTCTATCAGACCTTTCGCTGGAAAGGCTGGCAGGAGGATATGGCACAGCTTCAAACGGGGCAAGTATTCGCGTATTTTCCACCACTTTGGACGCAGGAAGGTGGCGGTGAGAGCAGCAGCAAAGCGCCTATTAGCATCATGGAGGCCTGGAAGTTCGCACTGGACGGGAAATAGTTGGGATGCTGCTGTAGGATGGAATAAGGAAAGTAACCTGTAAGTTCAAGTTCATTGAGTGATCCACTTTTAAAAAAAGGCATTTCTGTTCCAAACTAAAAAAGGCTCGCGCTTGGCGCGGGCCTTTTTGGTTCTGAACTTTAAACATCAATTATCAATTGTCTAATGGAACAGGTTTAATGCTTGAGCGTGAAGCTCTGCTATGCCAGATGGTCAACCCGAGTGAAACAACGCAGACGAACAACAGACATGCATACACCACATGGTAAGCTTTCTCTACCGAGACTCCCGGAATGCTATGCAGTAACAGCCCACACACAGCTACAGACACCGAACCACCGAAGAATTGAATCAGTTGTAACATGCCCATACCGGAACCGATTTGCGCTTTGGGCAGCACTCGTGATGCTTCATTATTCAGTGAAGCCATGGAGGCTGACAGTGCCGGTGAGAAAAAGAGATAACCACTGGTAATGACCAGGGCAGATTGATCCAGTCCGAGCATGAATAGGGCAAGTACCGCTGCAAGCAGGGTGTGTCCGATGATCATAAATCGCATATTGCCATAACGGTCGATCCACCGTCCAACGAAACGGGTGCAGAATGCTGCAACAATGGCTCCGGGAGCAATCAGCAAACCAATGGCGAGCGAAGAGCGTCCATACAGATCAGCGAGCACAAGTGGCATCAAAAACAGATTGCCCAGATTCACCACCAGCACGCAGAATCCGATAAGGATTAAACGGGTGTATCCTGGCGTTCGGAATACTTGTGGATTCACAAACGGAAGACTCGCTTTCCGAATATACAAGAGGTGTGCAACAAGTGAAATAACGCCAATGGCAAACCATAACCAGGACTGCTGGGTGATCGCGACCAGAAGTGTAGTGGCATTAATGATGGTTAATATGGCACCAATAACATCGAACGGCTGATCTGTTTTGACGGATTCACGGGGGAGAAAATAGAGCAATACAGGCAGGGCGAGCAGGACAAGCACCGTTATGGCAAAAAGTCCGTTCCAGCCCCAGTACTCGCTAATGAGTCCGCCGACAATGGGACCCAGCCCAAAAGCCATGGCGCTGCCTGATGAGATGAGAGCGATGGCAGCTCCGCGTCGTTCCACCGGGATGTAACGACTCGCAATGACGAGGCCCAGACCCGCCATCACCCCTGCACCCGCAGATTGCAGAATACGTGTCAGTAACAGGATCGCAAAGTTATGCGCGAACAACCCCAGCAATGAAGATAATCCCAGGATCAGAAGCCCGACCGTTAGCAGTTTGCGTACCGGAATACGGTCTGACAATCGACTGTAAATCACCGTCGACAGGGCGTAACCAATGGAATAACTTGAGATGACCCAAGACCCCAAGTCTGAGGTAATCTGCAGATCATGAATAATGACTGGCAAAGAAACATTGAACATGGTGGTGTTCATCACAACGATGAACAAACAGCACGTCCAGAGTGGCATGACAATTTTATCTTTCACGGTACCATTCCTGTCTTGTCTATGAATGTGAATTCGGATTGAGCTTTGATGAAAATGTGATAAAAAGTAATATATCATTTTACACTTCATTTTATTATATGGCAATAATGTCATACTGTATATTGCACAGTATAAGTGAGATTTAAGAGACATAGGGTCGGGATTTATAGACTATTTCCCTGAAATTGGGTAAGATGCTGGTTGGAATACATAACTAGATTTGATTATATTTTAAGGAGTTTACAGTATGAATCACTTATTATTAATGTCCCACAGCGTATTTCCGACTCTGGATATGAAGCGAACCGCGCAGTTTTATGAAGAAAAGATGGGCTTCCGGTTGGTCGAATATCTTGATGCCGCGGAACCCCATATCTGCCTGTATCGTGATCTTACCGAGATTATTTTAACCCAAAGCAATGGACAGAAGGTCATTCCCAACAGAGAATTATATGGGTATGGATATGATGCATATTTTATTACCAAGAACCAGGAGAAGCTTCAACAGGAATTGATCAACGCCGATGTGAACATCGTACGTGTCCTTAATCACACAGACTATAATAACAAGGAGTTTGTGATCGAGGATATTGATGGACGATGGATCGCTTTTGGCATCAAACAGGGATAATTAGATACAGAAACAGGCGCTCCGATAACGGGCGCCTGTTTGTGCATGTTATAACTGCAGATCTTACGCCACAGTAACTTGTTTGCCGCGATTGCGAACCCACTTGATGACATCCATCAGAATGACGGCAGCAAGAGCAAGTCCGCCTGCAATCAGGAACTCATTCCAGCCGAATGTATCCGGGATGGCGAAGACACCGCGAACACCTGGAATCAGTGTGATTGCATAGAGACAGAGACATACCAGAATGGAGCCAAGCACGAATTTATTGGTCATGAAGCCCACCTGGAAGATGGTTTGTGTATTGGAACGTGCTGCAAAAGTTTGCAGGCTGCGTGCCAGAATCAAGGTTGTGAAGGCCATAGCCACACTGATTTCCTCCGAGATGCCAAGTCCGATATATTGGGACACAATAACAGCCGCACCAATCAGGACACCACGTGTAATCACAGCTTGCAGGGTTCCGCCTGCGAAGATCCCCTCGTTAATATCACGCGGTTTGCGTCGCATGACATCCGGCTCGGGTTTCTCTGTACCCAAAGCAATGGCAGGCAGGGAGTCGTTCACCAGATTGATGAACAGCAGCTGTAGGGCCGTAAATGGATTAACCCAGCCGACGATCAAGGCAAACAAAATGGCGATAATGGCACCGAGGTTACCGGCGAACAGGTATGCGATGGCTTTTTTGATATTATCAAATACCATCCGTCCAACACTGACCGCATTCACGATGGAGACAAAGTTATCATCCGTCAGAATCATGGCAGCCGCATCTTTGGCAACATCTGTTCCGCTGCCCATTGCTACGCCGATGTCAGCTTGTTTCAGCGCAGGTGCATCATTGACTCCATCTCCGGTCATCGCTGCAACCTTGCCTTTACGTTGCCATGCACGTACAATCCGGATTTTATTCTCAGGTGATACCCTTGCGTATACTGAGATGTGTTCGAGTTGTTGATCCAGCTCTTCATCAGACATTTTGTCCAGTTCGGCTCCGGTAATGGCGAGGTCATCCGGTTCGGCAAGGCCGATATCCACACCGATCGCCTGAGCCGTCGTTTTGTGATCTCCAGTGATCATGATGGTGCGAATGCCCGCTTTTTTTGACTCTTCAATAGAGCCGTATACCGCTTCACGCGGTGGGTCAATCATCGCTGTCAGGCCAACCAGTGTCAGATCATGCTCGTCATCAATGGTGACCTGGTTTTTGTCATCGAATTTTTTGTACGCATAGGCCAGCACACGGAAGGCGCGTTTGGAGAAAGCCTCATTTTTTTCTTCAAACTGTGTGCGAATCTCGGGTGTGAGGGGCTGAACCTCACCGTTGATAAATACATGACTACAGCGACTGAACAGCACATCCGGTCCACCTTTGGTCAGCAAAGCCGTCTGTCCCTCGAAGGTATGCACCGTACTCATGAGCTTTCGATCCGAGTCAAAAGGAAGCTCGGCTTCACGCGGGAACTGGTCACGGATTTCATTATAATCCTTGTTCACCCGGTTGCTGAAGGCAATCAGGGCCACTTCGGTTGGATCACCCAGTTCCTTGCCTTCCTGGTTAATATTTGAGTCATTGCAGAGCACTGCAATATGTAACAAACGTCGTTCCTCTTCCGACCACTGATCGGGATCATCGGGAAATTCGTCCTTGGTGCCATGAGGAATATAATAATCGACGACAGTCATCTTATTCTGGGTTAGTGTTCCTGTTTTATCTGTACAGATGATACTGGCAGAACCGAGCGCCTCCACGGCAGGCAGTCTGCGAATGATCGCATGTTGTTTGGCCATCTTATTTGTTCCGAGTGACAATACGATAGTCACAATCGAGGAGAGCGCCTCAGGAATGGCAGCAACCGCAACTGCTACGGCAAACATCAGTGCATTTACGATGGATGGCCCGATATTCTCCGTACCTTCGGTCAACCATACACGACCGGCTTCAATGCCAAAGATGAGAATCGACAAGCCGAGGATGAAAAAGCCCAGTTTTTTGCTGAAAGATTCCAACTTGCGCTGTAATGGCGTGTTTTTGGCTTCGGCATTTTCAATCAGTTCGGCAATTTTACCGATTTCGGTTTTGAGAGCCGTACCTGTAATGACAAGCATGCCCCGTCCATATACGACGAGTGAGCCACTGAAGGCCATATTGCGACGATCTCCAATAGGAGCTTCATCCGGGATGGTATCGGCGTGTTTCTCCGCAGCTTCCGATTCTCCGGTCAGCATGCCTTCGTTGATTTTCAAACTTCCTGATTCCAGGATACGCCCGTCTGCCGGGACATAATCACCTGCATCCAGCATAACAATATCACCGGGAACGAGTTCTCTTGCTGGAATGGTCTTTTTCTGCCCGTCACGAATGACCTTGGCTTCAGGAGCAGACATTTGTTTCAGCGCGTCGAGCGAGCTCTCGGCTTTTTTGGTCTGAACTACGCTGATTACCGCATTGAGCAAAATAACCAGGAATATGATCAACGATTCAATCAGGTGTCCAAGTACAACCTGTACAGCGGCTGCAATCAGCAGCACGATGACCATCGGATCTTTGAAATTTTCGAGGAACAATTTCCAGACTGGTGTTGCATCTTTACCTTTTAACTCGTTATATCCTTCCGTTTCAAGTCTCTTGGCAGCTTCGGATGTTGTGAGTCCCTTGGAGGAACTCTGCACATCCTGAAGGGTTTCCTCCGCACTGTGTCTGTAATGTTGCAATTGACCAGCTCCTTGAATATTAGATTTCTCTGTGTATTACCCTTACGGGCAAAATCTAGAATCGTTTCATTTCCGTATTTTTTAAAATTATGGATTTATACGTTTTTAGCTGTACACAGTATTTTTCATAATGATCCGAGATATGCCTTTTTTTGAATGTTATTATTTCCAGTTTGGATGATGGTCTAGAGAACTATATTTAGATGTTGGTCAGAAAGTGTGTGCACCATCACACTAGCTCATATCAGGGTCTGTTACGCTATTCCATAACGAACTGCGTTTAATCTAAGTTTGGAGGGGAATCCATATGTTTTGTTATCAATGCGAACAGACGCCGAGTGGCGGGTGTACTGTGGTAGGGGTATGCGGCAAAAACGAAACAATCGCAAGTTTGCAGGATACGATGATTTTTGCGTTAAAAGGCATTGCTGCTTATGCGACACATGCACGCCAGTTGGGATATTCTGATCCTGAGGTGGATCGGATTACACATGAGGCATTATATATGACATTAACGAACTCGAATTTTAATGTACAGGAACATCTGGAGATGGCGATGAAGGTAGGTAATGCAGCAATCCGCATTATGGATGTGTTGGATCGTGCGCACACGGACCGCTTTGGTGTACCGCAACCGATTACGGTTAGCCAGAACCAGATTGAAGGACAGTGCATTGTGGTGACGGGACATAATCTGTATGCATTGGAGGAGTTGCTGCGTCAAACTGAAGGGAAAGGAATCAACATCTATACCCACTCGGAAATGTTGCCTGCGCACGGTTATCCTGCGCTGAAGAAATACGCCCATCTCAAGGGTAATATCGGCAAAGCCTGGTACGATCAAAGAAGACTCTTCGAACAATTCCCGGGTGCTATTCTCGCAACAACGAACTGTGTTATGCCGATCAAAGGCACATATGCAGACCGCTTTTTCTCATACGAAGTGGCGGGTCTGGAGGGTGTTGCCAAAATTACAGAGGATGACTTCTCACCTCTAATTGAACGCGCATTGTCACTGCCTGCGGCTAATGTACAGTCCGAGCAAGTCTTAACGACAGGATACCATCATGAGACCGTGATTGGACTTGCGCCCGAGATTATTCAGGCGGTAAAAGACGGTCATATTCGTCGATTTTTCGTTATTGCAGGTTGTGATGCGCCAGGGAAAGGTGGCAACTACTATCGTGAACTCGCGACATCCTTGCCAAATGATACTGTAATTCTGACGACTTCCTGTGGTAAGTTCCGCTTCAACGATGTGGATTATGGTACGGTTGGAGACACGGGTATACCGCGTTATATCGACTTAGGTCAATGCAATAATTCCGGTTCTACGGTGAAAATTGCTATGGCTTTGGCGGATGCTTTTGGCTGTACCGTGAACGATTTGCCTGTCAGCATCGTCCTGTCCTGGTTTGAGCAAAAAGCAGTTGCGATCCTGCTCGGTCTGTTCAGCCTCGGCATTCAGGACATTCGGATAGGACCGAAACCGCCTGAGTTCATATCGGAAGGTGTCTTGGATGTACTCGTGGATATGTTTGGTCTCAAGTTAATTACAACGGCAGAAGAAGATATGAACGCGATGTTGGCACTGTCTTAGGATGAGGATGTATATTTACGTGCAACACCATCTGATGACTGCGAATGCCGGTTGTGAGTATGAAGAGTATGACTCATAAGTAAAGATGGATAAGAGCCTACATAAGAGTAGGCTTTTTTTGCTTTTTCGACCTTCATAGGTCAATATACCTTGTATAAATGAACATGCAATGTCAGGGAAATTAGTTTTTTTATCCTATTGAAGTTTTTTCATGGAAATGTGTATATAGATAGAGGCATATTAGATCATAACACATCACAAAACACGGGTTTACCGTAATATGAGGAGATCGTACATAATGCATGACACACAGATTGAAGATTGGTTGAAACTCGCAGGTGGCAAGGAGAACATCAAGCTTGTAGAACATGATAAGGGCACAACAACGCTGGTAATAAAGGACAGTACTCAATTGAACATGTCTATTCTTGCTTCCTCAGATGTCGTGGCAGATATTCGGATAACGGGTGAGCAGTGCCATCTGGCAATAAGAGATGAATCTTCACTTATCTACAATACGTTACTGGGTATGGACGCTTGGGAATCGACAACGACAGCGTTGCAGGAAGAAGGACACACGAAGAAGAACAGATTCTCGATCTTACATTTTGTATCCGATGTGTTCAGGCCCTTGATGCCTGCAATTCTCGGAGCCGCTGTTATTAAAATTATAATCGCCATTATTGCGTTAATGGATACGTACAGTTCTGCGGATTCTTCTGTATTGATGGACAGCCAGACCTTTACGATCTTCAGGATCATTGGAGACGGTGTATTTTATGTACTGCCTATATTGGTAGCAATCAGCACAGCGTATCGGTTGAAGAGCAACATCTATGTTGCTGCATCGATTGGCGGACTCATGTTTTATCCGGAGATGACGATGCTGATGTCAGGGGAAAAAGAGGTGCATTTCCTGGGTTTGCCACTGGTGTCCCAGCCTGCTTTTTACTCTACGCCCATCTGGGTCATTCTAACGATCTGTGTAGCCGCCTTCTTGGAAAGAGTTGTTGAACGATGTAGTCCAAAATTTTCCAAAGGGATGGTTGCTCCATTCCTGACGTTACTGATTCTTGTTCCGCTAGTATTGATGATTCTTGGTCCAGTCGGCACCTGGATTGATGAACATCTGCCGGAGGCATTGGATACACTAGTAACTAATGCTCCAGTGGTGTCGGTGATGTTACTGGGAGCGGTCTTCTCACTGATGTTAATTACGGGATTACACTACTGGATAATTGCCATCATCATTAATGAAATGGTTATGAATGGTGGTTCTATGGTGATTGCTGCCATGTTAGTGGCGATTGTAGGACAAGCAGGGGCTGCGCTTGCAAACGCTTTGCATTCGAAAGAGCCAGCATCCAGAAGACTTGCTTTCTGGGCAACGGGAACAGCCCTCCTTGGAGTTGTAGAGCCTGCATTGTATGCGGTCAACATGAGAAAAAGATCCTCTTTCTACGCTGCATTGCTGGGTGGAGCTGCGGGTGGACTGTATTTAGGACTGTTATCTGTCAAGGCATTTTCTATGGTGGGGAATCCGAGCTTGGTCAGCCTCCCTCTCTTCATCGAAGAGGGTAGCCTGAATCTGTTACACACATGCATTGGTGTGGTTATTGCTTTCGGTGTCTCAGGTGGACTGACGTATTGGATGGCAAGAAAAGGACAGAAACGGGGACAGGGGTCACCGAAGGCCAGCATTGAGTAATACGTAAAACGTACTTTTGAAAAAGTAGTGTTAAAGTTGTAAGAAAGAGCCTATACCTGATGGTACGGGCTCTTTTGAGTTTTATCTGAATAATACAAGTATGAAATGCTCAGTAGCTGTCCACCATTTTATTCAAGCCATAGCTTGTTGGTTATGGAGTTGTCATGTATTTTGATATAGTGAAACCTATAAATCTGGATTACTAATCCCTTTGAAAGGATAACCTATGTCTGACAACATGGAATGGATTGCTCAATGGAAGTCAACGAATGCACTAAGCAACGCATGGATAACAAAAGGCGAGCTGCATCACTTTCCCAGTCACACCTTGATATTTATCATTGATGGAAAAGCGATCTGGAATATAAATGGACACCGAGTTCACGTCTCCTATGGTGAATTAATTGCGCTTGAAGAGAACTCTGTAATGGAGGTCATTGAAGGTGGCAACCTGGATCTGGCAGGCTGGCATGTTCAGTTCGATACATATTCGGTGCTGCATGATCGACGGGAAGCTGAGAAGTTTGAATGGCGGTTACCGTCAGGAGAGGCGTATCAGAAAGTGCAACTGTCCGGTGGAGGTCTGGCAAGTATCATTCAGCATTGGAGTGAAGTACATACACAGGATCAGAGTGCAGAAAGGGTTGGCCATCAGCATTTGTTATATGAGTTGTTAAGTAATCTATATCGGAAACAGCCGGATAACGAGTTGAAGCCAGAACACGGTATACTTCGCTCCATTGACTACATGCAGCAGCATTATGATCAGGTCATTACACGTACACAGTTAGCTCAGATTGCCGGAATCAGTCCATGGCATTACTCCCGCAAATTTAGCGAGCGATATGGTAAGCCACCTCTGGATTATCTGGCACACTACCGAATCTACCGTGCGCAGGAAGAATTGATATTAACAGCTGCAACCTCACAGGATATTGCCAAAAAGACTGGATTTGAAGATGCTCATTATTTTAGCCGACGCTTCAAACAACTGACTGGCGTATCACCTAAGATATATAGGCAGACGATGACGCAGCGCAAGATCGTATCACTTTCTCCAATCTGTGCAGAAATTATGATTCATCTGGGTGTCATCCCCCATGCCGTAGTGGTCACCCCGATCCTGTTGTCCCCACATCATCATGAACAATTTACAGCGTATGGAGTAGAGATGCTGGAGGTAACACAGTATGAGGTGGAGATAGAACTTGTTCGACAAATTCAACCGGAGATGTTGATAGGAAGCGTATTGACGGAAGAGGTCAAAAGGGAGCTGCGCACAATTGCACCGATTCTAACTGGACTTCATCAAGATGTAGAACCAATGCTCGATCAATTGGCAGTCTGGTTTCTTAAAGAAGAAGAAGCTTATAGACTGCATCAGCAGATGAAACACGAAGTCAGCGTAGCTAAGCAACAGTTGCAACCCATCATCCAATCCGCGGCCACAGTCATGTTGCTAAGGGTAGAAGCGTTTGGTTATCGATATCTGGGTGGGCATTCACACGGGGTATCACACTTGTTATATGAACAGCTTGGATTAACACTGCCGCAAGCACTGGATTCAGGTACAGCCTGGTTTAATCCTTGTTCGCTTGAACTACTGACACAAGCCAATCCCGATTATGTGTTTGTGGAGAAGCGGATCATGCAGCACTTCAGCGCTGAAGAGAATATGAGGAAACTATGGGAGAGTCCGCAATGGAACGAGCTGAAGGCTGTGAAAAATAATCGGGTATTTTACGTAGATACTCACCTGTGGGTAGACGGTCACGGAATTACGGGTCACACTCTGATTCTAAATCAGATCGTTCGCCATCTTACGGAACCTTTTCATGAGAGAGCACAATAATCCAACCGAATACGCACGATATGCTATGGAAGCAACACTTCTTATTTGATACTATTTGATAATAATTATCATTATCAATGTACATAAGGGGCGAAGTATATCATGTCACGAAGATTTAAAGGGTTAGCCATCATGCTGTTGGTGATCAGTATGATGCTGGCGGCATGTTCCGGTGGAACTACTGAAGGGAACGCTACAGCTGGAACAGCAGGTACTCCAACTGAAGGAGCAACGAATACAACAGAAGAAACAGCGACTGAAAGTGGGACTAAGGTGGTGAAGGATCAGTTTGGAGAAGTAACGATTCCAACTCATCCTCAAAATCTGGTTGTGTTTGATTCGATCTATGCCGAGTATCTGATTGAAATGGGTGTTACACCTCAAATCGTTTTGTTAACTCCAGAAGTTGAAGCGGAATATCGCCCTGATTATTTGAAAGAACATGGAGTCCAGATCATTGAAGTTGAGCAATATCAATATAATTATGAGCAGTTGCTTGCGTTGTCACCGGATATGATCCTTGCAGCTGGCGAAGGTATGGAACAGGGCGTATATGATGAATTGTCCAAAATTGCTCCTACGGTGGCACTGGATGCCAACAGTGAAATGAAACGTGCTATGCCAAAGCTGGCTGCCATATTTGACAAGACCGAAGAATCTGCCAAAGTATTGGCTGAATTTGATGAGAAAGCCTCACAAGCGAAAGAGAAAATTGCGGCAGCCCTGGGAGACAAGACCGTATTGGTTCTCCGGGTAGAGCACAATCGTTACCGTTTCATGGGTCCCAAAGGAGGAAGCAGCAGTGTTTTCTTCTATGATATCCTGGGTCTGAATAGCCCTGAAGCGATCAAAGACTCTACAGATTGGTTTAGCCAGTTCTCACTGGAGTTTTTGCCTGAGATGAATCCAGATTATATTTTTCTGGAAGATAGAACCCTCGTAGGTTATGACACGAAGAAATCCATGGAAGATCTGAAAGCAAGCCAGGTGTGGTCGAATCTGGAGGCTGTGAAGAATGATCATGTCTTCCCGTTGAAGACAAGCCAATTCGTATCCGGTGTGGGTCCGATTGGATCTGTAAAATTGATGGACTATGTTGTTGAAAAGTTGGTGCCTTAAATGACAACGGAGACACAATTAGACATCTACGATATTACGATCATTGGTGGTGGGCCTGCTGGCATGTATGCCTCATTTTATAGTGGTATGAGAGCCATGCGTACCAAGATCATCGAAGCCAAGCAGGAACTGGGTGGATTCATGCGTACGTACCCGGAGAAGCTGATCTGGGATGTGGGCGGGATTGATCCGATTCGCTGTGAGAAGCTGATTGAATCGCTGGAGAGACAGGCGAGAACGTTCGATCCAACGATTGTATTTGGGCAGGAAATAGCCGAGCTTGAACGACGTGAGGATGGTGTATTTGTACTCATTTCCAAAACAGGCGAACGTCATTACACACGTACCATCCTGTTATGTGCGGGCAGAGGCATGACCCAGGTGCAAAAGCTGGATGTCGAGGGTGCCAATCGGTATGAGCTGACAAATCTGCACTATACCGTAACTGATCTATACCGATTTGCCGGGAAGCGTGTTCTGATCTCAGGCGGCGGCGATTCCGCAGTCGACTGGGCGAATGAAATAGGCAAGATCGCAAGTGAAGTTACAGTAGCACACAGACGTCATGAATTTACCGGACATGAGTCGCCTGTTGCTCAGATGAAAGCTCAAGCCAACGTCATGACGCCATATACTATCTCTCGCTTATACGGTAAAGGTGATAAAATCGATCGTGTCGAGTTGGCCCATGTAGAAACCGATGAGATCACACATGTCGAAGTGGATGAAGTTGTTGTAAGCCATGGGTATGATCGTGATTTTGGTAACCTCGTGCAATGGGGGCTAGCGCGTGAAGACTACGGCGTATCTGTTGATCAGCGCATGCGTACCAACATTCCAGGCATATTCGGAGCAGGTGACTTTATCACTTATGGAAGCAAAGTCAGGCTGATCGCAGGTGCTTTTAACGATGCGGTGCTCGCCGTCAACAGCGCCAAGACGTATCTGGAACCTGCTGCTTCCGATATGGCAGGTGTATCCTCTCACAATGCCCGGTTCTATGAGAAAAACAAAGCACTATTGTAAAATAAGAAGAACCTGTGCGAAAGGGATAAGCATAGCAAAAGCCAGTCAAACATCGAGAATATCTCGTGTTCGACTGGCTTTTTTATCTGCATTTTATATTGAAAATGGGTCTATACATTCATGTTATAGACTGGATTCATAGACCAATTTTCTCATTATGGGCACTAAAATTTTCTAATTTATAGTTAATAGTCTATGCCCCTTGTGATGGATACACATAGTATGGGGAGAAATATCACGGAGGTGAGTTCATTGTTAAATCGTCATGGAAAACGCATTTGTAGACGTAAATTTAAACAAAGCATGCATTGTCGTGTTAAGGTTAAGGTGGTAAAGGTTAGACCTAAGGTTGTTGTTAATGCACCGCAAGGCGCTCAAGGAACTTCTGGACCAATAGGACCGATAGGTCCAAAAGGGGCAACTGGCGCTCAAGGGATACCGGGACCACAAGGACCGATAGGTCTCAGAGGAGCGACCGGTGCTCAAGGGATACCGGGACCACAAGGACTGCAAGGGATTCCGGGTATACAAGGGCCAGTCGGGCCAGCAGGCGCGCTCGGAGCAGTGGGTCCAGTAGGTCCAGTGGGTCCAGTAGGCCCAGCAGGAGCAACAGGTCCGGCCGGTCCAGTTGGGGCTGGAATATCCGATTTCCTAAGTGTTTTCCGAGCAGATCCTGGCACAGGCACAGACACAGTACCTGGCAACTCACCAATAACTTTAACCGGGGTTTTGGCTAATGTTGGAGGTGCATTCACTTTTGTGCCGCCGTCCTCCACGATAACAATCAATGAAACAGGAAGTTACTTGATCTCTTTTAGCATTCATAATCAGGGCAATGCGGATTTCAACCTCACGGTAAATGGAACGCCCATAACACCTGTGCCATTCACAGGTAATGGAGGTGGACCTATATCTGCTGAAGTTATTGTTACGGTTACAACGGTTCCGACGACGATCCAGCTGGTAAATGCGAATGCAACTCCTGCACAGTTGCATAACAATCTAAATACCACTGTGACCATTCTAAAACTGACTCCTTAATTCGGATTCTCAATATAGTCTATGTCAGCATAAAAATAAAAGTTTATGTGTTTTATCCAGTCAATAAGTCTATTTATTCAAAAAGATAGTCTGATTTATCGGGGGCTTGAGAGTGGCGGGACGATGACATTAAAGGGCATCGCCGCTACTCTCTCCGTTTTCGAAGCTAAGCTCCCCAAGTCTGGGTAAAAGAATCACGGTGCTAGTAGCTACCGAAGGTATGGGGGCACTAAGATTACGACCGTCTTTATGTTCAAGCTGGACAAGATACTTAAGCAAGTGGATAGTTACTTTTTAGCTCTGCATAAGGACGGATACGATTTTTTCATCCAAATTGATGAGGATGGCTATTCGGATGGAATGTTTGAAGAGTATGTCTTTGGTTATGGGGCACTGTACTTGCTTGCCAATTCAGTGAATGTAGATGGACAGATCCCATCGCCGGATTTTGGCAGTACTCGTAGATTGAAAATAAAACCAACATAAGTTGTCCATGTTGTTGATTAACATCTGGGGAATAAACAGATCCATACTTAGCTATCGGTTATCCCACAAAAGGCTGTTTATTTGCTGATTGAAAGAGCTTTCATTTCATCCGTATACTAAAGGTGTTAACAGGTTGGGTGTCAGAATGAGGCATTCATCGTAATAGGAAAGGATGATATGAAATGGGCAGATTAACTGGAAAAGTTGCAATTATAACCGGTGCCGCAAGTGGAATGGGATTGGCAGGTATTCAATTATTTGCAAAAGAAGGAGCCAAGGTAGTGGCTACCGATGTGGCAGTCGAGGCTTTGGAGGAACAGGTTAAACAGATCGTAGCCGATGGCGGGGAAGCTATCGCGTTAAAGCTGGATGTGTCCAGCCCAGAGTCCTGGAACACTGTTGTGGAAGAAACCGTATCGAAATACGGCAAAATAGATATTCTGGTCAACAATGCCGGAATTCATATGGCCAAAGGCATTTTGGAAGCTGAGCTAGAGGATTGGGACAAAGTTATGTCTATTAATGGAACAGGTGTATGGCTCGGCATGAAAGCAGTCATTCCTTATATGCAGAAGAATGGACAAGGTTCCATCGTTAATACCTCTTCCATTGCAGCAATCATTGGTGGAATCGCGGATGCTCAGGGCGCGGCTTATAGTGCTTCCAAGGGATCTGTACGTTCATTGACAAAACACGGTGCACAATGGTTCGCCAAAGATAATATCCGTGTGAACTCCGTACACCCGGGTGCTGTGTTTACGGGTATGGTGGAGAAAGCAGGCATCAAATCCCAGGTGGAGATGGGGGAGAATTACAAAAATCTTGCTCCACTGCCTCCACATGCTGGTGAATCTATGGATATTGCTTACGCCTACCTGTTTTTGGCATCTGATGAATCCAAATTCATTACAGGTGTTGAGTTGCCTGTAGATGGTGGATGGATCAGCAACTAATTAAAATAAACGTTTTGACATATTAAAGAGGTACTGTCTCTCAAGCTTCAAGGGAGACAGTACCTCTTTTTAACAACAGATCCCACTACTGAGTTATGGCGTAACGTTATCTTGATGGACTCGTTGCAGAATGGAGATTAGACCGATAGATCTCTTGGGATCGGTTCATGCGAGTGAATTCCAGCAGTTGTTCGGCCATATAGGAAGCGCTGTATTTGAAGTTGCTTTGCACCCAACCCGTAATTAAACCAAGAACGGCATTAGCCTGATAACAGGCGAGAAGTTCTTTATCCAACCGTGGATCAGGCGACAGATCGGTCACATCCTCCAGATACAAGTTCTTAAGTGTTATATAGAGTGTATCCCTGAAATCCAGTAGCACGTTTGAATGAACCAATAATGTATAGAAGGAGGCATGAGCCAGCACATGGTCGAAAATTTGAATTGCTGAGGCGTTAAGGTCCTTAATATCGAAATCTCGGAAATGCTGATAGGGTGCTCGATAGGCTAATTTTAAATCGTCAATCACGTCATTTAACAATTCATCAAACAGGTCTTCTTTGTATACATAATGCTTGTAAAATGTGCTGCGGTTCAAATCGGCGGATTTGACAATATCGGTGATGGTTATACTGGCCAATGGCTTACGGGACATCCATTCCAGAAGGGCTGACTTCAGAGCATGTTTGGATTTGTGTACTCTTCGATCGGTGTCAGATACAGATGGAGACTTAAACATATACACAACCTCCCTTACTTATCAATGATACAGTGCACAGGCAGCAGATTACGCTTACTACAATACAAAAATGTGAATATATGGTGACTTTGGTGTCGTAAACTGTCCGTATCACTGTGTTCTACCTTATAATAAACCAAAACGGACGAGGAGATGGACTCCAGATGAAAAAACAAATATGGATCATTGCAGGTATTGCAGCTGTGATTGTAATCGGAACCTATCTGTTTGCAAGTAATACGGGCAAGGAAGAGGCGGGTACAGCCAATGCGCCCAACATCCGAAAATTGGTGGAAGATATCAGCACAGGAAAAGAGACACCCGAATCTGCCTCCATCAATGCCAAACAGTTAATCGTAACCGATCAAGATAAAAAGACCACTACATACGATTTGCCTGAAAATGAATTTTTCCTTTCCATTGCACCCTATGTGGATCAGACCCATCCCTGTGCAATTCATAGCTTGACCGGTTGTCAGGGGGAAATGAGCAATAAGGAATTCAGTGTTACCATTCACGATTCTCAAGGCAACACTTTTATGAAAGATGAAGTGATGAAGTCTGGTGCAAACGGATTTATGGATTTTTGGGTGCCTAGAGACAGAATCTATCTGATTCGTATTGTTCGAGATGGAAAGGTTGCGGAAACGCAATTGTCTACATACGAAAATGATAATACATGCATCACTACGATGCAGTTGAGTTAATGCAAACAGCAAACAGTAGAAGGAAAGGATGGCTTTTGAGCTCTCCCTTTCCTTTTTTATTTCATAAAAGAAAGGGAATAAGGTACTTTCCATTGACAAAAATCCATTCCTACGGCATAATCCAATAGTGATAATGATAATTGTTATCATATAAATACATATTAACAGGGGAGAATAGAGATATGAAAAAAGGGTTGAATGGACTGTTGATTATGCTGGCCTTTGTGCTGGTTTTGGCGGGCTGTGGTAAAACCACGACTACAACAGATACAAGTCAAGGTAGTGGCTCGGGTAGTGCTCCGGCTGAAGAGACAGCAGGTCCTGTTACTGTGAAGCATAAACGTGGAGAGCTTAAGCTGGACAAGCCAGCAGAACGTGTCGTTACGCTTGAATGGACATATACGGAAGATGTTGTTGCCCTGGGTGTTCAACCAGTAGGTAACGCAGATAACGCTAACTATAAAGTGTGGGTAACATCCGAAGCAGCACTGGATGACAGTGTAACGGATATCGGAACACGCAGTGAACCAAATCTGGAAGCTATTGCTGCATTGAAGCCAGATCTGATCATTGCTAATGCAGATAATAACACGGCGGTCTACGATCAGCTTAACGCGATTGCGCCAACGATTGAATATGATCCGTATGATGGTGACGGCTATGATTATGACAAGATGACAGAGATCTTTAATAACATTGCAACAGCTCTCGGTAAAGAAGACAAAGCAAAAGAAGTTCTGAGTAATCTCGATCAGCACTATGTAGAAGCCAAAGAAAAACTGGCTGCTGCGGGGAAAGAAAACTTTAACTTTGCACTGACACAAGCGTTCACATATCAAAATGCAGTCAGCCTGCGTATGTTTACCGATAACTCGGTTGTGATTGGTACTTTGGACAAAATCGGACTGGTTAACGATTGGCAGCCGGACAAAGTTGAAAACTATGGCTTCTCTACAGTAGGCATTGAATCCTTAACCGATGTGAAGGACAGTAACTTCATTTATATTACACAACCAGACGATGACGTCTTTGGCACAGCCATGAAAGATAACTCGGTTTGGAACGGACTGAACTTTGTGAAGGAAAAACGCACATATCAACTCGATAGCACAACATGGACATTTGGTGGACCCATCTCCTCCAAAGTATTGGTTGATGGGGTAGTCGAGGCGATTACCAAATGAGTTCGGTTCAAGGATCTAAGCCAGCTATGAATTGGCGCACAATAAGCATATATGGGGGCGGTCTAACCGCTCTCATCGTGCTTTTTTTTGTAAGTCTGTGTTATGGAGAAGCATCCATTCCATTGCATGTCGTTTGGGACGCTCTTACAGGCAGACAGGATTCATTAGAGCACAATATGGTCTGGGACTTGCGCATGCCGCGTACAGTGATCGGTATTCTTGCGGGTGGCGCACTGGCTGTTGCGGGCGCTTTGCTGCAAACGATTACTCGTAATCCACTGGCTGCTTCAGATACGCTGGGCATTAATGCGGGAGCATACTTTGTGGTGGTGCTGGGAGCTATCGCTTTTCCAAGTCTATTAAGTCAGTCGCCTTTTCTTTTCGCAGCCCTAGGTGGTTTGCTGGCAGCATTTGCGGCTTATTTCATGGGCGGCGGACGAACATCAAGCCCGGTTCGACTTGCGTTGTCCGGTATGATTGTATCGATGGTCCTTGGTTCATTTACGAGTGCATTACATATTTTTTTCTCCATGGAGACACAAGGGTTGTTCCTTTGGGGTTCAGGAACACTTGTCCAGAATGACTGGAGTGGTGTGTTTTATGCTTTGCCTTGGGTGGTTGGTATTACCCTTCTCGCATTAATCCTGTCCAGACAGTGGGATATGCTGGAGTTGGATGAATCAACGGCCTCTTCCTTGGGACAAAAGGTTGCATTGGCTCGTGCAGGAGGGTTAATCCTCGCTGTATTGCTGGCCGCCGTGATTGTCAGTGTAATTGGACCGATTGGTTTTGTGGGATTGGTTGCACCTCATCTGGTTCGATTGAGTGGTGTACGTTCTAATCGATTACTTTTACCCGGTGTGTTCATATGGGGCGCAGCGCTCCTGGTTGGAGCAGATGTCCTCGCTAAGATGGTGCATAACTCCAGCATGGAACTGCCAACGGGTGCCGTTATGGCGATCATTGGTGCACCGTGGCTCATCTGGCTTGTTCTTACACGTATGAAGGCTGCAAACGGATCAGGCATGTCAACTTCAATGAGCACAGGAGGAGCTGCGCGTCGCTTTGCATTTGGCCCGATGGCTGTATTATTCTCAGTCATAACGGTCGTGCTTATCTTGCTCAGTACGATGTTTGGTGGTATGCGAATTCCGCTGGCCGATTGGTTACCAAGTCTGTTCCAATCGGATGGACTGTTCTCCGCGCTGATTCAGCTTCGGATTCCGCGTACTCTTGTTGCCGCAGGTGCAGGAGCTGCACTGGCAATCAGCGGTGTGCTCATTCAGATGGCGGTACGTAACCCGCTGGCAGATGCTTCAATTGTTGGTGTGTCCTCAGGTGCAGGGCTTGGAGCAATGATGGTCATCATCTTATGGCCGGGTCTTCCGATATACTTGCTGCCAATTGCGGCAATTATCGGTGCAGCCATTGCTGCAGTGGTTGTGTTCTCCCTCGCCTGGAAGAAAGGACTGAACCCTTCGGCGGTTGTGTTGCTGGGGATCGCGATGTCTGCCATTGCTGGAGCAGGTATTCAGATTCTGATTGTCCGTGGTGCGGTATACGGTAGCAGCGGATATATCTGGCTGACAGGAAGCACCTATGCTCGTACCTGGGAACAGGTGAGGGTTATCGGATTATTTTTAGTTATTCTGGTACCGGTGGCTTGGTGGCTGGCACGCAGATTCGAACTGCTGGTATTTGACGACAACAGTGCATCCGGGCTTGGTCTCGGAGTACGTCGCACACGATTATTGGCCATGACAGTTGGTGTATTACTTGCAGCAGGTGCGGTTGCTTGTGTAGGAACCGTTGGTTTTATCGGGCTGATTGCACCACATATGGTACGGCTACTGACGGGGAATAAGTTAAGACGATCCATGTTCCTATCCGCATTAGCGGGTGCAGTCATGCTGGTGCTCGCCGATACTATCGGCAGAACCGTCATGGCACCGACAGAGATTCCATCAGGCATACTCATTGCGATCATCGGAACACCGTACTTCCTGTATCTGATGTATCGTTCTAATTGGCGCAAGTCTGTATAAATCGTTGAAACAAAAAGCCTGCTCCCCGAGCAGGCTTCTTGCTATCACGTGGTACCATTCAGCTGCGATCTTAAATCACCCAATGAATGTTTAGTCCTCTGAAAATGAAAAAAATCCCCTTCACGTCTACGAGAAGTAGAGATCACGTTTTCAAACGTGAAACTCTTACTCCCTGTGGACCTTGAGGGGATTTTTGCTTGAGCACATTCGAATCGTACTCCCGTTAGCTGGATTTCAGAATCCCGCTGTCATCGACGGATTGTACGGCTTGCTGCAATATTTCATTATCCTGAACAAGCGCGAAGCGCACATACCCTTCACCTGAAGGAGCAAAGGCACTGCCTGGGGTTGCAATGACACCCGCATGTGTGACCAGATCCATGGCAAATTGCTCTGAGCTGTCGTAGTGCGCCGGAATCCGGCTCCAGACGAACATCGTTGCTTCAGGTTTGGCAATCGGCCAACCGAGATTGCTGAAGCCCTCACAGAGGATGTCTCTACGCTGTTCATAAATAGCTCTGACCCGTTCAACCTCGGATTGATCACCGGTAATGGCTGCAATTGCTGCTTTTTGAATCGGAAGGAACATCCCGTAATCCATATTGGATTTTAGCTTTTTCAGCATGGAGACCATGGTTGTATTGCCCACACAGAAGCCGATTCGCGCTCCGGCCAGTCCGTACGTTTTTGACAGGGAATTGAACTCCACACCGACGTCCATGGCGCCAGGGAATGCAAGGAAGCTTCCACATGACTTTCCGTCAAATACGAGTTCACTGTACGCATTATCGTGGAGCACGATAATATCATACTTCTTGGCAAAGGCAATCAGGTCAAGATAGAACTGATCCGGTGCCATCGCGGTTGTTGGATTGTTGGGATAGGAGACCAGCATGAATTTCGCTCGATGAGCGATATCTTCCGGTATATCCTGAAGCTGAATAACATACCCGTTTTCTTCTTTTTGCGGCATATAATACAGTTCTGCACCTGCCAGTAACGGCCCATCCGCGAAGACGGGATAGCAGGGGTCAGGGACCAGCACCAGATCACCTTCATCGACAATGGAGAGGGATATATGTGCCAGCCCTTCCTGTGAACCGAGCAAGGAACAGATCTGTGTTGCCGGGTCTAACTCGACCTGATAGCGTTGCTTGTACCAATCGCTTGCAGCTTGCAGCAACTCACTCTGATCATTCACTGCATATATATAATTAGCCGGATCAGCTGCGGCCTCACATAGTGCAGTTATAATATGCTGCGCAGGTGGGATATTCGGCGTACCCACACTGAGATCAATAACCGGCAGTCCGTTCTCCAGTCTGCGGCGCTTGATCTCCAGCAACCGGGTGAAAATTCCTTCGTTGAAATGATCCATTCGTTTAGCAAAGTTCATGATGATGATTCAGCCTCCAATCCTCTTCGTACGCATATTCATTAATAATAAATGGACAGCGACTAAAAGAGAAGAGCAGAGGAAAGCTTGTGGATCATGACTTTACTTTAAACTGACTTAGTTCCTCTTGCAGTTTGCCAGATAGCTGGTTCAACTGTTTTGACAGATCCGCTACCTGTTCGATACTATCCAGCTGCTCCTGCGTGCTGGCGCTTACTTCTTCCGTCGATGCCGAGTTCTCCTCTGTGGTGGAAGAGATAATCTCCAGTGCCTGGAATATCTCATCTTTGTGTTTGTGTACATTGGCGGTATTAGTGGTAATCTGCATCATACGTTGCTGCAGATCTTTCAGGTCTTGGTTAATACTGAAGAATACATGTTTGGTATCTTCTACGGATTTGGCATTCTCCTCCGCAATCTTCATACCGCGCATGGTATGTTCAACCGATAGGGTCGTTTTCTCTTCAATAACATTCACCTTTTTGTTGATTTCCTCTGTTGCCTGAGCCGTCTGTTCTGCAAGTTTGCGGACCTCTTCGGCAACGACGGCAAATCCTCTTCCATGTTCGCCAGCACGTGCAGCTTCAATGGAGGCATTCAGTGCGAGCAGGTTCGTCTGAGAGGCAATCTGTTTGACTGTATCCACAAAACTGGATATTTCATTCCGACTCAGGTCAATCTCCTGGATAATAGATGACATTGCTTGGGTGGACTGATGGTTTTCCTCGGACCATTTCGATAATTGTTCCACGACCGCCAGTCCTTGGCTGCTCTGATCAGCAGATGTCTGCACGACCGTTCCCATAGCCTGCGCATCGGTAGCAATTTCATCGATTTGGCTGGATAAAGAGCCTGTTTTGCGTAAAATATTTTCCGTTTCGATGGACTGATAATTCGTTGCATTGGCAATTTCGTTAATGGCTGTTGATGTATCATTCATAGTCACAGCTGTTCGAGAGGAGATGGCTTGCAGATCATTCGACGACTGGTTCAGGATTTGCGCCGAGCTGCCGACCATTTGCAGCATGACCTGAATTTTCTGCACCATGGAATTCAAGCCTGTAGCGATCTGTCCAATTTCATTATTAGATTTGATATCCAGTTGGACAGTCAGGTCACCTTGTTCAATCTGTTTAATCTTAGCCAGCAGCTGTGGTATGGAGCGTAACAGACGGCGAAGGGTAATGTAACAGATAATCACAAGCAGAAGGGTGGCTGCAGCAAAGCCGCCAAGCGTAATCCACGTGAATGTTTTTAATTCCGCGAGAACTTCTTCTTCGGATATGGTCAGACCAACGGACCATCCCGTATCCTTGCTGGTAGCGTAGCCGATATATCGACGTTCCCCATTGTCGTTCATAAGCTGTACGCCGTTTTCACCGGCAAGCATTTTCTTGCCGATGTCCCCCATGTCCCCCGTGCTGTCCAGGATGTTCTCCTTCAATACCTTCTCTTGATCTGGATGGTACAGAATTTCCCCGCTCTTGGACAGCAACATGGAATAGCCCGTGCTTCCAAGGGAATAACTCTCCATAATCGCCGGAATATCCTTGAATGCAATATCCGCTGCGGCAAAGCCGATCGTGGTGTTGTTTTCGTCTTTGATCGGATAAAAGATACCCATGAGTACATCGCCTGCTGCAATATCAATGTACGGATCGGAGAAATAAAGTCCGTCTGCGTCGGTAACTGGCTTGTAGTAAGGACGTGACTGGATATCAAAGTCCGGTGCAGATACGACACCATCATTTTGAATCCAAAAGCCTTTTCCATCCAGACCCGCGACCCAGGCATCGGCAAACGAAGGCTCTGCCTTAACGATAGCGGCGAGTGTCGCCTGTGTTTCCGCAGCGTAGGTAGAACTTGCCGCATCCGCAGCAGATGCTGTTGTTTCTATGTATTGCTGAAATAATGTGTTGGTGGACATTTGCTTGACCAGCGCACCTTTTTCCTTGAATAGTGCATCAAATTCACTAACAATGGCTTGTGTCTTGGTCTGGAGCATGGATTCCTGCTGTTTCACCAGAATGTTTCGTGTACTTGCAAACATAAATGTTCCCAGCACGGCAAAGACAACTACGATAATGACGAGCAGCACAATGGACAACGTATTTGCCATACTGGATGTCCGTGCTCCCTTTTTCCCCCACTTGTTCAACATGTTCGACATATTCCATCTCCCCAGATGAGTAATAAAAAGCTCAAAACGCCTAAGTTATATGTCGGCATATTCTATAGTTTTCTGTAGATTTCTGTCGAATAATCCTGAAAGCAACGGGAAGGAAAGGGCTGAGAAAATGAAAGGGGGGAAAGAGGATAGGTATAAAAAAACAGGGTCCAGTGGTGGTTCATCCAGGTAATGTTGTTTATAATGGAATGAATTGGAACCATAGGCGTGGAAAAAGGGGGATTATCTGTGAATAAGACATGGCATGCTTCGATACAGGGGGTTCCATGGAATGCCGAAAAGATGCACCAGGCGGTGCATCTGTTGCGACGCAGAGCAACGGTTCATTTTCGCGTTGGCGCGGATACATACGAGGAACTTGCCGAGCTAGATGCTAAAGTGTTCTTTGCCCGGCCGGATCTGATCCTGCACATATCACATATGGACCCTAAAGGGGTATATTCGTCGGGATTTTTAGGGCGACTGGCACAGTTGAAACATGTGTCTGCCTTACAGCTTGATCTTTCGCAGGCACAGGATTTGACGATTCTGGGTGCCATGGAGCAAATGCAGTTTCTAAGATTGAATTCACCTGCAAAGGCAACCCGGCTCGATTTTATTGAACACTACAGACAATTAACCTTTCTTGAACTGCGTGGCAAATTCAACGGATTGGCTTCCATTGCAGCATGCCTCCAACTGCACACGCTCATTCTGAACTGCACGGTCGAAAGTGTTGATGTGTTAGCAGAATTGCCTATGCTTCAGTATCTGTCCCTGGATCAATGTGAGTTAAAAGGGGGACTGGATGTATTGACACAGTCGACCATCTCGATGTTGAAGCTAAGCTCTGTTCGCAAGATGACGAGTATTCAGGGACTCGAACAGATGCGCGGGTTGGAATATCTGCATCTGTCGTTGCCCAAGCTGGAGCAGTTATGCGACTTTTCCCATCTCACCTCTCTCAGACAGCTCGAACTGGACTATATGAAATCGTTGCGAGATACCACACATCTATGGACAGCCCGTGCTTTGGAGTCCATTGAACTGAAAGAGATGAATACGGCGCTCAAGGCGGATTCGTTTGCTGGACTAACCGGGATGGAGCAGTTGCGCCAAATCGATTTTCGTTTTATTGATGTTAATAAAGGACGGATTGCAGCTATGCGTGATCAGCTGGCCAAGGCAGGAAAATCCCATTTGTTATATGAAAATATCCCTGAACATGAACGCATGAATTCCATAGGTATTGCACACTTGTCGCAAGTATTAATGTAAACGAGCTTTTGTCCAGCATATATACAGAACGAACTTAGGTGAACGGACCGATTGAGGCGGGCAGATGTCTTGTTATCTAGGTGTTTGTATCCGTTAATGCGGGTATGTTGATCTCTTTCACGCAGGCCGCTTTGGACAAGCTGATAATACATCGAACGATGGCGACCATATCCTGTAGGGGAATACGGGTCCCGTCATACTCGGCGAGTGCACGTTCCATTCCGTCTTCATACGGAATTTCTGCCGCCAGTTCTCCCGGATTGATACATGTCACCGCGATCCGGTCATCTCTCGTATGTTCTCTTAGAGCTTCCGTGATACCCCGTATGGCAAATTTGGAGGCGACAAAAGAAACCTGGCTGCTGCCTGCATTGCTCAAACCGGCTGTTGAACCGATCAGGATGATCTTCCCTGCTTCAGATTGGCGGAGCTGAGGCAGTAAAGCCTGTATACATACAATCGTAGAAGTCACATTCACATGGATCAGCTGACTAATATCTGCGGGTTCATCCTTATCAAACGTGTAGTGCTCTTCAAATCCTTCCTTTTCCCAGATTCCCACGTTATAAATAAGCACATCCAACGTCTCGCCTTGAAGTTGGCTGGCAACTTGCTCCGCGGCCTGAAGCTCGGAAAGATCAGCTTGAATCCATATTCGCTCGACGCCATCCTCCACGGACAGACTTTCCGGCTTGCTGCGGGAGACCACCCAAACTTTATCGCCGGACTGTGGCACGCCTCGGACGAATGCATCGCCCAATCCTTTACTTGCACCGAAGACAATTATATTTTTCACATGAAACCCTCCTTACAGATTAGAAATGATTAAGTATTTACATTAATCTATATCTTACTATAGAGGTGATATATGGAACATGAAGTTTACATGAGTTATGCTTCATCCTTATCAAGATTCGGGATTTTTGAAGTTAAAAGGTGAAGCTCTTCATAAGAAATGTACTGAAAGGACCTGGCTCCACACATGGTGAAGTCCAGGTCCTGATCAATAAACGAAAAATTAATAACCGAATAAAACTACATTTATTCTACGCGGAAATAATCGAAATCTGCATATCCTCCGGTAGACTTCGTTGCATAATTGAATAGTGCAAACCGGTATCCCATAAAGTGTGGCAGGGTGTAAGACATTTGAAGTGTATTGCCAATGGTTGTCCAGTTGCTGCCATTCAGGCTATAAGCAAAGTAGGCTTTGTCGGTCTGGTTCGTAAAATTACAGATGAGGCGGAGATAGATTCTGTTCTGGTTTAATGGCACAGTTGCTACTTCAGTCATGATGCCAGAACTGGCATTAGCCATAACGATGGATTTGGTGCTGCCCGTCATTTTTACCCCGACAAAACCATATTTGGCCTGAAAAGCAGCGAGTCCAGCATAATCACCATCCTTCATGCCTGCTGTATCCAAAGCGGTCATCCCTGTGCTTTTTGGACCAAAGGTTCGTTGTGTCAGCGTGTTGCGGGCTTCTAACAGGTTTTTGCTGAGTTTGCCTGCGGTTAACCGCATGAAACCGGGCCGCTGGAGTAGGGACCAGTTGGCAGCATCAGGGTTATGATTCCACTGCCAGAAAGTAGCGAGACTGGATGTACCGGAAGATGAATTGCTCGTCAAGGAGACGTCATCCACATAAAACGCCATCAGATCATTGGTCGGGTCCGGATTCGAGTTATACGGTGTTTCCACAAAAATAAAGCTTTGGGACAGGTCTGCATTTGACGGAACGGTATACGTACCTTGAATGGTACCCCACTGTCCGCGGGTTAACGTCGCACTGCCCATAATGGTAATTCCGGTATAACTTGCACCGTTTTGGATGCTAAGATTGAACGTTTTGGTTGCAGGACCAGTAGTGTATTTGATCTTTGCCGAAAAAGAGTATGTTCCTCCTGGTACCAGCTTGCCTGTAACCATCTGTTTGGCTCCGCCTGCTGTCTGCTGTCTGCCGCTGACGAGCAGACTTTTTGTACCGCTGAACGCTTCGGCATTTGTTACGGTGATGTTCGCCGTATTATTGCTGGTCCACGGCTGAATGTTACTTTCCTCAAAGCCGCCGTTCACTAACAGTTGCGTTACTGAGGGTGTGCCTGATGTGGTTGCGTTGAACTCATCCGACCCGTAGATTTTGGCAGCAGGCTGACCTTCAACGGGCATATTCATGGTAAGGGGAACCTTGCCGTTCACCCCAAACACAGGCCAGTTATCCGACCACGTCACTGGAACGAGATAGGGGATGCGTCCAATGGCCCCGCTATCACGAAACAGCAAGCCGTACCAAGCGCCGGATGCGGTATCCACGATGCCTCCTTGGGCGATTCCCGAGTCTCTGAGTACAACTTTACCTGTATATGGACCAGTCAATGTGTTTGCACGATAGGCAAGCTGAATGCGACCATCACCTGAAGGCCAGGCAATCAGGAACACATAGTACATGCCATTGATCTTCTGAATGTGTGCTCCTTCTGCCTTTACAATCATGTTGGAGCCGGCAACACTGCTTGCGTTTGGAATCAGGACCTGATTGAGCCCGCCGGATTTAACGGCCTTGGCATCAGGTGTGAGCTCAACGATACTGATGTTATCACTGCCATGAACAAGAAAGGTTCGATTCCCGTCAAACAAAAGGGAAGGGTCATGGTAATAACTGTTCAATGTGTAAGGTGTCCATGGTCCTGTTTCAATATTGCTGGTTTGGTAAATATACGTCTTGCCCGTGGAAAGTGAGCCAAAGGCCACATAATATATACCGTTGTTGTACCGCAAGCTGCTTGCCCAGGAACCACGTCCGTACTCGTTTTGTCCATTGTTCAGATTCTGTATGTCCCCGTTCCCAAGCGTATCGTATACATAGTTTACGATGCTCCAGTTGACCAGATCATAAGACTTCATGATGGGTACTCCCGGATTCATATGCATCGTTGTGCTTGTCATATAAAATGCATTGCCCACCCGAATGACGTCACTGTCAGGAACATCCGCGTAAATAACCGGATTGCTGAACGTTGCGGCTGAAGCTGCCGGACTTGTCAAAGGGAATGATGTTATAAGCAAAGGAAGAGCGAGTAGAAGAGTACTGATTTTTTTCCACATATTCTATCCTCCCAATTGATCATGTCCTATGAATTAAAGCGAGTACTCCAGATAATCAATGTAAGCATCCCAGGTGCCATTATCCGTTGTTACGACCAGCTTGATTTCCTGATTGCCTGTAGCGTGAGTGATGCCGGTGAGGGTTTGAACGGTCGGCTCCGTTCCAGTGAAGTAGAAAGAACCAGCGGTTACACCCCCAATGACCAGATTAACACGAGCTGTATTATTGTTGTTGGAAGCGCCGCGAACAGAGAATTGATGGGTTGGGAATGCAAAATATTGATTGTATGCTGCATAATCATTGTTCCCGTAAAGAGCGACTCCATTAAAAGGGGAACTGATTACGCCAGCGTATTGGCCGCCAAGCGTCATATTCTCGGCTTCGTAACGAGTAACGTTTGGATTGGGATTAGGATTAGGATTTGGGTTAGGGTTGCCGCCCGAACCGGATGTGAATTGCCAGTAGTCCAGTTTGAACAGATTTCCATTGCCCGAGCCTGTAAACACCAGATACAAACGATGTACCCCTGTAGCATTGGTAACATTGGTCTCCATCTCGCGCCAAGTCTGCGAACCACCAGTTGAGCTTACGTTAAGTGTTCCAACTAGTGGGCCTGTCGGACTGTCCAGTCGAACCTCGATGTTGCCATTTCCAGTAGAAGCGACATTGGCCTTGAACTTGGAGGCTCCAGCTGAGCCAAAATCAACATTGCCGACCGCGATCCAATCCCCGTTATGAATGTTAGTGACATTCTGATTGGCTACAGGGCCACCGCTCGCTTGACTTGGTTCAGTGTTAATTCCTGCTTGCCAGCCAATGGTTTCTGCTTCCACGCGGACATACGGGTTGAGGTTAGTAGTCTGAGGTACACCTGTCATATTCCCCTGAACTTCCTGGATTGTTCCATCCGCATTATGTGTCAGTTTGTTGATATGTGTGGAACGGTACCCTTTACCATCACCGAGGAATGCCTTGCTTACCGTTTGCGCATGGTACGCCACATACCATTCGTTGTTGAATTGGAACACGGCATGGTGGTTATTGCCGCCTACACCGAAGAATGTGCCAGGATTTTTCAGAAAGTGTCCTTTATACGTGAAAGGCCCCATCGGACTGTCGCTGACCATGTATCCGATCTCACCTTTTGGATATGCAGTGGGATGTGTTCCCGCGAAGTTGATACAGTAGGAATAATAATATTTGCCGTTATACTTGTGGATGCCGGAATCTTCGAACATATAAGGAGAATCAATAGTCACAGCACTGCCCACCACACTGGTCATGTCGGCACCGAGACGAATGACCCGAGCTGTTTTGGGATTGGCAATGGAAGCAGCGTTGGTATCGTTTGGAATGCCGCCTCCAGCATACAAGTAAGCAGAACCATCATCATCGACAAGTACAGCCGGATCAAAGAGCCAGGTTACGCCGGACATACCCGGTGTTCCGTGTGTCAGGAGGGCACGTCCGAGCGGGTCGGACCACGGTCCAATGGGGGAATCCGCCGTGAGTACGCCAATACCTCCACCTGAGTTGGAAAAATACAGGAAAAACTTTTCTTTGCCAGCAATGGTTTTCTTCGCCATGGCAGGAGCCCAGGACTGAGTAGCCCATTTGGCAATCCCTTGTCCATTATTGGCATTATTCGCACCTGCTACAGGGATGGAACCATGGTCTGTCCAGTTCACCATGTCAGCTGAAGAGATGACGTTAATTTTCCCAATCGTGCTGTACTGGTTCTCTCGGACAGAGCCGTCGCTGTTGTACAGATATGCATCACCTGTCATATAGACATAGACCCGATTGTTATGGACGAGCACATAAGGATCGGCTCCCAGTTTATGATCGATGAGGGGATTAGAGTTTCCAGGAAGTTTGGCAACGGCTGCATTGGCTGCATGGCTGGATTCAACGGGCAGGGTGACAAAGATTAGCAGACACGACAACAACAAAACTAGCGGTTTACGAATCATACGTTTCGCCTCCATGAGATTGGATTAGTTGGTGAGCTGAAATTCAGAATAGCTGAGATGATGAAATGCCGAAAAAACGAAGAGATTTCCCTCATGTCACCCCCTTCTTGAAATAATGGTTAGGTTGGCTGTTAGGATAAGTCTTCATGTTGTCATATATGGTTTAAGCCAGACGACCTGTGCACCGGGTACGTGGTCACGGCAGCAAGGGGAGTGGCTATAACCCGAAGTAAGCCTGCATCTATGAGTGCGATTAGAAAAGCTATAATCTGTCAGGTTTCTTTTTGTAATCGCTTTCAATAAAATGGGTTAGAACACTGAAATTTGGCGAAGAAAGAAGTTTGGTCACATTTAAATGTAATTATTTTTCATATTTTCTTTTAAATGTTTATTAACTTGACGATATCATATCACAATTTTAAGATAATACAATCTTTTTCTATTTTTAGTAGAGAATGAAGAAGACCATTATTATTCTGTGTGTTTAACATTGGGCTTGATGGTAAAAATACTATCTCGTACTCTATAAAACTACACTTTCAAGCATAGCTTTGCCCGGCCAACAATTAGATACGAGAAAAAGACGTCTTAAGCTGCGACCGTTTCCCTGGAATCTACCGGGGGAACGGTCATTTCGTTATTTTCTGAAATCGATCCTGGTTACATAACAAAATCTACTCTTACTTGCTGACCAACTTTGACATTGCATAATTTCTTCTCTTTGTTGTACAGATTCCAATTTTTGTATAGCTAAAGCCCTGTGCGTAAAGGGTTGTTAAGTGATAATGGTGGATTGCCCCCTGTGTTTTGTCCACACCGTTGATTGAGTGTTTGAATATTACTATCGAGTGAGCTTATGCCAAATACTGCTAGACTCAGAGGTTCATAAAGGTGGGATGGGAAAATGGCTATTTTGTCAACTGGGCCGATTGAAAACAATCTGGTTTCCGGGGTTAGACCGACCCAACAGGTAACGATTAGATTGGTAAGTCGGGCTGAGGTGGATTCTGTAACAGTATCCATTCAGGGGTATGTGCTAAGCACAACAAGAACGCTGTATGTGAGTGAAGTAATCAGTATTGCCCCTAATGAAGCAGCGACCAGAAATTATTTTGCAGATTTAGATGCTTTTGAGTTTGTTTTTGGAACAGATGTGGAAGGCGTGGAGGAAGTAGAGATTTCAGTGTGGGGCAAACAAGCCTCTGGACAATTGGTTGATGCACACCGAGTGGTACAGCACGAAAAAACAGTTAATGACATCTAGCAGATCAAAATCCCCAAAAGAGGAGATGTAGCGATGAGCTTTTTATCAACAGGGCCGATTGAAAATAATGCTGTTAGCGGTGTAAGACCGACTCAGACCGTTACTGTCAGAATTGATAACCGTAGTAATGCCACAGCTTCAACCGTACAGATACAAGGGTATTACATGGAAAGTGGAATAAGAGTACTGTACGTCAGTGAGTCTTTTGACATCGTACCCAATCAAGTAATAACCAACAACTATTATGCTAATTTTGATGCCTTCGAGTTTACTTTTTCAACACCAGCGACGGTTAATGATCCTGTTCAAGTATCAGTATGGGGTAAGAGCAGCACAGGCGCATTGGTAACTGCCCATCGTTTGGTTTCTTCCGAATTGCTGGGTGAAACCCCAAGCATCAACGGAGCTACAGGCGCGACCGGGGCTACGGGAGCGACAGGCACACCAGGGACAGCTGGAGTGACAGGTGCAACAGGCGCACAAGGTACAGCGGGAGCAACAGGAGCGACGGGTACGCCAGGTACAACCGGAGTAACGGGAGCGACAGGTACAGCGGGTACAACCGGAGTAACCGGGGCGACAGGTACAGCGGGCACAACCGGAGTAACCGGGGCGACAGGTACAGCGGGCACAACCGGAGCAACGGGAGCCACAGGCACAACAGGTGCAACCGGAGTAACGGGAGCGACAGGTACAGCGGGCACAACCGGAGTAACGGGAGCGACAGGTACAGCAGGTACAACCGGAGTAACAGGAGCGACAGGTACAGCGGGTACAACCGGAGTAACAGGAGCGACAGGTACAGCGGGTACAACCGGAGTAACCGGGGCGACAGGTACAGCGGGTACAACCGGAGTAACCGGGGCGACAGGTACAGCGGGCACAACCGGAGTAACAGGAGCGACAGGTACAGCGGGTACAACCGGAGTAACGGGAGCGACAGGTACAGCGGGCACAACCGGAGTAACGGGAGCGACAGGTACAGCGGGCACAACAGGAGCGACGGGAGCGACAGGCACAGCAGGTACAACCGGAGTAACGGGAGCGACAGGTACAGCAGGTACAACGGGTGTAACGGGAGCGACGGGTACAGCAGGTACAACCGGAGCAACCGGGGCTACGGGTGCGACAGGTTCTGGAACAATCATTCCTTATGCATCAGGACTTCCAGTTGTCTTGACTACAGTTTTGGGTGGACTTTTGAATACTTCCAGTTTAGTTGGTTTTGGCAATAGTGCTACCGGAGTAAGTGTTAACGGGGGGATTATTGATCTCACAGGCGCTGCAGGCACATTGCTTAACTTTGCTTTCTCGGCATCTCGTGCAGGAACGATTACTTCACTGGCCGCTTATTTCAGCACGACAGCTGGACTTAGTTTGGTTGGATCTACAGTAACCTTAACTGCACAATTATTCAGATCCACTACACCTAATAACTCCTTTACAGCTGTACCAGGTGCATTGGTAACCTTGGCTCCTCCACTGACCGGCATTTTGGCACTGGGCACAATATCCAGCGGAGTGACTACAGGACTGAGTATTCCAGTATCTGCAGGTGACCGCCTGCTTATGGTGTTCTCAGCATCAGTAACAGCCGGAATTGATGTGGCTACAACCGTAGCCGGATATGCAAGTGGCGGCCTTACCATCACTTAACGGAAATTTAGCTCTATAACAAGTTCATAAACAGGGACCCCTTGCGATCATGGTGAGTGGCCCCTGTTTATGTGTGTGCTTTTGTTTTTAAATTCTTTTCAAATGAAAGATAAGGACTATACAAAAACATAAAAAGGCGAGGATTGCTCCTCGCCTCGTACATACCGTGGTCTACTCAATTTCACTCCGTTTTGGTTAGGCTGTCTACGACAAATTTAAGTTGGGCTTCCAACGAAATTGGGTCACTAAACACGAAGCCCACGGCTTTCCTCGCGATAAACGTGGTTATTCTGGACAGCAGGGAGGTTATCCCAGATAGGACCTTCAAAAACGGAATCCCCACTCTCATCACCTGTCCATCCACTTTTGAGTTTTTTTTTGATTTGTACTTCACCGTTTCCTCTATAGTCTTCCAAAAACTATGACCAATGCCAGAACTATAAAAAAGATATTTACGCCAAGCTCCCGGTACTCTCTACGCCGAATATGAAACAACATTCCAAGCATTGTGACAACAGCCAGAGCAATCGCGGCGATGGGTGTAAGCACCGGAGTGATGTTCAGCGCCCAAGGCAATACTAGGCCAAGTGCTCCTAGTAGCTCCGCGATACCGATCAGAACAACTAGATTCTTCGGCACATCATTGACCCAGGCCCAGGTCTTTTTTGACGACTCGATACGAATGGTTTTCATCCATCCTGAATATACGAAACCTAGAGCCAATATGATTTGTATGATCCATAACGTTACATTCATCTTTTCTTATCCCCTCACTTGCTCGATTTTAATATCTGCCTCTATACTAAAGTGAGAAAGCCGAATCAGGAAGTAGGCACTTAAACCTAACCAGGTAACCAAAAGTAAACCTGGGTATGGTCAGAAAGTGAGGAATAAGAATGACGGTATATTGCAGATTCGGAACGGCCTTGGATATCCTCACGGGTAAATGGAAATCATTGATTCTTTTACGCCTGCTGAGCAACGGTACAATGCGGTTCAGCGAATTACAAAAAGCCATTCCAGATATTTCGAAAAAGATGCTGACCCAGCAGTTAAAAGAACTGGAGTATCACGATATTGTGCATCGGGAAGTATATGCCCAAATTCCGCCAAAGGTCGAATACTCGATTACGGAGTACGGACAGCTCATGAAACCTGTGCTCCAGACAATGAGCAACTGGGGAGTCGGCCATATGCAGCATATGGAGAAGCTGTACGGCGAAGAAGACGAAAAAGGAGCACACCCATCCGAACCTCGGAAAATCGATTCCTTGGGGGATAGGGTGACAAGGGAGAGTTAGTTTTGAATAAACCAAAAATTGTGATCATTGGTGCAGGGATTGTTGGGGCGTGTATGGCCTATCATCTAGCCAAACGAAATCAAGATGTAACTGTTATTGAACGGCACTCAGCCGCGGCGCGTGAAGTCACGGAAAAATCATTTGCCTGGATACATACGACGCATAGAGTGGCTCCTGAATACTGGCATTTGTACGATGCAGCTGTGGAAGAATATCACACACTTCAGCAAGAGTTGTCGGAACTGAAAATTCATTGGAATGGCGCGCTAACTTGGGACACTCCGCCTCTAAGGGAGCAACATTTTCAAAAATTAAACCGGGAGCAGCTTGAGGCATTGGAGCCCAATCTGAAGGAATATCCGGATGAAGCCATGTTTGTCAGCGAAGAAGGTGCGGTGGATCCTATAGCGGTAACGGAGCTGTTGTTGAGCAAAGCGCAAGAGTACGGAGCAAAGATTCAGTTCGACACCAACGTTACACAGCTGAAGCAAGAGGGTTCCCGTCTGGTTGGTGTTCATACATCCAAGGGTTTTGTGGAGTCGGATGTTGTGGTCTTGGCGGCAGGAACTGGTACACCCGAACTTTGTAACCCGTTAGGTTGTCACGTGCCGGTAACTTCGTCACCTTCGATTCTGATTCGGATGAAAACTGCTAATAAACTGATACACACATTAATATCCAATGCGCAATTTGAAGCGCGTCAACTGACAGATTATACGCTGCTGGCTGCGGAAGATTATATCGACGAGTCGGAGGAAAACGGACCACAGGCGGTCGGTAAGCGAGCTTACGACACATTGCGTCACAGTCTCAAGCACGGAAATCAACTGGAACTGGAGAGCATAAAGGTTGGATGGAGACCCATGCCTGAAGACGGTTATCCGATTGTGGGCTTCCATGATCACATGAATGGACTTTATCTGACGCTAATGCATTCTGCAATTACGCTGGCGCCGCTGATTGCGAATCTGGCTGCAAGTGAAATTATTGATGGTAAATCAAGAAATGAATTAGACCCTTGTCGCCTCTCACGGTTCTAGGGTCACTACACAACGAAAAGGACATCGCTCAAGTGGCGATGTCCTTTTCGTTGTGTATGATTGTTGGAGTCTTCTACACTTCCCCAGTAGCCACCGGATTCTCCTCATAACTAAGTCGCTGGCGATTGGCCATTCCATGCTAGCCATTCATCTACCTGTGAATCTCGCTAGCAGACGTGGCACCTTGACTTTCAAGCCACGGGATAAGTTCAGCTGAAAAATTACGTTTTGCCGTGTCCAGTGGAGTCATTCCATCCCAGCTGGCTATCCAGTTCAGTTCGGCGCCTTGGTCAAGCAGGTACTCGGCTGTTTCTCTTTGACCTCCATGGCAAGCACACCAGAAGGCAACGGTTACTGCATCGGGAGGAGAAGGGGAGGTGCTTGTTCCCCAAGGATAACGTTCCGGGAGTTGGGCTCCTTGGAAATGTTCTTGTATGGCGTCAATATTTCCAAGGGCGGCCGCATGCCAAAGGGCAAAGATCGCACCGCGCTCAACCAAGCGTCGTGCTGTATCCCATTGTGCGAAAGCAATAGCATCGTCCAGCGGTGTGCCACCGGCGATCACCGCGCCAGGCGCTTCCATGTCTGCGCCAGCATCAAGAAGGGCATCGAGCACTTGTACATCATTGGAGCTTGCAGCCCAATGCAAAGGTGTCTCGATGTTTGGACCAACCAAAGGAGCGTTCACTTCCGCACCAAACTTGGTCAATACTCTCACGGTATCCGCTCCATGAGGGAAGTGCCCCGGCCAATCCGTCACCACGTGCAGCAGCGTTCGAGCGATGCTAAAGTCTGAATCTACGTTGTCAGGCTTTCTTTCCAATATTCTTATCTTTGCCAATCCCGGATTCTCTTCCAGCAGTTGCTGTAACGATGGAATATCTCCTGTGTGAATGGCTTGAATAACGCTCACTGCAAGTTTTTCATCTTCGTAAATAAATTCCATGCTCAAACCTTCTTTCAGGCTTAAATCCATATTCATGTATATGGTTCTTATCACATAAGCATCTGAACTGTGCATCTGGCATGATACTCCGCGAGACCTTTAGCAAATTGCTGATCGGGGAATTGTCTGTGAAGCAGCTTCAATCCTCCTGATATCAAGGACAAATGATGGCAAAATCGATAAAATGTCATCCGCTCCGGGTCGAGATTGTTATTTTTTAAGTAGTGATAAAAGTCTCCAAATCGAAACTGGAGAAAGCTATGCTCATATTCGAGATCGAAGAATCCTGCGCCCTCAATATCAATAAGGCATGGTTGCATAGCATGATCTATCCATATATGATCCGGACCTAGCTCTCCATGAATGAAACTATAGAGATCTCTGGGTTGAATGGCTGCTTCCAATTCGTAAAGTTTCTCAAGCAGCCTTTCGTTATTTTTCCTGATATCTGTCATATGTTTGGATGCATAGGATAAGGCTGTTTCGGCATCCAACCGCTGAACTTGGTAGCAAGGCCCAGCCTTTTGGCTGTTATCGTTGGCGTTTCCATAAACGTTTCTTTGGATTCCATGCATATTAGACAACATATCCCTGATCCGTTGAAACAACTCATCCCGATCTTTGTGATTTTTATGCTGGAAATAGACTTCGGCTTTCTGTCCATCCACATACTCAACAAGAGCAAAATCATAAGAGTACCGGTCTTTATCGTTATTCAGATCATATAAGCTCGGCGTTCGGATTCCATGTTGAGCGAGAAAGCGAGTATTCAAAGAGAAAAGTTCGCTGCCATAGGAACTGTGGAAAGTGGGTTCATTCAAGATCTCTTCCTGAAAATAGTTGCTGGAAATATCCCAAACGTACAACATACAAGTGAAACCATTCGTGCAATCAATTTTGTAAATGACTTTTTGTGCGCCTCCATGAATTCTTGCGCTCTGCGTTATGTGGTAACCGGCACCAAATACATTGTACACATAATCCTGTAATTCTTCACGAGTAAGATGGTTGTTGGACATCATTGATGTATGCTCCGTTTCATCTGTATTTTGCCGGCCAGCTACCTAAATATATAGAATATTTTCCCAAAAATATAGACTGTTTATTTTCGATCTGTTAAAGTGTTGATTAAGGTCTGTATATTCATATTTACATCAAAGCAAGGGGCTAGTTACTCACGTTAGTGAGTGACTGGCCCCTATTTTGCATGCAAGTTGACTCTCTATTGACATCAATTAAGACACGGATATTATGTTGCAAGGTATCTTTTTTCGTGTACACCTAGTCAGATCTGAGTTATGGATTATACCGTATAAGCCTTTTACACTTCGACCGTAGCCACGAATTCTATACACTAAGTCCACCGTCTACAGGCAGAACGACCCCGGTAACAAAAGAGGAATAATCACTAAGCAACCAAGCGGCAGCGTTAGCAATCTCTATAGGTTCAGCCGGACGTCGAAGAGGTGTCTTAGCACTAATTTGTTCAATAATGTCGGGGTTAATAGAAACCCACTGCTGAATCATATCCGTCATTGTGGTTCCCGGAGCAATGGCATTGACACGGATACCCGCTGGCCCATATTCGACCGCAGCCGTTTGAGTCAGACTGTTTACCGCTCGTTTAGATGCCCCGTAAGCACCCAATCCCGGATTCCCCTTCAGACTACCCACGCTGCTGGTATTAACAATAGAGCCTGACCCCGAAGTCTCCATCATAGCTTTAATCTGGGCTTTCATGCACAGCCAGACGCCTTTATAATTTACTGACTGAATCAGATCGAAGTCTTCTTCTCTTTCATCCACCAGCGATGATACAGTAACTCCGACGCCTGCGTTATTAAAAGCAGCATCAAGACGACCATATCGTTCCACTGTAGCCTTAACAGCTTCTTCAACGTTGCTTGCATCTGACAGATCGGCTGTAAAATACGCTGCATCTCCGCCCGACGTCACAATTTCATCCCTGACTTTACGCAACTCAGACTCTGTTCTTGCAACAAGCATCACAGAAGCTCCCTGTTGTACAAACAGCCTTGCTGCCTCAGCTCCAATACCTCGCCCTGCACCTGTAATCATTACTACCTTGCTCGCCAACATTTGTCCTGCAATGGTTGTCATATTCATTCTCCTTGCCTGGAATTGTTGATCTCATCAACTGGCTTAAGTATACTTTGACTATTAAATGGTCACGAGAACCTGCTTGATGGTGGGTTTACGAGTGATAGGATAAGGGGGAGGTTTTACTTGAACGACAGTGAGCGCCGTTTAGCGCTAGGTAATTTCTTAAGAGATTTACGCTCCTCACTTTCTCCCCTTGATGTCGGCCTTTTGCCTGGCAATCGTCGTCGCACACGAGGTTTGCGGCGAGAAGAAGTCGCTGGGATCGCCAACATAGGGCTCTCATGGTATACACGCCTTGAACAAGGTCGTGATATCCGTCCATCGGTAGGTGTACTGGAAAGCTTGGCTTCTGCGCTCAAGCTGACACCCAATGAGCGAAGACATCTCTTTCTGCTTGCTGGAGAATCATTGCCTCCTCAATCGTCTAGTGTTGAAGAGAAAATCAGCCCATCCATTCAGGACATGCTGAATGAATTGAATCCTAATCCGGCCTATGTAATCGGGAAAAAGTGGGATTTTCTCGCTTGGAATAAAGCGGCAGATGCTGTATTTACGATTAATAAGGTATCACCTCCGCATGATTATAATTTGATGTGGCGCCAATTTACGGATCCTGTGTGGAAAGAGGGATCGGAGGATTGGGAAAGTGTCTCACGGAGAATGATTGCCGAGTTTAGAACGTCAAGAGCACGCTATCTGAACGATGATTCATTCGACAAGTTAATCGAAGATCTGAAGAGGACAAGTGCTGACTTTACAAGGATGTGGCAGTATCATGAAGTGCCAAGCTCCCTTGACGGCTACAAGAGGCTGTTGCACCCCACTTTTGGAGTTATTGAATTTGAGCATGTCACCCTTCAATTTCCAAATGAACCAGATCAGCGAATCATGATTTATATGCCTCATCCAGCAACAAAATCCCGTTTAGAGCATTACTTCACGAGTAGTCAACCGTAAAAATTGAAAGCAAATGCCGCCTGAAGTTATCTCAAGCGGTATTTCTGTCAATCGCTTCTGCTGTGAAAGTTGAGAGGTATAATAATAATTGGGATAAGCGCAAATAGAAGAAAACGGGCTGGTATGAAAGACGTACGAATCCGAGCTGATCCTATTGCACATATTGCATACTAATTTCACTAGATTATATATGACCAATGATTTTAAGGAGCTGGGAAGCCATCTTACATTTCAATGAACATCTTTTATTATGGAACAAGGCATCTATTAAAATAATGGATATTCGCCATATAACTATGCAAAGGAAGGAGGGACTTTACTCCTATCGATTCCCTGCGAGCTGTTTCTTATACACGGTGCGTGGCAATGCTGTTATACGGTTGGATGGAAAAGATCATCAGGTCTCGCGATTCCATGTTTTGCATGGTGGGAAGGGCTGTTGCCTGAACATTTTGCCTATTGAAGAGGCCCTTGAATATTATATGATTTATTACAAAGCCATCATCCCGCTGCCTGAACGTCAGGATATCCTGGCTTTGATGGAGCACCGTAATCCCTTCAAGCTTCAATACGGCTTTGCACCTGATCATCCTGTTTCCTTGTTGGGTAAAGTACAGTACATGATGACAGCTTGGGAAGAGCAAGAGGCACTGGAACAGTTCCATGTAAAGTCATTATTTTATCAATTTGTATACGATTTGTTATGGCAAATCCACAATGGGCGCGTGCCAACAATAAAGCCAGACCTGGTTGCACAAATGAAATATTATATGCAGGAACATTACGCTGAACCCATTACAATGGACTTGTTAGCAGAGCTTATGGACAGTAGTCCACGACATTTATCAAGGCTATTCAAACGCCAGACTGGTTATAGTCCGATTGATTTTGTCATTCAAATCCGTATGAACAAAGCGAAGGAACTACTGCTTGCTACAGATGCTACTTTACAGGAAATTGCCAAGGCTGTTGGTTATCCAGATGGTTATTATCTTGCTAAAATATTTAAAAAATATATGGGTATTGCACCTATTCGTTATCGAAAGCAGCATGAAAGTCCTAATGTACCATCGAATGTGGCACGATTAGGCATTGTACAGGACCTAACTTCCTTATATATTGATAATGATTATCATAATCAGCATATATTTGAGGAGGAATTATTGATGTACAGAAGTAGAAAGACACCCTTGGCTATCACATTATTACTTTGTTTAACCCTATTGCTCAGCGCTTGTTCAACTGGTGGGGCAGGAAGTCCTTCGGCAAATGAAGGTTCTGGGAAGCCAACGAACCAGGTAGCGGCCAACAGCTCTAACAATACAGCTACACAATCTCAAATGAAGACCGTAACCACCATAAAAGGTGATATTGAAGTACCGGTTAATCCACAACGAGTGGTTGTCCTGTATCTAATGGGTGATTTGCTTGCTTTAGGCGTAAATCCTGTGGGGATTTCTTCTATAGAAGAAGGCGCGGCTTTTGCGAGCGAACTGGAAGGTGCCACCTCATTAGGAGCATTTAAGCCGGACCCGGAAGCAGTAACTGCGCTTAATCCCGATCTCATTATTGTTACCAATGAAGAAATATATGAAGGACTTAAAATGATTGCCCCTACAGTATATATTCCTTATGACCTGCCAGTAGAAGAACGTATGAATTTGCTTGGAGAAATTCTGGGTAAAGAGGGACAAGCTCAGGAAATGTTAGATAACCTTCACAAAAAGGTTGAGCAAAGCAAGGAAAAACTTGAACAAGCAGGTATTTTGGATAAAACCGTCACAATTATGGAAAGCAACAAAGGTTCCATGGCTGTAATGACAGGATTGGGTTATGGCCGGGGTTCGCAGATTATTTATCAATATTTAGGAATGAAAGCACCTGAAGTCTTGCAACGTGAAATTGAAAACGCAAGAAACGATGCGACCAGCAAGGACGTTTCTTATGAAGTATTACCTGAATATGTGGGTGATTATATATTCCGTTCTTCCTTTGAAGGAATGGTTGATCTGTCAGACAATTCAATTTGGAATAACATCCCGGCAGTCAAAGAAGGACGTCTGATTGATATGAGCTTTGGTTTATTCTTCTACAATGATATTTATTCGTTAGACAAACAGCTTGATTTTATTGTGGATAACTTGCTTAAAACCGCGGAGTAATTGGAGGGGCCATTTGACCCGTATAATTGATTGAAAGGCACTACATTCGGAAAGGAGACATCATTTTTTGAACTATTATTTTCTGGAATCTCAATATCCACGTAGAGGGTTTATTAGTGGCGGAACAATCTTCACTCCCCAATTAGATATGAATTATTTGGCGATAGAGAATCCGTTGCCCGAGGGAACAAAGGCAGAGGTTGAGTTACTGTCTACAGTGCGTAACCTGAACGTAGATTACTTTGAGACGATCACAGGAACGAGACATGTATCAGATCGTTTTAAAACGCTGTTGGAGGAGACGAAAACAAATACACAGTTTATTCCGACAACAGTGTGTTACCACGACGGTCGTGCGGTTGAAAAAAACTATTGGACTGCACATCAGCTCGATCGTTTGGATGTTTTCGATTATGAACGTTCGGAATATGGGCGCAAAGCGGTCATTGCTGCATCTGTACAACAACCTCCACGTAAGATCGTCAAAGTTGTATCTCGAATCTGCCTTCATGAAGAGCGAATTGGCGAGCATGAATTTTTCATGCTGGATTATATAAATATCTTCAAACCCATTGTTTCAAAAGATTTTTACGAAGTATGCCAAAAACATAAGCTAAATCTGAACGTGACAGAAGTCGAAAATGAAAGCATCTAAAATGCTACATGGATATAATGGAAGCACAAAGAAGCCCACGCAAAACGTGGGCTCTTAAGTCTTTATTTTTCCCCGGTAGCCACCGGATTCTTAGATTGTGAGTTGCTTAACTCGTCAGAATGATGTTAATGTCCTTTATGGTTTGATTTCGTGCACCTTCTACATTTAAGCCATGCTTAGTATAGAATTTAATACCTTCTGAGAGAGAAGAAATAAAGTTACTACTGGAACCGTTGTACAGGGATTCTAAAGAGTTTTGATAATTTATTATATCAAAAGATACTTGAGAGTTGAAAATTATGCCGTGATGTGTACTTTCACTCATTAGATATGATTTAATTGACTGTTTTTTCGTTTCTGTTGGGGGCATAAGAGGAATTGACGACGGATTAGTCTCAAATGGTTGAATTAAATCCATTTCAATTTGATTCTCTATAGCTAAATTATCAGCACCAACAAATGTATAAAACTTTTTACCATATTTTTTAGTGACTTCAAGTAGATTTAGATTAGTCCGAGATTCATTTAAAAGGTATGCATAGGTCTCTAACATAGGAAATTCACCAAATACTTCTTTGGAACTTGAATTAAAGTTGTAAGTTACATTATAGAGGTAATCCTCTATAGATAGGTTCCCAGAGAGATCAAATCGAGTCTTGTTGTAAGCTGTGGTATCATCATAACCCAGAGAAGTGTAGAATTGCTTGCCAACGATAATTGATTTCTGTTCAAGTTCTTTGTTTAACTCCACTTCATTTAGATTTTCAGCGTAGTTTTTTAATGTTTTGAGTTGGCTCTGGTTTAAATTATGTTCAGAAAGACTATATAGTAAGTAGCTTTCCTTTAGAGAAATGTCTTGATTAGTATTAAATATGAAACTTGGATACTTTGTATGTGGGACTAGTGACGAAATCCCAAGATAACTAAAGTTGTCATTGATATAATTATTAGGATGCGTTCTGTAGTGTGGTCTAACATAGGTGCCATCTTTTCGATAATATCCGTTTACATATACGAGATTTTCAATCTCAGCATTTCCTACATAATTATTTCCTTTGTACAGATTGACTGTATTTGACAAGCCGAAATAATTATTATCTTGAGTGTACGTAGGTACGTAAGGTTTATAACTAGAGTTATTATCTGTTGTCCCACAGCCTCTATAGTATCCACTCACTCTCGTTCCATTTTTCTTAGTATAACCACTTACGTATGTACATTTAGCTTCAGCAAATCTAGGTGAAATAGAATCTAGGATTAATGATAGCAATGCTATAGTGAATACGATCACTATAAATTTCTTTAACGAATTGTTTTTTACCAAGTAATATCTCTCCTTAGGACTTTAGTAGGTACTCCATTTCCTTATAGTACCATTTCTTAGTGAGGAATGAAGTTTTTTTTATGTAGTTTAGTGCACGTTACATGTTCATATCTATTTTAGAAACGTTTTTTAAGAAGTACACTTGGTAACAGAAGATCATCTAGGGGAGCAATCACTGCCACCTAATCGATAATATTGAAGAGAAAATCAGCCCATCCATTCAGACATCCTGAAGCAAAATACCGCCTGAATTTACTACAGGCGGTATTTATGTCAATTGGTTCTTTTGTATCCCCTATAGATCGAAAGACATACATAGTTTTCCTGTAACTTAATTTCGTTTGTTCAAATCTCTGAAGAAGGATCCTTAAGTTTACTAAATGTATTTAAGTTTCACATGACCTATTTGTGGTAAGTATATTTACATATTGTTTATAGTTGTAAGTTTGTTCTTGAAACATAGCTCATTTATGTTATGTTTATTGACAAAAAAATATTGTTGTAAATGTATTTATATGTTAGTGTGTATTTGTGTTAGAAAATATTACATAGTATAGAGGGGGAACGTAATGTTTATTAACCGAACGATTAGGAAATTTGGGGTTTCAGTAGGGATTATAAGTATGTTTACATTTGCTCTACCTTCAGTGGGCTTTAGTATGCCACTGCAGCCAACAACCATCGATAAGGTAGAAGGTGATTATTATGTAACGTCTGCGATTGAGAACATTCGCTGGGGGTCACTGCCTAATCGAGATAGCTCTCCGATTCTTACTGTACCATCAGGAAGTGCTGTAACATTTGATACGGTATCGCATGAGGGATTGATAGAGGATCAGGGGAGAAATCCAGTGGAGTACTTCGGCAAATTCGGTATCTCACCCGATGGAGTGTTGGATGATGCGAAGGCAATTGCGGCTTCTGCGATTAAGCATGATTATGTAAAAGACGGACCTCATATTATCACTGGGCCGGTAGCGATTGAGGGAGCGGAGCCAGGAGATGTTCTTAAAGTAGAAGTCCTTTCGTTGCAGACTCGAGTTCCGTATGGTGTCATTTCTAATCGCCATGGTAAAGGTGCTCTTCCTAACGAATTTCCAGAAAACACAGGTCCACAAGAGGGAGCTAGCGCAACAAAACCGGAATTATATAATAATGTATCTATATTTACGCCTATTGAAGAAATCAACGGCAATTGGTATGGGGTATTACCAACAAAAGCTGGCAAGAATGTACGTTTCCCAATTAACCCGTTTTTAGGTGTTATGGGGGTTGCACCAAATACCAGCGAAGTTGTGAGTTCGATCCCACCTATTGAAACAGGAGGGAATATGGATATTAATGAGTTGGGTGTTGGTGCAACTATTTATTATCCGATTCAAGTTAAAGGCGGGCTATTCTATACTGGAGATCCGCACTTTGCTCAAGGAGATGGAGAAGTAGCGTTAACTGCATTGGAAGCTTCCTTAAGGGGGACAGTTCGGTTAACGGTGTTAAAGAAAGGTGATCCATCACTGCCCCATCGAGGAGAATTCACGCAACCCTTTGCTGAAACAGAGGATTATTGGATTCCAATTGGACTGGACCCTGATTTGGATGAAGCAATGAAAGAATCCGTACGTGAATCGATTCAATTCTTATCCGATAAGCTTGATATGGATAGAAGTGTAGCTTATGCTTACCTATCGGCCGCAACGGATTATGAAGTATCTCAGGTGGTAGACCGAACGAAAGGGGTTCATGGACTCATTCGAAAAACCGATTTCCTTGAATATGTTGACGTTGCCATGAATGTAGGTGGTACGACAATCAAACCGGTTGTTCATAACGATGAGTTTTACGTACCGATTCGAACAATTTCGGAGCTATTGGGCGGTACAGTAGTATGGGATCATAATACGCGTACAACTCAAATCAAATTAGGCATGAAAAATATAAGTGCTCAAATTGGTTCAGATGTGTATTCAATTAACGATAAACTAGTGTTCAATAGTAACGTACCAAAGCTTTTAAATGGCGAAACCGTAGTTCCGGTCTCTGTTATTAATGAAATACTAGGTGCTTATGTCAACTGGACGACGATCGACAAGACGTTAACAGCTAATGTATCGTTAAGTAAAAAGCAATAATAATAGATTTCATTATTCAACCGTGGTGGACAGACGTCCATCACGGTTTTTTTCTGTTATCATGAATCAAAAAAAAGCTGACGGTTAGCAATTCAATATCAGTCCGGTTTCACGGTATTTATAGGCTGCTTAGTGTTCGATGATAATTCTGTCCAACTTGAGATTAACCGGATGTGCCAACGTATCTCCAACCGGGCACTTGCTCTCCAGGAATTGTACAAATGCTTCAACCTGCTCTTGGGGAGAATCTGTTTTGATACGGAATGTATACCGAATATCGGAATAGCCCGGACGCACCTCTGATTTGTTGAAAAAGCCATCCAGGTCAATATCGCCTTCTACATCCACAAAAAAATCCTTGAGATTCACCCCGAATTTAGGCGCATATACCCTAGCTACGATCGATTGACATGCTCCCAGCGAGGCGAGTAAAGCTTCCACCGGATTCATGCCGGTATCGGTTCCACCCAAGTTTTTGGGCTCGTCGATAATAAACTCGAAGTTTCGAGATGTTACTTTCACTTGAACTCCGTTGTGCAGATGAGCAGATGCTTTAAACGTTTGGAGGGCAGCCATTTTGTAGTCTCCTTTAGTGGGTTTATTGATACTGACTCTATTCATAGTTTTCCGCTATGATTATATTAGATTGGATAACTTGCGCTGTCAATCCTCAATTTCCCAATATTTTGATCTCGGGAACAGCGCAAAGAAGCATATGCTGGTCTCTAAAGTTGCTTAGGCGGACTGCTTATTACATTTAGAAGCGGGTGATTACCAAAAAACCACCCCTGTCCCGCAAAATTGAGGGAGAGAGGTGGCTGGATGAACGATATTTAATTCCTTAGATTAATGATTTTTTAATGCTGCGTAAAATTGATGGTTTTTTTATTCAGCGTATCAATGGTACAGCTTCAATTCAGCAATAGACCACCACCACTCAGCATTGTCCGTAGTCAAAGCAATTTTGACATATCGTGCCTTCTGGTTGGTGAATGTCGCTGAGATTAAAGAATCTGTTCCCACAGCTTCTGAAACCGGATTCCAATGCTCGCCATCCGTTGAAGTGACGATTGTAAAACTGCGGGCATAGTCATTGGTACTGCTGCCTGAGTCCATAGTTAATCGGCTGAAATTCTGGATGCTTCCCAGATCGATCTGAATCCACTGGTCTGCTTGTTGTCCGGATGCAGAGGTCCAGCGTGAGTTCAGATCATCATCCAGCAGTGCACCAACGTCTTCAGACGTGGAGGCTGTAGCTGTCCAAGATGTCCGATCCAGTTCGGTAGGCAGCAGATCATCCTGTTCCCCGGGTGCCCATGGTGTCTGATCGGCAGTATAAACTGTGATTTCAGCTACAGACCACCAATGAGAATCCGTTCCGGTCTGAACGATTTTGATATAGCGGGCCTCATGAGCAGGGAATGCAATGAAGAGCAAGGCATTTTTTCCTTCACCCGTAGCCACAGCTTTACCCCAATCCATGCCATCCAGAGAGGTGTATACTTCATAACCGCGAGCATAATCCTCACTGTTGTGCGCACTATCCAGTACAATCCGGTTCACTGTCTCTGAATTGCCCAGATCCAGCTGAAGCCACTCACCGCCTGTTTGTGCCTGACCGGAAGTCCAGCGTGTTTGGTTCGAGCCATCCAGTATCGCCGTTGCAGCTTCCTCATCGGAAGACGCTGTGACGGACCATGCATCTGAAAGCAGACGTTTTTGTTTTCCTGTTCCATAGTGATTAACAAATAGCTCGGAGACCGACCACCATTGATCGGATTCACCCATCTGCATGATCTTCACATAACGAGCCTGCTGCTCAGGGAAGGTGATGGAGAGACGTTCTGACACGCCTTCGCCTCCAGCAATAGAGGTTCCCCAGTTTTGCCCGTCATCGGAAACGAAAATGCGATATTGCCGCGGATAGTCATCCTTCGCGTTCCCTGGGTCCAGCTCTACTGCGTCAAAAGCACTCGTTTCCCCAAGATCAATCGTAATCCACTGTCCGCTCGTTTGCTTTCGCCCGTTCGTCCATAATGTGTCTTTATTTCCATCCAGCATGTGAGCCGTGACATCCGTTCCTTGCGTGGAGGAAGCGGTCACGATCCAGTTTGAGCGATCGGACAACGGAGCTGGATTTGGATACTCAGGGGTCTGAGCCAATTTTCCAAATCGGGCGAGCTTGAGTTCCGAGATGGACCACCAACTGTCTGCGGGAGCAGTCAATACAATTTTGATATAACGTGCGGTCTGCATTCCCAAATCGACGGACAGGCTTGGAGAAGAGCCTGTTCCCTGTGCAATTGGCTTGCTCCAGTTTTCATCGTCCTTCGAAACGTAAACTTCATACCCGTGGGCATAATCACCTCCGCTGTTGCCGGAGTTCATGAAAAGTGTGTCCATCATCTGCTCGTTGCCCAGATCAATATGGAGCCAGTCTCCAGGCTGTTGCGTTTGTCCAGATGACCAGCGGGTAGTCAAATCTCCGTCAATCATGCGTTCGACTGCTTCCGAACTGGAAGAGGCGGTAATCGTCCATTCACTGCGATCCAGATAGGTGACGCCTTGTGAAGCATCTGGCTGCTTGACTACTGTATGCTCCAATGGATTGACTTTCACTTGAGCTTTCGCATAGACGGTAGCTGAACCCAAAGCTCCGCTTGCATTATAAAAACGAACCGTTTTGGCGGTATCTGACGGATTCCAGATTTGCGCCGTGTAGACACCGTCCTTTTCGTATACGGTTGCTGTGGGAGAATCTGCCCAAATATCCATGGTACGTGTTCCTGTGGATGCCATGCTATGCATGAACCAGTAGGCGTTAAAGACTTCGTTTTGCTGCATCTCTTTTGTATCCCACTTTGCAAGAGCAGTCTCCGGGTCCCCGATGGATTGGAATGGCCAGATGATGTGCTGCCATGTTTGCTCCTGCTGACCACCAAGATCCTTGATCAGACCGTTGTATAGTGCCGCGGTATTCTTCGGATCACGACCATAATAGGTCATCCACTCTGCGGGCGGCAACCAGTGAATGCCATAAATATGCTCGGCCTCGTTGGAGAAGTACGTGCCATACAGGTAAGCACTGCCGTATACATGCCCTACGGTAGCGTGTTTGTATCCTTCCAGCCAGTTGTCCCCATCGTAGTTGAACCAATATTGCTCAGCCGCTTTTTCCTCGGTGACGAAGCCCCAGATGCCCGCATCGCGATAGGCTTTGTTCCCCGTTACTTCGCCCCACATATATTGTCCGACCCAACTGAACAGAGCTTCGCCTGCAGCTTCCTGATTGTTTCCGCTGCGATTGTCGGCATAACCGCCCGCCCAGGAATGACCAGAATAAGGATCAAAATTACGCATCCATGGGAATTGATCGTCTGTGTGTGAAGGATTGGCATAATCCCGGATCAGCAGTTCAACCATATCGCCATAATCCTGTACAAAAGTTGGATCATACATAGCCAGCACCGCAGATGCAAAGACGTAATAGCCATACGTAAAATGATGATCCGTCAGTCCGGTATTGACCCCGAACCCGCTTCCATAAGGGAAGATCGTTCCCCATTGCTCCGAGTAATAGAAATAATAGGAGTGCAGACGTTCATCCGGTGAATAGGTGTACCAGTCGGTCAAAATGCTTCTTAACAGGGACAGGTAGTGGTCCCGACGTTCCTGATCTCCAAGCTGATCGCTAATGAGCACACCTAGCGCAAGCGGATGAAGCTTTTTCCCCTGCCAGTAGGGATCTTCACTCATTAAATTGCCTGACGTATCTGCATCAAGCTGATCCAGATAACTGATCAATTGCGCGCGTGAGTATGTCGGATCATCCGGCTCCACAAATTGCGGAATAATGCCGTAGAAACGATCTTGTGTCGTAAAGCTGTTGCCTTCGCTCACTTTCATCATTCCACGAATAGAAGGATAAGCGAGCTCCGTGAGTGGAGTTGTTGCAAGTTTCCACTGGTGCGGGAACAAAGCCATTAATGTGTCGGCGGAAAAGTTGGCACGCTTCGTTTGTGTAACGGAGTTAAAGGTCGTTGTAACTTGTGAAGTGCTCTCGTTATAGTCGTAATCGACCTTCGTATCCGTTACAAAAGCATAGGCGTGTTGGTAATAGTATGCTAATTCTGATGCAGATGGCAGGGTAGCGAGCGACAAATAATTTTCGCTTGATCCCAGCTTAATCTTAAGTGTATTGCCCAGCTTTATAAATGTGGTTCCTTCAGGTGCATAAAGACCATAGTTTCTTGTAAAAGTTTGCGGCGAAGGTGCTCTGTCCTGATTGGTGACTTCTACACCGATATGATCTCCTGTCCATGATTCCCCATCCTGCAACACAATCTCACGGTTTTGATCATCAAAGAGACGTGTAATGTTCGGTGAACGAATCAGGATGGTGTCCGGGTTCTCAAACGTGTTGTACAGGAAAGGGGAGCCTTTTACAAAGGTTGTATTGACCTTTGCCGTGTCATCATCACTCATGATGATGTTAGCGGAGTAATCCCCGTATCCTGCGATCTTGGTATTGACCTTGGCTGGGTTCATATCGCTTGTTGTCAGGATGAGGTCTGCTTCACCGTCTGCATCCATCGAGTTGCCATCAGCAGAAACGTATCCAGCACCAGGATTCAAAATATGAAGCCCCTGTTTGGTGTATCGATTTTTGAATGGGAGCGTGACCAGGCTGTTTCCATCTCCTAAATCCGAAACGAGAATCGATTGCCACCAGTCATTGGATGGAATCGGGGCGGTGATGTCAGCTGTGCGATTTTTTGGGTTTTTCGGTTGCAGCATCGTGATGTCATTAATGGCATAACTGCCAGCTCCGACTTGTACCGAGCTCATCTCTGGGATAGACGGAATGGTGTAGACCGGTTTTTCATCTCCTTGAATATACTCATATACATCAAAGACATAGAGTGAATAACCGTTGGTTGTACCTCGGCCAAGACCTGCAAGTTTGACATATCTGGCTTCTGAATATACAGGAATGTCATCCCGTCCTCCATTGCTGTGTAACTCCCGATACAGCGTAGTCCATTGCTTTGCGTCGTCGGATACCTGAATGTCATAAGCACGTCCAAACGCATTTTCCCATTGTAGAGAAATTTCTCCGATTGCCTGACGTTGACCAAGGTCCACAACAATCCATTCCTGATCCTTGTATATGGAAGACCAGCGTGTACCTGGATCACCGTCCGTCACATTGCGCGCTTCATAATCGCGCTTCTCCATTTTGGCCTTGTCTTCGGCGGAGCGGCTAGGTTCGTCAATCTCTTCCGACGACGCTATAACCGATTTACCAAGGGCGAGGTTTGCGGCAGTTGGTTTTGGAGGTGGGTTTTCTCCACCCGTTCCATACACATCGAACGCGTACAGAGAAATACCATAGGCTTGCTGCGCCCGTTCATGACTGAACAAACGTACATATCGTGCATTGACGGAAACCTCCACTTCTGTCAGACCGCCTTGCCCCTTCGTTGTGGAGTACACTTGCTTCCAGTTGACTTCGTCATCCGACACTTCAAGGTCGAAGGCGGAAGCATAGGCATTTTCCCACTCAATCGAGATGTTGGAGATGGAGGCATCTGCACCCAGATCAACATAGATCCACTGAGGGTCCTGTTGCCACACACTTTCCCATCGGGTATTTTTGTTGCCATCCACGGCATGATCGGCTGTATTCCCACCAAGGGATGAGGAGCTATACACCGGTCTGTTCAGGGATAAGAGATATGACCCTTCTGCAGCAGCGTTTGCTGCCTTGCTAGGCCATAGCGGCAAGCTGCTGACCAACAATAGCATGGATAACAGCAAGTTCACGCAGATGCTGCGTGTGTTTCGTTTGTGACTCGTTCGTCCATTCATATCTTCTTCTCCTTTGTTAGTTCCTGCCTTTCAACCAGACAGAACTTTCTCTGTTTCCTAACCACCTGTTATATGTATTGTTCTGTTCTCCCGTGCCACATTTCTGAGGTAGATTTCAGGATGCATACATGGGATATGCGGATGTTCATTTGTTGTATATCGAACATTTTGTGTGGATTATAAAGATTTTTTAAACGTTTTCGTAGAAAAGGAGACATATGTCCTACATGAGGTAAGTGTGGTGTGCAACTATGAAATGCTGAATTGGGATTACGGTCCGATAGCAATAAAATGTTTTCTTTTCGTGTTATAGGAACAAACATCACAGGAATCAACTTGCGAAGAACTTCACTCGATTTTTGGGGGAGAAACGCGACCTAATGACTTTATAAATTACGTGTAATAATGTAATGTCGATGTGAGGGAGTGTGAAAAAATGGATATTCAAAAAGCTACGGAAGAAAAGCTTGAACGTAAAATGCAAATGGGAGTTCCAATTGATGAAACTATGCTTGAAGGTCTTATACAAAAAAAATGTCGTTTCAGTTCCTATTTCAGATGATGTTATGAATATTATCGATGATTTAATTACAAGTGGACATGTAAAAAGCCGATCTGAAGGAGCTTCATACTTAATAATGTTGGGAGTCAAAAGTCATCTAGCTAATGATATACAGCTTTAATTTCGTATATCTGGCTTCTCCAGCCCGTTATGAAAATGGGCTGGAAAAGCCGAAGTCAATTCAGCCAGCTCGCGGAAATCAGACAGGTGCTTCACTTCTTCCTCAAATTGCAACTAACATAACTACAAAAGATATTAATATCTTGGTACCTTTTGCTGAAGATTAAATTGCAGTACGAGTGCAGCCAGAGCAAATGTGGCGATATTGAAGTATAAAGCGATATTCCTCAGCAAGCCAAACAAGGCTCGACGATTCAAGTAGCTCCGTATATTGAATAAAAATTAGTCTTCTTCCCCCGTCGCCACCGGATTCTCCTCATAACTAATCCAGTCGCTCCAGCTCCCGGAATACAGCTTCACATTCGTATATCCCGCTTCTTCCAGTGCAATCACGTTCGGGCAAGCCGAGACGCCGGAGCCGCAGTACACGATAATCGCACCATCCTTGTCTAGCTTGCTGAAACGTTCTTCTAACACCTCAGTACCTGTCCAACGTCCATCCCAATCCAACACATCTTTCCAAAAATAATTCACCGCACCCGGAATATGTCCGGCCTTGGCATCAATCGGCTCCTCCAGACCCGCATAGCGGCGAGCATCGCGAGAGTCGATTAACACGGAGCTGCCACTTGCCGAGGCTTGTTGAACATCTTCAACACTTGCCAGCATGGCTGGCTGCACATTCACCTCAAAAGATGACGGGATCTGAACCGGTACGTCCGTGGTCACAGGGAATTTGGCGTTTTTCCAAGCGGAGAAACCTTCGTCCAGGATATACACCTGTTCATGACCGATGTAGCGCAGCAGCCACCAAAGACGAGATGCATTCATCCCGCCTTGATCGTCATAAGCAACAATACGACTATTGGAGCCGATGCCAGCTTTGGAGAGACGACTTGCGAGCACAGCCGGATCAGGAAGCGGGTGACGTCCTCCGTGCGCAGAGACAGGAGAGGATAGATCTTTTTCCAAATCGAGATAGACAGCGCCTGGAATATGTCCAGCTTCATAGGCTTGTCTTCCAGCCTCCGGCTGACCGAGCAAGAATCGGCAATCTGCAATGACCACATCCGGTTCATACATTCTGGCGAGCAGCCACCGCATGGATACAATATTTTTCATTAAAATACACCGCCTTATGAGAGTGGTAGAGTCGTTTATAACTATGCATTACGAAAAAATACGTTACACCACTGTAGGTTCAACAGGTCCTTTGCCAGCGATAGGAGCGTCAGCAGGAATGGGTTGAGGTTTGGTTTTACCATATCGAATGAAGATCCATACCCCGAATATGATGACGACCCCGGCAGACATCTGTAATGCACTGAGGGACTCGCCGAGCAGCATCCAGGCCAGTAAGGAAGAGAATACGGGTTCCCCAAGTACGCCCATGGATACCGTCGTGGCATTCATATATTGAAGCAGCCAGTTGAAGAGATAATGTCCAAAGATCGTTGGCACAATGGCGAGCAGCAGGAAGATTCCCCACTCTGACGCAGCGTAACCTCCGAACGGGTGGCCCATGATCAGATTATATACCGCCAGCGTGCAAGCAGCCACGAAGAACACCCAGAAGTTATACGAGAATGCACTAAGTCCCGCTCGCAAAAATTGACCCAGCAGCATATGGACAGCGACTGCAATTGTGCCAAGCAAAGACAGTATATCACCTTGCAGGGCAGTACCTGCCAACTGGAAATCTCCTGCGCCAATGACAATTGATCCAAACAGGGCGATGCCCATGCCGATGATCATCATGCGGTTAATTTTGGCTTTGAACAGCCATACCGAACCGGCAAGAATCAGTATAGGCTCCAGTGCGAGAATAACTGTGGAACTGGCAACACTGGTGAGCCGCAGCGAACCCATCCAGAGCAGGAAATGAAGGGCCAGCATCACACCGGATGCAAGCAGCAAGCCCCATTGGCGTAAGCTCAGACGCATCATCTCGTGTCTGTATTTCCAGACAAACGGGAGCATTAGCAGATTGGTCAAAAATAGACGGTACATGGCAATGACCGCAACATCTGCGGTAGACCAACGTACAAAGATCGAAGAAAAAGAAATGGCGATAATGCCGACAAAAAATAACAGATAGATGGATCTGCCGGCACGGTTCAAGCTTGTCATGGGTGTAGCTCCTTCTTGAAGTCTGATAGCGTAAATCACTTCATTATACAGGAGAAGGTAACCGCAGGAAAGATAAAGAGAACGAATAGATAAGTAGATTGTAACCGGCCTTGTAACTATTCTGTCATTCTCCCGATCCATTTTTCTATTAATCTTCTATATAGAGACATGAAACGAGATAATCTACCAATAATCGGGAAAAAATGAAAGTAAGGAAGTGGCATGAAAGTGAGAGTCCAACAAGAGAGAGCGGGAGAACGTGGAAGTATTCCGCCTAGCACAAGTCGCACGAAAACACATAAACGAAGAAAAATCCGGTATGGAAGGATTAGCATAGCTCTAATGCTCCTGGTACTGTTCGTTACCGGTATAACATATATATTCCTTGGCATGACGCATTGGATCAAAAGCGTTGTGGCGCCGCCTCCAATGACTGTAATCGAACAGCCCGCCAAGCTCGGCATGATACAAGTTACTCCGGATGCGAAGGAGGAGCCGGTACGGTTCCAGGGTCAGGTTCGCAAATTGGCATACATAACGTTTGATGATGGCCCAACTGAATATACGGAACAACTGCTGGATATTTTGAAGCAGCATGAGGCGAAGGCTACCTTTTTCATGATCGGACGTCAGTTGAACCAGCATCCAGAGGCAGTGAAGCGGCTGTTGAAAGAAGGCAGTTACCCTGGACTTCACAGCATAACGCATAACTATAAAAAGCTGTATAAGAGCGGCAGCTCTGCGAACTTTGTGAAAGAGTTCAAGAAAGAGCAGAAGATGGTGCAAGACTTGATTGGTTTTACACCTCATCTTATTCGTGCACCTTATGGCAGCAGTCCACAGATCGGTGAAAAGTTCAGAGGTGACATTGCAGCGGCCGGGTTCAAAATGTGGGACTGGACGACAGATTCACTGGATTGGAATCTTCCCGGTCAGCCGGACAAAATTGTGGCCCGCGTGAGCAAAAGTGTACATCGGGATAAGGAAGTGATTCTGATGCATGAGCGAGAGCAGACGGTGCAGGCTTTACCACGCATTCTGAAGCTGCTCGAAGATCGAGGTTACGAGTTCGAAGTATACGATCCGGATGCACACTGGGTAGCCAATTTTAGCGGAGATAGCCGCTTGTAATATAACAACAAGATGATGCAAGAGAGGAAGGACTTGGGTGCTAACGAGTAAAAAAGTGGCGCTAGCGGCAGTTAGTGTATTGCTAATTCTGCTGGCGAGTGGTTGTGGAGATCCGCAGGAGCCTGCGGCAAATCAGGTAAACCAATTGGTGCTCAGCGGTCAGGAGATCGATCAGAGTTTGAAGACGCTGGCCAGTCATGAGCAGGAAGATATGAAGTTATACAAGTCTATTTTGGACAAAGGCAAGAACAAAAATAGTGATCTCGAAGCACTATTGGATCAGGCAGCAGGTCATATTCATGAACGAAGAACGTTGTTGAAGCAGGCGGAAGAGGCCATGAAACTGACCAACGAGAAGACGGTGGCCCTGCGCAGTTCATTGAAAGAACTATCATTCGAAAAAGAAGAAACGTTGGCACAGGCTGAAAAGGTGCTGGATCAATATGAAGCAAGAGCACGTGCATTGGAAAATTTTGTTGCTTCGTATCAGTTGAGTCTGAGTGCCGATGAGCAGTTGTATGATCTGATGAGAGAAAGTGCAGAACCTAATCTGGTTAAGCTTAAACGAGCCATTCGGGTACGGAATAGCGAATATGCGAAGCTTGCTGAATTCCGAAAGCAATTTAACCTTCAGACCAAAGCATTTAACGGAGCTAATGCGAAACTGGTACAGATGGATCAGGCTAGCTAAGTCGAGAAACTCAGCACCTGTTCAGACATTTTGCATGATTGAGCTGCCTGTCTCCCGTGTAAGTACTAGTATACAGCCAAGCCAATGGATGAGAAGCAACATGGACAAGCATCATTGCGTATAAGCTAACGGAGGTGTTCATATGCGAAAAGGAAATACAATGAAAGTCAGTGCATCACTCCTGGTTTTACTTATGGGATTCTCGCTTGTGGCCTGTGGGAACAGTAATCCTGCTGCACAGCCACCAGTGAATAATACGGAAGAACAGTCACCAGCACCGGAGCAACAACCGAATGAAAGTGCTGCAATAGAAGCAGAAGGTATTCTGACTGGATGGGCTGATCCGCATACCGTTGAGATTCGAGTGAATGAGAAGCCGATGTCATTCCAGGTGAGCGAAGATCTGCAGAAGTCTCTGGATGATATCGATGACGAAGATTCCGTTCGTTTCAAATATGTAGAGAAAACGATTGATGCAACAACGAAACAGTTGGTACTTACAGAGATTGCAAAGATGGAATCGAGTGATGACAATAACGGTTCCAATGCAGGCGGTACAGTAACGTCCGATCGTCCGAAGACATCAGAGCTGGAAGTGACGGTAGAAGGAATGACCGAGAAACGTCCAGTGACATTGGCACAAGCGAAAGGTTATTCACTTTATGTGTTTGAACCGATGGCTTTTGACGCCGAAGACCATGAATTAACAATGAAGATTTATCCGGATTATGAGGTAGAGATTGAGAAGCTGCCGGCGAATTACAATCTGGATGCGCTGAAGATGGATGCCAAGGAAGAGTTGTCCGAGACCGGAGAAGTGAAGCAGTTAACGGCTGAACAACTCAGCAACGGCCCGATGAAGGATGCGCAACTGTACATGATGTCCCAGAATGATAAGAAAACAGAGTATTTTATCGTGAAAGAACTGGACGGCAATGGTTTCATTTTCCACATCCAAGCACCTATTGGTGAACCTTCGGAAGGTTTCCTGCCCATGGCATATGCATCCCTCAATTCCATTATGAATGAGTAGAAAAGGGATGAGCCTCAAGGCTGAGCCAAACGATGTAGTAAATTAAAAAGATTCCCTAAACAGCGTGTTTCCTTGAGAGAGGAGATGCGCTGTTTTATTAACGTTACTACAATATAGATAGGATGTACCGTGCCATGTAAAGACAAAGAGCCGGAAGGAACAGTGCCATGCATAGGTTCCTCCCGGCTTCTTCGCCGTGTTTTATTCAGTTTGCGGGATCGAACCAATAACCTTGATAGGACTGATAGGCATAATCAGGTTAGTATAGTCGATTCCTTACGCCCTCTGAGTTCCTGATAGCGGGCGATTACATTCTGATGAACGGGATGTTCGTCGGGAATTCCCATGCGTTCACGGATAAAGGCGGAGACGCCATCTTCGCGAATCATGTGTTGTAGCTTCATGGCTTCTTCGTCGCGTTTGTCATTAAACAGCATTGCGGCCGCCATAGCAGAAGTTAAATGAGGAATTTCAATTCCGAATTCACTGGCCTGCAGCGCTGGGCGAACAAGCCGATCATGAGGCGAAAGCTTGCGAAGGGGGGAACGTCCAACCCGGATGACCTGATCCGTCAGGTTGGGATTGGCGAAGCGTTCCAGTATGGTGTCGATATATTTGTTATGCTTCTGTGCGTTGAATCCATGCTTCTGGATGAGCATCTGACCCGTTTCTTCCATAACATGGCGTACCTTGGCCCGAAGGGTGGAATTACTCATGACCTGTCTAATCGTCTTGAATCCTTCGAGATAGCCGAAGTATGCGGCGACACAGTGGCCTGTATTTACAGTAAACATTTTACGCTCAATATAAGGTTCAAGCGAATCCACATAGTGGACGCCATCTATTTTCTTAAAACCATCCAGAAGTGCTGGACGATGAACGACCCATTCGTAAAAAGGTTCAACAGTGACCTGCAGCGGGTCTTTGTGGTTTTGAGCCGGAACAATCCGGTCCACAGCTGCATTGGGGAAAGAAACATAACGTTCGGCTTTTTTGCGAGTTTGTTCATCCAGAAATGGATAGATGCGTTTCTTCAGCCGGGTGCTACCACCGATAGCATTCTCGCAAGCGATAATATGCAGTGGAGCCTGAATATTGTTTTTCATGCGAAGTTGAATGCCTTTGGCAATAGGCTCTGCGATATCTCCGAGTGCAGATACACCGACGGCGGTTGTGATCACATCGGCTGAAGCGATCTCTTCAGCAACCAGATTCTGCTCACTCACATTGATAGCCGTCACGTTGTTGACAATCGTTGTATCCTGTTCGCTGTTGGCAAGTGTAATCGGATATTCCTGTCTCTCTTGAAGCATGGAGATTTTCTTCGGGTTACGTGCGACAAAGCAGACTTCGTAGTCGGAAGCGGACAACATATGACCGATAAAACCGCGGCCTATATTGCCCGCACCAAAATGTACAGCTTTCATGTGTGAACTCCCCCTTTAAGGATTAAATCGCGAAATTCGTGCAGACCTTTAGACGGTAGTGACGAGTGGCTTCGAAATCAAATCGTTAAATGCGAGGTCAGTCAAGCAAGACAGCCGTTGGTGAGGCATATCGAATTCCAGTGTTCCTGTGATGGTATTCGAGATGACTACGCAGTGCATACCAGCCGCAGCAGCTGCACGCGCGCCGTTAGGTGAATCCTCAATCGCTACGGCTTCGTCTGCAGTTACTCCAAGGGCTTCAAGCGCTTGATTGTAGAGTTCCGGGTCAGGCTTCACATTGGCAACATCATCTGCGGTACAAATAACTTCGAAATAATCTTTCAGTTTCAGTTGTTCCAGATGCTGTTCAACCCAATCCCGTTTGGAGCTTGATGCTACAGCGAGTTTCAGTCCGGCTTCACGTGCTTGTTCAAGATATTCCTGAATACCAGGACGAACCTTCTCTTTGTTCATCAATGCAGCGTGCTGCAACTGAACGGATTCCCTGAACGCTTCCCGATCGATCGGAAGATTCAAATCTGTGATGAGGTACTCATACGGATTAAATGTTTTCAGACTGGTCCCGATGCATTGTGAATACATCTCCAGGGTTAGATCCACGCCATGTTCCTTGTAAGCATCACGAAAAGCAATATACCATGCTGTCTCTGTATCAATAATCGTCCCGTCGAAATCAAATACCAGTGCCTTAATCATAAATTTGTTCCTCCTGTTTCAGAATTAGTTTGGGAATAAAAAAACGAATGAAAATTTTCTGCAAATTCATTTCCGTATATTCATTAACCTGCGGGAAGTTAGTTGACGCAGTAAATCGAAAATGAATATTAATTTGGGAAAAAATATGCGTTTGAAGCTAATAAAACCGTAACATAGGACAAATCTAGGGGTCAAGCGCGTCATGATTGTTTACATTGAAAATTTTCACATGTGTGATTTGTTTTCAGAAAATGATGAACGTTGCAAACCGTTAACCCTTTTGCATGTAAGCGGTGTACTGAATAAACTGTTTTTACAGCTCAAAAAAATAAAACTTTTTTTATGAAAATTTGATAATCTGGCCGTTCAACAGCTTTCGACACTTTTATAATAGAAGAAATGGAGCTTAATTGATTGGATTTTATTAGCTTTACGCCGGATCAGGCCCTGTGGGAGAATGGAAGAAAGATTCTGAAAGTATATGGAGTAAGGGAGGAAGATAAGGATGCTGCAAAAAGACCGTTTCAATGGCTGCTTCATCGGACTTGCAGCGGGTGATGCGCTCGGAACTACCGTGGAATTCAGCAGCCCGGGCACGTTTGAACCCGTAACGGATATCGTGGGTGGCGGCGTATTCGGGCTGGAGGCAGGGCAGTGGACAGATGATACATCCATGGCTCTATGTCTGGCAGAAAGTTTGGTACGTAAGGCAGACTTTGATCCTGCGGATCAGATGCGCAGATACACCAATTGGTACAAGGTCGGGTATATGAGCAGTACAGGCGATTGCTTCGATATCGGCGGGGCCACCCGAAGTGCCTTGGAGAGGTTTGAGGTAACTGGGGAAGCCTACAGCGGATCAACTGACCCGATGACGGCAGGCAATGGCTCTATTATGAGGCTTGCACCTGTCGTGATGGCTTACGCTAATCAACCAAACGAGGCGGTCCACTATGCTGGACTGAGCTCTCGGACAACACATGCTGCAACGGAAAGCGTGGAAGCATGTGAAGTGCTGGCCGCCATAATTGTTGCCGGTCTGCGGGGAGCGGACAAAAACGTCATGCTGATGCCGGAGACATGCAGACAGTGGAGGGAAGAGGTTTCTTTTTCACCCGCTATTGAAGAGGTTGTTAGGGGCTCCTATCAGAGGAAAGAACCGCCCGAAATTAAGGGCAGTGGCTATGTGATTCGTTCACTTGAGGCAGCGCTATGGGCGTTCCATAAGTCGGCAAGTTTTGAAGAAGGCGCATTGTTAGCTGTGAATCTGGGTGATGATGCGGATACTACAGGTGCGGTGTATGGGCAGATTGCAGGTGCTTATTATGGACTGAGTGGTATTCCGGCACACTGGCGGGACAAGCTGGCTATGCGTGAAACGTTCGAACAACTAACAGATGCCTTGTGGTTGAAGGCGACAGAACATCGTTGATTAAGAGATAGGAGAAGAGAACATCTATGAGCACGACTGGACACACAATACAACCACAGGTTTCACAGTCAGGTAAACGAGGGGCGTTTCCATTGTCCCTGTTATGCTTGACTATTGGAGCTTTTGCGATTGGTATGACTGAATTTATTATTATGGGCCTGCTGCCCAATGTAGCAACAGATTTGAATGTAAGCATTCCACAGGCAGGACAACTCATTACGGGATATGCGCTGGGTGTAGCGGTAGGTGCCCCGATATTAACCGTATTTACACACAAGATTCCACAGAAGAAACTGCTGGTGCTGCTTATGTGCATTTTCATTATCGGTAACGCATTGTCTGTCATTGCTCCCACATACGGGTTGTTAATCTCGGCACGGATATTAACGGCATTTGCCCATGGTACGTTCCTCGGTGTAGGTTCAATCATGGCAACGCGGCTTGTTGCACCCGAGAGAAGGGCAGGAGCAGTATCCGTTGTTCTTGCAGGGCTTACAATTGCGAATATTATTGGTGTTCCGTTTGGTACGTTTATCGGGCAACAGCTTGGATGGCGTTCATCTTTCGGGGCGATTACGATCTTGGGCATCATTTCGTTGATTGGCATCATTCGTTTTATTCCCGTGCTCCCGCAAGGAGCACCAGCAAATCTCGGACAGCAATTTCGAAATTTGGTTCGTCCCCAAGTATTATTGGTTCTGCTTGTTGGAGCGATGGGATGTGGAAGTTTATTCGCCGTGTTCACTTACATCACGCCGATGCTTGTGGACATTAGTGGTTTTGCCGAACAGAATGTGACCTGGATTCTGGTGCTCTTTGGCTTCGGCGTTACCTTGGGGAACATGGTTGGCGGCCGTCTGGCGGACTGGAAGCTGATGCCTTCCCTAATCGTCAATTTTGGGATACTGGCGGTGCTTCTGGCTGCACTTACGCTTACCCTGGAGAACCCTTATCTTGCTGTAATCACTATATTCTTGTGGGGCGTTGCGGCTTTTGGCATTATGCCGGGGTTGCAGATTCGAATCATGAATATGACCCGCGAAGCGCCACTGCTCGCGACAACATCAAGTCACTCCGCATTTAACCTGGGGAATGCAGGCGGTGCCTATCTGGGCGGGTATGTAATTACCCACACGGGTCTTATATCCGTACCTTTGTATGCAGCAGTTATTGCCGGATTGGGTTTGCTAGGACTGCTCTTCAGTCTGTTCATGGAGCGTAAACATCATTGGCCAGAGGTTGCCCAGGTTGCAGAAGCAGCGTCGGCAAGCTGAAAATGGAATCGGTTCGCCTCAATTCTTCCGTTGAACGCGGAGAGTTGAGGCTTTTTTATTTCATGATGAGATCTGAAGTGGAGGAAGCGAATAGAGGGTATGGTGGTGTGCAGAAGTATACTTTTTAAAGTATAAGATATAGTTATTTAAGTTTTTTGATGATGTACAAGTCTTGGGAGGTGATATAATAAAGTTGTAATTGGAATTCATTGTAAATTATGGATCGTGGATCTTTGCTTCCATATTGGGAAAGGCGAAGCATGGCGGTCCGTATTCATGCGTGGAAAGGAGGAACTTTACTTTAAAATGTAAGGGCTTTCAATTGAGGTTTTGTGTATATCTGAAAGACCTGTTATGAGGTTTGTACACGGTTGAAAATCATATTCCAAAGGAGATTGATATTGATGAAAAAACGTCTGTCCAAGATTCTGAGTCTCTCCATCACAGCAGCACTCCTTGTACCAACGATGGCGTCTGCAGCCGATATGCAGGAAACTCCAGCTACAACCCCCATTCAGGCGGTGATCGATCAGGGAGCGACCGGGACCATGGATAACTCGGGGCAAAATGCGCTGGCTAACACTCCGGTTGTGCCTGCACCGCCGGGTTATGATGCGTATCGAAACAATATTCCGCACGGCAATACCAATCTGATCTCCTATTATTCCACAACGGTAGGCAATACACGGAAAGCGACGGTGTATACACCGCCAGGATATTCACAGAATAAAAAGTATAACGTCCTGTATCTCTTGCACGGTATCGGTGGAGATGAGCATGAGTGGGTAAACGCCATGAAACCGAAGAACATTCTGGACAACCTGTATTCTGAAGGTAAGCTGTCAGATATGATTGTTGTCATGCCGAATGGCCGTGCCATGAAGGACGATCGTCCAGTTGGTGACATTTTTGCTCCGGACAAAGTGGCTGCGTTTGAACGATTCGAGCAAGACCTGTTGAAGGATTTGATTCCTCATATCGAGGCCAATTATCCGGTGTACAAAGACAAGAATAGTCGTGCGTTGGCCGGTCTGTCCATGGGTGGTGGGCAGTCGCTTAACTTTGGTTTGAAAAATCTGAATACCTTCGCCTGGGTAGGGGCCTTCTCGGCTGCACCGAATACGCAATCTGTATCGCAGCTGGTTTCCAACCCGGGACAAGTTGCCAGCCAACTCAAATTGCTCTGGATCTCCTGTGGATCAAGTGATGGTCTGTTATGGGTCAGCCAGAATTTCAAAAACGGCTTGAGCAGCATGAACATTCCGCATACCTGGTATCTGGATGTAGGTGGACATGAACCATCTGTCTGGAACAGCGGTTTGTATCAGTTCTCACAACGAATCTTCAAGTAATTAACCGGTATTCCTAGGGATTTAGGGGCTCACGAATATTTACGGGGATTCTCATAGGGTGAGTAAAGGCCTCAGTTCTGTTTTGTACAGAGCTGGGGTTTTTGTTATGAATCAAGTGATCGGAATGGAACATATGAGGTATTTTTATTTTTGAGGAAGGGGTTAATGAGAGTGTAAGTAATGGTTTAATTGATTACATAGGTAGTGTTATGAAGGAGAGGGATATGATGTTTTATTACAAAGGTGCGTTCCGTGAAACGGACAATGTGATCTATTTTAAAAGTGATGTTTCATTAGCCCAGAATGATGTTGTCCTATTTGGTGAAAAGAAGTATTTTATCGAAAGTGTGGAAAAAGAATTTCTTCTGCTTCAGCGGGTTGGCTCCATAGTTTCTGTGAGTCTGTGAAATCTTCGCGAGATCTTTGAAAATTTATTTAGTGTGATTTGGCCCTAGGGTGTCGCTTTTTTTTAGTTTTCTTTAAAATAGACATTTAGAGTGAAGGGGGATAGAGATGAAAAATAAATTTATTCGCGAAAACAACAAGTCTTATTTATGTAACCAAAAGAGTAGATAAAAGTATAAACCCAAAAGAAGTATAATCAGATGTGACTTAAGGAATCTAACACCACTTATAATGGTGTACTGGGATCTAGCCACTTGACAATAGTACTGATGAAATAAATATAAGCCCAGTGAGGGCTTAGTTCATTAAAAGCATCGCAAGTAATGTAGCTATTATTAATAGAAGCATAAGAGTCAGTGGGATTGCGCTTATAGTAATTGCCGCAATAGCCAACCCTCTTCCCGATGTTGAGCGTCTAGCACTCATGCCAAGAAAAAAACTAGTTGCGTTAATTAATAAAACCAATGCAATTGTGATCATTATTCCGTTTCCATTTGCATTGTAGCTTTTATTTGCTTCCATTGCCATATGGAATAAAGCTAGGGAGGCTAATCCAATAAAGCTAAATATAAAGGATACTACTGCTCTGCCAAGTCTGTCTACTTTCTTGATTTCCTTTTTCGCTTTCTGTTGTGATACGGTTCCCATAACAACCTCCTGAGTCTTATGTACTATTTTGCTAGTCGAAAAGTAGCGCTTTATTATGTTAGCATGTTTACAACTTTAATGGAATAAATTTCTTTTATCGTATCTTAATAAAATTGATAATTCATTAAGAAAGGAGAATGACAATATTAAAAGGTTGGATATGCTACCCACTCCATTTACATAAAATAATATTTTTAAAAGCTGTATAGCCCGTACCTATTTCCCCGTACATGCACTTCTGGGCCTCTGCCTACATACAATAGATCGACCCTGTTCCCACATGTGCTCAGGCCAGATCGTTGTAAAACTGCAGGAGGTGTCATCTGTGCCCGGATTGTTTACCGCAATTGCTCTATTCATTAAAGAGTTAACGTTACTCGTCTCGTATGTCAAAAATAATGCGTTCCCCCAGCCACTGGCTGAGGATGATGAAGCCAAACATTTGCGCCTTATGGCTGAAGGCAATGCTCACTCTCGCAATCTGCTCATTGAACACAATCTGCGCCTCGTCGCGCATATCGTCAAAAAGTTCGACAATACGGGTGAAGATCAGGAAGACCTGATTTCCATCGGAACCATTGGTTTGATCAAAGCGATCGAAAGTTTTCAACAAGGCAAAGGCACAAAGCTTGCCACATTTGCCGCGAGATGTATTGAAAACGAAATTTTGATGCATCTGCGTTCCCTGAAGAAAACACGAAAAGACGTATCTTTGCATGACCCTATTGGTACGGATAAAGAAGGCAATGAAATTACATTAATCGATATCCTTGGCACAGAAGCTGATGATGTTGTAGATCGGGTACAGCTTAAGATTGAAAAAAGCAAAATTTATCGCAATCTAGATATCCTGGATGACCGGGAGAAGGAAGTTGTAATCGGTCGATTTGGTCTGGAAGCAGGCGGGGAGGAACGAACTCAACGCGAAATTGCGAAGGAACTGGGCATTTCACGCTCATATGTATCACGGATTGAGAAACGAGCGTTAATGAAGCTGTATCATGAGTTTTATAAGCAAAAATAGTTGCTGGATAGATAGCACTTTTCGTTAAAAAGATGGTGCTTTCTGAACCTTCCGCATTTGTAGGGAGATGCATTAAGATCGAAAATTTGATACACTGCGCGTTCTGAAGTTGGTACGGACAAAGAGGGAAATGAAATTACACTAATTGATATCCTCAGAACAGATTGAATAAGGCAAGCGGAATAGCTGAACAGATTAGAGGGCGCCTTTATCGGGAGCCCTTTTTACTGTGAAGATGCTTAAAATTGGCTCTGAATAGTATTAATTATTTGGGATTATAACCTAAATAAAGGAATTTTCATTCCTGTTGAAGAATATCTTATACACAGATCAATTTAATATAAAAGGAGTAAATCATAATGAAGCAGCTTTTTCGGAAAACTCCACTGTGGTTTTTGTTAATCTGGATCGTAGGATTTATGATGATCGTTTTTAACATGTTCCAATCAAACTCGGGTAATATTAACTTGATTGCGCTATTGATGATTAGTGTTGCTAATGCTATTCGAGTTTGGAAAACCGAACGTTCATTAGCCATTGCCTTTTTAGTCGTTGCCGCTCTAAGCTTGGTTTATATTTTAATATATTTCATTAGATATGTATGATAAATGTGTACATAATCAGGGAGTCTCAAAAGGGATTCCGCCTCGCCCAAGCGCTAACGAACCTACCGCACCTTAAAAGGCAGATTATCAACGGTTACAAGAATTAACGAACCTCAGTAGCGCTATTTCATCATAAATGGACTTCCAAACCTAAAAAATCCAGTGAATCGACGAAATAGCGTCTCTGTGATTCGTTGGATCTCAGATCTGGGGAAATGGGAGCGAATAGCGTGTGTCAGGTTCATTAAAACAAAATAACACAATAAAGAGGATGTCTCCCGTCATATCCATGACTTATGGCACATCCTCTTTGCTGTGCAAAAAAAATATATAAATGAGGGATATGTATTCTGGGCAGATTATTATATGATGAGTAATAATATTTTGCATCGTAGAGAGTATTTGCAGAAAGAGAGTGGTGGTTGATCATGCAGCAAGAAACGTTAACAAGGGGATTAAAGAACAGGCATGTGCAGTTGATGGCGATAGGTGGTGCGATCGGTACAGGTCTGTTTCTCGGAGCAGGCAAAACGATCCAACTGACAGGGCCATCCATCTTGCTGGCCTACATCATTACGGGTGTGGTGTTGTTCCTGATCATGCGTGCATTGGGGGAGCTGCTGTTAAGTAACTTGCAGTATCATTCCTTTGTCGATTTTGTGCGTGATTACCTGGGAAATATGGCGGCATTTATTACAGGCTGGACCTATTGGTTCTGCTGGATCTCCATTGCCATGGCTGATATTACGGCCGTTGGATTGTATACACAGTTTTGGTTTCCAAATGTACCTCAGTGGATGCCAGGGTTAATTGCGTTAGTCATTTTGCTGATCATGAACTTGGCAACGGTCAAGTTGTTTGGGGAGATGGAATTCTGGTTTGCCCTGATTAAAGTCGTGGCTATTCTGGCACTCATTGTTGTTGGTTTATATATGATTTTCAAAGGTTTTACAACGGATCAGGGTCCAGCGAGTTTCACCAATCTGTGGAGTCATGGGGGATGGTTCCCGAATGGACTGCATGGGTTCATCATATCGTTCCAGATGGTGGTGTTCGCCTTCGTAGGCATGGAACTGGTGGGACTCACAGCAGGGGAAACGGAGAACCCGGAGAAGGTTATTCCGAGAGCAATTAACCAGATTCCGATCCGGGTACTGCTCTTCTATGTTGGCGCACTGCTGATTATTATGAGTATTTACCCGTGGAACGCCATTGTGCCTACTGAAAGTCCGTTTGTACAAGTGTTTGCCGCTGTGGGTATTGCGGCCGCCGCTGGAATTGTGAACTTTGTGGTGCTAACGTCCGCAGCGTCAGCGTGTAACAGTGCCATTTTCAGTACAAGTCGTATGGTGTTCTCCATGGCAAAGGATCGCAACGCACCCGAGTCGTTTGCACGACTGAATAACAGGAAGGTTCCTTCCAACGCGTTGTTTTTCTCCACGATTGTTATTTTAATCGCAATTGTTCTGAATTATATCATGCCAGAAGGCGTATTTACGCTGATCACGAGCGTGTCTACCGTGTGTTTTATCTTTGTCTGGGGCATCATGGTGATCTGTCATCTCAGATATCGTCGTACTCAGCCCGAACTGGCGAGTCGCAGCCGCTTCAAACTGCCACTTTATCCGTTCTCGAACGTTTTGATCTTAGCTTTTCTGGCATTTGTGCTGGTAGTATTGGCTTTGGCTGAGGACACGCGAGTGGCGTTATTTGTCACGCCGGTGTGGTTTATCCTGGTTGCGGGGATCTACCTTCTCAAAAAGAGAAACTTGAGCAGTAACAGACAGTAGAACTTAGCTTTGTTAATAAGTAGACCCGTCCAATTAGATTGGGCGGGTATTTATATTTTTTATATTCTTGCAGCCTTAATGAAAGGCAGGAAGGAGGTTTTAACATGGTATTTATTTTATTTTGTGAGTTTCTCCGTTAATTCAAAAGATGCTGTCTGTTTAACCATCCAAGGATGAGTTCGACAGATTCCATGTACCGTTGGCCTACCAGTAAACCCGTATGTGTTGTATCCCAGAGTCCGGCATATTCGGCATGCAGCTGCTTGGCAGTTAATTTGCCTCTCCGATCTTCGTCTTCAGAGGAAACAGCTTTGATCACCAAGCTGGGACAATAGATCAGATCACCATTAATGGATACTCCATCGGCTCCACACAGAACTGAAAAGGTAGCAAATGCCTTCGCAGACTCCGTTTGCAGATATTTTCGCTGAAAAGCAATGTCTTCTGCCGTCTCATCTATACTGGTCAGTTCATCACGGACAGGTGCAGGCATGATGATCCCAGGTGTGATACGATTGCTTTCCGGGTAGGGGATTAACCCATGAACTTCCTTGCTTATACTGGAGTCAATTACAACTAGGCCTGCCAGAGTAGCGGCTTCTGCAATCTTTTGACTGAGGATCCCACCCATGCTAAAGCCAATCAGAACGGGAGGTTCGTTGATCCCGGCTAACACTTCACGAATATCCTCCAAATAATCGTCAAACGTAATCTTTGTCATGTCCATGACCCGACTCTTGTAGTGACTTCTCAGGTTCATGACATAACAGGTCCAACCGTGCTGGACAAAGTGGGGGATATATTTGCTCCACATCCAGCTGCCTGTGTATGCACCGTGAACGAACAGCAGTGGGGGCTTCTTGGTCGTTGTTTCTTCGTCATGAGGCGGGGTTCCTTGGAATATTTCCAAGTGTAAATCATGTTCTCCGATCTTCTTTACTTCATGTTCCGGTAATAATTGAGTGTAGTCCGTCATACCAAAAACCTCCTCTAAACTATTAGTTTGATATCAAACTATTCCTCCAAAAAAAAAATTAGAAGTTGCCATGAATTTTCATTAAAATTCGAAGCAGTTCTTTTTTCTCCGCTTCCGTAACGTCCGCATAGAATACGTCCAACATGCGCTGAGATATCTCTTCAAAGACAGGCTTTAATTCTTCGCCTTTTGCAGTCAAAGCCACATGAACAACTCGTGAATCTGTTGCATCACGCTCCTTGAGGACGTATCCTGTCCGCACCAATTTGTCCACAAGTGCAGTCACCGTGGATTTATCCTTGCCGATTTTTTTGGCGATTTCAGCCATGGTCATCCTGTGATTGTTGTACAGGGCATAGATGATATCCCCATGGGACGTGGCGAGATCCTGGATTCCCTGCTCAGCCATCTCAGTAAGGATGAAGCGGTTGACCTTCTCTTTAATTTTGGATAGGAGTGAAATAGCGTCTCTTGTTTTCATATGTGTAATATAGTTTGTTATCAAACTAATGTCAAGCTTTGATCCGTGATTTCTTGCATTCACGGCATAAAAAAGAGCAGTGAGAACTTCTTCTCCTGCTCCTTTGTTTTTATTTCATTGTAATACTTCACTGCAATATTATATTACCAACCAACGCCTGGGATTACTTAATCGGATTGGCACTCATTTCCTGTCCCATTTTCTCAATACCATCCAGAATTTGATATCCATAACCCCAGAACTGGCTGAAATCTGTCACATAAATTTGTTTGTTCTTGATCGCGTTCATGCTTTGCAGGGCAGGGTTGGCATACAGGTTCTCAATCAGCTTATCAATATCCGGTGAACCGGCATAAGCGGACAAGAGCAGGTAGTCCGGGTTCGCTGTAATCAGCTGCTCTACACTAACTTCACCTTGCACACCATCAAACGTATTTTTCAGCTTCAACAGGCCGAGTGCATCAAGCTGATACGTATCGTTCTGCATGCTGCTTACGGTAATGGTGTCTTCCGTAGCGGGTACGATGTAGGCAAAAGTATGCTCAGGCTGATCGGCTACACTTGCCTTAATGGCTGCAACACGAGTCTTCAGACTTTCCGTGAATGTTGAGGCATTTTCTTGAACATCGAAGATCTGCCCAAGTTGTGCAATATCGCTATGCAGGCTGTCGAGTGTGCCTTTGTGATTCGTCGTTTGCAGGAACGTGCGGATATTCATGTCATTTAATCCATCGACGGTACCCACACCCCAGTCTGCATCAGCGAATAGGTCACCCCGTCCAAGTACCAGATCCGGGCTTGCACCTACAACCAGCTCTTTACCGACATAATCCTTGGACAATACCGGAATTTTGGCAAAATCATCAGCCACATCCGGTGTAACGGAACCGTATAGAGCAGCAACACCGACCATTTTATCAGTCAGACCCAACTTGATGAGCATCTCAGCCGCAGATTGGGTATTCGCAACAACACGTTCAGGTGCTTTATCGAATACTTGCACTTTGGGTTTCCACTCGCCGCCCTCACCCGAGATCGTGAAATTGTCAATGGTGAGCGGGTACGTCGTTTTATTGGTATTCTCAGCAGGAGCTGAAATTTCTGTCGTGTTCGTTGTTGAAGTCGTTTCTTCGGCAGGGGAAGAAGTTGAAGCATTCGAGCAGGCTGCAAGCAGCAGTAACAGGAGACTTAGAGCAGCGAAGCCAATGGTTCTGGATGTGAATTTCATTAAATGATGAACCCCTTTTCTATGTGTTTTAAATTGACAAAGATAATCATTCTCAATTATAATCCGAGAAAAAGCTTTGTAAATAGCTGAATTTAATTTGTTCTACATTTTACGCGAATTGATGGGGGAAGAGATGGCACAGACGGTTCAGGTTCAGACACAGCGTAGGGGGAAAAGAGAGTCTCTAATTCATAGTAAATCCGGGTTTGCTTTACTGATTGTAGCTTTAATCATAATTACACTTATATCCGTAGGTATTGCAGTTTCCATTGGACAGGTACAAATTCCACTGGCGGAGTCGTATCGTATCCTTTTATACAAATTAACGGGATTTCAGTGGGGAACAACACCCATTGAAGCAGGTTCCTTTACCGATATTATCTGGCAGATTCGCTTTCCTCGTGTGCTGATGGCGATGTTTATCGGTGCAGGCTTGGCCTTGTGCGGTGCTGTTATGCAGGCTGCTGTGCAGAATCCGCTCGCTGACCCTTACATACTGGGTATATCCTCAGGCGCTTCACTTGGAGCAACCTTTGCAATACTCATTGGATTTGGTGCGATTGGGTGGCTTGGTCAGACGGGGGTTGCTTTCTGGGCCTTTGCTGGAGCGATGGGTGCCTCCTTACTGGTCCTGACTTTGGCAGGGATTCGGGGGAAAATGACGTCGGTCAAGCTGGTGCTTGCCGGAATGGTGATTAACGCGTTATGCAGCGCTTTTTCGAACTTTATTATTTATTTTGCCAACAATGCTGAAGGCATCAAAACGGTGACATTCTGGACCATGGGCAGCCTGGCGGCTTCTGGATGGAACAAGCTTCCACTCGTGGGTATCGTCGTGCTGGTGGCGATTCTATTTTTCCTTTTACAGTCCAGAGTTCTTAATACGATGTTATTGGGGGATGAAGCAGCCGTTACACTGGGCATTAATCTGAGTGTGTACCGCAGAGTGTACATGTTGTTAACCGCTTTGGTGACAGGAGTCATGGTGGCGAGCTGTGGCATGATTGGTTTTGTCGGACTCATTATTCCGCATATCGTCAGAGGTCTGGTGGGTTCCGACCATCGTAAAGTGATGCCTGTATCCGTGTTGTTTGGAGCCATTTTCCTCATCTGGACGGATGTTATTGCACGATCCCTGATATCCAGCGTGGAGTTGCCGATCGGGATCATTACAGCCATGATTGGTGCGCCGATGTTTATGTATATGCTGGTCAAAAAAGGCTACGGTTTTGGAGGAAATTAAACATGAAGCTGAACGTAGAAAATGTATCCATCTCTGTGCTGAACACGGACATCATCAAGGATATTTCATTACAGGTAAACGGTAAACAGTTCGTTGGACTGATCGGACCCAATGGTTGTGGCAAGTCAACGCTGCTCAAGAGCATCTATAAAGTGATCAAACCGCAGCAAGGTAAGGTTTTTCTGGATAATACGGATATTCTCAAATCCAGTCCAAAGCTTGTTTCCAGACATATGGGCGTTGTCGGTCAGTTTAATGAATTGAGTTTTGATTTTACGGTACGTGAGATGGTCATGATGGGCCGTACCCCGCACAAAAAACTGCTGGAGACGGATAATGAACGAGATCACGAAATCGTGGAGCAGGCTTTGGAAAAAGTACATCTGACTGGACATGCAGACCGCAATTACGTGTCTCTGTCTGGTGGAGAGAAACAACGTGTGATACTGGCGCGTGTCCTGGCACAGCAACCTCAATTCCTGATCCTGGACGAGCCAACGAACCATTTGGACATCAAATACCAACTTCAGATTCTAAATATTGTCCGCGGACTCGGCATTGGCATATTGGCAGCGCTGCATGATCTCGAACTCGCCGCAGAATATTGCGATTATCTCTATGTGGTGAAAAAGGGCCAGATTGTGGTCCACGGCAAACCGGCTGATATCCTGACTCGTGAGATGATTGGTGAGGTATTTGATGTCGATTGTGAAATCTATACAAATCCGGTTACGGGCGGCCTGGGCATCGCTTACCTGAGTACACGGTGATATGTCTAGTGTTCCAGTGAACTGTCTTTCGAGCTGATTTTCAGCTTGGAAGGCAGTTTTTTGCGTTTAGCTTTCTCAGAGGAGGTTGGTCAAGTTAGCCTCTGGCTCCAGAACAGGTAGGTCAGGAATGGGGGGAGCGTGTATCCTGTGCCTGCGCGCCCATGGCCGTGTAGACACCTAGTCGGGCAAGACGGGTAAGCTGCAAAGCCATATGATGGGGAGAGTATACTTTGTTGTTTTCAAGCCATTTATGAATAATTCCGCTGGTGGAGAAGCTGAGATGATCGAGTAAAATGTCCAGCGGTACCTGAACCTTCTGATCCATCCCGAGTTGGGTAATCCGTTGAAAAAAATAAGTTTTAATCACCTCGTTCAGCCGGGTACTGAAATTGCCGACAGGATTGATCAGTAGCATGACCCGGTAGAACTCATCATGCTCAAAGATGTGCTCAAACAGGACCGCAAAGATCGGGTCAGGCTCGGTAAAAGAAAGGGCCACATCCATGGCAGCAGACCGTTCACTGAGTACATGTTCCAGCAACTCCAATTTCTCGTTGACCATCTTGTCCAGTAAATCCTCTTTGTCTATAAAGTGGGCGTAGAAGGTTGAACGGTTGATGTTCGCTTGTTCAGCAATGTCCACGATACTGATTTCCACGTAATCCTGCTTCTTCATCATTTTCAAAAAAGCTTCAGAGATCATGACACGGGTTCTGTAAATTCTTCGGTCGACACCTCGAGTTTCATTCATTCCATATCACCTCAAAACAACAGATTAGTATTTTTTGTTGGTTAAGCAACATCGTCTAGATCCGCATTTCATGCATCCATGGGAATGCGCTTAAGATGCAGGTACCTTCAAATCAAGCCGGATTGTAGTTTATTTTGGCGTTGCCCGACAGATCAAGCATTTGTGTTTGTTAACCGTCAAATTTGGACTCATTGATTGTTGCGATCCAATGGATATTAGCTATGATAAACAATAAAACATAGCAAATCAATCGGAAAAATAAAATTTAAGTAAGGGGTGACATTTTGAGGGGAGATACTTTCATATCCAGTCTGGAGGATGGACGACGTGTCTGGCTGGAAGGGCAGCAGGTGAAGAATATTTCCGAACATGCGGCTTTTAAAGGCACACTATCCACCATCAGGCAGTTGTTTAATATGCTGGATGATCCTCTTCAACGGGAGCAAGTGGGCTATGCTCTCGAGGGACAGGAGCGATATGCACACAGCTCATTTCTCATACCGCACACAGCAGCCGAATTGAACAAACGCAGTCAGTCCTTTGCAGTCTGGTCTTCCAGCACCAATGGCATGATGAGCCGGTTATCCGACTATGCCCGTTCCATGGTAACCGGATGGTATGCTGCACGGCACGAATTATCCGACCTGGACCCGCAATTTGCGGATAAAATCAGCACCTATTACCATGAGGCCAGAGACCGCGACCTCTTTCTGACAACAGCCATTATTGATCCCCAGATTGATCGTTCCAGCGGACTGGATGACCAGCGGATTGCAGAGCGATTCCTGCATGTGGTGAAGGAAACTTCGGAAGGGATTGTGGTTAGAGGAGCCAAAATGATTGCGACAGGTGCACCGTATACGCATGACTTTCTGATCTTTTCGTTCCTGCAATTTCAGACCCGACATCAGAAACATGCGCATGTCTTGATTGTACCCGCCAATTCACCAGGACTGCATATTGTGTGCAGGGAGTCATTTGCTGATGCCAGAGAACGGAATCATCCGCTCAGTGCAAGGTACGATGAGATGGATGCAGTCCTTTTTTTCGATGATGTCCTGATTCCTTGGGAGAGGGTGCTTCTCTACGGCGATTCTGACAAGGTCCTGAAGCTTCGCGGGAACCGTACAGCCAATGGATTGGCCTTCCACCAAAATGTTGTGCGCTTTGTAGCCAAGCTGGAATTTGTCACGGGTGTGGCCTTTGCAGTGGCTGAGTCGATTGGCGTAACCGGATTTCTGCATATTCAGGAGAAACTGGGTGAGCTGCTGACACAAATTGACGTAATCAAGGCGCTGATTATTGCAGCGGAGGCCAAAGCCGTGCCTGATGCGGCAGGTGTGCTCGTTCCTGATCTGACGTATGTAGAGACGGCGCGAAGTTTGGGAACCAAATATTATCCACGGGCTGTTGAGATACTTCAACAAGTCGGCGCAGGTGGCTTTGTTCAGACCCCTTCCGGAATTGAGGACTTCTACGGTCCGATTTCCGAATTTATGCATTTGTATTTTGAAGGGGCTGCGGTAAGTGCAGAGAAAAAAGTGGAGCTGTTCAAGCTGGCTTGGGATCTCATCGGCAGTCCGCTTGGCGCAAGACATCTGTTATATGAAAAATTTTACGCAGGTGATCCGATCCGGGGGCTCGCGTCCCATTACACTCGACATGACAAATTGTCGTTAACAGGTCCTGTCTGGAAGCTGATTCAAGAGAACAGCAAGGGCAGAGTAGCCACCAATTGAGCAGGAGGAGAGAGAAAAATGGAATTGTTTTGGTTTATCCCGACACATGGGGATGGAAGATTTCTGGGCACCCGAGAAGGTGCCAGGGCAGTGACCTATCATTATTGCAAGCAGGTTGCGCAAGCTGCAGATGAGCTTGGGTTTGCCGGTGCGTTGCTACCTACGGGAAAATCATGTGAAGACGCCTGGGTTGTTGCTTCCTCTCTGGTGTCGGTAACGGACAAGCTGAAGTTTTTGGTCGCTGCACGTCCGGGTCTGATGCTTCCGACCACGGCGGCACGAATGGCGAGTACACTGGATCGCTTCTCCAAAGGAAGACTTTTGATCAATGTCGTAGCCGGAGGGGATCCGATCGAGCTTGAGGGAGACGGGGTGTTCCTGGATCATGATGAACGTTATGCATTGACGGATGAATTTCTAACCATATGGCGCAAGGAGCTGGCGGGCGAAGAAGTCGATTTTGAGGGCAAATATTTAAAGGTCAACGGTGGATCGGTTCTGTATCCGACCATTCAGAAGCCTTATCCTCCACTTTATTTTGGAGGCTCCTCTGAAGCTGCCATGGAGGTGGCTGCCGAGCATGTAGACGTATACCTGACGTGGGGTGAGCCACCTGACCAGGTAGAGGCCAAGATCAACCGAATGCGAGAGCTTGCTGCCAGAAAGGGAAGAAGTCTGCGCTTCGGCATCCGACTTCATGTAATCGTTCGTCCAACCGCAGAGGAGGCCTGGCAGGCCGCGAATGACCTGATCGCTCATCTGGATGAAGAGACGATTGCTTCTGCCCAGAAGATCTATGCTCGCATGGATTCCGTCGGTCAACAGCGAATGGCCAGACTGCATAATGGGGATCGTTCCAATCTGGAGATCAGCCCAAATCTGTGGGCAGGCATTGGACTGGTCAGAGGGGGTGCCGGTACAGCACTTGTAGGTGATCCTGACCAGGTTGCAGCGAGAATTAGGGAGTACGAGGCACTAGGGATTGAGACCTTCATTATGTCAGGGTACCCGCATCTGGAAGAAGCCTACCGTACAGCTGAGCTGTTGTTTCCGAAGCTCAATTATGCACAATATGGCGATAACGGCGAGCGCTCGTTTATTAGCCCTTTTGGCGAGATCATCGCCAATAATAACATTCCTGATCATGTGGTAAAAGCGCCTGCGGCTTCCAAATGATAGGGTCTGCTTTTTACGATCTCTCCATTAAAAACATCATACATTCTGGCCGATTAGACGAACTAAAGGCACCCTCAAACTTATAGATTGTAGGTGTCTTTTTTGTTGTATTCCACTCCGGTAGAGAGGGCCTTGGCCCTTGCCTATATATCATTCCATTGAAGAGGTGATTCAACATGTCCATGCAATTCGCGTATTGGGTTCCTAATGTAAGTGGGGGGCTGGTTATCTCCAGCATCCCGCAAAAAACAGGCTGGTCATTTGAGGATAACGCGAGGTATGCCAAGATCGCAGAAGATGTGGGCTTTGATTATGCGTTATTGCAAACCAGATTTATGGCCAGCTACGGCGCTGATAATCAACTGGAAGCCATTGCTCTTGCCTCCGCACTGGCTGTGGTTACAGATCGCTTGAAACTGATAGCAGCCATATTGCCTGGATTATGGCATCCCGGTCCAGTAGCGAAAGCGATCACGACGATTGATCATATCAGCAAGGGACGAGCTGCCGTAAATATTGTCAGCGGCTGGTTCAAGGGAGAGTTTCATGGATTTGGAGAACCGTGGCTGGACCATAACGAGCGTTATCGTCGCTCGGAAGAGTTCATCCGTGTCATAAAGGAGCTGTGGACGCAAGAAGAAGCCAATCACCAGGGAGACTTTTACCGTATTCATGAAGCGCCACACAAACCCAAACCGGTTGCACTTCCACCTGTGTTCCAGGGAGGGAATTCGGCGGCTGCACGCGACATGGCTGCACGAGTCTCGGATTGGTATTTCATGAACGGGAATAACATCGAAGGCTTCCGTACCCAGATTGAGGATGTGACTGGGCGGGCTGCGTCCTACAACCGCAAGCTGCAATTCGGAGTAAATGCTTTTGTCATCGTGAGGGATACGGAAGAAGAAGCATTGGAAGTACTGCGCCAGATTATTCTGCATGCTGACCCCGAGGCCGTGGAGGGCTTCCGCAGTCAGGTTCAATTTGCAGGCAAAGCTTCACCTGAACAGGAGGGAATGTGGGCGAATTCCAATTTCGACGACCTGGTGCAATATAATGACGGGTTCAAAACCGGTTTGATTGGTACCCCGGAGCAGGTGGCAGACCGCATCATTGCGTTGAAAAAGGTTGGAGTAAATCTCATTCTTACTGGCTTTCTTCATTACGATGAGGATATTCGGGCTTTCGGTGAGAAGGTAATCCCGCTGGTTAGAGAGAAGGAGGCTGCACTAAACCGGGTAGCGGCTACCTGAGAAGACCATCCATTTTTAATAGATGGAATGAAGTGAATTGGACTGGCACATCTGTATCCGTGTTTTTGAGGGATTTACCCCTATTATAATTAGAGGAGAGATGACACTATGAGTATTCAATCAAACACGATTCACACCCGGCCAGACTATGAGCAATTGAGAGTTGAAATTCGGGGGATTGTCGACGAAGTCATTAAACCACGTGCTGAGCTGATTGACCGTGAGGGCCGTTTCCCGCGTGAGAATCTGTCCGCCCTTGCTGAGGCTGGATGGAATGGGGTGCTGATTCCCGAGCGCTTCGGTGGACGGGGACTGGATCATGTTGCCTTTGCGATTGCGGCAGAAGAAATTGCCAAGGGATGCCCTTCGACTTCACTGGTGTATGTCATGCATGTTGGAGCCGTTCAGACGATAGCTCTCTACGGAGATGAGGATCAGAAGGAGCGCTGGCTGAAGCCGGTACGTAATGGCGCTATAGGTACGTATTCCACAAGTGAGCGTGCTTCGGGAGGTCACTGGTGGTTTAATTTCAGCGAGGCTTCCCGAGACGGCGAGGATTATATTCTGAATGCCGAAAAGTCGTTCACGACAAGCTCGGGACAGGCTGATTTTTATGTGACCCAGACTCGCACGCCAGGAGCGCAAACCCCGACAGATGTGAGCTTCTTCCTTGTCGATGGACAACTGGAAGGCATTACTTCCGGCGTGTGGGATGCACTCGGTGTTCGTGGTAACCATAGCGGACCCATTAAATATGAAGGTGTCCGAATTGCAGCTCAGGATAAGCTCGGAACCGAGGGGCAGGGTCGCGAAATCCTGGAGAGTGGTGTATCGCCCGTATATTTGATCGGCCTGGGCTCAACCTGGCTTGGAGTTGCCGAGGCGGCGCTTGAGGCTGCATCCGAATATGTGAAGGGCATGGTTCATCGGGATTTTAACAAGCGCTTAGCCGATTACCAGATCATCCGCCAGCAGTTGGCTGAAGTGAAGGTGCTAATCTCCAGCTTGAAGCCTTGGCAGTTATCACTTGCGCGGCAGCTGGACGAACTTCAGGCACAGGGGAGACCGCAAGTTGAGCTGTTCCTGCCGCTGGTTGAATTCAAAATTCATGCTGCCGAAGTTGCGAATAAAGCGACCAAAGCAGCACTGGATGTTACCGGAGGTTATGGTTATAAAAAAGGCGTGTTTGAACGTCTCTTCCGTGACGCGCGTGCAGGCATTGCCATGGGGCCCTCCAACAATATCGCCAGAGAGTGGATTGGCAAGTCTCTGGTTGGTCTGCCACTGGAGCTGTGGTACGAGGGAGGGGATTAATTCACACAGAAACTGAAAAGGAAGAGGATGCCCCATGAGTCATGAATATGACGGGGACATCCTCTTTGCAGTTTTATTTTGTTTTGGTTTAATGAACCTGACACACGCTATTCGCTCCCTTTTGCCCAGATCTGAGATCTAACGAATCATAGAGACGCTATTTCGTCGATTCACTGGATTTTTTAGGTTTGGGAGCCCTTTTATGACGAAATAGCGTTACTGAGGTTCGTTAAATCTTGCAACCGTTGATGATCTGCCTTTTAAGGTGCGGTAGGTTCGTTAGCCATTGGAACGAGGCGGAATTCCTTTTGAGACAGCCTCTTCCTTTTCTTTTGCGACGAGGGACAGGCAGTAGCTATTCCAGTGTGGAGTCCAGCGGACGAGAGTGTCCATCCTGGATGACCTCCTGGAACAGTTTTTTGGATTCCGTGGGCCACGTACCTTGCTTCAGGAGTGATTCCAAATCACCAATGGTTACTGGGCGCGCGTGTCGTTTGAGCACATAACCGAGTTGCCCGTTTGGTTCCATCGTGGCCGTTTCCAGATCGGTAATACTTGTAATTCCTTTTTCCCGCAACTGCATCTCCAATTGGTCCACGGAAAAGCGCATATGTTTCAGATTCGGTAAATTCAACTTCCCATCTTCCACGACAACCTTGGATTTTCCGCTCATCATTTTTTCAAACCAATTAAACTTCAACTGTAATTGTTCAACGATCAGAAGCATGACGATAAATACCGCCGCTGACCCGATCGCTTTGCCTAACTCATGATTCGCAATTGGCTGCACGATCGTTGTTCCGATCGAGATAATAATGACTGTCGTGGCTACACTCATTTGCGAGATGGATTTACGTCCAGCAATCCGTAGCAGAATCATGCCAATCAGTACAAGCAAGATGGATTTCCATATCCAGTCCATTGGTTGTATTCCTTTCTATACCAAATCATGTTTCGTATTCCTTAGCTTGGACGAACAACTTAACTTTCATTCCCCCCTCCCAATCGTTTACAATAGGGTATTGATGAAGTGAACAAAGGAGTGGGTCACAGTGGCAAAACAGAAATATTATGTTGTCTGGGAAGGCAAGAAACCTGGTGTGTATAACACATGGGCAGATTGCAAAGCACAGACGGATCATTATACTGGAGCAAAATATAAATCCTATGAGTCCAAAGCAGCCGCAGAAGAAGCGTATCGTGCCGGATGGAAAGGAAACTGGGGTTCTAGTGCAGGCGGAGCGTCGAAGACGAAGTCGGCTGGTACCGGAAGAAGTGCAGGCATGGAAACGTCGGAGGAAGTGGATTACGACAGCATCTCTGTTGATGTGGGCACACGTGGTAACCCCGGACCTGTAGAATACAAAGGGGTAGACACCCGTACCGGTGAGATTATTTTTTCCGTCGGACCGATCTCCAAAGGCACGAACAATCTGGGCGAATTTTTGGCCATTGTACATGCCCTCGCACATTTGAAAAAAGAAGGCAGTACCAAAACGGTGTATACCGACTCGGTCAATGCCATGAAATGGCTAAAGCAGAAAAAAGTAGCCACAACGTTACCAAGAGACAACTCCACGGAAGAAATCTGGCTGATGATCGATCGTGCGGAGCAGTGGCTCCAGACAAATACGTACAGCAATAAAGTGCTAAAATGGCAGACCAAGCAGTGGGGCGAAATCAAGGCGGATTACGGCCGGAAGTAAGTATTTATCCGTATCAATTTCATAATACCTGTAGCTGCTTCACTCAAGGCTAGATATAGATCAAAGCGGTTTAATTTGTCTATATCTAGTCACAAAAATCCATTTTTAGTGAGTTATAAAATTGATTTATCCAAAGGATGCCTCCTTTATTTCTGGTCTATTAGAATCGTTATTTACAATTTCCAGTTTCCGCTCTATAATCATCTGAATATGATTAGTTAAACATATGGAGGAGCCTGTCATCTGCAGGCCCTCTTTATCTTTTTGGTCCATCGATTAGCAAGTCCATTCACTAGAATGGGTTATTTGAGTATATATTGCAGGAGGCAGACATGAGTTCCATTTATAGAAGTGAAGAAGGCAAGAGCAGCATACTTGAAGAGTATGAGATTTATTTGAACGAGTTGGGTGAGGATTTTACGCGTGAGTATGTAGAGACGCGTTTTGGCAAGACGCATGTTTTACTGACGGGTCCTCTAGATGGCAAGCCGTTATTTATTCTCCAGGGCGGTAATTGTGTGAATCCGATGACGTTGTCATGGTTCTCTTCCTTATTTAAGGAATACCGGATTATTGCTCCTGATACGATTGGTCATCCTGGTTATAGTGAGGAAGCGAGTATCTCCACACGGTTTGATAGCTTGGCTTTATGGGTGTCGGATCTGCTGGATCACTATGATATTGAAAAGAGTGCATTTATCGGTCCATCGTTTGGAGGAGGCATTATCCTCAGACTGGCTACCTATATTCCGGAACGCATCTCGTGTGCTGTATTGGTTGCTCCTGCTGGTCTTGCGGTCAATTCCAAAATTAAAACAGCTCAGGATATCACGCTGCCACTCGTCAAGTACCGCATGACGTCTTCACCATCTTCTTTGCAAAAAATTACGGACAACATGTCGTGCAACTGCATGAAAGAAATGGATAAAAACATTATCGGCAAACTTTTTAAATACGTCAGCATAGAGCAGGATCTGCCCAAGCTCACGGATCGAGAAGAACTGGTGAATTATACGTCACCAACCTTGTTATTGGTAGGGGAGAAGGATGTCTTTTTCCCTGCGGATAAGTGTATTGAGCGAGCTCAAAAGATTATTACGAATGTAAAAGCCATCAAGTATGATACAGGACATTTTCCTTCACAGGACGTATTGGTTCAGATGAACGAGGAAATCGGACGTTTTTTACAGAATAATTATTAATAAAAGCTGCAAATGAAGGATGAGAAATGTTTTTCTCCAGTTTAATTAAGTAATTACATCCTTCTGTCGATACTCTATATAAGAGAGTCCTTTTCTTCTATAGAATAGTGTGGATAGGGATTAGCAGTGGATCGTAGAAGGCTTGATATCATTTATATTTAAATATTTCGCGTGAAGGTGTTTCAAATTGCATCATTTGGTTTATATGTATAGTTGGCGATGAATTGCTTACTGGTTGAACCAAATGATGCATTTACGCGGAAAGTCTTCCGATTGACAAGGTTGAAAAGAGGTCTGGTTATGAGAAAAGACAATTGCAAAATGGCATTGCAACGCAATGTAATTATAAATGATACATATCAAATAAGACAGGTATTAGCCAGCAGTGAGTTGGCTATTGTATATGCAGGGCGAGATCGTAACACAGGTGCCAAGGTAGCCATTAAGGAATTTTTCCCACAGAGACTGGCTGAACGTCAGGCAGACAAGCGAGGGGTGTTCTGCTCTTCGCGAGGATACGGTGGGCAATATCAGGAGTTACTGGCTGCATTTCTGCTCGAAGGTGAATTGTTATCAAAACTGGATCATCCTCATATTGTTTCGTATTTGGATCATTTTGAAGCGAATGATACGGGGTATCTGGTGATGGAATACTGCACGGGAATCACATTGACCGAGTATTTGAATGAACATAATCATGCTCTTGATGCTGCCTTCATAACGGAGACGCTGCTTCCACTGGTGGATACATTGGATTACATACATAAGCAAGGCATTCTTCACCGGGATGTGAAACCTTCCAACATTATGGTTATGGAGGATGGTACACCCAAACTTCTGGACTTTGGCTCAGCTACCCGTTGGCCAATGCAATCCGGAGAGAAACAGGTGATATTTACATCGGCAGGTTATTCTCCGCTGGAGTTTTATTCGGAGAAATCCAGTCAGGGACCGATGTCGGACATCTATAGTTTGGCAGCTCTGCTCCATTATTGGACATGCGGGCAACCCCCTATGGACGTGAAACAGCGGTTGTTCCAGGATGAATTGCCATCTGTTCGCTCACATAATGAGTATGTGAATCCTTGGCTTGCTCGTGTTATTCATTGGGGGTTGACGGTTCGGTCTGAGAAACGCTGTGCCTCTTTAGCATGGGTCAGAAGCTCGCTGCGAGTTCAAGCCTGGGTATGGAAAGTGCGCAAACCAGGTACAGTGGAATGGTCTTTGGCCGAGAATGAACATACGCAGGTCTATGAAGTGGAGTCGAAAAAGCAACATGAGACGGCGTAAGCAGTCATAACCTATGTTCATAAAGTAGAGACGTTTCAATGAAACATAGCCGTTAAATAGGTGTAAACATAAACAAGCCAGTTCTTACCCTCACATATGGGGTGGACTGGCTTGTTTTCTTTTATAGTTTATAGAATACATCATTCTTTACCAATGCCATCCATTCGAGATATACGTTAAAAAAGCTTACATGTCTCGTTCTGTTTAGAACAATGGTGTAAGCTTTTTTCGCGTTTTTTAACAGATGTTTAATTGAATCCAATCAAAAAATAACAAAAAAAGTAATTTATTTTTGAAAAAACTCTTCATTTTCGAAAGTGATTTTAGGTCTAAAGAAACTTGTTTATCAAATTCAGTTGTGAATAAAAGAATAGAATCCTGAATTTGTTAAATAAAGTCACTAAATTAGATAATTCGGTCTATTCATATGTAAATTTTTCCGAAGGGTAACAAACTGATTCTTCTATTAACATACTCAATTACCCCAATTTACATCCCCTACGCTGCGGAATACGATAAGCCTAATCTGATCGTAAATCGCAGGAGGTATAAAATGAAACGAAAATCAACCCGATGGTTATCCGGTTTAGTAGCAGCAGGAGTCATGTTGTCTTCCATGTTCTCCTTACCTGCTTACGCAGCACCTTCTTATGGTCCTCTACAGCAGAGTGAAAGCGCTAAGTCCATTCTACAATCACTCACGCCAGAAGAAAGACAAGCTTTGAATCAGCTTCAAGTCATGGACGGTGAAGTCATCGACTCCAAGGTGAATACCAAAAGTAACGATTTGGTCAAAGTGATCATCCAATTCAATAGCGAACCCGCTGCCGTTGCCTTGAAACGGGCTGGACTAAAAAATGAGAAGTTGTCAGAGCTTACGGCCGCAAGCAGAGTAAAACAAAATCATCAGCAATTCAAGCAGCACATTAAGTCTTTGCAGCAGAAGAGAGGGCTATCTTATGATGCTGCCTCGATCCAAATCACTCAGGAGTATGAAACCGCACTAAATGGTGTTGCGTTAACAGTCCCTGGCGTAGCCGTAGAAGATCTGATGAAATCCGGAGTTGTGAAAAAAGTATGGGCTGACCAGGAAGTGGTACTTGATCTGCCAGAAACAGACACATCAAGTGAATTTGCATCTGCATCCGGAATACAACCTCGAATGGCTGATAGTGTGCCATATCTCGGAATCGACAAACTTCATGAAGAGGGTATCACTGGTAAGGGAATCAAAGTGGGTGTACTGGACACCGGAATTGATTATAATCATCCGGATTTAACAGGGGCGTATAAAGGGTATCGCGCTCATGCGGGTGAGGATCCAAAGCAAGTAGATCCAACGACAGTTAAAGGATGGGACTTTGTTGATAACGATGCAGACCCGATGGAGACGACCTATAAAGATTGGGAGAATTCGGGCTATAAGGAGCAAGGTGTATTAGCAGAAGATTATTATACTTCCCATGGAACACACGTATCGGGAACCATCGCTGGGCAGGCCAAAAATGATGTGGGGCATGCTGTAAAAGGTGTCGCTCCAGACGTAGACTTATATGTGTACCGTGTACTTGGCCCTGGTGGAAGTGGTGAGATGAGTGGCATTATTGCCGGAATTGACAAGGCTATTGAAGATGAACTTGATGTTATCAATCTATCCTTAGGGGCTGCCACGAATGATCCGCTGGATCCTTCTTCAATTGCACTGAATAATGCGATGCTGCAAGGCGTGGTGAGTATGGTTGCGGCAGGTAATGATGGACCCAATGAAGGTACGTTAGGTACACCAGGCGCGAGCGCACTGGCCATTACGATTGGTGCTTCAGATGTTCCGTTAACTATTCCTACGGCAACTGTGACTCTGGATGTGTATAACAATCCAGGTGCGGGAGAAACAGAGGAAACACCTGAAATGGAAGAAGAAGCACCCTCTGAGGGTGAAGAAACATCTGTAGTGGAGCAAGAAGAAACACTTGAAGTAGAAGAAGAGGCATTAGATGAGGAAGAAACTCCTGTAGTGGAAGAGGCAGCTCCACCAACAGCAGAAGAACCATCTGTAGCAGATGAAGAAGCATCAGCAACAGAAGAAGAGACACCAGCAACAGATGTAGAAGTTCCACCAGCAGCAGAAGAAACACCTGCATTAGAAGAAGTTCCAGCAGCAGAAGAAGAAGCGCCAACGGAAGAAGCACCTGCGGCAACGTATACTGAGGCGTTACCTCTGTTTGGTAAAGATTTTACTGACGATTTGACTGCGCTTGAAGGCAAAACCTACGAACTTGTTTATGCAGGGCTTGGTAATGCTTTTGATTTTGAAGGTATTGATGTACAGGGCAAAGTTGCCCTAATCGCTCGGGGAGATATTGCACTCGATGCCAAGATCGTCAACGCAAGAAAAGCAGGGGCGGCAGCAGCAATCATTTATAATAATGTTGAAGGAACCATCCCCAATTATTTGGGTGAAATGAACGGGTATATTCCCACGTTCCAGATGATGAGAGATCTTGGGGAAAAACTAAAAGAGTTGAACGGCGTGACAGTCACCTTTGGCGCAGCAGGCCAAACCGTTACGGAAGGAAATAAACTGGCCGATTTCAGTTCCCGAGGTCCAGCCGCCGTGAATGATGATATTAAACCCGATATCGTAGCCCCGGGCGTAGCTGTTTTTTCAACCTATCCTGTATTTGTGAATGATCATACGGGTGAGAATTATAATATTGCCTATGCACGGATTTCGGGTACTTCCATGGCAACCCCGCATATGGCGGGTATTGCTGCACTTATGCTTCAGGCACATGAAGAATATACACCTTTTGATGTGAAGACAGCTCTTATGAATACGGCTGTTGATCTGAACGGGAATTATTCCGTATATGAAGTAGGCGCAGGCCGAGTAGATCCTTACCGGGCAGTCCACACATCCGTATTGGCCAAAGTTCAGGATAAAACCATTCACTTCTCGAATGACGAATCGATCCTTATTGATGAAATTACAGGTTCCATCGTATTTGATAATGCCTATTTGGAAGAAGACGGCCAGGGAATCGTATCTGACAGCCGGACCGTTAAAATAGAGAATAAAGGGGACCTTGTCAAAACGTATAACACTTCCATCAAGCTGTTAAATGATATGAATCTAAATGTAGATCTTCCGGAATCGATTACTATAAATGGCGGAAGCACGGAAGAAATGACCGTTACAGTGGATATACCACAGGGCACGCCAAGCGGCCGATATGAAGGATATGTATATCTGGATACGGAAAATGTGGCGGATCATATTCAGATCCCATTTTCTATCCGTATTAGCGAAAAGGGCATTGCTTCGGTGGAGCTAATTCCACCATCCGTCACAAACGATACTCCATTTCATCAGTTCCTGAACCGGATGACACTGAGTACCATTCTTTTGGGCAGTCCTATGGATTCTGTGGATGTGTTGCTGAAGGATCGCGCAACTGGTGAGGAGATCGGCTTTGTAGGTACAATGAATTCGCAGTCCATGCTTCCGGGAATAGAATATATGATCCTGAATTTGTTTAAAGGTTACGCATTTCCGATTGAAAATGGGGAGATCTCCAACGTTGCACGATTTATCCCTGAGGGCAATTACACACTTGAAATCATTGGGACGGATTCTGAATCCCGGCAGTATTCATACGAAACATTGGTGGTTGTGGACAATACAGCCCCCGAGATTGATTTGGGTATAGAGCCTGGTGTATATGAGCTCAACGATAGTATGTTGACGGAAAGGGAAGGTGGACAGGGCGTCTGGTATGATGGCACAGCTATCGATTCAACCATCCAAACGTTTGTTGATAATGGAATTACGGCTTATGATCAATCGTCCAATCGTGTCATCTTCTACGAGAATGGCAGTCCCTTCTATTCCGGTGATTTGCCTGTTTCCAAAGAAGGAAACATATCATTTGGTATTACCAAAGAAGAATATGATCATGGTTACGAACTTCGACTCTTTGGAATGGATGTGGGTACAGCCGCCAATCCCGTCAAGGACCACCGCTATGGCTTTATTTCCGAAGGCAAACCTTATGCGACTAGTAAATATGACAAAGAACAAGTGCGTAAAGGAGATACCATTACCCAGACCATTCAATTGAACAATGTAGAGAAGTTGAACCGTATTTCGGTTACCCTGGAATCAATGTATGACTATAAACAATTGGATCGGATTGAGCCAACACCTGAGCTGCAGGCATTACTGGATGCCACAGGTGCTGAAGTGAAATTCAGTGATCCTGTAGTGACCCCAAGAGAACTCAGCTTTGAGGCATCCATCTCAGGTGGATCCTTTGAAGGAATCACAGGGGATCTTGATTTGTTCCAAGTTATCTTTGATGTACCGAAGGATGAATTCTATTTTAAGAAAAGCGACGTACCATTTCTTGAAGTGAAATACACTACGGTTGGCATGAAAGAGAACGAAGAGAAATTGACATTAGCCGCGTTTAACACAGACAGCTATGAAGTGATCTCCAAATCTTCAAGAACATATGGTTATGTACGTCCCGAAGCTTTTATGGTCAATGGAGAGTATCTGGATTTTGCAAATGACTATTCCGCAATGGGCATTGAAGTTTATGCGGAGACGGCTTCCGGAGAGAAATATGAAGGGACTTTGCAAAAATATGGTGAGTTCCTCATCGATGGAATTCCGGCTACTGGAGAAATGACGACTATCTACACACGAGTTCCCGGTCATTTACCTTCCAAGCTAGCAGTCGTTCTGAGCAAGACGATTAATGGCGAATATTATGGTATCAATCAACTGAATTCGTCAGACTTTACGTATGCTGGAGATATTAATGGGGATGGAGCCATCGATATCTATGACATGGAGCTTGTAACGAAACATTATCATACTTCAGATGAGATCGCCGATATTGACCAGGATGGTTATGTAGGAGACGCTGAAGTGAATTATATTACGAATAACTTTGGAATGACCGCTAACTATTCTACCAAGGAGCCTGTCTTGCAAATGGGTGACAAAGACCTGGGTTACTTCCTCAATAAAATTCAGGAAATGAACAGTGGTGGTTCTGGGAATAATGGTGGCGGTTCGGGAAATAGTAGCGGCGGATCTTCTGCGACCCCTGCGCCTGCACCAACCACAGAACCAGATGCAAGCCAAAATCAGGTCATTACAGAAAAAGAGTTGAAAAATGCGACTAACGGTACAGCGAATGTGGATATTACGGTCGGTAAAAAAGTCGAGTTACCTGTCAATACGGGGGATTTGTTGGGTACGAATACACTCACACTATCTCAGCAAGGTGTACTATCACTCACCATCCCATCTAGCGTATTGAAAGAACTGCAAACCAAAGGAGGTCCTGGTTCTGCTGGTGGCAAGATCGTTTTGGATATAAGGAAACAAGATGTGAAAGCACCAGAAACGAAACTAGGTCTTACGTGGGCAACCGCAAGTGCCGCTTACGAAGTTGAACTTTACCTTCAGGTTTCCAGTGAGAAATTATCGTTATCCTCACTTCCTGAAGATGTTACCCTGACACTCCATTACAGCAGAGAGTTAAACAGTGATCTGATTGGAATGTATCATGAACATCTATCTGCGGATCAATGGGATTACGTAGGTGGGATCGTAGATGAAGAGAAGGGTACCGTGACTTCCCAATTGTCTGATTTGGGCACGTATGCTCTGTTCGCTTACGATAAATCCTTCGAAGACGTGGCACCAACGCATTGGGCAAGTGAAGCAATCAAGTCTCTATCGGCTAAACATATGCTGACAGGCAAAACAGAGACTGCGTTTGATCCCCAAGGTGAAACGACTCGTGCCGAATTCGCCGCTTTAATCGTGAGAACCCTTGGTTTAGAGGTGAAAGGTAACGATGTGCCATTTGGTGATGTGAGTAAGGATGCCTGGTATGCAGACAGCGTGGCTGCGGCGTATCAAGCAGGTCTGGTTCAGGGAATGACGAATGATAAGTTTGCTCCGACCCAAACCATTTCACGTGAAGAAATGGCCGTGCTCATGATGCGAGCATACGAATATCAATCCCAATCAAACGATACCAAGTCAGCGGTTGCCGATTATACGGATGAAGCAAACATTGCATCTTGGGCAAAAGAAGCTGTGGCTAAAGCTTCCGATCTTGGTGTAATGAAAGGTTCTACTGACGGGAAATTCAAACCCCAAAATAGTGCTACTCGTGCCGAAACGGCCCAAACGGTTCACAATTTACTTACGCTGCTCAAATAAAAAGTACAAGGATAAGAGGTTCCTCTAACATTAGAGGGGTCTCTTATTTTTTTGTTATTTTACTTCGTTGAGTTCCTAAAACTCTCTTCCCAAGTATGTCAGACTCCAATATATAACTGGCAGTGTCCATATTCGAACCCTATAATTAGGAATAAAATGATGGGTAAAAAGAGGTGTAGTGATGATTGAAGGGAAGATTATTAAATTTTATCGGGAGAAGAATAGACGAACTCAAGGTGAATTGGTAAAGGGAATCTGTTCGGTCACACATCTGAGCAAAATTGAGCGGGGAATGACAGAGTATTCACAGGAGATTATGGACATGCTCTGTGATCGACTACATATTGATATGGCAAGGGAAGTAGCCAGATATCATCAAATGATCGATCTTCTGGATTCATGGCAAGAGGCCATTATTATGCAGAGAACAGCTGAAGCTATTCGCCTAAAAGACAAGTTGGAAGAAGAACCGTTAAAAGGTATACCTGATTTGCGTTTATCCTATGACTTGCTGCAGATCCGATTTTACTTGTTTATGAACAATATCAATGAAGCCGAGAGACTTATAGCCGAAGTTGAAATTCCGGATGAATCGGAGCATTCATATGAACATTATTTTTATCACCATGTGATGGGGATTTACTATTTCCTTACAGGACATTATCGCAAATCCATCCAGACGTTAACTTCAATCAATCAGTCCAAATATACGAATCATGAGTACTTTTATCATTTGTCTCTGGCATATCACTCGATATATTCGAACATTACGTCTTACTATTACGCTGAGAAAGCTATCCAGCATTTTCGGAAAACGCTCAATATGGTGCGGATCATTGACACCGAAACCATTATGCTGGTCCAGCTCAACTCCCGCGAATATCATGATTTTCCTGAGACGAAACGCAGATATGAAAATCTGATTCGGATTAGTGATGATTGTGGGCTCCCTGATCGAAAAGCAAAGCTGCTGAACAATCTGGGTTATGAATATAACCGGCGAAAGCAATATGAGGATGCTGCTTACTGGTACAGACAAGCGCTTGATATCATTCCGGAGAAACAACCGTTATACCTGATGGTACTCAATAATTACATAGAATCGAACAGACTGGGGAATCTCATTCCTGCAAACAAACTATTGGACATGTCTCTGAAAGCCTTGCATAACTCTAAACTTGTTTCAGATGCAAGTTATATGGAATTAGAACTTCAGTCTGTCATTTTACAAGGGCAGGAGCAAGCATATTATGAAATGATAGAAGAGCGAATTCTTCCTTATTATCGTGAACTGGGTTCCCAGTATCTCGCCGAACGTTATGAAGAGATATTATTTCAGTACTATATGAATCATGGTGAAAAGGATAAGGCACTCAGGCTCGCAAAAAATCGTTTTGAATCACAAGCGGCTTCACTTATATAGGTTAATATACGAGTAAGAGAAGCTTCGACAACATAGGGGTGATTTGAAAGGAATACCCTAACTCCGATACAATGTTTTCATAGAGTCTGAGGAAATAGATTAAATACGGTGCAGAAATGGAGAAAACCAATATGACTGAATTTATTAACGCTGATGATATTAATGATGTAATTCTGGGTGCGGCGGCAAACGAACTGGAGCAGATGGTGGACAAAATGTGTGAGCTGATTGGCACCCCTTTGGAACAAACGAGTGAACTGGAGCGTCAGGTCATGGCTGCTTTTGGTTTTGGCGCGGTATATGGCATCACTCATCGGGATCAGCTGGCGGAGCCACAGGCCCATGCCTTGAGCATTCGGATGCTGATTAAACCGTTTAATTACAGTGAACAGCAGGCGGTTGATTTTGCCGATGATCTGATTCGGGTGGCTTCCGATCGTGAGGTTCATCCGGTGATGAATACGATTATCCAACGTGGGATTGATGGACACCGCCAATTCAATCAGGAAGACGATGAAGGATTGGAACGTAACATTCAGGAGATTTTAACAGCGGTTCAATTGCAGTAATATACGGGTTTTATTAGATGTGGGAGATGATTGCATTGGATCTGATGAAATTAAGCAAAGAACTCTCATACGCTCTGCGACATGCACCATGGGAGTATGAGTTGGAACTGGATGAAGAGGGTTGGGTGGAAATCTCGCAATTGCTGGTGGCTTTACATGAAAGTCCGCAGTGGAAGGAAGTCACGCAAGCCGATCTGGAGCAGATGATTCAAGCCTCGGAGAAAAAGAGACATGAAATCCGTTCTGGCCGTATCCGGGCATTGTATGGACATTCGACACCCCATAAGATATCGAAGTTATCTGCTGAGCCACCGGAAACCCTGTACCATGGGACTCCGGCACGCGCAGTGAATTCTATTATGGAACATGGCTTACAGCCGCGGCAAAGGCAATATGTACATCTGTCCGCAGATATTGATACAGCCAATCAGGTGGGACGAAGACGGGATGATCAGCCTGTTATTTTGAAAATCAATGCTGCTCAAGCTGCCACAGATGGAATCCTCTTTTATCATGGAAACGAAAATATCTGGCTGGCCGATCATATTCCCGCAAGTTATATTCTTGAGCAGTGAGCAGTGTACAATGAGTGATGAACTGTTGTGGAAAACATAAATACCTATCTCGAATTACAGCAGTCGCAATCAACGGGTGAGTGTACGGTCATTCGTACAACGGGAATATCATTGTATTGATCTCTAGCTACACAAAAAAGGGACACATCCAACATTTGTTGGTGTGTCCCTTTCTTATATTCAAAACTTACTTGCCTACAATCGCTTTAATACCTTCGCTAAGTGGCTGAGCCGGACGGCCAAGCAATTTCTCTAAAGTATCACTCTCTACAGCCAATGCGCCTTCACGGATGGCACTTTGCATATCAACAAGCATCGATACAACAAAGTCCGGTAGACCTGCGCCTTTCATGATGTCAGCGTAAGCGGCACCGTCCACGTTTTGCACGTTGATTTCCTGCCCAAGCACTTCACCAACAATGGCAGCCAGTTCAGCTTGCGTGCGTAGTTTGCCGGACAGTTCATATACGGTATTCTCGTGTCCTTCGCTTGCGAGTACAGCTGCTGCAGCATGGGCGTAGTCACTGCGGGTAGCCCAGCCTACTTGGCTGTCATTGGTGGCATGAACCCAAGGTGCACCTTGCGTAGCTGCTTGTACACTGCCTGCTTCATTTTCCAGGTACCAGTTGTTGCGCAGGAAAGAATACGGAATGCCGGATTCACGAATAGCTTTTTCTGTAGCGCGGTGGACTTCCGCCAGGGAAAGGGTATTTTTCTCTGCATTCACAACGCTTGTATAAGCGATGAAACCCACGCCTGCTTTCTTGGCAGCGTCAATGGCAGCCTGATGTTGGCGAATACGCGTTTCATTGTCACCATCAGTCGAGATGAGCAACAGACGGTCTACACCGGCGAAAGCTTTCTCCAACGTCTCCGGTTGATCGAAATCACCGTGACGCACGTCAACGCCTTGAGTGCGGAGTGCTTCAGCTTTTTCCGGATTACGTACACTTACTGCCACATCTTTGGCAGAATCCGTTTTTAACAATGCCTCTACAACCAGTGAACCCAAATGACCTGTTGCGCCAGTAACCAAAATTTTCATTTTCTTTTCCTCCTAGGATATGTGTTGTTGGTTGCATATGGATGTAATCAAAAATGTTATAACAGGTGTGATTACAACGAAAGGGTTAAAAAAAGCTCATAATGAGCTTTTTTATTCAGAGACATGAATCTGATCCATCATCTGCTGTATGGTTACACGATTCAAGCGCTGTTCCATGGCTGTCTGAGCCTCAATGAGTTCGGCACGCAAGGTGTGTTCAATCATGTTGCCGACCGGACATTTCGGATTCGGATGTTTGTGAAAGTTAAACAATTCCCCATCCTCCACGACCTCAAGCGCTCGATATACATCAAGAAGGGTAATGTCGGCTGGATCTTTCAACAAGGAAGCACCGCCCACACCGGGTCTGACGTCAATCAGACCCGCCTGTTTCAGCTTGGACATAATCCGCCGAATAATCACGGGATTTGTATTCACACTCTGCGCGATAACATCTCCGGTGCATTCATTGGGCATAACAGCGATCAGGGACAGGGTATGAACCGCAATGGAAAAGCGACTGCTGATTTGTCTCATGGGATAATCACCACCGTTGTAACTATAATAGTTACAAAGTGATTAGTTGTCAATTCTTTTATATCATATGTGAATTGATAGTTGCTGTTATCCTGTAATCGTATCTGACTAAACAGATGATAATTGAACTATCACCTATGTCAAATAAATGAGTTGTGGTTCTTTTGAAGCGTTAAAAAAGAAGTAGGTTTCAAACCTTTTAATGTAATAATAGGGCTTAATTCCTATTATTTTCAAGTTAAATGGAACTATATGGTTTTCTTGTTTGCGTACAGTAGAAGAAAAAGGACAAAAGCTTCGACAAAATAGAAAATTATGTATGAATTGACAAATGTAAAAGCGATTATATAATGTGTGTATCTACAAGATTGTACATTTAGTTACAAATGATTCCAAATAACAAACGGCGGGAGTGGGACAGGCATGTGGTTTTTGGTTCTATGGTTGTTAGGTCTAATTTCAGGGGGAGTACACCTATATGTGTTAGGTTTTCCCGGAGAAATGAGCGAGATTAGCAGAGTATTGCTGCTTCATCAGTTTGTGGTTACGTTTGGATTGGTTGGAGTGATTGGTTATGTTGTCAACATTGCCAGAGCGGATCAGACAGCCAAAATGTTAGGATGGCCTGGTGGACCATTTCAGGTTAAATACGGTTTTTCCCAGGTAGGGCTTGGAGTTATGGGGATTATGGCCATCTGGTTCCAGGGGAACTTTTGGGTTGGTGTATTGGTAACGATGTACATATACGGATTAAGTGGTCTTTGGTCACATACTTATGTCATGATTAAAAATCGCAAGGCAGATGGAGACAGTATCGGGAATCTCATTATGGATGTGGTGTATCAAACGTTTATCACGGTTCTCTCCGTATTGGCTGGTGGAATCTGGGTAATGCACTAAGCTGTAATTGATTTTTTGCCTTACACAGCTTGAATCTCAATTAAACGATGAGGTGTGGTCGTGATGGTACAAAAAACCGTTGAACTTTCCGAAACACAAAAGGGAATCTATTTTGATTGTCAGGTGAATGATCCCACTTCGTATAACATCTCAGCTTCAATGCAATTTGATCATCTTCAAATGGAGATATTTCGCCGGGCCATCGAATTGCTTATGTATGAGCAAGTGGTGCTGCGTACTCGGATTGAGATTCAAAATGATGTACCCGTGTTATCCGTTCATGAAGATATGGATTATTCACTTGTCTTGTGGGACCTAAGTAGCGAGAATCAGGAGAATCCAAAGGAACAACAGTTAGAAGCATTGGTGGATGAATGCATCGGGACACCTTTTGATCTAGAGAAAGGTCCTCTGTTCCGTATAATGATTGTTCAGATGGATAAAAGCCGATATATTCTGACCTTATGTATTCATCATTTAATATGTGATGGCATGTCGCTTGAACTGATGAAAAACAAACTTATTCAGTCATATACGTGTCTTCTTGAAGATCAGCCTGTGGATGTCAAGCTGGATGAAGGATTCATCTCTTATGTTGAGGCAGAGAACAAGAAACTGCACGAAAACAAGTACTTCAAAGAGCGGGAATACTGGTTAAACAAAATGAAGGGAGCGGAACCTCTTTCTCTGAAGCACGACTTTCCAGCAGGTTCTTTACAAGAAGGAATTGGTCATGAACTGCGATTTGATATTTCGGAATCGTTAATGGCTGATATTACACAGATGTCCAAAGATAATGAAGTAACCGTTTTTATGTTTTTTATGGGTGCCTTTGGCATTCTTATGAGTAAATATGTCGGTACAGAGGATATCACCTTTGCCTCCCCATATTCTCATCGTCCCGGTATGGACTTGGAAGAAACGATTGGATGTTTTGTCCATATGTTGCCTATGCGATTCCATATTGACCTCGAATCAACTCTAAAACCTCTGCTGCAACAAGTAGCCACAACCTGGATGGATACGTATAGGAACATCGGATATCCCAATAACCTCATTGTCAGAGACAGCATGTTACAGGCTCAACCCGGATCACCATCGTTGTTTGATATCTCCTTTGTTTATGATTCCTATGAGGAAGATATCCTCGGAACTCGTATTCTGGATCAGGATAAGGTTACGTTTCCAGGAGATCTAATGGTGGTGTTGAGTCGTTTACCGCAAGGAGCTCAGTTGAAGCTGCAATATAAACCGAGCTTGTTCCGTGAAGATTCAATGGAGCGAATGGGCCAACGATTTTTATACTTGCTGAATCAACTAGTAACCAATTCTGATCAAAAAATCAGTGAGTTCAGCCTCCTGATGCAGGATGAGAAAGAAAACTTACTGTACCGATTCAATCAAACTTCTTATTTTCCCTACACTCCACAACATATTATGGATATATTTCACGATAAAGTAGCACGTTTCCCGGAGCGGGTAGCTCTAATGGAAGGGAAGCATCATCAGACCTATGCGCAGGTCAACGCAAAAGCGAATCAATTGGCTAGGCAGATTGTTGCGAGTAAAAAAAGTGATAACGCGGCAGTTGGCGTGCAGATGCCACGTTCCTCGGATATGGTCATTGCCCTATTGGCTGTATTAAAAGCCGGATGTGCTTTTGTGCCTGTAGACCCTTCCTATCCTTTGTCCAGAAAGGACTATATTATATCGGATGCAGACATATCCATAGTGCTGGCTATGCAGCCCGAAAAAGATGACAAGACTCTGGATGTCCAGTACATCTACGTTGAGAGAGATCAGGCCTATACGGGGGATGCCTCAAACCTTGAAGAGGCGCTGAATCCGCATAGCCTTGCCTATATCATGTACACATCCGGATCAACAGGCAAGCCAAAAGGAGTCATGGTTGAAAATCATAGCGTAGTCAATACACTGCTTGATCTGGAGCGTCGGTTTCCAATGCAGGCGCAGGATGTTTACTTGCTGAAAACAGCATATACCTTTGATGTGTCCGCCACGGAACTTTTCGGCTGGTTCATGGGTGAAGGCGCACTAAGTATTCTTGAGCCTGGAGCAGAAAAAGACCCTGCTCGTATTGTGTCTACGGTGGCATCACATAAGGTGACGCACATTAACTTTGTTCCAACGTTATTCCGTCTTTTTCTGGAAACGATGGAGCTTCGCTCCGATCTGTCAGCATTGGAAACGCTGAAATGGATGTTTGTTGGCGGGGAGGCAGTCACGCCAGACATCATTGAGAAATTTAACAGGTTAGGCATTAGAGCAAGTCTGGAAAATGTTTATGGTCCAACCGAATGCACCATATGGGTTTCTCATTATCCGTTAAGCCATTACGATGGCTTGGGCAATGTGCCGATTGGCTACCCGCTCAATGAGTCCAGATGGTATGTCGTCGGACATCATGATGAGCTTCAGCCGTTAGGTATTCCAGGGGAGCTTTGTCTTAGCGGTGTTGGGCTTGCACGTGGATATCTGAATCTGGAACAGATGACCCGAGAGAAGTTTGTCCCTAATCCTTTCTTTCAAGAAGGACAGGACGCAGAGCATTTCAGGTACATGTACCGCACAGGTGATCTGGTACGTTCACTCCCAAGCGGTACGATCGAATATCTGGGACGCATTGATTTCCAGGTTAAAATTCAGGGAGCCAGACTGGAGACAGGCGAAATTGAGAATACCCTGTCAACCTATCCGGGTGTCATCCAGACCGTGGTAGTCATGAAATCATTTGAAGGTAGGTCCGGCTTGCTGTATGCCTACTATCTGTCAGAGCAGGAGCTGCCTTCTGTCGAATTGAGAGAGCACCTGTCTCGTTTGTTACCGGCATATATGATACCATCCGTTTTTGTACATAAATCCGAATTTCCATTGAATAGCAGTGGGAAGATTGACCGGAAGGCACTCATGGCAGATATCACGCATGCTCACGCTTCCAGTACGTTTTATACCGCCCCGTCTTCTGAGCTTGAGAAGGTTATAGCTGAAGTGTGGGCCGAAGTGCTCGGTGTTGAGAGAGTAGGGCGCGATGACCATTTCTTTGAATTGGGCGGAAATTCATTTTCTGTCATTCAGGCTCACAATAAACTAAAGCATTATACCGATGTGGAGTTCCCTGTTCCTCGTTTTTTCGAATGCCCGACTTTGCGTCAATTTGCGGCGCTGGGATCAAAAGATGAGGGAGTTCGGATACCGACTGAAAGGGAACAATTGTTTCAAAGAAAAGACGGCATTATGCGTGAGGACATTGCAATTGTGGGCATGGCGGTGAATGTGCCGGGTGCTGAGGACATAAGGGAGTTCTGGAGTAACCTTGTTGAACGGCGGGAAAGCATTCACTTTTATAGTGATGATGAATTGAGGGAGCTTGGTGTGGAGGAAGCGCTGCTGCGTTCACCTCGTTATGTCAAGGCAAAAGGACGTGCCAACGGCATCGATGAGTTTGACGCAGGGTTCTTTGATTATACTCCCGGTGAAGCCAAAATGATGTCTCCCCAATTCAGACTTTTGTATCAGGGAATATGGGAAGCGCTGGAGGATGCAGGCTGCAGACCGGATGAAGCAGGTAAGGTGGGTGTGTTCCTTGGCGGGTCCGATGACTTCGAATGGTACCGTCAAGTACTTTTTAACGATGCTAACTATAGCAGTAAATACGAAGCATTTACCCTCAGTACCAATCATTTTCTCGCTACCCGAATGGCTTATAAGCTTAACTTAAAAGGGCCGGCCTATACCGCTCTGACCGGATGTTCTACTTCACTGGTTACACCTCATCTGGCATGTCAATCTTTGATCGTTGGAGAATGTGATGTGGCCGTGGCTGGTGGGATCACCGTGGAGTTGCCCAATGAAGGGGGTTACATATTTGAGGATGGCATGATGTTCTCCACAGATGGACACTGTCGTCCATTTGATGCGGCAGCCAGTGGAACCGTCTTCTCCAATGGTATGGGAATTGTGGTGCTGAAGCGGGTAACCGATGCTCTGCGGGACGGAGATCATATCTACGGGGTCATCAAAGGCTCAGCAATTAACAATGACGGACAAGAGAAACTCAGTTTTCTTGCTCCTAGCGTAAGCGGACAGGCTGAAGTCATTCAGGATGCTTATAAGGTAGCCGGAGTAGACCCGGAAACGGTGAGTTATATCGAAGCACATGGTACGGGAACGTTGCTTGGTGATCCAATTGAAGTAAACTCGTTAACTCGGGCCTTTGCTTCCGACCAAAAGCAATTTTGTTATCTGGGTTCGGTCAAAGGCAATGTGGGACATATGGATACAGCCGCAGGTGTGGTTGGTTTAATCAAGGTAGCTCTCAGTCTTGGACAAGGTTATATCCCTGGAACAGCGAATTATGAGCAGCCTAATCCCAAAATTGATTTTTTGAATACGCCTTTTAAAGTTAATGCACAAGGTGTGGACTGGAAACAGGGCAATGTTGGAGTCATGCGCGCAGGAATCAATTCATTTGGTGTGGGGGGCACGAATGCTCACATGGTATTGGAGGAGGCTCCCGAGATGGAGAAGTGCAGTCCCGATAATGACGTAAATATATTGCTTTTTTCCGCCAAAACAGAGCACTCGCTGAACCGCACCGCTGAACGGATTATGGAACATCTGACTCAGCAGCCGGAGCCATCTGTGTCGAACGCAGCGTGGACCTTGCAGTCAGGTAGATCTGTTTTTGCGTATCGTAAGGCACTCATTCTGGATAAGACATGGAAGGATAATCCGGACAAGCTGATACAGCAGCTGGGGAAAGCACGCGTATACCATTCAGCTCAAGGCACCCGTCCCGTATACTTTATGTTCCCCGGACAGGGCAGTCAGTATCAGGGAATGGGTGCAGAACTATACAGATCTACAGAGCAATCAGGCCTGGCTCCAATCTTCAGAAGTTATATCCAGGAAATATTGGACCTTCTGCCCGCGGAAGAACGAGAAGAAATGCTGTCCGTTGTATACGGAGATCAGCAGCCTGAGCGAATAAACCAGACAGAGTACAGCCAATTCGCACTGTTCATGACAAGTTATGCGCTGGCCAAGTCGCTGCTGGATCTGGGCATCAAGCCAGATGGCATGATCGGGCATAGCATTGGTGAATTGGCTGCCGCAGCGGTATCGGGGGTGTTCGAACTCGGAGATGCTGTCAAGTTAGTTCGACTTCGCGGACGTCTGATGCAGCAACAACAACCCGGGGTCATGCTTGCCATTATGGCGGATGCACAGCAGGTGAAGTCACAACTGGAGGAAGACATGTGGCTTGCCCTGGTGAATACTACAGGTTCCAGTGTAATTGGTGGGACAGCTGAAGCCATTTCACGGATGGAAGCCAAGGCTGAAGGACTGGGCTGGAAATGCATTCGTGTGAAGACTTCCCATGCATTCCATACGCCAATGATGAATCAGGCTGCCGAGGAATTTAGACGTTATTTAGCAGAGAATTCACTTCATACGCCACAGATCCCATTACTGTCCAACACCAGTGGAACATGGGCGCTTGGAGATGAAATCACACAACCTGACTATTGGTCCCGTCATATTTTACAGCCGGTGTTGTTTGAATCAAACCTGGCTGAAGTGTTGAAGGATGAGCGGGCTGTATTAATTGAAGTAGGTGCAGGACGAACGCTAAGTTCCTTTGCCAGACAGCACAGTCAATCAAGAGATTCCCAGGCGGTACTGAACATGCTGCGTCACGTAAGGGAAACGGAGCAGGATAGTATCTATGTGAACCGCAGACTTGCGGAGTTATGGTGCGAAGGCATTGAACCGGACTGGAAGGTGCTCAAAGGGCAGACGGTACGACGCAAATGCTCTCTGCCTACTTATGTTTTCAACAAACAATCCTATCCTGTCAGTGTTTCTCTTTCTGGGTCATCAGCAGCGGAAGGAATGGGTACCGGGGATGATACGGGGCATGCAGAGCAGGGTAAGGGAAGTGGCTCTACTCTAGTAAAAGGGACAGTTTATACAGGTGATTCCGACCAACTGAAACAGATTGTCCTGGACGCATATCGAACGATTTTTGGCATCGATGATCTAGATGAAGAGGTTAATTTCTTTGCGGTCGGAGGAGATTCTCTCAAAGCAGTCAGCTTGTCTGCATGGATCCGGTCTCATTTAGGAATTCAGCCTGAGGTAGCAGATATTTTCAATCATTCAACGCCTATTCAACTGGCGGAGCATCTCTATGTCATGGCGAAACCAAAAGTGGACCAACAGACAATTCAATCAGCACCCACTATGGATGCGTATCCAATCTCTTCTGCACAGATGCGTATGTTCACACAAGCGATGCTTGATCCAGGCAATACGGCTTACAACCTACCATCTGCAACCATTATTGAAGGTGAATTGGACCGTATAAGAGTTGAGGCTGCTTTGCAGAAGTTGATACAGCATCATGAGGCGCTCAGAACATCGTTTGAGATACGGGGCGGTCAGATCGTTCAGATCATCCAACCTTCGGTTCGCTTAAGTATGGGCTATACAGAGCAGCATGTGGCAGATGACCAAGAGTTGCCTGCGATGATCGAGACATTGATTCGTCCTTTTGATCTGGGGAGTGCTCCGCTTATGCGGGTTGAACTGATTAAGATAGGCGAGCGCAAGCATCTGCTATTCTTTGATATTCACCATATTATCGCAGATGGTACATCTGTCGAAATCATCACTCGTGACTTCAATGATTTATATTTTGGCAAAGAGCATGTAGTCCGATTGCAGTACAAAGATTACGCGGTATGGCAGCAGCAGCGTCTCGCTTCACAGGAATACAATTCACATCAAACATACTGGCTGGACCATCTTGGCCCTTCTTTACCTGTGCTGGAGCTTCCACTTGACCATGAGCGTCCATCACAGCGATCCATGCAAGGGGGACGTCTCCATTTCACGTTGAATCGTTCGGTAACACAAGACTTGCACGAGCTGGCTTCCTCATCGGAAGCATCCATGTATATGGTAATGCTAAGTGTGTGGAATCTTCTTCTCGCACACCGCTCAGGTCAGCAGGACATTGTGGTAGGAACGCCTGTTGCAGGAAGGATGCAAGAGGAGTGGAAAGAGACGGTAGGCATGTTTGTCAATATGATTGCGATGCGGAATTTTCCCACGTTTGATCGTACGTACACTGATTTTTTACGCGAACTTAAACAACATACTCTGGATGCTTTTGCGTATCAGGAGTATCCGTTTAATGAGCTTGTGGCACAACTGGGCGTGACACGTGAGTTGAACCGAAATCCGGTATTTGATGTTTGTTTCGATTATCAGAACATGGATTTGCATGGACTTGAACTTCATGGTTTGCAATTCAGTTCTTTTCCGGTGGAGACAGGTACGTCTACTTATGATCTGTTAATGACTTGTCAAGAAAACAGGGAGAAGCAGGTGATTGAAGGATATATCGAATACTCGCTGGATCTGTTCCACCGGGACACAGTGGAAGGTATGATGCAGGAGTTTATCGGACTCTGCCAAGAGGTTGTACAACAGCCTAATATGTCTCTGAGCGAACTGTTTGAGAGAAACGAACGTTCTCATGAGCACCCAGTCCATCGTCTTGCTGGTCCACGTCTGGATTACAATTCTGCGGGGGGTCTGCATCGGCTGTTTGAGCTGCAGGCAGAACACACACCAGACAAGAAAGCTCTCCTTGTATCATCCGGAGCCTCTTTTACCTACAGGGAGCTTAATGAAAAAGCTAATACGCTGGCTTGGAAGCTGATTGATCAAGGTGTACGCCGGGATGAACCTGTGGGCATATTATCCAGACGAGATGAATCATTGATCATTATGCTATTGGCAGTGCTGAAAGCTGGGGCGGCTTATGTGCCTCTGGACCCTGCTTTTCCGTCGCAGCGCATCGTGAATATGATCGAAGACAGCCGGATGAACGTACTGCTGTGTACGCCTGATGAAGAAGAAACAGTGACTTTTAGCGGAGAGCGATTCGTGTATGATCCAACTGCCCAGGATGTGCGTTCATCCGTTAACCCGGACATAAGCTTCCTGTCTTCGGACCTGTCCTGTGTGATTTTTACCTCAGGATCAACGGGGCGTCCCAAAGGGGTCATGATTACTCATGAGGCGATGGTCAATTTTGTTGAGGACATCAGGCACCGACATATTTTTGCACATGAGACAGATCGCATCATCAGTGTAACGACCATATCTTTTGATATTTTCGGATTTGAAGTGTGGACACCATTATGCACCGGATATTCGCTGTATCTGGCCAATGAGCAGGAGCAGCTTGACCCGGCTCTTGCTTCACGTCGAATACGTGAACATGGTATTACGCACATTCTTAGCACGGTCTCACGCATTAAGGCATTTGTCGAAAATCCGGAATTCGCTCAGGCGCTGGGCAATCTGCGGTGTGTTCTTACCGGAGGGGAAAATGTCCCTGTAGGACTCCTCACCGATCTGAAGCGGCTTACGCCTGCTCGAGTCTTTAACATGTATGGACCAACGGAAACTACGATCTGGTCAACGACCAAAGAATTGAATGACACAACCGCGATTACCATTGGCAAGCCCATTACCAATACAGAGATTTATATTCTGAATGATGAAGGTGAAATACTGCCACCTGGCAGCTATGGAGAGCTGTGCATTGCAGGAAAAGGATTATCCCGCGGTTATCTGCACAATGCAGCTGAGACCGATGCTCGATTCATTGCAAACGCCAATGTTTTGGGAGGCCGTTTGTACCGAACTGGCGATCTGGCCCTTATACTGCCGGATGGGGATGTTGAGTTGATGGGGCGGTTAGATCAGCAGGTGAAGATTCGAGGCTACCGGATTGAACTGAACGAGATTGAGCAGGCAGCGATGAATTATGAACGTGTAAGGGAGGCTGTCGTTAAGGTAGAAGGGGCCGAGCCACATTCATTGCAATTAATCCTTTTCTACAGTTTGAAGCCTGGGATTGGGCCTTCCGTTATGGAAGATGAAGACGTACAGCTTCGGACCTGGTTAAAGCAGCGGCTTCCACAGTACATGATGCCTTCTCGCTTGATTCGTCTGGAAAATCTGCCTGTGCTGCCTAATGGCAAACTGAATCGCAATGCCCTTCGTCTGGCTGATTTTGAAACGGGAGAGAAAGCTAATCCGGCTCTGGTTTATGGCTCATCCATTCAAGGAATCGAGCGGGCAAAGGTTGATCTGGAGCAGATGCTCATTGCAGCGTGGAAGGAAATGTTGAATCTGGATACGGTTAATATCCATGATCACTTTTTTGACATCGGAGGCAACTCGCTGGGGCTTATTCTGATCAATAATCGCCTGAATGCCTATCTGGATAAAAGCGTTCCGCTGGTGCAATTGTTTGAGCATTCCTCTATTGCATCACTGGTCAATCATCTGGTGGCTGAGCAGATGCTGCCGACAGTTACACAACAGGTACAAGAGGAGAGCGGACATATCGCTTCGGCTGGATATCCTGTTACGAACCCGGAGCCGACAACAGCTCCAAAAGAGTATGTGAGGAGCACAGTTGAACACAGCAAAGTGGAGCAGGGCAGACCGGAACAGAGTATCCCGTTTGCTTCAGAACACAGTAGCAGAATTTCTTCTTCGACGGATATCGCAGTCATTGGCATGGCAGGGCATTTTCCCGGCTCAAGAAATATTGATGAGTTCTGGGATAACCTAATGGCAGGTAAGGACGGTATCACCCGTCTGAATGAGGAGGATCTAACCGCTGCGGGTGTACGACCGGAAGACTTCAAACATCCTGATTATGTACGGGCCAAAGGTGTACTGCAAGATACTGAGTATTTTGACTCCGGATTTTTCGAATATCCGCATCAGGAATCCAACATGATGGATCCGCAAATACGGCTGCTGCATCAGTGCTCATGGGAGGCGCTTGAGCATGCCGGGTGTGATCCTTACAGTTATGAGGGATCTATAGGATTGTTTGCGGGAAGTGGACTAAGCTTACCATGGATGGTGCAATTTCTAGGTCGTTCCGGTAATTTGCTACAGGCTTTTGAAGCCATGACTTTAAATGAAAAGGACTATATTACAACTCGGGTATCTCACAAATTAAATCTGAGAGGGCCGAGTATGGCCGTACAGACCGCATGTTCGACCTCTTTGGTTGCTATCCACCAAGCTGCTGAATCGCTGATTCGGGGGGAGTGTGATGTGGCACTTGCGGGAGGTGTCTCTATCTCCTATCCGCTCAAAGAAGGTTATCACTGGCATGAAGGCATGATTTATTCAAAGGATGGTCATTGCAGACCATTTGATGAGCAGGCATCTGGTACTGTGTCTGGTAATGGATGCGGAATGGTTGTGCTCAAGTCACTCCGCGACGCGCAGAGAGATGGAGATCATATCTATGCAGTCATTAAAGGTTCGGCGATTAATAATGATGGCATGGACAAAATTGGATATACGGCACCGAGTGTGGCCGGGCAGGTCAAGGTTATTCAATCTGCCCTGCATCGTTCGGGAGTGTCTCCAAAAGAGATCTCCTATCTGGAGGCGCATGGAACAGGAACCAAGCTGGGGGACCCGATTGAAATCGAAGCGCTCAGGCAGTCATGGGGAACAGATCTTAGGAATTATTGTGCTCTAGGTTCTGTAAAAGCCAATATCGGGCATCTTGATGCGGCAGCAGGTGTCGCCGGTTTTATTAAAACCGTACTGACGCTTTATCACCGGGTGGTTCCGCCACAGATTCACATGAATCGGGCGAATCCAATGTTGGAGCTGGAGCATAGTCCCTTCTATATCAACAGGGAGCCACAGCCATTAGAAGACGCGAAGCATGTTCTGCGAGCAGGTGTCAGTTCGTTTGGGATCGGGGGTACCAATGCTCACGTCATTCTGGAGCAGCCTCCTGTTCAAGAGAGCCAAGCCAATTATGAGTCATTGCTTCTGCTGCCCTTCTCGGCCAAAAGTGAATCGGCGCTGGAACGCACGTACGATTCGGTTCTACAGGCGATCCATGCATTGCCGGAGCAGTTGCCCAATGCTGCGTGGACGCTACAGAAGGGAAGAAGCAGATTCATTCATCGTAAAGCACTAATCGTTGTAGACGGTTATATTCCGCCAAGCGAGCAGTCTGTGGAGTTTGAGACACAGGCAAGTGTGATGAATGGGAAGTCTAAGGTCATGTTTTACCTCAGCGGAAATGCAAGTTGGGAAGCGCGCAAGATTCGGGAACTATATGCTTCTGTGTATCGCAGCCAGGTCTCAGAGATATTCAAACAGCACTTTGAAGAGATACTGAACCTCTTTGAGTCCAAGGAACAGTATGCCATTCGCCAAGGCATAGGGCGATCGTTAACCGATTCAAGGCTTGAGCGCATGCAGTGCTTTGTTGTGCAATATGCTCTTTATAAAACCGTGATGCAGCTTGGTGTCAAGCCAGATGCTGTCTGTGGACAAGGCGTTGGCGAACTGGTGGGGTTGGTTATTAGTGATGCACTTGATCCAGTACATGCCGTGGGGCTTCTATACAATCTAGAGGATTGGTCACTAGAAGAAGGAGCATTGTCAGATGCTTTGACAGGAAGGATGACAGATGCAACTGTAACAGACCATGCGTCGAGTATTGCACCACTGTTATCTCCAAATTTCCTGTTTACGCTGCTAAATCGCAAGACGCTTTCTGAATCTGCTGGGCATACGCTGTGGATCGTTTCGAATCAGCAGCAGGATACAGACCAAATAGCCCCGGATTCATTTTCAGAGCCAAACATCATTGCTCTTACTGGAGATCGTGAGAGCTTGCTTGAGGCAGACGTGTATTTAATGAAAGTACTTGCTTTTTGCTGGTGCTCTGGCATGGAGCTTGATTGGGAACAGTTAAACGGAACGGGGCGCAGGCAAAAAATCTCCCTGCCGACGTATTCCTTTGATCCGATTGTTCATCAACATGATGTTGCATTGTATCAGCTTGCAGGTATGTCGCAGGTTGCAGCGGGTTCTATCGCAGCATTAGACCAATCTCCATCTGGGAAAGTCCGGGTTCAACGGACTGATGATGAGATAAGGCATGTATTGTCGCAATTGTGGCAGGAGTTGCTTGGTAATGGAGAAGTCGGCCTTGAAGATGATTTCTTTGAGCTTGGAGGTCATTCTTTAAAAGCGATTTCCTTGGCGTCGAGGATTAAAGAAATGTTTGGATTAAATTTGGGGTTGGAAGAGGTTTTTGATCATTCTGTGTTTGAACACATGGTTCAATGGATTGCTGAACATCAGGCTACAAGTGACTCTGATTCAGTGAACCCAATCTTGCCTGTACCTAAGAAAGAGAAATACAAGACCACTTCTGCACAGCGAAGAATGTATGTGGTGCATGAGTGGATGAAAGGTGAGAGTACGGCGTACAATCTCGCCAGTTCCTATAGGGTAAGAGGAAAACTTGACCCTACCCAATTCACATTAATAATGGATGCACTGGTAGAGAGACATGAAGCATTCCGTACCAGGTTTGAAATGATTGACGGTGAGCTTTTCCAGGTTGTCGAGGATCGGGTTCCAAGTGTTGTGGAGTCGCTGGAATTAGAAACAGCAGGGTTAGAGCAGGTCATGGAATGGATCAAGCCTTTTGATCTGACCAGCGCACCATTGGTTCGTGTTAAGCTCATTCGCCTTTCTCAAGAGGAACACATCTTATTCATCGACATGCATCATATCATTTCGGATCAGAGTTCCATTGCCATCCTGATGCAGGATTTTGCACGCATGTACAGAGGAGAAACATTGCAATCTCTTGACATTCAGTATAAGGATTATGCGGAATGGCGTGATGAAGCTGCGTCACATGGACAATCTGTTGAAGACGCCAAGTTTTGGATACGGGAATTCGAGGACATGCCTGCACCGGTTGAATTGCTTACAGACTTCCCAAGACATGGCGCGTCATCCTACAGCGGAGACAGACGTTCCATTGAACTTGGTGAGTCGTTAAGCACACAGGTCAATGACTTCTGTACGCAACAAGGGCTTACACCCTACATGTTGTTCATGGCAACTTTGAATCTATTAATCTGGAAGTATACGGGTCAGGGAGACTTGGTCGTTGGTACAGCGGTTGCGGGGCGTGAGAAGCCAGAACTTAATAACGTTATGGGTATGTTCGTGAACATGCTCGCCATTCGCACCAGCATGGACAGAGAATGGTCCACAGAGGCGTATTTGAATGAGATGCGTGGCAAGCTGTTATCCTGTTATGAACATCAGCATTATCCTTATGAAACACTGGTGGAACAACTTGGTCTATTCGGTGATTTAAGCCGCAACCCCCTATTTGATGTGGTGTTAAATTACATTAATATGGGAACCGATGATCCTGAAGCCGCGGAACTGATGCTTGAACCATGGGTCGAAGGTAGGGTGGATGCCAAATTTGATCTGACTTGGACACTGGTCGAGCACAAGCAATGTTACACGGTTGAACTTGACTATCGCTCGGATTTGTTTAAAGCGGAGTCCATGGAACTGATGCTGGATAAATTCCGGTATATCCTGTCTCAGATCACAACAGGGGATAATGAACGAATTGGTCAGATTAAGCTCACTACACCGGAGGAAGAGGAATGGCTGCTGTACGGAGTCAACGATAATGCCGCCCAGTATCCGCGAGATGCGACCATTTCCCAATTATTCGAGGAACAAGTTCATGTGCATGCACAGAAGACAGCATTGGTCTGGGAAGACGGTGAATGGAGCTATGCGGATCTGTATGAACGTGTTCAGTGGCTGGCATTCAGGTTGCTTGGACAAGGGGTGAAATCAGGCTCCAGTATTGCTCTCATTCTGGACCGTGGACCGATCCAGATGATCAGTATTCTTGCTACGCTCAAGGTGGGTTGCAGTTATGTCCCGATCGACCCAGCTTCGCCGCCATCGAGAATTGAATTTATTTTGCAAGATTGCGATGCGGCTGTGTTATTGACTGAAACGGCGTATGCCTCCACATGGCAATCTGTAGTTCCTTGTATCGTGCCGGCAGATGAACTGGCAGCATTTGATTCAGGAGATATGCAGGAGCCCGTTGAACATATGAACAAGACTGCTCTTGACCCGGCTTATATCATTTATACATCAGGGTCCACAGGAACCCCGAAAGGGACTGTGATGAGTCATCGCAATGTGAGCAAAGTCATGAAAAATAGCAATTTTGTCACCGTTGTGCCAGAGGATCGTATCCTGCAAATTTCTAACTATGCGTTTGACGGTTCCATTTTCGATATTTTTGCTTCATTAATAAATGGCGCTACTCTTGTATTAATCTCAAAAGAGACCATTTTGGATATGGCTCGTTTGGCGGATGTCATCCGACAGCAACGGATTTCAGTATTTTATATTCCGACGTCTTTGTTTAATATGCTGGTGGATTGGGATGCTGAATGCTTGAATAATGTGCGTAGAGTGATGTTTGGTGGTGAAGCTGCATCGGTGAGCCATGCCAACAAAGCGCTTGCATGCGTGGGGCCGGGCAGGCTGTTAAATGGATATGGGCCAACGGAAGCAACCTTTTTTGCCTCCTACCACTTATTACAGCAAACAGAGCCTTATACTGGCTCATTGCCTATAGGATACCCCCTGTCTAACACAGCCTTGTATGTTCTGGATGATGAGCTGAAGCCTGTGCCACCTAATGTTCCAGGGGAACTGTATATCAGTGGGGATGCGGTGGGTATTGGATATCTTAACCGTGAGGATCTTACCCGGAAACACTTTCTGGATGATCCCTTCCGCAAGGGAGAACGAATGTATCGGACAGGTGACATCGTCAAACGTCTGATTGACGGCAGTCTGATTTTTATTGAACGTTCGGATTTTCAGGTCAAAATTAGAGGTTTCCGCATTGAGTTATCGGAGATAGGCAACTGCGTGGAGCGTCTTTCGGGAGTTCGTGATGCCTTTGTCATGACAGCTACAGAACCATCAGGAAGTCTACACATTGCCGCTTTTTATACAACCGATACTGGGGCAGATGCTGAGTATATTCGAAGAGAACTTCACCAGCAGCTGCCAGAGTACATGGTGCCTGCACGAATTATTCGAATGGATCATCTTCCGATTAATGCCAATGGCAAAGTGGACCGAAGGGCATTGTCCGAGCATTTGGTTGAAGAGCAGCGGAGGTCTCTGGAAGTGAGTTCACCTTGGACAAAAACAGAGCGTGTCATTCTTGCCGCCATGCGACAGATCCTGAGTAATCCAGGCATTGGTGTGGAAGATCACTTCTTTCAAAATGGGGGGCATTCGCTCAAAGCGATTGCATTCACTCAAATTTTGGCAAAAGAAGGAATTGCCATCAATGTGAACGAATTATTCCAATATCCGACAGTTAGAGGACTTGCCCGATTGGTAGACATTAATCCTCCGGCGTCAGTTTGGTCCGAAGATAGCCTGCATATTCAGTCCCCGATAGTCATACCACAGGACATAACACTTCATGAGAAACAACTGGACAGCCTGGTCCTGCACGTTTTAAACAGCTGCAATCAGGTTTCATCTTTTATGGCGGGCATGACCCCTATGGGTCGATTCCCACTATCTCCAATTCAACAAGCACATGCTTCTACGACTTCACGAGCAAGCGGATTTACAACAACGCTGGAAGGCGAAATGAATGAACAAGCTGTAAAACACCTGATTCTTGGGGTTATATCCCGGCATCAGTTGCTGCACAGCATGATATATGAGGAAGAACAATTGTATTGGCATCCATGTGATATGTCATTAGTGGCGGACATGCTGCAACAGCTTATCCCATATCTTGATATTCGTCATTATGCTTCGGCTACGATTGAGCAGTTGGAGTACAAACTGGTTCAGTCTCTGTTACACAAAACGTATACGCTGAAGGAACTACCTTGGCGTCTGTGTATTTTGCGTACAGGAGCCACAGAGCATAAGTTGATTTGGAGTTTTGATCATCTTGCGTTTGATGGTATGAGTGCTGAAATCATCAAGCAGCAACTTGAGTCGAAGGCATTATATAGACCGCAAGGTGTAGGGATCGAGAGTGATCTTCTGTACCAAGTGCGAAATTATGAGGATTACGTAAATTTTCTGTCTCAAGGTCCCATAGGTGTATCTGAAGATGAAATAGAGAAACAATTTTCACTTCAAGCATGGAATAGATGTAACACCATCGTCATGAACAAGTTGAAGGAAACAGAAACATTGTCGCCTTCAGCCATGACTGCCGAGTTGTCCCTTGCAGGGAAGGAGCCTGCCGATGTTTGGTGGACATGCTTTGAAACTTTTGCCAACATCATTGCGGCTTATCTGGACTTAAGCCAATTGCCAATAGCCCTGGTGCATTACGGAAGGGAGTACGGCGAAGAATCCTACTATGATTATGTGGGAGAATTCCTTGATCTGATTCCAGTGCTGGTAGACAGTGAATTCACACAGGAAGATCTGTTGGAACGTCTGGAATTTACGAAGCAACACAGCATTAACTTTATGGCACTTACACATGATTCTTCCCTCTCGGCACAATATGATGGCATACAGGAACAATTGGGAACTGCCTACAGGCAAGCAGAACAGAAGCCGCGTCAGATGATTCTGTTTAATTATCAAGGCTTCATCTCCAGCAGCGAAGCGATCCCAATGTCGTCTCAGTCGTCGGATGACCAAGATTCGAATTCGGGACTCGCCCAATTCGAATGGGTTATTCGCTACGATGAAGAGTGTCTGTACGTACATCTGGCCTGTCAGGCTGGTCTGGACATCAAACGTATGAAACAACTGATTGATGACAAGCTTGGTAGCGATGTGAAAGTGGTAGTTCACAATGAGGCAATGGAGGTGCAACATGTCCAGTAAATCCATACAGCGAGGACCCGAGCTGATTGTGCCAGAGCATTATTCAACAGTGGCTGAGATGCTAATCTACATTGCAGATACTCATCCAGAAAAGGGAATGACCTATATCAGCTCTTCAGGTGACGAACAGTTTGAATCCTATCCTGAATTACTGATGCAGGCGCGCAAGTACCTGCAGTCTCTTCAGGAGCAAGGCATTCAACAAGGACAGGTCGTTATTTTGGAAATTGACCAGTCACAGGAATTTTACCGTACCTTTTGGGCTTGTATGCTGGGGGGCATTATTGTCGCCCCGGTTAGTCCTCCGGCTGCCTGGGAACCAGGCTCAGCCGGTCTGGAGAAATTCACGAAAGTGTGGGAGGTACTCGGGCGTCCGGTAGTGATCGTCGAGGAAGCCTACATGCCCAAGTATAAGCAGCTTGCGGAAAGTCCGGTATTCAAAGGTCTTATGTTGATTAGCGTGAACCAGCTTCAAGCAGGCCAACAGATGGCTGATCTATGCCCAACCTCTCCTGACGACATTGTGTTCCTGCAATTCTCATCAGGAAGCACGGGAATTCCCAAAGGTGTGCAGTTAACAAATCACAATATTATCGCCAACAGTATTGCATGCAAGACTTTTCTTGGAGCTGAAGAAGGAGATAATGTGTTTACCTGGTTGCCGCATACGCATGATATGGGGATATTTGGACAACACCTGACACCCGTCCTGAGTGGAGCCAACATCATGGTGATGTCACCTTATACTTTTGTACGGTCGCCTTATCTGTTCTTACGCAAGATTACGGAGCATCAGGGAAAATGGTTTTGCTGTACCAATTTTGGTTTCGAATGGATGGTTCAGAAGATCCCGGATTCCAAGCTCTCAACGCTGGATCTGTCTTCACTGCGTATGACCTTGAATGGTGCAGAGCCTATATCAACGTCTGTTATTGAGCGATTTGTCAAAAAATTCAGCTCTTGTGGCTATCGTCCCAATATGATGTTTCCTGCGTATGGCATGGCTGAAGCGACAGTAGGTGTATGTACCTCCAGACTGGGGGAAGAGCCACGAATTGAACGTATTTCGCGTTCGCGGCTGGTGCAGGAAGGACTGGCTGTGCCAGTCCAGCTGCCTAGCAGTGATAGCCATACTTCGGATGTGATTGAATTTGTCCATGAAGGATATCCCATGACAGGGATTCAGATCCGGATTGCGGATGAACAGGGTGAAGTGCTGGATGAGCGGGTCGTTGGCGAAATCCAGATCCGTGGGGAATCGGTAACTTCCGGATATTACAGTCTCCCTGAGATCAATCGTGAAATGTATGTGGATGGGTGGCTTCGCACTGGAGACTTGGGTTATATGGCTGATGGCTCCCTGGTTGTAAGCGGACGAATCAAGGACATTGTGTTTATTCGGGGACAGAACCATTATGCGCATGATCTTGAAGAAATTTTGTACCAGAATAGCAGCATTCCTAGAGGGAATCTGACGGTAGTTGGGCACTTTAACAGCCTCAAACAAGTAGAGGAGCTACTTGTATTTGTTAAATACAAATCGGGCACTCCACAGTTTCTGGAGGTACGACAGGATCTGATCCAACGTATGAGGGCTGGATTGGGTATTGAGATCACTCATGTTCTCCCGATCAAAGTTATTCCCAAAACGACGAGTGGCAAGGTTCAGCGCTTCATGCTGAGAAACGAATATGAGCGTGGAGTATTTACCAAGGACATCGAGGCCATTGAAGAGCTGATTCGCGAAAACACACAACAGCAAGGACACGAGACGGTTTCCGCATCGTCTTTGGAGTATACCGTACGTAAAGCCTGGGCCGAAATTCTTCAATTGCCCGCAGGAAAGATTGAGATGGATACTTCTTTTCTCGCACTTGGAGGCAATTCCATTCTCTCCTATCAATTACTTGACAAGCTGTCTGCACATATGGGACGTGAATTAGGACAAGAACTACTTGTTTTTTGCAGTACAGTACGTGAGATGGTGGAATATCTGCAGGAACTTCCAGCAGATACGAAGGACTTTGAACAGGCTGAAACAACAGATAATCACCTGAATGTACATCGTGCTATTGCTATTACCGGACTGTCTCTGCGTCTGCCTGATGCCGACACCCAAGAGCAGTTCTGGAGCAATCTGGTTAACGGGTTAGATAGTGTTGACCGGGTTAGCTTAGAGCGTGCAACACGTTCAAAGCAACCCGATTGGGATGACTGGATTGGGGAACTGAAGCAACCGGATACGTTTGATCATGAGTTCTTTGAAATCCCGTCTGAACAAGCTGCGTTTATGGATCCGCAGCATCGCAAGCTGCTGGAAGTTGCTCATGAGGCGCTGGAGGATGCGGGTATGCTCGTGGACCATGAGGATAAGCGTGATGTGGGTGTGTATGTAGGGATTAACCCAAGCACATACTTCGATCTGGTTGTTGATTATATGAACCGGAGTCTTGGAAAGGCTGTTCATTCTCACGCTATGGTAGGCAATATGTCCAATATAGCAGCGGCCTCCATTTCACACATGTACAATTTCACAGGACCGGCACTGTCCATAGATACGGCATGTTCTTCTTTTCTGGTAGCACTGACACAAGCTGTGGCGGCCATTCAGGACAAGCGTATCTCTGGGGCGGTTGTAGGTGGAGCGAACATTTTGGCTACACCGCATGTTCATCAACTATCACGCAATGCTGGAATCTGTTCTTCCACTCAACATACGAAGGTATTTGACCGGGAAGCAGATGGTTCAGTCTTGGGGGAAGGTGCTGTTGTTGTATATCTGGAGCCGCTAACAGAGGCAGTTCGCAACAATAAGCATATTTATGGTGTGATTCGCGGGACAGCGGTGAATAACGACGGATATTCCCTGGGCATTATGGCACCCAACCCTCAGGGGCAATATGAGGTACTCCGTGCCGCTTATCGCGATGCCAACCTAAACCCGAGCGAGATTTCTTATATTGAAGCACATGGATCAGGGACAAGGATTGGAGATCCAATTGAGGTGAATGCCTTGCTCCGACTATTCCGGGAAAAGGGATATACAAGCGACAATTCAATTGGATTAGGTTCAGTCAAAACCAATATTGGTCATTTATTTGCAGCCTCCAGTGGAGCCAGTCTTGCCAAGGTTCTGCTCAGTATGCAGCATGGGGAACTGGCACCAAGTCTGCATATGGATAATCCGAATCCAGCCCTCCGACTGGAGCAATCGCCGTTCCATATCGTTAGCGAGCGTAGATCATGGGATGTACCTGAAGGAAAAACACGGAAGGCAGGCATCAGTTCGTTTGGCCTGGGAGGTACGAATGCCCACATTGTGCTGGAAGAATGGAAAGCCCCTGTCCGTGCAGATGCCCCGGCACGAGGCCAATTGTTAACGTTCTCTGCGAAATCAGAGCAGGCTTTAAAAAAGCTGATTGATAATACGGAGCAGTATGTGAAGAAACATGCGGACCTGGCACCAGAGGATCTTTGTTTTACCCGGAACAGATATAGAAAACATTATCGGTATCGTGCAGCAGTAGCTGTCAGCCCCACCGGAGAGTGGAACATCGAAGAGATGGAATTTGGCTTCAAGCCTAGAAACCGAGCTGCTCGTGTCAATATTGTGGTTGGGGGGCATGAGATTCGCGGAGAAGATGAAGCGGAAGCACGCCAAGTAATCAGGCCAGACGTTTCTAATGAACATACGGTATCTACCTTGAACTATTGGGTGACCTTGCTTGAGACACTTGTACGTCTGGTCCCTTCCATTCAGGAGATTCGAGGAATAGCTGCAGGAGAGGAGCTTGTATCCCGTTTACATCTGGATGGCGAGGAACATCACAACGCTCATGCAAGCCAATCCATTCCAGTGAACAACAGAGTGACTTTAGACAGTTTGCAAGACACACCTGGCAAGATGGCAAACGCCGACATTGTAATTATGATTGCTGCAGATCAGACAGTGCAGCAGCTTGAATACAGTGGCAAGGAGAGCTTCATCCGCCTGTCTGCCGAGCCGACACTTACCATGGAGGAGCAGCTTGCTGCATTGCTGGGACAGCTTTATGTACGTGGTGCTGCGCTGGATTGGGAACAGTTACATCCGAATGGCTCTGGCCAGATTGTACATCTGCCAGCACATCCATTCGAGCCGTATGTACATTGGATAGATGTGAATCAGGGAACGGAGGTCATGATATGACAAAAGAAGAAATTGAGCTTTTTCTCAAAAGCGAGATTGCTGCAGCGTTGAATCAGGAGCCAGAGGACATCGATGAAGAGATGAATTTTTTGAAAATTGGTGTCTCATCTGTGCAGGCGCTCAAGATCATTAATCGTGCGCGTAAGCATCTTCAAGTTGACATCAGTCCGGTTGCGTTGTTTGAATACAAAACAATTGCCGAGTTCGCCGCATATCTCAATGAATCTCTCCTTCAAGAGGGGGTTGCCGAATGATTGAAGTGGATGTAGAGCAAGAGATCATTCATGAAGCTGAATTGTTTGCTGCCCGTGAAATTCGTCCTTATGCTCAACAGATTCAAGAGCAGCAAGCCATTCCCAGAACATTGATCCGTGCCATGGCTGAAAAAGGTTACTTGGCTGCCTCGATCCCGGCTGAATATGGCGGCATGGGTCTCGGTCCCAAGTCGTACGGGCTGTTGACTGAAGTATTTGGCAAGGCTCTTCCAGCCGTTCGCAGCTTGTTAACGGTACATACTTCACTTGTAAGTGAAACTTTGGTACGTTTCGGAACGCCTGAGCAAAAATCGTCCTGGCTGCCCAAGTTGGTGAAGGGAGAATGGATTGCTGCCTTTGGCCTGACTGAACCGGAAGTTGGTTCGGATGCAAAAAGTGTAAAGACCGAGTGGAGAGAAGAATCGGACTGTTATGTTTTGAATGGAAAAAAGAAGTGGATTACGTTTGGACATTTGGCAGATGTATTTATCATTATTGCCTCGAATCAGGGACGAAGCACTGCTTTTTGGGTCGAACGCCAGTTTGAGGGTGTACAGACCAAACCTATTGAAGGTGTCATGGTTGCGGGCGAGACAGGTATAGCTGAGATTGATCTCCATGAGGTGCGTGTACCAAAAAATCACATTATTGGACGCCTGAATGAAGGTTTTGAGTACATCGTAACCGGGGCGCTGGACCAGGGCAGATATAGCATAGCTTGGGCAGGGCTGGCGATTGCGCAGGAAGCGCTGGATGCCATGGTGACTTACTCAAGGAAGCGGAAGCAATTTGATCAGAAGCTGAGTCATTTTCAGCTGATTCGCGGCATGATTGGAGATGCGGTGACAAAAGTCCATGCAGCACGAGCATTATGTTTACGGGCAGCCGAGCTGAGAGAAGCCAAGGACCCGCAGGCCGCCATGGAGACAACGATCGCCAAATATTTTACGTCCAAAGTTGCTGTTGAAGTTGCAAGTGATGCGCTACAGGTCCATGGTGCGAACGGAATTAGTAACCAATATCCTGTTGCCAGGCTGTATAAGGAAGCCAAAATTCTGGAGATTATTGAAGGCTCTTCTCAGATGCAGCAGGAGATGATCTCGCATTACGGATTAAAAGCCTATTACAAGCGTGGCGGTAGCGTATGACGTTCTGTGTGCTATTTCCCGGCCAGGGAAGCCAGTATATCGGAATGTGCAGTGAGTTGTTGGAAAGTGAGCCGGAGGCGAATCAGATCTTTGCGGAAGCGAGCGAGGTGATCGGATTTGATTTGAAGGCACTCGTTATGGAAGGAACCCTGGATCAATTGACGGTCTCTGAATATGCTCAGCCTGCTGTACTGACAGCAAGCTACGTTTTATTTGATTCATTTGTTCGCCGAACAGGAATGACTCCAGATTATGCAGTAGGTCACAGTTTGGGGGAGATTTCGGCTTTAGTAGCGGCGGGAGCATTGCGATTTGCTGATGGAATCCGTTTTACAACTCAGCGTGGTGCGTTGATGCATCGCTCCATTCAGGAGCAAAAAGGAAGAGCGGGTATTGTTGTTGATGTAACCCAGGAAACGCTTGAAGAATTAGTCGAGAATATTCGTCAGAACGAGTATGTGACGATCTCCGGTTATAATTCACCGGGACAGTTTGTCGTCGCAGGTACTGCAAAGGGGCTTCAATTGCTGGATGATCAGGTGGATGGCTACGGTGGGGAATTCATTCCTTTTCGCATGATGCCAATGAAGGCAGATGCACCTTATCATAGCGAGTTGATGCAGTTCATTCAGCCTGAGCTTGAAGAGATGCTTGCAGGGATTTCCTTCTCTGCACCGGTGTTTCCCATCTGCTCTACAGTACATGGGGAGTTCATTCGTGGAGCCGAGGACATTCCTAAGCTGCTGAGCAGCCAGCTTTTGCAACCCATTCGCTGGAATCAGGCATTGGCACGTGTTCAAAATCTGGGAGCAACGGTATGGATCGATATCGGTCCAGGCCAGAGCGTAAGAAATATGCTGGCTGAAAATAAGACCTTGCCTGCAGCCTATTCGCTGGATGATCCGCAAGATCGGTCCAGGTTACTGGAGCGATATGAAGCAGTAAACCAGACAAGTGGGGGAGGCGATAAGGGATGATCACGGAGATGATGCAGTACAATCAGCGGGTGAAACAATGGCTGCCTGGAGGTGTGCACTATAATTTTCACCTTCCTTGGGAAGAGACGCCGCTCCATTTCAAACATGCTTCCCGAAGCAGAGTGACGGATATGAACGGCAACGAGTATTTGGATCTATATGCCCGCTTTGGTGCCCTCATTGTTGGCCACGGCAACGAGGAGTATAACGAGTGTCTGAAGGATACCATTGACCGTGTTCTTTCCGTAAGTCATTGCGATCTGGATGCAGAGGCTCTGGAACTGATCCATCAATATGTACCTTCAGCAGAGATGATTCGTTTTGGGTTATCAGGAACGGAGATTGTCCAGAATGCACTTCGTCTTGCCCGGGCGTGGACAGGTAAAAATCGCTTTGTACGTTTTGAAGGCCATTATCATGGCAATGCGGACAATATTATGGGTGGCAAGACTGCACGTACAGGTTTGCCTGTACCCTCAGACTATCCTGGTGACATGAAAGGAACAAAGGGGAGGGCAAGGGATGCCATGGAATCTCAATCCTACCTCCTGCCATGGAATGACGCAGCCCGTCTGGAGGAACTATTTCGCCAGCATGGAGACGACATTGCAGCAGTAATCATGGAGCCGGTTTGTGTAAATGGAGGCGGAGTCATGCCTGCTCCGGGTTATCTGCAAAAAGTCAGACAGTTATGTGACCAGTACCAGGTCGTGCTCATTTTTGATGAGATTATAACAGGATTCCGTATGGGACTCGGTGGTGCCCAACAGTTATTCGGTGTAACACCCGATCTGACTACACTTGGGAAGGCAATCGCCGGTGGCGGAGTTCCGGTGTCAGCCCTGGTTGGCCGAGCAGATATCATGAAGTTGCTTGTAGACAAAAAAGTAATTCATGCGGGTACGTTTAATGGCTATCCATTAGGTACAGCTGCTGTAAAAGCTACGCTGGAAATGTTAGGACGCAATGGAGGACAGGCGATGCACAGCATGAACCGCCACGCTGAGATGATGCATGACATACTCTGCCAGGAAGCAGTGAAGGTGGGTCTGCCTTTAATTGTTCAGGGGCCGTCCGGCTGTGCTTCTTATCACTGCTGCACGGAGCCGCTTACGGATACGGCTGATTATACGTTTGAATTGATGTCTTTTGATATTTTGCTAAATAGCAAGCTTGCTGAGCACGGTATTCTGGTATCTACGCTCTCGCGGATGTATCCGAATATCCTGCTTGATATGCAAGATGTTGCCTGGTTCAGTGAGCGTGTCCCTGCAGCACTTGCAGAAATGAAAGAGCTCTACGACGAGCTGGTCTGATGGTAGCTCAATACGGAGGTGATTAGGTATGCATAATCGACTCATTGCAATCATTGGCGCAGGGGTGATGGGATGCGCCACGGCACTGGATGTCGCGAGGGCTGGTTATCGTGTAATTTTGCAGGATATTTCGGCGTCGGTCATCGAACATGCCCCTGATGTTATACGTCGTGAATATCGTTCAGCTTGCTTTCTGAAGCAAGGGTACGGTCAGGTTCCCCTGGATCAGATCATGGAACGAATCTCGTTCCAGACACAAGATGAAGGTGTGGAAGAGGCAAGTATCATTATTGAAAATGTAACCGAAAACCTGGAGTTGAAAAAGGAAGTTTACGCACGCTTGTCCCACAAGGTTCGTCCGGATGCTTTATTTGCGCTAAATACAAGCTGTATTTCCGTGACAAAGCTCGCTTCATTTTTGCCTGACCCAGGTCGAGTCATTGGGGTGCATCTGATGAATCCGGTTCCCGTTAAATCCATGGTGGAGGTGATCAAAGGACATCATACAACGCAGGGAACGGAACATGAGATGGTAGCGTTTTTGGAAACTCTTGATAAAAGTCCAGTTGTCATAGAGGATCTGCCTGGGTTTGTCTCTAATCGCCTCTCGCACTTGTTAATGAATGAAGCGGCGTACATTGTACAGGATGGAATCGCTACACCCGAGCAGGTGGACGCCATTATGAAGAAGGGCTTCAATTATCAGATGGGGCCGCTGGAGACGGCGGATCTGATTGGTCTGGATACGGTCGTGCATTCATTGAAAGTATTGTACGACAGCTATCAGGACCCCAAATTCAGATGCTGTCCGATGTTGCAGAAAATGGTTGATGCAGGACAGTGGGGGCGGAAGACGGGTCAAGGATTCTATGCCTACTAAGATGAAGGGTGGCATGACCATGGAAAAGCTCAAGGATATCAAATGCATCGTTTGGGATCTGGACCACACCATATGGGATGGAGTTTTGCTTGAATCTGCAGATGTGCAACTGAAGCCGTGCTTAAAGGAGGTGATTGAAAAACTGGACCAGCGAGGTATTTTGCATTCTGTTGCCAGTAAAAATGATGCAGAGCTGGCTTGGACGAAACTAAACGAACTGGGCATCGCCGAATATTTTCTATATCCCGAAATCCATTGGGATGCGAAGTCTGTCTCTGTTCAGCGGATTCAGCAGAACATTAATATCGGTATGGATGCCATTCTGTTTGTGGATGATCAACCTTTTGAACTGGAAGAAGTGCAAAGTGTACATGCTGACATTCAGGTACTTCATGCGGATCAATATGAAACCATGCTTGATGACCCAAGGCTGATGCCCCGATTCATTACAGCCGACTCTGCGTGCAGAAGGCAGATGTATCAGGCGGATACGCTCCGTAAACAGGCTGAGGAACAGTATGAAGGACCTTCAGAACAATTTCTGGCTACGCTGGGCATGAAATTTTCCATCTACGAGGCTACTGAGGATGATCTTCAACGTGCAGAGGAACTTACCGTTCGCACCAATCAGCTAAATGCAACCGGAATTACCTACAGTTACGAGGAGCTGCATCAACTGATGACCTCGCAGGACCATATGTTATTGGTGTGTGAACTCGAAGACAAATACGGGACGTATGGCAAAATTGGGCTTGCACTTATTCACATGCAGCAGAAAGTATGGCGGCTAAACATGCTTCTGATGTCTTGCAGAGTGATGTCCAGGGGAGCAGGGAGTGTACTGCTAACGTATATCATGCGTGAAGCTCAGAAGCAGGGCAAACAGATGCTTGCGGACTTCAGGGATACCGGAAGGAACCGGATGATGAATATCAGCTATCGCTTTGCCGGTTTCAAGCAGCAATCTGCAGATCAGGAAGGAAGAGTACTGTTTCATCATGATTTGCAGCAGGCTGTAGAGTTTCCAGACTACATTGAGGTTTTAGTGCCCGAGGGGCAACATCAATAACAAGGGGGAAGGGCAGTGGATTATCGTCAGGAAATTCGGGAGTTTATCGGGAACAACCTCACCATGGATCATGAGGACGCTCAAATTAATGATAATGACAATTATTTTGAGCAGCGGTTCGTCAATTCGCTCTTTGCGATGCGTTTGGTGGACTTTGTAGAGCGTAGATTCCAGATTGAGATAGCAAATGAAGATCTGGATTTGGCGAATTTCTGCACAATTAACCGTTTGCATGATCTTATTGAGAGAAAGTTGACTGAGAAGGAGGCGGCACTATGATTACAGCTAATCAGGCATCCATTCGTCCAGTCACAAGTCCGGCAACCAGCCCGTCCAACAAATATATGTATTTGTTTTTGGGAATTTCCTTTGGCACATGTTATGGAATCGCAAGTTTGTTCATGTTCTTTGCGGATTTTATTGTACCCATAACAGGTGAGTTAACCCTGATGCATCCACTTGCGATCGTTGCTCTGTATTCACCTTCCATTGCCGGATTAATTACATGTTATGTGATGGGCGGAACGGAAGCATTAAAAGGAATGTTTATGAAGCTGGTTCCGCGCAGACAGGACCTGTTCTGGATACCGCTCATTATTGGAATTTCCATCATCTTTGCATCAACAATGCACTTTGGTTCCTTGTTATTCGGCATACCGGTCCCTGAGTTGACATATAGTGTACCTGAAATGATCTGGTTGGGGATTGTGAATCTGATCAAGGAGACGGGGCTGATTGGTGGGCTGTTTGGCTGGATCGGATTTTTGCTTCCATTCTTGCAAGGGAAGTTAAAAAATAATATAACAAGTGGTCTGCTTACCGGCCTGCTGTTCGGATTATGGGTGCTTCCGGGATACTTGATTTCCTCTTTTGGCACCTCAACCACTTACATATACTACGTTGTTCAGCTTATGGCATTTATCGTGTTCCAAAGTTATATCTTCAATGCAACCAAAGGTACACTTCTGTTTTATCTGCTTGCATTCTGGCTTGTAGCCACAGGAAGTCAAATTGATTTGTACTACTTTAATCCGCAAGTTCAAATTATGCAATTCTTCTTTTTTGTAATATCGGCTATTGTCATACATGTCATCTTCAAGCGTAAAAATGTGGATACTTCACTTCAGACATTCCCTGCATATGTTCTGGAAAGAAAGTAAGCCTGGTTATGGTGGTGGATAAGTGATGGAACCGATCTATTTGGAGCAGTTACAAAAGGGGGAGGGAAACAGACAAATAGTCTGTTTTCCTTATCTCGGTGGCAACTCCAACAGTTTTCAGCCCCTAGTGCCGTACCTTCCTGACACGGAAATTTGGGCGTTTACGCCCCCGGGTCATGGTCTGAACACCGAAACACCCTTGGAGCATATGCAGCAACTCGTAGAATTGTATACCAGCAAGCTGCTGGATGTTATAAAGCCCGGCAGTCTGTTATTTGGACATAGTCTGGGAGGAATTACAGCCTACTTCGTTGCACAGCGCTTATGTCAGGAACGTCCAGATGTAGCTAAAACGCTACGGCTTGTATTATCTGCCTGCAACACGCCTGACGAATGCGGGATGCAGAATTATGATCAGATGTCAGACGGAAATCTGATTGATCATCTGTTTTCCTATGAAGCTCTTCCGCAAGAACTGATACATGAAAAAGAATTATTGAATTATTTTCTGCCCGTCATCCGAGCGGATTTCAGGATGCTGGAATCTGCAGCAACGCTTGAATATGAGCCGCTCTCATTGCCGGTATTGTATCTGTGGGGAGAACGGGATCGTACCGTTACCCTTCAATCAGCGTTGAGATGGGGCCGATATTTTGAATCATCCATGAAGCTTCAAACCATCAAAGAGGGTGCTCACATGTTCATGATGCATCAACCTTCAACGGTGGCGCATTGTCTGACAAGCTTTATGACTCCAGATAAATAGGAACAACTTGTAGATGAGAGGAGCCATGTTCGTTTATGCTGCTACGAATGCTGAGAAACGATATAACGAGAAAAAAAGGGATTACGGCTGCGTTATTTATTTTTGTACTGCTGGCCGCCTTGCTGGTATCTTCGGGGTCACGAATGATTATGGAACTGACGAGTTCCATCCAATATCTATTTTCTGAATCCAAAACACCACACTTTGTGCAAATGCATGCCGGAGAACTCGATCAGGCCAAAGTGAACACATGGGCTGAAGAAAATGCCATGGTCCAGCAGCATCAGATTGTGGAAATGGTCAACATTGACGGCTCTAATCTGTTTCTCGGAGCAGAGTCCGAAAAGAACAGTGTTATGGACATTGACTTTGTTACACAGAATGAGGGTTTCGACTATTTGTTGAATCTGGACAGTGAGATTATTCAGGTGAACGATGGCGAGATCGCAGTTCCGGTATATTACATGCAGCAAAAAAAATTGAGCGTGGGCGACCAGGTTCGGATCGATAATGGTCAATTTGAGCGTTCTTACACCATCGTTGATTTTGTCCGTGATGCTCAGATGAATCCATCGGTTGTGCACTCCAAACGTTTTATTGTGAGTGATGGGAATTTGCAGGAACTGAAGCAGAGCATCGGAGAGATGGAGTATCTCATCGAATTCCGGTTGACGGATCCCGGACTGACGAGCGAATTTACCCAGGCTTACCAAAATGCCGGACTTCCTAACGCGGGTCCAGTCGTAACCTATGGGCTGTTCCAGGTACTGAATGCCATGACCGACGGAGTTATTGCAGCCGTTATTATTTTGGTCAGTCTTGTGCTGATTCTGATTGCCATGCTCTGCATCCGATTCACGATGCTTGCGACCATCGAAGAGGATTATCGTGAGATTAGTGTCATGAAGGCGATTGGGATCGCAGAGAAGGATATTAAGAGACTGTATCTGATGAAGTATGTATTTATGGCGGGATTTGCATCCGTGCTTGGTTACATTGCATCACTTGGCGTTAACAGACTATTTGTTTCCAACATCATGTTGTATATGGGAAAAGCACCTGCAACCCTGTTGCATTTCGCGATTCCGTTATTAGCTGCTGGAATAATATTTGCCATGGTTGTTCTGTTCTGTCGAACGGTACTGCGGCGTTTTCGTTCCATCTCCGCGGTGGATGCTCTCCGTACCGGGAGCCTGGGAGATACACAGATCATTCGAAACCGGCTCAGTTTGTCTCGCAATCGCTGGTCGTCCGTACCTGTCTTTCTTGGTCTGAAGGAAGTCATACAGCGAATCAAGATGTTCCGATTATTGTTGTTCGTCTTTGTAGTCAGTTCATTTATCATGATTGTGCCGGTCAATTTCCTGAACACTTTGCAGGCGCCAAGTTTTATCTCTTATATGGGTGTTGGACAAAGTGATATTCGCATTGACTTGAGGCACACAGATGATGTGGAGCAGCGTTATAACAATCTGGTTGCCCAGATCCAAAATGATAAAGACATCAAAACGTATTCCCCATTGGTGACAAGCCAGTTCAAGATTAAAAATGCGGAAGGAAGTTACGACAATCTGAGTGTAGAAACTGGGGATTTCAGTATTTTCCCATTGTCTTATGTTAGCGGTAATGCGCCAACAACCGAGAATGAAATTGCGTTATCTGATGCAAACAGTAGCGAGCTGCACCTGAAGACTGGTGAGCAACTTACCTTGCTGGTTAATGGCAAGGACCAGATGATGACGGTCAGCGGAATATACCAGGACGTTACGAATGGTGGGAAAACGGCGAAGGCCTTATTGCCCTACAACAAGGATAGTGTGTTGTGGTACGTGGTCAGTTTGGATCTGAATAATCGCGGGGACATGGCTACCAAAATTGCTGAATATGAGGCGGCTTTCTCGCCAGCCAAAGTAACCGATCTTCAAGGTTATCTGGATCAGACGTTAGGCGGAACCATCCAACAATTAAAATTGGTGACGATGCTGGCCTTGGTCATCGGTGTCTTCATATCTATTTTAATTACAGCATTGTTCCTCCAGATGTTAGTAGCCAAGGACAACAACGACATTGCTGTATTAAGAAGCCTTGGGTTTGCCTTGTCTAAAATCAAGTTCAAGTATGTCGTGATGTCACTTGTCATATTAATCTTAGGTGTTGTTACTGGAACGATATTGTCCAATACATTGGGTCCGTTGCTGGTTAGTGCCATTATGTCGACGTTTGGTGCTTCCAATATTGTTTTTGTTGTTAACCCGTTACAGGCATATATCTTGTGTCCATTGTTACTTGCAGGCACGATTGTACTGACAGCATGGATTAGTATCCAATCGATCAAGGAAACGAGCATATCCAAAATGATTGTCGAATAGGGAGGATCAACGATGACAACTATACTTGAGGCTAAAGACGTGAATAAATCCGTAGCGATCGGCGAGAATGAAGAACATAACATCTTAAAAGATATCAATCTTCAATTAAAAAAGGGAGAATTTGTTTCCATCATGGGGCCATCTGGCTCAGGCAAGTCTACCTTACTGTACAACATAAGTGGTATGGATCAGATTAGCGCTGGAAGTGTCTATTTTAATGGCAAAAAAATATCGGCATTTCAGGAGAGGGATCTGGCAAGTCTACGTTTGACCAAGATGGGGTTCATCTTTCAAAATATTCATCTGCTCAAAAATCTGAATCTATTAGACAATATCGTACTTTCCGCGTATCTGGCCAAAAATAGCAGTAGAGAAACGATTAATACACGGGCAATGTCATTAATGAAAAAAATGGGGATTGATGAGCTTGCTGGGCATAACATCACCCAAGCCTCAGGGGGACAGCTTCAACGGATTGCCATCTGCCGTGCGCTGATCAATAATCCAGATATTTTATTCGGCGATGAACCAACGGGGGCGCTGAATTCCAAATCAACGTATGAGATCATGGATATTCTGGGCGATATTAATGCAACAGGTACAACCATTCTGCTTGTGACCCATGATGTGAAAGTCGCTGCCAGATCGGAACGTGTACTGTTTATGATGGACGGTAAGCTGGTTGCAGACAGAAATATTGGAAAATATGCAAGAGAGCGTCAGGATCTAAAAACAAGGGAAAGCCATTTGGCGCAATGGTTGACTGAAATGGGGTTCTAAAAAAAGAACTTCATGACTACAATAGACCGACAGTCGGTCGAACGTATCGGAGGCCAGGATATGAGACTGATAAAAAACCCGGAAGAACGCAGGAACGAGATTTTGGATGCCGCCGAGATTCTGTTCGTAACAAAGGGATATACCAAAGCTACGGTCATGGATATCCTTCAGGCGTGCAACATTGCCAAGGGTACATTTTATTATTATTTTCAGTCCAAGGAAGAGGTTATGAACGCCATCGTTATGCGTTTTATTCTGAGCGGGGAGGCATCGGCCAGACACGTGGTGTCCGATCCCAAACTGAATGCCCATGACAAAATTTTTCGCATCATGATGGCGCAGAATCAGCCAGACGGCAGAAAACATGATCTCATCGAGCAATTGCACAGTGTTCATAATGTGGAGATGCACCAAAAGAGTCTTGTAGAGACGGTAATTCGATTAAGTCCCATCTTGGCCGAGGTGGTAGAGCAGGGCATTCAGGAGGGGGTATTTCATACACCTAACCCAAAGGAATCCATCGAGTTCTTGCTTGTATCGTCACAATTTTTGCTGGATCGAGGCATCTTTCAATGGGAGGAGGAAGAACTCCAAAAAAAGGTTGAAGCATTCACACATATTATGGAACGTGTGCTGGGAGCAGAAAAAGGAAGCTTTGCCTACGTCACTCGTCTTTATTTTCCGAATCAAGGTTAGCCGAGAAAGGAGTATCATCCATGGAACATACCGTTCAAAAATCATTTAAAAAGTTTCTGGTAGTATGGTTCGGTCAGCTCATCTCTATGATTGGGATTGGACTGACAGCCTTCTCCCTGGGGGTGTATGCCTTCGAAAAAACGAATACGGCAACAAGTGTTGCATTGATTACCTTATTCACGTTTCTGCCGAATATCCTGCTTCGACCTATTGGAGGGGTACTGGCAGACCGATTCGACCGTCGAACGATGATGATTATCGGCGACCTGGGGTCGGCAGCCGGTTTGATTTTCATTCTGTCGATTATGCTCACAGGTGATATCCAATTATGGCATATCTATGTGGGAGTGGCCTTTAGTTCCGTGTTTTCCGCGCTGCAGAGCCCGGCATATAAGGCCTCTGCTACGGACCTGCTGGATAAGGATCAGTTCTCGAAAGGAAGCGGTCTTGTACAACTGGCTGAATCCTCGAAGTTTCTGTTTTCACCCATCATTGCGGGCATTCTGCTTAGTATAACAACCATTGAAGTCATTCTGGTCATTAATATTCTCACATTCCTGGTTGCCATTCTGGCTGTGCTGGTTATTCGGAAGAGCATGAAGGTGGAGCGAGAGGATCAAGAAGACAAAAACTGGATCACCGATATGCAAGAGGGCTGGAGGGAAGTTGTAACCAACAAGGGAGTACTGTTGCTGGTGGTGATTATTTCACTTGTCACCTTTTATCTGGGATTCCTGGAGACACTCATTGGTCCGATGCTTCTGTCATTCACGGATGCAAAGACACTTGGAACGTTTCAGTCTGTTAGCGCCATCGGCATGCTGATTAGCAGCTTGTGCATCGGCATATTTACAATAACAAAGAGATATGCAAGCGTGCTTGTGATGGGTCTGATTTTGTGCGGTTTGTCCTTTTCGCTTCTGGGGATATCCACCAACATTTATTTTATTATCTTCGCAGGTTTTCTGTTCCTGTCATCGCTGCCGTTTGTCAATATGAGCGCAGATGTGCTGGTGCGAAACAATATCGCCAACGATAAGCAGGGCAGGGTATGGGGAATCATTGGTATTCTGTCACAACTCGGGTTTATTATCGCGTACAGTTTGGCTGGATTTCTGGCCGACCATGTGTTTAATCCGTTGCTGATGGAGGGGGGAGCACTGGCTTCGTCTGTTGGTCAAATTATTGGAACTGGGCCAGGCAGAGGTATTGCCTTTCTGTTTATCATCGCGGGTCTGTTTGTTATTCTGATCGCAATAATTACATCCCGTTTGAAAATGATCAAATCTCTGGAGCAGAGCCCAGATATAGCGGCTCCATCCGATGTTGGCGGGTTGGCACACGATTAATTCAAATCCAACAGCGTAAGCCCTTGTCCGCAGCAGCGTGCGATGCTTCTTCTGTACGAAGAAGTTATTCACACGATGAGCAGACAAGGGCTTTTTTTTGTGCTGAGGAGTCAGCAGATGTACTTAGAAGATGTGTTTGTGTATTTGGATTGTCGGTGGAGCTTACCCTTTAACCGCCCCTGAAGTTAGTCCCCCTACAATATACTTTTGCCCAATGAGGAACACAATCAACACAGGCAATGACGTGAGCACGATATCGGCACTAACCAGATTCCACTGGGCACTGAATTGTCCAAAGAAGTTATATACAGCCAGCGTCATCGGCCACATCTCCACTGTATTCAGCATATAGAGTGGGGCAGTAAACTCATTCCAGACACTCAGGAAATTAAGAACAAATACCGTTACCAGCACCGAGGTTAACAAAGGTACAATGATTCTCAGGAACAGCTTGATCCCATTACATCCGTCCATGATCGCGGCTTCATCCAGCTCCTTCGGGATGTTAGACACAAACGCATACGTAATGAACAGCGAGATCGGAATCCCCATGGCCGTGTAGAGCAGAATCATGCCGACATGTGAATTGATCATACCCATGGACTTCATGACTTCCATCAACGGAATGTAGTTGAGCGGCAGTGTGATACCAAGAATCAGGAAGAAGTACAGAAACTTGCTGAGCTTCGAATGGTTGCGTGATAACGTGAAGGCTGAGAAGGCCACAACAAACACCAGTAGCAGAGAAGAAGCACCGGAATGCAGCAGACTGTTAAAAAAAGAACCGCCCAAGTGTCCCTGTTCATAGACAATTTTGTAATTTTCGAAAATAAACTTCTCGGGCAGCGTCAGTTTTAGCACTTTGGCCTCGGCGTCCGACTTGAATGAATTCAGTACAATGACCACAAAAGGAATCAGGACCACCAGGCTAAGCAGCCAGGCGAGTACATTTAACCCGATGGAAGCCAATCTTTTTCTCAATCGCATGTTAGTATTCCACCTTTCGGTTCATCAAACGAATGATGAAAAAGGAGATAATCGCCATGATGACAAACAGAATGGTAGATAGTGCACTTCCGAGTCCCCAATAACCTTTGGCAAAAGAGGAATAGACAGCCGTGTTAATCACATCTGTCGCGTTACCGGGGCCACCGTTGGTTAGCACGTATACGGCATCGAATACTCTCAGCCCGTATGTAATATTAAGCACCGTAGCAATGGTAATGGTAGGCATCAGCATCGGAATCGTGATCCGGAACAGCTTTTGCCCAAACCCGGCGCCGTCAATGGACGCTGCCTCGTAATAATCGCGGGGGATGGCGAGCAGTCCGGCGATGAACAGCACCATGATGTACCCCATGCCTTTCCACGTGTCCACTGCCATGATGGAAGGCATGGCCCAGGTCAGGGAACCCAGCCAATTCTGGGCAAGAACGTCCAGTCCTAATGAACGCAGGGTTACGTTAACGAACCCGTTGTTGGGGTCGAGCAGACTTTTGAACACAAGCCCAACAATCAGAAACGACAGCACCTGCGGGGAGAAAATGATCATCCGGTGCAGATTCGCGGCTTTTACACCGCTGACCAGCAGCAGGGCCAGGAACAAGCCGAGAACCGTCTTGGCGATGGATGTAACCAGGGTGAAGAGGACTGTGTTTTTGATAAAAAGCAGATAGGTTGGATCACCCGCCAGAATAGTGCGGAAATGCTCCAGACCGATAAAGTTCTTCTCCGAACTATAGCTGTTCCAATCGGTGAAGGAGTAATAGATGCCCAACAGGGCGGGAGCGACAATGAACAGCAGATATAATACAATCGCTCCAGATGAGAAATACCAGGGATAGATTTTGTTCGCATTCATAATCCGTAACACCTTTCCTTCCTGCCAAAATACACAAGCGGGCAAATTCCCGCTGCATGTAACGCTATTCAGCGTTTATGTTTATCTGAAAGATAGGCTGTTATTGCCACGCTTCATCCTTCAACACTTTGGCTTGTTCAGCCCGGCGTTTATCGATATTCTGCAGAATCTGATCCGGTGTCATGGCTCCGGCGAACATACCTGATAAGTCCTTGCCAATATCCATCCATTGTGGATCAATATATTTCACAGCGGCCTGCATGACCGTACCTTTTTCATGATTTTTTTCATAATCAATATAATCCTGTGTCAGCTTCGGTTCGATTTCGGGCCAGCAGATCGTCAGGTTACCTTCACCTTCATCGAACACACGTTGCAGATGATCATGCTCTGTAATCCAGCGGAAGAATTTCAGCACTTCTTCAGGATGTTTACTGTTTTTGTTACCAAACATGGCAGCTGAACCGCCGGGATTCACACCAATCGTCTGATTATCTCCCCACGGCATGACGAAGAACCCCATATTGTCTTTCATTGCCGGATACGCTTCGGAAACTTCCTTTTCCGTCCCTGGAACCCGCAGCAACATAGCAGCTTTTTCCTGACCAAACGCTTCAATTCCCGCTTCTACCGTATTGGACAAGAAGTCTTTGCCGAAATAACCGAGATCCGCAAATTCTTTTAACTGTTCAATGACCGTCTTGAGTTGCGTCATATCTGCGACTTTCATCTCATTGTTATTTAATTTCTCGTAGGTTCCCGCTGTTGTTTGCTCATAGTTAGGTCCCGTTTCGAACAAAGGCAGAACCTGATACCACCCGCTGGCAGGTGCCTGATAGAAAGGAATAATGTCTTTATCCTTAATTTTCTGGCTGATCGCCTTGAATTCGGCATAGGATGTAGGAGGCTCTATGCCGAGCTCTTGGAAGATACGTTTGTTATAGTACACATACCAGATTTTCGTTGGCGCAAAAGAAACCCCATACACCTTGTCATTGTGACTGACGGTTGGCAAAATCTCTTCAGACATCCGACCTGTGAATTCCTCATTGGTCAGGTCAATGGCATTTTCCTCTGGTCTTACGTTAGCCGGCATGCTCAGTGGGTCCACATCAACATTGAAAATGTCAGGTGCTTCGCCAGAGGCTAGCTTCACCTTGATCAGGTCACGCCACTGTGCGTCAGGTACGACCTGAAAATCAATTTTGACACCGGTCTCCTGTTCATATTCCTTGGCCATCGTCTGCATGATGCCTGTACGCGGAATACCGGATTGGCTTGTTCCAAACGTGAGCGTCACCTTACCAGAACCTTCCGTACTTTTACCTGAGTTGCACCCGGCAAGCAGCAGAGTGGATAGCAGGAGCACACTTGCAAGCGAAAATAGAAATCGTTTTCTCATCATTAAACCTCCCGGAATATAAAGAAAATTGTCACTTGCCGAAACGCTTAATGTAAGCGTATTCTTATGTGGATAACTTTACTGTGAACAAGGGATGTGCTCAATAGACAAAAGCGTTCTGTTGGGTGGACATTTTCGATGGGTGTAACCAATATCATCATAGGACGAGGTGTGTGGGGATTGCGGTATCGATTTGGAACGCTTCAGCAAAGTCTGTTTGCCTATTACTCTGCGGTATTTATTATCTTTTCGCTCATTGTGGCGGGGCTTCTGTATGTTTTTCTTGCAAGTGACATTCGTCATCGAAGTGAAGAACAGCAGAGACAACTGGGGGTATCCATCGTCAGTAACCTGGATCAGGAAGTGGTGAAAATGAACAACTTCTCCATGAATATTGTGTATTCCAATCTGGTCAAAGAACACTTCAGTCACTACTTGGCACCAGCAGAAGGCAGTGAGCAGACAATGACGAGTGATCCGGCATTGTATAAGGATACAACCACACTAATTGATGTCATTCTCGCGATCATTAGCAGCTCCAATACAGCCAAACAGGCCAATATCTATGATGTAAATGGCAAGATGCTGGGAGCGGGTGCATTCAACGGTCAACTGTCTGTGGATCTGACTAAGCGACCGTGGTACAAGGAAACCTGGGAGCGGAGCGGCTGGCGGGTGATTCAACTGTTAGAGGGGGGAGCTTTGCCCATGCCAACAGGTGAGGGGAAATCAGATCAATCCTACATTTCCCTTACTCGGGTGTACAAAGATGGCAACTATGTCAGCCAGGGTGTTGTTGAGATTTTGCAGGATGCCGGAACCCTGTTCCAGCATTTGAATGATTTACAGGCGAGTAACGATGATCTTCGGATCTATGTAGTGGATGAACAAAATACACGGTTGTATCCACTTTCTTCGGTTGATGATGCTTCTCAAGCTAGCCACTTCGATGATGTGGACTTGATTCAGAATCTTTCATTTCCACCGGATACGATGCAGGAGATCACCGATCCTTTGAGTCAGTCCAAACAAATGATGACGTACATGACGTCACAGGAGACGGGATGGACCGTTATTGTCATGCAGTCCAAACAGTCCCTTTTCGCCAGTCTCAACCGGATGGCTGTGATGTTTATCGGTGCCACGCTAGCTACTCTCATGCTGATTCTGGTTCTCTCGTATCTGATTTCCAAACGGGTCACTTTGCCGCTGCATCGTTTGCAGCGCATTATTCAGAAAACGGGTGAGAATGATCTGTTATCGGGACAGGAATCCGGTCAGTTGTTCAAACTGGAGCATCCCGGTTCTATCCGGGAGATGGATGAGCTGAATGATACGTTTATCCGGCTGAATCAACAGCTTGTGCAGTCTTTTCAGGACAGGCTGGCGATGAAATCTCAGGAGACAGAAGCAAGATTACTGGCTCTGCAATCCCAGATGAACCCGCATTTTCTCTATAACAACATCACAAATATCAGCATCATGGCGGAAGAAGGCATGAATGAGCAGATTGTTGCGTTCTGCGCCAATATTGCTTCTATGCTGCGTTATATTTCTACTCCGGGAAAGAATGGGGTTCCACTGTCCCAAGAACTGGATTATTGTGAGCGATATCTGGAGTGTATGAAGATTAGGTTCGAGGATGATCTGCACTACGAGTTTCATATTCCGGAAGAAATGCAGCTTATTCAGGTTCCGATGCTGATGGTACAACCACTCCTCGAAAATGCCATGAAATATGGACTGGGTGATACCCCTCCATGGAAACTGAATATTACTGGAGATATGGATGCGGTACAGCAGACCTGGCAGATTCACGTGGAAGACAACGGGCCTGGCATGGAACCAGAAGCACTTGCCAAGATCATGCATTACATCGAACAATCACAGGAGTGGGAGCGTATGCCTGACCTTGAAATTAACGGAATGGGACTCAAGAATATATGGGTCCGATTGAAATTATGGTATGGCACGGCAGCCCACATGCTGATTACAAACAAGCCTTCCGGCGGTGTCCAGATTACCATAGGTGGTTCCATTCGAAAGGAGCATGACTGAACCCATGACAATCAAATATAGAACGATTATTGTGGAAGATGAAGCCCTGATTCGCCGGAATGTCTCACGCAAATTCAGAGAGTTGGACACCCGGTTCGAGGTGATTGGTGAGGCGCGGAACGGTCAGGAAGCGTTACAGCTCATTGAACATTCCGTACCTGATCTGGTTGTAACGGATATACAGATGCCGGTAATGAATGGACTGGAACTCGCCAAACATCTGTATTTTGCCTATCCGCATGTGAAAATTGTCATTCTGAGCGGTTATCATGAATTCGAATATGCACGGCAGGCGATCAGTTACAAGGTGGAGGATTATCTGCTCAAACCATTATCGGAAGAACAGCTTCGTACACTGCTGGATGCGATGGAATTGAAGCTTGGGAGCGCTGTGGATTCGCTTGCCCATGTCAGTGCCGTGCTGGATGAACAGGTGAAGCCGGAGGATATCGCAGAGGCCGTTAAGTTGTATTTGAAGCAGAATTACATGCATGAGATTACACTTCAGGACATGGCGGGACAGATGCATTTTAGTGTGGACTATCTGGGAAAGTGTTTTAAAAAAGTAACAGGGGAGACTCCGCTGAAATATATGACAGGCCTGCGGATTAATGAAGCGAAGCGCATGCTCGTTACTCACGAGAATATGGATATCAAGACCATTGGTGGAGCGGTAGGGTATAGTGATTCCCACTATTTCAGCCGGATTTTCAAAAACAAAACGGGCATGTACCCTAGTGAGTACAGACTGCAATTGCAGGAACGAAAAAAAGCCCTGTCCATGGATGATGAAGACCATGTTGACTTGAGCTGATTTAGAGGGCCAGAGCTTCTTCGGTTATTTTGCGAATATCAAACGGGGAGCGAATACCTTCTTCAATCATGTCGGGGAGAATCTGTTCCAGGAAATACTGCACACAGTGGAGGTCGATATTTTTGATTTTCACCAAGGCATAACGGTACATGACGATAAATTCTTTCTCCGTATTGCCACGTTGGAGTTCGGCAAAGGCTTCGTATACCTGATCCATCTTGTCTGCGACTTCGAGAATCAGTCCTTCGACTGATTGGTCTTTGCCCTCACGCAGTTGTCTGCGGAAAATAGGCTGGAACTCTTCAGGAATATTTTCATTAATAAAATGTTCAACCATGCCTTCTTCCACCTTTTGCAGCATCGATCGCAACTCCAGTGAATAATGTTTGACTGGTGTTTTGATATCACCGATGAAGATTTCGCCATAATCATGACTGCTGGTGATTTCGTATAACTTCTTCCAATCAATGGTGACTCCATGCTGCTCCTCAATATCTGCAAGTGTTTTGGCGTACTGTACCACTTTCCAGGAATGAGCGGATACGCTGTGTTCTTCGAATTTGAATTTGCCAGGTGTACGAATAATACGTTCAAGATCATTCAGTGACCTGAAGTACGTATGGATTCCCATATAAGCGATCATCCTTTGCTGATTGAGTAGTATAAGTGTGAGTATCCATCGACTATACGCCAGTTATGTCAACTGTGGATTAACGCGGATAGCGACGAAGGTAAAAGACGAGAGGATGAATGGGAAACGTACGAGAGAGTACGCAGGTTATCAACAAACAATAAAAAACCACGATGTGTGATTGAACGTGAGTTCAGCATCCATCGTGGCTTTAGTGTGTAGATGTTGTGTTACCTAGTGCTACATAAGTTCAGTTGAATCAAAAATTATGATTTTTTACGTACCGGTGAAGTATACCAGTAAGCCATTCCGACAAAGAGGGCACCGCCGATGATATTACCAAGCGTCACCGGGATCATGTTATGAAACCAGCCTGCCAGAGTAATGGTATCCGGGTGGTTTGGCAGCAGCCAGGACAAGGACAGCAAAGTCATATTGGCAACACTGTGCTCATATCCACTTGCAATAAAGGCGTACAGACACCACCAGATGAGAGCAATTTTGGCGATATCCTCTTTTGTGCGAGCAGCCATCCAGATCGCCAGACAGACGAGCCAGTTACAGAGAATGCCGCGGAAGAACAACTCCGATACGGGAGCGGCCATCTTTTTGGCAGAAGCGACAAATAAAAGATGTTCGGGCGCAGCCGTTTTGAACAGGCCGCTGCCTACAATAAGCAGGCTGAGCAGGATCGCACCTAGCAGGTTGCCGAGGAAGACGAGTCCCCAGTTTTTCAGTGTATCTTTGACTGTGGTCCGGCCTGCGAGCGTGCTCATGGTGAAAAACATGTTGTTGCCTGTAAATAGTTCCGATCCGGCAAAGATGACAAGCGTGAGAGCGAGTCCGAAGGACATGCCCATTAACATGGTTTGCAGTGGTGACTGTGCCGCAAGGAGCGGGGCACCAATACTAAAGATCAGTACGATGCCAAGCCCTACATAGGCACCCGCCATTAAGGCGGCAACCATGTAGCGTGAAAGATTTGAGTTCATCTGATCCCGTTTTTTAACCGCAGCTTCAATAATTCCCTCAACACTTGGTGTATACATCACGGTTTCCCCCATTATTTTGCATCAATCTTTGAACGTTATGACTGGAGCTATATCTCAATCCAGACCTGGCCGTTCTCTACCTTTACCGGATACATCTGCACTTGCCCATTGTCCGGTGCTTGCACAACACCGGTAGTCAGGTCAATTTTCCAATCATACAGAGGATCGTACAGATAATGCCCGGACACGATGCCTTCTGCCAGCGGCCCACCCTTGGGGTGGGGGGTGTGGTTATCCGCAGCGAAGATGGTGCCATCCGATGCACGAAAGACAGCAAGCTGATGGTCCAGAATTTCAACTACTCTTCCGATTCGTGGCAGGAATTCTTCAACTACTCCGGCGGGGAAGTAGATGCCTGATTGTTTTGTCGTCATCTTAAACCACTCCTTATCTATTTAACATTCTCCAGTATTAATCCTGCAAGCTTGCTTATGGACGAGCCGATACTTCGATTCCATGGAACATTTTGCTTTCGCCTTCCTCATTGCGAATCGCTTTTTGCCAAGGTTCTTCAACGTGCTCAAGTGCAAATTCAATCCGCTGCATCAACGCTTTGCGTTCCTCCAGGTTATCCACGACAACCGAACGAATATGCTCCAGACCCATGCGTTCCACCCACTCGGAAGTCCGTTCCAGATAGTTACCTGTCTCGCGGTAATATTGCATGATGGCTCCGCACAGTTCGATCAACTCTTCATCTGTTTTCACTTTGCACAGGGAATCAGCAAGCCTTGCTTTGATACCTCCGTTACCACCGATGAAGATTTCCCAGCCTCCGTCGTTACCAACGATACCGATATCTTTGGTACATGCCTCAGCACAGTTCCGTGGACAACCGTTGACGGCATATTTAAACTTGGCTGGCAGATCCAGACGTTCGAATTTACGTTCGATGCGAGCGCCCATGGCCATGGAATCCTGTGTACCGAATCGGCAGAATTGGGAGCCGACACATGTTTTGACCGTACGCAGCGATTTGGCGTATGCATAACCTGAAGGCATATCCAGTTCAGCCCAGACTTTAGTCAGATCTTCTTTTTTAACACCAATCAAGTCGAGACGCTGACCGCCAGTAACTTTGACTGCTTTCACATCATATTTGACTGAAACGTCAGCGATGCGTTTGAGGTCTGCTGGAGTAGTCACCCCGCCGTACATCCGAGGTACAACCGTATACGTTCCATCCTTTTGAATATTTGCATTCATCCGTTCGTTAACAAAACGGGATTCTTTCTCATCTTCGTGTGTGTCTGGTGCAATCATGCCAAGGTAGTAGTTGATCGCCGGACGACATTTGGAACAACCTTCAGGTTGACTCCAACCCAGTACATTCATGACCTCTTTGGTCGTTTGTAATCCTTTTTCACGAATCTCGGCTACAATCTCATCCCGTCCCATGGAAGTACATCCGCAGATGCCCTGTTTGGCTCCAGTACTGAAACTGTCACCAAGTACATATTGCAGAATCTGTTCCACAACTGGTTTACATCCACCGCAAGAGCGGGTTGCACCTGTACAGGCTTTGATCTCATCTACGCTGGTTAGTCCTTGATTGGTAATGACATCAACAATCGTTCCTTTGGTTACACCGTTACAGCCACAGACAATCTCGTCTTCAGCCATCGTTTCTACAGAGGTGGTTTTCTTATGACCGCCGCAGCCTGTACCCATGAGTGAACCATACAATTCTTCGGTCATTTCGGCCTGTTGTTTGATCAGTTTCTGCAATTCGGCAGAATCCGTAATGTCACCGAAGAGAACGGCACCAACCATTTTATTATCGCGGAGCAGAATTTTTTTGTAAGTCCGTTTCCAGTCGTCTTTGTGCGAAATTACGGTGTGCTCAGGACTGTCAATGAATTCACCAGTTGAAAATACGTCCACACCTGAAATTTTCAATTTCGTGGATACTACAGAACCTTCATACGGAGCTGTCTCAACACCGCAGATATGTTTCGCGAGAATCATGCCTTGCTCGAACAATGGGGCAACGAGGCCGTAACATACCCCGCGGTGCTCTGTACATTCCCCGACCGAATACACATTCTCAAGTGAAGTCTGCATATAGTCATTCACGACAATCCCACGGTTCACTTCCATACCGCTTTCGCGGGCTACAGCCGTATTGGGTTTAATGCCTACAGCCATGACCACAAAATCAACATTCAGAACCGTATCATCTGCAAAACGAATCCCTTCAACGCGTTCGCCGCCCAGCAGTTCGGAAGTCTGTGCACCCATCTTGAAGCGGATACCCTGACGTTCCAGTTCTGCCTTCAACATGGCTGAAGCTTGCGGATCAAGCTGACGCTCCATCAGATCTTCCATCAGATGAACTACGGTAACTTCCATGCCGAGTTGTACCAACCCTTTGGCAGCTTCAAGACCAAGCAATCCGCCTCCGATAACGGCCGCTCTTTTATACTGCTTAGCAGCTTCCAGCATGACATTACAATCGGCGATATCGCGGAAACCGACAACACCTTCTTTGTCATGTCCAGGTACGGGGAGAATAAAGGAGTTAGAGCCTGTTGCAATGATGATTTTGTCGTAAGGAACGCGAGTTCCATCTTCAGTTACAACTTCATGTGTCTCGGCATCGATTCGTGTAACCGTTGTGCCTGTGTGCAATGTAATGCCGTAATCTTCATACCAGTGAAGGTCGTTCAGCACGATATCGTCCAGCGTTTTGCTTCCTTCCAGTACGTACGACAACATAATGCGGTTGTAGTTAGGATAGGGCTCGGTGCCAAAAACGGTAATATCAAATCGCGTAGTTAATTTCAGAATTTGTTCAACAGTACTGATTCCTGCCATACCGTTACCAATGATGATGAGGTTCTCTTTTTTTCCGTTCATGTGTGTATGCCTCCTTGAATAGACGCTGTACATTACTCAAAATTTTAGTGGTTTATATTTGAAATTATACAAGTAGTTGACGACAGTTTATGTGATTTAATTCACTAATAAAGATAGTTCAGTCAACTATTCGTTGGTGTGATCCCGGTCACAGATTTTTATATATATTTCCAGAACGACATATATACATATCCAAATGGATATTATACAGGCTGATTAATCAAGGCATATACTACGAGGCATAACGACGCGTCGATATGATCTTTTCAAAATTTGGTATTTTTTTTGCTAACACGAAACACACTACTAGGGCTTAATGAAGTTTCAGAAGTGAAGATGGGGACGTGAATTCTCATTGAGTTGACATGGCTGAAAGGAGATCACCTATGGGTGTAAAAAGAATGGACGATACCTCACCGGCTGCAACCCAGCCGGAGATTATTAAAGCGGTTGCAGTAACTGCTGTGATGATGCAGCTGATCCTGTCGGTTCTCTTAAAGCAGTTTCCCGATGTATCTCACAGAATAGAGATTGGCATGTTGTACAATCTGGCGAAGTTCTCGGCACCTGCCTTTATTTTTGCCATTTTGTATGATGTGGCACAGCTGCGAGACGTAAAGTATGGACACTATGTATGGCATAAAGCCAAAGAGATCATCGGGCCTTATCTCTTCTGGACTACCGTATATATATTAACGGTGAATGCAGGCGGATATGAGCAGGTGGGGGATGTTGTACAAGCCTTTCTGCTGGGAACGGCAGCCCCGCATTTGTGGTATACGGTCATGATGTTCCAATATCATTTGCTCATTCCGCTGGTGACTGCACTGGTTCTGCTCATGATTCGGAATCGAAAAAAAGCAGCTGTGTCATGGGTGGTATCCATCATCGTGTATGCCATTCTGATTCTGCTCTATGACCGATATGTTCTGCTGGATCTTTTGCATCCCGATCTGGTCTACACGGATCGAATCTTTGCCATGTATGGACTATTTGCATTGCTGGGAATGGGTACATCCATATATAAGGAAGCTTGCCTTGTCTGGTTGGACAAAATGAAGTGGGCGCTGCTGCCCATCGGTGTGCTGTTGTTTATTTGGGTGAACCGGGAACTATTTGCGTATGGATTTGAGGATATGAATTTGTTGAAATCTTCGTATCTGAAACCGTCGATGGTGCTGTTTAACATGGCGCTCATCTTGCTCCTGTACGCTGGTGCAACGGGACTGATTCGTATGAATGTCCGATTTCTACCTACTTTTCGCTGGATTGCCAAATACGCCTTTCGGGCATATCTCGCCAGTTATTTTGCACTGAATCTGACGATCTGGATGATGGGCAGTTATGTGAAGGAGATGCCGCTCGGCATCAGCATCGTGTTTTTGCTGATTTGCACTGCGATTCTAGCCTTCACGATGGTGTATTACATTGAGAAATTGTGCAAGGCAGTGATGCGACTTCTCAGAGCGAGGAATCACCAGGGACATCAGCCAGCGCCAGCTCACGGAAATAAGCGACCGTAAACTCGCGAAAAATCAGACAAGCTTTGGACAGGTAATGATCTTCCAACCAGGAAATCCCAATCGTTCGTTCGCATACAGGCTGTTCAATCCGAATCAATCGTACATGTTCACCCACAGATCCATCCCAGGATACCGCGGGAACAAGTGCAATACCAAGTCCAGCGCGAATGAGTCCACGTACGGTTGCCGGATCATCACTTTCGAAAATACGTTTTGGATTGAAACCGGCAATCCGGCACAGGCTGTCGGTTCGTTCACGAAGGTCGTTCCCTGCACGTAGCGTGACAAAGTGTTCCTCGGCTGCATCTTCCAGTCGGATGGATGTTTTCCCGGCGAGCTTGTGGTCAGCGGGCACAGCCAGGAACAGTTCCTCTGTCAGAAGAGGCAAGCTCTCCACTCGGGGAATCTGCAAGGGCAGCGAAGAGATACAGAGATCAAACCTCGGAGGATCAGAAGGACCAAAATGCTGGATTAACGTAAATGTGATATCCGGGTATTGTTGTCTGAATCGGGATAACAGGTCGGGCACCACGTGAGAGCCTACAGGGAATGCAAGACGGATATCGCCTGCCTGACCAGATGACATATCCGCAAGTTCCCGTTTTCCATTTTCGAGTGCTTCAAGAGATTGCTCGGCATATTTCAGAAATACACGACCATAATTGTTCAGCCGGATGAACTTTCCTGTTCGATCAAATAATTCGGTTCCCAATTCCTGTTCCAGCATTTTCAACGTTTTGCTCAAAGCTGGCTGGGAGACGTGCAGTTCTTCTGCCGCTCGTGTGATGTGCTCCAGCCGGGCGATTTTGCAAAAATAACGAAGTTGAAGTAAATCCATGCCAATCACCATCCATATCAATTTGGTTATGTATATATGTGTAACTATATATTATACATTATTAATGTGTGGAGTAAAATAAAACCTGTACCGCATGTGAATGAACGAATTTCAGATTGAATTAGAGAACATGATAATGAAACCAAATGGCAGATGAACATTAAATCATAGTTAAGGGAGGCTGGTCAGAGATGAGTACGACCAAACAGCAGCAACAGCCCTTGGGCCCATCAAGCTGGACGACCAGAAGAGATGAGAAACATAACAGAATGCAGAAGGTAGAGTCTTTACTCAAGGGAAAGGTACTGCCGACAGAGCAAATTGTAAATGCACTTGAGTTGCTCATCCGACCGGGTGATCGTGTTGTACTGGAAGGAAATAATCAGAAACAGGCCAGTTTTTTGTCTGCTGCACTGGTTCAGGTCGATCCGGAGAAGGTCAATCAGTTACACATGATTATGTCGAGTATTTCACGTCCGGATCATCTGGACATCTTTGAAAAAAAGATCGCTTCCAAGCTTGACTTTTCCTATTCGGGTTCACAAAGTCTCCGCATGTCGCAGATGATTGAGGATAACAGTATCGAGATTGGCTCGATTCACACCTATTTGGAGTTATATGGTCGACTGTTCATTGATTTGATTCCAAATGTTGTGCTCGTGGCGGCGGATAAAGCAGACCGTCAGGGGAACCTGTACACCGGAGCCAATACGGAGGAAACGCCAACCATTATCGAAGCAGCAGCCTTCCGTAACGGAATCGTCATCGTGCAAGTGAATGAACTGGTGGATGAGGTTCCAAGGGTAGATATTCCTGGCGCATGGGTAGATCTGGTTGTTGAATCGGATCGGCCGTATCAGTTGGAAGCTCTGTTTACACGGGACCCGCGCCAGATCAAAGAGACTCATATTCTCATGGGCATGATGGCGATCAAAGGTATATACGCCAAACATAATGTTCAATCTTTGAACCACGGCATTGGGTTTAATACAGCGGCAATTGAATTATTGCTTCCGACTTACGGGGAGTCACTTGGACTGCGCGGCAAAATATGCAAACACTGGGCGCTGAATCCCCATCCCACATTAATTCCGGCAATTGAGAGTGGCTGGATTGAAAGTATCCATTCTTTTGGCGGCGAGGTAGGGATGGAGAAGTATACAGCGGCTCGTCCGGACGTATTTTTCACAGGGCCTGATGGTTCCATGCGTTCTAACCGTGCACTCTGCCAAGTGGCAGGTCAGTATGCCGTAGATATGTTTATTGGTTCAACATTACAAATCGATCCCGAGGGCAACTCATCAACGGTGACCTCCGGTCGTCTCAGTGGATTTGGCGGCGCGCCCAATATGGGACATGATCCACATGGACGCAGACATGATACCGAAGCCTGGCTGAACATGATGAATGGAGATGGTCCGCTGGTTCGGGGTAAAAAATTGGTTGTACAGATGGTGGAAACATTCCAGAACGGAGAGCGGCCAACCTTTGTAGATTCCCTGGATGCCATTCATGTCGGTCAAGAAGCCCATCTGCCCATTGCACCTGTCATGATCTATAGTGAGGATGTGACACATGTAGTGACGGAAGAGGGAATTGCCTATCTGTACAAGGCACAGAACATCGAAGAACGCAAACTTGCACTCGCGGCGGTTGCCGGTGTTACTCCGCTCGGACAGGCTCATGATGCAAGCTTGAATGAACGTCTGATCAGTGATGGACTGATTGCGTTTCCGGAACAACTGGACATTCGCCGCACGGATGCCAAACGGTCGCTTCTGGCGGCCAAAAGTGTCGAGGAGTTGGTGGAATGGTCCGGTGGACTGTACAATCCGCCATCCAAGTTCCGCAGTTGGTAAGCCCTAAGAGGAATACACCTGTCTCTATGTGGCAGGACTTGAAGCCGATGAAGCTAGCTTGGGCCAGTTCGGCAGCACAGAGATGCGGCGTGCTGCTCGGTGAACTGGCCGTGCAGGCGTTGATTGATGAGGCGGAGTTGACGCCAAAACCGGGGCTTGTAGATCTGCGTGACAATGGCGCACATACAGATCTGAACGTGGAGCTGATGCGCCGCTCGGCACGGGCGCTGCGGCCTGCCTTTACAGCGATGGGTGAGGCAGGATGGGCACAGCCTGCGGATCAATCGCTGCGTGAACGCCTGGCTGCGATTGGGCGTGACGGCGAAGCCAGTATGCTCGCAGCCACAGGCGGAACCAACACACATCGCGGAGCTGTGTGGGCACTTGGGTTGCTCACCGGCGCTGCCGCGGTGAGTTGGCCCGGTCAGGGCGCGGCTGAGATTGCAGCCGTCGCCGGGGCGCTTGCCCGGCTGCCCGACCGGCATGCTCCGCAGCAGCGGACGTCGAACGGGCAGCGTGTGCAGCGCCGCTACGGCGCACGCGGCGCGCGGGAAGAAGCCGAAGCTGGCTTCCCGCACGTCGTGGACATCGGGCTGCCAGCGCTACGCGCAGCCCGGAGTGCAGGGCGCACAGAGACGCAGGCGCGTCTGGATGCGCTCCTGGCCATCATGGCAAGTCTCGAAGATACTTGCCTGCTGCACCGCGGCGGGCACGAAGCCCTCGCCGCCGCAAGAAGCGGTGCCGCCACTGTGCTTTCGCTGGGAGGCAGCGGCACCGCGGAAGGCATGGCTGCCCTGGAGCAACTGGGCAGCCGCCTTGTCGGGATTGGCGCTTCCCCTGGCGGAAGCGCGGACTTGCTGGCTGCGGTCTTGTTTCTCGACCGCATAGATCAGAGTTCGTCAACCGAGCTTGGTGCATGTCCGCTCGCAACGAGTCAGTTATAACAGAAACAATTTGGAGGTGCAGGACACCATGGAAACTATGACTTTTAATTATAAAACATCACGTAAGCTGGAAGGTAAAGCCCATGTAGGGGTAGCCGGTTCAGGAGATCTGGAACTGTTGATGGAACCATCTGCGGACGGGCAGGCACATGTCGAGATCCGAACAACGGCCAAGGGATTTGGCGATATATGGCGGGCAGGATTGGACCGTTTTTTTCAAAAGCACGACGTGGCGGTATCGATCCAAATCAATGATTTTGGCGCAACGCCGGGTGTTGTGAATCTGCGTTTGGCCCAAGCGATGGAGGTGCTGACCCATGAACAATAAGGCAGAATGGATGGCGGTAAAAGAGAGCTTCATTGAGCTGCGTGCGCGTGATCGTGCCAAGTCGGTATTGGACGAAGGCACATTCCGCGAATTGATTGATCCATTTCAGCGTGTGGAATCCCCCCATCTTCCGCTTCAGGGCATCGTCCCGCAAAGTGATGATGGTGTAGTTACCGCTCGCGGAACCATTGATGGACAACCTGCTGTTGTGATTGCGCTTGAGGGTGCATTCCAGGGGGGCGGTATAGGCGAGGTATGTGGTGCCAAAATCGCCGGGGCTCTGGAGCTGGCGTTGCAGGATCATGAACAGGGTGTGCCGACACGTCCCGTGTTATTGCTTGAAACCGGCGGGGTACGTCTGCAAGAGGGGAATTATGGTCTGCTGGCTATTGCCGAGATTGGCGCAGCGATTGTTGCTTTGCGTCCGCATACACCTGTCGTCAGTGTGATCTCGGGGATGATTGGCTGTTACGGCGGGATGTCGATCTGTGCAGCAGGTTTGTCCAGTCATCTAATCATGACACGTCAGGGCCGCATGCAGCTGAACGGGTCCGAGGTTATTGAACAAGAGGCAGGGATCGCCGAACTCGATTCGGATGACAAACAGAAGATCTGGTCCATGGTGGGTGGTAAACAGCGTGTTGAAGCCGGATTTGCAGATCAGTTGGTTGAAGATGATATCGGCCAGATTAAACAAGCCATTCGGGATTCATTCGATCAAGGTGTCAAAAAAATAAACCGGAGCGCACAAGTGAAGCTCTATCAGCATCTGCTTGCCGAGATTGGCAGCGCTGAGAATCTCAAGCCGGAAGATGTGCGCGAGTTGTGGAAGAATCACAGGGACGAGACGGGCGCAGAGAAGCTGGAGCAGCTTCGTCAAGGATGGGCCTCCAATTCCATTGCGTCAGGTACACGGGGAGAAAAGTGGTTCAACCTGCTGGCGGATCATGGAGACATCAGACAGGGAGAAGCCCCTTCTGTGCTATGCGCAGATGGACGGATCGGTGAGGAAAACGTCAGATTTATCTCGGTTGTTCCTGATCCCAATGCCAGATTTGTTCGTGCCCGCAACGGCGAAGTGGGGCTGGACGAGGGCTGGAGTATTGCAGCTTACGTGCGTGAAGCCATGGAAGCAGATCAAGATGGTCAGCGCCGTACAATTGTAGCCATCGTTGATGTACCAAGTCAGGCCTATGGTTATCGTGAGGAACTGCTAGGCATACACCTGGCTTGCGCAGCAGCAGCAGATGCTTATGCATCGGCTCGATTAGCAGGCCATCCGGTGATTGCCCTGATTGTGGGCAACGCGATCTCCGGTGCTTTCCTGGCACACGGAATGCAGTCCAATCGCCTTATCGCATTCAATGACCCAGAGGTTACGGTTCAGGTCATGTCCAAACAATCTGCCGCGCGCATCACTCGTCGCAGTATTGATGAGCTTAATGAAGCAGCGACCAAAGTGCCAGGGGCGGCATATGATGTGCAGTCTTTTGCCAAATTGGGTGCCCTACACCAACTGGTTGATGGGATTAACGCATCCTCACCCGGTCCGTCTGATGTAGAGAAGGTTCAGCGTATTCTTACGAATACCATACAGGAAATACGTCAGTCCCCGGTGGACCTCCGTTCCCGTCTGACCTCCGAGGCGGCTCAGTCTGGTCGTGCAGCTTCCGTTCATGTGCGCAAGTTGCTGAAGGAACAGTGGAACCAATAGCTAGATCTTTTCAAGTGCATGACCTGTTAAAGATTCACGGGAATGCCGTGCTGAGAGGAGAGCAGCCGGTTCCAGCGTGGGTCACCACTACGATGAGGAAAAACCCTTGGGTTGTAGTTCGCAGGGCAGAACAGACGGCGGGGAACATTCCAGTTGGTGTTCGGGGGCCAGAGCGGCATTTACGCTGGGCCTCCTTGGTCTCCACGGAAGATGTTATTGCCAGAGTAAGCCCTGAGCAGCTGGTGGCAGATCAAGCATGGTATAACCTCCCGGAGGAACGTTGGAATATTCCTGCGATCGGTATGCTACGGCAGGTTGCTGAACTCTGGAGCAGGACGGAACGGATCTGGGGTCCGGGAGGCAGTATTGGATTTGAGCTGGCTACAGGGCAAGAGGTCACACGTCCGGAAAGCGATCTGGATCTGATTCTTCGTTTACCCGAACGACTTACACCTGAGCAGGCAACAGAACTGCTGGAAAAGCTAACTTTGCCATTGAGCATCTCGGATAAATGGAGCGGAGTTCGGCTGGATCTTCAGGCAGAAACTGCGGCAGGATCGTTCTCACTGGCGGAGTGGGCCAGAGGGGGCTCGAAGGTGATGTTAAAAACATGCTCAGGTCCTATACTTACGAATGATCCATGGGAGATTTCGAAATAAGGGAGGAGAAATGGAATGAGCGTAGTCTTCTTATTCCCTGGTCAGGGAGCCCAGCGTCCAGGCATGCTCCATGAATTACCCTCTCATCCGGCAATTCAGGCGACACTGCATGAGGCCAGTGAGATTCTGAACATGGACGTGCTGGAACTGGACACACAGGCATCGCTGGAAACAACCGACCACGTACAACTGGCATTATGTATCAGCGGTGTTGCTGTGGCTCGGGCCCTATTGGAGGAAGGCGTGAAGCCGGCCTATGTTGCGGGTCATTCTGCTGGGGCTTTTGCGGCAGCGGTTATATCGGGTGCAATAACGCTCAAGGACACGTTGCCGTTGGTCCGGTTACGAGGTGAAGGCATGATGACAGCTTACCCCGAAGGTTATGGCATGGGCGTTGTGACCGGACTTCTTCGGCGTGAGGTAGAGGTTGTGGTGAATCAGATTCATACTGAAGAGAATCCGGTGTACATCTCGAATCTGAATGCACCTACCCAGATTTCGATCGCAGGCAAACTGGAGGCCATCGACAAGGTGCTCGCTACATGTCTTAAGAACGGAGCCCGCAAAGGCATACGGCTGAATATGAACGTGCCTTCCCACTGCAAGCTGCTGGACCCCGTTTCCTTGAAGTTAAAGGAAGCCATCGGTCATATTCAAATGAATGAACCTCTTATTCCTTACGCGGGCAACGTCAGAGGACGTGTACTGCGGACGGCCAATGACATTGGACAGGATCTTGCAACCAACATTGCACATCCCGTTCGTTGGGATGAGGTGTCCACGCTAATTTATGAACTGGGAGGAAGACTTTTTCTGGAGATGCCTCCGGGACAGGTTTTGTCAGATCTGGCGAGAGAGGCTTTTGCTAAGGCACGTACTGCTGCACTACAAATGACCAGTCTGGAATCTGCCGTTCTGTTGTCGGAAAGGTACGGAGATGGCGTGTGAAGCCGTGTTGTATGAAAGGATAGGCATTCCCGTATCGTGTTGTTGACAAATTGATCGTCACTAAAATAAGAAATGCGAACTATTGTTCTTATTTTGTTTTCGTTGTAAAATCGGAACAGGGCCGTATTGTTCCCGATTTCTTCGAAAGGACGTTTTTGCATCATGATGGGAAGATCCCACCTCATTATCGGGACAGGCGTGTCGCTTTCTGTTCTGCAGTTGGCCGGTATGCCGGTGACTGCGCCGGCCGTTACGGTTGCTCTGATTGGTTCGTTATTGCCTGACATCGATGAGCCAAATTCGCTGCTGGTATCCAGAGCCTTGCCTAACAGTCTGATCAGGTTATTACAGACGATTCTGTTGCCTACAGCTGTCTTTGTGTACTTTTATGTTCATGCCAAACCATGGAACCTGTTGCTTGCGATCCTCATTGCGCTCGTGTCATTCCTGCCTTCGCGTTCGCTTCGCAAAGTGTTGATGTTTTCGATTGGACTCGGACTGGTGTTTTACGGTCACGCATTTGCCCCGTGGAATCTGATTGCAGGTAGCCTGCTTATGCTGTGCACCACGCTAACTCATAGGGGATTGACGCATACCTTATATGGAACTGCGATATGGGCCGGCTTACTTTACAGCACGACCCAGCAGCAGGGACCGGAGATCTGGGTAGCGGGAGGCACGGCATATGCGATGCATCTGTTGGCCGATTCACTAACCAATCGGGGGATTCGTCCGTTACCACCGCTCAAGTGGCGCATACGGGTGAATCTGATGAGTACAGGGACCAAGCGTGGGGCCGTTGTAGAGAATGTCTGCATTGTGCTTACCCTTATTTTGGCCTGGATTGCATTCTCGCCATTATTTCTGTAATGACCAAATACCAGTCCTGTCTAAGGACTGGTATTTCTTATTTTGTTCTTTTACCTGTAAGCCATGAGAGGATTATGGGGGTCAACTCGTTGTTGGCGTGCTTGATAAACCGTCAAGATCAGAAGAGCCAAATGCAAATAAAACAACAAGAATAAGCACAATTAATAGCTCGGCAAATCCGATTCCGTCAAACTCGGACATGACATCCACCTCATTTCTTGACCATTAAGAATTGATTCTCTGTTGAAATGCCTGTATAACATCATTAAGCGTCATATCGCCGCCAGTTTCATCCAGGAATTGTACCAGTTTGTCTGAATTGGAGGGTGTGACCTTTTGAAGTGTTTTATATTGACCAACCAATTCTACAACCAATGTAGCCTCACGAAACAACGTGACAGCATCCACTCTCAACTTTCCGCTCACCAATAGCGCTGCTACAATCAGTTCGAGATTTTTCCCTTTAAGGCTTCCATTAAGGAGGGTATTAGCAGCGTTTGGTTTTTTGTTAGAACCTTTATTTGATTTTCCGTTCCTTCCCACTGCCATAACAGGTCCCCCACTGGTTGGTGTTTAATTCATCTTCCGTTATTGTATCTTATGTGTAATTCCCTATAATGTTCGGCCTATTAATCTACGTACGTTGAACTAAAAAATATTTTCAAGTGCCACTCCGAATGACAGAATAGCCTTTCTCGTGTAAATGTGTCCAACGGATATAGTTGTGGATATAAAAAAGAGACCTCCCGAATAGTTAGGAGGTCTCTTGTCAACTGTTACGCGTTATTAATAATGGTATTCATTGTTGTCCGATCCAGACCTTTGACCAGTTTCACGATCAGTTCTTTGGCCGCATCGTAGTCATCCGTATGAATGATGGAAGAAGAGGTGTGGATATAACGTGCGCAGATACCAATAACTGTTGATGGTACACCAATTCCACTCAGGTGTACTTGACCTGCATCGGTACCACCTGGTGAGATGAAATACTGCATTTTGATCTGATTGGATGAAGCCGTATCTTGAACATATTCCACCATTCCGCGATGGGTGAACATACCCGGGTCAAAAATACGAAGCAATGCGCCTTCTCCGATATGTCCAAATGACTGTTTGTCACCTGTCATATCATTCGCCGCGCTACAGTCAAGTGCAAAGAAGATATCAGGCTGAATCAGATTGGCCGCCGTACGTGCACCGCGAAGCCCCAGTTCTTCCTGAACCGTTGCACCAGCGTAAAGCGTGTTAGGCAGTTTTTCCTTGTGCAATGCTTCAACCAGTTCAAGTGCAAGTCCTACGCCGTAACGATTATCCCATGCTTTGGCCATGATTTTTTTCGGGTTCGCCATCGGCGTGAATTCACAGATTGGAACGATCTGCATCCCTGGATGAATGCCCCAGGATTCTGCTTCCGCACGGTTGTCTGCCCCGATATCGAGATACATGGAATTCAGATCAACAGGTTTGTTCCGCTGGGACTCGTCCAGCAAGTGTGTAGGTGTAGAACCTACAACTCCGGTAATGCGACGATCCGGTGTGATGATTTCCAATCGCTGAGACAGTACAGCCTGACTCCACCATCCACCCAGTGGACGGAATTTGACCATACCCGTTTCCGTAATGCCAGTAGTCATGAAACCGACTTCGTCAAAGTGTCCGGCTACCATAACTTTGGGACCGGATTCCTCCCCGCGTAATACACCAAATAGACTCCCCAGGCGATCCTGGACGAACTCATCGGTATAAGCGGAAAGCTTATCTTTCATCCAGCCGCGAAGCTCACGTTCAAAACCGGATGCGGAAGGAAATTCCGTCAACGTACGAAACATATCCATCGTTTTTTCATTCATGTGTGTCAACAACTCCTCTGTTGGTATGTATTTCAGGTCACAGTAGAACGGCTACCCGCCTGTTGTCCTTTAAGATGTAGTTCAAAAAGTCTTTTATCTTTTTGAACATGCACTTTAATATGCTGAGGACTTGTTATTTAACCACTGGTCACATTACAGTATGAACCTTGCGCAAGTGATTGTCCATGTTTATGTCACGTATTTAAGGCATGTTTTGGGCGCTTACCGTGTCCAAGTTTCATGACTCTATCCGCTGTAGTCGCAGTCCTGATGCCACTTCAATGAATATGAATATATGGAGGAGATGTCATCATTTTGTGATGTTCTTTTTGTTCAATATTTGTTGGTCTGTTTATAGGAAGGAGCTATATATCCAATGAAGCCTCCAGAAGAGGGCACGGAAAAAGTACTGTTTATCGTTCTTTTTATCTTGCTCGTGATTGTTCTTCTTTATTTATAGAACGTATCTAAAAGTCCTCAGAACCGGCGTATTCCCATCTTGCTTCCACAACATGATCTTGTTGGAAACATATACTGTCTGTCGCCGGATACATAACCTTCCGATTATTAACAAACAATGAATATAGGATTACACACATTGGCATTCAGCCGTAGCTTTGAACCATTTTCACATAGAGGAGGTCTTGTATCTTGCCAGCTCAATCTGCATCCGGAAGCGAAAAAAAATCATCGTCCCTGTCCATGGATGAAAAGGAGTACAAAAAAGTCGCAAAAAAACATGAGCCGCCTCGTCCAATCCTGAAAAATTGCCTCAAAGCATTTCTGGTTGGGGGTACCGTCTGTTTGATTGGACAGGCCATTCAAGAGGCTTTTATGGCCGGTTTCGACATGACATCGAAGGAAGCTTCCAGTCCTACGGTGGCGGTCATGATTCTCATATCGGTTATTCTAACGTGTCTCGGCGTTTACGATAAAATGGCTCAATGGGCAGGAGCAGGAACTGCTGTGCCGGTTACCGGCTTTGCCAATTCCATGTGTTCTGCTGCACTGGAACATCGTGCTGAAGGACTGGTGCTCGGTGTAGGGGCCAACATGTTTAAACTTGCTGGTTCCGTTATCGTGTTTGGTGTCGTGGCAGCATTTGTCGTAGGGATCGTTTACGCCTTTTTGGGATTTGGAGGTGGGCACCTGTGAAACGATTGGGTCGCCAGACATGGCAGTTTGAGAATCGTCCTCGGATCATCGGTAAAGCCGCAGTTGTAGGACCAGAAGAAGGCGAGGGTCCACTGTCATCTGATTTCGATTATGTCTATGACAACCTCGAGATCGGCGAGAAAACGTGGGAAAAGGGAGAACGCAAACTGCTCGAACAGGCATCTCAGCTGGCTTTGGTAAATGCAAATATCACCAAGGAAGAGCTTCAATTTTTTGTTGGTGGTGATCTGATGAATCAGATTATCAGCAGTTCCTTTTCAGCACGAAAACTGGGTGTGCCTTACCTGGGTGTCTTTGGAGCTTGCTCCACATCCATGGAAACATTAGCTTTGGCCTCGATGATTATTGACTCGGGAGCTGGAGATTATGTCCTTGCAGGAACGGTGAGCCACAACTGTACGGTGGAAAAACAATTTCGGTATCCGACGGAGTATGGCTCCCAAAAGCCGCCTTATGCTCAATATACCGTCACAGGAGCAGGGTGTGGTGTGGTCTCCCTTACTGGTGATGGTCCCGTTGTTACCAAAGCCACCATTGGACGCATTATGGATTTGGGCATCAAAGATCCCTTTAATATGGGTTCAGCCATGGCGCCAGCAGCAGCCGACACTATAATCTCTCATTTCAGGGATACGGGATTGGAACCCGGCTATTATGATCTCATTGTAACCGGGGATCTGGCTTCCGTCGGTCTGCCAATTACGAAAGAGCTTTTGCAAAAAGAAGGCATTCCCATGGAACAGACGGTTTTTAATGACTGCGGCCTGATGATCTATGATCGGGAGAAACAGCCTTATGTTGTTGCCGGAGGAAGTGGCTGCGGATGTTCTGCCACCGTCACTTATGGTCACATTTTGAACCGCATGCAAAAGGGTGATCTTAAACGGGTGCTCGTCGTTGCTACCGGGGCGCTGTTATCTCCGATTTCGTACCAGCAGGGTGAGAGCATTCCCTGTATTGCTCATGCGGTAGCCATAGAAAAGGAGGGATAAAGGTAATGCAATTCTTGTGGGCATTTATTGTTGGCGGTTTGATCTGTGTTGTCGGACAGCTTCTAATGGATGGTGTCAAACTGACACCGGCACATACGATGAGCACACTTGTTGTAGCAGGTGCGCTTGCGGATGCATTTGGCCTGTACGACCCCTTGGTTAAATTTGCAGGTGCGGGTGCTTCAATCCCCATCACAAGTTTCGGTAATTCCTTGGTGCACGGGGCATTGACGGAGCTGGAAAAAGAGGGATGGCTGGGTGTGATTACGGGGATATTTGATCTGACTGCGGCGGGAATTTCGTCAGCGATCATCTTTTCTTTTCTCGCGGCATTGGTGGTCAGGCCAAAAGGCTAACATAGAATGGGAAATCTACTTGAACATATTGCGATTCAGCAGAGGCTTCGGATAACTTCTATCCGGGCCTTTTTTGTCGTATTCATGCGAGAACTGCGGTGAATCTGACGGGCTGGAAACAAATTGTGAGTTCCTTCGAGTGTACTCGTGACTCTGGATCATGTACAATAAAAGGAAATCTGTATGCTTTTTTAGGAGGTTAGACCACATGCCTGTGCGCAAAGAGTCGATCCAAATCATATCCGCAGTTCGTTCAAATCTGGAATCCTGCATTATGGGGAAATCCTTTGAAATTCAACTTTTGCTTACAGCTTTGCTTGCAGGCGGGCACGTTCTGATTGAAGACGTACCGGGAACCGGCAAAACGCAGTTAATCAAGGCATTATCGAAATCCATGCGTGGTGAGTACCGGCGTATTCAATGTAATCCTGATATTTTACCTAGTGATATTACAGGCGTATCTGTGTTCCATCCGAAGGATGAGCGTTTTTATTTCCGGCCAGGTCCTGTTATGACCAACATTTTGCTAGCTGATGAGATTAACCGGGCCACAACAAAAACCCAATCGGCTCTGCTCGAAGTTATGGAGGAGCGCAGCGTAACCGTTGATGGTGATACGTATGATCTGCCACATCCATTCATGCTCTGTGCAACTCAGAATCCGATTGATTTTGAAGGTACGTATACTTTGCCGGAAGCACAACTCGACCGGTTTATGTTGAAAATAAGTCTAGGTTATCCCGATAAGGAAATTGAGAAAATCCTATTGAAACAGCATCAGATGGGTCAGCCTGTAGATCGTCTTGAATCCGTGACTCATATGGATCAGATCTCTGCAATTCAACAGGAGATTAAAGAGGTCTTTATCGGTGATCCGGTTATGGACTATTTGCTGGATGTTGTTCGTCAAACCCGCTCCCACCCATCTGTATTGTTGGGTGCCAGCCCACGGGCAGCCATATCGTTCATGATGGCCGTAAAAGCCTTTGCTTTCCTGCAGGAACGTGATTATGTGCTTCCGGATGATGTGAAAACGATGGCCCCTTATGTGATCTCTCATCGTATTGTGCTTCGTCCCGAATCGAGACTGGACAGTATGAGTTCCGAGGCCGTTTTGAATGCCGTACTCCAGCAAGTACGCGTGCCCGTCTCCATGGGGCAATAGTTCATGAAGCCGCTTTTGAGAACAGTTAATAGAGGGTTACGCCACCCACGCGTATGGAGCATCGCAATGGTGTGGATGTGCTGTCTGGCTTATGTTTTGTTTCAGGGCGGGAAGACATCCCTTATGTTACTGTCGATGGTGACCCTCCTCTGTGTGTACCTTGCCATTGCTGGATTTAGCGGGGTAAGACGCGCTCAAGGAAATCGTAGGTTATCTTCTGGTCCAGACCACGAAGAATTGCTGCATGCGGGTGACCAGGTTCAAGTACAGCTGAGTCTGACGATTCCGGGATTCCTCCCGCTTCCCTATGTTGTTGTACGTGAAATGCTGCATCGGCATAACGGAGAATCGTGGTCGTTCAAGGAAAGTTTGATTCCCAATATGCGAGGTAATGGGGAGCTGTCATTCCAGACGCCACCACTTGAGCGGGGGAAGTATGTTTTTTCAGAAACGGAATGTGCCAGCGAGGACATATTTGGACTGATCGAACATCGAGGAAAGTTTAAGGCCAAAGGTGAGTTTCGCGTCCTGCCAAGAACGGTATTTATTCCATATTGGCAGCTCTACGACCGCAAATCACGGTTATCCGGTCCTCAGACGGCGTTAACCCGTTCACGGAGGGAGACCACTCAGATCAATGGTGTACGTGACTACGTATACGGAGATCGACTTTCCCGCATTCACTGGAATGCAACGGCAAAGACAGGGAACTGGAAGTCCAAGGAGTTTGAACATGAGTCTGTGCCCAAAACCATTCTGGTTCTGGATGCGCTGGCATCAAGTTACGAACATGGGGATGCATTTGAAATTGCCGTTTCCACGGCTGCCTCTCTGTTGGAGTATGGTGTCAGGGAACGAATGGGGATGGGGTTGTTGACATTGTCAGACCAGACCTCCTTCATGGCCCCCAGTGAAAGTCTGATGGAACGACAGAAGATGATGCATCATCTGGTGGATATTCAATATAACGGCCAGGATACCCATCTGTTGCCCGGCGTGGAAAGAATTGCACGTCAACTGCCTCAGGGAGCTTACTTTGTTGTGATTTCTCCCCAGAAGGATGAAAAAATAATGGAACTGTTGCGCTGGGCCGATACGCGGGGCATGACTCCATGTCATATTCTGATCGATACCAGTGAATCCCGCCGGAGTGCCGAGTGGAATGCCATGTTGCGTGGAAGAGGCACGAGGTCATTCACTGTTTCTCACTTGCAGGAGCTTCCAACGGTGATGGGGGGAGGTTCTGCATGAGTACAAAAGGAAATGAAAGTGTTGCAGGCAAACGATCCTGGTATCATGCAGCGTCATTGCTCTGGATTTTCCTCATTGGAATGCAGTGGATTTCATTTACGCAGGAATCGTGGTACACGGAGACCACTTCTCTGGTGTTATGGACACTTGCAGCAGTCAGTGTGCTGGAGGTCATTCTGCCCTTCAAAACGATATATCGCGCGATGATCAAGGCGGTCGTTGTTGGTTACATTTTGCATAAAACGCTGATCGATTATACGGTGTACATCCCTTATGGCTCTTTAACAGACAGAGCGGAGCAATTTATATTGCATATGACGCCGTACATCTGGTTCTCTTTGTGTGCATGGGTAATGCTTGAAGCTGCGCTTCGACTCGTGACCACAACACGTCGCATTCTTGTTTTTCTGGGAGTCAACATCATTTCGATGGGGATTCTCGATTCTTTCACCCAGATTCCACTCTGGATTGAAATCGCCTGGGTGATGTTTGCGGGGATGGGATGGCTCGTATGCCAGCATTTCCGTAACTATCAGCTACAGTATCCACAAGGTTGGAAACGAATCATCCGTTATCCTTATAAAGTCCTGGCCAATATTGCCATTATCTTTTCTTTGATTATTGTAGCCAGCGTTAATATGCCGGAGATTCCACCCACCTTGACGGACCCATATACGGCGTGGCGTAACTATACCGGAACTTCCACAAGTCAGGCTGGTAACGGAAACCTGGATATTCCCGCGGCTACCGAATCGGGATACAGCAGGGAAGACAATCAGCTTGGTGGAGGATTCAACTTCGACTATACCCCTGTTATGTCTGTCACCACCAATGAGCGCAGTTACTGGCGTGGTGAGACACGTGCAGAGTATACAGGTACAGGCTGGGATGACCGTGGACGGGGTGCGACAGAGAATGTTGAAGCCGGACAGCCTCTCGAGAACCAAGAATCCGGTAATGTGAATACCAAACAAGTGACTCAGAACGTAACGATGCTGAATGATAATGTCTATCCGATTCTCTTTGGTGCTTATTCAATCTCGGAAGTTAGCTCGATTAATGGTGAAGACAGAACGGATCGGATGTTGTGGAATGCCGAACAGGCTGAACTGCATGTGGTGACAGACCGTCAGCAACCACAGTATCCCAAGACATATACTATCGTATCGGAAGCCCCTGTGATTGTGGAAGATGAGCTTCGTACAAAGTCATTTGAAGATCTGTATAACAGTAATCCGGCAGATGATATGTACTTGCAGTTACCATCCCGTTTCCCTGACCGGGTGTCGAATCTGGCAGCCGAGATAACGGCATCTGCGAATACTCCGTATGAAAAAGTGGCATTACTGCAAAACTATTTACAAACTAATTTTGAATACACGAACAATCCGGATTTATCTCGAAAAGTAAGCGGCGACTTTGTGGAAGGTTTCCTGTTCGATATTATGGAAGGCTACTGTGATTACTTCTCGACTGCGCTGGTGATGATGGCGCGCTCGGAGGGCATTCCTGCAAGGTGGGTTAAAGGTTATGCGCCTGGACAACTGTCCCTGAATTCGGACATGCAGGCTCCACGTCAACCTGGCGCGGAGATTGAGACGACCTACACCGTTACGAATGCAGATGCACACTCTTGGGCAGAGGTTTATTTTGGTGAGTATGGATGGATTCCTGTTGAAGCAACGCCGGGCTTTGATATGCCGCTGCTGACGGAACAGCCTGATGTACAGCCTGTAGATGAGCCAGAAGAAGAGCCAGAAGAGGAGCCGGTACAAGAGGAAGAGCAGACCCCTGCACCTGAGCAGACATCGTCTGCCATCCCGACTTTTGTTATCTGGGCTGCAGGAGCCATTATAGTATTGTGGGTAGCCTATATGTTCTGGCGTAATCGTTTCTCCATGCGATTCTTCCTACTTCGTCTACGGACAGGTGGACCGCTCACCCCTGAACAGAAGGTAGTGGCAGAGACCGAGCGTTGGATTCAGTATGTGAAACGCAAAGGGTTGACCCGGAGCGGAGACGAGACACTTCGTGAATCGGTAGCCCGCTGGAGCCAGGCAAAACCTGCTGCAGAAGCGACATTGCATGAGCTTCTCACGAAGTTTGAACAGACTCGTTACAGTCCGGCGTCCGTAACTGCCGACGACTGGAAGGCCGTCTATCAGACTGCCTTGAAGCTGCGGAAGGAACTGAAAGCGGAACGGGCATAGTTGTTGCCCGTCCCGTTTTTCCTTTTTTCCTATGCCATCAGGCGCTGTATGCATTTTCAGGAAAGACGGATTTGTGATATAGTGTGTCGTATGAAACTGAGGTGACTTCTTTGTTTAAAATGTTAATGCCCAAGCTGCGTGTAGACACGGTTTTTGACATTAATCTGGAAGAGCTGTACGCTCAAGGCTACCGTGGAATTATAACTGATCTGGATAACACACTCGTTGGAGCCAAAGCCCCTGACGCTACGCCCGAACTGATTGAATGGTTTGCACGTGTGAAAGAGGCAGGTTTCAAGCTGATGATTGTGTCCAATAACAATTTGAATCGTGTATCCCTGTTTGCGACCCCGCTGGATATCCAGTTTGTGCATAGTGCACGCAAACCATCGAATGTACCGTTTCGTAGAGCAATGAAAATGATGGAGTTATCTCCTGAAAACACGATTGTAGTAGGCGATCAGATGCTTACGGACGTTTATGGAGGGAACCGAATGGGGTTATATACCGTTCTGGTACTGCCAATCTCCATTGGGGACGAAGGATTTATGACCCGCTTCAATCGACGCGTGGAACGGATTGCTCTAACGAGTTTACGCAGGAAAGGCTTATGGCTTGAGGAGGAAAAGAAGAAATGACAGAACCGCATAACGGCAATCTTGCCGTAAGGTGCAGCGGATGCGGCGTGCATCTGCAAACAGAAAATTCGGAATTACCAGGGTTTATCCCCGAGAAGGCATTGGATCGTGAACCGGTTATATGCCAGCGCTGTTTCCGCATCAAAAACTACAATGAGTCATCATCCGTTACGGTGGATCAGGACGAATTCCTGGCGCTGCTTAGCAAAATCGGGGATAAGGATGCACTTGTCATCCATATCGTTGATTTGTTTGACTTTGATGGAAGTATTATCTCCGGTCTGCAACGTTTTGTAGGCAACAATCCGGTATTGCTTGCTGTGAACAAAACGGACTTGCTTCCGAAAGTAACCAACTGGAACAAGGTTCGCAACTGGGTTCAGAAGCAAGCCAAAGAACAGGGTTTGCGTACCGTGGATGTAGTCTTGTGCAGTGCAAAGCAAAATCAGGGCTTCGACCGACTGCTTGAGCTTGTAGGAACGTATCGCGAAGATCGTGACGTGTACGTGGTTGGTGGTACCAATGTGGGCAAATCCACACTGATTAACCGTCTGATCCGTGATTACAGCGATCTGGAGCAGGAACTGACCACATCCCGTTATCCGGGAACAACGCTGGATATGGTGAACATTCCGCTGGATGATGGAAAATATATTATTGATACGCCCGGAATTGTATATCCATGGCGTTTCAGCGAGATTGTCTCACGTAAGGATCTCGCTGCCATCATGCCGGAAAAACCGCTTAAACCGGCTGTGTATCAGTTGAATTCCGGTCAGACGCTGTTCTTCGGCGGCATGGCTCGATTTGACTTTGTGGAAGGTGATCGCCAGTCGTTCACTTGTTTTATCAGCACTGCGCTTGATATTCACCGGACGAAGCTGGAGCGTGCAGATGACCTGTACCGCGACCACCTGGGAGAATTATTATCTCCGCCAACCCGTGAGAATGCAGCAGAGATGGGTGAATGGACCAGACATGAATTCCGCATCAAACGCGGCAGTCAATCGGACGTATTCATCTCTGGTTTGGGCTGGATTAAAGTAAATGGTGATATTGGAGCATTGGTTGCTGTACATGTTCCAAAAGGCATTCGTGTACAAATCCGTCCATCCTTGATCTAATAAATTCTCAGAACCTGTACATCAGATGGATCGGAGGCGGACCTATGTCTGAGCAGAAAAAATTCAACTCTTCACTTCCCGTGTTGCTTGGTGTTATGGGTGATCCGATTGCTCACTCCAAGTCTCCGGCAATGCACAATGCGGCTCTGCAGGCTGCAGAGGTGAATGGAATGTATATGCCACTGCATGTTCATCCGGATCAACTGGAGGCGGCAGTTCGGGGAATTGTGGCACTGGGCTATCGTGGTGTCAATGTCACCATCCCGCACAAAGAGCAGGTGATGCAGTATCTGGATGTGATCGATGAAAGTGCTCGCCTGATTGGTGCGGTGAATACCATCGTTAATGAAGGTGGAACACTGACAGGGTACAATACGGATGGTATTGGCTATGTCCGATCGCTGAAGGAAGAGGCTGTGCCTGAGCTTGCGGGTAAACGTATTGCTGTACTGGGAGCAGGTGGAGCAGCTAGAGGTGTCATATATGCACTTGCATTGGAGAAGCCTGAACGCATCCACATTCTGAACCGTACAGCGGACAGAGCTATTGCACTTGCTTCGGATTTACGAGGCCATGGCTTGGGAGAAATCTCGGGCAGTGGTATGGAAGACGCTGCAACGGTACTGGCTACGGCTGATATCGTGATTAACACAACGGCTGCCGGAATGCACCCGCATGTTGATGAAGTACCGGTTGATCTCACACTGATCCGTGAAGGCGCAGCGGTGAGTGATCTGATCTACAATCCGCTAGAGACCCGTCTGCTTCGAGAGTCGCGGATGCGCGGATGCACGGTGCACGGTGGTTTGGGTATGTTTGTATACCAGGGCGCAGTGGCCTTTGAACATTGGCTTGGCATCCCGGCTCCTGTGGAGACGATGAGACGAGCGGTGTTAAAAAGTTTTGAAGTGTGAAAATGATATTAAGAGTACAGGCAGACAACGAGTGCAGAACCAATCTGAAGAAACGAAGTGGTCGCATTTATCACCGGATTTTCCCTTTGTGAAAAGGGATCAGAAAAATCTGGGGATAACAGCGATCGGAAGATGGTACTGCAATCGGAGTCACCTTGTGTACTCAGTGATCATTTTCACCATTGAAAAATAATAATTGAATGGTCAGGTCCGGACAGTTTTTGCGCTGTCGATCAGGGCCTGCTCAACATAAGGAGTATGGAGTATTCATGTTAAACGGTAAACAAAAGCGCTTTTTGCGGTCACAGGCACATCACCTGACCCCTGTATTTCAGATTGGTAAAGGTGGGACAAATGAGCACCTGTTCCGTCACATCGAGGATGCGATTGAGAAGCGCGAATTGATGAAAGTGCAAGTGTTGAACAACAATGACGAGGACAGAAAAGAGATGGCAGAAGAAGTTGCCCGTGAAACGGGAAGTGAGCTTGTACAACTCATCGGTAACACCATCATTCTGTACAAAGAATCGCGCGATAACAAACAGATCGAATTACCTAGATAAGGGAGCGTGACGCGGGTGAAGATCGGCATCATGGGTGGTACTTTTGATCCGATCCACATGGGACACCTCCTGGCAGCTGAAGCGGCAAGGGATTCGCATGCACTGGATGAGATCTGGTTCATGCCTTCCCATGTTCCACCTCACAAGCGCGGAGCCGGAGCTTCGGGACAGCAACGTCTCGATATGACGGAAGCGGCTGTGAAGGGTGTGCAGCAATATGAGGTGCTGGGTATCGAGATGGAGCTTGGCGGAGTGTCTTATACAATCGATACGATGAAGGAACTGTGGCGGCGCCATCCTGAACATGAATTTTATTTCATTATCGGGGCGGATATGGTGAACTATCTTCCCAAATGGGAGCAGATTGAAGAACTTGCCGAACGCCTAACCTTTATCGGGGTTGGTCGGCCGGGTTTCCAGTTACATCTGGATGATTTACCAGACGAGTTACAGGATCGGGTCTTGCTGGCCGAGATGCCCTTGGTGGATATTTCATCAACAGCCGTACGCAGACGTCTTGCCAAAGGACATTCAGTACGCTTCATGATTCCTGATGAGGTGCACCAATACATTCTAAGGAGCGGTTTATATGGCACTAAGCCGTGAGGAACTGATTCAAGCCGTATCTGGACAAATGCCGGAAAAACGCTGGAAGCATACATTGGGTGTAATGAAATCGGCAGTGATGTTGGCTGAAAAATACGGGGCTGATCCTGTAAAAGCGGATCTGGCAGCGATATTGCATGATGTGGCGAAGTACTGGCCCGTAGCGGAGATGGAAGCGGTCATCCGTGATAACGGATTAAACCAGGAACTTCTGCAACATGACAAGCAGCTCTGGCATTCCGAAGTCGGTGCTTTTGTAGCCAAGCGTGATTACGGTGTGGAAGATTCCGAAGTTATTAATGCCATCCGGTGGCATACCTCGGGTCGGGTAGGCATGAGCTTGCTGGACAAAGTGGTATGTCTTGCCGATTACATTGAACCGGGACGGGATTTCCCGGGAGTGGAACACATTCGCGAACAGGCTGAACGTAGCCTGGAGGAAGGTTTAATTGCCGGATTCGATTCGACGATCAGCTTGCTGATCTCGCAGCGACGTGTCATTTATCCTTTGACCATGCTGTCGCGGAATGACTTAATTGCACAATTATAGAGGTTGTTCAAAAAGTCCACTTTTGATTACGAAGGATGCCTAGCGGCATCATCAGCATCGAAGATGAAATTCAGCTGAAATGTCCGTTGCTCACGTAGTTTGCCTACGCTCCGCTACTCCATTTCTAGCTTTATTCCATCTTCTCGGTACTGAAAACTGATCTTTTTGAACACACAATTATAGATTATGGAGGTTGGTTCATGACAGTATCATCGAAAGAACTTATGAATATGGCGGTTGCTGCCGCTGACGACAAAAAGGCATCCAACATTGTAGCGTTGGATCTGATTAATGTTTCCCTGGTGGCAGATTATTTTGTTATTTGTCACGGGAATTCCGATACACAGGTACAAGCCATTGCCACTGAAATTCGCAAACAGGCTCATGCAGCCGGAGCGACGATCAAAGGTATCGAAGGTATGGATTCCGCACGTTGGGTATTGATGGACATGGGCGATGTTGTTGTTCATATCTTCCACCGTGACGAGCGTGAATACTACAACATTGAACGACTATGGTCTGATGCCAAAGTGGTGGAAACTGTATGAGTTTGATTGCTGGAACAGTCGTCTCTCTGCCGGTTTCACGTGAAGTGTCTCCGTTTGGCTTCTTTTTGACGACAGGATCGGAAGATGTACTGCTTCACTACACCGAGTTAACACGGGATATTAAAATTGGTGAGACGCTTGAGGTATTTGTATTCTTTGATACAGAAGATCGTCTGGCCGTAACGATGAAAAAGCCTTATCTCATGCTTGGCGAAATGGCACGACTGGTTGTGGCTGATGTTCACCCACGACTGGGCTGTTTCCTGGAAATGGGACTTGGACGGCAATTGCTGCTTCCTATTCGTGAATTGCCTGAACTGGAAGAACTTCGTCCTCAAGTGGGGGATGAAGTCTTTGTAATCATGGAACATGACAAGCAGGGACGTCTGCGTGCCAAATTGGCCGGGGAACGTGAGCTTTCACCGTTGGCTTTCCATGCTCCAACTTCATGGTTAAACGAGTGGGTTGAAGCGACGGTATACAAGCCACTGCAGATGGGTACTTTTGTACTTGTAGAAGGCGGTGTACTGGGCTTTGGTGCAATTGGTATGATTCATTCATCTGAACGTAGTCATATGCTACGTCTTGGTGAGAAAGTTAAATGTCGGGTGACACTGGTACGTGAAGACGGACGTGTGAATCTGGCCATGACTCAACTCAAACAAGTTGGACGTAACGAAGATGCAGACAAGCTGCTCGCCTTTATGAAAGAGCGTCCTATGGGCGGCATGCCTTACTCTGATGCAACTCCGCCGGATATCATCAAGCAGCGCTTTGGCATCAGTAAGTCAGCTTTCAAGCGTGCCTTGGGCAAATTGATGAAGGACGGATTGGTGGTCCAAAAGGAAAGCTGGACGTATCTGTCCGAATCTGCTCCTGCGGATCAGAATGAAAATAAGTAATTTTCTTGATTGAATATTTCGTAATATGAAACTCGGAGAAGGCAGGGCTAGGCTGGGTAAACACCGGATACCCCTGCTTTTTCTTTTGTTAGCAGGATTGGAAAATGAAATTGAAAGTGCGGTGCCTGACATGTCTTACCGGAAATTTGCCTATGTGTATGATGAATTAATGGAAGATATGCCTTATCCGGACTGGATAAGGTTTGCAAGAACAGCATGGGAAAAGCATGGAATGCCCAAAAGTGTCGCTGAACTTGGCTGTGGAACGGGCTCCATTACGATCCCGCTCGTGAACTCCGGTTTCGAAGTTACAGGCATTGACCTCTCAGCAGATATGCTGTCGGTTGCACGCAGCAAGATGGAGGCTACGCCTCAGGGCCATCGCTTGTATCGGGAAGGCAGCGTACGTTGGGTGCAGCAGGATATGCGAGACTGGCGAGTTCCGGAACCTGTGGATTCGGTGATATCATTCTGTGATTGCGTCAATTATCTGCTTGAACAAGAAGATGTTGTTCGAACATTCCAGCGGACATATGAGATGCTGAAGCCTGATGGAACGTTTTTGTTTGATGTGCATCATCCCAATACGCTTATCCGTTATGATGAGGAGCAACCTTTTGTACTGGATGAGCGCTCCGTATCTTATATTTGGACTTGTGATCTGGACCAGGATCGTTGTGAGATTGAGCATCATCTCAGTATTTTTTCGCGTGTGGATGATGGTCCCAAGGATATATACCAGCGGTTTGAAGAGGTTCATGTCCAGCGTGCATATAACCCGGAATGGATGAAGATGGAGTTATCCAAGGCAGGTTTTAGAGATGTGAAAGTATATGCGGATTTTGAATGGAAAGAGGCCGGAGACAGCGCACAGCGTTTGTTCTACGTTGCTGTGAAGTAAGAATAAAAGATAAGAACTGTCCTTATGTTGCATAAGGGCAGTTTTTTTGTTTTATTTTCCATAAAGAATGAGTGACATGTTTCTGTATTCGGGCAAAGAAATGTCAGGAAAGACTCACAAGCGTGACAAAAAGTATTGCCAGTTAAAGTAAAGGAGGCGATAATAGTCGGATAGAAAGCGTTTTCTAAGGAAATCAACAGTTGAGGTGAGGTGTAGAAGTGGAAAGTACATATAAAACAAGACTTTCGTCAGAACAGTTGAATGCCATAATAGAGCAGCATTTCTCTGCAAGTATACAGGAGTACAAGGAAATGGTGGATGGCTGGGCCAATCATGCATATCTCATTACACTCAGTGACGCACAGCGAGTGGTACTCAAAATTGCTCCTTCAGCTTCGACAAATCTGATGCGCTGTGAGCAGGATCTCATGATTGCCGAAGTTGAGGCCCTGCGCCTTATTACGGAGCTACAGGATGTTCCCGTACCCCAAGTGTTGGCTTATGATGATTCGTTAACTATGGCTTCAGCCCGTTATTTTATCATGGAATACATGTCTGGAACACCCTATAATCAGGTCAAGGATCAGTATTCTGCGGAAGAACAGGAAGCCATTGAACACCAGCTCGGTCAGTACAATCGTCGAATCAATGAAATCAAGGGCGAGCAGTTTGGATATTTCTCGGAGGAAAAACAGCGATATTCCACATGGAAAGAAGCATTTATGAATCTAATGGATGACATTCTTAACGATGGTGAAGAAGCCGGGATTACATTTTCGATCGATTATCCTGAATTGAGACGCTTGATTGAAGATAAGTCGGATGCGCTTAACGATGTCAAAGAACCTGTTCTTGTCAGTTGGGATCTGTGGGATGGCAATGTGTTAGTAGACAAAGGTCGTATCACAGCGATTATTGATTTTGAACGTTCACTGTGGGCAGATCCTCTGATGGAGCATTATTTCAGTCATTTTAACTATACTCCCGGTTTTGTGAAAGGGTATGGGCATGCGATTACAACTGAAAGTGAGCTGAGAAGAAGAAGTTTATACGACTTGTATTTTGATCTGGTATTACGCATTGAATGCGCTTATCGCCAATATGATAATCAGGAACATGTGAATTGGACCATTCATAATCTGGAGGAAGGCATTGAGCGTTTTCGCTTATCCTGAACAGCAACCAGTGTTATGAACGATACGAACCGTAGACTTCAAGATAGCGATTATAACGTGTAATATTGACTTTGGGCTTGCTTTTTTATATAATGGTCCCGATATTGTATACATATTTCGATGATAAGGATCAGTAGTAATTCCTGTACATACAGAGAGCCGGCGGTTGGTGCAAGCCGGTTGACAGTGATTTGCGAACTCGCCTTGGAGAAATGCGGTGATTACACCATTCTGTTTAACCTGCTTGTATAAAGCTTGGGTTCAGGAATGGAAATCCGCATCGGTTAACCGCCGTTACAGGTCCAAAGGGAGTGGATGACGAAGCACGTTCGTCCGCTAACTAGGGTGGTACCACGGGAATTCAACCTCTCGTCCCTAGCGCTGCAAACGCTACGGGATGCTGAGGTTTTTTTGTTGCAATTAAAGCTAAAGCGAATAACCTGAAGGAGGAACAATAGATGAGTGAGAATAACCAGCCGAAACACGGCTATCAGCCACAAGTCATGGAAAAAAGTTGGCAGCAATACTGGGATGCAAATAAAACGTTTAAAACGGGTGAGGACCCTGCTAAACCGAAATTTTATGCACTGGATATGTTCCCTTATCCATCCGGTTCAGGTCTGCACGTAGGCCACCCGGAAGGATATACGGCAACGGATATCGTTTCCCGTTACAAACGTATGCGCGGTTACAACGTATTGCACCCAATGGGTTGGGACGCTTTCGGTCTGCCTGCTGAGCAGCATGCACTGGATACAGGTGAACATCCACGAGATATTACATTCCGTAATATTGACAATTTCCGTCGCCAGATCAAATCGCTCGGTTTCTCTTATGACTGGGATCGTGAGATCAGCACAACGGACCCTGAATACTATAAATGGACACAATGGATCTTTATCCAGCTGTACAATAAGGGCCTGGCTTATGTGGATGAAGTTGCAGTTAACTGGTGTGAAGCCCTTGGAACGGTACTTGCTAATGAAGAGGTTATTGATGGCAAGAGTGAACGTGGTGGACATCCGGTTGTACGCAAACCGATGCGTCAATGGGTTCTGAGAATTACCGAGTATGCAGAGCGTCTGTTGGAAGACCTGGAAGAGCTGGATTGGTCTGAAAGCATCAAGGATATGCAGCGCAACTGGATCGGTAAATCAACAGGTGCGGAAGTTGTATTTGCCATTGAGGGTCGCGAGGAAGTTATCAAGGTGTTCACTACCCGTGCGGACACATTGTTCGGTGCGAGCTTTGCAGTACTTGCTCCAGAACATGAATTGGTAGGAGCAATTACAACCGATGACCAACGTGAAGCGATTCAGGCTTATCAGGAGCAGGCTTCTCGTAAAAGTGATCTGGAACGTACGGATTTGGCCAAAGACAAAACAGGTGTATTCACTGGCGCTTATGCAATCAACCCTGTTAATGGTGCAAAACTGCCGATCTGGATTGCTGATTACGTTCTTGCAGGCTACGGTACAGGTGCGGTTATGGCTGTTCCGGGTCATGATGCACGTGACTGGGAATTTGCGAAGCAGTTCGGTCTGGATATCATCGAGGTTATTCAAGGTGGGGACGTTACACAAGAGGCTTATTCCGGTGATGGCGCGCATGTGAATTCCGATTTCTTGAACGGACTGAATAATGAAGAAGCGGTTGCCAAGATGATTGCTTGGCTGGAAGAGAACGGTAAAGGGCAAGGGAAAGTAACCTATCGTCTGCGTGATTGGCTGTTCAGCCGTCAGCGCTACTGGGGTGAGCCAATCCCGATTCTGCACCTGGAAGATGGAACGATGAAGACGGTACCTGAGGATCAACTTCCATTGCTGCTGCCTGATATCGACCAGATCAAACCTTCGGGTACTGGAGAATCACCACTGGCGAATGTTACGGAGTGGGTGAATACGGTAGATCCGGAAACGGGAATGAAGGCACGTCGTGAGACCAACACCATGCCACAATGGGCGGGTAGCTGCTGGTATTACCTGCGCTTTATCGATCCGCACAATGACAAGGAACTGATCTCCAAGGAGAAACAGCAGCAGTGGCTGCCAGTTGATCTGTACATTGGTGGAGCAGAGCACGCGGTGCTTCACTTACTGTACGCTCGTTTCTGGCATAAAGTGCTGTATGATCTGGGTGTTGTGGAGACCAAAGAACCTTTCCACAAACTGGTGAACCAAGGTATGATCCTGGGTACCAATAATGAGAAAATGAGTAAATCTCGTGGTAATGTCATTAACCCGGATGAAATCGTCAATGAATTCGGTGCAGATACATTGCGTCTGTACGAGATGTTCATGGGACCATTGGAAGCGACAAAACCGTGGAATGCAAACGGGGTTGAAGGCATGCACCGCTTCCTGTCACGTGTATGGCGTCTTTTCATTAACGAAGACACAGGAGCCATCAATGACAAGATTACGGTGGACGGTGGAACGGATGAGTTCAAGCGGACTGCTCACAAAACGATCAAAAAAGTTACGGAAGATCTGGAACACCTGCGCTTCAATACATCCATCAGCCAGCTGATGATTTTCATCAACGATGCATACAAAGCAGATACACTGCCTCGCGAAGCGATGGAAAACTTTGTGCAACTGTTGTCACCACTGGCACCGCATATGGCAGAGGAACTTTGGAGCCGTCTGGGTCATGAAGGTGGAATCTCTTACGTGGCTTGGCCTGAATATGATGAGTCCATGACAGTGGATGCGGAAGTAGAAATCGTTGTTCAGGTAAATGGTAAAATTGTAACTCGTGCTACGATCGCGAAGGATCTGGATGCACAGGGTATGCAGGACTTTACGATGGAGTTGGCACCTGTTAAGCAGGCGCTGGAAGGCAAGACCATTCGTAAGGTCATTGCCGTTCCAGGCAAACTCGTTAATATTGTTGCCGGTTAATCTCACCGGCTCGAAATAGTTCATCCAGCTTTAACAAATCTTCATCATATTTGTCATGTGTCGTGTGGATTAGGCTGTCGAAAACACCGTCGAGACTAACCTTCAGCAGTGCAAGTGCCTGAGCGGTAATACCGCCAGGTACAGCGACACGAGCTTGAAGCTCTTGCGGCGTGTATCCTCCTTCGGTGAGCAGCTTGCCTGTGCCCAGGAGCATTTCGCCAGCCAGAGCGCAGGCATCTGCCCTTTTGATGCCTGTCAGCTTCACTGCACTTTCGATCCACTGTTCCAAAAAGAACGATATGAATGCAGGTCCGCAGCTGGAGAAGTCGGATGTGATTCGTGTACAGGCTTCATCCACTTGGTACGGCCTGCCTATATGACTGAGCAGACTTTCCAACACAGCGCGGTCTTCACTGGTCATTCGTTCGCCATGTATGCAGAGGGATGCTCCACTGCCGACTTGGTGTGTGACGCTGGGAATTACCTTGGAGACTTTGCAAGGAAGTGAAGATTCCAGATGTCGCAGCTGCACGGGACTGGTGATCGAGACAATTATATGATTGGGATTCACGACGGGCAGGAGGTCGTCAATAACATGTTTGAATTCAAGCGGCTTCACGCACAGGAAGATGATATTACTTCGGATCACCGTTTCCCGATTGCTCTGGGCTTCATGCAGACCGGGGTAACGGAGGGATAACTGACGTACTTTGGACGGGGTTCGATTGCTGGCCGCGATCTGCCGGGGCTCAAGTGCACCCGATTGGATCAGGGCATAGATTAGCAGGCTGCCCATGCTGCCGGTTCCGATAAATCCAACCTTCATTGTTTCAGGCCTCCTTTCATGCTTTACGGTACTGGCGCAGTTCATTCCCTCTATTCTATGCGTGAGGACCTGTTTCACATGACATGAAAAATGCACAACTTGTTTCATCAGGAAAGTTCAACGGTTCGGAAGCACCGCCCGTGTTCGAAATGAATGATTTTGAATTCAGGGAGAGGTGTGGAAGAATGAGATGTAACAAAGGGATGACCATTGCTGCTGCGGTGGTTGGAAGTATACTTATATTATGGTCGGGCAAAAGTGAACAACCACCTAGTGGCTGGGAACCCTTGCAGCTCGGCACCGAGAAGCCGACGATAGAGCAGGAACTCCCTGCTGTACAGTCGGCTACTTCGGTTCAGGGCAATACAGGAGCATCTTCGGGAGCGGATGCAAGTGGGATGCAGACTGGGAATGAGGCAAAGGCAGAAGAGTCTAAAGAGCTTGCGAGCGTTGGGGTTGAAGGTGATTCAGTTGTTCAAACTACAAGTCAGACGAATGATAATCCACCGGCCGCCTCAAATTCGACTGAACCAGTTGTGCAGGGTACGAATTCGAATCCTTCGGTTACTTCCGAGACGGTATTAGGCAGTAATCCATCTGTAGTTCGTGAGGAAGTTAGCGACAATGGCAAAATCGATGTGAATACAGCGCCTGTCTCCAAGCTTACGGAGCTTCCCGGAATCGGAGAGAAAAAAGCTCAGGCTATTGTGGATTATCGGAATGCACATGGTCCTTTTGCAAAAGTCAGTGATCTGACAAAGGTCAAAGGAATTGGGATGAAGATGCTGGAGAAGATGGCACCGTATGTGCAGATCCGGTAATATTAGAATAAAAATTGTGTTGAGCGGGAGGAAAGCAGCATGAGTACTGAGGTACGCAAGGACTGGGATACGTATTTTATGGACATCGCGTATATGGTTTCTACCCGTTCCCGCTGTTCGCGTCGTCATGTGGGTGCCGTTCTTGTTCAGGGAAAGAAACTGCTGGGAACAGCCTATAATGGTGCACCCACCGGCGTCCCGGATTGTTCTGAAGCAGGTTGCATGATATCGGAAGAGTATGAGTTGGTCGTGACCGATGGTCAGGAAGAAATGGTCAAAAAGCAACGATGCATTCGCACAATCCATGCGGAGCAAAATTTGCTTTTATTCACAGATCGAATCGACCGTGAAGGCTCGTCCGTGTATGTGACCGACGAACCTTGCTGGACATGTGCCAATATGCTGGCGAATAGCGGGATTACAGAAATCGTGTTTCATCGTTCTTATCTTAAAGATACCGGCAAGGTTACCAATATGATGGAACAGAAGGGAATAACGTTCCGCAGGCTGGAGAATTACCAGCCCCCGCGGGAAACGATGATGACTGTAAGCAATTAATGTGAATATGGTCGAATACGCGAGGGAGAACCTCCGGCAAGCCTGAATTGGCTTTCCGGAGGTTTTTCTGCGTTCAACGGGTGAAATGAAGGAGGGGTAGAAATGAAAGGCAGACCGTTACTAAGTTTTACGATTTGTTGGTTATGCGGGAGTGGGATAGCATGCGCGTTAACAGGCTGGACGTTAATCTGGGGGTTAATTGGAGCTCTGGCATGTTTGCCACTTTTACTTCGTTTTATGGATGTGCGTGGATGGTCTGTTTTATTTTTACTCGCTGCCTTTATTGGAGGTGCTGCACATTGGGAATGGAATGACGTACACAATCATAGCGGTCTGCCGGAGACTATGCGTATCGCTACTCATGAGTTGGACGGATGGCCAGCTGAAATTCAGGGTGAGCTGGTGTCAGATGTACGCATTGATGGAGATCGGGCTGACTTTAAGATTAAGTTGTCTTCAATATTGCCAATATCGGATTCGTCAGCAGATACAGATCTGGCAACAGCATCATCTGCATTCAACATAGATGAACAATTGATGGTACAAGTCAGACTGTTGGAGGAAGAAGAACAACAGGTAGCAGCGGGCTGGAAGAGGGGCGATACAATCACGCTTAATGGTTCTTTTGCCCTTCCTGGTGAAGCAAGGAACTTTGGCGGGTTTGATTATCGCAGTTATTTGCGAACCCTGCATATCCACTGGTTGTTCAAAGTGAAGGGAGCCAGCTCGGTAACAGCTACGCCTCCTGAAGGGCTTGGACAATTTAACGTACTACGATGGACGGATTGGGCAAGGCATACGTTGGGCTCGGCGGTTGAGCATTTATTTCCAGAGCCTCATGCAGGATATATGAAGGGTCTTATTATCGGGATGGCTACTGATATCGATCCAGGTACCTATGGTCAGTTTTCACAATTGGGTTTAACGCATATCCTGGCAATCTCCGGGACCCATGTCGCTGTATATGTCGCTTCTCTTCTCCTTATTCTATCCTGGCTAAGGCTTACCAGAGAGACGGCACTCACGATTGTTCTGATCCTGGTGCCAGCTTATGTACTGTTATCAGGTGGTTCACCTTCAGTCATTCGAGCAGGGATTATGTCCATGATTGGGTTGTATATGGCACGTCGCGGTCTCGCTAGAGATGGCCTTCAGATGATCAGTGCAGCAGCGTTGCTGATGATGTGGTGGGACCCGTACTTTTTATTAAGCGTGAGCTTCCAGTTATCCTTTCTTGTGACCGCAGGTTTGATGATCTACATGCCATTGATTAACCGACTGTTCAGCAGCTGGCCGAAATCACTGGCTGCAACAGCATCCGTAACGGTGACCGCTCAGCTGATTTCGTTTCCAGTAACCATTCTCTATTTCAATCAGTTCTCATTACTTTCATTTGTGGCCAACTTTCTGCTTGTTTCTTTGATTAGCGCCATTGTATTACCTCTAGGGACGGTCGCCATGTTATTGTCATTCATATGGGTTCCCTTGGCGAAACCTCTCGCATGGATTGCGATGCAACTGAATCAACTGACATTTATAAGCGTGGAGTGGATGAACAGCCTGTCAGGTTTTGTATTGATCTGGGCAACACCGCCCTTGTTATGGATTGCCGCATATTATGCTGTGTTGTATGCCTTACTCTACCTGTTGCATCGTGGCAATGGTGAGCAGCAAGAAACAGCGTTTGTTGAGGAAGAGACGGCTCCTCTTGTGAGGGGACAACCTTCAGTTTCAATGGCGAATATGGGCATTCGCTCTTCCGTGTCTACGGTGGCACAGGATCAAGGTAAGAACCGTGTAGATGGAAAAGAAACTTCATTAACGATATTAGGAGCCAGTATTGCCTGGCCGGAGTATACAAGTGCATTTACCGCAAGAGGTGCGGGTTATTATGCATATAAACGAATGAGTAAAGTTCAGCGATGGTTGTGCGGTTTGCTTGCGCTCAGCTTTGTTGCTGGATTGTTGTGGGCATATCAGACTCCCCAGCCTGCTGGAACCGGCATCGTACAGTTTTTGGATATTGGACAAGGAGATAGTACGTTGATTACAACCCCGAAAGGTAAACATATTTTGGTGGATGGCGGAGGAACGGTTAACTTTGGGAACACCGAGCAATCGTGGAAAACAAGGCGTGATCCGTATGAGGTTGGAGCCAAGGTGGTTGTTCCTCTGTTGAAAAAGAGAGGTATCCATCAACTGGACGCGGTCATTGTAACACACGCTGACCAGGATCATGCTGGAGGACTTCAGGCTGTGCTGGAACAGATTCCGGTTAAACGTTTCATGTTTAATGGAACGACCAGCGGTAAGGATAACTTTGATAAGTTACTGGACACAGCCATGGAACGGGAAATTCCTCTGTACGCCATTCGGCAGGGCATGTCCTATAAGGCTGATAAAGAGACATTTTTACATTTTATAGCTCCGGATCTGGCACATATGGATGTAAATGTATCGGGCAGTTTGCCTGTATCTGAACACCAGAATCATGATTCGGTTGTCTTTTTGCTGGACATGGCTGGGACTTCCATGTTATTCACCGGGGATATGGATGCAGCAGCCGAGCAGGACCTGCTCTATATGATTCAGGATGGCTCATTGGCTGCCCAGTTTGAACAGAAAGGTGCAGATCTTGGAGATACAGAGGGAGTTATACAAAGGGTACTTACACGCCCGTTGCAGGTTAATTCAAATGATGCTTCTTCAGCATTTGGCTCCATTGACGTTCTAAAGGTCGCTCATCATGGTAGTAAAACGTCGTCCACCGAAGCTTGGCTCCAATACTGGAATGCCAAAACCGCTGTGATATCTGCTGGAGTTAACAATACATATGGACATCCCAACCCGGGAGTGATGGAACGTCTGGAAGCTACCGGGTCAGAGATTTATCGGACGGATCAGATGGGTGAGGTCCAGATGAGAGTGAAAGATGGGAAGATCGATATCCGGTACAAGCTGGTTGGAGTTGAGTGACGGCACGCAATCTATTTATCGGTGTGAAGATAAGTGAAGAAAACTCCGATTTAATACCAACTGAAAGGTTAAAAAGACAATAGAACATACAACAATGTAGATAGTCTGAGCGGAAAAAGTAGTGAAGTTTAGTGTAAATATCGAGTAGATGATCCCACCTGTGAAGCCTAATAGAACATATGCGGCAATAGCAACGAGCAATTTTATATACGTATTATCTTTTTTTCTGTATAAAAGTAATCCATCCACCAATATGGAAAGTGGCATAATTAAGAAAAGTAAAATAGCGAGGTTAATCAATAATCCAACTGCAAATTTATACCCAAATGAATAATAGTAATTATTTTCCAATTTTTCATCTATAGGGACATAGTGATATATCCCCATTGCAAGTGAAATGAAAATTGCAGTTAATACAGCTGCAAGTATTTTTCCGCGCGGCCTATTGATTCTATGGGTGTTTGTCATTTAAATATTGACCTCCATCTTGAATAACTATATTAAACAACTGATAGACTTGGGGAGTTACTATATTTTAGCATATACAGGCTGAGAAAGAATGAGTGAGGGACATTGAGAAAGTAGTACTTGGTTGACCAATAACAGAAAAAAGTCGTTCCGCTGCGAACGACTTCTTTTTGAATTGCATGGTGGTGACATTTCCAATTGTGATGCACTTTATTCGATTGTCATTTAGTGGAATCGACTAAAAACAAATTACTCTCTTGCCTTTGAGATGCCAACTACCAAGCTAATTATAGTTGCGCTGAATAAGTTAAGTATGTGATCGATTTGATCCCAACTTTTATGCCCTATTATCATATTAAATGCAAAAAGTAACACACTACAGAGTAAAAAGAATCCCAGGAAGTATTTGAAAAAGATTTTTAGATTCATTTAATCTCCCTATATTGAATTTAAATTTTGTTGCGGATGTACGTTTATATGTTTCATTCTAGAATATTGAATAGAAGTATTTGTATGTTAATCGTTAATTTCGTGTAAAAATATGGTTTGAGTTGGGGTTTTATTATTGGTAGGTGGTTTTTGTTGCAGGATTATGATTTTTTACTAAATAATAGTTAGTCCCACCTTAGAGGAGGGATAGAGATACTTAGGGATCGTAGCACTATACATAATAATGAGGGATCAAGAAAATGGAAAGGCAACTCAGAAGTTTAGAGTGAAATGGATTAGAAAAGCGATAGCCCTATGCATTGGACTTTTAGTTATCGGTTTGATCGCAGGACAGTCCTCCGCTTTTGCATCATCTGGGTCGGGTAATTCCATCACTTCAGTTCTTGACCGAAATGACTATTTGCTGGACGATGGTACACTTTGGTCTAAAGGGGCCACAAGTGGATGATCAGGCTAAGGTTTTGGAATCGATTATCGATGCGGATTCTTATTGGAGTAGTACTGGAAGCGATTCTTCTTATAGCGCATTATCTTCATCAGGAGATATATTATGACAAATACAACAAAATACGTAAAGCTGGAAATGTACCTGATGGTAAAGCAATTGCAACGAATGGTGTTTACGCAGCTGTGCTGAAAAATGATGGCTCGGTAGTGATTGTAAGTATGCTGTATGAGGATGACTACATCACGGTTGCGAATAATGTGCAATCTTTGATTTGGTGGTGGGGTACGCATAAGCTGCTCACGGTGAAACAGGATGGAACCGTCTGGAGCTATGATCGAACTGCCAAATATAAGGGCGAGCAACTGCCTGGTTTAAGTAACGTATCGTAGATGGTGTGTGCGCCTAATCTGGATGAGCTATATACATAGTTACAAGATGGATCATGGGCTACATATGATAATGGAAAGTTAACTCCTCTATCAGCTCCCGGGTTAAATCAAGTGACACTTACGGCATCTTCCAAGGAAGTTTTATTGGGGATATGATCACCCTTACCGTTCAGGAGAATTATAGTAATGGTTTCAAGAACAAACGTTCACCTTTGCCTGAAGAACTTATAGTGGAGCAGCCCCAAGTTGCACAGATTCAGGCAGGAGGCAAACTAGAGGTTACGGGCATGGTAACAACCAAAGTGACGTTGAAGATAGGAGGTTTGGCTTCAAGTCTTCAACTGAACGTTGATTCACAGCAAAAGTTAACAGGCGCCACATTGTTGGATGGAAATGTATATGGGATGCTGAGCTAAAGCAGGCCAAGGTGCTGGTTGGAAATTCTTCTATTCTGGTGGAATCGAAGGACACACTTGCACTGATCAAGAAAAAAGAGCTGGGGAATCTTGCTCGCTTCATTGGCAAGTCCTACTGGATCAACAGTGATACGAGTTTAGGGCAACGTTTCAGTAAAGTGACCATATCAGATATCAAAATTGAGAAGATTAAATACGGTGATCGAAGTTACTCTATTATCTTCCGTAATGCAAAAGGAAAAACCGTTTCTGCCTACGCAGGAGGTGCACCTTCCAGTGTGACGGAGATGCTTGCCGATTCCAACCAATTCTTCTCTTCTGATCCGTATAAGAAAAACAATTGGTCCAAGTCCACTTGGAATAAAATCATTGCTGGAGAAGTAGCTTTAGGAATGAACATAACTCAGGTGCGCCTTGCATGGGGAGATCCATCGAGCATTACGTATGAAACGAGTTCAAAAGGCAAAATCGAGGTTTGGGTGTATGCCAGCTCAGCAGGCATAAGAGCTTTAGGGTTTCTCAATGGCAAACTGATGGCGATTTACTGATGAATATACCAATTAATCACTTCATTTGATTGTAAGTCACAGCACAAAAAAAGCCCGCTTTCCGTTACCCTCCAGGAGGGAGAATATCGGAAAACGGGCCATTTTTCAAAATGTAGAAGAAATATAATAACTACTCTACGCCATCCTTAAAGTGTTTGTTCCAGTGTTTATCTCCCTTATGCAACAGATCTTCTACCGTTTTCTCAAGAGTCATCAATAGTTGTGCTCTGACATCAAGTACGGTTTCTCTGTACAAGCGTTCTTCCGATCCAACGATTTTATCGCCGTATAATGCCTGTGCAGCTACGTACTTCCGATGTTCCTCGACCAGAGTATCAATGGACTCCAATGCATGTTCCACAAAATGGGAAATGCTTTGGTATTCTTTGGGCATTTGTTCTTTTAAAGCTTGAATTTTCGCTAGAGCTGGCATGCTCATCACCTCGTGTTTATGAATGTAAATTTACAATACACCATTTTCATGAAAATTGCATTAAAAATAGCTTAAATTTGGACAAATTTCGACTTTTTTTATTTTCAGAACCAAAAAAGTGCTTAGCTATAATGTATGCCATTGCATTTGAATTGAGTCGTGTAAGTAATGGAATCCCTTTTGGATACGTTTGGTGACTCGTTATGCAATTTCTGTTATTCTAAGAGAAGATTTCAGCGGCCCTAATACATACGCCGTTATTTTGTTATGGCAAATTAAAAAAATACTTAACTTTGCAACAATTTTATTGATGATCACGTCTGTAAGGTTGCAGGGAGAGGGGGATCCTTTGTGGTAGAGCCGGAACTCATCAGAGCCGCTCAATCGGGCGATCGCGACGCTCTAATTACCCTATTGCGGGAGATTGAACAACATGTCTATCGGACCGCATATTACATTCTAAATAATGAACAGGACGCTTTGGATGCTGCTCAGGAAGCGTTGATCCGAATTTACACCAAAATCAATTCATACGAAGAAAAGGCCCAATTCAAAACATGGGTACAACGCATCGTCACGAACATCTGTATTGATAAATTCAGAAGAACCAAACCGTCCGTCTCCATTGACGAACATGACATGGTTTTTCAGGATAATCAGGATGTGGAGTACGAGGTCATGTCTACATATGTGGCCCAAGACATTCAGGATGCGATCAACAAGCTTCCCGAGCATCATCGTACCGTTATTGTTCTAAGATATTTGCAGGACTTATCCTACAATGAAATTGCGGATTGTCTCGATCTTCCGTTGAATACGGTGAAATCTTATTTATTTAGAGCCAGACAGCAATTACAGAATCTACTACAGGAATATCAGAAAGGTGGTGTGACAGGATGAAATGCGAAGAGGTGGTGGAATGGATGCACCGCTATCTGGATCATGATCTGGGCGAGGCGGAAACCGCGCAGATGCTACAGCATGTGGCAAAGTGTCCGGAGTGCGCCGAAAATTTTAGTTTACTCAGAGCTCTTTCCAGAGAACTGGAAGAATTACCGCAAGTAAGCCCGAAATTTAGTCTGGTTGATGCGATTATGCCACAGCTTGATGCCATTGACGAAGCGCGGAAGGAACAAAGTAGCACCATACAGGAAATGAATCCTGTCCCCGCTGCATTTGAGAATTTACAACGTTCAAGTGAGCGGAAAACGAAGCAAAAATGGCTTAACTCGATGGCAGGACGTATGTCCATGGGTGCAGCGGCTGCGGCAGTTGTATTGGGATTTGCCATCTGGGGATATAATCCTGAACAGATCGAGAATGCCGATTCCATGCTGATGAGCTCTGGGGCTTCTCAAGAGAGTGGCAATGTGGATGAGAATCCATTAAGCAAGAGTATTGAACATTCTGATCCTGCCACTTCATCCCAACCAAGCAGCAACGATGTGTTTGTGGATCAATCGAATGTTTCACCGACTGAACCAGACAACCAAGGCGTAGAAACCTTGCCTGAAGAGAACGGTGGAGATAAGGTACAGGAGCCTGAAGTTCAATCAGATCCGGAACCTCAACAACCGGCTACCGAATCAACACCTGCTCGGAATAAAGGAACTCAGGATAATTCGTCTAAAACTCCTTCGACCGATAATCAGCAGAGTCAGGTTCAGAACCAAGATTCTGAGAAGAGAAATCAAGAATCAGGAGATGCTCCCAAATCTTCTGCAGATGGGGAAGAGAATGGAGTAACAGAAACAGAAAATGGAGATTCATTCACTTCTCAGACAATCGTACCAAATACCAATGAAGATGCTCCGGTAGAAGGCAGTTCTGCTCCTGATTCCGGTGCAGGTACAGACGCATCTGGAGGAAACAAAGGTTTCGCAGCAGGACCGGATCAGGGAATGACTACAACGGCAGCACCAAAAGAATGGAAGTCACCTGACGGCTCCTATGTAGTTATGCTTATTGGTGATCAACTCAGCATATACTCCAAACCTGCCAATGAACCGGATGTTCTGAATTTGGTTGAACAACGCAGTATAGAGGGGACACTGAAGTCAGCGAGTTGGTCCAAGGATGGTACCCTATTTAATTACGAGACGGACAAGGACGGAACAACGGCGAAGAACTCGTTTAATGTACCTGCCGTTCCAAGTGGAGCTCCTGCGAAATAATTTAAAAAATGGGGAGTGCGCTCCTCCAAACGAAAGAACATTTTCAGTATGACAAGCATATAGTGGAATTAACAAAACGTCCTATCTCAGTTCAAACAACTGACGTCGTATGACCGCGCACCGGCTTTTTCTAGAACTGCTGGTGTCTGCGTTTATATAGATGTAGGACAGGGGACCTTCATCCGTAAACTGGATGTAAGGTCCCTTTGTTGTCTTGCACTTTTTCTGGTAGGATAAGAGGGATAAGGAGGCACCGTGAATGGATGTAAAAAGTGCAACAAAGGCAATACGTAGTGGAGAACCGGCTCCGATCTATGTGCTGTATGGAACGGAAAAGTATCAGATACAGCAATTTACGGATATGTTAAAAGAACAGGTTATTGAAGAAGAACATCGTGATTTTGCGATTATTCCATATGATTTGTCTGAAACGGCTGTGGAGGTCGTTATTGAAGAAGCAGAGACCGTACCTTTTCTGGTTCCGCGCAAATTAATTATTGTAAGGGACGCGAGCCTGTTCACCGCAGGTAAAGAATCCAAGATTGAACATCAGGTTGATCGTCTGCTTACATATATGGAAAATCCGGCAGATTACAGTACGATTGTTTTCCTGGCCCAAGGGGATAAGCTGGATGAGCGTAAGAAACTGGTGAAGGCTGTTAAGAAACAGGCAGTAGTTCTTGCTTTTGCTCCACTTAGTGGAGATGAGCTGTTGAGTTGGATAGCGAAACTGGCGAAGCAGCGGGATGTTTCCTTGGAGACGGGAGCGGCGGAAACGTTGATCAGCTATGCAGGAACAGGTCTTCAGACCCTGTCTGCTGAAGTAGACAAGTTATGTTTGTTTGCTGGTAATGGGGGGACAATCAAGCGTGCTGATATCGAGTCACTGGTTGCCCGTAGTACAGAGCAGAATGTATTCTCGCTGGTCGAAGAACTCGCTAATTTGCGACTGGAGAAAGCGTTGGCTCTTTTCTATGAGTTGCTGAAGCAGCGGGAAGAACCGATTAAAATTGCCGCTTTAATCGCTCGTCAGTTTCGGATCATGATCCAGGTGAAAGAGTTGGGCCAACAAAGTTACTCCCAACAGCAGATTGCCAGTCAGCTTGGTCTTCATCCGTATGCTGTTAAGATTGCAGGTGAGCAAGCTCGTAAATTTCAGCCGGAACGTCTGAGAATGATTCTGAGTCACCTCAGCGAACTTGATTACCAGATGAAAACAGGTGCAGTGGATAAAGTACTTGGTCTGGAGCTGTTCTTATTGAGACTTGGTGCGTGAATGAATACGTAAACCTGATAGAATAATAGTATGATAACCAAACAAAGCGACCTTTGCTCCATGATCGTTAAATCATCGGAATAAAGGTCGCTTTATCTTTGTCTTATACTTATCGAATCAGATACTAAAAAATCCTGAAAGCCTATGCTGTTCAGGATTTTTCCATTGAATCGTATAAGTAACGCTTCTTACGCTTGTGCGGAAAGAGCGTTCAGTTTTTTCGCCAAGCGAGACTTTTTGCGTGCTGCAGCATTTTTATGAACCAGACCTTTAGTTACAGCCTTGTCCAGCTTTTTGGAAGCAGCTTGAATCGCAGCTTTTGCAGTATCAACTTCGTTACTTACCAGAGCAGCATCAGCAGCTTTAACAGCTGTACGGAGTGCAGACTTCTGGGAAGCGTTGAGTGCGCGGCGCTTGTCGCTCGTTTTTACGCGTTTAACAGCGGATTTGATGTTTGGCATTACATTCACCTCCTGTAAGGCATTTGCATGAATACAAACGTTTCACAACTTAAAATATTCTATCACGCTAGCATGTAAAATGCAACAGATATTCCTACGATGTTCGACATGCTGTATAAAGAAACCCTTTTTCCCACACAATATGCTCAAATGCGGTAAGGGAGGCAGGGACAGAATGACACTGGATTTGCAAAACTATACAGTTCGTACCGATTTGGCGATCGACTCCAAGGAAATGGCGCAAGGTGGACAGAAACAGACGATTCCCGGACTACAGGAAGATGTAGAGAAAAAAGAGGGCATTACGATTACACGTATTGATGTCCTGACTGAAGAAGCAGCCACGGCTATTGGTCGGGTGAAAGGTCACTATGTCACCTTGGAAGTACCTTCACTACGGAATGGTGATACCGAGTTACAGGAGCGAGTTGCTGCCGAGTTCACACGTGAAATGGAAGATTTTATGGTTAAGGCCGGAATTAACAAAACATCCAAGGTCTTGATTGTTGGCTTGGGCAACTTAAATGTCACCCCGGATTCACTCGGTCCACTTGTTGTGGAAAATCTGATGGTGACGCGTCAGTATTTCGAATTGGTGCCAGATCAGGTTGCGCCAGGGTATCGGGAAGTCAGCGCGATTGCTCCCGGCGTGTTAGGTACAACGGGCATTGAATCCAGTGACATCGTACAGGGGATTGTAGATCGGACCAAGCCAGATGCGATTATTGCGATTGATGCGCTGGCCTCCCGTTCTCTGGAACGTGTAAATACAACCATTCAGGTAGCGGATATTGGTATCCACCCGGGTTCCGGTATTGGAAATAAACGGCGTGGCCTGACTCGTGAAATATTAGGTGTGCCTTGCATCGCCATCGGAGTACCAACCGTATGTTATGCGTCCACCATTGTGAACAATGTGATTGAGATGATGCGCTCACACTTCCGCCAGGAAACGGATCAGACCAAACAGATCATGGGTATGCTGGACGACATCGGTGAGCAAGATCGCTTGAGTCTGGTGAAAGAGGTACTGGAGCCACTGGGTCATGACCTCATTGTTACCCCAAAGGAAATCGATGAGTTTATTGAGGGAATTGCCAATGTTATCGCTACAGGACTTAACGCCGCACTCCATGATGCCGTGAATCCGGATAACGTAGCTGCTTATACACATTAAAACTTAAAACTGCTGAGAAGAAGGTCCGAATCTATCGGACTTTCTTTTTTTGTTTTTGGAATCTTTCATTTTCCTGTTCTATCAAATTGGGCGGGCTCATAGAGTTGAAGTATAAGAGTTGTCCAGCAGGGAAGGAGACAGCAGAATGAATAAGATATTGGCCTGGAATATTGGGAAGTGGAAAAAAAGATGTCTGCACGTGCTGGCCATGGGCCGTACGTTGTTGTTGCTTATGATCATATCTGCCTTGTTTTTTGTCGTACTGGGTCTGGGGGGGATGGCAGAGAAACGCTTGAATAATTCACCCGTTTCTTCCATGAAAGGATTTGCGAGTGCCGTATCAAGCCGCTTTTTTGTCGATATGCTCGGTATGGAGATGCCCCATCTCACCCAGAAGGAACAGACCTCTGCGATATCCGGTGAGAATCTCACCTCTTTTGTTTTCCAATTACTAACGAATGTAAATCCTCAAGATCCGAAGAGCCTGATTGCGAGAGAAATGCCGGGCATGGGTTCCAACCAACCTGTTCTGCTCCGTCCTGGATCTGGTAACGAAAAAGCCGAGGCTCCCGAAGATTATCAGCCCGGTCCCGGTCTTACGGATACGGCTTCTGCAGGTGGAGGAAAACCCGGTAGTGAGCTGCATATTCCACCAGGCCAGGACAATACGGATCCACCTGAGTCGAGTGAGCCTGGAGATGGAGAAGGTAAAGAGGACCCCCCAGCGAAGAATGGTGAGAAAGACAATTCAGGCTCACCGACAACAGGCAAAAAGTCAATTCTTATCTATCATTCCCATCCAAGGGAAGGCTACAATCCACTGCTAGGTACGAAAAGTGATAATCCATCAACAGGCAAATCAACAGGCAATGTGTTTCAAGTGGGAACCTACCTCTCAGACAGTCTGGAGAAGCTGGGAATCGGCGTAGAACACGCCAAGGATGATTACCCCACTAAAGTTAAGGACTACAACTGGAACTATTCCTATAAATACTCCCGTCAAACGGTAAAAGCGGCACTCGCTCAAAATGATGATCTGACGTATCTCATAGACATTCATCGTGATTCACAGCGTCATGGCAAAACAACAACAACAATTAATGACTTGGGCTATGCCAAAGTGTATTTCATTATTGGACATGAAAATCCAAATTGGCGGCAGAATGAAGCCTTTGCAGCGAAAATTCATAAGAAACTGGAAGCGAAGTATCCTGGGGTATCCCGTGGTGTGTGGGGCAAGGATGGCGGAGGAGCCAACAATGGAGAGTATAATCAAACCCTTTCACCCAACAGCATTTTGATTGAGATTGGCGGCATAGACAACACAGGAGCTGAGTTACAACGGACATCGAAGATTCTAGCAGACATGATTGCCCAAGTGTATTGGGAAGATCAGAAGGTGGACAAAGCCAGTGCGGAAACCTCGTCGCAGGGTGGATAGGAATTATATATGTAAAGAAGATAAAAATAGTAGAGTGACAGGAGGCAAAGCATATGTCCAGATTCGGTAAAAGACTGTTATCCATGGCTGTATTAATGTTGCTGGGTGTTCTGTTCGGAATGCAGCTGGCTGGCAGCAACTTTCATATGGGCAATCCATCAGGAGGCACGTCAACCGTGGTGACAACTGAGCCAACTTCATCGGTTACCGAATCTGTTCCAACTGCACCTGTCCAGAAGGAGATCAAAGAACCAACGTTTGTACCTGTTCAGTCACCAAGCCAAGTGCTTGGGGCAGATCAGAGTAAAGCTCCGGTCGATGTGTTGGCAGACAAAACGGCTGGACTATTGCAAAATCTCTCACACAGTGGCATCAAATGGGTGGTCTCTCTTTTTAGTGGCGTTGCTGAATAAAATACCATGGATTAAAGGTACAATATTACCTCTAGGAGTGTATGATCACACTTTATTATAAAGTTGAGACAACACGGGATTGATGCACTGTGCTTCAACTGTTATAATGAAGTGATTGACACTAGGCTGTTTCTGGGGGTAAGGAATGACTGACATTCGGGCAAGACAACGTAAAATTCGTAACTTTTCTATCATTGCACATATAGATCACGGCAAATCAACACTTGCGGACCGGATCTTGGAGCACACAGGTGCGCTCACGTCACGTGAAATGCAGGAACAGGTTCTGGATAAGATGGACCTTGAACGCGAACGTGGAATAACGATCAAGCTACAAGCAGTAGCCTTGACTTACAAAGCGGATGATGGTGAAGAGTATTTATTGAATCTGATTGATACACCGGGACACGTAGACTTCACATATGAAGTATCACGCAGTCTTGCTGCATGTGAAGGTGCTCTGCTGGTTGTGGATGCGGCTCAGGGAATCGAAGCCCAAACACTTGCCAACGTGTATCTGGCATTGGATAACAACCTTGAAATTTTACCAGTTATCAACAAAATTGACCTTCCGAGCGCTGATCCTGAACGGGTGAAGCAGGAAGTGGAAGATGTTATTGGTTTGGACACAAGTAATGCGGTCTTGGCTTCGGCCAAATCAGGAATCGGAATCAAAGAAATTTTGGAGCAAGTGGTGAAAAGTGTTCCGGCTCCAACTGGTGATCCTGACCAGCCTTTGAAAGCGCTGATCTTTGACTCGCACTATGACCCGTACAAAGGTGTAATCGTATATGTGCGTGTTGTTGATGGCAAAATCAAATCCGGTTCCAAAATCAAAATGATGGCAACAGGTAAATCATTTGAAGTCATTGAAGTTGGAGCGTTCAAACCTCGTATGACCATCGTGGACGAGCTGAACGTCGGGGATGTTGGATTTATCGTTGCAGGTATCCGGCATGTTGGCGATACACAAGTCGGGGATACGGTGACAGATGCTAAAAATCCAACACCGGAACCTTTGCCGGGTTATCGTAAAATTAACCCAATGGTGTATTGTGGTCTCTATCCGATCGAAACATCGGACTATGTTGATCTGCGTGAAGCGTTGGAGAAATTGCAGTTGAACGATGCGTCTCTGAGCTTTGAACCGGAAACATCCAGTGCACTCGGTTTTGGATTCCGTTGCGGATTCCTTGGGCTGCTTCACATGGACGTTATCCAGGAGCGGATCGAGCGGGAGTTTAACATTCCGTTGATCACAACGGCACCAAGTGTAATCTATCACGTCACCTTAACGAATGGTGAAGTGATGAAAATCGACAACCCATCCAACTATCCTGAGGTGGGACGGATTGATTACGTCGAGGAACCATACGTCAAGGCAGATATTATCGTGCCGAATGATTATGTAGGTACCATTATGGAGCTGTGTCAGAATAAACGGGGTGAATATGTAAATATGGAATATTTGGACACAACCCGGGTTACCATTACCTATGAGATTCCGTTGTCCGAGATTGTATATGACTTCTTCGACCAGTTGAAATCCGGTACCAAAGGATATGCATCTCTGGATTATGAGTTGTCCGGTTACCGTCAGTCCAATCTGGCAAAAATGGATATTGTACTCAATGGCGAACAGGTGGATGCTCTGTCCTTCATCGTTCACCGTGACCGTGCTTATAACCGCGGACGCATTGTCTGTGAGAAACTGCGCGAGCTGATTCCACGGCAAATGTTCGAGGTGCCAATTCAGGCATCTGTAGGTACCAAAGTTGTTGCTCGTGAGACGGTAAAAGCAATGCGTAAAAACGTACTTGCCAAGTGTTATGGTGGTGACATCTCGCGGAAACGGAAACTGCTTGAGAAGCAGAAAGAAGGTAAGAAGCGGATGAAGCAGGTTGGTAACGTTGAGGTGCCACAAGAGGCATTCATGGCGGTACTGAAAATTGATGATTAAATAATCTAATTTGAAATACGTCACAGAATGTGAGTATTCAAACTAGATTAGGAGAATTCAATTTCGGGTACATCACAGAGTGTGTGTATCGAAATTGAATTGGTACAACACAGAATATTAAATAACTAAGCTGAAAGGGAAGCCGGATGGCTTTCCTTTTTTCAAATAGAGGGGGACTTGCCATGACATTGGCAGCACACAGCCGGAAGACAGGTGCGCCCCAAGCGGTGTATCTTCACATTCCCTTTTGCACGAATAAATGTTTTTATTGCGACTTTAACTCCTACGTTCTGAAAGATCAGCCCGTGATGCAATATCTCGAAGCGCTGGAACGGGAGATGGAACATACAGTTAAGGCCAATCCACCGGGTGAGATCAAGACCATATTTGTAGGTGGGGGTACGCCAACAGCTCTGAAACCGGATGAGATGGCAGTATTTCTTCGTTCCGTGAAGACGTATTTCCCAAATTGGGCGGACGATATTGAATTTTCGATGGAAGCCAACCCGGGAACCACGGATGCGGAGAAGCTTGCTGCGATGAAAGAAGGCGGCGTCAACCGTGTCAGCTTTGGCGTGCAGGCGTTTCAGAATGATCTGCTGACAGGCATTGGCCGTATTCATAATACGGATGATGTATATCGCAGTTTGGAGAATGCTCGAAAAGCGGGATTGAATAACCTGTCCATTGACCTGATGTTTGGTTTGCCGAACCAGACTGTTGAAATGTTGAATGAGAGTATCGACAAAGCGCTGGAACTGGATCTGCCGCATTACTCCATCTACAGCCTGAAAGTGGAAGAGAATACACTTTTCCATACACTGTATCAGAAGAACCAGTTGCCACTTCCTCATGAAGATGACGAGCTGGAGATGTATCTTCTATTAATGAGACGTATGAAAGAAGCAGGCTATGGACAATACGAGATCAGTAACTTTGCCAAGCCGGGCTTTGAGAGTCGTCACAATATTACCTACTGGCGTAATGAGGACTACTATGGTCTGGGTGCAGGTGCGCATGGATATGTAGGCCGCGAACGGCATATGAATATTAAAGGTATAAATCCTTATGTTGAAGCTTCGCGTGCAGGACTGCCTCGTCTGGATCATTTTGAGATTGCTCGCCCTGAGGCCATGGAAGATTATCTGATGGTTGGACTGAGAATGTTGGAGGGGGCTTCGGCCTCACGTTTTAGCGAACAGTTCGGAGAGTCCATGGAAGAAGTGTTTGCAAAGCCTTTGGGCAAAATGTTAAACGCAGGGCTGCTTGAGCGGACGGCAGACGGCTTCCGACTGAGCGAGCAGGGTATCCTGTTCGGAAATGACGTTTTTGCGGAGTTTATCGGGTCCATATCGCTGAATTCATAGCTTGAAATTCTATACGCTCTGTTGTATATTTATTCATATTGATTTTACAGAGCGTGTTAATTTAACAACTACGAAGTCAGCTTTCCTCTGGAAAGCTTGGTAATAGGAGGAGAGCAGGATGTCGGTAATATGCAGAAAAGCCGTGCCGGAAGATGTTGAACCACTGTATGAAATGATTAAGGGCTATGCAGAGCGTGGGATCATGCTTCCGCGATCACGGGAAATACTGCACCGACAGCTGGAGCACTTTGTTGTAGCCGAAGTTGATGGTGAAGTGGTGGGTTGCGGATCGCTTTGTCGTCTGGGGAATGATCTGGTAGAAGTCAGATCACTCGGTATCTCGGAAGGGCACAAAGGGCTCGGTATTGGCTCCCGATTGCTGGACCGACTGGTAGAAGAAGCGGAGAAACAACAGATTCCTAAGGTTATGGCGTTGACATATGAAGTGTCCTTTTTCCTCAAAAACGGCTTTGCCGTGGTGGAAAAGGAGATTTTCCCCGAGAAAGTATGGACCGACTGTGTTCATTGCAGCAAGCAGGATTGTTGTGATGAGATCGCTGTATTGAAAGAGCTTAACGTTTCAGCCTAATAACTGAATGGACTGCATGAATCGAGCCGAGTCAGCCTCTGCCCTACATGCAGTCCTTTTTTACTTTAAAGTATGTACAATAAAGTTGTTAGGACTCGTTGACATTGGTCTATACTATAAATAGATGAGCCCACTCATCAAACTCACTTGACAATGTTCACGTCAGTTTGGTATTTTTGTATTACCGCTTAGCACTCATCTAACCGGAGTGCTAACGACATGGGACAGTACAGTCAGAAGGAGGGAATACTCACCATGTTAACAGAGCGTCAACGAATGATTCTGAACGCTATAGTGGATGACTATATCCGTTCAGCTGAGCCCGTAGGGTCCCGGAGCATTTCCAAAAGGGGAGATGTTGGATACAGTCCGGCGACGATCCGTAATGAAATGGCGGATCTCGAAGATATGGGCTTTCTGGAACAGCCGCATACATCGGCTGGACGCATTCCATCCCATAAAGGCTATCGATATTATGTCGATCATTTGGTTCCCTGGAATCAGGTGGAGCCTCAGGAGTTGGATGATCTGAAGTCGTTCTTCGCTGAAAAGTTGAACGTCATGGAGCAAGTTATTCAGCATGCATCCAATATTTTGTCACATATGACGAATTATACTTCGATCCTGCTTGGACCGGAAGTATTCCATACGTCCCTACGTCACTTCCAATTGCTTCCGTTGAATGAAAGTGAAGCTGTGGCAATCATTGTGACCAATACAGGTCAGGTGGAGAACAAGACGGTCCAGATTCCACCAGAAATCTCGGTAGCCGAGATGGAAAATGTGGTTCGTTTGTTAAATACCAAACTTGTGGGCGTACCAATCTACAAATTGAAATCCCGTCTTTATACCGAACTTGGGCAAGAGATGGAACGGCATATTACACGTTATGAGGAAGTTATGCAGGTGCTGAACAGTGCCTTTGACAACGAACATGATAATCGTCTGTTCCTCAGTGGTGCCACCAACATGTTGACTCAACCGGAGTTTAAAGATATCGAAAAGGTAAAAGATATTCTTGACCTGCTGGAAGAGACACCAACACTCATGAAATTGATGATGCCCGTGCCGGGTGGATCTGGTATTCAAGTGCGAATCGGCACTGAAAATGATCATGAAGCCTTTGCCAACTGCAGCCTGATTACAGCCTCCTATTCATTGGACGGTGAGGCATTGGGTTCGATCGGTATTTTAGGACCCACGCGGATGGATTATGCACGTGTCATTCATATTTTAAATACACTATCCCGTGACTTGACGACGATGCTGACACATCGTTTCAAATAAGATTCGGGAATGAACCATTTCATTCGTATAAGGAGGTGAACATCTTGAAAGAGGAGCAATCATTTACAGAAGAACAAGAGGTAACAGCAGCTGAGCAGGAGCCTATTAATGAAGCTGGCGCTGCAGAAGCACAAGCTGAAGAGATGGCTGGTCAGGAGCAGGATGAGCTTGCGCGTCTGAAGGCAGAAGCTGAGGAGCAACAGCAGCGTTATGTCCGTGCACAGGCTGATTTTGATAACTTCCGTCGTCGTACGCAGAAGGAAAAAGAAGAATTGGCTAAATACGCTTCGATGAAGCTGGTCACCGAACTGGTACCGGTTATTGATAACTTCGAGCGCGCCATGGCTACTGTACCGGAAGGAGCAGAGGTCGAATCTTTCTCAAAAGGCATCCAAATGATTTTCCGTCAATTGGAAACCGTGATGAATAATGAAGGTCTGACGGCTATGGAATCGGTAGGACAACCGTTCAATCCTGAATTCCACCAAGCAATTATGCAAGTGGAGAGCGACGAGTACGAAGAAGGTATCGTTGTTGAGGAAGTCCAAAAAGGCTACATGCTGAAAGATAAAGTGCTTCGTCCAGCTATGGTAAAAGTCAGCTCATAATTTCCTTATAGGAAGGAATGAGTTGGCTCCGTGGTTGAACAATGTGGGCGAAGTTTAATATAAAGGTTTGTACACATAGAGCACGATTAGCAACATGAACATCTAAATAAGGGTCAGATCAGACCCATTCATTTTAAATTGTTGAGGAGGAAATTTTCGGATGAGCAAAGTAATTGGTATTGACTTAGGAACAACAAACTCATGCGTAGCAGTAATGGAAGGCGGCGAGGCTGTCGTAATTCCAAATCCGGAGGGCGCACGTACAACTCCATCCGTAGTTGGTTTCAAAAAAGATGGAGAGCGTGTTGTTGGTGAAACTGCAAAACGTCAAGCGATCACCAATCCGGATCGTACGATCATGTCGATCAAACGTCACATGGGTACTTCCCACAAGGAAACAATCGATGGCAAAGACTACTCTGCACAAGAGATCTCTGCAATCATCCTGCAAAAATTGAAAACTGATGCTGAAGCTTATCTGGGTCAAACGGTAACTCAAGCAGTTATCACTGTACCAGCTTACTTCAATGACAGTCAGCGTCAAGCGACTAAAGATGCGGGTAAAATTGCAGGTTTGGAAGTTCTGCGTATCGTCAACGAGCCTACAGCAGCAGCTTTGGCATACGGTATGGAGAAATCCGAAGACCAAACGATTCTGGTATATGACCTGGGTGGCGGTACGTTCGACGTATCCATTCTTGAACTGGGTGACGGCTTCTTCGAAGTTAAAGCAACGAGCGGGGACAACCAACTGGGCGGGGATGACTTCGACCAAGTAATCATTGATTATCTCGTAAGTGAATTCAAAAAAGATCAAGGCATTGACTTGAGTAAAGATAAAGCAGCGGTTCAACGTTTGAAAGATGCAGCGGAAAAAGCGAAAAAAGAACTTTCCGGCGTATTGACTACAACGATCTCCTTGCCGTTCATCACGGTTGCTGATGGCGTTCCTCAGCATTTGGAGTTGAACCTGAGCCGTGCGAAATTTGAAGAAATCTCTGCAGGTCTGGTTGAGCGTACGCTTGAACCGACTCGTCGTGCATTGAGCGATGCGGGTATGACAGCTAACGATATCGACAAGATCGTATTGGTTGGTGGTTCCACACGTATTCCTGCAGTTCAAGAAGCAATCAAAAAACTGACGGGTAAAGAGCCTCACAAAGGCGTTAACCCGGATGAAGTTGTAGCGTTGGGTGCTGCTGTACAAGCGGGCGTACTGACAGGTGACGTGAAAGACGTTGTATTGCTTGACGTAACTCCACTGTCCCTGGGTATCGAAACAGCAGGTGGCGTATTCACTAAAATGATCGAGCGTAACACAACGATCCCTACAAGCAAATCTCAAGTATTCTCCACTTATGCAGACAATCAACCAAGCGTTGAGATTCATGTTCTGCAAGGTGAGCGTGAGATGGCAGCAGGTAACAAATCGCTTGGACGTTTCATGTTGGGTGATATTCCACCAGCTCCACGTGGCGTTCCGCAGATCGAAGTTAGCTTCGATATTGATGCCAACGGTATCGTTAACGTATCTGCAACAGATAAAGGTACTAACAAAACTCAAAAAATCACAATCACTTCTTCCAGCGGTTTGAGCGATGCTGAAGTTGAGCAAATGATGAAAGATGCTGAGTTGCACGCTGAAGAAGATAAAAAACGCAGAGAACTCGTTGAAGCGAAAAACAGTGCAGATCAATTGATCTACTCTGTTGACAAAACGATCAAAGATCTTGGCGAAAAAGCAGATGCTGGCGAAGTTGAAAAAGCAAATGCTGCCAAAGAAAAACTGCAAGGCGTGCTGGCTTCCGACAACCTGGAAGATATCAAAGCTGCTACAGAAGAACTGACAGAGATCGTTCAACAACTGTCCGTGAAACTGTATGAGCAAGCTCAGGCGCAAGAGCAAGAAGCGCAAGGTGCTGAAGAGCAACAAGGTTCCGCTAAACGTGACAACGTCGTAGACGCTGATTACGAAGTTGTGGATGAAGATAAAAAACAAAACTAATTCGTAGTTCTACGCGAATTAAACATCGGTGACGTTCGAATTAGAGGGAAAGTCATAGCCGGGGCTCCCGCGCTTTGGCTTTCCTTTTGTCACGATGTGCGATATGGTGAATGATATGGGGGTGGAAGAGTGGCTGAAAAGCGTGATTATTATGAGGTGCTTGGCGTTAGTAAAACGGCTAACGACGATGAGATTAAAAAGGCTTACCGTAAGCTTGCCCGTCAGTATCACCCTGACGTAAACAAGGCTGCTGATGCGGAAGCTAAATTTAAAGAAGTTAAAGAAGCTTACGACGTAGTGAGTGACGGTCAGAAGCGTGCACAATATGATCAATATGGTCATGTCGATCCGAATCAAGGTGGATTCGGTGGTGGCGGTGATTTTGGCGGCGGCGGATTTGGCGACATCTTCGACATGTTCTTTGGCGGCGGTGGCGGTGGACGACGTGATCCAAATGCTCCGCAACGGGGGAATGACCTGCAGTATACGATGACGATTGAGTTCAAGGAAGCTGTATTTGGTAAAGAAACCGATATTACGATTCCGCGTACAGAAGGCTGTGATACCTGTCATGGCTCAGGTGCCAAACCTGGAACGAAACCGGAAACCTGCTCGGTCTGCCAAGGTAGCGGTCAGCAGGAAGTCGTGCAAAATACACCGTTTGGTCGTATGGTTAATCGCCGTGCATGTTCGAACTGTAGTGGTTCGGGCCAAATTATCAAAGAAAAATGTACAACGTGCAGTGGTAGCGGTAAAGTCCGCAAGCAACGCAAAATCCATGTCCGCATTCCAGCGGGTGTAGATGATGGCGCGCAACTGCGTATGACAGGTGAGGGCGAGGGAGGCCTGCGTGGCGGACCAGCGGGAGATCTGTATATTGTCATTCGCGTGAAATCACATGATTTCTTCGAGCGTGAAGGTGACGATATTTATTGCGAAATCCCACTTACCTTTGCACAGGCAGCTCTGGGAGATGAAGTTGAAATCCCAACGTTGACTGAAAAAGTGAAGTTGAAAGTACCAGCTGGTACACAAACGGGAACGTATTTCCGCCTCAAAGGCAAAGGTGTACCACGCCTGCGCGGTATGGGGCAAGGGGATCAGCATGTGAAAGTGGTTGTGGTTACACCTAGCAAGCTGAATGACGAGCAGAAAGATCTGCTTCGCCAAATCGCTGCGCTGGATGGAGAGCAAACACATGAGCATGAACAATCTTTCTTTGATAGAGTGAAACGCGCCTTCCGCGGCGACTGAGAATAAAATAAAGCAAGCCCAACAGGACACCATAGCGGTTTTTACCGCGGGGTGTCCTTTTTTGTGCGCCTTTTTAGTGGTTCAGTGTTTTTTGTGAAATCCATGGATTTATGCTACGAAGAACGACAGCAATTTGTGGGAGCATTTCGGTATATTCTGAGCGAACTTGCGGAAAGATAGCATGGCGAGAATGATATGCATAGCTGATATGCGAGAAATTAGGGAAGCAGGTGAAGCGGATGACCGAGAAAAATATTTTGGCGTACTTTCACAGCCCGGAACAGGCTCAAGGGGCAGCCAAAAAACTGGAGGCATTGCGAGTGGAGGACCTGTCAATTAATCGATTCAGCCGATATGCGGGTGTAGGACCAAGCGGGGCTTCCTACAAGCCGGGCGTTTCCGGCAGTTTTTCATCATGGGTGCCCGATTCGATGCAAACGAATGCCAGTGCTGGAATCATGGCTGCGGCGGACCCTTCTGCAAGCGGCATGAGTGATGGTGGACAGGGTGGACCTACAGGAAGGGATGTATTACTAACCGTCATCGTAGATGAATCGGTACATCACCGTGCTATGTCTATTATCGAACAAGCCGGTGGATTGATCTAGTTTCAAGAAATATATATTTAGACCAGCAATATAAGATTCAATCTAAACATTTACACAATAACGGAGAGGACAGAAAAAACCTGAAGAAGCGAAGCGTTCGCCTAAAAGCTTTCGCAAGAAAGCTACTTCGGAAGCATACGCTATCCCCGGATTTTCCCTTTGAAGAAGGGAATTAAAAAAAATCTGGGGATAACAGCGATCGGAAGGTTGTTCTGTCATCGGAGTGTCAGTGTAAATACGATTTAGTTGAACTTATACAATTTGAAGGAGGAGCATTACAATGGCAGAGCATGAACGTCCAGGCAAGATTTTAACCAAAACGGAAAAGATGAAACGTATGCAATCCGCGAAAAATGAGGACGTGGAATTCAGCGCTGAAGCTGCGGATCATGAAGATATCGAAGCACTACGCCGCAGTGAAGCGGCTGATCGACGTCAGGGACGGGAGCTGCATGACTGAAGATCGCTCGGCGGTGACCCTCGAAGCTGTTTTTACAAGCTGGACTGAGGCGGAGTCTGCACGCAGAGCCCTGGAATTGTTGCACCCGAACCAATTGAGTATCGAGAGCCTTGGCAATGAAGCGTCTGCATTGGACTCACACGATGTTACGAGCTCAGATAATTCTCCTACAGCCGTCGTTGGAGGATTTAGTGGCGAACTGAATGTACTCGCCTTGATCAGTGATGAAACAGAAATGTTGTCCAATGGTCAGGTGTATGATACACCCAAAGAGGTCTCGGCAAACAGGCTAAAACAAGAAATTTTGCTGACCGTGTCCGTATCCAACGATTCGCTCCCGCAAGCCGCAGAGATGATCACACAGAATGGTGGGCGTTTTTGTTAAGTGAGATTCGAATTATGCAAAATACTGAAGTAAACGAAACAGATATGGATGAATAGATGACAGGATATTCGAGCAGTCAGGCTGCGGATATCCTGTTTTGTTTTTCTTTTACTGATGCGGCTTTGTGCTCTGGCTAGCTTGTGTAGTACAATAGTTGGGATGTTTGAAAAATGAGGAGGAAAAACCAAGTATGTTATGGCATGAACTAACAATACATACCACAGAAGAAGCTGTGGAGATGATTTCGAATTTTTTACATGAAGCGGGTGCTGGAGGGGTTTCGATTGAAGAGTCCGGTACTTTAAATAAAAAACGGGACACAACATATGGTGAGTTATACGACGTTCCTTTGAATGATATTCCGGAAGGCTTTGCGGTCATCAAAGGGTACTTCTCCGAAGGTACGGATATGGTTGCACTACAGTCAGAAGTTAATCCGAGAATCGAGGAACTCTCTGAATTTGGAATTGATACAGGTGAGGTTCGTTATGAGACGCGTACAGTGGATGAAAATGACTGGGCAACAGCCTGGAAACAATATTTCAAGCCAGTACGTGTATCGGAGCGTCTGACCATTAAACCAACGTGGGAAGAGTATACACCAGAAAGTCCGGATGAGAAAATTATTGAGCTTGACCCAGGCATGGCTTTTGGTACAGGAACACATCCAACGACCTCCCTCTGCTTGCGTACACTGGAAACGGTTGTTCAGGGCGGCGAGGAAGTTATTGACGTAGGTACAGGTTCTGGGATTTTGGCTATAGGAGCGATAAAACTTGGTGCAAAACATGTACTGGCGCTTGATCTTGATCCGGTTGCGGTAATCAGTGCCAGGGAGAATGTGGAACTGAACGGGCTGGAGCAACAAATTACGGTTAAAGAGAGTGATCTGTTGTCCGTCCTCGGGAGTCAGGACCCTGCGCTTGGTGTGCAACTGCCAGTTAAGGTTGTCGTGGCGAACATTCTGGCTGAGATCATTTTGTTGTTCGTAGACGATGTTTATAATGCGCTTGAGTCTGGTGGGACCTATATTGTATCCGGAATTTGGAAAAACAAAGAGCAGGTTGTACATGATGCACTGGTAGCCTCCGGGTTTGAAGTGAGTGCGATCCACCGTGATGAGGATTGGCTGGCGTTTGTAGCCAGAAAGGGGTAACGTATGGACTTTTGGAATTCGTTCTTTCGTTATCCGATCGATCAGCTTCCGTTTTTCCTGCTGACCATCCTGATCGCATTTACGGTGCATGAATTCTCGCATGCGTATTTTGCCAACAAATTCGGTGATCCGACAGCCAAGCTGTTGGGTCGGGTCACGCTGAATCCGGTTGTACACTTTGACTTGTTTGGTGTGCTGTTGCTCATTATTGCCGGCTTTGGTTGGGCACGTCCAGTTCCGGTTAATCGTGCTAACTTCGACAAACCTAGATTGATGGGCATCATCGTATCCGCAGCAGGGCCTCTGAGCAATCTGTTGCTCGCGATCATCGGTACAATCATCTATGCTTCACTGGTTGGTTCGGGAGCACTCGGCGGCATTGATAATGAGCGGTTGCTGACAGCAATCACAACGTTTTTCGCTATTTTTAACTTAACCAACTTTTTCCTGTTCCTGTTTAACTTGATTCCGTTGCCCCCGCTTGATGGTTATCGGATTCTGGAAGATGTAGTGCCACCTTCAATCAGCCGCAAGCTGCAAGGGGTGGAGCAATGGTCCATTTTTATCTTCTTATTGATTCTTGTTATACCTCCGTTGCAAAATGTGACGATTCAACCTTTGTATGAGTTTGCGCAAACGATGTATGTGGATCTGGCAAAGCTGGTTATTGAATTATATCGCTAAAAGCGTAGCGTGTTTTGGGCTGATATACTGGTCAGAAACACGTAAAAGTTGTATGATCATCTGTGGCGATTGGATTCACGCCTGTCATCAGGCGGGGTGAATTCCAGTCATAACAGGACAGAATGGGTGGATTGACTAATGCAGCGATATTTTGTATCTGCAGAACAGTTTAGTGAACACGCTGTGATCATCACAGGTGATGATGCACGCCATATCGGCAAGGTCATGCGTGGTAAACCTGGAGATAAACTGATTGTCAGTGACGGAAACTCCAGAGAAGCACTCGTGGAAATTGAGACTATTGAAGTTGGCCAAGTGACAGCCAATATTGTCGAACCTCTCGAGATGGACCATGAAGCACGGATTCGTGTAACCGTGGCACAGAGTTTGCCCAAGGGCGACAAGATGGAAACAGTCATCCAGAGATGTACTGAGATTGGGGCGGTATCATTTGTACCCTTCCTGTCAGAACGTACGATTGTGCAATATGATGCCAAGAAAGAAGGCAAACGGTTAGAGCGGTGGCGGAAAATCGCCAAGGAAGCTGCCGAACAGAGTCACCGGAATCGTATTCCATCTGTCGAGCAGCCGCTTTCCTGGAAAGGGCTGTTATCTTCTTTTGAGGGCTATAGCCTGGTATGTTATTGTTATGAGAAAGAAAACGGTAAACAGCTGAGAGATGCACTGAAACCGTTTGTAGAGCAGCTTGCACCTGATGCAAGTGTAGAAGTTTTGATCGTGGTTGGACCGGAAGGTGGATTTTCTGAGAAGGAGACGGCAGAGGCTGATGAGGCAGGTGCTGTATCTGTTGGACTGGGCAAACGCATTTTGCGTGCTGAGACAGCTGGAATGGCAGCACTAACTTGCGTGCTATATGAATCCGGAGAAATGGGAGGAATGTAATTATGCCATCCGTGGCGTTTTACACCTTAGGCTGCAAAGTTAATTTCTATGATACAGAGGCGATTTGGCAATTGTTCAAAAACGAAGGTTACGATCAAGTGGACTTTGATGAACAGACAGCGGATGTATACTTGATTAATACTTGTACAGTAACCAATACCGGCGACAAAAAGAGCCGTCAAATTATTCGTCGTGCCATTCGGCGCAACCCGGAGGCGATTGTGGCCGTTACAGGCTGCTACGCGCAGACTTCTCCGGCAGAGATTCTGGACATCCCAGGGGTGGATCTGGTTATCGGTACACAAGACCGTGACAAGATTTTGCCATATGTTAATGAAATTCAGGAGTCGCGTCAACCGGTTAATGCGGTGCGTAATATTATGAAAACCCGTGTGTTTGAAGAAATGGACGTACCGGATTTTGCTGACCGTACCCGCGCATTTCTGAAAATCCAGGATGGATGCAATAACTTCTGTACATTCTGCATTATTCCATGGTCTCGTGGTCTCTCGCGCAGCCGTGAGGCGAACAGCATTATTCAACAGGCTCATCAACTCGTACACGCCGGATACAAGGAGATTGTTCTGACCGGTATTCATACAGGTGGGTATGGCGATGACATGGAAAACTATGATCTGACCGACCTGCTGTGGGATTTGGATAAGGTAGAAGGTTTGGAGCGTATTCGAATCAGCTCGATTGAAGCCAGTCAGATCGATGACCGCATGCTCGACGTGATCAAACGTTCGGACAAACTTGTTCGTCACTTCCATATTCCGCTGCAAGCGGGTGATGATACGGTGTTGAAACGTATGCGCCGTAAGTATACGACAGAAGAGTTTTACAACAAAATGCTTCGCATTCGGGAAGCAATGCCGGATGTAGCGATTACAACAGACATCATTGTTGGATTTCCAGGTGAGACGGATGAGATGTACCGTAATGGCTATGAGTTGATGCGTAAGATCGGTTTTTCCGAAATGCACGTATTCCCTTATTCCAAGCGTACGGGTACACCAGCAGCACGGATGGAAGATCAGGTGGACGAAGAAGTCAAAAATGCACGTGTGCATGAACTGATTGATTTGTCCGAGCAGATGCAGCTGGAGTACGCTAAGCAGTTTGTTGGACAGGTACTGGATGTTATTCCCGAAGGTGAAGCCAAGGGCCGCGAGGGAAGTGGCAAGCTGCACGGTTATAGCGACAACTACATTCAACTGGTCTTTGACGGAACCATGGATATGGTCGGTAAAGTGTGCCGGGTCAAAGTGGTTGAAGCTGGCGTCAACGAGAGTCAGGCTACGCTGGTACGTGTGTTGGAAGAGAATCTTAAGTCCGCCGCGATGTGATCGAGGCGTCAGAAACAAGGATTTCATTTCCTTGGGGAGCTTACCCGGGGAGATGAGGTCCTTCTTTTGCAAAAAATAAGATAAAGATATCGAAGTTGATGGGGGAGAGCACGATGAACAAAAAAGAAATTTCAGCAGGCGGAGTTGTTTATAGAACAGGGGAAGACGGACGTCTTCAAATTCAGCTTATCGTAGATCGTTATGGTAAAACAACTCTCGCCAAGGGCAAAATGGAAGAGGGAGAAACAATCGAACAGACGGCACTGCGCGAGATTTTGGAAGAGACAGGTATGGTGGGTCGCATTGTAGAGCCGGTTGATATCATTGCTTATACGTACCAACATGCAGATTTTGGCCCGGTGGACAAGGAAGTTCATTATTATCTCGTTGAAGCCGAGAGTGGTGATCTACAGCCTCAGATTGAAGAAATTAAGGGTGTGGATTGGTATGCTCCAGAAGAAGCATGGTCCAGACAGCAGCAGAACGGATATGATAATAACGATGATATCTTGCGTGTAGCCCTGAACAAGTTAGGCATTAACGTATAACGCATTATTGTTCGAGTCAGTTACCCGCGCGTTCTGTGGGTCTGATAGGCAGATCATCAAGCCACGGGTGACTTCGCCGCTGGGGCGTGGACCGGTGGTTTTTTGTGCCAGATTGGCAAGTAACAGAACGGTAAAGCAAGCAGTGAACTGGTGATGTTAAAAAGGGTCTGGGCATGCGCAATCTGTGCCCCGTTGTCCGCTGACAGCCAGGCCGAAGCTGCATGCAGCTGGCCGATCAGCGGCATAAACAGCAGCGCTCCCGCAATGTTTAATACAACATGGGAGGCTGCGACAAATTTGCCTGCGGATGCTCCGCCCGCGGCAGCGATCACGGCAGTGATGCAGGTCCCCACGTTGGACCCGATCACAATGGCGATGCCGATCTCCACAGGCAGTACCCCTGTGGCTGCGAGCGTAATCGCCATGCTAATGACAGCTGCGCTGCTGTGAATGAGCGCTGTCAGACAGGCACCTGCCAGGAAGCCCCACCACAAGCTGTCGGCCGAGCGGTCGAGAAACCATTGAAATACGCCCATGCTCCGCAAGGGTAAGGCAATGGATTGCATTACCTGAATGCCTGTCATAACAAGTGCAAATCCCGCAGCTGCGAGGAAGCTGTACTGGATGTTAAACAGTGTCCGGCGCGTGCGTTCAGGAGCGGCCAGATTGCGTTCACCAAGGACAACAAACATGGCCCAGCCCGTAAGCGACAGGACAAGCAGCGGCAGGGAAGCACGTCCGATCTGTAATCCCACCAGCTCCGTCGTCAGACATGTCCCGATGTTGGTACCGAGGATGATGCCGAGTGTGCGTCCATAGGTAATTAATCTGGCATTAGCCAGTCCAATGGTGAGCACGGTGACCGCAGTACTGCTCTGTAACAAGGCCGTTGCACCTGCACTGAAGGCCATGCCTTTCCATGGAGCAGAGGTGGCGCGATTGAGCCAACCTGCCAACATGGGCCCTGCCATGCGCTGCAAGGCCGTCTCCATCAGCTTCATGCCACCAAAAAAGATAATAAGCCCATAGAGTAGGGGCAATATCACATCTCTAAACATAGAAATATCATTCCTTCCGTCCGGTTCCTTAACTCATCCTATGAGTAAGAAAAGACAACCATGACAAGCCTAAAGGAATTCAGAGGGAAGCGACCTAATTTCCGTCCCCTAATTCGAAAGATACGGTGATTCGTGCAAACGTAGTGGAGGGGACAAAATCGAATCTTAAGAAGCGAAGCGCTCGCCTTTGTCTCCGGATTTTCCCTTTTAAGAAAGGGGATTAAAAAAAATCTGGAGACAACAGCGATCGAAAGATCGATTCGAACCCGGAACGCCACTCATACAGCGCTCAAAGTAACACCTTAGCGCCGATTGCTCTCAATTGCTGCACCCCAATTCGAAAGATACGGTGATTCGTGCAAACGTAGTGGAGGGGACGAAATCGAATCTGAAGAAGCGAAGCGTGCGCCTTTGCCTCCGGATTTTCCCTTTAAAAAAGGGAATCAAAAAAATCTGGAGACAACAGCGATCGGAAGATCGATTCGTAACCGAAACGCCACCTACGCGCCGCACCAAACCTATCTTTTCAACTAACTATGAAAGAAGTGGATCTACCTTGCCATCAGTTACACTCGAACGCAGTCGCAAAAAGCGGCTTGAACATGCACATCCATGGATATTTAACAATGAAATTGCCTCTGTTGATGGAAACCCGGAGCCGGGAGATCTGGTCAATGTATTGAATCATCAAGGTCGCTATCTGGCGACAGGATATTACAATCCCGCATCCCAGATCACGGTAAGGGTTGTAGCTTATCAACCCTTGGAGTCCGAACAGATGGATACGGCGTTCTTTGCAGCACGTTTCCGTGATTGCTTGCGTCATCGGGAACGTTTTATCCAGGATGGCGAGGCGTACCGTCTCGTTTATGGGGAAGCTGATTTTCTGCCAGGATTGATCGTTGATCGATTCGGCAGTATCCTCGTTGTACAGTTGCTTACACTTGGCATGGATCGTTGCCGTGAAGCCATCGTACAGGCACTCATTGAAGTAATGCAGCCAGAAGGCATATATGAGCGCAGCGATGTCTCGATTCGTGAACTGGAAGGTTTGGAGCAGACCAAAGGTCCACTGTACGGAGATTGCCCGCGACATGTCACCGTTACAGAGAATGGACTACTCATTAAAGTGGACATCGTAGAAGGACAGAAGACAGGTTACTTCTTCGACCAACGTGAGAATCGTGCAGCGATCGAACCGCTCATGAAGGGTTGGGGCTACAAGAGTGGAATTACACTCCAAACGACTGAGCAGGACGGCACAGAGCAGCTCTTGCCTATGAATAAAAGCGGTAAGGTAGTTACATTCCCTTATTGGGATGGTGCCACTGTACTGGAGTGCTTCTCACACACAGGCAGCTTCACGTTAAATGCTTGCAAGTATGGAGCCAAAAAAGTGACTTGTCTTGATATTTCGGAGCATGCCATTGAGAGTGCACGAACAAATGTGGAGCTGAACGGTTTCACCGACCGGGTCGAATTTGTAGTTGCTGATGCATTCCAGTACTTGCGTGAACAAGTGAAAGGACTGGATGAACGTACCGCACGTGCACGTGCAGGCGAACAGAAAGTGGATACATCCAAAGCGCTGGCAGCTGGCGGTAAAACATTTGATGTCGTCATCCTCGATCCTCCTGCATTTGCCAAAACGAAATCAGCAGTTAAAGGTGCATGCCGTGGATATAAAGATATCAACCTGCAAGGAATGAAACTGGTTAATGAGGGCGGATATTTGGTAACAGCCAGCTGTTCGTATCACATGCGTCCAGATCTCTTCCTAGATACGATTGCCGATGCAGCGGAAGATGCAGGCAAAGTGCTTCGTTTGATCGACTGGAAAGCAGCCGGTAAGGATCACCCGCAAATTTTGGGCGTGGATGAAGGACATTACCTGAAATTTGCTATTTTCGAAGTACGCAGTAAAAAGAATTAGAAGAGTCTGTTTCATTTTTTTTTTGATCTCTCGTGAGGTAAAGTGAGTTTTAAATAAATGATACTTTCGGTCAAAAGTCCCCAGTGTGAACAGCTGCGGGCTTTTTGCCGTGTTAACGGAGATGATCTCCGGTTTTACCGAATAGTGGCAAACGTATGTTCCGAACCAAGTCAGATATGTTATACTGGGAATTAAAATCTTGTACGTGTGGTTTGGAGGATTAGACATGTCCGTTCGTTTTGTTATTGGCCGGGCAGGCAGCGGTAAAAGCTCGCTGATTACCCGGGAAATTACATCCCTGCTTCAAAAGGAGCCGCAAGGTAAACCTTTAATTTTACTCGTTCCCGAACAGAGTTCTTTTCGAACAGAGCAGGCATTGGTGTCTTCTGGAGCAATTAAAGGTACCATGCGTGCAGAAGTGCTCGGCTTTCGCCGTTTAGCCTATCGTGTAATGCAAGAAGCAGGTGGTTCTGCTCGTATTCCGATCGGAGCCGAAGGAAAAAAAATGCTGCTTTACAAAGTCATCCAGCGCCGTAAGGAAGAATTGAAGCTGTTTGGTGCATCCGGCAGCCAGCTGGGTTTTATAGGCGAATTAAATGATTTATATAGTGAATTTAAACGTTATGAAGTTGATCCATCATTGCTGGAAGAAGGGCTGTCTGGAGGGAATATCTCGTCCACTTCGCCAATTCTGGAGGACAAGTTGCATGACTTGAATCTGATATATCGTGACTATGAACAGGAACTGACCAATTTATATATTGATGATGAAGATACGTTGACCGAGCTGACAGATCGTTTGTCGGAAAGTGCATTGCTGCAGGATGCCCAGATCTGGATTGATGGTTTTCAGGGATTCACGCCACAGGAGATGAGTGTGATCGGTCGGCTAATGTTGCAGTCCTCTTCCGTGACGATTGCACTGACACTCGATCGCCCTTATGATCACGGCGCACTGCCTGGAGAACTGGAACTGTTTTATCCTACGGCAAGTGCCTACGCGCGTCTCAAAGGGATGGCTGACGAACTGGATGTACCGAGCGATATAACCGTGCTAGATTCGGAGATTCCACCGAGATACAAGGATCGTCCGGGACTTGCTCATCTGGAGGCTGGTTTCGACCGCCGAATTCGTTGGAAAAGTGAGGGCCTTGATTCCGGAATCCGACTGGTTGCAGCGGAGAACCGACGAGCTGAGATGGAGGGAGCACTGCGTGAGATGCGGCGTCTAGCGCAAAACGAAGGTGCGCGTTATAGGGACATGGCGGTACTTGTTCGTCAGTTGGATACCTACGCTGATATAGCTGAACCTCTATTCAGGGATTATGACGTACCCGTCTTTCTGGACCGCAGAAGAAATGAACTTCATCATCCATTATCTGAGTTTATCCGTTCTGCACTGGATATTGTTCGGCGTCACTGGCGTTACGAGGATGTATTTCGCTGTGTCAAAACGGATCTGCTGCTTCCACGTGATGGTTCCATCACTCGTGAAGATATGGACCAGCTTGAGAATTATGTGCTGGCTTGTGGTATTCACGGGTATCGCTGGACTGACGGCAAACCATGGAAGTATGTACCAAGCCTGTCGCTGGAAGACAACGGTCAGGATGGCCGTAGTCGAGGACGGGACCAGATGCTTTCTTTAATGGAGAGCTGCCGAACGGTCATTACAGATTCCTTGGGTGTTTTTGAGAAGCGAATGAAAAAGGCAAAGACAGCCAAAGCCCAGTGTGAGGCACTATACAGACTGCTGGAAGATGCTGAGATCGCATGGAAGCTGGAGAATATGTCTGCTGAAGCTAAGGCACAAGGTGACCCCGAACGGTCGAGAGAACATCGGCAGATGTGGGGAGCTGTGCTGGATTTATTGGATCAGATGGTCGATATGATGGGGAATGAACGGCTGGATATCACGCTGTTTGCCGGGATGATTGAGACCGGATTGACCGAACTGAAACTGGGTCTGGTACCACCAGCACTGGATCAGGTATTGGTTGGTTCGATGGATCGTACACGTCTTCAGGACATCAAATATGTATTTATCCTTGGTGCCGTTGATGGTGAATTACCCGCCGTACCTCAGGATGATGGTGTATTAACAGAGCTGGAAAGATCGTTGCTGACGGAAAGAGGTGTGGCGCTTGGACCAGGTGCAACAAGGCAGATGCTGGATGAACGTTTTCTAATCTATACGGCACTTACAGCGGCAAGCAGCCAGTTGTGGCTGAGTTACCCGGTTGCTGATGATGAGGGGAAAACACTTCTTCCTTCCGAGATTGTCCGCCATGTACGGAAAATGTTTGGTTTACAAGAACAGCCGTTGCTCGCTCAACCACCGGTTGCGAACTCGGAAGAAGCGCATTGGTCCTATGTCACCCATCCAGGTCAGAGTCTGTCTACGCTCATTGGACAATTGCGCAAATGGCGCCGTGGAGAAGACATCCCTGAAATGTGGTGGGCGGTCTACAATTGGCATGTATCTCGGGAGACAAGCAGACCTCACCTGGAGCGGTTGATGGGATCGATTTTTTATCGTAATCGGGCATTGCCACTACGGACAGCCACCAGTCGCAGACTGTATGGCACAGAGGTAAGGACGAGTGTCTCGCGAATGGAACGGTTCGTTGCTTGTCCGTTCTCCCATTTTGCTTCACACGGGCTGCGCCTCAAAGAACGGCAATTGTACCGCTTGCAGGCTCCTGATATCGGACAACTTTTTCATGCTGCACTAAGCCAGCTGGCTATGCGGTTGCGTGAAGAAAATCGTAGTTGGGGCAGCTTGACTCCAGACCAATGCCGCCAGGAAGCCGAGCAAACCGTGGAGCAGATTGCACCACAGCTGCAAGGGGAGATTTTGCTCAGCACCAAGCGATATGGTTATATTTTCCGCAAATTGAAGGACATTGTTAGCCGGGCATCCGTTATTCTCGGGGAACAGTCCAGACGTGGAAGTTTTGAACCGATTGGGCTGGAGCTTGATTTTGGACCGGATAAACCGCTGCCCCCACTCCGTTTTGAACTGGAGAACGGCTGTGTGATGGAGATCGTGGGTCGTATTGACCGTGTGGATGTGGCAGAAGGAGAGAATGGTCTGCTCCTGCGTGTCATTGACTATAAATCAAGCCAGACGGACCTCAAGTTACATGAAGTGTACTACGGTCTGTCATTGCAAATGCTCACCTATCTGGAGGTGCTGCTTAGTGCTGCCGAAGAATGGCTTGGGGAAACGGCGATGCCGGGAGGAACGTTGTATTTTCATGTGCATAACCCGCTGTTGCAATCCGCAAACGGCATGACATCAGAGCAGGCAGGACAAGAACTGCTGAAACGGTTCAAAATGAAAGGTTTGCTGCTGGCGGACCGGGACGCAATTGCTCAAATGGACAACACCCTGGATAAGGGGTATTCAGCTATTATTCCAGTTGCTCTTAAGGCGGACGGAAGCTTTTATAGCAGCGCCGCTGTAGCTACGCCAGAGCAATGGGATACGCTGCTTGCTTCAGTCCGCAGTAATATCCGTGAGATTGGTACCCGGATTACGGATGGAGATGTGGCCATTGAGCCTTATCGTATTCAGCAGGAAGTGGCGTGCACGTTCTGTCCGTATAAGCCTGTTTGTCAGTTTGATGAGAATATAGAAGGAAATGAATACAACCTGTTGTCCAAACCGGGCAAACAGCAAATCTGGGATATGTTATCTCACACCAAGGGAGGGGAAACATCATGACGAATATGCCAAAACCGGAGGGTAGCTTCTGGAGTGATGATCAGTGGAGTGCCATCTCGGAAAGCGGAGAAGACATCCTTGTTGCCGCAGCGGCGGGATCAGGCAAGACAGCCGTACTGGTTGAACGAATTATTCGCAAGATCGCAGATCCCTCCCAAGGATACAGTGTGGATCGTTTGCTTGTAGCTACGTTTACCAAAGCCGCCGCCGCCGAGATGAAACAACGGATTCGGGAAGCGTTGGAACGTGCGCTTGAAGAACAGCCTGGAGAAGAGCATCTGCGTAAGCAGCTGTCGTTGCTTGGGCGAGCATCTATCACAACATTGCATTCATTCTGTATGGAAGTCATTCGGCGGTACTATCAGCAAATTCCGTTGAACCCGGCTTTCCGTATCCTGAATGAAAACGAAGCGGAAATCATGCGACAGGAACTGCTCGAAGAACTCTTTGAGGAAAAGTACGGCGAAGAAGATGAAGGGAGTACATTCCGCGAATTGGTGGACTGGTTCAGTGGAGAACGAAACGATGATGCCATGCATCGACTGGTGCAACGATTATATGATTTCTCCCGCAGTCATTCCTGGCCGGATCATTGGCTCTTTGAGATGGCATCCGCTTTTCAGGTGGAAAGTGTAGAGGCGCTTGGACATTCAGCATGGGTTCAGAGTATTTTGCGTGATGCGGCTCTTGCTTTAAGTGGTGCAGCAGGACTGCTTCGTCAAGGCATCCATATTTCCATGCAGCCTGAAGGTCCGGCACCTTATGCAGATACGTTAAAAGAAGACCTGGTGATGGTAGAAGAGCTATTGTCTGCGGTCCAGGTTATGCCATGGGAGAGGTTGCCTGAAGTGTTTCAACCCGCTGCATTTGGCAAACTGAAACCCTGCAAAAAAGATCAGACGGACCCGGCTTTACAGGATCAGGTGAAGGAACTTCGGGAGGCTGCGAAAAAGGCAGTTACCGACCTGAAAGGCTCACTGTTCGGAAGAACTGCGTTTTCGTTCTGGCAGGAGCTGGAGCAGGCGGCACCACTCATGCAGGAGTTGTCAAGGTTGATTAGTACATTTGGAGAACGTTATCGACAGGCCAAACAGGAACGTGGGCAAGTTGACTTCAGTGATCTGGAGCATTACTGTCTTCACATTTTACGACATGAGGATTCAACGCCTGAATTGTCGATGCCTTCCGATGCGGCTATGGAGTACCGTTCGCGATTTGATGAAGTGTTGCTTGATGAATATCAGGACACCAATACGGTTCAAGAAGATATCGTCAAGCTGATCTCCAGAGAAAACCCGGGTAACCGATTCATGGTCGGTGATGTCAAACAGAGTATCTACCGTTTCCGGTTGGCTGAGCCAGGTCTGTTTATGAACAAGTATCGTCAATATGGAGCGAGCACACGTGAGGACGGAAATTTGGAAGATCGTCTGCATCGTACAGGTCAACGTATTGATCTTGCGCGGAATTTCCGCAGTCGAGCAGAAGTCGTGCATTCGGTCAATATGATATTCCGGCAACTCATGAACGAAGGTGTGGCAGAGATTGCTTACGATGAACGAGCTCAACTAGCATATGGGGCTACGTTCCCGTCAGAAACGCTTGGTGATGAGGCGTATACACCTGAACTCATGTTGATTGATCGTCAGGGTGGTGGTCCTGATCTGACAGAGAGTACGGATGAGAATGGGGATGTATCGGTCTCCGCAGAACTGGAGAGTGCCGAACTTGAAACAGCCCAGTTGGAAGCACGGGCGATCGCAAGGCGTATTCGTGAGATGGTTGGGGATACGGAGAAACCTGCTCTCCATGTCTATGATAAAGCCCTGCAAACCATGCGTCCGGCACGTTACGGTGATATGGTCATCTTGCTGCGTTCGACCTTGATGTGGGCTCCGCTCATGATTGAGGAATTCAGACAGCAGGGAATTCCTGCTGGAGGAGAACAGAGCAAGGGTTATTTTCAGGCTACAGAAGTGGAAATCATGATGTCTCTGCTTCAGCTTGTTGATAATCCAAGGCAGGATATTCCGCTCGCTTCCGTGCTTCGTTCCCCGATTGTCGGACTGGATGAAGAAGAACTGGCACAGATTCGGCTCGGTGACAAAAGACAGTCATTCTACGATGCAGTTATATCGGCTGTTGGAGAATGGGGCGATTCCTCCACTCATGCCGTACAACAATCCCGGCAGGATAATCATCCTGATACCAATATCGTCCAGTTACAGTGGCCGGAAGCCTGGTCAGAGATGGAACTGGGACAGCGGGAGACAGCAGCTTCAGTCGAGGCAGAGATCCTGGATGATGTCTATGAATCCGATGTGCCTACATTGCATACAGATGGATTGCAAGATGCTGGTGTTGCGGGACATGCAAGTGAGGATTTGGGCATAACGGAGATCTCAGGCTCGGAGTTACAGCAAAAGTTAATTCGCTTTATGCGTCAATTGCAGCAGTGGAGACTTGAGGCAAGACAAGGCAGTCTAAGTGAACTGATCTGGCGTATGTATCGGGAAACCGGGTATTTGGACTGGGTTGGAGGTCTTCCTGGAGGACTGCAACGTCAAAGTAATCTTAAGGCATTGTATGATCGCGCACGACAATATGAGGAATCAACTGCAAATCGCGGTTTGTTCCGTTTCCTGACCTATGTCTCAAGATTGCGGGAAAACGGGGGAGACCTCGGGACTGTAGCAGGTAGTTCTGGTGAGCAGGACAACGCCGTACGTATCATGACGATTCACCGGAGTAAGGGTTTGGAGTTTCCGATTGTCTTTGTTGGTGGCATATCCAAGATGTTTAATCAACAGGATCTGAACGCACCGTTTCTAATGCATAAGGAACTGGGATTTGGTCCGAGGTTTGTGGATCGTGAGAACCGGGTTGCCTATCCTACATTAGCCAATCTGGCGATTCGTCGTCGTGCGCAATTTGAACTGCTTGCTGAAGAGATGCGTGTGTTGTACGTTGCATTGACCCGCCCCAAAGAGAAAATGATTCTGCTGGGTACCGTAAAAGATGCCGCGAAAAAAGCGCTGGCGTGGTCTCAGGTCAAGGACAGCCCTGAATTGGCATTGCCAGACTATCTGCTTGCTGCAGGACGGAGCTACCTGGACTGGATTGGACCATCCCTGATGAGACATCCAGATGCGGCTGTGCTGCGTGAACTTGCTGGAAGCAATGATTCGTTCTCAACCTGTCTTGCAGATGATCAATCACGATGGGAGATTTCTATTATTTCCGCCGATCAGGTATCCCGTGATCATGTGGTGGATCAGACACTCGGAGAAGAAGACGGGATGACTGAGGTGCGGAAAGAACGACTTGCTGCACTACAAGCGGTTCAGCCTGTGAAGTTGGTACCATCCTCAACCGTAGAAGAGCTGATGAAGAGTGTACAAGATACGGCTAACCAAAACATTGAAGATGCAGGTACAGATACAGTAGCCCTTCAAGAAGAAGAGACACGCCTGATTCGCGAAGTTGATCAACGGCTTTCGTGGACATATCCCTATGAAGCTGCAACTCAAGTGGCAGCCAGTACATCTGTCACGGAGTTGAAAACGTTACTTGCGATGCAGGATATCCAGTCCGTAGAGGTCATGGAGGAACTGGGAGAGCAGTCCGAGGCATTATTGGATTACAACATGCCAGGAATCAATCACACCAAAGATGAAGCAAGCCATGTACTACGTGGCATATCCAGTGAATTGAACGAGCATGAGACTGGATCAAGGTTAGATTCAAACGGTACGGTGAACGTTCCGGATGCGGGATCTGCGGGTACGTCTTTCAAATTGCATCTGCGTCGTCCCAAGTTTATGAGAGAGAAACAACTGACAGGAGCAGAACGGGGGAACGTGTATCATACGTTGATGCAGCATCTTCCTATAGATGGAACAGCCATTGATTCACAACTTATTGAGCAGACCATTCAGCGATTGGTGGAGCTCCAGATTTTGCTGTCCCATCATGCGGAGGTTATCGAACCGGAAGAGCTGGTCGGATTTTTCGATACAGAACCAGGGAAAGAGCTGTTGCGTGCAGCTTGGGTGAAACGGGAGATTCCGTTTGTGTATGGACTTCCAGCACATCAGTCCCCTGCGGAGTGGTTACATGAACGGGCAGCGAACTCAGATATGATTAAGATAAATGAAGATAGCAAACTGCAAGCATCAATTGAAGATGAAACCGTGCTTGTACAGGGGATTATCGATTGTCTGTATGAGGTGGACGGTGAGCTTGTCTTGCTCGATTACAAGACGGATCGTGTGTTGGAGCATCGTGGTGGTTTGGATGAACTCACCAAAAATTATAGCTTCCAGCTGGATCTATATGGACGGGCTATCGAAGATATATTAGGTCGGAAAGTTGCCCGGAAATGGCTGTACTTTTTTGATGGTGGACATGCAGTGGAATTATAAAAGAGCTGGATCGGAATTTAAAACCATGGATTTCATATGGGAGAGGGGTGGAACGGAAGATGCGTATTTTGCATACAGGGGACTGGCATTTGGGAAAAACGCTGGAGGGACGAAGCCGACTGCGTGAACAGGAAGATTTCGTTGATGAACTCGTCAGACTGGCGGATGAGCAGCAGGCGGATGCCATATTGATGGCCGGGGATGTGTATGATTCGGTGAATCCTCCCGCAGCGGCGGAGCAGCTTTTTTACGAGGCGGCAGCGCGTCTGACAGCACATGGAAGGCCTCTTGTGGTGATTGCAGGGAATCATGATCAGCCAGAGCGTGTAGCTTCTGTAACGCCACTTGTGAACAGACAGGGCATCACACTCGTAGGGATGCCTACTTCAGAAGCGGTGACCATCCATGCAAAGCGAACCGGAGAGACTGGACAGATTGCGGCATTACCTTATCCTTCTGAAGCCAGATTGAATGAATTGCTGACAACGGATGGGGACGAAAATGTACTTCGTCAGGCATACAGTCAACGGGTGGGGATGTTAATGCAGCGTCTGGCAGCTTCTTTTCGCCCGGATACCGTGAACTTGGCCATGAGCCATATCTATGTGCTCGGCGGACTTGAGAGTGATTCGGAACGTCCGATTCAGATCGGTGGGGCTTACACGGTGGACCCTTCATCTCTAGCGACTGGTGCGCAATACACGGCGCTTGGGCATCTTCATCGTGCACAGGCTGTCAAAGGGGATGGTGTGATTCGATATAGCGGTTCTCCTCTCGCCTACAGCTTCTCGGAAGCGGGGCAGAGCAAGTCTGTCACGATGGTTGATCTGGCACCGGGTGGAGCAGCACAGGTAGAGGAAGTTTTGTTAACATCCGGGCGTCCGCTTGTGCGTTGGCAGGCGCGTGGTGGTCTGGCAGAAGTATATCGCTGGCTGGATGAGGGACGTGATCCGCAGGCTTTTATCGACATGGAAGTGTGGCTGGACGAGGCGATGTCTCTGAAGGAGATTCAGCAGCTGCGAAAATCACATGAAGGTATCATCCATATTCGCCCGGTGTATCCCGAGATGGCTGCAGCAGGACTTTTGGAGCAACGATCCGAGTTACCTGTACATGAACTGTTCCGTAAATTCTATCAGCGTCAGACCGGTGGCGCACAACCGGAAGACAGTCTGGTACAGCTTTTCCTGGAACTTGTCGATGAAGATGAGCCGGGTGTGCGTGAGGAGGTTGAGGAAAGATGAAGCCGATTCTATTAAAAGTTGCCGGACTGCAAAGTTATCGGGAGATGCAGGAGATTGATTTTACCGTGCTGACAGAGACGGGGCTATTCGGTATTTTCGGTCCAACGGGTAGTGGTAAATCTTCCTTGCTCGATGCCATCACACTCGCCATGTACGGAAAAGTGGAACGCGCTGTGAACGGGACGCAAGGCATTATGAATCATGCAGAGGATTCGTTGTCGGTTGCTTTTACATTTGAACTGATGTCGGCGGAAGGCACTCGAAGGTTCAGGGTAGAACGACGTTTCAAACGAAATAATGAAGTGTCGGTGAGTAACACGATCAGCAAATTCATAGAGACTGTTAATGGCGAAGAACAGGTACTTGCCGACAAATTGGCAGATGTGAATCGTTGTGTTGAAGATGTGATCGGTTTGAAGATGGATGATTTTACACGGGCAGTGGTGCTTCCGCAAGGAAAGTTTGCCGAGTTTTTGTCACTCAAAGGCAGTGAACGTCGCCAGATGTTGCAACGATTATTCCATCTGGAGAAGTATGGGGACCAGTTGGCTATCAAATTAAGCCGGCGGGTCAAGGATAATGATATGGTTCACCAATCTCTTGCTGCGGAGCAACAGGGACTGGGCAATGCCAGCAAGGAGACGCTGGAAGAAACGAAACGTCTTCTTCAAACCGCTGTTCAGCAGTCTGAATTGTCCCGCAAAGCGCTGGATGAAGCTGCGAAGGAAGCTGAACAACTGGGCAAAATTCGTGAGTTAAGTAACGAACGGCAGGCCAGGACGGATGAACAGCAGAAGCTGAAAGCACTGGAACCACAGATAGAGGCAGGCGAACAACGGCTGAAACAATCCGTTGCGGCAGATACAATACTGCCTGCGTTGCAGACGGTTCGAGATGCCGCAGCTACACAGAAGCAGCGGCAGGATACCGCCGAGACAGCTCATCAGCAAGCACTGGAACATGAGCGTCTGGCTGTTCAGGAAGCGGATAAGGCCGAGACGGCACGCAAGCAAATGACGGAGGAAGAACCGAAACTTTTGCTGCGCCTGGAGCAACTCGAACAAGCAAAAGAGCTGCAACGAGAACGGGACGGGCTTCAGGCCGATTGCTCGCGCCTCACGCAGCTGCTGGAACAGGGGCAGGGCGAACAGACTGCGCTGGGACAGCAGCTTGAGAAAGAAAAGGAGCTGCAACAGCGCGGACGCAAACGGCGTGAGGAACTACAGGAGAGCCTCAAGCCAAATGAAGTGAAGTCAGAGGAACGCAGGCAACTTCAAGCTGCGCTTGAACTGAAACATCGTGTGGATACTGCCGCGGAGCAGTTGCAGCAAAATAAGGCTGACATGCAAGCCTATAAGCAGTCGGCAGAACAGGGAGCCAACAAGCTGAAGGCGGCGGCTGAGGAAGAAAAACGCCTGAGTGATCAGCGTCAGCATCTGGTGGAACAGGCGTCAGCAGGTCTTGAGGCCTTGCTTGCCTGTGAGCAGGATATTAGCCGCGAACAAAGCATGCTGGTCCTTGCGGAGGAACAGCTGCGTGGCACAATGCGCGAGCAGGAGTTGCACCGGCTGTCCTCCGCCTTGCGCGCCGAGCTGCGTGACGGCGAGCCATGCCCGGTGTGCGGCTCGCCGCATCACCCGCTCCCGGCTGCGCCGCCGGGAGAAGGTCCGCACGCAGGCGATGCGGACCTGGAACTGCTGCGCAGCCTGCACGCTGAGCTGCAGGAGCTGCGCTTTGGGCTGCGCCAGCAGCTGCACGAACGTCGCAGCCTGCTGACGCAGCTTGGCGCTGCGGCCGGCGAAGCTCCGGCCGCAGCCGAGGCCGCGCCTGCGGCAGCGGAGCCCGAGCCCGCCGGGGCGCCCGAACACGGGCGCTCCCCGGCAGGCTGGGCATCGCGTGCCGCTGCGCTGCGCGAAGCCGCGCAGGCGCTGGCTGCCGCAGCAGCGCCGCTCCAGGCCGAAGCCGCCGCGTTGCAGCAGGCGGCTGTAGGCGCGCAGCAGCGCCGCATGGAAGCGGCAGCTGCGCAAGAGGCCGGCCGTGCCGGGCTCGCCCAGGCGGAGCGCAAGCTGGCCGAAAGCGAGGCCACAGCGGCTGCCTTGCAGAGCCGCTGGGCCGCGGAACTGCCGGGCATCGCACAGGAGGAGGCCAAGGCCCTCTATCAGGCGATGCAGGAGCGCGATGCGCGCGCCGAAGACATCAAGGAACGTCTGAACAAAAGCGTGACGTTCCTTGAGGAAAAAGACCAGATCATCCAATCTCTCCAGCAGAAGCTGGTTGAATTGGATAAACAACTGATTCAGTGGCAAACGGAGTGGCAGGGCAATAGCAAACAGCTGGCCGAGAAGGAAGAACGTTTACGCCAGTGGGTAGGGGAGCAGCGGGTAGAGGATCTGATTGCTGCGGCTCAGGCTCGTCTGGATGGACTGCGGAAAGCAGCTACAGACTTGGCACAACGCTTCAAAGAAGCGGACACGCTGAAGCAGGAATCAGCCAAGAAAGACGTTATGGCTCAGCAGGCAGCCGCCTCGGCCACAGAACATCTGCAGCAGGCACAGGAACGGTGGAAGCAATTGCTGGAACAATCCCCGTTTGACTCGGATGATGCTGTTGTATCCGCGGCGATTCCTTCCCAGGAAGCAGAGCGACTGGCAGGGGAGATCCAGCAGCACCGTGAACGTGAGCGTGAACTGGCATCCCAGTTGCGTGAATTGGAACAAAAGCTGGCTGGAGCTGTCGTATCGGAGGAACAGTGGTTAGCCTGCACCGAACGTTTGCAGCAGGTCCGAATTGAGGACGAGGCTGCCCTTCGTGCTAAAGCACGTGCAGAACGTGATCTGGAGGATGTGGAGCAGCGACATGTTCGCTGGACCGAACTTGAGAACAAGCGGGTGGAGGTAAGCCGTCAAGGCGAACTGCTCAGCAAACTGCAATCCGCGTTCAGAGGTAATGCTTTTGTTGAGTATATTGCCGAAGAACAACTGATGCAGGTTAGCCATGCGGCATCTCAGCGTCTGCGCTTTCTGACCAAACAGCGTTATTCACTGGAGGTGGATTCCGGTGGTGGTTTTGTAATCTGTGATGATGCCAACGGGGGAGTCAAACGACCGGTATCAACGTTGTCAGGTGGCGAGACATTTTTGACTTCGTTGTCACTGGCCTTGGCACTGTCGGCCCAGATTCAGCTGCGAGGTCAGTACCCACTTCAATTCTTCTTCCTGGATGAAGGGTTTGGTACTCTTGACCCTGAACTGTTGGATACCGTCATTACGTCTCTGGAAAAATTGCATGACGACCGATTGGCTGTTGGTGTAATCAGTCACGTGCCTGAACTGCGTGCACGCTTGCCGCGCAAACTTGTGGTGATTCCGGCAGGTGAGGCCGGAAACGGCTCACGTGTGGTCTTGGAGACCCTGTAGAGGGCAATGTGTAAGCAATATAGATCATAGAAGCGCCTCTAATAGTCCAAGCAAAATGAATATTAGAGGTTGTTCAAAAAGTCCGCTTTTGATTACGAATGGTGCCTGGCGGCATCATCAACATCGAATATGGAATTCAGCTGAAATAAGTAGGGGCTTACGGAGGTTTTTTCCTTCGGAAACATTGCAGTTGCTCACGTAGCTCTATCTATGCTCCGCTACTCCATTTCTAGCTTTATCCCGTCTTTTTGGTACTGAAAACCGCCCTTTTTAAACACGCACTATTACGGAATATCATTTTTGTAAAAATATTTCTTTTCTTGCTTTTATAACTTAGCGGAGTGAGTTACATCACAGATACAGGTTCATCCCGCTGTTATACTACAGTTAAGCCGACAAACTTTATTTAAGTACCCCGGCGGACATCTGATCAGGACGTTTCCTGAATAGATGTCCGCGCAGCAGACTTCCAAGGAAGCCGCTCACGGGGTGCTTCTTTTTTTGTGTTTTCTCGTCAGTAGTGTCAATTCGCCCAGTTCTGAATACCATGAAAAGGTGATCAAGAGCAGAATCAGGGAGGCGTTGGCAAGTGGAAAAAGTGGAAGCGAAGAAAATATGCAAGGAACACATGCACCGTTATGTATGTGTACAGATGAATGACGGTATGCACTACGATGGCATTATGGAAAATGTGGATGACGAAATGATCTACCTGGCTGTTCCCGTTGGACCGGAAGCCATGGTGAATCATGCGAACTGGGCTCCAAATGCAATGCCGGGAGCAAACTATCCGATAGGTCATACTCGCGGATTTTACCCAGGATACGGGTACCCTACTCCTTATCCGTATTATGGTTATGGCCGCAGACGTTTTAACCGACTGGTGCTCCCGTTATTTGCGCTTACAGCGTTAACTCTTTTACCGTACTATTGAAATTAGAAAAAACAGTCATAACTGCAAGTGACACATTCTTATGTACCCTATGGGCATCCTATGAAAATCCTCGAAAAATAACTAGCTGAGGATGGATGTTTCATTCATGGTACCGTACAGCATGAAACAGAGAGGTCTTATCACATACAGAGTCTCAGCCTGATGTATCGCAACAGTCATTGCAATACAACTGGCAACATACGAACATCCAAAAAGGTCATGCCTGTGCAGAAGCGAACTTCTGTAAGGCATGACCTTTTTTTGAGCCTAATTAGTGTAAGGTTGAGGATGAACAGATAGTATATAGCTTGTATTCAAACCTTGCTGAAAGCAGAAGCAGGTCTAAACGTGTCGCAGCAGAGGCATACCACATCCATACCACATCCTGAATATGTGAGAACGTTCCTAAGTGCGAGCAAACGATCAAGACATAAAGCTTTAATTCTTTATCCCGATAAAAATCTTCGCTTAGGGTGGAATCGCTGCTGTTCTCTTGCCCACGGTTAAAGGAGCGGAGCATGGTGTGCGAGCGCTGACGAATCTGAGGCATCTTATTCAAGGTTTTGAAGCGCCCGCCAAAATTTTAAGGAATCTGAGACACGTTATAACCGTATAAAGAGCCGTTTTCAGCATTTTTTGAGGTTATTTTGGGAAATAACGTGCCTGTTGTTCCTTATAATTTCCAATGAGGGCCTGAACATCAAATAAGACTTCCTGTGTTCCTTAGAAAATCTTCGACTACCCATTCACGAGTATCAGCCAGCACGGACTTCAAAATGCCCTTAACCTAATGCAGATTTCAAATCCTCAAGTAAATCCTCAACATCCTCGATCCCAACGGAGATACGAATCAAACCATCCGTGATCCCCAATTCTTGCCGCCGTTCATACGGAATGGAAGCATGTGTCATTCGGGCAGGTACAGAGATTAAACTTTCCACCGCGCCCAGACTTTCAGCCAATGTGAAATAACGAACTTTGCTTAACACGTCATCTACTTTTTCAGCACTGCCTACATCAAAGGAAACCATGCCGCCATATCCTCTCGCTTGCGTGGAAGCGAGCTTGTGCTGCGGATGGTCGGGCAACCCGGGATAATAAACTTTGCTCACTGTTGGATGCTGATTCAAAAATGTCACAAGCTGCTCTGTATTGCGTTCCTGCGCTTCCATCCGCAATCCCAATGTTTTAAGACCTCGCATTAACAACCAGGAATCCATGGGTCCCAGGACTGCGCCGATTGCATTTTGGATAAAATGAAGATCTTCTCCAAGTTGCTCGCTGTTAACAACCGCAAGTCCTGCCACGACATCACTATGACCACCGATATATTTTGTTGCAGAATGCAGCACAATATCTGCCCCCAGAGCCAGCGGGGTCTGCCAATAAGGCGTACTAAACGTGTTATCCACGATGAACAGCAATTCATGTTGTTTCGACCACTTCGCTACAGCAGCAATATCGGTGACCTTGAGTAACGGATTGGTAGGTGTTTCTACATAAATGGCCTTTGTATTGGATTGCAAAGCCTGCTCCATTGCTTGTAGTGAGGTGGTATCTACAAAGGTAGACTCGATCCCTAGACGATTTAGCACCTTGGTGAAAATGCGGTAAGTCCCGCCGTATACGTCATCCGTCAGAATGACGTGATCTCCAGTTTTCAACAGAGACAGTACAGCGTGAATTGCAGCCATGCCCGAACTAAAAGCAAAACCTCGAACGCCATCCTCCAGCTCTTTAATGACTTCTTCCAACGCATGACGGGTAGGGTTGCCTGTACGTGAATACTCGTATCCTTTGTGTACGCCAACCGATTCCTGCTCATACGTGCTTACTTGATAGATCGGTACACTCACTGCTCCAGTGTGTGGATCACCAACAATACCTGCATGAATCAGCTTGGTTTTTGGTCTCATTTCATTGCCCTCCATTATAGATATTTTGGCTTAAATATCGTTCGCTGCTATCCGGGAAAATAACGACGATGTTACTTCCGGGAGGTGCGTGAACAGCTTCGTTTAATGAGGCTTGCATAGCTGCACCTGAGGAACTTCCTACCAGTAAGCCTTCCAACAAGGCTAGATCCTTGACCCGCTCAAAGGCATCTTCATCTGAGATCGTATGAATGGCATCAAAGTAACTCACATCCATAAAAGAAGATAACGTTTCGACCCCTATTCCTTCTGTGCGATGTGGTCCCGATGGACCTCCTGCGAGAATCGAACCTTCGGGTTCTACGATACATGTTTTAATTAACGGGTTTTGCTCCTTCAAATAGCGAGACACTCCCATGAAAGTTCCGCCAGACCCGGCTCCGGCGATATATACATCCACCTGCCCGTTCAGATCACGCCAAATCTCAGGGCCCAGATGTTCATAATGTGCGAGTGGGTTATCCGCATTGGAGAACTGACCTGGAATATACGAACCCGGTATTTCTTTCGCCAGCGATTCCGCCTTGCGTATGGCACCAGTGATTCCTTCGGATGTGGGTGTGTTGACGACCGTAGCACCAAGGGCTTTCATCAACTGCTGCTTCTCAACGCTGAACTTCTGAGGTACCGTGAAAATGACCTTTAAATTTAGGCCTACAGCCGCCATTGCAAGACCAATTCCTGTGTTGCCTGCGGTAGCTTCAATCACTGTTCCACCTGGCTTAACATCTCCTCTTGCCAAGGCCTTCTCCAATAAAAACTTGCCGATCCGGTCTTTCACACTTCCTCCGGGATTCATGAATTCCAGTTTGGCGAACAGGCGGATTCCTTCCGGTAATGGATAACGAGTTAATTCAAGCAAAGGTGTATTACCTATAAGTTCCTGTACATGTTGATAAACGGTCAAATTAACCAATCTCCTTTTGTGTGTCATTAACCATACATATTTGTTTAATTGAGAAAAGTGCGTGATAAAACCATATTTCGATAAAATGGCTTGGTATACATCCAATGTTGTATAGTGTTCGGCTCGATGATAGATGGAGAGTTGACCTAGAATACCTGGTTGTGTGTCTAGAGATTGGACGTGGGTTTTTACTTTTAGTATGATAGAGGGGAATACATACACTGGAATACAAAGGAGGGTATGAACTATGGATTGCTTATTTTGCAAAATTGTAGAGGGCAGCATTCCCTCCAATAAAGTACTGGAGAATGACCATGTTATCGTTTTTCATGACATCCAGCCCGCTGCACCGACACATGTTCTTGTCATTCCGAAGAAACATATTGCTTCCATGAATGAAGTTACTGCAGAAGATCTGCCATTGATCGGCGAGATTCATCTGGCTGCTCAAGAAGCGGCGAAGCGTCTTGGCGTGGAGGAAACAGGATATCGATTAATCAACAATTGTGGTAAGGATGGAGAACAAACCGTTCATCATCTGCATTACCACTTGTTGGGTGGTACCAGACTTGGCGTGTTGACAAGTCTGTCCGATTCTCACAAATAAACGAGCTGATGGGTACTACTATTGAGGATTTAGTCATATGCATTAAATCCATGAATGTGTGACCAAATGCTTATATAATGAATCCATTTCATAATACCTTTGAGTTATAAAATGGATTCAAATAAGTGATCATTACATTGAGGTTGACACCTTTATTATCTTTCGCCTATAATGTAAGATGATGAACCGTGTTATTGCTCTTGGACGGTCTGGTCGGAGGGAGGGAAAACTGGTGTCTGAAACTAAAGTTCGCAAAAACGAGACTATTGATGCTGCACTTCGTCGTTTTAAACGCTCCATCGCTAAAGATGGCGTATTGGCTGAGGTGAAGAAACGTAAGCATTATGAGAAGCCAAGCGTAAAGCGCAAGAAAAAGTCCGAGGCTGCTCGTAAGAGAAAGTTTTAGGAGGATTTTAATTACATGAATCTTAGCGAACGATTGAACGAAGATATGAAGCAAGCGATGAAGAGTAAGGACAAGTTCAGACTCTCCAACATTCGGTTGATTCGTTCGACGATCAAGAATCTTGAAATAGATTTGAAAAGAGATTTGGATGACAACGAAGTGCTTGATATCCTGAGTCGTGAAATCAAACAGCGCAAAGATGCCCTCCAAGAATTTGACAAAGCGGGCCGTGAAGATCTCGCGGCAAATGCAAAAGCGGAAATTGAAGTACTCATCCAGTACCTTCCCACACAGCTTACCGAAGAAGAAATTAAAGTTATTGTACAGCAGACCATCCAGGAAACCGGTGCTTCTTCGAAAGCCGAGATGGGGAAAGTCATGGCGGCCCTTATGCCGAAAGTTAAAGGCAAAGCGGACGGCAAACTGGTAAATCAAGCAGTTCAACAATTTCTGCAATAAAGCAAATCAATAAACACCTTCTGACTTGTCAGGAGGTGTTTTTTCCATTTACCAGAAGGCATGATGTCCTTGGGATGATGAAATTTCTTTTTAATGGTTAATATATATTATTATGGATTTTTATTCTTGCAATTGATCGAGTTTTCAAATATAATTTTAAGATTTTGAAACGAAATGTTGCATTGCACGTAATAAATACCATAAGCTGGACAGTATAACATTAATGGAAAAGGGGGGACTATTGTGAAGGGAAAGCGCCGGAAGAAGCTTACGGGGCCATTGATGCTCTTAATGCTGCTGACGCTGTTGCTTCCTGTCTGGATTGGATCACCGTCAGCGCATGCAGCTGAGAAGAGTGGCGCCGTATATATTATTCCGGTTGATAAACCAATCGAGCAGGGACTTGGCAAGTTTATGGAACGCGGGTTCAAACAAGCAGAAGAGATGAATGCTGGCCTGATCGTTCTTGATATCAATACGCCGGGAGGCCGTGTCGACACTGCAGAAGCATTGGGTACCCTGATCAAGAACAGTCCGATTGAGACTGTTGCATTTGTTCGTGGAGATGCTGCTTCAGCCGGGAGTTTTCTGGCTCTGAATGCAGATAAGATCGTAATGTCACCAGGCAGTATGATTGGTGCGGCAGCAATGGTGGACAGTACGGGTAAACATGTTGATGATCCAAAGCTTGTTGCATTCTGGAAAAGCAAAATGCAGGGAGCGGCAGAAATCAGTGGTCGTGATGGCAAGATTGCAGCTGGAATGACGGATGTTAACATCGTTGTTGAAATGCCAGAGATTAATAAAACCAAGCAAAAAGGTGAAATTATTGCTCTCTCGGCTGAAGAAGCGCTGAAAGTTGGTTATGCCGACCACATCAGCAACACACCGGAAGAAGCGGCAGCTTGGGCAGGTTACAGTCAGGATGACGTATTTAAGGTAGAACGAACAACAGCGGAGAATATCTCCTCTTTTCTTACCAATCCGGTTGTCATGACTGTGTTATTGTTCCTCGGAATCGCGGGTGTGATCATTGAATTGATTGTTCCTGGTTTTGGAGTTCCTGGTATTGTAGGTATCGTGTGTTTCGTGTTGTATTTCTCGGGTAATTACATTGCGGGATTTGCCGGAGCAGAGACATGGGTGCTATTTACCGTCGGACTCATCATGATGATTCTGGAGATGTTTATTCCGAGCTTTGGTATTCTGGGAATTTTGGGATCAATTGCGCTTGTGGCCGGTGTTGTAAGGGCCGCTTATGATACGAGTGATGCATTTGTATCTCTGGGTATCGCTTTTGGAGCAGCATTGGTAGTCATTGCGATCATCTCAATTATCTTTAAGGATCGAGGGATATGGAATCGGTTCATATTGAGTGACAGCATGTCTGCGGATCGGGGTTATTCATCAGCCACAGAACGCAAAGAGCTGGTTGGTCTGCAAGGAATCAGTCTGACACCACTTCGTCCTTCTGGAACAGCGATGTTTGAAGGGGAACGAATTGACGTTGTGACGGACGGAGATTTTATTCCCATCGATACTCCGATTATTGTGATTAAAGCGGAAGGTACCCGGATTGTGGTTCAGCAAGCTTTGCCGGTGTAACTCGCTCTGTTGTCGAAGCGCATTAACGCTTCGGCAATGTACATAACCACGTGCTGAAGCTGCCAGCGAGGTGGTGCATTCTTTCATTTAGCAGCGGACTCATGAGTGTCTTCTCAAACATTTTTATCAAATTCAAATTGCAAATGGAGGAAATTAAACAATGGACACATCTATGATTACGATTTTGCTCATTGCGGTAGTAGGTATTATCGTATTGAGCGTATTCTTCAGCTTTTTCCCGGTTATGCTCTGGGTTTCAGCGATTGCATCCGGCGTACGTGTAAGTATTATTACACTGGTAGCGATGAGACTGAGACGTGTAACGCCTAGCCGTATCGTTAATCCAATGATTAAAGCAACCAAAGCCGGTCTTAAACTCTCAATGAACCAATTGGAAAGTCACTTCTTGGCCGGTGGTAACGTTGACCGTGTTGTAAACGCTCTGATTGCTGCACAACGTGCCAACATTCCACTCGAATTTGAACGTGCTGCTGCCATTGACCTCGCAGGTCGTGACGTATTACAAGCCGTACAAATGAGCGTTAACCCACGTGTTATCGAAACACCGATTGTCTCTGCGGTAGCCAAAGATGGTATTGAAGTTAAAGTTAGAGCGCGGGTTACGGTTCGTGCCAATATTGACCGTCTCGTCGGTGGTGCTGGTGAAGAAACGATCATCGCCCGTGTTGGTGAAGGTATCGTAAGTACAAACGGTTCCTCCAATTCTCACAAAGACGTCCTGGAAAACCCGGACCTGATCTCCCGTACCGTATTGTCCAAAGGTCTGGATGCAGGTACTGCTTTTGAAATCCTGTCCATTGATATTGCGGACGTTGATGTAGGTAAAAACATTGGTGCCTTCTTGCAAACAGAGCAAGCAGAAGCTGACAAACGTATCGCACAAGCGAAAGCGGAAGAGCGTCGCGCAATGGCCGTAGCCCAAGAGCAAGAGATGAAAGCACGCGTAGTGGAAATGAGAGCACGCGTTGTGGAATCCGAATCCCAAGTACCTTTGGCAATGTCTGAAGCTCTGCGTAGTGGTAAGATTGGTGTCATGGATTACATGAACCTGAAGAATATTGAAGCGGATACTCAAATGCGTAACACATTGGGAAAACCTGGTGAAGGTTCGAATTCCAACGATCAGGGTGATTCCAAAAACGGAAGATAGGCGGTGAGTGCATATGGGCCTATTTGAATGGATTTTTGATAATCTGTATATTGTGGCCGTCATCGGTTTTGCACTCTTCTCCTTCTTGGGGAAAGCTGCCAAATCGGCTGATCCGAACAAAAAGCGTCCTGCCAACGGGATGCCTACGTTTGGAGGCAGCGGTGATTCAGGCCGGGATGAACGCTCAAGAGACAACTCATCTCCGCAGCAGCAGTCTTCCGGACCTGCAGACCCCCGCTATGATGAACAGTATGACGATCGGTATGATGACGTGCAATATGAGAATCAGTATGATGAGCCGTATTCAGAGCCTGCTGCTTCTTCTCGCCCTGCAACTGACTACAGAAGTGAGGGCACGATGAGTGCCATGGAAAATTCACTTGAGGAACAGATGAGAGGCATGGAAGAACAGCAGCGCTTGATTGAAGAACGCTTGAATCGCATCTCTTCTGCGAATCGGCCAGTTGTGTCTGATTCCAGTTGGGATGAGACCAGCATCGATGAATCGGGAGCGTCTCCGCTTCGTCCTGCTGATATTCGCACAGGTGTCCTGTGGGCAGAAGTACTGGGTTCTCCTCGTTCCAAGCAACCGTTTGGTACAAGAGGGAAACTGTAAATAAGTTAAGTTGCTGGACGGAAATAAAGCCGTCTCTGGTGAGCATAAAGCCACCGGAGACGGCTTTTTCTGTGTACGATCCTTTTTTCTCAACATTCGTCCCTAACACGCACCGGAATTTTCATAAATTCATGAATCTGCGCATAAGTTGAACTGTAGAGGAAGGGGGAAGACCTTCGAATGACCCGGATCAGCCGCAAGCTGCGCAGATGGACCAGTGAAGTGTTGGATCTGCCGCAGGATGTGCTTTATGATATGCCACGGTTAACCCTGATCGGCAGTAAGCAACTGTATATAGAGAATCATCGCGGTGTCATCCATTTCACCCCGGATCGCATCGTGCTGGCTCTTTCCCAAGGCCAGTTAGAGATCAAAGGAACTGCCTTGGTGATACGTAACATTTTGCCGGATGAAGTAGCTGTTGAAGGAACGATTCTGGATATTCATATGAATGGAGTGGAGGGGAACGGATGAAGCAGCCCAGTCTGTACAAACTGCGGGGAGCAGTCCGAATCACGGTCACTGGGGGAGACATTGAAACATTGATCAACACGGTGGCAGAGCAGGGACTGGAAGTTTGGAACCTGCGTGCTCACGATGGACGCGTGGCAGAGATGAACATTCTGCTGCCGCATTTTTTCAGGTTGCGTCCTGTGTTGAAACGGACAGGCTGCAGGGTGAAAGTAACCCATCGCAGCGGTTTCCCTTTTTTTGCGGCCCGATTATTGCGGAGGAAGTTCTTTCTTGGGGGGATGCTGTTTTTTGTGGCAGCTTTGTTTGCGTTGTCATCCATGGTATGGAGTGTGGAGGTCAAGGGTAACGTCACCATTCCCACCGACGAGGTGCTTGCAGCAGCGAAGAAAGAGGGGATATATCCTTTGCAATGGGGGTTCCGTCTGCAAAGCCAAGACAAGCTCTCTAGGCAGCTTGCACTCGCTCTGCCGGATGTAACCTGGATTGGCGTGAGCAAAGAGGGGACAACCATTACCATTCAGGTCGTAGAATCGGCGCAACCAAAGCGCGAACCATTGCTGAATCCCAGACATTTGATCAGTAAGTCAGATGCTGTGGTCACTCAAATCTATGCGGAGCAGGGACGCCCTGTTGTTCAGAAGGACATGCGTGTCAAAAAGGGTCAGGTATTGATCTCGGGAATTCTCGGGGATGAGGAGAACACCAAAACCATCGTTGCCAAAGGTGAAGTTCGTGGCCTGGTATGGCGTGAGTATCAGGTAGAGGTTCCGCTGGTGCAAAAACATAATACAATGACAGGTGAGAGTAAAGAACGTTTTTACATGGTGCTGGGAAATTGGGCGATCCAACTGTGGGGGTACGGAAGTACACCGTTCAGTTCATTTGATACCGAGAGTAATCATAAACCATTGACGTGGCGATCCTTTACACTTCCCATGGGTTGGCTGACAGAGAAAGATCTGGAGACCCGAGAGCATGAGCAACAACAGTCGATAGAATGGGCCAGAACAAAAGGATTGGAAGGAGCAAGGAACGATATTATCGCCAAAAACGGCAAAGGAACAAAAATTATAAGTGAAAAAATTTTGCATGAGAAGAAAGAGAATGGTAAAGTTTATATGAAAGTCTTATTTGAAGTAGAAGAAAGCATTGCGGAAGAACTTCCGCTAGTCCATAGTCAAGGAGAATGAGGATATTTGTCAGAGCAAACACGCAGCATACAAATCTCCCTCCAGAGTGCGGGAGAGGGCCAATCTCTTTTTGGACCCCAAGATACTTTTCTTAAACTGATTGAATCCGAGATTCCCGCCCAGATTGCATCCCGTGAAGCGGAGATTGTGATTTTTGGCAACGCACAGCAGGTGGAATCGCTTGAACAATTATTTGATGTGTTACTGCAATTGATACGCAATGGATATGTGTTAACCGAGAGAGATGTGAAGTATGCGATTGAACTTGCCAAGGATATGCGGGCAGACCAGCTATTGGACCTGTTCAAGGGTGAGATTACGACGACATACCGAGGTAAACCAATCCGTGTTAAAACCATTGGACAGAAGCACTATGTAACTACAATTAAAAAACGTGATATTGTATTTGGCATTGGTCCTGCCGGTACAGGTAAAACCTACCTTGCTGTTGTACTGGCTGTTGCCGCAATTAAAGAAGGCAGCGTCAAACGGATTGTACTCACACGGCCTGCAGTTGAAGCAGGAGAGAGTCTTGGGTTTTTGCCAGGTGATCTTCAGGAGAAGGTAGACCCTTATCTGAGACCGCTGTACGATGCTCTGTATGACGTTATGGGACAAGAACAGACTGCGAAGGCACTGGAGCGTGGGTTAATCGAAATTGCACCACTCGCCTACATGCGGGGGCGTACGCTAGATGACTCCTTCATCATTCTTGATGAAGCACAGAACACAACGCCGGAACAGATGAAGATGTTTCTGACCCGTCTTGGTTTTGGCTCCAAAATGGTCATCACCGGAGACGTGACACAGATTGATTTACCGCGTGGTAAGAAATCCGGGCTTGTGGAAGCGAATACGATCTTGAACGAAGTTAACGAGATTGGATTTGTCTATTTTGCCGAGCAAGATGTTGTACGGCATTCCCTTGTCCAGAAAATTATCGTGGCTTACAACCACGCCGCAGAAAATCAAGCATAGAAAGGGATTGTCTAAAGTGACCTCGAAGGAACCGTCAAAAGGCAAATCTTTTCAGAATAAGGCTACAGGATGGAAGTATAGCGTGTGGGCACGCTATCTTCTGTTTTTGTTTCTGGTGATTCTTTTCTACGTCAGTCTGGCTTCCAAGCTGCTCCCTGAGCGCTATGATATTCAGGAAGGGACACGGAGTGAAGTGGACATTGCTGCGCCCATGCAGATTCCGAATAACAAGGCCACACTCAAAGCACAGGAAGAAGCTGCTGAACGGGTACAGCCGATATTTCAGATTGTCCAGTTGCGAAACGAAAATTTGATGACTACCCTGCTTGATCGTGTAGATCGATTAAATCAGGATGATCAGATTTCAAGTCAGGACAAGATTGATATATATCGGGATGAAATTCCGCAGCGCCAGAAGGATTTTGTGACCAACTATATCAATAATAATCGGAAAGCCGGTACATACTCCGAGACTCTTTTGGAAGAGATCAGAAATGTGGTACAGGAGCAAAGCTACCGTATTCCTGAAGAAACTTACATCAAAATCTCGCGTCTGACATCGGATGATATCCAGGAGATGAAACCGGTTGCGAGGGATATTGTTGCCCGGTTAATGACGGATCAGATCAGCGATGCAACTACTGCCCGTGCCAAAGTAGCTGAGATGGTGAGTGTCAGCTCTCTTGGTAAGCGTACGCAACGTGAGGTCGTGCAAGAACTTGCTCGCCTCGTGGTGACCGCTAACCGTTTCTACGATGAAGAGGGAACGAAGGAAGCGAAAGTTCAGGCGCGTGAGAACACGCAAACCGTCTTTATCAAGCAAGGGGACACATTAGTTGCCAAGGGTGAGATGATCACCCCGGAGATGTATACTTTGCTGGATGAGAATGATTTGTTGAAAAATGAAGTAAACTACTGGCCACAGCTTGGACTTCTTATGTTTTCCTGCCTGTTGTCGGCAGCCATTCTGATGTATATTCAGCAAGGCAGCGGAACGCATTTCAAATATAATAATGCGCAGCTGTTGATGCTTGTTCTCATTTTTATTATTACGATTGTAGTTATGCATGTGACGGCGATTATCCAGACCAATGAGAGGTCTTATGTTGGCTTCCTTGCACCAGTTGCGGTAGGAGCGATGTTAATTGCCTTGTTACTGGATACCTCGCTTGCCTTTGTATGTTCGATATTGATCGGTATGTTGTCCAGCATCATTTTGAATACCCATCAGGGTCAGCTTTTTGACTTCGAATTAGGTTTCTTCGCTGTATTGGTTTCATTTGTTGCGATCTTCGCCACTCATAAGGCTAGCCAGCGATCAACGATCCTGAAAGGGGCCATTATGGTCTGTCTGTTCGGGTCCATAGCCGTCTTCACCTTGGCTTTGATTGACTCGGGCGATTGGAATCGAACCACGACATTGTATGGCGTTGGATTTGCATTTGCTGGTGGCGTATTAACTGCCATACTGGTCATCGGGCTGATGCCATTTTTCGAAACATCATTTGGTATCTTGTCAGCGCTCAAACTGGTGGAACTGTCTAATCCGAACCATCCGCTTCTACGCAAGTTGCTGACGGAGACACCGGGTACCTATCATCATAGCGTTATGGTAGGCAATCTGTCCGAAGCAGCAGCAGAAGCCATAGGAGCTAACGGATTGCTCTGCCGAGTGGGTTCGTATTATCATGATATTGGCAAGACGAAGCGCCCCATCTATTTTATTGAAAATCAGAACAATATGGAGAATCCGCATGATTCAATTGATCCGAAACTGAGCAAATCCATTATCGTAGCCCATGCGCGCGATGGGGTGGAAATGCAGAAGGATTATAAGCTGCCCAGACCTATTCGGGATATTGCGGAACAGCATCACGGCACAACATTTCTCCACTATTTCTATCACAAAGCACTGCGCCAGGCGGAAGAAGCAGGCGTTGAGCCTGATTTCACGGAAGAAGATTTCCGTTACCCTGGGCCGAAGGCTCAGTCCAAGGAATCGGCTATTGTTGGCATTGCCGATAGTGTGGAGGCTGCTGTGAGATCTTTGCGCAAACCGACAGTGGAGCAAGTGGAGTCCATGATTGAGAAGATTATTAAAGGACGATTGGACGATCACCAATTCAATGATTGTGACCTTACGATGCGTGAGCTGGATATCGTCGCCAGAACATTGAAGGAAACGGTGATGGGTATCTTCCACTCCAGGATCGAATATCCGGAGGAGATTAAGAAACCAAAGCCGACTTCACCCGAAGCGGGCTAATTTAATAATATGAGCAGACAGGAGTTATGAAAGAATGAGTCTTAATCTGGCATGGAATAATGAACAACAGGATAAAGAAATTACAGAACCGATGATTGCAATGCTGGAACAGTTGCTGAACCTTGCAGGAGAAGCGGAAGGTGTTGCAGACGGGGAAGTGGCTCTGACTTTTGTAAACGATGAGCAGATCCATGAGTTGAACCGTGATTATCGCGGCATTGACCGTCCTACGGATGTACTGTCTTTTGCGATGAACGAAACGGTTGATGAAGAGCTTGATATTATCTATGACTTGGACGAAGATGAAGAAATGGAAGAAATGCCGGATGTTCTTGGAGACATCATCATTTCCGTACCACGGACCATCCTGCAAAGTGAGGAGTATGGACACTCATTTGAACGTGAACTTGGTTTTCTGTTTGTCCATGGTTTCTTACACCTGCTTGGATATGACCATCAGGATGAAACAAGTGAGGCTGAAATGATGGGCAAACAAGAAGCGGTATTGGCCCAGGCCGGGTTGACACGATAATGAAAAGACGCTCCTGGGGTCTGGTATTCCGCAATGCTGCGGAAGGAATCGCATATGGGTTGCGGACTCAGCGTAATGTGAGAGTTCACACGGGAGTGGCTATTTTGATGTGTGTAGCCGGCTTTTTTTTCAGAATTTCAAGAACGGATTGGATGTTTGTGCTGACCGCTGTCTTTTTGGTCCTGGTGACTGAATTGATGAACACGGCTGTAGAAGCAGCGGTTGACTTGGCACATCCCCATATCCATCCGCTGGCAAAAGCGGCAAAGGATACCGCGGCCGGGGCAGTTCTGCTGGCTGCGGTATTCGCCGTCATCATTGGTTGTATCGTCTTCACTAAGCCGGTGATGAGCTGGCTGGGTTTGTACTGATTTTGATTCGTTTTGTGATTTTAATACTACACAACTTTGTAAAGTTAGACCTTGTTTAAGTTGAACTTGTAGACGTTACACGATAACGAAGAGGACAGAAATAAACCTGTAGAAGCGAAGCGTTCGCCTTTATCCCCGGATTTTCACTTTGAAAAAGTGAATCAAAAAATCTGGGGATAACAGCGATCAAAGGGTTATTCTGGACTCGGAGTGGCTAGTGTAAATTTGGCTTTGGTTGAACTTAATTCGTAGGTAGTAACTTTATATTGCACCCTAAGGGAGAGAATATTAATGGATAACGGTTTGTTAATGCAAGAAGCAATTAAGGCGCGTACGAAGGCGTATACGCCTTACTCCCATTTTGGTGTAGGCGCGGCTTTGCTTGACAGTGAAGGTCATGTGCATCATGGTTGTAATATTGAGAATGCTGCTTATACACCAGGTAACTGTGCTGAGCGTACAGCGATGTTCAGTGCCATTGCAGGTGGGCAGAAGCCTCGCAGCTTCAAAGCGATTGCCATTGTGGGAGACACGGATGGTCCGATTGCTCCATGTGGCGTATGTCGTCAGGTCATGTACGAACTTTGTGAACCGGATATGAAAGTCATCTTGGGGAACATGAAAGGTGATCTGCAAGAGACCACCGTTGCTGAACTGTTACCTTGGGCTTTTGGGCCATCTGATCTGAATTCTGCCAAAAAATAAACCAATATTCCAGGCCTAGGCGCCTGAGGAGGAACATATGAAAAAACAAGCATTCAAATCCGGTTTTGTAGCCATTATTGGACGTCCAAACGTAGGTAAATCCACACTGATGAACCAAGTTATCGGACAAAAAATTGCGATCATGTCGGACAAGCCACAAACCACACGTAATAAAATTCATGGTGTGTATACATCCGAACATCAGCAAATCGTATTCCTGGACACACCGGGTATTCACAAACGTCAATCCAAACTTGGCGATTACATGAACCAGACTGCTCTGAACACGCTCGGAGAGGTGGAAGCAGCGCTGTTCCTGATTGACGCTTCGGAAGGCATGGGTGGCGGTGACCGTTATATTGCGGAACAGTTAAAAAATATTCGTACGCCTGTCATTCTTGTCATGAATAAAATTGACAAAATTGAGCCGGAAGCGCTGCTGCCTCTTATTGAGGAGTATCGCAAACTGCATGATTTCGCTGAAATCGTGCCTGTATCTGCCATGCTCGGCAGCAATGTAAGCACACTATTGGAACAGCTCGGCAAGTATTTGCCAGAAGGTCCACAGTACTATCCTGATGACCAGGTTACTGACCATCCGGAGCAGTTTGTATGTGCAGAGTTGATCCGTGAGAAAATTTTGCAGATGACTCGTGAAGAAGTGCCACACTCCATTGCCGTAACGATTGAGGATATGAAAGTACAAGATAACGGTGTCGTTTATATCTCAGCTGTCATTTTTGTGGAACGGGATTCGCAAAAAGGAATCATTATTGGCAAGCAGGGAGCCCTTCTGAAAGAAGTGGGTAAACGAGCTCGACACGATATTCAGAACTTGCTCGGCTCCAAAATTTTCATGGACCTGTGGGTTAAAGTGAAAAAAGACTGGAGAAATCAGGATAGAGTTCTGCGTGACCTTGGCTTTGGCCGCGACTGATCGTCGGAATTGTATCCAGTAATTGCAACACATAGTTTACCTTGCAAGACTCCATCCTATTTGGTAGATGCAGACGTCATTTCCGAAGAGAGGATGAAATTCCGATGCGAGATTTTTCGTGGAAGGTTTTTGCGATGACGGGGGATGTAGAGTCCTATTTGTTATATACCGAGGCATGTAACTCATTAGGACAGGAGTCGGATAATGCAAGGGAAGTGATTGAAGATGAAGAAGCCGAAGGATAATTGGCTGATTCGGGAATGGTTAGGTGACGAGGCATGCTATACAGGGTGGAAGGGATTGTCATCCGCAGCATGGACTACGGCGAAGGGAACAAAATCATTACGCTTTGCACCGAAAGTGGCGGGAAAGTAGGGGTACTCGTCCGCGGTGCCAAAAAGCCCAAGAGCCGACATGCTGCACTGGTGCAGCCGTTTACGTATGGTCAATATGTATATTTTCGCAATACAGGTCTAGGCACACTGAACGCTGGAGAAATTGTTGAATCTTATCATGAGTTGCGTGAAGATCTGGTCAAGGCCTCATATGCCTCTTATGCGTGTGAACTATTGGATCGGGTGCTTCAGGATGAAGAGACAGGTACATTTTGGTTCAAACAGTTAAAGGCGTGTTTGCAGGCGTTGAAGGAAGAGAAAGATCCGGTTGTTATTACAAGTCTGTACGAAATGAAAATATTACAGGCATCCGGATATGGTCCACAGTTCGATGAGTGCATCTCCTGCAATCAGGAGCGACCAGATGAGCAGTTGTTTATAAGTCCCAGACTTGGTGGCGTCTTGTGTCGAGCATGCAAACATTTCGATCCTCCAGCGATGTCAGTAAGTCCAAAGGCCCTGAAGTTGTTGCGTTTGTTCGCGCAGTTGGATCTGCAGCGCTTGGGGAATATATCAGTGAGTGAGTCTACCCGTGATGAGATCAAAAAGTTGATGCGTGCCTTTATGGATCATCAGCTCGGTCTGAATCTCAAATCCCGTTCTTTCCTCGATCAGATGGAGAAGTACGGGATTTGAGGCGTTTTGGTGGAAGTGAAACTATATCTTGACTTCATACTAGATTTTATATATTATGAAATATAATTTCTCTTTATGAGACATGCATTGAACGAGAAAGTAAAAGACTGGATTTATTGCATTTGTGGGGGGCAAGTTGTTGTATAACTCTTGTGAATCATGAATGAGCGAGCCGGGGATGGTGGAAGCCTGGCTGAATCGGTCTTTGAAACGGCACTCGGGAGCATGAATGGACACGGAAAAGTGGGCTGGAACGAACAGAATCTTCTGTTTGATCCAAGCCAAGTAGGGTGGAACCGCGGGAATAGCTCTCGTCCCTACGTCTGTACAACAGGCGTAGGACGGGGGCTATTTATTGTTGTCTGCACCGTTCTAAGCTTGCTAACAAACCATTGAAAAGGAGCATGATTATGAATTTTCAGCAGATGATTCTAACGCTGCAACAATTCTGGGCCGAGCATAACTGTATTATTGTCCAGCCATACGATACGGAAAAAGGGGCAGGTACGATGAACCCGATGACCTTTTTGCGTTCGCTTGGACCCGAACCTTGGAAAGTAGCCTATGTGGAGCCTTCCCGTCGTCCTTCGGACGGACGTTATGGTGAGAACCCTAACCGGCTGTACCAGCATCATCAGTTCCAGGTAATCATCAAGCCTTCACCGGACAATATTCAGGAAATTTACCTGGAAAGTCTAAAGCGTCTGGGTATTGATCCGCTCAAACATGATATTCGGTTTGTTGAAGATAACTGGGAGAATCCTTCCCTTGGTTGTGCAGGTCTTGGTTGGGAAGTATGGTTGGACGGAATGGAAATTACGCAATTTACGTATTTCCAACAGGTTGGTGGAATCGAGACGAATCCGGTAGCTGTTGAAATTACGTATGGTATGGAGCGTTTGGCTTCTTACATTCAGGATAAAGAGAATGTGTTTGATCTGGAATGGGTGGAAGGTATCACTTATGGTGATGTATTCCGTCAGCCAGAATTCGAACACTCTAAATATACGTTTGAAGTATCTGATGTCAAAATGCTGTTTACACTCTTCAACATGCATGAAGAAGAAGCAAACAAAGCCATGGCGCAGCATCTGGTATTCCCGGCATATGACTATGTGTTGAAATGTTCCCACACGTTCAACCTGCTGGATGCACGTGGAGCCATCAGTGTAACGGAACGTACGGGCTACATCACACGTGTCCGTAATCTGGCTCGCCAAGTCGCTGCAACATATATGGAAGAGCGTGAGAAGCTAGGCTTCCCGCTGATCAAGAAAGGGGGAGCCGAGCATGTCTAAGGATCTGTTGTTTGAAATCGGGCTGGAAGAAGTACCTGCACGCTTTATGCGCGCAGCAATCGCACAGCTGCAAGAGCGTGTCGTGAAATGGCTTGACGCATCCCGCATTGCTTATGGTGAAGTGAATGCATATGCTACACCGCGCCGTCTGGCTGTTTTGATTCAAAATGTGGCTGAAAAACAGGAAGATATCGAGGAAGAAGTGAAAGGTCCTTCACGCAAAATTGCCCTGGACGACAGTGGCAATTGGAGCAAGGCTGCACTCGGATTCGCCCGCAGTCAAGGTGTTGAACCGGACCAGTTTACGTTCAAGGAACTGAACGGTGTCGAATATATCTATGCAACGAAGAGCAGCAAAGGTGTGGAAACGGCTTCTGTGGTTGGGGAAGGATTACTTTCTGTATTACATGCCATGACGTTCCCGAAATTCATGCGTTGGGCTTCCTATGATTTCAAATTTGTACGTCCAATCCGCTGGATTGTGGCTATGCTCGGCAGTGATGTTATCGATCTGGAAGTGACAGGTGTTAAATCGGGTAATGTAACTCGTGGACATCGTTTCCTCGGTAAGGAGGCCGTGATCTCTACTCCGTCTTCATACGTGGAAGTGTTGCGTGCAGAACATGTCATTGCTGATATACAGGAACGTGAACAGATGATTGTATCCCAGATTCAGGCACTGGCTGCTGAGAAAAAATGGGATATTGCGATTAAAGAAGACTTGCTGGAGGAAGTCCTGTTCCTGGTGGAAACACCTACCGTATTGTTCGGGACATTTGACTCCTCATTCTTGAATATTCCACAAGAAGTATTGATTACTTCCATGCGTGAGCATCAGCGTTATTTCCCTGTACTGGACAATGAAGGACAATTGTTGCCATTCTTCGTGACGGTACGTAACGGTGGAAGTGATTCACTGGACGTTATTGCCAGAGGGAATGAGAAAGTTCTGCGTGCACGTCTGTCTGATGCCAAGTTCTTCTATGAGGAAGATCAGAAGCTACAGATTAAGGATGCATTGTCGAAGCTGGAAAGTATCGTCTTCCAGGAAGAGCTCGGAACGGTTGGAGATAAAGTGCGCCGTATTCGCAAGATTGCCGATGGACTTGCTGCCAAACTGCAAGTATCCGGTGATGTTGCCGAATCCGTTAGCCGCTCAGCAGATATCTGCAAATTCGATCTGGTGACACTGATGGTGGGTGAATTCCCGGAACTGCAAGGTGTGATGGGTGAGGATTACGCTCGAAAAGCCGGCGAAAAAGAAGAAGTGGCTAAAGCGGTATTTGAACACTATCAGCCACGTTTCGCTGGAGATCAATCCCCTGCTTCTCTGGTTGGTGCGATTGTGAGTGCTGCGGACAAAATGGATACAATCGTGGGTTGTTTCTCAATCAACATTGTTCCAACGGGTTCTCAGGATCCGTACGCGCTGCGCCGTCAGGCTGCAGGTATTGTACAGATTTTGCTGGATCACAAGCTTCCGCTGACATTGTCAGACGTGTTCGGAGTAGCACTTCAAGTGCATGCCCAGATGAACCTGTTGAAACGTGCAGATGAAGAGGTTCGTAAAGATCTGCAAGACTTCTTTGGTCTTCGTGTGAAAAAATTGTTGTCCGAAACAGTTCGCTACGACGTAGTGGATGCCGTAATTTCTTCCGGATTCGATGATATCAGCGCTGTGGTTCCAAAAGGTGAAGCATTGATGGCGGCTGTTCAGACAGGAGACGCATTCAAAACAACGGTTGAATCGTTCAACCGTGTGGGTAATCTGGCTGCCAAAGCATCAAATGCTTCCGTACATCCAGAACTGTTCACAGAAGATGGAGAACGTCAGCTACATGACGCATGGAGCAAAACGAATGCAGAATATCGTCAGGCGTTGACTCAGCATCATGCTGCTGAAGCACTGGCTATTGCATCTGCCTGGAAGGATGGTATTACCTCATTCTTCGATTCGGTCATGGTTATGGCCGAAGATGAAGCTGTTCGGGCGAATCGACTTGCCCTGCTCGCGGCTATTGATCGTGACTTGAAAGGATTTGGAGATTTTTCCAAGTTGGTTTGGTAATTGGGCGTATTTCATGAGTCCTTTTCCACAGACTTGGCACAAAGCTAAAATTCAGTATTAAAGAAGGATATATGAGGGTATAAATATACGGAACGGGTTGTGAAATGTATTTTTGACAACCGCTCCGTATTTTAGCCTTTGATTTCCCTTGTTCCGGCAGAAGGATTTTGCCTGGCCGGGGTCGTATATAACAATATGCAGCTATTTTATGAAACCGGGTGGTCTGGGTTTGAGTGAGTTAAATATACGCCACATTGTTGTGGATGGTGATGCTTGCCCGGTCAAAACCGAGATTGCGCAAACCGCTCGCCTTTTCAACATCCCCGTATTGTTAGTCTCTTCATTTGATCATTTGCTTCAAGGAGGAGAAGGGGTACGCACTGTGCAAGTGGATCGCAGTGATCAGAGCGCAGACCTGTATATTGCTAATCATATTAAGCCATACGATGTGGTTATCACTCAGGACTATGGACTTGCGGCACTTGCGCTCGGCAAACGTTGTTATGTTTTATCCTTTCGTGGTCGTGAGTTCAACGATCGTGACATTGATTTCATGTTGGATTCTCGTCATACTGCGGCCAAAGCACGAAAAAGAGGCCATTACGGGAAAGGCCCAAAGCCTTTCACAGAGCAGGATCGAGAAATGTTTCAACATAAACTGACAAAACTTTTAAAAGATTTGCAGGAGAATGTGTAAGTTTATCGAATTATATTTACGTGTTGAAGAGATGAAGGTGGCCAGAGATGAGTACCGGACAAGGCGGTATACCCGAAAGTATTATTGAATCGGTGTTACAGCAGAATGATATTGTCGATACGGTGAGCCGATTTGTGCATCTGACCAAGCAGGGGAAGTATATGAAAGGCCTCTGTCCTTTTCATTCCGAGAAGACGCCTTCGTTCACCGTTACACCTGAGAAACAAATTTTCTACTGCTACGGTTGCGGCACGGGTGGAAATGCCATCAAATTCAGGATGGAAATCGAAGGGTTATCCTTTCCCGAGGCTGTCAAGACGATGGCGGAAGAAAGTCACATCTCTATGGGGGACTGGCAAGGGCGTGAATCTGCTCATGTGAATCCGGAGACGGAACGTCTATTGGAGGCTTATGAGCTTACCGCGAAGCTGTATCATTTTTTGTTGAAAAATACAGAGCACGGCAAGTCAGCCATGGAGTATTTACGCTCAAGAGGTTTTGGCGACAAATTGATCGACCAGTTCCAGATTGGTTTCGCACCAAATCGTTGGGACACACTGGTACAATTTCTCGAGAAACGTAACTATCCGCTTGAAGAGATGGAAAAGGGTGGACTTCTTTCACCGCGAAATGAAGGTCAGGGATATGTGGATCGATTCCGAGACCGGATTATGTTCCCGATTAATGGCAGGAGCGGTAAGCCGATTGCATTTGCAGGACGCATATTGGGAGATGGGCAACCGAAGTATCTAAATTCACCGGAAACCCGGTTATTTAACAAAAGCCGTGTTCTCTATAATCTGCATCATGCCAAAAATGCAATTCGCAAACAAAGACAAGCCATTTTGTTCGAGGGATATGGTGATGTCATCTCCGCATGGGATCAGGATATCCAGAATGGTGTAGCGGCAATGGGCACTGCGCTAACCGAGAATCAGGCACTGATGCTCAAAGGGATGTGTGACGAAGTCATCATATGTTATGACGGCGACAAAGCAGGACAGGCTGCTGCACTCAAAAACTTCCCTATTCTTGAGGAAGCCGGATTGCAGGTCAAAGTGGCTCTCATTCCCGAGGGACTTGACCCGGATGATTTTATCCGGAAGCATGGTGGTGAACGGTTCCGAAACCAGATTGTGGACGGTGCCGTGACAACTACAAAATTTAAACTTATAAACTTAAAAAAAAGCCATATACTGCTAGAGGGTGGCGGACAAATCGCCTATTCGAAAGAAGCAGTAAAATTGATTGCCCCCTTACCTTCTCCAACAGAAAGGGAAGTGTATCTTCGTGAACTGGCTGCAGAAGTGGACGTATCCTTCGAAACATTGAAGCAGGAGTGTAATGAAGAACGGGAGGCAATGAAAAATAACCTCCAGTATGGGGATAATAACCCGAAAAGGTGGAATAATGGTAGGCAACAAAATAGGCAGGTGCCTACACCCAATCTGTTGCCGGCTTATCACGCTGCCGAACGCAAACTGATTGCCTGGATGTTGCAGGATGATGAGGCTGCCCAGTACGTGAATGAGCATCTTGGTGAAGCTTTTAACTTGGATGATCATGCAGCTATTGCTGCTTATCTATATGCCTACTATGCGCAAGGCAAACCGTCGGATACAAGCCGTTTTATGTCTTCACTGCATGACGATCGCTTGGAAAAAACGGTCAGTTCAATCTCGATGATGGATGGTCCAGGTGAATGGAGTATTCAAATGCTCGATGATTGCATCAGGGAAGTGCTGAAGTATCCACGTAAGAAAGAGTACGATTTGAAAAAAGAAGAAATGATTGCTGCAGAGCGGGCAGGTGATTCTGTACGCGCGGCACAGATTGCAATTGAAATGATTGCCCTAGAGAGACAGTGAACGTCTGATGATTAGATGTTTCTAGGGAGGAGGGAGTCGAGTTATGGCGAATGATCAGCATACTGAACTAGAAACAGAATTGACACTGGATCAGGTTAAAGATCAATTGATTGAATCAGGTAAGAAAAGAGCTTCGCTGAATTACAAGGAAATTATAGAGAAACTCTCTCCTTTTGAGCAGGATGCAGAGCAAATGGATGAGTTCTATGAACAACTGAGCGATCTGGGTATCGATGTAGTGAATGAAAATGATGAAGAGGTTACACTTCGTCCTAGTGAAGATTCCGAGAACAACACCAGAGAGGGAGAGGACGAATTCCACTTTGATGATGACCTGAGCTTGCCGCCAGGTATCAAAATCAATGACCCTGTCCGTATGTACCTCAAGGAAATTGGTCGTGTGCCACTGTTGTCGGCAGATGATGAAGTACAACTGGCTAAACGGATTGAGAACGGGGATGAAGAAGCCAAGCGTCGTTTGGCTGAAGCGAACCTTCGACTTGTAGTCAGTATCGCCAAGCGTTACGTTGGACGTGGAATGTTGTTCCTTGATTTGATTCAGGAAGGTAATATGGGTCTGATCAAAGCGGTTGAGAAGTTCGACCACAAAAAAGGATACAAGTTCAGTACGTATGCTACATGGTGGATTCGCCAAGCGATCACTCGTGCTATTGCTGACCAGGCGCGTACCATTCGTATCCCTGTGCACATGGTGGAGACGATTAATAAGCTGATCCGGGTATCCCGTCAGCTGTTGCAGGAACTTGGTCGTGAACCGACACCAGAAGAAATTGCTGCTGAGATGGATCTGAGTGTAGAGAAAGTTCGTGAAATTACGAAGATTGCACAGGAACCGGTTTCTCTGGAAACACCGATTGGTGAGGAAGATGATTCCCATCTGGGTGACTTCATTGAGGATCAGGAAGCACTTGCTCCGGCGGATGCTGCTGCGTATGAGTTGCTGAAAGAACAGCTCGAAGATGTATTGGATACACTGACTGAACGTGAAGAGAACGTACTTCGTCTACGTTTTGGTCTGGACGATGGACGGACGAGAACGCTGGAGGAAGTCGGCAAGGTATTCGGTGTTACGCGTGAGCGTATTCGTCAGATCGAAGCCAAGGCTCTTCGTAAATTGCGTCACCCGAGTCGTAGTAAACGACTCAAGGATTTCCTCGAATAATCGAACTATGGGAGACTTTCCGCAAGACGCTTTAGCGGCGGCGGGGTCTCCTTTATTTTTAATTTAAACGTCTTGATTTCTTGGTTTTGGAAATTCATCCTTGAAATGTTTTATTGGATTTTATTTTATCGCTTTTCCTTGTTCAATGCAAATCAATAAATTAAATGAATGGTGTAGGTGCTTCATGAAACTTTCGAATCGATTACAGCGAATACATGATCAAATTCCCGATGGCAGCCGCATGGCTGATATCGGTTCAGACCACGCGTTGCTGCCAGTAGCTGCAATCCGCAGTGGGAAAGCTGCAAGTGCAGTAGCCGGGGAAGTCAATCCAGGCCCTTATGATGCTGCATGCAAACAAGTCAGTGATGCTGGCCTGAAAGAAAAAATAACGGTACGCCGTGGAGACGGATTGGATGTAATCTCTGCAGGAGAAGTTGATGTCATTACCATCGCAGGCATGGGTGGTGCCCTGATTGCTTCTATTTTGGACAGAGGTTTATCCAAACTGGAAGGAGTCCAGTTACTTATTTTGCAACCAAATGTGGGAGAGGATATCCTCAGACGCTGGTTGCTGGAGCATCACTGGGTGGTTGTAGCAGAACAGTTGCTCGAAGAAGATGGCAAGATTTATGAGATTATAACAGCGATGCCACAATCCGTAAGCCCGATTGCAAATGTTGAGGTGTATCGTGCACGTCCGCTTCAAGGCGGGGCAGAATTAACGGAAGATTTGCTGCTGCGGATGGGACCTTATTTGGTGGATCGTCCAACGGATGTATTTTTTGCCAAATGGGAAAGTGAGATCGTCAAACTGCAAGGGGTTGTTAACTCCATCTCCAAATCCGATCAGGATTCTTCCCGGGACAAGGCGGCTGAGGTAGAGCGTCTTATCGCAAACTTGAAGGAGGTTTTGGCATGTTTGCCAAAGGTCAAACTGTAATTCAATTGATGGAGCAACTCGCTCCAAAACATCTGGCTGTACCGGATGACCGCATTGGTCTGCAGCTCGGCAGTTTGCAAAAAGAAATCAGTCACGTGTTAGTTGCTTTGGATGTGACGGATGAAGTGGTGGACGAAGCGATTCGTATTGGTGCTAACCTGATTATCGCTCATCACGCCATCATTTTCCGTCCGGTTAAGTCACTGAGTACAGATACACCTATGGGTAAATTGTATGAAAAGCTGATTAAGCATGATATCGCTGTTTATATCAGTCATACGAACCTGGATGTGGCCGAGGGTGGTATGAATGACTGGATGGCCGAGGCACTTGGCATCGAGAGTAAAGAATCGCTGGAAGATGTACACACAGATCATCTGTACAAGCTGGCTGTGTTTGTGCCTCGTACCCATCATGAACAGGTTCTTCAGGCCATTCTGGAAGCCGGAGCGGGGAGTATCGGTCAATATAACAAGTGCAGCTTTAATACGGAAGGTACAGGAACGTTTGTACCTGGTGAAGGGACTCAACCGTTTATCGGTACCCAAGGGCAGATGGAACGTGTGGAAGAAATGCGGATTGAGACCATCGTACCCCAAAGTCTGAGAAGTAAGGTCGTGCAGGCGATGCTTAAGGCTCATCCTTATGAGGAAGTGGCCTACGACCTCTATGCCATGGATTTAAAAGGCCGTACACTCGGTCTGGGACGCTTGGGACCCCTTAGGGAACCTAAGACATTAGGTGAGCTTGTGGAGGTCGTAAAGACCCAATTCAATGTGCCTCATGTGCGTGTAGTAGGAGATCTGAACAAACAGATCAAAAAAGCAGCGGTTCTTGGCGGCTCTGGCAGCCGTTACGCGCTCACTGCCCGTTTCAAAGGTGCGGATGTTATTGTGACCGGAGATATTGATTATCACACGGCTCATGATGCGTTAATGGCAGGTATGTGTATCATCGACCCTGGACATAATTCCGAGAAGATTATGAAACCAAAAACAGCTGATTGGCTTCGTTCCCGGTTGGAAGAGAAACGATATGATACGAAAGTTACGGCTTCAGAGGTAAATACGGAAGTATTCCAGTTTATCTAAAAAGACAGTTGCTGTGTGATTCCCAGTAATATTAAGCTTGTCTGGGAACCCAATTGCCTGTATACTATGTAATGTTGTTCGGAAAGCTTGACAGACAATCGCTGGTGGCCTTTGTTGCCACGAGAGGAAAGTCCGGGCTCCACAGGGCAGGATGCTGGATAACGTCCAGTCAGCGCGAGTTGAAGGATAGTGCCACAGAAATGGACCGCCGATGGCCGGATTTTCCGGCACAGGCAAGGATGGAACCGAGGTGTAAGAGACCCCGAGGAACGCTGGTGACTTCGTTCCTGGTAAACCCCATCTGGAGCAAGACCTAATGGGACACAGCCCCCTTTTCGGAGGAGGCAACCTTAGCCCGAGGTGTGTCTAGGTTGGTCGCTTGAGCTGTGCAGCAATGTATGGCCTAGATAGATGATTGTCGCTTCTGGTGGGAGGGTAGTTCCCGTATGAACCACGAAGAGCACAGAACCCGGCTTACGGTAAGCTTTCCTAACTGCAACAACAACACCATAGCAACACAATGTAGTCCACCTATCAGTCGAGGACAACTCGTATGAATCATCCGATGGCCTGACTGATCAGAAGGACCCATGAACGAAAAAACATAACTCCTGTTGATAACAGGTTCTATAAAAATAAGGCGGCAGTTCCGAGATTCTCGGGCCTGCCGCCTTATTTTTATTTCTCATATCAAGTTAACTAACCTTTATACGCTAAAGAATCGCGAAACGTTTATGACAGTTCATTACAGTGTAACAACACTGTCGGATGTTAAGGAAGCATGCCAGCGTTGGATGGCGCGATCCATTCTTTCCACGGCTTCCGGAAGGAGCTCAGGGTCCGTATGAGTAAAGTTGATCCGCATGCGGTTTAACTCTGGTGTACCTGCATAGAAGGAATCACCTGGCACAATGCACACTTTCTCCTGGATCCCGTAAGTGAACAGATTGCTTGCAAGCATGCCTTCAGGCAATTGCAGCCACAAGAACATGCCACCTTGTGGTGAATTCCACGAGATGCCTTCCCAAGCTTTGGCTGCCATAAGAGTCGTCAGTGTTTTCATGCGTTTTTCGTAATCCTCTGAAATACGGCGAATATGCGCATCCAGATCGAAAGATTCAAGCAGTGCATGAAGCGCTCTTTGGTCAATGCTGCTGGAGTGCAAGTCGGCACCTTGTTTGGCTCGTGCTGCCATTTTGACAATATCGGGAGCAGCCAGTATCCAGCCCGTACGAAGGCCAGGTGCTACCGTTTTGGAGAATGTACTGGTGTAGATAACGTTGGAAGGGCCGTCATAGGATACTGCATCCAGTTCTGCGAGAGCAGGGACATCCAATTGCTCCGGATTAAACCGAATTTCACCATAGGGATCATCTTCCAGAATGAGTACACCATACTTGCGGCACAGATCCACAGCCTGCTGTCTTCTTTCTCGCGACCATACTTTTCCCGTAGGATTGGAGAACGTGGGATTAATATAGACAAGTTTTGGACGATGCAACTGGAGCTGTTCCTCCAGAGATTCAGGCAACATGCCGTGATCATCACAGGCTACGCCGTGAGATTCAGCCTGATAGGAATGAATGACTTGCAGAGCAGCGAGGTAGGTTGGTGATTCAACCAATACGCGGTCACCCGGGTCGAGAAGGATGCGGCAAACCAAGTCAATGGATTGCTGTGAACCTGTAGTGAGAAGCATGTGATCGGGTGAAGCGGGAATGCCCTTGGATTCAAGACGTTCGGCGATTTTGGCGCGAAGAGGACGGTAACCCTCAGTCTCCGCATATTGAAGAGCGGCTGCTCCGCTCATAAATACTTTTTCATATGCAACGCGGATGGCTTCCAGCGGGAATGAAGTCTGGGCTGGTAATCCACCGGCTAGTGAAATCATTCCAGGTGCCTGAGCGGCCTGGAGCATGTCGCGAACGACAGAGGACGGGGTGTTTTGTGCCATTTTGGACCAAGGGATACTCATGTTATTCTCATCTCCTGTTATTCACTGTTATACTGATATTATAAACTATAATAGACGGACTACACTATAACAGTAAAATGAAGATCATAACAGTTGGGGGAGCACATATGCATATTGAATTAAAGCGGGGAAGCAGTACCAAATTGTACGTGCAGATTGCGCTAACGATTGCCGATCGCATCCGATCAGGACTCATTGAACCCGGAACCCGACTTCCTTCTGTTCGTAAAATGACCGCGGATTTGGGTGTCAGCCTGGTCACTGTATCCAAAGCGTATGCTGAACTTGAAGCGATTCAATTGATCACCTGCTCCCAGGGGAAAGGTTGTTATGTGAGAGGTACATTGAACGTGGATCAGACGGAGGATATGGACCGAACGCAGCGAAATAATGCCAACAGTGAATCCAGTACGTCATGGAATTGGCAGATGGCACTGGTGGATTATTTACCGCGAGCCCAGCTATGGAGACATTTTGATACGTCACCTCAAGTGCGGTATGAACTTCATATGTCAGCGATTCAGCCGGAATTGTTGCCTACACGCGAGATTATCGACAGCGCCTACCGACTCTCTTCCGATCATACAGAGCGTATGGCGGCGTATGGATCTTTTCAGGGAGATCGGGAACTTAGACAGATCTTTGCCGAACATTTTGCCGAGCGTGGACTACAGGCTGCACCTGAACGCATGTTAATTACAAGTGGTGCACAGCAGGGGATCGATCTTGTGGCCCGGACTTTTGTCGGACCTGGGGATGTTGTATACATGGAGGCACCAAGCTATACCGGAGCCATTGATGTATTTACGAGTAGAGGCGCGAAGATCATTACGGTCCCGATGGATGACGAAGGCATGCGTATTGATCTGTTGACCCGATTATGTGATACCTATCCACCCAAGCTGATCTATACGATCCCGACCTATCACAATCCAACAGGTATCACGATGAGTGCAAGAAGACGAGCACAACTTCTTAATCTCGCGCAAAGCTACCACTGCCTCATTCTGGAGGATGATCCGTTTGCAGATCTTTATTTTCAGGACCCTCCCCCGGCTTCCATTAAATCGATGGATGGGACAGGCCATGTCGTATATATCAAAAGCTTCAGCAAGGTGTTGTCTCCCGGTTGCCGTATAGCCTGCGCCATCGCAGACGGAAGCGTATTGACCCGGCTTGTGGCCGCGAAATCTACGGCGGATTTGGGGAGTCCGCTGCTTACACAAAAGGCACTGCAATCTTTTATTCAGAATCAGTACGGTGCCTATGTATCCCGATTGAGGGATGAATTGTATTCTCGCTTGTGCGCAGCTTCTAAAGTGCTGGAAGAGCATGCTACTATGGGCATGCAATGGCGCCTGCCAGAGGGAGGACTCAATCTGTGGCTCCAACTTCCGAGTAACCTGGATATGCGTGAGTTGCATCATCAGTCACTTGCTGCAGGGGTTTCTTTCCTCCCCGGTTCCGCCTGTTATGTAGGGGAGATGGATACACCAAGTCTGCGTATCTGCTTCACTGTAACAAACGTTGAGCTTTTGTGTGAAGGACTTCGTGTACTGTGCCAAGTCATTGACAGAGTAACACCTGGGCAGGGTGGGACAGTGGCGGACAGGCTACCGCTCATATAATTTTTCGGACTATGGACATACATCCAATCCACTTTCGATCTGTTGCAATAGGTTATAGTATCACCAGAAAGGGAGTTGGTTTTGAAATGAACCATTACTGTCCACCGCTTTGCCCGATTGTCTGTGACCCGATCCAAGTTGTTGAGGATTATTACATCCCACAAATCGTGCCTGTAATTCACCCGATTGAAGTGATCAAAAAACATCACTGTGTTCCGATTCATCACCACATGTATCCTGTTGTTGTCAAAGAAGAAGACCCTTGTTATGTATCCAGCCATAATCCGAAGAAAAAATCCGTGAAAAAATCAAGTAAAGCCCGCACATCTTCTCGCAAGCGCTAATTGCGGCGGGTGCCCCGGGGAATTGGATGTAAACCAAAAGAGCAGCGTACGCCCCGGGGCGCAGCTGCTTTTGTATTTTTTACAGATTATCCTCATTACGATTACTGGGTATACTTTTTCATCGTATTATCCATTTGTTGTCTGACATGTTGCGGCCAGAATTGCAAAGGAGCGCTGTTGCCTGATGCGGCTTGAAGTGCCTTATAGACATCGATTTGCCCATAGCCGAAATACTTGTCGTGACCGGGATCACCGAGGTCAATAACACTTTGGCGCATCAAATCCATCACTTCCGTGTTGGTCAAGTCCGGGTTCAATGAACGAATCAAACCTGCAAGTGCGGCTACATGGGGGCTAGCCATGGAAGTTCCAGACAAGGCCGCATACTGATTGTTTGGATAGGTACTGGCGATACTGGACCCTGGAGCCATCACATCTACATAATCCCCGTAGTTGGAATAGGAAGCTTTGCTCATATCCGGGTCCGTAGCAGATACGGCAAATACTTCCGGATAGGCAGCTGGGTATCCTGGACGCTCGGTATTATCGTTCCCCGTGGCTGCAATCAGGACGATATCCCGGTCAAAAGCGTATTTAATGGCATCATGAAGAAATTGCGCATCAGCATAATTACCCAAACTCATGTTGATAACTTTGGCTCCATGATCGGCTGCCCAGATGATGCCTTCGGCAACGGCATACGTGGTACCAGAACCTGAGTTGTCGAGTACTTTAACCGGTAGTACCTTGTTATACCAGCTCATGCCTGCCACGCCTTCGTTATTGTTGACAATAGCGCCTATAATGCCTGCGACGTGTGTCCCATGTCCCACATCATCCATCGGTTGGCTTCCCGGCTCGACCACATTATAACCCTCAAGGAGCTTGCCCTTCAGGTCAGGATGATTCATATCAACCCCCGTGTCGACCACTGCTACGATGACATCTTTGTTTCCCTTGCTAATATTCCAACCTCTGTTTGTCTCAATCGCAGGCAGGTTCCACTGATAATCGGAGAACAAAATGTCATTGGGTATCGTTACATCTGTTTGTTCAGTTACGGTATCATTGGTTAAATACATATAGTGGGGTTCCATATAGAGTGGATTCCATTTGCTTTCGAAATAACTATGCAATTGCTTGTAACTCATGTGTTCTGACCGAAAAACATACGTGTATCCCAGCTTGCGCGCAGATTGCGCTCTTAGATCGGATTTAATGATACGCATATCCCGTTCACCGGGATCCTGGCGAAAACGGATGACGATTTCATTTTCGTAAAAATGACTGGCATTTGCATTATCATGTCCGGTCTTTACTGTGATTTCGTTAAGCGTATCCGGGTGAACAGACTCAATTTTGAATTTACCCTCACGCGGATAAGGGATCATGCGCAGATTTTTCCGCTGATGTTGTTCAACAGCATTTAATACGTTCTGGCTGAACAAGGCAATCACAGCTCTTTTGCCATCTTTGGAGGGTTGCCCCATAACAAAATATTTTTCTTTTCCCAAAGGAAAAGAAGAGGATTCAAAACTTTGACGTTTGTTTACCGCTTTTTTGGCAAGGTTGAGCGAATGTTGAAGCTTCTGTTGTTCCAACTTGCTTCCTTGTGTGGAGGCGTGATCAAAGGGCTTGTTAAAAGAGCCATTGGTATTCATGAGATGAATGGATCTGATATGTTCATGTGAACTTTGGAGATCATTCACATATCGGCTAACCTGCGCAGCATTCATTGTGGCGGTTTTCTCCAGCATGATACTGAGATGTTGCTTGGCATCCATACGGGTCAGAAGATCGGTTGCTTTGACATCCTGCACTTTCAGACGCTGCTTACTCGTGTGCTCTTCATGAGCAGAGTCTGACAGGGCACCTGGCTTAGGTTCGGGACGATTGGATGTTGGAAGCAGGAGCGTCAGGGCGAGTGCACCCGCACCAGCTGCAAGGGCCCAGTTAATCCATTTGGGTCTGGACATGGTGGATGGAACCTCCTTGATTCATTTTGGACAATCATTAACAGTGCTTCGTCGTTGTCACTGGTTATATCTATCGTTAGAAAAAGCGGATATTTTTATGCAGGCGTGTTCGAGTTTAACTGCTTATAATAGGCATGTTTAACGGCAGAAGCGGAAAGCATGATTAAGGGATACCGCTCGTCATCTTTTTATGGTAGGATTATAGCTGAGAATTCAAAGGTCAGGGGAAAACCACCGTTGGCCGACCTATATGTAAGGACTTATTTAAGGGGGAGCTACCTTTATGTCAGCAGCCAATGTACAGAAAACATGTGAGTCAACTAGGGAAAAGTTAAAACCGGCTATCGATCGGATTGAAAAATTTTTGAATGATAATGCTTTGCCTGAACTGGATCAGAATCAGACGGAAGAATCAACAGCCTTCTACAAAGGATTTCTTTCAGATCTCCGTCATTTGCTCGTTTTTTCTGAAGTTTCTTACGAAAAACTTGGCGTTGTGCTGCGTCGTGCCAACTTTGATGTCGATTTTGCCGAAAAGGCTCTTTATAATACGTATCACCAATGCGTAAATAGCTTTTTCTATCCCAAAAATGAATGTTATTCCGAAGACGGAAGATACGCTTACACAGGACAAGATGCCATTCGTTTCCGTGACAAGCCAATCCGTGCAGTACGGGATGTTATTCTTGAGGTTTCCAAAACGTACGAAGAATTGCGCGATGATCTGGCATATTATGAAAGTGATTACCTGACCCAGCGCCGTATGCAAAATCAACGGAATCACGCCTAATTAACGTTTAAACCTGAATATGAAATTGGACGAAACCGCCCTTGTGGCGGTTTTTTTGTGTTTTTAGTGAGAATCAGACGAGGTGTAATCATGTCATCATCTGGCATTTTGACGGGGAATATCAGGTTTGTGGCGGGGAGACAATAGTAGTCGAGGTGATAAAAAATGAGCCAAGACAAACCAATTGTCAAATGCAGCGTCTCCAACTGTAACTTTTGGGGAGAGAACAACTTCTGCCACGCCGATGCCATCATGATTGACATCGACCAACATGCCACCCGTCGTCTGCATGAGGAATTTGCCGGTGAGACATTTGACTCCGATCACCATGATCATGCACGCACATCCTCTGCAACATGCTGTCACACGTTCAAACCCAAGTGAGCAGTCATCCCTATTCATAACGGAGGTGCTTCCCAATGAAAAATGACGATAATAAGTTTAATTTTCAAGATCGTCCTAAAATCAATGTTGACGGTGAAAAACAGCGTATGCGCGTCGATTATCCCAGAAAAGCACATCGGGAAGAATACGGGGCAGAGGTCGCTCCTCCGACTGTTGTAAGAACTGGAGGTACCGAACGGGCAGAGCCTGTACCGGAGAAACATGAGGCAGACCGGGTCATGGAATCAACAGGCAAGGTCGCGGGTTACATGGGACTTGCCTTCGGGATTGCGTCCTTGTTCATGTGGTCAATCGTACTTGGACCGGCAGCAGCGGTACTGGGTTACTATGCTTATGTGAATGGTCGTAAGACAGCGGGAGCCTGGTCCATTGGACTGGGTATTGTAGCTACGCTGAGTTATTTTTTCATGATTCCATTCGCTCGCTAAATTGTAAAATGATTCACTCACAAGCCTTCTGTTCTCACCCAAATGTGGTGAATTACAGAAGGTTTCTTTCGTATATGCGCAGGTTAAGTGGGAAGATTCATATATTTTTTTGAAAACAATGGAACCTTGCTGTAAAACGATGTAGAATAAGGTCATAATACGCTTAATTATACGGGAGTGGGTATAACTCATGCAGATTGATCCAAGTGGATCGCGGCAGTTATTGGAACTGCAATTGTCCAATGTGAATAACCAAACCAGTGGATCACAATCGGATGCTGGTTCAACAGTGGATTTCGCCAATGTGATGGACGGGCTGTTAGGTACGGGTGCCAAGTCGACGAGCAATACAGATTCCACCGCTACAGTCTCCAAAAGATCCAGTGATGGTCTGTTGTGGCTGCAACTCGGAAGCACGTACAATCCGGATATAAATACGGCAGGATCGTCCTCTGTCTCCAATAACATCGTTGAGTCTTTATTATCTTCATCCAATGCAGGAATCGTGGATTCCGGAGCATCTGTACCTACGGATTATGAATCTTTGATTGCGGAAGCAAGTGCGAAGTATGGTGTTCCTGAATCATTGATCAAGGCGGTCATTGACACAGAGTCCAATTTTAATCCAAATGTCGTGTCCTCCGCCGGTGCCAAAGGGCTCATGCAATTAATGGATGGCACGGCTGCAGGGTTGGGTGTGAGTAATTCATTTGATCCTGCCCAGAACATTGATGCGGGTACGAAGTATCTTTCCCTTCAGCTCCAGCGTTTCGGTGGAGAAGTGAAGATGGCGCTTGCCGCGTATAATGCAGGACCAGGGCGTGTTTCACGCCTGGGCGTGTCGAGTGATAGCGAACTGATGAGTGTACTTAACCGTCTGCCTTCCGAAACACAGAATTATATCTCCAAGGTGGAGAAGGCACAGTCAAAGTATGTGATCTAAACTCACAGATAGACATTTGTGAAAACACATGATAGGCAAGCCAAGATCAAATGTGGGAGCAGTAGCGCTTGAAACGCCTGTTCCCGGTTGGTCTTTTTGTGTTGTATGGGTATCATGTTACAATGCTCACTGTAGGTTCATGAACGAAGAGATAAAGGGAGGTCTAACCTCATTTGAAATATTTTGATTATGCTGCAACCACACCTCCTCATCCGGATGTGATTCGTACGATGGCCGAAATTATGGAGACACAATTCGGTAATCCGTCCTCCATCCATGGGTATGGAGAGCGTGCTCATCAGTTGCTGCGTCGTGCACGATCCGGATGTGCTGCGGCAATCGGCGTTAAGCCTGAAGAGATTGTATTTACTTCCGGTGCGACCGAGAGCAATAATCTTGCCATAAAAGGTGCGGCATTACGTTATCAGTCACGAGGCAGACATATCATCACTACGGCTACCGAGCATGCCTCGGTGTATGAAAGTTTTATGCAACTGCAGCAATGGGGATGGGACGTGACGCTAATTCCTGTCAATTCCAATGGTGTGGTCAACGCTCAGCGGGTTATAGACGCGATCAGACCGGATACGGTGCTTGTGAGTCTGATGCATGTAAACAATGAAACAGGTGCCATCCATCCAATTGCAGAGATCGGCAAACAGCTCAAAAAGAAAGCACCACGCGTGCTTTTCCATGTGGATGGTGTTCAGGGCTTTGGAAAAATGAAGGCAACACCTGCGGCTTGGGGTGCAGATCTGTACAGTCTGTCTGCTCACAAGATTCGTGGACCGAAGGGAGCAGGTCTCCTGTATGTGCGAAGTGGAGTGGAGCTTACTCCACTATTGTCAGGAGGATCACAGGAGCAGGGCCTAAGAGCAGGCACAGAAAACGTGGCCTTACTGGTAGGCATGGCAAAGGCGATGCGAATGGCAGCAGAAGATCAGGTTGATTTTGCCCAACGTACAACGGTGCTCCGTGATCGATTGATGGAAACGATACGTGCCATTCCTGAATTTGAATTGAACAGTCGTTCAGAGGGTGCACCTCATATTGTGCACTTCTCCTATCCCGGGATGAAGGCAGAAGTGGCGCTGCACACCTTGGAGCAACTTGGCGTAACCATATCGACCCAATCTGCCTGTTCTTCGCGTTCGGCTGAACCGAGTCGGGCTCTACTTGCGATGGGCAGAGATGCAGCTTGTGCTGGTGGCGGATTGCGTATTAGTCTTGGAAATGAACATACAGAAGAAGATGTAGCCTTGCTTGAACAGGCTTTACATCAGATGGTGGCGCAGTTGCGGCCCCTCGAAAGGCGGATGTAATGGATATGAAATATGATATGCTGCTTCTCCGTTTCGGAGAGTTTATGTTAAAAGGGAAAAATCGTGCCCGATTTGAAAAAACGATCATTACACAGGTGAAAGCTTTGCTTAAACCTTATCCAGGAGCGAGCCTTCGCAAAGAATATGGCCGTGTCTATGTGGATCTTGGCGGTGAATCACATACTGAACTAATTAAGGTGCTGAAGCGGGTATTCGGCGTGATGTCGATTAGTCCGGTTAAAGTTACTCCATCCGAGCTTGATGAGATTGTGAAAACAGCAGTCGCATTTATGGACGAAAGGGAGGACGAATTCAAGGAAGGCACCACATTTAAGGTGAATGTAAGGCGGGTATGGAAGGAGTTTCCGAACTCTTCCCATGAAATGAACCATCTGGTTGGTTCCCCGATCCTTCGAAAGTTCCAGCAATTGAGTGTTGATGTTCGCGAGCCTGATATTGAGCTACGAGTGGAAATTCGAGATCAGGGTACCTATATTTTCAACGAAACCATTCCGGCAGTAGGTGGGTTTCCGCTGGGCACGAATGGAAAAGCGATGGTACTGCTATCAGGTGGAATAGACAGCCCGGTTGCAGCCTGGTCTTCCATGCGCCGTGGACTTGAAGTGGAATGTGTACATTTTTACAGTTACCCGTTCACAAGCCAGCGTGCCAAAGAGAAAGTCATTGATTTGGCACGTGCCCTTGCTGATCATGCAGGAACAATCAAGTTGCATCTGGTTCCATTTACAGAGATTCAAACGGCATTTACCCAACTGGGTCAGGACAATCTGATTATTACGCTGATGCGACGTTCAATGCTGCGAATTGCATCCAAACTTGCCGAGCGTGAGCGGGCACTCGCACTGATCACCGGGGATAGCTTGGGCCAAGTAGCGAGTCAGACTCTTCCGAGTATGAATGTCATTGGTCGTGCGACGGATCTGCCACTTTTGCGACCACTGGTTATGATGGATAAACAGGAGATCATTACCCTGTCCAAACAGATCGGAACGTATGACATATCTATTTTGCCATATGAGGATTGCTGTACTCTCTTCGTGCCAAAGTCACCTTCAACCAATCCAAATCTTCGAATTGTGGATAAAATTGAATCAACAATGAGCCATCTCTCAGAATGGGTGGAGCAAGCAGTGGAACAAACTGAAACGATCACACTGCATGCCGGTGAAACTTCTGTGGTAACGAATCAGACAGAAGACAATGGCATGAAGGATGATTGGTTCTAAACTCAATAAAAATTAGCATGGCAACATAATATGGGCTATGTTAACTGCAAAAAAGGACTGTCCGATGAAATATCGTTCAGTCCTTTGCTGTATTCAGATAAAATTTTAGTTTAAATTAGCCTACGAATAGGAGCGCTGCTGTTCCCCGCCAGATCCCTTGTGGCTGGAACTGCTGGAGCGTTTGCGATAACCTGCAAAGACTACACCTGCAATAACCACAACGATGAAGAGAATGCGCAATGCCGGATGTTCAGTAAAGTAAGGCAAGAGTCGCTGTTCCTCCGTGATCATATTGGAAGCCGTATACCCGAGAACGATGGCTCCGACATAGATGATCCAAGGAAAGTGATTGATTAGCTTGATAAACAGGGTACTGCCCCATACGATAATAGGTACACTAATCAGGAGTCCAAGGATGACAAGCACGAGATGCTGCTGCGCTGCTCCAGCAACTGCAATCACGTTATCGAGTCCCATGGCTGCATCCGCGATCACGATGGTACGAATAGCGGTCCACAAGGAAGTTCCCGCCTGGACATCATTGTGTTCATCTCCCTGATCCGCCAATAATTTATAGGCAATCCAGATCAGAAGTATGCCTCCCACAAGCAAGAGCCACGGAACTTTAAGCAACCATAAAACAACAACTGTTGCTAAAATTCGAATCAAAAGTGCGCCGCCAGTTCCATATAGAATCGCCTTTTTCTGCACGGAAGGGTGCAAATTTCGAGCTGCGAGACCAATGACGATGGCATTATCCCCAGCCAGAATTAGATCAATAAAGACAACGTTCAGCAAAGCCAGCCAGAATGTGGGACTAAATAGCTCCATGAGATATGTCACTCCTTATATACGGTTCAATCATTAAGAATAGCATGGACAACTCTGACATACAAGTTAATGTGGGGGGGATTAGGACATGGATACACTATGGCTGTTAACTGAAATTTTAATGATCAATCTGGTATTGAGTGGAGATAATGCGGTTGTTATTGCGCTTGCCAGCAAGGATCTGCCACCAATACAACGCAAAAAAGCGGTATGGTGGGGAGCTTTTGGTGCGGTGCTGCTGCGTTGTGTATTAACCTTTGTAGCGGTATTATTGCTGGGAATTCCCTTTATCCAAGCGGCAGGTGGGCTGTTGCTATTCTGGATTGCAGTAAAGCTGCTGCTTCAAAATGATGAAGAAGTACATATTCGTGAAGTTTCTACGACCTGGAAAGCCATTCAAACCATTCTGATTGCCGATTTTGTAATGAGTCTGGATAACGTTTTGGCCATAGCGGCTTTGGCAGATGGAGATTTGGCTTTGATTGTCATCGGTATTGCAATCAGTATCCCCATCGTTGTATGGGGGAGCGGGTTAATTGTTGGTTTGTTGAAGCGATTTCCGATTCTTGTATTCGCTGGCTCAGGTATCCTAGCCTTCACAGCAGGTGAGATGGTGATGAAAGACCCCAAGTTAGGAGAATGGCTGGGAGGTATGGCATCAGAGGTGCATACGCTGTTACCCGTAGCAATGGCTTGTCTTGTGGTTGCGATTGGAGGCGCACATAAATTTGTGCGGAAGAACGCATAGTTTAATTTTGGATAAAAGCTTGAACATAGGACCGTCTGAACCGTCCGGTTTAGGCGGTTTTGTGTTGAGAGAATACGCTTGTGAATACAACAACCATTGGGCTAGTCATAAGTTGCACATTTTAGGGTAATAAAGGTAAAGGACGCACGCAAAGTGCGACATAAAGTATAGTTTTTTGCCGAAACATCGGATACACTAGAAGCAGGATTACAGGTTTAAAATCAACAGTCAGCATGAAATGCGTATCGTTTATGAAGAAATAAAGTACATAGCCATAGTATAAGAGGTGATTGCAGATGAGGATGAGAAATGAAAAAGCGATTGGACTATTTATTGCAGCTGCGGGAATTATTATTCTGCTTGGCAAGTTTGGCGTGTTTGGATTTATCGGTCGCAATTTCTGGCCTTTGCTGATCCTGCTGCCAGGCATCGCCCTTCATGCGTTATATTATGCGCGCATTTCACCATCGTGGTCCCTTGTTCCTGCCGGCATACTAACGGTGTATGGTGTTTTATTCAGTATAACGAATACATGGGGCGCTGGACTTATGAGCAGGCTGTGGCCAGCATTCTTGCTTGGGTTCGCCATAGGGTTACTCGAATATGGAATGGCTGAACGGCGAAGACCGGAATATGTGTTACCTGCAGCTTTGATCCTTGGTGCAGTGTCCATCATATTATTCGGATTTACCTTGCTGCAAACGGGAATAATCTATGTACTTGCTGTCCTTTTGATCTTGGCCGGAGTCTGGTTATTGCTTGGGCGAGGACGTCAAGGGAGAGGCTGGTAACATTCCCAGTGGTCTTTTCGTACGAAATATCTTGATTTTTACCTATAATAAACTATAATATAAGGGATATAGACATGCGTCGGGATATCACCGACGCTTATTTTGTGAGTAACCTGCGAAATTGCGGGAAGTTTAGTAGATAAGAATTGAAATTGGAAAGGATATGGATACAAACCATGCATTCAAGAGAACACATTCGCAATATTGCGATTATTGCCCACGTCGACCACGGGAAAACTACGCTCGTCGACAAGTTGCTCCAGCAATCCGGTACTTTCCGTGATCACGAAACGGTACAGGAGCGCGCAATGGACTCCAACGATTTGGAGCGTGAACGCGGTATTACGATTTTGGCCAAAAACACGGCTATAACTTATAAAGATTATCTGATCAACATTGTGGATACACCAGGACACGCCGACTTCGGTGGTGAAGTGGAACGTATCATGAAAATGGTTGACGGCGTATTGCTCGTTGTTGATGCTTATGAAGGCTGTATGCCACAAACGAAGTTTGTACTTCGTAAAGCTCTGGAGCACAACCTGACACCAATCGTTGTTGTTAACAAAATTGACCGTCCAGCGGCTCGCCCGACTGAGGTTATTGATGAAGTATTGGACCTGTTCATTGAACTGGGTGCCAACGATCAACAACTTGAATTCCCAGTTGTATATGCTTCCGCATTGAACGGAACATCCAGCATGGATAATGATCCTGCAAAACAGGATGACAACATGATGGCGATTTACAATACCATCGTTAGTCATATCCCACACCCTACCGAAAATGTTGAAGAACCACTTCAATTCCTCGTTACTTTGATGGACTACAATGAATACCTTGGCCGTATTGCCATTGGTCGTGTTAACCGCGGTGTGATCCGTCAAGGACAATCGGTAACGGTTATTATGCGTGATGGTAAGAGCAAAACTGCACGTATCGAGAAACTGTTCGGTTTCCAAGGTCTCAAACGTATTGAGACGGAAGAAGCAGGAGCAGGCGACATCGTTGCCATTGCAGGAATCAAGGATATCAACATTGGTGAAACCATTGCCGACCCTAACAATCCAGAAGCACTTCCAGTTTTGAAAATTGATGAGCCTACACTGCAAATGACGTTCCTCGTGAACAACAGTCCATTCGCAGGTCGTGAAGGTAAATGGGTAACTTCCCGTAAACTTCGTGAGCGTTTGTTAAAAGAATTGGAAACAGACGTTTCCCTTCGTGTTGACGAAACGGATAGCCCGGATGCATTTGTCGTTTCCGGACGTGGTGAGCTTCACTTGGGTATCCTGATTGAGAATATGCGTCGTGAAGGATATGAATTGCAAGTATCCAAACCAGAAGTTATCGTTAAAGAAGTTGACGGTAAGAAAATGGAACCTCTCGAGCGCTTGTTGATTGATATCCCTGAAGAGAGCATGGGTTCCGTAATGGAGAGCCTGGGCGCACGTAAAGCAGAGATGGTTAACATGGTTAACACAGGTAGTGGTCAAGTTCGTCTGGAGTTCCTGATTCCAGCACGTGGTTTGATCGGATATAGCACAAACTTCCTGACATTGACTCGTGGTTACGGTGTAATGAACCATGCATTTGACAGCTACGCACCAGTAGTATCCGGTCAAGTGGGTGGACGTCACCAAGGCGTGCTGATCTCAACTGAGACTGGTACATCTACGTTCTATGGCATGATGGGCGTTGAAGATCGCGGTACGCTCTTCTTGGAGCCAGGTACTGAAATCTACGAAGGTATGATTGTTGGTGAACATACACGTGACAATGATATCGTTGTTAACATCTGCAAAGAAAAACAACTGACTAACGTTCGTTCTTCCGGTAAAGATGATACGGTTAAAATTAAAACTCCAATTATCTTCTCGTTGGAACAGGCGCTTGAATATTTGAATGAAGATGAATATTGTGAGATTACACCAAAATCTATTCGTCTTCGTAAGAAGATCCTGAATAAATCCGAGCGTGAGCGTGCAGAAAAACAACGCAAAATGGCTTCTAAAGCTTAATAACAACAAAATAATATATATAAGTTAACGTTTGATGGAACACATATGCACCATCGGCGTTAATTACAACCCACTAAAGTAGTGGAGGATACGGAATCGATTCTGTAGGAGCGAAGCGTTCGCCTTTATCCCCGGATTTTACCATTGAAAAAATGGATCAAAAAAATCTGGGGATAACTGCGACCAAAAGAACGATCCGAATCCGAAACGGTCACATTGCAGAGCTTTGTAATTAATGTTGTTGGTGTTTTTCCATCAACCAGTTAACTTATATCCTAGCATGAACACGAAAGGAGCTGGCTGTGCATGCAAGCATGGTTCGCGTCAAACCCGATCGTAGCCTACATCGTCATCTTTGTATTGATTACTTACGTATATAACAAGGTGTTTCGGGTACGTCAGAAATTGCCGCTTGGTAAGGAAATCGTTCTCTATATTTTGATGGCGATGGGCACATTCATGCTTCTTATTTTTCAGATCGACAAGCTGCCCATCATTCAATGTTTGTTGGTCGCGGTTGGGCTGATGTTGTTAGTGAGAGTGCGTTATTTTATTGAAGGTCGTCAAAAGAAAAAAGCGGAAGCTGCCGCTCGAAACTCATAAATCCTGTCTTGTACAGACCATCCGTTTTCCTTAGGGAAAGCGGTTGTCTTTTATTTAGACAAAAACAGATGTGATAAAGGTGTTGAAGATATGAACTCAAATTCGAACGGACTGCCTCCACGGAGACAGGCACCAACGCAATCCGGTGCTTCTGGATCGAAGAATGGCAAGGGCAAGCAGCCTAAGAAGAAAAAGAGAATGAATGCTTTTGGCAGAATCCTTTTAAGTCTATTGGTTATTGCCATTGTGGTAGGTGGTGGATATGCGTACTGGGTATACAATCAAGTCGTGGATACAGGCATCGATAAACCGGTACCTCCCGGGATGTCAGCCACAACCAAACCGATCACGATGCTGTTATTAGGCACAGATAACCGTCCTGAAACTGGCACATATCTCTCGGATGTTGTTATGGTGGCTTCGTTGAATCCGGAGACCAAGACGGCAACCATTGTATCTTTGCCTCGAGACACGCGTATTCAATTGGATGGGTACAAATCCAACAAGCTGAATTCCTATTATCCAAGATTCAAAGCACAGGAAAAAACCACTGGCAAAAATGCAGAGGATCAGATGAAAGAAATGATGGGCAAGTATTTGGATGTAGATATTAATTATACAACCGTTCTGAATTTCCAGGCATTCCGTGATGCTGTCAATGCCGTGGGTGGCGTGGATGTGACTGTGGATAAAAATATGTGTTATAGAGATACAGCCGATGGTACAGATATCAATCTGGTCGCAGGCGCACAACATCTCGATGGTAAAGCAGCACTAGATTTTGTTCGTTACCGCAAATCCAATTGTAATCCAAAGACTGATGAATCCAATGACTTTGATCGTAACAAACGTCAAAACCAAGTGCTGAACTCCATGCTGGATCAGATGAAATCTCTTGGGGGCATTACAAAGATCAGCAAGGTGATTGGTGCAGTTGACAAGAATATGACGACAGATGTGGAATCGGAACAAATGAAAAACTTTATCTCGACGTATTGGAACATTTCCACTTCGGATGTACATTATACTCCGGTTACCGGAGAGTGGAGAAGTCCATATGTGTATATTAATGAGACGGAACTCGCCAATGCCAAGCAGGCTTTACAAGATACACTTTCAGGTAAAGTAACGGCTTCACCTTCAGGCGAATAACCTTCATTCTTTTGGGATTGGAAGCACGTTAATCGGTATGCTATAATAACATAAACCAAGTACAAGAATTGCATAAAGAAGGTTAGGGGGCTGGTTGAATGTCCGAAGCCGTCACACAATTAACTGAATCTCTTTTACAGCAATTCAAGAATGAGACCTTTGTGCTTCTGAGCACAGTGGATGTAGAATCCGGAGGTCCGACTTCAACAGCCATCTCCTGGATTTATGCGGAGAATGCTTCTACTTTTCGTGTAGCAATTGATCATCGTTCACGTTTAGTGAATAACATGATTACTAATCCGCTCATTACGGTTACTGTCTTTGGAGAAGAGATGGTGTACGCAGTGAACGGACGTGCTGTGGTACGACAAGATCCGCTGCAGGATGTTCCATTTAATATGTGCTGTTTCGACATCACAATTGAAGCGGTGAGGAATGCTCTGTTTTACGGCGCTCAATTGTCCTCTGTGCCTCAATATGTCAAAATATATGATCAGCGTGCTGCTGAGAAATTAGATGAGCAGGTTTTTGCTGCAATGAAAAAAGCCTAGTGAGAGATCACTGGGCTTTTTGTTGTCTTTTGTCAGATGAATGCAGCTGCTGCATTTGTTGTTTTTGATTCACGTTTTCATCCGGATTTTGACGGACTTTGACATCTTTCGGGAGTTGAGGGATAATTCGTCCCACCATGTCAGCAAGTTCTGAAGCAAAACCGGAGATTGGGTGCCCTTGACGAATATGTTCACCGATTTCTTTAATTCTTTCGGTGACATCTGCATCAGCAGTAACGATGGAATCTACACCTTCGGGGTCTTTGCGAAGTGCTTCGGCAACTGCGTACTTAATGGTACCAACCCGAGCACGTTCCAGTTCACCATCAACATCGATGCCAACTACGGCTGTATTACCGAGTATGACGCAGTTCGCATCTTCAACACCTTCCACTTGCTTGGCAAGGGCTTTAAGGTGATTGATTCGTTTTTCATTTGGCATCCGGCCACTCTGTGCATCATCCGCAATGTTGGTATCATGGACTTCACCTGTATTCTCATTGAGGCGGTCCAAACGTGAAGGATTCATCCGATCTTCCTGTGCATTGAGCATGTGAGATCCTTTCCCTTGATCTTGCTGAGTTGTTACATTTCCTCCGTAACCTTTCGCATGTGTACCTTGATTCTGCGAAGCGCTACGTGTGGAACTGTTGCAACCTGTAAGTATAAAGATCAGAAGCAGCGTGCAAACCCATATTTTCATAAATGTTCATCCTTTCTTGGAGTTTTTCAGAATGGTTGACAATTATTTTGCCCTAGTCGAATACATTTATGTATGGGATCATGATTGTCCATGCCGCTGCTGAAAGATCACACTATCCATGCCTTTAACGACGCCGCTTTGGAGGGGATTGAATGAAAAAGATTTTTGTATTGGATACCAACGTGCTTCTGCATGACCCCAATGCCATATTTGCCTTTGAGGAACATGAGGTAATCATTCCCGCGGTTGTACTGGAGGAGATCGACTCCAAAAAAAGAAATGCCGATGAAATTGGGCGTAATGCCCGTAATGTATCCAGACTGTTAGACGGATTACGTGAGCTGGGTCACTTGCACAGTGGGGTACCTTTGGCTAATGGAGGTAACCTGAAAGTAGAGCTGAATCATCGGAGTTTCGTGAAAGTTCAGGAAATGTTTGGTGAAGTGTCCAACGATAATCGGATTTTGGCTGTCGCACTGAATTATCAGATTGAGGAGAATGAAAAGGAAGTAGTCGAACGTCAGGTCGTGCTTGTCAGTAAAGATGTACTTGTGCGTATCAAAGCGGATGTACTTGGTCTGTTCACACAGGATTACTTATCAGATCGGACGGCAGGACTCAGTGAGTTATATCCAGGTTATACGGCCCTAAAAGTTCATCCGTCAGTGATTGATGAGTTTTACACATATCGTTTTTTACCAATCAAACCGTTACAATTGTCTTATTCGTTGTATCCGAATGAATTTGTCATTCTCAAGGATGAGATGGGAACCAATAAATCGGCTTTGCTTAAAGTGAACACAGAGGGAACCAAGCTGGAGCCGCTTTTCCTCAGTAATGACAATGTCTGGGGCATTAGCGCACGTAACGCACAACAACGCATGGCACTGGAACTGCTTTTGAATGATGACATCCCGCTTGTTACCATCACCGGTAAAGCTGGAACAGGGAAAACCTTGCTGGCACTTGCAGCAGGTCTGCTTAAGGTAGAGGATGATCATAAATACAAAAAACTGCTGATCGCTCGCCCTGTTGTTCCCATGGGGAAAGATATCGGTTACTTGCCTGGTGAGAAGGAAGAAAAACTTCGTCCATGGATGCAGCCGATTTATGATAATCTGGAGTTTTTGTTTGACACCAAAAAAGCCGGAGATATCGATAAAATTCTAATGGGGCTTGGCAGTATTCAGGTGGAGGCTTTAACGTATATTCGTGGAAGATCGATACCTGGACAGTTTATCATAATTGATGAAGCCCAGAATCTCTCCCGCCATGAAGTGAAGACCATTGTATCAAGGGTCGGTGAAGGCAGTAAGATTATTTTGATGGGAGACCCTGAGCAGATAGACCATCCGTATCTTGATTCTGCCAGTAACGGCCTGACGTATATCGTGGAACGGTTCAAGCAAGAGGGAATCAGCGGACACATCATGCTCGAAAAAGGAGAACGGTCCAAGCTGGCACAGCTTGCAGCTGATTTATTGTAAAATTAAGGGGGATTTATTTCCCGGAAAATGTTGTTATTGAAGCCGGCTCCTGGAGCCGGCTTTTTGCTGAAAAAATAAGTAAGCGTTATTACACAGAACTCGATATGCTCGTATTATGCAAAAATCCGAAAAAGTGTTTTTCGGCAGGGTAGGACAAGAGTACTACTTATTTGTTACAATAATTGCTGCAGGAAAAAACTAGGTGAACAGGGAGGGAAGTTAATGAAGCGTAGACATCAGGTTGTTTTGTTCGCGGTATTGCTGCTTTCGTTAACGATCTTGTCACCGAGTTTTGACTTTAGAGGTTCACAGCTCAATCAGGAACGCGACCAGGAGAAGGATACCTTTCCGGGTTCGTTGTCCCGTAATGAAGATGCTCAAGCTCCGCTGGAGATTGTAGTGGCCATGTCGGATGTAGAGTTCCAAGCCTTTCAAAAAATAGCTAAAGAAGTTGCTGCTTCCCAGCTGGTAGAGATTAATCTTCGGAATGAGAAGCCGGATACATATAAGCATGTTTTGGATCTTGAATTTTCACTAGGGGAGAATGGTGATGTTGTTCTGCTTGATAGTGAGGAAGTGCAATACTATGCCCAAAAAGGGTACCTGTATCCGTTAAACGGAACAACATTGTCGAAGTCGCTAGGAGATACGGTAGTTGGGTTACGGGGAATGACAGAGTGGAATGGTTATCAATGGGGGATGCCTTTTGATTTTGATCCGTACATTCTGGCTGTACAATCTTCATTTCTAAAAAGATCTGGTCTGGAGTCATTACCTCACAATAAAGATCAGTGGGTCAGACTTACTCAACAAGCCATTTCGGAAGGCATCCCTTTAATTACAATGAACATCAATGATATGTACGGGACAAATGCGTGGCTGAATCATTTGGAACCAAGGATGGCGCCAGATCAAGTTAGTCAAACGCAAATAGATTCGCAAACAAGAGATCTTCAGCAGGGGATTCAGTTGATGAATCAGATTCAGCCCCTTATTAGGCTCAAGTCTACCAATCCAGGGTTTTCTCCAACTGCTGACCAGAACGACACACCGATGGTTGTATCATTGTTATCTCAATTATTAAGTGCAGATCAAAAGAGTGCAGTTGATGAAGATTCTTTGGAGCGGTTTTCTTTCGAAACCTTGGAAACTGTAAACTCCAGAAGCCTTGTTATTACTGCGGGTTCGGTTGAGGCTGAGGAGGCCAGTAGATGGATTGAAGGAATGACGTCCGCTACGACACAGCTGAAATGGTACCAACAGGTTAACCGGTTGCCCGCAAAGCAACAGGAGCTGGATTTGGAGTCTGAGAAACTCGTTGGACGTTATGATATGACAAAGGGACAATCCTGGTTCTCAACCACCCAAGATGTCCCCGCTGCAACGACCGAAAGTCATGCTCTAACAACTCGTTTTCATAAAAAAGTACAACAATTCTTAAAGGGAGAAATTACAGCGAATCAATACGTAGACAGTATTAGAACGGCGAACTAACTTTAAAAGGATATAGCTAGTTTTACTTCCAGTATGCCTTCACTTGTTGAAACATCGGTTGCTTTGACAAACGACAGGATTTTCTGTGGATAGAACCCAAGGTCAAATTCTCTTTCCAGCATTCGGCGAGTAGTGTCTGGTAATTCAAGCTGGTTGAATACAAGTTTGTCCACATGAAAACGAATGGAGTTTTGAGGTTCATTTTCTACCGTATAATGTCCTTCAATGCTTAATTGCAATTGATCCCGCTGACCGGAAGCTATAATCTTATCCTGATTAAACTGAAAGGCAAAATCTTCAAAGATTGAATTTTGGGAACGCAGAAATGCATTAAGCTCATCCTGCCCAATTCGAATCGTATACGTTGTTCCAGTCGTGGATATACCTCCGTTTTGTTTTTGGATAAAATCGGGCAGGTTCTGCATGGCAGATGCCAATGCTTTGAAATATCGTTTCACCTCATAGATGCCGATATTCTCCCAATAAAGGGTTAATTCATCCATCAGTTTCTGAATCGCTGCCGCATCTCCGCTGGTGGCTATTTGGGCATCCACTTCTTTTTGCAAGGTGACTACACGTTCCCGCTGGTTTTGAAGATTAGTCTTCATTTCGGTTAATTCTGTTGTAGTCTGACGAATCTGAGTGGAAGTCTGTTGCAGGGTGTGATAACGGTCCTGATACTTGTCCAGCACAGCCTGATCCCGTCCGATAATAATCTGGTAATAATCATACAGTACAAACAAGTCTTTGAACGACCTGGCTCCCAGGACCGTCATGAGGAGGCTGTCGCGTTCTCCTGTGTAGTAGGACCTCACTACAGCTCCGGCCCGATCTTGCTGAATATGTATCTGCTCTTCCTGTTCCTGAAGCTGGACGGATAATGTCTCGTATTGTTGAGCCAGCTGCTTCTGCCTTTCGGCGATGCGTTCGATTTCGTGATCGATTTCAACGATGGATAGACTTTTTTGCAATATCTCACGTGTATCCTCAGGTGAAGACTCTCCATAGGCATGGGCTAAAGGTAGCTGGAGGAATAAAATGATGCATAATATAAAGGCGGCAATGCCGTATTGACGATTCACCGATCCATTCTCCTTTCCACTTCTTAAATGACAATCGTACAGGCTTGTTGTCTTCCAGACAATATATGAAACAAATCCGTGAAATATCCTTAGTGGTTACATAACACCATGAACATTCATTTAATCTGAACACAACAAAAAAGCAACCCGACAGTTATCGGATCACTTTGATGCTGCAGGTGGATTAGAGCGGCAACCCCATTTCGAATACAGTCCAGTAGCTGAACCCCGTGAATGTTACGATCATATAACCCCAGAAGAGCAATATGTACGTTCGCTCGGTAAATTTCAAGTATCCCAAAATGACAAAAAACGCAGTCTGCAGGAAAAAAAGCAAAGCCATTTCGACCAGATCTCCCGCAAAAGCCATCAGGCCAATTGCAAGCGTGAAGAACCCGAGTACCCGAAACATGCGTGCCACGGTAAATCCTCCTCTCCTAAGTACGTTCATAGATTGTCTACACAACATTATACCGGGAAAGGAAAAACGTGTAAACAAATTTGGATATGAAAGCGAATTCTTTTTTTGCTCAAAGTAAGTATAGAGGGATATGTTTTACGTATGTCACGTATGAGCAAGCCTGAATGTGGAAATACATTTTAGTATGAAATCAATTCTATGAACTCTATGAGAGGCATAAGAATGAATGAAGCAGCTTTTATACCTAATTCACATACCGGGCTTCCGGTAATGCGGACGGTTATTTTAGGATGTTGTTAGGAGGGTATTATAGCATGACTGCAGTGAGACAGGATGCTTGGAGTACAGAGGACGATTTGATATTGGCTGAGGTTACTTTGCGTCATATTCGGGAAGGCAGTACACAATTGGCCGCTTTTGAAGAGGTGGGCGAAAAAATAGGCAGAACATCTGCCGCATGCGGTTTTCGCTGGAACAGTTGTGTACGTAAAAAGTATGATTCTGCCATCAGTAACGCCAAGGCACAACGACAGAAACGAAGTTATCTCAGAAAGCAGCCAGCTATGCTCGGACCGCAGGTTGCAGCATTGTCTACACTGGACACTGAAGAACATCTGTACAAATCAGATGGGATCTCAGACGATTCATTATCGATGGATGCAGTAATCCGCTTCCTGCGGCAATGGAAGGGAACAGTGCAGGAGAGTAATCGTCAACTCAAGATGCTGGAGAAGGAGCTTCGCGAGAAAGAAGATGAATTGCTTGAACTACGTCTTGAGAATGACCGTCTCTCCAAGGAAGTGAATGAAGTACAGACGGATTACCGTGTGGTGAATGACGACTACAAAGCTTTGATTCAGATTATGGATCGGGCTCGCAGACTCGCATTTTTGTCCGAAGAAGAAGAGGAACTTAAGACACGTTTCAAGATGGATGCCAACGGGAATCTGGAACGAATTGAATAACAAGTTCAGACGTTTGATTTGTGAAAGTCAGGTATGAACCCGCCACACCTCCGTTACACAACGGCAGGTATGACGGGTTTTTAGTTTGGTGTTTTTGTTCTATTATAGATAATAGAAGAGCAACTACTGAAGCGGAGAGGAGTGCATCATATGATCATTGACATCGTAGGAGCGGGGGCACTGGGTCTTTTATATGGCGGGAAACTGCTGGCGTCAGGTAACCAGGTCAGATTTTGGACGAGAACAACAGCTCAGGCTGACCTCCTCCGCCATAATGGAGTAACCATTGTGGAACAAGACGAGGAGATACATATTCTACCGGATCAAATACAGGCGAAACCAGTAAGTGAGCTGACTGACACATGGAAAAACAAACCAGGAGAATGGTTACTGCTCATGGTTAAGCAGACAAGCATTGATGATTTCATTCATGAGATCAGTCCGTTACAAGATCATGTGCTGAATATCGCTTGTTTTCAGAATGGGATGGGCCATCTGGCAAAACTTCAAGCAGCTTTGCCAAAGTCGCTTCTGTGTAGTGCGGTTACAACAGAAGGTGCGAAGCGCACACAAAGTCAGGTAACTCGTGCAGGTACAGGTGAAACCAAGCTGGGGAGGTACAACATACATATAGTAGCTTCTGCCTCTATAGAGGAGAAGAGAACATTTACTCTGTCGGGATCGTTGCAGCAGGCAGGATTTGACTGTACAGTGTCGAATGAAATCGATAAGCTGATATACAGGAAAATATTGATTAATTCAGTCATTAACCCGCTTACGGCACTATGGCGAATCCCTAATGGAGAATTGATCGTCAAGGAAGAACGAAAGAGGCTAATGCGCCAGTTATATGATGAAGTATTGTTAATCTACTCTGCAAGTGGAATATGTTTGGATCAGGATATGTGGGATCAACTGATATCGGTCTGTCGTTCTACTGCCACGAATACTTCCTCCATGCTTGCAGATGTTCTCGCTGGACGTGGTACAGAAGTGAGGTCAATTAACGGTCATATTGTAAAGATGGCACAGAAGTTGGACCTTGTTGCACCTACACATGAAATACTGCTTCATCTGATTGAAGGAATGCAACCGGAAGGAGTGAATTAATGGGACTTTTTATTGTGTTGAGCATATTGCCCTTTTTTCCGTTCTTTCTTGTTTATTGGGGCATGTACGTATGGAAAAAAGACAAACGGAACGCCATGCGGATGGCAATGGATGTTACCACTTTTTTTCTTGTTTTTTCAGTATCGGCGTTATTCAACTTAACATTTGATTCGAATTTTGGTTTTTATCTGACACTATTACTCATACTACTAGCACTTGGATTCATCGGAGGTGCGCAAAATCGACTAAAGGGGAAGGTCGATGGGGGGAGAATGTTCCGGGCCGTATGGCGCATGGCCTTCATCATTATGAGTTTCGGGTATGTTTTGTTTACTTTATTTGGATTATTTAGATACTTCATGAAACAGATGTGAGGTTACATAACGCAAAAGAGGCAAAAAATGTGTCGATTTTGTCGAAAACTGAAAAAAACATTACTTTCTGAAAAAGTAATGTAGATTTTTTTGACCGGTGGTTGTATAATCTATAAACATATAAACCATATCAATTTAGGGGGAACGTGTTAGATGAAAAGGAAAAGTCTATTAGTCCTTTTGACGCTGATTTTGGCGTTCGGTACCGTACTTGCAGCGTGCGGATCGAAAAACGAAGGCACAGGTAACACCGATACTGGTTCTGCAAGCGAAGGAAATGGTCTTGCAAAAGATCAAATTCTGAAAATCAACCTGTCAGCTGAACCTCCTACGTTGGACCCGGCTCAAGCAAAAGACAGCCAAACCAACACAGTTCTGAAATTCTTGTATGAAGGTCTTGTACGCATCGATGCTGATGGCAAAGAAGCTCCAGGTGTTGCAAAAGACTGGGTTATATCTCCAGATGGGTTGAAATACACTTTCAATCTGAACCCGGATGCTAAATGGAGCAACGGTGATGCAATCACTGCTGAAGACTTTGTACGTTCTTGGGAACGTGCTTTGAAACCGGAAACAGCTTCTCCTTATGCTTACCAACTTTATTACATTAAAGGTGCAGAAGGATTTAACCGCAGTGTTGACGAAACATATAAAGGTACTAAAATCACTGATTTCTCTCAAGTAGGTGTTAAAGCTACTGATGAGCACACGCTTGAAGTAACGTTGGAAAACCCAACACCTTACTTCTTGGGTCTGACAGCATTCTACACGTACTACCCAGTACATGCATCTGCTGACACAAATGACAAATTCTTCACAGACTACAAAAACATGATCGTTAACGGACCATTTGTAATGGATCAATACGCTAAAGGTCAAAAAATTGTTGTGAAGAAAAACGATGCTTACCATGCAGCTGCCGATATTAAATTGGCTGAAATCGATATGTCTCTGACAAACAGCAGTGCTTCCGAACTGCAAGCTTACAAATCAGGACAATTGGACTATACTGGTGCACCTAACGGTGAAATTCCATCCGACCAAATTCCTTCTGTAAAAGCGGAATTGTCGGACGAGTTCAAAGCTACTGGTATTGCAAGTACGTACTACTACCAGTTCAACGTAAACGAAGCACCATTTAACAACGTTAAAATCCGTAAAGCATTTGCAATGGCAATTCAGCGTCAGCTGATTGTTGACAAAGTTACACAAGGTGGACAAATTCCAGCATTCGGCTTTGTACCTCCAGGTATCCGTGGTGAAAACGGCGAATTCCGTGATGAGCACAAAGACGATTACTTCACAGAAAATGTGGAAGAAGCTAAAGCATTGCTTGCCGAAGGTATGAAAGAAGAAGGTTACACTACATTGCCAGCTGTTACTTTGATCTACAATACTAGTGATGGTCACGCGAAAATCGCTTTGGCGGTTGCTGACATGTGGAAACAAAATCTTGGTGTTGATGTGAAAACAGAAAACCAAGAGTGGGGCGTATTCCTTGATAACCGTCAAAACCAAAACTTCCAAGTAGCTCGTGCAGGTTGGTCTGCTGACTACAACGATCCATACAACTTCTTGGAAATGTGGACTACTGGAAACACAAACAATGATTCCAAATTCAGCAACGAACAGTATGACAAAGATGTTAAAGAAACTGTAAAATCTGCTGATCCAGCTACGCGTATGGCTGCATTTGCTGACGCTGAGAAAATCCTGATTCAAGATGAAATGGGCGTTATGCCAATCTATTATTACACTAACGTATCTTTGACTAAGCCTTACCTGAAAGGCGTACAACTTGATTTCAGTGGAGCTATTGACTTCACGCGTGCATATCTGGAAGAGAAATAAGTTGTTCTGAAGTCTAATATGAATACTTCGGGATATATATGTGGAATTCCATATATATCCCGATTTTTTGTATGTGCACCGATTTTCCTTATAATTCTTGAAATTTCCGATAAATGGATTGGACTTTATTTCTGTCTAATTCTACAATCGATTTGTATACAAAATATTGTTTGTGGAGGTGTGCAAGGGTTGGTTAAGTATGTGTTGAAAAAACTACTATTTATGCTGCTATCGCTTTTCATACTCGCATCGATGACTTTCTTCCTGATGAAGGCCATTCCTGGTGACCCTTTTACATCTGAGAAAAAAGTATCACCTGAAATCCGTGCACTCTTGGAAATCAAGTACGGACTGGACAAGCCGATGTATGAACAATACCTGAAGTATATGGGAGGAATCGTTCAAGGAGATTTTGGTGTTTCAATGAAATATTTGAACCAAAGCGTCTCTGAGATGATTGTGAAGACTTTTACAGCATCCTTGAAAATAGGTATATTCGCGATTATTATTTCAGTTATTGTAGGTGTGTTGCTCGGGCTTCTCGCAGCAGTGTATCACCGCAAACTGATTGACGATGTAACCATGATTCTTGCTGTCATAGGTATTGCTGTTCCGAGCTTTTTGCTTGCCTCTCTGATACAGTTTGTTTTTGCGTCGAAACTGGGATGGTTCAACGTTATGGGCTTCGACGGACCACTTGACTATGTGCTCCCAGTTGCAGCGTTATCTGCATCTCCGATTGCTTTTATCGCTCGTTTGACGCGTTCGAGCATGCTTGAAGTCTTACATGCAGATTATATCAAAACAGCTAAAGCCAAAGGTCTGAAATGGCCTGCAATTATGTTTAAACACGTTGTAAGAAACGGTATTCTACCAGTAGTAACTTATGTTGGTCCAATGACAGCGAATATCATCACAGGTTCCGTTGTAATTGAACAGATCTTTAACATCGGGGGAATTGGTAAAGTATTCGTAGAGAGTATCACAAACCGTGATTACACTATGATCATGGGGATTACGATTTTCTATGGTATCCTCCTGATGTTGGCTCGTTTCTTTACGGATATCGCTTACGTGCTGATTGATCCTAGAATTAAGCTGGAAAGCCGGAAGGGGGCATAACGTTGTCTGGCACGAATAATAAAAAGAATGAAACGGCGAACACGAACCTGACTAGTCAGGCAGCGGTTAAACCGCAAGAAAGTGTATCCCTTTTTAAAGATGCCATGTACAGACTTGCAACCAATAAGGCTGCAATGATCAGTCTGAGCGTGTTGGTTCTTGTCGTGATTTTCTCTTTGATTGGTCCAACTTCTTTGTTTACTAGTTATAATTATTATTCCAATGATTTGTTGAATGCCAATGCAGCACCGAGTGCGGAGCACTGGTTCGGTACGGACGAGCTTGGTCGCGACGTGTGGGTAAGAACTTGGGTAGGGGCACGTGTATCCCTTACTGTAGGTTTGGCCGCAGCCTTGATTGACCTTGTTATCGGGGTTATTTATGGAGCGATCATGGGTTTCTACGGTGGACGTGTAGATGGAATTATGAACAAGTTTTCCGAAATCCTCTACTCCTTGCCGTACATGCTTGTTGTAATTTTGTTGCTGGTTGTACTGGAACCAAGTCTGACAACGATTATCATTGCCCTCACCATCACAGGCTGGATCAGCATGTCATGGATTGTACGTGGTGAAATTATGCAACTCAAAAACAGAGACTTTATTCTTGCTGCAAGGTCCATGGGAGCAAGCACAGGGCGTCAATTGTTCCGTCATTTGCTACCCAATGCAATAGGACCGATTCTTGTAACATTGACGTTGTCCATTCCAAGTGCAATCTTTGCCGAAGCGTTCCTGAGCTTCCTTGGATTGGGTGTGTCAGCACCAAGATCTTCACTTGGTTCTATGATCAATGATGCACTTACAGGCTGGACGCTATTCCCGTGGCGGATGTGGTTCCCAGCAGGTCTGATGGTTCTTACAATGCTTGCATTTAACTTGCTCGGAGACGGTCTGCGTGACGCACTCGATCCGAAATTACGTAAATAGAAACAGGAGGTGGGATTATGGAGCCGATTTTAACTGTCAAAGACCTGAGTGTGTCGTTCTCAACACGTTCTGGTGAATTTGATGCCGTTAAACATGTGAGTTTTGAACTTGGCAAAGGAGAGACGCTGGGGATCGTAGGTGAATCGGGTAGTGGTAAGAGTGTTACCGCCCAAACCATCATGAAATTGATTCCCTCCCCGCCTTCGAAGGTCAAAAGCGGAAAAATTACTTTTCACGGGCAAGACCTGCTGAATAAGACAGACAAACAAATGGAAGCGATTCGTGGTAAAGATATCGGTATGATCTTCCAAGACCCAATGACTTCATTGAATCCTACCATTAAAATTGGTAAACAAATTACCGAAGTATTGCGCAAGCATCAGAACATGTCCAAACAAGCGGCGAATAAAGCGGCTTTGGAGATGCTGGAACTTGTAGGTATTAAAAATGCGGCTATTCGCATGAATCATTATCCTCACCAATTCTCTGGTGGTATGCGTCAGCGTGCCATGATTGCGATCGCGCTTGCATGTCGTCCATCCCTTCTGATTGCGGATGAGCCGACAACTGCACTTGACGTTACAATTCAGGCTCAAATTCTGGATGTCATGAAAGACATGCAGCAAAAACTGGGAACATCGATCATGCTGATTACGCATGACCTTGGTGTCGTAGCGGGTATGTGTGACCGTGTTGTTGTTATGAAGGAAGGCGAAGTTGTTGAAACAGGAACAACTGCTGAAATCTTTAGTAACCCTCAACATCCATACACGATTAAATTGTTGAATGCCTTGCCTCGTCTGGACGAGCCCAAAAAGGAAAAACCAGCTCCGGCTGGTATTATCAAAGGCAGCAATAAGCCTCTGGTACAAGTGAAAAACTTGAAACAGTACTTTAATTTGGGTAAAGGTAACATTCTCAAAGCGGTCAATGACGTAAGCTTTGATATCTTTGAAGGTGAAACACTTGGCGTTGTAGGCGAGTCTGGCTGTGGTAAATCCACAACAGGTCGTACCATTCTGCGTCTTTATGAGCCAACTGGCGGAAATGTTAACTTCAACGGAACGGATATCTACAAGTTGTCCCCGCGTAAAATGAAAGAAATGCGTAAAGATATGCAGATGATCTTCCAAGATCCATATGCATCTCTTAACCCGCGTTTCAATGTTATGGATATTATCGGGGAGTCCCTCGATATTCATGGTCTGGCTTCCAGCTCTAAAGAGCGTAAGAGACGAGTGGAGGAACTGCTTGATCTGGTAGGTTTGAATCCAAGTCATGCTCTTCGTTATCCACATGAATTCTCCGGTGGTCAAAGACAACGGATCGGGATTGCGCGTGCACTCGCTGTAGACCCTAAATTCATCATCTGTGATGAGCCATTGTCTGCACTGGATGTATCCATTCAGGCACAGGTCGTTAAATTGCTTGAAGAACTTCAGCAACGTCTCGGCTTGACTTACCTGTTTATCGCGCATGACTTGTCGATGGTTAAACATATCAGTGACCGTGTCGCTGTAATGTACATGGGTAAAGTGGTTGAGCTCGCAGAAAGTGAAGAACTATATGCGAACCCTATCCACCCTTATACCAAAACATTGCTCTCAGCAATCCCTGTACCTGATCCGGAAGTGGAAGCGAACAAACGTCGCATCTTGCTGCCGGAAGAGCATATGAGCCCGATTCAGAATGGATCTGGTGGTCCTGCAAATGACCCGTACAACCTGGAAAATGCTCAATTGATTGAGGTTTCCAAAGGTCACTGGGTTGCAGAACCTTACGTATAATAGGAATATTAATGCGATATGCTATTATTGATGTATTAAATGCCGCCGACTCGTTCGGCGGTTTTTTTCGTATTTTAATCACTTTCTTTTGACGAAGCGGCCTTGAATTCGGTACAATCAAGAAAGGCTCTTTGAAGCAGAATAGGAGGCAGACCTCATGAACGGTATTACCGAGGCACTCCGCAGCGGATCAAGACTTGCAGAAGATTATATCTGTTCAAGAGATGCTGCGCGTGGCCTTTACGAGTATGACATTCGCTGGGAATCAGGACTTCAGGCGCGTGCCGAGTGGCTGGACCAATCGGAAAACACACGTATTGATCGTCGTGATCTGGCAGAGTATTTACGTATATATAATAAGCGGGTGAACGACCATGGAGAGGTTCATGCGTCCATCACACGTCTTGCAGAACAAGATGCACTAGTGGTTACAGGAGGACAGCAGAGCGGTCTGCTCACCGGACCACTGTTCGTCATATACAAAGCCGCCAGCGTAGTGGCAGCTGCGCGGGAAGCGGAAGAAAGACTTCAACGCCCGGTAGTCCCAGTGTTTTGGATTGCTGGTGAAGACCATGACTGGGATGAGGTTAACCACACATATCTACCTGATCATCAGGGAGACATGAAGAAGGTCAAGTTACAAGGACGATTCGCAGGAAGGGATTCTGTGAGTAATGTTCATGTGGATACGCAGCAGTGGATGAATGTACTCGAACAGGTGGAACATCTTTTACCTGATACGATACATAAACCAGGACTGATGAAATGTATCACAGAGATCCATCAATCCAGTTCAAATCTGAGTGATGCATTTGCCCGCATGATATCTGCCTTGTTTGCCAGTAGTGGACTTGTTCTAATGGATGCATCGGATCCAGATTTACGCAGGTTGGAACAGCCCGTGTTTGAGCGGTTGATACGAAAAAATGAAGTGCTGCGCAGCGCATACACACAAGGTGCTTCGCTGGTACAACAAGCTGGTTATGCTATGCCTGCCGAAGTAGCGGAGGATGGAGCCAATCTGTTCTACATTCATGAAGGTACGCGTCTGCTCTTGTTGTTGAAGGACGGTTTATATAGTGATCGCAAAGGTTTGGTTTCTTTCACAGAGGAACGTTTGCTTCAGGAACTGGGAGAACATCCGGAGCGCTTCAGTAACAACGTATTGACACGACCATTAATGCAAGATTCCGTGTTGCCTGTAGCCGCTGTTATTTTGGGGCATGGTGAAATTGCATATTGGGGTTTGACTCGGGAAGCATTCCGTCAGTTCGGACTGCAAATGCCCATTTTGTTGCCGCGGTTGTCTTTCACCATTATGGAAGATATTCATCACAAACATATGAAACAATATGGACTTTCTTATCAGGATGTTCAATATCATATGGAAGAAAAGAAGGAACAGTGGCTCGCACAGCAGGAGACGTTCCAGGTAGATGAACAGTTTGACAAGGTTCAGGAAGCGTTTCTTGATCTGTATGGACCATTGCTAGATGAGATCGCGGAGATTCATCCGGGGCTGGAACGAATTGGCGATACCAATTTGGGTAAAATCAACGAGCAAATGCAATATCTGAAACAGCAGACTCACAAAGCCATCGAAGACAAACATAATGTGAGTCTAAGGCACTGGAACGGCATTCAGAACTCCTTATTCCCAACGGGCAAACCACAGGAACGAGTACATAATGCACTCTTTTACCTGAATCGTTATGGCACCGAGTGGATCGACGAACTGATTAAGGCCTCAAGTGAATTCCTTGGAGAGCATAAGGTTATTGCACTATAGATCCCTTTATAATAGAAGAAACACATAAACGAGGAGGATATGAAATGACTACACCTGCATTGCAAAACAGTATTGTTAAAGATATGGGACTCGCTTCAGAGGGTCACCTGAAAATTGACTGGGTAGAAGCGCATATGCCGGTACTGAACCGCATTCGTCGCCAATTCGAACAGGATCTGCCCTTCAAAGGTTTGAAGGTTGCCATTTGTCTTCATCTGGAAGCGAAAACAGCTTATTTGGCAAAAGTGATCCAAGCGGGTGGGGCGGAAGTAACGATTACGCACAGCAATCCATTGTCTACACAAGATGATGTTTGCGCAGCATTGGTGGAAGACGGCGTCACGGTGTATGCGAAGTACAATCCGGAGCCTGCGGAATTCAAATCACTGCAACTGCGTGCGCTTGAGGTGAAGCCTGATCTCATTATTGATGATGGTGGAGACTTTGCAACCATTATTGCATCCGAGCGCCCTGACCTCGCAGCAACCATTCGCGGAGGAGCAGAAGAAACGACAACGGGTATTATTCGTTTGAAAGCATTGGCGAAAGAAGGCCAATTAAAGTTTCCGATGGTTGCGGTTAATGACGCATACTGCAAGTATCTGTTTGACAATCGCTACGGTACTGGACAATCTGCATTCGACGGGATTATTCGTACAACTAACTTGGTTATCGCTGGTAAAAACGTAGTGGTAGCAGGTTATGGCTGGTGTGGTAAAGGTGTAGCGATGCGCGCCAAAGGTCTTGGTGCGAATGTGATTGTAACCGAGATCGATCCAATCAAAGCGGTAGAAGCACACATGGACGGGTTCCGGGTCATGACGATGGTGGAAGCCGCCAAATTGGGCGATTTCTTTATTGCAGTTACAGGCAATAAGGATGTTATCACAGGTGAGCATTACGATGTGATGAAGGACGGAGCGATCCTGAGTAATGCAGGTCACTTTGATGTTGAAGTGAATAAACCTGAACTGGCTAAACGTTCCGAATCGATTCGCACAGTTCGTCGCAACATTGAGGAATATCGTTTCAAAGACGGTCGTAAAATGTACCTTCTTGCAGAAGGTCGTCTTGTGAACCTGGGTGCAGCAGATGGTCACCCTGCCGAAATCATGGATACAACGTTTGCTCTGCAGGCGCTTGGTCTGCGTTATGTAAGTGAGAATTATGAAAACTTGGGTAAAAACGTTGTTAATGTACCTTATGATATTGACCAGCAGGTTGCCAGCTATAAACTTGAAAGCCTGAATATTGGCATCGACTCCTTGTCAGCTGAGCAAGAGAAATACCTGGATAGCTGGAAATTTTAAGCACTATCCAATAATTACAAGCTGATGAAATGATTCAATAGGTATAGAATGGTTTATTGATGATATGGCTCATGTGCGGGTAGACATACGATTGCCCGTTTACGGGAAGCGTCTTTGATCCTGAGTGACAGGATCAAGGACGTTTTTTTATGCTGAAAAATTAAAAAATCAAGTAATGCAAGAAGGGTTTTGATTTTTTTGTGCGAATCTATTATGCTTAGGTGGTGGAAAGTGGGGCAAAGTGGGAGAAACGGGTGAGGAGTGAGTGGGCCAATGTTTATGGGGGAGTTCCAACATAGCATTGATGATAAGGGTCGGGTTATCATTCCGGCTAAATTCCGCGAATCTCTGGGACCGTCTTTCGTTGTCACACGGGGTTTGGACCAGTGTCTTTTCGTGTACCCCATGGAGGAGTGGGGGGTCATGGAACAGAAGCTCAAAGCACTGCCATTGATGAAATCTGATGCACGTGCGTTTACCCGGTTTTTTTTCTCGGGTGCAACCGAATGTGAACTGGACAAACAGGGCAGGGTAAATCTGCCGGGCAATTTAAGAGAGTATGCCAAGCTGGACAAGGATTGTGTTGTTCTTGGCGTGTCGAACCGGGTGGAGATTTGGAGCAAAGGCATATGGGAGAGTTATTTCAATCAATCCGAAGAAGCATTCAACGACATTGCCGAAAAGCTGGTCGATTTTAATTTTGATTTATAAAGTCAGGAGGGGTGCAGGTTGTTTCACCACATAACCGTACTCAAAGAAGAGGCAACAGAGGGATTAAACATCAAGCAGGACGGTATATACGTGGACTGCACTTTAGGCGGTGGCGGACATAGCTCCGTGATTGCTTCCAAGCTCGGTCCAGGGGGACGTCTGATCGCACTTGATCAGGATGATTGGGCTTTGGATAATGCTCGCGAGAAGCTCGCTGCTTATGGAGAACGTGTAACATTGGTGAAAACCAATTTTCGAGATCTGGAACAGGTACTCAAGGATCTGGATGTACCAATGAAGGATGGTGCACCACAGGTCGACGGTATTTTGTACGACTTGGGTGTGTCATCTCCGCAATTTGATGAAGGAGAACGTGGTTTCAGCTACAATCACGATGCTCCGCTCGATATGCGAATGGACCAGGATGCAATGCTGACGGCCAAAGAGATTGTGAATGAGTGGCCAGAAGAAGAGATTGCTCGAATTTTGTATCGCTATGGTGAAGAGAAGTTTTCGAGAAGAATTGCCCGTGTTATCGTCGGAAAACGAGCGCAGTCTACCATTGAGACGACAGGTGAACTCGTGGAACTGATCAAGGAAGGCATCCCGGCGGCAGCTCGCCGTACTGGTGGACATCCTGCCAAACGCAGCTTCCAGGCATTACGCATTGCCGTCAATGATGAGTTGGGTGCGTTCGAAGAAGGCTTGCATCAGGCTGTTCGTTGTCTGGCACCAGGAGGACGTGTATCTGTTATTACCTTCCACTCCCTTGAGGATCGGATATGTAAACAGATTTTCAGCAGTTATCTGGAAAAATGTACATGTCCACCCGATTTTCCGTTGTGTGTATGCGGCGGCAAGGGGAGCCTGCGTTTAGTTAACAGAAAACCGTTGATTCCAACGGAAACGGAATTGACCGAAAATTCACGTGCTCGTTCAGCCAAGCTGCGCGTAGCCGAGAAATTGTAGATCAAGAGTGGAGGAGAGAATCGGAGTATGGCATATACACGTGGTAATCTCGCTGTAAAAGAAAAAGCGTCCCAGGAACGTGTGACCCAGCAACGATACAAAGAAACCACCAAAGTGGTGACCCGTCGTACGGGTCTTCCGGCACGCGAGAAGATTTTGTATCTGATTACCCTGCTTGCAGTTATCCTTGTTGGAGGAGCCTTGATGTCTCGTTATGCTCATATCTATGATCTGAACAAGCAGGCGCAGTCCACTATTTCGGATATCAAGGGGTATGAAAAGACAATTGCAGACCTGCAGGTGGAGAAAGAAACATTGAACAACCAGGTCATCGAAAATGCCAAACAACTTGGTTACGTTGAAGCTTCCGGTAAGGATGTCATTTATGTACCTCGTTCAACAAGTACGAAATCAACTGGTACTGAGTCGTCCTCCAATACAGCAAGCAGTAAGTAAAGAGGTGTTCCGATGATAAAAAGAATAAAGATGCGCACGTTGCTTATAGGGGGATGTATTACCCTCTTTTTTCTTGTACTCGTAACCCGAATCTTTTTCATTCAAGTTGTGAATGGCGGTGTATGGCAGGAACGGGCGGCCGGATTGGTAGAGCGGGAACAGACGATTAAGGCTGCACGTGGAACGATTACGGATAGAAACGGTAATATTTTGGCTACCGATTCCCCTGCGTATACGGTCTCCGTTAATCCATTATTAATTAATGAACTCGGAATTCAGGATGTTGTTACGGAGAAGCTCTCTGCCCTTCTTGGGAAAAATGAGAGTGAGATGCGTGCTTTGGTCACAGCCAAAAATGCAAAGGGCAAGTTTTTTCAGCAACGTGAAGTACGCAGTGAAGGATATAAAATAAGTCCTGAACTTGCCGCACAAGTCAACGAGTTACGTGAAGAACTGCAAGAGGAATATAAGGCGCGTAATGCAATTGTGATGGCTCAGGAGTCGAAGCGTTTTTACCCTGAAGAAACACTTGCTTCTCACCTCTTGGGATATATGAGCCGTGATGGGAAAGCTGTCAATGGACTTGAAGTCTCGTATGATGAAGCACTGACAGGTACAGACGGATATTTGAATTATCAGAAGGATGCCAAAGGCATTAAACTTCCGGATTCACAGGATAACTATCTGCCACCTCAGAACGGTAAGAACCTTACGCTGACCATCGATGATACGATCCAGTTCTACATTGAGGATGCAATGAAAGAAGCCGTTGCCAAGTATAATCCACTGAGCATGACGGTCATTGCCGCGGACCCAAACACGATGGAGATTCTAGGGATGGCGAACTGGCCAACCTTTAACCCGAATACGTATGGAAGTACACCTGATCAAAAGAATTTTATCAACCATGCTACGCAATCAATCTATGAGCCGGGTAGTACATTCAAAATAGTTACACTAGCAGGGGCTGTTGAAGAAAAACTCTTTGATCCCAATGCAAGTTTTGAATCCAAACGCATGTATATCGGTGGTTTCCCGATTAGTGATAATGGTCATTCCTATGGTTGGATCTCGTATCTCGAAGGTGTCAAACGGTCAAGTAACATTGCTTTTGTTAACTTGGGTTACAACATGCTTGGCGGCGAACGTCTGCGTCATTACATAGACGAATTCGGCTTCGGCAAAAAGACGGGTATTGATCTGCCAAATGAGGCAGCGTCCCCGATCAAGCCACTGGTTTACAAATCCGAGATTGCTACGGCAGCCTATGGGCATGGTCTTGTACAGGTAACACCAATTCAACAGGTCGCAGCCATCTCTGCGATTGCCAACGGCGGCAAATTGCTGGAGCCACATCTGGTGAAGGAAATCAAGAACCCGAATGATGGAACAACGGAAGTCATCAAACCCAAAGTTGTTCGTCAGGTGATTTCCAAGGAATCTTCCAAACTGGTGAGCGGTTATCTGGAACAAGTGGTTGCAGACCAAACGATTGGTACCGGTCGTAACGCCTATATTGAAGGTTACCGTGTAGCTGGTAAAACAGGTACGGCAAGAAAGGTTGTTAACGGAGCATACAGCAAGTCAAAAGACGTTGTATCGTTTATTGGATTTGCGCCCGTGAATAATCCGAAGATTGCTATACTTGTTGTCATTGACCAACCGGATGGAACCAACATTGGGGGAGGAACCGCAGCTGCGCCGGTGTTCAAAAAGATTGTCAGCCAGACTCTTCAATACATGGGAATACCCAAAGATACAGCCAAAACTCCTGACAAAAAGTCAAAAGAAGTCTCTGTCGTGCAAGCCAAGGCGCCTGACTTGAGTGGCAAGACAGCCAAACAGGCCAGAAGCCAGCTTCTAAGCGCAGGTATTGCTTATGTGACTCTTGGTCAAGGTGATAATGTAATTCGGCAGTATCCGGTTGCTGGCGCCTCTATGAATCCAGGCCAACGAATCTATCTGCTAACGGAAGAAAGCAGCAAGATGAAGATTCCCGATCTAACAGGAGAATCTCTCCGTGATGCCCTAGAAGTACTTTCTCTCATGAAAGTGGGGGTTACGGTCAAGGGCGAGGGTTATGTCGTGAAGCAAACCGAGCAGGTCGCAGGTGAGCAGAGAACTGTACAGTTAAACTTGCAAACTGCCAAAGCTGCAGTGACAGGTATAGCCGATGAGGCTCCAATCTCTTCTGATCCGTCGTCAGAAGCTGAAGTGAAGGAACAAGAGGCTTCGGGCGGAGAAGGTAAAACCGACGAAACAGACAAAACAGATAACAACAAGGCTCCTGCCAATGAATCCGAATCCTCTGACGATCCAGCAACAAACGGAGCTTCGCTTCCTTAGGGAGCTCTGACAGCTTGTTCTAACCCCCGGTTGTCCTGAATATTCATGAATGGAACGAATGTCATGATTTTGGGACGAGTGGGGGGATCTTTTCGTGAAGGGATCAAGCGTAAATCTGCGGCGCAGGTTGCTATGGAGTTTAATGATTTTAGTTTTGTTATTTTCGGCCCTGATGATCAGGCTTGCTTATGTACAGCTCGGGGAAGGCCCTGAATTGTCAGCAAAAGCAGAAGAATCCTGGCGGCGTAATATTCCTTACTCAGCCAAGCGGGGGGAGATCCTGGATCGAAATGGAACCTCTCTGGCCTATAATGTGACAACACCGACCATTATGGCCATTCCGGCTCAGGTTAAAGAAGCTGAAATCACAGCTAAAGCGCTGGCCCCATTGCTTGGGATGACGGAAGAAAAAGTGCTTGCAACCATCAAGAAACGAGAACTCATTGTAAGACTACAACCCGGCGGCCGCAAAATTACGATGGAGAAAGCTCAGCGCATCCGTGATTTGAAGCTTCCGGGTATCGTTGTTGCTGAGGACAATAAACGTTTTTATCCTTATGACGATTTGGCTGCCCATATTCTTGGTTTTACGGGCATTGATAATCAGGGCTTAACGGGTGTCGAGAAGAAATATGATGATAAGCTGAATGGTTTGAATGGCAGTGTGTCCTACTTGTCCGATGCGGCCGGAAGGCTAATGCCGGGCTCATCCGAGAAGTATGTGGAACCGAAGGACGGCCTTAACCTCAAGCTGACCATTGATAAATCCATTCAGTCCATCATGGAGAGAGAACTGGACCAGGCCATGGTGAAATTCCAGGCGAACTCAGCATTGGCCATAGCGATGAATCCCAAAACGGGTGAAATCTTGGGGATGTCCAGCAGGCCGGGATACGAACCTGCCGATTATCAGCAATATCCCGCGGAGATATACAATCGGAATTTGCCGATCTGGATGACCTACGAGCCGGGCTCCACATTTAAGATCATTACTTTGGCAGCAGCGCTTGAAGAGAAAAAGGTTAATCTGCAACAGGATCAATTTTTTGACCCTGGATATGTTGAGGTGGGTGGAGCCCGTCTACGCTGCTGGAAAAAGGGCGGCCATGGAAGTCAGACCTTCTTACAAGTTGTGGAGAACTCATGTAACCCGGGCTTTGTGGCTTTGGGGCAGAGGCTGGGCAAAGAATCGCTCTTCTCCTATATTAAAGACTTTGGCTTCGGTACCAAGACAGGGATCGACCTCAGTGGAGAAGCCAGTGGAATTCTGTTCAAACTGTCCAGAGTGGGACCTGTGGAGCTTGCAACGACTGCTTTTGGTCAAGGTGTATCCGTAACGCCCATTCAGCAAGTAGCAGCTGTGTCAGCGGCCATCAATGGGGGTAAACTTTACAAGCCTTATGTTACGAAAGCGTGGGTCCATCCGGTCACGGGAGAAGTCATGGAAGAAGCCAAGCCGGAGCTGGTTCGTCAGGTGATCTCGGAGAATACATCCAAACAAGTACGTGAAGCACTCGAGAGTGTTGTAGCAAAAGGTACCGGGCGTCCGGCATTCATTGATGGATACCGGGTCGGTGGCAAAACAGGTACAGCCCAGAAGGTTATCAACGGACGTTATTCCTCAACCGAGCATATCGTATCCTTTATCGGATTTGCACCGGCAGATGATCCACAGATTGTGGTCTATACCGCAGTTGATAATCCCAAAGGAATTCAGTTCGGAGGCGTGGTTGCCGCCCCGATTGTGCAGAACATCCTTGAAGATGCTTTGCATTATATGAATGTACCTGTTCGTAAGGATCAGGTCGCCAAAGAATACAAGTATGGTGAAACCAAAATCGTGACAGTCCCAGACCTGACAGGAGCTACTGTTGAAGATCTGTACGAAGACCTGAACATGAATTTTATGCTGGCGAAGTCTGGCAGTGGTAAATACGTGATTAATCAGGCACCCAAACCTGGGGCGAGGGTAGATCAGGGATCAACCATCCGCATTTATATGGGGAATGTACTGAACGATGCACATGATCACACAAAGGATGAATAACGGGGCTTAGGGGTAGTTTGGGGCTTCTAGCGCAACAAAATTCATCCAAGTGCGTTTCATTATTGGGTTGTATTGACGATATTAATAAATACAGACATATGTTAAAACAGAAGTATAATTGGAAAAGTGAGGTTATTCATGTGCTTTTAAAACAATTTGCATCGATGCTGACCACCGCCCGCCTCGTGGGCGAATCAAATACAGAATGCCAAAACCTTCAGACAGATTCCCGGCAGGTAAAACCGGGTGATCTGTTTATCTGTCTTCCGGGACATACGGTAGATGGTCATGATTATGCAGAAAAAGCTGTAAATGCTGGTGCAGTTGCATTGGTGGTTGAACGGCAGCTGGATCTTCCTGTGCCACAATTGCTGGTGAAGGATAGCCGATTTGCGATGGCTGTTCTGGCAGATTTCTTTTTTGACTCGCCAAGCCAGAAGATGAATATGATTGGTGTAACGGGAACGAACGGAAAAACAACGACCACCTATTTGATTGAAAAAATCATGAGTGATTACGGACGCAAGACGGGATTGATCGGTACTATTCAAATGCGGTATGACGGTCGCACCTACCCGATGTCTGGAACAACTCCAGAGGCGCTTGATCTGCAGCGTAGTCTGCATGATATGGTTCAGAAGGGTACGGACTGCTGTGTTATGGAAGTTTCTTCTCACGCTTTGGAACAAGGGCGAGTAAAGGGAACAAATTTCCGTACTGCGGTATTCACTAACTTGACGCAAGATCATCTGGACTACCACCATTCCATGGAGGAATATCGCGGGGCCAAAGGATTGTTCTTTGCACGACTGGGTAACGGTTATACGGAAGATGTCTCACAGCGTAAATTCGCTGTTATCAATGCAGATGATCCGGCTGCAGCTTATTTCATCTCTGTGACTGCGGCTGAAGTGATTACATATGGCATGGGTGAAAAGGCGGATGTACGCGCATCCCAAATCTCAATCACATCTCAGGGAACTTCTTTCCACGTGGATACATTTGCAGGCAGCACCGATATTCGCTTGCGCATGGTAGGCAAATTCAATGTATACAATGCAATGGCAGCAATCTCTGCAGCGCTGGTGGAAGGTATTCCGCTAGAAGAGATCAAGCGCAGTCTGGAGACGGTTCCGGGCGTGGATGGACGTGTTGAAGGAGTGGACGAAGGACAGCCATTTGCTGTTATTGTCGATTATGCCCATACACCGGATGGACTGGAGAATGTGCTGCGGACGGTGAAGGAATTTGCCGAAGGACGTGTAATTTGCGTATTTGGCTGTGGTGGTGACAGGGACCGTACCAAACGCCCTCTCATGGGGAAAATTGCTGCGAATTATAGTGATTTTGTACTGGTTACTTCCGATAATCCACGGACAGAAGATCCGGATCTGATTCTCAAAGACATTGAACAGGGCCTGATTGAAGAATCCGTTCCTGCCGAACGTTATACGATGATTGTGGATCGACGCCAGGCGATTCATGAAGCTATTGAAATGGCAAGCCCAGCCGATGTAGTATTGATTGCGGGCAAGGGTCACGAGACCTATCAGATTATCGGCACAACCAAAACCGATTTTGATGACCGAATCATAGCCAAAGAAGCGATAAGGGGCAAATCCAATTGATAAAAAGAACATTGGCACAATTGGCCGAGATGTGTGGAGGAACATTAAGTGACGTTGCCGCTCATGGCAATGTAATGGTCGAAGGGGTGTTTACCGATTCGCGTAAACCTCTGGAAGGCAGTTTGTTTATTCCGCTAGTGGGTGAAAGGTTTGACGGACATGAATTTGTGCAAGCCTGTCTAGAGAAGGGCGCTGCAGGCGCGATCTGGCAAAAGGATCATGGTATTCCGCCGCAAGGAGCTGTCATTGTTGTTGACGACACACTTATCGCACTGCAAGCACTCGCATCTGCTTATCTAGCGGAGAATAAAGCGGCTGTTGTTGGCATTACAGGCAGCAACGGCAAGACAACAACAAAGGACATCGTTGATGCCATTCTCTCGACGACGTTCAAAGTGCATAAGACGCAAGGCAATTTTAATAATCACATTGGATTACCACTGACTGTATTAAGTATGGACCCGGATACGGAGATTATCATTTTGGAGATGGGTATGAGTGGTCGCGGGGAAATTAACGATTTGTCGGTTATTGCGCAACCTGATGTAGCGATCATTACCAATATTGGTGAATCTCATCTGCTTCAGCTGGGGTCCAGACTGGAGATTGCCAGAGCCAAAGCCGAGATTGCCGCGGGATTGAAGCCTGGCGGGTTACTGATCTACAACGGAGACGAGCCTTTAATTGCACAAGTCCTTGAAGAGCCCGCAACGAAACAACCCGATGGATTGCAGCGGTTTACATTTGGTCTGCAAACCGATAATGATGACTATCCTACCGGACTTATGAATGCACAGAACGGCGTAGTTTTCACCACCAAACAGTCTGGAGAACATGCATTTACGCTACCTCTGCTGGGAACGCATAATGTCGTTAACTGTCTGGCTGCTTTGGCTGTAGCCCGTCATTTCAAAGTGACGACAGAGCAGATTGCCGCGGGATTATCTCACTTGAAACTGACAGGCATGCGTATTGAGGTTACTCAAGGTGTTAGTGGTCTAACCCTGCTGAATGATGCATACAATGCAAGTCCAACCTCCATGAAGGCCGCAATTGATGTACTAGAGGGCCTGAAAGGATACCGTATGAAAGTGGCTGTGCTTGGTGATATGCTTGAACTTGGTCCTGAGGAGCAGGATCTGCATCTTGGGATTGGTGAGTATATTACATCTGCCAAAATGGACATGGTGCTCGTATTTGGCCCGCTATCAGCACATATTGCTGAAGGAGCAAGAAAGCATATGCCGGCAGAGGCTGTGCATGCTTTTATAGATAAAGAAGAAATGACCCGTTATCTACTGGAGAAACTACATCCCAGAGACGTTGTCTTGTTCAAAGCCTCAAGAGGCATGAAGCTGGAGGACGTGGTCGAAGCACTACAAATAGCACCATTACAGAATCGAGTAGACTAGAGGGGTGAACCCATGGATTTTCAGGTATTACTGTTAACAATCGGTGTTTCATTTATTTTGGCGGTGATTGCCGCACCGCTCCTGATTCCGCTGTTACGTCGAATGAAATTCGGACAGCAAGTTAGGGAAGATGGGCCTCAGAGCCATTTGAAAAAAAGCGGGACACCTACAATGGGTGGAGTCGTCATTTTAGTTGCGTTCACATTGGCCTTTTTGAAATTTTCGGCAGTCAAGAATACAGACTTTTATGTCTTGCTCGTGGCTACGCTGGGCTTTGGGCTGATTGGCTTCCTGGATGATTACATCAAAATTGTGTTCAAACGTTCGCTGGGACTGACGGCCAGACAAAAAATGCTGGGCCAATTGTTGTTCAGTGCAGTGATGTGTTTCTTGCTGATCCAGAATGGACACAGCACAGCCATCTCTATTCCGGGAACGTCATTCTCGTTTGACTGGACCGGATGGTTCTATTATCCGTTTGTTGTATTCATGATGCTTGCCATTACCAATGCGGTTAACTTTACGGACGGTCTGGATGGTTTGCTATCAGGGGTAAGTGCGATTGCCTTTGGCGCGTTTGCCATTGTGGCGATGCAAGCTACGTCGATGCCAGCAGCAGTGTGTGCAGCAGCGATGATCGGTGCCGTACTCGGTTTTCTGGTATATAACGCACATCCGGCCAAAGTATTTATGGGAGATACCGGTTCTCTGGGTATTGGCGGTGCGATTGGTGCAGTAGCGATTGTCACCAAGACAGAGCTTCTATTTGTCATCATTGGCGGTATTTTTGTTATCGAGATCCTGTCTGTTATTATTCAAGTGGTATCATTCAAGACTCGTGGCAAGCGTGTATTCAAAATGAGCCCCATTCATCATCACTTTGAATTAAGTGGTTGGTCAGAATGGCGGGTTGTTATTACCTTTTGGGCGGTAGGCGCAATTTTGGCCGCTCTTGGACTTTATCTCAACAAGGGGTTGTAGATCATGAACCATCCTGAATCATATCGCGGACAACAAGTAGTCGTGCTCGGATTGGCCAAAAGCGGTGTACAGGTCGCCAAAGTGCTGGATCGCGCCGGAGCGAAGGTTACAGTAAATGATAAAAAAGAGAGAGATCAATGTCCCGAAGCTTCCGAATTGGAGGCTTTGGGAATTTCTGTTGTATGCGGAGGACATCCGGATGATCTGATTCACAGTGATGTGAAGCTTGTTGTCAAAAACCCGGGTATCCCATACCATGCAGCTCCTGTGCAGCAAGCTCTGGCATTGGGTATTGAAGTGGTGACCGAAGTAGAGGTTGCTTATCATCTATGTGCTGCACCCATGATCGGGATTACGGGCTCCAACGGTAAAACAACAACCACCACTTGGGTGGGTAAAATGTTGGAACATGCCGGCCTCAAACCGATCGTTGCCGGTAATATCGGAACACCTCTCTGTGAAGCGGCAGAGCAAGCTTCTCCAGATAACTGGATGGTTGTTGAGCTTAGCAGTTTCCAGCTCAAAGGAACGGTTGATTTCCGTCCCCGGATTGCCAGCTTGCTTAACGTTGCTGAGACGCATCTGGACTATCACGGGAACATGGATGATTATGTGGCTTCCAAAGCAAAACTGTTCGCCAATCAGCAGCCTGACGACGTAGCCATTCTAAATTGGGATGATGCGGTATGTCGTGGTCTGGTTCCATACATCAAAGGCAGATTGATCCCCTTCTCAGTGACAGAGAAATTGGATATAGGTGTGTATGCAGATCCTCCTTATGTGGATGGAGAAGAGGATGATGTGAAGCGTCAGGTAATCTACGCGGATGAAAACGGAAATCACCATATCATTATCGACGTTGAGGATATTGGCCTTCCTGGGCGATTTAATGTGGAAAATGCACTGGCTGCTGTGGGCATTGCCGTAGCGGCAGGAGCTGATCCTGCGGTGCTGGCTGCACCGCTCGCAGACTTCAAGGGAGTTGAACACCGACTTGAATATGTCCTGGAGCATAACGGCTCTGCATACTACAACAACTCCAAAGCAACCAATTCGAAAGCTACGGTTATGGCCCTGAATTCGTTCAAGGAACCGGTCGTATTAATTGCTGGAGGGTTGGATCGCGGGTCAGACATGATGGAGCTGTTACCCTTGTTCCAGGAACGGGTAAAAGCTGTCGTTGCAATTGGAGAGACACGGACAAAAATTGCCAAGGTCGCGGAACTTGCCGGATTAAAGCAAATTAAGGTCGTCGATAATGAGGAGGACGCTGCCCGGACGTTAACCGTTGCTGTGCAGGAAGCATCGAAACTTGCCAGTGCCGGTGATGTCGTTTTGTTATCCCCGGCATGTGCAAGTTGGGACATGTTTGCTTCCTATGAAGAGCGGGGACGCATTTTTAAAGAGGCGGCGCATAACTTGTAAGTAGGGGGGTGGAAAAGCCCCTACTTCCATGCAAGGGGTGGCCTCCTGATGAAACAGACGCGACCGGCACCAGATATTTGGTTGCTGATTTGTATTTTGGCATTGCTTGCCATCGGCATTATTATGGTATATAGTGCGGGCTCGGTGCTTGCCTTTCATGACTATGGCGATTCATTTTATTTTGTAAAAAGACAGGCTCTGTTTGCGGTGCTTGGGCTTGTGGCCATGTTCGTAACTGCTAACGTTGACTACCGGGTGTGGAGGAAATATGCCAAACCTATATTGATTGCCTGTTTTATTATGCTCATCGCGGTGCTCATTCCTGGCATCGGTGTGGTTCGCGGTGGTGCACGAAGTTGGCTGGGCATTGGTTCGTTCGGTATTCAGCCCTCAGAATTCATGAAACTGGGCATGATTCTGTTTCTCGCTCACTGGCTGAGCAAGGAACCGGGCAAAATCAAAACCTTCACAACGGGGCTTATGCCACCGCTGGGATTGATCGGTTTGGCTTTTGGGATTATTATGCTGCAACCTGATTTGGGGACTGGCACCGTGATGATGGGTGCATCGATGCTTATTATTTTCACAGCCGGAGCGCGAATGAAACATCTGAGCTTGCTTGCTCTTGGCGGCGTAGCGGGGTTTGCAGCTTTGATTGCAGCAGCACCCTATCGGTTGCAGCGTATCACAGCGTTTTTGGACCCGTGGTCTGATCCGCTGGGTGCCGGATATCAGATCATTCAATCCTTATACGCGATTGGTCCTGGTGGACTGGCGGGATTGGGACTAGGTATGAGCCGGCAGAAGTACAGTTATGTACCTGAACCGCAAACGGACTTTATTTTTAGTATTTTGGCCGAAGAACTCGGCTTTATAGGTGGAATGATTGTATTATTGTTGTTTCTGGTGCTGGTGTGGAGAGGAATGCGTGTAGCCATGACCGTTCCGGATGCCTTCGGCAGTCTGCTTGGTGTTGGTATCGTAGGTATGGTCGCCGTACAGGTCATTATTAACATTGGTGTTGTCATTGGCATGATGCCTGTTACGGGCATTACATTACCTCTGATCAGTTACGGCGGATCATCATTGACCCTCATGCTCACAGCACTGGGCATTTTAGTGAATTTATCCCGATATGCGAGGTGACTATGCGATGCGAGTCGTTCTAAGCGGTGGCGGTACGGGTGGACATATCTATCCGGCCGTTGCCATAGCAAGACAATGCGAGGCGGAGAACCCGGACTCGACATTTCTATATATTGGAGGAACCAGAGGGCTGGAAAGTAAATTGGTTCCCCAGGAAAATATTCCTTTTAAATCCATTGATATTACGGGCTTTCGGCGGAAATTGTCCATCGACAACCTGAAAACAGTCATGCGTTTCATTCAAGGTGTACGCAAGTCCAAAAAAATGCTGAAGGAATTCAAACCGGATGTTGTGATTGGTACAGGTGGATATGTGTGTGGACCTGTGGTATATGCAGCAACAAAACTGGGAATTCCGAGTATAATTCATGAACAGAACGCCATCCCTGGTCTGACGAACAAATTTTTGATGCGTTATGTGGACACGGTTGCCGTTAGCTTTGAAGGTTCTGAAAAATCGTTTTCCGGCGCAAAAAAGGTGATCTACACTGGTAATCCGCGAGCGACTACGGTAGCCCAGGCTAGCCGTGATCGTGGTTTTGCCACGTTAGGTGTACCGATGAACAGCCGTGTTGTTCTTGTGGTTGGTGGCAGTCGCGGGGCAAAAGCAATCAATCAGGCCATGGTGGACATGGCTCCAATGCTGGAACAACTGGACGATGTACACGTAGTTTACGTGACAGGGGATACCTATTTTGATGAAACGCGTGAAGCCATTCGCAGCTCATTGGGTACGATGCCAAACCACCTGCATGTCCTGCCTTACGTGCACAATATGCCTGAGGTGCTTGCCTGCACATCCTTGATTGTAAACCGCGCAGGTGCATCATTCCTTGCAGAGATCACATCACTGGGTATTCCTTCGATCCTGATTCCTTCACCTAACGTGACTAATAATCATCAGGAAGCCAATGCACGCACGCTTGAAGGTGGAGGTGCGTCACTCACGATGCTGGAGAAGGATCTTACAGGCAAAGTCCTGTATGAAGCCATCGCCAAGATTATGAATGATGAATCGGGACGCAAACAAATGGCTGAAGCCTCCCGGAAACTGGGGAAACCCGATGCAGCTGAAGTGCTTGTTCATGAAATTCAGCGTCTTGCTGCACGCCGATAAAGTGTGATTGTGGGCGATTGTCACACACAAGACGGGGCTGACATAAGATACCGTATAAATCGTGACCATCGTTCCATGGCGCCAGAACACGGTCTGTAACAACAGAAGATACCGTGCTCATCGGTTTTGAAGCAAAGGAGGAAGCAAACATGCATCAGTGGATATCGTTACTATCCCAGAATAATGTTGGCAGAGTTCTTGAAAACGAATCGCTAGCCAAATACACCACATGGAAGATCGGCGGTCCTGCGGATGCACTGGTCATTCCCCAGAATAAAGAGCAGATGATGAATCTCGTTCAATTGCTTCACACGTATCAGATTCCGTGGATGCAACTTGGGCGGGGCTCAAACATGCTGGTGTCAGACAAAGGAATACGTGGTGTTGTGGTGAAACCAGGCGAGGGCTTTGATTATGTCGAATTTCACGAAGGCGGTGTAACCGCCGGAGCGGCGCATTCTTTTGTTAAACTCAGTGTGGTTGCTGCCAAAAAGGAATGGACCGGTCTGGAATTCGGCAGCGGTATCCCCGGCACTGTCGGTGGAGCTGTGTACATGAATGCAGGCGCGCATGGATCGGATGTGTCACGGATATTCAAATTCGCTGAGATTGTACTGGAGACAGGGGAATTGGTACGTTACAGCAAGGAGGACATGGATTTTGCCTACCGCCACTCTGTTCTGCATGATCGGAGAGGCATTGTGCTGGAAGCTACATTTGAACTCCAGCATGGGGAGCGCAACGTCATTTCGGAAACGATGGCGGCTTACAAAGATCGCCGGCGCCGCACACAGCCACTGCAGATGGCATGTGCAGGCAGTGTATTCCGAAATCCACCGGGTGATCATGCAGCCCGCCTGATTGAAGCAGCAGGGCTGAAAGGAATGATCCAGGGAGGCGCACAGGTATCCACCATGCATGCCAATTTCATTGTTAATACAGGCCAAGCAACAGCAGAGGACGTTATCACCCTAATGCAGCAGATACAGAGCACTATATCATCTCAAAACGGTATTAACCTGGTACCGGAAGTCTTCGTAGTGGGTGAGCGGTAAACCCCGGAGGTGATACATTGGACAAATTGGTGATTGAAGGCGGGAAACCCCTCTCAGGATCCATACGCATCCATGGAGCAAAAAATGCCGCTTTACCGATTATGGCCGCAAGTTTGTTGGCAGATGGAGAAGTTACACTGCATAACGTTCCACACTTGCTGGACATTGAGGTGATGCTGTATATCCTGGAACGGCTTGGATGCACGTGTCGGCATGAACAGGGAACAGTGACGATTAATACCTCGTCTATCCGGTCATATGATGTGCCAGAAGATCTAATGAAGCAGATGCGCTCTTCCATCTTTTTGATGGGACCATTGCTGGCTAAGTTTGGGCAAGTGTCAGTGTATCAGCCAGGCGGCTGTGCCATTGGAGAACGCAAAATTGATCTTCACCTCCGGGGCCTGGAAGCGCTCGGAGCTTTGATTGAAGAGCAGGACCAACAGATTATCTGTCATGGGCACAATCTGGTGGGTACAGATATTCATTTGGATTTCCCGAGTGTGGGAGCGACGGAGAATATCATGATGGCAGCCGTTATGGCTAAAGGGACGACAACCATTTGCAACGCGGCAAGAGAACCTGAAATACAGGACCTGCAACACTTTTTGAATGCTATGGGTGCAAGCATTATTGGTGCAGGAACGGATACAATCACGATCAACGGCGTTGAGAAACTAGAGCCTTGCTCCTATGAGATTATACCGGATCGAATCGTTGCCGGAACCGTGATGATTGCAGCAGCAGCAACACGAGGCAATGTTACGCTTACACACTGCAATCCTGCTCATCTTACTTCACTTATACATGTATTGAAGCGCACTGGTGTTCAAATCACAGTCTGCAATGATATAATGACGGTGAGCTGTATGAGCCGTCCCAAATCAGTAGACCGTATTGTGACTTCTCCGTATCCTTCGTTTCCGACAGATTTGCAATCTCAAATCATGGTGCTGCTCAGTCTGGCAGACGGATTCAGTGTGATGAAGGAAACGGTATTCGAGGGTCGGTTCAAACATGTGGATGAACTGAATGTGATGGGGGCTGATATTTCAGTCGATCTGAACGCAGCATTTATCCGTGGTGTTCCCCGTCTGTACGGGGCTACAGTAGAAGCAACCGATCTTCGTGCAGGTGCAGCTCTGGTCATTGCTGGTCTGGCTGCTCAAGGCAAAACGGTTGTGGAGCAAGTGCATCATATTGACCGGGGCTACGATCAGATCGAGAAGTTATTCCAAAGTCTTGGAGCATCGGTTGAGCGACAGTCGCCCGTTTCGAAACAGTTGGATTTTGCCAATTAACGTCCTTGGAGTCCCCTTCTTGAAGGGAGGGGACCTGAGGCTTTGTGGAGCGCTACTTATGCCTAAAAGTCAAATTCCGGTTCTGAAGAAGAATCGGCCAAAAGGAAACACAAGCCGCAAAATTGTAATTATTCTCTTATTATTATTTATTGTATTGCTCGCTGTATTATTCTTTCGTTCTTCCATGAGTCGGATTTCGGCAATTGAAATTACGGGTAATGTATATACAGCAACTTCAGAACTGCTGGAGAAAAGCGGGCTGAAAGAAGGCGAACAATTTTTTGGGACAAGTACTGCCGAGGTTATTGAGCGTCTCAAGACCATCAAGGCGATTTCCACCGTTACCGTGGACAAGCAATTTCCGGGTATTATCCATATCAAGGTGCAGGAATATGCCACGGTTGCTTATGAGCTTGGTTCTGACGGTACGTTAAAAGCGATATTAGCCAGTGGGACAAGCTTGACGGTTCCGGCAACAATTGGTGTTGCTGTGGAGAAGCCCATATTGACCCAATGGAAGGCTGATGATCCACTCAAAGCCAAACTGAGCCAGACACTGGCTAAAATTCCGAATGAATTGACGACGGATATTTCGGAAATTATTCCGAACCCAACGCCTTCATTTCCGGATCAGATTCGGATGTATACCAAATCGCAGTTTGAAGTGATTACAACCGTCTCTCTTTTATCGGATAAAGTGGAGTATCTGAATCAGGTGATTGAGACCGAACGGCCTGGGAAAATCACCATGCTTGAGGCAGATACCTATGTCCCTTTCATCCCGGATGACCCGGAAGATGATGCTGAACTAGGAGCAACCCCCTGATCTTTGCCATGATGAGGCTGGACTGAATATGAAAGCCTAGGCAGGTCGGGGTTTGGCCCCGTCAGAGCAATGAAACTTGTTCTTTCTGAGATGAAGAAAAAATGATACACTTGAACTTATGGCACATGAGTTGCCTCCTTCTTTTTTCTTCAATGTTTTATGTCTGGCAACCAGATTTTGACACCCAAAAACATTGTAGAAAAAAGAGGGAAAGCCTGAAGTGTGTTGAATATGTTTTAATAGTGTTTAAATTCGAACGTAATTTACTATTGGAGTCAGGAGGTGCCACAGACTTGAGCAACAATGACATCATTGTTAGTTTGGACATCGGTACATCCAAAATTCGTGCTATTATTGGGGAAATGAATAATGGAACCTTTAATATTATAGGAGTTGGATCTGCCGACTCGGAGGGAATTCGCAAAGGTGTAATCGTAGATATCGATCAGACGGTGCAGTCGATTCGCAACGCAGTGGATCATGCAGAACGTATGGTAGGTATTCAAATATCCGAAGTGTATGTTGGAATCTCGGGAAATCATATCGGACTGATGAGCAGTCACGGCGTCGTGGCTGTGTCTAACGAGGATCGTGAAATCGGAGAAGAAGACATGGAACGGGTGTTGAAAGCAGCCGAAGTCATTGCAGTTCCGCCGGAACGGGAAATTATTGATGTTGTCGCCAAGCAATATGTTGTAGATGGCTTGGAGGGCATACAGGACCCCCGTGGTATGATTGGTGTTCGTCTGGAAGTTGAAGCAACGATCATAACGGGTGCAAAAACCGCGATACATAATCTTTTGCGCTGCGTGGAAAAAGCGGGTCTGAAAGTAAGCGATCTGGTTCTCATGTCGCTTGGAGCGGGTCAACTGGCTTTGTCCAAAGATGAAAAAACGATGGGTTCAGTGCTTGTTGATATTGGAGCAGGTGCTACAACCATCGCCATTTTTGAAGAAGACAGTCTTGTTGCAACATCAACGTTGCCTATAGGTGGGGAATTCGTAACAAATGATATCGCCTATGGCTTACGCACGTTAACGGATCAGGCAGAGAAAGTGAAACTGAAATATGGCTGCGCCTGGCTGGATGATGCTGCTGCGGATGTGATGTTCAAAGTCACCCGAATTGGCAGTAATGTAGACAAGGAGTTTTCACAGGAGGATCTGGCAGCAATTATTGAACCTAGGGTTCAGGAAATATTCCAGATGATATCCCAAGAAGTGAAGCGTCTTGGTTACAACGAGCTTCCTGGAGGTTATATACTAACGGGAGGTACGGTCTCTATGCCGGGGGTTCTGCAGGTCGCTCAGCATGAGCTTGCTGCTTCGGTACGAGTTGCAGTTCCGGATTATATTGGTGTGCGCGACCCCGGGTTTACAAGCGGAGTTGGCATATTGCACAGTGTAATTCGCAGTTTGCGCATTCGTCCCTCGATCAATAACGGCGGTGGAAATAACAACAACAATAATAACAACAAGAAACCGACCAACCGTCCGAAGCCAAATACGGCACAGGAATCGGAGCAAAAACCCGGTCTGTTCGAGCGGCTGAAGAATATGTTCAGCGAATTTATATAACAGGTTGGATCCATTTCATACATTCTTGAAGCCGTCTGAATGCGCCGGTACTAAAATAAACGCTTTCGTTCGTCGATATATGAAATTGATTCGGTTCAAATCAAAAATTGGACGGGCCATCCATGCACATTGAGGGGGAGATGGAATAATATGTTGGAATTTGATTTCGAGATGGAGAGCTTGGCTCAAATTAAAGTCATCGGTGTAGGCGGCGGCGGAAGCAATGCAGTCAACCGTATGATTGAAAATGGTGTACAAGGTGTTGAATTTATTACGGTGAATACGGATGCTCAGGCGTTACATCTGGCGAAATCCGAGCATAAATTGCAAATCGGTGATAAATTGACTCGTGGTCTTGGTGCTGGCGCCAACCCGGATGTAGGTAAAAAAGCAGCGGAAGAGTCCCGCGATCTGATCATGAACACGTTGAAAGGTGCAGACATGGTATTTGTTACAGCCGGTATGGGCGGCGGTACAGGTACAGGTGCGGCTCCGGTTATTGCCGAAATCGCTAAAGAGTGTGGTGCACTTACCGTTGGTGTCGTAACTCGTCCATTTACATTTGAAGGACGCAAGCGTTCCAGCCATGCAGAGCAAGGTATTGAAGCTCTCAAGGAAAAAGTCGACACACTGATCGTGATTCCTAATGATCGTTTGCTCGAAATCGTAGACAAAAAGACTCCTATGCTTGAAGCATTCCGTCAAGCGGATAACGTACTTCGTCAAGCGGTACAAGGTATCTCTGATTTGATCGCTGTACCGGGTCTGATCAACCTTGACTTTGCTGACGTCAAAACGATTATGCACGAACGTGGTTCAGCCCTTATGGGGATTGGTGAATCAACTGGTGAGAATCGTGCCGCAGAAGCAGCACGGAAAGCCATTATGAGTCCTTTGCTTGAAACTTCTATTGAAGGTGCTCGCGGGGTAATCATGAACATTACAGGTGGCGTTAATCTGTCCCTGTATGAAGTGAATGAAGCGGCAGAGATCGTAACGTCTGCTTCCGACCCGGAAGTAAACATGATCTTTGGTGCCATCATTGACGAAGACCTGAAAGAGGAGATTAAGGTTACAGTTATTGCAACTGGTTTTGAAGATAAACCTGCTCCACCACCACCAGGACGTAAACCAGCTCCAGCAACAGCGGAGACGACGGATACGCGTTCGCCGAACCTGCGTCCTTTCGGAAATCAGCCGAGCAATGATCAGCTGGACATTCCGACATTTTTACGCAATCGTTCACGCAATAATAACAACGATTAATACACAAATCAGTTTATTGGAAACCCGGTACTCCTTATGGAGCGACCGGGTTTTTTCTGTTTGTTTAGATATCATAGCATACAGCAATGAACAAATTCTGAACAAAGGGCCTGAGCAATTCCGACAAAAAAAGTTGGAACCACACCCCCATGATTAGACAGACTTTGAACAGGGGGCTCCGTATACTTGTGAATATGCTCATGAATATCAGGATATCGGGTATCGGTATTTCGATATGTTGCGCGCAGGCAGGTGAAGACTTTGGTTGTTTATGTGGATCTAATTTTTTTGACAAACCTGTGTATTGACGGTGCACTCATCGGAATGACCGCCTGGATGCGCAAGACAAAGCTGGTTTGGTGGCGATGGTTGCTGTCCGCCATTGTGGGTGCATTATACGTGGTCATGATGTTTGTACCGGAGTTTGATTTTATGTTCACCTTTCTGATCAAGTTCGGGTTCTCGCTGGTTATGCTTACGATTGCTTTTGGTTTTAAAGGTCTGCAGGCTTTTGCGAGGACGCTCGGTACCTTCTATGTGATTAATTTTGTCGCTGCCGGAGGTATTCTGGGTGTGCATTACATGCTTCAGAGCTCCGGTGAGTTGTTTAACGGCATTTGGTTCACGGCTTCTGGCGGTATGTCATTTGATCTGAAAATTGCTTTCTGGTTCACGTTTATCGTATTTTTTGCTGTCCTGTTTTTATTCAAAGCTGTGCAGAGCTCAAAACGGAAAACGGATCGCATGACGACCTATTTGGGTAAAGTTGAGGTCTGCATCGATGAGGTAGTCATTTCTTGTACAGGCCTTCTGGATACGGGCAATCAACTTACAGATCCCTTATCGCGTATGCCGGTCATGGTGATGGAGGTTTCGTTATGGCAAGACATGTTACCTGCTTCATGGAAGGGCAGACTCAAGGACGAGGCGCCGGACAACCTTATTCTGGAGCTTGATCAGGAAAGTTTTCAGTGGCAGGATCGACTGCGGCTTGTGCCTTATCGGGGCATTAACAAAGGGACTGCGTTTATGCTGGCAATGAAGCCGGACCGGGTGAAGGTGACGATGGAGGAAACATGTTATGAGACGACAAGAGTACTCATTGGGCTGGATGGAGGTGTTTTGTCGTCGGATGGGAAATACCAGGCCGTGATTCATCCTGAACTTGTGCAAGACGCTGCTTCTGCGCAGTCTACGGCTCTCTCTGCGGGAGCAACAGAAAAGCCGCTGAATGTGGTATAGGAGGAACGTACATGCTTGTGAAATGGAAACTGGTGGCGCAGCTGCAATATTACCGTCTGTTATTTTTGTTGGGACTCAAAAGCGAAGAGATCTATTATATTGGGGGAAGTGAGGCACTTCCGCCGCCTTTGACAAGGGAAGAAGAAGAATTTTTACTGCAAAAATTATCCTCGGGAGACTCGGCCATTCGCGCGATGCTTATTGAGCGCAATCTGCGTCTGGTGGTGTACATTGCACGAAAGTTTGAAAACACAGGAATCAACATTGAAGATTTGGTCTCCATTGGAGCCATCGGGTTGATCAAGGCAGTTAATACATTCGACCCGGAAAAGAAAATCAAGCTGGCAACCTATGCTTCACGTTGTATCGAAAATGAAATTTTGATGTACCTGAGACGTAATAGTAAGATCCGAACTGAAGTTTCTTTTGATGAACCGCTTAACATTGATTGGGATGGAAATGAACTATTATTATCTGATGTATTGGGTACTGAAAACGATACAATCTATCGGAATATTGAAGAGCAGGTAGACCGGAAACTTTTGCACAAGGCACTGGAAAAATTAACGGAGCGCGAGCGAATGATTATGGAGCTTCGTTTTGGCCTGACGGATGGGGAAGAAAAGACACAAAAAGATGTAGCGGATCTACTTGGAATCTCCCAATCCTACATCTCTCGTCTCGAAAAAAGAATCATTAAAAGACTTCGCAAAGAGTTCAATAAAATGGTCTGAAATACATCATCGGTCAGAATGGGTATTACTGGCAAGGATGCCAAGTACGAATAAAAAAGCCTGCCCCGGAGATAATGTACATTAATGTTTCTCCTTGGGAGGTAAATCACGATGACCCGAAACAAAGTCGAGATTTGTGGCGTGGACACCGCAAAATTGCCTGTCCTCACCAACACTGAAATGCGGGAATTGTTTCATTCCCTTCAGCAACACCATGATCGCTCAGCAAGAGAGAAATTAGTGAATGGCAACCTGCGTCTGGTACTCAGTGTCATTCAGCGTTTTAACAATCGGGGGGAGTTTGTCGATGATCTGTTCCAGGTTGGTTGCATCGGCCTGATGAAAGCCATTGATAATTTTGATTTATCCCAGAATGTCAAATTTTCAACCTACGCGGTGCCGATGATTATCGGTGAAATCCGTCGATACCTGCGTGATAATAACCCAATTCGGGTATCTCGCTCCTTGAGGGATATAGCTTACAAAGCGCTTCAGGTCCGTGACAGCCTGACGAATAAAAATTCCCGGGAACCGACGATATTTGAAATTGCGGAAGTACTGAATGTGCCGAAGGAAGATGTTGTTTTTGCATTGGACGCCATTCAGGACCCGGTCTCGCTCTTCGAACCGATTTATCATGATGGTGGAGATCCGATCTATGTTATGGATCAGATCAGTGATGACAGAAACAAAGATGTGTCATGGATCGAGGAAATTGCACTCCGTGAAGCGATGCATCGTCTTGGTCAGCGGGAAAAAATGATTCTGTCGATGCGGTTTTTCGAAGGGAAAACCCAGATGGAAGTGGCTGATGAAATTGGCATTTCCCAGGCTCAGGTATCACGTCTGGAGAAATCAGCGATACAGCAGATGCAAAAACATGTTAAGTCGTAACACGATGCAAGGGCAGAAGGACGATCAATCGGGGCAGTGTATACCGTTGGTCGTCTTTTTGTTTTGGACCGTTTCCACATTCGATGAAAAACAGGACATTTTTCGCCCCTGAAACATATATTGTATAGAAGCGTGAAGAACGGGCAGAAGAGGAATAACAGGGGGCGGAGATGAATGAAAGTAAATACGAGCGAAGTAGCGGCACGAGGCATGAAAATCTCGGACTTTCAGACAAAGGATGTCATTAACATTACGGATGGTAAACGCCTGGGTCAGATCAGTGACTTGGAGCTGGATCTGAAGCAGGGACGAATTGAAGCGATTGTAGTGCCGGGGTACAGCCGTTTTATGGGTCTTTTTGGCGGGGGAACGGATCTGGTGATTCCCTGGAGAAATATTGTGAAGATTGGCTCAGATGTGATTCTGGTAAAGATGGATGAGGTAAAGGAAAACACGTATGACGAACGTGATCGCGAAGCGCGCCTGTATGATGAACAGCAGCATAACCGCACAGACCGTGTGGAACGCATTGAACGATCAGACCGTAATCAGCGTCGAACGATATAAATGAGACAGAATGTGGCTCATTTGGTACACTGGAAGTGGTGAGGTGAGATAATGGAACCCTTTGTATTGGATAAAGAATTACTTGAACGGACCAAGAACCCAAATTCAGATTTCGGTCCTGATCCGTTATTATTATATGTTGAGCCCTGGAAACAGCAATTTGAACAGCTGTCAGTCGGATTTACGACGAGGCATGGTGGAGTTGGAAAAGTTCCGTATGCCACGCTCAATTGTGCTTATCATGTGGGGGATGACCCTGAAGTTGTACTTAACAACCGTAGGCTTGTAACCGAGAAGCTTGGCTTTGCAGCAGAAGCATGGACCTGTGGAGAGCAGGTGCATGGCAAACATGTGGCTGTAATTACCGCTGAAGATCGGAGCAGAGGATTACTTGATCGTCAATCTGCGTTGCAGGATACGGATGGATTGGTCACGAATGTGCCTGGTGTGCTGCTGACTTCTTTCTATGCCGACTGTGTTCCGCTTTATTTCTATGACCCTGTGCAGCAGGCGGTAGGTCTTGCGCATGCCGGCTGGAAAGGTACAGTCGCGGGTATCGCTGTATCCATGGTGGAGACGATGGAACGGGAGTATGGCAGCCGTAGGCAGGACATTCGAGCTACAATCGGTCCGTCGATTGGGGATTGCTGTTATGAAGTGGATGAGGCGGTCATGCAGCATGTACGGGTTTGGTTTGATGATTCCCCGGTTAATGATAAATACGAGGATTCTGCTTCTAAACAAGCATATCGAGCCGTGAATAACGGTAAAACGATGTTAAACTTGAAAGAATGTAATCGACACATTATGATGAAAGCAGGAATAATGCCGGATCATATCGAATGTACAACATGGTGTACAAGTTGTCATCCCGAACTATTTTTCTCCTATAGGAAGGAAAATGGTGTTACAGGGCGTATGGCGAGCTGGATTGGGCTGGAAGAGAGGTGACCCTCTGTGTCATTGGAGGAGCGTATACAACAGGTAAATCAGAAGATCGAGGATGCATGTCGGCGCAGTAACCGTCATCGTGATGATGTGAATGTGATTGCGGTCACGAAATATGTCTCACTTGAAACAACGGGATCGGTGCTGGATCATGGTCTTGAGCATATTGGAGAAAACCGGTGGCAGGATGCACAGGCCAAATGGGAAGCTTTTGGTCAGCAGGGTACCTGGCATTTTATCGGTCATTTGCAGACAAACAAGGTGAAAGACGTGATTGGCAAGTTTCGTTACATACATTCACTGGATCGTTTGTCATTGGCGAAGGAGCTGGATAAAAAAGCAGCTTCACTTGGCATCCAAGTGGAAACGTTTTTGCAGGTGAATATTTCGGGTGAAGAGAGCAAGTATGGATTACAGCCTGAACAGGCAAGTTCTTTTTTGCGTGATATTCGTTCGTTCAACAATCTCAAGGTCGTTGGCCTGATGACCATGGCACCTCATGAGGAAGATCCGGAGCTGACGCGGCCCGTATTTCGTGGATTGCGTGAGCTGAGAGATCAATTGAATGGACAAGCCCTTACAGCAGAGCCATTGACTGAGCTGTCGATGGGGATGTCCAATGATTTTGAAGTGGCCATTGAAGAAGGTGCAACCTGGGTACGGCTAGGATCGATTCTCGTAGGAAAAGAGGAGGGTTCACGATGGGCGTAATGAATAAATTTATGAATTTCCTCGGACTTCAGGAAGAGGAAGAGATTGTGGAACGTGAACGAATGGCTGCGCAGGAGGAAAATGAGGCTGAACATCAGGAAGCTGAAACCTCCAGTCTCGATAAACGTAGAAACCAAAGGGGGAATAATGTGGTGAGCATTCATTCCCAGAAAAATGTTAAAGTTGTCCTGTATGAACCACGTTCTTATGACGAGGCTCAGGAAATTGCCGACCATCTGCGTTCGCATCGTACCGTTGTGGTGAACTTGCAACGAATTCGCCAGGACCAAGCGCTGCGCGTTATTGATTTTTTGAGTGGCACGGTATATGCATTGGGTGGCGGTATTTCCAAAATCGGCGGAAACATTTTTCTCTGTACGCCAGATACGGTTGAAATTCAGGGCTCAATTACGGAAATACTGGCTGACAGCGAGCAAGATTATAACAGAATGAGGTGAGCCACTTTTGTATCAGATTGAAAGCGTGTTGTACACGTTATACCAGATTTACTTTTACATGGTCATTGTCTACATATTGATGTCTTGGCTTCCCAATGCGCGGGAAAGCTTCATCGGTGAATGGCTGGGCAAATTAGTGGAACCATATCTAAGACCATTCCGTCGATTTATCCCCCCTTTGTTCGGTGTGCTGGATATTTCCCCGATTGTGGCGCTGATCGTTCTGCAACTTGCGCTTAATGGGCTGATCTCCATACTTCGATATTTTGTATATTAGGGTAGGGTGACATAGATGAGCGGTGAAATTTACGAACATTTTAGCCATGATGAGCGGGATTTCGTAGATAAGGCTTCGGATTGGGTTGAGCGGGCAGGTAAGTATCATGACATGAAGCTAACTGACTTCCTTGATCCAAGACAGGTTTTTATATTACAGACTCTTGCCAATCGCCGTAACGACGTTCAGATTCGTCTGGATGGTGGTTACGAGGCTGCTGAACGCAAGCGTGCGCTGGTTGCACCTGATTATATGTATCTGGATGATGAGGATATGGGAATGCAGGTGCTCAGTATTACGTCTGATGATCAGAAAATCTCGGAGCTGGAGCATGGGGACTATATGGGTTCCCTGCTCGGGCTTGGGATGAAACGTGGAAAGATCGGGGATATCCAAGTGCTGGAGGACGGTTGCCATACAGTGGTGGCGGCGGAAACCGGCGCTTTTTTATCGCTTCAACTGAATCAGGTGCATCGGTTACATGTGTTTACAGAGTTACTTCCTTTGGATCAGATGCGATGGTCAGAGAGTAAACTGGAGACGATGGACATTACGGTTGCTTCGCTTCGTTTGGATGGAATCTGCGCAGATGTGTATCGGCTTAGTCGCAGTAAAGTGCTGGTGCCGATCAAAGCTGGTCGTTGCCGTGTGAACTGGAAAGTTGAGGAAGATCCCTCCAAATCGCTAAAAGCGGGTGATGTCGTATCCATTCAGGGATTTGGCCGTTTCAAGGTTATGGAACAGGATGGGATGACCAAAAAAGGGCGTTGCCGAGTGAAAATCGGCAAATTTGCCTGAGTCTGTTGCAGGAAAATCCGCTTTCTTGTCGAAATGTTTATCATAAAGGTGTAGAAAATACGCGGTGTATCCGATATACATTAAGTCAAAGCTTTATATGAACGTTGGAGGATGTAATTCTGATCCTGCATTCCGTATACGTTGCCAAGGTTAGGCATCAACGATACGGCCCCTTGGGTGGTACCCATATGCTGCAACCTTCTCTGCACGGGAAGGAACTTTAACAGGAGGTGGACAGCATGCCATTAACGCCGCTGGACATACACAACAAGGAATTTTCCCGACGTTTGCGCGGGTATGACGAGGATGAAGTCAATGAATTCCTGGATCAAGTCATCAAAGATTACGAAGGCGTCATTCGCGAGAACAAAGAGCTGAGCAATCAGTTGCTGTCCGTTCAGGAAAAGCTGGATCATTTTGCCACGATTGAAGAGACGCTTAGCAAAACGATCATCATTGCGCAGGAAGCTGCTGATGATGTGAAGAACAATGCGAAGAAAGAAGCGCAGTTGATCGTGAAGGAAGCAGAGAAAAATGCAGACCGGATCGTGAACGAATCGCTGGGCAAATCACGTAAAATTGCTTTGGAAGTGGAAGAACTGAAAAAGCAGGCATCGATTTATCGTGCCCGTTTCCGCACGCTTGTTGAAGCGCAGCTTGAACTGTTGACTCAGGATGGTTGGGAAGTGCTGGAGAGCCGGGAGCAGGAAGTGCGCGACCGTGAGCGGGAGATGAAAGAAATTTATTAGTCTGTCGCCTGGTTGACTTTTGTCTGCAAAGAGGCTATAACTATATTCATAATGAATAGTGATTCCATGACGGGTTCAGTACGTTATGATCTCATCCCTCAGAGAGTTGGTGGTTGGTGCAAACCAATGGATGAGTTATAGCCGAATATCTCCCCGGAGAAGTGACGCTGAAGCGGTGATCTTGATTGCCGTGTGTAAGCCGAACCGTAAGCCGTACGTTATAACGGCACCCTGCGGTAGTATAGCGGGGCATAAGCGCTGTTGATGACAGAGCATACCCAGGCTTGCCTGGATGTGGTTTGTGATGAACAGAATTAGGGTGGTAACGCGAGTATAGCCTCGTCCCTTTCCAGGGACGGGGTTTTTTTGTGTCCAAAAAAGGCTCTCTCCCTGAGGCCCGAAGGGGCCTCAGGGAGAGAGCCACCCGCCGGGAAAGCGAAGCACCCGGCAACACCCGCCTCGCGGTAAGGCCATGCGGCGTTCACGCAGGGAACAGCCGCAAAATGGCCGCCACTACGCACATCCACCCCTCGCCCATAAGCGCAACCGATCCCCCACCGACAACCCATCCCGGGTGTCCAGAGGGCGGAGCGCCTATGGGGTCCCCCTTGGCAAGGGGGATTTAGGGGGATTGAAACGCTTTTTGTGGACGGTCCACAATCCAACCAAAGAAAGGGAAGATAATCATCATGCAACGAGTTGACGTCAAAGAGAAGGCACGTGCCAGAGAATTACGCGTGTTAGATAAATGGAAAACCGAGAATACATTCAAAAGATCCATTGAAAACCGGGAGGGCAAGCCTAACTTCGTATTTTATGAAGGGCCGCCTACAGCAAACGGTAAACCGCATATCGGCCACGTACTGGGACGCGTAATCAAGGATTTCGTTGGACGGTATAACACGATGAAAGGTTACCGTGTTGTTCGTAAAGCAGGTTGGGATACACATGGTCTGCCTGTAGAACTGGGTGTACAGAAAAAGCTTGGTATCTCCCACAAGTGGGAAATCGAAGATTACGGCGTGGAGAAATTCATTAACGAATGTAAAGCGAGTGTATTCGAGTACGAGCAACAATGGCGTGATTTGACAGAAGGCATCGGATATTGGACGGATATGAATAACCCGTATATCACCCTTGATAACAACTACATCGAGAGTGTATGGAACATCCTGGCGACAATTCATGAGAAAGGCCTGTTGTATCGTGGTCACCGTGTGAGCCCGTATTGTCCTTCTTGTCAGACAACACTGAGTTCTCATGAAGTTGCACAAGGGTACAAAGACGTCAAAGACCTGAGTGCTACAGCGAAATTCAAACTGAATGACAGCGGAGAATTTGTACTGGCCTGGACGACAACACCTTGGACACTGCCTTCACACGTTGCACTTGCCGTGAATCCGGATATGGATTACTCCCGTGTTCGTCAAGGTGATGAAGTGTACATCATGGCAACCAATCTGGTTGAAAAAGTGATGAAAGATACCAAGGGTGAGTATGAAATCATCGGTGCACTGAAAGGTGCTGACCTGGTTGGCAAAACGTACGATCCTCCGTTCAACTACGTACAGGCTGAGAAGGCCAACATCATTCTGGGTGCAGGCTTTGTAACGGATGCAAGTGGTACGGGTATCGTACACATGGCTCCTGCCCATGGTGAAGATGACTACCGTGTATGCCGTGAGAATGGGATCAGCTTTGTGAACATGGTGGACCTGGAAGGTAAATTTGTAGCTGAGGTTACTGACTTTGCCGGACGTTTCGTGAAGGATTGTGATATTGATATCGTGCGATATCTGTCTGAAAATGGACGTTTGTTCAGCAAAGAAAAATATGAGCATAGCTACCCATTCTGCTGGCGTTGTGATACACCGCTTCTGTACTATGCAATGGACAGTTGGTTTATCCAAACAACAGCCATCAAGGACCAATTGATTGCCAACAACAGTGAAGTGGATTGGTACCCGGGTCACATTCGAGAAGGTCGCTTCGGGAAATTCCTCGAGGATCTGGTGGATTGGAACATCAGCCGTGATCGTTATTGGGGAACTCCGCTGAACATCTGGGTGTGCGAGGAGACTGGTGAACAATTTGCTCCACACAGCATTGCAGAACTGCGTGCCCGTGCGGTAGGTGATGTGTCTGAGAATCTTGAATTGCATAAACCATATGTGGATGACGTTAAAGTCATGAGCTCTTGCGGCAAATATGAAATGAAACGTACACCGGAAGTGATCGATGTCTGGTTCGACAGCGGCTCCATGCCGTTTGCCCAGCAGCACTATCCATTTGAAAATAAAGAAGTATTTGAACAGCAGTATCCTGCAGATATGATCTGTGAAGGGATTGACCAGACACGTGGCTGGTTCTACAGTTTGCTGGCGGTTTCCACCCTTTTGACAGGCAAAGCGCCTTACAAAGCGGTTATGGCTACAGGACACGTTCTTGACGAGAACGGACAGAAGATGTCCAAATCCAAAGGTAACGTTATCGATCCTTGGGAAGTCATTGAAGAATACGGTACAGATGCATTCCGCTGGGCTTTGTTGTCTGACAGTGCACCGTGGAACAGCAAACGTTTCTCCAAAGGTATCGTAGGCGAAGCAAAATCCAAAATGGTGGATACGCTGGTCAACACCCATGCATTCCTGACGCTTTATGCTACCATTGATGGATTTGATCCACAGGAGCACCCGTTCCAACTGTCCGCCCACAAGCTGGATCGCTGGATTCTGTCGAGACTGAACAGCCTGATCCTGGTTGTAGAAAAAGCGCTGTTGGTTAACGACTATTTGAACTCTTCCAAAGCGATTGAAGCATTTGTTGATGAGTTGAGTAACTGGTATATCCGTCGTTCCCGTGACCGGTTCTGGGGAAGTGGCCTGACAGAGGATAAATTGGATGCTTACCGTACATTGACTGAGGTGTTGGTGACTACTGCGAAACTGGTTGCTCCATTTACACCGATGCTTGCAGAAGATATCTATCTGAACCTTGCAACAGGTGAGAGTGTGCACATGGAAGACTATCCGGTAGCTAATGAAGCGCTGATTGATGCAGGACTGGAACAGGATATGGAGACGGCTCGCCGCGTGGTTGAACTTGCCCGTAACGTTCGTAACGAAACTGGCATCAAGACACGTCAGCCGCTGTCCGAATTGATCGTTTCTTTGGATAAAGGGTTTGACCTGGCAAGTTATGAAGAGATCATCAAGGAAGAGATCAATGTAAAAGGAATCCGTACGGAGCATAATGATGCGGAATTCGTTGACTTTACATTGAAGCTGAACCTGAAAGTTGCAGGTAAGAAATACGGTAAAAACGTAGGATTCCTGCAAAACTTCTTCAAGGGAATGTCAGCCGATGAGACGCGTAAAGTGGTTTCGGAGGGTGTGCTGAACATCGTTTCTCCGGAAGGCGAAGAGCTGCAAGTGACGAGCGAAGAATTATTGGTTGATAAACAAGCCAAATCAGGCTTTGCTTCAGCATCAGGTTACGGTCTGACGGTTGCGCTCAATACCGAAATCACGCCAGCATTGGAACAGGAAGGTTGGGTCCGTGAAGTGGTTCGTGCTGTGCAGGATACCCGGAAACGACTGGACCTGCCAATTGAGAAAAGAGTACGTTTGACACTGGATGTGGATGCATCCCTTCAGGAAGCTATTCAGGCGTTTGATGATGTGTTGCGTGAAAATGTTCTCGTAACTGAAGTTACATTTGGCTCGAATGAGTCCATGGAACGCATTGAAGCCGGAGGCAAATCGATCGGTATTTACATCGAAGCGTAATTCGGAGCATGTCTCATTCAACAGGGATAGAATATAGAGTATAAACCAACGAGCCGCAGAGGCAGGGACATATTCCCTGTATCTGGGCTCGTTTGTTTTTTGAGCAATAAGGCAATGATTCTATAGTGCAGTCAATCTATATTGATCAAAGGAACTGACCAAAACATGAGCGAACATGACAAGCAAACCGCATCCACTTCACAACAATCAACATCAGATAATCTCAATTCCCATGACAAAATTGAAGAGTTACATACCCTGACGAACCGTCTGGCGAATGAACTGGAACGTTCACGAATAGCGCAATACACAGAATTGCTGAACAGGCCATGGAAATTGATCGGACTTAACCTGTTGTCTGGAGCCGCACGAGGTGTGGGGATTGCGATTGGGTTTACCTTTTTCGCAGCAACGATCATTTACGTTTTGCAGCTACTTGGGGCGCTCAATCTTCCCATTGTTGGAGATTACATCGCTGATATTGTGCGCATTGTCCAGCGCCAGCTTGATATGAACACATACTAAGCGATCAGCGATTGAAGGTGAATGATATCAAAGTGCATTTAGTACATGTCATCCGTCTCCATATCCGGTTCTAACAGACCATCGCCTTCACGGTTCTCCAGGTACTGGCGATATTGTCGATTACGCACGATGGAGACGTCATGACCATAGATGTCCGTGGCAACAAAGCTTTCGTACGCTTCAACGCAGCCTTCCACTTCATCGGTGGCTTCAATCGCCATAACATCATAGCTGTCGATATCGCGTCCTTCAGCCATGGCTGGTGAGTTCGATGTGCCCCAGCTTTCAACAATCTGCCAGGTGTCTTCACCATCGAAGCCATTTTGATCATCACGCTCGTCCAGACTGGTTCGACCAAATGCCGGGGCGAGGAATTCTTCCTCTACAGGACGGTTCTCAGAGACAACGGTTTCCGGTTGATGTTTTTTGCAGTATTTGGTGTAGGGAACAGCTTCCATGCGTTCATAAGGGATGGGTTGCTGGCAGACCGCACATGTACCGTAATGTCCTTCTTCGATGGAGTGCAGTGCAGAATCGATTCGTTCCAATTGGAATTCATCATGTTCTAGCAGGGAAATATCTTTCTCACGTTCATACACCTCCGTAGCTATATCCCCAGGATGGTTATCAATTGGTGATAATTCACCTGTCTGTAGTTTAAGAGAATCTCCAAGGCCATAATGCTCGTTTTCCGAAAGTCTATGTTCAATATCGCGCTTATCGGACATCAGTTGGGAACGTAAAAATTGCAGTTGTTCGGCAGTAAAATGTGACATGATTTTCCCCTTTCTGCGTTCATGTTGGAATCCGGATTTTGACTCTATTGTAGGATGTGCCATTAAGGGCAAGATTACAGAAGGGAAATGTTATCGTTTTTGCCATCAACATTGCGATGTAGGCGTCGTGGACGATTTCCAAACAGCTGTGCTACAATAAACAAGTCTGGCGTAAGCCTGGTATCGTTTGGAAAAGACAAGAACGGAGTGACAAACAAACGTGGTGTATTATATCCTCGCTTTTATCGTATTTTTATTGGATCAGGGAACCAAGTATCTGATTGCAACCCGGATGGAACTCAGAGAAGAAATTCCGGTCATCGGCAATTTCTTTGTCATCACATCACATCGTAACTCAGGAGCAGCATTTGGCATTTTGCAAGACCAGCGTTGGTTCTTTATCGTGGTTACGTTGATTGTGGTCGTTGCCTTGATTTGGTATTTGCAAAAGGTAAAAGATACCCCGCACAAATTGCTGCCTGTGGCGCTTAGTTTGGTGCTTGGTGGAGCAATTGGCAACTTCCTTGACCGGGCATTGACCGGAGAAGTTGTAGATTTTGTACAACTTAATTTCGGAAGTTACACGTTCCCCATTTTCAACATCGCCGATTCGGCAATCTGCATCGGTGTAGCGTTGATCATTGTGGAGACGTTGCTTGAAGGACGGCGCGAAAAAGCAGCCGCGAAGATTGAAGGGAATGAACATCATGAGTAATCCGAATAAGGAACAGATTAACGACGAAGAACTAATGAATGGCAATGAACGTATGGAATGGACCGTTGCCGCTGAACATAAAAAAGAACGAATTGACAAATATATTACGGAAGCTGTGGATAACGTATCTCGCTCCCAGGTTCAATTGTGGATCGGAGACGGGATGGTTACGGTAAATGGTGCTGTTGTCAAAGCCAATGCCAAGTTATCCGAAGGTGATCTTGTTGAACTACAGATTCCTGAACCGGCTGCCGTTGAGATCGTTGCCGAAGATATTCCGCTGGAAGTGGTATATGAAGACAGCGACCTGATCGTGATTAACAAACAGCGTGGTCTTGTGGTGCATCCGGCACCAGGACATACGTCGGGTACGCTCGTTAATGCACTTATGCATCACTGCAAAGACCTCTCGGGTATTAATGGGGAGTTGCGTCCTGGTATTGTGCATCGTATCGATAAGGATACATCCGGTCTGATCATGGCTGCCAAGAACGATCGTGCTCATGCATCACTGGCTGCTCAGTTGAAGGAACATACGGTGAACAGACGGTATATTGCGCTCGTTCATGGTCATCTTAATCATGATCAAGGCACCATTGATGCACCGATTGGACGCGATACCAATGACCGCAAAATGTATACGGTCACAGAACGTAACAGTAAACATGCCGTTACGCATTTTACCGTTACAGAGCGAATTAATGATTACACCTTGCTGGAATTGAAACTGGAGACAGGACGTACTCACCAGATTCGGGTTCACATGAAATTTATTGGTCACCCGCTTGTAGGAGATCCAACTTATGGACGGAATAAAGGCATCAAAATGCAAGGACAGGCTCTTCATGCGGCTATTCTTGGATTTGTGCATCCAACAACGGGAGAATACCTTGAATTTTCAGCTCCGATTCCGCAAGATATGGAAGACGTGCTTGCCTCGCTGCGCAGTCGTTAACAGTTCCAAGAAAGTACAAATGTTCGGATACTTTGTCCATGGCTTTGATCACGCAAATGCTTCATATTAAAGTGTAGAAATTTGCGTCAAATGAGGAGATGAACAACGTTATGAGTATCGATAAATATCAAGAAACTTACATTCAGACTAATTTTGCCGACCGTATCGGTGGCTCCAACTATGGTAAAGACACGAACATTTATAAATTCGAGAAAATCAAACGCGCCAAAGCTTCGGCCAAAAAAGATTTTCCCGATGTGGAACTGATCGACCTTGGTGTAGGTGAACCGGACGAAATGGCGGATGCAGGCATTGTGGCTGCACTCGCAGAAGAAGCTTCCAGACCTGAGAACCGTGGTTATGCCGACAATGGTATTCCTGAATTCAAGGCTGCTGCTGCTTCTTACCTGAAAAACGTATTCAACGTAGAAGGTATTGATGCAGATACTGAAATCGTACACTCCATTGGTTCCAAACCGGCTTTGGCGATGATGCCTTCATGCTTCATCAATCCGGGTGATGTGACGATTATGACCGTTCCAGGTTACCCGGTTATGGGTACACATACGAAGTATCTGGGTGGAGAAGTGTTCAACATCCAATTGACGAAAGAGAACAACTTCTTGCCTGATCTGACGGCTATCCCGGAAGACATCGCAAAACGTGCGAAGTTGCTCTACCTGAACTATCCGAACAACCCAACAGGCGCAAGCGCGACGGTGGAGTTCTTCACTGAAGTTGTGGAATGGGCTAAGAAATACAATGTTGTGGTTGTACATGATGCTCCATATGCAGCATTGACGTATGATGGCAAAAAACCGTTCAGCTTCCTGTCGGTACCTGGTGCGAAGGATGTTGGCGTAGAGCTGCACTCTCTGTCCAAGTCCTACAACATGACGGGTTGGAGAATCGGATTCGTAGCGGGTAACCCGCTTGTAGTCAAAGCATTCAGTGACGTGAAGGACAACAATGACTCCGGTCAGTTCATCGCGATTCAAAAGGCTGCTGCTTACGGATTGAATCACCCTGAAATTACGGAAAAAATTGCAGAGAAATATTCCCGTCGTCACGACATGCTCGTTGCCGCATTGAACGAACTGGGCTTCCAGGCTGAAAAACCTAAAGGTTCATTCTTCCTGTATGTTGAAGCACCAAAAGGTGTGATTGGTGGACGTCGCTTCGAATCAGGCGAAGATTTCTCCCAATTCCTGATCCGTGAGAAACTGATCTCATCCGTACCTTGGGATGATGCCGGTAACTTTGTTCGTTTCTCCGTAACCTTTGAAGCGAAGGGTGAAGAGGAAGAGAAACGTGTTATTGCTGAGATCAAACGTCGTCTGAGCGACGTGCAATTCGAATTTTAATTGTAGTACCCTATAGATTAAACATGTGAAAACGAAGAGACCGGTAACGGTCTCTTTTTTTATGCCCATATTAGATTTTTTTCATTTACTCCCTTTACAAAATTATACAAGCAACATATGATTAGATCTTTACGTTATTTGTTATATACAGAAGTTGTTTTGAAGGGAGTTATTACAAATGTTATCATCACGAACAAGTACGGTGTCCTCACCGGCTACAGGAACAGGCAGTACAGTGTCAGGATTAATCAGATTGTTAAGACCCAAACAGTGGACCAAAAATCTGCTGTTATTTGCTGCGTTATTATTCTCTTTTGAGGAGATTCGGACGGAAACCATTCTTGCGACGTTGCTTGGTTTTATTCTGTTTAGCCTTGTTGCAGGCTGTGTTTATATTTTAAATGACTTTGTAGACCGGGACAGGGATCGACAGCATCCGGTGAAAAAGTATCGTCCTATGGCTTCTGGGCAGGTTAATCCGAGTCATGCGTTGTTGTTTGGCATTATTCTATTAATCCTTTCCGTAGGAACGGCATTCATGATGAACCCGCTATTCGGGGTGTTATGTATCGTCTATTTCTTATTGAATGTCTCGTATTCATTTGTGCTGAAACATCTCGTTATCCTAGATATGATGACCATTGCCGCTGGGTTTGTACTTCGTGCCATTGCAGGTGGTGTGCTGATCCATGTGCCGTTCACACCGTGGTTTTTGATCTGTACAATGCTGTTGTCGTTATTTCTGGCCATTGGCAAACGCAGAAATGAACTTACGTTGCTTGAGGGAAATACGGGATCACACCGTAAGGTTTTGGATAACTACTCCATTACATTACTGGATCAATTCAATACGATTGTGACGACAGCTACGATTATCAGTTATTCCCTGTTCACATTCACTTCAGATCGAACCATTCATCTGATGTGGACGATTCCATTGGTCATTTACGGCATGTTCCGTTATCTGTATCTGATCCACATGAAGAACCAGGGAGGTTCGCCCGATCGGGTGCTGTTTGAGGACAAGCCCATATTAATTACGGTTATGTTGTATGTGATAAGTGTTGTTACAATCTTTGCAATCTTTGAATAAAGGCTGAGGGGGATCAGGGTGAAAAGAACGAAAGTCGCCATTTTTGATATTGATAAAACGATCATACGCAGTGATTCCATGTTTCAATTTGTGCATTACGGTGTTCGCCGTTACCCGTGGCAGGTATGGAGATTACCTCTCATCGCATTACATACCGTGTTATTCAAGGCAGGCTTCATGACGGTTGAACAAGTCAAACGATCCTACTTTCAAGAAATTGAGCGTATGTCTGAAAAAGATCTCGAACATTTCTTTGATACTCGTTTGCGTACGTCCATTTTTGCCGAGGCGAGTGTAGAGATGCAACACCGCAAAGAAGCAGGTTATCATGTCTTGCTGGTAACTGCATCTCCGCATGCCTATATGAAATACTTTAATAATTTTCCCTGGGTGGATCATGTAATTGGAACTGAACTTGTCCGTCATGAGAATGGTTACACATGCAGAGTTGATGGCAGCAATTGCAAAGGGGAAGAGAAGGTACGCCGAATTCAGGCTTATCTGAGTGAGAAGAATATGGTCATTGATTATGACCAGTCATGTTCCTACTCGGACTCCTTATCCGATCTTCCAGTCATGCAGCTTGTAAGTCAACGATACTTTATTAACAAGCGTGTTCCGGACATGGAGGCATTAACGTGGGGGAAATAAAATCGCGTCATACCGGTAAATGGTTGATGCTCGTTTCCGCTTTTCTGACAGCAACGGGTCAATTGTTCTGGAAATGGGGACTAACCGAGTGGATCTACCTTGGTGTTGGTTTTTTGTGTTATGGACTTGGAGCGATTTTGATGATTAAAGCTTTTGCTCTGGAAAAACTCTCTGTTGCTTATCCGTTGATGTGTGCCAGTTACGTGTTTGCCTTAATCTATGGATATTTTTTGCTTGGGGAAGAAATTACGGTGCAGAAGCTGGCGGCAGTTGTGTTGCTTGGAATCGGGGTGACATTAACCAGTGTTGATCGATAGCTGGATGGTTGCCGTATTAATTGTCATGACGTTGTGTGGTGCACTGGGCGGGGCCGGACTGAAAGCTTATGCTACTAGTCGCAATCGTCTGCATGTACTCATGGGGCTTGGATTCTACGGAACGGGTGCGTTGCTGAATATTGTATTGCTGAAGTTTCTTCCATTAACCGTAGTGTTGCCTGCGAACGCATTAACATATGTGTGGACTCTCATTATTGCGCGGCTGGTATTTAAAGAGACAGTGGGCCCTTTACGCTGGATCGGTGTGGCATGTATTATGGGTGGCCTATGTTTATTGGTGTTCTAAGTTGAACTATAGATTATTTACACGAGCACTATAAAATTTTTTGGATGTGAAATGAAAGCATGAAATTTTTGGACTACTTATTTTATAATCGCAGAGCCAACTGGACAGCCTTTTACCTGTTTGCGGGATTTGCTCTGTTCTATGGTTTAATGAACGGCTCGTACGTTCTGTACATTGAAAATAATGCAGGGATGCTTGGGAGGTATACCCCATTTAATACGACACTGTTTCCAATCAATTTATTCAACTTTGATCCTTCCATGTATTATGGGGACAACAGTTCTTCCGTGATCCATCCGCTGATCTCCTTTCTCGCAGTCACCCTTGCGGCTGTAGCGAAACTGCTGGGAGGCAACTGGTTCTTTCTAATCCTGCAATCGCTGATTAATGCGGGTTCAGTGGTGCTGGCGTATCTGTTCCTGAGTCAAAAAGAAGATAAACCAACCATTGTACCGCTGTTGTTCGCCTTACTGTTTGGTTTCAGTTCCTACCTGATGTATACCGCGTTGATCCCGGATTCGTATCCGTATGTACAGTTCTTTATTCTGTTCTCAGTGGTTTACATGCAGTATACTCGTGAGCGTCAGGACGTACGTTATGTACCTAATGCATTGCTTGCATCGATTAACTTTGGGCTAACCTCGACAAACATCGTACCGTTTGCTGCTGCCACATTCTTCAATATGCATGCATGGCGCAATAAGGCGAATTTGAAAAAATACATCGGCATCATGGCACTGGCGGTTCTGATTATTATCGTATTAACAGGCGTTCAGTATGTTGCCTTTGGAGGTCGCAGTTGGGTCAGTAACTGGCTGTTGGGCATTCAAAATGGTGGAACCAGCTATGCAACGCCATTCCAGTTCGCTGTTCACTGGAAAGCATTGAATATGTTAACTATTAATCCGATGCTGACACCGAAGATGCATTTACTGGACCCGGGCATGGCAGCCTTTGTTACGGATCTATCCCGTTCCAACCCAGTCTATGTGCAGATTACAGGTATCTTTATTTTACTGTTGGCACTCATGGGCTTCATTAAGGGCATTCGTGAACGTGAAGTGTGGACCCTTGTGCCATATATTCTGTTTGCCTTTTTGCTTCATGTCGTAGTGGGCTTTGGTCTGGCTGTGTTTCAATACGATATGTACCTGTATGCGGGACATTATCTGTTTGCGTTCTTCCTGTTGGGTGGAGGTTTCGTCATCAGCCTTCGTCCGGGATTGGGGAAAAAAGTGGTTATAGGCTTGATCATGTTATGTGTTATCGTTACAGCAAGTAACAACATCTATCGCCATGTAGAAACATTAACAACAATCAAGCAATCTTATGATCAGTTGGAACAGGAACGCTCAGTGAAATAATCAAAATGTATCGATTCATATAATGAAATAAGAAAAGGCCATTGGATGGAAAGTCCAATGGCCTTTTCTTATTTAGTGTCCAGCAAAAGAGTTAAGCAATAATTTTGGTCTTCTTGGCATTCTCGGCTGAACGTTTGGTGAGACTGCTGAGTGGACGTTTCAAAGCGAGAGCAACAATGAGACTCAGCGCGATGAACATACACAACCACAGAATATCCTTGATGGCAGTAGACCACAATATGCCGCCGACCGACTCACGCAGCAGACTGATCGCATACGTGAAGGGCATGAACGGATTTAATGCCTGGAAAAAGGGTGATGTCATGCTGATTGGGAACGTACCGCCGGAGCTGGAGAACTGAAACACCATGAAGATGATGGCGATCCCTTTTCCGATATTCCCAAAAACGGAAAGCAGAGTGTACGTTATGGTGACAAATACGGCACTCACCAGTATGGCAAACAGGACAAACCACAGTTTATCTGCGACATAGGTACCCAAGATTAAGATATCTCCCAGGGTGACGCATATCGCCTGAAGTAACCCAATGGTCAGAAAAGTAGCGAGACGTCCAAGATATAACTCATATCCCCGGAACTTGCCCTCTGGATTCTCAGCTTCGGCACGAAGCAGAGAAATCAGCAGTGTTGAGCCAACCCACAAGGACAGCACGCCATAAAATGGTGACATGGCCGATCCATAATTCGGAATCGGGTAAAGCTGTTGTTCCTTGATTTTCACCGGACTTGCAAGGAAAGCACTCTCTTCTTCGATATCGCCGCGCAGAAGCTTGGCAAGTTCGGCAAACTGGTTATTACCTTCGACTTCCCTAAGTTTGTCTGCAGCCTTGCTGATGGCACTTTCCAATGCTGGCAGATCATCACGTACCAGCGTGGCAACACGATGTACTCCTTTTTCGACCTCCGGAAGCTGGTTCTGAACAAAATCGGATGCCTTGCCTATCTGTTTCTCGGCATTAGGCAGATCATTACGAACAAAATCAGCCGCTTCGTTCAGTTTGGTTCCCAGCTTGGGCAGATCATTTCGAATTAATGAAGACACGGTGTTCAAAGCTTGGATAAAACCTTCACTTTTGTTCGCGAGTGTTTCTGATATCTCATGGATCTTAGATTGTATTTGAGGCAAGTCGCTCTGGATTTTTGTCAACTCGGTCTGCCCAAACGTAATCCCTTCTTTGGCCGATGCAAGAATGTCCGCAATATCAGGAATTCGATCTTTTGCACCTTGTAGAGTTTCTGCTGAAGTGGAGAGGATAGACCTGAGCTTATCCGCACCAGCTGCAAGTGCAGGCGATATTTCACTTTCATAGGTGTTTAAGATATTGCCAATCCCGCTGCTAATGTCTTTCGAGAGAGCATTTAACTGAGCGATGACGTCTGTCGGCGGAGTTGTATTGCGACGAATGGCATCACTCATGATCCCAGCCAGACGGATTTGCAACTGAAGTTTATCTGAAACGGAGTTCAGCTGCGTAATTTTATCAGCAAGTGGATGGCTTGGGAGCAAGTTGTCTATTTTGCCCAGTAGTTCTGCCATACTGTCGACTAGTTTTACCGCAATCCCTAAACGCGAAGCAATCCGGTCGAGATCTTCTGCTGTAGGAAGGTTTTCAAGATCCGAATTTTGCAATTGTGCAAATACGTCTCCAGCAGCGTTAGTAATTTGCTGCACCAGCAGCAGATTTTGGCGGATCGTTGGGCCAATAGCCTGAAACGCTTCTTCACTAGAATCTACAAATTGATTCAAGCCTTGGGCCAGCTCAATCCCGTTGCCAGCGATTTGTGATACTTTGTCCAGATCTTGTTCTGCGGCCGTTACGATAGACAGAGCTTTGTTGGTTTTATCCAGGGCTGTTTGGATGACACCGGATACCTGACCAAAGTTTTCATCGACTTCTCGAATGCGTTCTACTGCTTTTTGTATATCCGGTATCCGCCCTTGAATAGCTAGCACTTCGGAAGCCGCATCATTAATTTGTGGCCAATACTCCTGCACCTTGAGCACATACTGTGCCGCTTCATTGATTTCAGGCAGTTTTTTCTCGATTTCAACGATCTTTTGAGCATCTTTTACAATCTCAGGCATGGCTTTTTCCACTTCCAGTACCTTTTGACCTGCGGCTTGAATGGCCGGGAGATTTTTCTCCAGTGTGAAAATGCCATTCTCCATCTTGCGCAAAGTTGGAAGCTGGGCGTTAATTTCAACCCCGGCTTCCTTCAACTTGGTTAGAACGGCCTCACTGACGGCTTCAGTGAAGTTTTCATTGATTTGTGTTGTTATGGCAGATACACCAGAGCCTGTGATTTTAGGAGCAATGGCATTCACCTTCTCATTAACGGTATAGATTACTTCCGGTCGCTCCAGCTTCCCATCAACGATACCTGTAATTTTGGACGAAAAGTCTCCGGGAATGAGCAGGCTAGCATAATACTCTCCAGTTTGTACACCTCGTTTTGCCTCAGCCTGGTCCACAAAAGTCCAGCCCAGCTTTTCGTTGTGTTTGAGGCTGGATACCAGTTCGTCTCCGATATTAACATTGGTTCCTTCAACAGTCGCACCCTTGTCCTCGGTTGTCACTGCAATTTTGATCCCCTGGGTGTTACTGTACGGATCCCATACGGACTTCACGTTGACCCAGTCATACACCCCGGGCAGTAAAATGATAGCCACAATTAGAAATATACCTGTGGGAACCTTCAGAATATGTAACCAGTCTGTTTTGTAAACGTGCCAAATGTGACGCATGACTTCCTCCTAAATGTACATAAATGTAGGGCGTATCTTATTTCTATGACGCATATTTGTGAATCTTATGTATATCGGCATTATGGCAGCATCTATGAATGGGTTCATGTTTATAAACTGTACCCATTTCAATTGGACCTAATGCAGAGCTTTCATATATTGCGTAAATGAAACTCACCGTTTCTTCTAAAAAGAAGTGTTTTGTCTCTACATAAGCATAGTCAAAGGTTTATTTTGGTTATATCAAATTTCTCATTTGCCTATGGATAAATATGCAGAAATGTTGTATAATTATGAATAACCAATGAGATGTATTGTGCATGGATGTTTTTCAGCCTAACTGCTGATTATAAGAAGAACGTAGCAGAGGGTTTTCACCTGCGATGGTGAGGTGTTGACAGGGGGGTGTCTTTCTGTCATAATTCATGAAGACAAACGGACATATTGATTACAGAACCCTGTGAGGTCCTGCAATATGAACGACATGAATAGCACCTTTAAATCAGTCCCGTGAGACTGGCAAGGTAACGTGAACGATACATCGTTTTTTTGCTGCGGCAAATGAAGCGATGCATCCCCGAGAGTAAACTTTCTTCAGAGCGGTCTGAAGTTCGGAGACTCCTTGCCAATAAACACGGCAAGGAGTCTTTTTTTTTCTCCTCGTCACGGGGCCATGATGCTGAAGGGAAATCCTGAGGAGGCTGAACGCATGAGCACAGAGACACATGTCATTATGGATGAGACGGCGATCCGCCGCGCATTAACACGGATTGCCCATGAGATATTGGAGAAAAACAAAGGAATCGACGATTGTGTGCTGGTCGGTATCCGTACACGCGGGGTTTACCTCGCAGAACGGATTGCCGCGAAGATTGAAGAAATCGAAGGCGCTAAAGTCCCCTGGGGAGAACTGGATGTGACTCCTTACCGCGATGACCGCTTGGACGAAAATAAAGCGAATCGCAAGGAAATGTTGATTATGACACCTGAATCACTTTCGATCCATAACAAAAAAGTGATTTTGTTCGATGATGTGCTCTATACCGGCCGGACGATTCGCGCAGCGATGGATGCCCTGATGGACTGTGGAAGACCACAGAACATTCAGCTGGCTGTACTCGCAGACCGCGGACACCGGGAACTTCCAATTCGACCTGATTTTATCGGTAAAAATGTACCGACTTCCAAATCAGAGGAGATCGAAGTTGCACTCATGGAAACGGACGGACAGGATGAAGTCAAAATCACTCAGAACCGGGGGGAGCAAGCATGATGATTACACAGACAGCATTGAGAGACCGAAGCTTGCTTGGACTGAAGGAACTTAGTCGAGGAGAAATCGAATCCATTCTAAACAGAGCGGCTCACTGGGAAGCGCAGAAAGAGAAACTGGTTCCTGTACTGGAATCACGCTTCGTTGCAAACATGTTCTTCGAGAACAGCACACGTACCCGTTTCTCCTTCGAAATGGCAGAGAAACGCCTGGGCGCACAAGTGTTGAACTTTACGGCAGCTGCATCCAGTGTAGAAAAAGGAGAGTCCATCTACGATACGGTACGAACACTTGAGTCGATGGGCATTGATGCAGGGGTGATCCGGTTGAAACCGGCAGGCGTTCTGCAACAACTGGCTCAAAAAGTGAATGTACCACTCGTCAACGCCGGAGACGGCAACAATGAGCATCCTACGCAGGCACTGCTGGACCTCTACACGATGAGGAAAGCATTTGGCGAACTGAAAGGTTTGCGTGTTTCCATCATTGGTGACATCCTGCATAGCCGTGTAGCTCGTTCCAACCTGTGGGCACTGCAAAAGTTTGGTGCAGATGTACGCTTCTGTGCACCTCAAACGATGCAGGCACCGGAACTCGCAGAGCATGCTCCTTATGTCGGTCTTGAAGAAGCGCTGGATGCAGATGTAGTCATGATGCTCCGTGTTCAACTGGAACGTCATCAACATGGCTTAATTACTTCAGCTGAGGATTATCGCGAACACTACGGATTGACGGAAGAACGGGCATCACGCCTAAAACCAAGCACCATTATCATGCACCCTGCTCCAGTGAATCGCAACGTCGAGGTAGATGACGCGGTTGTGGAAAGTGAAGCATCGCGGATCTTCCCGCAGATGGCAAACGGCGTTCCAATCCGCATGGCGGTTATGGAACGTGCGATGAAACTGTAACAGGGTCTGGCTGTGGGTCATAGGCTGACGGTACGGTAGTTCTTATAGAGCAATAAGAGAGTACACGATAAAGAAAATCATCCGGCTTGCCTGGTAAGCCGGACAGAACCGAAGCGGAGGGCAATTATGCTACAGATTATAAAAAACGCAAACGTCTTGAACCAAAAAGGGGAACTTGAACGGAAAACCATCATTATAGATGAAGGTAAAATTAAAAAGATCGCTGGTCTGGAAGACCAAGCCGTTCTGGATGCCGAAAAGTCAGCGCAAAGTGTGACAGACGCATCAGGCAAACTGGTCATTCCGGGATTGATCGATATGCACGTGCATCTGCGTGAACCTGGATTCGAACACAAAGAGACGATCGAGACAGGTGCCCGTTCAGCAGCACAAGGTGGTTTTACAACGATTGCCTGCATGCCAAACACAAGACCGGTAACAGACAGCCCGGAAGTGGTGAAGCTGGTACTGGATAAGGCCAAAGAAGCCGATCTGGTAAAAGTGTTGCCTTATGCAGCTATTACAAAAAACGAACTGGGTCGTGAACTTACCGATTTTGCCGCCTTGAAAGAAGCAGGAGCTATTGGATTCACGGATGACGGTGTAGGCGTACAAAACGCTCAAATGATGAAAGATGCCATGAGCCTCGCCGCTAGTATGGATATGCCCGTGATCGCACACTGTGAAGATGACTCACTGGTTGTCGGTGGATATGTGACGGAAGGCGAGTTTTCGAAACGTCACGGCATCAAAGGTATTCCTAATGAATCCGAGGCTATCCACGTTGGCCGTGATATCCTGCTGGCAGAAGCAACGGGAGTTCATTACCATGTCTGCCACGTAAGTACAGAGCAATCGGTTCGCCTGATTCGTCTGGCGAAGTCCATCGGCATTAAAGTAACTGCTGAGGTGTGTCCGCACCATCTGGTGTTGTCGGATGAAGATATCCCGGGCATGGACGCCAACTGGAAGATGAACCCGCCGCTACGCTCACCACGCGATGTGCAGGCGTGTATCGAAGGTTTGCTGGACGGCACGCTGGATATGATCGTAACTGATCACGCGCCACACAGTGAAGAAGAGAAAGCCAAAGGCATGGAGCTGGCACCTTTCGGAATCGTTGGATTCGAAACAGCTTTCCCACTGCTGTACACGAAGTTTGTGGAAACAGGACTGTGGAGCTTGGACTTCCTGGTGAAACGCATGACAGCTGATCCGGCACGTGTATTCCGACTGGATACTGGCAAACTGGAAGAAGGAGCACCAGCGGATATCACGATGATTGACCTGAACGAGGAAAAAGCAGTTGATCCTGCAACGTTTGCAACCAAAGGAAGAAACACACCATTCACAGGCTGGAAGCTGAAAGGCTGGGCCGTACAAACATGGGTGGATGGCAAAAGCGTGTGGCATAACACGGTACAACAGTAAAACGGTAATTTAGTAAATTAATAAAACAGTAACTCTTTAAATCAGTAACAGTAATTCTTAACTTTTTTAAAACAACAAATCTTTTTAAATCTAACTCTAAAACTTAATCTACAACTTTTACACCAGTAATATTTTTTCAACTAACTCGAGGCAAATCATGCCGAGAGTCTAACATACGAAACAAGCAAAGTTGAATGTCATGGTTTTGAACTTGGACACCAACGTAACTGCGGAGCGGACAGAAAAGACCCGAAGAAGCAAGGCGTTCGCCTTTATCACCGGATTACATCATTTGAAAAATGATAAAAAGTAATCCGGGGATAACAGCGATCAAAGGGTTTTCTGTCAGCGGAGCCGCACAATCGTAACGTCCCCCATGTTCAACCCAAATGCCATTCAACGTTGATAAACACAGAGGAGTGAAATGGGATGCAGGCACAGGCAAGATTATTGTTGGAAGACGGCACACTGTTCACCGGGAAAGCATTTGGTGCTGAAGGTGAAACTACAGGTGAGGTCGTTTTTAATACGGGAATTACAGGCTATCAAGAGGTGCTTTCGGATCCTTCCTATTGCGGTCAAATCGTAACCATGACGTATCCGCTGATCGGAAACTACGGCATTACGCGTGATGACTTTGAGTCGATTCGTCCATACGTACATGGTTTCGTTGTGCGTCGTCATGAGCCAACGCCAAGCAACTGGCGTGCGGAATACAGCGTAGACAATCTGCTCAAAGAATACGGCATCGTAGGAATCAGCGAAATTGATACACGCATGTTGACTCGCCGGATTCGTCACCACGGCACAATGAAGGGAATTCTCACAACAGGATCGAAGCCTGTGGAAGAACTACTGGAGATGATGGGAGACACAACCATCGCCGAGCTGCGTAACCAGGTGCCAATGACTTCTACGGAGCATGTCTACAACAGCCCGGGAACGGCTGAGCGTATTGTGCTCGTGGATTACGGTGCTAAAACAGGAATCTTGCGCGAACTCAGCAAACGTAACTGTGACGTTGTTGTTGTTCCACACGATGTAACAGCAGACGAGATTCGTCGCTTGAACCCGGATGGCATTCAACTGTCCAACGGCCCTGGGGACCCGAAAGACGTACCTCACGCAGTTAAGATGATCAGTGAACTGCTTGGCGAATACCCGATCTTCGGTATCTGCCTGGGTCACCAGTTGTTCGCACTTGCGGCAGGAGCAGACACCGAAAAACTTAAGTTCGGACATCGCGGAGGAAACCACCCGGTGAAAGAACTGGAGAGCGGACGTTGCTTCATCACATCCCAGAACCATGGATTTACCGTAAACGAAGAGTCTGTGAAGAGTACAGACCTGGAAGTTACACATATCAACAATAACGATAAGACCATTGAAGGTCTGAAACATAAATCCTTCCCGGCATTCTCGGTTCAATATCACCCTGAAGCAGCCCCGGGTCCTTACGACAACAGCTATCTGTTCGACCGCTTCATCGAGATGATTCGTGAGCACAAGATCACTAACCCGCAAAAGCCGCGTCAAGCCGTATTGGCAGCCGCAGTGAAAGGAGCACAATAACATGCCGATTAACAAAGATCTCAAAAAAATCCTGGTGATTGGTTCCGGTCCAATCGTCATCGGTCAAGCGGCCGAGTTTGACTATGCCGGTACACAAGCTTGCCAGGCTCTGAAAGAAGAAGGCGTGGAAGTTGTACTTATCAACAGCAACCCGGCGACCATTATGACGGATACAAACATGGCTGACAAAGTCTACATTGAGCCAATTACACTGGATTTTGTAACCCAAATCATTCGTCAGGAGCGTCCAGACGGCTTGCTGCCAACACTGGGTGGTCAGACAGGTCTGAACATGGCGGTAGAACTGGCACGTGCAGGCGTGCTGGAACGTGAAAATGTGAAATTGCTTGGAACACAGCTGACTTCCATCGAGAAAGCGGAAGATCGTGATCTGTTCCGTGACCTGATGCGTGAACTGGAACAGCCTGTACCTGAGAGTGTGATCGTAACGACACTTGAAGAATCACTTGAATTTGCAAATGAGATTGGTTATCCAATCATCGTGCGTCCAGCCTATACGCTGGGCGGAACAGGCGGCGGAATCTGTGCGAACGAAGAAGAGCTGCGCGAGACGGTGGTAGCGGGAATTCGTTACAGCCCGATTGGGCAATGTCTGGTCGAGAAGAGCATTGCAGGCATGAAAGAAGTCGAGTATGAGGTTATGCGGGACAAAAACGATAACTGTATCGTTGTCTGCAACATGGAAAACTTCGACCCGGTAGGGGTTCATACAGGCGACAGTATCGTTGTAGCACCAAGCCAAACTCTGTCGGACCGTGAATATCAAATGCTGCGTTCAGCTTCCCTGAAAATCATCCGTGCCCTGAACATCGAGGGTGGATGTAACGTACAGTTTGCACTGGACCCACACAGCTTCCAATATTATGTTATCGAAGTAAATCCACGGGTAAGCCGTTCATCAGCTCTGGCTTCCAAAGCAACGGGTTATCCGATTGCCAAAATGGCTGCCAAAATTGCCATGGGTTACACGTTGGATGAAATTGTGAACCCGGTAACAGGCCAAACGTACGCTTGTTTCGAGCCTACGCTGGATTATATCGTGAGCAAAATCCCACGTTGGCCGTTCGACAAGTTCATCTCGGCGAACCGTAAACTGGGAACTCAGATGAAAGCAACAGGCGAAGTAATGGCTATTGGCCGGACATTCGAAGAGTCGATTCACAAAGCAGTTCGTTCCCTGGAAATTGGCGTACATCGCCTGTACCTGAAGGATGCCGAAACGCTGGACGAAGCTACCCTGAACGAGCGTCTGATCAAAGCAGATGATGAGCGTATCTTCCTGATTGCCGAAGCATTCCGCAGAGGTTATACGTTGCAACAGCTACAGGATCTGACCAAGATTGACTGGTGGTTCCTGGACAAAATCGAAGGTCTGATCGCATTCGAAGATCGCATTCGCGAAGAATCCGAGTTGTCTTCTGACATTCTGTATCAAGCGAAACGCCTTGGATTCACAGACCGTGCCATTGCTGAACTGCGTGCGCAAGGTCAACCTGGAGGCACATTAACAACTGAAGCGGAAGTTAGAACTCGTCGGGAGGCAGAGAACCTGCGCCCAGTGTACAAAATGGTAGATACATGTGCAGCTGAGTTCGAAGCAACAACGCCATATTACTACTCAACTTACGAGACAGAGAATGAAGTGATCCCTTCAGACAAGAAAAAAGTTGTGGTACTGGGTTCAGGACCAATCCGGATCGGTCAAGGGATCGAGTTCGACTACTCTACTGTACACGCAGTATGGGCATTGCAAAAAGCAGGATATGAAGCAGTCATTATCAACAATAACCCGGAGACGGTGTCTACGGACTTTAATACATCAGATCGCCTATACTTTGAACCGCTCTTCTTCGAAGATGTCATGAACGTGATTGAACAGGAGAAACCAGTAGGGGTTATCGTACAGTTCGGTGGTCAAACGGCCATCAACCTGGCAGCACCACTGCGTAATGCAGGTGTAACCATTCTCGGAACGGATCTGGAAAGCATCGATGAGGCGGAGGACCGCAAGAAGTTCGAACGTCTGCTCTCCCGTCTGGAGATTGCACAGCCAAAAGGTAAAACAGTCATTTCCGTTGATGATGCGGTAGAAACAGCTCAAAGTCTGGGCTACCCGGTACTGGTTCGTCCTTCCTATGTACTCGGCGGTCGTGCGATGGAGATTGTATACTCCGATGCTGAATTGCTGACATACATGGAACAGGCGGTTAAAATCAATCCGGAGCATCCGGTCCTGATCGACCGTTACATGATGGGTAAAGAAGTTGAGGTTGACGCCATCTGTGATGGTGAAACGGTATTGATTCCGGGAATCATGGAACATATCGAGCGTGCAGGGGTTCACTCTGGTGACTCCATCGCTGTATATCCTCCTCAACATCTGTCCCAGGATTTGAAAGAGAAAATTGTAGAGATTACAATCAAAATTGCGAAAGAACTGAAAACGGTAGGTTTGGTCAACATCCAGTTTGTTATCCATGATGGCCAAGTGTACATTATCGAGGTGAACCCACGTTCATCCCGTACCGTACCATTCCTGAGCAAAGTAACCAACATTCCGATGGCGAACTTGGCAACACAAGCCATTCTGGGTGTGAAACTAAAAGATCTTGGTTATGTTGACGGGCTGTGGCCTGAATCGGATCATGTATCTGTTAAAGTTCCGGTCTTCTCCTTCGCGAAGCTGCGTCGTGTAGAACCAACCCTCGGACCTGAGATGAAGTCTACAGGTGAGGTTATGGGTCGTGACCCGAATTACGCTAAAGCATTGTTCAAAGGTCTTATCGGCGCAGGAATGAAAATTCCGGCAACCGGAGCAATTGTTGTGACTGTAGCAGACAAAGACAAAGACGAAGCGGTTCCTTTGCTCGAAGGTTTCTACAGACTGGGTTACAAAATCATGGCTACCGGCGGAACAGCAGCTGCGCTTGAAGCTGCGAACATTCCGGTAACGACTGTGAACAAATTAAGTGAAGGTTCGCCGAACATTCTGGATATGATCCGTAGCGGCGAAGCAAACTTTGTCTTCAACACACTCACCAAAGGCAAAACACCGCAGCGTGATGGATTCCGTATCCGTCGTGAAGCGGTAGAAAATGGCATTGTATGTATGACTTCACTGGATACGATTCGTGCGCTGCTGATCATGCTGCAAACGATCAACTTCTCTTCGGAAGCAATGCCTGTCTTTGTAAAATAAATAATTCTTTGATGAAGGACATCAGTCAGCCTGCGGGCTGGCGGGATGTCCTTTATATCGGGCAAAAACGGAAAAAATGAGCAAGTGGAGGGGAGCGCTGGTGATGAATCACGCGAGTTTCAATGAAATGGCTGGCCGTCTTATGGTGGCACTCGATTATCCTGGAGCGGAAGAAGCGAAAGCATTGGTACAAGCTCTTGAAGGCATTCCCTGTTATCTCAAGGTGGGTATGCAGCTGTTCTACGCAGCAGGACCGGACTTTATTCGGGAACTAAAATCCAAAGGGTACTCCGTTTTTCTGGATGTGAAAATGCATGACATTCCCAACACCGTTCGTGGCGGTGCTGAAAGTATCACACGTCTGGGTGTAGACATGTTCAATGTACATGCAGCAGGTGGAGTCCTCATGATGCGTGCTGCACGTGAAGGTGCTGAGGCAGCTATAGCTGCTGATCCTTCCCTTAGCAAGCCCGAGATCATTGCAGTCACCCAACTGACCAGTACAAGTCTGGAAACGATGAATAACGAGATTGGCATTCCGGGAAGTGTGGAAGCTGCTGTGGTCCGTTATGCAGGACTGGCCCAAGAGGCCGGACTGGATGGGGTTGTTGCTTCTCCACTGGAAGTGCCCGCAATTCGGGCAGCGTGTGGCAGTGCTTTTCACACCGTTACTCCAGGAATCCGTCCAGCGGGTAGTGGTCTGGGAGATCAGACACGCGTCTTGACGCCGGGTGAAGCCATTTCCAGAGGCAGTCATTACATTGTTGTAGGCAGACCCATTACAGGCGCTCCCAATCCGCGTGAAGCGGCAGAAACCATTTTGAAGGAGATGTTGAACGCATGATCGAACTGAATGAGATTCCGAATCATATTGCTTCCCAACTGTTGAAAATCAAAGCAGTGGCGTTACGTCCGCAGCAGCCATTTACATGGACATCCGGTATCAAATCACCAATATACTGCGATAACCGCTTAACGATGTCCTATCCGGAGATTCGCAACGATATCGCTGAGGCCTTTGCAACGATTATTCGTAACCAATACCCGGATGCAGAAGTTATTGCAGGTACGGCAACTGCAGGTATCCCGCATGCTGCCTGGGTGGCTCAGAAACTGAATCTGCCGATGGCCTACATTCGTGATAAAGCGAAAGGACACGGCAAGGAGAACCTGATCGAAGGTCTGATTACCGAAGGACAGAAAGTGGTTGTCATCGAAGATCTGATCTCTACAGGTGGCAGTTCGATCAAAGCAGCCGAAGCTGTACGCGTAGCAGGTGCAACACCGCTCGCCGTACTTGCCATCTTCAGCTACCAGCTGGATAAAGGTGTTAAAGCATTCGAAGACGCAGGAATTCCACTTCAGACGCTGTCCAATTACACGGCGCTGATGGATGTGGCTTTGGCTCAGGGAACGATTCAGGAGAGTGACTTTGAGTTGCTTAAATCCTGGCGTGAAGATCCTTCTTCATTTGGTAAATAATATCATTGATAGCTCGAAAAAGTGTTCATGAATGAACGGTATCAAAATTGTAATGATTGCCGTCATAGCGGCAAAACCATGGAATATGCAAGAGGCATCCCGCACTTTGGGGTGCTTTTTTCGTTTGTTCATCAAAATATTAACTTTTTCCCTCTACCGTTGTAAAAAGCTTGTAACTTTTAGTTGGGATCGGTCGTTTATAATTCAGTGTAGGTTGGAACAGATTTCTATTTTTAGGTTTTTTGAAGAAGTGATCGGGATATCAAGAAAGGATGAGCGTGATTGCTGGCATGAAGAATTTATTTCTCAGAAAAAGACCTGCCAAGAGCCAGTCAGGCGATGAACCTCAACAGGGGGAAGCACAGCTGGAGACCTCGACGGTTTCGGGAGAAAATACATACAACAATGAAGACGATCGCCCGACGAGTGAACCTCCGTTACCTGAAAGTGAAATCGCTTCAGATGAAGTGGCTACAGCTGCTGTCACTACCATTGATGAACCCCAGAAGCAGATTAAACCGAAGAAAGACATATTGCCCCCATATGATGGACCTGTCCTCGAGGTGCGTAACGTGCATCGCAGTTTCCAGACAGGCAGTCGTATCATCCATGTGCTCAAAGGCATTGATATGGAAGTGAATCCGCAACAACTGGTCATGCTGAAGGGACGATCAGGTTCAGGCAAAACAACACTGCTGAATATGCTCGGTGGATTGGATCAGCCTTCAAGTGGAGACATTCTGTTCTCCGGCCAGCCTCTTCAGGATTGGGGAGACCGGCGGCGGACCGCTTTGCGGCGCAAAGAGATTGGTTTTATTTTTCAGGCATATGCTCTCATGCCCTTATTATCTGCTTGGGAAAATGTAGAACTGTCGCTGCGAATGGCGGATGTTCCGAGATCGGAGTGGAAGGACAGGGTTGGTCACTGTCTGGACCTGGTTGGACTATCCAAACGGGTGAAGCACCGGCCCTTCGAGATGTCCGGGGGAGAGCAACAACGGGTGGCTATAGCCAAGGCGATTGCCCATAGACCCCGATTGTTGCTTGCGGATGAGCCTACAGCGGAACTGGATTCCAAGATGGGCGCTCAGGTCATGGCCGTATTCCGCAATATTATTGAAGTAGAACAAGTAACGATATGTATGACTACACACGATCCTACAATTTTGGAGGTTGCGGACCATGTTTATGAAATGGCGGACGGCAGATTTATCGAGTAAAGGGGCCGCTCCGAAGAGGGGGAAACGCGCAGCGATTATTGTACTTGGTGCGATAATGGTTGCAACGATGTCCGGCTGCTCATTGCTGCCGTCAGAAACAGAGGAAGAAGTGCTTCCGCCAATTACACCACCAACGATCTCCAAGAAACCGGAATATGAAGTCCGGACGGAAACGTTGGAGAAAAAAGTAAGTGGCAGCGGCAAGATGATGAGTCAGCGGGAAGAGAAGGTGTACTTTACGCTTGATGGCATGCATGTCAAAGAGTTGAATGTTAAACCAGGGGATAAAGTGAAAAAGGGTCAACTTCTTGCTGTCCTCGATGTGGAGAGTGTAGAGAAGGAGATCCGTGGCAAGAAACTGGCTATTCGCAAATCCGAAGTTCAAATGAAGGAAACACTCCGCAAGAAGGATGAGATGGACCCGGTAGAGTTCGAAGAAGCAACGATTGCTTTTGAAGAACTACGTCAGGAACTCGCTGATCTGGAGGAACAACTGGGAAAAGCCACGTTGACTGCTCCGTTTGGCGGCACCGTTATTGCTGTGCAGGTAGAGAAAGGTGCAGCTGTGAAAGCGTATGATCCGATTGCTACAATTGCGGATACATCGAATCTGGTTGTGGCTGCAACCTTTGCCAAGGAAGATCTGGAGAAGTTCTCAGCCGGGATGAAGGCAGAAGTAGATATTAATGGAGCCGGTAAAGTCGCTGGCAAAATTAAAGTTATGCCTATCGTGGAAGCATCGGGAAGCGGCAGTGGCGAAGGAGCGGGTGAAGGCGGTACGCCTCCAACCAAGGAAACGCTGGATAAGTATGTTATCGTTACACTTGCCAAAATGCCAAAAGGCGTGGAACGTGGCACACCACTATCAGTCTCGATTGTAACGCAGCGTACCGAGAACGCGATTGTGATTCCTGTATCCGCTTTACGCTCCATCGGTTCAAGAACGTACGTACAAGTCGTGGAGAGTGATGGCAGCAAGCGTGAAGTGGACGTTGAAGTTGGACAGCAGACATCGACAGATGTCGAGATTCTGAAAGGTCTGACCGTAGGCCAGAAAGTAGTGGGACGCTAATGGGGCTGCCATTGCTTCGGTTGTTGTTCCGCAAAATGTGGAACACGCGCTGGATGACCTTCAGCACACTGATCGGATTGATTGTGGCGGTAGCGTTCACCGTCAGTATTCCAATGTATGCCGATGGTGCGTTGAAACGGGTCGTCGCGCAAACGCTGCAGGATAATAGTGAAGGGTTACCAGCCGGTTCGTTACTTATGAGTTATCAGGCACCTGGTGGGGTGAAGACAGACACTCGGGGTCTGGACGAAGTAGATCGTTATATTCGTGAGGATGTTCCTCGCGACATCGGTTTTCCTTTTCATACGTATGTGAATTCCAGATCTATACGCAGCACAGAGGTGAGCCCGGAAGATCCAACCAAAGTGGATGCCAGCAGGGTACGCAGTATGAGTCTGGGTACGATGAGTGGGCTGGATGCACAGGTGAATTACTCTGCCGGAGTGAAACCTGGCAATCAGGTTAAAGACGACATTATCGAGGCAGTCATGCTGGAAGAAGGCATGTACCGTAACGATCTGCATATCGGCGATATTCTGGAATATCCGGTGTATAGCGGTCTTGATATCACGTTACGTGTGAAGATTACGGGGTCCTTCAAGGCAGATGATCCGAACAGCCCTTACTGGGTACAAGGATTTGACGGCATGATGAATGGACTTTATGTGGATGAATCGGTATTTAATGATGTTTTACTGAAGGAAAAAGGGATTCCACTTCAAAATTCACGCTGGTATTATGCCTTTGATCTGAAAGAAATTCAAACCAGCCAATTATCAGGTCTGACTTCCATGCTGGAAAGGCTGGATATCGATCTGTATCAGCGGTTGAAAGATACGAAAGTGGACATTACCTTCGGTGATCTGCTCAAGCAGTTCCGCAGTCAGAGTCTGCAATTGCAGACGATGCTGTTTACCTTGGCAGCACCGATGATTGCGATGGTCTTTTATTTTATTGCGATGAACGCCAGACAGTCATTACAGAAGCAAGAGAGTGATATTGCAGTATTGCGCAGCCGTGGAGCTTCAGCTCGGCAGATTTTCTCTCTCTACCTGCTTGAAGGCATATTTCTAGGCGCTATTGCGCTGGTTATTGGGCCGTTGCTCGGTTGGTTTATGGCCAAGAGTATCGGTTCAGCAAGTGGTTTTCTCTCGTTCGTAGATCGGAAGTCCATTCCAATCGGTGTATCCAAAGAAGCTATTTTCCTGGGCGTAGCAGCGGTCTTTGTTGCAATCATCGCATCACTTATCCCTGCGATCACCTATGCACGGGCAACCATTGTATCAGCCAAGCGGCGGCAAGCGCGTACAGACCGCGCTCCGGTATGGCAACGCTGGTTCCTGGATGTGGTGTTGCTGGGTCTTGCTGGATATGGATACTACCTGTTCTATGAACGTCAGATGTTGACCTTTCAGACTGGAATGACAACCGATCAGTTGCAGGTACAGCCGTTTTTGTTCTTTGTACCCGCACTCGCGATCTTTGCGCTTGGACTATTCTTCCTGCGCTTGTTCCCGTGGATATTGAAGCTTATTCAGTTGATTGGTCGCAAGTTTCTCCCGGTCCCGTTGTATCTGACATTAACGCAGTTATCGCGTTCATCTTCTTCATATTATCCGCTGATGATCCTCCTTGTACTGACATTGGGACTTGGGGTGTACAACTCGGCTGCGGCTCGGACGATTGATCTGAATTCAACTGAGCGTACCTTGTACCGTTATGGTTCTGATGTGATTATGCAGACAGTGTGGGAAGGAACACCTGAGGTTAAACCCGGTGGTTCCGGACAGAATGGCGGTACGGGTGGAGGTCAACAAGGTGGTGGCAATGGAGGAGGAGGTTCTGCTGGTGGGGGTTCCGGCGGAGGCAATGGCGGTGGAGGTGCTCCAGGTGGCGGCGGTTCTTCGCAGCCATCCAAAGTCATCTACTCCGAACCTCCATTCGAAGTGTTCCGCAGATTAGATGGTGTGGAACATGCAGCACGAGTGCTGCAGACCAAAGGCAATATTATCGTCTCTGGTAAATCGGGCGGACAGGGGATGCTGGTCGGAATTGATAATGTGGACTTTGCTCAAGTGGCTTGGTTCCGCAACGATCTGTTTCCGGCACATCCCTACAAGTACCTTGACTTGCTTGGTAAATACGAAGGGGCTGTATTGATCTCTTCCAAATTTGCTGACAAGTTCAAACTCAAAACTGGAGATCTCGTCTCCATGGGTGTACAGGGACAGGCGATTGAATTCGTAGTGTTCGGGATCATTCCTTACTGGCCAGCCCAGTATCCGGATCAGATGCCATTCTTCGTGGCGAATCTGGATTATATCTATGATCAGGTGCCTCTGATTCCTTATGAGGTATGGTTGAAAATGGAACCAGATGCCAAAGTGGCTCCATTAATGGAGAAACTCGCAGCGGAAGGTATCGAGTTATCTTCTGTGCGTGACGTCCGCACCGAATTGGTATCTCAGGGTAAACACCCGTCACGAGGTGGTGTATTCGGGATTCTGAGCCTTGGTTTCCTGGTATCGGTTATTATCTCGTTGATTGGATACGTGCTGTACTGGTTCTTCAACCTGTCCGGACGTGTTGTACAGTTTGGTGTATTACGGGCCATGGGATTATCCCGGGCACAACTAAGCGGTATGCTGCTGCTGGAGCAGGTGTTCACAGCGGGGCTGTCGATCCTGCTAGGTATTGGTATTGGTCAGGTATCCAGTCGTTTATTCCTGCCATTCCTGCAAACAACGGATAATGTATCTGCTCAGGTACCTCCATTCCGGATTGTGTTTGAACAGCAGGATATGTTGCAACTGTATGGGGTCACTGTGGTGATGCTGGTCATTGGTGCAACGATGTTGCTCTGGCAGATTCGCAGATTGCGAGTTCACCAGGCAGTCAAAATGGGAGAGGAGAGGTAAACGTGATCCAATGCGAAGGACTTGTCAAAATTTTTAAATCCAGCGATGTGGAAGTCGTTGCCCTTCAGGGTCTCAACCTGACTGTCAATCAAGGTGAAATGATGGCTATCATCGGTAACAGCGGTAGCGGTAAATCCACGCTGCTGAATATTCTGGGCGGACTTGATCGTCCTACAGCTGGTACCGCTGTTGTGGGAGACTGGGATTTACTCAAGATGACAGACGCCCAATTGGTCGAATACAAACGTCATACGGTAGGTTTTATCTGGCAAAATAACGGTCGTAACTTGCTGCCTTATCTCACTGCATTGGAAAATGTAGAGACTCCCATGATTCTGGGAGGCAAGCGTGATCGTGCTTACGCGAAACAGTTGCTCGAATGGGTAGGCCTTAAGGATCGGATGCATAACAAATTGCATCAATTGTCAGGAGGAGAGCAGCAACGGGTAGCGATTGCGATCTCATTATCCAATCGTCCCAAAATTCTGCTTGCAGATGAACCAACCGGTTCGGTCGATTCCGAGACATGTGATACAATCATGGGCATTTTCCGAAGAATGAACAAGGAACTGGGCGTTACGATTGTCATCGTTACCCATGACTTGACGCTTGCTGGCAAGGTAGACCGGATCGTTGCGATTCGGGACGGCTTGACCAGTACCGAGTTTGTGAAGCGCAACCCGAATCTGGATGATGAGCATAACTTGTCCGAGGCGGGTATGCCGGACATTCACGAAGCATTTGTCATTATTGACCGTGCAGGGCGGCTTCAGGTGCCAAAAGAGTATCTGGAGGCCTTATCCATTGATAACCGGGCTACATTGGAATTTGACGGTGAACGTATTGTCATTACACCGCCAAGATAATTAAGAGGGGGAACTGGGAAATGAAGAATAGTATGTGGGGAAAACGTGTGCTGGCTGTCATCGCTACTGCGACGCTAGCACTGCCGCTGATTGCCGGCTGTACGGCAAGTGAGGCCAAGGATACGGAGCAGCGTGTATTACGTGTGGCTACGTTGTGGGGAGGACAGGATGACAGTTACTTCCGTCAGCAATTCACCGATGCTTTTGAATTGACACATCCCAATGTAACCATCGAAATTGTAGCTGCTGTTGATCAGAGCAGCATGTATGGGTATGGCAACACGGAAGAACAGCCGGAAGTCCCGGATACCATGGAGAGTCTGAAGAAGATTATGACTGGGGATAACCCGGTTGATGTTATCGTGGCTGATACCGCCACAGTGAAATCATTAATTCAGGAGAATCTGGTGAAACAGCTGGACCCACTGATGCAGGAAGACAAGTTTGATACCAGTGATATCGTGCCTAGTGTACTGGAGGGAATTAAGGACCTTGGGGATCAGAGCATTTATGCATTGACACCAACGTTCTCCTCATCCGCTTTGTTCTATAACAAGGGTTTGTTTGAAAAAGCAGGCGTGGAACCGCCAACAGACAACATGACATGGGACGATATTTTCAATCTGGGTACCCGTTTAACGAAAGGTGAAGGTAAAGATCATGTATTTGGTTTCTCCTTCACGACATATCAGGGTGGTTCGCCGTACTACTCCATGCAACAGTACTACAGCGCGTTGCAGCTGAAGACGTTTGATGACAAAGCAGAGAAGATGACCGTAGATTCTCCTCAATGGGAGAAAGTGTGGAGCACCATCAGCAAGCTTGCAATTGACAAAGTTATTCCTAAAGGCGACGAACCTCAGGATCAGAATCCGAGTGGGCGTTATGATCCAGTACAGGGTGACCTGTTCCTGAGTGGCAAGTCAGCCATGGTTATTGGTGATTACAGCTATATTAATCAATTAATTGATGCCAATAAAAATGCGGATAAAATGAAAGACTTTACGAAAGTGGATTGGGATGTGGTAACACCTCCAGTTCACCCGGAAGCTCCTGAAATTGGAGGTAGCATCTACCTGAGCAACCTCATGGCGATTAATAGTGCGGCTCAGAACCCGGATGATGCGTGGGAACTGATCAAGTACATGAACAGTGAGGACTGGGCTAAGATCAAAGCACGTAGCAGCTATGAGATGGTATCACGGAAGAGCTTCATTAAGCCCAAAGACGGCCTGGATTATAACATTCAAGCATTCTATGCGCTGAAGCCGATTCCGCCAACAAATACGAATCTGGATAAAATGTATCAAAAATCCCCAGGTTTATGGCAAGTCAATGAAAAAGGTATGGAGTATTTCAACCAAGTACTAGAAAACAAAAAGACACCAAAAGAAGCACTTGGTGAGTGGGCAGCTAAAGGAAACGAGATGCTGGAGAAATTGAAAAAGGATCCTAAAGCTACGTTTCAGTGAGATTTGATGAAGTAGTCATATCATGATCAGGATATAGCCGCTGAAGATTTTAATCTTTGGCGGCTATTTTTATGAAAATGGGGTATTCTACAAAAAGCAGGAATAAATGACGACTCCGGAAAGGACGAGCGGTATGCACTGGGTATATTTCAGCAAGTTGTATGCAACCAAATTTCAGGCAGGATGTCTGGCCAAACGTATGGAGCAGGATGGGTGGATTTACGGTCATAATGAACCGGCGGAAGTTGAAGTTTATCGATCACGTAAAGGTCGTTATGGTGTACGTTTTATTCCCTGACTTTACCCCTTGACTTATAGGGTGACGATAGTGTATATTAATTAAGTCGCTGTTTTAATATTTCTTACTGACGCGGGGTGGAGCAGCCCGGTAGCTCGTCGGGCTCATAACCCGAAGGCCGCAGGTTCAAATCCTGCCCCCGCAATTTAGTTTCACTTGGATGATTCACAGCCATCATCTGCACGTTATACATTATGTCTAGGGCCCTTAGCTCAGTTGGTTAGAGCGGTCGGCTCATAACCGATTGGTCACAGGTTCGAGTCCTGTAGGGCCCATACTCTTAAAACCCTTGCCTAGCAAGGGTTTTTTTCTGTCTTCATTTAGGTGCTAGAGTCAAAAAGGTAATTTGTTAATAGTGTCTTTCTAATATGCCCTTTTTTTGCGTAATTCAGTGTATGTCCACGCCGTACACCAAATCTCGCATATACTATCCTATCCCACACATAGGAGGTAGATTTCATGAGTCAATTTATTGATGCAAGAACCTCGCAGAATGCGAGTTTGGCTAACTCAATTGCCATACCAATCCTCGTAATTAACACGCCTCAATTATTTGGACAAATCGGTTTGATAACCACTGCTGGCATTGGAGCAAACCCGCGGGTGCAGTTCAAGGGAACTGTGTCTGTACAACTTCCTTTAGCGCTGGTTGGTATCACCATCACAATTGTCAGAGGAACTGCGCCAACAGATCCTGTTATTTATTCTGCAACTTCCACATTTAGTTTGAGCATCCTGGCACCTCAGATTATTACCTTCTCTGCCGATGACTTCAACCCACCAATTACACCTCAATTGACGTACACTGCATTTGTGAGTTCCAACTTGTTGGGTACGATCCGTGTAGGCCCCGAGAACTTCGACGGAGTCTTGTATTCCGACTAATGCTCAGCGGCCTTGCCTAAATGAATTAGATCAATATTCTTCTTGAATGAAGGACATCACAGACCTGCCCTCAAAAGCAGGTTTTTTTCTAGTTAAAGGGGAAAACTGAACTTCATCGAGTAGGCAGGGTTCTATGATATAATGCATTACAGAGACTGAATGGTATTCGAACTAAAGTAGTCCGTCAACATCTGAGAATCTTATGAAATTAGTGATAGAAAGCAGGTTTCCATTTTAATGACGTCAAATGAAAGTCAACGTTTTCGTTACAGCGAAGCTCCAGTCTGGGATTGGCAGAGAGCTTATTATGAACAAAAGGGGCTAGAGGCTTGGACAGAGAATCAGGTCCCTCAATATATTACCAGTAATCCGATGATTGCCACGGCGTATGCAGAGATGATTTTTGGCTTTCTTCAGGACCTCGCGAATAAGGGACAGATCACCGAGACCGTGACTATTCTGGAACTTGGGGCGGGTGTAGGGCGTTTGGCACACCAAATCCTGCTTAAACTGATTGAATTAAAGGATTTTGCAGGAATAGATTTACCTCCTTTCAGATATGTATTGACAGATCTCGTAGCGGAGAATGTGCGGGGTTGGAGAGAGCATCCATCCATGCAATCCTTTATTCAACAAGGTATAGTGGATTTTGCGCGTTTTGACGCTGTAGCAGATACGGAGCTAAAACTGGTCGTTGCGGGTACAGTTATTCGGCCGGGTGATCTGAAACAACCGTTGTTGTTGATTGCCAATTACTTTTTTGACAGCATTCCGCAGGAATTAATCTATATTGGGGATGGCGAGATCTACGAGTGCGATCTGCTTGTCCAGTCTCCGGATCGTCGTCATGATCTTGAACCCGCTGAGATGCTGAAGAACATGACGCTGAGTTATGAGTATCGCCGAGCGCCGGAATACAGTGCAGATAACTATCCGTATTCGGAACTGATCACATTGTACAAGGCGGAGCTGGAGGATTCACACATCCTTTTTCCCGCAATTGGCTTGTCCTGTCTCGAACGGTTGAACAGGCTGTCTCAGTCAGGTTATGTGTTGATTACCGCTGATAAAGGGGATCATCGACTGGATAACTGGAAGTTCGCAGAGCCACCTGAATTCGTTCTGCACGGGAGTTTTTCTTTAACAGCCAACTACCATGCCATTCAGTATGTCTTGGAACAACAAGGTGCCCATACACGATTCACAACACATCATTATAAAGATCTGAATGTTGGGTGCATGTTAATGGTGGACGAACCGATCAGTTATGTGAATACACGTCTCGCCTACCATCGATTTGTTGAACGTTTTGGACCGGATGACTTTTTCAGCATGAAACAATGGGTAGACTCTCGAATAGAGAGTATGGAGTTGAAGCATATTTTACCGTTTTGGCGTCTGGGTGGATATGATGCAGAGTTCTTGATTCACAGTGCGACGCACATTTCCAGTCTTCTTCCCGATGCAAGTGATGAGGAAATGCTTGATATTCAGTCTGGTATTCATACGATGTGGTCGTCCTATTATGTGATGGAGCAGCAAGGAGGTCTCGCATTTCTGGCAGGGCAGCTATTATATGAGATGTATATGTATGAGGATGCAAAACGTTTTCTGGAGATATCATTGGTTGCAGATCCGAGTAACCATAATCCGGCAGTCTTGTATGACTTGGCTGTGTGCTGTTATGAACTTGAACTGGAAGAAGAAACCCTGTCATATACCCATAAAGTATTGGCTCTGGAACCTGATCATGAAGAGGCAGCAGCGTTGCTGCAGAGTTTCGAGTTGATCTGAACGAACAATTTTAGTTTGTCTCCTGTATGTAGGATGTAATTGGTAATATTTATATAGAAATTGAAACCTTTAATTGGACTTCATCGTATTAATGGGATATTCAACCAATTATTTCTATAGTACATAAAGGAGACAGAGCTATGAAGAAAATGTTATCCGTTGCATTATATCCATTTGCTTGGGTGTTGGGGGCACTGAGTATTTTATCTGGAAATGCAAACAGTGTCCTATTGGTGAAAGATATCGCTACAGATCGAAGCTATGATGGACAGGCTATCTATGATAGTATTGAACGTAGAAATGCCTAACTACATATCATTCAACTGTAAAGGTAATTGTTTCACCTAGCAATAACATGAGAACCAATTACTCTTGAAGCGAAGTACGGTGAGCAGGAGTTCTGTCCGTACAATCTTTAAGCCGGTTTCGTACCTTATTCAGGTATGAACCGGCTTTTATTTATGAATGGGGGATGCCAGATGAAGATTATCATTGGACAACCGAGGCTGGAACAGCATTTGCTGCAGCTTGAAGCCGAACTCAAGCAACACCCTGATGCAGATATATTGTTCTTTCCTGAAGGTTATCTGAACCAGAATGTTGAGGAAGCTTGCCGCTTGGCGGCAGAATATGGGACCATGATTGTATCAGGTCATCGCAGATTGGACGAACGTCCAAAGGACCGATCGATTATCTTCAGTAAGGCTGGAGAGATTGTATTGGAGAAAGCTAAATATACACCTGCTGAGACGGCTCAGGAACAGGGTTGGGTAATAAGCACTCTATTGTGTGATGAGCTGGTCCTGCAAGGATTTGGCAATGAGAATATAGGGAATGTGGACATTGTGATGCATTCCATTGGTGTGGGCATGTTCAGTGAAGAGCAGTACAGTGAGTGGGTCGAAGCGGCTCGGCAGATCGCCATCCAGCATCAATGTATTGTCATGGGGACAAGCCATGCGGATGGTTCGTACCGTGATAGCGAGATCTCCATTCCAATCGCCTATTGTATAACACCTGATGGAGAGGTTGTTCTGGCATCCCGTAGTGATACACGTACTCGTACAATCCTTCTGGATAGAGAAAATGCAGACCCATCACCTCAGGAGTCACAAGAAAAACAACTGAAAATCTCCATCGAACCATCCGGTTAAATCACCGGGTATGAATCCTTGATGAATGGGCTGATGAACTTGCCGATTCGCCCGGTCACTTGCGCGGAATACGCATATGTTATGGCATACCTTGAAATTCAAAGGAGGCCAATCAAATGAGTCAAGTTGGATACGGTTGTTGTAATGCTGGTGGCGGATGGACTTCCACAAGTGCAATTCTTGTGCTTTTCATCCTGCTGGTGATCATCACAAAATCTTTCTGGCTGTAAGTCACGTATAGAAACGTGCAAACAGTGGCTCCGCTGAGACTTCAGCGGGGCTTTTCCTATTTATAAGAAGCAACATAGCCATCCATGATATTTGACAACTGAAAACAATGTGCTTAAAATCACATAAGAGACTATTAACAGAGATTGAAGGGATAGCAATGCCGTTTATTCGCTTTAAAGGATTCACAGGTCCTCAGCTAGAGGAAGTTGTACCCCAAATTACAGAGCAGATGGCCCTAATTACTCATATTCCAAGGGAGAGAATGAAGGCAGAGCGTCATGATGTACAAGCGCTAACACCTTCTCCGGCTTCTATAGAGATTCTGATGTTTCAACGTGACCAGGAGATTCATAATCGGATTGCATCGTCGGTGCAAGCTATTTTGGAAGAAGCATACATGCCGGATGTGCATATTTTCTTCAATATATTGTCACCTACTTTGTATTATAAACAAGGCAAGCCGCTGACAGATTATCGATTGGATTGAGATTATGAGGGACGAGCAGAATGTTGCTCGTCTCTTTTGATTTACATATTTTTCGTACGTTTAGCAATGGGATGGTTCCTGTTAACCCTGCTCAACGATAATGAGCATAACGCAGACACAATAAACAAGGCTCCACCGATAAGGTATACCCATCGAACACCGAGTTGATCGGCGACTAGACCAAAGATGACTATGGATACACTCATAACCGTGGATATCAGGACGCCATGTGCGGCGTATACCTTGGTTAGGGATTCGACAGGTACACTGTTCTGAAGCGCTGTCCGCTGAGCCACGTCACGAATCTGATGAACTGGACCCATGAGTATGCATAACACCAGAGCGAGCCATGGCAGGTTGTTTAGACCATAAACGACGGTCAGCAGGCTGAAGAGAAGAGATCCCATGGTCATACTAGCGATTAGATGTTTCTGAATACGTTTGGCCAGTGCAAGAGCCAGAATACCTCCAAGCATGGTTCCAGCAGCATAACTCGAGTTCATGAGTCCCCACCAACCTTCTCCTCGTCCCAGAGCTTCTTTTGCAAAGGCTAGCGTAACAGCTCCGATCCAGATGGAACCCGCAAGCGCTTGGGCAATGTCCATAAGCGTAATCAGTCGTAATGATGGATTGTTCCAAAGTATACTCCAACCTTCCCTCAATACATTCCACGATACAGCAGATTTCTGGGGTTGTTCTACATTCCGTGTGAGCGAGCCCATGGCAATCATGAAGATCAGAACGGCCCAGGACAGGCTTGTAGCTGCCCAGAAGGTCTGTGACGCCCCCCAGTTCATCACGGCGAATCCCGTCATGGCGTAACCGACAATGGTTACAGTCTGACTGGAGAAAGATAGTAGGCTATTTGCTTTTATAAGGTCTTCACCTTGAACCAATCGTGGCGTTAAAGTCTTCAGTAACGGAGTTTCCCATCCGTCCAAGAAGGATAGTAGGACCACTCCGAGCAATAGAAGCGGCAGTTGTGAAGTCAAGTGATTCAACGAGATGGCTATACAGGTCATGATTAATGTTTTGGCTATGGAAATGCTGATCAATAGTCTGGAGAATAGGAAACGGTTCACAAGTAATGGCAAAGTGAGATCTGCTATCTTGCGTGCAATGATTTGAATAAGTGGAAACATTGCAGCAGAGAGTACCGATCCAGTGAGACCGTATATATACGTAGTAATGACCATGATATATATGACATTAATAAGCGAGAGCAGCGTTTTGGCGGCCCAGTACGGATAAAATGCGATGTTCATGCCAATGATGTCCTTTCCGAAACGATATATCTATATTACGGGCATTGTCATCATTGCACCACAAACAAAGTTATCATTTTCCCGTCATTTCACCACAAAAAAACTGCCCAACAGGGCAGTCATCTTCTAATGCCTATAGTTCATGCCATAGCGAGTGTGAAGGCGATAAGCAACATCAGCAGGCTGGTCGTTCTGACCATAGTCATATAAGGCCTGCTGGGTTCGGCTTCACCCCGGGAAATCCAGCCATAACGCAGATACCAGCCGAATTTTGGGAAACAGAGATTGATGATACAGAGTACCATGAATATAAAAAAGAGGGTTCTCATACCCATCTTCCTTTCTCACTTACATAACGGATCTCATCTTAACGTTTGCGTCTGGTAAAAAAGACTACAATCAAAATGATAATGATGATAATTAACAGAAATTTCATGTATGTTCCTCCTGATGAGTAGTTAGGTTATTGTGTAATGTTAGTTATCAACTATTACCCAAGAACCACATGACTTGAATAACTGTGTTACAATTAAAATATATTGATTTAATATCAACACATTCCGTTTGGTTAGTTTTCTCTCCTTATAATGTACGATTGCAGAATATATAAACATTAACGTGTGTGAGATGAAGGAGGAAGGCATGAGCCAACATAATCAACTCTCATTACAATGGGAATTTATCATCTCGAAAGTGAAATCCTCCGTGACCGTGGTCGATGCTACCTTGCCTGAGCTTCCGCTCATGTATGTAAACGAACACTTTACCCAACTGACAGGATATACGTATGAAGAGTCTGTCGGACACAATTGCCGATTTTTGCAAGGGCAGGATACAGACCCGGAAACGATAATGCAGATTCGTGATGCGTTAAAGAAACAACAGTCCATTAAGATTGATATTTTAAATTATACAAAAAGTGGTCAGAAGTTCTGGAACGAACTGAATATTGATCCGATCTTTAATGAATCCGGAGAGTGTTTATATTTTGTAGGCATTCAATACGATATTTCAGAACGGAAGTATGCTGAACAGCAGTTGAAGTTTGCAACTTCCATGGCTGAGATGAACAGCAGAGGGCAATTGGAATTCATCGGCAAGCTGAATCACGAGCTACGTACCCCGCTTAACGGTATTATGGGCATGATCGAACTTGCCAGTATGGGTGAAACTACGGATGAGCAGAAAGAATATCTGGAGCTTGCACGTCAATCAGGTGAGGCGCTGCTGAACATCATTAACAATAGCCTCGATATGGCGAAACTGGGCAGAGGCAAAATGGATGTTGAACACATTGAGTTTCAACCTCTGAAGCTGATTCAACAGATTGTGAAGACACATGAGCCTGCGGCACAGAATAAACACATACGTTTGCTCTGTCATGCTGATCTGAATGTTCCTGATGTGCTTATCGGTGATCCGCTAAGACTCCGGCAGGTTCTGGATAATTTGCTGAGTAATGCAATCAAGTTTACGGAACAGGGTAAAGTGCAGTTACAGGTGGATGTGAGGCAACAACTGACGGATACCGTTGTATTGGTATTCTCTGTGCGTGATACGGGAATTGGCATTCCTCAGCATCAGATCGAACAATTGTTTGATGCATTTACCCAGACCGACATCTCCCATGCGCGTCGATTTGGTGGAAGCGGTCTTGGTCTGACCATCTGCAAAGAACTGCTGGAACTAATGAATGGTCAGATTTCGGTGGAGAGTACAGAAGGGAAAGGCACACAGTTTGAGGTGACACTGCCCTTGCTGCGCCAAGAGGCCATTCCCAATGTAGGATAATCAATCAAGCAGGACAGCCGGGCGGTCTCGGCTGTTTTTTTATTTTATTGGATTGTTTTACGAACGGGCGTTCTGTTATAATGCAAGTGTTGAATGGGGGAGACACAGCATGAGTAAGAGACGCACAAGAAGAAAGCGTAAAGGTAAGCAAGGTTTCAAAAAGCAGGTACTGACGCTGGTAGCGATGCTGCTGGTAGCCCTCTACGCCTGGGCTGGGGGAGAATGGCCGGAGGAGATACCTAATCCATTCGGTGGGACTAATAAGAGTGTAGACCATACCATTATGTTCCCTTCAGAGCGTTATCCCGAAACAGCCAAACATATTAAAGCTGCTATCAAGGCAGGGCATTCGGATGTATGCACCATTGATCGTAATGGAGCCGAAGGCAATCGGGATTTATCACTTAAGGGTGTTCCGGTCAAAAAAGGTAAGGATCGTGACGAGTGGCCCATGGCGATGTGTGCTGAGGGAGGAACAGGTGCAGATATCCAGTACATTACCCCGAAGGATAATCGTGGTGCGGGTTCATGGGTAGGGAATCAGTTAACTACATATCCGGATGGAACACGAGTGAAGTTTGTAGTGAAGTAACAACAGGATATGGGTGGACAGAAACAAGAGTAGTAAGGCCTTTGTTGTGAGGCTAGTGGCAGCGTGGTACAGCATAAGTAGAAGAGAAAAACCAGACGTGCATGCGTCTGGTTTTTTGGTATGATGTGCTGGCATAAATAGATCCAGTTAACGTATCTATACGGGAACTGAGTTTCTAGGATTACAGATCCGACTATACGAGTTGCATTCCGCTTAAATGATGAGACCGGATGCTTAACAGACGCGTAACATGTTCAACCTCATCAAACGGTATCCACAGACTGCCGTGAACCGTACGTAAGGAAAGAATGGATGTATCAGCGGTACGCTCGGGAAATCCAGTTACCGTCTGACCGCTTGTATTACGAACCATGATCTGTTGTTTGCGCCGGATGGCAATTTCTACCTCTTTTTTCATAAGTCATTGCTCCTGATTATGAGATGTTAAATCCATATGTCAATGTTTTCAATGGTTAATTTGTCTTCTTTATCTAGTCTATCAGAACTAGGTATAGATTTCCAGAAGAGAAATCAACATTCTTCTAGGTGATTTGTCTTAGCTGTGGATGATCCGTTTTTGAATGGGCATTACGGGGTTATATTAGGGTAAAAGGAGGGGAACGGAATGACACAATTGATTATTGGGCTGGCCCGTACCGAAAACGAGGCTATATTGATGCTGAATCAGGTGAAAGAGGAAGGCATCAAGGATAAATATTTGGGAGCGGTGGCGAAGGAGCAGCTTAATCTGGAGCTGGTGAGCGAAAAGACGGGGCTGCCCAAACCTTTGAAGGGTGCCGGAACGGATGGTGCCTTTGGCGCTCTAAAAGGCATATTGGCTGGTCTGGGGAAGCGAATGGATCAGACGATGTCGATCGGAAATGCAGTGCGTAGACTCGCTGGTAATGAGATTGGGAGTGAGACCGATGATTTGGTACTCACACTGACTGAAGCGGGGATCTCGGAGGAGGATGCGCGGTATTACGAAGATTGGCTGTTAAAGGACCATATCTTGGTTATCGTGGAGTGCAGTGAGGAAGAAGCGGCTCGTGTTCGACCTATTTTACTTTTTTAGTTTAATTTAAGGCTGATTTTAGGTTTCTTTAATGTTGGGGAGGTATTCTTATCTCACACCTCCCTTAATATAGATTGGTTTACCGGAAGTCCGGGACCGCAACTCGGACTTTCTAGGCACTGTGAGCTGACGCTTACAGTGCCTGTTTCATTTTTTTATTATTTTTTATAAAAAGTGTTGCAAAGTTAATTAGTTCATGGTAAGATATTTCTTGTCGCCAAGAAATACATAATCCTGCCGGGGTGGCGGAATTGGCAGACGCACAGGACTTAAAATCCTGCGGTAGGTGACTACCGTACCGGTTCGATCCCGGTCCTCGGCATCAGTAGAACAAGGGTTTCAACTCGTTAGAGTTGGAACCCTTGTTTCTTTTTAAGATGGTTTGCTAACGTACTTTTTTTGTACGCTCGGAATGATGCTTGAACCGGCTTCACGGTGAACGATTCTATCTTATTCCTTTAATTCAAGGATTCTGTCACGCTCCATTATCAGTCGCAGGAGTTCTGCTCTAATGACTTCTTTATGACAGGTAAATTTGAGTTTTCGTTGTGGGTGAACGGAACTGTTGTGGACCATCTTCGTAAGTGCTTCTCGAGATTTCTCTGTATCTGATTTCTTCTCCGTTTCCCGTACTCGTCCTTAGGTTCAACAATGATGTACCAGTATTTATTGCGTTTGCATAAGCTGCCTTTCAAGTGCTTGGACCTTCTATGATTTAATTGGATATGAAAAAGACAGGAGTGTGGTTGCCTCTGTCTATTGTGAATCAAGTGAATTGATATTTCCTAACTGACTAGAATTTTGTTCATCGACAAATTAAAAATAATATAGGAAATAATATGGGAATGTGATATATTTCTGGTGTGAATTCATATTTTCATTTAATTTTGGATGGTTTATGAATACTGTGGAGGATGAGATAACATTAGAATATCTTTTTTGTCTTTTTGATGAGATATATACCGATGGTATATTCTGTGTTGATGAATTTGGGGATTTTAAAATGTTCACAGTAGGGAAAATGACTCCTCTGCGTCATTGTATTTTGATTCCGGTTGAGAACATAAATGTATTAGGCAAGCAAGGGGAGATATTAGATACATATTACAAATTTTATGCTTTATAAACAAGAAAACGTATCCTTGAATACGCATTGATCAGAAAATTCCCACGATCAACGATCATGATAAAATTGGCCGGCGGTTTTTTTGCATTCTGAGGGGAAGTTAGGTGCTCAAAGCAAGAGTGTAGAAAACTTTTGCAGATTTCAAGTTCCTGAAATAAGACTCTTTAAGCGAAGGACAATCATTCAAAGAGACTATAGAGATGTTAAATATCTATGATGATCACAGAGTTACATAATGAATCTTTTAAGGGGAACGTAAAAACATGAAAAATATTATCGCTTCTTTGGTGTGGGAAATATCGTTTTTTTTAAGAACAGCGTTTAAAAGACATATTAGAAGTGTTTTATTTAATGGAATTATATTAACAGTTATAGCGAGTTTTATTTATTTATCTAGAAGATTCAGCTTGAGTATTTTAGATAACATGAAATTATTAGATCAGATAACTTTAACTATTTATATACTTACCTTGTACGGGATATTTTTTGCTTTTTTGCAATTCATCCTTACTATTGTTAATAATAGCAAGAATGAATTTTGGGGTGTCAATAAATTAGCTTTTTCATTTTTTAAAAGACGTGTATACTTAGTGACAAATAGTTTTTTGACTAAGTTAATAATTATTATACTTGTTATTCTTCCTATAATGGGTGTTTTAGTTGAAAAGATCGCAATACAACTGAAATTTTATTTTCAATTTGAGGTATACTTACATAATTTATGGCAATTTTGCGTATGTTATTTAATTATTCTTTTTGGATTTTTACTAATTCAATCAATAAGCATGATGTTCATAATTTTTGATATAAGTCTAAATTATGATTATAGAATCAAATATAAAATCAAAGTGGAATTTTTTAGGAAATCGATTTATTATATTAAGAGAGATTCATTTTGGGAATATTTTAAATATAAAGCAAAATTAGTAGAATCAGATCAACTTTTTGATTTCACAAAATCTATTTTTGAAAAAGTACTTTCAATCCTTACTAAGGATATAAGCAAATGTCGATATAATTCAAAAAAAATGGATAAACGTATTGGATATTTTGTGAGATTTATGAATAATAAATGGAGAAATTTAAATCATTTAACCGTTATCGAAAAACTTAAGCTTCTAGATAATGAAGTTAATATTATTAATACATTTAAAAGATCTTGTATTGAAAACGAAGAAAGATTTAACCAAAGCTTAAAATGGGTTAAAGACGTACTTAGACCTTTTTATGATTTAGCAGCACAAATTGAATCAAGTGACGAAATTAGTGAATTTATGAGAATTTTAAATAAAACTCAATATTTCAATAATATTGATAATACAAGTAATAACTCTTTTAATGACAAGATTTCTTTAAATCAAGTTATATGTTCAATGATGGACTCTATTCACAAAAATATTGAGAACTTTAATAAAGATGAAATACAAAATATGAAGTTTGTTTATTACAATGGCATAGATAAATACCAAAAAGAAATATTTAAATATTCATATAATCATACCTTAGAAAATAACAACAAAAATAAAGAATTTTTAAAGTTTATATTTTCGTTGCTTAATACCAAATATCTTTATTCTTTTATATGTTACAAAATTTTACATACAGGGTCTGGATATGAAATAGAAATGCAAGAAGAAATATTATTTTTTAAAGAATTGACCCGAAATAGTCCTAGTATATTTGAAAATGATAACTCACTATCTGAAATAGGTGAGATTGTAGAATCAACCAATATTGGGCATAGAGTTAAGGCTGATTTGATTTATTGGATTTTGAAAAATATAAAAAATAACCTTACGAGTGACTTGGTTGCAGAAATTGACAAGTTTAATTATTTGAGCTACGTTAAATTTATCAAACTTAAATTTATATTATCAGAATGCTCCTTGAATGATGACTATTTTAAGAATGTGCAAACTTGTGACCGGTATCTAGAGATATTAATTAAACCGTACTTAGGATATGTCTCTTCAAAGTTATATCTACTTGAGAATCAGTTCTTTTACTATCATCACGAAATATTTATGGAAAAATTCAAAAATTTATTCATTCAGTTTATCGAAAAGGACTTCTTGTTAAATTATAAATATAGATTCAGAAATATTATTCTATATTTATTAAAAGACGTATCTGATGTGAAAAATTATTTCCTGGAAAAAAAGTACATAAAAACATTTGGTGAGTCCACTTGGATCGAAGATCATATTATTGATTTTATTATTCTTGTTTTTGACGAATATGAGTATCGTGCAGTTTTATCAAAAGACTCATTGGTTATAAGTTCTCTAAAAGCCAAGATTGATAGATTGCACAAAAAAAATGAGCTAAATAAATATTTTGAAAATTTACTCAACCCTATTAATCAGTGTTATAGATTAAATAGGTATTCTGAGTCAAAAAAATATCCTGAGTATGTGTCATATTTTTTGGAAAACTTCCAATCGATATTGTCGAACAGTAATCCTGAGGAAAGTTTTGTATTTCCCCAGTTTTCCCCATTTGTTTAGTAATCCGGTATGGTTACATTTACACAAAAAAAGAAGCAGAAGTATATTTCTTCTGAATTGCCATATACTTCCTGAAAGTAGCGTACTTGGAACATAAAGAAGAGTCTATAACCCATATGGTTAAAGAATTTTTGACCGAGTGTCCTACAATGTAGACGCACAGGACTTAAAATCCTGCGGTAGGTGACTACCGTACCGGTTCGATCCCGGTCCTCGGCATCTTAAAAAGAAAGATCGTATGACGCTTGTTAACCAAGCTGCATGCGATCTTTTTTTGTGTTCTTTAATATAAATGTCACTTCATTGCAGACCACATCACCATGCAGTTCATAAACATAAACGCTTCATAATACATATCAGAAGGTACATTTATCTGACTTTTATGAAGAGACGGAACAATGGTGTATACTATCCGTAGGCATATATTACCTTTACCTTGCTGAACGATATAGGTTCAACTACACATTTACACGATAACGGAGAGGACAGATGTTGTTCTGTCATCGGAGTGCCCGTGTAAATAACCATATTTGAACTTATGTAGAGTCACAAAACCAATAAAACAATCTCATGGACGGAGGACTCAAGTTTATGTTGAAACAGCTTAAGCCATACAAGGTGTTACAAGAGCGCAGAATCGAAGAATTGAAGTCGGATGCGTATCTGTTGGAACATCAGAAATCCGGAGCCAAAATTGTACTTTTGTCCAATCAGGACGACAACAAAGTATTCAGTATCGGTTTCCGTACACCTCCGGAAGATGATACAGGGGTAGCCCATATTCTCGAACACTCCGTGCTCTGTGGGTCCAAGAAATTTCCGGCCAAGGATTCTTTTGTTGAGTTGCTGAAAGGTTCATTGAATACATTCCTTAACGCCATGACGTATCCCGATAAGACGATCTACCCGATCGCGAGTCGTAATGATCATGACTTCCATAACCTGATGGATATTTACCTGGATGCAGTATTGAATACAAATATTTATGAGAATGAAAAGATATTTTTGCAAGAAGGCTGGAACTACAACCTGACCTCTGCTGACGATGAGTTAACTTACAACGGAGTTGTATATAACGAGATGAAGGGGGCCTTTTCTTCACCAGAACGAATGGTGCGCAGAGAAGTGCTGAACTCCCTTTTCCCGGATACCACATACTCCTCTGAGTCTGGCGGGTTCCCGGAAGCTATCCTGGATCTAACGTATCAGGGGCTGCTGGATTTCCACACGAGATACTACCATCCTTCCAACAGTTACATCTATCTCTACGGGGATATGGATATGGAAGAGAAGCTACAATGGCTGGATGAGAACTATCTGGGTGCATATGATCGCATCGATATTGATTCGGCCATTCAACTTCAACCTGCTTTTGCAGAACGGGTAGACACAGTTAAGACTTACTCTGCGGGAAGTACGGAATCGGAAGTGGATAACAGCTTTTTGACCTATAACGCGGTGATCGGCACAAGTCTGGACAAGGAACTGAACATTTCGTTCCAAATTCTGTTATACGCCCTTCTGAACGCTCCGGGAGCGGTATTGAAACAGGCTTTGCTGGATAAAGGAATCGCGAAGGACGTCTACGGTTCGTATGATGACAGCCTGTACCAGCCTGTGTTCACGGTGGGACTGAAGAAGAGCAATCTGGCGAGCAAAGAGGATTTCCTGGGAACGGTCAAAGAAGTGCTTGAGCGTGTGGTAAAAGAAGGTTTTGATCCTAAAGCGCTGCTTGCTGGAATTAACTCGTATGAGTTCAATCATAGAGAAGCGGACTATGGCAGAATGCCGAAGGGCCTGATCTACGGATTCTCTTCCCTGCAAAGCTGGTTGTACGATGAAGATGCACCTTTCACCCATTTGGAGGCCAATGACGTATTTGCTGAGCTGCGGACAAAAATGAACGAGGGTTACTTCGAACAATTGATCGAGAAGTATTTATTACAAAACACACATACTTCTTTTGTGGCGCTTACCCCGGATAAGGGGCTGAACTCACGCAAGGAGGAAGCGTTGAAAGAACGTCTGAAAACCATTCAGGCTGGTCTTAGCGAGGAAGAAGTTCAGACGTTGATTCAGAAAACGGAAGCACTCGCTGAGTATCAGAATACACCTTCAACCAAAGAGCAGCAGCAGGTCATTCCGACGTTATCGATTGAAGATATTGAACCAAAAGCCTCTACGTTGCATCAAACGGTGAACCAGGTCGACGGCACAACCATTCTCCATCATAACCTCTATACCAACGGAATTGGTTATCTTAGACTGCTGTTTGATATCAAAGAAGTGCCACGTCATCTCCTGCCGTATGCAGGGTTGCTCAAGAATGTGCTGGGTTACGTGGATACTCAAAACTACTCGTTCAATGAACTGTCCAATGAAATTCATATTCATTCAGGCGGTATTCATAGCGGGATAGGATCTTATGCCAATGCGCATAAACACAATGAATTCAAGGCTACCTATGAGTTCAACGCAAAAGTGTTATATGACAAGCTTGGATTTGCCTTTGATATGATCAAAGAAATTGTGTTCACATCCCGATTCGATAATTCGAAGCGGTTGTATGAGATCATCTCCCAGATGAAAGGTAATCTGCAACGTAATCTGATCAATAGCGGACACTCTGCGGGAATTGGCCGGTCTTCGTCCAAACATTCAGCAGTTGCGGATTTCAGAGAAGTTGTAAGTGGTATCGCCTTTTACCAGTGGTTAGAGGATCTTCAGGCGAATTTTGAGGCTAGAAAAGAAGAGTTATCTTCCAGTCTGCAAGAGTTGACGGGGTATATTTTCAGACCGGAGAACTTGCTTGTTAGTTACACTGCGGATGAGCAGGGATATGAAGGACTGGAGCAACAGGTATCCGATCTGAAAGCGAAGCTGTTCACACATGATGTTGCCAAGGAAGAGTTTACGTTCACACCGGCTACTCATAAGGAAGGATTCCGTTCCCCGTCAGAGGTGCAGTACGTGGTGCAAACGGGCAATTATATCGACAAAGGATATCAATACACCGGTTCACTACGGGTCTTGCAGGGAATCCTGTCTCTGGATTACTTGTGGACCAATATCCGCGCTAAAGGCGGAGCTTATGGTTGTATGTCAGGCTTCAGACGGAACGGTGACAGCTACGTTGCATCGTATCGTGATCCTAACCTGGATAAAACGTACAAAGTATATGAAGAGATACCGCAATATTTGACCGATTTCCGGGCAGACGAGCGGGAGATGACACGTTATATCATTGGTGCGATTCAGGATCTCGATACGCCGAGAACACCTTATGGCGAAGGAGCATTCTCGCTGGAGTGTTATCTGTCGAATGTGACTGAAGCGGATCTGCAACAGGAACGTGACGAAGTGTTAAGCACGAAGGAAAGCGACATTATCGGTTTTGCTGAGCTTTTATCGGCCATACTTGAACAGCAACAGCGCTGCGTGATCGGTAATGAGAACAAGATTGAGGAACAGAAACAAATGTTTGACGAGACGCTGGATTTAATTAAAAACTAAGTGTTAGTCTCGTTTATTCCACGATCCAATAAGCATCAAAGCGAAAGGCACTTTTATGAGCTGGTTTCAACAGCTTATAGAAGTGCCTCTTCTAATGGGGAGGGACTGTCTCCATCCCATATGAGAATGTGTGACACGCCGCGTTGTTCAGGTGACAGCAAGCATGTTGTATATTTTCAGGGTCCGCAGATCTTCTTTTGAGATTTTTAATTCATTATATAACTCCTGATTCTCGGGCAGCGGGGTTCTGGAGAATAACATTTTGAGCGCGATAGGCATGAAAGGTCTGAAGGAGACACCAGCCATCAGTCCCCACTTTTTCTCCGATTCCTGAAAAGACGCCAAAATATTAATATATAGGTTCTCCAGTGGCGTGGCCTGATTTTTCAAAATCAGCGTGGTGAGTGTATCATAATGCTCGGTGTGGCCCCAATACATATTCTCGCATTCTTGGTAGTTCTCAAAATCCTTCACATTCATATACATCACGGTGCGATAACGGTTGGCATCCGACTGGGCCATCATGTCAATGACACAACGAATGAGACTGTTGTTACGCCCATCATAGAAGTAAGAATAGAAACGAGTGGAGTTCTTGAAAAAGCTGGACGGCACCGCATTCATCAGCGGAGAAGCGTGTCTAGGTTCTTGATACAAGAGTTGCTCCACCTGAATGTTGAGTGCGTTCGCAATATGATGTAACGTCACCAGATCGAGTGTAATATCTCCGCTTTCATATTTGGACAGCGTACCCTTGCTTTTGAAGATCTGATCCGCAAGCTGTTGAATGGTCAGTCCCCGCCACTTCCGAAAGTTTCGTATTTTCTTGCCAACTTCCTGATTGATATTGTTCATAACCGGTTCTCCTTATGTAATGTTTCTTGAGAGTACGTGAAAATGATGAAAGTCATTCATAAAAATGATGTTGTATGAGAAATATATCACTTTTTCATCGAAATACCTATTTTGGAGAAACAATAAACTTCATTTGTTTCGTCAGAATAGATTGTATTACATTTGATGCAATTTCTACGTCATGGAATAATAGAGTTAATACGAAATGAAACGACAATGAAAAAGTAAAGCAGATAGAGGAGCAGAAGCTATGAAATATAACTTTGATGAGATTATAGACCGCACAGGAACAAATGCGATGAATACGGATGGTTTCCGTCAATATATTTTTAACGCCACAGAGGACATGACTTTTCCATTCAAAGATGAAGAATTCATTCGCATGTGGATTGCAGATATGGAATTTGCCACACCTCCCGAGATTCTGGATGCAGTTAAGGAACGTCTGGAACGTAGAATCATGGGTTACTCTCAGGTATTTGATCCGGCATACTATGAAGCTGTCTCGAATTGGATGAAGAGACACTATGATTGGTCCTTCCCGAAGGAGCATTTGGAGACCTCAAACGGGATCATCCCCGCTTTATATGAACTGGTGGAATATATCTGTCAATCGGATGAGAAAGTACTGATCGTGACCCCGTCTTATGGTTTCTTCAAGTCAGCTGCGGAGCATAACAATCTTGAACTGGTGTGTTCAGATATGATCAACGAGCAGGGGCGTTACTCGATTGATTTTGAGGATTATGAAGCCAAGGCCAAGGATGAGAAGGTAAGGGTATGTATTTTCTGTAACCCGCATAATCCATCTGGGCGCGTCTGGACAGCGGAAGAGTTACACCGTGTGGGTGAGATCTGTCTGAGGAATAATGTATGGATTATTTCGGATGAAATTCACTGTGATCTGCTGCGGACAGGCAAAAGACATACGCCACTTGCAAAGCTGTTCCCGGATACGGATCGAATTATTACATGCATGTCTCCGAGCAAAACATTCAACATGGCTGGTCTGATGTTCTCCAATGTCATCATTCCGAATAAGGCACTTCGAGACATCTGGCAGACACGCCATTATGGTTTCAAAAACCCACTGAGCATTGCTGCCACGCAAGCTGCTTACGAAACGGGTGATGAGTGGCTTAAACAATTAAAAGGTTATTTAGACGCCAATTTCGACTGCGTAGAACTGTATTTGAAACAGCATCTGCCACGGGCTGTTTTTCACATCCCGGAAGCCACATATCTGGCCTGGATTGATATCTCGGCATATGCTCCCCAACATGTAAGTTTACCGTTATTCTTCGCTGAGCAAGCGGGTGTGTTGCTCGAAGATGGTCATATGTTTGTAGCGAATGGCGAGGGTTGTATTCGGTTGAATCTGGCTTGTCCCCGTGCTGTCCTTCAGGAAGGATTACGGAGAATCAGCAGTGTGCTTGTGAAAGAAGTCGAAGAGGTGCCCGTCCAAGTGTAAATTCATCAAGTCATCACGCAACAGCGAGGTGACTGTTTTGTATGAGTATACTGAGTGTAGCAAGAATACGATTTTTTTTGAGGTGGACTTATACCTGATGCGCAATTCTGGTCTGCTGTCCCCGGTTATGTTAAAATGGTGGATAGTCTATGAGTTGCATGACATGCGGCTCTCAGAAGGTAGAGCCCAGTAGTTGGGCTGAGCGAAACTGCATTCATCAGGGGAAAGGAGCCTATACATATGTTTGGAAACGATTGGGACAAGGTGCTTCAGGAAGAGACGGAAGCCGAATATTTTAACAAGATTCGTTACACTCTCGCCGCTGAGTACAAAACGCAGACGGTCTTTCCGCCCAAAGAAGACCTGTTCTCTGCACTGAAGCTGACGCCATATCATCAGGTTAAGGCTGTTATTATTGGTCAGGACCCTTATCACGGAGCGGGTCAGGCTCATGGATTAAGTTTTTCGGTTAGACCGGGGGTACGTGTACCGCCTTCTCTGAAAAATATATATAAGGAACTTCAGGCTGATCTGGACCTGCCCATTCCGAATCATGGATCTCTCGTTCATTGGGCACAGCAGGGAGTCCTGCTATTAAATGCTGTTCTGACGGTTCGTGAAGGTCAGCCGAACTCCCATCAGGCACTGGGCTGGCAGACGTTTACGGATGCTGTCATTCGTGCGCTGAATGAACGTTCGGAGCCGATGGTATATATGCTATGGGGCAGTCATGCCCAGAAGAAAGGTGCTTTTATTAACAGGGACAAGCACCTGGTACTGGAGTCTACACATCCCAGTCCGCTGGCTGCACATCGCGGATTCCTCGGCAGTCGTCCCTTTTCCAAAGCCAATGACTTCTTGACCTCCAAAGGTATTGAACCGATCGATTGGAAGATACCTGAAAACTAGACAGATGGAGGTGAGAACATTGCGACATTGGATAGGACGAAAAGTAGCGGTATATCGTGCAACAGGCATACGGGAGCCATTAAAGGGAACGCTGGTCGAGTGGGATGAAGAAGCGGAATGTGTACGGATCGGACCGAAACGGATTAAGGTGTCGTTTGACAATATCGCAATGATAAGACCTCTTCCCGAAGAGAGTCTTCCCTTAAAGAAAGCACGTTCTGAAGTGCACAAGGTTGGATATGTGATGAAAAAGGCGATTCAGTTCGAAAATGCGATCTATTTCAAGTCACAGGTGATGATCTGGCGCCGGGCCAAAATTGTAGCATTATCCACGACGATTCTGCGTCATGACGAGGATCAGGTTGAACTTGCAGATGGTCGGGTTCTTCGTAAAGACAAGCATATGTTTGTCGTACGTTCACGCCGTGGCATACGTTAGATATACGAAGATTTAATATTCATTTCATGCAAAAATCATACGGATTTAATGTTTGGTCTGTATATTAGGTAGTAACAACCCCTTCTAAATTGATGTGTATTGCAATGGGAGCCCGACCGGCTGCAAACGGTCGGGTTTTTTTGTCCATTGGTTCTGTTAACCTGTTGTACATACCCATAACATTCATGTTATATATTATTAAAATAGATAAATTGAACTAAACATTTACACGAGAACGTAGAGGGCAGAAATAACCTGAAGAAGTGGAGCGTTCGCCTTTATCAACAGATTTTCACCTTTGTAGAATTGAATTAAAAAATCTGGGGATAACAGCGATCGGAAGGTTGTTCTGTCATCGAAGTGGCAAGTGTAAATATTCTTTAGTTCAATCTAAAAAGATCATGAGAAGGAGTGAAACCCAATGAAACGTATAGCTGTTTTTGCAGGCTCCAATCCGGGAAATCACCCCGATTATACAGAGAAGGCTGTTCAACTGGGCAAACAGATTGCTGATAGTGGTTATGCACTGGTCTATGGTGGTTCTTGCATGGGCTTAATGGGTGCAGTAGCCGATGCTGCTCTTGAGCAAGGGGGAGAGGTAATCGGGGTTATGCCTACCGGATTGTTCCGGGGCGAGGTTGTTCATGGAGGGCTCACACAACTGATTGAAGTGGGAACCATGCATGAACGGAAGGCTACGATGGCTGAATTATCCGATGGATTCATTGCACTTCCCGGCGGCATGGGTACATTTGAAGAACTATTCGAGGTACTGTGCTGGGCACAGATCGGTATTCATCGTAAGCCTGTTGGCTTATTGAATGTCAACGGATATTATGGACCGCTGATGAAGATGGTAGAACACAGCGTACAGGAAGGATTCTCCAACACCTCCCATCTCAGCCTGTGGAGTCTGGAAGCTGATCCGGCTGAACTGATCAAACAAATGTCATCCTATATTCCTGCAGAGCTGACTCAGAAGTGGTCACAACTCAACGGGAAATGAGTGCATAAGAATATGGGCCTGAACCTACTCGTTCCTCAGGAGAATTTTCGATCTGCCCAAGCAAGTTGCGCTATCGGACATAGTCTATAGTGTACTTCGATGAAGAGGGGAGTGTCACTGATGAGCGAACTCAAAGGTACAGGTTACGGATATTGCGGAGGCTTCGGTGGTGGAGCATGGACATCAACAGGTGCAATTCTGGTATTGTTCATTCTGTTGGTTATTATCTCTCGAACATTCATTCTGTAATTCGGTCAGTATCCCGGGACGGGGATCACGCTGCAGAGGCAGCGCCCGAATAAAAAATGACCTTTCCAAAGAGACGTCGGTATATGCCGGCGTTTCAGGGGAACGGTTTTTTGACGTTTCCAGCATACGTAAATAATTGAAAAAGCAAAAACCTGCCCCTGAATAAGGTCAGAAGCAGGAGAGAGCCTCCTGAGCCATTAGCTGCGTAACAAGCAGCTTACACCACAACAGCAGTTTGATCCGGATTACTTAACGATTTCCAGGCGATATATAGCCCGATGGCGGCTGCAATTAAGGAGAGTATTGCTGCAACAATAGCCAGCTGATCCAGTGTGTTGGGTGAACTGGAGTTAAGAGAACGCTGATTAGCCGTCTTGCCGGATTTGTTTTTGATATGGACAGATGATCTGGAAAGCCTGGAAGCCGACTGTAACTGGGATGTGTGAGGACGCGTAGGTATCGATTTTTTCTTTGAGGGATTCAATAGTCAACCTCCTTATAACGGAGTTCAGTGCTTCCATCGTTCATACTATGTTATGTCGATTTTCAGATTGAGTTCGCAAAAATGAGTGAATCCCCAGCCCGTTAGATGTTGGGCCCGGTCGCTAGTATCAGCGAAGCAGGTAACCCATTATACGCTCTGTTAATACAGGTCTAACAAACGGTGTTTATAGTAAGGATCATAGAGTGAAGCTTGAACACAGGAGGCGCTGGAATGAGGAACATGGAGGTTATTGCCCACCGTGGTGCATCTGCCGTATGCCCGGAGAATACGATGAGCGCTTTTGAACGGAGTCTGGAGCTTGGAGCGACAGGCATTGAAACCGATGTGCAGATGACGAGTGATGGCAGACTGGTACTGATTCATGATGAGACGTTAAGCCGAACTGGCGGCACAGAAGGCTGGGTTAAAGATACGACTTACGATGAATTGCGCACAAGGGATGCAGGGGTCTGGTTCCATGCTGATTTTGCCGGCGAACGTATTCCTTCTCTGGAGGAGTTATTTAAGCTGGTACAGGGGAAAGGAACCCTGCTTAATCTGGAATTGAAAAATGGTATTGTGAGTTATAAGGGGATGGAAGAGAAGGTTATACAGGCAATCCGGGACTGGAATCTGGAGCAACAGGTTGTGCTGTCCAGCTTCAATCATGCTTCGCTCGTGAGATGTAAACGTCTTGCCCCGGAGATTCGTACAGCACTTCTATATATGGAAAAGTTGTATCGTCCCTATGATTATGCCGCCAAACTCGAGGCTACCGGCCTTCATCCCTACAAGCTGGCGGTGACACAAGAAGATGTTGCTGCTGCACTGGCACATGGCGTTGTTACCTATCCATTTACGGTGAATGATCCTGCTGAGATGCAGGCCATGATTGACATGGGTGTGCAAGGGATCATTACTGATGTTCCGGATGTCCTGGCATCCTTACTTACGGTACATGCTCGTTAAACGAGTCTGTATTTTACATGTTCTACATATGCAATGATAAGGCTGTGTTCGAGCTATTTGGCTCTTGCGCAGCCTTTTTGCGTGTAAAATTGTGTGCAAATCTTCATATATGCAATAAACATGTCCTATTTGTCCATTGCCAGAGCCGGTGGATTCACTTACAATGGTCTATGGGAATGAGAATCAATATCATTAAAGTTTGGTATTTATAGAGAGGTGATTGTTATGTACATAGGTTTGAGCCACTCCACTCATAACGAGGGTGGGCGCGTATGAGTTCACAAGCTTCACCAGAAAAACATAATCCGGATTCACCCACAGCGAAGATACATACTCGTCCGTGGGCAGCCACACTTATTCTTACAGGGGGAGTTTTGTTACTCGCTCTGGGTATGGCGTTGTCCATTTCATTTGGTGCTGCTGATATTAAGCTTAGTGTAGTCTGGAAGGCCATCTTTGATTTCAATCCTGAGTTGACTCCACATCAGATCATATGGGAGATTCGGTTACCACGTATTCTTGGAGGAGCAATGGTAGGTGCATGCTTCGCTGTAGCTGGGGCGATCATGCAGGGCATGACTCGTAACCCGCTGGCCGATTCAGGTCTGCTTGGGTTAAATGCGGGAGCTGGATTTGCACTTGCAGTTTGTTTTGCCTTCTTCCCTGGATTGCCATTTATGTATATCATCATGTATTCCTTCCTTGGGGCAGGGCTTGGTGTCCTGTTGGTGTATGGTTTTGGTGCAGCTTCCAAATCAGGTCTTACACCACTACGCCTTGTGCTTGCAGGTGCGGCTGTATCTGCGATGTTGTCGGCACTCAGTGAAGGGATTGCATTGTACTTCAGAATTGGACAAGATCTGGCTTTCTGGACGGCCGGTGGTGTAGCCGGAACGAAGTGGTCTCAACTTGAGGTCATGTTCCCCTGGGTACTCGCTGCACTGATCGCAGGTCTTCTCATCTCCCGTTCCATTACTCTGCTTAGTCTCGGAGAAGATATTGCGGTAGGCTTGGGGCAACGTACTGGGCTGATCAAGCTCATAGGCCTGATTGTTGTACTGATTCTCGCGGGTACCGCTGTGTCCGTGGTGGGTGCGGTCGGTTTTGTTGGACTCATCATTCCCCATCTTACGCGGAAGCTGGTTGGGGTCGATTATCGCTGGATTATTCCATGTTCCGCTGTGATGGGCAGTCTGTTGCTCGTATTTGCGGATCTGGCTGCACGTATGATTAACCCGCCGTACGAGACGCCAATTGGCGCATTGGTTGCCCTCATCGGGGTACCATTCTTCCTGTATCTGGCGCGTAAAGAAAGGAGGACTCTGTAACGATGGAATCCTCAACAATAGTTGGAGCAGAGCGCAAGAAGAGAACCAAGAGTACGATTGTCCTCATTGTGCTTGCCCTATTAATTATTACGGCTTTTGTGGTGAGCATGAACACAGGTTTTACCAAGCTTTCGCCGCTTGAGGTGTTGCGAACCCTGTTTGGTGGAGGCACGGCGAAACAGGAATTGATCCTGTTTGAATTCCGTCTGCCACGTATTGTGATTTCGGTGCTGGTCGGAGCTGGACTAGCATTGTCTGGTTGTATTTTGCAGGGGGTATCTCGAAATGCGCTGGCAGATCCAGGGATCCTCGGGATTAATGCAGGTGCTGGTCTGGTCGTCATGTTATTTGTTTCCTTTTTCCCGACAACGACAGCAGCGCCAGTATTTCTTTTGCCAATTTTGGCCCTGATCGGTTCCGGTTTTGCTGCATTTCTGATCTACATTCTCTCTTACAAAAAAGGAGAGGGCATCCTGCCTACGCGTATGTTACTTACGGGGATCGGGGTAGCGGCGGGAATCAGTTCTGCCATGATCGTGCTTACATTACGGCTTAGTCCGGAAAAATATCAATTTGTGGCTACTTGGATGGCAGGTAGCATCTGGGGTTCGAACTGGAAATTTGTAACGGCATTGCTTCCGTTTCTAATCATTCTTGTACCGCTTGTTCTGTACAAGGCGCGGGTACTGAACGTACTGAATCTGGGTGACCAGACTGCGAGCGGACTCGGGACTCCGGTTGAGCGTGAGCGACTGATTTTGCTTGCTGCTGCGGTAGGCCTTGCCGGTTCATGTGTATCTGTGAGTGGGGGGATCGGTTTTGTTGGTCTGATCGGACCGCATTTGGCGCGTCGTCTGGTGGGGCCAAAACATCAATTCCTGTTACCTGCATCTGCCTTGATTGGTTCATTGCTCGTACTGGTTGCAGATACGCTGGGTCGTGTCATCCTGCAGCCTTCGGAGATTCCTGCGGGGATCCTGGTTGCCATTATTGGTGCGCCATACTTCCTGTATCTCTTAAGCAAGACGAAATAGAACGTAATCATTATTGTGTGATTGCATAAGGAGGACTTCAGTCCATGCTTCGCCGTTTCTTTGCCTACTACAGGCCTTACAAAAAACTCTTTATTCTTGACTTCAGCTGTGCGATTCTGGTTGCGCTGCTGGAACTGGCTTTTCCACTGGCGGTCAACCGGGTAGTCGATGATCTGCTGCCAGGCGGCCGCTGGGACTGGATTCTATGGGCGTGTCTGGCATTGCTCGGCATCTATTTCCTGAATTCATTCCTGAACTTTGTGGTTACCTATTGGGGACACAAGCTGGGGATTAACATTGAGACGGATATGCGTAAAAGTCTGTTTAATCATGTGCAGAAGTTATCGTTCCGTTTCTTCGATAATACAAAAACAGGACATCTCGTGTCCCGCATGACTAACGACCTGATGGATATCGGTGAGATTGCCCATCATGGTCCAGAGGATGTATTTATTGCGGTGATGACACTGATTGGTGCATTCAGCATCATGATGAGCATTAACGGAAATCTGGCGGTGTTAACCTTTATCATCGTACCGCTGATTATTTATCTCTCGCTCTACTTTGGTAGCAAAATGTCCAAGGCATTCAGCCGAATGTTCGGAGATATTGCGGACTTCAATGCTCGCGTTGAGAACAATATCACAGGTATCCGTGTTGTTCAGGCTTTTGCTAATGAAGAGCATGAAAAAGCACAATTCGCTGTGAACAACGGTCGTTTCCGTCAGACCAAACTGATTGCATACAAAATCATGGCCTGGAACTCCTCTGTCAGTTATATGCTGATGAAGCTGGTATCCCTCTTTGTCCTGGTATGCGGAACATGGTTTGTCATTAATGGCAGTATGACCTACGGTCAGTTCATTGCATTTATTATGTTGTCCAATGTGTTCCTGACACCGATCCAGAAGATCAACTCGGTTATTGAGACGTATCCGAAAGGGATTGCAGGCTTCAAACGTTATACGGAGCTGCTTGATATGGAACCGGATGTGGAAGATCGTCCAGGTGCCGTTGCGGTATCCCATTTGCGTGGAGATATTCGTTATGAGCAAGTGACCTTTGGTTATTCGGATCAGGAGCCTGTGCTCAAAGGTATTGATCTAAATGTACATGCAGGTGAAACGGTAGCCCTTGTCGGTCCATCGGGGGCAGGTAAAACAACGCTATGCAGTCTGCTGCCACGGTTCTATGATGTGCTGGAAGGTCGCATCACGATTGATGGGCAGGAGATACAGGATATGACACTGGACTCCTTGCGTAGTCAGATCGGTATTGTACAACAGGATGTATTCCTCTTCGATGGAACCATTCGCGAGAATATTGCCTACGGCAAGCTGGATGCATCTGAAGAAGAAATCTGGATGGCCGCCAGACGTGCACAGATGGAACCTTTGATTCAATCGATGCCGGAAGGATTGGATACGTTAATTGGTGAACGCGGTGTGAAGCTGTCCGGTGGACAGAAACAGCGTTTGTCTATTGCCCGTATGTTCCTGAAAAACCCGCCAATTCTGATCCTGGACGAAGCCACATCCGCTCTGGATACAGAAACGGAAGCGGCAATTCAGCAATCCCTTGCGGAATTGTCCGAGGGCCGAACCACACTGGTTATCGCTCACCGATTGGCTACGATCAAAAATGCAGACCGCATTATTGTCGTTGCCGAACAAGGCATTACGGAGCAGGGACGTCATGAAGAATTACTCGCAGCAGGTGGGGTGTACAGCCGCCTTCACTATGCGCAGTTTGGTGCGTAACGTATCCGATGTGAGATGTAACAATGTAAATATGAGAAGTAACGCCATCGTTCTTGACTTGGAAGGAGTCAGGACGGTGGCGTTTTTTTCTATTTCATGATTAGGTGTGGGTCAGGGATACTGTGTTCTTATCTGCCTGTGATCATGTTCATGGATATGGATACGGGTAATATAGTAAAGAGAACGCTTAACGTGTAAGATATGTTCATCATCTTGCAAGATATAGGAGGTGCACGATATGCAGTTGAACGATATGGTGAAAATTCTTATAACCTGTCTATTATTTATTCTGATTTGGTGGCTTCTGATTCAAGGGATTCGCAAACTTTCCAGTACTCGTGCGGGGTTTGGTTTCCAACGCTGGGGTGGATGGCTCATTGGACTTTTCATAGTTGGCGCTGTACCACTCGGTTTTTCACTGTACACGGAGATCTTTGATGAGCGCCTGGATGCCAACATCGGTTTGGGGCTTGCCATGCTGTTTGTATGGGCCTATTGTGTGATCTTGTTGTGCGCGGCGTTGGTGGTATGGGGCAGGTATGTGTATAAAAGGAATATAAAGAAGTGAATATATGGGTTGGTCGTGCTGGGCCCATGAGTATGTTAAAGGTGAGCTAACAGCTGTATTTGTAACAATAACCTGATATGAAACGTTAAGCTTAGAAAGAGGTGTTAGTAAAGGGGGATTTACATATGTCCTATCTTCGTCAAATCTTTATGTTGCTCTCAACCCTAATCGTATGCCTTACGGGATGTTCAGGATCAAACGAATGCAACTCTGTGCAGACTCAAGCGAATGCACCAAGTGAAGATGGATTCACTGGTTATGTGGTTGAACGCAAAGACAATTCCATTCTTGTGGTTGATCCTGCATATGAGGATTTCAGTGAGAACGGAGGAGTAAATCGGTATTATCCGGCAAAATGGTTCTCCAATGCACCTGATCCGCAGATCGGCTCCTATGTTGAAGTCTGGACGGATGGAGGCCCGGAAAATCAGCCCTATCCTGGGCAGGCCAGAGCAGAAAAGATAGCAGTATCTTGTCCAGTGGCACCGGATGGTGCGCATCTAAGTGAGGCGGACGCAATTCGTTGTGGACTATATTCCCAGATGGAGAAGGAGTACGTGTTCCTGTGATTGAAGATGTACAATTTTATCAGGATGCAGGAACGTGGACGATTCGCATGAGAGATGCGATGTCAACGACGAAGAATCAAGATGAGATTGAGATCAGAGTAGAGGATGTAGCGCCAGTCGAGTAACACAGGGAGTTTATGATTTTTGCACATTGAGATGAGGAAGGAAGTTTAAATGGATATTAGGGAGTGCCTTCCCCGCGATAAATTTGATTATGAAGCGGTGCGTAAGTTAAGTGAGTTCAGTGATGTCGAATTAAAAGTTATCATCCCAGAGCTTATGGAGTGGTTGCAAGACGGGAATTGGCCTATCTCTAAACCGGTAGAGGATCTACTATTGAGATTGGGGGAGGATTTAATTCCTCATCTCAAGGATGTATTACAAACCCAAGATCCACAGTGGGAATATTTCATTTTGGTCGGATTAATTGATCGATTACCTATATCTCATCTAAGTATGCTACAGACGGATTTGGTAAGGATACTGGAATCTCCTACACCAGATGAGGTACTTGAGGAGTTGGATGGGGTTATCGTGGAGCTTTTGGAAAAGAAGGAGGAGACCAACGAGAGATAGGCGGAGATATTAGGCTACAATCTATATGATAAACAAGCAAAACGCCATTATGATTCTATAAAAAAGGGAAAGGACTCCTCTGCCCATGGAACTATCAAGGTCTCAGCAATTAGCTCAAGAGCATGTAACCAAATATGCAAGAAGCCGCAAAAATGAGGCGGAGCAAACCATTAAGGAAATCCTTCGTATGTTCAACATCGAGCTGAAGACATTTGAAAAAGCTATCAATAAACTAAAATCTCATGCAAGTATCGCGCTACACTTTCACCCAGATCGATTAGATCCGAATATGAAAAGCGTGGCTGAGGCACTACTTGAGCAGGGGGTTTATAAAAGTCAGTTTGAAACTTTCTTATCGAATGGAAGTGTATCCGCATTTTCAGGCGGTGAACGTGACGTTTGGGAGAATAAAATGTTTGGCGGAGCGTACCAAATAAATGGCTCAACCAATAGCGAACGTCCCAAGTATGGGGCACTCAATGTCATGTTACATCCCGATGGACCTGCTCCACGTTTTGGATCATGTTACTTCCTTTTATCCACTGAGGTCTCTCAACGTTGCACGTATACATATTTGGATTCTCACCAAGACCCCGAGGAAAAGGGAACGTATGAGGAATTTGACCTTGTTTTGGCTGCTCTCATGAGGGATGTATTCTATAGTGATTTTGCCATTGGTGAAAGAAATCTAACGGTTCAAAAGTTAATCGACCATATGCTCGTCAATCTTGAGAAACCATTCCAAAATCCATCAAACCAAGAGCCAAACCGAAATCTGGACCATTATATCGAAGCTCAGGTCCATGGTGACATTTCACTTAAAGAAGACGTCAAGATGCTTGTTGCCGACCCATCATTTAAAGGCACACAAACAGGACGAATCTTAGAGCAGATTTGTTTAAAGTATTCCATTGATCTCCACTGGCACATGGGCTTTACACTATTAGTTGATGACGTTCCTATGGATTTTCGAGGTCCTTCGCTGCCTTCACTAGCCAAAAGAATTGCAAAAAGTGATTTGATTGATGCAAATATCATTGGTTCTGCAGCTATGGAATTGAAACAAAATCCAAGCCATTGGAGTGATAGAGGAACCTACAAAGAAGTTCTACAAGAGTTAAAATTACTCTGGCATGTCTTGGTGAGATATGGAAAGTCAATGGAAAAGTGAAAACGGTTTTCGAGATAAATATATTGAATACGTAGTGATGAAAATGCTAAAATACCAAATTCTTCTTCGTACTTGTTTGCGTGTCTCCTGAATCTTAATGGTTACTCAATAATAGTACTCTAACAACCTTGAGCGCCTAGCCGTTCAAGGTTGTTTTTTATCATTCAAACGGATTACACACTATAAATTTATCTATGAATCTGCTGTCACAAAAACGAACGTATGTTTTACAATTAAATTGACTTTTTGTGTCAACAACAACTATACTATTATTGTTGGCACAAAAAGTGAGGTGAAGCAATGTCCGCCAAGAAGATGGGACGTCCGTTGTCTGACAATCCCAAAAGCGAAACGATCAAAATCCGTGTTGATCAGGACATTATGAACAAGCTCGATATTTCGGCTGAGAAGCTGAATACGAATCGATCAGACATCGTTCGCAAAGGGATTGAGAAGATTTACGACGAACTCCAAAAATAAAAAAAGGAAGCAGCGTAAGTCCGACGAAGAACACCGCTGCTTCCTATCCCGCAATCACTTGTTGAATGAGCGACTGCATAAATATCCTACCATGTGTAGAACGTTCATTCAAGTGAGGTGCGAATTGATATACAGGAGGATGCACATGAATTCGATATTAGAAGCATTATATAATGGACGACTTCGACCGGATGAGATGATGATGCCGACACATCCTGAATACCAAGCGTTAGGGCGGCAGATTGCAGCTCTGACAGAGCAATGGAAGAATCGATTGAGCGATGAAGAATTCCGTGAGCTTGAACAGTTATTTGACTTGTGTGGCAGATGTGAGGGCATGCATACGGAAGCAGCGTTTGCACAAGGTTTTCGTCTGGGTGCCAACATGCTAATTGAAGTCATGAGTCAGCGTGAGGAATCGATGTTGGAATTTAACTAAGTTTAACGATGTGAGTAGAGATCAGATTTACTTTTACAGCTAAATTCTCAGGAAATGACGTGCATATAACATACTCATTTTTTATCATAAAATTGTATCAGAAGTTGATTATAACAAAGCCCTCAAATCCTCTCTGCATTCAGCAGCAGGGTTCGAGGGCTTCACTTAAACATAGAGTTAACAATTTATATCTAGGGAAAGAACCTGTTAAACAAATTGTTCCTTAATCCGCAATATTCCCCGCCATCTTCAGACGACGCGCAATTTCCTTAAAGTCTTCTTGCGAGATGCCCGGTGCGAATTCTTCCTCGACCGCAGGAGCTTCTGGAATCGGGAATCCTTCAGGTATCCCTTGGATGACTTCAAGAGGTTGTCCATCTTCGGGGTGAGTACCTTTCCAGATCTGGCCAATCGTGTTGAAATCTTTATCACTATAGGTGTACAGCTTGGTGTGTACCCCTTTTTCTTCATATTTGCGAGCCTCGTTGAAGGCTTTGTTGTTCAGTGAAGGAATAGGAACCAGCTTGGTCACATTTACGCCAGTTGCAATCTCAAGCGCCTTTGCATAAGCAACCACATGCACACCACCGCGAACAAGCAGGTAACCAACCACTTCCCGGGCGGCCGGATGATCCGTCATTTCATACACTTTCATTTTATGGGTACGGGCGCCACATTCTAGGAAGAAGTTATGCAGCAGGTCCTCGACCAAGTTGCCACTGTTGAAGACGTTTGCTCCCGTCCAGGGATTACCCATAGAGTCAAAAGGCATTGCGCCTTGTGCACCTGCCAGATAGTGATACGACAGACGAGCATCTTTCACGGAACCAAGCGGTGTATCGTCGGGTTCTCTGTACTCGGTTGAACCTCTGAGGCACTTGTTAATGCCATGAGACACGAGCTCAACATGACCCAATTCTTCGGCCGTAATACTCATGACCAGGTCATAAAAGGGCTTCAACTTTTCTTTGGATCGAAAATTAAACGATTGATAGAGGTAGTTGTTCAACGTTGACATTTCTCCGAATTTGCCGCCGAGTAATTCTTGTATGGCTGCCGCAGCATTCGGATCTGGCTTCTCGACATTGGGAATCTCAATTAGGATTTCATCCAAGCGTTTGAACATTCGGGTGTAACCTCCTCAAATTGGTATTGCAGATCGTGTAGGGTTTCAAATCGTGAAGTCACTCTGTCATGGCCTATTACACGTCTGTTGGGTTTTTTAAACAAAAAATCAACCAAATGGGACTTAAGCATCGCATAACGGATGCCCCAACTCTTCTCCCATTTGTTATTTCCAATACGGTCAAATTTATGTATAATCAAACATTCAAACGAGTCTTCACGTACAAGAGAAGAGAGTCATGAATCGATAAAGGAGTAAGAGATGAACAAGCGTTGGATACAAAAAGTTGGGATTGTAATGTTTCTAATGATTCAGATGTACATAAGCAGCGAGCCTGCCACAGCATATGTCGTTACAAACGAAGTTCAGGTGGATGAAGAAACACGGCAGTTACTTGAAAAGAAATACGGATTGGATCGTCCTCAGGAACCACAGACTCAACAACACGTTCTCTCGGGTGACTGGGGAATGAGTTTCCGGGCGGAGCCTCCTGATTCGTTTGACCGACTTGTTCATGTAGTTCCTTTTTCCCTACGGCCACTGGCCTGGATCTTTCGTTTATTCGTGTAAAATGAAACCCGGACGGGCAATATAACAGAAACATATTGTCCCAAGGAGTGAGTAAAATGAGAATGCTCATCGTTACCGTCATGTCGGTAGTTCTGAGTTTAGCCGGAATTACATCAGGCACAGGCGCCGCCATCCCTGATTATGCGAAGTGGGGAATTATTGCGGTCAAAGAAACACAGACCAAGTATAATGTGGATATTTTGGACTATAAGCATATCGGTCGTACTTCTCTAACAGCGGATCAATCACGGGAACAGTTCAAGCTATGGGTTCGTGCGAAAGACGGCAAACAATTTGCAGTTTATGTGAATGTCGATTTTAATCCATCTACACAGCAATTAAAGAAAGTACAATTTTCGGAATCGGATCGACACTGATCCGCTACTGAACTAGGTCATTACAAGTCACGTAGTTATATGAGCAGCATTATTAGAGAAACCAGACTGCCTTAATCATTAAGGTGAAAGTCTGGTTTTTTTATTTTACAAAATCCTTTTTTTACTATTGAATAAAGAACTTATGTTCGCATATAATATGAAATACAAACAAACGTTCTTATCGGAGGGATGATTATGCTAGGGAAATATATTGGCCAGATGGTGGAGCTTGTCTACATGGATCGTGCAGGGCAGATAACGCAGCGACAGATTCGAATTAACAGTGTACGTGGCGGGATGATTAGAGCATCAGCGGGAAAAGAAGGCTCACCCCGAACCTTTCTGGAGCAAGGTATTCTGGCATGGCGTCCTGTTAAGGACCTGAATGGGGAGGTAAAGTATGCTGAACGACTTTGAACGCAAGATTTTACGTATTATGGTGAACTATGCAGGACAACGGCGCAGGCTGCCGCGTATGGATGAACTGGAGACCAAGACGGGACGAAGCAAAGCTTACATTCATGAGTCATTGCTGGAGCTTGAACGCACCGGGCACATCGCGTGGGAGAACCGATCTAGTCTTGAAGGGATACAGATTTTGCAGGCATGGGAACAGGCACAACAGCCGATTCGCAAAAGCCAACCTTCCGGTGATTCCGTAAAATATTTTACGGACTATTAATTCTAATAAGAAAACGCCAACCCGGATATCCGGATCGGCGCTTACTGTGTCACACATACGACATGTGCATCTATTTTAGAAATGGGGAAGTTGGTCCAGGTTGTTGGTTGGGTCACCGTCGGCATCGCCGCGAATGTACATTTCGCCATCCTTGCCTTTAAATACATTCACACCGGCAATAGCGCCAGCCTTTACTTCTGCAAGTGCCTGCTGATAATCCAGTACACGTCCTGCTGAAGTCTGAAAAGCTGTCAGGTCACCGTCACCATTTTTCTGTACGGCTGTGAAACTCTCGCGTGTTGTTTGATCCATGATGTCACACTCTCCTTATATGACGAGATAGGAATCTGTATACCTGATTAGCCTATCCGATTTCCTCGGAAGTATGCATCATATGCTGATAAAGACCTGCCAACGCCGAGGGTTTACAGGCTCTTTCTCATACGAACATGCAGAATATCTGCATCATAAAAAGGTTCTTCTGAAATCACTTCATAGCCCAGTTTTTCATAGAATTTCTGTGCCTGACATTGCGCATCCAGTACAGAATAGGTTAGGCCGAGTTCACGTGCCAGCTCCTCCATCGCGAGCAGAAGCACTCGTCCATAACCAAATGAACGATGAGATTCAAGCACTGCGATCCGCTGCATTTTGGCCGTATCCTTGCTGTAATAGATCAGACGTCCTGTGGCTACAGCTTGGCCATCCGTACTTAACAATACATGATGCACATCCGGACTGATGACATCATATTGATCAATCTCAATCTCGGCAGGCACCTGTTGCTCGATCACAAAAACGTGATGGCGAATTTCCAGGGCTTGCTTCAGTTGTTCTTCTGTCGATACATAACTAATCTCAGCTGCCAATTCCATTCCTTCTTTCTGCTCTTGCGCGACATATCAGACTGAATTATACAAAAAAATGTTTTTCCTGTATAGTGAAGTCTGGAACATATTGGGAGAGGAGGCGGTAGTGATGGGCATGACAGGCATCATGGTAATTACATTGCTAATGTCGGCGGGAATGATTACTCTGTTGTATTACGTTACGAAGAAAGCATACTCACGCAAGTGGGATGAAGATGAGTAATTCACCTGTTAACCTTCACGGCAAGACTTCACTGCTTCCTCGCGGAGAATACACATCTTGAATTACAGATTTGGAGTATACGTCCAGCCAGACCGGCAGAGATTCACCATTTTCATTGGGCTGTTGTAATTGTTGGAATTGAACCGTATGTTCATCCCTCTCCAAGCTGCAACCAGTAACGTTTGTACTGAGAATCACAAGCCCAGCAAAGAGAAAGAAGCATTTGGTAAATGTATATTTATTGGGTTTTGACCGTTTTGTTAAGTTTCTCATAGGGAATTCACCTCGTGTTGAAATGGTAATCTTTCCTTTATTGTGCACCATTTCGGGTGAATTATAACCAAATAAATCATTGACAATGAACACGGTTACTTGATATGATACTGTTACTTGATTGGGAAACAATTATATATTATGGTCTGTTAGCTCAGCTAAGTTTAGTAGTATGGACTCGATGGATACATCTTAATTATTACAGGGCGATAGCTCAGCGGGAGAGCATTATCTTGACAGGGTAAGGGTCGTGGGTTCGATCCCCACTCGTCCTATATGTAAAATTAAAGGCAACTTCTTTTGAGAATTATATCTCAAGAGGAGTTGTTTTTTTATATAATAATATGGCTACCTCCCATAATATGTGTAGGTGGTTTTTGTTAAATATACTTAATGGTACAATTTGGATGAAATTAAGCAGTGAAGAAATAAAAATTGTCTTAAGAACTCCTTCATAAGAAGAAGACATCTATAGAAGACTTGTATTACGCTGTAGCCGATGATAATTACAATGAAGTAGTCCATTTGTAGGATCAAGGAGCCGTTCCTGCCAATTCTTCATCAATAATAGCGGCTACTCGTAATAAAAACGCTGCTTTGATAAGTCTCTTAATTCAGTCCGGTGCTGATCCAGATTACTTTTTCAGAGAAGAACCCCCATTGTTCATACTTGTTCAGGATGATGAAGTAGGGAACCTCTTTATCATCACCGCTCCAAATTGCAGTAGAATTAGGCTTAATTAACAAGATCAAGCTATTGCTAAAACACGGTGCTGACAGTAACAGGTTTGTCGAAGGAGAGAAGAGTCTACTTAAGATTGCTGAGGAATTAGGAGATACGGAAATCTATCGAATGCTCAAAGAACAGGAACATTGTTTAAGAAGGACGTTACAAAATCTGCCTTCATACAATAAATAGAATGTATCTGAGAATGAATCATTTTATTGTTATAAGCGGATTAAAAAATTGTAATTATGGCTTTTTGCAGGATTTGTTTAGGTCTATCGGGGAGAACAGAGTATCTACTAAAACTTACTACCAATGTGGTGCTAAAACTCAATTTTTCTTTAAACATTGGTATCATATGTACTTATTCATAGGATCATAACGAAGTGAACGTGGGTAATGTCTTCAATTGACCATGATTATTTATTATTGAACCGATTAAATTAATTAGAGCGGATACTAAGTTGAGTAGAGTAGTAATGGAAACAGCGGAGCGGATGAAAGGTTCCTTTCCGCTGTTTGTTTTTTTAGAACTTGCCGCTAGGCCGGATATTCCAAAAAGGCTCATTATTAAATTTATGTTTCAAGGATAACAGCGAAGCCATCATCTTAAACTATTAAAGTATAGGATTACTATTGTTCGTAAAAGAAGTTGCATTGGATTTAATTTAAATTAAAGATTACTAATCGACCACTATTAACTTCTGCAATGATGTTCACGATAGTTTTGATATACCGCAGAAGTAAATACTTCATTGCATCTTTTGCATTTGTATGATTCTACCATATCATTTGCACCACAACGTTGACCAACGCAAAAATCTCTGTCGCATAAACAATTGACACCTTTACTATGAACTTTAACATCATCATTTTGTTTGCATTTAGGACAATTATCCATTAATTTCACTCCATTATTTTCTTTTTATATTTATATACTTTACAAATTAAATTTTGTGTACTTAATATGGATCTCGATCTATAGTAGGCTTGGTTCACATGCTGTGATTTTATAACGTCATTGCGTTAATCAACATTTCATTAAATTGTACGAAAAACACTGATTCAGGCAGAAAGCTTCTTTTTAGAGATTCGACTTACCTCAACTGCGTCATTTTAATTACTGTTTATTCTCTTCAACTACAGCAATCATTTTTTCTACCCAAAAAGTTTTGAGGTATTCTTCTTTCATCGGAGCCTCCCACTCACTTAAGGCTTGATTTAACTCAGGCCAACCTTGTCTTTGGTAAGTGGGTAATAACGTTTCAATGGAATGATCAATCGGATTATCGAGGTTAAGAGCGAAAGCACCCTTTATTACATTTATAAATCTTTCTGGTAGTTCTTCTAAAGACTTTTCTCTTAAATATTCATAAGCTGAGAAAGATTTAGATGAACCTTTTTCATAGTCATTTGGCATCTCTGCTTCAAATGTATGTTGAAATACATATTTTCTGTTACCTCTTGCAAGTGCCAATTGCTCAAGTTTGTGATTAATTGTTATAACGGTCTTTAACGCAGAAGGGCTTCTTCTTTGTCCTTTTGAGTTTAATTCAGTAATGTCTAAATCATGTACGACTGAGTAATCAATACCGAAATTATTTAAAATATTGAGAACAATATACATTGTTGCTTTACCTGCACAATTTACCACAGAAGTTCTATTAAACATCTCTTGTGTTAGGATTCCGTTTTCAACTAACTTCTCACCAATGAGTTTAAATGCTACGACTTCTGTGTCACCTTCAACCAAGATTGCTCGATCTGCGAAAAAAACTTCGTTGATGTATGGATTGAACTTCAATAAGGCCTGAAAACGTTGAACATCATCTGCACCCATGTTGTAAATATCAGAACTCACTTGTGCAACATTAACCATCTTATAGCTATCTAACGACAATTTTGCTAACGTCCTATTTGGTTTTGACAAATCTATAAAGTTTGGTGAGTGGGAGGTTGCAATTACTTGGAATAAATTATCATCTGCGAGTGAATACAAGGTATCTTTGAAAATTTTCGCAATTTGCGGGTGAAGGTACAATTCAGGTTCTTCAATTGCAATAATAAGTGATCTTTTATATTGAGACTCCTCTTTTTTGTCAGTTGAGTATTTATTTTTAAACTTTCTAAAACCTTTAAGTATTGACACTATGAAGGTGCGTTGGACACCATTACCTTGAAATTCAATACCGGTTTCTATACCATTATAATTAAAAAAAGGACTGACACTAGTACTAACAATTTCGTCTATAGGTTTAACATTAACTTTAAAGTTTATCTTTGTTGAGGTTACATCATTTAGAAAACTCTGAACTTCAGACTCAAAATATTTTATCTTTTGGTCATCATGTTGATTGATTTTATTTTGAAGTAGTCTAGTTTTTTCTTCTGCTTCTGTATACTCCTCAAGGGAATGAACAATCTCTTTATAAAGTGTCGTTAGAGTCTTCATATTATCAGAATTCGTTTTAAGTTCATCACTTGCATTTTTAACAGCTGGGATATAAATCACCTCTGGAAAGACATTCAGGAAATGGGATGCATTGTTACCTCCTCCCATCTTTCCATCCCAGCCAGTTTCTTCGAGATCGTGTTCAAGAGATCCGCTAGTCTTAGAAGATCTTTTTACGTCTTGTCCATAACTATAGATTGCACGAACAATAAAACTGTTAGACTCTGAATGTATGGATGCTCTTATACCATGTAAATCAGCTTCCTCGATTGAGATATCTGAAAAAGTTGCATGAAATGAGATCGGCTCTGATGTATTATGTCTGAAATAAAAATCAGAATCTATTTTTTTGTTCGTGGAACCAAACAATTTTAACGCTTGTAATATAGTGCTTCACTACAATTGTTGGGTCCAATTACAACGGTAATATTCTCTACGTCAATACTTAATTCTTTGATGCCTTTAAAGTTTCGGATTGTAAACTTTGTTAACTTCAAATTTATCCTCTCCTCAATAATATTCTCTATTACAGTCTTCGATAATGTAGTACTAAATACCTCTTTTTGTAACAAGTTCCATAAAAAAAATAGTTCTCAAGTCATTTAATTTGTAAATTATAATTTTTCATAAGAATTTTATGGTAACACCATGGTCACGAACTCGAAAAAACAACAGGAAACGACGGTTCATCTCGATGATAAAATGAGCCGAAAGCCTCTGATATACTGATATACAAGAACTTTCTGCTACATAAGGAAACAGCCAATCTTACCTAAGTCAAACTTGACAGGGTAGGGGTAGTGGTTTGAGCCCACTAAAGATCATACATGAGAAGCCTTACATTGTAAGGCTTCTTTTCTTTTTTTACATACAAACATGAATGCGATTTGCGATAGTTTCAGTTTCTCTTCCTCTTTTTAAACAAAACTTAAATAAAACATAAATTCAGCGTAAGGTTCGTCTTCTATACTTGGTCATGAGGTCAACATAGAACAGGAGAAGGAGAGAACTTATGAATTATTCAAACCCATTTACATCAAAGTTAGCCAGAGTAGGGATCGCGGGTACACTGGCTTTAATACTGGCAACAAGCCCACTTGCCAACATGGGGGTTGTTGCCGCGGAAGCAGGCCCAGCACCTGTATCTACGAAGATATATAACACACCGAAAGACTCTTTAGAGCAGGCCCCGATTCAATACCAGATCCAGGCTCGATTAAATGAGAAGGACATGACAATCCAGGGGAGCGAGAAGGTAACGTATCACAACACAAGCAAGGATACCCTCCAGCAGCTGGTCCTGCATACATATGCTGATGCGAACCTCTCCAAGTCTACACAGGCGAGCATGTACCAACAGCATAATGAAAAGATTAGTGAAGATCACCCGGAGAAGACAGCGGAGGACTTTCTGGGTGGCATCGATATTCAGGCTGTAACCGCAGATAGTCAATCGCTGGATTTCCATAAGGAAAACCAAGCGTTGACCGTGCAGTTGAAAGAGCCCGTTCAACCAGGCGAATCGGTATCATTCCAACTGGAGTTTCAGTTGAATATACCCTATGGCTCACAGCGAGTTTCCTACTACATGGACATGATCAATTGTGCGCACTGGTTCCCGGTGATGTCTGTATACGACGAGGTTAAACATCAATGGAACAAGGCACCGTATAGTCAAACATTCGAGAGTGATTATTACACCTCGTCGGACTTTGAAGTTCAATTCAATGTTCCTGATGAGTATCAGGTAGCCATGCCGGGCACGATCACCACTCAAGACAGTACAGAACATGGTCGTAAGATTGTGTCTGCTGTAGCCGAGAATACGAGGGAGTTTGTTTTCTTTGCAAGTCCTAATCTTCAAGTGGAACGCGTTACCCGTAACGGTCTGACGGTGGAGTATTATTATTTCAACGATGACCCATCCAAGAAAAAGATAGTTGACCGGTACATTAATCAGGCATTCAAGGTCATCGATTTCTATAGTGAGAAATATGGCAAGTATCCCTATCCAGAGTTCCGAATTGTCGAGACGTATGTACAAGGCGTTGCCGTGGAGTATGCGAGGCTCATTCAGATGGGACAGATTCAAAATGGTGCTGTTCCAGAAGAAGACACAACATTTGTTCATGAAATAGCGCATCAGTGGTTCCATGCATTGATCGGTAATAACTCGGAGACAGAATCCTTCCTGGATGAAGGCTTTGCCGATTTCTCTATGGTCTATTTTGCCGAGAAACAGGGAGACAAGCTAAATGGGTTCAGATCCATACAGTTTGATACTGCGCCCGTAGATATGGCGATTGCGTCAACAAACGATGAAGCTGGGGATTTGGCAGGTTTGGTGTATTATCAGAAGGGAAGACAAGCGATCTATCAGCTTTACCGTTCCGTAGGCGAAGAGAAATTTGACGAGTTGATGAGAACATATTTCAAACGCTACGTGCATCAAAATGCAACAATAGAGGGGCTACTTCACACCATTGAAGATGTGCTTGGTAAAGAAGTACGTTCAGAAATGCAGATGGCCCTATATCAGCCTAACTTTGTCTTAAAGCCGGAATACCAATTATCACAGGAAGAGACCGCCTCCTATGTACATGACATGTTACAACAACAGTATCAGGCTGTCATGGGTATGATCCCCAATCTGCCTTATGAAGTGATGAATCGATTGATGGACAAAGTCCTTCAAGGCGAGAAATTAACCATTGTGCTCAGCGATCAGGTGAGTAAGCTTGCAACTAAACAGCAGGAAGATATGGTTAATCAGTTGACCGGATTCCTTGATATGACAGGTGTGAAGTACGACATTATAAGGGATCGCAAGGAACTGAAGCAAAAGATGAAAAAAGAGATCGGCAACAGCAACCTTATTGTCATTGGTAATGCCAAGTCAAACGGATTGGTGCAGGCTTTAAAATTCAACATTATCGATCGGACGAAACGGACGGGTTTCGCTTGGAAGAATACCATGAATCAACCTCTCGCCGCGGGTGCATATGTTATCCAACATCCATATAACCAGAATCGATTGATGCTTCATTATTTCTGGAATGAGGATCATCTGAGTGATGCGGCATTTGAAGCTTTTAAGCTGAAAATACAGGAGTCTATCGGATTCACTAACGACTTTTACCAGTACTATGTATTGGATAACCAAGGCAAGGAGAAATCCAATAAAAAAGTTGCGAATCCCATATCTTCACTTTTTGCGGAGTAATAAGTAATTGGTTTTGCAGTTTCTTTGTTCAAACAGGTTAGCCAATTCGTATTGGTTAGCCTGTTTATGTTTTATATGAAAACCAGACTTAGAATAATAGGCTGCAAGATGGGCATAATGCTTTAACAGAAAGGCAACTTCATGAATATACTTATCGGGAGAAAACAATAGGAGGGATTAATATGAAGGATCAACATTATCCGGGGGTACCAATGAAAGGGACAGTTGCTGATTACAACTGTAAAGGAAATAAAGGAATGAACAAAATGAAAGCGTATTCATATAATGCTAGAATTTGTCCTATCATTTGTATTACTCAGGAGCCAACTGCGAATGAGGGTAATGTTGTTGATTTTTCAATCCTATTAAAGGACACTTCGGATGTTCTATATTCGCGACCGGTAAATGGTAATACCCTGCTCACGAAGGAGTTGAGTTCCCATGTCTATGACTGAAAATATTGCCCAGGCAGCACTCGACGCAGCGATGAAGGCAAACAGGGCCGTTGCGCCTTATGATTATTGCGATGCAGAATCCAGACGGATGTACACGCCTCAATTTGATAAAAAAATGGACAATCCTATGTATACCGCTGCAATGGCGGGCCTTCAATCGATCTATTGGTTTCGGGCGATCAAGGTGAAGGGGCTTATCCCTGATGCAAAAGCAGATTATTATGCTACGTATTCTACCAACCATAATCACATCGGAGGAATTGGACTAGCCTACTCCAACAGCCCGGCAGGACCATGGACCAAACACGGACAGGTGTATCTCGATACTGTGGTTGGGAATTCGACGGAAACGCCATTTGTGATCTGGAACGATGAAGAACAATTGTTCTTTATGTATTATCAACAAAACGGACTGGGGATCAATCAATCAACGGCACTTGCAACCTCTGTAGACATGATTAACTGGACAAGAGTAGGTTTGATTTTGGACAAACCTCCCGGGTTCCCAGGTGATGGTCATACCGGTTACTTCTCGTGCTTCAGAAATGGCGGCAAATGGATCGGTTTTTCGGTGATGGGCGGTGGTGACTTTGGTCGTAAATGTATCTGGCATTCTCATGACGGACGTAGCTGGTTAGCTGATCCAAGACCATTAATGGGTGGTAATGATGCCACTTTAAGTGCAGGAGAAAACATTTCGAGACCCAATGCTGGTGTATTTATGTACAAAGGGAGCATGTGGTGGCTGGGTATGTTATCGGCTTATGCTTCCGGTGGAGTTACGACTGTAGCTCGGCCTGCCATTGCCAAGATCAGCGCAGACTTCCGTCAACTGTTGGACAAACCTTCAGATATATATTTTCCGGCATTGAATTGGGAAACGACCAACATGCAATCCTTGATGGTGTCCGTTATGGACGGTGTAGTGTACGTGTATTACAATACCGATCATAATATCGGTGTAGCCTATTCGGTGGGGGTGTAGAGATGATTATACGTGATGCAGCGGGTCAGATTGTGCCCTTTGGAAAGGTCCACAAACAGCTTGTGGCCGATTTTCTATACGGAACGTTACCGGATTGGGTGGAGGTTGTGGGCACCCCTACGTTTGAGCCTTTGCCCGACAGAGGGACCATAACAGTTACAACACCGGCCACGGCAGGAGCGACGGCAGAGTTGAAAATGAAACATCTGATTGACAGCTCGAAAGTAACAGCAATTGCAATTACTTTGGAAGCGCTACAATTCAACGGGAATATTGGAATATCAGTTCAGGTTGGCATTAAATCCAAGGATAGCAAGGCCGGCATCACCTTTTTTCATAACGTTAATCAGAAGTATGGTATGGTCCGAGCCTATAAAGCAGATGGAACGTACACGGATTTTAAGCAAAACATGGTTTTCTTCACCACCCAAGGTGTGGCGGGAGATGAGGCCCAGAATCGAAAAAACCTGACGGTGCTGCTCTGCACCGGGTTACAGTTCTCGGCGGGGTTTGAAAGACCTTCCGTGTGGCTTGGTGCGGATGATCAGTATGGCGGTGTTGCTGCTGACCTTAGCGGTGGGTTGTTCCAACATGGAGAACTGCAATGTCTGTTGAAACTGACAACAAGCAAGGCAGAGGCCAAGTATTTCAAATGTGCACAGATGAAAGTGGATATCTGGAGTAATTAATCAAACTGGGGAGACGCCGGAAGATGAATAAGGTGCATGATTTGAATTGGAATGACGAACAGAATAAATAGATAATCTGCATGGATCGGTAAAAAGACATACGTGCAGTAATTTGGTACCTCAACACGGACGCTTTGAAAAAGAAGTGCAGTGTTTGGGTACCTTTTTTATTTAGAGAAGCTTCATGATTGTACCGCCTGCTGCACCAGCAACGACAACAATCCACGGTGGTACTTTCCAAAAAACGAGCATTAGAAACAAAATGCATACCAGTGCAAAATCAACAGGAGTTAGGATCGCAGTTGTCCAAAGCGGATCGTACAACGACGCCAACAAAATACCTACTACGGCTGCATTAATTCCCATAAATGCTCCTTGAATTTTCGAGCTTTTACATAAAGAATTCCAGAAGGGTAATGCTCCTACGATCAGAAGGAACGCTGGCAAAAAGATAGCAATCGTTGCAACCAAAGCACCTGGGACTCCACGCATCATCGCACCTAAATAACTGGCAAAGGTGAACAATGGTCCAGGTACAGCTTGTGTTGCCCCATATCCCGCCAAAAAGTCGGACTTGTTCATCAGACCTGTTGGGACGAATTCACGTTCCAGTAACGGAAGGACAACATGCCCTCCACCAAATACAAGTGATCCTGAACGGTAGAAGCTATCAAAGAATAACAGCCATCCCGAACGATCAAAGGGTGTGAGTAACGGGAGCAGAATCAGGATTCCAAAGAACGTAACCAAACAGACGATTGCCAACTTACGACTCACAGGGACAGACAAGTCTACTGTATTAACCCCTGTCATTTTTCTAAAATGGATCATACCTATCATGCCTGCAATAACAATAAAAAGGATTGGGGTGAACGCAGTTGGCCACACAAGAGTTGCTGCTGCAGTAAAGATAGCGATGGTTGCCCTGTAACGGTCAGGAGTTAGTTTTTGCCCCATACCCAATATCGCCTGAGCGACAATAGCTACAGCAACAATTTTCAGACCGTGAATCCAGCCAGTACTGCTGATATCAAATCCTTGCATAAGGAAAGCAAACAAAACTAAAGCAATGACAGAAGGAAGTGTGAAACCAAGCCAAGCCATCAGTCCCCCCAGCAAACCGCCGCGGATGATGCCGATTCCAATCCCGACTTGACTGCTGGCAGGCCCGGGCAAAAATTGACATAACGCAACTAAATCTGCATAGCTTCGTTCATCCATCCAATTTCTACGGCGAACATATTCTTCATGAAAGTAACCAAGATGAGCGATTGGTCCTCCAAATGAAGTCAAGCCGAGTTTGGTTGATACAGCCAACACCTCAGAAAGTGCTCTGACTTTATGTTTGAGCTTGTCTGGGGTTAGAAATGAATTATTCTCCAAACGTGTTATTCCTCCTTAACGGTTCGAGTTAGGTCATCCGATGGATGAAAGTTAAGGAAGGATACATTTCCTCTACCGATAACTACATTATAATCCTCCTCATCGCTATTCATTTAAACGCAGCATTAAACTATATTATTTTTTTATATTATCTATTTACATACGCAATTTAATTGTGTACAATGTAATTGTTAGCGATACAACAGAAGTCAAAATGTAGTCAAAATAAATCTAATCAACTAAAGGAGTTTTCACAAATGAAAACATTATATGAAACAACAGTCATCAATACAGGCGGACGTCAAGGAATCGTACAATCCCCAGATAACGTGTTTATGTTGGATGTTGCTGCACCGCCTGAACTTGGAGGACAAGTGACGACAGCTACAAATCCGGAGCAGTTGTTTGCAGCAGGGTATAGTGCTTGTTTTAACTCCGCACTGGAGTTTCAATTGAAGAAACACAAAGTTGAAATTGAAAGAAGTACCGTAGCTGCTACTGTAATGTTGGTGACGGACTCTGAGGACAACGGTGTGAAGCTTCAAGTCGATTTGGAAGTTAAGATTCTCGGTCTGGATGAGGAAACAGCACAGAAGTTTGTGAAACTTGCCCATGACTACTGCCCATATTCCAAAGGAATTAAAGGGAACGTGAATGTTAACGTGGAACTGGCGTAATCATTGAAACTATTTGTTGTTAAAAGAAGCCTCCGAGAAATCGGAGGTTTTTTTGTATTATTTTGCTCCGTTGTAAGATACGTCTGCCCGGAAAAAGCAATAATAATGATTGCAATATACCTATAGGGGGTATAATGAATAATACAAATAGAATTAAAGGAGTGCAAAACATGAAAAAATATTTACTGACCCTATCGACTATATTGATTACAGGCAGTTTGATTTTGAGTGGATGTGGCAAGGAGACTCGGCAAACTATTGAAAGCAACGATGACAGTCATACAGCTGCCGCAGGTGAGATGCACCATTCTGAATCGGGAGAGCTACCGGAAGGACTGCGGGAAAAAAACAACCCCACCTTCCCAGTAGGAAGCCAGGCGCTGATGAGTGCCGACCACATGTCAGGCATGAAGGGTGCGAGAGCACAGATCGTTGGAGCATATGAAACTACGGTATATGCAGTTACGTATACACCAACAACAGGCGGAGATCCCGTGCAAAATCATAAATGGGTTATCCATGAGGAAATACAGGACCATAAGGAACAACCGTATGCGGCAGGTTCTGAGGTAGTGTTGAGCGCTGATCACATGAAAGGGATGAAGGGTGCGAAGGCCACAATTGATACTGCTGAAGAGACAACGGTATATATGGTTGATTATACCCCGACAACAGGGGGAGATTTGGTTAAGAATCACAAATGGGTCACAGAAGAAGAATTAACTGCTATCCAATAGAACCATTTGTATGAAACAGCCCTTTTTATACAGAAAAATCAATTTAATACTCAATTATGGGTTATAATGGTATTAAGATTATACAAAACTGCTGAAAGGGGAATGTACTTATGATGGATTTTAGCAAACCACCCCATGGCTCTGAGACCGATACCCACCGTCAGCGTCATCAGGAGAATGAACAGAAATACCTGTCCGGAGGCAAGAGCATTTGGTATGAAATCAGCAACTGGCTCATTCTCGGAGGTATCCTCCTTGTCATATTTTTATTATTTAAATACGTTTTCTAAATAGACACACAACCGGGCGAATCCCCATATGATGCATTACATCAGTAAGCACTTGGGGAAATGGGGAATCCGGGATGGCAAAAGCAAAAGGAAAGAAAGCTCCCGCATTAAAGAGTGACAAAATTCGTGTATCCATGAAGTTGGTCACTTCGGATGTATGTGAAAAATGCAAGACACCATGTACACGTGGCATGGATTACGCTGCACGGATGCGAATCGAAGGGGCTATAGGCAAAGGTGTTCCCTGTATCCTGACTCGCCATACTTCTTCATAACTCTTCGTATAATGCTGCATATATAACAATTATAGATCAGGGGCATCCTTTAATGAGGATCGCCTCTTTTTGTTCATTCCAAGGGGTGGAAAAAATTCTGGATAAAAAATGAAAAATGATGAAAAACAGCGCAACTTTGTGGATGAATCTGCAGTATAAATGTACAACAGCTAGCAGCAGGGGAGGGAATATTGACGGGATGAAATGGAAACGAATATTGCTTTGTGTCACGGTATTCTCCTTGCTCGGCGGGTCTTTATTGTTTGCAGATTCGGTGAACGAGAAGATTCGTGTTCTCATTAACGGCAAGGAAGCAGCGGATGGAGGTTATCTCATTGATGGAACGACCTATGTACCTGTAAGGGAAGCCGGAGGCGTCGTCAAATGGGACAGCAGTAACAAGAGAGTAACGGTGATCAAACCGAATGTACATATTTTTCTCTTCAAGGGAGACACTGTATTTGGCAACGTTAACGTAGGTAAGCTGAAATTCAATGTATTTTCACAAGTGGACAGTCTGACAGCAGATGTAGCTGCGGTGAAAGTAACGATTACCAATCCAAGCGGTCAGGTGAAGGATATCCAGTCACAGGAGCTTACGACACAGAAGGATAACTTCTGGTTCCGCACATACGATTTTACGTACGATTTCAGTCGTGCCGGCAAGTATCAAGTCGGCTTTCATATTAAAGAAAATGCAAACAGCAGCTACGTCCTGGTAGCGGAGAAAATCATTACAGCGCTGAACGATTGAAGCGAAAATTACCCTGTGAGTTAAATTGACCTGGGTCATTGAACATGTTACGATATGCAAGGTTACACAATTTCTATTTATAAAGCGAGGTATTTCAATGAGCGATCACACACATGAACACGGCGATGGCTGCGGATGCGGGCAAGACCACGACCACGACCACGAGCATGAAGAAGTCCTTCTCACATTAACAGACGAGAACGGCCAAGACGTGGAGATGGTTTTGGTGGAGACGTTTGACGTGGAGAAGCATGTTTATGCGCTCCTGCTGGAACGTAACAATCCTGAAGCTGACGGCATCATCCTGCGTATGGAAGAAGAAGACGAGGAAATGGTGCTCTACAATATTGAAGACGAAGAAGAGTGGAACCGCGTTGAAGCGGCTTACAACGAACTCGTTGCATCACAAGAATAGTCATTCTTTTGGAACATAACATGAAGGCTCCTTGATCTCAGGGGGCCTTTTGTTTGTTTTTTAAGAGTATACGAGCATTTACACCACCGATTTGAACGACAAAATAGACGGGAAAATGCAAACTCGCTTGTCCCATAAAATAAAAAAGGACCAAGCTTAAGGCTTGGTCCTTTAAGTTCATCCCATTTACAGCGCAAATGGGGTTGTTCTAGAAAATGGCATCGGCTTCCACGATCACTTTAACGTTGGTTACGCTGCGATCTTCGGGTCCTTTGACAGGCAATCCAACCTCGACATGATCGATGATGTAGTCGATGTTTTCCTGGGTGATAACCTCACCCGGTAACAGGATCGGAATTCCTGGCGGATAGACATAGATGAATTCCGAGATAATACGTCCTGCGGATTCCTTAAACGGAATCACTTCGGTATCACCGTAGAATGCATCACGTGGAGTCAGCATCAACTGTGGAATATCAGGAACTTTTACCACCAGTTCATGGGCCGGGTTAACTTGATAATAGGTACGGGATAGATCCTGCAAAGCGTTTAGCAAGATATCCACGCTATCATCTGTATCTCCTGGCGTGATGAGACACAGAATATTGTACATATCACTAAGTTCAACCTCGATGTTGTAATGTTCACGCAGCCAGTTCTCTGTCTCATACCCTGTAATACCCAGATGGCGAACATGGATCGTTACTTTGGTTGGATCATAGTTGAAGGTCGCTTCTGTGCCCAGCAACTCTCTACCGAAGCAATACAGGCCATCCATATCGTTGATCGAACGTCTGGCAAACTCAGCTAGTTCAATCGCCTTCTGTGCAATCTCACGACCGTGGAGTGCCAGGTTACGTCTTGATGTATCGAGTGAAGCAAGCAAAATGTATGAAGTTGATGTAGAGGTGAGCAGACTCAGGATCGTCTGTACACGCTGTGGATTCACGAACCCATTCTTTGTGTTCAGGTTGAGTACGGAACTCTGTGTCATGGAGCCACCAAGCTTGTGAACACTGGTTGCAGCCATATCGGCACCTGCTGCCATCGCAGACAACGGCAGATCCTCATGGAAATGAATGAGTACGCCATGTGCTTCATCAACGAGGACAGGGACTTGATAGCTGTGTGCCAGCTCAACTATTTCTTTAAGATCTGTAACCACGCCGTAATAGGTCGGGTTAATTACAAGCAATGCCTTGGCATCAGGATGACGCTCAAGTGCGCGACGGATAGACTGTGTAGTCACTCCATGGTCAATGCCCAGATTGGCATCTTGTGAAGGAGACACAAATACGGGTTTGGCGCCTGAGAAAATAATGGCGGACAGAACCGATTTATGCACATTACGGGGCACAATAATTTTGTCACCCGGTGAACATACAGACAGAATCATGGTCATAATGGCACTGCTTGTGCCTTGTACACTAAAATAGGTATAATCGGCTCCGAAGGCATCTGCTGCCAAAATCTGTGCTTCCTGAATGACACCGGTTGGCTGATGCAGGTCATCCAACGGTGCGATGTTAATCAAATCTATGGAGAAGGCATTATCGCCAATAAATTCACGGAATTCGGTATCCGCTCCCAATCCTTTTTTATGGCCCGGAATATGAAACTGTACCGGATTGAGTGCCGCATGATTTTTTAAAGCGGTAAACAGCGGCGTACGGTGGTGATTCATCAGTGCTGTCACAACCCTTCCTAATAAAATTGGTAAACAAAGATGAGTATAGCAAATTAAGAACCGAATGCAACAGTATAATCGACAATTTTTTGAATTGCCGAGATTTGGACACATTCCCCACGGTTACACTAAGGATAGGGAATAGGCAATTGAACGGCGAAAGGGGAAAAAGAATGCAAACCGATACAAAACCAGCCAAAATTTTGCGATCACCATTTTTTATCGCGATGTGGCTGACACTTTTTCTAGTTGAAATTATCAAAGGGGCCCTGTTGGTAGCTGTTTTGCCCGTCTATATGGACAATATACTGGGTCTGTCTGCAGGCGTCATTGGTGTGGCATTTGCTCTTCAATATCTGGGAGATAATCTGTTCCGGGCGCCTTCCGGCTGGGCAGCAGAACGGATCGGGTTCCGCGCAACGATGGTTACAGCACTAATCTGTACCTTAATCGCTGTTATTATGATCCTTTTTCTCAAAAGTGCCTTTGGACTGGCCATGGCCTGTCTCATTCTTGGCATTGGTACGTCACCGCTCTGGCCTTGCGCCATGACAGGGGTGACGGCGATGTCTGGCCCACAGAACAAGAATGGTACAGCAATGGGGGCGCTGGAGATGGCCGCTCTGGGCGGTACAGGCCTTGGACCAATCGGCATGAACTGGTTGCTGGAGCGCACGCATCATGATTATCGAACTATATTCCTCGTGTTGATGGGTTGTGCCATTCTCGTTATTCTGGTGGCCATGATTCTTCCTGGACGTGTCATTGTTGAAGGAGAGCATGCCGAGCAAGCAGCGAAGAATAGTGATGTGAAATATCCAGCCAAACCGAATCTGCTCACGCCGTTCATCCGGTTGCAAAAGAGTGTGAAGGGTACACTACAACGGGTACGCAGCACACTTAATGTTAATCCACTTGTGTATCCTGCCTTGTTTATGCAGTCGTTTGTCATTGGTTTGCTTAGTCCAGTAATCACGCTATATACACGCACAGATCTGCACATCTCACCGAACCTTTACAGTTTGTTGCTGATTGCGGGAGGTGGAATAACCGTTATTGCCTTACTGCCTGTAGGTAAAATGGTAGACAGGTTTGGCACGAAACCGTTCCTGAACGTTGGTTTTTTGATGGCGGCGGCGAGTCTGTTCGCATTCTCCTCCATAACATCCATTCCGGTGGTGTTTGGTGTTGTCATGTTGGTGGGCATCAGTTATGCCATGATTCTGCCCGCCTGGAATGCTTTTGTAGCCACACTGATTCCCAAAGGGGAGCGGGGAGCAATCTGGGGATTCTTCCTTACATTGCAAGGATCAGGCATGGTTGTAGGCCCCATTGTTTCCGGACTGCTGTGGGACCACGTTAGCCATCCGGCTCCATTCATTGGCAGTGCCATCGTCATGGCAGGACTTGCCGTTGTGCACTTTGTGTTATCCCGCAATCCGTTTCGCACCGCTCCAGCCAAATAAGTGAAAGAAAAGGGAGTTCCGTTAACCATCATGGTTGTGGAACTCCCTTTTTGGCGTCCGTTATATCATGATAATCGGGGGCTTGCCCCTGTGCGTCTGCGGAAAGCTGCAATCCGGCGGTCCTTTCGGTGAAAAATAGTCAAATAACCAAGTACCCTTACATAAAATGAAGTATAAAATAGGGTAAGCCGATTGAGTAGAAGCGATTGAAGACGAGGGCCGGAGTTGATCCGGTACAGATGGAGGGAGTGCCGTGAATAAGAGTTATGAAGTTGAATATTGCAATCTGGAGCTGCGGTTCAACCGTCGGCATATCCAAAATTTGATCAGAGACCTTATTCGTGAGGGATATTCACTATATTGGAGCGAGGACGAATCCTTTTTTATCCTGTCAGTCCGGACCGGCCGCAAGCTGGTAAAGCTCCGCTTTCAACAGACACGCACAGGGAACTACAAGATGACTGGGGATTATATCATTAAGGATGCAAAACTTGCAGAGTGGCTGGAAAAGCTGATTGGAGATACACGCGGGCATGCAGTTGTGAAGCGGTTCAAGGATCAGCAGATGACCGTGGAGAATATTTTATTCGGTGAAGTTATTCGGCTCGTGGAAGTGTCCGGGTTCAAGCAGCGTGTCATTTTTCAAAAGGAACCTGCGCCGACGGCGGAAGAGATGGAAGAAATGTTCCTCTCGCGTGAAGGTGAGGAGAGGCTCATGTTGTTGCGCATGGAAGTGGACGATGAACTGGAGCGCCTGTATACGGCTGTTCAGCTGAATAATACGGAAAAGGCAAATGCCTGCCGCGAAGCATTGAAACAGTTGTCTGGACATCTGTTAATGCTGGAAGGTTGATGAATATTTCTTTTGAAAGTCATCTATACCAAAGCCCCGGCGGAAGCCAGGGCTCTATTTTTGTGCCTGACGGGCATCACGGACGACAGGGGTTGATGATGGAATATTGCGAGCTTTCAATCCAGGCATCAAATTCATCCAATCCTTTGGTGAGCAATAGGTTGGCTTCAAAAGAAGTGATGGGTACTGCCCACAGTAATGCTATCGTTTCATGACCCACTTGAATCTGTTCAAGGGATTCTTTTTCTCCCCGCAATTCATCAATGAGAAAGGCAGTCGCATTCCATCGGGCTGGTGCTAATTCGCTTGATTCCATCACACGGGGAACCGTTGAATCCGGCACATTTTCGATGTGATGGGAGATCAGATCGACCAGGTAGGTGTTGACACGCCCCACCTCTTCACCGCCAAGATCCGGTTGCAGCGCAAGCATCCATTCAGCAGCTACAAGCTCTCCTGAGGGCCGCATTGCCTGAGACAACCCAACCGTCACGAATCTTGCGATGCCAGATTGAATTGTGGCAGGAAAATAATAGATTTCTACATGAATGTTTCTTTCTGGCTTCGAAAGAATGATCCTGAGTTCTGGCACCCCCCATTCATTCATATACGCCCCCAGAAGAAATGTTCTTCGAATATCCAGGGAAAACCGTTCCTCTTTTGAGAGCTGCTCTAAGGCCATTATGTACACTCCTCCTTTTTGTTCGAATTTCATTGGATATAATTATAACATTGTACAATACAATATTGGTTTAATTGGATTACTCTGGCATGATGTATTATCTTCACGGTTCTATTTATGAAAATACGATGAACACCTCAGCAGATTGAAGTGTTTTCTCGTTGCGTAGCTGTGCCACGGGGTTCACTTCTATACATAAAACCGTTAAAATGGGAGTATTGTTGAGAATTTATTTCAATAAAATTAATTGGAGCAAAGGATGGAGGACCAGATGACAAAACAACAAATTGGCGTAATTGGCCTGGCTGTCATGGGCAAAAATTTGGCCCTTAACATTGAAAGCAAAGGTTTCTCAGTATCGGTATATAACCGTTCCCCGGAGAAAACCAATGATCTTCTGAAAGAAGCTGAAGGTAAAAGCCTGACAGGCTCATTCTCCATTGAAGAGTTCGTAGCATCCCTGGAATCCCCGCGCAAAATTTTGATCATGGTACAAGCCGGCAAAGCGACCGACGCTACCATTGAACAACTGCTTCCTCACCTGGATGAGGGCGACATCATCATTGATGGAGGGAACGCATACTTCCCTGACACGCAACGTCGCAGCAAAGAGTTGGAAGACAAAGGCATTCGCTTCATCGGTACAGGTGTATCCGGTGGTGAAGAAGGTGCACTGAAAGGCCCTTCCATCATGCCAGGTGGACAGGAAAGTGCTTATAAACTGGTTGAACCGATCCTGACGGCGATCTCGGCCAAAGTCGGTGACGATCCATGTTGTACATATATTGGACCTGACGGTGCCGGACACTATGTGAAAATGGTGCATAACGGTATCGAGTACGGAGATATGCAGTTGATTGGTGAAGCTTATCACTTGCTCAAATCCGTATTGAACGTTTCCGTTGAAGAGTTGCATGAAATCTTCACCGAGTGGAATCAAGGAGAGCTGGATAGCTACCTGATCGAAATCACAGCAGATATCTTCTCCAAATATGATCCAGAAACAGGAAAACCAATGGTTGACGTTATTCTGGATGCGGCTGGACAAAAAGGAACAGGTAAATGGACAAGCCAAAGTGCGCTGGATCTCGGCGTACCATTGTCCATGATTACGGAATCCGTATTCTCTCGTTTCCTGTCTGCCATGAAGGACGAGCGTGTAGCAGCTAGCAAAATCCTGAATGGACCAGCGACTGAAGCGTTCTCCGGCGACAAAAAAGCATTTATCGAGAGCGTGCGTAAAGCCCTCTTTGCAAGCAAAATCGTATCCTACGCACAAGGATTTGCACAAATGCGTGCAGCTTCCGACGAGTATGGCTGGGATCTGAAATACGGCAACATTGCCATGATCTTCCGCGGTGGCTGCATCATCCGTTCGCAGTTCCTGCAAAACATCAAGGAAGCTTATGATAAAGACGCAGCTCTGAAAAACTTGCTCTTGGATCCTTACTTCCAAAACATCGTTGAATCTTATCAAGGCGCATGGCGTGAAGTTGTAGCGGCTGCTGTAAAACAAGGTGTTCCGGTACCTGGCTTCTCCAGCGCACTGTCTTACTACGACAGCTACCGTACAGAGCGTTTGCCAGCAAACTTGCTGCAAGCTCAACGTGACTACTTCGGTGCTCACACGTTCAAACGTGTGGACAAAGAAGGCAGCTTCCACCACAACTGGATGGAGTAGTACCACATATACAAGTCTATTAGATTTGGTCAAAGTGCCCTTAAGCAGGAGGTTTGGCCTGCTAATAGGTTCAAAAGAGGTTTGGCGTTCCGGTGATTGCCGGTTAACGCCAGGCCTCTTTTTTTACTTGTTATACAGTAATAGTGTTGATGTAGAAGATATGTAGCTGATTCTAGACCTAATGAACATGAGACACGCTATTTTGGCAAAATGAGTCGGTTCTATTTTTTAACGAACTCAGAAGGCCCTATTTCGATAATTTGCAGCGAAATTTCGGTGTTTTGACGGTGATTTTTTGAAATAAGCTTACTGAGATTCGTTAGAAGTTTAACTGCGCCTATTTTACTTAAATAAGCTCATTGGAGTTCGTTAGGTTGTTGGTTGGTTACTGATTGAGACGTATGGGGGCTCAAAACTGCTTGAGGGTGATCTGACGTAGGATTAGATGCCGGGAGTTACTTAATCTGTCTTGGAAGGTTGCGGATGGTCGAAAGGAAGTCGGTGAAGGAGATGGTCTTTCCCAGTCCGCAGGGCTGTGTTATGATAGGACAAAAGTGCTCACGAATTGCTTTAATTAAAGGAGTGTACACCTTGAGCAAGTCTAACAATATTATTCTCATTGGTATGATGGGAACCGGCAAATCAACCGTCGCTGACATGCTTGCACGCGAGCTTGGTTATCGATTGATTGATGTGGACACCGCGGTGGAAAAAGAGGAAGGCTGTACGATTCCGGAACTGTTCACTGGCAAGGGAGAGACGTATTTCCGTGATGCCGAGAGCCGCATGTTATGCTCGGTGCTGGAGAAAAAGTCACAGGTCATAGCGACCGGAGGTGGCGTGGTGCTGCGTTCGGATAATTGTGACGTAATGTCGAAGAATGGTTGGGTTGTTGCCCTGACTGCTGACCCGGCAGTGATTGTAGAACGTGTTAGCGGCTGTGACAATCGTCCGCTTCTTGCAGGCAATGCAGAGGAACGCATCAAGACGATTATGGAAGAACGGAAAGACGCATATCGGTTCGCACATTATACGGTGGATACAACCGAGTTATCCGCCGCTGAAGTGACTCGTATAATTTTAGCGCATTACCGCGTCTAAGCTTGTTATCATGGAAGTTTAATAGTTGATAGGTGGTGGCAGATATAACAAAACGGGCCATATAGGCCCGTTTCTAGGAGTGGAGCAGAGCAGAAGTCACAAGGTTACAAATGCTTCGCTTCTCTCCGGGTTTCTCTAGTCTTCCTGTTGCCACTGAAGCATACCGCCGACCATGTTTGTACAGCCTTCATATCCCAGTTGCTGCAGATATTCACATGCACGCTCACTGCGGTAACCGCTACGACAGATGATCACGATCTCGCCTGATTTCTCAATCTCAGACAGTCGGTCCGGAATCTGTCCAAGCGGAATATGCTTGGCTCCTTCGATCATGCCTTGCGCGACTTCATCGTCCTCGCGGACGTCTATCATCTGCAGCTTCTCTCCCGCCTGTAAACGGCGGCGCAGCTCAGACGTTTCAATTTCAGCTATTTGTGTCATATTCAGGTCCTCTTTTCTGTATGGACTTAACGCTATAATGATACCCAAGCGATGCACGGAATGTCAATTTGGCCACAATATAATCAATGAAGGAGAATTTCATCCATGGACGTTATTGTTAAACCAACCCCCACGCTGAACGGGGAAATCGGGGCTCTGTCCTCTAAAAACTACACTACCCGCTATTTGCTGGCTGCTGCGCTGGCAGAAGGCACAAGTACCATTCATTTCCCGGCACACAGTGAAGACAGTGACGCCATGCGCAGATGTATTCGCGATCTGGGTGCAGTACTTGAAGAAGACGACAGCAAGATTGTGATCAAGGGCTTTGGCAGTCATCCCCGTGATGTGCGTGAATTGAATGTTGGGAATGCGGGTGCTGTACTTCGTTTCCTGATGGGCGTTACAGCGCTCTGCCCCGAAGTTACATTTGTGAATACGTACCCGGATTCTTTGGGCAAACGTCCGCATGATGACCTGATCGATGCGCTTGGTCAATTGGGCGTAGAAGTACAGCACGAACAAGGACGCTTGCCGATTACAATCAAAGGTGGCAATGCCAAGGGTGGACACATTCGTGTATCCGGCTCCGTCAGCTCCCAATATCTGAGTGCATTGTTGTTTGTAACACCGTTGCTTGCAGAAGACAGCACCATTGAAGTGCTGAATGACCTGAAGTCCAAGGTCGTTATCGGACAGACGCTGGAAGTGTTGGAGCAAGCAGGCATCGTTATCCATGCGAGTGATGATTACATGTCCTTCCGTGTACCAGGTGGACAGGCTTACAAGCCAACGACCTACACGGTTCAAGGAGACTACCCGGGCTCGGCAGCCGTTCTTGCCGCAGCAGCGGTTACACAGTCTGATGTGAAAATTCTGCGCCTGATGGAGCAGAGCAAACAGGGTGAACGTGCCATCGTTGACGTGCTGCGCATGATGGAAGTGCCATTGACACATGAGAACGATGTTGTACACGTTCAAGGTAATGGCAGACTGAAAGCGATCGAATTCGACGGGGATGCCGCGACGGACGCCGTTTTGGCTATGGTAGCCGCAGCTGTGTTTGCGGAAGGGACGTCACGGTTCTATAATGTAGAGAACCTGCGTTACAAGGAATGTGACCGAATCACCGATTACTTGAACGAACTGCGGAAGGCAGGAGCAAACGTTGAAGAGCGTCAAGCAGAGATTATCGTACATGGACGTCCGGAAGGCGTTGAAGGCGGCGTTGAGATTAACGCTCACTACGATCATCGCGTAATTATGGCGCTCACTGTTGTTGGTCTGCGTTCCAAGGAGCCGCTTCGTATTCGGGATGCACACCATGTAGCCAAGTCTTATCCGCAATATTTCGATCATTTGCAGGCGCTTGGCGCCTCGGTTCAATGGGTAAAAGAGTAAATAACTGAAAACCTGTTTTTTTGAACACGCACTTTAATCAGAAAAGGATGGTGCTTGAACATGGAATTTAACAACCCTACTCGTGAAGAAATTGGACAACTTTTGCGCAAGGCAGGCAACATCGCAGTCGTCGGCTTATCAGACAAATCAGATCGCACTTCCTATATGGTGGCAGAAGCCATGCAGAGCAGAGGTTATCGCATCATCCCGGTTAATCCACAGGTGCAAGGTGAAATCCTGGGAGAGACGGTATATGCTACACTGGCGGATATTCCAGAGCCAGTAGACATTGTCAATGTGTTTCGTCGCGAAGAGTTTTGCGCGGATGTCGCTCGTGACGCCGCTGCCATCAAAGCAAATGTGCTGTGGCTGCAACTTGGCATCCATAGTGATGAAGCGGTCCAGATTGCTGCAGAGAACGGCATGACAGCGGTAACGAATCGTTGTATCAAGGTAGAGGATTCCATCGTTCTGCGCGGCGCTGGACGCGGCTGAGAGGCTCGTTCACCTGTGATCGAATGATCTCCTGATCTGAACCAATTGAATGATTATAGGCTGAATCCCGTTAACTTGAAGTTGACGGGATTTTTTCTGTTCTATTTTTGCCGTTATTAATTACCAATTGGTTACTGTTTTGCTTTGACAAAACGTTGCGTAAAGCTTACCATCTAGGATAGAAAGGAGAGGTCGCCATGAATTGGCTCGGATCCTTGCAGCAGCTCGGACGAGCGGTAATGCTGCCTACAATGGTCCTGCCCGCCGCCGCAATTTTGCTCAGTGTTGGCAGTCTGCCTTGGGACGCCTGGGGATTGGATATTGTCGGTGAAGTGTCTACCGTGGCCGGACACGGTATTTTTTATTTCTTACCGTATCTGTTCGCTGTCGGTGTAGCACTGGGACTCTCCAACCAGGCCGGACAAGCGGGACTTGCTGCTCTGGCTGGTATCGTGATATATGATCAGGTGACTCGGAACTTCGGGGATGGCACCGTCCAGCCCGCTTCCTTAATCGGAATCATACTCGGCGCGCTTGCCGGTGGGATGCATAATCGGTTTAAAAGCATTAAACTGCCTGAAATTTTACAGTTTTTTGGAGGTTCAAGGTTTGTTTTGCTCATCGTCGGACTCTGTTCGGCATTGTTCTCCTGTTTTATGTTATGGCTCGCTCCGATCCTACAGCATGGATTGAACGGCATTGCTACCTGGGAATACAGTCTCGGGGGGTTTGGACTTTTCATCTACGGAGTGTTATACAGGGTGCTGGTTGCTTTTGGGCTTCATCACCTGCTTAACAATGTGTTTTGGTTCCAGTTAGGGACGTTTGAAACGCCTGATGGTAACATTGTGCAAGGGGATTTGCCCCGATTTTTTGCAGGTGATCCAACAGCAGGATTCTTTATGGCAGGTTTGTTTCCCATCATGATGTTTGCCATTCCAGCAATAGCTTTTGCTATTATTCAGGAAGCCAGGGAAGATCTGAAACCAAAAATCAAGAAAACTTTTCTGACATCGGCACTCGTTTGTTTTCTAACCGGGGTATCGGAACAGATTGAGTTTGCTTTTTTGTTCGCAGCACCTTATCTGTTCATCGTTCATGCAGTGATGTCCGGCGTTGCCATGTGGATTAGTTACTGGCTTGATATCCGGCATGGATTTTCTTACTCCGCTGGTATTATTGATTACATACTCAATTTCCATCTATCGGAGAATGCTTGGAAGCTCATTCCGATTGGCATACTATATGGGCTGGTTTACTACTTCCTGTTCCGATGGGCGATTCGTACGTTCAAGATTCCAACACCAGGACGTGAAGAGGGCTCTATGCTGGAAGATTGGGTAGGTAACATTCCTTATCAGGCACCTTTAATCCTCGAAGCATTGGGTGGGAAGAGTAACATTGTACAGGTTGAAGCTTGTATTACACGTCTTCGCCTGACTGTGCATGATGACCGCCTGATCGACACGGGGGCCATGAAGAGTATGGGGTCCGCTGGACTGATCAAGCTGGGTGGCGGTAACGTACAGGTGGTATTCGGGACCTACTCGGAATTGATTCGGGAAGAAATCGCGAAGCTGCTGGAAAGAGATCTGCAACAGGTGCTGTTCTGTGCCCCCGTTCAGGGCAAAATGCTCCCGATTGAAGAGGTGCCGGATCAGATCTTTGCAGCCAAACTTGTCGGTGATGGTGTAGCCTTTGTTCCAGAAAAGGGAGAGCTGGTCTCACCCGTGTACGGAACGATTATGCACTTGTACCCGACTATGCATGCCTTGGGTATTTCTACCCGTGAGGGGCTTGAAGTGTTACTGCATATCGGCATCGATACCTCTCAGTTGAAAGGCCATTTTGAAGCTTTTGTTCAGGAGGGCGATACGGTGGAGCCAGGGCAGTTGTTGATCAAGTTTGATCTGGCAGTACTCCGCGAGCAAGCGGCGTCACTAACAACACCAATGGTAATTACGAATCCGGATCGTGTAAAATCATGGAGTTTTGCTCCATTTAAGCAAGTTAAGAAAGGTCAGGCATCCGTTATGTCCGTGGTGCTCTATGACAGGAACGTTGGAGGGGTAGAATGAAGATACAAGGCATCAACGGAGCTGCAGGCATAGCCATCGGCAAAGCATTTGTCCTGCCCAGTTGGGAATGGGATCTGCCGGATCAGAAGATGGATTCGGTGGATCTTGCCCAAGAGTTCGAACGGCTGTATGAGGGCATACGGACATCAAAGGATGAGATCGAATATATCAAAAATGAGTTCAAGGAAGTTGTTGGTCCAGAGGAGTCCAGTATCTTTGATGCACATCTGGCAATCCTGGAAGATCCGGTATTCATGAACGAAATTCGCGGTATTATTGAGCGTCAATATAAGGCAGCAGAAGTGGCGGTCAAAGAAGCCATAGACCATTTTGTCACGATGTTTGACTTGCTGGAAGACGAGTATATGAAGGAGCGGGCTATTGACATCAAGGATGTGGGTAACCGTCTGCTCAAGCATTTGCTCGGTGCACCGGAGATTACACTTCCTTCCGATACCCAGCCGTATGTACTCGTCGCCAAAGAACTGTCGCCATCTCAACTGGCGCATCTGAATCCCACCCATGTACTGGGCATTGTAACCTTGATTGGCGGGAAAACATCACATTCTGCGATTATGGCTCGTGCCCTTGGCATTCCTCTCGTTTCCGGTCTGGAAGCGAGTCTTGGCATGCCGGTAGAGACAGGGGATATGCTTGTGGTGGATGGTGACAATGGCTTGGTATTTACGGACCCGGATCGCAAGACGATTGAACGGTATACCATGCTTCGCAGCAAACAACTGAAGAAAAAGGAACAACTTCAAGTCCTTGCTACCGTGGATGCTGTAACCAAAGATGGGGCCGTTCTGCACTTGGCTTCCAATATCAGTTCGGTGAAGGAATTGGACCTTGCTTTGAAACAAGGAGCCAAAGGTGTGGGCTTGTTCCGAACAGAGTTTTTGTATATGGACCGTGCTACGTTCCCTGGTGAGCAAGAACAGTATGAGGTGTACCGTCTTGTGGCAGAGAAAACAGCAGGACAATCCGTTGTTATTCGTACACTGGATATCGGTGGTGACAAGCAACTCGATTACTTTGAATTGCCGGAGGAAGACAATCCGTTTCTGGGGTATCGTGCTATTCGGATTAGTCTGGACCGCAAGGATCTGTTCAAAACACAGCTTACAGCCATCTTGCGTGCCAGTGCGGCCGGAAATGTCAAAATTATGTACCCGATGATCTCTTCGGTGGAAGAACTTCAGCAGGCCAATGAGATTCTCCGTGAGGCGATGTCTGATCTGGACGAGCGGGGATTATCATACGACCCTCACATTCAGGTGGGAATTATGATCGAAGTTCCTGCAGCGGTGATGATTGCTGATCTGCTCGCAGAGGAAGCTGATTTCTTCAGTATTGGTACGAACGACCTGGTTCAATATGTACTGGCAGTAGATCGAATGAATGAGCAGATCGCTCATATGTATCACCCCTATCATCCAGCTGTTCTGAGGATGCTTCGTGCAACAGCAGATGCGGCTCATACGGCTGGAATTGATGTCAGTGTGTGCGGAGAGATGGCAGGGGACGAACGTGCCATTCCGCTTTGGTTGGAGCTTGGCATTCGCCACTTGAGCATGTCTCCACAATCCCTGTTACGTGTGAAGCACAGAGTGCTGAACACAACAGCATCGACCGCCAAAGAAGAAGCACGAAAGTGCTTCGCCTTACGGACCAGCGGAGATATTGAGGAGCGACTGCAAGTTTTTAATGACTCCACGGGAAGTCCGGATGAACAAAGTGGTTCGAACGCATCGTGATTAGGGAAACTGGATATAAATACCTTTAAGTTAATATATTTACATTTGTGATAATTATTGATTGAAAAACTTGTTATATAAAATAACCCCACTGTGCATGAGAGCACAATGGGGTTATTTTTACATGTCAGCGAGTGCATCACAGAATGCCTTGCCATAAGGTGGAAGGTCAGGCGGACGACGTGCTGAGATGATATGTCCATCAACAACAACGGCTTCATCTTTCCAGATGGCACCTGCATTTTCCATGTCATCCCGAATGCCTGGTGTAGAGGTAACTGTAACCCCGTCCAGAATTTTGGCAGAAATCAGCACCCAGCCCGCATGACAGATCTGTCCAATCGGTTTCCGGTCTGCATTCATTTCCTTCACAAGCTCCAGTACTTTGGGATAACGACGCAGCTTGTCTGGCGCCCAGCCGCCTGGCACAAGAATGCCATCGTAATCTGAACTGTCGAGTTCATCGAAACTGTATTCGGCTTCAGCAGGCACACCGTATTTGCCAATATAGGTTTTTCCTTTTTTCTCTCCAGCAAGATGCACTTCTGCACCTTCTTCACGAACCCGATGTACAGGGTACCACAATTCTAAATCCTCGAATTCTTCATCGACCAGAGCGATGACTTTTTTACCGGTTAATCTCATGTCCATCTCTCCTTTTTGCGGTGATTAGGTCTGTTGCGTCTTTAATTGTAACAGATTCTCCAAGGGACTTCATGGAAGTGCATATTCAGTTTGGAGGAAGCGATTACAAGTGAGTAACTGCCTGCATTCGACAACCTTCATCTGGAGGGAGTGGTAATTTGTGCAACCTTTCGTTTATAGCAGGATTTGAGCCGAAATAGGTCGAATGGTACTTATATAGAGTATAGAACGAATGAGGTGATGGTTGTGCGCAAGTCGTGCAGATGTGGACATGTAATGGAGTTGGAATTAAGAACAGTGGTATACGCCAAAAAAGTGGAGATTCGAAACGTACCCGTATTTGCGTGTACAGACTGTGTATCATACGAAGTGCTTCCGCCGGTCAAGCCGGACTTAACAGAATGCATAAGCACATTGGGTGAACAACCCGTGAAGCAAGACGTATCTTTTGGTGAACGTAATGAACTGGCAGACCTGTTTCATGAGCTACTGCTGGCCTGGCCGGATGCGACCGATCGGGAGATGGAATATCGAATGCAGCAAGCAGTGGAGGAACGTATCAATCTGCTGCTGGACATTATGGGTTACGCAACGAAGTCTGGTGATACAGCGTGGATTGAGACCACGGAGCGCAGATTAAGTCAATTATCCGGATTTGTGTGGCAGGAATACTTCTCAAATGCTGTCTAATTTTGACGTGTAAAATGCTTGTTTTCATGAAAATTGGCTTTTTCGCGCACTTTTTGTTAAGATATCGAAGAGTGAAAACGCTCAACATAGCGGTATTCCTGGTAAAGGGGGATGTATATCTAATGGCTGACATGACTAAAATGACAAGTATTGAACAGCTAAACTCCGCATTGGAGGCTACCAAGGATCAACCCTTGCTTCTGTTTAAGCATAGCACGCGCTGTCCGATCAGCTCGAACGCTTATCAGGAGATGAACGATTATTTGCTTAACAATGCCAATGAACAAGTGAAATATGGCATCATCTATGTTGTGGAAGATCGCCCGGTATCCAATGAAGTAGCAGATAAGCTGGGTGTTAAGCACGAATCTCCACAGGCGATCCTGATCAAAAAGGGAATTCCTGTATGGCATACTTCCCATTCAGATATTACTAGAACCACACTTACGAATGTTTTGAGTGAGTCCTAAAGCCTATTTTAATTGATTAATGCAAAAATTTGTCGTAATATAAATCTTAATGAAAATGGTATGAAAATTTACTGGTAATGGAGAGAAGTACTGTGACGGTAACCATTTATGATGTGGCACGTGAAGCTGGAGTGTCTATGGCAACGGTATCACGGGTAGTTAATAATAACCCTAATGTGAAACCGCAAACGCGGAAAAAAGTATATGAAGCCATCGAACGGTTGGGATATCGTCCGAACGCGGTAGCAAGAGGTCTGGCAAGCAAGAAGACAACCACGGTCGGGGTCGTTATTCCAGATATTTCGAACTCAACCTTCGCGGAGATTGCCCGCGGAATTGAAGATATTGCGAATATGTATCACTATAATATTATTTTGTGTAATGCAGACAAGAAGAAAGAAAAAGAAATTCGTGTTATTAACACGTTGCTCGAAAAGCAAGTAGACGGACTGCTCTTCATGGGCGGAACAGTAACGGACGAGCACATTCAGGCGTTCCAGTCTGCGGCTGTGCCGATCGTACTTTGTGCAACGAGTGATGAGAAGGGTACATTCCCTTCGGTGGATATTGACCATGAGGCGGCTGCGTTTGACGCGGTAAACACCCTGATTCGTCATGGACACAAGGAAATTGCAATGATCAGTGGTACATTGCAAGATCCTGCAAATGGATATGCACGTTTCCAAGGTTACAAGAAAGCACTGGAAGCAGCAGGCATGGAATACCAGGAGGATCTGGTACGTATCGGTAACTATCGTTATGAATCCGGTGTGGAAGCGATGAAATATTTCCTCGGACTGAAGAAGAAACCGTCGGCGATCTTTGCTGCAACAGATGAAATGGCGATTGGTGCCATTCACAGTATTCAGGATGAAGGTCTGAAAGTACCGGATGATTTCTCCATTATTAGTGTGGATAACATCCGTATGGCTTCCATGGTGCGTCCTCAGTTGACAACAGTGGCTCAGCCAATGTACGACCTTGGCGCAGTAGCGATGCGTTTGCTGACCAAGTTGATGAAAAAGGAAAATGTGGAGAACCCACGGGTTATTTTGCCGCATGAAACGATTCTTCGTCTGTCTGTAAGTCACGCGGATGTAGTTTAATCGGGATTTTATACAGGAAAGGGAGAAGCCATTCTCTCTACATAGTGGATATGCGAAAGCTCCGGAGACGGAGCTTTTGTGCTGAATGAGGTTAAAAGTGAAAATAGGAGGTAGCAGAAGATGCGTGAAACGATTGGGATTATCGGAGCGATGGATGAGGAAGTCGAGCTTTTGCTGGCGGGTATGAAGCAGCTTGAGACGGTCAAACAAACCGGGATTACATACGTTGCAGGCGAGTGGCTGGGCAAGCAAATTGTCGTGTGCAAATCCGGCGTAGGTAAAGTAAATGCAGCGGTTACGACGCAGATCTTGATTGATCGTTTTCAGGTTGATCGCATTATCTTCACAGGTGTTGCGGGTGCAGTTAACCCGGATCTGAACATTGGAGATATGGTTATATCGTCTGTATGTATTCAGCACGACATGGATGTAACGCCACTGGGGTTCGAACGCGGGGTTATTCCTTACCAAGAGACATCTGCATTCCCTGCCGAGGCTTCGCTTATTACATTGGCTGAAGAAGCGTGTAAAGCTCAGGGAGCCAATTACCTGATCGGTAAAGTGTTATCTGGAGACCAATTTATTGCGAATAAAGATACAGTTAACATGTTATATACGGAAATGGACGGTGCATGTGCCGAGATGGAAGGGGCAGCAGTTGCTCAGGTCTGTTACATGAATCGAGTACCATTTGTTGTCCTGCGTGGGATGTCTGATAAAGCGGATGGTTCGGCGCATGTTAACTTTGCTGAATTTACCGTGCAATCTTCGCAGCGTTCACATCGCATTGTGGAGCATATGTTAGAAAATATGTAAATGGCATAAGCTTCAGTTGCAAAATCCATCCAAAATCAATGAAAAACCGCCTTTCGATTAGCTGTTCCATGAAGTATGGAGCAACGCTGCGAGAGGCGGTTTTTGTTATGTATATCGTTTTCGAAATAGATCATCGAATTAGTACATGAACCGATAGCGAAAGCGTACACGATCAAACTGTTCTTCCGATGTGATGGGCACCTGACTTCCGATACGTACCATCAAACAGTTCGCAGGATGTGAACAGATTTCGGGGTCGTCTGTTGCATACCAGGTCATGTCGATCGTTTCCATCAGCCTCTCCATCATTTTGCGATAATCCCATACGTTTAGACCGCTGCCCTTCAGATCCCAATGCCAATAATATTCTGTGGTGAAAATAATGTAGTTCTCCATGTATTTATCTTCCAAAGCGGTAAGCAACATCTCACGTCCAATGCCAAGCGAGCGATAGTCGTCCGCAACCTCGATTGCCCCAAGCTCAATCAGATCAGTCATATTACCCTCGGACCAGCGTTCACAATCATCCGCATAGTGAAAAGTTACATAACCAATAATCGTCTCATTTTCATGTGCAATGATAATTCGCCCTTCAGGTAATGCTGCGATCTCTTCGAGAGCTTCCTGCTGCTCCGTTGGGCGCCGAAAGGCATCCAGATCCGGATGGAAGGCAAGACGGGTTATCTCCTCGGCCTGCACGGGGCCTTCAACAGTAATCCGGTGTCCGGACTTGAAGATGGAACGCATATGATGTTCTTTGATATGTTCCATGGTTCATGCTCCTCTCTCTCCTACTTATAGAGGTTGTTCAAAAAGTCCGCTATAGCAAAAATCCAAAAAATTGAAAAGCCATAGACGACAATTGAAAAGATTTGCTATAATTGCGTAGACAAAAAATGTTCACAATTCAATACAGTATAGTTAACATCTGTTTGGCCGAGCAAGTACATGATGAGAAGTTCTCTCTACTAATGTAAGCGCTAACTGGAAGTTCAGTCAACACAAAGGCAATGAGAAATGACCCCTAACGGGAATCGAAATGTCGAGTTGAAGGAGGCTGGCAAGCATGAGTCAAGCACATGGTGAGATGCTGCAAACGGTTGTGTCTGAATCTAATCTGGGCGATTACACGGAGGCGAGAAGCCGGTTCGATTGGGAATCGGTGGAAAGGCACTTTACGTGGCACGCCAGCGGAAAAGTAAACATGGCGCATGAAGCGATTGATCGTCATGTACTGGAAGGAAGGGGCGGGAAAACCGCTTTATTGTATAGCGATGCTTCACGTGAAGAGGCCTATACTTTCGCTGATCTGAGTGAACAGTCGAGTCGGTTCGGGAACGTTCTCCGTAAATATGGCATAGCCAAAGGGGAACGGGTGTTTATTTTTATGCCTCGAAGTCCTGAGCTGTATTTTAGTCTCCTGGGCATATTGAAAGCTGGAGCCATCGCGGGCCCTTTGTTCGAAGCTTTTATGGAAACAGCAGTGAAGGATCGGCTGGAGGATAGCGGAGCAGTAGCACTCGTCACAACTCCAGAATTACTGAAACGGATCAAACGTTCCGAGTTGCCCGAACTCAAACATATATTTATTGTGGGTGGGGGCGTGCAGACTGAAGAAGGACTCATCGATTTTGATGCAGAGATGTCTGCTGCTTCGGATGAAATGGAAGTAGAGTGGTTGAATCGTGAAGATGGTTTGCTTATTCATTATACCTCAGGCTCTACGGGTAAACCCAAAGGGGTGTACCATGTTCAAAATGCCATGATTCAGCACTATTATACAGGTAAGGTTGTTCTGGATTTACGTGAGGATGATGTATACTGGTGCACTGCGGACCCTGGTTGGGTGACAGGGACTTCTTACGGTATCTTTGCTCCATGGCTCAACGGAGTGACTAATGTGATACGTGGCGGTCGTTTCAGTCCTCAAGATTGGTACAGCACCATTCAGAAGAACAAAGTCACGATCTGGTACAGTGCACCAACGGCCTTCCGTATGCTGATGGGAGCGGGAGAAGAGACCATCTCCCAGTTTGATCTGAGCAGTCTGCGTCATGTCATGTCTGTCGGTGAACCGCTCAATCCAGAGGTTGTTCGTTGGGGATGGAAAGCCTATGGTCAGCGAATTCATGATACATGGTGGATGACGGAAACAGGCGCACAGCTGATCTGTAACTATCCCGGAATGCCGATCAAACCAGGCTCCATGGGACGTCCGTTGCCTGGCATCGAAGCAGCCATTATTGATGATCGCGGGCAGGTATTGCCGCCGTACAGTATGGGTAATCTGGCCATACGGGCACCTTGGCCATCCATGATGGCGAAGATCTGGAATAACCCTGTGAAATACGAGGAGTATTTCAGGCTTACGGGCTGGTATGTATCCGGTGACTCCGCTTATATGGATGAAGAAGGATATTTCTGGTTCCAGGGACGTATTGATGATGTGATTAATTCGTCAGGCGAGCGTATCGGTCCCTTTGAGGTGGAGAGCAAGCTTGTGGAGCATCCTGCGGTAGCAGAGGCGGGTGTAATCGGTAAGCCGGATGTGACACGTGGGGAGATCATCAAGGCCTTTGTGGCGCTTCGTGAAGGATATGAGGCGACACCGGAGCTGAAAGAAGAGATCTATCGTTTTGTCAAAGAGGGCCTGTCTGCCCACGCTGCTCCGCGTGAGATTGAGTTTAAGGATAAACTGCCTAAGACACGTTCCGGCAAGATCATGCGGCGTGTCCTGAAAGCCTGGGAGCTTGATCTGCCAACAGGAGATCTATCCACCATTGAAGACTAACGTGACAGTGCTAGGATCATTAATGTGGCGCTATCGATACCGATACATTGAGTCGTGGGAAGAAGTTAATATTCTACGATTCCAAATACAGTGACTCTACCCATTAAAATCGGTTGTAAAAGCCTGCTTTATGCCAATGGCATGAAGCAGGCTTTTTGGCTGCTGTAAATACAAATAAAAAGCCGCACCCTCAGATACAGTCTGAGGATGCGGCTTTTTTTGGAACGCTATGCCTGAATCAGGGTTGAAAATGTATGGCTGTAGAAGGTTCGGATTCACCCGCACTGTTACTGGCAGATACCTTGAACCATCCACTGGTAGATGCGGGTACTCCATAATCCATGGTATTTCCTGCTGTTGTTCCAATTTTGGTGTAAGGAGCTGAGCCTGTTTCACTGTAATATACAGCATAACTATCTGCGTTTGGACTGGACGCCCATTGAATACGCAGTCCTTGAGAGAGAGCAGTTACGCTGACTTGACCAGGTGTGCCTGGGGCTGTCGTTGTTGTATTGTCGGTCTGCGTTTCTCCTGGCGTAATGACTGTACCTGGAACTTCAATCGGCTCATTAATCTCTTCTTTCACAGGAGGAGCTACACCAGCACTATTTACTGTAGCGCTAGGAGCAGACTCTCTGCCTGCAACATCCACTGCCGTTACATAGAAGGCGAAGTTACCGCCTTGCGCTGCATATGCAGAGAATGATCTGGATTCACCAGTCAGGACAACTTGACCCTGGTTCTGGAATCCTCCACCGTTTACAGAACGGTACAGACGATAACCGACGACATCATTTTCAGGTGTGGCATTAAATGTAATGACTGCTCTGTCACCTGAGGTTGAGATGCGTACGTTGCCTGGTGCATCAGGAGCTTTGCCGTTATCTGTCCTTGGATCAATCTGTGTCGGCATGTCTGCATCAGCATCTTCAGGAAGATAATAAGCAAGTGACTCATGTCGACTCATACGTGAGAATGCATTTTGCAATTCTTTGATCAGATCCGAGATTGGTTTTTTACGCTTGATTACTGTTTTTTCCTTCAACATGTCCGAAGGTGTTCCGTCACGCGGAATATAGTTTACACCATTGTAAGTAATGTACCTGGCTTTGGCTACACCGTCATCGCTATCCTTCGGAACAAACTTGCTGTTGAAAATATCTGTAACAAATTTGTCAGTCATGGATGTTGGCAACTTGCCGCTGTATGCCGACACCGTGCGCGTTTCGATGCCAGATGGTTTTTTGAACGAATCCGTGACGAACAGATCTTTTTGCGTATCGATCACTTCGTTCAGGATTTTCGACCACAGTTGCTGCGCACGTTTTCTCTGTGATTTACTTTCCAGCGTATTCACCGGCTGTTTGTATCCAACCCACACGCCAAGTGTGACATCTGGTGTATAACCTTCAAACCAGACATCTGCGTAGTTTTGAGTGGATCCCGTTTTACCTACGATTGGCACACTCTTGGAATATTTGTAATTTTCACGTACTTTATCTGCCGTTCCTTCTGTAATAACGGTCCGCAGCATATCGGTCATCAGGTATGCTGTTTGCTCCGAGAAGGCTTGGACAGGTTCAGTATCGTGTTTATAAACGATGTTGCCTTTGGAATCTACAATTTTGCTAATCATGTAAGAATCGTTATATACACCATTGTTGGCGATCGCACCATAGGCACTGGTTAATTCTTCAACGGTTACACCGTATTGGAGACCTCCGAGAACACCTGTCTGAGCCTGATAATCTTCCTTCTGAATGGTGGTAATCCCCAGTTTCTTGGCGAAGGTCCAAGCCTTCTCGATCCCTACTTCTTCATTAAACAACTTCAGAGCCGGTATATTAAGAGAATAATTCAGTGCTCTGCGGGCAGTGACTAGTCCCTGATACCGGTTGTTGGCATTCTTGGCAATGTGGTAGCCGCTCGGACCATTCTTGAGAATGATCGGTGAGTCATCAATAATAGAAGCAGGTTGGACAAGACCCTCATCCAGAGCTGGCAGATAAGCTGCAATAGGTTTCATCGTTGAACCTGGTTGACGTACCATCTGTGTTGCATAGTTCATCTGTTCGTCCTGGAAATCCCGACCCTCAATCATACCTAGAATAGCACCGGTTTTGTGATTAATCAGCATAGCAGCAGTTTGTTCTTTTCCTTTGACAGGATCATCTGCTGAGAAATTGCTGTCATCTTCCGCAATGGTACGCATCGTTTTGTAGATACTTTTGTTGATGGTCGTGTATATACGATATCCACCTGTCCGCAGTTGCGTCTGAGCTTCCTCTAATAATGCACTGCTTTCCTTCTGAGGTGTGTCTGCATCCGTAGCTTTGTCTGTAGATTCAGCTGTGTCGGAATTCAACTGTTTCATCAAAATCTGTGCAGCTTGTCGTTCCGTTTCCATCATAAGATATGGATAAGTGTTGTAAGCCTTGATGGTCTTCGGAGCGAGCGAGCTTTTGATATCAAAAGCAAGAGCTTCGTCATACTCGGACTGATTGATTTTGCCCAGTTCAAGCATACGGCGCAGTACCAGATGCTGACGGTTGATTGCGCGGTCAAAATTCTCCTCTACAAAATCACCTTTACCGTTAAAAGCGGAGTAAGAGGAGGGGAGTTGTGGCAATCCAGCAAGATAAGCAGCTTGAGCGATGTTGATTTTTTCCAGATCGTTGATATTGAACAATCCTTTGGCGGCCGCTTTGATTCCGTAAACGTTGTATCCGCTGGAACCATTACCAAAAGGAACTTTGTTCAGATAGGCAGTCATGATCTCGTCTTTGGTCAGGAAACGTTCGAGTCGGAGTGAGAGCAAAATTTCTTTCACTTTCCGATCTTCCGTGCGATCCAGATTCAAAAACACACGACGTGCCAATTGCTGAGTCAGTGTACTACCGCCGGTTTGTACTGATTCTTTCAGCACTTTCTGTTTCACGGCACGTAGTGTTCCGCTCATGTCTACACCTTTATGTTCGTAAAAATGATTGTCTTCAATCGAAATGACAGCATCAATGACCTTCTGTGGGATCTGGTCCGTAGTGACCGGACGCCTGTCTTCTTCCGTACGTAATTGACCGATCGGACTGCCGTCGGCAAAGTAAGCAAAGCCTGTGATGGAGTTTTCGCTGACTTTTTGTTCAATCAGGGCCCTTGAACGGACAGGCTCGTCTTTCACAATGGAACTGACGTATCCCATCAAAGCACCGCCTACAAATAGTGCCCCCATAAATCCAAGGACAACCATCCATTTGACGAAACTTCCCAGTCTGCGGGCAAAGCTGCGTTTGCGTACAGGCTGTTCATCGGGCTTTTTCTTATTAACATCAACCATTCAGTGTCTTCCTCCTTTTAACAGCACTTATTATAGCATAAAAAGGCGGGTTTGCATGCCTGAGAAATACAAGTAATGGTCGAAATTTGCCATTCTGCCATGCATTATGCTATATATCATGCGATATTGAAGCACATTTCATGAGTTGTAAGCCAAAATAAGCAGGCCACCTCCATGCTGAGGTGCATAGGGTGGCCTTAATGATTTGTCGTATTGGAGGTCTTTTACATTAGGTTTTGAAGCGTTGAATCAGTTCCAATAGTTCCTGGGTAAGATTAGCGAGAGAGGCAGATGCCGCGGTAATTTCTTCCATGGATGCGAGTTGTTCTTCAGAGGCAGAGGCAACACGAGTTGCATGATCTGCTGTCTCATGACCAATGGTTTTGAGTTGCGCTAGTGTGGCATCAACCTGCTGTGATCCAGCTGACATCTGCTGCGCAATGGCTGAGACATGCTCAATCTGCTCATTCACATCTGTAATCTGTGATGAAATGGAGAGGAAGAGTTCACCACTTTCATTAATCACTTCCGCTATATGACTCACCTCGGCATTCCCCTGTTCCATATTTTCAACGAGAGAAAGGACCTCTTGCTGAACGCTATGAATCAACGCTGCAATCTGCGCTGCTGATGTTCTGGATTGTTCAGCCAGATTACGGATCTCGGAAGCAACAACACCAAAGCCACGCCCGTGTTCACCTGCTCGTGATGCTTCAATGGAAGCATTAAGGGCAAGAAGATTAGTTTGACGGCTAACTTCCGTGATCATGCCTGTAATATGGCCAATCTCTTCCGAACGTTGACGGAAATTCTCCAGTGCGGTCATGGACGTCTGCACAGAAGAGGTGGCACTATCGACCATACGCATGGCGGACTGAATCTTATCGGTTCCAACCGTTGTTCGCTCAGCCACAGCTCGGGATGAATCCGATACATCGGAGGCGGCCTTTGCAATTCTTCCGATCCCTTCAGATATTTCATTCATGGAACGGGAGGACTCTTGCAGCTCCTGCACCTGTTTACCTGCTTTATCTGCAACTTCTACTCCTGTTAATGCAATCAGTTCGGCTGCTTTACCTGTTTCTTCGGCACCTGCGGTCAATTGTTGAGAAGTGGAGCCGACAGATAAAGCATGTTCGGATATAACTGATATGGTATGTCGCAGTGTATCCATCATCTGATTCATATGACCCGCCATGACGCCAAATTCATCTTTGGATCGTACAGGTAACTTTTGTGTCAAATCTCCGCCAGCTAGCTGTCCAGCGACGATATTAACTTGATTCAGCTGCCTTACAATGGAGACGATAGTGTAGGTAACCACACCTGCAAGCAGAAGTACTGCCAGTCCGGCAATCAGTATGGACCAGTTCAAGCTGTCATAGAACGGTTGAAGGATGTGGCTCTTTGGCAGCGCCGATACAAGGTACCAGTTTGAATCCGTTCCTTGTAACCTGGCGGGCTCGGCAATAAACAGTTCTTCCCCTACTTCAGGGTCTGTAGCGTAAAACTGAGACTCACCAGATTGTATACGCTGAATGATCGTCTTCATTTCAGATGGAATTACGGCTCCTTCATTAGCCAGTTCCGGTTTGGAGCCGTGTGCAGCGATCTGTCCTTCGCTAGTAATAAGCATGGCATAACCCTGATCCGGATTAAGTGATGCTATATTTTGCTGAAAACGATCAATGGTAAAGTCGGCCCCAACAATGCCCAGAAAAGTATTGTTTTCATCTAATAGGGGGAGGACAATCGAAACGAGCAGTGTTTCTTTTCCACCAACCGTATAGGTAACAGGTTCGGACCAATAGATGGATTTGGTTTTCTTAGGTTGCTGATAGTAAGTACTAGTTTCACCGCTTCCCTCATAAGTAGGCATTGGCTCAAAATGCAGGGAGTTGCCTTCGCGTATAACGTATGGAACGAATCGACCCGTAGCATCATCATATTCTTTTTTGTTGATGTGCTCCGCATCGTTTCCATCAAAGGCATCAGGTTCCCAACCCGTATAAAAGCCAAAAACTTTCTCGTCCTTTTTCAGATATTGTTCAAGAAGTCTGACGATTTCTTCACGGTTGAGTGATCCGTTCTGAGCAGCATCCAATAACGTGGTACTCATGGTGTCCAACGTGTTTTTAACCTGATTAATGTCAGTCATAAACTCATTCGTAGCCCGGTTTGCTGCCTGTCCAGCAACGGTTTCGCCGTACTGGAGGCTTTTGTCGTAAATGGATTTGGTATTAAATGCAATCAGGGCTCCAATACAACAGAGTAATACGATACCGAGTAAAAGTCCAAGCTTAACAGCGAGCTTGCGATTGCGAAAAAAATGCATGTTTTAATCCCCCTCGATGTCATTCTTGTGATGTATATATGGATGTGTGCTTCTCCTGAAGGGAGTCTATATTTTATATCGTTATTTACGTTCCTATAATGAAGATAATTAAAAAAAAGCATAGAAAAACAGCCGCCGAGAAAATCTCGACAGCTGTTTGGATTGAAACTTTAATGTGATTGCAACGATTAACGGTTGTAGAACTCGACGATTTGTTTTTCATCGATGTCTTGGGACAATTCAGCACGCTCAGGCAAGCGGATGAATTTACCTTCTACAGCTGCTTCGTTGTATTCAACGTATGCTGGAAGATGCGAACGGCCTTCCAAAGCTTCTTTAACGGAAGAAAGAGCGCGGCTCTTCTCACGCAAGCCGATTACATCGCCAGTGCTTACTTGGTAAGAAGCGATATCGACTTTTTTGCCGTTTACAGTTACGTGACCGTGTGCTACCAACTGACGCGCTCCAGCGCGGGAGTTAGCAAACCCAAGGCGGTAAACGAGGTTGTCAAGGCGGCACTCAAGCAAGAACATGAAGTTCTCACCGGCAATACCTTGCATTTTTTGAGCTTTAGAGAACAGTGTGCGGAATTGCTTCTCGCCCAAACCGTACATGTGGCGCAATTTTTGTTTTTCTTGCAATTGCATACCGTAGTTGCTCATTTTTCTGCGTTGGTTAGCTCCGTGCTGACCTGGAGGGAAAGGACGTTTCAATTCTTTGCCTGTTCCGCTAAGGGAAATGCCGAGGCGACGGCTCAATTTAAATTTAGGACCAGTGTAACGTGCCATGTTTAAAGTAGCTCCTTTTTAGTTAAAGTTCATATTAGGGCTCTGTTTGCGCTCCAATTTGTTGATGCGGGCTTGGCCTCGCATAGAACGATCAGGAAAGTTCAGCCGCTGTCCTGAAAGCAACAAAAAGAATGAGGGTGACACAACCGGTAATGCCCAAATTTAAAGACCCATTAGTAGTCTTCATCAACAATTTATATTACAGTTTAAGATAAACAAAGTCAAGCGTAGAATAAAAGCAAAAAAACGTCTAAATTTGTCGATAGGTCATTGGGCCTAAAATAATGGGACAATTTTCTGAAATATGGATGCAAAAAAGCTTTAAACAGAGTAAAATAGATTGTATCTTAACTTTAAATCATCTTTATGTAACAAGGTTATCGCAACGAAATTGCAGGTTTGCGATAACGTCTGCAGATTAATGCATCCTGGTGGATGCAAAAACGGTGCAAAGGAGCGCCTGACATGTTAGAACATCTAAGAAGTTTACCTGCCAGCTTGAATTCACGAAGTTCGGGCGATTCCGCATCTTTTGCCGCTCCTCGTTCTCATGAAGAGCATGTGTTGTGGATGCAAAAAATGGATATCACACCTTTTGATTTTTCATATTTGGGCAGCTTGCTAGAGCAGGCATACAGTGACTGGAACTCCAGAGTGGGTTCAAGGCTGGCCAGAACATCAACCTTTTACAGCGTGTGGAACACGGAAGGCGATTGCATAGGATACGATAGCGATCATGAAGCTAATCCGGGCGTAAATGCACGCAGGCTGGTATTGGAATGTTTGGATAAGAAACAGGTCCTGTCTCTTAAAGGGACAAGCGAACACGGAGAATATCTTATAATAACACATCCCTTATTTTCCAGAACAAACAAGGATATGTTTGCCGTATTCACTGCTGTGATCTATGATTCCAATCGATATGAAACGTCTGAAGCTGTGGTTCAATCTGAGGCATTGCATTATCGCACCTGCTTTTACCGAAGATTTGAATACATATTTATGACGGACCTGTTACATGCTCATGAACAAACAGCCCGTGAGGAACACCGGAGGTCCATCCTCTTTCAGATTGTTCAGCGAATGCATGACAAAATGGATGTCGAGGCCATATTGGATGAGGTATTTGACAGTATGGACTACTTGTACCCGGCCACTTATATCAAATTGTATATGTCTCAGGATCAGAGCAACTCTGATCCACGGATTAAACCGTTGCTTGTCCACGAGCGAGGAGAAGATATTTGTGTGCGTTCATTTATGGAAGGTAAGCTGATCGTTGCTCGCTCAGATGATGCAGAGAACCGCATTGTAGATGTAGGGATTCCGCTGAAAGGCAAACAAGGCATTTACGGCGTATTCCATATCGAAATGAATGAAGAGATCATGGAAGAATCCGACTTGCAATTGATTACGATGATGGTAGACACTGCAGGAACGGCCTTTGAGAACGCCAAGTTGCATGAACAATCCAATATGTTAATTCAGGAACTTCGTTTAATTAATGATCTTACACAGCGGTTGAACAAGAGCCTGCATCTTTCAGAGATATATCAATTGTCCGAGCAAGAGTTAAAGGAAATATTCCAGGCTGAAACGTGTTGCATTCTTCAACTCAATGACAGTACCAATGACTTCGAAGTCATGTCATCTAACGTGAAAGATGTTTTTCACCAATCCTTTTCTGTAGACTACGGCATCGCAGGCTTGGTGTACCGAACAGAGGAACCGCTTATTATAGTCAATTATGCGCAATATGATAAAGTGTCCTCCTTTTTCATGGAAGATACGGGATCCATGTCACTGATTGCATCACCGATCAGAGTCAATGGTGAAGTGAAGGGTGCCATTTTGCTGGGACACAGTAGAGAGCACTACTTTTCATATGATAACTATAGGCTCTTGCAAATGTTATCCATTCATATCGGGCTTGCCCTGTCAAATGCCACGCTGCATGCCGAGGTTCGGCGCTTGGCTAATCTGGATATGTTGACAGGTCTTTACGTGAGGCATTATCTGGATAGTGTGATTCACGAGCGACAGGCTCATGAATTCTGTGGCTCCCTCATTGTGGTGGATATTGATCAGTTTAAACAGGTGAATGATACATTCGGACACCAGACGGGGGATCAAGTATTGAAGCAAGTGAGTGAGATCGTCACCAGCTCTGTTCGCTCAGAGGATGTCTGCGCCAGATGGGGTGGAGAAGAACTGGCGATCTATATGCCACAGGTGAGTGTAAGGCAAGCGCTAGATTATGCGGAAGTGATTCGAAAGAGAGTCGCAGAAGAGACCAGACCGCTCGTCACGGTATCCAGTGGCATCGCAGAGTGGAATTGGATGGATGAAAAGGTCAGTGTAGAGTCCTTGTTTTATCGGGCTGATATGGCTTTGTACAGCGCCAAGAATGGTGGTCGGAACAGAATCGTTGTAGAGGAACAGGATGTAACACGTTAAGAGAGAACAATTCCAAATGCGGAGTCGTTCTCTTTTTTTGTGCATCGGAGAATCAGGTTGTGTATAGAAGGAAGTATAAGCGTATACGGGCGGGGCAATCTATGGAGAAAGTTCACGGAAGGGTGAAGATAGACATGTTTAACCGCCATTCGGTACGTACATTATGGTTATTTGTGAGCATCGTGATTATTGGTGTTCCGGGTTGTGGATTAATCCAGCGAGATCGAACACCTGAAGAGGTTTTTTCTCTGGCTTTATCGGGGATAGCGGGAAAAGAAACGTTGAGTTTTGAAGGAGAGGCAGGACTTCGACGGGAGAACAGTGGGCTGTTCGAGAATCAGTTCAAATTCGAAGGCAAGCTGGAGAATCATGATCGTCTGACCCTTCAGACCCGATTGCCTGGAGAAGTGACCGCTGTGGGCACAGGCATTCAAACGACTGCCGTAAAAAATAATGGACAGCCCAGTGGGTTTAGCGCCTCTTTCGAGCGGAAACAAGGGCAATGGACGGCATTGACAGCGCAACATGAGCCGCTGCGTGGTTCTCTTTCCCGCTTTAATCCAATTGCCCAAATGGAAAATATTGATAAGATGAACAAAACCATTCAATCCGAGTATGGGGCCGGTCGTCGAACCAGAACATTACGGATTGAACTTGCAGCGGAAGACGCCAAAACATGGGCTGTAGCTCAGCTGAACGACGAAATGAACGCCATTCGGGCAGAATATATGCATAAGGCAGCTGCGGTAAAAGGAGCGCGTAAAGAGAAGCTTGAGAAGGATCTGGACAAAGTTTGGAAACAGGGTGAAATAACGATGCAACAGATGATGAAACAAGCGAGCGTGCAGACGGTATATCATCTCACCGTAGATCGGAAGAGCAGTCTGCCTCTTCGCTTATCCTCTGAAAGTCAGGTGAGTTACACGGACAACAACCGTAAAAGTAACAAAGAAGCCCTTGTCACCGATGTAAACTTCAAATCATATCAATAAACGAAGTGAGGGACTGCCTGCTGACGGGATGACTGTTCGCGTGCTACAATAGTATCGTAATTTACCGTTGTTCAATTCAAGCGTGGCAGAAGACAGGAGGATTTTACCAAGATGAAAGACCCAAGAATTCAAAAGCTTGCAGCAAACCTGGTGGGCTATTCAGTAGATGTACAGCCTGGTGAAAATGTATTGGTTGAGATGATTGGATCGGAACGTGATCTGATTAACGCCATTATTGAAGAGGTAGGCAAAAAAGGTGGTAACGTCTTTGTACAGTTGACCGATAAAACCGTACAGCGTGCTATGCTGAAAAATGCGACAGAAGAAATGATGAAAACATGGGCAGAGATTGATCTGAACCGTATGAAGCAGATGGATTGTTATATCGGTATTCGTGCGGGAGAAAATGTGAATGATCTGTCCGATGTGCCGGAAGAAAAAATGAAAATGTACAATTCATTGTACTCCCACCCGGTACATAGTGAACAACGTGTCAAACATACGAAATGGGTTGTGCTTCGTTACCCTAACGCAAGTATGGCGCAACTCGCCAATACGAGTACAGAAGCGTTTGAAGATTTCTACTTCGACGTATGTAACCTGGATTACGCCAAAATGGACAAAGCGCAGGACTCGCTCGCTAACCTGATGAAGCGTACGGATAAAGTTCGCATCACCGGACCGGAAACAGATCTGAGCTTCTCCATTAAAGATATCGGTGCAGAGAAATGTTCTGGGCAAAAAAATATTCCGGATGGCGAAGTGTACAGTGCCCCTGTGCGTAATTCCGTGAACGGAACGATTAGTTATAATACGCCAACGCTGTATAACGGAGTGACATTTGAAAATATCAAGTTCACGTTCGAGAATGGAAAAATCATTGAAGCGACAAGTAACGATACTGAGCGTTTGAATGAAATCCTGAATTCGGATGAGGGTGCTCGTCATATCGGTGAATTCGCGATTGGATTTAACCCGCATATTCTGCATCCGATGAAAGATATTCTCTTCGATGAGAAAATCGCAGGCAGCTTGCACTTTACACCAGGTCAGGCTTACGAAGAAACAGACAATGGCAATCGCTCGTCCATCCACTGGGATCTGGTGTTGATCCAGCGTCCGGATTATGGCGGCGGGGAGATTTATTTTGACGATGTGCTGATTCGTAAAGACGGTATCTTTGTTATTCCTGAGCTGGAATGCCTGAATCCGGACCGTTTGAAGTAGGAGCAGGATTTTGCTGTTGCTAGGAAAGCGGATTCACGGTATCATGTAGTGGTAATTAATAGATGATACCAATAGTAAAAAGACGGAGGGATTCCTATGTCGAGTAATAATGCGGCTGTAGTGGAAATTGCTCAAACAGCAGGCAAGTTTACTTCTTCAATCGTGCTTCATTCGGAGAACAAGTATATCGATGTGAAAAGTATTCTCGGATTGTTTACAACGCTGATCAGCACGCACAGCTATGAACTGCATGTTCATGGTCCAGATGCAGTTGAAGCAAAAGCAGCCATGTCAGAAGTATTTGCCAAGCATGGACTGAATGTAAGCATCGCATCTGAGTAATAACTCTCAAGAAGCACCTTTGCCTTTTTAGGCAGGGGTGTTTTTTTGCATAGAATGCCCTGAATGCACATCTGGAGGTGACTGGAACAGGTGGATTAAGCTTCAACAGAAGGCTTAACTTTGCGGGCTTATTTTGGTCAGGTTCTTGTATTAGCTCTTCATTTCGTCTAATATTAGAGGTAGAACGTCTTTACGCGATTTTTGGGACATAGGGGGGAAAAATGCATGACTTCATCTGATCTGCAGGACCAGCTGAATTTGAAAGCGATCAGTCTTCTTCAAGAAGATGCAGATAAAATACAGAAGCTTATTGAAGTACAGATGGAGAATCTGGCTACCCGCTACTGCCCTCTCTATGAGGAAGTATTGGATACACAGATGTATGGGTTCTCCAAGGAAGTTGATTTTGCTGTTCGTGCAGGGCTCCTTCCAGAAGGTGCAGGTAAGCAGCTGGTTAGCGCGCTTGAGCGGAATTTGGCAATTCTATATGAAGCCTTGAACAAGAAGAATGAGCAATAGCCTGCAAATGCGCGGGTCAGAATAGAAGGCATGCAGGCGTTTATGCATGCTTTTTTTGTGCGTCTGAACGGGATGGGATGCAAGCCAGATCGAAGGCGTATACAAGCAAAGAGACAGCTCCAAATGTATATTTGGGCTGCCTCTTGTGGCTTGTTTATTTTAATGATGGCTACGTGAGGGCCTGGTTACACCAGGAAGAAGGATACACCGAGTATGATATATACCACGAGCAGGAGTAAACCTTCGTACCAATTCGTTGAACCATCTTGGGTAATGGACTTTGCAATAAATACGGATACGCCGATGGCGACCAGTTCAATCGTTGTAAATACGATATCCATGGTTCTGCCTGTGAAGTAGCTGACAAAAATCAGTACAGGAGCGACAAAGAGCGCAATCTGCAAGCTGCTGCCGACCGCAATTTCGACGGCGGCTCCAATTTTATTTTTCATGGCAAGCATGATGGCTGCACTGTGTTCGGCCGCATTACCGATGATGGCCACAAGGAATGCACCGACAAACAGTTCGCTAAGTCCAAATTCCGAAGTGAAGACTTCGAGCGTGCCCACCAGCCATTCACTGACAAAGGCAACCATGACCGTTGCGAGCACCAGGTAGAGAATAGATTTTTTCTTGGACCACGCCGGAGCATGCTCATGAGGTAGTTCTTCATCGCTATCCTCAGTGACGTCTGCAAGGTAGTTCTTATGAGTCACCATGGAGAATAGCAACCACGCAATGTACGCGAGAATGAGCAATCCGGCCACGATGAGGCTAAGTGTATTGGTGTCTTTCTGTGTAATGGAATGTGTATTGAGAAAGACTGCCGGTATAAACAGGGCAATGATGGCAACAATCATCAAGGAACCATTCAGACCTGCAAGTGAGACATTATAATTCTGAATTTTGAACTTGAGTCCTCCGGCAAAAATACTTAACCCGAGCACTAACAGCAGATTTCCAATGATGGAACCTGTCAGACTTGCTTTGACCATGTCGAACAGCCCCTCTTTGACGAGGAAAATGGCGATGATCAATTCGGCGGCATTGCCGAAGGTGGCATTCAAGAATCCACCCAGCCGCTGTCCGGCGTAGTGGGCAACATTTTCGGTGGCTTTGCCTAAAAAACCGGCCACAAAAATAACCGAAATGGCTGATATCACGAACTGTAGAATCGAATCCCATTTCAAGTAGTGGGCGATGGCACTGAGTGCAAAGAATGCAATCAGCAAAATGGATGAAATCCGGTTTCTCACAACAAACACCTCGGTTATAAATTATTTTGTTTTGAATTGCATGGTAAATCGCTTATGAGATTATTTTCATATTTCAATATAACCAAATGGTGGTAGGTTGTAAACGCATCTTTTTGAGTTTAATTTGCTTTTTGGGGTGGAAAGGATTTAAAATACGAGTAACGAAGTGAAGGAGGATGTGGCATGGCAGAACAACTTCAACTGGAGAGCGGAAACATCCGGATTGCCGATGACGTGGTTGCAAAAATTGCCGGAATGGCTGCAATGGAAACGCCCGGAATTGCCGCAATGTCTGGAGGATTGTCAGAGGGCTGGGCGAAGCGACTCAGCGGTAAAAACGTACAGAAAGGCGTGAGCGTTGAGGTCGGCCAGCTGGAAGCAGCCATTGACCTGCGCATCATCGTCCTGTACGAAACCCCGATTCATGAAGTTTCCCGTATGCTTCAGCAGAATGTAAGAGAAGCGGTAGAGACCATGACCGGATTACGCGTGGTTGAAGTCAATGTTAAGGTAGAAGGCGTATCTTTCAAAGGCGACGATCTGTAGAAATCGCAATCCGCAATGGAGGACAGAGATACATTGACCTGTTCTTCATCTTGATAGACAGAATTGTAAAACGAGTACACAGAAAAAGGCTGCGCATCCATTGGGTGCACAGCCTTTTTTGTGTTGTTTTTTATCGAATCCGACGGATGGATTCCCGTGAACGAAGAGCAGGAGAGGTACGAGTCTGTGTCTGTACAGTCACGGACTTGGTTTTCTCTTCCTTGATCACGTCCAGATTGTTGGTACGTGAGATACTGAGCAGAATGCCCATGGCAACCATCATCACAAAGAGTGAGGTACCCCCATAACTGATAAATGGAAGCGTAACCCCCGTCACTGGAATGGTCTGGGTTACACCACCGATGTTGATAAATGCCTGAATCGCGATCAGTCCCATGATGCCTATGCCGACCAATGTTCCGAATGGATCGGGACAGCGAAGAGAGACAATAATTCCTCGCCAGATGAAGTACAGGTAAACGAGCAAAAATAATGTACTTCCGATGAACCCAAGTTCTTCACCAATTACGGAGAAAATAAAGTCATTATACGCATTGGGCAAATAGTGCAGCTTCATCGTACCTTGTCCAATCCCGGAACCTGTCAAGCCGCCATCACCAATGGCAACAAGGGAACGGTATAGGTTAAGACTTCCGCCATTAATATCGGATAATGGATCAAGAAAAGCCTGAATACGTCCGATCTTGTAGTTCTGCTCCGCAGTCACTGCTGTTGTAGCGGTTGTTGTGTCGGAGGGAGACATGGAAGAAAACAGTGAATTCGCTCCGAACGCCAGTGCTCCACCGAGTACAACCAAGAGAATCGAACCCAGGATATGTTTCATACTGGCTCCCCCGGCATAGATCAAGAGACCACAGGTGGACACCAGAATGAAGGTGGTACCGAAGTCTGGTTGCAGCATGATCAGTCCTGCGATGAATCCAACGATGAACAAGACGGGAAAATAGCCTGTCTTGAATACCCTGAATTTCTCACCTTTTTTGGTTATGAGAGCAGAGAGATAGAGAATGATCGCAATTTTGGCGAATTCCGCAGGCTGAAGACTGAAACCGAAAATGCGAATCCAGCTTCGTGCACCGTTCAATACTGCACCTGTGACCAACACAATCACCAGCAGTACCGTAGTGAACAGGAAAAAGGGAGCATAGAGCTTTTTGTACTTGTTGAAACGGATGTTCATGGCAAAAAACATGCCAAATAGACCGATAATCGCCCACATAAGTTGTTTTTTCGTGAAGTAAAGGGCATCATTGTTAAATCTTTCGCTTGCGATTGCAATGCTGGAACTGGAGCTGAATACCATCACCAGTCCGAAGCCCACCAACAATAAAGTGAGGATTAGCAGTTGAAAATCCGGCGTGCCTCTCTTCGTTTTCGTTTGGGCCGTTTGTTGTTTCATCGTTTGGCCCAGCCTATGCTTCCAGCAGTTCTTTAAGCTGCTGTAATTTTTGGGCTGCCAGCTTCACGACTGGTTGCGGAACGGAAGAGTCATAATCCAGGCCGTGAGGGAAGGTGGCTTTGCCAAGGTACACTGCTTCAACAGCAAGAACGGTATCCGGTTTTTCCAATTTGCCTTCCACTGCGCGGGTATTAATGCGTACAAAGTATTCTGATTTGGTTTGTTCATCTTCAATTTTGTAGTCATATGTAGCACGGTAATATTCCCATTGCCACCGGACAAATCCGACTTTCTCGGCGCTCTCATCCAGGTATGCCAAGTCGCTCTTCAAGCCATCCAAGCCTGTATTCTCAAAAATCATAAGCGTTTGATCCTCCTCATAAGCTTCCGAGTATAATTTCTCGAGTATTTCTCTAGTTCATGATAGTATGTTTCCCCTTCCCGTGCAAGCTTTCCAAGGGTGTTTCGTATCGGTTTTCTTCCAATTCTGCTACAATATACAGCAATAGGTTTGAAGAGGCAGGTTCGGGCCTGATATAAGTCCCGTTCAAGATTGAAAGGGTGGAGAGACATGACTAATAATATATGGTGGGAAGATCTGCAGATCCACATGGTGGAATGGCGGCGTCACCTTCATCGCAATCCAGAGGTTTCCTTTCATGAGGAGAAGACATCCTCTTTTGTAGCGGATATGTTGGAGAGCTTTGGCGTTGAAGTGAGGCGTCATGTTGGTGGTCACGGGGTCATTGGTACAATCCGTGGGGACAAGCCGGGTCCTGTCGTCATGCTGCGAGCCGATATGGACGCTCTGCCAATTCAGGATGAGAAGAATATCGAGTATGCTTCACAACAAGCAGGAGCGATGCATGCATGCGGACATGATGGTCATATCTCCATCTTGCTCGGTACGGCATTGTATTTCAGCCGTCACAAGCAGGAGATTCGAGGCGAGATTCGCTTTTTGTTCCAACCAGCAGAAGAATTGCTTCCGGGCGGTGCAGTCCAGGTCATTGCGGATGGTGCGCTTGAAGGCGTGGATGTTATATACGGAATTCATCTGTGGACCCCGCTGCCTGTAGGTGTTGTTGCCAGTAAAGCAGGACCGATGATGGCGGCGGCGGACGATTTTTACATTGAGATCAAAGGTAAAGGTGGACATGGCGGGATGCCGCAATCCACGATAGATAGTCTTGTCGCGGGTTCTGCGCTTGTGATGCAGCTTCAGACCGTTGTCAGTCGTTCGGTGGATCCATTGCAACCCGCGGTGCTGACCATTGGTACAATGCAGGCGGGCTCGGCTCAGAATGTAATTGCAGAGCAATGCAAAATGAGCGGTACGGTAAGAACGTTTGATGAAGAGACCCGAAACGGGATGAAAGAGCGCGTGCTTACCATGGTAGCCCAGACAGGGGCGGCTTATGGGGCAGAGACGCAAGTGAAATATATTATGGGATATCCGCCTGTGGTGAATGATGAACAGGAGACAGCACGTTTCTTCAGAGAAGCTACAGAATTATTTGGGTCAGAACGAGTGCAATCTTCCCCCATGCTGATGCCAGCGGAAGATTTTGCGTATTATCTGCAGAAGGTCCCAGGGTGCTTTATGTTTGTTGGAGCAGGCAACCCGGATAAAAATGCGATCTATCCGCATCATCATCCGATGTTTGATTTTGATGAAGACGCGATGCAGACGGCCGTGAAATTATTTATCGCCATGGCCAAGGGTTACACAGCCGAATGACTTTAGATGCAGTTGGGCATCCTGTTCATACCAAGGTATGGGCAGGATGTTTTTTTTGTGGATTTTATTAGAGGTTGTTCAAAAAATCCACTTTTGGGTACTGAAAATCAGACTTTTTGAACTCGAAATTGTAGCGGTTCATTTTCGGAAGCTGCCGGAACTGGACTTTTTTGTGATAGGAGGAAGGCTCGAATGGAAGGAACAGAACGTATGGTAAGGACGGATGCTTGTATCGTTCAGCGAGATTTTACAGTTTTGCTGGAAGTTGGCCACCCCGGATTCGAAAGAGCAAGAGAGCAGCTTGGGATGTATTCAGAACTGGTTAAGACACCGGCAGCGTTTCATACCTACCGAATCACTCCGTTATCGCTCTGGAATGCGGCTGCGCTGGGATGGAATGCAGATCAGGTCATCGCAAGTCTGGAGCTGGTATCCCGCTGGAACGTGCCTGCTGCACTCATACAGGATGTTCGGAGAATCATGGATCAGTATGGCAAATTAAAGCTGCATTCCGAAGCAGATCACACCAGAATGCGCCTTTACAGCGAGGATGAGCGGTTGCTGGATGAATTAAGTGGATTGAAAACGATAGCTGCCTTTCGCATGGAACGCAAGGACGCTCATGAACTTCTGCTCCCAGGAGAACAGCGAGGGTTATTAAAAAGGGAATTAACACGATTGGGTTACCCCGTACTTGATTACGTGGGGTATCGGAAGGGAACCGAGCTTTCATTTGAATGGCGAACCAATGACCCAGGGGATCACTCTGAGCGATTTGCGCTGCGTTCTTACCAGAGAGAGGCCGTAGATGCATTTGAAGGCAGTGAGGGCATGGGAGGTAGCGGTCTACTCGTACTTCCTTGCGGGGCAGGCAAAACGGTCATTGGCATGGCCGTGCTGGAGCGGCTTCAATGTGAATGCCTTATTTTGACGTCCAATACAACGTCTGTGCGACAGTGGATTCAGGAAATTCAAGACAAAACCACGATTACCAGTGAACAGATTGGTGAGTATTCAGGTCAGAAAAAGCAGGTAAAACCTGTGACTGTAGCTACATATCAGATTCTTACACATCGGAAATCAAAGGATGCTGATTTTAACCACATTAAACTGCTCAGTGAGCGGCAATGGGGGCTGATCATATATGATGAAGTACATTTGCTGCCAGCACCGGTGTTTCGTGCAACTGCGGATATTCAAGCTACGCGAAGACTGGGATTAACGGCTACATTGGTTCGAGAGGATGGCTGTGAACAGGATGTTTTCTCGCTGATTGGTCCGAAGCTCTATGATATGCCGTGGAAACAACTGGAGCAGCAAGGGTGGATTGCTGATGTACAATGCCAAGAGATACGTATCCCATTCTCCCCGGAACTAAGATCGAATTATCTGCAAGCCGAGGTTAAGCACCAATTTCGATTGGCTGCCGAGAATCCGGCAAAGGTACGTGTGGTGAAGCGTTTGCTGGAACGTCATCGGGATTTACCTGCACTAGTAATAGGACAATATCTGGACCAACTGGAGTTGATTGCCCGGGAAATTGAAGCACCTCTGATCTCGGGAACCATGTCACAGCAGGAACGAATCAAATGGTTTTCCGCTTTTCGATGTGGAGAGATTAAAACGATTGTTGTATCCAAGGTTGCCAATTTTGCTGTGGATCTGCCCGATGCTGCTGTTGCGCTTGAGATATCCGGGAGTTTCGGGTCAAGGCAGGAAGAGGCACAGCGGTTGGGGAGAATTCTGAGACCAAAAGCTGGAGAAAACAAAGCCTATTTCTATGCGCTGGTATCAGAGGATAGTAAGGAACAGGAGTTTGCATTAAACCGTCAGATGTTCTTGGTGGAGCAGGGATATGAATATGCCATCGTTCATGAGAACGAATAGTCCATTTATACTCGCGCAAACAGGAGGGATTGGATATGTCTTTATTTGAACCAATAGATGAGCCTGTGGTACTGAACCTTGATTCATGGTCAAAGCTTACTTTGGTGGAACAAAAAGTGCTTGGTGCAATTTTTCACAAACATGCCGGTCAGCCTTTTTCCTCCCTCCTGCCGCGAGAACAGTGGGCCATCGAAGGACTAAGTGTGGCAGAAGCCAAATCTTCATTCGCCAACCTTAGGCAGCAAAGATGGATTGAATCTGTATATAAGAGTTGGGGGGAGCGATTATTCTATATACCTGCTTCGCTGATGGAGACATTGACGATTGCTTACGCACAAAGAGTGGGTATAACCGTTGAAAAGATGGCACAGCATGCTCATGTACTACAGGAAGGAAAGCCGGATCTCGCTGCAGAGTTGATTCATCTGATCGCTTGGATCGGAAGAGAAGGACTTCCTTTGACAGGTAAAGGTACGATACATAAGAGAATGGTTCAAAAATTAAGTGCAATAACAGTACTATCCGCTACAGATTTTGATGGTTTGGGCATCCAATATGAACATTCGGATTTGTATCCGATCCACGTAGCTATCCTTCTCGATCTACTGCTCAGTTTGAATCTGGTTCAGAAGTCAGATGGCCGAATTCAGATTGTAGATCATCGATTACAAAAATGGTTGAAGCTCTCGTGGAGACATATGCATCGGGAAATATATCAAGCGTGTATGGAAAGATACGGAGAAGCTGAACCCGTGTTGCAGCATTTCCGTTATCAATTGGCAGTGTTTGCTCCCGAAAAGAATATATGGTGCCATACAGAGAATTCGGAATTGATACCACGGGTCAGGGGCTGGCTCTACGCACTGGCTGGCTGGGGTTATGGTGAAGTAGGAGAAGATCAGTCCGGAGAGCTGGCATTCCGCTGGTTGATCGAACCACAGAGCCTGTTAAATCGGGAACATGAGATGGTAAGTGAGACGGAGCCGTGTGGATTCTATATCCAGCCTGATTTTGAAATGTTGGTGCCACCGGACGCAGGGCCTGATGTGATCTGGATGCTGGAGCAATGCGCAGAACGGGTGACGCGTGATCGAATGTCCATCTACCGTTTGACAAGAGAACGATTCATTTCGGCCTTAGCCAGAGGGTATGCATTACATGAAGTGATAGAGCTTCTGGATCAATATGCGCTGACAGGCATACCAGAGAATGTACGTATTGCGTTAGCAGATTGGGGCAAGGAGACGGATGCTGCACCGTTGACTGTAAATCGGAGTATGAAGGTAATGGAGGCAAGTACAGGCTCCGCAGATGATCCGAAGTTATTAGAAAAAGATATGTTGAGCGGTGTATATTCTTCTTTCTACACACCCGATAATCAAGGTCTGGTTGATGTCCCTGCTTCTCTGCATGGGTTGGAGCGTGACCATTCTGTCATTGAGAAAAAGTTCTCTCTGTTGGGATTTGAGGAGATACCGGAAACCTGGTACAAGGAGTGGCGTCGATATCATAGTTCAACCGCCCGACAGATTGCTGCCAAAGCCATTGAGTGGCAGACCAAGCTGGGGATACAACAGGAAAATCGTACGCAATACCTCATTCCACATCAGGTAGAGGGTCATGAACAATGGACTTTAAGCGGTTGGTGCATGTTGGATTCAAGTGAAAATACATCAGAGACGGAATGGCGTACATTCTCCCCGTCAGAGTGGAATACAATGCGTCTTATCCTGCCAGATGATGTCATAACCTGACTATTTCACGTGAATATCAGGTTGAAAGGCGAATTTTCGAGTTCCTCCTATTTCTAATTGCAGGAAAAACTCTTCTTAACTATTCATGGATATGCTATGATGAGGTAGTCTACGTTAAGTAGAACTTTATATATAGATAGGATGAATATTTCATGAGCGTAGCGGAAATGAACACGGTCGATATGGCCCAAGTGTTAACGGGCGCATATGAACTGGGCGACATGATTAACCAATCTGCCGAAGTATCGGATTATTTATATTGGAAGCAGCAAGTCGAGACTACCCCTGAGATTCAGATGGGGATTCGGAAGCTGAATGCCAAGAAGGAATTGTTTGAAGAAACACAGCGTTTCGGTCATTTTCACCCGGATTATCATGCAGCAAAAGACCAGGTGAAGGCTCTGGAACAGGAGTTGGAAAATTTCGAGGCGGTAATCCGCTTCAAACAGGCAGAGAAGTCCCTGGATGATATGTTATTCCAGATGTCAGAGACCATTGCATTTGCAGTGTCAACGACCATTAAGGTACCGAGCAATGATCCGAATCCGAAGGGCGGCTGCGGTAGTGGCGGCAAGTGTGGTTGCAGTTAAGTAATCATTATAGAAGGGCGGGGAACGATGATGTTTGCGGAAAGGACAGGATTCATTATTTGGGTCAGTGATTTGAAAGCTGCCCGTAATCTCGAAAAATATGGCACCGTGCATTATATCTCCCGCCGTATGCATTATGTAGTCATGTATGTTAATGCAGAACGGGCAGATGATACGATGAAAAATGTGAAGCGACTTTCCTATGTGCGCAAGATCGAACGCTCGTATCGTAATGAGATCAAAACCGAGTATGCCAGCAAAACGATGGACAAAACGAGCTTTTACGGAATATAGAAGAGAAACTGGAGGGACCCTTTGGGGTCGCTCTTTTCTTGAATTATACACAAATTGGCTATTGTGAAAAAAAGTTAAACTTACGCCTTGAGGTTGCGGGACTAATGTTGTAATATATTTGGTAATAAATAGATAGAAAGTCCTATCTGGTGGAGAGTGATTCCCATGCGTGATAAGGTGATGCAACGTTGGAGCACCTACGAGCCGTTTTTCGTGGCTCTTGGAGACAAGAAAGTGGCCGACATCGTCATTACCCATCATGCCAAGATGCGGTATGCAGACCGTATTGAGCCTGCACGTAGTGATGATGACCATATTGCGGCGTGGTTATGGGAGTGTCTGAAGCAGGACCGTATAACACCATACTACCGTAATGAACAGGACGTCTACCTGATTGATGAGGATCTGGTGGTGGTCGCCGAATTTTCCGAACTTGAAGGAGAATATGATATTGCGGGCAACCCGCTGCACAAAATGATTGTAGTTACGTTTCTGGGACGTATGTCGGAGACCATTGAATTAAGGGACCTGAAGTCATATTATTCATGGTTAAGACATTCAAGAAGAATGACGCTGGTCAAAAATAGCCGCAAGCATAAGTAAGCCTGAGTAGATTCAATATGTTGAAATCATAGATTCAAGGATTATCGCATGCAGACAAGCTGCATGCTTTTTTTGTTGCCAAGCGGGAAATCGGCTACAATGTAGAGAGTGTAATCGAAGAGGGGCGAAGATATGAATTTTCACCAATTGCATATTTTTTATACGGTAGCAGAGAAGGGGAGTTTCTCGGCGGCTGCACAAGCATTACATATGACTCAACCGGCAGTAACGATGCAGATTCAATCATTGGAGGACTATTTTGGCACCAAGTTATTGCATCGTTCCACCAAAAAAATAGAATTATCCGAGGCTGGCCGAACTTTATTACCTCATGCGAAACGGAGTGTAGAGTTGGTCAGACAGACGGACGAAGCGATGTCGGCGTTTACTCAGATGTTACAGGGCAGACTCCAGCTGGGAGCCAGCTTAACGATCGGGGAATATGTGCTTCCACGCATGCTCGGACCATTTGCACTTCAATATCCGGATATTTCAATTGTCATGAAAGTGATGAATACAACGCAAATTATGGATGATATATTAAAGCACCAGCTTAATTTTGGTCTGATTGAAGCGCCAGTGCACCACCCGGACATGATTGTGGAGCCTGTCATGCAGGACGAGCTGAAACTGATTGTACCTGCCGGACATGATTTGGCTAAGCGTAGCAAAGTGAATATTGAGGATGTAATGAATTATCCTTTTGTGCTGCGTGAGAAGGGCTCGGGTACTCGTCAGGTGATGGAAGACCAATTGCAAAAGAAAAAGATTGATCCACAAGATATGAATGTAGTGATGGAACTTGGCAGTACAGGAGCGGTAAAATCGGCCGTGGAGGCAGGGGTAGGTATTACGATGTTATCTCCTTCTTCGGTGCAGCATGAATTGGCTCTGGGACTCGTTCATATTGTGGATATCCGCGGACTCGAATTCAAAAGGCAGTTCTATGCCATCCATCTAAAATCGTCCTTGTTGCCCCTGTCAGCAGTCGCTTTCCTGAATTATCTGCGTCAGCAGGAGCAGCCTAAGTCGGTACATAAAACGGGGAAGGCATAATAGTTGGCAACATCAATGGTAGATAAGATTAAATCATAATCAATTTACACAAAGGAGCTGTTGATCATGGATCAGCGCCAAGGACGCTGTGATCTTCATACGCATAGTCAGGCTTCCGATGGAATGCAGCCACCTGCTGATAATGTGAAGCTTGCCAAACAAAAAGGGCTATCTGCGGTTGCCCTGACGGACCATGATACAGTAGCTGGTGTAGCGGAAGCACAGCAAGCGGGAAAAGAGTACGATATTGATGTTGTTGCCGGAGTGGAGATCAGCACCCGGGCTGGCGGCAAAGATATTCATGTACTGGGCTATTACGTTAATACGGAGGATGAGATATTCCTGCAACGGTTGGGCGGATTACGAGAAGCGCGAGATGAGCGGAATCATCTGATTATCGCCAAGCTGCAAGAACTCGGGCTTGATATAAGCTGGCAGGAGGTACTGGATGAGCTTGGACGACCGTTAGAGCCGGATGAGAGTATTGGCAGACCTCATATGGCCGATGTGCTGGTGAAAAAAGGCTACGCTGTTGACATGCGGGATGCATTTGATCAGTATCTTGCTGAAGGCAAGCCGGGCTTTATATCTGTACCCCGCGTTGCACCAGAGGATGCGTGTGAGTGGATCAGAGCCGCAGGTGGAGCCGCTGTGATTGCCCATCCGGGTCTCTATAACGATGATGAATTGGTGCGACGTATCATCGAAGACTCTCGTCCAGATGGCATTGAGGTGTTTCATTCGGACCATGGCCCGGAAGAGGAACGCAGGTATGGTAAGCTGGCCAAGGAATACGACCTCATTGAAACAGGTGGATCTGATTATCATGGTAAACGGCAAGGTGTTGTTTTCCACGGGGATCTTGGTAGCAAGACCGTAACGGTTGATGTGTTGGAAAGGCTGAAGGCAGCTGCTTCACAGCAAAGGGGAGAGTAAGCGAGACGTTGCAACGCTCTATCTGACTATAATAAATTCTGTATTACTGGATACATTTTAAGATCGAAGGAGTAAGAGACATGCAAGCATGATAGGGCTGAACGTTCATGTTTGCATGTCCCTTTTTTTTGTTCTGAAAATAGTCTATGTAATGGAATAGTTTACCCAAGCGCCACGTGTAGCCCCGAGACGTTCGAATAATTGCTGTGCCCGCTCATTGGTCACTGCTGTGATCCAAGACATATATGCACATCCATGGTCACGCGTATATTGCTGACAGTGTGCAAATAATTTGGCTTCTGCTTCGCCTTCTCTGAATGTTTCCGTAACAAATAGGTCATTCATGATGGCGACACGCTCTGCTTTCATCGTGCTGTATGTAAAGAACAGGGTAGAAAATCCGATAAGCTTCCCGTCCTCTTCTGCCACGAATTGAGCACCGATCTGCTGATTAAGCAGGTTGTTGATCAGAAGCTGGATGGATTGATCACCAGGCCAGGGGTTGTTGTAGAATCCCACCACATAGTCATGCATTAATGCCATCAGGGGTTTCAGATCATCAGGTTGAGTTTCTCTGATATGTATGGTCACGGTACACTTCCTTATCAGTAGTTTTATTCATTACAATTGAATTATTATACGTATAAATGAATTAATATTCAATAAAATGATAAATAAGCTTAGCTTCACATATTATTGAAACAAGTAATGTAATAACAAAAATCCCCTGAACCGTTAATGGTCAGGGGATTTTTCTATTGTTACTGTTACATCTATATAAGTTAAAATAATCATTTATACGATAACGGAGAGGACAGAAAAAACCTGAAAAAGCGGAGCTAAAAGCTTTCTGCAAGAAAGCTACTTCGGAAGCATAAGCTTCGCTTTTATCCCCGGATTTACCCTTGGAAAAGAGGATCAGAAAAATCTGGGGATAACAGCGATTGGAAGGTTGTCCTGTCATCGTAGTGTCAGTGTAAATAATCTTTAGTTCAACTTATATAGCCTTATCCATTTTTAATCGTGGATGGCAGACTTTTGATCAATTCATCATTTGGCGTGACAAACAAGGTCTTCTGATGATCATAGATCACAAAACCAGGCTTCGCACCACTTGGTTTGCGCACATGACGGATAAACGTGTAATCCACAGGCACACTGCTGGACTCCTTGGCCTGGCTGAAATAGGCAGCAAGCTGTGCTGCTTCTTCCAATGTAGCTTCACCAAAGTCCGTACTGCGAATAACGACATGTGAGCCTGGAATGTCTTTGGTATGCAGCCAGGTGTCGTTGGAAGAAGCGAGACGGTTGGTCACGTACTCATTCTGCAGGTTGTTTTTACCCACAAGAATATCAATTCCCTCCGAGGAGGTAAACTGGTGTACGGTCGGACGGTCGCTTTTCTTCTTCTTTTTACCCTTTTTGTTACGGTCACGCAGATATCCTTGCTGCACAAGCTCATCCCGTATTTCCTCAATATCGTTCATGGATGCAATGGATAGCTGCTGTAACAGGTTATCGAGATAGTCAATCTCGTCTTTGGTTTTGCCAAGCTGTTCATGAATGACAGCCAGACTGTTCTTGTATTTGTTATACCGCTTAAAATAGCGTTGTGCGTTGTCAGACGGCGTAAGCAGCGGATCAAGCTGAATGGTTATGTTGGCTTGGTCTTCATCGTAGAAGTTCACAAGCTCCACGCTCTTATCCCCTTTGTGGACCTGATGCAGGGAGGCAAACAGCAACTCACCCCATAGTCTGAACTTGTCAGCATCGTCCGCTTCCAGCAGATCCTTGTTCAGGTTGTCCAGCTTTTTGATGTTTTTGCTTCGCTCATTCTGCAGAAAACGGAGCAGATCACTTACTCTTTGTTTTACCGTGTCCCGTTCAGCCTTGTCTCCGTAGTAATCTTCCATGCACTTGCTCATCGTGTCATAGGTTTTCTCCAAGTCCTGAATGCTCTGAAGATGAACGGCCGAAAAAATCATTTTGCCTTTGGCGTTCAATCCGGTTACAGGCGTGTAGATATGATCTCTGACAGGTCCCATCACGGCTTCAAAAGCGTTCCAGAGTGCACCAGCCTCTACTCGGCTCTCACCCTCCGCCACAGCCTGAGTGCTCGCTGTGCCTTCAGCAGCAATCCCACGGGCTGCAATCTCTCCCGCGATCAGCGGACTAAGACCGCTAAAGGAGTTCACAAGCCAGCGTGATGCCTCTTCTTCAGCGGCATGATAGCTGTCCTCGAATGCTGCAAGGCTCACTTCGAGCGGATTACTTTTATGTTGTTCGGGTGGGGCAGTATACGAGAATCCGGGCATAATTACCCGGTAGCTGCTGATGGACGGAGTTACATGATGAATACCATCCAGAATTGTTCCTGTTACAGGATCAAGCAAAATAATATTACTGTGACGCCCCATCAATTCAATGATGATCCGTTTAACCGAAACATCCCCCAGTTCGTCGCGCTGGCGCACATTGATGTGGATAATACGCTCCATGCCAATCTGACGGATCTCCTCAATGATTGCACCTTCACAGTGCTTGCGGAGCAGCATGCAGAACATGGGTGCTTCCGTAGGGTTAAGGAATGTCTTTTCCGTAAAATGCACACGGGGATAGGTTGGGCTTGCCGAAACAAGCAATTTACTATTTCCGCGCTGAGCACGCAGTGTGAGAACTACGTCATGGCCATTCGGCTGATGGATTTTGCTGATACGTCCACCAATGCAGCCTTGCAGTTCATGAACAATGGCCCGTGTTACGATGCCGTCCAATGCCATTTTTTCCACTTCCTCTCTCTATCGAGCATCTGCATTTATCATGGCAAATGCTTCATCTATATAACTTAAACGTGCAACCAGGTATGTAAAAAAAACAAGGACTGGCTGCAGATTCTTCGTTGCTTTCCTGTTGAACGCTGGAATTGGTACTGCGCAGAACATCGCAGACTTTTATTTTAGCCTATTCTGTCCATCAGGGAAAGGATTCACCTTCCGGGTGCTAATCACAGACCTGTCCGAATACATATAGAGCAGGTAGTTTGTCCGGCATAGTGTACAGCCTGTCGACCAGCACGCCGGTGAGTCATGTGAGCTTATTTAGCAGATGAAATACAGACTGGGAGGGAAACTTGAAGCATGGAACATACCAAGTGGCATCAACTTAGTGATGAAGAGCTTCGTAACACTCTTGGCGTCAGCCCGCAGGAAGGATTGACGGATGAAGCTGTAGCAGAGAAGAGGAAAGTGGTCGGTTCGAATGAGCTGAGCGAGGGGAAACGCATTTCTCCAATTACATTGCTCTTGAATCAGTTCAAGGATTTTATGGTGCTGGTGTTGATGGGAGCAACGTTGGTATCCGGATTGCTGGGTGAGTACCTGGATGCGGTAACGATTGTAGCTATTATCGTACTGAATGCGATTCTGGGGTTTGTACAGGAATTCCGGGCTGAACGATCTCTTCGTGCATTGAAACAGTTGTCTGCACCTCTTGCCAAAGTGCTTCGTTCAGGCCAGGAAGTACACCTTGCCGCCAAACAACTTGTCCCCGGGGATATTGTCATGGTGGAGAGTGGGGACCGCATACCCGCTGATGTGCGCTGGCTGCAAACGAACAGTCTGGATGTGGAGGAGTCAGCCCTTACCGGGGAATCGGTTCCCGTAAGCAAACATTGCCTTCCGATTGCCGATGAGGACGTCCCGCTTGGTGATCAGAAGAATATTGGTTTTATGGGTACCATGGTCACTCGTGGTACCGCCAAAGGTGTGGTTATCCGTACGGGGATGGAGACGGAAATGGGCAAAATCGCCGATCTGATCCAGAATACGGAGGAGCAGGAAACACCGTTACAGCACAGGCTGGAACAACTGGGCAAAATTCTGATTTTTGTCGCATTGGGATTAACCATTATGGTTGTCGTCGCCGGGATATTGCACGGACAACCAGCCGTTGGCATGTTTCTGGCAGGGGTCAGCCTCGCGGTGGCTGCCATACCGGAGGGTCTGCCGGCCATTGTAACCATTGCACTCGCACTAGGCGTGCAGCGTATGATCAAACGTAAAGCCATTGTACGCAAACTGCCTTCAGTCGAAACCCTTGGCTGTGCATCCGTAATCTGTTCGGATAAGACAGGCACGCTCACTCAAAACAAGATGACGGTAACGGATGTGTGGCTGGAGGGACGCAGCATCAAGGTTACCGGAGATGGTTATGCACCTGAAGGGCAGATGCTGGAGAACGGTCGAACGGTGGAATTGAAGAGTGATCAATCCCTACGCAGAATGCTCCAGATCAGCGCGCTTTGCAACAATGCGAGTATTGTGGAAAGTGCTGCAAGCGAGGTGGGGAACAAGAAAAAGGGCAAGGATAACAAAAAGGACGGAAAGAAAAACACGAAAAAAGGTGACCCCCAAGAAGAAACCGTTCAACGAGATAATGTATTCTGGGAGCTGAAGGGCGATCCGACGGAAGGGGCACTCGTCACACTGGCCTCCAAAATGGGGCTTACTCCTGCCGGACTCAAAGAGTTGTATGCCCGCCAGCAGGAATTCCCGTTTGATTCGGAGCGTAAACGCATGTCGGTCCTGGTTCATCATCAGGGTGGCCGAATGATCTACACCAAAGGTGCACCGGATGTGTTAATCGGACACTGCAGTTATATTTTGTGGGAAGGCAAGGTTGTACCTTTCACTGGAACGCTGCGGCAGAAAGTGATGGCAGCTAACGAGAGCATGGCTGGAGCAGCACTGCGTGTCCTCGGAATGGCCTATCGTGAAGTGCGGCCGGAAGAAAAAGTGGCTGACGAACACGCCGCCGAAAGTCAACTTGTCTTCGTAGGGCTTGCAGGTATGATAGATCCACCGCGTCGTGAAGTGCGAGATGCGATTGCCACATGCCGCAAAGCAGGCATTCGTACCGTCATGATCACAGGTGATCATGGAACAACGGCAGAAGCCATTGCTCATCAACTCGGGATTCTTCCACGTGGAGGTGCCTCGCTAAGTGGTCAACAACTGGCAGGCATGACAGACGAGCAACTGGATAAACAGGTAGAGGGCATATACGTATTCTCAAGAGTGTCTCCTGAACACAAGCTTCGCATCGTAAAATCGTTACAGCGCAAAGGGCATGTCGTTGCGATGACGGGGGATGGAGTGAACGACGCTCCGGCGATTAAAGCAGCTGACATTGGGATCGCGATGGGCATTACAGGCACAGATGTGACGAAGGAGGCTTCGGCGCTCATTCTGAGTGATGATAACTTCTCAACCATTGTGGCTGCCATTGAAGAAGGTCGTAATATTTATGAGAACATTCGAAAGTTTATCCGTTATTTGCTGGCATCAAACGTGGGTGAGATTTTGACGATGTTCTTTGCAATGATGATGGGCCTGCCACTGCCGCTTGTACCTATTCAGATTCTGTGGGTTAACCTGGTGACGGATGGTTTGCCTGCAATGGCGCTCGGGGTAGATCAGCCGGAAAAAGATTTGATGGAACACAAACCCCGTGGAGCCAAGGAAAACATTTTTGCCCGCAGACTCGGTTGGAAAATCGTCAGCCGGGGTGTATTAATTGGATTATGCACACTCGGAGCGTTCTGGCTCACCCTTCAGGCTGCACCGGATAATCCGGGTCAACTGATCAAGGCACAGTCTGTGGCTTTTGCTACACTCGTATTGGCGCAGCTTATTCATGTCTTTGACTGCCGTAGTTCGAGGTCGATCTTCCATCGGAATCCACTACAGAACAAATATCTGGTTCTTGCCGTGATTTCATCGGTTGTACTGATGCTGGTTGTGATGTACGTTGAACCGTTGCAGCCGATCTTCAAAACCGTACCGCTTGGTTTGCGTGAATGGGCGCTCTGTATCGTTGCTGCAGGCATTCCAACGTTCCTTATGGGCGCAGGCAGCGTCTGGGGTGGTCGTCGTAACCGCCGCCGTATGGGTGGTTCTGGCCGCTTCGTACCGAAAAGTACAAAGTTTTCGGCATAAAATCAATACCTTTTCCTTACCCATTTCGGTATGCTATCCTCAAAATGATTCGAAGCGGAAGCTTTGGCATTTTGCAGGATAGCTTTTTTGTGTAAATGTTGAATATGAATTTCTATGGTAATCCTGTAGAAGAGCAAGAATATAGCTTTGGCAGCAGACTGCCAAAAGGAGTGGGCAAGATTATGGAATTTACGAAAATGCACGGACTTGGTAACGATTTTATCGTTGTATTTGGTGAAAAGGAGCTTCCGGCAGATGCAGCAGAATTGGCTGTGAAATGGTGCAACCGTTTCTTTGGCATCGGAGCGGACGGCCTGGTTTATATACTGCCTTCAGAGAAGGCGGACTTTCAGATGCGTATCATGAATTCGGACGGTTCGGAAGCAGAACAGTGCGGTAATGCCATTCGCTGTGTATCCAAATATGTATACGATCATGGTCACGTGAACCAGGAGCAGATCACCATTGAAACGATTGGTGCAGGGGTACAACCTGTGAGTCTCAACATTCGTGATGGTAAAGTGGAAACGGTTCGTGTCGATATGGGTGAGCCGATTCTGAACGGTCTTCAAGTGCCTACAACGGTGGATGCCAATCCAGTGGTTGATCACTACATTGAAGCGAATGGACATGCGTTCAAATTCACTGCCGTATCCATGGGTAACCCGCATGCGGTTATCTATGTTGATGATGCTGTTAATTTTGATCTCACGACTTGGGGCCCGCTTCTTGAAGTACATCCCATGTTCCCGAAAAAAATCAATGTTGAATTCGCCACAGTTCGTGACCGTGGATATGTGGACATGCGTGTATGGGAACGCGGAGCTGGTCCAACGCTTGCTTGTGGAACCGGAGCTTGTGCGACACTTGTATCCTCTGTCCTGAATGGACATACAGATCGTACAGCTGTCATCAGCCTCAAGGGTGGAGATCTCCACATAGAGTGGAATGAAGCTGACAATCATGTGTACATGACTGGACCTGCTGAAGTTGTTTTTAAGGGAATCACTTCATAAATCAAGTGAACGGTGTAACACAAGAGGCCTGCGGGCCTCTTTTTTTGTCAAAAAGGACAGGTCGTGTCTCCTGTACAGAGACATATTGGGGGCTGTATGGCAAGAAAGTCCATATGAGCTGGATACTCATCAAAAACCTGTGTTTTTCTTCGTTTTTTAGCGTTTTTTGTGTTACATTAGTATGTAAATGATCACAGCTAGGCGGGGGGAAATGGGATGAAGGCGGATTTGCGCAAAGTTATGCAGGAACGGGTTCTCGTTGGAGATGGGGCCATGGGAACATTTCTGTACCAAATGGGGTTCCCGGTAGGGATTTCATATGAAGAATTAAACTTGATTTCACCTGAAGTGGTGGCGGATGTACATCGCCGTTATCGGGATGCAGGTACAGAAATATTTGAAACCAATACGTATTCTGCCAATTACGACAAGTTGTCCAAGTTCGGTCTGGAGTCCAAGGTGGAGGACGTGAACCGTGCCGGCGTACGCATTGCCAAAGAGGTAGCTGGAGATACCGGTTATGTGCTTGGTGCGGTTGGTTCCATTCGAGGTGGCAAGCGGACGAATGTATCAACGAGTGAACTGAAACGTTTTTATCAACAACAGATCTCTGCACTGCTTGATGAAGGCGTGGATGGCATTTTGCTTGAGACCTTCTATGATATCGAGGAAATGGATATTGCCCTTTTGCAAGCGCGCAAGCTAAGTGATCTGCCCGTGATTGGACAGTTCGCGGTAGAGGATGTAGGACACACACTGGACGGATATACAATGCCTGAAGCCTTCCGTATTATGCGGGAGCAGGGTGCGGACGTCATTGGTTTTAACTGTCGCTCAGGTCCAAACGGGATTATGCGTGCCATGGAAACCGTCTCCGGACGTATTGGTATTCCAATGTCCGTCTACCCGAACGCGGGTGCCGCAGATTATGTGGATGGTCAGTTCCGTTATGGTGCGACTCCGGAGTACTTTGGTCAGACGGCAGTGCAATTTGCTGAACTGGGTGCTCGTATTATCGGTGGTTGCTGTGGTACGACACCTGATCATATTACCGCTATGAAAGAGGCGCTTGCTGACTATGTGCCTTCGCCCATTCTGGAGCCTGATCCGTCAGAATCCAAACCACGTATCGTGTTGCATGAAAATGTGGATGAGCGTTCCGGACGTGGAGGACAGCCTACAATCGTTGATCTGGTCAAGCAGCGTCACACGGTCATTGTTGAACTTGACCCGCCACGTGACTTGGACATTGCCAAGTTCATGAAGGGTGCCGAGACACTGAAAGCAGCAGGAGCCGATGCCCTGACACTGGCCGATAACTCACTCGCGGTAACACGGATGAGCAACATGGCGCTGGGTCACCTCGTTCAGGATCGCACGGGCCTTCGTCCACTTGTGCATATTGCCTGCCGTGACCGGAATCTGATTGGAACACAGTCACACATGATGGGTTTTGATGCTCTGGGCATTAATCATGTACTGGCTGTAACAGGAGATCCTGCAAGATTTGGTGATTTGCCGGGTTCAAGCTCGGTATACGATCTGACTTCTTTTGAAATCATACGCATGATCAAACAGTTGAATGATGGAGTGGCTTTCTCAGGTAAACCGCTGAAGCAAAGAGCTGGTTTTGTAATTGGAGCGGCATTTAATCCTAATGTGAAATATTTGGAGAAAGCTGTACAACGTCTGGAGAAGAAAATTGCCTCTGGCGCTGATTACATCATGACACAACCGATCTATGATCCTGAGTTGATTGTAGCAATGCACGAAGCGACCAAACATCTGGATGTGCCCATTTTCGTAGGTGTAATGCCGCTGGCGAGTGGACGGAATGCAGAGTATCTGCACAACGAGGTTCCCGGAATTCAGCTCTCGGATGAAGTGCGTTCCCGTATGGCAGGTCTGGAAGGCGAAGAAGGCCGTGCGATGGGGGTAAAAATTGCCAAGGAATTGCTGGACGTAGCAACAGCGCATTTCAAAGGCATCTATCTTATGACACCGTTTATGTTCTACGGCATGACGGCCGAACTGACTCAATACGTATGGGAGAAGTCGGAGCATCAATGTCCTACTTGTTTCAACCCTAATAATCAATTACAATAGTAAAACGGATGTGATGCCGATGTCATTCAGTATGACCGGATACGGTCAATCCGCCTTTCATTTTGGCGGCTATAAGGTACAATTAGAGATCAAATCTGTTAATCATCGTTACTGCGAAGTGATGATGCGTCTGCCAAGAGAGTGGACGTATTATGAAGACGGTTTGAGGAAGATCGTACAGAGTCGTTTGAAACGTGGGCGGATTGATGTTTATGTAATGAAAGAAAAAGAGGAAGACCAGGCTCTTCCCGCTGTTCTGAATGAACAGACGGTCAGGGCCTATCTGCAGGCTGCAGAGCAACTGGAGACCCAATATGGAATGCAGGGCAAACCAAGTATTGTGGATATGCTTGGGCTGCCGGACGTCATGGTTCATTCGGATGGGACAAGTTCCATTCCCGAAGAGCAGAAGGACGAATGGGAGCGAGTTTTGCAGGAAGGATTGAAAGAGGCTCTGTCCAGCCTTGAACAGATGCGCGCTCGCGAGGGTCTTCATCTGGCCAGTGATCTGGAACGGAGGATTACCCGTCTGGAGTCACTGCATACCGAGATGCTTGATCTTGCACCGACTGTGGTAAGTGATTACCGCAACAAGCTAAGACAGAGGCTTACGGAAATGCAGGAAGAAGGCTCTTTCCCTTTTGATGAGCATAAATTGGGTATGGAAATTGCAATGTTTGCCGATCGTTCTAACATAGAAGAGGAGCTTACGCGTCTACAGAGTCACTTTGGACAGAGCAAGGAACTGCTGAAGAGTGATGAGCCCGTAGGTCGTAAGTTGGACTTTCTAATTCAAGAGATGAATCGGGAAGTCAATACGATTGGATCAAAAGCCAACCATTTGGCTCTGGTGAATCGTGTTGTCGAGATGAAGGCGGAGCTGGAGAAGATTCGTGAGCAAGCTGCGAATATCGAATGATCGGCCACATTTCGGCAAAAGAGTCGCATGTATAGGGGGAAGAACCTGATTATGGCAATCAAACTCATTAACATTGGATTCGGTAACATCGTATCGGCGAACCGGATTATATCCATCGTGAGTCCGGAATCGGCGCCGATCAAGAGAATTATACAAGAGGCAAGAGATCGTCACATGCTGATTGATGCAACGTACGGAAGACGTACTCGTGCCGTAATTATTACGGATAGCGATCATGTCATTCTGTCTGCGGTTCAGCCTGAGACGGTCGCCCATCGTCTTTCTTCGAAAGATGATGATAACGACGAATAAAATGGAGTGTAATATGTCTAAGGGATTACTGGTAGTGTTGTCCGGCCCATCTGGGGTCGGGAAGGGTACTGTATGCAGCGCTTTGCGCAAACGGGTGCCGGAATTGATCTATTCCGTATCGGCGACAACCCGTCAGCCTCGTCTTGGTGAAGAACATGGTGTGAACTATTTCTTCAGAAGTCATGAAGAGTTCCAAAACATGATTGCTGAAGATCAATTGTTGGAACATGCGGAGTATGTTGGTAATTATTACGGAACACCGCGTGATTTTGTAGAGAAAACGATTAACGAAGGCCGCGACATCATTCTGGAGATTGAGGTTCAAGGCGCGTTAAAAGTGAAAGAGAAATTCCCGGAAGGCATCTTTGTTTTCCTGCTTCCTCCTTCATTGGACGAGCTGAAAGATCGCATTCAGGGCCGTGGTACCGAAAGCCAAGCGACCATTGATCACCGGATGTCCGTGGCGGTTGATGAAATCAGTCTGCTGGAGCAGTATGATTATGCTGTTGTTAATGATGAAATTGATTTGGCGTGCAAGAGAATAGAAAGCATCATAATCGCCGAACATTGTAAGATCAATAAATAATCCCTTTTGCCGCTGCAGAATGCGATATAAGTGGGGCAGTTGTCATATCATATACTGAAGCACTCCTTCTCGGAATGCCCGGGTGTGAAGACATGCCACATCAGTTCTGTCAGGCGGCAACTTGTGATTATACTAATGCGAAGAGGTGTTTGTTAATATGCTGTATCCTTCTATTGATGAAATGATGAACAAAGTCGACAGCAAGTATTCCCTTGTTGTTGCTGCTTCCCGCCGGGCTAGACAGCTACGTGAAGGTGAAAAATCGGATTTAAGAGGTGCGAGATCCCATAAACAAGTTGGCGTTGCACTGGAAGAAATCTATGGAGACCTGCTCGTTGTCATCAAAGGACAGGACGAAGAAGAAGAGTAAGCCGCCTGCGGCTGCTCTTCAACTGCATACGGCGTAAGCCGGATTAATTGACAACCGCGAGGTTGTTATTTTTTTACGAATAAGCATATTTTAACGGAATCTTACTTAGACGTCGTATAAATATCGGGGGAAATAAACATGTTGAACGGTAAAAAAATCGTGCTTGGTGTGACTGGCGGCATAGCCGCTTACAAAGCGGCAACATTATGCAGCAGACTGGTACAAAAGGGAGCGGATGTTCATGTGATCATGACAGCTTCCGCTACACAGTTTATTACCGAATTGACGCTGCAAACGTTGACCCGAAACACCGTATATACCGATACATTTGATGAACGTGAGCCAGCAGTTGTATCTCATATTCATCTGGCCGATCTGGCGGATCTTGTTCTGGTTGCTCCGGCAACAGCCAATGTGATCGCCAAGATGGCGCATGGCATGGCAGATGATATGCTCTCAACAACTCTTCTTGCGACGACAGCCCCTGTCATGATTGCTCCAGCGATGAATGTACATATGTATGATCATCCAGCTGTAAAGCATAATATGAGCCTGCTTGTTGAACGGGGCGCCATGATGATTGAACCAGGTGAAGGTCTGCTTGCGTGTGGATATGTGGGCAAGGGACGTCTGGAAGAACCGGAGAGCATTGTGGATGTGGTGGAACGTTTCTTTGAACAGCGCGAGTCTGCAGACATTAGCTGGCAGGGACAAGCTCCATTGTTACAAGGCAAGAAGGTTGTTGTTACGGCTGGCGGTACGATTGAGCGCATTGACCCAGTACGATACATTACGAACGATTCATCTGGCAAAATGGGATTTGCCATCGCCGCAGCTGCGCGTGATCTGGGGGCAGATGTGAAATTGGTTATGGGCAGTACCCAAGCCAAGCCACCGGAGAACGTTGAGCTGATCCCTGTACAGTCTGCACAGGATATGTATGAAGCCGTAACACGCGAGTGGGACGATGCTGATATCGTGGTTAAGGCGGCGGCAGTTGCCGATTACCGTCCAAAGGAAGTTTATACCGAGAAGATCAAGAAGAAAGGCGACACGCTGTCGCTCGAACTTGTTAAAAATATAGATATTCTTGAAACGCTGGGCAAACAGAAGACCCATCAGTTTTTGATAGGTTTTGCTGCGGAGACTCAGTCGGTTGAGATGTATGCACGTGAGAAATTGGAACGGAAAAACTGTGATCTGATCGTAGCCAATGATGTAACCCGCACGGGTGCAGGATTTGGAACAGACACCAACGCGGTACATATCTATGACCGGGAAGGTTTGGTGGAGGAGCTTCCAGTGTTGGCCAAGGACGATGTGGCTCATCGGTTGCTCCGGATTGCGGCGGAGCGCATTGCCGGGAGGAATTAGGATATGGAGATTGCCAAGGTCATAGTCGATGTTCCCGTGAAGGAAACAGACCGGCCGTTTGATTACCTGGTACCTGAATCGATGAAGGAATGGATCGAGATTGGCAGCCGGGTGGGTGTACCTTTTGGGCATCGGACGGTGCAGGGATTCGTGATTGATCTTGTGCCGCGTACCGGAGAGGAATCATTCAAGCTTAAGCAGATTCAGGAGTTGCTGGACATTGTTCCCCCGTTGTCAAAGGATTTGGTTGATTTGGCTGAATGGATGAGTGGACGTTACGCCAGTAACCGGATTTTGTCATTGCAGGTCATGGTGCCGACGGCATTGAAAGGGAAAGCAGAGCGATACATCTCGCTGGGAGATGCACTTGATGGACAGATGGCGGGTGCACAACCGGATGATGAGGTGTTATTTGTTTGGGGAGAAGAGTCTACTACCGAGAAAGTACAGCAGGATATCATCCGTTTTGTCAAAAGTCGGGGTCAGGTACCGCTGCAACAACTGAGTCGAAAATATCCCAATCATGCTGCACTAATCAAGAAATTATTGCTTGGTGGTGTACTGCTGGAGAGTCAGGCCATCAAGGACAAGTTAAATAAAAAAACGATGAAGTCCGTTGATCTGGCTGTAGATATTGCTGCTGCGCAGGAAGCACTTGCTTCATTCCCGGCGAAAGCACAGCGGCAGAAGGAGATTCTGGCTTTTTTGCTGGAAATGAAAGAACTGCTGCCCATGCCGATGAAAGAAGTGTTATCTACACTGCAGGTATCAGCCGCAACGATTAAGGGTCTTGAGGAAAAGGGATTGATCGTCACCGAGGATGTTGAGGTCTTCCGTGACCCTTATCAGGGCAGGACGTTCAAAGCGACTGAACCGCTGGTTCTGACCGATGAGCAAAAACTTGTCTACGACAATATCAATGGCCGATTACAGGAACAACGCCATGGGGTGTTTTTGCTACATGGTGTTACGGGAAGTGGCAAGACGGAAGTCTATCTTCAAACCATTCAACAATGCATCGAACAGGATCGGCAGGCCATCGTACTGGTGCCCGAGATTGCACTGACACCACAGATGGTAGAGCGCTTCAAAGGGCGCTTCGGTGACCAGGTCGCTGTTATGCACAGTCGTCTGTCTGGCGGTGAACGTTATGATGAATGGCGCAAGATTCGTGAGGGTCAGGTGAAGGTTGCGATTGGGGCGCGTTCAGCCGTATTTGCTCCATTCAGTCGGCTTGGATTGATCATTATGGATGAAGAACACGAGACTTCCTACAAACAGGAGGAAACTCCGAAATATCATGCTCGTGATGTAGCGGTAAAAAGAGCACAGCAGCATCAGGCCGTGGTTGTTCTGGGTTCAGCGACACCTTCGCTGGAAAGTTATTATGCAGCACGCTCGCAAAGTAATGATGATTTTGCACCACTCTTACTGGAGATGCCAACACGGGCACTGGGGAACAAGCTGCCTGAAGTGCGAATCGTTGACATGCGTGAAGAGTTGAAGGACGGCAACCGCTCCATGTTCAGCAGGGCTTTGCACAAAGGGTTGGAGGAGCGCTTGGAGCGTGGTGAACAGACGGTGCTTCTGCTGAATCGCCGTGGGTATTCGACCTTTGTCATGTGCCGAAGTTGTGGATATGTGGCAGGTTGTCCCGAATGTGATATTTCATTGACGTACCATCAGCGCTCCAATAATCTCCGTTGTCATTACTGCGGGTATGCGGAAGCAGCTCCGGAAGTGTGCCCGGATTGTGGAAGTGAGCATATTCGATACTTTGGTACAGGTACACAACGGGTTGAGGAAGAGCTTGCGAAGTTATTTCCGGGTATTCGGGTCATACGGATGGATGTGGATACAACAACGGAAAAAGGGGCTCACGAGAAGCTGCTGAAACAGTTTCGTGAGAAAAAGGCTGACGTATTGCTGGGCACCCAGATGGTTGCGAAGGGACTTGATTTCCCTGATGTGACTCTGGTTGGCGTGATAACAGCGGATTCAGCATTGAATTTGCCTGATTTTCGTGCTGCCGAAAAAACGTTTCAGTTACTAACTCAGGTAGCAGGCCGAGCGGGTCGGCACCAATTGCCTGGTGAGGTGTTTGTCCAGTCTTATACGCCGGAGCACTACTCTATCGGGCATGCGAGTCAGCATGACTATGTGTCGTTTGTACGTGAAGAACTGCTGCACCGTCGCAATCTACAATATCCGCCATACTGTCGCTTGATTCTGGTGACCTTTTCGCATGAGCAGCTTCCGGTATTGATTCGTCTTGCCGAGAACTATACGCGAATACTGAAAGAGAAGGCTAATGCGGCCGGATGGCTTGGCAGTCTGGATCGTTTCAGCAATGATGCCTTTGATGTACTAGGGCCGGTAGCATCCCCGATTCCTCGGATCAAGAATAGATACAGATTCCAATGTATGATAAAATGGCGGGGGGATGTAGACGCCATAGGACTAGCTCTGGCTACGGCCCGGCGCATGGACGATGATGTTCAGGCGCAGAAATTGCTTATTAGTCTGGATGTAGACCCGCAAATGTTAATGTAAGCATTTTGCAGCAATGCGGATGTAAACAAGCGGTATAAACATAGATTAAAATGAATACCCCAAAAATACAGATATCGTCCTGAAATTATGATGAGGATTAGGAAGGTGCTTACAACATGTCGATTCGCATTATCGTGCAAGAACCAGATGAGGTGCTCCACAAGAGAGCCAAAGAAGTAACTAAAATTACACCGAACGTACAAAAATTGCTGGATGATATGGCTGATACCATGTACGATGCGGAAGGTGTAGGTCTTGCTGCGCCACAGGTTGGAATTTTGAAACGTCTGATTGTTATCGACGCAGGTGATGAGCAAGGGCTGATCAAGATGATTAACCCGGAGATCATTGCAAGTGAGGGAGAACAATTTGGACCGGAAGGTTGTCTGAGTATCCCTGGAATTAATGGTGATGTTCGCCGTTTCGAGACCGTTACGGTTAAAGGTCTGGATCGTGAAGGCAAAGAGTTGATTATTACGGGTAGTGGCTTGCTGTCCCGTGCATTCCAGCATGAGATTGATCATCTGGATGGCGTACTCTTTACGGATGTCGCCGAGAAAGTGTACGAAATTGCAGCCGATCAAACGGGACCGCGTCGTAATTAAGGAGTGATCGATTTGAATATTGTTTTTATGGGAACACCTGAATTTGCAGTTCCTTCTCTCGATATGCTGATGGCAGAGGGATACAATGTGGTGGGTGTGGTGACTCAGCCTGATAAACCACAGGGACGCAAAAAAGTACTTACGCCAACACCGGTTAAGGCCGCGGCAGAACGCCACGGTCTGCCGGTGTTTCAACCTGTTAAATTGCGTGATCCGGAAGCCGTAGCCCGCTTGGCTGAATGGAAGCCGGATCTGATCGTGACCGCGGCCTTTGGACAGATTCTGCCCAAAGCCGTGCTGGATATGCCTGTTCGCGGTTGTGTGAACGTGCATGGCTCACTTTTGCCAAAATATCGCGGTGGAGCCCCGATCCAACGTTCCATTATTAACGGTGAATCCGTGACAGGAGTCACATTGATGTATATGGCCGAAGGCTTGGACACCGGAGATATGATCTCTCGTGTGGAACTGCCAATTACGGATGAAGATACATCAGGATCGATGTTTGATAAATTAAGTGAGGCTGGTTCCAAACTGCTTCAGGCAGAAATGCCACGATTGATAGCAGGCGAGACAACGGCGGTCCCTCAGGATGATGCCGAGGCTTCGTATGCTCGCAATCTGACTCGGGATGACGAGAAAATGGACTGGAGTCGTACTTCACGTGAACTGTTCAATCAGATCCGCGGCCTTGTACCGTTCTCCGGTGCATTTACGATGTGGGAAGATCAGGTCTTCAAAGTCTGGGCTGCGGCTAACCCCAATCAGGTGGATCAGGCAACTTCTTCGGAAGCTGGACAAGCAGAGCCGGGAACCGTGCTTCAATTGGGCAAGGCAGGGATTGAAGTTCGCACAGGCGATGGGTCCCTCTGGTTGACTGAAGTGCAACCTGCAGGCAAAAAGGTGATGCAAGCTGCTGACTTTGCTCGCGGTGGTACACTGAAACCTGGAACGGTGCTGCGATGAGCGGTAACATACCAGGTCGTTCGTCAGGAAAAGGCCAGAAAGCTACTGGAAATTCATCCGGGCGTGAAGGAAACCGTCGTCCGAATTCGGGTAAATCGGATGGTGCATCTCGCTCCCAGAAACCCAAAACATCTGCTCGTGCATTGGCAGTCAAAGTTCTGAGTGCTGTTGAGCAAGATGGAGCATACAGTAATCTGGAGTTGAACCGTCGTCTGAAAGAGGCAGATTTAAGCCCCGCAGATGCTGGACTCGCTACCGAATTGGTGTATGGAACAATCGCCAGATTGAATACACTTGATTATTTTCTGGAACGTTACGTGGCCAAAGGAGTATCCAAACTGCAACCATGGGTTCGTAGCCTGCTGCGAATCAGCGTATACCAGATGATATACCTGGATCGTATTCCGGAACATGCCGTGGTGAGCGAAGCGGTTAATCTGGCGAAGAAACTGGGCCATCAGGGAATCTCGGGCATGGTGAATGGTGTACTTCGCAATATGATCCGTAATCGGGATGAACTTCGTATTCCAGAACATCTGCCCGTTGCCGAACGTATTTCACTGGAGCATTCCCACCCGTTATGGATGGTTAAACGTTGGATTGCCCAGTACGGCGAAGAGACGGCGGAAGCGATCTGTCGTGCGAATAACGAGCCGCCAGCGGTGAGTGTTCGGGTCAACACCACAATGACCACACGGGAGAAACTGATGCATGAGATGGCCAGCACAGGTGCAGTCGTTGAAGCTTCTCGCCTGAGTTCCGATGGTATTCTTGTACGTAGTGGCGGAAATATGGCTCTAACGTCCTGGTATCGGGATGGCCTGTTCTCTGTACAGGATGAAAGTTCCATGCTTGTCGCTGAAGCCGTTGCGCCGGAAGAAGACCAACTTGTATTGGATTGCTGCGCAGCTCCAGGTGGTAAAACAGCTCACATGGCGGAGAAAATGCAGGATCGCGGTCGTATTGTCGCGAATGATGTACATGCTCACAAGCGCCAGCTGATCCTGGATCAGGCGGAGCGTCTCGGTCTGAGCTGCATCGATGCTGTAACTGGAGATGCTCTTGATCTGAACGAACGGTATCCGGAAGCGTCGTTTGACCGCATTTTGCTGGATGCACCATGTTCAGGTCTGGGTGTTATTCGACGCAAGCCAGATGTGAAATGGACCAAAACCGTAGAAGATATCGAAGATATCGCAGGCTTGCAGCGTGAATTGCTTGATCGGGTTGCACCGTTGTTAAAACCAGGGGGTATTCTGGTGTATAGCACGTGTACCATTGAGCCTGCTGAGAATGAGGATATGGTGGCAGACTTCTTGAATCGACATCCGGAATATAATCCAGCAGAAGCATCCGTCTGGTCTGAATCGGAGACAGCGAACTTGAAGGTTGTGAACGGTGGTATTCAGATTTTGCCACAATACGCTCACAGCGACGGATTTTTCATCGCACGGTTGACAAAAACAGCGAAATAACAGTTTAATAGAGCACGGAAGTATGACCGCCGAGGGGAACTTCGGCGGATTTCTTTGTGATGGGACTTCGATATAATTGTCAGAGAATGTGATGACAGGGTGCGATGGCGGCATTGAGATGTTATAATGCATGAAGTACAGATATCAAGGGTATACATGGATGTAACGTGGTCTTTGTGATAGAATAGGACGAATGGAACGAAAAGAAGGAAGCCAACGAAAAGAAAAGAAGGAATAGGTGTTGACAACAAAATGAAACCTTTTATATATGATTATTCTCTGGAACAACTGCAGCAATGGGCTGTGGAGAATGGGGAGCCGGCGTTTCGCGGTGGCCAAATCTTTGACTGGATTTATGTAAAACGTGTGAATGATTTCAGTGAAATGACCAATCTGTCCAAGCCATTGCGTGAAAAGCTGACAGAGCAATTTGAATTTGTAACGCTTAAGGAAATTACCAAGTTTGAATCCAAAGATGGCACGGTTAAATTCCTCTTTGGTCTTCATGATGATCATGCCATTGAGACAGTAATTATGAAGCATAATTACGGGAACAGCATCTGTGTAACCACACAGGTTGGTTGTCGTATTGGTTGTACGTTCTGTGCATCCACATTGGGTGGACTCAAGCGTAACCTTACGGCTGGTGAGATTGTTGCCCAGGTTGTGCAGGCTCAGAAAATTTTGGATGAACGCAACGAGCGTGTCAGCAGCATCGTGATCATGGGTTCGGGTGAACCTTTCGAAAACTATGAAGCTACGATGACTTTCCTGCGCATTATGATTCATGAAAAAGGGCTGAACATCGGTCAGCGCCACATCACGGTATCCACGAGCGGAATCGTTCCGAACATCTACAAGTTTGCAGATGAAGATACACAGATTAACCTCGCCATTTCGATCCATGCACCAAATGATGCACTGCGTTCGAAATTGATGCCGGTTAACCGGCGTTTTCCTTTTGAAGACGTGATGGAGTCCCTTCGTTATTATCTGGCCAAAACAGGTCGCAGAATTACGTTTGAGTATGCACTTATTGGTGGGGTAAACGATCAGCCAGAGCATGCAGCAGAACTGGCAAGTGTGCTTAAGAACATGTTGTGCCACGTGAATCTGATTCCGGTTAACCATGTACCTGAACGCAAATACGTAAGAACATCGAGAAGTGACATTTTCAATTTTCAAAAGATTCTCTCGGAACAGGGTGTTAATGTAACCATTCGTCGTGAACAGGGACATGATATTGCTGCCGCTTGCGGTCAGCTTCGTGCAAAGCATATGGAGTTGAGGTGAGAACGTTTTGATCAAAACAGTTCATGTGAGCCATATCGGACGAGTGCGTTCGGTGAATGAAGATTCAGCCTGGATTCGTAATCTCGATACAGGATATATTCTGGGTATTGTTGCCGATGGCATGGGTGGACACCTTGCAGGGGATACGGCAAGCCGCTTGGCAGTAGAGACGTTGGTGAAAGATCTGGGAACATTGGAACCAGGTCTGTCACATGCGTCTCTGTCTGCAGCTCTCAGCGATGCTATTTTGCATGCCAACGAAGTTATCTTCCGCACGGCATCCACAGATGACAAGTACCATAACATGGGAACAACGGTGGTTGCGGCATTATTGAACGATACGGAAGGTGTTATTGGACACATCGGTGATAGCAGAGCCTACAAAATTGCGAACAAAGCTGTGATCCAGCTAACCGAGGACCATACACTGGTGAATGAATTGTTCAAAAATGGTCAGATTAGCAAAGAAGATGTGTCCCATCATCCACGTCGCAACGTACTAACTCGTGCGCTTGGAACAGATGCCGAGGTGAAGGTAGATCTGGATACTGTCAAGCTGGAGGAAGGCGAAGTTCTTCTCCTGTGCAGTGATGGTCTCAGTAACCTGGTCAGCAATGAGCAGATTATTCAGGTTGCCGGCAATCTGGAACTGGCATTGGAGGATCGTGCAGACCGACTGCTTCAGTTGGCTTTACTTGCTGGGGGAGACGACAACATCACGGTTGCTTTGTTCGAGTTGCAGAGGGAAGGTTCCGTGGATACGGAAACGGGGTGTGAGTCATGATTGGGCACCAGCTAGGCGGACGCTATGAAGTGATTGAGCGTGTCGGCGGTGGCGGCATGGCTCTTGTGTACAAAGCCCAGGATCTTCTGTTAAACCGGAATGTAGCGATCAAAGTCCTTAGACAACAGTTTGTGCATGACGAAGAGTTTATTCGCCGTTTCCGCAGGGAAGCACAGTCGGCAGCATCGCTGTCTCATCCGAATGTAGTTAGTATTTATGACGTGGGGCAGGAAGATGACGTTCATTATATTGTCATGGAGTACGTGGAAGGCAAAAACCTGAATGAAATTATTAAAGAACGCGCCCCTCTGCAGGTGGACGAATCGGTGCGAATCGCTTCCCAGATTGCAGATGCTCTTGATCATGCACATCATAATCAAATCATTCATCGGGATATCAAACCCCACAATATATTAATTGGCCGGAATGGCCGCGTGAAAGTAACGGATTTCGGGATTGCCCGTGCGGTTACATCTACAACGATTACGCAGACGGGTTCCGTAGTTGGTTCTGTACATTACTTCTCACCGGAGCATGCCAAAGGCATCGTTACTGGTGAAAAATCGGACTTATATTCTCTTGGGATCGTACTTTACCAAATGCTTACCGGGCAACTTCCGTTTCTGGGTGAAAGTCCAATCAGTGTGGCATTGAAACATTTGCAGGAAGAATTCGATGAACCACGCAAATTCAATCCGTTGATTCCGCAAAGTGTGGAAAATGTCATCTTAAAATCCATGCGTAAAAATCCTCAGGAACGTTATCAGTCGGCCAAAGAAATGCAGACCGATCTGGAAACTTGCCTGATGCCGGAGAGACGTAATGAAACGAAGATTGATTTTCCGGATGAGGATGATATAGATCAGACTCGCGTTATGCCAGCCATCAAGCCTGAACCTCGCGGAGTTACATCGACGGGTGCAGTGCCTGTGATGGAGTCTGACGAAGAAACGGGAAAGGGTAAGGCAAAATCGAAGAGCTGGAAGAAGCCAGCTCTACTCATTTCATTAACCGTTCTTATTCTAATCGCCATGGTGGGCGTTGTATGGTATGTCAAGGGTATGCTCGTTGTACCTGAAGTAACCGTACCTAACGTGATTACCCAGACGGAAGAAAAGGCTCGTGAAATGCTTGAGGAGAAAGGACTCGTCGTCAGTGATGAGGTCATCCGTATGTACCAGGAAGGTGTTGAACCGGGTATCGTCTATGACCAGAGCAGAAAAGAAGGCGATGTTGTCAAAGAAGGTTCGGAGGTCCAGATCAGTGTTGGTGCAGAAAAAGAACTGGTGAAGATGATTGATGTCAAGCAAGACCCTTATGATGAGGCTGTCAAGAAGTTGACTGCGCTTGGCATTAAGGAAGATCAGATTCAGCGGAAAGATGACTTCTCCAATGATGTGGCTTCAGGTTCTGTTATTTCCCAGACACCGGGTGTGAATGAGGAATTTGATCCTGCGATAGTTCAGATTGAGTTAACCGTAAGTAAAGGCACTGAAACGGTCAAAATGCCTGAACTGAAAAATCTTACCCGCAGTGAAGCTGAAGAAAAGCTTAAATCTGCTGGACTGGAACTTGCTCAGGTGCAGGAAGAACCAAGCTATACGATAGAAAAGGGAAAAGTGACGCAGCAATGGCCTGTGGAAGCGGGCACAGAGGTGAGTCCTGGTGATAAGATTACGATCTTTATCAGTACAGGGTATCCGCCTGAAGCGCTGCAATATCCTTTTAATATCAATGTGTCACCCAAAGAAGAGGGCAAAAACAGTAAAATTCGTATCACATATGAAGATGCACGCGGCAAGAATCAGGAATGGGGAACACGCACTGTGAACTCAACCCAGACCTTGACCATTCCACTTGTGCTCGCTCCAAATGAAAATGGGGCTGTGTCCGTATATCGTGATGGACAGTTCCTGGATACGTATCTTGTCTCCTACAGTGACGCCAAAAACGGAACAGTAAATGTACCTTCCATTGACCCGGAACAAAGCACTGAGACGCCGCCAGAAAACGAGCCTGATCCAGGTGAAGGTAGCGTTGATGAAGGCAGTGTTGATCCCAATCAGGAAGGTGAACCTGAGTCCACACCGGCAGACGGTGAAGGTGACAGTGTAGATGAGGACACTTCTGCCATGAATAATGGTAAGGGGCACGGCAAGGAAAAAGAGAAGAAAAAGGAAGTCGTTAACGCATCAAGCCGTCCATAAGGGCGGCTTATGCTGGCGTCTGGAGTGAATGTACCACCATCTAAAGGAGGGCGACGGAGCTATGCCAGAAGGTATCATCGTTAAAGCGCTAAGCGGTTACTATTATGTCATGCCAGTGGAAGACAACGGGGTTCCTTCGGTTGAAGGTTCCGCCGTTCAATGTCGAGCCAGAGGTATCTTCAGAAAACGGGGAACGTCACCGCTTGTAGGTGATCGCGTCAGCTACATGTTGACTGAGAACGGAGAAGGAACGGTTGATGAAATTCGGAAGCGTGAGACGGAACTTATCCGTCCTCCTGTAGCCAATGTAAGTTTGGCTGTTCTCGTGTTCTCTGTGAAGGAACCGGATATGAACCTGAACCTGTTGGACAAGTTCCTTGTTCACATCGAGCAGGCGGGGCTGGATGCACTCATTGTGTTGACCAAACTGGATTTGGCTGATCCAGCCAAAGACACTGTTGCTGAAGTGAAAGCATTGTATGAACAGGTTGGTTATGAAGTGATCTCCACAAGTTCACGTACCGGTGAAGGCAGTGAATTGCTCAGAGACCGTCTGGCTGGTAAGATCAGCGTATTCTCCGGACAATCCGGTGTAGGCAAGTCTTCGATGTTAAATGCATTGATGCCGGGCCTGACGCTGGAGACAAATGCGATTAGCATGCGTCTAGGACGAGGGAAACACACCACCAGGCACGTGGAGCTTATTCCGTTGGATAATGGTGGATTTGTTGCGGATACGCCAGGATTCAGCCAACTGGACTTTCTGGAGATCGGTGTGGAGGAACTCTCCACTTGTTTCCGGGAATTCGCCCAGTTTGCAGATCAGTGCAAATTCCGAGGTTGTACCCATACACATGAACCAGGTTGTCGTGTGCTTGCGGCCAAGGAGGAAGGTCTGATCTCCGAAAGCCGATATCAGCACTATGTGCTGTTCCTGACCGAAATGAAAGATAAGAAGCGGAGGTATTAACATGATTAAAATTGCCCCATCGATATTATCAGCTGATTTTGCCCGCCTTGGTGCGGAAGTTGCAGAAGCTCAAGCTGCAGGAGGAGACTGGATTCATGTTGACGTTATGGACGGTCATTTCGTCCCTAATATTACGCTTGGACCTGCGATTGTGAAGGCGATCGCTCCACATACAAGCTTGCCGCTCGATGTGCATTTGATGATTGAGAATCCGGAGCGTTATGTTGAGGAATTTGCCAAAGCGGGTGCAGCGGTAATTACCGTTCATGCTGAGGCTTGTGTGCATCTGCACCGAGTTATTCACCTGATCAAGGAGCAAGGAGTGAAGGCAGGAGTTGCCCTTAATCCGGGAACGCCAGCGTCTGCCATTCTCGAAGTGCTGGATGATGTGGACATGGTTCTTGTTATGACGGTCAATCCTGGCTTTGGCGGACAGGCATTTATCTCGGGTACGATGAACAAAATCAAGCAGATTCGTACCTGGTTGAACGAAAAGGGACGCCATGATGTACATATCGAAGTAGATGGCGGAATTGCAGCCGATACAGCCCCGCTTGTAGTGGAAGCTGGAGCAGATGTGCTCGTTGCTGGGAGTGCCGTATTTGGACGTGAGGATCGTGCTGCCGCGATTACTGAAATTCGCCGTAGCTACGGAGGCTGATCTATGACCCTTAAGGAGACACTGTGGACGATGGCTGCGAGTCTCGTGACGGGACTTGTGCTTGCTTTGTTTGCGGTTATTCAATCCCCGTTTAATGCCATCACGTCATTAATCGGGGTGGGCGTTGTTATTATGTATTTCCGCAAATTTGATCGTACCGGGCATCGGGTTACTTTTGTCATATTCAGCATACTGTATTATGTACTGAGTGTTTTCATGATCGCTGTCTATCAATATATTCCTGCCCAAACGTAAATGACCTGATCTTCGGGCTTGTCATTGTGGAATAGGGATCGAAGGTTCCGCATAAATATGGTTACATGAGCAGGTTTCTCATGTAGCCTTTTTTGTCGTGTTTGAGGTAAAGAAGGCCTGAAGCATAGGATACGGCGGACGCATGAGCATGATGGGGAGGGTGAATTATGAAATTTTACACATTCAAACTGCCGAAGTTTTTGGGAGGGTTTGTAAAGGCAATTCTTAATACGTTTCAAAAGAACTGATCCGATTGATAAGGTAACAGGGAATACCGCCGCTTTGGCTCAGTCTTATCTGGAATTCGTACCTGCGAAGCGCCATGCGGCGGCCATTCACATGTTAATGAGCGTATTCAAGAATCCCTTTTTTGAATACCAAAAAAGCACCTGCAAGGAACAAGGTGCTTTTTGCTTACCCGATTTATAGTAGCTTTGCGTGATTATACGCGAGTCACTTTACCGGCTTTCAGTGCACGGGTGCTTACGTATACACGTTTTGGTTTGCCGTCAACGAGAATGCGGACCTTCTGAACGTTTACGCCCCAAGTACGACGGTTACGGTTGTTAGCGTGGGATACGTGGTTACCGGTGCCCGGTTTCTTACCTGTCACATAACATTTGCGAGACATAGATTACACCTCCTATCCTAAAATAACCAGTTGCCTTCAGAAACGAAAAGTCATTCCATAAGGACTAAATTGTTCTTCCTGATCATAAAGATCAGGTTTCAGTAGCTAATGGCGTTGTTTAAGCCGGCATGAACCGGATCATTTCCATTACTTAACCTGCATAAAACAATACTTGAATATAATATCATAATTAAAAAAGCTTCGTCAACTGATCCAAAAACTTTATTTATTTCTCCTGTCTAATATAGTACAATGTTGAGTAGTCCATAATACAGTGGTGAACAGGCTGTTGCCGCGAGGAAGTCGGAGAATAAACCGTACTTAGAGGTCGGTGGTCTGCTTTTTGGCAACGCTGTGAGCTGCGGCATTCCATCATTGGCACCAGTCTCCATGCGGCATTCATGCCGGCTCTTGATACCGGTGCATATCCGTATGCCCCGAAGTTAGGGGTGCAGAGAGTGCAGGATATTGGTAGCCCGGCCGCCCAGACCGTTAATCCGGCTGACATGTTGTATTGTATGCCTGTGCCGGACAAGGTATGGACGAAGAATAACGCAGTCCGCGTTAGCGCATGAACAGACCAGACACATCTTGGTGCAAGGTGTTCGTGTATCAAGCTAGGAAGGGGAATTCTCACTTGAGTATACGTTCTTTAAATGGAACAGATTTCACCGCAATGGTACTTGCCGGAGCGGAACAACTTGGACAGCATGCAGAGCACGTCAATTCCCTGAATGTTTTCCCTGTGCCGGATGGTGACACGGGAACGAACATGAATTTGACAATGAGTGCAGGAGTTGCAGAGATTAAAAGAAAAAGTTCTGCCTCCATCGGCGAAGCTGCCGGTATTCTATCGAAAGGCCTGCTTATGGGCGCACGGGGGAATTCAGGAGTTATTCTGTCGCAATTGTTCCGTGGTTTTAGTCGTTCAGCTGCTCCCTATGAGGAACTGAATACGCTCCAATTTGCAGCAGCCCTGCAGAACGGTGTTGACGCAGCTTACAAAGCAGTCGTAAAGCCCGTTGAAGGGACCATTCTTACCGTAGCCAAGGAAGCGGCGAAACATGCCAACTACTACGCAAGACGGACGAATGATATTACTGAATTAATGAATGAAGTTTTGTTAAAAGCAAAAGAAGCACTGGCAATGACTCCGGAATTACTGCCTGTACTGAAACAGGTTGGTGTTGTGGATTCAGGTGGTCAGGGGCTTGTATATATCTACGAGGGCTTTATGGAAGTATTGCTGCAAAGTGACGGAGGGAGTCGTACTTCACTGAACAAAGAAGTAACCCCATCCGCGGCAGCATCTGCTTTGAAACCGGCTGCACCGACAGAAGTGGATATCAAGAAGCCTGCACAGCAGCAGGTGATTGCACCAGAGATGCCATTGTCTGCTCAGGCGAGACTGGAAACGGAAGATATTGAATTCCTGTATGATATGGAATTTTTCATTAACCGCGAGCTTGGAGAGAATGCAGGAGTGGCATTTGATGACGAAGCATTCCGGAAAGCGTTGTCAGTTAATGGGGATTCGATCATTATCATTGCCGATGATGAAGTCATCAAAGTTCATGTCCATTCCAAGACACCAGGCGATGTATTAAACCTGGCGCTGCATTATGGTGAGATTACACAGATTCATATTCTCAATATGCGTGAACAGCATCGGGATCTCTTGACAGCAGGCATGGACATTGCTCCATCACCTGAATTGTTTGCAGAGATTCCACCTGAGGCGGCGCGCAGTATGGAAGAGGCTGTGCTTCCTGCAGATGAGATGGCACCGTATGGTTTTATTGCGGTATCCTCCGGTGACGGTATTGCAGAGATTTTCCAAAGTCTTGGCGTTGATGTTGTTCTGTCCGGTGGACAGACGATGAATCCGAGTACTGAGGATTTTGTAAAAGCCGTTCGTTCCATTGCTGCGGAGCAGGTATTTATACTCCCGAATAACTCGAATATTGTACTGGCTGCGGAGCAGGCTCGTGAATTGCTTGAAGATGAGCGCCGGATTACGGTTATTCCAAGCAAGACCATTCCACAGGGAATGGCTGCTGCTTTTGCTTTCCAGGAAGATGAGTCTGCGGAAACAAACCGTGACCAAATGTTGGAAGCTATTAGCCGGGTACAGTCCGGTCAAGTGACTCATGCGGTTCGTGATACGCAATATGATGAATTGGATATCAAGGCGGGGCACTATATCGGTATTCATAACTCCAAAATTGTAGCGACGGATGAAACTATGCTCCAAGCATGTGAAGGTCTGCTCAAACAGATGATGGAGAGCGGAGATGAAGTGGTGACGATCCTTGAAGGGGACGAAGCTGACCCTGAGGTTACTGCTGCCCTCGCTGCATGGCTTGAAGTACAGTATCCTGATGCTGAGGTAGAGGTACATCTTGGAGGACAGCCGGTGTATTATTATCTGTTCTCCGTAGAGTCCTAATAGCACTCTAGCGAAGAGGAGGAGAGTCATGAGCCACAAAGTTGCGATAGTAACAGACAGTACGGCGGATATTCCCGAAGAACTCATTCGCAAATACGGGATTCATATTGTTCCGCTACGTGTTCTGTTCGGTGAAGAGACCTATGCAGATGGCGTTGATCTGACTTCGGAACAGTTCTACGAAAAGTTGAAGAAGGTATCTGTGTTGCCTACAACTTCACAGCCATCTCCAACCGATTTCATGAATGTGTACCAAGCATTGCTTGATGAGAACCCGGAACGCCCGATTGTATCGATCCACCTGTCATCCGGCATGAGTGGTACCTATCAATCGGCCATGCTTGGCAAGTCTTTGCTGGAGCGTGAGGGTGACATCACCGTGCTGGATTCGAAGTCAGCATCGTATGGATACGGTCTAATGGTGGTACAGGCTGCTGAACTTGCCGAACAGGGCAAGTCAGCAGTCGAAATCGCTGCGGCTATTGAAGGGATGCAAAAATCTCGCAAATTGTTCTTTCTTGTAGATACTTTGGAGTATCTGCAAAAGGGCGGTCGGATTGGCAAAGCTTCAGCCATCTTGGGAACGTTGCTTAACATTAAGCCGATCCTGTCTATTGATGAAGAAGGCGTTATCTACGCAGTTGAGAAAGTCAGAGGTCATAAAAAAGCAATGGCACGCATTATTGAGCTGTTCCAGAAGGATCTTGCAGGCAAACGGGTGAACCTGGCGGTAGGTCATACCGCTGACCCGGGATCAGCGATCGCTTGTGCAGAGCAGCTGCGGGGTCATTTTACACTGAATGAAGTGATCTATACCAATATTGGAGCCGTAATAGGCAGTCATGTTGGACCTGGTGTCATTGCAATCTTTATGTGGCCTGTTCCGGAATGAGGGATTAGACATGAAATTGGAAGAAATATCAGTTAAGCAAATTAACGGCGTGAGTGCTCTCAAAGAGGGAGAGCTTCACGCCTTTGGCATCTCTACTGTTAAAGACCTGCTTGAATATTATCCGTTCCGTTACGAGGATTATCGTCTGCGTTCACTTAGTGAAGTGAAGGATGGGGACAAGATTACGGTCCAGGGACAGGTGATGGGTATTCCTGTATTACAACGATACGGTAAAAAGTCCCGTCTCACCTGTAAGATCATGACGGAAGAGTGGATGATTACAGCCACCTGGTTCAATCGCCATTTCCTCAAAGAACAACTTACCCCCAATCGGGAGATTGTGATTACGGGCAAATGGGAACAAAAACGCATGCAGATGACAGTTACTGACTCGGAGTTCCCCGATAAAGGCGATGGGCGTTCAGGCACACTGCAACCTGTATATTCGGTAACCGGCAAACTGACGCAACAATGGATGCGGAAAACGATCAATCAAGGGTTAATCCAATTCGGAGATATGATTCCCGAGATTCTGCCTCAGTCCTTGATGAAGAAATACAGCTTGATGCCTCGTAAACAGGCGATTGCGGGGATTCATCGTCCACAGGACAACCGGGAAGGTCAACAGGCCAGACAGCGGATGGTGTATGAAGAACTGTTTCTGTTCCAGTTGAAAATGCAGGCGTACCGTGCGTTGAACCGAAATCGCATGGATGGCGTGGTACATACTACGGACAATACGACGATCCGTGAGTTTGTACGCAGTTTACCATTTGAACTGACAGATGCTCAGAAAAAGGTCGAGCTTGAAATTCTGAAGGATATGCGTTCACCCTATGCAATGAACCGGTTATTGCAGGGTGATGTCGGATCGGGTAAAACGGTTATTGCTGCAATTGCCCTATACACGACTGTTCGATCTGGGTTCCAAGGGGCTCTGATGGTGCCTACGGAGATTCTGGCGGAGCAGCATATGCGTTCACTGCAAAAGCTGTTTGAACCGTTTGGGGTAACCGCAGGGCTGTTAACGGGCAGTGTAAATGGACGTAAACGTAAAGATCTGATCGCCTCGTTGCAAATGGGCATGATTGATATCGTGGTGGGTACACACGCCCTGATTCAGGAAGATGTTTTCTTCCGTGATCTGGGTCTTGTGGTGACGGACGAGCAGCATCGCTTCGGTGTGAATCAGCGCAGCGTTTTACGACGCAAAGGATATAATCCGGATGTGTTAACGATGACGGCTACGCCAATTCCACGGACACTTGCGATTACGGCTTTTGGGGATATTGAAGTATCCACGATCTCGGAACGTCCGAAGGGACGGATTCCCATCTCCACGTATTGGGTTAAGCATGAAATGATGGAGCGGGTGCTGGGGTTTATCTCCAGAGAAGTGGATCAGGGCCGTCAGGCCTATCTGATCTGTCCGCTTATTGAAGAGTCGGAGAAGCTGGATGTGCAGAATGCCATTGATCTGCATGTGCAGATGCAGCAGAACTTTCCGAAATATCGTGTAGGTCTGTTGCATGGCCGGATGACGGCTGCGGAGAAAGAAGAGATGATGCGTGACTTCTACAGCAATGATATTCAGTTGCTTGTCTCCACCACCGTTGTCGAGGTTGGGGTCGATGTGCCAAATGCAACGTTAATGGTCATTATGGATGCGGATCGTTTCGGTCTATCTCAGCTGCATCAGCTTCGTGGTCGGGTCGGTCGTGGTGCACATGCTTCCTATTGTGTACTCATTGCTGATCCCAAGACGGAGGTTGGACAGGAGCGCATGAAGGTCATGACGGAAACGGAGGATGGATTCGAGGTATCCCGGCGTGACCTCGATCTCCGGGGGCCGGGTGATTTCTTTGGTACAAAACAGAGTGGATTACCCGAGTTCCGTCTTGCCGATATGGTTGCTGATTTTGCTGTGCTGGAACAGGCCAGAGATGACGTGACCCACTTAATTGAGGATGCGACCTTCTGGACCTCTATGGACTATGCACCTCTGCGCGATTTCCTACAGCAACAGCAAGTATTCAAGGGCGATCTGATTGACTAAAGCTTGCGACGTAAGCTGGTTTTTCGTATTACCTTTGTAAAAAAAGACAAGTGTACAAGCCCTCCCGACATATGAATAAGAAGTGAGTTCATTCTTTTGGGAGGTGCTATACGTTTTGGGTTATCAACAATATGGAATTAGTCCGCAGCTGGTGGAGCGGATCAAATTAAAGATGAAAAATCCCGCTGTCAAAGAGCGTATCAAAAAGTTGATTGATGGCGTGACCAAGTCTGATCTGCAAGATAAGGCCAAGGTCAGAAGGTTGGTCAAGTCTTCGGCAGTCATTATGAATGAGAATTTCTCTCCGGCTCAGGAGGAGCAGTTTGTTGCTTTTGTGCTCGCGCAGAAGATTGATCCAAACAATACGTTTCATTTGATTAAGCTGTGGGGGATGTTTAGGTAGGGATTCTATGTAATGTTGGGTGGGGTAAAACATTCGTTTACACGAGGGCACTACGATGACAGAATAACCTTCCGAGCGCTGTTATCCCCGGATTTTCTGATTGACCCTTTCCAAGGGTAAAATCCGGTGATAAAGGCGCACGCTTCGCTTCTTTAGGTTATTGCTGTCCTCTCCGTTGTTGTGTAAATTGATATATTTTACAAAACCCAAATTACATTCAAGTTGTGTGGTAATTTAGGAAGGGGTGTTTCATTAGTCATGCAGATGACGTAAGGGAACACCCCTTTTTGAACTTATGGTGCCAGGGAGAAGACTGTCAGCTAAGAACCACAACAACGAAAACAAGGAACTGGGCCATCATACATGGCCTAGTTCCTTGTTGTTTGCGGTGAAGGATTTGTGTTGCTTTCGGTATTCCTCTGGGGTCCAACCGGTCAATTTTTTAAACACCCGAAAAAAATATTTTGGATTGTCGTAACCCAGCTGTTTGGCAACCCGGTAGATTTTATCGTCTGTGCTCGTTAAGAGCTGCTTGGCTTGACTGATCCGTAGTCGGTTTACGTAATCAGTGAAGTTCTCGGATGTCTTTTCTTTAAATAAATGACTGAGGTAACTCGGGTTCAGGTAGAACAGGGACGATACCCATTCCAGCGTTAAATCCTTGGTATAGTGATTATCGATATATGTCCTGACGTTGTCGATCACTTGATCTGATGCGTAGGGGTTGTCTTCCTTAAGCAGAAGAGCTGTTCCCGTCAGCACCTTTACCATGTAATGCCTAATGCACTCCATATCGAACGAGACGTTCAGGACGGCCTCCAAGCTGGAAGAGGCGCTACTGTTACCTCCGTTCTGGATATAGTTACTCAGTAGCCGTTTGGTTTCCGTGATAATGTCTCTACACTGCTCCTTCAGGTGGGCAAGCAAAGCGTCAGGCTGGCGTATGTAGAAAGCAAAGAAATCGGTGATGAGCTCTTCCACCTTCGGTACATTCCCGCTCTCTATAAAAAATAACAGTTCATACGTTCGAGCCCACTTCAGTTGATGTAAAGGAATTTGCTCCCGTGAAAATACGTAACATTTTCCAAAATCGGTAATGGCTCGTTCGTCCAACGCAAGGATTGTTTGATGATGAGCTTCTCGGACCCCACCAATGCCTGTATGAGGCAAGCTGATCCCTACACAACAATCCGTAGTTTCGGATTTGTTCAAAATGATACTTGCTGTTTGTTCCGCCATTTTCTGCAAATCAAGCTGGCCTGAGCAACCCAGATCATGCATCAGGAAAAACAATAGCTGATCCGTTTGTGGATGAGGAATGTACAGGCCATTCGAAAAGGTAGGCAGTTGCTGTGCTGTAAGCGGTTGAGGACCATAAATCGTCAAGAAAATGAACTGGTCAGAAGCCATGATGGCGGCAAATTCCGCAGAGCGGAACACAGGTGTTTTGATGGATGAATGGGGAGCCAGCACATAATTCAGGAAGGCTTGCATGTCTGTATCCCTTTTCATCTGCTCCGTTTCTACTTCTCTTAGAACGACTTCCCGCTGAAGAGAGCGCTCCTGTTCGATGGCTTGGATGGCTTGGTGAAGCGTACCGTGGATTTCATCCCGGCTAAAAGGCTTCAGCAGGTAATTTACAACTTTCGCAGAGATTGCTTCCTGCATATAATCAAAATCGGTATGTCCGCTAATGACAATTAACTTGATGCGCGGATATTGCTGGCAGACTGTCCTGATCAACAGCTTGCCGTCGACCTCAGGCATGCGCATGTCCGTAAAGATAATGTCCGGCTTGAACGATTCAATCAAAGCCAAGGCGTCTGCGCCGTTATCTGCTTCGCCTAAGAGTTCAAGCGAGTGCTCAAAAGTCCCGATTTTTTTCAACAAACCTTTGCGGATCAAGGGTTCATCGTCCACAACGATATACGTGTACATCTCTTGGTCACCTCTTTTCCCAATTGGCCGGAATTTCGAGTGTAATTCGAGTTCCTGTATTCAAATCGGTATGAAACGAAAGGCCGTAACCCTCTCCGTAATACAAAGCAATTCGTGAATGCACGTTTTTGATGCCGATGCTTTGTTTATGCCTTTGACCAACGGCGACGAATTCAGGTGGCTGCTGGAGCAATTGTCGAAGTTCTTCCGCTTGTGTTGAGGACATGCCCACGCCATCGTCCCAGATCTCGAACACGATGCTGTCCTCCTGAAACAAACCGGTAATGGTAACGGAACCCTTCCCACGTTTGTTCTCCAACCCGTGATAGATGGCATTTTCCACGAGTGGTTGCAACAGAAGCTTCAGCATGCGACGACTCCGAATTTCCGGGTCTACATTAAGGTTGAACGCGAACTTGTCACCATACCGAATCTGCTGGATGGCCATGTAGTTTTCTACATGTTGAAGTTCTTCACTGACCGGGACCAGCTCGCTATCCGTTTTGATGCTGTAGCGGAACATGTCCCCGAGTGACTTGGTCATCACCACAATACTCTCAACTTCTTCGATCTCGGCAATGCTATTAATCGACTCCAGCGTATTGTAGAGGAAATGGGAGTTGATCTGTGCTTCCAATGCCTTCATCTGGGAGTCCAGCATGAGGATTTTATTCTGGTAACTTTCTCGGATATGCGTATCGATGTCTTTCATCATTTTGTTGAACTCATGGTAAAGGATTCCAATCTCGTCGACTTGCCTCGTTACTTGAGGCTTGATGGTCACAAAACGATGAGATTTGGTTTTGCGCATCAGTTTGGTCAATTCGATGATGGGTTTGGTGATCAGGTTGGATAAGAAAAAGGAAAGCAGAAGGAAAATGACGGCACAGCTTATGGCCACGTATAACAGCAACTTTTGCGAGATGTTGTACTCCTCATACAACCGATCCATAGAGATGTTGGCAATCACGTTCCAATTGCGGCCGGGAACTTTCTGGATTACCGTCATCATGTTATCTTGGATGGATTTGTACTGTGAATTGCTGCCGACTTGATGCGTTGCCGCAGCCAGCGTATCGGAGAGAGGAGTGCTAACTCTACTTCCGTCGCTGGAGTACAAGATCTCGCCAGCGTCGTTCGCCAGATATAGATTGGACAAGCTTGGTGCCGGATTACGTTTTAGACCGTCAAAAATGTTCATACTGCAATCCAGCATAAACACGCCTAGGAACTCGTTGTTGTTGGGATCGTAGAGAGCTCTGGAGAAGCCAATGGATTCCTTGGCGTTAATGATGTAAGGTTTGACGCCAACTTCACCAATATACAAATCGCCTTTACGTTGGATCGTATTTAGATACCACTCATCGCGAAGTGCGACATAATCAAGGCGTAGGTCTGTGCCGCTACTGCCATAGCTTATCCATTTGCCATCTGGTGTGAAAAGGTACAAACCATTGATGTAATTGTAGCCAAGCAGAATGTTTTCAAAGATCAATTTCAATTTGCTGCGGATCATGAATATTTCATATTGATCGTTGGTACCGTTCAACTTGATTAGTTCATCACTCACAGTGCTGTAAGCGGTTGCATTGGAAGACTGCTGAAGGAGTGTGACGGAGATCCGGTCGATGTTCTGCAAAATTTCCTCCATGCTCTTGACCGAATTGCCTATAGTTGTCGACGTCACGAGAGTGGTCTGCTCATTCACCAGCTTCGTGTAACTGCGATAGGAACTGACAGAAACAACGATAATTGGCACGATCGATACGAGGACGAGGACCAGAAAAAGTTTAGTTTTGATGTTGAACAGAATCATACGTGCTCCTCCCGCCATTTGTCAATTCTAAAAATAGTGCACCATACGAGCCAAAGCAAATGCACTTTTGCCCACCGTATGATGAGAATGTGCACAAAGCAAGAATAAACATGAATCGGGGGAATGACAAGATGAAAAAAAGAAAACGACTGTGGTCCCTAACTTTGGTACTGCTCATGATGTTTCTGAGCGCATGTAGCTCCAGTAGTCAGGAGGGGAGCGGTACGGATAATAGCAACGGGAGTTCAGATGAATCAGTAAAGCCGATTACGTTGACGATGATGCTATCGGGAAACAAGGCGTCTGATGGAGAGGATTTCGAGTTGGAAACCTTGCCGCGTCTGGTAAAAGAGAAGTTTCCGAACATTACCCTTGAAGTGCAGAAATTGCCTGATGATCAGTACAATACATCCGTACGTACCAAGCTTGCGGCTGGACAGGGGCCGGATATGTTCTTGATTTTTCCAAAGAATGCAGCTGGCGGCGTCAATGATTTCGCAAAGGCAGGATTTGCTGCTGATCTATCCGATCTGAAGTTCTGGGACAACATCAGCCAAGGAGCGAAGGCAGATATGTCCTATGAGGGAAAACCTTATGGAGTGGCCAAAGGACTAGACTTCCTCGGCGTTTATTACAACAAGGAGTTGTTACAGCAGGCCGGATATTCCGAGTTTCCGAAGGATTGGCCTTCGTTCCTGGAGTTGTGTCAAAAGTTGCAGGCAGCGGGCGTAACACCAATTGCGATGGGTGACAAGGACCCTTGGATGATTCAATTCGGTATGTATCCGATTGCGGCCAATGTCGTGTATCCGAATGAGATGGATTTTGATGTCAAACTGCAGAACGGCGAAAAATCGCTGACTGATCCAAAGTGGGTTCAAACCATAACCAAATACAAAGAGCTCTATGATAACAACTACGTCGTCAAAAACTCGCTTGGCATTGGTAGTGCCCAATCTGCGCAGTTGTTTATCGACGGGAAAGCAGCCATGACCTTTACGGGAACATGGGATTATGCTTCCATGACGTCCAAAGGCGCTGCCGAATTTACTCGCGGATTCGCCTCATTGCCAGGTAACGAGCCGGAACAGCCGGTGTTTGTATCTGCTGCAACATCTGCGGGATACGCTTTGAACGCCAAATCGGCAAACCTGGATGCAGCCAAGGAAGTACTGAACTACCTGTTCGATGGTGAATCAGATCTGTTCAAGGCATTTGTGGAAGCCAACAGTTCCATCAGCGTGTATAAGGACGTAAAACTTGAAAAAGAATTGTTTAAGGAAGTGAATGACAACTATCAACAAACTGGAAATTCCGTCTACTTCAGCAACCAGATGTGGCCAGCCGGAGTATCGGACGTCATGCAGGCAAAGTTTGCCGAAATTATTGCTGGACAGAAAACAACACCGGAAGATGTGGCAAACGCCATGGAAACCAAGTTCAGCGAGCTGTGGAAAAATTAGAACAAAACGATGCTGTCTGCTGTAAAGGGGAGAATGATTGTCCTTCTTCCCTTGCCGCAGGCCCTCTTGGAAAGGATGGAGCAGGATGAGCTCTACTGTAATGAAAAAGTCCATGTACTGGTTTGCTTTGCCGGCATTGATCTTCTACCTGACCTTCTGGATCTTCCCGATCCTGCGGTTGTTCCAGTACAGTATAACGGACTATAACGGGTACGCCCAAGCCTATAACTATATCGGTTTCGACAACTATAAGGAATTGTTCCGGAGCGACATCCTAGGCATTTCTTTAAAAAATACACTGATCTATACGTTCGTCACCGTCATAGCTGGCAATATCATCGGTTTGGCAATGGCATTGCTGTTAAACATGAAAATAAGAGGAACCGGGATTTACCGTTCCCTGGCGTATATTCCCACATTGTTCAGTGCGATTGTCGTCGGCTTTTTGTGGAGTTACGTCTATATGCCGGATTACGGGCTGATTTCTTCCTTTCTCGATAAACTGGGTATCACAAATGAACTGAATTTCCTGGGTGATTACTCTACCGCGCTGTATTCTATTATCTTCGTGGAAATCTGGAAGACGATCGGAACGACAATGATTATCTTCCTTGCAGGACTACAGACTGTTCCAAGCGACCTTTTGGAAGCCGGACGGATTGATGGCTGCGGCTCATGGAGATTGCTACGACATGTGAAGATTCCATTACTGGCAACAGCGATTACAATCAACGTGACGTTAAGTTTGATCAATGGACTCAAAGCGTTCGACTTCCCGTTTATCATGACGAATGGCGGTCCCGGCACGGCTACCAACACGCTGATTTATACTATATACAAGATGGCATTTACCGAACAACTCTTTGGTAAAGCTTCGGCTCTTGGTGTCATTTCCTTTGCCGTAATTATCGTCATTACCGCTGTTTTTGTCCTGAAAATGAACAAACGGGAGGTGTCGGCATGATGCTTCGTAAAGTTTTGGGGAAAGGGTCCGTTCAGGTCGTCGTGTTGTTGGTGATGGCGTTAAATCTGATTCCGTTAATTATTGCCTTTTCGACATCACTCCGAGATCCAAGCAACAACACAAATCCGCTGGTCCTGTTCCAGGAGATGTCCTTTGCAAGTTACAAGGCTGCCTTCGACCGCATGCACTTTCCGGAAGCGCTATGGAACAGCGTGGTGTTAACCGGCGTATCGGTCGTGTTCGTTGTCCTGTTTGCGGCGATGGCGTCCTACCCGATGGCCCGTTTGAAGACAAAGCTAAGCAAGTTCATGTATTTGTTTTTTTTGTCCGGACTCGTGGTACCTGCTCAAATGGTATTGATACCGATCGTGCAAATGATTAATGCGCTGCATATTCCAACGAATCAATATACGCCTATTTTCATGTTCATTACGTGCAGTCTGCCGTTTTCAACTTTCCTGTACACGGGCTTCATTCGAAGCGGTGTGCCTGAGGAGGTAGAAGAAGCGGCGCACATCGACGGGGCGGGATTATTCCAACGGTTCTGGACCGTCGTGTTCCCCTTACTCATTCCGGTAACGGTTTCGGTCATTATTACGCAAGGTGTCTGGATTTGGAACGATTATTTCTTCAATATGATCTTTATTTCCAGCGCAGGAGATTCACCGTTACCGCTGGCCATGCTCGGATTTTTGGGCGATCAGCAAAATCCCACGCAGTGGAACGTCCTGTTTGCAGCGTGCTTTCTGTGCGCTCTACCGTTGCTGCTGGCGTTTCTGTTCCTGCAAAAATATTTTATCGGTGGTATGACCGTTGGGGCGGTCAAAGGTTAAGGAGGACACTGCAATGAGTGAAAATTTGATAAACAAAGCCTGGCTGGAAAAAGCGCAGGGTCTGATGCCGGAGCTTCGCCAGCAGAAGGTCTATCCGGAACACATCGTGAGCGCAGTTCCGGATGCGTCGGCTTTTCAGGGATGGCGTATCGAACCACTCGGCTTAGCAGAACACTTATCGGATCAAGTGCTGTGCAAGGGAGACAGTGTAACGCTGGATTTCGGAGAACATCTCGTCGGTTATCTAACCTTGTCGCTTCTTAACGAGCGCAGTAATGCAGATGCACCTCTCAGGTTGAAGCTCACATTTGGAGAAATGCCCTGTGAGGTCGGTGAGGATTTTGCAGAATATTCGGGTTGGCTTAGCCGTTCATGGCTTCAAGATGAGATCGTGAATGTGGACGTGTTACCCGGCACGCTAACACTGGACCGTCGCTATGCCTTTCGGTATCTGAAAATCGAGGTGGTAGAAACGTCGATCCGTTACGATATTCGAATTAACGATATATATTGCATGACGGTGACTTCAGCAGACATAGGGGTAGTACCTCAATTGCCTGAAGTTATCGACACGGAGCTGCTGGAAATAGATCGCGTGTCCGTGAAGACACTCCGGGATTGTATGCAGACCGTATTCGAAGATGGACCGAAGCGCGATCGACGTTTATGGATCGGAGATCTTCGCCTTCAGGCCCTCGTCAATTATGGAACATTCGGCTGTAATGATCTCGTCAAGCGCTGTCTCTATCTCTTTGCCGGAACAAGATTGGAGGGAGGCCAAGTAGGAGCCTGTTTGTACGAACAACCGGAACCATACGTGGACGACATTTACCTATATGACTATGCGTTGTGCTTTATTGTGACATTATGGGACTATTTTGAGGCTACGAAGGACAGGGGAACGTTGGAAGAACTTTGGCCGGTCGCTCAAGAACAGATTGAAATTGGGCTTAAACGACTCGATGAGCGGGGCATCGTAAGGGATGACGATACATGGTATTGTTTTCTGGACTGGCATGAAGAACTAAATAAACAGGCTGGTGCTCAGGCAGTTCTCATCTATAGTATGAAAAGGGGAAGGTTGATTGCCAAAGAACTAGGGCTGCCGGAGTATGAGGAATGGATTAACGCCCACATCAAAGACGCTGAGCAAGCAGCCCTCACACATCTGTGGGATGGTGAACAGGGCTTTTTCATCAGTGGTGATAAAAGACAGGTATCCTGGGCATCGCAAGTATGGATGGTTCTGGCTGAGATCATGGATGCTCCGACGGCCCGGCAATTACTTGATCGGTTAACGAGTAACGGAGAAGCTATTGGCATGACCACGCCGTACATGGTTCATCATTATGTTGATGCATTGCTTATGTGCGGGGAAGAGGAGAAGGCACTGGAGCAGATCCGAAGGTATTGGGGCGGTATGCTGAAGGATGGAGCGGACACTTTCTGGGAGCTCTACGACCCGGACGACAAAACGTATTCTCCTTATGGCAGCAATTTGGTCAACAGTTATTGCCATGCTTGGAGCTGCACACCAAGTTATTTTATCAGGCGAAATTTTTTATAATTTTGGACTTGAGGTCAACCAGGTACGTCTGGTTGGCCTTTTTGGATTAGTTCCAGGATTAAACTATAGAGCCAGCCATGCCTATTGTTGTTATTTATCTGTTTTTGTTCGTACCGATAAAAGAACGAGTGGCTATTAATGAAGCGATAAATACGAATATTAATATAAAGTTATATGGGTTTCCTTTAAGTATGTAGACTTGAACGATGAGTGTCAGAGTTGAGATGCTTAAGATTATCCGCAGGACAATCGCCGATAAGCGATCAGGATGATGGCTTCGTCTGGAGATAAAATACAGGGTGTACCATAGAAAACTAAAAAGCAGAAGCAAACCTAAGAGTAGAATGGCAAGCATGCTTGAACACCTTTCTGTAATTAATTTCACTCAATAATTGGAATAACATGACAACTAATTATAACATAGGTTTTTCTGGAGTCTGGCATTTTCATAGAAGTGAAGGGATGAACTATCATATGCATGGTGCAGTATAGTTGATGTATTTTCACAGGATGGACTTTGCTTTCCTCCGGGGGGAGCGGTAAACTGTTGCATACGAGCATACGAGCATACGAGCATACGAGCATACGAGCATACGAGCATACGAGCATACGAGCATACGAGCATACGAGCATACGAGCATACGAGCATACGAGCATACGAGCATACGAGCATACGCATACGAGCATACGAGCATACAAGCAACAGCGATCAATGTCATGGATGTTACGTCAAAAAGGCGTGGCTGTGTCGGTATGCATTTTATTTTCAGACAGATGTGGAGGAAGTACGATTGGAAATGTTTACGATGCTGCTGGGTTTATTTGAACGGGCGGCGCTGTTGATTATATTTTTATTCTTTCTGTCGAGGGTGCCGAGATTTAGGCAGATTCTGCAAAAGGGGAAATTAAGGTGGCAGGAGTCTATTGCGGTTACCTTGTTATTTTGTGCTTTTGCCATTTTCGGAACATATACGGGCATTAATGTTGAAGGTTCACTGGTGAATGTACGGATCATCGCCGTGTTATCGGGTGGTATTTTGTTCGGAGCGCCTGTGGGTATTATTACGGGGATAGTCTCCGGGGTGCATCGGTATTTGATCGATATGGATGGAGTTACAGCTATACCGTGTCTAATCACGAGTATTCTGGCAGGTCTGGTCTCCGGTTATATACATAAGTACACGCCCAAGCCTAAGCGATGGATCATCGGTATTGGTGCTGGAATGATCTGTGAAGCGCTGACGATGTTATTAATCTTGTTATTTTCCTATCCTGATCCACTGGGTGCCGATATTGTTTCGAAGATTGCGCTGCCTATGATTCTGGGTGAAGTCAACATTGGGCTGATTGTGCTCCTGGTGCAGAGTGTCGAAGGGGAAAAAGAGATGATTGCAGCCCGTCAGGCGAAGCTGGCACTGGAGATTGCTAACAAAACCTTGCCGTATTTCCGTTCGATTGACGAGGATTCTCTGCGCAAAATTTGCCGGATTATTCAGGAGGATATTCAGGCCGATGCGGTTGCAATTACGGATACCCGGAATGTACTGGCTTATGTAGGATTTGGTGAGGAACGCTATCATATTGGTAATGAGATTATAAGTGAGATGACCAAGCAGACGATATCCAGCGGGGAGATTACGATCAGTAATGATGTCATTGATGAAAAAACACCGGATATCCACTCACTGTTAATCATTCCGCTTAAAGAACGAGGAGACATCACAGGTGCGCTCAAAATCTATTATCGCAAAGCGTACAAAATTACGTATCCATTGCAAACGATGGCTGTAGGTCTGTCGCAGATCATCTCAACCCAGATGGAGGTATCGCGGGTAGAGGAGATCAAGGCTGCTGCCAACAAAGCAGAGCTGCGTGCGTTACAGACAACTATTCATCCTCATTTTCTGTTTAATGCGTTAAATGCGATTGCTTCCTCCATCCGAACCAAACCGGATCGTGCGCGGGAGCTAATTGTGAACCTGTCCGGGTACATGCGTTACAATCTGGAGCTGTCGGATGAGTTAATTGATATTCATAAGGAACTGGAGCAGGTCCGTAATTATGTAGAGATTGAGAAAGCTCGCTTTGGTAGCCGACTGAACGTGATCTATGACATTGATGAGGTCGCGGTGCATATTCCGAGTCTTGTCATCCAGCCGCTCGTCGAAAATGCAATTATTCATGGCATTCTCAAGGTCAAAGGACCCGGGACTGTTCGAATTCGGGTACAGGATTATCCGGAGTTTGTACGAATCAGTGTCAGTGATACAGGAGCAGGCATCAGTGCAGATATTATAGACCGGGTTTACCACGACCGTATGCCTGGTAACCAGATCGGGCTGTATAATGTGCATCGCCGCGTTAAGCTTATCTACGGACAAGGTGTAACCATTACAAGGCTGGAACAAGGAACCGATATTTTATTTGATGTGCCCAAAGGAGATGTCGTAACAAGGTGATGATGGATCAATGAGAGCTCTAATTGTGGAAGACGAGATTCTGGCAAGTGAGGAATTGAATTATTTAATCCAGGAACATAGCCAGATTGAGGTGGTTGACCGCCTTGAAGACGGGCTGGATGTACTGAAATTTTTGCAGGAACAAGAAGTAGATGTCATTTTCCTTGATATCAATATTCCCTCGCTGGACGGTATGATGCTGGCCCATCATATTGGGAAGTTTGCAACGAAACCCTATATTGTATTTACTACGGCGTATAAGGAACATGCAGCGGAAGCCTTTGAGTTGGAGGCGTTTGATTATATTCTGAAGCCGTATGACGAGAAACGAATTGCTGCAATGCTCCATAAGCTGGAGCTCGCATTCAAACGTGATCATGCGCCGGTGGAGCAACATGTTGAGGATGGACCAGCCCCTACGGCGGACGGATCTGCTGCGCATGGTGAACTGGTACGAGAACGAGATACGAATTCCCATACAGACAGAAGAATTAATCTGCTGCGAAATGACAATATTATTGTTACGGATACGGCAGATATCTACTATGCGGAAGCGCAAGAGAAAGTGACGAAGGTATATACCAAAAATGGGGAGTTCACCATGCCAGTGAGCATATCGGATTTTCACAGCCGACTGCCACAGGATACGTTCTTTCGCTGCCACCGTTCGTACGTTGTAAATCTGTCGCAAATCCGTGAAATTGTACCTTGGTTCAACAATACGTATCTGCTCCGTCTGCGCGATTTGGAAGCTGAAGTGCCCGTGAGTCGTGGGAAGGTCAAAGAATTCAGGCAACTCATGCGCATCTAGAAGCATTTCATTCCGCATCTGATGCAACTCATGCTCAAAACGGTGTAATGAATCCCCTTTCATGTATGATTAGCTTGTGAACGCATTCATGTATATGACATCGGCAAAGGGGAGATCACGATGAAAGCAACCATTTCATCCGTTTCATCAACACCTGAATCAACATCTGCACCTACAAAAATGAACCGCTGGCTTATTGTTTTGGGGACCATCATTGTACAAATGGGTCTTGGAACCATCTATACTTGGAGTTTATTTAATCAACCGTTGTCTGATCGTTTCGGATGGGACGTCAGCTCGGTCGCGATAACTTTTTCAATTACCAGTTTTGCTTTGGCATTTGCCACATTGTTTGCAGGACGGTTGCAGGAACGTTGGGGTCTTCAGCGCCTGATCCGTGTAGCCGGGGTTGTGCTTGGGCTGGGTCTTATTCTGAGTTCCCAAGTCACTTCGCTAACACTGCTGTACATTTTGGCTGGATTTGTTGTTGGTTTTGCAGATGGTACGGCGTACATTACGTCACTGTCTAATCTGATCAAATGGTTCCCGGAGCGTAAAGGTCTGATCTCGGGGATCTCGGTCGGCGCCTTTGGTACCGGTAGTTTATTGTTCAAATATGTGAACTCGGCATTGATTGGTGCCGTTGGTCCTGCTCAGGCATTTATGTACTGGGGCATTATCGTTCTGGTTCTGGTCGTTGCGGGATCATTCCTGATTCGTGAAGCGGTTGTTCGTGAACAGGCTCCGGCAAGCAAGGAAGGATCCAAACAAGTCGTGGCACGTCATGACTACACGGTGAAAGAGATGCTGCGTACAAAAGAAGCGTACATGCTGTTTGTTATTTTCTTCACGGCGTGTATGAGCGGTCTGTATCTGATCGGTATTGTCAAAGATATCGGTGTACAGCTTGCAGGTCTCGATGTAGCTACCGCTGCGAACGCAGTGGCCATGGTTGCAATCTTTAACACGGCAGGACGTATTATTCTCGGTGCGCTGTCGGATAAAGTAGGACGAATGAAGGTCATTGCTGGTGCGCTGCTTGTTACAGCCGTAGCTGTCATGACACTTAGTCTGGTTCCACTGACCTTCGGAATTTTCTTCGCCTGTGTCGCGGCCGTTGCATTCTGCTTCGGCGGTAACATTACCGTATTCCCGGCGATTGTGGCTGATTACTTCGGACTGAAGAATCAGAGCAAAAACTATGGTGTGATCTATCAGGGATTTGGATTTGGTGCTTTGGCAGGATCATTCATCAGCGCTCTGCTGGGCGGATTCCATCTAACCTTCATCGTGATTGCTGTACTCTGCGCTGTCTCGCTGTTGCTCGCACTGATCATCACCCCTCCAGGTCAAGGTCGTCGTGCACGTCAACGTGAAAAACAGATGAACCTTAACCCTTCATCACGGGCAAGCTAACAACATGCACTGGAATTACGGAACAGAGAATATTTCTTCATCTTAAAAAGCAAATTAAAAAACAAAATAAACAAAGCGGTCTCCAGACGAGGCCGCTTTTTGGTATCTACAGTTGTCAGATTGCTGACTTGTTGGCCTATCGGACCATCTGGCTGCCTGCAAGCGTGGTGCCCTGTGTGCATTCCATCATTCGCATCTGTTATACTCTAGATGAATTCATCAAGACTAAGACCAAGTTATGTACCCCAGAGGAGGCATATCATGAAGTTCATTAAATACACACAACCTGATTTTGATGATTATTATGCATTGGTTTCCAATATGGAAGTAATGAAACAGATTACAGAACGTGCAATACCGGAGCAAGAGGCGAGAACGCAATTTGAGTCCATGCTGGAGTTTAATGAGCGTTCCACTTGCGGACATTACCGGGTTTTTAGTGAAGATGGTGCCGGTGTGGCGTATGCCAAATTGATTCCGGATCAGGAGGACCCGACCAAGGCTGAGATAGGTTACATGATCCTGCCTGAACATTGGGGCAAAGGCCAAGGCACATCCATAGCGTCACGGTTGATTATTCAGGCACAAGCCGCAGGGATTGGATCCCTCTATGCAGTTATCGATCCGGGTAACGCTGCTTCCCGCCGGATCTTGACCCGCCAGAACTTTGTATCCACCTGGACAGGTGATTACGATGGTCTTCCTGGTGAGATTCTGGAGTTAAATCTTCAAACGAAGCGGTAAAGGAACTGTTCTGAGGGTAATCAGATAATATAGGGCATCTTGCTATGAGATGGCTGAAATTCATTATCACCGTGGGAGTTCACGCATGCACATTTCATGCAAGATGCTTGCTTATATAGAGATGTGGAGGAGATGAGAAATGAGCAATTCAACCATGGAACGTCTGAATGCATTGCTGCCGGAGTGGCTGGAGACCAGTCGTTTGCACACCGGGCAAGGTAAGGTGGCTTCTTATATTCCAGAGCTTGTCAAAGCCTCTCAGGATGAGCTTGGTATACATATCATGGACGCCGAAGGGAACCATGTGTCGGCAGGGGATTGCGGTGTCCCATTTACGATGCAAAGTATCTCCAAAGTATTTACCCTTATTCTGGCCCTGATGGATCATGGGGAAGAAGCGGTTTTCTTTAATGTAGGAAAAGAACCGACAGGCGACGATTACGATTCGATGATCAAGCTTGAATTGGTTGAACCCGGAATCCCGTTCAATCCATTAATCAATGCAGGTGCGATTACGGTGTCCTCGCTTGTTGGAGGAGACTGTAAGGAAGAAAAATCACGCCGCATTCTGGAGTTTTTCCGCAAACTGGCGAATAATGATCAGCTGGGCTATAACGAAGAGGTATTCGAGTCCGAATCAGAGAGCGGTCACCTGAACCGTTCACTTGGTTATTTTCTGAAGCATAATGGTGTAATCAAGGATGACGTGGAAGATGTACTCGCCGTGTATTTCCGTCATTGCTCCATTGAAGTCACCTGTGCAGATTTGGCGCGAATGTCACTTGTTCTCGCCTATAATGGAACAGATCCAATTACGGGAGAAGAACTCATCCCTCGTCGCTATGTTCAGATTGCCAAAACCTTTATGACGACCTGTGGGATGTACAATGCTTCAGGCGAATTTGCCATCGAGGTAGGTTTGCCCGCCAAGAGTGGAGTATCCGGTGGAATTCTGACCCTTGTACCGGGACAATTCGGCATAGGTCTTGTTGGCCCGGCTCTGAATCGCAAAGGCAACAGTATTGCTGGCGTGCATCTGCTCGAGCGTCTGTCCAAGGAATTTGACTGGAGCTTTTTCTAAAAGTTTTTCAGAAAAAAGAAGCTGTACCCTTATATGTAGCCGATGAATCACGTATCCGATATTTTGCTTCTTTAGAACGAAGTGAATGGTCAGGATATGTCTCGTCGGCTATTTTTGGTATTCATCAGGATGTGTAGGAAGGCAGTCCTGCATGTTAACGACTATGCTGCATCTATCATGGACTATCCACAACACCGGGGTGGGTGTATACCCCTTCATTCATTGGCAAGCGCCACATCCGTAATGAGGTTCATTTGAATATCCCGGGACCCATCTTCCATCAGTAGTCTGAGGGTCCGGGCAGGACGGTCCAGCCGAAGCACCTGCCCCGTGTAACGGATATCGTCATGTTCGTGAAACAACGTAATAGTGACTCTATCTCCAAGCATCATCGAGTTGCTGAGCAAACGGGACATTTCTTCCGCGGCCTGGGCATCCAGGGATGGGCGGGTACGAGGAGCAAGTTGTTCCTGATGAAGAATGTAGGCTTCCCGGTGTTCGGGGAGCATCATGCGTGAGGACTCGAAGATACCGTTTTGCTGCAATTTTTTACTCATTTATAATGACCTCCAATTTTATGGGAACGTTCATGGGCTTGCGCGGACGAGCAGAGGGAGGATGCCCGCATGATGGCGGTATCTCCGTACCTGCGCTTGATATCATCCGTGGCACGTTCCAATTCTCTTTTACGTTCACGGTCATCAAACCAGGACAGCTGTACTTCAGAATCGGGTACAAGTCCGGTCAATGACACGCTGATGCGGCGGATGGGTAATCCGTCCCAATGGCGCAGGAACAGAGCTGCTGCCGCATCGTATACTTCATCCGTAATGTTGGTGGGTTCATTCACCTTCATCTGGCGGGAGAAACCAGTTGGCCGATCATAATCCTGTCCGCGACACCCAACGGAGACCACATGACCCATGAGTGATTTGTCCCGGGAACGTCGACTGACGAGTTCCGCCAGTTCAAGCAGTACCACTTTGATATCTTCCCAGGAGTCATAGTCCCGGGGCAGCGTCATCTGATGTCCGATTCCCTGCTGCTGATGAGCATATGTCCCGGGTTTGACCGGGGAATCGTCAATACCGCGGGCGATACGCCACAGTACCTCGCCATTCACACCCCAACGTTCTCTCAGTCGGGACAGTGGGGTCTGGGCCAGATCACCGATCGTATGGACTCCCATCTTGTAGAGATGCTGCGCCATGCGGGAACCGACCATGAACATGTCTCGCACAGGCTTCTCCCAGATGGTTGAAGGCAGATCTTTGCGAGGTAGCGTACAGATGCCTCCAGGGACTTTTTTGGCATACAGATCACAGGCCATTTTGCTAACGACCTTGGTATCGCTGATACCAATTCGAATGTACACACCCGTCTCCTCCATCACTCTGGATTGAATGCTGCGCGCAATCGTCTCGGGGCTGCCAAACAGATCCAGGCTTCCGGTGACATCGAGGAACTGTTCATCAATACTATAGGGTTCCACCAGATCGGTGTAAGACTGAAGGATACGCGTAATATGAAGGGACACCCGAATGTACTCGGCCATCCGGGGGCGAACAACAACAACATCCGGACATTTGGCGAGCGCTTCGCCCAGTCGTTCTGCTGTCGTAATTCCATAGGACTTGGCGAGTGGACAGGCCGCAAGAATAATGCCCGAACGGCGCGCCGGATCTCCCGCAACAACGAGGGGGCGATCCTTGTATTCGGGGTGTGCAGACTTCTCCACACTGGCATAGAATGACTGGCAGTCTGCCAGCATGATGACACGTCTGTCTTGGCGGGGCATAAGACTTCTCTCCTTATTCGTGATGCTAAGCTCTTATGTTAAGAAGCAATTATATTCATTTGAACATCGATAATTAACAGTTTATTTACAGTATGGAACAAGTGTTCTTGTTTTATAAGCATATCCGACAATTCGAAATGCGGCAACCGGAATTATTTTGCAAATTGGACACAATTATGGGTTAGCTATATTAGAGGCAGAAATTAGGAAATAAGATGTGCTTTTTTACATTTAATGTGAGAGATCCATGACTTCCGGGTGATGACCGGGCGTTCATTTGGGTTTTTGTAAAAGGGTTATAAATGGGCACAGTCCTATAGAGGGGGACTGATGTCCTTTTTTGATTTTCTGCATTTTTCAGAAAACCTTGATGTGACGCGGAATATCGCTGATGCGTTATCGGACTATAGTATCAATTTTGTAATCTTTATGGTTAATACTGTAAAATGGTCCGCAACTTTAAAATATAACTCGCGTTTAATGGGGTATGTGTTCAAACGGCAAACGTTGCCTGTACCCGCGTTGCACATAACAATAAAGGTTCCAGAAGTGCAAGATCAGCAGGGTATCTAATCCATGCGATTCCAGCAAATATTAGTGTTTGGGAATCAGACGTATCCTGAAGGCTTTCGGGTGCTAGTTGATGGCGCTTTTTACGAATTATGGGCAGAATGTTCCATTTCATGTTTGCTTCCATCAGCCTAGTTACAAATGCAGAGTCTTAGCGCTATAGTGAGAACTACACCGCTGACATCTCTACCAAGCGGACATCCGAAGCGGAAAGATTCGTAAACTTCATGTTGGACCATTCGATGTTGAAGCAGGATGCATATTAGAGAGGTGAGCAATCTAAAGACATGAGCAGACAAAGACGAAGACGCTGGCTATTAACGGTGTTGACAGGAGCAGTGGTGGTGACCGGTGGGATATTTGCCGGATGGCACTATATGCAACCCAAGCTCGTTACGTACACAGCGGAGAACGGCACGGAGATGAAATTCAAGACCGATGGAGACCGGTTCATGGAATACGGGCCAGATGGAACGTGGAGGGAGATGTTCGTCAAAGGTGTCAACCTGGGCGCAACTTCACCGGGGCATTACCCGGGAGAATTCCCGCTGACCAAAGAGGATTACTTGCGGTGGTTCCAGCAGATCGAGGATCTGGGAGCCAATGTAATCCGGGTATACACGGTTCACGAACCGATTTTCTACTCCGCATTGGTCGAATATAACCGCGGCCGGGAGCAACCGTTATATTTTATACAGGGCATATGGTCACCTGAAGAAGAGTTGATTGAGAAACAGGATGCCTATGCAGCCCATATTGAGCAGACGTTCAAGCAGGAGATTGAAAAGGCCGTATCTGCTGTCTATGGCGATGCGGACATTCCTGCCAAGCAGGGAGAGTCCAGCGGCAAATACAAAACGAATGCAGGAAAATACCTGATGGCCTGGCATGTGGGGACGGAATGGGACCCGGCGATGGTAGACAACACAAACGCAAAACATGCGGACGTACCGCAGTACAAGGGAGTTCATTTCTCGGCGAGTCCAGAAGCGTCACCGTTCGAGAACTGGCTCGCAGAGTTACTGGATCATACGGCGGTCCTGGAGAAGAAGTATGGATGGGAACATCCGATGACCTTCACCAATTGGGTAACGACCGATGTGCTGGATCATCCCGGCGAGCCGCTGTATGAAGAGGATCTCGTCAGTGTAGATGCCCGACATATTCAGCCGGAGGCATGGCAGGGAGGTTATTTTGCAGCCTACCATGTGTACCCGTATTACCCGGATCTGTTCCATATCGATAAAACACTCCAAACGATCAAGGATGAGAACGGTGAGTACAATACGTACAAAAGTTATCTGCGCAAGCTGAAAGCCGAGTTTTCCGATATGCCTGTAATGATTACAGAGTATGGCGTACCCTCTTCTCTTGGTATTTCCCATCTGGGTATGGGCGGACGGAATCAGGGTGGACATAACGAAGTAGAGCAGGGAGATATTGACGCGTCACTGACGCAGGATATCTATGATGAAGGGTACTCGGGAGCAATTGTGTTCATGTGGCAGGATGAATGGTTCAAAAAAACATGGAACACGATGCCACTGGAAATCCCGGCTGATCGCCGTGCATATTGGCTGAACGTACTGACAAACGAGAAGATGTTTGGCCTGCTTGCCATGGACCCCGGTAAACAGGAACAGTTGACCATCGACGGATCACTGGATGACTGGGATGATCTGAAGGATGAAGAGGTCACGACCTGGCAGGGCCAAGTGGACGGCATTCAGGAAATGAAGATGACCCATGATGAAGCCTATCTGTATATTGGGCTGACCTTGGATCAACCGTTTGACCCGGCTAAGACAGTGCTACGAATTGGGACCGATACACTTGCTGGAGGCAGTCAGCCTGACAAGTTACTCCCGGGCCGGACGCTCAGTGATGGTCTTGAGACGGTGATTACACTGGGGCAGGATGAAGAATCACAGGTGGAGATTGCTAAGGATTATGACTTTAATCAGCGTCTGTACGGCAGAGAAGGATACGACATGCTGCCAGATCAGCAGTCCGATTCCGCAGATCCGTTCCACCCATGGAATCTGGCAGTCAGCCTGAGAATGACACCGCCGGATACCCGATCTGCTCATCCATTCATGAATGAAAAGGTCGGAACATTGAAGCGGGGAACGACGGCTCCCGGTCAGCCCGATACGGATTCATTAACGGCATGGCAGTATAACGGCAATCAGGTGGAGATGCGAATTCCCTGGATGCTGCTTGGGTTCGGTGATCCGAGTTCGCTGCAAGCGATCGACTATGGACCGCTCAAGAATGGACGTGAGTTCTCCACAGTTGCTGTGGAAGGCATTACCCTCATTCCGTGGTTAACGGACCGCGCCACGAAGAAAGTATCCTGGCCTGGGGGTGAACAGACGACCCTGGATCTGAAGACATTGCCCGTATATAGCTGGCAGCCTTGGGAGCAGGTGCAGTATAGTGAACGGCTGAAGATAAGCTACGAAAAAATGAAGAAGAGCTATGAAAAAATTCCTAGTTTTCAGATCGAATAAATAAGTATAAAGGAGGACCTTTTCACATGTTTCCAAGTTTGGCTTTGGCCTATCTGTTTTTGTACATCTGTATCGCACTTGTTGTTGTAGGCGTCATCGTATTGTTTGCCATGAAAATGTCCCACAATGGCAAACGACGCAAGACGGCGTTTTATGAATTGAAGCAGCGTGACTACTTCACCTATCTGCAAACAGCTTTGACCGAGAATAGTCCACTCAAATTGCCGCCAGGCAAGCTGGCTCCGCTGGAACGCAGAGTCATTCAGGACAGGCTGATTGAATGGATCGACCAGTTCAAGGGTGAGTATCGCGACAAATTAATCGCACTGTGCCGTGAAGCAGGGTTCGTAGAGCATGATCTGAAGGAACTGGGCCGTCTGCGTTATGGTCGCCAGATTGATGCAGCTTATCGCTTGGGTGGCATGCGTTGTCCCGAAGCTGTTCCGGGTTTGATGGAATTGCTGAAGGATGAGAAACCGGGCCCGATGGCCATTATGATTGGTCGATCCATCTCCAGATGTACGACTCGGCAAGGTGAACTGAAAGACATGCTGGCATTGCTGTTAACCAAAGGCAAGTCCATTCACCATCTGGCAGCCGATATTCTGCTCGAAACGAGTCTGGATACGAGCAGAATTCTAATTGAATTGCTGGAAGACCGGAATCCTGATTTTGTCAAAGTCGGACTGGTTGCCATGTGGGGACAGGCTGTACCTGAAGTGATGCCTGCACTGGACAGACTGGTAGGCGCAGAGCATCAGGATGTACGTGCCGAGGCGGTGAAGCTGTATCTTAGCGCAAGTCCGGCACTCCGGGATGAGACCATTCTGAAGCTGATCCAGGACCCCGATCCGGAAGTTCGCGCCGAAGTGGTACAAGCGCTTGGTTCGAAGCATGCATCTGGCAGTATTCCATTGCTGCGCAAAGCGCTGCGGGATGAGGACTGGAGAGTTCGATATAACAGTGCGGAGAGTCTGAGCAAGCTCGGTGAACCGGGATTCGAAGCACTGTGTCAGGCTGCGGTGCAAGGTACAGTTGCTGAGCGCGAGATTGCGATGCAGCAGATTGAGAGCACCATGCAGCATACGAGAACCGATGACAGAGCTGTAGAGCAGATGATTGCACATAACAAAAAAAGACTGCTGTACGATCGTTATTTTGGCCCTGTCCGAGAGAACAGAACCAGCAAGAAGCGCACAGGTGTCGCTACGGTAGGAGGGGATTACACTGCTTAGGGATCTACTATTAATCTACGGCATGGTCGCAATCTACTATGTTGTTTTTGTAAATACGCTCTACTTTTCCATTCTGGCTTTATCGTTCCGTAACATCTGGACGATCTTCCGGCGGTCGCACTATTCCAAATACAATACATTGTCAGGCTCGGAACTGGTACCTTCGGTTTCTCTGCTGGTACCGGCATACAACGAGGAACTGACGATTATTGAAAATGTGAACTGCCTGATGACGCTGAATTATCCAACATATGAAGTCATTGTGGTGAATGATGGCTCCAGTGATGCGACACTGAATATCCTGTTGGAAGAATATCGTCTGAAGCCAGTACCCAACACGAAGATTCGGGGCAAGATCGCCTGTCAGAAAATTCGTGGGATCTACCACAATCCAGAGTTCCCGGATCTGTATGTCATTGACAAGGAAAACGGCGGTAAGGCCGATTCCCTCAATGCGGGGATCAACCTGTCCCATTATCCATTGATCTCTTCCATCGATGCCGATTCTTTGCTGGAGAAGGATGCCCTGATCCGCATGGCACGCATGTATATGGAGAATCCGGAAGAGACGGTAGCCATCGGTGGAGATGTACGGATCGCCAATGGCTGCAAAATTGAAAACGGGGCAGTGCAAGATGTATCACTGCCAAGCAAGATCTGGCCCATGTTCCAGTCGATTGAATATCTCAAAGCCTTCCTGGGTGGACGGATTGGCTGGAGTCACATGAACGGTCTGATCATTGTCTCTGGTGCCTTCGGCATGTTCCGCAAGGACGCAGTAATCGCCGTAGGCGGATACCGGGATGGTTATCCTGGGGAAGACATGAACATCATCATCAAACTCCACCGTTATATGCTGGAGAACAAATTGAAGTACCGCGTTGCCTTCTGCCCTGAGGCAGTATGCTGGACGCAGGCACCGGATTCCTACCGGATCTTGTCCAGTCAGCGCAAGCGCTGGGGCCGTGGGAACCTGAAGAACATGCTGGAGAATCGGGGCATGCTGTTCAATCCGAAATATAAGGTTATGGGTATGGTGACCATGCCATATAACGTCCTTTTTGAAGCACTCAACCCGTATTTCCGGATTACCGGACTTCTGGCTCTCGCTGGATATGTGCTTCTGGATATGACACAATGGCCGATTCTGGTTCTGTTCGGACTGCTGAACTTTGTGAGTGGTTATCTGCTGAGTGTAGGCGCACTTGTCCTGGAGGAGATTGCTTTCAAGCGTTACAACAAACTCTCCGATCTGGTCAAAATGCTCGTCTACTCCGCGCTGAAATTCGTGGGTTACCATCAGCTGGGCGTACTGTGGAGATTGCAGGGACATGTGCAGTTCATGCAAAACAACAACTCATGGGGTACCATGACACGGCAAAGCTGGTCCGAGGATGAGAAGAAAACAAGCGAAGCCGCTTGATTAAAGAATAATCAAAGCAATTATATGTCCAACTAGACATTTACACGATAACGGAGAGGGCAGAAAAAGCCTGTAGAAGCGAAGCGTGCACCTAAAAGCTTTCTGAAAGAAAGCTGCATCGAAAGCATACCTTTATCCCCGGATTTCCCCTTGTATAAAGGAATCAAAAAATCTGGGGATAACAGTGATCGAAAGGCTGTTCTGTCATCGGAGTGTCAGTGTAAATAATATTTTTTGGACTTATATAGATAATCGAGGAGAAGGGTGGAAAAGAACATGCCAAATACGGCGACATTGCAGCGTGAGGCTGCCGTTAATGTGTACCGAAGTGTAGAACAGGGATTGAAGGAAACGGGTGCCGAAACATGCGGCTTAATGTTCATCCATTGTGCAGGAAACTCTCAACCTGAGCAGCAGGTCAGGACACATCTGGAGCAGACGAGCGGGACATCCTTCCAGGTGTGGAAGGATGGGGCCACTCAGGCGATAGCCGTCCTGCTACCAGGGTTGTCACTGGATGAAGTTCATTATGAAGGACTTCGGATCAAACATGAGTTGCAAGAGACCGTACCTGGTGCCGATCCACAGATTACACTGGCCAGTTTCCCGGAAGGGGAGCGCCCTTCGAAGGCAACCATTCAGCATATGGCTGAATCCTCGAAGCTCGTAGATTCGTCGGAAATTCATATCTACACGCTGGACAATACGGCGGACGAGCCAGAACGAATTTTGATTGTGGACAACGATCCTACAGTACGCGAATTCCTGCAATTGCGGTTGAAGATGCAGGGATACGAAACCTATGAAGCCGTCGATGGACTGGCTGCACTGGAGTTGATCGAGAAGGTTACACCAGACCTGGTGCTCACCGAGCTGAATCTGTATGGCATCGACGGTCTGCCGTTCATCCATCATATTCAGAACCTGGAGATGGAGCAGCCGCCCAAAATTGTCGTGTTGACCGAACAACGTGTTGAGCAGACAATCAGTCAATGCTTCCGCAGCGGAGTGGATGATTACATGACCAAACCGTTCTCACCTGTAGAACTGGATGCCCGAATCAGACGCTGCCTGCATTAGAAGACAGCTTGGAACAACTGATTGTGTGAAGTTCAAAGAAAGAGCTTTTTTGACACTATGAATCAGATAGATTAGAGCAACATTTAGAGCACAGACACTCATCTATTTATATGGATTTTAAGCACTACCAAATACACTGCCCGGAGGGAATATCATGGAGAATCAACAATTCCACACATTACTGAATGCGATTGAAAATAAAGAAGCTGTACTCGGCGTCGTCGGGCTCGGTTACGTAGGACTTCCACTTGCCGTGGAAATGGTCAATCAAGGTTTCACGGTAATCGGAATTGATCTGGATGCGTCCAAAGTAGAAAGTATCTATCAAGGAGATTCCTATATTCACGATATTTCGTCCGATGAGTTGAAAAAAGTAATGCAAAGCGGTCGTTTCCAGCCAACGACAGATTACAGTATGCTGCGCGTGATCGACGCACTCAGTATCTGCGTACCGACACCGCTTAGTGAGAATCAGGACCCGGATACGTCTTACATCGAGACCGTTGTAGATCAGATCAAACTGCATATGAAACCAGGTATGCTGATTACCTTGGAAAGTACCACTTATCCAGGTACAACCGAAGAACTGATCCAGCAGCAGCTGGACAAGATCGGACAAGAAGCAGGTAAAGACTATTTCCTCTGCTTCTCGCCTGAACGTGTGGATCCGTCGAACGGACGTTTCACCACATTTAATACGCCGAAAGTAATCGGGGGCACGACTGAAGCCTGCCTGAAACTTGGAACAGCGCTATATAGCAAATATGTAGAAACCGTAGTACCGGTATCTTCACCAAAAGTGGCTGAGATGTCGAAACTGCTGGAGAACACTTTCCGCAGTGTGAACATTGCCTTTGTAAATGAGATGGCGATGATGTGTGACCGCATGGGAATCGATATCTGGGAAGTTATTGACGCAGCGGCGACGAAACCATTTGGTTTCATGCCATTCTATCCAGGCCCAGGCATCGGTGGACACTGCATTCCGCTTGATCCAATGTACCTGTCATGGAAGGCCAAAGGTTTCCGCTTCTATAGCAAATTCATTGAGCTGGCGCAATCTACCAATGACAACATGCCATATTATGTGTTGAACAAAACGTCAACGATTCTGAACGAATACGCCAAATCCGTACGTAAATCCAATATTCTGCTCCTCGGCATGTCGTACAAGCCTAATATTGCCGACCTGCGTGAATCACCAGGACTGGAAGTATATGAACTGTTCAAGGAAAGTGGAGCTAACGTAAGCTACTACGACCCACATGCGGATTCCTTCCAGGACAAGCATGGGGAGACCGTACACAGCGAAGTGTTCAATCTGGAACAGTTCAAAAAGTACGATTGCATCGTGCTGATCACCAACCACAGCGATTTGCCTTACTTTGATATTGCCGAGATGGGTGTGCCGATTCTGGATACACGTAATGCATTCCGTTCGTACACACATCCGCATATCTACAAGATTGGTCACTCGGTACAGCATCCTGTGCTTGAACCAAGTGAAGCGTTGCTCGTCTGAGGAAATATATGAGGCAACGGGGCAAACTGGTGGGTATGGCGAAATGGGCCATTCTGGCTGTGGTGTTGTGCCTGCTGCTTCTGTCCTGGATGTTCAAATGGTTCCAGGCGGAGGAACACAAAGCGACCTGGCTGTGGGACGCGTCCATTATTGCAGAACAGACGCCTGAGATTATTGCCTTTTCCAAAGAACAGGGCGTGGATACCATCTTCCTGCAAATCCAGGATGAGGTGCCTGACGCAACATACCGCAAATTCATTGCGGCTGCAGGGCAGGCTGAGATTGAAGTGCATGGACTTAACGGTCATGCAGACTGGGCCTATGAGGAGAAGCGGGATGAAGGACTTGCTTTTATCGAGCGAGTACGAGCATACAATGCAGCTTCGGCCAAGAATGAACGTTTCGAAGGCATTCAACTGGATGTGGAGCCGTATCAGCTGAAGCGCTGGGAGAACGAGGAGAGCAGCGTCATTGCAGAGTGGCAGAACAACATGAAGGCCTGGACAAAAGCCGGCGAGGATGCCGGACTGTACATGAGCGCTGCCATTCCGTTCTGGCTTGATGCCCGTCAGTCGGCTGAAGGTGAGGGTACATTCAGTCGCTGGGTCATTTCCCACTTCGATGCGGTAGCTATTATGGCTTACCGGGATAGTGGGCAGCAGATGTATGATCTGTCCAAGGAAGAACTGGACGAAGCCGATGATCTCGGCAAGAAAGTCTGGATCGGAGCGGAACTCGCGGATACACACGAGGGGGATCACCTGACCTTTTTCCGTAAACCGGTTAGCAATATGAATGAAGAGATGGCAAAGGTGTTTGATCTCGGTTCCTCTCATTCTTCATTTGCAGGTGTGGCTGTGCATCATTATGAAGCATGGTATGCGAAAGAGAACGGTATTCCGCTTGCGCGCAAGAATGAGGAGAAGGAATAGCGTCACGTCAACATAAAAAGTTCCTGGTTTCGAGTACGTGCGTCACGACTGTAGTATAGAAAGAAGGCAAGTCCCGGTTAGATGGGGCTTGTCTTTTTTGGTGGTGGATTTATATAAATTGAACTAAGAAAATGTACACTTGCCACAGAAAGCTTTTAGCTCCACTTCTTCAGGTTATTTCTGTCCTCTACGTTCTCGTGTAAATGTTTAGTTCAATTTATATATGCGTTTAGCAGCAATATAATGTACAGGATACGAATCTCAGGAGTCCATTGCAATTTGGTAAAGGAGACATCGTACATAACCGTACACAAGGCGTGGTGCATGAAGCATGGATTTTAGGCTGGGGAGCGAAAGGTCGCTCCCTCATTCTTTCGTGCTCTCCGATGTGCGATAGCGATTGGGCGGCAAACCGACTTGCTTTTTGAACGCTTTGGAGAAGGAGAACAAGTCCGGGTAACCTACGGAATGAGCCACTTCAGTTAAGCTTAGCGGCGTCTGCACCAGCAGGCGTTTGGCCTGATTCATTTTCAATTGTTGGATATATTGCACAGGGGACAGGCCATAGGCTTTGCGGAACTGTTTGGCAAAATGGGTTCGATCCACACCCGCATGAGCGGACACACCTTCCACGGAGATGCCGCCTGCAAAATGAATGTCCATGTATTCCTTGCCTTTCTGAAGCCAAGGTGTGGCCGAATCCGGTTGCAATCCTTTGGTTGCCGGGGAACGGGCTATGCGGTCAAAGAGGGTTAGAAACCGGGTGAGTCGTCCCAGATCGCTCGCTCCATCCTGCGGTTTGCGAACATCCTCCATGAACGAGCGCATCGCACTTGCTGTCTCCGGGGTCAGTACACCTGAACGGTACGGTGAGTCGGGTGTAAGTCCAATTCGGGAAAGCAGTTCCGATGCATGTGCGCCATCAAATGCAATAAATATTTTCTGCAACGTGTCCTCCGGGTCCGTCCAGTACTCATGGGTAACATGCGGAAACAGACAGAACGCATCCCTGGCTCGAAGGGCATGATGCTGTCCGTTCTGTATGAATGTACCTTCCCCCTCCAGCACAAACAGCAAATAATGATAAGGTGTGGTACGAGGGCCAATATGATAGTTGGTCTTGGCTATATTACGGCCAATACGAATCGGCCAGGCGCCACCAGCTTTCTCGAATTCAGATGGAGTGAAGAAAATAATATCCAAAAACTCATGGTGGTCCTCCTTCATGCTCTCGGTCATCAGGAACACCTCTTTATTGTATAAGTATCGTTTGTAGATTTTAAAAGTTTCACTTATAACCTATTATACAGGTGGGTTTTATACATATTCAAGATCAGGAAGACCTAAATCTGAGAAAAGACCACAAAATGACAAAATGAAATTGCCGCGAAATGACATTGATCACAGACAAATCAATTGATATGATGTCCATACCTATTAAACCAAGTTAATTAATCGGCATTTGGATGCTTACTTTGAAAATGAATTAGAAATTAGGCACACTTTAAAAATAAGTTTTAAACGAGTGCAAACGTAGTGGAGGGGACGAAATCGATTCTGAAGAAACGTAGTGTTCACCTTTATCTCCGGATTTTCCCTTAGAAAAGGGAATCAAAAAATCTGGAGATAACAGTGATCGTAAGAACGATTCGTAACCGTAACGGCCAAGTTGCAGAACAGCGATCTTATTTTTAACATGAGACTTTATTTATTCATAGAAGGGATTGACTTTTGTGAGCGAACAGGAAGATATGAAGTTTGGATGGTTTTTGCCAACAGCAGGGGATGGTAAGTATGTAGGGGTTGCCCCGGAGCGGGAACCGAGTCTGGATTATCTGATCGATGTGGCACAGACGGCTGAGAAGGCAGGATTCGAATTTGTACTGATTCCGACAGGGGGAGCCTGTCTGGACGCGTGGGTGGTCGGCTCAGCAGTGATAAGTCACACGAAGACATTGCGTCCCCTTGTCGCCATTCGCCCGGGATTGGTTACACCCGTGCTCGCTGCACGAATGGGAGCCGCACTGGATCAGCTCTCTGGTGGTCGCGCCATGATCAATGTGGTGACAGGCAGTTCTGTTCGAGATCTGGAGGAACTCGGCGATCCACTGGCACATGCGCATGATGAACGATATGTACGAGCGAGCGAGTATATGGAAGTCATGAAGCGTTCATGGACCCAATCGACGGGACTGAACCTGACGGAGTTTGCCGGAAGTGGTTCAAAATCTGGTGCAGATGCACCCAGTGATCCCAATCCTGAATTCAACGGTCAGTATTACAACTTCAAAGGACCGGTAGGCATGCCGGAGACGGTGCAAAATCCGCATCCACCATTCTATCTGGGAGGAAGTTCTCCGATTGCCAAGAAGGTCGCTGTTGAACATGCAGATACGTTCCTCATGTGGGGCGAGCCTCATGACTGGATTCAGGAGCAGATCGAAGAGATTGAGGTCATTCGTCAGCAGGTGAAAGAGGAAACGGGACAAGATCGTCAATTGCGTTACGGCATGCGTGCTCAGGTGCTCATTCGGGATACCGAAGAAGAAGCATGGGCAGCAGCTTGGGAGATTATTAGCAAAGTACCACCAGAAGCGATTGAGAAAGCCAAAGCCGCTTTTGCCGAAACGGATGCAACCAACCAACGCAGACAAAACGAGTTACGGGAACTGTCCGAGAAGCAGCAGTTTGTCGTAGGTCCCAACCTGTGGACAGGCTTGTCCGTTGTGCGTTCCGGCGGTGCGATCCTCATTGTGGGTACAGCCGAACAGGTCGCAGAACGTTTGATGGAATATGGAGATCTCGGCGTTACGACTTTCATTCTCTCGGGTTACCCGCATCTGGAAGAGGCCGAAATCTTCGGTCGGACTGTGATGCCGATCATTCGCGAGAAATGGAAAACAAGACAGAAGCAGCATTCCGTTACTACTAACTAAGTTACTACCAACTCTAGGTAAGTGCCCCTTTTTTTACACTTTAACGGAGAGGGCAGAACCGATCTGAAGAAGCGGAGCGCTCGCCTTTATCCCCGGATTTTAACCATTGAAAGAAATGATTCAAAGAAATCCGGGGATAACAGCGATCGGAAGATGGTACTGCACTCGGAGTGCCCTGTGTAAAAACTTTTGTGCAACTTACATTAATCATCCTCAGGAGGTCGTCTTTCATGAAAAAAAATAAAAAATTGATCCTGCCGCTCGTCAGTATGCTGGTGATGTCCATCCTGCTGTCAGCTTGCGGCGGTGGGGATAACGCGTCATCTGGAGAGAACGGCTCCTCAGGTTCAGGCAAGGTTACGATCAGCTTCATTCACTGGCGTGGAGAAGATGTGGAAGCACTCAACAAGACTATTGACGCATTTGAAAAAGAAAACCCGAATATCAACGTGGAGATGCAGACACTGCCCTCCGATCAATATCAGTCCACCGTTCAATCCAAAATCAGTGACGGTTCGGTAGGGGATGTATTTGCATCCTTCCCGGGTGCACAGTTCGAAGCTTTCACCAAAGCCGGCTTGTTCACTGATCTGACTGGATCCTCGTTCCTGTCGGCCTACAATTCAAAGCTGATTGAATCAGGACAGCACGATGGCAAGCAATATGCGATTCCGTACCAACTCGTATATAACGATCCAATCTATAACGTAAAACTGTTTGAACAATACGGCTTGACGCCGCCGACCGATTGGGAAGGCTTCCTGGCCCTTTGCCAGAAGCTGAAAGACAATGGCATCATTCCGATTGCCTTTGCCGGAGCGGACATTGGCCCAGGGCAATTCATGAATACGATGGTGATGAACAATGCACCGAGTGACGACATTTTTACCAAAGTGGAAGCTGGGGAAGCCAAACTGACGGATGAGTTTTGGGTGAAAACGTTGACTCAAATCAAGGAACTGAACGATAAAGGTTACTTCCAGCAGGATGCACTGGGTACAAAAGACCCTGCGGCTGGCGCACTGTTTATCCAAGAGAAAGCAGCGATGCTGGCAAGTGGATCGTATCAATTGGCTCAGAACAAGCAGCAGAATCCAAATCTGGAGCAAAAACTGCTTGCACCGATTACGGTAAGTGCAGATCAAGCGAAGTATGAAGGAGTGCATACCACTACGTTCATGCTCGCGGTGAACAGCAAGTCAAAACATCCGGAAGAAGCGAAGAAGTTCCTCGAATTCCTGAGCAATCCTGATGTAGCGAGTGACTATGCCAACCAGACGGGACAGAATGTAACGGTGAATGATGTGAAGTACGATACGCCTGAGCTTCAGGTAGCCGGAGAATGGGCAACCAAAAAGACCGTGTTCCAGCCACGGTTCACCATCCTGAACGGAGACAATCAAAAAGCAGTAACCAACTCCATCCAGGCTGTACTGAGCGGCACTTCTCCAGAAGAAGCAGCACAGCAGGCACAAGCGATCATTGATCAGCATATCGGGAAATAAACGATGAAAAACCGTCTACAGCTATCCCTTTTTCTGATCCCTGGGTTGCTGCTGTACGTTGGATTGTTCGTATTTCCTACATTGACGGGGCTGTTCTACTCCTTTACGGATTGGGACGGGGTATCCCCGTCGTATGCATTTGTAGGGCTGGATAATTACAAGGACAGTCTCAGCAGCATCGTATTCCGCAAAGCCTTTGGTAATAACGTGGAGTTCATGTTAACGGTTGTTATAGCACAAACCTTTATTTCTCTTGTCTTAGCCCTGCTCCTGGTACGCAATACCAAGACACGCATTGTGCTTCGGGCACTGTATTTCCTGCCTGCGATTCTGTCTTCCGTATCGGTCGGACTGATCTGGGCATTTATGTATGATCCATCCATTGGATTGATCAACTATGGATTGAATGAAGCCGGGATGAGCAGTATTGCTCGCAACTGGATTGGTGATCCTAAGATCGCCATCTATTCCATCGCTGCGGTCCAAGTCTGGGCCCATGCTGGACAGATGATGATTGTATTCATCGCAGGTCTGCAAGGCATTCCGGCAGAACTGTATGAAGCGGCTCGCATTGACGGCGGCAGCAAATGGCAGGTATTCCGTACCGTGACCTGGCCACTGCTGGCACCTTCGGCAACGATTGTTGTGGCCTATACGACCATTCAGTCGTTCAAGGCATTTGACCTTATTTTCACCATGACGGACGGAGGCCCGAACTACGCAACTGAAATTTTGACAACATATATCTATCATACCGCCTTTGGCAGCTATTCATTTGGTCTGGCTTCTGCCGGTTCCATGATCTTCCTGGTGTTGCTCGCGCTCTTGACGCTCTTGCAGTTCAAGGCACTGCGTGCCGACCGGGTAAGTTATTGAGGTTGATGTTGGAGCATTCATCCTGCAATCGAGGCAGAAGGGAGTTCACATGTTTTTAAAATGGTTCAATCGCCTGATCTTATTGGTGTACGCGCTGCTGATCCTTGTGCCGCTGTACTTTGTATTTGTTTCCTCATTCAAAACAAGCAGCAACTTCTTCACCAGTCCATTCAGCTGGCCGGACCCGTTTACGTGGGATAACATCACGGGCATGTTCCGCAATCAGCCGATGTGGCAATATTTCGGGAACAGTCTGGTTGTGACGCTTGGTACGGTTGCCATTGAGTTAGTGCTGAGCAGCATGATTGCTTACGCCATTGTCCGCTGGGGCGGTAATGTAGGTAAAATCGTGTTTGCTCTGTTCGTAGCAGGGCTGATCGTTCCTTCCCAAGTGAGTATGCTGCCGATCTATTCTCTCACGCGTACACTCGGGTGGTCGGACAGTCTGACAGGTTTGATTGTCGTATCCGCGGCAATGCTGATGCCAGTCTCCGTATTTATGCTGACAGGCTTCATGCGCATGCTTAATTCGGAGATTCTGGAAGCGGGCAGTATGGATGGAGCAAGTGAATGGAGGCTCTATACCCGGATTGCACTGCCACTGGCTGCACCTTCGCTGGCGGCAACAGCTACGTTCCTTCTCGTCATGGTATGGAATGACTTGCTTATTCCGATGCTGATGCTCAGCAGTAAGTCCAAGCTCACTTTACCTCTCGCGCTTATGCAGTTCCGTGGGGAATACGTGACGAACTATCCGATGATGCTTACGGGTGTGCTGGTAACGGCCATTCCGATGATCGTGCTGTTCCTTCTACTCCAGCGTTACTTTGTAGCAGGTCTGACAGCGGGTTCACTCAAGGGGTAAGGTATCGCAGAAATCGGAAGGAAAAGCTTATTTTGCATTGATTTCTGGAGCATTCTGCATAATAATGATTTAGTGTCAGAATGACTACATAGAGATCAAGGGAGCTATAAGTGATGAGCAAACTGGAAGTATTGCGGAATCCCAAGCAGCGCAAGCTGCTGTTCAGTGCCGGCATGAGCTGGCTGTTTGATGCGATGGAAGTTGGTATGATCTCCTTTATCGTGGCTGCACTCGCCAAGGAATGGAGTCTCAGTCCCGGACAAGTCGGCGTGCTTACGAGTATTAACTCGATCGGTATGGCGCTAGGTGCTTTGCTTGCAGGTGCACTCGCGGACCGATTTGGACGGAAGGCCATACTGATGTGGACCTTGTTAATCTTTACGATTGCAAGCGGTCTGTCTGCATTGGCGACTGGATTTGCGGTATTGTGTGCACTGCGTCTGGTTGCGGGTATTGGACTTGGCGGAGAGTTGCCCGTGGCATCCACACTGGTATCGGAGTCGATGCCTACAGCGGAACGTGGACGTGCCGTTGTATTATTGGAAAGTTTCTGGGCTGGGGGCTGGATTGTATCCGCGCTGATTGCGAACTTTGTTATCCCGGAGTACGGATGGAGAATTGCCTTTGCCATTGGTGCACTTCCGGCGTTCTACGCCTTATATCTGCGACGTGCTATTCAGGACCCGCCACGGTACAAGAATCATACCAAGCTTCATAAAATCACGTTCCGCGAGAAGGTGGCTACTGTCTGGTCAGCACCACATCGCCGTACAACGTTGATGCTCTGGATTTTGTGGTTTACCGTCATTTTCTCTTATTATGGAATGTTCCTGTGGCTGCCTTCGGTTGTGATGGCAAAAGGATTTACGTTGGTTAAAAGTTTCCAATACGTGCTGATCATGACGATTGCACAGTTGCCAGGTTACTTCACCGCAGCGTACTTCATTGAACGTTACGGTCGCAAGTTCGTACTGGTTGTTTATCTTACCTTGACCGCATTCAGTGCGATTGCGTTTGGACTGGCAACAACGGAAGCGACGATCTTGGCCGCAGGAATCTGTCTATCCTTCTTCAATCTGGGAGCCTGGGGTGGTCTGTACGCCTACAGCCCGGAATTGTATCCGACTTCCGTTCGTTCGACAGGTGTTGGTCTTGCCACATCAGTTGGCCGGATCGGTGGGGTACTTGCTCCATTAATGGTCGGTATGCTGGTTCAGCGCGAAGTGGCGATCAGCCTGATTTTCACGATTTTCTTCGTGACAATCCTCATTGGCGCAGCGGCTGTACTGTTCTGGGGCCGGGAAACGAAGGGTCAGGAACTTGCTGAGTAATTGTCAATAAATACAACGCAACTTTTGTACGGGTCTGCCTGCCTACGGAAATAACGGGTTGGACAAGCGGTATATGGTTGATACAAGAAGGGGTATGACCATGGTGTGACCATGGGCTCATGCCTCTTTTTGTTATGTTCAGCATCGATTTTTCACTGCGTCATCGGTCCGATAGACTTCATTTTTTCTATATCCTATAATGACACTCGGGATGTAGGACCGCGAGGATTCAGGGGGAAGAAGTGGGATCTGGATTCAGAAAAGTGGAGGTAAATGGCATGATGAACAAGTATAAGCAGATGGCACAAATGAATGAAAAGACTCGCTTGAATAGTATAAATGCAAGCCGTAATAACGTGATTGACATGGTGCGTGCGCATATGAATAACGACATACATGTAACGTACCGCGATAAGAACAGTAATGAACTGAGTGAAATAAACAGAATGTATGATGTGTATGTTGTGGATGAAAGTAAACCCATGAAAGAGATGGAGGTCACCAATACGATGAATAACATGACAATTACGAAAAATATGGAGTGCACAGAGAGCGAGGATGCTCTGACTAGTGCTGGTAGGACGAATGAAGGATCTGATGTGCGGGCGATTGCTGACATCATGGAACCAATCACCGTCAGTCGGAAAGTCACTCATGGAAAGGGGAAAGCCGCTGGTAAAAGAGCAGGACGGGTCAGCATGCTTCTCGGTGCCTGCGCATTGACACTGGGATTGACCGTGGCAGCGCCTTCTGCGGGAGCACAGAAGCTGGAACAGGGTGTTCGCAGTGAACATGTGCTGCAATTGCAGGAACAATTGAGCGATCTGGGCTACTTCGATGCTGGAATGACTGGATATTACGGTACCATCACCAAAGGTGCTGTCCGCAAGTTCCAACAGGCACAGGGGCTGAGTGCAGACGGCGTTGCAGGTCCGGCAACACTGAACAGGCTGAATAAAAAAGCCAAAGCCGAAGGCGAGACACTGCGCCAGCTGGCGAAGCTGATCCACGGTGAAGCTCGCGGGGAATCTTTTGAAGGGCAAGTTGCTGTAGGAGCGGTTGTGTTGAATCGGGTACATTCGAGTGAATTCCCGTCGTCTATTTCGAAAGTTATTTTCCAGAAAGGACAATTCACGGCTATAGACGATGGGCAGTTCAATACGAAGCCGACTCAGACCTCTTACAGAGCTGCTCGCAAGGCTTTGAATGGCGCTGATCCGACAAACGGAGCGCTCTATTATTACAATCCGAAGATAGCCACTTCGGTGTGGAGTAAGAGCAGGCCGACGCTGCTGACCATTGGCCAGCATGATTTTACGAGATGAGATAGTTTGAGTTTATAGATAGAACAAATGTATTTTCTTAATACAACAAGGAACCCCGGCTGTATGCTGCTCATCTGCAGGTACATGGCCGGGGTTTAATAATTATTATATCGTGAAAAAATGGTATCTTAAAATTGAAGCAAATATAAGTTTAATATTACTTCTGGACCGTGAAAGGGATATTCAATGAAGTAGGCTCTACAATGGTTTCTCCAGTGTCATATTCATAGATTCTATTGAAAACCAATTCAATGGATTCCAGCTTGTCGGGGTCATCTGTGTATACTAAACCATAGCCCATATTATCCATGACTACACCGTCATATTGATGATAAACATAGGGTTTTCTCATGAAATTACGATCTGCTGAGATAGGTTTACCTGTGTTTGGATGGATGGAATTCAAACCGTAAAATCCGATATTTTGATCCGTTGTATTTTCCACACTGTAGATGATTTTGATATAAGTTATATCAGGACCGATATCTTCTTGATTCAGAATAGAAATGTTTTTACGAGTATCATCTGGAATATCACTAGCCTCTAATAATTGAGCATCCATCATATGAATAGTCAATGGTCCGAATTCAATACTTTGCTTCAGAGGAACAGTTTTTAACAATTTTAATTGTCCGCCGTAATCAAATGTACCTGTATCTCCGGATTTGGATAGAAGCGGTGGTAGTGCGCTATCCAAAAGCTTGTCCTGAAGAATTTTAGCGGCCTGCTCAAATTGATTATAGTCAGGATCAAATCCTTTGTATGTTAGTTCAGAACGGAAAGGCTTTAAACCGGATTCCAAGACAAGTTCAGAATATGCAGGGTGAGGCTGTAACGGATTGACTTCCAGTTGTGTAGATGTGGCATCATTGGAGCTGTCTGAACCGCCCAAAAGTGCGAGAGCGAGCAGTAGTTGAACAATAAACATAAAAAGCGACACCCTTTCTCTTAAACTCTATTAATTTTAATACATTTTATTTATAATCATAACAAAACAGATCATGGTGACTCATGAGAATATCGACCCGACTTCAGGTAATAGCATATTGACAAGTTTTGATCTGATATAGTAGCAAGGGCCTATTCCAAATAAGCGGGTTCAATCAGTTTGGTGAATTTCGGATCATTAGAATATAAATTAAAGTAAGGGTGAGCAAAATGAAGTTGCTAAAGACCTCCTTAGTTATACTGGTAGTAGTGGTCATTGCTTCTTTTTCATGGTATGGCTCTTATAAGAGTGACATGAAGAAGCTGGAGGATGATTTGAGAACATATTTAACCGCCGAGAAAGGAATAGATGAAAACACGATTATAAGCATCACCGCTCGGCGAAGCAAAATGCCGATGTATCCTGTTGTCGTCAAATTCAAGGACAATCCGCAGGAATATATCTACAACTATACAGATGAATGGATTCAGCTGACGCCTAATCCGAATGAATAAAGCAATCATACTTACTAAGACAAAAGAAGATATTATGCTTCACCATTGGATTCGCCTGTCCAATCCTGAACAATGGATAACAACAAAAAAAACGGAGATTAAGGATGGATTAGCACGATGAGAATTATCATATCACCAGCTAAAAAGATGAAGATCGACACCGATCTTATGGCTATCGCGCAGATGCCGCAATTTATAAATTACTTGTATTCAAACACGAAAATACCTCAGCAGATCAAAGATTGGCTAACTAAAAAAGGGATTGGATTCAAGGGATTTTTAGATTAAAGATAAGGGGGATTTTGCATGTCTGTTTCAATATCCATTGAAATAAGTTTATCAAAGCAAATCTCAAGAATGTCTATTCTTCGCCAACTGGAAGATTTCGGTTGGTCTTATAACGATCAAGGAAAAGTAACTTATCTACCGATTGGAGATGATAATGACTTTAATTGGCAGAATAAATCAATTCCTCTAGAGGAGTTACTAAAGATTTTAGTCATAAAGGATAATCAAAAAGAATTAATTGGAGTGGCAATGACTTGGAAAGATACTGATGTAGGGGGAACATTTTTAATTGAAGAGAATGGTACCATACTTATGAGTCCTGATATCAATCGAAAAGTTCTTGATGTAGAAAGTTATAACAAAATAACTGACGTAAATTGGTATGTAACTAAACTAATACCTGTATTTGGTCAATTATTTGAGTCTATTTCTTATAATGAACATGTATAATTTCCTATGCTTAAACCTTGGGGCAATGTCCTTAAGGTTTTTTCTTTTTGGCCGATAGAATAGAAGTTTCTAAAAGGATCACTGATTGTACTTATATTAGTTGTCATAACTTCTGTCACATGGTACGGCTCATATAAAAAGGATATGAAGGATCTTGAAGATGGTTTAAGAACGTATTTAATCGTTGAAAAGGGTGTGGATGAACATGATATCATTAGCATCACTGCTCGTCGAAGTAAAATGCCACAGTATCCTGTAGTCGTCAAATTGAAGGATAACCCACAGGAATATGTCTACACCTACAGAGAAACGAAATGGGTACAATTATGGCCTGATCCATAATTACCAGATGAATTATTGATTACTTTCTTGAATATGAATAACCGGGTACTGGACGCCCATTCACCCACCTTTCTCTTCTCTACTTTACCTAATAGTACTTCAAGCTCTAAACATCCTTGAAACCTAATACGAATTTACAAAGTATATATAAAAGAGGATATAATTAGTTACCATTTATAAATTTGTACTCGGTTACATCCATAGAGGGGAGGACGAATATGCCATTTATTGGGGGAATCATTTTAATTTTTATCCTAGCATTTATTCTATGGTCATTAATGTTCCCGCTATTCAATAAAATAGGTAGTAGAATTTTGAAGAAATACAATAAATTCAAACAAGAGGAGAATGGTGATGAAAAATTCAAAGACGTTTAGGGTAGGGGCAATTGCGGTTGCATTAGTTATTATTGTGGGCGTGCTACTGGTGACCTTTTTTTTAACACGAATTCCTAATGGATATGTTGGGGTCGTTTATTCACCCAATGGAGGGGTAAAAGATAGTACACTGAGTCAAGGGTGGAAACTCGTTGGAGCGTTTGATAAAGTAACGAAATATCCGATCCGAATTCAAACGGTGGAATACAGAGACATTCAGATTGCAACTTCTGACGGGAAAAACATCACCATTGATTTTGCTTACAACTACCAGGTAGAACCAAGTAAAGTATCTTCTATATTTAATACATTTGGGCCAATTAGTATTCAAGAAATTGAGGATACATATCTCAAAACACGTTTCCGTGATGCAGCTCGTAAAGGTATCTCCAAGTTTACAGTAATTGATGTGTATGGTGAAAAGTCATCCGAAGCAGGAGTGGATGTCCAACAACGTTTTTCTGATGACGTTAAAGAGTTAGGTTTCATTGTATCCAACGTGACTGTAGGTGTTCCTCAACCTGACGCCAAGACTCAGGAAGCAATCGATAAGCGTGTCGAAGCTTCTCAAGAACTGGAACGTAAAACGACTGAACTTGAGATCGCCAAGAAAGAAGCAGATCGCAAGCGCGTGGAAGCGCAAGGTAATGCAGACAAACTATTGATCGAAGCAGAAGGTCAAGCTAAAGCAAACAAAGAGCTTCAACAATCATTATCGAGTCAACTCGTTGAATATGAAACCATCAAGAAATGGGATGGAGCACTTCCATATGTAAGTGGGTCCAACACGCCAATGATTCAATTGCCGACTACAAAAACAGAGCAAAATAGCGGCGCGGGGAGCGTATCTCCCTAATAGCGGTTTGAGTTGCACGCCTTTCTTTCTCACCAATTTAATGTGTTGAATTCTAATGAACAAGCCGGTCCAATCGTGGGCTGACTTGTTCATTTTGAGTCTTTTCAAAGGTACCATGAGGGATTTAGTTAAGCCTTGGCATTGGATTCGCCTGTCCAATCCTGTACAATGGATAACGACAAAAACAACGGTAGATTAAGGATGGATCAGCACGATGAGAATTATCATATCACCAGCTAAAAAGATGAAGATTGATACCGATCTTATGGCTATCGCGCAGATGCCGCAGTTTATAAACGAGTCAGAACAGCTATTGAGTCTGCTTCAAAAGTTATCCTATGACGAACTCAAAGCGATGTGGAAGTGTAACGATGCAATCGCTGAACAGAACGTGGAACGGATTCAGAATATGAATATAAAAGCAAATCTTACGCCAGCCATCTATGCCTATGAGGGCATTCAGTATCAATATATGGCTCCGGGTGTTTTTCAAAATGAGGAATTAGAGTATCTTCAACAGCATTTACGTATTTTATCCGGTTTTTATGGCATGTTGCGGCCTTTGGATGGGGTTACCCCTTATCGGTTGGAGATGCAGGGCAAGCTGCAAGGTCCGGGCTTCAAATCGCTCTATCAATTCTGGGGTAGCAAACTCGCAGAGCAGCTTCAATCAGAAAGCAACCACATCCTAAATCTGGCTTCCAAAGAGTATAGCAAAAATATCACGCCTTGTCTGAGTGAGGAAACCCGGTTCATTACTTGTGTATTCGGACAAATGGTCAATGGGAAGCTTGTTGAAAAGGCAACCTGGGCCAAGATGGCCAGAGGTGAAATGGTACGTTATATGGCAGAGCACAAGATTACAGAGGTGAAGGACGTAAGAAACTTTGATCGGTTGAACTTTGCCTTTTCAGAAGAGCGATCAAACGAGAGTACGTATGTATTCATACAAGCAGAGGGCAAGTAGCCTGCTTTGCGCTGATCATGTACCAGAATGATAACTATTTGATTCACTTAAAAGTCGCCAACTGGCGGCTTTTTTATTTTTCAGATATTAAATCTAAGTCCTAATCAAAATAGGAAAGACGATTAACTCAGTTGAAATAGCATTTGAACTACATCTAATCTATTATTCTATTTCGTATCAGGATAATTGCAGATTATATTTTAAATTGTTATCTGAGATATAAAAGGAAAAAAGTCCCTGAATTTAGGGACTAATTTACTATGTCCTAAAATAAGGAAAATGACGATAATGATTTATTAGGCTCCATTTATACATCTGTTGAGGTAGGAAATGGAGAAAAAACATAAAGGAGGAATATAAATTCCATGAGTTTAAGAAAAGGTTTTATTGTTTTTCTGATGGCTTTGTTGTTGATTGGAACCATCTATCCGACTAGCGGTTATGCGCTTTCGAATCAATTGGATGCCATAATAACAACTGAAAGTAGCACGGAGAAAGTTGATGTTCCTATTGAGGAATCAACTTTAACAGACAACGAATATCTGGAAGATATTGATCCGGATTTCTATGAAGAACCGGAAGGTGTAGACGAATTTATCGAAGAACCGGAAGATGAATCGACGGTTACTGATGATACATACGGGGAGAACTCTTTCTCTGCTCAAGCAATGGCCATGGCAGACGAAACTTTGACCATGAGTCCTGGAGATTCCTATACGTTCACGAATAACGGAAGTGCGACAAGATCGTTAAGTACGAATGCGGCGACCTCAAGAAGTAGTGCGTACGATTACGTTATTTATAGACCAGATGGCAGCATCATGGGCGAAAACATGGACTCTACTAGTAGTTTATCAGTAGGTTCAGGCTATACAGCTGTGATCACCTCGACGGGTCAGAATCCTTTTACGGTGACAATTCGTTCAGAATTTTCCTACAGTGTATCAGCTAACCCTGCCATGCTTAGGGTTATGTTATCCAAAGGAGAGAGCTATCGATACTTTAATGAAGGGACACAGTCAAGAGTTCTAAGTGCCGATACTTCCACAGCTCAGGACAGGAAGATAGATTACGCTTCATACAAAGAAGATGGTAGTCTTGTAGCTTCCAATTTCGAAACGACTGGGAAACCTTCACTTGCGGGAGGGAACGAAATCATTATTACTGGAGCGGGCTCACAGCCTGTTAGTGTTGGTTTTCCCTATGAAGTCTATACCGGTGAATGGAGCGATGAGCCAGCCTATACGCGTACAACGCTATATCAGGGAGATAGCTACCAGTTCACTAATATCAGTTCCAAATCCGATGCACTCCAAACGGATGGAACGACCAAAGATAAGCATGATTACGTTGTTTATCTTCCGGATGGAACGGAAAGTTCTACAGGGACGAATACGACCACTAAACCTACTGTAGCAGCAGGAAGAACCGCCGTTGTAACTTTGGTTACAGCAACGCCTGTAACATATGGTGTGCCCTATCGGACATTTGATGTCCAAAAAGCCGGTGGCGATGCAATTACTCGAATCACTGTATATCCTGGAGAATCTATGATTTTCAGTAATAATGGTTCGTTGGCCAATCCGATAAAAAACAATGCCAGCAGTACCAATGGAGCCCTTTTTGACTATGTTCTTTATACAGCAGAAAACGTCGTTCATTCGGATGGATTCAACAAAAATACTAATCCGATCATTCGTTCACAGGGGTACGCAGTCGTGACCGTAGTTGGGCAAGTCCCAATTGAGTTTAGTTATACGGATGATTTCTCGGTTGAAGAAAGCATGGAACCTGCGTACCATCGCGTAACACTCAAACAGGGAGAAAGCGTGACATTTTGGAATAACACTACTGATCGGGAATATCTCGACAGTGATGCGTCCACCACCCAAGGGCGGATTTTTGATTACGTCACCTATTATCCAGATGGTACAGAACGAAGTACAAGAAAAGCAACAGCGGTTGAACCAGTTGTTTACTATGGAAATAAAGCAGTAATTACAAGTGTATCTGCTCAACCTGTAACCATAGGGGCGATTTACACCATTTTTGATGTAGAGGATAGACCAAATGAAGCACTAAGTAAGATTACCGTATCACCGGGTCAATCGGTCAAATTCCACAATGGGGGTTCACTCAGCAACCCAATACGGAGTAATGCCAAAAAAATAGGTGCACTATTTGATATTGTCGTGTATAAGGCAGACGGCAGAGCGCATAGTGACAAATTCAATAGCAATGTAAGTCTCGCTACCATTCCTTCTGGTGGTGAAGCCATCGTTACTGTAGGGGGAAGTACACCTGTATTATTTGAATACACGGATGATTTCTCTGTAGTGGACAGCCAGGAACCGGCTTATCTGCGCGTGACGTTGAACAAGGGCGAGAGCTATGCCTTCACCAACATAGGCTCAGATCCAAAAAGGCTTCGAAATGATGCTTCCAGCAGCGCGGGACGGGTGTATGATTACACGATTTACAACGTAGATGGAACAGTGTCAAGCAGTAGAACAGCAACAGCGATCGAGGCGTATGTCTTGGGTGGTAAAAAAGTTGTTGTTACCAACATCTCGGATCAACCTATAACGTATGGTGGGATTTACCGCGTTTTCCGTGGGCAAGATGATCAAGTCCCTTCACCAGAAACAGATATTACTGTCAATCAAGGGCAGAGTGCAGTATTTACGAATCCGGATTCAAAACCTGCTCAAATTGAACGAATCGCAGGAGTTGCATCCGTTGTGGATTATACAGTTTACGATAAATCTAATAAAGCATTGTATTTCGTGGAAGGTATGAGTCATGCAACATGGGATATTCCGGCAGGTGCAACGCTTGTTGTTACCGTAGTATCTACGGAACCTGTAACGATTCAATATCAATCTCCCGTGATAGCCAGCTTAAGTCAGGAGCCTGCACTTATCAAGCGGAATTTGACGCCAAATAACACGCTCTTGTTCTCGAATACCTCATCGTATGAGGCTATACTCGTTGGTTCTCCTTCTGAAGGAGGAACCTATGATTACGTTATTCGAAATCAGAATCAAGTTGTTGTTAAGGAAGGTAAGAACGCTACAGGAGGACAATTTGTACCTGGAAAGTCTGAGATTCAGGTGCATAACGTGTCAGCCCAAACACTGAAATTTGTAGGTGCTTATCGGCACTTTACGGTCAAGGAAGTGGAAGTGGAGTTTCTGACTTTGTATGAAAACACAGAGACGGCGCTTCCGACAGTTCAGCAAGGGAATGTGTACTACCGTTTCAGTCCGTATAGCTCTGACAAGTATCGGATTGCCATAAAGGAAACAGGTGATTTTTCCATTGAACCTCGGATTGAATTGTATTCAGATAAGGAATTGAGTATTCCGGTAGCTGCTTCAATAGAGCAAGAGCAGGTATATGGTGAGCAATATACCGTTCTTGAATGGGAGCTTGAAGGTGGACAGAATTATTATCTCAAGCTAAGTGAAAAAGAAGGAAAACCGATTCAGGGAGCCATAAAAGCAGCATGGATGAACATTCGTAATGACAACAGCTATGAATACGGCTATGGCAATCAATTGCTTAAAGTCGTTCTATTTACGGGAGATCAAATTGTGTTTGAGTATGATCGCAACGGTAATTTAACGAAACGAACGAAAAAGATTTTCCCATTTAATTAATGATTGTCTAAATCTAGGTTGAGGTGATGGAGTGTTTAAGAAAATAACGATTACTTGGTTATGCGTCATATTGATTCTTAGTGGGTTCAGTTCTTTTGGATATGGAGGACAAGCAGCAGCGGCGGCAGAAGGTAGGGATTCCCTCCCTTCCGCTACCTACATTACTATCCATAGTTTAAAAGAGCAATTTGGCATCAAGGAAGATTGGGTTGAGAAAAAACTAGATCAAGGTTATTCGCTGTACCAGTTGTATAAAGCTTTACAGACAGATCGCACAGGCGGCGAGGCTGCTGAGAAATGGCTAGAAGCACAAGAAATAAGCGAACCGATTCAAATGGAGGGTTTACTCCCTTCCGGTTCATCACAGCAAAACAACTTTTCGATTAATGCTCTTGGAGAGGATACTCCAGGTACGGGAACAACCGTGGACGAAACTGGACTTAACCATGTCGATATCCGAGATGACGCATCGCTTTATATGACGTCTTATGGAGCGGAATCCATCTCTACTGCTACAGGGGAAATGATGATTCAGAGTACTGACCTTTCTCTACCTGGACTCATTCCGTTTGATCTGACACGCGTCTATGACAGCGCTAGAGCCACTGGGCAACTTGGCGTTGAATATGACGAAACGACACAAACGTACTCCAATATGGTTACGCCACGCAAGGAAGAACTCTCTGCTGGATTGGGGCAAGGCTGGCGTTGGGACATTCCTTTCATGGAAAAACGTGGCGATAATCAATATATTCAGATTCCAGGCGTGGGCTATTATCGCTTAAACGCGAATCTGGAACTGGAAGGTTACGTATGGAATGATTTAACCGTTAAGCGAGATGCGACCGTGACTGTTAATGGTGTATCTAGCACTTATCGTTTATCCATTCGAAACGGCTACGATTATCTATTTAATGAAGCCGGAGAACTGTTGCAAATTACAGATGGCTACCAAAATACCGTGAACTTTCACTATACGACATTGAACGGAAATCAAGCCATTGCACGAATTGAAAACAGTGAAGGTCAGGCGCTGACATTTGCTTATGACGACCTGAAGGTTACTGTACAGCTTGCTGGAACGGATCGGAAGGCAACGTACACGCAACGCGAGGACGAAGGCATTCGTATTTTGCGAGAATACACGGATGCCCTCGATCGGACAACGACGTATACGTACTATTATCCGGAATCCAAATTCAACTTTTTACCTGAGTTGCAGAGCAACCAAAATGCTCAAGGTGTGATGCATACAGCGTTGCTATCGCGCATTACAAGCCCTTCATCAGCTATAACGGATTATGCATATATTCCGGAGTTGAAACATATTGGCGAAGTTTCCTCCCATTTCGTATTCAAAGTAAGAGAGCGCAAAAGCCAGTTTAGTACAACGGAAGGCGAAGGCGTTCTGGACAAGATTAACTTTGAATATTCTGGAGAAGACCTGGAAGCATACGGTCAACCCGCATCATGGACAACAAAAGTGAAAGCAGAGAACACTGTAGATACTTGGACGTTCTCCAAAACGTTTAGCGCTGCAGCGCATCCAGATTTGATTCGCGCAGATAAGCACACGTTAACTGGAGATGACGTGACTTATTCCACGGAGTTGCAGTACGATAACCAGACGAAGCGAAACCTTCCGACTCAAATGACGGAGTGGGTAAGCGAGAATGGCCGTTCGGGCGAGAAGCTAACCACGACCATGACCTACGATGCCAATGGCATGGTGACGTCCGAAAAACAAAGTACAGGACAGGAATCTACCTATGCGTACGAAACTGGCAAAGCTCCGTATAACTGGATTAAGCCAGTGCGGTCTACCACGAAAATTAACAGCTCGTTAGAGCGATATACCGAGACGACATACAACAATCAAGGTGACGCATTACGTACTACCACCAAAAATGGATACGGTGGTCAGTTGCTCACTGAATCGGAAGTGAAGCTGGATGATAAAGGAAGAGTCATCAGCACTACGGATAAAGGCGGCTATTTAGCTAAAGACAGCGTAGCTACGTTGAGTTATCAGGCTAATGCAGGGCATTTGGTGAAATCCAAGTCCATGACCGTGAATGATGCTGCCGGTAAAGCAGAAGCCCTCGTGGAATCGTATGAATATACGAATGCTGGTGAACTGGAAAAGACAACCGATGCATCCGGGGAACAGGAATCGTATCAGTATGATAAGGAAGGGCGACTTCTGCAAATCGTGCATGCTGATGGTACGAAATCAACTACGGCGTACGATGATGTTAAGAACATCATTACAAATACATCACCAGATGGCATTGTCACGACCGAGCGGTATAATCCGCTAGGCCTTTTGGTAGAAGAGCAGACGGCTGAGGCTACGTACAAATACGCCTATGACCGCGAAGGTAATGTAACGGCTGTTGAGGATGCCGAAGGCAATGTTACGAGAGCTGTAGTCGACGCGTTTGGACAAACGATAGAGACAAAGTATCCAGACGGGACCATTGGAACAACCAATATTGATGCTGTGGGTCAAACAGTGACCTATAAGGACGCTGCTGACAATCAAACACGGGAGAAGAAGGATTTACTTGGTCGAGTGACGGCGGTGGAAGAATATCGGAATGGTGCTTATGTTCCGTTACAACAAACCGAGTATGATATCGATGGTAACGTAATTGCATCTATCGATGGTAACGGTCAACAAACGACCTATACGTATGATGCGCTTGGACAAATCACGACGGTAACCACACCGAAGCAAGAGACAAGCCGGTACTTCTATAGCTATCAGGGCCAAGTGACACAGATCGTATCACCGAATACGCAAACAGTCACAAAACAGTATGATGAATTGGGAAGACTCATTAAACAGACGCATCCGAGTCCAGCCGGGTATGCGACAACGTTATATTACGATAAGAAAAGTAATCTGATTAAAAAACAGGATCGACTTGGGAAAGTAACAGAGTATACGTATAACAGTGACAACATGCTCACAGGTATGAAAGCACCGGATACGAATGTATCCTATACGTACGACGAGATTGGCCGCAGAACATCGATGACCGATGATCATGGAAAGACCACGTACAGTTATCAAGCAGCAGATGGGATGTTGAACGGACTGGCGTTCCCGGATGGGACACGACTTGATTTTGAAAACAATACCCAGCAACGTCTAGGGTATACCTTAACGGATGCCAAAGGACAATCCTTGCGCATTCACGGCGAAGTAGATGCCATGAATCGGGTAACCTCCATGGATATTACCTCGGGTTCAGGAGGGGCCTCTGCACTCGCAGCATCGGGAACGACGCCTGTGGATCGTATGACATTCAGTTATGCGTCCAATAGCTTGCTGGAGAAATTGTCGTTTGGCAAGGGCCTCAGCACAAGCTACCAGTTCAGCGGCTATGACCTGTCGGGAATCACGATCTCTCAAGGGACATCTGCGGTGCAACAGTTCGCCTATGAATATGATGGTAATAAAAACATCACGTCCCGTACACAGAATGGGGAAACTGATCAATACACATACGATGAATTGAGCCGGATTCAGACCGAAACGGGTACGCAAAAAGAAACGTATACTTATGACCCGAATGGTAACCGGTACAGTACCGGAAGTGGTAAGGTATACGGCCTAAAGGATGCACAGTATACGTATGACAGCCAGAATCGTCTGATTAAAGCAACGGGGGAAGGCAAAACGGTAACCTACAGCTATAATGGAGATGGACTGTTGTATGAACGTACGGAAGGTGACCAAACGATTCGTTATTACTACGATGAAGAAGCCAAACTTATGGCTGAGGGCACTGTAACGTCTGGAAAAGCAGAGCTGACATATGCCTATATCTATGATCTGTATGGGCAATTATGGGCTCGCCAGGACAAGCAAACAGGTAAACTGGAATACTACCAGTTGAATGGTCATGGCGATGTCGTTGGCCTCGTGGACGATGCAGGCAAAGTGCTGAACAGTTACACTTATGATATCTGGGGTGGACCGTTAACAACAGAGGAAACCGTACCTAATATGCTTCGCTATGCCGGAGAATATTGGGATGATACGGTAGGACTGCAATATTTGCGAGCGCGTTGGTATGATCCAGGCATGGCACGTTTCATTGGTGAGGATACGTACGAAGGGGAACTAAATGATCCGCTCAGTTTGAATTTGTACTCCTATGTAAGTAATAATCCTCTAAAATATGTAGATCCGAGTGGGCATGCGCCAATCGTAGGTGATAGTCCATATAATACTGTTCCGCCAAATACTGCTAATGGATATACAGTATATGTAACAAAAAAACAGTTAACTCAACTGGGATTTCAAAATATAACAAATAACATGGTGAAAGACTTAAATGTTACGTTAGGGACTTTTGATATAACAACTAAAGAGAGGATTAGTCATTTCCTATCACAGGTTATGCAAGAATCCGAATTGGGAAGATGGACTACTGAACTGGGTGGCAAAAAATATTTTTCTAAATATGAGCCTGGAACCAAATTAGGTAAACAACTTGGTAATACTAAAAAGGGAGATGGTTATAAATTTAGAGGCGCAGGATATATACAAATGACAGGTAGATATAACTACCAACGTTTTGCGGACGCTATGGGGGACCAAAAAATAATGAAAATAGGTGCTGAATACGTTGCTGAAAATTATGCATGGCGAGCAGCAGGATTTTGGTGGGATGATAACAAGTTGAATAAACTAGTAGATTCAGGTGCTTCAGTTACCCAAGTGACTAAGCGAGTTAACGGTGGAACGAATCATCTTGCTAATAGAAAAAAATATTATACACTTGTTAAGAAAACTCTACGCTAGTGAGAGACTTATTACTTGAACTGGAGATGAAACGACATGAAACATTGGCTATTGGTTATAATATCAGTTTTACTATTAATCTCCTGTAATACGAAAGCTGAGGTGCACTCGGATCAAGCAAAAGGTAGTAATGAAATGAGTATAAAAAAAAGTTACAAAATTGAAAGTAGTAATTACTCTAAGAATAATATTAACATTATATATCCAAAGGTAGTTAATATTACAAATGATGACAAAATAAATGCGCTGATTAAAGAGGAAGCGACAAGAATAATTAATTCCTATTCACTGGAGAAAGATAGTCTTGATATAAATTATCAGATTATGCTTAAAAGTAACGATTTAATAAGTATTAAATACTTCGGGTCAGCATTTACTGAAGGAGCAGCCTATCCTTTAAATGTTTTTTACACATCGAATATTGATATTAATAAAGGATCGAGAGTAAAATTAATTGATTTAATTGAGGTTAATGAAGCATTCGTGGAAGAATTTAAACAAGGAGATTACAAAAGGTATAATGAGGATTTGAATTTGTTAGATAATGGAGTAATAACAGAAATCTTGAGTGGATATAATAGTATAGATTTAATAAGTTATTTTAAATACTCAGATGAAGTAGGACAAGTAAATGATTCAGGTACATTTAGTTATATCACTCAAGATGCCATTGGAGTAAGTATTTCAGTTCCGCATGCGCTAGGTGATCATTTAGAAATGGAAATTAGTTTTTCGAATTTAATAGATAACATTAATAAGGGAAATAAAGTTTTATTAGGGATCATGGCAGAAAAATAGAAAGTAAGAAATGAGTTTGTCTACTTGGGAGGAGGATGTTAGGGAAAAGTAAGCTTTCTTCTAAAGTCGATATTATGAACTTCCCTTTTTCCCAATAGATAACCTTAAATAGTAGACTTGAGAAACCTTAGGTCGGTACTCAACCGATCTGAGGTTTTTCTTATTGAGAAATGAGATTACCAGATATAATTGTGATAGTATACACTATATATTACTTTAAAAGACATTAATTTTATGATTTTAAATTAATTTCAGTATATGAATAAGTTAGGAAATTTTAATGGTCAAAACGAATATCAAGGCTGAATTTATCATTACAGTAGATCGTTTCGAACCGAAGTTAATTACAGAACAGATTGGAATCAAACGATCAGTAACCTATATAAAAGAAGAGAAAATTGATGAGAGAGATTTGTATCGAAAAGAAACCTGTTGGTTCTTGGAGACGGACTATCAGGAATCTTTCGATATCAATCAGCAATTGAACCAGATCCTCATTCTTTTGTGGCCACATTTTGAAAAGTTGAAAACCTTGAGAATAAAGCATGATTAGAATTTTCCGTTTAGCTTCTCGATCAGGATTATTAATAATGAGACCCCTGCGATTACTATCGAGCAAAAGGCAATTGGTATAGCCTATGACTTGAACGCAGAATTTGATTTTGATTTGTAAATTTTATAACAATAGGTAAAAGTCTTCTTTTCAAATACATACGTATAAAAAAGGTGTCATATTATGTAAGTTGTATCCCTTGCAGAAAAGAGCAATGGGTACAACTTACTTCTGATTCATAATTCCCAGATAGATTGTTGTTGATCACTTTCTTGATAGGAATAACTGGGTACTCGACGTACCTCGCTCACCGTTTTTTTAGCTACTTTTCCTAATAATGGTTCTATTTTCAGGTGCTGACAAGCTCCCTCAAAAGTCGAATCGCATATTCCTTCCCGATCTAGAAATTCTAGGGCTATGAGATGAGACGCTAGAGATCTTTGACACCGAAGGCTAATTTACAAAGTATATATATAAGAGGATATAATTGGTTGGTTATAAATTTGGGTGAACGAAGATTAACATTTAAACAGATGTAGATGAAGCCACAGCATTTTGTGAAGTAGAATTTGGCCATGAGGGTTTAGCATGGGATACGATTAAGGGTAGATAAAACTAAATTAGCTATGCGGATTTATTCGTGCAGATGAGGTGTGTACTCGGTTACATCCAAAGAGGGGAGGACGAATATTCCATTTATTGGGGGGATCATTCTAACCATTATCCTAGCATTTATTCTATGGGCATTAATGATCCCGCTATTCAATAAAATAGGTAGTAGAATTCTGAAGAAATACAATAAATTCAAACAAGAGGAGAATGTTGATGAAAAATTCAAAGACGTTTAGGGTAGGAGCAATCACGGTGGCATTGGTTATTATTGTGGGAGCGCTACTGGTGACCTTCTTTGTCACACGAATTCCTAACGGATATGTTGGGGTTGTCTATTCACCCAATGGAGGGGTAAAAGATAGTACACTGAGTCAAGGGTGGAAACTGGTTGGAGCGTTTGATAAAGTAACGAAATATCCGATCCGAATTCAAACGGTGGAATACAGAGACATTCAGATTGCAACTTCTGATGGTAAAAACATCACCATTGATTTTGCTTACAACTACCAGGTAGAACCAAGTAAAGTATCTTCTATATTCAATACATTTGGGCCAATTAGCATTCAAGAAATAGAGGATACATATCTCAAAACACGTTTCCGTGACGCAGCCCGTAAAGGAATTTCCAAATTTACAGTCATTGATGTGTATGGTGAAAAGTCATCTGAAGCAGGCGTCGATGTTCAACAACGTTTCTCTGATGACGTTAAAGAGTTAGGATTTATTGTATCCAACGTTACTGTAGGAGTACCTCAACCTGACGCCAAGACTCAGGAAGCAATCGATAAGCGTGTCGAAGCATCTCAAGAACTGGAACGTAAAACGACGGAACTCGAGATCGCCAAGAAAGAAGCAGAACGCAAACGCGTGGAAGCACAAGGTAATGCAGACAAACTGTTGATCGAAGCAGAAGGTCAGGCTAAAGCCAACAAAGAGCTTCAACAATCCTTATCGAGTCAACTCGTTGAATATGAAACCATCAAGAAATGGGATGGAGCCCTTCCGTATGTAAGTGGGTCCAACACGCCAATGATTCAATTGCCGGCTTCGACTACAAAAACAGAGCAAGAGAAATAGTAAGATTTTCGAATGATAATGAACAAGCCAGTCCATTAGTGGGCTGACTTGTTTATTTTTGATTACTTTAGTCTAAAATTCGGATTCAAAGTAGTACAAGCGTGGCTAAGTTAACATGATAGAACCAAGATAGCCAATTCAGATTACATCCTTCCTGTTAACGAACATTAATCCAAGCGGTCCATTGTGTTGGAATGTTAATGGAATAGACCGTACCTACAAATTGTCCGCCTGTTGTATTAGGGGATTCATAAACCCAAGAATGGGCAAAAGCATCTACGACACGATCACCGTCCAGATCAATAGCTTCAGACCAGTTGTTTGTCATAGTATTGCCAGCGAGTTTGCCGTAGTGACTACTGTCATAACCGATCTGGAAAGTAATACACTGAATCCAAGCCCCACCATGATCATTGGTCGTAGAGAGTGGGTTGTTATTGAAGCCGTAAATTTCTTGACCGCCATTCGGAGATACGACACCATATACATTAATGTGAGATACTTTCGGAGCAGGCGCAAACAGAACTGGACCACCCGTATCTTTAGCCTTCTGTGCTTCAAATTCAGCCTTAGCTGCTTTCACAGCTTCACGGAATTCTTTGGAATTAATAATTTCTTCCTTTGTCAACGGTTTGGCTTGAGTCACGTCACCATCTGCATAGGCAGCTACATTAAACGAAAGCACTAGAACAAGAATAAGAGCTAAACTAAACATTTTTCTCATAGCAATCAATTCCACCTTTCTTGTTATGGGTATTCTTTTACAAAACATGCCATTACGACAAATAGACCTACTTGCAGATATAAAGCCCCTTGCCCTCCTCTCTTATAAAAATGGTTCTTCCCTCTTTTTCTTTACTGAAAACAGAAATAAAGAGATAGAACTCTACAGGCTAGAAAACTCTATGAAGTAGGAATGTATATGTAAAATGAATGCCTGCCAATGATTATGTGTTGCAGACAAAATGGTAAACTCATTTTAAAGTATTGATATTTTAACTGTGATAGGCCCTGGTACTCATGGTGAAAATATAAGATTTCAAAATAAGAATTTAAATTGAAATATATTCCATATATATAAACATATAGTACATGTAATTATCAATTCAAGTCAAGTTTGTTTATTAACACCATGAGTAGTTAAAGTCTGTTGCTCGTCGCAGTAAAGATGCTACAGTATCCTGTAGTCGTGAAATAAAAGGAACCCTCAGGAACATGTATACACCTGCATAGAAATCGTATGGGACTGAAGGACGGAAATTAATCATTCTTAGCGTGAATTCATGCAGTGAAATCAGGAGATTAGCCGGATGTCATTGGCATTAAACTTCTGCTAACATAGTCTTATCATATTTCGGATGAGCGGTGAAAATGGATGAGTACCATTAAAGTTACCCCTGAACAGTTACACCACGTATCGAATCAAGTAGATCAGGCGATACATCAAATGGAGCATATACGGGAGGATCTCTCAAGACAGATCATGTTCCTTCAGCAGATGTGGCTGGGTGCGACGCAGGAACGATTCTACTATGAATTTGAGCAGTCGCGCCCTGTATTGCAGAAGGCGCTGGAAAGTATGGTGGGCATCTCCAAGGAACTCAAGGATATCGCCATGCGGTTTGAGAATGCTGATGCTCAGAAGGTGAGTCTGGGTAATGCCGTTGGTACTGTTGGCGCTGTAGTGATGATGGAGACCTCGAGATATTATGCCGGTTCGGATGATAAGGGCTATGGGATGGCACAAGTCAATGTTTTTGGGAAGTGGATGTCGATGCCTGTCAACGAGAATGGAGTTACGGATCAGTCTGCGCTCCAAGCTTATGAGAGAGATCAGGGGCATTTGGATATCAATCGGATGCAAGCTACGGATGCTGAAGCGCCCGGGGAAGATATTTATGCGATGCAGATCAAAGCCTTTGAAAATGGAATTCATCCCTTCACAGGTGAGCCTGTATCCGATAAGTATGCTCAGATCATGTTGACTTCTCTAAAGTTCAGCCAGCTATTTATGGCATTTCAGATGGTTCGCGGGAGTATGCCGGGTGGCAAAGGGCCGTTTCGCGTACCTTCTTCTCATCCAGCTATGGCGAAGATTAAAAAGAATTTGGAAGCGGCTGAGGCAAGGAAAGCAAGTAATATTAAAGGGATGGGTAAAGATACATACACTGGAGGCAGGAATCACAAAGAGTTGGATGATTTGGCTCGAGATCCTTCTGGTGGTGGGAAAATAGAACCCAAAAATATAAATGAAAGAGATGTTGGATTACAATTAGAAGCAAGAGGTGATTTAGGGAGAATAATACGTGATTCACAAGCAGATAAGGGCGCAGAGTTCATTGATACCACTACGGGCATAAAGTGGGACGTGAAGAGTTTTGAATCATATCCAAGTGGTAGGAACGGAATACCTATAACCAATCCTAAAAAGGGTGCTTTTACTATTCAAAATGGTATGCAAAAAATACATGAAGAATTTGCTAAGGGGCATGACGTAATTATTGATACGAAAAAAATGGTGCCAGAGCATATTGAACAACTGAAGAAAGCAATTGATAAAGAAGGAATAGCAGATAGAATATTATGGTTCCCCTAAAGGAGTGGAAAAATGGAAGAAAAAGATATTATTAATATGTTTGCTTTGCATAAAAAGTGGGTTGAGACAATTGGTGATGAAGGTGAGCAGTTAAAGTTAGATGAAGTTGATTTAAGAGTTTTTGACTTATCTGATGTATTACTTGAACAATCCTATTTAATAGATTGCACTTTTGATGATCTCAAACTGGAAAATATTGATTTTCATTCATCATTATTAGCCTCATCAACTTTTATCAATACATGTTTAGATAAATGTGATTTTTATAAATCAGATCTCAGGTATACGGATTTTTCCAACTGTATCATTAAAAATAGTAGATTTAGTAAAGGTGATTGTTGGGAAGCAGCATTTAATAACGCATGTTTAGTTGATTGTAATCTGATTAATGTATCTTTCCATTTAACCGATTTTAGAAATGCAAGACTAGAAAATGTAGATATAAGTGTATCGACATTTAAAGATACGTTGTTAAACGGAGTAACACTAAAGGGTATTAAAGGGATAGAAGAAGCTTTTTTTCAGAGTATAAATATTGGCACACCGGAAAAACCATTGCTGTTAGAAAAAGAAGAAGCTAGGAGATGGTTTTTAGAAAAATGTGAATCTTAAATATTTATTTCATTTTCACACGCCATACAATTGTATTCTCAGAGAAGCTAGAGGATTTGCAAAAAAATTGAGGAAGACTCTTTTAATGAAAAATTGGAATAAATTGCAGCAAAATTTCGTTCGATAGAGCAGCACCAAGGTTATCCGTTTGTTTCATTAGAGAAAATGGATTTTTCCCTAATAGAACCACATTTGAATCTTAATGTTTATTAAAACTTTGATTGGTTCCAGTTTGAGGGAGGAGATTACAATCTCATGGGCACTTCAGCTGTTATTTTAACGCAGAAAGATAAATATTCTCCAGAACAACTCCTTGCTGATACGATTGTTGCAGCTTTTCATTCGCAATCTGCTCTTTATTTCTATAACCACAAAACGTATACAAATGAAGGAGAATTTTTATATACAACGCTTAATATTAACCGTAAGTCATTTTCAGATGATAATGAAGCTTCATTGATTTTCCATATTCACAGCATAAGTAGTCCGAGTAATGAATTTTATTATCACGAAGATTTAGGTTTAGATCCTATCGAACCCCTATGCCAGGTCGGGCATATTGAAGATATCTATGGTAACCAAGAGTCAATACTTCATTTTATTTATGAATATCTCAAACTGAAGCCTTATGATTATTTCTGGATAGCAGACAACGATTGGGTGTATAGCTTGGATGACATACAAAGACTTAAATCCGTACCATATGATCCGGATTGGTGTTATCGGAATCCTAGAGACTGACTCCCGGAGGGTAATATGTTATCCTATCACTCGCTTGAAATATAAGCGTCCATTGGTGAACAAGGAAGTGTGTTTTATCAGAAGGGTTCTAGAGGGCAAGATGGGGTCTAATGAGTAAAAGGATGATGGCTTTGACTTTACAAAAAACAGTGGAAACATTGCATCAGTGGATTGATCAGAATTGGTCGAAATTTAATCAGCCAGAATTAAAAACAACGAGAGAGAACGTAGACTCTCTGCATTTAACTCATATCCGAGATAGATCATACGAACGACTCTGATCATTTATTAGAAGCGATAAAATGTTGAGCTTACTCATTTCTTTCTACCGATCCCTTGTGTGATGATGATGTATCAAAGATTGATCCTGTTGAATCCAACTACCCCGTCCTACTATGAATGGTTCACAGATTACCTTTTACAGTATGGTCCTGATTGGCAGGAAGAGGCGAATGTTTTAACCGAACTTTACACGAGTGAAGATTTTCAAAATCCCGCAATTTTGGACAAAAAATTGAGCGTGTTAAGAATTCGGAAGTAAATAAATACCCAGACGTCATCTCACCTTGTTACATTAAAATACCATAGTACCCGTAGGCGTTAAATTTAAGATAACCCATTGGGACATGAATACTCCTAAAGAGGTAAACAATGGATTTGGAGACCATAGGAGGGAATCTAATGGCTTCATTTGTATTATTATTGAAAGATTATGAATATGATGAGAAGGTTATCTATTATTTTTGCCCCAATGAACAAGTTATGGGAAAGATTGAACTAAATAAAAAGAAGGAAACCATTCAAGAAGTGGAGCTAGTAGTAAACGCCAACCACGAATCGAAGTTTTATTTCGATAGAGCGGCTCAAAGGTTGGCAAGATGTCTGTATAGTGAAGATGGACAATATCCAGATAGAACAACATTTGAATCGTAAGAGAAATGCAAGGCCTCGGCTGGTTATCTCACTTTCGGGGGGGGGGGATTTTTTGATGGGATTGGGTTGATCTACAGAGTTGTTGGTGAGTTAGCTACTTAGTCCTCTGTTAGTAGATAGATATAACATTTCAAAAAGCGATAATGAAATAGAATATCAAAATTTAAAATAAGAACCCTTACAGCAACATGAGGATGGTTCCTACTTGGGACAAATCATGGGTGAAATAAAATTAATCCAAAATTAGTTGAGAGAAGAGCTCTGTAGGAGCTCTCCTCTCAACAATATTGTCTCTAATTAAGACTAATTTTCTCTATGGGAGAATTTTGGTGTAGCAACGACATCAAGAATTTCTTTGAAATTTGAAACTGTTTCATCCGAGAGTATTGTAATCTCGTTATTATGCATACGCTCATTAAATTTCTTTGAGACTAGGACCTTATCAAATTTGTTCGTATCTAATGAATCAAGAATAATTTCACTAAAATCTTTTTGCGAAAACATATCTTCAATTACTGAGGTATTCTTGCTTTTTACCGGCGTAAATAGTATTTTATTTTCGTCAATACCACACTCAGCCTTCAATTTCTTTTCAGTTTGCCTCCCTGCCTTATCATTATCTAATAAAATAAAGTATTCCGTTTCAGAATCAACTAATAATGTAAGAACATTAATTATTTGTGCAGAGCCTAAACACGGATATATTTTAAATTTTTTAATTTTTATTCCCAATATTTCCTGAAAATAATATCGCATTGCTTCTAGGTAATAATAATCTGAATAGCCCTCAACCAAAATTAATCTTTCTCCAAAAGTACTGATGTCATTGTTCAACCCCAAGCCTATTGCTGAGAAAATAGGCTTCATGGTGTAAGCATCAGCCCCTTTATGGATTTTGTTTTCTACTTGAGTCTGATCATTCACTTTTAGGACTAATCTGATTCTTTCTAATCTGTTGGGGTCCATCAACCAATGGCTATGTGTGGAAATAACGATGGGACTTTTATCAGAAAGGTTATTAAGCATACCTAAAAGGTCTTCTTGAGCTGAAGCATGTAAATATAAACCTGGTTCGTCAATTAGTAAGACGCTGCCTGTTTTCATCTCCGCCTGAAGCGTCAAATAAAAGGATAGGAACCATTGTAAACCTTGACTTCTCTGTCTTGGCTGAAATGGTTTCTGGGTATCTGTTCCATATACAAAAAAGTTAAGGTCGTCACCGTCTAAGTTAATTTTAAGAGAAACGCTGTCTTGAGAGTAGTAATCCATAAAGTCACCCGAAATCCCTGCCGATATCTTGTCAGATAAAAGTCTCCTTCTCTGAGGGTTGGACTCATCGAACAAAAGTTTCGGATTTTGATTAACGACTTTGAAGAACCTGTTTACAATAGGGGTTATTTCTTCATTGCTTGAAATTGAATCGGGAATAATATCTTCAAAAGAACTAAAATATATAAAATTAGGGATCGTTGCTTTAAATTTTTTGTCAGAGATATAATCAGAAAATCCATTCAACATCTCTAAATGCGAAACAACTTCCTCAATTATTGAATTTAACTTGTTAGATTGTTCTTCATTAAAAAATTCTTTGATAGTTAAGAGGTAACTATCAATTTTTTCAATTAAATCAGACAGCAAATAAGATGATTTAGAATTTATATCAAGTTTAAACGTTCTTTTGAGTTCTCTATTGATTACTTTAATAGCCTCACCTACTGCATCAATAACATACTCAAGGGTGTCTTTAAAGATGTCTACTTCAATTGATTCTAAAAATTCAGATGTTCTAGTTACTGTAACACCACTAATTTTGTGTGCATTTTCTTTATTTATTTTAAGTGTATCGCAAAGGTCAATCACTATATCTTCTTCTAATTGATAATGAACAATAACTTCTGGATATTCTTCTTCTATGTAGTCAATAGGGAAATCAGTATCTTTATTAAATTTATCAAGAGAAAAACATTCCAAAGCTTTCAAAATATTGGATTTTCCTGATTCGTTTTTACCAGCGAGAATTGTTAAATTGGGATTAAAATATATTTTTCCAGAGTCCTTAATTGATCTGAAATTTTTAATTTGAGTCCACACTAATTTCACTTAAAATGCCCCCAATTGTTATAGTTTCCATAAAGACATTATATCTTTATCTTGTATCTAATACTACAAGTTAATTACAAGACTTCATCTAATAAAAAAAATCCAACTTCTCTGTAACTAAACTTTAATTCATCTCCAAATCGTTAGTGCCTTGCCAAGGAAATTTTGTTTTTAATCTTTACTTAGCGGATTTTTCGCTAAATTCCTATCTCACCTCATCCCATGATATACAATCTTCCTGAGGTGACCTTACTATGAAGGATAACATGTCAAACCTGATCGAGGATTTGTTTCACGGGAACCTGCGGTTGGATGAGTCAATTCATCCTGAACATACTGAGTATCAAGAGATCAATCGCCGGATATCGGACCTGATGCAGGACTACAAAACACAGCTTACCGAAAAAGAATACGATGCCTTGGAGCAACTGATCGACTTGATCGGACAATCCACGTCCATGTATGTGGAAGCAGCGTTTGAACAGGGCTTTCGCACAGGCGGCAGACTGATGATTGAGGTTTTAGCCAAACCGTAAGTATCTACCTACTTCATAAGCTAGCGGCAGACAATACAAAGTAATCAAAAATCCCCTTCTACATTACCACCGATCAGGCTGGAATGGGAGAGGGGATTTTGCTTTTAAACTATTCCTTTAACTCAATAACTACAATCTACCGTGCACCAATATTCTTACCCGCTGGTGTACCCGAACCAATCAAATCACTGCCACCCGCAAGCTTCAGGAAATTGCCCAAGACAGGCGTTCCATCCGCGCTACGTGTTACCGAAGGCACGAGGGAGACAAAGTCGGCTGCGCTGGCGAGCAGGCCTTTGGCGTTCTCGCTTTTTTTGTTCTTCCACCAGACGTTGGTGCTGCTGACGTCGGTTCCGCTTGTTTTGTCACTGGCGCCGCCTTGGAAGGACAGGTTGTTGGTGAAGATGTGGGTGCCTAGATCAAAGGCAAAGTTGCTTTGCCCATTATTCCAGGAGGTGTTATTTTTCATCTGGATCGAACCGGGATTGCTATTGTAGGTGAAGCCGTGCTTTTTGTTATTAAACGCAATGTTGTTCTCAACGATATGATTCACCGCAATCTTCTCGCCGCCGAGCTTGAAGCCGTTGCCATCGCTGTTGGAGGTGGAAGTGCCGTCTGCGGTTGCACCGTTCGCGTAGGCGATGCTGTTGCGGATCGTAACCGCGCCGATGGCGCCTGTGTCCGTTTTGCTATAGAGATCCCAGCCATCGTCCACGTTATAAGCCGCAATACAACCGTCGAAGACATTGCCCGGGCCTACGGTCAGTTTGGCCGCAAAACCGTCTGCATCCTCGCCGTCATCCGGATCATAGTTGTTGTGGGAGTAGGAACGAATCACTTCATTATATGCAGGCCATTCACTCTTGGCGGCTGTGGAAGCATAACGTCCCATTTGAATACCCGTATCCCGGTTGTGATGAGCCTCGATCTGCTCCAGGCGGTTGTAGCTGCCTCCGATGAAGATGCCGTTATCGCCTGCACCCTTCACCTCAAGCCCTTTGACGAACCAGTAGTCTCCGAACATTTGCAGTCCACGATTGGTGGAAGCGAAGGTTTGGGCTGAGAAATCAAAGACTGGTTTTTCCGATCCATACGCCACCAGGTTTTTGCGTTGGCTCGATGTGCCGCTATTGCCACGTTCAATGGTAATGGTCTGGGAGAAGTTATAGGTACCGCCGCGTAGATAGATCGTTTTGCCCGGTGCGATCTGGGTTAATGCGTTAGCCAGAGACGTTGGACTGTTGATCGTACCCGGATTGCTGGCTGAGCCGTTAGGGGAGACATAGAGATCACCCGCAGCAAGTGTCATACTTGAGGTGGCGGCTGCTTCTGATGGGTTATTTTGCAAGCTACTCTCGATCAGTTCCGCCGCACCAACCGACCCACCACCAATCAATAATAGAGGGAACGCGGCACTCAGACAGAGTTGGGCCATTTTGGATTTGAGGGAACGTTCCTTCAGAGAACGGGCAGATCGTGCAGATACATGAGTAGATGTGGATGGAAATAATTTCATTACGTAGACCTCCTTGGTTAATGGGAAATAGAATGCGTGAGCTGCTGTTGCTTTGTACCGGACAGGTGAATCATTGGGGTAAGTCATTGCGATTGGACAGAACCCATCTGTACAGCACAGCTTCATGGTAAATGTTGTAAACGTTATCATCAATAATCATTTGCTCAGATTGGTGCACAAGCTGACGTAGCAGGCTTCTCCGGTTCGAACGCCATGTATTGCACAGGTGTCATATAATCCTGCCATCGGTTCATCGCCCTCATTTAACAGCCCATCCTCCCAAATGAATGTAATAAGGCTCTCTTTTGTCCATAAATGACACTCAAACACACCCTTGATCCACCAAAATCAACCTCGGTATCAACCGATGACGATGGGGAAAAGAGCAATGGTGACTGCAAAAAATACGTCCTTCATTTATCGTGTCAAAAAAAAGTTGTCATTCACGTCATGACGTGAGATAATTAACTTTTGCCCAGCGGCCTTTTTGGAACGGAAAATTGAAATTGGACCGCTTTGTCTAAGAATGGAGGCTGACCTAGGATTGTCTACACAACGTTATCCTTTTGCATATGATCCGGCTGAACCTTTTGTATCCCGTCTTGGGGAATGGGTTGCCGATGTTTTTTACGATATTTTGCCAGAGTCCGGCTTCGAGGTACGGGATGAACAGATTTTTATGGCGTACCAGCTCGAACGGGCCTATGGAGATAAAAAGACCATTATGGCGGAGGCCGGTGTCGGAACAGGCAAGACGTTAGTCTATCTGCTCTACGCGGTCTGTTATGCACGTTATACGGGCAAACCGGCAGTGATCGCCTGTGCCGATGAGTCCTTGATTGAACAGCTTGTGAAGCCCGGCGGAGATATTGCGAAGCTGGCTGCACATCTGGACTTGGAAGTGGACGCACGTCTGGGTAAGTCACCGGACCAATACGTCTGTCTGAACAAATTAAGTGCGATGCGATTTGCGGATGAGGATGCGCCTGTTATTGAAGAAGTGCATGAGAGTCTGCCGGATTTTGTGAACACGCCGGGTACACTTCAGGCCTTCCATCCATATGGTGACCGCAAACAGTATCCACATCTGAATGATCGTCAGTGGAATAAAATCAACTGGGACCCGTTCCAGGATTGTTTTGTTTGTCCAAAACGTCAACGCTGCGGCCTGACGCTATCGCGTGACCATTACCGTCGTTCCAAAGACATCATCATCTGTTCCCATGATTATTACATGGAGCATGTCTGGACCTACGATGCGCGCAAACGCGAGGGACAACTGCCCCTGTTGCCTGATCACAGCTCAGTTGTATTTGATGAAGGACATTTGCTGGAAGAAGCAGCCCTGAACGCACTGAGCTACAAATTGAAACACCGCATCTTCGAGGAACTCGTGACTCGCCTGCTTGAAGGTGAGATTCGTGAATCCCTCGCGGAGCGTGTGGATGAAGCGATTGAGAGCAGTGAGCGACTGTTTGCATTGCTGGATACGTATACGGTGGCGATTCCGGGATCGGAACGGAAAGAAGTTCGGGTAGAGCCGCCACTGCTGCGTGAGATTGAACGTCTGACGAGTGTGCTGGATGCGATCGGTGAGGAACTGGTATTTGAGAGCGGATTGTTCTCGCTGGATGGTTATCAGATGCGTGTCGTGGAAGAACATTTGGACATGATTCAGTCTGCACTTGCCTTGTTCCGCAAGGAAGATGGTTACATCTGTTGGGCGGAAGAGAGCGAGGATGAGACAACCTTATCGATCATGCCGCGTACCGTGAAGGAAATGCTGAACGAGCGGGTGTTCAACACAGGTATTCCAATCGTGTTCTCCTCTGCAACGTTATCTGTGGATAGTTCATTCCGTTATGTAGCGGACAGCCTGGGCATTGATGATTTTGTATCGTTCTCGGTAGCTTCCCCGTATGATTATGCGGACAAAATGAAGATGAAAATTACCAATGAAGCTGTGCCGGGTCACCCGGAGAACGAAAATCGCATGCGTGATGCGGTGTCGTTACTCCAGGAGAGTGGAGGACGTGCGCTGATTCTGTTCCGTACGATGGAAGAACTACGCGCGTTCAAACAGGACATCGTTCATGTACCTGAAGCAGAAGGTTTGCGCTTTATGTATGAGGGCGACCGGGAGATCAGTGATCTGATCGCGGCGTTCCAGCAGGATGAGGAGAGTGTGCTGTGCTCCGTTAATCTGTGGGAAGGACTGGACGTTCCAGGACCGTCATTATCCAATGTCATGATCTGGTCGCTTCCGTATCCACCACAGGACCCTGTCTTCAATGCAAAACGCAGTGCGTCGGCAGCACCATACGAAGAGATCGATCTTCCGTATATGCTCTTGCGTGTGAAGCAAGGTCTCGGACGTCTGATTCGGACAAGCACGGATTCCGGTTCTGCGGTCATTCTCGATGAATCGCTGTATACCAAAAAGGAAGCCAAAGACCGCATTGCGGCTCTGCTTCCTGAAGGTGTGGAATGGACAACCCTGATACACTAAACAGTTTACGTTAAATGTTCTTGCTTTATTTTTAATGATAAGGTTTCTTGATAAAATAAGTTCTTGTTCTCTGCGGATTCACCATTCGTATGGGAGCAAGAGCTTATATTTTATTTTGTTGGTTCCTTCAAAGTACTTCTCTTCCCTTTTTTTTGAGGGATTTTCCCTCGCTTCTCGCTACCCCAATCGCTTCAACATTCTAACGAATCCACCGCACCTTATTAGGGTGATAATGAAGAGATGTAAATTCTAACGAATCTCAGTAACGTTATCCCACCGAAAATATCTTTTAAGCCTGTAAATCGACCGAATTTGGAGAAATAACGTCGCTGTGATTCGTTACACGTCAGACCTGCGCAAATAGGTGAGAATAGCGTGTGCCAGGTTCATTAGAACCAATGAACGCTAAATGAACACTAAATGAAATGAGCGATAATAAAGAAGGGCCTCTGTTATGCTCATGACTTATGGGACATGGAAGCCCCTTTTTGATGTGCATAGATTTTTGCTGTGTTAAAAAATATCCATGCTCAAATACCGTTCCCCGGTATCCGGCGCAATGCAGAGCACTCGGTGCCCCGGCCCTAGTTCCTTCGCGATGCGAAGGGAGGCCCACACCGAAGCCCCAGAGGAAGGGCCGAGTAACAGCCCTTCCCGGGCAGCAAGCTGCCGCATCGTCTCCAGTGCGTCCTCATCGGACACCTGGATGATGGCATCCCACACATCGGTATTCAGGATGTCCGGAATGAACCCCGGACTTGTACCGACGAGCTTGTGTGGTCCGGGCTCGCCACCGGACAACACCGGAGAACCTTTGGGCTCCACCGCATAGATGCGGATATCGGGTAACTGCTTGCGCAGTTCCTCTCCCGTCCCGGTAATGGTTCCACCAGTTCCCGCCGTCGCGATGAAGGCATCCAGCTTTCCTTCCATCTGTTGCATAATCTCGGGAGCCGTCGTGATCCGGTGAATGTCCGGGTTCGCCTGATTTTCGAATTGCTGCGGAATGAAACTTCCCGGAATGTCTGCCTGAAGTTCTTTTGCTTTGCGAATCGCACCTGGCATCCGCTCCGCGGCAGGGGTGAGAACCACATCTGCGCCGTAGGCTTTCAGGATATTGATGCGTTCCTTGGACATATTGTCCGGCATGATCAGAATCGCTTTATATCCTTTGGCGGCGGCATTCATCGCAAGACCTATGCCCGTATTGCCACTGGTTGGTTCGATAATGGTTGCGCCGGGTAGCAAGTGTCCCGCAAGTTCAGCCTGAACGATCAGATTGTATGCGGCACGGTCTTTGACGCTGCCACTGGGGTTGAAGTATTCCAGTTTCACGTATACGTCAGCGGAGTCGTTGCCTGTGAGTCGGTTCAGTTTAACGGCAGGTGTCTGGCCGATCAGTTCGGTTACATCTGCGGCAATGCCTGTATGTGCGGGTGTTTGTTTAATCGAATGGGTATTCAAATCCATGAAGTACAGCTCCTTGATTGATAAGACGTTGAGCGTATATCCGGTTGAAATCAATTCATGCCTTATTGGAATGGTTGGATATCTCTATTCCATCTTAATGAACGTAACCTTCCGTGGTCAACTTGTTTTGCTGGGGATGGATATTCTAAGTCTCACTTAAAGCAGTAATGCACATCAACAATTAGTGGTAGTGACGTTTTGTAATGATTCAAACGTAACTTTAGATGGTGAGAAGGTTGATCATATCCATCTGATTTAGATGAACAATAGAAGGGGTTGTATACCCGGGTGCAATATTGTCAAAGTTGCATCAGGTCTGCGCCAAGTCCATCTGCAGATGCCGACTGAGTTCTTTTTTGACTTCATTGCGTGCAAATGTCCACAGCATATAGAACCGTTGCCAATACCCCCTGCACATGTACAGAGTTTCGATACCATCTGCTTCACGTTTCTCTTCCAGTACTTTGACACCACGGTTTCTCATCTGTTTACGAAGGACCAACATCTCCTTGAGCACATTGTTCTGAATGCGGGTCAGCGACAGAATGTAGACTTCAGGCATCTTCAGCATCAGCGTATCCAGTGTACGAATATCTCGTTCAAGTACATCCAGCAATAGCGTGCGCACAACAAGACCTTTAATCAGACGATGGTCTTCATCCGCAGGGGATGGGGCGGAAGTTGAGGATGTCATATGTTCACTTCCTTAGCCATAAATATATCGTTCTAATTAGGAACAAACGTTCCTGTTTATATTATAGCCAGCATAATCCTGAGTCATGCAGGTTTCAATCTGAAAATATTTACATTTTCTCTTTAAGGCCGTTTAAATCACATGAAAACCTTTGTGTAATAAGGCTCTTAGGCAACTTCACCTATTCGAAATGCAGAACATAAAAGGAGAACTTACTCCCTTTGTTTAGAGTTTGTTTATAGTAGCTCGTTATACTATCTTTAAAATTTCAATCCACAACGAAAGGAGTACTAATATTTAAAAAATACATATTTCAACGGATGTACGTCTGATGGGTATATTATCAAGCTCGTTATGTAGCTAGAAAGTAGATTTGTAAGGTTGAGACGGAGATGAAGTCGCGAGGGACAAGGATTTTATATGATGAGTGGAAGGACGATAGTGATGAATAAAAGTTTACTGAGGTTTAAAAAAGTGATAACGATGCTGATTGTAGCTGCATTAATTTTTGGAGGAATTCCAGGGTTTCAGGCGTTAGGTGTAGAACGTGCTTATGCGGCAAGTGGAACATGGGTGGATGTGGGAGGAGTTGGATTTACATCAGGGCAGGCGGAGAATATTACGTTGGTCTTTGATCGGGAAGGTACACCGTACACCATGTTTAAGGATGGAGACAATGGCGGGAAAGCAACGGTTCTAAAATACGTTTCTGGAGCATGGCAAACCGTGGGGCCTGCTGGTTTCTCTACTGGCGTGATACATAACACCTCATCGCTCGCATTTGATTCTCATAATACTCCATACGCAGCTTATCAGGATGGGGATAATGAAAGTAAAGCAACAGTTATGAAATTTAACGGAGAACAATGGGAGATTGTGGGTAGTGCTGGTTTTTCAGCAGGAGCGGCAGTTTACGTTACACTTGCTTTTAGTCCGGATGATACCCCTTACGTGGCCTACCGAGATCATGCTGCAGATACTAAAGTGACAGTTAAAAAAATAAATGGAAATCAGTGGGAGACCGTTGGGACTGCCGGATTTACGACAGGTGTTGCACTAGAGATGTCCAAACTTATTTTTGATGCTAACGGAATTCCATATTTTGCTTTTAAAGATTCAACCAATAATAAATTGACTGTCATGCAGTTTGCAGGTGGTTTATGGAAAAATGTGGGGAATGCAGCATTTACAGCAGACTCGGCATCATATCCTGCACTTGCATTTGGTCCGAACAATGTACCTTATGTTGCGTTTCAAGACGGTTCCAACAGTTATAAAGCAACTGTAATGAAACTGAATGGCAGCCAGTGGGAAGTGGTAGGGAACGTGGGCTTCTCAACAGGATCGACTTATAAACTGTCTTTAGCATTTGATCCCCAAGGCGTACCTTACACGGCTTTCAGAAATAGTGTGAACTATAGCATGGACCCGCAGGGTGTTATGATGAAGCTGGATGGCAATCAATGGACTATGGTTGGGGGCAAGCCATTTTCCGCAGGTCAAATAAACGAAACTTCACTTGCCTTTGGTCCAAATGGCATGCCCTATGTAGCTTATATAGACAACTCAAAAAGTAATAAGCTGACGGTCATGACACTCTCTACAGAACATTCAGTGACTTACAATGCCAATGGCGCAATCACTGGAAATGTCCCCGTGGACAACAATAAGTATCAAAAAGACGAAACAGTAACTGTGCTAGATAACACTGGAGTGCTTGAAAAGGAAGATCATCAGTTCATTGGATGGAATACATCGGCAGATGGTAGCGGAACCAGCTATAGCGCAGCAGATACATTCTCCATTAGCGATAGTGATGTGACGTTGTATGCACAGTGGCAACCACTGTATGTAAATATTAGTTTTGAATCGAATGGCGGAACCGAGATTGACAATCAAAAGGTGAACTACAATAGCTCGGCAGTGAATCCTGATGCTCCGGAAAAAGCAGGATACACGTTCTCGGGATGGTATCAGGATAGCCAACTGCTTCAACCTTTTGACTTCAATACGAACTTGACGCAAAATATTACGCTTTATGCGAAATGGATGTCATCTACAGCAACACTCTCCACCCTTACGGTAAGTTCAGGGCAGCTGACACCGGACTTCTCTGTAGATGAGCTTGATTATCGCGTAGATGTTGAATCTGACGTGACAAGTTTAGACTTCTCTCTAGGCAAAGCAAATGAAGAACAAGTCGTACACGTAACAGGCGCTACAGGTGAAACCATGACGGATGGCATATACACATACACAGTTACGGATCTGGTATACGGCTCAAACCTTGTTAACATTAATGTGCAGGCGGAGGACGGCACCAGTAACGACTATAAACTTAACATCAATCGAATTGACATCACCAATGCCAAATTGAGTGAAATAGCTCTACCTTCGATCATATTATCTCCGACATTCAGCCCGGAAGAAGAGATATATGAAGCGACAGTCAGCAGTTCAGTTAGCACGACTGAAATTAGCGTTAAACCGGATCAAACTGGAGCCGTAGTGAAAATTAATGGTATCAGCGGTAACAGTACAGTCGTGCAATTAGTCAGTGGTATGAACACAATTACGATCGAAGTAACTGCATTGGACGGAATAAGCAAGAAAACATATACGCTGAACATCAAGCGCAATAGTGATGGTTCAGGCGGATCGGGTGGCAATGGAAACTCAGGTGGTTCCAGTTCTGGTGGAAACAGTGTAAGTACACCAGTGACTAATCCCGTCGTAACTCCGCCATCTACAGGTGCTCAGGTGCTAGTGAACGGTAAGGCCGAGAACGCTGGAAGCTTAGCCACTACTGAAGTGAACGGGCGAAAAGTTGTAACCCTTACAGTGGACGCAGTTCTCATTGCACAGAAACTTCAAACCGAGGGGAACAACGCCATTGTCACGATCCCTTTGACAGGTAATGGCCAAGGAGATCTGGTTATTGGTGAACTGACGGGCCAGACAGTCAAACTCATGGCTGACAAACAAGCCGTATTGGTGCTTCAAACGGATATTGCCTCTTACACGTTACCTGCACAGCAGGTTAATATTGAGAAGCTCGCGCAGCAACTGGGTGTGAATTCTGACAATTCCTTGGAGAACATCAAACTGCAAATCGAAATTTCACAGCCAACAGAAGCAGTGATACAGACAGCACAGTCAGCAGCTCAGGAAAATGGATATACTCTTCTGGGATCACCAGTTGATTTCAAAGTAACAGCCACTTTCGATGGCAAATCCGTGAGTGTGGATAAGTTCAATAGTTATGTATCGCGTACGATTGCATTAGCAGCGAACGTTGATCCAAATCAGATCACCACAGGTGTTGTAGTGGATACAGAAGGAACTGTGCGCCATGTACCCACAAAAATTACACAGGTGAATGGGGTATACCATGCGCAGATTAACAGCTTGACGAACAGTGTGTATGCCGTTATCTGGCACCCGCATACCTTCACTGATGTAGCCCAACACTGGGCCAAGACAGAAGTGAATGATATGGGTTCACGTATGGTTATCGAGGGAATCACGGACACCACATTTGAACCGAACCGTGGAGTTACACGTGCAGAGTTCACTGCTATCCTGGTACGTGGATTAGGATTAAAACCTGGAGAACAGCTTAACTCCTTTAACGATGTGAGTGGAAGCCAGTGGTACGCGGGTGCTGTGAACACAGCGTCCAGCTATGGCCTAATCGATGGATATGAAGATGGAACATTCCGTCCACAGGCACAGATTACTCGTCAGGAAGCAATGGCGCTCATAGCACGAGCTATGACAGTGACTGGAATGGAAACAGCTGCATCTGCCGGGAACGTTCAGCAATGGTCTGATTACGCGGATGCTGAGCAAGTAGCAAGTTGGGCGAAGGAAGCAGTAGCATCGAGCATCTCCGCCGGACTGGTGTCCGGACGTGGAAAAGATATAATTGCTCCGAATCAATCGATTACCCGCGCCGAAACAGCTGTGATTATACGCAGATTGCTTCAACAGTCCGGTCTCATCTAGACAGCCCCAGCTTATAAGTACGAAATTACGAAATAATGACTACTGAAACAGGCAGCGCTAAGTTAGCGTCGCCTGTTTTTTTACAGAAAAAAATTAAATGCTATTCAACTCTTATTGAAATTTTTATAGGTCAAAATATATTTCTCTTTTTTATTTACAGAACATATGTTCTTATATTATAATTGGAAATAGCAAGTGCAGGAAAGACGTGAACTATAACGATCATTCCTCGTCTTCTTTAGTTTGCTGAAAGCAATAAAACAGGACAAGCCTGCTCCAAAATAAGGTATAATTTATGGGTTTTGCAGGAAACCTAAGGCCATAAACCAAATAAGCTTATGCAATGCAGTCTGCTACAGAGTAATTACAAGCAATGAATTGCAATCATGATTCAAGGATGCCTTGCCTTAACACGATGGCACCAGGTCGACGAGTAGAAGCAGTTTTTGACGAAAATGAGCAACAAAAAAGCCCCTGCCTTGGGCGGCGGGGCCTATGGATTACTGCCGATTCAGCGGCAGGTTTGATGATGTGTTTAGAAGTTAAGCAAGATATTGAGGCTTTTCGTAGAACGCCTCTTTTTCAAGGATGACCTTATACGGTCTTTCCTTGCCCTTCAGGGAGGGCCCAATGGTTGTTAGCGGTACGGCCGGCTTGTGGAAACGATCTTCTTCCTTGGGTTCCGGAACCGGTCGTGATGATTCGGGCGCAGAACTGAGGCGTACCTTTTTTTCGCTGCCCCAGCGCTTGCTTATTTTTTTCGTTTCCGGTTTCATTCCGGTTCGCCTCCTAACAAATCGTTGATGGCGTTGAACAGTTGACGATTCTGTAGGTCAATCTGCTGAAATACCGCCTCATCCGCTTCAATATGTCCAATAATGTGAACGGTGATTACATACCTCTTGGCTACAGGATAGCATAGCAGATACTCTTTCTCAAGGTAATCATCATACAGGTTAATCTTGATTTTATTCTCCCGGTAAGAATCAATCACCAGGATGCGCTTGGGATCATCCGGTTGTTTGTCGTCGTTAGCGGACAAGTCATACTTTCTCCCCGGTTCTCCAACATTACCACATAATTGCTCAATATAACCACTGTCATCTGTACGGTATATGGCTGTGCCACGTACAGCGAATGGAGGATGAGAGACAAAGGCAGTACGCAGGGCATCGCTCATTCGCTCCAGCATCTTGGCATCTGCTTTGCGGGTACGCAGCAATTCCCTAAAGAACCGCAGCAACTTAAGCAGTTGTAACCTTGCTTCTCCCTCAGTGCGTTTATGCTTCTCAATGATGTTCTCCAATTCTGGATCACTCCAGCGTCCTTGTTCCTCAATACTGTCTGCGATTTTGGAACATGCCACGGACACGGCTGGTGCCCACTTTCCGTCAGAACGGATTTCATATACGAGTGGATTTAATCCCAGAAGATCTGTGGGCATACGCAATCCTTCAACCTTGGTTGTGTCCTTGATGTCTGTAATATCCTCAGGAAGAATGAAAAAAATACGTTTTCGTCCCAGACGACCCATAAACAGACCCATTTCCAGCATTGTATTATCCCGGACCGACGCGTAGTACTTCCCGCGAATTTTGGATATATCATCCGGATGAAAAATAAAAATGGCAAAGTCAGTCGTACGGACCTCTACTTCCAGATCGTCCATGGTATAGCTGCTTGGATTAAAAACCCCGGAATACCAAGGGGTAACTTCGGCTGAAAAACGTAAGTTTTCGTGTACTGCGGCTGCAATCGGCTTCGCTTCCAGCGAGCAGCCAATAAAGACTCTTGGCTTTAACGTTTTCATCAATCCGCCTCGCTTAAACGGTAGTGGGATTCAATTGTTATATTATACCATAAACAGCAGAGTAAGTCTGGAAACGTCTGAACTGGACAAAGAATAAGCCGATTACGTTTGCTATAGTGTATGTGTGAAAGGAAAATGATTCCTTTAAAAAGCGCAAGAAAATAAAAAAAGGCCCCAATTTGTCACAGTTGGGTGACTGACAGTTATTTTTGGAAGCTTTGGTCATAGAATAAAGGAGCAGGTTGCACCATTAGCAAGCATTGCTTATCCTGGTGTTGCCGTATGACTGCTGGAGCAGTCCAAAGGCTGCTTTATGCCCGTTTTTGAGGGGTCTGCTGTTTAGACCCGGTCACGTTGGTGTTATATAATAGAAGAACAAGCAAGTTAGCTTTGGTGTTTAAACTGAATGAACTTGCAACTGCTGTAAGTTGGATTTACAATTTACACAGGAACGAAGAGTGCAGAACCCATCTATAAGAAGCGAAGCGTTCGCCTGAAAGCTTTTTGAATGAAAGCAGCTTCGGAAGCATAAGATCACCGGATTTTCCCCAGAGGGAAAATGGAATTCCAAAAATCCGGGGATAACCGCGATCAAAAGAGGGTACTGTAATCCAAGTGTAAGTGTACAATTAAATGTTCAAGCTTATGCATTGTAGTTATTTTTCAGTTTAACTGAGCACAGCTAACCACAACAGAACAGAAAGGATCAGGATACCATGAGTTCCCGAAGGACAATCTCCCCAAGGACGATCTGGAAACGTTACGATCTCTCATACACATAGCGCCCCTTGTAGAGTACACCAACCGGTTCAAAAAAACGGCTGACTCTGCGAAAGAGGGGATTGGAATGAATATTCGAAGGACGTACACGATGATTTCTTCCAGGCTTACCTTTTGCAGGGTACGGTCGGTCTAAAAACCAACCTACAAACTGCGAGGGAACCTGAATGAAGAGAACATCGTTAACCTTACAACACGTTAAAACAGAGGCGATCAAATTCGCCATTATGCTACTCGGTACATTTATTTTAGCTTTTGCTTATTATCACATTAACTTTCAGAATCATTTATCGGAGGGCGGATTTGTTGGTCTGGCCCTGCTCGGAAAATACGCAACAGGCTTATCACCTGCTATCGGTATGTTGTTACTGGACATTCCGGTCATGATCCTGGCTTGGTTCCTCAAAGGCTGGAAATTCATGATTCAGGCATTGCTTGGCGTCGGTGCATTTTCCCTATTCTATGACGGCTTTGAACGATACTCCACACTGGTATTGTCGTTTAACGGAAATCTGTGGATTCCGGCAGTTCTATCCGGTATATTGACAGGGGTAGGCGCTGGGATCGTGCTTCGATTCGGTGGAGCGACAGGCGGAGACGATATTCTCGCCGTGCTGGTTAGCCGCTGGAAGGGATGGAAGCTGGGAACAGTTTTCTTTGTCAGTGATGCTTTTGTATTGGGATTGTCGCTTTTCTTTCTTCCGGTAAAAGAAACTTTATATACGATTCTGGCCGTATGGATTGCCAGTAAAGTCATCACGTACGTCGTCAGTGTTCCGGCTCGCGGAACCGTGGTTACAACTTCGGCTGTGAAATTGCCGATGCCATCGGCTGCAGCCAAGGCAGTTAACGCTGCTGCTATTTCACAACGGACTACGGTGGCTAGAGGGGTATCCAATTAACCATACGTTTCAGAACCAACCATAACCTGTATGCATCATATTCAGGTCTTGATAGTTAAAGTTCATACAAAATCCCTTTTGACTGCTCTTCAGCAGCAAAAGGGATTTTGTTGTTTTCCGATTCATTCAGGACTTGATCGAAGAAGCAATCTGACCATCCTGATTATGGATAATCGCTCGAATATTTTGTTTACTGCTAAGTTCTTTGGCCTTATCTACAGCTTCTGCCTTAGTATCAAATGTGGATAGATAGGTAGACTTTCCTTCTTCCTTGATCGCCCAGCCAGAGTCGGTAGGTACGACATGGATGTTATCATGACTTTTGGACGAAGAAACGGGCTCGGAATGACGACGATCTGTGGAAGACGACTTGTTACGGTTGGAATTTTCGGAAGAAGATGTGGAGTCCGATTTCGAACTTTCCGGTGCGGGATGATTTTCAACCCATTCTTCCGCCTTAGCTGTCGCTATAGCAATGGAGCGCCCTTCCTCATACCCGTCATCGAGCAGAGCATTGGCAATCTCAATGGCTTTATGTCTAACACGTGGTTCCAGGTTCTTCATGGATACCGGATAATCCTGTTTGTTCCAAGGCATATAAACCCCTCCTGTACGATGATGGATTAGTTGTATATTACCCTGTGAGGGGAGGGATAAACGATGAACAGGAGGTCAGTGGACGTGATTAAGGATGATCTAGAAGGATCTCGTTCCTATACTTTTGCAAGCCAGAGGAGTATAATGCTGTCCATGAAAGAAATAAGTTCAATAACAGGAATATAAAGGAGTACATACATATGTTTAGTCTTAGCCTGGCAATTCCTATGCTGTTCACCATGCTGATTCATGCCGCAGACAGCTTGTCATACGCGCTGCGTCTTGGAGGGCTTCGCACCCGCAGAATTGCGCTGGCCATTTCTTTGGCGGGTATCTTGCTGCTGGTTTCTAGAACCTCGAATATGGCCCAGGGCCCAATGGTAGGTAATCTGGTGGATACTGCAACACGTGGAGCCAATCCACACTTTGCGGCACAGCTACACTGGTTAATGGGTGCGGCAACGATTGGAACGGCATTAGCCATATTGTGTTTTCCAACCATGGTGAAGCTGTCTTCGAGAATGGTTGTACATTTTGAAGCAGCCGGTTCTATCCCAGCAATGGTTCGCGGTATGCTGAAGCGAAGCAAGATTAGAAATGCAACGTATTACATCACCCCGCCATCCTGGAAGATGGCCAAACGATTGGTACAACATGGGATGCCAAGACGGTTAATGCTGCTGAATGTAGCGGTAACCGCAATCTATACCACAGGTGTCCTGTCCAGCTTATACGCAGCGTATCTTTACCCAGGGCAGGCTGTAGCTGCATCCCAATCAACCGGGCTAATTAACGGAATAGCGACTATTTTGTTAACCATCCTGATTGATCCGCGGATTTCTCTGCTCAGTGACCGATCATTACGTGGCGAGATCCGTTTGGATCGCATGAATCAGATCTATGGCTGCATGCTCGTATCCCGTTTGTTTGGTACTCTGTTGGCACAGTTGTTATTAATTCCATTTGCGTATTGGATCGGTTGGATCGTAAGTATGATGTGACAACTCCTTTCCTGAATTTTAGCCAGGCACTCTCTTGAACATCTTTTGAAGTAGAAAACGAGAGGGTGCCTGTGCAAATTGAATTGACGGGGTATTTGTGCTGTGATACTATTAGACCGAATAGTCGGTTTAGTTTATGGGGGTTTTTCCAATCGAAGTCAAACGAAGAAAAGACGTTGCCCAGATAAAGAAAGACATTGCGCGTAATACCAAGGAACTGTTTGCTCAAAAGGGATATAGTGCAACTTCCATGGAAGACATATGTACGATTAACAATCGGAGTAAAGGCAGCATCTATTATCATTTCAAAAGCAAAGAAGAGTTATTCATGTATCTAATCAAGCTTAACAATGAAGATTGGATGGATGCTTGGCTGGACAAAGAATCCGGGTATAAGACTGCCATAGACAAACTGTACGGACTTGCTGACCATTATGTAGATGATTTGGCTAACCCGCTGAATCACGCCATTAACGAGTTTGTCTCGGGTCAGGTCGTCAGCCAGGAGATGCTTGATGAGATGCTTTCCCTGATCCGTATTCCGTATGCGACATATGAGTCCATTATTACTAAAGGCATGGAGGATGGGGAATTAAAACAGGATGACCCACAGGATGTAATGCATATTATCTACGGTCTGTTTAGCGGATTGACCACACTCTATTACGAGAAGGACCTGACGGATATTCGTCGTATTTACCACAAAGGCATGGCCGGTCTGCTGGCAGGCATTCAACAACGTTAACCATGAAAAGCTGATGTAACAGTCAGTTTTTCTTTTTAAATATTAATAAACCGGACAGTCGGTTTAAAAGAGGAGATGGAGAATGAACACATTGTTCAGGAATAAAGCTTTTTTAATCGTGACAGGGTCTGATCTGCTGCAAAATCTGGCGATATGGATCCGAAATATGGCGATCCTCTATTATGTGATGGATCGAACTCAGGGAAGTCCAATAGCCGTCTCGCTGATTACCGTACTTGAATATGCCCCGATTTTTGTTTTCTCCATCATAGGCGGTGCACTTGCTGATCGCTGGAATCCCAAACGTACGATGATACTGGGGGATATTCTGAGTGCGTTGTCTATTGTCATGATTATTGGCGTTTTATCTTCCGGGTATTGGCAGATTCTATACGTAGCCACGTTTGTATCGTCTATCGTTAGCCAGTTTTCTCAACCATCTTCTCTAAAGATTGTGAGGCGAAATGTAAAGGGAGAACATTTGCAGTCTGCAATTGCTATTACACAGAGTGGTCAATCGTTGTTTTTAATTCTCGGACCAATCGTCGGAACCTTTATCTACACTGCAATGGGAATTCAGGCATCCATGTACGCATTACTCATTCTATTCCTCATCTCTGCGCTTCTACTCACATTTCTGCCTAAAGACGCCACTCAGCGGGAAACAAATACCTCATTACTAGCGGATATCAAAGAGGGCTGGCAATATGTTGCTCGATCTCGCTCGTTGAAAATGCTTAGTCTGGTATTCATCTGTATAGGGCTTTCTGCAGGTCTCATCAGCCCACTTGGAATATTTCTGATCACCGAACGTCTGGGACTTGAAGCAACGTCGTTACAGTTTTTGTCAGGTGCATCTGGAATAGGTTTATTGATTGGAGGAGGTATTGCGGCTGCTGTAAGTGACAAGTTGAATCAGACTTTAACTCTAATCGTAGGTGTGCTGTGTCTGGCTGTAGCCACGATGGGGGAAGTGTTATCCAGTTGGTTCTGGCTGACTCTTGTCATCAGCTTTTTGAGTTCAATCAGTTTGGCATTTATCAACGTCATCATCTCTACGTATTTGGTCACCCGGATAGATGAGCACTTGATCGGGAGGGTGAATGGCACCATCACACCTCTATTCATAGGAAGCATGCTTCTGGGATCTTCCATGGCAGGTGTACTGATGAACAGCACATCCATTTATATCGTCTACGCCATTTCGGTTACCGTGATGATGCTGGGTATTGTTCCAGCGATGCGAATTCAATTTCACAATCATCAGACGGCTTCTGCCAGCCAATTGAATTCGAAAATCTCTTCGAGCCAAACCTAATCCATGCATTCTCGTGTAACAATAGTTCGTCTATTAAAAACAAAAATGTACAACAAAAAAAGCAGCGGGATCATCCCACTGCTCTTTTTGTATCTGTATTATAACTTATTGAAAAAGGACGGCGTACTCACCGTATCCTTCTTTTTGCAAGTCTTCTTTGGGTACAAAACGAAGTGCCGCAGAGTTGATGCAATAACGCATTCCACCTGCTTCGGCAGGACCATCGTTGAAGAGGTGACCCAGATGGGAATCACCCTCACGACTTCTCACTTCGGTACGAATCATGAAATGGCTGAGATCGGTTTTTTCCTTCACGTTGTGGTCACGTAATGGACGTGTGAAGCTCGGCCAGCCGCAGCCGGAATCGTATTTGTCGGTAGAACTGAACAATGGCTCGCCAGATACGATGTCCACATAGATACCATCACCGTGGTGATCCCAGAATTCGTTATGGAATGCAGGCTCGGTCGCGCTGTTCTGCGTAACTTCATATTGAAGCGGCGTCAAACGCTCTTTCAGCCCGTCTTTATCCACGTTACCGGACCAGTTGCGTTCGATAAAGTCTACGCGTCCAGAACCTTTGCTGTAGCGTTTATAGTGCGCAGGGTTCTTCCGGTGATAATTTTGGTGATGTTCTTCCGCTTCATAGAACGGTTTGGCTGGCAAAATGGGTGTGAAGATTGGTTTGTCAAAACGTCCACTTTGTCCCAGCTCCGCTTTGGAAGCTTCTGCAATCTGGCGCTGTTCTTCGCTGTGATAGAAGATGGCCGTCTGATAGGAAGATCCACGGTCATGGAATTGTCCGCCTGTATCCGTAGGATCAATCTGCTGCCAGAACAGTTCAACCAGTTTCTTATAAGGGAAGATGGCAGGGTCGAACGTAATTTGTACAGCCTCTACATGTCCTGTTGTCTCCGAGCAGACCTCTTCATATGTTGGATTCTCGGTATGTCCTCCTGTATAACCCGATACGATCTTATGAATACCGGGCAGTTCTTCAAAGGGGGATACCATACACCAGAAGCATCCGCCTGCAAAAGTTGCTAACTCACTTGAATGTTGTTCCATGCTATAGTCACTCCATTTCTGATGAAGATTTAGCGCTCGTGTTCGAGCTCCAGCAATCTACCGTTTTATTAAACTTGTTACACAAGCATTAGGCTTGCTCTTCTATTATATCCTGAATTGGCAAGCCAACCAAGCCGGAATGAAAACAAGCTGAATCTGAACGGTTTGCGAATTCTGAATTCAGGCTTTGTTGCGTGACCGAAAGCGAAATAAGAGCAAAACAATGGCCATGAACACCAGATATCCGGCAAGGATGGCCAGGCTCAGCCAGATTGAGGTTTCAGCTTGTGCACCTGCGTAGGCAAATACAAAAATCGCTGGCATTTTCCCAATGGCGGTGGCAACCATGAAGACCCAGAATGGCGTGTAAGTTATACCTGCGTAAATATTAACGGCCATCTGAGGCACGATCGGTAACAGTCGCATCGACATGACGCCCATGAACGGATGTGCTTCCATCCATGTGGTAAAACGGTTCAGACCCCGAATGCGTTCGAGGTACGATCTCGCCTGATGTCTGAAAATGGTTCTTGCTCCGCCATAAACGAGCATGGCTGCAAGTGTGGTGCCAAGCCAGCATATCCAGGCTGCCGTGGTAGTACCGTAACTGTAACCAAAGGCGATAATAACAAACTTATAAGGAATTACTGGCACAAGAGCAAACAATGTTGCCATGGCGAGTAATAGCGGGATGGACTGATGGAGATCGGTCCAGGCCAGCAGTTCATATCTGTAAATAAACGTGACTCCTGCAAGTAAAACATATAACAGAAGCCATAACCATTTTCGCAAAATCCCAAACGCTCCTTTCAGATCAGGCAGGTCTAGTCGTGTCCCGATCTGTACTGCTGTTCCTCCTAAGTTTACCACGTTCGCCCATTGTCTGAACAATTCGTGCGAAGTCTGCTGCAATCACTGGCAAGTTGCTGTCCGAAGAGTTACACTATAGGACGTGGAAATATAGAACCGAACTGAAGGTGGAATGATCATCATGGAAACAACCCAACGTAAACGAGTTGCAATTATCGGCCTGGGCGATATTGCACGTAAAGTATATTTGCCGCTGTTAACAGCTCATCCGAACGTGGAGATTGTAGGCATTATGAACCGATCTCCGGAACCGGTCAAAGCCGTTCAGGAGGCGTATCGATTAGAACGGGGAACAACGGATCTGAAAGAACTGTTGTCCTGGGATCTGGATGCGGTGTTTGTACATACAGCAACGGAAGCGCACTTTGACATTGTCATGCAATGTCTGGAACAGGGATTAGCCGTGTACGTAGACAAACCGTTATCCTATACGATTCGGGAGTCGGAAGAGATGACTGCTTTTGCCGAGGCACAAGGTCTGCTACTGGCAGTGGGCTTCAACCGCAGATTCGCACCGATGTACCAAAAAGCCAAAGAATGGATGCAGGGTGGAAAAGGTTTTGAATCCTTGACAGTGACCAAACATCGTACAGGCATACAGGATCGTCCTGCGGCAGAAACCATCTATGATGATCTCATCCATATGCTGGATCTGATGTTGTGGTACTCGGATCATAATGTGGAGTTGCTTCATCAATGGATTCGGAAGAATGATCTGGACAGACTGCTGCATGCAACCGGAACGGCCAAGCTGGGCAGAACAGCCTACGGTCGATTCGATATGGTGCGTGAAGCTGGGGCAGATCTGGAGAAGATCGAATTGCATGGTGGTGGACGATCTGTTGAAGTGGTGAACATGGACACGATCAGCTACATGGAACAGGGGAGTCCGGAAACCAAAGAAACGTTCGGGAGTTGGGACACCGTGTTAGCACGCAGAGGTTTTAGCGGAGCAGTGGACAATTTCCTGGCTTGTCTAAACTCACCTGATGATTGCCTGATCAGTGCAAGTCATGTCATGGACAGTCATGAACTGGCGGAACAATTGATTCGCAAATAATTGCAGAATACACATACGGAGGAATTCAAGTCATGGATGAATATGAAAAGGAACGTAATAAACAGATCGAGGAAGCTGTTGTAGAAACCTATAAACAGGAAGAAGAGATGATGATCCTCGTATTTGCCCAGTGGTGTGTCAATAATGGTTTAGACCCGGAAGAGATGTACCGGCAAGCCTACCCGAATCAGCAGAGCAACGAGCGTTTGCAGCAGGTGCAGAAGCTGATTGTATCCAAGGAGGAAGCCGGTGAGATCCCGGATGATACGGTACTTGGCGTGTTGTCCATGTTTGGCAATGAAGATCTGGCGATGGTTGTATCCGAGGCCATAGCCGCGCGCAAATAAGTTCAACTTACGTATACTAATATGTTTACATCTGTTCCCGGTGAATGACGCGGAATTCCTTCGGGGACATGCCGAACCGGGAACGGAATACCCGATGGAAATAGGTATAGTTGTTAAAGCCGGAAGACTCAGACACTTGCTCCAGGGTCATTGGACTGAAAATAATCCGTTCCCTGGCCATGTTGAGCCTTACGTCAAGCGTGTATTGCATGATGCTTTTGCCAAACGCTTCTTTGAAGAGATGAACCCCCCGTGAGACACTGATGCCAATATGTGTTGCCACATCATCGAGCTTGAATAAAGAGGAAGCGTTTTCTTCAATATAGTTTTTGATCTCATAAGCCACATAATTGGTGTTGGTTATCGTTGGATGCTCCGCGAGCAGACGATCCACTTCGAGACATAAAATCCGCATATAATAACTTGAAATTTCCGGATAAGGATTGGAGATGCGGCGCTGCTCCAGTACGAGCTGTCGAAACAGGACCAAGAGGCTTTCCGTCAGTTCGACTTTGATCCGGGTCGGCCGTTTGTGACGCTTCCACCACTCATCCACCCAGGAACCATTGAAGAAGATGTGATAGTCGCCACTCTCCACCAGTCGTTCTCCCATCGGATTGGTTTCATTGTCTATTCTCAGCTCATAAGGCTCGTCAGGATCAAAAAGAAGCAGATCGCCCGCATCCACCAGGGACATGTCTCCGTCTATGCGTGCGCGGCAACGTCCGTCTGTTTGCAGTCTTAACAGGTAGTTCTTCACCCCTTCAGGCTGCACCATAGCGTAGGGTTTACGATGAAATGAAAAGCCTGCTGTAAGAACTTGGCAGGAAGAATCTGTCGGCATGGGCATACTCCTTGCAATTTGAAAATTATGACCAGATAGTTCATGTTTCAATCATATTATTCATTTTAATTCAAGCTGAAACGGAATACCATAGTATTAGATTTAAGGAACAGGAAACATCCAACAAAACATATGTATCTCAACCATTCAAACGCAGATTTTCACCATGCGTAAGGAGATGAACGTCACAGTGGAGAAAATGAAAGCAGGCATCATCGGGTGTGGTAACATCAGCGCCATCTACTTGGAAAATCTCAAAAACAACCCGGTCATTGAAGTCGTGGCTGTTGCGGATTTGATTCGTGAACGCGCTCAGGAACGGGCAGATGAATTTAATATCGCAAACGTTTACAATGTAGATGAGTTGCTGCAAAATAACGAAATTGAACTTGTGTTGAACCTTACGGTTCCTGGAAGTCACGCCATGACCGATCTGGCTGCACTCGAAGCAGGCAAGCATGTGTATGCCGAGAAGCCGCTGGCAATTTCTCTTGAGGATGGTCGCAAGGTTGTTGAGCTGGCTGAGGAAAAGGGATTGTATGTTGGTTCTGCACCGGACACCTTCCTTGGTTCAGGCATACAGACAGCTCGTAAAGCCATTGAGGATGGGCTGATTGGCAAGCCGGTTGCAGCGACTTCATTCTTCATGGGTGGAGGACCAGAAGCTTGGCATCCTAATCCGGAGTTCTTTTATGTTGCAGGTGGCGGACCGATGTTTGATATGGGACCTTACTATCTGACCGCTCTGATTACGTTGCTTGGACCGATACGCAGAATCAGCGCCTCGGCAGGCATACAGATTGCAGATCGCAAGATTGGCTCCGGACCGAAGGAAGGTACAGCGCTGCAAGTAGAGACGCCTACCCACTTGGCAGGAACCATTGATTTTGCAGAAGGTGCCATTGCAACCATGATTACCAGTTTCGATATTCGCGGAGCTTCGGATCTACCACGTATTGAAATCTATGGTACAGAAGGTACGCTTAGTGTACCTGACCCCAACTATTTTAACGGGGAAGTGAAGGTTCGCAGATACGGTCAAGACACTTGGGAGACGGTCAAACCAGTCTTCGAAAGTGGACAAAACGAACGAGGCATCGGCGTAACGGAAATGGTTGAATCCATTCGTGCCGGACGGGAACACAAAGCCAGTGGCAAGCTTGCTTATCACGTACTGGAAGCCATGCATTCATTCCAGCGTTCTTCACTTGAAGGCAAGCACGTACATCTGGAGAGTAGCTATGATTCTTTTGCAGTAACTCGCACAGTTCAAACTGAGATTGAAACCGTGGAATCCCACTAGTCTGAGTAAAAAGTGTTCGAAGCTTGATGCTCTTGCGAGTGAAGCAGAATAACCAGTATTCTTACGTTCAATTTCAGGATAGAAACACTCTCGATTTTCCACACTAATCAAACAGGCATGTGATCTGAACGGTAATTGTATACAGTTCAATATTCATGAATTCAGCAATCATACGATATCTAATCCAGGGAGGAATCGCACTTGAAACTCGGCGTATTTTTGGTACTATTCGGAGGACGTAAATTGGAGGATGCTCTTGATTATGTAGCATCCAAGGGATTAAAAGCAGTAGAGATTGGAACAGGCGGACATCCAGGCAATGCACATTGTAAGCCAGATGAGTTGTTAAGTAATCCTACAGCATTGAAAAACTTCAAAAATGCAGTGGAATCACGTGGTTTGACGATCAGTGCACTGAGCTGTCACGGTAACCCGCTACATCCGCAAAAGGATATTGCCAAAGGATTTCACGATGATTTTGTTAAAACGGTAGAACTGGCTGAGAAGCTGGAAGTACCTGTAGTGAATACATTCTCCGGTTGTCCGGGAGACCATGAGGATGCCAAATATCCGAACTGGCCTGTTGCACCATGGCCAAATGACTTCCAGGAGATCCTGAAGTGGCAGTGGGAGAACAAAGTTATCCCTTACTGGACAGAGTGGGGTAAATTTGCAGCAGATCGTAACGTAAAAGTTGGATTGGAGCTGCACGGCGGATTCTCCGTTCATACTCCAGCAACCCTGCTGAGACTGCGTGAAGCAGCAGGTGAAGTGATCGGAGCCAATCTGGACCCAAGTCACATGTGGTGGCAAGGTATTGATCCGGTTCAGGCAATTCACATCCTGGGACGTGAAGGAGCCATCCATCACTTCCATGCAAAAGATACAACGATTGATCCGGTAAACGTGAACAAACACGGTGTAACGGATATGCAGGACTATACCAATATGCTGGATCGGGCTTGGCAGTTCCGCTCGGTTGGTTATGGACATGATAACAAGACTTGGGCAGATATTATGAGTGCCTTGCGTCTGGTCGGATATGATTATGTAGTAAGTATTGAGCACGAAGACGGTCTGATGTCGGTTGAAGAAGGATTCTCTAAAGCCGTGCAAAATCTCCAGCAAGTATTGATTGAAGAACCGCTGGGCGATATGTGGTGGGTTTAGAGCTACACTAGGGGGAAATTGAATATGATCAACGTCACCATTTGGAATGAATTTGTCCATGAGAAAATTCACGATGAAGTAAGGGAAGTCTACCCGGATGGTCTGCATCGAGCACTGGCTGACGGACTTGGCGGCGAAGGCTTTGCTATTCGTACAGCTACACTGGATCAGCCTGAACACGGATTAAGTGATGAAGTGCTGAATTCCACAGATGTGCTCATATGGTGGGGACATATGGCACATGATCGCGTAAGCGATGAGATCTCACAGAAGGTTGCGCAGCGAGTGCTGAACGGGATGGGAATGATTGTGCTCCATTCAGGTCATTTCTCCAAACCATTCAAAGCGCTGATGGGAACCAGCTGCGATCTGAAATGGCGTGTAGCTGACGAGCAGGAAATTGTATGGTGTGTTAACCCATCTCATCCGATTGCGGATGGCATCGAGGGCAAGATTGTATTGGAAAAAGAAGAGATGTACGGTGAATTCTTCGATATTCCAGTACCGGATGAACTGGTGTTTGTAAGCAACTTCCAGGGTGGGGAAGTATTCCGGAGCGGATGTACGTTCCGGCGTGGTGAAGGTAAAATCTTTTATTTCCGACCAGGTCATGAGACGTATCCGACCTATTACAAACCGGAAATATTAAGAGTGATCAGCAACGCAGTAAAATGGGCATACCCTGCCCGCAGCTTTAAGCCGGAATTTGGCAAGAGCGAACCTGTAAGACCATTTGGTGGCGTGCTGGTTTAATTTACTAATTGCTTCGTGAAAGATATATATATATATAATTTCAATTAACCTTTACACAATAACGGAGAGGGCAGAAATAACTTGAAGAAGCGGAGCGTGCGCCTTTATCCCCGGATTTTCCCTTTAGAAAGGAATCAAAAAAATCTGGGGATAACAGCGATCGGAAAGTTGTTCTGACGTCGTAGTGGTAGTGTAAATATTCTTTAGGTGAACTTATACGAATAATGTATACGAAGGAACCCTTCTCCGAGTCAATGATGACTGTGGCAGTGGGGTTCTTTTTGGGTAAGATAGTACTATGGGGAAGTTATACGATATTTCCCATGGTTACGACGCAGCGTGTAATGTATACTGGGATGTATGATCCATTTGGATGTTATGCTTCTAAAATTTAAACTTTTTAGTTGCAGGCGTTTTCTTTGAAGCTTAAATATGTTATTATGAAATATACTAACAAAATGTAAGTTGATTTGAGTGATCTCTAAAGAGGTGATTAATGTGGAAGGTCAAGACTTGCGGATGTGTCCGCGTTTTGAGACGGCGTTTTCTTTTTTGGGCAAACGCTGGAATGGTTTAATTATTCAAACGTTGATGAGTGGTTCGAAGCGATTCAAGGATATCTCCAATCTGATCCCGTCCATGAGTGACAAGATGTTGTCCGAACGGATGAAAGATCTGGAGAGTGAAGGTATTCTGGTTCGTCACGTCTATCCCGAGACGCCGGTTCGTATTGAATATGAACTGACGGATAAAGGTAGAGCGCTCCAGCCTGTCATGAATCAAATTCAAGACTGGGCTGAGAAGTGGGTTGACTAACGTATAAACATCACCCACTTTCGTTGCATGAATGACATAGACTCCTGATTTCCGTGGAAATCAGGGGTTTTTGTCTTAAGTATAACGTGGATCGGCGTTTTTCTCTTGGGCTATGCACATGTTGTCATGAGTTGTAGTATAATCTATAGAAAATGGCCACAGACGGCCGGAGCGAAGGAGGCCCACTTGTCATGAGAGAAGAAAGCTTATCCCGTGAAGTACGCTACGGCAAAAAAGATATTGCAGAACTTGAGAGCGCATCCATTCAGGTACATCTGATTTACAAAAAAGCTGCGGAGTTGTTTAAGCGCACAGCATATTCCCGTTCGGTTAAGGATGATCTTGCCGAAGTGAATACGCATTCTGTGAACAGCGATGGTCCGAGATTAGCTCCGGCGGTGCTGCAAAAATGGATTCAAACGTCCAGGGGCTGGAAGTGTATCGGATGTGAGCTGGGACAACCTGATTCAACGACTTCTCAGATGGAGGAAACCATCCATGGTAAGCGATTGGTTCTGGATGTGGGAGAAGGTCGGTTGGTTCAGGCAGAAATGCTGATTCAGGCGGTTGTCTGGTCTCAATATGAGAAGATTCGAATGTTTGCACCATGGCTTGGTGATGAACCCTTTTATAGCGTGCAGGAACTGGATGTCATTGCCCGTTATATTGTGCCTACCTATTTCTCGGAACGGCCTTTGCATGAGCAAGGTAAGGTATTCAAGGTCCATCAACAATATGGGCAGATTCCGTTGTATCAGGAGTATGTAGACGCACCTTCATGTTGCGTGCAGGTGGACGGTGGATTGCTTGAAGGGCGATTGCTGACGGGGGTATACGTATCTGAGGAGCAGTTCTTCGGGCTTAATCCATATCTGAAAGATGGCGATGGAGGACGGACATACATGCAGGCTAGTGTCCAGTGATAAAGTAACCAATTAGAACATAAAAATGAATTAGATTGGAGAGCCTGTATGCAGGCTCTCTTTCTTGTAGAAGCCCTATTTGGAGGGGACACCCTATAAAAAGTAACGGCTTTGACACTTTTTTTTGCCGAAAGTTGTGCCATAATAGAGGTTATGGACAACAGGGTGAATGATTTTACGCAGGGTGGTGTTACCTACATGATGAAGAAAATCCCCGGTTACATAGGTGTATGTATGCTCCTACTGGCGATCTTGGCTGGTTGTAGTGAGACACAGCCTTCTGAGCAGCCAATTGTCAAAGAGACAGAAACAGCGAATACGATCACAGTGGCTGTAGATGGCAGTACGTTTTTGCCTGATGCCACAAAGTCCATTAAGCGAGATTTTAGTGAGGGTTTGACACTCAAAAAAGCATTACTCAATAGCGGACTGGTAGATTTTACGGCAGATGGTAAACGGATTCAATCCGTCGGTGAAGTTTCTCTGGATTCTTCGCTTAGCTGGGCTGTCAAATTGAATGGCAAGGATATTGAACAGGAAGATTGGGACATGGAACTTCATGCCAAAGATGAAGTGATCATTTACGTTAAAGCCGCTGACAGTGGGGGGGATGGCGTTGCATATCAGACAACGTTACTCAAGGTTAGCGGTGGAAACATTATGCCAACCCTTAATCGTCAATATGCCGGCGTCTACGTTCAAGAGTGCACAGTTCGTGATGTGTTGAAGTCCAGCGGCATTGTAAGAATGTCGGAGAATAACAAATTTGTCGTTTCGGTCGAGAATGTCACACCTCGTATGAATGAGCGGTGGGTCATTATGGTGAATGACAAAGAATTAATGGAAAATGGTCTGGACATGAAATTGAATCCACGTGATGCGGTAAAGCTTGAATTGACCAATGCATCCTAAGCATACCAAGAAGCCCAATCTCTTTTTAGAGAACTGGGCTTTTTTTCATTCATTAAATATATAAGCAATATCCGATTAGCATAGTCAAATATTAAATACGACAGATCTCGTTCGGGCAAAGTTCACAGTGACAGATCCCTTGCAGCATCTTCAGATCTTTGATAACAATCATGCCATTGTCGTATTCAATCGCATCTTTCTTACGCAGGTCGCTTAACATGCGGTTTACACTTTCACGAGTGGCTCCAATCATATTGGACAGATCCGTGTGGGTAATTTTTTTGTGAATAATGACATGCTCTCCATGAGGCTCACCATACGAATTCGACAACCGAATGAGGGTGGAGCAGAGTGCACCCGGTTTACCGTATAACATGAGATCCCGGAATTTGGTCTGTGTCAACCGGTGGTGGATGCCCATCCATTTCATAAAGTCGATCGCAAAGTCACAATGCTGGCAGATTAACATCTCCAGGTCTTTATGCTCCAGTACACCAATCTCACTATCCTCCAGCACTTCCGCTGAGAAGCTGTGTTTAGAGCCAAAGAAGGGATCAGCCTGCCCAATCATATCACCGGATTGATACATGTACATGATCAGTTCCTTGCCTTCATCCGTGGATTTGGTGATCTGGGCACGACCCCGTTTCATATAATAAAGTTTGTCAGAGATGTCGCCTTCCCAGTACAGATGTGTACCTTCCGGATAGGTTCTATCTTTCATGGTAACCAGCAGATGGTTGAAATTTGCTTCCGAGAAACAGTTGGTATTACCGCGCTTTTCCAGTACAGTGGTTAGTTCTCTCATAAGTCTATCTCCCCTTTATGTCCATCGGACGACCTTCTGTAATAAGCAGTAGCCTCCGAGGTTCGCCGCAAACCGTTGCCGTCCTGATCAGGGTCATCTCGGCCGGGAGGAAGGACGGTACAAATTGCGGTGGTTCAATTTTTAAGTTCAGTATATACCTAATCTTACCGTTTGAGGGGGAAGGAAAGGGGGCAAAAATGACGAAATTTCAAACATTGTGATAAAATTCACTTTTAATGGAGAGGATGAATTTTACAGCCCTATATTTTAAATAGGAAGTGAAAATGGTCGTATGAAGGACACTACAAAACTTAAATTAAATTTGTTATACTTTGTGAAAAAAATCACATAATTAAGTTTATTGTCATGTTACGATGTGAATGTAAACGAGAGAGACAAACTAATACGAACCTTTAGGAGGATGAGGGAGATGGCTGTAAAGAACGAAGTCGCCCCAGCAAAAGAACCGACAGCAGGTCAGTATATTCAAACGTTAATCGACAAAGCGAATAAAGCACACGCCGCATTCATGAAGATGGACCAAAAGCAGATTGACCGGATTGTGCAAGCAATGGCGCTTGCGGGTCTGGATAAACACATGATGCTCGCCAAGATGGCCGTAGAAGAAACAGGCCGCGGAGTGTATGAGGATAAAATCACCAAAAATATATTTGCAACAGAATATGTGTACCACAGCATTAAGTATGACAAAACCGTAGGTGTGATTGAAGATAACGAATATGAGAGCTTCCAGAAAATTGCGGAGCCGGTTGGTATCATCATGGGTATTACACCAGTAACCAATCCAACATCAACAACGATGTTTAAAGCACTGATCTCCATCAAGACGCGTAACCCAATCATCTTTGGTTTCCACCCATCTGCACAGAATTGTAGCCGGGAAGCTGCCAAAATCCTGCTGGAAGCTGCTGTGAAACATGGTGCACCAGCAGATTGTATTCAGTGGATTGATGATCCTTCCATGGATCGTACAAACGAACTGATGAATCACAATGATGTGGCTCTCATTCTGGCAACAGGCGGATCAGGTATGGTACGTGCAGCGTATAGCTGTGGTAAACCTGCACTGGGCGTAGGACCGGGTAACGTTCCTTGCTTTATCGAGAAAAGCGCAGATATCAATCAGGCAGTGACGGATTTGATCCTGTCCAAATCTTTCGATAACGGCATGATCTGTGCTTCCGAACAAGCGGTCATCATTGAAGAACCGATCTTCGATCAAGTGAAGAAAAAAATGATTGCGAATGGCTGTTACTTTGTTAACAAAGATGAAGCAGCAAAATTGACAGCAGGTGCGATTAATGCCGAGAAATGTGCGGTGAACCCGGCGATTGTTGGTCAATCTGCGGTAAGCATTGCGAAATTGTGCGGTATTGAAGTTCCAGCAGGCACCAAAATTCTCGTGGCCGAGATTGAAGGGGTAGGTACCAAATTCCCATTGTCGGCTGAGAAATTAAGCCCGGTACTGGCTTGTTACAAAGTTAAAACGGCAGCAGAGGGAATTGAACGTGCAGCAGAAGTGGTTGCATTTGGCGGCATGGGTCACTCCTCGGTTATCCACTCCACAAATGAAGAAGTGATCGGCAAATTCGCAGATCGTCTGCAAACCGGACGGATTATTGTGAACTCGCCATCCACACACGGTGCCATCGGGGATATCTACAACACAAACATGCCGTCATTGACACTGGGATGCGGATCATACGGACGTAACTCGACTTCTTCCAACGTAACCGCTGTGAACTTAATCAATGTGAAAAGGGTGGCTCGCCGTACCGTGAATATGCAATGGTTCAAAGTGCCGAACAAAGTCTACTTCGAAAAAGGCGCAACACAGTATCTTGCCAAAATGCCTGATATCACACGTGTGGCGATTATTACGGATGCCATGATGGTGAAACTTGGATATGTTGAAAAGGTAGAACACTATCTGCGTCAACGCCAAATGCCAGTAGCGATTGAAGTATTCTCCGATGTTGAGCCAGATCCATCGACAACAACGGTAGATCGCGGAACCGAAATGATGCGCCGCTTCCAACCGGACTGCATTATTGCACTCGGCGGTGGATCACCGATGGATGCTGCCAAAGCCATGTGGTTGTTCTATGAATATCCAGACACGGACTTCAACGATTTGAAACAGAAATTCATGGATATCCGCAAACGGATCTACAAATATCCACGTCTCGGCGTAAAAGCGAAATTTGTAGCGATCCCAACCACATCCGGTACAGGTTCTGAAGTGACATCGTTCGCGGTTATCACAGATAAAAATCAAGGTAACACCAAATATCCATTGGCCGACTATGAGCTGACACCAGACGTAGCGATTGTTGATCCGGAGTTTGTATACTCCCTGCCTAGAACAGCCGTTGCAGATACAGGTATGGACGTACTGACGCATGCGATTGAAGCTTATGTGTCTGTCATGGCAAATGATTACACGGATGGACTTGCGATCAAAGCAATCCAACTGGTGTTCCAATACCTGGAGCAATCTGCACTGCAAGGTGACAAACTGGCACGTGAGAAAATGCATAATGCTTCCACGATTGCAGGTATGGCGTTTGCCAACGCATTCCTGGGTATTAACCACAGCTTGGCGCACAAATGGGGCGGTCAGTATCACACCGCACACGGACGCACCAATGCAATCCTGATGCCACACGTCATTCGTTACAACGCGAAAAAACCGACCAAATTTGCATCGTTCCCGAAATATTCGCACTTTGTAGCGGATGAGCGGTATGCCGAAATCGCCCGCATCTTGGGATTGCCTGCTCGTACGACAGAAGAAGGCGTAACCAGTCTCATCAATGCGATTCGCAAACTGAACAAAACATTGGGCATTGAAGAATCGTTCCAGGAAATCGGATTTGATGCCAAAGACTTTGAAGCACATGTGGATTATCTGGCTGACCGTGCCTTCGAAGACCAATGTACAACCGCCAATCCGAAGTTACCGTTGGTAACTGAACTGGCTGATGTATACCGCAACGCTTTCTACGGAAAGTTTGAATAATAAATTTAGAACGAAGCGTGCCTTACGGCAAGAAGATCAGGGTTCCCCGAGAGGGGAGCCCCGATTGCCGTCTTTCACATAATAAAGAAAAGGGCAGAAAAACAGAAGAGCGAGCATCTGTTTTTCAGGGTTTATTCTAAGCTTTGTTTTGCTCCGAACATGGAGGAGCAAAGGTTCTTAAAGAGGTTACACGGAATCCGTGACGTGGCTGTTTGAGCCAGATGTTCACACAAGAACGAAGAGGGCAGAAAAACAGAAGAGCGAAGCATCTGTTTTTCAGGATTTATTCTAAGTTTTGTTTTGCTCCGAGCATAGAGGAGCAAAGGTTCTTAAAGAGGTTACACGGAATCCGTGACGTGGCTGTTTGAGCCAGATGTTCACACAAGAACGAAGAGGGCAGAAAAACAGAAGAGCGAGCATCTGTTTTTCAGGGTTTATTTTAAGATTTGGTTTGCTCCGAGCATAGAGGAGCAAAAGGGTTCTAAAGAGGTTACACGGAATCCGTGATGTGGCCGTTTGAGCCAGATGTTCACACAATAACGGAGAGGGCAGAAAAAACTGAAGAAGCGGAGCGTTCGCCTTTATCCCCGGATTTTCCCCTTTGAAAAATAAAATTGAAAAAATCCGGGGATAACAGCGATCGGAAGTTGTTCTGCCCGCGCAGTGGCTAAGTGTGAATTTACCGGGTTCAATGGGACACAGCGCAGGTGGAGTGAGTTAGTTCACTGACTTTGTGACAAAAATCACAGATGATGAAAGCCCCAAGTCGTATACTGAAAATGTAAGAAAAACATTCATCCCGCGGTTCCGGTTCCCAAGTAGAGAGAACATGTTCCGGTTTATGTGAAACAATTCACATTTATCGCGGCTCTGGGCACACAATGCTACGAATGAAGCAAGATGTTATGTGTCCAGAAATCCAAATTAGTGGAGGGATTAAGATGTCGGTGATTGAAAAAGATGTCAAACAACAAACAGGCTGGAGAAACTTTACCAAAGGAACATGGACCAAATCCGTAGATGTGAATGATTTTCTGGCACACAACTTGTCTCCGTATTACGGCGATGAAGCATTTCTCGCAGGTGCAACCCAGAATACCAAAGAATTGTGGGATATCGTATCTGATCTGACCAAAAAAGAACGGGATAACGGCGGTGTCCTTGACGTTGATGTGAACACACCAGCGACTATTGTTTCTCACCAACCCGGTTATCTGGATCAATCCAAAGAGCAGATTGTCGGCGTTCAGACCGATGCTCCGTTCAAACGTTCCATTCAACCAACAGGCGGAATCCGGATGATGATTGATGCATGTGAAGCATACGGCTTCGAATTGCCTCAAGGCGTCATTGATATATTTACGAACATTCGCAAAACTCATAACCAAGGTGTATTCGATGCTTATACTTCCGATATGCGTGCAGCGCGTAAAGCAGGGATTATTACAGGTCTTCCAGATGCGTATGGCCGTGGCCGGATCATCGGTGACTATCGTCGTGTAGCTTTGTACGGGGTAGACTTCCTGATTCGTAACAAAAAAGGCGAATTGAACGCACTTGAAGTTGATGTTATTGATGAAGATGTCATTCGTCTGCGGGAAGAATTGTCTGAACAGATTCGTGCATTGCAAGAATTGAAACAATTGGGCGATATGCACGGGTTCGATATTTCCTTGCCAGCGACAACAGCAAAAGAAGCATTCCAATGGTTGTACTTCGGTTATCTCGCTGCAATCAAAGAACAGAACGGTGCTGCGATGTCCCTGGGACGTGTATCTTCTTTCCTGGATATCTACATTGAACGTGACTTGCAAGAAGGCATTCTGTCAGAAGAACAGGCTCAGGAATTGGTTGACCATTTTGTAATGAAACTGCGGATTGTCAAATTCCTGCGTACACCGGATTACAACGAACTGTTCAGTGGAGATCCAACATGGGTGACGGAGTCCATCGGTGGTATGTCCGTGAATGGTGAAACACGCGTAACCAAAAACAGCTTCCGTTTCCTGCATACACTGCACAACCTGGGACCTGCACCAGAACCGAACCTGACTGTTCTCTGGTCCACGAAACTTCCAGAAGCTTTCAAAGATTATTGCAGTAAAGTTTCCATTGAAACCAGCTCAATTCAATATGAAAATGATGATCTGATGCGTCCGATCTATGGTGACGATTACGGTATTGCTTGCTGTGTATCGGCGATGAAGATCGGGAAACAAATGCAATTCTTCGGCGCTCGTGCCAACCTGGCAAAAGCTCTCCTGTATGCGATCAACGGTGGTCGTGATGAGAAATCCGGAGCACAAGTTGGACCTGAGTATCCTGCAATCACTAGCGAAGTACTGGATTACAATGAGGTTATGAAACGTTTCAAACCAATGATGGAGTGGCTGGCGAAACTGTATATGAACACCCTCAACGTCATTCACTACATGCACGATAAATACAGCTATGAGCGTATCGAGATGGCATTGCATGACCGTGACATTGTACGTACGATGGCTTGTGGTATCGCTGGTCTCTCGGTTACAGCAGATTCACTGAGTGCGATCAAATATGCCAAAGTAAAACCAATTCGTAACGAACAAGGCATCGCTGTTGATTTTGAAATCGAAGGAGACTTCCCTTGTTACGGTAACAATGAAGACAGCGTAGACAGCATTGCTGTTGAACTGGTCGAGAACTTCATGGGCATGATTCGCAAGCACAAAGCTTACCGTAACGCAGTGCCAACACAATCCGTTCTGACGATCACTTCCAACGTGGTATACGGTAAGAAAACAGGGACTACACCGGATGGTCGTAAAGCAGGTGAACCATTTGCTCCAGGTGCGAACCCAATGCATGGTCGTGACAAAAAAGGTGCACTGGCATCCCTTGGATCTGTAGCCAAATTGCCTTATGAACACAGTCTTGACGGGATTTCCAATACCTTCTCCATCGTGCCAAAAGCATTGGGTAAAGAGGAGAATACACGTAAATCCAATCTGACTGCGATGATGGATGGTTACTTCGGTCAAAACGCTCATCACCTGAACGTTAACGTATTTGATCGTCAGCAATTGATTGATGCGATGGATCACCCGGAAAACTATCCGCAACTGACTGTACGGGTTTCTGGATATGCGGTTAACTTCATTAAACTGACTCGTGAACAACAGTTGGATGTCATCAACCGTACGTTCCATGGCTCGATGTAAGTAATTTGCAAGTAGAAGACCGCTAGAGCAAGGCATTCCAAATCATATTAAACGCACAGCGGATGCGGATACAGAAAGGAAGAGGCAGCATGGTTAACGGACATATTCATTCACTCGAAACTTTCGGGACGGTTGACGGCCCAGGCATCCGCTTTGTGCTTTTTATGCAAGGATGTCTACTCAAATGTCAGTATTGCCACAACCCGGATACATGGGCGCTGGATGGCGGAAAAGAAATGACGCTAGAGGAGGTATTGGCTGAAATTGAGCCGTACCTATCCTACTACCGCAGCTCTGGAGGCGGACTCACGATATCTGGCGGAGAACCAACGTTACAGGCTCACTTTGTAGCCGAGATCTTCAAAGAAGTGAAGCGCCGCTGGGGATTGCATACGACACTGGACAGCAACGGGTTTAACGAGCCGGATCGGATTCACGATCTGCTGGATCACACAGACCTGGTTCTGTTGGACCTCAAACATATTGATGACGAGAAACATATCAAGCTGACAGGCAAATCCAACGAGAGAACGTTGAAAACGGCCAAATGGTTATCGGAGCAAGGTCGGAAAATGTGGATACGTCACGTGTATGTGCCTGGCATTCATAACGAGGAAGAGGATCTGCTTAACCTCGGACGGTTTATTGGAACATTAAATGGCGTCGAGAAGTTCGAAATTCTTCCATACCATCAGATGGGGATCTACAAATGGGAAGCGCTCGGTAAAGTATATCCACTGGATGGAGTTCCTTCACCAACTGAAGAAGAAGTGGAACGGGCGTATCGCCTGATCGAACAAGGTAGCCAGGAAACGGCTGGCGTGGCTTGTTCAGGTAAGTAATCTAACCTTTAAATATAACGTACCAATGACCAACCAAGCAGTCCTTGCGAACCTACTTCGCAGGGACTGTTTTTGTTGCTCCTCAACATATGGCAAGAGAGATTATGGGTCCAGTGAAGGATTTTATCCCTCCATTGATGAATTGTCATCCTTACGATGTAAGCTCCGGCTTTTTATAATCAGAGTGTAAAGCCAAATGCTCAATATCTTGAGGAGGGTCAACCAGATGAAAAAAAGAATGACATTACTACTTTCATTATTGCTTATCACTTCATGGACTTTGGCGGGATGTGCAAGCTCAAGTAACGAGCCACAGCAAGGCGCAGGCAACACACCTGTGGAGGAAACAAGTAAGGAACCGGTTGAGATGCTTCTCCGTCACACACAGGTGGGGGCCGACAAACAGAAAAGACTGGCCATTCTGCAGGATGTTGTGGACAAAGTGGAGGGAGAGGTACCCAATCTGACCTTTACGCTGGATGGCGTCGAATCTGATGTGAATCGTAAGGAAAAGCTTCGCGGAGAGATGGCGGCAGGTAACCCGCCGGATATATTTGAACTGTTCGGTAGCCCGGATTCCAAAGTTTATGCCAAGGAAGGTATGCTGCTTGATCTGACCCCAATCCTGCAAGAGCTGGGCATTCAAGACCAGTTTACATCCCTTGAACCGTTTACGTATGAAGGCAAAGTATATGGACTGCCGATTGGCGGTTCGGGCGAAGGTTTTTTCTATAATAAAGAGTACTTCGAACAAAAAGGATGGAAAGCTCCAACCACCATGGCTGAACTGGACAATATACTGGCCGAGATCAAGGCCGATGGCAAAGTGCCGCTTGCTTCCGCATCCAAGGCGGGCTGGGTGCCGCTTATGTTAACCAACCACCTGTGGTCCCGGTATGCCGGACCGGAGATTACCGCAAAGTTTGCAACAGGTGAAGCGAAATGGACCGATCCGGGTGTGGTCCAAGGATTTGCCAAACATAAGGAATGGGTCGATAAGGGTTATTTCAAAAAAGGTGAACTGGGCTTTGAGTATGCCGAATATACCACGCAATTTACGAGCGGAGAAGCGGTGTTGATGTATGACGGAACATGGAAATCATCTGTATTCAAGGAAGGTCAGAGCGGTGAATCGCTCATTGGCAAGGTTGGATTCTTCAATATGCCTCCGGTAGAGAACGGCGCAGGCGATCAGACGTCTTTGATGCGGGATGTGAACAATGGATACGGTTTCTCGGCAGCAGTGGCGGATGACCCGCAGAAGCTGGAAGCAGTGAAAGCTTTTATCAAAAATTTCTACAATGAAGATATGCAGGTCCGTGGCCTTGTGGAAGATGGTGTGTTGCCTGCGATGAAGCTGGATGAGAAAGTGCTGACCGACAGTATTACCGATGATCTGATGAAAGAAATTGTGGCTGTGCTTAATGCGTCCAAGACATCGTTCCCGGCATTTGATGCACTCGTTCAGGCCGATGTGACGACAGAGATCAGCAATCTGCAAATCCAGAAGTTGATTGGTGGGCAGACGACGCCAGAGAAAATGGCAGAAGAGCTGCAAAAGGTGCAGGAGGAAGCAAACGCTTCCGTAGAATAAATCAATCCAAGTTGAAACTGCGATCGTTGAAGTGACTGAAGGAGGCTGACTATGAATACTTCACTCCGCAGCCCGTTAATCTATACGCTGTTTGTAATGCCAGCCCTAATTCTGTTTGTAATGTTCTTCTTATATCCTATTGGTAGCTCCCTGTATTACAGTCTAACGAGTTGGAATGGGGTATCGGCTGAGCCACGTTTTGTGGGTTTATCCAATTATGTGAAGGCACTGACCGATGAACGTTTTTGGATTTCCACACGGAATAACGGCTTTTTCATCGGATTTTCGGTACTGATTCAGGTACCCCTCATCGTCCTGTTTTCGCTTCTTATTGCCAATGTGAAAAGACTAAAAGGTCTGTATAAAACAGCTGTTTTTTTACCATCCATTATGTCGACAGCCGTTATCGGTATCTTGTGGGGGTTCATCTATGAACCCAATATCGGACTATTAAACAAAATACTTCATGTGCTGGGCATCGATCCAATCTACTGGTTATCGGATAACCGATTCGCCATGTTGTCCATTTTGGTGACCAATGCCTGGCAGTGGACGGGATTTTACATTGTCATGGTGCTGGCGGCCATACTGGCGATTCCCCGTGATCTGGATGAAGCGGCTGCAATCGATGGGGCAACAGCGGTACAACGTGCAATGCGAATTACGTTGCCGCTGATCCGGCCGATCATTTCAGTGGTGATCATGTTGTCCATTGCAGGTGCCATGAAAGCAGCCGACATCGTGATTGTCATGACCAAAGGTGGGCCCGCTGGGTCCACCGAGGTTCTGGCCACATATATGATCAAATACGCGATTACCAACTTCAAATATGGCTATGGCAATACCATTGCAGTGCTGATCTTTGCTCTGACGCTTGTGCTCACTGCGGTGTATCAACTGCTGGTAGCGAGGCGGAGCGAGAAGGTGGAATATTGATGGCAAAAAGCTTAAAAAGCAGTATACCTCATGTGTTGTTAATATTGTATTTAATCGCGATTTTGTTTCCCTTTTTATTTGTAATCTTCTCTTCATTTAAGCAGGATAACAATGAAATCGCCTTGAATCCATTCGGTCTGCCTACAACATGGGAGTTTAACAATTACGTGGAGGCTTGGGTGAATGCAAAGATTGGCACATATTTCTGGAATAGCCTGTACATTTCGGTTTTATCGTCGGCGTGTACGATTGTGCTCGGTGCCATGTTTGCTTTTGCCGTAACCCGGATGAGACACCGGAGATGGAGCCTGTTTCTGTACAGCTTAATTCTGGCAGGTATGCTTATTCCCAACAATGCACTTATGCTGCCGATCTATCTGCTTGTTCGCAAAATGGGCATATTGGATACCCATCTGGCATTGATCGTGCCCTATGTGGCCAATGCGATCCCTTTTACCATTATTATACTGGCGGCTTTTATGCGTTCTCTGCCTGGAGAAATTGAGGAAGCGGCGGTCATGGACGGCTTGAGGGCACCGGGTATCTTTGCTAAAATAGTGATACCTCTTACGGTTCCGGCTATTGTTACCGTTTTTATCGTTAATTTCCTCGGCAACTGGAACGAATTTTTACTCGCCAACTATTTCTTATCCACCGATAAATTGCGTACGCTGCCAGTGGGCATGGTCCAGTTTCGGGATCAATATCAGATGAACTATGCCCAGATGTCGGCAGGTATTGTATACAGTGTTGTACCTGTACTTGTGATCTACGCTATACTCCAGGAGAAAATTATAGAAGGAGTAACTGCAGGTGGTGTCAAAGGTTAATACCATGAACCAGTTGATAGGGAGAACGGGATATGAACTTGCGAATGAAGCTGGCCTTGGCATTTCTGCTGCTGATTATTGTACCGATGTGTGCGCTAGGCATTGGCATGTTTCTGGTCACATCACATACGATTGAGAAAAAATACAATCAACAGGCCGAATATGCGCTTCAGGCCATTAGTTACAATATCGAGAATGTATTTCAGCAGATTAATAGTGTTACCGACAACGGGATAGCTACATCGGTTTTTCAAATGGCGCTGAACGCCAAAGATCCGACCAAGCAGGATCTGGGAACCGGTAATCAGTTATCCCTGAATGCCAGCCAGCGCAATTTCCGTTCCCTTCTATATAATTATCCGTTCATCAGTTATGCCTTTTTATATGATTTGCGTTCTTCCGAGAACAACCAGATTGTCTCCATTTTCACCAAAGAGAACTTTCAAGCCCTTCCTTTTCAGCAATTCAAAGTACATCCCTTATTCAACGAAATTCAGCAACTTAATGGCGTGCCTAAATGGCTCGCACCTTTGGAATATCCCGAATTAACCGGGATAGAACCTGTCTTTACCCAGATCAGACTGGTCAAAGAACTCAGTTATTTTCAAAATATCGGGGTGCTTGTTGTTCAGATCAAAAAAGGAGAGATCGACAGGATCTTCCGTCACCTGCAGATCAGCGATTCGGCACAGGATACATCTTTCCTGTTAATTAATGAAGAAGGCCTGATCGTCTATGATCCTGCTGGTATTTATAACGGTGAGAACATGCAAAATCTTGGTGCTGAATCTGACAGGTACGGTCCCGGTTTTAGCAGTGTCAGAACGGTCTTTGACGGCAAGGAAAGTATCATTTCGCAATATCATCTGAAAAACTATAACTGGAGCCTCGTCAGTGTGACTTCATGGGAAGCCTTATCTGCGGAAACCAATGCCTTTGCAGGTTGGTCTGTCATCATTATTCTGTTATGCCTGCTCGCAGCGATGATCTTTAATCTTTTTTTCATGAATCGCATTACGGGTAACATTGCTGTACTTGTAAGGTTTATGCGTCGTGTGGATGATGGTGATTTTAATGCGAGGGTGGAAGGAAAAGGGTTCGATGAAATGCAGCTGCTTGCGCAAGGGTTCAATGAACTATTGGATCGTATCGGGGGATTATTCCGTCGTGTTCGGGCAGAGCAAGAGCAGAAGGCCCAAGCGGAACTACGTGTACTACAGGCCCAGATCAAACCTCATTTTCTGTTTAACACATTGGAATCCATTAATGGATTAGCGCTGCGTGGGGAGGGCCGCAAAGTAAGCGAGATGGTGACCAGACTTGGCAATATGCTTCGTATCAGCATTCAGGATCAGGAGGAGATTCCGCTGGGTGAGGAAATCAGGCATTTGCAGAGTTATCTGGAGATTCAACAGTACAGGTTCAGTGATTTGTTCACCTATGAGATTGACATTCCACCTCATTTATACAGCTCAATCCTGCTCAAGCTGACCCTCCAGCCTCTGGTGGAAAATAGCATTCAACATGGGTTTGAGGGGATCACCTATCCAGGTGTACTGCGGATAAGCGCATATGCGGAACGGGATCATCTGGTGTTATGTGTTGAGGATAATGGGATCGGTATTCCCCAGGAAATGCTCGCACGATTTGAGTATATGGCAGAAGATCCGCCGGAAGATATGCTCGCGGAAGGGGCGGAATCATTATCGGCCATAACGGAACGCAGGGGATTGGGATTACGAAGTGTGGCAGATCGAATTCGTATTCAATACGGGGCCGGGTATGGCATATTTATATGTTCAGCACCGGGGTATGGCACTGTTATTCGATGCATCATTCCATTATATGAGCAGGAGGAAGCCGGATGAATCTGACTGCAATGCTGGTTGACGATGAGCTGCCGATTCTGGAGAATCTGAACTACATTTTACCCTGGGAAGAGATGGGGATTGAAATCACAGGTACAGCGAGAAGTGGTGTAGAAGCGCTGGGGAAAGTAACAGAAAGTCATCCGGACATTCTCTTGTGTGATATTCGGATGCCGTCTATGGATGGATTGGAACTTATTCGATTGCTGCGAGAGCAGGGTGAAACGTGTGAAATTATTTTGCTGACCGGTTATCAGCAGTTTGAATATGCTCGAACCGCTATTAAATATAACGTACATGAATACATATGTAAGCCAATTGATTATTTGAATCTGGAACATAAACTGCGTGAGCTTGCCGTTCAGATCCAGAAGAGACGTCTGGAAAACGAATCGCAACGTTATCGCAGCCAAGAGATGGAAAGCTGGATCAGACACAAACAGTTGATTGACCTGTTGCGAGGAGAAGCACCATTGAAGATTGCCTATCCTGCTTCTGTTCCTGAATTTATAACAACTGCTGCACCGTATACGTTGCTGCTGGTGGATGCGGTCGGTTATTTTCGCCATTCGATCGGTTGGTCCGAGCTTCAGCACCAACGATGGCATGAGACCGTAATTTCCAGACTTAGGGAAGTGGCAGAGAGAATTACGGGTGACTGTCAGATTCTTTCGACCCGCAAAGGTGAGTGGTGCATCCTGCTGGAGGCATCGGGGGAGTGGAAACGTCTCTCAGAGGAATTGGCCCATCAACTGTGTCTCGAATTAAATGTGATATTATCCTTGGATTCAGGTGTGAAGGTCAGGGTTGTTCAGGATGCTGTGCCCGTGAACCTGGAAAGTCAAATTTTGGAGCGATATCGGCATTGTCAAAAAATACTGATGTCCCATGCGGAGAGTGAAGACAAGGTGCTGAAGGCGAGTTGTCCCGAAACCGCCTTATCGCATGATCATACGGCCTCCAAAGGGGCTAACTCATGGATTACAAGAGAAGATCTGGAGCTTGTTACTCGGTGGATTCGTCAAGGGAACAAGCAGGGGTTACGTGATGTATTGGATCGGCTTAAACAGCAAATGGGGAATTCAGGACAATCCTTCAACAGGGTAGATGAAACCAATCTTCGGTTTATGCTTGTGCACATGCTTCGTGAACTGCGGGAAGTACAGGCCTTCGCTGAAGAGCACGAAGTGAATTTTTGGAATGCACTGCAAGGGGCCGTATCCATGAGGGAACTCCTTGAACTTGCAGAGGTTGTTATCCATGCCTATCAGGGCAAACAAACGCAGCCACGTCCTTCTGTATCGGAACTGATCCTGTCTGCATGTGAGTATATGGATGCACGGCTGCAACAGGACTTGGGAATAGATGAAGTCTCAGATTGGCTCGGAATCAGCCCAGGTTACTTTTGCCAGCTGTTTAAAACCCAAATGGGTGTTACTTTTGTGGAATACATGACGCAGAAACGGATGGAAAGTGCAGCTTTATTGTTGAGTACAACCGAATGGAGCATTACAGCGATTGGAGAAGCCACAGGGTTCAAGGAGCGCCGTTACTTCTCCAAGGTGTTTCATAAACACTTCCACATGAAACCCTCCGAGTACAGGCAGAGTAAACGATTGGGTTCGTAGGGGCAAGGGAACCGGGAGGAGAGGTCAAATGAAACTCTTAAATAATCTGACATTGGAGCAAAAGGTAGGACAATTGTTGATGTGTGGATTTCACAGTCAGCACGCAGATGAACAGATTGCTCGCTTAATCCGTGACTATCACGTCGGGGGCATCATTTATTTCCGGCGCAATGTCAAAAGTGTAGATCAATTGACACGGCTGTCCGCCGAACTGCAAGATATGGCTGCTGAAACGGGGGCCTTACCACTCATGATTTCGGTGGACCAGGAAGGTGGCATGGTTGCACGGATTGACAAAGAGGGAATGACCCAAGTGCCGGGTAATATGGCACTTGGTGCAACAGGAAATCCGGAATATACCCTGGAGTGTGCCCAAATTCTGGGGCGTGAGTTGAAAAACATCGGTATTGATATGAACCTTGCGCCAGTGGTCGACGTGAATAACAATCCGCTTAACCCGGTTATCGGTGTGCGTTCGTATGGTGAACATGCTGAAAGTGTGGCCGCTCATGGCGTAGCAGCCATCACCGGATATCAATCACAGGGCATAGCTGCTACTGCCAAACATTTTCCGGGGCACGGAGATACCGCCGTAGATTCTCATCTTGGTATGGTTACGGTACCTCATGATCGAAACAGGCTGGAACAGATGGAGTTGTTGCCGTTCCGCAAGGCGATTGAGGCCGGAGTTGACGCTATTATGACAGCTCATGTGATGTTCCCTTCGATTGAGCCCGAGCCCATTCCGGCAACATTGTCGCATAAGGTGTTAACGGGTCTGCTACGTGAGGAAATGGGTTTTGAAGGCATTATTATTACAGACTGTCTTGAAATGCATGCGATATCCAAGCCATATGGTGTAGCTGAAGCTGCCGTTCGTGCTGTGGAAGCAGGAGCAGATCTGATTCTGGTGAGTCATACCTTGCAAGATCAGGTTGCTGCGCTGAAAGGCATATACGAAGCAGTTCGAACGGGGCGCATTTCGGAAGAGGTTATTCATCAGGCGGTTGAACGCATTATGACATGGAAAAGAAAGCGCTGTGGGCAGCAGAATGATCATCTTGTTTCGCCGAAAGCGAGTGAAACGGTCGAATCAACCGATGTCGAACCTGTTGATTGCACTGAATCCACTAAACCTACTGAGCCCAGTGTGCCCAACGAATTGACGTTGTTCAAGATTGCTTCAAGCAGTATTACCATCGTTCATAATGATGGGCTGCTGCCATTGGACCCAGAGAAGGACGTATATGTCATCTGGCCTGAGGTTGTGCAACGTACAGAGGTGGATGAACCATGGTCTCATACAGAATCGCTGGGTATGGCGCTATCGCAACTGCGAGGCAGAGTTCGCGAGCACATCATTACAACTCAGCCCACTTATTATGAAACAGATCGGATATTGGCGGAAGTGTCGGAGAGTGAGCAAGTTATCGTATGTACGTACACGTCGGCTGGACATCTTCCGAAAGGGCAACAGTATTTGGTTGAAAAGCTTAGTGAGAATCATACCTTGATTGTAATTGCTCTGCGCAATCCATATGATCTGCTGGAGATTTCGAGGCCGGGTAGTTATGTTTGTACGTATGAGAATACACCTGCAGTTGTTCGGGTATTGTCCCATGTGTTAACCGGTGGAATGCAGCCAACAGGAAGTCTGCCTGTCCGTTTGCGCTAGACCTATTCAATCCTTACATCTCTCTGCGATATGGTGCTGATTGACCATCTCCTGGAGAGATTTTTTTGTTGGAATTTTCTATTGGTTAATTTTGGGATACGAATGCTAAAAAGATAATTGATAGATAACTATTTTCATAGTATTTTCCTTCTATTAAAAGTTTACAATTCTCCTCTTAACTTTTTAGCAACTTTTCCCGGTTCCAAGCGTCTAATAATATGACTTTTTGAGGGGGATATTTATAAAATGGGAGCAGAAGGAGCCAAAGACAAAGAATGAATTTGAAGAAGAAATTGTCCATACTTACCGCTTTTGCTGTGTTTCAGGCGTTTGCAGTCATTCCTGCCAATGCACAATCAGCAGATCAGAGCGATACTACATCAGTGAATACAGCCAAAGTTAAATCCGTGGAGGTTGTGAAGAAAGAACAAACCATCGCGGAATCCGAAGTGAAATCCGGAACAAACACTCCAACATCAAATAATGAAACAACTGAAGAAGTGAACCCTGAGACAGATGTTCCTACAGGAACAGACGCGACTCCTGTTGAGCCGGTAATTGAACCTACGGACGAAGAAGGTACAGCTGAGGAAACACCAGCACCTGCACCGGTAGAAGTGGAACAACCGTCTACAGGGAGTTCATCTGTTGCTGGAGGCGGGGGTGGAGACCTCACTCTTTATATGAACAGTAATAAAATGATGCAAGATGGCAAAACGTATCTTGCTGGACAGCCGATGGCTGTTAAAAATGGTGTATCCTATGTAGCGATCCGTGCTCTCGTTGATCGGGTTGGCTACGATGTCAAATATGATAACACAACTAAAGAAACGATCATTATTAGTGGTGAAGATGAGCTGCGTTTCAAAACAAACAGCAAGATCTATACCGTTAATGGTGTGTCCAGAACGATGAAGGGTGCGGCTTATCAACAAAAAAATACGTTCATGGTGCCGTTGACTTCAATTACCCAAGCTTTGGACATTACGTATAAAGTAAATCAATCTGCCAAAACGGTTGTATTGAATCTGAGTACCAAACCGGTGGCAAGCTTCACGGTACAAAAAGAGGTTTTTGCCGGAGACCAGGTAACCTACACAACCAGATCCAGCTCTCCCAAGGGACTCAGCATTGTAGATGAGCGTTGGACAGGTCGTCAGGATTCATTCGACCAACCAGGTGTATACACAGTAACCTATGCGGTCCAGGATTCAAGTGGTCAATGGAGTGATCCGTATTCGGTTACGATTAAGGTTGAAAGACCAAATCTGCCACCTGTCGCAATGTTTACGACAGATAAAGAAGAATACAAAATGGGTGAGAAAATCACTTATATTGATCAAAGCACAGATGATGAGAACGCAATTGTAAAAACAGAATGGGATAACAATGCACTTGCATTCTTTGTTCCAGGACCGAAGACCGTAACGATTACAGTTACCGATAAACATGGTGCTAGCGATAGCTATACCAAGATGATCAATATTACGGGAGAAACACTTTATAGTGTGACTGACTTCAATCAATTGTTCACACCAGTCGGTGAGAAGTTCACTTTTGACGGTGGTGGAGTACCGGCATTGGAGAAAGTTCCTTTCACGTATTATGACGAACCAAGTCTGCTGATCCGCAGTAACAGCCCGGAAACCGTGAATACAGAAGGCATTGTGTACAAGGAATCTTCCTTCGGACAGACACGCTTCATGATTCACCATGTGAACAACACGGGCAAAAACGTGAAAATGTATGTTGTAGCGACAAACAACAATGCATACACGGCGTCCATTGACCAGCAAAACATGGGTTTTGCAGGACCGTCTCCTTTTGCAACGGTAGCTGGAAAGTTGTCGATTGACCGTTGGTTCCAATCCATGCAGAATGGTACCGGACAAAAGAAAGTTTACATCCAGCCAGGAGAAAGCAAGCTGATTCTCAATGATCTGAGCGTTCTTCCGATGAAACAGGGACAAGTCATTTCCTTGTATTCGGATGTATTCAGTGACTATGAACTGGATTACAACATTATCATGATTGAAGAAAACAAGGACCCGATGGAAGTGTTGTCGAGCCTGCCGGTTCTGGATCGTGATGGTGTTCACAACCGCGGAACGTACCCGAATGCAACACGGATCATTACGTACGATCAAGAATTAGGATCGAAGCCTGCACGTCTTCCACTTGGAGACAATGCAAGTGATCCAAACCTTGTGGGAACGGACCCTATGGCTTACACGGAAGCTTCCAACGCAGGTAACTTCGGTGTATTGTACAAAATTACATTGAATAATGTTGCTCCGCGCACGTTGATTTCATTCAACCCTCGTGGTGGCAGATACTCAGGTGTGGCACTTGTGAATGGACAGGTCGTTCAGATTTCCACAGGTAAATCTGTAACTGCACCTAATGAGCAAAGTGTAATGTATCGCACAGGTTCGTACGGCGAGAGTGTAACCATTCTCTTCTCGGCGGCACCAGGAAGTAACTTGCCTGTTAACCTGCTGTTCACGCCGCTTCCGGCTGAAAAATAATAACATGAACATGCACGGACGGTTTGGAGTGAAAGCTTATATCATATATACCCGTTCACCCCAAAAGTCGCCCGAACGATTGATCATCTGAACCGTCAGGAAGGGACTCCATCAAATGCAATGTCATTAGCTCCAAGCTAAACGTAATGGCAATGCATGGGTATGGAGTCCTTTTTATGTGATGTTGGAATGACCCAACCCGGTGTCTTCGTTGACTCTAATCGTAATTTGATGCATTATTAGAGGTATACAAGAAAGCAAAAGTTTTTGCTTTTGCGAATAAACTGTCGCTCTATGAATGATGCAAAATGCTCGTATGACAGGAGGTGCTTTAGATCATGCTGTCGACAGAACAGATTATTTCAACCATGTCCTCACAGGGACTTCGCATTACCGATCAGCGGAAAACACTGGCCCGGTTATTTGCCGAGTCTCCCGGGTATCTTACACCCAAGGACGTCTATGAATATATGGGTAAGACTTACAGCGGACTGAGTTTTGACACAGTATATCGTAATTTGCGGGTGATGCAGGAACTGGGTGTACTGGAACAGGTCATCTTCGAAGATGGCGTTAAATTCAAAGCACACTGTAGTGAAGATCATCATCACCATCATATGATCTGTCTGAAGTGTCAGAAGACATATCCTATTATTTTTTGCCCGATGCAGCTTGCGGATGCGCCTGAGCAATTTCAGGTTGTAGACCACAAGTTCGAGGTATTTGGATATTGTAAGGACTGTGCAGAGCATGCTCCGGCCAAAGCGGCGTCGGGACATCAACACGCTCATGGGAAGCACTGACCATGAAGTTATCGCGCAGAATTGCTCAGGCACCTATTCGGGTGTACCGCAACTATATCTCTCCATTAACACCGCCAACATGTCGGTTCTATCCGAGCTGTTCGGCTTACGCCATGGAGGCGATTGAAGTGCACGGTGCGCTCAAAGGTTCGTTGTTAACAGCGAAACGTATTGCCAAATGTCACCCGTTTCATCCTGGTGGTGTAGATCTGGTACCACCAAAGGCAGAGAAGTCTACTCTGGTATCAGAGTAACGTTATAGCCGGAAGCATTAGGGTGGCCTGGAAGCAGGCCAGGATTGAACTTGAGTATGCTGTCCACTTGACAAAGGGGTCCGCATTTCAGTATATTTTTCCTATATATGCGAGTTCAAAAAGTCTAGTTTTCAGTACCAAGAAGATGGGATGAAGTTAGAAATGGAGTAGCGGAGCGTAGGAAACCTACGTGAGCAACGGACATTTCGGCTGAATTTCAACTTCGATGCTGATGATGCCGGTAGGCATGATTCGTAATCAAAAGTGGACTTTTTGAACAACTTCTATATGATTTCCAGTGAAGGGATAAGTACAGACACACCCCCAGTGCAGAGAGCCGGATGAGCTGAGAACCGGTCTGGGAGGAGGATGGAATATGGTCCCGGAGGAACCTCTTTCGAGCGTGCAGACAGTGATTTCAGAGCTGCTGTCGTAAGGCTGAGGCGTGATCCAGCGTTAATGGGCGGTCGAAGGACCGACAGAGCCTGTGTTTTGCGAAAAACATGGGGAATTTGGGTGGTAACACGTGAGAGCAACTCTCGTCCCATAGGGGCGGGAGTTTTTTGTGTTCTTTTTTAGTTGTTTTGGACGAAGGGATCACATGAAGATGGAACATTTGAAGGAGGAGAAGTCATTCATGGCTGACCAAAAAACATTTTATCTGACAACCCCGATTTATTATCCGAGTGACAAATTGCATATTGGGCATGCGTATACAACGGTGGCGGGAGATGCGATGGTTCGTTACAAGCGTTTACGCGGTTATGATGCTCATTATCTGACAGGAACCGATGAACATGGCCAGAAGATTGAGCGCAAGGCACAAGAGAAAGGACAGACACCGCACGCTTTTATCGACGATATCGTTGTGGGGATCAAGGAACTGTGGAACAAGCTGGACATTTCCAATGACGACTTTATCCGTACAACCGAAGAGCGTCACAAAACCATTGTTCAGGATATCTTTGACCGTTTGCTGAAACAGGGAGATATCTACAAAGGTGAGTACGAAGGATGGTACAGCATTCCGGATGAGACGTATTACACTGAGACTCAACTGGTGGATGTAGAGAAGAATGAGAAGGGTGAGATTATCTCGGCCAAGAGCCCGGATAGCGGACACCCGGTTGAATTGGTCAAAGAAGAATCTTACTTCTTCCGTATGAGCAAATATGCAGATCGTTTGTTGAAATATTATGAAGAGAATCCAGGCTTTATTCAGCCGGAATCCCGTAAGAACGAGATGATCAACAATTTCATCAAGCCAGGTCTTGAAGATTTGGCCGTATCGCGGACTACATTTGAATGGGGCGTCAAAGTTAAAGGCGATCCAAAACACGTGGTTTACGTGTGGATTGATGCGTTGTCCAACTATATTACAGCACTGGGCTACGGTTCATCCGATGCATCTCTGTACAACAAGTTCTGGCCTGCGGATGTACATCTGGTAGGGAAAGAAATTGTTCGTTTCCATACGATCTACTGGCCAATTATGTTGATGGCGCTGGACTTGCCTTTGCCGAAGAAAGTGTTTGCACATGGCTGGTTGTTGATGAAGGACGGCAAAATGTCCAAATCAAAAGGTAATGTCGTTGATCCAGTGACTCTGATTGACCGTTACGGTCTCGATGCACTACGTTATTACCTGCTGCGTGAAGTACCGTTTGGTTCCGATGGTACGTTTACACCAGAGAGCTTCGTAGAGCGTGTCAACTCCGACCTCGCGAACGATCTGGGTAACCTGTTGAACCGTACAGTTGCCATGGTAGACAAATATTTTGAAGGCAAAGCCCCTGCGTTTGCTTCGAATGTAACAGAATTTGATGCTTCGCTGGAAGAAGCAGGTCATGCTACGGTGGAAAAAGTGGAACAGGCAATGGAAAACCTGCAGTTTTCCGTAGCACTGACGGCGATCAGCCAGTTTGTCAGCCGCACCAACAAATATATTGATGAGACGCAGCCATGGGCGCTGGCTCGTGATGAAGCAAAACGCGATGAATTGGCATCCGTTATGGCTCACCTGATCGAAAGCTTGCGAATTGCTTCCATTCTGTTGCAACCGTTCCTGACACGTGCTCCTCATAAAATCTGGGCACAGCTGGGCATTCAAGAAGGTGAACTTACGGCTTGGGATACAGCCAAGCAATGGGGTCTGGTTCCAGCAGGAAACGCCTTGCAAAAAGGGGATCCAATCTTCCCGCGTTTGGATTCCGAACAGGAAATTGCTTATATCTCCGAAGCCATGACTGGCGGCCAAAAAGCGGCACAGCCTGAAGCAAGTCAAGCAGATGCTGGAGCATCAGCAGCTGTTGAACCGGTAACAGCCCCTGAAGGTACCGAAGAGATCGGTATTGACGATTTTGCCAAAGTTGAACTGCGTGTCGCGCAAGTCATTGCCTGCGAACCGGTCAAAAAAGCGGATAAGTTGCTGAAATTGCAGCTCGATCTGGGTTATGAGCAGCGCCAGGTCGTATCGGGAATTGCGAAGTTCTATTCGCCAGAAGAGATGATTGGACGCAAAGTCATCTGTGTGACCAACCTCAAACCGGTGAAACTTCGTGGTGAACTGTCTCAGGGTATGATCCTTGCAGCATCGCATGGCGACCAGCTTACACTTGCTACAGTACCGGACAACATGCCTAATGGCGCACAAGTGAAATAAGAATTGAGTTATGAGATTGATTCAAAGTCTGTCATAAAAATGACACAAGGTGGCCCGATATAATTCGGGTCCCTTTTTTTGTTGATATAATTCGCAACTTGAGGGAAGAGAACAAGCATATACTGTTATGAACTCCGTACTTCAGGAAAGAATGAATAGGACGGGATAGCTTGACAAGAAGGTTCAGGTTACCTATAATTCTTTCAGTAATGTTTACGATTAAGAGATGCGGAGTGAATCATAATGACATTTTATAAAGTGCAGCATCAAGCTCAGGATAACCGGACAGGGAAGACGAGCAAAAGAGGCAACATGAAGGTACTGTGGACGGGTTTGCTTATTCTCACTTTGCTGGTATTGTCAGCGTGTGGGCAGGATAGTTCCAATAGTGCGAAGATTGTGGAAGGCAAGGTAAACGTTGTGACGACATTTTATCCTGTATATGCTTTTACGACTGCAATTGGTGGTGAGGATGCCAATGTTATTAACCTGCTGCCAACGGGAGTAGAGCCACATGACTGGACTCCGAAGAGTCAGGATATTGTTAATACGTCCAAGGCACAGCTGTTTTTCTATAATGGAGCTGGACTGGAAGGATGGGTGCCGAATTTCCTGAAGTCGCTGAATAGCGATACACAGGTGAAGTCTGTTGCCGTCAGTGAAGGTGTTAAGCTGTTAACCGCTGAGGGTGATGATGGGCATGGTCACGGTGAAGAGCACGAAGACGAGCATGCGGATGAACATACAGATGAGGCTACCAGTGAAGATGTCGCTGATCATCATATTGATCCACATACGTGGGTTAGTCCGAAATCAGCCATGATCATGGCTGAAAACATCAAAAATAGTCTGGTCGAGGCAGATCCCGATCACAAAGCAGGTTACGAACAACGTTATGAAGAGCTTCGCACGAAGCTTGAGACGCTGGATCAGCGTTTTACAGATGAACTAGCTACCGTACCGAACAAGGAAATTGTTGTCTCGCACCAAGCGTTCGGCTACCTTGCGCGTGATTATGGATTAACGCAGCATGCCATTATGGGACTTTCCCCGGATGCTGAACCGACAGGACAGGATATTGTGAAGCTTGCGAAACTCGTTAAAGATGAAGGTATCAAATACATTTTCTTCGAAGAGCTGGTATCTGACAAATTGGCGAAAACACTGGCAAGTGAAGCAGGCGTGGAGACCATGGTCCTTAATCCGGTTGAGGGATTAACCAAGGAGCAGGCAACAAACGGGGATGATTATTTCACCCTGATGGAGAAAAATTTGCAAAATCTGCTGATCGCATTAAAATAAGATAGAATGAAGGATTCAGCTCGAAGAGTCTTTACCGTTCGCGGTGAAGGCTCTTAGGACGCTATGGGATTCTTATATATAATGAAGGGCGGCTTTGCCATGCAGCAAATCATGCCACTATGTCATGATCCAATTATAGAGATCGAGAAACTATCATTTTCCTACGGGGACCAGCGAGTGATTGAAAATCTCGATTTTATGGCCCAGGAACGGGACTTTGTCGGGATTATCGGTTCCAATGGGGCGGGTAAAACGACATTGCTGCGTATGCTGGTAGGACTTCTTCCTCCTGCGCAGGGAGATATCAAACTATTCGGACAGTCGATCCGCAGGTTCAAGGACTGGGACCGAATCGGGTATGTGCCTCAAAAGAATGCATTTAACCCGTTGTTCCCTGCGACCGTTCGTGAAGTGGTCATGTCAGGCTTGTACAATAACAAAAACATGTTTCGTCGTATGTCTCGCAAATGCCAGCAACAGTGCACGGATGCGATGCAGGTCATGCGGATCGAGGATCTGGCGAACAAACGTATTGGTCAATTGTCCGGCGGACAACAGCAGCGTGTATTTTTGGCACGAGCGCTTATCAATCACCCGGATCTGTTGATTCTGGATGAACCTACCGTAGGTATTGATGCTGAATCACAGGCCAGTTTCTTTGAACTGATTACCCATATGCATGAACATCACCGTATGACTTTTCTAATGGTGTCTCATGATATGGATCGGATGGAGAGTTATCTGGGTTCTGAAGCTGCGGTAACGAATGGCAAAATTAATTTTCATGTCCGTCATTCGCATGAGGTACAGGATTGTGCTGAGACCAATCTGCAACATACCACTGCACAGGTACGCTAGCCGTATTTATGGCCCATTAGATTAGAGTAAGGCCGAAGGAGTCGTGTTTGTTTTGGAAATATTAATGAGTGATTTTTTTCAGCGTGCCCTGGCGGGTGGGTTGTTAATTGGCATTACCGCTCCGTTAATCGGACTGTTCCTGGTCTTACGGCGGTTATCCATGATCGGAGACACCTTGTCTCATGTGACCATTGCCGGTGTTGCACTTGGATTCCTGATTGAAGTGTATCCCATTGCGGTGGGCTTGATATTTGCCGTGCTTGCTTCATTTGCGATAGAGAAATTGCGCAAAGCGTACAAGAGTTACGCCGAATTATCGATTGCCATTATCATGTCCGGTGGTGTGGCTCTTGCTTCCTTGTTCTTCACGCTGGGCAAAGGATATAATGCAGATGTCATGAGTTATTTGTTCGGCAGTATATATACATTAGACGCTACGGATCTGAAGCTGGTAGGTGTGGTTACGCTGATCGTGGTGATTGTAGTGGCATTGTTACATAAGGAATTTTTCCTGCTCAGTTTTGAGGAAGATGCGGCAGCGGTTACAGGGTTGCCTGTGAGAATTCTGAACATGTTAATCACTGTGATGACAGCACTTGTCATAAGCACGGCAATCAAGATTGTTGGTGCGCTTCTGGTGTCAGCGCTATTGACCATTCCGGTAGCGGTCAGCCTGTTGATGGCCCGAAGTTTCAAATCCGCCATTATTTTGTCCGTGGTGATTGGCGAAATTGCCGTAGTCCTTGGACTGGTTGTAGCAGGCATCTGGAACCTCGCACCTGGAGCAACGATTGTATTATTGCTGATCATGATGCTGATTTTGACGATGATTGGAAAAAAAGGGTTCCGAGCCTGACGACTGAACGAGCAAGCACGTGAGCCCGGGGAAGGGAGACATCCGCTTCATGCCTGATGTTAATGTATGGATGGCTTTTGTAGCAGGCTTGGTCTCATTTATATCACCATGTTGTCTTCCGTTGTATCCATCATACCTCTCCTACATTACAGGTATGACGGTGCAACAACTGAAGGATGACCGCAATCAGCGCGAAGTTCGCTTTAAGACGATGACGCATACGCTGGCGTTTATTTTAGGCTTCTCGGCTGTATTTTATTCGCTTGGCCTGGGTGCTGGACTGTTTGGCCAATTTTTCAACGATAACCGAGAACTGATTCGGCAATTGTCTGCGATTTTGATTATGCTTATGGGTTTATTTTTGCTTGGGGTGTTCAAGCCGCAGTTTCTGATGAAGGAACGAAAGCTGGATATGAAATGGAAACCAGCAGGTTATCTGGGCTCATTTATATTTGGCATCGGTTTCTCAGCAGGCTGGTCGCCGTGTATTGGCCCCATTCTGGCAACAATCATTGCGATGGCTGCAAGTGAGCCCACAACCTGGCTGGCGCTGATTACAGGTTATACTGCTGGGTTTGCCATCCCGTTTTTCATTTTGGCGTTTTTCATTGGTTCGACACGCTGGATCTTACGGTATTCCAATGTCATGATGAAGGTCGGGGGAGCATTAATGTTGTTCCTTGGGGTATTGCTTTTTACAGATCAGATGACAAAGATTACGATCTGGTTGCAGCAGATTACACCAGACTGGATGATTATTTAAACGGATGAACTGAATTTAAGTTTTATTATGTATGACATAGCAGGCTACATGTTACCCGAGACACTCTGGGTCATGTAACCTGCTTTTTAATCGTTTGTTAGAAATGCTTTTAACTGCATATGATTTTGGGCAATCCTGTTGTTCGTTTAGGTGAAGTAATCAATATTGGCTAGTGGAAAATGTTCAAAGATCCGTTCCGTAATGAATTCGCGCAGCGCATCCTGCTGGTCATCCTTATACACATACTTGTACTGGCCCCAGCGTCCCCATTTCATCTTGCGTTTCTCGATATCCATCTCCAGCTTGGTTTTAGGATAACGCTTCTCAATGGTTGCTTTGGCCGTTTTGGTAAAACGGTGCTGGATCATCTCGAACGTAAGATCCTTGGTTGCTTCCTCTGGAAGTGTATCTGCCAGCTTCTGCAAAAGCTCCGAGTATCCTTCTTCCCAGCCTTCATACCACATAATAGGAGCGATAATGAATCCCAGGGGATAACCGGCGTGTGCAATTTTGCCAGCAGCTTCAATGCGTTCCTCAAATCTGGAGGTAGCCGGTTCAAAGTTTTTGATGACATAGTCCGAATTGACGCTAAACCGGATACGGGTGTGACCGTTATGCTTGATGTTCAGCAACGGATCAACGTGATGATATTTGGTTACAAAGCGCAAGCGTCCGTATTCTTCATCTGCCATAAAATGAATCAAGTCACTTAAATTTTCCGTGATATGCTCGAGTCCTACCGGATCAGACGTACAGGCGGCTTCAAATCTTGTGATCTCAGGCGCGCGTTCTTCGATGTATCCTTTGGCAGCCTGAATGATCTCCTCAGTGTTAACGTAGACACGGACATAAGGCTTGGCACCAAGGGTAGTTTGAAGATAACAATAATGGCAGTGCCCCATACAGCCTGTAGAGATGGGAATGGCATATTCCGCTGAAGGTTTCGACTGGTCGAACTTGAGTGTTTTGCGCACACCAACGACCAGAGTACGCTTTGCCATCCGATATTTTTCTTGTTCGGTTTCACCCGGCAAGTTTGTGATTCGGTTATGGGATGTGGTCATCTGATAAGGTATGTTTTTGGATGTCACCCATTCCATAATCCGTTTGCCTTTATCATATTCCAACGCACCGGGTTCAAAATACACCAAATCGGGAATAAAGGGTTTAGTACCTTTTGCTTTACGAACTGGCGGTGAGGCTACACTTGTACTCACGAAATCACTCCTTTCGATGCGGAACTTTGTTTAGTTTGCCTCGTTTGGGGAAAAGTCACGCCTGCCAATTACTTGTGTAACAGCGCGCTGCGAACTGTGCAGGACTTGCCAATGCGTATTGATAACATGTATCATTATAAGATAGGGACCAGGCACGAATAGGGGCCGGTCAGAGAGAAAAGAGGGAAGCAGATGCCAACGCCCAGTATGGAAGATTATTTGGAGCGTATATACAAATTAATTGATGAAAAGGGCTATGCTCGTGTGTCTGATATAGCTGAAGGACTGGAAGTACATCCTTCATCGGTGACGAAGATGATCCAAAAGCTGGACAAAGACGAGTACCTGATCTATGAGAAGTACCGCGGACTGGTGCTTACGCCAAAAGGCAAAAAGATGGGCAAACGTTTGATGGAGCGCCATCATCTGCTTGAACAATTTTTGACAACGATTGGTGTTCAGGAAGAAAATATTTACAATGATGTTGAAGGCATTGAACATCATCTGAGCTGGGACTCCATTACATGCATTGAGTCCTTGGTTGAATACTTCCGTCAGGATGAGAGTCGGTTGCGTGACCTCAAAAATCTTCAGGACGTCATGAGTAATACGGAGTCTTAAGTTTCAGCAGTGGTTTCAACATGGTGATATACAATGAATCGTATCCTGTGATCAAAGGATGCTTCTTGCCGTTTTAATGGCAGGAAGCATTTTTTTGTTTGGATTAACACCATAATTTGGTGATTTTTCGCAACTAAACGATGGGTAGGAGCGTCTATTAAACTAGTAGAATTTACCGCAAATTTATAATGATTTTGGAGGACTGCACTAATGAATTTTCGTAAAGGATTGATGCTGCTGCTCATTTTTGTACTTGGATTACAGACAGCAGGCATGACGGCACAAGCAGCCGGGCAGAAGGAAATCGCTATTTTTCTGGACGGCAACCGTTTGGAATCGGATGTATCACCCCACATCTTGCCCAAAGTAAATGTAACGATGGTGCCTCTGCGTGTTATTAGCGAAGGACTGGGTGCGTCTGTTTTATGGTCTCAAGCTACTCGTACCGTGACCATTCAGAAATCCGATTCAGTCATCTCTATGACGAGAGGGCGCCAGCAGGCGACCGTGGATAACGCTGTAGTTGGTCTGGATGCATCGGTCGAATTGAAACAAGGTCGGGTCATGGTACCCATTCGATTCGTCAGTGAGAATCTGGGCATTCGAGTGAACTGGAATCAGGCAGCCCAGACCATTGATCTGTACACAGGAGACGAATCAGTCCCAACTCCTGAACCAACCCCGGCAACCCCAGCGGAGCCTGGAGGTACGGGCACTGTACCAGCTTCTGAAGAGATGCGGGGAGCCTGGATTTCCACTGTGAATGGAGACTGGCCTACATCCGGTGCCAAGGGAAATGTAGAGAAGCAAAAACAGGAGTATACGAAACAGCTAGATACTTTGCAAGGTATGGGCATTAATGCCGTATTTGTCCAAGTGAGAGCCAATGGGGATGCCATCTATCCTTCAGGTCTGGTACCTTGGAACAGCGTATTGACAGGAACACAAGGTAAAGATCCAGGTTATGATCCCCTCGCTTTTATGGTCGAGGAGGCACACAAACGGGGCCTGGAGTTCCACGCCTGGTTTAATCCGTTTAGAGCAACGAACTCAGCGAGTACATCGAACTTGGCTGCAAACCACATCTCCAAGCTTCATCCAGACTGGATTGTGAATGCATCCGGCAAAATGTACATTAACCCGGGTATCCCGGAAGCCAGACAGCATATTATCGATACGATCATGGAAGTGGTCAATCAGTATGATATTGATGGTGTACATCTGGATGATTATTTCTATCCATCCAATGTGACTTTTAATGATGATGCCGCCTTCAAAACCTATAACACATTAAATACCAAGGACCGTGCTGAATGGCGTCGGGACAATATCAATCAGTTCGTTAAGCAGCTCGGGCAGAGCATTCACAGCGTGAAAGCTAACGTTGAATATGGAATTAGTCCATTTGGTGTATGGCGTAACAAATCTGTTGATCTGACGGGTTCTGATACCAAAGCAGGAGTAACCGCGTATGACAGCATGAATGCAGATGTGCGGACATGGATTAACCAGGAGTGGATCGACTATGTCGCTCCGCAGGTGTATTGGAGTATGACACTAAGTGTAGCCAGATACGACAAAGTCGTGGACTGGTGGGCGAATGAAGTGGCTAACACAAATGTAAAATTGTATATCGGTCACTCTCCTTATAAGCTGGGTACGCCGGAAATTGGCTGGCAAACTTCACAGGAGATCATCGATCAGCTGAACTACAACAAGAAGTATGGTTCGGTCAAAGGGGATATTTTCTTTAGTTCACAGTACCTGACGAAGAACCCTCTCGGCTTGATTGCCAAATTAAAAGCCTACTATGGTCTATAAAACATTTTAACAATACAGTGATAAGACAAACCCTTGTTCTCATAGAGTGGCAGTAGAAACGTGGCTGCCTGGAGAACGGGGGTTTTTTGTTATGTTAATTAACGCGGTATTTGAAGGTGGAGGCGTCAAGGGAATATCGCTTGCGGGTGCTGTGCAGGGTGCTCAAGATTGTGGCATTCAGTTCAATCGGGTGGCCGGCACGTCATCGGGCTCCATTGTAGCTGCTCTGCTAGCGGCGGGTTACCGGGCCGAAGAGATGAAAGTCATTATTGAGAATACACCCTTTGTTTCATTGCTGCGTCGTTCCCCCATATTTAATACCCGATGGATCGGACCCGCAGCAAGGCTGTTCTTGAAGAAAGGACTGTATTCCGGAGAAGCGCTGGAATCATGGATTCGCAAGATGTTGGAGCAGAAAGGGATTCGCACATTCGCTGACTTGCCGCAAGGCAAGTTGCTTATTACCGCATCCGATATATCCAATGGGACCATTCTGGTGCTGCCGGACGATATTCGTCGGTTCGGCATTGATCCTACGAAGCTGGATGTTGCAAAAGCGGTACGTATGAGTTGCAGTATTCCGTATTTTTTCGATCCGGTAATCATACGTAAATCGCCAGTATTCTCCAAAGGACTTCCTTTTCAAGATCAGTTCGTCTATGTAGTGGATGGTGGATTGCTTAGCAATTTTCCGCTGTGGCTCTTCGATGGGGATCGTACGGAACGAGGTGGAGACGTTATTCCGGTTGTCGGATTCAAAATGGTGGGGAAGACGGAAGTGGAACCTGCCCGGATTAAAGGACCGTTAAGCATGCTTCAGGCCCTTGTGGAGACGATGCTCACAGCACATGATGAACGCTACATCGAACAGATTAACCGGTTTCGGACAGTGAAGATACCAACGCTTGGGATTAAACCAACGCAATTTCATTTATCGTTACAGGACAGCACGGCCTTATATCGATCAGGTACTACCGCAGGGAGTGAATTTTTCAACGGGTGGAATATGAAAGTGTATGATGAACAGCTGGACAAACAACGAAAAGAATTGCGCAAGAAACAGGCAGAAGCTCCGCCTCTGATTCCTGTATAAACGCGAAAAAAGCAATTCTCCGCATATTGGGAGAACTGCTTTTTTGTATATCAGTAACTTTTAATGAAATTTCGGTATATCTTCATCGCTTTTACCTTTTTGTCCCTGAATCACTTGGAAAGGATAATCCTTGCGTTTCTTAGAAGAGCCGCTGCTCTTTCTGGCACTAGACTGTGCATTGACTTTCGCCATGGTTCGAGCCGATGGCTTGATCTTTGGTGATTTGGTTTTGCTTGCCCAGCGACGAGGCGGATATTTGTACAGCAGGAATACAGCTCCGAACACGACCAGAGGAATAATGATCCTGGATGGACTAGCGTTCCCCAGCCAAGTCAAGACTCCAACAGCAGCTAGTGCGATGAACGTCCAAAATAAGATTGCCTGCTTGTTCATATCATTCACCCTTTCACAGGATCGAGTGTTGCAACAGGTACTTCTGACGTAGCAGAGACATTGGCAAGCTTGGCATCCAACTCACGCATACGGTTAAACGAAGCAATGGATACTTCTACCTGTTCGTTTGTCGGTTCTTTTGTTGTCAGCAATTGCAGCCACAATCCCGGGTATCCGAGATAACGCAGTACAGGAATATCACGTACTGAATTCGTGAGCTTTAACAGTTCAAAAGAAATGCCTAGCACAACTGGCAATAACAACAGACGCTGACCCATCCGTTCCCAGAGGTTATCGTACGTGAAGAGAGAGTATAGAAACACTCCAATAATGACAGTCAACATAATGAAACTGCTTCCGCAGCGGTAGTGCAGTCGGCTGTACTTTTGCACGTTCTCCGGTGTCAGTTCTTCACCAGCTTCATGTGCGCTGATTACTTTGTGTTCCGCTCCATGATACTGGAAGAGACGTTTAATCATCGGCGTCTGTGAGATTAACCACAGATAGGCGAGTAACAGGATCAGCTTAATGCCGCCTTCCAGTAAATTATGCAAAAACTGATTGTCGAATGCATTTTTGAATAGAAAATTCTCGATAACAACAGGAAGCAATGTGAGCACAACTTTACCAAAAAGGAATGAAAGGATGGCTACGGCAGTCACACCGATGATCATGCTTAGGCTCCAGCCCGAACCTTCTTTCTCTTTTTGCTTGGCTTTCTCTTCCGGTTCCAGTTCATCATCAGCATAGGCGTCAGCAGAATAATTGAGATGTCTGCTACCTTTGACACTTGAATCTATAATGCTGACAATTCCGCGTAATAAAGGAATCCGCCGCAATTTCGTGACCCAGGACTTGTCTTGCTTGGGAACTTCCAGATACGTAATTTCGCCGTCTTTTCTACGAACAGCTGTAACGTTGACATGTTTCCCACCGAACATTACGCCTTCAATGACAGCTTGCCCCCCATAGCTGACAGGCTTGGATTGTTGAGGCAAATTATTCACCTTCCTATTCTGTTCTAGGCCTTCGCGATCAAAGGCAGTTTAATAACCCTATTGTATCGAATTTTAAGACCAATTTCTAGTTTGTGAGTCAAACCTTGAAGGATGTTGTTAAGATTGTCCTGTTTTGAACATACTACCTCGTAGAATCAGAGCGGAAATTCGAGGCATAATGCGGGATTATCAACTGAATGAAGGAGAATATCGATGACAGAACGTAAGCATGAAGATACATCACATGATGAAGGTCAACGTCCCAATGAGCGGCAGCAAAAAGACAGGGGCAGGCGCCCTACCCAGAGGCAAGGTCAAGCACACTACTACACGAATCCGTTTTCCTTTGCGTTAGAGCTTGGCTTTTTTGCCGGTTTTATCTGGGGCGGGCTACATTGGCTATTCTATCTGTTGCATTTTACGATTGTACCTGTCGGATTTCTGGCCGAGCCTTTTTTCAAACATGAATATATATATACCGCAGCAGGACATTTGACAGGCTGGCTGTTTTTTATCGTCTTTTCCATCTTGGCATCCTTACTCTACACGTTCACGATTAGAAAACTGAAAGGGCCGTTACCCGGCATGGTGTATGGAATCGTCTGGTGGCTGATTCTCTTTGTACTGGTCGGACCAAAACTGGGTATGATGAAGCCTTTGAACGGTTTAACGTGGGATTCAATCATCACGGAACTCTGTTTCTTTTTGTTATGGGGGCTGTTCATTGGTTACACGGTAGCCATGGAGTACACGGATGAACGTAAACGCGAGCCGGAGCAAGCGGGGGCATAGCGCAAAAAAGCTTCTCAATCCGGCAATGGCTGTGTTAAAATAGCAGATGGTTATTTGCAGAGAGGGTGGAGCAGCGATGAAACGAATTATTGTGATCAATGGTCCGAACCTGAACATGCTTGGTGTACGTGAACCGGGCATCTATGGAACGCTTAGTCTGAAGGATATTGAAGACAAAATTCGCAGACAGGCTGATGAACTTGGCGTCTCCATCGCTTTTTATCAATCGAACCATGAAGGGGACATCATTGACCGCATTCATGCAGCGATGGGTGAGGCAGACGGAATCATACTGAATGCCGGAGCATTTACCCATTATAGCTATGCTATACGTGATGCAATCAATGCTGTAAAAGTCCCTACGGTGGAAGTACATCTATCCAACATTCATGCACGCGAAGCGTTCAGACATCATTCAGTGATTGCAGCGGAAACAATCGGGCAGATTGCCGGATTTGGCGAAGTAAGCTATGAACTGGGATTGCTGGCTCTTGTGCGTCATCTGGACAAACAAACCTGAGCCGGGAACCCGGGAATGTGAGAGAAAGAAGGGTTACCGATGGAAAACAAACGAGTAAATAAGTTGCGTGAAGCCATGCGTGAGCATGAACTCACTGCAATGCTGATTACAAACCCGATTAACCGTCGTTATATGACGGGCTTTACAGGCTCGGCGGGATATGTGCTGATTACGGAACAGGATGCATATCTGCTGACTGATTTCCGTTATATGTCACAAGCGCCTCAGCAAGCCAAAGGATTTACCGTTGTGGAACATGGAGCTAAGCCGATGGATACGGTGCGCGAATTGCTGACATCCGCGAATATCAAAGAAGTGGGCTTCGAACAGGATAGTGTCACATTCGGCACGCATTCCGCTTATGCTGAAGCACTGCAGTCTATTGAACTGAAAGCTGTATCCGGGATCGTGGAACAACTTCGTATGTTCAAGGATGAAGACGAGATCGCGGTCATGCAGAGAGCAGCAGATCTGGCGGATGCCACGTTCAGCCACGTTTTGCAGTTTGCAAAACCAGGTATGACGGAGCGTGAAGTGGATCTGGAGATGGAGTTTTTCATGCGCAAACATGGAGCAACGTCCTCTTCGTTTGACACCATTGTAGCATCGGGTGAACGTTCTGCTATGCCTCACGGTGTAGCGAGCAGTAAGGTCATCGGACAGAATGAGTTAATTACATTTGACTTTGGTGCACTTTTGGACGGATACTGTTCAGATCTGACACGTACCATTGCAACAGGTACACCTGTACCTGAACTGCGCAAAATTTATGACATTGTACTGGAAGCTCAGTTACATACGCTGGAGAACCTGAAACCGGGTATGACCGGACGGGAAGCAGATGCATTGGCTCGTGATATCATTGCAGGTCACGGATATGGAGATCAATTCGGACACAGCACAGGCCACGGTCTGGGTATGGAAGTTCACGAAGCTCCTCGCCTGTCCAAGCTTAGCGACGATGTATTGAAACCGGGTATGGTTGTTACCGTTGAACCGGGGATATATATTGACGGGCTTGGCGGCGTGCGTATCGAGGATGACGTAGTGATTACCGAGACGGGTATTCATATTCTCACGAAGTCGGACAAGAAGTTCACCGTAATCGGCTAATTTACAGCCACCAGGGATATAAGACGATTTTTAATATAGAGGAATGTACATCTACGATTGATTCTATGCGAGCGCAAACGCAGTGAAGGGGACGGAATCGATTCAGAAGAAGCGTCAGCGTTCGCCTTTGTCTCCCCATTTTCAACCTTATGTAATTCTAATCATGAAAATGGGGAGACAACAGCGATCGGAAGAACGATCCGAACCCGAAACGGTCATGTCGCACAGAGTCACCAAGCAGATGAACTCACTTTTATATTAACCCATCGTCATATATCACCTACTTTTCAACCATATCAGGAGGGATTTTTTGTGATTTCAGTAAACGATTTTAAAACAGGCTTGACCGTGCAAGTAGATAACGATATCTATACCGTGCTTGATTTCCAACACGTTAAACCAGGTAAAGGCGCTGCCTTCGTACGTTCCAAATTGAAAAACCTGCGTAACGGTAACACCGTTGAAAAAACATTCCGTGCAGGCGAAACGATTGGTCGTGCCATCATCGAAAACCGTGGCGTATCCTACCTGTATGCAAGCGGTACAGAGCACACGTTCATGGATAACGAAACTTATGATCAGTTCACATTGACTAGTGATCAACTGGAATGGGAATTGAACTTCCTGAAAGAAAACATGGTCGTTAAGATCGTTAGCTACCAAGGTGAAATTCTCGGAATTGACTTGCCAACAAGCGTTGAGTTGAAAGTCATCGAGACTGAGCCAAGTGTTAAAGGTAACACTGCACAAGGCGCTACCAAAAATGCAAAAGTGGAAACAGGCTTGAATGTACAAGTTCCTTTGTTCATTAACGAAGGTGACGTTCTCCTGATTGACACACGTGAAGGTAAATACTCTTCCCGTGCGTAACTTTCACAAGCTGTAAGCTAATAAACGGTATTAACAACCCTTTGCCATTCCTTTGGCAGAGGGTTTTTTCGAAAAAAGATTAGCCTATCAGGCGCTTTCGTAATATACTGGGTTAAAGTCATTTCTCGTAGAGAATAATGACGATGGACATTAATTATGCATACTGCACAAGGTAGGGAGTGGATTTGCGTTGTCATTGTACGTCATGAAATTTGGGGGCAGCTCGGTCGGAGATACAGAACGCATGAAGCGTGTAGCCGGACGTGTTGTAGAAAAAGCTGATGAAGGACATCGGTGTGTAGTTGTGGTTTCGGCCATGGGGGATACAACAGATGATTTGATTGATCAGGCAAAACAACTGAATAGTGATCTGCCTGCTCGTGAGATGGATATGCTCTTAACGACAGGAGAACAGATTTCGATCTCTTTGTTATCCATGGCTATTCAAGCGCTCGGACGTAAGGCAGTATCGTTTACAGGCTGGCAAGCGGGATTCCGCACAGAGCCGGTTCACGGAAAAGCACGTATTCATGATATTCAACCTGACCGTGTGAATGCAGCACTTGCCGAGGGCAACATTGTTATTGTTGCAGGCTTCCAGGGCATGACGGAAGACGGCGAGATCACAACGCTTGGTCGTGGTGGTTCGGATACAACAGCTGTAGCGCTGGCGGCAGCAATTAAGGCTGATGCATGTGAGATCTATACGGATGTAGACGGAATCTATTCTACGGACCCGCGGATCGTTAAGGTTGCACGCAAGCTGAAGGAAATATCGTATGACGAAATGCTGGAACTTGCTAATTTGGGAGCAGCGGTGCTGCATCCGCGTGCAGTAGAGTACGCGAAGCATTCCGGTGTACCTTTAATTGTAAGATCCAGCTTTAACCATAATGAAGGAACGGTTGTGAAGGAGGAAGCAGCAATGGAACAAGGCGTAGTGGTTAGTGGTATTGCCTATGACAAAAATGTGGCTCGCATCAGTATTCTGGGTGTGCCGGATGTACCAGGAGTTCTGGCCGAAGTATTTGGTGCGCTTGCGTCCAATCAGCTGGATGTGGACATTATCGTTCAGAGCGGAGTGATGGATGGCAAAGCGGACTTCTCGTTCTCTGTGGCGCTGTCTGATCGTGAGAACGCATTACGTGTCATTGAAGGCCTTCACAGCCGTTTGCCTTACCGTGAAGTCACATCAGAGGAGAACCTCGTTAAAATCTCCATTGTTGGCGCAGGTATGGTCAGTCACCCTGGTGTAGCTGCGAAGATGTTCAAAGTCATTTCCGCTGAAGGCGTGAGCATCAAGATGGTGAGCACTTCCGAGATCAAAGTATCTTGTGTCATTGACGGAGATAAGCTGCATGACGTCATTAAGGCATTGCATACAGCATATGATCTCGACACTGCAGAGCAAGCTGTTATCGGCGGACCTCAAGATCGCAGATAAGGTGTTTTATGTGTATGTAAATTAGCAAAGGTGTACTGTTGCCAACGGGCAGCAGTACACCTTTTTTTGTTTTTCTTATAACAATTCTCACATCAACTTGAACATCTTTCCCCCGCGTATGCCTCTATAAGGTTGCATGCGGTTCCCCTCCCCCATCTCGGGAACACAATCCAGCAGGTTTAATTGAGAACAATACGAAATATCATGAACTCTGCCTAACTTTTCAAGCCTCCGCCCGCTAACAGACCCCTGCACCAACTCCGGGATGCTCTCCTGACATTGGGATACCGCCTGATGAAGAACGATGCCGAGATCGTTAAGTTGGAGGGGAGAACAGGATTGACGGTGCAGTTCGTCGATGATACATCCAGCACACAACCCGTCCTCCAGAGCAAATTCATCCTGGTTTCCCGCACATAACAGCAATACATCTCGTTGAAGTTCACATAGAGCTGCTGCAACAGCCTGCACATTGAGAAATGAACCAGCGAATACATGTTTCCCCTTGGAAGCCTTGATCAAAGCTCGTGTTCCATCGGTTGTGGTTAGAATGATTGTTTTATCTGCAATGCCTGCAGTCATATATTCATAGGGGGAATTCCCCACTTCGAATCCGGTGATTTTTTTGTCAAAACGCTCCCCGCCTCGAATGCAATCTTTCACTTCCATTTGTTTGGCTTGTGGAACGGTCTCTACGGCAATCACAGCCGAAGCGTCATACGCCAGAGCCGTAACAATCGTACTGGTCGTACACAATACATCAATGACAACTGCACTTCGCCCTGCAATATCAATGGTACGTACTTCATTCACATTGCCAACGACATCAACTCGCACTCCCCACAACTCCTTTCTGTATCTGGGGATCGGTAGTTCTGTTTTGAACCGAAATGGAACTTACCTATCTGCAATTACTATATGCATGCACATCTAGACGGGTGCCTAGAACAGAAGGTGGATCTATGGTTTCAACTCTCAACCGTATTCTGAAGAGTTGATAGATTTCAGCGTCATAAATTAAATGTACAGGCATAAACTTGAGATATGAACAAGCGCCAGAAGTGTGAACCAAATGATCTCAAGGTTGGAGGAGACTACTCATGAAGGTGAACTGGAGGGAACTTTTTCCGGAACCGATCCGAACCATTCTTGGAAGAATGCCACCCGCTCTATTGGAACAAGTGGAGGAAGTACGTATTCGTGAAGGCAGACCCCTGGAGATTAATGCAGGCAACACATACCACTTCCTGACACCTCAAGGTTGTCCGACCGGGAATCCTGAAGAAGCGTATGTTCCTCAGAAAGAAGTGACGCACAGGTTGCTGGACCTGATCAGTAACCATTCACTTTATACATTGGAAGAGGAACTGCGCAAAGGGTTCATCACCATACCTGGGGGACATCGAATCGGGCTTGCTGGACGAACGGTACTAAGCGGTGGGCGTGTCGAATACCTGCGTGATATCAACGGGTTTAACGTTCGGGTAGCCCGTGAGGTACATGGAGTGGCTGATCGTATTCTTCCTTATCTTCTCGATATGAAGAGCGGACAGGTCCTGCACACGTTGATCCTATCACCACCTCAACAAGGGAAAACGACGTTGCTGCGAGATCTGGCGAGACAAATTAGCAGTGGTACAAAGCTTACAGGGGGCAATGAACTGGTTCAGGGAATACGTCCGCGGCTGAAAGTGGGTATTGTGGATGAAAGGTCCGAAATCGCTGGCAGCTACAAAGGAGTACCTGGATTCGACGTAGGTCCGCGAACAGATGTGATGGACGGTTGTCCGAAGGCTGAGGGCATGATGATGATGCTTCGCTCCATGTCGCCCGATGTCCTGATTGTGGACGAGATCGGTCGTCCGGAGGATGCCGAGGCGGTGATGGAAGCCCTGCATGCAGGAGTCTCTGTGATCGCGACTGCTCATGGCCGTGATCTATCGGAGCTGTCGGCCAGACCCGCCCTCAGAACCTTAATTACGGAGCAGATGTTTCAACGTTATGTCCAGCTGCAACGGACGAGCCGGGGCATGACCTTCCGGCTGGCTGATGGCAAAATGCGTGGGTTGCAGCAGACCGGGGCAGGAGGTGAAGCCTTTGGTTAACATGTTTGGTGCGGTAATTATTCTGTTAGCCAGCACCCTCGCCGGTTTTTACAAGGCCAGACAGTATGCATTAAGACCGAGACAGTTGCGAGAACTCATTGCAGCCCTCCAGCGACTAATGACGGAGATTAACTATGGGCTCACTCCACTTCCCGATGCCATGGGCAAGATGGGAGCACAGACCAAAGAACCTGTAAAGACGCTGTTCCTTCATGCAGCCACACAGATGGAACCTCCTCATGGACTCACTGCCCGGGAAAGTCTGCAGTCAGGCGTGGATCTGGCGTGGGGAAGATCGGCCATGAAGGCTGACGAGAAGGAAGTGATGCTGCAATTAAGCTTCAGCCTTGGCACAAGTGACCGTCAGGATCAGACCAAACATATATCGTTAGCCATTCAACAACTAATGCATGAGGAATCCCGTGCCCAGGCCGATCAAATGAAATATGAACGAATGAGCCGAAGCCTCGGGATGCTTGTCGGAGCGTTAATCGTCATTCTGATCTTCTGAAATAGCCGGGATAGTGAGGTGCCAAGGTCATGAATCTAGAAGTGAACGCAATCTTTCAAATTGCGGGTATCGGAATCATCATCGCCATGATTCACACGGTACTGAAACAAATGGGAAAGGAAGATATGGCTCACTGGGTGACCGTAATCGGATTTGTCGTTGTATTGTTCATGGTGGTCCGTATGCTGGACAGCCTGCTACAAGAGATCAAATCGATATTTCTTTTTCAATGAAAAACGGTCATGAAGCCGGATGGTGGTGACCTGTGGAAATTATCCAAGTTGTAGGTTTGGCGCTCATCGCAACAGTGCTCATTCTGGTCATTAAGGAACAAAAACCGATGTTTGCCTTTCTGATTGCTGCCGCGACCGGCATTGTCATCTTCATGTTGTTGATTGGCAAAATCGGTGCAGTCATCGAAGTGTTGAAGCGGCTTGCCGAGAATTCAGGCATGGAAAGTATCTATCTGAAAACGGTGCTGAAAATTATTGGTATAGCCTACATCGCTGAATTTGGCGCACAGATTGTCAGGGATGCAGGTCAGGAGAGCATTGCGTCCAAGATCGAACTGGCTGGTAAGGTACTGATCCTTGTACTTGCTATACCGATCATCAGCATTATTATCGAAACCGTCATGAAGCTGATGCCGGTGTAGAAAGGGCGTGCGGACTTCATATGAAATCAATGCATCATAAGCCGCAGTGGCGCCTTACGGTTGTGCTGATGCTCTGTTTTCTGTTTGGTATCCTGGGACAGGTTACTGCAAGCTCACCATCCGGTGAGTGGATGCAGCAGCAGGCCGATCAGCTTCCCAAGGATCAGGTGGAGAAATACTGGGATCAACTGATGCAACAATACGGTGGTTTCTTCCCGGATGGGAAGACCCCTTCCTTCATGGATATGTTAATCCCCGGCAATGAAGGGTTCAGCCTGAAATCGGTGTTTGTAGCGATAGGAACCTTCATGCTGCATGAAATTTTATATAATGGCAAACTTCTGGTCACGATTGTGATGTTAAGTGTACTCAGCATGATTCTGGAGACACTTCAGACCGCATTTGAGAAAAATAATATTAGCAAAATCGCCTATTCCATCTGTTATATGGTCATCATCATTATTGCAATCAACAGTTTCAGTGTGGCGATTGGATACGCCAAGGATGCCATAACCGGCATGATCAACTTCATGATGGCCATGGTTCCCTTGTTATTCACACTACTCGCGTCCATGGGGAATGTCATCACCGTCTCGGTGACACATCCACTCATCATTTTCATGATTCATCTGGTGAGCACATTGATTCACTTGCTGGTATTCCCGTTACTCTTCTTCTCGGCTGTTCTGCATCTCGTCAGTTCATTGTCTGACAAGTACAAGCTGACACAGCTGGCAGACCTCCTGCGCAATATTAGTGTGGCACTGCTGGGTATTCTGCTGACGATGTTTTTGGGTGTAATCTCGGTTCAGGGAGCATCGGGATCGGTAGCAGATGGAGTCAGCCTGAAGGCCGCCAAATACATCGCAGGCAACTTTGTCCCTGTCGTGGGCAGAACATTTGCGGATGCGACGGATACGGTAATTACAGCTTCTTTACTTGTCAAAAATGCAATTGGACTCACCGGGGTAATCATCATTTTGTTTCTATGTGCCTTTCCGGCACTCAAGATCCTGGCTCTTGCCTTGATATACAACGTTACCGGTGCCATTATGCAACCGCTAGGAGACACCCCGATTGTAGGATGCCTCCAGGCCATCGGCAAGAGTATGATCTACGTATTTGCGGCGCTCGCAGCCGTCGGGCTAATGTTTTTCCTGGCAATTACCATCCTGCTGACCGCGGGCAATCTGACTGTCATGATGCGCTGAATGTATGTTGGCAAGAAAGGGGATGGAAAGGATGGGGTGGCTGAGCAACTGGCTCCAGGATTTGATTATGATCGTGCTGCTGGCGACTTTTGTGGATATGTTGTTGCCCAATCGATCCATGGAACGTTATGTCAAGCTTGTGCTGAGCCTTCTCATCCTGCTGACCCTTTTATCACCCATAACCAAGCTCCTCAAAAGTGATCCGGTTGGCGAACTGAAACGGGCCATGTCGGCAATGGATGCTCCTTCGGATGGGAATGCGACACTCGAACAGATATTAGCTCAGGGCAAGCGGCTGCAATCCAATGAACAGGAACAATCCTTACAATGGACAGCCAAAGAACTGGCTAATGTCATGAAAGGTCAGATTGAAGAAACAACAGGAGCCAAGGTGCGGTCCGTAGAGGTACAGCTGACCATGAGTAAATATGAAACCGAGATGGAAGCTGCCTCATCCGTCGAACTGCCTGTGATCCAGCGTGTGTTGGTCGAGATGGCAGGAGAGGGTGCAGAGGGAGAAGTGAAGGCAAGGCAGCAAGAAGTTGCTGCTAATACACAACCCATATTTGGAACAGACACAGAAGCGGAGAAGGATAAATCACCTCAAACACAGCAGCCCATCCAGGTTGGTCAGATTGAAGTACCTGATGTACAGATTGATGTGAGTAAAGGGCAGCGTGGTGGAAATGAAGCCTCTTCCCAGCCTGTTATACGTGATCAGGCAGATGAGACGAAGCAGCAAGGTGAGACATCCACAAGGTCCGAACATGCGGTGCAGATTATTACATTGTTGACTGAAAAGTGGGATGTTGATGCGAGCAACGTTCAAGTGAGAGAACCCAAAAGTGGTGAAGTGCTCTGAGAAGGAGGGTGTCCGATGAAACAATGGTTCAAAAAGATGGAAACCTGGATGGGTGGCGGAGAGGGTGGGGCAAGGCGGAGTCAAACCTTCCGCTGGCTGATTATCCTCGGTTTGATCGGGGTGGGAATCATGCTGTTCAATTCCTTCGTCAATGTCAAAAAAATTGATTCCGAAAATATCGGTCGGGAACCACCGGACCCGGCAACATCCATGGCATCCATACAGAGTGATCCGTCAGAACAGAATCCTTTTCAGGCGATCGAAATTGCATTTGAAGACAAAATCAAAGGTGTGCTGGAAAACATTGTTGGTGTGGGAACGGTTGATGTGATGGTTACCGTGGATTCCACAGAAGAATTGGTCGTTCAGCGGAACGTGAAGGATTCTCAGCAACTTACCGAAGAAACCGATGCTAGCGGGGGCAAGCGACATATGACGCAATATACCCGTGATGGCGAGATTATTACGTACGAAATATCAGGGGATCAGACACCTATAGTGACCAAAAAGCTCAAACCGCAGATCCGTGGGGTGCTTGTGGTTGCGAGGGGTGCAGAGAACAAGGTTGTGAAGGACCTGATAACCGATGCTGTGGAAAAAGGACTGAATGTGGCAGCCTACCGGATCTCGGTTGTACCGCGCAAACAAGACTAATCTGATGTGTTGAATCACAAGATTCAATTCTCATAAGATTGAAGCCAATTTGAGGAGGAAGTTCTAATGAATAACAAACGTCAAACGGTATGGCTCGTTTCCATGCTGAGTCTGATGGTCATTTTGTCCGCGTATTATCTGTTCACTGAGGATTCCGGTCCAATCAACGCGCCGGTGGCTGACAGTCAGCAAGTGGATGGAATCAAGCAAGGGGAAGCAAAGGAGACGGCAGGCATTCTTGATCCTACAGAAGGTTTGGTTGTGAATGAAGTGGTGAATAGCGGCGAAGTTGAAAGTGATCCAAGTGCGGCTGGCGCTGTGGAAGAACCGGCGGCTACGGAAGGTAAAGAAGCTGGAAATACAGAGAAAACACCTGCTGTCGAACCAGGCGAAAATAAGGGTGAGGCAGGCAAAGAAACCAACAAAGAGACCGACAAAGGGGCAACAACTACACCGGAGACAGACGGTCAGGCAGGCGGCACTGCAACCAAGACAGATGAGGAAGTCCTCAAGGAAATGGAAGAGCAGAATACGACAGCATCTGCGAGCAGCCAGTTCCAGAACTACCAGTGGCAGCGTGAAGAAAGCAACAATCGCAAGTATGAGGAACTGATGACCGTGGCAGGTGATCTGAGCAAAACACCAGAGGAGAATGCCAAAGCAACGGAGCAACTCCGTACACTGGAAGAAAAAGAAGCCAAAATCACTGGCATTGAAGAGACGCTCTCTCAACAGTACGCTAATGCGATCGTTCAAGAAGATGCCGACAAGTATAAAGTTGTGGTCCTCAGTGACAAACTGGATGTAAAACAGGCGGTATCCATTGTCGATCTGGTCATGAAAGAATTGGCGGTTTCACAGAACAAAATCAGCGTGCAATACGTCACAGAACAGTAATCCAAATCATGGAAATGCAGTCCCGGGAGCTGGTTGTACTCTCGGGCTCTTTCCATTTTTAATGATTATGATATAATACATAAAGCCATATGACCGTCCTAGTGAGACTGGCATGATGCCGAAGGAGTGAATAATGGAAATGTTTAAATTGAGTGAAATCAAAGAACTGATTAAACTGGTAGATGAAAGTTCCGTTCAAGAGTTGGAAATTGAAAATGAAGGATCACGGTTATCGATCCGCAAACCGGGCAAAACGGAGTATGTTCAAGCAGCTGCTGTGCAACCGCAAATGATTGCTGCTCCGCAAGTGCAGCCGGCCGCAGTGGTAAGTGAAGCTGCACCGCAGGTCGATACTACAAGTCATTTACATAAAATTGTATCTCCGATGGTAGGTACTTTTTACAGAGCTTCCTCGCCGGAAGCGGGTCCTTTTGTGAGCGCTGGTGATAAAGTTGTTGAGAAAACAACGGTATGTATCATCGAAGCTATGAAGCTGATGAACGAGCTTGATGCGGACATCAAGGGAGAAATCGTTGAAGTGCTGGTTGAGAACGGACAGCTGGTCGAGTATGGGCAGCCCCTTTTCCTGGTGAAACCGGAATAACCGTTATAGCTGGTAAACAGCTAACCGCATGAGCTTCGAAGGAGGACAAAACGAAATGAAATTTCAAAAAATACTGATTGCGAACCGTGGAGAGATTGCGGTACGTATTATTCGTGCCTGCCGTGAAATCGGCATCTCAACGGTAGCCGTCTATTCGGAAGCGGACAAGGATTCTCTGCATGTTCGTCTTGCAGATGAGGCTTATTGTATCGGACCGACACTGTCTAAGGACAGTTACCTCAACTTCACAAACCTGATGAGTGTAGCCACACTGACGGAATGTGATGCAATCCACCCTGGTTACGGTTTTTTGGCGGAGAATGCTGATTTTGCGGAAATTTGTGAGTCTTGCAATATTACGTTTATTGGACCTTCTCCTGAAGCCATCACCAAAATGGGTGACAAGGCTGTTGCCAAACAGACGATGAAAGATGCAGGAGTACCTGTTATTCCTGGATCAGACGGCCTTGTTGAAAATATGGATGAAGCCATCATGATTGCTAGAGATATCGGATATCCTATTATTATCAAAGCTACTGCTGGTGGCGGAGGTAAGGGAATTCGTATTGCCGAAGATGAAGAAACGCTGATTAAGCAGATTACTGCTGCTCAGCAGGAAGCACAAAAGGCATTTGGCAATGCAGGTGTATATCTGGAGAAATTCCTGACAGGTATGAAACACGTGGAAATTCAGATCATTGCTGATAAACACGGAAATGCAGCACATTTGGGAGAGCGTGATTGCTCGGTTCAGCGTCGTCGCCAGAAATTGGTAGAGGAAGCTCCGTGTCCGATTCTCTCCGAAGATGTGCGTACACTGATGGGTGAAGCTGCGGTACGGGCTGCCCTTGCTGTGGATTACTCGGGAGCGGGTACATTGGAATTCCTGCTCAGCCCGAATGGCGAGTTCTATTTCATGGAAATGAATACGCGTATTCAGGTAGAGCACCCGGTTACTGAGATGGTTACTGGCGTGGATCTGATTCGTGAGATGATCTCGGTAGCTGAAGGCAACCCACTTTCATTCCGTCAGGAAGACGTGGTTATCAATGGCTGGTCCATTGAATGTCGTATCAATGCAGAAGATCCGGACCGTAACTTTATGCCATCACCAGGCAAAATCGGATTCTACCTTGCACCGGGAGGACCTGGCGTTCGTGTAGATAGTGCTGCTTATCCGGGTTATACCATTTCACCTTTCTATGACTCCATGATCGCAAAATTGATTGTGTGGGGAGCGAATCGTGAAGAGGCGATTGCCAAGATGAAGCGTGCGCTTGGGGAATTTGCGATTGAAGGCATATCTACAACTATTCCTTTCCATCAGAAATTGCTGGAGCACCCAACGTTCATTCGTGGTGACTTTGATATCAAATTTCTTGAGGAAAACGAGATTTAAAAGGTATATTGGGCTTGTTTGTCATAATGTAGCCCAAATGATATAGTATGTAATAATAAGAGCGCATGTCTCCTGCAAAGGATAAGCCCGCACCTTGCGGATGTTTGCAGGAGTTCCGGTAAAGCCGGACCGGAAGGGTTCTGAAGGTTGATTAACCGAGTCCAGCGCCCTGACGGATGGCCGCAAACTTATCTCGCGAAAGGTGTGTTGAACAGTTATGAGTACACTACCGACTGAATTTGAACGAACGGATATCGGTGAAATCCAGATCGCACCTGAAGTTATTGAAGTGATTGCTGGATTGGCAACCCTTGAAGTGAAAGGTGTTGCAGGCATGAGTGGCGGATTCGCTGGCGGATTTGCTGAATTGCTTGGTCGCAAAAACCTTTCCAAAGGCGTTAAAGTTGAAGTGGGCCAACGAGAAGCTGCAGTTGATGTTTCTGTAATTATCGAGTATGGATACCGTCTGCCACAAGTAGCTACGGAGATTCAACAGAACGTGAAACGTTCCATAGAGAACATGACAGGATTGAATGTGAATGAAGTGAATGTGCACATTCATGACGTTCAGTTCAAGAGCACCGAGAAAGTGGAAGAGATCGACCTGAACAGTCAGCGCGTAAAATAAAAGAAGACAGATTCCCCCGGCATCATCTGCCGGGGGTTATCCCGTCTTGGACAGGTCTTCATTATAGCGAAAGCTAGATGAGGATCTGATTTTTTGCTAGTGAACAGGTTAAGTAATGTTAGTGAGCAAGGGAGGCTGTGCAGTTCGTGGCTAAAATACTGGATCGGCTTCTGTTGTTTATATACAGCATAAGCGTTGGAGCAATATCGGCAGCCGTCATTCTTCTGATTAGCGGTGTGCTGCCTTACGAATTGAATTACCAGCAGGAACAAAACGTTATTGTTGCGTCGGTTATTGCAGCAGCGATTTTGTTTATCCTGAGTTTGCGATTTTTCTACATCTCGGTTCGCCGTGAGCGTGCATCGTTGCCGTCTGTAGATCAACGTACTGAGTTTGGTGATGTACAGATTTCGATGGAGACGATTGAGAATCTCTGTTTGAAGGCAACTTCCCGTTTCCGGGGAGTACGTGATGTCAAGGCACGCATACGTGTGGTTGAGTCAGGACTGGAGATTATGATCCGTGCAGTAGTGGATGGTGAGACACCTATTCCTGCGCTGACTTCTGATCTGCAAAAGGCGATACATGATCATGTACAAGAGATTACGGGCATCCCGGTTTCTTTTGTCACGGTGTATATCGCTAATGTAACCCAGTCGCCTAACTACAAGAGTCGAGTGGAATGAGGTGAGTTTCACTGATGCTGTGGAAAGAGATTTGGGATAGTCACAGAGGCCGAATTACCGGAATTATCGGCGGCATCTTTTTTGGATTTCTTTATGTATGGATCGGTTTTTGGGATATGTTGTTCTTTGCACTCTTGGTGTTCATCGGTTATACGTTAGGCAGACGAAGCGATTCGAAGCTGGGTTCGTCCATTCCCTGGAGGGAGTGGGGGCAATGGCTTGGCGATCGCTGGCGTCCGTTTAAGTGACCTACCTGAACCCTGCAATATGTTTCTTCCGAAAATAGAGCTGTAGTTTAGGTTGCCCGTTTTTTGGAGGAAACGTATTGCAGGTTTTTTTGTGAAAAGGGATAACAATAACAATACCGTGGAAGCCATCGATCAATCTATTAAAGGATTTGATGAGATGGTTGCATGGATTATAAAATAAGCATGATGACGCTCCAGACGGAGCGCTGCAGGAGGCAGGACATGAAAAGACGTTTGGCAAGGGAAATTGCAGTACAAAGTCTGTATCAGATGGAAATGAATGAGGTAGGCGCAGCAGAAGCTGTAAACATGTTGATCAATGAAGCCGCTGAAGATAATGAAACCGAAGTGGTTATCCGCGATGCAGATGTAATGCGTACCTATGTTACTGAGATTGTACAAGGAGCATGGAATAATAAAGAAGCGATTGACGGGCTGCTGGTGGATTATTTGAAAGGTTGGCAGATCAGCCGTCTGTCACGTGTAGATCGCCAGATTTTACGACTGTCAACGTATGAAATGGTGTTCCGTGATGATATTCCGGCAAAAGTGTCTGTCAACGAAGCAATCGAACTGTCCAAATATTTTGGTACAGAAGAATCCGGTAAGTTCGTCAATGGCGTACTTGGACGCATGATTCAGGAAGTTGATGCCATTAAAGCAAAATTATCTTAAGTTATGATTAATTATAGTGTGTGTTCAAAAAGACCGGTTTTCAGTATCCTTTGTAATCAAAAGCGGGCTTTTTGAACAACCTCTAAATTTATATTCACATAAGGGAGAGAGAGTACAATGACAGCATCTATTATTAACGGTAAAGAAGTATCCCAAGAGATCCGCGCAAGCATGACAACAGAAGTAAAACAGCTTAGCGAACAGGGGGTAGTACCTGGTCTGGCTGTTGTGCTCGTCGGGGAAGATCCGGCATCCCAAGTCTATGTGCGTAATAAAGAAAAAGCATGTCACGACCTCGGTTTCTACTCCGAAGTGCATCGCTTGGATGCAGATACGTCCCAAGAAGATCTGCTTGCGCTGGTGGACAAGCTGAACAATCAACAATCCATTAACGGAATTTTGGTTCAACTGCCACTGCCAAAACATATCGAAGAGAAAGCGGTCATTGATGCAATTGCCGTGGATAAAGACGTAGACGGATTCCATCCAGTCAATGTTGGTAATCTTGTTATTGGAGACGATAGTCTGCTTCCATGTACCCCGGCTGGTGTAATTGAACTGATCAAGCGCACTGGACTGGAAATGTCCGGTAAACATGCGGTAGTCATCGGAAGAAGTAACATCGTTGGCAAACCGGTATCGCTGTTACTGCAACGTGAGAATGCAACGGTAACGATGTGTCATTCCCGCACAGCCAACATGAAAGAAATTACACGTCAGGCGGACATTCTAGTTGTAGCCATCGGCCGTGCTAATTTTGTGGATGCTGATTTTGTGAAACCGGGTGCTGTTGTTATTGATGTCGGCATGAACCGTTTGGAGAATGGCAAACTGGCAGGAGACGTTGATTTCGAGAGTGTAAAAGAAGTTTCTGGTCCAATTACACCCGTTCCTGGTGGTGTTGGTCCGATGACAATCACAATGCTGATGCAAAATACATTGATCGCTGCCAAGCGCGCTCACGGATTGGCCTAGGGTTTTGTCTGTGGCAGATCAAAAGATCTACTCCATCAAAGACCTGAACCGATACATCCGAATGAAACTGGAATCGGATCAGGTCCTGTCGGACGTCTGGCTACGCGGGGAGATTTCGAATTTCACACATCACTCCAGCGGTCATATGTATTTTACATTGAAGGACAAGGACAGCCGGATCAAGTCGATTATGTTTGCTTCCCATAACCAGCGATTACCCTTTGTACCGAAGGAGGGTGCAAGGGTTATTGCCCGTGGTAATGTCTCGGTGTATGAACGGGATGGGCAGTATCAATTCTACGCTACCCATATGCAACCGGACGGAATTGGAAGCCTGTATCTGGCATACGAACAGCTGAAGAAAAAGCTCGAGGATGAAGGGTTATTCTCACCTTCGCGGAAAAGACAGATTCCTCGTTATCCACAGACCATCGGGGTTGTAACTTCACCGACGGGAGCGGCGGTGCGAGACATCATGATCACACTCCAACGCAGATACCCTTCTGCCAAAGTTGTTTTGTATCCTGTTCTGGTTCAAGGCAAGGGTGCAGCACCTTCCATCGTCAAAGCGATTGGAAACCTAAACCGGATGGGAGAAGCCGATGTACTTATCGTTGGACGCGGAGGCGGTTCACTGGAGGAGTTGTGGGCCTTTAATGAGGAGATTGTGGCAAGAGCAATAGTCGCTTCGGATATTCCTGTCATTTCTGCGGTGGGGCACGAAACGGACTTCACTATTGCTGATTTTGCAGCCGATTTGCGTGCGGCTACACCTACAGCAGCTGCTGAGTTAGCTGTACCTAATCGAGCCGAGTTGCTTGAGCAGATCGGACAACGTCAGCGCCAGTTACAGCACAGCTTACGTCAACGTGCTGTACATAATCGTGAACGGCTCGCAAGATTACAGCGTTCGCCAGTGCTTGTTCATCCAAGACGCACCTTGATGCAACACACCGAACGACTGGATATGATGCACCAACGGCTTTTGAGAACAGTGGATACGCGTATGAAATGGACAGGAGAGAAGCAGGAGCGTCTGCGGGCAGCACTGCAACGATTCAATCCTCGTGAGCAGGTTAATGCAGCACGCCGTGAGAATGCGGCAGCACGCAGACAACTGGAACTTGCGATCAGGTCTATAACCAGATCAAAGCAACAACAGTGGAAATCATCTGTGCGGCATCTGGATGCGCTCAGCCCGCTTAAAGTCATGTCACGTGGATACAGTCTTGTCTATGACGAGCAGGAACAGCGATTAATCAAGTCCACAAAGGATGTACAGCCTGGAGATTCAATTAAGATTAAATTAACAGACGGACAGCTGGACTGTCAGGTTTGGGGAATGAAGGAGGACGACAATACCCATGGCGAATGAACCGGAATTGAATTTTGAAGAGGCAATGGCGGCATTGGAAGACATCGTAGGTCAGCTGGAACATGGTGATGTTCCGTTGGAACAGGCCATCGATCTGTTTCAACGCGGGATGAAACTTTCGCAACTTTGCGGTCTGAAGCTGGAACAAGTGGAACGCAAGATCGAAATGATCGTAGAAGAAGATGGAGAGCTTCGCAAGAAGCCTTTCGGAACTGCTGACGATGAGAGCGGTGAAGTCCATGAGTAATCGTCCTTCGTTTCAAGCATACCTCGAAGAGGTCACAGCTGGGGTGACAGAAGCGTTGAAACACACGCTTCCCGATCACTGGGATGTACCCCAATCGTTGACGGATGCGATGCAGTACTCACTCATGGCCGGAGGCAAACGCCTTCGTCCTCTTCTGGTCGTTGCTGCGGCGGAAGCCTTCGGTGCACAGCGTACAGCTGCAATGCCGGTAGCCTGCGCCGTGGAGATGGTTCATACGTATTCACTGATCCACGACGACCTGCCTGCTATGGATAATGATGATTACCGCAGGGGAAAATTAACGAATCATAAGGTATATGGTGAGGCAACAGCCATATTGGCAGGCGATGCGCTGTTAACCCATGCTTTTTATAGCATTGTTCAAGCTGGACGCCGTAGCGGTGTGGCGGCAGATGCGTTGCTGTCCATCGTAGAGGACATGTCCGAACTCGCTGGAGCAAGAGGTATGGTCGGTGGCCAAGTTGCGGATATGGAAGGCGAGCAAGGCATGACTGATCTTGCACAGCTTCAATATATTCATTTGCACAAAACAGGTGACCTGATTGTTTTCTCCCTCATTGCTGGAGCACGAATCGGTGGAGCAACGGAAGGACAATTGGAAGCCTTGCGTGTATTTGGCCGTGATCTGGGGCTGGCGTTCCAAATTCAGGATGACATTCTCGACTTGACGGGTGACGAGCAGAAGATGGGCAAGAAAACACAGAGCGATGTGAATCAGCAGAAGGTAACATATCCTTATTTTATTGGCATGGAGGCTTCTGTAGCTGAGGTGAAATCTCTTACCCAATCTGCAAAAGACGCACTTGAAAGAGCTGAGTTACCTGATGCATCCAGATTGCTGGAAATTGCAGATTACCTGATGAGTCGAGACCATTAGATTCTGATTAAATGCGCTGTTTCAAAACCTGTATAACCGTGTAATGAATGTAATGTCCTTTTTCCGAGTAGATGGAAAAAGTCTGTCCCGAGTGGATGCGGGAATACATATGGAGAAGAATTTTAAATAACTTGCTGGCGAGAATGCTCGTTATCGGGAGTATAGTGCAGTAAATTATGATTCTTGTTCTTTTATGTTATAATGATTTAATGTCATTTGATTCATAATGTATATATCGATTTACAACAATAACTAAACAATCTAGGAAAGCGGGGAGATTCTCGTGCTGCTTCCACAAATTAAACAACCCAGTGATCTAAAGTCGATGTCTCAGGATGATCTTGCCCTTTTGTCGGCAGAGATCCGGCAGTTTCTGATTGAGAAACTGTCTGTTACAGGTGGGCATCTCGCACCCAACTTAGGCGTGGTTGAGCTCACGGTAGCCCTGCATTACTGCTATAACAGTCCAGCAGACAAAATGATTTTTGATGTAGGGCATCAGGCTTATGTGCATAAAGTCCTGACAGGGCGTATGGATCGCTTTGATACATTGCGTCAACATAACGGCCTGTGCGGGTTTGTCAAACGCAACGAAAGCGAACATGATGTATGGGAAGCTGGACACAGCAGTACTTCGTTGTCCGCTGCGATGGGGATGGCCCTTGCACGTGATCTGAAGGGTGAGGACAACCAAGTTATCGCGATGATTGGTGATGGAGCGCTTACAGGTGGTATGGCTTTTGAGGCTCTGAATCATATCGGTCATGAGCAGAGAAAACTGATGGTTATTCTGAATGATAATGAAATGTCCATTGCTCCAAACGTTGGGGCCATGCATAAATATTTGAGCAAGATTCGTTCGGATCGTCATTATCTGAAAGCAAAAGATGATGTCGAAGGGATGCTTAAAAAAATTCCAGCTATCGGAGATCGATTGGCCAAATCGGCAAGCTGGATCAAAGACAGTGTCAAATATATGATGGTACCAGGTGTTCTTTTCGAAGAACTGGGCTTCACGTATTTGGGACCGATTGATGGGCACGATATTCCCAAATTGATTGAAACCTTCAAACAGGCAGATAACGTTGATGGCCCTGTGCTCGTTCACGTGCTCACGACCAAAGGTAAAGGTTATCAGCCAGCAGAAGCCGATTCGCACAAGTGGCACGGGATTTCACCGTACAAAATTGAATCTGGGCAAGTGCTGAAGGCAGTTGGAAAACCGATGTACACGGAAGTGTTTGGCCAAACGTTAATTGATCTTGCGAAGCAGGATAAGCGGATCGTAGCTGTAACGCCAGCAATGCCTACAGGATCAGGTCTCATTCCTTTTAGTAAGGAATTTCCTGACCGCATGATTGACGTAGGGATCGCAGAACAGCATGCGGCAACCATGTGTGCTGCACTGGCTATGGAAGGCTTGAAGCCGGTCTTTGCCGTGTATTCTACGTTTATGCAACGTGCATATGATCAGATTGTACATGATATTTGCCGTCATAACGCTAACGTGATGTTTGCTATTGACCGTGCCGGGTTTGTTGGTCCGGATGGGGAAACACATCAAGGGGTATACGATGTGGCATTTATGCGCCATATTCCAAATATCGTCTTGATGATGCCAAAAGACGAAAATGAATTGCGCCACATGATGAAAACGGCGCTTGATTATAATGAAGGTCCAATTGCTTACCGTTATCCACGAAACAATGTGGTCGGTGTGCCTTTGGATGATGTACTTGTTCCGATTCCAATCGGATCATGGGAGCAACTGCGTCCATCAGAGGGATATGCTGTCATCGCTTCAGGGTCGATGGTGCAGCTTGCAGAAGAAGCAGCAGAGATGGTGAAGCGGGAAGGGATCACAGCAGGCGTAATCAACGCTCGCTTCCTCAAACCTCTTGACGAGCAAATGTTGCGTGATTTAGCTGTTCGAGGCACCAAATTGATTGTACTTGAAGAAACATCCCAAGCAGGCAGCATGGGTAGTGCAGTGCTGGAGTTTTATGCAGAACAGGGACTACATGATGTTCATGTACAATTGATGGGGATTCCGGATCGCTTCATCGAGCATGGCAGTATTAAGGAACAACGTGAGGAAGTGGGTCTTACCGTTGAAAATGTATGTGCTGAACTGCGCAAGATGGCTGTTCAATCATCTTACGGCATACCCAAAACACGTTTTCCTTCGTAAATTTACATGATAGGAGACAGACATGTCACTCCCGAAAGAACGAATTGATGTTCTGCTGGTTGAGCAGGGCTATTATGAAAGTCGTGAGAAGGCAAAAGCTGCAATCATGGCTGGACTGGTATATGCCAATAATGAGCCAATCGAAAAGGCGGGCATGAAAATTCCAAGGGAAGCCGAGCTGAAAGTTAAAGGCTCGGTACATCCCTACGTCGGAAGAGGCGGATTGAAGCTCGAAAAAGCGATCCGTCATTTCGGCCTTGATATGAATGGACTTGTCATGCTCGACATTGGTTCATCCACCGGTGGATTTACGGATTGTGCACTTCAGCATGGCGCGTCTCACGTCTACGCTATTGATGTGGGGTATAATCAGCTCGACTGGTCTTTGCGTAATGATGAGCGGGTTACTGTTATGGAACGAACCAATTTCCGCTATGTGACTCCTGAAGATCTGACGGGACCCGTCCCGAACTTTGCGAGCATTGATGTGTCGTTCATTTCACTGCGAATCATATTGCCGCCACTTCTGGCTCTTTTGAAACAACCTGCAGATATCGTTGCATTGATTAAACCTCAATTTGAGGCAGGGCGTGAAAAAGTAGGCAAGTCCGGTGTGGTACGTGATACGAAGGTACACAAGGATGTATTGCAGACGATGCTTCATTTTGCCAGTCAACTTGGTTTGCATCTGCAGAGTTTGACTTTTTCACCGATAACCGGTGGAGAAGGTAATATAGAATTTCTCGCACATTGGCGTCTGGAAGCACCAGAGGCCACACAACCAGAGATCGATCCAGCTTCACTTGACGCACTTGCGGAGCAAGTTGCGAAGGAAGCAGCTCATACATTTACGGGAAACTCATCATAAGATGGGTTTCTTTTCGCTGGAAAGGTGATTGATGTAAAGGGAAATCGTTACTGAACCTCGAATATGTCTTCGAGGTGAGCGATAATGGATGGTCAATATGACACAATCTTTATAGGTGTACTTGCTGTCTGTTTGATCTTGTGGCTGTTCTTTGGCTTGCGTAATTGGGTGAACCGACCGATGCCGGTAAGCTTGTCTGGAATGCAACTGAACGTGAAGATTCAGGATTCCCCGGCCTTGGATTTGCTTGAAGCACAGGGTTACGAAGTCATCGGTGGCAAAATGAAAGTCCCTCTGGCTTTTGAGGCCAATGAATCCGTTTATTACAGCAGGTTATTCATTGATTATGTTGCAGAACGTGAGGATCTGAGATACTTGGTGAAAACGTCTCGTCGCAGACAGCCAATTGAAATGACCGGCCCTGCGCTAAGAGATCGCTTCCTCAATTATCTGTTGTTATATCCTGGCTGTGAAGGATTGCTGTATGTTGACGTGGAGGATTCCGATATTAAGTTAATCAGGCTCATGGACTATCAGGAAGATGTGTATGATGGGGATGATCTGGACTAATATAAAAAGATGAACATTGCAGGGCAAAGTCTGCGGCGAACTACAATTGCTGCTTTATTGCAATACATTTAACTGGAGGCATGTATGAAAGGACAAAGGCACATCAAGATTCGTGAAATCATTAGTCAAAATGAAATTGAGACCCAGGATGATCTGGTTGAAGCACTACGCAAATCAGGTTTTCAGGTGACTCAGGCGACGGTATCCCGAGATATCAAGGAACTTCTGTTAATCAAGATTCCGATGGATGACGGAAGATACAAGTACTCTTTGCCAACAGATCAACGATACAATCCGATTCAAAAGTTGAAGCGTGCACTCGTTGACAACTTCCTGCACATTGATCACACAAACAATCTGGTTGTGATGAAATGTTTGCCGGGAACAGCCAACTCCATTGCAGCTTTGCTTGATAATATTGAGTGGAATGAAGTCATGGGCACGATCTGTGGAGATGATACCATTCTGATTATCTGCCGGACTGAAGGTAACAGCGTGACCGTTATTGAACGCATCATGGGTTATATTGCTTAAAGCAATGGTTCAAAAACATAATTTCTGAGTTAGTCATCCGGAGGTGTTTTTGCAGATGTTAGTTACGTTATCGATTCGAAATCTGGCTGTGGTGGAAGAAGTGGACGTTGTATTCCATCCGGGATTCCATGTACTTTCAGGGGAAACGGGTGCAGGGAAGTCGATTATTATAGATGCTCTTGGCTTAATTGCCGGTGGACGAAGTTCAGCTGATCTGATCCGGTACGGATGTGAGAAGGCAGAGATGGAAGCCCTTTTCGAGATGGAGCAGAGTCATCCTGTCTGGCTGACGTTAGAGAAGCTCGGTATCCATTGTGAGCCTGAAGAGCATTTGGTTATTCGGCGTGAGTTGAATACTCAAGGGAAGAGTACGTCCCGCATTAATGGGCAATTGGTCAATCTGACCATGCTGCGGGAAGTAGGCGAGAAGCTGATCAATATCCATGGACAACATGAACATCAGAGTTTGCTGCGTGCAGAGAGCCATCTGGGGCTTCTCGATACCTATGGCTCGGAAGTCATCGGACCTGTCAAAGTGAAGTACCAGGAGCGCTACAGCAAGTTTATCACGGCGGAAAAAGAACTGCGTGCGCTTCAGGAGTCCAGTCAGCGGGCATATCAACTCTTGGACATGTATCGCTTTCAGCTTGAGGAGATCGCAGCGGCAAGCCTTACACGAGGCGAGGATGAATTACTCGGGGAAGAACGGGTCAAACTATCCCATAGTGAGAAAATGATGGACAGTGTTGCTGGTGCATATGATCTGCTCAGTGGTCAACGCGGTCTTGAAGCTGTGAGCATTGCTCTTTCAAGAATTGAAGACATTTCTGGATATGATAGCAAAGGACTGCAACCAATTGTAGAGCAGCTGCAATCCGCATTTTATCAATTGGAAGATGCGACATTCCAGCTAAGGGATTACCGGGAGAAGATTGAATTTAATCCGGCAAGGTTGGAAGAAGTGGAGCAAAGGCTGAATCTGATTTCTGGCCTCAGACGGAAATACGGGGACAGTGTTGAACTTATTCTGAGTTATTATGATCAGATTAGCCATGAAACCGACCAACTGGAGAACAAGGACGAACGGCTGGAGAAATTGCGAGCTGAACGTGACAAAATGCTGAACCTTGTGATGGAGTCTGCAGAAGAACTCAGCAAGGTTCGCAAACAATGCGCAGAGGAACTTGCTGCACAGGTGGAAAGTGAACTCAAGGATCTGCAAATGGAACGGACTACACTGCGTGTTCAGATTACTCCATTCGAAGATCCGAAGGGCATTGAATGGAATGGACGCCGTATTCGTCTGAATCGTCAGGGTGCGGACAATGCGGAATTCCTGATCTCACCGAACCCGGGAGAGCCATTACGACCACTTGGCAAGATTGCTTCAGGTGGTGAGTTGTCGAGAATGATGCTGGCGATGAAGAGTATCTTTGCGCGACATGACCGGATACCTGTGTTGATTTTTGATGAAGTTGATACTGGTGTTAGCGGTAGAGCAGCTCAATCCATTGCGGAAAAATTGTTCCGCTTGTCTTCGACTTGTCAGGTTTTCTCAATAACTCACTTACCACAAGTGGCTTGTATGGCAGATCATCAGTATCTCATTGAGAAACATGTCTACGATGGACGGACGATGACGCAGGTGGAATCGCTGTCAGACGAAGGCAGAGTGAAGGAATTGGCACGTATGCTGGGTGGCGTGGAAATTACAGAAAAAACGCTGCATCACGCACAGGAAATGCTGAATTTGGCGGAAGCCAAAAAAGGGTGAAACGGACGGCTGGCGTAATGATTGACAGTAATAAAAGCCTGGGGGCGAGGTTATCTTAAAGGTACGCAATTGGCGACCACCTTTCGTCAAGCGAAAGAAGCAAAGGGAGTGTGACAGCCATTGAATTCCCCCCTCAGGAAGAAATTGCTAGGTCTTTTATTTGCCTTCTTTCTTTGTGTGATTAGCCAGGCCATTCAGCCTGTGCAAAGTTATGCTTCACTGCCGGATGAATTGCAGGTGTTTGCTGGCAGGCAAGCCGATGTCCGGCTCGCAGTACCTGCTGCTTCAAGCGCCGTTGTAGATCGTCCAGATATCGTTGGTTTGGATGATCAGGCAGCGATGCATGTTACCAGGCAACAACCTTTGCATCTTCACCCTCAACAGACGGGACATGCCAAATTAACGTTGAAGTTGTGGGGTAAAATTCCGGTAAAAACAGTCCATGTGAATGTGATACCGGATTTGCGTGTTGTACCCGGGGGTCAAACGATTGGCGTCAAAGTTAAATCGGCAGGCATTCTGGTGGTAGGTCATCATCTGGTCCGTTCCGGGCAGGATGAGCGTGTATCGCCAGGAGAAACGGCAGGCATTAAGCTTGGAGATCTGATTACGCATATGGATGGTAAACGCCTTGATGGCGTGGCAGGTGTCTCTGAAGCCGTTGAACTTGCAGGTAAAAGTAAAAAAGGTATTGATGTTGTGTTAAAACGTGGTAAGGAAACGGTGAAGACACGATTAACTCCCGCGTATGACTCCGAGGATCAAGCGTGGAGGCTTGGATTGTACATTCGTGATTCCGCAGCCGGTGTTGGCACACTTACCTTCTATGCTCCAGATCAGGGCGTTTACGGCGCACTGGGCCATGTTATTACAGATATGAACACACAAACATCTATTGTTGTGGGTAGTGGTCAGATCGTTCAGTCCAATGTGACGTCCATTTCTAAAAGTGAGACCGGTGATCCGGGTGAAAAACGTGCTCATTTCCTCAAGGAAAGCAAAATTTTGGGCAATATTGAACGTAATACGGCTTTTGGCATCTTTGGTAAAATGTCCGGAAATCCTGAGCACAGTCTGTATTCGAAAGGTATTCCTGTCGCTTTTTCTCATGAAGTCAAAGAAGGACCGGCCGAAATACTTACCGTGGTTGACGGTCAACAAGTTGAACGCTTCTCCATTGACATTGTTCATGTGGCAGATCAAACCGAACCAGCAACAAAAGGTCTGGTACTTCGAATCACGGACCCGAAACTGCTGGATAAGACCGGAGGTATCGTTCAAGGGATGAGTGGCAGCCCCATTGTACAGAATGGTAAGTTGATCGGTGCAGTTACTCATGTATTCGTGAATGATCCGAAATCGGGTTACGGTTGCTTCATTGAATGGATGTTACAAGATGCTGGTGTGATGATGAAAAAGGAAAACGATAAGAACCTCAAGGCTGGCTAACCAGCCCTGAGGTTCTTTTTTGTCGAAAGCAAACATAATATATCGGATAATGAAATAAATTATTTATTATATAGGATCAAGAAAAAAAAATAAAGAAAAATAATTTTCGACAGGAGGAATTTAACTTGCTGTGTCGAAAATTTAACCTGTAAGGAAATGTACGAAACGATGTTTAATTTAAAGGAGGATACCGTTTTGCAAAAAATTGAGGTATTGCTGGCCGATGATAATCGTGAATTTACGAATTTGCTTGCCGAATATATATCTGAGCAGGAAGATATGGAAGTAACCGGTATTGCATACAATGGAGAAGAAGTACTGCAATTGCTGGAGCAAACTCGGGATGTGCCGGATGTATTGATTCTGGATATTATCATGCCTCATCTGGACGGTCTGGGTGTGCTTGAGCGCTTGCGCAACCTGAACCTGTCTCCACAGCCCAAAGTCATTATGCTTACGGCATTCGGACAAGAGAATATCACACAGCGTGCCGTGCAACTCGGAGCTTCTTATTATATTCTCAAGCCGTTTGACATGGAAGTGCTTGCGAATCGTGTGCGTCAACTGGTTGGAACACAGACCGCGATGTCCACGAGCAGCGGATCATCCATGTTCATGAAATCCAATGTTGTGCCAATGGGCAAACACAAAAATCTGGATGCAAGCATTACGTCCATCATACATGAAATCGGTGTACCTGCGCATATTAAAGGATATCAGTATTTGCGCGAAGCCATTACGATGGTGTATAACAATATCGAAATTTTGGGAGCCATCACCAAAACACTGTATCCGGCGATTGCCGAAAAATTCAAAACAACGCCGTCCCGCGTCGAACGTGCCATCCGTCATGCCATTGAAGTGGCATGGACTCGCGGTAACATCGACAGCATCAGCCACTTGTTTGGTTATACAATCAACATCAGCAAGTCGAAACCAACAAATAGCGAGTTCATCGCGATGGTCGCTGACAAGCTGAGAATTGAGCATAAGGTAAGCTGAAAGTAGACGTGGTGCGGGTTTTGGCATATTTACCGTCTGAACAATTTTGGCGGTAAATATCTGGATCATTCGATTTGGAACCGATAAACTTCTATGATATAAACCAACTAATACCGTCATTTATTGGGTTTGGAAAAATCCAATGAAGGGCGGTATTTTTATGAATGATATTGAATTTCAGTTGAATAACTTTATGCTGTACTGTTCATTCGAAAATCTTTATCGTAAGACCTTACTACGAGCAAACGTTGAAGGTACTGTCAGGGAACATCCGTCTTATAAAAGAAACAAAGATGGTTAAAAACAATATTCTGATGCAGTTTAATTTGTATATGTGAGTTATGCTAAATATAGTTGGGACTTTAAGTTTTAATGAATAAATATGCGAAATCGAATTATATCAGGTGTTTCAAGAGATTTATTTATATAATATGGATATTATAAGGCCCTTAGTGTCGCCTAATCCATATTAGACAACACTTTTGAGGGACTAGGGAAGGGGGGCATTAGATCATAATGACATTCTTTTTTTACAGTTGACACTTCCACCGCGACGGGCTGATTTGTCTAGAAAATCATGCTTACTAATAAAATAGCTCTTTCAATGTGAAAGAGCATCAAAAGTGGTTATAGTTTAATTGCACAGATAAGTATCGTCACCGTTTTGGTTCCCAAAATACCGGAGACGGTAACCTTCTTTATAACGTGCTATCACTTTGTCAATTAATTGATCATTTTCAAAAAAAATGTGACCAGTTAAATAGAGAGCTACCAGATACTCTTCAAATAGTAAGTTTCCCAGAACCATCTGTTCCTTGGGTATCTCTATTTGTAGTACACTTATCTCAACACATAGCATGTGAGAAAATCCCTGTATTGTTGAATTTATGATCCAAGCAAATTCTAAAGGCTCATAAATTTCCTCTTCGTTGTTCAGTTTTAATAGTTCAATAATTCCGCGCTTGTCTTTGAACACATACGCAGCAATAGCTTGATCGAAGTCAGCATAAGGATCACTACTTAAATTTGAGAAAAGGCTAAGATCCACTTTCTCAGCGTGATATTTATTGGTCAGGTGATCGTGAATTTGCTCTAATGAAAAAGGATTTGGTATATTTAGGGTGAGATATCGCTCGTATAGTTGTTGTATGTTAATATGCAATTCTTCTTCATCCTCTTCTCTTAAATTAATTAGGTTAAGAAGACAACTTCATGCAATTGCTGAAGTTGTCTCGATATATAGCATTTAGTTCTGGAGATGGTATATGTATTTCTAGAATATCATATGCTTTACGTTAATTGCTCATTATTTTGGTTTTGGTATCTGTCCCATTTGACCTTCAGTACCTTGAAAAATATGTCCTGAGCGAACTCCGTTTGACTTCTCTCCATGGAAATGCCAGAAATAGCGAGTATCATTATAATTTTTCTTGGAATGATTTTCTGAGATGATTTTTCCATTTTTACCTGCAAATTTAGCTGCGAGAATTCTACCGTCATTATAACTTGGTGTCCAAACTTCACCATATGGGCTAGAAATGATTGAAAAAGCTTGGTCATCTGTCAATGGGGCCCCAACATAAAGGTTTAGTTTATCGTATTTAACTCTATAATATTTAGGTTTATCTTTCTGTTTGCTCTTTGTGAGTTCACTCACAAACGCTTTAGCTTCTACAAAGCCTTCGATAACTGTTACTCCAACAGCGGCTCCAGCAGCCAACCAAACTATAACCTTTCCGATTTCCCAACCAACCCAAGGGAGTACCCATGCTACTTTCGACTCTTCAAGTGGAACATCTTCTCCAATAATATCAAAGTCGCCAATGTTTACACTATGGTAGTTCTCATTAGACGGAGTTTCTGGAACGTTACTCTGACTTTGACTTTCATCGTCTGTGGTGCGTGCATCCTCTGTGATATTTGAGCTTTCATCAGCAATAGTTTCTGGAACAATATTATCCTCTGTGCTGGTTACAACTTCTTGATCACTTTGCAACTTTTCTACACCTGCGGCTAACGAATAAGATTGTGCACCAGTTACAGCAAATAATAAGAAAGCCATAGTTAGAGCAGTAATACGGAAAAACGATTTTAAAGATGCCTTTTTAAACAATTAAATTCCCTCCGAAATTTTTTATTTACACCATCTCCAAAATGGGTTATCGATTCTATATAGTTAATTTAGAACCAATAATTAGGAGTATAATGCAGGCGACATTAATAAGCAATGATAGTAATAATAAGTATTATTTGGTAATGTAAAAATTTATTGGGTATTAATTTACATAAGGAAAAATGTAGCTGTTCCAATTTTCACAATTTCAGTTGTCTACTAAGCATGATTTTGGCTTTTGTTGTACAAGATTTAATAAATCTTAAATAGAATTAATTCTGTGAATTGTTTTCTCGCAACGCATCTGGTAGAATTTAATAAAGTTTGGGATGGTGAGCAATCTCCTTTTGTAAACAAGGAGGAAATTAATCTATGCAATATTACAAGAAAGTATTCTTTTTTGTGAGGAAGATTATGGAAAGTAGATTGAAGGATGTTTTAAGGATCAAGACAACAACAATAGTAAAAACAACAAGAACAACGGAAACAGTGACAACAACAAGAACAACAACAAGAAGGTTGAGATTGTAGTCAGATTCTTCTCTTAGCCTAAAACACAAAATATCAAATGGTCATTGCTCACCTGTAATTCCCTTTTCAAAAGGGCAACAGGTGAGCAATATAATAAAATAATACAATGAGAAGACCGCTGATGTTTTAAATTGGCGGTCTTTTTGTCCACTATAGAGCAGTATTTAATGAAGTTGGACTAATGAATGAAAGCCAATGAAAACATTAATGTTGATAAAAGTGAATTTACAACGCTAGAAAATATTGAAGTGGAGGGATATTGAAATAACACGACTTTGAGACTGAGAGATCGTTCGTCTATTATATGTGTAACGATCGTTGGATTAAGGGAATCCGAAAAACTGAGTCTGTTGGACTGTCCTAGTGGTAAGAATGCGATTCAAAGGATAAATGAAGTTACTGGTTTAGGAATAACAAGGGGCATGATAAAAGGAAATCTATCAAATGGACAACGGTTTGATAACAAAGAGTATTCTATTTTGATTATAGGGAAAGAAAGCTTAATGGGTACTCCAGAAATCATGGAAGTACTGAGATCCACGAAGAGAAACATAATAGTCTTATTGCTCGCCCAAATGGTAGCGTTACCAAAATTATACCTACATAGATGAAAAGGATTCTGTACGTATCGATTGGATAGATGAAGAAAAGACAATCAATTATGTGAATATAATACAAGGAGATGTATTGTTCAAGTGTGGATATACATTAACAGGACTGAATCCTGGTACGAGCTGTTCTCTTGGAGTAAAGGCTTTTGATACCAGTGGGAATATATCAATTATGACGCAGCACGGAGCAACTACAGTGCCAACGAATACCGTCATTTTATTGGATTGAAGATATCCAATAATTGACGGTATTTTTGCATAACGAAATAACTCAGATCATGATGATGAAAATTTTATTTCATAAACTTTTACCTTCAGTTAACGCTTTTTCAAGTAGAAAGTGGTACGATGTGACCATTGACAAAGACCTACATATATATTTGAAAAGTTCGGATTAGATGCTACGAACAGAGGAGTAGAATAGTATGTTTACGCAAATAGGCAAGATTGCTGAACCGATTCCTGTAGTACAATCTGATACAAAATGTGATATCGTTTTTCATCTTTTCAAGTCTAACCCTAGTCTCGAAGGTATAGCTGTTATGGGGGAGAAGGGTGTGTCATTAATGATGCGGCCCCGATTCTTTCAGCAGATTGGCACCCAGTATGGCTATAATCTGTATATGGGACGTCCTGTAGAACTGGTGATGAACACGCAGGCGCTGGTCGTGGATTATACGGAACAGATTACAGATGTCAGTGTTCTAGCCATGGACCGAGATGAAGGGGAAATATATGATCTTGTGCTGGTCACGTCAGGGGAAAGTTTCTATGGAGCTGTGAGTATTCGACGTTTGCTACTCGCTGTTGCTGACGTACGTGCTGAAATGGCGATTTTTATGAACCCGCTGACTGGCCTTCCAGGTAATCATATCATAGATGAAAGGCTGTCTCAGGCTCTTCAGATGGACCATTTTAGCGTACTGTACATTGATCTCGATCAGTTCAAATCTTACAATGATAGCTATGGCTTCAAAATGGGGGATCAGCTTATTCAGGCGACAGCTAACTTGCTTCGTAAGCTATTTGTTCCGCCTGAAGCTTTTCTTGGACATATCGGTGGTGATGATTTTATTACAATCCTGAATCACCATGATTACAAACATATTAGTGAGGAAGTCATCTCAGGTTTTGAGGAAATGAAAAGGACGTTTTACAACGAACATGATTGGCATCATCAATATGTTCTGGGGGAAGGACGTTCCGGGCTAAATCGGCCCATTCCTCTTGTGTCGGTATCCATCGCCGTTGTAACCAATAGCAAGCGAAAATATGAAAACATAGATCAGATAATTGATGAGGCCACACGCATCAAAAAAGGTTGTAAAGCGATTGCTGGAAGTATCATCTGTACAAATGATACCGCGAGTACTCCGTGCTAGAAATAAAAAATACTCATAGTAGCTACAACTACTAACGTTAAAGATACAAGAAAAACCGCTACTTATCAGGAGTTATTCACCTGTAATAGCGGTTTATCTATTATGTGATGCCAGTCGAGTGCTGTGTTGCGAAAACACTTCAACCTCATTATGTATACATATTAATATGTTTGATCAATGTGTACTCAGATTCGAATATCGACGGATGGATATGAAGTAGCAGGAGATGCAGAAGCTGTAGTTTGCGGACTGTTTCCTGATTCCTGATCTGTGGTTCCGCCATCTGACGGGTGCTCCTTGCTTCCTGTTTTCTTTCCGTCATTAATTTCCTGATCTTCTTCACCAGATGTTGCAGAGATAGGTGGTTGTATTCCTTTTTTAGGTGCGGGCTGATGGATCTCTTCCACCAGTTCCCCAATCTTCTGATTGACCTTATTTAACTGGGAGTTGATGTCCTGGACGGTCTGTCGCTTTGCCTGAAAGACGGTGCGTTCTGAATTTTCCAACATCATTGATTTGCCTAGATCGAGATCATTTGCGGGAGGATTGATCTCCAGAACAAGTCGGTCGAATCGGGTCTCTCCTTCAGTGGTCTGAATGGAGCCCTGCATGCGATCACGCAAACCGACCAGCTTACCCAATTGATCATAAGTCTGACTATGCTTGATTAGGTGATCCAGTGAAGGGGCTTGTGTTTCGTCGGTTGGTTTGGACTGTTGCTGTTGAGCCTTTTCGGGCTGTCTTAATTTGTTCTTTTCTTGTAATTCCTCTGCTTTAATTTGGGAAATCTGGCTGTCGATCTGGGAAATGGAGCTTGTTAAGGATTTAATCCGTTGAGCTTTGGTTTTGGTATCCAACTCGTCATTGGTTTTTACACCTTGCATTTCTTCATTAAGCCGGATCTTCTGTTGCATGAGTCCCTGAATTTCTTTATCCCGACTGGAGACTTGATTACCGGGAGTGAAACTGCTTTTGGTTGCAGATGAGATTGAATTCATATCCTCTGTTCTCCTTCTCTCTTTATCATGGTTCTATTTACATATATCGGATGTTAAGAGAAGGATTTGAATAGCTTTTTTTGTCTGTGTGCATTCATTTACGTCGGTTGTATTGCGTACTTCATCATAATAATTGATAATGGTTATCAATAAGTGAGTAGAGTACAGATACAATCTATGTAGACGGAGATGGGTTAGTAAAATGTGGAATGATTATTATATCCTTTGGAACTATGCTGCGGTGAGTATAACAGATATCCGTTACATGGAATTAGAGGCATATGAAGAGATGAAATACAAATTCCCGACAAGTACCTTTGTACTCACCATTCAAGGTGATGCTGGAGTGACGATTGACAATCAAACATATGACGTGAGTCGCTTTTATGTTCTCCATGGGGGAAAAGGGAGTAAGTTGGTGATTCAAGCAGGCGAATCCGGATTGCGCCTATATTACTTGATGTACAAAGCAAACCTGCCTAGTGGAGGGAGAAACGATCTGGGAAGGTTAATGGAGCGAATCAATCCGTTCCAAATGAACTATGGCTTTACCCCCAATACGCCAACCATTTTATATGAGCAATTGAAACAGATGCACGTTTTGTGGGATCAAAAGAACCCCATTCATCACTTTCAGGCCAAGAGTTTGTTCTATGCATTTGTGGAGCAGATCTCATCACAGATTCCTCGTATATCCAATCGCTATCCAAGTATGTTGGATCAGGTCAGCAAAGTCATTGAAATTGTAGAGTCTTCCTACACCCAGCCACTTACACTTCAAGTTTTGGCAGAAATGATTGGTACCAGCCCCAGAAGTTTGTCACGCAAGTTCAAGCAGTCCACCGGAACCAGTCCGATCGATTATCTGATTCAGTTTCGTTTGTTCAAAGCAAAGGAGATGTTGCTGCAAACGGACGCCACGTTGGATGAGATTGCAGCCGGCATCGGTTATCCGGATGGATATTATTTGGGACGTATGTTCAAGAAACATACAGGTCTTTCTCCTTTGCAATTCAAAGAAAAGACCTCAGCACCCCTATATTGGCCTGATCTGACATTAGGCATGGCGCGAAATGACATTTTCAGAGGTGGAAGTGGAAGGTATGTTTATACTGATGGTGATAATCATTATCAATATAAGCATGGAGGGTCAATAAATATGAACAGACAGACAAGAACGGGAATGCTACTTAGTATTCTATTAAGTCTTACATTACTGTTAAGTGCTTGCTCTACAGGTGTTGCCAGTAATTCGAGTGGGGATGCTTCCGGAAGCAATAGTACGTCAAGTTCTACGAAGACAGTAACAGCGGAGAATCAAAGCAAAACATCGGAACCCCGCACAGTCTCAACGGTTAAGGGAGATATTACAATCCCGGCTGAACCTAAACGGATTGTGGTTGACTTGTATTTGGGAAGTCTGATCGCCCTGGGAATCAAACCTGTGGGTACACCGGAGATGAACCTGAAGAATCCTTATTTTATCAAATCACTTGAGGGTGTGCAAAATATTGGTGAATATGAAACCATTTCGCTCGAAAAGGTGTTGGAACTTGAACCGGATCTCATTGTGACAGGTAATCCTGATTTATTTGATTCCTTTAGCAAAATTGCACCTACCTTGGTTGTACCTTATGGCGAATTGAAAAACACCCACGAAGAAATTGCCTATTTCGGTGAAGTCCTGAATAAAGAAAAAGAATCTGAGGCATGGTTAACCGATTATGACGCAAGAATTGCAGATGCCAAGAAGCGCGTTCATGAGGCGATTGATCCGCAGGCGGAGGTGTCGGTCATGCAATTCTATGATAAAGCACCGTTGGCCTTTGGTGATAATTTTGGTCGGGGAGGTCAGGCAGTCTATAGCGCGCTTGGGCTGAATCCTCCTGCAGATAAAAAAGAGATTTTAATGAAGGATCAACTGGTTGAAGTTTCATCGGAAGCGATTCCTGAGTTTGCCGGAGACTACATTATTCTAACAGCAGATAATCTGACCCTGGAAGAGTTGAAATCGAAACCGGTCTGGAGTTCACTGGATGCTGTTAAAAATGATCGTGTGTTTATCTGGAGCCCGGATCGTTCATGGTACTTTGACCCGATTGCAACATTGGATCAAACAGAGGAATTGGCCGCCTGGTTTACGAAGATCTCTGAACCAAAATAAGCATAACAAGTGATGGATGAGATGAAATCCAATTCCACTCCAAATTACAGTTGATAATGAAAATTATTATCATTTATAATAGAGGTATATTAGTGAACCACTGCTACACATATTTTATCGGATGTGTGGCAGAATGATGACCTTGTAAGGCCTTTATTCCGGGTGAGGTTGGGATTGGAGAGTATTCGATGCAATTAGACGAACAGATGAAATGCTGGAATCATGCCGCTGTTAAGGTTCTGGATATACGCCGAATCGTTATGGAGGCAGGGGCACAACTGAGTTCTTACACACTTCCGGCAAATGGTTTTATATATACGATTCGAGGATCGGCTGTGCTTCAGTTGGATGGACAAACATACAAGGCAGAGCGGTTCTACATGCTTCATGGGGCGAAAGGATCTTCACTGGATATCCAAACCAACGAAGATTTTGAATATATTCTGCTCTATTACAGAGCATTCCTTGCCTTTCCTAGTTATCGTAAAAAGTGGTTATTGGCACAGCCGGAAGTTGCGCCGTTCTCTTTGCAATATGGATTTGCACCGAGCAGTCCGCTGGGGTTGTTACGTTACCTTGATGAGCTTGAGGGTGCATGGATTCAATCTGGGAGTCTGGATATGCTTCATACAAAAAGTTTATTTTACCAGTTCATTCATGAAATGATGGCTCAGTTGGCAGAGCAGGAGATCAAAACAGAGCTTGCTGACCCGGTGAAACAAACACTTCGTTATATACAGAACCATTATAGGGAACAGGTCACGCTTGATTTCCTGGCTGAACAATTCAACTACAGCTCCCGTCATTTATCCATGCAATTCAAACGACAGACGGGTCACAGTCCCATTGATTATTTAATTCAGACCCGAATCGCTAAGGCTCGCAATCTGCTTTTGCGATCTGATGCAACGCTGAGTGAAATTGCAGCAGAAGTAGGTTATTCGGATGTGTATTATTTTAGTCGTATCTTCAAAAAACATGTGGGGATCTCTCCGATACAGTATCAACGAAAGATGAGAGAAGAAGCGAGAACAGAGGATCGTCCATTGGTAATCTCTGAATCGTCCATTGGCCGAAGATGGAAGTCGGGATATATTGATTATGAGAATCATTATCAATATATAGACGGAGGGTCTACACCAATGAAAAGAAGAAAAACAAGTTCCAGTATGATTATGGTTGCATTATTGAGCATAACGATGCTCCTCGCAGCCTGCTCTTCAGGTACAGCAACAACACCAGCAGCTGGCGAAGGAACGGGTGCCAGTTCCAATAACAGCAGTATGGCAGTATCGTCAGACACAGGAAGCCAGACGAACAAAGACAATGAAACACGCACGGTCTCAACGGTTAAGGGCGACGTAGTTGTTCCAGCGAATCCAAAACGGGTTGTTGTATTGTATCTCCAGGGAGACGTCGTTGCGCTTGGAATTAAGCCAATTGCTACATCTGAAGTATTCAACGGGGCTGCCTACAAGAGTGAGCTTGAAGGTGTAAATTCACTAGGCACCTGGTTCGAACCGAATCCTGAAGCTGTCATTGACCTTGATCCGGATCTGATCATTGTTCCTTCAGAAGAGACGTATACGTTGTTAAAGGATATCGCACCAACGGTATATATTCCATACGAGAAAATGACAACAGAAGAAAGACTCCAGAGTATAGCGAGTATTTTTGGCAAAGAACAGGAAGCTGAGACATTAATCAATAATCTTAATAGCAAAGTCGAAGAGAGTAAGCAAACACTAGCAGATGCAGGCATATTGGACAAAACGGTTTCCATTGTGGAGGGCGGTTTGAAAGGTATGGTTGTTGTAGAGAGCAAGCAATATGGCCGAGGGTCTCAGGCACTATATGAATACTTGGGGATGAAAGCACCTGAAGTGGTACAAAAGAAAATTGATGTAGTTTCGGAAGCGGGAGGCTCTAATCTATCCATGGAAGTACTGCCTGAATATATCGGGGACTACGTGTTTCGTTCGGTGTATGAAGGGGCAGATAACCTTACGGATGATCCAATATGGAGTAGCATCCCGGCTGTTAAAGAAGGTCGCCTAATTGAAATTGATTTTGATTTCTTCTACTATTCGGATATCTATTCAATCAATAAACAAATTGATTTTGTCGTTGAAAAGCTGTTGGCGGCTCCAAGAGCCCAATAGTAAAGAGCAGATGTGTTCGTAGAATTTTTGTACAAGAAATGTTTGTTTTTTAGCCATTGTAATTTGATAAGATTACCATTACACTAGGATTTAAGTGATAATGAGAATCGATATCAAATACTCGATGTTCTGGATCGAATTAACGGAGGTATTTTTAATATGAATCAGCAGTTGGAACTTTATGATGTAACCATTATCGGCGGTGGCCCTGCGGGCATGTACTCTGCCTTTTATAGCGGCATGCGAGATATGAAGACCAAGTTGATTGAGGCACGTGACAGATTGGGAGGTCGCATGCTCTTTTATCCGGAGAAAATGATCTGGGATGTCGGGGGTGTGACGCCAATTCTGTGTGAAGATCTGATCAAACAATTGGAAGAACAGGCAAAAACTTTTGAGCCAACCCTCGTATTTGAACAACAGATCGAAGGATTCGAGCGTCAACCTGATGGCACAATTCTGCTAACTTCTGCAACAGGTGAGCAACACTGGACACGTACCGTCATTATGGCAATCGGATATGGTATATATAAAATGGCCAAGCTGGAGCTTGAAGGTGCAGACCGTTACGAGGTTAGCAATCTGCACTATACCGTGCAAGAACTGGAGCCATTCCGTGGTAAACGTGTGTTGATCTCGGGTGGAGGCGACTCTGCTGTGGACTGGGCGAATGAACTGGAAGCCCTGGCAGAGCAAGTTACGGTTGTGCATCGTCGTGACCGCTTTGGCGGGTTGGAGCGTAATGTACTGCGTATGAGAGAATCCTCTGTAGATGTCCGTACACCATATGCGGTAGAGACTTTGCATAGTATGAGTGGTGATGTGATTGAACAGGTGACTATCTCACACGTAGACACAGGCGAAACTGAACTGCTTGAAGTCGATGCTGTCATTGTAAATCACGGCATGAAGAGTGACTTTGGTCCAATCCGGGATTGGGGACTTGATCTTGGCGAATGGCATGTCACTACAACGGAGAGATTGCAAACCAATATTCCCGGTGTTTTTGCCGCAGGTGATTTTGTAGATTATGGTAGCAAACTGTATTTGATTGCTGGTACTTTCACTGATGCAGCCCTAGCGGTAAACAGTGCAAAGCTTTACATGGACCCTGAAGCGGAAAAAGTGGCTTATGTTTCTTCCCATAACAGTCGCTTTAAGGAGAAAAATAAAGCTCTTGGCGTTGTAGAAGAATAAAGGTATGCGATCGGTTATATTAAGATGACTTCGGGTTCATTCCGAAGTCATCTTTTTTGCATAAAATGGGTAATAAGAAGGCATAATTGCACAAGATAGAACAGGCTTAGAATTGAACATGAACCGCCAAATGTCTATAATAAGCCTGAGAAACTGTGGAATAACAACTATATAATTTGAAATAATCATTTACACGATAACGGAGAGGACAGAAAAAATTTGAAAAAGCGAAGCGGTCGCCTTTATCACCGGATTTTCCCTTAGGAAAAGGGAATCGAAAAAATCTGGGGATAACAGCGATTGGAAGATTGTTCTGTCATCGTAGTGCCAGTGTAAATAAACTTTAATTCAACTTATATAGATACAATAACTAGATCAGAGTGGAGTGCAGCGTATGAAAAAGGGATCACAGCCACAACGAGGTTTCACCTTCATCCAGCGGTGGTTCAAACGATCTGATAAAAAAAAGATCAAATGGTCTGAAATGTATCTCGCACTTGCTGGTGCGCTTCATCGCTTGTTGGTTGAAGGTCGGCGTGAACGCTCAGCAGCCAAACGGCTGCATCAGGACTTGCCTATTAACGTGTTGGGCGAGATGAAGCTAGAGCCAGGGGATATTGTGTACACGCCAAGCTCAGAATCAACCTATTACGCTGGGCATATGGGCATTATCGGTCTCGACGGAAAAGTGTATCATGTGCATCCTTATGGGCCTGTATTTGCTGATTCATTAGAGTGGTATCTCACGCGTTTTTATGAAGGAGATCGCTTTATTATATTCCGTTCCAGACTGAATGAGGCAGGCATGAAAGCAGCCGGGTGGGTACATGACCATTACAAGCAGGTAAAATTCTACCGTTTGCAGACCAATCTGCGCAGTATTGAGCGCAATTATTGCTCCAAGTTTATATATCAGGCTTATCAGTTCACATCGGGACTGGATCTGTGGAGCCGCAAATTTACCCGAATGAATCAGGGGTATATCTATCCATTTCGAATTGAGCGCTCTTCAGAGCTGGACGTTCTGGGAACTTTTTATAAATAAGGCTGGAACCGACTAAAATACTGTTCTTCCGAAAAAAAGGAGAGCAGGTTCTGTCGGTTTTTTTTGTATGTGTAGAGATTAAAAACAGGAAAAACGTTCAAAACGTCGAATAGATTATGAGATAGGCATGCACAACTTGGAATCGTATACATAAAAAAAGACAAGATGATTTTTAGCCCAGAGTAAAAAATGACTACGAAGTAGACGAACAAGAAAGAGTGAAGCGAGATGAAATGGCCGGGTTTCTTACAACGATTCCGACCGAACAAAAACGTGGTTAAGCTATCGGACTATATCCCAAAAAAGGAAAGGAGGCACTACTGTTCCATATGCAAGAAAAACGTTAAATCGGTCGTGCATTATGCGGCGCCACAGGGAAATGTTTCAGGTGTATGCAGTTCTTGTAAGTCTTTGGCGGATGAACGTGGAATGTTTCCCATTTAATAAGAAGAGATGCGCTCAGGAAATAAGAATTTTTTGATTTATGCGCGTTTTTGTAGTACATTAGCAAATGTATTCGAAGGAGGATTCTAATGTACTCAGGTAGACAAGACGATACTTTATACATCATGACCTACACCTTAAACAGCGGTATCAAGGGTACGGTTCCACTGTCTAATAAGCAGATTATTGAGTGGCTGGATTGCTACAGAAATGAGAAGCGCTTCGTGACCGAAATCGGCAAGGAGTTTTTTGGATTGAATGCAGGATTGGTAGCAGACTTCAAGGTTCAAAATCATTTATCGGATTATCAGCAGACCATTATGCCTACACAGCAGCAGGATAACCTGGAACGCTTGTCCAGTGCTTATAAATCAACCGAGTTATTAATGAAGATTGATTGTAAATGTGGCACGGCTTATGTGACGGAATCCCCATACAAGCGCACAAAATGGTACTGTACAAAGTGTAAAGAGATTGTATTTTTGGATGCCAAAAAAGGAATGGTGGAAACGTCGCGTGGTGACGCTTACTACATGACCAACAAATATTTTGTTTCCCGTGACTAGCGGGAAGTGACTCTGGAAGCATCGCTGCGAAGCGGTGCTTTTTTGTGCGAATGTTTGCTCTATAACAAAAAAAGCCCCAAGGGGCCTTTTTGGAAGAAATCAAAAATCTTTTAGCAATTATGATGAGCATTCAACTTTGTGAGGAGGAATGAAGCAGCAACGACAGCGTGGCTCGTAAGCTTCTGAATCGCCAATCATGACAACCGGACCCAAGGTAACAGGCTCCCCATTGACGATACGTTGCGTAAAGGCTGCATCCGGGCTGCCACATACCGCACAGAAAGCCGAGAGTTTCTCAATGTCGTCTGCCATGGCAAGCAAACCGCCGACATATCCGAATTCCTTACCACGGTAATCCATATTAAGTCCGTCCACAATGACATGTTTGCCACAATACGCTAACTCCGAGACAAGTTCCATAATGGCACTGCTGAAAAATTGTACTTCATCAAATGCAACAACATCAGCATCTATGGTTTGGTTCAAGATCATTTCTACGGATTCCGGGGTTAATTGCCGGGGAATGGAATGGGCAGGGAGTCGATAACCAATTCGGCTTACGATCTCGTCCTGGGCAAACCGATCATCCTCGGCTGGTTTGTAGGCCACAACCTTTTTACGGCCAAATTGTATTAATTTCTGACAACGGCGAATGAGTTCACCGGATTTTTCACTGAACATGGGTCCAGTAATTACGGTAATACGTCCTGTTTGCACGGTGCTGCTACTCCTCTCACATACGGGATTCAACAAAAAAAGCGACCATTACAGAGTAACACAAAATCTTTGGAAAGAGCCAGAACTAATCTGCGCAGCTTTGTGTTACTATATGGATTGTTAAGGTATTGGTTACGGTAGCTAATTAACAGGAGTTGTGAAAAGAGGTGTTTAGTATGAGTGAAGCATTAACATCACTTCAAAAGCGATATGAAAGCTTGAAAGAGCAGGGGTCTCTAGATGAAGCGTCGCAGGCATTATTTGCAGAACTGTTCGCAGAAGCGGAGCGACTGCAGGCAAGTAACCTGACGTTGCGTAGAACGATCTTGAAGTCTTCTTCCAAAGAATCACGTATGTCTACCAAACTGCGGGATGCCTTATACGAATGACCCGGAGATTACTCCGGGTCCTCTTCTGTCTTTAATTTGCGAGGGAATAGAATACCTGCTGTAATTCTGGCAATCATGGCAAAGGTGAGACCGATGCCTGCAAACATGTAGATCACGGTAAAGGCTTTGCTGAATCCGGTGGTTGGCACAAATTCAGGATGTCCCACCGTAGTCAGGGTAACCGCACAGAAGTATAACGCATCGATCCAGTGCAGACCTTCAACACGAGTGTAAAATAAAGTGCCTGACAGTAACGTTGCTGCCGTTAACGCGAACAGAGCCAGAAACTTGGGGTCTTTGAACGCATGGAAAATGCCTTTGAGCAATCGTTGTAACGTGATTAGAAATGATACCATGATGATCCATCCTGTCTATGTAAAGTTGTCGGTATGTGTTGTATAAACACACAAAAAGCCCGGACTCATGGAGTCCTTCCGGGCGTCTCTGCTTTTTCGGGTACACTTTTGGACCGGAAACGGGGACCTACATAATTACGCTTGCGGTCACGGAACAGGATCCAGCCTCCCAGAAAACTCATACCTGCGGCAAAAAGGACAAGTCCACCGCCAAAGGAAAGCCACTGGAACCCTGGTGAAATCAGTTCGTTCCCGTGCTCGGCATAATATAGGAACAGGGCATCTTTCATCATCAGAAAACCCTTCATTGCCATTAAACCGGGGATGACCAGAACAACAATTGCCAAAAATCGCGCAAAGACCAATCTTGTATTCATGAGCATTATACCCTTTCTGCCAAAGTCGACATTAAATAAAGGTTACGCTTACAGATCATACCTGATTCCATCATAGCTTGGAATGCATAGGCTGTCCATGTGTGATTGCTTCAAACTTTGAGTTGACCGCTTAAGGAGAGTACAATGGCATATAGAGGGTATAAGCTAAACCATGATTTAAGCCATCATAAATTATATTGAAATTTGATTCATAGAGGAGAGCATGAGAGATGCCAATTACATGTGATGTTGCAATTCTTGGAGGAGGAACCGGTGGATATGTAGCCGCAATCCGGGCTGCACAGCTGGGGAAACAAGTCGTTATCATTGAGAAGGACAAGCTTGGTGGAACCTGTCTGCATCGTGGCTGTATTCCGAGTAAGGCTTTGCTGAAAAGCGCGGAAGTGTACGCCGAGATTCAAGAGAGCGAGACGTATGGTATCGAGACCGCTGGGGCCACACTTGTATTTCCCAAAGTACAGGCGCGCAAGGATGCAATTGTCGAACAGCTCCATCAGGGCGTTCAGTATTTGATGAAAAAAAATAAAATCCAGGTTGTACACGCGAAAGGTCGCGTCATCGGACCATCCATCTTCTCACCACAGAGCGGAGCAGTTGCTGTGGAGTTTGAAGATGGCGAGATGGATACGGTAGTTCCAACCAATCTCATCATTGCGACTGGTTCGCGTCCACGTGTGCTGCCGGGCCTGGAACCGGACGGCAAGTTCATAATGAGCAGTGACGAAGCCCTGCGTATGGATGAACTTCCTGCATCACTCATCATTGTCGGTGGGGGTGTGATTGGACTGGAGTGGGCATCCATGCTGAATGATTTTGGCGTAGACATCACAGTGGTTGAAGCAGCTGCTCATGTGTTGCCTGCCGAGGATGAGGATGTTGCCAGAGAAATGCAGCGATTGCTTGGCAAACGAGGTGTTCGTTTCCTGACAGGTGCCACTGTTCTAACGGAAACATATAGCACAGATCAAGAGGGCATCCAGATTGATGTGCAGCTTGGTGACGATAAGCAGGAGACACTGAGAGCGGAGAAAATGCTCGTGTCGGTTGGACGTCAGGCTAATGTCGAAAATATCGGACTCGAAAATACAGATATCAAACTGGAGCGTGGGTTCATCGCTGTGAACAAACAGTTACAGACAGGCGAAGGTCACATCTACGCCATTGGTGACTGCATCGGCGGTCTACAGCTTGCACATGCTGCAAGTCATGAAGGCATTCTCGCTGTGGATCATCTGGCGGGCGAAACGGTACATGCCGTAGAATCCCATCGCATCCCGCGCTGTGTGTATACACGTCCGGAAGCAGCAAGCATCGGATTTACCGAGCGAGAAGCCAAAGAACGTGGCTATGATATTAAAACAGGCAAGTTCCCATTTTCGGCCATTGGCAAATCGCTTATTCACGGAAGTCGGGATGGATTCGTGAAGGTGATCGCAGATGCCAAGACGAATGATATATTGGGGGTACATATGATTGGCACCCATGTGACGGAATTAATCGCTGAGGCTTCTCTGGCTCAGATGCTGGATGCCACACCTTGGGAAGTCGGACAAACCATTCATCCGCACCCTTCTCTGTCGGAAATTATGGGTGAAGCCATGCTGGCGGTCGATGGAAAGGCCATTGGGATGTAAGCCAAACAAGCTTATGAGAAAGGTCCTTTCCTTTTTTGGGTAAAAGGGATTATAATAAGGTTAAGCCAAGTCTTAGTACCAGGTTATAAGATCGGGTAGTAAGAGTGGCACAGGCTCTGATTAAAAGGAGGTACCTCATATGAGTTCACAAGGTACTGCAGACGCGGTCCATCGGCATCAACAGCTGGGACTTAGCGATGGTGAAGTATTGGATATGTACAAATACATGCTGCTCGCACGCAAGTTTGACGAGCGTTGCTTGCTCTTGCAACGGGCTGGCAAAATTAACTTTCACGTATCCGGTGTAGGACAGGAAGCTGCGCAAGTAGGCGCTGCTTTTGGTCTGGATCGGGATCACGATTATTATTTACCTTATTACCGCGATTACGGCTTTGTACTGGCGGTAGGCATGACTCCGCGTGAGTTGATGTTGTCTGCTTTTGCAAAAGCGGAAGATCCGAATAGTGGCGGTCGGCAAATGCCGGGTCACTTCGGTCACAAAAAGCTACGGATTGTGACGGGTTCCAGCCCGGTTACAACACAGGTTCCGCACGCTGTTGGATTTGCGCTGGCTGCCAAGATGAAGAAGCAAGAATTTGTTTCTTTTGTTACGTTTGGCGAAGGATCAAGCAATCAGGGTGACTTCCACGAGGGAGCCAACTTTGCGGGTGTGCATAAATTGCCTGTCATTATTATGTGTGAGAACAATCAATATGCAATTTCGGTACCGATTCACAAACAGTTGAGCGGCAAAATATCCGATCGAGCACAAGGATACGGGTTCCCTGGACTGCGTGTAGATGGAAACGATGCATTAGAAGTATACGCTGCAGTGAAGGAAGCGCGTCGCCGTGCTATAGCCGGGGAAGGCCCGACGCTGATTGAAGCGATGATGTATCGGTTGTCACCTCATTCCACCTCCGATAATGATCTGGCTTATCGGACCAAAGAGGAAGTTGAGGAGAACTGGAAGAAAGATGGCGTTCCTCGCATGAAGAACTACTTGATCGATTGTGGCATCTGGGACGAAGCCCGGGATGCGGATCTGGCTTCGCAGCTTGCGATGGAAATGAAAGAAGCAACTGAATATGCAGACAACGCGCCATATCCTAAACCTGAGGACACTCTGACGCACGTTTATGCGGACAGCGAAGAAGGGGGACGGTAAGTATGGCAGTGATGGAATATATTGATGCAATCCGTCTCGCGATGAAAGAAGAGATGGAACGGGATGAGAATGTTTTTATCCTTGGTGAAGACGTAGGTCTCAAAGGTGGTGTGTTTACCACAACTAAAGGGCTGCAAGATCAGTTTGGCGAAATGCGAGTGATGGACACACCTTTATCTGAATCCGCTATTGCAGGTGTTGCCATTGGTGCAGCGATGTATGGCATGAAGCCGATTGCCGAAATGCAATATTCGGACTTCATGTTGCCGGCAACCAACCAGATCATTAGTGAAGCGGCGAAGATCCGCTATCGTTCCAACAATGACTGGAGCTGTCCGATTGTTATCCGTGCGCCGATTGGTGGCGGGATCTTCGGTGGGTTGTATCACTCCCAATGTCCGGAATCGATTTTCTTTGGTACACCTGGTCTGAAAATTATAGCTCCCTACTCGGCATACGATGCTAAGGGACTGCTCAAGGCCGCTATTCGCGACCCGGACCCGGTACTCTTTTTTGAAAATAAAAAATGCTACAAACTTATCAAGGAAGATGTGCCTGAAGATGATTACATCGTTCCGATTGGTAAAGCCAACGTACTTCGTGAGGGTGCGGATATTACCGTGATCGGTTACAGTCAGCCGCTGCATTTTGTCATGCAGGCTGCTGAGGAGCTGGAGCGTGAAGAAGGCATTACAGCACACGTTCTCGATCTGCGCACATTGCAACCGTTGGATCGTGAAGCGATTATTGCTTCCGCTCGTCTGACAGGCAAAGTGCTGATCGTACACGAAGATAACAAAACGGGTGGTGTAGGTGCCGAAGTTGCCGCAATTATTAGTGAGGAATGTCTATTTGAACTGGATGCACCGATTCAGCGTCTCTGCGGACCTGATGTGCCGGCCATGCCAATTAGCCCAACATTGGAGAAATTCTACATGCTGAGCAAGGACAAAGCCAAAGCAGCAATGCGTACACTTGCCGAGTTTTAATTTCGTTTTTTGGATCGTTTAAAAGTAAAGTTTGGAGTGATAATCAAATGGCTGAACGTATGAAATGGATCGAGGTCATTATGCCGCAATTGGCGGAATCGCTGGTCTCGGCTACCATAGGCAAATGGTTGAAAAAACCGGGCGACCGTGTGGAACAGTACGAGCCGATCTGTGAAGTAATCACTGATAAAGTTAATGCCGAGATTCCATCCACGGTGGATGGAATTATGGGTGACCTTTTGGTGGAAGAGGGCACAACGATTGCTGTTGGTGAAGCAATCTGCCGCATGCAGGTCGCAGCTTCTGACGAAGAAGCGGCCGAGCAAGTAACACAAGTATCGCAGCAACAGGAGCAAGTGCAGCAACATGCGAACCCTACTCCTGTTGCCGCGTCAAATACAGCAGCACATGATCCCAACCAGCCGATGCGCAATCGGTATTCCCCGGCAGTGCAATCCTTGGCAGCAGAGCATGGTTTGAACTTGCAAAGCATCCAAGGCACTGGAGCCGGTGGTCGTATTACCCGCAAAGATGTGCTGGCATTTGTTGCACAGGGAGGTAACGCGGCTGGATCGTCTGCACAAGCATTATCTCCTGCAGCGCAGCATACACCTTCTGGTGTGCCGTCTGCTTCTCCATTCAGCGGAGTGAATCGTGGAAATGGAGAAATGGGTTTAACCGCTGGAGAAGCGATCTCAGCGTCTGATGCAGGTGTTCCTGTGAGACATTCAGGCATTCATTTAACCGAAAGTCCGAAAATTCCACAGATCGAAGTGGAAGGTGGCGGCCAGGGAAGATCGGAGTATTTCATTGATGTTACCCCTGTGCGTAATGCCATTGCCCGGAATATGCGTCAAAGCGTATCGGAAATCCCGCATGCATGGACAATGATCGAAGTGGACGTAACAAATCTTGTGATGCTGCGCAATAAACTTAAGGATGAGTTCAAGCGTAAGGAAGGCATCAATCTGACATATCTGTCCTTCATGATGAAGGGAGTCGTTAACGCGATTAAAGACTACCCAATCATGAACTCGGTATGGGCAGTGGACAAAATTATCGTCAAACGGGACATTAACCTGTCCATGGCGGTAGGAACCGAAGATTCCGTACTTACACCTGTAATCAAACATGCCGATCAGCGAAATATTGCAGGTCTGGCCCGTGAAGTGGATGAACTGGCTCGCAAAACACGTGAAGGTACGTTGAAGCTGGATCATATGCAAGGTGGTACGTTTACGGTAAACAACACAGGTTCATTTGGTTCGATCCTGTCCCAGCCAATCATTAACTACCCGCAGGCAGCGATTCTTACATTTGAGTCGATTGTCAAAAAGCCAGTGGTTATTAATGATATGATCGCTGTTCGTTCGATGGCTAACCTGTGTCTATCACTGGATCACCGAATCCTGGATGGTGTAATCAGCGGACGTTTCTTGCAACGTGTCAAAGAAAACCTTGAAGGATATACCATGGAGAGCAAGGTGTATTAAGTAAATAGTTGACGGGAAAGTGTATGTGCCGGAGGCCGTGCACTTTTCCTGCTGTCTATGGACAAGTGCTCAATTGTACAATGAACCTGAAGCAGAAGGGTGTGGGGAATCATGAGCAAGCCGCTGGATGTTGCATACATACCAATGCTTGATTATGAAGAGGCTTGGAACCGCCAGAAAGCGATTGTGCAGCGATTGGACGAGGGCGAGGGAGCGGAGCAGATGCTGCTTTTACAACACCCGCCTACGTATACAATCGGATCACAAAATCATCCGGAGCATCTGCTTCTCAGTCCGGAAGAGTTGCGTGAGCAAGGGATTTCTTTGTTTCAAATTGACCGTGGCGGTGATATTACTTATCATGGTCCGGGCCAGTTGGTAGGTTACCCGTTATTGATTCTTGGTCGGGATGAAGACCTGGATCTGCACGGCTATTTACGGAAACTTGAGCAGGTACTTATGGATTATCTCGCAGACCAGGGCATTGAAGCCGGACGCAAAGAGGGTTACACGGGTGTGTGGATTGGCGATATGAAGATTGCTGCAATCGGCATCAAGTTTAATCGTTGCAAACACCGCCGCGGTTTTGTGACCAGTCATGGGTTTGCTTTTAACATCAGCTCAGGCATTCAACATGCAGGTTTTCAGGGGATTGTTCCTTGTGGGATTGAGCAGTATGGCGTTACCTCACTGGAGGATATAACGGGCAAGTCCTATGCGGTGGAGCAGGTAGCGCAGGAGATTGTTCCGTACTTTAATCGTATCTTTCCGTATAAGATTAATTGGGTCACGGAAAAAGAAGCCCTTCAACGTCTGTAAACAGTTCGTCGAAAGGCTTTAGGTTGCTATCCGAACAGCAACGGTTCGAGAGCGATGAAAAGGGTGGACCCGATCATGGCGATCAGCATGAGATAGATGATGATTTTGAACCATTTCTTTTTTTGCATGATGAGAGAACTCCTTTCAACATAAAGTGTATGTTCAAAAAGACTGGTTTTCAGTACCAAGAAGATGGGATGAAGCTAGAAATGGAGTAGCGGAGCGTAGGGAAAACTACGTGAGCAACGGACATTTCGGCTGAATTCCATATTCGATGCTGATGATGCCGCCAGGCATCCTTCGTAATCAAATGCAGACTTTTTGAACAACCTCATAAAATAAACAAGCCATAGTAATTGTATTGTACCGTATCCACGAGAGGGAGGAAAGTCCTATGATTAAACAACAACGTGTTATCGATCAGTTCATGGAACTGGTGCAGATTGATAGTGAAACGAAAAATGAACAGAACATCTCGAAGGTGTTAAAAGAACAGTTTGCAGAGCTTGGTCTTCATGTCTATGAGGACGACACCATGGAGCAAACCGGACATGGCGCCGGAAATCTCGTCATTACCTGGGAAGCCGAAGGAACAGAAGGGGTTGCACCGATCTTTTTCACATGTCATATGGACACCGTAACGCCAGGACAGGGAATTAAGCCTGAACTGGGTGAAGATGGCTGGATTCGCAGTGATGGAACAACGATCCTGGGAGCAGATGATAAAGCAGGGATTGCGGCATTGTTCGAAGCGATTCGTGTGATCCAGGAAAACAAGATTCCTCATGGCAAAATTCAATTGGTCATTACAGTTGGCGAAGAGTCTGGACTGGTGGGCGCACGTGCGATGAATCCGAAGGATATCGATGCCGAGTTCGGTTATGCGCTTGACTCTAATGGAGCTGTAGGCACGATCTGTGTAGCTGCACCAGCCAGAGCTGAAATTCAAATGAGCATCTATGGTAAGTCCGCACATGCGGGCGTGAACCCGGAAGACGGGATCAGCGCCATTCAGGTAGCAGCCAAAGCAATTGCAGCGATGACACTGGGCAGAATTGATGATGAAACGACAGCAAACATTGGCAAATTCCAGGGTGGATCACCACTCAACGTGGTATGTGACTTTGTACAGCTTGAAGCGGAAGCCCGCAGTATTGTGCAGGAGAAAGTTGAATTGCAGGTTGCACAGATGCGTGATGCGCTGGAAACGACATGTCGCAAATACGGTGCAACGGCTGAATTTAGAAGTGAGATCCTTTACCCTGCATTTGGCTTCCATGATGAACACGAAGTTGTACAGCTTGCACAGCGTGCCATCCGCAGTATTGGGCTGGAGACAAGTACGTTTGCTTCCGGTGGTGGCAGTGATGCCAATATCTTTAACGGATTCGACATTCCAACAGTGAACTTGGCGGTAGGGTATGAGGATATTCATACAACCAAAGAACGTATTCGTGCCGAAGACATTGTGAAGTTATCCCAGGTAGTCGTAGCTATTATTCAGGAAACGGCAGCTGACAAGAAATAACGTGTACTTCTTAGACAAAAGTCCGAACCCGGTCTATATCGGATTCGGACTTTTTGCGAATTCATGTTATATTTCAAGGGAGAAGACTCGTTAATTTAGGGTCAAATTGAGTCAATGGGTGAATGGATTAATGACCCATTCATTTGCGTCCAGCGAGCAGATCGATTAACTTGGCATCCGGGCCCCACTCGCGCAACCATTGTTTGAGTATGAGCTGTACTTGCCGGGCTTGTCCTACCACGTGTACGGATTGAGGCGTCATATAACTGTTCATCGAAAGTCCCCCTGATTCGTTTATATTTGCTGTGAGAATTCTATACGCTCACCATATGCCCAAAATCAGAGATATATACATTAACCGAATATATAATCCTACGATATGGAGTTGAAGAACAAATGAAACCAAACCAATCTGCCCAATCCATCCACGCGGCACAACCTGCCAATCCAAAACTAGATGAAGTGACCGTATCCACTAAGCCAATCTTCGAGGGCAAAGTGATTTCACTTCAAGTCGATACCGTTAAACTACCGAACGGCCAGACGGCTACACGTGAGATAATCCGGCACCCTGGCGCTGTAGCTGTACTCGCTCTGAATGGGGATCGTATGCTTGTAGTGGATCAGTATCGTCAGGCAATGGGACGCACCGAAGTGGAGATTCCTGCGGGAAAATTGGACCCGGGAGAAGAGCCCGAGGTTGCCGCAGCACGTGAATTGCGAGAAGAGACGGGATATGTAGCCAAGTCGCTGCGTCATTTGCGTTCCTTTTACACGTCACCGGGTTTCGCAGATGAGATCATTCATCTTTACATCGCTGAAGAGTTGGAAGCAGGGGACATGGCGCTGGACGAAGATGAATTCCTTGAAGTTGCCGAAATAACTCTGGAGGAAGCCTATGCGCTCATGGACGAGAACCGGATTAGCGATGCCAAAACGATGATGGCTGTGTACGCGTGGGATCTCTACAGAACGACAGGACGGTTCTAAACATGCAAGACCAACTGGAAACATCCTCGATGTGGGAGCCCTGTTATACAGACCTGCATATTCACATCGGACGAACCTCACGCGGCGAGGCCGTTAAAATCAGCGGCAGTCGGGATCTGACATTTGAGAACATTGCTCGGGAAGCATCGGATCGCAAAGGAATTCATTTGCTTGGTGTTATTGATTGTCATTCTCCGGTTGTACAGATGGATATTGAGCAATTGCTGGAGAGTGGTACGATGTCTGAGATTGAGGGAGGCGGCATTGCCTACCAGGACACCACCATTCTGCTGGGTACAGAGATTGAGCTGCGCGAGCCTGGCATGCGTGAGTTCCATATGCTGGCGTATTTCCGTGATCTGAAAACGATGAAGTCCTTCACGGACTGGATGAAACGTTATATGAAAAATGTGAACCTCAGTTCTCAGCGTGTATACGTGCCCGCTCTAGAGATGCAGGCCGAGATTAAGGCGCGTGGTGGGCTTATTGTGCCTGCACATGTATTTACACCGCATAAAGGCATCTATGGCATCACGGCGCCCCGTATGAGCGATGTTCTGGATACTAGTCTCGTGGATGCTGTCGAGCTGGGGTTAAGCTCGGACTCATCCATGGCTAGTTATATTCGGGAGTTGGATCATGTCCCGTTCCTGACCAATTCGGATGCTCATTCACTCGGTAAGATTGGACGGGAGTATAACGAACTGCAAGTTGCTGCCCCTTCTTTTGATGAATTCCGTATGGCACTTCAAGGAGAAGCCGGCAGGAAAATTGCGGCCAATTATGGACTGAATCCAAGGCTGGGCAAATACCACCGTACTTACTGTGCAGCATGTGGCAGCATTATGGACGAGCAAGCGATGTCAGCAGAGCGTTGTCCGCACTGTGGCAGTCTGAAGCTGGTGCAGGGGGTGCTGGATCGCATCCTGGCGATCTCTGATCGAGAGAGTCCTCATGTTCCTGCAAACAGACCGGCCTATCATTATCAGGTACCACTGGAGTTCATCCCCGGTCTTGGCAAAGCCAAACTGCGCCAGCTACTGGACCATTTTGGTACGGAAATGAATGTACTTCATCGCACCAGAGAGGAAGAGCTTGATGCGGTTGTTGGACCTGTGCTGGCAGGCCTGATTGTGGCTGCACGGAACGGACAACTGGAGCTGTCCTCCGGAGGTGGCGGTACGTACGGAAAGGTTGCTGTTCAGGAAAAAGCTTCGGAGTGACCCGTGTAAATATTCTGTAGTTCAACTCATATTAGCTTTGGCTTTACAGAGGTCCAATCTGGACAAGAAGTCATACAGGCGCACTCCGGTTCATAAGAATGACTATGAGGATGGAATTGAGAATCCTTGCAGCATGATACCGGAAAGGGGACTCGTACCTGTATGCGCTCTTCCTACTTTACATTTAAAGGTCAGACTTCGTTATATGTATTTGTGGCTGTCTTGTTTCTGGTCGGCGTCATTTTTGGTGCGCTCATGGTGAACGCATTGTCTCTTGAGCAACGTCAGGATCTGGAGGGTTATCTCGGCAATTTCTTCATGACCGTGCAGCACAGTGCACAGGTGACTGAGACCGGGGCATATTGGGACATTGCCATGCTCCATCTGAAATGGGTGGGTCTGATCTTTATTCTGGGTTTATCCGTCGTTGGACTACCCGGTATACTGGTTCTGGATTTTCTAAAAGGTGTGCTCATTGGATTCACAGTGGGGTACCTTGTTGGGCAGTATTCCTGGAAAGGGCTGCTGTTTGCACTGGTGTCCGTGGCACCGCATAATCTATTTGTCATTCCGATCCTTCTGATCTGCAGTGTGGCGGCGATGACGTTCTCGTTATACATCATTCGTAATCGTGTTTTGATGCAGCGAACACCTGGTCGACAAAGGCCTTTTGCTTCATATATAGTGTTAACTTTGGTTATGGCTGCATTGCTGCTCGGCGTGGCGTCTTTTGAAACATGGGTTACACCTGCGATGATGCGTTGGGTCACGCCAATGTTACTACCGGCCTAACGTGCACCGTATAGTGTAAAATGTTGACTTTAATTACGCACTCCCCCTATAATGAAAAGAGTGGGTTAAGTTGCAGTGTGCAGTGATTTCCTAGGGGGAGGGAGAAAATGGAAGCACGGATTGATAAAATTAAGCAGCAACTACAGTCCCAAGGATATAAATTAACGCCCCAGCGGGAAGCCACCTTAAGAGTACTTCTTGAGAATGAAGAAGATCATCTGAGTGCAGAAGACGTATTCATGCTCGTTAAAGAAAAGGCTCCCGAAATCGGTCTGGCAACCGTGTACCGTACCCTCGAACTGCTGAGTGAGCTGCATGTTGTAGAGAAAATCAACTTCGGCGACGGTGTAGCGCGTTATGATCTGCGCGGAGATACATCCAAGCATCACCATCATCACTTAATCTGTGTTCAATGCGGAAGTATGGATGAAATACGTGAAGACTGGCTTGGACCGCTTGAAGAGCGTTTGGAGCGGGAATTCAACTTTTCGGTAGTAGATCACCGACTGGACTTTCATGGAATTTGTTATCGTTGCAAAGCTAAAAATGAACAGAAACCCAAAGATGAAGAATAACATAGCATATCTTCAAGCTCTCACCGGCGGTTTTGACGGGAGAGCTTTTTTGGCAACGGACATGATCTGGAGTTTCGCCCAAATGGCATAAACCTGTGTTTATGGACATACCCTGATTCAAGGACAATACCGGATTCGAATCAGGAGGGGACGCGCCCATGATTATATCAGTGCGGAGAGGGCTCCGTTTTATTCGATTTATTATATTTTTTGCTGCATTAGTTTATCTGTTCTATCATGTTCTGGATCTGTTTAATGGCTGGATCTCACCTGTGGATCAATATCAGATGCCAACTGGCAATGCAATCAAAGTATTTCAGGAAACGGATTGGCCGGGTAATGGAGAAGGACGTCCTACGATGGCAGAGCGTCTCCGTTTGTTCTATTGGTACGGGGAGTAGCTTCGAACAGCCAAGGATGCAAATACGGGAGCAGTCTGCCAGAGCGGCAGATCTGTCAGTTGAGGAGCGTTGTACATGAAACAGACGATACACGCCTATGCCTTATACTTGGAAGATGATAAAGGGATGTCGAGCAGCACGCTTGAATCGTATCTCCGAGACGTGGACAAGTTCATTGAATTTGCAGATAAGGAATATGGCATACGCGAAGCCGATCAGGTCAGACGCACACATGTCGTCCTGTTTGCAGGTCAGCTCAAACAGGCAGGACGTGCCAATGCAACCATTGCCCGCAGCATCGTATCTCTGCGCTCCTACTTTCATTTTTTGATGCGGCGGGGTGATATTATACAGGACCCTACGTTTGATGTGGAAGCTCCCAAGGCGGACAAGACGCCACCACAGGTGTTAAGTATCCAGGAGATCGAACAACTGCTGACAGCGCCTGATACTCGTTCACCGCAGGGTGTGAGAGATCGAGCGATGCTTGAACTGTTATATGCTACGGGTATTCGGGTCTCTGAACTGATTGCGCTTGACATTCGGGATGTACAGCCAGGTATGCGCTTTATCCGATGCGGTGGGGCGGGCAAGGAACGTATCCTTCCCATCGGTGCACCAGCAGCACATTGGGCAAGTGTATATGTGGAGGAATTCCGCAACAAGTTGCTCAAAACCGATTCGGACGAGCAGGCACTATTCGTGAATGTATCCGGCAGACGTTTAACCCGGCAGGGCTTCTGGAAGCTGCTCAAAAAAGCGGCGGTGGACGCGGGAATCTCGGAAGAAATTACGCCGCATACGCTGCGTCATTCGTTTGCGGCGCACCTGATTGCCAATGGGGCGGATACACGTGCGGTTCAGGACATGCTGGGTCACGTGGAGCAGCCTGGACAACAATACGGCAATCATGGTCGCAAAACCATGAAAGAAATCTATGAAACCCATCATCCGAGGGCAAGATAGATTTTGACGCAGGGCATTCACAAATAAATGCGGAACATTGGGCCGATTTAGGATAAAATAAATTGAATACATCCAAACGCCGTTATACATAAGACGGATCGTTTCAACTCAAGGAGGAACATACATCGCATGACAGCATTAAACCAACAAATGATTTCGGAAGCAGCATCTTATATTCAAAGCAAAAGCTCCATCAAGCCGGAAGTCGGTTTGATTTTGGGTTCGGGTCTTGGCGTACTGGCAGAACTGATTGAAGATGGTGTAAGCATCGCTTATCAGGATATTCCACATTTTCCGGTGTCCACAGTAGAAGGACATGAAGGTGAACTATTGGTCGGAACCATCAAAGGTCGTCCAGTCGTGATGATGAAAGGCCGTTTCCACATGTACGAAGGATATGGTCCTGAACTGACAGCTTTCCCGGTGCGGGTTATGAAAGAATTGGGTGTAAGTAGCCTGCTTGTAACCAATGCTGCGGGTGGTGTGAATACGTCGTATGAAGCTGGAGACTTGATGCTGATCTCTGATCACTTAAATCTTACAGGCAAAAATCCACTGATCGGACCAAATGACGCTGCACTGGGCGTGCGTTTCCCGGATCTGTCCGAAGCATATAGCCGCCGTTTGCGTGCGCTGGCGAAGGATACGGCCGCATCACAAGGTTTTAACGTACGTGAAGGGGTATACGCAGGTATGCTCGGTCCGAACTATGAGACACCGGCAGAGATCAGAATGCTGCGTACATTGGGCGCAGACGCAGTGGGTATGTCCACTGTATCTGAAGTGATCGTGGCACGCCACGCAGGCCTGGAAGTACTCGGTATTTCCTGTATCAGCAACATGGCTGCCGGAATTCTGGACCAGCCGCTGTCACATGATGAGGTGATGGAAACGACGGAACGTGTGCGTGAGTCGTTCCTGGCGCTGGTAGTGGCGGTTATTCCGCAAATGTAAGCAAGATTTGAGTAGAGAAGGTTACCTCTTTGGATGAGAAATCATCGGGGGGGAACCTTTTTTTTGTTGTGTTAAACGTACGGTTACTCATTCATTGAGTGCAGTACGTTTTTTTGCTTTGACCACATTTTTCAATAAAAGTTCGGGAAATCATGCTTTACATGGAATAATTTACTGGAAACGGGCCGACAATGATTAGCAGTACATGCATGGAACATGCAGTAAGCAAGTCATTTGAGGAGGTAACCTTGTGAAGAAAAGAATAATGGCATCGTTCATGACCCTTTGTATCCTGCTGTCCCTTATGGCATCAACGGCATTAGCTGAAGAAACACCGAAGGCAGCGGGAGGAACTGATCTGGCCCCGTCGGCGCGATCAGCGATCTTAATGGATGCAGATACGGGGACCGTCATTTATGAGAAAAACAGTCATGATCAGCTGCCTCCGGCGAGCATTACAAAAATTATGACCATGCTGCTTACGATCGAAGCGATCGACTCAGGCAAGCTGAAGCTGACGGACAAAGTAAGAGCGAGCGAATATGCAGCTTCGATGGGCGGTTCGCAGATCTTCCTGGAGCCTGGGGAAGAAATGACAGTTGATGATATGTTAAAAGGGATCGCGATGGCTTCGGGCAATGATGCCTCAGTGGCTATGGCTGAGAAGATCGCTGGCTCGGAAGAAGCCTTTGTACAGCTGATGAATGAACGTGCGAAGGAGCTTGGCATGAAGGATACTCATTTTGCCAACTGTAACGGTCTGCCAGTCGATAATCATTATTCTTCCGCCCATGATATTGCCGTCATGAGCCGTGAACTGTTGAAACATTCCGGGATTACGAAGTACACCGGTGCATATCAGGATTACCTTCGCAAAGATACGGAAAAGCCATTCTGGCTGGTTAACACCAACAAGCTGGTTCGTTTTTATCAAGGGGCAGACGGTTTGAAAACAGGTTACACTTCCGAAGCGAAATTCTGCTTGTCTGCAACGGCGTCCAAAGATGGATTGCGTGTCGTTTCCGTGGTACTTGGTGAACCAAATACCAAAACACGGAACAGCGAAGTGTCTTCGATGTTTGACTATGCGTTTAGCCAATATACGATGAAGGCGCTCTACAAGGCAGGGGATCTGCTGGGCAGTCTGAAGATCGAAAAAGGTGAAGTTGCCGAATTGCCTCTAAATGCCACGCAAAATTATAGTGTACTGATGCGCAAAGGAGCCAAATCCAACGACATCCGACATGAATTGTCGGTTGCCAAAGAATTGAAAGCTCCGATCAAGGCTGGGCAAAGTATAGGTAAACTTGTGGTTTACCAGGGCAATGACGTGATTAAGGAGTTCGATATTCAGGCCCCGCAGGATGTGAATAAGGCTGGCTGGTGGAAGCTGTTCAAGCGGACAACGTCCAACCTGTTTGACTAAACGGCGATTTCTGCGAGTTGCACGCATCCTTCGAACATATTTTGTAGTTAAATAGGGGTTTTCTTCTAGTTTTGTCGGGGGGCAGGAAAAGCCTTCGGAAGCGTAGAAATCCTTGTTCTAAGACAGGGAGGAGAGTGAGCAAACGTGAACTTGCATGTGGAAATGGAACACCATCGCGGGATTCTGATTGTACGATTATCCGGGGAGCTGGATCACCATACAGCTGACATGGTACGGATGCAGATGGATGAAGCCATCCAGCGGAGACAAAGCGAGCATCTCGTACTCAGCCTGAAAGATCTGCAATTTATGGACAGTTCGGGTCTGGGTGTCATTTTGGGAAGATACAAGCTCATTAAGAATAAAGGTGGCAAGATGGTGGTCTGTGACGTCAATTCGCCAGTGTACCGATTGCTGGAAATGTCGGGTCTGTTCAAGATTATGCCGATATACGAAAATGAGGGAACTGCTCTCTCAGGTCTGGAGGTCGTCTCATGAATGAAGGAACAGGGACAAATTTCATGAATCTGCAATTCGCGGCCAAGTCAGAGAATGAGTCGTTTGCACGGGTAACCGTTGCTGCGTTTATCTCCCAGCTTGATCCAACGATGGACGAGCTCAGTGACCTGAAGACGGTCATTTCGGAAGCCGTGACCAACAGCATCATCCACGGATACAACAACAACTCCGAAGGTGTTGTGTCTATCCAGGCCGAGATTCGGGAAGACATGATCACAATCATCGTGGAAGACCGCGGTGAAGGAATCGAAGATCTTGAACTCGCCAAGCAGCCGCTATATACGTCCAAACCCGAACTTGAGCGGTCGGGCATGGGCTTCACCATTATGGAAAACTTTATGGATGAATTCGAAGTCAGCAGTGAGCCCGGCAGAGGCACCTCCATCAAGATGAAAAAAAGGATTGAATCCAAGAAAGCATTGTATAATTAGGGGTTGGTGTTCTTATGGATGCTGAAGTGAAACCATCTTCACAGACCTATTTGGACGATGCCGAGGTCAAACGGCTGATTGCGCTCAGTCAGTCGGGTGACCATGTCTCACGGGATACGCTGGTGAACTGCAACATCAGACTCGTCTGGTCCGTCGTACAGCGTTTTATGAACAGGGGATATGATCCGGAAGATCTGTTCCAGATTGGTTGTATCGGTCTGCTCAAGTCAGTGGACAAATTCGATCTCAGTTATGACGTGAAGTTCTCAACCTACGCGGTACCGATGATCATCGGAGAAATCCAGCGATTCCTGCGGGATGACGGTACCCTGAAGGTCAGTCGTTCACTAAAAGAGATGGCGAATAAAGTCCGTAAAAAAAGGGACGAACTGTCTAAACATCTGGATCGTCTGCCAACGATTAAGGAAGTTGCCGCAGAGCTGGGGGTAACCCCGGAGGAAGTCGTATTTGCCCAGGAAGCGAACAAACCACCCACCTCCATTCATGAGACGGTATTCGAGAATGACGGTGATCCCATCACCTTAATGGATCAGATTGCCGACGAGTCTCAGGAACGTTGGTTTGACAAACTGGCCTTGAACGAAGCCATCGGTGGTCTCAGTGAGCGGGAGAGGTTAATCGTGTATCTTCGGTATTACCGGGATCAGACCCAGTCCGAGGTTGCCAGTAGGCTGGGTATATCTCAGGTGCAGGTATCGCGTCTGGAGAAAAAAATACTGCAATCCATCCGCGACCAGATCGCGCAGTGATTTTGTGGAGTGCAACAACAATATTGGCGCTTATGCACCAATATACGACAACTAACAACCTTCTATCGCGCATTATGGCGAGGGAGGTTATTTGTTGTTACTCCGGGGAGATCTCGAACGATTGGACTGCATGACCAGCATCATGCCAAGAATACATGCCATACCAATCCATTGATAGAAGCCAAAAGGTTCATGGAGCCATATGACGGTTGTTCCAACAGCAGCAAGCGGCTCTGCGCTCCCGAGCAGGCTAGTTTCCTTGGGTGTAAGACTCTTGAGACTCGCAATATAAAACCAAAAAGCAATCATGGTTCCAAAAAGGATCGTAAATATCAAATAACCGTAGGTTTCAAGCGTGATGTTAGCAAAATTCATTTTCCAGGGTGGGTGAATAAAACTCATTCCCAAACCACCGATGATCATAGCCCAGCCGACCACAACAAGTGAATCGAACTTTTTAATCAGTTGCACGGCATACAGCGTATAAAATGCAGCTGAAACCCCGGATAACAGTCCCCATATCACTGCGAGCGAGGAGACGGATAACCGCGTAAGCGAGCCATTCGTCAGCAGGAGAAAACACCCACTGAGAGCCAGAACGGCGCATGCAAGGTCATTGCGTGTGAGGACAGACTGCTTACGGAGTGCGATGTAAATCATGATCATAATAGGGGACAGGTACTGCAGGAGTGTAGCCACCGCTGAATTACCGTGTTTAATGGATGCCATGTACGTATACTGGACGGTAAGCATGCCGACCAATCCAAAAATGATCAGCTGTCCAGCCGTTTTTTTATTTCTCCACACATCAAAAATCTGAAATCGTCCATTAGTAAACGATTGAATAACCAGTAATGGTAACCCAGCAATCAACAATCGTACCGTGACATACCAATTGACCTCAATTCCATCCAGTTGAAACAGTTTTTGAGATACCGTACCCCCAATGCCCCAACAGATGGCTCCGGTTAGAACGAGTACGATGCCTGAAATTTTGGATTTTGCAGAAGTTGTCATTCTTGTTCGCCTCACCTTAAATATAAGAATAGTGTTATATTAAGGAGAAATGCGGTACATTAATATCAATATTACACTTAAAAATATAACTATATTGAGATGAGGGCCATGCGGAAAATCGAATTTATCATTGATCAACAATTGAAAGAAATGACGCAACACCGTACCGATACATTATCTATAGCCTGTTATGAGACAACCATTGTTCAAAATGTTCACGGACATATTCCTCTCCACTGGCATGATGAATTGCAGTTTGTTACCGTTCTTCAGGGTACGGCGTTGTTCCATATCAATGATCAAAAGATGATTTTGTCCAAAGGTGACGGGATTTTTATCAACAGTGGAATAATGCATATGGCCGAAGATCATGGTGTGAGCGAGAACTGCATTTATTTATGTCTGAATTTGTCCCCGCATGTTATCATGCCTTCGGATTTGTATATAAAGTACGTACATCCATATGTAACAGCAACTAATTTGCCTTTTCTGTATATCGAAAGAGCTAACGCTTGGGGAGAACAGATCCTGAGTGCCATTGCACGGATTAGAAAGGAGTTAGTGGAAAAAGTTCCTTTTTACGAAGTAAATGTTGCTTCTGCGGTGCTGAATATGTGGAAACTGCTGATTATGAACGGATATTCCCTGGAACATGATCCATCAGAGATGAGCAGAAACAAGCGAATGAAAGACATGTTGCAATGGATTAATCTCAACTATACCGATCCAATTAAGCTGGAAGATATTGCAAAGGCCGGACAGTTAAGTCGATCGGAGACATGCCGTTATTTCAAGCAAATCCTAAAAACCACACCCATGCAATATGTGATCGAGTACCGCATCCAAAGAAGCATTGAACTATTGCAACTCTCCGAGCGTAGCATCACCGAAATTGCCTATGAGGTCGGTTTTAACAGCACGAGTTATTACATTAACCAATTCCGCAAAACAATGAATTCAACCCCTTTACGATTTAGAAGGGAATTGAACAAAAGAGAAAAAGAACATAATTGTTGAGTTATTGTTCATGATCCGTGAACTTATCTACTGATATCCAAGAGTCGCCCACACGGCGACTTTTTTGATATGTGTAATAATGCTTCACACTCAATTACGCCCCAAATCGGTTACAAGGAAAGAGTATAAAAGGCTGATCCCAAATTCCTACACAGTTGTATTCTAAGACGCATGCAGAAGACAAACTCCAACGTCATAGAATTTTGAGCAAAATAAACCCCAAAAAGCTCATCTTTTAATTCCCTTCATGCCTCCTCCCCAGCATATTTATTTCAAACGTTTGGAAACGGGAGGACGATGGGCAGCGGAGGGATGGAATCGGTCAAAAGGAGCGAAGCGTGAGGGTTCATCTAAGGATACATAAGCAACGCAGGCGGCAGATTAGACCTGAAGAAGCGAAGCGTGCGCCTTTGTCTCCAAATTTCTACACAACTGTATTCTAAGACAGTGCCAAAAGATAACTTCAAGAGTCATAGAATTTTGAGCAAAATAAACCCCAAAAAGCTCATCTTTTAATTCCCTCCCTGCCTCCTCCCCCAGCCTATTTATTTCAAACGTTTGGAAGCGGGAGGACGATAGGTAGCGGAGGGATGGAATCGGTCAAAAGGAGCGAAGCGTTCGCCTTTATGCCCGGATTTCCTCCTTGGAAAGGAGAGTTCAAGAAATCCGGGGATAACAGCGACCAATGACCGATCCATCCCGTAGCGCTAGCACAACCTCCCGATCTTTTTCCAACCCGTTTGTAATAAATTTGCACATTCTTCAAATACTAACCTAAATTACGCAGTAAAGGAGTGCTATGGATGTCCCAGACACCCACTCCAATGGTCTATATTCGTCTGCGCAGCCGTATTCGCATCCAGAGGGGCAGAGCAGTCAAGCTTGGAGACATTGCACATGTACTGACCTCTTCTGAAGACCAGGAGGGCAGGCTACTGGAGCTTGAACTGTTGCGCCCTGGACCGGAGGATGGCAATCTGATCCTCATTGATATATTGCAGATTATTCCCCGAATTCGGCACATCTTGCCGGAGGTAAGTGTGGAACTGATGGGATCAGGTCATACGTTGGTTGAAGTCGTTGCGGGAAATGGTCAACCTTCCAAGTCATTGTTCATTCTGGTTTGGCTGCTGCTGTTCTTTGGATCAGCCTTAACCATTATGAATTTTCATGCTGATGTGAACATGCAGGAAGTGCAGATTCGAATTGTGGAGATGCTTACTGGGCATCGGGACGAACATCCCTATCTGTTTCAAGTGGCGTATTCCATTGGCATTGGATTCGGTATGGCAGTATTTTTTAATCATTTGTTCAAGAAAAAGTGGAATGAGGAGCCTACCCCGCTGGAAGTGGAGATGTTCCTATACCAGCAAAATGTAGATAAATATGTGGTGATTGAAGAAAGCGAACGGATGCACGAGCAGGAACGCAGGGAGATGAATGCGGATGAGCGTTCTTAATGGAGCAATCAGCATTGTATTGGGTATTGCAGGGGGAATTGCCGTAGGGAGCGGCGTAATTGCGCTCATTCTGGTGCTCGATATGATTCCCAGGTTGGCCCAACTTACGCAATCGTATGACAAGACTCACTGGTACGAAGGGGCGCTGATCGGTGGTTCACTGCTCGGGACGGTGGCGGATTTCTGGCACTGGAAAATGCATGGGGTGCTGCTGCTCAGTCCAATCGTTGGTTTGTTCTGTGGGGTGTTCATCGGTCTGCTGGCCGCAGCGCTCACTGAGGTGCTTAATGTACTGCCCGTACTAGCCAAACGATTGGGCATGAAACCTTATTTGTTTGGATTACTGCTCGCCATGATTTTGGGCAAAATGACAGGTTCCCTGTTTGATTTTTTCATATATCAGCGGTAACTCGTGGCCATAGGAGGATGGAAGATGGATGAACAAACAGAGCACACAGGCCAGGAAAATAGTAAAGGTATAACGGAAGAGATGTTACACAAGTCTGCTTATGAGATTCAGAAGGAAGAAGAGGAGAAAGCGTACAGTAAGAAAAAACAAAATGAGATGTCCGACAGCATTGAGGAATCCGTGCAATATTGGCAGGAAAACGATGATATCTCCCCACGCATGAGTGAGAATAGATATACACTGCAACAGGTACTGGGGCTCGGAGAATCGTTTGACGTGAATATGAGAGAAATGGTCCTGGGTGGCAAGCACGTTGGATTGCTGATGATCACCGGCTTCGCCAAGGATGAGATTTTGCTTGAAGTGTTGAAAAGACTCACCTATCTCACGCCGGATGACGTGTCCGGACATGCACTCAAATCTTATTTTGAATGTTACATTCCCCATATTCAGGTGGAAAAAGTCGAGAAGATGAGTGCGGTCATCAACAAGGTTCTTACCGGTATGAGTGCAATGTTCGTTGAAGGGGACCGCTCGGTCTTAATTATGGATACCCGGAGTTATCCGGTACGTTCACCCGAAGAACCTTCATTGGAAAGGGTAGTCCGGGGTTCCAGAGACGGCTTTACCGAAACACTCCTGACCAATGTAACCTTGGTCCGCCGTAGAATTCGCGACCCAGGACTGAAATTTGAGATCATGCAGGTGGGGCGGAGAACACAAACCGATGTCTGCGTGGTGTACATTGACGATATTGTGGATAAAGTGCAGGTGGATTCCGTTCGTGAAAAAATTCAGCGAGTGGATATTGATGGTATTCCCTCCGCCGATAAACAGCTGGAAGAAGCGATTATCAACAAGGGTTGGAATCCGTTTCCACTCGTCCGGTATTCCGAACGACCGGATGTTACAGCTTCCCATTTGCTGGAAGGACGTGTTGTCATTTTCGTAGACACTTCCCCTAGTGTGATGATTCTGCCTACGACCTTCTTCGACCTGTGTGAGCATGCGGAGGAGAATAGACAGACGGCCTTGATGGGGACGTATTTACGATGGGTGCGTTTTGCAGGGATTCTCATATCGTTGTTTTTGCTACCGCTATGGCTTCTCATGGTTATTGACCCTTCGATTAAACCGATGGGACTCGACTTCATTGGTCCGCAGGAAAATGTAAAGCTTCCGTTAATTCTACAGTTTCTACTGATCGAACTGGGCGTCGATTTATTACGGATGGCAGCGGTTCATACGCCTACACCTCTGGCATCGGCCATGGGTTTGATCGCGGCGATTTTAGTTGGGGATATCGCCGTCAAAACAGGATATTTTGTCAATGAGGTTGTACTCTATATGGCGATCGCAGCCATCGGAATGTTTGCCACGCCGAGTTACGAGCTTGGACTTGCCAACAGGCTGGTCAGGTTGGTTCTGTTAGTCGCTGTTGCAATATTCAAGGTTCCGGGATTGGTGGTGGGCAGTACATTGCTCATATTGGCGCTCACCATTCACCGGTCGTACAATTCTTCGTATCTCTGGCCTTTTATACCGTTTAATGCAAAGGCCCTGGGCAACTTTTTATTCCGGCTTCCGTTGCTGGAAAATAAAAAACGTCCATCATTCAACAAAACCCGTGACAACACCAAAATGTCTGATGATCCAGACGGTGAACTGCGAAAAAGTAAAAAACACAAATGATCTTCCGAAAAATCCATTCATCTCGCTGCCTAATTTGATATACTGGTGTAAAATCATTGGAATAGCAACTGTTCCAGTATATAAAAAAGTGAGGAATGCAGATTATGTATTTACATGGTACAAGTAAAATAAACGCGCAAGGGCATCTGGAGATTGGCGGAGTTGATGCAACAGATCTGAAAGAACAATTTGGAACTCCCCTGTACGTTGTGGACGAGCAATTGGTTCGCGAGCGTTGCAGAGAGTATATGGAAGCATTCCGTGCTTCCGGATTGGGCTTCCAGGTTGCATACGCAAGTAAAGCATTCTGTGTAATGGCGATGTGTGCCCTTGCAGCTGAAGAAGGACTTTCCCTGGATGTTGTATCTGACGGTGAACTGTTTACTGCACTGCAAGCAGGATTCCCGGCTGAGCGCATTCATTTCCACGGTAACAACAAAACGCTGGAAGAGATCGAAATGGCTCTTGATGCGGAGATCGGATGCTTTGTTGTTGATAACTTCAATGAACTGCATCTGTTGCAGGCTGTAGCAGCGGACAAAAATCGTAAAGTAAACATTTTGCTTCGTGTGACGCCTGGTGTTGAGGCACATACGCATGAATATATTTCTACAGGTCAAACGGATTCCAAATTTGGATTCGATATCGGTAATGGTACGGCATTTGAAGCGATTGACTTGGCTTCCAAGCAGTCTAACCTGGTATTGCTCGGTGTGCATTCCCACATCGGTTCCCAGATCTTCGAAGTTGAAGGCTTCCAGATGGCTGTTCAACGTGTTGCTGAATTTGCAGCAAGTGTATATGAGCGTCTTAATGTTGCTTTCAAAGTGGTTAACCTTGGTGGTGGATTCGGAATCCGTTATATCGATGGAGATACACCGCTTGAAGTTGCGCAATACGTGAAGGCTATTACAGACGCAGTTAAAAATCATTTTGCTCAAATCGGCTATGCCGTACCTGAGATCTGGGTTGAGCCAGGCCGCAGTATCGTGGGTGAAGCGGGAACAACGCTGTATACTGTTGGAACAAGCAAAGACATCCCAGGCGTGCGTAAATACGTTGCCGTTGATGGTGGTATGACCGATAACCCACGTCCTGCTTTGTATGAATCCAAGTACGAAGCTGTGCTTGCCAACCGTGCGAATGAGGCTGCTCAGGAAACGGTATCTGTTGCGGGTAAATGCTGCGAGAGTGGCGATATGTTGATCTGGGATCTGGACCTGCCAAAAGTGGAGAGCGGCGATCTGCTCGCTGTAGCTTGTACAGGTGCATATAACTACTCCATGGCGAGCAACTACAACCGTATTCGTCGTCCGGCTGTTGTGTTTGTCAAAGACGGTCAAGGAGATGTCGTAGTACGCCGTGAGACGTATCAAGATATCATCCAGAATGACCTGGTACCAGCGCGCATTGGCAAACAGCCAGTAACTCGCTAATTCGTCAAAAAATAATGCGTTTCTGCATTATTCAGGATATAGGGATTTTAAATTTGAAGCAGATGAAAAGGGAACTTCCTTTTTCGTCTGCTTTTTGTATATTCGGACTAAATTATGAAAAAAAGTTTCCGTTTTTTTTGCGATCCAGTCATTTTCGGTGTACACTAAGAAAAGTGCTGTAATGCTTGACCCAGGGTCATGCGTTCTGGCACCATTAACGATGGTCAATACGAAAGGAGTCATTTACATATGGCGAAACAAGCGAAAATTAAATTGGCAAACGGCGGAGAAGTTCTGATCGATCTGTTCGATCAAGAAGCTCCAAACACAGTAGCAAACTTTGAGAAACTGGCTAACTCCGGTTTCTACAATGGTCTTACATTCCACCGCGTTATCCCGGGCTTTGTAGCTCAAGGCGGATGCCCTAACGGTAGCGGTGCAGGTGGCCCAGGTTACACAATCAATTGTGAAATTAACCCGAACAAACATGAGCGCGGAACACTTGCTATGGCACATGCTGGCCGTAACACAGGTGGAAGCCAGTTCTACATCTGCTACCAACCGCAACCACATCTGGATGGACAACATACTGTATTTGGTAAAGTAACTAAAGGTATGGAGTTCGTGGACGCTTTAGAAGGTAAAGACAAAATGGAAACTGTTGAAGTTGTAGAAGCTTAATACCTTCACCTTAACTGGATCCAAACATGAAGTGCTTCTTTTATAGAAGCACTTTTTTTGTTTTTTTACATACTTGAAATCGATGATTAGAAAGGATGAGTAAAACCTTGGATACGGTTACTCAGCTAAGCTTGTTAAAACAAATTTATAGTGAGCGCACGTTGTGGGATGAAGAACTGCAGGCATCGCGCCATGTCGTTCCGGATAGTCTATCCGTAAAGGATCGAGAAGCGCTTGAGGCAGCCGGGCATGAACCGAATCGATTTGTACGTCCGCAACATGATGAAACGATTACTGAGCTGAAAAAAGTTGCGAATTACTGGACGATCAATGATGCAGCGCAGGCCTTTGTATCCTCTTTGTGGTCAGCACCCATGATCTGGCGCTCGTTGCTTACGGGCAAGCTTATTGCGAGCAGTATGCCAAGTCATGAACATACGCCATATCCATCTTCAAACACTTGTAAGATTTGCGGATTAAGTGTAGATCAAGCAACCGACACAACGCTGCAATGGTATTGGCGGATGACCAATGGAACCCCGTTGGACGGTGATCCTTTTGGATATGTGTTGGCACTTCGAGAGCTGGCTGCCGCGCAGGAGCTTCCAATACCCAATGAGTACGACCGCTGGACATTCCGTGCGGTTTTAACGGTGCTGCGCGAATTACCTCCCAGAACACGTTACAGCAAGGCAGCAGTAGCGCTCAAGAAGGAACGTCTTTTGCCTACACAGAAGGAATATGCCTACCGTGATTTGCTTGAGACGTTAGCTCTGATTGGCATATTGGATACGCCGGAACATCCTGGAATGATCACGGAATTCACCACTTACATGCAACGTGACGCACGCCCCAATGTGCGGGTTGAGGTACAGGCGCCTCTGGCGTGGTGGGACTCATCTGTAGGAATCAATGAGAACAACCTGAACAAGATATTTCATGATTTTGATCTGAATAATATATCTCTTGCGGATAAGCCTGATGAGAGTCCAGCTGTAAAGGACACGATCTTAGGAGCATTGGAGAAGAAGAGAAGTGTTCGCGGAAAAGTACCAAAGGCATCTCCTGATGCAGGTACCGGGGAGGTACAGTCTGGAGATGTGTATGCTGTTCGGGTCCGGGAAGGTGTATGGGTGACAGTATACTGTCATGAAGTCAGAGACAAGCGTGTCATCGTTGAATATCTGGATGGTGTCTTTCCAGAGATGCCGGGAAAAGCAGATTTGCATGGGACTTTTCGACCGAGAGCGAATGGACGCTGGAAATGCTCGGCTATTGCGATCGATTCCACAAGTTGGGTCAGAAGGGTGGCAAGAGAGTTCCCGCTGCCAACTTCGCCCCTGCAAGAGCCTGACCGCACTCCATTCCATAATGCCAAAGAATTAAAGCATATGGCGAGCTGGTGTTTTCCTGATATGTAGAATGATGCGATGGATGTGAAGTGGGCCTCCAAGCAAAAACCGTGCCTCCTTGAGAGGAAGCGGTTTTTTGTTGTTTCTTAGCTTATTAAAAGTTAGTATGTGACAAAAAGGAACAAAAAACAATTGATTTTTTGGCATTAAAGTGCTAACATCCAAGTAATAACGAAAGCAATCCTTCAGGGCAGGGTGCAATTCCCTACCGGCGGTGATGCAGGAAGTGTAAGGACACATGTCCAGCACTTGATGCAAAGTCCGTGACCTGTCTGCCATTGGCAGATGGCTGATCTGGTGTAATTCCAGAACCGACAGTATAGTCTGGATGGGAGAAGGAGAGGTGCAGACCTAACAGGTTTGCATTCAGCAGGAGTATTGCTGCACAGTCTAGATTGGTAATGTCTTGCACTGTACAGGGAAGATCCGGTTACGCCGGACAGTTCCATACATATGCCACACGATAAAAGCTCTTTACCTGTAATTGATGTTCATTAAGGTATGTGTCTATTTTCACTTGCCCGAAATGAAGTTTTGGGCAAAGTGTTGGCGTGCTGTATCCATTTCACTCCTGCTGGTGACATTTGTCTCTCATCATCCCCATCGAACTGATTGTTCGACGGGGATTTTTTAATAAACAAGACTTTAAACCGCGGGGTGAACGGATTTGGAAATGATCAATGATGAATTTTATATGGCACTGGCATTGGATATGGCGGAACGAGCACAAGGACAGACGGGGATTAATCCGGTCGTTGGATGTGTAGTTGTGAAAGAAGGTCGTATTGTAGGTCTGGGGAGCCATCTGAAACGTGGAACCGGTCATGCGGAGGTGCATGCCCTTAACATGGCAGGCAGCGATGCAGAAGGAAGTACGGTATACGTTACACTTGAGCCCTGTAGTCATTATGGCAAGACGCCACCTTGTAGTGAACGCCTGATTCATGAAAAGGTAAAACGTGTTGTCGTATGTTGTGAAGATCCAAATCCGCAAGTATCCGGCAGAGGCATCAGCATGCTTCGTCAACAAGGCATTGAAGTTGAAGTTGGCGTACTGCGTGAGCGTGGAAGACGCATGAATGAAAAATTCATTAAATTTATAACAACGGGTCTACCTTTTGTGACACTGAAAACGGCTACTACTTTGGATGGCAAAATTGCTACTCGCAGCGGAGACAGCAAGTGGATCTCCAACGAGCCCGCTCGTGAGATTGTGCATGCCCTTCGTCATCGTCACCAGGGAATTATGGTTGGCGTCGACACAGTGATTGCCGATAATCCGGAACTTACAACCCGTTTACAAGTGGAAGGCATTAGTCCGGTGCGCATTGTGGTGGATTCCAAGTTGCGTCTTCCCGTAGGTGCCAAAATGGTTAAGGATGGTCTTGCTCCAACATGGGTTCTCACCACAGACGAAGCCAGTCCTGAAGCTGCTGAACGTTTGGAAGCTTACGGTGTTGAGATTATACGCTGTGGTCCTGGACCACGTGTGGATCTGTTAAGCGGACTTAGCAAGTTGGGTGAGCGTGAGATTGGTTCGATTTTGCTTGAAGGTGGGGGCACTCTGAATGGAGCCATGCTGGAGGCACGGTTGGTCGATCGACTGCTCATGTTTATCGCTCCGAAGATTGTAGGCGGTTATGATACACCTGGAAGCTTCCGCTTCGAAGGTGTGGAACGTATGAATCAGGCGATTCAATTGAATCAGTTGGAGATCGAAAAAGTTGGAGATAATATCAGCATTGGCGGTATTCCGGTGTGGCCTGAATAAATAAATGAATTTTAAAGAAACAAGTTAGACTCTTTATAAATTAAAGAAGGGAGGCGGCAGCATGTTTACCGGTTTGGTGGAAGAAGTTGGTCAGATCCGGCGTATTGGTCGGAAAGGCGAAGCGATGGTCCTGAATATCGGAGCTTCCGCCATCATGGACGATCTGAAAATTGGTGATAGTGTAGCAGTGAACGGCGTGTGCTTAACTGCGACAACGCTCGAAGGTGGAGGTTTTACCGCCGATGTAATGCCTGAAACCTATCGCCATACCAATCTCAGTCAGCTGCAATCTGGCAGTAAAGTTAATCTGGAGCGGGCCATGCAATCCGGCGGGCGTTTTGGCGGACATATCGTTCAGGGCCATGTCGATGGTACCGGGGTGATTGGCAGTATAACACGTGATCAGAATGCGATTGTGTTTGAGATCAAACCTGATGATCACCAGTTGTTCAAATATCTGATTCCCAAAGGATCGGTTACACTGGATGGCATTAGCTTGACCGTTGTCCATACATCGGATACCGCATTCACGGTTTCCATAATCCCGCATACCATTGGTGAAACTGTACTAAATGTGAAAAAGACAGGGGATACCATTAATATCGAATGCGATATTTTGGGCAAATATGTGGATCATCTGCTCCAGTATGGGAGAGGACATCGAGAGACGGGTGCTGGCAAGCCGCGCAGTATCAGTGAAGATTTTCTCTCCAATCACGGATTTGCATAAATAAAAACAGAAATAAACTGGAGGTGGACCCATGTCAGAACAATCCATTTTGGATACGATAGAAGAAGCTATATATGATCTCATGCGTGGTAAACCGGTCATTGTTGTGGATGATGAAGATCGGGAGAATGAAGGCGATTTTATCGCTTTGGCCGAAAAGGCGACACCTGAAGTCATTAATTTCATGATTACTGAAGGTAGAGGTCTGGTCTGTGTTCCGATTACACAACAACGTGCGGACGAACTGAATCTGAAACCGATGGTTCAACAAAATACGGATTTCCATGGAACAGCCTTCACCGTCTCTGTGGACCACAAAGATACGACAACAGGTATCTCGGCACATGAACGCTCTATTACCGTGAAAGGTCTGATCGATCCTGAAGCGAAAGCTGGGGACTTCCGTAAGCCTGGTCACATGTTCCCGCTGATTGCAAAAGATGGCGGTGTACTTCGTCGTGCCGGGCATACAGAAGCGGCGGTAGATTTGGCCATTATGTGTGGTTCATATCCCGCAGGCGTGATCTGTGAAGTGATTAAGGAAGATGGCACAATGGCCAGACTTCCGGATCTGCAGGAGATTGCCCGCAAACATGATCTGAAGCTGATCAGTATTCAGGACATGATTCGTTACCGTAACGAAAAAGAGCAGCTGGTTCAACGTGAAGTGGCTGTACGTATGCCAACGGACTTTGGCGAGTTTCAAGCGGTGGCCTATACAAATGCTGTGGACAACAAGGAGCATGTGGCGCTGGTTAAAGGCGAAATAGATGGTTCCAAACCCGTACTTGTGCGTGTGCACTCTGAATGTTTGACTGGCGATGTATTCCATTCCCATCGTTGTGACTGTGGTCCTCAGTTTGATGCGGCACTTAAACAGATTAACGAGGAAGGCAATGGCGTTCTGCTCTATATGAGACAGGAAGGTCGGGGCATTGGGCTAATCAACAAACTCAAAGCCTACAAGCTGCAAGAGGAAGGTCTGGATACGGTGGATGCAAACCTGAAGCTGGGCTTTGCTGCCGACTTGCGTGATTACGGGATTGGCGCCCAAATTTTGAAAGACCTTGGGGTTCGTCAGATCAGACTGCTTACTAACAATCCTCGTAAAATTAAAGGCCTTGAAGGATATGGACTTGAAGTTGTAGAGCGTGTTGCAATCCAGATGGAAGAGAATGAGGACAATACAGTGTATCTTCATACGAAGCAAGCCAAGCTGGGGCATATGCTCAAGTTTGATGATATTGAGCAGAACGAAGAGTAAATGCGTTTTAGATGAACAATGTTCACCATGTAATTTATGGAAGTGATTACTTAGGGATTTCCGTTACTTACATTACATTATACCGTTAGGGAGATGACTTGAATGCCACAATTTTTTGAAGGACATTTAGTATCAGAAGGATCACGTTATGGAGTTGTCGTTGGACGTTTCAACGAATTCATCACCAGTAAATTACTTAGCGCGGCGCTTGATGCATTCAAACGTCACGGCGTGCAGGATGATGAAGTGGATGTAGCCTGGGTTCCAGGAGCGTTCGAAATCCCTCTGATTGCGCAGAAAATGGCGGAGAGCGGCAAGTATGATGCGGTGATTACCCTGGGAACTGTCATTCGTGGATCCACTACGCATTACGATTATGTGTGCAACGAGATGGCTAAAGGGGTAGCAGCAATTAATCTGAAAACTGGCGTGCCTACAATCTTTGGATTGGTTACAACAGAAAATATTGAACAAGCGATTGAACGTGCCGGAACCAAAGCGGGTAACAAAGGTTGGGATGCAGCTACGGCGGCAATTGAGATGGCAAACTTGACGAAACAGCTAAAATAGTGCTTATTTAATAGTAGTGCCCTGCTTTGCGCAGACGAACACGGGAAACCGGATTCGGACGGCTTAGCAGGGTTTTGTATTTTTCTGGCGGGAGGATTCGTCTAGTGACGGTAGTTACATACAAACTGGAGACTTTTGAAGGGCCTTTGGATCTGCTGCTTCATCTGATTGATAAGGCTGAAATTCATATCCAGGATATTCCCATCAGCGATATTACCGATCAATACATGGCGTATCTGCATTCGATGCAGGAACTGGAACTGGATATTACGAGTGAATTTCTGGTCATGGCAGCAACATTGCTGTCGATCAAGAGCAAACTTTTATTGCCCAAACCACCGGTCATTGAGGACTTCGAGGATTATGATTTTATGGAAGAAGAAGATTATGATCCACGTGCAGAGCTGATTGCACGTCTGATAGAATATCGCAAGTACAAGGGAATTGCGCGTCATCTTCATGAACGGGAGTGGGAACGTAGCCTTATATTTTCCAAAGAGCCCGAGGATCTGCGCCCCTATATGCCCGTAGAAGCCCAATCGAACCCGGTTGAGGGTTTACACACCTCTGACCTGATTGCAGCCTTTCAGAAGGCGCTACGTAAGGCTGAGAAGCGCACAACTGTAACCCGAATCAAACGGGATGAGATTTCGGTTAAGGACCGGATACGGGATGTCATCGGCGCTTTGGAAAGTATGGGGCCGGGAGGCAGACTGTTATTTTCCAAGTTGATGGACGAGCATATCTATCGCCATGAGATTGTTGTCACTTTTCTGGCGGTGCTGGAACTGATGAAGATGAAGCAGATTGTCTGTTATCAGGAACGGATGTTTGAGGATATCGTTATGGAGTGGAGAGGGGAAACAAAGAATCATGGATTTTCCGAAATTGAAATCGATTATTGAAGGCCTGCTGTTTTTGTCCGGAGAAGAAGGTCTGAGTATCAAACAAATCGCCGAGATCGTCGACCAGCGAGTGGAGCTTGTAACGGACGCGATTGAGGAGATGATTCATGAATTCTCACAGCAGGGACGAGGTGTACAGATTCTCAAGATCGCTGGTGTAGTTCAGTTGGGAACCTTGCCTGACCACGCTGTATATTTCGAGAAACTGGCATACTCTCCCGCACGCACGTCCTTATCCCAGGCGGCTCTGGAGACGCTGGCCATTGTGGCGTATCGTCAGCCGATTACACGGGTAGAGATTGAGGAAATCCGTGGTGTAAAATCGGAGCGGGCCATCCATACGCTTGTGAATAAGGATTTGATTATTGAAGTGGGACGAGCCGAGGCGATCGGACGACCAATTCTGTACGGAACGACCAAGTCATTCCTGGATTATTTCGGTTTGGCTTCAATTAAAGACCTTCCGGAACCAGGCTTGTTCGAAGATTCCGAAAACCTGGAGGAAGAGACACAACTGTTATTCAACAAACTGGATTTGCAACAACTGGAACCGGAAAGTGTTGATCCGGCGGATGACCTAAGTCATATCGACAACGAAGACGATAATACGGGTTCTTCACTCTAATTTGCAAGCTCATACTAACCGACACCCATCAGTGGAGTCGGTTTTTTTGTGCATTGTTTTAGAAAAATGGTGAATAGAATAGTTTCTAAATAAATATGAAATGGGATTTTTAGGTCAGACGTGAATTTTTTCCTATTCAGAGTGTCATACTAGACGAGAAAAGAATTGAGGGCTTGGAGGTAAGGCCTGTGTGGATTTGGCTTGGAGGAATCGGTTTGTTGTTCGCATTGCTGATTGCCGCAGTCCTCATCTCAAATGTTCATGTACATTTTACATTCAGTAAACATAAAAGTGATGATTACGCCAATATTAATGTTCGTTTTCTCTATGGAATTGTGCGGATTAACTATGAGATCCCGAGTATTGTTTTCCGCAATATGAAGGAAGGTTTTCTGGTCAAGACCGAACAATCCATGAATCATTCGAGAGGTGAGGCCCAGGGAAGTGAGCGGGTCAACAAACGTAAAGTCAAGAAGTGGACTAAAGATGTGAAAATTATGCTTAGGGCAACGGACGCGCTCAAGCTGTGGCTTAAGCAAACACTCACACGCGTACATATGACCCAACTGTCCTGGGCAACCCACATCGGCGTTGGTGATGCAGCATATACAGCGGTGCTGACGGGCTGGGTGTGGAGCATCAAGTCCATTATTATTGGTTTTCTCACCTATCAGATCCGCTTTGATGAAACACCCGTGCTTCAGGTTATGCCGGTATGGTCCGATGAAATGGAATTTAGAACGGAGCTCGATTTCAGAGCGAAAATTCGGATTACAGCCGTTCTGATCGCTGGAGTTACACTACTCACCCGTGTGCTTCAAGTCGAAGGCGGATGGCGGATGTGGTTCAAGCTTCTTCAGGAACAGCGCCGCAGGCATAAGGAGAAACAAAAGAATAAGCTTAGTGGGACAACAGTATAAAAACCCATCATAGTCGGTCTGTTTTTGGGAATGTAAGGTTGGGGTTTGGTGAGTGTATTTAAAATGCTTATTACATAAGTCCCTTCAAGTTTGGGGATGATATGGTTAGATCAAACCTAGCTTACATTGAAACTGGAGGGAATTTAAATGTCAGATCATCCAATTCAAGGCTTAATGGAAACCGCAATGGAAAATATCAAGGCCATGGTGGATGTCAATACAATTGTTGGCGATGCAGTCGAAACACCAGATGGTACCGTGATTCTGCCAATAAGTAAGGTAGGATTCGGATTTGCTGCCGGTGGTAGTGATTTTCACGTTAATGGAGAAAGTAGTGGCAAAAGTGGTGCTACGGGTACCTCTACTGAACATGCGAGTTCAGCTAAAGTTGCTTCTCCGTTTGGTGGCGGTAGCGGCGGCGGTGTATCCATACGTCCTATTGCGTTCCTGGTGGTAGGTAAACAGGGGGTACACATTGTACCACTCGATAACTCCACACATCTGTTTGAGAAACTCATTGACTCCACCCCTTATGTTTTGGACCGAATTCAAGGCATGTTCCAACGGAATACAACACCAGCGAATGCTACAGGTGTACCAGTTACACCAGATCCATCAACGTATAGCTGAATCATTTCGTCATGATCCCTCCCGCATCCCAGCGTGAGGGATTTTTGCTGTTTTTGCCCTATGGGACATACTCCAAGTTGTCCGAACATAAGATAGTACAAGATTCCAAGTGACCCGGAGGAATGAATTGATGCGAAAAATAACGAAAGTACTTGCATGCATGCTTATCCCTGTCTTCTTGCTGTCTTCATTAGGGGTTACTCAAGCCCAGGCAACAATTCAAGGTCCGTCTACACATGCGCAAAGCGCTGCTCTCATTGATGTCACATCAGGCCGGATCTTATACAGCAAAGATGGGGATAAGGAACTGCGAATTGCCAGTTTGACCAAAATCATGACAGCGATCGTAGCGATCGAACACAGCAAGCTGGATGAAAAAGTGAAAGTGTCTCCCTCAGCTTTTGCCAAAGAAGGATCTTCTCTCTATCTGAAGTTAGGTGAAGAGATGACGCTTGAAAACATGTTGTACGGGCTAATGCTCCGTTCAGGCAATGACGCGGCCTCTGCGATCGCAGAACATGTCGGTGGATCGGAAGAAGGCTTTGTCCTGTTAATGAACAAAAAGGCGGAGCAAATCGGTCTGACGCATTCCCATTTTATGAACCCTCATGGACTGGATGCAGAAGGTCATTATTCCACAGCCAATGACTTGGCCAGATTAACGGCATATGCGTTGCACAATCCGGTGTTCAAACGCATCGTAGCCACGGAAGACAAATCCGCACCGAATCCCAATGAAAGCTGGGAATACTCCTGGCACAACAAAAATAAAATGCTGCGGATGTACGAAGGTGCAGATGGAGTGAAAACCGGTTACACCAAGAAAGCTTTCAGATGTTTGGTTAGCTCGGCTACACGCAATGGACAGCAGCTCGCCGCGGTAACGCTGAACGACGGAAACGATTGGAACGATCATGCTCGGATGCTAGATTTCGGGTTTGAGTACTTCCCGTTAGTAGAGGTCGCCAAGCAAGAACAGCCTGTGCAAAATACAGATGTCGTTACGGGCCGGGGATTCTGGTATCCTCTGGCCGAGAGTGAGAAAAGTTCATTGACCAAAAAGTTGATTCTGCACGAGAATCGCGCCCAGTCGGAAACGAAAGTCGAAGGCAAGGAACAATCGACAGATCCTTCGTTCGGATTGGCAGGTCGCATTGATATGCAGCTTGACGGCAAACTTGTTGGCTCAATTCCGGTGTATCGCAAAGGCAGTTATATTCCTCCTGAACCGAAGACAGAAGATGCAACGCTGGGTGGAATCGGTGATGTCTCTTCCTGGGCAGCTGCATGGCGTGCCGTGTTAAGCCACCTGTTGTCTCCTTAGCTAAATCGTCATTGAAGGGAGGATATAATCCATGATTAATCTAATTTGGCTGCTCATGATTTTAATCGGATTTGCTTTTGCAGCCGTCAACGGCAATATCGAAGTGGTCACGCAAGCCGCTTTTGATGGGGCGGCAACGGGAGTCACGGTCTGTTTTGGACTGATTAGTGTGCTTGTGTTCTGGATGGGCATGATGAAAATGGCTGAGGATGCTGGCCTCCTGGCCCGGATTGCCAAGCTGCTCGGTCCGGTTGTGGGCTTCCTGTTCCCCGATGTGCCCAAAAATCATCCGGCGATGGGTTATATTCTCTCCAATATGAGTGCGAATCTGCTGGGGCTAGGAAATGCGGCTACTCCGATGGGAATCAAAGCCATGCAACAACTGCAGGAGCTTAATCCGGACAAACAAACCGCTTCTCCTGCCATGTGCACCTTACTGGCTCTGAATACGGCTAGTATTACCATTATTCCGACAACGCTGATCGCCATCCGCTTAAACTATCATTCCGCCAATGCAACAGAGATTGTGGGAACAACATTGATGGCTACCATTATCGCTACACTTGCTGCTATAATCGCCGATCGCTGGTATCGGAACAGGGCTTTACACAAACCGCCGCGCATACCGAAAAGTGGCAATCCCGGCATGAAAGGATGAGCACCTTTGTTAACCTTCATCAACTGGATCTCCGTCTGGGCCATCCCGGTTATTATCGCGTTTGTTCCATTATATGCGTTTACCAAAAAGGTCCCGGTTTACGAATCCTTTGTTGATGGGGCCAAGGATGGTTTCTCTACTGCAATCAGTATTATTCCGCATCTCGTGGGCATGATGGTCGCAATCAGCGTATTTCGTGCCTCGGGTGCACTGGATTTTGTGATTAGCCTGTTCGCTCCGCTGGTGTCCTGGATGGGTGTTCCAGGCGAAGTGTTGCCACTCGGAATACTGCGTCCTTTAACGGGGACAGGCTCTCTGGCGTTTACAACCGATCTGATCAAAACCCATGGCCCTGACTCCATGATCGGACGTATGGCATCTACGATTCAGGGGAGTACAGATACCACATTATATGTGCTGACTGTTTATTTTGGGGCTGTAGGTATACGAAACGGTCGATATGCACTCAAAGTAGGGTTGTTTTCCGATGTCGTTGGTTTTATTGCTGCCCTTGCCATTTGTTTGCTCGTGTTTGGTTAAAAGATATCTCCTTTCCTTCCGATATATTAGATATGCTAGAATAATAGCGGAGGAGAGTGAGACATGCAGAAGAGTTGGAAACGAATGCTCCGTGTCGGAATGTCAGGCGTGCTTGCTATTGCAATGCTCGCAGGGTCAACGGGGCTGGCGGCAGCTCAAGCCGTTCAGACGATACATTTTACAGGTTACTTCGACAAACAGCTGCGTGCACAAATGGCAGTCACAGCGGATTCTTTTCCAGTCGTGAATGTACGTTTGGTCAAGCAGGATGAACCCGATATGGTATATTATGATGTTGGTACCTCGATACTGATCTCCAAGGATGAAGTGCTCACGAATTATCATGTCGTTCAGAGTTATGCTGAACTGTCTGATGGTGATGAAGGCACACTGACTGTTGCGAGTCCGGGTTCCTTGGGTAAGCCTGTAAAGGCAAAGATTATTAAGACAGACCCGGTGACAGACATGGCGCTGCTGAAGCTGGACAAGGAAATAGACGCCCAACCGGTCACGTTTGCAAACGCAAGGGATAACCAGGTTGTCTATACCATTGGATTCCCCAAAAATCCTGCTGGTGATCTTGTCATCCTGGATGAAGATTTTCCTTCAACCTACAATACGATAGCCAAAAGCAGAGTGTTCAGTTCCCAAGCTTCGGACGTTCCAGGTAAAAAGGGAATCGGCAGTATTGTGAAATCCATGGCACAAGGTAATTCAGGTGGCCCTGTTCTGGATCAGAACAACCGGGTCATTGGTATGATGACATTTGTGTACGGTGGACGTACCTATTATATTACTTCCAAGACATTGCAGACTTTCATTAAAGAGAGTACTAAACCTGCCAAAAAACAGGTTGCAGTTGCAGGAAAAGTTTCCAATTAAATGATTTGAGGAAAAGGCTTATCTTTACACCATCTGTGTTCAACAGGTCGTGTAAAGGTAGGCTTTTTTTGCGTCAATCTCAAAGGGGAAGGTCGCCTAAAATGCATATTCGTGTCGCCAGTTTGCAAAATCCTTGGATTATCCTTGTGATTTCCCTGCGTGATGGGTATCATTAGTGTGAGGTGACATGACAAACATGGAAAGATTACAAAAAATTATCGCACAGGCAGGCATTGCATCCCGCCGCAAGAGCGAGGAACTAATCCTGTCCGGCAAAGTAGAAGTTAACGGGGAGGTCGTAACCGAACTGGGTACAAAAGCGAACCCCGAAGAGGATATGATTACGGTTAATGGAAAACCAATCCGCAGTGAGAAAAAAGTGTACTTGATGTTGAACAAGCCAAAAGGTGTAATCACAAGTGCATCTGACCCGGAAGGTCGGAAAATTGTATCCGACTACCTGAAAGGTGTCAAGGAACGCGTATATCCTGTGGGTCGTCTGGATTATGACACAGAGGGCTTATTGATCCTTACCAATGATGGAGAGTTTGCACATTTGTTGACGCATCCGAAGCATCACGTACCCAAAACGTATCATGCAACGGTTAAAGGTGTGCCGCATGGTACAGCTCTGGAGAAATTAAAGACAGGCATTATGCTGGATGACGGCATGACTGCTCCTGCAGAGGTAGAGTACAAAGATGTGGATACAGCCGCTAATGAGTCGGTCATTTCCATTACGATCTATGAAGGACGTAACCGTCAGGTTAGACGCATGTTCGAGGCGATCAACCATCCGGTAACCCGTCTGAAACGGATTTCGTTTGGTGGTATTTTGCTACAAAACCTGAAACGTGGTCTGACACGTAATCTGACCAAAGAAGAAGTCAACAACCTGATTACCCTCGCACAATCAGAACCAGCCAAAAAAATGAAAAAAAGGTAATGTGAGGACACACAATTTTCATAAAACCGCCGCAGTTTTGTGACGAAATTCGCTATAATTGTTCATAGGATGTTCACAGTTGTCTTAGACCAATAAGATGCGAATGCTACAGTCACATAAAAGGGGAGCAGCACATGGGGAAATCAAGAAGAACGGTGCAAATCGTCATTTTGTTATTGATCCTGGTGTTGGGCGGATATGCGATTACCACATCGGTATCCGGCTCGAATGGCAAGCCAAAGGAAGGGGACAAGTCTCCTTCTTTTGAACTGCTGGGCCTGGATGGTCAAGTTCATACGTCTGATGAGTACAAAGGAAAAGCGATGGTGATCAATTTCTGGGGCACATGGTGTGAACCTTGTGTTAAAGAAATGCCTGCACTTCAGGCGCAGGCTGACAAATGGAAGGACCAGGGAGTACAATTTGTCGGAATTAATGTTGGAGAAGACCAGATGACCGTGGATAATTTTGTACGGCAGGTTGGGGTTACGTTTCCAATCATGCTTGACAGGGAGAAAAACTCGGTTCGTGATTTCGGGATCTCTCCGATGCCAACAACATTCTTTGTATCCGACACGGGCAAAATCTCTACCATTCATATCGGGCAACTTGATTTGGACACACTTGACGCTCAAATTTCGCAACTGGCGAAGCAGCCCTGACAGGAGGTCTATTCGTGTTCCAAAATACCAAATGTGAGTGCGGACACCAGAATCCGGTAGGCACTGTACTATGTGAAGCATGTGGGAAACCGCTGCTGGAGTCTGAAGCTAAATCGGATGAAGTGTTGGAAATGCGTTATGATGGCATGGCGCGCCGTTCACAGCGTAGTAATCCCAACATCATTGACCGCATATGGAACTTTTTTTCATCCGTCAAAATTGCCGTCTATATGATTGTTTTTACGCTGGTAGGTTCTATGCTTGGTACAATCTATCCGCAAGAAAGTACATTCTTGAATATTGATCCTTCCGTCTATTACAAAGAAACATACGGTCAGTTGGGTCATATCTATTATCTGTTGGGTTTATCCCATACATACGAATCCTGGTGGTTTATTCTACTGCTGGTGCTGATTGGGGCATCATTGGTGATATGCAGTCTGGATCGCGTCCTACCGCTCTACAAAGCACTGAATAAACAGAGAATACGTAAACATACGCAATTTTTGACAAGACAGCGTCTGGTGTTCCAAGGTACCATCGAAGAGGCACCAGAAGACTGGATTAAGAAAGCGGTTACGCCGTTGAAAAAGAAAGGATACCGCGTGCACACCCAGGGGGATGCATTACTCGCAGAGAAACAGCGATTCAGTCGATGGGGCCCATATGTCATCCATATTGGACTCATTATATTTTTGCTGGCGGTACTCGCACGAGGGCTTCCAGGTCTGAATCTGGACGAGCACGTCGCTTTTCCTGAAGGTGAGATCAAAAAGATCCCGAATACATCGATGTATCTGCAAAATGAACAGTTCAATGTTGAATTCTACAGTGAGGAAGAAGTACCTGAGCAATTCCGTAACCTCAATAAAACCGTTCCGAAACTGTTCGAAACAAAAGTTGTTTTGTATGAATGTACAGCAGACTGTTCGGATCTTTCGAAGAAACCTCAGTTAGCTGAGGTGGCCAGACATGATGTACGCGTGAATCATCCATTGAATTATAAAGGTCTGAAAGCATATCAGTTTGATTATGATCTAACACCCACCATTCGGTCCGTAACGCCTGATCTGGTCAATACAAAGACGGGTGAAGTATATGGGCCAATTAAGATTGATATGGTAGATACCCAAAGAACATTTGAAGCTGGTCCTTATAAGCTCACGGTAAAAGAAAAGTTTATGGACTTTGGATTGGATGAGAATGGTCAGCCCAAATCAAAATCGCCTTCACCTAATGCACCTGCTTTTCTCTTTCTCATCAAGGGACCGGATCTGCCCGAAGAGGGGATACAATATCTGTACTTTGCGAAGCAGATTGACAAACAACGGTTTCAACAAGATGCGATTAACCAACAGTTGATTGGAGCTGAGATTCCTCTACAGCTGGAAGTAGACAGTATGGACAAGGTTGATATTATTCAGTCCGTAAGTTATCTCAATATAAGAGTGGATAAGGCAATGCCTTTTGTGTGGGTAGGAGCCGGTATTGTTATGTTGGGTCTGGTCATGGGTTTTTATTGGCATCATCGCCGCATCTGGATTCGTTTTGATGATAAACAGCTCACCTTGGGTGGACATACCAACAAAAACTGGTTTGGCTTCAGGCGTGAAGTTGCGGCCGTCTTGAAACAGATGAATCTGGAAGTGGAAGAGAAGTCGTTGGATAACGGGGGGAACCAGGCATGAATTTATTGGATTTCAGCAGCGACGCATTTATCGTATCTTTCTTTCTCTATTGTGCTGCATTCTTGTTATATGCTGTCGCAGTCATGGGCAAAAAATGGAGTAATCGTGATCCTCTGGACCATATGAATCGCTGGGGTAAAAGAGCTTTTATCGCTTCGACTGTCGCCTTGGCGGCACATATCGTATTTTTTGTAACCCGATGGGCTGGGGCAGGTCATATCCCGGTTAGTAACATGTATGAGTTCATGTCTTTTCTGTCCATGATGATTATGGTTGCATTTATTGTTGTATATGCCATATACCGTAAGTCATTACTGGGTTTGTTTGCGTTACCACTTACCATTATTATTATGGCGTACGCCGCTGTATTTCCTCAGGAGGTACAGCCATTAATCCCGGCGCTTCAGTCCATCTGGCTGAAAATTCACGTGACGTTGGCGGCGCTTGGTGAAGCATTCTTCGCCGTGGGTTTTGCCGCAGGGTTCATGTATTTGCTCCGTACTGTTGATTTCAGTGGTAAGGACAAATCTTCAAGACGTCAACGAGGATGGGTTGAATTCACCCTGGTTACGATTGTTGTAGTCATCGGATTCATCGGAACGGTATTTGCCTTTCGTACAGCTGGTTACGAGGCGGTTTTTGTACAGAAAACGGTCAGCATTGACACAGAGGTACAGGAAAATAGTACAATAGAGAAAGTGATTTATCGCATGCCTCCGATTTTTGCACCATATAATAGCGAAGTGGAGAGCATGACACCGTTTCTTGGCATAAAAAAACCTTTACTTGAGACGCCTTCCTGGATGAACGGGGTAAATGCCGGGCGTAAGCTGAATACGGTGGTTTGGTCACTTATTGTAGGTCTGATCCTGTATGGAATTGTACGACTTCTTGTGCGCAGACCTCTTGGACAAGCGTTACAGCCAATGATGGATGGAATTGATGCCGATGATCTGGATGAGATAAGTTATCGTGCGATTGCCATTGGTTTTCCGATATTTACGCTGGGAGCATTAATTTTTGCCATGATCTGGGCTCAGATTGCCTGGAGTCGCTTTTGGGGTTGGGACCCTAAAGAGGTGTGGGCATTGATTACATGGCTATATTATAGTGTGTATCTGCATTTGCGTTTATCCAGAGGTTGGCAAGGTCAGAAGTCTGCATGGCTTGCAGTTCTTGGCTTCCTGGTCGTCATGTTTACGCTGGTTGGGGTGAATCTGATCATTGCCGGATTACATTCTTATGCTGGAGCGGACTAGGACAGACTTCTATTGCAAAGGTTGAGTTTAGAAGCGGGAAACACAAACGTACCTTTTTATAAGAGGGTATTCAAATATTGTTCGCCAGATCGAACATAATAGAAGTGATGAGGAGTTATTGCAAAGGGGCTGGAGAGGCATGGCTGAACATGAGAATCGAATACTGGTCGTGGATGACGAAGAGAGAATCCGCAGGCTTTTGAAAATGTATCTTGAAAAAGAAGGTTATGAGATCGATGAAGCTGAGGATGGGGAAACTGCACTGCGTAAAGCAACAGCAGGGGACTACGGGCTGATTTTGCTTGATGTGATGTTGCCGGGTATGGATGGAGTTGAAGTGTGTACCCGTCTTCGTCAGGTGAAATCAACACCGGTTTTGATGCTCACTGCAAAAGGTGAAGAGATTAACCGGGTTCAAGGCTTCGAAGTTGGCGCTGATGATTATGTTGTAAAACCATTCAGCCCGCGTGAAGTGATTTATCGCGTCAAAGCGATTTTGCGTCGAGCTTCCGCGACAGCTTATCTCTCCAAGGAGAGCAATTCGAGTAACAACATCGTGTTCCCGCATCTGGTTATTGAGCATGATGCCCACCGGGTAACCGCTGGTGGCGAAGAGATTAGTCTTACACCAAAAGAATATGAATTGCTGCACTACCTGGCAACATCTCCCGACAAAGTTTTCTCCAGAGAAGAATTGCTCAAAGATGTATGGAATTACGAATTCTTTGGCGATCTTCGTACCGTGGATACGCATGTGAAGCGTCTTCGCGAGAAACTTAACAAGGTATCGCCTGAATCGGCGGCCATGATTACGACGGTGTGGGGTGTGGGTTATAAACTGGAAGTACCGAAGTAGTTTTAGTTTCTGGAGATCACTGGTCGGGAAGTTATGGATCACTATTATCTGCCTTGTGGGTTGTGTACTTATAGCGCTGGGTCTTTTTTTGCTGCCCTACATTGATACGAACTTTGCAGAATCCGAATCCAGAGATATTAAGCGGTTGTTTACCTATATCTGTATTATCGGATTCAGTTTAACCACGTTTTTTGCATTGTTTCTATTCACCAAAATAACGCAGCCCATGCAGCAATTGATTCAGGCAGCCAATGCGATTCGCAAAGGGAACTACGGAACACGTCTCTCCCTGGTAACGAGTGATGAGATTGGTGAACTTGCCAACACATTTAATCATATGGCTGCCCAACTGGAAGATAATATTCGAAACCTTAACCATGAGAAGGAACATTTGGCGAGTGTGCTTCGCAGCATGACCGATGCGGTGGTTACATTTGATGGTGAAGGCAAAGTTATTCTGACGAATCCGCCAGGAGAGAAGATCATGCAGGCATGGTATGATCTCGATTGGGCAAAAATGGACGAAGGACAAGAATCCGAGCAGTCTGACAAGACTTCGCGTGATGTACCTGAGCCCCTTCTTCCTTTGTTTAGAATGGTGATGGAGCAAGGTGGGGACCAGAACTCCAATGTTCATGTACAGCAAGGTGTTTGGTCTGTTCAGATGGCACCGTTGTATGCTGACAGTGTTGTTAGAGGGGCTGTGGCTGTCTTAAGAGATGTAACAGAAGAAGTGCGTCTGGAAAAAATGCGGCGTGATTTCGTGGCTAACGTATCTCATGAGATACGAACTCCGCTATCCATGATGCAAGGTTACAGTGAAGCTCTTTTGGACGGTATGGCAACCTCACCGGAAGAGAGCGAAGAACTGATCCAGGTCATTCATGATGAGTCTCTACGGATGGGCAGACTGGTTAAAGACTTGCTTGACCTTGCGCGGATGGAAGCTGGACACACGGACATGGTGATGAAGGAAGTTGACCTCGGAGAACTGCTTGAACGTGTATATCGGAAGTTCTCGGTGCGTTCAAAAGAACAGGGAATTCAACTACAATTTAAGTTTGAACAACCAACCATTGAACTTCAACAGGCAGATGAGGATCGACTTGAGCAAGTATTTACGAATTTGCTGGATAATGCGTTCAGACATACGCCTACTGGCAAAAATGTAATGATCTCAGCCGAGCGGGTCACTTATCTTCGTGCTCCATTTGTCAGAGTTTCTGTAAAGGATCAGGGTGTAGGTATCCCTTCATCCGACTTGCCATTTATTTTCGAACGATTCTACAAAGCAGACAAGGCTCGTGTTCGGGGAGAAAGTGTAGGTACGGGGCTTGGTTTAGCGATTGTGAAGAATATTGTTGATGCGCATCAAGGCATGATTACCGTCAATAGTGTGCTTGGCGAAGGAACAGAGTTTATTTTGCAATTTCCTTTGGATTCATCGAAATAGCCTGAATTTCATACAAAAAGTGCGGAAACACCCCCTTATGGAGGGTGTTTTTTTGTTGAAGACTACCGTTTAATCTTGTTCAACGTGGAACATGAATGGTCTTTTTTTGACTAAAAAGAGTGTCCAAGATAATTTTCCTTCCTATGTGACATAAGCTTGAAAAGCAAGCAAGATAGAGGAGGATTGAGTTAAGCATGTCCGATGATCGAAAAAGGGTCAATATTAAAGCTTTTCTGGAAGGCAGATCTTTTAGAGCGGGCTCTCCGTTTATTCCAATAACCACAAGCGAACTAGAGCAGTTTGAATCCATACTGCGTTCATTGGCTGTGGCTATTCCTGCTGTAATCAGTCAGCCGACTTCAGCCAATATACTGTCTTTGCAGAACGCATTACGCCAGTTACTTAGTTTTGTAAATCAATCCGGATTTCGTGCCGGAGTAAAGGCAGAATTACAAGCCGTATTGGAATTAACGATTGCAGGTTCAGAGGTTGTCCCTGTTCCTCTTATTAATCTCGCAGGTAACTTGCAAAACTTACTGGATGACTTGTTAAGTGTGACGCTGCTTCTGGAAGTACCTCCTGCAGAAAAAGATAAACTTGTGGGATTAATTCGATCGATCTCCATATCACTAAGCCGGGCAACGACAACTCTTGGAACTGGAGGGATTACCGGACCAGCCGGTCCACAGGGAGTGCCAGGAGTCCCTGGGGTACCAGGTGTCCCGGGAGTCCCTGGGGTGCCAGGGGCCACTGGAACACCCGGAGGAATTGGACCAGTAGGACCGGTTGGCCCAGTTGGTCCACAGGGAGCACAGGGTCCTGCAGGAGCACCTGGTGTTGGCTTGAACAATATTACTGCATATGATCCTGCACTGGGACCAACTTATGCTCAAGGTCAAGTAGTAAGCTACGAGGGTAGTCTTTATGTTGCTAATGTAAACGGTCCCTTGGGTACACCAGGAAGTTCTCCAGACTACACTCTTTTACTGTCGGGTGGAACCAATGGAGCAACGGGAGCAACCGGAGCTGGTTTGACAGGAGCCGTGGCATTTAATGCAGCGCTCGCGCCGGGTTATCCAGCAGGTCAAGTAATTACGTATAACGGTAGTACTTACATTACGAGTGTAGCTGGTCCTCTAGGAACACCAGGATCTTCATCGGATTACACATTAATCGCTGCTGCGGGGGCGACTGGTGTTACTGGAGCCACAGGTGCAGGATTAAGTGGCATCGTGCCATTCGATCCCGCATTAGCACCAACATATCCAGCTGGACAGATCGTCACGTTTGGTGGCAGTACTTACATTACAAATGTCGCTTCGCCAACGGGAACGCCAGGTACTTCGCCAGACTATACATTGCTTGCAGGTGCAGGACCTACAGGAGCCACAGGTGCATCAGGTGTAACGGGAGCAACCGGGGCGGGATTGACAGGCCTAGTACCATTCGATCCAGCCGTAGCTCCAACGTATCCAGCGGGTCAAGTCGTAACGTTCAACGGCAGTACGTTTATCGCTAATGTGGCATCGCCAACCGGAACGCCGGGGACTTCACCGGATTACACATTGCTTGCGGGCGCAGGCGCAACGGGAGTTACAGGAGCAACCGGCATTGGTGGAACGGGAAGTACCGGAGCTACAGGAGCATCGGGCGTAACAGGAGCGACAGGCGTAGGTTTGAGTGGCATTGTACCATTTGATCCAGCCGTAGCCCCAACGTACCCAGAGGGTCAAGTTGTAACGTTCAACGGTAGTACGTATATTGCAAATGTGGCGTCACCAACGGGAACGCCGGGGACTTCACCGGATTACACATTGCTAGCGGGCGCAGGAGCAACGGGAGTTACAGGAGCAACCGGCATTGGTGGAACGGGAAGCACGGGTGCTACCGGAGCATCGGGCGTAACGGGAGCGACCGGCGTAGGTTTGAGTGGTATCGTACCATTCGATCCAGCCGTAGCTCCAACGTATCCATCGGGTCAAGTTGTAACATTCAACGGTAGTACGTATATTGCAAATGTGGCGTCACCAACGGGAACGCCGGGCACATCGCCGGATTACACGTTGCTTGCTGGCGCGGGAGCGACAGGTGTGACGGGTGCAACTGGCGTTGGAGTAACCGGGAGCACCGGAGCATCGGGCGTAACAGGAGCGACAGGCGTAGGTTTGAGTGGCATTGTACCATTCGATCCAGCCGTAGCCCCGACGTATCCAGCCGGCCAAGTTGTAACGTTCAACGGCAGTACGTATATTGCGAATGTAGCATCACCAACCGGAACGCCGGGCACATCGCCGGATTACACATTGCTAGCGGGCGCAGGAGCAACGGGAGTTACAGGAGCAACCGGCATTGGTGGAACGGGAAGCACGGGTGCTACCGGAGCATCAGGGGTAACGGGAGCGACAGGCGTAGGTTTAAGTGGTATCGTACCATTCGATCCAGCCGTAGCTCCAACGTATCCAGCGGGTCAAGTCGTAACGTTCAACAGCAGTACGTATATCTCGAATGTGGCGTCACCAACGGGAACGCCGGGGACTTCACCGGATTACACATTGCTAGCGGGCGCAGGCGCAACGGGAGTTACAGGAGCAACCGGCATTGGTGGAACGGGAAGTACCGGAGCTACAGGAGCATCGGGCGTAACAGGAGCGACCGGCGTAGGTTTGAGTGGTATCGTACCATTCGATCCAGCCGTAGCTCCAACGTATCCAGCGGGTCAAGTCGTAACGTTCAACGGTAGTACGTATATTGCGAATGTGGCATCGCCAACCGGAACGCCGGGCACATCGCCAGATTACACGTTGATCGCTGGAGCAGGAGCGACAGGTGTGACCGGTGCAACTGGCGTTGGAGTAACCGGAAGTACCGGAGTCACAGGAGCATCAGGGGTAACGGGAGCGACAGGCGTAGGTTTAAGTGGTATCGTACCATTTGATCCAGCCGTAGCCCCAACGTATCCAGCTGGCCAGGTTGTAACGTTTAACGGTAGTACGTATATTGCGAATGTGGCATCACCAACGGGGACGCCGGGGACTTCACCAGATTACACGTTGATCGCTGGAGCAGGCCCAACTGGTGTGACGGGTGCAACTGGAGTTGGAGTGACAGGAAGTTCCGGTGAAACAGGAGCGACTGGTCTTACAGGGTTAACAGGGGCGACTGGAATTACGGGAGCCACGGGACTAAGCGTAACGGGATCAACCGGAGTAACTGGAGGAACCGGGGCAACTGGTGAAACAGGAGCGACTGGTCTTGTAGGGTTGACTGGGGCGACGGGGATAACAGGAGCCACAGGAGTAAGTGTAACAGGCAGTACTGGTGCTACAGGCGAAACAGGAGCAACAGGCGTAACAGGATTGACTGGAGCAACGGGAATAAGCGTAACCGGAGCAACGGGAGTCGGCATAACAGGAAGTACTGGAGTAACTGGTGTCACGGGTGAAACCGGAGCCACAGGTATAACAGGAGCCACGGGAGTCGGCGTAACGGGAAGTACTGGAGTAACTGGTGTCACGGGAGTCGGCGTAACAGGAGGTACCGGAGCGACAGGTATAACAGGAGCCACGGGAGTTGGAGTAACGGGAAGTACTGGAGTAACTGGTGCAACTGGGGGAACAGGAGTCACAGGTATAACCGGAGCGACAGGTATAACGGGGGCAACGGGAGTTGGCGTAACGGGAAGTACTGGAGTTACTGGTGCGACGGGGGAAACCGGAGCCACAGGTATAACGGGAGCAACGGGAGTTGGCGTAACGGGAAGTACTGGAGTTACTGGTGCGACGGGGGAAACCGGAGCCACAGGTATAACGGGAGCAACAGGAGTCGGCATAACGGGAAGTACGGGAGCAACAGGTGCAACTGGGGGAACAGGAGCAACAGGAGTCGGCGTAACGGGAAGTACTGGAGTTACTGGTGCGACTGGTGAAACCGGAGCGACAGGTATAACTGGAGCAACGGGAGTCGGCGTAACAGGAAGTACCGGAGTTACTGGTGCAACTGGTGCGACTGGCGTAACGGGAAGTACTGGAGTAACTGGTGCGACTGGTGAAACCGGAGCGACAGGTATAACCGGAGCCACAGGAGTCGGCGTAACGGGAAGTGCCGGAGTTACTGGTGTCACTGGGGTAACAGGAGCGACAGGTATAACGGGAGCAACAGGAGTCGGCATAACGGGAAGTACGGGAGCAACAGGTGCAACTGGGGGAACAGGAGCCACAGGAGTCGGCGTAACGGGAAGTACTGGAGTTACTGGTGCGACTGGTGAAACCGGAGCGACAGGTATAACCGGAGCCACAGGAGTCGGCGTAACGGGAAGTGCCGGAGTTACTGGTGTCACTGGGGTAACAGGAGCGACAGGTATAACAGGAGCGACAGGTATAACGGGAGCCACAGGAGTCGGCGTAACGGGAAGTACTGGAGCAACTGGTGCGACTGGTGGAACAGGAGCGACAGGTGTAACCGGAGCCACGGGAGCCGGCCTAACGGGAAGCACTGGAGCAACTGGTGTTACTGGGGAAACCGGAGCCACAGGTATAACCGGAGCCACGGGAGTCGGCGTAACGGGAAGTACCGGAGCAACTGGTGCGACTGGTGGAACAGGAGCCACAGGAGCCACAGGTATAACGGGAGCAACTGGTGCAACCGGAACATCTGTAACATCTAACTCGGCTTTTGCTGAGAACACTAATGGTACGATTGTTGTAATATTGGGTGGTACACTCGTTCCATTACCGAATAACCAAAATATTGGCACAGGTATAACCGTCAATGGGACAAATGACACCTTTACACTGACCAATGCAGGTCGTTACTATATCTCATACAAGATAAATCTGACAGCTGCGCTTGCTATCCAATCTCGGGTTTTACTTAACGGTGCAGCAATTCCAGCGAGTGTGGTATCTCCAGCACTTTCTCTCAGCCAGCTGCAGTCTGACTTTATGGTTACCGTTACCGCTGGTTCTACAATACAGTTACAATTATTCGGGCTTGTTGGCGCAGCCGTTCTGTCTCCTCCGGGGTCTACACTAAACATTATTCAGTTAAGTTAATAGTTCGATTACGTATTAAGACTATTTCCATTGACCAAAAGAAGCGGAGTTCATATGGGGTTGAGGGGCACCCCTTTTTCAATTCCACAAATATTTTGTTTGCAAACTTCTTCACCGATATTTCAGCGGGTACACGAAAAAAGACGGGACCACGAGGGGCCCGTCTTTCCTTTTACATATAGGAATATATTTGATTATTCCAGAACAATTTCAACAGCAGTATTGATTTCAGGCAGCGCAGCAAGCTGCACAAGCACATCTTTTGGAACAGCCTTATCTACGGTCAGAATCATGATTGCTGCACCACCAATAATTTTACGTCCAACCTGCATGGATGCGATGTTGACATCGTTTTGTCCAAGCAGGGTTCCTACACGTCCGATAATACCTGGTTTATCGTTGTGAGAGATCAAAATTTGATGACTTTCCGGTGCGATATCTACCGGGAATTTGTCCAGACGAACAATACGCTCTCCATAACCTGCAAGTAATGTACCTGCTACACGACGTTCCTCAGCATCCTGAGTTGTAACCAATGTTACGGTAATCAGGTTAGTGAATCCTTTAGTTGCTGAGGTTTGGCTTACAACCACATTCAGATCACGGATTTTGGCCAGATGCATGGAGTTAACGATGTTGGCTTCCCCACCCAAATGTCTGGCGAGAATCCCTTTCACAATGTAACGTGTGAGAGGAGAAGTATCTACTTCAGAAAGTTCACCAGCATAGTCGATACGAATCTCCTGCACTGCATTTTGTGTAATCTGTGCTGCAAAACTACCCAACGTTTCACCCAGTTTGAAGTACGGCTGCAATTTGTTCATCACGGTTGGTGCAACAGCCGGCATGTTAACTGCGTTTTTAAACGGTTCGTTACGCAAAATGTGAAGCACCTGTTCCGACACATCGATAGCCACGTTCTCTTGTGCTTCTACTGTGGACGCACCAAGGTGAGGCGTAACGATAATGCTAGGGTGATTCAGGAACGGGTGATCAGCGGCTGGCGGCTCGCTTTCGAATACGTCAAATGCTGCACCAGCAACAATACCTTGATCGATGGCTTCGACAAGTGCCATCTCATCTACAACTCCACCACGAGCACAGTTGATGATACGCATGCCTTTTTTCATCACTTCGAATTGTGGACGTGAAATCATATGCCGTGTTTCCGGTGTTAATGGCGTGTGCACGGTCATGAAGTCCGCATTGCGAATGATATCATCTACACTAGCCAACTTCACTTGCAGCTTCTCGGCACGCTCCTCCGTGAGGAACGGGTCGTAAGCAAGAATGTCCATTCCGAATGCTTTGGCGCGCTTGGCAACTTCACTACCGATCCGTCCCATACCCAGTACACCGAGCGTTTTATTTCTTAATTCCACACCCAGGAAGGTTTTACGATCCCACGTACCCTGAATAGTCTTGGCATATGCCTGAGGAATGTGTCGTGCCAATGCCATCATCATGGCAAACGTATGCTCACAGGTTGTGATGGTATTGCCATCAGGTGCATTAATAACGATGATACCGCGCTGTGTAGCAGCTTCCAGATCAATGTTATCTACACCAACACCTGCACGTCCGATCACCTTAAGGTTGGTACCAGCCGTCATAATACGATCTGTAACACGAGTCTGGCTGCGAACCAAGAGGGCATCATAATCACCAATAATGGCAACAAGTTCATCTTCACTAAGACCGGTTTTCTTCTCAACAACAACATCATTTGCATCCACCAGTTGCTGGATACCCAGATCACTGATTGGGTCCGACACTAACACTTTGTACATGGTTTCTTCCTCCTTAGGTATGTGTATCTATATCGTCAAGGTCTGACCTCAGCGAAGAGGTATTCCTTAAAACCAGATTGATTCTTCCGCCCAACAACGCGGTGTCGCAACAGAGGGGGAAGGTGAAACAAATAGAGTGATCCCACAGATATCCTTTAAAATAAATCAAAAAACTCTCAATCCACATACTGCTTGCGCAATAAGGGACGAGAGTTGTCGTGGTACCACCCTAATTCACCGCCGTTTCGCAACGACAGTCTTAGCGGTCAATGAAGACCGAAGAGGATAACGGGTCTAAACCGATTGCACCTACTCCAATTTCAATGCAATAACTCAGGAGCGCTCAAGACCATTTGCCTGCCACCGATTCACACCTACCATCGGCTCTCTGTAAGACGAAGCAACGTCTTTTTTCCATCATCGTGTTTAACGTGACTAATTTTTTCATAATGTATCATGGCTGACATGAGCATGTCAATAGGCTTAAATGTTTTAAATTGTTTTGCAGATGTCTTGCGGTTCATATATAAACAAAGCCATTATAAGCAATACAATAGTTACTGAACATACTACAAGAAGATGAAATATGTGCTGTTTGATGAATCGGATTTTACTGCTTTAATGAAGTAATGACACGGACACAAAACCAGGACTTGGGGCAGGCCTTGAACCTATTTGGTTTTTTGGCTATCATTTAGTATACTATCCGATTGGACAACGTAATTGTTATCCATCAAATTTAACTCAAGAGGACAGACGCATCCGATGAAAAAATTCAAGTTTCCCAAGTTCAAGATTCAGAAGGCTGAGCCACAGCAGCTTACCGAGCGTTTGCTTTTAATCAATCTATACTTTACACAAGGTCTGACACTGATTATCGGAGTTGTGTGGATCTTATTGCAGAAACGAAACTTGTTAGATGTACTCGCATGGCCTGACAATTACCAATTTATATGGTGGGGTCTTGGTCTTGCAGGCGTTATGCTTGTTATGGACTTGGTACTGTCGTATGTTATACCTCAGGAAAGCATGGATGACGGTGGAATTAACGAGATGTTGTTCCGTGGGCGTCCGATCTGGCACATTGTATGTATAGCAGCCATTGTTGCTGTGTGTGAGGAATTATTATTCCGTGGAGCCATCCAGCATGCCATCGGTCCTTACTGGACAAGTATTTTATTTGCAGTTATCCATATTCGTTATTTGCGACACTGGATTCCAACAGGCTGGGTGTTTGTCTCAAGTTATGGATTGGGTTGGATTTACTTGCAGTCCGGCACATTATGGGCGCCTATACTATGTCACTTTATTATTGATTTGGTGTCCGGATTAGCGATACGTTTTCGGAGGGGATCATGAATCAGCCATTAAGTAGAATGAAGACATATGGCAGTCAGCGCCATCGTCAATCGGATAAAAAAGAGAAATCCGAGCGTCAGGTGGCTTCTCAAGTAAGCATCGTTGCTGAAACGGCAGCAGCTGCTGAGGTTGGCGGAATCACACCAATTACTTCCGTTTCTTTACCTAGATCACAGCGCAAGCCTTATACAGAAAAACTGGAAAGTCCAGTACTTCCTCAAAGGGCACCATCACGCTCCAAAAAAACGCCAAATTCAACGGAAGAATCGATCCCCGAAGCGGGTTCGCTTCCTACACGGACAGAATTACATCCTTCACGTCGGCTAAAATTGAGCAAAAGGTTTGTCAATTCACTCATTTTTATTTTTGTCATGTTAACGATTAGTCTGGTTTGGTGGGGGGTTGAAGGGGCACCCCCTCTGAATACGTTCCTTCCTTTGCCGTGGTAGTACTGTTAATCGCAGGTTTAATCATTTTGATAGGAGTTTTACTACTTTTTCATATGTGGCGTGAAGCCCATATTCATCAAATGATTGAAGAAGAGGTTGAAGTACCTCATCTGCCAACATCCTTTGACGGGGCTATGATTTTGTATGTATCCGACACGCACAAGCGCAAACTGAAGCAGAAGGATCTGGAAAACGTTAAAAACAAGGTGGACTGGGTTCTCATCGGCGGGGATGTTGCGGAAAAAGGAATCTCATGGTCTTTGGTTAGACATAACATGAAAATTTTATCGAACATTGCTCCTTCATTTACGGTGTATGGCAACCATGACAAGAGGGCAGGTACCGCTCAACTTGCGCGAATCCTTCGGGAATCGGACGTTAAGCTCCTTCAGGATGATGTGGAATATCTACAAAGGGGCAACGACAGATTGAGCCTGATCGGCATAGACTATCGTTCCAAACAGGGCGATGTATTACTACAGCAGATCGGTAACCGTTTTTGCAAAATTGCTATCGTTCATGATCCTTTGCAGGCCCTTCGCTTGGAAGAAAATGCAGATCTTATTTTAAGCGGTCATACACATGGCGGACAATTGGTTTTACCATTTTTCGGACCTTTGTTCCTGAGCAAAGCGTATCGTCCCGTATCGAACGGGTGGTACTCCCTGAAGCGAAGTCCGGAGGACGTTCACCAAGAAGGCAAAATGCTTGTTAGCAGAGGATACGGTACAAATCATCTTCCTCTCCGACTAGGTTGTCCTGCGGAGATGCATATCATCACGTTAAGAGTGCCCGCGGAAAAAGCACTCACAGAGAAACAGCCTTGATCCATTGGATCAAGGCTGTTTTATTTTAATGTGCAAAATTACAATTTAACGAGCTTCCAATTCAATTGCACGGGGATCAACAAAGGAATAACCTTTCTTTTCGAGCTTGGTCAGCAACTCATCCAATGCTTCAACCGTCCATGGCAACTCGTGCATCAAAATATTGCTTCCGGGATTTAACTGGTCCAATACATTTTGAATGACTTTTTCCGGTTTGTCTTTGGTGCTTTTATCCCAATCGAGCGAACCATTAGACCAAGTCATATACAACATGCCATTTTTCTTCACAGCAGCCTTCAGTGCATCATTTCCCGAACCAAAAGGTGGACGGAAGAATTGCGGTTCCTCACCAATGGTATCCTTCACTATTTTTTGGACATCTGTAACCTGTTTTGCCGCCTCAGCGTTGGACATTTTTTGGAGATCCTCGTGATCCCAGGCATGATTGCCTACAATCTGACCCCGTTCATGTATGAGTTTGAGCAATTCCGGATGGCTTTTTACCCGATATCCATTGACGAAAAATATCGCTTTAGCGTTATGTTTATCTAAAGTGTCGATCAGTGAAGTAATCATTTTTTCTTCTTTGGGTCCATCATCAAAAGTTAACAAGACCACTTTGTTTGGGCTCGCTTCATCGTTTGGTTTAATATAATAATTTTCATTCATATGATACGTCTTTTCCACTTTCTCTTCTGTAGAAACCTTCTCCGAAGATTCAGGTTCTTCTTCTGTCGCAGTTGAATCTTCCGTTGAAGGCTCGGGCACACCAGTTCCGGGTTCTTCTGTTTCAGTTGGGTTAGAGTTACCTTGCTCTTCTTGAACCGTGGTAGTCGATTCGCCCGCTGGTGCGGAATTATCAGATGTTTTTTCTTCCGCTGTCCCACAAGCTGACAACAGCAAACTTGCAGCAATGATCAATGCGGCGGTATGTCTGAACATGATTTCAACTCGCTTTCCTGTATTTATACGGAATGAGATCGCTCACTCCCGCAAACACTAAACATGATTTTAACACTTGAAGGAGGTTGGTGTAATGAAGACGTCATCCTTTTTTTGGGGTCTTGTCATTGGTGTTGCAGCCAGTTCATGGCTGTCCAAAGGCAAATTGCCCATGATGTCATCGGGTTCATCAAGAAATATGATGGATCAGGCAAAACATAAGATGATGGAAATGACTTTCCCGGGTATGGACGGGTTCACAAGCAAGCAAAATCAACATGGTGAATCCCACAAAAATCCGGCAGCAAAGACCGCAAGAGCAATTACACCGCAGGAAAAAGAAGCGAATATGAGCATGCTCAAAGATTTTATTCGCACCAATCCCGATGTGAAGCATGAAGTTGAGCAAATTTTAAGTCAAACAAACACAACAGTACCGGGTTTATAAACCAAAACCTCCAATTAGAATCATCCACAGTCTGGATTGGCTGTGGAATGATTCTTTTTTTGTCGATTTTACTTCGTGCATTTAGAGGTATAAAATGATAACATAACTACATAGATTTATTTTCAGCACATATTGTTTTGTGCTTCATAATCTGTTATAAGACTTGCTTATAAAGGGGAGATCCTGTATGAAAATAGAACGACTAAGTCACGATAAGATACGGATTTTCCTGACCTTTGACGATCTGAGCGAGCGCGGAATACAAAAAGAAGATATGTGGCAGGAAATACCTAAGGTTCATGAACTGTTCACTGAAATGATGGACCAGGCCTATTCCGAACTTGGATTTGATGCCACAGGTCCACTTGCTGTCGAAGTATTCGCACTTCCCGCTCAAGGGATGGTTGTCATTGTCACACGTGGAAAATATGATCCGCAACAATATGGTTCAGGTCATGAAGATGATCTTCCTGAAGAAGTATATGAAATGGAAGTTACACTCGAGCAAAGCGATTCCATCGTTTATGCATTCAAGGACTTTGAAGTGCTCATTGAAGCTGCACATATGTTGCGTCAGCATGTTACGGATGCTGGGAGACTTTATTCTTATAAAGACAAGTGGTTCTTGCATTTTGAGCCAGATGAGGTAGATTCCACCAAACATGCGGCATTGATTGCTTTGCTTGCTGAATTTGGTGAAGGCTCCTCAATGACTCCGGCAGTTATGGAAGAGTATGGTAAGGTTGTTATTCCTGCACAAGCGATTGATGTTATCTGCACCCACTTCAAACGCCAGGATTAATCTCTAGTTGTAATCGCGTCTTTAGTCAGAGGAGGGAATTTCGGTGCTTTTGTTTTCGGTCTTAGCGGCAGCAGTTGCTCCGGGTCTCGCCTTGTTAACATACTTTTACCTGAAAGACCGTTATGATTACGAGCCACTTCATATGGTATTGCGGGTTTTCCTCATGGGGATTCTGATGGTACTGCCTGTGATGATCATTCAGCGTGGCATGATGATGTGGCTCGGGGATAATCCTTATCTTGAGGCCATTCTGATCTCAGGTGGTGTGGAAGAATTCGTCAAATGGTTCGTACTTTATCATATCATCTATAATCACACCGAATTTGATGAACCGTATGATGGGATCTTATATGCAGTTGCTGTTTCACTTGGATTTGCCACTGTTGAGAATGTGTTGTATGCCTTTGCGGGGAATGCATCCGTCTCAGCCATGTTCCTTCGGGCACTGCTCCCTGTTTCAGGGCACGCTATGTTCGCGGTAATCATGGGTTATTACATGGGGAAAGCTAAGTTTATCGGTGGTAAGAAAAAGCGGTGGTACCTGGTTCTTTCTCTGGTGTTACCTTTTTTCTGGCATGCATTGTACGATGTCATCATGAACACCATGGTGAATCATTGGTTGTGGTTTATAGCGCCGCTAATGGCGGGCCTGTGGTATGGGGCAATGGGTAAAATCACACGAGCTAATAACCGTTCTCCTTTTCGTTTTGTGAAGCGGGAGGAAGAGGTTAAATTATAAAAATACGGACACACTGGTGGACATAAAGCGCATATTGCGCCTATGGCTCCGGTGTGTTTTTATTTTTACGGATAAACTCCCGGGGAATGACCAACAGAAACGGAGATCGTTGTGATGAGAATTAAAATTAAAATCAGATGCAAACAATGCGGTGAACGATTTACATTACGAGGCAAGAAAGAGCGGGGCCGGATTGAGACGGGATTCAAGCAGTGCCTTTGTGATAACAGAGATCAGTTCGAAATTGAAGAAGAGGGCATGGCAACTGGGGTCCAGCTCAATTAAAAGGAGAACCCAAACGATACTTTAGCAGCCTGCTTGTGTAAGGACTGGAAATCGCATGCATAAGAGATCTTTCTTCGATCCACAATAGAGGTAGTGGTTTAGAAGAAAGGAGACTCTACCGATGTATAAACGATTAAGTTCAGTTATGTTTCCGATATTTGCGGTTCTGCTGGTCGGTGCGCTCGTGTGGGGCTATCAGGAGAATCAGGAGAAGAATGCAATTCTGATCAAGGCAGAGAACCAATATCAGCGTGCCTTTCACGATTTATCTTTTCATATGGACAAATTGCATTCGGAGATTGGTAACACCTTGGCGGTTCACTCTACTTCACAGGGGATGCATCGCAAAGGTCTGATGAATGTATGGCGACTCACCAGTGAAGCGCAGAATGAGATCAACCAACTGCCACTCACCATGCTGCCATTTAACGAGACAGAGGAGTTTCTCTCACGTATTTCCAACTTTGCCTACCGGGCGTCGATGCGTGACTTGACGAACGAACCACTAAGTGAGAAGGAAATGGGCAACCTGAAAAAGCTGTATCAGAATTCATCCGAGATTACCAAGAATCTGCAGGATGTGCAGCAGAAAGTCCTGACGGACCGATTGCGCTGGATGGATGCGGAGACTGCCATGGCAACGCAAGAGCAAACCATGGACAATACGATCGTTGATGGATTTCGTACGGTGAACAAAAAGGTACAGGAATACCCGGAGCTTGATTGGGGTCCTTCCGTATCCAATATCTATGCCAAACGATCAGTCAAGAAACTGGACGGCTTGCCGGTGACCAAAGAACAGATTCAGAGCAAGGCTGCAAAATTCTCTGATGCGGATAGTAGCAAAATCCAAGTGCAGGAGAACGGTAAAGGGACAGACTGGGAGTCGTATACTGCCACGATTGATCATGCCAAGAATGGCAAACTGATGATGGATTTCACGCGTAATGGCGGAATGCTGATCTCTTACAGTGATACGCGTCCAATCGGAACCAAAAAAGTATCTCGTCAGAATGCCATGGCTAAAGCAGATCAATTTCTAATGAACAAAGGTTATAAGGATATGAAGGCTGTAAACTACGATGAATATGGTAACCTGGGTAACCTTACTTATGTGCGCAAGCAAGGGGACACGTTGATCTATCCCGAGAAAATGTCAGTTCGTGTAGGTTTGGATACAGGCGAAGTTACCGGCTTCCAGGCGAGTGACTTTGTCTACGAACATAATGACAAGCGCAAAATTCCGAAAGCAACTCTTACAGAGCAACAGGCGCGCAAAAAGCTTAATTCGGAGTTCGAAGAAAATTATGTTCGCAAATCCCTGATTGAGAATGATTACAGCAAAGAAGTATTGTGTTATGAATTCGGAGGGAAAATTAACGGTTCCCGTTACCGGATATACATTAATGCGAATACAGGATTAGAAGAAGCGGTTGAAGAGATCAAACCGGTCAATGCAACCTCATAAAAAGATGGATAATCTCAATTTGAAGTTGAGCGAATAACTGCGGCAGACCACATTGTGGTCTGTTTTTTTCTTGTTCAATGTGAGAAAGGTCATGGTATAATAGTCCTTGTACATACGAAGATAAATACATAAAGTGGCGGTGAACAGCTTGTTTCCTAAAATAAATGAAATTTTATACATCCAGATTGCTTCTGCAGATGAAAAAGAGGAACACAAAGAGTACAAATCACGCATTGCAGATATGGATGACAGCGGTTTTCTGATTGAGGTCCCGATGCAACAAGGAACCAGCCGTCTGAAAAGGCTCTTTTTCGGAGAGGAATTGTCCATTTCATATATTACGGAGGATGGGGTCCGGCATTATTTTAATACCTATGTCACGGGATTTGAGGAAGATGTGGTCCGTCTTGTCCGTATCCGCAAACCGCTACCTAGCGATATATCCAAAATACAACGGCGCAGCTTTCTTCGTGTTCATGCAAACCTCGAATTGGCCATCCAGAGTGAAGATCTGACCCGTGCCGTCGGATTGACTGAAGATATTGGTGGCGGTGGATTGTCCATCTACGGCGAAACAGGTTTTTCAATAGCTGAAGGTCAAAAACTTAAATGCTGGTTGCTGGTTCCCTACCGGAATTCAACCATCGAACATGTGAATTTTGAAGCTGAAGTAGTGCGGATCAAAACCCTGGAAACCGGCAGACAGCTGTGCATGCTGAAATTTGTGCAGATTTCAGATTCGGAGCGCCAAAAAATTATCAAGTTTTGTTTCGAACGGCAACTTGACTATCGCACGAAATAGGAATGTTGTGGCATAAAGAGAGGGAACTGCGGGTACCGTAATGAAAAAAACGGAGGTATTGCCTTGAATCATCGTCATGCAACCCGCAGATATGAACGACTTTATTATGTTTTCTCCAGGCGAATGGAACGAAAGGTTACGATTCTGATTACAGCCCTTCTTATCCTGCTTGTGGTATATCAATTGCTGCTGTTGGTACCCGGCTTCAAAAAGAATTTGACCACCATTGACCGCCTGGAAGGAACTCCAATTGAAGTGCAAACGATGAATGATTACAAACGTCGTTGATTTGTCTGTTTTTGCATCCATGTGTAGAGTGTGGTATAATTTTCACGATGCAGGCAATGCCTGTTTTTTTATTGAGGTTTATCGTTTGAGGAGGAATGCCCCGTTGGCAAGCCAGAACACATCAGAGAACGGGAAAATGAACGTTGCAATTGACGGACCTGCCGGTGCCGGGAAAAGCACGGTGGCCCGATTGGTTGCAGAGGCGCTCGCGTATGTATACGTCGACACAGGCGCAATGTACCGTGCGGTAACCTTGCACATGCTTCGGAATGATATTGCGCCGGAAGAAGTGACACAGGTACTTCAGGAAGCCCAAAAGCTGGTCATTGATTTACAACCGGATCCCGACGGACAGAAAGTGTTCTGTAATGGGGAAGAAGTAACCTCGGAAATCCGCTCCCGTGAAGTGACGGGAATCGTGTCCCGATATGCGCAAATCGAGGGGCTGCGTACGCAATTAGTGGATACTCAGCGGCAAATGGCTTTGCGCAAGGGCGTCGTCATGGATGGACGCGATATCGGAACGACAGTATTGCCCGATGCGGAAGTGAAAATCTTCATGACTGCCAGTGTCGAAGAGCGTGCACTTCGCCGCTTTAAAGAACTGGACCCCTCTGAAGGACTGACGTTGCAACAGCTGGAGCGAGACATTGCCACCCGTGACAGATTGGATGAGAATCGGGAAATTTCCCCATTGCGTTGTGCTGAGGATGCTATCGTCCTTGATACAACGGAAATGAACATCCATGAAGTGGTTGACAAAATCGTATCTTATTGCACAATGGTCAGAGGAGAGATCGGTCTATGATTTACACATTTTGCAGCACATTACTGCGGATCATTTATACCATTCTTTTCCGCTTGGAGGCCGTTGGACGGGAGAATATTCCGAAAGAAGGCGGCGTACTTTTATGTTCCAATCATATTAGTAACTTCGATCCTCCAACCGTTGGTATCAAAATTCGCCGTCAGGTGCGTTTCATGGCCAAAAGCGAATTGTTTGAAATTCCGGTACTCGGCCGAATTATTAAAGCCGTGGGCGCTTTCCCCGTTAAACGTGGAGGTGTCAGCAAGGAATCCATCAAAACCTCACTCAATATTTTGCGTGATGGTCAAGTGCTTGGAATCTTCCCCTCGGGAAGCCGTCACAATGATGGAGGTATCGGCAAAAAAGGGGCAGCGAGTTTTGCTCTCCGCAGTGGCGCTACAGTTATTCCTACTGCTATTATCGGTAACTACAAAGTTTTTCGTAAGATGAAAGTTGTATATGGAGCACCAGTAAGTTTGGACGAGTTCAAGGAAGACCCATCTGGAGAAGCTCTGGAGAAGGCGACTGAAAAGATTATGTCCAAGATTAACGAAATGGTGCAAACGGGCGTGCCAAGTAAGTAGTGGCTTCGTCGGTAGCTGAGTGCATGTTTCCATATTTTTGAGGGAGACTAAAGCTTGAGCACTCAGTGATGAAAGTGTTTTGAACTCTGCTACAGGCAGGTTTGAATATAATGGGGTTTTTGAATTGAGGAGGGTATTTGACATGTCGGAAGAAATGAAAAATCAAGAAGCAACCCAAGATGAGTTGGATCAATTCGTTTCCTTGAAAAAAGGAGATACCGTAAAAGGAACCATCGTCAAATTGGAAGATAACCAAGCCTATGTGAGCATTGGATATAAATATGACGGTGTCATTCCAATTCGTGAACTGTCTTCATTACATGTTGACAGCGCGTCTGACGCAGTAGAAGTTGGACAAGAAGTTGAAGCTAAAGTTCTTAGCATCGACGACGAGAAAGAAAAACTCGTTCTGTCCAAACGTGCAATCGACAGCGAAAACGCATGGGATCAATTGCAAAAGCATTTTGAAGACCAAGACGTATTCGAAGTTGTTGTAGGTGATGTTGTTAAAGGCGGTCTGGTAGCAGACGTGGGCGTACGTGGATTTATCCCGGCTTCCATGGTTGAACGCCATTTCGTTGAAGACTTCAGCGACTACAAAGGACGCACACTGCGTGTTAAAGTGAAAGAGATCGACCGTGAGAACAACAAAGTGATCCTTTCCCAAAAAGACGTACTGGAGCAAGAATTCGAAGCAAACAAAGCTACAGTAATGGCTGGTTTGCAAGAAGGTCAAGTGATCGAAGGTACAGTACAACGTTTGACTCAATTCGGTGCATTCGTTGATGTGGGCGGAGTTGACGGTTTGGTTCACGTATCCGAGCTGGCTTGGACACATGTTGAAAAACCATCCGACGTACTGTCTGAAGGTGACAAAGTTAGTGTGAAAGTGCTGAAAGTTGACCCTGAAAAAGGCAAAATCAGCCTGAGCATGAAAGCTGTTCAACCAGGTCCTTGGGAAACAGCAAGCGAAAAATTCAATTCCAGCGATATCGTAACAGGTGTTGTAAAACGTCTGGTTGACTTCGGTGCATTTGTTGAAATCGCTCCTGGTGTTGAGGGACTTGTGCATATTTCGCAAATCTCCCACAAACACATCGGCACTCCACATGAAGTGCTGAAAGAAGGACAGGAAGTTCAAGTTAAAATCTTGGACATGAACCCTTCTGAGCAACGTGTAAGCTTGAGCATCAAAGAAACAGAAGAAGCTCCAGCTCAACCACAAAAATCAGAAAGACCTGCAAGAAACAACGCTCCGCGTGAAGAAATCAACAATCCAAACGTTTCCTTGAACAATCAAGGTATGAGCACTACGCTCGGCGAACTGTTTGGTGACAAACTCAGCAAATTCAAATAAGTTAACAATGCATGGTTCTAAGTTATATACTGCATATTTTGCTGAATAACAAAAGCAAGATCGGCGAGCCCCAGGCGGGTTCGCCGATTGTTTTTATTGCGAGTAATTTGGCATGAAACGTTAGCCAAGACATATCTTTTTTGCTATGATGAGTATCGTAAGTATGGACAGGAGGAGTGGAATGTATGGCAAGACCCGTTGTGGCAATTGTCGGACGACCGAACGTGGGTAAATCCACCATTTTCAATCGGATCATCGGCGACAGACTGGCCATTGTGGAAGACAAGCCGGGCATTACCCGTGACCGCATATATGGAATCGGTGAATGGAACGGTAAACCATTTAGTATTATTGATACAGGTGGTATCGAAATTGATGGTGAAGATGTAATTTTAAAATCGATTCGGATGCAAGCAGAGCTCGCTATTGAAGAAGCGGATGTTATTGTATTCATGTGTGATGCAAAAGCAGGTATTACGCAATCGGATGAAGAGGTAGCAGAGATGCTCTACCGCTCAGGCAAGCCTATTGTTGTAGCCGTTAACAAAGTGGATAATATCGGACGAAGTGAGCTCATTTATGAGTTTTATGGATTTGGTTTCGGTGATCCCATCGGCGTATCCGGTAGTCACGGTACAGGTGTAGGTGATTTGCTTGATGCAATTGTGGAGAAGTTGCCAGAACTTGAGGAAGAGACTTACGATGAAGATGTTATTCGTGTAGCTCTGATCGGACGTCCTAATGTGGGTAAATCTTCACTAGTGAACGCTATTCTGGGAGAAGAGCGTGTCATTGTAAGTGACGTGGCTGGAACGACCCGGGATGCAATTGATACACCTTTTGAAAAAGACGGCCAACGTTACGTGCTGATTGATACAGCAGGTATGCGTAAGCGTGGTAAAGTATATGAAACAACTGAGAAATACAGTGTAATGCGTGCGATGCGTGCGATTGAGCGTGCAGATGTTGTTCTGATTGTCATTAATGGTGAAGAAGGCATTATTGAACAGGACAAGCATATTGCAGGATATGCATTCGAAGCTGGTAAAGCGTCATTGTTTGTTGTGAACAAATGGGACGTAGTAGAGAAGCATGACAAAACGATGAAAGAGTTTGAGAGAAAAATTCGGGATCACTTCCTGTTTATGACTTATGCTCCGGTTGTATTCTTGTCAGCCCTCACAAAACAACGCTTACAAAAACTGTTGCCGGTTGTGCAACGTGTAGCAGAGCAACACTCGTTACGTGTGCAGACACATCTGCTTAACGATGTGGTGTCTGATGCGGTTGCGATTAATCCTCCGCCAACGGATAAAGGACGGAGAATGAGAATTAACTATGTGACTCAGGTTGCAGTTAAACCGCCGACCATGGTTATTTTTGTGAACGACCCTGAGTTGATGCACTTCTCATATGAGCGCTATCTGGAGAATAAAATCCGTGCAGCGTTTGATTTCGAAGGAACACCAATTCGCATATTTACTCGGAAGAAGTCCGACGAAAGTTAGGGGAGAAGTGTGTGATTTTACAAATCGCAGCGATTGTACTGAGTTATTTACTCGGTTCGATCAGCTTTAGTGTCCTCCTTGCCAAAGCGATACGGGGGATCGATATTCGTCAGCACGGAAGCGGAAACGCGGGAGCTACCAATACGTTGCGTATTTTGGGTAAAGGACCGGCAATTGCTGTTCTGTTACTTGATGTACTTAAGGGTGTTGCAGCTGTATGGATAGGAATCTGGCTGAGTGACGGATCTGCCTGGATTCCTGCACTCAGTGGTATAGCAGCCATTGCAGGACATAACTGGCCGCTTTACTTCCATTTTCGTGGAGGAAAAGGCATTGCCACAGCCATTGGTGTTCTGGTGAGTCTTGCTTTCCTACCTGCGTTATGTGCTGGGGTGATCGCCATTCTGTCTATTGTATTGACACGCTATGTTTCATTGGGGTCTCTGATTTTTGTAGCATTCACACCCATCTTTATCCTGGTATTACCCGGATATTCAATGAATATCTTCTGGGGGAGTCTGATTATTTGTCTGTTTGCGTTCTGGAGACATCGTACCAATATTGCGAAGCTCGCCAAAGGACAGGAAAATAAATTGGGATCGAAAAACCCTGGAGGGGGTAAACGAGTTGTCTAAAAAAGTTGCTGTTCTGGTCGCTGGAAGCTGGGGGACAGCTCTGGCCAGTGTACTCGCCGCCAATCAGTTGGATGTGATGATGTGGACACGTGGTGAAGACCAGGCTAACGAAATCAATAACAAGCACACCAATACTCGCTATCTTCCGGATGCGGAGCTTTCACCACGGATCCAAGCAACAACTGATATGGAAGCTGCGGTGGAAGGCGCTATAGCTGTGTTAATTGTTGCGCCTTCATCAGCCATGCGTGCAGTTACGAACCAGCTTAAGGCTTATTACAAGCCTGAGATGTTAGTCATTCATGCAACCAAAGGTTTTGAGACAGAAAGCCTCAAACGGATGTCCACAGTCATTTCAGAAGAGCTTGAATGTGAAGAAGGACGTGTGGTTGTTCTTTCTGGCCCAAGCCATGCGGAAGAAGTGGTGAAGCGTTGTCCAACGACAGTGGTTGTAGCTTCACTGGATAAGGCATCTGCCGAGTCTGCCCAAGCTTTGTTTATGAATGCCTATTTCCGGGTTTACACGAATCGGGACATGATTGGTGTTGAGCTTGCAGGCGCATTCAAAAATATCATTGCTCTTGGTGCAGGCATGTCCGATGGTCTTCAATTTGGTGATAATGCCAAAGCCGCTTTGCTAACACGAGGTCTGGCAGAGATCACACGTATTGGTGTTGAGATGGGAGCAAATCCGCTAACGTTTTCGGGACTTGCCGGCATCGGGGATCTGGTTGTAACGGCTACAAGTCAGCACAGTCGGAACTGGAGAGCAGGTTCCATGTTGGGTCAGGGACAGAAGCTGGATGATGTACTGAAGTCCATGGGCATGGTGGTAGAAGGCATTCGAACTACGCAAGCTGCCTATTTCATCTCACAAAAATACGGTGTGCAAATGCCAATTGCGGATCAGTTATATCACGTTTTATTCCAGGAGAGACAGCCGCGTGATGCGGTTGAAGCCTTGATGGGACGTGACCCGAAGACTGAAATGGAAGTCATGAAACTTGAAACCTGGGAGCAATGGCATTCCTGATTGTAATCAGCCTAAACGTACCTTGTGAAATAAGAAGCTTATTCACCTTTTCTGTAGCAGACTCATACTATACACATGAGTATTGCCGGAGGAGGGGAGACGAATGGGTAACAACATTTCCAAAGATGCACTGAATGCAATCAACAAGAAAACGGGTAAAACGATAACTGAAGGTGCCGTTAAGAAATTGGCAAGCACGGTGAAACCAACGACGATTCAGAATGAAGCTCAGTTGCGCCAATTGATCAAACAAGTATCCGCCATGGCGAAAGTTCCGGTATCTGAGGATACGGTTAAGGATATTGTGAGTGCGGTCAAGAAAAGCGGATTGAATCCGAGCAGTATGGAATCGTTAATGAAAATGATGATGAAAAAATAATAGATCACACCTGCATGTACAGGTGATCCAGTAAGACAAAAAGACGAGTCGGCTTCTGCCGGCTTGCTTTTTTGTCTTTTTTTTGGAAAGTTGAGCTGAATTTCGTGTTATAATGGTTGCAATTGTCACAGTGTCAGTGATGAATATCGGACTGAAGGGGAGACTGCTGGATTATGAGCGCAATGGACAAGATGTGGCTGTCATTGGTGGCCATCCTCATTATGGGATTATCTGTATTCCTGATTACGTTTGCTCGTGCCAAAACAAAAGGTATTGTACGGGGGATTCTTTCTCTAATTGCATTTTTGATTATGCTGATTGGCTTTTTCGGTGGAATCGCTTCTCTGACCTGATTTCCCATGCCTGAAAGATAACATCCGCATAAGCACATCATAAGAACTGACACAATGAACACGGATGAGGGGAGTGTGAGCCTATGGGGCCGCATGATACGGAGGGTCGGACAGAGCGTTATCCGGAATTACACGCGGCTTTGCTGGAAACGGCCAAAGCCTGGAACACACAGCCACAGACATGGTTACTTGGAGGAAGTTGTGGGTTGCTGCTTCAAGGGGTGGAGTTGCAACAAGCTCCAAGAGATATTGATATCTATGCGGATGTTGCTGCTGCTAAAGAACTTCACCTTAGCGCTCCGGGGGAAATGCTTGACGAGCCTACAGTGGACAAGACAGGACCGTATGCTTCTCTGCTGAGCCACTATCAGGTGGGTGAATGTGCGCTGGAATTGGTTGGTGGTTTCGAAATATGGGCTCGCAAAAGTTGGTACCGTATCGAGATTGAACATGTACTTGCTCCACATGCACCAGTAGCACAAGTAGGTTCATATACCCTGCGACTGATGCCGCTTGCGCATGAGCTGTTGTTTAATCTGCTGCGAGGTCGTGAAGATCGTTATGTACCCATTGCGACACAGATGCGTCAGCAACCACATGCACATCAACCTATAATGATGCTGTTAAGTCAACAGAATGTATGGACAGCCCGCTTCAGAGCCGAAGTGGAAGAGCTTGTTGGCTTTGCATGGCCCCAGTAGGTTGAGGGAGGAAAATGATGGACTATAAGATAACTTTTTTACCTATGAACAAATCGATAGCGCTCAAACCAGGGGCAACACTTCTGCATGCAGCACGACGTGCTGGAGTCAAGATTACGACCCGATGTGATGGTAAAGCGGCTTGCCTGATGTGCAAAGTCAACGTGGATGAAGAACATCGGGCGGAACTGTATCCACCAACAGATGCAGAAAAGCGCAAGCTGGGTTCACTGCTGGAAGCAGGTACACGACTGTCCTGTCAGGCCAAGGTGTGTGGATCTCTATCGGTTCATGTTCCAGAGGACCCGCTGAAGGCAGCTATTCGGAAACAACTGGAACGTCAACAACAGGAAGACGACTGGTTCTGAGCGTTATAACATTGATTCTCTAATGAGTTATTCAAGGAGGACACGAATGATTAGGAACAAGCCAAAATGTGTGGAAAGAAGTGGACGGCAGCGTCTGAAACATCAGACGGGTGGTCTGCTGTTATTCCTGTTGTTTGCTTTTACAGCAAGTGGTTGTATGTATCCATCCCAGAGCAATTCGGACCCTAAGATAGCCTATCGGGAAAGCGTGAGCCGTATCCAGAGTGCGGTCGAGGCATTTCAGCAAGATGAGGGGATTTTGCCAATCATTAATGCAGATATGGAAACGCCAAAATATGAAAAGTTCAGAGTGGATCTACCCAAGTTGAAACAACTGGGGTATCTGGATGAAATACCGGGAACCGCTTTTGAAAGTGGTGGTAGCGCTTACTTCCTTATCCAGGATGAAGAAGTGAATCCGACCGTTAAAGTGATGGACCTTCTGACCGTACAGAAAGTGAATGATGTTCAGCGAATGGTTAATCAATATAAGTCCGTACATAACAATAAGCTGCCAAGTGGGGAAGAACTGTATCCGGGGTTATATGCTGTGGATATGGATCAGGCTGCACAGGCCTGTACTTCTTCCATAACGTTGAATAGTGTGTATTCGGGTCAGGCGTTACCTTTTATGATGGATGACGAAGGCCAAGTCTACGTAGATTATGCTTTTGACATTATGCAGGCAGTGGAAAAGTCTGACGTGTCTCCAGCTGAGACTGAAGATGTTCGGGATTTTCTATTGGAGCACTCCTACTTCGTACCTGTAAAATCTGTTTCCTACGCTTGGCAAAACAATGCACCGGTTGCACAGCCAATAAAATAAGCATGGTTGCAATTCAACTGATCTAGTTGTATGACTACCATGGCTCTAATGGTTCAAAAAGAGATATCCCAAATAAGGGATATCTCTTTTTTTCTTTTGTCAATATGAGCAATAACCGTCATAAAAGCTTCACGGATCACATAAAGTAGATTGAAATAAAGACGCGCAGTCCGAGATCGGGGGATTTTCCTAATGTCATCACCATAAGATAAAAAAACAAAAATACGCGTCATATTGCCGCATACGGATACATAAGATGATACTAGTCCAATTGCATGTACGAGTTAACGCCGCTCTCGCCGGTTTCATCAGAATGCAACGTTCGGCGGCGGACGACTTCCGGGCACTCACAAAGGCGGCTCTACCGTTGCAGGGATTTCAGTCTTCTGATTGAAAAAACGAAGCGGATGCTCTTTAGCATTTTTCCTTCGGAGTAATTTAGGGAGGGGATTTCATTGGAGAAAGTGGACATTTTTAAGGACATAGCTGAGCGGACCGGAGGGGATATTTATCTCGGGGTTGTCGGCGCAGTCCGGACGGGAAAATCAACATTTATCAAACGATTCATGGAAACCATTGTATTGCCAAACATCACAAACGAGGCAGATCGTGGTCGAGCGGTGGATGAACTTCCACAGAGCGCAGCGGGTAAAACCATCATGACTACCGAACCGAAATTCGTCCCTAATAACGCAGTCCAGATCAAGGTGGCAGAAGGACTCGATGTTAATGTGCGCCTTGTGGATTGTGTAGGTTACGCGGTGGAAGGAGCCAAGGGATACGAGGATGAGAATGGTCCACGCATGATCTCCACGCCTTGGTTCGAGGAGCCAATTCCGTTCCAGGAAGCCGCCGAGATTGGTACTCGCAAAGTCATTCAGGAGCATTCTACACTGGGTGTTGTGGTAACAACAGACGGCACAATCGCCGAAATTGCACGAAGCTCCTATGTGGAATCCGAAGAACGGGTCATTGCGGAATTGAAAGAAGTGGGTAAACCGTTTGTCCTGGTCATCAACTCCACTCGTCCTCGCAGTGAAGAAGCCCTGCAATTGCGTAGTGAGCTTGCTGCCAAATACGACATTCCGGTGATGACACTCAGTGCAGCCACGATGACGGAAGATGATGTGACGGGTGTACTTCGTGAAGTACTCTATGAGTTCCCTGTGCATGAAGTGAATGTAAACTTGCCGAGCTGGGTTATGGTGCTCAACGAGACTCACTGGCTGCGTAGCAACTACGAAAATTCCGTACGGGATACCGTCAAGGATATTCGCAGACTTCGCGACGTGGATCGCGTTGTTGCTCAGTTCATGGAATATGAATTCATTGATCGCGCAGGCCTGAGTGGCATGAATATGGGGCAGGGTGTAGCCGAAATTGACCTGTATGCGCCAGATGAATTGTATGATCAGATTCTCGTGGAAGTGGTCGGAATTGAAATTCGCGGTAAGGATCATCTGCTGCAATTGATGCAGGAATTCTCGCATGCGAAGAGAGAATATGACCGCTTCGCAGAAGCGCTGGAGATGGTCAAAACGACCGGATACGGCATTGCTGCTCCATCTCTTGCCGAGATGGCTCTGGATGAACCTGAGCTCATTCGTCAGGGCACCAAATTTGGCGTACGCCTAAAAGCAACGGCACCGTCCATTCACATGATCCGGGTTGATGTGGAATCGGAGTTTGCTCCAATCATCGGTACGGAGAAACAAAGTGAGGAACTGGTGAGATATCTGATGCAGGACTTCGAGAACGATCCAATCAAGGTATGGGATTCAGACATGTTTGGACGTTCGTTGCACTCCATCGTGCGAGAAGGTATTCAGGGAAAAATTGCCATGATGCCGGATAATGCAAGATACAAATTGCAAGAGACGCTGGGAAGAATCATTAACGAAGGTTCGGGCGGCTTGATCGCTATCATTCTGTAAGACATCAAAAGACCGTAAGGGGGCATCCCCTCGCGGTCTTTTTTATATGATTTCTTTATTTTGGATGAAATGGATAGGAAGAATAGTGCTTTCGAAAAAACTTAGCGAGTTTTAGCTTTAAATTGCTAAAACCCATTTACATACTAGGGATTAGCCGTTATATTAATATTCAACTATTGTGATCGAGATCACAGAGAGTGGACAGGGGGAGACAGAGATGAAAAGAAAAGAGACAAAATGGGTATGGTTGAGTGTGTTATTAGTATTTACATTGGCGCTGTCCGCTTGCGGAATCAAAAAAGAACCGGCAGCAACTCCGGCTTCGGGTGCATCAGATGATACACCAAAAACGGAAGCAGTTACAGGCCCTCTAAGCGGCAAGCGGATTGCACTTATTATGGAGTTTAATACAGGTACTTTCTCGCAGCAATATGTACAGGGTGTAAAAGAAGAAATCGAAAAATTCGGTGGAGAACTGACAACGTTTGTTGCCGATAATGACAAAGCAAAGATGGTATCCTTGCTTGATAGCGCAATTAACCAGAAATTCGATGCCATTCTCACGGATCACGGGGATTCCCTATTAGAGCCAGGCGTGAAGAAGGCAGTAGAACAGAATATTCCAGTGGTCGTGTTTGACGCAGCTATCAGTGTTCCAGGAGCTACAGTCCTGTCGCAGGATGACCAGAAGATGGCTGAACTGACGCTGGAGCAAATGAAAAAAGATATCAATGGACAAGGTAATATTGTCAAAGTATGGGTAGCTGGTTTTGCACCGATGGAACGCCGTCAGATTGCATACGGTGAATTCATGAAAGCAAATCCGGACATCAAGGAAATAGCTACATTCGGTTCTGCACAGAACCCGGCGCTGGATACACAAGCCAAAATGGAAGCTATTCTCAAGCAATATCCAAAAGGTGAAATTACAGCTGTATGGACTGCATGGGATGAGTTCGCCAAAGGTGCAGCGCGTGCGATTCAACAAGCTGGACGTGATGAGATCAAAGTGTATGGTATTGATATGAGTGACGAGGATCTGCAAATGATTCAGGATCCAAAAAATCCTTGGGTTGCTTCTGCGGCTGTTGATCCAACGGATATTGGTCGCGTCCAAGTACGTTACGCTTATCAGAAACTGAACGGGGACGAGACAGAAGATGCAGTTGTTCTTAACCCGGTCTATGTTCAACGTGAAGCTCTGCCAGATAAACAAATCTCCACTTCGGAGCTGTCAGAGTTCGTTGAAGGTTGGGGTGGCAGCACACAAGGAATTAAGGACTGGATGAGTGAATACGGAATTACTGCTAAATAAGCAGCGTATCGGAAGCGCGCCGCAAGGCGCGCTTTTTCAACCATAATGAAGATATGTGTGGTCTGGATGAAAAAAGGGACGCTCCCGGAAGGGAACGAATGGAGGTTAACATCATGAGCACTGCACCGATACTGCTTCAAATGGAACATATCCACAAGCAGTTTTCAGGTATTCCTGCACTGAAGGATGTGGATTTCTCTGTAAAAGGTGGGGAGATTCATGCGCTGCTGGGTGCCAATGGTGCCGGTAAAAGCACGTTAATGAAAATTTTGTCCGGTGCCTATCCATTGGATCAGGGAACGATTCAGTTGAGTGGACAAGCACTTCATTTAAGTTCTCCGGGAGACGCGAAGGCAAGTGGGATTCACTGTGTCTATCAGGAAGTGGATGCTGCATTAGTGCCACAGCTGACGGCTGCGGAGAACATTATGTTGGATCAGTTGGCTTCATCTGCTGGAGGTTGGTGGAAGAGTCCACGAAAACTGCAACAGCGCGCGATTGAAGCGTTGAAGCAATTAGGGGCGGACATATCCGTTCACCAAAAAGTGGCTGATCTGACACTTGCAGAAAAACAGATGATACTGCTCGCACGGATTTTGATTCAGGATGCCAAGGTCATCATTTTTGACGAACCTACTGCACCGCTGAGTCAGGAAGAAACGGATGCATTTTTCCGGATTGTACATCTGTTGAAGGAACGGGGAGTAGCTTGTATTTTCATTACCCATCGTCTTGCTGAAGTGACGGGTCACTGTGATCGTGTTACGGTTATGAGAGATGGGCAACACGTGTTTACTGGTGAAGCAAAGGGACTTACGATCAACGATTTGGTTACACAGATGTTAGGTAAACCATTCGAAGAAGAATTTCCAAAGACGGAAGCACCCGTGGGGGAACTGCTGTTGGAGGCACGTGGGCTTCGTCGTGGAGTGAAGGTCAAAGGTGTTAACCTCTCTGTACGCCGAGGTGAAGTCCTCGCTGTGGTGGGTCTGGTAGGCGCGGGTAAAACGGAAAGCTCTCGTTTGCTGATTGGTGCAGATCGGCTGGAGGGAGGCGAGATCCGGCTTAACAACCGTAATCTCCGTCTGTCTCAGCCTGCGGATGCGGCGGCGCTGGGGATTGTTTCTGTACCGGAGGAGCGACGTAAACAAGGAATCCTGATCCAGGAGAACGTGGAACGAAATTTAAGCCTGCCTTTGCTAAGCCGTCTCAGTACATTAGGTTTCGTAAGCCGCAAGCGGGAGCGTCAGAATGCGGAGTCATTGGTGAAACAGCTCGGAATCAAGACTTCGTCCGTGAAGCAGGAAGTAAAATATTTAAGCGGTGGTAACCAGCAGAAGGTAGCCATAGGTAAATGGCTTAATGCGGATGCAGATGTATTTATATTTGATGAACCAACCAAAGGCGTAGATATTGGGGCGAAAAGTGACATTTTCCGCATCATCAATGAACTGGCTTTGGCGGGCAAGGGTGTAATCTATTTCACCTGTGAACTGGATGAAGGCATGGGAATTGGTGACCGAATCGCTGTCATGTGCGAGGGTGTTATCGTAAAAGAGTTCAAACGAGGCGAGACTAACCAAGAACAGCTGCTATACTATGCAAGCGGTGGACAAGAGGTGCAATCATGAAGGATAAATCACTGGATTTTGCGTTCCGTTACGGGGCGATTATAGTCATCATAGGTGTTATCGCATTTTTTGGCATTAAATTGCCTTATTTCTTTACGTACAGTAACTTAACCGATATTTTGGGCTCGATCTCTATCGTTACGTTTGTAGCGATCGGTGTTACGTTATCTCTCATTGTTGATGGATTTGATCTCTCGGTAGGGGCGACTGTCTCATTGACCACCGTCGTTACTGCTTCGTTAATGATCTGGTATCAACAACCACTGGCAATTGTCATTATTGTGCCACTAATCATTGGCGCTGTTATTGGTTTACTGAACGCGTTGCTCATTGTAAAATTGCGTATTCCGGATTTGCTCGCAACCCTTGCCACGATGTACATCATCGGAGGTATTCACAAAACGTATGCACAGGGATATACCATTTACAATCACATGCAGTTCCCTGATGGGAGCAAAGCTGCGGGAGAGATGGACCCGACATTCCTGCTTATAGGGCAGGGAAAATGGCTTGGTATGCCTATATCGGTTATCATGCTACTTATTGCGGTAATAGGTGTGCATATCTTTTTGACGTATACGAAATATGGTCGCCAGATGTACATTACAGGCGGTAATGAGGAAGCTGCACGTTTGTCCGGAATCAAGGTGAAAAAGGTGCGTACACTCGCCTATGTAGCCGCTGGAGTGTTTGCAGCAATCGGGGGTATCATCTATGCTTCCAAAGTAGGATCTGGGCAAATCGATGCCGGATCACCGTTGTTAATGGAATCTGTAGCCGCAGTATTTGTCGGTTTCTCTGTATTTGGCGCGGGTAAACCAAATGTCATTGGAACCTTCATCGGTTCGGTTCTGATTGGTGTTCTTGTGAACGGGTTAACGATGATGAACGTACAGTATTTCACACATGATATTGTAAAAGGTGGGGTTCTGGTGCTTGCCCTGGCGGTTACATTTTACGTCTTAAACCGCAACCGGACTTGAAATTGTGGGCTGTCTGTATTAGTATGAAATTTGTTCGGCGTCTGAAATGCCCGTGGTTTCAGACGACATTCTGCCGAAAATGACTGTTGACCGCAGGCGGAGATTTGTGTTCAGCGCTCAAGATGTACGTAGATTTTTTGCGTATGAACGTATATTTCGCTATAAAACGGAAACACAGTATAACATTCAGGACATTGATACAGGAGGTGAAAAACAAATGAACAAATCAGACTTGATTACACACGTATCCGAAGCGACTGAATTGTCCAAGAAAGATGTAACGAAAGCGGTTGATGCCGTATTCGAAGCAATCTCTGAGGCTCTTCAAAGCGGAGATAAAGTACAATTGGTTGGTTTTGGGAACTTCGAAGTTCGCGAGCGCTCTGCACGTAAAGGACGCAACCCGCAAACAGGTGAAGAAATCGAAATTCCTGCGAGCAAAATTCCTGCATTCAAACCAGGTAAAGCGCTCAAAGACGGAATTAAATAAGATTTCTACATATTCCATATGTCGACAAAAAGACCGTGACTTGTTCACGGCCTTTTCTTTTGCCCTTTAACGATGATTCTTGCGGCTATTCGAGTGCTCAGGATTCTCTGGTTGCCCGGTATAAGCAACCAGAATCAGTTCTTCACCAGCAGCTGCAGACAGATGCTGTTCGATTTCTTTTAACTGATGAATATGCTCGTCTGTAAGCGCGGCAGGGGTGTACTTCATGCAGATTCTCCTTTCTGTGGCTGTACAACTCTAGTATGACCCGAGGGTAGCCGATTCTTGCGGTTCATTCGTATAAGGTGCAGGTTGACAAATGAATCAATCTTAATCATCATTAACGCTATCGAACTAAAGAAGGGGACATGCGTGATGGATCATCCAACCGGCAATGATTATATTGTAATTAAGGCAGAGGAAAATGGTGTCCAGGTGATCGGATTAACCCGAGGTCAGGATACACGTTTTCACCACACCGAGAAATTGGACAAGGGTGAAGTGATGTTTGCCCAATTCACCACCCATACTTCAGCTATTAAAATCCGGGGCAAAGCCACGCTGATTACCAAGCATGGACAGATTGAATCGGAGTAATGGACAGATTGAATACAATCAAATGAAGATTGCAGGCATAGCCTGCTTTTTTTCATTGTACAATGAGGTATGAGCCTTTACCGGACAGACTACACTAACAGGTAAAGGCAGGGAGGCGTATATGAAACCGCGGATGATTGTTACTGCTTCAATACTGGCAACGGTTGCGGCGGTCTTTCTGCTTGTTGCGATACAAACCTTACATATGCGTACATGGGGCGGGGACAACGTACAGCCTGCCTCTGCATCACATCATCCAGTTCAGCTAACGAATGACAATCTGGTTGATGTGCTAAGCTCCATGGAACTATCAACTCCCATTGCAAGAGTGGAATGGAAACAGTCCATTTTGACACTGGACCTCAAAGTTAAAGGAACGGGTACAAGTTACACTGAAATCTATGAGAACATGGCAGCTGTGGCGGATCTGGGCTTTCGGAGTCTGGATAACGTGGATCAGGTGCTGCTGCGTGTGATGGCAGAAGATGAATGGATGCATAAACGACATCTGTTACTTGCTGCTGATATTCGGCGTGGAGAGTGGCCTCTGTATGCGATTGAAACATTACGGAACTGGAAAAGTGCGGCCTTTTCAGATGAATTGAAGGACTGGTTTCATTTGATGGAGACCGAACTCTGGAAGAAGCAATTCGAAATGACAAGTCAGGGGTAATAGAATAGCAGGATTCAGTGCGTGCCCGTTCAACATATGCTATAATATATAAGATTGTAGTGCAGAAATGGTTTAACAATGTTAAGGCTCGGAGGCTGAGAATGAATTCATATCGCGTACCCCAACTAGCAAAGAAATATACGGATTACGACATGATTCGACAACATACGGAAATCCCATCATTTCCGGATAGCCGGGCACGTCTGTTGCAGGTATTTGTGGGCCGCACAGACGAAAAGGTGCATCAAGAGTTATATGCTCTTGCAACTTCGCTCGTTCAGTTGGCCATGGATACGCATGATCGAATCGATACCATTTCCGGTGAGCGAAAAGAACAGGAGATGCGTTCACGCCAGTTGAATGTACTCGCCGGGGATTATTTAAGTAGCCGTTTTTATCAATTGCTTGCCCAAGCGGGCAGAATTGAAATGATTGGCAAACTCAGTGGTGCTGTATCCGGAGTGAACGCACGCAAGATGACGCTGTATGAACGGATGAAGAAGCTTCTCGTTTCGGCTGACGAATACTTGCGTGAAACGGTACAGCTGAGGATGCAGCTGTTTCTTTCATTTACAGGCATGATTCAACATAACGAAGAGTCATTATGGAACAGCCTGTTGACCGAATTCAGCTCCTGCGAAACGATCGTGGAAGAACTGAAGCGGATGAATGACGCAAAACAATATCTTCACAGCTATGCATACTGGCACATATACGAGCATGGTAATGACGATGAGCGCAGTGTGTTGCGTCAGTCTGAACCGGATGCACGTGCATGGAACGCTATGGTGCTGAGGCATAGGGTTGGCGAGGTTTTGCTGGACAAGCTTCGCGAGTGTACACACCGCATTCAACTGTTGTTGCAAGACGAGGAAGGGCGGATGGGCTTGCATGAGATACATGCAATTCTAGAGCCTTACTTGGCATATTTGCAGCCTTCACATGCGGCAGTAAGGGAAGATTGAGGGGGAGACAGACGAATGGGGAGCGGAGAGACCAAACCGAAAGAAGAATATGTCCATTCGGTTTTTCAGAGTATAGCCGGAAAATATGATGTCATGAATGATATTCTAAGTTTCCGCAGGCATAAGGCTTGGCGTAAATTCACCATGAAAAAGATGAATATGTCCAAAGGCGATACCGGTCTTGATTTGTGCTGCGGCACATGTGACTGGACGCTTGCTATGGCAGAGGCAAGTGAAACGGGGCACATGCACGGACTTGATTTCAGCAGCAACATGCTGGAGGTCGGCCAGACAAAGATCAATGCGGTGCAACGTCAAAAGCAGATTACCCTGACACAGGGAAATGCCATGTCACTTCCTTTTGAAGACAATTCATTTGATTATGTGACGATCGGGTTCGGGCTGCGTAATGTACCTGATCTCAGACAAGTGCTGTCTGAAATGAAACGTGTGGTCAAACCGGGCGGTATGGTGGTGTGCCTGGAATTGTCCAAGCCAACATGGCAGCCGTTCAAAGGCATTTATTATTTTTATTTTGAGAAGGTTTTACCGAATCTTGCCAAAGTGTTTGCTAAAAGTTTCGAGCAGTACAAATGGCTACCGGACTCACTGGCCATTTTTCCGGGAAGGCAGGAACTGGCAGACATTTTTGCAGAAACTGGATTACAACAAGTGCAGGCCTACCCTCTGACCGGAGGTATAGCGGCACTGCATATTGGAACCAAGGAGAATCAGCATGTTTAGGAAAATTCGCATCTTTTTAGAAATGATCAAGATTGAACACACGCTTTTTGCTTTACCTTTTGCATTTATGGGGGCCATCCTGGGCTCCATGGTAGTGAATGATACCTTCCCAAGCTGGATGCAGATCATGTGGGTATTGCTTGCGATGGTCGGCGCACGTAGTGCGGCTTTTGGTTTGAACCGAATTATTGACCAAGCGATTGATGGCAAAAACCCGCGTACCGCGATGAGAGCCATCCCGGCAGGACTGTTGAAAAACGGGGAAGTTGTTATATTTGTCATTATCTCATTTATATTGTTATTCTGGGCCTCATCCAATCTTAATGTATTATCTATGCAGCTTTTGCCTATTGCTGTGTTTATGTTGGTACTGTATTCGTACACCAAACGATTCACATGGTTATGCCACGTCGTTCTTGGAATGACGATTGGTTTGGCACCACTTGGTGGCTGGGTAGCTGTAACAGGAACGATGGATTGGACAGCGATTGTGCTGTACGTTACGATTGTGTTCTGGACAGCGGGCTTTGATATTATCTATGCATGTCAGGATCTGGAATTCGATCAGGGAGAGGGTCTTCACTCCATACCTTCCCGTTTTGGCCTGGTTAAATCCTTGCAGATCGCTAAGTTCTTCCATGTGATTACTGCAATCGGTTTTCTTGCGTTATTGTTGATGACAGATCTGAGCTGGTGGTATGGCGCAGGTATGTTGGTGACGTATGGAATTCTGTTCTACCAACACTATATCGTATCGCCTAATGATATGAGCCGTGTTCAAACGGCGTTTTTTACCATGAACAGTTTGCTTAGTATAATCGTATTTACGTTCACTCTGATTGATCTGGCGGTGAAATAAATGGTGCAGCAGCCGGACAATAAACGACTGGTTGTCGGAATTACCGGAGCGAGTGGCAGCATATATGGCGTTCGATTGATTGAAACGCTGCTTGATTTGGAATATAACGTTCATCTGGTCATATCCAATGCAGGGTGGCGTGTACTGAAAGAAGAATTGGACTGGGATGTGACGAATCGGGACGCGGTGCTGGAAGAAAAATTCGGCAACCGTGCCGGTTCTCTGATCTATCATCCTGTGAGTGATATAGGGGCCTCCATTGCAAGTGGTTCTTATCTGGCCGACGGCATGATTATCATGCCATGTTCTATGGGAACTCTTTCGTCCATCGCGCAGGGATCGTCGGATAATCTGATGTCTCGCGCAGCCGATGTTATGATGAAAGAGGGAAGAACATTGATCCTCGTACCACGTGAGACGCCTCTTCATGCAATCCATCTGGAAAACATGCTGAAGCTTTCTCGTCTTGGTGTACGAATGATACCGGCTATGCCTGCTTTTTATTACAAACCTCAAACTATGGATGAGTTGATTCTATTTTTGGTGGGGAAAGTGCTGGATAGCTTGCGCATCCCACATCAACTGTTTACAAGATGGGGAGAACCGGATGAACGGGGATAACGACTGAGTTCGATACAAGGCTGTTTTTTGCCAAAGTGTTGCTCGGTTTATTTGTCCCCCGAATCCCGGGGTATTGGTGAGTGCTGATGGTGAGTCTTCATGAACCACAGTCTTGACCCATGCTCCGGCAACTTCTGTATTTTGTTTCAGAACAAGTCGCAGAGTTTAATTTTCGGGTGTCGGCTATGACATTCGGAGAAGAAAAATACGTTAGATTACCTTATAGAAAAACACAAGCAAGAACGGTAAGCCGGGTTTTTCGTAATGCCTGCAGGCCCGACTTGCTGGAGGGGAAGGTAAGCATGAATTTATGGACTGACAATACGCTGATACGGGTGAACGAATGAAACTATTGGATATTTTCGGGTTGTTAAAAAAGGACATGGATTACATTGAGAAAGAATTGTATCGCAGTGTTCGAGGAGAACAGAAGCTGCTGAGTGAAACGTCACTTCATTTGCTCAAAGCAGGAGGAAAACGGTTACGGCCCGTTTTTGTGTTACTTGGTGGGAAATTTGGTACATACGACATTGAACGTCTGAAGCTGGTTGCGGTTCCGCTGGAACTCATTCATTCGGCATCCCTCGTTCACGATGATGTTATTGATAATGCGGAGACACGCCGCGGTAAACCCACGGTGAAGTCAAAATGGGATAATCGGATTGCCATGTACACTGGAGACTATATCTACGGTAAGGCACTTGAAATGACTGCCGGATTATCCGATCCAGCTATTCATCGTATCCTTGCCAAAGCTATGGTACAGATGTCCATTGGTGAGATGGAGCAAATTCGCGACTTTTTCAATACGGGACAAAGTGTTCGTAATTATCTACTGCGGATTCGCCGCAAAACAGCACTTCTGATTGCGGTTAGCTGTCAGTTAGGGGCATTGGCTACACGTGCGCCTGAGCATGTATCTTCCCTGCTGTATACGTACGGATACAATGTGGGGATGGCTTTTCAGATTCAAGATGATGTACTTGATCTGGTAGGTACCGAGAAACAACTTGGCAAGCCACCTGGCAGTGACATGAAGCAAGGGAATATTACTCTTCCTGTACTTTATGCTCTGGAAGAATCCGATCTGCGGGAACCTTTACTTAAGGAGATTTCCCGTGTCCAGCATGAAGAAGGACGGGCAAGTGCATCGGATGCAATTGGAATGATTCGCCAAAGTCAAGGAATTGCTAAAGCAGAAGCCCTTGCTGACCGATATATGAAGAAAGCGCTCGATGCTCTCGATCAGCTACCTAACATCAAGACGACCAAAAACCTGCGTGATATCGCTCATTTTGTGGTTAAACGTACGCATTAAACTTTGTATGACCTTCGACTCTCGGCTTGCTCATACCCAAAGATGAACAGAACTGTGAGATTCCTCATTGGGAGGATTTGGACATGTATGTTACAATCAGAGGGATTGCGTTTACATAGTGATTAACTTTGAACCGTGAGTGAGGAGTGAGCTGATGGATCGTACATTTTTGATGGTGAAGCCGGATGGTGTGCAGCGTGGATTGATCGGTCGAATTATTAGCCGTCTGGAAGACAAAGGATTTAAGTTGGTGGCAGGCAAATTGGTGCAGATGTCTGAGGATCAGGCAAAACGCCATTATGCTGAACATGAAGGTAAACCATTTTTCGATGATCTGGTTCGTTTTATCACATCTGGGCCTGTATTTGCCATGGTGTGGGAAGGCGACGATATTGTGGCGCTTGCGCGCATCGTCATCGGAAAAACCAATGTGAAGGAAGCAGCTCCGGGTACCATTCGCGGAGACTTCGCCAGCCACACACCACATAATCTGATTCATGGGGCAGATTCACCGGAAAGTGCTTCCCGTGAAGCAGCAAATTTCTTTGCTTCAGATGAACTGGTGGTATACGACAAGAGCATCGCAGCCTGGTTGTAATTATTAGCCAAAAGGGTGATACACGATGCTGGAGCAAGAACAACTACTAGACCCGGATTACACCGGATTCATTCGTAAAATCAAAGAGAGCACAGGCATTGATCTTGCTCAATACAAGGAAGGCCAGATGAAAAGAAGGCTGACCACACTTCGCAACAAAAACGGGTTTCATACATTTTCTAACTTTTTTGAAGCTATGCAGAAAGATAAATCATTGTTTTACGAGTTCCTTGATCGTATGACGATTAACGTGTCGGAATTCTGGCGTAATCCCAATCGTTGGGAAGTGTTGCGGGACGAGATCCTGCCTGAGCTGCTGGGGTCCAAGCGTCGTGCTAAAGTTTGGAGTGCAGCCTGTTCAACAGGTGAAGAACCTTATACACTCGCCATGATTCTGGACACGATGGGCATTTTGAAGGAGAGCTCCATTACGGCAAGTGATCTGGATGAAGGTGCATTGGCCAAAGCCAAGGAAGGGCGTTATATGGAACGCTCACTTAAGGATGTGCCAAAGGAAACGGCGAACCGTTACTTCAAGCAGGATGGCTTGGTATACCGTATTGATGAGCAACTCAAAAATTCGATCAAGTTCATGAAACAAAATTTGCTCGTAGACCGTTTTGACGATGGGTACGATCTGATTGTGTGCCGAAATGTCATGATCTATTTTACCGAGGAAGCCAAAAACCTGTTGTATCACAAATTTGCAGCAAGTTTGCGTCCAGGCGGTATTTTGTTTGTGGGCAGTACGGAGCAGATCTTCTCCCCGGGACAATATGGTCTGGAGACAGCAGAGACATTCTTCTATCGGAAAAAATAATGATAATGGTTGTTGAGCCGTCTGAAGCACATGTACATGTGTTCAGGCGGTTATTTGTATACCAAGTACAAGAAAGAGCCGACTTTCTTGTCAAAGCCGGTCAGCTATACTATAATAAGCAAAGAAATTATGGGATTTTAGCAATGTGAAGTTTAACAGTTTAAAGGGGGAACGTATTATGAGTTTACGCTATTTAACCGCAGGGGAGACGCACGGACCCCAATTGACCGCTATTATTGAAGGATTGCCAAGTAATTTGACGATTGATTTTGAAGAACTGAATTTCCAGCTTCACCGCCGTCAAAAGGGATATGGCCGTGGACGCCGGATGCAGATCGAGAAAGATCAGGCTAATTTCGTTGGTGGTATCCGTCATGGATATACAACAGGTGCTCCGGTAGCGCTGGTTGTTCAAAATAATGACTGGAAACATTGGCAGAATATTATGAATATTGAGCCGATTGAAGGCAGTGACGAAGAGAAACGTCGCGTTCATCGTCCTCGTCCTGGACACGCTGACTTGAACGGTGGACTCAAGTATAATCTCAAAGACTTGCGGAACGTACTGGAGCGCTCCAGTGCGCGTGAGACAACGGTACGTGTGGCATGTGGCGCCATTGCACGTCAATTCCTGGCTGAATTCGGAATCAAGGTAGCTGGACGTGTACTTCGTATTGGAGAGATCGAAGCTCCGTATCAGGATCTTCCAATTGATGAATTGATCGCAGTGACAGAAGCTTCCTCTGTACGTGTTACGGATGCTGAGACAGAGAAGAAGATGGAAGCCTACATCGACCAGATTAAACAAGAAGGCGATTCCATCGGAGGAATCGTGGAATGTATCGTTGAAGGTGTACCTATTGGTCTTGGTAGTTATGTTCAATACGATCGAAAGCTGGATGCACGAATCGCTCAAGGCGTAATGTCCATTAATGCATTCAAAGGTGTAGAGATTGGTATCGGATTCGAAGCCGGAGTCATTCGGGGATCACAGGTGCATGATGAAATCATGCATACGGATGAGCGCGGCTACCACCGGGCAACCAACCGTCTGGGTGGATTCGAAGGTGGTATGACGAACGGCATGCCAGTCGTTGTACGTGGTGTAATGAAGCCGATCCCAACGTTGTATAAGCCACTGCAAAGTGTCGATATTGATACAAAAGAAGCATTTACGGCTCAGGTTGAGCGCTCGGACGCTTGTGCTGTACCAGCAGCGAGTGTCGTTATGGAGCATGTTGTAGCGTGGGAAATTGCCAAAGCATTCCTGGAGAAATTCGGTGGGGATTCCATGGAAGAGATCCGTGCCAATGTTGCTAGCTATAACGCTCAACTGGAGAATTACTAATATGCGTCAGCTGACGGTACAGTTGGAGGAACGCTCATATCCGATTCTGATTGGTAGCGGCCTATTGGCACAAGCCCCTCAATATTTTGAGCAATATGGCTTAACCAAAAAAAGTCCGTTACTCATCATTACAGATGAAAATGTGGCTCCCAAATACTTGTCAGGTTTGGAGCAAACGCTGCGTACGGCTGGTTATACAGTCGTATCGGCGGTTGTGCCCTCTGGTGAAACATCGAAATCCCTTTCGGTGTACCAGGATATGATGACCGTTGCGATCGAAGGCAAACTGGATCGGAGTTCTGCGATTCTGGCCCTGGGTGGTGGTGTCGTAGGTGATCTGGCTGGCTTTGTTGCCGCTACATATATGCGTGGAGTGAAGTTTGTTCAAGTGCCTACAACAATTTTGGCGCATGACAGCAGTGTAGGCGGTAAGGTAGCTGTCAATCATCCGCTGGCCAAAAATATGATCGGTGCATTCCACCAGCCCGAGCTAGTGCTCTATGATGTGGACACACTTCAATCCTTGCCACCACGAGATGTATCGGCAGGGTTGTCAGAGATGCTGAAGCACGGGCTGATCCGTGATGAGGCTTTTGCACATTGGTGTGAGGAACATGCGGAAGAACTGCTTGCGCTTAATCCGGAAGCACTGGGATACGGCTTGGAGCGTGGATGTGGCATTAAGGCAGAGATTGTATCCAGAGACGAACGTGAGAATGGAGAACGTGCGTTGTTGAACCTGGGACATACGATTGGCCATGCCATTGAAGCGATTGCGGGTTACGGAGAATTCCTGCACGGAGAAGCGATTTCCATCGGTATGGCTGGTTCAGCATTGCTGGGTGAGAAGCTTGGTGCGCCAGCAGGGCTCTATGAAGATACAGTGCGCATGCTGCGTTCACTTCGCCTTCCAACTACGATGCCTGCTCATCTGGACACGGATGCATTAATGGAAGCGATGATGCATGACAAAAAGTTCCGTGAAGGTCATATGGTGTTCATCATTCCTGATCGGATTGGGGCTGCAAGAATTGTGAAGGACGTACCGGTGTCGGCAGTTCGGGACGTCATTGAAATGCTCAGGAAGGGAGAATAACAGCAATGGTCACACGGGGAATTCGCGGGGCTACAACAGTCACGCAGAACAACGAAGAACAGATTTTGAAGGAAACGGCTGTATTGTTGCAGGAGATCGTGGATCGCAATGAGATTCAACCGGAAGATATCTGCAGTGTGTGGATTACGTTAACTGGGGATCTGGATGCTGCTTTCCCGGCAAAAGCTATTCGCCAACTGGATGGCTGGGAACTCGTACCACTAATGTGTGCACTGGAGGTTCCAGTTCAAGGTGCCTTGGCGCAATGCATTCGTTTCATGGTTCATGTGAATACGAATAAATCGCAGAATGAAATCAACCATGTGTATCTGAACGGTGCACAGGCATTACGTCCGGATTTGGCAGCACCTTCTGGCTCTTAAGTAGTGGGTTGTCAAACCGATCATAATGATGTATAGTGAGAACCAGTTGAGTAGAGTTGAGATTGAGCTGAGAGCAGCTGAGCTAGTGGAGTATATAGCAGAGTCCAGTGGGTGGTAACCGGGGCAACAGAAACCGGTCAACTGATTCACGGTACGTCGTGCTACGGAATAGGTAACAGGAACAGGGAAAACAAACGTGTCATAGGACATCGTTGTTTTGATATATTTTGGTATAAACACAATCAATGCACTCTCCTATATTTTATGAAATATTGGAATGAGAGTTGAAGTGTTATAACTGATATATTTTCCCGATTTGGATGATGTGAGATGCATCAATTCAGCGACCTGTGAATAATCCGACAGCGAAGTATAGGGACTTGTTATTTATGAAGCATCACCCTGTTAAATACAGCTTATAACCAAACCTCTACCTGATGGTAGAGGTTTTTTTGTACATTTAACCTTTTCTTCTACCCCTATAAGTTCAACTAAACTTTTACACAAAAACGCAGAGGACAGAAATAACGTGAAGAAGCGAAGCGTTCGCCTAAAAGCTTTCTGAAAGAAAGCTACATCGGAAGCATACGCTATCACCGGATTTGCCCTTTTGAAAGGGAATCAAAAAAATCTGGGGATAACAGTGATCGGAAGGTTGTTCTGTCATCGAAGTGCTCAGTGTAAACAATCTTTAGTTGAACTTACCTAAATCTGAAAGGACGTGATCTGATGATAACGCCAAACGTTAATCAAGTACTGAAAATGTCGAATGAGTATAATCTGATTCCGGTAGTCAAACGGATTCTGGCAGATATGGAGACTCCGATTCGAATATTCCGTCGTTATGCTGACAACGACCGGGCATTCCTGTTGGAAAGTGTAGAGGGGGGGATCCAATGGGCGAGATACTCGTTCATCGGTACAGATCCGTTCCTGATGATTTCGGCCAAGAAGGGTCGGATCGTTGTAGAAGAAGCAGGGAAAACTCGTGAATTGCCAGGCAAACCGATCGAAGAACTGAAAGCACTGCTGCGTAAGTATCGCAGCCCAAAAGATGATGAACTGCCACCATTCACAGGTGGGGCAATTGGTTTCTTCGGATATGATCTGCTGTCCTATTATGAGAAACTTCCAGCTCACGCGCTGGATGACCTGAATATGGATGACATTCGCTTTATGTTCTGTGACCAGATTATCGTGTTTGACCATGTGAAGCAGCAGATGCTGCTCGTCGGGAATGTACACGTCAAGGACGGTGCAACGGATGATGAGATACGTCAAGCGTATGCAGTGACTTCGGAGAAGCTGGAGCAGGCCGCAGAACGTTTGCAGCAGCAAGGACCAGGGGAGAACCTGAATCCGCGTTCCATTCCGGGAGACGTGGAACTGGGGGATATTCGCTCCAACCTTACGAAGGAGCAATTTATCGGTAATGTGGAGCAAGCCAAAGATTACATTCGCGCAGGTGATATTTTTCAAGTGGTATTATCCCAGCGTTTCCACATTGATACGGAAGTTTCTCCGCTTCACGTGTATCGTGTGCTTCGGACCCTGAATCCATCACCTTATATGTACTATCTCAAAATGGATGATGAGATTATCGTGGGTACTTCGCCTGAAGCGCTGGTCAAGGTGGACGGAAATCGTGTCGAGACACGTCCGATTGCTGGCACACGTCCAAGGGGAGCAACAGAGGCGGAAGATCGTGCACTTGCTGCCGATCTGCTCCAGGATGAGAAGGAACGCGCGGAGCATCTGATGCTGGTTGATCTGGGTCGTAACGATCTGGGCCGGGTATCCAGCTTCGGTAGTGTGAAGTGTGACATGTTCATGGAGATTGAACGGTATTCTCACGTGATGCACATGGTCTCCAACGTTACGGGTGAACTTAGAGAAGACAAGGATTTCTTCGATGCGTTCCTCTCATGCTTGCCAGCGGGTACCGTATCCGGTGCACCGAAACTGCGAGCAATGGAGATTATCGCGGAACTGGAGAAAGAGGCACGGGGTGCCTACGCAGGAGCGATCGGATACCTTGGTTTCTCGGGTAACATGGACTCTTGTATTACGATTCGTACGATTATTTTCAAAAAAGGAAAAGCATATGTGCAGGCCGGAGCGGGAATCGTATGGGATTCTGTGCCTGAGAATGAATATGAGGAAACAGTTAACAAAGCTAAAGCATTGCTCAAAGCGATTCGAACAGCAGAAGCCATGTTTCCTGCCAAAGAAAAGGACAGCACGTTGAGACTGGCGAATGCAGACTACTTTGTCACACCAGCGGCCGCTAAGAACTGAGAGAGGAGAGACCGGAGATGAACATAAACCCAATAATGAATGAGAACCCTGTTACACCCATTGCTGAGATTACTCGTGAGGAAGGCATGAAGAATGGCCTGGCGAAGATTTTGGAGGGCAGCCATCTGGAGCAAGCCGAAGCAAGAGATTTGATGTACTCGATTATGAGAGGTGAGGCAACGCCGGCTCAAATCGGAGGTTTGCTGATGGCGCTGCGGATGAAGGGGGAAACAGTGGATGAGATCACCGGTTTTGCTGAAGCCATGCGTGGTCAGGGCGGACGAATTCTAACGGATGGCAGTGGCTTGCTGGACACGTGTGGAACAGGCGGATCGGGTATTCACAAATTCAACATTTCCACAGCATCCGCCATCATTGCTTCGGCCGTCTCGGTTCGGGTTGCCAAACATGGCAACCGTTCAGCTTCAGGCAAAGCAGGTAGTGCAGATGTATTAGAGGCACTCGGTGTAAATATCCATCTGAACGGCGAACAGGCCAGACAATGTTTGGATGATATCGGAATCTGTTTCTGTTTTGCCCAGGTATATCATCCTTCCATGCGACATGCGGCAGGACCAAGAAAAGAGCTAGGTGTTCGTACCATTTTTAATATGCTCGGACCATTAACCAATCCTGCAGGAGCAGATCGCCAATTGCTTGGTCTGTATGATCGTTCCCGGACGCCGATGATTGCTGAAGTACTGAATCGTCTTGGTCTCAAAAGAGCGTTGGTTGTGGCCAGCCATGATGGTCTGGATGAAATCAGTATCTCGGCACCAACTCAGGTATCTGAACTTCGCAATGGCGAAGTGCACACCTATGATATTGATCCACGTGACATGGGATTGTCTCTGCATCCGCTTGAAGCGGTACTTGGAGGAGATGCGGCACAGAATGCCGAAATTATTAAGAGGATCTTCCAGGGTGAGCAGAGTGCCTACCGTGATGTCGTTCTGTTAAACGCTGGAGCGTGCATCTATGTATCCGGTCTTGCAGATAGCATTGCTGAAGGGGTAACACTTGCCGCAGAAGCGGTAGATTCGGGCAAAGCTGCCGGGAAGCTTGAACAGTTAATTCATACAACGGAGGCGTACAGTCATGTATCTTGATCGAATCGTTGCAACCAAACATAAAGAAGTTGAAGTTCTGGCACAAACATTTCGCATGGATGAAGCTATCCAAAAAATCGAACAACTACCCGCAACCCGGGGGTTTGAACAAGCACTATCGAGCGGACGTAATCGCAAACTCGGCCTTATTGCTGAAGTGAAGAAAGCTTCACCATCCAAAGGGTTAATTCGTCCGGATTTTCATCCGGTAGAGATTGCTGCTGCTTATGAGCGAGCGGGTGCAGACTGCATCTCCGTATTAACGGATGTGTCGTATTTTCAAGGCAGCAACGAGTACTTGCAGGCGATTCATCAGGCGGTGAACATTCCGCTGTTACGCAAGGATTTTATTATAGATGAACGACAGATTGCCGAGGCAAGATTACTGGGTGCGGATGCGATACTGCTGATTGCCAGTATTCTGACACCTGAACAGATTCGTCAATATCTCGAATTCGCCAAAAGTTTGGGGCTGGATGCTTTGATTGAAGTCCATGATCGAACAGAATTGGAGCATGTATTGGAGATTCCGCAGGCAACACTAGTGGGCATCAATAATCGTAATTTGAAAACATTCGAAACCAGTCTGAACACGACACTGGATTTGATGGAATTGATTCCAAGTGGCGTTACCTTGATTAGCGAAAGTGGTATTGACGGACCAGAATCAACCGTACCTCTGATCCAGGCCGATGTTCATGGTATTCTCGTAGGTGAGCATCTCATGCGCAAGGATGATGTCGAGGCGGCTGTATATGATCTGATGGGACCCAAATGATGAATACTTCCATATACGATGGCACAGGCGACAGTATGTCAGAACTGAGAAACCCGCTGCCAACGGCCGTAAAAATATGTGGACTTCAGGACGTTGAAGTGCTAAAATCGATGATAAACTTGCCTGTGGATTACATTGGTGTTGTTTTTGCCAAATCACGCCGCCGAATCGAACCCGAGCAGGCCGCTGCATTAAGAACGGTGTTGTTCGAATGGTCTACCTATGATCGGCCGAAGCTTGCGGGTGTATTTGTGAATCCTACGATCGAAGAGCTGGAACACATTATGGAGATTGCTCACTTGGATGTTATTCAGCTGCATGGACAGGAGACTGCGGAATTTTGCCAGCAGGTGAAGCAGCGGTGGAATGCCAAAGTGTTCAAAGTTTTTTCTTTTCCAAAAGATGAAACGGGACCGGAAGCTGATGTCGCAGCCATAAGGGCTCTTGATAGTTACGATAAATTCGTGGATGCGATATTGCTTGATACCCATGATCCTCTATATGGAGGGGGCTCCGGGAAAACGTTTGCCTGGGAGCGAATCCCTGCCTATGCTGAATGGGCGAAAAGTCGTGAAATTGCTCTGTTCGTTGCAGGAGGTTTGCAGCCGGACAATGTACAACAACTAATACAGACATATGCACCTTTCGGCGTCGATGTATCCAGTGGCGTGGAGACAGAAGGTGTGAAGGATATTGCCAAAATTACAGCATTCGTAGAAAGGGTGAAGCAGGCATGACACATCAATTGCCGGATCAACACGGGCGTTTCGGTCACTTCGGAGGCCGCTTTGTACCTGAGACACTAATGAACGCACTCATAGAGTTGGAGGAGGCATATAGCCACTTCTCTAAAGATGAGGAATTTAACAAGGAACTGAACTATCTGCTAAGCGAGTATTCTGGACGTGAAACGCCATTGTATCATGCAGAGCAATTGTCACGCCGATTGGGCGGACCGAAAATTTATCTGAAACGTGAAGATCTCAATCATACAGGCGCGCACAAAATTAATAACGCCATTGGACAAGGTTTGCTTGCCAAACGGATGGGCAAAAAGAAAGTGATTGCCGAAACAGGTGCAGGTCAACATGGCGTTGCAACGGCTACCGTAGCCGCATTGCTTGGATTGGAATGCAAAGTATTTATGGGGGAAGAAGATACAGAGCGTCAGCAGTTAAACGTATTTCGGATGAAGCTGCTTGGAGCAGAAGTGATTCCTGTGACGTCTGGAACACGGACATTGAAGGATGCTGGTAATGAAGCGCTTCGCTACTGGGTCAGCAATGTGGAGGATACGTTCTATGTGCTTGGATCCGTGGTTGGTCCTCATCCATATCCGATGATGGTGCGGAATTTCCAACGTGTGATTGGTGATGAGACCCGTCGTCAGATTCAGGAGATCGAAGGACGTTTGCCAGATGTAATTGTAGCAGCTGTTGGTGGAGGAAGTAATGCGATTGGTATGTTCTATCCATTTATCGGTGATCAGGATGTGAAGCTTGTTGGTGTTGAAGCCGCAGGCAAAGGGGTCGAAACCGAGTATCACGCTGCGACGATGACCAAAGGTACGCATGGTGTATTCCAGGGATCTATGAGTTACCTGTTGCAGGATGAGTATGGACAGGTTCAGCCAGCGCATTCCATCTCGGCCGGACTTGATTATCCGGGTGTTGGTCCGGAGCATTCCTATCTCAAGGATATTGAACGGGCAAAATATGTACCGATCACGGATCAGGAAGCACTGGATGCCCTGCAACTCCTGTGTCGGACTGAAGGAATCATTCCTGCTCTGGAGTCTGCACATGCGGTAGCTCAAGTTGTCAAACTGGCGCCTGAACTTACAGCAGATGATATTGTAGTCATTTGTCTGTCGGGACGTGGAGACAAGGATGTTGAATCGATCATGAAATACACGGGAGGTGACTTGGGATGAATCTGATGGACCAGACCTTCCAGCAATTGAAGGAACAGAATCGCACGGCACTTATTCCATTCTTAACCGTGGGAGACCCGGATGTGGATACAACGATTGATATCATCAAGGAGCTTGAACAGGCTGGAGCGGACATTTTGGAATTGGGTGTTCCCTATTCCGATCCGCTTGCAGATGGCCCAGTCATTCAGCGTGCTTCCGAACGTGCGCTGAAAAGCCAGATTACCATTCGTACTGTGATGGAAACTGCAGCAAAAGCTCGTAAGGCAGGTGTGAAACTGCCGTTTGTACTGTTCACCTACTATAATCCGGTATTGCAGACAGGACTGGATGTATTCTTTGATGAATTGGTCAAACACGATATTAGTGGCATGATCATTCCGGACCTGCCGATTGAGGAAGCGGAAGAGATGCGTGAACGCGCAAATCGTGCTGGTGTGCATCTGGTGCCGCTTGTTGCACCTACATCTAATGCCCGGATTGAGCGGATTGTAACGGGAGCGAGTGGTTTTATCTATTGTGTATCATCCCTTGGGGTAACCGGAGAAAGAGCTTCTTTCTTTGATGGCGTAGAAAGCTTCATTGAGACGGTGAAAAGTCTGACAGACCTTCCTGTAGCGGTAGGTTTTGGTATCTCCAGTCATGAGCAGGTGGCCCATTTCTCCCGCATCTGCGATGGCGTTGTTGTAGGTAGTGCCATTGTTCGTCAGGTGGAAGATGCAATTCCTCTGCTTGAAAATCCGGATACGCGTGCAGCGGGACTGTTGCAAATTCGCAACTTTGTGGCACAATTAAAGGGATAGGGATGTCCTGAAAGGACATCTTTTGGACACGTAAGGTGCACGCTGATTCGTGTCTAACATTATTTCAATAACAGGAGGCGGTCGGGTTGAAACCGAAATCCCAGATTGTCAATCTGCCTGTGTACCAGCCGGGCAAACCGATTGAAGAAGTGAAACGTGAACTGGGCCTTGAACAAGTCATCAAGCTGGCCTCCAACGAAAACCCGTACGGCAGTTCTCCTGCCGCCCTAGAAGCCATTACGAGAGAAATGACTAATATAAGCATATACCCAGACGGTAGCTCGGTTGAGCTGACGGGAGTTCTTGCCAAGCATCTTGGCGTTGAACGGAACAACTTAATATTTGGTTGTGGTTCCGATGAGATTATTGCTTTGATCACAAGAGCTTTCTTCTTGCCGGGCGACGAGACCATCATGGCAGATCAGACATTCTCCGTATATAAAAGCAATGCAGATATTGAGGGTGCCGTGACCATCGAAGTGCCTCTGAAAGATGGCACGCATGATCTGAGCGCGATGCTCGCACAAATTAACGACAAAACCAAAGCAGTATGGGTGTGTAATCCCAATAATCCAACAGGTACGATTATCTCCGAGCAGGAACTTACAGCCTTTATGGACCGTGTGCCTGCTCATGTGATGGTCATACTGGACGAAGCTTATTATGAATTCGTAACCGATGAAGCATACCCGCAAAGCGTACCATTGATCGAACGGTATCCGAACTTGGTCATACTGCGGACATTCTCCAAAATCTACGGTTTGGCTTCGCTCCGGATCGGTTACGGCATTGCACGTCCCGAAATAATTGATTTGATTAACCGTGTACGTGAACCGTTTAACACCTCCCGTTTTGGACAGGTTGCGGCAACTGCTGCACTTCTGGATCAGGATTTTGTTCAAGAGTGCTCGAAGCGGAATGCAACGGATCGGGATTACCTGCAAAATGAATTTACACGGCTCGGATTGTCGTATTTCCCTTCACAGGGTAATTTCATTATGGTTGATCTGGATATGCCTTCAGCAATTGCGTTCCAATCCTTGCTCAAACAAGGCATTATCGTTCGCCCAGGATTCCACGTATACCCAACTTACATTCGTGTGTCCGTCGGAACATCAGAACAGAACCGTGCATTTGTCACGGCACTGGAGAACACGCTGGCTGAGAAGGCGGTAGCACGCCCTTAATACTGGCGATGAAAGAGTGAGGACCCATGAAACTAAAAATTGCAATGATTGGTGTAGGACTCATCGGCGGTTCACTTGCGCTCTGCTTCAAAGGCAAGCCAGGTGTAACCGTGATGGGCTACGCCCACTTGGATGAACTGAAGGACAAGTACATAGCGAGCGGTGTAGTGGATGATGCTACGCTCTCTCTGGAAGAAGCGGTAGAGGATGCCGACTTTATTTTTTTGTGCGTTCCCGTAGGTTTGCTAGAATCCTATTTCGAAAAGCTCTCCAAGCTGCCATTGAAAAAAGGATGTATCATCACGGACGTAGGAAGCACTAAAGCTTCCATTGCCGCTTGTGCCGAGCATGTGCGGTTGACTGACGCTTACTTCATTGGTGGTCACCCTATGGCAGGGTCGGAGCGTGCAGGCGTAGATGCGGCCTCAGCCGTGTTGTTCGAGAATGCATACTATGTCTTAACCCCTTCAGAACATGTACCTGAGGAAGCCTACAGCAGGCTGTCTGAGCTGCTTGCGTATACGCGGGCACAGATCGTGCGTGTGGAGCCTCTGCTGCACGATGACATCGTGGGGGCGATTAGTCATCTGCCACATGTTATTGCTGTTGCGCTGGTGAATCAGGTGCGTGAATATAATGAGTCGAATCCACTGTATAAAATGCTGGCTGCAGGTGGTTTCCGGGATATTACCCGGATTGCGTCCAGTGATGCGATTGTGTGGAGAGATATCTTGCTTAGCAACCGTGATGTACTGCTGGGCTTGCTTAAGGACTGGAATAGCCAGATGACGGCCTTTACGGATATGCTGGAGCATAAGAACGGTGAAGGCATAGAGGAGGCATTCCGTCAGGCCCGCGAGTTCCGCAGTATATTACCAGAACGACGCAAAGGCATGATTTCGCCGTTATTTGATCTGTATACTGATGTCCAGGATGCACCGGGCATGATCGGTAAGATCGCAACTGAGCTTGGGGCGAATGACATCAACTTGAGCAACTTGGAGATTATCGAGAACCGGGTGGATGTGCCGGGCATTATGCGTCTGTCTTTCCGTCAGGAAGAAGATATGGAACGAGCCAAGACGTTATTGGATTCCTTAGGTTATCAAGTGTGGATATAAGACGAGAAAGAGGGCGAAAGCCCTCTTTTTTGTGAGGTTATATTGAATTTGTTATTTGATTTTTAGTCACGAATAAAAAGGATGTATTATCCTGATTTACCGAAAGATATAATTAATTCAAACAATTTTATTGAAAGTGTTGACAAAATGAAAACGTATACATATAATAAGGGTACAGTATGGTTTCTCTCCACTCCTATCCAATAACTGTATTGCTCCACGTGAGCAATGGCCGCTTATGTAAGCGGTCTTTTTTTTGTCTTAAAAAGTTATGGGAAAGGCATTGATATGTTAATAGTTACACTTAAGCTCACATCCTCTATTTACATCTCCCTCCTTAATCTGTTAGGATACCTTAGATCAAATAAATATCACATTTTTGTAACCTTTTTGGTATGTCGTCCGTCTATATAAGCAAGGGTTACCAAAAAGGCTCAAAATGAAGTCATGAACGTGAAAATGACCGCATATGAATGACAGGTCGGGTTCTGTGGATACCAATGGATTTGCCAGGATGATGCAGACCGTTGTACAATAAATACTGTTAATGTAGAAACGTTGGGGAAATTGCCATTACATAGGGGAATTTGGCGGGAAGGCCAGTTATGGCGCTGAACGCTGTTTATATGCGGTGAGAACCGCAACTTTTTTGTGCCTGTTCGGTAATACATGGATAGAGTCGAACGGGGAGAAGCACATGGATGGGCGAGGAGGGGTCGCACTCAAATGACGGATTCCCAGTTGATTCGAGAGATCAAGGAAGGTAACCTGGAGTTATATTCCGAGCTGATGAGTCGTTATCAGCGTAAAATACTGGCTTTCGTATATCATATGTTGAAAAGTTCCAATATGGAGCTGCTTGCGGAAGATCTCTGTTCTGAGACTTTCTATAAGGCGTTCCGCAGTCTGCACTCTTTCCGTGAGGTGGATGCCTCATTCTCAACCTGGTTATATACCATTGCGAGAAATACGGTACTGAGTGAGCTTCGCAAACAGCGCAGCGGAAATGTCCCACTTGAAGAGAGCGGGATTGTCCCCGTTGCTCCTTCGGAGAATGCACCGGAGTATGCTGTACTACGCAGCGAGCGGGTGATGCTGGTTAGGGATGCGATTAACAATTTGCCGGAGAAGCAGCGTTCTGCGATTATACTCCGCGAGTATGATCAACTAGACTACCAAGAGATTGCGAATATTCTTGGGCAGAGCGTCAGTTCTGTGAAATCGCTATTATTCAGAGCAAGATCAAGCGTAAAAACTCAATTGGAACCTTATTTCTTCGAACCGGTGTACGAGCCATATGAAGGGATGAAGAACCGATGAATTGCAATGAAGCCCAGGAACTGTTTGCACTGGTCTGGGACTTGCCGGAAAATCATCCTCAGCGGATTGCATTTCATGCTCATCTCGCTGGTTGTGAAGAGTGCTCCGAGCAGTTTGAGGTCTGGGAAGAAGCCCAGATCTTGCTGCACAGCATCCCGGTTCCAGTGACAGAACAACAGGCAGAGAGAGTGAACCGTAACGTTATGGACCGGATCTATGCGGAGTCTCCATGGTTATTGCCGGAAGAGGCAAAGGTTAATCGTTTCTCTGCTGTGATCCGTAAGCATATGTCTTTGTGGATCGCCGCGTTCCTGGCTATTTTTTTATGCAGCTTTCTGTATATGGCAATGTTTAAGCCAGACGTATCAGAAGCTGAGCAAACCAAGGTTGTTGCTACAGGTATCCTGGAGACAGGGGTTGCCGGAAGCGGACCATCGTCCTCTGGAATGTATCAGTACAACATGACTGGAGCGGACAGAGGAAGTATCATGGAACCTTTTGTTGTGAGCATGGGACCTGCTTATCCGCAGTATTGGATGGCACTTTCTTTACTTGCAATAGGCATGGCGTTATTTTCTCTTGGACGTATGCATCGAACAACGAATAAACGCAAACAAGGTGCGAGTGCATAGGTAATAACCTTTCGTTCGCCGTGTGGAGAAATGAGGGATGTAAGTGCGAATCGGGCTTATTCGTCACGGTCTTACAGACTGGAATGCGGCGGGCCGTATACAGGGTCAGACGGATATTCCTCTGAATGGAGAAGGTCGTGAACAGGCAGAGCGCCTGGGAAGACGTCTGCTGACGGAAGAATACCAATGGGACTATATCATCACAAGTGGATTATCGCGTGCTCAGGAAACAGGGGAGATTATCTCTAAACTGTTGAATTTACCTTTGCTTGAGCCGGACGCACGGTTGAAAGAAAGGGCTTTTGGTCAGATTGAAGGTCTGACTTCAGAAGAACGGGTTGCCCGTTGGGGAAAATCCTGGGAGACATTGGACTTGGGACAGGAGCAGATAGCGGATATCCAGATTCGTGCACTGGCGTTTCTGGAAGATCTATGGTCTGCCTATCCGGACCAAAACGTGCTCATTGTCACTCACGGAGCTTTTCTGGCCAACCTGTTAACAGCCTTGTTTAAAGATCGGTACACAGAACGGATTGGAAACCTGTCACTGACGATCCTGGAAAAGGAACGTGATGACTGGAGTCCGCTGTTATATAATTGCACACGACATCTGTCTTTGGACACAGCGAAACAACCTGAGTAATCCAACTTGGGTTGTTTTTTTGCGTTTTATGGGGAAATAAAGACTTTATATGATTTCAAACCTCTCATTTTTCTTCTGATTGACCAACTTGGGGCATAGTATGGTTTAAAACATAAAAGATTTCCAAAAAGAGGTTTAGATTATGGGAATTCCGTCAACGATGTTTACAAAACCAAACTATTTCAGGCTCCTAATCAGCAGTCGAAGTAGTTAACGGGCGAGGCGATGGACCCATGAATCTAGCGGATATGCTTACTTTTGCCGATATTGGCCAGCTTAATCGAATAGCAGACTATTACCAATGTGAATGCAAGCCCAATTCCAAACATGAACTCATCCAGAGTATTCTCACTACATTGGGCAGCAGACCCTTTTTTGAGCAGCAGGTACGTCAACTGAATCAAGCAGATCAGCGCTTTTTGAACAACTTGTTGTTTGATCCTCGCCAGTATTATGGTATGGAAGAACTCATTGCCATAGCCCGTCAATCGATGGACAAAAAGGAGAGTGAGGCTGGCGCGAGTCCACGTGATCTCATCGTTCGCTTTAATAAGAGTGGATGGTTGTTCAATGGGACAACGCAGCAGACCAGGTATTTGTATCAGGTACCCCAGGATCTGAAATTAAGATTCAGGGATGTGTTATCCACACATCTGCGAGCAGGCATTACCAAAACAACGGAACCACCCATGTATCGGGATGAATATCATCTCTTAGCGGATGATCTCAAGTTGTTCCTGCAGTTTGTCCAGCAGCACGAAATTACCCTTAACGCTGAAGGCATGATGTACCGTCGCTCTCAACAGCAGATTATGGAGCATCTGCACATTAGTGAGGAATTGGTGGGCAAAGGTGGATGGAGATTCGGATATGGCCGTTCCTTCAAGGATTACCCGGATCGTTTTGCACTTCTCTACGACTATGCATTTCACCATCGGCTGGTTCGTGAGGAGCAAGGCACGCTGAAGTTGTCACCAGCTGGAGAAGACAAGCTGGGGGCAGAGAAAACAGCCGAAATGATACAGCTATTTAGGTTTTGGTTAAGATTGTATAAAGGTGCTATTCCCAATCTGTCCTCTATTGTGTACTGGACAGGCGAATGTGCCCAAGAATGGTCAACCGCCGAGTCGCTGTTTCGTCAGATCGGTCCATTCATTCAGCCGTTCTATTATGATACGGTTGAGGCCATCTATGATAACAGAATTGTTAAAATGATGTTGCATCTTGGCATGGTCCGTTTTGGGGAACATGAGGAAGGCCGGACGATACAAATGACAGCCTGGGGCACACGTCTTGCTGCATCCTGTCGCTCCATCTCAGGAGACATTACGCCTATTATGTTTGACAAGTGAAGGACAAGTTGCTAAAATCACTCCCAAATTAAGGAGTGATAATAATGATAATTCCATACAAAGGTCTACAACCTCAGTTACACCCTTCGGTATATATGGCTGAAGGTGCAAAACTGATCGGTGATTTGAGAATGGGAGAAGAGTCTTCCGTCTGGTTCAATGCAGTCCTGCGGGCTGATTTGGCTCCTATTATCATTGGAAAGCGCTGTAATATTCAAGATAACGTTGTTGGGCATGTCAATACTGATCAACCTTTGATTGTGGAAGATGATGTCTCAGTAGGACATACAGCGATCATTCATGGTTGTCGTATTGGAACAGGATCATTAATCGGCATGGGAGCCATTCTGCTGAATGGAGCCGATATTGGCGAATATACGCTGATTGGAGCCGGTTCTGTTGTTACTGAGAATAGTAAAATTCCGCCCTATACTCTTGCTTTGGGGACACCTGCCAAAGTGATACGTGAGCTGACTGATGCCGATCTGGAGCGGATGTCCAGAACTTCACTGGGTTATGTTACCAAAGGAAAAGAATATAGGAGCTCTTAAATCCGTTTTGGAGGTGCATCCTATTGGATAAAATGAAAGTTACGTATGAAGTCATGTTGGGGCTGGCAGCTGAGATGGTGTGGGACGAAGCGCTTCGCAAACAGCGCAGCGAGAAGCTCTATTTGGAAATCGATAAAGCGTTAGCTACCGGAGACGAAGTAGCTTTCCGGAGTCTGACGGATGAACTGAGGACCATAAACTGATTAGCAAAATAGTTCCTTTCTGAGATAAAAGGGAATGCGCAGATGCGTGTTTCCTTTTTTTGATATGTGTAATTCCGAAATGAATGTCTGGATTTATAAGATATAGTCATATATAATATGGGAATAAAATGGATAGAAAGGGGATATAGGGAATTGAAATTCAGTGAGATGACTCAAGACAGCTGGGCTGAACTGCAACTCTATCTGGATACATGCCTTATTCCATACACAGCTCTTAGCGGTGAGCAGTCGCCAGTTGAAGCTACCGAGGCGTTGGAGCGGCTGAGAGATTTTCTGGATCTGGTCGAAATTCCTTTCAAAGGGAGAATCATGACTTATCCAGCCTTTCATTATGCTAATTCGGAATTGTCAATGACATTAAATTCCTTGTCTGCACAGCTTAAATCCTCAGGATTCAAATATGTGGTTATTATGTCATCAGATGGTTATTTGGGTGGCGTGGACATTCCAGCTGCTGATCTGGTTTTGAGTCGGTCCGTCTTAACTCATGAGGTCGGAGAAGAGGGGATTGCGAGATTTATAGGGGAAAAGATACGAGAGTTGTGGAAAAAATAGTTTTTAACGACAAATGTGACAATTTACCAACATTTTTTTAATAACGCTTACAATTGAACCTTAAAAATGTGTGACAAATTCTTGACGGTGTTCTAGGGCTACTATATGATTATGTATGTTCTAGTAAGTCGTGGAATTTATGAAAATGAAAACGTTTGAGAGAGTTGGCTGAAAAAGGGGGTTGGAGACAGTATGAGCAGTGAGCATGACCACCACGAAGCTTCATTGAAATTGCCAAGCCGCATGGAGATGTCACGCAGGCAGTTTTTGACGTACACGCTTGGTGGAGCTACAGCCTACATGGCCGCCGGTGCAATCCTTCCTATGGTCCGTTTTGCGGTGGACCCGATTTTGCAACATAAGGGAGAAGGCACCTCTGTCAAAGTAGCTGAAATCAGCAAAATTACGAATGAGCCTCAAGAATTCACCTTTGAACTTAAACAACAGGATGGTTGGTATCTGAGTAATGCATCGTTAGTGGCGTGGATTCGCAAAGACGAGCAGGGCAAAATTTATGCACTCTCACCTATCTGTAAACATCTGGGATGTACAGTAGGCTGGAATAGTGACAAGCAATACCCTGACGAGTATCATTGCCCCTGCCATGGCGCGCACTATGACAAGGAAGGGAAGAATCTTGCCGTAGCCCCCAAACCGCTGGATGAGTACGTAGTCAAGGAAGAGCAGGGTTGGGTATATCTGGGCGACATTGTTCCGAACACCCGAGTGAATTAGGAGGCGTGAACGCAGATGTTTAAAAATGTCTATGACTGGATTGACGAGCGTCTTGACATCACGCCAATCTGGCGGGACGTTGCGGATCATGAAGTTCCAGAGCATGTAAATCCGGCTCATCACTTTTCCGCATTCGTGTACTGCTTTGGTGGATTGACGTTCTTTATTACTGTTATTCAGATTCTGTCAGGCATGTTCCTGACCATGTATTACGTACCTGATATTATCAATGCCTACGCAAGTGTGGAGTACCTGCAGACCAAAGTAGCCTTCGGCCAAATTGTTCGCGGCATGCACCACTGGGGAGCCAGTCTGGTTATCGTAATGATGTTCTTACATACGATGCGTGTGTTCTTTACAGGCTCTTACAAGGCACCGCGTGAAATGAACTGGGTTGTCGGCATGCTGATCTTTTTCGTCATGTTGGGCCTGGGGCTGACAGGGTACTTGTTGCCATGGGATAACAAAGCCTATTTTGCAACAAAAGTAACACTGGAGATTGCCAATACGGTTCCTTGGTTGGGACCGATTATTAAAGAATTCCTGCAAGGCGGTACGATTGTCGGTGCACAGACACTAACCCGATTCTTTGCCCTGCATGTATTCTTCCTCCCCGCTGTGCTTCTGGTGCTTCTGGTCGGACACTTTATCATGATCCGCAGACAGGGCATTTCGGGACCACTATAAACTGAGAAGGGAGGAATCGCAATGGCTCACGGACATAAGAAGGATGATGAGGAAAAGGTTATCTTTGTCGGTGATTCACGGGTCCGTAAAGGGGCGGGATTTATTACCCCTCCTGATTACACGGCGTATCCCGGCAAATCAGAAGCCTTTATTCCCAACTTCCTGCTGAAAGAATGGATGGTTGGTGTCGTTGTATTGGTGGGGATTCTGGTTCTCACGATCTCAGAACCTGCACCTTTAGGCTATCCGGCCAATCCGAGCGCATCCGTAATTCCTATGCCGGACTGGTACTTCCTTTTTCTGTATCAGTACTTGAAGTATCCATATGCATCGGGCGATTACGTTTTGCTCGGGGTACTGGGGGTCAGCGGAGTCGCTTTTGGAGCGTTGCTGCTGGCACCATTCCTGGATACAGGCAAGGAGCGGCGTTTTTATAAACGCCCAATTGCTTCATCACTGATGATTTTGTCGGTCATTTCTGTATTCTACCTGACGAATGTAGCGTGGACGCACTACGAGCATGAGTTGGAAGCAAGTGGACAGAAGCCTGAACATATTCAACGTGAAGAAGAAGCGCTGGAGAGGCGTGAGCAGGGGCTCCCACCCGTTTCCAATGCACCTGGACAGCAAGAAGAAGTTGCGATCGTGGAACAGGATGATCCTGCAATGGAAACGTACAAAAAGGCTGGATGTATTGGTTGCCATGCGGCTGATATGAAGGGCGCAACTGGACCTTCGCTTCGAGGCATAGGTGACAAGCACAGCCAGGAAGAGATTCTGACCATTATCAAAGAAGGCTACAATGCAATGCAGCCTCAGTACAATAATGCTATTGCTCAAGGCGTCACGGATGAAGAGATTACTCATCTGACCGAATGGCTTGCGAAACAGAAAGCAGAACAGTAAAATCAAAATAACCAATGAAACCTGATCGTTTATGCGGTCAGGTTTTTTTGAAGTGTTTTTTGGACAGCACTGTATCGTGCACAATATATGATGAAGGAAGGGGCAGGGAATGTGGCTTTATCGTATTTCTGGAGTAGGGAATTTCTGACCAATCGTTATTTCCTGTGGCTATTATTTTGGTGTAATGCGGTAGGAACGGTATACGGATACATCTGGTACGGAGAGCAAATGAAATTGACGCTGGCTGAGCAGCCGGTGTGGCAGATCGTATTTGTGCCGGATAGTCCAACAGCGAGTTTGTTTTTTACTTTAGCGTTGTTATGGATCTTGTACCCACCACGGTCCATCATTATCAAACGGATCGGACATGTGATTCAGGCGCTTGCCGTGGTCACATCTGTGAAATATGGCGTGTGGGCCGTATCCATTATTTTCGCTGGCTGGATGCAAGGCGGTACACAGCACTGGCAAGACTGGATGTTGATTGCTTCGCATAGTGCGATGGCCATTGAAGCTCTTATATATGTACGCTTTTTCGGCTTCCGCTGGGCTGCCCTTGTTGTTGCAGGTCTCTGGACGCTGTTGAACGATACGATGGATTATACATATGATATTTACCCTTGGTTACCCGCTTCCCTCTATGATCATGTAGATGGTGTGCGTAATTTTACATTCGGACTGACACTGGTGAGCATTCTGTGCGCGTGGCTGGCCTTAAGACAGGCAAGACGTACCTGATCTCATACTTTGGAGAGATAATAACACGTCTCATGAAGAGTCGCTATTTTAGCGGCTTTTTTTGTGTCCAAAATGTGTCCATATTGTGCTGTTTCATGGCTTGAAAATCAAGGATATCTCCATTCTGCATCTTATAATAAAATTGAAACTGGATTTTGAAATTATTTTCCATAATTACTTAATATTAAAAGAGGTGACGAGTTGTGATCAGCTTTGTAAGTTAATCCGGAGAGGAAGGTGACATGTATGATGAAGAGAACAAGAATAGTAAAACTATTAATTGTATTTTTGATAGCGCTATCCATTTCATATCAAGTTGATGATGGGAATTCTCAAGCCAATGCCGATCCACAAACTCCATCTCAGGCATATGTACAGAAAATGGGCAAAGGCTGGAACGTATTCAACACCTATGACAGTTTTAGAACCGACGATCTCGCCCTGTCTGACGAAACCTCCTGGGGGCAGCCACAAGTAACCCAAGAATTAATATTATCAGCCAAAGCAAAAGGCTTTGATAGTATTCGGATTCCAATGACTGCCTATACAAGGTATACACTAGGTGCAGATGGACACTATGTGATCCATTCCGAATGGTTGGCCAAATATAAGCAAGTGGTTGATTGGGCCGTTGATGCAGACCTGTATGTGATGATCAACCTTCATCACGATTCCTGGACATGGCTTTCCAATTGGGATGGAAATAAGGCGTCAGAGGAGTATAAAAGATATGTAGATCTCTGGACGCAGCTTGCTAATCATTTTAAGAATGAACCTGAGCAGGTCATGTTTGAGACAATGAATGAACCTTATTTTGAAAATGATACAGGAACCATCACCAAACAGGATAAATTGGATATGATCAATCAGGCTGCATATGATGTTATCCGCAGCTCTGGTGGAAATAATGCCACAAGAATGATTGTTATTCCAACGTATTCTACAAGCGCAGATATGGATAAAGCCAACGCAGCCTATCATTTTATTGCGGGGCTGAACGATCCAAACTTGATCGCCACTGTGCATTTTTATAGTGACTGGGTCTTCAGCGGCAACTTGGGTAGAACGGGCTTTGATGAAAAGCTTTACGATGGAGTTCAAGATACGCCAAGAAGTAATATAGACCAGATGTTTAACACATTAAATCATGCCTTAATTTCCAAGGGGATTGGAGTTGTTATTGGTGAATATGGCTGGTTATCCCCTGATGATGGCGCGGCGAAAATGCAGTCAGGTGAAAAACGGAAATATCTTGAATATCTGAACTACAAGGCATCGCAATATGGAGTTAGCTCAATGATATGGCCAGGTGCGTTTTGGAGGGTTCCACCTTTTGACTGGCATGATGAATATGGAACTACCATTCAAGCAGCTAATATGAAACAGCGTTCTTCCTATTCCACAGGTCTAAATGAAATCTATGTTAATCAGCAAGCTGCAAACGATATCCAAATTCCGCTTACTCTGAATGGAAACAGCTTTAAGCACATTAAGGGAGTCCATAAAAATTATTACTCATTGGATGAAGCTACCTCAACACTTACGATCTCTAGAGAATTTATAAACGAGAAATTCAATCAGGCTTCTAACGGCATTATTGCTGATTTGGTTTTTGAATTCTCGAAAGGCGCAGAATGGCATCAGCTTATTATCAAACATTCAATGCCTGTGTTTGAAATGACCGCAGGCACAATAACCGAAGGAATCGTCATTCCGGTCCAATATAACGGGACCAACGTAAGACGTGCCTCACTTCTCGATGAATCTGGTAACCGAATAGGCGGCAATTCCTGGTTTCCATATATGAAGTTTGGCAGTGATTTTACAGCTGACTATACGGATGGAACATTCACCCTTTTGAAAGATGCGTTTGACAGCTCGGTTCCGGATGGAAAACTGAAGGTCAGGATCGAATTTTACGATGGCCAGAGTATGAACTATTCCATTCAGAAAAGCGGAAATAATGTAACAGGTTTAGGTATCGTTTTCTAAATGAAGTGTCATAAGTCTAGTAGGATACGGAATCGTCCTCTGCTTGTTCTAACGAACTGTCCCCCGCCATACATTGGTGGTGGGAGGGATGTCCATGAAGAGAACGTTTGGGATCAAAACCGGCTTATTGGTGGTATCGTTCATGGCTCTGCTGCTTTGGACGAACTTAGCATATCGTGTATCCGCACAAAGTGAAGCATTGAATTCGATTTCAGATCAGCAAGTGTCCACAAACAATTCAATTGCACAGCTTAATGAGGAAGCAGCCATATTGTATCGTCAGGCGCTCGAGAACAATATTGAAGAAGTGCGAGGCAGCATTCTGCGTATCAGTAAAAGTCTGGAGCATATCTCCTTTGAGGGACAAACAACCGTCGAGGGCATTCACGCCTTGTCCGAAACCATAGTTGAAGTGAAACAAGCCGTTGTGAAGGTGAAAAATGACGATGCTTCTCTTCAGCAGTCCTCTGCCAAACTCAGACTTGCAGCAGATAGTCTTGCGAATCCAACCAAGCCTTTATGGCTCCAGTATTATAAAATCGTGAAAAACGATCTGGACGCTTTATCCGCTGCTACAAATCAAGGCCAAACTGCGGCTGTACTGGCAAACCGCTACACCGTTCTGGAGGAGCATTATGAGACGATTCGTCCTGCTGCACTGATTCGTCGTGAACCGTATGAGATTGCTCAGATGGACGCTTGGTTATCTCATACCAAAGGGCTTACCGCTGCAAAGCAGCCTGATCTGGCTCAATTAAAGAGCATGGTGGGCCATGGGGAGGAACTGGTGAACCAGTTGTTTGGTCGCGAGAAGGACGAGAGTGCTTTTGTACCGTTTGTACAGGGCCCTGATCGCAGGGCAGCTGGGCTGCTCATTAGTTCGGTTATTGTAGCGACGTTAAGTTACGCCGGATATCGTAAATATCGTGCGCAGCAGCAGGGGATTTTTCCTTTTCGGCGCTAAGTGGATATGAACGTAATCGTGGTATATTTCAAAAAAAGACCTCTTGTTCGCATAAACAGCCACGCTAATGGCTCCTCATGTGAACAGAGGTTTTCTTGTAGTTTCTGTAGTATGTCAGCTTTCTTTGAAACCTTCGCCATGTACATCGTGAACATCGCTGATGATGACAAAAGCTCTGGGATCAATGGAACGTACAATGGTCTGCAGACGCCTGAACTCTTGCCTGGAGATCACGCAGTAGGCCATGTGTTTGGCCTGTTTAGAGTACGCGCCAATGGCTGGAATGAGGGTAACGCCACGATCCATATCCCGTGTGATCTGGTCCGCAATTTCGGGTGCATGGTCACTAATGATCATGAAAGCCCGGGCAGAATATGCACCTTCCTGAATAAAGTCGATGACTTTGGAGGCGATGAATACAGCTACAAGCGTATACAGAATTTTTTCTTTGGGGATGTAGATGAGAGAGAGCCCGATAATGGCGAAGTCGATGCCCAGTAATACTCGTCCCATACTCCATCCATACTTGCGGTTAAGAATACGAGCGATAATGTCTGAACCGCCCGTCGTTCCACCCCAACGAAATACGATACCAAGGCCGGCTCCGAGGGTAACACCTGCATATAGTGCTGCTAACAGTAAGTCATTCTCGGTATGTAATGGTTCAATCCAGCCCAGATGAATCAACTTCTCAAACAACCACAGAAAAACAGTCAGTGCCCCGATTCCGATACCCGTATAGATCATCTGTCTGCCGCCCAAAATTTTGAGCCCGATCAGAAAAAGGGGAACATTCAGAATCAAGGTTGTAAGTGAAGGTGAGATGCCAAAAGCGTAATTGATCAGCACCGTAACCCCGGTGAGGCCACCTTCCATAAGCTGGTTGGGGATAATAAAATAGAGGAGCCCAAAGGCATATAAGGCTGTACCCAGCACGATGGGAAGAACCAGTTTAACTTGAACCCAGGTTTTGGCAGTGCTCATAAGATCCCTCGCTGTAGATAAATTAGAATGAAGAAGCAATCATTCCCATCTAGTATACCTGTTTATTGATTCTTTAAAAATGATTTGTCGCTGATGATGGTGGAAGTGAATCTAAATAACTGATATTATTAGGAACAAATACGACATCATTTCAAAAGGAGAATCCGTTCTCATGGAGAAAAGCATCGCAGAAATGCAGCGTGAGGTTGATCAGTATATCTCCCAGTTCAAGGAGGGGTATTTCAGTCCTCTGGCCATGTTGGCCCGGATGTCTGAAGAGGTTGGAGAGCTCGCCAGAGAAGTGAATCATGAATTCGGCGAGAAGCCGAAGAAATCTTCCGAAGCAGCCAATTCCATTGAACTTGAGCTTGGAGATATTTTATTTATCACGATTTGTTTTGCAAACTCACTGGGAATTGATCTGGCTGAGGCGCACGATAAAGTCATGCATAAATTTAACACCCGCGATGCCAATCGGTGGACTCCCAAAAACACCGATTAGGCGTAGATTACATATGCTGTACCATCACCCGATCGGGGAGGGTCAGCTTAATGATGAAACCGGAAGAATATATGCAGCAGGCCTACCGCTGTATATTGCAAAATGATTTTGAGCAGGCGATTCGTTGGTTCGAGTCAGCCATTCACGCTCATCCAAAACATGCGGAGTTATATTATCGCTGTTCCATTACACACGCTCGCAGCAAGCATCTCGTTCCAGCGCTTGAATATGCGCGCAAGTCGGTTGAATTGTCGCCAGGAACTGAAGAGTATATTTTACATCTGCAGACGTTGGAAGCAAAACAATTGACCTCCAGAGCGAAGTTGCTGTTGGAGCAGGCTGGTATTGCAACACAGGAGCGCTATGTGGAAGCGTCAACGCTACTGCAAGAAGCGGTCAAACTTGATCCGCTTTCGGTGGAAGCTCATGTTATGCTTGCGCTGGCTTACAGTGATTTGAATGAATTTAACTATGCAATTCAGGCGCTGCGTGAGGCAATTTTGCTGGACCCGCAGAATGGGCAGCTGCATCAAATGTTACAGGAAATCAAGCAACGTATGAAATCCATTCAATAAGAATTCATTTTACAAAGATTTCTTTTGAGTTGAAATGGATTCAACGATATGAACCAACATAGCGAGGAGATGCAGTCAATATGAGTGAAGTAATCAGAGTTGCCGTGATCGGAGCGGCTGGCCGTATGGGCCGTGAAGTTGTGAAATTGGTACTTCAGGACCCGGAATTGGAGCTTGCAGCGGCTGTCAACCGCTCCGGAGCAGGTACGGATGCAGGAACCCTTGTTGGTTTGCCAGAGTGTGGGGTGCTGGTGACTGATGATATCGAAATGGCTTTTGCCGAAACAAAACCTCAGGTTATGGTTGATTTTACAGTGCCTCAATATGCTTTTACACATACCGAGATTGCGATCCGTCATGGAGTCAGACCTGTCATGGGTGTTACCGGCTTTACGCCGGAGCAGATTGAACAGTTGGACAAGCAATGCCAGGACAAAGGAATTGGAGGGCTTATTGCCCCTAACTTCTCGATCGGTGCCATTCTGATGATGCGATTCGCAGCACAGGCTGCCAAACATATGCCAAATGTGGAGATTATCGAATATCACGGGGATCAGAAGCTGGATGCTCCTTCCGGAACAGCAATCAAAACTGCCGAACTGATTGCTGCCAATCGGGAAGAACTTCGTCAGGGTAACCCGAATGAGGAAGAAACCATTGAAGGATCACGCGGCGGTTATTACAACGGATTCCGAATTCACAGTGTACGATTGCCTGGTGTATTCGCGCAGCAGGAAGTTGTTTTCGGAGACTATGGACAGTCACTCAAAATTCGGCATGACTCCTACGAGCGCGCAGGTTATATGCCTGGTGTTAAGATTGGTGTGCAAAAGGTTATGGAATATACAGGAATGATCTACGGATTTGACCACTTTATCGACTAAAGGAGATTGTCATGTTGAAAATAGCATTTATCGCCCATGATCGTAAAAAAGAAGAGATGGTTAACTTCGTGACGGCATATGAGCCTGTTTTTACGGACCATCAATTGTATTCTACAGGAACAACGGGCCTTCGTATTATGGAAGGAACGTCTCTGAAGATTCATCGATTCGAATCAGGCCCATTGGGCGGAGATCAGCAGATTGGAGCTTTGGTTGCGCAAAATGAGATGGATCTGATTATTTTCCTGCGTGATCCACTGATGGCACAACCTCACGAGCCAGATATTAATGCGTTGTTACGTCTTTGTGATGTGCAGGGAATTCCACTTGCCACCAATATCGCAACCGCTGAGATTCTGGTTAAGGCTCTGGATCGTGGCGATTTTGCCTGGAGAGAGCTGGTACATAAATACAAGCCGGAGGCTGGATTAAATTCGGGTGATTCCGAATGAGCCTGGATATTCTTATCTTTGGAGCACATGCGGACGATGCGGAGATTGGTATGGGTGGAACGATTGCCAAACATACCGCTGCTGGTTTGAAAGTAGGCGTGTGTGATCTGACTCGTGCTGAGATGTCTTCGAACGGAACAGTAGAGCGCAGAACCGAGGAAGCGGAGCAAGCCTCCCGCGTCCTCGGTCTTTCGTGTCGAACGAATCTGGGGCTTCCTGATCGTGGTTTATATCTTACGCCTGAACATGTACAGGCGGTAACGGCTGAGATTCGGCGCCATGCCCCTCGGATGGTGTTTGCTCCATATTGGAAAGATCGTCATCCGGATCATGTCAATTGCAGTAAGCTTGTGCAGGAGGCTGTATTTAACGCCAAGCTTCGCAACTACATGCCGGACATGCCTGCCGTGCAGGTGAAGGAACTTTATTTTTACTTTATTAATGACATCGGGCCTACGGATTTGATTGTCGATATTACGGAACACTATGAGCAAAAAGAAGCTTCATTGCTCTCTTATCGTTCCCAATTCGAACTGGGAGCCGGAGCGGTCTCGACGCCATTGAATCAAGGGTATATTGAACGTGTAAGAGCCCGTGATTCCTTGCTCGGACAACGCAGTCTCATCCCGTTTGCAGAAGGGTTTGCTACAATTACACCTTACGTGGTTCATCAATTTGGCACGGGTGCCAAATAAACGATTTCACATTTTACGTTTAATGAAACGAAGGGTTTCATTATTCCGTTGCATTATATCAACCTGCTTAAGCGGGAGATCAAAGGAGCGTCCACAGGATGGATAAAAAGCTAAAAATCGGCATCACCTGTTATCCGTCCCTCGGCGGGTCTGGCGTTGTCGCAACGGAACTGGGCAAATTACTTGCCGAACAGGGGCATCAGGTTCATTTTATTGCCAACAGTATCCCGTTCAGACTGGGTACGTTCCAGAAGAATATTTTTTATCATGAAGTTGAAGTAAATGATTATTATGTGTTCCGTTACCCTCCGTATGACCTGTCATTGGCAACAAAGATGGCTCAGGTGGCTAAGTCACAGCAGCTCGATCTGCTGCATGTTCACTATGCCGTTCCACACGCAGTATGTGCCTTTCTTGCCAAACAAATGGTAGGGGATGGCCTGAAAGTGGTCACCACGTTACATGGAACGGATATTACGGTTCTGGCTCAGGATGAATCTCTGAAGGATCTGATCCGTCTAGCTATTAATGAAAGTGACGCGGTCACTGCAGTATCCAAAGATTTGATTCGGGAAACGGTCGAATTGCTGGATATTCAGCGTCCAATCGATTTAACCTATAACTTTATTGACAAACGAATATATTATCCGCGGGATGCTGCAAGTTTGCGAAGAGACTTTGCTTCATCCGACGAAAAAATATTAATGCACATTTCCAACTTCCGACCGGTGAAGAGAACTCAGGATGTGGTAGAGGTCTTCCGTCAAGTACAGGAGCAGGTTCCAGCCAAACTGTTATTTGTAGGTGAAGGGCCTGATTTGCCGAAGATGCAATGGAAAATTAATGATCTCGGGTTGAATGATAAAGTTCATTTCCTTGGCAAACAGGATGACATTGCTCAGGTCATTTCCATGGCAGACGTGTTGATGCTTCCATCGGAGAAGGAAAGTTTCGGACTTGTGGCGCTCGAAGCAATGGCTTGTGGCGTACCCACGATCGGTTCACAGGCCGGAGGAATTCCGGAACTGGTATTACACGGTAAGACGGGATTCTTATCCGCGATCGGGGATACACAATCCATGGCCGAGAACACAATCCGTTTGTTAACAGATGATCGTTTGGCTGCGGAATTCAGGGAAGCGTGTCTTCAACGCGCACATCACGACTTTTGCAATGATGCCATTCGGCATGAATATGAACAGATTTATTACCGGGTGCTGGGAAGGGAAGTTCCGAACTTGAAGCCGGTTTGCGGTTAATCAATTTGTTTGACGAAATTATACTGTGCATACCACAACAGGCAAGAGAAGAGGTGATATGTGGTGGTTCAATGGACACAGGTAGATCGTGAAATGGCAATTCAAAGTGAGAATGTACTCACAACATTAAACAAACATGGCTACAAGGCATATTGGGTAGGTGGTTGCGTTCGTGACGAATTGCTGGAACGAGTTGTAGACGATATGGATATCACGACATCTGCTTCTCCTCAGCAAGTCATGGAACTGTTTGACGATTGTATTCCTACAGGTTTGCAACACGGTACGGTTACCGTTCGTTCAGGCGGTTATTATTTTGAAGTGACCACCTTTCGAACAGAATCCGAATATCAGGATAACCGCAGACCAGCTACGGTTCAATTTGTTCAGGATATCAAGGAAGACTTACAACGGCGTGACTTCACGATGAACGCTCTTGCTATGGACGTCACTGGGACAATCGTTGACCCGTTTGGTGGACAGGCAGATATCAAGGAAGAGCGAGTCAGATGTGTGGGTTCTGCGATGGAACGATTTGGTGAAGATGCACTGCGGATGCTCCGCTGTGTCCGGTTTGCTTCCGTATTTGATTTCAAAATTGCCCATAACACGTGGAAGGGTCTTGTAAGGCAGAAAGACCTGCTTCAACATATAGCAATGGAACGAGTACGCACCGAGATGGTAAAAATGATGTCGGGACCCCATCCATTAAGAGGGTTGGAACTGTTATACAGAAGTGATGCGCTTGCGCACATCAAAGCGCCGGTTAGTTCGGCGCGTTTTAACAAGACGTTGTTATCCAATCTGGAACAGTTGTCAGGTGAACATGTGTTGCTCCGCTGGTCACTCCTTCTGATTGCTGGCGGTTATAGCAAGGACGAAGCAGACGTATTATTACGTCAGTGGACATTCTCTAATGAACATCGTTCTCGTATAACAGGTGTCCTTCAGGTGGAGCAGTTGATTCATACTTCCGTTCAGGAGCAGAAGGATACGGTCAGTCTCCGTTCCGATTGGATCGTTACTGTTCTGGCTTGTGGTGTTCAGGCGGCGGATGATTGGCTTCAAATACAGTCTGTACTGCCAGCAGGATGGCGGAATCAGTCCGAACAGGCAGCAATGCAGGTTGTTTTGGTTCAAGAGCTTGCAGCCGAATGGAGTCAATCGATTCCTGTGCATGACTTAAAAGAGCTGGACATCACAGGGGAACAAGTGTTGCAAATGGTGCAGCGCAAAGGCGGGCCTTGGCTGGGGCAACTGATGAAACATTTGTTGAGAGAAACGGCGATTGGAACGATAGCGAATCAGCATGCAGCACTAAGTGCAGAAGTGAAGCGGGTGGTTCAAGATGACCAAGCATGAAGATCTGTTACATATGTTATTAAATGCAGAAGGACGATTCGTATCGGGTGAAGAGATTAGTCGTAATCTGTCCATCAGTCGGACCGCTGTGTGGAAACATGTGAACAAGTTGCGAGACATGGGTTATGAGTTTGAAGCGGTATCCCGCAAAGGATACCGTCTGGTAACGAAGCCGGATAGCATTGACGCTACTGCCCTCCAATTGGCACTGGATACAACCTTATTTGGCCGTAAGGCTGTTTTGTTGACTTCGACCCTGTCTACGCAAGGGGATGTTCTCAAGCTAGCTGAGAAAGGGCAGGCAGAAGGTGCTGTGGTCATTGCGGAAGAACAAACAGGAGGAAGAGGACGTTTCGGTCGACAGTGGTTTTCTCCTCCGGGTAAAGGAATCTGGATGAGTGTCCTGTTACGACCTGATCTACCACTTCAGCATACGCCGCAGCTAACTTTATTAACAGGAGTGGCTGTATGTCGTGCCGTTCGAGCTTGTTCAGGAGCTGATGCAGGCATCAAATGGCCAAATGATGTGTTGATTGACGGACGCAAGGTATGTGGCATATTGCTAGAATCTACGGTGGAAGATCATGAAGTCAGATACTGCATTGCAGGTATAGGTGTTGACGTGAACTTTGATCCCGAGGATTATCCGGAAGATCTGACCACAATCGCTACTTCGCTCAAGATGGAGACGGGACAATCCGTTGATCGCACCAAACTAACGGCTGCCATTTTGACGGAGCTTGAACAGTTGTATTTTTTGTATCAAAAAGAAGGATTCGGTGTGATCTCAGCTCTATGGGAGGCCCTGTCCGTATCGATGAATCGAGAGATTACAGTGACTAATCCTCATGGTGTCATTGAAGGGAAGGCAATCGGTCTTGACCCTTCCGGGGCACTTATCGTGGAGAAGCACGATGGAGAACATTCACTAATCATCTCTGGTGAGATTTCCTGGAAATCATAAACAATTTGTCGAATTTTCACTGGTAAAATGAACATAAGACGTGAAGTTTGAGCAGAACTTTGGTATACTGTGTTCGTGAGGCGGTATCGGCTAATGCAGACCGAATTGCACTCCCGTAACAGTAGCCTTTGTTCTGCTTTGATGTGTTTTATATAAGCAGACCGCAGTGCAAGAATGAAATACGTTTAAGTGAGTTGTTGGATTCTGCTCTGAGCCGAAGAGGACCGAGACAGAAGGGACGATCGCAAGTGACTCTTTTTTGACTTTTCGGGACTTTTTAGTGGAAAACTAAAAGGTTTTTTTGTTGCGTTTATTTGAAAAGAAGAAAGGAGCCATGAGAGAAAATGGCGAACAAACAAGCGTTGAATATTGTGAAAATGAAAAAATACAAGCAGGACGGCGTGCCGCTTACCATGATCACGGCTTACGATTATCCGACAGCTCTCCTAGCAGAGGAAGCAGGTATTGATCTGATCCTGGTTGGTGATTCACTCGGCAATGTAGTACTGGGTTATAACTCGACGCTTCCGGTGACCATTGACGACATGGTGTACCACACACGTTCCGTAGTGCGCGGTGCTGAGAAGACATTTATTGTGGCTGATATGCCTTTTATGACCTATCATGGCAGCGTGGATGAGACGCTTAAGGGTGTACGTCGACTGATGCAAGAGGGGCATGCCCATGCCGTTAAAATGGAAGGCGGAGTCGAGATAGCGGACACCGTTAGAGCAGTCGTGCAAGCAGGCGTGCCTGTTCTTGGACATATCGGACTTACACCTCAATCGGTTAATCAGATTGGTGGTTACCGCATTCAGGGCAAGGATGCAGCGGACGCGAAACGTCTGATGGACGAAGCCAAAGCCCTGGAAGCTGCAGGCGCGTTTGGCATTGTGCTTGAACTGGTTACGGAAGAAGTTGCACGGGCGATCTCGGAGGAACTGTCCATCCCTACCATCGGAATTGGAGCAGGACGAGGCTGTGATGGTCAGGTACTGGTATTCCACGATGTGGTTCAATACGCCTCTCCGTATACACCCAAACGATTTGTCAAAACCTATGGAGATGTGGGTACATTAATCAGAACGAGCATCGAAGCTTACGTGAAAGAAGTTAAAGATCGTTCGTTCCCGGCCGAAGAGCATGTATTCAATGCTGCGGATGGTGTTCTGGATCAACTGTACGGCGGACAACGCAAGGAAAAGGTGGGGAGTAACTCATGAAAGTATTACGGACAATCGCAGAGTTAAGACAGGAACTAAGCTTGAAGCGTCAAGCGATTCGGTCCAGTGCGTCCGTTGTAGGTCTGGTACCGACAATGGGTTATCTTCATCAAGGTCATGCAAGCTTGATGCAGGCAGCAAGAAAACAGAGCGATATCGTGGTATTAAGCATATTTGTTAATCCGATTCAATTTGGCCCTAATGAAGATTTTGACAGCTATCCGCGGGATGAAGCCAGAGATGTGGAAACAGCACGCTCACAAGGAGTAGATATCGTATTTATTCCCTCTGTTGAAGAGATGTATCCACAGGCAACACAAACGACCGTATCGGTCTCAAAACTGACGGAGCGCCTATGTGGCGCTTCCCGTCCGGGGCATTTTGACGGGGTAACGACCGTAGTCTCCAAACTGTTTAACATCGTACAGCCACAGCGTGCATTTTTTGGAATGAAAGACGCTCAGCAGGTTGCGGTCATTCAACAGATGGTGAATGATTTGAATATGCCTGTAGAAATTGTACCCTGTCCGATTGTTCGCGAAGAGGATGGGCTTGCCCTCAGTTCACGAAATGTCTATCTTAGCGCAGAACAGCGTACACAGGCATTGGTTCTGTCGAAGGCACTGCGTGCAGCTCAGGAAGCCGCAGATACAGGTGCAGCTATAAACGCTGCAGATATCCGTCGTATTCTGCGCGAGCAGATTGCAAGCTCACCGCTTGCCGTTATCGACTACGCCGAGATTCAGGCTTTTCCAAGTCTGGAGCCACTCGCAGATCAGGAGGAAGTTCAAGGACGTGATGATCTGCTCATCGCACTTGCGGTGAAATTCGGAAAAACAAGATTGATTGACAATATAAGGTTGCAAAAATCGGAGGTACTGTCCCATGTTTAGAACACTGATGAAATCCAAAATTCACCGGGCTACGGTAACGGAAGCCAACTTGAACTATGTGGGTAGCATTACCATAGATGAAGACTTGATGGAAACATCCGACTTGATGGAAAACGAGAAAGTGCAAATTGTGAACAATAACAATGGTGCACGTCTGGAAACTTATGTGATTCCAGGACCACGCGGAAGCGGGGTCATATGTCTTAACGGCGCAGCTGCACGTCTGGTGCAGCCTGGAGATAACGTCATTATCATTTCTTACGCCATGATGTCGCAAGAAGAGGCAAATACTCACAAACCAACCGTTGTATTTGTAGATGGACAGAATAAACCTGTACAAACGATGAAACAGGAAGTCCACGCAACAATTATGTAATCGACTGGTAAGGAGAATGAAATCGGCCCTTGAAGCAAAAAATGAGTACAGGTCACTGCACTAATCCATTTTTTCAAGGGTGGGGATGCATCGATGTTCCAGCATGTTTTCGCAGAAATGAACGACATGTTAGATGAAATTATCAAGAGCTATCCTTCCGCTGAAGGCCTGAACAAACAAGAATTGCTGCAAAAGTGGAACTTGCTTAAGCGGATGAGTGACGGAATGCTGGATGAATGGCTGATGTTTGAAGAAAAGATGAGCCAGGTGAGGGAGCGGGAGATGGATAAGCCTGCTTCCCTTGAACCGGAACAGGAAGCTGTTACCGCGCTGCCTGAACTCCATCTGGAATGTTTCAGTCGAGGTCAGGGCTATTTCAAACTACAGATGTATCCGCAGGCGATCATGCAGTTCTCCCGGGTTGTGACCGACCATCCGGAGAGTGCATTGACTCGCTTTTACCTGGCGCTCGCGTATCTGAATCTGGAACAAATGGCGGAAGCGGGGACACATTTGCAGCAGATCATGTACCTTAAGGGTTCACCTCGCTTAAAAGGGCTTGTATGTAACGCCCTGGGCTGTATTCAAGCCAAGCTTGCGAATCCCGAAGCTGCATGTTCACTCTTTGCACAGGCCCTTCAGTATGACCCGACATTGACCGAACCACTGTACAACATGGAAGCTTGCAGGTTGAACAGGGGAAAATTGCAATATGCTAATCAGCTGACGACCCTTCATTAAGCGGGAATTCGGCGACAAAAAAACGGTGTTCCCTCCTTTGGCATAGCGGCGGGGACACCGCTTTTTTGTCAGTTAATTTTCAAATCCCCTTTTTTTTGCTATGCTGTAACATAGACTGGAATGGAAGGGACCGTACATTGCAATGAAATTTGCCGTATTGGATTTCGAAACAACCGGCACGCAGTCCGACGGTGAGATTATACAGGCCGGACTTGCCATCATAGATCATGACTACAGCATAACTCAAATATATAGTTCTTATGTGAACCCTGGTGTACCGATTCCCCCGTTTATTTCGGGGTTGACGGGTATTACCGATGAAGATGTAGCGGACGCTCCTTCACTCGAAGAGATGATGATGGAGATGGTTCCGCTGCTTAATGATGTGGTGCTAGTTGGACACAACGTCGCTTTTGATTTTCACTTTTTGCAGAATGCTCTTGACCGTTGCGGTTATTTGCCGTTCACTGGCCGTATTCTGGACACGATTGATTTTCTGAAGATTACATTCCCATCACTGGGTTCTTATCAACTCGGTTATGTGTCTTCCGAATTTGGATTTCAACATGATCGCCCTCACCAGGCAGACAGTGATGCACTGGCGACAGCCTATGTGCTGCTCAAGTGTCTGGATGAGTTAAAGGAATTACCGCTCATAACGATTCAGCGCCTCAGTGACCTGTTTGCACCAGAAGACAGTGACTTGGGCTGGTTTTTGGACGGGATGCGCAGTGAGAAGGAAGCAGAGCCGATTCAGGATCTGGACGGACATACCTATTATCGTCAGCTTGCTCTTAATGTAAGTGATTGGACCGACATTGGTGCACCACGCGATGAGCGGGAGGCTAACCCCCTCGATGGTGTAAGCTTCGAACAGTTTATGGACCAGGTTCGGGAGAACCTGAAGGATACACTGGATCATTACGAAGAGCGTGAAGCGCAGACCCAGATGTTCAGCAGTGTAAGGCAAGCCCTGGATGAAGAGAAACATCTCTTGATCGAAGCTGGAACGGGTACCGGTAAATCTCTAGGGTATCTGTTGCCTGCTATTTACGAAAGTGTGAAGCAAGAACAGAAAGTTATGGTCAGCACGCATACGATCAATCTGCAGGAGCAATTGAGAGAGCGGGACATTCCGATGCTGACTCAAGTGGTTCCGTTCCCGTTTAAGGCTGCTGTATTCAAAGGACGTGGACATTACCTGTGCCTGCGCAAATTTGAACACAAAATCAATAAACGTGAATTCGCCACACCTAAAGAGGATTATTTCACAGCTGCTCAGATGATCGTCTGGCTTACGCAGACCGAAACCGGAGATGATGAGGAACTTAACCTTAGCGGACGCGGAGGGGACTTCTGGGAGACCGTACAGAGCGAATCCGAATCATGTCTGGGAAGATCCTGTCCATGGTTCCGCAAATGTTTCTACCATCGTGCCAAACATGAGGCAGGGTTGTCTGATATCGTAATCACCAATCACTCCAAATTATTTACGGATGTGAAAGCCGCGCATCAGCTGCTGCCAGCCTATGAGAGTCTTGTAATCGATGAGGCACATCATCTGGAGGATGTCGCTGGTAAACATCTTGGAATGCATATGAAATATTTCACTTTGGTTCATACACTGACCCGCCTGTTTAAAGACAGTCGTAATGGTCAGCTGCCTATGCTTCGTTCGCAGTTATCCGGGCATGAAAATTCGGTGCAATGGGGCTCCATGGTGGACCAGATGTTCCCGCTCGCTCTTGAGGTCAAGGAACTGTGGGATCGTATGAGCGATGCATTGTTTGGTCTGTTGCCTGAACGAAGTGATGCTTCACCGGGCGAGACGGGGCAATTTTCACTGCGTCTGAAAGCATCTCAGAAACCTGCAAAATGGCAGGAGTTGCAGGATCTGGAGAACCAGATCTATGTGACTCTGGGCGATTTGGTTCGCAAAGGGGACAAATTGCTGCTTGAAGTGAAAGAGGATCAGGATGATTATCAATCGGATAGTCTGATCACGGACATAACAGGATTACTGAAAGATCTGACCACATTGAAGGAGAATCTACGTTTCTTCATGCGTATGGATGACGCCAAAACGGTGTACTGGATGGAAGCCAGCGGCCAGTTCCGCAGTAAATCACTCCAGCTGTATGCCGTACCTGTAGATGTCAGTGCACAACTAAAGGATTTGTTTTTTGATAAAAAGAAAAGTGTTGTGCTTACATCAGCTACGCTTTCGGTAGATAAGTCATTCCAGTTCATGATTGAGCAGCTTGGCTTGCAGGAAGCTTCCGAGAATAATCGGTTGTTAACGTCGATGCTGCCATCACCTTTCAACTATCGCGATCAGGCACTTCTGGTGATTCCGCGTGATTTCCCGAGTGTGAAGGGAAGTGTGGGTGATGCGCACTTTGTTAATATGCTGGTGCAATCACTCGCAGAGACGGCAATTGCTACGCGTGGACGCATGATGGTTCTGTTTACTTCATACAAGATGTTGCGACAGGTCTATGATCCGCTGAAGGAGGCGCTGTCTGGCAACGACATCTCGTTGCTTGGTCAAGGCGTTGATAGTGGAAGTCGTTCCAAATTGACTCGCAGGTTCCAAGATGCCAAAGCAACAGTACTTCTGGGCACAAGCAGCTTCTGGGAGGGTGTAGATATCCCGGGAGAAGCGCTGACCTGTCTCGCTATTGTAAGATTGCCTTTCCAACCGCCGAATCATCCGTTGGTGGAAGCCAAGAGTGAGTTGCTTCAGGAACAGAAGAAAAATCCGTTCATGAAACTGTCCGTGCCACAAGCGGTCATTCGTTTCAAGCAGGGATTTGGCCGATTGGTGCGTACAGCAAAGGACAGAGGAATTGTCATTGTTTATGATACACGTGTGATTGAAGCGTACTATGGTAAATTCTTTTTATATTCATTACCAGGTCCCAAAATGGAGCATATGCTCACGGAGCAGATGGTTCCACGAATAACCGAGTGGTTGGAAAAACCTGCTAATGAACAAGAATAATGGTTGTTTTGTTCGTTATATCATTGCATGACACTATCGTTTGGCGTTAAACTTTATTAGATATTTCCGTATCCGATTAGAGCAGTTGCACGTAAGAACTTATAACCTAAATTACAAGGAGCATTCTGTATAAAATGTCACGTCTATCATTGAGTTTATACAGAATGCTCATCTTTTCATCTATTATTTTATCGTGGCCTTGGTAAGGGGGAGCAAGAATGAAATCGGATAAAATTTCGGAAGCGGTGGTACGACGTCTGCCTGTATACTTGCGCTATTTGAGCGAGTTGCACCAGCGTGAGGTGGCTACTGTTTCTTCTCAAGAGCTTGGACAAAGGCTGGATCTGAATCCGGCCCAAATTCGTAAAGACCTGGCTTACTTCGGTGATTTTGGTCGTAAAGGGATCGGGTATGATGTATCCTATTTGATCGAGAAAATTCGTCACATTCTCAAAATCGATCAGCAAATTAATGTAGCTCTGGTAGGTGCGGGTAACCTCGGACAGGCCTTGTCCAACTACAACGCATATCTGAAAGACAACATGAAGATTGTTGCTGTATTTGATGCATATGGACCGAAGATTGGTAGTCAAATCAACAGTTTGACGGTAAAGCCAATGAATGAATTGACGGAAGCGGTTAAAACGGATAACATCCGCATCGGTATTATTACGGTTCCGGATACGGAAGCCCAAAATGTAGCCGATCAGCTTATTGAATCGGGAATTGAAGCGATCCTTAATTTTGCACCAACAATTCTAAAAACACCGCCGCATATCCGCATTCACCATGCTGACTTTACAACGGATCTGCTTAGTTTGGCCTATTACTTGGAGACTGGAAAGGACGACGAGGAAGATGACAACAAATAGATGGGTAATTCACAACGGTAAATTTGCCGTTAATGAAGGCGGCACAACATGGAACGTTGTTCAAGGATACATGGTTGTTGAGAATGACAAGATTGTGCATATTGGTGAGACATTGCCGGATGGAGACGAAAATTGTACCAAAGTGGATGGAAAAGGATTGTTCTTCCTGCCGGGTCTGATCAATACGCATGGTCATGCAGCGATGTCGTTGCTCAGAGGGCACGGAGACGATCTTGCGTTGCAAGTATGGTTGCAGGAAAAAATGTGGCCGATGGAAGCGAAAATGACTTCAGAAGACGTATATTGGGGAACTTCGCTATCGGTGCTTGAAATGTTGAAAGGCGGAACTACAGCTTTCCTGGACATGTACGATCACATGGATCAAGTTGCCAAAGTTGTGGAGCAATCCGGCGTTAGAGCAGCACTGGCACGTGGTGTAATTGGGCTGTGCTCGGAAGAAGAGCAACTGCGGAAGCTGGAGGAGTCGGCAGCGTTTGCACGTGAGTGGAATGGACAGGCAGATGGTCGCATTACAACCGTAATCTCGCCACACGCACCATATACATGCCCTCCTGACTACATAGAGAAGCTTGTACAGGTCGCGAACGACCTAAACCTTCCTCTTCATACACATATGTCAGAAACGCTTCGTGAAGTCGAGCAGAACGTGGCTGATTATGGACTGCGTCCTGTAGCACATCTGGAGAAACTGGGCTTTTTCTCCCGTCCATCCCTGGTTGCACATGCGGTGCATCTGAATGACGAAGAGATTGAGATTCTGGCCCGTCATGATGTGGCTGTATCCCATAACCCGGGAAGTAACCTGAAACTCGCTTCCGGTGTTGCGCGTGTACCTGCGTTGCTGAAAGCAGGAGTTACCGTTTCACTCGGAACTGACGGACCAGCAAGTAACAACAACCTGGATATGTTCGAGGAAATGAGACTGGCTGCATTGATCCACAAAGGTGTATCTGGTGACCCGACGGCAGTGCCAGCAGGCGAAGCGTTACTACTCGGAACGTCATATGGAGCCAAATCAATCTTCTTGAACAATACCGGAGCACTCCAGGTCGGCATGAAGGCTGATTTTATCGCCTTGGACATTGAACAGGCACATTTCTATCCACATACAGACCTGATCTCACATACGATCTACTCGGCTTCTGCCAAAGATGTTGAGCACGTATGGGTGGATGGGAAACAAGTGGTGAAACATGGCGAATGTCTGACGCTGGATGAAGAGCGCATTTTGCGTGAGTCTCAATTGGCATTTGATGGTCTGCTTGCTCGTTAATTGCAGGATAGAGCATCATAGGGAAAGGAAGTTCGACTTTTGAAGAAAAAAAAGAAGTGGATATGGATTTCGCTGCTTGCACTGGTTCTGATTCTGTTTGGACTTCAGCGTTATTACGTCCATGTCACGCAGGACCAGCGCAAGGAAGAAGCGCTCGCCATACAGGCAGCACAGGAGCAACTGGGCATTACATCCTATGATGAATTGCGCAAGTACATCTGGGGAGACAAAGAAGGCTCTGACAACATCTACTGGACCCTGATCGGCAAAAACAAGGATAACCAGGATGTTATGGTCTGGGTTAAATTCGATGCAAACAATCAACCGGCTAAGGGTGCAAACGCTGTACACAGTGAGCTGCTGCAGAATGGCATGTCCGAAGCGCAGATCCGCAATCGCTTCAGTTCTGAAGTTCCTGCCGGCGAGATTAAGCGAATCATGCCTGGAGTTGTGAATGGAATATATGTGTGGCAAGTGTATTATAAAGACGGTACGCATAACCACTATCGTTTTTATCGTTTTAGCAACGGAGAACAGGTGGACCTGGTCTACACACTCCCGAACAGCTAGAACAAATAGAGTGACGTAGCTAGAGAATGAATGAAACAAAAGAACCGGCAGACGGATATCCGACTGAACCGGTTCTTTGTGTTGCCCATAAACTTAAATAATTTAAATAGTTAAAATTAATAATTTATTCATATTTTCGCCTTCGAAATTGTATATACGATGTGATATACTCAGATATGTACTCAAAGTTACATTCAAAACAAATAAACCTGTCGAAATTATCGCAGGAGTCAATGTGCACATATTCTTATATACCAATAAGCCAGTAGGTTGGGCCAAAATCTGGGAGGGGTAATTCACTTGAAACTAAAAGTATTGCCTATTGCTTTAACTGCCGTCATTTCAGCCGTTGTGTTGTTTGGAGGTTGGTTTGTATATCGTCAGGTGGCTGTGCAGAATCCGATTGAAAAGATGGTTACCCAGTACGATGGAGTTAATGACGTTCAATTAACTATTAACCGCAATGACGTACAATTGAAACTGGATCTGCAACCTGATGTTGATTTGGGCAGACTGGTACAATATATTCACAAAGAAGGACAGACCCTGATTGGAACACGATCACTAAAATTGGACGTTGTGGATCATTCCAGTGAAGCACTGGAAAGTTGGTGGGGTGATGCGATGTTTACCGTAGCCCAGGCGATGGAGAACAAGCAATACACCGAGATTACACCAACGTTGTCAAAGATGGCGACCAATGGAATTAAGGTAAATACAGCGATGGATGACAACAATGTATATGTCAGTCTCAGAGACGGAGATGCCAGCAAGTTTATTATTCTGCCGCGTGTGCCCGGTCAGATAGGAGTGTGGCCTAATGCCTAAGTGGACAAAAGAAGTTGCCATCGGATTTTTTCCCGTATTGATTATTTTTCTTGCTTTTACTGGTGTTAATATTGTTCCGATTCTGATTGCAGCGGTGCTTGTCGGAGCTTTGCTGTTCATGATGCAAATGCGTGGCGGGATTACAGTAGGCGCTGCACAGGAACGTAAACGGAAGAAAAAAGGACCTTCCAAGCTCACTTTTGAAGAAATTGGCGGACAGGACAGTGCCAAGCAGGAATTGCGTGAAGCACTTGACTTTCTCATCAAACATGAAGAAATTCGGAAGTTCGGGATTCGCCCGTTAAAAGGGATCTTGCTGACGGGCCCTCCAGGGACAGGAAAAACGTTGATGGCCAAGGCTGCTGCCCATTACACCGATTCTGTTTTTGTAGCAGCATCGGGCAGTGAGTTCGTGGAAATGTATGTTGGTGTAGGTGCCAGCAGAATTCGGGATTTGTTCAAGGACGCGAGAACTCGTGCCACCAAGGAAAATAAGGAAAACGCTATTATATTTATCGATGAAATCGATGTCATCGGGGGGAAACGTGAGGGCGGTCAACAGCGTGAATATGATCAGACCCTCAATCAGCTCTTGACGGAAATGGATGGAATCTATTCTTCCGATACGCCGAGAATCCTTGTTATCGCTGCAACAAACCGCAAAGAGATGCTCGATAGCGCTCTGACGCGCCCGGGACGTTTTGACCGCCACATTCAAGTGGACTTGCCTGACAAAAAGGGCAGAAAGCATATTCTGGAACTGCATGCGGTGAACAAACCTCTGATGAAGGAAGTTAATCTGGAGAAAACAGCTGAAGAATCGTATGGTTTCTCCGGTGCACAGCTCGAAAGTGTGATGAACGAAGCAGCAATATACGCCATGAGAGACGGCCTGTTAAATATCGAACAGCGGCATTTGTCTCTGGCTATTGATAAAGTCATGATGGGTGAGAAGACAGACCGTGAGTCCAGTGTGGAAGAGAAGAAAAGGGTCGCCATTCATGAATTGGGACATGCCATTATGGCAGAACTCGTTCGTCCAGGCAGTGTAAGCCAGGTGGCACTCAGTCCGCGTGGTCAGGCGCTGGGATATGTGCGTCATAACCCTCAACAGGAACAGTTCCTCTATACGAAGCGCTTTCTGGAAGAGCAGATTATGATTGCACTCGGAGGAGCAGCTGCGGAGGAAATGTACTACGGTGGTCGTTCCACAGGTTCACGCAATGACTTCGATCAGGCAACCAATGTTGTACAGACCATGATGGCTTCGGGATTGACTTCACTTGGGATTGTGAACATGGATATGGTCACAACCGAGGAACTCATGCGTGAGAATAAATTAATTCTGCAAGAACTGATGGAACAGACAAAGCGGTTGCTTGAAGAACAACGGACAATTTTCGACAATTCACTCGACATCTTGATTCGTGAGGAAGTTTTGTCCGGCGAGCAATTTCGTTGTCAATTTCGTGACAGTGCCCTTCTACCAGCATAATTTATTTATGCTGGTTATTTTTTTTTACATTTCACTCGTGCTAAGATATTATTATATGTTGGGTCGAAATTTGTAATTTTCGGCGAACAGGGTACAATAGAGAAATAGAGAACCGAAAGGATGGAGCAGAACCATGTTTTTCAAAAAAATAGGAGTTGTCGGCGGCGGTACGATGGGGCAAGGTATTTCCCAGATGCTAGCAGCCAAAGGACTTGATGTGCTTCTCGTGGAGCATACAACACAAAAGCTGGATCATGCATATGACATGATCGAAACCAATCTGGATAAACAACTGGAGAAATGGGCGATTACAAAAGCGGAGAAGAAGTTGATTCTTTCCCGCATTACCAAGGTAGCTCATTTAGCTGAACTTGGAACTTGCGACATGGTCATTGAGACGATTTCAGAAGATCTGGATGCGAAAAAAGCAGTATTCAGCCAACTGGACCAAGTTTGTCCAAGCAATGTCATTCTGGCAAGTAATACATCCACGCTGAGTTTGACCGAGCTTGCAAGCTCGACCAAATACCCAGAGCGTGTTATTGGTATGCACTTTATTCACCCGGTATCCCGGGTTGATCTTGTAGAGATTATTCGTGGACTGAAAACTTCGGATACAACTTTCGAAGAGACCAGACGTTTTGTTGAAGAAGTAGCGGACAAAAAAGGAGTCATGATCTATGAATCACCTGGATTCGTAACTTCCCGCTTGATCTGTCTGCTGATTAACGAAGCGTTGCATGTATTGCAAGAAGGTGTTGCATCTGCTGAAGATATCGATGATGCAATGCGTATCGGATATAACTTCCAGCATGGACCACTCGAAATGGCTGACCGTTTCGGATTGGATTCTGTTGAAGCTGCACTCGAAAGAATGTTCCGTGAATTCGGAGAATTGAAATATCGTCCTTCTACAGTCCTGAAGAAAATGGTGCGTGCAGGACACCTGGGTGCCAAAACAGGCGAAGGATTCTTCAAGTACGACAAGGATGGTGACAGACTGTGAAAGTACTCGTAATTAATGCGGGGAGTTCCTCGCTCAAATATCAACTGTATAATATGACTGACGAATCTGTACTGGCTAAAGGTTTGGTAGAACGGATCGGAATGGATTCCTCCATTCTGACACATAAACCGACAGGCCGTGAGGATGTTACAGAAGTTAGTGAAATTCTGGAGCATACAACAGCGATCCGTAAAGTCATTGATATTTTGACTCACAAAGAAAATGGTGTACTGGATTCTGTAAGTGAAATTCAAGCTGTTGGACACCGTGTCGTTCACGGTGGTGAAGCATTTAAAGAATCTGCATTGGTAGATGATGCTGCCAAAGCTGAAATTCGTCGTTTGTTCGACTTGGCTCCACTTCATAACCCTGCAGCAATGATGGGTATTCGTGCGGCTGAATTAAATATGCCAGGTGTGCCTCAGGTAATGGTCTTTGATACAGCATTCCATCAGACGATGCCTGAAAAAGCTTACCTGTATGCCATTCCGCGTGTACTTTACAAAAAATATAAAGTACGTCGCTACGGCGCACATGGTACTTCCCATGATTTCGTAAGCAAGGCAGCTGCTGAATACTTGGATCGTCCAGTGGAAGATTTGAAAATTATCACTTGTCACGTCGGTAACGGTGGTAGTGTAACAGCAGTTAAAGGTGGCGTATCCGTGGATACTTCGATGGGTATGACTCCGCTTGAGGGACTGATGATGGGAACGCGTTCTGGTGACCTCGACCCAGCCATCGTACCTTATGTAATGAACAAGGAAGAACTGAGCGTAAGCGAAGTGAACTCCATGTTGAACAAACACAGTGGATTGCTTGCGATCTCGGGAATCAGCAGTGACATGCGTGAGATTACGGAAGGTATGGAGAATGGCGATGCCAACTCCACGCTTGCTTTTGAAATGTACGAATACCGTCTGCGTAAATACATCGGCTCATATGCAGCTGCAATGAACGGTGTAGACGTGATCGTCTTTACGGCTGGTGTAGGTGAGAACTCCGTTGTACTTCGCCAAAAAGTATGTGAGCAGCTCACTTATCTGGGTGTTGAACTGGATGAAGCGTTGAATGCCATTCGTTCCGGCGAACCACGCCGGATCACAACAGCGAATTCCAAAGTGGAAGTTCTCGTTGTGCCAACTAACGAAGAATTGGTAATTGCACGTGATACACACCGAATCGTATTGAATTCTCAGTAATCTAACTGTAAAGTAAATATAGAATGACAAGGAAGTGCAGAGGACAGGCATAAGCCTGCCCGCTGCATTTTCAAATTCAGGAACCAAGGGGAGATATGGGCATGAATACGAATTGTGTAATTCGTAATGTGAACGAGCATGTGGGCGAAACCGTAACAATCGGTGCCTGGATTAACAACAAACGTTCCAGCGGTAAAATTCAGTTTTTGCAGCTGCGTGATGGAACCGGATATATCCAAGGGGTTGTTGTAAAAAGTGAAGTTAGTGAAGAGATCTGGAACAATGCCAAGAGCCTGACACAAGAAAGCTCTTTATATGTTACAGGTATTATTCGTGAAGAACCTCGCAGTGCGTCTGGTTACGAGATGACTGTTACAGGGGTTGAGATCATTCACCTGACTGAAAACTATCCAATTACGCCTAAAGAGCATGGTGTTGATTTCTTGATGGACCATCGTCACCTGTGGCTTCGTTCAACGAAGCAACGTGCGGTTATGGTGATTCGTGCAGAGATTATTCGCGCTGTTCAGCAGTTCTTTGATGGTAACGGATTCACACAAGTTGATCCTCCGATTTTGACACCATCGTCTGCGGAAGGAACAACGAACCTGTTCCACATCAAATATTTTGATGAAGATGCTTATCTGACACAAAGTGGTCAATTGTATATGGAAGCTGCAGCCATGGCGCTGGGCAAGGTATATTCCTTCGGTCCAACATTCCGCGCTGAGAAGTCCAAAACACGTCGCCACTTGATTGAGTTCTGGATGATTGAGCCGGAAATGGCATTTGTAGATCACGAGGAAAGTCTGCGCGTACAAGAGAAATTTATCGCTCATGTCGTTCAATCCGTGGTGAAAAACTGCCGTGCAGAACTGGAATCTATCGGTCGTGACGTATCCAAACTCGAAGGCATCGTAGCGCCATTCCCGCGTATTACGTATGATGAAGCAATTGAATTCCTGCATGGTCAAGGCTTTGATATTCCTTGGGGAGAAGACTTTGGTGCACCGCACGAAACAGCAATTGCTGAGAAGTACAATACACCGGTCTTTATCACGCATTACCCAGCTGGAATCAAAGCATTCTACATGAAACCAGATCCGAATCGTCCAGAAGTTGTTCTCTGTGCTGATATGATTGCACCAGAAGGATACGGAGAGATTATTGGCGGTTCGCAGCGTATCGATGATCCGGAATTGATGCAACAACGTTTTGAGGAGCACAATCTCTCGGATGAAGCTTACCAATGGTATCTGGATTTGCGTAAATACGGATCGGTTCCTCACTCCGGTTTCGGTCTGGGATTGGAGCGGACGGTAGCATGGATCTGTGGATTGGATCATGTACGTGAAACAATCGCATTCCCACGTATGCTTTATCGTCTGTACCCTTAATGCTTAACCGAGGAGCATCTATGGAAGACACCACATCCAAAGCTTGGTTGGATGGAGCAGCTTATGGCATGACATCGGGTACAGCCCATCTGCCGTATGCCTTGTTACGTTTTTATCACCAGCTTGGTCTATCAGATGCAGAAGTGCTTCTTCTGATTCAACTGCTAGGGTTCCGTCAGGCAGAGTTCAACGAGTTTCCCACGCTTGAAGAGCTTGCGGCGCGCATGGGACTTGCACCTGAAGGCATTGCCAGAATGTTGCAACGTCTGATGAGGGATGGGTATATTGCTATTGACGAGCACCGTGACGAAGAACGGGACATCCAGTACGAGCGATATGACTTACATGGATTATATGCCAAGCTTGCAGCGTGCACTGCTGAAGAAGTAGCCGCATTCCGTGCGGAGCAGCAGAGTATCAATACAGCACGTCAAGATTCGAACAGTGTTCAAAAAGAAGAGGAAGAACGGAATATGTTCTCCATCTTTGAAAAAGAATTTGGACGTCCGCTCTCTCCAATGGAGTGCGAGACGATATCCAGCTGGTTGGATCAGGACCGTTATCAAGAGGAATTGATTCTAATGGCTCTGAAGGAAGCGGTTTTTGCAGGCAAAGTACATTTCCGGTATATCGATCGAATACTGCTTGAGTGGAGTCGCAATCGTGTCAAGACCGTTCAAGACGCGAAGGCGTACACGCAGCGGTTTCGTAATGGTGGACGTTAATTCAAGTGTAGGCAGGGACAAGAAACAGGCCAGAAGTCATTCTGTGCCTGTTTTTTTTGGATTAAAGATTGGATGAGTGATTAGCAGCATCAACCTTTCAGGCAATGATTTCATTTTGTTTTACAAAAATTTGATAGATCACGCAGGGGTTAACGCACAAGCTGTCGTCTATTGTATTGGAGAGGAGGGGAGAGTTATTGATGAAGCGCGCGTAATCGAACAAATCCGTCAAGGAGATACATCCCAGATGCGTACTCTGATTGATAAGTATAGCCAGCATGTATATCATGTGGCCTATTCCGTACTCAGGAACGATCAGGAAGCACAGGATGCAGCTCAGGAGGCGTTCATACAGATGTATAAATCTCTCCCCGACTACCGTTCTGAAGGTTTCAAAACGTGGTTAACCCGAATTGCCTTTCACAAAGCGATTGATGCCAAACGCAAACTGGGCAGACGAACTGCTGAGGATCTGGGTGGAGAAGAAAAAATAATCAATATGCCCGGACGGGATGAAGACGTTCTTACCCGTCTCGTTCGTGAAGAGCGTCAGGATAAACTTCGCGAAAGAATTAATCAGTTGCCTGCTCAGCATCGTGACATTATCACTGCGTATTATCTAAGCGAAAAAAATTATGAGCAGATTGCCAGTGATGCACAGGTGGCTGTGAAGACCGTGGAATCCCGCTTGTATCGTGCCCGGCAGTGGATTCGAAAACATTGGAAGGAGGATGAATGGCGTGAGTAAACAGGAGAAGTATACCGCTGCGCAATGGACTGATTATATTGAAGGCCATATGAGTGAAACTCAAGCGAACCAAATGGAACAGCTTCTGATGGAAGATCCGGATGCGATTGACATCTATCTGGAAGCGCTTGGTATCCATGGAGAACTGCCTCCGCTACATGACCCAACAGGGTTCGCGGATTCAGTCATGCATCGGATTGAGGGCATTCAATCACCCAAGGTACAACGCAAATCCCGTGCTGGACGAAACCGGCGCTGGCTTGATCATAAAGTGTTCCATTACGCGGTAGCGGCCTGTTTGACATTGATCTTCCTCTCGTCTGGACTTTTTGACAAGGTAGCACCATATCACAAGTTCCAGGATGGCGACCACAGAGGGTCATTTACCGAGAAATGGACGGAGGCAGCTACTTCATGGCTGGATAACCTCAAGCCTAAACCATAAATGGTTTCGCATTGCCTGAAAAGAAAGGATGACGACTGTGCACTCAGATCGTAACAAATTACTCGCATTTCTATTAAACCTGATACCCGGTCTTGGTTTTATGTATTGGGGACGAGCCGCAAGAGCCGTGATATATCCATTGCTTTTCTTCGGAACAGCTGTTGGCTCATTCATGTTAGCGATGGTCACTAATGAACAAGATTTATTGATTTTCGGTGCACTTTTTGCGGCTTTCTTCTGGGGGATCAGCATGCTGGACATGATCATTGTTCTGCTCCGTGCGCCTTCTGCCCGAGATGCTCATTATAGGGGATACGGTGCGCCTTATGGAGCTCCTCCACACCAAGGAGCAGCCTACCAGGGAGCATACATGGGTCAGCAAGGGCCTATGGAGCAGATGAATGAAGATGAGCTACATCAACATCCAGGTGGTGAATATGGCCATCCTGAGGGTCCCTATGGTCAACCCGTGTATCGAAAAGGCAGTGAGGGTGAACGATTCTTCACCATTTTGCTCTCATTTGTTCCAGGATTGGGACATCTTCACCTGGGATTGTTGCATCGTGGGTTGTCCTTCCTGATGGCGTTCTTTGGTTCATTTGCCATGATGGTTTTTGTAGCTTCGATCACCAATGAATCGGTATTTTTAATGTTCTTACTCATTCTGCCTGTAATATGGGTATACTGCATGTTTGATGCGGTGCAGCACGTTCACCGTAAGCAGGCTGGTGAGGTGTTGCAGGATCGGACATTATTCGAAGAATTGGAGATGGGCAGAGTAGCCGGACGACGTAGCAAAGTGCTTGCAACGCTGCTATCCGCTTTTCCAGGTGCAGGTCATCTATATCTTGGATTGCAGAAAAGAGGCATGCAATTGATGTTCCTGTTCCTGGGCAGCATCTATGTACTGGACCTGCTTCACTTATCTGTGTTTCTGTTCATGATTCCACTGGTCTGGTTCTACAGCTTCTTTGACGGGCTCCAGTGCTCCAGTCGTTATGGACGCGAGCCTTTGGTTGATCAACCGATCTTCAAGGACTGGGCCCGCCATCAGCGTCTGATTGGATTCGGGATTGCCGCGCTGGGTCTATATTACCTGACGATCCGTCTTGTCATTCCACAGCTGAATGAGCTCTTCCCTAATGCATTTATGACGTATGAGATACGTTCCTATTTGAATACCGTCATTGTATCCTTGCTGCTCATTTTTGGCGGCTTGAAACTGCTGTTTGGCAAGCAGAGGGGGGCGGGGATCCATAGTGCTGCTCAACGAAATGATGAGGGGGCAGACAGTCTCTTTTTATTCAAGGATCGGGATGATCGACTGTAGAGTGACCTAAAGTAGAGTTACACTGACACTACGATGACAGAGCAACCTTCTAATCGCTGTTATCCCCACAACATAAAAACACGCCAAGGGCTATGTATACCAGCCTCTGGCGTGTTTTTTGTTGTGCAGCTTTGATTTCGAATAAATGATTGCTATTTCGTAGCGCCCTTCAACAGAAGTTGACGGTACATCACTTCGAACAGGAACTCGAACGCTTCCAGATGACGTTTCGCTTCAAAAGCATCTTTACCCCACGCATATATGCCGTGATTACGAAGCAAGATCCCTGGCACTTTGGCATCCAGTACATCGGGTACCAATTCAGCAATGGACGGAATGTCTGCAAAGTTAGGCAGGACAGGTACACGAATCTCCGCATTTTCTTCCCAAATGTTGAAAGCCTTGATCAACTCGATACCTTGAATCGGCACCTGACCCTCTGCTCCAAAGAATTCACTGATCAGGTTGTTAAACACAGTATGCACGTGGAATACAGCACCACAGCCGGTCAAACGATAGATTTCACAGTGAATCAACGTTTCGGCACTTGGTTTCAACGTTGTTGTTTCAATTGCTTTGCCGTGTTTGTCCACAAAAAGAAAGTCTTCCGGTGTGCGAAGAGATTTGTCTTTGCCTGAGGCGGTAACCGCAAAATAAAATTGCTCCGGGTCAAAATCTCCTACACGCATCGACAGATTGCCACTTGTTCCGGGGAACCAGTTACGACTTGCGAACAATGCTTTAATATCAGCCAGTTCTTCAAGGACCTGACGTTTGTGTTCCAATGTAATCTTTTCAAAGCCCATCGTTTACAGCACTCCTTGTGTTTGCTTCTGTTTCATATCTTCGATGATATCGTAAAAGGTAGCGAATGGCACATGGTCCACACCAAGTTCAATACATTTGTCCGTCAAAATGGAGCGAGAGTAGACAAGATCGGCAATCTTTGCACCCTCAAAGTCTGTCAGACTGTCTCCAATGAGGATTCGATTGTATTGTTCTTCCGGGAAGGTACGAATCACGGTTGTTTTGCACATGCCGCAGCCATTCTCACAAGGAGGCTGACAGGGATTCGGCCATTCAATCTTAATGGTTTCACCCGCGAAGTCAGCTCCATTGCAATAGACATGATCCTTAGGGATATCGAATGGCGCGAGTAAGGGTTCGATAAAAAAGTCCATACCGCCACTGGTCACATTGAATTCGATCCCTTCGCTGCGAACGTAGTCAAGAAACTCGCTGAATCCTTCACGGATCCCCGCTTGTCCAAGCACAAATTCCACAATTTCATCTTTTTGCGATGCGGGCAACAGAGCAAACATGGCTCCAACACCTTCACGCAGCGAGATGTTCTGCTCAATCGTATCTTTCATAATCGCTTCAATGCCCTCAGGCTTGAAATGTTTCATGATTGCGACAATATTGTCCGAGAGGGTAATCGTACCGTCAAAGTCACAGAAAATGACTGTTTTTTTATCACTTCTCATCGTTCGCCACCCCACAGATCCAGTGCGCTTTTCAGTTCCGGATGCTCGGTTGCATATTGTGCAAGTGGAATGGAACGCTGAGCTGCCTCAATGGCTTGCAGGAATGCACGTCCGCCTGCCTCAGTGCCCATAGGATGTCCATGAATACCGCCACCAGCATTAACGATGACATCTGTACCAAAGTCGCGCAAAATAAGCGGTACAAGGCCTGGATGGATGCCGGCTGAAGGCACTGGCATACTGGTTCGTACTGGCAGATCAGCTGTCAGTAATTGCTCCGTGATCGCCATATTTTCTTCCTTCGGCATCGTAACCGAACCATAAGGAGAAGGGAAGAGCACCAGATCGGCACCCGCAAGACGCATCAACTGGCCAAGTACAACCGAAGCCGAGATGCCGTAATGTGGTGAAGGATACAATGCACCCGCAAGTGCAGGGTGAGCCATAATTGGCACTTTGATATCTGGATCACTGCTGAGTTCATGCAGGACATCATATCCGTAAGACAATACGTTGAACAACAAGGCATTGGCTCCTGCGCCGATGGCACGTTCAGCTTGCTCTTTCAGACGAGATGTAGGCCCTGTGAGATTGGTTGCATACATAAGTTTCTTGCCAGTCTCCTGGCGTGCCTGTTCGGCAGCTTTCATGCAGACCTCGACTCTTTTTTCGATGGGTGTCAATTTGTTCTCGAACAGAATCTCATCGTCCTTGATCAGATCAACGCCCCCAAGGGCCTGACGAATAAATTGTTCACGCAGTTCATCTGCATTTAGCCCAATAACTGACTTGAAGATACTCATTAACAGTGGACGATCATGCACACCAAGCAGATCACGAACACCATTCAGTCCAAACTTGGGTCCCGGGAATGCACTGAGGAAACCATCCGAGAAACCAAGCTTTGTTAATTTGATCCGGCCATCCATTGAGATTTTGCCAAAGACCGTCACGAGCAGGGCAGGGATATCACGACTGAAGTTAATATCGGGATATCCGATGGTAATATCGGCGTAACGCTCACCTGCAGCCATTCCTTCAGCTTCATGGACTTCTACGCTGATTACTTCACCCAGATGCTTCTGCATCGCTTCACGCTGGGCTTGCGGCAACTCAGTCCAGCTACCAACGGTCATGCCAATCGCGATGGACTGAGCCTTCTTGCGAAAGTCTGCATGATCATCATGCAGACGATATGTGGTTGTGCACATGTTATTCATTTTAAATCCCCTTCCAAAGCAGCTCCCATCTCCCGTGAGCGCTCTGCACAGCGGTTGACGGCTGCGATTACATTTTCAAAGAAATCTCCTTCGTCCAGCGTTTTCAATGCTGCTTGCGTTGCCCCTCCCGGGGATGTCACATCACTACGAAGCTTCATCGGTTCCAAGCCGGTTTGTTGTACCATACGTGACGCGCCCAGCACCGTCTGAACGGTGAGATCACGAGATTGCTGGCTGGATAAACCACCACGAATACCTGCGGCAATCATGGCCTCCATTAAATAGTATACATAAGCAGGGCCGCTTCCGGAAATCCCTGTGAGCACTTCAAGTTTATCTTCAGGCACGATGGTCACGATACCAACCGCTTCAAACATGGTCATCACTATACTGCGCTGTTCATCCGTAATCTCCGCAGAGAAGGCAAGACCCGTTGCACCGAGTCCAATGGTACTGGATGTATTCGGCATGGTTCTGGCGATCGGTTGTTTACGACCGAGCAAGGACTGCATCGTGCGGATCGATAATCCGGCAATGACAGACACGATCAGTTGATCAGGTGATAACAATGGACCGAGTTCACGCAGCGCTGCGGCAGCATCTTTGGGTTTCATACAGAGTACGATGACCGGAGTGGAGGCAAGATGATCCAGAGATTGTGAGGCAGTTCCGGTATGCACTGCATAACGGGTGCTGAGCTCCTCCTGACGTTTCTGGTTGCTGCGGTTCAGCATCGTAATATCCTGAGGACGAACGACTAGGCGGGAGATCAGTCCGCGCACGATGGCTTCAGCCATCGCGCCTGCTCCGTGGAAAGTAATCTTCTGTTGTAGTAACGTCTGTTGCTCTTGACTCATATTTATCGTTCCTCCTATATAACTGGTGCTGAGATATTATTGACGAATCTGTCCATTGCCTGTAATACGATATTTGGTTGATGTCAGTGCTGGCAGTCCCATCGGTCCACGTGCATGCAGTTTCTGGGTACTGATTCCGATTTCGGCTCCATAGCCAAATTCAAATCCGTCGGTGAAACGTGTGGATGCATTGTGATAGACGGCTGCCGCATCCACATCATGCATGAAGCGTTCTGCATGGGCTGTATCACGGGTTACGATACACTCGGAATGTTTGGTTCCGTAATGTGCGATATGCTGCATCGCTTCGTCCAGGTTCTCAACCACACGGATATTTAAAATATAATCGTTATACTCGGTCGCATAGTCTTCCTCGGTTGCCTCAAGGGCAAAAGGGACAAGACGGCGCACGGTGTCGCAACCTTTCAAGACCACATTGGCCTCACGGAATTGCTCGGCAAGAGCAGGCAGATGCTCTTCCGCATATGCGGCATGCAGCAGCAACGTTTCCATGGAGTTACATACGGATGGCCGTTGTGCCTTGGCATTGATGGCAATTTCGGCTGCCATAACTGGATCGGCTGATTCATCCACATAGGTATGACAGATGCCCGCCCCAGTTTCGATAACAGGTACGGTTGCATTGGCAACCACATTACGGATAAGGGAGGCCCCGCCGCGTGGAATGATGACGTCCAGCAGTCCGTTCAACTTGAGCATTTCATCTACGGAAGCACGGTCTGCATCTTCAACCAGTTGCAAAGCATCAGCAGGCATGTCTGTCGTTGCGAGTGCCCGATGCAGCACCTCGACAATTTTACGATTGGAGGACAGGGCTGAGGAGCCGCCGCGCAGCAGGACTGCATTACCTGTTTTGAGACATAATCCGGCTGCGTCTACAGTTACATTAGGACGAGCTTCATAGATGATACCGATCAGGCCAATCGGCACTCTTAATTTTTCAACATGTAATCCGTTTGGACGGGTAAATGTCTCTAACACTTCACCGACTGGATCAGGCAGATCTGCAATCTGACGTAATCCTTCAGCAATGCCAGCAATGCGCTCCTTATTAAGTGCGAGCCGATCCAGCATGGATTCCGGCGTGCCTTGTTCTCTGCCGCGTTCCAGATCTTCGGCGTTTGCCGTAATGATGGAATCCGTCTCCTTAATCAAAGCATCTGCCATGACACGCAGGGCCGTATTTTTCTGTTCTGTATTCAATCGGTTCAGCTGTGGAACCGTGGCTTGAGCTTTGATGGCTTTTTCTCTGACTTCACTCATCGTAATTCCTCCTCATATATAAAAAATAAAAATTCTAACCACATGTTGAACTAAAGATTATTCACACAGACACTACGATGACAGAATAACCTTCCAATCGCTGTTATCCCCAGATTTTTTTGATTCCCTTTTCTGAGGGGAAAATCCGGGGATAAAGGCGAACGCTCCGCTTTTTCAGGTTTTTTCTGTCCTCTCCGTTACGTGTAAATGATTAGTTTAACTTAATATACCTTCAAGTTTATTTTAAAGTAATCCATTCGTCTCTATGAATAACCTCAAGCCTATGGATGCTAGCGAGTTGTTTCATCACTTCGCCACTGGGAAGTCCGGCAATGAGTCGAAGCTGGTCATCATCATAATTGACAATACCGCGACCAAGCAAGGTTTCATCCATTCCGATGACCTCTACAACGTCTCCTGCATGAAACGTTCCCAGTACCCGCTTGACTCCTACAGGTAAAAGGCTGTGGCCCCCATGGACAAGTGCTTCTTCAGCACCATCATCCACAACGACAGTTCCCAGTGGAGTAGACATGAAGCCAAGCCACTGCTTTTTACGGGATAACGAAGCGAGTCGTGTCTCAAAGTAAGTTCCTTTGCCCGTGCCATCAACCGCTTTCTGCATATCTCCGGGTTCTTTCACACTTCCCACGAATACAGGTACGCCTCCACGTGTAGCAACCTTGGCTGCATCAACTTTGGATCGCATGCCGCCTGTGCCAACCGCTGAACCTGAACCGCCGGCAAAAGCGTAGATCTCCGCCGTTATCTCGGGGATACGGTCGTAACGCACGGCAGAAGGATCTTTACGCGGGTCTGCGGTGTACAGGCCGTTGGTATCCGTAAGAATAATTAGATGCTGTGCCTTCACCAGGTTTGCAACCAATGCGGACAACAGATCGTTATCCCCGAACTTCAATTCGTCCACCGATACTGTATCATTCTCATTGAAAATCGGAATCACTCGCTGTTTGAGCAGTTCCTCCACGGTCATACCTGCATTACCCATACGTTTACGACTGTGAAAGTCTGTACGGGTTAACAGAATTTGCGCCGTAGTAACGCGGTGCGCTGCAAAAGCCTGTTGATATGCCTGCATCAGTAACGCCTGCCCAACAGCCGCTGCAGCTTGTTTCTCATGCAACTGTTTGGGGCGCTGAGGGTAACCGATCTCCCGGAAGCCGGCAGCTACCGCTCCAGAGGTGACCAGAAGTACTTCATGACCCTGATCAGCCAATGCTGCAATTTCTCCGGCAAAAAAAGTGATCGAACTGCGATCAAGACCGCCTTCCTCCGTTGTAAGCGAGCTGCTTCCAATTTTAACTACAATACGTGAAGTCATGGTTTCACTTCCTTAAACATGATTAATAAGTGCTTCTGGAGCAGGCTTTAGCGGGTACAAAAAAAACTCCCGCCCTTTAGTTAAAAAGGACGAAAGTTTGTTACTTCCGCGGTACCACCTTTATTGATGATTAGATCATCCGGCTTCATGCCCTGTAACAGAAGGCACTGTCCTGTACGTAACAGGCCGCTCAGGGGTAGGTTTCAGAGAAGAGCCGCGGTAAATTCTTTCAGCAGGGTGGAATTTACTCTCTGTGCGCGACTGATATTCTCTTACTGGTCCCGTCATCACGTTTCGTTCAATATTTCTTATAACATACCATGGAAACTTGGCATATGCAAAGGGGTTATGGTCCTGTAAATTACTTGAATAAATTCAGCTTGCCAATCCGCTCCACAGCTTCGCGTAATCGGTTTTCATCACTTAGCAGTCCCGCACGCACATAGCCTTCGCCATGTGAACCAAAACCAATACCTGGGGCTACGGCCACCTTGGCTTCTCGCAGTAACAAGTCTGCAAATGAAGCGGAGGTATAACCGGCAGGTACAGGCAACCAGCTGAAGAATGAACCTGCGGGTTTCGAAGCTTGCCAGCCTATCGAGGAAAGAGCGTCATAAAATGCATTACGACGGGATTCGTAACGTGAAACCAGCGAAGTGACACATTCCTGAGATCCAGTAAGTGCTTCCGTTGCCGCAGCTTGAATCCCACCGAAAAGACTGACATAGATATGATCCTGAAGCAGATTAATTTTAGAGACAATCTCTGCGTTACCTAGCGCGAATCCAACACGCCATCCAGCCATATTGTACGTTTTGGATAACGTATAGAATTCAATGCCCACTTCTTTGGCACCAGGGGCTTGTAGGAAACTTACTGGACGATGTCCGTCGAACCCAATCGCACCGTAAGCAAAGTCGCTGGCAACGACGATTTGATTTTGAATGGCAAATTCAACCGTATCTTCGTAGAACGAAAGGGGAGCCGTTGCCGACGTTGGATTGTTGGGATAGTTGAGGAACATCAGCTTGGCCTTCTCCCGATCTTCGGCTGTAACAGCTTCATAATCCGGCAGGAATGCATTGGACTCCAACAAAGGCATAAATGACATGTTTGCTTTGGCGAGTGCAACACCGGACCAGTAATCCGGGTAGCCTGGATCGGGAACAAGAACGGTGTCACCGGGGTTAAGCAGGACCTGAGGTAACTGAACCAGTCCTGTTTTGCCCCCGAACAGAATGGCTACTTCAGTCTCGGGATCCAGATCAACGTTGTAATCTTCCTTATAACGTTTGGCGACGGCTTCCTTCAGGAAAGAGTACCCTCTAAAAGGGGAGTATTTGTGGTAGAGGGGATTCTCAGCCGACTCTTGCAGTGTTTTCACAATATGGGGTGGTGTAGGTGTATCCGGGTTCCCCTGACCCAGATTGATCACATCATGTCCACTTGCAATTTCACGATTTACATTTTGAACAAGGGTAGCAAAAAATTGCGTTGGCAGCTGTGTCATTACATCAGAAGTTGGTATCGTAAAGGCTGAACGAGCAGTTATATGGTCTGAATGGGTCATTATATTCATCACTCCGGTTATTAAAAATGGCAAATAGTTCTCATTAATTTATCACGTCAATCCCGAGCTGTATAGAGGGAAATGCACTTGAATATACAGTACATAGGAGCAAAGCGCGGAGGATTGTACAAAACTTAAAGTGCCCATATAGTTTTGTCCATTGAGCTGAGAGAAGCCTTGTTTTATGATAATATCCGATAATGATAATCAATATCATTAAATTATATTGCACAATGCACATGATACAGGGGGAGAAATAGCAATGAAAAAGGGCATACGAAATACGGCAGTACTATTTACGATTACGTGGTTATCCATTCTGCTACTGGCTTGTGGAAATCAGGCTACAACACCTGCTGCTGGCTCAGATGATTCCAAAGCAGCTACAGAAACACAGGCTGATGGAAAGACAACCAATGAGGAACAGACCGCAACGGAAGAGACAGATGAGGGCGAGACCCGGGTATTCAAAGATTGGACTGGCCATGAGGTAGAGGTCCCTGTAAATCCGAAGCGAGTCATCTATCATGGAGAAGTTACCGGGGATCTGCTCGCGCTTGGTGTTGTTCCTGTAGGCATACTTCGTCAGGATGGAACTGTATACGATGATCAGGTTGCTCAGGCAGAGGATGTAGGATTTCCGATCAGTGTGGAAAAAGCTCTAGCCTTGAATCCCGATCTGATCATTTTCTCGAACAGTGATGGGGCACAATACGATCAGATCTCAAAAGTTGCACCTACGGTTACATTTGATTCGTTCGGGTCAATAGAAGATCGTATGCTTATCCTTGGCGACTTGTTGAACAAAAAGCAAGAAGCGGAGGATTGGATTACGAATCATCAAAAAGCAACAGAAGAGATGTGGAAGCAACTCCATGAGAACGGATTGAAAGAAGGGGAGACTGCTTCGGTGTTCACCATGTATCCCGGGAATCGTCTGTTTGTCATGGCGGGTGCAGGATTGCCACAGTTGTTATATGGAAAAGACGGGCTGAAGCCAACAGCGGAAATTCAGAAAGTATTGGATCAAGACATGGGATTTGTAGAGATTTCGACTGAAAAATTATCTGAATTTGCCGGTGATCGGATATTTATTCTGGATCCTGTGACCGACGATGCGAAACAATCCACTAAGGAATTGCTGGATAGTACAATCTGGAAGAACCTGCCTGCGGTGAAAGAAGGAAAAGTATATCGTTTTAATATCGTAAAAGCTTCTAGTGATGCTCTTTCCAGGGAGTGGCTGTTACAAGAACTTCCAAAACAGATGATCCAATAATTGGTGATGAGTTCGTAAGGCACGATTAACATCTTTGAGTAATGCATTTTTATAAAAGTAAAAGGAGCCTTCAACCTTTCGTTGAACGCTCTTTTTTGCTGAATAAACTCATATCTGGATTATTAACAATCGCTCACTTATAATCAGACCATACAGAATGATTGATAATTATTCTCATTTTAGAAAAACGAGGTGAACCGACATGCAGGCTTTGGATGCCGATAGGGGAGCGTTGTTCTATTCAGCATTCATGTTTCGGCTGGATCATCTGGTACGACGAATTGAAGCACCTGAACAGGTGATGCTGGAAGTTGCTTGCGAGAAACATGCCTTCCTGATCTGCGAAGAAGGGGATGGGCGTTTATATATTGGACATGAACAGTTTCCGTTTACTACGGGATGTGTCTATCCGCTTTCTCCGGGAGAGGGGTACCAGATTGAACATCGTAATAACTCGGAATTGAAATATATCGTAATGGCTTTTGATGTTATTCATGTGTTAACGGGTGATCCCGAGCTCTTTACTCGCCCTGTATTTGAGCACAGAAACCAATTGAATGGTTATCCCTATGCTCCGTTAAGTGGGCTGCTGGAGCAAATGTATGTCATTCGAAATTATAAAACAGATGCCGAATACAGTCATTTGAATGCGCAATTCCAAAAATGGATGGAGATGATCATTACCCGGTACACTTCTCCAAAGACGGAGCAGAGTATGGAAGCAAGACTACACAGTACGATTCAGTATGTGGACGACCATTATGCTGAAGAAATCACTGTACAGAAACTGGCACGTCTTGCGGAGATCAGACCTGTACAATATACGACCCTCTTCAGACAACTCACGGGTCACAAGCCACTCGATTATGTGAATCATGTACGCATCAAACATGCCAAGGAATGGCTTCGCAAATCGGATGAACCACTTCGGGATATAGCGAGCCGCGTGGGGTTTAAGGATGAATATTATTTCAGCAGGCGTTTTCGCCAAATGACCGGATTATCTCCTCGTCAATATGACAGATCGATTCAGCAGCAGACATTAGTACAAGATTGGTTGGGTCATGATGTGAATATTCCAGTAAACCCGGAGCGAATTATGTATTACGGAGATTCCGCTGGGGATATGCTGATGCTGGGCATTCAATTGCTGGAAGATCGGACATATGATGCTGTCGCACCGGTTAATGTGGAAGCGGCTGTTCAAATGAAGCCGGATTTAATTATTTTTGATAGCAGCAATGAACAGCAGTATGAACAACTTTACCGGATTGCACCGACGCTTGCTTACAATTCACATGCCACGTTGGAAGAACGAATGCGCAGATTGGGCAGCTGGTTTGGCAGACAACCGCAGGCTGAACAATGGCTAACCTCCTATGCGGAGCGTACTGAGCAGATGTGGGCGAAGATCCATACTGTGATTGAAGAGGGGGAAACGGCATCCGTATTTACATACCATCGGGGTGCACGATTATTTGTTATGGGCAATATCGGGCTGGCGCCATTGTTATATCATCCAATGGGATTCAGGCCAGTTACCAAAGTGAAGGAAGCACTTGCGGCAGGCAGAGCCTATAAGGAAATTTCGGCTGAAGCGGTACGTCAGTATGCGGGAGATCATGTATTTGTTATGCTGCCTGAGGAAATTGTGGCAAGACAGGCTACAGAGATGCTGATGAAAAGTCCCAGTTGGCAGGCCCTTCCGGCTGTGCAGAATGGACGGGTGTATCCTGTGGAAGAGTCGATCTGGAATGTGGGTGATGCGCTTACGAGTGATCGATTGCTGACCCTGCTCCCTGAGTTGTTGTGTGCAAGTTCATAACAACAACAGGCTTGCAGTCCTCAGGAGGATCAAGCTATGATAGCAGGTATTACGGTTCAGAGGAGTGCTTGTCATGACAGAAAAACAACAGGGAGAAATGCGTGTAGCCCTGATTCAGGGCGATATTCAGCTCGGAGACCCTGAGGCCAATCATAAACATATGCAGACGTTGCTTGAGCGTGCGGTAGAACAATATCCGGATCTGGGGCTGGCTGTGTTACCTGAGATGTGGAATACCGGATACGCTTTGACTCAAATTCATGAACTCGCTGACCCGGAAGGCCAGAAATCTCGGGAATGGCTGTCTGCTTTTGCTCAAAAACATCAAATTTCCATCGTTGGCGGTTCAATTGCCGAGAAACGGGATGGTCAAATATACAATACAATGTACGCTTATGATCGTGAAGGAAAACAGGTAACACGATACGATAAATTACATTTGTTCCGTCTGATGGACGAAGAGAAATATTTACAGCCTGGTACAGAACCTGAAATTTTTGAATTGCAAAATGGTCTTACAGCCGGTGCTTCGATCTGTTATGATATCCGGTTCCCGGAACTTGCCCGCACCCTTGCTTTAAATGGTGCCAAGGCATTGATTGTACCCGCCGAATGGCCGAAACCTCGTCTGCACCACTGGCGTACGTTACTAACGGCACGAGCGATTGAGAACCAGATGTATGTGATCGCATGTAACCGTGTAGGTAAAGGGGGAGAGACCGAATTTTTCGGACATTCCCTTATCATTGATCCTTGGGGTGAGATTGTGGCTGAAGGTGGCGAAGGGGAAGAGATCGTGACCGGAATTATTCGTCCATCTCTGGTGGATGAGGTTCGCGGACGTATTCCCGTATTTGAAGACCGTCGACCTGGCGTTTATTTTGGCGGAAAATAAAAACGGAAATAAAATTCTTCAGTAAAAGTGTTTATTCTTCCAGGACGCGGGTAATGATAACTATCCCGTCACCAAGGAGGATGATCAATCAATGGACAACCATGTGAAAGATACGCTCAGGAGACTGGAACAGGATAACACAAGGGAAGATCACTTAAGGGCATTCTTAGAGAATGGAGCAGGAGGGCTATCACCCCCTGATTCAACTGTTCAGGACGAAGGCCGTGTAATGAATCAGCAAAACAGGCTGACAAGCGATCGTAATTTGCGAAAATAAACCGCCAAACATGAAGTTTTCTTATGTACGTTTCCACGTTAACATTATAAATTAGCATTGTAGCTTAACAACTTAACAAGCAACATTGTACTGTAACCAGTTACTGTGATTGCAATGTAAGAACTCTATCCTGCGGATGCGGGAAACGAGTATATGACAAAGGCTTGGCCCATAAGGGTCAAGCCTTTGTTTTGGTTCAGTATGAAATGTACCCATACCCATAGGAAAAAAATTTAGTCTCCCTTTGACAGTTCGGCCACGGTTTGTTGAAACGTATGGATGAATGCTTCGGCTGCCTTCGACAGCACTCTGCCTTGACGATAAGCCACAACAAGTGTTCTGCTGGGAGTAGGCTCAGCAAGTGGCACATACACAGGCACGAACTCACTGCGCGGAGCCCGGGCAATAAAGCGAGGTACCAAGGTAATACCCATACCTGTGGCGACCAGCGACTGAACGGTTTCAATATTGGTGCTTTCAAACACAACATTGGGGTCAAAACCGGCCTGCTCACAGAGATCAAAAGTAAGTTTGCGGAAACCTTGTCCTTTTTTCAATACAACAAAGGGTTCATCACGAAGCTCTTCAATTCGCACCGGAAGCGGATTTTCCGGATCTGCCCTGCGCGCCAAAGGGTGATTCGGGGGAACCGCCAGATCAATTTTTTCCTCTCCAATGGCAACGTAGGCGAGACTTGGCTCTTGTAAAGGAAGAGATAACAGACTGAGATCTGCTTTGCCGCTTGCTGTCAATTTCTCAAGTGTAAGCCCGGAGTCTTCCAATAAAGTAACCTCAATCTCGGGATAAGCTTGTTGGAACGCTGGAAGCACGTGTGGGAGCAAGTGTGAGCCCGTGATCGGCATGCTGCCTACAACGACTTTACCTTTGCGAAGCTGGGAGATATCGGACATTTCCTGACGCAATAGCTCCACGGCATCTACGATCTTCTGGGCTTGCTCGACAAACGTAACACCGGCATGGGTTAACTCTACGGTACTCGTATTACGCTGAAAAAGGAGTACACCCAATTCTTTTTCCAATTTGGATAATTGCTGGCTTAATGAAGGCTGGGCAATATGCAGCTTCTCTGCTGCCCGGGAGAAATTGCGTTCGGCCGCAATTTGCAACGTATATTGAAGTTGTCTGAATTCCATCGCATTGGTCATTCCTTTCGTTATGCCACCATTATATCATTACAGATGAAGAAATCATTAATTTCGCTTAACCGCTTGCACTCCATCAGAAGAGTTGATATACTGATTTTGAAAACGCTTAATAAGAACCACTTACCCGGGTAAAACAAAATCAACGTTTTCATGTGTAGCAGTTTCAAGTGTTAGCACAGAACCATTTCAAATGTTCATATTCTTTTTCGTTCATATAATTGAATAACATTCATCCAACGATGGCGTGTTACTGTTCGGCAGGCAAGACCTAGATTGGGTGGGAAGAGTTTCTTTTTCCTACCCTTTTTAGGTCTTTTTTTGTTCCCATCATGAAGAAATGGCGGAGGTGTCGTTATGAATCACAAACAATTAGCCCAATCGATTATGGAGCTGGTCGGTGGCAATGATAATATCAACACGTTAATTCATTGCTCTACCAGGCTCAGACTTACCCTGAAGAATCCGGATATGGCGAAGACCCAAGAAATTAAGAGCCTTGATGGTATTATTGGCGCAGTGAATAGCGGCGGACAATATCAGGTTATTATCGGTAATGACGTCGCGTACGTCTACAATGAACTTGCCAAGATGATGGATACTCGGCAATCAAACGAAATTCAGGAGAAACAAAAAGCGGATTATAGCCCCAAAGGACTGTTTAATACTTTTGCCAGTGTCATTGCAGGCATTTTCCAACCTATTATCCCAGCCATTGCTGCCTCGGGCATGCTTAAGGCACTGTTGCTACTGGCGACCGTGACCGGCCTGATGTCTAAAGAGAGCCAGACATATACCGTTTTGAGTGTCATGTCTGATGCTGCCTTTTACTTTCTTCCGATTCTACTGGCCTATTCCAGTGCAAATAGATTTAAAACGAACCCCTTTGTTGCCGTTCTGTTTGGTGGAATCATGTTACACCCGAATATGATTGGTCTGCTTGGCGGTGAAGATCCGGTGTCCTTTGTTGGCATACCCGTTGCATCCGTTCAATATGCGACATCCGTGGTACCGATTATTTTAACGGTCTGGTTCATGTCTTACATTGAAAAGTTCGCGGACAAGATCTCACCAGGGCCGGTCAAAATTTTCCTTAAACCTTTGATTGTTATTCTCATTGTTGCTCCAGTTGCCCTGATTGTACTTGGACCTCTGGGAATGTATCTCGGAACGGGAATGTCCAACCTGATCTATTGGATTCAGGATAAGATTGGATGGTTGACCGTTGTCATTATGGCTATACTGATGCCTCTGATTGTCATGTTTGGTATGCATAAAGTATTTTATCCCATTATTTTCGCAGCCTTGGCTTCACCTGGATATGAAACACTGGTGCTGGTCGCGATGCTGGCATCCAATATGGCGCAGGGAGCAGGCGCACTGGCGGTGTCATTCAAAACCAAAGACATCAAGCTGAAACAAGTCGCTTTGTCTGCAGGAATTTCAGGTGTATTCGGTATCACGGAACCTGCTCTGTACGGTGTACATCTAAGGCTCAAGAAAACGCTGTTTGCCTGCATGATCGGGGCCGGAGTCGCTGGGTTGTTCGCAGGTATTGTGAATCTCAAGGCATATGCTGCCGTGGGTCCGGGGATTGCATCTATGCCTATGTTTATCAGTGAAGATCATATGAATATTATCTATGCGATTATTACCATGCTGATCTCTGCCATTGTCGCGTTTGTCGCCGTATATGTCATTGGATTTCAGGATGTTGTTCCAACAGCAGTGTCGATAGCAGGCAGTCCTACAAACAAAGCGAGAGGCGAATCTGAAATCCAGCCATCCACAGGGATCAAATCGAAAAAGATCGTTTTTGCTCCATTGGAAGGTAAAGTTTTGCCATTAAGAGAGGTGAAGGACGAGGCCTTCTCGCAAGAAGCCATGGGACAAGGTATGGCCATTCAGCCAAGTGTTGGCAAGGTGTTTGCCCCGTTTGATGGTACCGTTGAGACGGTGTTCCGTACCAAACATTCCATCGGTCTGAGATCGGTAGAGGGGGTAGAACTTCTGATTCATGTCGGATTGGATACGGTGAAACTGAAAGGCCAGCATTTCCATGTAAAAGTGAACGAGGGAGAACAGATCTCTCATGGTCAGCTCCTGATCGAATTTGATCTTGAAGCTATACAAGCCGCAGGTTATGACACGACGACCCCTGTAATTGTGACCAATTCATCGGATTATCTGGAGATACTGGGCAATGAAACTGCGGCGACAACAGGACCGGGGAAACCATTAATTACGGTGTTATAACCCGCTGAAATATGAATGAAAGGCAGGCTGCCTGATATGGAAGTCATAAAAATATTGAATTCGAGCATTGTTCTTGCGAGACGTGGTGAGGATGACAAGGAAATTATTGTGATGGGAAAGGGCATCGGCTACAGGAGCAAACCGGGAGATGTCGTGGGCGAGGATGAGATCGAGAAGATCTATGTCCTTGAAAATGAAACGATCTCTTCGGATCTCACCGCCCTGATGAAGGAAACGCCAAAAGAATATCTGATTCTGGCTGACGAAATCATCTCCCATGCCAAACATACATTGTCCCGCCATCTGAGTGATCATCTCTATGTCGCATTAACAGATCACCTGTATATGGCCATGAAGCGATTCAAGGACAATATGACGATACAGAACCGAATGTTGTGGGAAGTGAAAAAGTTCTATCCGCAGGAGTTCAGTATCGGGTTGCATGGCCTGTCTCTCATTCAAAAACAGCTTGGACTCTCCTTGCCTGAAGAGGAAGCGGCGAATATTGCCTTTCATCTCGTTAATGCGCAGCAGAATGATGACAATATGAATCAGGTCATGATGATGACCAATACCGTCAAGGATGTACTCAATATTATCAAAATTCACTATCAAGTGGAGCTGGATACACACAGCATCAACTATTCACGCTTTTTGACCCATTTGCAGTTTTTTATTCAACGGCTTTTTGAACATAAAACATTAAACACACAGGATCATGAGCTCTTTGAGCAGATCGCGAATAAATATCCCCAGGAAGAAGCCTGCGTACTGCTAATCAAGGATTATATTGAAGCCCGGTTTGAACATACGATCTCCAATGAAGAGATGATGTATTTGATTATTCATATCAATCGGGTCATGAGTCGCAATTGAGCAAGAATGAAAGAGTCACAAAGATAATCCAAGGAGGAATACACAATGACCAATACAACAAGAACGTTTCCAGAAGATTTTCTATGGGGAGGAGCGATTGCTGCCAATCAGGCAGAAGGAGCGTGGAATGTGGATGGCAAAGGTCTGTCTACAGCCGACATTGCTATCTATCGAAAAGGTGTAGCCAAGAGTGAGTATAAAAAGCATAATGCGATCAATGAAGAACAGATCAAAACTGCGATGGAGTCTACCTCGGACAGAGAATATCCGAAACGCAGAGGCATTGATTTCTACCACCGTTACGAGGAGGATCTGGCCCTGTTTGGGGAGATGGGTCTCAAAACGTTGCGCTTATCTATTGCTTGGACCCGAATTTTCCCGAATGGCAACGAAACAGAGCCGAATGAAGCCGGTTTACAGTTCTATGACCGCGTTATTGATGGCATGCTGAAACAAGGGATCGAACCATTGATTACGTTATCGCATTATGAGATGCCGATGTATCTGGTGAATCACCATGGTGGATGGACGGATCGGAAAGTCGTCGAGTACTTTGTTCACTTTTGCAAAACCGTGTTCACCCGTTATAAGGACAAAGTGAAGTATTGGATTACATTTAATGAAATCGACAGCATTGTTCGTCATCCGTTTACGAGTGGTGGTATTGTTCCGGAGCGTTTCGAAAATGTGGAGCAGGCTGTATATCAGGGGTTGCACCATCAATTTGTAGCGAGTGCGCTCGCAGTGAAATACTGTCATGAGATCATTCCCGGTTCCCAGATTGGATGTATGCTTACCAAACTGACAACATACGCTCATACATGTAATCCCGAAGACGTACTCGTTGCTTCCCGGGATAATCAATTCAATCTTATGTTTACGGACGTACAGGTGCGTGGAGCGTATCCGTACTTTACGAAGAGATTTTTTGCCGAAAAAGGGATTAACCTGGATATGCTTGAGGGGGATGAAGAGATTCTGAAAGTACACACTGTGGACTTTATCTCATTCAGTTATTATATGTCCTTGGTATCAAGTGTGGATGGCGACCGATTGGAGCAGGTGAGTGGCAATACAACTGGAGGGGTGAAGAACCCGTATCTGCAAACGAATGATTGGGGCTGGCAGATTGACCCGGTAGGTCTGCGCATCTCACTGAATGAACTGTACAGCCGTTACGAGGTGCCTTTGTTTATCGTTGAAAATGGAATTGGAGCGGTAGACACGATTGAAGCTGATGGTAGCATTCAGGATGATTATCGTATTGATTATTTCCGCTCTCACATTGAACAGATGCATGAGGCGATTCTGGACGGTGTTGAACTGCTCGGCTACACCAGTTGGGGAGTGATTGATCTGATCAGTTATTCTTCTTCAGAGATGGAGAAACGATATGGCTTTATTTATGTAGATCAGGATAATGACGGCAATGGAACACTGGAGAGAAAACGCAAGAAGAGTTTCTATTGGTACAAAGATGTGATTGCGAATAACGGTTTGTAATACAGTAGTCGGACAAGTACTCTCTATAGAAGGCGTTGATATGATAATTTTCATTTCATAACAGAAACTAGGAAAGCAGCTCTGGATTCAGGGCTGTTTTTTATGTTTTAGATAAAAAGCATTGACAGCGAAGCAGCGGAAACGTAGTATAAGACTTATATGATAATGATAATTGTTATCAATTGAAACCTCTGCGATGAGCAGTGGTTTATTTGTCTTTCTCTCATTATAGGTTAAACCTATTACATCTATAGATATTATATCTTGGAACAATGAAGGACAGGGTGATATATTTATGTCATTCAAGAGCTTCACTTTTTAAAGAAAACAGAGGCTCTTCCAAGGACCGAACTTATAATGAGGTGAAAATGATGAGTAAAAAAACGATGTTTGAGAAAATTTGGGAAAATCACGTAATTCATCAAGAAGAAGGCAAACCAAGCATTCTGTATATCGATCTGCATCTGGTGCACGAAGTAACTTCTCCGCAGGCATTTGAAGGTCTTCGTCTCAGCGGACGTAAAGTTCGTCGCCCTGAATTGACATTTGCAACAATGGACCACAACGTTCCAACGAAAGACCGTTTCAACATTACAGATCCTATCTCCAAACAACAAATTGATACACTTTCGCAAAACTGCCGTGATTTCGGCGTGAAATTGTATGATCTGGACACGATTGATCAAGGCGTTGTACACGTTATGGGACCTGAACTGGGTCTGACTCACCCGGGTAAAACGATTGTATGTGGTGACAGTCATACGTCCACACACGGTGCGTTTGGCGCACTGGCATTCGGAATCGGAACAAGTGAAGTTGAGCACGTTATGGCAACTCAATGTTTGCAACAAGCAAAAGCCAAAACGATGGAAGTTCGTTTTGTCGGCAAACGTAACCCGGGTGTAACCGCAAAAGACATGATCCTCGCAGTCATCGCCAAATACGGTACAGACTTTGCAACAGGTTATGTTATTGAGTACACAGGCGAATCCATCCGTGAGTTGAGCATGGAGGAGCGTATGACAGTCTGCAACATGTCCATCGAAGGTGGAGCAAGAGCAGGACTGATCGCGCCGGATGAAACAACATTTGAATATCTGCGTGGACGTGAATACGTACCAGCGGATGCCAAATTCGATGAAGCTGTAGAAGGTTGGAAACAGCTTGTAACCGATGAAGGTGCCGAGTTCGACCATGTGGTTGAAATCGATGTGGAGACATTGATTCCGCAAGTAACTTGGGGAACAAGCCCTGGCATGGGAACCGATATTTCTTCGAAAGTTCCTGTTCCGGCTGAATTGCCAACAGAAAACGAACGTAAAGCGGCTGAAAAAGCGCTTGAATATATGGGACTTGCACCGGGAACACCAATCGCCGAGATTCCAATTGATTATGTATTTATCGGTTCTTGCACCAATGGTCGGATCGAAGATCTGCGTGCAGCAGCAAAAGTGGCTAAAGGTCACACGGTATCCAGTCAGGTTACAGCAATTGTTGTACCAGGTTCAGGACGAGTTAAAATCCAAGCAGAACAAGAAGGTTTGGATAAAATCTTTACGGAAGCCGGATTTGAATGGCGTGATGCGGGATGCAGTATGTGTCTGGCGATGAACCCGGATGTATTGAAGCCAGGACAACGTTGCGCTTCGACTTCCAACCGTAACTTTGAAGGACGCCAAGGACGCGGAGGACGTACGCATCTGGTATCTCCGGCAATGGCAGCAGCTGCAGCGGTTAAGGGTCACTTTGTGGATGTACGGGACTGGAATTTCAAAACAGAAGCAGCGATCTAATCTATAACAGACAGAAGGGAGAACGTTTAATATGGAAGAATTCAAAACATTACAAGGCATCGTTGCACCGGTAGACCGGGTCAATGTAGATACAGACGCAATCATTCCAAAACAGTTCCTGAAACGGATTGAACGTACCGGATTTGGACAATTTTTGTTCTATGAATGGCGTTTTGATGAAGAGGGGAACAACAATGCTTCCTTCGAAATGAACAAACCTCGTTATGAAGGGGCATCGATCCTGATCTCACGTGCCAACTTTGGCTGTGGATCTTCCCGTGAGCATGCGCCATGGGCAATTATGGACTATGGATTCCGTTGTGTCATCGCTCCATCTTTTGCAGATATTTTCTATAATAACTGCTTTAAAAACGGAATCTTGCCAATCAAGTTGTCAGAAGAGCAAGTTGAAGACTTGTTCCAACGTACAGCGACACATGAAGGTTATGAGATGAATGTAAATCTGGAAAACAAAACGATTACTGATGCATACGGACTGCATATCGATTTTGATCTGGATGAGCACCGTCGCCAATTCTTGTTGCAAGGATTGGACGATATCGGTCTGACTCTTCAACATGATGATGAAATCGCTGCTTACGAACAACGCCACGCGGCAAAACTGTTCGGTTAATCGTTAAAGTATCGCATAGCAGAAAGCTTCTGCCTCGCCAAAGGGATCTTGTTCCCAGCGGTGAGACAGAAGCTTTTTTTTGTAATACTTCCTATTCCGATATATGTATACTTTAAAGTTACATTAATAGATGGAATATCGTCAATTTATGACATCACTGATACGAAATCGATACACATTCATGTAAAAGAGATTATGTTCTTAAATGTGATCTGCTTTTTTATCTTATTTCCGACTGAATATGACAACGTTGTAACCGGATGAAGGGACAATATCTGATAAACTGATTAGTAGATTATGGAAGGTTACATAGGCTCATTGATGTTATGCTGTGCAGAGAATCAGGTCGGATGTTCAAAAGACAAAAAGAATGGTGGATGAGGTATGAAAAAATGGTCGGCAGCAGTTGTTTTTCTTCTGTTCCTATGTTTATTTCCAGTCATGGCCCATGCAGACACCACTCCCTCGATTGTACTCGACGGTGTAACCATTAATCAGCAGAGGGGTGCACCTGCTGAAAATATCGGAAAAACGGTTATGGTTCCGATTCGAATTGTATCCGAGAATCTGGGTTATAAGGTGAAATGGGAAAAAGCAACCCAGTCAGTCCAGGTTCAAAAAGGAAACAGCACGATTCTAATGACGGCTGGCAAAGATGCAGCTACAGTGAATGGAAACGTGGTGAATCTGGATTCGCCTCCACTGATCAAACAGGGAACGACGCTTGTTCCGTTACGCTTTGTCGGGGAAGGCATGGGTCTGCGTGTTGGTTGGGACAATGGAACCAAGACAGTAAGCCTATTTAGTATTCCTCCCGTAGTTGGAACGGAAGGTGACAGTGACCCCGTTGAGGCACCTGTCCCGGATGGTCTGACAGAGCTTCAAGGCATCAGCTTCAGCGGAGATCGCTTGATTGTAGCAACAAACGGTAATATTAGCCCCAAAGTATCCAGTATTGGTGGGCCAGACCGAATTATTGTTGATCTGCCATCGGCGACATTCTCTCAGGAATTCATTCAGGGACAAGCATCTAATGTGGATGGCAGTGGACAGATTCTCGTTACGGATTCATCATTAGTTTCCAAAGTCCGGTATGCCATGTTCAGTAAATCGCCTTCTACCGTGCGTGTCGTTCTGGATCTGAATCAGACGGTTACAGCCAAATGGTCTGTTGGAGATAACAATGTCTTGCTCGTTGACCTGACAGCCACGAGTGGAGAACCGACAAGCCAACCGGCAGTACCTACGAATGATGGTAAAACGATTGTGGTCATTGATCCGGGACATGGTGGTCGTCAATCGGGTGCAGTGAGTTTGTCAGGAGCTTATGAGAAGGATTTCAATCTGGCTGTAGGACTGAAGGTACAGGCAATCCTTCAAAAATACCCAAATATTCAAACAGTCATTACACGCCAGGATGATACAGAACTTTCGCTCAAACAGCGTGTGGATATTGCTGAATTGAATCAGGCAGATGTTTTTGTGTCCATTCATGGAAACAAATTCACTACACCGGTACCAAACGGTATTGAAACGCTCTACAGTCGTAAAGAAAGCAAGACATTGGCTGATACTCTTCACAAATATGTATTGCCGATAACAGGACTCAAGGATCGTGGGGTTAAAACGGCTAGTCTGCATGTGACGCGTGAAACAACCATGCCTGCTGTGTTACTTGAACTTGGTTTTTTAAGTAACCCTATAGATGAAGCAGTTATGCTCACGGAAGAATACCAGGACAAATGTGCACAGGCGATTGTAGACGGAATAGTTGAATTTTTGGGACTGTAAATTGAATTGTGCGCAAATATGAAGGTTAGGGTAGTACGTTGTTTAGAGATGTATATTTGATAAATAAGGAAAAAAGAAGACATTAAAATGTAAAAAAAGCTTGATCTGACAACGTTTTTTTTCTGTTATGTTGGAATAAATTCGCAACTTTTAAGAGCGAGGGGCGTCTAATAGGTGTCTGGTAATGCCCAAGCGGTCAGTCGGAGTTGGAAAATGACAACATGCGGCAAAAAAATATGAGAATGGTAGGGGTGAAGGATGAAGAAGTTCGGTTTTTTGGTACTGTTATTTGTCTTTGGGCTCGTATTCCCGGGCTATAGTCACGCAGCAACAGACACGAAAATTATCCTAGACGGAAAAGAAATCGTACAGCCATCGGATACAAAAGCGGAAATTATCAACAGCAAGGTGATGGTTCCGATCCGGGTTGTGTCCGAAAATCTTGGATATAGCGTGGAGTGGAAGCAGCAAACGCAAACGGTGACTATTAGCAAAGACAACACTGCCATGCAGATGATTGTTGGACAGAAGACGGCAACGGTGAACGGCAGTAACGTAAACCTGGATGCCCCGCCACTCGTGAAAAATGGTACTACGCTCGTACCTCTCCGATTTATTGGTGAGGAAATGGGTCTTAAGGTGGGTTGGAACAATGCCACGAAGACGGTAACATTAGTTACCCAGAATTCAGGTTCCGGAAACGGGACAACCACACCTCCGAACTCTGGCAATAATGGCGGAGGATCGGATCAGGAAGGTCTTGTACTGGTGAACGGCATCAGCTTCAGCGACAACCGCTTCATGATTGCAACAAGCGGAAGTACGAAGCCGAACGTCTTCACGATGACAGGACCAGATCGAATCGTTATAGACTTGCCGAATACCGCATTTGCTGATTCGTTCAGTGAAGGACAGGCTCTAGACAGCAACCAGAATGGACAACTCGTCGTTAGCGGCTATCCGGATGTGTCGAAGATTCGTTACTCGTTATACAGCAACAGTCCATCTACAATTCGTTTTGTAATAGATCTGTCCAGTTCAAAAGGGTACAGTGTGCAAAATGATTCCGGACTGGTTATGATTAACCTCGACAATCAAAGTGGTACACCTGCTCCTCCGGTTGGTAATAATGGCAAAAAAGTTGTCGTTATCGATGCAGGTCACGGAGATCATGATCCTGGGGCAATCGGTGTAACTGGTAAACGTGAAAAAGACTTCAATCTGGCAATGGCTCTGAAAGTGGAAGCCTTGTTGAAAAAAGAATCCAAAATTGACGTTGTGTTAACGCGCAGCGATGATACATTTTTGGCATTGAAAGAACGTGTGAAGATTGCACAAGACATAAAAGCGGATATCTTCATCTCCATTCACGCTAACAGTGGCCCTGCTGCTGCGAACGGTGTAGAGACATTCTATACACGCTCCAACAGCAAAGCACTTGCTACAGTGATGCACAAGTATCTTTTACAGTCTTCCGGACTGAAAGATCGTGGAGTGAAAACGGCAAGTCTCCATGTGACCCGTGAAACGACAATGCCAGCAGTTCTGCTGGAAGGTGGATTCCTTAGCAATAAGAGCGACGAAGCAGCCTTGTTCACTGAGAGTTTCCAGAACAGTGTTGCCAAAGGGATTGTTGCAGGAATCAAGGAGTATCTGGGAATTAAATAAGGGACAAGCCCTTATGTTGAGGAGGCGGAGTTAGAATGAACAAGAAAATATGGATTGCAGCCTTGCTGCTAACGGTTATGGCAGTTGCTGCTGGATGTGGAAGCAAGCCAACAGCTGCTCCGAATCAGACGCAAGGCGCAGGAACTGAAAACAATGTGACCGAGGTTGAAGGCGAAACAATTACCGAACCGGTAACTGCTGAACCTGAAGAGAACACAACACCTACAGAATCGACGGAAGGCAGCTCGGAGGAAACAACTACAACAACTCCGCCAAGCGAAACGTCTACGGAGAAGCCGCCAACTTCCGAAAGTAATGAAAAGAAAACGATCACTGTATTCTATACGGATGAAGAAGAACTGGAGTTGCACAAAGCTGCGGCAGAGATTTCATACGCATCGGATGATGCCAAATATAAAGCTGCCTTTGAATCACTGCAACAGAGCAAAGACGCTAAGCTTGTTCCGCTGTGGTCTAAAGAAATTGAATTGAAGTCTGTTCAGTTCAAGGATGGAGCTCTTACGCTGGATATTCATATGCCAGATACGGCACGTCTTGGAGCAGGTGGAGAATCTTATGCGCTGGATGCTCTAAAACAAACGTTCTTCCAGTTTGATGAAGTAAAATCACTTGATTTACTGGTGGATGGTCAGCAGACGGAGAGTCTGATGGGCCATGTGGATCTTGAACATCCAATGACAAGATCCGAATAGGCTGTACAGCATGTTGTTGTACCGTGAATCCACGGAATATGGGTCGTTTTACATGAGAGAGGGGAATCATAGGTGACTTTTAAATATAACAATCCATCACACTCTAAAAAAGTAGTATCAGCCGTGCTTGCAGGCATGATGGCCCTTAGCGCCGGCGGAGCTGCCATGGCAGCAGAATCAACAGAAACAGGGCAGGGTCAGACTGCTGCAATAACAAATACGGCTGCACCAACTGGTTTGTTCAGTGACATCAAGGTCGGATACTGGGCTGAAAAACATGTCTACAAACTGGCATATCAAGGTATTCTTCTCGGTAACAACGGCCTGTTCCGTCCAGGAGACGCGGTAACACAGCAAGAAGCTGTAACGATGGCAATCCGTTTTATGAATCAAGAGGGCCAGTTGAATACCGACACGGCTGCGGCATTACCGACAAACATGGAAGTGGGAAATTATTTCAAGCCATATGTCGCGCTGGCACTTCAACTGGGACTGATTGACAAAACGGAAGAATCAACAGTGGATGTATCCAAGACCTCCTGGGGTCAAAAGCCGGCTTCACGGGAATGGATTACGAAATTGTTAATCCGTTCATTGGACAAGGATGCTGAAGCAAAGGCACAAAACAATCAATCTACCGGATTTGCTGATAATGCAAGTATCTCCGAAAGTGGTAAAGGTTATGTCAATCTGGCTGTTAGCCTGGATCTGGCCAAAGGTGTGGAAGGCAACAAATTCAATCCAACCGGTTCCGTAACCCGTGCTCAACTCGCTACCTTCTTCAGTCGTGGCGAATCGTTAACGGATACGAAGTACCCGAACACATCCACGGGTTATGTGACTGGATTGAAAGATGGGCAGATCACGCTGGTTGTGGACGGCAAAGCCGTTAACTTCACAGTGAACAGCAGTACGCCTTACTTTACGAAAGACAGTGAAACTCGTGCTTTCGCCACAGATGTAAAACTATATACGAAAGTTATGGTTGTAGGTTCGGCAGGTGTGGCTTCCTATGTGGAAGTTGTTGATGCTACACCGCAGGTGGAGAGCGTGGAAGGTACGTTTGCGCGTTCATTGTCTGGTAATAAAATTGGTATCTTTGTGGGCGAGAATTACGAAACGTACAGTTATGATGAGGCAACTGCATTCATCGATCAGAATGGTAATGCAATCAAACTGTCCGATATTACGGCAGATAGTATCATCGAAGTTCAGCGTGAGACGTTCTCAGCTGACAAAAAAACAGTCGCTATTCGTGTGAAATCAGGCATTGTTAACAAGAGTGACAATGGCGTAATCGCTGAAGTGTCTACCTCTGGCAAAACAATTAAGCTTGTTAACGCAGCGGGCAATACAGAGCAATATACGTATAATGACAATCTGATTATTCGTTACCAGGACCGCATTCTCTCTCTGGCAGAGCTTAAAGCAGGCAGTGCCGTGAAATATACCGTGAAAGACAGCATCGTGCAAACGATCGAGTTGTCTCAAGGTATGGAGCAATCTGTGCGCGGAACACTGGTTGAGATTGGTGGTAACCAGTCCACGTTAACGTTCAAACGTGAAGGGGGTTCCCTTGAGGCGAAATTGCTGACTGAAAAGCCGGAAGTCATTATCAATGGCATTCAGGATGCAACGCTGAATGATCTCATCACGGATGCAACGAACGGAGATCAGGTGGAGTTGACATTGAACTCTGACGACCAGGTAACGCGTATTCAGGTGATTGGACGTCAAATGGAACCTATGAACGGGGTAACGGTTGTGTCTTACAACAGTAAAACAAAGTTACTTACCGTGTTAGATAACAACAAAAAACCGTTTGTATTTACATTGGATGAGAAAACCAAGCTGGATTATAATACAACCAAACCTACACTGGCTGGTCTGGAGTCACTCTTAAATGATGGTCGCAAATTGGATCTGACCTATGTGGGAACACGTGCATTGTCCGTTAAAGTGATTTACAAGTATGAAGGTACGATCAGCAACATTGATACTTCTGGCAAGAAAATCAGCTTGTTGTCTGGTAATCAGACAATTACAGTGCCTTATTCTACTGTTCCTACAGTTGAGATTTATAACAAATCCGGCGCAAGTCTGGGAGATTTGAAGATTGGTGACAAAGTTACCGTAACGCTTGGAGCAAATCAGGATGTCGTGCAGAAGGTTGCACTGAACACTGTGGCTCAATTCGAAGTGGTGGCCTTGGAAGCAAATAGTCGTATTCGAGTAAAATCCGATCTGTTGACAAGTCAGTTCTACGTGGATCAAGCGGTACTGACAGGAGAGAGTGGTCAGACGATCACGCCTTCACAACTGACAGCAGGCAACCTGATTAATGTAACGTTTGAAGGAGCTACGCCAAAAGCGGTTCAAGTTGTGAAGCGTACGCTGGCTGAAGTTACAGCGGTGGATGCTTCATCTGTAACGCTCAAGCAGTTTAACGGCCAGACTGAAACCGTGCCTGTTAGCGGTTCTGTTAAAGTCGTAAAATCTGGCTCTACATTAACTTCATTGACTAGTCTTACGGTTGGAGATCGTGTGGAAATGACAAAAGATACGGATAATTCCACACGCTTCAGAGTACTAACTGTCATGAGCAAACAATTCTGGTCTTATGATGGCGTTGGTAACCAGATTTTGGTTAAACGGGAAACGACAGCAGACACGAACTATCGTTTTGCACTCGGATCAAGTGTATTTGTTCACCAGGGTGACAATACTTTAAGCGTGCAATCTCTCAGAGATAATGATAATATTGTATTGTATCTCCTGAACAATGTTATTCTGGAGATTCAAAAACAGTAATCGTTTCTTTTCGAGGATCAAAAGAATGACCGTCTTGATACGGGATCTTTCCCGCATCAAGACGTTTTTTTTGCAAGCTTTTTGAGGTCCCCGCAAAGTACTCGGATGAAGCTTCGAAGTAAGGCTCCGCAGAGTGGAGTCATTTTGTGGGAGGTAGCTCTTCATGAATGCAGCGACGGTTAGACATATACTCGAAACTATGGAAGCAATGTTTCCTGATGCACATTGCGAATTAAATCACAGCAATGCATTTGAATTGACGGTAGCTGTCCTTTTGTCTGCCCAGTGCACCGATGAAACGGTGAACAAGGTAACCGCAGATCTGTTCCAGAAGTACAGAAGCCCAGCAGATTATCTGGCAGTTCCTCTCGAAGAGTTGGAACAGGATATTCGGCGAATCGGTTTGTACCGGAACAAGGCCAAGCATATTCAGAACATGTGCCGAATTTTAATAGAGCAGTATGGCGGTGATGTACCGCAGGAACATGATCAGCTTGTGACGCTACCAGGTGTCGGGCGGAAAACCGCGAATGTAGTTGTTTCCAATGCGTTTGGAGTACCGGCAATTGCGGTAGATACTCATGTTGAACGTGTATCCAAGCGGCTGGCGCTTGCAGGTTGGGATGACTCCGTACTTGAAGTCGAAAAGAAACTAATGAAGCGCGTACCCCGGGACGAGTGGACTTTAACTCACCACCGGTTTATATTTTTTGGACGCTACCATTGCAAGGCACAGAACCCTGCGTGTCATATCTGTCCATTGCTGGACATATGCAGGGAAGGGAAAAAACGTATGAAAACGTCCCAAATCAGGAAAGATAAGGAACGTGTCACCACCCGAAAACGAAAAATAAATTAATGAGCAGAAAAGGATGAATAATCATGAAATGCATTTCCGTGTACACTGACAATTTTGAGGCCTTCTCCGATATCTTTGAACAAATCGTTGAACAGGAAATGGCTGAAAATGAAGAAAAAGAAGTAGAAGGCATCACAGTAAGCCACTCTGGCGACGTGCCTGAACATTATCTGGAGCGTATGTCCGTTAAACCCGAAGTTGTTGTTATGAGAGACAAAGGCAGAGACATTACAATTCTGCAACATGGACAAGTATTTGAAATCTTGCTGCCTTCCATGGAGAACGCAGTTTCATAAGAAGTGATTACACTATTGGTTCTGTTGTATTAATGTCATGAGGATCGTTGTGGTTAAGGTGATCGCATCGCATTCATGCAACAGACACTTGGCGTAAGCATTTGCTAAATACCGAGTATAAAACGTATTACAGATAAAACCGACTTGTTCGGTTTTATTTTTTTTAGATTATAGAACTTATACGTTCATTTATGTATATTCAATTCCAACCGTTCAAATTCAAACTTGATAATGTTAAAATAAATGTTGTAAAAGAGATAGACGTCGAAACGGATGTCAAATTAGAGGAGCCAGGGGGAAGGCCAGTCATGTCCAGAACAGATTACCCAAAAGAAATGGCCAAACCTCTGCTTCCGCTGCGTGAAGCGATGGAGCAGACAGGGGACCATACGGCTGTACAGGCTATAACGGATTTAATCAGCAAGGCGGAAATGAAACATCTGACGATTGCGTTCTGTGGTCATTTCTCTGCAGGCAAATCGAGTCTCATCAACAGTTTATGCGGTAAGCGGGTGCTGCCTTCAAGTCCCGTGCCAACAAGTGCAAATGTGGTATCCATACGTAATGGTAAGCCAAGAGCGCTTATTTATACTACTCCAAACGTAAGCGCTGACAATGGAGCAGGAACACTTGAAGTTTCTCCAGAGGAATTGGAGGCGTATTGCAAAAATGGCGGAGCGTACAGCTCAATTGAGGTATGGGATGATATTCCGCTGCTGAAAGATGATGCTGTCCTGCTGGATACACCAGGTGTGGATTCAACAGATCGCGGACATAGTCTCGCGACCCATTCCGCGCTCCATCTGGCGGATGTGGTCTTCTATGTCATGGACTACAATCATGTTCAGTCCGAGACGAATCTTTCATTTGCCAAGAGTCTGTCGGATTGGGGCAAACCATTGTTTTTGATCGTGAACCAGATCGACAAGCATCGGGAACGTGAGCTTTCTTTTGACCAATATACCGAAGGTGTCGAAGCTATATTTGCAGCCTGGGAAGTCAGATATGACGGACTGTTGTTTACTTCCCTACGCGACAAGCAGCATCGCTACAACCAGTGGGATGTGCTTCCGGAACTCATTGGACACATGATGCAAGAGAAGGAAGCGTTAATTACGCACAGTTTGGCAAGTTCGGCCAGTCATGTAACGGAGCAACACCTGACGAGAGAAGCGGAGAAACGTGAAGACGAAGAGAATTCCCTGCTGGATGAGATTGGTGGCAAGGAAGGAATTGAACGCTTGGAACGAGAGCTGGAGCTTCTTGATCAACAAGCAGCAGACATTCGTAACGGGCCTTCGCGAGTGCGCGAGAAATTCCGGGCGGAGCTTGAACCTCTTCTGGCAAATGCAAATCTTACACCTGCGGATATTCGTGCGTCGGCTGCTGCCTATTTGGAGAGCCGCAAACCAGGTTTCAGGGTAGGTTTATTGTTCTCAGGTGGAAAAACCGAGCAGGAGAAACAACGCCGTGCTTCTGAGCTGGTCAGACTGTTACAGGATCAGGCTTCCGGACAAGTTGAGGTACATATTCGTACGATGCTTAGACAGCTGGGTGAATCCCATCAGCTATGGGGAGCAGAGTGGGAGCAGGCGCTTAATACGGAGCTGCCTGCTGTAGATGAGGCACTATTGGAGATGAAACGCAGTGCCAGTGCTGAGGTATCTCCAGAGTATGTGATTCAGTTCAGTAAAGATGTGCGGGGCGAGATTGAGGCCCGCTATCGCAGGTCGGCCATGATGCTGGCCGACCGCATGCTGGAAGCGCTGGGCGCGCGAGGCGAAGCCGCGCTCCAGGCGCTGGACGCCAGCCGCGCAGCGCTGCTGGCGCAATCCGCGGCGGCGGCGCGCTACACGGCGCTCCAGCGCAGCGCCGCCGCAGAGGCAGCAGGGCTGCGCAGCCTGCTGCCCGATGCGGGCCCCCTCCCCTCCGGGCTATTGCCGGAGGTGAAGGGCCCGCACGTGCCCGCGGTGCCTGAACCGGGCGAAGCTCCCGGTTCGCATGCGGGCACGTCAACGTCAGTGGCTGCGCAGCCACTGACGCCAGAGGCACCGCCGCAGCAGCACGCAGCCGCGGCGGTGCCTGGGCCATCGTCGGCGGCAGGCGCTGAACGCCGCCGACGCCTGGACGCAGCAGCGGCACGGCTCGAAGCCGCTGCTGCGCTGGTGGAGCCGTACCCCGCCATGGGGTCGGCGGTACGGGATCTTCGTGCACGCGCGGCTTCGCTTGCGGGCGGCACGTTCACTCTGGCGCTGTTCGGAGCATTCAGCGCCGGCAAATCCTCCTTCGCCAACGCGTTGCTGGGCGAAGCCGTACTACCCGTCTCACCGCATCCAACAACTGCGGCGATTAACCGGATCATGGCTCCTGCCGGGGGCGCGGAGCATGGAACAGCCCGGGTCCGCATGAAGACCCGGGACGCTTTCAAGGAAGATCTCGCCTATTCCTTCCGATTGCTCGGACTGGGTGAGCCTGGAGCGGAGTGGCAGAAGCGAGTACGCTCCCTCTCACCACAGGATGTGCATCCGGCGGGGCGCCCGCATTACAGCTTTTTGCAGGCAGCGGCAGCCGGCTGGGAAGAAACCGCGGACCAGTTAGGTCAGGATGTGCTGGTGGATCTGGACGGTTATCGTGACTTTGTCGCAAACGAGAAAAAGTCCTGTTTTGTAGACAGTATTGATCTGTACTACAGTTGCGATGTGACTGAACAAGGCATTGTATTGGTGGACACACCAGGAGCAGACTCCGTGAATGCTCGTCATACGGGTGTAACCTTCAATTATATGAAGAATGCGGATGCACTCATTTTTGTAACGTATTACAACCATGCTTTCTCCCAAGGAGATCGCCAGTTCCTGAATCAGTTGGGACGTGTTAAGGATAGTTCTGCCATGGATCAGATGTTCTTTGTTGTGAATGCCAGTGACTTGTCTTCCTCTGAGGAAGAACTGGAGCAGGTTCTCGATCATGTGAGTACCCAACTGCGCAGTAATGGAATTCGGGCACCACGACTCTTCCCGGTATCCAGCATACTGGCGATGGAAGGCAAGATGGCAGGTGATTCGAAGCTGCTGGAGCAATCCGGTTTTATCCGTTTTGAGGAAGAGTTCAATCAATTTGCAGGCAGAGAATTAGCCGATCTTGCCGCAGGTGGCGCTTCCGAAGAGATGGCACGTGTCATTCAGCGGCTGAAGAAGCGTGCAGAGGATGCGGCTCAGGGCGAAGAAGTATTGCAGCAACGACGGGATGAACTGGAGACGATCCAGGGACAGTCACGCCAGCGCATACAGCAACTTGCAGCAAGATCCATGAAGGAAGAACTGTCACAGGAAACAGCAGAATTGCTGTTCCATGTGCGGCAGCGACTTGCCTATCGCCTTGGTCTATTCATGGCAGAAGCATTCCATCCTTCCGTACTTCGGGAGGATCGGGGCAATTTGAAGACGGCTTTTGCAGCCTGTGGACGTGAACTGTTACGCATGATTGCGATTGAACTGGAGCAGGAACTGCTTGCTACCACCCTCAGACTTGAACAGGCAGGTCAGACCTGGCTGATGAAGCAAATTACGGATTGTATAGACGAGGTGAGACAGTTATCTGGAGGCGTGGATGTGTCACTGCCACTGAACGAACGCTGGAGTACACCTGTGCTTGAAGAAGTTCGTCTGGAAGAACCGTCTGGATGGAAAAGCTATTTGAATTATTTCCGCAATCCGAAACAGTTCTTCGAAGGGGATGGACGTCAGCGGTTACAGGAGGCACTTGATCCTGTCCTCAAACAGATGATCATTGAAGTTCTTCCTGCTGCGCAAGACAAACTGATTCAGTTTTATGACAACCAGCTCTGTCAATCCTTGCAACACCAATCCCGTCAGTTGGAAGAACGTCTGGACGAGGCGGTAAGTGGAATTCAAGATACACTGGAGAGCGGAATTCCGGCGGAGCAATGGACCAACTTGTCTAACCAACTGGAACAGATTGAACGTAGTTAAAATTGCGGCATAACGCGTATTCTCTGGAAGTCTTTGTAAAACAAAATGAATGATACAGCAACACATTGAAAATGTTGCGAAAATCAACCCAAAAAGGCCCCTGCCGAAAAGGCATATAGGGAGCCTTTTTTTGGTACGAACAACCTGAAATAAAGAGAATATTCAAACATTTGATTGAAAGGTGGGTATTTACCTTCGTTAATGCGTCAATAAGCTGAAAGCAGGCAGAATATGGTCTGTTATTCGCTTTGCCGCGAATGGGGTACGGTGATAAACTTCATAAATGTTCATAGTATTTTTGAACGATATAAGAGGAGGAGAAACATGGATGTTCTTAGGCAACTGCAAACCTTTTTTTGGGAAAAGCGAACGTATTTATTTGTATCAATCTTGTTCCTCGCCTTAGCGACCGCACTTGGGTTGGTGTATCCGTACATGCTGAGGATACTGATTGATGACGTTATTGTTCCGCGAACTTTTGAAGACGTTCCCATAATTGCCTTGACTGTGTTAGGTGTAGTTATTTTGAAAGCGGGAATGCAGTTTTTACACGGCTTTTTTGGAGGACGCTTGGGTAACTTCCTGGCGTACAGACTTCGTAACGCATGTTACGAAAAGCTTCAATTTTTATCCTTCCGTTATTATGATACGGCCAAGACAGGTGATCTGATGTCCCGCCTCACGGGAGATTTGGAAGCCATCCGTAACTTTATCGGATTTGGTTTCGCCCAGATTCTCAACATGGTTTTGATGGTCGTATTCGGCGCAATCATGATGATGACCATGAGTTGGCAGCTTACGCTGTTCACACTCATATGCATCCCATTACTTGCCTTCGTTGCGCTGAGATTCGAATCCAAAATTCACCCTGCGTTTCAGGAGATGCGGCTGGCGCTCAGTTCACTGACAACAGCGGTACAGGAGAATATCACTGGAGTACGTACTGTAAAATCCTTTGCACGTGAGCCTTATGAAGTGGAGAAATTCTCTACACGTAATGAGCGTTACAAGACAAATCAGATTCATGCTGCAACATTGTGGAGTCGTTATTTTCCGATCATGGAGATTCTTGCTTCGGTGAGTATCGTGCTGTTGCTGGTGATTGGTGGAAGAATGGTTATACAGAAGACGCTGACACTCGGTGAACTCGTTGCCTTTTTCAGTTTGATCTGGTACATAATCGGTCCAATGTGGAACCTTGGGTTCCATATCAACAACTATACGCAATCCAAAGCTTCAGGTGAACGGGTGCTCGAACTGCTCAATACGCCAGTGGACGTGGAAGAAACGCAAGATCCGGTCATTGTGGAGGCAGACCAGGTGAACGGCCATGTGACATTTGAATCCGTTACCTTTGCCTACGGCAACAAAATGCCAGCGGTAACCGATATTAATTTTGATGCTGCACCCGGTTCTGTAATCGGTTTCCTCGGGGGGACAGGGTCTGGTAAATCAACCATCATTCAGCTTCTGATGCGTGCATATAACGTGAACTCAGGAACGATCAAGCTGGATGGCAAAAACATCAAAGATATAGGCATTCGCAGTTTGCGGAGTCAGATCGCTTCTGTTTTCCAGGAAACATTCCTGTTCTCATCCAGCATTCGTAATAACATTTCTTACGGACTTAAGAATGTCACCATGGATGAGATTATCCGTGCAGCGAAGCTGGCCAAGGCTCATGAATTTATTATGGAGTTCCCGGACGGATATGACACGGTAGTAGGTGAACGCGGCATGGGATTATCGGGTGGACAGAAACAGCGGATTGCGATCGCAAGGGCTTTGCTGAAAAATCCGAAAATTCTGGTACTTGATGATGCAACCAGCGCCGTGGATATGGAGACGGAACATGAGATTCAATCCGGTTTCCAGGAAGTTATGCGCGGCAGAACGACATTTATTATTGCACACCGGATATCTTCACTACGACATGCAGATGAGATTCTGGTGCTCGATGAAGGCCGCGTGGTACAACGGGGCAAACATACCGAACTCATTGAAGTGCCTGGACCATACCAGGATGTTTATAAAATTCAATATGCAGATTATATTGCCCGCGGTAAGCGGGAGGCTGGGGAGCAGGTGAATTCATGAGTGCCGAAACGATAGCCGACAGGCGCGAGGCCAAAGTGGCCTCTGAGAAGAAACTGAATGAACGATTTGTGTATCAGGATGATGAAATTATTGAAAAACCGTTTAACTGGAAAGAGTTCGGACGTTTATTTGCATACATGAAACCTTATGCGAAACAACTGTTACCACTTGTTATTCTAATGATGATCTTGGGTACCATTACGAAATTGTCCGTCCCTTTTCTGATCAGTCTGGCGATTGACCGGGCCATCGCACCGGCAACAGGGTTACCAAGCATGACTATGCTTTATCTTATCGCAGGCTCCATATTTGTGTTGTATCTGATTCAGTGGGCAGCCAATACGTACCGGATCAAACTGACGAACATTATTGGACAGCGCGTTATTTATGATCTTCGCTCGGATCTGTTCAAGCATATCCAGAAGCTGTCCTTTAACTTTTTTGACAAAAGGCCGGCAGGTTCCGTACTGGTGCGTGTTACGAATGATATTAACTCCCTTCAGGATCTGTTCACCAATGGTGCAGTGAACGTCATGATCGACTGCGTACAGTTGCTCGGGATCATTGTGATCTTGCTATTAATTAACTGGAAACTGGGTCTTGCCGTAATCATTACGGTGCCAATCATGTTTATCATCTCGACCAAACTGCGGGTGCTGATCCGTCGGGCTTGGCAGGATGTGCGCATGAAGAACTCTCGGATTAACTCCCACTTGAATGAATCCATTCAGGGGATTCGAGTGACTCAGGCCTATACCCAGGAAAAAGAGAACATGAAATACTTTGACAACATGAATCTGTCCAGCAAAAAGTCATGGGATAGAGCATCAGCGATGAACCAGGGCTTTGGACCGCTGATTGAGATTACCGGCGGATTCGGTACATTAATCCTTTTCTGGTTTGGTGCTTATCTGATTCAGGAAGGTCAATTGACTGTGGGATTACTTGTTGCCTTTGCCAACTATGTGGGCAACTTCTGGGACCCAATCAACCGTCTGGGACAGATGTACAATCAGTTGCTGGTTGCAATGGCATCATCGGAGCGTATCTTCGAATTCATGGATGAAAAACCAAGTATTGCGGATAAATCAGGTGCCAAGCCACTTCCTTCTATTAAAGGAGATATTGCATTCGAAAATGTGGTGTTCGAATATGAGAAGGGCAGACAGGCGCTGAAAGGAATCAGCTTCTCGGCGGCTGCGGGCCAATCGATTGCACTTGTTGGTCATACGGGCTCGGGTAAAAGTACAATCATCAATCTGATCAGTCGTTTCTATGATATATCCGGCGGACGTCTCACCATTGACGGACAGGATGTGCGGGATGTAACAGTAGAGAGTTTACGCAGCCAGATCAGCATTGTATTACAGGATACCTTCATCTTCTCGGGTACGATTCGTGACAATATTCGATTTGGACGACTGGATGCAACGAATGAAGAGGTGGAGGATGCAGCCAAAGCAGTCAATGCACATGAGTTCATCATGAAGCTGCCTGGCGGATATGATACTGAAGTAGAGGAACGCGGGAACGTATTATCCATGGGACAGCGACAACTGTTATCCTTTGCCCGTGCGCTGCTTGCTGATCCACGCATACTGATTCTGGATGAAGCTACAGCCAGTATTGATACGGAGACAGAGCTTAAAATCCAGGAAGCGTTGAAGGTGCTGTTGCAGGGAAGAACGTCCTTTATGGTCGCTCACCGTCTCTCAACCATCCGGAATGCAGATAACATTATCGTCCTGGATCATGGTGAAATTAAAGAAGAGGGTAACCATGAGCAACTGATCCAAAAACAAGGCGTCTATAATGGATTAATAGAAGCTCAATACAGATTTTTGTGATGAAACCTTCGGACGCCTGTTAAGCGTCTGAACACATATGAACTTATAACACTCTGGTGTTTTTTAGCCTGATCCTTCAATAATAAGTGCATCTTATTCATTGAAGACAGGTTAGAGGATAGCCGGAGTGTTTTTTTTATTCGTTAGTGTGGTATGTTATATTTTTGAAGAATGAAATCAATACAATCGTTCATGGCTGGAGGGAGATCAATGCAGATGGACAACAACGAAATAAATTCAAAGCATTTGGATCACCTGGATCATATGAATTTTAGGCTCCTTCACGTGAATTATACGAGTGATCCTGCGACGGAGTGGCTTCTGAGGAAACACTTCATTGAAACATACATGTTATTATTTGTAGCCAGTGGGCAAGGGTGGTTAAAGATAGATGGCAGTTTCATCGAATTGAAGGCGGGCGGACTGTATGTAGGCTTCCCGGGGCAACTGGTTGAGGCAAATGTGCATTCGTTGGATGAACGAGGTGTGTATCACATGAGTTTTGATGTCATGTACGCACTGGAGCAGGAGGGTGGAACAGCCCTTGAAATGATGAAGCAACTTTTACGTAATGAAGTGAACGGCGAGGTCAACTCATCTTCACCCGTTGCTGTTGGCGTGATCTGTCAGATGATTTACCACCACACATTGAAGAAGGATGGTTTGCAAAGGTACTATGGTCAGATTCGTTTTCAGGAACTATTGTATACCATGTTTTACGACGTGGCCTGTGCCGAAAAGACGGATCTGGCTTCACCAATTGAACATGTTAAAGGCTACATGGAGCAGAATTATTCGAAGAGATTAACCATTGAGGAATTAGCAAATGTGGCGCGAATGAGCCCACGACATTTCATGCGTTTATTCAAGAAAAGGTATGGTTACAGTCCAGTGGACTATTTAACGCTATATCGAATTAAACAAGCCCAGATCTTAATGAGAAATGATCACAGTTATCGACTCAAGGATGTGGCATCGTACGTGGGTTATCAGGATGAGACGTATTTCCGGCGTAAATTCAAACAAATCTCTGGCATTCCACCAGCAGCGTTTATACGTAATAGCAAACAAAAAATTGCTGCACTTCATTCTTTGAGCATTGGTATACTGCTTGCTTTGCAGATCATTCCATGTGCCGCGCCGGCAAGTCATCCGTGGACATACTATTATAGACGTAAATATGAAACGGACAAAGTTATGCCACTTGCAGAGAGTGAGACCACCTGGCTGGAACAGCTTCAATTAGTTAAGCCTGATTATATTATTACGATGGGGACGGAGTCTGAGGCTTCGCAAAGTCAGCTTCATTCCATTGCTCCTGTGTGTGACCTCCCGTGGGAAAAAGGCGATTGGAGAGAGCATTTGAGATATGTTGCAAGTTTTTTGGACAGGTCGGATATTGCAGAGGTGTGGCTTCAAAGATATGAAGAGAAGGCAGAGATCATTAAGAATCAGCTTACAGATTTCATACGAAAAGACAGGCTGGTTGTACTCAAAGTTCATGGTGAAGCGTTGCAGATGTTAGGCCCAAGGAGCATTGCTTCCGTTTTTTACGTTGATATGCAAATGGAAGCTCCCCAAGGAGCTGAGACTTATTGGGAACGGGGCACAGTGACCATTAAGGAGTTATCTGTTCTCAACGTGGAAAGAATATTACTGATTGTGGGTGAGGATGAGACATCGAGGCAGACATGGTCTGCTGTGCGGAAGTCTGAAGAATGGCTTGCGTTGTTAGCGGTACAGAAGGGCAGAATGGATATCCTCTTGTCGAGCGTTCTGCTGGACTACACCGCGTTTACCCATGAGCTTATGTTGGATGAAATATTAAAGTTATGGCAAGATCGTCCATAGCAAAAAGTCTGAATAGTCAATATCATACCTGAACATATTTTAATATACTTACTCCTATATCAAATGATAATGATAATTATTATTGATTAGACATTGTCATATATTAATGACCTATAGGGGGTACATAGAGAATGAGATTTAGATGGTTAACCGTAATATGCACAATGATGTTGATGCTCGTTATTTCTGCTTGTGGGGCAGCAGGCAAAGAAGCATCCTCGAGCGAGGGACAAGAAGCGGGTACCGCCAATTCTTCAACAACAGAGGCCAGTCAGGTGAAAAAAGTGAACACGGAAATGGGAGAAGTTGAAATTCCGGTGAACCCACAAAAAATAGTTGGATTGTCCGTTGTATATCCAGAATTTTTATATTCACTTGGCATCGTACCCATTGCTGTACAGAACTACCATGAGGATTTTCCTTCTTACTTGCAAGAGCCATTTGCAAACACGATGAAAATGGGAATAGGAAGAACGCCTAACTTTGAAGCCCTGATGGAGGCAGCTCCGGATTTAATTATCGCTCCTGACTGGTGGTCCAAAAAGGACTATGATCAGCTTGCTCTGATAGCACCTACCGTACTTTTGCCACAGCGTGATGATTGGCGCGATGAACTGCGGGATATGGCCAAAATTTTGGACAAAGAAGAACAGGCAGAAAAGGTGATTCAGGATTTGGTGGATAAGGAGAAGGTAGCTGCTGCCAAATTGAATAAGCTGATTGGTGAGGAGACTGTTCTCTACATTAGAGTGATGGAAAAAGAAATCGTACTTCATGGGGAGAACCTTGACCGAGGAAACTTTGTCCACAAACGATTGGGAATGAATCCACTTCCTAATTTCCCGAAAGATCAAACTGCCATGTCCGTATCCTTGGAAGTATTGCCTGAATACGACGCAGATCATCTGATCGTTCAGCTGGATGATGAGACTAATCCGGAAATTAAAAAGAAATTTGAAGATATGTTATCTTCATCGTTATGGAAAAATCTGAAAGCAGTCAAGCAGGACCACGTCTACATGGTGGGTGGCAAGGAATGGTTCAATCTGGGAATGTCTCCACTTGCCGATGAATATGTCATTGATGATATTGTTGCTGCTTTTGAAGCAAAAAACAAATAAAGCAAACTGGGAATGTTACTTGTATCTCGAATTCATAACTAAATAAACAAGGTGTGTTTAAAATGAATGAAGAAGATATCTATGATGTAACCATCATTGGAGGCGGCCCTGCTGGCATGTATGCAGCTTTTTATGCAGGGATGCGTGATATGAAAGTTAAAATCATCGAAGGTAAAGACCAGCTTGGTGGATTTCTGCATACCTATTCGGAAAAAACAATTTGGGATGTAGGCGGTTTACCGCCTATGAAATGTTCGAAGTTGATCGAGTGGCTTGTTCAGCAGGCCAATACGTTTAATCCAACGGTTGTATTGAATTGCAAAGTGGAAAGGTTCACTCGACTGGATAACGGAATATGGAGTATGTATACCACTGGAGGGAAGATACATTATACGCGCACGATCCTTGTTGCAGTAGGCCGCGGTATCGCAGAGATTCAGAAGCTGGAGCTTCAGGAGCCGATTGAATATGAGCAAGAGAACCTTCATTACACCGTGCAAAATCCAGAACATTTCGCTGGGAAGCGTGTACTCATTTCGGGTGGAGGCAACAGTGCTGTAGACTGGGCAATTGAACTTGCTCAACTTGCTCGCAGTGTAGTTGTAATCCACCGGAATAATGAGTTCCGCGCGATGGAACGAAATGTAAGTGAGATGAACAATATAACGGATGTGAGAACACCATACAGCATCACGCAACTTCATAATAATGGCAAGCGAATCCAGCAGGTTGAGATTACACATATGAAAAGTCAGGACAATGTGGTGTTAGAAGTGGATGAAGTCGTCATTAGTCATGGATATAAAAGCAATTTAAGTGATCTTGCCAGTTGTGGCTTAGAAATGGACGATGGAATGGTTCTAATGAGTCACCATGCACAGACGAGTCTGCCGGGTGTTTTTGCAGCAGGGGACTGTGCGACCCACGAGAGCAAAGTTAGACTCATTGCAGGTGCCTTCAATGATGCGATCGTGGCAGTTAATAGTGCGAAACAATATATGACGCCAGACGCACCCCAGATGGCTTATGTTTCTTCCCATAATGAAATCTTCAGAGAAAAAAATCGACAAATCCCAAGTGTTTAAACTTGGGATTTGTTTGCGTATTTCGATTCGTTGGAATATGGAAGTCTGCTCTTTTAACATTTCCTTAATTTTGGGAGGAATGGAAGGAGTATCGAATCTGTGAGCGGTAATTGTAAAATTTGATCGAAAAAACACAAAAAATCTTGTAAAATTCACAAGAAAAATAGGGAGTACTCTTGCAATCTTTAACCAAAACCCCGAAAATAGAGAGACAGATATAGAAGATTTCTCTTTGGGAGGATTGGAAAGAACATGTGGGGTGCTCCTTTTACGGCTCAAGCCAAAAAAATGCTGCTACTAGGCAGTGGAGAATTGGGAAAAGAGGTCGTTATTGAGGCCCAACGACTGGGAGTAGAGACGATCGCTGTTGATCGTTACGAGAACGCACCTGCAATGCAGGTCGCGCACCGGTCTTACTGCATCGACATGCTGGATGCCGAAGCTTTGAAACAATTGATCCGTAAAGAAAAACCTCATTACATCGTACCTGAGATTGAAGCTATTGCAACAGAAGCTTTACTGGAGCTTGAGGAAGAGGGATTTTGTGTAGTACCTACTGCCCGAGCTGCACGTCTAACGATGGATCGCGAAGGCATCCGTCGGCTTGCAGCCGAACAATTGAAACTTCCGACAGCTGACTACCTTTTTGCGGACAACCTGGAACAACTTCAGGAAGCCGTACGTGAGCTTGGCACACCTTGTGTCATTAAACCATTAATGAGTTCATCCGGCAAAGGGCAGAGTGTATGCCGAACACCGGGCGACGTGGAGGATTGCTGGAACATTGCTCTTTCGGGGGCTCGTGGCAAATCCGTTCGTGTTATCGTGGAGAGCTTTGTGCAATTTGACAGTGAGATTACATTACTTACCGTTAGGTCTGTATCAGGCACCGTATTCTGTCCTCCGATCGGCCACATTCAGAAGGATGGGGATTATGTCGAATCCTGGCAACCTCATGCAATGACTCCTGAACAATGGGAGCAGGCTTGTCATATTGCCAAATCCGTCACGGATGAACTTGGCGGTTATGGACTGTTTGGAGTGGAATTATTCCTGACTCCAGATGGTGTTGTGTTCAGCGAGGTATCTCCTCGTCCACATGACACAGGAATGGTTACAATGGTGACGCAAGACAGTTCCGAGTTTGCGCTGCATGTACGTGCAATTCTTGGTTTTCCGGTCACAGGTGTACATCTGTTGACACCGGGAGCTTCAGCAACGCTGAAGGCTAATGATGAAACATCTGACTTTACTGTAGGCGGGATAGAAGAAGCACTGGCTCTTCCTCGTACTCAGATTCGTGTATTTGGCAAACCTGAGACCAAAGTAGGACGCCGAATGGCTGTAGCCTTAAGTGCTGGCCAAGATGTGGAAGAAGCTCGTAAAACAGCGGTGCAAGCCGCTAATATGCTGAAAGTGGAGGTAAATCATGTCCAATAATGTTGAGGCCCCTGTACTGATGATCCGAGAGTGTGAGCTACGAGATGCTGAAGCGGTAACGGGACTGATGCGAGAGGTCAGCTATCCGACAACAACCAATGTCATGAAAGAACGTATTGAATGTTTGGAAACCAATCCAAACGCATGCATGCTTGTTGCCGAAGTGGATGAACAAATTATTGGTGTGATTGGCTTGCAATGTGTGCAAAGTCATGCCTATCCAGAACCTGCCGCACAGATTACTTCCCTGATTGTAGGTCAAGAACATCGTGGTGGTGGGATTGGCCGTCGTCTGATGGCTCGTGCCGAAGATTGGGGCAGACAGCAAGGTGGTAAACAACTGTTTGTCACGGGTGCAAACCGTGAAGTGACTTCAACAACGTACTCTTTTTATGAGCACATTGGTTTTCAGAAGAGAGGCTATCGGTTCAGTAAAGTTCTTCTATAGTATAAATAAAGTTTCTTCTATTGCATGGAAATTCTCATGATATCCTGATCTGCACATTCTGGTGTGGTGAATGATAAATAGATGGTGAAGCGACATTCGACTAGCATTTTTAGTTCGAATGTCTTTTTTTTATGGCTAAAAAATGACAAAAAAGTTACTTTTCCATATTTTATAGGTTCACAATCTCCTGTTGAATTGATATACTGCTAGAGTATTAATTACAAAGTTGTAATAACTAATCTTAAGGAGATGAATGAATTTGAAAAAGAAATGGATGAAAACTGTCGTAACAGGTAGTCTGACAGCCGTACTGGCCGTAGGGGTAATGCTTCCTGCTTCCGCGTCTGCTGCAGATTCAACATATAAGACTGTCACAACGTACAAAATTACAAGTACAGACAGCTTGAAAGCTTATATTGAGAAATGGCTCAAACAAAATGGATACACCGTATCCGAGGGGCAAATTGTAGAGAAGCCTGCTACGCAGCCTGATCAAACGACGAAACCTGCTGAGCCGACAACAAAACCAACTCAACCAACAACAAAACCTGCTGAGCCTACAACTAAGCCTGATCAAACGACTAAGCCAGCACAACCAGCACAACCAGCTCAAGAAGAAAAACCGGCAACTACACCGGCTAAAGATCCTTCAAACACGGGTAACACAGGTAACAATACAAGTAATAATGGTAGCGAAAGCACACAATCCGACTTTGCTACTCAAGTTGTAAAACTTGTGAACGCTGAGCGTGCTAAAGCAGGTCTGAACGCTCTGTCTTCAGATGCACTTCTGGACAAAGTAGCTGTTGCTAAAGTAAAAGATATGAGTAACAATAACTATTTTGATCACCAGTCACCTACGTATGGTTCTCCGTTTGATATGATGAAACAATTCGGAGTAACTTACAGCTATGCAGGTGAGAACATTGCCAAAGGACAAAAAACACCACAGGAAGTTGTTACAGCTTGGATGAATAGTGAAGGTCACCGCGCTAATATCTTGAGCAAAAACTTTACGCATATCGGTGTAGGTTTCTACAACGGATACTGGGCACAAGAGTTTATCGGTAAGTAATCGGTTTATAATGAAGAAAATATGAATTTCTTTTCCACAAGGTTATGCCAGCACACAGTTCAAATCTGTGTATGGTATAACCTTTTTTCCGTAAAATGACATAAGGAAAATGAATTTTGCGAATATAGCGCCAAAATTTGCAAATTAACGACAGAACATTTATGTTATTTAGGAATAGCATCATTAAGGCGTGTCTGAAAACTCCGAAGGAAGCGGATTTTCAGACACGCCTTAATGTAAAGTCATTATAAATTATAAAGCACCCGGACTGGTGTACATGAGCGGAGATGTGATGATGAAAAAGAAAAAAAGCCTTGATTCAGCACCATGGATCTGGAGAACTGTCAGTACAGTTTCCATCTTGGCAACTTTGTTGTTGTTATTTGGATTTGGATACGCCATAAAAGACGTGATTTTCCCCGAGGGAGATTCCGCATTAACTACAGGCCAGGAGGCAACTGCTCCATCTAAGGATATCGAGGGGGAACCGGCTGTCGTGGAAGATGGCAAGATTCGGATGGCCGTCATCGGCGATTCCTTGGCAAGAGGCACGGGGGATGATGAAGGACTCGGTTTTGTGAGACGTGCAGGAAACCTGCTTAAAGATAAAGGATATGACGTTCAGGTTCTTAATAATCTGGGTGTAAACGGTTTGAGAACAGATGCTTTAATGACAAAACTTGATGAGCAAGGTGTGCGTTACGTCCTGCAGCAGTCCAATTTTATTTTGCTCTCGATTGGCGCAAATGATTTGTTTCAGGGAGGACAAGTTCTACAGGGGGAAGATCCGCCAACAGCAGAGCAGCTGGCAGCGGCTTTACCAGAAACGTCGAAGCGCCTTCAAGAGATATTGAAGAAAGTCAAAGAAATTAATCCTGATGCACAGATTGCGTACATAGGGTTGTACAATCCATTTGGCGATGTGAAGGAACTGGAGAAGCCGGGTAATGCAGTGGTTGCAGCATGGAACGATGCTGCACTGGCTATTTTGAACAATGAGGACAAGATGACACTGGTCCCTACATTCGATTTATTTGAAAATCATCTGGGGGAGTATCTCTCTTCAGATCATTTCCATCCCAACGGACAAGGTTATGAGCAAATTGCAGTTCGGATTGCACAGGAATTCCAGGCAGATACACCGGCAGAAGGGAGCGGAAATTAAATGGCAGAGCAGCAGTATGATTCCGTTTTGTCTGTACAGCATCTGAAGAAGCGGATCGGACGCAAGTGGATCATTAAGGACGTTACATTTGACGTAAAACCTGGTGAAATCTTTGGATTTCTCGGTCCCAACGGTGCCGGCAAAACAACAACGATACGGATGCTGGTGGATCTGATCAAACCGACAGAAGGGAAAATTAAAGTCTGTGGTTATGATGTGAATCGGGACCCTGAGCGTGCTTTGAAGTATGTAGGCTCCATTGTTGAAAATCCGGAGGTATATACATATCTGACAGGATGGGAGAACCTGGAGCATTTTGCCCGCATGCAACCAGGTGTGGACAATGAACGAATTCAGGAAGTTGTAGATATTGTGCGTCTGGATCAGCGGATTCACGATAAAGTCAGAACGTACTCATTGGGTATGCGTCAACGGCTCGGTATTGCACAAGCGCTGCTTGGGCGACCGCGTCTGCTTATTCTGGATGAACCGACAAATGGTCTTGATCCAAAAGGCATTAAGGAACTTCGTGTCTTTATTAAGCAACTTGCCAGCGAAGGTATGGCTGTATTTGTCAGCAGTCACTTGTTAAGTGAGATCCAGCTTCTCTGTGACAGAGTAGCCATTATCAGTGCTGGACGTGTGCTTGCTGTTGGAGGTGTAAGCGAACTGATTGAAGATCATTCGAAGTTGGCTATATGGCATGTTTCACCACTGGAGCAAGGCAAAAAAATGTTGCAGGATGCAGGCATTGCTCTGGTAGGTCGACCTGCGGATGTGATGGATGATACCATTGTTGCGGGCCTTGGTCCCAACGCCGTGGTTGCCGAGATGCATGAAGATCGAATTCCTGATCTGGTGCAGCAGATGGTTCAAGCAGGTATTCAGGTTGAAGGGGTACAGCGGATTCAGCCTACGCTCGAACAACTATTCTTAAAAATGACAGAAGGTGAATCCATTGAGTAATATCATGCCTCTGATCCGCAATGAAACGATTAAGATGGTGAAGAAAAAACGGCTTTATATTATATTTATTGTACTTGCGGTCCTCGTACCGATGTTTACGTATGCCCAGATGAAATCTGCGGAGAATAATCGTGACAAGTTTGGCGGCGATTGGCGTCTTGAACTTCAACAGGCCATCACAGACAATCAGAACTCGCTCGGCAGTGATCGGGTACCTGAAGAGTACAAAAAATATAGAACAGTATATATCCAGCAGATGCAGTATTATCTTGAAAATGACATCAATCCCAAAGAACCGGGTGGTGTTACCTTTACGCGGGAGTTCATGAACAACGCAGTTGGATTGTTTATTCCACTGTTAATCATGGCTATTGCTTCAGATCTTGTTTCTGGTGAACGTACGACAGGTACGATTAAAATGCTTTTAACGCGTCCTGTCAGACGCTGGAAAGTGCTTCTGAGTAAATTAATTACGCTGATTATGTTTGTTTCGATCATAGTGGTATCAGCCTACATTATATGTTATGTCATATCGGGTGCGGTCTTTGGTTATAAAGGCTTCAACCTGCCAATCTTCACAGGATTCAAAGTTGTGGGAACAGATGTCGATATGTCGGCAGTGCATGCTGTAGACCAGTGGCTGTATATGCTAATGCAGGCAGGACTGATCTGGTTTGTGAGTGTAATTGTGGCTATGCTTGCATTTATGGTATCCGTGCTTGTGCGCAGTACTGCTGCAAGTATCGTTATCATGATGGCCGCTTTGATTGCAGGAACAATCTTGACCAGTATGGCAGCGTCCTGGCAGACCGCGAAGTATTTGTTCATGGTTAACCTCGAACTTCCGAATTATTTGTCTGGCGGGTTACCTCCAATCGAGGGTATGAATTTAGGTTTTTCCCTTATTGTGCTTAGTGTTTGGGGCATTGCTTCACTCATTGTGTCATTCCTTGTCTTTACGAAACGGGATATCTTGAATTAAAATGGACAAGGATAAGAAAACATCTGTTTGCATTTTAGGCATTTTTTTAGTTGCAAGTTAAGAAGGGGGAGCATGAATGGTCGAGCAAATCGATATGTCGGCAGGTTCGACAGGCGGAGGACAGGGGTCTTCAGGCTACGACGCGGACGACATTCAAGTACTTGAAGGGTTGGTAGCGGTACGGAAACGGCCGGGGATGTACATCGGCAGCACCAGCACTTCGGGTCTACATCATTTGGTATGGGAAATTGTCGACAACGCTGTCGACGAACATCTCGCCAAATTCTGCTCCAAAATCGATATCACGCTGCATAAGGACGGTTCTATTACGGTTCAGGATAACGGAAGGGGAATTCCGACAGGTATACATAAAACAGGGATTCCTACTCCCCAGGTCGTGTTTACGATTTTGCACGCAGGCGGAAAGTTTGGTGGATCAGGATACAAAAAATCAGGCGGTTTGCACGGTGTAGGTGCGTCAGTTACAAACGCATTGTCCGAGTGGCTTGAAGTCGAGATTTTCCGTGATGGCAAGATTCATCGTCAGCGATTCGAGTATTGGAAGGACAAAAAAGGGATTGAACATGTCGGTGAACCGGTCTCCGGTCTCGAAGTGTTGGGCAATACCAATCGGACAGGTACAAAAGTTACATTTAAACCGGATATTCGGGTGTTCCAGAACGGCATTCAATTTAATTATGATACATTGGCAGAACGCCTTCAGGAGATTGCTTTTCTGAATTCAGGTCTGAGAATTGTGCTCAAGGACGAACGTTCCGGCAATCAGGATGAATACATGTATGAAGGCGGAGCAAGCCAATTTGTTGCTTTTCTTAACGAAAATAAAGATGTGCTGCATGATGTTATTCACTTCTATGCGGAGAAGGATGACATTGAAGTCGAAGTGGCAATCCAGTATAACGCGGGTTATACGGAAACACTGGCTTCGTTCGTGAACTCGATACCTACTCGGGGTGGCGGTACTCATGAGACCGGATTCAGGGCTGCGTATACCCGTGTAATGAATGATTACGCACGGCGTACCAGCATGATTAAGGAAAAAGACAAAAACCTCGAAGGTAATGACCTGCGTGAAGGTATGATGGCCGTCATCAGTGTCAAAATGTCAGAGGTTGAGTTCGTAGGTCAGACAAAGGATCAGCTCGGCAGCGCTTCCGCTCGAAGTGCAGTGGATTCGGTCGTGTCCGAGAATATTCAAAGGTTCCTGGAAGAAAACCCGCAGGTAGCGCAAACGTTAATTCGCAAAGCGGTTCAAGCCTCCAGAGCCAGAGAAGCAGCTCGCAAAGCACGTGATGATATGCGCACAGGCAAGAAACGCAGTGAAAGTTCCAACCTGAACGGCAAACTGACGCCGGCGCAATCAAAGGATTTTACCCGCAATGAGTTATTTATTGTCGAAGGGGATTCCGCAGGTGGTTCTGCCAAACAGGGACGCGACTCGAAGATTCAGGCTATTTTGCCCCTCAAGGGAAAACCGCTCAATCCGGAAAAATCAAAGCTGGCCGACATTCTCAAAAATGAAGAATATCGTGCGATTACAGCAGCGATCGGTGCGGGCATAGGAACCGAATTTGCAGTTGAAGACAGCAATTATTCCAAAATTATCATTATGACCGATGCGGATACGGACGGCGCACATATTCAGGTGCTGTTGTTGACCTTCTTTTATCGTTATATGAAGCCTTTAATTGATGCAGGCAAAGTATATATTGCTCAGCCGCCATTGTACAAACTTACTCGTAAGTCTGGTAAGCTCGCGACTGTTCGATATGCATGGACGGATGAAGAACTGGCGAATTATATGAAGGAATTTGGTAATAATGTTGAGCTTCAACGGTATAAAGGTCTTGGTGAGATGAATCCGGATCAACTGTGGGAGACAACAATGAATCCGGAAACTCGTGCGATGCTGAAGGTACAGATTGTTGATGCAGCAAAAGCAGAACGTCGTGTATCTACGCTCATGGGTGATAAGGTTGATCCGCGGAAACGCTGGATTGTAGAGAACGTCGACTTTACAGAGTACGAAGAATAGAAGGTGCTTGGAATGAGTCCATCAGAACAATTTATGCCGGCCTTTCTCGAAGAGGTCGTTGGGGACCGTTTCGGTCGCTACTCCAAATATATTATTCAGGATCGAGCCATTCCGGATGTCCGGGATGGGTTGAAGCCAGTACAACGGCGTATTCTGTACGCCATGTACGATTCAGGTAATACGCCTGACAAGACTTACCGCAAGTCTGCCAAAACCGTTGGGGACGTAATGGGTAATTATCATCCACATGGTGACTCCTCCATCTATGAGGGTATGGTGCGGATGGCTCAGCCTTGGAAAATGGGCCATATGCTCGTGGACGGTCATGGTAACTGGGGATCACAGGATGATGACCCGGCAGCGGCGATGCGGTATACGGAGGCCCGTTTGTCGCCCATCGCAATGGAGATGCTTCGCGATATCGAGAAACGGACGGTGCTGTTTAAGGATAATTTTGATAATACGGCCAAAGAACCGGTTGTATTGCCATCCCGTTATCCGAACTTGCTGGTTAATGGCGTCAGCGGTATTTCCTCGGGCTTTGCAACCGAGATTCCTACACATAATCTGCGTGAGGTCATTGATGCTTCCATCGCTGTGATGGAGAAACCATCGATTGAGCTGGACGAGATCATGATGTTTATGAAGGGTCCTGACTTTCCAACAGGCGGATTGATAATGGGCGGTGACGGCATTCTGGATGCCTATCGCACAGGTAAAGGACGGATCTATATCCGGTCCAAAACCGAGATTGAAAACATGCGCGGTGGCAAACAGCAAATCGTCATTACCGAAATCCCTTATCAGGTCGTGAAGTCTCGTCTGGTTACAGCGATGGAGAACATCCGACTTGAGAAGAAGGTTGAAGGTATTGCCGAAGTGCGTGATGAGAGTGGACGTGAAGGTCTGCGAATCGTGGTTGAGCTGAAAAAAGAAGCGGACGCACAAGGTATTTTGGCTTATTTGCTGAAGAAAACCGACCTGCAGGTCACCTATAATTTCAATATGGTGGCGATTGTGAATAAAGCACCTCACCAATTAGGATTGAAATCGATCCTCGAGGCTTACATTGCCCATCAGCGGGAAGTTGTAACATTCCGTACCCGGTTTGAGCTGGAGAAGGCGCAAGACCGTGCGCATGTGCTCGAGGGCTTGGTAAAAGCACTTAACATCCTTGATGAGGTCATTGCGGCCATCAAAGCGTCTAAGAACCGTCAAGATGCTCAAAATAACCTGATGTGGATGTTTGGATTCACGGAACGCCAAGCGGATTCCATCCTTACTTTGCAATTGTACCGTTTGACTAATCTGGAGATCAATTCTCTGGAGAAGGAACTCGGTGAACTGATGAAGAAGATTGCACAACTACAATCTATTCTGGATAGTGACCGCAAGCTCATCGGAGTCATCCGCAAAGAATTGATGGAGATTCGTGAGAAATACGGCATAGACCGTCGTTCCGCGATCCAGGGTGAAGTGGAAGAACTCAAGGTTAATCTCGAAGTGCTTGTCAATGCGGAAGATGTATTTGTTACGTTATCCAAAGAGGGATACGTGAAACGTACAGGCATGCAGTCCTTTACACGTTCAGGTGGTGAACGGAGCGGAAGTGGAGTAAAAGATGGCGATTATATCGCTCAGGTTCTGGAAGTAAATACGCTTGAGAACTTGCTTGTCTTTACGAGGAAAGGGCAGTACTTCCTGTTACCTGTTCACCAGGTACCTGAATTCAAGTGGAAAGATCCAGGCACAGCCATTGTGAATGTCATTCCCCTTGCGAAAGATGACCGTATTGCAAGTGTGCTTGCTGTGAAATCCTTTGAAGAGCCAAACCACAGTCTGGTTTTCGTTACGCGAAGAGGACAGGTGAAACGAACGGAACTGAAGGATTACGTTACCAAGCGTTCCGGTGCAGTTGCGGCTTGTAAAGTGGGCAAGGACGATGAAGTGTTATCTGTACATCTAAGTACAGGTGGTCAAGATATTATGTTGATTACAAAAGAAGCCATGGCGATTCGTTTCCGAGAGGATGAGGTTAATCCAATGGGACGTGTATCCGGTGGTGTTCGTGGTATTCAGTTAAGAGATACAGATGAAGTTGTATCTGCCCTATGGGTAGAAGGAGATGAAGGTGAAGTTGCCGTGTTGTCCGATTTGGGATATGGTAAACGTTCATTACTCCTGGATTATGCTATCCAGAGCCGTGGAGGCAAGGGGCTTGCCACATTCGAGTTCAAGGAAGGCAAACGTGTGAAACCGAATGGCAGCTGTATTGTTGGAGCGTTTTATTGCAAAGAGCAACGTAAGATCACTGTAATGACCAAGGAAGGCCAAGTGCATCCGATCTCTTCGGAAGGTGTTCCGATTACTGAGCGCAAACATATTGGCAAACTGATCGTTCCTGTGGATAAACAGGACGAGATCGTTGAACTTCTGAGGGACTTCAATGAGAATCAACCAGCATCATCTTCATAAAAACAAACAAACGAGACTTTTCGCAGAACAGCTAATCCTGTCATGCGAGGAGTCTTTTTTTGTTGTTCGAAGGCGGATTAGAAGAGGTCATTCATGCGAAGTTTAACAACCTTCGTCGATTACGGTCGATCGCTAGGAAATTGAAAAAAGGCAGCAGGAATGCGGCTTTGGAGCGCGAAAACTTAAGCAGGTGAAGTGATAACCGGTTGCAGAGAGGAGCGATGGAAGATGTATAATTCCGATTTTGCCAAGTGCTGGTCCAGGTTAACCAAAGATTATAAATTGCATATGGATCAAGAGCTGGCACCCTCATTAACGGAGGCTCAGCTGGCTGTTCTGGAGGTACTTGAAGATCATCAGAAGATGAAACCTTCGGATCTGATACCTTATCTGGCGACTACGCCAGCTGCTGTAACCATGCTGCTTGATCGGATGGAGAAGAATGATCTGATTCGCAGGAATCGGGATAATCAGGATCGACGCATTGTGTGGGTATCTCTGTCAGAGAAAGGAAGAATGGAGACAGAGCGGGGAATCACCATCCGTAATGAATTCATGAACTCTGTTCTCAGTAACATTTCGATGCACAATCAACAATTGCTGGTATATCTGTTAGGCAAAATGACAACACCGAAGACCAAAGAGCCTGCCTTATCTACTTCGGTATAATACCATGCTGATTCTTCTGAATAACCATAGGAGTGCCTGCTCGTTTCATGCAGGAACCCTATGGTTATTTTATTTACAAATTACATATGATACACACTGTGTCCAGGTTAGTTGAGTAAAGACATGGATGTAACACAGTTAGTATGTCCTGATATTATTTTTGTGAATTCATATGTAAAGAGTTGACTATGTAAATATTTTTGTTATAATAAATAATTGTTCCCCTGATATTTCGTGTACGAAATATTATATTCCAAAAGTAAAAGGGTGAAACAATGACTGATACGTATGAAGTATTCTATATTATTAATTCGTTCCGCCAAGTGAATCAAATGCTTTTTCGAGCATTTTGGAATGAAAACAAGGAGATCGAGCTGACTTCGATCCAGTTTATGGTGTTATCCATCCTGAGGGAGCGTCCTTCCATTGGCATCAATGAAGTGGCTGAGCTATGCCATATGGGCAGCAGTTCCATGAGCGCTGTTGTGGAGCGACTGGTCAAAGGCGAGTATATCGTTCGCACACGTTCGGATGCTGACCGCCGATCCGTTAAGCTTCAGATTACGGACAAAGGGGAACAGGCCCAACAGGAAACGCACCATTTGTGGATGGAAAGAGTGTCACCCATTCTGGATATATCGAAGGAAGACCTTGAGCACCTACTTAGAATTCATAGTCAAATGATTGAAAAGTTAGAAGGAAGAGAGATGAACAACATATGAGTACGACTACTGCTGCAGCTCCATCCTCAGCGATGGACAACATCAAGAAAGGCCCGATTGTAGCGGCATTGTTAATTGGTGCCTTTGTGGCATTCCTGAACCAAACCCTGATGAACGTAGCGCTTCCTAAAATCATGGAAGACCTCGCGATCAATGCAAACAAAGCCCAATGGTTAACTACGGGTTATATGCTCGTCAACGGTGTACTGATTCCGGTTACGGCATATCTGATTGCCAAATTCTCAACGCGTCAAATTTTTATTACAGCCATGACTCTATTTACCATAGGTACATTAGTCTGTGGTCTTAGTCCAACCTTCACCATTCTGATGGTAGGTCGTGTCATTCAAGCGGCAGGTGCAGGTATCCTGATGCCTCTCATGACCGTTGTATTCCTGACCATCTTCCCGATTGAGAAACGTGGTCAGGCCATGGGAACCATGGGGATCGCGATGATTCTGGCTCCTGCGATTGGGCCTACACTTTCAGGTTATGTGGTTGAGCATTATTCCTGGAGATTGTTGTTCTACATCATCTTGCCATTTTCTATTATTGCAACAGCAATTGGTATTGCTTTTGTCAAAAACGTAACACGTCAGTCCAGACCTAAACTGGATTATCCAGGCGTTATTTTATCTACACTTGGTTTTGGTAGTTTGCTCTACGGATTTAGTGATGCGGGTACCGATGGATGGGGCAGTGCAATTGTCATTGGATGTCTCGTCGTAGGTGCGATATCCCTGATTCTGTTCGTTATTCGTCAACTGACAACAGATCATCCGCTCCTTGAGTTCCGTATTTTCAAATACAACATGTATACATTAACAACGATTATCAATATGCTCGTGACAATGGCGATGTTTGCAGGTATGATCCTGCTCCCTATTTTCTTGCAAAACATTCGTGGATTCTCACCAATTGAATCAGGACTTCTGATGATGCCTGGTGCGATATTAATGGGGATTATGTCTCCAATTACAGGTCGCATATTTGATAAAGTGGGCGCACGCTGGCTTTCGGTTGCAGGTCTTGCCATTACGGCAATTACTACTTGGGGACTTAGTCGCCTGGCAATCGATACTACGTACGGCTACATGATGTTTATATATACGGCTCGTATGTTCGGTATGTCGATGCTGATGATGCCGATCCAAACAGCAGGTCTGAATCAACTGCCTCAGCGTCTGAACGCGCATGGTACCGCGATGTCCAACACATTGCGTACAGTTGCCGGTGCGATCGGTACAGCGATTCTCGTTACCATCATGAGTAGCAAGCTCAAAACACATCTGGCGGATGCAGTGGCTGCTGGCCAAGTTGATCCTAATAATAAGACAGCGATGTTAGCTGCTACAGCAGATGCAACGATTTACGGTGTAAACTATGCATTTATCGTTGCAACGGGAATGACCGTGGTTGCTTTGATCATGGCGTTCTTTATTCGGAAAACAAAACCAGCTGTTGAACCTGTTACTGTAGAACAGGAAAAAGCGACGGCTACAGCATAACGAATATCAGATAAAAACCAAAAAGAGAACTCTAGCAGTTGAAATGGGGTAACCCTAACTGCCTGAGTTCTCTTTTTTTTGGTGTGCGCAATATGAGGAGAGTAATCTTATTATTTGGGCTGGATCGTTGGATCGAGAAGAAATACAGGATCCGGCTCATGACCGAACTGTTTGAGGTTAATGGTTCCGTTCAGTTGAAACTCCACACCTTCGCTAATCAGTTCTGTTTCCTGCATCATGCGCGAGTGTTCGTCCGGTATGGAGATTTCGCCTTTTGCGTTGACGACACGGTGCCAGGGCAGACGTTCCTTGCGGCTCATCGAGTGCAGAATACGTACGACTTGTCTCGCGGCTCTTGGACTTCCGGCATGGGCTGCAATCTGACCGTACGTCATCACTTTACCTTCGGGAATCGCCGCGATGATCGCAACGACTTGTTTGGTAAACGGGGTCATCATGATGTCTCCTTTCTGTCTTAGGTATATAGCTGAAAATATGAAAAAACGTGTCGTTCAGATACAGAATCTGAACGACACGTGATATGGACAGATCTAACCTGATCCTGTGCATTTATAGAGGTTGTTCGATAAAAATGCTTGTGATCCCATCTTCTCGTTACTGAAAACCAGTCTTTTTGAACACGTATTTATAGAGGTTGTCCAAAAGCTTTTTGGTACACAGCAGCTGGCCATTCTGCCCAGGGGAATTCTCTTGCAGGCAAAGATTGCAGAATAACTTCTTCCTTGGTAACTGGATGAGGAAAAGCTGCAATCGCAGACCAGAGAGCGATCTGTTGCCCGGGTTTATTCACGCTTGCACCGTACTTCTGATCCCCGTACAGAGGGCAGCCAATTTCTTTCATTTGCACCCGAATCTGATGAGATCTGCCGGTGTGCAGTTCGATATGAACGAGGCTATATCGGTCTGTCTCCCCAATGACCTGATAATCCAGAACGGCATCCTTACCGCCAGCCGTGCCTTTAGGCACAACAGTAACGGTATTTGTGCGTGCATCTTTCAGCAGCGTGTGTTTTAACGTCCCCTGCTGTGCAGGCAACTTGCCGTGTACAACAGCCGCATATATTTTACGGAAATGGCGTCCCCGCACAGTCTCGGACAATCTCGAAGCTGCTTTGGAAGTCTTGGCAAAAATCATTGCCCCTCCAACAGGACGATCAAGTCGGTGTACTAACCCGAGATAAACATTGCCAGGTTTGTTGTATCGTTCTTTCAGATCCTGCTTCAGCAATGTAAGCAAATCCGGATCACCTGATGCATCTTCCTGGGTAGGTACATTGACCGGCTTCGTAATACCTAACAGATGGTTGTCTTCGAACAGAATCGGAATTGCATCGTGATCATGCCGATGTTCTGACATGATTAAGACTCCCAACGGCCCAGAATACCACAAGGCAGATCCAGACCACTGCGTGTGATTGGCAGACCAATTTCACCTGCAGTAATGTCACCACCGTACTGAGCAGACATGGTCATGGTCAACATGTTGCGCAGAACCGTAGAGGAAATGCCTGTAGTGTAGGAGTTAACCAGCATGAATAATGGATTATCCGACAAGATCGTCATACATGACTTCAAGAAAGGATATAGGTTCTCTTCCAGTTTCCATGTCTCTCCATTAGGGCCACGGCCATAAGAAGGAGGGTCCATAATAATGGCGTCGTAACGATTTCCGCGACGTTGTTCCCGTTGTACGAATTTGAAAACATCATCTGTAATAAAACGAACAGGGCGATCAGCCAGTCCGGATAATTGAACATTTTCCTTGGCCCATTGAACCATGCCTTTAGCAGCATCCACATGCACAACAGAAGCGCCTGCGTAAGCTGCGGCTACCGTTGCTCCGCCTGTATAGGCAAACAGGTTCAAGACAGAAATAGGGCGTCCTGCATTAGAGATTTTATCCATCATCCAGCTCCAGTTGGCAGCTTGTTCAGGGAACAGGCCAGTGTGCTTAAAGCTGGTAGGTTTAATATGGAACTTCAGGTTTTCGTAACCGATCGTCCAGCGCTCGGGAATGGGCTTTTTCATATCCCAGTTACCGCCACCGGAAGAGCTGCGATGATAGTGACCATGCACCTGACGCCATTCATTGGTTTCTTGCTCAAGGGGCCAAATAATCTGTGGATCGGGTCTGCGTAAAATCACATCTCCCCAACGCTCCAGTTTCTCGCCGCCTCCTGTATCGATTACTTCATAGTCCTTCCAATTCTTAGCTACGTACATAATGATTTATCCATCCTTCAAAAGTCATTTGGATACTATTGTACAACAAAAAAGGGCTTGTACGCCAGTTGGGGGACGGGATCATTGAAGGAAGCTATTACATCTGACCTTAAAGGATGAAGTATTTTAGCTGTGTTGAAATCCGAGGTGCGCCATATACTGAAAAACAAAGATAACCAAAAATTTAATTTGACAATGATAATCATTATCACATATGATTTTGTTAATCCAAAATTCATTCTTTCTTCATAGAGAGAATATAACATGATCAAATTAAAGTGAGGGAAAAATAGATGGCTAAATTGTTAGTGGCTTATGCGAGCATGACAGGAAATACAGAAGAAATTGCAGAACTGATCGTGGAAGGAATTACACAGGGAGGCCACGAGGCTGACCTGAAATCCGTAACGGATTGTAATGCATCTGATGTATTGGACTATGACGGATTCATGATCGGTGTGTACACCTGGGGAGACGGGGAGTTGCCAGATGAATTCCTTGATTTCTATGAGGAGCTGGATGAACTAGACTTGAGCGGTAAGAGAGCTGCGGTGTTTGGAAGTGGTGACACCTCGTATGAGCAGTTCTGCGGTGCAGTTGATCTCGCGGCTGCCAAGCTGCAAGAGCGTGGGGCGGAGGTATCTCCAGAGATGTTGAAAATTGAATACAGTCCGCTTGAGCAGGAGAAAGAAACATGCCGTGACTTTGGCAAACGCTTCGCTGCTGCCGGATTACAGGTATCCTAAAGATCATGTTAAGACATAATGTTCAGGCAGCGATGCCAGTCGGAAGGAATGACCTTCCTGAACGTCTGCTTGAAGATTACAGATTGGAAGAAATGCTGCGCAGCCCACACCGATTCATCCGCCCTGAACCAGTGTCTGAGCAGCGTCTTCCACTGCAATGGAGGCACCGTGTACAATATGCGGTGAGCCATGCGGTTAATGCCTTTTACAGTCTCGACCCCGATGTTCGCAAAGAGGTACCTGTACAGTATTTACTTGAGAAGTGGTGGCCCAGAAAGACGGATGGTTTCGAATCTGTTCTCCATTACTGGGATGTGAAGAACAAGATTACGGATGAATTGTCACTCGCCATTGCAATGAACGATGATTTGAAGCATCCAGCCATTCTTTTTGAACAGTGGAGAACGGAGTTACCTTCATTATCCATGCATTTATCGATGATATTTCAGGCGGCCTGGCAGCCAGAAGGCTGGGATTCGCTGCTTATTCAGAAATATATGGTTGTCCATGATCCAAACGTAGTTGAGGCGTTTCAGCATATGGTCAGTGCATTCTGCTGGGAAGCCTTCGGAAAATTACCGGGTATGATCGAGATATACTGCTTGTTGGAAGGACGCAAAATCAGGTACATCCCTGGACGCCAGTCTCTGATACGTTCCATGGACTACATTCGCTTGATACGTGACAGCATGCCGCAAGCAGAAGTGGTGGAATCAGAACAGTTTACGACGCGTGATAAAGCTCGTATCCACGAAGAGGTAGATCGCTGGAGAACGGAAGCTGTTGAACCGAAGAAAACATGGTTGATGTGAAGGCGGTTGAAGGATAGATATATCATGCAGATAGAGGAGGGGAAGTTGCCATGTCTACCGGTCTAAGTCAAGATATAAGCAGCGGCAAGAGACGTGCAGGAACTTGCGAATTCAGTCCGTTGCCAGTACCCCAGTCGGTTATACGAAAGTTGCTTGATGAAGCAGATCCTTCATTATATGTGATGAGTTCAGAACCCTGGAGGTTTATGTTGTTTGCAGGCGAAGGGCGACAGCTATATCTGGAAGCGGTCAGACAGAGCTATCCACCCCATCTGGCTGATCGCTACGGCGATTGGGCTACATATCAATACACGGAAGCAATCCCTACCCATCTGGTTGTCGTGGCGCCTAGAAATGCCCGTGAGGATGATCTTCTGCCGGCCAAAGCCTGGAGCAAACGTTTTAGTATTCTGGCTGCGGAACAGGGTTTGAATGCGGTCTGGAAGATCAATGATTATCAACAACATCCTGTGTTTATGAATTTGATGGGTTTGACAAGTGAAGAGAAGGTGCTGGGGGTATTCCATATCGGTTACGGAGACCAGCCTGCATCGCGGGATATGGATGCAAGCAGACCAGCCTCTGAACTGATGACGGTCTATGACCATCTGGTATAAAAATGATTCATTGGTTCTCTTATTTGCTGGTGTTGAATAGAAAATCACGAACGAGCTGACGATTCGTCTGATCTTTGTTGTAGACGGAGAACAATCGATTGGACACCGTAAGGACATTGCCAAAAAAGAATCGTTCGAATTGGGTCTGTCTGCCCCCGAATGATCCAGCCCCAAGCTCCCAGACCAGGCGAAACAGAGCGTTGCGTTCGTGAGAAGCCATATCGTTCCCTTTCAGATATATATTCAGTGACGGAGCGACATCGGATTGAAACTCTTCTTCCTGAGGGATCATAATCACCCCGCTCGAACCCAAGAGTTGCAAAATTTCAATCATCTCAGGATAAAGTTTCGGAAAAAGGAGATTGGCTGCCATCAATGGTTTGGGTGCAGGTAATACAAATCCTCTTCCGTCTGGTATTGCACCTGCCTCCGCGGCCAAAGCCAATGCTTTTAACGATTCAAGACCTGCGAACACACGTGCAGATTTCTCTATAACATGTGCTTCCGTATTCAGATCCAGCGTATCCGTGAGAAGCTGGATTGTACCGAGAACAAATTCCGTCTTGGCTATATAACGACACAATACCTGATGACCTGCATGAATATGAAAGTTGCTACCACTGAAGAGACGCGAGGACATTTCCTCACTTCCTGCAAAAAATATCCGTTCATGCGGAACGAGCACCCGGTCAAAGATGACGATATTGTCCATTTCTTCATATCTGGAACTCAGAGGATAGTTGGTGTGAGATTCGGCTGCGTAAGTATCCCTGCATACCAGAGTGATTCCCGGAAGATCATTAGGGACAGCAAAAGAGAATGCAAATGGATTTTCGTCATCAAATGGGGCGGGAGAAGGTGACGGATAGACAAAAATCTCATCCGAAGTGGCAGCTTGTGTAGCCATCATGAATGCACCGCTAATAATGAGGCCTTCCTCGGTGCGATCTACGACCTTTGCGGCGATAGCATCCTCAGTAGCATCCAATTGCCCTGAGATTTTGCTGGCATATGGCTGAATGAAGGCATGGGATAACGTGATATCATGATCACGGCAGTACGCATAATAATTTTTGAGATTTTCTGCATATTGGGGAGATAATTCGTTCAGGAGATCGGCACCTGTGTAAAAGGACATTATGGCTGTATTCATGTAATCGGGTGAGCGACCAAGAAAGCCATGATGGACATTTGCCCAGATATTCATCCCTTCCCGTCGTTTACGGAGGTCATCGGCACTCGTTGGAGGCAGGAAGGATATGCCCACAGGTTTGCCGTCTGCCGGGGAGGCATACGTCATCTTTTCCGCAAATTGAGGGTCAGATTGCAGATCATACATGTACATCTGAGTCTCCATTAAACCAGCAAATGCTACATGTTCAGAGCGTTTTCCAGTAATAAGGTTACCTTTGTACCAGCAAGGGACGGACTGTGCATCAATTCGTTCGCGATACTGTGTGCCACTTTTAACAGGCATTATTATTCACCTCTTGGTTCTAATCGTTCATGGGCATACTGACTTCTTACGTAGTGTACGTAGGTCATCTGTCCAATGTGCATTGAAGAGGTGAGAAGGATTTTTACAGAATAGGGCTTGATAATAATTATCATTCTTGTTACAATAGACAAAGAAAAAAGGAACCGGTAAGGGCTCCTTTAAGTGGATCACATGAATTACTTATTTTACTTCAAAAGTCTTACAGTCTGTTTCAGCAGACTGACTTGCTTCTTTGTTACTGTGACTCACGATGTAGATCGAAGAAGCGTTACATTTGTTCTCTTGAGCCCAGTGACGACAGGAATTAACTTCACACAATACGTCTTTTGCCATGATTGTTAACCTCACTTTTAATTGGATTACAGTCGTTGGTATAAAGAATCCGGATATAACAAGTTGCCGCTTGCGAATCTGGAAAATTTTTGCTCTCTCACGAAATTCGGAGGGCTTTTTTGCGTTATACACAACGATGCACTCTTAGAATAGCAAATTTTATTAAAGCTTGCAACCAAATGACTTCCTTCTGTGGCAAAATAGTGTACATGCTGTGGTTATATTTGCAAAAAGGCAGTATTGTGCTATTATTTAATAGTAATAATTACGATTAAAAGTCTAAGTGGTTCTATATAACTTGAATCACGGACTGAAACCATAAATGAAGGAGCATGTGTTTACATGAGCAAAATGAACCATATGAACCGGATTCCCCGCGCAAAAGGGATCGATATGGCCGCTTTTTACACGCCAAAAGAGTGTAGGCGCAAAGCCCAGCATATTGTATTTTCCGCTGAAAATGAGCGTATCATTAACGAATTCATCACCATTCTGGGCATGAAAGAGAAGTTCAGAGAACATGATGTATCAATCCCCAACAAAATGGTCATGTTCGGTCCTCCCGGTACAGGGAAAACATTAACGGCATCACATCTGGCGGAGCGCCTTGATCTGCCACTGGTACTCGTGAGATTGGATGCAATCATTCATAGCCATCTTGGAGAGACGGGGAGTAATGTACGCAAGTTATTCGAATATGCACGAATGAATCCCTGTGTGTTATTTCTGGATGAATTTGATGCCATAGGCCGTACGCGTGAGAGCAATGATGAAGTGAAAGAGATGGCGCGTGTCGTCAATACGTTGTTGCAATGTCTGGACGAATTCGATGGGGACAGTATTCTGGTCGCTGCGACGAATCTGGAAACCCAACTGGATCATGCCATCTGGCGGCGTTTTGATACGAAGATGACCTATGGAATGCCTGATGATTCAAGTCGCAGATTGTATATCAGCAAGTTGGTGGGATCATTTGAACAGGAGACCCGGCTGGAAGATTACATATGTGAACGCTTGGCAGGGTGCAGTTATGCGGATATAGAGCAGATCGTTTTGAAAGCAAAGCGGAAAGCAATCATTGCCAGTAGTACACTTCATAAGCAACTGATCTCGGATGCTTATGATGAATACAGGCCACGTGTCTTAGAGTGTTGACTGCTTCCGTTTTGGATAGTTTGGATAAAGCAACAAGGAACAACGCTGAAATAGCCCAGTCTCCTGAATGGAATCCTGGGCTATTTGTCATGTTAGCATGTTGCGTTACACTTTAACGGCTGCTCCGTATGCTTTTTCTGTATTCATGGCTTCTTGTGTTGCAGTCCAGCGTGGCAGGCTTAATCTGAACATGCTTCCTTCCGGGCTGCTGGAGACAAGTGTCAGCTCACCGCCTTGTTCCTGAGCAAGTAGGCGGCTATATGTTAATCCTAGCCCCAAGCCGCGGTTACGACGTTTCTTGAGCTCTCCACGATAGAAGCGTTCGAAGATCTTGGGTTGGTCTTCAGCCGCGATACCTGTGCCGTTGTCCTTGACATCAACGTACAGCATCTGTTCTTCTGCGTGTAGATAAATATCGAAGACAGCCTTTTGTTCAGGAGCTGTGGCATGAAGCGCGTTATTAAGCAAATTTACAATGATCTGCTGAATGCGCAGAGCATCCCCCATGGTAAAGAAGTTGACTGGAGGGGAGTGCAGCTGAACCTCTGGCATTTTGTCCTCATAAGCAATCTTCCACTGATAGATGATCTCACCGACCAACAGCTTCAGATCCGTTCGTTCCTTGCGAACGGCAACACTTCCTGCAGCCATGGCGTTATAGTCAAGCAAATCTGCGACCATACGCTCCATACGTTCAGACTCCTTCAAAGCGATATCCAAAAATTCTTTCCCTTCCTGTGGACTCACGACATCGTCACGTACTGCCATAACAAGCCCCTTGATGGAAGTTACCGGTGTCTTGAGTTCATGACTGACCCCTGCCAGCGAAAGTGTACGCCATTCTTCGAGTTGTCGGAGACGAGTCGCCATATCTCGAAATGAATTTACAAGTTCATTGATCTCACGTTCTCGTGTATTCAAGTCAAGGCTCACATCATAATTGCCACCTCGAATCTGCTCAGCGGCATAGGCGACCTGACGAATAGGTCTAGATAACTTATTGGACAGGAGATAGATTGTAAACCATCCACAGAGGATTAGTCCTCCGAGGATTAGAGCCACGAGCCATATCGTCTCTGGACCAAATGTAATGGATTGTTTGGACTGCATAACCCATACTTTACCCAAGGTTTGATCTCCCTCGGATATGTTGACCGTTACACCTGCATATTTGTTGTTTCGCGGTTCAAGATAGTCATCTGACAGTCGATAATGCACATCTTTTTGCTCCATTTTAGGCTGGGAAAAGATCAATTGATTGTTATTGTCCAAGATCATGACACAAAAATAATGATCTGTATTAAATAGTTTCTCTCGCTTGGTTACCAGTCTGTCAAGATCGGGTGGAACACGAAGTATATTATTTTCACTGGTCACATGATCGGCAATCTCCAGACCAAGCAGTTCTGCGGTTTTGAGGCTTTTTTCAATAGAAGTTGTTCGAATCCAGTAGAGTGCCCCTGCCGCAATAATCGTGAAACCAATGCACAAAATGAGAAAATATCGCAGTGTCCAGTGTGACAGAATGGATATCGTCCGTTTGTTTTTTTTCTGTTTCAGTTGGCGATCCAAAATTGATACCCCATTCCTCGCAACGTCCGAATTTCTCCCGTCTCTGGCGACCAGTGGGAGAGGGCTTGACGAAGTCGTTTAATCGATAGATCCACAGCACGGTCACTGCCATCGTAGTCCATCCCCCATACCTGTTCAATAAGATGATCTCTGGTAAATGTACGATTCGGATAATCGGACAGGAAGAACAGTAACGACAGGTCACGAGGTGTGAGTGCAACCTCTGCACCGTTCAGCAGCACCTGCTTGGCAGCAAGATCAATGACGAGATTTCCAAAGGAACGCTTCTCTTCGCCACCTGATGTCCAATGTGGATTACGGCGCAATACCGCATTAACTCTGGCGACCACTTCTTCCGGTACAAAAGGTTTGCTCATATAATCGTCAGCACCGGCATTTAATCCGTTGAGACGGTCTGAAATGTCATCCAGTGCGGTTAGCATGATCACGGGACAAGCACTTTTTTCACGAATAATCCGCAGCAGATCCCATCCGTCCATTCCTGGCAGCATCACATCAAGTAATACCAGGGAAGGCGTTACGGTATCAAAAAGGGTAAGTGCAGTCGGTCCATCTGCTGCATGATGAACTTCAAATTCTGCTTTTCTCAGATAAGCAGCCAGTACTCGTGCAATAGCTTGTTCATCCTCGACGATAAGTATGGATTTCAAGAAAAGCGTTCTCCTTTCGCTGAGTAAACTTGTACTGATTTTACATGAGCTAGAGCGTAAAGCCAATCCTGTATTACGGATTTGAAAAAAATATGGGACTTGTCTTATCTTGACTTCTTCCTGACACATTCAATTGATATGATTCACTCCAACAAGCAATCTAAACAATAATATACTGGAGGAAACATACAGATGAACAAGAAAGCAAAAGCATGGCTTATTACAGGTGTGGCGGCGGTTGCCGTAATTGGTGGCGGGGGTTACTATCTCGCAAATAGCTACTTGGGGAACAACGTGGAGATTGAACAGGTGCTTCCTGCCAGCACAGCAACTTCCACAACAACTGTAGATAGCACAGGAACGGCTGTAGCCAATGAAACTGCAGGAGCAGAGCAACTGAACGGAGACTGGAACATCAGCGAAGGTTCCAAAGTATACTTCTCCGTAACCACTTCACAGGAGACGGTTAATTTTGTGGACGAGCAGGTAACAGGGAATTGGACAATAAATTTAGACGATGCTTCTCAGATGAAGGCAGAAGGACAGATCGAGATGGACGGAATTGATTCCGGGAATGGACAGCGTGATGGTCACGTGAAGCAAGCGGATTTCTTCGACATTGCTACGTATCCACAAGCGACATTTACAGCGACTTCATTTGAAGGGGTACCTGCGGAATGGCCTGTCGGTCAAACGGTTGATATCAAAATGAATGGTACGATTACGGTTAAAGGTATTGAAAAAGAAGTAACTTTTGACGCAAAAGCTGCTTATGAGAATAATGCAGTATTGTTGTCGGCAACATCCATGGTAACGTTCGAAGATTTCGGAATGGAAAATCCACACTCCGTTGTGCTCTCAACTGAAAATGATATCCAGGTACAGCTTGAATTGAAACTTACTAAATAAGTGTAACAATGATCATATACCTGAAAATCTGTTCTGTTCTGCCTTACGGTAGACGGACAGATTTTTTTGTTTCTTTTGCAAAATAGTGTGATTAATATAGCTCAAATGTAACTGTCACAGGATCATATTGTTAAAATAACTGCTGTTTCCTTTGGATTATGCCGTGTCGCCTATCACTATTAAGCGCTTACAATGAGGAGGATTCATAACATTCATTGATCCATGCACAATCAAACACAAAAAGGGGGGAGATCAAGAGTGAACAAAAGGTACATAAGCGGGTGTCTGGTGTTACTGATACTATTCTGTGATCTGGGACTGATGGTTCGTCCAGCGGCTGCAGAAGATGCAAAAGTCAACGTGGCACTTAACAAGCAGGTTACGGTAAGCACAGAATATTTGGAGTGGGGGAGTAAGAAGGAGCACTTGGTTGATGGTAAAAGTGACACGCATTGGGCTGCTAAGGCTGGAGTGACAACGGAACAACCACAGTGGGTCATGATTGATCTGGGTGAGGCCTACAATCTGTCCGGAGCGGAAATAACGTGGAGAGAAAACACGGTTGTGAAATATATGGTAGAAACATCTGCTGACCAGCAGGCATGGACCAACGTTGTTGATCAAAGTGAAAATGCCGATCCTAAACAGATCGCTGATCTGACGTTTGAGCAGAATGATGTGCGATACATCAGACTGAACATCTCCTTTTACAAGGGTGAAGGAGTCTGGCCGGAAATATTGGAGTTCAAAGTGTGGGGAGAATCAGAAGGCACTGAACCAGCCAATATTAAAGGATATGATGAGATCGAAGTGAGAACGGTGACAAGAAGTGCGCCAATTCTGCCTAATCAGGTAAAAGCATGGTACCAGAATGGAAAATCAGGAATGGTTCCAGTGGAATGGGACAGTATTGACCCTTCAGAGTACGCACATGCGGGCAGCTTTACCGTGACAGGTGCGGTATATGGTGCGCCTCCAGAGCCTCAGCTTAAAGCTAAGGTGATCGTTGAGGGATATCGTGAAGACTATGTTAGAGGTGTCGATATTTCCACGTTAACGGCCATTGAGGCTAAAGGCGGAAAATATGTGGACAGCAACGGTACACAGCGTGATTTGCTCGATATTCTCAAGGATCGTGGTGTCAATTACGTACGCCTTCGTCTATGGAATGACCCGCAGAAATCCGGGGGCTTTAACGATAAGAAAGATGTAATTGAGCTAGCCGCACGGGTGAAAGCAAAAGGAATGAAAGTGCTGCTTGATTTCCATTATTCTGACGAGTGGGCTCATCCGGGACAGCAACTTCGTCCTAAAGCTTGGGAAAGTTATACTTTCGATCAATTGAAACAAGCTGTATATGATTATACGTATGAAGTTGTAAGTGAGATGAAAGCCGAAGACGCTATGCCTGATATGGTGCAGATCGGTAACGAAATCAACAGTGGTCTTCTGAACGGCTTGAGCAGTGACGTGGATTTCAACGAAAATGTTGCCTTGCTGAAAAGCGGAGTCGATGCTGTACGTGCAGTAGAAGGAGAGATGACCGATAACGCGGATAAGGTGAAGATTATGATCCATCTGGCTGAAGGCGGCAAGGTGGATACATTCAAATGGTACTTTAAAGAGTTAAGTGATGGCGGACTGGACTATGACATTATCGGACTGTCGTATTACCCGTTCTGGCATGGGACGTTTGCGGATGTACAGAAAACGATGAACGAAGTGTCAGTCGAGTTTGGCAAAGATGTTATTATCGCTGAAACGTCCTATCCATTTTCCTATAAAAACGGGGATGCTCATGGCAATATCATCGGATCGGATGAAGCGCTTCATGTCGGTGGAGCAGACTTTCCCGCAACCGTTCAAGGTCAATATGATGCCATCGCCGGCATTATGGACATGATTGCGAACGTGCCGAATAATCATGGTGCAGGTTTCTTCTACTGGGAGCCGGCGTGGATTCCGGCCGGTGTAGGCTGGATTGCATCCGAAGGGAATGCTTGGGAGAACCAAGCGATGTTTGACTACGATGAATTTCCGGCTAACGGCGGGCATTCGTATGAAGGCAGAGCATTATGGTCCCTTGATGTGTACAAACGTGGATTGAGTCTTCTGCCCGCAGACCGCCAGCAACTGGATGCGGCACTTACACGAGCCAAATCATTGGTACAGACTGATTTTACTCCGGAAAGCTGGGTGACTCTGGCTCCGGCAATCTCGGCAGCGAAAGATGTATACCAACAGGCATACACGCCGGGTGGGGTGACTCAAGCAGATACAGATGCAGCGACAACAGCATTGGAACGTGTGATGCAGCAGATGCAAGTTATCGCCCCGCAGCTTGACGAGCTCAGAGCTAAAATAGCGGAAGCGCGCACGTATCAGCAGACTGACTGGTCTGCGGCCACTTGGGCGGTATTGACCAAAGCGCTGGAAGGCGCTGAGCAGGTCTTGAATGATCCTAGAGCGACACAGACGGATGCGAATACAGCGGTTAAACGTTTGCATGATGCCATTGATGGTCTATCCAATGTGGACAAAACACAACTGCACCAGTACATTCAACAAATGCAGCAGCAGACTAAATCTTCCTATACACGCCGGAGCTGGTCTGTATTGGAACAGTCTTTGCAGGCAGCGATTCAGGTCCGAGATAACAATGCTGTTGTTCAGTCTGAGGTGAATTCAGCACTGAATACGTTGAAACAAGCCTTTACTAGTCTGGTCTCTCTGGAGGCTTTAACAACGGGCAAAACGGCAACGGCTTCGAGCAGTGCAGGGACAGGAGGCAATCAAGCCAACTCTCCTGAAGGTGCAATTGACAACAATCCAAACACTTCATGGGGAACAGACCAGAGTAAGGATAGCTGGTGGCAAGTGGATTTGGGTCAGGTTGCTAACCTCCGTAAAATCGAAATGTCGATGTGGAGTGGCGGCATCAAATATACGATCGAAGTGTCCAACGATAACAAAAATTTTGTGAAAGTAGTGGACACCACAAGTGATGTTGTTGTATCGACCGCACCTAGCCATGTACTTCCAGAAGGCACGGAGGGACGTTACATTCGGGTAAGGATTAAAACAGGTCCCACATGGGTAGGATTCATGGAATTTGAAGCCTACGGTACGTTCCCAGCGGACAAATCTGCACTGCAAACTACTGTAGATACCGCTGAGAAATTAAAACAAACCGAATACACGACATCAAGCTGGAATGTATTCAGTAAGGCACTTTCTGAAGCGAAGGCATTCATTCTGGATGTTGAAACTTCAACGCAAGATGTGAGCAATGCGGATCGTGCGTTACAAGATGCTGTGAGTAAACTTGTACGTCTAGATGTAACACCTGGCCCTGGCCAGCCATCCCAACCAAGTGAACCATCACAACCGTCCAACCCGGGAACAGCCCCTTCAACGGGGAATCCGGCTGTAACAACACCGGCTGAACCTGGTAATCCGCCAGCGAAGGGTCTAATAACGGTAAAAGGAACAGCAACCGGGGATGACAAGTATTCGATTCGTCCAGATGTATCTCAATTAACTCAGGCACTGCAATCCATGGATGCAGGAAATCGTACGTTGAAACTGCTTGCAGATGTACCCGACACAGCCAAGACAGTCACATTCCAGTTGGCTGCAAGTCAACTGGCAGCATGGATTCGTTCCGAGGAAGTGAAATCCCTGGATGTAGTTGTAGGACAAACTACCGTTCGTGTTCCTCTAAAATCACTCCCGCTAACCATTGCGGAGACTGCGGGAACGTTCGACATCGTAGTGGCAAAAGGATCGACAGATACACTGTCCACATCGCAAAAAGCAGCGATCGGTAATCACGCAATTGTTGATGTGAATCTGTTAATGAACAATAAGCCATTGCAATGGACAAACAGAGCGGTTGAAGTTGCCCTATCCAATGTGGAGCAACCTAAAAAGAATGATGTAGTTATGGTTGTACATTCCGTATCTCCAAGTGGTGAAATGAAACCTGTTATGTATTCCAAGTACGATGACAAGACAAAAACGATGGCGTTCAAACCGCTGGAATCGGGCAGTTATGTCATTGCAGAAGTTGAAGTGCCATTACATGATCTGCAAAATCACAATTGGGCTCTCCAAGAAGTGCAGAACCTCTACGGGAAGGGAATTATTACGGGGATGAGTGCAACACGTTTTGTCCCACAAGGTGAACTGACCAGAGCACAATTTTTGCAAATGATTATTAAAGGTATTGGTGATGTACGCCAGCCCGATCCATCTATCTCAATCCCAACAGATGTGAAGGAAGGGCAGTGGTATGCCGATTCAGTACGACTCGGAATTGAAATGAACATTATTCAAGGCCGGGCGGATGGAAGCTTTGGAGCCAATGAACGTATTTCACGAGAAGATATGGCCGTTATGCTGAACAGAGCACTGAAGGTTGTACAGCGTGATGTTGCGACCAATTCTGTACAAGGAGATATGGTGTTTGTAGACAACGCCGAGATCGCCGGGTATGCAAAAGAAGCTGTAGCTTCGATGCAACAACTTGGACTGCTGAACGGCATGCCTGATGGCACGTTTGCTCCGAAAGAAACAGCGAACCGTGCACAGGGTGCTGTTGCAATCGCGAGACTGATGGAACAACTGTATTAGAGATAGTTCAAAAAGTCCGTTTTTATTATGAAGGATGCCTGGTGCATCATCAGCATGCATTAATAGAAAATAACGTAGCAGGTAAAGAGATCGAATCAAATGATTCGATCTCTTTATTTTTTTGTGAAAAGAGATTATATAAGTTTAACTATTGATTTACACGATAACGGAGAGGACAGAAAAACTGAAAAAGCGAAGCGTTCGCCTTTATCACCGGATTTTCCCTTTAGAAAAGGGAATCGAAAAAATCTGGGGATAACAGCGATTAGAAGGTTATTCTGTCAGCGGAGTGTCAGTGTAAATAATCTTTAGTTCAACTTATATAGAACGGACCCGCTTTCTTTAAATAGGCATATAAACATTTTGTTAATGTCGTATTGACAATATCAAATTCATTTGTTATCATTTCGATAATATCAAAACGACAATATAAAGAAATGGGGAATGAGCCATGTTTGGATTCCGATTTGCGAAATTTCAACCCAGTGAGTATGTCATGAAAGTGAAAAATGGTGAGGTACAACGTCAAGGTGTCGGATTGTCTTTCTATTATTATGAGCCGACCACATCGGTAGTGGTTCTACCCGTGTCCTCGGTGGATGTACCATTCATGTTCGAAGAGATTACAGCGGACTATCAGACGGTTACTGTGCAAGGGCAGCTAAGCTATCGCATAGTGGATTATTTGAAAATAACCCAGAGTCTGAATTACACGTACAATTTGCGCAAAAATCGGTATATCTCCGACGACCCCGGCAAGCTGGACCAACGGGTGATCACCACAGCAAAAGTACTAACCAAGAAACATCTGGAGCAAATGCCGCTGAAGGAGGCCATTCAATCCAGTGAACGGCTGGCAAGCAGCATGAAACGTGAAGTTGTGCAAAGTGAAGAGTTGGAGAAACTGGGCGTTGAGCTGATGAGTCTATCCATTCTGGCCATTCTGCCTAATAAAGAGACGATGCGTGCATTGGAAGCACAAGCGCGTGAAGAGATTTTGCGTCAAGCAGATGAAGCGCTCTATGTGCGTCGCAATGCATCGATTGAACAAGAACGCAGAGTGAAAGAGAACGAACTGAACACCGAAATTGCCGTAGAGACAAAGAAACAGCAAATTCGCGAGACCCAGTTGCAGGCTGAGCGCTCGGTGAAACAGAAACAAAACGAGATGGAGCAGGAGCAGCTTCAATTCAATACAGCGATGGAGGAACGTAAGCAACAACTGATTGAGTTAACCATTGCCAATCACAATGCGGAAGCGGATGCCAAAGCGTATGAGATTGCTGCCGTGATGAATTCACTGCAAAATGTACAGCCAAATGTACTGCAAGCGATGGCAAACATGGGCATGAATTCCGATAAGCTGATCGCACTCGCGTTCCAGGAACTGGCTGAAAATGCAGGCAAGATCGGACAGCTTAATATCTCGCCGGATCTGTTGCAGGGATTAATGTCTCCCGCGCCGGGCAGAGATCAGGGAGGTCGAGCGAGATGAGATTAGGAAGAAGAGAGCAAGCAGAACAGGCAGGGAAATCTGAACCTCAGCAGCCTGCGGCAGATGATCGAATGAGCGAACATAAACTGATTCTGGTGAAGCGCCGGACCAGACTGGAAGAACTGGTGGTTCGATATAACACGGTGCAGCAAGCTCAGTTCTATATTGAACGTCTGGGCGCAGACTTCAGTGATTATATGGAGGAAGACCGTCGTTATCGGCTATCTGTGCAGCAGGCACAGCAGCAACTGGGACAGTTGGGTCGTGTACAGACGATTGATCGGGAACATGTACCCAATTTTATCTTTGGAGAGCAGGATATCGTGGTTGTGGTCGGACAGGATGGGCTTGTAGCCAACACCCTCAAATATGTAACCGAGCAGCCGCTCATTGGTGTGAACCCGGACCCGATGCGGTGGGATGGGGTATTATTACCTTTTACTGTGGAGGATCTCAGCTTCATTGTTCCTGATGTCATTCGAAAGCAACGAACCTTGAAAGAAGTCACTCTCGCCAAAGTGGAACTCAATGATGGACAGTATCTATATGGTGTGAATGATCTGTTCATTGGCCGGAAGACACATGTATCGGCACGTTATGAAGTGCGTTTGGGTTCATCCGCAGAACAACAATCCTCCAGTGGTATCATTGTATCCACAGGTATGGGATCAACAGGCTGGTTCAAAAGTGTGCTGGCCGGAGCCACCGGAATTGTAGGGTCGGCGGCATGGCAGAACTTGAATTCCGAAGCTGAGGCCGCTACAGTATCCGCATCCATTCATGGAAGCAGGCAGGAGTTGAATCATTTTAACTGGGATGCGCCGTACTTATATTTTTCAGTACGTGAACCGTTTCCGAGCCGGACGACAGCTGCCAATCTGGTGTTTGGACAGATTCATTCAAAGCAACCATTGCACATTGTATCCCAGATGCCAGAGGATGGTGTTATATTCAGCGATGGGGTTGAGCAGGACTTTCTTGAGTTTAACTCAGGGGTGGAAGCTATTATTGGGTTGGCAGAGAAGAGGGGGCGTCTCGTAGTCTGACCCTTTATTTCCAAGCCGTTTCCGACTAGAATGGGTAACTAGATGTGATACATTGACGTCAGGAAACGGAAAGAGGGTTAACGATGCAGTCGATATTGTTGGTTGAAGATGATGCCAAGCTTGCAGGATTGCTGGCGGCTTATCTGACCCGAAATGGATTTCAGGTACAGGTCACAGATGATTTCCGTCATGTATTGGATGAATTTGTGAAGATGGAACCGGATCTGGTGCTGATGGATGTGAATTTGCCTCAATACGATGGCTACTATTGGTGCAGACAGATACGCACACATTCCATATGTCCCATTTTATTCATATCCGCTCGGGATAGTGGTATGGATCAGATTATGGCATTGGAACATGGAGCGGATGATTATATTACAAAACCTTTTCAATATGAAGTCGTTCTTGCCAAAGTCCGCAGTCAGCTGCGCAGAGCCTATGGTTCTTACGCTGCTGTGCAGCAGGAAGCAAAGGTGAAGAACGGTCCCATGATCCTTTATCCTGAGCGATTTGTATTGGAATATGATGAACGCTTAACAGAGCTGACACAGAAGGAAGCCATACTGGTGGAAGCGCTGATGGCGAAGGCAGGGCGAGTGGTCAGCCGGGAAAAATTACTTGAACAGATGTGGGAAGATCAACATTTTATTGATGATAATACGTTGAATGTATATATTACACGTGTTCGCCGGAAGTTGAAGGAGCTGGGTGCAGAAGAGATTTTGGAGACGGTTCGCGGAGCGGGTTATCGTGTGTTGGATCTGGATTCGTCCTCACAGGGGAAAGGGAAAGGGAAATGAGACTTTTCCTGAAAGACCACCAGATGTTAGTTGGATTCTATGTGCTGCAGATGTTGCTGGTTCCATGTGTGTATTGGCTCTCTGGTGAAGATCGCCCGATGAAAATTGTCCTCTATGGCGTGCTGATCAGTACCGTTGTGCTGATGGTCTATCTGATCATACGTTACTTCCAGCTACGAGCATATTATCATCTCCTTGAACAACCACGTAAACGGGTAAACGAGCCCTTTCAAACGCTTGGAAATTCGGTTGTGGCGGAGGCCGTCCAGGAATTGTTACATGAACTGGAGCGTAATCGGCAGAACGAGATAGGTCAGTTATGTACTAGCAAGGAGCAGCAGGTGGTATTCATGAATCGCTGGGTTCATCAGATGAAGACACCGTTGTCTATTATTCAACTGACCTTGGAAGATGTGGAAGATGAGACAGCTGGCAGCATTCAGGATGAGCTGGATAAAATGCGCAAAGGACTTGAAATGGTCTTGCATTCATCCCGGCTTGAACAGTTTGAAGGAGATTTTCGTGTGGAGCTGTTGTCTATGCAAGAAGTGCTTCGAAGCAGCATTGCAGAGAACCGACGTTTGTTTATACGCAGAGGCATTACGCCGGATATCCGTATAGAGGAAGAACTTCAGATCTACAGTGACTCCAAGTGGCTGCGGTTCATGTTCACCCAGATCCTGACCAATGCCGTGAACTATTCCGATAGCAAATCAGGCAAAAAAGTGATCATTACAGGCTATAAGCAGGAAGAGCGTACAATCCTGGACATTCAGGATGAGGGAATCGGCATCTCGTCCGAGGACATTCATCGTGTGTTCAATCCCTATTTTACAGGCGAACGAGGCAGACAATACCACGAATCCACAGGGATGGGGTTATACCTGGTCCGTGAGATCAGTGCCCGACTGGATAATCGTGTGGAGTTGTTTTCGGAGCCGAATGAGGGAACATTGGTCAGATTCAGCTGGGTTCAATCGAAATATCCGAAGTGAAGAGCGCTTTGCCCATGGGCGAGGTGCTTTTTTTAATGCATAGGAGTGTGATAGAGGAGGCAGGGGAACAGAACCTTAAACGCGCTGTAAGGGAAGTTTAAGGTAATTCGATAGCACCGTTACGGGAGGTCCGTTAGGATAAGAATAGAATTAACGTATATAGAATGAAAGATTCGGAGGGGAATACACATGGAAATGTTACAAGTATCGGCACTGAGCAAAGTATATCAGGGTAAAGTGCAAACTCAAGCCCTTAGTGATATTCATCTGACAATTAAACAAGGTGAGTTTGTGGGCATTATGGGTCCGTCTGGCAGTGGCAAAACTACATTGTTAAACATGGTTTCCACCATTGATGAACCCAGCTCAGGCAAGGTTCTGATTAATGGCATGAATCCTTTTGATATGAAAAAGAAGGAACTTGCCATGTTCCGGCGTCGGGAACTCGGATTTGTCTTTCAGGATTTCAATCTGTTGGACACGCTGACGGTTGCTGAGAATATTGTACTCCCATTGACACTGGACAAGGTCAAACTGAAGGAGATGGAGAGCAGACTTCATCGTATTACAGCCAAGCTTGGGATTGATCACATTTTGGATAAACGAGTTTACGAAATCTCGGGCGGACAGCGACAACGAACAGCCATTGCGAGATCCATGATTAATATGCCTTCGATTGTTATGGCGGATGAACCAACCGGTGCCCTGGACTCTACGTCATCCCAAGCGGTCATGGAGTCCCTTGAACAGATTAACCAGCAGGAGAAAACGACCATTATGTTGGTCACACATGACCCGCTTGCGGCAAGTTATTGTAACCGCATCGTGTTCATCAAGGACGGAAAACTGGCAGCCGAGGTGCACCGCGGAGATAATCGACAGACGTTCTTCCAGCGGATCATTGATACTTTATCCTTCTGGGGAGGGAATTCACATGAGCTTTCCTCAGTTCGCGTTTAACAATATTCGCCGGAACGGGCGAGCGTATATTGCTTTTTTTCTAAGTAGTGTGTTTATGGTCATGATTTTCTTCGCTTATGCGGTGTTCATCTATCATCCGTATGTGAAAGAGTTGCCGATGGGAGACACAACTGCTACGGGGATGCAGGTGGCTTCGATCATTGTATATGTGTTTGCATTTTTCTTTGTCATGTATTCTATCAGTGCTTTTCTCAAATCACGGAACAAAGAGTTTGGTATTCTGACCATACTTGGTGCAGAGCCCGCACAGATTCGGAAATTGGTCATTTTGGAAAACATGTTGATCGGCTGCCTGTCCATTATTGCCGGTATCGGGGGAGGTATGTTGTTGTCCAAGCTGTTTCTGATGTTAACGACTCGTTTTATCGGGATGGACGATTTGCCCTTTTATTTTCCCGTGAAAGCGATTCTGATTACGATCGGGGCCTTTTTGATATTGTTTTTCTGCATTTCACTCTTCACATTACTCTTTATCGGGAACAAGCGGACGTTAGAGCTCTTGACGGGAACCAACAAACCTAAAAAAGAGCCCAAAGCTTCATGGTTCTTCTCACTTCTGGGTTTTGCATTACTTACAGTAGGTTTTGTGGTACTCCGTAGCGGGTTAAATGGCGGAACAATCATGCTTGCAGCAGTAACAGGGATAGCCGGGACGTATTTTTTCTATTCACAACTTTCCGTGCTCATCATCCGTTTATTGAAGCGTAATCGTAAAACGGTATGGCGTGGTACACGTCTGTTATGGATCTCAGAGATGAGTTACAAAATGAAGGATAATGCTCGCATGCTCTTTATGGTGACCGTGGTGATTGCAATTGCTTCGATGAGTGCAGTGGTGATTTTGTCACTGGATCAGGAGAATCGGGAGCAGTTTATCAATAATGATTTTGCAGTCCAATACAATGTATACACACCCTCGGATCAATTGGATATGAGCGCCGTTGATTCGAGACTTCAAGCCGCAGGCTTGGATTATCAGCAAGTGTATTTGGAGTACTTCTGGTCTGATGCGGATCTGAGTGCTGTCTCGGTCATGCCGCTCAGTCATTACAACCGATTCAATACAATCCTAGGAAAAAAGACATTCCAATTGGATTCAGACTCAGCATTGTTTGTAGATTCCCGTAATGTGAAGAATCAGGCTCAGATCGATCGCAACAGATTTCGCAATTATGCGGAAGGAGACACATTGACCTTGAATCTGGAAGCTGGCTCAATGCAAGCAACAGTTACAGCTACGGATGTTGAGACACGGTTTGCAACCTTGATCTATTCAACAGCTGTGGTTGTCCTCCCGGATGAGAAGTTTGAAGAGATCACACAACAGATCAAAGGATACAGGTTATCTGGCAAAGTTCTGTATCAGATTCCTGCCTGGGGTCATGCTGTACCTGACCGACACTCCTCGGAAGCCATGGTTAGCGATCAGATTCTGTCTTCCGCAGATACCATTCGAAGCGATAATGCTTCGGATGATAATTACTCCGGATATCTGAGCACTCGATATGGAGATTTTGAGAGATACAGACAAGGTACAGCACTCTTTACCTTTCTGGGCATATTTATCGGATTAATCTTCTCCATCTCTTCCGCAAGCTTTTTGTATTTCAGACTGCATACCGATCTTGAAGCGGATGGAAAGATGGTGCATTCTCTATCGAAAATGGGTCTCAGTTTCCAGGAGATGAAACGATCATCCACCGTTCAGATTGCCATCTTGTTCTTTTTACCGATCGGGGTAGCTATCATTGAAACTTTGGTCGTGGTTAAGCCATTTCTTATTGAATTCGGTATTACCAATTATACGATGCCGGTGTTGACTGTATTTGGTGCCTTTGTACTTGCACAGACGTTTTATTTCATCATTATACGTTCGAGATATATCGCTTCTCTGCGCAAAATGATGGTGTAACTATCTTAGAAACAAACGGTCATTAGGACCGACTCATGATTTGTTCATTGCCCGCATTTTCTTGATTCAGATCAAGGAAACGCGGGCTTTCTAGCGTTAAGATGAATGCATCAACAGATGATATTATCGAGGAGGACGATTATGATGAGTATCACGTCATTGCAAGAAGTCAAAACATTCAGTGAGGACCGGTTTACGAAACGGGTTTTATTCCAACAGGGTTGTGGAGTGACCTTTGTCCTTCATTTTCTGCCAGGGCAGCAGCTTCCCGTTCATAAACATCCGGGCACAGAGGTTATTTTACTGGTAGTCGAAGGCACAGGCACACTTATGCTGGATGGAAAAGAACAAGCGGTGAAACAAGAGGATGTGATCCATTGCGGCGGTGAGGTGGAGTTCGCATTCCATAATACAGGAGATCAGGAAGTTCGTTTGTTCGTGGTGTTAAATAAAGTGCCAGCAGCATCCTATGCAAAGGACATCTAACATCTAATATCAAGGAATCGATGTAATGATTCACTGATAGGCACTAATATAAGGGAAACTCTATTCTGGAGTTTCCTTATTTATTTTTATTCAAGAATATCTTGATCAAGAGTATGTTCCCATCGCAAAACAAAAAGCATACCTGGGTCTGAGAACATCAGATCTTAAGTATGCTTTTTCGTATTCCGGCAGCAATTTGTTCATTCATCCGGTCACTGTTCATTCTGCCTAGAAGTATCCCAACATTTCTTTGGCTTCATTCGACATCAGCTGTGGAGACCATTGTGGCTCCCAGACCACTTGAACATCAATATCGGTCTTATTTGTATTTTTCTGCAAAACCCATTTCACCGCACCAACAATTGTATCATGCAGCGGGCAACCTGGTGTAGTCAGCGTCATTCGTACATGAACCCGTTCAGACTCTTCCCTTACTTCATAGACCAGACCCAGGTCAACGATATTGACACCTAATTCAGGGTCATACACTTCCTTGAGACATTCCAGCAAATGCGTGGTTTGTTCCATCATGTTCACTCTCCAGTCCACCTTATTTATGTTAACGTCTGAATACCAGAGCAATATTTGTTATATAAACGATGGAGACAAGAGACAAGATCGTCCCTCCAACCATCATGACCTCAGCCAGATTAATCAGAATTCCACTGACAAGCAACAGGCTTCCAGCGACCATGGCGAGCATACCCCAATTGACATACTGTTCACTCAGCATACCTGCCATCAGTGGTGTTTCGGGTCTGCCTGCCTGCTTGCCATATTTGTGGGTCCACCATAGAAAAGGCACGATTTTGGAGGCATAACCAAGTATGTTGAGAGACACCCAGCCCCCGAGATATACCCATCCAGAAAGCAGAACAACACGTGGATGAAGCAGCAGTTCAGTCCCTTGCGAGGAATAGATCAGTAGGGCAACTGCATATACAGCAAACGCACGACTTACATAGACAGACCAGCGAATGCCCGGACCTGGGTTACTTTTGTGCCGTTTCTCCTGAATTTGCTCCAAGTGATACACATAGAAGAGAAGGGCGGCGGTTAGAAGTAAGAGCGCAAGCCAGAGCAATCCTCCCTTGATACCTGTCAGAAATGCGACAACGCCAGTAACTACAGCTGCATTCCACAGAACCAAGACCACTTTTTGCAGTCGAATGGAATACTCGTGGGACAAGTAGAACATCGGAAGCATTTTGTAACTGAATCCGGTAATCAACATGCCAAACCAGCCGAGTGTACCCATCCAGATATGTGCGCCGAATAAGCGTTCATGTAGACCGTTCCAATCACCAAAGGCAAAATTCAACCCCATCAGCATGCCGGACAACCCGGTTAACACAAGATAAAGACAGGCGCAGGCGGCGCTAATCGTCACAGGGTTCCATTGTGAAGCTCGGAAAAGGGTGACGGTCATGTTCCATCCGAACACTAGAATGCCCGAAAGGGCGAGTGTAGCAGAACCGGCAATCCAGGTGACATCTGCACGAATGAAGCCGTATAACATGCCCACGATTCCGATACTGAACAAGAAATAATGACAATAACCGAGAAACAGACTGTAGATATTGGATTGCAAAATAACATGTATCAACTGATAAACGGCACCCATGGCCAGCATGGTTGCCCACCCAAGCACAAACAGATGAGCATGAAACCAGCCTTCGGGACCTCTGAGTTCATCACCAAGCCAGCCTGTTAGCGAGAGCAGGGAGAATGCATGATACATTATAAATCCAAAGATGCCCGTGATAATAAAAAGAAACGGCAACCTGGACATGGCTTTTGCCTCCTTACCCTTTTTCAATTCTCACTTTGGCCGTACCATCGGCTTGATCCTCAACCGTGAAGGGGCAACCGAGGTTGTTCAACTCTTCAATCAGGAAGACTGGCACACGGTCATTATGAATCAGTACGACTTCCCCAGGTTTGCAACGTTCCAGTGCAGCAAGTGTTCGCATCATGGGTTGTGGCGGTTCCAATCCGCGATTGTCCAGTATCACGGTGGGCGCCTGTAGGGATTCAAAGTTTTCAATCGCAACAGCTTGCTCCTCCGGATGGCCTTTGCATGAAGCTGATTCTTCGTCTGAACCGGGCTCAGAATCGAATTCCGATCCAGATAAAACTATTGAAGATAATGCTTTGTCACCGGTTTTATTTTTTTTGTGCACAAACGTGGTAACCCAGTGATCTGAACCTTTTCGTTCCGATGTGCTGGAGTATCCTTTCATCTTGAGAATACCGAGCAGGGGCGTTGGTTTGAATGGAGCGTGTAGTACAAATACATCTTCATGCTGAAGGCCTTTGACCGTGTCCATGATCAGTTGAAACGGCTCCAACTTTTTACTCAGATGAGGACGCACATCCAATTCAACAATATGGACATCAGATGGAGACATGTGCGTTCACATCCGATCCTGCACTAGCTACATCCGCCTGTTGTACCAACTGTAGAGATGATTCATACAGGGCGGCCATTCCACCGTGCAGCGCATAAAAGAATGACTCCGGCGCATCGAGGGAGAAGGAAAGATAGGCTTTGGGGTCCATGCCGAGCACACGCTCAAAAAGTCTTGCACTGTCATAGGCGTAAAAACAGAAATGAGTATATTCGAATACAGGCATTTTTTCGTAAATGGTGATAATCTCTTGCGCATATTCCGCTTGCTCCCGCTGCGCCATTTGAACCATGGTTGTGGCGTCTTCCAGCCGTAGCGTGATGCGAAGTGTAGTATCGTCAATGATTTCAACGTGCGCCATAGCGGTTCAGCTCCAATCTATAATTTGCTGATTTTGACCTGGAAGGTTGTAGGGCCTTGCTCAATATACTCCCAGTTGAAGCCATCGGGATGTGTGGACTGGAACTGGAATCGAAGGGGTTTTGGATCGTGATCGTTAATGAGCAGCATGGATTCCTGTGGTTGCAACTGATCAAACGTTTCGAAAATAACTTTATGTTTCAAATGCGGTGGATACTCCGTGGCATTAATGGTTGCTGTGTATGTGTTCATGTGTCATTCCTCCAAATAGGGATAGTGTGGTGTTGCAATTTGATTATAGAAAACGTGAAGAGGGGTCTGTGTGAGCAGGGTCACACCTTTTTTAATGTCATAGACTCGCCTTATTTAAGTCAGAATCCTGAGTGGAAAGAGTGCCATAGGCAAGCCAAAGCTAACAATATCCTGATACGTATAATGCTAATTGTGCATGCGAAAGAGACCTTAACAACAATTACGGGCGTTAAGGTCTTTGTGCACACACAGTTTAATGTAATAGCGTGGGAGAAAACAATGTATCTGGGTGCAGGGTGGTCACGCATCCCTTTGTTGTTTCAAAGCTTGCAAATCATGAATAATGATTCGGCTGCGATCCACTTCTAGCAAATTTTCTTTTGTAAGCTGGTTTAAAAGCCGATTTGCTGTTTCCCTTGTTGTACCAATGGAATTGGCAAACTCCTGATGTGTCATGGGCAGGTTGATAATCACTTGGTCCCCATGTGTCTGTCCGTGCTGCTCTGCGAGCATAAGGAGGAAGGAAAGCACACGATTGCGTACATCCTGACCAGACAGCACCTGCAATTTATCCTGTAATTCTCTTATTTTATCACCGAGCACACGCATAATTTTGATCGCAATGGAGGGTGTACTCAGCATTAATCGTTCGAAAAGTCGGACAGGTATGGCTAGTAGTTCGGTAGGGGTAATGGCTTCTGCGGTAGCCGGGTAAGGGTGCGCGTTAAAAAAGCCGGTGTGTGGGAACATATCTCCTGTTTTGAGGAAAGAGACAATCTGTTCATGCCCGTTCTCATCGGTTTTATAGGCCTTTACTATGCCGGTACGGATGAAAAAAACAGCTTCTTTTTCGCTTCCTTCGCTGAAAATAACCGATTTCTTCTGAATGCTTCTGGAAATGGCGATATCTTCGACTTGCTTTAATTCCTCGGGGCTAAGGTCATGGAAGATGGGGAACTGTTGTAGAAACTCCACTGTTGTATCTTTGTTTACCCTACTCATGAGAATCTCTCCTCTCTGTGTTCATAGTTCTGAACGACGACATCATTGTATCATAGCGTGATTTTTGAACACATCAGGTGATATAGATCACCGTAAAGCCACATCACTGTTTTTGATTGCTCAACGAGGGTTAATGGAATGATAGAATATGATTAAACAAGAGAGGGGTCGGCCCGGATGTGGACTGCATTCATGTGGGGCGGCATCTCTGCCTCAGCGGTGGTTATTGGCGCACTCGCAGCCTTGTTTCTGAAGATACCCAAACGAGTCATTGGCTGGATCATGGCTTTTGGGACAGGAACATTAATTGGTGCAGCGACCTTTGAACTTCTCGGAGATGCGCTGAATGATGGAGGAATTATACCTACAGCCATTGGATTTACGGCGGGTGCCGTCGTGTATACCCTGTTTGACCTGCTCGTTTCTGCAAAGGGAGGAGCGGGGCGTAAACGTTCGGCAAAGTCGGGAGACTCGAATCAAAGCGGGCTTGGGATCTTTGCAGGCACGGTAATGGATGCTATCCCGGAATCTATCATGCTTGGAGCCAGCTTGCTGGCCGGAAACGGTGTCAGTGTGGTTCTGGTAGTATCGATCTTTGTCAGTAACATTCCTGAAGGTCTGTCCAGTACAGTTGGACTACAGGGCATGTACAGTCGTGGCAAAATCATATTAATGTGGCTGAGTGTAATGTTGATCTCCGCGCTTGCAGCACTGGGTGGATATCTGTTTCTGGAACAGCTTCCAGAGGAGATGGGTGCAGCGATTGGTGCATTTGCAGGTGGCGGAATCATTGCCATGATCTGCTCGACGATGATGCCGGAGGCATTTGAAGAAGGCGGACCTGTAGTGGGTTTGATTGCATCCATGGGATTGCTTGTGTCGCTGTTGCTCGATCTGTAGATGACAGAATAAGCTTCAAATCGCTGAGTTGAATTTATAAAAAAGAAGTATCCGAACAGAGTGGTTTCTGATCGGATACTTTTTTTGCCAAAACAGCTTCCTCAGCATTCGCAAGTTTTCTTACCTAATTCATTGGCTTCGGACAGGCGGTTCCATTCTTTCCCTGAGCTGTTCCAGTTGAAGAATAAGAATGCAGTTTCCTGTAACCTGAAGAAGTCCCTGAGTTTGCATCATGGTAAGTTTGCGACTAAGTGTTTCGGGTGTAATACCGAGTAACAGAGCCATATCTTTTTTGAAAACAGGCAAGCGAATCTCATGCTTTGCATGATTTCGGGTATGGAAATACAAAAGCAACTTGGCAATCTTCTGTTCCGTTGTCATCGCACTAAGCGAGCTGTTCCATTCATCGGTTTCACGGAGAAGATTGGAAATGGCAAGCAGGAAATGATAAGCAAGCTTTGGATCATGTTCAAGTAACTGGTCAAAGTCATGTTTGTTGATGGAGCAGATGGCCGAAGGCTCCAGAACTTCAGCGTTTGCAGCATGTGGTTTTTGGTGTAATAGGGAATCTTGTCCGAAGAAATCGCCGGGAAACAGAAACCGCATAATATGTTCCTTGCCACTTTCATTGTATTTGGATAACTTCACACATCCCTGATGAACCACGTAAAGCGTATCTGAGCGTTCGCCCTCCTGGACGACAACTTCACCTTTGTTATATTTGCGGGTATGCAAAAGGGAGGTCAGTAATGCAGTTTCGGATGGATCTAGATGCTGGAAAAGAGATACTTTGGAGAAACAGGCATCCTTCGCTTCGTGCGCACAGATCATCGTCAATCACCTCGAAATTGTTCAGAATGGGTATAACCGTTATCTATTGTCATGTCTCAGTGAGACATGGCAGTTCCACCATGATCAGTACCATCCTTGGTCACACGCAGAACAGCGGCAGCGCCTTTGGCTACATGGTTGAACTGATGCGTTACAATCGCATAATCACCTTCTTCGGTCACGGTGAACTCTACGACAGCTCCACCACTTGCGGGAAGCATAACCGTCTGTATTCCATACTGAATGTTGCGTGGATTCCCATCAGTATACACACGGTCCATAATGGTACCCACAACGTGGAAGGATGAGACTTCATTGGGGCCGGCATTACTGACATAGATCCGCACCGTATCTCCTACTTTGGCTAACAGGGGATGTTTTATTAATCCATAATCATTACCGTTAAATACGACATAATCCGGTTCCCCGTTCAAAAAAGCTTCATAATCATGTTCTTTGTACCATTCACTCTGAACAAGGGTATACTCACGATCAACCAAGTGATCGGAAGGGTATCCTGCCTTGGGTTCCACAATAATCATGCCGTACATCCCGTTTGCGATATGGGCAAGAACCGGTTTGGTTCCACAGTGATACATGAATACGCCGGGTGAGGAGGTGGGATAGGTGAACGTACCTTCCTCGCCTGGCATAACATCAATAAATTTGCTGCTGGGAGCAGCATGTACGGCGTGAAAATCCATGGAGTGAGACAGGCTGGAATCTTTATTTTTTAACGTGAACACCAAGGTATCTCCCTCGGTTACTCGTAGGACGGGTCCGGGAACGGTACCATTAAATGTCCAAGCATTGTAGATTACACCTTCGGAGATTTCAACATCTGTAACCTGGGCCGTCATTTCAATATATACCGTAGTACCTTCTCTGCGAATGATCGGGTCCACCGGGGGGTGACTGATCGCAGAGGAGGAGACTTCATCGTGGTGAACAGGTTTAACCGTATCGGTTGAACTACAGTGAGAGAGAGTTGCTGTGAATATAGCGAATACGAGTGACCATTTATATACATTCAGTAAGGAGAACATAGTTGCACAACCTTTACTCAAGTGATGTTTTTCACAATCTAAAAAGCAGGTTTTCTTTCATTTCAGTAGTTATTTAGTTATAGATTACGTTATTGAGGTGGAGACGGGTGTGATGAGGCACACACTTGGGTATGTCGTATTAGAGGCATTTCCAACAATCTGTCTTCAATTGTTGTGCTGAGGAACGGAGTTTCATATAATTTTAGAGAGATGGATTGGTAAATGTTGAGTATTTTGACGCGGGGTGTGTCGTAGTTTCAGAAGAAAGGTGGATACAGGATGAAACGTTTCGAAGATGAAGGTGCGTATAAGTATAGTTTCTATTCGGTTCTTCGACGGGGAGAGCGGATTGATGTGAAATGTCCCAAATGCAGTGGGCATGCTTCGATTGATCAACGGAATGGTCAACTGGGTTGGAAGTGTTACGAATGTTACGCTCAAGCTTTTGAAGAACCAGTATATCAATATAAAGCCAAGGGGAATTGCGCTGTATGTGAACGTTGGTTTAACGTGGAAGTCACAGACGGGAAGAAGACTTCTCACCGATCAACGCATGTGGAATGTCCGCATTGTGGTGCTGTTAATCAGGTTGAATTACATGCCAAATCGACATACGGAAGGTGTTTTTCCGAGATTCGTGCAGGGAAAGATCCTGTATTCGGGTTGGAGCTATACTTCCTGGATGAGTTCAGAGGAAAAATCATATGGGCTGTGAATCGGGAGCACCTAAATTATCTCATTGCTTATGTTTCCGCAGATCTGCGTGAGAAACCTGGAAATATGCCTTTAAGAACAGCTTCACATAGTATTCCGGCTTATATTAAAGATGCGAAGAACAGGGATGTGGTTGTGCGTACACTGTCGAAGCTTCAGCACAAGACTGGATGAGACTGAAAGCGAAGATGAAGCATTAAAGCTGCAAGGAGAGAAGACATGAAACTACGAGTTAAATTGGCTATTTTTGCAATCATTCTGGGTATGTTGATGATTCCAGCTTATTTTATTTTACAGACTTATGGTGTATTTCAAAAAGAGACAGTATTATCTGACTATGCTCTGGCCGTTGATGTTAATGGGAAGTCCTATGGGGCTTGGCCGCTGATTAACAGTTTTGCAGCGATGGACAAAGAGGAAGATAACCGTCAGTTTTATTACCGGATTGATATGAATCATATCCAATACCTGTTTAATCTGGCTTATAAGGAGTATGATGTGAAGCCAGGCGGGGACAATCCGTATCTGGCTGGTACTGTAAACTATCAACATACGGATCACAACTATGTGCAGACTGAAAGAAAGTATGAGAACGCCAATGATTTTGCAACGGTCTTAAATCTGTATGATCAGGATGGGCAGGTGATCTACACCTACGATAATACCGGCAAGGGAGATAAACAGCTGGTAGAATCCATCATTCATCAGGGAATGAGCCGTAATAGTGGCGGTAGTAGCGAAGCTGCCCGCGATCCGTATATCAATATTACGGCGTTATTTCGCGACAAGCTTAACATTGATGTGAAACTGACGGTGGATGAGGAACACAAAGTGGTTACCATTCGAATGAACAAATCGGAGGCGAGATGATGAATGCGTATGGTGTACAGCACGGACCTGCTTATCTGGAAGGATTAATTAGGAAGGAAGAGGACATTAAACCCGATGAAGTAGAGTGGAAAGGCAAACTTCAATCGAGTGACGGACATGATAAATTCCATATTTTTTATTATGGTGACTTGACGGAAGATGATCTGATTACCTGGCATGATTCGACACCGATTCTTGTATATGCGGAGCATACCGTCACGGGTGAACGCTACCTGCTCATTGATGCCGCCAAGCACGGATATGATGCCATGTTATGTGAGACTTATTCGCAAGAAGCACTACATGACAGACCACTTCGCCCTTATCTGGATGTTGAAGGAGAGGACATCTTTGAGGTAGAGTTGACGGCCTACTACAATGTGCCTTGGGATGATGAGTTTGGCGAAGATGTAGATGAGCATGGTACGTATGAACTGATTACGGGAGAGCGCATGGATTTTGATCAGGTCAAACGTGATGGATATGATGCCTTTGCCATTCGCATTCTGAATCGTAAAGGAGTATGGACTGAAATTGTGCAGGAAGAATTGGCTTAGATCCTGAAAACGAATGAACCAAACTGAGATGGGAGATGTCGAAAAATGTATATTGTATCCCGTGTACTTAAACCGGTTCCAGCAGAGGAACTGGATCACTTTGAACAACAGCACGCCATCTCGCTACCTTTGTCATACCGGACCTGGATTGAACAATACGGAGAGGGTACATACACGGGCTGGATGAATGTGCAGAGGCCGGACCCGGAAGTGTTGAAGCCTTTTGTGGAATATGATTTTTGGATACATACGGACGATTCGCCTATAAGTCAGCAGCAACTTGAGCAGTGCATCTCCATCGGCAGTTCTGTAGATGGAGATTTCCTTGCTGTTCATCCGGAAGTTGAGGGGCTGTTGTGGCTACCGCGTCATGATGAGAATATCACCTTATGGACATGCACGGAGACTGAATTTGGCGAAACGCTGGACCGGATCTATTGTGGGTATTACCATCAGGATAAACCAATAACGCCACTTTACTTTGAGCCGTGGAATGAGTTGCGGAAACATACGTTTTACCATTTTTCAGGAACAGAACAGGGAAGCTCCATGAAGGAACTCGCCGATATATGCAAAACAGAATTTAAGTGGGATGTTGTGTTGGAGAATGAGTACATGTGCAAGATGTTCATGGTGTCGATGGGAGGATATTTACGATTTAACTATGCAACTGGGAGAGAAGTTGCCCTTTTCTATGAAGAAAAGAATGGTGCGGAGGAGGCGACGGATAACGAAATCAGTTTGTTCTTGCAGGCACATCATTGTACGGCATATGAATAGAGGCAGAGTGGAGGGGAACAGATGAGTTGGTTAAAGGAAGACATCGCGGAACAATGGCGCAATGAAGGCAGGCGTTATGCAAGGGATGTCAATGCATTTGTACGGAAAGGCATGGAGGGAGAGCAACCAGATGAATCCGAGCTGAAGGAAGATGCCAGAAGCGGTATGAGTACTGAAGTATTCCATATGGTGAGACAGGCCAATCTCCACGGTGACTTGGAGATGCTACGACGTGAGCTGCCAGCAGCGACGTGGCCATTGAGCGAGGCATTTCAGGCTTCCATGCAGGCTGTCAAAGTTGTAGGTTATCTGAACGAGGAAACGGTTGTATGTCATACGGGGATTTTCACGGAGAATAGTCAGATATATACGATGGATCAGCAGGGGTGGCAGTTGATTTCTCCGTATACTTTTGCTGGTTGCTCATCAGACGGTTTGGACTATGCGCTTGCAGGACCGGATGGGATTCGTGTTATTCGTCATCCAGATCGCAGGTTGGAAGGACAGGAGATAGCGACATATCGATGGGAAGATATTCAAGCCCGGATACAGTCGGCATTACCTCGGATTGAATCACTTGCGGACTGTGAGCATCCCGAACGGACACTTGAAGGACTTATACCTATGGATGAAGGCAGAGCACTACTTATTCATTCAAGATACGGGATATATCTTGTAACGCAAGATCAGGTGACCTTGCTTCATCCCGATCTGGCAGAGATCGAAGAGTATGAGCTAGAGGATACACAGATAGATATGGGGCATGCAGCGGTATCTCGGGATGGTCGATGGATTGCATTTGGTAGCCAAGGGAGCAATCATATGGTGATGGACCGCCAGCTGAACAAAACATACTCTCTCTATCCAGAATCGAGCTACCCTCATTATGCGGCATTCACCAGTAATAACCAGACCGTCTGGTTTAACGCATGTCATTTCTATAACGGAGTCACGATACAGGTTCCGCTGGAATCAATCGCAGGTAACGAAACGAAGGAAGATTGGCCGGTCATGGATGAGAATGCACGAGTGTATGCAGCGGTTGAAATAGAGGCAGGCATGGTGCTTGGTGATGCATATGGTTATCTATATTGTGTAAATGGCGAGGGTAAGAAAGTATGGCGTCATTTTGTGGGAAGTACCATCTATTCTCTCACCGTATCGCCGGAACAGTCCAAACTTGCAGTTGGCACGTATGGTGGCATGCTGCATGTGCTCGATCTTCGTTCCAAAGAAATGGACGAGTACGGGATCGGTACAGGCACTCTTCGGGAGCTGGAGAGATATGTGTTGTGGCGTGGAGAAGAACCTCTGCGCTGGTAAGTTCGTATTTTGAACTAGTTAGGGGTGAAGGAATGGAACGTGAAGAGGCAGTAATGTTATTAAAATGTCATTCCTTTTCCTATGATGATCTGAGTCATCCCAAGATGGAGAACGGTTTTATTGGCAGTCTGCGGCCCTTTCGAGGACATTTAATTGAGGAGAATTTTCATGAGTTGATGGAGATACTGCGGGTTCTGGCACCAGAACTTGCACAGCCTTCACTGGATCGGGAAGTCATGGCATGTCTATGGGGAATTACTCATATGGCACGTGCCTGGGCCGTTGAACCTGAGGGTATGCTTCGCAGCAACAACCTCATCTCGGACGAACAGGTGGCGTTGATGGAACAATGGCTTAATTTGTTATCTTACGCAGTCATGATTCTGATTGAAGGTGGCGGAGAGGAAGAAGCGTTTTGGGAATATCATCAATATCTACAAGAAGAGAAGGGCTGAAATAGGGAGGTGTGGTGAGATTGGAGCCGAATGTATCGTTAAACGTGCTAATGGACGAGCTGAATCACTTGTTAGATGAGAAAATACAGGATCACGAGATTCGGCAATTGTTTGAAGAATATCAACATCGGGAAGGTGCATCCGAGGAAAGTCTCGATCTATTCGAAAAGGAGTATGGCGTCCGGCTGCCTGGCGATTTTCGTACCTTTTACCAAGGCAAAGACGGTAGTGGTTACGGGTTGCATGTGCTGTACCCGGGTGATGCCGAGAAGGGCCGATGTACACCATTTTATCTGATGTCATTGGAAGAGATTCGAGAGACCAAACAATACTTCTGTGAAGTAGATGAGAAGTTGGAAGAGCATTATTCTGCGGAGGAGATCAGTCAGTTGGACCCGGAGATCAAGCCATACCTGTTCCATAAAGCATGGATTCCTTTTGCAACAATCGCGGGAGGTTCACTGTATCTGATGCTCGATTTTGATCCAACGGCGGAAGGCACGTATGGGCAGATTATTATGTACGTGCACGATCCAGACTTTGTTTATTACCTTACACCTACCTTCACGGATCTCCTCAGCATGTCGAACCGTAATCTGAAGATGATGGATGAGATCACGTATTAAATCCTGAACGATTAGATAATTCCTTAATAACAAAGAAGCTGCCGAAGCAGCTTCTTTATCTGATCTGATCTGAACCTGAACTTTGGATACGTCTCATGATTACGGATTACCAGTGGAAGAAACGATGTCCGTGAAATCCGCCGCCTGGAGGTCCTCCGTGTCCACCTGGACCACCCGGACCACCAGGTCCACCTCCGTGAGGTCCACCGGGATAGCCACCTCCTGGGAAATGACCAGGGTGTCCACCGGGGTAACCACCGCCGGGATATCCACCATGCCACCAAGGACCGCCAATTGGATATGGTAGTGGAACAGGAACGATGGGCGGGTATGGATAGGGATAAGGGTAAGGATACGGTGGGGGTGGCGGATAATAAGGGTAAGGATAACCCGCAGGTTGCGGGGATGATACTGAACCAGGGCCGTATGCCATGTAATAAGCCTCCAATAACTGGATTGATGATATCAGCCTATGCCACAGTGGTTTCAGATGATACAGCAGATTACAGATTTAATGAATATAGAGCCATGAGGGGGATCATATGGTAGCCGTAGCTTTTCACACCGACCCAAGAGGAACGGCCTATGAACTGTTGATTGACGAATTGATCGAGAAGACAGACCGGTTTATGCTGGTTGATAGAAAGTATGCAGAAGAACCTACACCTGAAAGAGTAACCAAAGTGTTACGGAGATTGGATCCGTATCTGATTGAAAGCAGTACGATGGAAGAAATGATGGTGAAAAGTGGTGCAATGTATGCAGAAGGCATCTATTACATATATCGTTGTACGCCTGAATCCGGGCAGGTTCTTAAGGAGGAAGCCAACCGCTTTCATGACTGGTTATATCCGTCATTGCCGGATGATCTTTGTTTTCTGAAAGAGGATGGGAGCGATTACTTCTACACTGTTGCTCATGAGAATATGTATGGCATGCACATTACACAAGAAGAAGCAATTGAGTTAATGGAGCGTATCACAGGGTTGTTTTTTAGATTAGATCGACATCAGGACATTCATTCCTTACTGGACGATGCGATTAGTCATCAGACGGATGTGCTGAATATTAGTTCATATTACTTGAAAGAGATTCCGGAACGGATTCGGGAATTAAAGCACTTGAAACGTTTGACGATTTTTGAGCAGGATGTTTATACGCTTCCTCCAGCCCTTTTTGAACTGACATCATTGGAAGAATTGGAGATCATGACGGCTGATTTGGAAGGTATTCACCAAGACGTTGGGAAATTGAAACAACTCCGAGAGCTTAGAATTTATTGCGGTAGTTCTTATCATGTTCCGACCGGGTGGAAGCCAAAGGAGAAGTCGGACCTTGGTCTGAAACATATTCCAGCCGAGATTGGTGAATTGAGTGAACTCGTAACTCTGGATATAGGCTACTCGGGCATACGTGAGCTTCCACCTGAACTGGAGAAACTGAAGAAGCTGCGTTATTTGAGTGTAACTAATGGTTTAATTGAGGGAATTCCAGACATGGTCAAGCGAATGAATTGGCTTCAGAGTGTAAATTTGAACAGTACACCATTAGGAATTAGTTGGGAGGGCATCTCTGACGAAGAAGAATTTTAATAGCCAATGAGCCCTGATTTGTATGTCCGAGTCAGGGCTATTTGTTGTTCGATAATAACTTGGCGGAAATGGGCTCACGTATCTGGGCGCTGGGCATAAGCTGGCATATAGGTTATGACCTAAACCGAGAGCGAAGGGCAGGCGTTTTATTTTGGCAACCTCATACATGGATTACACTTTACCAACCACCGAATTTACTTACGATTTGAGCAATAACCCGTTATTCAAGAAGGATGAGAACAACTATATTAACTCTCTTTCCATCAAACAGTTAAACACACTAGGCAATACTTCTTTACTGGATATTTTCCTCAACACGGGCAATGTGGTTGAACCACATACGCATCAGAATGCTACCGAGTTGGTATACTGTATCAGCGGTTCGGCAGTTGTTTCCCTCATTAATCCGTTTACCAACGAGCTGCTTCATTTCCCGATTACTCCGGGGCAGGTGGCTAACGTTCCTCAAGGCTGGTGGCACTATGAAGTGGCTACTGCTGATCATACGCACTTACTCGCAATCTTTGATGCTCCTATTCCTGAGGCGATATTTGGCTCAGACACCTTGCGTCTTACACCTGCAAAACTTTTGGCTTATACGTACTGTCTGGATGAGAAAAAAGTTCAAGAAGCGCTTGCTCCCATTCAAAAAACAGTGATTATTGGCCCGCCGGCAGATTGCCAGCCTTCAACTGCTCCTGCCTCTAACAGTGCTCCAAATGTGAATCATCAGCCTTATGTGATGCCTAACGTACAGCCAAACATGCAGCCCAACACACAGCCAAACAACCAACCAAACATGCAACCTTACGTGAACCGGCTTCCGTACTGGGGCACTTGGGTTGATCCGCGTATTATTCATGAACCGGGGTGTCCGTATTATAGAGAGCTTCCTGTGAATACGAACAATCAAGAGGAAAGATGACGTTCCTGAGGCGAGGTTTATCTAGTACACATAAGTATTTCAGTTAAATTAGGTATAGCAAAAGAAGCGTCCACAAAGGAACGCTTCTTTTGTTGATTAAAGGTGTCTTCAAACCTGCTGAAAGCTGATGCATACTTAAACTTGTCTGGAGCATAGAGTGCTAACGAATCGTAGGCGTCTTAATCAAGGATTTGAGGCGCGCCCAGAAATCTAAAGAATCTGAGACACGTTATATCAGAATAAACAGCCGTATGAAGTGTTTTTATCGGGGATTATGGGAAATAAGATGTCTGGAGTTCCTTACAATTTTAAATGAGGATCTAGAGGCTAAATAAGACGTCCTGTGTTCCTTAGAAAATGGTCTACCTTTCCCCAGAGTCCGCAGGATGGTACTTCAAGACTTTCTTAGGCGCTGCCATGCATCATTGATAACTTGCCTGAGATTAAAGAAGAACACCTATATATGTTCAACTAAACATTTACACGATAACGGAGAGGGCAGAAATAACTTGAAGAAGCGGAGCGTTGGCCTAAAAGATTTCTAAAAGAAAGCTACATCGGAAGCCTACGCTATCACCGGATTTTCCCTTTCAAAAATTGGAATAAAAAAATCTGGGGATAACAGCGATCGTAAAGTTATTCTGCCATCGGAGTGCCAGTGTAAATATATTCAATAGTTGAACTTATATATGATTTAATTTACGATGTGTAATTTCGTCCCAATCCAAGCTCGGTTAATAACTGACGATAGGCAATCGAAGTACGGTCTGCAGGAATATGGGCCTCGGCATGCAGATCAAGGGGGAGATCCTCCGGTTTCTGTGACTCGACCATCTCACGGTCTTCTTCAAAGACCTGCAAGTTAAACTTGATTGTGTCTTCAATCGGAGCGTCTTTGTCAAAGTTGCGTGTGATTGGACAGAATAAACGTGTATAACGGGCAGAGATTGGCGAAGCACAATTCAGAATATTCAGCTTGTCGTCTCCTGGGAAATGTACCGTAAGAGAAGCCGCAAAAGGTGGGAACACTCGAAACTCGCGCAGCCATTGGAAACCTTCAGGTGCAACAAGATCCTGCCCTTTGCCATAGTTACTCACCGTACTCCAATACTCGGCCAGTAACTCATTACCTTTGCGTTTCACTTTGTATTGGGGGACTTCGGTGTTGTTTCGGTCACCAAACGTTTCGGTATGCACATAGGCAAAATGGGATACATCCAGGAAACCCTCCATTTGTCGTCCAGAGGAACCAGCAATGTCAAAGTTGGGTGGCAGAATATTGATATAATCCGGATCATCCCATCCAGGGAAGGAGGGGATCTGTTCTTCTGTTCCCGCCAAAGTGGTCCATATTAAGCCATAACGTTCGACTGCCGGATACACGATAAGTTTGAGCTTAGGCGAGATCTTGGAACTTGGGTGCGCAGGAACTACGGTACATTTGCCTTCGCAATTATAACGAAAACCGTGATAAGGGCAGACAATCTCGCCATTTTCTACCCAGCCTTTGCTAAGCGGGGCCCCGCGGTGAAAACAAAGATCTTTGGCTACGACAACCTGATCATTACTGCGATAGAGAACCAGCTTCACATCGAGTAATTGAGCAGCAAGTGGTTTGTCTGTTACTTCGGTTGCTTGGGCTACCGGATACCAATATTGGGATAATACATGCCAGTCTTCAGCGGTGAACGTACACCCTCTAGGCAATTCGGAAGTTATTGTATGGTTTGCGTTGGAAGTTATCATAGGAAACACTCCTTGCTGATATGGATAAACGATTCTCTTTTTAATGTCAGAAAAGTTAACTTAATTAGCCGTATGTTACTACTATTTTGGTCAAAGTATCAATATATCCAACCTACTTTTGGTTGAAAACACAAACACTACAGCAAAAACCGTACATGAATACGGAAAAACGCTTATTTTTCTTACGTTAGATGTTAATTGTAAAAAGAGAACAACCTTTCAGTATGTTTTTCCATTATTGATTATTAACTCCATGGATATTGTCCTGCCATCAGAATCTCAGTGTGAATATTCGTTAGATGAGCTGCCATCCTTGTAGGCATAAAAAGATTTTCGTAAAGAATGTCACAGATTCCGACTGTCATTTGTCTTCAGTATGTAGACCAAATGACGGAGGCGAATGAGAAATGAATTTAAGAACGAACTACAGAGTAGCGAGTCCAGGCGCATTTAAAGCGATGATGGCGATGGAGCAATATATATCCGGGCAATTTGAGGATAAAGTGTTATACGAATTATTGAAAATCCGCGTGTCCCAGATCAATGGCTGTGCCTTTTGTCTCGATATGCATGCCAAAGATCTGATGAAACTGGGAGATTATGCGGATCATATTTTATTGCTGAGTGTGTGGCGTGAAGTATCTTTCTTCACGGATCAGGAACGTGTTATGCTGGAGCTGGCTGAAGCGGTGACCCGAATCTCGGAACACGGTGTACCCCTTGCGTTGTACGATAAGGTTCGTGAACATTTCAGTGAATCCGAACTGGTGGATCTGATCCTGGCCATTAACACGATTAACAACTGGAACCGGATTGCGATTACAACAGGAATGTATCCGGGTTGCTTTAACTAAAAATACATGCACCATGCCAGAGGGGGCCATTCTCATGAATTCCAATCTCCACGCCAATGAGCCAGAAGTGTCTTCTCTGGATGTTGGTGAGTTGTATATTCGTTATAAAAATTATGCATTTTCAATAGCTTACCGCATGCTGGGCAGTGTGGTAGAAGCTGAAGATATTGTGCAGGATTGTTTTGCGGGGATTCAGAGCATGTCTGCTCAGGATATTCGTAATCCGAAGTCCTACATTGCCAAACTGATTGTGAACCGAAGCTTGAACCTGCTAAATTCTGCCCGTAATCAGCGGGAAAGTTATGTTGGTGAGTGGCTGCCAGAGCCGATGGGTGACAGAGAAGTGGGGAATATGCCAGAGGAAACGATGCAGAAGAAAGAGATGATCTCCTACGCCTATCTGGTCATGTTGGAGCGTCTATCGCCCATGGAACGGGCTGTTTTTGTACTTCGTGAAGCATTTCAATATGATTATTCCGAAATAGCGGATTGGCTGGGCAAAAAGGAGAGTAACTGCCGTCAAATCTATAGCCGTGCCAGACGAAATCTGCCCGAAAAACTACCACCGATCGAGCAGAGTGATACGGATATGATAGCCAAAGGTGAATTGCTCAGCCGTTTTACAACGGCTTTCCTTCGTTATGATGTCGCTGCGATGCTGGAGTTACTGGCGGATCAGCCTGTATTTACAGCAGATGGCGGTGGCGTTGTGCATACAGTTATGAGAACAATGAACGTTCACAAAGGTGTGCTTGCACTCCTGACCTCACGGCGAGTCCTTACGCTATTGCGTGAAAGAGAATGGGTGCCGATGTGGATCAATGGTGAGCTTCAACTTGCGTTGATGAAAGAAGGGCAATTGTCCGAAGTACTCTGTTTGGAGTTGGACGCTTCTGGAGAGCGGATTGAGGGCGTGTATCTCGTCGTAAATCCGAACAAACTTACATCAATAGACACTTCAGTTCTTTGATCCAAATGTAAGGACTTGATATGTAAACTTCAAAGCGGCACCCTCTGTCACGAGGATTGCCGCTTTTTTTTGCATTCACATTTTGTTATTCAGCATCCAATTACTCCGGGGCAAATTGTTGTTGAACAGTTTCGATGATTGCTCTGACTTCAGGTGTAAGCTCATCATTGTTCTGATTGAGGACCAGCAAAATCTTTTCCATAGTGTCCAGAATAACACTCTCCGTATTGGGCTCCCGCTTAGCCAAAGCTTTCTCGTAAGCCTTTTTCACCTCAGGGTCTATGGTGCGGATTTCTTCGTCGTCCGTGTACCAATCATATGCAGGCGTGTTGTCACTTCCGTAAAACAGGTAATCCACAGATATCCACTGCTTCACTGCTGATGTACGATTGGAATTCGGGAAGTTGTTCAAAAAGGCTTCTTTCTCCAATATACGCTGAATTAAATCATTCCAGGAGATGATAATGCCACCATCTGAAGTTGTCATCTGATTGGACTCGGTAGCCATGATATTAATGTATGCAGCAATATCAGCTTTAACAAAAGGTTTGAACTTTTGGTATATCTCATAATTGATGATGGGATAATACAAGCCTTCACTGGTTTCCAGTTTGAACCCGAGATCAGAAGCTTCCTGCAGAAGTTTCTTCACTGCCGGATCTTTAATTTCTTTGAGTAAACGACTATATGTAAGCTTCTGTTCGTAACCAAGTTGTTCATGGGCTTGAGATATGGCCTGTTGAAACGGTTCCGTATACATTTGGTGATCCATGTCCGCTAGCTTCACGTTCTGCATGTTCTCCAATTGCAGGGTCATTAATGTTGCCTGCCAAGGACCGACTTTGTCGATATGATTCATCAGGTATTTACGTGCTTTAATCAGACTTTCTGTGGACTTCACTGCTTCTGTTCGATAGGTTTGGAATTGATGATACACCGCTTTGGAAGCGGGAACAGGTGCAGCCAGTGTTGTTGAAGGTGTGATTGTTGCGCCAATGGCAGTACAGCCGAGAGCCATAGCCAGTAAACCAAGTTTAGCAGGTTGCTTCCATCTCATTTGTATACCTCCCCATAATGAAGAAAAAGCCATTTGAATTTTCTTATAACCGCATTTTACCGTGTTTTATATGTATGATCCGTATGTTGAATATGTAAGTTCTGTCTTTGATTAAACCAGTTTCTGGTAAGCGAATCAAGTGTCTTCAGTAGGAAAATGATTGTAAATAACCAAAAAACAGCCCCTAAAACCCGAATGGGTTGAAGAGACTGTTCTCTGGGGAATCGGACTCTATATTTTCTAAGTTAATGAAGTGGTTTATTGCTGATAGGCATCTGAGGTGCTCCGGTTGCTGGAATGTATGCCTGAAGCATCTGTTGTGTATCACTTGGAGTGAGCTGAGGTACTTGATAATAGGCGTTTTTATTCTGGAACATGAAAATTTCATAGGCCATCTCGATAAAATGCTGGATCTGTGAAGCGATGACTCGGCGAACCGTTCCATTGGTGATCTCGCTGCAGGACATGCCGAGCAGACTCGCATGTGACTTGATCAGTCCCAGCATATGACCGCTAATCCCGGCATCCTTTACATCAGCCAAGCTCTGGTTTGGCTTTTTCGGTGCTGATGGCTTAAGGCCATATACCGGTGGTACGATGTTGGGGATCATGTAGGTTGCTGTCTCTTGATGAGGCTTCTGTCCGGATGCAAAACACTCTGCTGTCAGATTGTACTGGGATAATATGAAATTATACTGCCGGTCGAGAATGCCAATCAGTTCCTGGCTCTGCACAAATGTACGAAAGATCATATATTGATCCAGCACGTTAATGGTGGAGGACAGAATCTCATGCACATCGAACATCTCATGACCGCCATGGTTCATGTTAGGGGTGATATTTGGATTGGTGTTCAATGTGGGTTGTACTGCATTCTGAGGGTTCATGGAATTTGGATTCATTGTAAATTTGATTCTCCTTTGGTAAATGGTATGATTCTATTTAAGTTGAACTAAATTATATTTACACTTGCCACTCCGATGACAGAACAACCTTCCGATCGATGTTATCCCCAGATTTTTAATTCGATTTTACAAAGGTGAAAATCCGGTGATAAGCTTATGCTTCCGAAGAAGCTTTCTTGTAGAAAGCTTTTAGCGAACGCTTCACTTCTTCAGGTTCTTTCTGTCCTCTGCGTTCTCGTGCAATTGTATAGTTCAACTTCTATAGTATGCTTGGAGAGTAGTAAGTTTATGTAATATGTTAGGAGTATACGCACAAATAGGAACAGGTATGGTGGTGGTTAAGATGGAGGAGACCGATTGGAGTGTAGCAAAAGATTTGTTCGTCAAACATTACGGGAGCGCTATACAGATGCATCGGGAAGGTGTATATGCCGACTATAAGCGCTGGGATGTACCCCAAGAGTTAGAAGAACAATGGATAGGAGAGCGAATTCAACAATTAAGTTCCGAGCTGTCTATCATGAATTGGGATGCGGTGGATGAACTTGCGTTGATTGCCAAACATCGGACAGAACCCAGTATTATTATGGCAATAACAGCATTTGCATCGAGACAATTGAAGAGTGCGGACAGTATGGTTCGTCTTGTGTATGCTGAACGTCTGATTGAGCTGATTAAACGGTATGAATGCTCTCTGCCAATGGACAAGATACGGGAAACCTATCAATTGACGATGGACTTGCTGGTTGATGTGGCGACAAAACCGTTGGTGCTTGATCCAGGTCATGAATTACAGCAGTATGGATTAAAGGATAAACGTGGATTGAATTTGCGCGTGGAAAAGAATAAGGAAGAAATTATCCGATATTTTCAAAATTAATTGAATTTTATCAAGTGAGGTCAGAATCATTGAGAAAACTGAATTATATTCGCATATTTATTTTCCTTAGTGTGGTCACAATAGTAACGCTTGGTTTGTACTATGTAGCCGCAGATTGGCTGGATCAGCGTTATTTCCGCTTCCTGATCTGGAATCTGTTCTTGGGCTGGATTCCTTTTGTGTTCTCTTATGCAGCCTATCTTCTAAGTGATGTGAAATGGAAAGGTGCCGCATGGCTTGCAGTCGCAAGTGGGCTGCTGTGGTTGTTATTTTTCCCGAACTCTTCTTATATTGTTACGGATTTGGTTCATCTGACAGCAAGAAGTTCCCGGTATTATGGTGGTAATGGGGTCGACTACACGTATTGGTACGACTTAAGTGTTGTATTGATGTTTGTCTGGACTGGACTCTTGCTTGGCTTCCTGTCGATGTATCAGCTTCAGGAAGTGATCTATCACCGAATTGGACGCTGGGCATCCTGGATCTTTGTGCTGGCTGGCTGTGCTTTGGGAAGTTATGGAGTATTGCTTGGGCGTGTATATCGACTGAATAGCTGGGATGCACTGACGAATCGTGAGACGTTGATTGAGCTGATGCACGAAAGTGTAAGCCGCCCGTCTCTGGCGTTTTGCCTGTTTTTTGGCACGTTTATCACTACAATCTATGCCACCTTGTATTATCTGATCAATACGAGGACTCCTCGTGAAATGAAGAAGAGTGCAGGAAGTCCCGAGTCGGACCTGCAAGCGTTACGCTAACTCATGTTTTCTTAAGGCCGAACTCATTAGATCTAATCTTAATGTATATTGCTTAAAGGGCTGTTCCAAGTCATACCCATGGCTATTGGAACAGCCCTTTAACATTGGATTGAGCGCAGGATGTTCTGAAGAAAAATATCTCTACTTATCAGAGATTAACTCAAGGATTGTTTTTACAACCAGTTCAGGTTCATCGTGAATAATCATATGACCACTGCGGGTGGCCACAATGAGCTGACTTTCCTTCGATATATTCAACATGTTACGCTGTCCCGATTGCCATATGGATTCGAGCTTCTGCCCAATTTCAACCGGAATCCCTGCACTAGCATAGTCTTGAGGACGTCCGCGTGCAATGATACGTACAGGGATTGATCCAAGACGTTGGCCACGAATGGCATCTTCTGTTGAATGAGCGTGGAGGGCTTCTTCTTCTTTGGCGTGAAAATAGGAGGGGGTAGCAATCACATTAACAAAAGTATCCCGATCTTGCTTGGCAACCAGACCATCAAGCATAAAGTCTGGAAATAATCTGAAAGCTCCAGATACCTTTAGTAAAGATAACAAAGAGGCAGGTGGGTTTCCCTGAAACTGAGCCTGTTCCAACAAAGCCTTTGTATTCCGTTCATCATCCTCAGGTCTCGCATCAATGAGCACAAGGCTCTGAACCTCACTTGTATACGTCTGTGCGAAGAGTCTGGCATACATACCCCCAAGGGAATGACCTACTATAACGTAAGGGCCGCGGATATTCTCTTTCTCCAGAGCTGCATGTAAATCGTTGACGATATTTGCACCTTTACGTTCTGTAGGTGCAGATTCACTCCAGGCATATCCTGCGCGATCATACGTGACCACGGTTGCATGTTGGGCTAGTTCCGCAGGAATGTCTCTCCACGACAAACTGGTCTCACCACTTCCAGCCTCCATAAGTATGGTTGGCGAACCATTGCCTTGTTTATGAATGTGTAGTTGGTAACCGTTGACTTGAACTAACGTACCCGGAGGTGGAAAATTCTTTTTGGCCTGAGCCGAAGCAAACCACTCGTAAAGAAATGCTGCAACGAACAGGAGTAGCATTGTGCAGAATATCCTTACTATGAAGGTGAGAACGCTGAATTTCTTACGTTTTGAGGCGGGGATAGTTGTATGCATGATCTTATGAATTCCTCTCCTACAGCTGTTTTTTATTTAGTACAATGTATTAAAAAGTATTATAGCACAGTGTATTACTAAAAGAGAAGTTTGGTGTATAATGTTGTCATGCCAAAAATCGTAGATCATGAAGCTCAAAGGAAAATCGTTGCTGATGCAGCAATTCGGGTCATTCAAGTGCACGGATTAGAGCATGCTACAGTTCGGAATATAGCGAAGGAAGCGGGACTATCTGTAGGGTCCATGCGGCATTATTTTGCCACACAGGCCGAATTGTTCACCTTTTGCATGAATCTTTTTGCAGAACGGGTACAGAAAAGGGTGGAGGCGTTACAGATGAGTGGATCTGTGCTGCAGGATATGAAGAATCTGCTCTTGCAATTTCTCCCGTTGGACGAAGACAGAATCATGGAAATGGAGGTCTGGTTTACGTTTACAGCCAAATTATTGGTGTATCCGGAATTAAAAAAGTTAAGTGATCAGATGCATCAAGGGATGTATCGGTCTGTTCAGTGGGTAATACAGGAATTGCAGAAGCAAGGTATGACACATCCTGATCTGGATGCCGAGATGGAGATCGAGAAGTTATATGCTCTTGTGGATGGACTCGCCATTCATATGTTAATGCAGCCAGATAGACTTACAGCAAAACGAGTGATTGAACAGCATTTGAGCACACTTTGTCCAACTTAATCTTACGTTGTATGAAGAAGGGTTATTTCCTTTTATAAGGGAGTAATCCTTCTTTTTATGCAAATTTGGCAGGTATGCAGGAGATGACGAAGAATTAAGAATGAGAATGTAATGAATACATAGACAAGTAGGTGAACAACAAAATGTTGAATGTATTAGAGCTGACAACAAAAGTAGAAGAAGTCATGGAACGTGTGAATTTTTCGGGTGTTGTATTACTTCAGCAAGCCGGGAAAACCCTTTTGAATATGAAACGTGGTTATGCGAATCGCAGTGAAGAGCTTGCCAATCAGGTGGATACACGCTTCGGAATTGCATCAGGATGTAAAATCTTCACGGCAGTGAGTATATGCCAACTCATAGAAGCGGGCAAGTTATCTGCTGATTCCAAGCTGAACGATGTGTTGGATGTGGATTTTCCACTATGGGACGAAGAAATCACCATCCATCAGTTGTTAACACACACGTCAGGTATCCCAGATTATTTTGATGAAGAAGTGATGGAAGACTTTTCAGAATTGTGGAAAGACAGACCGGTTTACGCAATGAGGCGATTAAGTGACTTTCTGCCCATGTTTCAGTATCTGCCGATGAAGTCTGCTCCGGGTGAACGTTTTCACTACAACAATGCGGGTTTCATTGTGCTGGGGCTTATCGTGGAACAACATTCAGGACAGTCGTTTACAGATTATGTGGAAGAGCACATTTTCAAACGGTGTGGCATGAAGGACTCCGGTTATTTCGTAACAGATCAGCTTCCGCGCAACACAGCTTTAGGCTATATCGATCATGAAGACGGCTCTTGGAACACCAATATGTTCTCCATTCCTGTCAAAGGTGGATCAGATGGCGGGGCCTATGTTACGGCACCTGATATGATTCGATTCTGGGATGCTTTGCTGGGTCACCAATTGTTGAAAGAAGAGACGACACAGCAGTTATTAACTCCACATGCTCATCAAGAGAATGAAGAGTACTATGGGCAGGGTATCTGGATTGACCGCAAAGAGGAAGACATTTTCAAATTTCATGTCATGGGGTTTGATCCAGGGGTGTCGTTCATGTCTTCCGTTTATCCGGACTATGATCTGCAACTGGTTGTAGTCTCTAATCAGGAGTCTGGTCCGTATCCATTAACGATTGCCATCGAAGAAGCTTTGGCATGACGAATAAACCCCAGCCTATAGGCTGGTTAATGCCTACATAAGGTTGGGGGTTCATTGGTCGAACAGGATAGCAGGACTGCCCGTGTTTATAACATTTTCCATAGCTCAGGGGCGATTAATCGCGGGAAAACATCCAGCGGAGGTTTCTCTTTCTTTCGTTTGTCATTGGTTAACACCGTAACAAGTTCCAGCTCTGGGACAATGTATACATACTGCCCACCAAACCCTCTTGCGTAGTAATAATGGAGATTGGGTTGGTCGTCTTCAGAAGCAATATCTTCGGCGGCAGATCTTTCATTCGGATAGACATCCACCCACCAATGCCAGGCATAACTGCCGTGATTCGGTGGAGTGACTGTAATGAAAGGCTGCGTCGAACGGGATACGAGATCACTTGAAATGAGAGACTTACCCTCCCACATACCTTGCTGTAGAAACAGCTGACCGAATTTCAGCAGATCTACGGGTAACATCTTAAGACCGAATCCGCCAGTATGTACACCTTGAGGGTCACTTTCCCATTCATAATCCTTAATTCCCAGCGGAGCAAAAAGATAATGTTCTGCGAACTCGGCTACGTTCATTCCTGCATTTTGCATCAGGATGGCGGATAGAATCTGTGATACTCCTGAATTGTATTCCATGTATGTACCCGGTTCATGACTTAAGCGCTGTTCCAACGCAAAATCCACCCAATGATCGGTGCGGGTCATGCGAGGAAATGAATTCTGCCCCCCGAACTCATCCCAGTTGAATCCGGCTGTCATGGTAAGCAGTTGTTCCAGTGTGATCGCTGGTTTACGAGGGTCAGGATCGGATGTCAACTGTGGGAAAAAGGTGGAGATTGGGGTTGATGCCTCTGGCAACAAACCTTTATCCATCGCTATACAGTTGAGTGTGGATAGCACACTCTTGGTACATGAATTGATTTTTGCAATATCTGTCGCAGCCACTTGGTTGCGGTAGTGTTCGTACATAATCTCACCGCGTACGCTGACGAGGCAGCTTCGCAGATCCAGCGGTGGAATGATCTGTTCTAATTTGGATGACAGTGATGAAGGATTCATAGTGTCCTTTCTGTGCGGTTGATTTGTTATACGATGTTGTGGAAATAGGTGTCCATATCGTAGCATACTCCCGAGGTAGGGCTCAACAAGCGCTACATTATTATGTTACAGCAAGCATGTAAAATACGATTTTCGATGTAAGCGATAAGAAACCCATGCGAATATCGCATAAATCCCCAGCATTGTCTGTCAATCTTATATAATTGTCAGGAGAAGAGTACCAGACATGTATAAGAGAAAGGGGGGCTGTGATGTGGGAAGTATATTAGAACAATTATATTACGGTAACCTGAGACCAGAGGAGAACATTGTTCCTAAAGACGCAGAGTATCGATCGATTAATAAGGAGATTACCGCTTATATCGATAAATTCCAGAAAAGGCTTTCGGAGGAAGACTTTAAACAACTCGAGGTATTGTTTGATAAGATGGATCAAGTTCACTCTATACATTCAAAAGAGGCTTTTGCGAGTGGTTTCAAAATTGGGACGTTGATTATGATCGAGAGTGGATACTCAAGCTAATATTTTGATTTTTCACAACCTGTGGTTTTATAGTTAACCTCTTTCCTATTAACATGTGGAAGAGGTTTTTACTATTATGAATATGCGAATATAGGAAAATTTTCGTATGAAAAATGAACTATGTTAGTGCGTAATAAGGTTAGAAATGGTAAAATATCTATGCCTAAACATGAAAACAAGTTAATGAAAGATCATTATAGCTTTTTAATATAGGAAATAGTGTAGAATCAGTGTTTTAGCAAGAGTGCTTCTATCAAATTATAGTAATCTAATATTGAATTGAGGAATTGAACATGGCGATTATTGACGTAATTAAGTATGATGGCTCACCTGATGTGTTTGCTTGGAAACATCCCGAGACTGAGTTGGGAACATGGACCCAGTTGATTGTGAATCAATCTCAACAAGCAATTCTTTTTAAGGATGGAAGAGCGCTTGACATGTTTGGACCAGGAAGGCATACGCTGAGTACTGCGAATATCCCGATCTTGAACCGACTCGTTAACCTTCCGTTTGGAGGAAAGTCACCTTTTGCAGCAGAAGTCTGGTATGTCAATCAGGTTAGCGCATTAGACGTTAAATGGGGAACAGCGAATCCGATTCAGATCCAGGATCCCAAGTATAATATTATTGTTCCCGTAAGAACATTTGGACAAATGGGAATTAAAATTACGGATTCACGAAAATTTTTGGTCAAGCTTGTGGGAACACTGCCAGAGTTTAACCAAGTTAATATGATTAATTACTTCCGCGGGTTGATTATCATGAATATTAACTCCATGTTGTCATCATATCTAATACATAGAAAAGTAAGTGTTTTGGAGATCAATGCCTATATCGCCGAGATATCACGTCATTTTGCAGATACGGTAGCTTCTACTTTTGAAGAATTTGGTATTGAGTTAATCAACCTGTATATTCACAATGTCAATCTGCCCGAAGAAGACCCTTCCGTCATTCGATTAAGAGAAGCGTTGGCACGCAAAGCTGAGATGGATATCATTGGGTACACATACCAGCAAGAACGTTCGTTTGACACGCTTGAAGGTGCAGCCAAAAATGAAGGAAGCATGCAGTCAGACATCATGGGCGCAGGGCTTGGTATGGGCATGGGGGTTGGTCTTGGTGGTTCTTTCAGTAGTGAGATGTCCCAGATGTCTAAAGTGATGTCTACTAAGGAAACGCCTGCGGTACACATATGTAAGCATTGTCATCATCCGAACCAGGAGAACAGCTCATTTTGCAGCAAATGTGGCAATTCATTAGCTGAACAATCCGCAGCCGCAGCAACAACAGACTGTAACAATTGTGGACATGCCTTGCAGAAGGGAACCAAATTCTGTCCTAACTGTGGTGACAAATACCATGCATGTCCATCATGTGGAGCGGATAATGCGGAGAGCGCATTGGAATGTATCCAATGTCATCAACCGATGCCTAGCCCATGCCCAAATTGTAACCATATGAATTCCGGTCATACAAAATTCTGTGGCAACTGTGGCACAAGTTTAAGTTTGAAGTGTAGTCGGTGCCAACATGAAGTAAAACCCGGTCAGAAGTTCTGTCTCGATTGCGGAAACAATCTGCAAGAAGGAGGACAGGCATAGTGATGGTAAAACGGAGCAATCTCTTGATTTTGGATGTCGTCTATTTAATATGCATGTTAGTATCCTCAATCGTTTCTTTTACGGTGTTTAATGATGCGCTTTTATCGTTTTCTTTTTGGATGAATCTCGTTGCTTCTTATGTAGCGATTACGGCAATTTGGATCTACGCACGGTTCATCATGCAAAATATGGATCGGTTTAAAAGGCTTGTTCCAGGTTACACAGCGTTAGGTGTAGTATTGGTTATTTATCTGATGTGTGTGATGATCTACACCTTGTTAACAGGTTCAGCAGATCATGCGCTTCGTTGGTTCGTATTGTTACATACGGTAACGATTGCCATCGCAATTATTTTGTGCGGAATCATTATGATCTATATTCAGAGTGCGCGCCGTCATGAAGCAGATGAACTTACAAAAATCGGAAATTTACAATCAATCGAAAATGCTTTACAGCAATTGCTTCACACTATGGTCCAACATCCCGTCTTAACTGTGGAAGAGGAGCGCAAAACCGTTCAATCATTAATTGAACTTGTAAAGTATAGTGACCCAATCACTCCGGATTCACTTGAGAAAAATGACCGCCAGATCTTGTTGGACATTGAATTGATGAACAGTGAACTTGCAAATCAGTACGAGGCAGGGGAATTGATAAATAGTGAACGTATTGCTTCGCAACTTTCCCAGTTAAGGTTCCGTTTGAAAGAGCGCAATCAACAGATCTTGATAAGTAAATCATAAATTGCAGGAGGAAACGCAGTGAAGAAATTTTTTGGCATTTTATTCATTATCCTTTCGTCCGTGACGATCCTGTTATCTTTAATATTAATATCCGAAGGAACAGAAACGGCCATTATAAGTACAATAATTCTTTTTATCCCCGGGGTTATCGTTCTCGTTACGGGCATTAAAATGTGTGGTCGACCTAAATCTCATTCTAGGACTGATCAATATCATCACTACGATTCTATTGATAAGCATAATTACGAAGATCAGCATCATGAGAAATATGACGAGACACCTCAAGAATCTGTAGCCGTGAATTGTTCAGGGTGTGGAGCCAAGGTAAAGGTATATCCTACTTTGTCTGCGGATTGTGAGTATTGCGGAACAACGATGAGGATCTCGTAGTCGTAGTTAACATAAATAGACTGTAACAGCTTTAGCGGATGGATACCTGTAGTGTGTCGGCTAGGCGTAGAGTTTGTTTGGGAGGAATCAGATTGAGGAAGTTTTTCGGGTTCATTTTTATGGTGTATGCAATTGGCACACCCATTGCTTTTTTCAATGCAGACAATCACAAAAGTGGAGATCTATTTGGCATAATTGGAGTTATTATCGTTGAATTTTTATTTTTGTTTTTTGGTATTAAATTGCTTAGGAAAAAACGTGTTAAGAAAAAGCGTGTCCCTGAACGAAAGTTTTATGGGGGAGACTATGGAGGTCATCTTGATCGCGAAAATGCGAATCCGCATACTTATTCAAGTTACAATAGCAACACCGTGAGTTACAGTAGTCATAATACAATTAACTATACAGAGATCAATTTTTCAGATAAGGAAAACACTGAAGAGAAAGCCGAAGAAAAAGTTGAAGAGCCACAAAGGCCTGTTTCAGTGAGTTGCCCGGGGTGTGGGGCGAAGGCAAAAGTGCTTCCCAAGCAATCAACGGACTGCGAGTATTGCGGAACAACAGTTGTAGCAAATTAGAATGGTTCAGAATGGATACGTGAAGGGTTAAGCCTGATTCCTATGGAGTCGGGCTTTTAATCTCCTCAATTTAGAATCTCTAAAAGACCCTCAAACGATCAAATCGTCATATAATTCCACGTGAGTTGCCTTAATGTAGTCCCTTTAATGAAACGTTTCGAATTCACATTTATAATTAATCCACATTATGTTCAGTGTTTGTAAGCGTTCTATTTTCTTGTTTACGGAAATGGGAAAATTATGATAACATATACACGAAACGTTTCGAATCCATTTGAAGGGAGAAAATCATGAAAAAAGTAAAACAATTCAGCTTCATTTTAACTTTTTGTCTGTTAGCTAATCTAGCTTTAACTCCTATGGCTTCAGCAGGTGACTCAAGCAATTTAATTGGATTTCGAACAGAATTGAAAGCGATTGCATATAAAACCTATACGTTTTTTGAGGACTATACGGATGAGAACACTGGCTTGACTTACGATGAAGTGCGGCTCACTGAAAACGGGACAGAAGAAGCTAAACGTACCTCGCCCACGAACATCGCAATGTATATGATGAGTACCGTTTCAGCGCAACAATTGGGCATTATTTCAAAGAAAGAAGCTGTACATCGCCTGCAAATGACTATACATTCCCTCGAAAAGTTAGAAAAGTGGAACGGCCTATTTTATAACTGGTATAACACGGATGACGGTTCAGTGAAGAAAGATTGGGGACAATTTATTTCCCAAGTCGATAATGGCTGGTTATCCGCTGGTTTAATTGTTGTTGGGCAAGCCTATGAAGAACTTCATGGGGAAACAAGCAAGTTGGTTGAAAATATGAATTATACTCCGCTATATGATCCTGAAGTAGGCCAATTCCGCGGAGGTTATGATGTGGCTAAAGGCGCGCTGACGGACCACCATTACGGAATGTTTTACACGGAACCACGTGTAGGCAGCTATATTGCTATTGGGAAAGGTGACGTTCCTCAAGATCATTGGTGGAAGATGTATCGCACATTACCTCAAGAATGGGATTGGCAAGCTCAGATTCCTCAAGGCAAATCCGTTAAGTACGATGGAGTGGATGTGTTTGAAGGAAGTTATGTATACAAGGACAAAAATTTTGTGCCAAGCTGGGGAGGCAGTATGTTTGAAGCTCTTATGCCGGGTATGGTCATAAAGGAAAAAGAGATGGGTACTCAAGCTTTGGGATTGAACAACCAGCGTCATGTCGAATTGCAAATCGAATATGCCAAAGAAAAAGGGTATGCCGCATGGGGCTTTTCACCTTCTGCAACTCCGACAGGTTACAGTGAGTTTGCAGCAACGCCGTTAGGTACCTCGGGTTACAAAGATGGAGCAACGGTAACAGCACATGCATCATTCCTGGCCCTGGATTATGCCCCTGAAGCTGTTCGAAAGAACATTAAAGCTTTAAAGAACTTCAAAATGTTTGGCAAATATGGGTTCTATGACTCAGTCAATGTTGAAACGGGAGAACTTACAAAAGCTTATCTGGCACTGGATCAAGGAATGATTATGGTATCGATCGCTAACTATCTTCAAGATGGCGTTATCCGCGATTATTTTCACAGTGATGTGATAGGGCAGACACCAGATGAATTATTGAAAAAAGAAGTTTTTTCCATTCAATAAAGGGTTGCTTTAGATTAGAGCAAGTTCACTAACGAATGGGACCAAGATAAAAAGATGGGCGGAACGAAGCAGGATATCAGCATGCTTCGTTCCGTTTTTGCGTTTACCATTGATAATAAAGTCGCAGATCGATTAGATTATGGAATTTATCCGGAAAAAGAAAAGGCATTTACAATGGCGATTTTAAGACTTACGTTGTGGGGCATAAGCGCAAAGAAAGACGCGTACGCCTTCAGTGATGATACGTTTAGTTTGCTCCTCCTCTAATGTCCCGATTTTTCCCGGTTGATTAAATACCAATAAAAACGTTAATGCAGCGAAGTGCTTTGCAGCCATTTTAGGATCAATCACATCGAGCAGTCCGTTTTGTCCAAATTCTGTAAACCTCCTGATAATCCCCTCTTCAGTTGCGTTATCCAGCCTTTCAAAAAACGAGTCTGACAGGTTGGCAGCTTCCACCATAACCAGACGGATCAAAGCCTTGTAATCGGACGAACCGTTTGCAGAAGCTATGATTTGTTCACAAAATAAGATGAGTGCCTGCTCAAGATCTTCGAATTTCAAGAGGTGGTCTGAAATCCCTTGCTCAATCATGACGAGAACCGCCGAACTGGATTCTCCCACAACGGCAAGCAGTAGGTTCTGTTTGTCCCCATAATAATCATAAACTGTCCGTTTGGAAACTCCCGCTTTAGTTGCGACCGCATCGACACTGGAACGATCAAACCCTTCCGAAAGAAACAGATCTCGTGCCGCCGCAATAATTTTAGCTCGTTTGTCTGAAGAGCCTTTGCGGATTTTCTTGTTTTGCGTATGATCCATTCTTACGTTTTCCCCCTTATATGTGTATTTCAGAAATGGATTAGAGTCCTGCTTTACAAACTACACTGTACGGTGTAGTGTAACAAATGTAGCGTATCAAATCAATGATCAAGGAGGTTTTTATTCATGAATACCATACCGTCTGTTGTTGATGTTCTCATTGTCGGGGCCGGACCCACAGGGCTTACACTTGCCTGCGACCTTGCCCGTCGAAACGTCAACCATCGTATTATTGAACGAAGCACCGTGTATAACGTTGCATCTCGCGCCAAAGGAATCCAGCCTCGCTCGCTTGAAGTCATCGATGATTTGGAAGCCGTTCACTACATTGTTGATACAGGTGTTGTGGACTTGCCTGTTCGTTATTATACCGCAGATGGCAGAAGTGTGGACAAGCCGACTATTACCGTTGCAGCCAGCGCCGAACTTGAGACACCCTATCGTGATCCGGTCTGGATTGCTCAATTTGATGTGGAAAAAGCGTTGCGCGACCGATATGCAGTGCTTGGCGGTCAAGTTGAGTTGGGCATGGAAGCTGTAGGGCTTGTTCAGGATGTGGATGGTGTATCGGTAACGTTGAATACAGCACAAGGAGAAGAGCAAATTCGTGCTCGTTATGTAGTCGGCGCTGACGGGGGCAAAAGCAATATCCGCAAATTTATACACTTACCGTTGGTTGGGGAAACACATGATCATGAGCGATGGTATCTTGGCGATGTACGATTGGAAGGGTTAGATCGTGACCATATCCATATCTGGACTTCTTCGGAGGGGATGATCGGGGTGACGCCGCTACCAAAATCCGATATTTGGCAACTGCAGGCTACAATTCCGGCAGACATTGATGAACCAGAGCAACCGTCGCTAGAGGTGTATCAAGCCATGTTTGACCAGCGCGCCGGGGCCGGACGTGTTCGGCTTACGGATGCTTTTTGGTTGTCCATCTACCGGGTCAACGTTCGTATGGTTGAATGTTACCGAAACAACCGGGTCTTTCTTGCCGGTGATGCTGCTCATGTTCATTCGCCGGCCGGTGGTCAAGGCATGAATACGGGAATACAGGACGCATACAACCTCGGCTGGAAGCTGGCGGCTGTCATACACGGAGCAGACACCGCCTTACTCGACACCTACGATGAGGAGCGCCGCCCAGTGGCTCAGGCCGTGCTCAAAGACAGCACTAAGAAGATGGGAGGCGTTATAAGAACGGCGACTGAAGGCGGAGGGTTGTCCCAATCCTTGAGCACCATATCCGACGATCTGACGAGCGGGCTTCTCATTTCCTATCGTTCAAGTTCGCTTACCCATCCGTCTGCTCGAACAAATGCTACCCGTTTACTTCCTGGAGATCGTGCTCCTAATGCTACTGGACTACAAGGCACCGGGTTTGCAGGAAGTGTCTTTGACCTCTTGCGCGGCCCACACTGGACGCTTTTGGCTTTTGCAAACAACATTGATCCTTCTCTGAAGAACTTCACCAACGATGCACTCCATTTGCATTATATCCTTCCATCTAAGGTGGAGGGGGCGGAAGGTATAATAGACACTGCAGGGAATGCCTATCGAGTTTACGATGTCGCAAGTAAAGAACTTGTATTGATTCGTCCTGACGGTTACATTGCCCTGCGCACCTCCATTGATGATACCGCATCGATCCTGAATTACTTGAAATTGTGTGGCTTATCATAGGATCGAGCGACCCAAGGTTCTGCGCGAGTCACGTCATCTTATTGAAAATAGAGTGTAAGAAATTCTATTCATGCAAAAAAGGGTCCTGCCATTTTCATAACAGGACCCTTTTTGTGTAGCCTAGAAATCCCTCAAACGATCAAATACCTCATATAATTCCTCGTGATTGACCTTAATCAAATCATCTTGACGCAGTTCCAAATTCTGTTGTAGCTGATTCAGTAACTCCGTTAGAACAACATAAATCTCTTCCCGCTCAACAGTTTCAATAAAGCCGGTCTTGGCATCCATCTTGTTGAAGGTCTGTGTATAGTTCTCAACCATGGAGACGAGTTGTTTGTGCATAGCTTCCTGATTATTAAAATCTTGACTTAAGTGACGGATTTCCTTCGAGCACTGCTTGTACAATTGAGCTGCTTTTTTGGCGTGAGCTGCCTTGATGTGGTCCCGTCCATCCCAATCCCGAAATGGATTGTTCAGGTTCTCCGCAAGCCATTCCGGTTTGCGTGCTTTGGTGATCTCTATATCATGTCCGGCAGCAGCAGATTTTTTATATCTTGTTTTAATCGATTTGGCTGCATCGGCAGGCAGGCTGGTTAGCCACAGCGTAGCCAATTTTGGAAGTTGCTCTGGATCAGGGAATTGTTCACCTTTGAAGCCGAACAGGTCGTATGTAGTGAAGGTTTGCAAATTTGCCAAATGCTGAATCGATTCTATATGGGATACATTGCCGGGTTTACCCCACAATCGCAACTCTGAAAGCTCAGGATAATACTGCACAAGTGGCTCCAGATTGAGCTCCGTGATATCTCTGATATACAGACCTTCAAGCCGTGAGATGCCCGTAACCTGTGGCAGGCCCGATGGAACATTGAGAGTGATGCATTTACCGTCTTCATAAGCCACGATACGCAGATCAGGAGATAACTCTCCTGTGAAATTCAGACTTTTCATCTTTGTGTTCAAAATTAACTCCTTCAACCCGCTGACATCCACAATAAGTTTGGTCAGGTGACTGCTGCTGATATCGAGTATCGTTTGACCATGATGTATGATATGAAGTTCATTAATGAACGGGTTGTCCTCTATAAATGGAAAGATCGATTCCGTATATCCATCCATTTCAATATGTGTCAGGCAAGGTAGCTTTGCGAGTTCGGCTACATCTTCCGCAGATGTAGGCCTGAAATCGCGGAGTGTGCTCGTACTGCGCCGCATTACACGATTGCCAACCATGACTTCTTTGTCATCATCCGCAGCTTGTTTGAACTGCGCTCTTCGGATCGCATCGATACCTTCCCATTCACGCTGGAGATAGAGACTTTCTCCGATCGGCCAGCCTCCACCATACGTATTTGTTTCCTCGGTGTAGGGAGGAGGGATATTGCCTGCAAGCACATACTGTGAAGGAACATTAGCACTCACGAAACTATGGACAAGTCGTTCATTCCAGAAATAGAAATTACAGATCAACGGTTTCATCTGATGAAGCTGCATCTCATTAGGCAGTTGATCACCGGTCCAATCCAACTGAAGGACGGAGGCAAGCGTGTCGGAAGTTTTACCCTCCGTTTCTTTCAGTCCAATCACCTGGCAGGCTGTATATTGTTGTAATTTTTCGACGTACACGCAGTACACATCTCCAACATTGGGGATCATGTTACGCTCCTTTCGTTCTGCACCAATCGATGCTAAGCTACTTGTAAACCAAGTATTCTGCAGAACTAATAATAGATGAATTATATCAAAGTCATTCAGAGACTACCATTTCGGGATAGGGGCGAACAGGCTTGAATACTTTTATAAAAAGGAACGATGTTTATGGATACAAGTATGAGCCGTAACAAAAAACTGGGTGAGTTCTTGAAATCACGGAGAAGCCGCATTCAACCGGAACAGGTTGGATTGTCAGGATCTTATGGACAGCGAAGAACACCTGGTCTACGGCGGGAAGAAGTAGCGGTATTGGCTGGTGTAAGTGCAACTTACTACACGTGTCTAATTCGTTTATACATGATTCTAAGAAACCTAAAGTTCAGGATTAAAACAATATATAACATGTGTCAACGGTATTATCTTTCTATTCTCCGGCATACAGTACAACAATGAGATGTATGCCCAAGGAGGAGAAATGATCGTATGATGAATCCGATTTTACAAGCCCCGAATGTTCCGCTGGCAGCCGATTCCAATGCGGTTGTCAATTATCAGAGGGATTCACGCAACTATGTAACCCAGTTGTTTGGAGAACAGCTGCCGACCATTGCGAATGGTTTCTTCAACGTGTACTTAAGCAAAGGAATTATTGTGCAGCCGCACTGGCACACCAATGTCACGGAGATGGTTGTGGTCATCACCGGTGAAATTACAGCGTCAGTCTTCAATCCGTTTACGCGTGAACGATTGACATATCGTCTGAAACCAGGGCAGGTCGTGGTATTTCCGAAAGGCTGGTTTCACTGGTTTGTCGCTGAGACAGATGATGTATATGTATTAACTATCTTTGATCAACCAACGCCTGATATTGTGTTTGGAGCGGATTTCTTGGCAGCTACACCGCCGGAGGTGGCTCACCGCGCGTACTGTTTGGATGAAGAGGCGTATGCCAGAGCCGTTGCGTCCATTAAAAATGATGCGATTCTGGGCCCTCCAATAGGATGTGATACGCAGGTCTCTGATCAATCGACTTCCCCTTCCAAGACGTCCGTGTCACCATCCAGTAAGCTGAAGTCTTAATTCAAAATTCCTTATTCATTATCAAAGTACAGAGCCTGTAACTGGAGAATAACAGTTGCAGGTTTTTTGATGTGTCGATGCAATAATCTTACGATAAAAATTCAAAATGCCTGAGTCAGTGTGTTCCGTTCTCTGTTAGTATAGTATGAACATCCAACAAAAACGGAGGACTCATGAATGAACATGTCAGAACTGAAAACGCTTGAAATTGCAATGAGTTATGCACCTATCTTGATGTTTGACAGAGCCGAACCCTTTTATCCTGATTTTGTTGGCATTTCTGTGTTGCATCAATCTGGGCCTTCACCATCGTTCAGAAGGGACATTAAGTTTCCGACCGAGGCAGTACAATATGTAATTGAATATGCAATCTGGTGGGATTATGAGATTGGACATTTGTATGAAATGGAGCATGTATGGGTTTATGTGGGTCATGATGGAGAGGTAGTAGACTGTGAAGCCAGCTTTCATGGGAAGGTGCTACGCGGATTGTTGAAGGAACGGGTCAATGTGGTTGGACATCATGTATGTCTGTACTCGCAGCCAGGCAAACATGCTTTCTCACCACTTCCAGTTGTATTTGAGTTATTGCCAAACCTGTATAGTGCAGCAGGTGCCGAAGCTGGATGTGATGGGCTACTTGTGAATGAGTTGTTTCAAGGTTATTTTGAAACGAATGAACTGATCGATGCTCAGGTGGAGCGTTATCTGCAGACCAAAGCGTTTGTACCTACCATGGAGTTCGAAGAATATTTACTAAAACCGGAGATGTTCATGACGTGGGATAACCTGTTTGATATTATTCCGCATAGGATTAAGGACCGCTTAATAGAACTGGAGCAGCTATATAACACATAAGTAATTAGTTTTAAACGGGTTTTATGTTAATTTAAAGTGTGTTTTTTCGCTTCAAAACCAAACTTTGTTAATTCGGGTTTGGTTTTTTTTTTTTATGGGAAAATGGACTCAGTATGAGTAAGGATTTATTAGACTTAAGTCTTGAAATGTTGAGTATGTGCAGCAAAATACATAATTTTTACGCATGGAAAATGATATTTGTTAGACGTAAGAACTATACAACTTCTTATGTAAATATAAGAAAATCATATCACATGAAATTTTGTATGGAGATGTATTTGCAAATCAATGCAGAATGTAGATTATACATATATATGTAAGTGGAAAAAGAAATTTAATAGGTAAAAAGTATAAATTATATTAAAAAGAAGTTTCTTTATATCTGAAATAAAAATTCATAATAGTGCAAATTTATAGAAATAAAAATTTCCTATTCAGTTTTAATATATTTATGTCGAAATAGATCGTAAGTTGTCTGGAGCGCGACCTAGAGAAGGGTTTACTAAGCGTTATATACATAACTGGACACTACGATGCCTAGGAGGAGATTACATGAAGTGGTTTGGAAACTTGAAAACAGCAACAAAGATTATCTCAGCATTTTTAATTGTGTCGATAATCCTCGCGTCGCTTGGCGTCTACTCGGTAGTAACATTGAGAAGTACAAATGAACGAATGCAAGAGATGTATAACAACAATCTGATCTCAGTTAGGGAACTGTCCTCAGCTCAGGTTGATTATCAGAGATTGCGAGTTAACGTGCGAGATTTAAATTATGAAACGGTAGCAGCAGAACAGACCAGAGTTACGGAAAATATCGCTACAATTCGTCAATCCATGGAGGAGCGACTTGCTACGTATCGTCCTCTTGCTACTACCCCGGAAGAAGCGGAATTGCTTCGTAAGTTAGATACCCAATATACCAGCTATATGAAACTTTATGATCAAGGCGTCACTATGGCGGTATCAGATGATGATGCAGCTTTCATTACATTCCTGAAATCAACATTGAAACCTCCGGGTGATGAGGTTGTAAAAACACTCGCAGACTTGGTGGATCTCAATGTAACATTGGCAGATCAGGCTAACACGAAGTCTGAAGAAGCCTACACAACTTCCTTTGCAGTAACAATTGTTATGGTCGTTGCATCCGTACTCTTCAGTGTCCTCATTGGATACATCATCTCTCGCTCCATTTCGAAGCCACTCATGGCCATGCTGGGTCTAGCTACGGAAGTTGCCAACGGAAATCTGACCCTTAAATCAGACATCTCTAGCAAAGACGAAGTGGGTCAACTGGCTGCGGCATTGAATCGTATGGTCGACAACCTGAAAGAGTTAATCAACAATATCGTGATGAACTCTCAAAGTGTTGCCGCTTCTTCGGAACAGATCTCAGCTAGCACACAGGAAATTGCAAGCACCAGCACAAGCCAATCCAGTGAGGCAGGAAACATCTCCGAATTGTTCAAGGAGCTTTCGCTTGCCATTAACTCTGTCGCTGCAAGTGCGGAAGAAGCTGCTGAGTTGTCCAACGATACCGTGAAGACTGCCCGTGAAGGTGGACTTGTTGTACAGACTTCATTGGAAGGTATGCAAGCTGTTAATACAAAAATGACCAAGCTTGAAGATGATTCTCGTAAAATTGGTGACATCATCGAAGTGATTGACGATATCGCTGAGCAGACCAATCTGCTCGCGCTGAATGCTGCGATTGAAGCGGCACGTGCGGGAGAACAAGGACGAGGATTCGCCGTAGTAGCAGATGAAGTCCGGAAACTTGCAGAACGAAGTGGTGAGGCAACCAAAGAAATTACAGCCATCATCAAAGCAATGCAGGAAAATACGAGACAAAGTGTGCAAGCCGTAGCAGCAAGTGTTGAGCAGTCTTCCATGACTGGCCAGGCGTTTGATCAGATCATTGATATGGTCAATAACTCTTCACAGAAAGTAAACGAAATTGCTGCTGCATGTGAAGAAGAAGCAGCCCAAGCCGCAGAGGTGATGAGCTCTGTTGAATCCATCTCGGCTTCCAGTGAGGAATCCGCGGCTGCATCGGAAGAGACGGCGGCAACCTGCCAGTCTCTGGCACATCTTGCTGAAGAGCTGGCGAATTCAGCGTCTGCCTTCAAAACCCAATAAACCAATTGAATTGAGGGTGAATCGATGTCTTCACTTCAGAAGGAACAATATATTGAACTGTCTGTAGGTGCAGAGACCTGCGCCATTCGAATCGAAGAAATTCACGAAATCATTAAAATGCTCAGCATCACAGATATCCCATTCAGCCGCCCAGAGATCAAAGGGGTAGTTAATCTGCGTGGCAAGGTTGTATGTGTAATGAGTCTGCGGAACCTGCTGGGTATGCCGGATGAACCGGACACCAGAGCGACTCGTATTATCGTAGTTCGACATCAGGAAGAATATATTGGCTTGATCGTGGATCGAGTAAACAAGGTAACCACATATTCGGAAATACATCCGCCAACCGGCGGATATGGTCGTAACCGTGAAGGTTTATTCCATGGTGTCGGTCAACAGGAAGACAAGCTTGTGGGCATTTTGAAACTGGACGAAATATTGGGCGGTTAGGGAGGGATATACGAATGATGGATTTGTCTGCCTACCGTGACATCTTTATCGAAGAACTGAATGATCAATTGGAACGTATGGATCAGTCTTTATTGGGATTGGAGCTTTCGCCTTCTGTAGAACTGGTTCAGACGCTGTTTCGGGCAGCCCATACCATCAAGGGATCGGCATCCACAATGGATTTTCGTGAATTAAGCGACCTCACGCATGAAGTGGAGTATGCTCTTGAATGGGTCCGGGAGAAGAAACCAGAGATGACTTCGGAGCTAATTGATACGTTATTCCGCTCTTTGGACGCCATGAAGGTGCTTCGTGATCAGTACATCCGTGGGGAAGCCTATGGAGACTTTCGAGCGGTAGTTCGAGAAATAAAAGATCTAATTCAAACCCCGGCAATCGTCGGAAAACTTGTAACACCTCAATTGCAACCAGCGGAATCGATTGTGGCACAGGTAGCTATTGTGTCAGGCAAGCAACTATTGTCCATTCATATTGTGCTAGAGCAGAAGTGCATGATGAAAGCGGCCAGATATCATATTTTACGACAACGCATTGAGGACATATGTGGTACGGTTGTTGCAACTTCTCTCATGGAGAGCCAACCGGGCGCGCAGAATGAAGATGATCATTATGGTCAGTTCATCATCATCGTAGCAACGTCGAAGGACCCACAGCAGCTTAAGACAGAGCTGTCTTCAGACTCGGATATTCATATGCTGGAGATTGAACCATATCTGCTGGAATCCAATGAGGTTGCAGCGACTTCTGCACCACTTGAATTAATCTCTGAAACAGAGCAAACGAAACCAAGCGTGACTACCCCAGCTACAACGGGTCCGGAAGAGAAAGTGAAAACGGCTCAACCTACGGTTCGCGTGAGTGTTGAACGTCTGGATCATTTGATGAATTTGGTTGGAGAGCTTTTAATCGATCAGACATCCCTCGCAGATCTTAGTGGATCGGGTGCACGTAAGGAACCTTCCTCACTCATCCAGAGTATAAGTGGTGTATCTGATCATATGGGCAGGGTGATCAAAGAGCTTCAAGAAGGTGTCATGAAGACACGGATGTTACCCATTGATCAACTACTTAGTCGCTTCCCGAGATTGGTTCGTGACCTATCGCAGAAGCTGGGTAAGGATCTGGAACTGGTTATTCAAGGTGGAGAGACTGAGCTTGACCGGATGATTATTGAAGAATTGAGTGACCCGCTGATCCATCTCATCCGCAACAGTGCAGATCATGGCATTGAAAGTGCAGAGGTTCGGGCGGAGCACGGTAAGCCGTCCAAAGGACGTATTACATTAACTTCGTTTCATGAAGAAAATCATGTTGTCATTCGTTATTCAGATGATGGTAAAGGTATCGATGGTGAGAAGATCAAAACTTCCGCCTTGGGCAAAGGTATCATTAGTGAGGAACAGGCTGCACGACTAACAACACAGGAAGCTGTACATCTCATATTTGAGCCTGGTTTCTCCACAGCTTCTTCTGTCAGTGAAGTATCGGGGCGGGGCGTTGGAATGGACATCGTGCGTAGCCAGATCGGGCGGCTCAACGGTATCATTGATATTGATACGGAGGTTGGTGTTGGCACCACGTTTACGATTCGTCTACCACTCACATTGGCGATTATTAAAGGTCTGTTAGTTAAAGTATCGGGCCGTGTGTTGATTTTGCCAATGTATAATGTTGCTGAGATTGTTCGAATTTCACCTGAAGATATTCAGATGATTCAGGGGCAACAAGCGATCCTGAATCATGGACGAATTGTACCTTTTCACCGACTGTGCGACAGGCTCAACTATCCACGAACGGACCGTAAATCCAAAACCATTCCACTGGTGATCGTGCGTTCCGTTGACAAAATTGCAGCATACGCAGTAGATGAGATTATAGGAAATCAGGAAGTCGTTATTAAGACGCTAGGTACGTATCTGGGAGCGATGAACCATCTTTCTGGCGCAACGATTCTCGGTAATGGTAAGGTTGCCCTTATATTGGACGCGTCCTATCTGGTGAGTCTTTAATCGTTAGATAAACACAAATTTTTATGCAGGCCAAAGAGCCTCATCATCCATAACTGGACGGTGGGGCTCTTTGTTGTACCTTTTGACATTGAGGACACTCAGGCTTTGAAAATGAGATCCATGAACCGGTTGGCTGCCAGAGAAATTGGCATATTGCGTTTGGTCATAATTCCCACGTGGGAAGGGGGGAGCGGAACATCAAGCTGAATTTCGAAGAGAGAACCTTCCTCCAGCTCTTTGGAGATGAACTCACGTGTGACATAGGAAATCCCCAGTCCTCGACGCGCAAACTCAATCAACAGATCAACGCTACCAACCTCAATCTCAGGTTTCAACGTGTAATTATAGCTGTTAAACAACTCGGTTATAGCCATCCGAACCCGGCTGTTCCGGGAGAAGAGGATCAGTTGATGCTCCAGAAGCATCTCAAGTGTCATGACTTTACCCTTCAACTGAGCATAACGTTCCCCAGCTACAAAACAGTCCTTCAACTGAATGCTTTCTCTCACTTCGAGCTGTGGATCAACAATGGGCATGCGAACAACACCAAGATCGATCTTGCCTTCTTTCAGAAAGGTGATGACTTCCGGCGTAGTTCCATGACTCAGATGTAGCTTGATGTTAGGGTACAAGGTGTGGAATTCCTCTAGATACGCCAGCATGTAATGTTTGAACAGGGAGTCACTGCCACCAATCCGGAGTTCACCATTGTCGAGATTCTTCAGTGCGGCCATTTTTTCTTCCGCAAGTGAGATCAGAATCTGGGATTGTTCAATATAGGAGTACAGACTGGCACCTTCCTGTGTCAGCGCTACACCCTTGGAATTTCGATAAAACAAGGTGAGACCAAAGCTCTCTTCCAATTGCTTAATGGCATGACTGACGCTGGGTTGAGTGATATACAGTGCTTTCGCAGCCTGTGTCAAACTTCCCGTTTTGGCGGCCCAATAAAAGACTTTATATAGTTCGTAATTTGTTGTCATAGATGTGGTCTATAGCTCCTGTGAAATATATTAATTACTTGTATAGCTATAAAACGTATTATAGTGTAACTACAACAAAGAAACCAGAGTTACTTGGAAGGAGAACGGTGAGATGGAACCAACTACCATTGTTTTATTTGGTGCTACTGGCGATTTAGCCAAAAGAAAAATATATCCTGCCTTATATAACTTATATCTTGAGCAGAAGCTTCCTGAAACCTTCTCATTGATTGGTCTGGGGCGTAGAGAGTGGTCTGATGAATTCTTTCAGGCTCAAGTGGAAAAATCATTACATGAATTTTCCAGACGCCAGGCTGATCCTGAAGTTGTGAAGTCATTTGTGAAAGCTTTTCGCTACAGTGTATTGAATATAAGCCATAAGGAAGATTATATAAAGCTGTTGGGATTAGTTGAACAAAGAGAAGCTGAGCTTGGCATTCCGTCCAATCGCTTGTTTTATCTCTCGGTTGGTCCGGAATTTTTCGAACCGATTGCCGAGAATATTCAAGAAAGTGGGCTGGGTTCCACAGAGGGCTGGAAACGCCTCGTCATCGAGAAGCCATTTGGTCACGATCTACAATCCGCCCGAGACCTTAATCGCAAATTAAGCGAATCGTTCACGGAGGAAGAGATTTATCGGATTGACCATTATTTGGGCAAACCGATGGTACAGCGCCTGGAGACGTTGCATCAGAGTAACCCAATCATGAAGGCGTTATGGAACAACCGTTACATCTCCAATGTGCAAATTACGGCGAATGAGACTGTAGGTGTCGAAGAACGTGCATCCTATTATGATCATGTTGGTGCAGTGCGAGACATGTTCCAGAATCATATGTTGCAATTGCTCATGATGATGGCGATCCAGCTTCCATATAACAGTACTTCCGAAAAAGTTGGATTGAAGAAAAAGCACATTATGGAATCGATCCAGCCGTTACAAAAACAAACTGTGGGCGCAAACATCATCCGTGGACAGTATGCAGCAGGTAACATTCAAGGTAAACCGGTAAATGCTTATACGGCTGAACCGGGTGTAGCCGAGAATACGATGAATGACACATTCATTGCTGCCAAATTGCAAATTGATGATTTCTTCTGGCGTGGTGTTCCGTTTTACATTCGCACGGGTAAAAGAATGAAGGAGAAATCAACACGTATCGTGATTGAATTCAAAGAACCTTCTGGACAGACAAATGTGCTGAAAAACAAGGGTTCCAAACCAAACCTTCTCGTCATTGAGATGAGTCCGGATCAGAGCATGACTTTGCAACTGAATGCAAGTGATCCTGAGAATAAAGGTGAATTCAAACCGGTTCATATAGATCTTTCTCCGGATAAAGGTGACCTCGCGGAAGCTTACGAGAATCTGATTCGTGATGCTTTGCTGGGTGATCCAACATTCTTTGCCCACTGGGATGAAGTAGAATTGTCCTGGGCATGGGTGCAGCCAATTCTGGATGCATTCCAGGAAAATCTCTTGCCACTTCACCTGTATCCTGCGGGTAGTTATGGACCGGCTGAATCAGATGTTATGCTTGAAGAAGATGGTCACCACTGGTGGTTTGATGAGCCGGCGGATCAGGAGTCTGTAGTTACAAATAGCATACCCTTGGCGGTTAATGCAAATCTCTAAACCAAAATAAAAAAATATATCTGGAGGTAATTTAATCATGAAATTTTTTATCGATACAGCTAACGTGGAAGATATCCAAAAAGCATACAAAATCGGCGTATTGTCTGGCGTAACAACAAACCCATCTTTGGTAGCCAAAGAAGGCGTAAAATTCGAAGATCGTATTGAAGAAATCTTGCGTTTGGTACCTGAAGTGGAGTCCGTTTCTGCGGAAGTGACACCAGATGCCCTTACTGCTGAAGAAATGATCGCGCAAGCAGAAGAATTGATCAAAATTAACAACAGTGACAAAAACATCACGATCAAATTGCCAATGACACTTGCAGGACTTGAAGCTTGCCGTTACTTGACCAAAAAAGGCGTGAAAACCAACGTAACGTTGATCTTCACTGTGAACCAGGCGCTTCTGGCTGCTCGTGCTGGTGCGACATATGTATCTCCATTCCTGGGACGTCTTGATGATATCTCCGAAGATGGCGTACAATTGGTTACCAAAATTGCTGAATTGTTCCGTACACATAACCTGGATGCACAGATTATTGCGGCTTCTGTAAGACATCCGGATCACGTTACACGTGTAGCGATGGCTGGAGCACATATTGCAACTGTTCCATTCTCCGTCATTGAACAGATCTCCAAACACCCGCTGACAGATCAAGGTATGGACAAATTTGCAGCGGACTGGAAAAAAACAGTACAATAATCACTGAACATATATTCGTTTCAGATTAAAATAAAACTATATAAATCATGGAGCATTGGGAGGACATAATGAGTAAACAACAGATTGGTGTTATTGGATTGGCAGTAATGGGTAAAAACCTGGCTTTGAATATTGAAAGCAAAGGTTTCTCGGTATCGGTATTTAACCGTTCCCCTGAGAAAACGAACGATCTTCTGAAAGAAGCAGAAGGTAAAAACCTGACAGGTGCGTTCACTATTGAAGAATTCGTGGAATCCCTGGAATCTCCGCGTAAAATTCTGATCATGGTGCAAGCAGGTAAAGCAACAGATGCAACGATCGAGCAACTGCTTCCTCATCTGGATCAAGGCGACATTATTATCGATGGAGGTAATGCTTACTTCCCTGACACACAACGTCGCAGTAAAGAACTGGAAGAAAAAGGTTTCCGCTTCATCGGAGCAGGTGTATCCGGTGGTGAAGAAGGCGCCCTGAAAGGCCCGGCAATCATGCCAGGCGGTCAGGAAAGTGCTTATCAGTTGGTAGAACCGATCCTGACAGCGATCTCTGCCAAAGTTGGCGATGACGCTTGCAGCACATATATCGGACCAGACGGTGCCGGACACTATGTGAAAATGGTGCATAACGGTATCGAGTACGGAGATATGCAGTTGATTGGTGAAGCTTATCACTTGCTCAAATCCGTATTGAACGTTTCCGTTGAAGAGTTACATGAGATCTTCACCGAGTGGAATCAAGGGGAGCTAGACAGCTACCTGATCGAAATCACGGCAGATATCTTCTCCAAATACGATCCAGAAACAGGCAAACCAATGGTTGACGTTATTCTGGACGCGGCTGGACAAAAAGGAACAGGTAAATGGACAAGCCAAAGCGCGCTGGATCTCGGCGTACCATTGTCCATGATTACAGAATCCGTATTCTCCCGTTTCCTGTCTGCCATGAAGGACGAGCGTGTTGCAGCTAGCAAAATCCTCAATGGACCAGCGACTGAAGCATTCTCTGGCGACAAAAAAGCGTTCATCGAGAACGTGCGTAAAGCATTGTTTGCAAGTAAAATCGTATCCTATGCACAAGGATTTGCCCAAATGCGTGCAGCTTCCGACGAGTATGGCTGGGATCTGAAATACGGCAACATTGCCATGATCTTCCGTGGCGGATGTATCATCCGTTCGCAATTCCTGCAAAATATCAAAGAAGCTTATGATAAGGATGCAGCTCTGAAAAACTTGCTCTTGGATCCTTACTTCCAAAACATCGTTGAGTCTTATCAAGGTGCATGGCGTGAAGTTATAGCGGCTGCTGTAAAACAAGGTATTCCGGTACCTGGCTTCTCCAGCGCTCTTTCTTACTACGACAGCTACCGTACAGAGCGTTTGCCAGCAAACTTGCTGCAAGCACAACGTGACTACTTCGGCGCTCACACATTCAAACGTGTGGACAAAGAAGGTTCATTCCACTTCCAGTGGATGGACACTAACGAGTAATATCAGTTCCGAATATATAGCATTCTTGCAGTTATTCATGAATTCAACTTCATGGTACCTGCAAGGGTGCTTTTTCTCGTTAACGGTTCGAATTTGAATATCATCAAATTGTAATAAAATGTACGAATCTGGGTTGGGCAAACAGATGATCTGACTCTTCAACTACGTTATACTTGTTCAGACGGAACTACATCCGTGATGAAAATTCGGAATACAACTTATTGACGTGGAGGTTAGACCGGGCATGTTTGTATTAGCAGGTATATTGTTTTTGGTCGTATACGGTTTATTAGTGTTCTACATAGGCTGGAGTGGTTGGAGTTGGATGAAACCAGTCGTGTCCGCCAGATTTCGATGGTTTTATATTATAGCGCTTGTATTCCTTGCTGTTTCCTTCATTTTGGCACGTGTGTTTGGAAGTATCTCGTTTCTCAGTATCATCGGTTCTTACTGGCTGGCGATCTTCTCGTTGTTATTGCTAATCCTGCCAGTCGTTCACCTGACGATGTGGTTGCTGAGATTAACCCGTATCCCGAGACATCACACTCAGAAATGGGCAGGTGTTGTTACACTGGTATTGTTGGTGTCTACAATGAGTTATGGAATTTTCAACGCTTACAGCCCGGTAGTGAGAACATATAATATCCAGATTGATAAAAAAGTAGATGGTGTAGACAAGCTCAACATTGTCATGGCTGCCGATATGCACTTCGGACTTCTATCTGGCCCTGCACATGCCAAACGCATGGTAGAGGAGATTAATGCACTGAAGCCGGATCTGGTGCTGTATCCTGGAGATATTATTGATGACAATCTGGATATGTACCTCAATAGCGGAATCGCGGATATTATCAGTGACATTCAGGCTCCATACGGTGTCTATGCTTCTCTCGGGAATCACGATAAGTTCGATGGTCCGATTGAAGATCTGATTGCTGCGCTGGAGAAGAGCAACATGCAAGTTCTGTACGATGACAAAATCGTTTTGGATGACAAGATCACCCTCATTGGTCGGAAAGATCGCACAGAGAAGGATCGTGCAGAAGTAGCTACTTTAATGCAAGGTACTGACTTGAACCAACCGGTGCTTATGATGGATCACCAGCCGTATGATCTGGATATTGCGGAACAGAACAATGTAGATCTGGTGGTATCCGGTCACACCCACCGTGGTCAAATTGCACCGGCTCAGTTCATCACACAGGCTATTTACGAGAATGATTGGGGTTATCTGCAAAAAGGTTCTATGCACTCCATCGTAACCTCAGGATTTGGCTTCTGGGGACCTCCAATTCGTACTAGTAGTCGTTCGGAGATTGTACAGATTAATGTGACGTTTCAACAATAATGAAAGGCCCTTCGAAAGAAGGGCCTTTTAATAACTATAGTTTTACCATTTTCTTGGATTTGAAGTTCCATTCGTAAACTTCCCCTGTGTACATGTGTATGTAGTAAAGGCCATAAGTTACTTCATATGTTTCTCTGTCTGAGTATGAACGCATTACATAATAATTTCCGTCTTTTGGTTCCTCATCAACAGTTAGACTATACATTTCGATTTCTTTTTTTATTTTTTTATATAACAGTTCAAACGCTTGATTCCCTGTTAATTTAATTAATGGTTGTTTGCCGATGTACAGATTGTTTGACTTTAAAGCTACGTTCTCACCGAGTGCAGTACTTATACTTCTAACTGGTACATATGTAGTGTTGTTATAGGTTATTGCATTAGCTGTCAACTTCTTTGTTCCGTCTACATAAATATTTACTTTCTGTAGTAAAGCTTTTATTGGCGTTCCTGATGCTGCATAAGCTGTAACTCCTGTAAGCATTGATCCAATTGTGATACCAATGAGTAATCCTTTTACTTTGTCCCTCACGAATAAATCCCCTTTATCTAAAATTACTTCCTACAATTAAATCATTTCTCTATTTAAGGTGAAAAATCCTTCAAAACATTTACTTTAGTTATAATCTCATTCAATTCAAGCGATGAGTCGTTGGGAATATTTCGTTTGAAACTGCATCAACATGTGAATACTTAAACATATGTGCCCTTAAACGTGGAAGCATAGGGAAATGACTCATGTAAGGGAATGAAGTGGAATCGCAGTAGTAGTATTTTTGGGTTGACACCGTTTTCAGGTTATGATAAATTATATCCGAGGCTTGTTACCGGTAATGCGGGCAAAACCACTATGGAAATGATTTTATTATTTCTGTTTTGGTTTTGCCCTTTTTTATTCCTCAAAAAAAACCAGGTGGGTCCATAATGATTATTAAACAGATATTTAATAACAATATTGTCAGTACCGTGGATGACAAAAATCAGGAACTACTGATCCTCGGCCGGGGTATCGGATTTAAGTTCAAAGCAGGCGATGAGATTGATGAAGAGCGGATTGAGAAGGTATTTCGTCTTCAGGATGCATCGATTTATGAGAAATTCAAATCCATCGTAGCTGAAGTGCCGATTGAGATTCTGCAGGCAACAGATGATATTGTGACACTGGCACGAACGCAATTGAACAAAACCATCAGTGACGGGATCTATGTCTCGCTTTCTGATCACATTCACTTTGCTGTTCAACGCTTGGAAAAAGGAATGATTACTCGTAATCCACTTTCTTGGGAAGTTCAGCACTTCTATAAGGCGGAGTATGATGTGGCCAGAGAAGCACTGACCTTGCTGAAGGAAAGACTGGATATTGAGTTTCCCAAAGATGAAATCTGTAATATTGCCTTACATTTCATCAATGCGGAAGTCAATGATTCCATGAACGATGTCACCCATCTGATGCAGCTGTTGCAGGAGATTATGAATATCATTAAATATCACTTCAACGTCGAATTGGATGAAGATAGCGTCAACTATTTCCGCTTCATCACCCATTTGAAATATTTCTGTCAGCGTGTAATTACCCATTCTTCACATGATGATGCTGAGGAGTATTTATATGAAGTGGTTCGGAAAAACTATCCGGAGACATTCAAATGTATTGGCAAGATCGAGACTTTTATCCATAAGAACTATCAGTATGACATGACTCACTCTGAGCAGTTATATCTAACGCTCCATCTGGAACGTTTGATGAAAACCAAGCGGGACGAAAAGTCCACGCAATAGAATCAAATCACAACTGGATATCCTATGGGCTTGTTACTGTTCAATCAGGCAATACCCGAATGAGATGGCGCCATCAATATGCGCTAGATTCGTTCGGGTATTTTTTATTGGAAAAATGAGGAGGAAAACATCATGAAACATCAGGAAACGGCGCAGGAAATCATTAAAGCCGTTGGGGGAACAAACAATATTAACTCGGTGTATCACTGCGTTACTCGACTGCGCTTTGATCTGAAAGACAACGAGAAAGTTGATAACGGCTCACTCAAGAAATTGGATAAGGTCATGGGAACGAATGTTTCCGGTGATCAATTCCAGGTCATTATCGGTAATGACGTGTCGAAAGTATTCGACGCTATGGTGAAGGAAAATCCGGCAATCCAGCAAACTACAGAAAACAAAGAGCCAAAATCGGATAAAAAACAAAATGTCGTGCTGAAAATTTTTGAAACAATCGCAGGTGTCTTTGCTCCGATGCTTCCAGCGATTACTGCGGCAGGTATGCTCAAAGGATTACTTGCACTATTCGTGTCCGTAGGTTGGATGTCTGCCGGAACAGATACGTATCGTATTCTTTCAGCCATCGGTGACGGCGTATTCCACTACCTGCCTTTACTGATTGCAGTCAGCGCTGCTCGTAAATTCGGCAGTAACCCGTTTGTTGCGATTGCACTAGGTACGGCACTCATGTATCCAGACATGACAGCATTGTTATCTAGCGGTGAATCGGTTGGATTTTTGGGAATCCCGGTTACAGCAGTAAGTTATGCTTCATCGGTTATCCCGATTCTTCTTGCAGTATGGTTGATGTCTTATGTTGAGAAATGGGTTGACCGTGTTATCCCTGCTGCACTCAAGCTATTGCTTGTGCCGCTGATTACTTTGCTTGTTATGGTTCCAGTGACGCTGATTGCAATTGGTCCATTGGGTACATTTGTAGGTAGCGGATTGTCTGGTGGCATCAACTGGCTGCTGAATGAAGGCGGATTGATTGCAGGTATTGTTCTTGGCGGCGCGATGGCGCTCATTATTATGACAGGAATGCACTATGCACTTGTGCCAATCATTCTGAGTAATATCGCTACACTGGGCTTTGATAAATTCTTGCCATTGACCTTTATCTCCAATATGGGTCAGGCTGGTGCAACACTCGGCGTATTCTTCCGGGCAAAAGATAAAAAACTTAAAACCGTGGCATTGTCAACGAGCTTCACCGCACTCATGGGTGTAACGGAGCCGGCTATGTACGGGGTTAACATGAAGTATAAAAAACCATTTGCCGCAGCGATGATTGGTAGTGCAGTGGGTGGCGGATTCGCCCTTGCTTTTGGCGCGAAAGCATATGTACTTGCGGGTAACGGTGGTCTCCCAGGACTTCCTTCCCTAATCGGACAGACCTTCTGGTACTCCTTTGGGGGCATGATTTTGGCCTTTATCGTGGGTGCAATCATGTCTACGATATTTGGTATCAAAGAAGAAGAAGGAGACGCTGAGGCGTTAGCTCAATTCTCACCGGGTGCTTCTACAGCACCAGCGAAAGTTGTTTCCAACGAAGCTGCAACCGTAAATGTGGACGACATGGGCGATCCAACTCCAACGAGTGATGCAGTAGCTGTTGCACCGATGACAGGAAAATCCATCCCGCTCAAAGAAGTCAACGATCCAACATTTGGTGATGAATTGATGGGTAAAGGTGTGGCATTTGTTCCAACGGTGGGCGAATTGGTTTCTCCAGTGACAGGTACCATCATGAATGTCTTCAAAACGAAACATGCGATCGTTGTCCGCAGTGATAACGGAATGGAATTGTTGATTCATGTTGGAATTAACACGGTGAAGCTGCGTGGACAGTATTTTGATGCACATGTTGCTACAGGAGCACGTGTACAGGCTGGAGACAAGTTACTCACATTTGAACTGGCCGAGATTGCAAAAGAATACGACATCACAACCGCTATGGTTGTTACCAATACGGCTGATTACAAGCAGGTTCTACCTGTGAAATTGGGCGAAATCACGATGGGTGAAGACGTATTGAAAGCTGAGATCTAAACTGTCCGTCTTAGGACTAACAATATCAACAAAAGAAGGAGAGATACGAATGATTAATCGACAAGGGTTCCCGGAAGGTTTTCTATGGGGCGGCGCTATTGCCGCTAACCAGGCTGAAGGTGGATTTGACGCTGGTGGCAAAGGATGGTCGACAGCCGACATGGTTCCTTATTTTGAAAAAAAGGATTATACCAACCTTAGAGAACTGATGCATGTTACCAGTGCAACGGTTGAGAAAGCAATGTCACATCATAGTGCAGAAGGTTATCCGAAGCGTTACGGGATTGATTTTTACCATCGTTTCAAAGAAGATATTGCACTCTTCGCAGAGCTGGGCTTCAAGACATTCCGTCTGTCCATCAACTGGCCGCGTATTTTCCCGAATGGTTATGATGCCGAGCCAAATGAAGAGGGACTGCGCTTCTATGACGAAGTGTTCGATGAACTCCGTAAATACGATATTGAACCGCTTGTAACCCTCTCGCATTATGAGATGCCTATGGCGCTTGTCCTCAAATATAACGGCTGGGCTGGTCGTGAAGTGATTGGACATTTTGTAAGATATGCGGAAACCGTGATGACCCGATACAAGGACAAAGTCAAATACTGGTTGACGTTTAATGAGATTAACACAACCATTATTGAACCGTTCACAGGTGGCGGTATTATTGAAGACCGGGTTGAAAACACGATGCAGGCTTCTTATCAGGCACTTCATCATCAATTTGTAGCCAGCAGCCTGGTAACAGAAAAGGCACGTCAGATTAACCCGAACTTCCAGATCGGATGTATGCTTGCGCGTATGATACACTACCCGGCGACGTCGAAGCCAGAGGATGTGCTGCAAGCTCAGATCGATAATCAACTCAACCTGCTGCATACGGATGTACAAGTTCGTGGTAGTTATCCAACGTTTATGGCTCGGTACTGGGCAGAGAACGGGATTACCATTGCCATGGAACAAGGAGATGAGCAGATCCTGCGTGAGCACACGGTTGATTTCATCTCATTCAGTTATTACACATCCTTGGTGTCCGCAGTGAACCCAGAGGAATATGGAGTAACTGGAGGTAACCTGTACAGTACGATTAAGAATCCGAATCTGGAGCGTACGGAATGGGGCTGGCAGCTTGATCCGATCGGTCTGCGCGTTGCATTGAAAGAGCTGTATGACCGTTATCAACTGCCATTGTTTGTGGTAGAGAACGGCCTTGGCGCGAAAGATACGGTTGAGGCAGATGGTTCCATCAACGATGATTACCGTATTGATTATCTGAGAAAACATATTACACAAATGAAAGAAGCCGTTATGGATGGTGTGGACCTGATGGGATATACCAACTGGGGAGCGATTGATATCATCAGTGCATCCACTTCGGAAATGTCCAAGCGTTATGGCGTAATCTACGTGGATCAGGATGACAACGGACAAGGCACATTGAATCGGTATAAGAAAAAGAGCTTTGGCTGGTACCAAAAAGTCATTGCCTCCAATGGTGAGAACTTGGAATAGATCAACCTATACAGGCACCCCGGACGTAGCTGGTATTACGGCGCCGGGGCGCCTTTTTAATATAATCAGGTGGAATTCTCATCAACGCTATTGGAATTTTAAGGTAAAAAAGATGACTGCATAACATTCTGGATGGTATACTGTGATCGTATTGGGGGAGGGATAACCATGAAGAAGCCTATTATTGCTGTAGATATGGATGACACGATATGTCATCTGGTCAAGCGGGCTATATATCACAACAACCTCAACTTCCCGACCCATCCGTTGCGCTATGAGGATATGATTCATTGGGATACATCCCATTTGCGTCATCCAGAGAGCACGCACGATGTATTTTATGGTCGGCCGGGTCTGTTCGAGGAATTGGAGTTATACGACGAGTATGTAGTAAATGAGATGCGAAAGCTGAACGATGCTTATGATGTTATTGTTGTGACGGCAGCAGAACCAAGAACAGTTGTTGAGAAGTGGAACTGGCTTCAGCAGCACATGCCTTTTATAACGGCTGAACAGTTTATTACATGTAAAAGAAAAAACTTGCTCGGATTCGATCTGCTCATTGATGATGGAGCACATAATCTGATTCCCGCCCATGAGGACGGCAAAAAGGTCATCTGTATCCCACATCCGTGGAATATACAGGAGCGTGAGCGATACAACTTTCCGTTGATGTCTTCATGGAAAGAGGCCAAGGCATACATAGATGAAGTGTTACAGGTTGTTGGTGTCTGAAAGCCTTATTGTCCAGAGTGCTGTGCTCTGGATTTTTTGCGATAGGCGAGAGGTGTTTCGCCTGTTATTTTTTTGAATGCACCATAGAATGAATCCATATCCCGATATCCGACCAGCTCGGCAATCAGGCTGATTTTGTGCTGTGAACTCTTTAGAACTTCGCAGCTTTTTTGTATACGCAGGTGTTGCAGGTAGCTGCTAAAGGTCTGTCCGGTATGTCGCAGAAACATTCGGCCAATCTGTTTTTCGCTAAAGCCCGATACACGTACTAAATCAGACATTCGGATTCGGTCGCTAACGTGTTGCTTGAGATAGTGAAGGATGTAATCAAAACCGGTGGAATGATTCTCTTCATCATGATCCTTTTGACAAAGTTGCCTGTAGGTCATCAATACCAACTGGCTCACCAGGGTGTATAACATGGTAGACGAACCGATTCCCGGAACGGAGGATTCACGGTACAGCTTCACCATTAGTTCTTCAATCCGGTCGTTGTGATCCACAACAGATATATAAGGAACCTGATTTTGTGCCAGATCCATCAGATGTTGAATGATTTCTTTTTCCTGAATGACGGATGTCAGGGTGTTGATCAATTCAGCATTAAATAAGCAATTATATAGAATTAACGGATGCTCGGTTACGTTTGTACTCACAGGACGAAAGACATGAGGAACGCCGACAGGAATAACAAACAGCATCCCCTTTGTCACCGGAATGACATCTTCACCGATATGATGAAAGCCCTTTCCTTCGGCAACATAACTATACTCAATAAAATCATGTGCGTGAAAAGGAAGCACAAAATCTTCAGAGCAACGATTGACGAAAAGTTGCAGATGATTATGCAGAAAGTATTCGCTTTTCATGAGTTGTACAGATGAATTCACAAGCAACCTCCTCACACAAATGGCTGAATCACCGGATGAAATAGTCCTGATTACCGGGTATTTAGGGCAACAGGATCGATATAATTATATCGTAACCCCGAATGGGAAGCCAAGATGGAAAGGACGATCTGCTAATGTTCAACGTGAGGCACCTTCGCTGTGAGTATAGAATCAATCCGATAGGCCTTGATGTAAAATCACCGAGATTAAGCTGGCAGTTGCAGTCTGATCGTCGGAACTGCATGCAATCCGCATACCAGATTCAGCTGTCATTGACGGAAGGTTTTGATGGGATTGTATGGGATTCAGGCAAGATTAGCACGGATCAATCCATACATGTGGAATTAAAACATTTTCAGCCTTCTCCGCGAACGCGATACTACTACCGGATTCGGGCATGGGATGATGCAGGAAGTGATTCCGGTTGGTCCGAAACGACCTTTTTCGAGATGGGACTTATGGATAGTCATAACAAGTGGCAAGCAGAATGGATCACAGCTCAACCATCAGATGATGGAGATACGTCATGCCCACGTATGCGCAAGCAGTTTAATGTGAAACAACCTGTTACGTCTGCCAGAATATATGTAACAGCACTTGGATTATACGAGTTGCATATGAACAACACAAGAGTAGGAGAAGATTATTTTACACCTGGCTGGACCTCTTATCGTAAGCGATTACAATATCAAACTTATGATGTTACCCACCTGCTTCAGGATGGACAGAATACATTAGGTGCTAATCTGGGAGATGGCTGGTACCGAGGGTATCTTGGCTGGAATAAAGAAAGGGAGATATTCGGTTCAACATCCGCATTGCTGCTGGAATTGCACATAAAATACGCAGATGGTTCGGAGGAATCTATTTTATCTAACGGGGATTGGACGGCGGCTCCAAGTGCCATTCGTATGTCGGACATCTATATGGGGGAGACGTATGATGCACGAATGGAGTCCGATTGGTCGGATTCATCTGAAGTGAATTGGTTACCCGTAAACGTATTGGAGCACCCGAAAGGTATCATCGTTGCGCAGGAGAACGTACCCGTCACCCAAGTCGAACAGTTACAGCCAATTGCTTTGCTGACAACTCCACAGGGAGATCGTGTAATAGACATGGGGCAGAATATGGTGGGATGGGTGAGATTCAGCATTCAAGGTAAGGCGGGTCAGACGGTTGAGCTGCACCATGCTGAGATCTTGGATCATGAAGGCAACTTTTACACCGATAATCTTCGCGCCGCCAAGCAGTGTATTCGCTACACCTGCAAGGGGGATGGCGTGGAAACATTTGAACCGCATTTTACATTCCAAGGCTTTCGCTATGTGAAGCTGGTTGGCTTCCCGGAACACGTTCGTCTGGATGAATTCACCGGAATAGTGCTGCACTCAAATATGGAGCAAACAGGTCAGTTCTCATGCTCCAGTCCACTGGTGAACCAACTGCATCACAATATATTGTGGGGGCAAAAGGGGAATTTCCTGGATGTGCCGACAGACTGTCCACAGAGGGATGAACGGCTCGGATGGACGGGTGATGCACAGATGTTTGTCCGCACATCTTCCTACCTGATGAATACGGCTCCCTTCTTCACCAAATGGCTACGGGATCTGGAAGCGGATCAGGGAGAAGATGGCGGTATTCCTTTCTTCGTTCCGGATCTGAGAAGTTCCACGTCAGAAGGATGGGGAGACACCAGTCATTCCTCCGCCGCTTGGGGTGATGCAGCCGTCATCTGTCCATGGACCATCTATGAGATGTATGGGGATGCCAGATTACTGGCCGAGCAATATGAGAGTATGAAGCGGTGGGTCGAATACATTCACGTGCAGGGTGACAATCCGTATCTGTGGAACACGGGATTTCACTTTGGCGATTGGCTGGGACTGGACTCCAAGCCCGATAGTTATGTCGGCGCAACGGACACGGACTATGTGGCGACTGCATTCTATGCCTATTCGGTTGCGTTAACTCAAAAAGCGGCTGAGGTACTTGGAAAGACAGACGATGCTGAATATTACAAGCAGTTGCATACAAACATTGTTCATGCGTTTCGAAATGAATTCGTGACTCCAGCTGGGAAAATCGCTGTTCCAACGCAAACAGCGCATGTTCTTGCACTCCAGTTTGACCTGCTGGACGCCACTGCCCGAACTCGTGCAGTTGAACAATTGGAGAAACTTGTGAGAGAGGCAGGGAATCATCTTACTACAGGCTTTGTGGGCACACCTTATCTGAATCCGGTACTGAGTGATGCGGGACTTCACGACCTGGCTTATACATTACTTTTTCAAGAAGATTATCCGTCCTGGTTATATCAGGTGACTCAAGGCGCAACGACTGTCTGGGAACATTGGGATGGGATCAAAGAGGATGGAAGTCTCTGGAGTGCTGATATGAACTCATTTAACCACTATGCGTACGGTGCGATTGGAGAATGGCTGTATCGTTATGTTGCTGGCATTCGGTCCGATGAACATCAGCCAGGATTCCGAATGGTGCATATAGAGCCGCAACCCGGACCTGAACTGGATTGGGTAGAAGCGAGTCTGGAGACGATGTATGGTCAAGTTGCTTCAAGCTGGCACCGACTGGCGGAGGGTGAAATGGAGATTCGGGTGCATATTCCCGCCAACACAAGAGGTACGGTACGTCTTCCTGGAGCAGGTGCACAGATCATTCTGGAGCAAGGGAACCCGTTGGATCAGGTAAGTGAAGTCGAGAATATTCAAAGTATTGGAGACGATGTTGAAGTCACACTTGGATCTGGGAGTTACCAATTCACGTACAAAGACACGGATACGAAGAATGAACGGGGTGTTCAGGAGGCAACATTGACAGAGTCCGTATAATGATAGAAAAAGCGATAAGAGGTACACTTGAAGAGGATCTGCACACGCAGGTCCTTTTTGGAACTTGTCTGAGAGTGAATTTGTAGTATTTGAACAATGAAAGGAGCATGACCATGGCAGAACCTGCATTCAAAGATGTACCTTTGCGCCGCGAAATAGAGGATTTGGCTAAGCAACAAGATCACCATACATTGGCCTGTTGGGCTACGGAGTGTGCGGCACGTGTCTTGCCTATATTTGAGGCGTACCAGTTGGAGGATCTCCGCGCCCGTGATGCCATTAATGCAGGAAGAGGTTGGATCCGTGGAGAGATTACCATGGTTGATGCTCGAAAGGCGGCTTTTGCAGCTCATGCTGCTGCACGGGAAGCCGATAATATCGCTGCCTCTGCTGCATCTCGTGCGGCGGGACACGCAGCTGCAACGGCCCATGTCAAAGGCCATGCGGTGCATGCCGCAACGTATGCAGTGAAAGCTATCTTTTATGACTGTTTGATGGAAGAGCAAGAACGTCGTGTCCTGGAAGAGAGAACGTGGCAATATCAATATCTGTTGGGAGGAAATACGGGTCATGGGGAAAGAACACGTTAGATTAATTAAACCATCACAAGCATATAAGGATGCGTATTTGGCATTTTATGAAGACTGGATCAGAAGTGGAGAATTGATGGTACCTTGGGTCATTTCCAAAGATCCTTATGCGTTCGATGAGATGTTGGCGTTTTTGCAGCGCAATGAACAAGGGATTGACATCCCGGAAGGCTGGGTCAAAGACAGTACATACTGGCTGGTCACGGAGAGTCAACAAATCGTGGGTGCCGTCAATATAAGGCATGAGCTTAACGACAAATTGTTCAACAGTGGAGGGCATATTGGATATGGTATTCGTCCAGGAGAGCGGCAAAGTGGCTATGGTTCCGAAATACTCAGGCTTTCTTTGGAGAAAACGAGAGAGCTTGGAATTACCAAAGTATTGGTCGTATGCGATGCGGTTAATGAGCCTTCCAGAAGGGTTATCCTTCGAAATGGTGGCATTCGGGATGAAGACTATGTGGAGTCAAATGGCAACATTGTTGAACGATTCTGGATAGAAAATGTCGAATAATGCAGAATAATGGTGTAATATAACGAAAATAATATGGATTATGATTGTATTACCCTCGTGTGCTGATTAAAATGAAGCATAGAATCTGGATTGCGGCCGGAAACTATCATCCCATATCAGGCACAAGTGAGGTTATCTTTATGAATCAACCGGTTAATCGGCCCCGGAGAATTGAGTACCTGGATCTCTATCGTGCGTTTGCCATCATGGCAGTGGTAGCTATTCATGCAACTTCAACTGCAGTTGCGCATTACCCCAAGCACACATTAGATCATGATGTGTATTATTTCTGGAACACGTTTTTGCAATTTGCCGTTCCAGCGTTTCTGTTCCTTTCATCCCTGGTCTTGTTCTACAACTACAGCTCCAAGGTGAATGAGAAGGGTTGGATGCTCGCTTTTTATAAGAAGCGTTTATTTAATGTATTTGTACCCTATGTGATGTGGTCCCTTATCTACTTTGCTATTAAACAGTTGCTTGCGGGCAAAGAACCTTTGACCCATGGTGTTCAATTTGCCAAACAATTAGTGATGGGAACCGCTCATACACACTTGTACTTTTTTCTGATTATTCTTCAATTCTATATCGTTTTTCCATGGCTTCTGTCCCTTACACGCCATCGTTTGTTTAATCGTTATTTGCCATTATTCTTTATTGCTGGCCAAGCGATCTTCTATGCACTACATTTGCAGTTTCACTTCGAACGAACAGGAAGTTTGTTAGCCAGTTATCTGATCGTGATTGGTTTTGGCGCATGGGTTGGGCTGAACTTTGAGTGGGCATTGAATAAACTGTATACTCACCGTTACGTGCTTATAGCTGCGTTGTTGAGCGGAGGTGCCATTTTTATATATGGTAATGCTTATATCAAAACCGCTTTTGCTGCATACCCGGTGGTAACCTATACCGTGCTGTTCCTGTTCCGAAATCTATTTACGTTGTCAGCCTGCTTGCTCCTGCTGATCTTTAGTGAACGAATCGGCACAGGAAAACATACTGAAGTTCGTAAAGCTACGCATGTTCTGGACTCCTTGGGTACAGTTGCGTTCGGTGTGTTTTTAATGCACCCACTTGTGCTGCTCTTCTGGAGACGTGAATTCACAGATGAACTGGCTCGGCACTTCAGCCTGGGTATCATTCTATCTTATATTGTCGCGCTCCTGATCTCATGGATCTGCGCGATGGGATTGCGCCGGATGAAGTGGGGATGGGTACTGATTGGACGTTAAGTTAAAATAAACATATTTCATTTAAGATAAGAGATTTCAAGGCCCCGAGCGTTGAGGGAATCACTTGAAACCTCTTTTTTATTTGTCCTAAAGAAGGTATCATAGAGTTTAATGTCCATAAAATTGAATTAATGGAATGCACACTACCTTGTCAGGAGTGATCGAATGAAATTGGTGATTATTTTTGGTCCGCAGGCTGTGGGCAAAATGACGGTTGGGCAAGAACTGGAGAAGATAACAAAGCTTAAATTGTTTCATAACCATATGACCATTGAATTGGTGTCTCCTTATTTCAGCTATGGTACACCACAAGGCAAAAGACTGGTGAGTCTGTTCCGGCAGGAGATTTTTGAAGAAGTGGCAAAGAGTGATTTGCCGGGTTTGATTTTTACTTTTGTATGGGCGTTTGATTTGGCGAAAGACGGAGAGTACATTCGTCAAATCAGGGAGTTATTCGAATCTAATGGAGGACAGGTCTGTTATGTGGAACTGGAGGCTGATCCATCGGAAAGACTGGAGCGTAACAAGAGTCCGCATCGGCTGCTGCATAAGCCAACAAAACGTGACATCGCGTGGTCTGAGCGAGATTTGCTTGATACGATGAAGAAATATCGACTGAACTCGGAAGCAGAAGAAATCACGCATGAACACTACATACGGATCGATAACACACATAAGAGCCCGGATGAAGTGGCACAGTTAATCCAGGAACGCTTTAATTTGTAATCTGAGAAACGTCTAACTTAGCAAAGTAGATACTTTATATGAGAGGGGCACTATATATGTATTTTGTTATATTTTTGCTCATAGGACTTGTTTTATGTTATCTGATCCCATTCGGTCCAATACTGGCCGGGGGCATTGTTTTCGCACTTGTGATAGATCATTACCGTCAGACGATGCATATGCGTGAAGATATCCGAGACATCAAGAATCATCTGGGGTTAATGAACAAAGGCGAGGCGAAAGAGTACGAGATGGATAAAGAATACACTCAAGTTGATCGTTTGGATCTAGAAGAAATGGACACGATTAATCGAAGAATTGAAGCGGAACTGGAGAAAGAAAGCAAAAAACATTAAACCATAAATCCTTGTAAAATAATTCATGTTTTGCACACTCCTGTGAGTATATTTACCTAGATCGGGAGTCATGCTAATTCGATATTAACTTTTTGTTGCACTGTGTAGAAATTTGTAATATTATGAGGGAAGCGCGTACAACATATCGGGTTGTAACTGTTGAATCAGGCAAAGCCGTATACCTTGAGAAAAGGGATTGGTTTGTCTTTTTCTGTATATTGGAGTGATAAAGTGAAAATCGAGAAGGTGCTGAACAATAATGCTGTAGTTGCAATGAATGACGAACAGGAAGTTATTATCATTGGCCGGGGGATTGCTTATCAGAAGCGGGCGGGTGATATGGTTTCCGAGCAGCATATCGACAAGATATTTACTTTACAGAATGAAGATATTCAGGAAAACTTCAAGGCATTAATCTCAAGCATTCCTCTGGAATACATGAAAGTATCCGAGGAAATCATCGCTTACGCCAAGCTAAAACTTGGAAAGAAATTAAATGAGAGCATTTACTTACATCTCACAGACCATATTCACTTTGCCATTGAGCGGTATCGCAAGAATCTGCCCATACGCAACGGCTTAATCTGGGAGACAAAGCAGTTATACAAAGAGGAATATGAAGTCGGAATGGAAGCGCTCAATATGATCTGTGATCAGTTTGGTGTGATCTTGCCCGAGGACGAAGCCGGTTTTATGGCACTTCACTTTGTCAATGCAGCTTTGAATGAGGAAATGCCCAACATCAAGAGTATGACGCAGGTCATGCAGGAAATTTTGACAATCATCAAGTATCATTTCAAGATTGATTTTGATGAGAACTCACTGACATTTTATCGCTTTGTGACGCATTTGAAGTTTTTCGCCCAACGTTTGGTGAAGGGAAAACATTACAAGAGCAACAACGATGATGAACTGTTTCTGATGATTCAGAAAAAGTATCCAGCAGCGCACAAGTGCTCGGAGAAAATCAAGAAATTCATTGAAAGCAACTACACGTATCAACTAACTGACGAAGAAATGATGTACTTAACGATTCATATTGAGAGAGTTGTGAATGCAACTTCTGAATAATCCCATAGATCAGCTTGCAGGGTTGCAACCACTAGGGCAAAACCTGAACGCTTGAATGACAGAACATACCGTTAACCGGATGTTCCGTACATTCAGATGTTCAGGTTTTTTTATTCTCTCCAATATGCTTCGAATCCGTGTCTAGCCAGAAAGGAAGAAAAGACTTCATGAAACACGAGCAATTAGCCAAAGACATTCTGTCTGGCGTTGGTGGTAAACAGAACATTAACAGCGTGGTGCACTGCGCGACCAGACTTCGTTTCAAATTAAAAAATGACAATAATGCCAAAACAGACGAACTCAAAAATTTGCCTGGAGTCATAACGGTAATGCAAAGTGGTGGACAATACCAGGTCGTTGTGGGTAACGAAGTGTCTGATGTGTATAAAGCCTTGCTACAGGTGGGTAATATGAATGCGGATGAACCGGTCTCAAGTGATGAGTCAGAATCTTCCGGTAAAAAAGAGAGTCTCTTGGGTCAGTTTATCGACTTGATCTCGGGTGTATTTACACCAATTCTCGGCTTGCTAGCTGCAACAGGGATGATCAAAGGTTTCCTGTCCATGTTTACTTCTCTCGAATGGTTGGACCCGGCTTCAGGCACATATCAATTGTTGAATGCTGCTGGTGACTGTCTGTTCTACTTCTTCCCAATCTTCCTGGGTTACACAGCTATGAAAAAATTCGGTGGATCTCCTTTCCTCGGGATGGCCATCGGAGCATCACTTGTATATCCGACCTTATCCGGTCTTAGTGGTGGGGAACCGCTTTATACGCTGTTTGCAGGCACATTATTTGAATCACCGATTCATATCACGTTCCTGGGTATTCCCGTTATCTTGATGAGTTATTCCTCATCCGTCATTCCGATTATTATTGCTGCTTATTTTGGAGCAAAGGTAGAAGCATTCTTCAAAAAGATCATTCCTTCTGTTGTGAGAACGTTCCTCACGCCATTCTTTACAATTCTGATTGTTGTACCTGTAACATTCCTCTTGATTGGTCCAATCGCAACATGGGCAAGTCAGCTGATTGGTGCCGGGGTATCGGGCATTTATGACTTGAGTCCGTTAGTAACCGGTATTGTTGTTGGTGGATTGTGGCAAGTATTGGTGATCTTCGGGTTACACTGGGGTATCGTACCCATCATGTTGCTGAATCTGTCCACTCTGAAAGCAGATCCGATTCTGGCGATGATGTTTGCTGCTTCTTTTGCTCAGATTGGTGCCGTTCTTGGCGTTATGCTTAAAACGAAAAATACCAAACTCAAATCACTAGGGGTTCCTGCCTTTGTGTCCGGGATTTTTGGCGTAACTGAGCCTGCTATCTATGGTCTTACTTTGCCACTGAAAAAACCATTTATTATGAGTTGTATTTCTTCTGCAGTAGCTGGTGGTATTATTGGATTCGCAGGTTCCAAAATGTTTGTATTTGCATCAGGCATCTTTGGTGTTCCAGCGCTTATTAGTCCGACAGCAGGGATTAACTATGAATTCTGGATGGCTATGATTGCCACTATCATTGCTTTTGTACTAGGCTTTGTTCTCGTTTATTTTGTAGGATTCAAAGATCCTGCTAATCCGGAGGCTGCCAAACAGGCTCCAGAGCCAGTAAAAGAAGAGAAGGCTGCACTTGAGCCTAATCCAAACAATCGTTACGAAATTGCCAGCCCAATGACGGGTGAGGTGGTTCCTTTGCAAGAAATTAACGATGCTACATTTGCTGGTGAACATATGGGTAAAGGGATTGCTATTCGTCCAACCAGTGGGAGAGTTGTATCTCCGATTAATGGTGTGGTACAGACGATTTATCGTACCAAACATGCAATCGGACTTGTGGATGATCAAGGTGTAGAGATTCTAATCCATATCGGTCAGGATACGGTACAGCTCAAAGGTCAACATTTCACTGCCCATGTGAAAGACGGAGATCGTGTGAGTGTTGGTGATCTGATCGTTGAATTTGATCTTCAAGCTATTATTGAGGCGGGATATGAGACCGTAACACCGATTATTGTGACCAATACGGCAGATTATTTGGACGTGGTTGCTACAACAAATCGGGAAGTGCAAGAAAAGGATAAATTGGTTACTGTTATTGGTTAATTCTGCTTCAGTGCGTATTTATAAATGTGAACATTATGCTAAAAAGGGACGCTTTCGATGCTTTCGAAAGCGTCTCTTTTTAGCATTTTCGGTCACTTTAATGCATTTATGAATTTAATAAAAATAAGTGTTGCAAACGTAGTTCAGATGTACTATGATGAGTTCAAGAAGTAAGCGCATACATCAATCGGGTTGTAACTGTTCAATCAGGCAATGCCGACCATCCTCAGTTCAGAGGGTATGGAATGCAACTTACTTTCGTTATCCAAATAATTAAATACCAATGTGTACAGCCTTACAGGGTTGCAACCGTTAAGGGCAAAACCTGAATTGCTGAATAACACGACTGATTTCCGGACGATCCGGTATGTTGTGTATGTTCAGTGGTTCAGGTTTTATTTGTTTCAAAAGTCATGGGGAGTCTACTTAGAGAGGGAGAATTACAATGAGCAACTACGATCAATTAGCTAAGGACATTCTGTCACGTGTAGGTGGTCGCGAGAACGTAAACAGTGTATTCCATTGCGTAACAAGACTGCGGTTTAAACTTAAAAATGAAAGCGTAGCCAAAACGGAAGAACTTAAAAATCTGCCAGGTGTTATTACCGTCATGCAAAGTGGTGGACAATATCAGGTCGTTATCGGCAATGAAGTGCCGGATGTATATAAAGCAGTGGTTAAAGCGGGGAATTTCCCAAGTGAAGGTCAATTTGAAGAGGAAGCAGACAACTCAGGCAAGAAAGTTGGATTGTTCAGTCGATTTATCGACATGATCTCCGGTGTGTTCACACCGTTACTCGGTTTGCTGGCTGCAACAGGTATGATCAAAGGTTTTACAGCCATGTTTTTATCCTTTGGATGGATTACGGAAACTTCTGGAACGTACCAACTGTTAAATGCAACGGGTGACTGTCTGTTCTACTTCTTCCCAATCTTCCTTGGTTATACGGCAATCAAGAAATTTGGCGGTTCACCGTTCCTGGGAATGGCGATAGGTGCTTCGTTAGTTTATCCTTCGCTGTCTGGTTTGACTGCTGGAGATCCATTGTACACCCTGTTTGCAGGTACGTTAATTGAATCACCGATTCACATTACGTTCCTGGGTATTCCAGTTATTCTGATGAGTTATTCAACATCGGTTATTCCAATCATTATTGCTACATTCTTCGCTGTTAAAATTGAAAGATTCTTTAAAAATATTATTCCTAAAGTTGTTAGCACGTTCCTTGTTCCATTCTTTACATTGCTCGTTATCGTTCCGGCAACGTTCATACTGATTGGTCCAGTATCCACTTGGGCAGGCCAGTTGATTGGTGCAGGAGCAACCGGCATCTACGATTTAAGTCCAGTGGTTACAGGTTTGCTTATCGGTGGATTGTGGCAAGTGTTTGTACTGTTTGGACTCCACTGGGGACTCGTGCCAGTCATGCTTCTTAACTTGAGTACTTCTGGGGCTGATCCGGTAATTGCCATGTCTTTTGCTGCCTCCTTTGCTCAAATCGGTGCTGTACTTGCCGTTATACTGAAAACGAAAAATACGAAATTGAAATCTTTAGGTATTCCGGCCTTCATCTCTGGGATCTTCGGTGTAACCGAGCCAGCTATCTACGGTCTGACACTTCCACTGAAAAAACCATTTATCATGAGCTGTATTGCTGGTGGTATCGGTGGTGGTATCTTGGGACTGGCCGGTTCGAAATTATACATCTTTGGTGGACTGGGAGTATTCGGATTCCCAAGTTTCATTAATAAAGCAACAGGTGTTGATTCTGGTTTCTATATGGCTCTGGTTGCATGTGGTATCGCATTTGTCCTTGGTTTTATTCTGACGTACGTGGTTGGGTTCAAAGACAAAGTGGAAGCTGCACCAGCTCCAGCACCTGTACTTGATCCAAATCCGAACAGCAGATACGAAATTGTAAGCCCAATGGCTGGTGAAGTTGTTGCATTGAACGAAATTAATGACATAACGTTTGCAGGAGAGCACATGGGTAAAGGGATTGCAATCCGTCCAACCAGTGGCAGAGTGGTATCTCCAATTACAGGTGTTGTTCAAACCGTATATCGTACCAAACACGCTATTGGTCTTGTAAGCGATGATGGTGTAGAGTTGCTGATCCATATTGGACAGGATACGGTAAAGCTGAAAGGTCAACATTTTACAACTCATGTGAAAGATGGAGACCGTGTTAACGCTGGTGACCTGATTGTTGAGTTTGATCTACAAGCGATTAAGGATGCAGGATATGAGACAGTTACACCGATCATTGTCACTAATACTTCAAGTTATCTGGACGTTGTAGGAACAAAAGAGGCATCCGTTCATGAGAAAGATAAATTGATCACGGTATTAAGCTAATTGGAATCACAGATGGTATAGGAGGAACGTCTCAATGAATGAAAAATTTACAGCCTTCCCGGAGAATTTTCTTTGGGGAGGAGCTACTGCAGCGAATCAATTGGAAGGTGCTTATCTGGAAGGTGGCAAAGGTTTAACAACTGTAGATCTGATTCCGATTGGTGCCAATCGATGGAATATTGCTCTGGGTAACCTGGATTCGTATGAGCCAAAAGCAGGGGAATTTTATCCTTCACATGAAGCCATCGACTTCTATCATCGATATAAGGAAGATATTGCGTTATTTGCAGAAATGGGATTTAAGTGCCTCAGGCTTTCCATAGCCTGGGCACGGATTTTCCCTAATGGCGATGAAGCGGAGCCAAACGAAGCAGGCTTGCAATTTTATGATGATGTCTTTGATGAGTTATTGAAATACAATATTGAACCTGTCGTGACGATCTGCCATTTCGATGTACCTGTACATCTGGTCAAGACTTACGGCGGTTGGAAGAATCGCAAAATGGTCGATTTTTTTGAGAAATATGCGACGACATTGTTCAATCGATACAAGAATAAAGTGAAATACTGGATGACGTTTAATGAAATCAATATGTTGCTGCATCTCCCGTACATTGGAGCGGGTATTGTTCTGCAGGAAGGTGAAAACAAAGATCAGGTCCTATATCAGGCAGCACATCATGAATTGGTAGCGAGTGCACTTGCTGTTAAGGCTTGTCATGATATCATTCCTGGTGCACAGATTGGTTGTATGTTGGCCGCTGGAATGGTGTATCCATACAGCTCTAATCCGGATGATGTATGGAAAGCCATGGAGAAAGATCGTGAATCGTTCTTCTTCATCGACGTGCAGTCGAAGGGAGCATATCCGGGTTATACAAAAAGATTTTTCAGAGAAAATGACATTCAGATTGACATGCAACCGGAAGATGCAGATATATTGATGCAGAACACGGTCGACTATATCGGTTTTAGCTACTATGCAAGCCGGTGTACAAGTACGGACCCTGAGATTTTGAAAGATTCGACAGAAGGCAATGTATTTGGTTCGGTGAAGAATCCATATCTTCAAGCATCTGAGTGGGGATGGACCATTGATCCTAAGGGGCTTCGAATTACGCTTAATCAACTGCATGACCGCTATGGCAAACCGTTGTTTATCGTAGAAAATGGACTTGGGGCAACCGATGTGTTGTTAGACAATGACTCCGTTGAAGATGACTATCGCATCGAATATTTGAATAGTCATTTTGCCGAGATGGCTGAAGCGATTCAAGACGGTGTAGAGCTCATAGGTTACACAAGCTGGGGACCGATTGACCTGGTCAGTGCGGGTACCGGAGAGATGAAGAAACGTTATGGCTATATCTATGTAGACCGAAATAATGATGGTACGGGCACACTTCGCAGAGTGAAAAAGAAGAGTTTTCACTGGTACAAAGATGTCATTGCGAGTAATGGCGCACAATATTTCTGATACAAGGTGATTGGCGCTATAGAATAAACAAAGAGCAGTCTCGTTATTATGGGATTGCTCTTTGTTTATGAGGGGATGAATTTGACCCTTGATGCGGCTTTCAGATATAATAAAGAAATGAAGAGAATCTTGTCACTTAAGAAGGGAGGAGCATCCGCTCATGAAGAAAAAATCACTTGCGTTTATATCTTCGGGATATGGATACTCCACTGCTGTCTTTTTCTAGAATCTATTCCAAGGGTGAAGTCTGCCCAAAATCGGAAGAAAACTAGGAAGTAACGCAGAAAAATCTTAAGAATGATGAGGTAATCCAAATGAATATTGACAAAATTACTAGAACAAATCCAGAAAATATGCCAGCTCCTGTAGGTCAGTACACGCATATTACAAGAATCCCGAGGAATGCAGAATTATTTGTGACTTCGGGTCAAATTGGAGCAGATCATAATGGACGCTTTCCAGAGAGTCTGAATGAGCAAGTCACTAATACATTTAATAATATTAAAACAGTGCTCGAATCTGAGCGCTTAGATGCTGAACATATTATCAAAGTGAACGTATGGGCAACCGAGGAAATCGATTGGGATTTCTTATATGCCGAGTGGGGACAATTATTTAGTACGGATTATCCTGCAATGACGATTGGATATATTACGGCATTAGGTCTACCAGAGATTAAAATTGAAATAGAGCTTTGGGCAGCAAAAGTGTAACATCGAATACTTTCTAACCAAACGAAGGAGCATCTCACTTGCAGATGCCCCTTCGTTTTTTTATTTGTGTAAAAATGGAAAGGATATGCCATGTGTGCAATCATGAGCGATAGTAGGTGTATTATGGCACCTGCAAGCTCTGATAAGCATTCAGTCGACCATATGTCCAGTAGATCCCGGAGCCTGATACCGGATCAGAAGCGAAACACAGCGCATCCCGAATCTGAGCATTTGTTTTTCCTTGTGCAGCAAGAAGTGCAGCTACTCCAGCCACATGAGGGGCAGCCATGGACGTACCGCTAAGGTAGGCATAGGAACCACCCAGGTATGTGGATAGTATGGTATCACCCGGGGCAGCCATATCCACCCAGGAACCATAGTTGGAGAAATTGGATTTGAGATCGGAGGGGTTGGTTGAAGCAACGGCAATCACGTTGGGATACGAGGCGGGTACGATTGGGAATGAAGTGTTGTCGTTACCGGCTGCAGCAATAATCACAGCTCCTCGATCCCAAGCATATTGTACGGCAGCTTGAAGGAAAGCGTCTCCCATCGGACCACCAAGGCTCAGGTTAACAACCTGTACACCGTTATTGGCAGCATAGACAAGCCCGTTACCGACATTACCTATCGTTCCTTGCCCGCTGTTATCCAGTACTCGGAGCGGAACGATGGATGCGAGTGGTGCAGCGCCTGCAATACCCACACCATTGTTGGTAACGGAGGCAGCGATCCCAGCTACATGGGTGCCGTGACCGTTCCCGTCCTCAGGGATGTTATCATAATCAACATAATCATAACCGGGAAGGAGCTTGGAGGCCAATTCTGGATGATTCAGCTGTACACCGGTATCAATAATGGCGATTTTGACAGAGCTGTTACTCTGAGTAATGTCCCATGCAGCGGGTGCATTGATTTTGGACAGGTTATACTGATAAGGAAAGAAAGGGTCATTAGGAGTGAAGGAAGCCTCAACGAGGTAATTCGGCTCTGCATGTTCAATAAACTCATGATCTTTGTAATGTTTAAGCATCCGGTGCATTTTTTTGCGGGATTCCACACGGTACCATCCTAAATCTTCATAGGTCTCAGCGACCTTACATCTCCCTTTTTTGTGAAGGGTGTGCATCTCATCCTCGGTTGTACCTTCCTTGAATTTGACTAAGAGCTGCTTGGGAGCATGAGGGTGAAACTTGCTCTCGGCACGTCGGTCCAGATAACGATACACGAACACGATTATTGCTAGCAAAATGAAACCAAAAACACCTAACCATAACCACATGAGCGTTTCTCCCTCCAATATGGATTGTGACACGCCTTATCGTATGCGAACTCTATCAGACTGCGTGGGCACTCTTTCAATTTGGTTAGTAGTACAGATAGATTGATAGGACGGGATAAATTCGGTAAGATGAGATGAAGAGAGCCGATCTTGGCGAACAAGATTCAAGGAGGCCAAGAAGTAGCTCCTAATACAGAGGATAAGGAATGTGGATTTATTGACACAACTTCAGAGTATACCAACAGTCACACCAGTTCAGGCACACCAGATTCATGATGCCATTGATTTTGCCATGCGTGTACGCAGAGAAGTGTTTCCAATGATGGGTCATACGAAATTGCCTGTGGACTTCGAGCAGTTCAGAGAACATTATCTGGACTCTAACGATGCGATCTTTCTTGTTGCAATGATGGAGGATGCGGGCATCGTTGGTTCTATTGGGATTTTGCCATATGATGGGCGAATTGAAGCCGTGGAAGGACGATATGAAGCTCAGTCTGCAGCCGAAATTGTGAAATGTTATGTAGATCCTGAGTATCGCAGATACGGCATTGGTTCGATGATGTTAAAGGAACTGGAGAATGTGGTGAAGGATATGCACTATACGACGCTGTATTTGCATACACATCGCTTCTTGCCAGGAGCCGTAGATTTCTGGAAACGCCAAGGGTTTACGGTTATTGCTGAGCAGGATGATGACTGGCAAACCGTACATATGGACAAGTTCGCACGTAAGTGACCATTGGAATTTATTGAAGGAAAATGACATTGTGATGGTAATGGGGGAGAAGTATACGCGGATTCTTTTGCCGGATTTTTGGAGAAGTTGATCGATCAGCGAACACCACGGAATAGGTAATTTTGTATAAGGAAAATGCCTGTCGGCACTCGCTCGGTTAGACATAGACAACATACATGATGGGGGCTAAGCAGATGAACGAAACGAAGCGGAAAATTGTTTTTATTGATATTGATGGCACATTGGTTGACGATGATGGAAGTATTCCGTTGTCAGCACAGAAGGCTTGCAAACAGGCTCGTGAGAATGGGCATCTGCTCTATTTATGTACAGGCCGATCCAAAGCAGAAATTTATGATTCCATCTGGGATGTCGGATTCGATGGTCTGATTGGTGCAGGTGGGGGTTATGTGGAGTTTGGCAAGGACGTGTTATATCACAAAAGGGTAACAGCGGAAGATGTTCGACATATGGTCGATTTTTTCAATGAAAACGGCATTGACTTCTACCTTGAATCCAATTCGGCTCTGTATGCGAGTAGCAATCTTCAACCTCACCTGGAACGCCGTATCTATGGTGATCTGGAGAATGACCCTGTAGCCAGAGAGAAGAAGGAACTGAAGCCACACCCTTTTATTGCTGGATTGACTTATGGAGAGGCCGACTTGTACAAGGATGACGTGAACAAAGTATGTTTCTTGGAGAGCTCGGCCATCCCGTTTGAGCGGATCAAGCAAGAGTTTGAAGGGAAATTCGAAGTCATTCAGTGCACTGTGCCGATCTTTGGTGAAGGAAGTGGTGAACTGATGATCCCTGGCATTCACAAAGCGATTGCGATCGCCGATTTGTTGGAGCATCTGGGCATGTCACAGCAAGATACATTCGCCATTGGTGATGGCATGAATGATGCCGAGATGTTGGAATTTTGTAACGTCGGAATTGCCATGGGTAATGCAAAGCCTGGACTGAAAGCCATTGCAGATGATATTACTGGAACAGTAGAGGAAGATGGATTGTATCATAGTTTTGTGAAGTATGGATTGATCACTTGTTAAAGAAAACAAGGTGAGAGATAAAAACGGGTAATAGGTATATCCTTTGTCCCAAACCTTATTTAAGACCCTGCATATATTATTGCAGGGTCTTTATTTTGGTTTAAACAGATCAATTTATATTTTTACAAAAGGGTTCTCTAATCAAACCATAACATCTAAGTGAAGGAGAGAATCGAAATGGCCATTCTATCAACCGGACCTATCGAGAATAATGCCGTCAGTGATGTACGGCCAACACAACAAGTTACCGTTAAAATTGATAACAGGAATTCTCTGGATGAATCCGTTGTTTTGATACAAGGGTATAATTTGACCGCTACGAGGACTTTATATGTCAGCGAGCAGATTTCACTTGCTCCGGATCAGGTAGTGACAAGAACTTATTTTGCCAATCTTGATGCGTTTGAATTTGTCTTTACAGTTGAAGGTGTAGCTATGGAGCAGACGGAGATTTCCGTGTGGGGCAAAAATGAAACTGGTCAGCTAGTTGCCGCACATCGATTAGTTTCTTCCGAACTTGAAATAGAGGGGGATAATACGTCAGTCAACCGCATATATGTAGCCAATTTTGATAGTAATGATGTTTCCTTCATTAATGGCGAAACGAATACGGTGATTGCTACCATTCCTGTGGGGACGAATCCTGCAGGGATTGATGTCAATCCATTAACGAGTCGTGTTTATGTCGCAAACAGAGGCAGTAATTCCATTTCCGTCATTAATAGTGTACCCAACACTGTGATTGCTACTGTTCCGGTTGGGAGCGAGCCAAGTGACGTAGGGGTCAATACATCGACCAATGCTATTTATACAGCAAATTTTAATTCATTGGACACAACTGAAGATGTAACCGTTATTGATGGATTGACCAACACGGTGATTGATACTATCACTATTCCGGGACTCAATTTTTTAACGGGTATAGGCGTCAATTCCTTAACCAATCGGATCTATGCAGTAAATTTTAATTCTGATGCTGTGTCTGTGATCGATGGAGTAACCAATACGGTGATTGCTACGATACCCGTTCAGGTTAATCCATTCCGTGTAGGGGTCAATCCAGCCACAAACCGTATTTATGTATCGAATTTTACCAGTAATACGGTTTCCGTTATTGATGGTGTGACGAATACCGTAATTGATACCATTCAGGTCGGCGTTACACCAGCTGAAGTAGCGGTTAATACCTCCACAAACGCCATTTACGTCCCAAGTCGAGATACGGATAATGTTTCAGTAATTAGTGGATTAACCAATACGGTGATTGCTACTGTTCCTGTCGGAATTAATCCAAACGGAGCGGGCGCCAATCCGTTAACCAATCGAGTTTATATAAGCAATCAAGATGACAATACCATTTCTGTGATCGATGGCGAAACGAATACGGTGATTGCTACCATTCCGGTGGGGGCACGTCCGTTCGCAGTAGGTGTAAATCCGTAGAAAGGTGAGGGGATTCGGATGAAAAAAGTTATAACGGCTTCAGACTTAATGGAGCAGCTGATCAACATGAACAAAGAAAATTCTGTATGTCAAGTTAGGATTCCAGGTAAGGGGCTGTATGTAATTGTATTACAGGGCGATTATTCAACTGTACCATCTTCAGATCAGATGTTGAGTGATACAGAGAACGAAGTGAGCGAAAAAATCGGATCTGAAATAAAGAGGAATCCGTTTCTCTGAGGATAAGGAGAATCGTGAGTCTTGAAGGATCAGATCAGAAAGGAACAGGCATCTCTTCAATGGAGGTGTCTATTTGCATAGTACTCAGACTACAGACAAGATCCAGTAAAGAACAACACTAAATGTTCCAACACAGAGGCCAACGAGGAGCCCAAAAAGAATCACGAATTTTTTTCCGTTCATAGATATAGATGACCCTCCTTTTGACTTTATTATTGCATAACTCCCAATGAAAGTTTATTATAAATTTTGCAAACAAGGAATTTATTGGTTTTAATTTGTCGAAGTGCATGAAATATAAAGTTGATACATGGAGGATGCTGGATGAGTAATGTAGCTCTGTTGTTTCCTGGACAAGGTTCTCAGGTGGTTGGGATGGGTAGAGACTTTTGGAATAACTTCGATGTAGCTAAAAAGCTATTTGAAGAAGCCAGTGATGCTATTTCTTTCGATTTAAGAAAACTTTGTTTTGAAGGCAGTCTGAATGATTTGACAATGACGATGAACGCGCAGCCTGCACTTTTGACTGTAAGTGTCATTGCTTATCAAGTTTATATGCAAGAAATAGGGATGGGACCCACTTATTTGGCTGGGCATAGTTTGGGAGAATATTCGGCGCTGGTATGCGCTGGTGTTCTATCTTTTCGTGACGCTATTAAACTTGTGAGACAACGAGGGATCATTATGCACAATGCAGACCCGCATCAGCAAGGGACCATGGTGGCCATTTCACACATTCAATTAGACACACTTCAAAACATATGCGAAGAAGTTTCAACAAAAGAACACCCTGCCTGTGTGGCTTGTATGAACGCTGACCAACAGTTTGTCATTTCGGGACATCGGCACTCTATACAAGAAATTATTAAAAGGACAGAATCCCTGGGAACGAAACATTCTTATATCAATGTAAGTGGTCCCTATCATTCTCCCATGATGCAAACCGCAGCAGAACAATTCAAAGTTGAATTGGATCGATATCAATATGCCCATGCAAAATACCCGATTATTTCAAATGTTACAGCAGCACCCTATGAGTGTGATCGATCTGTCGTGGATTACTTAAACATGCAGATGACGATGCCTGTAAGATGGTCAGAGTCTATGCTTTATCTGGTTGAAAATGGGGTTACTGAAGTTATAGAGTTGGGTTCTAAACATGTGTTAGTTAGTCTTATGAGTAAAATAACGAAGGGTACTGTACCTTATTCCCTTGGTCAGCCTTCCGATTTACTAATGCTTACAAATACACAAGAAAGGAAGAATAAGCGGTTAACGATTCGTAAAAAGTTGTTATCAGAACTAATGGTAACCGCACTCATTTCACGGAATTATAACCAAGATTCGATAGCATATACCCAAACGGTTGAGCCGTTATTTCATCAATTACAACGGGTAAAGGAACAAATACACAAGAATGGATACGAACTCAGCGAAGAAGAGATAAATGATGCTCTACAGGTATGTCATTCGATTCTTACAGCGAAACAAATTTCAATAGATGAAACTGCGTTAATTAATGCAATCTAGTACGTTTTGTTTGCTCACAAGACCTCTAGAACATTCCAGGCTATCTCATTATGAGGTGGTCTGTTTGTCGTTGGATACGCTCTGAAGTTGTTGAATATTCAGACGTTTTGTCATCAATATGTAAAAAGTCCGCTATTCAATCTCTATATTTTACCATATAGTAACAATAAATTGATTGATTTTACATATATTTCTATGGTAAAATTTTGCTTGAAATATGTGTAAATAATTAGATAAGCATGTTAGAGATGATTCATTTGGAGGAGAGATATGTATACTAATCAGTTTCAAACATTAGTGGATATTATCCGCGACAGAGGTAAAATAACGGACCGCGGTATTCGTTTTATCGATGCGGACAAACGTGAAACTTTTATATCTTATCATCAATTATTTACTGAGGCACAAGGGTATTTAGGTTATCTACAAGCCATCGGAATTAAACCTAAACAAGAGATTATTTTTCAGATTCAAGAAAACAAACGGTTTTTAGTCGCATTCTGGGCTTGTATACTCGGTGGAATGATCCCTATCCCTGTAAGTATTGGTGAAGATGAAGAACAAAACTTGAAAGTATGCCGTATTTGGAATTTGCTAAATAACCCTTTCATGATTGCATCTGAGAATGTGCTGGATAAAATGAAGAGATTTGTTTTGGAACATGACATGCTTGATTTCCATCATCAATTAGAAGTCAGAACGGATATGATCCAAGACACCATATATCATTATGAATCTATTAATAATATAGTTGAACCTCAGTCTGATGACTTGGCATTTATTCAATTCTCTTCTGGATCAACCGGTGATCCCAAAGGCGTAATGCTCACCCATCGAAACCTCATTTATAATGCTTGTGCTGCTATTAATGGCACACAAATTAGTTCAAAAGATAGTTTTCTCTCCTGGATGCCCCTTACCCATGATATGGGTTTGATTGGATTTCATCTCGTACCCCTTGTGGCAGGAATTCATCAGTACTTGCTTCCAACGGAATTATTTATCCGCAAACCGATTCTATGGATGAAAAAAGTAAATGAACACAAAGCAACCATACTGTCTTCCCCTAACTTTGGTTATAAATATTTCCTGAATTTCTTTCGCGAAGACAAAGCGGAGGGATGGGATCTGTCTTCTGTCAGAGTCATCTATAATGGGGCGGAACCTATATTACCCGAAGTGTGTGATGAATTCCTAAATGTATTGGCAGCATATCACTTAAAGAAAACAGCCATGTTTACCGTATATGGATTAGCAGAGGCCTCTGTTGCTGTTTCCTTTCCCAAGGTGGAAGAAGAATTTACTGCGGTGTACGTTCACCGGGAACATCTGAACTTAGGGGAGCGTGTCATCGAAGTCGAGAAACATGCTGAACATGTGGCATCATTTGTTGCCGTTGGCGAGGCAGTTGATTATTGCCATGTTAGAATTTGCGATGAGGAAATGAACAGTGTTCCCGATTTGGTTATTGGAAAAATTCAAATCAAGGGGGATAACGTCACCCAAGGTTATTATAATAATTCACTAGCAACGGAGAAGTTATTAACGCACGACGGATGGGTGAATACAGGCGATCTGGGTTTCATCATGAACGGAAAACTGGTTGTAACAGGGCGAGAAAAAGACATTATCTTTATCAATGGTAAAAATGTATATCCCCATGACATTGAACGTGTTGCCATACAATTACATGATATTGAACTTGGAAGAGTTGCTGCTTGTGGTGTGTATGATTCGAATAGTCAAAGTGAAGAAATTATTGTGTTTGTCGTGTACAAAAAAAAGATCGAACACTTCCTGCCTCTTGTTAAAGAAATCAAAAGACATCTATATAAACAAGGGGGATGGAGTGTCAAAGAGGTACTGCCCATCAAAAAATTACCCAAAACAACAAGTGGGAAAATCCAGCGGTATCAGTTAGCCAAGCAGTATGAAGCAGGCAAATTCTCAACAGAATCTGCATTCATCCATGACTGGATCAAGAATGACAATGACAAGGCAAAAGAAGTGGCTGCTGTTTCGGTTCGAGTCATAGAACGTGAATTGATTTCACTATTTTCTGAAGTGCTGGTTGGGAAAAAGGTTGAACTTGAGGATAGCTATTTTGATATGGGTGCAACTTCATTACAGCTGGCCCAAATCGCTGAACGTATAGAACAAAAATACGGAGAAGAACTTGCTGTTACGGACCTCTTTACCTATCCCTCGATAACTGAATTGGCAGCATATCTGGCTAGAGGCTACAGCGAGACCATGCAAGTCAACAAAACTCAAGAGGATCATACGCCATCCAAAGATATTGCTATTATCGGTATGTCTTTGAATCTCCCTGGTGCATCAAATGCAGGCGATTTTTGGCGTGTTTTGGAAAATGGAACGCATAACATTCGGGACTACCCGGAAAGTCGGATAAAAGACGCAGCGGATTATATACAATCCATGCAAAGTGAAATGAGCGAAATTCAATGGATCAAGGGTGGTTACTTGGATCAAATTGATCAATTCGACTATTCTTTCTTTGGCATAACCCCAAAAACTGCACAATTTATGGACCCGAATCAAAGGATGTTCTTGCAAACGGCATGGCATACGATTGAAGATGCTGGCTATGCAGGGGAAGGAATTAATGGAAGAAATGTAGGCGTCTACGTGGGGTATTCCAAAGTTGGATATGATTACGAACGGCTCGTTACGGCGAGTTACCCCGCAGAACTCAAAAATTATATCATTGGAAATTTACCATCTGTACTTGCGAGCAGAATTGCATATTTCTTGAATTTAAAAGGCCCGGCCTTAACGATTGATACCGCTTGTTCCTCCTCACTTGTTGCTGTTCACATGGCATGTAAAGGATTGCTCGCTGGAGACTGCGAAATGGCAATCGCAGGAGGCATTCGAACAGCATTATTACCGATTAGTATCGGACTGGATATGGAATCTCCAGATGCATTGACGAGAACGTTTAGCGAAGATGCCAACGGCACGGGATTTGGTGAAGGTGTTGGGTCGGTCATGTTGAAGCCAATGCAGCAAGCGATTAAGGACGGGGATCATATCTATGGTGTGATTAAGGGAAGTGCGATTAATCAGGATGGCAAGACGGTAGGAATCACAGCACCTAACCCGGAGTCACAGACCAATGTGATCGAACAGGCATGGAAAGAAGCCGGCATTTCTCCTGATACGCTTAACTTTATTGAAGCACATGGAACAGGGACAAAATTAGGTGATCCGGTTGAGTTCAATGCTTTGCGTAAAGCTTTTGAGAAATATACGGATCGGAAACAATTTTGTGCAATCGGATCTGCCAAAGCTAACATTGGACATGGCTTTGAAGCAGCGGGGATCGCTGGATTAATTAAATCTATTCTTATGTTTCAACATAGAAAGATTCCACCATTAGTTCACTTTGACAAGCCCAATCCCCTGCTTAAGTTTGAAGCTTCACCTTTTTATGTGAATCAGGAATTAATGGCTTTTGGTGAAGAAGAGGGCCCATTACGATGCGGGGTTAGTTCTTTTGGTTTCAGTGGTACCAATGCGCATGTGGTCCTCGAAGAATATGTTCCCTCCCAAACAGTAGATAAAAGGATGTCCCAAGAGCCTAATCTATTTGTTCTGTCTGCTGCCACGGAACGGGCGCTGGATGAATTGGTCAGAACGTATCATGAATATCTAACCGATCACACGAATGTTTCCATTCAACAAATCTGTTATACAGCCAGTACGGGAAGGGCTAATCTGGATTATCGGCTTGCCATCGTAGTCACGAGTACACAAAAATTACATGAAAAATTGAAACGAATTGCAAGCGGAGAGAGCAAACTGTCAAATGTTTATTTTGGTTATGCCAAAAAAGACAAAACGCTTGTTAGCGATCATCTCTATGTTCAGGGAAAGGCAGAATCTTTAAATGAACTCGGTCAGTTATTTACACAGGGGGCAGTGATAGATTGGGAAAGGTTTTATAACCATGAAGTCATTTCGAAAATTCCATTGCCGTTATACCCATTTGAACAGAAACGGTGTTGGATTGAAGTTAAACAGCCGATACCAGCGGAGCATAGGTCTGGGAGGAGTGAGGTTCAAATGGAGATGAATACAAACGATATTGAATTAAAGATTAAAACAAGCATCAGTCGTGCATCTGGTTTGAAGTTGGAAGAGCTGGATCATCAAGCTCATTTTCTCCAAATGGGATTGGATTCCATCATTCTTGTGCAAATTCAGAAGGAGATCTCAGAGCTGTTCCGTTTGGATATCCCGATGGAAATGTTTTTTGAAACCCTTACAAATATTAATTCCTTAGTTAAGTATGTGTCAGAGAATATAAAGCATCATGATGTATCTGAAAATATAAACAATCAAACAGTGCACGAGCATACTGAACAACGAAATCTGGCATCTGTGAACAATATAAACACGGCAAAATCATCAGGGAATGTGTCGGAACAAATTGTGATGTCTGCCATTCAGCTTATGGAATCTCAATTAAAAAGTTTGAATGTGCTGTTAGGCGAACAAATGAATGCTGTTCAATCACCTCTTTTGGAAATGAAACATCATGAAACCAAACCAACCAAAGAGATCCAACCCAATTCGGATTCGAAGGAAGCTAAACCTTTTATACCGTATCAATCGTTGAAGATTCATGAAGAGAGCGGATTATCACCGCTTCAGAACCAGTATGTTGAACAATTTATAGCCAAGTATACCGCAAGAACCAAAGGCTCCAAATTAAAAACAGGCCAAACACGTTTAGTCCATGCGAATAATCGCAATGTATCCGGATTTCGCTCGTATTGGAAGGAAATGGTGTATCCCATCATTTCAACGCGTGCAGAGGGATCTAAGTTATGGGATCTGGATGGGAACGAGTATTTGGATCTGACGATGGGATTTGGTGTAAATCTATTTGGTCATAATCCAGCTTTTATTCAAAATGTAATAGCAGATAGCCTCCAGGAACAATTGCCTCCATTGGGCCCTATGTCAGATTTGGCAGGAGATGTTGCAGCTAAAATTTCCGAGCTGACGGGTGTAGAGCGTGTCGCATTTTATAATTCAGGAACAGAAGCTGTCATGGTTGCACTTCGTTTAGCAAGGGCAGCAACGGGGCGTTCCAAAGTTGTATTATTTTCAGGATCTTACCACGGTACACATGACGGCGTGTTGGGTGTAGCGAATCCTGGGGATGTTTTATCGTCTGCGCTGCCTATGGCTCCTGGTATTGTAAATAGCGCTATGGAAGATTTGATTATTCTTAATTATAACCATCCGCAATCACTGGATATGATTCAGAACCTGGGTGATGAATTGGCTGCTGTGCTTGTAGAGCCGGTGCAAAGTCGAAGACCTGATCTGCAGCCTACACAATTCTTACGGGAACTTAGAGAGATCACGAAACAGTTTGGCATTGCACTTATTTTCGATGAGGTCATCACTGGATTCAGAATTGGATTGGGTGGAGCGCAGGAATGGTTTGGCGTTCAAGCAGATTTGGTTACGTATGGGAAAGTGGTCGGTGGCGGGCTGCCTATTGGCATAGTCGCCGGTAAGGCTGAATTTATGAATCCGGTAGATGGTGGAACCTGGAACTTTGGTGATAATTCTTACCCTTCCGATGCAGATAAGAAAACGTTTGTCGGTGGAACCTTCTGTACACACCCTCTTACGATGAGAGTGATGTTAACGGTACTACAATATCTTCAATCTGAAGCAGAAACCTTATATAAGGAATTAAATGAAAAAACAGATTATCTTGTAAAAGAATTAAATGCGTTTTTCAAAACAGCGAATGTACCGATGCAAATGGTGAACTATGGATCTTTATTTCGATTTATATCATTTGGAGATATGGAATTATTCTTCTACCATTTAATTTATAAAGGTTTATACATTTGGGAAGGTCGTAACTGTTTTATATCGACTGTGCATTCCATGGGTGACATGGATACGATAATCAGAATCGTGAAAGAGACGATCCATGAACTACGCGAGTGGGGGTTTATCCCTGGTAAATCGCCTGTTTCGGAATATCCGCTCTCTTTAGAGCAAAAACAATTATTGTTAACTTCATTACATGGGGAAGATGCGAATGCTGCATTAAACCAGAGTGTTATTTTAAAAATGACAGGCGGAATAGAGCCTTCCACACTGGATCAGGCCGTGAATCAGATCGCACAGCGTCATGAAGCCCTAAGAACAGTCATTCATGCCGATCGTGAAACACAACAAATCAGATCCGTAATGGAATTTCAATGTACATGGTTGAATTTCTCGGCATATGCGGGTGAGGATCAAGAACGGGAAATTTCCAATTGGTTATCTGCCGATGCAAATGAAGCCTTCGATTTACAGTCTGGGGAACCTCTATTTAGAATCACCTTGCTTAAAAAGGCAGCCGATCAATACCTTATGGTGCTGACATTTCATCATATTGTTGTAGATGGCTGGTCGATTGCTGTATTCATTCAAGAGTTGGAACATACCTATTCTGCTCTTGTCCGAGGGGTTACGGTTCAATTACCTGAAGCCACTCCATTCCGTGAGTATTTAAGCTGGCAACGACTTGAAGATGAAAAAGGGTCATTTAACGAAGGAGTCCAGTTCTGGAAAGAACAATTTTCCTTATCCTATCCCAACATTACACTTCCAACGGTACAGTCCGGTGATGTGCCCAGGGGATATTCTGGTGAAAGGTATTCCATCAAGCTGGATCATCAATTAACGGAGTCTTTGCGAACGTTAAGTATAAATAATAAGAGCAGTTTGTTTGTAATGATGTTTGCAGCGTTTCATTTATATTTGCATCAACTAACAGGGCAGTCTCACCTTGTCATTGGCGTGCCTACAGCGGGTCAGTCTCACATGCGAAAAAATGCGCTGATTGGCAACTGTGTCAACATTGTACCTGTTCATCATGCCTTGTTAATGAAGCAGTCCGTTGTAGAGCATGTTCTTCAGCTCAAGGAAACGCTGGCTCTTGTCATGAAACATCAGCATGTTCCATTGACTCTCGTATCCGAACAGCTTGCTCATATGACTGCACCGGATACACGGATTTTATTCAATATGGACAGAACCATTCATCATCTTCAATTTGAAAATATCGAGACTGAATTCATGTCGTATCCGATCAAACATATTTCTTACGATTTGTTTCTTAATATTACGGATGTTAGCCATGAATTGTACCTGGATTTTGATTACAATACCGATCTCATTGGACCTGAGATGATGAAACTGTGGTCCGAAGGATTTAAGGTTTTACTTCAAAGTATGGTGAGTCATCCAGAGGCTGAAATTTCGTCTTTGACGTTGTTCTCATCCGATCAACAGGACCAATTACAGGAAATGTATACTCGGTTTGTTACGGAGCGTCTTCCTCACGTTAATCATGCAGCCATATTCGAGCTTCCAGTCAATGACGTGGAGAAAAAGCTGGCTTTGATCTGGGAGGACGTATTATCCCTCGATCAAGTGGGGAGACATGATCACTTTTTTGATCTCGGAGGAAACTCGCTCAAGGCGACAGTAATGCTATCCAAGGTACATGAGCAGTTTCAACACAAAATTTCAATCGTTCAATTCTTCCAAAAGCAACGTCTGAAAGAGCTTGCCAGTCTGATTACAGGCGAGAACGAGGAAACATTCATTCCAATCAAGGCATTGGACGTGAAGGAGTTCTATGAGACGTCAGCTGCACAACAGCGAATCTACTTTCTGGATCAATTTGAGCCGAATAGTGTGTTTCAGAACATGTGCGGCCATATTACGGTCACAGGAAATATCGATGAAGCTAAATTGATTTCGTCATTGGAACAAATCGTGCACCGTCACGAAGCTTTTCGCACCAGTTTCCATCTGATGGATGGAGAGCTTTACCAGCGTATTGCTCCAACGATTGATTTTGAAGTGAAACGATCTCAGGAAAGCTCTGCTTCATTTGAACAACATGTTAAGGCGTTTGCAAAACCATTTGATTGCTCCAAAGCGCCATTAATACGTGCCGAATTCATTCGTGTAAACGATGATCATGCAGAGATTCTCATTGAGATGCATCATATTATATCGGACGGATATTCCGTTGGCATTCTTGCGAATGAACTGATCGATGAATATGACGGAAGAAACATGCCGGATATTGATATTGAATACAAAGACTTTGCAGCTTGGCAGAAAGAATTTCTGGCGGGGGAGTCTTATAAGCAGCAAGAAAAATATTGGCTGGATCAATTCAAAGGAGAACTCCCGAACCTTAATCTGCCTACTGATTTTGTTCGGACACCTCATTTGACTTCGGCAGGTTCAAGATTGTCATTTGTGTTGGACGCACACTTGAAGCAGTCGCTGGAGAAACTTGCGAAACAAACGGGAACTACGATGTTTATGGTGTTATTGGCAGCGTATAATGTGCTGCTTCATCAATATACGGATCAAGAAGACTTGATTGTAGGTACACCAACATCAGGAAGAAACCATCCGGATGTCGAGAATATGATAGGTGTCTTTATCCAGACGGTAGCGATTCGATCACAGCCGGTGGGGAATAAGTCGTTTCGATCCTATCTCGAGGAAATTAAAAAACAATCCCTGGATGCATTGGATAACCAGGACTATCTTTTTGACAATCTTGTAGAGAAATTAAACACACATCGTGATACCACTGGGACAGCGCTTTTTAATACAATGTATATCTTCTTAAATACCGCGTTGAATCAACGGCAAGAACAGGATTGCAGCTTTAAAGTTAGAGAATTAAATGTCGGTGTATCGTTATATGATCTGATGTTCATCGTTGAGGATGATAATGAGTGTCTGGAAATGCACTTTAATTACAAGACGGGACTGTTTGAACGGGACACCATCGACAGGATGAAAACACATCTGTTCAACATCCTTAGAGACATTGTGATTGAACCGGATGCTACCCTGTCCGATATTCAAATGCTGTCTGAACATGAGCAGCACGTTCTTTTACATGAGTTTAATGATACCAACATAGCGTATTCACGGAATCAGACCATTCAGGAGTTATTCGAAGCACAGGTGGAACGGACACCCGATCAATTAGCCGTCGCTTTTGGAGATGAGCAATGGACGTATCGTCAATTGAATGAACGGGCGAATCAGTTGGCATATACGCTTAGAGCTGAGGGAGTGCAGCAGGATCAATTTGTAGGTATTCTGACAGATCGTTCGGTTGATATGATCGTTGGCATCTTTGGCATTCTAAAAGCAGGCGGGGCGTATGTACCGATTGATCCGGATTCTCCTGAAGAGCGTATCCGCTATATCCTGCATGATTCGGGGGCAACGTTGTTAGTCACGCAAAAACATTTGAAGCAGTTGGTATCGTTTAATGGAAAAATGATTGATTTGGACGATGAAGAAACCTATGTAGCTAATCTGTCGAATCTGGAACCGGCCGGGGATTCCGAGCAGTTGGCTTATGTGATCTATACTTCAGGCACAACAGGCATGCCAAAAGGTGTGATGATCGAACATCGTCAGGTTCATCACTTGGTTAAAGCGTTGTACAGTCAAGTTATAGATGATCAGCATAGCGGTTTGCATGTCGCTTTACTTGCGCCTTACTATTTCGATGCATCTGTGAAGCAGATTTTTGGCGCACTGCTGTCAGGACATGCCTTGTTCATTGTAGACAAGGACACGGTACTGGATGGACAAGATTTAATGAATTATTATCAGCACCATCAAATTGATTTGACGGACGGAACACCTGCGCACCTGAAATTGCTTTCGAAGGCAAAAAACGTTCAAGGCATATCGCTAAAATATATGCTCATTGGCGGTGAAGCTCTTTCTCAGCAAAGTGTAAATGATATCACATCATTATTTGCTCTCAATCATATAACGCCTCCAACCATAATTAATGTGTACGGTCCAACAGAATGTTGTGTGGATGTTGCGACATACCATGTACTTCCAGAACAACTGGACCTGGATACAGCGAATCAACGAGCTCACCTACCGATTGGACGAACACTGGGGAATAATCGCCTGTATGTATTGAACAAACATGGCAAAGTTCAGCCTGTAGGCGTCGTAGGGGAATTATGTATCTCTGGCGATGGGGTTGGTAGAGGATACTTGAATTTATCTGAGCTGACCGCAGAAAAATTTGTACGTGATCCGTTTGTCCAGGGAGCGACAATGTACAAAACGGGAGATTTGGCGAAATGGCTTCCCGATGGAAATATTGAGTATTTGGGAAGAATGGATCACCAAATTAAAATTCGCGGATACCGGATCGAAGTAGGAGAAGTCAAAGCGGCACTGTTAGATCTAGAGTGTGTGAAAGAAGTTATCGTCATTGCACATGAGGATGATCACGGGGACAAATCATTATGTGCATACTTTACAGCGGTTTCCACGCTGACGGTGGGAGAGTTAAAACAAAGCCTCTCTAAGGTGTTGCCGAATTACATGGTTCCAGCCTACTTTATACAATTGGATCACATGCCTCTGACATCGAACGGGAAAATCGATCGCAAATCGCTTCCGAGTCCAGAAGAAAACATACAAACGGGAAGTGAATATATAGAACCCCAAACTGGGGTCGAAAAACAGTTGCTGCCTATTTGGCAGGATGTGCTTGCCGTGAAAAAAATCAGTGTAAAAGACCATTTTTTTGATGTAGGAGGCAACTCTTTACGTGCGACCAAGCTGGCCGCCAAAATCAATCAAAAGCTGAATATCCGCATATCGGTGAGAAACGTCTTTGAATGGCAGACCATTGAACAGATGGCTCAATCTATTGAACAAATGGAACAGGATGTATTAGTGTCCATTCCTCAAGTAGAGGAAAAAGAATATTATCCTATTTCTTCGGCGCAAATGAGAATGTACATTATGAGCATCAAAGCTGGCAAGGAACTCATGTACAACATGTCAGGCATGTTTATGTTGGAAGGATCGCTTGATCGGATCAGATTGGAAGAAGCATTCCAACAATTGATTCATCGTCATGAATCGCTTCGGACTGGATTCAAAGTCATACATGGAGAACCGAAACAGATCGTATACCCTAAAGTGAACTTTGGAATTGAATTGATCGAGTCAACGGAAGCAGAGATCGAAGATCGAATTGAACAGTTTGTTCGCACATTTGATCTCGGGCAAGCACCTCTTATGAGGGTGGGACTTATTGAACTTCAGCAGGAGCGTCATGTATTGCTGGTAGATCTCCACCATATCATTGCAGACGGACTATCCGTGCATCTTCTGATGACTGAACTTAGCCAGTTCTATAAAGGAGAGGAGCTATCTCCTCTTCGAATTCAGTATAAGGACTATGCAGAATGGCAGCAAATGCAACTTCATAGTGAGCGGATGAAAAAGCAGGAGAAGTATTGGCTTACTGTGTTTGGTGAGAGTATCCCGCTATTGGATCTGCCAACAGACTACGAAAGACCTGAAACGCTAAGCTATGCGGGAGATGTATTGGACATTGTTTTGCAGGAAGACATTCTTCCAGGCTTAAGGAACATGGAAGTACGGACAGGAACAACGCTATATATGATTCTATTAGCCGCCTATACGATTCTATTATCTAAATACAGCGGGCAAGAAGATATCATTGTAGGCACGCCGATTGCAGGAAGGACACATGCTGAGCTGGAGCCGGTTATGGGGATGTTTGTGAATACACTGGCTATTCGAAATTATCCTGCGGGGGATAAAACATTCACGGAGTATCTGCTGGAAGTGAAAGAAAATATGTTGAACGCATATGAGAATCAGGATTATCCGTTTGAAGAATTGATTGAGAAAGTAAATGTAACCAAAGATGCTCGGAGGAATCCGTTGTTTGACACCATGTTTGTATTGCAGAATACAGATGCTTCAGAGATTCAGATGGATGGAGTAACCTGTAAGCCTTATGCTCCAAATACGAGAGTATCCAAATTCGATTTAACGCTGTATGTTACCGAATTGCAACACAAGTTAGAAGTGGCCTTTGAATACAGTACGATTTTATTTGAGAAAACAACGATTGAAGCGATGTCACAAAATCTGTTGGTCATATTAACAACCATTGCCAACGACCCTCATATTGAGATCAACAAGATTCAATTGGTTGAAGAATTAATAGACGGGGATACGCTGGCTGATCTAATTGAAGTAGATTTCTAGAATAACTAAAAATATAAATGTGATCGGGGTGCCGTATGTCTATTTTTAAGAAACAGGAATCGTATTGGGCAAGCCGATTTGAAGATGATGATCATCTTGTTCATTTGCCTTATTGCAAAACAACCTCCAAACACCCAGACGATACGCAGCACCAGAATGCTATATATAAGTCTTTGTCAGCCGATGTTTCATATAAAATCAAGTCCATGTCGCGAAATGCTCCTATGGCAATATATACGATCTTATTAACGGGAGTTCAGTGTCTGTTATATAAATACACGAATGAAACCAAGATGATTATTGGCATACCTACGATGGAAGAAAAGAACAATGATCTATCGCTCTCGAATAAGGTTCTTGTCTTAAAAAATAATATCAATCATGCGATGACATTCAAATCCATATTTAATCAAGTGAAGACCAGTTTAACCGAAGCTATTCAGCATCAACGAATCCCTTTCAGAAAAATGGTTGAACGTTTAAATGTTCAGTATGATTCGAACCATGTACCTCTGATTCATACCTTGGTTTCGTTGAATGAAATTCATCCTGACCTTGATGAAAATAACGTAAAAGCGGCGACAATGTTCCACTTTGATCTGGAGAACGACTCCATTCAGTTAAGATTAGTTTATGATGATGATCGTTATGATCGAGAGTATATGGTTCAAGTTGTAGAACATCTTGACCAATTGTTATCCGTTGTGCTGTACCAACCTGATCTGGAGTTAAGTCATGCCGATATGTTATCAGAGTTTCATCGAAACAAGCTGTTATATGACTTTAACGATACAAGGGTTGAGTATCCACAGAACAAGACGATGCATCAATTATTTGAAGAACAGGTGGAACGAACACCGGACTATCCGGCAGTCGTATTTGAGAATAGACAGTTAACGTACAGAGAGTTAAATCAAAAATCCAACCAATTGGCCCGATTGCTTCAAGCTAAGGGGGTGCAGGCGGGTCAGTTCGTTGGCATTATGGCAGAGCGCTCGCTTGAGATGATCGTAGGTTTATTCGGTATTTTAAAAGCTGGGGCAGCTTATGTTCCAATCGATCCGGAATATCCGGCAGACCGTATTCACTATATCCTTGAGGATTCAAAAGTTGCTTCGTTGCTGCATCAAAGTCATATACAGAAGCCGGAACATTATGCAGGGACATGTGTCATTCTGGATTCTGAAATAAATCACTATGAGGATCATTTAAATTTGGTAGATGGAGCGATCTCCAGTGATTTGGCATACATGATCTACACGTCTGGAACAACAGGTCATCCCAAAGGCGTAATGATTGAACATGCCAGCATTGTGAATTCCCTGCAATGGAAATCGGATTTTTATCATTTTACCGGAGATGATCGGGTATTAATGCTGAATCCCTTCGTGTTTGATTCGTTTATTACCCACTTCTTTGGTCCGATAATATCTGGATCGACGGTATATTTGTTAAACCAGCAACAGTGTAAAGATGCTGTAGCCATCAATACGATGGTCAAAAAACAGCAAATCACGCACATCCAAAGTCCACCCAGTTTCTTGATGACCCTATTGGAACAAGTAAGCGGGGAAGATTGGGCATCCATGAAAAATGTGGTGGCTGCGGGAGAGAAAATTGTTCCTGCCTTAATACACAAATTGCAGCGCATCAATCCACGCATCGAAGTGTGTAATGAATACGGTCCAACTGAAAATAGTGTTGTATCCACAGTTCTGTCGATCAAGTCGGCAGATCAAAAGATTTCAATCGGGAAGCCCATTGCGAACAATAGAGTCTACATTTTAGGAGAACGGAATGAATTGCAGCCTATTGGAGTTCAGGGAGAATTATGTGTAGCCGGAGCAGGGCTATCCAGAGGTTACTTGAACCGTCCAGATCTGACTGCGGAGAAATTCGTGGATGATCCATTTGTTTCGGGAGCAAAAATGTACAAGACAGGTGACTTCGCAAGATGGCTGCCCGATGGGAACATAGAGTATATAGGAAGGGTAGATCATCAAGAGAAAATTCGTGGACACCGGATTGAACTTGGTGAAGTGGAGACGGCTCTTCTAAATAGTACCCAGATAAAAGAGGCCATCGTCATAGCCAGAGAAGATGAAACGGGAACCAAACAATTATGTGCATACCTGGTAGGAGAGGATGCAATCACGATCGGGGAACTGCGGGAGGCGCTGTCCCAGCAGCTGCCAAACTACATGATTCCGTCCTATTTTATACAACTGGATCAGATGCCGCTCACGTCTAACGGGAAAATCGATCGCAAAGCTTTGCCTGCTCCCAAAGAACATATGTTGAAGGGCATGGAGTACGAAGCACCCCGAACGATGGTGGAACAACAACTTGTATCGATCTGGGAAGAGGTACTTGGGGTAGAGAACATTGGGATTTTGGATAATTTCTTCGAGCTTGGAGGAGATTCGATTAAATCCATTCAAGTCTCTTCAAGGTTATATCAAGCAGGTTACCAGGTGCAGATGGATCATCTGTTTAAAAATCCAACCATAGCAAGCTTGATTCCCTATGTTCAACCCATAAGTACCCTGTCAGAACAGGGAATCATCACTGGAATAGTGATGCTGACTCCAATCCAGCATTGGTTTTTTGAGCAATACAAGGTAGATGCCCATCATTATAATCAGTCCGTGATGTTGTATCGGAAAGAAGGTTTTCACGAAGTCACACTTCGCCGTGTATTCGATAAATTGAGTGAGCATCATGATGCACTTCGTACAGTATATCGTCTTACAGAACAGGGTTATGAAGCGTGGAATGAAGGGTTGGCAAGGGAATCCTTATATACACTTGAAGTGATGGACTTCAGGTCATTAGCAGATCCGTCTCAAGAAATCGAGAAGAAGGCAAATGAAATGCAAAGCAAGTTTAACGTGGAACGTGGACCCTTGATGAAGCTGGGCGTATTTCAATGTGCAGACGGAGATCATCTACTAATCGTTATTCATCATCTAGTCATCGACGGAGTTTCATGGCGAATTTTGATCGAAGACCTATCGAGGGGTTATGAACAATTAAGTGATGGCGAACCCATTCAACTACCGCAAAAAACGGCTTCCTTTCAATTATGGGCAGAACAGCTCCAGTTGTATGCGAACAGTGATGCGGTAACGAAAGAAATTGCATATTGGAATGAAATTGAACAAGCAAGCTATAAGCCGTTACCTACAGATTTCGAAGCGGATCATGCACTGGAAAAAGACAGTGAAGAAATCACCATGGAATGGTCAGCGGCAGAAACGGAGCAATTATTAAAACAAGCGAATCGTGCGTATAAAACGGAGATTGGCGATTTGCTGCTCCATGCATTAGGCATGTCTATTCACCAATGGACGGGCATGGATAAAGTGCTGGTCAATCTGGAGGGACATGGAAGAGAACAAATTTTACCGGATCTCGATATTACACGAACGATCGGATGGTTTACGAGCCAGTATCCGGTTGTACTTGATATGGAAACAAGTTCAAATATGTCTCTTTTCATCAAAACAAACAAAGAAATGATTCGTCAAATCCCTAAAAAAGGGATTGGTTATGGTATTTTACGATATTTAAGTGCACATCAGCAAGAAACGCCCTTTACCTCGAATCCTGAAATTAGTTTTAACTATTTGGGACAATTTGATCAGGATCTTCAGAATAGTGGGATGCAGATCTCTCCCTATCCAGGCGGAGCAACAGCAAGCGACAATCACAGAAGAAATGTTCTTATCGATATGAATGCCTTAATTGTGGAAGGCAAATTGACGTTGTCACTTCGGTATAGTCGCACCCAATATCAAAAAGAAACGATGGAGCGAGTGGTAACATATTTTAGAGATCATCTGCAAGAAATAGTGATGCATTGTGTGACAAAAGAGAAGCCGGAATGTACACCAAGTGATCTAACGTTAAAAGGAATTACGATTGAAGAATTAGAAGGATTTGTTCAAGAATCGGAACACATTGGTGAAATCGAAGATATATATGCTTTGTCACCGATGCAAAATGGGATGTTCTTTCATCATTTGCTTCATTCAAAATCGGAAGCGTATTTCCTTCAAACCACGCTGGATCTTCATGGTCCGTTAGACGTGGAAGCTTTTACGAAGAGTCTGGATCAGTTGATGCAGCGAAATTCGATTCTCAGAACAAATTTTCATAGCAAATGGAAGAATGGACCTCTGCAAGTGGTATACCGTCATAAACGGAATGGGCTAATATACGAAGATTTGCGTGAGATGAATGAAAAAGATCGTGAAGCATACGTGGCAGAATATACAAGAGCAGATAAAATAAAAGGTTTCGACCTGTCTCAGGATGTGTTAATGCGTATTTCGATCTTGCAAACGCATGACCAAACCTATCGTTTCATTTGGAATTATCATCATATTCTGATGGATGGCTGGTGCCTGTCGCTTGTAATTCAGGAGTTGTTTGATGGATACTTTGCTATTCAGGAACAACGAAAACTGGAGGCAAAGAGTACGATTCCATACAAACATTATATTGAATGGCTGGACAACCAAGATCATGAAGAGTCCCTGAAATACTGGCGTGACTATTTGCAAGGTTATGATGAGCAGACCACTTTGCCAAAAGAACATTCAATTACGAAGAGTGATGAATATCATTCAGAGCATATGATTTGTACATTAAGTCAGGAATTAACCGGACAAATCGCACATGTGGCCAGTCAGAATCAGGTGACGCTGAATACGTTTATGCAGACAGCCTGGGGAATGTTGCTACAGATATATAACGGCAGTGAGGATGTCGTATTCGGAAGCGTGGTGTCGGGCAGACCTGCGGCGATTGTCGGAGTTGAGCGAATCATCGGTTTATTCATCAATACCATTCCTGTACGCGTTCAGACTCAAGGTAACGAGACATTTGCAGCGGTTATGAAGCGGAATCAGGAACAAGCTGTGGCTTCGCATCCACATGACACGTATCCGTTATACGAGATTCAAGCGGAAACATCGCAAAAGCAAAATTTGATTGATCATATCCTGATATTCGAGAATTATCCTGTACAGGGCATTATGGAACAGTTTGGGGATCAGGAAGAGACAGCTCTTCGGATTACGAATGTAGAAGCAGATGAACAAACGAATTATGACTTTAACCTGATTATCAAACCAGGCCAATCCATAAAATGCATGTTCTATTACAATGCTAACGTTTATGATCGGTCAAGCGTAGAACGGATTCAAGGTCACTTGATTCGAATGCTGGAGCAAGTGGTCAACAATCCGCTTATCCCTATCCATGACATTGACTTGACCACAACACAGGAGAAAACGCAAATTTTGGAACAGTTTAATGATTCTATGGCTGAATACCCAATGGACAAGACGATTCATGGACTGTTTGAGGAACAAGCGGCAAGAACTCCTGCACACGTTGCGGTTGTATTTGAGGATCAACATTTGACCTATCAAGGGCTGAACGAGAAAGCCAACCAATTGGCAAGAACGCTGAAGGCTAAAGGCATTCAAAATGATCAGTTAATCGGGATCATCGCTGATCGTTCGCTAGACATGGTTGTAGGAATCCTTGCGATTTTGAAAGCAGGTGGCGCATACGTACCGATTGATCCCGAATATCCAGAGGAACGTGTAAACTACATGCTTGAGGATTCGGGTGTACATGTATTATTGCTGCAAAGTCATTTGAAAGAACGCATCTCTTTTGCAGGAGAGGTCGTTTGCCTAGATCTACCTGATTCCTATCATGAAGATCATTCCAACTTGGGAGTGACTGCTGCACCAACAGGCTTGGCATATGTAATTTATACCTCAGGAACGACAGGTAAACCAAAAGGGACATGTATTGAACATAAAAATGTGGTTCGATTGTTGTTCAACAGTAAAAATTTGTTTGATTTTAATACATCAGATATATGGACCTTATTCCATTCTTTTTGCTTTGATTTTTCGGTATGGGAAATGTATGGGGCATTGCTCTATGGCGGAAAACTGGTTATTGTACCTCAAATGACGGCAAAAAGTCCGGAACAATTTCTACAATTGTTAAAAGACGAGCAAGTGACGATATTGAATCAAACGCCAACGTATTTCTATCATCTTCTTCAAGAAGAACTGGCAGGTCATGCAGCAGATCTGAAATTAAGAAAAGTGATTTTTGGAGGAGAAGCCCTCAATCCCGTGTTATTGAAGGATTGGAAGCTGAAATATCCATTTATCCAGTTAATTAATATGTATGGGATAACCGAAACAACGGTTCATGTAACGTATAAGGAAATAACCGACATTGAAATAAATGCTGGAAAGAGCAATATTGGAAAACCAATCCCAACGTTGCAGACCTATATTTTAGATCAACATCAACGGATTCAACCAATCGGTGTTCAGGGAGAATTAGTTGTAGCAGGTGAGGGCCTTGCCAGAGGGTATCTGAACCGTCCTGATTTAACCTCAGAGAAATTTGTTGATCACCCATGGATTACAGAAGGGAAAATGTATCGCACAGGAGATGCCGCAAGATGGCTGCCGGATGGCAATATTGAATATCTGGGACGAATCGATCATCAGGTGAAAATTCGCGGTTACCGAATTGAGCTTGGCGAAGTGGAAACAGCGCTTTTGCAAATAGACTCCATTCAGGAAGCGGTCGTTATTGCCCGTGAGCATGAGGATGGTTCGAAGCAGTTGTGTGCGTATTGGAAAGGCGACAGCTCACTGACAGCGAAGAAAATCAGAATGGCATTATCTCATGAAATTCCGGATTATATGATCCCGTCTTATTTTGTTCAATTAGAGCATATACCATTAACTTCCAATGGGAAGGTTGACCGTAAGGGATTACCATCTCCACAAGAACATATGCAAAAAGGGACCGAGTATATGGCGCCGCAGAACGCTGTAGAACAAGCGATCGTCTCTGCCTGGGAAGCTGTGCTTGGTGTGCAGAAGATTAGCACATCAGATCATTTCTTTGAACTCGGGGGCGATTCGATTAAATGTATTCAAGTTTCCTCACGACTGCTTCAAGCAGGGTATAAAGTGGAAATGAAGCATTTCTTCACCTATCCGACAGTAGCGGAGTTGAGTGAACACGTTACATCCGTGAGCACTATTTCTGACCAAGGGGAAGTTACGGGACAAGTGATGCTGACACCTGTTCAGCGCTGGTTCTTTGATCAAAATATGGTGGACGCACATCATTACAATCAGGAAATGATGTTCTTTCGTGAAAAAGGGTTTGATGTCCGCTTCATTCACAGCATCATGGATAAGATCGTTAAACAGCATGATGCTCTACGTACCCTTTATCGACAAGCGCCTGAAGGCGGATATGAAGCGTGGAACCGAGGGGCAGACGAAGATGGATTATACAGCCTTGAAATCGTTGACCTCAAAACAGAAGCAGATCCTGCATCGTTCATTGAAAATAAAGCAAAAGAAATTCAGAGTGGTATGGATCTGTCTCACGGACCTTTGATCAAACTTGGGTTGTTCCAATGTGCTCAAGGGGATCACCTGCTTATTGCCATTCATCATTTGTTGGTAGACGGGGTTTCATGGCGTATTTTATATGAAGATATTCAGACAGGGCAAGACCAGTTCCTGAGAGGCCAAGAAATCCGGCTTCCTCAAAAAACGACCTCGTTTAAACAATGGGCAGAACAATTGTCTACGTTTGCAGACAGCCCGGCGATGAAGCAAGAGAATCCATACTGGAGTCATGTGGAGCAGGCCCAGCTAAGCCCGCTGCCAAAAGATATGGATTGTGATGAGACGATTGGCAAAGATAGTGAAACGATCACTATTCATTGGACAGCAGCGGAAACCGAGCAATTATTAAAGCAAACACATCATGCGTACCATACGGAAATTAATGATATATTGCTAACGGCATTGGGAATGGCTGTTCATGATTGGACAGGCATGGGAGAAATCCTCGTAAATCTGGAAGGACACGGTAGAGAAGACATTCTGCCAGAGCTGGACATTACGCGTACAGTGGGATGGTTTACGAGCATGTACCCCGTTATGATTACGATGGAGTCCGGGGCTGACTTATCAAGGAAGATTAAGACCGTCAAGGAAGGACTGCGCCAGATCCCAACCAAGGGCATCGGTTACGGAATTTCGAGGTATTTGTCACATGGAAATGAAGGATTCAAGTTAGAGAAAAATCCTGAAATTAGTTTCAATTATATGGGACAGGTGAATCAGGATTCGGGCCAAGATGGCATTAAATTCTCGCCTTATTTCAGCGGACCATCCGTAAGTGAAAACAACAAGAGACCATTTGTGCTTAATATCAATGGCATTGTTACAGAGGGACGGTTGTCGCTGTCCATTAACTATAGTTCAAAACAATATCGCCGGGAAACGATGGAGCAACTGGCTTGTCTCTATAAGGAAGGTCTTAATAGAGTCGTTGAACATTGTGTAACGAAGGAACAAACCGAGCTTACGCCAAGTGATATTTCATGCAAGTCATTAACCATTGATCAATTGGATCAAATCGTGGAACAAACTGGGCACATCGGTCGAATCGAAAATGTGTACCCACTTACACCATTACAGAAGGAAATGCTGTACGAAAGTGAACGGAATCCAATTTCCGGCGCTTACTTTGTACAAATCATGTTTGACATGCGTGGTGATTTGGATGTTACCTCTTTTGCGCAAAGCTTGGATCAATTAATGCAAAGGCATGCGATATTAAGAACTAATTTTTACAGTGATTTCATGGACATCCCTCTTCAAATCGTGTATCAAGAGAAGAAATTTGAATTTAACTATGAAGTTGTAGCTGGCACAAGTGAGCTGCAACGTAAAACGTATGTTGACGAGTATATTGAGCAGGACAAGGCAAGAGGATTTGACTTACAACGAGATTCGCTAATACGCATGTCTGTTTTACGAACAAAGCCTGAGGAATACCGTGTCATATGGAGTTTTCACCATATTTTGATGGACGGCTGGTGTATGTCTCTGGTAAGCAAAGAGATATTTGAAAATTATTTTGCGATTCGGGAAAATAGAAAGCCTCAAGTGACTCTATTAACACCGTATAGTCAATTCATTGAATGGCTGGAACAGCAAGATCATCAAGGTGCAATAACGTATTGGAGTCATTACCTGGAAGGTTATGAAGGGCAAACGAAATTGCCTGGAGAAAAAATCAAACCAAAACATGAAAGACAGGATTCCAGAACGCTAAACTGTAATTTGGATGATGTACTAATCGAGCAAATGAAACAGATTGCGGAACAGCAGCATGTAACGCTCCATACGTTAGTGCAGACTGCCTGGGGTGTATTGTTGCAGCAATACAATGAAAGCAATGATGTTGTATTCGGAAGTGTTGTGTCGGGCAGACCACCTGTCATTCCTGGGATCGAAAGTATGATTGGATTATTTATTAATGCGATTCCTGTTCGTATCCAGGCTCAGGCCGATGAGTCATTTATATCTCTAATGAAAAGGAATCAGGCACAAGCTGTGGAGTCACATGCATATGATACGTATTCGTTAAATGATATTCAAAATCTGACCAAGCAAAAACAATCTCTGATTAACCATGTTGTTGTGTATCAGAACTTCCCGGTAGAGAACCGAATGGAGAGTCTGGGTCAGAAAGGTGAAACACCGCTTGAGATTATGAATATTGGGGGTACAGAACATAATAGTTTTGATTTTACCTTGATTGTCAAGCCTCATGAAAACATGAAGATCATATTGATGTACAATGCCAATGTGTATGACTTATCTACCGTTGAACAGATTCAAAAACACTTTATTTCCATGATTCAACAGGTGGTAAGTAACCCGGAAGTTAAAATAAACGAACTTGCGTTGAGTACGTCGAACAGTTATTAATGCACAAGTAATGGGCCGCTCCAAAAGTGAGTTTCCTCCTCACTCAAAGCGCTAACGAATCTGACGCGTCTTAAGAGGGAGATTCGATGTGAACGGCAAACTTTAACGAACCTAAGTAACGTTATTTCATCATATCAGGGTGTCAGAACCTAAAAAACGACCCAATCGACGAAATAACGTCTCTGTGATTCGTTACACCATAGACTTGTGCAAATCAGAGCGAATAGCGTGTGCCAGGTTCATTAGAACAAAATAACGTTAATAAGGGATGTCCTCAGTCATGCTCATGACTTATGGCATCCCCTTTTTATGCTCCATTAATGATGCAAAGGAACTGCCTGAAGCTGAGGGTGGTTATGATTGAATGGAATGCATTTCCGTATACATTTTGATCGACCTTTTAACAATTCCTCCCTTCTGACCGATATATAATAAGTACATCTATGTAATGAGAAAGTGAAAGGAGTGCAGAACATGGATATTGCAGCATTATCAATGGCGATGAGCCAAGCTTCAGTAGTGCAGTCGGCAAGCTTGCAAGTGATGTCGATTACAAAAGACATGGCACAGCAGCAAGGCCAGCAGATGGCGGAAATGTTGAAGTCAGTGCCTGCTCCTCATCCCAATCTGGGTGGAAGTCTTGATCTTTCGGTTTAGTTGAAATTACAGCATGTGTCCTCATGTAACACCCATTGCAGCAAGCAAAACCCAAACAGCTCCAATTCGAATGAATTGAAGCCGTTTGGGTTGTTTTTTTCTAAATACTCATTCCAAAATTACGATCTTTTTATTACGATCTTCTCAGCGAAACTTTGCCAAACTTGGCAATCTGCCTTCAAAGGGCAGTGTGTCCTTCAATGTCCATAACTCATCGTAATTGGAAATCTGAAGATCGGCTTTGGACAAGTCCTGATTGCCTGATCCCGGATTACGATATCCGATGCAGCGCATGCCTGCACTTTTGGCGGCCTGAACACCATTGCGCGAGTCCTCGATCACCAGACAATTCGAAGGGGATGCACCAATCATCTCAGCGGTGGTCAGGAAAATATCTGGTGCCGGCTTGCCGTTTGTAACTTCCTCACCTGTCATTCGCACCTCAAAGTATTGTCCAAGTCCGGTTTTGTCCATGATCAGATCAATCAGTGCACGTGGAGAGGAAGAAGCAACGGCTATGGGTACGTGTTGCTCATGCAGCCAGCTTAACCAGCGTTCCACGGAAGGCATTGCTATGAGATTCGAATGGGCAAGCATGGTTTGCATCACATTATGCTGATGATAAGCAAATACTTCTTCCAGCGTAGCTGTCAGTTGATGTTTGTCCAATACTTGCTGCCACATGGATTCCAGCGTAACTCCAACATAGGTATGATGTTCTTCTTCCGTCACCCTGGCTCCAAAATGGGTAAAAGAGCTGCGCTCAATCTCGAAATAAATCGGTTCGCTGTCAATCAGTACACCATCCATGTCAAAAATGACTGCTTGGATGATGTCATCATTGGGCGTTCCCAGTCCGTCAGACTCTTTGTTTGCTGCCATGCTGTATTCCTCCTCCAGGATTGTGTAAACATATATCTCTAATCTAACCCATTCATGGTTAACGTTCCACTTTAGAAACTGGAACCACTGGATTGCAACACTACTTTAATAGCATGTGAGGAGGCTTGAAGTGTGCGTCCCTGAATATCGCAGCCAAGTGTGCGGAAAGCCTCTTCGTAATCCTCCAACGGGAAGGAGTGGGTGATGATTTTTTTAGCCGGAATAATCCCTTGTTCAATCATATAATGTGCGGTTGCAAATGTGCCCAGAGAATCGATGGAACCAATAATTTTTAGACTACGGTCCACAACTTCCTTGGGATTGAAGGATGTGTTTCCATCTCTCAGACCAACCAGCATCAGGTAACCGCCGCTGGCGAGCTGGGAGAGCACTTGTGTGCCCACAACGCCCGTTGTATCAACAATCATATCGACCTGATGGGGTGCGGGTGACAGTGATTCTATTGCATTTTCGAAGGATGAATGAACTTCCCAACGATCAGGTGCAATGGAACCGGCAATGGCTAAGCGTTCTTCGGAGATGTCGACCAGACAGCCGGTGACCCCTTTAGAAGCGAGCGCGTAGCTGTACAGAATGCCAATCGGGCCTGCGCCGAGGATGATCGTTCTGAAATTCGGCAATAAATGAATCTGATTAATCCCCGTCAGCATACAACTGAGCGGTTCCGTCAAAGTTGCTTCTTCATATCTCACATGATCCTTCAATTTGTACAAAAAACGATCCTCGGTCACATAATAATCTGTAAATGTTCCGTCAGCACTCACACCTGTCTCGGTAACAGACTTATGTGTGCAATGATTTTGTCTGCCTGTTCTGCACATGTCACATTGTCCGCAATAGTAGGTAGGGTCGATCACAACACGGTCGCCCGGTTGTAATGTCGTTACCGCAGAGCCAACAGCAATGACTTCCCCGGCAGACTCATGACCGAGAATGACAGAAGGGACCGCATGATATTTGCCGCTGACAATACCGAGATCGGTACCGCATACACCAGTTGCTCGAATACGAACCAACACTTGATTATCTCTCATGATTTCTGGAACAGGCCGTTCCTCAAGCGCCACATCCCAAGCCGATTTGTATACCAATGCAAGCATGATATAACCTCCTTGTAATTATATAAAATATAAAAATAGCGATTCATCTTAAACAGTTTTTGACAAGATACGAAAGTAGTGAAGGGGACGAAATCGATTCTGGAGAAGCGAAGCGTTAGCCTAAAAGCTTTCTGAAAGAAAGCTGCTTCGGAAGCATACGCTATCAACGGATTTTTCCCTTGGGAAAGGAAAATCAAGAAAATCCGTGGATAACAGCGATCATAAGAACGATTCGTAACCGAAACGACCACTTCGAACAGTTGCATTGAAATGTTTTAATGAACGCTGGCAAGCACCGAATCCAGTCGCTCCACGATCTCTACCAGTTCGTCTTCGGTTGTGGTAAGGGAAGGCCGGACCTTAACAACGTTACCGAAGCCATATCTTGAACTTCTCAAGATTAGATGCTCATCTGTAAAAGCACGGTCAACAATGGCATTGGTTTTTAGCGTATCCGGTTCATTACCGTCACCTACGATCTCTAACCCCCACATTAACCCGACACCACGAGCTTCACCGATACTTGGGTATTTCATAGCCAATTCATGCAGCAATTCACCCAAAATTTCACCTTTGCGTTTTACGGCATCCAGAAACCCGGGTTCGGATACCACTTCCAAGGTGGATTTGGCAGCGGTTACGGAGATCAGATTGCTTCCTGAGGTAAAGGAGTGTTCGTGCTTTTCGAGCACATTCAGCCGGGATTGCATTAATACCGCAGCAACAGGTACACCGATCCCGCCAAGACCTTTTGCAAGGGTAATCATATCAGGCTGGATATCAAACAGTTCGCTGGCGAACATGGTTCCGGTACGACCGATGCCTGTCTGCACTTCGTCAGCAATAAGAATAATATTGTACTCATCACACAGTTTACGCAGACGTTTGAAATACCCGGCGGGAGGGATGATGTTGCCGCCATTTCCAAGAATGGGTTCGATAATCATGCATGCGACTGAGCCGGAACTTGCATATTCTATCGCATCAGATATAGCTTCAACGCATTGATAGCCGCAGTCTCCATTTGAGGATTTGAATGGGCAGCGATAACAGTATGGGGCAGGTACATGGACAGCGTTAGCCACAGCCGAATTGGGGAACCGTTTCCGCCGGAAGGCATTCCCCGAAATCCCGGTGGCAAATTGGGTCTGCCCATGATGGGACAGATACAGGCTGATGATGTCTGTTGATTCGGTATACTTCTGTGCAATTTTGGTTGCACATTCGTTGGCAGTTGAACCAGTGATATCCCGCATCCATCCGGCATTAATGTCGTTTGGAGCATATTCGATTAAGTGATCAAGTACTTCATTTACGTACGGTTCGGTGAAGGAGGAAGACATATGCGTCAGATTGCCGACTTGTTCCTGAATTTTGCTGACAACATGTGGGTGATTATAGCCCAGTGACAGATTGAACGTGCCCGACACGCCATCCAGGTATTCAACACCTGAATCGTCAATCAACTTAATCCCTTTTCCGGCTATGAAGCGGTTGTTGGTTAAAGTTTGCATACGATTTCCTCCAATATAATGGTGTACTAACTCGAACGAAGCTCAACAATCCCGGATGATGCGGGCATCACCTCCCTTAAGAAACGATGTTTACATTTCCTTACTATGTTGTGCGAGAGCAGTACGTACTGCATTATTTTTTACAGTCCATAGATGAGAGATCATCAATGTGAGCAGCAGGATCAGACAGAATCCGGCCAAAATCCAGATCGTATTCACGACAGGCCCTGTGCTCATACTCCATCCAGTCACATACTGCAAGATGGCACCTCCAATACCACCCGATGCGATCAGGATACTGGTTGTCCGCTCGGTCATACCGGGAATCAGAACATTTGCGTAGACCAGTGCGATACAGAACAGCCCTGACATGAACAGACCGGTTCCGAAGATGAGCACATACGTTGCCCACTGTCCAGTTACAAATACCATAGCGACCGTAAACAAAAGCGTGCCAACCGTACTCCAGATCAGAAAAGGCATATAGTTGACGGCTTCCGCTATTTTTCCGGAGAAAAGACGACCGATGATCATCGCAATCCACAGGATGGAGACACTCAGCGATGCGACAGATTCCTGAAGGTGCAATCGTTCTACGAGAATGGAGGGCAGGAAGTTCATCAATCCCAGTTCCAATCCCATGTAGATGAAAAAGAAAATGACAAAGATCGTCAGCAGACCTAGATGTTTTCTCGAATATTGGGCTTTGCCTGCTGTATGTGCCACTGTATTCTCGCCAGCCTGTTCCAGATACAGTGCGGCTGGACGGGGCATAGTGATCCACAGCAGCATAAGAACCAGTGACAACACGGCCACCGTATAAAAAGTAAGATGCCACTGATCCATCCAGATGAATAAAGCAGCGACAGCCGGGATGAGAAGTGCTCCAAGAGCAAAGAAGACATCCAGCTTGGACATGGCGACCGCCTTTTGATTCTCAGTGAATTCGATCGTGAATGCACCTACAGAGGGTTCGATGATACCTGAACCGAAACCTACGATAATTGTGAGAAGAAGAACTACAGACCAGGATGGCAGAAAACCGAGTAATGTATAGGCGGCTACAATACAGATCAGGGCAAGGGTCAGCATAGCTTTTCTTCCGATACGGGCTGTCAGGGCAGGAGCTACAAGTACACCGACAAGAAATCCAAGAAACTGCAGAAATAACAAAAATCCGCCATCACTGTAACCGCGCTCATAATATGTCAATAAAACAGGGAGAAGTGCGCCGAGTACAACGCTGGTTATGCCGATTAACAGATAAAAACCGCAGCTTAGAGCGAATATTCTTTTCAAAAGCCCGCCTCCTAGTTGGATGAAATTTTTATATTATGTAATAAATGTTTATTTCATATATAACTTATACCATAAATGTGCAAATGTACATGCTTTTTGTTGTAAAATAATGTTAAATTTTGATGAAGAGAAATATTTCTCGTGCTAAGTTTTTTCTAAAACGATTTCGTGTCGAAAGGGTAGATATGATTTAATTCATATGACCTTTTAACAGGGTTTGGCATCTGTATTGATCGAGAATAGTAAAACGTGCATATAAAAAAAACGTTCCCTGTCTAGGTAGACGGGAAACGTTCTGATTAGCCGTTTATATGATGATAACTGATCTCAACGTATCGCTGTTAAGCAGTCTGTACAAAGAAAATTCCATCCAATGGTGCGTGAGCAGACGCGGGACCTCTCCGTAAAAATAAATAACCGTTTGCATCGGGAAGACCCAATATATCCCGATAAGGCTCAGGAAAATCTCCGGAATACATTTGACACACCAGTTGATATTCCTCTAGCAAATGGTCAATTCCTTTCACGCCGTTTGGTAAAGTGGAAGAGAAAAATGAAAATGCAGGAAACTCCTGATCGTGAAGCTCCATTTCAATCAAACGTACGCCGCTTAACGGAATGGGTGGAACGGGACATACGGAAGTGAGTGGATGCGAAGAAACCGACACATAAGTGCATCCGGCAAGAATATTCTCGTTCCATTCCAGCTCATCTCCCGTATAGGTTACCTGATCCAGAAAATATTCGGAGGCGGAGTAGGTTGAGAAGACCGAGATATATTTATCTTGTGGTAAAGATGGGATATGGGCCTGCTTTGAAAGTGTATTGCAATTGATGGAGAACAGATGTAATAAAGGCTGACCCTCAGGGTTGAGTGGCCAGTCGGAAACGTATGCCGTTTCTCCACCAATCCACATGCCAGAGTCTTGGTTGGGATCATCGGGGTCAACTGTAAATCGAGTAACTTTGTACATGAGAAACTCCCTCCAGAGTGTATTTTGGTTTTCCTATGTAACGTTGTATGTGTTTTTATATAACAATTTATTGCTTCGTTTCAGTATAAATGAGATGATGTGGAATGAAAATCAGTACAAGGTACTAACTCATTGCACGAAGCGAATGAACGTACCAGCACTCTAAGAACCAGTGGCAATACTATAGATGAGAAGTGGTGACACATGTTAATTAACAAATACATAAGTGAAACGGGATTCTGCTCACGCAGGGAAACGAACCGTTTAATTGCGGCCGGACGCATAACGATCAATGGCAGGGTTTGTGAAAAAGGAGCCGAAGTTGAACCTCATGATGTGGTCCTTATTGATGGCAAGGAGATTCCTCGTAATGACAGCAAACCTGTCTATATTGCTCTGAATAAACCCATCGGTATTGTCTGCACAGCAGCAGCACATGTGGAAGGGAATATCATTCAATATATGAATTTTCCTTCTCGCATATTTGCGATAGGCAGGCTGGATAAGGCATCTGAAGGGCTGATATTGCTTACGAATGACGGAGGCATTGTAAACAAGATGATGCGTTCGGAGCATAATCATGATAAAGAATATGTAGTGACCGTAGACAAACCCATAACAGACGAATTTGTAAAGTCCATGTCTGAAGGTGTTGAAATTCTGGATGTGGTGACCAAGCCCTGCGAAGTGTATAGGCAGAGTGACAATGTATTTCGTATTATTCTGACACAGGGTCTCAACCTGCAGATCCGCAGAATGTGCAAAGCCCTGGGGTACCGAGTCCTGAAGCTGGAGCGCATCCGAATTATGAATATTACGCTGGATCAACTGGAGCGGGGGCAATGGCGTCATCTGGAGCAAGTGGAACTGGAGATTCTGCTGTCTCAATTAAATGAGATAAAATGAATGACTTCTGCTCATGTCAACGGTGGTCAACCACGATGTCCAGTTTTATCAGTAAAAAATGAAACAAACACTAACCCCTATGCGGATTAGTGTTTTTGTTGTTAAGCTTGTTTCCTGTTCTCTCTGAAATGTATGAGCCAAATAGGGTTAAGAACGCACCGAGTACAATCACCCAGGTTATCTGCTCTTGAAGAATCAGTGAAGATGACACAACAGTAATGACAGGCACCAGATAGATATATACACTCGTTTTGATAGCTCCGAGAAGATTCACAGCCCGGTTCCAGGTCACGAAACACAGCGCGGAGGCACCCAGACCGAGGTAGAGAATATTGGGGAGATTGGTCATATTCGTGAAGCGTCCGAGATCCCAATGGAATTCAAACAGGAACAGAGCTGGCAGCATGAAGATTAGGCCATAGAAGAATACTTTGCGGGTCGCACCAATGGTGTGATAACGAAGTTGGCCAATTTTCCGCATTAGTACAGAATATATCGCCCATACCGCAGGTGCTATAAAAGCAAGCAGATCACCTACCGGATTCAGTTGCAGAATGAAACTGCCGTTCAGTGCGATGAGTAGGATGCCGCTCAAGGCAATCCCAAATCCGATCAGAAAACGGCGAGTTAACTTCTCACCATCCAGGAAGAAATTGGCGAGCACGGCAGTGAAGAACGGAGCGATGGAGACAATAACCCCCACGTTGGAAGCTGTTGTGTACACCAGAGCAATATTTTCAATAAGAAAATATAACGTCACCCCGCATAAACCTGCTCCGATAAATAACCATTCTTCTCTGAATGAGGCGGTCCGCAGTGAACGTGGATAGATCAATAACAGTACCAAATACCCGATCAGGAAACGGAAAAATAAAATTTCTACAGGAGTGAAATCAATCAGCAGAACCTTGGTCGAGACAAACGTAGTTCCCCAGATCAATATGGTAAATAAGGCGAGCAAATGTCCGGTAGCGGCATTGGTGTTATGATGACTCGTCATACGAGGTTATCGATGGTTCGTTTCAATTCCGTATCATGGTTGAAGATACGTCTGTATTGCTTCGGCGTCAGCCCGATCAGTTTTTTGAAAAAATTCGTGAAATGGCTCTGGTCACTGAATCCTGTCTGTGCGGCTACTTCAATGGGAAGCAGACCTTGTTCCAGCAGACGTTTGGCTTGATTAATGCGAATCGTTTCCAGGTAGCGGTAAGGTGATATGCCTTTCTGACGAGTGAATAAACGCAGCAAGTGATACTTACTCATCTCCGTCAAATCAGCTAACTCGTTCAGCGAGATGATCTCCATGTAATGGGCTTCTATGTAATCACATATGCGTCTAATCTCTGTGGTAACATCCTGAGTGGATACAGGCGGTTCAGCATCCGAATAATCTCGCATTAATTGATCCAGCAGAAAGAGTAACAATTCTTCTTTGCAGAAATCGGATTGCTCCTCCAGAATCATCTGATGCAGCTCGTGCAGGGAACCCACAAGTTCACTTTGGTAGAGAACGGGGGATGTAAACCGTGGCAAGTAAGCTTGTCCAGTAATCTCTCTTGCATACTCTCGCATAACCTCAGGCTGGACGTTGATACAGCGATAATCGAGGGTTCTGCCATCGACCTGTTCGCAGGCATGAGGATCATGTGGATTAAAAACAATCATGTCGCCACTATTCAGAATGTATTCTTCGTTGTTGCAGATGAGGTGTCGCTTGCCTTGCTCAATGAATCCAATGACGTAATAGTCATGAAAATGATTGGGAAACTTCTGCATAATGCCTTCAAATTGATAAGCTTCTAGCTGTAAGTCGGTATCAAAAACGACAGTCCGGACTTCCCGAGTCATGATGCACCTTCTTTCTGGTAAGTTAAGATCATTATAGGTTGCAAAGAAGGAATTTTCTTGAACGATATTGCTATTGCTCGAAGTGTCTGATCGGACAGATATCTCCAAAAAACAAAATACCCGCAATCCCGGAGGGAAAGCGAGCCCTTTGCTTAGTATAGTTGATTCATGAGTTCAAACCTACTATATAGGGGAGAAAAAATCTCTGGAACAATAAGTAATTGTTCTTAGTGTAACGTAGCGAGCGCTTCAGGTGTAAAAGCCTGTATCTCAGATATGCGGCCTTCGCGTATTTTGGCAGCCCACGCCGGATCACCAAGGAGTGCACGTCCAACAGCCACCAGATCAAATTCCTGTTGCTCATATCGCTTCATAAGTTCGCTCATACCCGGATGTTTTACTTCACTGCCTTCTGCTTCAGGCTCATCCGCCATACCTACAGAACCGACCGTTATCGTGGTTTGACCACTTAGCTTCCGTACCCACCCTGCAAATCCTAGATCAGATCCTTCGAACTCGGGCTCCCAGAAGCGTCGTGTTGAGCAGTGGAAGATATCTACACCTGCGTCAACTAACAAACGAAGGAATTGTTCCAGTTCTTCCGGTGTATCGAACAGTCTGGCTTGATAATCATTCATCTTCCATTGGGAAATTCGCATCGCAATAGGAAAATCAGGACCTACCGCAGCACGCACTGCCATGACAAGTTCAACCGCGAATTGAGTTCGTTTCTGAAGGTCACCACCATAGCGGTCCGTTCTCCTATTCGTCGTTTTCCAGAAAAACTGATCGATTAGAAAACCGTGTGCACCGTGAAGTTCAATTCCGTCAAAACCAATACTTTGCGCATTGGCTGCTGCATCTGCATAGGCTTGAATCACAGTTGCAATCTCTGCCTCCGTCATGGGTGCACCTACTTGAGTACCTCCCATGTCAACTCCCGATGGACTCAGTGATGCAGCTTCCGGGTGTGGGTCAGATCCTGAAGGACGAACGATTCCCATGTGTAAAATCTGAGGGAAGATTTTGCCGCCAGCATCATGAACTTGTCTGACCACTTCAGCCCAGCCTTGAAGAGCTGCTTCTCCATACATATGAGGGATTCTAGGCTCACTTGATGCAGATGGATGCTCAATGGTCGCACCTTCGGTAATAATGAGTCCAACACCATGCTCGGCACGTCGACGATAATATGCGGCTACGTCTGGGCCAGGGACACCGTCCGGGGAAAAAGCACGAGCCATGGGGGACATGACGATGCGTGAGGACAGGGTTAGCTTTGAAACAGTGTATGGTTGAAACAAACGCTCTGTAGAAATAATGTTATATTGTGGATTACTCAAAATATACACCTCCATTATGTTGTACCTCTCAGTGGGTACGAGTGCAATGTTAACAAGGTCTATAGGCATGCTCAACCAACAATCGGAGCATTTTGTTGCTTAAGCGAAAGACACGGATTATTGTATGGTGTCTTTGCACTTACTTTCACTTGTTGAACAAATAACACTTATCTATAATGAAGGAGTCTAACCAAATATTTTGTGTACAAAGGAGGATTGGGGCATGTCTGGTGTATTGTCTCCAAACTCGAATGATCCGCGTGTAATCCGCACGCGTCAATTAATTCTTGATGCGTTTTTAAACCAATTGAATCTTAAAAATTTCAACAGCATTACGATTCAAAACATCACGGAACAAGCTACAATTAACAGAGCTACTTTCTACGCCCATTTTCAGGATAAATATGCACTGCTTGAAGCCTTGTTATCGGATGCTTTTATGGAATATGTAACGAAAAGGGTGGACTCGGATGCCCGGTTATCAGCCGAAACCATACAGCAACTTATATTTTCATTATGTGACTATCACGTCTCAAGTAATGGATGCATTAAAAAATATGAGACGGTTGCACCAATTATTGAAGAAAATATCAAGACACAGCTGGAGCAATTCCTTCTTGAATTAATGAGCAAAGTAGCGGGGGATGTAGATCCCAAAACGCTGAAAATTACGGCAACCATGCTAAGCTGGTCCATCTATGGAATGACATATCGTTGGAATATTGAGGGCGGACAGGAATCCCCGGCTGAATTAGCCAACAGAGTGGTCCCCTATATGATGGGCGGATTGGAATTGTTGAATTAACTTCATTTCACGAAATTTCATTTACTATTCGAATGGACATAGGAGGAATAACAAGATGTTTGAACATTTGGTTGTTTTTAAATTTAACGATAAAACCACACTAGCCAAACAACAGGAATGGGTGGCTCAATTGCTCGCGTTACAGGAACAAATCCCTGGAATTGTCACGCTGACCGCAGGGATCAATGCAACTGAAGAAACGGACCGTATCCAAGGTTACACGATTGGATTGAGAGTGACGTTTGAAGATCAGGAGGCATTGCGCGCCTATGGTCCCCATCCTGCTCATCAGGCATTTGTAGCTTCCCTCGATGGTTGGGTGGAAGATGTCATTGTAGTTGATTATGCGATATAAAGCCACGATATCAGAGGGTTAACGAATATAGGAGTTGAAGATTCCCATGTGTTTAATTTTATTTGCATACAACATGCATCCAAAGTATCCGCTTATTCTGGGATCAAATAGGGATGAATTCTATCACAGACCTACGGCTCAAGCACACTATTGGGAAGATCATCCTCATATATTAGCGGGCAGGGATTTGTCGAAAATGGGAACCTGGATGGGCGTAACCACAGGTGGACGTCTGGCTGCTGTTACGAATTATCGTGATCCGAATGAAGAGGTACAGGCCAGGGGCTCAAGAGGAGATCTGGTTGCTGACTTTTTAAAAGGAACGTCCACACCTGAGCAATATATACAACATGCGGAGAGAAGTCGCAATGATTATCCTGGCTACAATTTGTTAGTGGGTGATCCTGACGACCTCTATTATTATTCTAATGTGGGTACTGTCGTGATGAAGTTGAAACCGGGAATATACGGGATTAGTAATCACTTGATTAATACAGATTGGCCCAAGGTGAGACGTGGGAAAGAAGGGCTGGAGAAAATCATCCAAGGGGAAGACGAAGATACCCTGACAGAACAAATATTAGGTTTGCTGCAAATGGCAGACCCTTCAGTGGATGAGCTTCTCCCCCATACAGGTGTTCCATTGGAATGGGAGCGTTTGCTTTCTCCAATCTTTGTTAGAAGTGAGAAATTCGACTATGGGACCAGAGCTTCATCCGTTGTTCTGATGAACAGAGATGAAGTGTTTTATACGGAGATGGTTCACCAGAACGGAGAGGTAATGGAACAACGTTTTAACATCAAGCCACTCAACTGGACAAGCTGAGAATATGCAGCAAGTGTATTCAGCCCTTATGCATTAACGTGTCAACTTATATAACGCGACATAAACGGTATTAGAGTACCTTTTGTATAACACGCCCAATTTTAGTTGGGCTCTTTATCTCTTATCACAATTCTATGTTATGAATCATGGAACTTCCCTGAATAGTTTATATAATGTGAATCAACATAACATCATTTTGCAGCGGTTTAGTTGATTCTAATTTCAGGGGGGCAACGTGGGATGAAAGAAACCAAAAAGATGAGAATTTTTTCACTGGGGATTCAGCACGTACTCGCGATGTATGCGGGAGCAATTCTGGTGCCTTTGCTTGTGGGCAGAGCACTAAATCTGACTGCAGAGCAGTTGGCGTATCTGGTATCCATTGACCTGTTAACGTGTGGGATTGCAACATGGCTTCAGGCTCGGAAAGGGAAGTACTTGGGTATTGGATTGCCAGCGGTGCTCGGAAGTTCTTTTGTAGCGGTGACACCGATGATTGCGATTGGATCGCAATACGGAATTCCTGCCATATATGGGTCGATCATTGCAGCGGGTTTATTTATCGTCATCTTTGCCGTGTTTTTCAGCAAAATCGTCAAATTGTTTCCGCCAGTTGTGATCGGTACAGTGGTAACCATCATCGGTCTTGCGTTAATCCCAACCGGCATTAAAAACATGGCGGGTGGAGCAAACAGCGAGAATTTCGGAAGTTTGGATAATCTGGCGCTTTCATTTGGCGTATTACTTTTTATTCTAATCCTGAATCGATATGCTCGCGGGTTTGTTAAATCCCTGGCTGTTCTCCTTGGTATTATTGTGGGGACCCTCATCGCAGCCTTCATGGGAAAAGTGAACTTTGCCGCTGTACAGGAAGCCTCCTGGTTCCATTTGCCCCACCCCTTCTACTTTGGATGGCCAACCTTCGAAATCGGCCCCATTATTACAATGATTATTGTAGGTACAGTCGTTATCATCGAATCAACTGGTGTATTTATGGCTTTGAGCAAAATCTGTGATCAACCGATCAACGAAAAAGATCTGGCACGGGGATATCGTGCAGAAGGTCTCGCGTTTGTCCTGGGCGGCATATTTAATGCTTTTCCATACAATACATTTGCACAGAATGTTGGTTTGGTTCAGCTCTCCAAAGTGAAAACGACCAATGTTGTTGTTGCAGCCGGAGGTATCCTGGTCTTTCTGGGACTCATTCCGAAGGTAGCTGCTTTTGCAACCATTATTCCAAGTGCTGTCCTCGGAGGAGCAACTGTTGTCCTGTTTGGAATGGTCGTCTCATCCGGGATCAAAATGCTGCAGAACGTCGACTTTGGCAAACAATCCAATCTATTGATCGTGGCTTGCTCCGTTTCACTTGGGCTCGGTGTTACTGCTGTACCCGACCTGTTTGCCCAGCTTCCTCAAAGTATTCGGATTATTGTTAGCGATGGTATTATCACGGGAAGCCTGTCAGCGATCCTGCTTAATGTCTTCTTTAACCTTGCTTGGAAAAAAGAGAGCTTGCCAGTACAGCCTGTACAGGCTCAGGAAGCACACACGTAATCCTTGTAATAACAGACGTGTCATCTGGTAGTAAGTAAGCGGAATAGATCCAAGATGGTTTTCTGGGAAGTGGAATGAAAGACAATGACTCCACTTGCAAAGAAACCTCTTGGATTTTTTTGTGCTTACGATTCATGAGGAATGCAAAAGGCATGCAAATATGCTAAAGTTTCATCAAGAACATTTTATATGTTCCCTACATTGAATTTCCATGCGACTACATAAATGAGCATTGCTTCACAAGGCTAAAATAAAACCAAGGGATATCCCCTGGGTACAGAAAAGGAGTTGTGAGCACCATGCAACAAGAGACATCGAACAAAGGATGGAATTTGGACAATAGTTATGCGCAGTTACCGCAACCCTTTTTTACAATTCAGGGCGCAGTACCTGTTGAATCACCAAAGCTAATCATTTTTAATAGACTGCTTGCATCCAGCTTGGGACTGGATGTGGAGTCTCTTGACAGTGATGAAGGAGCGCAAATTTTTGCAGGTAACCTGATTCCGGAAGGGGCCGAGCCCTTAGCTCAAGCCTACGCAGGACATCAATTCGGCAATTTTAACATGCTTGGTGATGGACGCGCTTTGCTACTGGGTGAACAGATTACGCCACAGGGCGAGCGAGTGGATATCCAGCTGAAAGGTTCAGGGAGAACACCCTACTCTCGTGGAGGAGATGGACGTGCTGCTGTAGGGCCCATGTTGCGAGAATATATTATTAGTGAAGCGATGTATGCACTAGGTATTCCAACGACACGCAGTCTGGCGGTGGTATCGACAGGAGAAAACATTATCCGCGAAACAGAGCGGCCTGGGGCCATATTGACCCGGGTGGCTTCCAGTCATATTCGTGTAGCAACCTTCCAGTATGCAGCTAGATGGGGGTCTATCGACGATCTTCAGGCGTTGGCTGATTACACGTTGAATCGACATTTTCCTGAGGTTGCTCAGGCCGAAAACCGTTATCTTCTGCTCCTTCAGGAGGTGATTAAGCGGCAAGCGGTTCTCATTGCCCAATGGCAGCGTGTTGGTTTCATTCATGGCGTGATGAACACGGATAACATGGCGATCAGTGGTGAGACCATCGATTATGGTCCGTGCGCCTTTATGGATGCGTACAATCCTTCAACCGTATTTAGCTCCATTGACAGACAAGGCCGCTATGCTTATGGTAATCAACCGTATATTGCCGGGTGGAATTTGGCTCGTTTTGCTGAGACGCTTCTGCCGTTGTTGCATGAAGATGAAGAGCAGGCGGTGCAACTCGCGCAGGATACCATCGCACAATTTTCTGAATTGTATCATCATCACTGGCTCAAGGGGATGCGTGCCAAACTGGGCTTGTTGGATGAAGAGGCCGATGATGAGGCATTGATCAAGGATCTTCTTGAACTTATGGAGAAGCATAGTGCAGATTACACCAATACGTTCCTGGCTTTGACCTTTGATACATTGGAAGGAACAGCTTTGTTTGGCACGACAGAATTTGCTGAATGGCAAGAGCGGTGGCAAGCGAGATTGGACAGACAGCAGGGGGAGAAGGAAGTCTCTAAGCAGTTGATGAGAACAAGCAATCCAGCTGTCATTCCCCGCAATCATCGGGTCGAAGAAGCGCTTGAGCGAGCAGAGAATCATGGAGATCTTAGCGTGATGGAGAAGCTTTTGGCAGTTCTTTCAGATCCGTTCGCGCACTCACCTGAGCAGGCTGAATATGCCGAACTACCTGCACAATGCAATACTTCCTACCAAACTTTTTGTGGGACCTGATTGAACAATACGGAAGAAGAGGCTGCCTTCGGCAGCTTTTTCATTTTTTCATTCTGTCATCGATGTTACTTTTATATAGGCAGGTGCATTCATGTCCAACATGTTAAGCAAACAACAATTGGCAGACATCCTTATACAGCTTTTAGAGCGTACATCTCTCCGTAGGGAACAGATGCAGAACTATGTTAACCGCTTGTTTGAGACCTTTAAATGCGATGGTGTGCCCTATGTAGAGAATGGAGAAGATGCGTATATTGTTCGAATATACGAACGTGGTCTCGTCTCATTGGAGAAACGGGTGAAACAGCCGGATGAAGTCGTCTATTGGCTGCTGGAGGATATTATTTTCACCGCGACGCATGTAGGGTTGTTGGAAAGATATGGCGTGGATAATAAACAGACGTATTTGAACTACACAAATGAAGTGATGAATGAACTAAACAGGGGTGTTCAGGAAGCCTTCCAGCAGATCGGTGATCCGTACTTACATTGGTATCAGACGGGTAAACGTCAGGAGTTAGAGGGCATGAAGTAAATAAAAATGAGGTGTGTTACATGAGCGAGCAAGATATTAATGATGTATGGTATGACTATGCTGTGTTATTTGTCGAAAAAAAGAATAAATCTGAACAGGGCTGGGCTTCGTTGACTTCGAACGAGCAGGATATTGCTGCTTTATGGCTGTTAGAGGCGGATGTCTTTAATGGCGGTTTTATTCAGTTTTTCTGTAACTGGGGGGAAGAGGTATACCGTTACGCGTTGCGGGCATTACATACCATTGGTGCGACTCAAGTCGTGGAGATTATAACGTCAGCATACGGCTGCATGGAGCATCTGAAAGAGGATGAAAGGCTTACTGAACTGTGGGACATTCCTAAATTACTGACCAAGGAACAAGAGGACCAGTTAGATGCGCTGGATCAGAAATTTTGGAATAATGAGGATCAGATTGCGGAGAAAGCCTATGGTTATTATCACGGAAAATTGAACATGATGATTATATAATCTGGTTTCAATTATGCATCCGTTGTTCTGTTCAAAGATTGCATACTTGGTCTTGCAATGACTGGAACGTTCGGCTATACTTGCTATAAATTGAATACATGAATCACGTTGATAGAGCGCAGTAGCGGCTTTGTCCCTGTTACAGAAAGTCAGGGGTTGATGGAACCTGATACATACAAGGGCTGCGAATTACACTCTGGAGTACTTGGGTAATGCCAAGCGGATGGGCAAACGATATATTGCCAAAAGTGGTATGGATAACGTGTTAAGCTCACGTGTTGTCCATGCAATTTGGGTGGTACCACGGTTATGATAATCGTCCCTGTGTCTAATGAAGACAAGGAGGCGATTTTTTTGTGTCCAAAAAAGCCGTTCCAGCGTGTAATTTCGTAATTTAACGTAGATCATGACTGAATTTTGAGGATAGAAAAGGGGTTATACGAATGAATATTATTGATGAACTACAGTGGCGTGACGCCATTAACCAGCAGACGGATGCAGAGGGACTACGTGAATTGACTGAAACGAAATCCGTTTCTTTGTACTGCGGCGTTGACCCTACGGGGGATAGCATGCATATCGGACATCTCATTCCCTTCATGATGCTGAAAAGGTTTCAACTGGCAGGACATCGTCCGGTTATTTTGATTGGTGGAGCTACAGGCACGATTGGTGACCCAAGTGGTCGTCAGGCAGAGCGTTCTCTGCAAACGATGGAGCAAGTGCAGGAGAATGTGGATGCACTGACAGCGCAGATGAAGAAGTTGTTCGTAACAGACGGTGATAATCAGGTTCGCATGGTGAACAACTACGATTGGACACACAAAATCAATGTCATTGAATTCTTACGTGACTACGGCAAAAACTTTAACCTCAACACGATGCTTGCTAAGGATGTAGTTGCGAGCAGACTGGAAGGCGGAATCTCGTTCACCGAGTTTTCATACCAGATCCTTCAATCTCTCGACTACCTGCACCTGTTCCAAAATGAAGATGTACAGCTTCAAATCGGCGGTTCTGATCAATGGGGGAATATCACGAGTGGTCTTGATCTGATTCGTAAAAAAGAAGGATCTGAAGCGAAGGCGTACGGTCTGACCATTCCGCTCATGCTCAAATCCGACGGTACGAAATTTGGTAAAACAGCTGGCGGCGCAATCTGGCTTGATCCGAACAAAACGACACCATTTGAATTCTACCAGTTCTGGGCGAATACAGATGACCGTGATGTGATCAAATACCTGAAATACTTTACCTTCCTGAGCAAAGAAGAAATCGAAGCTTTGGCTGAAAAGGTAGAGACAGAGCCGCATAGACGTGAAGCACAGAAAGCACTCGCGGAAGAAATGACAAAATTTGTTCACGGCGAAGAAATGCTCGAACAGGCTAAACGAATTACAGCGGCGCTGTTCAGTGGTGATATCCGTTCCCTGACAGCTGATGAAATCGAACAGGGCTTCAAGGAAATGCCAACATTCGAAACGGACGGCGAAGCGAAAAATATCGTCGACTGGCTCGTAGATCTGGGGCTGGAGCCATCCAAACGCCAGGCGCGTGAGGATGTCACTAAAGGCGCAATCTCCATGAACGGTGAGAAAATCACAGAGCTTGAATTTACAGTCTCGGCAGAGCATGCCATTGGCGGTAAATTCATCATTATCCGTAAAGGTAAGAAGAACTACAGCTTGGTCAAACTTCAATCGTAGTTTCCAAGAAATAGTACGTAACACAGGCACGTATAGAGACTAAAATAGACACACAAATAAAGATACAAATACAGAAACAAAAAGACCGTCTTCCATCTCTGTCAGGCGACAGAAGGGAGACGGTCTTTAGTATAACAGGTCATTGCTTGACCTATAGTTTATTGATTAACGATCGCTGTGATTTCTTCATCCAGATCAAGTCGTACATTCTCACGATACGCCCGGATGTTGTATTCACTGTGCAGGTAACGAAGAATCGCTTCAATCATATTGGACTCGACCAGATATTGACTGCGTCCTTGGATCCAAACTTCAGCGGAATAACCTGTATCTTCTTCCCAGCTCAGTTCTACATTCACATCGGTTGGACGTACACCCTTACGTTCTGCCATATGAATACAGATTGCATTCACAATTTCATCCATGCTCAGAACCATAGAGATTAGTACCGTCCGTTTCTGTTACGGTCATCATCACGATCATTGCGACGGTCATAACGACCATCCGCTGCAGGTTTGCGACGATTGGAGATGGCTCTGAAGAGTGCCATAGCCAGCATAACAATCAACATGATTGCTGCAACGTTCACGAGCAATCCAAGGATGTTACCAAGGGCGCCCATGCCACCGAACAGTCCGCCGAACATCATACCAGCAAGACCACCAAGCATCATGCCTTTCATGAAGCCACCGCCACCGCCAAAGAATCCACCACCACGGGTTGCAGCTGCACCAGTACCGGAGTTATTACCGGAATTGGATTGATTCACGTTGTTGTTGGAGTCGGATTTCTTAGGAGTGTTGGTATAACTTTTTGTACCGGATTTGAATCCGCCACCACGTCTTGCATCCGCAGAATCCGGATTTGTTACTCCCACTGTTGCGAACAATAATGTAAAGGCCATAAATACCATCATTAGATGTTTAACTCCGAATTTTTTCTTCATTGTAAAGATCGTAACCCCCCGTTTAATTTGTTTGAATCGCCCAAAAATGGGCCTTACTCATGTAATACGGTCAACTTGCAGGAACGTTTCAAATTTTATTAAATTTCTGAAACGCTAGGACTTGGGTCTTGAATTGCAGCTTGGCCATCAAGCAATTGGGTAACCCAATGACACCATTCCAGGCCAGTTTGTGCGTGCATTAACCCTTTTTGTACCAGGATGTAGCTTCCAAAATCTCGGTTGCCTACACGAAGATTATCCTGAGGTATACGTGACTTCAGATCCTCGAAATAACGTATGCGTTCCATAAACCAGCTTTTACGCTCGTTAAGAATGCGTCTCATGCTTCCGTCTTCCGCTATGCCAACACACAAAATACGCAAATTAAATTCATCGCGTGTAACCGGTGCGGTAACAGGAGTAATCATCCATTCCAAGAGCTTTTCAATGCCTTTTTCCGTAACTGCGTACATTTTCTTGTCCGGTTTGTCAGACTGTTGTACCCAGCGGGAGGCCAATAACTCATCGTTTTCCATCTTGGACAGGAGTGGGTAGATCTGGCTGTGTTTCGCCTGCCAATGCGGCTGGATCTTCAGCATCAGATCATAGCCCGATGACTCCTCGCGGGTAAGCAGCCCGAGCAATCCGTAGGAAAGTATGTTCATGCACATGTCTCCTTAATATTAGGGCTAGGTCAGAGAGAACAATCGTTTTTACTTTCTTTGACCGCTTTCATAAAAAGTGTACACTGAAACTGTATGGTTTGACAACCTGACAGAACAACTGCCTTAATTTAGACAAAAAAAAGTGCGAACCATAAGGTCCGCACTCCAAACCATTTAGAGAGATGCCTGTTGTCCATACCCCTCAGCGACAAGATCAAGCTCACCTGTAGCAGAATCGATAACCATGCCGTGGACGGGTACATTGGGAGGAAGTAAAGGATGCTTCTTGATCACTTCCACAGTATGTTTTACCCCTTCTTCGACGCTGTCAAACCCACGCAACCATTTTTGCAAACGGATGCCCGAATTCTCCAGAGTAGTCATGACTTCTTCTGATACACCACGCTCTACCATATGTCCAATCATGGTCTCAGCGTGAAGGGAAGCCATGCCACATTCCGTATGTCCAACTACCAGGACTTCATCTGCACCCAGTTCATAGATGGCGACAAGTACACTACGCATTACACTCCCGAAAGGCTGAGAGATAATTGCGCCTGCGTTTTTGATGATTTTCACATCACCGTTTTTCAGGTTCATGGCCTTGGGCAGCATTTCCACCAGACGTGTATCCATACAAGTGATGATAACCATCTTTTTGGTTGGAAACTTGCCAGCCGTATACTTTTCGTATTCTTTGGTCTCGACAAATGATTTGTTGTAAGCCAAAATCTCTTGAATGTTGTTCATGTCCATTGCCTCCTGTTATCCAATACGACGAGCACGGCCACTTGCATATGATGCAGCTTGTCCTACGCGCCTTTGCTTTAATAGTATTTCACGGTCAGCAGATGGCATTACTCCAACCCTTTAGAGGTTGTTCAAAAAGTCCACTTTTGATTACAAATGATGCCTGAGGGCATCATCAGCATCGAAGTTGAGCGCCATTTCTATCTTCTCGGTAATGAAAACCAGACTTTTTGAACACGTATCTTTAGGAGAACAATGCAATTTTCATCTGTTAAAAGTTGATTATACGCAATGCAAAAAGTATCATCAATAGGGTATAACATTTTTTTTGAAGAGGTGAACGATAACAATGGATAAACAAACACAGGAACATTTGGAATCCTTCCGTAATCTGGCTCGTAAAATCAAGAGTTACCATGAAGCCATTGGTTTGCTTCACTGGGATCTGCGTACAGGTGCACCGAAAAAAGGCGTTCCGACCCGTTCGGAGACGTTGGGTATGTTGTCCACCGAAGCATTCAAGCTGCAAACCTCAGCTGACATGAAGACTTACCTGGATGCATTAACAACTCCAGCGGTATTGGAACAACTCGAAGATATAGATCGTCGTCTGGTTGAAGATTGCAAGAAAGAACATGATCGCAGTCAATCCGTACCACCTGAGAAAGTACAAGCCTATACCGTGCTTACGGCCAAGTCGGAAACGGCATGGGAAGATGCCAAGCATAACAGTGATTTTGCAGGATTCTCACCTTATCTGACAGATATCGTTAAGCTCAAACAAGAGCTTATTGATTATTGGGGTGTGAAGGATACCCGTTATGATACGCTGCTTGATATGTATGAACCGGATCTGACGGTTGAAAAAGTGGACGCTGTGTTCGCCCGCCTCAAAGCACGTTTGGTGCCTCTACAAGAGAAGATTAATGCTTCAGAAAACAAGCCCAATACAGAGTTCCTGAATCAATTGTTTGACACCAAACAGCAGGAAAAATTCAGTCTGTTCATCCTGGAACAAATGGGCTATGACTTTGAAGCTGGACGATTGGATGAGAGTGTTCATCCTTTTGCAACGGGTCTTAACCCGGGGGATGTGCGGATCACAACACATTATCTGCAAGATGATGTAGCAAGCGCAGTCTTCAGTTCGTTGCATGAGGGCGGACATGCCCTATACGAGCAAAATATTGATGACAGTCTGGCGGGTACCCTTCTTGCCGAAGGAACGTCCATGGGGATTCATGAGTCTCAGTCCCGTCTATGGGAAAACATGATTGGTCGCAGCCTGCCATTCTGGACACGCTATTACAAAGATTTGCAGCAGCATTTCCCGCAATTGAGCGAGGTTGAACTGGAAGATTTCTATCGTGCAATCAACCGCGTGGAGAGTTCACTTATTCGGATTGAAGCCGATGAACTGACCTATAACCTGCACATTATTATCCGCTATGAGATCGAGAAAATGTTATTCAACGATGGCCTTGAAGTGAAGGATCTGCCAGAGACCTGGAATGCAAAATATAAAGAATACCTCGGTATTATGCCAACGAATGATGGAGATGGTGTTCTTCAGGATGTTCACTGGTCCGGTGGTGACTTTGGTTACTTTGCATCGTATTCTCTGGGTAATATGTATGCAGCTCAAATTCTACATACATTGCGCAAGGAAATGCCGGAGTTTGATACCCTTATTGCCGAAGGTAATCTGATTCCAATTAAGGAATGGCTTACAGACAAGATCTATCGGTATGGTAGAAGTCGCACACCTTCCGAATTGATTGTTGCCGTAACGGGTGAAGAATTGAACCCGGATTATCTGGCCGATTATCTGGAAGCCAAATATGCCGAGATTTACAAGCTGTAGGTATCCCATAAATAACATATTGAATAACATTTAGAAGAGCTGAAGAGTCGGGTATTATTGCCCGGCTCTTTTTTGCATTCAAGTTCTTAACCTTTTGCTGGGCATCGGCATATCCATAATAGAGAGAAACTGCTGAAACCAGTGAAGGAGGGAAACAACATGAAATACACGCCATGGTTCGTCCGGGGCATCGTTATTCTGCTGATTATTATTGTGGCGCTCACCAGCTGTAATAAGGAAGAGAATGAAGCCAAAATTACGATTGGCGAAGTGACTCGTTCGGTATTTTATGCACCGGAGTATGTGGCCGTGGCTCAAGGCTTTTTTGAGGAGCAGGGGCTTGAGGTGGACATTCAGACGACTGCTGGCGGTGACAAAACGATGGCCGCATTACTCGCAGGTTCGGTGGATATCGCCCTGGTAGGAGCGGAGACGTCCATATACGTCTATCAGCAGGGAGCGGAAGATCCGGTCATTAACTTTGCCCAGCTCACCCAGACGGATGGTACATTTTTGTTCGCTCGTAACACAGAAGGTAGCTTCGATTGGGAGCAACTGAGGGATTCCACATTTCTCGGTCAGCGCAAAGGCGGCATGCCACAAATGGCAGGGGAGTTCGCACTGAACAAACATGGCATTGATCCGCAAAGTGATCTGGAGCTGATTCAAAATGTGGACTTTGCAAATATTGCGTCTGCTTTTGCCTCAGGCACGGGAGATTATGTTCAACTGTTTGAACCCCAGGCATCCATCTTTGAACAAGAAGGTCGGGGCAAGGTTGTTGCATCGTTTGGAACAGAAAGTGGTCTTCTGCCTTACACCGTCTTCATGACAAAACAGAGTTATCTTAACGACAATAAGGATGTCGTACAGAAGTTTACAAATGGTCTGCACAAAGCGCAGGCATGGGTGGATTCCCATACGGCTGAAGAGATTGCTGAAGTCATTTCTCCTTTTTTCAAAGACATCGATCCAGCCATTTTGGTAAGCAGTGTGAACCGTTATAAGGAACAGGGCAGCTACGCAACAGACCCGATCATTGATGAGGAAGAGTGGAACAATCTGCTTGATGTCATGAGTGCCGCCGGAGAGTTGAAAGAACGCGTGGATTTGAATGCAATTGTGGATAATGCCTATGCGGGAGAAGCTACGAAATCAAAGTGATGGGTATTCAGGAAAGGAAGTGAGCAGAATGCCTGAATCCGAAAGTGTGATCCGACTGGAGGGGATCTCTCAAGTATACGTCAGCGAGCGGGAAGCTTCATTGGTGATTGAAGACTTGAGTCTGGAGATCCAAAAAGGAGAGTTCGTCAGTCTGGTTGGACCGAGTGGATGCGGTAAAACGACATTGTTGTCGATCATCGCCGGGCTGCTCACACCCACCCGAGGAGAGGTTAAAGTTAAAGGCAAACTTGTTGGCGGCCCCTCAGCACAGATTGGTTATATGCTTCAACAAGACTATCTGTTTCCATGGCGGACCATTCTGGATAATGCATTGATCGGTCTTGAACTGACAGGCAGACTGGATGAACGGAGCCGTGAGCGTGTACGGGAACTGCTGGTAAGTATGGGGTTGGCCGGAACGGAGAATCAGTACCCTTCAGAGCTTTCAGGGGGCATGAGACAGCGAGTAGCTCTGGTGCGCACGTTGGCAACCGATCCGGGAATTTTATTGTTGGATGAACCATTCTCAGCACTTGATTATCAAACCAAGTTGCAATTGGAGGATCTGGTCTCGGACACGTTAAAACAGTTTGGCAAAACATCCGTTCTCGTCACCCATGATTTGTCTGAAGCGATTGCGGTCAGTGACCGCGTCATTGTACTGGATCGCAATCCGGGCCGCATCCGTCGTGAATTTATCATTCCCGATGGAATTCGTAAATCTCAGCCGTTTCATGCCAGGGAGCAAGAAGGATTCAATGCGTTGTTTCAGGCGTTGTGGAGTGAACTGGATCAGTCCGGGGGAGGTGAGGAAGACGCGTGAATCCAATGAATCCGAAGCAGGAAAAGCGTGACGAATGGATGGGACAGCTGCATCGGAATCATATTCAGCAGGTGGCCAGATGGCGACACCAAGTGCTTGCCGTACAGTTATCTATGCTAGTATGTATGTTTTTGCTATGGGAAGTGGCAGGCAGACTCCGTTGGATTGATGTACTGTTATTCAGTTATCCGAGTAAGGTTTTTGCCCAGATTGGCAAGGACATCGCTAGTGGCGAGTTGTGGGCACATGTTGGGGTAACCGTAGGGGAAACGGCAGTTGGTTTTTTACTGGGAACACTGGTGGGAACCTTGCTTGCGGTTTTAATTTGGTGGTCTCCTTTTTTGTCCAAAGTGCTGGACCCCTATATGGTTGTGTTCAACAGTATGCCGAAGGTAGCACTTGGCCCGATCTTTATTGTGATGTTCGGCGCGGGTTTTACAGCAATTGTCATGACCACATTGTCCATTACGGTCATTATTACAACGTTAGTGGTGTATAACAGCTTCAATGAAGTCGATCCCAATTATATTAAAGTGATTCGTACGTTTGGTGGAGAACGTTCCGAGATTTTTACCAAAGTTGTATTACCTGCTTCTTTTCCGGCGATTGTATCGACCTTAAAAGTGAACGTTGGCATGGCTTGGGTGGGTGTAATTGTGGGTGAGTTTCTGGTCGCCAAACAAGGGCTAGGTTATCTCATTATCTACGGATTTCAGGTATTCAACTTCACACTTGTATTATCAAGTCTGTTAATTATTGCTGCCGTTGCAACAGCCATGTACCAACTTGTTGTTTATGCAGAACGCAAAATGCTGGCTGGCCGCAGGTGATTCGGACGTGTTTTACTCGTAATGTGACCGGGTATGATATGTATACAATTTCACAAGGGGTGTCACGTTGCCCGATACCGTAAAATCAAGTACCATATTTAGTATGAATATTCCGCGCAGATCCGGAATTAATGCGATGATTGGAGAAGAGGGCCTTGAGGTTCTGTCGCAACGATCTAACTTGCCAGCGTCCCTCATTCGGGGCGTGTTGCTGTGACCGGCATGCATGCGCATGTCGGTTGATGTCGTCTAGTTTCATTTGGATGAGACATACTAGTCATGATAAATGAATGAGGCGACGAGCTGGCTAAGAATTTTTTTGCAGCTTAGAGGAGATGGAATGTTAAATGGGTTTTAGGGTAATTAAAACCGCAATCGCCGCATTAATGGCTGTATTGATTGCGGACTGGTGTCGCTTGCCGGGACCAACATCAGCGGGATTGCTTGCCATTCTTGGCGTGGATGTAACGAGAAAAAGAAGTATTCGCACCATATCGGCGCGTTTCTTTGCTTCCGTAGTTGGACTTTTATTTGCAAGTGTACTTTTTCACTTTCTAGGCTTCCATTATTGGGTGCTGGCCGTATACATATTGATCGCATTCCCGGTTATTGTCCGGGTTGGCTTCAAGGAAGGTATTGTAACAGGTTCGGTCGTGGTATTTCGGGTGTTCGGCGGCGGGGAAATGGACGTGCATGTCGTCCTCGTACAAATTGCTTTGCTGCTAATTGGTCTTGGTTCCGCAATGGCGGTTAACCTGGCCTATATGCCGGCAGCTGATCCACAGATGCTACGCATTCGCAAACGAATCGATGAACTCTTCTCGAAGATTTTCAAGGAATTCGCAGCCACGCTGCGTAATCCCAATGAAGCATGGGCGGGGAGAGAGCTTATTGAAGCGGATAAAGCTATCCTTGGCGGTATCGATGCAGCCAAGCGTTCTCTGGAGAATCAGGTGATTCATCCGAATGAGGAATGGAGTGTCTACTTCTATATGCGCAAAACGCAGCTGGACTCCATCCAGCATATGATGCATCTGGTGTCCCAGATCTATCAGAAGATGCCACATGCGGAAATGGTATCGGAGCTGTTCGATCAGCTTAGTCAGGATGTACTTACTGAATCCTACACCGGACGAACTGAAAAACTTCTTGCAGATGTGCAAGAAGAATTCAAACGTATGGAGCTGCCGGATACAAGGGAAGAATTCGAGATTCGTTCCGCAATTCTCCAGCTGTGCCGTGAACTCGCGCTGTATCTGAAAGTCGCGAAGAAGGACAAAGCGCCGTCCCCAATCTCGGACCGGTCCCAATCTACAAACGAATAATAGAAAATAGTTGTCACCCTAGACGAATGCCCTGCATACACTTGTAGTGAATGATTGTATGGAGGAGGTTTAAAGATGTCATTGAGTCATAAACATCAATGTAGAGAGATTATCACGAAGGCGATCTGCGGCAAAGGTCGTAAGTTCTCTACCGTAACACATACCGTGACTCCGCCAAATGGTCCGACAAGTATTTTGGGGGCTTGGATTATCAACCACCAATATGAAGCCGTATCAGCGGGTGACGGAATTGAAGTTATTGGTACTTACGATATCAACATTTGGTATTCCTATGACAAGAATTCGCAGACGGATGTAGCCAAAGAAACGGTCTCGTATGTAGAACATGTGCCTTTGTCCTATCTGGACCCGAAACACCGGACTTCCACAGTGGAGGTATCTGCGGATGCAACGCAGGAACCTAGCTGTGTGGAAGCCACAGTATCCGCAGGTGGAAGCAGTGTAATTATCCGGGTAGAACGAGAATTCGCTGTGGAACTCGTTGCCGAAACCAAAGTTTGTGTGAAGGTCTGCACAGATGGTTGCGGTGATTACGAAGACAAGGACTATGACTTTGGCAGTGCCGATGGAGATTATGACGATCTCGATCCCGATCTGCTCGACGATGAGCTGTGAGTTTGACGCCTGTATTTGATAACCTAAGGTATCATATGCGCCAGAAGGCGCGGTGAAGAGGGCGTAAGCCCTCTTTCTTCTTAAATATTGAAAAATGGGTGGTAACGAGCCTCGCAATGTGCCTGGAATACCTTTCACGGGAAGGCTCCGCATTGCGGGGTTATTTTTATTTTAGTTGCATGATCCGGGAGGGGGGGACGTAATGAATGTGATGGAACAAGCGGAGGAAGCGCTGCGCCGATATGAAAGGATGACTTCTGGAGAACGCACAGAACGGTTGAAACAGGCAGGCATTGAAGTATTATCATTGCAAGATCGGCGCAAACGTGAACCAGGCTTGCGTGTACGCTATGACGTGGAGATAAGCTGTCTGCAGGCGATCCGGATTAAGCGCAAGGATACTAGTGGCATGGGAGGGGCACAGGAAACTCTGTTGGAGCGTGAAGCGAGTTCAACCTTGTTCAAGCGCGTAGAACGACTTGCGATCAAAACGCTGTATACGCTAGGGCTGGATCATGGAGCTGTTCGAATGGAATCCTCAGAGAACGGCGGTTGTGCAGTGATTTCGATTGATCCGTGTCCCTGGAAAGGGGTGACCAACCTTGCTTTTACCTATATGGAAAGCTGGAAGCAGCATCAGGAACTGCTGGATGAGGAACTGAGTCACAGACCCATTCCAATACTCGGCATGGACCCCGAGTTCCTTCTGGTTCAGATGCCAGAATCTAAAATCGTACCTGCCTCCAAATTTCTTGAACGTACCGGAATGGCAGGCTGTGATTCCGTGACGATTGGTGGACGGCGCATATATCCGGTTGCCGAACTGAGACCGTCTCCAAGCTCCGAACCACGAGAACTGCTGGCTCATCTGATGAGGGCATTCGCAGCCGCTTCCCGCAGCATTAGTGATCACTCGCTCATCTGGCAGGCAGGAGGGATGCCACAGCGGGGGTTACCTCTAGGCGGTCATATTCATTTTAGTGGCGTGAATCTTACCGGAGACCTGCTCCGAGCACTGGACAATTATCTGGCATTGCCACTGGCATTTCTTCAAGACCCGCGTGGATCCGGAAGACGGCCACGTTATGGAGCACTTGGGGATTTTCGCCTGAAATCCTACGGTGGGTTTGAGTATCGTACGTTACCCAGCTTTCTTGTGTCGCCCCTTGTTGCAAAGGGCGTTGTGGCCTTGGCAGGTCTAATCGCGAGCGGGTATACTCAATTACGGCAGCGTCCGTTGGAGAAAGCTGAAGTTCATGCCGCTTTTTATGAAGGAAAGCGCGAAGTAATCAAGGAATACATTCCAGCTCTGGCAGATGATCTGAAGAAGTTGGAGGGATATGCACGTTATGAACGGTATGCGTCACCGTTACTCCTTCAATTAAAACTGGGAAGAACCTGGGATGAGAGCCGTGATATTCGCAAACTCTGGAATATTCGGGCAGGTTCATGAAGTACGGACGTTTTTTTGATATAATAAGAAACAAGTCTTTTATAAGTGCGAGTTCAAAAAGAACGGTTTTCAGTACCGAGAAGATGGGATGAAGCTAGAAATGGAGTAGCGGAGCGTAGGAAAACTACGTGAGCAACGGACATTTCGGCTGAATGCCATATTCGATGCTGATGATGCCACTAGGCATCCTTCGTAATCAAAAGCGGACTTTTTGAACAACCTTTATAAGTTATAGCTACGGAAGATATGGAGCAGCAACCTTTGAAGGAAGTGGCGATTAGCCAACACATAAGGCGGAGGCGCAAACACAGTGCCTGACCGTCTTATTGTCCTTCTAGGACGCGTTTCTTCCTGACATTATAGGAACGGGATGGAGGATATTCATCATGGCTCAGTATACGCCAATGATTCAACAATATTTGCAAGTGAAGGCCGAAGCACAAGATGCTTTTCTATTTTTTAGACTGGGTGACTTCTATGAACTGTTCTTCGAGGATGCGATTAATGCTGCTCGTGAACTAGAGATCACGCTGACCGCACGTAACGGAGGCACGGATGACAAAATTCCGATGTGCGGTGTACCTTATCATTCGGCTGACAATTACATACAGCGTCTGATTGAAAAAGGATATAAAGTTGCGATATGTGAACAGATGGAAGATGCGAGTGTAACGAAAGGTATGGTACGACGCGAAATTGTACGTGTGGTTACACCCGGAACGGTGATGGAAGGCAAAACGCTGGGGGATAAATCCAACAACTACATGGTCTGTCTTACAGGTAATCAAAATACGCTGGCGCTCGCGGCCTGTGATCTGTCAACGGGTGAGTTGTATGTGACATCGGTGCCCTATTCCAAGGAATGGCTCAAGGATGAAATCGGCATCTACGAACCATCCGAGCTGGTGGGGGATGCAGCGCTGCTTGAAACAGTAGAAGCCGAGGCGTCTCCAATCGGTCGCCCTGTGGTCTACACGTCGTGGACAAAGAATAAGGAAGATTTGGTCCGTCAGCAGTTTGGCGAGGCTGTCTGGGCAAGATTAGAGCCTGAACGTCAAGCGTGCATTGCACGACTTTTCTCCTATCTTAGTGAGACACAGAAACGTTCTCTTGGGCAATTAACTCAAATCTCTACCTATGAGCCAGATCATTATATGATCTTGGACCCGTTTACCCGCCGGAACCTGGAATTGGTGGAAACCGTGCGTGAACGCTCAAAAAAAGGTTCATTACTCTGGTTGCTTGATCGGACAGAGACTTCCATGGGTGCAAGAATGCTGCGTCGCTGGGTCGATAAGCCATTATTGCAAAAAGGGAAGATTAATGAGCGTCTTGAAGCAGTGGATACCTTGTACAACCAGTTTATATTGCGTGAGGACCTTCGGGCAGAACTCAAAGACATCTATGATTTGGAGCGTTTGGTAGGCCGGATTGCATTTGGTAATGCCAATGGTCGTGACCTGAATGCGCTCAAATCATCGCTGGAGAAAATCCCAGGACTTCGTCAGCATTGCGCAGGATCATCTTCCACAACATTGCAGCATATTGCCGAAACGATGGATGATTGCAATGATCTGCTTGAAGCTATCGGGCAAGCCATTGTGGACGAGCCGCCTGTATCGGTAAGGGACGGAGGTCTGATTCGTGAAGGGTACCATGAACGTCTGGATGAATTGCGTGAGGCTTCGGTTAACGGGAAACAGTGGATTGCGGAGCTGGAAGCGCGCGAGCGTGAGGCGACAGGCATTCGATCGCTGAAGATTGGATATAACAAAGTGTTTGGTTATTATATCGAGATCACCAAGTCCAATCTGTCCGCGTTGCCAGAGGGACGATATGAACGTAAACAGACACTTGCCAATGCAGAACGATATATTACGCCGGAGTTGAAGGAAAAAGAGACGCTAATTCTCGAAGCTCAGGACAAAATGGTTGATATTGAGTATGGACTGTTCGCAGAGCTGCGCGAGCGGCTGAACAAAGAGATCGCAAGATTGCAGAAGCTGGCCGAACAGGTAGCCGAAATTGATGTGTATCAATCTTTTGCGGTGATTAGTGCTGAGCGAAACTTTGTACGGCCTACGTTGACCGACGGTTATGATCTGGTTGTGGAAGAAGGGCGCCATCCGGTTGTCGAGGCTGTCATGCGAGATGGCGCATTTATTGCCAACCATACGGCAATGACCAAGGAAGAGGCACGTATTCTGCTGATTACTGGACCAAATATGGCTGGTAAGAGTACGTATATGAGACAGGTCGCTTTGATCTCCATTTTGGCGCAAGTGGGTTGCTTTGTGCCAGCGGGTCAGGCGGAGGTGCCGATCATGGATCGCATTTTCACACGAATCGGTGCCGCGGATGATCTCATTGGTGGACAGAGCACATTCATGGTGGAGATGGTCGACATTCAGGTCATGACGGACAAAGCCACACCACGCAGTCTGATTATTATCGATGAATTGGGACGGGGAACGTCGACAAGTGAAGGTATGGCGATTGCTCAGTCTGTTATTGAATATGTACATGATATCATCGGCTGTAAAGCTCTTGTATCAACTCATTTCCATGAGCTTGCTCATCTGGAGGAGAGTCTGGACAAGCTGGCCAACTACTCAATGGCGGTACAGGAGAGCGGTGACAAAGTTAATTTCCTGCGCAAATTGATTGCCGGGGCAGCCAGCAGCAGTTATGGTATCTATTGTGCACGCCTTGCAGGTCTGCCTGATAGCATTATTGAGCGCGCGAACGGACTATTGCATGGGTTCGAACATGCGGCCGCTCAAGTAGCTGTGGGCAGTGAATATATCGGTAGCGAGAAGCAGGAAGAAGGCTTGAAAATAAAAGGTGGAGAATTCCAGCACACGGATTCAGTACCATTGATCCGGGAACACGAGATTGTGGAGAGTGCAGAGTACACACCTTCTATTGAAGAGTCGGTCGGGAAGCAACATGCCAAGAAATCAAACAGCAAGGTACAGTCCAGTGCAAACCATTCGGATGTGGTTCAACTGTCCATCTTTGGGGATGATGAGCCGAATGTGGCAACGAAACCGGATGTAGTTGCGGTGGATAAACCAGCGCGAGAATTCATCCGTACGATGAAAGATATCGATGTCATGAATATGACGCCTCTTCAGGCGATGCAGATATTAAATGATCTCAAATTGAAGGCACAGCAATTATCCTGAATATAAGGGAGGGGAAAACCTGTGGCGAAAATACATGTGCTTGATGAACATATTGCCAACCAGATTGCGGCGGGTGAAGTGGTCGAACGGCCTGCTTCGGTTGTCAAAGAGTTGCTCGAAAACTCGGTGGATGCAGGCGCCACCAAGATTGAAGTAACCGTGGAAGAGGGCGGACTCCTCAGTATTCGTGTCAAAGACAATGGTTCAGGTATCGAACCAGAGGATATGGAAACTGCCTTTTATCGTCATGCGACCAGCAAAATAGCCCATGGCCGAGATCTGTTCCAGATCACAAGTCTTGGATTCCGTGGAGAAGCCTTGGCGAGTATCGCCGCAGTATCCAAGGTAGAGGTATTGTCGGCAAGTGACAATGATGGGCGGGGGCGCCGCATCGTGATTGAAGGCGGGAACCTTGTCTCTCATGAAGATGCAACCTCACCCCAAGGTACAGATTTTGCAGTGAGAGAACTATTTTACAATACACCAGCCAGACTCAAATATATGAAAACGATCCAGACGGAACTGGGACATATATCAGATGTTCTTTACCGGATGGCGATGTCTCACCCCAATATTTCGTTCAGACTGCGCCATAATGAGAATGTGTTGCTTCAGACGTTGGGAAATGGCGATCTGCTGCAAGTGGTTGCAGCGATCTATGGGACAAGTGCTGCCAAAGCGATGCTTCCCATCCAGGGAGAAAGTCTGGATTACCGTGTGAGTGGGCTGATCAGCCTGCCAGAATGGACACGAGCGAATCGTAATGGGATGTCGACGATTGTTAATGGCCGATTTGTTCGCAATTACGGTCTCAATCAGGCTATTCTTAAGGCCTACCATACCTTGCTGCCCATTAACCGTTTCCCACTTGTCGTGGTGCAATTGGAGATGCATCCTTCCCTTGTGGATGTGAACGTGCATCCGGCTAAGCTGGAGGTTCGCTTCAGCAAGGAACCGGAACTCTATGAATTCGTAGAGACGACGTTGCGAGGGATACTCCGGCAGGAGGTATTGATTCCACAGGTCAAAAAACAGCAGATCCGACGTGGAGATGATAGCTCCTTCATTCAGGAACAATTTCTCTTTCCACGTGGTCCGCTGAAAGATTCAACTGATGCAGAAGGCTATGGACAACAAGGCCCACTCGGGAAACCTGCCAGTGCATTGTTGAAGTTGATTGCAGAAGATGATGATTTGGATTTGGATGCTCCAGCGGATGTGTCCGCAGCACAGCAGGTATCTGAACAGGGGCAGACCGTGCCGTTGCCCGAAGCTCCACCTGAGGTTACACATCCCCCTGAGCAGTTAGAAAGTTGGAATGGGGATAGTTTGCAGAAGGGGACTAGTCTTGACGGGGGGCAGACATCCGTTAACGTGCAAGAAGGCACTAAGGATGTAAGTACAAGTACAAGTTCTACCGAAACTGTTCCCAAATCTGACCTCTCTTCTCAAGATGGTGGGGATCGTGTAGCAACAGAGAAACCACTGGCTGAAGGAAAACCGGCTACCTATCGTTCCGATTCCGTAACTTCACCGGTTAGAGAAGCACGTACATCCTACAATCCATCTTCGATTGCGAGAGAAGAACGAACGTGGAAAATTTCAAATCTGCCTGATGCCACTAAACTTGCTGCTGCTATGAAATCGGATGCATCCATGCCCGCATTTCCGGAGCTGAGTCTGATCGGACAGCATCATGGTACGTATTTGATCGCGCAAAATGACCAAGGTTTATATTTGATTGATCAGCATGCCGCTCATGAACGCGTGAATTATGAGTACTATTACGAGAAATTTGGTAATCCTGCCCAGGCCTCACAAGAGTTATTGCTGCCGATTACGCTGGAGTTCACACCTTCAGAGACCGAAAAACTGAAAACAAGACTGGCCTGGTTCGAGCAGGCAGGTGTATATTTGGAGCATTTTGGTGGACAGACGTTCCGTGTGCGCTCCCATCCGTTCTGGTTCCCTAAAGGGGACGAGAAAGACATTATCGAAGAAATGTCCGAATGGGTTCTTAGCGAACGCAGCATAGATGTGGCCAAGATGCGGGAAGCTGCATCTATTATGTGCTCCTGCAAGGCGTCCATCAAAGCCAACCAGAAGCTGACGGATCAGGAAGCAGAAGTGCTAATTCAGCGTTTGGGTTCATGTCGTCAGCCCTACACTTGTCCACATGGGCGGCCGATTGTGGTTTCATTTTCAACGTATGATCTGGAAAAATTATTTAAACGAGTGATGTAGCTATTTAGGGGGACATTATGTACATTACAACCGGTGACAAGGAGATTGCCTCTCAGGTGGAGCGTGCGCGTAAGCTTGCCGAAACGACAGGAGGTACCTACGTACCGCGCAATAGAACGTCTTTACCCAAACTGATTGAACAGTGTGGAACCAACGAAATACTGGTCGTGCTCAATGGCAGAGCGCGTTTGTTTCGCAAAGATGCGACGGAGCTTGAGTTTCACCCCAGTATGGGATTTGTTCGCGCTAAACGTGTTCTAAGAGGTGAAGCCGATCCTATGCTGGAAGCTGGTTCGGTGCTTGAGGGAGACACCATTGTTGATTGTACCGCTGGACTCGGTTCAGATGCGCTGGTATTTTCGGTTGCGGCTGGGAAGAGTGGACAAGTCATTGCCTGTGAAAGTTCTCAACCGCTCTATACCCTGCTGCTGGAGGGCATGTCCCATTATAAGAGCAATCAACCCTTGGTGGATGAGGCTTTTCGGCGCATAGATCTGCGGCATGTGGATCATCTTGAGTTACTGCGTTCCATGCCGGATCGAAGCTGTGACACTGTATATTTTGACCCCATGTTCCGTGAACCAATGATGGATTCAAGTGCTATACAGCCCTTGCGAGATTATGCAAATGCTCATGCGCTGGATGAACAGAGTATTGTGGAAGCGAAACGGGTTGCCCGTAAACGGGTAGTGATGAAAGAAAAGCGCGGCAGCGCGGAGTTTGACAGGCTCGGATTTGAAATACTTGATCGGGCGAATGCAAAAACCCTGTACGGAGTGATTAATGTTGAAAGTGGAAGTTAAACCAAAACCTAAACTGCTTGTGCTGGTTGGGCCGACAGCAGTAGGTAAAACAAGAATGAGCATCGAGCTTGCCCAAGCTTTCAATTGTGAGATTATCTCAGGAGATTCGATGCAGGTATATCGTGAAATGGATATCGGAACAGCCAAGATTACCTCTGAAGAAATGAAGGGTGTTCCTCATCATCTGATTGATATTCATGAACCGGAGTACCCCTATTCTGTGGCCGAGTTTCAGGAAAGTTGCACCCGATTGATAAGTGAAATTCATGAACGTGGGAAAATGCCTTTTATTGTAGGTGGCACCGGTCTGTATGTGGAATCCGTTTGTTACGGCTTCCAATTTTCGGATAGCGGTTCAGATGAAGCGTTCAGAGAGGAACAATTCAGTTATGCGGAGCAATATGGAGCACAGGCCCTTCATGATCGATTGAGGGAAGTTGATCCCGTTAGTGCGGATCGTCTGCATCCGAATGACCAACGGCGAATTGTACGTGCGCTTGAGATCCATCATCTCACAGGCGAGAAGTGGTCTGATCAGCTGGCAGTACAGAAGAAAGAGTCGCCTTATGACCTTCTTATTGTTGGTTTGACAATGGATCGGCAGAAGTTGTACGCCCGGGTAGAAGAGCGGATTGATCTGATGATCGAACAAGGTCTGGTGGATGAAGTGAAGTCTCTGTTGGAACGCGGAGTGGCCAGAGGTCATATTTCCATGCAAGGGCTGGGGTATAAGGAGATTGCAGCGTTCCTACAAGGGGAAGTGAGTTGGGAAGCTGCGGTTGAGTGGTTGAAGAGGGATACACGTCGGTTTGCCAAACGGCAGCTTTCCTGGTTCCGTCATATGAAAGATATTGAATGGGTGGACATGACGGATACCCAAGATTTTGAAGGGAAATACAAGCAGATAAGTGAATTGATTACACGAAAATTTGATTGATTTGAGCGATTATTAGTAATCTTCTGACAGGCATCGATTAGATCAAGATATGTAAACCTCTACCTTTTAGTCAACAAAAGGATAGAGTTTTTTTACTTATCACTAGAACAGATGGTAGAGATTAAGCGTTCGCTAAACAACGAATAATTGTGCTTTAAAATGAAGATTTCGTCCCTCTTTTGCAAAACAGACAAGCGGTGTATAATGGATAAGTCTTCTATTTGTTCACCTCGCCAAGAATGGGGGTAAAATAGCAGACAAGGGGTTTTTGTGGATTATATGAAACTGTTCATGATATAATAGCACGAAAGCTACTCAGCGATATTGAATATTACTTGAACACGAATTCAAATGAACCAATGGGGGTACGGCTAATGAACAAGTCCATCAACATCCAAGATACGTTCTTGAACCAACTGCGGAAAGAAAATATTCCTGCTACGGTCTATCTGACCAACGGCTTCCAAATCCGCGGGACGATCAAGGCATTTGACAATTTTACGATCGTCATTGACAGCGACGGACGCCAGCAAATGGTCTACAAGCATGCCATCTCCACGTTCACGCCGCAACGCAGCGTATCGCTGATGCAGCAAGATAACAGCGGCGAAGCTTAAAAAAATTACGAAACCTTTTCACCAATCATTTCGTCTACAAGTATAGGTATTGAAACAGAGCAACCTGAATAAAGGGTTGTTCTTTTCATTCCGGGCAAAATATGTTTAATATATGCCTGAGCCTACAGACGATTAGAAATTATGCAACCGAAAGGGAGTCAGGAGGTAACATGCCAAACGATCCGTTGTCGAGGTCTAACAATCGCAACAACAATAACAAGTCACCCAAAAAAGCGAAGCCAAAGACCTCTAAAAAGAAAAAAATTACGGGTAAACGCGTTGGATGGACACTGTTTTTCACAATGGCTATCGCCATATTCTGTGCACTAGGCGGATATTTATTTATTATGGTGAGTGGTGAAAATCTGCTCAAAGCTAACAAGGACAAAACTACAATTAATGAAACTTCAAAAGTATATGATCGCAATGGCCAATTAATGGGGGAGCTATCCATTCAGAAGCTGGAGCCCGTCAAAGAAGACGATATTCCTGAATTGGTGAAGCAAGCCTTTGTTGCGACGGAGGATAAACGCTTCTACGATCACCAAGGTGTGGACATCTGGTCCATTGGGCGTGCTGCGGTTAAGGACGTCATGGCTCGTTCCATGGTGGAGGGTGGTAGTACACTAACCCAACAGCTTGCCAAGAACATGTTCTTGTCCCGTGACAAGACGTTCTTCCGTAAAGCAACGGAAGTATCGATTGCCATGGCATTAGAGCGCAAGTACACAAAAGACGAAATCCTGACGATGTATCTGAACCGGATTTTCTTCGGCCATCAGCGTTACGGGATTAAAGCGGCATCTGAATTTTATTTTGGAGTTACCGATCTCAAGAGGTTGAAGTTGTGGCAAATTGCAACATTGGCAGCTATGCCGAAAGGGCCATCTGCCTATAACCCGGTAAGCAATCCAAACGACTCTAAAGCACGCCGTGGTGTGGTATTGCAGCTGATGTATGAACAAGGCTACATTACCAAGGCGGAGATGGATGAAGCAAAAGAAGTTAACTATAACTACAAGCGACCTGAGAAAGACATGAAGTATCAAGCCTTTATTGATTATGTGCTCCGTGAAGCTGAACGAGTAACAGGTAAAACGGAAGATGATCTGAATATCGGCGGATACAAAATCTATACAACCATGGATGCTCAGGCTCAAACAGCCATGGAAACTGCCTTCACAGATGATAGTCTGTTCGAGGCAAGTAAAGATGATCAACAGGTTCAAGGCTCCATGGTTATCATGAATCACGAGAATGGCAGTCTCGTTGCCCTCTTGGGCGGGCGTGATTATCAGACTAAAGGTTATAGCCGTGTTACGCAGAGTCGAAGACAACCAGGTTCTGCTTTTAAACCGATTGTGTCTTATGCACCGGCGCTTGAGTCAGGAAATTACAGTGCCAACTCGTCGCTGAGTAATGCGAAGCAATGTTTTGGTAACTATTGTCCGGGTAACTTGCATGGATATTCTTCAACGATCAGTATGACGGATGCCATTACGAAATCGGAAAATATTCCTGCGGTTTGGCTGCTTGATAAAATAGGTGTTAACACAGGCATTAATTTTGCCAAGAGTGTAGGTATACAGCTGACAGATGAAGACAAAAACTTGGCGATTGCCCTCGGTGGTCTAAGTAAAGGTACAAATACACTGGAAATGGCGCAAGCCTATAGTGCATTTGCCAACCTCGGAGAATACCGACAAGCCTATTCGATTAAGGAAATTAAGGATAGCGCAGGCAAAACCACTTACAAACACGATAACTCGGACACAACTCGTGTCATGAGCGAGCAAAATGCGTATCAGCTTACACAGATGCTGCAGAACGTTGTTAATGACGGTACGGGACGTTCAGCGCGTCTAGATCGTCCGGTAGCGGGTAAAACAGGAACTGTTCAAAGTGGTATCTCTGGCAACAGTGCCAACCGTGATGTATGGTTTGTTGGATACACACCGGAATGGACTGCTGCAGTCTGGATGGGCTATGACAATCCGGATGCCAATCACATGCTTAAGAACAGCAGTAAGCTGTCGGCAGCTTTCTTTGCCAAAGTCATGGGAGATGCTTTAAAAGGCGTTCCAGTGAAGCAATTCAAAACACCAGCTGGAGGGCAAGCACCTCCTCCAGTAGAAGAACCAGAAAAGCCAGCTCTGTCCGTTAGTGGGCTGAGTGGATCATACGACCCAAATGCACAAACTGTCTCACTGAGTTGGACTGGAACGGGTGACGGAAGTACGCAATATCGGATTTATCGGAAAGAAACATCTGAAGCCCAGTTCACTCATCTAATTGATGCAATAGGAGCGACCAATGCACAAGATTTAAGTGCGTTGCCTGGTCTAACCTATGAGTACTATGTGACAGCTTACGATGTGGCATCAGGACTTGAGACGGATCCTTCCAACACTATTTCCTTGATGATTGAAGCACAGGAAATGCCGCCGGAGGAACCTGATCCTGGTATAGACCCTGGAACAGAGATAGATCCTGAGCAGCCAGGTACGGAGAATCCGGACAATGGTTCACCGGATAATGGCAACTCGAACGGTAATAACGGTAATGGAAATGAAAATGGCAACAACGGAAATGGTAATGGTAACAACGGAAACAATGGCAACGGTGGCAATAACGGTGGACCCGGCCAAGGAAACGGTCAACCTGGGGGAGGAAACACGACCCCACCTGGCCAGGGGACAACAGAGCCAGGCGGTACCGGTGAAGGCTCCGATGATGGGGCCGTAACAACGCCGGGCGAGGTTGTAACTCCGGACAGCGGAACGAGTGGGGATACTGGAGGAACAGATGCACCTGCAGATTCTCAAGCTGGAACCGGCGGTTAAGCCAATGAATCACTAAATAGCTACATTAAAAAACTGCTTCCCGGGAAAACCGGTGAAGCAGTTTTTTTTGTTATACGGAACCAACTGTAATGGAAGCTGATTTGATGAATAGGTGGGACAAAGCTTGATTTTGAGTGTAAACCTTAAATATGGTAAGCTGTAACTATTCGTAATACGTTGTGCAAGGGCGGGCCCAGAGCGCTGGAATCCATCAGGCGGACGTTATTACATTGTTCACCAATAACATCAGAGCAGGTCACGGACCTGTAGTCGGCAAAGAGGGGTTCGTATGAAACGGAAATTCGGGGACCGCGCGAACTGGCGCCGGATTACGAACCGACAATTCACATGCCGGTTCGTTCAATCCAAAATTTTCACAGGTTATATTACGTTGTACACCATACAGGATTTGAAAGAACCTCTGTGGAAAACTTATGGAGGCAGTACCTTCTGTATCGCAGATAAAGGTTATTCCTGGCTGCAATACTATCCGAAGGGAGAGCACTTTGTTGTAACGGCGATGTTTGACGATCAGGAACGGATTGTAGAGTGGTATATTGATACATGTCGTAGTCAGGGGATAACCGATCAGGGTGTTCCTTGGTTTGATGACCTGTATCTGGATGTCGTTGTACTGAAAGATGGAGAAGTATTTTTGCTGGATGAAGATGAGCTTGAAGATGCGCTGTCACGGAAACATATTACAACGGGTGATTATGACCTGGCGAACAAGACGGCTAAGGAACTGCTGCATGCCATTGATGCACATGTATTTCCGTACTTTCAGTTATCGCTGAAGCATAGGAAGAGTTTGTTTGAGAACGGAGAGTTTCGAAAAAACATTCAGATTTGATACATGTACCTATCCGTAGAATTCTTCATGATCCTTCTAATATTGGAGCACCTGATAGAATACATTAATAATCAGGAGAGTTCAGCCCGATAAAATAGAGGTGATGGCGAATGAACGGACGGGTCATGGCTGCAGGAGAGCAACCAGGAGGCAGACCATCCAGACAAATTAATATTGTGTTGCGTAACCAGGAACCTCAGATGTTGGTCAAAGATGAAGCAGCGGCAGTACAGGCAGCCAAGAGTATAACCAAACATGCACACTTCCAGGAGATACAGGGTGAATTGGAGCAACTGGTTGGACTTGAAAATATCAAAGACTTGGTATTTGAGATCTATGCTTTCCTACAGATTGCTCAGATGCGTACCGAAGCAGGCTTACTTAGTGGTGCGCACGTGTATCATATGATCTTCAAAGGCAATCCGGGGACCGGTAAGACCACCGTGGCGAGGATCGTTGCCAAACTCTTTCAGAAGATGGGTGTGTTGAGTAAGGGGCATCTTATTGAAGTAGAGCGTGCGGATCTGGTTGGAGAATATATCGGTCACACGGCGCAGAAAACAAGAGATCTGGTTAAGAAGGCACTCGGTGGGATATTGTTCATTGATGAAGCTTACAGTTTGGCCCGCGGGGGAGAGAAGGATTTTGGCAAGGAAGCTATTGATACGCTTGTTAAGTCTATGGAAGATAACAAAAATCAGTTTATACTGATTCTTGCCGGGTACTCGGAAGAAATTGATTTTTTTCTCCAGACGAATCCCGGATTACCTTCCCGCTTCCCCATTCAAGTGGAGTTTCCAGACTATAGCATTGATCAGTTGATTCAAATCTCTGAGATTATGGCCAAAGAGCGTGATTATATTCTAATGCCACAGACCATACTCAAGCTAAAGCAGCATTTGCTTCAGGAAAAAAATGATTCGCTGCATGCGTTCAGTAACGCCAGATACGTTCGTAATGCCATTGAGCGTTCGATCAGGCATCAAGCGGTTCGTTTGTTGGAACAATACTCGGAAGGCAGTCCAGGAAAACTGGAGCTGATGACAATCCGTACAGAGGATTTGAACTTTGAGCGAAAGTAAGCGATAATATAGTTTTTACACCAGCCGGCCGGGCCAACCGGTTCGGCTTAAGGCATGCCATGGCATATTCGTGGCAATGTATATTAACGAATTAATTTAGTAATTAGAGGGAGTGAACATATACATGACAAATGGCACGCATGATACAGATATGGTCAAAAAAGATCGCGCCGTCTTGGTGAGTCTTGTTACGGATGATGTAAAACGTACAGGTATCAACCCTGAGTACTCTTTAGAGGAACTGGTGAAACTTGCCGAGACAGCTGGAGTGGAAGTGCTAAGTGTACTTTCTCAGAACAGGGAAAAACGTGATACCAAATGGTTCATTGGTAAAGGTAAGGTAGAAGAACTCCGTTTAATCGCGGAGGAGCTCGGAGCAACTACGGCTATTTTTGATCAGGAATTGTCAGGTGCACAGGTTCGTAATCTGGAAGAAACCCTCGATCTTAAAATTATTGACCGTACCCAACTGATTTTGGACATCTTTGCACAACGTGCCAACACTAGAGAAGGTATCATTCAAGTGGAATTGGCTCAACATAGCTATTTGCTGCCACGGTTGTCGGGTCATGGTAAGAACCTGTCCAGACTCGGGGGAGGAATCGGAACAAGGGGCCCAGGTGAAAGCAAACTGGAGACAGACCGTCGTCACATCCGTGGTCGCATCGATGATCTGAAGCGTCATCTGGAAGAATTGACTCGTCATCGTAAGTTACATCGTGAACGCCGCAAAAAAACAGGCATTGTACAGGTGGCCCTTGTTGGTTATACCAATGCTGGCAAATCAACCTTGCTCAAGCAGTTGACGGCTGCAGATGTGTATATTCAAGATCAGCTATTCGCTACATTGGATCCCACATCACGTACGATGGAACTTCCAAGTGGAAAAGAAATCGTACTTACCGACACGGTTGGATTTATTCAAAATCTACCGCATGATCTGATTGCAGCATTCCGAGCAACACTGGAGGAAGTGAATGAAGCAGACCTGATCCTGCATGTTGTGGACGCCTCATCAGCTATGCGTGAAGATCAGATGCGGACGGTTAATACGATTCTGCAAGAACTTGGTTCAGGGGACAAGCCGCAGTTAGTCCTGTATAACAAAAAAGATGCGTGCACACCAGAGCAGCTTGAGATGCTTCCATTGGATAAAGGCCATATTAAAGTAAGCGCATTAGACTCGGAGGATCTGCTTAAAATCCGTGAATTCATTCAGACAGAGCTGACAGGTGATACGAAGCGCTTCCGTATACCGGCAGAACGTGGTGATCTTACGTCGGTACTTTACAAAATTGGTGATGTAGTGGATACCAGCTTTGAAGAGAATGATGTCATTTATGAAGTTGAATTGCAAAAAGGTGAATATGAGAAATTTGGTTATATGCTTGAAGAATTCATTGAATTGTAATATTCATGACATATTGATGTGATAAGTTACACGATAATGGATATTCGACGTCAGATTCGTGCTATGAAGGGGAATGAAGTAAGATGGTAAGCTTTGATTCAGAAATATCTGAACTTCAACGTCAAGTGGAGCGTCAGATTGAAGGACAACTTCAACAGATTGATCGGATCACAGATCACAATCAATGGAAGGTGATTAATGCTTTCCAACAGCGAAAAGTAAGTGATTTTCACTTTGCAGGTTCAACAGGTTATGCCTATAACGATCGTGGGCGTGAAGTACTTGATGAAGTATATGCTGATGTATTCGGCGCGGAAGCCGCGTTGGTGCGTCCTCATTTTGCTTCAGGTACTCATACGATTAGTACAGCTCTCTTTGGAGTTTTGCGTCCAGGTGACGAATTATTGTACATCACGGGTAAGCCTTACGACACATTGCATAAAGTTATTGGCAAACCCGGTGATGGTACAGGTTCATTACGCGATTTTGGCATCGGTTACCGTGAGACGGCCTTAACTGATGAAGGTGGAGTGGACTGGGCAGCAGTTGAAAAAAGCATTACACCGGCTACAAAAGTTATTGGGATTCAACGTTCACGTGGTTATGACTGGCGCTCCTCCTTCTGCGTTGCTGAGATTGCTGACATGGTTACGCGTGTTAAAGCGCTTAAGGAAGATGTCATCGTATTTGTAGATAATTGTTACGGTGAATTCACGGAGGAACGTGAACCGACAGAAGTCGGAGTTGATCTGATGGCCGGATCACTGATCAAGAATCCTGGTGGAGGCATTGCGGAAACCGGTGGATACATATGTGGGAAGGAACAATACGTACAGCTGGCAGCTTATCGTCTAACAGCCCCTGGAATTGGGGGAGAGGTTGGAGCAATGCTGGGGACAACACGTGGCATCTACCAAGGACTTTACATGGCACCGACAATTGTAGGACAAGCTATCAAAGGAAGTGCGTTTGCTGCTGCGATGTTTGCTGAATCCGGATTTGTAACCAAACCCGCCTGGAATGAAGCTCGCACAGATCTGATCCAGGCTGTTAAGTTTAGCTCTGCCGAGCATCTGATCGCCTTCGTGCAGGGAATTCAGCGTGCAGCAGCTGTGGATAGCCATGTGGTTCCTGAACCGTGGGATATGCCTGGTTATGAGCACCCTGTCATTATGGCGGCAGGTACGTTCATTCAGGGTGGAAGTCTGGAATTATCAGCCGACGCGCCTATTCGGGAGCCGTATATCGGGTATATGCAAGGCGGATTAACGTACTCTCATGTCAAATATGGCGTTTTGATGGCGTTACAGACTATGAAAGATCGTAAATTATTGTGAGTTTATCTAACACGTCATTGACACTTGGTAATAACTAAATGTACAATAGGGTGAAGAATAGATGACTGGAAGGTTGATGAACATGGGTGATGAAATCCGCAGAAATATGGCCTTATTCCCAATTGGTATTGTAATGAAACTTACGGATCTATCTGCACGTCAGATTCGTTACTATGAGCAGCACAGCTTGATCGTTCCTGCGAGAACGTCAGGTAATCAACGGTTATTCTCTTTTAATGACGTAGAGAGATTGCTAGAGATCAAGGCTTTGATTGAAAAAGGAGTTAACATCGCGGGCATCAAACAAGTGATGAATCCTGTTTCAAAAGAATCCGAGGAAGCTACAGTGATCACGCCAGATACTGAAGTTAAACGCAGAGAGCTGTCCGATACGCAGTTGCACCGCTTGCTGAAGCAGCAGCTTGTATCAGGTAAGAGACCAGGACAAGTATCTCTCATTCAGGGAGAGCTTTCCCGATTCTTTAATAAAAACTAAATTCGCATAACTTGGCGAGTGAGGGGAAAACATGCACTTTTGGTGTGAGACTCCTTGACCCGTGGAACTTTCTAATGTACAAATATAACAGGCAAGCCAAATACGCAGATAAGAAAGGGAGAGGTTATAGTGAGTTATACAAAAGAAGACATTCTCCGCATTTCGAAAGAAGAAAACGTACGATTCATTCGATTGCAATTTACTGATTTGCTTGGAGCTATCAAAAATGTTGAGATTCCTGTGAGTCAGTTGACTAAGGCTCTGGATAACAAAATGATGTTCGATGGATCTTCCATTGAAGGTTATGTACGTATTGAAGAGTCCGACATGTACCTCTATCCAGATCTAGATTCTTGGCTTATTTTCCCATGGGTTGCAGAGAACCGTGTTGCACGTCTGATTTGCGACGTATATCTTCCGGATGGTAATCCGTTCCCAGGAGATCCACGTGGCATCTTGAAACGAAACCTGCAGGAAGCCCAAGATATGGGATTCACTTCCTTTAACGTTGGTCCTGAACCCGAGTTCTTCTTGTTCAAAACAGACGAAAAAGGAAACCCAACTAACGAACTGAATGACCAAGGTGGTTATTTCGACCTTGCGCCTACGGATCTTGGTGAAAACTGTCGTCGTGACATCGTTATCACACTTGAAGAAATGGGCTTTGAGATCGAAGCTTCTCACCATGAGGTAGCTCCAGGTCAGCATGAGATCGACTTTAAATATGCTGATGCTCTGAAAGCAGCTGACCAGATCCAAACGTTCAAACTCGTTGTTAAAACGATTGCACGTCAGCATGGTTTACATGCTACATTCATGCCGAAACCGCTGTTTGGTATGAACGGATCCGGTATGCACTGTAACCAATCCTTGTTCAAAGGCAATGAGAACGCATTTGTTGATGAGTCGGACGAGTTGGGTCTGAGCAAAACTGCTCGTCACTTCATGGCTGGAACTCTGAAGCACGCACGTGCGTTTGCAGCAATTACTAACCCAACTGTGAACTCATACAAACGTCTTGTACCAGGTTATGAAGCGCCTTGTTATGTAGCATGGTCTGCTAGTAACCGTAGCCCAATGATTCGTATTCCAGCTTCCCGTGGTCTGAGTACACGTGTTGAGGTTCGTAACCCGGATCCGGCTGCTAACCCTTACCTGGCTTTGTCTGTTCTGTTGAAAGCAGGTCTGGACGGAATCAAACGTGAGCTTTCCTTACCAGCTCCAATTGACCGTAACATCTATATCATGTCAGAAGAAGAGCGTGTGGAAGAAGGCATTCCTAGCTTGCCAGCTGACCTGAAAGAAGCATTGAATGAATTGATCCGCAGCGAAGTCATCTGTGACGCTCTCGGCGACCACGCCTTGGCTCATTTCTATGAGCTGAAAGAAATTGAGTGGGATATGTATAGAACACAAGTCCACCAATGGGAACGCGATCAATATATTACGTTGTACTAATAGCTCAATCCCTTGGCGCTCTAGCGCTGAGGGGTTTTTCTTTTTGTGGGCAAGTACCTATATATTTAAAGAAAAATCAAAGTGCCCACAAAATCCCCCAAATGTCCCCTGAATTATTCTTCATCATCCCACATAATATTTCCGTCTGTAACCAAGCTTACATATAACTAACAAAATACATTCGTTTACCGATAGATAATCGTAAAACTCTCTTCTCATCATTGAAAGAGGAGTTTTTTTGTATGGTAACTAAACTCTCTATGAACTTTAACACTTCATGTTAGTAATAAAGCAAGATCATTTTCATCATTTATCTAGTAACCTATGAAAAAGAAACTGAAAATAAAATTCTTTCTACAGTGCATCAAACTGGCGGAGGCAAAAGATCTAAATCAAGCCTCCTTAGAAATTCTAATAGCCACGACATAGTAGCAAGTACTATCATTCATTCTTTCAAAATTCCAACCATCGTCCAATATATACAAATGGATGTTTCATTTGTATGTTGAAAGTTTCATATAGAAGAGGTATACTTTAATTAAATTTTGAGCAATTTAATTTTAAATAATTAATTGGAGATGTTAATATGGATCAAGCAAAACAACTAGTGACAGAACAACGTACATTTTTTTATACAGGACAAACTAAAAATATCGAGTATCGGATTAATGCGCTTCAACAGCTTAGAAAAGGAATTGAAAAGTATCAGCAACGGATTCAAGATGCACTTCGGGCAGATTTGAACAAATCAGAGGCGGAAGCTTACGGTTCAGAGATTCGTATTGTTTTGGGTGAACTGGATTTTGCATTAGAACACCTGCAGGAATGGGCTTCACCTAAACAAGTCCCAACCAATCCGGCTATGCCGGATGGGGTGAGCACCATTTACCCTGAACCATACGGAGTGGCGCTTATTATTGCACCTTGGAACTATCCTTTCCAATTGGCCTTCGGTCCACTGATTGGAGCAATTGCAGCCGGTAACTGTGCAGTTATCAAGCCTTCTGAATTAACACCAGCCGTATCTCGTCTAACGTATGATCTGATTCAGGAGATCTTCCCTCAGGAGTATATCGCCGTTATGGAAGGGGAAGTCGAGGCCAGCACAGCATTGTTGAAAGAGAAGTTTGATTATATTTTCTTCACAGGAAGCACAGGTGTTGGTCGCATTGTTATGAAGGCAGCTGCGGAGCACTTGACTCCTGTAACTCTTGAGTTGGGCGGTAAAAGTCCTGCTATTGTCCATAGTGATGCAGATCTGAAGCTGGTGGCTCAGCGTATTGTTCGTGGTAAGTTCCTGAATGCAGGGCAAACCTGCGTTGCTCCGGATTACTTGCTTGTGCATGAACAAGTTCATGATGAATTGATCAATCTGATTGGCGCAAAGATCAAAGATAAATTTGGAGATGATGTGTTACAGAACACTGATTTCCCGCATATTGTCAATGCTCGTAACTTTGATCGGTTATCGAAATTCCTCACAGATGGCAAAACGCTGATAGGTGGACGATCTGTACGTGAGCAGTTGCTGATTGAGCCAACTGTACTTGGAGATGTGAACTGGGAATCAGCTGTAATGCAAGAAGAGATCTTCGGTCCGATTCTTCCTGTATTTACGTACAGTGACTTGAACACTATGCTGGATGAGATTGTTCGTCGGCCAAAACCATTGGCGTTATATCTCTTCACACAGGATGAGCAACTGCAAGATCAGGTTCTGAATCAAGTATCCTTCGGTGGGGGATGTATTAATGACACACTTTCGCATATGACATCACACTATCTCCCGTTTGGTGGTGTAGGAGAGAGCGGTATGGGCTCATATCACGGGCAACAGAGCTTTGATGTGTTCTCGCATCACAAGAGTGTTCTGAAACGCAGTGAATAATGAGCCGCTAAAATAACATAAACATGAAAAAAAGAGGTTGTCCTGTTCATCAGGACAACCTCTTTCGTATTTCATTACATCTAGTTTTGTTGCTCATGTTAAATATTAATGAATATCTCGGAAAAGGCCAATGACTTTACCCAGAATACTAACGTGTTTCAAACGTAAAGGTTCGAAGGTCGCATTCTCCGGTTGAAGGCGAATGTGATCTTTCTCTTTATAGAACGTTTTCACTGTAGCTTCATCGTCTTCAGTCATTGCAACAACGATATCACCGTTATCAGCAGTTTGCTGTTGACGGACAATAACGTAATCTCCGTTAACGATTCCAGCTTCCACCATACTATCTCCGACTACCGAAAGCATAAACACTTTCTGTTCGCCTACATAATGTGTCGGAAGAGGGAAATAGTCTTCAATGTTCTCGGTTGCAGTGATTGGAACCCCGGCTGTAACCTTACCAACGACAGGAATACGTGCAACGCTATGAGCAAATTGATGAGAATGCTCAGATTCTTCCTGGCTCAAAAGCTCAATGGCTCTTGGCTTGGTAGGGTCGCGTCGGATCAAACCTTTTTTCTCCAAACGATCCAAATGTCCATGTACTGTTGAGCTGGAAGCCAGTCCAACAGCTTCACCAATTTCCCGTACGGAAGGAGGATACCCCTTCAACCGGACTTCATTTCGTATAAACTCCAGAATAGCCTGCTGCCTGCTGGATATCTTCGACATACCGTATCAACCCCATTTTAGTAACGTTTGGGAAAATTATAACATAGAACCTCCGTTCGTACAAACATAAGTTCTAAATAAAATGGCATTAAATCAGTATTTTTTAACTTTTAGAACCGAATTTGTCCAAAAGGCAGAGCATAATACTGCAAATACTTTGCAAATGCTTTGCAAAAGAACTTCATTAAGATATTTCTCCTTCAAAAAAGAAGCGAACAATTGTTCTAAAAATATATTGAACAAAACAAGTGTTCGTGTTATATTGATTTCAACAGATAGGAACAAACGTTTGGAGGCGGGTATTTAATGAGATATTCTACTTATCAAAGCATTTATGAACCAATGAATTCGGAACTGGTGAAGTCTAACATAGGGAACTACAAGAAGGTTTTAGCACGTTTCAAGATTTCTTCATGGATGTTAAAGGTAGCCATTACTTCTTTGATTATATTTATTGGATGCAGCACTGTTTTAACTGTATTTGCTGGCAATGAGAATGATGTTCTACCTGGAGGAAAGATAGCCGTTTCACAAGGGGAAACATTATGGAGTATTTCTTTGGAACATAAACCGACGAATATGGATACACGTATTTATATAGAAGCAATTAAGAAAGTGAATCAACTTCATACAACTTCCATCCAAGTGGGACAAGTACTAGCTCTACCGCAATTTGCAGAATAAAATGCACATCAATGAGTGTTAACGCGTGTCAGCTTGACAAGCTGCCTTTATCATGGCAAAGTTAATATGACTTTGTATTTTTGGAGGGGACAAGCTTGGATATAGATAGTCTGGTAGCACGCATTAACGAATTGGCTCGTAAGCAAAAGTCCACTGGATTGTCGGAGGAAGAACTTGCTGAACGTGCCGAGCTAAGAGAGATTTATTTGAGTAATATTCGCAGCAATTTCAGACAACAACTGGATACCATTGAGATTGTTGATGATGAGAATGACAAAGGCCACCAAGGCAAACTCAAACACTAACGAAACCTAATGATATCATTATGATATTTAGGTTTCTTCCTGTTATTTTGAGTGTGCAATTTATAGGGGGAAATGTTGGTTTGCAATTATGTAAGCCGATACAAAGACACATAAGGGGGATTCTCATGTCGCGTTCGTTCGAGAGAACGGTTAAGAAAAATTCCAAGCAGTTAAATCAGCAACGCAAAAAAAGTGGTCAACCAATCACAGGTACACCAGGTGAAGAAGTCTTTAAGGGACGCAGTTTGTTGTTCCCAATATTTTTGATTGGTCTCGCCTTTTTGTATCTGTTTATGAGCACGTTCCTTGTGCAAGCTCCAATGACAACTTGGGACTGGGTGACCATGCTGCTTTATGTATTTTTGGCAGTCATCTTCATGCTTCGTCGTCCATACATCAAGATTAGCAGTAATCGGATTATAACGACGAAGGGTAATCGTGAACGTTCAATCGGGGTTGACGATATTGTCAAATTCAGAATTGAACCAGGTACAGTTGTTATCGAACATAACAGTCGCGGGAAAAGATGGGTGTTTACCAAGTTATTGAACCGTTACGATACAGATGCGATTGCAGAACGTTTGCTGAAGTTTGCAAAAGCACACCAGATCACCGTGGAAACCGTCGAAAAGTAATTATTGCATAAAGGGGTAGATGATCGGAATGGCATTAAAAGCGATTTTGTTCGACCTAGATGATACTTTATTATGGGATGAGCGTAGTGTTCGAGAAGCTTTTCATGAGACTTGTCTAATCGCAGCGAAAGAGACTGGGGTCAAACCAGAAGAACTTGAAGAAGCTGTTCGTAATGAGGCACGTGGACTGTATGAATCATATGAAACCTTTCCTTTTACCAAAATGATTGGAATCAATCCGTTTGAAGGCCTTTGGGCTAACTTTACTGGTGGGGATCAACCTGAGTTCCGTCAGTTGGAACAGCTTGCTCCAGTTTACCGTAAAGAATCCTGGCGTCGTGGCTTGTTGAAGTTGGGTATAGATCGGGAAGATCTTGCTGAACAACTGGCCGCACAGTTTGGAGTAGAACGGAGATCCAGACCACATGTATACGAAGAAACGATGGATACCTTGCGCCAGTTACAAGGAAAGTACAAACTTTTGTTGTTAACGAACGGTTGTCCTGCTTTGCAACAAGAGAAGTTGGATGGTGTACCTGAATTGACTCCTTTCTTTGATGAGATTATTATCTCGGGTAACTTCGGAAAAGGAAAACCAGATCCGTCGATATTTGAACATGCTTTGAATAAACTGGGTGTTAAACCCGAAGAGAGCATGATGGTTGGAGACAAGTTAACGACTGATATTCGTGGTGCTTTATCATCTGGTATCCAATCCGTATGGATTAACCGTGAGCATAAGACCAACAATGAAACGTATGCGCCAGACCATGAAATAACGCATTTATCGGAATTAAATCAGCTTATTGCTAATTTCTAAGCAGATCAGCTATAACATCTTTCCTCAGCACCCTGAAACATTGGAAGCTTCAATGAACGATGATGTCGTTCTTGAAGTTACCAATGTTTTTTTATTTGAGCTTGTTGACTGAATTACCTTGTTAAAAGAGATCTCCATTTTTTTTACTAAAAGTTATTGAAATTAGGGGGAAGCTGGATTAGAATATAACTAACATACTAGTATGACTAGTATTTAGATTGTCCTAAAGGAATTTCTTTTTGACTTACTTCATTAAAATGGAAGCAGGGAGTTATTGCTAATTATTTTATATTGATTGTAAGCGCTTAATATTTTGAAAAAGCTTCTTTTGATTTGGAGATCACACCACTTAGTAAGTGCTAATTAATGATGTGAAGCACCTTGGATTGTGTGATTCTACATAATACATCAAATTGATATCGCTTACATTTGGTAATTGTCTATTTCGTAGTGGGGGTGAAGTTGAAGGATTGGTTGTCTTCTACAAGAGGAGAAACGATGGGAGTTGTACATGAATTACTCTTACTTATCAAGTCCTGGATCGGAGTGAAAACACATGGAGTCGGAAACCGCTAAAACAACGTTAACCATGACATCTTTACGTAAAGAGAGCAGATTACGAACGGCAGCAACATTGTTCCGCAAAGACTGGCAGTTGTATTCACTATTAATCCTTCCCATCATCTATCTACTTATCTTTAAATATGGGCCGATGATAGGTAATGTGATTGCGTTCAGACGTTTTGTTCCAGGGGGAAGTATATTTGGAGAAACGTGGGTTGGATTAAGATACTTCAAAATGTTCATTGAGGACCCTACCTTCTGGAGAGTATTTGGTAATACGCTGATGTTAGGCGGACTTGCGTTGCTCTTTACATTCCCGGTTCCAATCATTTTTGCCTTGATGCTTAACGAAGTGAAGAGTAAACGATTCAAAAAGTTTGTACAAACCGCGTCTTATCTGCCTCATTTTCTGTCCATCGTTATCGTTGCGGGTATGATCCTGCAGCTGACAGCAGTGAATGGTTCCATTAATGGACTGGTGGCTTTCTTCACCGGAGATAATATTCCTTTTATGCAGCGGGCTGAGTGGTTCAGAACAATCTATATCACTTCTGAGGTATGGCAGGGTATGGGTTGGGGAGCGATTCTGTATCTGGCTGCACTGACAACCATTGATGATTCTTTGTATGAAGCTGCGCGTATTGATGGTGCCAATCGATGGAAGCAAACGATTCATGTAACGATACCAGGGATCTTGCCCACGATTGTGACGTTATTGATTTTGAACATGGGTAATTTCCTGGCTGTTGGATTTGAAAAAATCTTACTCTTGTACAATCCGCTGATCTACGAGACATCTGATGTGATCTCCACTTACCTGTATCGGGTCGGACTGGAATCCAGTAACTTCAGTTATGCTACCGCAATTGGCTTGTTCGAATCGCTGATCGGTCTGATTCTGGTGTTCTCCGTAAATGCCATCTCACGCAGACTGACACAAAGAAGCTTATGGTAAAGGAGGAGCATCATGCAGGAATCCAGATCTTACAAGGTATTTAAAGTATTCAATGTTATCTTTCTACTGTTCGTGGTATTTATAACGCTCTATCCATTTTTAAATGTCGTGGCACAATCCTTCAGCAGTGAGTCCTATATTAATTCGGGTAAGGTTAGTTTGTTCCCAAGAGGATTCAATGTGGAGACATACAAAACCATCTCACGTGACAGCATGTTCTGGACGAATTATAAAAATACGATTATCTACACTGTAGTAGGTACGTTAATCTCAATGTTCATGACGACCATTTTCGCATATGCCCTATCCAAAAAGAGGTTGATGGGTCGCAAGTTTCTGACGATGTTTGCCGTATTCACCATGTTCTTCAGTGGTGGATTGATTCCAAACTATGTGTTGATTAATTCCCTTGGGTTCAACAACACCATGTGGGCACTTGTTGTTCCTGGCGCAATTAGCATATACAACATGCTGATCATGAAGTCATTTTTTGAAAATATGCCTGAAGAACTGGAGGAAGCTGCCTCCATTGACGGTTTGAACACATACGGGATTTTGTTACGCATTATATTGCCGCTTAGTAAAGCAGTTATGGCAACCATGGTGCTGTTCTACGCAGTAGGTCATTGGAATTCCTGGTTCCCAGCCTTTCTGTATTTGGACAAAAAAGAACTGTTCCCGGTCACCATTTATTTGCGCAATATGATTGCAGGAGCGACAAGCGGGGCGTCTGCCGGTGCAACCTCAGCTGATAACCTGACACAGATTGCTGCCAATATTAAGTCAGTAACGATGGTATTAACCATCTTGCCGATACTCACCATCTATCCATTTGTCCAAAGATACTTTGTAACCGGTATCATGTTAGGGTCTGTTAAACAGTAATACGTAGCAGTTCTATGGCAAAGTCAACCTAAACCAAATTCAGGGGGATAACCTAAATGAATCAAAAGCCACGTAAGTTTGTTGGTAAAATGGTGTTGGCATCAATGATGACCGTTGTTCTGGCAGCATGTAGCAGCGGTACCGGAGCTGGAGGTGACGTCACAGAAGTTCAAACCAAGGCAGCGATGGAGACGTACAATGTAGGGGATACATTCAAGGCGACTGAGCCATTTAATCTCTCCATACTATATAGTGATCAACCTAGTTATCCGTATAAAAAAGACTGGTTACTTTTTAATAAAATTACCGAACTGACGGGTGTTACGCTTGAGCCAACGATTGTACCGATGAGTGATTACCCTCAGAAGAGATCTCTGTTGATTAGCTCCGGTGATGCACCTCTGGTTATTCCTAAAACGTACCCTGGTGAAGAGTCTGCATTTGTGTCCTCCGGTGCGATTTTGCCAATTAGCGATTATATCGATTTGATGCCGAACTTCAAGGATAAAGTGGAAAAATGGGGTTTGGAAGATGAACTTGAAGGACTTCGACAGGAAGATGGGAAGTACTATGTACTCCCGGGTCTGCATGAAGAAGTATGGCCAGATTACACACTACTCGTAAGAACGGATGTTTTTGAAGAAAATAACATCTCGATTCCAACCACATGGGACGAATTGTATGATGCAGCCAAAAAACTAAAAGAGATTTACCCGGATTCCATTCCGTTTTCGGACCGATTCCAATTTAATAGTACGTTGAACATCGCTGCTACTGGCTTTGGTACCAAGGCTGGATGGGGTTTTGGTAACGGATTGACGTATAAGGAAGATCAGGATGAATTTGTGTACACGGCTACAACACCAGAATATAAAGAGATGCTAACGTATTTTAACAAGTTGGTATCCGAAGGGCTGCTCGACAAGGAGAGCTTTACACAGGATGATGATCAGGCTGTACAGAAATTTGTATCCGGCAAATCATTCATGATTAATGGTAATTCCCAAACGGTGGTGCTGCACCGAAATGATATGAACAAAACGCTGGGAGAAGGTAAATACTCAGTTGCAAAGATTACAGTACCTGGTGGACCAAAAGGGCAATTAATGTCCGGCTCCAGACTTGAAAACGGTGTTATGATCTCCGGGAAAATTCAAAAAAGCGAAAACTTCAAAGCTATTATGCAATTTATTGATTGGTTATACTACAGCGATGAGGGTCAAGAGTTTGCCAAATGGGGCGTTGAAGGCGAAACATTTACCAAAGAGGGCGGAAAACGTAAATTGGTAGAAGACGTGAACTACAATGGCTTGAATCCGAAAGGAACGAAAGACTTGCGTATTGACTATGGATTCTCTGGTGGTGTATTTGCCTACGGGGGTACCACAGATCTGCTGCAATCGATGTTTAGTGAAGAAGAGTTGAAATTCCAGCAAGACATGAAGGATACCAAGGAAGTGATCCCGGCAGAACCACCGATTCCTTACTCTTCAGAGGACCGTGAACGGGTGACACTTCTGAGTACACCACTGAAAGACTATTCGGATCAAAATACACTTAAATTTATTTTGGGTGAGCGGAACTTGTCTGAATTCGATACATTTGCCAAAGAGCTGGAGAGTCAAGGTTTATCTAATTATCTGAAGCTGGCAAATGATACGTACAAAACCTACAAAGAAAACAAGCAATAATATAGTTGATGTTGGCCAGATTACCGTTTCACACCGATATATAAGTGGAACGGTAATTTGTGCTAAGATGAATGAATACGGCTGATAGAAAGAGGTCTATGCATGTCACTTAATCAAAAAATTAGAGGCTCGACCCGGGCATATTCATATAACCTGTTAAAAGAACGAATTCTTCACCTGGAACTTAAGCCGGGTACCAAGATTTCAGAGAAAGAGATTGCAGATGAACTGCAGGTGAGCAGAACACCCGTTAGAGAAGCATTCATGAAGCTTGCTGAAGAAGAACTGCTGGACATTATTCCCCAGAGTGGAACGATCGTCTCTCATATTAATCTGGAGCATGTGGAAGAAGGCAGGTTTATGCGGGAGAAGATGGAGAAGGAAATCGTGACTTTGGCTTGTGTTTCTTTTCCTGAAGAGTTCAGATTTCGACTTGAAACCAACATTGCAATGCAGGAAGTCTGTATAGGAAAAAACAATTTCTATCGGCTTTTTGAACTGGATGAAGAGTTTCATCAGATTTTGTTCCAGGGCACGGGTAAGCTGAGAACATGGAAAATGTTGCAACAACTGAATATTCCGTTTAATCGGTTGCGTTTATTACGTCTTGCGGAGGACTCCAACCTGGAGGTCATTATTTCCCAGCACAAAGAGATTTATCGGCTTATCACAGAGCGGCAGACTGAGCAAGCTGTTCAGGTGATGGAAGCTCATCTTAGACTAGTTGTTATTGAACAGGAATCGATTAAGGCGAAATACCCGCATTATTTTATATAATGCAACGATGCTGTATAATACTCTCCATATGCATATGCGAAAACCCCTGTTCAATTGAACAGGGGTTTTGGTTAAGCAAGTTGTAACACGAGAGTGTTAGGCTTGTTTGATAAAAGTAGGATCAGGGTATGGATCTGCAATCCAGCCATCTTTTTCGATGAACAGACGTACAGCAATAATTTGTTTATTCTCCATTAAAGTGAAGAAGTGCGGTGTATTTTCAGGTACAGAGATAACGTCTCCTGGAGACAATTCTACATTAAAGTAGCCTACATCGTCTGTAGCTTTGATAACAAAGATTCCTTTACCAGCGACAATTGCACGAATCTCATCTTCAGCGTGGGTGTGGATCTCTTCGAACTTGGCCAGCTTTTCTTCGATATCTGGTGTTTGTTCGGACAGCGTGATGACATCCCAGATCTGGTATCCACGACGTGCAGCCAAATCTCTGATTTCATAATCGTAAGTTTCCAAAACCTCGGTTTTCTGTTCATCAGTTAATCCAAAGTTATTTTGCAGATCAGTGTTCAGTTTGGATGCGTCCCACTTCTCATATAATACTTCGTATTTGTTCAAGAAATTTCGAACATTTTCGTCACCAGTGATGCGTTCGTTCGTATTTCGGATAACAATTTCAGCCATGTTCTTTCCCTCTTTTCCACTTGGTTTAATTGAATTATATCGGATTGCTCTGTTTTTGTCGATTCTCAAATTCCGTTCATATTCGTGCAAACCCGCCATCTTTCGGGACCAAACCCGATCTTTCACATTAAGTTAGTTTCTGTTAAACTAAGATTTAACGTTTTGCGGGGGTGAAGATATTGGATAAGATTAGTCTACACGATGCATTAAAACAACGAATATTAATCCTCGACGGTGCAATGGGGACCATGATTCAACAAGTTGATCTGACTGGCGAAGATTTTGGCGGCGAAGATTTGGATGGATGTAATGAAATGTTAGTGCTTACTCGTCCAGAGCTGATCCAGCGCATTCATGAAGAATATCTGGAGGCTGGCGCTGATTTAATTGAAACCAATACATTTGGTGCCACATCCGTCGTGCTTGCTGAATACGATATTCAGGATCGGGCACGTGAGATCAACCTGGAAGCAGCCAGAATTGCGAAAGCTGCGGTTGATCGTTTCTCCACACCTGAATCTCCACGTTATGTGGTAGGTGCGATGGGACCAACAACCAAAACACTGTCTGTAACTGGGGGAGTAACGTTCCAGGAACTTATCGACAGTTATTTGGAGCAAGCGCTTGCTTTAATAGAGGGAGGCGTTGATGCGCTACTACTCGAAACCTCACAGGATACCCTCAATGTAAAAGCAGGCAGCATTGGAATTCAGCAGGCCTTCGAACAGAGTGGCGTTACACTGCCCCTGATGATATCAGGAACGATAGAACCGATGGGTACGACCCTTGCGGGTCAGAACATCGAATCCTTTTATATATCCTTAGAACACCTTAACCCAATTTCGGTAGGACTAAACTGTGCTACGGGTCCAGAGTTCATGCGTGATCACATTCGTTCACTGTCCGGAATGGCATCGGTTGCCGTTAGTTGTTACCCGAACGCAGGGCTTCCGGATGAGAACGGTAATTACCATGAGTCACCAGACTCGCTTGCTCAGAAGATTGGTGCTTTTGCCGAACAGGGCTGGTTGAATATTGCTGGTGGATGTTGCGGGACAACCCCTGCACATATTCGGGCGATGCGCGATAAACTTGCCCAGTACCCCCCAAGAGAAATGAACGGAACACATCCACCTGCATTGTCTGGTATAGAACCAATCTACATTGAACAGGACAATCGTCCATACATGGTTGGTGAGCGTACGAATGTGCTGGGATCACGGAAATTCAAACGACTCATTGTAGAAGGCAAATATGAAGAAGCTTCGGAAATTGCTCGTGCTCAAGTGAAAAATGGAGCGCACATTGTTGACGTGTGTGTACAAGATCCGGACCGTGAAGAGTCTGAAGACATGGTGAAGTTCCTTGAACTGGTTGTGAAAAAAGTTAAGGTTCCTCTCATGATTGATACGACGGATGCTTCAGTAATTGATCTGGCCCTTCAGTACTCACAAGGTAAAGCGATAATTAACTCCATTAACCTTGAGGATGGCGAAGAGAAATTTGAGCTGATTACGCCGTTGCTTCATAAATATGGTGGTGCGGTTGTTGTCGGAACGATTGACGAACGAGGTCAGGCGATTAGTCGGGAAGACAAGCTTGACGTAGCCAAGCGCTCTTACGATTTGCTAGTGAACAAATATGGACTCAAACCAGAAGACCTGATTTTTGATACGTTGGTGTTCCCGGTTGGTACCGGAGATGAACAGTACATCGGTTCAGCCAAAGAAACCATTGAAGGTATAAGAGTTATTAAGGAAGCGATGCCTGAATGTCATACGATACTCGGTATCAGTAACATTTCATTCGGACTGCCTGAAGCAGGTCGTGAAGTGCTGAACTCTGTGTTCTTGTATGAATGTACCAAAGCAGGTCTCGACTATGCCATCGTGAACACAGAGAAACTGGAGCGTTATGCGTCCATTCCAGAAGAAGAGCGCAGGCTCTCGGAAGAGCTTTTATATAACACGAATGATGACACACTGGCGGCGTTCGTAGCGGCGTTCCGTAACAAAAAGGTTGAGAAGAAGGAAAAAATCTCGAACCTTTCATTAGAAGAGCGTCTCGCTTCATATGTAGTAGAAGGAAGTAAAGAAGGATTGCTGCCAGATCTCGAACAGGCACTTGCCAAATACACAGCACTTCAAGTGATTAACGGTCCACTGATGCGGGGTATGGAGGAAGTAGGTCGTCTCTTTAACAACAATGAGTTAATTGTAGCTGAGGTGTTGCAGAGTGCGGAGGTTATGAAGGCTTCTGTAGCATATCTGGAGCAATTCATGGAGAAGAACGAGACTTCGGTTAAAGGCAAGATCATTCTGGCCACGGTCAAGGGCGATGTGCATGACATCGGTAAAAACTTGGTTGAGATCATCCTGTCCAATAACGGTTACCGGATCATTAATTTGGGTATAAAAGTACCACCAGAACGTATCATTGAGGCATACCGAGAAGAAAAAGTCGATGCGATCGGTCTCTCGGGTCTATTGGTAAAATCAGCGCAGCAGATGATTCTTACCGCTCAGGATTTGCGAACAGCAGGTATTGATGTGCCTATTATGGTTGGCGGAGCGGCGCTAACACGTAAATTCACCAAAAATCGTATCCGTCCTGAATATAACGGAATGGTTGTATATGCGAAAGATGCGATGGATGGTCTGGATCTGGCGAACAAATTGATGAATCCCGTTACACGTGAAGTGATGCAACTGGAGATGGAAGCAGAAAAAGAAGCTGATGCTTCAGGTGCTGTAGCTGTTCAGGCTCTTCCAGAGCTTACGCGAGTGGAGCGTTCGGATATTGCTGTAGATAATCCGGTTCTTGTACCGCCTGATCTGGAGCGGCATACGATGCGTAACTATCCTTTATCACATATCCTGCCATACGTGAACATGCAGATGTTGCTTGGACATCATCTGGGGTTGCGCGGTTCAGTAGAACAACTGCTTGCTTCAGGTGATAAGAAGGCTACCGACCTGAAAGCAGTCGTGGATGATATTATGCAAGAAGCTGTTCGTGACGGGATTATTCAGGCGCATGCCATGTATCGTTTCTTCCCGGCTCAGTCCAGTGGTAACAGCGTCATTATCTATGATCCAAAGGACACCAGTAATATTTTGCATACATTTACGTTCCCACGTCAAAAAGTCGAGCCGTTCCTGTGCCTGTCCGACTTCCTGAAACCTGTTGAATCCGGTCAGATGGATTACGTTGGTTTCATGGTTGTTACGGCCGGACACGGTGTGCGTGAACTATCCACTGCGTGGAAAGATCAAGGGGATTACCTTCGCTCGCATGCTCTGCAATCCGTAGCGCTTGAAGTAGCAGAGGGATTAGCTGAACGTGTGCATCATATGATGAGAGATATTTGGGGATTCCCGGATTCTGCCCAGATGACCATGAAGCAACGTCACGGTGCACGTTATCAAGGGATCAGAGTATCTTTTGGATATCCGGCTTGTCCGGATCTGGAAGACCAAGGGCCGTTGTTCAAGTTACTACAGCCTGAGGATATCGGTGTGGAATTGACGGAAGGTTTCATGATGGAACCTGAAGCTTCCGTATCAGCTATGGTATTCAGCCATCCGCAAGCTAAGTATTTTAATGTAGAGAAGGCATAAATTCAGTAGAGTGTCAGGCAAAGCCCTCCGCATTGTCGGAGGTTTTTTGCTGGCAACAGAAAGAGGTGCGATCCAGAATGGAACTATATTTCCTGGGAACTAATGCTGGTGTACCTACGCTTCAACGGAATGTAACTTCCATTGGGCTACGCATGTTGGATGAGCGCAGAGCTTTGTGGTTGTTTGACTGCGGGGAAGGAACGCAGCACCAGATTTTAAGTTCTCCGCTTAAACTGAGCAAATTGGAGAAAATATTCATTACTCACCTGCATGGTGATCATGTATTTGGACTTCCAGGACTGCTTTCGAGCAGAGCCTATCAAGGTGGCACCACACCATTAACCGTGTATGGTCCGCCAGGTACGGAACGAATGATCAGTACAACAATGGAGCTGAGCCAATCCCGGGTTAACTATGATTTGAATATCGTGGAACATACGGGTGGCGTCCTGTTCGAGGATGACAGTTTTATGGTGGAAGCTGCTTTGCTTGAGCATCGGATTGATAGCTATGGATACCGGATCACAGAAAAAGATCGTCCAGGAAGCCTGGACCCAGCCAAACTGGCGGAATACGGTTTGAAACCAGGCCCATTGTTCGGCCGGCTGAAACGTGGAGAAACCATTACGCTGGATAACGGTGATTCGCTTCGTCCAGAAGATGTATTGGGAGCGCCAAAACGAGGCATGGTGATCACCATATTGGGTGATACACGTCCATGTGACAATGTACAGCCTCTTTCCATCAATGCAGATGTACTTGTGCATGAAGCTACATTCATGCATGATCTGGCCGATACAGCGCATGAGTACTATCATAGTACTTCTAAACAAGCGGCAGAAGCGGCTAGAGCAGCCAATGTAGGGCAACTAATCATGACTCACTTCAGTTCACGCTATAAGGATGAGGATCAACTTCAGCCACTTTTGGAAGAGGCGCAGTCCGTATTCCCGAATACCAGACTTGCAAACGAACACCAGCTTATTCCTGTCGTGCATCGCAAGCAAGAATCTTAACCCGGATTGCGAACCAGTGCACGGTTAAACACGTCATATAAAGATCCGGGTAATTGCACGGGACTGAGGGAGAGGAACTCCCGCGGTCCCTTTTGCAATCTGGTCAGAAAGCGTGTAGGATGGGCAATATGAAGAGGGAAATGATTCAAATTATTTTCCGGGAAAGCGCAGGAAATGACAAGCTTGTACAGAAGACGCGCGAGTTAAACCGTCGGTGTTCGATCCGGTTCGACTTGTTGCGTGCATATGTCAGCAAGCCATTATTTTTTGCCTGAATACATAGGTTCGCGGTCAAGTTCGAGGTAAATGATTAAGGGCATGAAACGTTAATGGAATGAAGAAAGGAAGTGCTATGTGTGATTAAGGCCTATCTGATTGACTTGGATGGTACGCTCTATCATGGCAGACATCGTATCGAAGGAGCCGATCAGCTTATTCGAACACTGCAAGAGCTAGGAAAGCCGTATTTATTCGTAACAAATAATTCTTCCCGTACACCACAAGGTGTGGCAGATCATCTGAACGGGATGGGCATACCTGCCGACGCGTTTCAAGTATGTACTTCTGCTGTGGCGGCTGCTGAATATGTTGCTGAAGAGTCCCCAGGTGCAAAAGTGGCATGTATTGGAGAAGCAGGACTGCTGGAAGCCATAGAAAAAGCAGGACTACAGCTGACGGAAGATGCACCAGATTACGTGATACAGGGGATTGACCGTGAATTTTCCTATCATAAGCTGACTAAGGCGCTAAGGTGGATTAATGCGGGATCAAAATTCATCATGACCAACCCGGATCTGCAGCTTCCTTCCGATGATGGACTGACACCTGGGGCGGGGACTATTGGAGCAGCAATTGAAGCAGCAACCGGAGTTCATCCTACCGTTATTGGCAAGCCATCGAGTGTTATAATGAAGTCAGCCATTAGCCGACTAAACCTGGCGTCTCATGAAGTGGCAGTGATCGGAGATAATATGCGAACCGATATTGCAGCTGGAGTGGCAGCAGGGTGTGAGACGCTGTTGGTACTTACCGGTGTGACAACACGGGATAATATGGATGGACACATTCAAGCAGCTAAGGCTCGACCTGATCATGTGTTTGAAGATTTGCATAAATTGATGGAGTGGCTGTCGCAAGAGGCAGACCAAGCTTCCAAAAAGGGGTAATGTACGATGCCGGAACTACCGGAAATGGAAAATTACCGGACCTTGCTGTCCGAGAAAATACTTGATCTACTGATTACAGGTGTTGTGATTAATCGCGATAAAACGATAAATACGGAGCCTGATCTGTTTATCAATGAACTTACAGGTAATCGCATCATATTTGTTGAGCGCCGAGCGAAGCATCTGATTTTCCACTTGGCTAATGGCAAACGTCTGGTGCTGCACCTCATGTTGGGCGGTATGATTTTCTGGGGTACGGAAGAGGAGCGCCCTAATCGTTCCACACAGGTGGAAATCCAGTTTGGGGATCACATTTTATTTTTTATTGGACTGCGCTTGGGTTATTTACATCTGCTTACTTCAAAAGAAACCGAAGAGGCGATGTCTGATCTTGGACCTGAACCTTTGGATCGACGGATGAACGTGGAACGTTTTGCTTCCCTGTTGAAAGGTCGTCGGGGTACCCTTAAGACAACGTTGGTGAACCAGCATATCATTGCAGGGATTGGCAACTGTTATTCGGATGAGATTGCCTTTGCTGCTGGTCTGAGACCAAGCTCCAAAACGCAGAACATCGCGACTTCACCTGAGTTGACGGAGCGCTTGTTCCATTCGATGCAGTCCGTGTTGCGCGAAGCAGCTTCTGAGGGTGGTTATATGGAAATGCCACTGATGCAAGGGGATACGAAGACCGGAAGTTTTGACGAGCAATGTCGAGTGTACGATCGGGAAGGCGAGACTTGTCCGCGCTGCGGGGGAACAATTGAACGAGTGGAAATTACGGGCAAGAAGGCGTTCTTCTGTCCGAAATGCCAGCATGAGGCCTAAAACCGGTATCGGGGCACATGTTAGCACCAGAGGTGGATTTCTTCAGGCAGCCAAGAGAGCGTATGAGATGGGGGCAACGGCGTTTCAGTATTTTCCGAAAAACCCGCGCAGTCTCAGCCTGAAAAGTCTGGATCTTAAGGATGCTGAGCAGTGCAGGGATTGGTGTGAACAGCATGGACTGGCTTCGATTGCACATTCACCCTATCCTACGAATCCGGCGTTGGGCGTGACCCGTGGAGAGGCGGGGTTTCATGCTACAATAGCTTCTATTCGCAATGATCTTGAAATTTCGAATGCTTGCGGTTCTGTTGGGACGGTAGTCCATTTTGGACATATCAAAACAAACGATCCGCTGGAGGGTTATCAGAACCTCATTCATTGTCTGGATACCGCCTTGGAGAATTGGAATGGACATTCGAAGGTGCTGATTGAAAATCAGGCAGGTGATCATGGCCCGATGGGCACGACAATGGAAGAAATGATACAAATTCGCAAATTAAGCCGATATCCGGAGCATATTGCTTTTTGTTTTGACACATGCCATGCTTTTGCTTCAGGTTTGTGGTTGTCAGGCAACGAAGCGGCGATGCTTGATAAGGGCAGGATGCTCGGATACTGGGATAATGTTGCTGCTGTACATTTTAATGATTCCAAATATGCATCTGGTTCGTGTAAGGATAGACATGCGAGGATTGGACAGGGATATATTGGAAATGAATCAATGAAAGTATTGTTAACTGCGCCTGAGTTCCAAAAAGCGGTTGTTGTGCTCGAGACAGAAACGGGCGAAGATGGAACGCACCGTGATGATATAGCGCTCATGCGTTCCTGGCTATAATGGGGAGAGGAGCGATTGTATGCATGTTTTTTTGGATGACTATCGGGCATGTCCGAAAGGATTTGTTCTGGCAACGAATGCAGAAGAGTGCCTTATGCTGCTAAGAGAAGGCGACGTGGACATTTTGTCTCTGGATTATGAGCTTGGTCCGGATTCGCCTAATGGCGGAGAGGTTGCGGCATCCATTGTACGAGAAGGTTTATTTCCGCGTGAGATTTATTTGCATACGTCCAGTATGTTTGGGAAACGCCAGATGTACGAGATGTTATATAGCAATAAACCAGATTCGGTAACCATTCATAATGGTCCTATGACGGGTGAGGTCATGCTGCGTGTTGCTGCGGGAGAAGAAAGTTAATGAAGCCAATTACATCCAAAATGTTAATGCGCGGCGTATGGGAAGGCATGCCACAGGCTGTGTTCATATATACCCCTTTATGTGGGACATGTGCGGCAGCACGGCGTATGTTGGAAGTAGTAGAGCACATGCTGCCAGAAGGTATTTTATCCGAAATGAACATCCATGACATTCCTGAACTTGTACAGCAATTTAAAATTTCAAGCGTACCAGCAGTGATGCTATTTGACGGCCAGCAAGATGTTCCAAAGATGGTTTATCGGATGAGCTCTGTGGAGCATTTGCTCTCGGAGATCCGGAAGGCGGTGCTGAAATGAGTATAATCTCGATGGAACATGTCTCACTTAGACGAGAAGAGAATCAGATTTTGGATAACGTGCATTTGCGCATTGAACAAGGCGAACATTGGGTTATTCTTGGTCGGAATGGTTCTGGCAAAACAACGTTGTTGGAAATGATGAACGGATATATGTTTCCAAGCCAGGGACGCATTGAAGTACTCGGTAATCTGTATGGACAATGTGACGTCAGGGAAGTACGTAAGGAAATCGGTTATATCAGCCAAACGTTGATTGAGAAACTTACACCCAGGGATCCGGTATGGGAGGTCGTCGCTACAGGAGCTTATGCTTTTTTGCGTTTTTATCAGACAATTCCGGATGAAGTCAAAGCAAAGGCAATGAGTTTGTTAGATGACATGGGCTTTGCCAATCTGGCTAACAACCCGCTTGGAACGTTATCCCAAGGGGAGCGCAAAAAAGTCATGCTTGCTCGTTCATTAATGGCTGAGCCTAAATTGCTGATTATGGACGAGCCTTGTGCCGGGCTAGACTTATATGAACGTGAGAAGATGCTGGCTGAGATTGATCGTCTGCGCCAGCGTAACATTACAGTTGTATATGTAACACATCATGTTGAAGAGATCGTACCTTTATTTACGCATGTGGCTTTGATCCGCGATGGACGTATTGCGGCGGCTGGCCCCAAGCATGAAGTTTTGACACAAGATACAATTAAGCATACGTACGATGTCCCGGTCGATATCCAGTGGGATGACGGTCGTCCGTGGATACGCGTACGTTCTGGAGGGTAACACAATTTGAGTACACAATCGTCTTGGGAAGAAGGCAACTTCTCCCGTTTTATCTGCACAGCCAATCATGGCTTTGCCCCTTATGCACAAGAAGAATTACGCCGTACGTTTGGTGCGGTTAAGAGCACAGTACTCGTACCAGGAGAAATTTTGCTTGCGGGTCTGCCTGTAGCAGAGGAAGAAGTTGCAGGTAAACTGTTGGAAGAGTATCCAACGTTTTTACGTCATATCCAACCTGTTCAGTTTCAAGAGAATACAGAAGATTCGGAGCAATCTATCGAGAGATTGATTGCATTTGTGTTGAATCATAAGGAACTGACCGGTGCCTCTGTCGTGCTACAGGTACGGAAGACAGAAGGGGCATTTTGGCAAGAAAATGCAGCCTCATTGAAGCAACTGGTGACTGAAAAGCTGGATGAACTGGGATGTGAATGGGTTGTACGTGATGCTGAATATGTCATTTCCGTATTTGCTGCGAATGATATGTTGTATGCGGGCGTATCCAGACCTGAACAGAACCTGTCAGACTGGAGCGGGGGAGCCGTACGTTTTCAAAAAGAAGATGGACAGATCTCACGTGCTAAGTTCAAATTGCTTGAAGCCGAGCAAACGTTTGGTATTGACTTTACTTCATTTCATAAAGCACTTGATATTGGTGCAGCACCAGGTGGATGGACCTCGTTCCTGCTTGAACGCGGGCTTGAAGTAACGGCGGTAGATCCGGCGAAGATGGATGCAACACTGCTGGCATCATCAAAACTGACTTTCTTGAAGAAAAACGCAGGGGATGTGCGCTTCCGCGAAGGAGAATTCGATCTGCTCGTATGTGATATGAGTTGGAGTCCGAAGCTGATGAGCCGACTTGTATCGGATCTTCTATATAGCCTTCAGCCTGGGGGGACAGCAATTGTTACCGTGAAATTATTGCATAAAAAACCGCTCGCGCTCATTAAAGATGTTATCGATACGTTTGAACGTTCGCGGATGCAGATTCAACGGTCCAAGCAGTTATTCCATAACAGGGAAGAGATTACGCTTTATATGGTCAAATATTAAGAGATCTATTCTTGATTAAAGCAGCTAAAGATATTATGAAATTGATTCGATGAAGCTCATTAAATTTTGTGCTTTACAATCTATTCCTGCCTGTACTATAATGATACCAATATTAACCATAACAAACCTGAGGGAAAGCATCCCGAAGTGAACGAAACCGGATATCCGGTCTGTTCTTCTTCGGTGAAGCTTTCCCTTTTTTGTTGTGTATTGAAGGAGGAATTGGTATGAGACATCCGGCCAGGCTGGAACGAGGAAGCCTGCTGGGAGGTAGATATCGTATCGTATCCATTCTGGGAACAGGCGGAATGAGCCATGTATACGAGGCGGAGGATTTGAAGTTACCGGGCAAGATATGGGCAATTAAAGAAAGCGTAACGATTATGCCATATGAAGGCAGTATGGAGAGCGAGGCCGCACTTCTGACATCACTTCGCCATCCAAGATTGCCGCAAATTGTTGATTTTTTTGTCCCGGATGAAGATGGGTACACATACTTGGTGATGGAATATATCGACGGGTTAACGCTCAGTGAGTATTTCAAGCAGTGTCGTGGGAAGATCCCGATGGAGCAGTTGACGGAGCTGATGCTTCAATTGCTGGATGTGTTGAGTTATTTGCATAATCTGAATCCACCTGTGATCTATAGGGATCTGAAACCATCAAACATCATGATCACGCCGGAACATGAAGTAAGATTAATTGATTTTGGCATCGCCAGAAGTTACAAACCGCAAAGTGCTGAAGATACTGTTAAGTTGGGAACAGCTGGTTTCGCCGCTCCAGAACAATATGGCTCGGGTCAGACTGATGCGCGTTCAGATCTATACGGACTCGGAGCATTGCTGCTGTATCTTATGACAAGTGGGGCCTATACGGAATGGATTCAGGGTGTGGAAAGCTCTATTCGGAGTGATGTTCCACGGACTTACATTCCTGTGGCAAGGAGACTGTTGAGATATAATGCCGAGGAGCGATTCCAATCTGCCGATGAGGTACGGAAAGAACTGCTCCGAATACCCGGTGGAATAACGCCTGGTGGAGATGCAACCATGACCTTGAATGGCGGAACAAGAGTTATTGCCTTGACTGGTGCTTCATCTGGTGTAGGGGTTACGCACACTGCTATAGCTATCAGTCATTATCTCGAAAGGCAAAACTTCAAAGTAGCTGTGATTGAAATGTCACCTCGCTCTCAATCCTTTGCAAGAATTCAACAAATCGCTCAAGCGGGTAAACCGGTGCCGGCAGGCAGACAGTTTGCAGTGGATGGTGTGCATTATTGGAAACAATCCGGGCGAGCGGATATTTTGTCTTTGCTTGGGGGGAGTTATCAGTTCATTGTGATGGATCTCGGTAGTGGTCAGGACCAGAACCGGCTGGAAGAATTCCTTCGTGCAGATCTGCCTATTGTGATAGGCTCAGGTGCCGAATGGAGACAGGCGGAGATTGGCGCTTTTGTTCGATCACATCATCGGTATCCACAAGAGAAATGGATATATTGTCTACCCCTGGCAGCAAGTGAAGCAGTTCAGCGCATTCGTAAAGCTTTGGATACATCGAGTGTATATAGTCTGCCGTTACATATCGACCCTTTTGACAAGGACGCACAGATGGATAAAGTGTTTTCTCATATTTTAATGCATATGATGGCACAGCAGCCCAAGAAACGTTCGTTCTTTTCACGAAGGAAAGTACATGATTAGAAGAGATTACGAAAGGAGAGCCTCTTTTGTCTAAATTAAGAAAACAAAGCCGTCAACTGATCTATGCCGGACTTATCGGAGCAGGAGCTGTAGGGTTGGTGTTCGGAGGATATGTTATTTACAATGTCAAAACGATGGGTGATGTCAGGTCAGCCGTAGAAGCCCGGTATTTATCGGCATATGAGGAAAAGGAAGCTGAGTTAAAGCAACAATGGGATTCGGGCGCACAAGGATGGGTTACGATTCGGGATATTGAAGCAGGTGAACCGATATTACCGGAGGATCTGAAGCTCATTGCTGTTCCGGATGCACAAGCACCACGAAATCTCTGGTCCAGTACCAAGCAAATGGAAGGCCAAATGGCCAAAATAGAGTTAAAAAAAGGAACAGCCATTACCACCGAGATGGTATATGAGGATACACCGGCTCCGCCCGATTTAAGAAATCGAGAGCTGCAAGTTGTATTACTGCCATCCTCACTCGTTAAGGGAGATATTATTGATGTTCGTATCCAATTCCCTACCGGACAAGACTATGTTCTTTTATCGAAGAAGAAAGTGGAACGACTCAATGCAGCTACCTTATGGATTACGATGACGGAGGAAGAGATTCTGTCACTCTCAAGTGCAATTGTAGATGCCTATTTACATAAAGCTTCAATCTATGCCTTAACCTATGTAGAACCACAGTTTCAGACACCTGCAATCGCGACGTATCCTGCCAATTCAGAAGTGTTAAAACTGCTGGAGAGTGATCCGAATATTGTTCGACGAGCCGAACAGGAGTTATCCAGACAGGTGCGAAGTTCGCTTGAAAGTTCACTGGCCGCCTCCGTGACAGCACCGTCAAAAGGAGTGGAACAGGATGTGGCCCAATCCTCAGTTACTTATAACAGTCGTCCATCTGCAAATAATCCGGTAACATCGGATGGAGTGATGTGGAATGATGGTTCAGGAAACGGGGCAGGAGCTAATTCTGGAAGCGTAAATGATCCTGCTGAAGCTTCACAAACAGAACAGCAGAGCTTGCTAACGGGTGGAGAGTAGAGATTAATCTAAGGTTTTCACATTAAGATAATTCAGATAACAAAGGTTTAAAGAAACAGAAAGGAGTTGTAACATCTATGCATACATGGATCTTTGCGGGTTTATGTGAGAAGAATGATCTGATGTTATATCTTTGCAAGATATTGGCTTCGACAGGCAACAAGGTCTTGCTCGTAGATGGAACCTTACAACAGAAGTATGGGTACGGTGTAGGTGACGGTCAGCAGTCTTTGCGAATTACGGAATTTGAAGGATTTGATATCGCTTGTCATTTTGTCACTTCGGCAGCTGTAGAGAATCATCTTGAAGTAAATGGAGAGCGATTGGACAGTTATGATTATGTGTTATATGACATGGAGACTTCACATTTTGCTTCACGTAATCTCTGGCTAACCGCTGATGTAAGAGTCTGGGTGAGTGATTATGAGCGTTACAATCTGGAACGTGGCAAGGGCTGGTTGAAGCGGTTGCTTGAAGAACAGTCATTGCCGGGTGAGCTGTCATTTCAGCGGCTCTTAATTAACGGGGTTGACTGCAAGCTTGAAGCTCGTTATCTGTGGGCGTATCTGGAGGGCAGTCCGTTTGTATGGACAGGAGAATTCTTAGTGCTTCCATGGGATGAGTTAACAGCGGCGGTTAAGCTTGAGAATGAGCATCATCGCCGAGTTCATCTTGGACCTTTGTCACGAAATTACAAAAAATCGTTGTGTCGCGTGGTCGAGCAGTTAACAGGTTGGGAAAATGTTCGTAGTCGCCGTGCGATGAAAGAAGCAGAGAGGATGAGAGCATGAGCACCATTACCTTTTGGAGTCCTTTTGCAGGAACAGGTTGCACATCAAATACATTAATTAGTGCTTATGCAATGGCACTTCACTACAGGACAAGAGTGTTACTTGTTAATGCAGGCCTTGCCGGAACTGGCACAGAAGCTGCCCTACCATCCAAAGATACGGATACAGCGGATTTTATGTTCTCCTTCGAAGAGGGTGGCTGGGATGCGATTGCACGGCTGCATTCGAGCGGAAGTCTGAATAAGCACAATCTCAGGGATTATACCAAGCCCCTTCTGAAAGAAAGACTTGATTTCCTAACCGGAAGAATGGATGAGATGGAACGTTCCCCGCAGGAACATGGTGAGACTGTGAAAAAGCTGCTAAATGTAGCTAACGAGTATTATGATCTGGTTCTTCTGGATGCGGATCATGCTGGTGTCGATTCACAGCTCAAGCTGCAACAGGCGGACTATGTTGTCATTAATCTCGATCAAAATATGCGAAATCTGGAGTTGTTCTTTGAAGAGATCCTGCCAAAACGAATGAACAATAAGAATATACATGTTGTAATTAACAAATACGATTTGCATTCCCGTGCAACGCTTTCCAATATTCGGCGCCAGTTCAAATACAAAGGCACGATATCTGCGATCCCGTACACAACCGGATACCTGGATGCAATGAATCGGCGAGATGTTGCTAGATACTTGCAGTTGGAAAGTTTGACTGAGGATAAGGATATTCGTAAAGGGAGCTTTGCTGCAAGCATGAGTGAACTCGCTCGCCTGATTATGGACGGTGCAGGTATGCGCACAGTTCTGAAGAGGCTGGAAAGGGGAGCCTGAACCTCCGATGCTCTGGAATACCATATGGATAAGTTTAATTTTGATTCTATGCCTGACTTATATCTGGTTCAAGTATAGAACGTTTCTTCGTGAAAAGAATGCTCGTGTTCCTGAACAGGAATCATTCACGATAGACATGTTGATTGAGAAGGTGAAGAACTCACTTCATGAGCTTAGTCATAGTCAGCTCGCGGATGCGGGTCTGCACGAAGAAGAATATCGTCGAAGAATTAATCAACGTGCCGAGATGAGAAAAGCACTGAAGGGCTGTGTCTCAGGCAGCATCAGCGACAAAACGTATGTCAAAAATCTGATAGGGGACCTGCTGACCCGAAGCATAGGACTGAACAAATCAAATGTAGATGAAGTTATTTTGTTTGCAGAACCAGATTTGTTGACGATCCAGGACCGATTCGAAATTGTGTTTTATCTGTACCGACAGCAATTCGGTGTAGATGCACTCTCCCGCATGATTGATACCTACGATCTTGACAGATTAAGAATGGAGGAAGGTACGGACGATGGAGGAAGTTATTATATCTCTGAGGAGGATATTCAGTATGTTTTTGAGTGCGAATATCGAGAGCTTGGATTCAGAGAAAAGACGGATATCATCGTGCAACGTATTTACCAACATTATAAAGGATTCTCGGTTGTTGATGAGATAAGGGACCAGCGTATTGATGGTGTTAGTGGTGGTGTCAGCGGTATGCTTGATGCTGTTCATAATATGGGACTTCGAAAACCGGCATCATGGAATGATTTGCTGGATCAAGGACTGGAGGATGATGCACATGAAGAACCGCTTAGCGGCATGGAAAGTGTCTGGATTTTCTATAAAGGTAAGTCCATTCATCTATCCTTTCTGTCATTCGGAAGCATCCGTGAACTAAAAAGGGTATGCCAGAATATATACAAATACAATTATCCCGGACAGTTGTCGGAAGCAAGTGGATACAAGGTGAACGAGATGAAAGACGGCTCCCGTGTCGTTGTTGTTCGTCCTCCTTTTGCAGAATCATGGGCGTTCTTCGTCCGGAAGTTCGATATTCCGAATGCTTCACTTGAACAGTTGATTACGGGTAACAACGCAGATCTGCCAATAACACTGCTTCAATACCTGATGAAAGGAAGCCGGATCACAGCTGTAACCGGGGCACAAGGTTCTGGTAAAACAACGTTGCTTATGGCTATGGTCAAACACATCTATGCATCGTACACCCTTCGGGTACAGGAGATGGCGTTTGAACTTCAATTAAGACGGATCTATAGCCGACGTAATATTTTGAGTTTCCGAGAGACTGAACACATTTCAGGTCAACAAGGACTTGATTTGCAGAAAAAAACGGATGGTACTGTCAATATTCTTGGTGAGGTTGCGAGTGATGAAGTGGCTGCGTGGATGATTCAAATGTCTCAGGTTGCCAGTCTGTTCACCCTGTTTACCCACCATGCCAAAACGTTCCGTGATCTGGTTTTCTCCCTGCGTAATTCCTTGCTCAAGACAGGTATGTTCCAGCATGAGCATATTGCTGAGGAGCAGGTTGTGAGTGTCATCAATTTCGATGTTCACATGAAAAAAGATGCTGAGGGACGAAGATATATCGAACGTATTACGGAATGTCTTCCTCGTGCGAATCAAGGTGATAGCGTGGAAGAGAGGGCAGGTTTTACATTTCATAATGTTGTGGAGTACAGAGATGGAGCGTATGTTGCAACAGCTCCAATCTCCTCTGGAAGCATGATGGATATGCGAGAACAGATGACATTACAGGATGCTGAGAGATTTGAACAGTTTATGAAGCAACACTGGGGTGATCAGCATGACAATTAAATGGATTTTGCTCCTCGTATTAAGTATTTGTGCAGGAGGTTTGCTGATCACACTTCTGGTTTTAAGTGTGTTACGTCACAGAGGAGGTGGTTCAACAAGTCAATCCGGCGTGATTTTTGCTCCTAGCGGGAAGGGATTCAAGGGACTGGGATCAATCTTGTTGCAGTCCTACCGTCTTGGAATGAAAGTGCCACTGCTATCAGCTTATATTCTACAGGTGCAGAAACGTATTTCATTCCGCCATGTTGGGGATGAACCTTCACTTCGCAGACTAACGATGACAGTGGTTCTGATTATTCTTGGAGGTTATGGAGGCATTAGTGTCATTCTGTTTTTTCTGCAGCCCGGTATCGCTTTTGTAATACTATCCATTCTCTGTGCTGTGGTGTTAAACAGTCTGGTATTGGATATGTGCCTCAGTCGTATGGAGAAAAGGTTGCTGGTGCAGATGTTGGATCTCTTTGCGGATGTAAGGCATAGGTATCATCAACATGGCATGGTTGAGGAAGCGCTCTATGAAGCTGCTGAAGCAGGTACAGGAGAAGCAGCAGAACAAGTAAGACTGATCTACGAAGCTCTAACTTCTCCAGATCCGAATGAAGCACTTGAGCGTTATTATGAGGTGGCTCCCAACCGTTTTCTCAAAGGATTTGCCGGCGTTTCCTATATGGTCATGGAGTTCGGGGATAAGGACAGAGCACAAGGTTCTATTTATCTCAAAGGACTTGGTAACCTAACTCAGGAGATTCATTTGGAGATTTTGCGGCGTGATAAATTGGATTACCTGCTCAAAGGGCTTAATATTATCGCTCTTGCTCCGGTATTGTTCACCGCTCCAATCGAACGTTGGGCCAGAGTCAGTTTCCCAACGATGGATGAATTTTATCGCAGCAAAATCGGTTTTGTTACCAAAATATCGATCTATGTCATCATCATCCTTGCCTATTTGCTTCTGCAAAGGCTCCAGCAATACGATGAGACCCGTTACCGGTCAGGGCATAAGCATTCATGGTTGGATCAGTTTCTGTACAGGCAGACCTTCATACGGAAATTGGCGATGTTGTTTGCAGCGAAACCTGGCAGTGCACAGTACAGTCAAACGATACGGCTCATGAGGGAGAGCAGCTCGGAGTTGAAATATGAATGGCTTGCCATTCGTAGAGTGATGTTATTCGCAGGTTGTTTGGTCCTTACAATGGGTTGCATCTTGCTGTTGCATCAGGTTGAACGTAACCACATCTTGTATGATCCAATTCGCGATGATCGAATGTTTGGTGCAATGGCTGAAGCGGATCTCAGGAAAGCTGAGGAAAAAACAGCATTGGATCAATCCGTGCTGGAAAGTGTAGAAATGAACCGAGGAGCTACATACGAAGAAGTCGCCAACGCGTTACAGCAGTTATCTCCCGTTCAGATGGACCTTGATACCCAGAATGAGACCATCACGCGCATTATGCAGAAACTTGAGGTGTATAACAAGCAATATGTACGTTGGTGGGAAATGATTATAGCCATTCTTATGGGTGGAGCTGGGTACTACATGCCCGTATGGCTCATGTTATTTCAGCGGAAAATGCGAAGGTTGGATATGCGACATGAAATCTACCAATTCCAGACAGTGATTTCCATTTTGCGTGAGATGGACCGGATGTCAGTCGAGGAGATATTGGAGTGGCTTAATCGATTTGCCGTCATTTTCAAACGCCCGCTGCAAAAATGTTTGTTGCATTTTGAACATGGACCAGAGCTTGCACTTGAACAATTAAAGGAAGAGGCGGGCTTGCCCGAGTTCCAGCGACTGGTTGATAAATTACAGCTTGCCCTTGGCAAAATCTCAATACGTGAAGCCTTCGATGATCTCGAGAGCATGATGGAATTTTATTTTGAACAACGCAAGCAGGAGTACAGCAAAATGATTGATGTCAAAGCATCATGGGGCAGAACCATCGGATTTACACCCATGTATGCCCTTATCTTTCTGTATCTGGTCATTCCATTGGTTGGTATGAGCTTCTTGCAGATGAACATTTATTATGAGCAAATTCAGAAACTGTAGCACAATTTATCTGTGTGACAGTCTGAAATAGTTTAATAACTTATAACTTGGGAGGATTTATCATGAACAATGCATCAAGCGCTTTAAAGGTGGCAGCAGGGATATTCTTAACAATCGCTCTGATCACAATTGTAGTTCTGTTGTTTATTTCGGCTCAGGAGGCAACCAAGACGGCCCAGAACAATTTTGCTGATATCCAAACCGAGTTGTCCCAAGCCGCATTTACGGTGTATGACGGAACAACCATCAGTGGATCACAGGTAACGAATGCGCTGCGTAAATACGCGGACAAAGATCAGTTCGGTATTCAAGTTATTACAGGTAAAAATAAAGCGGGTCAATGGTATGGCAATCAATTGAACATTTCACAGGATCTCAATAATGCCGACTACGGCTCGGTTATTGCTCCTGACGATAAAGTGGGGATTATTAACCAGACCATGAGTGAAAAAGACAATCAATATGTCAATCCAAGTGGTAAATTCAAAGCCATTATCGTAAAAGACCGTTCCAACGTGGTAAGAGGGCTGATCTTCCAGCAATCCTGACAGGAGTTGGTTTAACATGTCCCGGAATACCCAGCATCTCATGTTGTTTTGTACGGCGGTTGTCCTGTTTGTGACAGCCTGCCTGTACGGGCAACAGAATGTTAAGATCTTGTCTGCGGCCTTGACCGACAGAGTACAGACAACAGCAGGCATGGAAGGTCGGCTGACAACAACACTGCATACCAGCAATTCCTATCAATATAGTGGTGCGGAAGTGTTGCATACCGTGAGGCAGATGACAGGCACAGACATCCCTGTGGAGGTAGATGGAACTTCGTATGTGATCGATCCACTTGTCAGCAAAACAGCGACGATTCCTGTCCAGCTCGATGCCACCTACAGACCGGAGTTTATACGAAATGAAACTGGAGAACTGCTCAAGATTGTTTTTTGGAAGGAGACCAGTGTGAATTGATTAATGCCGCATCCAAGCTGCTTGCCGTATTGCTCGCAGTCCTTTTGCTCTATGTGTACCCAGCTGCTGAAACAGCCGATCGGCAGGATGATATAGCACGTATGACGGCTGTTCAGAATGTAACACGCTTTGTTGATGCTGTCCGAACGAAAGGATATATTTCACCTCGAATGTTGGCTGAGTTTGAGGAGCAACTGGCCCAGACGGGCAATCTGTATGAGGTGTCGATGGAACATTTGCATAAGAAATATGTACCTCATTATACAGACCCGATGGACCATAACAGTTTTAACGGGACCTATGAGGTAGTGCAGGATGGATATTATGCAGCTCAGATTCGAGAAAGACTATTCCCATCCTCAGGTGTGATACCGGTTGATGATCCTGGCCGAAGATATACGTTGACGACAGGGGATTTTTTCACCGTGACGCTCCAAAATACAAATCGTACACCTTCCATGCTCATCCGTGAATGGTTAAGTGGTACGGCTCAGGCTTCAGCGGTATTTGTAACATACGGAGGTATGGTCCTCAATGAAGATTACTGAGCTATCCATTGTATTCGTGCTGATCTTCTTCCCGCTCTTCTGGATCATCTCACTCCATACCCAAGATGCCGAAGAGGCTCAATATCTTGGTCATCGATACAGATCTGCACTTCAAACTGCAGTCATGGATGCAGGTGCAGTGATGCATCAGAATGAGAAACAAAATGATGAAGCAGGTTACGATTCAACCAAGTTTGTTAAAGCCGATAAGGAGCTTGCCTTGTTGACATTTACGCAGACGATGGCTTTGAATATGGGCATTCAGGATGATCCCGCAGCTATTCGAAACATGTTTAATTACATTCCTGCCGTAGTTATTCTGGATTATGATGGCTATTATATGTTTTCCACGGAAACAGAGATGACGGGTAACCTTGAAGATTCTTTCCGGCAAGTATGGAGCCCCAAGAAACCTTATACATATTCAGATTCTAATGGTAACAGTATTAACTTTACACTGGACGACTACGTATATGCCTATGACGCAAGCGCAGGGAAATGGATTGAAGGATTTCAAAAAGAACTGGCTTCAACCACACAGATTCCTTTACTTCAGGATACCCACGTATTTGAACAAGTTAGACGAAGTCGGATTGTGACTACTGTGCAGGATAATCTGGCTGATGTGATTAACCGCCATAATGAGTTTGCCAGAAAGAACGGTATTTCCTATACATTTACGATGCCCCTGATTGCCCAGGAAGATTGGTACAACTCCATAAATGATACAGGGATTATGGCTTTTATCCAAGGTATAGGTGTGGGTGACCAGAAGATCAACAATTACGCAATTGGTGGAGGCAGACTTGTGAAGAAAACGGCGATAGTAGGTGGGGTAGATCCTTTAACGGGTATCAAGTACTACTACCCCTCCACATGTGGTAATGGTTACCGTGCTGAAGAGGTGTTCACAGACGCGAGACAAGCAGCTGCACAAGGCTATTTCGAATATAAATGCTCTAACCGTTAGGGTACCCTGTATGACAAAATTATGGAAGAGGTTCCTGATATGTTTACATTACTTTCAGAAAAGACGGGACCTGTGCTAGAATAGGGTTTCGGAACAATCACAAAAGTAATGTCTAATAGATAGGAGCAACCTCATCTTATGAGTTTATTGTCAGTAGAGAACGTAAGTCACAATTTTGGAGATCGCACGTTATTTAAAAATGTATCGTTTCGTTTACTTGCCGGAGAGCGCGTAGGGCTTGTTGGTGCCAATGGTGTAGGTAAATCCACATTAATGAACATCCTTACCGGTAAATTGCTTAAAGATAGTGGAAAAGTGGAATGGACACCTAAGGTCCGTTATGGATATCTGGATCAGCACACGAAGCTTACGCCAGGTAAAACCATTCGTGACGTGCTTAAAGATGCATTCCTTCCGTTGCTTGAATTGGAAAAAGAAATGATGAATATTACGGACCAGATGGCAGATGCAGATCCAGATAAGCTGGAGCAGTTGCTGGAAGAGATGGGCGATATTCAGGAACAACTGGAACAGGGCGACTTTTATCTGATTGACGTAAAAGTGGAAGAGATGGCTAATGGTCTTGGTTTGTCCGCAATTGGTCTTGATCGGGATGTCGCAGCTCTAAGTGGTGGACAACGTACCAAGGTGCTGCTTGCCAAGCTTCTGCTCGAGAAACCTACAGCTCTGTTACTGGATGAGCCGACCAACTATCTGGATGTAGAGCATATTGAATGGCTGTCACGTTACCTGAAGGACTACCCGCACGCGTTCCTCTTAATCTCCCATGACACGGAATTCATGAATGAAGTCGTAAATGTCATTTATCATTTGGAATTTGCCAAATTAACGAGATATGCAGCGAACTATAACAAGTTCCTCGAGATGGCTGATATGAATAAAGCCCAGCATATTGATGCATACGAGAAGCAGCAAGAGTACATCAAGAAGCAGGAAGATTTCATTCAGCGTAACAAGGCACGTGCTTCAACTTCAGGTCGAGCGAAGAGTCGGGAGAAGCAGTTGGACAGAATTGAACGTATTGATCGCCCAGATGAAGCGGCCAAACCAACGTTCAAATTTAAGGATGCCCGTGCGAGCAGCAAAACGGTCTTTGAGGGCATTGATTTTGAAATTGGATATACGTATCCTTTGCTGCCTAAGATGACAATGACAATCGAACGTGGTGAGAAAATTGCCATCGTAGGTTGTAATGGTGTGGGTAAATCGACGCTGTTGAAAACCATCCTGGGAAAAATATCTCCACTCAGTGGAAAGACTTTCTTAGGAGATTATCTCGAAACGGCATATTTTGAGCAGGAGGTTCGTGCTGGGAATATCACGCCGATTGAGGATGTCTGGAATGAGTTTTCACATTTGACCCAAAATGAGGTCCGAGGTCATCTCGCTCGCTGTGGGTTGAAAAATGAGCACATTACTCGTCCGCTTAATATGCTGAGTGGTGGAGAACAAGCCAAGGTTCGTTTATGCAAACTCTTGATGCGTGAAAGCAACTGGATTCTATTTGATGAGCCGACGAACCATCTGGATGTCACAGCTAAAGCGGAGTTGCAGCGTGCTTTGAAAGAATTCAAGGGAACGGTGTTACTGGTATCTCATGAACCTGATTTCTACGAGGGTTGGGTTACCAAAACATGGAATGTCGAAGAATGGTCTGAGAAAAACTAGACGATTTAAGACAATGTTTAACAGAAATGACGGTGACAAAAAAATCCGTCTATGGTAACATAGGCTACAACTTCATATGAACACTAGGGGGGCCGCACGATGCGGCTGAGATGGAAGAATGCGATTCCGGACCCTTTGCACCTGATCTGGATCATACCAGCGTAGGGAAGTGGCGAGCGCGTTTCAGTGAATGACGTGAGCAAACGGCAACTCAAAAGGACCGTCTGCTTAACGAATTGAAACATGCAGTTGCGTGTATAACGTTATGGCTATAAGGTCTATAGCTTTATTGCACGAAATGAACTGTATGCTTCAGTCAGTCATCTGGTTCAATAATTAATACGCAGCCACTCCCCTACGGGAGTGGCTTTTTTTGTGTTTTCATAGCATTCACGCATGGAAGGAGAGGGATGGTACGGTAATTTCTCATGAACATGTACACAGATCATTTGAATTGCATGTTGTATCTACGGGTGCAGGGGATCAAGCATCTTTTGTAAAAGCTGCAAAGGACGTTTGGCCATCAGTGGACTATATTCATATACGAGAAAAACAACTCACATGGCAAGACAAGATCGATTGGGCTGAAAGTCTGCGCAGCGTTGGCGTTCCATCTTGTCGCATCGTTATCAATGGTTCAGAACTGCCTTTACAGAATGACATCTGTGGCGGTGTACATTGGGGGCAAGATGCGATACGCAACTGTAACCCTGCTGTCATGAGCAATGTGCAGCGCCTTCGTCTGGGTGTATCTGTTCATTCAATCGATGAGGCAAAAATCGCTGAAGAACGGGGAGCCGATTATCTTTTCTTCGGGCATGTCTACTCAACCAACAGTAAGCCTGATCTTGACCCCAGAGGATTACATGCTCTTGCTGAAGTGTGCAGGCGTGTCTCCATTCCTGTCATGGCGATTGGGGGTATCGGACCGGGAAACATTCACGTTATTCGCTCTGCAGGGGCACAGGGAGTCGCCGTGATCTCTAATGTATGGGCGAGCGAGTCACCGGATCGGGCGGCTGCATTATTAAGGCAGGCTATCGTTGCTACAGAAAGTCTGAGTCCCTGAATCAAGGAGATGAGAGGATGAAAGAGATCGTTATTGATAAACCGGATAAGTTTCATGCAGAAACGATTATTGTAGGTGGAGGCGTTGTTGGTTGTGCTATCGCTTATGAGCTTGCTTCCCGTGGACAGGATGTGCTGTTGCTGGAGCGTTCGGCGATTGCAGGAGGCACTTCTTGCGCGGCGGCTGGAATGCTGGCGGCAGACAGTGAGGATTTTGCTCATCCTTTGATGGCTAAGCTTGCCAGACAGAGTAGACAGTTACTTATCGAGCAACAGGTGCTAATGGCTACACTCAGTGAGGTAGAGACTGGCCTGCAATGCCAGGGATTCCTAACTCCTTTTCGTTCATACAGTGAATTAAGTAGTTATAAGGACAATCGGAAGTCTGCGTTGTCTGCTTCTGCTGATGAGGTATGGTGGGATCGTTCCGTTGTGCAACAGGAGGCATCATGGCTTAACAGAGATACGTATGGAGCCTACTACAGACCTTACGAGAGTGAGATTCTTCCAGTCCATCTAACGAAGGCATATGCTGAATCCGCTCAAGCATTTGGAGCACGGGTTATGGAGGACATACAGGATATACGTGTGCAAGCAAACGAACATGGCGTGCAGGGAATCACCACATCGATCGGTGAGATGAGATGTAAACATGTCATTATAGCGGCTGGATTACAGAGTGAAGAGTTGATGAGACATGTGAATCTGAGCATGCCTGTGTGGTCGGTAAAAGGAGAAATAGCCGCCGTTCAGTTCTCAGATGAACATGCTGGGTACAGACCTGACAGAACGGTGTATGCAGAGGATATCTATATTGTTCCCAAAGCTAATGGCGAAGTTTGGCTCGGGGCAACCAGTCTGCCAGGCAGAACCGATCTGAACGTTTCTGTACAGGGTGTTCAGAAGCTGCTAACAGCAGCTACCCACTGGGTGCCTGGGATGAAAGAAGCACAATTTATACGAGCGTGGGCAGGCGTAAGACCGGCAACTCCAGATGGATTGCCTTATATAGGTGCTTGCAAGAGTATAACAGGGCTGTTCGCCGCCTTTGGGCATTACCGCAACGGTATCTTGCTTAGTGCGATAACAGGAAGACTTATCGCTGAGTTGCTCGCTGGCAAAAGCTCAGAAGAACTCGGAATTGAGGCGCTGAGTCCGGAGCGATTGAACAGAAAGGGAGTGGTGCAGTGAATATCATCGTTAATGGTCAACGGATGGAGATTGAAGACAGATTGAATCGTGTGGATAAACTGCTTAAATCTTTTGATCTGCAAGTCAAGACTGTAGTTGTAGAGCTGAACAAGCATATTTTAACCCGTGAGTATCATGAAACGACGGCATTAAGAGAAGGCGATCGAATCGAGATTGTACATTTTGTAGGAGGCGGTTGATGATGTTGAACATTGGTAAATATACGTTTGAGTCCAGATTGTTGCTCGGAACAGGCAAGTTTTCGGATCTGGAAGTGCAAAGTCAGGCTGTGGAAGCATCTGAAACGGAAGTTTTAACCTTTGCTGTTCGTCGTCTGAATCTGGAGGAGCGCAACCAGAAGCATTTCCTGGATACATTGGATCTGGACAAATACACTCTTCTTCCGAATACGGCTGGAGCTTCCAATGCGGAAGAGGCGGTGCGAATTGCCGAGCTTGCGCGGGCTTCAGGACTTTGTGATATGATAAAAGTCGAAGTCATCGGAGATGGAATTACGCTACTCCCAGATCCGATTGAAACGTACAAGGCTTGCGAAAGTTTGCTTGAAAAGGGCTTCACGGTATTGCCTTATATTTCAGATGATGTCATTCTGGCCAAAAGGCTGCAATTGCTTGGCGTACATGCTGTAATGCCTGGCGCTTCTCCCATCGGAGCTGGCAGAGGCATCATCAATCCCTATAACCTTGAGATCATCATTGAGCAGGCCGTTGTACCTGTGATTGTGGACGCAGGATTGCGCTCCCCCAAAGATGCTGCTTATGCGATGGAACTTGGTGCCGATGGCGTATTGTTAAATACAGCCGTATCCGGATCAGGGGATCCAGTGAGCATGGCTAAGGCGATGAAATTGGGGGTAGAGGCAGGTAGGCTGGCTTATGAGGCAGGCATGATTCCCGTAAAGCGTTATGCAGCAGCCAGTAGTCCGGTGGAAGGAATGGTTCATACATGATAAATCAACAATCAACATCCTCGGAGCAGGCCGATCGGTATTCCAGACAGGAACGTTATGCGCCGCTGGGCAAGGAAGGTCAGGCGAGATTAAAGGGCAGCAGAGTTTTAATCGTTGGTGCTGGCGCACTGGGAACAGGGATCGCAGAAACGTTAGTTCGTTCAGGAGTCGGACACTTGACGATTGTGGATCGTGATTATGTGGAGTGGAGTAACCTGCAGCGACAGCAATTATATGTAGAACAGGACGCGATTGAACGGATGCCGAAGGCGATGGCGGCGGAAAAACGGTTATCTGCCATTAATTCCACGGTTCATGTGGAAGGGAAAGTGTTGGATGTCAGAGTAGATGAGTTGGAAGAACTCGTTCAGCATGCAGACTTGATTATGGATGCAACGGATAATTTTGATACCCGACTACTCATTAATGATATGGCACAGAAGCACCGTATTCCCTGGATTTATGGTGGATGCGTAGGTAGTTACGGCATCACCTATACGTTTATGCCCGGAGATACGCCATGTTTAAATTGTTTGTTGGGTGAAGTCCCTCTGGGTGGAGATACTTGTGATACATCTGGCATCATACCCCAAGCGGTACAGATGGTAACGGCGAATCAGACAGCAGAGGCGATGAAATTGCTTAGTGGCAATGCAAATGCATTGAGACGTAAGTTGTTGTCATTTGACGTTTGGAGGAACGAATACATATCCATCAATGTGGATGGTGCGAAAAAGCAAGACTGCCCTTCCTGCAGCGATTCGGCAACGTATCCATATCTTTCTGCGTCCAATCTGGAGAAAACCGATGTGTTATGTGGCAGGGATACCGTTCAGATCCGGCCTGCACGGCGTATGAATCTGGATCTTCAACAAACGGCGGATCGTCTGGATAGACTTCAAGAAGGAAAAGTGGAATCCAATCCGTTTTTGGTTTCTTTTACAACAGGAGTCCATAGAATGGTTATTTTCCAAGATGGACGTGTCCTCGTACACGGAACAAACGACACAGCTGAAGCACGTACGCTCGTCCATCGCTACTTTGGTTAAAGCAAGAAAGAAGCAAAGTCTGTTCCCTTGAGGGAATGGACTTTTTCATTTTACGGCATGCTATCTGTACCAACCATTGCTGCGAGCAGTGGGGATAGAGACAGGCCGGGTGAAAAAGAGTGAAAACAGCCATTTTGCTGATTGGAGCAGGAGAGCAGGTCAGCCTTATTCAGGATGTTTTATGTAGCGAAGGGTATGAGGTGCAACGAAAGGAAGGACCTGAACTAGACCAATTCGCCAAGAATTTGTTATCACACATCAACCTGATCATTCTGGTAGACCGAAGTGAGGGGGAAGCACATCATGACCAGGATCAGAAATTAGAGTTGAAACGATGGATAGATAAAGGTCAGGTTGTACCTCTACTGGTTATCACGTCTAACGCATCTCCTCAATTCATCGTAGAATGGCTGGATTACGGAGCTAATGATGTAATGGAGGAACCTGTTCACCTGAACGTGATGCTCGCCAGAATACGAAACTTATTGCGTGTTTTTGCGAATGCAACACAAGAGGGTGAAGAAGTAATTATAGTTCATGATCTTAAAGTGAATTTACGTTCAAGGCGGGTAAATCGTGCGGGTGAATACCTGACATTAACGCCAAAAGAGTACGAATTGCTGGAATTTCTGGCCTTGCATGTGAATGAAGCATGTACAAGGAGTGATATTTTGCGGGAGGTATGGGGATATGAGTATGCGATGGATACCAACGTTGTGGACGTATACATCAAACATCTGCGGGTTAAGGTGGATAAGGGAAGAAGTGTGAAACTGATTCATACTGTGCGTGGGATCGGTTATATGCTTCATGATAAAAATTAGATTACTAAAGTTAGTTCCATGAATCACCAGTTTAGAGTGTGGCAAAAAGAGGGTAAAAATAAAAGACCGGATAGTAACCTCCGGTCCTTACTGATTAGCAATATATAATTCTAAAGTACACGACGAGCTTTAACATACGTTCTCTTCCAAGTACCAGAGTCCAGATCAGAGAGGGTTACGCCTGGAGATCCGTACGTATGCAGAATCTTACCATTTCCCGCATAAACGCCTACGTGAGTGACATTGGAACCGGTAGAACGGCTACCGCTGGAGAAGAATACCAGATCTCCGACACGCAGATTAGCTTTGGATACAGCTGTACCTTCTTTGGATTGGTTCACGGAAGTGCGCGGCAAGTCTACACCATACTTTTTGAAAATATATTTCATAAAAGAAGAGCAGTCAAAAACTTTGGTTGTTGAGGTTGAAGCACCAAATTTATATGGAGTTCCAGTAAATTGTTTACCATAGTTAACAATCTGTTGACCTGTGGATACAGAAGCAGTTGCTGCCTGTGCAACAGGTGCGTTAGTCATTAATACAGCTCCAAAACCTAGTGTAGCGCACAACCCGACGGTTACGGCCTTTTGGACAAAGATGTTTGTTTTCATGTTAGTTAGTACCTCCAAAATTCGTTTTCGTTAAGTTGCTAGAGCGAGTATAACAGCTTTGTAACAACCTAGAAATTGGATAGGGAAGTGTAATCCCTTGGGCCACAATGGTTTGGGGATGTTTATTAAAATATGATTAAAAATGTCAAAAAATTAATCATTGACGGATGGACAATAAAGATGAAATAGCAAAGACCCTTGAATATCAAGGGTCTTTATTATGTGTGAACCTATTTTCTTCGTTGAATCACTGGTTACAAAAACGTAATAAATAATTATGAAGCATACGAATGGATTCAATCTTTGCTCTGAATAATCAGTAATAAGCCGCTATCGATAGTGACTGTACCGGAGGAGCCTAAGAGCTGGTTGCTTACACCCAAGGATTGTCCCATGCGAATGGTGGCTTGATCTAGCGGATACATAAAACCATCTAAAGTTATTCCTGCAACTTCATGAGTCAAGGGAAGCAGAGAAACATATTTATAGTCACGGTGCTCAACCACAGCTTTGGATGTGGTCAGTGTCATGTAGTTGTGCTTGTCCTGAATGGCACAGGAGATATGATGCTGCATCGCGCGAACCATGATATGTACATTAGCGAGGGTGTGATCCATACGTGTACCTGTAGCACCTAACATTAAGATGTGAGAAGGTTCGTAATCTAGCGCTGTCTCAAAAGCCATTTCTGTATCAGTAAGATCCTTATGAACAGGGTCACATGTAATGAACCGAATGCTATTGTTGCTTACAATGATACGTTCATCTTCGGTAATGGAGTCGAAGTCTCCAACTGCAATGTGAGGCTGAATGCCGTGTTCAATTAAAAATAATGCACCGCGATCGGCCGCGATGATCATATCATCTTCTCGTATTTCCTGAAGTAATTCTACAGATAAGTTTCCGCCTGTAAAAATAACAATCCGTTTCACCGTCATTTTATTTCATCCTTCCTAATTCAGAGAAAAATAGTTCATTGTTCAAATATAATGTTGGAACCTGTACAAATATATTCACCAAACCAGTATAATCCACAAAATGTGGTTGCACAATTTCAGTCCTCGCGGATACAATGGGTAGAGCGACATGGAGATGACTTGAAAAGTGAGGTTTGAACAGGTTGGACTTACACATTTTTGAAGTATTCAGCATTATAGGCACTATCGCATTTGCAATGTCCGGTGCCTTCGTGGCAATGGAAGAGGAGTATGACATTTTGGGTGTACTGGTGCTTGGACTTGTCACTGCATTCGGAGGCGGAATTATCCGGAATGTACTTATAGGTATACCTGTAACGACATTATGGAGTCAGGGATCACTTATTATGTTAGCCTTAGTATCTGTAGCAGTTGCGTTTATATTGCCTCTCAAGTGGATTAGTCACTGGAAGCGAACAGAGGCGTTATTTGATGCAATCGGACTTGCAGCATTTGCAATTCAAGGGGCACTGTACGCGGCGAACATGGGACATCCTATTAGCGCAGTTATCGTTGCAGCAGTAATGACCGGTATTGGTGGAGGCGTTATTCGTGATGTGCTCGCTGGACGTAAACCGCTTGTATTGCGTGATGAAATCTATGCTGTATGGGCAATGACAGCCGGTTTTGTCATAGGTATGGGCTGGTTAACAACGAATACCGGATTATTGCTAGGTTTCGCGGCCGTTGTGTTTTTCCGGATGTGTTCTGTACATTATAAATGGAAACTGCCACGTCGTTCGTTGGTGCCATCTGAGACGGGCAACGTCAGTCCTCAGCCGGAGAGCATTGTGACACAGCCAACATCGTCGGTACTTCAAGGTACGTTAAGCAAGGGGGATTAATATGATTAATGTTTTGTTTGTATGTCTGGGCAATATATGTAGATCACCAATGGCTGAAGCCGTTTTGCGTCACAAAGTCCTGGAGAAGGGGCTTGAACACCAGATTCGTGTGGACTCAGCGGGAACAGGGGACTGGCACGTGGGTAAACCTCCGCATGAAGGGACTCGAAAATTGCTGGATTCGTACCAGATTTCTTATGCCAACATGGCAGCGAGACAATTCGCCAGCGAAGACTTTACTCAATTTGATTACATTGTATGTATGGATAATTCAAATGCAGATAATGTACGCAACGTTCCAGGCGGAGCTGAGGCGGACATCATCAAGTTTATGGACATGCTTCCAGAGGAAAAACTCAGGGAAGTACCTGACCCGTATTACACAGGCAATTTTGAAGAGGTATATGAGTTGGTTAACGCAGGCTGCGATGTTCTGTTGAGAAAGATTGAATCGGAACATTCCTTATCCTAGTAAATAAACATGATCTGATATGTAATTTGTAACCGGGCAAAGAAGCAGGATTAGAGCACTTAAAGCAAGCAGGATATCCTGCTTCTTTTTCAGGTTACAATTGTAAGCGGTATCATTGGAATGAAAAACAATAGCGGCATTTCAGCCGCCTGTTAATGTGGTCCTTTTATCTTTCCTGGAGAAAATAAAGTAATGCTTCGGGCAATTCCTTCTGCCAAAAACCCCATTGGTGCTTCCCGTCTTTCTCTTGATAGGAGACGAGGGCACCACGTTTTTCCAGCAATTCTCGAGTATCCCGATTTAATTGAACAAAATTATACGTACCCGTGTCTGCCTCGAAATCAGTCTCCTGCAAACCAACGATCATCCAGATCGAGAGCCAAGACAGATCTTCAGCTGCGGCATAGATTTCCTGAGAAGCAGAGTAGAAGGCGCCAGACATGCTAATAACACGTGTGAACAGATCCGGATATAACAGAGCAAGATGAAGTGAAACACTGCCACCGAGCGAGTCTCCGGCAAGAATACGTTCCTGCGGAGAACGGCGCACAGGATATTTCTCTTCTATATAGGGAATAATCTCTTCAGCGAAGCAAGCGGTATATGCCTTGAACCGATCTCCAAATGGAGCATATTCCTGTGTTCTCACAGACACATCGACCTGAACCCCTACAATAATGAAAGGTTCGGCTCCTTCGTCCAGAATAATTTGGTTAGCTGTTGTAGCAATTCGTCCGAAATTAAAAAATTCTTCGCCATCCTGACAATAAACGACAGGGTAGCTAAGTAATTCGTTATAGCCTGGAGGAAGGTAAATACGGAGCGTTCGCTTCTCTCCAAGATAGCGACTTTCAATCTCTTCCTTCACAATCGTGCGTTTCAAATAGCGGGAATCCGTCATAAAACGTCACCTTTCTCGGTTAATTTTTTGCATTCGACCGCGCAATACGGTAAGATTACCCTTGTGCGGGGTTAGGTCAAACACGCAATCATGTATTATGCTGTTATACCAATATTAAGCCCCTGTTATACATACAATCCGGCAGGAAACATAAAAAAATTACGGATTTCTTTGACGTATGGAGTGAAACAGGTGTATAATAATATTATAACAGCGGAACTTGATATTCAAATTTTTTGTTGAGGTGAAGAAAAAAATGAGCAAGGTTCCTTATGAAGTGTATACAGAGGATGTAGAAGCTCTGTCCGTGCTGTCTCCTGACGGCGAAATTGTTAACAAAGACATGATGCCTACACTTTCCGATGATCAATTAAAAGAAATTATGTACCGCATGGTATTTACCCGTACTTGGGATGACCGTGCAGTAAACCTGGGCCGTCAAGGTCGTCTTGGTTTCTATGCTCCAGTATCTGGTCAAGAAGCTACAATGGTTGGTAGTGAATTTGCAATTGAAAAAGAAGACTTTGTATGTCCTGGCTATCGTGACATTCCGCAACTCGTATGGCATGGACTTCCTCTTTATCAAGCATTCTTGTACTCCCGTGGACACCAACATGGTGGACAAATTCCAGATGGCGTTAATGTATTGATGCCACAAATCATCATTGGTGCACAAATTCTGCATGCAATGGGTATCGCTATGGGTTACAAATTGAAGAAACAAAAACAAGTTGTTATCACGTACACAGGTGATGGCGGTTCTTCTGAAGGTGACTTCTATGAAGGTCTGAACTACGCTGGTGTATACAAACTGCCTGTTATCTTCTTCGTACAAAACAATGGTTATGCCATCACAACTCCTTTTGCTAAACAAACAGCAGCTCTGTCCATCGCTCACAAAGCGGTAGCAGCAGGTATCAAAGGTGTTAAAGTTGACGGTATGGACATCTTCGCTGTTATCAAAGCTGTTCAGGAAGCTGCTGAGCGCGGACGTAACGGAGAAGGCGCAACATTGATCGAAGCAGTAACATACCGTTTCCGTCCTCACTCCCTTTCGGATGATGCTTCCAAGTATCGTACAAAAGAAGAAGAGGCGGAATGGTCTGCTAAAGATCCTATCGCACGTTTCGCTAAATATCTGGAGAAAAAAGGTCTTTGGACTGAAGAAGATACAGCACGTGTGAAAGAAGAAGCAAAAGCTAAAGTAAATGAAGAAATCAAAAAAGCGGAAAAAACCGAGAAAATGACGATTTCAGGCTTGATCGACAGCATGTTCGAACAAACGCCTAAGCACTTGGAAGAGCAAAAAGCTGATTTCCAATAAGTTTTTTCCGATAAAGCATAAACATCCGCGACTTTAATGTCCCGGTATACATGTACGAATTCAAATGTGAACTGTCAATGTTTAAGGAGGAAATGAAGCAAATGGCACAAATGAACATGAAAGAAGCAATCCGTGATGCGCTTCGCGTGGAGTTGAAACGTGATCCTAACGTTCTGCTCTTCGGTGAAGACGTAGGTAATGTAGGCGGCGTTTTCCGTGTAACGGAAGGTCTGCAAAAAGAGTTTGGCGAAGAGCGTGTATTTGATACACCACTGGCTGAGTCCGCTATTGGTGGTCTGGCTGTAGGTCTGGGTGTACAAGGCTTCCGTCCGGTTGCTGAGATCCAATTCGTTGGTTTTATCTTCGAAGCCCTTGACCAAATGGTAGTGCAAGCTGCTCGTATGCGTTTCCGCTCTGGTGGAAAATACAATTCTCCAATCGTATTCCGTACACCATTCGGTGGCGGTGTAAAAGCGGCAGAATTGCATACAGATTCCCTGGAAGGTCTGCTCACGCAAACACCAGGTATCAAAGTCGTTGTTCCTTCTAACCCTTACGATGCAAAAGGTCTGATGATCGCTTCTATTCGCGATAACGATCCTGTATTCTTCATGGAGCACTTGAACCTGTACCATGCTTTCCGTGCAGAAGTGCCTGAAGAAGATTATGTTGTTGAATTGGGCAAAGCGAACGTTGTTCGTGAAGGTTCCGATGTAACGATCATTACTTACGGTATGATGGTTCACACTTCTGTGAAAGCAGCAGAAGAACTCGAAAAACAAGGAATCAAAGTTGAAGTTATCGACCTTCGTACGGTTAGCCCGATCGACATCGATACCATCGTTGCTTCCATTAAGAAAACAAACCGTGCAATTGTTGTACAGGAAGCTCAAAAGAGCGCAGGTGTTGCAGCTGAAGTCATTGCCCAAATCAATGAAAAAGCAATCCTGCACTTGGAAGCACCGGTTCTGCGTGTAGCTGGTCCGGATACTGTATATCCTTTTGCACAAATCGAAGATTCTTGGCTGCCTAACCCAGCACGTATCGTTGCTGCGGTTAATAAAGTCGTAAATTTCTAATTTAATCATCTGACATGCCGCAAGGCGCAGTATGGTGATTCACACCGCAGCGCAAGCTGCACTGTAAACAGCCATTAGCCCCTTGAGTAACAGTTATTTGCATTAGCAGTAACAGTTGTTTCTTGGAGTTAAGGGTTGTTTTCAGGATTGAGCACATAATCAAGGAGGTTTTTCAGTTGGCTAAATTTGAATATAAATTCCCTGAATTGGGCGAAGGCCTGCACGAAGGCGAAATCATCAAGATGCACATCAAAGTCGGTGACAAAGTAACTGACGATGACATCATCATGGAAGTACAGAATGACAAAGCGGTTGTAGAAGTACCTTGTCCGGTTAACGGAACAGTTACAGAAGTATTCGCTAAAGACGGTCAAGTCTGCCACGTTGGTGAAGTTGTAGCGATCATCGATGCAGAAGGCGAACTTCCTGAGCAAGACGACGCTCCTGCTGGCGATCAAGGCGAGCAAGAGAAAGATGCAGCTCAAGGCGGAGCTGACACAAGCGGTTCTTCTGCAGCAGCTTCCAGCACGGATGCAGCTAAAGAAGGCGGCAATAACAGCGTTCCGGCAGTACCTGCCAAAGACGTTCTGGCAACACCAAGCGTGCGCAAATTTGCTCGCGAACAAGGTGTAGACATCGCTCGAGTTAACGGCACTGGCAACAACGGTAAAGTAACCAAAGAAGATGTTGAATCCTTCAAAAACGGTGGCGGTTCTTCCGCAGCGGCATCTTCCGAAGCTCCGGCTCAAGAAGAGAAAAAATCCGCAGCACCAGCAGCAGCAGCTGATCAATACCTTGAAGAAGAGCGCGTACCATTCAAAGGTATCCGTAAAGCGATCTCTAATGCAATGGTTAAATCGGCTTACACAGCACCTCACGTTACAATCATGGACGAAGTGGACGTAACTGAATTGGTTGCTTTCCGTACTCGCATGAAACCAATTGCAGAGAAAAAAGGAACAAAAGTTACTTATCTGCCATTCATCGTTAAAGCACTGGTTGCGGCTTCCCGCCAATTCCCGGCTCTGAACGCTATGATTGATGAAGAAGCTAACGAAATTGTTTACAAAAAATACTACAACATCGGTATCGCTACAGATACAGACAACGGCTTGATCGTTCCTGTTATCAAAGATGCTGATCGTAAATCCATCTGGATGATTGCTGATTCTATCCGTGATCTGGCTGCTCGTGGTCGTGAGGGCAAATTGAGCGCGAATGAAATGAGAGGAAGTACAATCTCCATCAGTAACATCGGTTCTGCTGGCGGTATGTTCTTCACTCCAATCATCAACTTCCCTGAAGTTGCTATTCTCGGAACAGGACGCATCAGCGAAAAAGCAGTGATCAAAAACGGCGAAGTAGTTGCAGCACCTGTAATGGCTCTTTCCCTGAGCTTTGACCACCGTATCATCGATGGCGCAACAGCACAAAACTTTATGAATTACATTAAACAGCTGCTCGCTAACCCTGAGCTGCTTGTTATGGAGGTGTAAGATATGGTAGTAGGCGACGCTTCTCTCAATATCGACACATTAGTAATTGGTGCGGGTCCTGGCGGCTATGTAGCTGCCATCCGCGCTGCTCAACTGGGCCAAAGCGTATTGATCGTAGACAAATCCGAACTGGGCGGTGTTTGTTTGAACCGTGGATGTATTCCATCCAAAGCCCTGATCTCTGCTGCACACCAATATGAGTCTGCACTTCACGGTGAAGCTTTTGGTATCTCTGCTGAGAACGTAAAAGTGGACTTCAGCAAAACTCAAGAGTTCAAAAACGGCGTTGTTAAGAAAATGACTGGCGGCGTAGCTGGTTTGCTTAAAGGCAACAAAGTTGAAGTTTTCAACGGTGAGTGCATGTTCATCAACGAAAACGAAGCTCGTGTATTCAATGACCACGAGTCTCCGCGTTACAAATTTAAAAATGCAATTATTGCAACAGGTTCCCGTCCAATCGAACTGAAACCTTTCCCGTTTGGCGGACGCATTCTGTCTTCGACAGAAGCTCTGAACTTGCCTGAAGTACCAAAAAGCATGATCGTTATCGGTGGCGGATATATCGGTGCTGAGCTTGGTCAAATGTACTCCAAATTCGGTGCAAAAGTAACAATCATCGAAGGTTTGGATACAGTACTGCCAGGTTTCGATAAAGACATGACTAGCCTTGTGGCTAAAAACATGAAGAAAACAGGCATCGAAATCGTAACGGGTGCAAAAGCTGAAAGTGCTGAGCAAACGGACAAAGATGTAACTGTTAAGTACTCTGTAAATGGTGAGTCCAAAGAAGTAACTGCAGATTACCTGCTGGTAACTGTTGGACGTCGTCCAAACACGGATGGAGAACTTGGTCTTGACATGATTGGTGTTGACGTTGACGAGCGTGGCTTCGTTAAAGTTGACCACCAAGGTCGCACAAGCATTCCGCACATCTTCGCTATCGGTGACATCGTATCTGGCTTGGCTCTGGCACACAAAGCTTCTTATGAAGGTAAAGTGGCTGCTGAAGCAATCGCAGGACAACCATCTGTAGTTGACTACAAATGTATGCCAGCTGTTGTGTTCACAGATCCAGAGTGTTCCAGCGTAGGTTACACTGAAAAAGAAGCTAAAGAAAAAGGTTACAAAGTAAAAGCAGGCAAGTTCCCTTATGCGGGTAACGGCCGTGCTGTATCTTTGAACCACGCTGAAGGCTTCGTGAAAATCGTAGCTGACGAAGAAAGCGGCCTTGTATTGGGTTGCCAAATCGTAGGTCTGGAAGCTTCCAACTTGATTGCTGAGCTTGGTTTGGCAATTGAGATGGGCGCAACTTTGGAAGATCTGGCTCTCACAATTCACGCTCACCCAACTTTGGGCGAAATCGTGATGGAAGCTGCGGAATTGGTTATGGGTCACCCGATCCACATCATCTCCCGTTAAGATTCTCTAAGCTTCGGATCCGTCCGGCATTATACGTATATCAGAAGAGACGAATGACGTTAACGCGTTATTCGTCTCTTTTTTCTGAGCAAGAGCCGAGAAATTAAGATGCTCGTGTATGTGACATGATGAAAAGTTACACGCTCATAAGTTTTAGTGAATTGATTTTATCCAACAACTCAATTGTGGTACACTGTAGTAATGATCAGTCATGATGTGGCTCCAAGCCAATCACGGTCTATGTATTTAGTATTTAAGTTAAACTAATCTTTTACACGAGAACGTAGAGGACAGAAAGAACCTGAAGAAGCGGAGCTAAAAGCTTTCTGAAGGAAAGCTGCATCGGAAGCATACGCTTCGCCTTTATCCCCGGATTTTACCTTTGGAAAAGGAAATCAAAAAAATCTGGGGATAACAGCGATCGGAAGGTTGTTCTGTCATCGGAGTGGTAAGTGTAAATATTCTTTAGTGAGGGGATATCAACATGAAAAACTATCTCGATTTATTACAGGATATTCTGAACAACGGCGTGCATAAAGGAGACCGTACAGGAACAGGAACACAATCTGTATTTGGCAGACAGCTCCGTTATGATCTGTCCGAAGGATTTCCGCTGGTAACAACGAAACGAATTCATCTCAAATCGGTTATTCATGAACTGTTGTGGTTTTTGAGTGGCGATACCAATATATCTTATCTGAAAGAAAACGGTGTGAAGATCTGGGACGACTGGGCGGACGAAAATGGAGATCTTGGACCGGTATATGGCTCGCAGTGGCGCACATGGGAAGCACCAAACGGAGAAAAAATTGATCAGATCGCCGCAGTTATTGATTCGATCAAAAATAATCCGGATTCACGTCGTCACCTTGTCAGCGCATGGAATGTGGCTGAGATTAATAATATGAAGCTTCCACCTTGTCATTTTGCGTTTCAGTTTTACGTTGCAGAGGGTAAATTATCATGTATGCTTACGATGCGTTCCGTGGATACGTTCCTCGGGTTACCGTTTAACATCGCGAGTTATGCGCTCTTAACTCATATGATCGCTCAGCAATGTAATCTTGAGGTGGGTGACTTCATTTGGTCTGGAGGGGATGTTCACATCTACTCTAACCATGTTGATCAGGTTAAAACTCAGCTGGAGCGTGAACCTTATGCTTTACCTAAGCTGGTAATCAAGCGTAAGCCGGATTCTATTTTTGATTATAAGTTTGAAGATTTTGAGTTTGAGAACTACCAGCATCATCCGGGCATTAAAGCTCCAATTGCAGTCTAATTATGTGTTCAATCTCGATAAGAGACTTGGATTGAAGGAGTGGATTACCCTTGAGTATTGAACTAGTATGGGCAATGGGGGAGAACGGTGTGATCGGATTAAACAATTCGATTCCATGGCGTTTACCCAAGGATATGGCCTTTTTCAAACAACGTACGTTAAATAAAACGATTATCATGGGACGTAATACGTGGGAATCCTTTGGTGGTAAGCCGCTTCCTCAGCGCCGTAATATTGTGGTGACTAGAGATCTGAACTACAAGGTGAAACAAGCTGAAATCGTACATACGATTGAAGAGGGTCTGAGTGTAACCAAAGGTGAGGAACTGTGTGTAATTGGGGGTTCCCAAGTGTATCGCGAATTTTTGCCACTTGCAGATCGTCTAGTGGTGACCAAAATTCATGAGAATTTTGAAGGAGATACGTTTTTCCCCGAAGTGGATTGGTCCGAATGGCAACTGATTGAACAGATTGAAGGCGAACAGGATGAAAAAAATGTTCATGCGTATACATTCGAATTTTATGAACGTAAACGGTAAATATGGCATAAGAAATTCCTGACTTCGGTCGTATTTGTATGATAAGAGACGCTGATTGCGAAATATTCGTGAACAGCGTCTTTTTTTATATAAAAAAATGAGTCACTTGTTTAGATTGGGATACATATAACATAAATATAACATGAGTAATTGGTATTTATGTATAATATACATGTGGGCAAGCATTAAACAGTAAAAAAGTGTAAAAGTTTTGAGGTTTTAACGTTGTGAAGCCCTAAAACAAGTCTGATATTCGAAATTAAGAACGATTTATAGCAGAATATGCTGGATTTCATGACAAATTATCTAACATTCACTTAACGTTTCGACCTTTTATTTCTTCAACACACACCAGATTTCGCAGTTCAAAACCACATTTAACACCAAAATAAGGGTATTGACCATGGGTAGACTTGAAAGATATGATGTATAAAATACAAATAATTATGCGGATAATCCATTTAATATTCAGTACAGTAAATGCTACTATAATTGAAATATCTTCGAGAAGATTTTGTGATACAATAGACAAAAACTCAAGTAATGAGTAATCCATTTCATATAGAACCATGCACATGAAGGGATTAAGACAAGAACGGATGGGGGAAAACGTAAGATGTCTACACCTACTGGATTTATGGAATACAAACGTCAACTGCCAGCAGATCGTGAGCCAGCGGAGCGGATTAAGGATTGGGAAGAGTTTCATAAACATATGGCTGAAGAAGAGCTCAGAACACAAGGTGCACGATGCATGGATTGTGGTACCCCGTATTGCCATACAGGTATAGATATGATTGGCGGCACGTCAGGTTGCCCCGTGCATAACCTGATTCCAGAATGGAATAATCTTGTATATCGCGGACTGTGGAGAGAAGCACTTGAGCGCCTTCACAAAACGAATAATTTCCCAGAGTTTACAGGTCGCGTCTGTCCAGCTCCTTGCGAAGGTTCTTGTACAGTTGGCTTAATCGGTCAGCCTGTAACCATCAAAACGATTGAAGAAGCAATTATTGAAAAAGGTTTCGAAGAAGGATGGGTAGTTCCCCAACCTCCTGAAAAACGTACGGGTAAACGTGTAGCTGTGGTAGGTTCAGGTCCAGCGGGATTGGCTACTGCGGCTCAGTTGAATAAAGCAGGCCACTCGGTAACCGTATATGAGCGTTCGGACCGTGTCGGTGGATTGTTGATGTACGGTATCCCAACGATGAAATTGGATAAAAAGGTAGTTCAACGTCGTGTTGATCTGCTTGAAGCAGAAGGCGTTCAATTCATCACGAATACCGAGATCGGTAAGGATATTGCAGCACAACAACTCGTAGATGATTATGATGCTGTTGTATTGTGTGGTGGTGCAACGAAGCCGCGTGAATTCAATATTGAAGGCAGTGACTTGAAAGGCGTTCATTACGCCATGGATTTCCTGAATGGTAGCATTAAGAGTTATCTGGATTCCAATCTGGAAGATGGTCAATATCTGTCCGCTAAGGATAAAGATATCATCGTCATTGGTGGCGGTGATACAGGATCTGACTGTGTAGCTACATCGCTGCGTCATGGTTGTCGTACGATTACTCAATTCGGTACGCATACACAAGCGCCTATGGAACGTGATCGTATTAACAACCCTTGGCCGCAATTCCCGAACGTATACACACTTGATTATGCGCAAGAGGAAGCCAAAGCGTTGTTTGGTCAAGATCCGCGTGAATTCTCCATCATGACAACAAAATTTGTCGGAGACGATGAGGGGAACCTCAAAGAATTGCATACCGTACAGATCGAGCGTATTGTGGATGAGACTGGTCGCAAGATTTATCAGCCGATTCCAGGTACAGAGCGTGTATTCCCGGCTCAGATGGCCATGATTGCCATTGGTTTTGATGGACCGGAACAAACGTTGGTAGAGCAACTGGGACTTGCAACAGATCGTCGCACAAATGTTAAGGCACGTTACGGCAAATACAACACCAATGTGGATAAAGTATTTGCAGCAGGTGACATGCGTCGTGGTCAAAGCTTGGTTGTATGGGCAATTAATGAAGGTCGTGAGGCTGCTCGTGAAGTGGACAAATACTTGATGGGTGCTTCGGTTCTGGTGTAAAAGTATAGAACAAGATATAAACGACAACCTTCGCGATCAGCGAGGGTTGTTTGCTGTTATTTTAACCAATTTGACTACATATTTCATGTAAGTGTGAGCAATATCATTGCTTTTTAAGTGATAAAGATTTATTATTATATTATAATAATTATAAATAAGGATTAACTGAAACCATGAATCCGTACGATAAAAGTAAATTTCAATGAATATAAATCGGAGGTGCGACCTGCTATGGCAAGTAACCGGGACAAGTCCATTTCAGAACAGATCTTTCACATTAAAAATCAATTGGTTGAAAAAGGATATAAGTTAACACAACAACGGGAAGTTACTGTACGTGTATTACTTGAACATGAAAAGGATCATTTTAGCGCAGAGGAAGTATTTCTCCTGGTTAAGGAGCAGTTCCCTGAGATTGGATTGGCTACCGTATACCGCACTCTCGAACTGCTGAGTGACCTTCAGGTCGTTGAAAAAATTAACTTTGGTGACGGCGCTGCACGCTTTGATCTGCGAAGTACAGACGGTTCCCATCACCACCATCATTTGATCTGTACCGAATGTGGTAAAGTGGAAGAGATTATGGAAGATGGGCTGCTTCGTTTGGAACAACAAATCGAGCGTCAGTATGGCTTTGCTGTTACGGATCATCGTCTGGATTTCCAGGGTGTATGCAAAGAGTGCAGACAAAAACATGTATTAAAGGAACAGGCAGCAGGATAATTCATTTCGGGAAGGTGCTCCCGAATCCAAAATCTGATATAATGAGTTTCAGAAGCAAGGGGCTTCCGTCGGCGGAATGCCCCTTTTTGCCGTCATGCGGACGGTGAAGGAGGAGAGATGGACGGATGAAGACACTGGTTATAGCGGAAAAACCCGACATGGGTCGAACCATTGCCGCCGTCATAGAACCAAAGGCCAAGAACAATCGCACGTATCTGGAGGGTGAGCATTACATCATCACTTGGGCGATAGGGCATTTGCTTGGACTGGCTGAACCGGATGCCTATGATACGAAGTACAAGCGCTGGAATATAGCGGACCTGCCGATCATACCCGATCAGTTCAAGATTGTACCCAATCCGAGGACAAAAGATCAGCTTAAAATGATTGGAGAACTGGCGAAACGGGCTTCAGCGATCGTTAATGCTTGTGATGCAGGGAGAGAAGGGCAGTACATCTTCGCCCTCATACAACAGCAATTGAAGCTGCGTCAGCCTGTAAAGCGATTATGGATATCGGATTTGACGGCAGAGAGCATTAGACGTGGTTTTGATGGTCTGAAGGATGCCTCTGAATTTGAAAATCTGACCCATGCTGCTCGCGCCAGAAGTGAAGCCGATTGGCTGATCGGCATGAATGCCTCACGGGCGTTTACAACCCGCCATAATGCATTGTTGTCTGTAGGCCGTGTGCAGACGCCGGTACTCGCGCTAATCTACGATCGGGAAATAGAGATTGAAGCGTTCCAGTCACAGACCTTTTATGAAGTAGCCGCCTGGTTTCGGCAGGAAGGTGTCGAGTACCGAGGACTGCGTCAGGGAGATAAGTTGACCGATGCGGAGGCAGCAGAGGCCATTGCAGCCAGTGTGAAGGGCAAGACAGGGCAGATTACCAAATACGAAGCGAAGCAGACGAAAGAGTATCCGTATCGTTTGTATGACCTGACCCTTTTACAGCGTGAAGCCAATGCCAAGTTCGGATATGGTGCCAAAAAAACACTGGATATCGCACAGGCCTTGTATGAAAAACACAAGGTAATTTCGTATCCGCGGACAAACTCCAACTATGTTACTGAACAGAATATTGAAGGTATGCACAAAACGCTAAACCTGCTTAAAAATGGTACCTATAGTGAGCTTGCGCAAGGGGCCAAGCCGGAGCTTGTTCATAAGAATAATAAAGGGGTATGTAATCCGAGCAGGGTTGAGGATCACCATGCGATCTTACCTACATTAAAGCGACCAGGTACCTTATCCAAGGATGAGCAGAACATCTATGATTTGATTGTAAGACGTTTCTTGTCTCACTTTTATCCTCCGGCGGAGTATAAGCAACATACCGTGCTCACCGAAGTGGAGAAACATCAGTTTAAGACATCTGTCAAAGAGCTGCTGTCCCTCGGATGGAAAGTGGTTCTCGGTTCTGGAGATCAGGAACAGGGCGGTGCAGGCAAGAAGAAGAGCAAGAAAAACGGCAATGAGGAAGAGGAAGCTGAAGAGTGGACGGACAAGGCTTTTAGTGTACAACCTGAATTGCCTGTTCAATGTACGAAAAGTGAGTTCAAAGAGAAGGCGACTCAGCCTCCCAAAAGTTATACCGAGGGAACATTGCTCAAAGCGATGGAAAGTGCAGGCAAGCAGATCGAGAATGAAGAGCTGCGAGATGCGATGAAAGACAGTGGTTTGGGTACTCCGGCTACACGTGCTGCTACGATTGAGCGCCTCAAAAACGTAGGTTACATTACGCTACAGGGAAAAAAAATGCAGTTAACGCTCAAAGGCAGAACGGCTATTGAGTTGATTCGTCGCGCGGGTGTAGATCTGTTAACCTCACCTGAGATGACCGGGCAATGGGAAAGAAGGTTATATCAGATTTCCAAAGGTGAGGCGGGGCAGGACAAGTTCATGGAGAACGTTAAGAAATTCACGTTGTCCATCATTGAGAAAGTACGTGTGCAAGCTCCGGCGCCGGCAGATGCTTTTGGAGAAGACTCACGGGCAGGCAGGGGGAAAGGCAAGGGAGCCAGAACCCAAGCAGGGAATACAAGGACATCTGCCAAGGCATCCAGTGGCAGTTCGGCTGTAAAAACGTCCCGTCAGACTTCGGCATCTTCATCGAGAGCTGGCAGTGGGAAAAGCACGACCACCAAGACGCCATCTTCAACTGCGAGCTCATCTGGAGTGAGAGAGTTACTGGCACCCTGTCCTTCCCCCGGCTGTACAGGCCAGATCATAGAGGGCAAGAAGGGTTATGGATGCTCACGTTTCAAGGAAGGCTGTTCATTTGTGGTCTGGAAAGAGTATGCGGGCAAAAAAATCACCAGTACGATGTTAAAATCATTGATTGAGAAGGGGAGTACTCAAGTTCTGTCTTTCAAACGAAAAGACGGGAGTACGGTGAAGGCACGTATTATTTTGCAAGACGTGGTAACAGGCAAGTTATCTGGTGAGAAACAGGATGCTTGATCTTATTCATCATAAAGTAAAAGGACCCTTATCCAAGGGTCCTTTTCTGTTGCTGCTGTTGTATATTTTCGTGTATTACTTTTGGTACCTCTTCCAGTGCAGTGATGGTATACATCGACGTTTCCGGATTAGGCTGAAGTTCTACGATGTTGTATTGCCATTCATTCGGTTGTTTGATGTAGATGCTGTGAATTCCGGCTTTTACCGCGGGCATAATATCTGTCCGCAGTGAGTTGCCAATCATCCATGTTGCACGACGATCAAACGGACCATTAGACAGAATGCCTTCCAGTGCCTCGACGTTTTTGTGTTGTCGGATATAGATCCGATCATCAAAATAAGCCGAGAGTTTCATCTGATCAATCTTACGTTGCTGTATCACGGTTTCGCCGCCGGTATATAAGTAGAGGGAATGTCCAGCACCTTTGAGGTTCTCAAGCGTTTCAACCATATGAGGATAGGGTTCAACCTCCTGATCGTACACACTCATACCCAACTTGCTCAGATAAGACTCTTCTCTGGGAGAGGTTAACCTGGCGAACTTGCCGGAAAAATAACGATAGGTATCAATCAGAGATTGCGGGAAATGATGACTTGCAAAACCAAGCTTGTTCACTCCGGTTACATCGATCTCCAGCTGTTTTTCGCGAATCTCTTGCGTTGTCAAAGAATGTCCATCAAACCACTCTTGCATATTCTCAAAGAATTCACCCAAAATCAGGTTGAAGTACTTGTTGCAATATACGAGTGTATCATCAAGGTCAAATAAAATATGTTGTTTCATTATTTTCATGATCTAACTCACTCCTTGTAGCCAGTAACTCCACAATGGTTCAACTAAATTAAATGCGAATGTAGGATTCCAGGAACATATTCAATTCAGATACGCCATCCGGCCGAATACTGTATTTCTCTTTACGGTTACTTCCAAGCAGATGGGTCCGTAGCAGACCTGCGATGCGTAGCGCCATTACCTGATCTTTGACGGTGTCTTCGTCTTTACCCAATTCTTCACACATCTCAGCAAGGGATTTGGGTTCATCCGAAACGTAACGAAGCAGGCGAAGTCTTTCGGGATCAGCCAGTGCATGGGTGAAACGTAAAAGACATGTTGGCGGCTGGTCTTCGTTCTCTTCTGGTGCATCTACGGGATACTGCATGATCATCATACCCTCATAGAAGCAGTACATATTAATAGGGCGATTGTGTACCGTTGGAAACAGGATGACTTCGTTCAGTCCAGGCATCGGTTCAACAAGAACGCCCGCTGTAGCATATTCAATAAGCAGTTCTGGGCCCATTTTATCAAGCAAAATGCGTTTTTCTTCGGCATCTTCTTCCAGCCAAACACGCTGATCTTCGCTCATATTCTGACAGTAGTGTTCATCCCATAGTCGCAATAATGGGACATAACTGTTCCGAATGCGCGTAGATTCTTCTATTGAAAGAGCGGGCAGAAGAGGAGACACACGCGCAAACAGGTCTTCCGCTGTCGTTCCGGCAAGCATGTCCAGGAAATCACGATTCTCCGATGTATCATTTTGATATGCTGCCCATGCAAACAAAACATCAAAATCATCAAAAGGCCAAGTGGCAGCAGGTGCGAGCGCAGCTCGTACATTGGAACTTAGTTTGCCTTCCACTTCAACGATCCATTCAGGACCAATATCCAGATGCTGAATCCATTTTTTCGTGACATAAACCAGAAAGCTGTTAAGCATTTCATATATCGGTGAAACATCAATTTTCACATGATAAGCCATAATGTTGCAGAATCCTCCCGTCACATCTAAATGTACGCAGCGACTTAAGTACGATTAGTGCGTGTTCAAAAAGTCTGGTTTTCATCTTCGAAGCTGATGATGCCACTAGGCATGATTCGTAATCAAAAGTGAACTTTTTGAACAACCTCTATTATGGCTTGTTTTGCAGGGCGTTGTCCACTATAATGTTCAAGTCCGGGGCAAAGCCCCGATCTTTAAATAGCAGTTTAAAACCATATGTATAACATACAAAAGTCGTCAGCGATGGCGATTTTTCTTTGTGTGCTCGCAGGAGGAATGAATTCGTGTCATTGATTACTCGCCTCAAACTATCACACTCGACAGCCAACTATCTCATTTTGATTGCGGTTATTGTGGTGGCGGGAATAAGTCAGGGGCTTTTGCTGCCTGTGCTTTCGATTTTTTTGGAGCAAAAAGGGGTTTCACCAGGTTTAAACGGATTAAACGCCGCCGCGTTGTACATTGGCTCTTTTGGCATGACTCTCGTTGCGGAGCGACTACTGGGTGCATTCGGGTTCAAAAAGCTGATTGTAGGTGGCCTGATATTAGTCATGGTCCCTTTAATACTATTTCCGTATTTACCAGATATTAAAATATGGTTCATTTTGCGTCTAATCGTTGGAATAGGAGACAGTGCACTTCATTATGCGGCCCAGCTCTGGGTACTGCTTGTAACCGCACCTGAAAAACGTGGACGCTACATATCACTATATGGCATGTCCTACGGGCTGGGATTCAGTATTGGACCGCTGGGAATCAAGCTGCTTGGTTTCGGTGATGCTGTCCCTTTCTGGGTCTTGTTCATCTGTATTGCAGCAGTGCTTATGCTGGTATTAATGAAGCTTCCGGATACAAAACCGGAAAAAGCAGAGCATGGCCAACTGCCGGAACGTCGCTTCCGTCGTAGTCTGGCATGGGCCTGGTATGCACTTTTACCAGCACTCTTATACGGATATATGGAAGCAGGTATGAATAGTAACTTCCCTGTGTATGGGCTGCGGATTGGATTCGATACCAATCAGATTTCGTCGTTGCTTCCTTTTATCGGGATTGGAGGTTTGTTCCTTCAATTGCCTCTCGGAATGTTGAGTGACCGGTATGGGCGTAAGAAGATATTGATGTTTGCGGGTATCAGCGGGGGAATAATCTTCATGCTGGTTCCAGTCTCAGGTACACATTTCTGGTGGACGCTTGTATTGTTAACCATCGCAGGTGGCCTGGTCGGTTCCTTTTTCTCACTGGGCCTGGCCTATGCCGCAGACATTTTGCCTAAAGTGTTGCTGCCTGCAGCCAACGTTGTGGCATCCTTCCATTTCACGATTGGAAGTATTATTGGACCGAATCTGGGTGGTCAGATGATCAACTGGATTTCACCCGGAAGCATGTTCACCTTGCTCGGAATCCTGTACCTTCTTTTCGGCGTGGCAGGTATATTATTTCGTCGTAAACCTGAGTTCGAATCTGTGTTAAAATAGAAGCTGGTGTTCGCATGGAAATTGATGTCCATTTCCGAGTACACTAGTGGTAGGGAAAAACATGGACAAGAGGAGACATCGCGATGATCAGAGTAGAGAACTTGAGTAAATCCGTTGGCGTGGACCGCGTTCCTGTTCTACGGGATATTCGATTTGATATGCAACAGGGTGAAATGATAGCTGTAGTTGGCTCAAGCGGTAGCGGTAAAAGCATGTTGCTTAAATGTTTGGCCATGATGGAAAAATGGGATTCCGGCCGGTTTACGGTGGATGGTGCCGAGATTTTGAAAGAAGGCTGGTCCGGAAAACGGAAAATTAAACGGGAATGGGCATACTTGGAACAGAATCCAGAATTATTTCCCAGACGTACGGCTCTTAAAAATGTATTAATCGGACGATCGGGTCAGACTCCCGTATGGAGAATGATAACCGGTATGGTACGTTCCGATGATTATATGGGTGCGATGGATTATCTCGAAGGATTGGGATTACTTGATAAAGCACATCAAATAGCAGAGAAGCTCAGCGGTGGCGAGAAGCAGCGTGTTGCTATTGCAAGAGCACTTGCTCATGGTGCCAAAGTGGTTTTGGCTGATGAACCAGTGATTGGTCTTGACCCTCACACAGCAGATTCGGTGCTGGAAACGCTGCGCAAATTATGTGAAGAAGAACGCGCAACTGTCATTGCAGTATTGCCTATTGAACTTGCCGAGAAACATGCCACACGGATCTGGGGATTGGCAGAAGGCAAGATTGCTTTTGATATTCGTGGACGAAGACTTACACAGCAAGAAAAAAACCAGATTTAAACTATTGAAAAGAGTGATGAGATTGTTTAATTCACGGTGGGGACGCTTTGTAGCAGCAGGAACTATGGCGATTATGCTTGGTTCTGTTCTAAGCGGATGCACAGTCATAAGTGACCCCAAGGGTTTGATGAGAAAACCAATGATGTCCACCGATAAGGAGAAACTGTACAACGTGGTTCAGGTTAAACTGCCGCCAGAGAGCACGTTGATTCGTCCCAAGGATATGAATAATACCAGCATGATTCGGGTGGAAGACCTGAACGGGGATGGAACTCGGGAAGCGATTGTTTTTTATGAGACGCCAAATGAGAATGTGCGAATCCATGGCATGATTTTGGAAGAGCAGGGAGGCACATGGGTTAAAAAGCTTACATTTGATGTGCCGGGAAATGAGCTGCAATCCTTTAAAGTATTGGATATTACGAATGACGGAAATCCGGATATTATTCTTGGTGTAAGTCTGCAGGAGCAGAAAGCCCTGACTGCATATTCCTACAAGGGCGGGGCACTGGAGCAGGTATTGGGTGGAGTTCCGTATAATCAATATATCATTGATGATGCGCAGGGGAACACGCTGGATTTGAGCGGAGATGGTAAGAGTGATTTTGTTATCATTTCGCTGAACAACAGCGGCTTTGCAACGATTGCGTTATACCAGTACGAAGATGGCAGCTTCAAGGAAGTTGATCGGGTGCAGACCGATTATACCGTTAAAGAAGTTTATAATGCTCTGGGCGGAGAGATCGCCAAAGGACAGATGGGCATTGTACTGGATGCCGAGCTGGATGATCGGAGTTCCTTCTCGCAAATTATGTATGTTAAAGATAACAAGTTAGTCAATGCTTTCAAATCACCGGATCAAACGTATAGAGATGACAAAATTTTAAGCGGTGATGTTGATAATGATGGTATTATTGAGTTTGGACTTAAAGAGACTCCAAAAGGTTGGGAGCATTACGTATTTGACTCTCGGTTGTGGTTTTACACCTATTATCAGTGGGATGGCAAAGACAGTAAGAAATTTGTCTCATTCCAATTCCGGGATGATGCTGATTTATTTCACCTAAATCTCAAACCAGAGTGGTACGGTAAGATCACTATTGACACCAAATCGGAGAAGGAAAAATATATTCGATTTAAAATGATTGATACGGACGAAACCGTGGCAGAGATCAAATATTTCACCCTTTCCAAGTGGGAACAGGAGAAGGGTAAAAGCTGGAAGGAAATTACGCGTACCAAAGATCGGGTTATTGCTTCACGAGTAGCACAATCAGAGGCGGGTAAAGATGCACTGAGCAATACTTCCCAGCTGAATAGAAAGGGAGAACTTAATGAGTAAAGTACTTATTCTTGAGGATGAAGAATCCATCCGCAGTTTTATAGTGATTAATTTAAAGAGAAACGGATTCGAAGTGCTTGAAGCGGGTGACGGTCATGAAGCGCTTCGCATACTACAGACGGTACCGGATATTGATCTGGCTCTGCTGGATGTTATGGTACCAGGTATTGATGGATTCGAGGTGTGTCGACGGATCCGTGAAACCAATGAACGTCTGGGCATTATCTTTTTGACCGCGAAAGTTCAGGAACAGGATAAAGTGTACGCACTCTCCGTTGGTGCAGATGATCACGTTAGCAAGCCTTTCAGCCCAACAGAGTTGATTGCACGTATTCAGTCATTGTTACGCCGTGTGAACGTGCATCGGGAAACTGCGGCGAAGGTTACGTTCCAGTCTGGGCCATTTTCACTGGATCTGATCTCGAAGCAATTCAAGAAACAGAATGAAGCCATTGAGTTGACTCCAACGGAATTTTCCCTGATTCAGTTTTTCCTGGAAAAAGAAAATACACCGCTTAGCCGCGATGTGTTGTTAGATCACGTATGGGGAAAAGAGTACATGGGTGATCCCAAAATTGTGGATGTCAACATTCGTCGTTTGCGTCAAAAAATTGAGAACAATCCTTCCGAGCCCGAATACCTGCAGACAGTTTGGGGTCACGGGTACAAATGGAAGGGCCGGGAGCAATGATTAAAAAAGGCATTACTCGGCAGATCGTACTACATTATTTCTTTGTAGTTTTTCTCGCTCTGCTGTTGGTCGAATTCGTATTTATGTTGGCAGTACAAAGGTATTATTATGAAAGTATCTACAATACGATCAGTACCCACATTTCTAATTCAAAGGACTTTTTCGAGCCGATTGCCCGTGAAAATAATACGGAGGATGGCAATAATCTGTCCAGACTTCTTGTGAACTTGGCATTGTCCAATACTGAATTGGAAATTTTGGATCTGAACGGGCGCGTATTGGCGAGTTCGACTGCTTTTGAATCTGACCGTGCTGTGCTGCAAACCAGTGATATTATGCAGGCTCTGAATGGGGATATGGGACGCTGGATTGGAAGACAACCAGGTACTGGAGAATCCGTCATGGCCGTTTCACACAAGTTTGATCTGGGCGGCGAAAATACTTATGTTATTCGATATCTGACTTCACTCGAAGATGTGAATTCAAAGCTGTTGAATATGGGACTACTCGCCGCTGCGGTCGGTGTTGGCGTGCTTGCTATAGTGTTGATCATCAGTATTGGTATGGCAAATTCCATTGTACGTCCAATCAACAACATCACGGCAGTATCTGCCCAAATGGCCAGAGGACGGCTGGATGTCAGGGTTAAGGGGAATTATAAGCACGAACTGGGCGAATTGGCATCAACACTTAACTTCATGGCACATGAGATTGTGCGCAGTAATCAGATCAAAGATGATTTTATCTCTTCGATCTCACATGAATTAAGAACACCTCTGACCAGTATTAAGGGATGGAGCGAGACACTGGATTCAGGCGGTTATGATCCGGAAGAAACCCGTATCGGTATGGGTATCATTTCCAAGGAAACCGAACGACTGATTGGACTTGTTGAAGAGATGCTGGATTTCTCCAAATTGCAGCAGAATCAGATGAAGCTGGTCAAAGGAACGGTCAACATTCGTGAAATTGTACAGGAAACGATGTTGAATGTCTGGGCCAAAGCGGAACAAAAACAGGTCCATCTCAAGTTGGAAACGGACGAGACTCGTGCTTATAATGTCCATGGAGACGGCAATAGACTAAAACAAGTCTTCTTAAACGTTGTGGATAATGCGATCAAATTTTCACATGAGAATTCCTGGATCTTCTTGTCCGTCAAAGAGGAGAATGGTCAGATCATTGTAGCTGTTCAGGACACCGGTATCGGAATTAGTGAAGAACACCTAATTAAAGTACGGGACCGCTTCTTCCAGGTAAATCATCAAAATGGGGGAACGGGATTGGGTCTTGCGATTACGCAAGAACTGGTAGAACTGCATGAGGGAACGATCACGATGCAGAGTGAACTTGGATCTGGTACAACCGTTACGGTTACATTACCAGCTGTGTCTGAGGAGATGGTTCCAGAAGAATCTGTAACACAATCTGGGGATGCTGAAGTCACAGATGAGCGAACAGCAAGCGAGGCAAAATCGGATTTAGAAAAGTCTTAAGGTTTTATAAAATAAGAGACTTTTCTAACTGATGATCGAGCATGTACGCTTTATAACATCCATATCAACACCAAAAAAGGCGAGCCATCTGAGGCTCGCCTTTTTCATATTATGTTTACTTCATTATGAAGACAGTTCACCAGCGCGCAAGCGCCCACTTTTCTCATATACTTCTTTCAACATACGAACAGGTTGCGTACGGACAGCCGGTTTGGCAGAGACGATCTCGTTAGGTCCAACGACCACAATTTCATCTGCCGTACCTTTAACGATTGCACCGTCCTTGATTATTGCACCTTCACCGATGATGGCGCGTTCGATGTGAACCCCACGGCCTATGCGTGCGTTAGGCATAACGACACTGTCTTTAACTTCAGAGCCTTTACCCACTTCTGCGCCGCAGAAGATAACGGAACGTTCTGAACGACCTTCGATTGCACAAGAGTCGTGAATCATGGAAGTAACATGTTCGATCTTTGTATTTCTTGCTTTGTAAGCACTTGGTTTGGAGCGCCAGTCGCGAGTAAACATCGGCCAGTTTTCTTTTTGAAGACTCCAGTCTTCATCGTTATAGAGCAGATCCATATGTGCATCCCACAGACTTTTAACTGTACCTACATCTTTCCAATAACCATTAAAGTTATAGACAAAGAGGGGATTGTTTTCATTCAACATCTGTGGAATAACATCTTTACCGAAGTCATGGCTGGACTCAGGATTAGCAGCATCTTCCAAAAGATGGCGCTTCAGATACTCCCATTTGAACATGTAAATGCCCATTGAAGCCAGATTACTTTTTGGTTCAGCCGGTTTCTCGGCAAACTCCGTTACACGCAGATCAGCATCGGCAGCCATAATCCCAAAGCGATGTGCTTCGTCCCATGGAACTTCCATAACTGAAATCGTTGCTGCTGCGTTATTAGCCTGATGAGCCTCCAACATATCACGATAATTCATATGATAAATATGGTCACCCGACAAAATTAGAACATTTTCGGGGTTTTGTTGATCAATATAGTCGATATTTTTATAAATAGCATCCGCCGTTCCCAAGTATTCGTCATTTCCTGTATGATAAGATGGAAGTAAGGAAATTCCTGCCTCACTTGAGTTGCCATGTCCCCATGGTTCTCCTCCACCGATATGATCGTGTAACGATTCCGCTTGGTACTGCGTCAATACTCCTACAGTATCGATCCCTGAGTTTACGCAGTTACTGAGAGGAAAATCGATGATCCGGTAGTGCCCGCCAAACGGTACAGCGGGTTTTGCGATACTCGAGGTTAAAGGGGCTAATCGCTTCCCTTCTCCTCCCGCCAACAGCATAGCGATGCAATCTTTATTAAACATAATCGTTTCCCTCCCAAAATATTGTGCATTGTAGTACATCATTAACGCAAAGTAGAGCAAATGAAACTATTGTTACTGTAAAAATTCAGAAAAAAGACAACATTTTCTAAACCACCGCATTTTTCTTTTCAACTTGGCTAGAATGGGGTAATGGTAACTGTTATATCTATTTTCTTGAGAAGAAGGTGATCTCTTGGCCATTCAACCGTTAGCACACCCGGACTTATTGCCGGAGCATATTTATTTATTTCATGAAGGTAACCTTCATCACAGTTATCGAATGTTGGGCGCGCAACCTGAGACTTGCGATGGCCGTCAGGGGTATCGCTTTACCGTATGGGCACCAAATGCCGCAGAAGTAGGACTGGCTCTGGACCGCAATGAATGGAAAGGCGAAAAGGAACCTTTATATAAGATACCCGAATCAGGATTTTGGAGTCGTTTTTTTCCGGAAATCAGTGAAGGAACTTTATACAAGTTCCGTATACTAACGGAAGATGGTACAGAATTGCTCAAAGCGGACCCATATGCGTTTCAAGCGGAGGTTCGACCTCAGACAGCTTCTGTCACCAGTTCAATCGAAGGGTATAAATGGAATGATGGAGCCTGGAGACGCAAACAACGTGCCATGTATAACAAACCTCTACATATTTACGAAATGCACATTGGAACCTGGAAGCGCAAAGAAGATGGAAGCCTCTATAGTTATCGCGAGATAGCTGATTTGCTTATTCCTTACTTATTAGAAATGAAATATACACATGTTGAGATGATGCCCCTCAGTGAGCATCCCTATGACCTTTCGTGGGGATACCAAAACACAGGCTTTTACGCGCCAACCAGTCGTTATGGGCATCCAAAAGATCTGATGTACCTGGTGGATACACTACATCAGGCTGGAATTGGCGTATTGCTGGATTGGGTTCCTGCACATTTTGCCAAAGACGCTCATGGGTTGCGTATGTTTGATGGTACGCCTTTGTATGAGTATGCAGACCCGATGTTAGCAGAGAAGCCGGGTTGGGGTACACTCAGCTTTGATTACTCGAAACCTGAGATTCGTTCATTTCTGATCTCCAATGCGTTATATTGGATGGAGATGTATCATTTTGACGGACTCCGTGTTGATGCGGTTACGAGTATGCTTCGGCTTGACTTTGAGAAGCAGCCAGGACAATATCGTACCAATGATGAAGGAGGTCTTGAGAACAAGGAAGCCGTAGCCTTTTTGCAGCAGCTGAATGAGACGGTGTTCAAGTATTTCCCTTATGCATTGATGATGGCTGAAGAATCCAGTGCATGGCCAATGGTGACTTTACCTGTAGATGAAGGTGGTCTGGGTTTCAATTACAAATGGAACATGGGCTGGATGAACGATACGCTTGATTACATGGAATCTGATTTTCATGAGCGTCCTTCCAAACATCATTTGCTGACTTTCCCGGTCGTATACTCCTTTGCTGAAAATTATGTGCTACCTCTGTCACATGACGAGGTTGTTCATGGCAAAAAGTCGCTCCTCGACAAGATGCCAGGAACCTATGAGCAGAAATTTGCCGGCATGCGTGCTTTTCTGGGCTATTTTATGACTTTCCCAGGGAAAAAGCTGTTGTTTATGGGTGGAGACTTTGGCCAGTTCATCGAATGGAAAGATGAGGATCAACTGGATTGGTTCTTGCTGGATTATGACAGTCACCGCAATTTGCATAAGTTTGAGCGTGAGCTGTCTAACCTTTACTTGAGTGAAAAAGCTTTGTGGGAGCTTGATCATTCCTTGGACGGTTATGAATGGATCACTCCGGATGATCAGGACCAGAGTGTCATTTCATACGTACGCAAAGGAAAAAAACCTGCGGATACACTCCTTGTGCTCATTAACTTTCAGCCGGTCAAGCGGGAGCGTTACCGGATTGGTGTCATGCGTCCCGGTATGTATACCGAAGTACTGAACAGTGACCATTCCGTTTACGGCGGTTCAGGCATTACTAATGATATGCAACTGCCTACCGAAAAGATTCCTTTTCATGGGCATCCGCATAGTCTCGAATTGGTTTTGCCTCCGCTGAGCATCGTGATTCTAAAAAAGAACACGCGTCGGAAAACGGATGAATCACCTGCGAGTATCACTTCCGTCAGTTCAAAAACGAAGAATAAAAATGAAAGCAACACGCTCAAACCGAAGAGGAGGACAAAGGCATGAATATTCTATTTGCTGCTGCTGAAGTACATCCATTTATCAAAACAGGAGGCCTTGCTGACGTAATCGGTGCTCTCCCGTTTGCATTGAAGAAGAGCGGGGCAGATGTGCGGGTGATTATGCCTAAGTACAAGGGGATTCCCGATGAGTATAAAGACGCGTTACAGCCTGTAATTACAACGGATGTGCCTCTTGGCTGGCGCAGACCCTATTGTGGGATTGAAATGCTGGTTCATGATGGAATTCCAGTGTATTTTGTGGATAATGAGTATTATTTTGGGCGTGATGGAGTGTACGGGTATATGGATGATGGCGAGCGTTTCGCCTTCTTCAACCGTGCGGTTCTCGAAGTGTTGCCACAGATTGAGTTCAAACCTGACGTGCTGCACAGTCATGACTGGCATGCAGGAATGATTCCTTTGGTGCTTGAAGCCCATTACAGACACGATTCATTCTACAGTGATATTCGTACGGTATTCACCATACATAACTTGTTGTACCAAGGGGTATTCCCGCATGAGTTATTCAGTGAAATCCTTGAGCTGGACGATCGATATTTCACCGTGGATGGAGCCGAATATTATGGTAATGTCAATTTCTTAAAAGCAGGAATTGTGTATGCTGACCATGTGACAACCGTAAGCCCAACATACGCACAGGAAGTGCAAACGTCTTATTATGGATACGGCCTGGACGGACTGCTCAGTTCACTTGGAGATCGTTTCAGCGGGATTGTGAACGGAATTGATACCAAGAGTTACAACCCGGCAACGGACACCAAAATTCCAGTGAAATACAGAACAAGTCTGTCCAAGAAAACGGAGAACAAAATTGAGCTGCAAAAGGAACTTGGACTTCCTGTTCGTCCTGATGTACCACTCATGGTGATGGTGACAAGGCTCGTGGACTCTAAGGGGCTTGATCTGGTCTGCCGTATCCTTGATGAATTGCTGTACTATGATGACATTCAATTCGCGGTACTGGGAACAGGAGAGCCTATGTATGAACACTGGTTCCGTGAAGCCGCTAATCGTTATCCGCTCAAAATGTCTGCCCAGATCACCTTTAACGATGGATTATCCCGCCGTTTCTATGCAGGCAGTGATATCTTCCTGATGCCATCGAGGTTCGAACCTTGTGGTATTAGTCAGCTGCTGGCTCTGCGATACGGTAGTGTGCCTCTCGTAAGGGAAACAGGCGGTCTGAACGATACTGTGCAGGCATACAATGAGTTTACTGGAGAAGGGAATGGTTTCTCATTCACAAGCTTTAATGCACATGACATGATGAATACCATTCGGCGTGCTGAGGAGATCTACAAACAGCCAGAACACTGGAAGAAAATTGTGAAAAATGCAATGGGCGGAGAATACAGCTGGAATGTCTCAGCTGAAGAATATATGGACATTTATCGTCGGATCACACTTGAGCCTGTAAACTGATGGACTTCTGAATAAGTCGCAGCATATTATGCTGTGGCTTTTTTTTATCAAATAAACAAAACACTTCCAAAGTTCAGAATGAAGTATCATCTGAGACGGTGGAAGTGTTTTTCTTTTATATGACTGCTGAATTTAAACCTCAGTTGTGTTGGATAGTTGCCGGATCAAGTTGTCTGTACAAAATGCGGTACCCATAGGGGTCAAGCTTAATATTCATCATTCCATCGGTTGGAAACACAGGATCTTCAGTTAATGCATCCTTCCAGTCTTTTGTTTCCATGGGATGAGAAAGCGTTCGATCTTGAGGTGTATTGTTCATCCATACGGTAAAGTGGAGGTTGTCATCTACACGTTCGTAAACGATACAAGGATCATTATGATCAGCCTTGAGGAAACGGAAGCGTCCTTTGCGCAGCGCTTCATTGCTTTTGCGTAAATCGATCATCAGACGATAAAAATCATAAAGTTCTCTGTCTTGCTTGGCCGGGTCCCATTCCATACATTTTCGACAATCCGGGTCAGCATCACCACTAATCCCAACTTCGTCGCCGTAGAAGATACAAGGTGTTCCGATATAGGTGAAAAGAAATACAACCGACAACTTTAATCGGCGTTTGTCTTCCCCTAACCGGGTGAGCAGGCGAGGGGTATCATGGCTGCACAGCATATTAAAGATGACCTCATTCGTTTGTTGTGGGTATCGCATAATCAATGAACCCATCTCGTTGGCAAAATGATAACCATCCATTGATCCACAAAAGAACTGAAGCACTTTGTCGGCAAATGGATAATTCATGACCGAATCGAATTGATCTCCCATAAGCCAGGTCAAGGAGTCGCTCCATACTTCACCAACAATATAGGCTTCGGGATTGGCTGCTTTCACAACCTTGCGAAAATCACGCCAGAAATGGTTGTCCACTTCATTCGCTACATCCAGCCGCCAGCCGTCCAGCTTGATTTCCTTAATCCAGTACTCTGCTACATCGAGCAGGTAAGCCTTAACCTCAGGGTTCGCTGTATTAAACTTGGGCATGTTGCCATAGAAACCAAATGTATCGTAGGTAGGTATACCGTCCTTTATCTGAACCGGGTATTCATTGATGTGGAACCAACCGGCATACTTTGAGTTTTTTCCATTATGGAGCACGTCTTGAAAAGGAGGGAAGTCTTCACTGCAATGGTTAAACACAGCATCCAGCATTACTCGGATACCCAGGCGATGACATTCTTCTGTCAAATGTTTGAGCAGGGCATTATCACCGAAATGGGGGTCGACTTTTTTATAGTCAATCGTGTCGTATTTGTGGTAGGAATTGGCCTGGAATAACGGGGTAAAGTAAATGGCGTTCACGCCAAGTTCAGTTAGGTCATACAAATGATCCAGCACACCTTGCAGATCTCCTCCAAAATAATTGTCCAACTCCGGTTTGCCACCCCAGTCATGGGTTTCTTGTGGATTCAGCTTGGGATCTCCATTAGCAAACCGTTCAGTCATGATCTGATAAAAGACGGCTTCTTTGGCCCACTCGGGTACCTTAAACACATCGATTTCATGTATATACGAGAACTCATAATATCCTCCGGTTGGATAGGGGGCCTCATAATGAATTCCGTTATCCGCAAGAAAAACATCTTCCGAACCAGCGGTTATTCGAAATATATAAGTGAGACGTTTAAATTGTGGCTTGACGGCAGCTTCCCAATAATCAAACATGTTATCTGAAGCAGCCTTCTCCAATTGAATTTCCTTGTACGTTCCATTCCAATCGTACTTATCTCCGGTCAGTGCAGTCACGTATTGCACATCATTACGTTTGGTTCGTACGCGCAGATGTATGGTAGAAGAATTATAGGCATAAGCCCACTTGTCACGAGGAACATGATACATGGCTTCGAGCAGCATGACAGCACCTCCTGAATATAGGATAAGTTATAAAGGTTGTTCAAAAGCCCGCTTTTGATTACAAGTGATGCCTATCGGCATCATTGGCATCGAATATGGAATTCAGCCGAAATGTCCGTTGCTCACGTAGTTTTGACTACGCTCCGCTACTCCATTTCTAGCTTCATCCCATCTTCTCGGTACTGAAAACCGGTCTTTAGAACACGTACTTATAGTTATATTTAACCAAGTTAGCCAGCAAAGAATCATATTTACTGTAATAAAATGCATTATTTTCATCGTTTTCAAAGGTTTCTTTCACAGCATTTCCAGCTTTGTGCTGATTATACTTACTGCTAATTTAGAAAAAGGGTGCCCTGAACAACTTGAAATTCAAGATTGTTCAGGGCACCCCTATATAACATGTTGAAAGTGAATTTTAGCGAATAGCTTGCTCGAACTCCGTGCGGATGGTTTGAAGCAGCTCTGGCTGGCTCAGTACGTCATAGGCTGTTGTAGCAAGTGCCTTTGCTCCCAGAATCATGCCATCCAGCGCGCTCTCCTGTAATGCAAGGTCACGGAAGGCTATGGAGTGCAGGGTATGCACCTCGTCTACAACACGAATGTAGGGATGGATTGCAGGGCATTTCAGGGAAACGTTACCGATGTCCATGGAGCCATGATCATTACCACTTACAATCTCTTCTTGCGGGATGCCAAGTTCCATCAGATTCTGACTAAACGCAGCTGAGAATGTTTCATTGGTAACCATCTCATCATAGGACGTTTCATAGTTGGATGTCACGAGCTTGCATCCTGTCTGCAAAGCAGAGCCTTCAGCGATCTGAATCACACGTTCTGTGAGGATATTCAGTTCTTTGCGAGTTGCTGCCCGTACATAAAATTGCGCAGAAGCATAGTCAGGAATGATATTTGCTGCCTGACCTCCGTTGTTGATCACACCATGAATCCGAACGGTGCTTTTCACTTGTTGCCGGAATGCGTTGATTCCGTTAAACGTTTGAATGACGGCATCAAGAGCATTAATACCTTCGTGCGGACTTGCAGCAGCATGTGAAGATCGGCCATGGAATTCAAATTGCACTGCATCAATAGCCAGTGAGCTGCCGGACTTTTCGTAGGCATAATACGGATGCGCCATGAGAGCGACATCACAGTCATCGAACAAACCTGCTTCCGCCATCGGTACTTTGGCACCACGTGTCTCTTCAGCGGGGGTACCAAACACTTTAATGGTTCCACCTACTTCATCCAGAATGGATTTCAGCCCAACAGCAGCTCCAAGACTCATCATACAGATCAGATGGTGACCACAAGCGTGACCGATCTCCGGCAAGGCGTCATATTCACACAATAAAGCAATGGTAGGGCCGGGTTTGGCGGCTGAATAGGTTCCGATAAAGGCTGTCTCCAGTCCAAGGATTGGAGCCTCTACAGTGAAACCGTGGTAGACCAGTTCTTCTTTTAGACGAGCAGAAGCAAGGAACTCTTCATTTCCCAGTTCGGGATTGGCACCGATATATGATGAAATGGCTTTAAAACGGGAAGCATATTGATCAATAACCGTCAGTATCTGTGATTTGTTAGATGTCATTAGTAAACTCCTTATGCAAAAATGAAAATAATTCATTGATTATATCATGTTTGCTTTATTTTTTCAGAAACAAGTCAAGATTTGTAATGTCAAAATGCATTGCATAATCATGCATTGTACTTTATAATGACTCAGTCATCAACATGAGAGAAGCATACAAAGTATTGTAAGGGGAGAGAAAAAGGTTGAAATTAATAAGTCGTTACACCATGATGCTGTTGACCTTTGTTATTCTGCTGACGACTGCCGTTCCTGTGGCACTTGCAAGTGGAACTACAGATAATTCAAGCAGTAAAAAACTGGTGCTCGGTACAAGTGCCGATTTTGCACCATACGAATTCCATAAAGTGATTAATGGCAAAGATGAAATTGTGGGCTTCGATATTGAGATCGCCAAAGAGATTGCCAAAGATCTTGGCGCTGAGCTTGTGATTGAGGATATGGGCTTTGACGGTCTTCTGCCTTCATTGCAGAGCGGGCGTGTTGATCTGGTGATTTCAGGTATGACGCCGACGGATGAGCGGAAGAAAAGTATCGATTTTTCCGACACCTATTATAAATCAAAACAAGTGATTATGGTTCGCAATGTGGATAAAGACAAATATCCAACCATGGCAGAACTTGAAAATGCGAAGATTGGCGTTCAGAAAGGCTCCATTCAGGAAACGATCGGACAGAGTATTCCAGGAGCGAAGCTTACTGCGCTGGATAAAATCTCGGATATCGTGCTTCAACTGCAAACAAAACGCATTGACGCGGCAATCGTTGAAGATACCGTTGCTGCAGGTTATCTGGACGATATCATTGGACTTGCTGCTGCTGTTCCGGACGAAGAGCAAGCAGAAGCGGCAATCGGGATTCGTAAAGGTAATACCGAGCTGCTAGCTGCAGTAAATGGAACACTGGAGCGACTGAAAAGTGAAGATAAAATCAATCAGATGGTGACGGACGCCAGCCTCTTGATGGCGGATAAAGCGAACAAATCACAAAATATTTTCCAAGTATTCTGGGAGTACAAAAGTTTCTATGCTACAGGTGTAGGATACACACTTCTGTTGTCTGCACTTGGGGTTATCTTCGGGGTAATTATTGGATTGATCATCTGTTTGTTCCGTTTGCATGACGCCGCAATCTTGCGCTGGATTGGTACAGCTTACGTTGAAGTGATTCGTGGCACACCGATGCTGGTACAATTAATGATTATTTACTATGGTTTTTCTCTGAGCTTTGGCATTAACTTTACTGCACTTCAGGCAGGTATCATTACACTTTCAATCAATAGTGGTGCCTATCTGGCGGAGATTTTCCGTGCAGGTATCCAAGGTGTGGATCGTGGTCAGTTGGAGGCAGCTCGTTCCTTAGGTATGGGAAGAGGCGATGCGATGCGTTATATCATATTGCCACAGGCCTTCAAAGCTGTATTACCTGCGATCGGTAATGAATTCATTACCATCATCAAAGAATCCTCCATTATCTCGGTTATCGGTATGGTGGACATTATGTATCAGGCAAGTGTGGTCAAAAACATTACGTATCAAGGCTTGAGTCCATTTTTGATTGCGGCAGCCATCTACTTTGTATTAACGTTCATTTTGTCCAAGCTGCTGGGACGACTGGAAAGGAAGTTGAGTGCAAGTGATAGACGTTAGACAATTACACAAATCTTATGGAAATAACGATGTGCTTAAGGGCATTAACGTGACGATTGGTAAAGGTGAGGTAGTCGTCGTCATCGGTCCTTCCGGTTCAGGTAAAAGTACTTTCTTGCGTTGTTTGAACCTGCTGGAGAAGCCCACCTCAGGAGAGATTGATTTTGAAGGCGTGTCAATCACGGACCCCAAGCACAACATTAACGCAACTCGTGAGAAAATGGGCATGGTGTTTCAGCACTTCAACCTGTTCCCGCACAAAACGGTACAGCAAAACATTACGATTGCCCCGATTAAAGTAAAGAAACAATCCACTCAGGAAGCGGAGAAAATTGCTGCTGATCTGCTGAACACCGTGGGCTTGTACGATAAAAAAGATACATTCCCGAATCAGCTGTCCGGTGGACAGAAGCAGCGGATCGCCATTGCTAGAGCATTGGCCATGCAGCCGCATGTCATGCTGTTTGACGAGCCTACTTCGGCACTGGACCCCGAGATGGTCGGCGAAGTGCTGGATGTCATGAAACGTCTTGCAGAAGGCGGGATGACGATGGTCATCGTAACACATGAGATGGGTTTTGCACGTGAAGTGGGAGACCGAATCCTGTTCATGGATGGCGGGGTTATTGTGGAAGAGGGAACACCTGATGAGGTATTTGGAGCTCCAAAAAATTCACGTACACGTGATTTTCTTGCCAAAGTACTCTAAATGAAGTGTCAAATAGCGTTACTGACTTAGAGTCGGTAACGCTATTTTTTTGTGCGCATTAATCACTTATAGATTTGAAAAGTAACTTTTCTGTTACCAAATGTAAAGGAATCAGGTCGTCCAACATTTCTAAAGTATCCTGTATTCTTACATATGCTTACATGTTAAAACCATTTGGTAAGAATTACTACAAGTTAAGGTTACAAAATTGTGATATATTGAACTCTGCCGAAACTTCCGGACAGGGAGTGCGGGGGATGTAACGATGCAGATTGTGCAGGGGGAAGATCTACAGCACACTGCTTGGGGTGAATTAGGGGTACATAACGTTTCAAATGTAATGAAGAACCTATAGGGTGGGCTCCTCATCCGAATCCGACAACTAACTTCGCAGGCACAATGAGGGAGGAAGACCATGATTAACAAGAAACGTATAGCCAAAACAGCAGTAGCATTATTGACAACAGCAATGCTCATTCAAGCCGTTCCGGCTCACGCCGATTCAGTTCATGTGGCCAAAGAAGGGGATACCTTCTACACCTTATCAAAACAATATGGAGTAGCAATCAACACGTTGGTTAAAGCAAACAACGACATTTCGCCTTACAACATTTATGATGGTTTGAAAATTACGATTCCCGGTAAGGCAAACAATGTAGCAGCAGCTGCGGCAACGGAGAGCAAGACCCAAGCGAAGACTGTTACTACAGCAAGCTTGGACGTTAACACAGATAACAAAGTTGTTCAGGCTTGGGGTAAAACATTCGATTACAGCAAAGCTGTGAACGTAAAAGCAACGGCATACTCTGCAGATCCGTCTGAAAATGGAGGATGGGGTGCTGTGGATTACTTCGGCAATGATCTTGAACTGGGTACGATCGCAGTTGATCCAAGTGTGATTCCACTCGGAACCAAAGTACTGGTAACCGGTCACAGCCATCCGGGATTGCCAAAACAGGCTTTTGTAGCTACAGCTCGTGATGTGGGCGGTGCAATCAAGGGTCACCGGATTGATATCTTTATCCCGGGTAGCAAACAGTCTGTAAGCACATTTGGTTTTCAGGATATCGAGCTGTACATTCTGAAGTAGAGAGATCATAACATTTAAAATGAATTCAAACAGGGTGTCTGCCAGTCGCTAATCTGCGATTGAACAGCACCCTTTTAATATTCGCATTTATTTGTTATCACGGTCATCCTAATCTTTGGCCTTTGGCAATCCCAACATCTCGTCCAAGGTGACCAGTTCATATCCCCGGTTACGCAGTTCTTCAATGATTTCAGGCAATGCCTCAATCGTACCGTTCAGGTTAGATCCCACACCGCCTCCTGCATGTTGCAGAACGATGGAGCCAGGTTTCACGGCAGATAGGATGTTATCCTTCACCTCTTCCTTGGAGAGGCCTTTCCAGTCCAGTGAGTCAACGTTCCAGTTCACAATGCTATAGTGTTGTCTAGCTGCCCATTGCAGCTGTTCTTCATTAATGTCTCCATAAGGCGGCCGAATCATCTTGGGCGTATATCCCGCTAAATGTCGAATAATATCCCCGGTATGTAAAATTTGTTTGCGAAAGGCATTCATCGACAGCTTACTGAATTCAGGATGATTGTAGCTGTGATTACCAACCAAATGCCCTTCCTTAACGATGCGTTTCACCAGATCCGGATGTTTCTCAGCACGACTACCCACGATGAAGAATGTAGCTCTGACATTGTATTTCTTCAATACATCCAGCACTTGTGGAGTAAACCGTGGATCAGGTACATCATCAAAAGTCAGTGCAACCTTCTTTGTTGAAGGACCATTGGTTTTGAACGTATCGGCATATTTTTGACGTAACTGTCCCAATGTCAGTTGTTCTTCTTCAGCAGAATCCGAACCTGATACTGATTCAATTGACGGGCTTGAGACATCCCGCGATGAAACTGGAGCATGATATCCCCCGAGAAAAATAACGATAACCATCAGCATAATGAGGCGTACGCGCATAATAACGGCCTCCTTTTCCAAAATGACGTTCTCCTTGGTATGCCCGGGGGTTCCATAAAATATGCGTAGTGTGAGAAGTTTCATTGCGGATTTAGCTTATGACAGCCATAATTCCTCCATATATAACATATAGAAAAGGATAGGTGGATAGGATATGAGTACATATGATTTGAAATCCATACGTTTACAGGTGATTGAAGCAGGAGAGGATAAGGTTTTTCTCGTTACCGGAGGAAAGGCGCATATTGGCGCCGTAGCCACGTTCTACGTGGATCATGAGCGCGTAAGCGGGACGACGGTACATATTCCTGGGCATAAGGAACAAGAGCTGTGTGAGCGACTTGCCCGAAAGGCTGCCCTGCAGCTGAAAGTAACCGTTACGGTGATCATGGGTATCCATTTTGATTCCATCACGCGGATGCAGATCGACGAAATCGTGCAGACTGCAGAGAGGCTGATGGAGGATCATCTGAACAAGGATAAACGATCTTCCTAACATAAAGAGCAATCGCATGTTTTGATTTTATTTGCTAAAATTGAAACGAGTTGTAGATTGTTACGTATGTATGTTTATATACGATGTAATATCGACTAGGAGGAATAACATAATGTCCATTTTCAAACGATTGCGTGATTTAACAATGTCTAACGTTAACGCCATTATTGACAAGGCGGAAGATCCAATCAAGATGACGGACCAATATATCCGTGACATGCAAGAGGACCTGGAAGATGCGGAGAAAGCAGTAGCTCAACAGATCGCCATTGAGAAGAAATTCAAGCAGTTATTCGAAGAGCAGGAAGCACTTGTGAAGAAACGTGAAGAGCAGGCGCATACGGCGGCACGTGCTCAGAATCTGGATTTGGCTCGACGTGCTCTGGAAGAGAAAAAGGCTGCTGAAGAGAAGATGGCTGAGTACAAAACCAGCTATGACCAAAACAAGGCTTCTGCAGATAACCTGCGTGGCAAGCTCGACGAGATGCGTAAGCAACTGACTCAAATGAAGAACAAACGCGAAACACTGGTAGCCCGCTACAATGCAGCAAAAGCCCAAACGGAAATCAACAAAGCGTTGAATGGGTTTGGCTCTGATACTGCAAGTGCTGGTATGAAGCGTATGGAAGAGAAAATGATGCAGATGGAAGCACAGGCAGAAGCAAGCAACGAAATGTCTTCCAAAGGCAAGTCTTTGGATGAAGAGTTCGAGAAGTTGGGTAAAGATCAGGCTGTTGAAGATGAACTCGCAGCATTGATGAAACAGTACGATAATAAGAACTAATACCTTGGTTGTCAGCAGGGTTAACCAGCGGAGGAGAAGAGTATTTCTCCTTCGCTTTTAAATGCGGTTCATGTTGATATGTGGGGGCTGTGTAAATGGATTTGAATATTTTGGCGATGCTGGTCTGGACCGGTTCTGGTTCGGTTTTGCTGTTTGTCTTGATGTATGTAGATTCACTGTTCACGAAATATAAGGATTTTGCTGAAGTTAAGGCTGGCAATATGGCAGTAACCACACGTATGGTGATGAAATTATTTGCACAAGGGTATGTACTCGCTACGTCCATTTCTACGGCTGGTCATCTTGGAGAAGCATTGCTGGTCTCCGTTGTATCCTTTATCATTTTGTTGATTCTGGAGAGTGTTGTACACTTTATGATTCGCAAATGGGCCAATCTGGATCTGGATACGGGAATTCAGCAAGGGAAGACAGGATACGGGTTGTTCTCTGGCGCTTTACATATCGTGGGCGCACTGATTATTGCAGCTTGTTTATAAGATAAGGAACAGGAGTAATTCTCATGAGTGTATGGAAACGAATTAAAGGAATACTAACGAAACCTGAACCACCGCAGGCAGAGAAAACGATGCTTCAGCTTGCACCTGGTGATATCTGTGAGGTTTCTCTGGTCACTTATGAAGTTGTTGGTCGGGTACAAAATCGTGCTCGAAATGCAGTTGTGCTCACGCTGCAGGATGGTACCGCATTTCGATATTTGCATATCGAAGAACGGGAACTCACACGTTACGCTCTATATACACCAATTGATGGCAGGCTTGATGCACCTGATGAGGTGCCCACATTGCTGGACCTGGATGGACGCGCATATCATCTGGAGGAAGAGTATGGAGGCATGGTATCAACGGCAGGTAGAACTCCATATGGCCAGGCTGGAGAACAATTGGTATGGCAGTATCAGTCGGATGATAATATGCTTCTTCGGGTGGAGTGGCAAGACAGAAGATTTACACTGTATGAGGGTGAGTCCATTCTTCCTGCGGATATCAAAGTGATTCGTTCGAGCTAGGAGAGGTTCCAATGAAAAAACGCTTGGCACATGGATTAAAATTAATGCTGGTCCTCAGCCTTGTGATGTCTCTATTGTCCGCGTGCGGAGCAGCACCTTCTGTTCAGGACACATATCCGCTTGAATCGGTTAACGGGAGTGGTAACTCAACGTCCTATGTGTACCGGGCTTCGGACCGTACCGTTCCGGAAGTGGCTCAGGATTTGTCTGACCAGCGGCAACCGGATCAGATCTCGGCAGAGAACACAGAGCGTATGTTCCTCGTGTATCAGGACGAGTATTATCACCTGCAACAAGACCCGAACAAGCCGGAGGATACATTGGTTGAGGTGGACTCCAAGGAATATGTTCGGCAGAACTACGATTCATCTTTTTTACAAGGTTACCTCACTGCTACATTAATTGGTAATCTGTTCGATTCTTTTGGCGGGCGAGGTTATGGCAACTATCGAGGATATACCAATAAAGATACGTATAAACCGAGTGCAGGATCTTATCGTACACCAACAAGTAATGACAAGAAGCTTGCTCCGCCTATTACTGTTGATCGGAAAGGTACGATTACAAGGCGCGGAAGCGATAAAGATTCAAGCGTGGGATCTGGCGGAGGATTATTCAACCGCAACAAGGATCAGAGCAAGGGAACCATTGATCGTAACAAAAGCAGTGGTGGCCTGGGCGGGTTGTTTGATTCACCTAAGAAATCCTACAAAAAACCAAAAACCAGAGTGGGCGGCGGCCGAATTAAGAGGCGAAGATAATAAACATCTAATCATAAGGATGGCTGCCAATCGCATAGTTCATTTAAGAACAGTGAAAAGGGAAGGCGGATTCACCTCGTCGGCACATGACCTTGGAACTGTTCTTTTTGGTTTACGATTTTCGAACATGATTGGATTTGCGTACACGGGGAATCGTTGAAGCAGGCTGTTTACGAATCCAGCGGATAAATGGAATCATTCGTTCATCCTGTCTCAAGGATTGCAGGTCCGTGAGTCCAAGCGTTACAATGTCGCGATTAGTATATAGCGAATGAATCTGTTTGTGACAGGGGATGCACAGGTTGGCCGTTGGCAGAAATGTTCCTCCCATTTCTTTGGGTGTCAGATGATGAACAGTCGTATTCACAGGTTCTCTTCCGCATAATTCACATCGTTTACTCATGATCATCGCCTCCCTTTGTCAATTATATTATGGGCAGACAAGATGCCTTTCATGTTGAACAAAGGTCAAGGAATGTTACACCTGTAAGGAATAAGATTTTGTCACAGGATTCAATAAGTGATGTACTTGTTATCTTACAGTATTCGGGCTACACTTTCTTAAAAGATGATATGTCTCTAGGAGGTAAGAATACTTTTGAAAATGAACTCACATTCACATGATATGACAACTGCCAAATTCAATCGTACAGCTGTACAGGTACCGGATGCCCAGGCCAAAATAGCTGCAAGAGTTACTGTTGGCTCCATAGAGAAAGTTCATCTTGAATCTGCTTATGGCCGCACACTTGCAGAGACCATTCAGGCACCTCATCCGTATCCATTCTTTCGGAGATCGGGTATGGATGGATTCGCGATTATAAGTACAGATACCATAGATGCTTCGAGCGATCATCAAGTTTGGTTTCGAGTAATTGACGAAATTCCATGTGGCTACACCTCGGACCACACCATTGTTTCAGGTACGACGGCTCGAATAATGACCGGTGCACAGGTTCCAGAAGGTGCAGATGCGGTAGTCATGATGGAGATGACCGAGAGCAAGGTAGAGAACGGAGAACAATGGATTGCATTGAAACGGCACATATTGTCGGGTGCTAACATCACCCCAATCGGACTGGAAGTCCAAGGGGGACAGCAACTGCTCGAAGCAGGAACGATCATCAGGGCAGGAGAGCAGTCCGTGTTAGCTACTTTTGGCATAGCAGAAGTTCCCGTATTTCAACGTCCAAAGGTGGCGATATTCGCAACCGGCACGGAATTGCTTGATGTAGATGAGCCATTGCAACCAGGTCGGATTCGAAACAGCAACAGTTACATGCTGCGCTCTCTGGTTGTTGAAGCAGGAGGAGAGCCTGTGATGTATGGTTCCATTGCAGACGATGTGAATACAGCAAGGGCCAAACTGGAAGAAGCCATTCAAGATAATGATATCGTGGTGACCACAGGTGGTGTATCCGTCGGGGATTATGATATTATGGGCGAACTTGTGCTGGAAGAACATGTGGAGATGTTGTTTAACAAAGTGACGATGCGACCAGGCAGTGTGACCACAGCTGCTGTATATAAAGATAAATTGCTATTTGCACTTTCCGGTAACCCTGGGGCTTGTTTTGTGGGCTTTAGTTTGTTTGTTCGTCCAACCATTCGTTCCATGCAGGCGGATGCTCATCCTTATTTGGAAGAATGGACTGCGATCTTGGAAGAAGAGTACACCAAAGTGAACAATTTTACACGGTTCGTACGTGGACGCACAGAGATCCGCAACGGCATGGTGTACGCGATACCGGCTGCCGCCCGTGTAGATGAATCCAGCGTGATGATCACCATTAAGGACAGTGATTGCCTGATTGTTGTTCCACCTGAGAAAAAAGGTATTCCTGCGGGTGAGCAGGTACGTATTATTAAACTCCCCACAGGTCATGTGAGGTAGTTGGTAGATGACTACAATGAGTGATACAAAACCACATATCATACAGATTGTTGGATACAAGAACACGGGCAAGACAACCCTGACAGCCGCGTTGATCGGGCACTTTTCTTCCTTGGGACTTAAGGTAGCTGCGATTAAGCATGATGGACATGACCATTTTGAGATGGATCAAGAAGGAACGGATTCGTATCAATTTGGAGAGGCTGGAGCCTCGGCGGTGGTTGTCATGTCAGAGAAACGTACTGCGATTATGGAGCGACAGGCAACCAAGTTGGAGGATATGTTAAGTCATCTGTCCGGTTATGATTGGATTGTCATTGAAGGATTTAAGGATGCTTCTTATCCCAAATTCGTGATGGTTCGAGAAGAGGAAGATCTGACCTTGATTGATCAGCTTGAAGGGGTAGTGGGGATGATCTCATGGTTACCATCAGAGCAGTTTATAGAGCGGAGCACCGTAAGCAGAGATATAACATGGTACTCGGTTCATGAAACGGAGGATATAGCCAAAGCGTTGTTAGCAATGGTTGCGAGCGAGTGAAGGCAGAATCGTGAATTCGAATCGTAGAAACGTCAAGAAGTGGGATATTATGGTGGCTAGACATGATTGAATGTACAGAGAGCGTAATTGATTCTTTTTTAAATATAACGTAATATTTATTATGTAAACTATAATCTTTTCTACTTATGCTTTTCTTCTTGAATGATGCAAAAAAACAAAAAAGCAGCAGACCTTTCTCGGATCGAAATCCTTGATGTGGCTTGCTGCTTTTATTCTGTTCGGGATGTTACATCCCGTCATCAGTACGACGTTCGATGGCTTCGGACATCGTTTTGTCGGTAAGGTGAGCATAGATCTCGGTTGTTTCCGTAGAAGCGTGTCCAAGCTGCTCCTTCGTTTTGTAAATATCATTTTGCAAATAATAGTCGGTTGCAAATGAATGGCGTAATTTGTGCACGGTCAAGTAGGGTTTGCCAAAGCGCTTGGCGTATTTCATGATCATGGCCTGGATCGCTCTTTTGGTCATTCGACTTCCTTCTGAATCTCCGTTACGCAAAGCAATGAACAGACCTTTCTCACGCTTGGGCGTACGGTAACGTGATTGCCGCAGGTTCATATAAGTTGCGAGTTCATCCTTGGCTTGCTCCCTGAAATAAACGGGTGTTTTGTACGTCTCATCATTGTTACCTTTGCGATAAACATACAGGAGTTTGTTGTTCAGATCGAGATCATCGACGTTCAGGTTCACAACTTCCGACACCCGTAAGCCGGAATTCAGAATCAGGCTGGCAATACAGGCGTCCCGTTCTTTGTTGATTTCATGGGAGTACAGTGCCTGTTTGTTCTTCTCCATATCAACAGCGTAACCTTCAAGGATATAGCCGATAAATTCCAGCAGTTCCTCTTCCTCCAGAATTTTACCTTTGAGTTTGGCAGCGGTGTCCTTGGGTTTATGGGTACGCTTGATCTCGATTTTGGCCATAATATTCCGCTTCAGCAAAGGATAAAAGTCTTCATCTTCCGCAATCTGGCTCAGGTAATGGAAAAGAGAGCGAAGGGAAGAGAGTTTGCGAGAGACGGTAATTCTGGAGTTTGTTCCTTCCCGTTTGGTTGTGAGAAATAACCGATAGGCGGTAACTGAATCCATGCGTAGGACTTCCAGTTCATTCAACGTTACTTCTTTATTAGAACTTGCCTCGGACAGCCCTTCTGCTCGCAACCAACCGAAGAAAGCTTCGTAATCTCTCAGATATTCGAGCAGGGTAGAGGGGGACAGGTCAGGCAGCTTGTAGTCCATGAATTGCTGAACGAACCAAGGCATGGAAGGTAGTTTGTCATCCAGCTTGCGTCGATCAATCTCTTTTTGCACGTTGGTCAAGTTCGACACCTCCATGTGAAAAACATATAAAATTAATATTTAATGAATTAGTATTCTATGCTCTAGTGTACCATAATTTACATGCTCACAGCTTGTTCACCAAAGCAGGCAGTAAGTAGGGTATGCTTCCTTGCCCTTCGGCGCGTAAACCTTTAAAGTAATCAGTATACGTAGAGCAGAGGAGGTGAACCGGATGAATATGAAAATAGAACTGGTTCCCCGGGAACGCAGTCAGGTGATTCGGCATTTAATGCAATTTTATCTATATGATTTTACCAAATACCTGAATATTGATGTGGACAGTAACGGCATTTTTCCGGAATATCCGGGTCTGGAGGCATTCTGGGCAGAAGAGGACCGCAAGTTTCCTTTTTTGATTACAAGTGAAGGGGCACCTGCAGGGTTTGCTCTGGTGGAGAAATTGGAGCCTGGAAGTAAGGATAACGATTACTATTTGACTGAATTTTTTGTAATGCAAAAATATCGGCGCAGTGGCGTGGGCACTCGGGCAGCCTATGAGCTGTTTAAACGTTTTCCAGGAAGATGGAAAGTGACCCAGGTTCGTAACAATGTCATTGCCCAAGCGTTCTGGCGAAAAATTATAGGGGACTATACCGGAGGCCGTTTTCGAGAGAAGTTCCATCCGGAACTGGGCAATCCAAGCCAGTATTTTGTAACCTGATTCCAATCGGGGCCTCACTTACATATAAAGCATTCTGCTTGAATACTGAAATAAAGAATCTGATGAAGGAGTGAGTAGCATGAACGTACCCACATTCCATCTCGATGGACAGACAGCACTGGTGACAGGTGCAGGGAGAGGGATCGGAAAAGCAATTGCCATTGGAATTGCCCAGTCAGGCAGTGACGTTGTACTTGTATCCCGAACAATGAAAGAAATTGAGGAGACAGCCGCCTATATCTATGAACAGACAGGGCGTAAAGCGCTAGCTCTGACGGCGGATGTGACATCAAAAGAACAAATGGAAGAGACGTTTCAAGAGGCGATATCGGAGATGGGTAGTCTGGACATTCTGGTGAATAACGCAGGTATGAACATACGGACACCAGCACTTGAAGTAACGGACGAGCAGTGGGAGACCATCATGCAGACAAACTTAAAATCGGCTTTCTTCGCTTCGCAATTGGCGGGTCAGCATATGAAAGAACGTGGGACTGGGAAGATCATCAATATCTCTTCGGTAGGCGGACACACGGCTCTTCGGACAGGGGTTGTATATGGTGCGACCAAAGCTGCGTTAATTCATATGACCAAAGTGCTCGCATTGGAATGGGGCAAGTATGGAATCCGTGTCAATTCAGTAGGGCCATGGTATTTCCGAACCCCTCTGACTGAAAAGCTGTTGGATGATCCCCAGTATTTGCAGGAAATTGTAAGCCGCACACCGCTTCAGCGCGTTGGAGAACTGGAGGAAGTGGTAGGACCGGTCGTGTTCCTGGCATCGAATGCAGCCGGATACATAACGGGTCAGACATTACTGGTTGACGGTGGAATGTCCATTTATGGCTTCTAAATAAATGAAGTTGGTTGCAGTGGAAAAGTGGGTGGCATAACCAACTCTTTGGTAATAACATAGGGAAAAGTTAATCTGTATTTCTATTTATCTGTACCCAATTCACCGAACTTGGAGGAAGATAACCATGGAAACGCGCAAGTACGGTAATACTGGCATGAACGTAAGTACACTTGGATTTGGCGGAGCGGAAATAGGCAAAAATGTATCCAAAACGGATGTAGCGACATTGCTGAATAGTGCCCTGGATGCGGGATTAAACGTAATTGACACGGCTGAATGTTACGGTGACAGCGAGGAATTAATCGGTGAGGTGCTGTCACATCGGCGTGATGACTACTATTTGTTCACCAAATGTGGACATGCTGCCGGGGTCGAAGGTCCGGATTGGGATGCCAAAGTACTGGAGCAAACAATTGACCGTAGTCTGAAACGGCTGAAAACGGACTATGTGGATGTTATCCATTTGCATAGCTGCTCCGAAGAAGTACTCCGACAAGGAGCAGTAATCGAAGTACTACAGCGTGCCAAGGAAGCAGGAAAGACCAGATTTATCGGATATAGTGGTGATACAACAGATGCGCTATATGCGATTCAGACCGGAGTATTTGACAGCCTGGAGACTTCATTAAATATCGCAGATCAGGAAGCAATTGATCTTACGTTGCCTGAGGCAAGAAAAAGAAACATGGGGGTAATCGCCAAAAGACCTATTGCCAATGCGGCCTGGACGTATGAAACACTTTCGGAAGAGGCTTATCCCTTTATATACTGGAAGCGCTTAAGCGAACTTAACTATGGTTTTCTGGGTGAAGATGCCCAGGCAGCAGTGGAGACAGCACTGCGATTTACACTAAGTACCGAAGGTGTAGATACGGCTATTGTAGGAACAGCCAAGCCCAATCGCTGGCAGCAAAATGCCGACCTTGTGGCTAAAGGGCCACTTCCGCAGGAACTGTATGATGAGATTAGAGCACGATGGAAAGAAATCGCCGGAGCAGATTGGACTGGCCGGACTTAATTTGGAAATATTAGCGAAGCCGCCATATGGCGGTTTTTTTTACGACAACATAAAATATTTTCAACATATGAAAAATTCACAACAACGATTGGAAAAGAGGCTGTGAAAAATACTAGAGAATAATGCCTATACGTCAGCCTAGTCCGAAAACGGGCGAAAAAAGATGAAAGAGGAAAAATCCCAGGAAGTAGCCCTTCTTTAAAACAACTAAATTTATAAAAAATGACGAAGCTATTGAGATAATACGAAAAAGAGGCATTCTACGTTCAATTTAAAAGAAATAACGACTTATTTTATAATATTTCAATATATGAAAAATTCACAATAGAAAGATCATTTTCTCACCCTAGTTACCATCTCTTATATAGTCACATTGACGCACCACCAAGTTTAAAAGGAAAACCATTTTAAGCAATTGAAGTCAATACTTTTTTGTGCGGATTTTAAATAGGATTGGGAATATATCTTTATGAATGATGCGTAAAAGCATACAGCTTAAATTCATTATCAGAATAATATTAACATATTAATTATTATGTAAACCAATAACAATTCTTTTGGCAATACAGACATAAAACCTCCATGACCTGTAAATCGTAAGGGGATAAGGCAGAAGGAGGAGCTTCATGAAAAGTCAGCAACACCGTAAAAACGACGACGAAAAACTAAGTTGGGTCAGTCTATCCTTGTTTGGCGCGGGTTGCACACTGGGAACGGGATTTTTTCTAGGGACCAGTCTGGCGATCCATTGGGCCGGCATATCCGTACTTATATTGTTGGTGCTGGCGGCAGCAGGTACTTACTTTGTATTTGGTGCGCTGGCACAGATGACCGCAGATGATCCTAAGGAAGGCGCTTTTCGAACGTACGCGGGCGAAGCATTCGGACCTTGGGCTGGTTTTGGTAGTGGATGGATGTACTGGTTCTCTGAAATGCTCATCATGGGCAGCTCATTAACGGCACTTGGGCTGTTCTCTCAATTCTGGTTTCCCAAGTTTCCGCTTTGGGCATTTGTCGCGATCTATGCCGCTATAGGTCTGTTCATTGCTGCACTGGGAGCGAAGGGATTAACCAAAACGGAGAATATTCTTGCTGTAATCAAACTTGCTGCAACGGTTGCATTTATAGCTATAGCAGGAGCGGCTTGTCTGGGTTGGTTACCTGTAAAAGTGACACCAGAGCAATTGAAGAATGAATGGTTCCCGCATGGAGGTAAAGGGGTATGGACCGGTTTCATCTATGCATTTTTTGCTTTTGCCGGGATCGAGGTTATGGGCTTGATGGCTGCTAACCTGAAAGAACCAAAAGATGCAGTGAAATCAGGTCGAGTGATGCTATTATCGGTGAGTACACTCTACGTCATTTCAATTGCGTTGATCCTGTTGCTTGTGCCTTCAGCTCAGTTAACTCCAGATGAAAGTCCGCTTGTCAAAGCCATGTCAACTATTGGATTCACCGTTGTGGTCCACATTCTCAATGGAATTCTGATTATAGCCGGATTCTCGACGATGGTGGCTTCGTTATATGCCATTACGTCCATGTTGGTGAAACTCGCAGAAGATGGAGATGCACCAAAGCTGTTCACGAAGACCTGGGGGAAAAAGGACATGCCACTTCAGGCATTGTGTTGCACAGCGGCCGGATTACTCCTGTCTACGTTGATGGCATTATGGATGCCCAAGAGTCTGTTTGAATATGTGACGACAGCAGGTAGTCTGGTATTAATGTATACATGGCTACTCATCTGCATCACGTACATTAAGAAAATGAAGCCCGTGAAGTGGAATCGCATCAAAGTGTGGATTGCCATAGTATTAATTGTGGCTGCTGTGGCTGGGACAGCGATGGAAAAAGCCAGCAGAACGGGTCTGCTGGCAAGTGTGGGACTTTTGGTGTTCCTTGGGATCATCACGTATGTTGTTCATAAGGTACGTGGCTCGAAACCACCGCAGTCAGCACCATCCAAACCATAAGCAACTCTCAGCAACTTTTGTGGAGGTAGTACAACGGATTAATGAGTGCTTTAAGATTATTTCGTCAACTTGCCTAAGGCTTGCTTCATCCGCATGAATGGACATTTGGAAGGTGTCTGCTCATCATCAGGCAGGAAATACTGTTTCCATTCCAGATTATCCTGCTGACCATACCACATCAGCGAAGGGTGAGCAGGTACAGCATCATACGCAGCGAGACGTTTGCGAATCAAGGTTTTCATTTTACGGCCAAGAGGGGTGTTATCATTAATGGATTCGAATACCCAACGTGGTTGAAAGGCAAACATGAGATATGGAAAATGTCGGCTGGCTCGGAGTTCATGTGCAGGAGTAGCACAGAAACAAAAGTAAGGCTCTCCGCCAAAGCAAAACTCCCATGTTGAATCATGAGGATCCGTTGAAATATGTTCCGGCCACGGCTCGGTATCGTGTGAAGTCACCCGATTAAGCATTTGCCAGAATAACGTCTGATATTGCTCTACCGTTGTGTGATCTTTCAGATCGCTTGGTGTCTCACAGATTACCACCATGGAAGCGTAATGACCGGTGTCTCTGGATACAGGACCATATTGTCTAAGCAGATCCGCCATATCTTCGGCAGCCTGTTCTGATCGGGGGTCACACGTAAAGCCATACCTTAAATGTCCTGACAGAAACCCCATTCGTCCAGGTACACATGGATACGTATTATCTTCGTCGGCGATCATTTTACCAAATTGCGAATAAGCGTCCTGCTGCCAAGATGGAAGACGCTCAAACAAGGTGTTTATTTCGTCGGCACTATACAGCTCCGCCATTGATTCCCAACTCCATTCCACATGATACCGTTACAGTATTAATGTGGGGGAAGTTGGGTGACTGTCCAGCCTGATTTTGTTGTCAGAAAAAAATGGAACGTACAGCTTCGTACCCAAAATACAAACCAAATCCGATCAGGCAGATTCCCGAAATGATAGAGATCCAGCGCAATACATTCTCACTGCTATGTTTGTGGAATCGACTGGCCATGCCAGCCATAATGACATCCCACACCAGAATACCAATGAATATGCCTGAACTGTAGAGCAGCAAATGAGCCGTGTCCGTATGTTTCACAGTTGTCGCGAGAATAGAGCCATAGATCCCAAGCCAAAATAAAATATTCAGTGGATTGGACAGGGCCATCAAAAATCCGGATATAAATGATTTTCGAACAGTCGCTTCCGCAGTAGATGTACCTTGAATGCCTTGCTTCAGCTTCGAGAGCGTTTCCACTCCCGTGTAAATCAGAATAAAACTGCCAAATGACCAGAGAAAAGAGCGCATGAACGGCGTGTCCAGAAAATGGGCAACTCCAAAATAAATCAGCAGCATATACACCAAATCTGCAAACATAGCGCCGAGTCCTAGAATCCAGGCATGCATGAATCCGTGGCGGGCTCCACGGTCGAGTTGGGCGGCGTTAATCGGACCGATTGGAGCGGACAATGATATTCCCAGAATGATATAACTGAACAGTACAGACATAAACACGTTCACTCCTTAACGGGTTCGATGAATTGTACCAGTTGTCACAGAAAATGGGTACAAGTCATCGTATTCCCGCAAGGAGTGAATTAGAACAAACTACTTTTATCTCATACTGCGTCAAGGCCTTGTTATTCTGTTAAAGTTCCACATCCAATTGAATTGGGGTGCAGTTGTAGCCGTTGCATGAGCTTTCTTCACAAGGACAGGCGGAGAGCCCAATTGTGAGATCCATTAATGCCTCCATCTCGATATAATCACCTGCTCGAGAGTCGGGAGCTACAACATCAATTTTGCCTTCACTGTCTACAACGGACTTCATAAACAGGTTAAATGGGTAGTGTTGATCTGGTGGTAGAATCCCGAAGGGTTCCAGTGCCGTGTTCAGATTGTGATAACAACTGGCGTGATCCTTTTTGTCGTATAACACCTCATACATCTCTGGACGACAAGCGGAGTTGAAGAAATCATGTACCCCAACGGTGTCACGGACAATCTTGAGTAAAGGTTGATATTGATTGGAATACACAAACTGTCCCGGTTTAATTCGGTAAGTACGCAATACGTCCATTGTCACGCCGGGGTCCAAGCGATGGTTAGCATCTCTAGCATCGTATGCCACAAAATCAATGACTTGCTGTCCCTCCAAATCCGTTATGCGTAGTAAAGAACCTTTGCTTACTTTCAAGGCATATCCCGTTTTGGCTGGGATACGATAAGACTGTTTATGGCGCTGATTCGTATTCATCTGTCACATTCCTCCGCTACTGTTTGCTTTCAGTATGCGGAGCAGATGAAGCTTTCATGCACGGTTATGGCGACGCACTCTACTCAGGCAGGAACATCCAATGGTAAATTTAACACACCACATAATACGCCTTTATGCTGGAAATAGTGGATTACCTCTCATCCCAATCCAGAGGTCTGATTGTTCAAGCTGTGCAGCCAGATGTAATAACCAATCTTCGCGTCCTTTGGTTGCCATCACTTGAACACCCATTGGCAAACCTTCAGGTGTCATATGCAGAGGTACACTTATCGCAGGCTGGCCTGTCAGATTTGCAAGCTGGGTGAAAGGTGTAAACGTAAGACTTGGCTCAAACATTTCATAGATGAGTTGCTGCTGCTGGGTCTTGTCCAATTCACTAATTCGCAACAGATTACGGATCTGTTCGTCATGAGGTGTTAATTCACCAATCTTAGGCGCAGGAAAAGCATTAACAGGTGTGACGTAGAAGTCATAACGCTCGAACAAAGTGGACATCTGAGCTGCAGCTACATCCCATTCAGCTAAGCTATGTACAAATTCCGCAGCGGACACCTTTTTGCCTGCTTCAGCCAGAACCCAAGATTCAATCTCCATATCATCGGAGGTCGGAGCCCGGCCCATGGATCGTTCCATGGAAGAGATCATCGCGGCCATCTCACCACTGTTCATCATGTAATAGTTCTCCATCAACCGAACTCCATTGACTGGACTAAGTTTTTCTTCAACATGATGTCCTTGATCTTCCAACCAGCGAACGAGCTTGTATACAGACTCTTTGGCTTCTGCGCTGACAGGTGTTCCCACGGGCGAATCCGTTGTGTATGCAATTTTCAGTTTGCGTTGATGTGGATAGCTCATATCAGCCAAGTAACTGCCTGGAAAGAGTGGAGCATGGAACGCAGCTTCGGGCTGAATGACTTGTAACGTATCAAGCAATGCAGCACTGTCCCGAACCGAGCGAGAGAGGGCAAAATCAATCGATGCGCCTTGCCATTGACGACCAACTCCCGGTCCTACAGGTGTGCGCCCGCGGGTTGGCTTTAATCCAAACAATCCGCTAAAGGAAGCGGGGATACGAATCGAACCTCCTCCGTCACTGGCTCCGGCAAGAGGAACAATACCCGAAGCTACAGCGGCAGCGGCACCCCCACTTGAACCACCCGGGGAGTGATTGATATTCCATGGATTGCGAGTTGGACCATGAAGACGGGGCTCGGTAATATTTTTCAAACCAAATTCAGGCGTATTGGTATGTCCTATGAAGATAAAACCTGCATCACGGAGTCGAGTGACAAAATTGGAATTGCGTAATGCACGATGCTCGCTGAACAAACGGGAGCCTGAAGTCAGAAATTCACCTTCCAAGGATTGCGAGATATCTTTCAGGAGCAGGGGCACACCGGCAAAAGGTTGTTCTCCAGGGCGAACCAAACCGGCTTCCTCACGTGCGCGAGATTCATATGTACGAATAACCGCATTAAGTTGCGGATTCACTTCTTCAAGGCGTGCAAACGCCGCTTCCAGCATTTCAACCGGGGATACTTCCCGGGATCGGATCAGTTCAGCCAAACCTACGGCGTCGTAGGAGGTATATGAGAATGAAGACATCATGATCGTTCCTCTCTGAATATAATTCATCTGTTTATTCCATATGTCATCGTACCACCGGATTAGACAAAAGACAAAACATAGAAGAGACTTAGCGCGATGATTTTGATATTCGGTGTGAGAGGAGGGAAAAGAGGGGCATTTGCATTTGCGATATAGAAATAAAGCACAGGGTTAATAGCTCATATTGCATATTGAGAAAATGATCGAGTAATATCGAGTAAATTGTGTAATGGAAATAAAAAAACCACTGCTCATCTAATTTGATGTGCAATGGTTTTATTTTTATATTTGACTATTGGTTTATATGTGAGCCTCAGATATATCCACTTACTCTGTACGCAGCTTTGGTGCCGCATCGGCCGCAGTTGATGATCTTTCCTGTTGTCTGGAAATGGCGAAGAGGGCCACCCAGATCAGGATAAAACCAAGCAGCTGCTCCCATGTAATCAGTGTACGGAAAGCAATCCAGTTCACCAACACACCCGCCATCGGGAAGCTAAGTTCTGCAAGTGTTGCAACAGATGCTTTGGTTGACGACAGACCTTTGTAATACAACAGAAGACTGAGCAAACCTGGTAACAATGCCTGACCGAGAATGTTGAGGATGACAGCAGTCTGTTCACCCGTTCCGGACGGAAACGTCCATGCCGCACCTTCGTTCCACGTCATAAAGATCAGGAGCGGGAGAGCAACGACAAAGCGCAGGGAGGTGACCGTTTCATAACGCGCCTGCCCCAGCATTAATCGGCCCATAACGGTTGAACCTCCCCATAAGGCAGCGGCCCCAAGGGATAACAAGCTTCCAGCATGAATCCAGTTGTCCCAGTTACCTAATGGCAATGTGAAGCCAAATGTAAGCAGGTAGGTTCCTGCTAATGCTATGAAGAACAATCCACCGAAGCGACGTGGTAATGTTTCTTTCAATAACAGTTTAGCCAGCACGATAGCGAAGAGTGGTTGCATTTTTTGCAATAATAGCACCGTATTCGGATCGTTATGTGTAAGCGCCATGGTGAACAATACCGTTGCGAGTGCTGATCCTCCCCATGAGATAAAAATCACGGCAATCCAGTGGCGAGCGCGCAGGTTTTTCAGATCAGCCCGAAATTTCCACAGCACGGGTATGGCAATAAGACTGACGATGATGTGTTCCACCAGTACAATCTGCGTGGATGTCATCGTGTTTAGCAAAATAATGCGGAAGAGTGGGTCTACACCCCATAAGGCGGCGCCGAGAACTACAAGCCAGAATCCGGTATTACTTCGTTCCTTGCGGTAAACAGGTGCTGCTGCTGATGTCTTTTCCATATTCAGGACTCCTTCGTCAGAACACGGAATCTTCAGTTGGCAAAATCGACAAAAGCCCCCGTTTTGGTATATACCAAATAAACGGGGGCTCATCCAAGGACATGCGTCAGGAAAGAGGCCTTCCCGTGAACGGCATGTCAATGTGTTGATCTTCTCTCATCCGGACTGTACCGTCGGCCTTGGATTCACACCAAGTCAGTCGCTAGATGTCCTTCGTTAAGAACAAATAGCGAGTCGCGGGCTGGTTCCGAAGAACATCACCGCCGGTTGGGAATTGCACCCTACCCCGAAGATCCTATTCAATTATATAGTGTGTTGAACAAGCTGTAACATTAATAAGTTCATCTTATTCCTGTAAGCGCTAGCAGTTCAAGCATTTTTTTTAGAAAACGATTTTCCAGCTTCCTTGCTGTCTGCGAAGGAGCACGATCTGACCTGCGTGATACGCATCATGGAGTACCCAGCGAGCCAGTTCGTGTGCCCATTTCTCTTCGGAGTCCATATATGCGGCTTCAAGATCTGACTCTTGTAGTGCAGCCAATTGATCTCGCAACTGTTGGGCTAATCGAGTTGTACCCTGTAGCAGTGTATTCCATCCGACTGCGTCCGTTGGATCTCCGGAATTCCCAAATGTGTATTCATTGGAGTCTACAGAAGGAAGGGTAGGCTCTTTACCTTGCATGCGACATAATAAGCGATGGTTGTAATAATACATATGGTTAACCAACTGCCAGATGCTTAATCCCCCTGAAGGTGGAATCCAGGCTGCTTGATCTGCTGTAAGACCCTCCAAGGATTTCGACAAAGGTACAATCCAATTACATTGATCCCAGGTATCATCCTTTTGAATAAGTAACACATCTAGTGCTGTTGTTTTTGTCATTGCCGTTTTCCTCCTAGCGTAAAATTGTGATTTTTGATGTAACTAGCTAAAACTGATTAATAAGGTTACACTCAATATAACACATCAAAGATGAGTTGTAACCTTCTTTATACAATTAGATGGTTACACTGAACGGAGGTATATATGGACAGGTTATGGACCGATTTTGTAAACAGCGATTATCACGACTGGCGTGGGGGAGATCGATCGGAGGACAGACTGGGGAAGGCGAGCTGGCAGCAAGACTTTCTGGAACGATGGCAACTTAACGCTTCTGTTCCTGCATCTCCGGAAGATGAGTTGTCGATGAGAAACTTCAGGAATGAATTGATGGCTCTTGGAGCCCGCTTGTCTTCTGGAGCATCATTAACAGATATAGAAAAACAATGGTTGAACGGCGTTATGGAAGCAGGGCATGTGAGAAGAACATTGACTACAATTGATCAGGAACTGAAACTCCAACTGGTAGCTGTAGAAGCACATTGGCATCAGGTTATGGCTGAGGTGGCTGCTGACTTTGCTTTGACTTTGGTGGAGGGAGAAGCGGGGAGGATTCGGGTCTGTGATAATTCGGATTGTCGCTGGATGTTCTATGATGATACCAGAAGCAGAACACAGAAGTACTGTGATGATAAGATGTGTGGCAATCTGATGAAGGTTAGAAGATTTCGGGCGAAACGCAAATCCCAAAATTGATAAATACTAACAATAACTATATAATGTATATATACTAGTGAAAAAATAGTCAGAAGCAGTACAGATTCGTAAGCAGGATGTGATCGTCTTTCAAACCAAATTAGATGGGAGATGTGTCTTGTGCGGACAAGTTATCTGTTGAAAAATGGCTGTGTGTTGTCGATGGATGCTCGAATTGGACAGTATAAGCGGGCGGACGTTCTGATTCAGGATTCGCTGATCATGGCGATCCAGCCCGACCTGGATATTCCGGATGCGGAGGTCATTGATGCTTCATCGATGATTATTATGCCTGGGCTGGTGGACACGCATCGGCATATGTGGGAATCACTGGTCAAAACAGCGGGAACCAACTGGTCGTTACCAGTTTATTTGCAAAATCTCTATTATGGTGCGATGGGAAGCAAGCTCCGTCCACAAGATAGTTATATTGCCAACCTGCTCGGTTCCTTGGAAGCGCTTAACGCAGGAGTGACGACAGTAATGGATTGGAGCATGCCGTATTCCCCTGACCATACGGATGAACTGATTCGCGGACTTCAGGATGCTGGCATTCGGGCGGTATTTGCTCATGGAGTCCCTGGTGAGACGGACTACTGGAATCGGGATAGTCAACTCACGTATTCGAATAATGATGTGAGAAGAGTCAAAGAACGTTATTTTTCATCACGGGATCAATTACTTACCTATGGGCTTGCCATTCGTGGCCCAGAATTCAGTCATTGGGATACAACCGTGAAAGAGATCGAACTAGCACAAGAACTGGATGCGATCTGTTCCATGCATGCCGGATTTGGCAGTTGGGGATCTGTGGATCGCTCGATTAGTCACTTGTACGAAGCGGGACTGTTAAGTCCACGGGTGAATATCGTTCATGGTAACACCATGGGCATGGATGAATACAAAATGCTGGCAGATAGTGGCGCTTCCTTGTCGGTAACACCTGAGATTGAAATGATGATGGGTCATGGATATCCAGCCACCGGCTATTTTCTTGAACATGGGGGAACCCCTACACTTGGTGTAGATGTAGTGACGTCCACAGGCGGAGATATGTTCTCGCAGATGAAGTTTGCACTTCAGGCTGAACGATCCAGAGCTAATGAACAACTTTTGCAGCAGGGTGAGATGCCTGGTGAGTTGAACTTGCAGTCCAGCCAAGTGCTGAGATTTGCTACTTCAGCTGGTGCCCAAGCATTGGGATTGGAGCAGAAGGTGGGTACGTTGACCCCAGGGAAGGAAGCGGATCTGATCATGATTCGTACCACCGATCTGAATATGTTCCCCGTTCATGATCCAATCGGCGCTGTTGTGCAATTTGCCAATCCATCCAATGTGGATACGGTCTTTGTGGCAGGTAGACTCGTGAAGCGAGAGGGTAAGCTGTTGAATGTTGATCTGGATGCGATTCGTCATGCGGCGATGCAGAGCAAAGATTATTTGTTATCCCAATACCGGATGTCAGATGCAGAGAGAATTGCTTTCGCATAATTTACTTTTTCATAAAAGCCTATATAAGATCAGTTCGTATTTTCATATACACCTCTAGCTGTATAAAGAGGAAAGGAAGAGCCATATCATGCGATGTGGCTCTTTACATGCTTGAATATAGTCCAATTAGACAGGATAACGGATGAAGGGACAGCGGAAAAAGACGAAAAGAGCTCTCTTTTTCTAAACTTCGGATAACAAGGATGATAAGGTGTTTTTCACGAAAATTAAGGCTCATAAAAACTGCGCATAATATAAATTATACGCAGTTTTGTTTTAAATCCATTTTCATATTCAACCACGTGCAACAGATCATGATAATTTTCGCGATAAAAGAACAAAATAAGTGATCTCTAAAAATAAATTTAACCAAGCAACGCGATAACGTGTAGAATTCGATAGGTTTTTATAGGTGATCGATAAGATAGAACAAATGACTTTTTCATAGAACAGATGGGAAGCCATCAATCTCTGCTACATCCATAGCACATATTGCACATTCAAGATTCATGACGAGAGGAACATGACTATGCGTGAGAACGAACAACGATCTTCATTATTTCGTAAAAAACCAATTGCCTCCGGGGGCGATAACAACAGTGCATTGAAACGGGCGCTTGGTCCATTGGACTTAACCACACTTGGCGTAGGAGCTATTATTGGTACCGGGATTTTTGTGCTGACCGGTGTAGCTGCCGCAACGTATGCTGGCCCTGGCCTTGTACTGTCATTTTTACTGGCAGGTATCATATGTGCATTCGCAGCATTGTGTTACTCGGAATTTGCATCAAGCATACCGGCATCGGGTAGTGCGTACACGTATAGTTATACGGCTTTTGGCGAAGTGATTGCCTGGATTCTGGGATGGGATCTGATATTGGAGTATGGATTCGCAAGTGCGGCGGTAGCCAGTGGGTGGTCAGGATATTTCCAGACGTTATTGTCCGGATTCGGGCTGGAGTTACCCCATGCGCTTACGAGTGCATTCAGCCCGGAAAAGGGAACCTATTTTGATATCACGGCTGCGGTCATTACGTTAATTATTACCTTCCTGCTAACCCGAGGGGTGAAGGAGGCGGCTCGTGCGAACGGCATCATGGTAGCGATTAAAATTATCGTGGTGTTGATCTTTATTGGTGTAGGTGTCTTCTATGTAGAGCCAACCAACTGGCAGCCATTCTTGCCTTTTGGTATCTCAGGTGTAACAGCTGGAGCAGCAACCGTATTTTTTGCTTACATTGGATTTGATGCGGTCTCCACTGCGGCAGAAGAGGTTAAGCGGCCACAACGGGATTTGCCGATTGGAATTATTGCGTCACTGGCGATCTGTACTGTTCTATACATCGTTGTATCATCGATCCTCACAGGGATCGTGCCGTATAACATGTTGAATGTAAGTGATCCGGTTGCGTTTGCATTTGAATTTGTCCAGTTGAAGGGATTGTCCTGGATTGTATCTCTTGGAGCGATTGCCGGCATTACGACCGTATTGCTGGTCATGATGTATGGTCAGACACGTTTGCTCTATTCCATGTCTCGTGACGGACTGCTGTCACCTGTCTTCTCCAAGGTTAGTGGCAAAAGTCAGACACCAGCGGTAGGGACTTGGGTTGCGGGCATTATCGTGGCTTTGTTCTCCGGGTTCATCTCGTTGGGACATTTGGCGGAGCTTACGAACATCGGAACGTTGTTCGCTTTTGCAGTTGTAAGTCTGGGCATTATTGTGTTGCGTAAAAATAACCCGGATCTCAAACGCGGATTCCGCGTTCCACTTGTGCCACTGATTCCGATTCTGAGTGCATTGGGTTGTGTATACTTGATGACACGCCTTGCGGCTCTGACATGGATTACGTTTTTTGCTTGGTTGATCATCGGATTGATCATTTACTTTGCGTATGGACGGCATTACAGTCATCTGAATCCGGCACGCCGGATCTCGAGTGCTTTCAGAGCGAAGGATAAATAGATTAGTCGAGTCTTTAACCGAGACATCTTCATTTTTCCTCATTTCGTATCGCTTAGGCGAAGCGGGATGGGGATTTTTTTTATATAGAAAGATAAAGGATGATAACAGCAGGGGAAGGTTGGAATTTTCTTCATATATGGGTAAGTAATAAGGGGCGTGACGAACTTAATCACGGGGCGGGGTTGCGGCTAAGACAAATATGAAATATATTTGGGGATGTGACATGCCATCAGACATAAGAGAGGGGATGTATCATGAACACACCATTACATACGAATTCAGATCATCAAAATGCAGCTTTTGGATTTGCACTCGCTGACTCAGCTGTACTTGCCGAGGCGCAATTAATTGTTTCACAATCAGGAGGTGCTGGTGACCTACAGTTGGATATTGATCCGCAGCGCCTTCTGAAGGATGGACGTAAAGTATCGGTCATTGCACAACAGTTGGATTCACCCGTCAATCGTCAGGATGCCGATATCATCTATGGTCAGGAGCTCGCTTATGTACAATATGCTGTTAACCTGAAACCGGATAGCACAATCTCCATTGCATCTATTGAAGGCGTTGAACAGTCTGTTAATCTTGGTTGGGCAGCATTTCCAGAGGGGGAATACGAACTTCGAATTTCCCTGCATATGAAAACACCTCGTATTGCCGAAGGCACACTCGAACCTGAACAACTTGCAATGGTTAAGTATGCGCAAGTTATCACCGTATATATATCGCTTTTCCCGGCAGAAGCAGCGTCGTTGAGTTCACCATCTCAAGCTGTGTGGAGCAGAAACCATCATGTATTTGACTCCTATGGCAGAGGGGGATTCATTCTCGCTGACCTGCCTCGTCTCGCTAAGCGTGTGGAGGAACTGATGGGACCAGGTAACCATAATCTGATCGAACAATTTGCGGAAGGAGAGCTGTCGGATACGTTGCTGGAAGAGGGGCTGATGGCGATTGCCTGGGGCGTGACTCCGTGGTGTTATTCACTCTATTCTGCACCAGATGAGCAGTCGGCTGGAATACTTGCCGTGGACAAGCTGGGCGATGAACCTGAACGGAAAGGGATTTACCGTCTTGATCAGTCCATTCAGCAATTAAGTATCGTACCCGCGAATGAGCTGGCTTACTGGCCTGCCTGCGTTCAGAACGATTGGCCTGTCATTGATGTGGCGGGTGAAGGCGAGACGTTGCATATGGATTTATATACTCAGATTTGTGAATCCGTGAATGGTCTGCACGAGAATCCATTGCCATCGTTTGTACTTACTCGTAGTCAGGGTAAACCTGAGGCGATCATTCCGCTGATTGACGTTGTCATTGTGGATGAAGCTTAGAGCACTGTTTAACTTATAAAGAACCGAATCGAGGTGACGTAGACAGATGATGACTGAGGAGATCCAGGAGCAATATGCGGACGAGCTAGAAGCTTTTCACATATGGATGAAGGACGCCGGATATACAGGCCATACGGTAAAATCATACACGGGTGACGTGGTGGAATTCCTGGTCTCCATTCAAGGAAAGTCACTGGAGCAGGTCAAAAAGCTGCATGTGTTGTCATTTCTGTCCCGCGCTCGGGAGCGTGGGGTTAGTGATGCCACGAGAAATCGCAAACATGCGGCGGTGAACTGTTTTTACAAGTCCCTCATTGAACTTGAATTGTTAACCAATAATCCGGCGTTTGGGATCAAGAAATCCAAAACCGAGAAAAACCGTGCGCCCGTTTTCCTTGATGAAAATGGGCTGACACGTTTCCTCGAGTCGGTAGAAGGCAAGTATCGCACACGTAATCTGGCTGTTTTTCTACTGATGGGATATATGGGATTACGGGTTGGAGAAGTGCATGCGTTGGATTGCAAGGATTATAATGCGGAGCGGCGTACATTGGACGTATTCGGTAAAGGTCGTAAATGGCGCTCGCTCCCTGTACCAGAGACCGTGGCAAACGTGTTATCTCAAGCGATGGCTGAGCGTCTGGAACCTTGGCGGCCGAAAGAGGAAGCGCTATTTGTCTCGCAAAAAGGGAAAAGACTGTCGATTCGCAGCATCCAGCTCATATCTACAGAAACCTTTGAACGTTTCCAGAAGGAATCACCAGTCAATCAACGTCAAAACTACTCCAGTCATAAGCTGCGTCACTCCTTCGCGACCATGATGTTACGGCGTGGAGCCGACCTGCGTACCGTGCAGGAGCTACTTGGTCACGCATCGATTCAAACAACAACCGTGTACACACACGTCACCAGTAGGGAGAAAGAAGAGGCTATGGCTCTGCTGGACATTAAACTTCCCGCATTTGGGTTGAACAATTAGCTATTGAATAATTAGATTTAGAGAAGCCTGTCCAAGTGACAGGCTTTTTGAGTTCTCAAATACTGAATTATGCGATACCTCTCACCCCTGGCATGAATTGGAATACTTTATGTAAAGAAGTTAGGGGATGCCAAAGATTAAACTGCATGTGAGGGGAGGGGATAACATGGCTACTTTATCAACTGGACCGATTGAGAATAATCCAGTTAGTGGCGTAAGGCCAACACAACAGTTGACGATTAAGATCGATAATAGAGATCTGGTCAATAATGCGAGTATCTTAATTCAAGGTTATTATCTGAATGGAATCAGAACTCTATACGCACTTGAACTTATTAGTATAAATCCGAATCAAGCAATAACGAAGAACTACTTTGCAAACCTGGATGTATTTGAATTTATCTTTACAACAAGTGGTCTCGCAGAGCAGCAAGTAGAAATATCAGTTTGGGGAAAAAATTCTGCCGGGCAGCTTGTAACGCCCCATCGTATTGTATCTTCAGAACTGTTAGGTGCAAACGAGTCCACGGGAGTTACCGGGGTGACTGGTGCAACTGGTGTAACCGGAGTAACTGGAGTAACTGGAGTTATTGGTGCGACTGGAGTGACTGGGGCAACTGGAGATACAGGAGTAACTGGTACAACAGGAGTCACTGGTGTAACTGGAGCAACAGGAACCACTGGAGAAACTGGAGCCACAGGAGCAACTGGGGCAACAGGAGTAACTGGAGTAACTGGAGTTACTGGAGCTACTGGAGCTACTGGAGTAACTGGTGTAACTGGAGCAACAGGAGTAACTGGAGTAACAGGAGCAACTGGGGCAACAGGAGTAACTGGAGTTACGGGAGTTACTGGAGTAACCGGAGTAACTGGTGAAACTGGAGCAACCGGGGAAACTGGAGCAACTGGAGCCACAGGAGCAACTGGGGCAACAGGAGTAACTGGAGCTACTGGAGTAACTGGTGTAACTGGAGCAACAGGAACCACTGGAGTAACTGGAGTAACCGGAGCAACTGGAGCCACAGGAGCAACTGGAGCCACAGGAGCAACTGGGGCAACAGGAGTAACTGGAGTTACCGGAGTAACTGGAGCTACTGGAGTAACTGGTGTAACTGGAGCAACAGGAACCACTGGAGTAACTGGAGAAACTGGAGCAACAGGAACCACTGGAGTAACTGGAGAAACTGGAGCCACAGGAGCTACTGGAGTAACTGGAGCCACAGGAACCACTGGAGAAACTGGAGCCACAGGAGCAACTGGGGCAACAGGAGTAACTGGAGTTACCGGAGTTACTGGAGTAACTGGTGTAACCGGAGTAACTGGTGAAACTGGAGCAACAGGAACCACTGGAGCCACAGGAGCAACTGGAGCAACTGGAGTTACCGGAGCAACTGGAGTTACCGGAGTGACTGGAGTGACTGGTGCAATTGGAGATACTGGAGTAACTGGTACAACAGGAGTCACTGGAGTTACTGGTGTAACCGGAAATACTGGTGTAACTGGAGCAACCGGTGAAACTGGAGCTACTGGTACAGTAGACCCTACCGTAACTATAGTGGGAGTAGGCCCAAATGTTAGTTCTGAATTTAGTGAATTAAGAACAAGTGAAAAAACACCGATTATTGAATTAACTTCGGTATATGGCCTATCTAATCTAAGAGACATCGTCTCTACTTTGGGTGCTGCAACGGTTGGAACCAACAACACAGAGTTTCAACTAACCACGACAGCATCTGGAGCAGATACGGCAATACTTCAAAGCTCAGAACGGGGAAGGTATGAGTCAGGGTATGCTGGAGAAGCGGGAATCGGTGTGCGATTGCCTGTTGCCCCTACAGGAACACAAGTGGTAAGATGGGGGCTTTTTGATGACCAAAATGGTTTGTTTTTTGGCCAGAGTGTGGCAAACGGAATTTTTGTAGCAGTCAGAAGAGCAGGAACTGACACGATTATTCCTCAAGCTTCCTGGAACGTTGATAAATTAGATGGAACCGGTCCTAGCGGAGCTACACTTAGTCTGGCTAAGGGGAATATATTTCAAATTTTATTTACTTGGTACGGTTATGGAGTCATTGAGTTTAGAGTTGTTATTCCTGATCCTACGACTTTAGCGCAGGAAGTAATTACCGTTCAACGATTCTCACCAAGCGGGCAAACAAGCTTGGCCGACCCTAATCTTCCTCTTCGTGCTGAAATCTCGAATAATGGAACAGCATCTGCACTTAATTTATTTGTTGGAGGAAGACAATATAGCATTGTGGGCAGATATAGTCCGGTATTCAGAATTACTTCTGAAAGAAGAACCGTAACTGCAACCGGGACTCTTACACCAATTTTGTCCTTCCAAAGAAAAGCAACTTTCCCGGCAGGTTCAGGCCGAACGAATTCAGTCAGTGTAAAACTTGAAGGGATCGACCTTGTAACCTCAGACGATATATACTACCAGATCATATTAGGCGGAACCATTAATGGAGCCTTTGCGACGTATCCAACGGCAACGACGAATATTCCAAACTCGGAGACAGGTCTGTTAGTAAATAGCACGCTAACGACAATTACTGGAGGTCAGGTACTACTACAAGGCTTAGCAGCTGGCGTAGAAGGCAGTGCCAGAATTTTAGCTTCTGCGTCATTATTGGATTTTCAATTACCAGACACTGAATTTGTCACGCTGGCTGTAGCTAACTTAAGTGGTGGTACGAATTCTGTCACCGCAACCTTTAGTGTCACTGAAGAATGGTAGTTAATAAAAGCGGGGAGAAGAATATTTACTTCTTCTCCCTCTTTCTGCAAAGGAGGAGAAACATTGTCAGATATTATCATCTCCAATATTGGGCCAAATGTCAGTTCGCAATTCGATGAGTTGCGTGTAGCACAAAAAACTCCAATTGTGGAGCTAACCTCTGTGTATGGTTTATCGATCCTTAGAGATGCAGTTACGATTACTGGTGCTGGCACGGTTACAAATAACGCGACTGAGTATAATTTGAGCAACTCTGCCAGTGGCGTAGACTCAGCCATTTTAGAAAGTGTATTGCGAGGACGATATGAACCGGGTTATGCAGGAGAGGCGGGGATAGGGGTTCGAATTCCTTCTCTGCCAATAGGTAACCAAGTGGCGCAATGGGGATTATTTGATACTCAAAACGGAGCCTTTTTTGGAGTGAACAGTACTACGGTGTTTGTAACCGTGCGTAGAGCAGGAGTTGATACGACAGTTCCTCAAAGCTTATGGAATGTAGATCCATTAAACGGGACAGGACCAAGCGGAGCTACACTAAACTTATCAAAAGGGAACATATACCAAATTGTGTTTACATGGTATGGTTACGGAGTGATTGAATTTAGAGTGGTTATCCCTGATCCCGTAACGTTAGCCCAAGAGGTAATTACCGTTCATCGATTCTCCCCAACAGGGCAAACAAGCTTTGTTGATCCAAATCTTCCGTTAAGAGCACAAGTTGCTAATAATGGAACCGGTGCTGCTTATAGTATATTTGTGGGTGGAAGACAATATAGTATTATCGGCAAATATGAACCAACCTATAGAGTCACTTCCGAAAGAAGAAGAATAACAAATGTTACATCAACGTTAACACCCGTAATTTCATTTACAAGAAAAGCTGTGTTTCCAGCGGGTTCGGCTAGAACGAATTCGGTTCAGGTGAATTTGGAAGAAATCAATGTTATTTCATCCGTAGATCTAAGTTACCAAGTGCTTGTGGGAGGGACGTTAAATGGAGCTTTTGTTAATTTTCCCACAGCTACAACGATTATTCCTGATAGCGAGACCGCACTACTAGTCAACAATACCTCTACAACAATTACAGGTGGAGAAGTGGTGTTTCAAGGCATTACAGGAGGGGGAGCAGGGAATACCAAAATATTGGCCTCTCAAGAACTTTTGGATTTCACTCTTCCGGAGAATCAGGTTGTAACTTTAGCCATATTGAATATTGGTGGTCCAGGCTCGAACACAGTTGATGTGGTATTTAGAGTAACTGAGAGTTGGTAATTAGTAATTAGTAATACCCTGTAGCTGTAGACATTGAATGATTCAAAATCCAGAAATCAAAAAAATGTTCAAAGATTAGAATTGACGGAATAAATGTTATGTAAACTAAATAAAAATTAGAAAAAAAATAACCCCCTGAATACTCCTTAATACAGGAATACAGGTGGTTATTTTTTATACGTGGATTACTCCAATCCAGCGATCTGTTCTTTTAATTTGTTAGCAGATGCCTGGAAAGCCACTTTCTCGGATTCATTCAACGGAAGAGGCAGAATCTCGCGCACACCGTTGCGATCGACTACACATGGAACACCCAGATAAACATCCGATACGCCATTGTAATCTTCAAGCAACGTGGATACGTTCAGAACGGAGCCTTCGTTGCCGAGAATTGCAGCTACAATGCGGTCCAGAGCAAGTGCGATTGCATAGGAAGTTGCTCCTTTGGCATTAATAATCTCATACGCTGCATTTTTGGTACGGTCGAAGATATCCTGTTGTGTTTCTTCATCCAATTCCAGATCTGTTCCTGCAACGTTAGCCAGGCTCCATACCGGTACTTCGGAATCTCCATGCTCACCAATAATATGTGCGTGAATACTACGCGGGTCGATCCCTTTATTCTTACCAATCAGGTAACGGAAACGTGCGCTGTCGAGCAATGTACCTGAACCGATGACACGGGAAGCAGGCCATCCACTTTGTTTCCATGAAGTATAGGACAAAATATCTACAGGATTGGTTGCAATCAGTAAAATACCATGAGAATTCACTTCAGTAATACGTTCAATGATATCTTTGAAAATGCTTGCATTTTTCTTCAGCAGATCAATCCGGGTTTCGCCCGGCTTCTGGGAAGCACCCGCTGTAATAATAATGATATCTGCATCTTTGCAGTCGGAATAATCGCCAGCCCATACTTTCACGCCTCCCGTAAATGGAAGACCGTGGTTCATATCGAGCATTTCTCCTGTTGCTTTATCATGATTCACATCCACAAATACCAACTCGGACGAACGCTGTCTCAACATTAGCGTGTATCCCGTTGTTGTTCCCACCGCACCCATGCCTACAATCACGACACGACTTGGTTTCAGAGCTGCACTATTTGTCATGTTCATATCCTCTCCTTTTTGGTTTATACTCCCATCCATATTAAGGGATTAGAGAGTATAAAGCGAGTGTTGTCTATAAAATAGTTCACATTTCATGTCTTTTTACCAATTATTCCGTCGAAAAACAGTTTAGGATAAAATTAATGGTAATAAATGTGCGACATCTAGCCTAGAGCATCAGCTGGAAAAAGGGAGCGGGCAGCGCATACGTAGCCAATGAGCCTTTTACATAAGGTTTGTGGTAGAATAGGAGCAGTGGATTCTGATGAATCGTAAATAAAACGCCATAGGACAGGCATGCGCGCCTGTATATTGGATGAGAGAGGTGGAACCCACTTGCGTTCGCAATGGATTAAAATCGCGCAGACAGCATTGCTGTCTATAGGTATAGCAGCTGTATTGGCTGCATGCACCGACTCAGATCAACCTCCGGTAGCAGAACCTCCGCAGCAGCAGGAGGACGCCGGGAATACAGGGCAGACATTAACTGTCGTTCCCCCTGTGAACAGTACAGAATCTGCAGATATGGCCAAGTACCAAATACAGACCCGTTTGACCGATTTTCAGTTGCTCAATGACAACGGAGGATTGGCGTGGGGTGTGACGCGGAATGCGCTGCGTCTGTACTACACTCAGGATCAGGGAAAGACCTGGACCAATATTTCACCTTCGGAAAATGTACAATTTCCGGCTAACCCTAAATATGGACAAAGCATTTATTTTGTAGATCGTGCACATGGTTGGATTGTTCGTGAAGGCATGGGTGGAACAGATACCATGGTGCTTCGCACCAACAATGGGGGCGTAACTTGGAGCCTGTCTTCTCTGTCCAAAACGGATAAAGTGACCGCGATCTCATTTGTATCTCCTGAGAAAGGCTGGATTCTCACCACGGTTGATACCGCTATTGGTAAACAGGACAAGAAACTTCACTTCACCGAGGACGGTGGAATCACTTGGAACCGCATGTCATCCAGTGATGAAGACGGCAAACAGGAAGCAGAAGAGATTTCCAAACGTGGATACACAACGGGGATGACTTTCTCCGATCCAAAGCATGGTTTCTTAACAGCGCTTGAGTTCGGTACACCGAAGTTGTATGTAACATCAGACGGCGGAGAGAACTGGGATACTGGACCATCCTTTTTTGATCGAAACAAATTCAACGGGTGTGGTAATTTCAGTGTTAGTTCACCACAATTTTTTGGACGTGAAGCGCAGTCAGCCTGGATATCAATGTCCTGTTCCCAAGGGGAGAGCACGACATTCAATGGATTCTTTACCACCGATGGAGGAAAGAGCTGGAAGCTGTCCAATTTCACTTTAAACAAACAAACGGGTCCGAATCGTAACCTTTCACCGGTATTTCTGAACGCTTTAGAAGGTTGGGCGATGCAAAAGGGCATAACCTACTACACCAAGGATGCGGGAAAAACATGGAGCGCTCTTCCTTCAAGTAGTGTACTGGAGAAAATTCTCGAAGACTATCCTGAAATTGTGAAGATGCAGATGGTTACCTCCAAGCTTGGCTGGATACTGGTTGAAAATACAGATGCTAAAAGATCGTTGTTATTGCAAACGGTGGACGGCGGTGTACATTGGAAAGTGCTTTAAAAGTAGAGTGTTGTAGATGTGAATAGATAAGGAAAGTGAGGAGCCAGAGGGTTCCTTTTCTTTTTTTGTTTAGTTTGTGAAATAAATCACAAATAAATCCACTAGAAGGTGATATATTTAACTCAACAAGAGAAGGAGTGATGAAGATGATAACCAACGGTCAAACTCAATTCACGCAGGCGGATGAATTAACCAGATATATGCTTCAATTATGCTACACATGTGACGATGCGAATCGTTGTACCACAGAGGAAGCAGTGAAGGCTTGCATGGCAGAACACGCACAGGCAGACCAGCCCGAACCAGCCGAAGGTGAAGATGTAACTCGCGGGTTTATGGATCTAATGTACGCATAGGCTTATGATTCACGGATCATTCACAGAGAACGCTCCTGCGGGAGGGTTCTTTTTGATTTGTAGAGAAATGTATGCGCTTTTAAATGTACTACGCAAATATTGCAGTATGGGTTATTATAGAAATAATTAAGGTAAATCACTCAAAATGTGGATTTTTTTGACTTTATCTGAAAGAGAAAGGGCATCAGAGAGTAGAAAGGATGAAACCATGAACGTGAATATTCAGGATCTCCCAAATGAAATAAAAGAACATATAGGGAAAGTTCAGAAAATCACTTTTACTAAGCAAGGTCATACTTCTACTGTGGCTATACTGGATACGTTTGATCAAAAGTACGTCATCAAGAAGACAGAAAACGATCTTTATAATGAATGGTTATTAGATGATTATAAGGTGCTCCAATACCTTTACCATACCGGACTCCCTGTTCCAAAGGCATATTTATTTCATATTGAGGACACATCGAGATGGCTTCTGATGGATTACATTGATGGAATAAGTTTAAGAGAATTTCTCTCTACGATGCCTGACCTCCAAAGTAAAGAAAAAGCGATTTTTAACTTTGGGCTTTGTTTAAAGAAAATACATGAATGCTCTTGTCCTGTTGAATTATTGAACAATGACACTCCTTGGTTAGAGACAATGCTTAATAAAGCAGAATATAATCTTACTCACTTTGCTGTAGACGGATCAGAAGAACTACTTCAACAGTTGAAAGAAGGAAGACCAAAACCAATAGATAACACTTTCATCCATGGAGATTTTACTATAGATAATGTGCTAGTTAATGATTGCAATATTGTTGGAGTTATTGACTGGGCAGGAGCAGCTTATGGCGATCCAAGATATGATGTAGCGTTAGCCATTAGACCGAAACATAATGCTTTTGATAATGAAAGAGATAGAGAAATATTTTATAAAGGGTATGGAAAGTTAAGAATAACGGACGAAGAATACAATTATTTTGAAGATGGGATATATAACTTCTTTTAGTCTGGCTATAAATCATGTTCTTTCAGATTAAAAAATGTACCGTTTCAGTCATTTGAATCTTGATCTGTTGAGTGCATTAGAGAAGTAAGTTCACACGAACACAACCGCACGCACTATCCACATAGCAACTAGCGATTGAGCTTAATTCGGAGGAAGTCGTGAACTCAAGACCTGTATACGATAACTTTAAGCAAAGGGATGAAATCTTATGGAATCTTCGGAAATCTTCAATATAGTTGAGTTAACTTTAGAGGGTTTGAAGAAAAGATTAGATAGTAATAATTCATTATTAATACAAGGTTCAACTGGTTATAGTGAGCCTGCAAGATTTACGTTTTATCCGGGTTCATCTAATCAGGAGATCGATTCTTTATTTGAAGAGTTAAATTTAGTTATTCCTTGGGACTATAAAGCTTTTTTACTAAATCATAATGGAGCAGATCTATTCGTGCATCCTTTTTACGGAGGGGGGATCCAATTGTATAGCTTAAGCATGATTCGACAGGTGTACATTGATTATGATTATGTTAGCATGATACCGCAGGGTTGGATTCCAATAGGTTCGGATAATGGAGATATGCTTTTTATAAATACGAATGAATGCATTGATAGATTTTCTAGCTATTTGTATTGGACTGAAATGTTGTTCATTGATAGCGTAATTAAGGTAAATATGAATTTTGAGAGATGGTTTGAAAGACTAATTATATGTAATGGCGCGCATTTCTGGAATTGGAATAATGAAAATTCTGAACGTTATTATAGGCATTTACAAGGACACATTGAAAATGTAAATAATTATGATGGCAAGAACTATACGCTCACTTTGTCAAAGAAGGATTAATGGCTTCGTATTAGAATAAAGAACTTCAATTCATATCCAATCTCTTTATAAGGAGTCGAATAAATGAGCCCTCCAAAACATATCTTATCTGCCGCTGCAATTGTGATCAACGAACAAAATGAATTATTACTTATTAGAGGACCGCGAAGAGGATGGGAAATGCCAGGTGGTCAAGTAGAAGAAGGAGAATCCCTAAGTCAAGCTGCGATCAGAGAAACAAAAGAGGAGTCCGGAATCGACATCGAAATCATCAAATTCTGTGGAATATTTCAAAATATCGAGAATTCAATATGTAACACATTATTTCTAGCCAAACCATTAGGAGGAGAATTAATCACATCAACGGAGAGCTTAGAGTCTGGTTTCTTTCCGATTGAAGAAGCCATTTTAAAAGTCGAATGGAAAAACTTCAGAGAAAGAATAGAGTATTGTTTAAAACCTGAGATGCAACCTTTTTGCATTGAGTTCAGTGATAAGAATAATATTTAAGCGTGTTACATATTACAGTGTATTCTCTAATATTACTTTTAATTGCAGATTCATCATAGATATGGGTCTAGGAATAAAGCCGAATATGACCCAGTCAAGAAAGGTAGGGAGGCCAAAGTTTGAGTTCAGGAAAGAAATCTAAACGGCTGGACACTGTTCGTAGTCTCGTTCATGAAATGCTTCTTGAGGAAAGTAATAACAAGGAAGGTATGTTGGTTCATCTTTATGGGGTTTCTAATTTTGCTTCCATGCTTGCTATGAAAAGAGTACAGGATTCGGAAATTACTGCGATTGCAGGGTTACTCCACGGTTTTTATTTCTACAAAACAGGAATTGAAGACTTTCCTGGTCCTAATAGTGCGGATGCTGTTAGACCGATATTACGCAGTGCTGAAATTTTTACAACAGATGAACTGTCTATCATACTTAAATCAATCTTTTATCAGGAAGATACACATCTAGTTCATGGCCCATATGAAGAGATTATTAAAGATGCCATACTGTTTCAGATGTACTTCCAGAATCCAGGTAGAAGCTTATCAAAGATAGAGATAAGTAGATTAGAGAATGTATTTACTGAATTGGGGATATCGAAGGAGAACATAAAAGCAGACGTTAATGTTAATGTGCAAACAGTTCACATAAATACTGAAGAGCGGCGTTCCAAGTTAGCTGATTTAGCAGAAACGCTGGCAAGGCAAAATATTATTGGTACTTCAGGGGATCAACGATATCAGGAAATTTGCAGGTATTGGCCGGATTCTGATATCTGTAAAGTACTTGAAGCCAATTGGTGTGCCGCATTCGTATATCATTGTTGTATGAAAGTTGGAATAAAACTCCCTATTAGATATCCTAATCGAATGTATAGATTAGCTGGGGTGGGTGCTTGGTTGGACTGGGCTCAGCTAGCTGAAACAGAATTCTTTTATCAGGATATGCAAGAAGGATTTGAACCAGAGCGTGGTGATATAGTCATTTATGAGAAGCTCTTAACGGATAATTCTCACGATCACATTGGAATTGTTTTGGCCTGTGACGGTGATCAATTATTGGTTGCAGAGGGGAACACAGACAATAAAAACTACTCTAGCGTTTTATACAGAGAAAGAGGACATTGTATTCTCGGATATATCCGTGTAGATGAAAGCTATCAATTTAATTTTCAAGGAGAGTATAGACCAACTTAGTTGATATACATGGGTGTGCTAGTTTATGTATCTTGAGGTTATGAATTTTATATCAAAAACATAGGAAGATCAATATCAGAAAGGAAGTTCAATCAATGAAACGAGTCGATGTTGTATACTCACTACTAACCAATCCATCCAAATCTAAAGTGCTTGCAGTAAGAAATGTAGGACGTTCAAGCTGGTCACTGCCTGGCGGAGCTGTTGAAGCCGATGAATCATGGGAACAAGCAGCAATCCGGGAAGCCAAAGAAGAAACAGGACTTGATGTTGGCGTCCAGGGTATTGTAGCAATAAACGAGTGTAAATTTGAAGAAGTTAAAGAACATGCCATTTTTATCACCTTCAGAGCGGAAATCGTCGGAGGGAGAGAAGAGATATCAAGACCAGACGAAATCTCTGAGATTGCATGGTTGGATATAACACAGGCAGATGAGCTTATGCCTTATTACAAGAACGGCTTTAAAAGCTTACTTTATGGCAATGAGATTACATATTTCAACGAAGGTAACAAGTAATGTTCTGAATGTAGTGTATAAAGGAGGCTATCAGATGAACAAGCACAGTGTTTATGAAACAAACAGCTTTTATTGGGATACAAAAGGGAATGACTTTTTGAGAGCAATCGTGCTTCCACATTATGGAGCATTTATTTCAGAAAAAAAACACCAACTTTTTGGTGATGTCTCAGGATTAAAGATGTTAGAGGTGGGCTGTGGAAATGGTCAATCCTTGCGGTATCATGGAGACCGCAAAGCTGGTGAACTATGGGGTATGGATATATCCCAGAAACAGATAGAAAAGACAGAACATCACTTGAGGACATACGGCATTTCTGCAACATTGATATGTTCACCCATGGAAGAGGGATGTGGTATTCCTACTAATTATTTTGACGCTGTGTATTCGATTTATGCCATAGGTTGGACAACCGATCTTGAAGTTACTTTCAGCCGAATCGCTTCTTATTTAAAGAAAGATGGCATTTTTATTTTCAGCTGGTCTCATCCAATTCATAGATGTGTCGTTGAAGAAAATGATAGATTTGTTTTCAATAAGTCATATTCTGATGAATCTTGGTATGCGGTGTCTCCTGATTTTTGTCAGGGAGAATTAGTTTTAGCTGATCGTCAAATATCAACCTATGTCAACGCGTTAGCAAAAGCGGGATTTGTCATTGAACAAATGATAGAAGAATCCGATGAGGAAATCATGCAATTACATAATCATAGCGATAGTCTCCTTAAAAGAGCGAAGATGTTACCTGTATCCTTTGTGATTAAAGCAAGAAAACGGTGATTAAATGAAATGAATCGGAGAGTGGGTTATGTTTAAATATCAAATGGATACTGCTACCTATATATCGCTATTGGCAATGAAAGATGCACCCCAATTATATAATTTGATCGATCGAAACAGGGATCATATAGGAGCGTGGTTGAAGTTCCCCAGTATGACATTAACAGAAGATGATTCAAGAAATTTCATCAAGGGAACACGTATACGCTATGCTCAAGATGATGGTTATTGGTTAGGAATCTGGTGTGGAGACGAGCTTGCTGGTTCTATTGGATACTTATACATTGATCAAGAAAACAAGAAGACTGAAATAGGATATTGGCTAGGTCAGGAATATGAGGGTAGGGGACTTATTACAAAATCGATTAAAGTGTTAATTGCTCACGCATTTGATGAACTTGAATTAAATAAAGTTGAAATTGGCATAGCAACAGACAACTTCAAAAGCCGCGCAATTCCTGAAAAATTAGGCTTTCAACGTGAAGGTGAATTAAGAGATTACGAATATATTAATGGTGCATATTTAAACAGGATTATTTATGGCTTGAAAGCAGATCAATGGAGAACGTAATAAATCAAAATTTATTTTAACTAAAGGGGCTTGTTATGAGAAAATTACCGCTTTTTGTAGTGACAGGCGCAAGTGGAACAGGAAAAACAACGATCTCTTCGCTTGTTCGCAAGCAACTTCCCGAATTTGACGTCTTTGATATGGATATCATCGATAACGTGGATTGGCAGATTGCCAAAGAGAATTGGTTAAGGATTGCGTATAACATATCGCTAAGTGGACGAGGGACTGTTTTATGCGGAACGATGGTGCCGGAAAATATTACATCATCCGATTACATAGATCGATTTGATCGAATTCTATATATGAATTTACATTGTGACGATGTTACACGCGAGACACGTTTAAGAGCCCGTGGGTGGGACGAGAACTCGATCGAAGATCACAAGAATTTTGCAAATTGGCTACTCCAGAATTCGAAAACTGCATTTGACCCGCCAATGCAAACAATTGATACGACAGAACTTACAGCAGTGGGAGTAGCTGAACAAGTTAAAGAATGGGTTTTAAAGAACTGGTGCGAGGAATGAACACCTAAAATAACCTGATAGTTAGATTGAGTGGAGGAACAGGATGCTACCTTTACAAGTGAATGAATCTATTGTATTAAAGCTGATCCAATCTCAAGATAGAGATGAGTTGTACGCGTTGATTGATGAGAATAGAAAGTACTTGAGAGCGTGGTTACTCTGGGTTGATAAAAGACAATCGCCCAGCGATTTAGATTCTGTAATAGAAGTATGGACACATAATTATGAAGAGAGGAACGGTTTTGATTCCGGAATATGGTTCAATGAACAATTGGTCGGGATGTTAGGATTGCATTATATTGATTGGAACAATAGAGCAACGAGCATTGGATATTTTTTAGCAGAGTCAGCACAGGGCAAAGGAATCATCACCATATCAATAGAACAATTGCTTAAATATCTCTTTAACGAGTTGAAGTTAAATCGTGTAATCATTCAATGTGCAGAAAACAATTTTAAAAGCAGAGCAATACCTGAGAAAATCGGATTTACAAATGAGGGTACATCCAGAGAAGCTCAATGGGTCTATGACCATTATGAGAATGTTGTGACTTATAGTTTATTGTCTAGTGAATGGCATACTTAAACGGTAGAGTACGTCATCTTGGTGAGACGAAGGAGGTCACGAATTGTTTCTCAATGTATTACTTTGGTTGATTATTCTCTGGGTGATCTCCCTTTATTTCAGTTTCCCTAAGAAAGATCGCATATACACAGTCAATGTGCCGAGCACATATTACATTCAATCTTCAAATCGGTTGGATATTCAGAAAAACTACGAATGCGCTGCATTTTCCAGTGCGTTTGTCTTGAGACATTTCGGGGTGGAGTCCAACGGAACAAAGATTTATAAAACCTATCCTCGCAAATTACTGGATGGAACCGTATATCCCAAAGCGGTCGTTGTTTTTTTCAGGAAGCTAGGATATCAGGTAATGTACTTACGTGGTAATGAGAATACGTTGAAAAGACAGATCAGCCAGGGTGTGCCTGTTATTTTATTTATTAGAGTACATCCCAAACAACGTTATTTGCATTTTGTTCCCGTCGTTGGTTATGATGAAACGCATTTTTACTTGGCAGAATCGTTAGACCACAAGATTAATTGTGATGAAGAATATTACAATCGAAAAATCAGCATTAGTGAACTGAACACATTATGGAGGTCATGGTTGCCCTTTTGTCAAAACTCATATATCGTCGTCCATCCGACGCAGATTTAAGACGGCTCTCTTTCAATGGGCATGATTTATTAGCTTTAAACGAACTAATCGGCATTATTCGGAACGTCTGCGTGGTTAAATCATGAAACTCATGCCCAAATGGCATGAGTTTTTTTGAACAACTATCGTTACGTAAACCAGCTCGACTCAATTAATGGTTATGAACAAAATAGATCAAACGTATAGGCAGTTGCTACTGATTTTATTGTTTTACCAGATAATTAGCGGAGTTTTTTAGTTAAAATGGTTGTTCGTCCACGCATCTTTTCATCTACATACGTACGTTAAACCATGTCTATAGGGAGGTGTCCACACTGTGAGTCATTCAGAAGTGAAGAAACGTATGAAGAGAAAAAAGGCAATATTACATCCGTGTAAAGTTAAAAGAAAAGAACGCCGATTAAAAGTGGTCAAAAAGTTTGTTCGAGTAAAATGTCCGCCTCCAGAAGTGAATATATCTACCCCTACTGTTGTTGGCCCAACAGGACCCCAAGGTATACAAGGCGTACAGGGCGTACAAGGTATTCCAGGTAGACAAGGGGTTGAAGGGCCACCTGGAGCTCAAGGACCAGCGGGGGGGCCACCTGGACCACAAGGACCTCAGGGACAGCCTGGTCCTGCTGGAGCGGTAGGCTCTCAAGGTCCGGTCGGACCTGCTGGACCTATGGGAGCACAGGGGATTCCGGGAGAAGCAGGGGCTGTAGGGCCACAAGGTCCGCAAGGTAATCCCGGACCTGCCGGAGCAATTGGACCTCAAGGTTTTCCTGGAGCTGTTGGGCCGACGGGTGCGACAGGAGCTGCAGGAGCAGTAGGCCCGGCAGGCCCGGCCGGTGCAGCAGGAGCGGTAGGACCCGCTGGAGCAGTAGGCCCGGCAGGCCCAGCCGGTGCAACAGGAGCGGCAGGTACTGCTGGAGCAGTAGGCACGACAGGTGCGACAGGAGTAGCGGGTCCTGCTGGAGCCACGGGAGCTACAGGTGCAACAGGAGCAGCCGGAAGCGTACTGGGATTCGCTGACTTTTTCGCGCTGATGCCACCTGATAATGCAGCAACGGTTGCTCCCGGTACAGATGTAAGCTTTCCTCAGGATGGGCCAACAAGTGGAACAACTATCTCACGCACGGGTCCTAGTTCCTTCAATCTGGCAGCTATTGGTACGTATCAGATTTTGTTCCAAGTGAGCATCGATGAAGCGGGTCAACTAATCTTAACCCTCAATGGGGCAGATCTGGCTCCCACAGTAGTTGGGCGAGCAACGGGAACGTCTCAGATTGTTGGTATGGCTTTGGTGCAGACAACCGTAATTAATTCTATTCTGACCGTGCGGAACCCGGCTGGTAATGCTACTGCATTAACAATTACGCCACTTGCAGGCGGAACTAGACCTGTATCGGCACATCTTGTGATCACACAATTAGCGTGAATCCGGTAATAGGCTAGGCTAATTGTCCTCAGCTTTATTAAATATGCATCCACAATGGTAACATGGGTTTGCTTGAACTGAGATAACAGTATTTCCTTGAAGCTGTTATCTCAGTTGGAGCGGATAATGGTACAGGAGTAACTACATATCGGATACCCTTTTTGTTTTGTGAGGAATGGTGAAAACGTCACCACTAATTATTTTTTCAGTTGTTAATATGATAAAATATTGGAAAAACCTCAGAGGTGAGTACATGAAGAATGGACACTGGAGAAAAATAACATGGGTTGTTGCGGCATTATTATTAATCATGATCACGGCTTGCAGCAATAGCAAATTCAATCCAAACGAATTTTCAGAACAGGATCTGGCCGTGACAAAGACCGACAGTGAGGATAAGATTACGTATGGAATGAGTCAGGAAGAAGCGGAGAAAATTCTTGGTGAGGGAACATCAACCGGTGTGGGTCAATCCTATCAATACAATAACGGGATCACGATTGGTTATAGGGATGCCAAAGTCGTTAGTATCATCTTGAATAAGGACTCGAAAGGGTACTTTAAGACGGCTCGCGGGGCAGAGGCGGGGATGACACATCAAGAGATTCTCGATCTGTATGGCAAGGAACATGTTTTGGTCGAATCTGAACGTAATATTGATTATGCCTATCATATTCAGAAGGAAACATTCCTGGATGAGAAGTCGCTGCAAGCGGAAAAAGATGATTTGGCTATCTATCGTGCATCGTTCATGCTGACAAAAGAGGGACAGGTTAATCAGGTTATATTGTCGGATCAACGATTTGCAACAACCTTTAAGTAAAACATGGCTGCTAGTCAGTAGAATATTAGATAATGAAATAGTACTTATTTTCGTATGAGGCAACCCTTCGGTATTCTGCCGGAGGGTTTTCCCCTCACACGGTTCGATTTCAATCCGGATAACAAGTTCTTTGTTTACGTGCATATACATTACAGGAGACGGGTCAAGACTCCGGCTGTCCTAAGTTGTATGAACGGAGGGAGAGACATGGGCATTGAATCATCTTGGATGTTTGATTTGTTTGGAACCGTCTTTCCGGTTGTATTTGTTCTGATTATAGGTATAGTCCTTCTGTCGATGGGAAAGGAGGTATGGAGGTGGGGACGCAACAACTCGGAGCCGCTATTGACCGTGCCTTCACGAATCACCAGCAGACGGATGAAAATGAGTCAGTCGCAATCTGAACCAGGCAGTACAGCACGAACGTTATACTACGTCACCTTTGAAGTGGAAAGTGGAGATCGGCTCGAATTCAAAGTCAATGGCGAAGAGTATGGTTTGTGTGCTGAGGGGGACGAAGGACGGCTCTCGTTCAAAGGAACGCGTTATGTAGGCTTCAAGCGATATAATCGCGTATATTCCGAACGCCTACGGGGTTAAACTGAGCAGCTTACGCCAGAATGGCGTGAGTTTTTTTTGATTATTTGTTGGACAAGCGTTTCTTAATGGGCCTAACGTGTTTTTATATAAGAAGAGGCTTATAAGATTATGATCGAAGGATCATTACAATAGAGGAGGCAATCAATATGTCATTTACAGATCAGGTCGTTGTTGTAACCGGGGCCGCTCAGGGAATAGGACGAAGTGTGGCTGAGGCTTATGCGGTCGCTGGAGCCAAAGTTGTACTTGCCGATCACAAGGAAGCCGAGGGTGCCGCAGCCGCAGCTTCCATTCGTAATGAAGGCGGAGAAGCCATTTTTGTGCAATGTGATGTTCGGAGCGAGCAGGATATTACGAATCTTTTTCGCACAACCATGGAAGAATTCAAGCAGATCGATGTTCTGGTGAATAACGCAGGGCTTGCAAAATGGAAGTCCCCCTATGAATTAACGCTGGAAGAATGGGACGATGTACTCAATACCAATGTGAGAAGTTGCTTTTTGGCGAGTCGGGAAGCAGCCAAACATATGAAAAGCAATGAACATGGAGGTGCCATTATCAACATGGCTTCTACCCGTGCACTGATGTCTGAACCAGATACCGAAGCTTATGCCGCATCCAAAGGAGCGATTGTAGCTCTGACACATGCGCTGGCGGTCTCATTGGGCAAAGACCAAATTCGGGTCAATTGTATCAGTCCGGGATGGATTGAGACAGGTGACGTGGAGAAATTGAAAAAGGAGGATCATGAACAGCATCCCTCCGGTCGTGTGGGTGTTCCTTCGGATATCTCCCGTGCTTGTTTATATTTATCTGACCCAAGCAATACCTTTGTCACAGGGACCAACCTCGTTATTGATGGAGGCATGACCCGAAAAATGATATATGAGGACTAGAACCGGGATTGAGCCGGGCGAGCCCTAAGCTGTCCCAACTTAAGAGTAATAAGCCCAAGTTAAGCACTTGGGCTTATTTGTTTTTAATAACTCGGTTGCTATAATAAATGTGATTTTACAACAGTAGAGGAATGGAGGGAGTATATGTTCGGGAAACAATCCCGGAAGGTATTTTGGCTGTTACTGCTGATCGGAGGGATGATAATGATAGGGAATGAGTCACCTGCTGAAGCTGACGGCGCAGATATACGGGCGGCCTGGGTATGGCAGGCACAGTCTGTCAACGGAGATGAGCTGTTGGCCAATGCAGCTAAACATAAGATAAACAGGCTGTACGTGAATGTAGACATGACGCTGCCCAAGGAGGTATACCAGACGTTTATAGCCAAAGCAAGCCATGCAGGTATTGCGGTTGAAGCGCTGGGAGGCGATCCATCCTGGGCACTCAGTGGCCGTGAGGGTCCCATGCTCAGATTAGCGTCGTGGGTAAGTGATTACAATCAAGCTGCTGAACCCAACGAGCAATTTGATGCCATACATCTGGATATCAAGCCCTATGTGTTACCAGCCTGGAAAGAAGATGCCAAGCCACTGGTGCAATCCTGGGTAGCCAATATGAATCTGTTATTTGAGCAAGTGAGACAGGATGGCGCAGTTGCAGTGAATATTGACCTGCCATTTTGGCTGGATTCCTATACCGTCACAGGAAATAGAGTTTCTGAGGATGCAGATAACGAACCATTGTCACGTTGGTTCATTGAACAAGTGGAGCATGTCACTTTACTCGCTTACCGTGATAACGCGCAAGGGAACAATGGTATTATACGTTTGATTGAACAGGAAATGAACTGGGCAGATGCCAGCCATGTGAGCGTCACGGTTGGGTTGAACACCAAGCCCATGCCTGGCGAGGAGTTCACGTCATTTGCCGGGAAAGGTGCAGCACAACTGGAAAGTGTTATTGAAGAAGTTGCCTCCGCATTCGGCGAGCATAGTTCCTACGCAGGTTCTGCTGTACATGACATCGTATACTGGGGACAACTGGAGCCGTCGGAACTGCCATCACCGGAGATTCCATCCAATCAGCCAGAGATTCGAGGAACGTATATCTGGGAGGCCTCTCAGGTGACGAATGACGGGGGAGAGCACATACTAGCATTTGCTAGAGAGCAGAATATTAACTGGTTGTATGTCCGTTTGGACCTGGATCAACCCTATTCCAGTTACCGCAGTTTTGTGAAACGGGCAAAAGCGCAGGGCATTGAGATCCATGCGATGGGTGGACACCCCATCTGGGGCAAAAAGGAGAATCGTCCACGCATTCAGCGATTGATTGATTATGTGAAAAACTATAATGCTGAGTCCGAACCGGATGAACGATTTGAAGGCATCCATCTGGATATTGAGCCTTACACATTGCCAGAGTGGGAGAATAGTCGGGACACCTTATTGACCGAATGGGCTGCCAACATTACATTTTTCCAGGAAGAAACAAAGAAGGACAGTGATCTCGAAACAAGCGCAGATCTTGCTGTATGGCTGGATAGCTTCGCGTTGCCAGGAAAGGATACATCTGTAGCGGAGTTTATGATCCGTACACTCGATCATGTGTCGCTGATGGCTTTCCGTAACAACGCCGAAGGTTCCAATGGGATTGCTGCTGTTGTGAGTCAGGAGATGGAGATCGCGGATCGTTTCGGTAAAAGTTTGATGATTTCGGTCGAAATGAAGCAGAATCACGAAGGTCCTCATATTTCTTTTTATGAAAAAGGGGCAGCGGAGATGGAACTTCAGCTTGCCAAGCTTCCGGATCTGTTGGCCGAATATCAGGCTTATCAAGGCAACATTGTTCATGCCTATGATTATTGGATTGAAGCCAAGCCTTAAACAGGCGAGTATTATAAGAAACGAGTTGCTTCGGGACTTCACCTTGGGTGAGGTTCCGGGCTTTTTTTTATGGAAAAAAGATGGAATCGTGTCACCGAATGGGCTCCTGCACAATACGATGTACGGTGATGAACAGCTGAAACAAGGGAGGAAACAGACTATGGCTGTTGTTAAAGCCAACTCAGAGGACGTCAAGCTGCTGGCTAGGCTCATGAGGGCAGAGGCTGAAGGTGACGGCGAACAGGGTATGTTGCTTGTGGGCAATGTAGGTGTGAACCGGGTGCTGGTGGATTGTCTAGACTTTAAGGATATTCGCGATATCAATCGTATGGTATTCCAGAATCCAGGAGGCTACGAGTCAACACAGAAGGGTTACTTCTACCAACGGGCGAGGCAATCCGAGATTCGTCTGGCACAACGGGTGATCAATGGAGAGCGCATCTGGCCAGCGAGCAATTCATTGTGGTTTTTCCGACCTGTGGGCGACTGCCCACCAACGTGGTATGACCAGCAAAATACAGGACGTTTCAAAGCGCATTGTTTCTTCAGTCCTTCAGGCGAAGACTGTCCGGAAGTATATTAAATTTTGGGAGGAATCATCATGATTAATCAGCCTTATCAACCAACAACTCAAACACTGGGTCAGCAAGCAAATTCTGTGTTGGGTCAACAAGCTAATTCTCAGGTTCAAGGTACTTCTTACAAAATCGGTAACGGAATGCCTACCATGTCACCAACGCCAGGGATGGTATCACCAAGCTCCACAAGTGTACCGCCACTCGTATCCAGTGGAAGCCCAATGACACCAACTGGTGCAGTGATTACAACAACAGCTCCACAGTTTGAGCAGTCATACATTGAGAATATTTTACGTCTGAACCTTGGTAAATTTGGTACGTTCTACATGACATATGAAGGTAACAAAGAATGGAACGCTCGCATATTCCAAGGTATTATTGAAGCAGCGGGCCGTGACCACATTATCATCAGTGACCCGAAGACAGGAAGACGGATCATGCTGTTGATGGTCAACTTCGACTATGCTACATTTGATGAGCCGTTGCTGTATCAATATCCAGGAGTGGTAGGCAATTACCCGCAAGCTCCAAGCAGATAATCATTGGCACCTCATCATGTTGATAGATAACTGACATGTCTAACACATATTGATATACTTTGCTGTCCTGAATGTGGAGGTAATCCGCAGACAGGACAGCTTTTTACATAAACATATATACGAAGGTTACTATAGGTTTAGAGTTATACGTAACCTTTTGGCGATAACATGGCACTTATACATGAATAGAACAAGCAGCATGCTTATATGAAGGGAGTCCATAGCATTGAATTCATGGATTGAAGGAGCGATGAAGGGCGAACCTGAAGCTTACGCACAACTGATGTCTCAATATCGCGGGATGGCTCTTGCTGTTGCCTATCACCGACTGGGGGATACATTTTGGGCTGAAGATGTCGTGCAGGAGGCGTTTACTGAAGCCTTTGGCAATCTATCCAAGTTGGAGGACTCAGAGGCTTTTCCCGGGTGGTTCAAGGTGATCGTGGAGAGGCAGTGTTATCGCTGGCTAAGACGCAAGCAACATACCATGATTCCAGTTCAGGAGCTGGAGCATGTATTCCATGAAGAGGATCAGGCGCATAATCCGGAAAAACAAGCGGTGCAAAACGAAATGCATCGTACGCTGCGTGATTCTATTGCAATACTGCCATCATCGATGCGGATTGCTATTGAACTGTTTTATTTGGAAGGATACTCGCTCAAGGAAATATCGGATTTCCTCGGGGTCAAGGTACCTGCATTAAAGAAAAGACTGTTCGATGCCCGATCCAAACTCAAGCGCTCTATTCCTGCAAGGGATCTGGTCTCTGTATTCAGTGACTTGTATGAAGGGGGAAAAGGATTGTTACACATTATGAATGGGGATCACGCTGCCAATCGTCTAAGAGAGAGTGGAATCGAGGGAGAGATCCTCGTATGGAGAGAATTGTACACGTTTGGACCGGTTGCCAAAGATATGAAAGATGCAAAGGAGCGGAAGAATCGGGCATACGTATTAGAACAACAGTTGGGCATTCCACCGGCGGAATACTTGAAGATTGAGGAGCTTGAGCGCAAGTTGCAGTCGTTTCAACAATATAAGGAAATTGTCTTATGGTTCGAATACGATCTCTATGATCAGACGATGTTATCGTATCTGTTACATTATTTCAGAGGACAAGCACTCCAGAATACGAAACTGAATCTGCTCTGTATTGACTCGTATTCAGAGATTGAGCACTTTAGAGGACTGGGACAGCTTACCTCCACACAGATTGAACGTCTGTCCGGCAGTTGGCATGTGATTGAGAGAAACGAGTTACAAGCCGGTGCACAGTTCTGGGAAGCCTATACGTCGACTGATTTCCGGCATCATCTGGATTACTTGCAGGCAGACACTTCTGCACTACCCTTTGCGAAAGCTGCCTTTAAGGCACATTTGTCCCGTCTGCCATCTGTATCGAACGGTCTGGGGCTGATTGAGCAGACCACACTGGAGACCATTAGAGCAGGGGTAGAGCATCCGTATCCATTATTTCGCGAGGTAGGGGACAAGCTGCATATTCTCGGGATGGGTGATCTTGAATACTGGGCACATCTGAAGCGGATGACAGAAGGACCTCATGCTTTACTTCAGATGAGCGGTGCAACCACTTTCCCTAATTTCAAGCAGCATGATGAAAAATTCCGTGACGGAGTCCTGTCGCTAACGGAACTCGGAATTCAGGTGTTGAATGAAGAAGTCGATTGGGCACTGCTGAAGCAGGATGAATTCTGGATCGGTGGATTGCATAACGCAAGCGGGAAACAAGCCAAGTGGCGCTGGAACCCCGCTTCGGAAACCGTAGTGGAGATTGAGTCGACATCGTAATCAGTGGATAGAATCTGAGAAAATAAAGTATTGCAAAAAGAGAGTATCCAGCCATGTCGAAGCATGAGCGACGATGCTCTCTTTGGTTTGATTAGGAATTAGTTGTGATTCTCAAAATGATTTCCTCCTTTTTTAATAGTTGTTTGACTAGATGTATACCTGTACAGTAAACTGTACATATTACAGTTTACTGTACAGGTATACACTAAAGTGTAAAGGAGTGAGGTTATGAATCAGTACACTGCAAAGCGTATCTCAGAAATTCTTCAAGAAGATGATACTAAGATGAATCTGAGGACGGTTCGGTACTATACACAAATAGGCATGGTTCCTCCGTTAGAGTTGGTAGGAAATAAAAGAGTATATACCGATAAACACATTCATTATTTTCGAGCAATTATAACTTTATCAAGAACTGGTGAGAACTTAGCATCCATCCAAGAAAAATTAAATTCTCTTTCTTTAAATGAAGTGGAAAAAATCGGCCAATTGATGAGTTTATATAGTCCAGACCGTGTCTTGGAAAACGAAACTCTGACAATAACAGATGATGTTTCAATTACATTAAGTCCTCGAGTTTCTGCCGAATTAAAACAGAAGGTCATTGATTCTGTTTCACAGGTTTTAAGGGGGGAATCTAATGATGTTTAATCTACGGCTGGCTAAAAAAAAGATGGAAAAAGAAGAAGGAATGAATCATTTATGGATTGAGCTCACCTATGTCAATAATTTAACTGAAAATGCATTATTACGTATTCATCTCCCAAAAGGCCTTTATCGAGGGTTGAATTTGAATGGGAATTTCGAAACAGAAACAGATGAAATAAAATTAGGTTCACAAGATAAAGACGTATTTATTGAGTTTTACACACAGTCCAGAATAGATTGTGATGAGGCATTGATTAATGTGGAATTATGTTATCAAAGTAGTCATGATAATTGGAAAGCAATAAAACAGGGCATAACAGTTCGCTTTGTAGACGAAGAAGATGTAAAAGATGAGCATATCGACCATCAAGTCATTGAACGGGTGATGAAACTCGAAATTAATTCGTCTAACAAGGCTGAATCAGATAAGGAATTATTAGTTATCAGACCAAGAACGTATCAAACAAGGGACAGTGAATATGCTTATCTTGAAAAGGACTATCGAATAAACTACTAGTAGAAGGGAGCGCTCAACGTATTTTACGAATGCGTAAACTTATTGATAATGTGATTGTAAAGCACAATAACAAAGGGCAGGTGATTAAAAATGGACAGAGAGGTAATCGAATATTCCGTAGAATTCCAAGATTCTTATGGAATCATATACACTCGAGAATTGAGAGCTGAAAGTATAGCTGAAGCCAAAATTATCATTCAAAATAACTACCCTGATGTTGTAGTTCGAGCAGTCACACGTATTACAGAAAATGAAAAGGAATAACTATCTGATGATCTGGAATTTAATCATTTATCAATACAAATACACACATTGCAGAGGATTCAACTAGTGTAAAAATAAGAATCATAACGGCGTATTTAGAAAAAATTATTTCCGGGAAACAGCGTAATCGAGACTTTTGTTAAAGAAAAAAGGCGTTTGTGCCATTTCGTTGTCATAGGACACGGATTGACTGTGTAGTGTAGAATTATATAATAAAAGAAGCATATCTTTTTTATTCGACAGAACAAGATGGAGGTGGAAGCATTGGGAAGTTGAAATTGCATATGAGCGGCAGAATGGCAAATATCCTACATTTTCGAAGGAGGTGGACCTATTTGCCGAAGAATGACGGCAAATAGGATGAAAATTTGAGTGACCCCTTACCGAGTATTTTAAATTTAGTAATCATTGGTTTACTTGTATTAATGAATGGTTTCTTTGTGTCGGCGGAATTCGCGATGGTGAAAGTTCGTGGAAGCCGGATTGAGGCTTTGGTGGAAACAGGCAACAAAAATGCCATCTATGCTTCCAATATCGTACGTAATCTGGATGCATATCTATCAGCTTGCCAACTAGGTATAACTTTGGCTTCACTGGGACTCGGGTGGCTGGGAGAACCGGCAATTGCACATCTGTTAGAGCCCATGTTTACCACATTTGGACTGGGACCAGTCTACGTTCATGGAATCTCTATTGCCATTGCATTTGTGATTATTACGATCTTGCACATTGTACTGGGAGAACTTGCTCCCAAAACGATGGCGATTCGAAAGTCTGAGACGATCACGTTGTGGTCTGCGGCTTTGCTAACGTTCTTCTACAAGTTAATGTATCCATTCATATGGGCACTGAACGGTATGGCTAACGGCTTGTTGAGACTGTTCCGAATGGCACCAGCTTCGGAGATGGACGACGCGCATAGTGAAGATGAATTACGTATTCTCATGAAAGAAAGCAATAAGAGCGGTTTAATTGATAACACTGAATTAGCACTTGTTGATAATATATTTGATTTTACGGATACAACCGCCCGTGAAATTATGATTCCGCGGACGGAAATGATCTGTCTGAATGCCAATGAGTCCATGCTGGAGAATCTGGAGATTGCCAGCGAAAGTATGCGAACAAGGTATCCGGTATATAACGGAGACAAGGATCATATTATCGGCTTTATTCACATTAAGGATCTGATGCGATCCCAACTTACGGATACCATCTCCGTAATCCGGCCCATCCTGGCTGTGCCAGATACCACCCTGATCAGTGATCTGCTCAAGCGTATGCAGCGTAGCAAGACACAGATTGCGATTCTAATTGATGAATACGGGGGAACCTCCGGGCTTGTCACACTTGAAGATATCATGGAAGAGATCGTAGGCGAGATTCAGGATGAATTCGACCAAGAACGTCCTGCCATTGAGCAAGTGGATGAGATGGAATACTCTATTGATGGATTGATGCTGATTGAAGAAGTCAGTGAACGATTTGGACTGGAGATGGATCGTGCCGATTACGATACAATCGGGGGCTGGTTATACTCCAGAGTAGATGCCATTCCACCTGAGGTCGGTCAATCGGTTGAGTATGGGGGTTATGTATTTGTCATTCAAGAGACAGAGCATAAGCGGATTTCCCGAGTAAATGTGATTAAGCTGGAACTGTTGGTTGAAGAAGAAGGCGCGTAAGCCGGATCGAAATTGTAACAAATGAAGCTGTATGGTGACGTAATGGTCAACGTACAGCTTCTTTGCATACTCATGATTCTTTGGGTGCATGAATGACAATATCAGCATAACGGTTCTCCGTGACAAAGCTATTTTTGATATCAATTCGCTTATAAGTGACGTAAACATTCTCTCCAGGAGCGAGATCATGCTGGATATTCAGCTTTTTTCGAGCAATCCCGAAAACACGTAAAAATTGGACATGGGAGAGGGTGCGACCGCTCTGCTTGAGGAAAAGAAAAGCAAGGATGGGAGACAGTACAAGTCCCCAGATCATAAAGGGCAATACATAGCGGTCAATCCCCATGCTTATCCAGCTTTCACGGGCTGTAGCCAATAAATATATTAAGGTCCCTGCGGTAAGCGCACTCACCAAGATAACAAGCCAACGTTTGAACGAGCCGGAAACTTCGATATGTAGTTCATTCGGATTGGAGCTGTGACGATGCCTTTTGGATTTGGATTGAAATTTACTCAAGTTATACACCTCATTTGCAAATCTTGTTGGTTAATATGGTTTCGTGTATCCATTACCCAATACATACGGGCTGGAATAATTTAGGTTTCAACCATGCTGGAGATGCATGCAAAGACAAAAGACGCTGCCGACAGAAACATCGGAGCGTCTAATTTTTTTTTGAAACCTGTCACCTGATCCGTCCGTTTATACCCTTACACAAAATCAAGTATGGAAGCGGAGGATGGATCAATATGCGGAAAATGAATAATAAGAGTGCAGCATCTATGCTAAAAATAACCTTTGTTGCCTTGTTAATGGTGCCAACAATCCTGGCTATACCTACGTCCGAACCAGCCGTTGCAAGCCCGATGATCAACGTGTCCTCTGGTGCCCTTACAGCTCCGCCACCGCCAGAACCATCCATCCATTCGCTTGCTACCACTCGAGAACTTGGACATATCTATCAAGCGGTCGGTGCACTCATTCCTGGGGGTGGACTATCGGCTATCGTCAATACCAAGACCATGACATATACAGCAATGAAGACACTTTCCGTAGATTATCGACTTGAGCGCTGGACAGGAACAGCATGGGTAACTTTTAAAACGAATTCCAACAATGCAACGAATACAAACTTACTGAATGCCGCATCGGATTGGACCGTTATGCCAGGATATTATTATCGCGTTACCAGTATTCATACAGCGTATGATGGAAGTACCACGGAAACAAGCAAACATGTCTCTGGCACCGTGTTATTCTGATCTTATCGACGGGTGCTGCCGGGAAACTTCTGCTCTTGAAAATCGTTGGCAATAGCAGTCATTTCTTCTTCCGAAAGGGTGCCAAACAGACTCATATTGTTGGAACCCATCATCCACTGAAAGGAGTTATAGGGTGGGCCGATATACATCAGTGCTTCCGTGCCATCCGCCAGCTTTACGGTGCTCATATCACGAAGCATGGCCCCTTCAATTTTCTCCCCAGGCATGACATAGATATAATCAAACTGGATAATCTCATCTTCTATGCTTTTGCCTTCACTGGTATATTGAACTCTCATTTGGTTGGACTCATAATAATCGTCTGGATTCACAGGGTTTTCAGTATCGAGCACGAGTTCGAATTTGACCTTGTTGAATCGCTCGGGAATGGCCTTGGATAAAAGAAAGTCACCCATGAACCCTTCACGTGCAATCTCTTCCGTAACAAGTACTGGACGAAACTGATGGCTCGATAACTCATACGAAGGTGTATTTAGAGCCTCTTCTTCTTGTACTTTAAGAATGTCGTCCAAGCTGGTTTCTGGTGGTGGAGGCGTTTTGGCTGTTGACGGATCAGCCCCCAGATGGGTCGTGCGATCCTCGATAATAATGGATTTCATGCCATTGCCCCAATCCTTGATGGATTGCACAAAAGGGGATACTGCTTGCGTACCGGACGGCAGGCTGAAAATAACGGCCCCAATAGTTACGGATGCAGCGACTACAACAGACAGCCGTAAAGTACGTATTCTTTTTTTGCGTAAACCGATTCTGTTAATTTCCCTGTGTACCTTCTGCCAGGATTGCTGCATGGATTCGGTATGGGAGGCGGAAGGGGCAGAGACGGCCTGATGGAAAGCCTCATCAAAAGCCAGATCAAACGCAGCGTCGAAATATTCATCTTCCAGCTCTGAATCGAATGGCTCCACAAGTTTATCGGACTTGCCTTTGCTCAATGCTTCCACCCCATTCCTTATGTAATTTCTTCTTGATACTGCCGCGGGCTCTGAACAAACGTTGCTTCACAATGTCTTCGGAGGTATCCAGCAGTTCGGCCATCTCTCGGTAGGAGAGACCTTTTTTCCACCGTAACTCCACCAGTACACGATATTCCGGTTTGAGCTGTCTGAGATAATATTCAATAGACTCTTCCATCATCTGCGTTTCTACCATGCTTTCCACGGAAGCTGCCGTCTGATTCATCGTCTCCATATCTATAAAAACACTATCCGTATCCACTTGGTTACGGTTATTTTTATTTTTTCTCAGATAATTAATAGCTGTGTTCCGCGTGACGACCTTGAGCCAGGCTTTCAGTTTGACCTCGTCTTCAAAGATGGGTTTGTTTTTAATGATTTTGATAAAAGCTTCCTGAATAATATCTTCTGCTGCAGCACGCTCCTTGATGATATAAACGATAAGACCATGTACCATATTATAATATTCATAATACACTTCTTCTTGAAGTGCAGAGCCTAAATTATGGAAATCTGAGGCTAGTAGTAACTGAAGCCGATTGGCCATGATGTTCTCCTTTCTGGTGAACAATCCACAAACATTGGTATCATTACATTTTACAACATAATATGGAAACGGTACAATGGGAGGTTGGTCCGGGAAAAACCAGATGAGGGAAGTGTGTATAACATGCGGGAAAGTTTGCTGAAAATTAATAAAAGGCCGTCTCGCCAACCATGAATACATGGTTGCAAGACAGCCTTTTCGACTGTTCAGAGAGTATACATTACAGGAGATAACTCTCCGTGATCAGTTAGAATGCCCAGTCTCCCTTAAGGAAGATGGCTTCACGTTCGCCGTTTGCCGTGATACCGTAGATGTCCGTCTCGGCAGAGCCCATCATGAAGTCCACATGGGTGATGCTGGTGTTCATGCCACGAGCTGCAAGCTCTTCAGGAGACATCGTTTTGCCACCTTCGATATTGAATGCATAGGAACTGCCAATCGCAAGATGGCAAGACGCATTCTCATCATACAATGTAGTGTAATACAGGATACCACTCTCAGAGATCGGTGAATGGAAGGGAACCAAAGCGACTTCGCCGAGGTAATGAGATCCTTCATCCATGGAAATGAGTCTTTCCAGCGTATCCTGACCTTCTTCAGCATGAAAATCAATGATACGTCCGTTCTCGAATGTGAGTGAAAAACGATCAATGATACTGCCGCCATAGCTAAGTGGTTTGGTGCTGGACACTTTGCCGTTTACGCCATGCTTGGCTGGAGCGGTGAATACTTCCTCTGTCGGGATATTCGCAACAAAAGGGGTGCCTTGCTCATTCACGCTACCCGCCTGCGCCCAGATATGACCTTCTGGAAGCTCGACAGTAAGATCGGTCCCTGGGGAGAGGAAATGCAACGCTTGATACCTCTTGTTGTTCAGTGCAACGGCTTTGGTCTCCAGTCGTTCAATATGCTGCTCCCAAGCCGCTACAGGGTCCTCCAGATCGGCTCTCACCGCAGCAAAAATGGCTTCCCACAACTGGCTAACCTGCTCAGCTGCCGGGAGATCCGGGAATACTTTGGCTGCCCAATCGGGGGAAGGACAAGCCACACCCGTCCAGCTCATTTTATCCGCCTGTTGATACTGACGGTACTTGGCCATCGCCTGACCAAATGTACGCTGATGGGTCGAGATCCGCTCAGGGTCAATACCTTTCATCAGGTCAGGGCTGGATGACAATACGGTCAGAAAGGCTGCATTATTGGCTGCCAATTCTTCAAGCTCCGCTGCATGCCATTTCGGCGGCTCTTGGAAGGATTCCTCAGGGGCCATCTCAAACCGCAATCGATTGACGGTTTCATCTCCGTATTTTACAATCACCTGCTTGGCTCCAGCTTCATATCCTTTACGTACCAGCAAACGTACGAATTCAGCGGTATCAATCATAGCAGAGATGACAAATACTTGCCCTGGTTGCACGTTAGCACCTACTCTTACAGCCAGTTCAGCGTAACGATCCAGTTTTTGTTCAAAACTTAACATATGAGTTCCCTCCAATTGTTGAATTGTTGACCTGTTGACACAGGAAAAGAGAGGAGTAATCTCCTCTCTCCTAAATCACATCAAACGGGATTAAAATGCCCAGTTTCCTTGCAGGAAGATCGGCTCTTCCGCACCTTCGGAGGTCACGCCGTGGATGTTCATTTCTCCAGATCCAATCATGAAGTCTACATGAGTGAGGCTTGAGTTCATGCCACGTTCAATCAATTCTTCTTTGGACATCGTTTTACCACCTTCCAGACAGAAGGCATAGGCATTACCAATCGCCAAATGGTTGGAGGCATTTTCATCAAACAAAGTATTGTAGAACAAAATATTCGTATCCGAAATTGGGGATTGATGTGGAACAAGGGCTACTTCACCCAGATAGTGTGCACCTTCATCCATCTCGATCAGGTTTTTGAGTGCATCCAGTCCTTGTTCAGCGGTGTAATCTACGATTCGACCGTTCTCGAATGTAAGGGAGAATCCGTCAATCAGGTTGCCGCCGTAGCTCAGTGGTTTCGTGCTGCGCACTGTACCGTTAACACCCGTTTTCAGCGGAGCCGTGAATACTTCTTCCGTAGGCATATTGGCAATAAAGACATGTCCTTGCTCATTCACACTTCCACCGGATACCCAGATATGGCCTTCTGGAAGTTCGATGGTCAAGTCTGTGCCTGGAGCTGTATAGTGAAGCTTCTTGTATTTCTTGTTGTTCAGCAGATCAGCGCGGGAATCCAGGTTTTGCAAATGGGTTTTCCATTCGGCAACAGCATCCTGTTCACCGATCCGTACTGTTTTGAAAATGACATCCCACAGGCGGTCCACTTGTTGCGCTTCCGGCAGATCCGGGAACACTTTAGCTGCCCATTCAGGAGAAGGAACGGCTACGATAGACCAGCTGAATTTGTCAGCCATCTGATAAGAACGATATTTTTCGAGCGCTTTGCCGCGCACTTTTTGGCTAGTAACAATCCGTTCCTGAGCTACACCGTTCAGCAGATCCGGATTTTCAGCGATGACGTGCAGAATAGCGGCACCTTCTTCAACGAGTTCAGTCATTTCAGCTGCAAACCATTTTGGTTCAATGGAGAAGGCTTCATCAGGGGCAAGATCGTAATGAAGACGTGTAACAGTTTCATCACTCCAGTTTACTTTGACCAATTTCGCACCTTTACCGTAAGCCGCTTTGACAATCAGTCGTACAAAATGTGCTGCCGAGATTGGAGCGTTAACCACAAGTGTCTGTCCAGGATGGACATTGACACCGACTTGTACAGCCAGTTCAGCATATTGCTGCAGATTCGTTTCAAAAGTATTCATGCTATTTTTTCCTCCAATGTGATAATAATATCGTAGCTTGTTGGCTATTATAGTCCTCATTACAACTATGTAAGGACTCAGAATGGTTCCTTCATTGAATAAGGTATACGTTGCTACGTTATATATTGTACAATTAACCAATAATAATTACCAAACTAGGTTTACCAGAAATGTTGGAGACCGACTGTAGATGAAAGATTAAAGGAGAGAATGATAGTGAATATTGAAATTATAAGTGCTGAAATGCGCCGTGAAGGTGAAAAAGGATACGTGGGAAATACCGTTTACCGCACAGAAGGCGAAAAGTCAGTATATGAAATTACCTTCATGAGCAAGAACGGAAAAGATTGGGACTATAGCTTGCATTTCACGGAGCAATCTGGAGATGAAGATGAGTTACTTCGTATGGACGAGCTGCTTGAGAATGATGACGATCTGTACAATCAATTGCTCGATGCTGCTCTGGAGGCATTTCCGGCTTAACTGGCCGAGATGTTCTTGTTCTATTGTGTTGTGTCGATGACTATACTAGACGGTGTATGCCCGAAACAGGGTGTATACCGTCTATTTTATTGGAAATGTTGAATAGATGATCCAGAAAAGGGAAGTCTACGAGATGATGGAACCAGAGAGACAATCCGCCTAATGGGAGGTAACCGTGAATGGCATCTGACAATCTGATTACAGAAGGGTTGACGGGACTTGAAGAAGTCGCGCCCGATATTCTCAGTCTACGTACACTATTCGTTAATGTCGTGTTCATCGGAGAGCCAGGAAGCAGGAACTGGGTCCTCGTGGACACCGGAATGGCGAGGTTCACAGATCATATTGTTCAGGTTGCAAGCGAACGTTTTCAAGGTCCGCCATCTGCAATCATATTGACACACGGTCACTTCGACCATGTAGGAACCGTTATTGAGCTGGAACAATTCTGGGGTGTGCCAGTGTATGCTCATCCGCTTGAAATTCCGTATTTAACGGGATTAAAAGATTACCCGCCAGCGGACCCTTCTGTAGGTGGAGGTCTAATGTCCAGATTGTCATTCGCTTATCCCAATGAGGCAATCAATCTGGATGATCGGATATTCAGTCTGCCCAAAGATCATTCCGTTCCAGGCGTATCGGGATGGGAATGGGTGCACACACCAGGTCACACACCTGGACATGTGTCACTGTTTCGGGAAGCGGATCGTTTGCTGATTGCAGGGGACGCAATCATTACGGTGAAGCAGGAATCGCTGTGGAGTGTGTTACTTCAGGACAAACAGTTGCATGGCCCACCATCTTATTTCACAACCGATTGGCAGGCTGCTCATCAATCTGTCCAGCATATAAGGCATCTGGAGCCGAAACTTGCAATTACCGGGCATGGGCATGCTTTGAGCGGAGATATGCTGAGTGAATCCTTGAAGCGGCTTGATCTGGACTTTGAAGAGAGCACTGTGCCGGATCACGGCAAATATGTGGATTAATTGAACCAACATATGAAAGCAAGCAGAGACAGCCGCAGCGGATTGCAGCTGTCTTTTTTGTCTTTATATCATGAATTTGTTCTCTATCATAGATTGGTATTTTGTGCTCGGGCATGATATAGTCGAGCCGTATAATATAACCTTAGTATGCAGGAGGTACATATAACGATGACACAGCAAAATGCAGCATTTGAAGAACAATTTGGAGGGATTCCAGCCATTTGGCTTCGTTTTAATCAGTTTGAAGCGGCAGTTATTCCAAGCGTGGGTGCCAACCTCGTTGCTTTCCGTGATACAGAAAAGGGTTTCCGTTATTTGAGAGAGCCGAATCAGGATCAGATGGATGAGTTTATGGCTGCACCAGCGGTCTATGGAATTCCGATTCTTTCTCCACCGAACCGTTATGAGGATGGACGTTTCCCTTGGAATGGTAAAGTCTATCAGTTGCCTGTGAACGAACCGGCTACAGGTAACCATTTGCATGGATTTTTGCATGATGCCGAGTGGAAGGTCGAGGGATATGGTTCTGACCAGCTAGAGAGCTATGTCTTGCTTAGCCAGGACGTGAAAGAAGGACATACATTCCATCAGTATCTGCCGTTTACATTCACGGTGACGCTTCGTTACTCATTGAGTAGCCAAGGACTTCAGCAACAATTGATCGTCCGCAACAACGGGACTGAATACATGCCGAATTTGTTTGCATTCCACACGGCGATTGCTGTACCTTTTGCACCGGATAGTCAAGCCTCGGATTACACGGCCAAAGTTACCATTGGACAACGTCGTGAATTGAACGAGCGTTCTCTGCCAACAGGACAATTTCAACCGCTTACACCTGAGGAAGAACAATTGAAGAAAGACGGGGTTAGTCCGTTCTTTGCTGCGATGGATAACCATTACACTGCGGAACCGCAGAATGGACGTAACTATATGGAACTTACGGACAACCGTACTGGAGACAAACTGGTATATGATGTGGGTACATCCTACAAGCACTGGATGATCTGGAACAATAACATGGGTGGCGAATTCTTCTGTCCTGAACCACAGATGAACCTGGTTAACGCTCCTAATGTTGAAGGCATCCCGGCAGAAGAAATCGGATTGGTCGGTCTGGAACCAGGTGAACTATTCGAACAAAGCAGCCGATTGTATCCAATTGCATCACAAAAATAATTCACGCTCGTTTTGCGCTACGCTTACAATTTTGTCGAAAAGGTGAAAACCTGCTCGCAAATCATGTATAATATGACGAGATACACAAGCTTTGTAGAGACCCAAACCATCTTTTTGGAGGAGGACAAGCAAGTGGAATACCGCATTGAGAGAGATACGTTAGGCGAAATGAAAGTACCAGCCGACAGGCTGTGGGGAGCTCAGACGCAGCGCAGCAAGGAGAACTTCCCGATTGGCAGTGAACATATGCCGATGGAAGTGATCCGTGCTCTTGCCATTTTGAAAAAAAGTGCTGCGGCCAGTAACCATAAATTAGGTAAATTATCTGCGGCTAAGTCCGATGCTATTGCTTATGCAGCAGACGAGATTATTGCAGGCCGAATTGATGACCATTTCCCATTGGTAGTATGGCAGACTGGTAGCGGAACACAATCCAATATGAACGTGAACGAAGTGATTGCGAATCTGGGGAACCAACTGCTGGAGCAAAAGGGCAAGGAAGAGCGTCTGCATCCGAATGATGACGTGAACATGTCCCAAAGCTCTAACGACACATTCCCAACGGCTCTTCATGTCGCAGGTGTTCTGGCTGTTGAGGATCAACTCTTGCCGGCCATTGCGGTATTAAAAGCTACTTTTGCAGACAAGTCGGAGGCATTCAAGGATATTATCAAGATTGGACGTACCCACCTCCAGGATGCAACACCAATTACGCTTGGTCAGGAGATCAGTGGTTGGGAAGCCATGCTTGGCAAGAGTGAGCGTATGATCCGTGAAAGTGTACAGTATCTGAAGGAGCTTGCAATCGGCGGTACAGCTGTCGGAACGGGCATTAATGCGCATCCGGACTTTGGGGACTTCACTGCCAAGGAGATTGGCAAACATACGGGGAAAGATTTTGTATCTGCACCAAACAAATTCCACGCACTTACAAGTCATGATGAAGTTGTGTATGCGCACGGTGCGGTTAAAGCGCTTGCAGCTGATTTGATGAAAATTGCCAATGATGTCCGCTGGTTGGCCAGTGGTCCTCGTAGTGGATTGGGCGAGATCCGTATTCCGGAGAATGAGCCAGGCAGCTCCATTATGCCAGGTAAAGTCAACCCAACTCAGAGCGAGGCCATTACTATGGTGGTTACGCAGGTCATGGGTAATGATGCAGCGATTGGTTTCGCGGCAAGTCAGGGTAATTTTGAACTGAATGTATTCAAACCGGTTATTATCTATAACTTCTTACAATCCGTGCAACTCCTGGCAGACTCCATTATTGCGTTTAATGACAAGTGTGCCGTAGGCATCGAGCCTAACCTGGATCAGATTGAACATAATCTGAACAATTCACTCATGCTGGTTACAGCGCTCAATCCGCATATTGGTTATGAGAATGCAGCCAAAATTGCGAAGCTTGCACATAAAGAAGGCTTGTCTTTGAAACAGGCGACGTTACAAACGGGTCTGCTTACCGAAGAGCAATTTGATCAATATGTCGATCCAGCCAAAATGATCGCTCCAAAGGCCTAAAATAAGCTAAAATGAGTAATATAGATCAATGATGAGGACGACCTGCAGAAGCAGGTCGTTTTTCTTATGCTTATCGATGAACTTAAAGCTTGTCAGACTATACGTATACATATAAACTACATATGCACCAGTTTTAATTTAATTGAATGGGATTCGTATATATTTGGAGGTTTCCGCGTTGTCAAAAACGAGAAGATTTACGATACGCTCCAAAATTTTATTGGGCTATCTTGTGGTTGTGCTTTTGTTTGGAGCTGTTCTGCTAGTGCTTACGGCCCAAATTAATGTGTTACAGAAGGAAAATGATTTTATCTCCCATCATGATCTGGAAGTACATAATCTGACCAACGCGATTGAAAAAAATGTCTTGAACATGGAGACAGGACAGCGTGGATTCATGATTACAGGCAATGAAAGTTACTTGGAGCCTTACTCCCAAGGCCTATCCCAGTGGAGTTCCAACTATGATCAGTTGAATGCTCTCATTAGCGATAATCCTTCACAACAGCAGAGTCTGCAAAACATCAAAGCTCATATTACACGCTGGATTGAGATTGCTGGGGAGCCGTCGGTGGACTTGAAAAAGCAAGGGGATCAAGCGAAAGTTGTTGCATTCTTTCAATCTGATCCGGGTAAAACTGAAATTGATCTACTGCGCTCTCAACTTACAACCTTCCGTAACACAGAGATCTCTCTGACCGAGGCGAGGGTTACTGAACTTGCCAGACGCAGTTCCACACTACTGACGATTATGTACACGCTGTGGGGTATTATTGCAGCATTATCCATTGCCGCTGCGATTGTGATATCAGGAAATATCGTCAAAACGTTGCGAGATGTTATGCAAACCATCAGTGATATCTCCAAAGGTGGAAACCTGAAGCAGAGGATCCAGGTTCGGACACATGATGAAGTGGGAGACCTGGGTCACGAAACCAACAAATTACTGGATGAAGTACAGGAACAGAATCGGGTCAAGGACCAGATCACAGGCATTGCCACACTCTTACAGAACCCGACCAATCTGGAGGGATTGTCCCGCTTGTTCCTGAACGAGCTTGCCAAGTTGTTTGAAGTTCCCTATAGCGTTTTATATTACTGGAAAGACAATCGACTGCTGCGCGTGGCTGCATATGCTGGGGATGGAGAGAAAGAACGTTCGCTCGGTAAAGTGTCGCTTGCCCCGGGTGAGGGGCTTGTAGGTCAAAGTGCTGTCGAGAAGCGAGTTCTACGCATGAATGATCTACCGCAGAACTATATCCGGATCTCTTCGGGGCTCGGGTATACATCTGCCACATCACTTACTGTAGTACCGATCCTGTTCGAAGGGCGAACGATTGCGGTAATCGAACTTGCTTCAATGAAGCCATTGCAAGAGAATGATATGAAGCTGATGCAAGAACTGACGGACATTTTTGGAGTTTCACTACACTCGACCGTCACTCGCATGGAATTACAGCAATTATATGATGAGTCACAAGTTCTGAATGAAGAATTACAGGCACAATCGGAGAAACTTCAGGCTCAGACCGAAGAGATGCTGTCTCAGACGGAAGAACTGCAAATGCAGACCGAAGAGCTTCATATGCTTAATGATCGCCTGGAAATACAGAAGAGTGCTGCTGAGACATCAGCCAATGAACTTGCAGTTGTGGCGGATCAGTTACGAACAAGCTCGGGATACAAATCCGAATTCTTGGCGAACATGTCTCATGAACTGCGGACACCGCTCAACAGCATGCTGATTTTATCCGAAATCTTGTCTGAAAATAAAAATCAACACTTGAATAGTGAAGAGCAGAACTATGCTTCGGTCATTCACAAGTCAGGTAAAGACCTGCTGAATCTGATCAATGATATTCTTGATCTATCCAAGGTAGAGGCCGGGCAGATGGAAGTGGATTTTGATGATGTTTATCTGAGCAGTCTGCCTGAAGTCATGAATCAATATTTCCTGAAAACAGCTGAGCAGAAAAAAATAGATTTCCGAATTCAGCTCCAAAGTCCTTTACCGGAAACCATCGTGACTGACGAGATGAGAATGCATCAGATTCTCCGAAATCTGCTCTCGAACGCATTCAAGTTCACCAGTGAGGGTGAAGTTGCCTTAACGATCTCCAGAATGAGTCTGGCTCATCCTGAGGTGAAAGACCAAGAGACCGACGTGATTGCTTTCTCCGTCAGTGACACAGGGATTGGCATAGCGGAAAACAAACTTCTCCAGATCTTTGATGCATTCAAACAGGCGGATGGGGCTACGGCACGTAAATATGGCGGAACAGGGCTTGGCCTGTCGATCTCTCAATCGCTTGCAACTTTGCTGGGGGGGTCAATCTCGGCAACAAGTCGTGAAGGACATGGCAGTGTGTTCACTCTGTTCCTGCCATTGCGAAGAGATGAACCTGAGACTATGAATGTATCGCGGTTGTTCTTGAATGAGGTGGCTAGCACTGCACCTGAGATTAATAAGCTTCCTTCAATGACTTCCGAACAATCGGATATTTTATTGACACCTCTGGAAGAGTCTTTGCTTAGTGGTCGGCAAGTGCTTGTCGTTGATGATGATATACGAAATGTATATGCGCTGGCTAACGCTCTCGAACAATACGGCATGAATGTCATATCAGCCCAGAATGGGTATGAATGTCTGGAATTGTTGGAGCGTGGAGGAGTCAAGCCTGATATCATCATGATGGATATTATGATGCCGGAACTGGATGGTTATGAGACGACTCGCCAGATCCGTGAACGGCTTGGCATGACCCAGCTTCCGATTATTGCACTGACAGCCAAGGCCATGAAAGAGGATCGGGAGAAATGTATTGCAGCAGGAGCTTCGGACTATCTCAGCAAACCGCTGAATATCAAAGATGTGTTATCCCGTATGAAATTATGGATGAATCACGAAACCATGGAAATCTGATCTAAAAACCTATGCCAATTACAGGGAAGTGCGCTGTAATTAGGTCATAGGTTTTATTTTTTTGCCGTGTAAGCTTTATTCAGAAAAATGATGTTATAATACTTAACAACAAATAAAAGTTAAACGACTGAATATGGATTTAATTCGAAAAATAATGCGAAATTTAGTTATAGTAATAAGAATGACATAATATCGTGTTATATATATGGGAGGTAGTGTCCATGCAACTTACGGTTAAAGAGGCTTTACAGGTATACCCGTTGTCAGAGGCTAAACTGGTTGCGGGTGGAGAAGGGACTTCACGGATGATGAAATCCGTTAATGTCATGGACGCTCCTGATATCGCGGATTGGATCAAATCCGGAGAAATGTTGTTCACTACCGCTTTTATTATGAAAGACAGTGAAACAGATGCACTGCGTTTGATGCGACGCTTGAATGAACGTGGCTGTGCAGGACTAGGCATCAAGCTGGGACGTTTCTGGCAGTCCATTCCCCAGGGTATTGTCGAGGAAGCCGATCGACTTCGTTTACCATTACTTGAACTTCCTTTTCAATTCACCTTCTCGGACCAGATGAATGCCTTGTTCAAGGCTGAACATGAACGTAGTAACCGATTGCTGCATGAGGTCGTGCAGAAGCAGAAGAAATTAATGCAGTTTGCACTGCAACAGCAGCCACACCGGAATGTGTTTGCCGAACTTGCCACAGTGTTGAACTATCCGCTTGCCGTTATTGGTTCTCGTGGGCATGTGCTCTATGGCAGTGAAGGCATTGCGGGAGATGCGGTAACACAGGGCTGGCCTTGGAAATCCGTCATGCACCGAGTGAAATGGAATCAAGGAAGCTGTCACCGCGTACCCATCAAGCAAAATGATGAAGAATACGGATCGTTGCTTGTGTTTACCGATTCAGCCCTATCGCTTCGAGCAGAAGAAGAGCTGTTCCAGCAGGCTGCCGATGTACTGGCATTTTATATGGATATGACTTATCGTGAGCATATTAATCCGACCGTGCAAGATGAGATGCGTACACTGCTTTCACAGTATCTGGATAACAAAATGACTGTTCAGGAATTGACCACCTTGAGTGAAAACAAAGGAATCCATCTGTTCCAGGGAACCTATCAGTGCGTGTTGATCACGCTTGAGCCGACTCTGTTTGCCGAGGGTAAGCTGCTTAAACAGATTCATCGTGAGTTGCAATACAATCCGCTGATGCAATTCACGGCCTCACAGCATTTTCAGATTGAAGATGGCATTCTGTCCATCTATACCTGTCCAACAGGGCGAGATTATGGAGAGGAACTGTCAGGTTTTCTGTTAAGCCGTTTCGGTGATGTTCTGGCAGCGCAAGAAGCAAAAGGGGCACCGGCTCCACGCTTCTGGATCAGCAAAATGAAACATGAACCCAAATCGCTCCGTGAAGCATACCAGGAGTGTCTGGATACACGACAACTGGCTCGTCGATTCGGCATGAAAGACCGTGCGTTGCAATTTGAAATGCTTGAATTTGCCTATGTGTTCCAACACGTACCGGATAACATCATGGAGAACTACTGCAATAAAGTACTCGAACCACTACTTGCTAGGGACGGTGATCCCAATCAGGTGCTGATGAATACATTAGAGTCCTTTATAGAAAATGATGGACTGATCAATGAAGCTGCCAAACAGCTGTTTGTGCATCGCAACACGGTCACTTATCGGATGGAGAAAGTTGGCAGCTTGCTGCAAATGGACTTTAAGAAAACGAATGATCTGCTTAAATTAAAGCTGGTATTCACCTTCCGCAAGTTTGTACGGGACAAAGCAGCTGCAAGACCGCACAATGTTCAACTTTAGACCGCACATTGTGCGACATGACAATGCTACCGGGTCAGACCCCCAAGAACCGCATTCCCTTGATGGAGTGCGGTTCTTTCATGTTTAAGGACCACAAAAGCTGATCTTCCCGTGCACAGCAAACAAATCACAACTCTGATGTTATGTTATATTACAAAATTGCGTAAATATTGTTGTCGCGACATTGAACGACACTTAGAATGAAGAACAATAATCCACAACAGACCGGAGGTTTTAACATGAGCGACTTAACTAAACTTGTTAACAACTGGTCTATCACACAGTTTGTGCATACGTTTGGCGGCTTATTTGAGGAATCACCATGGGTGGCTGAGCGGGCCGGGCTTTTAAGACCTTTCAATTCATTTGAACAAATGATGAAAGTGATGAAAAACGTGGTTCAGGCATCGGATGACCAGGTGAAGTTACAGTTACTTCGAAATCACCCGGATCTTGGAGCGCGAATCAGCATGAGCAGCAACTCCGTTCAGGAGCAGGCTGGTGCAGGACTTGATTCCCTCTCACAAGAGCAATACAACGAACTTCAACAATTAAACAAAGCATATACAAGCCAATTTGGCTTTCCTTTCATATTGGCCGTTAAAGGCCATACCGCAAGCTCCATCCTTGAATCCATGAGGCAACGTCATCGCCGAGGCAGGGAAGAAGAATTCGAGACTGCATTGAAGGAAGTCTTCAAAATTGCAGGTATTCGTTTGGAGCAGTGGCTTGCACAGATCGGTCATGAACATGAGTTCGTGAGCAAGCCAGCCGCAGTGCAGCAGCGGACCATGTATTACGGCAAAGGGGATGTGTGGATGTACCGTTCCTACGCCAAACCGTTAACGGGTATACAGTCCATCCCGGAATCTCCGTTCATGGGACGCAGCAATATTCTGTTTGGATTGAACATCAAGGTGGCTGTGCAGGGGGGTGAATTCTTGCCATCTTTTGCAGAAGGGGATAATTCGCTGGTGGTCGCAACCGATTCAATGAAAAATTTTATTCTCAAACATGCAGCGGATTACACAGGGGCAACGGTGGAAGGATTTCTTGCGCTGGTGAGTCGGCGTTTCCTGGAGACGTATCCGCAGATGAGCAAGGTTCAGATGACAGCGGACCAGATTCCTTTTGAAGATATACCCATTGGATTAGAAGGGAATTATCGACCGAGTGCGCTCGTATTTCGTTATTCGCAGAATGATCGTGCGACAGCTGCCGTGGAAGCGGAACGAACAGGAGACTCGATTGAACTCAGCAACCATTTCAGTGGTGTAGCCGATCTGAGACTGATCAAGGTCAAAGGCAGTGAATTTGCCGGATTTATGCAGGATGAATATACCACTCTTCCAGAGACATGGGATCGACCGTTATTTATTTTCCTGAACATCAATTGGCGTTATGAAGATCCGAGAGATGGTATGGATGATCAGCGTGGACGGTATGTGGCGGCGGAACAGGTTAGAGACTTGGCTGCTGCGGTATTTCATGAGTGTCGATCCGCTTCCATTCAACATCTGATCTACCAGATTGGACGAAGGTTGTTAAGTCGATTTGAGCAACTGAGTGAGGTTTCATTTGAATCCAACAATCGGACGTGGGAGACAGTGCTGGAGGAAGTGCAAGAGGGAGAAGGCAAAGTATTTACCGAGCCGAGGCCACCATATGGATTCCAGGGTTTCTCGATGACAAGGGATGATCTGGGAACAGACGGCCGTGACTCTGGGAAAGCAGGTGACGTCTAATGTCGATGTCTGAAGGACGAATTACAACACATGTGCTGGATACATCCAAAGGCGTGCCTGCTGCGGGTGTTCGGATCGAACTGTATACCCTGAAGAGGGATGGAGAACAGGAAAGCAAGACAAAAGTGGCTGAATCGGTGACCAATGCGGATGGGCGTTTGGATGCACCGTTGCTGGATGGAGGCAAGTTGGAGCCGGCGATATATGAGCTTCAATTCTATGTCGAGAGTTATTACGCACAGCGTTCGTTGGAGGAGCTGGGGCAGGCATTATGGACGATTGTTCCGATTCGTTTTGCCGTATCTGATGCCTTAAGCCATTACCATATTCCATTATTGATTGCTCCAGGAGGTTACAGTACATACCGGGGAAGCTGAATATGCACACATCCGGTTCTGATTCAGGGGGGGGAGGGTCATCCACATGACAACATTTGATACCATCATCCGGGGGGCCCGGGTGGTGCTGAGAGATCGGGTAGAACAACTGGATATTGGCATTACGGGTGAGAAAATAACGGAACTGTCCAAGCGGCTGACTGCTGGTGAAGCGACTTGCATCATAGAAGCTGAGGGGCTTACAGTGATGCCGGGTGTCGTGGACATTCATGTACACTTCAATGAACCTGGACTCGCCAGTTGGGAGGGATTCCGATCGGGTTCGGCAGCCCTTGCCGCAGGGGGAATCACCACCTATGTCGATATGCCACTTAACGGCGTACCGCCAACCACAAGGCCGGAAGCATGGGAAATGAAAATGAAAGCAGCGGCAGACCAATCGTATGTTGATTATGCGTTCTGGGGAGGCTTGGTTCCCGGCAACCGTGAGGAACTTGCTCCACTGTCACAGCTGGGTGCTGCCGGATTCAAGGCATTTATGTCCGAGCCGGGAGGCGAAGGGGAAGATATCTTTGCCAGAGCCGATGATCATACGCTATTGGACGGAATGCATGAACTTGCAACATTAAAACGTGTGCTGGCACTTCATGCAGAGGACGAAGGCATCGTTGCCGAACTCGGCGCGAAAAGCATTGCTAAGGGAAAGACGGAACCGATGGACTATGTCCAGTCCCGTCCTGTGGAAGCCGAAGTCGTCGCGGTTGCGCGAGCGTTGAAATACGGTGAACAGACTGAGTGTGCGCTGCATTTTGTGCATATTAGTACCCGGGAAGCCCTGGATCTAATTGCAGATGCAAAACGGCGTGGGCAGGATGTGACTTCGGAGACATGCCCTCATTATCTGACGCTGACCGATCAGGATGTTGTCCGATTGGGTGCTATAGCGAAATGCGCTCCACCTCTTCGCAGCTCTTCCGAGCAGGAGCGGTTGTGGGATGCACTGACTTCGGGATTGATTGATGTTATTGCCTCAGATCATTCTCCATGTCCGCCATCCATGAAACAATCTGATAACTTCTTTGAAATCTGGGGCGGCATATCCGGTGCACAAAGCACACTGCTAATCATGCTGGAGGATGGACATCTTCAGCGAAATATCGACCTCCCGTTGCTCGGAAGAGTTCTCTCCCTGCAACCTGCCAGAAGGCTTGGTCTGGAGAGTAAAGGGGAGATTGCCATTGGCAAAGATGCAGATCTGGTCCTGATTGACTGGGAGAAGAGCACAATCCTGAACATGGAGAATCTTCTCTATACGCATAAACAGAGTCCTTATGTGGGACGTACATTTAAGTGTCAGATTGCAGACGTATTTTGCCGTGGTCAGCGCGTTTACAACTCGGAATCCGGGTTATCTCCCGTGCCTATCGGGCAACACATTGCGGCTTACTCTGCTAGTCCCATTGAAGCGGGAACGGAGGAGACGTCATGAATGAGTCTGGAGTATATCGGTCATCCGGTACAAATAACGCACCTCTTACTTTGCCAGATGTGGAACAGGTGGAGCTGCAAGCCATGCTTGACTGGCTGTCGACCTATGGTGCGGATGCACAGGGCGGCGTCACACGACTGTTGTATGACTCGGCTTGGTGTGAAGCACAAGGTGCTCTTGCTGCCAAAATGCAGGAGAAAGGGCTGTCTCCCGAGTTCGACCAGTCCGGTAATCTGTATGGCACACTCAAGAGTGAGGGTAAGGAATCAGCGAATGGTGCTGAAGAATTACCGATAGTCACCGGATCACATATTGATACTGTGGTGTATGGCGGCAAATATGATGGTGCTTACGGTGTGGTGGCGGGTGTCCTTGCTTTGGAGTATTTGCAGAAGCATTTTGGAGCACCGAAGCGAACACTTCAAGTGGTATCCCTATGTGAGGAAGAGGGAAGCCGATTCCCTTTTGCGTATTGGGGTTCACGCAGTATAACAGGAATGACAGCTCTCCAAGACGTAGAGCAGTTGAAGGATCAAGACGGCGTTACATTTGCACAAACGATCCGGGATGCGGGTTTTGGACCTGATAGTGCATATAGACCTGCCGCGAAAAATTACGGTGCCTTTATTGAGCTTCACATTGAGCAAGGTCAGGTTCTGGAACGTCTCGGACATTCGATTGGAGTTGTATCCGACATTGTAGGTCAGAAGCGGTTCAGTATTACCGTAAGTGGTGAAGCAAATCACGCGGGAACGACGCCGATGTCCTGGCGCAAAGACGCACTTGCCGGAGCAGCCGAGATGATTACTGCAGTAAGAAATATCGCATTGGAAGCAGGAGAACCGCTGGTAGCCACGGTTGGGCGAATCACAGCCGATCCAGGTGTTGGGAATGTAGTTGCAGCACGGGCGGTGTTTTCATTGGATATCCGCCATATCCGGCAGGAGAGTATTGATCGCTGCTGGCAGGATATGCTTCGGGCTTTTAGTCGAATCGCAGCCGAGCAGCAGCTCGGACTGGACTGGGAAGAACATCTGTCGGTGACGCCCATTCCTATGAATGCAGAAATGATCTCAGACATTCAGGATACCTGTGAGCAGGAGCAGTTGTCCTATTGGCTGATGCCAAGCGGCGCGGGACATGATTCGCAGATTTTTCAGCCAGCTTGTCCAACAGCCATGATATTTGTGCCAAGTCAGGACGGTATCAGTCATAATCCACTTGAATATACAGCTGAGGCAGACCTGATGCACGGTTTTCGAGTTCTGGTCCGGCTACTCTATAAATACGGTTACGGGAGTTGAATGAAGATGTCCACCTATAAAGAGTTATCTCCGTCCTTGCGGACCATTATGACCCCGGGGCCGGTTGAAGTTGATCCACGTGTTCTTAGAGCATTATCCTTTCCGATCCTGGGTCAGTTTGACCCGGAGTTCACATCCTTAATGAACGAGACGATGGCGATGCTGCGTGAGTTATATATGACAGATAACGAGTGGTGTTATCCAGTCGATGGTACATCCCGTTCAGGCATTGAAGCTGTGTTGGTTAGTCTGATCCAGCCCGGTGACAAAGTTCTTGTTCCGATCTACGGACGATTTGGACATCTGCTGGTTGAGATCTCGGAACGCTGCGGTGCAGAGGTTGTCTTTTTTGAAACAGAATGGGGAACGGTATTTGATCCCGAAGAGGTGATCAAGGCGATCCATACCCATAAACCAAGTCTGGTTGCGATGGTTCACGGTGAGACTTCCACCGGACAGATGCAGCCCCTTGCCGAGATTGGCAAAGCCTGTCGCGACCTTGATATCTTACTCGTCGTGGATGCTGTAGCAACCATTGGCGGGACTCCGGTGGAGACGGATGCCTGGCATCTGGATGCGGTGATGGGTGGCACGCAGAAATGCCTGTCCGTTCCTTCAGGGATGGCACCTCTCACGTACAACAGTCGTGTGGAACAGAAACTGATGAGCCGCAAAACAGTTGAACGCGGACTGCGAGATGCAACCAGTGCGCGGGCAGAAGGCCGCACTATTGCCAGCAATTATTTTGACCTGAGCCAGTTGCAGGATTACTGGAGTTCAGCGCGGTTGAACCACCATACGGAGGCCACCTCCATGCTCTATGGTCTTCACGAAGGATTACGTATTCTGCTGCAAGAAGGATTGGAGGCCAGGTTCCAGAGACATCTGGTGAATGAACGTGCGTTGGTCGCTGGAATTCAGGGAATGGGATTGCAGTTGTATGGGGATATGTCCAGTAAACTTCCGGTGGTTACTTGTATCACAATTCCGGAGGGGATTGATGGTGAGTCGGTGCGCAGCATGTTGCTGGACGATTTCAGCATTGAGATTGCCAGTTCATTCGGACCGTTGAAAGGACAAATCTGGCGGATCGGTACAATGGGATTCAGCTGCCAACGCAAAAACGTACTTCATGTGCTGGGAGCGCTGGAAGCTGTTCTTCTCCGTCATCGTCACGTGTTACCAGCCGGTGAAGCGGTGCAGGCAGCGATGGATGTGTATGCAGGGAAGGAGGGCGCCTTATGTTAAACCAAATGCCAATCTCCAGAGAGGTGATGGTCACCACTCCTCATTATCTGGCGAGTGCAGTAGGAAGCTCAATCCTCCAGCAAGGCGGGAATGCTTATGACGCTGCTGTTGCGGTCAGTGCAGCACTGGGTGTGGTATATCCGCATATGACCGGACTTGGAGGGGATGCCTTCTTCCTGATTCATGACGGAGCCAGCGGTGAGATTACCGCCTATAACGGAAGTGGTCGCTCAGCAGCAGGCATTCATGCGGAGACGTTCAAAGCGATGGGCATGAATGCCATCCCTCAGCGCGGTGTGCTTAGTGCCATCACGGTTCCGGGAATGGTGGATGCCTGGTGGGAAGTCTGGTCCCGATACGGTAAGTTACCGTGGGAGCAACTGCTTGAACCTGCCGCGCAGTATGCGGAAAAAGGATGCCCTGTATCCCGAAATCTCCGCCTGTGGATGGAAAGGGATGAAGATTTCATTATGGGGCATACACCGCTGCGAGCGGTATTTGCCCCTTCGGGTACACTTTTACAGGAAGGCGAGCTGCTGATCCAGTATGAACTCGCTAACTCCATTCGTCTGATTCAGACGGGAGGGCGAGATGCTTTTTATACAGGGGAGCTTGCGGATCGTCTAACTTCGGCTATTCGTGAGGATGGGGGCATGCTTGCACCAGCAGACTTTGCAGGGCATCGGGGCGAGTGGGTGAAACCGGTTAGTACGGGGTATCGTGGCTATGAAGTTCATCAGATGCCGCCCAACTCGCAGGGATTCTCCATGCTGATGATGTTAAATATGCTGGAGCATACGGATCTGTCCTCGGTTGCACGTACTTCACCGGAATTCTATCATCTGATGGCGGAAGTGGTGAAAAAGGCGTTTCGTGATCGTGACCAGTATCTGACGGACCCGGATTTCAGGGACATTCCGCTGGAACATCTGTTATCCAAGGGTTACGGAGACCAATTGTGGAATGAGATTCAATCTGCTCCACCTGTGGCCCAGCCGTTTTTGTCCAAAACGATAGGCCAGGACACGGCGTATGCAGCGGTTGTTGATAGCGAAGGCAATGCCGTTTCCTTCATTCAGAGCCTGTATTTTGACTTTGGTGCAGCGTATGTTCCGGGGGATACGGGGGTTATCATGCAGAACCGGGGGTCGTTTTTCTCCTTAGATCCGAGGGATGCCAACGTACTGGAACCGAATAAACGCTCATTCCACACTCTCATGCCGGGCCTTGTTACACGAGATGGTAAACCATATATGCTCGTGGGAACACAGGGAGGAGAAGGCCAGCCGCAGACACAATTATCGGTGCTTACCGGAGTGCTAGATTACGGGCTGAACATTCAGGAAGCGATCAGCCTGCCGCGTTGGGTGTACGGACGTACCTGGGGTGAAGAAGGTGATACGATGCGTGTGGAGAACCGATATCATGATGACGTATGTGCAACCCTTGCCCAGTGGGGACACAACGTTGAAGCCAGAGCCCCGTGGGATGGGATTATGGGACAGTCGCAAGGCATTGTCATTCGTGAGGACGGCATGATTAGCGGCGCGGCAGATCCGAGAGGCGATGGCATGGCTATTGGGTGGTAACAGCTATAAGAACACTTATAAACTCAACTAGATATTTACACGATAACAGCGGTCGGAAGGTTAGTCTGTAATCGGCGTGCAGGTGTAAATAGGTATGAGTTGAACGATATAGACAGACACAGATAGGGGAGATTGGCATGGGAACGATCCTGCTGAAAGGCGCACAGCTTGTGACGATGAATGCAGAAGAGGAAGTGTTCATTGGAGATCTGTTAATCGAGGATAACAAAATTAAGGAGATTGCAGATCACATTGACGTTCAGGCTGACCAAATCATTGATGCTCGCGGCAAAGTGTTGTTGCCAGGCTTCATCCAGACGCACATTCATCTGTGTCAGACCTTATTCCGTGGACGTGCGGACGATCTGGAACTGATGGATTGGCTCCGTCAACGTATCTGGCCGCTGGAAGCAGCACATGACGAGGAGTCCGTCTATTATTCTGCAATGCTCGGATTGGGCGAATTGATCTCCAGCGGAACCACGACCATTCTGGACATGGAGACGGTACATCACACGGACTCGGCGTTTCAGGCGATGGCACAGAGCGGCATCCGGGTCATCTCTGGCAAGGTGATGATGGATCATGGGGACGAGGTTCCGGAACCCCTGCGTGAGGATACAGCAACTTCGCTGCAACAGAGTGTGGATCTGCTGGAGAAATGGAACGGGTTTGGCGGAGGTCGCATTCAATATGCTTTCTGCCCACGCTTCGTTGTATCGTGTACCGAAGAATTGCTGGTAGAGGTGCGCGACTTATCTAATAAATATCATGTCAAAGTCCACACCCATGCCTCCGAGAATCGTGGAGAGATCGAACTGGTAGAACACGAACGCGGAATGCGCAACATTGTATACCTTGATCATATCGGTCTGGCTACCCCAAGATTGGTGCTGGCCCACTGTGTATGGCTAAGTGAGGAAGAGAAAGAGATCATTCGCAAACGTGGTGTCAAAGTCACTCACTGTCCAGGATCAAATATGAAACTTTCCTCTGGGGTAGCGGATATTCCAGATCTGCTTAATCGTCAGATCGCGGTTGGAATCGGGGCCGATGGTGCGGCGTGCAACAACAATCTGGATATGTTTCAGGAAATGCGCCTCACCGCTCTGATGCAGAAGATTCCTCATGGTCCAACGGTGATGGATGCCCGGACCGTATTGCGCATGGCTACCATGGGTGGTGCAGAGGTGCTCGGCTTGTCGAAGGAAATTGGCAGTCTCGAAGTGGGCAAAAAGGCAGATATGCTGCTGCTGGATCTCGATGATTTCCACACGTACCCTTCCTATGAGACAGATGTCTATTCTCGCGTGGTCTATTCGGCAACACGTAGCTGTGTGGACACCGTTATTATCGATGGCAGCATTGTACTCAAGAATCGTAAGATTCAGACGATTGATCGTGGCATTGTGCTGCGTGAGTCGGATAAAAGCATTGCGAGATTGATGAAGCGCATCTGATCGAAGGAAGCTTATGCGATTCCAGAAAGGATGGAGACCGATATGGAAATGCATGATCTGTGTGCAATCGCAGCCCGTGATACGCGCTGCGTGCTCGCAACAGCGATCAAGGTAGAGGGTCATGCTTACCGTAAGCAGGGAGTCTCTATGCTGTTGACTGAGGATGGGCAAATGTATGGCAGTATCAGTCCGGGATGCCTGGAGAGTGATCTTCAGGCCCGGGTAAGCCATGTGCTGGATACAATGCAAATGGAATTTGCGGAGTACGACATGCGTCCCGAGGATGATCTGTCCTGGGGTGAGACGGTTGGCTGCGGTGGACTTGTTGTTGTGCTGCTTGAACCTGTGTGTGGTGAACTCCGACATACGTTACAGAAGATGCATGAGTGTTTTCAATCCGGCGTTTCAACAGCGTTAACCCGAACGTTCCAAAATGATTACACAAGGGTTCAATATGGCTGGAGACGGATTGAACCAGCGGGTACCGGGCGCCAGCCAATCTTGCGTCCTTCGCTCGTCCCTCCTCATGATCGCGTGGCGGATTATAATCCAGCTTCATTGCAGGTTAATGTACAGCATAGCAGTGGAAATACCAAGCATGAACATACGGGATCAACACAACATTCTCCGGATATACCTCACCTTATGCTTGTACCTGAAGTGGTACCTGCTACGTCAAATGGATCTCAATCTTCCCATCTATCCGGTGATTCACAACATATCTCTGATGCTGAGGCTGAAATATCGACAAACGATACGGTTTCAACGAATCCCTGGGACCTTCCGCAACAACTCACTTCGCTGTACACACCTAAACCTCGCCTGATTATCATCGGAGCCGGGAATGATGTTATTCCTGTTGCCAGACTCGCCTGGTCTGCAGGATTCCGTGTAGTGGTAGCCGATTGGCGAGAGTCCTTGTGCACCTCGGACCGGTTCCCAGGAACCGAACTTGTGCTGGGTTTCCCACGTGAGATCATGCCTCTGTTAAACATAAACAACGGAGATTATCTGATTCTGATGAGTCACAATTTCCCCCGCGAACGTGAACTGTTGGAGATGTTAGTGGACTGTGAGTATGCGTATCTTGGCATCATGGGTTCCAAAACACGAACAGCCCGTCTGCTGGATGGCTTACCACCGTTGAAATATGTGCATTCTCCCGTTGGTTTGAGCATCGGAGCGGACGGTCCGGAACAGATCGCCATCAGCATTGCAGCGGAATTGATCGCATGTAAACATAAGGTTTCTTCCTTAAGTTCCGAGTTCGGGCAGAAGGGGAGCGTTGCACATGCGAATGACGGGCATAGTTCTGGCGGCAGGTAAGAGTTGTCGCCTTGGTCGAGATAAACTCTCAGTTGTCATGCCAGACGGCAGGTCACTGGCTGCATGGTCACTGGAAGCTGCACTGAATTCGGAGCTGGATCAAGTGATCTGTGTAGTCAAACCGGAAGATTCATTGGCATGGCTGCCTATAAAATGGGTTGATTCAGCCGCATATGCTAATCATGCCACAGCACGACTTCGAATTGTGGCCTGTGCTGACTATGCTTGCGGTATGGCCAATTCTCTTCATTCTGGCGTATTGTCCGCCATGGAGTACAAACCGGAGGGCATTCTCATGTTACTGGGTGATCAGCCTTTGTTAAAAACGCAGGATATTAATCGGGTGACGACAGCACTGGCTACCCACAAACTGTGTGACTATGTCGCAGCTACCGACGGTGAGGGAGGCAAGCCGCCCGTTGCTTTTCGCTCCCACATGTTCGGACCTCTGTTGTCTCTGCATGGAGATGAGGGGGCACGCAAGATTATGCGCAGCGCTAACTATTCGGGTGTACATGTACCCCTGTCTGAGACTAGTTTCTGGGATGCGGATACGGAACCGGAATTGGAACGCATTTTGAATCATGTATATGAATCGGAGCAGACAGACTCATGAACAGGAGAAGATGAAAAATTATGTTTAATTTAATGACATGAACAGGTCAGCCAGGCAGTCTGGTTGGCCTGTTTGTCTTCTTTTATCATGTGATGAAAGAGAGTCTGTGTTAGCTTTCGATAGATCATAATGCATCAAGCACAAATAGAACGCAGGTTTTATACATTTATCCAAAACGATGTAAAGGTAATTGACGTTGCTGCTGAACTCTCATATGATTTGAAGAATTATCTGGATCAGACGGTTGAATTTCCTGCCCAAGGAAGAGAGAGAAAGGGGATGCAGCGATGGTAACACCGGCATACGGTTCTGGAGCATTGCCATCGGTATGGCAGCCTGAGAACCTGCAAGAACTGCACACGTTGAGAAGTAGACTCAAGGGGATATGTTGTTTTACGGGAGGCGGAACATTGCTGCGAACTCAATGGGAGGGTGGCTTGGTTCCAGCGCCTGAACACATGATAAGCCTGGCTCGTATTCCTGAAATGAGCGGTATATCTATTCTTGGAGATGAGATTGTCATTGGAGCAATGACCCGATTAAAGGAATGTGCTGCACAAGCGTTGCTGCATCAACTGCCGATCTTGCAAGAAGCGGTGAATGCAATTGCGGCCCCTTCCATTCGTAATGTGGCAACCATTGGCGGGAATATTGTGTCCGGAGTAGGTGATACGCTGCCTGCTTTGCTTGTATATGATGCGAAGCTGCAGTGGTTGACGGATAGCGGAATCGAGACCCGCAGCGTGTCTTCCTGGCTTCAGGGTGGACGGGATGGCAGCCGTAATCCAGGGGATGTATTAATCTCGATTCATATCCCGATGAGACCGTCCTCTCTGCTTAATGTGGACAGTGGACATAGGTCTGCTGTACGAGAAGTTTCCTTTTACCGCAAGTTGGGTCGACGGGAGACGTTCAGTGCATCGCTGGTGACGGTTGCGTTGTATGGAGAGATTGATTCGGATAACCGCTGGACCAAGATTGCGATTGCTGCGGGCGGGGGTTCAGGCATGGCGATGCGACTTCTGGAGTCGGAACAACAGCTTCTTGGTAGCGAAGCTTCTGTCATGCAAGCGGCAACTCTTGCAGCTGCAGTGGCTAGCGAATTTACGACTTATGGTGATGCATTTGCAACAGAACATTATCGCAAGCAGACCGCAGCCAACATGCTTGGCGCCGGGCTATGGGAGGTACTTCACGAATAGATTGATGGAATCAAGCAAAGGGGGAGAGGGATCATGCTGCTGAATCGGAAACAGAGCGGGAAACGCTGGCACCTGCGGCCAGATGGGGCACCCAAAGTAACAGGCCAGCTTCATTATCTGACGGATATGACGCTACCTGACATGATTCATGGCAGAGTATTGCGAAGCGAATATCCTTATGCACGGATATTGTCTATAGATACTTCGGAAGCTGAGGCGTTGGAAGGTGTCTATGCAGTTCTGACCTCCAAAGATGTGCCTGGTCTGAATCGTTTTGGTATTGCGACCCCGGATCAGCCCGTGTTCTGCGAGGATATTGTACGTTATGTTGGTGACGCCATTGCAGCAGTTGCTGCGGATTCTCCGGAACTTGCGGCACTTGCGCTGGACGCGATTTGCGTAGAGTATGAGGAACTCACTCCGCTGAATAGTACAGACGCTGCGTTGGCTCCCGGCGCACCAGAGCTGCATGAGCACGGTCCAGGTAATGTGCTGCATCGCACGGAGATCAAACGTGGAGACGCAGAGCAAGCCTTTGCCACTTGTGATCATATCGTGACTGAGACGTATTATACGCCTCGCCAGATGCATGCGTATATGGAGACAGAAGGTGGCCTGTTTGTCCCGGATGAAGAGGGAAGGCTGAATGTATACGCGGCAACGCAACATGGCTATAAAGACCGGATGCAGCTTGCGCGCATTATTGGTTGTCCTGAAGAAGATATCCGGGTGGTGTCTTCACCGATTGGTGGTTCATTTGGGGGAAAAGATGAACTCAACGTACAGCCCTATGGTGCTTTACTGGCCTTGAGATGCGGGCGTCCTGTGAAAATGCATAATTCACGTAAAGAATCCGTACGTGCAGGGTTGAAACGGCACCCAATGAAGATTGAAATGCAAACTGGCATGAGTCGAGAAGGTATCATCAAAGCGCATCGTGTCCGCATTACAGCAGATACCGGCGCTTATGCCACACTGGGTGCACCGGTGCTGAACTTCTGTACTGAGCATTGCCTTGGACCCTATGCCATCCCTCATGTGGATGTGGAAGGTGTGTCTGTGTATACCAATAACGGGCTGTCAGGTGAGTTTCGCGGATTTGGCGGGAACCAGGCGATTTTTGCCATGGAAGGCCAGATGGATCGCCTTGCAGAAATCATGAACATGGACCCTTGGGAGTTCCGCAGACGTAATATGAGGGAAAAGAATGATCCCGGACCGCTGAATCAACGGATTCTGGTTACGGATGGACTATCCCAAGTGTGGGAGGCATTGGATCGCTCCGAACTGTGGCAAAAACATCAGCAACCCCCGACAGATCCTTCTTTGCCGCCATGGATCAAGCGTGGAGTCGGAGCAGCCATCGCCATGCACGGTGCAGGGCTGGGATACGGGATTCCGGACCCTGCGGGAGGCCGTCTGTCCCTGAATAACGAAGGCAAGATTGAGGTTGCGTTCAGCTACGAGGAATTTGGTCAGGGGCTTATTGCAACGCTGGAAATTATGTTATGTGATCTATTCCAATGCAGTACATCGGATCTCAGTATCATCATTGGAGATACGGATCGTGTGCCACACAGCGGATCAAGTACAGCTTCACGTTCAACAACGATGGCCTGGATGGCTCTTCAACGTTTGCAGACTCCATTTCGTTCCCGTGCTCTCACTGTTGCGTCTGAAATGTCGGGCATTCCGGCAGATGAACTGGTGACAGGGCCTGGTGGTATATGGCGTAAAGGCCAGCTTACTGCCGAAACTTCAGAAGTAGAATCAGAATCAGGCTTTATAGTTTCGTATGCTGAACTCGCGACGCAGGGCAAAGCCGCTGAATGGATTTTCGATACAAAGTTTGATTACCCAACTACGCCTGACAATGTGGTAGGCGGGCATTATTTGTATACGTATGCGGCGGTTGCGGCAGAGGTGGAAGTGAATACTTTGACCGGAGAAACCAAGCTGCTGGATACACGCCATGTTGTAGCGGCAGGCCCGGTGATCAACCCTATGGGCTTTATTGGACAGATTGAAGGCGGTAGTGTGATGGCGCTTGGATTCACGTTGACCGAGGATGCGGTCATGCAGGATAGCCGTTATGTAACCACTAATCTGGATACGTATCTGATCCCAACCATTCAGGATATTCATACCAATCTGGAGGTTGAAGCTATTGAAGACTTGCCCGAAGGTGATGCGTTTGGACCGAGGGGGATTGGTGAGATTGGTTCCGTAGCGCTTGCGCCAGCCATTACAGCCGCAATTCATCAGGCGACAGGTGTATGGGTTAACCGTCTTCCTGTATCGAGGGAACAACTGGTCAGACCTTTAAATGTACCTTTGCAGGAAGGAGTGAGTCCATCATGAGTAAACCACTTGAGAATCACTGGACAGCCGTTGTGAATGGCGAAGAGAAACATCTTGAGATCGCGCAAACGACCCGACTTGTCGATGTGCTTCGGAGTCATTTGCAACTAACGGGTACCAAAGTATCCTGCGAAGTCGGTCGCTGCGGTGCATGTATGGTTCTGATGGATGGAGAGCCCGTGAATTCTTGTCTTGTCATGGCTTATCAATGTGATGGAAGTGACATTACGACGATTGAAGGTCTGCACGGGGACGAGAAAGGCACTCTGCATCCGATTCAACAGGCTTTTGTGGAGGAAGGTGGCTTCCAGTGCGGCTACTGCACTCCGGGCATGGTGATCTCAACCAAGGCATTACTGGATGCACATCCTGAGCCTTCTCAAGAACAGATTGAAACGGGATTGTGTGGGAATCTGTGTCGTTGTACCGGCTACGGTGGCATTATTCGGGCGGTATGCAAGGCAGGGGAACGCTGTGTGGTAAAGGAAACGTCTGCCGAGGAAACCGTTAGTTGAGCCGGGACGCAGGACGTAGACAAAAAAACAAGGAGAATTGAAGAAACATTCATTGAAAAAGCATCCGATCCAGGAATGCTTTTTTTGTTTTTGTAGGTTTTCTGCCAAGTACATTCATCTAACGGGAGATGAAGTTTAGGCCCGAAACTGGTTAGATAATGAACCGTTTTCGAATTGTCTTCAATATTGGTGGGACGATGGACAAATGGCGTTCAAAGTACTGGTACAAAAGAATTTCAAACATTCTCATTCACCATATATTTACAAAAATTGATGCACATGCTATGTTTAAAATGAAAGCGCCATCATGAATGGGTTCATTGACATTTCATTATCATATTTCACTTGGGAAGGAAGATGGAATTGATGAAAAATTTGCTCAAAAAGGCAACCGCAATGATGCTGGCATTGGCCCTACTGATTGGATTAATGACAGCGCCCGTTCATGCAGACACACCATTGTTCACCATCGAAAGCGAAGATGCGCAGCTCACCCCGGATCTTCAAGTTGTTACTTCAATCTATGGGCAACCCAAGCCCGGATTCTCAGGTGCCGGATTTGTCTGGATGCAGAACTCTGGCACACTAACTTTTACAGTGACTGTCCCGGAAACCGGCATGTACGCAATCTCCACACGATATATGCAGGAACTCAGTGCAGATGGCAGGTCACAAAATTTAATCGTAAATGGTGTTACGAAAGGTGCGTACATGCTGCCTTACAGGACAACATGGTCAGACTTCGATTTTGGCTTTCACAAGTTGAATCAGGGTGCCAACACGATTGAGCTGAAGGCTGGCTGGGGCTTCGCGTATTTTGACACCTTCACAGTGGATCATGCGGATCTGGACCCCTTGAATGTACAACCAGTTCTGAGTGATCCTGAAGCTACACCGGAAACTCAAATTTTGATGAATTATTTAACGGAGGTATACGGAAACAATATTATTTCTGGTCAGCAAGAAATCTATGGAGGAGGGAATGACGGAGATACAGAGCTTGAATTCGAATGGATTCATGATCTGACCGGAAAGTATCCGGCAATCCGTGGCTTTGATCTGATGAATTATAATCCGTTGTATGGTTGGGAGGACGGTACAACTGATCGCATGATTGATTGGGTGAATAACCGTGAAGGTATTGCAACAGCTTCCTGGCATATCAATGTACCTCGTAATTTCAATACGTATGAGCTTGGGGACTTTGTGGATTGGAAAGAGGCTACTTACAAGCCAACCGAAACGAATTTTAATACAGCAAATGCGGTAATTCCCGGTACCAAAGAGTATCAATACGTGATGATGACCATCGAGGATCTGGCAGAACAATTACTGATTTTGCAAGACAACAACGTGCCGGTTCTGTTCCGTCCGTATCATGAAGCAGAAGGCAACGGTGGGCTGAACGGGGAAGGTGCATGGTTCTGGTGGGCTTCGGCAGGCGCAGAAGTGTACAAAGAGCTATGGGATCTGCTATATACCGAACTGACCGAGACGTATGGCTTGCATAATCTGATCTGGACTTACAACAGCTACGTATACAGTACTTCTCCTGCCTGGTATCCGGGCGATGATCAGGTAGATCTCGTCGGATATGATAAATACAATACGATCTACAACCGTTATGACGGCTTGTCCGGCGTACCGAATGAGGATGCAATTACCTCGATTTTCTATAAGCTTGTTGAGTTGACGAACGGTACGAAAATGGTAGCCATGACGGAGAACGACACGATTCCAAGTGTGAAAAATCTGACCGAGGAGAAATCAGGATGGCTGTACTTCTGTCCTTGGTATGGCGAGCATCTGATGAGTTCTGCTTTTAATTACCCGGCAACATTGAAAACGCTTTATCAAAGTGATTATGTCATTACGCTGGATGAGCTGCCAAATCTAAAGGTTAACAATCCCAATCCCAGTGCATCCATCACACCTGGAAACGTTGAATTTGACAAATACACACCCAATCAAAGTGAAAAAACCGTAACTGTGAATGCAAACGGCAATACGCTAACTGCTCTCCGGGCAGGCAACAATGCGTTGACCGCAACAACAGATTATACCTTGAACGGAAGCACATTGCTGCTGAAAAAAGCTTACCTGGCAACTCTGCCAGTTGGCGAGCATTCGATTGTTCTGGATTTTAATCAAGGTCAGGACCCTGTTTTAAAAGTTAAAATTGTGGATTCAACACCGAGTACGAATGCTTCGATTTCTCCTGTGAATGCAACATTTGATAAAGCGACGAATCCGGCGCAGGATATTAGCGTATCTCTCACCTTAAATGGCCGTCAGCTTACAAGCATCACGAAGGGGGATGTTACGCTTGTATCAGGTCAGAATTATACAGCGTCCAGCTCTGCTGTTGTTCTGAACAAATCCTATCTTGCCACGCTTCCGCTGGGCCAGAACGTGTTGACCTTTCATTTCAATGGAGGAAATAACGCTGTGTTAACGGTGAATGTGGCAGACAGCACGGTTACTGTGCCAGCAGGGGATTTGACGATTCAAGCTTTTAACGGCAATACAAGTGCATCCACCAACGGAATTTCACCCAAATTCAAATTGGTCAACTCAGGCAATTCGGCTATTCCGTTAAGTGATGTAAAACTCCGGTATTATTATACAATTGACGGGGAGGAAGCTCAGAGTTTCTGGTCCGACTGGGCCAGTATGGGCAGTGCGAATGTAACGAGCCAATTTGTTAAACTGGCGACTCCAGTTGCCGGAGCCGATCATTATCTTGAAGTGGGCTTTACAAGTGCGGCGGGATCACTGAATGCGGGCCAGAGCGCAGAGATTCAAACACGCTTTTCCAAAAACAATTGGACGAATTACACACAGACTAACGATTACTCGTTCAAGGCATCTGGCAGCCAGTTCGCAAACCATGATAAGGTTACCGGGTATGTGAACGGTCAGCTGGTATGGGGAATTGAGCCGTAAAGGTAGATAGCACGTTTAATGGGCTGGATCAGGGATTGAACCTCTGATCCAGCCTTTTTATGGTGTAGAAGGTGTACACCGATTAGACGGAATGTTCTTTTTCACTTTTAGTATGTGACGATGTATCCATGTCTGTTAATATGCGATCTATTATCTTTTTCGTATGGCCCATGATGAACTGAAGAAGTACACCTGCACAACATACGGTTATCAACGTTCCAAGCCCGATTGGCCCACTTAGCAGAAACGCCAGAATTAAAAATACAAGGTAAATGAATGTTCTCGATACAAATAAGGGCATTTGAGTGATTTCATGCAAGATTAATGTTAAGCGGTCAATCGGAATGGGTGCAAAATTGGTCTGTAAATAAATCGCCGTGCCGATACTTATGATCACTAAACCAATGAAAAAAGTCATTAATTTGCTGTACCAAACTTCGGGTGTGATCAAGGAATCAGATACATAAAGCCAGATATCAATCCCCACACCAGTAATGAATGCGGTGACGAGTCCCAAAAACTCGGGTTTTTGCTGCTTCAAAAGCGAATTACATCCAATTAATAGGAAAGCAATGATGACCTCCCAGCTACCTACACTTAGCCCTACATGATGTGACAGCCCTACCAGAAGTGCATCAAACGGTGAGGTACCCAGTTCAGATTGAATGGTAAGGGAAATGCCAAGTGTTAAGATTAGAATACCTGCGACAAAAAGTACATATTTCAAATTCATTCAACCTCTTTTTGATATTATGTTGCAAACACAACAAAATTGAGATAAATTCAATGTAACCCTTTTTTATTGCATTTGCAACAAACGATTAACTTGTTAAAGGAATGTGAATATAGATGACGATTCGTATAGAGATATGTACCATTGAACATGTATGTGAACTGCAGGAGATTAGTTATGAGACGTTTAATGAAACGTTTAAAGAGCAAAATTCACCCGAAAATATGAAAGCTTATCTGGAAAAGGCGTTTAATCGGGAGCAATTGGAAACGGAACTGTCCATTGTGGATTCACAATTTCTTTTTATTTATGTCAACGATAAACTTGCCGGGTACATGAAGGTGAATATCAATGATGCTCAGTCTGAGAAGATGGGAGTGGAATCCCTTGAGATCGAGCGGGTATACATTAAGAAAGAGTTCCAAAAACATGGGCTTGGTAAAGTACTGCTCCATAAAGCCATAGAGATGGCAACTGAACATCAGAAGAGGAATATTTGGTTAGGCGTGTGGGAGAAAAATGAAAATGCCATCGCCTTTTATGAAAAGATGGGGTTTGTACAGACAGGAGCTCACGCTTTCGTTATGGGAGATGAGGAACAGATTGATTTTATAATGACCAAAACGCTACTGTAACTGGATCATCCAGGGAAAAGCTTGGGAGAAAAATGCTATTGAGCAGAATTCTTTTGAGCTTTTTTATGTTTTGCCAGAACCGTTGAATAATAAAATGAAGAAATCGATGAAATTTAATACATAATAAATATTATGTAAACTTATTATTTTCGATGACCTTCATAAGCTGCATCTATGGCTTTAGTAAAAGTTAAAGGCCTGATTAATACATAATTAGCAGTATAATTTTGCTCAATAATCGTGAAGGTAATAGGCTGATCTCAAGGATCACCAATACAATTTATTAGTTTATTTCTACGTTTGGACAGTCAGCCGAAAATCGTTTTCGTTCGTATTTTGTTAGATAGCGTTACGTTCTTAATAATCAGTAAATAAGTTGTATATACCTCATGTTAAAAGAACTTTTTGCGAATGAAACGGATGTGTTAATCCACCATGTTGAATTATTTAGTTTTAGAGCGGAAAATGGAAATTAAAATTAATATTTCAGGTGAGAAATCAGGAGGATTGACTCTTTAAACCAGCCGAAAAAAGGAGCGAAATCGATCAATATATTAATTGGATAAATAAGGTATATATCGTTAAAAAGGCGCTACTACGCCGATTATAGATCAATTTCATATGGATTTGCGATGGATTTAGTACCGCTTTCACGTTATGCTTTTGGAAATTGGAAAGGAAGTGGGAAAAATGGAACGCGAACTGGCGTTGGAAATTGTCAGAGTAACGGAATTGGCTGCGTTAGCTTCAGCACCCTGGATGGGACGAGGCGACAAGAACAGTGCAGATGAAGCGGCTACTTTGGCCATGCGCGCCATGTTCGATTCCGTGTCCATTCGCGGCACGGTGGTAATCGGTGAAGGTGAAATGGATGAAGCACCCATGTTGTACATTGGCGAGGAAGTGGGCAACGCTGAGGGACCTGAGGTTGACGTGGCTGTAGACCCGCTCGAAGGTACAGAAATCGTGGCCAAAGGACTAAACAACGCTCTATCGGTTATTGCAGTGGCGGGAAAAGGTAACCTGCTCCACGCACCGGACATGTATATGGAGAAACTGGCGGTAGGGCCTGCGCTTGTAGGCAAGGTCAGCATTGAAGACCCGGTAGAAGTCACATTGGAGAAAGCCGCTGCCGCATTGAACAAAAACATCTCGGACCTCACTGTGATGATTCTGGATCGTGTACGACATGAGAGTATAATCAAGACGCTACGCAAGGTTGGCGTGAGAATTAAGTTCCTCAGTGACGGTGATGTTGCGGGTGCAATGGCACCGGCCTTCCCGGAGGCGGGTATTGATCTCTATGTCGGATCTGGAGGAGCGCCAGAAGGTGTGCTGGCTGCCGCAGCGCTATCTTGCCTTGGGGGTGAGATTCAAGGTCGTCTGATGCCTGCCAACGCAGACGAATTCCAGCGCTGCTTGCAGATGGGAATTGATAATCCTTACAAAGTGTTAACGATGCAGGATATGATCGGCACAGAGGATGTCATTTTTGCCGCAACAGGTGTGACGCCAGGTGAGATCTTGGGAGGGGTACGATATCTTGCGGATGATAGAGCCGAGACGGATTCGATTGTTATGCGTGCCAAAACCAAAACAATTCGGTTTATTCGTTCCCAACACTTCCTGCCTAACAAAGAAGTACTGCACAAAGTAAGACAGCTCCAATCCACGCCAGAACCCTCGGATCGCATTTCGAGTCATGCGAAAACAATGGAACAGGCTGAATTTAGTCAATCCTCCGTTGATCATGGCGTTACAACGACGTTGTGAGCTGCACTCCCCATAATTGAACAAACAGGATCAACTTAAATCGTTTTATTGAGTTTGATAAGTAACTTGAACCCCTAAGATTACAGAGCATGAAGTTAATGAAAATACCATCTCTGGCAAGATAATAATGAGGGCTTGGATTAACCCAAGCCCTCATTATTTTTTATGTTAAAAGCATTGACAACGGTTACATGGCATGAGAAAATGTACGCGCGTACATAAATATTTATTTTTAATTACTATTTGATTTATTGATGAGCTATATATGTTGAACTAATCATTTGCACGATAACGGAGAGGATAGAAAAAACCTGAAAAAGCGAAGCTAAAAGCTTTCTGCAAGAAAGCTACTTCGGAAGCATATGCTTCGCCTTTATCCCCGGATTTTCCCCTTTAATAAAAAGGAATCGAAAAATCTGGGGGTAACAGCGATTGGAAGGTTATTCTTTCATCGTAGTGCCCGTGTAAATAATCTTTAGTTTAATTTATATAAAAGGGGGTGAAATTCATGGCATCTCGTAAAGAAGTAGCTGATCTTGCGGGTGTTTCCGAGGCGACGGTCTCCCGGGTGCTTAATGGGGTAGGTCCAATTAAAGAAGAGACACGCCGCAAGGTTCTTGAAGCTTCCGAACAGTTAGGCTATGTGCCCAGCGCTCTTGCTCGCAGTTTTGCCAGAAGTAAAAGCGGGAACCTTGGCGTAGTATTGCCTTATGTTCCGAAGGCGCATCTGTTCTCGGCGTATTTTTTCTCGGAAATGCTGAGTGGGATTGGAAGCAAAGCCAGAGACAATGGCATGGACCTGCTGGTTATGTTCCGGACACCCGGTGAAGTGATGAATTATACGGATCTGTTCCGGCGTCAGAAAGTGGACGCCTGCATTATCCTTGGTGCCAGAGATGATTATGAAGAACTGGCGGCCATGCAGCAACTTCATCAGGAAGGACACCCGTTCTGTGTCATGAATCAGCATTTTGAGGGCCAATCGTTCACGGAAGTGGATGCGGATCATGTGGAAGGAAGCAGACTTGCCATACGTCATCTTACGGATCAGGGGTATCGCAAAATCGCTTTTCTTAATGGTCCAGACAGTTATTCCAACAGCCAGGAGCGAATGGAAGGCGTTCGTCTTGGCCTGCAAGAAGCAGGTATGGAGCTGGACCCGAGTCTATTGCTTGAAGGGAATTATAGTAGACGGAGTGGCATTGAGGCGGCAGCGATTGTAGCAGATCGCCTACATGAGATTGATGCTGTATTTGCGGCCAATGACCGGATGGCTATTGGGGTCATGCATGGTTTGCGTGAGCGGGGAATCCGGGTGGAGGATTTTCCGGCATTAGTGGGTTATGACGATTCCGATGCCGCCGAGATGGCGGTTCCGCCGCTGAGCAGCGTCAGGGTTCCATTTTTTGAAATGGGTGAACTTGCAGCATCGAAGCTTATGCATGGGTCTGTGGGTGACACACATAAAGCGAATAACTCTGTTGTAGCGGTAACCGAATCAGCGAGAGCGTTGCTGCCTACCGAACTGATCATCCGTGCTTCTTCTATCCGTCAATAGTTTATTGGTACACATATTGAAAGACTTTTTATTATTCCAAAGGAGGAAATGACCATGTCAAATCGTCTTCGTGTCGGAATGGTTGGATACAAGTTTATGGGGAAGGCCCACAGTAATGCCTATCGCAGTCTGCCGATGTTTTTCCCGTCTGCCCCGCTGCAGCCTGAGATGTCTGTGATCTGTGGACGTAACGAGCAGGGAGTGCAGGAGGCAGCGAATCAGTTCGGCTGGTCCGAAAGTGTGACTGATTGGCGTGAACTAGTGAAGCGGGATGATATCGATCTGATTGATATTAACGCACCAAGTGATGCCCATAAGGAAATTGCGTTGGAAGCGGCTCGTCAGGGCAAACATCTGTTTTGTGAGAAACCACTTGCCCTGTCGCTTGCGGATTCGCGCGAGATGCTTCAGGCAGCAGAGGATGCTGGAGTCGCACATATGGTCGGGTTCAATTATCGTTTCTCACCAGCGGTGCAGTTGGCCAAAGATCTGGTGGAGAGTGGACGACTGGGTAAAATCTATCATTTCCGTGCGTTTTTCCTTCAGGACTGGATCATGGACCCTTCGTTCCCGCTGGTATGGCGTTTGCAAAAAGAAGTGGCTGGCTCCGGTTCCCATGGTGATCTGGGCGCGCATTTAATCGATCTGGCTCGTTTCCTTGTTGGTGAATTCCAGGAAGTCATCGGCATGAGCGAAACCTTCATCAAAGAACGACCACTTGCAGCCGAGATGACAGGACTGAGTGCAAAGGGCAGTTCGAATGCGGATGCACCCAAAGGAGAAGTGACCGTCGACGACGCTACGCTGTTCCTGGCACGATTCGCAGGAGGAGCGCTGGGCAGCTTCGAGGCTACACGTTTTGCAGCGGGGCATCGGAGTACAAACTCGTTTGAGATTAACGGCAGTCTCGGCAGTGTACGATTTGATTTTGAACGGATGAACGAACTGGAAGTGTATTTCACAAAGGATGAAGAGGACGTACAGGGATTCCGCCGTGTACTGGCGACCGATCCGGCACATAAATATGCTGAAGCCTGGTGGCCTGCCGGACATACGATTGGATTCGAGCACACGTTCACCCATGAAATGCTGGAGCTGGTGACAGCGATCTCTGAAGGACGACAACCATCACCAAGTTTCCACGATGGGGTCGCTTGTCAGGCTGTACTGGAAGCGGTAGAACGTTCGGTAACAGAACGGCGCTGGGTGACACTTGAAGAGATGTGAGCAAGCAAGACAGTGATGTCAGGAATAGGGTTGAACACAACTAAACTAGGCGAAAGCGAGTGAATAAACGATGAGTAAAGCACTGATTGTATGGGGCGGCTGGGATGGACATGAACCGGAGCAGGTAGCAGCGATTTTTGAACGTATTTTGAAGGAAGAGCAGTTTGAGGTTGAAGTCTCGAATACGTTGGAGTCTTATGCGGATGCAGAGAAGCTGATGGGTCTCGATCTGATCGTGCCGTTGTGGACAATGGGACAGATTGAGCAAGAACTGGTCAATAACGTATCCGCGGCTGTCCAGAGCGGTGTGGGCTTGGCTGGTCTTCATGGCGGCATGTGTGACGCCTTCCGAAATAATGTAGACTGGCAGTTTATGACGGGTGGACAATGGGTTGCTCATCCAGGAAACGATGGTGTGGAGTATATGGTGAACATGAAGCGTGGCTCTAGCCCGTTATTGGATCATATTGAAGATTTTCAGGTGAAAAGTGAACAGTACTACCTGCACGTAGACCCGGCAGTGGAAGTGCTGGCAACAACTCGTTTCCCAGTGGTGACTGGTCCGCATGCGGCGAATGGCCCCGTAGATATGCCTGTTGTCTGGACGAAACGCTGGGGCGCAGGACGGGTATTCTACAACTCCCTGGGACACCATGCAGACATTGTAGACATGAAACCCGTGACTGAAATGATGCGCAGTGGATTCAAATGGACAGCAGCAGGTAAAGAACTTGCCAAGAGTCGAGTAAGTTCAGCAACCGAAGTGTACACAGGTATGGCGGACAACCAGAACTAATGAGATTGTAGTTTGATTGCAAACGTAACTTCAGTGTTAACCATTCATCCTCAATGGATAAACCATTTCTGATCCACGGCGAAGGGAGCCCCAGGTATGAAAACAATGAAAGTAGGCATTATTGGCTGCGGTAAAATCAGCGGTATTTATATGGAAAACTGTCACCGGTTCGAGGTGCTGGAACTTGTTGCTGTTGCGGATCTCGACCGGAAACGTGCCGAGGAGCAGGCAGCAGCCTATAACGTGCCTAACGTATACAGCGTCGACGAAATCTTGGCTGATCCCGAGATTGAGCTGATCATCAACCTGACCATTCCTTCCGTTCATGCGGATGTATGCTTGCGTGCGCTTGAATCTGGTAAACATGTTTATGTAGAAAAACCACTCGCTGTTACCCGTGAAGAAGGGCAGGCAGTGCTCGAAACAGCCAAGCGTAAAGGATTGCTCGTGGGCTGTGCACCAGAAACGTTCTTTGGTTCAGGCATCCAGACTTCACTTCAATTGGTTGAGGAAGGGGTCATCGGTAAGCCGGTAGCGGCGACCGCATTTATGATGAGCCGTGGTCATGAGCACTGGCATCCTGATCCGGAGTTTTATTACGCCTCTGGTGGTGGGCCAATGTTTGACATGGGTCCGTACTACCTCACGGCATTGATCCAACTGATGGGCCCGATCAAGTCGATCGCAGGCATGACAGGTAAAGCCATGGAAGAGCGTACGATTACGAGTGAGAAAAAGAGAGGCCAGACGGTTCCCGTCGAAATTCCAACTCACGTTACCGGTCTGTTACAGTTTGAACAGGGAGCCATTGGCACACTGATTACGAGTTTTGACGTATTTGGCGGAAGTGCATTGCCACCGATTGAGATATATGGCACGCACGGTACATTGCAGGTACCTGACCCCAATACCTTCGGCGGTCCCGTTCGTTACCGTTTGTTAGGTGAACATGAATGGACGGAAGTTCCACTTCTCCCAGGATATCAGGAAAATACACGCGGCATCGGTGTGGCAGATATGGCCTATGCAGCCCACAGCGGACGTGCACACCGGGCGAGCGGGGAATTGGCATACCATGTTCTTGAGGCCATGTGGGCATTCCACGATTCATCAGATGAGCAGACGTTCTACCAGATGAAAAGCTCCTGTCAGCGCCCGGCTGCATTGCCGGTGGACCTGCCATTGTATACATTGGATAAGTAAGATAGCCATTATTCTTTATATCATGACGAACAGCCCCTTTTCCTTTAAACCAGGAAAGGGGCTGTTTTTTATTAATTCAAAAAATTTGGGGATAACAGCGGATCGAAGGTTGTTCTGTCATTGGAATGTCCAGTGTAATATTCTTTAGTTCAATTTATATAGCCATTTAGGGCTCAAATCCCGCCTGACTGATCCAGATTTCATCCTCGGCAAAATAGTCCTTCATCCGTTGAACCACAGTCTGATACGCATCTGGATGATACCAATGCTCCATCCCCACTTGCTGATAGAGCGACTCCATACCGAGTCGACGGGTCCGCTTGCCCTCACTGCCATCGCCCATGAAGTAATCGTCAATGCATACACGTTGAACCAGAGGTCTCAATATGGCCGCAAACTGTTCACTGCTGGGTAATACGGGAGCAATCGCAACCTGCGTGGGTATTCCGGCATCCCGCAACTGTTCCAGTGCACGTAATCGGCCTGCTATCGGGGGAGCAGAAGGACTGAAATGCTTGCGCATATCGTCCAGATCCGTCTCCACCGTCATGCTGACCCGAACCCGGTCACCTAAATGCTGTAGCAGATCTATATCCCGTGTAACGAGTGGACTGCGGGTCTGGACTAATACAAAATCGGGTGGATACTGTACCATCGTTTCAAGTAATGAACGCGTGATACACTCCTTGTACTCAGCGGGTTGATACGGGTCTGTACTGGATGACATGAAAAGAGTGACTTTCCCTTTCCTCAGAGCACGCTGCAATTCTCTTGCGAACACTTGGGAGGCCTCCTGTTTCACATCAACCCAGCTTCCCCAATCCTCTTTGCGAAACAAGGAGACAGGCATCTGTCTGACATAACAATAGGAACAACCGAAGGCGCAGCCTGTGTAAGGATTTAGCGTATGTGTATAGCCTTTAAGGAACCCTGTCCCCTTGTTGAGTAACGTTTTGGGTACTTTGTAAGTAAGATTCGTCTTCATAAGTTCTCATGCCTTTCACGGTAATGTGCAGGTGTGAGACCTGTATATTTGCGAAATACAGTAATGAAATAAGCTGAGTTGGGTATACCGACATGGCGGCCAATCTCGGTGACGGTGTGTCTGGTATGTTCAAGCAACTTCCGGGCTTCGGTGATTCGTTTTTCCTGTATATATTGAACCGGTGTGCGGCCTGTAATCCGCTTAAACACACGATGCAGATGATAAGGACTGCCATGACTTACGGTGGCAAGGACATCCAAGGTTAGAGGTTCGGCATAATGATGTTCGATGTAATCCGTGATCCCGTATATCCACTCCTGATCAGGTACCCGCTCGCCTGTAGGTTTACAACGTTTGCAGGGTCTGAACCTTCGTGCCAATGCTTCTTCAACATGTTGAAATATCAGCACATTTTCAGCTTTGGGTGCTCTGGACTTACAGGAAGGTCGGCAGAAAATGCCCGTTGTCTGCACGCCATAAAAGAACGTTCCATCATAAGAATTATCGTTGTGGATGATGGCATGCCAGTATTTTTCATCTATAGATTCGGGCAGTATGCGATCTTGATCTGGACTTTCCACGGTAATCACCTCATCTTTAATTATACCCCTGATTCCAAGCGATTGACGAAGTTTCAACTTAAAAAGCAAGATATCAATATTTGGGATAAAGTACCTTCCTTCAATCTGAACGAAATTTGAGCTACAATATACAAGATGGTATAAAGGTTTTGAACTCAAATGAAATTTATAGATGAAAGAGGTAGGTAGGCATGGTTCGTTTTGGCGTAGTGGGTACCAACTGGATTACAGAAAGGCTTCTGGAAGCCGCAGCACAGGTTGAAGGATTCAAATTAACCGCCGTGTATTCAAGAACTGAAGATAAGGCTAACGCATTTGCAGATAAATATGATGTTGAACACCGCTTCACCGATCTGGAAGAGTTGGCGGCAAGTGATGTGATTGATGCAGTCTACATCGCAACACCAAATACGGTTCATGCGGAGCAGGCTGAGCTTTTTCTGAGAAACGGTAAACATGTATTGTGCGAGAAACCTCTGGCTGCAAATAGCGCCGAAGTTCGAAGCATAATCGATACAGCACGAGAACACGAGGTTCTGCTCATGGAAGCGATGAAATCGACCCTTGTTCCCCAGTTCAAAATGGTGCAGAAGAGCCTGCATAAAATCGGTCCTGTCCGCAAATACGTAGCAGGATACTCTCAGTATTCTTCGCGTTACGACAAGTACAAAGAGGGGATCGTCCTGAACGCGTTTAAGCCTGAACTCGCTAATGGGGCGTTAATGGATCTCGGTGTGTATTGTCTCTATCCATTGATTACGTTATTCGGTGCACCTAACCGAGTTCAATCCCAAGCGATGATGCTGGAATCTGGCGTGGATGGACAAGGCAGTGTGCTGCTGGATTATGATGGGATGGATGCGGTTGTTACATACTCCAAAATCTCCAATTCTCATCTACCAAGCGAAATTATGGGGGAACTGGGCAGCATCATCATTGACAAGATTGGCTCACCGGAACATGCTGAGATACGATACAATGACGGTACGGTGGAGCAGCTCACAGTCGAACAAAACCATCCGGCAATGTATTATGAAGTGGAGGAGTTCGTGAATTTGGTTCAGGAAGGCAAAAAGGAATCTGACATGAACACGTATGAACGCTCTTATGTTACGATGCAGGTCATGGATCAAATTCGGAAGCAGATTGGGCTTGTGTTCCCTAACGATTGATTCAAGCGCAGGAAAGGAAGCTGAGACGAGATGAGCAGAGATGAGCATAGCAATAGTAGAGAAGAGCAGAAGAACAGCGGAGAAGATCAGCAGTCCAATGATTCTGGAGGTTTGGAACTGTCACAGATTGTTTTTATCGGAAGAACCTTCGAGGAATATATGAAGATGTTCAACCTGACGGTGGAGGATCTTACAGGCAAGTCCATTCTGGATTGTCCAGGCGGTGCTTGTTCATTTAGTAGCCAGGCGCGCAACTTGGGTGCCAACCCCATGGCCGTGGATATGGCCTACGAATATGAGATCGACGAGCTTGAAGTAAAGGGATTTCAGGACATTGAGCATACGATGAAACAGATGGAACCGGTGCAAAGCATATATGTGTGGGATCAATTTGGATCAATCCAGGGGTTAAAGGAAGAGCGAACTCGTGCCATTACAGATTGCGTCGCAGATATGAGAATGTTTCCTGACCGTTATGTGGCGTCTGTGCTCCCGGATCTACCCTTTGCGGATGAACAATTCGATCTGACGTTATCCGCCCATTTCCTGTTTACGTATGCGGATCGATTGGATGTTGATTTTCATGTTGCAACCGTAATGGAACTGCTGCGTGTGACCAAACGAGAGGTTCGCATTTTTCCAACAGTTGATCTGTCTGGCGAACGTTACAAACATATGGATGCTTTAAAATTAATACTCGAAGAACGTGGGTGCACCGTATCCGAAGAACCAACTTCATATGAGTTTCAACGGAATGCTCACACCATGCTTCAAATTGTTAAACATAATTGAACAAGATAGGAGGTTTTTTGGATGAATAAAGTTCTTATACTTGGGGGTACACGTTTTTTCGGTAAACGTCTGGTGGATCACTTGCTGTGGGAAGGGAAGTCTCAGATCACAGTCGCAACTCGTGGTAAAACGGATGTTGACTTCGGACCCGAAGTAAACCGAATCAAGATGGATCGTGAAGACCCGGAATCTCTGGCAGAGGTTGCGCAGACAGACATGTGGGATGTTGTGTACGACAATATCTGTTATTCACCGGATGCGGCGAAAGCGGCATGTGAAGCTTTTGCAGGACGCACCAAAAGATACGTTTTGACATCCACACTCTCGGTGTACGGTGATCCCAGACCTGGATTTAAGGAAACGGATTTTGACCCGTATACATATCCATTACAGTATGGGAGTGCGGAGGATTTTTCGTATGGAGAAGGCAAACGGCTTGCCGAGGCTGTATTTTTCCAGGAAGCGGATTTCCCGGTTGTGGCGATGCGCATTCCCATTGTACTCGGGATTGATGATTATACGAGAAGACTTCATTTTCATATTGAACATGTGCAAAAAGGAAAACCGATTGGCATGCCAAATCCGGATGCGGAGATTGGATTTATCAATTCCACCGAAGCGGCAAGATTTCTCGCTTGGCTTGGACATTCGTCCATTACCGGTACGGTGAATGCAGCTTCCAAGGGTGCGATTACGCTGTCAGCCATGATACATCTGATCGAGACGGTCACGGGCATGCAGTCCCAGATCCTCACGGAAACGGTGAAAGAGGACATGTCACCCTTCGGAATTGAGCAATCATGGACGATGGAGACAACCAAGGCAGAACAAGCAGGATATACGTTTGAAGCTCTGATGGACTGGTTCCCGGGACTTGTTCGTGAGGTCGCTCTTGCATTACAGTCGGAGCGGTAGAATATCGGCATGGATGGAACCAAAATGAAACTGAATGAACCTGACGAACTAACCGATTAGGATGAACGGGTCATTCTAACGAATGAACTTCAAACAGGGTGCAACGAGAGCGTAATCTCCGGTGCACCCTGTTTATGTTGTACATTTTTCTAATTTGAACGGGACTTAATTCAAATAAGTGGGACTAATCATTTACACGATAATATTTAGTCAACTCTTGCGCTTAACTCTATTTTGGCTCACGTGGGGGAGAGGCAGAAGCACGTATGCGCAGTTCTGACGGCAAAATGACGGTTTGGGCTTCGGAAGGGGCTTTTCCCTCAATCCGGTCAATCAGCATCTGTACCCCCTGAAACCCAAATTCATACGCGGGCTGTGCAGCTACAGTCAGGAAAGGATCAAAAGCAGAAGCCAGATCCAGATCGTCGAAACACACAACAGAAATGTCTTCTGGTACACGCAGTCCACGTTTGCGCAAAAGCCGGATGACCCCAATCGCCAGCATGTTGTTGGCGGCAAAAATGGCTGTTGGTTGATCCGGTTGTGAGAGCAGTCGATCCAGTCCCTCTTCATCGCTGAAATCCCGGTACCCGGTTCGAAGCACAAGCTCGGGATCAATATCAGCTCCGGCCTCACGTAAACCCGCTATATAACCTTCCTCCCGCAGTCTGGCGGTAGAAACCTCCGAAGAACCATTGACCAGTGCAATGCGCCGGTGACCCAATTGCACCAGATATCGGATCAGCTCAATCGCGCCTTCCCGGCTATCTCCGGCAATAATATCTGACGTAATGCCAGGTACGGTGCGGTCCAGAAAGACAAACGGAATGTGACGTTCCTGCAGCTGTTTCAGATGTTGGAGAGAACGATCTCCCGCCGGAGCATAAAGTACACCATCCACACGAGTAGACAGAATCGCATCTACGTAATCCTTTTCCTTATTATAATCCTCGTCACTATTGCCGAATAAAAGACGGTACCCACGAAGATGGGCTGCATCTTCAGCACCACGGGCCAGTGTTGTATAAAATGGGTTGGTAATATCCGTAATAAGCAGGGAGAGCATCTGGGTTCGTTGAAGCACAAGGCTGCGTGCATTGGAGTTCGGGATGTAACCCAGTTCGTCGATCACCTGTTGCACACGTTCACGTGTCGCGGAACTTATACGGCCTGTATGATTAATGACCTTGGAGACCGTCATGGCGGAGACGTTGGCTTTTTTGGCAATATCATAAATGGTAATCATTAGAATCTAACCTTTCCGCAACATAGTCTTACCATTCTATAGGATAATGCCAATTGACAGCAAGATAGGCTCATGCTATGTTAGGGTTACCGATAACCCTAAAGGGTTCTGAACGTCTTTACTACATAAACCATTCTGTTAAATTCGCTCATGCACGTTCCATTTTCTTGAATAGAGGAACTACATAGATAGCTGATTAATGAAATGGTTTATTGGTATTTTTTAACATGTAAACGTATTCAATTTTAAAGAAGGCTCTTGATCATCTGTGCTTGTAGCTTTTGCGTCCCACCCGGGTATCGGTTGTATCTCCGTCATTATCTCATTCTAATCAAGTGCATATGGATCAGACAGAAGGTTTCTCAATTCAACCCAAATTCTATGAAACGAATTGAAGGAGGACATTCCAGTATGACACATCAGGATTATCGTTATAAGCAGGCTTTCCCCAAGATTGGTATTCGTCCCACGATTGATGGAAGACGCAAAGGGGTTCGGGAGTCACTGGAAGAGCAAACGATGCAGATGGCGACATCCGTAGCCGAACTGCTCGCAGCCGAACTACGTTATCCTGACGGCTCCGCAGTAGAGTGTGTTGTGGCCGAGACCTGTATTGGCGGAGTTGCCGAAGCGGCCGCAGCATCAGAACTATTCAGCCGTTCCAACGTTGGCGTAACGATCACCGTGACACCATGCTGGTGTTATGGTACGGAAACGATGGATATGTCACCATCCATTCCAACAGCCATCTGGGGTTTTAACGGAACTGAACGTCCGGGTGCTGTATATCTGGCGGCAGTTCTCTCTGCCCATGCACAGAAGGGGATTCCGGCCTTTGGAATCTATGGAGAGGATGTGCAAGACGGCGGGGATACAACAATTCCCGATGACGTGCGTGAGAAATTGCTCCGGTTCAGCCGTGCGGGTCTTGCAGCCGCAACCTTGAAAGGGCAAGCTTATCTGTCCATTGGATCGGTATCCATGGGGATTGCAGGTTCGATTGTGAACGATTCATTTTTCCAAGAGTATCTGGGCATGCGCAATGAATACGTGGATATGAGTGAACTCACTCGTCGTATCGAAGAAGAAATCTATGACCCTGAGGAGTATAAGCTCGCACTGGCATGGGTGAAGGACAATTGTAGCGAAGGTCCGGACAACAACGCTGCCCATCTGCAAACAGATCGTAAACGCAAAGAGTATGAATGGGAAACGGTTGTGAAAATGACCCAAATTGTGCGTGACCTCATGGCGGGCAATCCAAGATTGGCTGAGTTAGGTTTCACAGAGGAATCGATGGGCCACCACGCGATTGTATCCGGCTTCCAGGGACAACGGCAGTGGACGGATCATTCTCCGAACGGAGATTTTCTGGAGTCGATATTAAACTCTTCCTTTGACTGGAATGGCAAACGTGCGCCTTATCTGGTTGCAACAGAGAATGATAGCTTGAATGGAGTGTCCATGTTGTTTGGTTCGCTGCTGACACATACGGCACAGATCTTCGCTGATGTGCGTACGTATTGGAGTCCAGATTCAGTACAGCGTGTGACGGGACACCAGTTGGAAGGAAACGCGAAGGATGGCATCCTGCATCTGATTAACTCCGGTTCCGCAGCTTTGGATGGTACTGGGCAACAGTCCAGAGATGGTAAGCCTGTACTCAAGCCATTCTGGGAAATTACAGATGAGGAAGTTCAGGACTGCCTGAAAGCAACATCGTGGAGACCAGCATCCGTAGAGTATTTCCGCGGGGGCGGCTATTCAGCGGATTTCCTGACCAAAGGTGGCATGCCTGTAACGATGACACGCCTGAATCTGGTCAAAGGACTGGGACCAGTGCTGCAAATCGCTCAGGGTTACACGGTCGATCTGCCTGAAGATGTGCATGATACGCTGGATCAGCGAACAGATCCAACCTGGCCATCCACCTGGTTTGCACCTGTTCTAACTGGATCGGGAGCGTTTACTTCCGTATACGAGGTTATGAATCAGTGGGGCGCCAACCATGGCTCCATCTCGTATGGACACATCGGTGCTGATCTGATTACACTTGCTTCCATGCTTCGCATACCGGTCAATATGCATAATGTCCCTGAAACGGAAATTTTCCGTCCGCGTGCATGGGGATTGTTCGGCACAAGTGAGCCGGAGAGTGCAGACTACCGTGCTTGCAGTGTGTTTGGCCCGTTGTATCGTTAAAATAAAGTTCCATTCCTGTCAAACGCCATGTTCCTTGTGAAATGAGGTAACATGGCGTTCTCTTGAAAGCTGTGTTCAGAACTCGAATACGGCTTATCGCGTAGAGTTAAGGAGGCATGAAAGAATGGGCGATCAAGCAACACATGTGCTTGCTGCCGATTACGGCGCCGGTAGTGGACGCGTAGTCCGGGGTTCTTTTGATGGAAACAGACTCTCGTTACAAGAAGTGCATCGATTCAACAACGAACCCGTGCAGCTGGGGGACGGATTGTATTGGGATTTCTTGCGACTTTTTCATGAATTAAAACAAGGCATTGTGAAAGGGACGCAAGGCATCTCTCCATCGGTCCGTTCTATAGCAGTGGATACGTGGGGAGTGGACTATGGACTGGTGGATGGTGCGGGAAGGTTGTGCTCGAACCCACGTCACTACCGGGAAGCGCGTAATGCACAGTGGATGGAAGAAGTTCTGCACCTTGTGAAAGAAGAAGAACTGTATGCCATGTCCGGCGTTTTGCCGCAGCAGATCAATACCGTATTCCAACTGCTAGGCAGTGTACGAGAGCAGGCCGAAGTTTTGCGTCCGGATGTGCGCATGTTATTTATGCCGGATTTATTTCACTATTATCTATCTGGTCAGCAGGCTTGTGAGTATACGATTGCAAGTACCAGCGGGCTGTTGCATGCAGGCGAGGCGCGTTGGAATGAACATCTGATCGGGCGTCTCGGTATACCGGAAACATTATTTCCAAAGCTCATTCAACCGGGTACCGTGCTGGGCGATTTAACAAATGAGTTGTGCGCGGAGTTACGGACTGGACCGATGCAGGTAGTCTCTGTGGGATCACATGACACCGCATCTGCCTTGGCAGCGATTCCTGCGATGGATTCAGATTTTGCTTTTATCAGCTGTGGTACCTGGTCTCTTATGGGGGTGGAGCGTGATGCACCTGTATTGGATGACCGAAGTCGTGCATGGGGATTCACGAATGAAGGGACGGTAAGTGGGAAAGTACGTACCCTGAAAAATCGTTCAGGGTTGTGGCTGCTACAGGAATGCAAACGGCAATGGGAGCGGGAGAATCGACTATATACACATGAAGAACTCATTCAACTGGCTACCTTGGTAACGCCGCATCAAAGTTATGTATCGCCGGGAGATGGCGTGTATTTGGCGCCAGGGAATATGGCTGAACGAATACGGCAACAATGCAGTGCCAGCGGACAGACAGTGCCCGGAACGACTGGAGCGATTGTACGCTGTATTCTGGAAAGTCTTGCATTGGAATTCAGACAGACGCTGGATGAACTGCAGTTGATTACAGGTACAAGACCTCGTGTCATTCATATGGTTGGTGGTGGTGTACACAATCGACTATTATGCCAGTTTACAGCCAATGCAGCCGGTGTCCCGGTGGTGGCAGGCCCGGCAGAGGCGACTTCAGCTGGGAATTGCATGCTGCAATTCCTTGCACATGGTGAAGTGAGTAGCTTGGCCGAGGTACGGGAGGTCATGGCTGCTTCCTTTTCCCCCGAGACCTATGAGCCTAAGGATACAGAGCTGTGGCAGGAAGCTTATGAAAACTACCAAAGTCTGAATCAACTCAAAAGGTAATGAACAGATTCAATGCAATGAGCATTAACGCAAAATGCTAAAAAGAAAAGTATGAGGAGTGGTGAGAAACATGTCTGAACAGCAAATAAGGGAAGAGTTGACGAAATATGCCCGCAGAGCAGTTGCCCAAGGGTTGGTGGTAGGACCGGGTGGGAATCTGAGCGCTCGTTCTGGGGGAACGATGTTGTTGTCTCCGAGTGGTTATGCACTTGAGGATCTGGAGCCTGACGAATGGATCGCTATTGATATCGAGACAGGGGAAACTAGCGCAGGATCAACACGTCCATCTTCCGAAGTATTAATGCATCTGTATAGTTATCGTGTGAATCCTGATATCCAAGCCATTGTGCATACGCATCCGGCATATACGATCGCACTTAGTCTCGTTTTTGATGAATTGCCACACTTGTTCCCTGATCAGTCCGCCTTGGTGGGCGATATCGGGTTTGTTCCATATGTTCTGCCAACGACGAAACTCCTTGCCGATGCAGTCTCAGCAAAGGTAGAAGAACATACAGCACTCATTCTCGTCAATCACGGATTGGTTACAACGGGTAAAAACCTCCGCGAAGCCTACTACCGCACCCAGGTGGTGGAAGAGAGCGCAAAAGTATATATGATCGCCAAGGCAGCTGGGGAACCCAAAGTGTTAACTGCTGAAGAATATAAGGAAATTCAATCCCTTGAGAGTGAAGCCTACCGTGTGCAGTTGCTGCAACAGCTCAAGTCCTGACACCTGATTTGACCATTAATGATTACATTCGTGATTTTAAAATATTGCTACGTTAAGGGCAGATTGCATCCGCCAGTTAAGCGCTGGAATAAAGGATGTGAAATGCTCTTTTTTAATTTTCATATTGAATTTGAGATGCTCAGAATTTAGCTGGAAAAATAAATCTCACTAATTTGATGAGAATTATTGAAATTACAATGTTTTGAAGTTATACTATCGTTAATCATCAATGAGTAACAACTACGAAGAAGTCAATTAGATAATAATTAAGTAACTAAGAGGGGTGAAATGTAGTGGGTCCTGAGCTAAACGAAATGGAGTTGGAATACGAACTGCTGAAGCAGCTTCGAGACGCGAGCGCTCCCATCGGGGCCAGTACGTTGGTTCATACTTTGGGCAAAACGTATGGTCTGAGTCAGGCAACCATCGGAAGAAGACTTATGGAGATGGATGTTGAAGGTTTTACAGTTCTGGAAGGTCGCAAGGGAAGGACTTTGACCGAACAAGGTCTGGATCGAATGAAGACGTTGGAAAGAGATTTGCAGCAAAAAAGTGTGAATTCACAGTTAATTCAGATGCTCAACCATTCCGGGGAAAAGGCTCTGTTGGATGTTCTCGTTGCCAGAAGGGCACTTGAGCGGGAGATCGCTTCCCTGGCAGCACAGCGTGCTTCGAAAGAATACATAGTACTGTTGCAAGCATCGATTGCGAACCAGCATGAATTGCTTTCCAAGAATATTATACCATACGAGGAGGACCGGGAGTTCCACAGATTACTGGCTTATGCTGCGCAAAACCAAATTCTTCTGCACGCGGTTGAACTGGTATGGGAGACAAGCCGCGATTTTCTGGAAACAGCGTATATTCGCCGGAGAGTAGGAAGTGAATTAGTTGTGGATCATCAGCAGATTCTGGATGCTATAGTAGCAGGCTCTCCGGAGCAGGCTGAAGCGGCAATGGTGAATCATATCAACCAAATGATTGATGATGTCAAACGTTATTTCGCCATGCAAAACCAATAACATTCCTTAGAATGAGACCCTGTGATAAAGGAGTTGAGCTTGTGGACACGATCTACCGTTTAGGCATAGATATCGGAGGTACTTTCACAGATGCGCTGGTGATGGACCATCAGGGCAGGGTGGTTACGGCGCTCAAGACGCCATCGATTGCAGCAGCTCCGGAACAGGCGATTTTTAATGCACTTGATCAACTCAAGGCGAATGGTGTGAACATTCGTGAGATTGATCTATTTGTGCATGGAACCACGCTTGGTGTAAACACGTTAATCGAACGAAATGGTGCAATTACAGGTCTGTTGGTGACCAAAGGATTCCGTGACATTCTTGAAATCCGGCGGTTGCGACTTGAGGATACAACCAATCTATACGGTGACAAAACAGATGCGTTAGTACCGAGACATCGTGTCAAGGAAGTTGATGAACGGGTGATTGCAAGTGGGGGAATACTTCAGCCACTGAATCAGGAACAGCTGCTGCAAGCGGTGGATGAGCTGGTGGAGGATGGTGTTACTGCTTTGGCGATCAGTTTTTTACATGCTTATGTGAATCCTGCTCATGAACAGCTTGCGGAAGATCTGATCAGGGAACGTTATCCGCAACTGTTCATCTGCCGAAGCAGCGCCATCTGGCCACAACAGCGTGAGTTCGAACGAACACTCGCAACGGCCATGAACGCTTATGTAGGTGACCGGATGGGGTCTTACTTCCTGCGTCTGCAAGAAGGGATTCAGGCATACGGCCTCAAAGCCAACTTGCTGTCCACCATGTCCAACGGTGGAATTATGACGGCTGCCAGAGCGGCTAATGAGCCGGTACGTACACTTCTGTCCGGGCCTGCTTCCGGTGTAATCGCCGCGACCCATATTGCTGAACGAGCTGGCATTCATCAGGTCATCACATTTGACATGGGTGGGACAAGTGTTGACGTTGCTCTCATCGACAAAGAACCAGCCTACTCATCTGAGAACAAGGTTGGAGATTTTCCTGTCATCATTCCTGCTGTTGATGTAACGGCTATAGGAGCAGGTGGTGGTTCAATTGCCTGGCTCGATTCCGTAGGCGTACTCAAGGTTGGACCGCGCAGCGCGGGAGCCAATCCCGGTCCAGCCTGTTATCAGCGCGGGGGAGAAGAGCCGACAACCACAGATGCCTATCTACAGCTTGGTATCCTGCATGCTGACCGTTTCCTTGGCGGACAAATGCGTCTGTATCCCGAACTTGCAGAGCGTACTCTGGGCAATCTGGGAGAGAAGCTTGGACTGAATGCCGAACAGACTGCGCAAGCCATTCTCGATGTGGCAACCGCCAATATGTATGCCCAGTTTTCCCCTCTAATGGCCCGCAAGGGCGTTGATCCTCGAGATTTTACGTTGCTCGCATATGGTGGTGCTGGTCCGATGCATGCTTTTCTGATGGCACGCGAGGTAGGTATCGGCAGAGTGCTGATACCGCCATCTCCGGGAACACTGTGTGCCATGGGCTGCACGGTCGCCAATCTCCGCAATGATTTCGTTCATACGTTACACAAAAGTACCCAAACTCTGGAGTCTGGTGAATTAAGCTCTCTTTTCACTGAATTGGAAAACCAGGGACGTAGTTGGGTCGTTGAGGAAGCCCGTGGTGGTGTCAAGCTGGACAATATTTATTGCCTATACAGTGCCGATATGCGATATGAGGGACAGGCCTTTGATATAGAGGTCACGCTGACATTGGAAGAAATTGAAGAGCCCAAGAAGGCAGGGATTAAATTCCATACATCTTACCAAAACGTGTTTGGCATCAGTCAGCCAGAGGCAGAAGTTATGTTTGTAAGTCTCAGAGCAACCATTGTTGGTGTTTTGCCTACCCATAACACGGTAGATCCGGCAAATTTGCCATTCGATGAGAGTACAGCGGAAGAACGGATCATAACCTTTGACCATGTACAGCAGACAGCCAAGGTACTGAAAAGGGGACAGATTCCATCGGTGGATGCTCCCATCCCCGGGCCCATTATTGTGGAGGAATATGATACAACGATCTTTATCCCGCCTGGATATAAGGTATACCGGGATGGCCACGGGAACGTGATTGGGGAGGTGGAAGCATGATCGGCGACAAGGTCTTTCTTGAGATTTTTAACAACCGGATTCAAGCTGCCGTGGAAGAAATGGCGAATGTTGTTCTGCGCACAGGATTCACCGCTTTTGTCAAAGAAACGGGCGATTTTGGAACCTACCTCTTATCTCCATCCGGGGAAACGTTCGGGTCACCGCTGGAGACGGGTTACAATCTGTCTCTGGGCATCCCTGCTGCTACGACCATTAACAGCATAGAAGACTGGAAAGAAGGGGATCTCGTCATATGTAATGATCCTTATTCCACCAAAGGCATGGTCACACACCTTCCAGACATTCATCTCATCAAGCCTTATTTTCATGAAGGACGAATCATCGCTTACGGCATGTGCTTTGTTCATTCATCCGATGTAGGCGGCAAGGTACCAGGGAGCGTATCTCCCAGCGCCTACGATATTCATATGGAAGGCATTCGAATCGCACCAGTCAAGCTGTATGAAGCTGGTGTTCTGAACGAACAGATCCTGCGCATGTTTCTGGACAACAGCCGAATTCCGGAGCAAAATCTCGGTGATCTCAAGGCGCTTATGGCTGCATTAAATCGGGGAGAGCAGCGGCTTGGGGAACTCATTGTACGATATGGTGTGGAGAAAATCGAGCAGGGCATCGAACATTTGCTGGAATACGCCGAGCTGAAGGCACGTGCCATCGTGCAGGATATCCCGGACGGTTCCTATGACTTCTGGGACTATCTGGAGAAAGGACCAGGGGGTTATCCTATCCGGTTGCGTTGCAAAATGACGATCGCAGGCACTGACATTCATCTGGACTTTAGCGGCACCGATCCTCAGGTGAGGGCTTCCTTCAACATTCCTACCCACAACCAACAGGGGCATTACATGTTGGTGCCCGCACTTATTCGTTATTTCCGTACGCTCGATCCAACGATTCCTTGGAATTCGGGTATGATTCGAATGGTGCGAAATTACGCGCCGCCTGCTTCCGTACTCAACCCTGAGCCGATGGCAGCTGTTGGGGCACGCGCCGCGACCTTTATTCGGCTGATGGACGTTATCACGGGAGCACTGGGGAAAGCTCAGGGCAGTATGGTTCCCGCGGCAGGAGCTGGACAAGCCTGCATCGTCATGATGGCGATGACAGATGCATCCGATGGTAAAAAAAAGGTGGGCGTGATACAGCCGATCTGTGGAGGTTCGGGAGCTAGGCCGATGAAAGACGGAATTGATGGCATGGATTTTGCGGTCGGTCATCTTCGGAATATTCCTGCGGAAACGGTGGAATCCGAGATGCCTGTGTTGATCGAGCATTATGGTCTTCGTGCCGACTCGGCAGGTGCAGGTACCTTCCGCGGTGGAAGCGGAATTGACCTGTGCGTAAGAATTCTAACACCGGATACGGTGATGACGGCCAGAAATATGGAGCGTATGGAGTTCCAGCCTTGGGGCAGACTCGGTGGCGGCGTAGGTTCACATGGAGAAGCGATTCTCAATGCTGGACGTGCAAGTGAGGATCATCTGGGAAGAATTGATGAGTTGCTACTTCAACCCGGAGAAACCGTTACATTCCTGTCGCAAGGCGGAGGCGGATATGGGGATCCATATGAGCGTGATTCTCGTCTGGTTCTGGAAGATGTAAGAAGTGGGCTGGTATCCCCCGAGAAAGCCCTTGAGTTATACGGTGTTGTGATTGACGGCCTGGAGTTGAATGAGAGCGATACCGAACAAATGCGAGCCAAGCGACCACGCCAGCAGGAGGAATTCGCCTATGGCAAGGCGCGGGAGCAATTTGAAGACATATGGAGCGATGAGATGCAGGTAACGCTGAATCAGGCCTTGCTGAATGCTCCGCTTGCACTCAGAGACTACCTGAAGCGTCAGACCATGGGCGTTGTAGAGGAGAAGTATAAGGATTCCCTATCTGTAGATCCACGGGAGATATCCAACATTATGGAAGGTTTACGCCAGCAAATAGGGTTGTATTGATCAAGTGTATAGAGACTATATAGTTCTGTCATATCGGTAAAACCAACTACATGGATGGGGGAATTTGCATGTTCAAATCCAATAAAAAACGCTTTCTCAGCCTCGCCTCTCTGACACTGGCCGGTATATTGGTGCTTTCCGCCTGCGGTGGAGCAGGCAGCTCAAGTAATACTTCCGGAGAGACCGACTCTTCAGGAGCAAGCGGAGACAAAGTTAAGCTGACGATGTTTATCTGGGCTGGTTCCAATCAGGATGTTGTTCCGAAAGAAGTGGTTGCCAAGTATGTGAAAGAACATCCCAACGTTGAAGTCACCTTTGAGGAATCCTCCAATTCGGTAATGTACCCAAAGATGGTTGCAGGCAAGCAGGCTGATGCCAACAATCCGGTGGTTAACTTCGGTTACTTCAATGCAGATGCGACGGCAAAAGGATTGAATGATGACATGTGGGAGCCACTGGATACCAGCATCGTGACCAATATCAAGGATATTCCAGAGTCCTTCCACAAGCCAGACAATAAAGGTGTGGTTTGGGGCGTGTCGAGCTTCGCCCTAGTGTATAACAAAGACCTTGTGAAAACGCCGCCTACCAGCTGGAACGATCTTTGGGATAACGAGGAGTTCAAAGGAAAAACTGCGCTCTGGGACTATATGTTCTATTCCTATATCTCCCCACTTATTGCTGCCAAAGGTCAAGAGATTGGCGCATCCTATGAAAATCCCGAGCCGGCCTTCCAGTTCTGGGCAGATCGCAGTGACCAGATTGGCACATTGGTTTCATCCAATGATCAGTTGAAGGCACTTCTGGAGTCAGGTGATGCTCTCATAGCCCCATTTAGTGCACAGGTTGCACAGACATGGATTGATGGCGGTTCTCCACTGGCCGTAGCATATCCGAGTGAAGGTGCCATCTCCTTCCCGTACACACTTCAGGTCGTGAAGGGTTCGACACCTGAGCAGGCACGTGTTGCAAACGAAATTATTAACGAATTGTTGAGCGCAGAGGCTCTGTCACAATACGCGGAAGCAACGGGTACGCCAGTAACCAGCACGACAGCTGCAGTTCCGGACAAGTACAAGGATGATCCTTCATTCTCCGTCGAAACGCAAAGTAGCGGCATTAATCCAAACTGGGATGTGCTTGCACAGAACAGTTCTTCCTGGAAAGAACTATGGGACCGGCTCGTGAAAACAAAGCTTCAATAAAAAGGATTGTTGCCAGGCACACAACGATTCCGGGTTCTGTTCTGAATCCGGAATGGAAGGGAGGGAATCAGAGATGAGCAGCGGACAAGAGACCATATCCATTGAAACAAGGGAAGTCACGAAGACTTATGGTGAACGAGCCGCCGTTGATCAAGTAACACTCCAAGTGAAAAAGGGGGAGTTCGTTTCCTTACTTGGTCCGAGTGGCTGTGGCAAAACAACACTGCTGCGCATGCTTGGCGGACTTGAGCAACCGGACCAGGGCACCATTATGCTGGGAGGCCGGGATGTTACCGGCATTCCGGCCTATGGACGCAACAGCAATATGATTTTTCAGCAGCTTGCGCTATTCCCTCATATGGACGTATTCAACAACATTGCCTATGGGCTAAAGGTGAAGAAGTTACCAAAAGCCGATATCCAACGGCAGGTAGGTGAAATGCTTGATCTGGTCCAGCTCGGAGACTATGGCAGGCGTGCGGTATCCGAGCTGTCCGGGGGTCAGGCTCAACGCGTCGCCATTGCTCGCGCACTGATCAACAGACCGGAAGTGCTGCTGCTTGACGAACCTCTCTCTGCATTGGACATGCAACTGCGTCTCGATATGCAGCGAGAACTGAAACGCATCCAGCGCGAATTCGGCGGAACGTTTATCTTTGTAACGCATGACCAGAGCGAAGCCATGAATATGTCTGACCGAATTGGTGTCATGCGCGCCGGAAAGCTGCTGCAATATGCAACCCCTGATGAAATCTATGAAAGACCGGCAGATAGCTTCGTAGCCAAGTTCATTGGAGATACCAATCTCTTCGAGACGGAAGTGTTGGGACATGATGTGAATGGAACTCGGGTAGAATGCTTCGGCAAGCCATTACTAGTGAAAGTCAGTGGTGGAAATGCCGTACCGAAAGCAAGAGTACGACATTCCTTATCGATCCGCAATGAGTATATTCGACTTGGAGAAGATGCATCTCATTGCCTGAACAAGCTGGATGGACAGGTGATTGAAGCGGTGTATGGCGGAGCAAATATTCGATACAGTGTGCAGATTGCTGAAGGTTTTCTGGTACAGGCTAGTGTGCTGCATCAGCGGGGAGCCACACGTTATAGTCCAGGTGAGCCAATACAAATTGGCTTTGACCCAGAGGACGCGCTCTTGTTATCCGAACCCATTGATGACCGTGTACAGGGGGCAAGAATATGAACCGGATCGCGGAACGGATCGTGAATCTGTATTCCTTTGGAAACCGCACATGGCTAACCCGGTTAATGCTTCTGTTGCCTGCGCTTGCTCTGATGGGCATCGTGTATCTGGGCGGGTTGCTGATCTTTGGCAGATATAGCTTTGATATGTATGAGAATGGAAAGCTTATTCGGGGTTGGGATTTGGGAGCTTATCGTGCTTTTCTGTCCGACCCTTATTATTGGAAGCTGATTGGCACGACGTTTCGCATTGCCTTCAAGGTTACGCTGTGGAGCCTTCTACTTGCCTATCCGCTGGCGTATTGCATTGCCGGTCTAAAGAAGCCTGGCATGAAGCAATTGTTGTTGCTGCTCACGTTTCTTCCGCTGCTTGTCAGTGCAGTTGTGCGTTCTTACGGATGGCAGCTGTTGCTGTCCAAACAAGGCTTCATGAACTGGTTGTTCATCCGGTTGGGGCTCACTGAGGAAGGATTCAGCATGATATACAACGAGACAGGTGTTGTCGTGGCCCTTGTCCATATTTTCCTGCCATTTATGGTCTTTCCAATCCTGAATGTATTGTCCCAAAGTGACGCTTCCTTAAAGGCAGCTGCTCAGGATCTGGGGGCGGGCAGCTGGAGAACGTTCCTGACCATTACCCTGCCTTTATCGGCAAGAGGTATTGCAAGCGGGGTACAGATTGTGTTCACGCTATGCCTCACCGCCTTCACCACACCTCAGTTGATCGGTGGGGGAAGAGTCATGACACTTCCAGTATTTATATACCAGCGTACCTTGGATACCAACTGGCCGATGGCTGCGGTTGCCAGCTTGTTCTTGCTTGTGTCTTCCATCGTTGTCTCGTTGCTTGTGAATAAAGGAGCAGAAATGCTGATGTTCCGTCGTTCCCGTAAGGGAGGTCAGGCGTATGGTTAAGTCGCATAGGGGCACCAAGCTGTTGCTCTATGTCTTTGTAGGCGCGGTAGCAATTTATTTGCTGCTGCCACTGCTGATGATTATGTTAACGTCCGTAGGCTCTGGTTCAGCAAGCAAATTTCCGCCCGAAGGTCTAACCTTGAAATGGTATGCCAATCTGAGTGAACAGACGCAGTTTCTCGATGCATTCAAGAACAGCCTTATTGCTTCTACAGGGGCGGTTCTGCTGGCTTTGATTACAGGTACACTTGCAGCGCTAGCCATCGTGCAGTACCCTTTCCCGGGTTCTGGTATCTTAAGGGCATTTTTTGTATCTCCGATGGTTATGCCGAAAATTACGCTGGGTATCGCATATCTGATTTTGTTCTCGAAAATGCATATTGCTGGCGGACTGTTTGCGCTTATTTTGGGTGAAGCGGTCATTGTGCTTCCATTCGTGCTCACTCTTGTAGGCAGTGCGTTAGCCAATCTGCACCCGGCTCATCGGGAAGCTGCCGCGGACCTTGGCGCAGGGCCGTTGCGTATTTTTTTCACAATTACACTTCCACAGCTCCGCCTATCCCTGCTTCTGTCAGGGTCAATCGCTTTTGTCTTCACTTTCGATCAGGTCGAGGCTGCACTGCTGCTGCTCCGTCAGGACAGCTACACGTTGCCAATACAGCTATTCCTGTATATGGAGAAATGGCAGGACCCAACGATTGCCGTGGTGTCTGTAGTTCTGATCGCTTTTGCGCTGGCTCTGTTTATGACGATTAAACTAGTGCTGCGCTCTGTACCAGGACTTGAGAGTTTGTTTGGTCGCAGGAAAACAAAAGGAGGTCTGGATCAAAATGAATAATTCACAGCATCTATCCCATAGCTCAGGTCTGAACCGGGACCGGGCGGAAGAAGTGATGAAAGCTCAGGGGCTAAGCGCCCTGATCGCAACTACTCCGGAGAACATTCATTATGTCATCGGTTCCCAGCTGCGTGCAAGCAACTGGACCATGCAGATTTATGCGGTTCTACCTGCCGACAGATCTGCTAAGCCATGCATCATCATTCCGACGAATCGGTTGGGCGTTGTGGCTCAGTTTGGTATTACGGGGGTGGACATATTTGCCTATAGTGACTTTTTCGTGGAAGGTTCGATCGAAGGCAAACCTTCCACTGACGACATTGATCTGTTCTATTCTCTCCTGCAAACAACGGCTATTCATCCAGGTCCGGCAGAAGCACTCAAGGCAGCATTAAAACAGCTTGAGATCGAAGATCAGCCGATTGGAATCGATGAGATGCGGATTGCTCCCGACATTCTGACGAGAATCAAGGAGGAGGTTCCTGACAGACCGGTAATACCCGCATATAAGTTGTTCCGAGAAATCCGCCTGGTCAAGACACCTTTTGAAATCGAGCAACTGCGTCAGGCTGCCCAATTAAATGAACGGATTGAGCAGGAACTAATTGACCTGATTGCCGCAGGTGTTCATGAGAAGCAACTTGCCGATCATTATCGTCTGGCTGTGATGAGAGCAGGTGGAACTCCTGCAATGACAGCGGTAGGGGCAGGACCACGCAGTGCGTTGCCACTCATCGAAAATTATTTTCATAGGATTGAGAGCGGAGATCAGATCCGTTTTGATCTTTGCCTCCAACTGGAAGGATACTGGGGAGATACGGGCCGCACGGTTGTTGCAGGGGAGCCTATCGCCTGGATGAAAAAACATTTTGCTGCGGTCAAAAGTGGATGGGAGACGGCACTTGAAACCGTGCGCCCTGGAGTCAGGGCGTCGGAAGTATTCCATGCTGCAGTGTCTCGCGTACAGCGTGAGGGGATTCCGCATTACCGACGTCAGCATGTCGGACATGCCATCGGGTTGGAACTGTACGACGATATAACCCTCTCCCCGGGTGACCAGCGGATACTGGAGCCCGGTATGGTGTTATGTGTGGAGGTACCATATTACGAGCTAGGTGCTGGTGGATTCCAAATCGAGGATACAATTGTTGTAACGCCAGATGGTTATGAGTTTCTGACTCATATGGAGCGGAAACTGTTCACTAAATAACGATAAATGGAAGGCTTCACTGACCGGCGATCAGGCCACAGTCGATCCAAGAAGCTTTCTTACTGAGAAAGTTGGAACATCCATGATTCAGCAGGGAACTAAGACGTTTCGTAACATTAGCCTTGCACTGTTCGCCGGAGGTTTTGTCACCTTTGCTTTGCTCTACAGTCTCCAACCCCTAATGCCTGAGATTAGCGATGCATTCTCCATTACACCGGCACACGCCAGTCTTACGTTATCGGTAACAACGATCGCCATGGCACTGACGATGCTGTTCATCGGGTCCTTGTCTGACTCTGTGGGCCGACGCTTTATTATGACAGCGGCACTGGTGATATCTTCTGTAATTGCTTTGCTGAGCGCATTCAGCCCGGGATATACGGAACTTCTTCTGCTTCGTATTCTTCAGGGGGTGGCACTCGCAGGGTTGCCAGCGATAGCCATGACATATCTGTCAGAAGAAATTGAACCTAGAAGTCTTGGTTATGCCATGGGCCTATATATCAGTGGCAATTCGATAGGAGGCATGGCCGGCCGTTTCATCAGCGGTGTGGTGACAGATTGGTTCAGTTGGCGCGCTGCTGTGGGTTTCATTGGTATTCTTGGACTGTGTGCAGCCGTTGTTTTTTGGCTTGTCATCCCGCCATCCCGTCATTTTGTCAAAGCTGCACCCGGATTCAAAAATCCAATACCTCTTTTGTGGTCACAATGTCGCAATCCAAGGCTGTTATGCCTGTATGGACTCGGGTTTCTCCTGATGGGGGGATTCGTGACCCTGTTCAACTATATCGGTTTTGAATTAACGGGAGAACCCTATCAACTTAGCCAGTCCATCGTTGGGAGTCTTTTTGTGGTGTATCTGATGGGTACAGTGAGCAGTACCTGGATGGGCAGGCTTGCCGATCGTTACGGTAGATCACATGTGCTTGGAATCGCGCTGGGCATTATTCTGGCTGGTGCAGTCTGTACCTTTCATCCAGCGCTTTGGGTCAAAATTATCGGACTCGCCCTGTTTGCCTTCGGTTTCTTTGGTGGTCATTCCATCGCAAGCAGCTGGGTTGGACTCGTGGCCAATCAGCACAAATCCCAGGCCAATGCGTTGTATTTATTTTTCTACTATCTTGGTTCAAGCGTAAGTGGAACAGGGGGTGGACTGCTTTACAGTCATCTTGGATGGATAGGCATTGTGGGGATGATCGGTGTGTATGTTTTGATCGGTTTTGTCTTGTGTAATTTGCTTGTTCACAGGTTGAAGGGACAGGTTACATAAATCAACTTTTTCCGACAGCTATTGCATATCCTGAAATACCGAGTATAATACTTGGTAAATAGACGAAAAGGGGATGCAATAAACGATGAAAACACATGCTGAATTGAACTCACTTCTTGTTGACGATTATCTGGATCTCCTGAACATTGCGAAACAGCTGGGTGATGACGAATGGAAAGATGCTATTCTGCAAGCATTGAAGGAAGAAGTCGATGCGAATCATCATCTGGATTCTAAAGAGGTAAGACAGGATTTATGGATTCAATTTGAAGGCATCAATGAACAAATGCATGATCTGTTAATGCAACTGAAGCATGCTGACAGTCCTGAGGAGAAAGAGCAGATTATTGAAATGATCTGGGGATTAAAAGTAGACCGTCATGCGATCACACGTAAACTTGAAACCATGAGCCGTGCCAGCGCTGGACATCAATAAGCTCTAGGTTGATTATACATTGAAAACCCGCGTGTTTCCTGGGATTATCCCCAAGGTCGCACGCGGGTTTTATTTTTGCTCTAATTTAATTGTTTACTACACTGCTAATGATGCCACTAGGCATCATTCGTAATCAAAAGCGGACTTTTTGAACTACCTCTCTTAAAACTGTTTTGCGAAAGTGCGTGCTTGCTCTATAGCCTGTTGCTTGATCTCATCCGCACGATCTTTATACTGGTTATGCCCCTCAACAAAAATGCCATCAAGCTTCGGCACGCCAAGGAAAGACATGATAATACTCAGATAACGATGACCGGATTCCATCTGAGCTGCTGGGCCTTCGGAATAAATGCCACCGCGAGCCTGAATATGCAACGCTTTTTTGTCGGACAACAGTCCAACAGGACCTTGTTCGGTATAACGAAATGTTTTGCCAGCTACGCAGATCGAGTCGACATAAGCCTTCAGAATTGGAGGGAACGAGAAGTTCCACATCGGGGTTACAAAAACATATTTATCTGCTGAGGCAAATTGATCCGACAGTTCATTCAAACGGCTAACTTTGGTCTGTTCTTCGGCAGTCAGATCACTGCCCGATTGCAGTTTGCCCCAACCACTGAAGACATCCGCGTCGATATGCGGAATATCCGAACGATACAGATCGAGGTGAACAACCTCATCAGAAGGGTGACTTTCACGATAAGCATCAATAAATGCTTTGCCCGTAGCCATGCTGAAGGAGGTTTCATGATCATGAGGATGGGCAGTAATATACAATAAGGTAGACATACAATTCTTCCTCTCTGTGCGATTAATGGGGTGAAGCATTCTTGGCAATGATGAAGCGACCGCAGTAGTATGCATCGTTTCCCCCGTTTTATACGTCAGAAAGGGATATGAATGGATTGATCATGATACTGAATTGGATGCTACGTAGTGACCAGATACTCAATCCATGTATAATATACAGGACGAGTATTTATTTTCCAAAGACAATAGGATGAGTGAGATGAGCGCACATGGGAATGGACCTGGAGAAGCAACGATTAAGCATTGAAGCAGCGAAATTGTATTATCAGTCCGATTATAGCCAGCAGGATATCGCCGCAAGGTTGGGCGTGTCGCGTCCAACCGTATCAAGGTTACTTCAGTACGCCAAAGATCGTGGATACGTCCGGATAGAAATTATGGACCCGCTGGAGGATATCGATATCATTGCCGGAGAACTCAAGTCGAAATATGATCTGGATACGGCACTTGTGTGTTTTGCCCCGTTGAAGAGTGATGAGGAAATACAGAAGCATATCAGCAAACGAGCAGCAGACTACCTTCAGGAGACGGTTCAGGATGCAGATATCATTGGGGTGACCTGGGGAACAACCATGCATGCTGTAGCACGCCAACTTCGTCCGAAGCAGGTTAAAGGTGTCGAAGTCGTGCAATTGAAGGGGGGCGTAAGCCACTCCCATGTCAATACGTATGCCGCTGAGATTGTTCATTTGTTCGCTGAGGCATTCCATACGGTACCAAGGTATCTGCCACTGCCTGTTATTTTCGACAACATTGAAGTAAAAAACATGGTGGAAGCGGATCGACATATCGGCAGAATCGTGGAACTTGGCAGACAGGCCAACATTGCTTTGTTTACCGTGGGTACTGTGAAGGAAGATGCATTATTGTTCAGGCTCGGTTACTTCAATGAAGAAGAGCAACAATTGCTGATGAACTCCGGTGCAGGTGACATTTGTTCACGCTTTTTCGACGCGGAAGGTCAGTTGATCAGTGAAGAGATTAACAGCAGAACCGTTGGAATTGATCTAGCCGAGTTGAGAAATAAGGAAAAATCAATTCTTGTTGCCGGGGGACAACGCAAAATTGAAGCCATTCATGCGGCTCTTAAAGGTCATTACGCAAATATTCTGGTCACGGACCAGTACACAGCGCAGGCATTACTTCGATTTTAATTTCAAATGGATATGGATGACAACATCTGCCACGCAAAAAGGGCGGATGTTTTGCTTTTTTAGGAAGAAAATATAACGAAGAAGAAATGTAAGTGCAACTGTGAACAAAAGTTCAAGTTGATTTTTACATATGTTCATGTTAGTGTAAGGGTATAGAAAATAACTAGTTCAGATAAGGGAGAGATTCAATTGACTACACCACAATTAGCTAAAATGATCGACCATACGTTGCTTCGTGCGGACGCAACGCAAAGTGAAATGGCCAAGTTAACCGAAGAAGCAAAGCAATATCAGTTTGCTTCCGTATGTGTTAACCCAGGCTGGGTTGCTTATGCTGCTGAGCAGTTGCAGGGTTCTGGCGTAGATATCTGCACCGTTATTGGTTTCCCTCTGGGAGCATCTACATCGGAGACAAAAGCTTTCGAAACGAAAGATGCGATTGCTAAAGGTGCAACTGAAGTCGATATGGTCATCAACATCAGTGCTTTGAAAGATGGCAAAGATGATTTCGTTGAACAAGATATTCGTGCTGTTGTTGAAGCGGCTGCGGGTAAAGCTTTGGTGAAAGTTATTATTGAAACTTGTCTGTTGACGGATGAAGAGAAAGTACGTGCTTGTCAGGCAGCTGTGCGTGCTGGAGCTGATTTTGTTAAAACTTCTACAGGTTTCTCCACAGGTGGAGCAACGCCAGAAGATATCGCTTTGATGCGTCGTACTGTAGGTCCTGATGTTGGCGTTAAAGCTTCCGGTGGCGTACGTAGCCTGGAAGATATGCAGAAAATGATCGAAGCGGGTGCAACTCGTATCGGTGCAAGTTCTGGCGTGAAGATTATGCAGGGTGGTCAGTCTACATCTTCTTATTAAGCAAAAGCATCTTATCAAGAAAAAGCTTAATAAATAAAAGTAATGTTATATTCTCTGTACTTGGGCGTTCGACTCAGGTACAGGGAATACAACTTACACTTATATTTTAATTAACGGAACTTATTGTAAGCGCTTCATAAGTTTTCTGAAAGATTACTGATAAGAATGCTTAAGAACCCTTTGAGCTGAATTTCCACATCCGGCTTAACTACCTTCAAAGGAGAGATCAAATGAAATTTCTAATTGCCCTTCTTGGTTTACTCGTTGTTTTTGGACTGGCTTATATCGCAAGCAACGGTAAAAAGAAGATTCGTTACCGACCACTGGTCGTTATGGTTGTTTTACAAGTGATCCTGGCGTATGCCTTGCTGAATACAGGAGTCGGGACATGGTTGATTGGCGGCTTCGCGTCCGTATTTAAAAGTTTGCTTGATTATGCGAATGAAGGAATTGCGTTTGTATTTGGTGATTTGACTACCGTAGGTGCAGATACCGTAGGGACACCATTTTTCCTCAGCGTATTGATGCCGATTGTTGTCATCTCTGCACTCATTGGGATATTGCAGTATATCCGAATCTTACCTTTTGTTATAAAATATATTGGTCTGGTATTAAGCAAAATCAACGGAATGGGCAAACTGGAATCATATAACGCGGTTGCTTCGGCTGTATTGGGGCAATCTGAAGTGTTCATTTCTGTGAAAAAACAAATTGGGTTGTTGCCAAAACATCGGCTGTACACCTTGTGTGCCTCGGCGATGTCCACGGTATCGATGTCGATTGTCGGTGCCTATATGTCCATGATTGATCCGAAATATGTGGTTACGGCACTTGTGCTGAACCTGTTTGGCGGTTTTATCATTGCTTCCATTGTGAATCCTTATGAAGTTACAGAGGAAGAAGATATATTGGAAGTACAGGAAGAGGAAAAACAGTCCTTCTTCGAAATGCTCGGCGAATACATCCTGGATGGATTCAAAGTTGCCATCATCGTAGCTGCGATGTTAATCGGTTTTGTTGCCTTGATTGCACTTGTTAACGGAATTTTCAGTGCGGTGCTTGGTATTTCGTTCCAGGAACTGCTTGGTTATGTGTTTGCACCATTAGCCTTTATTATGGGTGTTCCTTGGAAAGAAGCGATTCAGGCGGGAAGTATTATGGCAACCAAAATGGTATCCAACGAATTCGTTGCCATGCTTGCTCTAGCGAAGGAGACCTTATTGTCTGCCAGAACAACAGGGATCGTATCCGTCTTCCTCGTATCGTTCGCTAACTTCTCTTCCATCGGTATCATTGCCGGTGCGGTGAAGGGACTTCATGAGAAACAAGGTAATGTGGTAGCCCGCTTCGGTCTGAAACTGCTTTACGGTGCATCGCTTGTCAGTGTATTGTCAGCGATCATCGCCGGACTGTTCTTGTAAACCGGATTATTGGAAGGAGTGCTTAGGTTATGTCAACATTCAAAAGAGTACATCTGATCGTTATGGATTCTGTAGGGATCGGCGAAGCGCCGGATGCAGCAGAATTTGATGATTTTGATGTAGATACCTTCGGTCACATTGCACGTGAACGCGGAGGTCTGAAAATGCCTCACATGGCCAGTCTCGGACTGTCCAACATCAAAGAAATCGAGGGTGTCCCTGTAGCGGATGCACCTAAAGCGTATTACACCAAGATGCAGGAAGCATCCAGAGGCAAAGACACAATGACAGGTCACTGGGAGCTGATGGGTCTTTACATTGATACACCTTTCCGTGTGTTCGAGAATGGTTTTCCCGATGAGTTGATTCAGCGCATTGAAGAGAAAACAGGCCGCAAGGTAATTGGAAACAAACCGGCCAGCGGCACGGAAATTCTGGATGAGCTGGGTGCAGAGCATGTCGAAACTGGCGCACTCATCGTGTACACATCCGCGGATTCGGTTCTACAAATTGCAGCACATGAGGACGTTGTCCCATTGAAGGAACTGTATGAAATCTGTGAGTTCTGCCGTGAAATTACACTTGAAGATCCGTACATGCTGGGCCGCATTATTGCACGTCCATTTGTAGGTGAAGCGGGTAACTGGAAACGTACTGCGAATCGTCATGACTATGCACTCAAACCTTTTGGTCGTACGGTTATGAATGAACTGCAAGATGGCGGATTTGATGTGATTGCCTTGGGTAAAATCGCAGATATCTATGATGGAGAAGGTGTGACCAAGGCTGTTCGTACCGTCTCCAACATGGATGGTATGGACAAGTTGTCCGAAACGATGGATGAAGAGTTCACTGGACTCAGCTTCCTGAACCTGGTTGATTTTGATGCCCTGTACGGTCACCGTCGTGATCCGCAAGGTTATGCTCAGGCACTTGAAGACTATGATGCACGGCTGCCAGAGATTTTTGCCAAAATGACCAATGATGACCTGCTGCTGATCACAGCTGACCATGGTAACGATCCAACATACCGAGGTACAGACCATACGCGTGAATATGTACCACTGCTTGCCTACTCTCCGCGCTTCAGCGAGGGCAAAAAGCTTGATCTGCGTAGCACATTTGCTGACCTTGGTGCAACCGTAGCCGAGAACTTTGGAGTGAAAATGCCGGAATACGGTACCAGCTTCCTGAAGGATTTGAAATAAGTTTTTTTGAAAACGGGATAGGGGATGTCGGGGTAGCTGTGGCTGCTCCGCTCCTTCCATCATAATAGACTAAATGTATAACTGGAGGAGATTCATTCATGAGTACACATATTGGAGCAAAACCCGGAGATATCGCAGAAACGATCCTTTTGCCAGGAGACCCATTGCGCGCGAAGTATATTGCAGATACTTACCTTGAAGATGTTGTATGTTACAACGAGGTTCGTGGAATGCTCGGTTACACAGGTACATATCAAGGACACCGGATTTCGGTGCAAGGTTCAGGGATGGGTATTCCGTCCTTCGCAATCTATGCCAACGAATTGATCAGCGAATATGGCGTGAAAAACCTGATTCGTGTAGGTACTTGTGGCGGTATGCAGGAGCATGTACGTGTACGTGACGTCATCCTTGCACAAGCAGCATGTACAGATTCCAGCATGAACAAACACGTATTCGGTGGATATGACTTCTCACCAATCGCTACGTTCTCCCTGCTGAAAGAAGCATATGACCGTGCAACAGCTAAAGGTATGAAGATTCATGTCGGTAACGTGTTCAGCTCCGATTCTTTCTATCGCGATGACCGTTCAGTAACTGAGAAGTTGATGAAACACGGCGTACTGGGCGTAGAGATGGAAACAACAGCATTGTACACTATCGCTGCCAAGTTTGGTGTTAACGCACTGACCATCCTGACGGTAAGTGACCACTTGCTGACAGGCGAAGAAACATCTGCCGAAGAGCGTCAAAAAACGTTCAACGACATGATGGTAGTTGCCCTGGACACAGCAATCACACTGTAATTGTTGTATTTAATATTCAAAATCAATTGATTTTAATCGAAACTTTTGTTTGAAGCACGGAGTGAAGGAACCGGAATCGATTCTGAAGAAGCGAAGCGTTCGCCTAAAAGCTTTCTGAAAGAAAGCTGCTTCGGAAGGATATGCTGTCTCCAAGTTTTCTCCATCGCAAATGGAATCAGAAAAACTTGGAGACAACAGCGATCGAAGGAACGATCCGGAGCCGGAACGAATTAACATCAAAATGTTGTATAAGATGACAACAGATGTTTTTGTATTTTATATACAATAATCATTTGATTTTAATCGAAACTTTTGTTTGAAGCACGGAGTGAAGGAACCAGAATCGATTCTGAAGAAGCGAAGCGTTCGCCTAAAAGCTTTCTGAAAGAAAGCTGCTTCGGAAGGATATGCTGTCTCCAAGTTTTCTTCATTGCAAAAATGGAATCAGAAAAACTTGGAGACAACAGCGATCAAAGGAACGATCCGGAGCCGGAACGAATGGTGCTCAAAGTGTTCTATACAATCAATACACACACAAGGAGAGATCATCATGAGAATGGTAGACATTATTGCTAAGAAACGCGACGGAAAAGAACTGACAACAGCTGAGATTGATTTTGTTGTTCAAGGATACACACAAGGAGAAATCCCCGACTATCAAGTCAGCGCTTGGGCGATGGCAGTTTTCTTCAAAGATATGACAGACAAGGAACGCGCCGATCTGACGATGTCGATGGTGAATTCCGGTGAGACGATCGACCTGTCCGCTATCGAAGGCATCAAAGTAGACAAGCACTCCACGGGAGGAGTGGGCGATACAACAACACTGGTACTGGCTCCGCTTGTTGCTGCGCTGGATGTACCTGTTGCCAAAATGTCCGGCCGTGGACTTGGTCACACGGGTGGTACAACAGACAAGCTGGAATCCGTTGCTGGTTTCCACGTAGAGCTTGAAAAAGAAGAGTTCATTCGTCTCGTAAACGAACACAAGGTTGCAGTTATCGGACAAAGTGGTAATCTAACGCCTGCAGACAAAAAGCTCTATGCACTGCGTGACGTAACAGCTACCGTTAACTCCATTCCACTGATCGCCAGCTCCATCATGAGTAAGAAAATTGCAGCAGGTGCAGATGCAATCGTATTGGATGTTAAAACGGGTGCTGGTGCATTCATGAAAACAACGGAAGATGCTAAAGAATTGGCACATGCCATGGTAAGCATCGGTAACAATGTTGGACGTAAAACGATGGCTGTTATCTCCGATATGTCCCAACCACTGGGTCTGGCGATTGGTAACGCGCTTGAAGTGAAAGAAGCCATCCTTACCCTGCAAGGTAAAGGTCCAAAAGATCTGGAAGAACTGTGTCTGGCACTTGGACGTCAGATGGTATTCCTTGCTGGCAAGGCAGATTCCTTGGAGCATGCCGAGGAGAAATTAAAAGAAGTGATCCAGAATGGTAAAGCGCTGGAGAAATTCAAAGATTTCCTGGCAAACCAAGGCGGAGACGCTTCGGTTGTGGATCATCCAGATCGTTTGCCACAAGCAAAATACCTGGTTGAAGTTCCAGCAGACAAAGACGGCTATGTTGCCGGAATCGTCGCTGACGAAATCGGAACGGCAGCAATGCTGCTCGGCGCAGGTCGTGCAACAAAAGAATCTGAGATCGATCTTGCGGTTGGTCTGATGCTGAACAAAAAAGTCGGTGACCCAGTCAAAGCTGGTGAGTCCCTCGTAACGATTCATGCCAACCGTGAAGACGTAGCAGACGTCATCGCGAAGATCAAAGAAAACATTACGATTGCGGATCATGCCGATGCTCCTGTATTGGTTCATGATATCGTAACGGAATAATACAATCAGATCAGACGAGATGTAATCTCTTCCTGATTGAACATGAAAGCCCCAAAGCAATGTAATCCATCGCTTTGGGGCTTTTTGTCGTTGAGGTGCAAGTTGTTACTACTACTAGCAACTACTGGCTCTTTATTTTCTCATACGCCATCACCGAGTCCGCATTGGTATAAATATAAGGCGTGGATGGCTCAGCTACACGTGTCACCTTTTTTGCCCGAATTTCAATCGTATCCTTACCATTCACCTGTGCTGAGCCGATGCTGCCATCGATTTGCACCCAGCTATCTGTTGGAAAGCTATCTGCTTCTGGAATGTGAATCATCACGCCAAAGGGAGCCGCATCCGCGGGGCAGCACATGACGAGAAATCGTCCCAGCGCAAAGTGTGATTCATGATCCATGCTTTTGTCCCGATAAACGAACCCGGTTAAGGAGATATCTTTGCCTGCAAATTGTCGCTGGAACATATCAATCGTGCCGAGGGTTTCAGAGAAGATCTCGGGATAGACTCGGATAACCTGTTCTGCATACAACTTCTCCGCTAATTCAGCGAATTCGCGGCTATACTCGTCTGGGGGAATGAATTGTACTTTGGGAGCCGATGCAGGCTGAACGGTCGTTGGTTTTTGTGTGTGATCTTGTACATTCAATTGCGTTGCCGGGTCAGGTAAAGGCTCTTTGCGACGAATCTCGGGAGGTGCATAGGTGAGAGACATGCCTTTCTGACTGGCCATGGAGCTGCCGAGAGCCCGATCAGGTAACAGAAATCCCAGCAACAAGGGTATGGCAATCAGACCATATACCATTGAACTACGAAGGAACCCCGAGGGTGGTGGATGCTCACAGTCGCAATGAACCTCGTTTCTACCGAACAATCCATGCCATGCCATGATAACAGCAATAAACAATAAGGGAACAGGGCAGCATAACAGCAGTTTTTGCATGGTAGGAGCCAAATAATAATGAAGCGAATCACTTGAATTCAAATGAATAATGTATACCGCAAGACCGCCCATCCAGACCGCACGGATCAGGTTATGCCATTGAATGATGTGTGACCTTGGAACAGGAGGTTTGGTCATCGTATAGATAGTGTGGTTCATATCATTACCTCATTTCTATTAATCATCAGGATGAAAGTTCATAGGATTAACCATTTAAGTCATGAAGTATTTTGCTCAACCTTTATACCAGCAGATTAATCAACCATGAGCCAGCGAAGACAAGCGTAATAATGGCTAGACTTAGACCAATAACAAACCGGGTACGGAAGGTCGAGAGCAGCATCAGGGTGCTTTTGAAATCCAGCATTGGACCAAGCACGAGGAAGGATACCAGCGGCCCCAGTGCAAACGTATGTGAGAACGCAGAAGCCACAAAAGCATCAGAAGTGGAGCAGAGAGACAATACATAAGCAAATCCCATCATGAATACATAGGAGGCAACAGGACCATTACCAAGTGAGATCAGATCGCTGCGGCTAATGAATGTCTGGATGCAGGCTGTAATCAGGGCACCGATCACCAGATATTTGCTCATATCGACAAATTCATCTCCGGCGTGAATGAAGAAGCTGCGCCAGTTTTTTACATGGTTATGATCATGTGCATTTGCATGAGGTTGCGCCATTTTAAACCCAGGATGTGTCTTGACCTCTGTCCCAGCGACCTTTGGCATCCGAAGGGGATTTCGACGAACGAACAGATACACGAGCATACCTATGGAAGCAGCTACAGCAAAGGCCAGTCCCATGCGGGCAATGGTAATCTCAGGATGGGAGGGAAAGGCAAGCAAGGTTGCGGTAAATACGATGGGATTCACTACGGGACCACTCAGGATGAATGTAACTGCGATATAGGCTGGCATGCCTTTGTGCATCAACCTTCTCACTACCGGGATCATGCCACATTCACAAATGGGAAAAATAATACCGAGCAACCCTGCAACCAGCACCCCACCGATCGGATTCTTGGGCGTGAGTTTGCGGACCATTTCTTCGGATACGAACCACTGCATGAGCGAGGACAATAACACACCCATGAGCAGAAAAGGTGCGGCTTCAAGGAAAATACCTATGAATACGGTTTTCATATTTTGCAAAGCTTCACTGTTCCATGCTTCCTTCAAGTCTGGAGCCATTGTGATCAACACGGGAACAAGAAATGCACAAGGGATCAGGAAAGACAGGAGCTTCAGATTGGCTGCCATTTTCATGAAACAGACCTCCACAACTAGGACTTTGCTAAAATATATGCTTGTACGTGCAGCAACATACATCATTCCTATGTTCTAATCAACATTTTTACGATTAATCAAGATTTTTCATCATATTAGAGTTGACAACCGAGAGAAAACTGCGGTATAGTTCGGATTGCATCTTTAATAGTAATAATTACTATTAAAGTTAAAACTTAAACAGAGTGGAGGAAGCAGAAATGTCAGATCAACAGGTTCAACAGCGGGTTCCAGTAACCGTACTTAGTGGATATTTGGGTGCAGGCAAAACGACACTTCTCAATCATGTGCTTCATAACCGCGAGGGGATGCGGGTTGCTGTTATCGTTAATGATCTCAGTGAGGTTAACATCGATGCAGGTTTAATACGAGATGGTGGAGGATTATCACGTATTGATGAGAAACTGGTAGAGATGTCCAATGGTTGCATCTGCTGCACCTTACGGGAGGATCTGCTGAAAGAAGTCGAGCGGCTTGCGCTGGATGGTTCTTTTGACTACATACTGATTGAATCTACGGGTATTGGTGAGCCGGTACCTGTTGCGCAGACGTTTACGTATATCGATGAGGAACTCGGCATTGATTTGACGAAGTTCACTCGTCTCGACACGATGGTTACGGTTGTTGATGCTGCCCAGTTCTGGCGTGATTTTTATTCCAAAGAAACACTGAAGGATCGTGGACAGGAAGCGGGGGAGGACGATGTTCGCGGAATCGTTCATCTGCTGACGGATCAAGTGGAATTTTGTGATGTACTGATTCTGAACAAATGTGATCTGGTGTCGGAGGAAGAACTTTCGAAGCTTGAGAAGGCGTTACACGCCATGCAGCCAGAAGCTAAGCTTATTCGAACAACACATGGGCATATTGATCCAAGAGAGATATTGAACACAGGACGTTTTGATTTTGAAAAGGCAAGCCAGTCAGCGGGTTGGATCCGCGAATTAATGAAAGAGGAACATACCCCGGAGACTGAAGAATATGGAATTCATTCATTTGTCTATCATCGTAAACGTCCATTCCACCCGGAACGGTTGCTGCGTTGGATTGCGAAATGGCCAGATAATATCGTGCGATCCAAAGGCCTGATGTGGCTGGCAACAAGGAACCATATGGCGATCTCTTTCAGTCATGCAGGCACATCAAAGCAGCTTGCGCCAGCAGGAATATGGGTAGGTGCGATGAGTGAGGAGGAAAGGCAACTTCATTTTGGCGACACGCTGCCAAGCAGACCGGACTGGGATGATGAGTGGGGTGACCGGGTGACGAAATTGGTATTCATCGGCATTGACATGGACCGGGCGGAGATTGAACGTACATTGGATGAGACCCTTCTTACGGAGGAGGAGATGTTGATGAACTGGCGTGAACTGAAAGATCCTTTTCCAGCGTGGAGTTGAAGTGAAAAGAAAAGATCTTCAAGTGCAATAGTGCCCCTGAAGATCAATGATTATATTGTATTAAGGACTTTAGCTAAAGTACAAATCGCCAAGATAAAAATCACCGTTGCCGCTTTTTTGCGGACTAAACACAAAGGTAAGGTACACTCCATAGGAACCCGTCCATCCTTGTGGATAATAAATGGCTTTGTAACTGTGTCTTGTTTTGGTTTTATCGTTCATTGCAATCACTTTAAAATCAGCTGATTTGATGTTAATCAACTGATCTGCATATTTAGTCAGCGTTTTTTTATCATTTGCTGCAATGATACCTTTGACTGTAGTCTTAAATTTATCTTTCTGGGATTGCTTACCCAGATCAAAAATGTCGATCTCGGGATTTTCAATAACTTTAGCATCTATGTACTTATCAAATTCACTAGTGCTACCTGTTTTAAGTGCTTTACCATACATTTTGATCAATGTTAAAGATTCTTTTTGCAATTTGACTATCATCTGAGCGTCAGTTCCAGTCATCTTGACTGAGCCAGAAGTGCTTGAGTTACTTGAACTACCTGGTTTACTTGAATCTTCAGAACCTTTGGTACCTGTACTGCTGTTATTACTACTCGAACTGCTTGACTTACCGCTACCTGAATTAGTGATACTTACAACTTTGTTGCTAACATTCAGAGATACGTTGGCTCCGAGTGCTTCTGCTGTGGTACTTACAGGCAAGTATACATCACCGTCATATACCAGTGCATTCAGTTTGTCTCCAGCTTCATTCTTGGGTGTCCAAGATAAACCGTTTACTTTAAAGCTAATGTTGCTGTCGAGTGCCGCTTCAATATCCTGAATTCCGTTTGAAGCTGCTACACCCAGGGCACCGAAAGCCAAACTGCATGCTACCAATGACCCAATAAAAGTTGATTTTTTGATCTTCATCTAGTTCCTCCGTAGGTAAAGTATAATGATACCAAAGCAGTATATCATATGAAATTATATTGTGCATACAAAATTTTACTGTAACAGATATGGAGTTGACAAAAGAAAAAGCATAGGCTACTATCATTAAATAGTAATTATTACGATTAAATAAGAGGAGGCAACAACCATGAGAGTCATTGTAACTTTAGCCTGCACCGAGTGCGGGGACCGCAACTATACAACAACCAAGAACAAACGTAACCATCCAGAGAGACTTGAGATGAAGAAGTACTCTCCGCGTTTGAAGAAAATGACGATCCACCGGGAAACCAGATAAAATTTTTTTGATATTTTTAAATCGTAATATTTACGAAAAGAGGGAAAGTCATGATACTATCCTCCATGCGTGATGTTGTATTTGGATATGGCAAAGAGCCGGTCATTGATCAACTGTCGCTAGATATCCATGTGGGAGAGTTCATAGGCATCACAGGTCCCAACGGTTCTGCCAAAACGACCCTGTTAAAGCTGCTACTAGGGCTATTGAAGCCCTGGAGCGGCACGATACATATGAATCCGCAGTTGAAACGTGGGAACAAGTCCAATATCGGTTATGTGCCCCAGCAGGTGGCATCGTTTAATAGTGGATTTCCCAGTACGGTGAATGAACTGGTCCGGTCCGGGTGTTACACCAGGTTGGGATTATTCCGCAGATTCACAGCAACGCAGAATGCCATCGTTGAACGCAGTCTGCGGGAAGTTGGCATGTGGGAATATCGGAATACACGCGTCGGTGAGCTGTCCGGTGGACAGAAGCAGCGGATCTGTATTGCAAGAGCTATGGCTGGGCAACCGCAGGTTCTGGTACTGGATGAGCCAACAACGGGGATGGACCGCCACAGCCGTGAAGGATTTTACAATCTGATGCGCCACTATGTTGATGCTCATGGGATAACGATTATTATGGTTACTCATGGACTGGAAGAGATGGGAGATCGATTGGACCGATCAATTACTCTGGAGCGGCAAGAAAGTGAGGAATGGCAGTGTTTGAGTACGAATTCATGCAACGTGCCTTCTGGGCAGGTGGACTGATTGGAGTCATCGCTCCAATTCTCGGGGTCTATCTGATGCTCAGGCGGCAGGTACTAATGGCAGACACGTTATCCCATGTCTCACTTGCAGGGGTTGCGCTCGGTTCGGTCATGAATCTTAACCCGGTGATCTGCGGATTCGCCATTGCAATTATCGGTGCATTACTGGTTGAACAACTGCGTCGAAGTTACCGAACCTACAGCGAGGTACCTGTGGCAATCATCATGACTTCGGGGCTGGCTCTTGCTGTAGTGTTGATGAGTCTCAAAACCAATCTGTCCAAGACATTCAGCTCATACTTATTCGGATCTATTGTTGCGGTTAGCGATATACAGTTGTGGATGATGGCAGGAGTATGTGTCATGGGTTTACTTTTTTTCATCCTGCTCCGAAGACCGCTCTATAGCTTTACGTTTGATGAAGAGACAGCTTCCATTGGGGGCGTTCAGGTAAAAGGTTTATCGTTTGCATTTGCCATTCTGACAGGAATGACTGTAGCTTCAGCCATGCCGATCGTCGGTGTGTTGCTGGTGTCTGCTCTCATTGTATTACCTGCTGCCTTGGCACTAAGAGTGTCTCGCAGTTTTACAGCAGCGATTATTGTCGCGGTAATCACGGGGTTAATTGGTATTTTTAGCGGACTCACAACATCTTACCATCTAAATACACCACCGGGAGGAACAATTTCACTCATCCTGTTGGTCATCCTATTGACTGGAATATCAGCGCAAAAGCTGATTGCACGATATAACCGCAAGCGTCACCGTAAAGAAACGAAATCACAGCACGTTATTCTGGTCAACCATTCTAGGAGGAATACATCACATGAAATTCAGTAAAAAAGCTACGCTCGGATTGTTGTTCAGTCTCACACTTATCGTCGCAGGCTGCGGACAAAAATCCGCTTCTGATGCAAATACAGCTTCGACAGGCACTTCCGTTCCAGTCGAGACGGAAACCGCAAAATTAAACGTGCAGGTCAGCTTCTACCCGATGTATGAGTTCACCAAAAATGTGGCAGGTGATCTCGCTGAGGTGCATACCCTCGTTCCAGCGGGGATGGAGCCTCATGATTGGGAGCCCACACCACAAGACATTGCCAGCATTGAAAAAGCGGATGTGCTTGTCTACAACGGTGCTGGTATGGAATCATGGATTGATCAGGTCACCGGAAGTCTAAGCAACGCTTCACTCATTCAGGTGGAAGCAAGCAAGGGCATCAACCTGCTTGAAGGTGGAGAGCATGATCACCATCATGAAGATTCAGAGGCAACAGAACATGACCACGATCATGACCATGACCATGCGAATGAAGCGACTACAGAAGAACATGATCACGATCATGCGGATGAAGCGACTACAGAAGAACACGACCACGATCATGACGCCGAGGCAGAAGCAGGACATGATCACGATCACGGTGGACTCGATCCCCACGTATGGCTGTCACCTGCATTGGCTGTCAAAGAAGTACGTAATATTGAAGCGGGATTAGCGCAGGCTGCTCCAGAACACGCTGAACAGTTAAAGCAAAATGCAGATGCCTATGTTGCTCAACTGGAGTCACTGGATCAAGACTTCAAGGCGGCTGTGACGGATAGCAAACGAAAGGATTTCATCACACAACACGCTGCATTTGGCTACCTTGCACAGGAATACGGATTGCAACAGGTGCCCATCGCAGGATTGTCTCCTGAGCAAGAACCTTCGGCAGCACAGATGGCATCCGTTATTGATTTTGCAAAAGAGCATCAAGTGAAGACAATTTTCTTCGAAACACTGGTTTCATCCAAAGTGTCTGAGACGATTGCAAGTGAAGTGGGAGCCAAGACGGCTGTATTGAACCCGATTGAGGGACTCACCGAGGAAGAAATTGCGGCGGGAATGGACTACATTAGCGTGATGAGACAGAATCTGGAGGCTCTAAAACTGGCGCTGAACGAATAATAAAAGATCAGTTTGATGCCTTTCACCGAAAAAGGTACAATAATACAACATGCTGAGGAATGGATCGCCATTCCTTTGCCTTTTTGCAAAGCAGAGAGCACAGGGATGTGCTCTCTCTTTGTTGAATAAGGTGACCGGATCGAGGAGAACAGGAGGACACATTGCATGAGTTTAAATGAGGAACATGAAGTGCTGTTAAGTGAACAGCCTGCCCATCTGTGGAGACGACGTAAGCTGGAGCTGATGCACTGGACGGAACGTGACAAACATACGGTATCCGCGAAGAAAACAGAGATTTGGAACGGTGTTGAAGTCGATGCCGAACTTGTGAAAGCATTGTCCATACTTCAGAGTGCGGGCGTGAGGACGGAATTTTCATGTGCAGGGGTGAGTCCGCTTGATGAACCTGTCGATCATTCCCTGTATGCTTATGTTACCCTGATACAAAGTGAAGTTGCAGATCAATTCGTTCACTATGCGCTCCGTCGGATGCGGAACCGACTGCTCGTTACGCTAGAGACCGAAAAGGGCCGCTATGATCTATCTTCTTTTTTCATTGGACACAATCGGAGCTTCTGCTGGTGGATGGAGCACTGCGCCTTACAGTTCGGAAGCCGAAACGAATCGAGTGAAAAAAGCGTAGTATAAGTGCGTGTTCAAAAAGATCGGTTTTCAGTACCAAGAAGATGGAATGAAGCTAGAAATGGAGTAGCGGAGCGTAGGAAACTACGTGAGCAACGGACATTTCGGCTGAATGCCATATTCGACGCTGATGATGCCTTTAGGCATCCTTCGTAATCAAAAGCGGACTTTTTGAACAACCTCTATAAAGGATAGGCTTGTTTATTTGAAGGTAAAGGAGGTATGGTCGATTGAATAAGTGGATCAAAACGATACTGTTCCTACTAGGCTCCGTCTTTCTTACACGATTCATTCCATTTTCGTCCTTGTTTCGTAACCTGGATACGATGATTCACGAATTCGGTCATGCACTAATGACACTTGTATTGTCCGGTAAAGTGTTACGCATTGAATTGTACGCTGATCATAGTGGTGTAACTTACTCTTCCATGCTGACGCCAGGCAGATCGATCCTGGTTTCTCTGGCGGGATATATCAGTGCATCACTGTTCGCCTGGCTATTGTTCTACTTATACCGCAAAGGCTTGCACATGTGGGGACTTGGGATTATGACGGCTGTAGCTCTGGTGTCGCTCCTGTTATATGTAAGAGGGGAGTTCGGCATGTTATGGCTGACCGGGTTCATCGTCCTGAATGTGGTCATTATGATATTTGGTGCCAAGATCGTGAAGTTCTACTATCTTCTACTAGCGTTTCTTACGCTGGAAGAGTCGGTCGTTAGTGCCGTATACGTTGGATTTATGTCCTGGACTCAGCCTTCACGGGCAGGGGATGCAGCGAATCTCGCTCAGCAGACATTCCTTCCCGCTCTATTCTGGGGCACGCTGTTTGCTTTGTTTGCACTGTGGTGTGCGAACAGAGCACTCACTCTGTTTTTCCGCAAAGAAGGCACTTCGCGATCGTCACGGTCTCGGGGATTACGAAGAGCGTAAAAGGTTTAAAGGTATACAAAGCAAAAAAAGGCACTTCCTTTCTTCATGAAAGGAGAGTGCCTTTTGCTTTTGGACGTACATCTGATATTAGAGTCTGATATTGAACACATTGAACCTAATCTCCAAGATTATCCCATAACACATAAAAGTAATAAATCTCTTCCATAATCGCCTTATCATCCTCTGCCGCAACGCCGCCCTTGATCCGAGCAAGCGTGCCCAGAATATCATATATCGTTTCACGCTCTACACTGAACTGAATGCGGTTAACGACCTTATCCCAAGCTTGCATTGCGTAATTAACTTGAGACTTGGCTTCAGTCCATTGTTTTCCCTCAACCTGTTTCTCTAACGTTTGTATAGATTCAAGCAAGCGATCATCGTTGCCAAAGGGCTTTTTGAGAAAGGCTCCGCTAGCCATAATCGCAACGAATACAAGAATGAGGAAGATCGGAAGCACATATAGCAGCCAGAAACGCGTTTTCATTCAACCGCCTCCTTCATGTAAAGAGTTTAGAAAGGCCCCTCATAATCGCCCATATCGATTTTTTCGGTGATCTTATCCTTGAACAGGTCCACATACAATTTGTCATTGGGTAATATGGCGGCAAAAGCGATATCCTGTATCGTAATGTTTTGCTTTTTCAGCTGTTCACTGAGCCAATTAATATCTTTGTGTCTTTCCTCAAGATTTTGCTTAATCAGCAGGCCATCAATGATAATCTCGGTCATCAGCTTGCTCTTCGGCGGGTGCATATGCATGTCTTTTGCGGTTACCGGTTGATTCTCAGGTTTCAAAACAACCGAGAGGCTGCCATCCGGTTCCAGAATCGCATAATCTAACGTCGTAATATCAAATACATCCTTTTGCCGCAGCATCATGGTCAATTCATCAAATTTGACTCGCATTTTACTCAGGTTCTGTTCGAGAATTTTACCGTTCTGGATGATCAATGTGGGATCTGAGTCCATTAATTTGGAGATGGTGCGATTCTTCAGCGTAATATACTGAAAGATGATCGTAATGATTGTGAAAATGGTCAAGGCCACAAAATGAATCCAGGCCTTGGACGAGAGATCGGTTGCAAACGTACCTGCAATGGAACCGATTGTGATGCCGTTAATGTAATCAAAATACGTCAAGTTACCCATCTGCTGTTTGCCCAGCACCCTTGTATAGATGATCAGGGTCAGAAAGGCAATAATAGACCGTACGGCAACAACCCATGTTTCTTCCATCATATATGTATCACCTTCCTTTATTTCACCGTAGCTGTATTATGAGGTTGTTTAAAAAGTTTGCTTTTGAACATGCATTATAATAAGCTTCTCCTATGCTGGATGATCTTATGCTTGAACGCAAAAAACCGAAACCTGGGTATGTATCCCAAGCTTCGGTCTCTATAAATTCTCTATATTAGTTGAACTGATTCATTTGCACGTAACGGAGAGGAAAGAAAAAACCTGAAAAAGCGAAGCGCTCGCCTTTATTCCCGGATTTCTCCTTCGGAGAAGTGAATCGATAAAATCTGGGGATAACAGCGATTGGAAGGTTGTTCTTTCATCGGAGTGTCTGTGTAAGAAATCGTTAAACACCGGAATATGCCATAAATCCGCCATCTACCGGAATGACTGTGCCAGTGACAAAGCCGGACTGTCTTTCATCCGCAAGCCACATTAATGTGCCAAGCAGGTCTTCCGGTTTGCCAAAGCGGCGCATGGGTGTATGCGCAATAATTTTACTGGAACGTTCCGTTGGTGAGCCGTCTGGTTGCAGTAATAGATTACGGTTTTGCTCGGTCAGGAAAAATCCGGGTGCAATAGCGTTGACACGAATACCGGATTCGGCCAGATGAACGGCGAGCCACTGCGTGAAGTTGTTAATGGCTGCCTTCGCAGCGCTGTAAGCTGGAACTTTCGTCATGGGAGATGGGGCGCTCATGGAAGAAATGTTTATGACAGTAGCGGGAACATCGCGCTCTATCATATGTTTTGCAAAGATCTGAGTGGGGATGAGAGAACCGACAAAATTCAGATCCATCACCTGACGAAATCCCTCTACACTTACATCGAAAAATGTAGTGACATCACTCTTTTCCAGATCTTCCAATCTAAAAATTTCATTTGTGGTGTTGGCACTGGCGTTATTGCCACCGGCGCCATTAATAAGAATGTCGCATGGTCCAAGCTGTTCCAGTACAACATCTGCCGCCGCTTGTACACTATCGGCCTGGGTTACGTCACAGGCAATAGCAATCGCTCTGCCACCGGCAGCTTCAATCGCAGCTACAACTTCCTGCCCCTTGGACACGGTGCGGTTCAGGATGGCTACACTTGCACCGTGCCGAGCGAGTTCTTCCGCCATGGAGCGGCATAGTACTCCAGCACCTCCGGTGATTACAGCCGTTCTGCCTTCGAGACGAGATGAGCGTTCATATTGACGTTCACTCATGCTTTTGCCCTCCTTTGCAGGGAATCCCAGACGCCCCAGAGATACATGATCCCCAAAGCCCGGTCATAGAGTCCATAGCCAGGTCGGCACTGTTCTCCCCAGAGATGACGACCGTGGTCGGGTCTTGCATAACCTTCATAACCGATATCGTGATAAGCCTCAACAACCCCTGCAATATCAACACTTCCATCCTGACTGCGATGTGAGGTTTCGATAAAGTCGCCGTTATCGTAGATTTTTACATTACGAATGTGGGCAAATGGAATCCGATCCTTGAACTCGTGTATCATCCCGATAATGTCATTATCAGCATTCGCTCCCAAAGAGCCACTGCATAGTGTCACGCTGTTGTAAGGGCTATCATAAAGATTCAAATATTTCCGAACATTCTCCTGACTTGTAATAATCTTTGGTAATCCAAAGATTGGCCATGGCGGGTCATCCGGATGGATGGCCATTCGAATCCCCAGCCGTTCGGCTGTAGGAATAATCTCTTGCAGGAAATAACGTGCGTGCTCCCACATATGATCCTCGGTTACATCCTTGTAGGCTTCGAACAGACCTGTTAAATACTGCAATCGTTCCGGTTCCCAACCTGGCATGGTGAGTGCGGAGTTCTCCGTAATGCGTCGAACGAGTTCTAGAGGTTCTATATCTGCGAGTTTACTGTGCTCATAGAAGAGGGCAGTTGAGCCATCCTCCATTTCCTTGTGCATATCCGTGCGAAGCCAGTCGAAGATCGGCATAAAGTTGTAACAGATGACCTTCACACCCACCTGAGCCAGTTTCTCCATTGTTTTAATATAATTTGCAATGTATTTATCCCTTGATGGCAGGCCCAACTTGATATCCTCATGGATGTTCACACTCTCAACGACATCCAGATGTAACCCGGCCTTGTCCGCTGCTGTTTTGACAGCGAGTATTTTGTCCATCGGCCATTCCTCGCCAGCAGGAACATCGTGCAGTGCCCACACAATACCTTCAACACCCGGAATCTGCCGGATATGATCCAGCGTTACCGTATCATTGCCTTCGCCGAACCAGCGAAAAACCATTCTCATCACGTTCACCTCATCATGAATAGTAGGAAGAAAAATTCAGTCATTGAAAATAGGACGGATATGTATCCTGCAGGACAGCCAAATCGGTGACAGTTAAATGCAAGTGTTCCTGCATCAGTCGCTCTGCTGTGTCGGCATCATGCTGCTGAATGGCCTTGACCATAGACCGGTGCTGTTCAATCAGGTGATCCCACTGGTGGTCCGAGGACAGGCGTAACATGCGACTTCGATTCAAATGTACATTCATCTGCTGGATAACAGTCCAGGTGTTGCTTTTGTTGCAGCCTGCAAAAAGAGTGCTATGGAATTCCTCATCCAATTGGAACATTCGTTCATCATCCGGTTTGACCCTGCATTCCTGTTGCCATGCAAGGTTCCGTTCAAGAGCTACCATCTGTTCGTTCGGAAAGTTCTCGCAGGCTAGCCTGATGACGGCTCGTTCGAGCTGTTCACGCATGAACCGTGCTTCCTCAACGAGATCAACCTGAATCAGAGAGACGTATGTGCCACGCTGTGGATACACTTCCAGCAGACCTTCCTGAGCAAGCCTTACAAAACTTTCTCGAACAGGTGTCCGGCTGACCTGGAACTCCAGCGAAATTTCCTTCTCGGAAATAGCTGTTCCCGGAGGCATTTTTAGACTCAAAATGTATTGTTTCAGCGTGAAGTAAACGACATCTCGCGTTGAGTAAGATTGCTGCTTATTCATGGAAGACATACTGCTCGCAACAGGCAACAAACCAGCTTTGGATGATAACTTTGGGGTATATTCCACAACTTCAACTCCTTCATTGATATACTACCATACTTGTATGGTAGTATGGAAGCGCTTTATCGGCATTATATTAAATTTAGTTGATGGTTCACTTGCAGTTCAAGTGAATAAAGAGTACAATTCTGTTATTAGGTTCAAATGTTTAAACCAACAGACGTCAAACAGAGAAAATATACGCAGAAATATTGAAGAAATAGTACAGAGGTGAAACCATGGGACAAAAAGCAATTAGCGTTTTTCAAACCTGTATCCCGTTATTTCAGGTGTTAAGTGACAACCATCGTCAATCCATTTTGCTGACACTCACCGAGAAGGGTAGAATGACAGTGAATGAAATTACCGAACAGTCCAGCCTATCCCGACCAGCCATATCTCATCATCTCAAGCTGTTGTTAGAGAAGGGGCTAATATCTGTGGAACAGAAGGGCACACAGCGATATTATTCGGCTTCATTGAATGCATCGGTGGAACTGCTGAAGGAATTGGTAGCTGCTTTGGAAGAAGAGTGTCTGTAGATTAAAAGTGATAAAACATGCTTTTGCATGTGCCTTATAGGTTCGTAAGTTTAAACGCTTAATCAATAATAAATAGAGGAGTATGTATATATGACAACAACTATACAGGAAGTAACCAGTCAGGAAGTTGAACAGATTTTGGAGCAGCAACGAAAGTTTTTTCGTTCCGGGGCCACACGATCGGCAGAAGCTAGAATTGCCCGTCTGAACCAACTCAAGCAGGCGATTCAAAAGTATGAGACCAGACTGACTGAAGCTCTCTATCAGGATTTGGGCAAAAGTGAGTTCGAATCCTACACAACCGAGATCGGATTTATGATGGACAGCATCACACACACCATTCGTAAAGTGAATAAATGGGTGAAGCCCGTTAAAGTAAAAACGCAGATGGCTCTCCTTGGTTCGAAAAGTTATATCATACCCGAACCCTACGGGGCGGTTCTGATTATCGGACCGTTTAATTATCCTTTTCAACTCTTAATCGAACCATTGGTAGGTGCGATTGCAGCAGGTAACACAGCCGTGCTCAAAGCATCAGAGAATACACCTGCGGTGTCGGCTGTTGTACGTGAGATGATTGCGAGTGTGTTCGAACCGGCTTACGTACAAGTGCTTGACGGTGCAAAAGACACAACGACAGCGCTGATTAACGCGCCATTCGACTATATCTTTTTTACAGGCAGTGTGCCGGTAGGCAAGATTGTGATGGAGGCAGCTGCCAAAAATCTCGTTCCCGTTACGTTGGAACTGGGCGGTAAGAGTCCGGTCATTGTTGATGAACAGGCGGATATCAAAGTAGCTGCGGAGCGCATTATATGGGGCAAACTGCTCAATACAGGACAGACCTGTATCGCACCCGATTATTTGCTCGTACATGAGCGCGTGAAGGAACCGTTAATTACGGAGATGAAAGCAGCGATTGTGTCCTTCTTTGGTTCGGATATCCAGCACAACAAGGACTATGGGCGAATCGTGAACAAGGGACATTTTAAACGTCTGACAACTTTGATTGAGCGGGATCAGGCCAAAGTGATCTATGGGGGAGCTTCGGATGAGGAAGATCGCTTTATTGAACCAACACTGATTGATGCGGAGTCTTGGGATGCAGCAACGATGGAAGATGAGATTTTTGGACCAATTCTGCCGATCATTAGCTACCGTAACCTGGATGAAGCCATTGTAGAGATCGTAAAGCGGCCGAAACCACTCGCCTTGTATCTGTTTACTTCCGACACCCGGGTTCAGGACAAAGTGCTGCGCGAAGTTTCTTTTGGAGGCGGCTGCATTAACGATACGATCACGCATGTTGCGAATCCGCGTCTGCCGTTTGGCGGTGTTGGTCATTCCGGTGTTGGTTCGTATCATGGGCAGTACAGCTTCGAAACCTTCTCTCATCTCAAAAGTGTACTGAAAAAAAGCACCAAATTGAATCTGCCGATTCTGTATCCACCGTATGATAACAAGCTGAAGCTGATTAAGCGTTTGTTGAAATAAATAAGAAAGACAAAAAGCCTGCTACTGGACCTTATTCCAGAGCAGGCTGTTCCTGTCGGTAACGGGAGGGTGACATGCCGGACCAGCGCTTGAATTGACGACTGAAATGGGCAATATCCTTATAACCAAGCATGACGGCAATATTCTGAACAGACAGCTTCGGATTGCCCAGAAGAAGCTTCGCTTCATGCAAAACCAACTGGGACAATACAGCACGTGGAGACTGACCAAACACCTGTTTGAACACGCGATTACAGTGAGAAGAACTGATGCCCAGCTCTGCTGCAATGTCATCAATGCCATAGTGACCGTTGGACTCGTGTCCCTGTTTGAATTGCTGACTCATCAGGCCTTGCAATCGATTACGAATCTGGTGGGCGAGTTCGATCTTTTCATGTCCGTCGGTAAACCATTGCGCTGCCTCTTGCGAGACCGCCTCCCACAGATGGCCAAATAGTTCAAATACCGCAGATTGCAGCTGCATACGCTGTACCATCGTATTGGCTGTTTCATCATCCGCTGATGACATCAATTTGCGCAAAACCGGCTCGATCTGCTGTGTAACCGGACTATCCGCACTGAATCGCACTTGTTTGATGCGTGCCAGCAACGATAGGAACAATTGATCATCAATGTCAAAATGCATGCAAAAATACGTGAATCCCTTGCCGTTATGGCTCTGGCTGGAATGAATGCTTCCCGGAGGAATCAGGAGCAGTTCGCCAGCCTTTTGAATGTATAGGGTACCATTCACCATCATGCGTTGCTCGCCTTCCGTGACATAATTCAATTCATATTGAGGGTGCTCATGCGCCGGATAATCCCAGTCCATACCCACACTTCGTAAATGAATGGCGAACAGATTAACCGTTGTTTGCACATCTGGATAAAAAACTTCATGGACACTTTCTCCCAAAGTAGGAGGCAAGTACGTTGAAGACATGGAAGATTCCTCCCTTTATAGAGGTTGTTCAAAAAAAGAGCTTTTGATTACGTAGGATGCCTAGTGGCATCATCAGCATCGAATATGGCATTCAGCCGAAATGTCCGTTGCTCACGTAGCTCTATCTACGCTCCGCTACTCCATTTCTAGCTTCATCCCATCTTCTTGGTACTGAAAACCACTCTTTTTGAACTCGAATTTATATCAAATGGAATGGTTTTGTGTAACCGCTTTAATCCATTATAGTCTATCAGCTTGATTTGGGTAAATATCCGATTGATTTGATCATGGTCTGAGGTGGAACCACGTGTTAGGATGGGGCTAATGAAAACGCATGCAATCCATTTTGAGAGGGGTTATGATTCGTGAGCACATCCAAATCCATCTTTTATAATGCACATCACGCACCGATTGGTGCTTTTGCGAGTTTTACACTGGGATACAAAGGAGCCAAAGGCGGGCTGGGTCTTGAACTTGGCAAGCCGGCAGACCAGAATGTATATATTGGATTACAATCTCGCGATGGCGACAATTATCAGGCACTTCCTTTTTATGAAGCTTCCGAGGATGAGAGCAGCCGCTATGATGTAGAGAAGTTGGAGAATGGGGGCACGGCGTCGACAACAGCGTCCAAAGTTCCACAACCTCTTATTACGGCTTTTCGCGATGACGATATTATCCGTGAATTCACCTCAGGTACGGATACATGGACTGCTGGAGATCTGACGTTCCGTATCTACTCGCCTGTTCGTCCAGTACCTGATCCAACGAATGGGGATCGTGAAGAATTAATGGATGCACTCGTACCTGCCGTATTGGTGGAGATGACGATTGACAATACACAAGGTCAACAACGACGCAAAGCCTACTTTGGCTATCAGGGCAATGATCCGTACTCTGCGATGCGTCTGATCGGGGGACCGGAAGGTGGCTCCATCACAGGTGTGGGACAAGGTCGACTTACAGCAATTATGTCAGCAGATGACGGACTGTGGCCCGCACGTGGATTTACGCTGGAGAAACTCTTGCAAGAGAAACATCGGGAGAATCTGGCATTTGGACTTGGCTCAACCGCTGCACTACTGATGGAGGTGCCGGCTGGAGAGAAACGTACGTATCAATTCGCAGTATGTTTCTATCGCGGGGGCATTGTGACGACCGGAATGGACACAACGTATTGGTATACGCGGTATTTCGCCGATATTCAGGCAGCAGGCGAGTATGCACTACAACGCTTCAGTGAATTGACAGCTTCCTGTGGAGAGGTTGAACAGCGCCTTGGATCGGCTGCTTTGACCGAAGATCAATCATTCATGCTGGCTCATTCCATTCACAGCTATTATGCCAGTACTCAACTGCTGGATGCCGATGGTGAGCCACTCTGGGTGGTGAACGAAGGGGAGTATCGGATGATGAACACACTTGATCTGACAGCTGATCAGTTGTACTTCGAGCTTGCCTTGAATCCATGGACGGTGCGTAATGAGCTGGAGTGGTTTGTGAAACGATACAGTTATACGGATCAGGTTCGTTTCCCGGGGGAAGAAAAGCTATATCCGGGCGGAATTACCTTTACCCATGATATTGGTGTTGCCAATGTGTTCTCACGCCCTGGACACTCGGCATATGAACTGGTTGGCATTGACGACTGCTTCTCACAGATGAGTCACGAAGAACTGGTGAACTGGCTCTGCTGCGCGACAGTGTACATTGAACAGACACAGGATCAAGCTTTTGTGAAAAATATGTTGCCTGTTATCCAGGATTGCTTCGAAAGTATGCTTAATCGTGACCATCCTAACGCTGAGCAGCGTAACGGCCTGATGGGTCTGGATAGCAGCCGTACCCAAGGTGGAGCGGAGATTACAACCTATGATAGCCTGGATGTGTCACTTGGACAGTCTCGCAATAATATCTATCTGGCGGGTAAATGTTGGGCGGTCTATGTTGCATTGGAGAAGCTGTTCGCAACTGAGAAGTTGGCCGATCTGTCCCATCAAGCAGGGCTTCAAGCGGATCGCTGCGCTGCCAGTATTGCTGCACAGTTGACTGATGGCGGCTACATTCCAGCTGTAATTGCAGAAAATAATGATTCTCGAATCATTCCGGCGATTGAAGGTTTGGTGTTCCCGTACTTTACAGGCTGTGAAGCAGCACTGGATGTCAATGGTCGTTTTGGACCTTATCTGAAAGCTCTCCAAACTCATCTGAAGACGATTCTTGTACCGGGAACATGCCTGTTCGAAGATGGAGGATGGAAACTGTCCTCAACAAGTAATAACTCGTGGTTAAGCAAAATCTATTTGTCCCAGTTTATCGCTAGAGAGCTGCTGGATGTGGAATGGGATGAGACAGGCAAGGCAGCAGACGCGGCTCATGTCAACTGGCTGCTGCATCCGGAGGAATCCTACTGGTGCTGGAGCGACCAGATCCTGTCTGGTGTAGCGGTTGGCAGCAAGTACTATCCGCGTGGTGTAACGTCGATTCTATGGCTACTCGAAGGAAAAGGGAATCGCCTTGCGCAGATCTATGCCAGTAAGGAGGCGGTACAATGAACCAATCCGTCGTTCAAACTGCCTTGTCAGGTCCACAGTACGATGCGTGGCTGGGGTATCACTCCGAATTGCCAAGAGCGAATGGACTTGCCCAAAAGACGGCTCCTGCGTGGAGCAAGCGGATACTCGCGGAAGAGAACCATGGAGTAATCACAACAGCTCTGACCGAACTTTCACGAGGACTGGAGAAGTTGTATGGCGTGAAACCGTCGGTCAGTCATCTGTCTGATACTCAGCAAAGTGAGCGGGACAATAACACTTCCGCTCCCGCGATACGAATCGGTACTTGGACAGGAAGCAATTCGGTGGCTGGTTCGTTCAGTGAGAAAGAGCGTTCAACTGTTCAAGGAGAAGGGTACATCATTCGTGAGAACGAGACCGAGGGTGTACTGGTCATTGGTTCAGAGACCCCCCAAGGTGTGCTGTATGGTACATTCCATCTGCTTCGGGAACTGACAATGGATCAAGGAAGTGCAAGTAAGGCGGATGACGCTGTGAGCAAGTGGAGCTATATTACAGAGCAGCCTATCAATGCACTACGAATGATTAATCAGTGGGATAACGTGGACGGCAGTATTGAACGGGGTTACGCAGGAGACTCCATTTTCTACGATAACGGGGAATTTACGCTGGACTTGGGACGTATCCGGGATTACGCACGTTTACTCGCTTCCACGGGAATCAATGCTATATCGATCAACAACGTCAATGTACACCGCCGTGAGAGTCTGTTTCTGACCGAACGTTATCTTGGTGATGTGGCGAAAGTTGCCGCTGAATTCAGAGCATATGGCATTCGATTGTTCCTGAGCGCCAACTACGCAAGTCCAATTGAGATTGGTGGATTGCATACGGCAGATCCGCTGGATGCGAAGGTACGGGAATGGTGGAACATTCAAACGGCGAAGGTGTACGCAGCGATTCCGGATTTTGGTGGTTACCTGATCAAGGCAGACTCCGAGAATCGACCGGGACCGTTCACGTATAACCGTGATCATGCCGATGGTGCAAACATGCTGGCTGAAGCTCTTCGGCCATTCGGTGGATTGGTCATCTGGCGTTGCTTCGTCTATAACTGCAAGCAGGACTGGCGGGATCGTTCCACTGACCGTGCACGTGCAGCCTATGACCACTTTACGCCGCTGGACGGGCGTTTTGCCGAAAATGTCATTTTGCAGATCAAAAACGGGCCGATGGACTTTCAGGTGAGAGAGGCGGTATCCCCGCTGTTCGGCGCCATGGAAAATACAAATCAGGTGATTGAGTTTCAGATTACACAGGAGTATACCGGGCAACAGCGTCATCTCTGTTATCTGGTTCCCCAGTGGAAAGAAGTATTGGACTTTGACACATACGCCAAAGGCGAGGGTTCAGAGATCAAGCGAATCGCGGACGGTTCTCTGTATAAACGACCTCAGAGTGGCTTCGCCGCAGTATCCAATATTGGTGCAGATGCCTGTTGGACAGGACATCCACTCGCGCAGGCGAATCTATATGGATACGGAAGACTTGCGTGGAACCCGGAGCTGTCCGCGGAAGAGATTGCCGATGAGTGGGTGAGACTCACATTTGGACATGAAGACGAAGTTGTGCGGCAGGTTACGGGCATGCTTTTGACTTCATTAGATATCTATGAGAATTACACGGCGCCTCTCGGTGTGGGTTGGATGGTTAACCCGGAACATCATTACGGGCCGAATGTAGATGGATACGAGTATTCCAAATGGGGAACGTATCACTTTGCCGATTGTCATGGCATTGGTGTAGATCGAACCGTGAACAGCGGCACAGGATACACTTCACAGTATCACCCTGAGAATGCTGATCGTTATGAGTCCGTAGACACCTGTCCGGATGAGCTGATCTTGTTTTTCCATCACGTGCCGTACACCCATGTTCTGCATTCGGGTAGAACGGTCATTCAGCATATTTATGATACACACTTTGAAGGTGTTGTGCAGGCAGAGGCGTTAGCCGAGACATGGAGAGGGCTGGAGGGCAAAATCGACCCGGTTATTTTCAGTAAAGTAGCTTCATTACAGGACAACCAGGCCGAACATGCGAAGGAATGGCGGGACATGATCAATACGTACTTCTATCGGAAGAGCGGCATTGCGGATGAACAAGGTCGAACAATCTATTAAGTGGAATTACGGATGCAGATGAACTTGGCAATTAGGAAGGAAGAAAGAAGATACCTTATTTTCTTTGATGTAGAATAGACAGCATGGACATACATGAGGAGGAGATACGTGTGCGACAACATCAACTGCCCGAGACCATGAAAGCTGCTGTCATGACAGAGCCAGGACACATCATTATTGAGGAACAACCCGTCCCGCAACCAGCAGCGGATGAAGTGTTAATCCAGGTGATGGCTGTTGGGGTGTGTGGCTCGGATGTGCATTATTTTGAACATGGACGCATTGGCAGATTTGTGGTGGAAAAACCGATCATTCTGGGCCATGAGTGTGCGGGGATTATTGCTGCTGTTGGCTCGAACGTATCACGTCTGAAAATAGGGGATCGGGTTGCTATTGAACCCGGGGTGACTTGCGGACGGTGCACGGCATGCAAGGAAGGTCGTTATAACTTGTGTCCGGATGTACAATTTCTAGCGACCCCTCCGGTGGATGGGGCATTTGTACAATACATGGTTATGCGTGAAGATATGGTATTCCCGATCCCGGATCATCTGTCTTATGAGGAAGCAGCTATGAACGAGCCATTCTCTGTTGGTATTCACGCTGCACGCCGCAGCAAACTGGCTCCGGGTACAACTCTGGCGATTATGGGCATGGGTCCCGTTGGACTCATGGCTGTGGCTGCTGCCAAATCTTTTGGTGTAGAGAAGATCATTGTAACGGATCTGGAGGAAGTTAGACTGGAAGCAGCTCGCCGCATGGGTGCCACGCATACCATTAATGTGCGGAATGAAGATGCGCTGGCTGTGATTCGCGAGTTAACAAATGGTGTGGGTGTCGATACCGCATGGGAAACAGCGGGGAATCCGAAGGCGCTACAATCCGCTCTGTATTCACTTCGACGTGGAGGGAAACTTGCGATTGTGGGCCTGCCTGCACAGGACGAGATCGCACTCAATGTTCCATTTATTGCGGACAATGAAGTTAATATCTATGGCATATTCCGTTATGCCAATACGTATCCGGCAGGAATTGAATTTCTGAGCTCCGGTCAGCATGACGTCATGTCCCTGATTACAGATCGTTATTCACTCGAAGAGACACAGCAAGCGATGGAGCGCGCATTACACAATAAAAGCGGCAGTCTGAAGGTCATGGTATATCCGAACGGTATGTAAGAACAACCTGGAAAGAGTCCTGCGGTTCAGGACTCTTTTTTGTTTTTTTTTGCGAAAAGTATGGGTCAAGCTCCCATAACATGGTATAATTCATGAAGATTTTAATATATAAATGGATACACACCATATTGGTGAATAAGTACTTAGCGAAAGGAACTGAAGGTTGTGAGAGTACATGAATTTATGATACACGCTGATTTTCATCGGGATGATCTGATGTCGGTATCTTCTCAAGCGTCACGTTTTTCCTCGGATATTATTTTGTCGTATATGGAGTCTGAGCATGAGCATCGTGTAGATGTCAAAAGCCTGCTTGGAATGGCGTTACTACCCATTCGATATGGTAGTGTTGTCAGATTACAGACAAGAGGCAGGGATGAACTGGAGGCTTTGGAGTACATGTTGAATGTACTGGAGAAAGGGACGGCGTGACACCTGATTAGGTGCAAAATCACATATATCATAATTTTTTTAGCTAATCCTCAAATCCTGCTGGTACTTTGTCCAAAAAAAGAGTATAATAAAATTTAGTTTGATTCTAAAGAAGTACCCATATTAAAGGAGTGTAAATAGATTATGCCAAAAGTTGACATCCATCCAAAGACACAACTCGTAATTTTTTACGATGCAAGTGCTGATTTCAAATTCCTGAGTTCTTCCACGAAGTTCTCTAACGAAACTATGGAATGGGAAGACGGTAACTCTTACCCAGTAATCCGTGTGGACACTAGTTCTGCATCCCACCCGTTCTTCACTGGTAAACAAAGAAACGTGGATATCGGTGGCCGTGTTGATAAATTTAACCGTAAATACAACATCAACAAATAAGTTTGTCCATACATTACAAAAAACCTCGGGATTTGTCCTGAGGTTTTTTGTGTACATTAAAAATTAATTCAACCAATTATTGCGCTTACAACACATTCGGATGTACACTAGGAAACAGAGTACGAACATATTGGAGGAGGAAATAGAGATGAGCAGCATCACACATATGGTAACGTTTACACTTTACGCGGGTAAAGATACACCGGAGGCCGAAGCTTTTTTGAAGGAAAGTTCGGATGCACTGGCTGTCATTCCTGAGGTAGAGCAATTTCAGGTTCTGAGACAGGTAAGTGAAAAGAATGAGTTTGACTACAGCTTCTCGATGGTCTTTGCAGATCAGGCTGCGTATGATGCATACAACAATCACCCGGTTCACCGTCAATATGTAGAAGAGCGTTGGGAAAAGGAAGTCAGTCGCTTCCAGGAAATTGATCTTATTCAACATCATAATTAATAGTCTCCACATATAGGAAAAAAGTTGAACTACCTTATACAGCATTGAACAATGCTGTATATCTCTTTGAATATCGCGTAATTAATGAACAAAAATAACAACTTTCCGAAATCGTTTTCGAACAAATGAATTCTAGGAGGTTTTCACTGTTATGCAATTGGATCTCTCAGGAAAAACGGCTCTGGTTACAGGCGCAACCGGACAACTGGGGCGAGTCATCGCCCGCACGTTGGCAGCCTGTGGCGCCAATCTGGCTCTACATTACATAAATAATGATACCAAGGCTCGGGAGCTTCAAGGTGAGATTGAAGCACTCGGTCGTAAGGCTGTAATTGTACAGGGGGATATTACAAAGCAGGATACAGCATTTCGGATGCGTGATGAAATTCAGTCTGTCCTCGGCGGAGTGGATATCGTTGTTGCCAATGCAGTCATTCAATATGAATGGACAACGGTGTTGGAACAGTCTCCTGAAGATTACTTGAGCCAGTTCGAATCCTGTGTCATGCAGAGTGTGTATCTTGCCAAAGCTTTCATTCCACATATGCAAAGTATCAGAGCCGGTCGGTTCATTGGTATCAATACGGAATGTGCGATGCAAAATTTTGCTCACCAATCGGCCTACACCGCTGGTAAGCGTGGAATGGATGGCGTATATCGCGTACTTGCCAAGGAGGTTGGTGAGTATCAGATTACCGTAAACCAGGTTGCACCTGGATGGACAATCAGTGAACGTGATCGGTCCAGTGAGCCGGGACATGATGAGGCATATACTCGCACCGTGCCGCTGAAGCGCAGGGGTGAAGATCAAGAAATTGCCAATGCGGTAGCTTTTCTCGCTTCGGATCTGTCCTCATTTATCACAGGTGCCTATATCCCGGTAAGTGGTGGCAATGTGATGCCTGCTATCTAGTGTCTGATTTGGATTAGGGAATCTACATGAAATAACAATAAACCTAGTTTAACCGTGATCCGTTTGTCATTCGACAAGCGGATTTTTGGCATTTTGCTAACAATGAAATAACGGTTCAAGGGGCAGGTTTTTGTTTCATATATCCAGACATACATATGAGTTGGTTCGGTTTTCGGAAGATTGGGGTATAAGAATAGGTATATTAACCGAGTGGAAACATAATCAAAATGAGCAATTAAAGGAGACTCACCTATTATGAAAAAAACAGTAGCGGACGTTCTGGTTGAATCCTTATTGAACGCTGGCATCAAACGCATATATGGCATTGTTGGAGACTCCTTGAATGCGGTACTCGACTCCATCCGTCGTTCGGGTAAGATCGAATGGATTCATGTACGACATGAAGAAGTAGCTGCATTTGCTGCTGGTGCGGACGCCGAGGTCAGTGGAAGTATCGCTGTCTGCGCAGGTAGCAGCGGTCCTGGTAATATGCATCTGATTAACGGTCTGTACGACTGTCATCGCAATCGTGTTCCTGTACTCGCTATCGCTGCACATATCCCAAGTGACGAGATTGGCAGTGAATATTTTCAGGCGACCCATCCTGAGTATCTGTTTCAGGAATGCAGTGATTATTGTGAAGTCATTACAACAGCAAAACAGATGCCGCGTTCTCTGACGATGGCCATTCAGACAGCAGTCGCACGTTCTGGCGTGTCTGTCGTTGTATTGCCGGGTGATGTAGCTGGACTGGAAGCGGCGGATCTGCCTGTGCCTGAGCATGTGTATCACGCAACCAACCCCGTGGTACATCCTTCTGAGCCTGAACTCGTGAAACTGGCGGAGTATCTGAATCAAGGCAAAAAAATTACGTTATTGTGCGGTGCAGGCTGCGCGGGCGCTCGAGAACCCCTTATGCAGCTCTGTGATCGTTTGAAATCCCCGATGGTTATTGCGCTACGAGGCAAGGAATATTTGGAGTATGACAACCCCTATTCCGTGGGGCTTACGGGTCTAATTGGGTATTCATCCGGTTATCATGCCATGATGGACTGTGATGTATTATTGATGCTCGGAACGGATTTCCCATATCGTCAATTCTATCCCGAAGATGCGAAAGTCCTTCAGGTCGATATTCAATCTTCCCATCTCGGTCGGCGTACGAAGCTGGATTACGGCGTATGTGGGGATGTGAAAGCGACCATTAAAACTTTGCTTCCTTATCTAACAGAAGAACACAGTGACAAACATCTGCGTAAAAGTGTGGATCGTTACGTGAAAGTACGCAAAGATCTGGACGAGCTGGCCGTTGGAAAACCGGGTAAAAAGCCCATCCATCCGCAGTACCTGACCAAGGTTATTAGTGATGCCGCAGCTGAAAATGCCATCTTCACCTGTGATGTCGGTACTCCGACAGTATGGGCAGCCCGTTATATCGAGATGTCTCGTAATCGCAGGCTGCTTGGTTCATTTAGTCACGGGACAATGGCAAACGCTTTGCCACAGGCAATTGGTGCTCAGGTCGCTGACCCCGGCAGACAAGTCATCTCGTTGTCGGGTGATGGTGGTATTACGATGCTGATGGGTGATCTGTTGACACTGAAACAGCATAATCTGCCGATCAAAGTTGTGGTGTTTAATAATGGAGCACTCGGTTTTGTTGAGCTGGAGATGAAAGCTGCCGGATTCCTGGAATCGGGAACAGAGCTTGTCAATCCCAACTTTGCGATGGTTGCTCAAGCCATGGGCATGGAAGGTATTCGGGTTGAGGATCCGGATGAACTGGAAGGAGCTGTGCAGCGTGCGCTTCAGCATGATGGTCCTGTGTTGATTGACGTGGTGGTGAATCGTCAGGAATTGTCCTTACCTCCGAAGATTGATATCAAACAGGCGGAAGGATTCACGTTATGGATGATGAAAGCCGTGCTCAACGGACGCGGGGACGAAATTATTGAATTAGCAAAAACCAATTTGCTAAGATAGCCGTTTCGATAAAGCGGAAATGCACCGTGTGAAGTTGTAGAGATACCGACTTTCAAAGTATTGTTTATGTAAAAGAGGTAAAAGAGGTAAAAGAGGGGCACGTGACAAGACACTATCGTTGCGTGCTTCTTGAATAGAATGCTGAAAATGTGACATGTAATATAGTATGAATGCATATTATATGATTTGTTTTTATGTCGAAAGTCTATTAGAATAGGTAAAGTCAGGAAGGTTTTATGCCATTTTTGACCTACATATTGCATCATTGCATGTACGTACGTTTCATATCGTATTCATCGATCCAATCACAAGATGACACACACACATGGAGGAGAACAACATGAGTCACGCAGGAAAAGTAGCCATTATTACTGGAGCAGGAAGTGGATTGGGCCAAGCAGCAGCGCTAAAGCTGGCTGAGAAGGGCGCATCCATTGTCGTTGTGGATCTTGTCGAAGAGACAGGTCTTGAAACCGTTAAGCAGATTGAGAAGCTTGGAAGTAAAGCTATTTTTGTACAAGCAGATGTGAGTAAAGCACCTGAAGTTGAGAATTATGTGAAAAAAGCAGTCGAAGAGTTCGGACGAATCGACATGTTCTTTAATAATGCAGGGATTGCAGGTCCTGGGATCAAGCTGATTGAACATACGATTGAGCAGTTTGACCAGATTATTGATATTAACCTGAGAAGTGTATTCTACGGGTTGAAGTATGTAATTACTGAAATGCTCAAAACAGGTGGAGGTTCCATTCTGAATACAGCCTCCACAGCCGGTATTGTCGGTGTACCCGCGGTTGCACCTTACGCAGCAACCAAACATGGCGTGGTGGGTTTGACCCGAACAGCTGCAATTGAATATGGCAAGGACAACATTCGTGTAAATGCGATTGCTCCAGGTACAATTGAGACGCCGATGGTTGTTCAGTTTGGTAAAGACAACCCTGAAGTGTTCAAGGCAACCGTTGATAGCATTCCATCTGGACGCCTTGGCAGACCGGAAGAGATCGCTAACCTGGTTTCCTTCCTGCTTGGAGATGAAGCGCCGTATATTAATGGTGCAGTATATCCGATCGATGGTGCAGTTACGGCCCAATAAGAGTTCAGCTTATCGGCAATAAAATAGCTGTTAAAATGTTTAAAGAGAGGTCACTGTATGCGTACAGAGCCTCTCTTTTTAATTTCTCTTTTATACTACGCATAGTACTGCGAATCCATATCAGGCAACGTTGTGTGATGCATTGGTTTGTTTACTTTTCGTAGATGCTGAACGGTACGAACTTATGACGATGATAACGGCAATAACGACCCCGACAGCCCCAATCCAGGTGATGGATGACAATGAGACGCTGCTTACTGCGATGCCACCAATCCCTGCTCCGGCGGCCATAGCTAATTGCATGACCGAACTATTCAGACTAAGCATAATACCTGAGGATTCGGGAGCCATAGTCACGAGGTTATACTGCTGAGTTGGACCCGAGGACCACGCGGCAAAAGACCACAAAATCAGAACAAGCAAGACAGCGAGATGAGAGCTTGCCGTTATATTCAGCAGGACCAGACTCATTATATGCAGTGTCATGCCTGTGATCAACGTTCGTTTGACACCCCATCTGTCAGCACCGAATCCTCCTACTTTTGAACCGATCAGACTAGCAATACCAAATGCGAGTAAAGCTGAACTGAGTAGTGCTTCGCTCATTCCTGCAACGGTTACGAGATAAGGTGAGATATACGTGTAAGCAATGGAATAACCACCTAACCAGAAAAAGGTCACCAGCAGTGCCAGTACAATTCGTGGCTGTTTGAGCAAAGAGAGTTGATTCTTCAGCGGAACAGGCGCTTCTGCTTTGGAAGGCGGAATGGCGGCCGCGATCACCAGCATGGCGAGAATGCCAAGAACGGCGATACCGGCAAAAACGAGCTTCCAATCCCAAGATGCAGCCACAAGCCTTCCGAGCGGAACGCCAACAATTAAAGAAGCCGTAAATCCAGTGATTACTGTGGCGATTGCACTAGCTTGTTTGCCCTCAGCCGCTATTTGGGAAGCAACCGTTAATGCCGTGACAACAACAACGCCCGCCCCTAAAGCCATCAACACGCGTGCTGCGACGAACAGTCCATAACCCGGCAACAGATAGGCAAGAACATTAGCCAAAACGAATAGACCGAGGAAGTATAGCAACAGCTTGCGACGGTCCCAGCGCGAAGTCAGTGCAATAATGACAGGTGTACCTAGCGCATATACGAGTGAAAAAATCGTAATGAGCTGTCCGGCAGCGATTAAAGAGATATTCATGGTATCTGCAATGCGATCCAAAATGCCGGCAATGACATATTCGGACGTTCCTACAAGGAAGCTGACCAAGGCAAGAACATAGATTTTGAGCGTAGAAGAAGACATGGAAACATAACCTCTTTCTAATTGTAATTATTATATTTTTAGAAATATAGAAATAAAGACGATAGAACAAGACATGAATGCTCTGAATGCACCCTATCTGCGCGAATGGTAATGTTACAACCTGACAATGAATATTGGTATAAGCGTAAACTTAGGTGACCTAGTGCTACTAATAAATGTTGAGGTACTGTTTCGATATTTCTAATTATATAGAAATATAACTCAAATTTTTTATTTATTTAGCAGATAGGGAACAAACTTTTGTGCAGTCTCCGTGTTTAGGCTGTAGTAGATATACGTACCTTTCTTCTGCGATGTAAGCAGGCCACAATCGGATAGCTGTTTCAAATGATGAGACAGAGTCGATAGGGCAACCGTAACAAGGCGGCTCTCCAGATCGGCGGGACACAGGTTGCTTTCGCTCGATAAAATCTGAATGATTTTGTAGCGTGTTTGCTCGCCCAGCGCTTTATGAATTTTGACGACTTGTTCAATCTCATTCGAGTTTGATTGCATCATGATCCGTCCTTTCGTCTTTATTTCTTATTTCTAGTAATATAGAAATAACAGTAGCATATGTCGTTAGAAAAGTAAACTCTCGGTGAAGATTCCACACTTTCTACTGCGTCTGTGTTAACAACCGAAAGTCTGGAGTAACTTCCCCGGAGAGTTATGTGAGTTGTATATTACCGATCTAGGGAATCAACATAGTCTTTGGCTTCCTTCAACGAAAGACCTCGGGCTTCACGCAGTCGTTTGATCGCCATAATTTTTTTCCCTTGTTGTATAAGTGTAAGCAGTTCCTGATCCAGATCCGATTGGGCTGGTTGGCTTGTGTGAGATGTTTCCTTCGGCGACAATGTGTAATTGAAGTCAGAGCGGGCGCTGACTGTTGAACCGTTCTCCAGACGCTCCACATCACTTTTCAATTCATTTAATTGGCGTTGCAGACTGGTGACTCTGACCAGTAACACAAGGATCAGAAGCAGCAGAACGATCCATACCAAGGTGTTCATTTCCATGATGTCATGTGCCTCGCTTTCATTTATTCATATTTAGCTATTATTTAAGTTGAACCGGGATTTCCTTGACACCACGAACAATCATGCCAGGTCTCCATTCCAGTTCATTCACATCTGCCTGAAGCTGTATATTTGGAAAACGATTCAGAAGTGTGCTGACTGCAATCTCACCTTCCAGACGAGCAAGCGGTGCTCCCAGGCAGAGATGAATGCCTTTGCCAAAAGCCAGATGCGAACTTTTTTCGCGGGTAATGTCGAAGATATCAGCATCCTTAAACTGCTGTTCGTCCCGGTTGGCGGAACCAAGCGCAACAATGACAAGTTCACCTTGAGCGATATGCTCTCCACGGAATTCAATATCTTCCAGAGCCCAGCGAGATGTGCTGAACTCCAAAGGCCCGTTATAACGAAGCATCTCTTCAATGGCATTGTGAATAAGCTCGGGCTGCTTGATGAGCAGTTCGCGTTGCTCTGGATGCTCCAGCAGGGCGAGAATCCCATTGCCGATGAGATTAACAGTTGTTTCATGACCGGCAATGATTAATAAGGAGACCACGCCAAGCAGTTCTTGTTCAGTTAAGTGCTGCCCGGATTCTTCTGCAATGACAAGCTGGCTGATCAGATCAGTGCCGGGATCTCGGCGAACTTTTGCAAACCAGGCCGTAAGGTAATCCGTAAACTCCCTTGCATGCTGCTCAAACAGCTCGGCGCTCTCGGCTGTGGAAGCATCGATTACCGTATTGGACCACAAGCGGAATTTGTCACGATCCTCAAGAGGTACTCCCAGAATTTCACTAATGACAATGATAGGCAGCGGGAAGGCAAAGTCATCGATCAGATTCATTTTTTCCTGTGACGGGAGGTTGTCCAGCAGTTCATCAGCAATGTCCCGAATATGGCTTCGCATGTCTGCGACCAGTTTGGGTGTGAATGCTTTCTGCACAAGTCCCCGAAGACGTCTATGATCTGGCGGATCGGAGAACAACATATTATTCGAGAAGATGCTTTGATTGTCAGCGCCGTAACGTCGGACCATGTCTTTGCTGAATCGAGGATCTTTCAGAATCTGGACTGCATCCTCGTATCGGGTAATAATCCAGCCGAATTCCCCATGAGGAAACATGACTCTGAAAACGGGCTCATCTTTTCTTAACTTTTCATACACCGGGTAAGGGTTATGCGTGAATTCTTTCGTGAAAAACGCTGGCTTTGAGGACTCGTTGGGTTCATTCGGGTTCAAATGTAATATCTCCTCTCATATTCCTGCATAATACCTGCACCCTCTATATATTCAATACACAAGCTTTTGAAACCTTGTTTTTTCTTCATATGGATGATAGAGCAGGAAAATAGAGGAAGATGGAAGAAGACATGGTAGAGAGAATCGATTATTATGCTTGGTAAAAATGAAAATGAGGTGAACGCTGACATGTCTTACGCACAACTTCCTTTGCATCACCACCAGATTCCGGCAAGTCGAATGGTTCTTGGCTGTATGCGGTTTGGGGGTGAATGGGATGGGCTCCCCATTACTTCAGATCTTGTCGTAGAAGGTCATCGAGCGGTAGAAGCAGCTCTCGAAATAGGCATTAACCACTTTGATCTGGCGGATATTTACACACGTGGTAAGGCAGAGCATGTCTTGGGGCGAGTTTTATCCGAAACTCCCGGCTTGCGTGAACAGATCATTATACAGTCGAAGTGTGGTATACGTCTTGTGGGTGATGATGAAGGACCGCAGCGTTATGACACCTCAGGTGCACATATTCTGGCGAGTGTGGACGGTATCCTGGAACGGCTCGGCATCGATTATCTGGATATTTTGCTGTTACACCGTCCTGATCCGCTCGCCCATCCGCAAGAGATTGGAGAAGCACTGGCTGAGCTGCATCATTCCGGTAAAGTGCGCCATTTTGGTGTGTCCAACATGGGTTCGGAACAGATTCGCCTCCTTCAGCTCCACAGTAATGTGCCTCTGATTGTGAACCAGCTGGAGATGAGTCTGGACAAAATCGGATTCGTAGAAGCTGGTGTTACGGTGAATCGATCCCAAGCTAGAGATAACGTGTTTCCCTATGGCACGATGGAATATTGTCAGGCAGAGCATATTCAACTGCAAGCTTGGGGTCCCCTTGCTCAGGGGCGTTTTACTGGCAGGGTAGTTGAGGGACAGCGTCCTGAAATTGAGCATACGGCTCAATTGGTTGATCGAATGGCTAAGGAGCGTGGAGTTACACCGGAGTCTATTGTACTGGCTTGGTTAATGAAGCATCCAGCAGGGATACAACCTGTCATTGGTTCGATTCGACCAGAACGTATTCTGGCCTGTCGTGATGCAATAAATATTGAGCTTACCCGTTATGAGTGGTACGAGCTGTATTCCGCTTCATGCGGGCGTAGAATGTAAGTAGGGAATTCTGAGAGAGTGGTTCGTTTCGATCAAAATTCATAGATATTGGGTGAAATTTGAACATATAAGAAGACACAAGCTGCTGATGGCCTGTGTCTTCTTTGTAATAATGGGCTTCATTTGGTTGAAACACATGATCGAAAGTGTAATGAATCCTAAGGTCATATGGCCTACAATGCGTTTGCATGGGTAATAAGCATGCTGATTCGGAGCCGAAAACAGTGTTTAGGCACGGTTGTAAGGATAATTCACCTTCATATTTGTGCTAGAGGCTATGTCCATGGACTTAGGAAGAGTGCTGATAAGAAGGACGTTTCAACCATTTTTATCGTTTTACCGGGTAGTTGTTCGAGGGCTGTGATAAAATGATAGGAATAAGAACATACGATCTGTTTACGTGAGAGGAGACACCTTGACGATGGAGATGCTTAAACCACCCGCCGAGACATTATACGAGGTTGAATTACGTGCGCTGCGAGAGGAAGATCAGGGGAAACGTCCCCCGAACTGGCTGTTATCTCCCGCCTATGTGCGCGATTTTATTATAGGCAGGGATAAGCCTGCGTTATTAAATGGAGAAGAGATCACGATTACCCGCAAATTCTATGGCAATGACGTGTTAATTGAACGTGCCGTGGTTACTCTGGCAGGCAATCGAGGATTAATGCTCGTGGGAGAACCCGGGACAGCCAAGACCATGCTTAGCGAACTGCTGACCGCAGCGATCTCCGGTACCAGTCTAAACACGATTCAAGGTACAGCAGGCACGACGGAAGACATGATCAAGTACTCATGGAATTACGCCATGCTGCTTGATAAAGGCCCTTCGGAAGCTGCGCTTGTGCCATCACCGTTATATAACGGCATGAAGAAAGGAATTCTTACCCGTTTTGAAGAGATTACACGTTGTCCAGCTGAAGCGCAGGATAGTCTGATCAGTATTCTCAGTGACAAGGTCATGAGCATCCCGGAACTGGATGGCGGTGTGCTGTTTGCCCAACCGGGATTTAACGTCATTGCTACAGCCAATATTCGCGATAAAGGTGTTAACGAAATGAGTGGTGCATTGAAACGCCGGTTCAATTTCGAAACAATCAAGCCCATTCATAACGTGAAGATGGAAGCCAAAATTATTGAATCCCAGGCACGAAGCCTGTTATTACATAGTGGAATTGATATTGACATTAACCCGGATGTGGTTGAATTGCTGGCTACAACATTCATGGAACTGCGCACCGGCATGACACGGGAAGGCTACAAACTTGACACCCCTCAAGCATCCATGAGTACGGCGGAAGCGGTGTCTGTCTATGTCCAGAGTGCGATGACTTCCTATTATTACGAAGATAAGGCTATTGCGCTGGATCGGTTGGTGCAGAACATGCTGGGGACCATTGCAAAGGAAAACGACAAGGATCTGTCCATTCTCAAAACCTATTTCTCTAAGGTCGTAAAAGAGCGTTCCAGAGAAGAGGGAATGTGGAAGGACTATTATGAGGAGAGAAAATGGATCGGTTAACAGCGGTACTGGACCCTGATGTTGAGCAGTTACAATCCTTGTTCGAATCCCAGGTATATAACCTGAGTAATCATACGGTCTATTATCCTATTAGACACCATAGCCCTGCATGTTCGTATCACTTGTTACGATTAATTGAGGAGTACAAGCCAGATATCATTTTGATTGAAGGACCGGAGAGCGGTAATCCATTAATTTCGGTGCTGAGTGATGAGGCAACCTTACCTCCTGTCAGTCTGTACTATACCTATGAGAGTGAATTGGAGAGAGAAGCCTGCTATTATCCGATGCTTCGGTATTCACCTGAATATGTAGCTTTGAAAGAAGCAAAACGCCTGAACATTCCGGCGAAGTTTATTGATTTGGACTATCAACACTTCTCCACTCGTGCATCCAAATCCGGCCAGACAGAACAAAAGGAGATCTCCATTCAGGACGAAACCTTGCTTGCGGGCTCTGACTTCATTAACCGTTTGTGTCAAAAAACAAACTGCCGCAGTTTTGATGAATTGTGGGAAAAGGTGTTTGAGATCGGTGGCCTGGAGAAGTCTACTGAGGAATTCGTGAAGGATGTATTCACGTATTGTACCTTATCCCGAATGTGTTATTCCACGGAACGATTACAGTCTTCAGGTGATCTGGCAAGAGAAGCATATATGAAGCAACATATTAATCAAGCGGTGCGGGAGCATGACCGTGTGCTTGTCATTACCGGTGGATTTCATACGTATGGACTGTTGATGTCAGAGAAACATGAATCGGAATTGGAACAGCCAGAAATGGATAAACGGCATACAGACCGACGTTTGGAGGGACAAGGTAAACCAGGAACGTCTCAACAAAGTGCGGTTAATCCAGACACGGTTCACCAACAAATGTACCCGATGGTCTATACCTTTGCTGAAGCGGATCGGCTCAATGGATATGCGAGCGGCATGCCTTATGTAAATTATTACGATCAGATCTGGAACCAGCTGCTTCGCAAAAAGAGTACACCGTATAATCTAACGGCTCTGGACTTGTTATCCCGGCTGATGCGCCAATTAAGGGATGGTCACGAACATGTATCAACGAGTGATGCGATTGAGGCGTACAGCATGATTCAAGGTCTTGCCGGGCTTCGGGGTAAAAGGGAAGGCGGCGTCTATGAGTTGATGGATGCAGCACTCTCTTCCTTTGTGAAGGGGGAGCTTACCTTGGCGACCGATAAACCGCTGCAAGAGCTGCAGCAGTTATTGACTGGAGACGTCATTGGAAGCGTGGCTCCCAATTCATTCAGTATTCCCATCGTGGAGGACTTCAAGGCGCATTGTACAGAGTACAAACTGCAGATTCGTACAACAGGTCAACACAAGAAAGTGCTGGATCTATATGCAAAACCGGAGCATCGTCAGATAAGCCAATTGATTCAATGCATCACCTATCTGGTTCCGGAATTTGCGAAACGGCAATCGGGACCGGACTGGATCGCAGAGCGTGATATGAATCTTGTGCGCGAAACCTGGGTTTATATGTACTCATCCCGCATTGAAGCCAGATTGATAGAAAACTCTCTTTATGGCGGAACGCTTGCTGGAGCGGCTACACGCAAAATGGAAGAACAGATGCAAGAAATACCGGATCATCATAGCGGTGAACTTGCCCGACTCATGCTTCAAGCGTTACTCATGGGGCTTCAGGACACTGCGATGAAACTCTATGAACAGGTGCGCTCGGCGCTGAGGACCGACGGGAATTTCCTATCCTTATGTAACAGCCTGCATGTCTTGAATCGAATTCATCAACACCGCAGGTTACTGGGATTATCTGACGAGCAACATCTCCCTGAACTGGTATCCGAAGCTTATAGGAACGCCGTGGACAAGTTGCTTCAGCTCTCCAGAGCCAATCCGGATGAACATGAAGCCATTATACAGGGATTGAAGCTGCTAGCCATGCTCGCAGAGTCATCGGAGGAGTATTTTCAGGATGAGACATTCCGAATACATCTGAATGAGCTTCTATCTGATCACCAGCTTCCGGCTCAGCTGGAGGGTGTGTGTGTGGCTATTTCCTCAGGGCTCGGTGACAGGCCAAGGGATGAGATTGTTGATCGTGCTCGCGGGTATATCCATGGTACACCGGATCAGACTCGTCAAACGGCACTTTTTTTACAGGGAGTATTCACTGTAGCACGTGACGCTTTTTTATATGAAGATCAGCTGTTGTCCGAGTTGAATTATTTGATTGAACAGTTATCCTACGACGACTTCATCAGTATGGTACCGGAATTAAGGCTGGCATTCACCTATTTTACACCAATGGAGACGGGCTTGATTGCGGAGCGGGTGGCGAGTCTGCATCAGGTTGAACCAGAGGAGATGTTAAGGCCTGCGGTTGATGAGCAGATGCTGATCCAGTCCAAAGCATGGGACGAAGCGCTTCGAAAGGAGTTTGCCACATGGAAGCTAATATGAATGAAGCGAATCGGCGAACGGGCGAAACCAGAGATATCAGTGAAAGTTCGAATCCGGATGGAAGCAACCGAGGGGTTCAACCTTCTGCTGAAACCTTGAATCGATGGCGTCTGATTCTTGGTGAATCGGCTGAAGAAGGGTTGTGCAATACAGACCAATATACTTCGGCTGAATTTCAATATACGGAAATCGATGAGATTCTGGGGTATCTGTATAACCGTGAATACGGTGAAGAACAAGGTTACCGAAAAGAGGGAGGACGCGGTGCATCTAATCTGACTGTACCAAAATGGCTGCACAAAGTCAGGGACCTATTCCCCAAAACAACGGTAGAAATATTGGAAAAACAGGCGCTTGACCGCTATGGGCTGACAGAATTGTTAACAGACAAAAAGTTGCTTGAATCCCTTGAACCCAACATGAATCTGCTCAAGAACATTATGCAGTTCAAAGGACGGATGAAAGGTGAGGTGTTAAAGAGCGCCAAGGAGATCGTGCGAACCGTGGTTGAAGAGCTGCGCAGTAAGCTGGAATCTCAGACCCGAGCGAGTATCATGGGCAAGCGCAGTCGCTATACCTCGAGTTCAGTACGATCCTTGCGCAATCTGAATTTCAAGCGAACCATCACCAAGAATTTGAAGAATTACGATAAAAACAAGCGCAGGTTTGTGATTGATCGTCTGTATTTCGACGGGAATATACAGCCCCATAACAAGTGGAACATCATCATTGGTGTAGACGAAAGTGGCAGTATGCTGGATTCAGTCATCTACAGTTCGGTGATGGCCAGCATCTTCTATCGCTTGAATGCGTTGCGCACGAAATTATTCATATTTGATACGCAGGTTGTTGATCTGAGCGACAGACTGGAAGACCCCGTAGACGTGCTCATGAATGTACAGCTCGGTGGGGGGACACATATTACCAAAGCGTTGCGATATGGCGAGACGTTAATCGATAATCCAGGCAAAACCATCTTTATTCTGGTCAGTGATCTGGAGGAAGGGTACCCGATCGCGCAGATGTACAAAGCCTGTAAAGATATCATCGATGCAGGATGCAAATTGCTGGTTCTCACCGCGCTCGATTTTAACGGGGATTCAGTCTATAACAAACATGCCGCACAGACATTAACCAATATGGGGGCACATGTAGCAGCAATTACGCCTAACGAACTCGCGGATTGGATTGGCGAGATCATCACTTAAATTCAAGGAGGAATGTGTAATGCTTACAGCAGACCGCGCAGTTGAAACTTTGGTGGAGAAATTCGCAGTAACCTGTTCAAACGAGTACTCATTAAAAACTGATCGAAGCTCCGAAATTATTGATTATGTCTTGGGAACGACAGACAAGTTCCCGGATATGATGGGAAATTCGAGTCATTATGTGTATCAAACGATTGATCTGCTCATGAAGCTCGCTAAAAAAGACGATGGAGATATCTTTTACCGTGCCGGGGCTATTGTGATATATCTGGAATCCAATTATTCCAAAAGAAGTTCATGGAGAACGGATGCTTTTACTGTCTGTATGGGAAATGATTCAGAAGTCTACGGATTGAGCGGGAAGAGCAAAAGCGCTGATCGCATGGGTGGGTTGTTGTCCCGGTTGGAGAAGATCAAACAGTTTGCGGGCGAGAACGAAATTTCGGCTGAATTAAAGAGCAAATTAAAGCGTGCCCAGTGGCTTTTTGATTCCAAAAAGGCTGACACCCAGGGGGATTATCGAGATGTAATCAATGCGTTAATGCTGCTACAACTATATTCAAGACTCAGTGACACGGCTTCTCATCTTGCAGAGGTTCAATCTTCTGCTCAATCGTTACCCGTATTGTTTCAACATGTGATGGCTAATGATCCAGATAAGTTGCGGGACGAGCTACATACGTTGATTGAACCTGTAGTGGTCAGTAATATTCAAGGAAAGCATAACGGATCATCCCAAGAATTGAAGGATGAATTCCTCAAAGAAAAGCGCAGTCGGCTCATAGCTGAGCTGTATCCCAATACGTCTTTCTCTTCAAAAGAGCAATGTTCAAACACCGTATTCCATCAAACGATGGTACTGGTGAGTGGTGCCTTGTTGTACCTGATTAACATTAGTGGAGGTAAACAACGGTTCCTTGATACAAATAGTGAGATTGGGCATGTTTTGCTTCACACAATACATCAATTACATGAGATTTATCCACTTGAAGTTCGCCGTTACTTGCTGAGTATGGACCCTAGAGCAAAAAGTCCAAATGATCTGCTTGCTGGACTTGTGCCTCTGGATGAGCCTTATCAGTTGGTTGAAATGTTGCGGGACGAGCTTAATTCGTACACGGTATCTTGGAACATGTTACAATCCGCGATCGCGAATCGTCCTGAACAAGCGATTCGAGCATACGAGATTATAAAACCGCCATTCCTGAAACTCTGCATTCAGAAATTCATGGAGGATCAAGGATTGACATTGCCTAATGCGGAGGGCTCACTGGAGCAAGCGGTATTTAACGCTCTTCGGCATCCTTTGGACGGGGGACGTCAAGGACTTGCGATTGCAAGATACTTAAGTGGGGAAAACACCCTTGAGGAATATTGGGAGGACCCGAATAGTCGTGGGTTGTTTAATCAACTGAATCGGGATAAGAAGCGTGTTCACAACCTCATTAGTATTAGTTTTCTGCCCTTGGACTCGGAGGCGATGCGCAGGTTCGCAATTCTGACCACTCATCCTGATTGGACACTGGATATTATCTCGGACATGTACAATTCATACGCGTTTAGTGGAGAGCAGCTGCTTCAACGTTATGGGCAAGATCCTGAGGTGCAACGTGAGAAATTGCTAACCAGCCTGATCTCACTCAATGGCATGACCGACTATAGATACAAATCCATGCCGCATGACGAATACCGCCGAATCATTCAGCAGAATCTGGACTATGCACTGACACAGTACAAGAAACTGCCAACGGATACGCGCATTTTAATTCTGGAGATAACCTTTGAACAGCGTGATGAGTTATCGAAGAAAATATTGGCCGAAGCGATTCGTGCCGGATTGCAGGATTCGTCCAAGAAGGCCAATGGCGTAGCGTTAGCGGAATTCAACCGAATTCCTGATCAGGACTTGTATACGCTCGTATACCTCTCGGAGAAAAAAGTGGCGATCAAAGAGATGGCTTTGACCGCAATCCGCAGTCTGGAAAACAGCAAGGAGCTGTATGGTGAGCTTTTGAAGAAAGAGAAGTCCGATGAGTGGAAGAGCTTGATCCAAATTCTGCTGGATACCGCAGATTTAAGTCCAGAGTATGCCCATGCTGCACTCGCTGATCAGGCGGATGCCAAAAAGTTGTCGAGACTGAGCTGGTTGTCCTTGAAAGATCTCCCTTCACTGATACGTATTGAAGACAATCAGCCTTTAGATGACCGGATTAAACAGTATGCTTTGGTCCAATCATTGGATCATACATCCGGTCCTAATGAACGGTTGAATGAATTACGGGATTACGTAAGTGAGGCATCGCTCGCTCGTTTTGCAAGTGAATTGATTCAGGTCTGGATTCAAGAAGGTGCCCCCGCGAAAGAAAAGTGGGTGATGTATGTTTCAGCACTTTTTGGCGATATTCAGATTGTGAATATTCTGGCTCCGCAAATTAAGGAATGGACAGAAAACAGCCGCGGCGCGATTGCAGCAGATGCTGTAAAAGTGCTCGCTTATCTGAAAGATCCATCTGCTCTAATGGCGATTGACAAGATCAAACGTGGCGTGAAAAACCGTCAGGTGAAAGGTGCTGCTGAAGAAGCGTTGCAGCTTGCCGCCGATAATATGGGACTTACCTCGGAACAACTGGAGGATCGGTTAGTCACTACGCTTGGTTTTGATGAAAAAGGAACCATGCAGCTGAGTTACGGAGAACGTTCCTTCCTGATTAAGGTAAATGGAGACTTGCAAGTCGTTGTACTCAATGAAGAAACGGGCAAATCCGTGAAGAGTCTGCCTGCTCCTGCACAGAAAGATGATCCCGATTTGGCAGCGCAGTCCAAGGCACGTTTCACACAGCTGAAAAAAGATCTCAAATCCATGGTTAACATTCAGGCGCAGCGTCTGGAAGAGTCATTGTCCAAGCAACGTCTGTGGTCTGCCGATGAGTGGAAAGTATTGTTTGTACAAAATGTAATCATGCAGAAATTTGCTGTTGGTCTGATCTGGGGAACGTATGAGGATGGCGCTCTGATCAGCACGTTCCGTTATATGGAGGATGGCACCTTCAATTCTGTGGATGAAGATGAGGTTGATCTGCCTTCGGGTGCGCAGGTGGGACTTATACACCCGCTGGAATTGGATCAGGCGACGCTTGAAGGTTGGACAACACAGTTGGAGGATTACGAGATCAAGCAGCCATTTGAGCAATTGAATCGTGAGATCCACCAGCCAGAAGATGAGGACAAGACGAAGAATGAATACGATCATCTGCCCGAGTCTGACTTTTCACCAACGGCTTTCCCCAAAGCACTGGAGAAATACGGTTGGATCAAAGGACCGGCTCAGGACGGCGGCTGGTATCATGAATTTTATAAAGAGTACGGAGATCTTGTTGCGGAATTGCAATTCAGTGGTACGAGTATCACGTATTACGAGGGATTGGATGACATTACCCTGGAATCCCTTCATTTCTTCAAACCGAATAACAAGCAATATTATTACTATGGTGACAACAAACCCATTGCTATAGGCAACGTTCCAGGTCGCGTGTTCAGTGAAACGATCTACGACATTCTGAGAGCAACGGGGCGTTGATGACGTGAGTGGATTCAAGGAGAAATTCCGGATTTTTTCGAAGCTGTGTACGGAGGATTATTTGATTCGGTATGCCAACAAGGGGTTGTACAAAAGGTCTTTGAAGGAGTTGGACAATGGTGTAAGTGTGACGTACACATGGAATGAATCATCTGTGAGTTGTCAGCTCAGTGACGGGACCCAATGTACGCTTGAAAATACGCTGGATCATTGGGAATGCTCCTGCCCGGCCGATCATATCTGCAAGCATGTGCTGATTGCAATTCTGTATGATCAACGGGAATATACGGCAGAGGATTCAATGAATGCAGACGAGAAGCATGCGCTGGATAAGGACTCAGGGATATCGGATAATGATCCGTTGGACGTACCCAAAGACGTATCAGTAACAGAATCAGCATCAAACTTAGTATCAAATGTGGACGATCCAAGCGAAATTCCGCATACGGTGTCACGTGAGATCGAGTCTCGCTTCCGCTGGATGACGGAGTCTGATCTTACCGTGTTAATTAAATCGTATAGTTCTTCCATGATTGAGGAAGTTGTTTTCCGACTGAGATACCCAGAGGAAATTAAGATCATTGAAGATTCACTTCTTACGGTTCATCTGACCACCCAGAATATCGAGGTGTCTTTTACTGAGGAACCGAACCTTGCAAAAGCACTATGTAAGGTGCAACAGACTGCTGGGAAAATGGCCAAGCTTGAAGCGTTGTTACGGTATCGGAACCTAAAAGGCCTAGATGATAGGGATGCATTAAGTGGACGGGTATACGAAGCCAAGTTCTCTCTTCAGACAGTGCAGGAATGTCGGATTATGCTGGCAGGATTGTTGAAGACGGGACTGGCCCGCCTTCCTCAGTCCTTTATGGCACAACTGGAGACTTTGGCAATTGCAGCTCATAGTGGCAACCTGCCTGACATAGAACGCAGTTTACGAGGGATTCAAGGGGAACTACAGTTGTTTTTCAACAGACATATACGATTCTCCATGCAATCCATGTTGGATCGGGTGAGCAAGCTGTATCTTGCACTCCAGGTTCTTGAAGAAGAAAAGGTATCTGTCATTCAGCAGAGTCAGCTCATTGGCAGTTTTCGAAGTAAATACTTTACGGTTCCTTCACTTCACCTGTATGGACTGGGAGCTGATGCGTGGGAGACACGATCCGGTTTCCGTGGAATCACCTATTATTTCTATTGTTTCGATGATGAGGAAATCTACACCTATAGCGATGTACGTGCTGTATATTACGATGATCAGCAGTTCTCATATACAGAGCATTATGGTGCATTCACACCATGGCTGCCTAATCTGACCTTTCGCCAGTTCGTCGGTGAAGAAGTTCAATTCCATTCAGTTAAAGTGAATGAAGAACGCCGGATCTCTTCCGGGGAAGGTGCCAAGCTTGCGATTTTGCCACGAACGGGTGTGGAAACGTTGAACCTGGGCAAAACCATGCAAGACGTAACGTCTGTACTTGAAGAGGAATCGCGAACATTCGACTTGTTTGCTGCTCCCAAAGAACGATTGGCTGTGATCAAAGTTGCTCGAATCGTGGACCATAGCTTTGTCAAACAAACGCAGGATCTTGTCCTGACGGTTGAGAGTGCCGAAGGAGAACGTTTGGCACTTACTCTCCCGTATTCAACTGATTGGCAAACAATGATCCAAAGACTGGAGTCAGGATATGGTGCTCAATCACTTGAACACTTCTATGCCTTTGTTCGTGTGGAACCAAAACGGATTAGCCCAATTAGTTTCCTGAAGGGTCAAACGGTGCTCAGTCTAAAACTGGATATCGGTAATGGGAGGATGGGCAGACTTGGAAGAATATAATCAGTTTATGCAGAGAATTAACGGCTGGTCGGAAGAGTTGCTGCTGCGTGGGTTATCTCAGTTTACGATTCGGGATATTGAGGTACTTGAGCAGCTCGCAGCGGAATCCTCGCGGTTGCAGATGACTTTCTTGCATGAGTTGTTGAATCAACTCATCAAGGAAGGGCGTAGCGTGGCTCTTGGACAAGGTAATGAAGAGTTGCTGTTATTTCAGTATTGTCGTCTCACCCAATATGTGCAATTGAGTGTGCAAGAAGAGGCGTAATATTGGTTAGTATTCCAAGCGAAGGCACATGAAGCGATATGATGTAATAAATAAGATGTATTATAGAATATAAGAAGATTTGCAGAAGACCACAGGGTCACTGCAAATCTTTTTTTTATCGAGGAGTAAGTAAAAGTCATTTGCCAAACGAATATAGGTAGGAAGCACGGATCAACACGAGCACTCGTGATCATATGAGCATGGAAGGGAGGGTGCATGTAATCGTGGAAGAAGAACAAATACGGAAGGCAGTAGCGAATCGTGATCCTGAGGCCATGGAATGGGTGATGAACCACTACGCAGGTTTGTTATGGAAGATTGCTCATTCCATCCTACATCATGCATCGGTTGAAGAGATTGAAGAATGTGTAGCAGATACATTTTTTGCTTTTTGGCAGAATCCGGATGCATTCCAATCTGGGCGAAGCAGCTTGAAAAATTACCTTGCAACAATCACAAAACATAAAGCGATTGATCGCTACCGGAAACTTAATCGAAGAACTGAGCTTACATATGAAGAGGAGATTCATTCGGTGCAAACGGATGATTTGTTGGTTCAGATGATCAGTAAAGAGACATATACGGAACTTAATCAAATGATTGAATCTTTTCCAGAACCGGAACGGGAGATTATGAAACGTCGGTTTTACGAAGGACAGAGACCCCATGAGATATCGGAAGCATTGTCCCTACACGTTAGGCAAGTCCATAACAAGCTTTATCGCTCCAGGCAACGATTGAGGACATGGTGGATGAACAGGAAATAAAGGAGGCGATCAAATGCGAAAATCCGAGAAAGAATTCACTGAGCAGAACCTCTTTAATATTAAAAAGTTGTTCTATGATAAATTGGCGATGAATGAACCACCAACCGTTACGAGATCAGATTCATCATTTTATCCACCTATATTATATCCATCCGCACAGACCAAGAAGTCCATGAATAGGAGAAGAAAGTATCGCAAAGCCATCTATATTCCTGTAACCGCTGCGTTATCGTTATGTCTTGTTACAGGTGCAGCTGCATCGGTGGGCATCATTGACCTGCCTTCTATTCTTCATTTTCTAGGTGCAGATCGGATTGGCATTCTTCAGCCTGTTCATCAGGTGAGTGAAGATCAAGGGATTCGAATGGAGGTTATAGGTGCTGTCAGGGACGGAGATACAACGGAAATCTATGTTTCATTATCGGATCTGACGGGTCATCGCATTGACGATACACTGGACGTATATGATTACAGGGTAACCGGAGGTAATGCAAACAACGCTCAGATTGTTCATTATGATGATGCTAACAAAACGGCTATTGTCCGATTCCTCATTCAAGGAAAAGTCAGTAAAAATCGGATTACCGTTCAGATCAATACGCTGATGTCGGGTGCATCTCGACAAGATGGTTACAACGTACAAGTGGACTGGAAGCAGGTGTTACAAGAAAAGCAAAACAATAGTTATGAAATCCTGGATCAAGATCGTATAAGTGGCTTGGGAGGTAAAACCGATATTCAATTGGAAACCGATCCAATTCCGGTATTGCATCAGGATGTAACGAATATCCCTGTTGAGGGTATTGATTGGATGCATATTTCCAATATAGGTTTTGTGGAGGGCAAGTTACACATTCAGATTAATCCGAATAATGAGATAGGCGAGTATAATCATGGATATTTCTACTTCACGGATGAGCAAGGTCAAAAACTCGATATACCTGAATATTCCGTTAGCTATGGACATTATATGAAAGATGGGGTCGGGTATGGAGGAGATTATGAGGAGTTTGTGTATGATCTGTCCGCTGTTAACGAATTAGATAAACTGAGACTTCAAGGCAGCTTTACGAGTATTAGTGAAGTTATACAAGGGAATTGGAAAACGACCTTTAACTTGAGTCAAAATACTTTGAGTAAAACGGGAAACATTCAGCTTGATGCAAGAGGAGGCTTACAGGCAAATGTAACTCTTTCCTCGGTTGGCGTCACGCTTAGAGGTGAGGCACTGAGCAAGATTCGGGTGGAGGACTTGAGTATTGAAGTTCACCTGAAGGATGGTACAAAGTTGTCTGGCGCATCCGGTTTCCTCCAGCTGGATCAGGATATCATTAAGTGGATATCCCCTAAGACCATTCCGGTGAATGATGTGAGCTACCTGCTAATCAATGGGGAGAGAGTAACTTTACAAGATGAATAATTAAAAAGTGAATTAAAAATCGGTGGATAAGTGCGATCGGAAGTTTGTTCTGTCATCAGAGTGGTAAGCATGAATATTCTTTAGTTCAACTTATATAAAATGAATTACATGTCATATCCCGATTTATGACGCATACCATTAGGCGAATGCGGTCATAAGGGAGGAAACTGAGATGTCCATGAGCGAACCGCTGTTAACGCAAATTGTGAATCAACATATTCCGGCTGGTGCAACGGTCGTCACTATTGATAAACCTGTTCAACATCCAGCGATCTATGCGGCAGATCTTACCGGTGACGGTATGCCGGAGATTGCTGCAGTCTATCAGTTGAATGGTGAGCTGTATTTGCTCATTCTGAAATTTGTTCAAGGACATTGGATCAAGATGGCACTAATTAAGGGATTGGGGTATGGGGTGACTTTAATGACTGCAGCCCCTGTAACTTCAACGGCAAGGAACAATCTCATTATCGGTTGGCGGATTGGTTCTATTTGGTCTAAGCTTGCCGTATATGAGTGGACGGAATCCGGGCTCAAAGATCTGGCGCCTGACGATCTATACTATAGCTATGCAGAGATTATAGATATGCCTGGTCCACATGGTCGAGATGGGAAAGTGGAGATTGCACTCTGGATACATGACACAGGTGAAGCCTATCGTGTGGAGATTATCCGATGGCAGAATGGGAAATGGGTCCCTGCACCGGACGTATATGCAACCTATTATCCCAAAGTGGTGCAATATTACGAGCAACTAACCCAGCAATATCCTGATTATATCTTTTACTGGTATTACCTTGCGGATGCTCAGTACCATGCCGGCCAGTATCCGGCAGCACTTGCTTCCGTTCAGAAGGCACTCAGTTTCCCGGAAGCTTATCCTTCCAGAGAGGTACTACAAGAGCTGGAAAAGAAAATTACGCAGGCGATGGTCCCTGTAAGCCATGCCCGGGTAGCGACATGGTTGTATCCAATCTCCGTTCGAACTACGAGTGGGACGCGTTGGGGCTATATGGATGCCCAAGGCCACATTCGGCTTGAGCCGGTACTGGATGACGCGCAAGAGTTTCAGCCCAATGGATTGGCTGTGGTTGTGAAGGATGGTCGTGCCGGCGTTATTAATCTTCAGGGGCAGTATGTCGTTCAACCTGTATACGATTCCATCAATTCTTTTTCCGAAGAACGGGCGATAACCATTGATTCTCAAGGGTTTAAGATGATTAATGAACAAGGTACAGTCCTGACCAAACGGGCATACCCGTATATCTCGAATATGAAGGATGGCCGAGCGTTATTTTACGATTCAAACCCCGGTCAGACAGATGGATCGGTGAGTCGGTATGGTTATCTGGATGCGTCGGGCAATGAGGTGATACCTGCACAGTTCGCTTCGGCGAACGATTTTCAAGATGGCAAAGCGGTTGTGCAGATTAAGGACAATGAATATGCACTCATTAATCGCAATGGACATCGGCTCGCAACGTACCCATATGCCTATGTGGGACCACTAGGGGATGGACTGCTCGCTTTTCAAAAAGAAACCTCGGGCAAATATGGGTACATCGACGAACGGGGTAATATTCGCATTCAGCCCAAGTTTTCATCGGCATTTCCTTTTAGCGGCGGGCAAGCGATTGTTAATACAGCAGAGGACTACAAATCGATCTACGGTGTTATTAATACGGAGGGATCGTTTATCATTCAACCCGCGTATAATGACATCCGCGAACTAGGCGAGCATCGTTATGCGCTGGGGCAAGCAATTAATCCGGAGCAGCCGTATATTGGCTCTGTATACGCGATTGCAGATACCAATGGCAGAAGACTTACGGAGTTCCTATATCGCGAAGTGGGCAATTACAAAAACGGCCTTGCTTCCGCATCGGATGGCAGACAGACCTATCTGCTGGATTTGAGTGGAAGACCTGCCGCTGGGTATCCACATGTAGAAGGTTCGGGAATGCTGGAGGTCGTGGCACCAGATCTGATTAAGGCCTATGTAGACCAGCGCTTATCGTATGTGAATCGGGCCGGACAGATCATCTGGCGGCAAAATACAATCGTTCCACTTCATCCACCGTACCGTGTACGCGAAGAGAAATACAAACCGAACAGGGACTATCTCGTATATTATCCGCAGGTGGAGGGATTAACGAACCAAGCGGAGCAAATTGCGCTAAATGCCAAGTTGAAGCAACTCTCCCAGGTTAAACCGATCCCTGCGGATCAGCAGCTAGATTATACGTATACAGGTGATTTTGATATTACGTTTTATCAGCAGCAATTGCTACAACTGCAACTCACAGGTTATAACTACCCGGCGGGTGCAGCGCATGGTATGCCTACGATGATCTATGCGATCATTAATCTGACGAATGGTCAGTTGTATGAGCTGAAGGATTTATTTAAACCGAATAGTGACTACGTAAAAGTGTTAAGCCAGATTGTGGGGGATCAGATCAAAAATGATCCTCAATACTCGTATGTGTTTCCGGACACCTATACGGGGATTAGTGCGGATCAACCGTTTTTTGTCACAGCGGATGCTCTGCATCTCTACTTTAACCCATATGATATCGCACCCTATGCGGCAGGGTTTCCAACGTTTACGATTCCTTTTGTCCAGATCAAGGATATTATTAATACAGAGGGTTCGTTCTGGAGAGCTTTTCATGGTTGATTGAGGGTACCGCCAACATTTTAACGAAAATATACGCTAAGGACGTTAAGGCGCAAAGACAGCGAATTTTTCCTGCTTTAAGCAACTGTCCGCTAATACTTAGCGTATAAAACAGTCAAAATGTTGGCGCTACCCCATATAGAACTACTATAAATCAATCATTCCATCCTTTACATACATCAATCCACTCTGAATAACTAGAGTATTTTTCTAATTGTTTTATTGTAAGTTCAATAGCACTATTGCTACTCCCGCAAGCTGGATAGATTGTGTCAAAACGTTTTAGAGATATGTCTAGATAAACAGAAACATCATTTTTAATAGCAAATGGACAAACACCTCCAATGGCATGACCAACCATATCAATGGCTTCATCAGGAGAAAGCATTTTTGCTTTTGTTTTGAAATACTCTTTGAATTTTTTGTTATCCACTTTTGCATCCCCGGCAGCAACTACTAAAACAGCTTGTCCATTCACCATAAAAGAAAGTGTTTTTGCGATTCTCTCTGGCTCACAACCTAATGCAGATGCAGCCAAATCCACGGTTGCACTAGAAACTTCAAATTCGTTAATTTGAGAATCCATACCATATTGTTTAAAAAAATCTTTTACTTTTTCAATTGCCATAATCATCACACCTCATTTTAAAATATTTTCTAGAAGATCATAGATGAAACTTGCCTATGTTCTTGGATAAAAAATCATGTTGTAAATGACACATGGTTCTTGATAGGGATTATTATAGGAATGAAAAACATTAGCACGAAAGCGGAGTGCTTGATTTTCTTTTAGAACAATTTTTTTTGTGTTGACTACCAGCTCTAACATACCTTGTACCACAAAAACATATTCTTCCACACCATCAAGGTGCCTTTCAGATGGATGGTGACATCCAGGATCAAATTCGATATAAAATATTTCAACGTTACGGGTAGGGTCAAAAGGAAAAACAGGAAATGCTCTCATTTTTCCATCATTTTCAATGATAGCGTCTTTGGACCGTGTATCAACCACATTGCACTCATCTTCTAGCTCTTCCAATAATAAAGATAAAGGAACTTTTAAGCCCACTGCGATTTTCCAAAGAGTTGTAATCGTTGGTGAAGACTGTCCTCTTTCAATCTGTCCAAGCATAGGCTTACTTACATCAGTAAGTTTAGAAACATCTTCAAGTGTAAGATTTCTCGTTGCTCGTATTTCTTTTAACCGTTCTCCAATAGTTAATACTGGCGATTGCATTACATCACTCCTTTTGTATGTTATAACATGTTAAAATATAATATAACATACTAACAGTTGAATTCAATAGGCGACAGTTAAATGATGTAAGTAACTCCTTCACATATTTATCCATACTAAATGGAAAATATTACGGGAGTTACAGATCAAAGAAGTCATATTTGTCTATACAATAAAAAAACGAAAACTTTCTCCAACAACACTTCTTTTGCTTGGCGAGAATGTAATACTTCACCAGTCATTCTCAAGTTACGCGACGAGGTCATATGCCCAATAGGGCTTATAAGATGCTGTGAGACAACAATAATCCGTGAAGAGGTATTATTGCTCCGTGAAGAGGTAGTGATCATTCAGGGCTCTATGAGATATTAATGTGCGTATATAACACTGCGCTATATTGAGAATGATTATTAATATCAGGAGGGATGAGATGAACAACACATCTGAAGTGTCCGGACTAATGCAAGTAACGAAGGAGCGCAAAGGTCTGCTGATTACAGCAAGTATCTTCTCGACCCTGTCGAGTCTATTGCAGATTGTTCCTTTTGTCGGGGTGTACAAGATCGTCGAGGAACTGCTAACACATGCGGGGCAACCCTCTGCTATGGACAGAGATCTGTTGATCTATTGGGGGATCGTCGCATTTGTAGCCCTGATTGGAGGGCTTATTGCGCTCTATATCGGGGGGATGTGCTCACACATCGCTGCGTTCAACATTTTGTACCAGCTCAGAGTGAGACTTGCGGAACATGTTGCCAAAGTACCCATGGGGTATCACACCCGGACGGCAACCGGTGAGCTGAAGAAGATCATCGAAGTCAGTGTGGAAAAAATTGAGAAATTTATCGCCCATCAGTTGCCGGATCTGGTCAGTGCGATTGTCATTCCACTGATGCTGCTGGGATACTTATTTTGGCTCGATTATCGTATGGCGCTGACGCTGTTGGTCCCGATCGGAATCGGGTTCTGGCTGCAAAGTCGTATTTTTCGCAGTGAACGCGGCCGTCAGGCTTATCGTGATTTTCAACTGGCCATTGAAGAGATGAATGCGACGGGTGTTGAATACGTGAGAGGTATGCCAGCGGTGAAAGTATTTGGGATAACAGCCGATTCGTTTCTGACTTTTAAACAGGCGGTGACGCGTTATCGGGATATTTCGTTGAGAATAACAGATCTTTGTAAAACATCTTACGGGCTGTTTTTTGTGATCATGATCTCGTTATTTACCTTCATCGTTCCGGTGGGTATTCTGCTGTCGAGTGGAAATGCGGGCAATCAGTCGTTTGCGATCACGTTTATTCTGTTTCTGATCATTACCCCGAGTCTATCTGCTCCGTTATTGAAGTTAATGTATCTGGGTAGTGGGATGCGAGAGATTGTGGAAGGACAGAAACGGATTGAATCGGTGTTTGCCGAGCCGATTGTACAAGAACCTGAATTGCCTAAAGTTCCGGATACATATGAGGTTGCCTTTCGTCAGGTATCGTTTGCTTATGAGCGTAAGGAGAGCGAAGCATATAAACCCGTACTTGAACAGATTGATTTTGTAGCCAAGGCAGGAGAGATGACCGCACTTGTCGGACCTTCTGGTGGAGGAAAATCAACCATTGCGAATCTATTGCTTCGTTTCTGGGATGTACAGGAAGGTGAGATTACGATTGGTGGTATTCCGATTCAGGAGATGGGTACGGAGAAACTGATGGATACCGTGTCCTTTGTATTTCAGGATGTACATCTGTTCTACGATACGATTGAAGAAAATATTCGGATGGGCAATACATCAGCTTCATTACAGGACGTTATAGCGGTGGCTCAAACTGCTTGCTGTCATGAGTTTATTGAGAAGCTGGATTCTGGATATGACACCAAGATCGGAGAAGGTGGCACGTACCTGTCCGGCGGTGAAGCACAGCGAATTGCGATTGCACGGGCGTTGCTCAAAAATGCGCCCATTTTGGTCCTGGATGAAGCGACGGCCTACGCAGATGCAGAGAATGAGCACAAGATCCAGCAAGGTCTAGCCCAACTGGTTCAAGGCAAAACAGTCCTGATTATTGCTCATCGTCTAACAACGATTCGTGCAGCCGAGCAAATACTCGTGATCCGCAAGGGAACGATTGCCGAGCGTGGGACACATGATCAATTGCGTGCAATAGGCGGAGTATATGAGCACATGTGGCAGGCCCATATCAGTGCGGCTTCCTGGAAGCTTGGAGGTACAGTGCGATGAAGAATTATCTATACAATATATCTGGCGGTAACCCGCGTAGTCTGCTTCCTTCGGTAATTGCAGCGATTCTGGACGGGATTGCAAAGATTGTTCCTGCGGCGCTGCTTGTGGACATATTCAATACGATCTATAAGTCTTTCGCTGATCCGGACAAAGGATTGGATATCAACCGAATGTGGATTGTATGCTGCATCTTGTTTGTCTGGATTCTGGTGGAGTATGCGGCTTACGCCTCACTCTATGACAAGACCTATCGGGCAGCATACAGCCTCGCGGCCTCAGGAAGATTGAAGCTGGCAGAACATATTCGCCATCTGTCGTTAGGATTTTTCGGGAAACGTGATCCTGGAGATCTGACGAACCTGATCTTGAGTGATTATGGTCAGGTCGAGCATACGATCTCTCACAATCTGTCGCAGCTGATCAGCGCGATTGTGCTTCCGGTACTCGCTTTTGGCGGACTTCTGTTGGTGGATTGGAGAATGGCCGTAGCCATGTTTATTGCGGTTCCTTTAGGTGTGGCTCTGCTATGGCTTACGGATTCGATTCAGGCACGACTGAGTGAGAACCATGTTCGAGCCAAAAACGAAGCCGCCAGTCGGCTGCAGGAGTATCTGAGCGGCATTCGTGAGATTAAGGCCCACAATATGGGGGGCAAACGTTTTGAACGGCTGCGTCGTTCTTTTGACGAATTGAAATCCGCTTCCATTCGGTTGGAAGGCATTATGGGACCAATGATTATGGGCGCGATGTTGCTTGCACGATCAGGTATGACGTGGATGATTCTCGTGGGCAGTTATTTGCTTGCAGGCGGAGAGTTGTCGTTACCGGTATTTCTGTTATTTTTGCTGGTAGGCACAAAGGTATTCGAACCGCTAACGGTTGTACTGATGAGTTATGGGGAGATGCGGTATTCTGCGTATAGTGCTAGACGCATTATGGATGTGCAGCAGGAGGCCCCGATGGCAGGAACGGGAGATGTACAACCAAATCAGGCGATTTCATTCGACCGGGTGACCTTTGGATATGATGATCAGAAGCCGGTGTTGAAAGACTTGTCGTTTACGATTGAGCCACATACGATTACTGCCTTGGTTGGTCCATCCGGTAGTGGTAAGAGTACTGTCACACGTCTCATTGCACGTTTCTGGGATGTACAGCAAGGAACCATTCGCATTGGTGGCAGACCCGTTGATCAGATGGACCCCGAGAAACTGTTGCAGGATATCTCTGTGGTCTTCCAGGACGTGTATCTGTTCCAGGATACAATCGGCAACAACATTCGTGTAGGAAAGAAAGACGCTACGCAATTCGAGATTGAGGAGGCAGCACGCAGAGCTTGTTGTCATGAGTTTATCTCCAGTCTGCCTCAAGGGTATGATACGCTCGTTGGCGAGGGTGGATCGACGTTATCTGGTGGGGAGAAACAGCGTATTTCCATTGCACGTGCCTTGTTAAAAAATGCATCGATCGTATTGCTTGACGAAGCCACCGCTTCACTTGATCCGGAGAACGAAGCCGCGGTGCAGCAAGCGATTAATGAGCTAGTCGCGGACAAGACGGTTATTTTGATTGCGCATCGATTAAAGACCATTCAGAATGCCGATCAGATCCTTGTATTGGACCATGGTCAGCTCGTAGAGCAAGGAACTCATGCGCATTTGTTAGATCACTCAGGCATCTACGCTCGGTTGTGGCAATTACAACAGAATGCGGAAGGCTGGCAGGTAAAAGTGAACGGATAAATGAGTTCGTTGAGATAGATAAAGTAACTGAAGCAAATAAGCCTGATGTGGCTAATGAACTGACATAAAAGGAGAATGACAACGATGTTTAAACGAATTCCTATATGGATTGCACTATGCTGTATGCTCACCTTGGCGGCCTGTGGAACGAATCAGACCACCAGTGAAGTGGCCACCTCCTCAGAGGGAACAGCACAAGCAACGACCAAATTGATTACCAACCCAAATGGAGAAGAGATTACGATCCCTTTGAATCCAGAGCGCATTGTTGATCTATCCGGCTCTACTGAAGAGCTACTGATCATTGGGAAAACACCTGTTGCAACGATGAGCGCGGATTACGGTAACCCGGAGGAAATCACACCAACCATTAAGGATCAGCTGAGTGCAGATACTGTTAATCTGGGCTGGTATGGTTCACCGTTCAGCATTGAAGCAATAGCGGGGGCCAATCCGGATCTGATTATTCTGGGAAAGGATTTTAACACGGATCAGTATGAAACTTTATCCAAAATTGCACCTACAATTGCATTGCCATACTCCTACTATGATTGGAGAGAACGTCTGACATTCTTGGCAGATACGTTTGGAGAAGAAAGCAAGAAAGATGAATATCTGGCCAAGTATGATGCGAAATCTGCAGATTGGAAACAAAAGCTGGAGGCGGCTGTACATGGTGAATCCTTTGCCGTAATTGAGACATATCCAAACAACCTGGTCATCTATTCCAATAAAGGGGCAGCTGAGATGTTATACGGTGAATGGGGCCAGAAGCGCACAGAGGGTATCCCTGATCCAGAGGGCTGGGGCGGCAAACAGATCGCACTGGAGGCCCTGGTTTCGGTCAATCCGGATCGCCTGTTGCTGATGGAGAATAGTGAGAACAAGATGGTCGATAGCAAAGTGTGGAATAACATGAACGCAGTGAAAAATGGAAAAATCTATAAAATCTCCAATGTCGATAATTATAATTATTCGTACACAGCGATGGGGAGAATGGAGCTTATGGACCGTTTGGGTACGATGATTCTGGAAGGTCAAAAGTAAAGTAGGTGGATTAGAGTATTGACTATGGATTAACTTTAACATTCAACAGAACTAATGGCGCCTATGTGTGATTGTGTAATTTGTTCGAAATCATGTAACTTGAGCGGTTCTGGCTACGTTTAGACATAGGGGTGATCTAATGTTGGTGAACGCAGTTCAACGGTACATGGTATTAGCATTTATATTTATCGGTATAAGCTTAACGGCAGGCCTCATTCTTGAAAGGATTGAAGGATACCAAATTACAACGACAGAGTATTACGGCTTACGTAATCTAGGGGCCTGATATACATTTTGTCGCTCATCCTGGGGTTCGGTCACTATTTACTGGCTTTTTATATTGTTATTCTTAGCCCGATCGCATGGTTGTTGCGGAAATATGTACGCTTTCCTATGGTGAGAACCATCATCTATATGGTTGGGTTTGGATGGGGCGGGCTGTGGGTTTTTGATCTCATGTACAACCCATATTTCGTGAATGGATACCATCTGAACCGAATGACATCGATATGGATATTTGCCATCGCAGGTTTAGTCTATGCCATCATGGAGAATAAGCTCTTGCGAAGAGGGCAGATGCTGAATGAACAGAAGGCTACTTAACAAAAGTTGAGTAGCCTTTTTGGTTTACATAATTATTATTGTGTTTATGTTGGGAGTGAGGAGCCGCATTAATTAAGAACGATAAAGTAAGAATAAGTAGTAAACACGGACAGCAGCAGTTAAGATAAATTCGATAGTTTGTTATAAAATTCACAAAGGGTGCAAGTGATAAGAAATAGGAGTTATATCGTAAATAGGTAAAATTTTCTGTTATACTATCTGAGTTGTGTACATAAAGTTAGATATTTTATGAAGGGAGTTCATGAAGTAATTTAGCCGTTCAGTTTAAAATTGTAGTTTGGAGGAAAGCATTTTGTATAAAGCAGGTTTTTGGATTAGATTAGGAGCAAATGTGTTGGATAGTCTTATTATTTCAATTCCGTTAGTGATTATTGCAGGTATTCTTACGGGTAACTTTGATACGGATGAGCCGATTGCCAAACTGCTTAGTGCGTTATACTCAATTTTATTACCAGTTTACTGGTATGGTCGAACCATCGGAAAACGTATATGTGGAATTCGAATACGACAATACGATACACACGAACCGCCAAAAATTGGTACGATGCTGATGCGAGTTGTTGTGGCTGGACTTGTGTACGTATTAACTTTGGGTATCGGAGTTATAGTGAGTGCTTTTATGGTCGGTTTGCGTGAGGATCGACGTGCGATTCATGACTTCGTAGCAGGAACAGAAGTAGTTTGGGATTAACTCTCGAAGATTATAAAGAATTGGCTGTACAGGGGTAAAAATCACTGTGCAGCTTTTAAATCACTAGTACTATTTCACAAAACTCGTATTTTGTACATATGTATATAAAGCAATAACATAGTTATCATAGTCATTAATCCTTATCTCCAGGTGTCGGAGGACAAGAACATTGTTCCTTAAAAGACAAGAACATTGTCCCATTGCCGTACCCCATCATTTTTATCCCAATAAAAAAACCCGTAATCTCATCATATCACACAAGATTAACGGGTATTAAAAAAACTTAGTTTTTTGACATAAGTTTCAACTGAATTTTGGAGTATTTTATTTTCAACATCTTTGTCACCTCTGATTAGGATTGCAACCGCTTGAGGTGTATAAGACTTCATAGTATAAGTATCACGTATGGCACTTTCGTATTGATATGGGCAAACATATTTGTAAGCTGGCACTTCTTCATTTTCAAAATGGTGATACTCAACACAATTTGATGAGCTTTTCTCAATAAAATTATATTTAAAAGCTATTATTGGAAAAGAGCGATCTCTCATCTCATTTACTTCGTTCCAAGAAGGTGCGCTAATTTTTTTACTTCTCTCCCCTGCTATCTCCAGCCAAGCATTGAAGAAATTTTCACTAAATTGGATTATTATTTTTTCCATAATCCAAAAAAGAATCTTTGTATCAATACATTGTTGAGTTTTCATTTGAAAACTTACAATTTGTTCGGAGAAATACTCTAGGTAACCTTCAATCAGTAAAGGTGCTTCCTCAGACGTGTGAATTTTCCCATTCTCATCATAGAAATGTTCTTTCTTGAGAAGAGCTTTTCTCCAAAAAACATATGCATAAGCGTAAGGGCATATCTCAGGAAATTCAGCCATATCATTTATTTTTCTAAGTTCCATCAATTGAGTTATGCAATGTTGATGTTTCCCGAGGAGATTCTTTAATAACTTGTCTTCGACTTGTTTAAACGTCTTTAAGTAATTTCTCAACAATTTTTTTTGAAACCGTTGAGAATAATAATCATTTTGATGAAGAGGTTCTATTGATTCAATATGTTTAGTTTCCTTGGGCTCGGCTTTAATTAACAGCTTCAGGCTGCAATGTTGCTCATGGACGATCCATCTAGGTTGTATATCTAATTGATGCATGTTCGATCTTATCCATTCTAAAATAGCTTGATCTATTTGCTCTGGTGCTTTCCATTCATTCCAACTGGATATATGAAAGGAAGCAATAGTAAACCCGCACTTACATTTGAAAGCATAACCCAACTGCTTATTAGACAGTAAAAAAGGTATGGTCTCATTACAATCAGGACAGCTTTTAACCAGATTAAGATTATGAAATGCACATTTGTCTAAAAGCTTAAACTGGTGAAGCCAAGAATGAAAACCTTTTTCCATACACTTTGGGCACCAATGCAGTTTTTCATGAAACCAGTGGTTCCGTGAATTGTATAATCCATGGAATGGCGCAATCAACGCATGAATTATATTTTTATTGTGTTCTAACAAATCGAAATCCAGTGCTTGATGAAGTTTTTGAAGATCAAATCCGTTTAGAAGCAAGAGATTTCGATGATAGTCTCCAATGTGCTGTTTAATATTTTTTACTCTTGAAATACCAAAAACTTTTAGAACCTCATTTCGATCTACAAGGTTAACTAAAGACAATTTTTCAAAAACTGACCAGGGTGATTCGTAATCATTGACCCATTCTTTTCTCCAAACGATTTTCATTCATTATCTCCCCTCTGTGCTAGTGCCATGTAAATTTCAGATTCTATATAACCCGTAAGCTTAATCGCTTCCAACCACTGTTGTGAAGTAATCCATTCTAGCTGATCCCCATGTGTTCCAAAAATTTTTAAAGCATTCTCCACAGCATAAGTAAAGTACTCCATAGGAATTTCAAGCTTTGATTTGACACCGTGTTCCCGACGAAGATCCATAAATTGACGATAGATAATGCCAGCATCCTTTTCAAGACGCTGCCCTTTATCATACCCTTCCGGGAAAAAGTAACGTGTGAAGCTACATTCGCTGTGTTCAGGATACTCGGATATTTCGGGTGAATCGTAGCAGTGAAGTACACTTCTGATATCTTCTAGTGAAGTGATTCCAAAAAAACGATGCTCGTGAGTCATAAATCGTCCGATGATTTGTGATTTACGTTGGCCAAGAAAAAACGTTCGTCTACTCAATAACTCTTCTTGACCCACAGAAATTACGGACATGCTAATCTTTGCTCGATCTAGTTGATTGTAAATATCCATTAGCCATTGATAATGAGCTTCAGTTAAGTTTTGCCCTTCATCCATAATTACTATGACTCTTCTCGTGCCGGATGTCTCAGCTTTTTCTTTTAATAAGTTAACAATTTGATTTCTCAAATCTCCTGGTTTTCTTCGTGATACAAACGGAAAATCAAAATCATATAGAAGGTCAGAATAGAACTTCTCTTCACTAGGAAACCTGTATGTGTTACTGTTGGCTATAAAAATGGGGATAGGCGCGTTTATAAAATTTGGTAGATTCTCAAGAGCAAATTTTAATGCAGTTGTCTTACCTAAACGGGGGCGTCCATATACAATCATTCCAGGTAATCGATTCGTTACAATCTTTTTAAGATTCTCCATCAAACGAAGTACTTCTTTAGTTGGAAGCATATAGTGTCCTACTTCAATAGGGTGTGTCCCAACAGCTATGAGTTGTTTATCCATGTCTATCTTCTCCTTTATTATTACATCTTGGTCTTAAACTGTTTTAACATGCGTTCGTAATTTTCCATCTCATTGAGCTTGTCTCTATTGATTTGCTCTTCCCGAGCTTTATCAAGCAGCTCATTTTGGAAACTTGCTTCTTCCAAAGCTTTAGTTTGTTCAGCGGGTGGATTGACAGGTTTATAAGCACTCTCTTCATTTACACGAACTTGTTTATTAACCATTTGTTTAGATTTTTTCTGACTCATGAGATAGTTAGTATAGACAAAAATGGGATCATCCCAAGTTGTGAGATGTAGCACTTTGTTCTTAACTAAAGAATTGATGGATTTTCTTGTTTGTAGGGAATGTGCAGTTAAAGACCATCTTCCGCTCGCTGTCAAATATCCAAATTCGCTTCCATCGGGCAGATATGCTTTCAATGTACGAAGATCATCAACATTTACATGCAGTAAGAGATCCGTATTTAACAAGTATGCTGAATTCGCAAGTTGGTCACTACGATACGGAACACCTTCATATTGAATATACGGCTTCTTTCCTGATTTCAATGATCCTCGTACAGTTCGTTTTTGGATCGTTTGCATAAAGAGTATCTCCGATCTTTTCTCTTCTTCTAGAAGTCTTGGGGTTAGCCCCGAAACTTTCATTCTTTTCTCAAGGAGCTCTAAGGGAGTTTGATGATAAATTCCCCCATGAGGAGTTCCGTTATAATTTGAGATTAATACATCAATGAGTTGTTTTAGATGCTCGTACGTGATATTTAGCTGGATGGCTTGTTGTTCAGGATCTTTTCTTCTCGGATCCTTGGGTTCACTTCCTGTGGTATTGGGTAAACGATGAAATCCATTTTCCTCCAATGTTTTAAAAAATCGTTCGATAATTCCCCTCCTCATAGGAAGAGCTACCGGCCCTAAATTCATAAAACAACCAATTAAATTCTCAAGGCGATCTTTTACCATTTGAGCATAGTGAGATTTGGCATTATCTAAGCAAATAATATCCCAAACTGCCCAAGCTATTTCTGGGAACTTTTCTGAGGGGAACCCCCCCACTGGATGGTAAGTTAATCCTGGTATCGTGAGTTCTAGTTGTTTATGAGGTATTACAGCATTACGTGCACAATGCATAACATCACTTGCACTGTATTCTTGATTTAAACTAATGGAGTATCCCAATATATTTCGTGTAGCTACATCAATAATTGTAAGGATCCAAAAGCGCCTTAGTATTCTAGTTACGGTGTCCCCTTCAGGTGTAGTCAGTTCTACAGCAAAGAAACCATCAATTCGGTGAGCATCAAATTGAACTTTTTGAAATGGAAATAAGTTTGAAATTTGATTTTGTTGCCCTTCTCCAACATGCCTTGCTTTTTGTGATGCGTCGTCCACAAAACGCTTTGTCGATCTACAAAAATCTTCATAGGAAATTCGTCTAAGATACCGTTGTACTGCTTTATATCCCATCCACTCTGTATTCAACGGATAATCTGCTTGTGTGATTCCTTTCTTACGGCATTCCTCAATAAAGCGTTTATGAATATACTTTACTTTCATAACCGGCTCTAGAGAGCGTCTCTTTCTCCCGAGAAACAGGTCCTCCAGAAGATCTTTAATATCAGGATATCTATCCAAGAATCGATTGAATTCGCCCGTTTTTCGCCCGTTTTTTTGGTTCCTATTGAATACATCCAGCTGATATTCGTTCACATTCTTCTGGGGAATCAAGGCTCTGAATCCCCAAACTATACCTGTTTGATCATATTGCATACAACGCTTGATGAACCTTCTGACGTTTTGACGAACTATTCCTGTTTCCTGCTTGATCTCTTCTAAGCTAACTCTCTGAAAGTACATCATCACAGCTTTTTTACGATTAATATAAATAAGACGTACTGAATGTTCGAGTGTGCTTTCATCCACTGTTGGCCAAAGTTCTGGATTCATTTGTTCTAGTGCTAACCCGCTTTGTTCATAAACTCGCTCTTTACTCACATGTATACACCTCCAAACCTTTCCCGAAAATTTGATCTTCGATGTTTCCACAAACACGTCCTTCATAAAACAACCATTTAAGCGCTAGATAAACCTGCTCTGCTGAATATTGAGGTAATTCTTGAATGATGTCTGAGATTTTCCTCTTTTTAAATGAAACACCATTAAATACATCTAAAATACATGTTGGCTTATTACTGTTGAGGACTGCTGTCACAATGGATGTCCTGTTCTCTATAGAATGCAATCCGCTCCTGATGTTTTTTTCAGTACGAACTTCATAGGATTTATTATTAATCCTACACCATTCTCGTTGTGCCTCAATCTGACGTTTTGTTCGATCATATTTAGGATGATTTGAAGTAAGTTCCTTCTCATATTTGACTTCGACAAAGGTTTCTGTACCATCTCGATTCAAAATCCACATGTCAAATATGCTTGTACGTAGTTGACCCTTCAAAACATATGATATTTTTAAAGGTTGCTCACAGTACGTTATAACCTTAGGGTTCGTCTCTACGGTAAGCCAGTGATCAAACTCCAAATCACTGTATAGTTCAATATTGCGTTTCCCTACTTTATTTCCTCGTGAAGTCCAATAATTATTTCCATACTTTTTACTTCGTGAAATCTTGAGAGGGAGATACTTGGTGTCATGATATTCCTCCACAAAGACCCTCCCTTTCTCATTTTGTTTAATGTATGAACAAAAAAACGATTTTTTATACTCCACCTATGTATATCTAGTGTCTCTCTATGAACATACTAAGAAGTAATAGAATTATAGACGGAGGGATTCAAATGTCAGAAGAAGAGTTCTATAAGTGGTTGGGAGAATGTCTAAGAGACCTTCGAAAGTCAAAAAAGCAAACACAAGAAGAGATTTGTCAGAGTTATCCTCTTGCCCGTTCTTCCCTAGCCAATATTGAGCGAGGTAGGCATATGATTAGTGCATATAACTTATATCTGTTGCTTCATGTTCTAGATATTCCTTTGGAATCTATATTTGATAATCTATCGTATGAAGGAAGAACTAAATCATAGATGTATAAAATGAAATGGGAATACAGGTAGTTACTAACTTTTTTGAGCAAGCTTGATGCGAAAGTCTCTCCTTTCAAGTCCGTCAGAATAAACGAAATAATGAAGCACTAGAGAAATATCTAATTTGTCTAGTATTATCAAATGAGTATCGTTACAAGTCAGCCTTATCTTAGCCAGATAAGGCTCTTTTGGTTTCACAAAAAATAGCTCCTAGTTGATCTTTTTAGTTAAGTTTTTCTTCAGCTCCTTTAACTTATTTAATTCCTTATGATAATGTTCTACTTCTTCCAAATTCAAATCTTCAATATTAACCCACATAGCCAAACTTACCTCCTGGTGTTTTAAAGATATAATAATTATGGCTTCATAATAGTTGTGTAGTACACAACAGGTATCTTCCACTGTCCTTCCTTTCTCGCTAGTACAAACCATTTCTTTTTAATCACTGCTCGGTTTGTGTAAAATCGACCATTAAACAAAATCCCTTGAGCTGTTATGGTAGCAATTCCAACATCTGCTTTTAGGTGATTTGTCATCCCATCCACCTCCTTTATCATGTATGCCCAAACAAATTGATATATAAAATTATCATTTTAATTAAATAATCTATATACATTAATGTATCGAAGGTTTCCCATTGTTTAGACTGAATTAGAGGTGTGGCAATGAACGAACCTGTTTTAAGATTAGTAGGACAGCGTGTTCGCGAATTTCGGAAAAAACAAGGATATTCGCAGGAAGAATTAGGCGAAATGGCTGGTTTTCACTTCTCCTACATCGGGGGCGTTGAACGTGCCGAGAAAAATATTACCTTGTTAAATCTCCAGAAAATTGCGGATGCTCTTCAAGTCAATGTCCATGAACTTTTTTATTACAGCAAGTATGTTAAGACTGGAAAAAGTGATAAAGAGAAATTTCTAAACGAAATCAATGAGAAGCTTTGGTCTATGAAATCTTCCGATCTAAAAAAGGTTAACCTGTTCTTATCTGAATTTTTTGATAGTTAAGACAAGAAAGGCCGATGTCTCTGACATCGGCCTTCTTTGTTTCAAATTTATATTTCCCACGCTGCTTCACTTTGTAAGTTAATCCAAGAGTATCTATTATTCTGCTGAACTAATCCCTCCATCATATTGCGCTCACTTTTTAATGTTAAAAGCAAATATTTCGTTTGGATGTTCTCCACCTGTAGATGCTTATACACTTGTGACAATGAAAAGTATCCTCTAGCTGCATATAATCTTACTTGTTCCATATTAATCTTTCCGCTTCGTTGTAGCAGCTTCCCCCCTCCCATTTTATATGCAGCATCGGTATCAATGTTTGGATCTGGAATTACTACACTTAGCTTCCCTACAGGTAAGGTTACGTTGTGCTGATTCGTGCGCAACATCTCCTTACATGCCAGATTACGAATAGATTCCCAATGTTCAACAAAGCTAGAATAGATCCTTTTATAATGCTTCCATTGGTCTAAGAGGTCGTATATATTTTTGTTGGTTACATACTTTCTGTATAGACTGAGTTCCTCTTCATTGTGGCCACCATTTCCTCTAATTGGAGTAAATCTTAAATATTCGTTGCCAACCGTACAGAAATCTTGAAGCGATAATTTCTCTGTTTCATTTAATTGTTTTAATTTAATCCGGACCACTTTGGACAGAACTCCATGATTCTCTAATAAGTCGAACAATTGTGGATTTTTCATATCATAGTGTTTATTTGCAATGAATTTTCCAACAACACCATGCTCAGTCCACTCAAGTCGTTGAAGTCCCAGGAATGATTGATATTCACCAATGACTTGTCTCAGCAATTGTATTTTTGCACCTGTGGAGTTCATTTGCTCATAGTGTGATGATTGAACAAATTGAATGATGTTCTCTATACTCACTAATCTATTCTCCTTTGTGATCAGATTAGTGAGTGGTATTGACCATTGTTATTTGTTTTATACAACGTGTACTTTGAAAAAACAATGAAAGTATTATTTTTATGTTTAAAGAACCTCCCCTTAAAATAAGAGGAGGTTCCAGGAATTTAGATTTAATTAATAGGTGTACGTGCTTTGTTCTTTAATTAATGACTAAGTAATTTATACAGCAGAAACGTTACCCAAAAAATCCAACACCATTTTATCAGCTTCTCCAAACTACGTTTCATCATTAAACGACTCCTATAATCCTGGGAGCACTTACACCTATATATGCATTATAATTAGAAACTTGGTTGATTACAACCTATCCTGCGGCTAATTATCGCCTTTTTACATAAATCCTCTTCCCTATTTAATTCATCTAACATCGTAATTAGAAACTTGTACTTAAGTATTCCGTAAAAGAAAGTACAAGGAGGTGATAACATGTCAAAACCATTAAAATCAGGTAATTCAGCGCCAAAAACAGGAGATTATAAAGTTCTTGGTCCGAGAGGTGGTACGATTAAAACTGGTGTTACTGTAAAGCAAGGTGATACGCTTCCACTAACCACAAAGAAAAACCAGTCATACAAAAAACAATAGTAAGGAGAGGGCTATGCCCTCTTTTCTTATACGAAGAAGAATAATTAATTTTAGTAAGGGTATTTTTTAAACTCATAATGGATCTCCAGAGTTAAACAGCTTTAAAATGTAGCACTAAACTTATATTAGAAGTAGCTAGACTACGATGTTTTTTCACTTTTGTTGAATCATTAAGTAAATGAAGTTCTCTGCAGATACCTCGATATGTTAGTACTAGTACTTTTGGCATAATTAGCTATCATAATTTGATTAAAAGCTTAGTTTTTTCACATAAGACTCAACTGATTTTTTTAACTGCATATTCTTTAATGTTGGTTCATCCATCACTATCAGTGCCATTCTTTGTGGGGTGAACGAGTTATAAAGACGCATTTCTTCTCTATTAGTGTCATTATCACATTCATAAGAAATATATTCTGTCTTTAATATTGAGCAATAGCTCTCAACACATCGTAGATTGTTTTCTATATCCTCAATAAATTTAAAAGCGAAATCAGGAAAACACTGCATTTTCATTTCTTCAATTTCACTCCATGTGGGTACACAAATTTCTTCACTTAGTTTTCCTGCTTTTTCCAGCCAATTTCGAAAGAATTTTTTGCAAAATTGGAGAACTATCTTCTCAAGAATCCAATTTAGTAAATCCTGATTAACTGAGTATGGCTTTTTCGATTGTTTTTTTGAAATTTGATTAGAGAAAAAAATAAGTTCTTTTCTAATCAATTCTGGAAATGAATATTTTCCATTGAATATGTCATTATAAAAAGTTTCTTTCCTTGAGATTGATTTTTTGAAAAATACATAAGCATATGCATAGGGACATATCATTGGAAATTCAGAAGACATACTTGACTTTTTCAGTTCTGCTAATTGCTCTATACAATCTACATGATCTAATAATATTCCATCTAACAAATCAAATTCAAATTTCTGAAAAGCATTGGAACAGACTTCCTCAAAAATATCATATTTTGAACTATATGAAATTTTCTCTTTATCTGTAGTATTGTTGCAACTTAAGTGATATATCGCTTCAGGTGCTCCATCAATCATGACAAATAAATTAGAATATTCAGGATGAGTGATCCAACTACAACATGATTGCGTCTGATCCTTGTTGTTCTCAATCCATTCTAAGAGTGACTTATCTAGTTTTTTCGGGCCTTTCCACATATTCCAACCTGCCGGTGGGAAGCTTGAAATACAAAATCCGCAAATACAATTAAAAGCAAAATCTAATTGCTTATTACTTAATATGAAAGGGATAGTTTTCAAACAAGAAGGACATTTCTTAATTAGAGGCAGCTTGTGAAATACACATGTATGTAGAGGTTTAAATTGATGAAACCATGAATGATACCCTTCTTTGATGCATTTATCACACCAATGTACATCTTTATGAAACCAAATGGCGTTAGGGACGGATATTTGAGAGAATGTGATGGTCAAGCAATGAACAAGATCACTATTTGATTCTTTGAAATTGCATCCTAGAGCCTTATAAAGAGAACTACTATCAAAACCATGCAACTCGAATAATTCTCTTCTAAAATCTCCAGGATTCTTGATTGCTTTTACTTCGTCAGTTCCAAGAGTACGCAATATATCATTTCGATCAACATAATTTGCGAAAGCAAATTTTTCAAAAACTGACCACGGTGATTCATATTGAAATATCCATTCTTTTCTCCATATAAAGTTGATTTTTTTGTCCATTATAATTTCACCTTAATGTAATTTATTTATAAACTTCATTAAGCTTTATTGCCGCCATCAACTTAATTTAACCATGGAAATGCCTTGGATAACAGTATATGTTTATTGGAAAATGAAATGTTCCTACCCTTGCATGTGCAGCCTTGAAAACTTCCCGACCATTGTCCAACCAGACTCAACTTCTGAAGAGTAGCGTTGGACACCAGAAGACGTGAACGTAGTCTTGAACAAAAGCTCTAATGTAACCGGCTTACGCAGGCAATAATCCAGTATACGATGACTGTTACTTCTAGAGTTAGCCTAATTCAATTGTAAGCCCAACTACTCTACTTGCAGACAACAGCCTCTTTCATTATTTCTTCACTATGCAAATGTCTTGTCTTTTTTACTGGTACACGCATAAAATCTCCTCCGCTCAACGAGATTAAGTCCATTATAACTGATGTCTTTTTTCTCTTGTCTACTAAGAGGAGATAATACTCACTGGGCTATTTTACTGACATCATTTCTGCAGAACCTTTTCATACATTCCAATTTTATGTTTAAAGGACTCTTCTCCCCCTTCTAGATAATTGATAATGTGCTTAGTGACAACATCATTGTCAGGGTATCCCTTTTTCTCAATCCATCCATTTTTACTATCAGAGTCTAATATGACAACTTGTTCAGCATCTGCATTAGTTACAATTGTAGAACTATGTGTCACAATTATAATTTGGCGATTATTTTTAATTTGTTTAAGACTATTCACTAAATTTTTATAAATATATTGATTATCTAAATTATCCTCGGGCTGATCAATAATCAAAGGTGTATTATCGTTAAAATGTTTTCCATATTCAAAAATGAAAGTTAGAATAGCCACAACCTTCTGACCTAAAGATATCTCATTAATATCCTTCATTATCGGGGCAATGGTTGTTACGATTTCTTTAGAACTGGTATTGAACATAATTGAAAAATCATCAATAACTTCAAAGTAGAGTTGAAAACACTTTATTAGTCTTTCTCTGTCAGATAACAACTTATTACGTATTGTTCGATATATATCTGTTATATCCTTAAGCTCTACATGTTTTCGATTTTGATCAACATCAGAAAAAGTAAGTTTTCTATCAACTTGGTAAGATAGTACTGAAACCTGTCTTTCAATTTCTTTAAACTTATTTTGGAAGAGCAGTGTTAAAAATTTCATGAAGTCCATTGTATTACATACATCCACTATGAAACGTTCTATTCCACCCCATGTTATTCTATATCCTGAGAGAAACTGACGATTATTGAAATCGCCGACTAATATGTCTATATATTTTAATGAATTATTGAGTTTTGGAGAGTAAATAATACTAAAATGGTTTTTATGAATGGAGTTGAATTCCTTTAAGCTGGCTTCAATATTATCTTTCCGTGCATCCATACTCTTATCAATCAAAGGCAGCTCTGCTTCTAAAAATGTTCTCATTCTTGGTTTGGATAACTTTTCGAATGTTTTTAGAAACGTATCTCTCTCTTTAAACGGAAGGCCATTGAACACAACTTCTTTAATAAATTCACCAATCTTCCCTTTGTTAATTTGCTCAATAATATTATTGATTGAATAGCTTTTTCTATAAACGCCATTTAAAATTTCTTTTTTTTCTTCAACATCATCAATAATTTTGAAATTGACTGATTCACCTATCTTATTTACTCGGTATAACTCAATCCAATGATGGCTTAAAACAATTGTTTCACTATTTACTTCTTCAACGATAGCTTCTTCTTCGAACGGTCTATAATCACTATAAATATGATCCTTTTTTAATTGCGGTATAAACTTCAAGAGATACTCTTTCTCTAAATATACAAAATGAATGATAATAAGATTATTTCTACTTATAAATTTTAAAACCGATTTCGAATTAGCCTCAAGTGTAAAGACTACCTCAAGAACATTGAGGATCGTACTTTTCCCAGTTCCTCTTCCACCTATAATACAATTGAGATCGCTAGAAAAATTAATAACAAAAGGTTCGTCTCCGTTTTTTTTCTTTAAGTATCCATGTTTACCTGGATCAATTAACAAACCCTTTATAAATTTATTGGTACTCGTTGGTTTATCTATGAAAACAGAGAGTTTATGATTTATAAAAGCTTTCTTTAATGATCCGAAACTGGCTATGCTCATTTTTATCCACGTATTTTTTTTACCAATTTCGTTTATTTGATGAGAATCCCCTTCATATATAAAACAAAATTTATCTAATTGTTTTGCAACCCCATATGAGCTTATTATCCTTAATTGATTTTCTTTGTCACTTGAAGTTAGTCCTATAACGTTTAGAGCAATGTGATTAAACAAAGTTTTTTTATATAAACTTGTTGTATTCCTTAAGTTACTAGAGTTAATATGTGCTATGTAACTTATGCCTCCGATTTTTTCAATCTTATCAATCATCGAAAGACTTGTTTCGTAGGTTCCTGATTCTTTGGAAGGGATGTGCTCCTCAATTAATTTTTCTACCTTTTTAAACATACATTCCTCAAAAATTCCAACTAAATGAATTTGCTCTGAACATGATATTTCTATTCCTAACAAAAGTTTAATTGGGCTTTTGGCTTCATTAGAGTACTTAATTTTTCTCCTGAAATATTCATTTAAAGCAAAGAGTAATTTTTTATAACCTTCAATAGTATTGTGATCTGTAATTACAGCTACTTCAATATCATTCTCATAAAGTGTATAAGCAATTAATTGATACGAAAGATATTCTTTGAAACTACTAAATGGAGTTTTCCGTATACTGTGGTGATATTCAGCCCCTTCATATTTACCTGACGTTAGTTCAGTCATCATAAAATCCCTAAGCTCTTGAGAAAACATACCATGCTCATATGCAATTTCAACAATTTCTTTCTCAGTTAGTTGTTTATACGATCTATTAGCTACTAGCCTGTAGTCGTGTGAAGCAGGCGTGTGAATGTGAAATTCACATTTCTTTAAATCACCGTAATTTTGTCGAGACTCTGTCAGCATATGATAAGCTTTTTGTAATGCAATTGTCATAATACACCACCCAGTTGATCAAATAGTTTTATTTTTTAAAAAATAAATATAGGATAATCTAGTATTTCTATAAACCAGAAATTTCAATAGTTAGAACTACATAACTTTCAAGTAAAAAGGTTAGAATTTAATATCATTAGCAAGTAAGCTATTTGCAGTCGCCTAATGGCGCTTTTTGTAATAGGCAGGATATATTGAGTTAAAGATTTCTTTACATTAACAGCGCAATATATGCTTTCTCATCTCTTCCTGTTGAAGTTTTCTGCTAAAGTGATTAAATTTCTCACTTTTACTGAAATTCGAATTGACTTTCTTCTGCACTTCCGAATATATGATTTTTTAATCGCTGTCTATTTCCTTCATCACTAAAAAAAATAAAGGCAGCTATTGTTTTATGCCAGCCTCTTTTATTTCTTACCGCACTTGGCATTTCCAAGAATCTTCCTATTTGATCAAGATCAATATCATAAAATGTTTCTAGATCTGGGTCGTGTACTACAAGTTTAATCTCATTTCTAGCCTCTGCGGCTTTGAGATAGTGCGTTATTGCTACTGCATGTTTAAGTGGTTTATTTTCTTCACGAGAGATATCACCATCAATAATGACAATAACTTCTTTCTTTATTTTTAGAAATAATTCTACAAAAAAGGGAATGAAGGCCTTACCATTGGGGTTAAAAATCTCGATTGTATTATCAAAATCGTTCTTCAATGATGCTAATGCAGTTATATCAGAGTCGCCTTCGACAATAATCACTTGCTTATAGAATAAGCACCTATAAAATTCTTCACTTTTTAAATTTTGCTCAATAAAACTATCGAATGCTTGGCAATGATTTAGTAAATTCAATTTGTATTGAATTGAAGAATCGATTTGAATATTCGGGTCTTCTATCCTTATATTCTCAATTCTATTGGAAGTCATTCTATATAACTCTATCACTTCATCTTCTAAAACATTGAATTTTGTGTGATTACTAAAGAAAATTATATCTTCTAGATCAACCCTTAGAATATTGAGTAATCGAGAATTATGAGTTGCTACCCTTACAACAAAATTACATTCAAGCAAGACATCAAAAAATTCGGCAATCACTTTTAAAAATTCTTCGTCCAAGAAATTTTCTGGTTCATCGAAATAAATAATTCTTACATTATTCAAATTATAACTAGTGAATATTGACATCATATTAAAGAGCTTTTCTTGACCCTTGGACTTCTTCTTGAATAGGTCTAATTTTCTAATAATATCATCACAAAAGAAAATCACCTTTAGGACTCTGTCAAATATATTTTCCTGCTCTGTCTCTCTGCCCGACTGTCCGCGAGAACCCTCATCCAAGTAGTTGTAAGACATATTTTGAAAATTCACAGAAACCTTATTCATATGTTTCGGAATAATTGGCATACCATCCTCTGTAATTAGCAATGACCTTTGTCCTTGTTCTTTTAATGCCTCGTTCAGTGCATAAGTTTTACCAGAGCCATTCATTCCCACTAAAAATCTTATTGGTTTTGAAAAATCATTTATTGGGTTCATTTTTATACTCCATTTGTATCGCATAGCAATACTTTTGGTAAAGTAACTTTAAATCAACTGGCTCCTCTAGAGTACCACCCTGTCGAATACTTAATAATCGCTTAACATCATCTGCACTGGTGTTAAACCTCTCCAATTTAATACCTGTTAACTGTTCAATTTTTAGGATGAAATCTTTTAAATCGTCTTTATGTTTTGGTTCAATAAATGTAAGACTTATATCTATGGCTCTATTAAAAGCTCTCTCTCTAATTAGATTAGCTAATAAGTATTCTGGAGATAATTTTTTATCCCAATTCCAATCGACCTCTAACTGCATCGAAGACATAGCTTCGCTAATAATCCCTTTTTTATCCTCTGGCACAAAGTTAAAGGGATCAATTTTCCCTTTTACTAATGTAGGTAATTTATTGTATTCTGCTTCCCAAAAAACAATTTTGTCCCCGAGAACATCTACTAAATAAGAATTCTCAATATTACTTTTATCTATCATTTGTAAATCATAAAAATAATAATATTCTTTAAGTATATTTAAAACTTCAGGTTTAAAACATATAAACCCTTCAATTGTATCACCGTTATAATGACTAGAGTTATGCATTCGAGGCTTTAAATCTTTCAAGTCAAGCACTTGTATATTCCGGCTATTTCGTTTGCTATTACCTTTATACAACGGGACCTTGATACTCCCTAAAATAGAAACTGAACTTTCCCCTCTATCAATTTTAATATAAGCATCGGAGGATCTATATATATCAGATTTAGTTTTTTTTATGTGACCGTTATGAGTTCGGTATTCAAATTCAGCTACCAACTCAAACTTCGGATATATATTGCTCTTCGGGTCATTGATATAATCATTAAAGATCTTCTTTAGAATTAATAATTTTTGATAATTTGTGGACTTTAATACAGGTAGACCCTGCACATTTGAATATTCATCGTTATAAAATGCACTTACATGATTCGAATTAGTATACTCGTACTCATTAATTTCTTCTGATGTAAGCAATGGATTCAACTGATATAAATTTCTTGATTTATATTTTCTATTAGTTATAACATTATGAATGAAAGCACCATTATTCATTGTATTATCGTAGTTTGTTGGCTCTTCCAAATGAAACTCTAAGTTGTTTTTTAACCAAGTACCATCTATCTCTACAGACTGGTGCTTTAAAACCAACTTTAGATAAAAATCTTCTCCTTGATCAGCTGTATAATTGCCTTCTTCAATAATCGCTGGTATATAATCATCATCTTCAAAACTTTTAAAAATCGATGCAATTTCTTGACTTAATTCCGAAATGGTACTTGTTCTTTTTATTTGATCTAGATATTTCATATGTTGATCACCGCCTAAAAAATGATGGGATTTAAGCTTCTTAATTATTTAGATTGTCCGAACAGATATCACGACACAATTAATCCCTCAAACGACTACCTAGCAAATTTTATAATATATATCTAAACAAAAAAAGTCTTGAGTATCGAATTCAATTACCACAACATTTTTTATATTTTTTCCCACTACCACAAGGGCATATATTATTGCGTCCAATTTTTTTAGCCCCAGTTTGTTTTTTAAAAGAAGCAATTCTTGATTCAGCATATTCGACTGACTTTTTTTGAATCTCTTCCTTCCTTGCATCTGGTATGTCATCTTTAGTTAGATAAGAAAAGTCAACGTCAATCAATACACTATCTCTTGAATAAGTCAGATATAGACCTAATCTTTCACTATCGTTTGATCTAAGTAATGTAGCCAGTATATAGTCATTGACATACTCATTTGAAAAAGAAGTAATGCCTTCTTGATTACAAGCAATGGTTATCTTCACTTCTCCGAATAAGCTCAATGGCATTAATCTTCCAGTTTCACTTTGCCTTCTTAAAACAGTTTTAAGTTGTGCTTCTATCTGTTCTCTTGTTACACCGTCCATATCTAGGATAGAACTCACAACTTTACATCTTCCTTTTTTAGTTTGATGATCCAACATTTTAATAATATCTTCAATCATGGCTGGGATATTTTGTTTGGGTTTATCAGGTTCTTCTTCATCAAATATTAATTTCACAAAGTAGTTATCCAATTCTTCACGATACCCTTGCCATAAAACTCGATGTCCACCATTTTCAATTGCTCTAGTAACATAGTGATTATGCTTTATATACATACCCAAATGATCTAGTTCATCAAATAATTCAATTTCTTCAGACTGAGCAGCCTTATATCTTTGTTCAATAAAGTGTGTAAACTTACTTGGAGAGTCAAAGTAGTCTAAACAAACCCTTAAGTCATCAACTGAGATACTCCAGACTGGAGTTAAGTTAAGTTCAACCCCAAGTGAAGTAAGTTTTGTTGCTCTTGCGGCAAAAGAATTAAAATTATCTATCGTAATACCGCATATGGTAACTTGTCTAAAATCCGAATTCCTTAGATTTCGTATTGGATTATGTTGTTCATCATAAATTGTAACTGTCTCTGCACTAAATAAATAATCGATAAATCGTTTAGCTTGATCTCGCGGGCTTTTAATAAGAGTTTTTATAGACTGAATGTAAGCAGGAAAATCGGTACTAGGTGGTGTATAAGTAAAAGACCCGGCTTTAACTTCAATGACTATAAGATGGTCGTCAAAAATGATAATTCCATCGTTTTCGCACCACTCCTTCTTTCCTGACTTTCCTGTACTGCTAGGATAATAAATGGATTGAAAGACTTCAGCCCCACTTAACAAATTACAAAATAATCTGAAGGGGAGTTCTTCAGAAACTTCCTTCTGCTTTGTGTTCCATTCTTGCTTATATTCTGGTTTTAAGCGAATTATTAGTCTTTGAATAACTCTGTACAAATTATCAAATAAACTATACAGATCAAAGCAGTAGAAATTTTTATCAATACTAATAAATGGCCTAACTTCAATAGGTAATCTTCTTAGTGGCCAACCAGCATACTCTCCAGCTGCGAAAAAGTCCTTATCTTCTCCAGGCTCCCACGCTAATTCCCTTAACAAAGAATCAGGTAATCCTGTTATTTTTCTAACATCAAACAGATCATAACCAAATAACCTATTGGTTACAGATTCCTTTAATTCTCCTAAGCCTTTTTCATTTATTACCTCATTCATTGCATCTCTGGGATCACTAAATAAATGTTCTGTCACTAATTTTTTCTCGACAGCTTCTAATGTCTGTTCTCTTAACTCCTCCATATCTGTCATAAGTTGATTAATTCCTTGCATTAAAGAAAATTGCAACTTTCTAATTCCATCCAAAAAATCCTCAATACCGATATTAAACAATTCAATAAATATTTCATTGTGTGGAGTTAACAAATCACGTAAATGATCGATTTCATGAACAGCATACCTATCGCCTCTGACAGTAGTTCTTAATTCCTGAGCTTGTACATACAACATATCATACTCTGGGTCATATTCGGGATCATTTTCCTTTAAATATGCACTGTGAGTCATATGGAATTGATGAAGACTACTGTAAAGCTCTGATACCTTATTTGATAACTCAGATATTAAATTGTTTTGTGATTCATCTCTGTTTTCAAGAGGGGGAGTTGAAACAATAATACTTTGTATATAATCAATCATTCTTACGGCAACAGTATCATCGAAATCAAAATGAAATTCAGAAGATTTATCAAGCATTGAAAATAACATTCCATAATAACCCTGAACCAATAATTGAAGAGGATCACATCTTACAACTAAACTACGAATGATATTTACCAGTTCATTAATTTTTTTGTAGATTTCTGGATAATCACCTGCAAGCTTAGCCATAACTCGTTCGTGATCTTCTTCACTCATGTTATTCCTCATAACAACTCTATTTCCGAATTGTGCCATTTCGAATGGGCCAAATGAAGTATATTGATCAGGCTTATGACTACGCTTCTTTTTAAACGATTTCCCCACAAACTATCACTCTCCCTTTTCAGCATTCTAACTCCTTCTATTATACAAAAATAGGAAGTATCATAAACAAATTCGATGTGATAAGGTACGAACAATTCATTCTTTAAAAAGCACATCACACACCAGGATTAGAAGTGATTTTATATAGCCAAGCCAATCTTTTCTCTCAAAAAAAATTCAAGAGAATATGTAAAAATTATTCCATGTCACTCCCTCTCACAGAGAGCCACCTTCTATTTTCTTAACTTCAGTATTGATTTTTTTAATTCACTTATTCATCACTTTTTTCACATACTTCTCTGCCTTGTAATCCTTACGAACTTCATGCAGCGTAGTTGAATTTGTCTCTGACCAGGATTCAAGTATCTTTCTGGGTTCAGCTTCAATTATCTTACGTGCTTCAAGGGTATCACCGGCTCTGAAGGCCTCAATAATGTTAGATAAGTCGGTTCGATCAATCAATTTCACATAATTGATACCGGCCAGCGTTTCACATGAATCTGTGAATCTGGTTGTTGCAATGACAACTGCTTTTTTGGCCTTATAGTATCTCATACAAGAGAAGACTTCTTGAACAGCACTGATGCCTACCGGATTTTCTACAGCGTATCTTTTGGCTTGTATGACATTTCTAACTCCATCCGGATCAGTAAAAACTACGTCAGCCCCAAAGTCACGACTACCCACAGTCTTATATACACCGGAATAGCCTAGCTCGATTAATAATCTGTATAGATACATTTCAAAACCTGAGCCGTCATTCATTCTATCAATATCAGCTAATGTGATATTTCTTAGATCGTAGTTCTCCTTTTCAAATACAACGATAGTCTTTTGTTTTCTCGACAAGATGAGAATTAATATAGGAAACACAACAATTACACCAATAACCAGCAGAAAAATAATATAGTCCATGAGGTCTATCCTCCTTCTAATTTCTAGTACAACAATACCATATATTTCAAAGTTAAAGATAGAATTTGTGATCGTAGTATTATGAAAATCAAGATTTTAAACTCATTCAACAAGCCGTAATATCCAAGTTTTGAAGCGGATGACCCGGTACTTTTGTGAGCTTTAGGGGTCTCCAGATTCGGCTACTATCAATATCTTCAAGCAGCAGATGGTACGCTTAAAGCAGGTTCAGCGCGATGAAGAAGTCTTTAAATGTGCGAAAAAAATCTTTCATCGTCAGGTTTTAAGAAAGGTTCACGTGCTTTGGGCTGTCAGATCTGGAGCCCCATGGCGTGATTTACCTGAACATTATGGTTCATGGAAAACCGTGTATACGCGTTTCAGACGTTGGCAGATTTCCGGAATTTGGGATGAAATATTGAAACATGTTTCCACCACACTTGACTTTGAAAACATCATGATCGATGCAACGATCGTTCGCGTCCACCAACATGGAGCGGGCGCAAAAGGGGGCAGCAATTTCAGGCGATCGAGCGATCCCTAGGCGGAATAACGACAAAAATACATGCCATTGTCGACGGTCTTGGTAACCCGCTTCGTTACGAGTTAACTAGCAGTAACCGTCATGCTTGAGTAACAGGGTATGAAATGCTTCAGTCGATGGAACTTCAAGGGATGAACGTCATTGCTGACCGAGGATACGACATGAATAACATCCTGAAACTCCTTGACGAGAAGCAAGCTAAATGCGGTCGTTTCAAGTCGAAAACATCGCAAAACGAGCGTAAGTGCGATTGGTGGTTGTACAAGGAACGCCATCTCGTGGAATGTTTGTTTAACAAATTGAAGCACGATCGCAGGCTGGCTACACGATATGATAAGTTATCCTGCACGTTTGGAGCCTTTTAACGCTGGCTTCTATTTTGCTAATGGTTAAATTAGGTTTGAAGACACGCTCTAATCTAAAAAATCACTTATTACTTTACGGTTAGTTATAACAACTAGGTAATAATCAGGTTGATGCTTAAATACTATTCAAAGCCAGAATTCAGAATAACAAAAGAACGTTTTCCGGTAAAAATACCGGAAAACGTATTTTCAGAAACTTCATTTTTACTATGTTCCAATAACAATGGCGATTTGCATAGGTCACAGACAATGTCCTTAGTATCAAATGGTAACGTTCCTATTACACAAAAATTTAAATTAATCATTTTCTTTTAATGAAAGAACTCCTAAAATAAGCCCAATAATAGTCGTCGAATATAAGAAATAATCGATATACTTTGAATCATTCATGCCGAGTAATTTTAGTGTTAAGCCAAATGATCCAAATATAATAATAAGGGAGATCAACACTTTCTTTTTATTTCGTTGTAAAAATTCAATTGATTTAAGGTGAAGATTTGATTGATTTGGTTCAGACTTGTAACGATTTATTTCATCTACATATTTTAAAAGCTTAGTAAATTCATCTTTATGGATATGTCTTTCATTAATCTTGCTCTCATATATGTTATTTAACATTTTGTAAAATTTTAATATTGATACTTTGCTATGAGTTACATCACGTAACTTATTTGATGAGATATCAGCAAGTTTAGTAATATTAGAACTTATTTCATCGTTTTCAAATACGTATACAGAATTTGCATGAACAAACATCTTATGCAGATATCTTTTAAATAGCAAAGTTAATTCAGTTAAGTGAAAAGATCCAGTTTTACTCTTCTCAATTTCTAAAATCAGTAACTCTATTAGTACGAAAAGTTGATTATTAAACTTCCCAACCTTTGAGATTGGATTGTAACTATCAGACCAAACTACTCCAATTATTGATAACAACCAACCGCCAATAATAGTTAAGGACCAATAGCTCATCTTGTCCATTTTTATGAATATGTTTAAGTATAGTGATCGAAATAGCATAAAAACCATTAATAGACTAAACAAAAACATTAGTATAACTGATAACCTTTTAAGAATAGTCCTTCTACGCAAACTCTTTGATAAATTTTTGTCTCTTGTCAAAATATCTAAAAACTCTGATCTTTTCATAATAGACGACTCCTTCGAACAAGATACCTATGTCACTGTTGTAAAAGCTATTTAATTTGATTTAAAGAAAATGGAGAGCGTTGCGCCCCCCATAGAAATTGAATTTAATGAATTTCCTGCCTCAGCAAAAATAGCTTCAGCGCGTTAGTGAGACATACATGCCCAGTGACTCTGGGAACATGCTAAAAGCATTTAATATCAATACTTCTGGCATCGCTATTAAGCTGTAGTTTCAGTCTATGACTTCCTGTAGGTCATTGTCTTATATCTGAAGGGACTTCTGAATGATAAATGTTACACTGACAATCTCTTTGACCCAACCCTACGAAAAAAAGCTAATATTTAATATAACCTTTAAACCAATCAATATTTTAGCCGTAGGCGGAAGGCCAGCTGTTCTTCAATGGAATCTAGGATTAGATCGTTATCTTCGTCAGGAGCACTCTCAACAATTCAATAAACTAAAGGTAGAAAGGCCCTCTTGTAATTTAATGACTCCTGTGACCATGTTCTTGTCCTTGGACATCTGTGAGAGGCCCATACAAATGCACAAGGGCCTACTCGATTAATTAATCCCTTAGAATACAATTAATATCTGCTTTGTAAACTTCATCATCAATGGTCGCTATATTCTTCCTTCAATTATGTCTATAACATGCATTGCGAACTCTTCGGATAAACGAATCTTGTCTGCACCAAACTGAAGTGCCCCAAGAGTTTTACCTCCAACATAAGTAACCGTTTTTTGTGCACCATATGTAGTTCGTATACTTGAGATTGTGTTCTCAAAAGATGTCCAATTCTCACTGTATTTAGGATACAGATTCTTAGCTTGGACCTCCCAGGACCATCTGCTTGAATCATCCCAGATGTACGGATCGCCAATTACTTCAAAATAACCTAAGAGCTTTGCTGTTCCTACACCATAGCAAATAATGATATCACCAATATTGATAGCGTTAGGCCTTTTAGCAAAGTGAAGTTGCTCGATTCCACTGGATAATTTCCTGTCTGTAGCGAAAGGTTCTTTAGAGTGACCAACTGGTTTAATGAAGTATGCTATACTTGAATTATTGACTGTTACTGTTGCTAGCGATCTGTGTTTAATAAGGTCACTTACCTTAACATCAATTTTAGGCTTTTTAGGAACCTCTTCGCTTTGTGTGTATCTGTCAATTCTAACAATAAGCTCTTCCAGAACTTTATATGTTAATGATTCGCTACTCACTTTGTTCAATTCTTCAATTATTTTCATTAAAGAATTAGTATCCTCTATTTCAAGACCCCATTCATGATTATGACTTAATCCTCTATCAGTGAAATTCGCTGAAGTGATAATACCCTTTACTGGTTTACCATTCTTACTTGCAATATAGATTTTCCCATGTAACTTATTATCGATGTGAATTCCAAAAACAATGGACCCTCTCACACAACATGTTGAGAACGAATGTAGGGAGTTTGCTTTCTTAATTAGGTCAGGATCATTATCTTTTAGAGTAGTGATAAGTACTAATCTTTTGATTTTAGCAGGAATGATAATTTCAGCAAAAATGTCATCAAAGTCTTCCATGAGAAATGGACTGATAATGTGAATTTCATCTGCGCCAACAGCAAGCTTTTTCAGCTCATTAAAATGGTTTGAATCTACATTGTTTATTATTCTCATTTATAGAAACCTTCCTTCGTTATCTATAAGTAAAGCTAAAAAACATTATTCTTATCTACTTGTCCCACTTATGTGTTGATGGACTCATGGTATCCTTCGTCTTCGGTGCTTCAAACAAGTGCAAAACGAGGCTTTCATGTCATCAGCGGGTTGAAAACCAACCGCATTTTCTATCCGAAAGGCATTCGGCAATCGCTAAAAGGCTTTGCTTCCTACATTTCGAAACGGGATACCTATTTGGTGACCATCGGCTCTTCCGCTTATCACGTATATCGCTATGAAGGGAGCCTAATCTCTTGGAGAATGCCGTGTTCTGCTGTGCTGGGAAGAAGGTCATGGCTTTGATCCCAAACGCATGAAGGCTTTTCTAAGCACCGATGTTTCACTAACAAATGAAGAAGTTCTACGTTACTACAGTAAGCGTTGGGCGATTGAAACGTACTTTCGAACGGCTAAAGTCCATCTGGCCATGGCTCGTTACCAAGTTCGATCGACTCAGACGATTGACCGTTATCTAGCCCTGCTCATGTTTGCTTCGATGTGCTGCATCTATAATGATCCTGGAGACTTGATCGATGTTTTACATCACTACCGCTCACTGAAAAAGCAGGACATTATTGCCTATATTTACTTCCAAGCTCAGGCTGGGGCCACACTAGCCCAGATCAAAACGCAGCTCAGAACTGCGTAGGGATACCGTAAGCTTTTTTCACTTCCAAATTATTGAAGTGATTATTGGCAAGTACAGTAATTATTTCGAAATTGCGTTAGAATCAATAGAGCATTTTAATTGAGGCTTCAATATCAAAAAATCCAAACCGTTAATCATTATCAATGTCGATACGGTGCTCCTCAATGATACGCATAGCTTCTCTTTCATATGTTTCTGATAACTTTCTAAGTGTAGTTGCAAAGCGCTGATAACCTACGTTTTCAACATCTTCAGCTTGTTTCCGGTACTTAGCGGCTAATTCTAGTTCAGGTTTAGCAGTTGGATCTACCCAATGTACGCCGCGAGAATTATATATTCCTGTGCTAAAACCACTTCTCATATCTTCTGCATCTCTTGAATTTAGTTTTTGAGCAACAGAATGATTAATCCATAATCCATCTGGATCAGCAGGAGCGTGAATAAGAACCTCCCCGATATTTAACAGTGCAACCTCCAGATGTCCTGTTACTGAACAAATCTCTTTAACCCTTTGAAGCCAAGTGACAAAAGATAACCCATCAAACATTCCGTCTTCTTGTGTACCTGGAACCGTGGTCCAATTAAGTAGCAAGTGCCATCCATTATCAGCAAGTGCTTTGGTTTGTTCATTTATTTCAGTTACTTCGTCACTTTTCTTAGATCGATAAACTAATCTAATTATTTCACAGAAAAACTCTGGATCACTAGAAAGAGATTTTTCAAGTAGCTTTGGCTTCAACTTATTATTTTGGCCTAAAATTTTCAAATAAGCCCATTCCACATTGAATAGATCTTTTTCTAACGTTTCAGTAGAATTTTGAAGGAATTTAATTAATTCAATAATATGATGCGTATTTAATAGATGAGATGGCTCAGATGAAGAGAGTGCCATTGTTAGTGCTTCCACACATTGAGTAGGGTTTAAATCTTTTTTCGTATGGAGCATCGCATTCATACAGTATATGGCAGCGAAGGGACGTCCGTACACTAATAATTTATCAATGGCTATTTCGATACTTTCATTTGCTTGAAATGGATTGAAATTTACTTTTTGCCAATAATCGCTTTCATAACTTTTCAACCATGTGTTTGCACGATCCCATGTCTCTTTGGTGAAAGGTAGAAATGTAAGCAAGTTACTGGTCTGATTAATACTCCAACTTGTCTTATCTAATGCATCTACCCATGACCAATCATTTATATACCGACGTCTCCAAATATATCCACCGATAAAATTTATATACTTATTATTAGTAGAATCTAAAAATTGGGGTAATAGGGCTAGATCAATATCTTCATATGCAATACTTCCTAAGGAACTTCCAACTGTCATGGGAGACTCTACTTCTTCAACAAATTGGATGACTGCCTTTAGTCCACCTGAATTTAAAATTTCATTTACTGCTTCTTGACGTCGTTTATCGAGCTTTGCACTTTGTTCTTTCCAATTGTCTTTCTCTTCATAAAGATCAAAATCATTCTCAATGAAAAGATGTTTATAAAGTATAGAAGGATGAGATGGAGTTAGCTTTTCAGTAATATCTTCAATACGTAAGAGCAAATTATCTTTCAATGCCCATTCTGCATCAGAGAAATAACGGTGCTTTTTCGAAAATTTAAAAAGCTTCTCCCATAGGGGATATTTCTCTCCTTCTGGAAGTTCTAGAATTGTTTTTGATGATAAAAGAAAAAGTAAGTTGTCAAATGCAGTTTGAGGTAGATCATCTAAGTGCTCGATAAGTAAACCTAACTTCGTAATATCCTTTTCTGCCATGACAACAAGCATTTCACCATAAAATGATATCTGTTCCCAGTACTCTTTCTGAGAGACTCCTTTTTTCCAATCTTCCGGAATTGTGTTCCTCCATACAGGCTTATAGGAACCTGTTGAAGATTGTTGCTGATTGGGTAGTAGCTCAACAAGAAGGTTCCAAGCAATCTCAGGGAATTCTCTATAAAGAGTTTGTACAGCAACTTTACGTTTCTCTATTGGTGCGATAGTTTGTGGGAGCCATGGCAAAAGAATGGTTACTAGTGAATTGGCTGGACGGTTTGCCCATTTGCCACCTGGATCATGGCTAGCTAGCTCTCCAAGAACAACACAGACTCGAACAAAATATTGTTCATCCCAAGCAATTCCTTCTAATGCCCATAACAAGCCGGTCAAATAGTTGCTTCCAGCGACTCCTTGACCTTCCTGTGAAAAAAGTTCATCAAACGCACAAGGGGAAGTGACCATTGCATTTTCAACTGCGTTCAAAAATTCTTCAGGAGCGGCTTCAGCTAAAGTTGGGAGTAAGCTATTCAGACTCCCCCATAATTCCCAACCTGCATTCTCAAAGATCTTACGAATAGCCAGATTTACAGTATTCTCAGCTTTATGAGACGAGCAATTCGTTAGAGCCCTTCCTCTGTTACCCAAGAGTGCCAGACTATCTGCCAGCCCCTTTCTTAATACTGCAGAATAGATACTTACTTTCCCATATACGCTGGCTGCAAAACGATCTTCAGGAGCAAGTTCAAAAGCTGGATTAATTTCTTTCAATATTAATACGGCAATATTCTTGAATGAATCTAGATCTCGATCCAAGATACGAGAACCGAGCATATCCCAAAAGAATACACGATTATTAATTTTCCAAACTCCATTATGGAGAAACAGCGGGGCATCCGCACCATCATTCTGCTGGAGCATTTCTCTAGCCAGTGATATCCAAACAGTGTAATCCTTCTTTACCATCGAAGTGACGATTTCAACATCCGCATCATTATTGTCATCCCAAGCACCAATTAAATTAACTAAAGCAATGGTACTTGCGTTTATATGGTGCTTCCAATCTACTTTTGATTGTTCTGGTTGAGCTATCAACTCAGTTGGAATATACGTAATATTGGGCTGTTTGAAGGTTTCTTTCAGATCATTGGGCAGTTTTGCCAAGGTGATTGTACCTGCATCCTTATTAAAAGAATGCACAATATCTACAACGCGCGACCAAATCAACTGAGGATTTTGTGGATTGTATTGTGAAATATGGGAATGTAATAAAGCTAAGATAACCCCTTCCTCTTCTCCAAGGTCATAGCCAACTAAATAAAAATGATTAAAAAAAGAATAAAGTTCTTCATCAGTTACATCTTGACCATTATTTGCTAGCTTTATATGGTATCTAAATACATTTAACTTCTCTTCACTTTTAGGAGGACTAAAATTAGCTCGTGTCACTTGTCTCTTAAATTCTTCAACATTTTTTGTGTGTCTTGCCTGACTTAGTAGCCACTGAACATTATAGAAGTCAGTTGCGTTTAGTGGACCAGTAATTAGGGCAATCACATCTTTTCCTCTATTAAAAACCTCAGTATTAGTAAAATCGTTCCAGGCTGCTCGAATGACTTCTGTGAACGTTTTATCCCCTTGAGTGATGCTGATCCTATGTTTGACCTGACCTAGTAATTTTCGTTTTTTCTTAGAATTGGGTTCTTCTATGAAGACGATTACATCATCAGTATTATATCCGTCAACTTTTCCTTGTAGTTTTATTTCAGTAATGGGCCAAGGAGGTAGACAAGGTGCAACTCCCCCAGTGAGCATTAAAATAACAAAAGATGCTTGAACATGAGCCTCAAAATGTCCACCCCCACCCCCCATAGAAAACGGATTGCTTAATTGTTTATCTTTCATATTATCTTCCCTCAGTAGTTGATATTTTCGGAATTTTCAACAAACCTTGCATTTAATAGTTTATATTCAACATTATTCACAAATCCCCTTCTCTGATGGAGTGCATATTGAGATTGGGGGCGAAGTCTTATTTGGGCAAAAGATTGGTGTTATAGTGGACCGGTTGATGGCGGAAGGACTGCTGGAATACTGCCTCAACGTCTATTGTGGTTAACCTCTGTCGTTATAGTGGAATGGGCATAATCATAACGAAAAGGTATGGAATCATGTTATACCACCTGAGGGGTGATGCTTCGATATTGCGTTGCGGGAGTATAGATGCTCTTTACTATTATGATACGGACCGATTTCCAGACGGTATGGCCGTGTATACGATGCTGGTCACTAATCCGTTCAACGAGAGGCGTTGTTTCGTCAGTTGCTGACCGTTACATCAACAAACAACCAAAGTAATAAACAAATGTGGGATTTGCTGCTTGACCATAGCTCCGAGGAGGAACAGCAGTAATTTTTACGATTATCGCAGAGAATATTTAAGCTGTGCAATACCGCCGTAATGATGAAAAAGGATTTGTTGGAGCTATTTGAACGGGAGATTGTATTTGGTCAGTTGTACTCGAGACTGGGCATCGACCATAAGGTTGTAGATTTTTGCTTCCGGAATATAGCGTATGTTAAGCAGCAAGTAAATGCTTCACCTACTGATGAAAAACAAGATGAATTAAAGCATTTATTTGCTCGGGGTATGATCATATACCGCGAAGAATGACGTAAACAAACCGGATTGTTGTAATACGCTACGTAATTTGCGTATTTCCAATGACCAAATTAATTGACTGCTTGAAGCTAGTCGGTGTCAGCTTATCTATTCGGGCTCCGAGCAATCGCAATCGTTTCACGTTCATTATAAGTTAGAGCATTGGGTATCTGAGTTAATCTTCTATTGCATGAATTTCGTTGAAATGAGAAAATACAAATGGAATTATCTCCATTGTTTTCCTTAACACAGAAAGGTAGGAATCGACTTTGGTCTCATCATACGCAATACGCCTCAATAAGCTATTTAAAATTACTAAACTAACAGCTCAAGACAAATATATTAAGCCAGGAAGTATTCTTATCGTTCTCTTTGGACCTGATAGAGGAAGAATTTATCAACATATCATTGATGAAAATGTTCAAGAAAACATTGGTAAAGTCAATATTCTTCGACCTGATATGATTGATGAAGACTATCTCTATCTGCTTCTTAGTTCCAATCGTTATGAGATTTCTTGGGACAGAAACAACCTGCTACAACGGACAAAAACAGTTGAATATCGCTTTCTACATTGTGAAAGTATAAGTCTACCAAACTTGTCGGTACAAAAGGAAATTGTTCAAGTATATCGAAAGGCTGACTCTATACTTGAAATGAGACGAAAGGCAGACAGCCTGTTGCAACAAACGTTTAATGCAATGTTTATCTCCTTTTTTGGAGATCCGTCTCAAAACCCCAAAGGATTCAAAACTGCTTCATTAAGAGATGTATTAACAATCAATCCTTCCAAAACAGGTATTGTAGTTTCTGATGACTTATCGGCTCCCTATGTTAAATTGGAAAACCTTATGGTAGAAGGTTATATATTATCCGAATATCGAAAGGTTGGAGAAATGCGTGAAAGCAGTTATAGCTATTTTGCAAATGGGGATGTTCTGTTCCCCACAATTTCTCCAAGCTTAGAAAATGGAAAAGGCTGCGTAGCTTCCGATCTAGAGCGTAATATTGGTTTTGGATCTAGAGAAATTGCAGTTCTTCGACCGATGTCAGGTGTTACTCACTCTTTCTGGATTCATCGATTGTTATCTCTTCCGAGCTCCCGTAAATATGCTGCACGGTTCATGACTGGCAGTACTGGACGCCAACGTATTTCTGTTTCATTTATAAAGTCATGGAAGGTACCCGTACCGCCGTTCGAAATTCAAAGGAAATTTGCTGATGTTATTCATTCTATGAATAAAATTCAGAAAAAACAATCCCACACTAAAGAGCAGTTGCTTCAATTATTTAATCATTCACAAAACATTTTTTTATAACTCTCTATTGAGAAAGGAGGAAAAGAAAATCATGTATAAATTAAACAAGAAAAATTTAGAGAAAAGATTGAATTCGCTTTTGGATTTGCTGTGGCGAAACGGAATAAGTGGATCGGAAGAAAGCGTTGATTTCATTATATTTCTGTTATTATTTAAAAAGCTGGATACTTCTCAGCCGCAAATGGAGATAACTTGGACTGAAGTAAGAGAAAGTCTCAGACACCTGCCAGTCAATTTACTGATTGATGATATCCGGAGGCAGATTGAGCAATTAGCAGGTCATGGCTTAACAGGACCCTTTTATTTGAATTCAATGGGAATGCTACTTGAAGCAATGGAATTAGTAGAGGATATTGTAAACAGTCTTCATAGTAATCAAAATTATGTATACATATTTGATATTCTTGGTTCAACTATATCCAAGCAACAAAGATTAACCGTCTTTACTCCACTGAGACTTGCGAATACCTTGGTGCGCATGAATGAAGTAAACGATTCTGATATTCTAGTAGACCCTGCTTGCGGAATGGGTAACTTTTTGATTGCTTCCTTGCCCTTCACAAGACAAATAAGAGGATTCGACAATAATGCTTTCTCGATAAGACTAACGAATGCTAAATTATATTTATGTGATTTTACAGTCTCGGAAGTTTCTTATGTAAACTCTTTGGAAAGAGGACTTGATTATGCGGAATCCCAAGCCAGTGTTATATTGACCAATCCTCCATTCTCTATGAAAATAAAAACAAAAGATCTTTCTTTCTCACTTAAATTTACTTCAAAACAAACGCAGCCTTCTGAAATTATGTTTCTTTGGAGAAGTTTGTCGATATTGAAGCCAGGTGGGAGAGGAGCAATTGTTTTGCCGGAGAGTTTTTTCTTCAGTGATATGTATGTTGAAGCAAGGCATATCTTATTTAAAGAGGCACTAGTGGACGGTGTTATTTCACTGCCACGGGGTATGTTTAAATCTTCTGCTCAATTAAAAACCTCAGTTCTTTTATTTCGAAAAAAGGAGTCTCGTACACTCAATACTGAGTATGTGTGGTTTTATGAAATGGATTCCAGCGAATTTTCTCAAACCGAAGATTATTATTCAGAAGAGGAAGATACTTATCAAACTATGCTCTCCGCTTGGTTTAGACGCAATCAGGATGCAGATCAATGGTTTAAAGCCAAGAACGAGAACTATTCTTTCCGTTCATATCCACTAAGGTCTGCTCATTCGAAGAATATTACCTTCGCATCATTTAATGAAATAGTGAATCAAAAATATCTTTTAAGCGTGACGAATTACAGCTATATAGAACCGGAACCGGATAATTATGGAGATCCACAAAATTTATTAAGTGAAGTCTTGGAATTAGAAGAGCAAATAACCGAGGAACTGCGTCATATTATAGATCAGACTCGTTGGATTGCTGACCAAAAAAATCAAGAATTTCCTGATGATAAAGGGGACGAGTTGCCTACTTCGAATGAGTCTGCCTTAAAAGAAAAATATTTTCACGAGTTAATAATTGAGATTGAACGGAAAGAGCGAAAGCAACTCATGAATATGCAACTCAAAATAATAAAAACAAATCTTGGCTGGTTCTTAAACGAGCTGGCAGATTGGCAATTAAAACTTCTTTATACGTTCTTCAAGAGTCACCAACCACTGGCTGCTCATGAAGCTGCGAAAAGAATAATTGGTGTACAATCAGCACTCCAAACCATTCTACTTTTTGAATCCTTCGGAGTTTTGGAACGCACATTAGATAAAGATATTAATATCCCCTCTTATGATGAGAAAGAAGATACCGATACCGTTTTTGATCGCCAAGGTAATCCTTTGCTTATGGATCGCTGGCAACCGGCAATATCGTATATGGAAGGTGAAAATTTGTGAAATTAAATCATATCTACGTTGAAGAATATAAACTGTTGAAAAAATTCAATATTAGTTTTCAAGAGAGTGCAAACTCACCTTACCGCGCATCCTGCCGATTTCTCATCGGCCAGAATGGTTCTGGTAAATCAGCTCTACTGGAAGTAATTAGCCTTATTTTCACCCGTATAATGCAGGATGAGTCGCCGGGTTTTAAATTTCAAATTGATTATTCTATTAGGCTTAATGGCCGTGAAACGAAAATTTCTGTATGGAATTTAGACGGTCCATTGACCTACTCTATTAATGGTGATATACAAGATATGCAAATAAGTCCATTTAGTGACAGGCAGGAATATCATCCTACTAAAATACTGGCTCAATCTACTGGCCCAAATAATATGCTAGATCAGGTTTTACTTCAAACACCGGAAGATGCTTTAATCAGTGATGTCTATGATTATGTCTCAGATCCAAAACGAGAAGTTGAAGATGCTACAGGGCTGGATCGTCTTCTCGGAAAAATTGAGAGGTTATACGAGGATCCTCGTTATTTGTTTATTAATGGTGAAACGGCACTTTATGTCATTATTACGTTGTGTGTTTTCTCAGATATCTCCGATGATACGAACTTAAACCACATCTATTCCCGTAAGAGAAAGAAGCTTTTTGACTTAATCGGGGATTTCACCCCAGTTTCCTTTTCTCTTTCGGGAAACAATGAAAAGTTCGTTACTGGTTTCGGAAAAGAGAGTGGCTCGATTGAGCGTGAATTCATGAAGTTACTTTACAGTAAACAAGAATCAGGTTCCTTACCATTATACGATTTTTTGAGTAGAACCCTTACTCAAAATAATGGTGCCATTAAGAGATCATCTCTCCAATTACCAACACATCATTATCGAAGGAATGCTATTTTCCGTTTTGACAAAAATACTAATTATACGGACTTCAACTATTTTCACAAAAACATCAGTAACGTTACAACACCACTGTCTTTTTTGTCATCTCTAATTTACGCTAAACGAATGGGACTATTGGAACATGCAGAGCTTGCTTTTAAGCTAAAAGGATCTAAAACAATATTTACCAGTGAAAATCTTAGTGATGGTGAATACTTGTGGCTTGCTCATTTAGGTATACTGCTACTTATGAGCTGTGAAGAAAACATTTTGCTTTTATTGGACGAACCTGACGTACATTTGAACGAATCTTGGAACGTAAATTTCATAAAATATCTAAACGAATTTATATCATTGGATAACTCTGTCGCTAGCCATGAAGTCGTCATTGCTACCCACTCCTCAATGATTTTGACTGATGTGGATCCACAACAACTTTACCAATTTAGATTGATTTCAGAAAATAAACAACTACGTTCAGAGATTAAGTCCACACGTATTTCTTCCTTTGGAGCTAATTTAGGGGAAATCAGTAAGCAAATTTTTGGGACTGGTGGTATTATCGGTTCGTATGCTGAAGAACTGATAGATGAAGCATTCAGATTAGCTGATGAGGAAAATAACTATGACAAACTCAAGCAACTGCAAGATATGCTGGGACCAGGATACCACTATTTCCGTGTCTCCAATCGCTTATTAGAACTGGAAGAGAAGGATTAGAACCTTATGCTGATTCGAATGAACAAATCAAAATATCATAATGAGTTCAATATAGTTTTAGAATTTTTAGATCAATTATTGGAATATTCAGTCCGTCATACAGAATTCAATGAAGTAAGTTTTCTTTCACATTTTAACGGGGGTAACACAACAGGAGCGGGCTCATGGTATCTATCTAAAAGCAAAAACAATGATGGTCCCGTGGTGTCAGGATATTTAGCATTATTCAATATATTATCTATTCCGGAACGAAGTCAAGTCCTGGATGCTTTTAGAAATGATATCTACTTTTTTAATCAGTACGATACGTCAACATTCTGCTTTCAGTCAACAAAACTCCCGACGAAACTAAAAAAGGCACTTAATGGTTTTGTCGTACCTTTTTATAGTCAAATCTTCAATAAAACAGGTTTTGACCAGATCGGAACGTTTTCCAAGAATCCTTTTAACCGCTCCTATTTCTTTGAAGGTTACCAGCTTGAAAATGTAAATGTTAAATTATGTCCTGCTTGTCTTTGTGAAATAGATATTTCGCAAAGTATGATTGCAGATTTAGACCACTATTTTCCAAAACATGAATATCCGGCTATAGCGATGCTCCCAGATAATCTCATTCCAGTTTGTTTAGCTTGTAACGAAAGGATCAAAATACAACAAGATCCACTTGATACTTCCACTCTTCCGGGAGCAATTCAAAGAGCATTCATCCCATACAAACATGAAGCCATTGACGAGATGGAGATAGATATTGAATTCGGTACACGTGATAAATTCCTTATTCAACTAAGATCCTTATCGCAAGAAGAGACGGCTATTGCCAGAGTTAAAAACTTTAATCGTATATACAATTTAAGCGGTAGGTGGCCAGGTAGGCTTGAAAATTTATATGATTCTATATTAAGTGATCTAGCAGAAGATAACCCTGAACGGGAGCATTTAGACCAATGGTTACGAAACAAATTGACTAAAATATGCATAAGCTCTGGTAAAGGGAAAAGAAAACTGCCTTTATATTATTTAAGACTAAGGTTAATTGAGATTCTATTAAACGATCCTCTAAAATTTAAAGCAGCCTTAAGAGATTTAGAAATGCGTATGTTACCAGAGGATTAATGTTAGAGAGTATCTATGGTGATTTGATAATATTGCTCACTTCTCCTGCCTATATCAAAGGTTTATCGAAGCTTGTAGCTTGATCTCTCCTCTAACAATTTCAATTTTATCTACAAGGTTCTCCTCTTAGTATCCCGATAAATACTTTATAGAAGGAAGTATCTCAGATAAATGTGACAAGGGGGCTTTAAAGTTGAATATAATCATTTTGGGTATAAGTCTGCTTGTGGAGTTCATTAATTAACACAAAAAATCATCGCCTGTAGTTAGCATTAAGGTAACGCTAACCAGTCCGTTAGTTTAATGAAACAGATTCAATATTCTACTCGACATTTACACATAATGGAACAGAGTTTATGCCTACAGAGAACGATTTGAGCCTTATCTTACCAAAGTAGCGTTTAGTCTTGATAACATTTAGATAATAATCTAATCCGCAATGACACAATGATCTTGTCCTTTTCGGCAATGGAACCAAGTTCTTGTCCTTAGCTTGGGACAAGAACTTGGTTCCATAAAACAAAAAAAGCCGCTTTAATAGCGATTTTGAATGGAACAATGTTTTTGTCCCGCGACACCAGGCTAACCTGCTCTTGTCTGAATTATTTGATAGTTAAGACAAAAAAGCGGATTTCTAAGACATCCGCTTTTTATCGTTTCAAACTTATACTTTCCACGCTGCTTCACTTTAGAGGTTACTCCAGGAGTACAGATTGAAAGTAATATCATATACCAATGGTCCCTCAGACCTTCATAATTTCTGTTCAATGATGATGTTAGTGTAATAAGATTATATGCCGAATATATTCTTGATCCCTATGAACAAAACAGGTATCAGTAAAGCTGGAATTAGGTTTATTGTTTTGAAGTTCCGAATCCCAAGAATGCTTATTCCTGCGCACAAAATTAATGTGCCCCCAACAATCGATGTTTCATTCAAGAGTTCAGGCGTGAGAAAATCGGATAAGATATTAGCCATTAGATATATTGATCCTTGCCAAAAAAACAGGAAGACTGCAGACCAAATAATTCCAATACCAAAGGTAGCTGCAAAGACAATTGAAGTTACCCCATCGAGAATCGCGTTCGTATACAAATACGTATGATTTCCCCTCATTGCACTCTCAATAGGGCCTAAAATGGACATTGTTCCTACACAGAAGAGCAATATCGCAGTGGATAGGCCTTCGGCTAGATTTCCTTTTGAGAATCTGGACACCAATTTCTTAAAGCGTTCCTCTATATTTAATTTTTGACCGATAACTCCGCCTAATGCAAGGCTAACAATGAACAACACTGGGTATTTGCTTTCTGGTAAATAACTAGCTATTGCATTAATCCCCAACGCAGCAGCTACCAAACCCATAGCCTGCATAAGAATATCTTGATAAGACTCCTTCAGCCCTTTTTTAAATACGCTTCCTGCTACACTACCAATAATAATTGTCGCTACATTAACAATTGTTCCAATCATGATCTTCTCTCCTAATATCTTTTTTTAATAGAATAAACCCTCCAGCGACTGGAGGGTCAAGATTCATTTATAGGTAGTTGTATTTCAGTGATGAATTTGGAGGTGTCTTGTGTTAGCCCATAATCGATATAAGTAATTTCGAGCGCGTTATCTGAAATGTTGAGACCTTGTTCGTCCGCATGTTTCAATAGTTCTTCATAATAGTAAGATGCTTCTGCATGTGTACCCACAAATCGAATAATCAAGTATTGTTGCTGAGGAAGAGTCTTCATTGCCATTTCAGTAAAGGCGTGTTTCTCCGGCTCTACAAAAAGGAAAATAGAATCATACTCATTAAATTTCTTTTGTTGTAAGCTCGTAAGGGATAAAGTTAATCCAACTTGACCAAGAAAGACGCTAGATTTCAAATTACTACTATTCTCTAATATACGAATCCACATTTCCAAATTATCACTATGATGAATTCTTTGTTTTAACATGACAATCTTTCGTTCAGCAAGTTGTTCTTTATGGATTTTAAAAAGATTTTTCATTTTCGATGTATGTTCAATCTGATGAATCCGGAGATTGATTTTCTTTTTGATCTGTTCAAACTCCAAAAGTTTTTGTTCTGTTTTAAATAATTGTTCCTTTAATAATGCTAATATATAATCGATGTCCCGTCGATCCACAAACTGTTTTATGTCTTTAAGCGGTATATTTAATGCTTTAAGATATAGAATGGTGTTCAAACTTTCAAATTGTTCAATAGAATAATACCGATAGCCCGTGTTTTCATCTACTAGGGCGGGCTTTAATAGATGGATTTCATCATAATAACGTAAAGTCCGGATGTCGATTTGAAAAAGCTTTGATATTTCCCCAATCAAAAACATATTGCTCATTGTGTTCTGCTCTCCCCCCATATTGTACCTTGATAATATACCTATATGAATTTCTTGATCAAGACTCTGTATAAATATTCCCAAACCTATTTCCTGATCCATATTCTTGTCAGTGTTATAACGAATAAAAAAACTTTTTTAACTCTGTATTCACAGCCTCTTGTGCTTAAAATGATTTTATCACATAAGAAAAAATAAATAAAGTTGAGTTACTTGACTTTAGACTATTATCGTCTTATATTTGTCCTTGTAAGTATCTTGCGATGGAGGTTTTAACATGACTAGACTTAATGGTAAACGAGCACTTATTACGGGTGGCACCAGTGGAATTGGCTTGGAGACAGCCAAACAATTTCTGGCTGAAGGTGCTGAATTGATTGTCACCGGAGTAACTCCGGCAAATGTAGAAAAAACGCAAAAGGAACTTGGAAATCAAGTCCTTGTGCTTCAGGCAGATTCCCGAGACCTCAATGCTCAACGCCAACTGGCTGATCGAGTTGAACAACATTTTGGCAAACTGGATATTGCCTTTTTAAACGCAGGTGTATCTGACTGGCGTCCATTCGAGCAAATCGATGAGGAAGCCTTTGACCGATTGTTTGCCATCAACGTAAAAGCTCCATTTTTCTTAATGCAGGCACTAACTTCTGTTATGGCGAACCCCTCTTCTGTCGTTCTAATGGGATCGAGCAGCTCTCATGCCGGATATGCACATTCCAACGCTTATGCGGCTACTAAAGGTGCCATTTCCACCCTGACCAAAGCCTGGAATTCCGACTTATTATCGTCTCACGGAATTCGCTTCAATACGGTGAGTCCTGGACCGATTGATACCCCGCTTTACGATAAGAACAAGCTAGGCGTGTCTGACGAAATTCGTGATATGGTTATTAACCGCATTCGTGACGGGATTCCGGCTGGACGCATGGGTACTGCCGAAGAGATTGCCAAAGCTGTTGTTTATCTGGCTTCGGATGAGTCACGCTTCACCATTGGCGTTGACTTGGTTCTGGATGGCGCTCAAACGATTCTCTAATATGTTAGCCCTATTGCTGCTTAAGCCCTCCGAGGGTGCTTAGGCAGCTTTTTCTTTTAGAACACGATCAACTGTTGTATAGTAGAGAAGAGGGTGCTATCCCTCTGATAAGACTTAAATCCAACTTTGGAGTGGAATTATGGGAACTAAATCAACTTACCATGAACGTATAAAGGAAGAAAAAAGGGCGTGCGCGATTGCCGCTGCACAAGAACTGTTTTTTGAAAAAGGGTATGCGCGGACTACTTTAGCTCAGATTTCAAAACTTGCTGGTCTCTCTACAGGTACACTTTTCAATCATTTCCCGACGAAGGAATTGATTTTTGAAACCATCGTCAAGCATTTTTGGGAGCTTGATCCCGAATGGGACTTTCCACCGGAGCTCGGTTCTCCCCTGCAAGGATTAATAAAGTTCGGACGAGACTACGCATGCGTGCTGACTCGTGATGGAATGGCTCCTTTATTCCGGGTCGTCATTGCAGAAGCCAAGCAGTTCCCCGAGCTCAGTCTTTTTCATTATGAACTGGGCGAAGGCGCCGTGCATCAGAAATTGACGCAATATTTAGTAGATGAAGTTCAATTGGGTAATATTAATCTGCCGGATGCGTCAAAAACGGCCAATGAATTTATGAGTCTAATTGCTGGGCAGGTGCTATGGCCCAAAATGTTGCTGCTTGATTTCAGTATTTCACGAGAGCAGGCTTTTCAAATAGCGGATGAGGCTGCTCATACGATTATAAACAAGTATGCTGACTAAAAAGACGAATACGAGAGATCTCCCAATATGAGACTCCCTCGTATTCGTTTATATACGTTCTTTGTAGAATGGACACCAACTTCCTTCCAATGCTGTTCTACGTCCGCAGGCTTTTGAATGCCTTCCAGCCCTTAGTTTCGGGCTAGATGTTTTTGTTTGTCAGTAAAAAGTATTTTCGTATAACTTTCCCGTATGCGCATCAAGCACTTCGGGCGTCCGCTCGTGCTCGCTACCAATCATTCGATACATTAGTTCGTACTTCGCCTCTTCCGCCCTAGCATTGTGCATCCGTTCCCATTGCAGACGCAGCTTGGCCTGTGCCGTCCATCGGAGGATGGCTGTCTGGGAATCAAATGAAGGCACGGTCTCCAGCTTGTTTAACTGTTCTGGCCTTATGGAGGGGGACATCAAACTTTTGACCCTCCCATTGGAGCGGTCAACAGCTAGTTGATAGCATTCATCCCTGACAGATACGTCTTGAACATATACACCAAAGCGAATGATTTCCAAACGATCTTCGTCGTCGGTCTCTTCAGTTAGAAGCTTGAGATACGGCAACATTTCGGCTGCTAGTCCTCGGACATAGTCCATAGCTACTTTTATACATGCGTCTCGATCCCAGGTTAATGGAGCTAGTTGATCTGGCTTACCATGCGAAACAAAGTCAATCAGTTGTCCGGTTTGGCTGTCTACTCGCGCCTTGACCGCTCCCTCCATCTGATCAGCCCAATAGGCCTTCCAAGACCGGTCATTCTTGGCTGGACGCTCTTCATTCTGTTGCTTCCACACCATCAACTTGGTGTTCGAGCCAATATTGTCGTCTTGTACTAACTGAAATTGGTAGTTGTCTACGCCAATCCACTTTTCTAGGCTTCGTGCGGGCGGGAACTCACCTGGCCACTCGTCCAGAGTTCTTGGGTCAGAGGGGACAGCTTCTGCCCTATAGGCTGTCGGAACTTCCTCCTGTGATGATGCAGTATAGATTAGTCCTCTACTTCGGGGGGCGTAAACAAGATGGACCTGATCGTCACCATCCGTGTACACGGCTTTGTCCAATACGCAATATTCCACATGTAGCAAAAAATTCGCCTTCATACACGCCATCTGTTCCTCTTCTGGTGTGATCATGGTTGGGAGTGCTGGCCCTGGAACGGTTCCGTAGTACCTAAATCCGACCACGCGACCGCTGGGGTGAACCATAATCAGGCATCCCGTCTCAGGAAGCGGCAGCCCCATCGCCTTCTGCTGTCGTGTGTACCCAAACATCCCTTCCATCCACTCCATCTCACAATACGGAAAATCACGCAGTGCGCCGGGATAATGATCTTCCAGGAATTGCTCTGCCTGCTGTTTGAGCTTCTCCTCAGATAGCCGTGTCTCGTTGTCCAATGAGGCCCAGGAAATGGCATAGTCTAGCAAGTTGCCGTCCCTGGAGAGCGTGGCAGAAACGGCGTCATCACTCCCCGTTTTAACCCATAAGAATCCCGCTTCTCCCTTCCCTGTTCCCCTCATGGTGTTCTCTTGATAGTCATTGACGATCAGATCATAATCCGGTGAAACGGCAAACTGGTGCTCTGCCTGTTGTCTTAACTGCAGGCGTAATGTATCCAGGTCTCGTTCGAGAAAATCTTGAGCCATTTCGTTGCGCAAATGTGCCAGCCCCTTCCGTAATTGTGTTTTTACAGTACCTAATGGCATATCCAGGAGATGGGCGATTTGCTGCTGGGTCAGGTCCTTCTTATATTTTAAGAACAGGAGCTGACGCAGCTTCGGATTCAGACTGGCCAATGCACGCTCCAGATCCAGGGTTTGATCGATATCATTAACGACCAATGGCTCTTGCGCCTGCGGGTCTTCGCTCAGGTGAACACGCTTGGATTTCTCCAAATGATTGAGCGCCCGGTTCACCACAATTCTGGTAAGCCAGCTCTCAAACGCTTCGGCTTGCTGCAGCGTATGCAGTGACTCATAAGCCTTAACCAGGGCATCCTGAACGATATCCTCCGCATCTTTGGACTCCCGTACATAATGGCGAGCCACTCGGTGCAGCTTATCCGTTCGATCTTTTATAAGAGAAACGAAGGCATCGTGATCTCCGTTTTGTGCGGCGTTGATTTGTTGCTGTACATCGATCATTGTCGTTCACCTCCTGTTATATAGACAGCTAACTCGGGGGTTTGGATTTAATTAATGTAACATTATTCTGGAACTGACCGATCAAATTTCTACGACACGTTATCATGTTCATGAGATCCACCATGAATCCAGCCATTTCTTTAGCAGTGTTCAACATCTATTGATCTTTGGCAAGACCTTCTGTAAAGGCACTAATATAGTATTTCGATGGTGTACCGCCTGCTCCCTTAATTGCTTTACCTGCAGGCAGTAGCCCCTTATTTCCTTCATCAACTGCTCATAATCTGCTTGAGCCTGGGCAATTGAATGCACCGTTTTCTCTACCTGTTCACGTTTTGCCATTGTCTGTTCATCTCCTTAGATTTTTTGCATGCAAAAAGGGCTCATTCCATCTTCAACAAGTGGAATAAGCCTTCTAAGTGTGGGTTCAAGTTTATAGTATCAAGGTTGTATTAGCACTGTGTACAACGTACAGTGTACGACCCATTCCTATAGAAGTGAACCCAGCAATTATAATTTAGTCAAAATTAAAGTTGTTGACTGGCAACGGGCATTAAACGGTCAGGTTAATTGAATTCGCACTTAAGAAGGAAAAATGCTGAGTTGGACACCACTGGAAATTCCGGTCAAGTGAACGTTATCAGCTGTTTCTAAATACCTCCTCAAGCATATTTAAATAACCACTCTTAATAGTCTTCTTATCTTTCAGTTTTAACAACAATTGATAAAAACCTGTTCTATAATCGGAATAGTGGGAGATGTTCGCTTTTTCCATCATTGTTGCAAATCTTTTTTCAAACTGTGGTGCATCACGCATCATATACTTGAAATTCATCACCCAGAGCTTCATCAAATGAACCCATTGGTCATTTTCAAACTGTGTTTTGTCATAGACCAAATTCTTATCACTGTTTAGGATACTGACATCATAAAATGCGAAGGGATTGTCTCCTCCAATAAATGTTGATACTAAAAATTTATCAGGCATCAGGCTGTTTGCAAAATCATACCACACCGGTTGGAACTTCGCTTTTACACTTTCGGTCACTTCGAACAATGCGATATCTGGAGTAACATCTTTAATTGTTAGCAATAAATCTACATCCGAGTAAGCGTCTGAGGTTTGTTCAACACGACTTCCAATTACATCTATTCGGGTAATAAAATCCAACCCATTTAAATGTTCTATCAACTGTTGGGTCAAACCTTCACTAGTCGACGTTCCCACTATATCCCCTCCGCTAAACTCCTGTTTGTCTTGTCTACGTTACTATATAAATAATGCTATTATAACATACTGGTCGTATCCTGAAGGATAACCTCGACAGCTTCCTTACGACGCGCCCTCATAACCTTTGCTCCAAAATACGTAAGGTGTTGGGTCATTCAGGCAGGTTCTCAGCAACAATTTGGGCAATCGCTTTATCAGACGCATTGTATTTTGACAAAAGCTAAAATGGAGGTAAAGGCATTAGAGCCCTTACCTCCTTACTATTTTGCCACTTCTATTTACATTTACTGCTGCTTGTATAGGTCTGCCTTTCCCCGGCAGGAGAGACGAAGCTTCTCCAAATCAAGCGCAGGCTCACTGGGAAACCAGAAGAATAAAGAAGTTACGCTGCTTGACGTATAGGAACCGGTCCACATCCCTAGTTTAGCCTCAATCATATTCTGCTTCAGAGCCTCCTCTTCCAGTCTGTCCGCCTTAATCCGATCGTGGATCTGTTTATAGAACACGTTGAATTTTTGCGAAAGTACCTGCTGTCTCTGCTCGTTAGCAACAGTCAGTTCTTTGGCGACCTTAGCAAGGATATCCTGCATGGATTGCATACTCATGGATAACTTGAGAATATATCCGCTCGCCCCGTACTCAAGCGCCTGCTGGGCATATTTGAACTCATTCATACAATTAAGCATAACAAACCGGCTTATCATCTCGTTAGACCGGGCATTTCTCAACAGTTCAATCCCATCCATACCGGGCACGGCGGAGATGCTCATCTGCTAGAACGTGCAATCAGCAACTTGTTGGATAATGCCGTCAGATACACGCCTGATTTCGGAGAAATTAAAATAGATTGCAGCAGCGTAACCGACCAAGTTAGGTTTGCAATCCGCGATACCGGTCCAGGATTTGCAGAGAATGAAATAGATAGGGTATTCGAACCTTTATTTCGAGGAGAGATGTCCCGGAACCGCTTGACTGGTGGCAGCGGGTCTGGGCATGACCATATCCGAACGCATCATCCGGCGGCATGGGGGCGAACTTGTGGCCGACAACAGTAACCTCGGCGGAGCGCTCTTGTCGGGATGGATTCCATCCGTGAAAGATTCGAGTAGGAGGTAATTTTGCATGTGAAAAATTAAAAGAGGGTATTAATTATCCTTTAAAATTATTCTTTCCGACACTATAAAAGGTAATCCCTTTTTTATATATTGTTCTGCTGAAAGAGAACTATTATTTTCCAATCCACAGATGCTCCATAAATTCCCCAACTAAAAATAGTTGAAACAATTTTCAAATCTTCCGAACTCATATTATGTTGTTGTTTTAATAATAGAGAATGAAATAATTCTCCCAATTCTTTTTTTATTTTCTGTTCAATTATTGAATTAAAGGGTTCCATACTCTTTCTACATTGTGGGCGATATATTCTGTTTTTTTTGTATGAAACTCAGTTAATGTTAAAAAGATAGGATGTCATAATCTAGTTGAATCACGAAGCGGGAGCATTCGATACTCAGCTAATGATGAAGCAGCTCCACTTCCTTATCCAATGCATTATAGGTCTCACCTTTGTCCAGAGCTAGCCGATAATAACGTGCGGACAATTTGGAGATTCGTTCAGTCTCCTGGGCCTTCTCCTTTCGTGCATTCCATGAGATCAGCACCAGCGTATTATATAGAAAATGCTGACGCAAAGGCCCCAGCTCCGCTTTACGTTTGAGTTGTTCGATCTCTCAAATCGTTTGAATCGAATCATCGATTCTGCCCATCATGCGTTATCTCCTACCATTGTTCAATATTATTTCAAAGGAATAATATAAAAGGTTATGTTGGAAAGTTGATTAACTAACCTGCCATTTACCAATTTATCGGAAAATTCCTTCAGTTTCACTCAGTATTAGTACCATTTTGCTGTATTTATATTGTTCGACATGAATCCTTTTGTAATCACAGTCGCTAATAAAAAAATAAAACAAATTCATTACTCCGAGTAATACAGTGCTTAGTAAACAAAACAATATAATCTTATTCTTCAAAGACAGACCCTCCATTTAACTATTCCATAAGAATGAGACCTTCTTCCTTTTGTTATAGTTCTAATAGAAATATGATTGAATTGCGGTCAGGATAATCATATTTAATTGGCAAATCCTCTTTGTCAATCTCTTTAAATCCAACCTTTTTATAGAAACCGTGAGACCGAGTTGCTTTAGATGGGGTATCTAAAATGATCTTTGAAAAACCTTGTTCCTTAGCAAAACCAAGCAGAACTTCATAAAGCTTTTTTCCTATCCCAAATTCTTTGCCTCGATAGTCTTTATAAACAAAAAATTTCTTTAATACAGCAACCTCGTTATTTTTCTTTTGCAAACCAATTGAACCTACGACCTCTCCGTTATCATTTAAGGCTATCCAAAAATTACCGCCATCATTTATATAATTTGAATGAATGTCTAGAATGTCTGGTTGTTCTTTAACACTTATACCCACTTCATATTCGACATTCTGTACATGCAATATTAATTTAATGATTTCTTCTTTATATCTATCATTGTAAACTGTAATCATTTATTAACTCCCCCAACCGTTTTATTAAATGAATGCTATTATAGTGACCGTATTTGCCAAATTTCCTTAAGATTAACCCGAAACTAATGATTAGTAAAATTGAATTTATAGAAGTTATCCATTGATTTTTTTGATACTATAGAGTGAGATTGCATGGAAAGTTGGTGAACTGATGGAAATACGTCATTTTATTACATTTAGAAAAGTTATTCAATTGGGCAGCTTTACACAAGCAGCAGAACATTTAGGTTACACTCAATCCACTGTCACTTCTCATATTCAAGCACTTGAAGAACATTTGGGTGCATCTCTATTTGATCGAATGGGTCGAAAGGTAAGATTGACTGATATAGGCAAGAAATTATTGCACTATACTCAAGAAATTCTGGATACTTACGAGAAAATCGAAAGCATTACAAATGATGGTGATGATATAAGAGGCGAGTTAAGGATTGCGGCTCCTGAATCTTTAACGGTTTATCGACTTGAACCTATATTAAGAGAATATAGAAATAAGTTCCCCCATGTGAGCATCATTTTAAGTAACGCTACTTGCGGAGATAACAAGAGAGCAATACTTCATGGAAGTGCAGATATTGCATTTCTTATGATGCCAACGTTTCAGGATTCAGATTTCATCGTACATTCTTTAATGGACGAGCCTATTGTCCTTGTTGGAAGTCATGACAACCCGCTGAATGTTTTAGATCAAAGCTATGAAAACCAAAAGTTAAACGAGTGTCTGATCACGAATGAGAAAGAATGCAGTTATCGAACCATGTTTGAAGGATATCTTCGAGAAAGAGGAATCGTACTTTCCAACACGATGGAACTTTGGAGTATTGAGGCGATAAAACGTTGCGTAATGAGTGGGCTGGGTATTGCTTGTTTACCATTAATAACTGTAAATAATGAAATCAAGGATGGAAGATTAAAAGTTATTCCTTGCGAAGGTGATCATAAACCGATCTCAGCCCAAATGGTTTATCATAAAAACAAGTGGGTTTCCCCCGCTCTATCAAAGTTTATTGATATAACATTGAAACACACAAGAGACTGGTCATATGAGTAAATTATTTATTAAGGCAACCGGAGGGCTTAGTTCCATTTTCTCCTCTATACTAGCAGCAAATACTTATTTTTTGAGGACTTTACGCCATGATATCCTACATGATGACATTGTGAATATGTGGGCAAAATAGATTAGGTTTTCATCTAATCTGTAACACGGCCTCTCCTTGTCTATGTTAAATGCTTATTGATAACATAAAAGGAAGAAATCCTGCAGTCATTTCCCAAAGCATACAGGGTGATGGCTGTACATTTCTTTCTTCCGATGTCTTATTGATGTTCAGGATGATAAGTTGATGGTTTCTCCAGGTTTAAGGACGACCCCTACTCCTTCCTTAAGGAGCGAGGCGAAGTACTGCGGGTCTTGTTGAATGAACGGGAACGTGTTGAAGTGGATCGGCACAACTTGTTTGGCTTGAAGCCAATCTGTGGCTACGGCTGCGTCTTCCGGTCCCATCGTATGGTTGTCTCCAATCGGGATAAAAGCCAGATCAATGTCGTTGCGTTCCCCTATCACTTTCATGTCGTAGAAAAGGCCCGTGTCACCTGCATGGTATATCGTTTTCCCTTCGGCTGTGAACAGAATTCCGGTAGGCATTCCCGTGTAGATGATGGTTCGGGTCTCCGGGTTAATATAACTAGAGCTATGGAAAGCCTGAGTCAGCTTCACTTTTCCAAAGTCGAAGGTGTACGCACCGCCTATACTCATGGCATGGGTTCTTACCCCTTCCCATCCGAGCACATCTGCCAGCTCTGCCGAGGCAACGACCAATGCGTTGTTTCGTTTCGCGATGTCTACCGTATCTCCTACATGATCCCCGTGACCGTGGGTCAACAGGATTACGTCTGCATGTATACTGGCCGCGTCCAGATCGGTACTTGCGTTGCCTGTAATAAAGGGATCAATCAGGATGGTAGTGCCGTTTGTTTCGATTTTCACAACAGAATGTCCATGATAGGATACTTTCATTTTTATTCCCCCTTTGATCGAATTGCTGATGTCGGGTTTCTTCGGATTAACGTGAGGTAACAAATAACTGCGGCGGTCCGGCTGCCAATTGCCCGAACGAGAGTCCCAACATACATGCAGTCAAGCTAATCTGGGCCATAGAAGGTGATGTCTGCAAATCGCTGGCTAGTGCCGGCAGCGCGGGCAAATACATGTCCAGGGAGAACGGGGCGAGCGAAGCCAAGGCACCCAATATGAGCGCCGCCCCTGCTCTTTTACCTGCCTTCAGCCCTGCTTGAATTCACCAAATATGCCTTCGATACGAAAGCACATGAACACCTCCATGAGCGCCCATCCAATGCTCGTATCTCGGAAGCTATGGATGGGCAGAATGTTGCGAAGCATATCCAGTTTGTTAGCTAAATGTAGTCTTAAAAGTTTTTGGCGGCTATGCGTGCTTTCTCAATCGCATCGGCTTTGATTTGTGGAGCGCGATCTCCTGCAGTGGATACGCCTTCTATAAACAGATTATCGAAGTCGGTAATGCCTACGAAGTTCAGGACGGTTTTCAAATGACGGCTGCTGTTCTCCCGATCCGCCACAGGTCCTTCCGAGTAAAGGCCGCCGGTAGCTTGGATATGGAAGGCTTTTTTGTTTTCAAGCAGGCCAACGGGACCGTTCTCTGTGTATTTAAAGGTTTTAGCTCTGACGCAGAAGGAATCAATGTATGCCTTCATTACCGGAGGGTAGGAGAAGTTCCACATCGGTGTTACGAACACATACTTGTCTGCAGCAACGAATTCATCAAGTAATGTATTCAGCTGAGCCAATTTTTGTTGTTGTGCGGCAGTCAATTGATCGAACGAACCACCATTCTGAAGGGTTCCCCATGCTTCCCATACGTCAACGTCAATGTGGGGAATGTCGCGTTGATACAAGTCTACATGGACTACTTCATCTCCCGGATTATTCTCTTTGTAAGCTTGTACGAATTGCTCTCCGACGGAAAGGCTGTAAGATGCTTTAAGGTTGCCGGGATGGGCAGTAATATAAAGTAAAGTTGCCATAATTAAAACTTCCTCTCTAAATAAGTATAGTTTGTGAATTACACGATGAACGGAGCGATGCCGTTACCGTAAGACCAGTTTTCTTTGGTGACCTCAACCAGATTGATGAACACATCTTCCATTCTAATGTCGCACTGCTGATGCAGTTGCTCGGCTAAAGCCTCATAGAACTCTTTCTTCACTTCGGCTGACCGGCCGGCATTTAGAGTGATCTGTACGATTAGAAAACCGTCACTTCTATCAATGTCCAGGCAATTCGGATCAAAGCTGAAATTCTCACGGTCAAGTTCTTCTATAATCAGAAAGCGATCGTTCTGGGGGACGTGCAGCTTGTCTACAATCGTCTGCAAGATGACCTCGCCAATAAGGGCTTTCTCTTCGCTGGAGCGACCTTTCAATGTGGTAATGCGAGTCAATGGCATGTGTGTTACCTCCTTGTTATTGTTACTGTTATTGTTGATATGGCTAATTATATCTGTTAGAATCCAGAACACGAATGTACATGAGTTCGGGTTTGTTCGTGTGGAGCAGCGGAAACTATGGAATTCAGGTGATAGGATGGAAGACGGGAAATTGTCAAAAGATTGGCCTCATGAATGGATCAAAAAAATTCGTTCAAGACCTGCCAGGCACGGCTTATCCAAGCGGATGCGGCAAGTGGACTTGGCACGGCGGATCGGCGTTGATCCGCGAACCGTGCAGCAATGGGAGAATGGAGACCGGCTCCCAAGTGTGGGCAGTCTCAAAGGAATGATCCAAGCGTTTTGCGAAGAAGGACTTCTCTTGGAAGCAGATCCGCGTCAAGAGGCGGAGGATCTCTGGGATACTGTAAAGCGCTTCTCGGAAGCACGATCAGCGACCTCGCGGGAGTTTCCGGATTTCGACGCTGCCTGGTTCGACACATTGGTTACTCTGGAAGGGATAACACCGAAACCAACAATTATCACACCGCGTGCTTCAATCGCGTCAACACAACAACTGCCAAAGCTCCCTACACCCTTCGTTGGACGAAGTCTGGCCATGTCTGACTTGGAGGAACGGCTGAATACTCACTCCTTGGTCTCTGTCGTGGGCCCCGGAGGAATAGGCAAGACGTCTCTTGCTCTTCAGGTGGCTTCAACGCTTGGGGGGACGTACCCGCAAGGGATATGGATGTTTGAGTTCGGCTCTATCATACAACCGCAAGACTTGGGCCAGTTGCTACTGTCGACACTAAGGCTGCAGAACCAAGCACAACGAACCGACCTTCAAACGATACTGGAGGCCTTGTCCGACCAGAAAATGCTCTTTATTTTTGATAACTGCGAACATGTCATTGACGCAAGCGCGTCTTTGGTTGAATCACTTCTTGCATTCGCGCCTGGGCTGACAATCCTCACCACCAGCCGGGAACCGCTCAATATCCCGGGGGAACTTGTCTACCGGCTTCCTCCGTTATCTTTTCCTGCGGATGAGCAAGTACTAGAGGAAATACCTGAACAAGAGATTATAGCCTTTGAATCCGTGCAGCTGTTTTTGGAGCGGGCGCATAGTACTGCGCCCCAGTTTCAGCCCACGTTGCCCAATCTTAGGCTTGTTGGCGCTATTTGCAAGAAGCTGGAGGGAATCCCGTTAGCCATTGAGTTAGCAGTTGCCCGAATGAACATGCTGACACTGGAACAAATCAAGGAACGTCTGGGAAAACTGTTGACTTTGCTGACAGCAGGCAAACGAACGGCTGCGACCCGGCAGCAAACGCTCAAATCCACAATAAATTGGAGTTATGAATTGCTGACTGGCAAGGAACGTCTGCTGTTGAGGCGTCTTAGCGTATTTGCGGGAGGGTTTACTTTGGAGGCGGTGGAAGAGATCTGCATCTGTGAGCCTGGAATGTCAGAGCAGCAAGATCGCATCGCCCGCGAAGACGTGCTCGACCTGTTATCCGGCCTGGTCAACAAGTCTCTCGTATCTATTGAGATCAGCGAGGATTACCGCTTCCTCCGCTATTTCATACTGGAAGCTATCAAGGAATACGCAGGCGAGAAGCTGCAGAACGAAACTGACAAACGTAAGAGCCACCAGCTTTCTGAACGCCATGTTCGTTATTACAGTCAATGTTTGGTCCGTGCGGAGCCCAAGTTCAGGACTCGTGAACGCGAAGCGTGTATTGATGAAGTACGGCGGGAATATGCGAATCTTCGTTCTGCCCTGGAATGGTCATACTCCAATCCGCATGCCCATTCATTCGGGCTTCACATGGTCTCGAACCTCTATTGGTTTTGGCTGCACGAAGGCAGGCTGAAGGAAGGAATGTTCTGGCTGGATCGCTTTCTGGATAACGAAACACATGAAGGACAGCCTGGCACCGATTCCGCAAAGGCTTTACATGGAAGTGGTGTCATTCAATTTATCCGTGGAGATGTTGAAGGTGCCATGAATTCGGCGATCAGAAGCGTGGATCTCGCTCGCGATTTGGGAGAAAGCTCTCTCCTTGCCTCCTCCCTTCGGCTGCTCGCGTTTCTTCACATCAAACAGAAACGCCTTGGGGAAGCCGAACCATTGGTACAGATGAGCGTTGATATTGCTAGAACGAAGGGCGATTTGTGGAATTTAGCTTCCTCATTGCATGCTTACGGTAAGCTCCGATTAGGGCAGAATAATTATCTTGAAGCGTCTAAGCTCCTGAATGAGAGTGTACATTTCTTCGAAGCCGTCCAGGATCAATGGGAAGTATCCGGTCCGTACGAAAGTCTGGGGTATTCCGCCCTGAAGCTTGAGCAGATTGCGGATTCTATTGAATATTTTAAAAAATGCATCGCCGCAAGCCAGATCTACAGAGGTTCTTGGATTCTATCGCGCGGTATTGAAGGATTAGCCATTGCGTTGTGTGCTAAGAAAGACTTCACCGAAGCTGCGATCCTTCTCGGAGCTGCTGAGAAAGGCCGCCAAAACTCTGGCGGGGAGGACATGCCCAATTTTCCCGCAGAGCATGAAGAGGTCATTTTTGATCTTCAGCATGTTTTTTCTGAGCAGGAATTGCAGGAATTGTGGAGTAAAGGCACATCAATGACACGATCACAGGTGCTTGCGTATTCACTGGAAATTTAGACGATAAGCAATAATAAGTGGCGACTGTTTTCTGAAGATCAAAATAAAACGGTCGTCCACTTTCGCTATAGTTAGAGCAAGTATCTTTAGTAAATACAAAAAAAATCATTATTCAAGCAAAATCTTATATTCTTATGCTTTTTTCTCGCCCCAAGATCACCATTATGCTACTATTTAGATAATCACCTAATTTGAAATGCAACAAGGTTCTTGTCCTTTTCGGCAAAGGAACCAAGTTCTTATCCTCCGCTTGGGACAAGAACTTGGTTCCTTAAATAAAAAAGCCGCTAAAATAGCGACTTCAATGGAAATATGTTCTTGTCTCTCGGCAATATGACTTTTAATTTGAGTTCTCTGGTTCTTCCATAGCTTCCATAGGCACATCCTCAGTCCTCTGTATATCCACTTATTCATGTCCCGGAACAGAATAAAAAGCTTTAGATACAGATTCCGTAGCTTTATCAATAAAAGCTGCAATTTTACTGGGGCTTTCCTTCAGACCACTACTCACCCACTTTTTAATAATAGCTATACTGCCATGAGCGGTGAACGTATACCAGGACTCAAATAATTGTGGATCAAAATATTTTAATTCCGTCTTCCATCGTTCAATAGTTAAATCGTGACTGATATAAAGGATTCGTTCTAATAATTCTTTATCGCCATGCTCTGAGAACAAAACCTCACATATCGTTTTATTCGCTTTTATATACTTACATAATTCATAAGATAGCGTTTGAGGGTTTGAAGAACTCATCCCAACTTGCTTAATGTCTTCGTAAAGATCATTTTCAATCGTTGAAAGAAGCTCAAACTGATTAGCATAGTGTGTATAAAAGGTGTTGCGATTAATCCTTGCTTCTCTGCAAATGTCGGTCACTGTAACTTTATTGATAGACCGTTCTGTCATAAGCTTCAACAGGCTTTCTTTGATAACCATTTTTGTATATCTCACTCTGTGATCTGTTTTTTTGTCTGCCATAATATCCTCCCAATTTAAAATAATGAACAAATCTAAGGTGGTTTGTATGATAACTAACATATCTCAATCGAACAGCCTGTTGTTTAAGTAACACAGTGAAATTATAATTTATTTGAACGTTCAATTCTATTTTTAAACTTTTAAATGGAGGTAAAATATGGGTGATATAACTGTAGTGCCTGTATGGATAATTCAAGATATTATAGTCTTAATTGCTGCTGTTCTAATGGTCTTCTATATCCTTGATAAGGAAACACATCCCAAAACGGTTTTACTGCAGTTTATAGGTTTTGTGTTTTTTTACGCAGCCGTTTTTGAAATTACTGCTTCATCGCTTGGGGAAGGTTTTTACGCCTATGGGCGGAGTATTTTAATGTTATTTAATATACCGATTACTGTCCCTATTATTGAGTTTCTAATCATTTATTCAACTTTGCGTGTTCTAAAGTCTGTAAATATACCGTCCTGGACTAAACCATTTATTACGGGATTGAGCGCTATGGTTTTTGACTTTTCATTGGACCCGGTGGCTGTTAAACAGATATTTCAGACTACAGATGGACTCATGGCAAGATGGACTTATTATCCGCTAGCCGGTGAGCCTCAAATCTATGGGGAACCTGTGATGAATTTTACAGGATGGATTTATATAGCGGGATATTGGACCATCTTTATTCTAATTGGTGAATGGTGGCATAAAAAGAAAGGCTACAGTAAATCAATTGGTTATATCTATCCGTTTCTGGCGGCCATTCTGTCATTAGCGTGTATGTTCTCACCTTTATCTAACTTCTTTAATTATATGGGGCCGTTCTTCGAAAGAACCTCTAATATGCAATGGGTGATGTTGATTACACTTTCTGTAATTACAATCGGAATTTTAGCATTAGCTTTTATAAAGTTTTGGGACCGGAAGGTTAATTATTCAATCACTCCAAAAAAAAGATTTTCCTATCATGTTTACTTTTGTGGGGTTCCCCCTGGTCAATACTATATTTTGCATTATAGGAGGTTTCACGGAAGTGTTGTGGCTGGTCGCTCTGGCCCAGATCTTATTATTGCTAGGCTGGATTGGAATTTACATTATGGGTAAAAAAGCAAGTCCAATCACGAAATAACCATAAACCCAAGCATTGAGGCAAAGACACACTTTAATTAATATTCCTACCACCACCTAGCCCTTTTTGAACAGGAGGATGAAAAAAGAAGCTGCAACAAAAGGTCCGGGTAGACGCCAAACCTCCTCTTGATGCAGCTTCTTTTGTATATCTACTCGCTTTGCACAGCGAATTCATAATAACTTTAAGCCTTGCGAAGCATTTGTCTCTCGCTTAGCTGTGAAAGCATATCCTTCGTCATGGCCTTCAGGTCGTAGCGAGCATGAAATCCCCATTCTGTTTTCGCTGCCGTTGCATCAATGGAATGCGGCCAGCTATCGGCAATCGCCTGTCTCTTCGGATCAACGTCATAATCGAGGGTAAAGCCGGGAAGCTCATCCCGAATCGCTGCAGCGATCGCCTCCGGATCCACGCTCATTGCGGTCACATTAAATGAATTTCGGTGTACCAACCGGTATGAATCCGCTTCCATCAAATCGATGATAGCGTTCAGGGCATCCGGCATATACATCATGTCCATGTTTGAGTCCTTGGCGATATACGATGTATACCGGCCAGCCGTCACGGCTGCGTAATAAATTTCCACGGCGTAATCCGTCGTTCCTCCGCCGGGAGGCGTCATATGAGATATCAAACCCGGGAATCTCAGCCCCCTAGTATCCAGGCCGTATTTGTGAAAATAATAATCACAAAGCAGTTCGCCGGACACTTTGTTCACGCCGTACATCGTATTGGGCCTCTGGATCGTATCTTGAGGGGTATTGTCTTTCGGAGTCAAAGGACCAAAAGATCCAATGGAGCTTGGAGTGAAAAATTGGCAGCCGAGCTCTCTGGATATCTCAAGTGCATTCATCAATCCACCCATATTCAAATTCCAGGCAAGCAGCGGTTTCTCCTCTGCGGTAGCCGACAGCAGCGCAGCCAGATGGATGACGGTATCAACGTCGTACTGCTTGGCGATTTCGAACATCGCCTTATCATTCGTCACGTCCAGCAGCTCGAATGGCCCCGATCGGGTAATTTCGTGGGCTGATGACCTGAGATCCGTAGCAACGACGTGATCCGCACCATAAATTTCACGTAATTTAACAACTAACTCAGAACCGATTTGGCCCAGTGCTCCGGTCACCAAAATCTTGTTCATAAGACATTCCTCCCGAAATGTAATCCCGCGAATGAGCTAAATCAGCTTCATTTCCTTGCCAACTTTCTCATACACGGAGATCACTTGGTCGAGCATCTCCTTGGTATGGGCAGCTGTTGGCATGTTGCGTATTCTTCCGGTTCCTTTCGGAACCGTCGGAAACAGGATTGCCTTGGCGTAAACGCCTTCTTCATAAAGCCGTTTACTGAACTGTTGGGTGGTTACTTCATCGCCAATGATACAAGGTGTGATCGGCGTTTCGCTTTGGCCTACATCATATCCAAGCCGACTCAAGCCATTTTTCAAATCATTGCCGTTCTCCCACAGCTTCTCGATCAGCTCTTTGTCATTCATCAAAATGTCGACAGAAGCGCTGCAAGAAGCGATTGCAGCAGGAGGTAGCGATGTCGAAAACAGAAACGGACGGCTTCTCAGCTTCAACCATTCGATCAGTTGTTTTTTACCCGCCACATAACCGCCGACAACGCCAATCGCCTTGGAAAGAGTACCAATTTGAAAGTCAATGCGGTCGGACAATCCAAAATGCTTCACGGTTCCCGCACCTGCTCCGAGAACGCCCGAACCGTGGGCATCATCCACATAAGTAATCAGATCGAATTCTTCTGCTATTTTCACGATTTCAGGCAGCTTTGCTATATCACCATCCATGGAGAATACCCCGTCGGTGATGACCATAATTTTATGGTACTGACCGGATTCCTTGGCTTCTTTCGCCTGCTGTCTTAAATCATTCATATCCGAATGCTTAAAGCGAATCACCTTGGCTTTCGACAGGCGGCAGCCATCAATAATCGAAGCGTGGTTCAGCTCATCTGATAAAATCGCATCATGCTGGTCCATTACCGCGGATATAGCAGCCATATTACAGTTAAATCCCGATTGATACACGATAACGGCTTCCGTTTTTTTGAAACGGGCCAGTTTTTCTTCAAGCTCAATATGAAGATCCATCGTACCATTAATTGTTCTCACAGCCCCTGCGCCTGCCCCGTATGTCTGCGACGCCTTAACTGAAGCATCAATCAGGCGGTAATCTGTTGCCAGTCCCAAATAGTTATTGGAAGACAAATTGATTAGGGACTTTCCGTCGATACGAATAACTGGACCATTTGCACCCTGCAGCGTATCGATGACGTTATATAGACCTTTAGTTTTTAGATCTTCGATGTTCGAACTTAAAAATTGGTCCAATGCTTGACTTGACATTCCATTCCCTCCTCAACATACGCATGTCCTTGTACAGGAGACATATAATTCTCCGGGAAAAACCTGTTATAAAAAGGGTTAGATTGATTTTAATGTATCATCTTTTTATTTTTTTGTACACATGTGGCGGACAAAAAATAAAAAAAACCGCAAAAAAATATAGCGATTGCTTCCCCTATTCTTGGAAGCAATCGCTACTAAATCTTTGCTTATATCTTTTGCAGCTCGGTAGTTTGCGATACCATGCCGATTAGATACACGACTAATCGGTAATAGGAATAGGTTCTTGTCCCTCGACACTTCTTCTAGATGATAAAACTCAATTGAGCTTGATAAAGAATTTTTTCATAAATATTTTATTGCTATGTTTGGGAAACTGTTATCTCTTATTTGTTCAATTAGGTTCCATTGAGGTACACTTACTTATACACTTCTTTCTCCTGCAATTCTCAATCAATAAAAAAGGTTGCACTAAATTGAGCTACAATCTTTTCTAATATCCAGAATAATGCGTTCTTATCAATCTCCCCTTCACTTCTCGTTTGATTACTAACGATTTGGTCTGCAAAATATTCTAAATGATCTCTTATGATTAATGGTCCTCTTTAAATAAAAAATTATGTTGATCCAATTTACGTTTAAGTGACACAATTGATCCTCCTATCAAAAAAGCAGCCCCGTCAGGAGCTGCCTTATCTTGTAATCTTATCTGTTTCCGCTAACACGCCAGCTTACTCAGCACCTGGATAAGGATTGATCTTCTGGATCGTTCCGTCTTCGTTGTATTTCAGCTCGGAATATTTAACGCAGCGCTTGTGGTTGACGCCTTCCGACAGGGAGCTGTCGTGATAGAACAGATACCACTTGTCTTCAACTTGCACAATGGAGTGGTGGGTTGTCCAGCCGATAACCGGAGAGAGAATCTCGCCCTTGAACGTGAATGGTCCCATCGGGTTCTTGCCGATCGCATATACGAGCTTATGCGTGGTTCCTGTAGAGTAGGACAGGTAGTAATAGCCGTTATATTTATGCATCCATGGGCCTTCAAAATATCTCCGGTCCTCGTCCCCGGCCAGAATCGGATTCCCGTCTTCATCGACAATCGATATCTCGGCAGGCTTGTCCTGGAAGGACAGCATGTCGTCGCTAAGCAATGCAACTTGCGGTCCAAGCGCCGGTTGGTCAGGAGCAGGTCCTTCTGCATCTGGCACGAAGCTGCCGGTCTGCCATTTCTCCAGCTGGCCGCCCCAGAGTCCGCCGAAATAGATGTATGACTGATTGTCGTCATCCACCAGTACGGCCGGATCGATACTGAAGCTACCTTCCATATAAGTCGGCTGCGGCTTGAACGGGCCTGCCGGAGACTCTGATGTTGCCACACCCAGACGGAAGATGCCGTCATGATCCCGTGCCGGGAAGAACAGGTAATAGGTATTGTTTTTATAAGCCGCATCCGGTGCCCAGAGCTGCTTGGAGGCCCACGGAATATCTCTCAGATGCAGCGCTTCGCCGTGATCGACCACAGGGGAATCGAAGTTGTTCATCGAGAGGACATGATAGTCTTCCATTTTATACTGGTCGCCGTTATCGTTGCTCGGCTCGTCATGATCGAGGTCATGGGAAGGATAGATATAGATTTTCCCCTCGTAGACATGGACGGACGGGTCCGCAGTGAAGATGTGGGTAACAAGCGGCTGGTGGGGCTTAGGTAGTTGTTGTTGTTTCATAAGGCATCTCCTTTGGTATTGTAATTGTTCTCCTTCAGTTTCTAGCGTGAAGCAAGCGTTTACAATTTCTAATATTATTGTACAAGCCCCGCTTGTTCTTTCCTATACACATACTAAAGGTCTTCCCCCGAAAAAATGTACAATTCCCGCCTAGCCCATTAGGCTGAATATATACACCAATTTCTCACATTTTGCTTACCTGATCACTGGCCGTGACGTAGGACAAGAAAACCGCCAGAGCAAAAACTATAACAAACTGACGTTGGTGGAATACCGACGCCAATTTGCAGCCTAGGGGCTTTTATAATGTCTACTAAATGGAGCCTTTACAAGTGATCGTAGGGGTCATTTTCAAGCATGTTCGGTCAGCTTCGGAACTAATAGAAACACTAATATCCCCTGCCCTCTGGATCCTTTGGGGTTATTTTACACGTAAATCATTTTGTAACGTTAGTTCCCAATGTTCATCCACAAGGTCTTGCCCCCACATGAATTGCTCATTTGCTTCAGTTAGCTTGAATCCGAATTTACTATATAATCTTCGAGCTGTTTTCAGTTGGCTTACCGTTTCTAAAGATATTTTTTCATATTGCGTTTGTTGGCAATAATTAATTAATGTTTGTATTAATTTCGTTCCTACACCTTTTCCGCGAAAAGACGTATCAATAATGAACCATCTTAATAGAGCTGTTTTATCATCTTTTTTGACTAAACCTATGCATCCAGCGAATTCCCCATCTATTTCTGCAATCCATATCTTTTCAATTTCTGCTTCAAAAGTATTTCGGAGATACGCTAAAAATTTTTCATCAAATCCACAGTTGTCTGTATAGAATTCTCTTTGTTTCTCAATCATTATCTTCTTATCATCGTCTGTATAATGATCTCGTATAGTAACAACCGATTCATCTTCATCATATTGTTTGGTTAATATATTTTCAATTTTCACCATTGAATCCAAAAGTTTTTGTTGATCTCTCAAACTAATATCTTCGAAAAGCTTCAATATTTGTTGGTTGGCTTTATTTTCTAGACTTTGATAAACATCTTTTCCTTCTGGGGTCAAATGGAGGAAGAAAACACGACTATCATTTTCGCATTTTTCCTTATAGATAATATTTTTATTTTCAAAACTTTTTAATACTCTACTGACATATCCCTTATCTAATTTTAATTCTTCTTGTAATACTCTTGCTGTACAAGAATTTATTTTATTTATTTCATATAACATTCTAATCTCTGGTAAAGATAAAGAATCATCATACACATGTTGATTAAAGAAAGATTGGTAGTTAAGATAAAAACGATTGAATTTTCTGATTCCGCTGACTAAAGAAAGATTAGGTTGTGGCATGATAAAAACTCCTACAAATTAAATTAGTTGATAAAATCAACTTGTTGAAAATTATAAGTGATTTAGTTGATTTCATCAACTATTTTTCGAAGTTTTTTAAACCTTCTAGCTTAACCTACAAAAGACCATCTTGAATCATTAATTGCAACATTTTTTTCAAGGCAAAAAAGACAGGATATCCGACATTATTTTTTAGAAATAAAATTGGAAGCTGCCCGTCTGGTCAACGAAGAACATATGAGCATTTGTGTTCCGCGGAGATGTAACCACGGCTGCATCCTTACGTTTTCTCTCGTCCGGGTGCTCTCCGATAATTGTTAGGTTGATTAAATACGGATTCAGTATATTGCCAAATGCAAACGTGCGGCGGAACCTCGCCCTCTTCGTTCTATTCTAAAACTTTAATATCATTATTAAACCGATTTTATTCATATACCTAAATCAAATAAACTGGCGTCGTTACTCTATCGACGTCAGTTTGTTTGATTTAGGCTGGGGCCTCTAACTGTTAAACATCAAAAAGTTTTCTCTACTTCGTTTTAAAATCGTTCTTACTGCACGAATCTCCTTAGAATTTCAGATAAACCACGACATTGAGAAGCTGGTATCTTGATCATTATCGAGCCATTAGTGCCAGACGTTCTGCTGCTCCTCCGCCCCCAGTTAGTCGAGCAGTCTTTGGCACATTTAAATAAATCAACAAAGCTTATGACTGAGACAAAATTCCTTTTACAAACAATGAGACACTGTGCTTGTAGAAATCTTCCTCGGTGACGAGTTGGGACTGATATTGCCGGTGAATCAGCTCGCTCATCTGAAATCCGTAGCACATCGAGAGAAAAGACATGGCGGCAAGGCGCTCATCCTGTCTGGCTATAACTTTTTTCTTCTGCAGGCGTTCAAAATATTCAACCAGCAAGGAGTGCAGCTTTACCGGCGGATCGGCCAGCACTCTGTCCAATTCGGGAAACATTCCTTTGTCGCGGATGCCAATCAAAATGATGTCCGCATTTTTATGAAAAAACAATCGGTACTGCTGACTTACATTCATCAGATCGACTTCCGGATTGTCGGTCGCGTCCTCTTTTAACAGCTTCTCAAATTGCGGGATATCCGAATGTCTTTCAATGATGGCTTCCAATATGCCTTGCTTGCTTCCGAATTGCCGGAAAATCGTAGATTCATTGACTTTAGCTTCAGTTGCAATGGCTTTGGTGCTTACTCCCCGATAGCCATTCTTTTTGATGAGCCGTGTCGCGGCTTCAATGATTCTGTCTGAAGTTTGCATTGTATTTCTCCTTTTGCATATGTTAAACCTATTCTACTACAAGTTTTGCAGATGAAGCAGATTCAGAGTTCATCATTTTCATAAACGTTTTTTTAAGGTAAATCGCTTCTTTTTTCCCAGCGGCTTGGTTCCGTAATCTTGACATGATCAGGCACCAATTGCGTGAGCGTGCCTAATTTATCAAATGTAATCTGGATTCGGTCAGAGGGCAACAGCCATTCTTCGGTCTCGATTGCGCAGCAATCCGGTATCGTCCCCATTCCTATAATCGTGCCCGGTAGTGGCGTAAAAACTTTGAGAACCTCCTCCATCACTTTTGCAGGGTGTGCAGCATACTCGGATGTGCTTCCCTTCCAGTGCAGTCTCTCCCCGATGCGTACATCCACATCCAATGCCAGCGGGTCGTCGATTTCATCCGGCGTTACCAGAAATGGTCCTATTCCTTTGCTGCGATCGAAATCTTTGCAGCGCGTCGGTCCGGTCATCGCCTGGAAATCCGGCCACTGCACATCGCGGACAGTACTGTCGTTAAAAATAACATAACCTGCAATGCAATTCCCCTTCCCTGTTACAAAGGCCAGCTCCGGCTCGATATCCAGGTATGAAGAGTATGATGGCCAATGAATCGTATCCCCATCGCCAATTAATGCATTATGGTTACACTTGTAATAACTGAAATTCACTTTATTCGGATCTTGCTGGAATTTTTCGGCGATTTTCCGTTTAAGTTCTTCTCTTTCCGGCCCTGTATATTCTCTTTGCAGCAGATTTACGCCAGCATTTCTCAGATGTCTTGGGGTCAGCCCGAAATCGATAAGCGCAGCCGGATTCGGAACCGGCGGTAGCAGGTTTACCGCTGCAATCGGGCAGATTTCATTTTCATTGAATTGGTGGGACTGTCCGATAACATATTGCAATAATTCCTTAGCGGCATCATAGCTAGCCGGCAAATCACGAAGATAGCTGCCCATACTTTCAAGACTGTCAACGAATGTTCCCTGCTTTTTCATGATTGCGGCAAAAGACACGACAAATTTCTCGTTAATTACAAGCCCAAAAAAAGGTTCTTGCGATGTATTGGTTTGAAAGGTTACTAGTTTCATGGTTAAGCGCCTCCATCCATGTAGTGTGATGTTCGATTACTATCATATTGCATAGAACTATTGCATGCAAGTACATGCTTGCATCTTTATTTTCCAATCTCTATAATAATGGCATATTCAGTACGCCTCACCCCAAAACATATACGCAAAGGAGAATTTTTATGAAGTATGGACGTATTATTCAAAAACCTCGTGTTAAATTTTTTGAAGTCGCAGATGATGTCTTTGCCGGTATTTCGCCGTATCGCGGGATCAGTTGGGCCAATGCCGGGTTCATCAACAAAGGTGAGGGGTTGGTGTATGACACGTTTTTCGATTTGTTCCATGCGCGGGAAATGCGGGAGGCTTTTAAGGAAGTAAGCAACGGCGGCTCTCCCGCATATGTGGTGAACTCGCACTATAATAGCGACCATGCCTGGGGAAACAAAGTGTTTGAAGATGCTTGCATTATTATGCACAAGGAAGCGTCCAGAGAGCGTCTTACCGAAAATATCGCCTGGATGGACAGCGTCATCAGAAGAGGAAAGGATTCTCCGGAATCGACTTCGGGCGAGCGGTTTTTTGCAGCGGAATTTGAAGGTTTCGATCTGGCAGGCGTAGAATGGGTGCTCCCGAATATTGAGATAAGGGACGATATTAATATCCGTCTTGGCGATACGGAAGTCATGATTTACAACGTTGCTCCGGCCCACTCTGACAGTGACTTGCTGCTGTGGATGCCAAAAGAAAAAGTGCTGTTCGCCGGCGATGTCGTGTTTAACGGGTGTACGGCATACAGCGAAGAGGGAACCCTCAATTGGGTTAAAGTGCTTGACCGCATTATTGATGAAATTAAACCCGAAATTGTTATTCCAGGACATGGCGCCATCTGCGGCCTGGACTTCGTGAAGGAGCAGAGAGACTACCTCCTGAACCTGATTAGCGAGTTCAACAAGCATTACAATGACGAAATTGATGCCTTGTCCCTGACCAAGCAAATTGATATTTCCCGCTTCCTTCATTGGATTCAGCCAGAACGCTTGTATGTTACAGTGGACATCCTATTGAAAAGTAAACGAGGGTTACCACCCCTTCCAATTTGGAACGAGGTGCCTGCTAAGCTGGAAGACATGAAAGCTTTTCTGGCCGGAAAATATGGTAATCAAATCAAGCCATGGGACCCTATGAGTGTTTGGCAAGAATGAATGGCAATTTGAAGCTAGCCTACGAAAAACAAAAATCGGCCCTGTCGCAAACGATGCGAACAGCGGCCGTTTTTTTGAATTGTTCCACGGAATTAAAATTGGTGCTTAGAAACCGAATTTTGAACAACTGCTTCTTTCATTTTCCGATAATTTAATAACACAAAGATCTATCAATAATTTAAAGCAGTTTTTAAAGATGTTACTATTATATGATAGAGTACCTAAGGTGCTTTCACCCAATATGGTAATCGGTACAAGTTCTTGTCATTGGCTTGGGACAAGAACTTGTACCGATAAAATAAAATGCCACTATATTAGCGAGTTCAATGGGACCATGTTCTTTTCCCTCGACATCTGCTGAATGTTAGGAGCACGAGTTCATTGTCGTTGCGCTCGTTCTTGATCCATGTATTCTTTACGTCGACCTCGCCTTGTTCCCGGTGTTTTCGCATCCAGCGCTTCATTCGTCCCGGGTCATGAATTCCCAAATGTTCATTGATCTTTCGGTAAGTCTACCCCTCAACCGTATGCAGACGAATATCCTCTTTTTTTATCTTTCTCCGAATACGTTTTAAACTTTTGTCCTTTAATCGCCATAAAAAATGCACCCCATAGAATTTCATCGGCAAACCCAGGGTTTTTCCAATGTATATTCTATGGGGTGCACTTCACATTGTCAGCTGCTTTTTTAGTTGTATTGAGCTATCGTTTCACGTTAGTTTAACCTTGCAACCTCGGAACAAGGTTAAACTGATTTAATTGAGATTGGGGTTTACTACTAATATGCTAAACAGAGCGAAATACAGATCTATTCAGACCATGTGCAACTTCTAAGACTGGTCGCTACAAACTTGTTTTGATTGATTTAACATTTCCCGTTAGGGCAACGAGTTGTACTCTAACTTGTCATCAATCCTTAATAAAGTACTCATTTACCAACACTATCAAGCCAATAACAAACAATATAACACCCACAATGAACGGGAAACCCAAAGATAAACTCTGTACCACTTCATAATCATACTGTTTTGCACCGAAGATTGCATACCATAACTTTGATCCGCTCCAAGCAGTGATACTTGGGACATATAAAGCAGCAGCCAGTATAATAGCTAAAGATATCAATGACCCCGTAAACAATAATATTCCACCTATTAATACCTTCTTCATTAAAAGTCCTCCAGTCAGCTTTTGGGTTCCATAGGATAGCTGTGGATTTAACCTTGAACTTCTTCGAATAACTCTCTGAGCATCCGATCCTTGTTATTCACAAACTCTTTCATAATCATATAATGGTCGGTTTCTTCCAATACTTGGACTTCGATACCATCCGGCTTTAGATTGTAAATAATCGAATCTGGATATGCCATAAGGATTGGGGAATGGGTCGCAATTATAAATTGAGAGTTTTGCAAAACAAGTTCATGGATTCGTGTCAGCATCGCCATTTGGCGAAGGGAGACAGTGCAGCCTCAGGCTCATCCAGTATATATAATCCATTCTCCCCGAACCGATGAATGAACGTGGAAAAGAACGACTCTCCGTGCGATTGCTCATGCAAGGACTTGCCACCATACGAATCTTTAATAGGGCGAATAGGGCGACCGAATGAAGGCTGGCTGTCCAACTCATCGATCGTCGTGGCTAAATTATAATAACTTTCTGCCCGGAAGAAGAAGCCATCCCTCGGGCGTCGCGGACCTCTGATCAATTGTATATATTCATACTACGATATAGGTTACCTTGGGGTGGAAATCAAGAGAATTTAGGTTTCGAATAACCGCCAAATCAAAGGGGTAACGATTATAGGCGGGTACTTGTTGCCTCTTAAGCTGAATTTGTCGTAAATAGGGATGCTGTATATTAATATAGTTCACTCCCTTTTAAGCCTTTGATCGTTATGCTTACCTTTATTGGGAAACGCTGACTCATGTTAGTCTCACCCTTTATTTTACTCCATCAAACAAATAATACCATATACCGAAACTAACCTGTCCGTAAATCGTTATCCGGTAAACATTCACCTCTCCCCACTGCTTTGATCTAAACCTTAAATTTCTCTCGCATAAAACATCCACAGTGCAAAAAATACGATTAAAACAAATAATAAGCAAGTTAGTAAGGTGTAGAATATCAAGGGATTAAAGAAACCGGCGATCACGGAGGCGACGCCCAGACCAATGAGAATGATTGCTGTGCTGAGTGTGCCGGCTCTCTGGAGTATCATTATACTCCGCTCGTCATTCTCCTCAATATACTGCTTCTTCAGCTCGGCTTCATTTTTACTGGCTTTTATATACCTGACTAGGAAAAAAGCGATGGCCACTTCAACCCCGATAAAAGCACCTGTGTGAAATCCCTTTATAAAACTAGGTAAATCGGGTAGTCCACCTCGGTAAAATATAAGTCCTACATAGATCAATAGGGTAGCAGCAGCTACCAGTGACAGTACGTTTTTACGAGTATTTACTTTAATCTTGTATTTGTCCATTTACATTTCCTCCACTTCGCTGAAATCAAAAACATCTTCAATGGCGAGTCCAAAAAAATTGGCAATTTTGTAAGCAAGAATAAGGGAAGCCGTATATTTTCCTCTTTCAAGAGAGGTAATGGTTTGCCGGGTAACACCAACAATTCGTCCCAGCTCTTCCTGTGACAGCTTATGTTGCTTACGCAGTTCTGCAATTCTTGTCTTCAAGTGATCACATCCTTGCAATGTTTACTTTGCATTTTTAGCATAGTTCACTTTGCATTATGTGTCAAGTTCACTTTGCATTACTACTTACATCTGAATGCAAACCAAGCCAAGCCCCTCTTTGTAAAAGGAGGGCTTGGCTCGGTTGATTTTGTTTATATAAGATGCCAGAAGAGTGTACTTTAACAGAGCAAATGGTTAAAGCGATTGGTGTTACCCCTATAGAAACGTATGTAGGCCGTGACTTAATGTTTGTATTGGAAAGTGAAAAAGCGGTTCAAACCGCTACACCTGATCTCTGGAACCATAGATGGTATACTCGTACACTATTTATTCGGGTCTCGGTGCCACTTATCATCTCCCATTATTCTATCAACAATATGATGAGCTTCCCAAGCAGCCGCCATCTCTAACCCTTCACATTCTTCGCGAGTAGAAGGTCTAATCTCTCCCAAATGATATATTTCATACCCTCCTGATATCCTATCAATAATACAGGCAGGTGGGGGCCACGCCTCTTCTTCATCCGGGAACGGACGATTCTCAACGACCGGCCAATCACCTGATTTCAGTACATCATCATATACACCCACGATAAATTGGTATTCCTCTTCTTGAGGTATCTCTTCTATCGTGTCACTTATCACATTATAGATTGCAATGCTGGCATCTTTAAGCCTTCTCCCAAAGGCAAACTTAGCGTTAGGCAGAGGTATAGCGTAGATATCACCCAATTTTATTCGTTTACGTCTCGTATTTTTCACGGTTTTCCAAACTCCTTCGTTGAGGCTTTGATATACTTACTGTACTTCTTATTTATGGTGGTTATCATCCCTTTTAGCGATGTTTTCTAAAGACGTGCCTTTTCCACTTGTTCGCCCAGTATAAACAGTACCCGTAGTTCATTACATTCGACCGTCCCCGGTCGGTTGATATTCTGGGAATGGCCATTATCAATCCTGTTAGTATTTTTCAAGTTCTGTCTTTAAATCCTCAATTAGTATATCGACTTCTAATACAGCAGAATCAGCATTATTTAAGAATATTGAAGGTTTAAAACCCTCTTTTTTTAAAATGGGTAGAAAATCGTCTATGAACTCGTACAAATCCATACTTTTACTTGAGTAAATTTCCCAACCATCAGTTGCACAGTATTCCGCGAATTCTTTCTTAGGCCAAAATGGAAGTAATTTATTACCTTTATCATCTTCAGTAACTGACCAAGCATTCTCATAAAGCCCCCACACTTCTTCTGAATCCACTACTTTTTTGATGAAGTATTCATAACGAATATTTGCAGGGAGATTGATGACTGATTCAAATTCTTTCTGATTCATATTTCCTCCTAATGATGTATCTTATTTTTCCATTATTATTGTATCTATGTTGCGTCTAGGAATCATTTTCTGGTTATCCAGGTAACCAGTATGTTACCTATGTTCATGTCCTTGGACAAGAGTTGCAGCCGATGAACTAAATTATCAAGTCTAAATTTAAACGACCGATTCCCAGGTAGAAATATTGGGAATCGGTCGTAAGCCTAGTTTAAAGTATGAGATTTCAGGTTCTTCGGTTTGCCCGGCATCTGTTCGATCTGATCTTCATTCGCCGTATCGGAAATTGCAAATTACTGTTCTTTATACACGCGTACATAATCCACTTGCATAGTCGCAGGGATATCGGAGGCGTTCGGAGTACGACCACCGTCAAAGTTTCCGCCGATTGCCAAGTTCATAATAAGGTAGAACGGCTCATCGAAAGGTGCATTCGGATTATTCGGTGCAGCTGCGGAATACCACTGCTCGTTAGTGACTTTATAGAAAAATTTGCCGTCCACATACCATTTAATGTTGTCCTCTTCCCAGACTACCGAATATACATGATAATCATTGGCAAAAGTTTGCCCCGCCGGGAAGTGATAATCGCCGCCCGAATACTGGTTTCCGGGCCATTGTCCACCAAAGTGTATGGTACCGCTTACTGATCCAGGCAGACGGCCTCTCGCTTCCATAACATCAATTTCACCTGATGCAGCCCAAGTGCCGTATACCGAGTCTTGTGGAAGCATCCACAGTGCTGGCCATACACCATCACCTGTAGGAAGCTTGGCACGAAAATCGACTCTGCCGTATTTCAAGGACAGTTTATCCTTGGTGTTAATCTTTCCTGAAGAATACTGCGCATACCGATTCGGATCCTGCGGGAAAGATTTGCTGTCGTTCATGGCTTTGATATTCAGCTTACCGTCCTGTACATATACATTTTGAGTGCTGTTTGTGTAGTGCTGCAGTTCTGCATTTCCCCATCCCCAAGTACCGGGATCGTTATTGAGATAATATCCTGTTTCATAGTTCCATTTACTTGTATCCAGCGTAGTTCCGTTGAATTCATCCTGCCAAATGAGATTCATGCCCGCGATTGCCGGGTCGGTTGGTGTTCCGATGGAGATATCCTCTTGATCGGATACATCCGGACGCGGAGCATTTGGATTACCGATGAAGGTATAGTTGACGAAGTTGTTGCCAATATTGCCACCCGCCTGCCCGTTCAGTGGATAGCCGATACGAATCTGCATATTCTCTTGGATCGGCTGGAACCACAGACCATAGACGTAATCGGCCCAGTACCCGAACTGATTGGCATCAGACATATTGTTGTACCCATTACCGGAGTATGAAAATTTGCTCTGGCTGGAGTTACTCAAATCAACCCATTGCCCATTGATGTTAATTTGATATACAAAGTTACCGAGTTCCTTGGCGATGGGCGCTCCCCCATCAATTTTCGGAAGCGGAACCCCGATGGAACCATTTGCATCTGCTGTGAAGGTTGTTCCTTCGTATGGCGTAATGACATATGAATTTCTTGTAGGTTCATTAAACGTAATGGTATAAACAAGATTAGCCGAAGAAGTCTTTGATTCCAATTTGACATTGATCGACTCCGTTACATTAAACCAGTACCCACCGCCGCCATCCGTGAATTGGCCAAAATTTTGATCGTAGATCCAGCCGCTGGCTGCGTTATTGTCAATATCAATCCAGGTGCTGCTGTTTACAGGTTTGACATACACCTTCAAATCATCCGCAACAGCTTCATAAGTGACCGCAGGATTATTGTTGAACGTTGGATATGTAAAGCCTGCACCGCCTGTGAAACTTGCTGTGATTTGTGGACCTTGTGTCGCATTCATCGCTGTGATGGTTGTTTTGTTGATGTTTTGGAATACAAGTTGATACTCCAGCTTAACACCATTCGCTTTGGAGTACAGTTGAATCTCGGTTGTTGCGGAGAGGGTAAACCAATAGCCATTGAAGCCGCCATCGCTCCAGTGCCCCCAGTTTTGGTTATAGATATAACCGCCTGCCTGGTCGATATCAACCCAGTTGTTGCCCACTTTAACATTAACGCCTACATCACTGTAAACATCATTCCATGTCGCGGAGCCTCCATTGAACTTAGGCATAACAAATCCGTAGCTGGCCTTGCCAACCCCAGATTTTGAAATAACAGGCCCGTCTGCTGGTGAGAAGTACTCCATTGAGGTTACAGTAGTTCCCGCTGCCTGAACCTTTGAAGTTGGCAGTATGCCAATACTAGCCAGCATCACAACCACAAGGAACATACCGAGCACCTTTTTCATAAACCGTTTCGCCGTAAAGTGAGATGGTTTCATAATTGCCCTCCTTTAATAGAATAATAGCTTCTCCCAATCCATGTGCATTTAGGAAATCGCTTACATGAAGGGATATCTTTATTCTATCGAATAGGTTAATTTGCTGAAAAGGTACAATTGTTTTTGTGGTATCCCATTTTTTTGGCTTTTGATTCAATCTGCCTTCTGCCGCATCATCTGTCGGTACTCTGTGGGTTGGATCTGCATCACAAGTCGGAACGCGCGTGTAAAGCTTTTGTAGCTTTCATAGCCAACCATAGCAGCCACCTCCACAATTTTATGGTCGGTTTCGGCGAGAAGCCGCCGCGCTTTATCCAGACGCACATCTCGTAGGTATTCAGCAAAACCTTTACCAATATTCTTCTTAAACAGATTTGAAAAATAAGCATAATTAAGCGATATATGATTGGATACCATCGCGAGGTCCAGCGGTTTGTGGTAACTCTCGTGTATAAAACGAATGGCTTCATTTAGATCCTGCGAATGGCGATAGCTGCACTTATAGTCATAATATAACTGATTTAGCCGAAGCAGCTGCTGTTGCAGTGCTTGTATATACTCACGCATCCCTGGATAATCAAAGAGGTTACGCAATGATTCAAGGTCAAGCTTTTCTTCCCCCATATAAGGGCGGATAACCCGTTCGTATTCCTCCATCATCTGAATAGTGGCGGCGCAGAGCTGTTGAGTATAGCGAATGGGATAACGTTGCAGCACCTTTTTGTGAAATATTGCAGAAATACCCTTCGTTATTGTTCCACTGTTATCTGTTCCAACCGACTGGAACAGTTCATATAAGTCTTCATAGGGAAGTTGCCACTGCTGTTCCATATGCTCAATATGCGCTGGGAAGATACTGGACTGATCAGGAAACAGGTAACTGTGCCGATAGAGCTCAAGCACTTGGTTATAGCTGTCGGGAAGTTCTTTTAACCCCTGAATCGGGTTCGTCATGGCCGTTATGGCATCGATCTTTCCTTCCTTGAGCGCTGCAGGCAAAACACTTGGATCTATGGACGCATCCACCGCAAGAATCAGGTATGGGCGATGTTGCAGGCAAATACAACCTTGTTTGCCAAACACACGATAAGCAATGGCTTCCATGCTATGGGCGCTGCTGGCTCCGGGCTGGTTCATGCAAACTTCTTCCCGCAGCAGGGCTAGGCGATAATTACGCCATAACGCATCATTTTGTTCCTCAATCTGAAGAATCCATGCGTCATCACTTAACGCACCTTGCATAAACATTCTTAATTCTTTACGATCGGTCTCTTGGGCGAGACGGGATACACGCTGCATATTATGCGTAAGTGCCTGCCGTGTCTGGATCTCTTGCCATACATGCTCCAGGGAATGTTGCAGATCCTCTCGCTTCAAAGGTTTGAGCAAGTAGCCCTTTGCCCCAAGCCCGATAGCTTTTTGGGCATATGTAAAATCACTATAACCGCTGATAATGAGGTATTCCACATCCATGTATTCCTCTTTGGATTGAGCCATGAGTGCCAACCCATCCATATCGGGCATCATAATATCGGTAATAACGATGTGAATGCAATGCTGCCGCAATAGGCCCAGCGCCTCAATCCCGCTCGCGGCACAGTATATGTTGTTCAGCTCCAGAGGAAATTGATGCAGCATGGCCTGCAGGCCGTCACGAATGTGTTTTTGATCGTCCACAATCAGGATATTAATCATGCTCTACCACCCTCCAAGATTTACATTTTCCCAAGGCAAGCGTATCGTTACGCAGGTATATGCACCTTGCACACTATCAATCCAAAGACCGCAATTCTTGCCATAATGAAGCTGCAATCGCTTATTCACGTTTTCCAAACCAAGTCCGCTCCTGCTAGTAACCATCGGTGTATCCGATTCGCTCCGCAGTACTGCCTGAAGACGGTGTAACATCTCAGGCTCTAACCCCTTTCCGTCATCTCTTATGTTAATGAAAAGCAGACTGTCATTCTCCACAGAAAAGGTAATCTCTATAGTTACCCTGCCGCCTGAAGGCGCCCCGTGATGAACTGCATTTTCAACGATGGGCTGCATACACATCTTGGGAATGGCGTAGCGAAGTATCTCCTGAGGAAGATCCGCCGTCATAACGATACTGCCGCCTTCCATAAAGTTGATAAATTCAATATAACTTTGGATATTGGCAAGCTCCTCACGAAAAGCAACGGTATCGCTACGCCACTGCATGCTGTAACGTAGTTGGGAGCCCAACGACACCAATGAATTGGCTATAGCAGGCTGCCTCTGTACCTCTGCCACCATACGGATCGATTCCAGGGCGTTATATAAAAAATGAGAATTAATCTGCGAATGCAAGGAGTGCAATTGTGCGTTTTTGGCAATTAACTGTTTATCCACGACCTGTGTCATTAGACGTTTGACCTCTTGTAACATTTTATTGTAATTCACCGCCACCTCATCGATTTCATCCCCTCTTTCGTTCTCATCAAGGCCTGTATCAATCATTGCATCCAGCTCGCCTTTCCGTACCTGACGCATGGATACCAATACGCTGTCCAACCGCCGGAAAATACGCCGCGTCGTTTGGGATACGAGTAGCATAATCAGCAGCAATACACATAATGTAATCGTTACCACAAATGCATACCAACTGCGCGGCCCCTTCATCAATGCCTGATGGGAAGCAATATCAACCACATAAGTGTTCAACGGAGCGATGTATCGATACAATGCATAGAAGCTCTGATCTCCCACCTTAACCTGAAGCGGGCTTTCCTGCGGCAATATATCCAGCTGGCGATGAATACTGCCAAGGATCTCCTCCATCCCCTGCCCGTACTTCTCAGAAAACTCATGCTGGGGATTGTAAACATACTGCGGAGGATCGCTTGCGTTCATCAACACCGAAAAGAAGTTCCCCTTGCTCTCCTGGAGCAGGTCGCTGAAAAACATGCTGTGCGGGACTCGCACTTCCATAATACTAGGGCGTTTTTGTTCCTGCCCTTGAAGGCGAACAAGACGATAGTAGGATAAAGTGTGTTCACCATCCCTAAAAGAAAATAAACGGTAAGCCGCACCACCTTCGTCCCGAAGCTTTACCCAATAATCCTGCGGCCAAAATTTCTTATAATGATAGATTTCAGGCCAGATTTCATACAAGTTTGGGTTATCGACGTAAAAGCTAAGCTCACTGATCATCGCATTGCTTTGAATGATATTAAGCATTTGCTCAAACTGGTTTTGCTTGAACTTCACCAGACGTAGTCCATCCACAAGCATATTGGAATGAATAAAATCCACAAATGATTTCTGAGTGAGGGCTGTATTAGAAGCGTTCTCAATCATGTCCATTCTTCTGCGCAATTGTTCATTCAGCCATGTAACGTGGCTGTTGCCCGTTGCCATAGCATCCTTATATAGCTGGGTTTCTTGCATGCGGATATATACAAAGGATATCAAAATAACAGGTATGGCAATCATCAAGCTAAATGCCAGAAACAGCTTTTGGGATATACGGGCATTACGATAAAGCTTCCTCAATCTCGTTAGCAGGTATTTCATTCTGAAGTATTCACCACCTTTGTTATACCATATATTACTAGTTATCCAATAGTTAACAATGTAGTAGGGAGTGGTTATCTGGCTATCTTGGCTTTTCGCAGTTCCAGTTCAGCTTGGCGATATTCCATCACCTGGTTAAAGCCGTAGTTCACACGACGTATCAGAAAATTCTCAAAAATTTTGTCAAAGGCAGCTTCATCCTTCGCTGTAATCAGTTCTGGCAGCACTTCTTCCCAATTCTGAGAAATACGTGACCAGGCTAACGCTATATCGGAATCACCTACAGGATCTAGTCCCTTATAGATGCCGCTGTCCAGATCGGCCTGTTGGTTGGCGAACTCTTCCATTTGCTTAATGGATGGAGCATTCTCAGGTCTCCACTTGTTAACAAAAGCAGGGTTTCGCAGCATCCAGTAGGTATCCATAATGCCATATTCCTTTTCCAGCCGCTCCCTATCCGTGTCATGCAACTGGACCATTGCCTCCGTCAACTGCGGTTTGCCGTTTTTCATCACCCAAGTTTCACCTTCTTTGCCCAAAAATAAATCCCGTTGGCCTTCTTCACTGGCCAGATAGGTCAAAAATCGGATGGCTCGTTCAGGGTTTTCCGTGGATCTGCTAATCATCGTAACCATCCAGCCATCCATACTGCCGGGAAACAGTTTGGCGGATTCTCCCCTGCTGCTCCGGGGTCCATCTACAGCAATATAGGTTGAACTCTGATTCGTAAGGAATTCCAATTTCGAATTGAGGTCCGATATGTCTGTCCATTCCCGGATCATCATAAAATATTGGGCATGGTTGGTTTTTTCCTGCACCTGTGCACTGGAGTCGACCAGAAAATCAACATTAATCAGTCCCTGCTCGTAAGCGGTACGAAATGTTTTCAGCCACTCGATATAATCGGGATCTGTCATTCGGTCGTATACTTTACCGTTCTGTTCATGGGGGATCGCAAGCAGATTTTGCAAATATTCGGTCATCCCATAGGATGCATTCCCCTGTGCCCAAAACGGACTGATCAGCTGGCCTTTATAAACAGAATATTGATTCTTCAACAATTGCAATGCATTTAGAAAACCTTTCGGTGTGGTAAGGTCCGGTTTGCCCATCGACTCATACAGATCTTTACGTACAAGAAAGGTTTGGTTCGCTCCCGTCAAGCCGGTTGAACGCATCTGTTCGGGACTGTACGCATCATTGGGGATGACATAGGTATGGCCGTCTTCCTGTTGATACCATTGTAGAGCACCATCACCTGCTACCTTGTAAAAGTAAGGATCATACTGGTTGGCTAGCTCATCCAGGGCATAGATGAGCTTACTCTCCCGAAGTTTGTTAACCGCACTCTCCCAGGAGCCGATGGTTATCAAATCCGGCAGACTACCGGTTGTCAACATCCGTGATAACATCTCGCTTGGTTCACCAGTGGATACTTCAAATTCGATATTGACCCCTGTTTTTTGGGTGACATATTTGGAAGTCAGGCTCTCACCCCAAGTGTGCCCGTACCATTCGGCTCCAACGAACCACGTTAGATTCACGGGGGTGGTATCCAGCTTCCATGCCGGTTCTTCCAGATTCAGATTAAGGCTCTGTATCTGCTCCGTGAAGTCAGCCTTTGTCGAAGCACCCTTATCTTCCGATTGATCTGGCTCAGAACAAGCAGCCAAGCCTGACATCAGGCATATCATCAACAAGTTTAAAATAAAAAGACTTCGAAACATGAACATCTAAGCGCCTCCTTCCTATACTGACGATCTCCAATCCCTATCTGCATCAGCATTCATACGAGTGGTGGTACAACTGATTTTACTACCCTTGGATTAAAATGGAAATGGTTTAATAGTCGATTCGCAGATGATCCGCAACATTCCCCCTAACTAAACATAACTTGTAATAAATCAATGGATTCAGTGATCCGGATCAGAAGTTTGACTGCTTTCTCCGGATCTCCCGGCTGGTTATTGTCATATGCACTCACGGCTGACACCTGAGCCTTACGCTGCTCTTTGTAGTCTTCTATGGGGTTCACGAAGTTTACACCGAACGAACCCTTTGAAAGAAAGTTAGTGCGGAAATAACCTGGCTGACATGTATGCCAAAAGGCTGAACAATCTCTGCCAGCGCTTCACTCATTCCATCCACCGCAAACTTGGTAGCCGCATAGATCGAGCTTCCCCCAAAGTCAAAGAAGCCTGCCGTCGAGAAATTAATAATGTGTCCCGTTCTCTGCTGCCTTTGCTGAGACAAAGCCCGACTGACCACATTAAAGGTGCGGAAGACATTCGTCTCGAAATTCCGGCGTTCATATTCACCATTGCTAAACTCGGCAAGCTCGATATCCTTGTGAACAACGCCGGCATCGCGATCCAGGACCAGATGGTAGACGACCTCAACCTGGACGAACAAAAATACAATCAACAGTGGCAAGTCAATGTCATGGGATCGATCGCCGTTACCCGTGCGGCGGCACCAAAGCTAAAGGACGGCAGACGTATTATTATTGTCGGTTCCTTGCTAGGTGATTACATACCCTTCAAGGGGCACTGACTATGCGGGATTGAAAGCGGAGCTCGCCGGACCACATGCAGGCTACATCACTGGTGAAACCATCAACATTGCTGGAGGGCTCGGAATCTAAAATCTTCAGAAGCAAGGGCTGTGCGTGGGAGTGAATCTATAACTACATCGCTTTTGTTTAGATAAACATCTAATCGGTAATTGGTACAAGAACTTGTACCGATAAAATAAAAAAAGCCACTAAAATAGCGACTTCAATGGGATCATGTTCCTGTCCCTCGACAACTTTTCTGAAAATATATGTAGCGCTCTCCGTACTCGCTCGTAATTGAGAATCGATCAATCGATATAACGATTATCGTATATTTTCTCCGACAATGGCTTGAAGAAGCAATAATGCACGATAAAATCTAGGTAAAAACCAAATCGCCGCAAACTTGCGGCGATTTGGTTTGGTTTATAACGTGACCTCTAGCTATTTTACTGCGCATCGGCTTCCCTCTGCAGCTCTAAAGAACCCTGTTGGGATGAAGTGCACGGGCCATTGCATCCATGTAACCCTGAACAGCGCGATGACTCACTTCTGTTTCTGGAGCAAGAATTTCGAAAAGGTGGAAACAACCTGGATAGAGGTGAAATTCTACATCCACACCTGCTTGTGCTAGTCGTGCCACGTACTCCATCGTCTCATCCCGGAATAGATCGAGCTGACCTACACAAGTATAGGCTGGCGGCAATCCGGCCAAGTTCTCTGCTCTCGAAGGTACTGCATAAGAAGAACTTCCATTGACATCGTTCTCCTCACCAAGGTACATATTCCAAGCAGCCACGTTGTCCGTTCGGTTCCAGACTGAACCCTCTTCTGTAATCTCATGACTAGATGGCGTGATGTTGCGATTATCTAACATCGGGTACAATGGCATTTGGAAAATAATAGACGGACCTCCTTTATCACGTGCCATCAGCGCGAGTGCTGCTGTCAGCCCTCCACCACCGCTAGCACCGGCAATCGCAACCCGATTCACATCAATGCCAAGCATTGCTGCTTCCTCCGTCATCCATACCAATCCAGCAAAACAATCTTCAATCCCCGCAGGATATGGATGCTCAGGAGCGAGCCTATAATCGACTGATACGACAATACATTCTGCTGTCTGAACAAAACGTTCGCACAATTTGTCGTCCATATCGGGATGTCCTAACACGTACCCACCCCCATGAATCCATAACATGGCTGGTAGTAAATCATTCGTTCGATCGGCAGGTTCATATATTTTGACCAGCATATCACCTCCAACTCTCGGAATTTTCCGGCTAGTTGTGTTTACATGCTCTGAATTTTTCACCGATGCAGCCGATACTAAGTTTCTGCTCCACTCTAAATTTTTCTCCAACTCAAACCCTGGAAATTGTGAATAAACCTCTCTTAATTCTGGTAATATACGTGTCTCAATACTCATGATAATTCCTCCAAATATAATAATGAATTCGATCGTGTACGTTTTTTCAGTTAATTCTTATCTCATTTCAGCTTCCCACTTGGAAATTTCCTCTCGTACTCGCGGTGCAACCTCTTTACCGAGCAGTTCTATAGCCCGCATTACCAACTCATGTGGCATCGTGCTTAAGGGAACATACATCATGAAACGTGTAATTCCTACATGCTTGCGCAGATGAATAATTTTTTGAGCAACTGTTTCCGGATCCCCTACATACAACGCACCATCAGAGCTGCGGGCAGCGTCATAGCTGGAACGATCATAATATGCCCACCCCCGCTCTTTGCCGAGTTTATTCATGCCGTACTGAGTGGACGGGAAAAAGAGTTCTGCGGCCTTTTCCGTATCTTCTGCAACAAATCCGATAGAATGTGAACCTACCCGAAGCTGCGATACATCATGACCGGCATGAGCTGCCGCCTTTTTATACAGTTCTACAAGTGGCGCGAATTTCGTTGGATTACCACCGATAATTGCAAGAACTAGTGGCAGACCTAGAATTCCAGCACGTATGGCAGACTCCTGAGTACCTCCGCTACCAATCCATACAGGTATAGAATCCTGAACAGGACGCGGGTATACCCCCAGATTATGTATCGCTGGTCGATGGCCTCCACTCCAAGTTACTTTCTCAGATTCCCGTAATTTAAGAAGCAGTTCAATATTTTCATTAAATAGATCCTCGTAGTCATGCAGGTTATAACCAAACAGCGGAAAGGATTCAATGAAGGAACCCCGGCCAGCTATAATCTCGGCACGTCCATTGGAGAGACCGTCCAGCGTGGCAAAATCCTGAAACAAACGGACAGGATCTGCTGAAGATAGGACCGTCACAGCACTTGTTAATCGAATTCGTTTTGTGAGGGGCGCCGCAGCGGACAACACCATTGCCGGTGAAGAAGCCGCATAATCTTCACGGTGATGCTCACCTACGCCGAACACATCAAGTCCTACCTGATCTGCAAGGACGATTTCTTCGACGACTTCTCTCAATCGCTGAGCATGACTAATGACAACTCCGGTCTCAGTATCAGGCTTTGTTTCTACGAATGAAGTAACACCTATTTCCATAATTAATCTCTCCTTATATTTTCTTTCCTTAAGAGGAATGTTCAAGACAACGGATTAAAGCCGTCCAATCCAACTCGCCATAACCATGGGCAATTCCTTCCGAGAGGTGTTGATGAATAAGCTGACCTAAAGGTAGTGGAGCTTGAACTGACTTGGCTGCCTCGATAGCTAATGCAACATCCTTTAACCCGAGCTTCATTTTAAAACCGGCTGGTTCAAAGCGCTGTTCTGTCATGATCGCGCCATAGTTCTGATATACCGGAGATTGGAAAAGAGCATTCACAACATCCATATATCGGGACGGCTTAATGCCGTGCTTTTCAACCATGAGCTGCGCTTCCGACAAAGCTTCCAGCATTGAAGCAATCAGAAAGTTAACGCCTATTTTGACAATGTTACCTTCTTCGCCATGATCCCCAATCTCAAATATCTCTTGACTTAGTGCTGTTAACATGGGAAGTACTCGTTGTCTTGCGTGTTCAGGACCAGCTAAAATAATGCGCAATGTAGCTGCTTTAGCCGCATCCGGGCGCCCCATTACGGTGGCAGACACAAAGTGCTGGTTTCTCTCCGCATGCAAAGCGGATAATTTCCGAGCCAGATCTACGCTGATCGTACTGGCAGATACGTGAATTCCATTTTCAGATAATCCGTTCAGAACTCCATTTGGTCCCTCAACAATCTCTCTCAAAGCAGCATCATCAGATAACATGGTAATTACAAGATTGCTTTCTTTCGCTGCCTCTAGTGGTGTTTGGACATAACGTGCTCCCTGTTTTATTAATGGTTCAGCTTTTTCAAGGGTCCGATTAAAGATGACTACGTCATACCCCGCTTTCAACAGGTTTTGTGCCATTGGAAGGCCCATATTTCCAAGTCCAATAAACGATACCTTCATTGGTTGCATCTCCTTATTGTTGATGGATTGTTTCGATAACGGAATGAATGTTCCAGAATGATCAAAAAAAAATGGTCTTACAGATACTCTTCAAATGACACCTTCAAAATATGAGGAGTATAATAACGGAACAATCATTCCAATATTGCTAAAAAAAATTATATCCCTGCAATTACAAAATTAATCATCTCTTTTGCACGTTCTGGATTTTGACCTGTTTTGGCCATAATATTTATGCTTTGATGTAAATTCAGCAATAAATAAGACATTGTTTTGATATCTGTTGTTTTATCTATCTCTCCCGATTGTTGGCCCTTCTCCAAAAGCTCGCAAAATGCTTGTTCCAAATCCGAAAAACTAGTCTGTATCAAGACATTTATCTGTTCATCTGGTGACTCCAATGTTGTAGCTGTATTCGTTACAAAACATCCGCCCGGTAGGCTCGTATCGTATGCGGAAGCAATATGATATTCAAAAAACTGAAGAATTCCACCTCTAACGTTGGATGCTTGTTCAAGAATGGTCTGCTTATTGGAACTCCCTTTTTTATAATGCTCCAGGGCATCTCTGTACAAGGTTTGCTTGTCGGAAAACGTATCATAAAGGCTGGATCGGCTAATGCCCATCACTTCCAGTAAATCCGGTATGCTGGCAGCCTCGTATCCTTTTTTCCAAAACAACAGCATTGCTTCGTGTAACGCTTGATTTTTGTCAAATTCTTTAGTCCTGGCGATAAGTAACACCTCCCGTTTCAAAAATATAACATATCTGAACTGATCAGTCCAGAAAAAATGAGCAGATTTTACGTGCACACTCTTGGACATACGGAAGACATTTATTAAATTCGTAATTTCAAATAAGGAATCATAAAATGAGTAATATAGAAACTATACTATTAATGTAAAAAATATACCTTTTGTTTTATGAATTAGGAGAACTCTCTTCAAGGAATTTGTTCCATAACGATGTGAATACTCTATGTGTTATCGTGTTAATTGAATTTTAACTACAATGCCTTCCATTTAGCCATTCATCTAATCGGCAATAGGACCATGTTCTTGTCCCTCGACATCTTTTCAGATTAACGTCTTCAAAAATTCAAGTCTTTACATATGTTTAGACTGTTTTTTGAATCATTTTATGCCCTGTATACTCCTCAATTGGATTGTTCATTGATTAAGATCATAAGTAATCTTGCTCGCTAACATTCTTTATAACTAAAACCTTATTAGGTACCCATCCTTTCTCACCCTCTGGCGTGCGAACAAAACTCCATTCATTAAGTTCAAGTTCTTTTTCAACTAACATACCAGGAATTACAGTTAATTCGTGTGCAGAATAGTGTGTTAACGCAGTCGCTATGTGTTCCTCATTTGGTGTACTTAATATTTGTTTTGGTACCCAGCCGCACTTTTTAGAATGGATTGCTTCACAAAAAATCCAGTTTGGAAATTCAGTGTCTTCTCTTCCGTAGATAACAATATCTCCTTTAGATAAAACAATTGGAACAGGATAATTTGAAACATGTGGGTAAATCACTTTATATTGTTTCATAATGCCTCCACATAGTATATTTAACCTTTATTCCTCAAGTTGCGTCCAACAACGTAAGGATTAGGTCCGTAAAAGCATATTCATTAAACCTACTTATCTACTAACTTACAAAAAGAAGCAGACTCCAAACCTCAGGTTTGAATCTGATTAAATAGATTTATATAAATAGCCCTTCAAATACAATTTAATTTCTTAACGTCAAATAATCCGATATCCCATCGAGTCCACGCTGTCATTCACCTCTATGAGGTACAAAACCGACATGCTTTGTCAACAGAGATCGCCATTTCCATAAAAAATATAACACTCATGTATAACATATATAAAGAACGCACGTTCCCTATCCCTTGTTTCTGGAGTTCTACTAATCGGTAATCAGTACAAGTTCTTGTCCTTGGATCGGGATAAGAACTTGTACCGATAAAGTAGTAGAGATTTCGATGGGGCTATGTTCTTGTCCCTCAGCATGAAACATAAAAAAACACAAAAAAAAGCCGCCAAATTAGCGACTTGCAATGGAACGATGTTCGTGTCCTTCGACAACTTGGTTCAGCAAATTCCAAAATTGTTCAACCATGACGGATGGCGGATACGGCATTGAACGGATAATCCACCATTCCAATACACCCACTGATGCTGAAATTAAAAATTGTACTGTAATGTCTCTGTCCCAGTCTTGATCGAGATTGATTGAATCCAGATGTTCAATCAGACTTTTTCTGAACATGGTCTCCATTTGGCTTCGAAATAGTTTTATTACGCTATCATCGAAGAAAAAACGGACAAGATCCTCATTAAATGAATGGCTAGTTAAAATCAAAATGGATATGCGCTGTTTTTAGATACATGAATTATTTCAGATGGGAACCTTGCCTTAAAATATTTTTCTACTTTCAGATGAATGCTTTTCTCGTACCATTTGTCCCAGCCGTTCGCCTCAAAGAATTGTGGCATCCCTAAACGCTCAGATCTCATCCCCATTTGACCATCACCAATCAATAGCGTATCAATCCAAATTCGATCAGTTATGCCCTGTATCATGTTAGCGAAATTAGGTGAAAAAGGTAGCACAGGGGAAATAGATACTTGTGTATGTATCCCTGCATCCTTTATCTTTTTCAAGGCTTTAACTCTTAAATTTATTCCAGGAGCATAGGGCGAAAAAATGCGTTTCACGTCTTCGCGATCTGTCTCGATTGTCATTGAAACCATAATTCTACATTTTCCCTTTAATTTTAGTAGTATATCAAGGTCTCTGGCAACCAACGGGCTTCTAGTTTGAATTTGAAGTGAATCTGGTGGGTTTTTATCCATTTCTTCCAGTAGGCTTCTTGTAATATTTGCCCTCTGCTCTACAGGTTGATAAGGATCTGTGGCTGATGACATGAATATACTTATGGGTTTGTTTTTACGTCGTAGAAGAGAGACTTCCTTTAGATAGTTTTCTGCTGCATTTTTCTTGACATCCACCCACGATCCCCAAGGAATATCCTTAAACTTTTGAATAGGCATTTCTCTGACGTAACAGTATTCGCAAGCAAATGCACAACCCGTATAGGGATTTAGTGAATGAGTAAAACCAATATCTAGATAACCTTTTACTTCACTTAATATTTTCTTAGACACAATGTCTTTGATTTCAATTGGCACCACGCTACCATCTCCTCAATTACTTTCGTCTAATCTCCAACTTAATCGAACGATTACACTATGCATATCTTCTACAAAATTTTATCTTAAAATTTCTCATGCTAATTGAAAAGTAGGCACCTTTTTATTAGATAGGAACCAGAATGTAACTATTGGGTGTTAACTACAAAACAACCGTTTCAAGAACGGTTGTTTTGTGTCGTGAAAGATTAAACTAGTGTTCTAGTCCCAAATTTTAATGTCCGGATACTCGATTATTCTACTGCTCCAGTGGAGCCGATTCGAAGATCAACTTCCAAATCAAAATGTGCTCGGGATAGTTCTTTCCCCCAGTCGGCCTGTGCTTCCTTGTATAAGGGATACTGATATGCCCTGGCATAAAAACCATACCCGAAAGGATCGATATTATAATTTTGGCACTTTTTAATAAGCGCCTCCATGTTTTTTTTCATTTCCTTGCTTAATTTATTTGCCATTTCCTCGGAATTTTCCAGAAGTTCAAATTCAAGAAACTTTTCAGTTATGCTGACGATTGACTTCACTTTAATGTTGAATTGAAATCTGCCATTTTCATAAGAGGATTTCGTTTTCACCGAAATGTCACCTAAAGAAAAACTCACTTTGTCGATGTTAAATGGCATGGTTTGTTGTAAATCATCAACAGAAAAAGTGAGACTGACCCCTGGTTTAGCTTCATTTTTCAGAATGTGAAGAAGTGACGTCTCCTGATAGGTCAGCGAAGTTCTGTAATCCCCTTTTCGGGATAAAAGAGTTGTTCCTTTTAGCATGATTTTATTATTTTCGATCTTGATTTCCGAGATGGAAGGCGTCATCGCTCGATCATACAATTGTCTATGTAGCTCCTGCGCGGTTGTTTTTACAGTAGCTGAACTTCTGCTTCCTGAATCGACAATCGCTTTCATAAATAAAGGTAACGGTGGTTGATCTTTGGCTTGAAAATTAAAAATATCCTCCATAGGACCATCAAAAGCAATGATGCGGTCGGTAATCGTATTGCGAGGATCGCGAAACATGACATCAAGTACTTTAAACCAATCCTTATATTGAAGCAATTGTTTCCCTACAATGATGACTTGAAAATTACGTCCCGCAAGCGAACCGGGAAATTGGGCATCCTGCTGATTTCTCGACTGTCTTAAACCTTCTGCTATTCCTCCCCCTTCACGGCTTTTCTTTTGAATGTCTTTACTGAATACAGGGGCAGATATATAATAATGGAGCTTTTTATCTTTGACATCCAACCCAAGAGCCAAAGGAACCGTTGCATCTTCCAAATTGGTTTTGTCACTGGCGCAACCTGCGAGCGCAACCAATAAAATGCAGGAAACAACCGAGATAATGAATTTTCCGACCCATCTCATGTGCGTTGCCCCCCACCCATCTTTTTGCGGATCGCTACATATAGAAGAATACCCGCAGGCAGAGCAAACTCCATCATAAAACCAATATAATTGAGTGCGTAGTTTATTTGAGTAGATTTGATAAAGCTGGGCCGATAGAGGAGAAAGCTAATTTCAATGACAATACACCACACGGCAAGGTGGTATCTTTCCTGACCTTTTCCTACCAGCGACGCGGAGCATCTCGAGACAATATACATGGAGGGAATCCATATGCAAGAAAACACGAACAGATAAAAAGCGATGAATACCACTTCCACCCGCTCAATAAACTGAAATTCAACGGACTTCATAATGCTAATCACGGGGTCGTTATACTCCCCGATCTCATCAGGACTAAAGTACACGTAACAAATCAGGGTGATTCCCAAGTAAACGATGCAAGTAAGCGTGTTGGAGATGATCATGGCAGGTAATGCTTTTTCTTTGTTGACTAGTTGGGGATAGAGAAACAAAACCAGGCCGATGCCAAGCATCGGATAGATCATAAATTTTACGGATGAAAGAATCGGAAGCCATCCCTCTTTTAAGATGGGCAGTAAATAGAGCCAATGGGCATTACTCAGTGTAGATATATAAATGAACGGAATCCATATGGAGAGCATTGTGACTATTTCGCTGTACCGCCCGATTGCCTGAAAACCATGTTGCGCAATCTGGAATGTGGGGATGAGCAGCAGCAGAACTAGAATATAGATATACGTGCTTGGCAATAACCATAATTTAATAACGAGTGAAGCGATCATGTAACCGTCATATGCCAGAAGCAAATAATAGATCATAAATATAAAAGCAGCTACTTTTGCTGCCCACACGCCAGTATAACGCTGAATCAATTCGAGTATTGAACTGTCTGGACTATGTTTCATCAGCTTGACGATTACTACAGAGGATATCGTGGCCAGCCCCCAGCCTAAGAAAATGACCATCCAGCCATCTGTTCCCGCATGCCTCGCCAGCTCTCTGGGAATAGACAAAAAAGCAACACTGATTTGGAAAGAAGAAATAATAAGAATGAATTGAAGCATCGTTACCGGGCGTAATGACTTCATGGTTTATTTCTTCTCCTTCCATCCTCTGCTTTTTCCCTGCCTTATCGACTGGCGGGATTTCGTGCTTACAGGGCGGTTGTTCATCATCCACAAAGGCACCCGCAGTAAGGTATCCTTCCAATCCATGGCCCGAAATGGTGCTATAGGTGTGCTATAGGAATTACCGAGCGAGTTTAATGTTATTAGCCGGATGATGAAGCTCATCATGCCAATGACAAGTCCTACAAATCCGAACCAGCTAGCTAGTATCATCATCATGAACCGCATAATTCGTACAGCTGCCATCATGTCTTGATTGGGAATAATAAAAGATGAAATAGCTGTAAAAGCCACCACGATAACCATTACATTGCTGATTAATCCTGCCTGCACAACTGCCTGTCCAATGACAATACCACCAACGATTCCTACGGTTTGTCCTACTGGAGCTGGAAGACGAACTCCCGCTTCCCTTAACATCTCAAGTGTAATTTCCATAATGATCGCTTCAACAAATGGTGGGAATGGAACTTGCCCCCTTGACTCACCAAGCGTTAATAACAGCTTCAATGGTATAATCTCAAAATGAAACGAAATGACGGCTATAAAAAATCCAGGCAAAAAAATAGCGATGAAAAAGGCAAAAATGCGCAATATTCTGAGGAATGACGATATGGACCATCGGGAACTGTAATCATCAACCGTTTGAAAAAAAGACATGAACGTAGCCGGCGCAACCAGAACACTTGGCGAACCATCCACTACAATGACACAACGCCCCTGCAGTATTTGAGAAGCAGCCGTATCCGGTCTCTCTGTCGTAATCATTTGGGGAAGCAACGCAAGCGGTTGGTCCTCAATAAATTCAGCCAATTCTCCGGTGTTAATGATGGCATCCACGTCAATGGATTGAATCCGTTCTTCCAGCGCTTTAATGATGTCCGGTTGGGTCACATCTTCCAAATAAAGCAAAGATACTGGCGTTTGTCCCCGCTGCCCAACAATATACCGCTTCACCTTTAACTCTTTGTCCGCAATATAACGACGGATCATGGCAATATTTTGAGAACCTGTCTCTATAAATCCTTGATGAGCTCCTTTCAGTGAGGGCTCTTGCTGAGGATCCTCAATAGCGCGTTGCGGGAATCCTTTTGTATCCAATGCGTATGCAGTACTTCTTCCTTCAATGAATAACACGCTGTAGCCGAGTATAATGGAAAGTCTCAGCTCTTCCCACGTGGAGTGAGGTTTGACATAACCCACAGTTGTAATGAAATCTCCGGAGGGATTTCCGGTTTCTAGTTGAAGCGGAGCAAGGACATTCTGATTAAGTGATGCTTTATCTGTCAATTCTTCCATATAGATTATGGCGGCTGGTTCTCCGGTCTGTTTTATACACAACTTTCGGATGATTAAGTCGGGGGTATTCGTAAAGATTTCTTCAATTCTACCCAAGGATTCGTTCAAACTTTTGGTGATATTCTCCTCTTTTGTATTCGTGGCAGATTGTTCATCCACTACTCTTACCTCCCTTCTTCCAGCAACATTTCCTTATTATGACGATTATTCTCCTTGATATACATCGCGGGTTGTTCATTCGAAAGGTATTTACGTGCAATCATTCCGTTTCCGAAAAACAGTTACATCATCATAGGAGTAAAGATATCGTCGTACTCCCTTCCTGCACTTCTGCATTAGTCATAAGTACACATACAAGAAAGCAGCCCGCGCGGGCTGCTCCTTAAAACTCTCTAAGAGTTCTGTATTTAGAAGTGCTTTGAAAAAAAAGCCGATCCATTAGGAAAGACTTTGGTTGTTATATGTACAAAATAATGGGTAATCGTGTGACGCTTTTAAAAAGATTGGCGTCCATACCGTCCGCCCCTACAAAATAAGCTGCCCGTTAAGGCAGCCGCTTTTTGGTTCATCATAATTGACGTTAGCACTCAACCCACTAACTTCAAAATTAAAATTGCCCTGTAACAAGCATGCGTTCTCTGGTTATAGGAATGAGGGATAACACAACCTCTTGAGCTGCCTTATAATCATTTCTGGATAAAGCGTGCAGCGTATCCCGATTAATTCCAATCGCACTGTAGTGTTTGATATGCGGAGTTCGCTTGAAGCGGACGATGGAATACATGTAAAGTTTATCCCGAAAGGAGTCAAATGTGTTCAGCATTACACCATTGTTCAAGGATTCAACGATCTCCCGCATGAAAAGAAAATGATGTTCGGTGTATAAGGCATAGTCATTCCTTTTCTCGGCGGTCCGCTGGACCTCAACATGAGCTGCAAGTGATTCAAGATTTAAGTAGATCTCTCGGTTCGGATTTTTCATCATTTCGAAAGAGTAAAAAAGCATGGATTGAATCTGTTCAATCAGATCAAGAAATTCCTTACCCCCTACATCCTTGACCAATACACCACGATTTTTGAGAGAAGTCACATAACCTTCTGATTCAAGGCGAGCAATGGCATGACGGATTGGTGTACGGCTCATCTGATACTCCTCCGCCAATTCGTTCTCTGAAAGCAGGGTTTCGGGCATTAATTCACCGCAAACCATTCGCTCACGAAGCATCATGTATGCTGTATCGACAAGCGATATTTTGTTCATATCATAATCCCTTTCTCTCATTGATGAGGACTTCATTTGAATTTTAATGAGATCTACACATTTCATCCTATATTACCAGTCTTAGGAGAAGTTACGCAACCAGTCTAAGACAAGAAGGAGTCCAACACTGTATCCCAGTTTCTGGACTCCATTTGTTTAAACCAGATATTTGTTTTGAAGAGCTGTCCTTTGCTCGGCACTAATGCCTAGTCCCTCATTAAGATACTGATCAAAAGAACCGTAGTTCTCTTCGATTGCTTCAAGTGCCGTTTGGATAAAGGCCGCTTTCATCATTTCCGGAATCACTCCCTTAAATTCAGGCATTTGATCCATGTATTTTTGATAATCCTTGTTGCTTCCGGAGAGGAAGCGCTGCATGAGTCCGTCTACCGCGAGATTCGTCAGTTCGTAGTCTTCAATAACTACATCTCGCGGCACACCTAAGGTGAGAAGGATCACTGCACATACGACTCCGGTCCGGTCTTTCCCGGCTGCACAGTGGAACAAGGAGGTGTCCCGCTCTTCTTTTAATAGTTCATTTAGGATAAGTGCACATTTGTCCGTATTTAAGATCATCGCTTTGTAGCCTGCATGCAGATCATGTCCGATCTTCTGCATTTCCTCAGGACTTGCTTCCGCCATAAAGGGAATATTCGTGTTGATCGCATGGCCAATGGCTGGGCTTGGACGGCTAGCTACTTCAAAATCACTGCGCAGATCACATATCCAGTCAATACCGAGCGCAGTGGCCGTATGCAGGTCCTGCTCACTAAGCTCATGCAGATCAGCAGACCGCAGCAGCATTCCCCATCGAGTCGTACGACCATCTTCTGTGAGATAACCGCCCATATCACGGAAATTAATTACTCCATCGGTGTAAATCATGCGATCGTTAATGGTTGATATCGACCCATTCGTGAACTTCACATGATAATAGTTTCGGCCTGGAGACACCGTTCTCGTAAATACTGCTCCTGCCGGGTCGATTTGTACATCAAGCAGTGTGCTGTTGGATTCAATCAATTCCGGTAGAACAGAGTGGTAAACTGCCTCCGCCTCTATGTTCTCTTCCATATTCCAGGCTAACGTAATCCCGTTATTATCGCTATACCTAGCCTGTACCTGAGGGCCTTGTTTCAAAAGTGAATTAGATGTTGACATTGATATTCCTCCTCAAGTGATATTCATTGTTATGAATATGAATGAATTAGTTTTGACGTGTTTTTAGCTTCATTTTGTATCGGTTTGCCACGAACTCCACGCTGAATACCATGACGAAAACGACCAATCCGACAAACAAAGCAGCCGCAAAGTTATAGGATTTCATGGCATGAGTCATCTCATATCCAATACCTCCCGCGCCAACCGCACCGAGAATAGTGGATTCGGCAATACCGCCTTCCAGCTGCAGCACGCACCAGGCAATAAAGGCTGTCTTCACGGTAGGCAAAATACCTTGCATGACAATCTGCAGCCAGCTGGCACCCGTAGACTGCATCGCTTCGAGTACCCCCTTGTCGATTTCCTCCAGTGACTGGGCAAATACTTTGACAAGCATGCCTGCGGCAGAGACAGCAATCGCAAGCACTCCGGGAAGCGGTCCAAGACCAACAGATACGATAAAGATAAGGGCCCACACGATTGTGGGAATCGCACGAAGCAAGGAAGCGGCGCTTCGAATGATCCAAGCGACGAACCGATGAGGCGTCAAATTGCTTGCAGCCAAAAAGGAGAGAAAGAACGCTACGACGATACCCAGCACCGATCCAAGAATGGCAACTTGCAATGATTCTACAGCAGCGAGCAGGACATGGCGCCAGGCCGAGAAATCAGGTGGAAACATGGTTCCCATGTAACCGCCGAGTTTCGTAAAGCCTTGGGCCATCTTAGAATAGTCGAACTGCAGCTGAACGAGACTGAACACAAAAAGCACAGCAATAAGCGGCAGACCGATCACGAACAGCTTGTTTCTTTTTGGCTTGGGTGGCTCTGGTATGGAAGTATACAGCGTAAAAGATGGCTTCGCTTCGTTCATTCGCATACTCATATGATTCGCTCCCTTACGCGATTGGTGATCATTTCCACAACAAGAACGATAACGAGCACAAGCAACACGGCCATGCTGGCTTCCTGGTACTGAAACAACTTCAATTTGGATTGCAAAATAAATCCGAGACCACCGCCTCCAACCATCCCTACAATTGTAGAAGCGCGTACGTTGATTTCGAAGTTGTACAGGCTCCAACCGATAAACCCGGGTAAGAATTGTGGAAACACGGCTTGGGACAACACTTGTAAATAACTCCCGCCAGCAGCTCGAACCGCTTCTACCTGTCCCATGTCAATTTCTTCAAGCACCTCGGCAAAGGAACGAGTTAACATACCAATTGAGATCAGGATCAGCGACATCGTACCGACTACAGCCCCCAGTCCAAACGCTGCAACAAGCAGAATCGTCCAGATAATTACCGGAATGTTACGAAACAGCGATGTAGCCGCACGAACAAATACCTGAAGGTAAGGGTGAGGGCTTGTCGTGGCCGCGGCTAAAAAGGATAACATCCCTGCTACAACCGACCCGATGACCATCGCCACCACACTCATATAAAGGGTCTGCATGGCAGGTTCAATGAGTTGGGAAAGTGAAGATAAATCAGGTGGAAGAAAATCAAAAAAGATAAATCGGAAGCTCTCTCCTACCCCTGCCAACAAAGCTCCAAATGAAAACTCTGCGCCGATGGAAGACCAGATAATGAGAGCCAACAGCACGATAAAAAACAATATCGTCTGTGTACGTTTCATTTTTCGGGCAGATTGTAACTGAGCCGCATTCATGTCAGGCTGTCTCCTTCACTTTGGGATTGGTCTGGTTGTAAATGAGACGGATCATATCTTCCGTCAGTTCATCCGGTGTCCCGTCAAACACCTTGGACCCTTTATGGATACCGATGATACGGGTTGCGTATTTCTTCGCGATATCTACCTGATGCAGATTGCACAGGCAGGCAATGCCTTCCTCTTTGCAGATCGTATATAAATAATGCATAATCGTCTCAGAGGAAGCAGGGTCGAGACTGGCTATGGGTTCATCTGCTAATATCAGGTCCGGCTTTTGAGAAAGTGCACGTGCAATACCCACTCTCTGCTGCTGACCTCCACTGAGTTCATCTGCCCTCTTATACATCTGCTCATGTAAACCAACACGATGAAGCATAAGCTTGGCGGCTTCTGTATCTGCTTTTGAGTAAAGACCCAGTGCCCCTTTCAGCGGATTCATGTAGCCTAATCGTCCATGCAGCACGTTATTAAGAACGGACACACGGGTGACCAGGTTATATCCCTGAAAGATCATGCCCATATGGCGGCGAAGTTCACGGAGCTTTTTACCCTTGATGCCCATAGTTTCATTGCCTTTAAACTGAATCTTTCCGTTTGTCGGCTCGATCATTCGGTTCAGGCTGCGCAGCAATGTGCTTTTCCCGGCTCCGCTCGGTCCAATGACAACAACGAATTCTCCAGCATTAATTGTTAGGTTTAAGTTATCAAGTGCTTTTGTTCCGTCAGGATATACCTTGGACAACCCTTCCACCTGTAAAAGTGTCATTTTAATTCCTCCTTCTCTCAAGTTTGAATTCTACTTCTTCAGCAGTTCCTCAGGGGACATATCCAGTGCTTTGGCGACTTCCCGGATTGGATCAAAGTCACTGTCACTGCCTTCTACAAAACGGGCTGCGCCGACACTTTCCAGGAATTTAGGATTTTTCGTATCGTAATCCAGCATAAGATCACGTAGCTGTGTAACCAATTCCTCTGGCAAATCTTGACGATAAAGCAGTGGAGCTCCACCGACGATCGGATCGGATTCGGCAATCACGCGGAAATCTTCCTCTTTAATAAGTCCTGATTCTGCCATCATCGGCACCATGAGACTTGACGTCCCAATCCCATCTGCATTACCGTTTGCCAGTGCAAGCAGTGATTTGTCATGTCCACCGGAGAACGCTACACTGCCGAAAAAGGAATCCAGTTCCTTATTGGAAAGACCAAGTTCTTTCATTAATGTGGCACGTGGGTACAGATTGCCTGATGTTGATGCCGGATCGGCAAACAAAAAGTCTTTTCCTTTAAGGTCTTCTACACTTTGATATGGGGAGTCGTTACGGACAAGGATTACCGTATTCGATTGTTGATCACTTTCGGAACGGACAAGCAGTTGGGCATTGGCTCTTTCCGTAGCGATGATGTAACCAAACGGCCCGATCAGTCCAACTTCAATTTTGCCTGCACGCAGGGCTTCGATAACCATGTTATAATCTTCTGCTACAAAAATTTCCGCAGGAATGCCGGTTGCTTCAGTAATGTCTTTTGCAAGCTGTTCCTGAGAACGGTTCATCTCGCCCTCTTCGCTTGGCATAATACCGATTCGGATTACTTCTGGCATTCCGCCTTCACTGGAACTTGAACTTGCTGATGCCCCGCATCCAGACAGGATGACAAGCATAAATACAAGCGAGAGGATCAAGCTTTGATAACCGTTACGTTTACTATTTTTCACAATGTATACCCTCCTGAAATTTGGTTGCTTCCATACCGGATTATCTGGTACACAAGTAGGATACAAGTTGAATGTAAGAAGAGTGATTTGGTGAATCACCGAATTTGTAAAACATTTATCGGACTATGTTTTGTCAGTTTCGGCAATCGGTACAAGTTTTTCTCCTTGGCTCGGGACACGAAACTTGTATCGATAAACAAAAAAGCCGCTAATATAGCGACTTCAAAGGGAATATGTTCTTGCTCTTCGCCGACAGATTTTTATTTATTTTATTCTTTATTTTCATCTACAGACTTTTCAGAAACTCAACATATATTTTCTATGACATAGAGACAAAAAATACCGACCCTTCAACTTCAAAGGTCGGTTTACCCATTTGGGAGAAGAAAACAATGGTTTTAAATGCATTATATCCACCGGATGTGGTTATATACCTTATTCTGCTTGAACTCCATGTTCATGTGGGCAATTCAGTAATATCAACGTTCATATGTTCGGTTAGCATTAAGGTTACATCCACTTTCACTTTGCTCCATAATAATGTCATTTTATGAATGTAACCTCTCACCGAATAATCTACCGTTAAACTCAGTTCGGATCTCACTTCATCTATGATTTTAATATGATGTTCCTTTAGCCTTTGTTTCGATTTGTACATTTCTAAAGCAATTTTCTTTTGGGTACCGTCCAAGTAGTCAACATACACAGATTTCATCTTAAAGTTTGAAGCGTATATTTTATGCTTATCTACCTCCAGAGCACCTAAAAGATAAGGGAGCTCTACCACCCTCTTCACGAGTGAAAGTTCCTCGAAAGTCTGTCGCACTTTACACGCCTCCTTCTTCAAGTTTTACAGCGACCAATTGATCAAAATCGACCCATTCAAATCCATTCTCCATTTCAATTTTGATTTTCTTTCCAAAGGTACTGACTGAAGTGACGATCCCATGTATATACCGATTGCCTGACTCAGTAAATATTTCAAAGGTAGCTTGCAATGTATAATTGAGCGACATATCTATATTCTGAGTAATAATCTCCCACTCATCTTCATGGATCAGTGGTTTCGCTTGATAATGAATTTGAGTACGATGCTGTATAATTCGTTCTTTATGTTGTGGAAGCATCATGCGGCTCGATTCCCATAATCCATTGGCCTCCAGTTTTTTGCTCATTTATAATGCCCCCCAATTTTAGATGCTCGATCGATCGCTTGACCCGCAGCCGTAATGGAGCTCGCTCGTAGAATGGCAATGTCGCCAAATCGATCCTTAATGTCGTCCATCACCTGATCAATGGCCCGTTTCTGCTCTTGATCATCAAAAAAAGATAGTTGATATGTATCCGCGTTGGATAATTGAGACAGGGATACGCCTACACGGCGCACAGGTTGCCCATCCCAGTGTTGATGAAATATGCGTTTGGCTATCTTGCATACATCAACGGTTATGTTTGTAGGATCAGACAGTTTAACCTGTCTGTGAAAACCAGTGGGGTGGTCAAAATCCGCTCCAGACACACTTACGGATATGACGCTACCCATCAGTCCCTTTTTACGGGCTCTTCTGCACACTTCTGTACAGATATCGAGGATAACTACTTCGATCTCCCAAGCCTCTATGAAATCTCTAGGCAGGGTCATTCCGTTTCCGATATCCTTTTGTGTACTGTGTGTGTTGACGGTTACCGGTGAATTGTCGAGTCCATTTGCAACTCGCCAGATGACTTCTCCATTAACACCCCACTTACTTCTTAATTTGGAAAGAGGCGTATTCGCCAGGTCTCTAATGGTTCGGATGCCCATCTTCCACAGATGTTTTTCCATTCTTGAGCCAATTCCCCACATATCACGGATGGGCTTATCTCCAATATGGAGGTGTAACTCCTCTTTCTTTAGATGGAAAATGCCCCCCTCTGCTTTTTTAGCGATCATATCGCAGCACAATTTACTGATGATTTTGTTTTCACCAATGCCAGCTCTCGCGTAAACGCCTGTTTCATTATAGATTTTGTCTTGAATTTGCTTGGCCAAATCGACTGGATCATTACCGAATAGATGCATGGACCCTGTAAAATCAGCGAATAATTCGTCTATACTGTACGGTTCGACCAGATCGGTGAACTCCTCAATAATGGACATGATTTGAGTGGATACTTCGATGTATTCTTGCATGTGTGGTCTCACAATGATCAGTTCAGGGCACTTCTGAAGAGACTGCCAAAGTGGTTCCGCGGTAGATACACCCTTCGCTTTGGCTAGTGGACAAGCGGCAAGAATAATTCCAGAACGTCTTGCGGGGTCTCCAGCGACAGCTAATGGTCTATTTTTGTATTGAGGCATTTTTGCCTTTTCAACTGAAGCATAAAAGCTCTGCATATCAATGAGCATAATGGTTCGTTGCTTAGTCAACACTGAAATCACTCCTGTACATTTAAGAACGTATGTTTGTATATTATAAACCGAACGTACGTTCTTTATGCAAGAGGTAAATATTTATATTAGGCATACGACGAAGTGATGGATTCAAATCATACTAAGACACACCAGCTTCTCCATTAGTTGAACTCCCACCTGTAACCACAGTTTTCATTCTCCTGACTTAAATGCGAAAATACTTGAATATGTAATTAAGGATGCTATTTAAAAGCCAATACACAAAAAGCCGCTAAATTAGCGACTTTAATTGGACCATGTTCTTGTCCCGAGAAAAATAATAAAAGCAGTCGACATCAGCTGCTGCTTTCTTAGTATTTTATTGTTGGATGCTACTCCATCCACTTACATCACATTGTCCATAATCATTATCACCCACAGCAACCATCGTCCCGTCAGACTTAAGACCAACGGTATGATAACTCCCCGCTGCAACTGCTACAATATCGCGCCAACCGCTTACGTCGCATTCACCTTCATTATTTCTACCCACAGCGACTACCGTGCCATCCCATCTAAGCCCAACAGTATGCAGATACCCCGCCGAAACAGCTAATATGTCGCCCCAGTCGTTTACGCTACATTGGTTATACTTATTGTTACCAACGGCTGTTACCGTTCCGTCTATTTTTAGACCGACTGTATGCCAGTCACCCGTCGTGACCGATAAAATATCATGCCAGCTGCTCACGTTGCATTCCCCTTCATTATTTCGCCCCACCGCAACCACGGTGCCATCTGATTTAACCCCAACCGTATGGCACCAACCTGCCGAAACGGTTACAATATCGCGCCATTCGCTTACATTACATTGGTCATGCTTATTCCAACCTATAGCTGTTACAGTCCCATCAGATTTAAGACCAACGGTATGGGCATTACCGGTATTCGTAGCCATATGAACATTACCCGCTGCAACTGCGACGATATCGCCCCAATCGCTTACCTTACATTGACCATATTTATTATCACCCACAGCTATTACTGTTCCGTCAGATTTAAGAGCAACGGTATGACGACGACCGGCCGCTATGGTACAGTTACGGAACCGTTTCGTCTCAAACACTGCTTCCTTCCGTGAATTGTAGCCCATATCTTCCTCCTCTCCGCCAATTGAAAATCCTCGTTTAGTTCAACTGTAAGTCATAAAGTTTGTTGTTAAATCGCACTTTAACAAAAGAAAGGCTCGCACAGGCAGGGGATTCTTACTTCCCTGCCCAATACGAGCGTTTACTTCAAATGCACTCAAACGGTTGATCAAGGTGTGTATTTTTAGCAATCGTTTCATTTCATGTAGCGATATTCTAATAGATCCTTCAAGTTTGAGATTTTCCGCAGCAGCTTCTCCCCGACATTGGTTTCCCTCACCAGCTTCCGCTCCAGTTCTTTGTCCACCAATCTTTTTAGAGATAACACGTCTGTTCCGTTACATAACACATCTTCTTTTGAATTAAATTTCTGATGGGCGACGAGCTGCATGCCAAAAGAATTGTACAGCAAGGTATATCCGGCAATGCCCGTTGTGGACTGATAGGCTTTGGAAAAACCGCCATCAATCACGATCATTTTTCCGTTTGCTTTAACAGGGCTCTCTCCACGACTTTCTTTGACTGGCGTATGACCGTTAATGACATGTCCATGATCTGGATTCAAATCAAACTCCTGCAAAATTTTTCGAGTGATCTCTTCATTTTCACGTAAATGGTAGTAAGGGTTCTTTCTCTCCTTATGTGCTTCTTTATCTTGGATAAAGTACCGTTCAAAAGTGGTCATTTCTCTCTTTCCAAAGAGCGAGGAACATTCCCCTGTCCAGATGTACCATACCATATCCGTCGCCAGATCTTCTGTCTCTTCCGGATGTGCAAAGGCGTAACGTAAATAATCCTCAAAAACATCAAGCAATTGACGGCCGGCATATGTCTTGTCTTCAATCTGCATTTCTTCCATATTTCCTTCTTCATCCAAAGGAATACAGCCGTGGATTAACAAATTCCCGTTGTATTTTAAATAAAGGCTACCCTTTTTCATAAGAAAATTCATATGTCTGGCCATCTTTTCGGAATGCTGAACGGAAAACAGCAGCTTTTCCATCACCTGGCGTTCTTCCTCCAGCAATTGTTCAGGCTTCTGCGGATTTATGGTTGCAAAACAGGTGTTTTCCAGCAGGTATGTTTTACCGCAGATGTTGATTTCATTTTTGTCGTAATCAATCTGCTCCAGCAAAAGTCTTTCAGACATATTAAAGTATGGGCGTCTCTTGATAATCGGGATTTCAAGTTTAAACTGAATCATGGCAATGGCTTGGTGAATTTTCGTGATCTGCAGAATTTCCTGCTCCGTTAGGTTATGACCAGCCTGTAGCTTAGGTCTGAAAGATGGATTGTCCTCATAGTATTTCTCCGCCAGGTTTAGCAGTGGGCGCAGATTGATTCCGTATACATCTTCGATGATATCCAGATTGTCGTATCTGGCGCAGATCCGAATAATATTCGCAAGGCAGGCCAGAGAACCCGCGTAGGCTCCGATCCAGAGGACATCATGGTTACCCCACTGAATGTCTACAGAATGGTAGTTGATCAGTGTATCCATAATTTTATCGGGGTACGGCCCCCGGTCATAGATATCTCCAACCACATGAAGATGGTCAACCACCAGGCGTTGAGTCGTATAAGCAAGGCCGATAATGAGATTGTCCGCCTGGCCCAAGGATATAATTTGCCGATATATTTCCTCGTAATAAGGATCCTTATTGTTGGTCGAATCCGTCTTGTATAAAAGCTCTTCTACAATATATACATATTGCTCCGGCAGAGCTTTACGCAATTTTGAGCGTGTATACTTGGAAGAGGCATAAGAAATAAGCTTAAGCATGTGTTCAATCGTTAGTCTATACCACTGGTTCAAAGCCTGTTTATTGCTCAGTTCCCCTATAACCAGCTGTATTTTTTCTTCCGGGTAATAAACCAACGCCGCAAAATCATTGATTTCTTGATCCGTCCAAACCTTCCGGAATAATTCTTTGATTTTCTCTTTGACGGTACCCGAACCGTTTCTTAGTACATGCTGAAAAGCCTGGAACTCCCCATGCAAATCACTGACAAAATGCTCGGTTCCCTTCGGGAGATTGGAGATCGCTTCAAGGTTGATGATCTCTGTTATGATTTTTTCTTCCGTATCATATTTCTCGGCCAATAAATCTAGAAACTGCTCATCCAAAACAGATGTCCCCCTTCAAGGAAGTATGGTGTTGTATAGCCGGGTCCAAAAGCTTTAGACCTACATAAAATTACTCTATACTTGGCATTGATTATATGGTAATTATCAGCATCGCCTTCCCCCATCATACTCCAGTTAATCATATATGAACAAATTTCATTGAATGGATTTTGAACGAAACAATGTTTGTAAAAATAAAAAAGCCGCTAAAATAGCGACTTTCAATGGGATCATGTCTTTGTCCCTCGACATTTTTTAACTAACTGCTATTTTACACAATGAAAAATAAACGATCTATTCTCAGAATTTGCTTCTTTAAACTCCCAATCACCGTATGTTTCAATTTTTGAGAAACCTATTTGTTTCAGCGACTCATCGAATTCTTCTTGATTTCGAAACCTCAGCTGCATTTTTTCATGAACTAACACTTCATCTGTTTTTGTATTTTTTACCATTTCGTAGAAAGTGTAAATATCTCCCTCAAACCCTTCATATTCTGTATAGATTTCTAAAGGATCTCCGTTTAGTCTATCTTTAGCTAAGTCAGGAGTTTTGTCCTTCTCCCATTCTTCCCATACTTTTACCAAAGGGTTTCTTGTATCAAAAATAAAGTGACCCCCATTTTTTAGGGATCGGAATACGTCCGAGATTACCCGCTTCCAACTATCATCTGTAAGAAATACCTGTGCAACATTGGCTGTCATGATTACCGCATCATAGGTATTGGTTTGTAAATCCGCACTATCACCTATAATCCAATTCACATTTCCAGAATTATCTTTACTTCTCGCCATTTCAATCGCTTCTTCATTGGGATCTATAGCGGTAATTTTATAACCGCACTGAACAAGATGAGTAGTCCATCTTCCTGTTCCACAGCCCAGATCAGCTATAGATTCTACTTGTAATCTCTTTAACAATGCAAGGAAAAATTCATCATCTTTTCCCCAATGGTTAATCTGGTCATATACTAATGGAATCATATATAATGTCTCCCCACTTTCAACAGCGTTTACTGTGCTCAACAGTTTGATGCCTCATACATAAACTATACAGTTTTAGTCTCATTCAGTGAACCAATAACTTCCCTGGTTGCTTCTATGAAAGATAACATGATTGGTGAAAGCCACTTGTCTTTATGCCACAACATCTGTGGATCTACCTGCAAGTCCGGAATTTGCCATGGGAGGACAACAAGTTCTCCACGTTCAACTTCAGATTTCGCGACGATCTCAGGAAGAAAGACAATACCGATTCCTGAAATTGCACATTGTTTAATAGCCTCGGCACTTTGAAACTCTAAATATGTGATGCTATCAATGCCCTCTTTCTCAAATGATCGATCAAACATCGTTCGATATGGACAACCCTTCTCATTTGTCAGGAACACTTCATCATGAAAATCTTCCAATTGCAGCACAGTTCGTTTGGGGAGTGGGTGATCTGGAGCAGTTAACAATCGGAAATGTTCTTCCAGCAATTCTCAATTCCGAAACTGAAACCTCTGCCAGTCTCATTTCTATGGCTTTCATCTTTAATTCTACCGGATAACTCACTCTGGTTGCCATTACAAACACACCTCCAAGATGATCTCCCCTATCTTACGACAAGGCTTCATTCTCTTGAAGGTGTGTTTGATTAATACATATTCTTAATGATTATAACTACAATTAAGTAAGTACAGTCATCGCCTCTCTTGTGAATGGAACCAGATCATCAGTACGTCCTTCTTGAATTTTCTTAGCCCATTCAGGGTCGACTAGAAGAGCACGGCCTACAGCAACCAGATCAAACTCATCATTCTGAAGTCGTTGTACCAATCCCTCGATACCGACGTTACTTGCGCCTTTACCTTCTGTGAACAGACTTGTAAAGTCACCATCAAGACCAATCGATCCAACAGTGATTGTCGGTTTACCAGTGAGTTTTTTGGTCCAACCAGCAAAATTCAGATCAGACCCTTCGAATTCCGGCTCCCAGAAACGGCGTGTGGAACAGTGGAAGATATCGACGCCAGCTTGAACCAACGGTGCGAGAAGCTGCTCCAGTAATTCCGGTGTTTCAGCCAATTTAGCCTGATAATCATCTGTCTTCCACTGAGATAAACGCAGTACAATAGGGAATTCCGATCCCACTACTTTACGGCAAGCCTCAATCACTTCAACTGCAAAACGTGTGCGAGCCATCATATCTCCACCATAACGATCCGTACGAGAGTTGGTTTTCTCATACAGGAATTGGTCGATCAGATAGCCGTGTGCTCCATGGATTTCAACACCATCGAACCCAACGCGTTTCGCTTCTGAGGCTGCTTTTGCGAATTCCTGAACGATTGTAGCAATCTCAGCTTCCGAATAATCATTAACATGACCTTTGGCTCCCATATGCCAGATCTGTGGAATAATTCGACCGCCAGCTTCATGTACTTCAGATACAACATGTGCCCAACCATTCATTGCAGCTTCGCCATAAAAGTGCGGCACATTGGCTTGATTGGATGCATCCGGATGATTAATTATTGTCCCTTCCGTCACAATCAGCCCCACTGCGTTCTCTGCTCTGCGGCGGTAATAGCCCGCAACATTCGAACCCGGGATACCGTCCGGAGAAAATTGACGCGTCATTGGCGCCATCACGATCCGATTGGATAACTTCAAGTGACCTAACTCTATAGGTTGGAACAATGCTTCTACGGATTGAGAATAATTCATAATAACCTCCACATATTTCATTTTATATAAATTGACCTAGGAGATGTTAAACAGCAACCAGCCTGGTTAACAACTAGATGTTACTTCCAAATGAATCAATACACGATCTTTATCGAAAAGCCCCACCTCCTTCAAGGTTTCGTGGTGTATTGATCCGCCTTCATTTATTTTTGACTTCGTAGTCAAGAATTTCACAAAAAAAAGATCAAGACATGATCATGCCAAATGAAGTACGCAGAACCGTCTCGATCTGTTCACGGGATGAACCAGATTTCTCCATAACTCTCACACCAAGGATGGTGTTATTTAGATAAGATGCAAGCTCTATACTCGTATACCGGTTGGAAATTAACTGTTGTTTCTGGCCACTACTTATAATCTTATCTAATACCAGTTGAATCTCTTCTGCCATGAGCTCAGCTTCGCGGGTGACCTGCTCGTCATCTGTTCCGAATTCGAGTGATGCATTCACAATTAGACACCCTTGGCAGCCAGTTTCATCGTCTAAAAGGGAATATCGTAAGGTATCCAGTTTATCAACGGGAGACGAATCCAGGGTTTCAATCTCTTTCAGTTTCGCTATAACCTGTTCACGGTAAAGTGCCAGCGCCTTCAGGAACAACGATCGCTTGTCTTTAAAAACACAGTACAAACTTTGCTTTTTGACTCCTGTAGTACGCGTAAGGTCCTCATATGAAGTTGCTTTGAACCCTTGATTCCAGAATACTTCCATAGACTGGTGTAATACACGATCGACATCAAATTCTCTTGGTCTGCTCATGGGATTAATGTATCAGTTATTGACCATGCAGTCAAGAATTGATCATTTTTCATCCTAATCTCTACGGTAATTTCCTGCAGGTCCACTGAATGCGGTCTAACTCTTCCGGTAAGCAACCTTGTGAAAAGCATTGATATAACGAAACAGTGCTTCACCATCATCAGGCACATGCATACTTGTATCCATTGGCAGCATCATTGCCTGATACGGCTCTGGCACCATTCTATACTGATGGACATAGGAGGTTAGGATGAACCCGTTGCGTTGCCAGAACTGAATGCGTTCCTGATGAGCCTCCGTTGTCCCGAACTCCGCCTCGATAATCATACCTTTGATCCGGTGTTCCCTTAACGCCCAGGCTCTGAGCTGCTCCAGCATCCAGGTCCCTATGCCCAACCCGCGCAGCTTCTGTTCAACCGCGAGGTAATCGATGATCAGAATGCGGTCCGCAGCCTTCCCCTCCAGTCCAGTAACAGCCATCGCAACCACTTCACCATGATGCACGCCCATGTGTAAATTACCAATTTTCCGGTCCAGCATACTGCGCAGAATCGCTTTTGTCTTAGCACCGCTTTGAAAAGCCTCATGATAGATTCGCTCCATCCGCGCCCACAATGCTTCATCCCACTCCTCTATAGTCGTAAACTCTAATTCCAGCATTTCATTCGCCTCCAGCTTTAATTCAGATTTATCGTGATCACCCTTCTCTTGCCTGACGATAGGCACTCTACTGCCTGGTTCTTTTATACTTCCTTTGACGAATTCTGCGATTCTGAAGACTGTAGCATGTCTTTAATCTTAAAAGTTGATGTTTTTATCGTTCGCATACCTGACGTATATTCACAAAATTCATCTATCCTGCCCGTCAGCGTAATAAGCATTAACTTTTAATATCTTCTTTAGTCTTTTGTCTATATCGAATTATGGAAAGAGGTAAATTAACTATTCCAAGAATAAAAGAAGAGCCAATGGATATCCATTGAGATATTGAAGGATAATTCGGTTTTCCGTCTCCTACAGGTCCTATTTTGGGTTGGTGGCTATCCCACAAAACATATAAGAGACCAACAGCAGGTAACAATATGCAAATTACACTTGCAACTATATGTAACACATACTTGTTCAATCCTACCCCTCCATTTATTGTATTCATGTCTTAAACTCTGATTATATTATAACGTTATCTCAAACGGGAAATTACACTAACTACTCCTTAGTTCAACAAAAATTTCTCTCCTTTAAGATATTTCTTAAAATAGTTTTGAATAACTGATGGAAAATTTGTCGCTAAGGATTGTTGTTCATTTGGATTTAGAGAATGGAATGCGAAAGTCCTAATGATTGACCAAATAAAAAATGCTTCTAATAACTCGACATAATTCTCTTCCAGTTGATTTACTTTGCTATACGATGAAATAAATACTTTCCTATTATCTGATGAAAGATGCAAAAATGTTTCAGCCATATCAAATAAATAAAAGCCATAGCCACAATTCGAAAAATCTATAGGTTGAGGAGTATCCTCATAAAAAACATAGTTACTCTCATGAAGGTCAGAATGAATAACTCCCCAGTTACTTGGCAAACGTTTATGATGTTGTATCACATTTGCTATTTTATGTGCTGACTCTTCCACATGAACAAACACTTCACTTGAGATAAGCTCTAAATTTACTAACCGTTTTAATTGATGAAGTGATGAATATAAATGATCAGAATTGTATATTGGTCTAATAAAGCCTTCAGGTGCATTCCACTGCATAGAATGTTTATGTAGAGCCGCCATTAAGAGAGCCAAATTTTCAGTTTCATTACTTGTTGGCTCTCTTTGAAGTATGCTTCCATGAATCCAATGATGAATAGTCACCATGATTGTATTTTCGCTAAGATGAGTTGATATTTCTGTTACCAGATCACCTTGAAGATTTCTGACAGGTGCAGGTACGACGAGATTTGTATCTTTAACCAAAGCCTCAAGCCAAATAAGCTCTGATGTGATATTCCCTTTTGATTGAATGGAAATCGTTGAGATATGGATTTTGATTAGAAACTTTTGATGAGCATCGTTGGTCTGAACTTGAAATGTAACATTATCACTCTTTCCGAGATACACAAGTTTTTCCCAATAGATTGGGTATTGATGTAAAGCTTCTTTTGCCACCTTCGCATAATCTTCTTCAGAAAGCATAGTATCCACTCCAGTTAATGTGATTTTGACTTCACAATTTTACCAAGTGAACTTTATTGTATGGTGATAAAAGTTGATTATAACTAAGCTTTACTGCGTTGTCAGATGAGTTCGCTGCGTAGCAAAAAGGTCTAAACAAATGTTAATTTCACCCATATCCACTAAAATCGATTATAATTAACTTATATTCAAGTCGATTACCTACCCTAAGTTAAAAGAATATCATACGCCAAAAGACATAGTGATGCATCGCATATGTCTAAAGGTTACAGAGTTTTCGAATACACACTTATGTATAAAAGGAGGCGAATGATATGACGATAATGCCTGTTATAGTAATGATCCTTGTATGTGTACCTACCATTGTACTCATGATAAGCATGCCTTATTTAACAAGAGAGACGATTAGTTTTGGGGTCACCGTCAGCGCTGTACAATTTCACAGCGAACCTCTTCGCCAGATGCGGAAGTCATATGCTAGGATTAGTGCTACCTTGCATACCATCCTATTCATTGTTTGTATCATCTGCCTAATATACGGTGATGAACATTCCAAGCAACAAAGTTGGATCATTGTCACTTATTCACTCGCCATGGTCGTAATCTCCCTAGTCATAAACATTAGCTATCATTTCAAAATGAAAAGTTTACTGCCTATGCTGCCTATTGCTCTGGAACTATCGATCATGGCAGTGGACACTGGTTTTCGGAAAAGAAACATTAGCTTGTCTAGTAAGTGGTTCCTCATTCATGTTTTCATTATTGTTGTTGGTATTGTAACTGTGCTACTCAACTACGAACTAATTCCTGACCAGATTCCGATCCATTACAACAGCAGTTGGAACGTAGATGGCTATGCAGCTAAATCTTATAGTTCTGTGTTTATGCCTACGATAATGCAAGTGTTCTTAATACTTGTGTTCATATTTGAGAATTGGAGTATTCGCAGAGTGAAGCAGCAGGTTCAACCCACTGATCCGAACCGTTCCATCAGACAAGACGTAACTTTCCGCCGTACTTGGTCAGGTTTTATGATTACAGCAAGCTTCTTAATAGTTATCCTGTTGTCCGTCGTGCAACTAAATATGATATCTCTGCTTAACATCAATTTCGCTATTCCCATTGTCCTAATCATAATAGCCTTTATCATCCTATACGCCTTAGCCTTATCGTTCTGGGCTGGTCAGGGCGGAAGCCGCTTGGAGCAATCGGCAGATCGCTCCAATTTCAGACCTGTCCATGATGATGATAAATGGCTATTAGGTATGATTTATTTCAATCGCAAGGATCCAAACCTAATCGTCGAGAAACGATTCGGAGTCGGCTGGGGATTAAATTTCGGTCACCCAGTATGCTGGCTGATTTTTCTCGGAATTATCGTACTGTTAGTTGTCGTGTAACAAGGCTTGGAAGTTAGTACTCGCCGGAGTATTCTAGCTAGGGCAGACCTGTGGCGTGATTCGACTTTGATGTTATGCCAGCAGTTGGACCTACTTTCATTGGGTTATTATACGACTACTCAGGAAGCTTCCTTCCAACGATGTATCTACTGATTGCTATTGGGTTAATGAGTTATGAATTATAAAACAAAGAAAGCAGCTGATCACATGGGTCAGTTGCTTTCTTGTTGCTATAGAGGTGATGTTTCCCATTAGGTTGAACGAGAAGAAAGTAGTTTTGTTATAGGCCAATTTTGAATACAGCTATTCGTATATCGTTAACCCCAAGTATCAAACGAAGATGAAACAAGTGTTTATTCATTGCAAAGAATGTTTAGTTTGTTTTCTTTTAGATAGCGAGTTATCAAGCAACGTTGTTACAACACCAATCATAAGGGCAAGCGCACCGATCCATGGAATATAGTTCAACAAGTTGTGGTTGACAGCAATCCCCCCGATATCCGCACCTGCAGCCATTCCAACTTGTCCGATCGCACTATGCACTCAAGGGTAACTTTATTTCTACTACCCATCATAATAGTCACAAAATAAACAAAGCCGCGAAAATGACGACTTCATCATGATAAGTTATTCCATTAAAAGAGTTTTGCTTGCTTCCAGGTTAATTTCTCCTCACTCGTGGTCAATGATAGATTTCATATTTACAATCTTCTGGAGACTGTCATTAATCTGATTTGTAACTTCGTTACCATGATACGTAATCACTTTTTTAATATCTAGCTCTAACAGTTTGGCAATCGACTTCAATGCAGACGTGGTGGATATATCATCTTGAAGAAGATGTTACGGCAGAACAGATGGATGAGTATTACTATCAGATGGTTAACGAGAAAATCATGTTAGATTAGCACGAGGCTCACTCTACGCAACGCACCTAGCCCAGTTATTCAGCCTGACCTATTTTCACCAGAATAAGAAGGTATCTTATTGTTGAGATAAAATAAAAACCGATGGGCATTTACAAATGTAAAGTTCCATCGGTTTCTTTAGTTTTAGGATAGTTCGGTTGAAGGCCACAAATGCTGTGAATCTAAAATATAAGTCGATAAAATTATGCCTACTGATCAAAAAAAATGGGTTACTATGTAGCAAACCAGCAATTGTTTCTTACCAAAGACCTAAGTAACAACTACCCTTACGAGAAATATTCATTGTAAGCATCTTCAGTCGTCTGCACGTTCTTCATATACATAATCTTTCCCTCTTCATTTAAACGCATAATATCTATACCTTCTTTGGTGAAAACCGTGCCATCTACTGCTTGACCGCATACTGCCCAGTTAGTTCGATAACTGCCGTCGGGCTGAAGTACCCATGCATCCCACATATGTTTAATGTCTTTGTTGTATTCATAAATAGTCTTAATAACTACTTCGAATCCTGTTCGGCTGCTACCGTTCGAAATAACTTCGACATCCTCCGTAAATAAGGATAACAAGTCCTTCATAGCCCGATCGTCAGTGCGAGATGCATCAAACAAGCGAAAATAATTATTTAACATCGTGATGTTTGCATCGGTTTTCAGAGAGTTAGTAGTATTGCCAGCGGTTGCTGTATTGGACATGTTATTACCTCCTGTATTTTCTATACTGTCTTACGTAGTATAGTTTTCAGTTCGAATATTTTCGAACTGTTTGGCCTGAAAAGAAATATATCACACTTCCCACATAGCTGCAATACATAATTCGAAAATTTTCGAACAATAAAAAAGAGGTTGAAAATGCTAGTATCTATCTTATGAGAACTTTAAGAATCCCTACAGGTTCGGAGAGAGGTCTTCAGAGAAGAAATATCGTTTGTAGTGAAATGTACAAACTTCATAAATTCCTTCGTTTTTATACCACTCCTTCTTCATTTGCGTCCTGTAGCATGACTTAAATCGGGATAACGAAGGAGCAGAACGAATGAAGAAAACGATGATGTTAACCTTACTCATAGTCATTACGGTAGGAATGGTCTGGTGCAACTGGGGGCTTGTTAGAACAGGTCAGAATCATCCGGACTCTATAGCTGGCACCAGCGGCTGGCAGGAAAATAGGCTTATTGCACATGCATTTGGTGGCGTTGACGGTGCTAGTTACACCAATTCTTATGAAGCATTTATAACCAATTACAATCGAGGGTACCGTTTGTTCGAGGTTGATCTTGTGCAGACGACGGACGGGAATCTTGTAGCCAGACATGATTGGTCACAGAAGCTACAGCCGGATTTGGCCGCTCATCACGGACGAAACGTAACCAAGCTTCAGTTTGCAAACTCGCTTATCATGGGAAGATTCCACCCTCTTACCCTGCCGGACATCCTGCAACTGATGCAGCAATATCCTGATTTTGACTTAATTGTGGACACGAAAGCAGGCAGCAAAGAGCAAATTCAGCAGCAGTTTGGGCATCTGGTCAATGAGGCACGCCGTACGGACCCTGCCCTGCTTAACCGGATTATACCTGAAATTTTCAGCCCGGAAATGTATGACACGGTTATGGGAATCTACCCCTTTCCACACAAAATATATTCACTTTACAAAACTGGCGCCTCCGCCGAAAGTATTGTAGAATTCGTAAGGGACAAACAACTGACAGCGGTTGCCATGCCTGTATATCGCGTGTATTTAAACCCCAATCTAGTTCCAACACTACATAAGTTTGGGGTGAAAAGTTATGTTCACACCGTCAACAGCAGACCGGTTATGCAGATTCTGTCCAGGTTCGGGGTGCATGGATTTTACACGGATGAGGAAGAATCGCCGGAGGAGCTAATGCTTGCAGACGCTCTCCCCAGCCATGTTGAATTTTCGGGATATATGAGTTCCGGATTAGTAAGTATAAGAAATATCGTGATGAAGGTGAGAAATAATGGCTATTAATAACATACTTGTTGTAGACGATGAACCGGAAATTCGAGAAGCGCTCGTTATTTATTTGAAAAGCGAAGATGTGGATGTATTTACTGCCTCTAACGGATTGGAGGCGCTGGAAATTCTTGAACAAGAAACCATTCATCTTGTTATCATGGACAACATGATGCCACAGCTCGATGGAATTAAAACGACATTTAAAATTCGTGAAAACAAAAATATACCGATCATTATGCTTTCCGCCAAATCAGAAGATAGCGACAAGATTTTGGGACTGAACGTTGGCGCTGATGACTATATTACGAAGCCGTTCAATCCTCTTGAGTTAATCGCCAGAGTCCGATCTCAGCTGCGCCGCTTTACGAATTTAGGTTCCTTCCAGTCAAACGGGGATGAGCTCATTCAAGTAAGAGGACTTGTGCTGAACAAAAGCTCAAAGACTGTTGAGATAGATGGTGAGGACGTCAGACTAACCCCGAAAGAATACAAAATTTTGGAGCTGCTGATGGAGAACAAGGGCAGAGTCTTCTCGATCGAAGAGATCTATGAGCGCGTGTGGAATGAACTGATCTTCACTTCAGACAATACGGTTGCCGTACATGTGAGAAACATCCGTGAAAAAATTGAAATCAATCCTAAAGACCCAAAATATTTAAAGGTGGTATGGGGAATTGGATACAAAATCGAAAAAAAATAAAGCCGATCGGAAGGTCCCCATCGACCTTATTGTCATCATTGTCGCCGCCATCTTATGGATCCTCTTACTCATAAACTCGTATTCATACACGGGGTTGAGTATTAGCTACTCTACTTCAAGTTACATCCAGGCACTGCTTGCCGTAATTATTCTTTGCTTACTGGCAAGTAGATTGTTTCTTTATTTTAAGGCACCTCATAGTAGGCGTTCCTTCTGGCATGGCAGTCTGCTGATGGATTACTTTCATAGCTGGAGAACCGGTCTTAGAGCCAGTATGCAGAACTGGAGACTAACGTTTGGCATCATCATGATGCTTCTGCTAACCGCGATAGCCGGCATTTGTATCTGGCAGGCAGCCACATATTACAGCATATATCAACAAGGCTTGTTCATACTTTATGTATTGCTGTATGTGCTGTTTCTGGTTCCGTATATCCTTTCCAAGCTTGGACGTTTCATCGCTATCATCAACGGGAGCAAAGAAATTGCCGAAGGCAATATTCAGAATACGATTCAAGATACCGGCAAGGATGACCTATCCAAGCTTGCTGGCTATATTAACAATATGAAAGCCGGGTATCAAAGCGCGCTGGAGAATCAAATGAAGAGCGAACGGTTAAAAACAGAGCTGATTACCAATGTATCGCATGATTTGAAGACCCCGCTTACTTCTATTATCAACTATGTTGATTTATTAAAAAAAGAAGATCTGTCTACGGAGACTACCCGAGCCTATATTGAAACCCTGGACCGGAAGGCGCTACGGATGAAGCTGTTGATTGAAGATCTGTTCGAAATCTCAAAGATGGCCAGCGGTACAGTGGAGCTCGATATTGAGTACGTCGATGTCGCGACCTTGTTGACACAGGCGATTGCCGAGTCCAACACCAGTATGGGACAAGCGTCACCTGAGATTCGGGAGAGGATCGCGAAATTCCCCATCCATGCACATTTGGACGGCAATAAAATTTGGCGTGTATTCGAAAATTTAATTGGCAACGCGCAGAAATATTCGCTTCCAGGAACCAGAATCTATATTTATTTGGACCAGTCTGATGATCTGGTATTATTCAAAATACAAAATACTGCTGCTTATGAGATTGATTTTGCTGCGGAAGAGTTGTTCGAACGTTTCAAAAGAGCAGATGAATCTCGCCAGACAGAAGGCTCCGGCCTAGGGATGTCCATTGTGAAAAGTATCGTTGAGCTGCACGGCGGGGAGATCAAAATCGAAATTCATGGTGATCAATTCAACGTTATTCTGCATTTGCCCAAGCAGCGCTTAATTTAAAAGTCCTAAAACTACGTTAACCCTCAATGCTCCTTTTCAGGAGTATGAGGGTTAACTTTTCATTTTTATTTAGGTATTAAAGGTGAATCGTATGAATGGCTTACCAACATCGATTCCTAAATATTAGTCCAGAAGGCTGTAGATCTGAATGCTCTCCACCTTGGCATCCTTGATATGAAACGACATCACATCCACATAATTGGATGGCTCGTAACGGAAGTCATCCTCTTCATCTGGAGCTCCATCACCAAGCAGTTTCCCCTCAGGGTAGGCGTTTTTGAGTGTATCCAGGCTATCTCCTGCTTTAATGTTTCGCACTGTAGTGTACTTAGGATCAGTGATTTCGATATGAAAGATGGAGTCTTGTTTTCCCTCCGGTATACTGATTGTTTTAATCTCCAATCCAGGATACGTGTACACTTTTTCGGTAAAACCGATTAACGTATCCATGTTGGTTCCATCGTCGGCAGTGTACGTATGTGATTTCAGGTTATCCGGTTTGCCCAGCATCTGTTCCATCTGATCTTCGTTCGCTGTATCCGAAATCGCGATGGTGTGCTCATTATAGACAAAAGCAAGCTCCTTCAGCACAACATTGCCTTCCTTCTCCATCGAACCTTCTTTAATCGCTTCAGTACCCTTTTCTTCCGAATTTTCGGAAGCAGGCGTATTAGAATTGGTTGCTCCTTCGCCTTTGCTTTGTTCATTTGCCGTGTTCTGTCCGGTTGCTGGAGATGTAGCCTCACTGGACTGACAGCCCGTTAATGCCACCGTTAGTAAAGCACCTAGTACGATAAAACCTGCAGCTTTCTTTGTTAACTTCATCATGATCCCTCCATAAATGTGTGATTTGTTCTTATGAAGTGATTATAAATAAAACATTTGTTAGTCTCATAACAGAAATGTACCAATCTTGTAACGTTACCTATTTAGGCTTGGGTTTAGATGCAGGTCTACGCACGAGGCAAAACAATCGTAACGGTTGTACCTTCCCCGATTTGACTTTCCATGTCGATATATCCATTAAACCGCTCTACAATCTCCTTGCAAATGGAAAGTCCAAGACCTGAACCGTTCGCTGTGCTTGCATTTTTCGCCCGGTAAAAACGTTCCTGCACTCTCTCCAGCTCATCGCCCGCGATGCCGATCCCTTGATCACGTATCCGTATAACCACCTCACTTGGCGTATGCTCCATCTCTACTTTAATCTGTGAGTGACTTCCTGAGTATTTGATGGCATTGTCCACAAGGTTGGCGATCGCATGGGACATCAACATTGGATTTACGTTGGCGTGGACTTTCGTCAGAAGCTTATCATCCGATTCCGCTTCATCCTCCCTGAACATAATCTCGATTCCTTTATCTTTGGCCTTGGCTCCCATATTCATTGTGACTTCCTGAATTAGTTCGTTCATTTCCGTCTTTTCAACTTCCAGTTCGTTAGAACCAGCCTTGTCGAATCGGGATAACAACAACAGTTCATTAATCAAGCGTGTCAGCCGATCCGATTCCTGCAGCAGATGAGCATAGATTTTTTGCAACTCCTTGTCCTCGTTTTCCCCTTCAACCAAGTATTGAGAGAAACCACGAATGGCTGCCAAGGGTGTTTTTAACTCGTGAGATACGTTGGAGACAAATTGTTTCTGGTACTGAATGTAATCATTAAGCTGCCGCCCCATGGAATCCAGCCCATCTGCCAGCATGCCCAGCTCATCCTTCCGGTTTAGATGAACTCTCCGAAACTCCTGCCTAGAGAAACTTTGCGCGGCGCTAAGCAACAGTTTAATCGGCTTGGTTGTGTTGCGGGCAATCCACAGACTGGATAACGTAATCAGTACAATAAATCCGCCTGCGCCGACAAACAGGATATAACGGATTTGATCCATAATCGCATAAAAGTAGGAAATGTCCTCCACGAACTCATACACATAAGCGTTCTCGTAGAATTGATCCTGAATGGGTGTCGCAAAATAAAGCAGATGATCTTCCGTGACGGTATACGCATAACTGCCGCTCAGGGCTTTCTCTATATTCTTTTCAAAAATAAGAGGTTTGCCATCATTAATGATGATGCCATCCACAGCCAAGCCAAGCAACTGCTTGGAGCTGTCATAGATACGTACTTCCTTGCCTGAAGCTTTCAGCTTCTCCAGAGCAAGTCTGACAATTTCCTTGGTCTGGGGCTCTCCTGAAGATGACCTATGCTGTGATAACACCTCACGGAAGGACAACTCGGACAGATCCGCCTTCTCCATCATCTGTTTCTCAATGGTAATGAAGCTGTAGTAATCGATGGCTTTATTGACCGCAAAAATGATGATGCCAAAGGACAGTACGGAGAAAAATAAATAATTCAGCAGTAACCGGGTTGCATACTTCAGGCCTCGCCACCTCCAAGTTGATAGCCAAATCCATAGATCGTCCTGACATACTTCGGTTCGTCCGCGTTATCCTCCAGCTTCTTCCGTAACCGCATGATGGTCATATCCACACTGCGACTGTCTCCCATAAAGTCATATCCCCATCCGATCTGCAGCAGTTCATCCCTGGTAAAGATTTTGTCGGGCCTTTTGAGTAACGTTTCCAGAATTTTAAACTCTTTGGCCGTTAAAGACACGGCTATACCGTTTTTCAGCACTCTTCGGCTCTCTAAGTCAAAAGTCAGCTCTTCATGAAGGATACGTGTCGATTGTACTTCTGTCCCTTCACTTGAGTCCTCCCTGCTCTCGTTTCTTCTCAGAATCACCTTGATCCGAGCGAGCAATTCACGATTGTCAAAGGGTTTGGTCATGTAATCTTCGGCCCCTAGCTCTAGTCCCAACACCTTGTCGATTACCTCATTTTTCGCAGAAAGCATGATCACTGGAATGGCACGTTTTCTGGTAATTTCCTTGCACAGGTCATATCCGGAGCAGTCTGGCAGCATCAGATCAAGTACCACTAAATCGGGTTGAAAAGAGTCGAGCAGCTGCATGCTCGTTTTGCCGTCCTCTGCGGTCTGCACATCGTAGTTTTCACGCCTTAGCACCAGCTCAATTAAATCTCGAATTGCGATTTCATCATCAATGACTAGGATTTTCTTCAACTGTACACCCCTATCTAGCCTTGTTTTCACCAGCTTCAATCAATTATTAACCCATCTTAGCACAGACACTTTAGATTCCTCCACCAACAGGAAGATGAGGTATATTCCAACGAACCCAACATAACTTGTAATAAACCCGAAGAAAGGAGAACAATCCATGGATCTGCTCTGGGTACTCATTGTTGGTGGACTTATTGGCTGGTTAAGCGGCAACTTGATTGGGCGGGACGTACCGGGCGGTGTAATTGGGAACATTATTGCGGGTTTTATCGGTTCCTGGTTAGGAACGGAATTGCTGGGACCAAGGGGACCGGTGATTGGCGGATTTCATATTATTCCAGCCATTGTTGGCTCGATTATTGCCCTGCTCATTTTCTTCGCTCTGGCACGCGGCGGAGCCTTCCGAAGACGTTAACCAAGAGAGGCGTAAACCGATCCAGTCGTTCATTATTACAGGGTAAACATAAAAGGACCGAAAGCATTCATCGATGGAAGATGAACACTTACGGTCCTTTTTTAAAATGTAATGACGATTTTACCCACAGCGTGGTGAGTTTCACTCAAAGCATGTGCATCATAAATACCCTGTCTACTAAACGGGAAGGTTGCCCCTACAATCGACTTTATCTTTTTCTCTTCCATCAGATCTGCCATTCTCTGCAATTGATCACCATCTGGCTGTAGCCAAATCCCCTTTGCTAATACATTGTGAGACTTAGCAGTATCATGATTGGGTTCACCAACAATGGTAATCAGTCTTCCGGTATTTGGCTTAAGCACCTTATAGCTATTCTCAGCTACTTCTCCACCCATCGTGTCAAACACTAAATCTATATCTTTTAGAATCTCTTCAAAGTTTTCCTTTTTGTAATCAATGACCTGATCAGCACCTAACGAATAAAGAAGTTCATGATTTTTTTCACTTGCTGTTGTAATAACATGAGCGCCAGCATGTTTTGCTAATTGAATGGCATACATACCTACACCACCAGCTCCAGCGTGAATAAGTACAGTTTCACCTTCTTTTAGATCGCCGTGAGTAAACAGTACCTGCCATGCTGTTAAACCAGCCAAAGGTACAGCCGCAGCCTCCTCATATGAGATTGAATCAGGTAGTTTTGCCAGAAGGTGCTCATCAACTGCTGTATATTCAGCATACGAACCGAAACGTGTTGTATCAGGACGACTGAATACTCGATCTCCAACTTTCCATTTGGTAACGTTTGAACCAATTTCAGTTATGACCCCAGCTACATCCCACCCTAAGATAATAGGGAATTCCCAGTCATACATTTCTTTTAAGTAACCCTCTCTTAATTTCCAATCGATTGGATTAATGGATGTAGCCTCTAGTTTTACAACCACTTGATTGGCTTCTGCCCTCGGTTTATTCACTTCCTGTTCAACTAACTCTTCTTTACTTCCATATTGATTAATCACAACTGCTTTCATTTTTGTAACACTCCTTTAAGCTAATAGCCTTTTTCGTGCTATTCGATTATTTATTTGTATCCAGTCACTGGGGTTCATGCATATTATCCTTACTCATTTTTAAACAACCAGGATAAAATTATGCAAAAGTTAAGTTAGAATTGTCGGAAATGTTGCTTTTATTGTGATATTTTTACATAAAAAAACGATTGAAATGGACTTAGTTATCGTTTATAGTTGACTTATCAACAATTGACTAGTCAAATATTGATGGATCAACTAAATATAAAGGGAGAGTAACTATTATGAAACCATACCAACAAACAAACGATTTTAACGAAATTATTTATGGACGCCGCTCCATTAAGACATACGATTCATCCGTAAAAATCAGCAGGGAAGAAATGACTCAAATCATCAATGAAGCTAGCACTGCCCCTTCCTCCATCAACATGCAGCCTTGGCGCTTCCTTGTGGTGGATACTCCAGAGGGAAAAGAAAAACTCGTCCCACTGTCCCGCTTTAACAAAGAAAAAGTCGCTCAAGCTTCTGCTGTCATTGCCGTGTTTGCGGACAAAAACAACTTCGATTATGCAGAAAACATCTATGGAAAAGCTGTTGAGCATGGCTTAATGCCACAAGATGTTAAGGACTTTCAGTTGAAGGCATTCAAACCGATCTATAACAACATGTCCGATGCTGAAATGAACGATGTCATTATGCTTGACGCCGGTCTGGTTTCCATGCAATTGATGCTGGTTGCCCGTGCACATGGGTATGACACCAATCCAGTCGGCGGTTATGAAAAAGATCAAATTGCCGAAGTGTTTGGCTTGGATAAAGAACGCTATGTACCAGTCATGCTACTGACAATTGGAAAAGCTGCAAGCGAGGGATACACCTCCTACCGTATGCCAGCCGAAGAGACCACGTTTTGGGCATGATTCAAAGCGATAGTGCGAGCAGTCTCCACATTGTGATATAGTTGCCTTTAGTTGCTGAATGTCTTGGAAGGAATCTGCCCTTGTTACAAGAAGCTTTTCAAGACATTCTGCACCATTCAAGGAGGGGCAAACATGAATTGTTCGCTGGAACAAGAAACCTTATTAATATTACTTAAAAATATAAGCAATCAGTTGAAACCTAAATTTGAACGTTGTACGGGGATCAGCTCCTCACGATACGTTCTGCTGTATCATCTCTATCTTCATGAAGAAGTTACACAAAGCCATTTGCAGAAGGCCATTCATATTGACAGTGCTGCTGTTACACGCCATTTGAAGCAACTGGAAGCAGACGGTTTGGTGTCACGAAGAAGAAACCCCGACGATCATCGGGAAACCTTCGTCCGGTTAACAGAACAAGGGCTAACGCATATCGCGAATTTCAAGCAGGATCGAAACCAGTTTCTTCATCAGATGATACTGGATTTCAGTGAAGAAGAAGTTGCAATGATGACCGACATGCTTACACGCATGCAATATAATCTGAAGGATCTGTAAATTTACGATAACAGTCAGCCTTCTTCAGATTTTTTTTCATAAATGAATAAAACTAGTTAGATGATACAATATCTCAGATTAACAAGAGATTATAGGCCATATATTATTCAGGCAAGATCAAAACAAACCGCTGAGTGTTTCATTACATGGCGGTTTGTTTTAATTTATCAACAGCTAGCTTTTCGAAATATTACAAGTTGGACTAGCACATACTAAGGAACAATTGGCTGAAGCTTACATAACGGAGGTCTCATCATGGTATTCACAATCACAATTATCATCGTTGCACTGTTTGCAATATGGGGAGCCGTCGCTCCTGATCAGCTGGCGGATGTGGCTAATGTTGCCTACAACTTCTCTATTCAGAATTTTGGCTGGTTTTATTTGCTAGCGACACTGTTCTTCCTGATCTTCGCTTTCTATCTGGCGTTCAGCCGATTTGGCGGCATTAGGCTCGGGGATGACGAAGATGAGCCGGAATATTCTACGGTTTCCTGGCTGTCCATGCTGTTTAGCGCGGGTATGGGCATTGGGCTGGTTTTCTGGGGAGTTGCTGAACCGCTGTCCCACTATTTATCTGCACCTGAGGGGGCGGTACCCGAAACAACGCAAGCAGCCATACTTTCAATGCGTTATTCCTTTTTCCACTGGGGGCTACATCCTTGGGCTATCTATACCGTCATCGGCTTAGCGCTTGCTTACTTCCAGTTCCGGAAAGGATACAAAGGGCTGATCAGTTCCACCTTTATTCCTCTGATAGGTGAGCGTCTTGCTTCAGGCTGGCTTGGTAAGGTTATTGATATTCTGGCGGTCATTTCCACCATCTTTGGTGTTGCGACCTCGCTTGGATTGGGTGCTCTTCAGATCGGCGGGGGTCTGAATCACTTATTCGGTATTCCTAACTCGACACTGTCTCAGGCTGTCATTATCATCGTTGTAACCGTACTGTTTTTAATCTCTGCAACCTCCGGTCTGGATAAAGGTATTAAGATTCTGAGCAACGTCAACCTCGTTATAGCTTTATTATTGATGTTGTTTGTATTGGTGACTGGACCGACTTCTTTTATATTTGACACATTCACAACAACCTTGGGCAGTTACATGCAGAATATTATTAACATGAGTTTGAGACTGACGCCGTTCTCAAGAGAAACCTGGATTGGAGCATGGACGTTATTTTACTGGGCATGGTGGATCTCGTGGGCTCCTTTTGTCGGCACTTTTATCGCAAGGGTATCCAGAGGAAGAACCATAAAGGAATTTGTAATTTACGTCATGGTTATTCCAAGTCTTTTCGGATTTATCTGGTTCTCCGTCTTTGGCGGAACAGGACTTCACATGGAATTGTTCAATGCCGCTCATCTGGCAGAGGCTGTCAAGGAAGATACGACAACCGCTTTATTCCTTATGCTGGAGCAGCTGCCTTTGGGCACGATCGTGGCATTCATCGCCACAATGCTGATCATGATCTTCTTTATTACGTCGGCTGATTCAGCTACCTTTGTACTGGGCATGCTCACTTCAGATGGCAAGTTGGACCCGAGTACAAGAGTGAAATTAACCTGGGGAATCATGCAGTCCTCCATTGCGGTAGTACTGCTAATCAGCGGGGGGTTAACTGGCCTCCAGACGGCATCCATTGTAACCGCATTGCCGTTCGCTATTGTCCTTATCGGTATGTGTTTCTCCCTGCTCAAGGCTCTAAAGGCTGAGGACAAAGAGCGCCGTCAGAAGGAAAAACGGCAGCGCCAAAAGCTGAAACGACTGCTAGAGGAACAAGAAATCTCGCTGAATGAAATTTCCGGCAGGTAATGTATACTTAGTGTAAAACTAACAAAAGCCCGCGTCCTTGCGGGCTTTTTCTTATACAAAAAAAGGACAACTTTTGTCACCAAAAGCGGCCCCTTTCCTCTCACTTCAATCATTGTTTTTAATTTTGCCTCTTGAAATACAATCTTCAATTAATTTCTATTCTTTAGGTTTACGCAATGTTACAATCCAGACTACTGAAAAATCGTTCAACAAAAACATCACCATATATTTTCTTCATATGCGCTGTGTTAAAAATATATTGTTCCATAGGCTCAAGCTTGCGCAGACTGCGTACCAGTATTTTTCGATCATCGTCAGATAGATTAGGGTCATCGTCTATCTTTGTCAGAGCATTTTTCACACGTGCGGATACCTGTTCAACATACACATGGTTTTTGGATTTTGGCGGAATACATTGCGTCAGGTCACAGCTCACAAATCGAACACCGTCAAGGATACAGTTTTCAAAATTAGCGATTAAATCTTGTTTGCCATTTCCCTCAAACGTAATATCCACTAGCTTGCCGGTAAAGGAACAATTGACGATATTCGCCACTCGTAAAATCCGGTCATTGAATCTACATTTAACAAAAGTACAGTCGATAAACGTAGCGTTCTCCAAGGTCATGCCTCTCATATCGCAGGAGGAAAATTCGCAATTGGTGAAAACAGCTTCGTCTTTGGCAATGCCAACCGAGCGCAGGTCGGAACGAATAAATGTACAATGATCAATCGTACTACCGGCAAAAAATCTCGCATTTGTAAGATCGCAGGTATCAAATATAAGATGTTGCAAGTTACAGCTCCAAAATATGGGTGAACCAATATTTGAGTTTATTATGGTCGTTTCGCTTATCGTTTCGTGTTCATACCTGACAATATCAGAAAATAATTCGTTGTTTACTGACATACCAGACTCAAGTCTTCTCATCCCTCTCACCCTATCAATCCCTCGACATAAATTGTTATTACTAATATAAGTTCCCTATGTTGATCCAGACATGGAACGCAACGCCATGGTTGATCTCTGTCATACCAATATACTATGGGGATGCAGACCAGCGCTTTGCTCAAACACATCCAGTTTTGGGTACATCATTGTGCAAAAAGCAACTTTTTTCAGCATAATCTTCAACATATTTCGTGCTCAGATAAAGTTTTCCTGCAATAAAAAAGGGAAAACATTTATCACAAAGTTATAATGCCTCTTCATGATCAAAAAAGCATTGAATCTCATCCCGCCTACTTTACATAGGCCCTAGTGGGGATTAAGACTCAATGCTTTGGAATCTTCTTCTCATTTTACTCTAAAATTGTTTTGAGCATATTTGGTTACGAGAAGGACAGCACTGGATAGATAGGCTAAAGTCAACACCATGATCACAGCGGTTAGTCCCCATAGTGGAGGACCTAGAAACATCGCCACAACAAAACTCAATGAAATAAGGCCGTTTACGAATGAGAAAAGAGGACTATTGGTTTCCAACTCCGTTGTATAAGGTTGAATTACATAGTATAACAACAGATGATGTACTGAGAAAAATACAGCCAGTGCAATGGTTATAACCCAGATAGGAAGTAGTGAACTTATATCCTGTCCTCCAGTTAATACAAGTGTAGATACACTTATTACAGCTGCTAAACAAGAACCTAACTTTAGATTTATGCTTAATATACTTCGAAGTCGTAACAGAAAATGCTGCTTCGCATGCTGACGGTAAAATGGATAGCGCATCAGCGGCTTGTCACAATGGAAGAATAAAGCCTTACAAATCTGGTTACCTACTGTCAGATTAAGCATAGCCATAATGAGTAAAGGTGAGAATCTTTCAATTGAATCTAGTGAAAGATGATCTTTGAAAATGAGTACCAACAAAGGCAGGAGTATGCCTATGATCATAATAGCCAATAAACGTCTGTGGAACGGTGCACGGAGGAGAGCGGTATGCCTGGTAACAAAAATTTCGTGTATTTGCTCGTATCCCTTTTTTTCTAATGTGCGCTGTTCGTTAACATGAAGGTTAGACGAGGAAGGCCTGCTAAGGTCATGTTCTTTGGACTGAGCCATTCTCTTTTGAAGATCAGCAATCATTATTTCTGGATTTAACAATGGATCAGCATGGTTTGTTACTGCGCGCACTGCAGATGTGAAATCTGTATGTTTTAATAAAACATACCCACAGATAACCCCGGACAACGATATCAGTGTCACAAGCCATGATTGGTCCAATATCACAGATCCAAATAGAGGATGGTTCAGTTTTGTGAAGGGAAGGTAAGCCAAAGTCAGTGCCAGCAACATACTCAAACTCGTAGCCCATGTTTTCTGTACAAGAATAATGCCTCTCCATTTAAATAATGCCAGATGTAAAAATTCACATGTCACTCGCCAAAAAGTCATAATTCCCACAATAAGCAATGCTTGAGTCATTGGAAATTTAAAAAGTACCGCAACCAGAGTCATTGCAATCGCTTGATAGAAGAAAAATGTCGTATACCGATAAAATAGCGTAGCTCGCATATATTTGGTTGGGTTTATTCGCATAAGTCGGATAGATGTATACTTCATTTTGTTTAATTCCAGCACTTTTGCACTCGTTACCCCAGCCATTACGCCACTTATGCAAAAATACATGTGAAGAAAAAGGTTAAAATGCTCCGTACGATTAACATTTTCCGTCCATAAGAGTATGGGCAATGCAAGCATTCCCCCGAAATATAATAAGCTTTCCAATAAACCAACGAGAACTAATAAAATAACCGCAATTGCACCGATGGTACGTTTCGTCCGAACAGCGGCATACGTTTGTTCACTGATTAAATTACCTACAAACGGTAACTTTTGCGTGAAATAGATCAAACGGTTGACCAGCGTAATCATCTGTAACTGCCAGATGCGAGAAATTGTACTAATCATTCCCGTCATCGGCGTTCTCCTTCGTACTTCCATTTTGGCTTTCATGCCGTAATAATTCAATTACCTGTTCTTCAAAGTCGGGCTGAGTAAGGATTTCGGGTGAAACCTGTGTTAAACTTCCATGATTTAAAATAATTAACTCATCACACAGATCCGTTGCCAATTGCAATATATGAGTCGAGAAAATGAGGATATGATCTTTTTTTAAATTACGTAGCAATTGTTTCATCTCACTCGCAACGATGACATCAAATGAAGTTAAAGGTTCGTCCAACAGAATCACTGTAGGTTTTAGGAGTAAAAATAACAACATTTGAACTTTGTTTTTCATTCCATGCGAGTAATGTTTAATGAGCTTATGTCGGTCATCCTGCGCCATGTGCATCATATCAAACAGGGCATCAATATTGTTTCCTCGTCCATCAATTACATCTACGTTAACATCAATAAAAAAACGTACAAATTCATATCCCGTCAGAAATTCTGGTAACAGTGGCAGTGAATAAACGTATCCTACATCATCCATTTCCAAGTCACGTGATTTTGATCCGTTGACGAGTTTCATTTTGCCGCCATCCACTTGGATCTCGCCACCTAAACAATTGAATAACGTTGTTTTGCCGGCGCCATTGCGCCCAAGAAGGCCATAGATCTTTCCCTTTTCAAATTGAAAACTTAAATTGGCTAATACTTTTTTTTCACCAAAACTCTTCTCTACATTGTGTAATACCAATTCCATTTATTTGTTCCTCGCTTTCAAACCATTTCGTTTTTTGTTTAACTGAGAATTCAATAGTTACATACATACCATTTTTCACGTTCATATTCATATCTAATAATTGTTTAGTTTTCATCCGTATCAATCCCTTCGATTTTTTTCATAAAAGGATAAGAATTAATATCCCTTTAAGAGGTGAATCGTCTCACTTGACCAATATAACTAATCTTGGAAATAGACAATCACACTAGACTAGTATTCTATTTTGAACGATATAATTCCTTGTATTTACATAGCCAATATATTAATGCGTCATCTAAACAGTTTCCGGGTTAATCCCCACAGACTTCAATTTAGATTTGGCTTGATGCAACTGTTCCAAAATCGTCTTCTCCATTCGGGTTTAACAGAACGTGATGAGATTTTCTTGATAAAATTGTATTAAAAGGATAAAATGACGAGCATCAAACGGTTTTATTCGAGGAATGGTAGCTAATGAAAGGTGGTTTAGCAATGAAGATTCTCATCGTTGGCTATTTTAGCGAGACTTCAAAATCAAATATTGCCAGGAGTTTTCCGCAAAATTGGAACGTTGTAATTATTCCGCCCGGAAAAGAAATGCTGGATCATATTGAAGATTGCCAGGTAATCATTCCTGAACATATTAAAGTGGACCACAGCCTGCTTTCTAACGCAAAAAAATTAAAATTGGTACAGACAGGTGCAGGATTTGATAATGTGGATGTCCCTGCCTGTACACAGCGCGGCATTTGGGTGGCTAATGCTGGAGGTGTGAATGCACAGGCAGTGGCCGAACACGTAATGGCACTGATATTGTCTTATTATAAAAACATACCGTTTCTTGATACTTTCATGAAAAACAAGATGGATGAAAATCAATTGGACTATACAGGGAGTGAATTAAAGGGCAAAACGATTGGGATTATCGGTTTGGGTGCTATTGGAAAAAAAGTAGCTGCGTTTTCCAGGGTTTTTGACATGAATGTGCTGGTGTATGCGAGAAATGCCACTGCACAATCGGACGGTTTTGTGAAAATGACGGATTTCGATACTCTTGTAAGCACATCGGATATAGTCAGTGTACATGTACCCTTGAATGAGATAACCAAACAGCTGATCAACAAAGCGGCATTCAAAAAAATGAAACATACCTCTCTTTTTATCAATACAGCCCGCGGCGGCATTGTCAACGAAAGAGACTTGATTGATGCATTAAAAAACGGGGATATTTCAGGCGCCTGCCTGGATGTGTTTGAATCTGAACCGCTTCCTATTGACAGTGAGCTCCGAAATCTGGGTAATGTGATACTTACTCCCCATACAGCAGGAATGCCTGATGGTCGGAAGTTTCATAAAACAAGATATGATTTCTTTATAAAGAATATAAAACGTGTAGAAAATGGTGAGGAGCCTGAAAGCAAGCTCAATCAGGTATGATGTTTTGGTGCAATAAAATTGATCGCCACCCTACAGCAGTTCAAAATGAAGTTGAGTCTCAGGTAACTTCGTATTTTCTTTCCACTGATTTGCACCGTATCCCAATTCCAGAACCGCAGCAATGCGCTCGTTACTCAGTACACCAAACATTTCAGTACGTCTCGGGTCGTACATCCAGTCATGCAAGGTACAGCGCACACCCAGACTTTGCTCATGAGCCAGCAAGCGGAAATTCTGAATTAGGCAGCAGACAGCTGCAAAGTCCTCTTCCCGCTTATATTTATCCGCCTCTTCCTTCACCAAGACCAGAAGATACGCAGGGGCCTGATTCTGTAATCCCTGCATGAAGTCCCCATACCGGTTATCAGCAAAGATAAATCGCCACGGCTCTCGGAGGCCATCATTTGGCGCCCATACGGCATGATTGAGCAACTCAAGGATTAGATCCTGCGATATCGGTCGATCCAAAAACTCACTTGGACTGTCCATGGCTCCTTCCAGATCTGACAATTTCATTTTTACATCCTCCTCTTCTATGTAGACTGTCCTCGCAATACGGTCCACTTCTGCTCGGCTGGTGTTCTTTTCCGACTTCTTGGCGCTTTGTCGTAATACCCTATATGAAGAATACCAACGAATCTTTCATCCTCACGTAAGCCAATTCCATTGAAGAACCCTTCATGCTGAATCATGGACTCTGTATCCCACAACATTCCTAACCCTCGTTCCCAGCCCAGCAGTTGGAAGCTCTGCATCACCCCGCAAGCAGCCGCATAATTGAGGTCATTGGTCAGACGATTCGGTCCCACAGTCGACATAACAATGACGTGGGCAGGAATATCGGTAAATCTCTTTTTAAAAACATCCAGAAGTTTCCCTGGAATCAGCTTGCCGAGCTTGCTTTGCGACATCTGTTCCAGCATACAGTCCACCAACCGTTTGCGTGCTTCTGGCGTTCCGGCATATACTACACGCCACGAGCCAGACTGAACAAATGGTTGAAGCCTTGTAGCCTTACGCAGTAATTCTACAATTAACTCCTGGTCCACCGGCGTAGAGTTACATTTACGAATACTCCTGCGCTCCCTGATCAATTCCGCCAGACTCATATGCTTCACTCTCCTTTGTTCTATCTGGATTCAATATTTATACTGCTGTCTTGAAGAAATTGATGGATTACTTTTAGCTCCGTTTCCGAATATTTGTCGAGAGTATGATAGAAGCGCTCAGCCTCATGTATATGCAGACGTTCATGCAGTTCAAAGATTTTTTTGCCTTGCGGTGACAACCGGAAATAGCTTTCCTTTTTGTTGTCGTTCATTTTCGTACGTTTGACAAATCCTTCCTCCAGCAGTTTGTTGCCAATTTTAGTGATACTTGCTTTGGACAAATTCATCGCCTCGGCAATACCCGTGTTGTTAATGGGCTCATGCTTGCCTATGCAATCTATCATATGAACCGCGGTCAAATGCTGAGGGATTTTCTCGATGCTTTCACGCTGGGCGATACTTAGGAAATGCTCGATTTCTGTATCCTTGTGGTTCTCATACACATGTAAAAAACGGATAAATTGGTCATAAACTAACTGTTTTGTTCGATCTTTTGAGATCATTCTTTGATCGCTCCTTATTTACTTGTAAACAAAAATATCATTTTAATAATATAGTTTTTTCAAGGAAATTCTTATATATTGTTTACTGGTGAACAATATAACATGAATGATAATGCTTATCAACTATATTCTCTGACATTACAACATTACCCTATAATCCAGGACAGAGACATGCCTTAAACGGATTATCTTTTAAAATGCTCGTTAGTTAAAGAAAACAGCTGATCATAGTGATCAGCTGCTTTCTTTATATTGTTGATTTATTGTTTCCTGACACTTTAAATTAACTTTTTCTCTACATTAAAAAGCTTAGAAATGCGGGGAAATAGACGAAAGGCATTGCCATAAGCGATCGCCTTCGCGTTTTCTTCGCTGATCTGCTGTGCTTCATGGAATACTGACTCCCGCTGTATACGAAGGACGCTGTCCGCTGGCCAAGGTATGTCCGCTCCGAACAGAATCCGATCAGGTGCAATCAACTTTTGAATTGTGCCGAGGTTCAACGTGGAATCATAATAAAGGTGGTCCAGTTTGGCTATTTCAGCTTGAAATTGTTCCGGTGTTGTTTCAACCTGAATCGAATCTTGCCCGATGGCGGCAAGCGCAATTCTCCATTTGATATAAGGAACCATGCCCCCGGTATGGGGAAGAATGAACTGAATGGATGGATATTGGTCGAAAATGCGATGAACAGCCATCGTAGTGACGGCCCGCGTCGTATCGAAGGTGCCCTCAAGGAGCGCAGGACTAAGTCCAGCGATTTTTTGCGGTATGAGGATGGGATGTAGAAACACAACAGCACTACGTCGGTCCAATTCGGTTAACAATTCGCTGTAATCCGGATGGCTTAAATATTTCCCCTGATAACTTGTCAGCATTGCAACACCATCCATCCCGAGAACATCAAGTGCATACAATGTTTCTTCCATGGCTGCTGCGGGATCCGGGAGTGGAAGCGTTGCAAACGCACCATACCGCTCAGGGTGAAGTTGAGCATACGATGCGAGCTCTTCATTCATTTTACGTGCCAATGCTTTGGCAGAAGATTGGTCGATGAACGTCAGGTCTGACGGGGCTGAAAGGAATGAAAACGAGATGTCACATACATCCATTTTTTGCATCCCGATCTCGGGCGTCCACTTCGGCATAAAACTTGGAATCTCCATTCCCAACTCCTGCTGCTTTCGTTGCATTTCTTTAGAGATGATATGGTGGTGAACATCAATGACAGGATTAAACATGCGTGATCAGCTCCTTCTATTTATTTTCAAGCCATTGGTTTAACTGGTTTTGCTTTTCAGTCAATATTTTCTCTACGCCTGCATTCTTTAGTTTGTCGAGATAAGCGCCTAGTTCTGACGGATCAAAAGTTCCTGTCTGAAAGCCTGCATCATACTGATTTTGGACGTTGGCCACCGAGGTAATTTGTGTTTTAACCGGATTGATGTCGAAGCTGAAACCCATCGCCCTTGATTTTACGGCACTCTCGTTTTCGCCCCTCAACTGCTCCCACATGTCAGGATCGTTCCCTTCCCATATATAGGACAGGAAATTGTTCCCCACGGCATATTGGTTCGAATCGTATCCTGTTGCAGTGACACCTTCCGGCTTGCCGATCAGGTTATTATCCTGCTTAACATAATGCTTGCCCTCAATTCCATTGGTAAACAGATTAATGACTGCTTCGTCCGAGTAAAACAGTTCCAATACTTGAATCGCCTTATCCGGCTGCTCACTGTTCCTTGCCAAAGACATCATGTTCGAAGCTACGCTATTACGCGTCATATACGAGTCCTCAAGGGGTATGCATACAAGTTCAGTCCCAGCCGCAAGTGATTCCGAGTAACACTCATTGATATTCCGGATATAGGAGAAGGCTTTGCCTGCCTTGATCAGATTGGACCCCGTTTCCTGTGACGTTGCGACGTCTTTGCTGAAATAACCTTTTTGATACCAATCACGCATCAGGTCAGCCATTGTGGAGAACCGCGAAGTCGCAAAAAGATTCTGCACGGTGAAGTCCTCCCCGCCAAAATCCAGTACGCCAGGTGCTGTTCCCAAAGGATCAAAATTCAGCATGGCTTGTCCGGGTGTTTCCTGCGAGGTATAGCTGACAATCGGCGTAACACCTGGCTCATTGTCCTTGATAAGCTGCAATACAGCAGAGATATCATTCCAGGTTTTTATGGCGTTAAGGTCAATATCATGCTTATCGGCAAGCTCTTTGTCCATCACAAAACTGGGAGAAAGTGCCCAAGCTTTAATGCTGGGAACGCCATATGTTTCGCCATTCATCTTCCCGGCTTCTGCGGCTTCCTCCGGAACAGCCTCAAGTATCTTTTTACCAAATTCATTCAACGATTCGTCCATGGGCAGTAACTGTCCCCTGCCGATTTGGGATTCAAGGCCGAACCAAACGCTGGTATACACCAGATCCAGTTTCTCGCTGCCCGCCAGCATCAAGTTCATTTGATTGGCATAGTTCGATCCATTAACAGGCAAGAGCTTCACGGTGGCGCCTACCTTTTCTGCTGTAATATCACTGATGGCTTCCTGAATTTCCTTAACATCTGTTACATCCCCAAAAGCCGGATACGTCATGACCACTTCATACATATCTGTTGCTGAAGCTTTCCCAGGTTCTGCTCCCTCCTTACTGTCTGGATTTCCGCATGCCGTCAACAATAGAGGGGCCGCACAAATTAAGGACATTACCGTTATGAAACCCGCAGGTAATCTTTTTCTGAACATCTTCATTCACTCCCCGTGTTTGCTTTTGGATGAGACATCTTGGATACGAAGCATGACTAACCTTTTACGGCACCAATGGTCAATCCCTTGACGAAGAATTTCTGGAAAAACGGATACGCTGCGATCAGTGGCAACACGCCGATTACGGCAATAGCCATTCTCACACTGCCGAGAGGTACGGATGAGACAACAGCCGTCTGGCCAGACAAACTGTTTTGCTGCAAGTACTGGACATCAGACAACATTCGATTAAGCAGGTTTTGAATGCTGTAGAGGCTTCCATCATTGATGAAGATCAGACCGTTAAACCAATCGTTCCAATACGAAATCATGAGCATCAGACCAATGGTTGCCAGGCTTGGGAGAGCAAGCGGGAGAACGATTTTGCAATAAATAACCCATTCGTTGGCTCCATCCACATAGGCTGACTCCACGACTTCGCCGGGAATGGATGTGGAAAAGAAACTGCGCATCAACAAAATGTAGAACCCGTTGGTCAGTAAATTCGGGATGATTAGCGACCAGATGGTATCTTTCAAATGGAAGAGGTCCGTATAAACCAGGTACATGGGCACCAGCCCCCCATTGAAAAGCAGGGTGAAAAATACGAAGAATGACAGGAACGAACGAAATGGAAGCACATTTCTGGATAGCGGATAAGCGACCAGGGTTGTGATCAGCAATCCAACGATCGTGCCCACGACCGTGATGAACGTCGTAATTCCATACGACCGCAGAATCAACGAATATTGATTAAACAGATACACATAAGCATCGAAGCTGAATTGAGCTGGTAACAAACGATAACCATCCCTGATAATGGCTTGTTCCTCGGTTAGAGAAGCGGATATCAGAAGTATAAACGGAAACACTGCAGCGATTCCCATCATGATGAGCACGAGGTGAACAGCCATTTGATATATCCTATTTGAATACATGTTGTCCTCCCCCTTAGCTAAAACAGCGCCAAATCCCGGTTTTTGCGACGAACGATCGCATTGGTCGTTAATACTAACAGAAAACCGACAATGGACTGGTATAGTCCGGCAGCGGATGACATTCCAAAATCCCCAAAAGTCATCAATCCACGATAAACGTATGTGTCAATGACATCGGTAGTCGTTTGCAGTGCACCCGAATTCAGCGGAACCTGATAGAACAATCCGAAATCGGAATTGAAGATGCGTCCCACTGCAAGAAGCACCATAATGACGATCGTGGGTTTAAGCAGAGGAAGGGTAATGCTCCAGACTTGCCTCCACTTGGATGCTCCGTCCAGCGTAGCGGATTCATAATATTCTTGGCTGATGCCTACGATTGAGGCCAGATAAACAATGCATGTATAACCGACGTTTTTCCACAGATATACGACACTTAATATAAAGGGCCATTTACCGGAATCCGCATACCACGACACGGGGTCAATCCCCAGCAAAGGAAGCACGTAATGGTTGACGAATCCGTTTTCCTCGTTGAGCAATGCCAGAACCAAGTAAGCGACAATGACCATTGAGATCAGATAGGGCAGCAAAATGATGCTTTGGTACAGTCGGGAGGCGAATCGCTTCTTTACCTCGTTTAACAATACAGCCACAGCTATGGAGAGCACTGTTCCAAGCACGATAAATGCGCCGTTGTAGAGTAACGTGTTACGGGTAATCACCCAAGCATCCTGCGTTTGGAACAGGTAGGCGAAATTATCGAAGCCTACCCAGTCACTTCCCCAGATTCCTTTTGCAAAATTGATATCTTTGAACGCAATTACAATGCCGAACATGGGCAAGTAATTGTTGATGAACAGATAGACGATGCCTGGTAAAATCATGACCAATAACAGCCCATGCTTTCTAATGTTTTGGATGCGGTTTGCATGGAAACCTCGACGCATGTCTCTCTCCCCCTGTTCGTAACAATGATGTTTGTTTTGTGTAACTCCTCCAATATCCCTCCTATTCTATTAATGTCAGTTTATGTGACTTAAAATTGTTCTTATATGAATAATACGATGTAAGTAAGCCTCAGTCATTGGTGTGATTCACTAAAAAAAATGATTTCATTTGGATTGTTACACCAAAAGAAAAGCCTATCTCAATTTAAATGTAATGTTTTATGACATGCACTGCATTAAGCAACGTTTTATACGTCATGTGATCAGCCTTTTCATGCCAAAAAGCAACGCACCTGAAAAAGGATGCGCTGCTTCATGTATATTAAAGATTGTTACGAATGGATGGCTGCCATCTGTCTGCTGTTCGGAAACATTCGACCACCAACAAGCACACCACCCGAAAATACAGCTTCGCGTGGAGGTGCTGCAGCCAATGCATGCATCGCATTTATGGCATTTACCAACGAGAAAGTGCCTCGTTCACCTACTTTTGGAGTTAATGGCGCATTGGAAATAAGCTTGTACGTTTCTAACAGCCAGAAGTCTTCCACCCAACCGGATGCTTCAGCGAGACGTGACCCACGGGAGAGCATATCGCCATTTCCGAATGGGCTCCACGAATCCAAAATGTTATCGGAACCGATATGCACGGACACGCCCGTTTCCATCAACAGTTTGATGGGGGGCATAGGCCTGTCAATGGGCACACTCGTCATGATGGCTACGCCGGTCGCACACAACCTTTCTGCGAGTGAGCGCACCTCCGTTTCCCCAACCTGGCCCAAACAATAGGCATGGCTTACCGCGGTACGGCCGGACATACCGGCTTCTTCTGTCAGTTCGGCGAAGCGGCTGATCGTGTATATTCCGAGATGACTCGGGTCATGCAGATGCAAGTCGATGCCCGCAGAGAATTCTGTCGCAAGTTCAAACATGGTTTCCAGACTGGCATCCACCCGGCGGTCCAGTCCGGCCGGATCCACACCACCAACATAGTCAGCTCCAGCACGAAGCGCTTGCCGCATAACGGAAACGGAGTCAGATCGAAGCAGGCCTTGCTGGGGGAACGCCACAATTTCCATATCGATGCGTCCCTGGTACATCTCACGTACTTCCAAGATCTCCTCCAGATGAGAGAGGCCAATTTGCGGATCCACGTCAACGTGTGTGCGGATTGCCGTTGTACCTTGAGCAAGCATTAAATCCAACAATCGTTTCGCACGTTCTCCCGCCCCGGTCGGTAGTTCTCCCAACATGCTTTTCTCAAATTCCAACTGGCCGGGCAGTGTGACAAAAGGCTGCAAAGACTTCCACGGCTCCCCAATAAAATGCTTGTCCAGATGGGTATGCATATCTGCCATTGGTGGTACATAGTGGAGCCCATCCGCATCAATGACGGTTGTCGCCCTACCGGCAATATTTACAGATGTGAGATCCGCATCCGTTCCGGCAGACTCAATGCTGACAATAAGTCCAGTTGCTTGATTAATCGTTAGATCAAACAGGTTTTCCGACCATTTGACATTTTTTACGAGTGTTAACCCTTTCTCCATGACTCCATCCCCTTACATCATAATCAAATTGTTTCGATATCTTCCGACGACTACGGTAATTCCAAAGGTTTTGAGTCAGTACAAGCTACCTGTAATCCCGATTTCCAAACCGTGCGGGCCTCGGGTTTATTAAGCAGAACTTCCCTTTCCGACCGCTCTCGGAACAATACCATATCAGCCGGAGCGCCGACCCTAATGCCATAATTATCAATGCCTAACGCCTGTGCCGCGTTATGCGTCAGCATGTTGGTCAAGATGAGCGCATCCCGTTTGCTACCCATGTACGAAGTAATCGCCAATAGCCAGGCAGCCTCAATCGGGTCTGCCTTGCCAAACGGCGTGAATGGGTTGCGCACATTATTGACGCCAATTGCCACATTCACTCCACAATCCTGCAGCAGTTTCACGGGAGTGAGACCTCTATGATGTCCTTCTGGGCCTTCTCTTCCATTCAAAAAGAGGTCTGTCATCGGCAACGTAATGATGCTGATCCCGGCATGACACAGAAGTTCTCCGATAACCAAAGCTTCGTGTTCAGGGAGGGAACCGAGCGAGGTTACATGTCCGGCCGCTACATGCCCCTGCATTCCTGCAACAATTGTCCTTTTTGCAATTTCCACAACGGCACGGTCGTTGGAATCCACCGAAAAATCCGCGTGAAAATCCAGCGGTTTTCCGTACTTCCCTGCCAGACCAAATGCAAAATCCAAGTGCTCCCCCAGGTCTGCATCCTGATACGTGATTCCTCCAATCACATCGGCTCCCATACGAATGGCCTCTTCCATCAGCTCAGCAGTCCCCGGACTCTTATACACCCCTTCTTGCGGAAAGGCAACTACCTGTAAATCCAGTTGATGTTTTAAGGATTGTTTGAGACGAAGAGCAGATTCGACAGCTCTGAGTCCAAGAACCGGATCAACCTCTGCATGGCAACGCATATGGGTTACACCATTCCTGACGGCTTCTCGAATGACAACCAGCGAGCGCCGGTACATGTCCTCCCTCGTGAACGAACTTTTCAGTTTGGATGTTATCCGAATTGCGTCCTGAAGAGACTCCGCCTCCCGATCCATGGAATCCAGCAAATATGCTTTTTCCAAATGAATATGCGGTTCGACGAATCCGGGCAGCAATAAGCCCCCTTTGCCCTGCACTACACGAGACGCTTCGGTTTTGCTTTCCCCGCACGGCGTGACAAATGCAATCTTGCCTGAGGATATCCCGACATCCATTCGCCTTTCATCCCCGGAAATTACCGTATCCGTGATAAGTAGATCAATCATTACATCCTCCGTTCATGTACGCTTTTATTACACGCAAGAAACACTTTAAGCATAATTCACTCCTTATGAGAAATCATTGGATGAAAAGGATAAAAATAATTAGCAATCTTGGATGATCAAACCAAAGATATTTACTCCACATGATCGTAGTGTTATATTACTTAACAATAAAATAACTTGTTCCAGAAAGGGATGGGTCGATGTGCTGCTGACAGATTTGCTGAAAAACGGCATTTACGATGATGCCAGAGTGATTACGGGGCATAAGGGTCTAGTACGTGAGGTTCAAACGGTCAATATTATGGACTGTCCGGATATCATTCGCTTTCTAAGGCCGAACGAGCTCTTGCTGACCAACGGCTTTTTCATGAAGCAGCAGCCAGAGATGTTTATTCATCTAATCAGAGACATGCAGCGTCTTCATTGCTCGGGGTTGGCTATCAAAACCAAGCGCTTTGAATTGCCGATCCCTGATGAAATACTTTGGGAAGCGGACAAGAACGAATTTCCCATCATCGAAATTTCCGATGTCCGCCTATCCCTCGGCGAAATTTTGCAGCGATCGACCAGTGTGATTCTGAATAACAAGAGTGACGAACTTCAATATGCACTCAGCATCCACAAAAAATTCTCCGAGATGATCATGCGTGGCAAAGGAATTTCCAGCATTATCGATTCCCTGTCCAAACTGTTCTCATCCCCAGTCATCCTGTTAAACTACAAATGGCAAACCATCTCCGCTTCCAGCCAGAATACAAGTATTGCTGAACTCACTGCAGTCGCTGTAAATACACTTCAAGACTTGTCCGATATTTCTAGTCCTACTTCGTTGTGCTTCATCAACACATCAGTCCGAGAGCGTTGCTGCATGTTAATATATCCGGTGAAAACTTACCGCCACGAAGGCTATTTGTTATCCTTTCATTCCCCGGATGAATGGACTGGCCTTTTTGGTCTGACGCTTGAGCAGGCCTCCAACGTCATTGGAATGGAGCTGACCAAATCACAGGCTGTCAAAGAGCGCTCCCGCAGACACAAAAACGAGTTCTTTTCCGATCTGATTGAGGGATATATCACTTCTGAGCAGGAGGCGCTGAACCGCGGCAAGAGATGCGGGCTTAACAAGGGGCGTGCAAGTGTCGTGCTGACCATGCGTAATGACGAGGTGCATCACATGCATCAAAGATTTCCTAATCACGAAGGTTCGGTGCCTCCAAAAGGAGATAATATCACGGAGCAAGAAGAGCAATACGAGCACATCAAACGTGTTTTTGGTGGGTTAGATCATTCCTTCGTCATGTTTACCAAACATGATACCTACTGTCTTCTATTATCTATCCCTGAGTGTGGGTGGGATGAGGCGAAAATCACCGAGCAGCTGTCAGGAATGCTTAAAGAGCTGCATCATGAGACTGGACTGAGTCTGTCTATCGGCATTGGCAAACCTGCAACAAATGTACTCGGCGTTCGTCATTCTTATACAGAAGCGGTTAATGCATTGCAATTCGGCTACTGGTTAAAACGCAAGCGATTCGTCCAATCTTACCAAGCCAAGGACATCGGATATTTATTCCACATGCTTCCCCACAACGAATTGAAACAATTTTACGACGCGACCTTAAACGGCCTGCTGCACATTGCAGACGAACATGAAAGAAAAGAGTTGCTGCGCACCTTGAACGCTTTTTACGATACACAATGCCAGCTTGTCGAAACATCCAAGCAACTTTTCGTTCATCGAAATACGGTGGTGTATCGACTGGAAAAGTGTGAGAAACTCTTGGGTGTGAAACTCAAAGATCCAACTGAAAGCTTACGAATCCGCATAGCGATAGCCATCGAACCTCTGCTACTTCAATAAGACGAAGTGAGAAATCGTCTAGTAAGGCTCTATTCCCACACAAAGTTATTCCGAGCGTTTAATCTACCTTACATCACCGGAACAAAAGTAATGTTATCAGCAATATGAGCACGGTACTAGTAGAGCGTCCTTGTCCGTTCTGCAGGAACATGGAGAGTATAATCGCGAGCGACAGGCCATCAGCATACTCGACGCATCATAAGCAGGCTGACATTGTACATCCAATATTCGCCGTATATTGTAATTTTCGAAAAACCTATTTGTTTTAGCGACTCATCAAATTCTTCTTGAGTTCGGAACTTTAGCTGCATTTTTTCAATACATCATGATAATATAAAAAACCTCAGCTGAGTTATCCGAGCTGAGGTTAAAAAATTAAATATTTTGTGTTATCTTTATTTGATTCTGTTGAATACTTGAGTCACATCTAGCTTCTTCATTTAATAACTTCAACCTTTTTATCCCCTGCTGTTTTCGCTACCTCTAACGTTGTGTTACCTTGGATAGCGACTATCACGCCAGTAGCCAGCATAGAAACGATTAAAGCTGCGCTGAGGGCTGTGGAAGTTTTCTTCTTCACCATAACCATACCTCCGATATCGTATGCTTAGACTCACTGATAAATTGAAATATTTAACTTTTTTGATGGGTAATCCACCTGGTGATTGTATTATAACGTACTGACAATGATTGTAAAAGGTTTTTCCTTGTGCAGCTAAGTTAGCAACTTGGAATTTGCGCAGTGTTTAGCTTTTTGACCATTCGATATGAGGGTAAGTCTACCAAGGCAATTATTTAAAATCTTGCATTAAATCATCGATGACTGTTTTTACAGTTCTAATCTCTTTAATTGGTGTGATTCCTGTGCCAACAGTGACATAGCCATCGTCTGTATTGCCTTCTAGCATTCCGATACGCATTCCAATTGATCCACGCATCAATTTTGCTGTTTCTTCACGACTGGCACCTTGTTTATCCATTTCGACTAGTTTATTCGCCAATTTAGTAGGTAAAGAACGATAGTATGCTGGTAAAGTACGAAACATTTGTAAATCTTCTGCTGTGGCATCAACAATCATTTGCTTTACATTTTGAGCTGTCGGATTTTCTTTTGTCGGAATAAAGACACTGCCAGCAAACACACCTTCAGCACCTAAAGCAAATGCGGCACGCACTCCTCTAACGTCTCCAATACCACCAGCTGCCATTACAGGAATATTTATAGCATCAACAATCATTGGAACAATCGAAAATGTTCCAATAACTCGTTCTGGAACCGTACCACCTTCATCAAATCCAGTCGCTACATAAACATCTATTCCAAATTTTTCTGCAGCTTTTGCATTTTCAATAGTAGGCGTAAGGGGTCTATAAACAATTTTAATATTGTTTTCTTTTAATGGTTTAAAGATCCTATCATCCAGTGTATCATTCACCAGAACAACAGGGACTTTCTCGTCAATAACTGTTTCTATAAGTGGCCATGTGTATGCTAAATCACGATTCACGATCACTGGAATTCCGAATGGCTTATTCGTTAAAGTTTTTGTTTTTTGTATTTCAGTTCTCATTCTTTCCGCACTTATTTCGGGTGAGCGAGTTATATCAACCTGACCGGCATTTGGACCTAGAAATCCTAATCCACCTGCATTGCTTATTGCTGCAACAAATTCGGCATTAGTAACCCAAGACATTGGTCCTTGTATAATCGGCTTTTTAATATCTAATATTTCACATACTCTGTTAGTCATTTTGTTTGTTTTCCCCTTGTTAAATGAATTTTATATTATTACTTCGTATAATTATTTTCTGGGTAAGGTAAACCTAAATTTCCCCGAAGTGTGTCGTCCTCATATTCCTTACGGAATATGCCTCTATCTTGCAAGATAGGAACAACCAATTGGATAAAGTCCTTAAATCCTGCAGGATGATCTTGTCTAATCAGCAAGATATCCATGACGCCTTCTCGATACCAATGTTCAATTTGTTCGGCAACCTGCTCTGCCGATCCTATCAATCCAGGTTTCGGCATTCGATAACCTTTAGGCATCCATGATTCAATTTCCCTTAGCTTTTCAAGGGCTTCTTTTTCCGTTCTACCAATGATCGGGTTATGAGAAGGCATCATCAACAGGTCATATGGTGAACGCCTTTGATTTTGAACTTTACGTTTAAGTTCATTAGTAAATGCCTTGAGATATTCCAAATCATGTCCAGGTGCCATGATGACTTCGGCATGCTGTGCAGCAATATCCATGAACTCCGGTGAAGTGCCCGCTTGAAAGACCACTGGTCTTCCTTGCCTCGATCGACTGATGTTTAAGGGTCCCTCCACGGAAAAGTAATTCCCGGTATAATCTAGTGGATGCATTTTACGCGGGTCATAAAATACTCCACGTTCCTTATCACGTATAAAGGCATCATCTTCATACGAGTCCCAAAGTCCTTCAACAATCTCCAAAAACTCTTTTTTCATGGGATAAAGATCTGCTTTCTTCAGATGGGACCGACTGTAATTGGCTAACCCTCCAGGATTGGAGGTGATTGCATTCCACCCTGCTCTGCCCTTGCTAATTTTATCAAGGGAAGCAATTTGCCTAGCAACCGTAAAGGGATCAGCATATGAAGTCGCTATCGTAGCGGTTAAACCAATAGAATGAGTTACCATACTCAATGCAGATAAAATGGATACACCCTCAAACATGCTTAGATAGTGCGGGATCATGCCAGGTCCGATATGACTTACGTCTGCTAAAAAGATGAGATCGAACTTCCCCTGTTCAAGTTGTATAGCTTTCTGTACGTAATACTCAATATTTTCACTGGCATCTGCTGGAATATGTGGGTGTCTCCAACCCGTGTAATTCCATCCCACGCCATCAATAATTCCTCCTAGTTTAAGCTTTCTTTCTTCCATAATTGAATGATCTCCTTTTCACGAGTTCACTTACTTTCCTTGTAGAACACCTAATTCCTTAGCCAATAATTTATGCCCTTTCTTCCGACTCTCTTGATTTGGATAGAAGTCAGCAATCTGTTACTCCTTGCCCTCTTAAGTTTATTATTTAGCTTGCTAACTATAGGAGTGAAAATATTTGGTTGTGAGCCAATCTTAAGCGTAATCGTTTCGTTTGCAAAGAGGGCAATTTAAATGAACATAGTACATCTTTTTGTACGTATAGATTGGGAGTGGTTTGAAGATTACACCCTATTTCTAATAATGAGTCTTTCTTTCCAACCCAAAAGGCCATCCTTTTTTTTGGATGGCCGTGTGTGTGCTTTGATACAAACCTCCAGTTGTCGTCCACTTTGAGTCTATCCTAACCAATATAATTGGAATATCTATGAGATACGCCATCATGGAATAAATTTTGATTATTTTGTTAATACCCATTTTTGTCGATCAAGTGATGGATTCAGTTCACTTAGGAAGAGTTTGGTCCCATCTGCCGATACTTCTAATGCTTTTTGATGATGAGCTGAAGTAATATGAACTGATCCGTCTTTGTTCTGGTGAAGGACCCAACGCTGGTTGTTATACCCTAAGTAATGATATAGCTGAAGTTTGTTTTGTCCTATATCCAGATCAAGCGTCTGACCGGCCGTAGTACGAATTGAATACGAACCTGCTTTGTCGCCTGTCGGAACAAATACCCAATTTTGGACGGAAGCTGCACTTGCATCTTGCAAGGTAACCGGCTCCCCGTTGACAAGGTTCGCGGTATAAATGGATTTCTGTGTTGCGGCATTTACAAGGCTGGACTTGGTGAGGTTTGCAGGTTCACCGTTACTCACATTGACGTTCTGATAAGATGCGGAGCCGCCAAATACATGGAGTCCAAAGTGGCCTTCTGCAAAAGTACCATCCATGAGATCTATGACTTTTTGACTGTCCACGTGAACGACAATATGCGGACCATTCGCTTCTATTTTCACCTTATACGTTTGACCTGGCTGAATGAAAGTGGGTACTTTTGCAAGAACCTGCCGTTCTTCAAAACCTCCATTGATTTTGTAGAACAGACGGATTGCCTTCATGTTAGGGTCTAGATTCAGATAATAACCACTGCGACCATCTTCGCTAGCCCTGAACAAAATAGAACCTGCCCCTCCTGTTTCACCGAGCATCATGTCTGCTTCATACGTAAAATTCCCAGCCTCCTCTTTGGCAATATAATTCGCATCGCTAAAATATTTACCACGGATCCCATGTTCACTAACTAACCATGAAGCAGCAGACAGATCTTTAGTCCATCCACTCAGGTTTGTCCGGAACTCGCCACCTGAGACTTTAACGAGCACACTAGTGGAAGTTTTACCATTCGGAGTAGACACGGTGACTGTGGACTCCCCTTCTTTTTTTGCCTTAATAACTGCGTGTGAATTGTCTACCGAGACTATGGCTATTACTTCGTTATTACTGGAATTCCACTTAAGCGGTTGAACGCCTAGACCTTGGCCATACTCGACCATCGCCTGCAGTGTATCCAACTCACCTCCCCCCAGTTCCCGAACCCTCGTATCCATCTTTATTTGAGCTTTTGAAGGAATGTTCTCATTCCAGACAGATTGAAGTTGATGCACTTTCAAGGAAACAACGTTCACATTCCCACCTTTCACGTAAAAACTCATCGCTCTACTGGCGGGATCCGGAAATATAACATCTGAAAAGACGACTTTGCCGTTGTTACCAAAGGCTTCAACAGAAGACTCATCCACAAGAATACGCATCTTGATCCGATTATTCTCCATTTGCGTAGGCGCTTCTTGTTTCTTACTGAAAAGGTTAGAAAAATCCGTTTCACCGGATGCAGTTCGGTCCACAAACATACGACTATCACTTGCCTTATAACCCACGACCGTCTTCTGATCTGCACCCTCACGAATGTTAAAGCCAAACTCGGTCACTGTGCTGGCTTCAGGGATTTCAATTTCAGCTTCAATTTCATAAGCGCCTGAAATAATACCTTTTAGCAGATTCCCGGAAGAAGGACTCACCGACTTGTTGGAAGCAGCATACAAAGGTTTACGCAGTGATTCCAATTCTTTAATTGGACTTTGCGTCATCCGAATTCCATCTTTGGTTGTTACCAATGATACTTCTCTCGGAATGGATAGTTCACCTTTCCAATTCGACGTTGGGAAAGCAAACGGATAGTCCCAATTCGTCATCCACGCCATCATCACTGTGCGATGATCAGGCATGTTAGCAAAAGACATCGAAGCGTAAAATTCTTTACCAAAATCTGTTCTTAGCACCTTACCCACCGGATTATCGTTCACGAATTTACCATCAGCTGTTAAATGACCGATAAAATACTCGGCATCTGATCCACCTGTTTTGGGATTCTCTCCTGTACTGATCATCATAACCCACTTCTTCTGTGACGTTCCGTCTACCGGAAGCTGGAACAAATCTGGGCATTCCCATACGCCTCCGCGGACATAATCCCCATATCCCCAATTATCTGTCAATGTCCAGTCAAGTAAATTCGTTGACGTGTAGAAACGAATATGATCTCCTCCGGACACAACCATAACCCAGCGGTTATTCTCATCATCACGGATTACTTTCGGATCGCGGAAATCCCAATTCCCAGCTTCATTTCCGCTCTTACCTGGGTTCTCGATCACAATCGGGCGTTCCTTCGAATACTCCCAAGTACGACCTTGGTCTTTACTGTAAGCCAGACCTATACGCTGGTTCCCATTCGGGCTATCCGGATTAAAGGAAGTATAGTATGCAATAAGACCCTTGCCTCCTGAATCTCCGAATAAACCAGATGCATTTGTCATATCCGCAACAGCCGACCCAGACCAGACATGTCCGTGATCATTCCAGGGAAGTGCAATCGGAAGCCGTTTCCAGTTCAGCATATCTTTACTTACCGCATGCGCCCATGTTCCTCCATCCTGATGAAAGAGATGATACTCTCCTTCGAAGTAGACAAGTCCATTCGGATCACTCGCTGAACCACGTATTGGCGTGTAGTGATATTGTGGACGATATATCTCATCGTAATATTGGCTCAGTTCTGTCACATAAGTATCCTGGAAGTAAGCCGTCCCCTTTTTTACGACGATTCCGGTACTTCCACTCCTGTAGGTTGAATCTTTCACGTCAATTGCGGCCGTAGTGTATCCGTCCAGGAAGACCTGAATTCGATCTCCCTTTGCCTTGATTTCCACATGATGTTGGGCTCCCATCTGACTCGGATAAGTACGTTGCGAACTTGCAATTACTGTTCCTTTTGTATTCGCCAAACTTACACGGACCTGAACTCCTTCCTTTGTAAGAGTAGCTTCATATCCTTCGGTTCCATCGGTTGAAGATCGAAATGCGAGAGCTGCAATAGAATCAGGACGAAGGGTAATATTCCCTTCATACACCATATCAGTCGCCTCTTTATTATAGATTTGCTGTGCGTTGCTCTCCTGTTCTACCGTCCCTCTTTTGCCGTTGATATCAGGCTGCCATTTTCCCTTGCTAGCAAGCACTGTACCCAAATTACCTTTCAGATCGCTCACCACGATGTTCGAAAACAAGGCAGATCCATCGTATACATGTAGTCCAAGTTTTCCGCTTTGATACGAAATGTCTTGAACATCAATCAATGGTTTATATTGATTGCCCCAATATACTTTTAGCGAGGAACCTACTGCTTTCACTTTGAGATGATAGATTTGCCCCATTTCAACAGAAACTTTACGCTCCTCCTTTAATTTCCCATCTCCATTTGTTGCATCTCTTAACCGGATCAGACCTGCGTCCGGAACGATTTGCAGCATGTACGAGTTAAAGCCATCCTCATTAGAGCGAAACAACAATGTGGCGTCTGCCTTCGTATCCCTGATCATAACATCAGCTTCATAGATAAAATCGTCTGACACCGTCTCTGAGATGGCCATTACATTTTCTTTAGGCTGCGAAGTCAGCAAGATTCCTTCTGAAGTATCCTCTAATCCCCCTTTTCCTTTCACTTGCCAGCCTATCAAATTGGTATTTGATTTGGATGCGCTTTCAAAAATATCAAGCTCCTCCTTTGCCTGTTTATTTGTTTCCTGATCAGCGAGCACAGCACTAGCCGCAACTGAGTTAGATGTAAAAATACCGTTTGAAGTCAGAGCTAATCCTGTTGCCATCAGAAGACTTATTGCGAATTTAGATTTATCTTTCATTCCATACCCTCTTTTCTATTGGATTTAAAGTTACGTTTAACCCGAGTAATCTTAGATCAGGTGAATAATGTATTTGCGGTCTGTATTCATTTTTATAAATAAAGTTTTCTGTCCCAAAACTTTAATTCACACTCCTCTAAGGCTATTTAGAATCTAAAAGAAGTAATATGCATTCCTTATTAACAAAATAATTCACTTGTTTTCATTTGTCAAAGTATTTTTGTATAAATGAACATTATTTTTTATGTATATATCTGTTTAGGTTTACATTTGCACAATTTATGACTGGTTTTTTGAAAGTAACAACTTTATATAAGTTGATTTGATCGTTTTTTATTATTGTTTTTAAATCTACTGATTTACAAATGTAAATTGAAGGTGGTTGTTGAAAAGCCCTAATTCGGGAGTCAGTACATCTCCTTGATTTTGAATCCAATTGCTGCAATTAGTTGGATGCGTATTGTTCCGACAAAACAAAAAAAGCCGCTATAATAGCGACTTTAATTGGAATATGTTCCTGTCCCGCGACAGGTTAATAAATTAAACTTCTCGCTTATGCTTTAACAACTTCAACCTTTTTATCCCCTGCTGACTTCGCTACCTCTAACGTTGTGTTATCTTGGATAGTGACTATTACGCCAGTAGCCAGCATAGAAACGATTAAAGCTGCGCTGAGGGCTGTGGAAATTTTTTTCTTAACCATAATCATACCTCCGATATCTATTTTGTTGTAATAAGCGGCTCAAAGAACTATGAAGAGCCGAGTGTAACAAGATATTACAATATTTCACTTTTTTTGTTGGGGAATCTACCTGGTGATTGTATTATAACGTACTGCCAATCATTGTAAAAGGGTTTTTTCCTTGTGTTCAAAGATGTAAAGTATCCACATATTCAATAAACCTTTTCGCTGCTGGGGAAATATTATGATCATCTCTCCACTTTAATCCTATTTCCCAGTACCATCCTTCATCAATGATAGGGATCCAGACCAATTCATCTAACATTAAACCCAGCGTCTTAGGCAGCACTGATACACCCAAACCTGACTTTATAAAACCGGCTACAGTGATCAGGTCCTCCGCTTCATAGGCCGAAGCAAGAAAAAATCCGGTATGTTGGAACCGGGATATAATCGTTGCTTTTAATCCACAGTTATTTTTCAATCCAATAAATGGCTCGCCAGACAGCTCTGCCAAACTAAGAGCGCTACAATCTGCATAACGATGTTGGGAGGGAACAACAATGTATAAAGGAACATTCTGAATAGTCTTCCAGTGATGATTATCCATAGTAGATTCCCTCGATGTAATCATAACATCCGAAAACCCTTGCTCCAGATGTTCATCAATATCCCCTAAGTTCCCTTGTGTCAATTCGAATCGAACTTTGGGATACTTCAATTGATAACTCCGGATTAGACTTGGGATCAATTCAACCCCAAGAATGTTTAGATAAGACAACGTAATCACACCCGTATCCGGATTGGACCACTCTTCGATTTCCTTTAGGCCATTTTCAATATTTTGTAGGGCTCTACCAATCCATTTAGAAAACATGGTACCGTTTCGGTTCAGCTTTATATTTCGTCCATTTCGCTCAAATAAAGGAGCTCCTATTTCGTTTTCGAGCTTGGCAATTGCATGACTTAATGCTGGCTGAGTAATACCAAGTTTTTTGGAGGCTAGGGTCATATGTTCAAGCCGTGCAACGGTCATAAAGTATTCTAATTGTGTAAGTTCCATTAAAACCACCCCTCCACATATTAATATTATTCATCATTTTTATTATTATAATAAATTGGACGTTATGAAAGTAGCAAGTGTAATATTAGTTCTAGCTCCTCTCGAACAACACATCAAGCTTTAGAGACAGAGCAATTTTAAATTAAATATTGAATACCATCACTAGGAGGAATAGTTATGCATAAAGAATTTGAGTTCTCTGTATCGGAATTTGAAGGTAAAAAGGTGCTCGTAACCGGAGGAACAAAGGGAATGGGGCAAGCTGTTGTAAAAAGACTTGCAAACGGCGGAGCTACTGTCCTTACTACTGCCCGTTCCCTATCAACTGACTTACCAAATTCGGTCAAATTTGTGCAAGCAGATGTCGCCACACCTGAAGGTGTAGAGCAAATAATTACAGCAGTAAAAGAGCAACTTGGAGGTATCGATATTATTGTCCATTGCGTAGGTGGATCAACGACACCACCAGGGGGCGCACTTGTATTGAGTGATGAGGATTGGCTTCATACATTAAATTGGAATTTACTCGCAGCAGTTCGACTTGATCGTGGCTTAATTCCACTTATGTTAGAAAATAATTCAGGCGTTATTCTTCATTTCACTTCCATCCAGAGACGTTTGCCTTTATATGAAACTACACTGGCTTATGCATCTGCCAAAGCCGCGCTGGCTAATTATAGCAAGGGATTATCGAATGAATTTTCCCCACAAGGAATTCGCATAAATACGTTGTCTCCCGGGTTTATTCAGACAGAAGCAGCTGACGCATTAATTGATCGGATCGCAACGGAAACCGGAAGTCGAGAAAGTGCGCTTGAACAACTTATGACTTCACTCGGAGGTATTCCAATTGGTCGGCCAGGATTTCCTGAAGAAGTCGCTGAGCTGGTCGCATTTCTGGTCTCAGACCGAGCAGCATCTATTACAGGTAGTGAATATGTCATAGATGGGGGAACTATCCCTACCGTCTAATAATTAATTAATAAAGGGAGAGAACAATATGGATCTCAATCATTTACCGTCTGTAATTGCCAAATACATTACTGCATCTAACAAGCCAGACCCAGTAGTATTTGTAGATTGTTTTTCAGAAAATGCCGTTGTGATGGATGAAGGAAAAAAGCGAAATGGCAAACAGGCGATTCGGGAATGGAGTGATCAAAACCATTTCGCGGCGAATGTAACGTTAGAGCCAACAAAAGCCAAAAAAATAGGTGATGAAATTGTGTTAACATGCAAGCTGGATGGTACCTACGATAAGACGGGTCTACCCGATCCGCTATTATTGAATTATCATTTTGTTATTAATGACGATAAGATCATTAGACTTTCCATTTTCTAAAGATATCCAAATGGCTTGTCCGCCACGGGCTGCAGTAATAAGCTCTCTTTGTACATGATTTGAACAAAAAGATGCCCCCACAATGATGTATTTGATCATGTAGGGGGCATCTTTTAAATCACGACAGCCGTTCAACATTAATCAAAGGCTGTATTTTGATGTCGAAGTCAACATTAATTTTCATATTTTCCCAATATCTCAACCATTGCTCTTCCGTTATTGGTTTAGAAAAAGGCTTAAGTGAATGTGTTCCGACCTCTAAGGGATCCACTTTCAACCGTTGCATACTTTTTAATAATTCTGACGTTTGTTCCTCAAGGTATACCTCAATCTCATGAATTAAATGTTCCAATTGTTCCTCGCTTTGAATATTCTTTTCTCCCTGGTATTCCTCAATTCTTCCTTTCAATCCCACATGTAAAGATAAGGATGAATAGTCACTTGATAGTTTCATGCGAATATTGGATCGAACACGTCCCAAACTGATAGATAACTTTGGAATGGCCAAGACTTTTAAGAAATGATCGTTATCCAGAAGTTGAAAAATTTCATCACTTACGTCTTGAGTAACCATTACTTCTTTATCATTTTGGAAAAAGGCCGTTCCTACGTAATTGAAATTGTTTTTATCCGCATGAAAAACCGGCAGGATCGGATCCTTAAGAGGGGAATATAACATCTTCATAAATTGATGAATATTGACAATGCTCATTTCACCTTGGTTATGTTGCTCGTAATGCTTTAACATCCGATAAAGAAAATAATCTTGGTTTTCTTGCTTCGTCAATTGATTTTTTATGTATTCATCAAAATCGCCTCTGACGATCAATAAGTAGACATGCATTGAAATATCGGGATCAACCAATATCGTATTGATCAGCTTTTCAATGCCTTCTTTTGTTGCCAGTTCCTCATTGATTAATAACATTCGCAGCTGCCCCTGCTTTAATTCCCGATAATAAATTAAATTAAACTCCTTGCCTCCCTGTTTTAACAGATCAACTTCCTTGGAGAGAAAGCGTTTTTTTTCTTTGATGAGTGGAGGCACTAAAGTGCTGATTTTAAACTTTCCTTCCGTCCCCTTGTCAACAGACCAGAAAACTACCGGGGCGATCTCTTCGATCATATTGCTCTCGACATATGGAGAAGAACAACCGGCCACCCACATAAGGCTTACAATCGCCAATAAACCATAATGCTTGTATGATACCATACCTACACTCTCTCCTTTCGTTTAACCATAGTGAAAAGGATCGTAGGAACCAGTAAATAAATGAATGCACTAAGCCAAATTTGAATGTTCAGTAACATCTTTTGACCCGGAACCGTTTGCCATAACCATTGCTCCATTATAAAGATACTTATCAAAATGACAAACCAACTCGACAATAATCCGATCCGAGTTGTGCCTTTGTTCATTTTTTTCATAAAGACTCTTGCGGCTCCATATAAACACAACAAAAGAATTGAAATGTCAAATACATAATTAAACATTTGGAAAGAGATAAGGATGTAATCGATTCGTTCTAAACCGCTCGTTTGAATGTAACTTCCCATATATACTACCGGAAAGTTGATCTTGCTTAAGAAGTTCGAACCGTAAAACAATACCGAAGCAATGAACACTAATGAATATTCCAAGATCGTCAGCATGTTTCCAATGACAAGATACTTCGATATTTTTTTATTGGAGCTCAACCATGGAACCATAAAGGCCAAATATACTGGACCGGAAAATGCCGACCAAATAAACAACAAGCCCTGCCATGAATGTCCTGACCATTCAGTGGGGATTAGAGGATACAAATCGCGGTAATTTGCAATCGTTGGAAAGAAAAAGGGAATAAACATGATTAAGATCCACGCCCCGCAAAGAAAGGCGATAACGACAAAACGCAATGTTTTCTCCATACCATGTGAAGCCACAAATAAACTGATCGAAAGAATAACTAGGATCAGCCACTTTTTATTCATTGATGGATATATAAAATTATGGAGCATTTCAACATAACCCAGTGTGATGATTGAAATTTTTAACAGTATTATCACAAAACCAAGTATTGCGAAAACTTGAACCGCCCGTTTCCCAAAAAGCTGTACAAATCCTTGATAGCCTTTCGATGCATAACTGGAAGTAAACCATTTGGATAACATCATCAAATTAAGTTGGGACAGTAGCCCCAAGGCGACAATTCCCCAGACCATATAGGAATGAACCAAATAAACCGGCATGATTAAAATAAAATAATGCATTTGCGTTCGATTAACCAATAAAAGAAAATGGATGCCGCCAAGGGTGGAAGTTTGATTGAATAGGGATAAAGTCTTCATTTCTTCATCTTCTCCTGTCGCCATTTCTGTAGTGGTTTTAGGTTATGCGGACGCGTTTTCATCCAAATCAAAGGCCCGCGAATAAAGAGGTCGATCCAATCCTTCCCATAAAAAGGTGAAAGCGGCGCTAAATAAGGTTGACCTAATGACGTTAATGCATGGAGATGCGCAAGAATCCCAATTATCCCGACCACGATTCCTGGCAGCCCAAGAAACGATGCAAGGATAAGAAGAAGCAATTGCAACAGAACCATGGATTTTGTCATTTGATAATTGGGAACTAAAAAGAAAGTAATAGCGGATATACCCATCAAAACAATTAATACTTTACTTGCAAAGCCTGCCTCAACAGCCGCTTGTCCAATGACAATACCACCGATAACCCCTAGAGTTTGACTGGTTTTGGTCGGCATTCGCAAACTTGCTTCTTTGATGATTTCCAGCGTTACGATCATGAAAATTCCTTCCACAAACGGAGTAAAGGGCAATTTGCTTCTCGATTCCAATAATACGAAGAGAATCGGCAGCGGAACCATTTGGTAATGAAATGTCGTTAACGCAACATAAAAAGGAATCATCGTCAAAGAAATAATAAAACTTCCATACCTCATTAAACGTAAAAAACTGGCTACCGGCCAACGAAGGAAGTAGTCTTCTGGTGATTGGAATAGATGGAATAATGTAATGGGACAAATTAAAGCAAACGGTGAATTGGAGACTAATAAAGTCAGCTTACCCTCACCTAAGGCGAAGGCGCAGGCATCCGGCCGATCCGTTTGTAGAAACTGGGGAAAGACCGTATGGTTATGATCTTCAATAAAAGCTGCAAGCTGTGCGGAGTCTAAAAACTGATCGAAATCCACACTTTCAATTTTTTCTCTTGCAATGGAAACAAATTCCGGATTAATTATTCCGTCTATGTACATTAACACAACTTTTGTTTTACTCAGTGATCCGATAGTGAAGCTTTCCGTTTTTAATGTCGTTATAGGCAAACGTCTGCGCAACATTGTAATGTTATTATCGATTTGTTCGCTGAAGCTATCTTTCGCTCCATATATAACAGTTTCCGTTTGGGAAGGTTCAATTGCCCGGCCAAGAGGATTTTCCAACTGTATGCCTAGCCATTGATCGTTGACTGAATCGTATAGAAGAATATATCCTTGCATTATTTTTTGCCCAGCATCTTCGATCGATATAACTTCTGAAACATCAGAATTGATTATGCATGAAGAAAGCGAATTTCCGCCTGATTGATGAAGTGGCTGAATAATCGCCTCGTTTAAACGCTCTTGATCTATTAACGTTTTTATAAATAAAAGATGGACTGAAGCACTCGTACCTATTTTGTGCTCAATGATTTCGGCATCTTCCATATGGTTTAATATCTGTTTTAAATCATCAAGCCATGTAGACTTTTGATGATTTTTCATTTGAGGCTCGTGTTTTTCAACCATGGTCTTCTCCTTTATCAAAGTAATAAAATGGTGATAAGGTTAATATCTTGTCCTGTAATCGAAAAATCATACGACCGGCAATGTGTATACTAAGCCTCAACATGTTCGAGAATAAGGGTAAATCGGGATCAGGATTCTTTTATTCGGTGAGAATGCATGTGGTAATCTGCATTTTTTTCAATGCATATGAAACAACCTCAGCCGGTAAAGCGAGCTGAGGTCAATAAATTAACGATTAATGTTTTTTAGTTGCAACCACTACTGTTGGTTTTAATTCTGTTGGCTTTCGCATTAGGTGCTTCGAATACCCCTGATTGGGACTACTAGAATTGCACCTAACTTCTTCATTTAATAACTTCAACCTTTTTATCCCCTGCTGACTTCGCAACCTCTACCGTTGTTTTACCTTCAATTACAGTCCCGTCTCCGCGGACTTATAAATGAATGTAAGGTCAGTGATTCATATAATGGGCATATAGTTGCTCGTAGGTTGTAAAACGTTCGACTTCTCTGCCGACCTTATTATACTCGTCTAGATATTCATCCATCACTTCAAGGAACTTCTCTTTTATATCAGAGCTTGTTGTTCAATTGTTTAATGATGTCTTAGGGCAGATTCGACTTACACAATATGTCAAAAGGTAGGAGCAGGTAATTCATCTATTTTCATACGTAGTAGACTATAGGGTTTTTGTCGCAGGTCTTTTCCGTAATGAAATCTGGCCTGCCTATGTAATTGGTTCACAATTACATATAAACATTGATCCGGACCAATAGAAAAAGTATCCGGCCATAAAATTCTCGGATCATGCGCGATGGTTTCCATGATTCCATTCGGGGATATTTTTCGAATGCTATCGTTTTCATAGTCTCCAGCATAAACGTTTCCTTTTGCATCCGTTATCATTCCATCAGAAGCTCCCTTTTCTCCCCAATACTGCACAAGATAACTTAAATTGAAATCCGGTATTGTTCTGTCTCGCAGGGCTTCTGTTGAGATTGAGTATAGCTGGCGACTGGTTAATGGACAATAGAATAACATTTTTCCATCAGGGGAAATGGCTATACCATCAGAGGCCAATCGAAAGGGCGATGTTGAACCATCCTCGTTTCGATTCATCAAAATTTCACCTTCCACTTTCGGTAAAAAATATGGATCGGGTGAGGTCGAGCTTGCTCCATTTAACCGTCTATACGCATTTCCATTTTCTAAATTTACAACGATAATAGCGCCTGGCCCTCTGGAAGAAGAGTCCGTTATATATGCGAAACCTGCTTTTCCTACACGAAAATCAAATCGGACATCATTCAGATATGTTGTCGGCAAGACCACATCTTCTGCAAAAGTATATACTTTTTTTATTGTATTTGTTTTTAAATCTACAGCGACTAATTTTGCCCCTCCTTTCATAGGCTCAGAAAAATTTGGTGCAGCCGTGTCCAGTACCCACAAGGTTCCCCTTCCATCTGCAACAACACTTTGGACACTGATGAAGGACATTTTGATATTTAATGGGTTGATCAAATTCGTTTCTACATTAGGATAAGGTTGCATCTGACCCTCAACAATTTCCACTACCGTAAATCTAACGTCATCTCCCCATTTTGGAAAACAAATAAAGATACGCCCGGTTTCGGACACACTAACGCCTGTAGGCATAGCCCCGTAAAAGGAATGAACGAGTTCTAACTTGCCGAAATACTTTTCCATAGGTAACATAGGTTTTATGATATCCTCCTTAACATATTTGAATAGATATTACCTATAATATGTTCCAGACTTTTTCTAATACCTGGCCCTTAATCGTCTTTTTCTACGTGTTTTTGAAAATGTCCAAGGAACAAAAAACCAATGCGAACGACAAAATGTCGGTACGCATTGGTTTTATTAAATTTCAGGCTATCCGTCTACTTCAATGTCCGATCTTTTGCTGATCGCTGAACTCATCTTGATTATCTGTTCGCTTTACGTAAGTCACTTATTTTCCATCCTGAGACTGATTACTCTCTGCAGCTTCACGACCGCGACCTCCCATGCCTCCTCGAGTATTATTTTCAGCCAGTTTGGACAGGTCAACCGAAGAAGCATCAATCAGTGAATCCGAGTCCTCTTTTTGTTTCTCGGTCGTGGAAGGGATATCTCCGTCCAGTTGCCCTTGTATACTTTCTGCACGCAGAGAGCCAAGTTTGGTCAATTCTGTAACAGCTTCCTCGTACTTATCATACGTAATAAAAGCTGTAGGGTCTTGCTTCACATATTCCGAGATCATGTTGTTCAGGCTTTGCATTTTTTCTTCAAATTTGCCGTCTGCGAAGTATCCATCTACGATCTCCTGCAAATATTCATGATACTTGGCCTTATACTCCGGAACCTCAAGGAGCTTTCCTAAAATTGGACGTTCATCCAGGCTGACCCCTGATACCGGGGTATCAATTGCCAGATTCACGACATCGGATGCAGAGCCAGCTTGAAATCCACCGAAGGCCATGTTGTAGTCCCAGGGCAACATGCTGATCTGTCCATCGTTTTCATACAGATAATAGTTATGTCCCATGTTGGACGTGTAACTGTCCATATTGACAACGACCGTGTGGGCCGCAAAATATCTCAGAACTTCGTCCACATCCACATATTTCTCCAGTTCGGTACCTGTGCTCAAGTTTTTGAGCGATTCAATGACACGCTGATAATCTTCCTCTGTTGTTTTGGTCTCAGCATTGTCGAAGATGGCGGAGTAACTGGATGATTTGTCATCGGTATACACCAATGAAACACCATTGCCGCTTCCATCCATACCACCTGGACCACGGTTACCCTTAATCCCTGCTTCCGGTAGTGTATTCGCTCCATCTTCCCCTGTCCCGCTGTTCATATTCGGCGGACTTGCACCATCCGGTGGCGCCATACCTTCAGTAGGAGGCTGCATATCTCCATACCCTTGTGCAAAAGGATTGCCATCTGGCCCTCCCATTCCTCCTGCCCCCATGTTGTCATCATTGTTCGGCTTGTAAAGTTCACCCTCATCATTCTTGGCTCGGGCGAGATATCCGCTGTCAATGTCTTCAACAGCCAGGTACAAACCCCAAGTATCTCCATTTACACTAATATTGGAGAATGCGAATAAAGGTGCATCTACGCCAATATAACTCATGATGTCATAACTCAAGTATTCCTTCATATAACTATTGTCGCTAATCATGTTGTTCACAACGAGCTTGTCCAACCCCATCCAAGTTTGATCCTTAACATACTCATCAAATTTGATTTTGAAACTATATCGATCCGTTGTATCATCGCTAGCGACTTGTCGAAGGCTGGAGTTACCCTTTGGACGAATTCCGACGTTTTCAATCGTTGTTCCGTTAATCGTAATATTAGCTGAGATGTACTGCTCCTCATTTGCATTATCCAGCATCTCTTTCCATGCCGCTTCATCCACATCAATCGAAATGGACATAACCTCATTTTTGTTGATTTGATCGGCATACCCTACTGTCTGCGCAGTATTCTCCGTTTTACTCTGATTATCCGTATTCGTTTGTTCTGTTTCAGTCGAATTACTTTCCGAGTCCACACTTCCTTGATTAGTCGAGCTGCATGCCGTCAGCATTGCAGTACATAACACCGCTACACCGATAAATTTAGGCCATTTGTATATACTCATTGCCATCACCTCATGATTGTTGTTAAATCTTTTTATATGTAATCATCATAGATGGCAATTCTTAAATGAATCTGAATGAGTGGCGTCATATGGTACTCTCTAATTGAATGAACGACCAGTGAACTTAAGGCTCCAGCCTCCATGACATCTCCCAAAAATCAAGCTCAAAGCGACTGCACATCACGAAAATATCTTCCATTCGTTGGTACGTTTCCTCGCTACAGCCTTCTAATAGCTTATCCGTTAACGCCACAAGGGATTGATTGTTGCTGTTGTATTCAGAGGAAGCATATCCTGTGATCCACTCTCCGTAAAAAGGATGATCAGCTGCACCTGGCTTTTGGGAAAGAACTTGACCGATCTCTGCATAGCTCCACGAGCAGGCCAGAATCGATACAAGTACTTCTGCTATACCGCCCGCATGGGAAACTGAGAGCATATAGTTTGTATAGGCTGCATTTTTCAGTGCAGGTTTTACCTGAAAAACATCATCCTCTGTAATTCCTAATCGCTCCATATAAGAACGATGAATTTTCATTTCACCATTCAGGATGTTATCTACGTTTTTACTAAAAAACTGCATCAATTTGGGGTCGTGCGACTTGACGATACCTAGTGCAAATACGCGGGCATAATCATACAGGTACAAGTAGTCTTGCAGCAAATAATAACGAAATTGTTCAACCTGTAAAGAACCATCCCCGATCCCTTTAACAAAGGGATGCTCAAGACATTCCTTCCACACAGGCTGTGCTGCCTGATATAGTCGCTCTGAAATAGTCAACGTGTGTTCCTCCAATTCATAATGTATGTATTTAAAAACAAAAAAACGAAACATCCATAGGATGTTTCGCAGACAAATACACTAAAACAAGGGGTACGCATGAGCTACCCAAGTACAGCGTTTCATCGTTGCATCCCTACGTTGGCATGATCCAAATCAGGTAAGGTCGGTTTAACACCCTCTCAGCCGGTTAAGGCTCCCTCGCAAACGGTTGTATGTAGTTGATTACTTTCTTGTTCCCATAAAAGAAAAAATAACATCCATTTAGTATATCAAGGGCTGTTAAATATAGTCAAGGCAGTTTGTATCCCACCTCATCAGCTTGAGTGACGTATGTAAACGATGAAAACCATCATAACAATGGTTGAGTTTTATCCACTGTTATGATGGTTTCTACTCTTACAATTACTGCCGATGGATTAATGCCCGAGTTTGTTCTTTCCGACAAAAGTGAGTATTCCGTACTGGGAAGTGTTTCTCCAGCTCTCATTGGTCGTATCATTCCACTTGGCTACGTTCTGTTTACCTCCGACCTGGTTGTCGTTAATTTGAAGCTCGAAACCGAGGACATTTCCAGCCTTTGGCGTCAGTGAATTCAACTGGATTCTGGCTTCTATGAGGTATCCTTTATTCGTTTTCTTCACAGCACTTACAAGGCGTCCGGGTGAAGCACTGCCTGCAAAGGTTGCCACATTGTCTGCACTGATTCTGAACTGGGCATCATCATATTGAAAATACGGTGTCCGCTGGTGATTCTCGTCCAGGAAAATCTCAACCGAATCCTGATCCCATGGGTTGATGCTATCTGTGATGATGTTTGGATCAGTGACGTCAATCAGCAGATATAGATACTCCCCTGACCACATTGCGCGAGCCACTGCCTCTGCACCTTCGGTCTCATTCAACCTTTTTACTTCAAATGGTACAGCCTTATTCCATAGGGCTTCTTTCTTCCCATCAATCTGAACAATCCCTTGCATAGCTTGTGCAGATTTGGGCATAGGGGCGAGTTGAATCACGCCGTATTTGCTTGTATCTTGCTCCTGAGATTGTGTTCGATCATTCCAGTACAGTGGACTATAAGGTTGTGTCCCACTTGCAGCGCCATCCGTCACACGGATATCCAAACCGGCTTCATATTCTGATCCGGCTTGTATACTACCCCATGGAATGGACAATTCAACCTGATATCCGGCTTTGGTCTCGCGTACACGATATGAACGCTGCTCTGCGCCCTTAGCTTTGCCCGACCGCTTAATGATTACGTGTCGATCATCTGCTTCATATGAAGTGGTCTTGCCATTATTAAGATCAACAAAGAGTTCTACTTTGTCATTCACATCTGCCTTCGCATCCTGAACATCCACAAGGATATACAGGTTACTATGATCCCATAAGGTGCGGAAACTGGCTGATCCCGGAGAGTCGCCCTTCAGTGGAGTAGACACCGCTTTGTTCCAGAGCGGATCTTGTGACAGTTTTTTGATATCCGTTTTACCCGAAAGTGAGACGGCTCTCTGTGTTAACACAGGCAAGCTGGATTCATCCACAAGTCCCCAGTATGCTTTTTTGGCCTTCAGGGCTGAATCAAACAGCATCGCTTGGTTGTTGTAAGACTTCTCATCTTGGAGTCCCCATAAGGTAACTGAAGAAATGTGATCTTTGTGTTTTCTGTACAAATCCAACAGTTCCTTATATCGATACGCCTGTTTTACCGCAACTTCATCCGACATCTCTTCACCAAATGGAATTCCGCTATCCACATCCAGTTCCGTGATCTGAATATCCAATCCAAGTTCGACGAACATGTTGATTGTTTTTTCAATTTCCTTGATGGGCGGCGATTCCAGGTTATAGTGGGATTGCAAACCCACACCATCTATGAGCCCTTTCTCTTTCAGTCGTTTGACCAACTGATACATATGTTCTCTTTTCTCAGGGATTTCCGTGAAGTATTCGTTGTAATATAATTTGGCATTCGGATCGGCTGCACGAGCGAATTCATAGGTTTTCTCAATGTAATCCGGACCGATTAGTTCATAAAAGGGACTTTTACGTAAACCGTTGGCATCACCATTGCTATCCGCAATCGCCTCGTTTACCACATCCCATGCATAGATCTTACCTTTGTATCGGGTCATGACGGTTTCAACGTAATCCTGAATCCGGGCAAGTAGTAATTCTCGACTCGCAGGGTTACCCTGAGGATCCTTGAACATCCACTCTGCTGCATCAATATGCCACAACAGCGCATGTGCGCGTACACCCATACCATGCTCCTCGGCGAACTGAACATATTCATCGGCTGCCTCGAACTCATAAACACCTTCGGAAGGAGACATGTACTTCGGTTTCATCTCATAGGTTGCGGTCAAGCTGTTAAAGTGTTTGGTGAGCAGTTGTCCATATGCGCCTTCCAACTGCCAGCGATACACCGCTGCACCAATGGGGAAATCATCTTGATACAGGTCCTCCAGAGACAGAATCCCTTCTTCTATCTCCAGTTGCTCGGCCAAAGTAAAAGATACATCATCCACGTAAAACGATAACGTATCTACGCTATCTTCAGAGATGTAGGGTGTTTCGATGAACAAATTCAATTCAGTAGGATCATCGCTATACTGAAATTTTCCGGTGATCTTGTGCCATGTATTCCATTCTGCTTTGGTAATCTTCACGCTACCGATCGGGTTCCAGCTTTCGCCCGTTGTTTTTTTATATGTGGTGAGCTGTAGTGTTTGATCCGTGGTGGGCTCCTGGGTAAGTCTTACATATGCCGTAATTTCATACTCTTGGTTACGCTCAAGCAGATCCTTCATGGATAACATCGGTCCATGATAGGAACGCTCACGGTTGGCGACCAGCATACTGGACTGACCTTCGTGTGCTTCCTGCTGTGTCACTGTAAGATTTTCACTACCGACACGTGGAGTCCATCCCTGAAGTGTACCGTCTTCAAAGTTTGTGCTCAAATGACTTCCCTCCACTTCCGTAACTGCCTTGGCTGCATGTAAGACATTCGAAAATGGAAGCATGGCGAGTACGAGCACAAGAACCAAGGCTGTAATATTCCATTGACGTAACCGTTTCATACATTTCCTCCTCATGATTTGGTCTAAGTATTTCTGAACGGATTAACATCCAGATAAATAGATTATAGTTCTTTCGATAGCGCTTACATATAAAAAATTCCCAATAATTATAATAAAAAGTTATCATTTGGTAATCTCATGTGAGTTTAGGAAGCTGGAGTTCGTTCGCGTGGAATATCAAAAAAGCCGCTACATATTTGCAAAAATAAAAGACCGCTTCCCGATAAAATACGAGAAAACGGTCATAGTTAAAAAGTATCTTTTTTCCTGTCTGCTAACAGGCATATAAACATGCTGGAAATCAAGGGCGTCAGATATTCAAAGAATCGCTTTCCCCAAAAATAAGGGAATATAACTTTAACTTTGTTTTATAATCGTCCCTCGTCACCCTGTTCCTCCTGCACAATTCGTGCAATGTGAATCATCAAATATAATAATTCCTCGTTTGATATGGAGATGTCCAGCATATTCTGCACGTAGGTTTTGATCATCTCCGCGCATTTGTATTCAAGCGGATGCTCCTTCACCATGTGTTGAAATATAAAATCTTTCGTCGAATTGCCCAGACGCCCTTCTTGTAAACGCTGGATGAAGAATTGCAGATGTGTGACAAGTCTCACATAATGGATAGAATTTTTGTTCAATTGCATATCAAAGGTGTATTGAATCAGGTTAAAAATATCTTTTAACATCTTAACGGATTGCATCGTGCGCTCCATATTCTGTTCATGCGTTTGGGCATTCACGAAATGAAAAGCGATATTCCCTGCTTCTTCTTCCGGCAGTTCAATACCCAATTCTAAATTCAGCATCTGAACGGCTTCAAGGCCCAGTTCGAATTCGACAGGATGAAACCTCTGTATCTCCCATAACATGCGATTCTGTAATGCTACACCTTTTTTCCATCGTTCAATGGCAAACGACAAGTGATCCATAAGCGTAAAGAAGATTTGGTCGTCAAGAGACAGCTTTTCTTTTGCATTGGTAATCAGTTTGTTTATGACATTCACATGTTTTTCTGGCATGTTTTCGATGGTTCGTACGTAAGCCAGGGCAGACGGATTATTTTGCAGAATGAATCGTTTCTGGATATGCTCCTCATCGAGTCGCTCGCCGACTTTGCCTTTGAATGCCAACCCTTTTCCCATGACAATCATCTCTTGTCCTTGTTCATCTTTGGTCAGAAGCAAGCTGTTATTTAATATTTTGATTACTCTCATGAATTCATCACGATCCTTTATTCTTTCGTGACCGCCTGATCCGAATTTCCGATACATCTGCCATTCTGTTTAATGACCTCTTGATACCACGAGAAGCTTTTCTTCTTCAAACGCTTCAAGTCTTTCAGATCCTGTTCACCGCGGTTTACATAGATCATTCCATAACGTTTCCCATACCCCTGATGTGTGCTTACCACGTCAATAACGGACCAAGGGCAATAACCAATCACATCTACTCCATCCGTTAGAGCCAGTCTGATCTGTTCCAGATGTTTCTCGATAAAATCAATCCGGTACGTATCGTTAATGGTGTAATCTGCCTCCAGTACATCTGGGGCTCCTATACCATTTTCCGTAATTAAAATCGGGAGACCATATCGTTCACATACCTTACGCAATGTCAGCCTTAGGCCAACCGGGTCAATGACCCAGCCATATTTCGTTTTTTCCGTATAAGGATTCTCCGCGGCCCGGTATACTCCCTGCTCGCCAAGCATAATTTGCTGATCACCCGCACGAGCTGTAACATCCGACGCATCACCCATACTGGCGGCAATGGTTGCCGTCGAGTAGTAGTTGATTGCTATCAGATCGGGGCGGCCAGACTGGATATCTTCCATGTCACCCTGCTCAATAACCGGCTCGATGCCGCGTTCCTGTAAATAACTCCAGAATAATGGATTATACCGTCCCCACACCGATAAGTCGAGAAAACCCCATCCACGAATCGTCTCCCAGTTATGAGCAGCGATTGCATCGGCTGGTCTGGAGGTTGCCTGGTACATGGATGTCATGTTTAATGCAGGACCAATCTTGCCTTGCGGGAGCATATCATGAAATAGTCGCATCGTTCTGCCTTGAGCTACAAACATGTGATGATTTTGCTGATACAGTTCCTTACTGGAAGGCAAACGTCCGCCCTTCGGTGTACCAATAGCACCGGGATGGAGAATCATCGTATTTTGCTCATTAATGGTCAACCAATATTTCACTTTATGCCCGTAATGCTCAAACAAGATACGCCCATACTCGACGAAGGCATCGATCGTCCCCCGGTTGTTCCATCCTCCGGTTTTCTCAAGCTCGTAGGGTAAGTCGAAATGGTACATGGTCACAATGGGTTCAATACCATGGAGCAGCAATTCGTCAATTAATTGGTGATAAAAATCGAGTCCCTTCTCATTAACAGCCCCTGTGCCTGAAGGCAAGATTCGAGTCCATGCAATTGAAAAACGATATGCTTTGAGGCCCAGCTCTGCAAAAAGCTTTACGTCTTCTCTGAAGCGGTGATAGTGGTCGCTCGCTACTGTGAAATCGGCGGTTCCAGCCGGATGATCACACATATCGATGACGGACAGGCCTTTGCCATCTTTGTTCCAGGCTCCCTCCACTTGATAGGCCGAGGTAGAGCCTCCCCACAGAAATTCATTGGGGAATGGTTTGATGTGTTGATATAACATCTCAAACACTCCTTCATTTTAAATGTTGATCAAGATATGTGACGGACCATATTACGGTTGTTACGAAAGGTGGATAATCGTCGCCCCAACCTCCACAGGGCTCTGTTTCTCCAGCTTAATGTCCGGGAAACGATCCGAATTGGCGATAATGATCGGGGTTATGACTTCATACCCTTCCGCCTTGATGGCATCGATATCAAAGCGGATCAACAAGTCACCCTGTTGTACCCGATCCCCTACTTTAATGGAAGAGTCGAAATGTCGCCCCTTCAGGTTGACGGTATCCACTCCAATATGAATGAGCACCTCTTCTCCATCATAACCGTTTAATTTGACCGCATGTTTGGAGTCCATGAAAGCCGTAACTTCACCTGCGATTGGTGCATACAGTTCTCCTTTTGAAGGAATGATTGCAGCGCCTTTACCCAGTAATCCCAAAGAGAAGACATCGTCTGGTACACGGTCAAGGTGGACTAATTCTCCTTGCATCGGGCTGGCGATTGTAAGTGGGCGTAATTCATTTTGGCTCGGCCCATTTGCATTTGTTGTTGTAGAAGACTTAGTGTCAGTGCTGTTGTCTTGAACAGGCTGCCCGGAAATTGTCTTGTCATCGTTAACATTGGTATTTCCTTCTTCTTCATCGTCCACTGGATCCTCAAAACCAATGATCCATGTCAGAGCAAAGGTAACGATAAAAGCGATCAGACAAGTCACAATGGCATGAACGATGTTCATCGGATTGCTGCCAATGAATGCAGGTAACGCGGCAAGACCCGGAGAAACGAAGGCATAACGTACTAATCCAGTCAGACCAGCATATATCCCTGCTACACCACCACCAATCATTGCGGCAATTAAGGGTTTCTTCAGTTTCAAAGTTACACCGTACAAGGATGGTTCCGTGATGCCCAGTACGGCGGTGAAACCGGATGAAGCAGCGAGCTGTTTCAGTTTTTTGTTTTTTGTTTTCAATGCTACAGCAAGGGTGGCCCCACCTTGAGCAATATTGGACGCGAGCATTCCCGGACCGTTGATCATTTCATATCCATTTTTGGTTAGTTGGCTAGTTGCAATCGGCGTCATCGCCCATGCAGTGCCTGTTACGATCAGGAAGGGTTGCAAAGTTCCCATTAATAAAGGAATCAGCCAACTGGCTCTGGCATTAATCGTTTCTGCACCCATGGCAACCAGATCATTCAGGTACGTTCCGAAAGGTCCAATCGCCACCAATGCAAGTGGTGCTGTAATCAATAGTACAATCATTGGTTTCGTGAAAAATTTGATCATGGAAGGCGATACCCGATCGGCAAAACGTTCAATGTAAGACATGAGCCAAACAACAATAATAATCGGCAAGACGGAGCCTGCATAGTCAGTTAATCGAACCGGAACACCGATGAAAAACACGTCTTTTCCTTCCGCCATCAGTGCGCTCCATCCTGGGTGTAACAATACGCCAGCAACCGTCATCGCCAGAATGGGACTTGTTTCAAACTTAATGGAAGCTCCATAAGCCAACAGAATAGGCATGAAATAAAAAGCCGCGTCCGCAATGGTATTAAGGATATAGTAGTTTTGGCTTTCCGTCGTTACAAGGCCTGTCAGCACAAGCACGGCTAATATCGCTTTGATCATACCCGCGCCAATGATTGCCGGAATGACCGGAGTAAATGTCGTTGAGATTACGCTGATGAATCTGGAGATCCAGCTCTGTTTTTGTTTTGGTCCGTTATTTTTGCCAGAAGCCGATTTGGAGTCCGCACTTCGGGTTGCAGAACCCATCTGTTGAGTGATAACACGATAGACCTGTTGCACCTCATTGCCCACGACAACCTGGTATTGCCCGCCATTATTCACAACGGTAATGACACCTGGAAGTGCTTTAAGCTTTTCTGTCTCTGCTTTGGAGATGTCGCGCAGTTCGAACCGCAGTCGGGTTGCGCAGTGCGTAAGCCGGGCGATGTTGTCTTTTTTTCCAACCAACTCCGTAATCTCTTGTCCCAATTTGCGATAATCCATACGTTTGCCTCATTTCTGAATTTGGATATAAAAAAAGACCAAAACGATATGCTTCCCCTACTCACATAAGGAAAATGCAAAATCATTTTGGTCATGCCTGCTTTACCAGTAACAGCCAAACACTGCTAATATTCAATTCGCTTTTGATGTAAACGTTTACTGGATCATAATATCACACAATAAATTAGTTAGCAATCACTTTATTCGACATTTTTCTGCATTTTGATATGAAAATGGTTCTCTATTTGCGGCTATAAATAGCCCTAAATAATTGATATTTATCAAAACATTTCATTTAATTGCTAAATAAGTATGGTTATGGTAAGTTTAAATTAAATAATGATAGGTTGACTATCATTATTTTGTGATTTCCAATCTACATTAAAGGATGGCGAGGAGACATGCGGGCTAATAACAGATCGATCGTTATTCATAAGGTATCTAATTTAGAGACACCTGAAGAGCTTTGGAATCCATATGCTTACTATGAGGACATGCTGGAGAATCATCCCATCTATTTTGACGAGGAGCAGCAGGTATGGAATCTGTATCGTTATGATGATGTCAATTCCGTTCTAACAGACTGGAAACGGTTCTCTAGTGTACGAAAACGGAGTGTATCCCCGGTTCCACCGGTAGTTACCCGAGTGGACATCAATTCTGTCGATCCTCCTGTTCAACGTGATATTAGAAAGTTAGTCTCTAGCGCCTTCACCCCACGTCAGTTAAAAACCTGGGAGCCTCAAATCGCGGCTATCGTTGATGAGTTAATGCTTGAGATGAAGGCAAAAGATGATGTGGACATCGTTCGAGACCTTGGGGTCCCACTTCCTGTTACTGTCATTGCCGATCTGCTTGGGGTGGAGAGGCAACACCGGGCACAGATCAAAGCCTGGTCTGACATGTTATTTTTCCCCAATGCTGCAGGTAATGAGCAGGAGCAGATGAATGCGAAGTATGCGGCTATGCAGGAATTTAACGAATTTTTGCTCCCCATTGTTCAGCAGAAGAGAAAGCATCCTGCCGAGGACATTATTTCCGATCTCACACTTGCCGAGCTGGATGGGGATCAACTGACCGATGAAGAGGTTGTTACCTTTAGCTTGGGCCTGCTTGCTGCTGGGAACGAAACTACAACCAATATGATAAACAGCCTATTCTACAGTTTTATGTATGATCAACCCGGAATCTATCAGGATATTGCCGCAGATCCAGAACTGATAGAGAATACTGTTGAAGAATCGTTAAGGTACCGTTTTCCAACGACACTTGATCGTGTGGTAGTAGAGGATACAGACATCCTGGGCGTGCCTATGAAAAAAGGAGACGTTATATTAACCTGGCTGGGTGCAGCCAACAATGACCCTAGACATTTTCCCGAACCTTCCCGCTTTGATATCTACCGTCCCAACAGCAATCGTCATCTCTCCTTTGGCAAAGGACCTCACTTTTGTCTGGGCGCTCCATTGGCCAGGCTAGAGGGCCAACTGGTGCTGAGAGGGTTCACGAATCACTTTTCCAATATTACTGCAAAAATCAAATTTGAAGCGGCAAGCCAGCTCTACCCGGGTACACAGACTCTTCAAAACCTGCCGGCCATCTTAACACCCAAGCTTTCTTGAACTAATTGTATCAACTTAAAAGTGCCCTTACACACAAGCGATTGGCTGTGTGTAAGGGCACCTTTATGTTATTATGCCTTTCTTCTATCTTCAAGCTCTCTAATAATAGTTGGATATTCCTTGTCCAGCTTGTTTTTATAAAGGAATACTGCAAGAAGAATGAATACAACAATCGGGACGTATATATTCAACGCAATGATGGCCTGCTTGGCACCTTCTCCTTGGGTTGTGGCTTGTTCAACATATCCTCCTAATGCGAGGAACCATCCAATCATGGCTGTACCAATGGCTGTGCCTACTTTTGAACCGAAACCGATTACACTATTCGTTAAACCAACGAGTCTTTTGTTAAATTTCCATTCACCGTATTCAATCGTGTCTGTGACCATTGCTCCACCTACTGCCATGAGCGGAATTGTACCAAGCGTTTGGAAGATAGAACAGATCAGACCCAAAGTAATGCTCTCAGGAGCGACTAACCGAACGGTTGCTCCGAGGAGTCCAATTACAATACCGCCAAGGGCCGTGGTACGCTTGCCGTAACGTTTAATGAATGGTCCGGATAAGGCAAATCCGATAATCACGGGAATCAAGCCAATAGCGCCCATGATGCCGATCAGGCTGACATTACCCCAAATGTACTTGGCATAATAACTTCCTGCTGCTACACCCAGAGCAAACAAAATGTTGGCGAGAGCCATTACGAAGAACATGTACACCCAGTATTTATTGGCAAAAAGCAATTTCAGTCCTTCACGAATCGGCGTTTTATCCTGAAACATGCCAAGTTCGTCCAGTTGAACATTATTGTACTTTTCTTTATTGGACAGGAATGCAATGAAGATCCCGATTGCTGCAACACCAGCAAAAATGGCTGCGAGCAACGTCCAGTCACTTCTGCTATTCCCCATGGTTGTAACGACTGGAACAAATGCAACGGCAACAACCATACCTGCCAGATACCCGCTGCTTGAACGGATGATACCCATTAAGGAGCGCTCGTAACTGTTACGCGTTGTTAACGCCATCAAGCTGGTATATGGAATCGAGGTTGGAGTGAACACCAAAATGTAGAACACAAGATTTGTAATAATCGCATATATAATTTTGCCTGTGGAACTTATATCCGGCACGGAAAACATTAAGAATAATGAGATGAACATTGGAATGGTCATCCATAACAACCAGGGACGGGCTTGCCCATATTTGGTTTTGGTTCGATCCACCAGTACACCCATACCGATGTCTGCAAACGCATCCAAAACTTTGGTCAGCAGCATTACTGTACCGACTACCGCGGCAGATACACCAACGACATCCGTGTAATAATACGTGATCAAACCCAACAATCCACTTGAAATGTTTAACCCGAACTGTCCCATTGAATCACCAATTAACTTTCTCGTTGGTATTTCCCGGGGTGGCTGAGTCGGCGTATTATCTACTTTAATATGCTTCTCATTCACTGCAACTCCCATAACACTCGCCTCCGTTACTCTTCATGTTGAATTTCTCTTCCTCTTCTATACTTTCATTTTATGTCCTGGCACATATAACAGATATAGCGCATTGTTAAGATCAAATAACGCAATCCAAATAGAAAGTATTGCTGCTGTTTGAACGACAAAAAAACTGATTCAGGTATGCTGAATCAGTTTTTTTGTCTTTATATTTTATGCACGATTCTTATGAATAAAATGAAACGAAATAGACCAGGAATCTGCTTTAAAATCGCTAGAAACATGATTGAAAGACTTGTTGTTAATCCTTAAAGTGTCAATCCACCGTCTGCTACAATGATGGAGCCTGTCATATAACTGGAGCCGTCCGATGCCAAGAATGCTACGAGTTCAGCAAGCTCCTCCGGCTCTGCAAAACGCCCAATTCTCATATTCGGGAATTCTTCAGGCATGTAGTCGCTCTCTTGCAACATTTGTGGAACAGCTGCGGTCAGCGTAGTGGCTACACCCCCAGGGCAGATGGCATTTACACGAATGCCTTTTCTGACGTACTCAATCGCTGCGGCTTTTGTCAATCCGGCAACACCGTGTTTACTCGCTGTATAAGCGGCCAGACTGTGCTCAGCACGCAGTGCTGTTGTTGATGCTGTATTAATCACATGGCCATAGCCTTGTTGAACCATCACGTTGAGCGCATGTTTCATCCCCAGAAAGATCCCTTTCAGGTTAACGTCGATGATTCGTGAGAAATCGTTTAGAGACGTCTCATGAAACGGTTGGAACTTCTGAATGATACCTGCATTGTTAAACGCGACATCGATTTTGCCAAACGTTTCAACTGCTTTTTGAATATAGTTTTCTACATCCTCTTCCTTGGATACATCGGCTTGAACAAAGATGGCCTCGCCATCCTGCTCCTTCACAAGCTCAAGTGTCTCTTCCCCTGTTGTTACATTGTAATCCACCAGAACAAGCTTGGCTCCTCTCGCTGCCATCAACACTGCACTTGCTCGGCCAATACCGCTGCCAGCGCCTGTGATGGTAATCACTTTACCTGCAAGCGAATCGGATTTGGATTTCATAGCTTTGCTCGCTTTAGGAGCCTCTGCGGATTCAAAGGTTACGTTAGCCAGATCCGCTTTCAGTGCGGATAAAATGTCTTCTGGGAGATCGACCTGTGGAATGGCTGCGAGTTGATCCAGCGTAAAATGGGAAGCCATTTTGAATGATGGCTCGTTAATGAATTCAGGCAGATGTTTGGTAAGCAATGCTGTTGCTTCTTCATTATTCAATAGTTCCGAAATTTTAATGTTTTCATTGTAAGTTGTCATGGTTGTTTCCTCCGAATTTTTATTTTGATAGTTATACTATTACATAGATATAAATACTATCATTCCATCTCAATTTTTGCAATTCGTCGTTTTAATAGATTTGGAACGAATCCGAAAATGGTTAAAGGGTCATCCTGCTTCTGCTGTGTTGCCTTCAGGTTATGTCACCGAAATAGTCTTTAGCGCATCGTTAAGCTGCTTCTGCTCTTCCTCAGTCAGCAGGTCCCCGCCATAACTTAAAATCGTGCGAAGTGGCACTCCCATCGCATCAGGATGTGGAGTTTCCCCGAGTTCAGGAATAGCGGCAAGAATCAGCTTTTTACATTGCTCGTTGTTCCATAGAAGACCCAGCTTCACATCGAGACTGTACTCGTGGACCTCTTCATCGAGAACATGCTCAATAGAAGAGGGAAATTCACCAAATACACTGCTGATCCAGCGTGTACACAGACCAAACCACTGGGCGACGGCAGGCTCAACCATACTTTGAAGACCCGAGGAAGTTAGTGGACGGGCAAGGGACAGTCCATGGGTACCTGTAGGGAAAATATGCATTTCAAATGGAATATTCTTGCGGTTAAGCGCATCGGCAAACGCAAGGGAATTCTGTACAGGTACACGTCTGTCGTCAAACGTATGGAATAGGAACGCTGGTGGTGTAAGCTCGTCCACCTCCTGATCAACGCCTGGAACGGGCGCAGGGAAAATATCACTCATCTCCTCCAGAATACAAGGATAACCAAGAATCATCGCATTAGGCCGAGTAGAACCCATCGTCCCCAATGCGGCAGCAAGATGGCCCCCTGCGGAGAAGCCACATACCGCTACTTTTTGAGGATCAATGCTCCAGTCCGCACTGTTGGCCCGTATGAGAGTCAACGCTTCCTCGGCATCGTTCAATGGCCTTGGAAATCCAGCGTGCTGATTAAGTGAATATCGCAGGATAAAGACTTGATAACCTTCAGCCAAAAATGCCATAGCGACGGGTTCAGCTTCTCGATCCGAACAAGCTCTATACCCTCCACCTGGAAGCACAAGTACCGCTGGCCGCTTTTTAATATTTGGCATCTCGGGTGAAGAATCCAGCAGGTAGGCAGTCAATGTGACGTTGGTATTGCTCAGATTAACCGAATGTATTTTCATTTAAAATCTGTCTCCTTAACTCAGTGAATTGGCAGGGCTAAAAGGATACGTCTATTGTAGATTTCAAGGGAGACGATCGACTATAACGCGATACAAAGATCGTGTAGCGTAATTCAAGCCTATTGCTAGTCGAAGACAAAGAAAAAACCGCGAAATCGCGGTTAAGTAAGGCTATCCTGTTTTATAACAAATGATATTGTAATTGGATTAAAAGGAAACCGGAAAATCGTACAGTCCGCGAATAATCATGCCTGGACGCCATTCCAGTGAATCAGGCTGTGTCTTAAATTGAATATCCGGCATTTTACGAAGCAATGCGTTAATAGCGATCTCTCCTTCAAGTCTGGCGAGCGGGGCTCCAAGGCAAAAATGAACACCTTTACCAAAGGCAATATGATGATTGACCTTCCGTGTGATATCAAATGCATCCGGGTCAGCGAACTGATTCTCATCCCGGTTCGCTGAGGAAAAGGAAACAAAGAGCATGTCGCCCTTACGGATGTGCTTGCCCCCGAATTCAACATCCTCTGTAGCCCAGCGAATATTACTCACCTCAGCAGGCCCGTTATATCGCAAGATCTCTTCAATGGCCGGTCCAATCATGTCTGGCTTCTCCAGCAGCAAGCGCTTCTGCTCCGGATTTTCGAGCAAGGCCAGTATACCGTTGCCAATCAGATTGACTGTGGTTTCATGTCCTGCAATGATCAGGACAAAAACAAGGGCATACAATTCCTGTTCGGACAATATGTCCCCTTCCTCTTCTACAATGATGAGGTCGCTAATCAGGTCTTCCTGAAGAGATTGTCTTCGTTCTGTAATGAGCTTCTGCAGATACTCGACAAAGGCACGCATGACTTGATCACTCTGTTCACTCATTTCGGGGCTATTGAAGCCTTCCATAATTGTATTGGACCATTCACGGAACTGCTCCTGATCATCATGGGGAACCCCTAACATCTCGCAGATTACAATGATTGGAAGAGGGAAGGCGTAGTCCTCGATCAAATTCATTTCTCTTTTACCTGTGGCGAGTACACCATCAAGCAAATCTTCACTGATTTCATGGATGCGACCACGGAGGCGTTCAATCATACGTGGTGTAAAGGCCTTCTGGATCAACCTTCTCAACCGACGATGGTCCTCTGGCGTTACACTAAGCAAGTTGCGAGAGATGATCTCCTGATGCGGTGGAACTGAGCCGTCAGCTTCTCCCATGTAGGGAGAGTTGGTTACAAAGCGTTTGTTGTCCTGCAAAATGGCAGAAGCGTCATCGTAGCCAGACACTAACCAGGCAAAGTGGCCGCTTGGCAGAAGAAAACGGTGTACCGGATCTTCTTTACGTAACTGTTCATATACCGGAAACGGATTTTGGATAAACGCTTTATCCATAAAATCAACTTTGGACTTGGGATCGTTTTTGCTCTCGTTTGTAAACATCGTAACGCCTCCTGAATGATAGAGTAGGTATCAATACAATATGAATTCTATCATTTCACCATTCAGCTTTCAAATTTTGATAAAATACTCATTTTTTGCTAATCAAAAATGCACACAAGATCAACTTGTGTGCATCGGTATGAGATGATTTGCATTTAAAGAACGCTATCCTGTTTTGTATCAACGAACAATGATTTCTCTAAACGAGTTGAATGGTCTCCAGCTTGAGATCGAGCTGGTCGAGTTCTTCCTCTGGGGTACTGAACGAAGGATAGCTGGATAGCTCACGCAGGCTTGCTTCCCCCATTGGGCCAATTGTCCCCGGGTCCAACGAAGCCAGCACCGGTGAAAGCTCGTGCAGCATACTCCGGCTATGCTCGTTACGAAGCAGTACATTCAGAGGTGTACGGGTGCTTAACGTTTGTTTGTATGGCACGGACGGTACATAGCTGAAATCATACGTGCCACTCACCACTTCGATGATCACTTCATCTTCACCCTGAACAACAGTCAGACCTGCATCCGAAAGTGTAATTCCGTTTATCATCACCTGATCAACCACGGCACGTGGCAGCTTGATCGTTGCTGTTGCATTAAACGGAACAGAGAAGCTTAAATACAGCCTGCCTGCTTCGTCAAATTTCCATTCACTGCGATAAGTTCCTGCTGTGGTGTCAATGCGGGCTTTGGTCCACTGGATTCTGAAATCAGGCATCGGTGCCAGCAGTGCATGGCGGAAGCCAGGCCGATCCTCTACTGGATTGATCCCCGCCATATGACGATACATCCATTCAACAACAGCACCGTAGGCATAGTGATTGAGCGAGTTCATACCATTTTCACTGATTGTACCATCTGGCAAAATGGAGTTCCAACGCTCCCAGATTGTTGTTGCTCCCATATTGACCGCATATAACCAGCTTGGATAATCATCATTGAGCAGAAGTGTATAGGCGATATCATTGCTGCCATGCGCTGACAGCACTCGGTTTAAATAAGGCGTACCTACAAAGCCGGTTCTCAGATGATTTTGATCTTTTCGTACACGCAAGCGAATAGCTTCTGTAGTCCGTGCCTTATGTTGCTCAGGAACGAGATCCATATACAACGCTACAGCGTATGCGGTCTGTGTATCTACTGCCAGACGTCCATTTGCAGTAAAGTATTCCTTCAGAATTGCAGCTCTAACCTCTTGCGCCAACTGCTCATAGGATGCGGCAAGATCATGATGTCCAAGTACCTTGGCAGCCTTGGCTACGATATCTGAAGAATAGGCATAGTAGGCTGAGGCAATAAAGTAATTATCTGTTCCCCCCATCGGAGAGTTCGGATCATCCCCATCTAGCGCAAGCCAGTCACCAAAGTGAAAACCTACCGTCCACAAACGTGTACCACCGGATTCGTCATCTGAATGCTTGATATAATCTACCCATGCCTTCATGCTGTCAAACTGCTGCTCCAGAATGGACTGGTCCCCGGAATGCAGGTACGTATTCCAAGGAATAATGGTTGCCGCATCTCCCCATGCGCTGGACCCTCCGCCCTGCACACGTCCAACCGGAATGACCATCGGAACCATACCGTTCCGATCCTCCTGTTCCATCCATAGATCATATCCATACTTGTTAAAAAAGGCATACGTGTCCATATTATAATTTGCTGTACCGGAGAATACCTGTGCATCCCCTGTCCAGCCCATGCGCTCATCGCGCTGTGGACAATCGGTAGGGGTATCTAGGAAATTTCCCTTTTGCCCCCATAGTGCATTTTCGAACAAACGATTCACGCCAGCATGACTAGTTTCCAGATATCCCGTGCGCTCCATATCCGAGTAAACCACACAGCCTGTAAAGTCATTTAGATCCAGTTCACCTACCCAGCCTTCAACCTTAACATATCGGAACCCGTAAAATGTGAAATACGGACGCACAATAGCTTCTTCACCGTTTGCTGTATAGATGTACTCCGCCTTAGCCGAGCGAAGGTTCTCCCGGTAGAAATTACCTTCCTGCAACACTTCGCCATATTGCAGATGAATGACCGTTCCGCTTGATGCCGTAGTACGGAATTGTAGCCAGCCTACCATATTTTGGCCCATATCAATGACCGTTTCGCCAGCAGGCGTGGTTAAAATTTCGATCGGCTTTAAGGTTTCCTTGATCACGACCGGGAGACTTTTTCTTGCTTGCAGGCGCTCATAGCCCAGATCACTTTCCCGAACGGGGAAAGTCTCGTTCGCTTCCAGCGTGGCATCATAGATTTCTCCGTCATAGATGTTTCCGTCCAAGACATTCGAGCGGATGGCATGCCAGGACAGATCTGATGGAACAACGTCTTCTGTTCCATCCGCATACGTAATCACCAGCTCGGACAGCAATGCAAAATGATCACCATACAAATTGGCAGTGGTATCTCCTTCAAAACCAAACCGTCCCTTATACCAACCATTCCCTAAACGAACATCTATTGCGTTGGCCCCTTCTTGCAGCAGGTCGGTAATATCGTAGGTTTGATACTGAAGCCACTTGTGATAGGCATTATAATGAGGGGCCAAGTACTCATCCCCAGCCTTGACTCCGTTTAGTTCCAATTCGTATACGCCCAAACCACAGATGTACGCCCGTGCTTTGGCGATGGGACCTTTGACTTCGAACGTTTTTTGGAGGACTGGATGAATCGTCGGTTCCAGCTCAGGTGTAATCCATTTTGCTGTCCATGGCTCATCCTGCTTCGCTGTTTCAAACCAAGCCGCTTCACTGGTCGCCTTTTCTCCAAGCTCGTTCCATACTCGAACTCTCCAGAAGTAACGTGTCCGTGCAGCCAATTCCAGATCCGGCGAATACGCGAGCGAATCCATATCCTCTGTTATTCCGCTATCAAATACAAGCTCTGTAAAGGATTCATTTAGTGAAATTTCTACCTGTGCGGCGATCTGCGTTGTTGCTGTCGTATCCGTAACGGTATACGAAAAGGTTGGCTTGATTACCGCAAAACCGAGCGGATTAGTGATGTGATTTGTTTTCATATGAGTAATGTTCATTGATGAAACCTCCCGCTGTCGATTACCTTTCGGAACGTTTAACCATCCTGTTTTAAGGCTGAGTCTGTGCCGATTGGTACCATTCATTCACTTCTTTCGTGATCTGCTTTCCACCTGAATCCATCCATTTTTTCACGAACTCATCAAAAATGGTGAGTGGCTCCTCTCCATAAATAATGGAGTTAAAGGTGTCCAGTTCCAATTTTTGCAAATAAGTGTTTCGAGCTTGCATTGTTTTTGTCGGGGGCCCCTGAAACAGATTGACTCGATCAATCTGCCGCTGCCTGGTCTCTACAACGTTTGCCTTCATAGTGGCATACTGCTTCTCATCCTTAGGGTCAATTCCCATACTGTACAAAATGGCGCTATCATGCGAGCTGAGCTCTTCTCCCTTGCCCATTCTCAGAAGTGCTGCTCTGAATCGGGAAGGGTAACTCGCATATTGTCCCATGAGGGTATATTTAAACGTTAACACTTTCCCCCCAGGAATAACGCGGCTGTCACTATCCACGGAACCATCCGGGTTCAATACATAATCATATCCATTCTGATAAGCACTTAGATACAACGGATTATCCGTCACAGTAGCCTCATACAGATAGTTCTGATACTTGAAAAAAGCCTGCACGGCTTCTTCAGAAATGTCAGCGCTGATCATTATGGCCCCGCTGTATGAATTTCCTTTGAATCTCGCTGTGGTTCCGTCCATTCCTGCAGGAATCGGATAAGGTACAAACTCAGCCTTCGGATCCTTTTCATTAAGTTGTTGCAGCGGATAATCTCCAAACCAGCGTGGACCAGCCACCATGCCAACTTTGCCATCAAGGATATTTTTATTGACCTGATTGAAGTCTTGCAGAGCTATGTTATTGCCCACATATCCTTTTTTCTTCCAGTCTTGCAGTTTTGCCAGCGCGCTTTTGATCTGAGGCTGAATACTTCCGTATACGAGCTTGTCTTGTGCATTCTTGCTCCATATACTCGGAATCGCTCCATACGCACCAAACACCCAGGATATGTCTCCTGTGGGCGAGGCCAGATACTGGTCCTTGATTGCAAAATCAATACCGTAGGTATCCTGTATGCCATTACCGTCTGGATCATCATAGGTAAAGGCTCTCATTACCGTTTCCAGTTCGTCGAGATTGCTTGGTGCCTTCAGGTTCAGATGATCTAGCCAATCCTTGCGAATCCAGAGTACGGACTGCGAGGCTTGCTCCGTAATGATCGGAATCGCCATCCGTTTCCCGTCAATCTCAAAGGGCTTCCATACCTCTGGCACTTCAGCCATAGCCGCTTTCCAGGTGGATGAGGCATATCGATCAAAGGCTTGTCCAGCGTCCAACAGTTTGCCTGAGATCATGAATCCATTGACCGTGTCCATGACATTGGATGAGAACACATCAGGTAACGTATTGTCGGCAGAGAGCATTAATCGAAGCTTCATATCGTAGTCATCGACAGGAGCACTCCATTTGGTCCGAATATCCACGCCAAGCGTTTCTCTGGCCCAACGGATATGAACATTATCCGCGGCGGTTTCGCCATTTTTGTAGATCGTGGTTGGATCATTCATTTTGACCGTTGTTACGACCACACCTGTTTTTACAGGCTTAGGCTCCTGTGCTTTACCACTGCAAGCGGCGGTAAACAGAATCAAACAAGCAACAGAAAGAGACAGGTATATTTTGCTACAGCTCATGCGAAATGCGCTCCTTCATCTAATTCATCTTCATCATATCGTGCCAGTTATACAGTCGAAATAACGCTTTTCCAACATTAGATAATTCATTCTTAACCTTCATCTATATTACATTCCAAATCACTTGTATTTCATCCAATGCCAGCCTACAATAAGGTGAATTTACATCATTGGCAGGAGGCGTTAAGGGTTGCAAAAGAAATACAGGACCTTTATAAACATGGTGACCATCACGCTGATTATGCTTGTCGCCGTCCTGGTCATGTATACCTTCTCGGTTCAATCCAGTCTGGATACCGTTCAAAAGGATATTGAAACCAACAATCTCAATCGCGTGCAGTTTGTTGTTAACTCACTTGATCAGAGCATAAATCGGCTGAATATGTTATCCATCTCCATGGAAACGGACAATTCTATTGCCCTGCTGCGATCCATTGACGTGATGAGTTCCTTTGAACAGGTACAGTTGATTCAAAATGTTGCTGCGAGAGTTAATCTGCAAAGTCTGTCCGAGGGATGGAATAACAAAATATCGGTCTACTCGGTTCTGTTGAATCAATGGATCATTTCTTCGGAGTTAAATATGAAGACTCCCTCTGTAGATTCACTGAAATCAGGTTGGAACTATGATGCAGCTACAGCTAAATATTATAGATACAAGGTCAGTCCACAGATCATTATTCGGTTGGAGTTCCCGCGCAGCAATCTGGAGGATATAGTTGAGAACTCACATCAGGGCGAGAATGAGACGTTATTTTATAACCCGGACGAACAATTGATTACTCGCAAAGAGGCCAATCCCATTACCCCTCTTATCATGAAGGAACTAACCGGATATCTACAACCATCCTCTGGTACAGAAACCGTTTCGGTTAACGGAGCCCAGTACATTATCAATTATGTTTACTCTCACCAGCTCGGCTGGTATTTAATTGATTTTATGCCACTTGATAAAGCTTTGAAGCCTATACGAATGACCCAATTCTGGTTTTACTCTGCCTGTGTCATGCTGTTTATGGCGGGTGTCACGATTATCGTTGTTCTTTTTCGCAAGGTACAGATTCCCATACTTGCTCTATTAAAAGGTGTTCGTCTTTTGAAGCATGGCGACTTTTCTTATCGGATTCAACGACAGAGTGGTAATGAATTTGATTACTTATATGGTCAATTCAACGATATGGCCGGACAGATTGAGGATTTGATTGAAAAGGTATATAAGGAAAAAATCGTCGCTCGCGAGGCTGTGTTGAAACAGCTACAAGCCCAGATTAATCCTCACTTTTTATATAATTGTCTCTTTTTCATTAATAATATGACAAGATTGGGCAATGAGGAAGCGGTTACTGCTATGACCCAGAACCTGGCCGAATATTTCAGGTACACCACGCGCCTTGATGAGCCGATGACCCATTTGGAAAAAGAGTTGGGCATCGTCCGTAATTACCTTGAGATACAGAGCTTACGTATGGACCGCCTCTCCTATAAGATCGATCTTCCGAGTGAGCTGAGGTCTGTTCCAATTCCCAAGTTACTGATTCAACCTTTGGTAGAGAACAGTATTATCCATGGCATAGAAGCCAAGCGGGATTCTGGTTCCATCCAAGTCTCCGTTGAGCGTACCGAACAAGGGATTTGTATTGTGGTTGATGATGACGGGAAAGGCATGACGGAGGAAGAAATTAACGCACTTAAGGCAAGAATAGCCGAGCCACCTGTGGACACGATGGGATGCGCGCTTTGGAACATTGCAGAGCGTCTACGTATTCATGATGCTACCCATTCGGGTCTTCAGTTTGAACAGAGTCCTCTTGGGGGTATGCGTGTCCGATTAAACTGGTCGCTCGCTACATCGAAGCATCAAGAAGACTCTTTATAATAGAACAAAGCCTCTAATCATCACTTCCAGTGACGGCAGAGGCTTTGTTTGGGTTCAAATTTCTTTTTCGATCGTCAATTGGCAGAACGAATCCTTGCGTTGACAGAAAAGAGTCTAGTTTGATAGCATAGTTTGAGTTCATTCCAACAAGGAGGTTTTTACAATAGAACCCCGTCAACGGCTTCAACAAGAGCGCAGTGACCTCAAAACAAGAAGACGAGCAGCTATAATTGAAGCAGCTAAAATAGCTTTTTTGAATAAAGGCTTCGAGCAAGCGACCATGCAGGATATTGCGGACGAGGCAATCCTGGGGGTGGCGACAATCTTCCGCTACTTTCCGCGGAAAGAGCAGCTTATTGTTGCCGTAGCTTCAGATATTGTCCAGTCCGAGGTACTGGTATTCTCCGATATTATCAGAGGTGAAGGCACCTGCTACGACAAGCTTGGCCGCCTTTTTGACTCGCTTATTTTTTTCCAGCAGGTGGAAAGCCAGCGAAGCTCCAAATTAATAGAAGCGTTTGAGTGTTACGTCGCAATGTCCAAGTCCCCGTTGGAGGATATCGAGATGTATCATTCTAACTACCAACAGATTATTTTGCTTTGTGCAGAGCTGGCTGAGCTTGGTCAAAAGGATGGATCTGTTCGTAACGACGCCAATGTGGTTGAAACGATTAACACGATGATTAATGTCTTTGGCAACTTCTCCAAAAAAACAGCGATGCTCCATGGCATTGAAGCCTTCCAAACAAAAGTGGACGAAGCCGAGCAATTTAATATCCTCAAGAACATATTTTTGGATCATCTCAAGCCCTGAACAGCGGCTCCGATTTTAAGATATAACTGATCGCTATGCTATGAGGACCGCTGTGAGAGCAGATAGAGCAACCTCCTTCGATGATGTGCACATGTTGAATGGAGGTTTGTTCCTGGATGAAGTTGCGGACCCACTCCGCCTTCTCCTCCTCTAATGTTTGGGCGATAATGATCTGTGCGTGATCAATACGGTGGATCTGACTCAACATGTCATTTAACAACTTGTTCACGACCTTGTCCTTGCTGCCTCTGTATTTGACTCCGGCATGAACCAGTCCATCTCGAACATACAAGCCCGGTCGAATTCTCAGCAAGCTGCCCAGCATATGCTGAATGCTGCTGACTCGTCCTCCCCGATGCAAATAATCCAAATTATCCACAAGCACATTTAGTTGTACCTCATGACGTACTGCTTCCAAAGCCTGAGCGATGGTTAGTGCGCTTTTCCCTTCCCTAGCCATCTGCACTGCAAGCAGTACATGCATTGCGGTGCCTGCCGATACATTGAGAGAATCCACCACTGTTACTCTGCCTGGGGGGAACTCTCTGGCCGCACTACACGCATTCTGGTACGTGGATGAAAGGTGAGAGGACATACTGATGCACAGTATATCTTCTCCATTTTCAATGACCGGGCTGAAAGCCTTCATAAAATCTGCGGGTGGAGGAGCCGCCGTTTTGGGCAGCTCTTCATATAATTCGACCATGTTATACATCTCTTGTGGAGTGATTTCGATCCGATCCAAATACGAATCTTGCTGGAAAACGATATATAGTGGAATAATCCCGATATCATACTTTTCTACCCATTCCTTGGGTATATCAGAGATACTGTCTGTGAAAATGCGAACATTAGCCATTGGACTCCTCCTGCTCACGGTGTTCTATGATCTATGAGATGCAAACCTTGTTTTATTTGTTGTCATTATCTGGAGTATTGGATGAGTGATGTCCTTGAGCATCTTTCATCACAGACTCTCCCTCGATATCAATGTTAGGCAACAAACGATCCAACCATTTTGGCAAATACCATGCACTTCGACCCATGAGTACCATCAGCGCTGGAACAAGGGTCATTCTTACGATAAATGCATCAACAAGGATACCAAACGCCAGCGCAAGTCCCATCGATTTGATAATCGTATCCCCTGCAAAGATGAAGCTGGCAAATACTGCGATCATAATCAATCCAGCAGCCGTGACTACAGGACCGCTATGGGATATACCACTTCGTACCGATTTTACAGCATCTCCGGTATGTGTATAATCCTCACGCATCCGGCTAACAAGAAACACCTCATAGTCCATCGCCAGACCAAACAGAATACCTGTAACCAAAATTGGCAGGAAGCTTAGTACAGGTCCTGGCTCAGGGATTCCGAAGAAGCTTCCAAGATAGCCATCCTGTATGACCCAGACAATAAAGCCGAGCGTTGCACCCAGAGTGAACAAAAATCCGGCTACAGCTTTGATTGGAACGAGAATGGAACGGAATACAAGCATGAGCAGAACAAAAGCAAGACCAACAATCAACAAGGCAAACTTTGGTAAAGCTTCGGACAACTTCTCTGAAATATCGATATTAACGGCAGTTCCACCTGTAACCATGATCTCGACATCATGATCCTTGAGGACCTGCTCTGCCTGATCACGAATCGTTTGAACAAGTTCGGTTGTTTTAATATCATTCGGGCCGGATTTGGGTAACACCGTGATAATCGCCGTAGTGCCTGAAGGACTTGGAATCTGCGGAGCTACAGAGGCTACATCCGGAAGTTTGCTGATGAATGTGGTTGCCTTTGTAATGTCTACCTGTGCCTCCTCACTGTTTGAAGCCTTGGCAACGACGATGAGCGGACCGTTAAATCCTTTGCCGAAACCTTCGGAAAGCAGATCATAACCTCGGCGTTCTGTCGTTTCTTTGGATTTCAGACCATTATCGGGTAGGCCAAGCTGCATATGTGTGAATGGAACGGTACACACCGCCAGAATACCAATACACAGAATGGTTGTGAGCCATGGCTTGCGAGTAACCATTTTGCCCCAACGATTTTCTGCTTCGGCAGATTTTTTGCGACCAGACCACTTGCGTAGCCATTTGTTCTCACGAGCAGGATGGATGCGATCTCCTGCTGCTGCCAGCAGCGCCGGGGTAAATATAATAGCGATCAATACAGCGACCAGTACACTGATTGCCGCAGCGAGTCCCATCATGGTGATGAATGGAATCTGTACAACGGACAGCCCTACGAGGGCGATAATAACGGTTAAGCCTGCAAATACAACGGAGCTGCCTGCTGTTGCATTAGCTTGTGCAATAGCGGTAGTCCGATCATAACCTGCGGCCAATTGCTGCCGATATCTGGACATAATGAACAAGGCGTAATCGATCCCTACCGCAAGTGCAAGCATAACAGCCAGCGTAATGGAGAATGAAGCCATCGATACCGTGTTGGAGCCGATGATGATAATCATGAGTCCTATGCCAAGCCCAACAACCGCAGTCAAAATGGGAAGTCCTGCTGCAAGGAAAGACGTAAAGGTGAACGCCAGAATCACAAATGCAATCAGGATACCAATCACCTCGGACACGCCGCCAATTTCAATCTCTGAAAAGGCTACGCTTCCTGCAAGTTCGGTTTGAACACCCTTGTCACGTAATGTATGGACAACATCAAGGATATGCTCTTTGGACATCTCACTTACATCTGAGGCTGGTTGCGTATATGTAATGTCCGCATAACCAACCTCTTTGTTTGCACTGATCGTGCCCCCGTCATAGGGGTTAACAACAGCTTTTACAGAGGAATCGGACGTAACCTCTTTCAGCGCTGCGAGAATTGCTTTTTGGGTGGAGTCTGTTTCAAGCGTGCCCTTCTCCGATTTAAATACCATTCGAACCTGTCCACCGTCATCTGATGACGGGAATTCCTGCTTCAATACATCGGCCGCCTGCTCCGACTTGGTTCCGGGAATCGTCATCTCTCCTGTAAAGGAGGTCCCCAGCCCCATGCCGATTGCTGCCAACAGCAGCAGGACGACAAGCCCTCCTGTAATTACTCCCTTTTTCTTGGAGACAGCCCATTCACCTAATTGATACAAAAATTTAGCCATGTATATGATAGCTCCCTTCTAATCTGAAACTCAGGTTCTCTTGTTCGGACAACCTCATGACATCATCATAGTGGAAACTAAAATAAAAAAAATCGTACGTAGGGGCATGCCCTTCATGTACGATCGTGTTGAACCAAAGGGCAGCCTGCGTACAGGCTGCCCTTTGAAACCTACAACATTATTCTATATTCTACAGATGCAGAATGCCCCTCTCTACGGATACAGCAACCGCTTCGGAGCGCGAGTCTACCCCCAGCTTATTATAGATATTAGTCAGTTGAGCTTTTACTGTTCGTTCTGCAATGCCCATGTCAAATGCGATTTCCTTGCTTCGTAGTCCGCGAGCGACTGCCTGAAGAATTATAAGTTCTTTTTCTGTCAGTAATGTATCTTTGTGCTTGTGCACCACCGCCGGCTTCTGGTGAAAGGCAAATACCCTTGCCGAAATTTCAGGTTGCAGCAATGTTTCACCGCGAAGGGCCGACTCCAGCGTACGGAATAAATGATCACGACTTGTATCCTTGAGCAAATACCCTTTGGCCCCCAGCCCAAGCCCGTTGATCATTAGTTCATCCTCATTGTAGGTCGTCAAAATAATAACTGGAATGTTAATTTGTTCTACGTTCATCTGTTTTAACGTATCCAGACCGCTCAAGCCGCCAGGCATGTTCAGGTCCATCAGGATGACATCAGGCTGAAGTTCCTGCATCAGCTCCAGCGCCGTGTGCCCCTCTTCAGCCTCGCCAATCACTTCATAATTGTCGTCCGTCCCCAAAATCATTTTGATGCCTTCACGTACAACCCAGTGGTCATCTACAATCAGAACTTTATGACTCATTGTTTATGTCCTCCCTTCTATTCAAAATGGTATAGATAAGGTTATACATGTACCTGTATCGCTGCTTTCAACCTGAATCTGTCCTCCGATGAGTCTGGCTCGTTCATAAATGCCAATGAGACCGTAATGCCCGGTCTTTTTTCCGATAGTTGCTGTATTGAATCCTCTGCCATTGTCCTTAATCACCATTTGGAGTGAGCCGGAGATTTCTATAATAGATATATGAACCTGATCAGCATGGGCATGTCGTGCCACATTCATAAGTGTTTCACTCAAAATATGTAATACATGTTCCATGGTAAAACCGGTCAGAGCCGAACGAACCTGCAACTCCAGTTGGATTTGAACGCCTGTAGCAATTCGAAAGCGTTGTAATTGGTCTTGTACTGCCTCGTTGAAATCAAACACTGGAGTAGCCCTTGTTCGCAAGTCATCAATTGCTTTTCTTGCATCACCCAACGTTTGCCGAGCTTGCCCCATCGATGTCAGAACAATCTCGTGAGCACGCTGGATGTTTCCCCGGCTGAGGTATGCATCCACGGCTTCAAGCTGCATAATGAGACCTGCCTGTCCCTGAGCGAGTGTATCATGTAAATCTCTCGCCATACGTTGGCGCTCGTTAGCGAGTGTAAGCTCCTCAACTTTCTGATGGGTAAGCTCCAGATCGCGCAAAAACGTTTGTGTGCGCACCCGGGCATTAACCTGCCTGTAGTACAGGAGTGCATAGGCCATTACCACAACAATCATCAGGAATAACAAGGGGATAAACAGCGCAAGATCCTTAGCGTCCTTAATCCAAAGCGTAACCAGACAGAAAAGGAAATAGAGGACAAACGCAAAAAAAACAACCTTTTTGGGTTCAAACAAAATAGCTACGGTCTGTCCAATCAATACAGGAATCAAACCAATGAGTATGACGGGAAGACCATCTGGCATCAAGGCAGCGCTCCCGAAAATCAAGCCGGCCTGAAGAAACAGATATAACACCTTGGATACCTGAATCAACCTGCTCACTCGCCAGTATAACTGAATATGTGCCGCCATCAAGCCTACAAAAAAAAGGCTGGGCACCAGCAACGGTCTTAACAAGGTTTGCATCGCTACCGTAACCATAGTGACCAGTATAATCCATAACGCAATGGGAAGTCGGGATGAAGCGATTCGGTCATCCTCGGCATCCTGGCTCATTTGCAAGAAGCTGGATCGTTCCGTCCTCTCATTCATAAGTTCACCTCTTCTCCAATGATTATATTACGGATGGTTGTCCTTTTGTATGTACGTTGGTGCATGCCCTTTCGTGCATGAGCTAACGTCCCATAACATCTTAAATGAAAAACGCTCATAAGTCATGACTTATGAGCGTTTTTCGATGTTGTATAGTGAAAGCTGTTGTGTAGTGTTTTACTGACGAACAGCCGCATTTAATCCAGCAAGCAACTGGGAAAGAGTTTCCTCCGTAAGAGCCCCTCCCGTAAACGGAATCAACGCACGAAGCGGCATATATTTCATGGATGCCTGAATCATCTCGGAGGATATGGCATCGGATTGGGCCTCTTCCGTTCCCTCTGGAGCCAGTCCCTGTAATTGACTCATGACAGCCATCGTTTTTGGATTGGCGAGCAGCTCACCCAGCGTTGTATTACGGTCAAAGGTAGGTACTGGCCCGGTTGTCGTGGACTCCACGTTGACCGTCTGTTGCAGCAGAATGGAACGAGAGGATGAGCCAATCAAAATATCATAGGAGCCACTCTCTACATGCCAGTCCTTCAAATCAACATTATAATAAGCAAAGCTGCGTTTATCCAGTGTGAAGGAAACGCTACCCTCAGCGCCCGGTTCCAGTCCGATTTTGGCAAAACCTTTCAGTTCCTTGTCCGGTCGACTTACTACGGTTTGCTGATCCCGCACATATAGTTGCACAACCTCTTGACCGTAACGTTTGCCCGTGTTTCGAATTGTAACAGTTACCGTAACCCGATCCGTATCCTTGAACTGTGTATCGTTCAGACTCAGACCAGTATATTCAAACTGCGTATAGCTCAATCCATAACCAAACGGGAACAACGGTTCAATGTCCTTACGATCATAGTAACGATAACCAACATATATGCCTTCACGGTATTCCACACGATCTCCGTCCCCGGGGAAGAACAGAGCCGAAGGGTTATGATACACCGATTGCGGGAACGTTTCCGCCAGCTTACCGCTTGGATTGGTTTCTCCGAACAACAGATCCGCCATGGCTCCTCCAGCTGCCTGACCACCCAGATACGCCTCCAGTACTCCCTTCACATCAGCAAGCCAAGGCATCACAATCGGTGATCCGTTGCTTAACACGACCACAAGGTTAGGCTGCTCTGCTGCAACGGCTTTGATCAGCGCCGATTGGTTAGCTGGAATGTCCATGTGAGAACGATCATATCCTTCCGATTCATAGCGGTCAGGCAGACCGATGAACAGCACAGCGACTTCCGCTGCTTTGGCCGTCTCGATGGCTTCCTTCATCAATAACGAGTCACTTTCATCTGAAGCAAGCTTATAGCCCGCAGCATAAGTCACCGATGCATCCGCTTCAGCAAGTAAAACCATCTGTTCATAAGGGCTATCCAGTTGAGTCGGATGGATATGCGAACTGCCGCCGCCCTGATATCTGACCTTCTCAGCTAGCTCTCCGATAACGGCGATGCGGCTATTCTTGCTCAGCGGAAGAATATCGTCCTCGTTTTTCAACAACACCATCGTTTCTCTTGCCGCCTCTCTGGCAATCTGATGATGCTGCTCAGAATCAAAGGTTGCTTCTGGACGTTTATTTTCTGCCGCCTTGAAAATAATAGCTAACAACCGTTCCACGGCTTGATCAAGCTTTTCTTCGGATAACTCGCCGCCATTCACCGCCTCCACAATTTTGCGTGGTCCTTCTCCGTTGGAGGAAGGCATCTCCAGTCCAAGTCCCGCAGCGATGCTGGCTGCGATCTCATTCACTGCGGACCAGTCTGTCACAACAAAGCCCTCATGTCCCCATTCTTCCTTCAAAATGGTATTCAGCAAATATTCATTTTCCGATGCATATGTTCCATTCACTCTATTATAAGAAGACATTACTGTCCAAGGCTGCGCCTGCTTGACGGCTTTCTCAAAACCGGTCAAATAGATTTCTCTTAACGTCCGCTCATCGAGTACCGCATCGGTAGTCATCCGGCGATGCTCCTGATTGTTCACTGCAAAATGCTTAAGTGAGGTACCCACACCCTGGCTTTGCACACCTGAGATATGAGCTGCAGCCAGCTCACCCGTCAGGTAAGGGTCCTCTGAGAAATATTCGAAGTTGCGCCCGCACAACGGGGAACGCTTGATGTTCGCCCCTGGGCCGAGCAGAATGGCGACATCCTCCGCCTGCGCCTCTTTACCAATGGTTTCCCCGACAAGCTGCACGAGATCCCGGTTCCAGGAGCTGGCCAGCCCAACCGCCGAGGGAAAACAAGTGGAGGGTACACTTGCATTCAGTCCCAGATGGTCGGCATCACCTGCTTGCTTGCGTAATCCATGAGGACCATCCGTCATCATAATGGATGGAATATTCAAACGTTCTACAGCATGCGTTGTCCAAAAGCTGCTACCTGAGCAGAGTGTTGCCTTTTCGTTTAAAGTTAACTGTTTCACAATTTGCTTGATATCACGATTCATCATCCAGACACTCCTTCATCTATCGGCAGGTATCCTTGACATGTAATACGGCTATGTAAGGTCCCGCATAATATTATAGGGCTTGAGTTTAGTTCTCTTTTTAATAGTACTGTCTGGTTTAATGACATGAAATAGCGCTTTCTTAATGTGATATAACGCAATCCGAATAAAAAGAAAGATCTCTCATGCCTCGCTGGCCACTTGCAACGCTAATTCGCATAAGTATATCTGAACATCTGTATCGTTTTCTTAAGATTACAGGTTAGCCGAGGCTGCATGCATTGAAATGATAGTTCGGCCATCATACAATACAATAAGTGTTGTAACAGCTTGTCTATAGAGGGGGAATTAGCTTGTACGGTTTATTAATAGTGGATGACGAGAAATCGGTTGTTGATAGTCTCGCGCTGACAATTCCCTGGGAAGATTATGGCATCCAGGAAGTACATAGAGCTTACTCTGCTGCGGAGGCTCTCGATATCGCTTCCAAATACGCTGTTGATATTATGATTACCGATATTCGTATGCCCGAGATGGATGGATTGGAGCTTATTTTGGAGATTCGCCGATTCTCCAGTAAAATTAGATGCATTATTTTGTCTGGTCACGATGAGTTTGAATATGCCCAAAAAGCAATTCAGTATCAGGCTGCTAATTATCTCCTGAAGCCGATTAATACCGATGAGCTCATCCAAGCTGTAACAAAGGCTATCGCCAATATTGAGCACGAATGGGAGCGCATCAGTTCATTTCGGCAAATTCAGCATGCCCTTCATGCCAATATGCCCTTGTTGCGCAATCAACTTCTTAAGGAACTTCTTCAGAACAAAGCCATGAGCCATAAGATTCTGGCCGAGCGTCTCAACATGCTGGAGATTCCCTTTGCGTCCTCTGACCCCTTTATTATGATGGTCATTCGGATGGAGGAAGAATTCTCCGGTTATGATCTGCGGTCATTATCCTTGCTCGAATATGCTGTAACCAATATAGCCGAAGAAGTGTTTCAGCATCCGTTCAAGCTGTGGCATTGTATTACAGAGCAGGGATATCTGGTATTTCTGATCAAAAACAGTGATCTGCATGCACTCGATTCAGTCGACTCCCACGCGGTCAGACTGCAAAACAATGTGCAAAAATTTTTAAAGGGAGCCATCTCCATTTGTCTGAGTACAGAGCAATGCTTCCCTGACCACCTCTCCGATCTGTATTTAGCCTCCGTGTCAGCCATCAATCGGAATGTGGGCAGTAACAAAAGCTATTTTATTACGCTGGACAAAAAGGATGCGGATTCCCATGAACAGCAAAATCTCATTAATTTGTATGAGCCGCCCTTGCTCTCTAACTTGCTGGAATCAGGTAATTGGGATGAGGCCATAAGCAAAATTTCCAGAATTCTTTTCTTAAACGAAGTTGGCAAAGAACTCTCCCACGATCAATTGTTTACAGTACTACTCTACCTGTCCTCCACATTCTCAATTTCACTAAAATCGCAGGACACAACGGTTGAGGAAATGCTGGGGGAGGAGTTCGAATTTTTGCTTCGGAAAAAAAGCCAGTTATCCGGCCAACGCATATATAGCTGGGCAGAGAAAATGATTAATCAGCGGCGCAAGCAGGCTTCTAATCAGTTGATGAATGCGCATGAACAAATTACGTCTAAAGTGAGAACATACATTCAGGAGCATTTGGCAGAAGGCATCTCCCTTCAGGTCATTGCCGACTATATCGGCCTGCACCCCGTTTACCTGTCCAAGGTGTACAAAACGGTCACCGGAGAAACGATTGGCGATTATTTGTACAGCTTACGTATGAACAGAGCATCTTACCTGTTAATGAACTCAGACCTCAAAATTGCAGATGTCAGCAAGGCGCTTGGCTTTTTGGCTCCGCCGCATTTTATTAAAATATTTAAAAAGCATTATGGTTGCACACCGCAGGAGTTCCGTACTCGTTAACGAAATGAATGTAAAAAAAACATATTGGGTTTATCGCCCATTTTAAAGGGAAAATGCACCGGGATTGCTCCCAGTGCATTTTTGCAGTTCGTATAAATCTATTATGCTTGAGCATTTCTCTATTTTGAATATCCGCCTGACAAGCTTATGACCAAATTAGCGGCCTTTTATAGGCTTTCACCCATTCCCCTGCTCAATTGCCTACATACAATACATTAGACTAATGAACAGGAGTGATGTGATATGACATTTTTACCTCCTTTTGGACCTGGTGGAGGGTTCGGCGGCCCTGGGGGTCCCGGAGGACCCGGCGGACCCGGGGGATTTCCTGGTCCGCCATCGTTCCCCGGGGGTGGAGGTGGCGGACCACAAGGCGTGCAAGCACCTACCGGACCGCCACCATCATTCATTCCACAGCAACCCGCTTCGTTATATGCGGTAGATCCAAGAGCCATATCCGGCTGTCTGTTTCGCTACACATATATTTGGCCGGATCGTGGTCCCGGCTTCTGGATGTACCCGGTATTTGTAGGTAGAAATTCGGTGGCTGGCTTCCGTTGGAATGGCTTCTTCTGGCTATACACCGGCATTGATCTGCAGCGAATCAGCTCGTTTAGCTGTTTCTAGAAGTAAATCCCCCTGTATGCGGATTAATCCACATACAGGGGGATTTGGATTTATGGAATATTCACCTTGTCTAAAGCAACTTAATCAGCTTTTCTAGCTCATCAACCAAACTCTTTGCAAGTTCAAAATTAGTATCTTTTAAAGCCAATTCAATTTTCATTTCAACAGACTTTTTCTTTTGTTCATTTTCTAAATAGTTTTCATCAAAATGACTCGTATAAATCATCTCTCTAAATTCTTCTATACTCATTTTACTAATCGTTTTGTCTTCGATAATTAAAACATAATCCATGCCATTTACAACAGAATAGAAATCATGAGAAATCATGAGAATCGCACCTTTGTAGTCCTCAATGGCTTTCTCCAATGCGATTTGGCTATAGATGTCTAAATGGCTTGTCGGTTCATCCAGAAGCAATACGTTGGCTTGACTGGCAGACACTTTAGCCAATTGAAGCATGTTTTTTTCTCCGCCAGATAACGATTCAATCCTTTGATCAAGGATTTCTCCTTCAAAGCCATAGTTTGGAAGATACGCTCTAATCTCGTCATACGTTTGAAACCCTGAATCAATGAATTCATTTAGTATGGTATTCGAATCTGTTAGCATTTCGCCTTGAACCTGAGATAAATAAGCCACATTAACATCAGCATTGATTTCAATGGAATCCTGATTGTTTTTAAAGATTTCTCGGAGTAAAGTCGTTTTCCCGGTACCGTTAGGACCGATCAGGGCTACTTTATCTGTTGATTTGATCTCAAAGTTCACATTTTCCAAAAGCAACTCGTCAAAGGAAACGCTATAGTTATTGACGTTAACCACAACGCTGACTTCCATTTCCTTATCGATCCCAAAACGGATATTCGGCTGTTTGATATCGACAAATGGCTCTTTAATTCGACGTGCTTCCAATCTCTCTTGAAACTTGACTCTGGCTTTTAACGCTCTGCCTCTGGAGGCTTCCGAATTATACGTGGCGATTTCTCTAAGATTGTCGATGATGTGATCGTATCTCTCAATTTCTTCAGCCTCAGCAACCGCGATTTCTTGCAGCTCAATCTTCGTCTGAAGCAGCGAGAAGTTATAATCGATATAGCGCCCGTCAAACTCTTGGAGCTCTGTGTTTTCTAGGTGTATGATCTTGTTGAAACAATGGTTCAACAGATATCGGTTGTGCGTAACAACGAGCAGCATTCCCTTGTGTGTGTTAATCAATTTTTTAAGCGCGTTCAGGTTTTCAAAGTCTAAAAATACATCAGGTTCATCCATAATCATGAAGTCTGGACGATTCAGCATTTCCTTCATCACTTGAATAAGTTTGAATTCCCCGCCGCTTATGGCGGATATACTAAGATCTTTGAGCTTCATGAGGTTGGCAAGGTTTAACTGTTTATTGATGTTTTTTTCGAAATTATCCCCATCCATCGCTTCGAAGGCATCCAAAGCCAATTGAAGCTTTTCCATCAGGGAATCCATATCCGATGTGGTAGCCATCTCCGCATAAATTGCTGTAATTTCATCTTGTATCTTGATGAATTCTTCTGCGATATATTCAAAAACGGTCATTTCTTTTGTTTTGTCTACTTGCAAAAACTGACTCACATACCCGATTCTGCAATCGGGGTCTATCTCTAACTTGCCCTCGAACAAATATCGTTCCGGATCCATCAGGATATCGATCAATGTACTTTTTCCACTTCCGCTTGTTCCGATAAAAGCACAATGTTGTGCCTCTTCAAACGTAAATGAAATGTTTTTATATAGTTCCTTTTGTGGAAATGAGAAGGATAAGTTTTCAACTTTTATCATAGTGTTACCTTTCTTTATAACTAAATTGGTGGCTAGTATTGAATATATTGTCGAACACAGACTTTTAGAGTAACACTGTTTACCCCCAAGTACAATGGATTTTTAGCCCTTACCCTCACTTCGTGTCTATTAGCCCTCCAGTGTAAAAATGAGTATCGAACGTTATGAATGAATGTAAAGAGAGCCGACAACTGCGATTCTGCTCGCGGTCATCGGCTCTGCGCTTTAACGTCTGGCTCTGAGATAACGGATACATTCAGTTGTACTATATTGATTGATATTTCCTGTTTTTGCATCATAATTCTTTACGGCTTAGCCATCTTGGGCATATGATCCATGAGAGTATATATACGACAACACTAAACGCAGCTACTACTCCGTATAATAAAAGTAGATTTTCTTCTATGTTCATATAATAGCCTAGCAATGTTCTTAATCCTGCAATGGCAAGGGCAGTGACTACATAAGAAAGGATTATTCCGGCAATACTTTTTTCTCCATCGAGTAAAAAAGAACTAGGGATATTCACACTGGCTGGCAGAAATGCAAGAATAAGCGCAAAGGATACATTCACATATACAGCAGATAACTCAAAGCTCGATAATATCATAGAAGCAATAACACAAATTATCGTGGCAACCAAAATTCCAAATAAACTAAGGAGCACATATAAACCATATTTGCTTGAAGCGCTTTGAATCCTTGAGACAGGGAGTGTTGCGCAAAATTTGTCCCACTGGGCTGTTTTGTCACTTTGAATGCTCATTACTGCCATCATTCCAAATGAGGTTCCCGCGATTACAATCAAAAGCCAAGGAGAGCTTACGACGGACAAAACGATTCCAATGACGACCATTAATAATAGGGGGATAAGCAACGCATCCTTAATAGCATAGAAATCTTTAAGCATAAGTCCTCTCATGTTCTCTCCCCCTTGATATACAACAGCATAATATCATCAATTGTGGCAGGATCAATCACTGCATTAGGGTATTTCTTTTGTGCCAAATCTTTATCAGCAACTAATACTTCCCAAGCATAATCCTGCTTTCGGGAAGAGATTATATCTTGTTCGTCGAGAGCATCAAACTGTGCTGCACCACATTTAATGATCCCGTACTTATATCGCAATTCGTCCTTTGGTTTGTTAAAAATAACCTTGCCGTTATGAATGAATACGATATAATCAGCAACTTTTTCCAAATCACTTGTGATATGTGAGGATACCAGGATAGAGTTGCTTTCGTCCTGCACAAAATCCAAAAACATATCTAAAATATCATCACGGACAACAGGATCAAGTCCGCTCGTCGCTTCATCCAATATCAGAAGTTTGGAGCCGTGAGAAAGTGCGACAGCGATAGACAGCTTCATTTTCATCCCTTTGGAAAACTCTTTGATCTTTTTGCCCGCAGGTAAGGATAATTCATTTAGTAAAGAATAGTATTTTTCTTCATCCCAAGCTGCAAAGATATTTTGGAAGACACGGTTTAGCTTTTTAGGTGATAATCCTTCCGGGAAATTACTGCCGTCAAAAACAACACCAATCTGATTGCGAACGGCATTATCAATTTCCTGATCCTGCTTGCCCAAAATCGTCACCGTGCCGGAATCCTTATTTTTCAATCCAAGAATCGAATTGATCGTTGTACTTTTTCCTGCCCCGTTCTGGCCAATCAATCCCACAATCGACCCGCGAGGCACATGAAACGATACATTGTCCAGAACAAAGTCGTGATAAGCCTTTGTCAGTCCATTTACAGTCAAAGCATGATTCATGATTCTTACTCCTCCTCATAGAATAGCTTTAATAACTCGATGAGTTTTTCGACAGGAATACCATTTGTGCGCCCAATATCTGCGGCTTCTTGCAAAAGTCCCTCAGCTTTGCGCTGAATTTCTTCTTGATAGAAATTTTTGTTTTGTGCGGATACGAAACTTCCCCGTCCTACGGTAGTCTCTATAAAACCGTCCCTCTGCAAATCCTCATAGGCTTTTTGAACAGTAATCACACTGACATGAATAGATTTTGCCATAGATCGCATCGATGGAATGGGGTCGCCAGTCTTTAATTGACCACTCATAATCATCGCTTTGATCTGTGATGTTATTTGTTCATAGATGGGCTTACTTGTATTGCTGCTTATGATAATTTCCATATCATTACTCCGATTAGATTATTTTTTTAGTAAAGGTTTTCCCTCTTTATCCAGTAAAACGGTAAGTCCTGATCCAACATTAGGGAAAATAGCTAGTAGATATTGCACTCCAGTTTCTTTGTCAGTGATGACTTGTGTCATTACTGCACTTTCCGCTTGAGTATGCTCCACTCCAAATCGAGGTACATTTTTCATCGTTCTCCTCCTAGCTTTTACTTTAAACACGGTCTTCCTGTTAAAAATACAGATCTGTACTGTGTGCTTAATTGTACTTGTTGAATAAGTACAATATAGTACACGTGAGTACAATTGTCAAATGATGAAAAAAAAAAAAACCGCTACAATAGCGGCTCTATTAATCCTTATATTAGAATAAACGCGTGTTTCCTCATTTCTTACCAGAGGGAGGCATGCTTTCTAACGATCTCGATAAAAGCTTCTACTTGGGGAGAGATCCACTTGTTTTTGGGATATAACAACTGCGTAGCCAGGTTCTGTTTGTACTGCTGACCTGAAAGTTTTTCTTCCTTCAGCTCCTTCTCTACCGTAATTCGTGGTAACAAGGATATGCCCATCCCGCTCAATATCGACTGTTTCACAGCTTCAATACTCCAGAATTCAATATTGGATGTAATCCCAATCTGATACTCTTCAATGCATTGTTCAAACAATGTTCGATACCCACAACCTCTTTCGGTAAAAAGTAAATTGCTTCGTACAATGTCCCGTTGTAGCTCAAATGAATTGGGGTACAGCAGCATCATGGGCTCCTCAGCCAATTTCTCACTGTACAGATTGGGATCATGCACCTCTGTCCCCAGCATGAAGGAAATATCACTTTTACCTTGCATCAAATTCTCTTTATAATGAACGGAATCTAATTGGTGCCACTCGATATTGACATGAGGATGCAATTTTTTGAACTCTTCAATAATAGGTGGAAAACGATAGATCAACAACGTTTCCCCAATACTGATCACGATATTACCCGTTAATTCACCTTGTGCAGCAGTCACTTCCTTAATCATATGATACAGATCAAGCATTTTTTGGGCATGTGGCAACAATTTTTTCCCAGTCTCCGTTAAAATAACCCGCTTACCAATTCGATCAAATAAAGGGTAGTTAATCTCCTCTTCCAACGCCTTGATATGCAATGTAATTGTAGATTGCGCGTATCCAAGATGCTCAGCAGCTTTGGTAAATCCCTCGTGTTCCACAATTGTAATAAATGTAACCAAATGACGTATTTCCATCATTGGCTCCCTTCTTTTTAACATCATTAAAAATGATCATTTTCATCTAAAGTATCAATTTTACTAATATAATGCAAACGTTTATATTCAATCTAGCTCATTAAGAGCCCATTTCATTTTTAATCTCAATCGTTTATGGAAGGGAGTAATCACTATGCAAACGGCAGCAACGTCATCCATCTTGATTAATGGATATCGAATCGCTTATGAGCAATATGGAGAAGGCTCTCCCATATGGCTCCTTCATGGAACACCGTCTTATAGCTATGAATGGAGAAAAGTAATACCCTCTCTGGTTCAAAAAGGGTATAAAGTCTACGTTCATGACCTTCTTGGATATGGAGCATCCGAAAGACCAATCGAAGCAGATACTTCTGTGGCAGCACAATATAGGATTTTCAGTCAGCTTTTAGACGAACTTGGAATGGATCGTTTACATGTCGCAGCCCACGATCTGGGTGGAGTTGTTGGCCTCCAACTGGCTCAGGAACAACCTGAGCGTATACAATCGCTTACGTTACTCAACATGCCTAGCTATGATTCGTGGCCCTCACCAACCTGGAAGAAAATAATCGAAGAACAGCTTGAACAGGTTGAACAAATGCCCCGTGCTGATTTTGATACCATGCTAAAGAAACAATTACCCATGGCAGTGTATAATAAAGAGCTGATGACTGGAGATACACTGGATGCATATCTGGAACCCCATGCAGGTTCACTGGGGAAAGCCTCTTTTTTCTCCCATCAGGTAGCTCACTATAATGCAAAATATACTGAATCCTATGGAACAGATTTACCTAAGCTGAAAGTCCCCGTTCAAATTATATGGGGGGAAGAAGATGAATGGCAGCCCCTCGCTTATGCAAAGAGGCTTGTCCAGGACATCCCTCATGCCTGTCTACATGTCATTCCAAAAGCTGGTCATTTCGTTATGGAAGATGAACCTGGGCAATGTTCAGATTATATCGACCGTTTCTGCAATAAACATCCATGAGTATGTATGTATATTGAACAGAATGTCTTAGAGAAAAATTAAGTGCTCCACTGGCATAAAGCTGGTGGAGCCTTTTTTGGTTAATGACAACGTTTCTTGATGCAAGACGTAACTTCAACATTCGGTTTGAATGCACTGGCACGACAAATGATCACATTCTCCAACGTATATGTATATACAAATTTAGTGTTAGTCTTCATTTCCCCCTTCAATATTACGATAAATAGTATGGGGTTATACAAATAACCATATTTTTTGATTACATCCAAGGGGGAACAGAACGTGAGACAGACTCGCAAAAAAAAGATGGATTTAAGGTTCAAACTGTATTTGATCATTCTGGTTCCACTACTGACCATGGGCGGTCTAATCATGTGGACCACGATAGATTCCAGTAAAAATGCGTCACTGATGACCATGCAGCATAACAATCAGCAGCTGGCCGTGAATACTGCCTCTCAACTAGGCCAGGAATCTGAATTAATCAAGACATTGTCCTCTACTGCTTCGGAGGAGAGCAGCGAATATAAACGTCTTAGAGACGAACTCGTTAAAGTTAGGCTTCAATCGGGTGCCTTGTATGTTTATATGTATAACAAAACTTCAGACGGGTGGAGCTACACTGTGGATGGAGCGGATTGGGACGATACTGAATATAGCCCTTACGGGACTTCCATGGAATTCAACCCCCAGATTCAGGAACGCTTATTACGCGGAGAAGTCATCACAACAGGTATTGTAGACGATCCAACCTGGGGCCAGCTGCTGTCCTCCTTTACACCAATCAAGGATTCGCAAGGTACGATTATTGGTTATCTGGGCATTGATATTTCTGCTGGAGCAGTGAATCAAGTCTCCACGACATCCGTGAATAATGCTTATCAGACTATTATCCCGATTTTTGTGGTTGTACTGATTCTTTCTTTGGTCATGATGTTATTCGTAGTACGAGGTATTCTTAGACAAGTTCGCGATATTAAGTCAAGCCTCGAGCAGGTTGCTGATGGGAATCTTAAAGTCGTATCCACACATATGACCAATGATCAACTCGGTGACATCAGTGATTTGATTAACATCATGGTTGCCCAATTGACGAACATTCTGATGGGAATACAGCAAGGATCAAATACGTTGCAGCAGTCATCAAAAGATATTTCGGAAACCGCTCAGACGAACCAGCGTCAGAGCGAAGAACTTTCCAGAGCTATTGAGGAAATTGCCATAGGCTCCATGAAACAGGCAGAAGAAACCGAACATTCCGTCCAGCATTCGGAGAATCTCGGCAAAATTATGGATGAAGTCGGTTCTTATGTGCAACAGTTTACCCATACTTCAGAGCAACTGTCTGCCGTACAAGTACAAGTTACACGTGAACATGAGGTTCTGCTTGAAAAAGGCCGGGAGAATGCCAAGCGGGTTGAGCATCAGCAGGAAATTTCCAGGTCTCTAACAACGCAATCGGAACTCGCTTCCTCTATTAGTGGACAAATCCACAATATCCTGAAACAAACCCAGATTTTATCGCTGAATGCTTCAATTGAGGCAGCCCGTGCTGGCGAGGCAGGTAAAGGTTTTGCTGTCGTTGCTGGTGAAATGGGACAGCTTGCTCAGCAGTCCGAACATTCGATCCAGGAGATTGATGTGATCCTGAGTTCATTTGTTCAAGAAATCCACCGGATGGGCAGTCATTTTGAAGCGAACATGGTGGCGGTCAAGGAACAGGAAGAACAGATCGCTGATTGCCTTCAAGCATTCAGACAGGTTAGTCAATTATCGACTGAAGTGCACGAGCTTGCTCAGCGTTTGGCAAACCGGACGATGGATATGCACTCCATTCGACAGGAAGTGGAACAGCACCTGAGCTATATCGCTTCTGCAACCGAGGAAACTTCAGCCATGGCTGAAGAAGTCACGGCGAGTGCTGAGGAGCAGCAGCGATCGGCGAGTGAACTGTCTAACATTTCCGGGCAGCTCGCCGGTCTTGCTGGCAACCTGAAATCATATTCCGATCAATTTCAGATCGAAGTCACTAAATAAGTTCCCAATCTCATTAAACGTGTTGTCTCAGATTCCACACATTGAATATGATTAGCGCGTTGACTTATTAACGATTCCTCATTTATTATTGGGACATTGAGAGCCAGGTACTACTTGCCATGAAAGCCTTGAATATGGATCGTAAACAAACTCAACAGTGAAAGATGTGAGGAATTATGAGTAAACAAAAGTTATACTACGGTAAAGATATCGAGGTCATGTTTAATTCGGATGTCTGCATTCATTCCGGTATTTGCGTAAAAGGCCTCCCTGCTGTGTTTGATTTGAGCAAGCGTCCCTGGGTTGATCCTGATGGTGACACTTCGGAGGCCATTGCCCGGCATATTGACACATGTCCAAGCGGAGCATTGACCTATAAGCTTCTGGACGGTGAATATTCAACAAAGAAAGAGGATGAACATGCATAACGTAGAACATGAACCTGCCAATAAGAGATTTCTTATTCAAGATAACGGTGATATTGCTGCGGTGATGACCTATGTAATCTCGAGTCCAGAGCTATACATAATTGATCACACATTGGTTGAAAATGCATACCGAGGACAAGGGCTTGGCGATGAACTTATCAAAGCGATGGTGGAATACGCGCGGGAAAACGGTATTAAGATTTTACCTTTATGCCCGTTTGCCAAGGGACGTTTCGAACGTATCTCCGAATACGCGGATGTTCTCCATCAATAAAACGAATATTCGCAGCTAATTTTCATGTGGTTACACAACAATAAAAGGCGTCTATATCATTCAGACCATGATATAGACGCCTTTTTACGTATCCTACTTATACTTTATCGCTTAATCCAACAATGGTTTCAAACGGTCGCAACACCAGGGGCAGCATGCCATTTTCATAGTTGGTAAGCCAGATCTCTGAGAAGTTGAGGCCAAGCTCATCTTCTTCAAGCTCCACGATGTGTTCAGAAAGATTGATGACTACCAGCACCTTTTGATCTGCCAGTGTACGTGTATATGCATATACACTCGGATGATCCGGCATAAGAAGCTCATAGATTCCATAAGTCAACGTATCGTGTTTTTTTCGCAGCTGAATCATTTTTTTATAAAAGTGCAGAATGGAACCTGGTGCCTGGAGTTGTTTCTCTACATTAATTTTGACGTAATTGTCATTCACCTTTAACCATGGCGTACCGGTGCTGAACCCGGCCTCTTTGGCCGAAGACCACTGCATCGGCGTTCTGGAGTTATCACGACTTGAAGCCCAGATGATGTTCATGATCTCCTCATGTGACATCCCCTCTTCACGTTTGATCTGATATAAATTCCGATCGGCTATGTCGTTATAATCTTCTATGGAAGGGTAAGCCACGTTTGTCATGCCTATCTCTTGCCCCTGATATATAAAAGGTGTGCCTTGCATGAAAAAGTACATGGCTCCAAGTGCTGTAGCACTTTCATACCAATACTCTGTATCATTTCCCCAAGATGAAACTTTGCGAGGCTGATCATGATTTTCAATAAACAAAGCATTCCAACCGACGCCTTCCAGCGATTTTTGCCACTTGGTCAAGACGTTTTTCAATTTGGGAACATCCAGTTGCCTGTCTGTACTGTTTTTCCAAAGGTCCAGGTGTTCGAATTGAAAGACCATATTAAATTTCCCTCTGACTTCACAGATCCAATCCAGCAGATCTTCTTGGTCCTCTACTTTAACTCCATTCGCTTCCCCAACAGTCACGACGTCATATCTGGATAATGTGTTCTCTTTCATTTCTTGCAGATAACTCTGGATTCCCTTGACATTCATATGCTTTTCAAAAGAAGAGATGTACTTGACACCTTCTCGGATTGGCATGTCCAAGAGGCCCTCTTCTTTGTGAATATGGCTGATTGCATCCACACGGAAACCATCAATCCCTTTATCCAGCCACCAATTCATCATTTCATATATGGATTTCCGGACCTCCTGATTTGCCCAATTCAAGTCTGGTTGTTTCTTGGAGAACAGGTGGAGATAGTATTGTCCGGAGACTTCATCATATTCCCAAGCAGAACCGCCAAATATGCTTTCCCAGTTATTCGGTTCGTCTCCGTTCTTCCCATCTCTCCAGATGTACCAATCTCGTTTGGGGTTATCCAGCGAAGCTCTGGATTCAATAAACCACGGGTGTTCGTCACTTGTATGATTGATCACCAAGTCCATAATAAGTTTCATGCCGCGGTGATGCACTTCATGCAGTAATTGATCAAAGTCCGCCATCGTGCCGAATTCATCCATAATGGAACAGTAATCACTGATGTCATAACCATTATCATCGTTGGGTGACTTATACATCGGACAGATCCATATCAGATCAATACCGAGATCTTGAATATAATCCAGTTTGGATAGGATCCCCTTGATGTCACCAACCCCATCACCGTTGGAATCCATGAAACTTCTCGGATAGATTTGATAGGCTACGGCTTCTTTCCACCATACTCTTTTCATTGAATATAATCCTTCTTTCTTGAGAACTGAACATGATATAACATATTACGTAATATGCTTTAATGATGAATAAGGTACATTCTTGCTTCATATGGACGTAATTTGCTGTCCGAGAGTTCACTTGTATAATTGGATATCAAAAGCTGATTGGACTCTGTTAATTGCTCCTGAAGCGGCAGTTCGGTCGTATATCCCTGGAAATTGCATACCACAAGAATCGTAGTACCATTCAACGTGCGGGTATATGCAAACACGTCTGGGTTCTCTGGAAAGATCAGCTCATAATCACCATATACAATGACTTCATGATCTTTTCTAAGTTGAATCAACTTCCGGTAATAATGAAATATGGATTCGGGATTATTCAAACTTTCCTCGGCATGGATATGTTTATAATTCGGATTCACCTTAATCCAAGGTTCCCCTTGTGTAAAACCTGCGTTATCGGAAGTATCCCATTGCATAGGTGTTCGTGCGTTATCACGGCCCTTGGCGTAGATCGACTCCATCACGCTTTGTTCAGGATAACCTTTCTCCATTCTTTCCTTATAAAAGTTGAGCAATTCAATATCCCGATAATCCTCGATCGAATATTGAACATTTGTCATACCCAGCTCTTCACCCTGATATATGTAAGGCGTACCTTGCATGCCATGAAGAAGGGTAGCCAACATTTTAGCCGATTCAACTCTGAATTCTCCGTCATTTCCCCAACGGGATACAATTCGAGGTAAATCGTGGTTGTTCCAGAACAAACTGTTCCAGGCATCTCCTTTGAGCTCCGTCTGCCACTTGGACAGTACTTTTTTTAATGCCATCACATCCAAAGGTTTAAGAGCCCACTTTCCTTTGCCTTCTTGTTCATCCAAACTGATGTGTTCAAATTGGAAGACCATTGAAAACTCACTGCCGTATGGATTGCTGTACAGTTTGGCGATTTCCGGAGTGGCGCCCCATGTTTCTCCAACCGTTAGCAGGTCTTCCGCTTTTTGAAACGTCTCCTTGCTCAGTTCCCTGATATATTGATGCAGATTAGGTCCGTTTCCTGTAATCTTCATATCCGGTTCTTTACCAATTAAGTCGATCACGTCAAGTCGAAAACCACCAACCCCCTTGTCGATCCACCAATTGATCATGTCGTATATCTCCTGCCGGACTTTTGGGTTTTCCCAGTTGAGATCCGGCTGTTTTACGGAAAAGAGATGTAAATAATATTGCCCAATCTCAGGCACCCATTCCCAGGCTGAACCACCAAAGGTGGACCCCAAGTCGTTCGGAGGTGCTCCTTCAACACCATCTCTCCAGACGTAGTAGTCATGGTACGGATTGTCTTTGCCTTTTTTGGCTTCTTGAAACCAGGGGTGTTCATCCGATGTATGGTTCAACACCAAATCCATGATGATCCGAATGTCTCTTTTCTTGGCTTCAAGAATTAACGTTTCCATATCTTCCAAAGACCCAAACATCGGATCGATATCCTGATAATCTGAAATATCATATCCGTAATCATCCTGAGGGGACTTGCAAACAGGGGACAACCAGATCGCACCAATGCCGAGTTCCTGCAAATAATCCAATCGGGATACAATGCCCTTCAAGTCGCCGATGCCATCTCCGTTATGATCTTGAAAGCTGCGTGGATATATTTGATATACAACGGTTTCTTTCCACCATTTTTTATTTTCCATTCTTATTCAACCTTTCTAATGTTATTCTTTGACCGATCCTACGACAATGCCAGTCACAAAGTATTTTTGCAGCAGCGGATAAATCAGCAATAGCGGGATAACAGCAACTACGATTTTGGCTGCGTTCAGGTTTTTGTTCGAAATTTCAGTCAGGTTGCTGAGTTCACTGGAATTTGTGCCGGCTTGAAGCAAATCGGCAATATTCACGTTAAGGGACTGGATATAGGTCATTAGCGGATAATTGCTGACTTTAGTCATATAGATCAAACCGTTGAAGAAGTCATTCCATGTCCCCACGATACTGAATAAGGCGACAGTCGCCAGTGCAGGAATGGACACAGGAACATATACTTTAAACAAGACCTGAAGCGGATTCGCCCCATCAATAAACGCGGCTTCTTCAAGCGCCTTAGGTACAGCGGAGAAGAAATTCATCACGAGAATGACACTGAATATCGGGACAGCGCCTGGCAGAACCAGTGCCCATATCGTATTCAGCATGTCCAGGTTTTTGATCAGCAGGTAACTCGGAATCATGCCTCCACTAAACAACATGGCAAAAATCATGATATTCATATAAATGTTTCTGCCTTTAAATTCCCTTTTTGATTTGGATAGCGGATAAGCCATCAAAATAATCAGAATCATGTTAAGCACAAGGGTAAGCGCGACACGTAGAACAGATATGCCAAAGGAACGCCAGAACTGTGCATCATCAATAATTTTGCTATAAGCCGCTGTTGTAAAATTGACCGGAACGAGACCTACGGCATTCGCTGATACCGCCTCGCTGCTGCTGAATGAAATGGCGACGATATTCCATAACGGAAGAAGGCAGACCAATGCCAGCATGATGACGATGGCATAGATGACAAACCGGCCAATTCGATCTTTGAAGTTTGCAGAATAGGACACAGGTTTGGCCTCCTTAGAATATTTTTCGGTCCGTATATTTTTTGGCCAACTGGTTGGCAGACAAGAGCAAAACAATACCGATTACGGACTTGAACAAACCAACAGCTGTACCGAAGCTATACTGTCGTCCAACGAGACCGATCCGATAAACATAAGTATCCAGGATGTCGCCTGACTCATAGACAATCGGGTTATACAGATTATAGACTTGGTCGAAACCGGCGCTCAAAATGTTGGTCAGGCTCATTACACCCATGAGCAGAATAATAGGGAGCATGCCTGGTAAGGTAATATGCCATACTTTTCTCCACCAACTGGCTCCATCCATTCCTGCCGCTTCGTATAGACCGGGATCAATTGAGGTAATGGCAGCCAAATAGACGATGGAACTGTAACCAAACTCTTTCCATACGTCTGTACCTATAATCAGTGGCTGGAACCAGGTGTTGCTGCCAAGGAAATTAATATTCTCCAGGCCAAAGAACGCGAGCATTTGGTTCACAATGCCGTCCAAACTGAACATGTTGACAACGACGGATGCGAGTACAACCCAGGATAGAAAGTGCGGCAGATAAACAATCGTCTGCACGGACTTTTTAACGTATTTGATACGAATTTCATTTAATAAAACGGAAAAAATGATGGCCATCATCGTTCCGAGCAAAATCTTGCCAATCGCAATTACCAACGTATTGCTGACGACCTGCGCTATATCCGGCAGCTTGAACATATACATAAAATGCTTCAGCCCTACAAATTCGGAGCCAAACATCCCCTTCGCCGGTACATAGTCCTGAAAAGCTGTGATGACGCCGACCATTGGGATATAGCTGAATACAAGCAAAAACAAAATGCCCGGCAGCATCATCATATGGTACATGGCACCTGGGCCGAGCCGCCCTCTCGCTTTTAAATTCCGCTGTTTCATGGATGAACCCCTTTCGTTGAAGAAAGGCTGCGTATCGCAGCCCTGCTACTGTTCATGGATATTATTGTTTCGATGCGATCTCGTCTTGAATTTCCTGAATAACTTGATCACCGCCTTGTTTCTTCCAGTTACTGACGAATGTATCGAAGTAATCAAGCGGTTCCGAACCCGTTATGATTTTGATAAACGACTCCTGCTCCAACTTTGTCAGATTGGCCCACGTCTGTTTCATGCTTGGTGTAGTACCAGAGTATGCAGGTGTCATCCACACAAATTTGTTTTCCTGTGTCAGTTTGTCGATCAGTCCCACTCCGTTGATCCGTGAATGATATTTGGACCAAGCAGTTACATCATCCGTATCCATGTCGCTCAAATAGGTTTTAATGCTTCCGATGTTGTTTTTTGATTCGGTTGTGCGAACCTCGTCGAGGCCGATCTCTCCTTTAATCCCGCGAACAACGTCAGAGTAATCATCCAGCAGCGATGTAGCCGAGTTAACTTCGATATTAAAAGGTCTCGTGGATCCGTCTACCCCGGTCTCCTGATACTTGGCAGCTTCCGGCATGGTTGTTGCGGCATCTTTATCATTGGCCAGTTTATCGTAGAACAGGTTAAGAATCTTAACGGCCAGTTCAGGGTGTTCATATCCCTTTCTCACCACGATAAACTGATTGGAAGGATTGGCATGCGCCACGTTGACCTTGCCGTTTGCATCCTCCAGTGTATAAGCCGAGAATTTCGCATTTTTATCCATCTGTTTTGCACTGATCAGTCCCCAGTCAGGGATATGCCACGGTCCAAAAGCGATGCCGCTTTGGCCATTGGCGTAGAGTGCGGTAATATCGTCAAACGTGCGGGTTCCAAATTGCGGATCAATGATACCATTCTTGAACCAATCCGCCATGATGCCCAGCATCTGCTTTGTTTCTTCTGTCGTGGAACCATACATGATTTTGCCGTCTTCACCATTCATCCAATATTGCGGGAAGGCTCCCTCGGTTGAGGCCACACCCAGCATCGTATAAGCGGAGCCATTGTAATCTGTTGTATTCATCGTGTTTACAAAAGGAATACCTACCGGGTTCCCGGATTGGCCAGGATCTCTTTTCAGGAATTCCTGTGTGGTCTTCTCCACTTCATCCAGTGAAATGGCGCCGTCACCATCTGCATCCAGTTGAATCCCCAGCAGATCCAGCCAATCTTGACGGACCCAAACCATCGTTGGTGCGGAATCCAGAGAAGTCGCCGGAAGTCCCATCAAACGTCCATCAATCGTTGCATTTTCTAATGCACGTCCATCATAGGAATCGTACATCTGCTTGATGTTATCCGTAGCATATTGATCATAAATGGCGGTCAGATCCTCAATCAGATCGTTATCCACCAGTTCTTTCAGTTCATCTTTGGAATCAACGCGCATCATATCAGGCAATTCCCCGGATGCGATAGCGAGCGAAACTTGACGGCTATAATCTTCACCATTGGCTTCAAATTGATCTGTAATCTGAGCGTTAAATGTGTCTTTGACCAGCCGAGTATATGCGTTGTTCTCATAGGTATCACCAGCCGGCAGTTTTGGGTTGGCTGTGGTTACCCGTCCCATGGTTACGGTAATTTCGTCTTTATAAGCACTGAACGGATCTCCCGGTGTTACCTCATATTTGCCTGCTTCCTCTGCAGTAGGAGGAGTGGAAGAGTCTCCACATGCCGCGAGGGTTGCAACCATCAAGGCAGACATGGACAGCACGGCGAGACGCTTCGTCAACCTGTTGCTTTTCATAGACCATTTTGTTCTCATCTAGTTCGATTCCCCTTTATTCTGATGTTCAATATTTGTTTGCGCTTTCATTATAAAATGAAGTGAAGACCCAGGGAGATAGGGATTACACGTCCGTTTGGATAGAGAAATGTGTACAGTTTTCAGTCCGTAGTATGAAGTATGGTTAACTTGTGATCATTTACCCTACCTACTGACCAACATTCGTCTATCTACCCCTATTCTCGATCAAAAACAAAAGCCGGCAGCTCCTAAAACAGGAAGCTGTCGGCTATTTATTTCCTCTACCTAGCTGCCGATATTCGCTTGGCAGAAGACCTGTCAGTTCGCGGAAAATCCGGCTGAAATATTTTTCATCCGTATAACCCACTCGCTCCGCAATCCAGAAAATTGTGTTGTTTGTATTGAGCAAGTACTCTTTGGATTTCTCTACCCGGATGAACCGGGAGTACTCATTAAAGGTTTTCCCCATCAGATCTTTGAAACATTGACTGAAATAACTTCGGCTGATGTTGAGTTGTTGGGAGAGACCTGAAGCTGTATAGGCCTGCTCCAAATCATGCTGCACGATCATCACTGATTTTTTCACGGCATCGATGATTTCCTGTGAATATGAAGTCTGTTCATCAGCCTTTCGAATGCTTGCAGCAGTCTGTTTGATCCATTCTTCAACCTCGTACCAAGACTCGAAAGAATGGATCATCGAGATTCTTCCAAGCGTAGTTTGGGCAAAAATACGGTTCCATTCCATTACGATCGAGTACAGCAATCCCATCAACTGACCTTTATGTAATCGTAAGGATTTGAACTGATCAATGAGTTGGTTGTAGTAACTCTCATGGTGGGTCCAAGGTGTCTGGAACCAACTTTGTTTAATCCGGTCAAGGTCCTCATCCTGCGGTTCTTTTAAACATGTATCTTCCTCATTCATGGAAATGGTAATGACTTGGTTATTGGGATTGTACGCATAGAATAAAGTCGTCTCTGTATAATTCCTAATCCAGTTTTTGATTTGCGACCATGTTCGCTCTTGTACATCAGACAAAACCAACAACGTACTATGGGGAACTTGATGCAGGCCTTCCTTCAATTGATGGAATAGTTGATCCTCCTCCGACGGGGGAGCAGCCCACATGCAGCTATTACGCTCAATCTCCCACCTTATCTCGTCTTCGTGCGCAGTTAACTCTATTGGCCACTTCTGCTCTGATTTACGATCCTGTGAAACAAGGGCATACACATTTGGATAATGGACATTGATTTCATCCTGCGAAGGCATCTTTTTTGTCGTGTTTGTCAACCCGCTAATTCGGGTATGTATCCGTTGCAGAACATGTTCGAATTGCTCTTTCTCCAGCTGCACTTTGGCTATATAGTCGATGGCTCCGAGTCTAAGCGCTTCCTGGATATAATCGAAATCCTGATGCAGTGTTAACACCACGATATGAAGTTCGGGATAGAGCTGCCTCGCAGCTCGCATCAGTTCAATCCCTGACATGACGGGCATTGCAAGATCCGTCAGCATCAGATCGACCGGTTGGGTTTCCAGGAAATCCAGTGCTTTCGCCCCGTTGCTGGCCTCTCCTACAACCTCCATATTGAACTCGTTCCATGGCATCGCTGAGCTAATGCCTTTGCGTACCAACTTATCATCATCTACAATCAATACCTTAATCATGCCGAGATATCTTCTCCTTTAATAGGCAATACGAGCAGTATGCTTGTCCCTGTTCCCATTTCACTCTCGATCACCAGTTGTGCTTGGTCCCCGTACTGTGCCTTCAACATACGGTGAACGTAATTGAGTCCGATGCCCATCCCAACTTTTTGTTGTTCAGCCACACGATTGTTCAACAGATTATGAATGGTTTCTTCGGTCATGCCTGCACCATTATCTTGGATCATAATGTTCAACGTTGAAGTGCATGTCACTTCAATCTGAATAAAACCTTCGTCACTCAATCCATGATATAACGAATTTTCAACCAGCGGTTGCAGAATAAAGCGGGGCACAGGAATTTGAAGCACTTGTTCATCTGCAGTAATGCGAACGTCAAATTCAAAGTCATATCGAATTTGCTGCAAAATCAGATACTGTCTTAACGCATCAATCTCTTCTTCCATGGTGGATACTTGCCCTAATTTGCCTAGATTGTAATAGAGTAGCTTGTTTAATGATTGCACCAGCTTGTCGATCTCCCCTTGTCCGTTCATGACGGCCAGCCAGTGCACCGTATCCAGCGTATTCATCAGAAAGTGCGGATTGATCTGATAAAGCAGTTTTTCTACTTCCAGGTCTGCACGTATCTTCTCTTTCTGCTGAACTTCCTTGAAGAGGTCACCAATCTGATGCTGCATATTCGAAAATTCACTGAGCAGAAAATCAAATTCTGGAATTTGAGTGCGAGCTCGGCTCCCTGTCATTTGTGGATTTTTGGACATCCCGTTGATTTCCGAATGGAACAGACCGAGAGGTTTGTAGACCATCTTCCACAGAAGCCAAGCAAGAAACACGGTAAAGCCGAGGAAAAATAAAGCGACCAGCAATATTTGAAGCAACCACTGGTTTTTCTCCTGTTGATATTGAGCCTGCGAAATGACCGATACAACGCTCCATTTCTGTGAGGAATCCTCCTTGAACCAGTGATACCCACGGGATATTCCGTCCTTGGCAGGATCGACCGTTAAGCTGGAGAAATTCTCCCCGACCTTCATGGCCTCCGGTATTTCACTGTACACAATGTTTCCTGTACCATCCAGAATGAGATGAGATAATGCACCGTTGTATTGATTGTAACCCAAGATATCCTGTGTAAGGCGAAATCCGGATTCTACGTATACGTACACGTCGTCCCTTTTGGGCAGTTGTACTTTTCGCATGGCAGACAGAACGAGTTGGTCATCAAACCGGTTCATGCTGATATGGGGACCATAATACTTAATGCCATAAGTTTGGAAGAGCACTGGCAAAGATTCAGGAGAAAAATGATCCTTAATCGGAAAGTTGCCGAACTGCGTCGTGCCTTCTTTCTGGAAATAATATAAGGTCAATCCGATATTCGGATTGGTAAACGTGACCACACTTAACTCGCTCTTTAATTCGTCCCTGGCCTCGATTAATTCGAAGATATCGGAGGACGGATTCAAAAATTCATCCAACCTTTTGCCTACAGTACCACCGTAAGATAATTGCTGTGTAACGTGATTCAGATTGGTGATGGAATTCTCCAATGAAGATGTCACCTGCTGTAAATTGCTGCGAATACCATCATCGATCTTATTTGCGAAAATGGAGTCAATCGTATAATAAGAAATCGCAAATATGCTGATAAAGGGGATAAACGCACTGAGAAAGAACAATAAAAAGATTCTTTTTTTGAGTGTCATGGGGACCTATTCTCCTTCTGAAAATGAAACAGCAAGCCTCCTGCGTATGGAAGCTTGCTGTGAATATACATACAGCTATGCCGGTTATCGATTTCTCCATAGGCCTCGTCCAAGTCCAATTTCCTTTCATCATTATAGATTGATATTCAAATAAGTCAAACGCTTTCATATTGTGCGTATATAAAAAGTGCTACTCCTCAAAATGATGAGGAATAGCACTTTTATATGCGTACTTTACTTCAGTTGTAATTACTTCTTGTTAATGGAATGCTCACACATTTCAGTCTACTCTCGTACCGTCACATTTAATTTGTGTGATCTGGTTTCCCCTGAAGAATTACGAAGTACAGCTTCATACTCGTAGATTCCAGGTATCCTTCCAGAGATTGAGGTAACCGCAGACTGTGCAGCAGGCGAATGAGATTGCAGCGATTGTGTGTCAATCAATACACCATTTTCGTAAAGTTCGTATTCGGTTGCGTTTGTTCCCCACCACAGATTCATGGTGACATTATAGTTGCCGTCACCGTCCCAGTTGTCGTTCGACAGAACAGCTTGCCCCGGGGAAGCATCCATGACGATGACTGTCAGCGGAACACTCATGGTTGAACCCAGTGCATTGATCAATTCTCCAGTATAGATATAGGTGCCATTTTTCTTTCCAGTAATATCAACTTGAACGGATTGGGCGGACGGGGATTGATCGACCAGAGAAATTTCCTTAATCAATTCACCATTCTCATACAGCTTGAACTGATTGCCGTTATTCCCCCACCACAGATTCATCGTGATTGTATAGTCTCCGTCCTTGAGCCCTGTGTCGTAACCATTATTATCAGATAACACCGGAGTGCCAGGGGCACCGTTTGCAAGTGGCGTTGTCTGATGGAGCCATTCTTCCCACTTAATCAGCACACTTGCCTGCTCATCCGTAAATACGGTTCCTCTAGCTGCTTGAACGTCATTACCGTAGGATGCAAGCAATTGACGCGCTTTTGCTCCTTCACGATCGTTTGCTGCCTGTTTGGCCTGCTTTAACGTGTTTGTAAGCTGATCAGCAAGAGCGCCGGCATTAGGATCGGTCGATTCATCAGCAAAGGCGTTGGTCAGATTGATCAGGCTGTCGAATGTGGCAATAACGCCAAAATTATATTCTACCGTCTGTTCCCAGCCTGCCAAATCGGAGACGGTTGCCGTAACCTGGTTCAGGCCGGGTTCCAGTGCATACGCCGGAGTGTCCAGGAGCACACCCTCCGGTTCTGCCACACCGGATACCGTATCAGAAGCTGTATAGCCAATTTCCACGTGCTGATCAATGGTGTATTCGGTTTGACCATGAATTTCAATGGTTGGAGGTACGAGATCAATGGATATGGACAAAGACTGTTCGCTCTCTTTGTTACCGTCAACATCGACGCTCCAGTAGGTAATGGTATGTGTACCTTCTTCAGTCAGGGTCAACTGTGTGCCACTCACCGTTTCGCCACCATTAATTTGATAATAGGTCCCTTCGATTTCGGAATCTTCATCGCTTGCTGTGAAGGTTACTTGTGCCGGAGAAGTATACCAGCCGTTCTGCAATTCTCCTTCCACAGTTGCCTTGGTATGCGGGGCCTTCTGCTCCGGAGTTTCTCCTTCCAACGTAACCAAATCAGATAGCGGAATATTCAATTCCTTTACAAGTCGTGCCACGAGTTCAGACACCTTGATTGCGCCATTCATCTGCAAATGTGTATTGTCTTCCGTTGTGCCTACCCACATGAATATCGATTTGGTTCCTTCAGTGCCAAGCTCCTGGAAATGCTCCCAACTGGCTTGGTTCAGATCGATGATAAGTGTTTCCGTTTCCTGCGCCGTTTCTTTCATCGCCTGTACGTATTCCGGGAAGCTTTTGTTCAACACCTCACCAGTAAAATCACGACGATTCACTGGCGTGACCAGAACCGGAATTGCCCCTCTTTGAAGAGCACCGTTAATGTATTCTTTTAGATATACCTTAAATTGCTCTGGTGTAAGATAACGCTCTGGACGTGAAGGTGTGGAATCATTATGAGACCACTGCATGAACAGATAATCGCCTTCTTGAATGTCGAGTAAAATATCGTTGAGATATCCGCCGACCAGGAAGGTTTTGCTGCTCAAACCTCCAACTGCCCGGTTATCAATACTGACTTCATTTGGATCAAAAAATCCACCCAATGTTTCTCCCCAGCCTGCTTGCGGACGATAGTTTTCCGCGTAATTAGCCACAGTGGAATCGCTGGCCAAATAAATAACAGGTTTATCACTTGCACTCTGATCTGGCAGACGCTCCAGTTTCAGCGCATTGATCTTCGGTGCATTTCCGGTGAAATTGAAGTTAAAGACTCCATCAATCAGGGCAATGTCATACGTGATTTCTTTGAATTCGCCCTTGGCAATGCTTGTCAGCGGCAGTTTTGTCATCTGCTCTACAACAACATTTGCGCTGGTCGATTCCTCCGCATCCCCGATGGTCATCGTTACCCGGTAATTCGCCGGCTCCATTTCCGCGAGGAAAGAGGTACCGTTTACTCGTGTGAAATCTTCCTTGAGCAAATCTCCGGTTTCCCGGTTCTCATCTTTGGTCAGCGCAGTATCAGCAAAGCCGTACCCATTGCCTTCGATGTACGCTCTTTTGGCATCTACTTTGATGTATCCGTCGGCTGCGCCGCCTGAACCAAAGTCAAATTTGTATTCGTTTATCCCTTCGCCCGGTTCACTTGTCAATGAATCCTTCGCGACAGTTAACATATTAAACACATGGTCAACTTGAGCTTGGGTAGCTTCCGTATTGAAAATGGCTTCCGCAGCTGCCAAAGCCCGGTTCACCACGGCCTTCGATGCATCTGTGTATTCCGATAGATCAATTGTTTTGATCTCATCATACAGAGCGATCAATGCAGTCTGATCGCCACCCTCCGAAGAGAGCTGAGTGCCTTCTATTCGCACGTTATCGATCTGGGTAGTCCAGTTCAACGTGCCTCCACCACCTTTTCTCGTGCCCAGGAACCGCATGGATCTGACGTTGTCCGCATATGCGGCGGAACTCAGTGGGATATCTCGAATCGTTTGTGTAAGTGTCGGATTCGCTATGTTCGTTAATGTCAGATCAAGTGTTTTCTCGGCAAAATTAACGGTAGCATCCACATTGACCCACTGGTTCTTGGAAATATCTGTAGCCGTTCCCCCTTCAGGTATGGCCGTATCCCCTGTGCCGTAGTCTGGATTATATGCACCGACAAAATAATGAATTTTGGTGCTTCCAGTTTTGGTAAACAGCGTGAACAAGGCATTTTCGTTGGAATCCTGGACCGTGAGATGACCTTCTGATGGGTATGCGCTCACATTACCGGATTGCCAGTCAAAGTTCACGTTCACCTGATCGCCGTTTACGGCATCAAACAGACGGAACACCTTGGCTCGATTGCCCGATCCGGACCCTGTGACGGACAGTACCTTATTTCCGGACTGTTCAACAACGGTTCCCGCCATGGTTCCTGCGATACCCGTGGCATTGACCATCGCATACTGGTAGTTGGCAGCGTCGCCTTCAAAATCCTCCTCATAGAGCTGGGTTTCTGGCTCTGGTTCTGGCTCGGTAATATCTGGGTCAATGACCAGCGATGAGATACTCAGCTCCATGTCTTTGACTGCACCAGCAACGAGTCCGGCAATTTTCTGTGCACCATAGCTGCTGAAATGGGTATTATCGTTGATTCCATTCGGGTATTTTGGATATTCACCCGGATTAGCATATAGGAATACTTTTTCCGTAGCGGTATTACCAATTTTGTCGTAATACGCAATACTTAACTTGCTCAGATCAATCAGCGGCACGTCAAGCTCTTCTGCCACTTCTTTGGCAGCCTGCACATATGCCGGGAAGCTGACGTTGAACTCTTGAGTCACCGTGTTAAAGTCTCTGCGTCCAACCGGAGTGAGCAATACGGGTGTAGCGCCGCGCTGTTTGGTACCGTTTACATATCGAGTTAAGTAGATCTTATAATCCTCTGGTGATGCATACCGGTCCGGTATCCCTGCACTCGCGTCGTTATGACCAAAGGAAATGAAGAAGAAGTCCCCCGGCTTAATTCGCTGCAGGATCGTATCCAGACGACCGTCTACCATGAATGATTTGCTGCTTCGGCCGCCGATCGCATCGTTCACGATCACTGCCCCATTGGAGAAATACCGTCCGAACTGTTGCCCCCATCCTTCTTGAGGAGCCTGCATTTCACTGTAAGATTGCATGGTTGAATCACCGGCCATATAGATCGTTGTTGCCGCACCGGCTACTTTCTCTGGATATTTCTCGATGATGACGTCTTGGATGTCTATGGCTGTACCCGTGAAGAGAAGATCGAGCTGTCCATCCACCACAGCAATGTCATAGGAATACTCCAGTGGTGATCCTGCTGTCACATTGGTTACGGCGAGCTTCTGGACGAATTCGGATTTGACTCCAACGTTCGAGTCATTTGCATCATTGCCCAATCGCAGCGACACCTTATAGTTTGCATTGGGCAGGTCAACAGCAAATGTCGTACCTGTCGCAACCGAAACCTGGTTTGCCCCTACCGTAACACCACTTGTATCCTTGAAGCCGTATCCCGGATTTTGTGCGTAGAGCGTATCCTGTATGTTCGTACTTCCTGACGCAGTCTCTGTACCGAAATTAAAACGGTAGACCGGCTCCAGCATTTCAGCTTCGCGAGTCAGCGCCAGATCGGCTTTAGGGAATGCTGTAGCTTCCGCTCCAAGATAAAAGCCGGTATGAGGCGGCTGGTTGTAGGCTACATTTTGCCAGGCTACGCCAAGTCGATACACAGGGTCCTGCATCAGCGTAGGGATGCGATAGTCTGAAGGAATGGTCGTTGTGTAGAGACGATACTCCGAACTATCTTCGCTCCGCAGCAGAAGCTCCTCACGCCAGTCGCCCAGAATGTCCGCCTGAAGTGCCGGATTGCCTTTGGTATGGTTGTTCGTTAACGTACCGGTTGCCCGGAAGATTTCATTCAGCTTTTTGTTTTGGTAATCCCACTTATAGATGAGCGGAATTCCTTTGGCTGTGCTATTATCCCACTCATGGTCCAATAGCTCCCGCTGAAGATCTCCATCCCACCAGATGGCGAAATTGGCGGTTTTGGGCCCTTCGTCCACAGTGTAGATAGCTTCTCCGGCAGCTGAATAAGTATTGGTTACAGGGACACTTTGCCCGTTGGTAACGGTCGTGGCCCATGATTCGTAACCCGGATAGTTCGGATCAATGTCCGCCGACATCCCGCGACCGGTGTCAAAACCTGTTTTCTCACCCCAAAGGATTTCACCTGTTGCCGCATTGCGCATCTCCAATCCGTATGCCGCATCCGAATGTTCATGCACGCTTACGACCTGGTACCCCTCTCGATTTGGATCGAGCTGGCCGGCATGCATGGCATCACCGTGGCCGAGTCCAGTGCTGTACAGCAAGCTGCCATCATCATCAATGGCCAAGGCGCCAAACATAATTTCGTCCTTGCCGTCCTTGTCGACATCCAGCACACTTAGATTATGGTTGCCCTGTGATTGATATTGTGCTCCTGCTTCATTCGTGTCGAACGTCCAGCGCTTGACGAGTTCCCCGCCAACATAATCATAAGCAACAAGCACTGTGCGGGTATAATAACCCCGGCTCATCACGACACTTGGCTTCGTACCGTCCAGATAAGCGATGGCGCCAAGGAACCGGTCTACACGGTTGCCATAGCCGTCACCCCAATCGTTGACGTTGCCTCTTGGTGGATCATAATTCACAGTAGATACAGCCGCGCCAGTCTCACCGTTAAACAGTGTGAGATATTCCGGCCCTGACAGTATGTATCCGCCGTCGTTGCGATAATCTTTCGTGCCGTCACCAATGACCGTGCCTTGGCCGTCCTTCGTGCCGTCCGCCGTCTTGACAACAACCTCGGCTTTTCCGTTGCCATCCAGGTCATATACCATTAACTGCGTATAATGCGCTCCGGCGCGGATATTGACTCCCAGGTCAATCCTCCACAGCTTTGTGCCGTCCAGTTTGATGGCATCGATATACACATTGCCGGTATAACCTGCCTGCGAATTGTCCTTGGAATTGCTTGGACTCCACAGGAAGACGATTTCATATTCGCCATCTCCGTCCAAGTCAGCCACGGACGCGTCACCTGCATAATAAGAGTAGGTTCCACCATCCTTAGTCCGGCCATCAGCCGGTTTATCGAGCGGAATAGGCAGATAATCGTTATGCCAGACTGATACAACCTCCGGTTGCATTTGCTCTTTGCCTGCAATAACGGTGGAGATCTGATATTGCGAGCTGTCGAAACCAGTGGTGTCCACATAGTTCGTCACATCGCTTATGGGTGATGCGTTCACTTTGGTTCCATTTTTATATATATTGAAAGCGATATCATCTGGGTCGTTGTTTAAATACCTCCAGCTTAAAAAAACGCCGTTGTCTACAAGAACCGCAACCAAACCCCGGTTCAGGTATTCTGCTTGGCGACCCGGCAGGCCGTTTGATGATGACTCTGCACGCATCGGTGCCGGAGGAACAGCCAGTGAAATAACCATAAGGAGTGCTAAAAAAGATACAAACATCGATTTCTGGATGGAAACAGTTCTTCGGATCATTCGATTAACTCCTCCTTATCTAAGAATTCATTTTTAGAATCATCAGTTCGATCCTGCCCTGTTTGTTGTCAAATGCACACAATTTACAGCCACCTCCTCTTTATGTTACCGCTTACATTTATCTTACAGGTCTAAAAAAAGACAGACAATCTAAAAAATGTGACGTATTATATAAAATAATTGACTTTTTTAGGAAGGAGATGAAACGATGGTTCATACGGTTTCTTATGCTTTTCGTAATGACGATACATCAATCATGACACTTGACTCTATTGGATGGCAGATCGTTTCTAGCGAAGAATATCGTTGTCCAAGTGATGATAGACCGGACCCGGGGCACGTCGTTTTTCAATACACACTTAATGGTCAGGGTTATCTGGATATTGAAAATCAAACGATTCCTTTACCAAAAGGACATGCCCTACTTGTTAAAATCTCCGGAGAACATTGCTATTACTATAAACAAGAGAACAACGAACCCTGGGAATTTATATGGATCAACATTCGCGGGGATGAAGCTAACCGAATTTGGGATATGATCCATGATAATGAGGGACATGTCATTCGACGAAACGCGGACTCTCCCTTGATTCAAGAGTTATGGCAAATTATCCATTTGATTCATCAAGAGAAAGTTACGGACAAGTATCGCTTGTCCATGCAAGTCTATCGGTGGTTGCTTATCTTGGTACAGACGAGTCGGGATGCGGAGAAGGATATCGGTGCCTTATCCATAACAACGATTGAAAAATGTAAAAAGTTCATTCGAGAGAATTATGCCTCCCCTTTGACACTGGATCTGCTGGCCAGTCATTGTGATATCAATAAACACTACTTGTGCAGGTTATTTCAGAAATCCGAGAAAACATCACCGTTAGCCTATCTCAAAGACAGACGCATTGAGGTTGCAGTACGATTACTACGTACAACGGAACTTCCGATTTCCCAGATTGGTCAACAATGCGGCTTTGAGAGTCCCAGCTATTTCGGCAAAGTTTTCCGTCAATATATGTCCATGTCTCCCAAAGAATATCGCATGAATAAGCTAGAGTTTCCTTACGAGGCCATCTATTATGAATAGCTAAACTCGCTGTTTGCTAGTTGTCCTTGGCTCGGGAACTGCTCTTGTACCAATAAAACAAAAAAAGCCGCTAGAATAGCGACTTTTAATGGAACTATATTCTTTCTTGTGTACTTCGATACTGCTGCACTTATTGAGCGGTGTATCCTCCGTCTATGATCAAGCTATTTCCTGTCATATATGAAGAATCGTCGCTAGCTAGGAACAGAACGGCTTTTGCCATCTCTTCTGCTTGACCCAGACGTTTCATTGGTGTTGCCGCAGAAAGTGCTTGTTTACTCTCTTCCGGGATAATCGGTGTGTCGATGAAGCCTGGGCAAAGGGAGTTCACCCGAATATTTTGCTCAGCATACTCGAGCGCGAGCGAACGAGTCAGGTTCACTACGCCGCCTTTAGCTGCATTGTAGGCTGCAGAGCCAGGCGAACCAACCCATCCGTACATGGAAGCCGTGTTGACGATTGTACCTCCACCAATTTTGAGCATTTCGCGAATCGATTCACGAGCAACCAAGAATACGCCGTCCAGGTCAACATTGACTGTATTGCGCCATTCAGCATAATCAAGCTCATGCGTAGGATGAACACGTCCGATTCCCGCATTGTTGAATACGATATCGACTTGACCAAATGCTTCTACGGTTTGTTTGAAAATCTCAGAAACCTCTTCTTCACTTGTTATGTTGGCTTTAATAAAGAGAGCTTCTGCTTTAAGCGCTTTCAGTTCCTGCTCAAACGCCTTGCCTTTTTCATCATTTAGATCCACCAAGACCACTTTAGCTCCTTCGGAAACGAATAAGCGAGCTGTCGCTGCACCAATCCCGGATGCTCCTCCTGTGATGACTGCAACTTTATCTTGAAGTTTGCCCATGAATAAATCCCCCAGTATAATATTTTGAATAGCGCCTATATAAATAGTGCTATATGATGTTTACAAAACTAATTCTATGCTTAAAATTGTAACAATCCAATCATTAAGATGTGACCAAGTGTCTACCTCGTAGACACTTTATAAAACTATGTCTATATTTATAGGAGTTTTTTTGAATGAATAATGAACTTATTGTGACATCTCAACATCGTAATCGAACCAAGGAGCACCTAAAAACCGCTCTGATTCAGCTCATTAAGAAAAAAGGATTCCATGGTGTTTCTGTCAAAGACATCGTTGATCAGGCCGGTTATAATCGCAGCACGTTTTATTTACACTACCAGGATAAATATATTCTCGCCGAAGAGTTGTTGAGTATGACACTCGAAGGATTGAGGGGCGCAGTAGGTAAACCTTACTGGCACGGTCAAAAGGTTTCAACAAACAAGCTGGATGCCGAATCTTTTCAAATCGTGGATTATATCTACGAACACCGTGACTTCTTCGAACTGATTCAATACGATGATACGTTACCCGGTCTACATACAGGCTTTCCACAAACCATACTCAAAATCTATCAGGAGCAATTTGTCTTTGAGACGATCAACAACTCGCCAGTTAACATGGACTATTTCAAATACTATACCGCCTACGGTTTTTTTGGACTGTTGAACAATTGGATATTAAGCGGATATCGTGAGTCGCGAGAGTCATTTATTAAAAACGTGATTGAACTCACCAAAACGCATATTCACTCTTTTCATTATGTCGGTAACACGTTTGAATCATGATCTCGAGTAAGTTGATTTGAAAATCATGATGAACGATATGTCTGCCTTAGATAACAGGCCAGTTGCAGATGGAGCAGATGCTCCTGATTACTCAGGGACATGCCCAGAATCTCTTCGATTTTATGAATACGCTGATACAAAGTATTGATATGAATATGAAGTGCTGACGCAGCTTGGACTGCAGAACCTCCGCACGCCATATACGTCATGAGAGTTTCCTCTAGTCCGCTGGTCTGCCCTTTGGCAGGCCGAAGTGGCTCAAATATCTCTGCCATAAATGCATTTAAATCCTCAGCCGGTTGTCGGATAAACAACCGGTTAACACCAATATCCGTATATCGGATCGTCCCCTGTTCTCCTCTTGTCTTCTGGTATGCAAGCGCCTTGTCCGCTTCCTGGTATCCCGTATTAATGGCATCAACCCCAGACCGCACTGAACTTAATCCCCCCAACAATTTCACATGATTACGATGTTCCCACTCCGGCAGTAATGCGCTGAACTGTTGTTCCAGTTTGCCTGGCTTGTGCGACTCGTTTAGCATAAGCAGTACTGTAATTCGTCTTTCATTGCCAAACGCAATGGGCAGCGCGCCTGCTGGCATTTTGTCTCTTAGATAAGCTACCAATTGAACAGACAATGCGCTAAGCGTAGAAGGGTTGACCCACTCCGCAAACTCCAGCAGTCCCACCACGATGGAGGTTGAAGGAACGATTCCGATCTCCCCGGACTTCTGCCAATAATCCTCTGAATCCTGACTGAGCCTCAAATCGTTGAAAAATTGCTGTGTTTTTTTAAAATAAAATTCGGCCAGGGACTGTTTGCGCATCAATTCCAGGGCCAAAATGGAGCTTCCCTGCTCCAGCGCAATCAACTGCAATGGTTCAAGCTTTGTGATCATCTGGATAATGAGATAACCAAGGCACTGATTGGCTGAAGCGATTGGATACAGATATTGATACGATCGGTCGGCTTTTCCCTCGATACACGTCAGATAATCTGGATGATGCAAGGATTCGTATAAGCTGCGAAGACTTTCTGTATTCCAGCCATTCATGATTTTGCTGCGTTTCGGAATCCATTCGTTGTCGATAAAATCCACAAAGGTCATTGGTACGCCAATAACACGTGTCAGTTCGTTAACAATAGATACCACGCCCTTATTTTGCAGCGAAAGCCGCATAAGCGAGGAGTGAATCTCATCCCGTTTCATGAGTGTCTCGTTCTGTTTGCTCAGATTCTCGTACAGTTTGGCATTTGTGATCGCAATCGAAACCTGATCTGCAAAGCTTTGCAGCAGTCGAACATCCGACTCCGTGAATAGCGGGACCCTTCCTTTTTGATAAACGATTAACACACAATCCGATTGACCTTCTACCTTGATCGGCACCGAAATAATTGAACCTATATCTTGAAAATTATACGCCGAATTCAGATGATATTTGTTCTCCGATGTCATATTGCCAAAGTCGTCTTCTACTGTAGATAAACCGTTGTAGAGCTTTGGTGTACCTCGCTTAAAGGTGTTCCCGATGATCCCTTCACCTGGTTTCAGTTTCATTCTCAGCATGCCTTCACCCATCTCCCCTGCTCTTGCCTTGACCGTCAACGCGTCGATCGCAGGGTCATACCTCCACAACACACCTATGCACTCATAAGGGATAACCGATAACGCACTTACCAAAATCCGTCCAAGCAACTCGTTCAGATCCAGAAGTTGAGTCACATCCCTGATGCTGTTCATGATTTCATTCAAGGCTCGTTCATTCTTGCTTGCCACAGCTTCCGTATAGTATGGGTAAAGCAAAGACGACAGTGTAACTAAATCTTCCGCAGAAAACTCCCAGTTCTTAAATACCCGGATAGCCACACATATATTGTTATTGTATGGAAGAAAAACTAACATATTTTCTTCTGATTCCCGTTCTACTTTGGGATGTTGCAGTGGAAGCTGTTCCGCAAAACAAGGCGGTGTACTTTCTCTTCTGCCTATCGCTTCGATCAGTACCCAATCCGCCCAGTTACTGCTGATCCATACCTCATAATCGCAGTTCCCCAAGCGTTCTTGCATGATTTTATGTAAGATTCCATTCAATGCAGCCGCCTCCTGTCAATGTAGGTTTTCACATCATGATTCAGATAATTATACAGAGATATACATTGTCTTGAAACCCCTACATCATGTAACTTTAAAGCAACACAGAAATTTAGTTAACATTTGATGAGAAAGAAGGTAACGCGATGTCTAAAATCATGCACAGTAAACACTTCAAGTACATTGTTCTCACTCTCTTGTTTCTCGGCTGGTGTCTTGGCAACCTGGATCGTTTCGTCATCAACTATGCCATTGTAGGCATTACTCAGGATCTGGGCCTAGGTGCTTCTGCACAAGGAATCATCCTCAGCAGCTTTTTTCTCGGATATGCCATTATGCAAATTCCAGGCGGAGCACTCGCCGACCGTTTCGGTTATCGGAAAGTTATTCTCGTTTCCTTGTTCTCCTGGTCTGTATTCACTATTCTGACGGGTTCAGCCTGGTCGTTGTTCTCTCTTATCTTTGTCCGTTTCCTGTTTGGGATTGGAGAAGGTAGCTTCTTCCCTTCCGGTTCCAAGGCGATTGCCACGAACTTTCCCATTAATCAGCGCAGTGGAGCCATGTCCATTATGCTATCATCCGCAGCCATTATGGGGGTAATTACTCCGATTCTTACCGGACATGCCCTTGTGACTATTGGCTGGCGCAACCTGTTCTATATCATTGGTGCGGTAGGGATTCTCATCACAGCCTTGATGTTCTTTTTATTAAAAGAACCCGTCAAGCCTGCACTTGCGAACTCCCGTTCGGGCCAACAACCCAAAACGTCACTGAAAACCGTCCTGAAGACGCCCATGATTTGGAATTTGTTCATCAGCTATTTCAGCATTTATGCAGTGAACTGGGGACTTCAATCCTGGATGCCGACGTACATGGTCAATGTCCGGGGACTGGATATGACTCAAATGGGACTGCTCGCCGCCATTCCGGCTTTGGTCAGCATTTTCACCATGATTCTCAGCGGCTATGTGCTTGACCGTATCCCGGCAGGCAAAGATCGAATTATCGCTTCCGTGTTCGGTGTACTTGTGGCCTTGTTCCTGTATCTGATGGGCTCCGCGGGCAGCATCACCACATTCATTACGTACATGACAATCGTTACGGCAATGGCCGGATTTATCTCAACACTGATCATTTCGAAGTCCCTTAAAACGATGCCCGAATCTGTCGTCGCAACAGCCAATGGATTCATTAACACAGGAGCTCAGCTTGCAGGTTTTCTGACTCCGATGCTGATCGGATTCCTGGTTGAAGCTTCCGGGGGATCTTATGCCACCGCCTTTATGATGCTGATTGCTTTCGCTCTGATCTGCTCCATTACCTTGATGTTCTCTCGTCGTTCGAATTCGGATCAGGATAACACAACTGAGATGCAAGCAAAAGCTGTATAAACAATTTCTCTGCAATTCATAAATAAGAGTTTGCCGCCACATGTTACTTCGACATTTAGTTCATGTTCTATACGACAATACAACCATTTTAACGAATAAGAGGTGCTATGAATTATGACTACAACTGTAGATTTGACTCAATTTATCTCGGAAGCCATTGAAGGAAAACGCGATATGTTCACCAATGCCAGTGACCGAGTCTGGGGGTTTGCAGAGACACGTTTCGATGAATTTCAATCAGCAGAGTTGCTTATAGGGATGCTGGAATCCGAAGGTTTCACGATTGATAAAGGTGTGGCAGGATTGGAAACCGGGTTTATCGCTTCCTATGGTTCGGGGTTGCCCGTTATTGCTCTATTGGGCGAATACGATGCCCTGGCTGATCTCAGCCAGGAAGCTGGAATCAGCACATATCAACCTCTTCAGCCGCGTGGAAACGGTCATGGATGCGGGCATAATCTGCTCGGCATTGGTGCAATGGCTGCTGCAGTAGCGATCAAAGACTATCTTCAGGAACATCCGGAAACCCCGGGAACGGTGCGCTTTTACGGATGTCCCGCAGAGGAAAGTGGATATGGTAAAACGTATCTGGCTCGCGAAGGTTATTTTAAAGATGTAGATGCTGCTCTCTCCTGGCATCCTCATTCCTTAAATGCCGTTATGCATGGAAGCTCCAATGCTGTCATTCACGGCACATTTACCTTTAAAGGCATTAGTGCACATGCTGCTGCCGCTCCTCACCTGGGACGTAGTGCTCTCGATGCAGTTGAGTTGATGAATATCGGTTCCAACTACATGCGTGAACATATGATTGATCAGGCCAGAATTCATTATGCGATCACGAACTCAGGCGGCTTGGCTCCCAATGTAGTGCAAGCGGAAGCCGAGGTCACTTATCTCGTTCGAGCTCCCAAGAGCGCACAGGTACGCAGTCTGTTTGAACGGCTGGTGAAAGTGGCCGAAGGGGCTGCCCTGATGACCGAAACAACGATGGACTTCAAATATGAAGGCGCCTGCGCCAACCTGATTCCGAACAGTACGCTTGAGAAAATAATGCATCAGCATCTCGTTGCCTTCGGCGCACCTGAGTATGAAGAGCAAGAATACACCTACGCCAAAGCGATCTACGATACGCTGCCCCTACAGAACCAACAGGAAGCTGGCGCGTTAGTTGGCCCTGAGCTTGCGCCTCTTTTGGCTGAACGACCACTACCTAACTTTATTGCTCCGTATTCGGATGAGCGGGAAACGTTCATGGGTGGTTCAACCGATGTAGCAGATGTCAGCTGGAATGTGCCGACAGCACAGTGTATCACGACGACGATGGCCTTTGGCACGCCGCTTCACGCATGGCAAACCGTTGCTCAGGGCAAGAGCAGCTTTGCTCACAAAGGCATGTTACTCGCAGCTAAAGCGATGGCGGCTACGGCCATTGAGTCCATTTTACATCCAGAGATCATCAAGGAAGCACAGCAGGAATTGCTGGACAGACTCGGCGGGGAAGCCTACGACTGTCTTGTTCCGGCAGATGTGCAACCTCCGAAACGGGGAGAATAAGACCGTGAGGTTCAAAGACGTATTTTCTATTATTGGTCCAGCCATGATTGGACCCTCAAGCTCCCATACCGCTGGAGCAGCACGGATTGGACGTACAGCTAGACAGCTGTTCGGGGAGTGTCCCTCACATGCTGAGATCCTCATGTTTGGTTCTTTTGCCGCAACGTACAAAGGACATGGAACCGACACCGCCATCGTGGGTGGTCTGCTGGACATGGACACGGATGACCCCGGACTGCCTGATGCATTTGCCCATGCAGACACTGCTGGTATGGAAACCATCATCCGTCCGGGGACGGGGCTGTACCCTCATCCGAACACGGCCGAGATTGCATTAACCAACGCTGCGGGAAATCGTACATTGAATATGGTAGGCACATCGATCGGTGGAGGAAATATCGAAATCGTCCGGATCAACGGCTATAACCTGAAATTGACGTCGCTCTATCCTACACTCATCATCCGTCACAGCGATGAACCGGGCGTCATTGCCATCGTCACTCGGTTGCTCGTGGATAATCACATTAATATTGGACACATGTCCGTGGATCGAAAGAATCGGCGCGGTGAAGCTATGATGGTACTAGAATGTGATGGCAAGGTGGATCCTGCCGTGGTCCGCCAGATCGAAGTCATTCCAGAGGTCCAGGAAGTCACTCTACTCTGTCTTTAGCTTAAATATCTGACTTCAGCTTTCTCAAAAAAAGGAGTTTCGCCAATGAATTTTCGAACCTTAAAACAACTTGCTGAACTGGCGGAGACCCGTAATCTCACACTCGGCCAGCTCATGCTGGAAGAGCAATGTCATGAATCGGGCGAAGACAAGGATGCTGTCTTAAACCAAATGCAAGAATACTATGAAATTATGAAAAGTGCGGTGCATCAAGGTCTGCATACCGATACTACTTCCAAAAGCGGCTTGACTGGAGGAGATGCCCGGAAACTGATGGCTTATCGTACAGATGGACAGTCCCTACTCGGCGATCATGCCAGTCTGTCGATGAGTTACGCCCTTGCAGTTTCTGAGGTCAACGCCTCGATGGGTCGAATTATTGCTACACCGACGGCGGGTTCCTGCGGCATCATTCCCGGTGTATTTATTAGCAGCCAGGAACGGTTTGGGTGGTCTGATGAACAAATGGTTTACGGCCTGTTCGCGTCTGGAGCCATTGGTTACGTCATCGCCAACAATTCGTTCATCTCTGGTGCGGAAGGAGGTTGTCAGGCGGAAGTGGGTTCTGCCATCGGGATGGCAGCCGGGGCGTTGGTGGATATCCGGGGCGGGTCCCCTTCACAGGCGATTCATGCCGTTGGACTTGCTCTGAAAAACACCCTTGGCCTAATCTGTGATCCGGTAGCCGGCTTGGTCGAGATACCATGCATCGTGCGTAATGGCTTTGGTGCAATTACTGCTCTGGGAGCCGCCGATATGGCTCTTGCTGGCGTACGCAGCGTCATCCCTTCGGATGAGGTAGTGCAGGTCATGCTGGAGGTTGGATCAGCGATGCCTGAATCTCTTCGCGAAACAGCCGGCGGCGGCCTCGCCCAGACACCAACGGGACGCAAAATCACAAGGGATTTACAGCACAAATAAAGAACAGGCATGTCATTTATACGAGAGGAATAAAAACCTCAAGATAAATGCATGCCTAATAATAAAAGGGACCATAACACCAGCTGGACAATGTTTTCTAGCGGCAAAATAATTAATGCTCTAGGGTTGCAGAAAATTGTTCAGTGCCATTTTTATTAATTAAAGCAACTTCAAAATCAGATACCCATGTAAGTTCACCTAGATGTTTAGCATAGGCGAATTCATCTGGTTGTTCTGATATGACCTTCTCTAAAAGTACTTGCGTACCATCTCGTTGTAAAATAGATAGGAATATATCCATGCTTTCTAAATTATGATGACATATGACTTTAGCATTGTACTTCTTATTGGGACTCTTTACGGTTTTTCTCCAAGTCCATTCATTTACATAACCTAACGCCTCTATTTGCAAAGCTATCTCCCTAAATGGATCAACCTCCCAATTATTACGTAGAGCAAGTTTCTCTATGCCCTCCATTAGCAGTCGAAGCGTAGCCTTTTTTTTCTCCAACTCATTTTTTCCACTAAAGTCATTCAAACTAAATTGGATTGGTACCGAACACACACCAGAAACGTTAACAATACGTTCATCCGTAATGTTTTCTACACACTCTATTAGGACTTTCCAACAATCTTTCGTTTTGTATTTCCCCAACAGACGTTCATACATCGCTGTAATACAGCGAGTTTCCAAACTAAAAGAGCGTCTTTTCCATTTCCAATTCAACGCATAATCTAATTTCGTTGCTTCGTTGTACTCACATTTTTGTTTTTTCATTATAGATTCAATATTTTCATCATCTACAATATACGGTAAATCCAAATTGAATCCTTTTAGATACATCTGGTTCTCTCCTTAGATTACTCCCGATGGTAAGTACACTATTAACTTTTCTCCAAACTTGAAGCCCAATTTTTAAAGCAATCAAGCATCTCTTCTAAATTTTTTGCTCCCCCTGCACTGTGAAACACGCGATCTCTCACGATACAGTAGAACCAATCTTCTTCATTTCTCTCTTCTTCAATCGAATCAAATGGCGCATCTTCTAAATATGTATCCTTCAAGTCGATCTCGACAGACCAACCAGGATTATCCACCGTATCAATTCGCACACCGTATGAATGTTCCCAATCACCGTCACAGTTTTCATAATACCAGCTTTGAATCCATTTTAGGGTATCCATCATCGTGACCTCTTTTTGTTTTTTCTACTCTAGGGACTTATTATTTAAAGGAATCCTTATGCCATGTTTCATGCTTTTTTCGTATGAATTATCTTTTAGTAATAATTTGCTTTTTTTATGTAGGGTATACTTAAAAGCAAGGGGAAAACTTTATTTCAAATCAAGGAGGTTATTATGAAAAAAATAACATTATTTATCTTCATTAGTATGATTATACTTGCGGGCTGTTCTAACAAGGATGAGAAAGAGAATTATCCAGTTTTCGAGGGCACTGTAGTATTTAAAACAGATGAAAATGACAAGTACAAATTTCTTGTACTACAAAATATAAGTAAGGAAGACCTGGAGAATGGAAATCTTGAGGATTTTATAGGACTAGCACAAGATCAGGAAGCTTCGTATTATTTGGTCGATAGAGAAACATATGAAACATTTGAAGTAGGGCAAAGAGTAAGGATCACTGCTGGCTTTGACCAACTAGAACCCTCGCCACCCATTAGAACGGTTGTGAGTATTGAACAAATAGGCTAAGAATTCTTCGATTGCCCAAAAGATAAAAAGACCTTAACGTTTCCACGAACGTAAGGTCTTTTATCTTTTTGGTTTTAAGAGTTCGGAGTTAAATCTCGCAGGGTTAAATCCGTCCCCCTCTTCTCTCGTTACCCCTTCTGAAAACTCCAGGCAAATCAATACTAAGGCTTTTGAGGTTTCTTAATCATCTCTACGCCGTCAAAGGTAAGGCTGTCAATATCCGTATCCTTTTTCAACATATATTTATCAAAGAACGCCTTTGTATAAGAAGTGATGATGTTGCGCTGTTCCATCGCGTCTCGGGTTCCTCTGGATTTTTTATCCGTAGTTGTAAACAAGGAATCGGAGAAGTCACCATGGACTACATTATCAATAATGGCAAAGTAGGTGTCCTTACTGTTGGATTCAAGAAGAAATGCATTTGTATTATAGGCTAGCACGGTGCTAAGCTGCATGAAAGGTTTCTTAAAATCGCTATCTAAGGCACCTAACATATTACCGTCAAGGTTTACAGCGCCGACAAATCGGTCATCGTCACGGCTAACAATTGCCGCTGTCGTTCCTCCAAAAGAATGTCCGAACACACCCATACCGAGATCAAGCTGTAATCTGCCTTTAAACATGGATTCCATGTCACCTGTATTCATTTTGTACAAGTTATCTGCAACATATCGAATATCCTCGCTCTGTAAAACGGCATATTTTGCAAACTTGACTGCTTCAGGCGCCGAAGTTAATTTGCGAGCAATCTCAATAGCTTTTTCTTCCTCAAGCTTCTCTGTCACAATTTCAGGTGGTGTTAGGGTGGCCGCTTCCATTCCGTATTTCGTTACTTCGTCCATAAATGTCTCTGACAACCCAACCGTTCGTCCATCTTTAAGTTTGTACACACCACTTTCGGCATGGCCGATGGATACCACAATATAGCCAGCGCTTGCCAGGTCTTGAGCGAACAAAGTGCCTTGCTGTGGGTAAGCGCCCGCGCCATGAACAAAGAATAAAACCGGATATTGTTTTTCCTTTTCAGACAAGGCCAGATCGTCATAAGACCATGTCTTGAAATTGGAATCAAAAAGTTGCTCACCACCCGCCGTTCCTCCTAATCTAACCAAAAGCTCATCCCTTAGTGAATGAAACTCCGGAAATGCATACTCTGCCGTCGGCTTGCCCTCATTGCTGTCTGACGGATAGAAAAATAATGCCGTCAGTTCTCTTTCTGAATGGTTAGATGCTGTGTACTTGAAGTCCATCTGTGTACGTCCGACCGTATAACTTCCCATTGGTTTCGGAAACTCATTCTGATCAGAAGCAACACTATTTTCAGGTTTAGGAATTTCCTCCTGTGTGGAAGTCCCGCTATTAGTGCTGCTGCAGGCGGAGAGCATGGTCAGTGAGAGAACAGTTGCCAGAATCGTTGTCAGTCTTTTTTTCATCATTTTTCCTCCAATTTGTATTCATGCATCTATCATAAACGGAGGAAAAAAATAAAAAATCGTACAAAAGGGCAATCCCCACATGTACGATCGGGCAAATCTATGAAACGTTCGATTATAAATGCAATATTCCACGCTCCACCGCGACGGCGACGGCCTGCGGTCTCGAATCCACACCCAATTTATTGTAGATACTCGTTAAATGAGTCTTTACAGTCCGTTCGGATATGCCCATATCAAAGCCGATCTCTTTACTTCGAGAGCCACGGGCAATCGCTTGAAGTACGATCAGCTCTTTGTTTGTAAGTGATATTTTCGATGAAGGTGACTCTTTCGCCTTTCCTGATGCCTTGTGAGCAAATACTTTCTCGCTGATCTCCGGTAATAGCAACGTTTCCCCTCGCATTGCTGCATCAATTGAACGAAATATCATTTCTCGTCCCGTGTCCTTCAGCAAATACCCTTTGGCACCTAACGCCAGTCCGCGGATCATCATCTCATCCTCGTTATATGTAGTCAAAATAATGATCGGTATATCCATTCCTTTAGCTCTGAGCGCTGTCATGGTATCCAGGCCGCCCATTTCAGGCATGTTTAGATCCAATAGAATAATGTCCGGCTTGTAAGTATCCACCCGTCGAACCGCTTCCGCACCGTTAGATGCTTCTGCAACTACCTCGTACCTTTGATTGGTTTCCAGGATCAGCTTAAGTCCCTCCCGAACGACGAAATGGTCGTCCACAATAAGAATCTTGATTGTCATACGGTGGTGTCCTCCTGTTGTAATGGAATGCGAACAGAAACTTTGGTTCCCTGCTTTCCGCTTTCAATTTCGATCTCCCCGCCCATAATTCGGGTTCGTTCATATAAGCCAATTAAGCCATAACTACCGGATTGTTTCTCGATGAGGTTGGTATCGAACCCTATTCCATCATCCGTTATGCTTAGCTCGATTTCGTTTTCCCGTGCAGCAACCATTACTTCTACATTCGTAGCATTAGCATGTTTAGCTGTATTGGCCAAGCATTCTCGGATGATATGTAAGCTATGTTCGAAGATCAACTTCGGCACCACCAGATGGGGCATTGATAACGGAGTGACAATACGAATCCCTGTTATATGTGAGAAATGTTCAGCCTCTTCCTTCACTGCTTTAGAAATATCTATGACCTCTGCAGAATACGAACGCAAGTCGTCAATTGCGCTTCTCGCTTCTGAAAGCGTGCGCTTTGCTTGGGCTTTTGACAACTGAACAATCTCGTGGGCACGATGGTTATTATCATTTTCTAAATGCGCATCCACGGCATCAAGCTGCATGATAAGACCTGCCAGCCCTTGTGCCAAGGTATCATGTAAATCACGGGCCATCCTTTGACGTTCATTGGCAATCGTTAGCTCCTCCACTTTCCTGTGTGCTCGTTCCAATTCACGTAAAAACGACTGGGTTCGCAATTTGGCACGAACTTGTTTATAGAACAAAGCGGCATAGCCGATTACGAAAAACATGATAAAGAAGAGCGATGGTACTGTAGATGGCAAATCCTCGGTAGTCCCGAGCCAAACCAGGGAGACAGAAAACAAGGTGCAATAAAAGGTACATACTAGGAGCACCTTCATCCGTTGAGCGTATACGCCAATACTCTGACCCGCCAAAGCCGTCAATAAACTTACAAAGATGAGAGAATGAGCATTAGGCATGAATAATGCACACCCCCAGACAATACATCCTTGTGTCACAAAATAAATCCAGGGTCTTCGATCAACAACGTATCCGGCATACCAATGCAGCAGAATGTGAACCAGAATGAGAGCTGTAAACATCATAAATTCAAACCATGTGGGCAACATCGGTAGCTGGGAATACAATGCAGAAAAATAAATCAATATGCCCCAGATCAAAGCAGGCAAACGAGAATCACGCAGAACATTTTGAATATCAGATCGGGAGCTTGTATACGGTTTGTTTATCGAATAATCACTCATGCTTGATCACCTCTATCAGGTACTATTTATAAAACAATCTCTCTAAACACAAAAAAAACGGTACATTACTGTACCGATCATTATCTCACTCCATCTATGTTAATGTACGAAGTGTCTCGAAGTCCAGCCCCAGCAGAATCGTCACGATTCCACGCAGCCTTATCGCCCCGCACTATCCCATGATCCATTTCTTCTGTGAACATGTATTCCTCTATTCTGCTGCTATACTACCCATTTTCATTTCATGCTCGTTTCCATTATTACCCTTAACGATATCAACTGAATTATATGGAATAATATGCCTTTTTAAAATTAAAACCCGCTGATAACTTTTAATTTCACATGGATAAATATGTGATTTGGTCCTCTTTGGAGTGTCCCCTTTTCCTTCCAAAAAGATCGTTACATGTTTTCCAATACACCAGCTGCATGCTTGGTTTCTTTATACAAAAAGTAATCAAAATCGGCATGTTTTCGGGTTCCGCCAAGATCCTGCACACAAAGACCGATATAGGTTCCCGTAAACCGGATATACTCCGGAGATTCATCGGACAGATGTGTGATATCAACCCACTCGCCTGCTGTATTCCAGGATGAATCACTATTTAACGCATAGTAAAAGCGGGCGCGATCTTGATCCACCACAGCCTTTAAACGGAGCATGTTCCCCGACTCTAGCGGAATATCCTCCAGCAGTTCGTCGTATACCCCGTATTTGGACTGAATAATCCCCAGGCACAGTCCTTTCTCTTCATGATACGTTACACGTAAATAGAGATAGTCCTGGGTATCGTAGTACAAAATCAATCCTGCCATTTGCTGTGGATGGTCCGGCGCAAATTCCAGACACGTCTCGGCTTCACACTCCAAGGCCTGAAGTCTCCGTGCGATTATACTTTGCCTATGCGTTGAACTCATCGACTCCATGCCGTGCAATCGCAAGTAACCGGGACGTTCCGTCAAGCTGAACCAACTCGAATCGGGTGGAATGCGAAGTGTATTCCAATCATGCCGAAGCTCAAAGTGATCGAAATGATCCATTTCAGCAATCGGCTCAAACGGATGGGACGGGATCATCGGTGCAGGCACCTGAACCTCCGGATATCGGTCACCGCTCGCAAGTCTCAGCCAGCCGTCTTCACTCCACGTACAGAGCTGAAGTGCGGTCTCACGTCCAAGAATGCAATATTTGTGATGAACGGGTCGTCCGACCAGATGAGCCATGTACCATTCACCGGTATGCGTTTCGATTAGACTACCGTGGCCTGCCTTTTGCAGAGCTAAATCCGGTCTGCCGTATGAAGTGAGGATCGGATTGGCAGGATCGACCTCGTAAGGGCCTTGTAACGTACGGGAACGTGCTGCTGTAACCGCATGCTCATAACCGGTTCCTCCTTCAGCCGTAATCAGATAATAATAGTCTTTGTGTTTGTACAGATGGGGTGCTTCGGTCAGTCCTAATGCGGTTCCCTTAAATATGTTCACCGCAGGACCAACCAGCTTATGTTCCTGAACGGAATATTCCTGAAGAACGATGCCTGCAAACCGGTTGTTGCCCTTACGGTGATCCCAGATCATATTGACCAGCCACTTACGCCCATCTTCATCATGAAACAGGGAAGGATCAAAACCGCTGCTGTTCAAATACACCGGATCTGACCAAGGCCCCTCGATATCCGTTGCGGTTACTAGGTAATTGTGGGTATCTTTAAAAGCGCCTACCCGGCTTTTGACATCGGTGTAGATCAGGTAAAACACACCGTTGTCGTAACTAAGACAGGGTGCCCATACGCCTCCGGAATTAATGTTGCCCTCCATGTTCAACTGCGTTACACGAGTCAGCGGAGAAGCGATGGGCCGCCAATGAACCAGATCCCGGGAATGGTGAATCCGTACACCAGGGAACCATTCAAAGGTGGAAGTAGCGATATAATAATCCTCCCCTGCTCGGCATATGGACGGATCGGGATGGAAACCGGGAAGGATGGGATTGGTGATCATTTTCTTGATCTTATTCATGGAAGAAACCTCCGGTATGAAAGTAATGATCTGTACAACAACAGATACACAAAAGGTGGATATCAGTACCAGCCCAGCGCTTTTTTGCCGGCTTCCAGGGCGGTTATGATCCGCTCTACATCATATACATTCCCTCTCCAAGTCCCACCGCTGACCGATTGCAATGCAGCCCAGAGCTTTGTATCATCCGGCAAAGCTTCATCAGGCCTCATATCGGGATGAAAGGACCTTTGTGCCAGGATGATAGCACCTTCTTCCGGAGAAACCTCGATCTCTCCTTCTCCGACAAAGTTCATGCTGCCCTCCAGCGTGTTACGATCAACCGCGATGTCAATCAGGTCTCCGTTCCGCAGTTTGCCAATCGGTCCGCCTGCCAGCGCTTCGGGGCCAACATGACCAATACACGCTCCGGTGGAAACACCGGAGAACCGGGCATCCGTAATCAGTGACACGTATTTGCCAAAAGGCAAATGTTTAAGCGCAGATGTAAGCTGGTACGTCTCCTCCATACCGGTTCCCGATGGACCTCGCCCGAGAAGCACAACAACGTCGCCAGCCAGAATACCTCCGGTCTTAATCGCATGGATCGCCTCACGTTCGGTGGTAAATACCTTTGCTCTGCCGCGATGACGGTATACGCCATGCTCATCCAGCACATCAGGATCAATAGAGGTGGATTTGATGACAGAACCTTCCGGAGCGATATTCCCGGTTGGAAATGTTACGGTCGAAGAGATTCCAAGCCGCTCAGCGTGTTCTACACTCATGATGACACTGTCCGGATCGATGCCGTCCTGCTCTTTCAACTGTTTCCGCATGAGATGACGGCGTTCCGACGATTCCCACCAGTCCAGTACCTGACCCAATGACGTACCTGTAACCGTTGGTACAGACTCATCCAACAGACCCAGCTGTCTGAGGTGAAGCATGACCTCTGGTACACCTCCGGCCTGAAAGACACGTATGGTCGGATAAAAGATGGGTCCGTTTGGCAGGGCACTAACCAGCCTCGGAACATTTTTGTTGACCTGTATCCAGTCCTGTACCGTGGGTACGGTTAAACCGGCGGCATGGGCAATCGCCGGTATGTGAAGAAGCAGATTGGTCGATCCGCCAAACGCAGCATGAACGGTCATCGCATTGCGAATGGATGCATCCGTGACAATGTCTGCCATCCTCATCCCCTGAGACTCCATATGGATGAGTGCACGTGACGATTGGCGCGCCATTTCAAACCAGATGGGCTGCCCGGAAGGTGCAAGCGCGGCATGTGGCACTGTCATACCCATTGCCTCGGCTACAACCTGGGCTGTAGCCGCGGTACCTAGAAACTGACAGCCTCCTCCCGGTGTAGCACAAGCTCGGCATCCTAAATCGGACGCCATTTCCAGAGAAAGCTCCCCGTTGACGTACCGTGCACCGATGGTCTGAATTTTACCGGCATCCTCTCCATCGGTAGGCGGAAGTGTGACGCCACCGGGAACGATTACGCCAGGCAATTGCGGCATGCCGGCAAGTGCGAGCATCATCGCTGGAAGACCTTTGTCACAAGTGGCGACACCAAGCACGCCTTTACGCGTTGGCAGAGAGCGAATCAGTCTGCGAAATACCATAGCGGCATCGTTCCGGTACGGAAGCGAGTCAAACATGCCGGTTGTCCCCTGTGATCTGCCGTCACACGGATCGCTGACATATCCGGCAAACGGGATTCCTCCCCGGCTTGACAGTTCTTCTGCGGCAGCCTTCATCAGCAGGCCGACCTCCCAGTGGCCCGTATGGTAACCGAGTGCTGCCGGGCTGCCGTCTTCGTTGCGTATGCCACCTTGTGTACTCAAGATCAGAAATTGTTTTCCGTTCAATTCCCCGGGTTTCCAGCCCATTCCGACATTCTGGGACATGCCGAACAAGTCGCCGCTTGGAGCATTCCGCAGCAAATCATCCGTTAAAGGCAGACGTCCGGCAGCCCCTGGAGCATGGGATATGATATCAAAGCAGTTGGATGCCGTCTCTCCCATAATCGACGTAATCTGTTCGTACATGGTTGCCTCCCACAGTTTATGACTTCACAAAGACCGTTTTGATGGCCGTGAAAAACTCGATAGCCGCTTGCCCCTGTTCTCTGGAATGTGAACTTGACATCTTCATTCCGCCGAACGGAGCCTGAAGCTCTACGCCGGCCGTTTCTGCATTAATTCTGACAAGTCCTGCATCCATGTCCCGGATGAAAGAAAGCATGGCTCCGACGTTTTGTGTATAGATGGAAGCACTTAAGCCGTAATCGCTGTCATTAGCCGCTTCGATCGCTTCCTCCAGGGAATCTACCGCAATCAAGGCAAGGACCGGGCCAAAGATTTCTTCTCGGGCGATGGACATATGGGATTCGACCCCTTCAAATACGGTCGGCTGCACATAGAATCCCTCTTCCAGTCCCGGACCGTCCGCTCTTTTTCCGCCAGCGAGAAGAATAGCACCTTCATCTTGGCCTTTTTGAATATAACTCAGCACGGTATTGAGCTGTCCTTCGCTTGCACATGGACCCATCCAGCTTCCAGCAGACATGCCGTCACCCAGCCGGATTTCCTGGATTTGCGAGAGCAGCTTTTCTTTGAAGGCATCGTATACTTTTCGTTCAATAATGACTTTGCTGGTGGCCGTACATTTTTGCCCGGTCGATTTCAACCCACCGCTGATGGTGGCTTCCACAGCCAAATCCAGGTCAGCGTCAGCCGCGATAATAATCGGGTTTTTCCCGCCCATTTCAAGTTGATACTTGGCCCCACGTGCCAGTGCTGCGCCGCCGACCCGTTTGCCCACTTCATTGGAGCCTGTGAACGTTATTCCCCCCACATCCAGATGCTCAGCAAGTGCAGATCCGATCACTGAGCCTCTGCCGCATACCAGATTAAGAACACCTGCCGGGATGCCTGCCTCTTCAAAACACTCCATGACTTTAGCGGCGGTGACCGCAGTTTCCTGAGCCGGCTTCAACACAACCGTATTGCCGTAGATCAAGGCCGGAGCCGTTTTCCAAATCGGAATGGCTACTGGGAAATTCCAAGGAGCAATAACCCCTACAACGCCAAGGGGTACGCGGGTCGTAAACATCAGCGCTTCGCTGTCCGTTGATGGAATGACATCACCGGTTTTTCGCATGCCTTCTCCAGCGTAATATCTTAAGATCGCGACACCGCGCAGTGTCTCTCCTTTGGCTTCTGGGAGTGTTTTGCCCATTTCTCTGGTCATCGCCTCTGCAACTTCATCGGCCCGGCGTTCCAGCACATTGGCTGCTTGAAATAGATAGTTGCCGCGTTCCGCACCCGATAACCTCCGCCAATCTTTTGCTGCTTCTTTCGCGGCTGCAACAGCCCGGTTCAGATCCTCTACGCCGGAGGTGGGTACGTAGCCAACTACCTCCTTCCGATTCGCCGGGTTGATGCTTGGTTCGGTTTCGCCGGACGTCGCCTTCACCCATTCTCCGTTAATGTAATTGCTGTATGTCTGCTCTACCTGAAATGTAGTCATCCTATTCATCCTCCTTATACATTAGTTTGAAATGACAGGGTTAATCAGTGTCCCGATATTGCTAATGGATATTTCAATGCGGTCCCCGGGTGCAAGTGTAAAATCATTGGGTGGCACAATGCTGGTGCCTGTCAATAACACCGTACCGTCAAACAGTTCGTTATCTCTGGCCAGAAAAGAAACCAGTTCATCGAGTTTTCGGTTTAACTCACTTGTGCTTGCCTCGCTTTTGACAACTATTTCACCTTCGCGATATATCTCGCAGACAATGCTGAACGCATATGGATTCTGCACCGTTTCCGCTAGACGAATGGCCGGACCTATAGAGCAGGAATTACGCCACATTTTTGCTTGCGGCAGATACAGCGGGTTTTCCCCTTCAATATCGCGGCAGCTCATGTCATTGCCAACGATGTATCCCACAATGCTGCCATCCGCGGCAAGCACCAAGCCCAGTTCAGGCTCCGGGATCTGCCAATTGGAATCGCTGCGAAGCGTGACTGCCTCAAGCGGTCCTATAGTGCGGGCTGCTGTGGATTTAAAAAAGATCTCCGGCCTTTCGGCATCATAAACTTTATCGTAAAAGGTCTTTGCATCCAGCTTACCTTCCGTCGCTTCATAATTTCGCGCTTCCCGGCTGCGCTGATAAGTCACACCCGCCGCCCATACTTCCGGAGCTTCAAGTGGCGTGATCAGATGCAAGGAAGTCCAATCGTCAGTTAACTTGTTTAACGGTTTAAAAGCGCTTTCAACAAGTTGAACTGGAGAAATTCCCTGCTTTCTTGCTTGATAGATCAAACTCATAAAATCTGCTTGTGGCAAACGATACGCTTGTTCATCATCCGTAACGGCTGCCAACCACTTCTGTTGTCCGTCCAGAAATCGAATAATTCTCATTCAAGCTTGCCTCCATTTTTCCCCATCGGGTTGATAATACTACCATAGCACCCGCTATGGTTCATGACGATGTTCTAATCACTCCGACGATTTACCCTTTTCACGCATTTTTTTTCTGTTAAGATGAGGTTAGATCCGTTGAACTAAAGATGGTTTACGAGGATACTCCGATGACAGGATGTTGGTATATAGAATAGTACAAGGGGGTTGGTTTGCTGTGACCAGGCTTTCGGATGCTGTGTATTTAGGGCGTCTGCCCGATGTTCGCATGTCTTTTCAATTATTGGGGCTGCATGCAAGAAAAGTAGATTCCAGCTGGACTTATCCGTCTCACGAACATTCAATGTATGAAGTGCACTGGATGATGGACGGGCAGATGAACATGGTTGTCAACGGGCAGTCTTATCGTCAGTCGGTTGGTGACCTTCTGTTCATCCGCCCTGGTATGACCCACTCTTGCACCGGAGCCGGACTGGAGGGGTTCACTTATTTTTCCGTGCATTTCAGCATACACGATACATCCTTTTGCAGAGAACTTAACCGTTGCAAAGACATCTATTATCCGGCAAATTCGAATTTGGCTCTGGGGCTCTCCCCTTCCCTGTCTACCTTGTATGGGTTGGCCACAGAGCATTTGTCTAGCTCGCTATCTTCCTCCAAACAGATGAAGGTACATGCCGCCGTGTTTGAACTGCTTGGTTCCCTGGTCGGCCAGTTATCTCAGCAAGCTTCCGTTACGTTGTCGAGAAAAGAAACCATTGCCCATCAGATTGCAGAGCACATTGAGGATTCGGTAAGATATATCCATCTTCACGGGGAAATTCAAGAGAGTGAGCGAACCTGGATTCAGGACATTGCCAAATCGCTGAGCATTAGCCCGTCACAGGTTAATCGTATTTTTCGGCAGGTATACGGCATCGCTCCACGCAAGTTTCTATCTGAAACCCTTCTGAACGAAGCGCAGCGGCTGTTAAAACAAACGGACCTGAACATAGACCATATTGCGATGATGCTGGGGTATAAGACTAATGCGCATTTCAGCCGCCAGTTCAAGCGGTGGACAGGCATCGCGCCAAGTGAATATCGCAGCCATTCTCAGCAGGCTCTGGCAACCAACCATACAGATGATTGAAGAATAATAGTAGTACAAGCGACACCTGTCGGTATGTTTGGAGAGCGCTATCATTGTTGGGTAATTATATACTTTTTTTTATAACAGATATTCAGTCGAGTTCATCTGATTGGCAGAACTTCACGGATGCGTTTCCAAATTGAATCTGCACAGATGCTTGAAAATACCAGTCTGGATTATACCTTGTTGCGATTAACATGGCTTTATAACCAAACGGGTATGTGAACCCAATACTGATTGGACAAAGCCTTCAATTTATTAGTGCTTCATCACTTCGTTTAGAATAGAAAACGGATAAAAAACCGCTCACCCGAGTAACGGATGAACGGTTTTTTCATCTTAAACAGTTAGTGATGAATACCAAATCGTTTCAACCAACCATTCAGGTAGTTCGCTCCACGGGATGCCAGCAATCCAGCAGCTACCATCGATGTGTATGCGGAAATTCCGGTCAGTCCGAATGGATTCAATCCGAATGAGATTGCTAAACCAACGCCGACTACGATTGACACACCATATGTAGCTCTATCCTTAATTGGGAGAACTGTCTTAACTACCTCTGTAAGAGCTTCAGTTAAGCCCGCCAAAAGCAACCACAAGCCAACTGAGGCTACGGCTGTAGTAAGTACTGCATTCAATGTAACCATATTACTTCACCGCCTTGGCAATCAGAATGGTATTCAGAAACGCTAGTTCTGCGGCTGTCAGAGTCCCGTTCTTAGCTTTAGTGATCCAAGCTTCGTCTGTAAAGTAGCCCTTAGCCTTAAAATTAGTCAGTGCGTTCACGAGCATGTCTACCGCCCATTTATCAAGTTTCATTGGTTCGTCATCCCCCGATACTGTATTTTGTGGTACATTTACTTGAGTCGTAGTGCAATCCTTAAATTCCGCTACCACGTCATTCAGAAATTTCGTCTTGCTTATGCCCATAATCTTCAAGGCGTTCTTGTAAGGGTCGCTCTTACGATTGGGGTCAAGTTCGTTGTGTCCTGAGATACATTTCAGAGGATCCAGTTTGAACTTGTTACAGAGGTATGCCATGTACCAAACGTAACGCTTGTAAGACTCTGTGTTATTAATGCTACCCTTCTTATTGGAGTAACAAAGCTCTACGCCGATGGCACGATCATTAGAATCGAATCCGTAAAGATCATTGTCAGTCTTTACGTTGTAAAGGACATGCCAAGCCTTCTCTGTGAGGGGCACACACTCAATGATTACTTCATCATCGATAAAGGTATGCGCCGATGCACTTTGGACATTAGCGGAGTTAATGTAGTAGTTCACGTTACCTGCCGCTGTACTTCCATCGTTACCTGTATCGTGTGCCACGATAAAGCTAATTCCCTGATTCTTGATACCGGAACGTCTCTTGGTATTGTTAGGCAGATACCGTTGCTCGATAGTGTATTTCATTTTAAAAGTCATCTGGTTCACCCTTTCTATTGAATTTTCGGTGTATTATCTACTTTAGTTCCCTCCACAGTAAGGACACTTTCTACTAGAGAATGCTCAGGCACTGTAAGGGGAGTTTCTGAATTGGTAGTTTTGAACTCTTTCACAGTCTGTACGGCAAATACTCCGCCAACAATAGTCATGACCACCGTACTTAAGCTATTAATCGCCTCTAAGGATACAGCACTCACCGCCGCTCCTAAGAATGGTGCAAAGAATGCAATTGTTAGAAACAACGCGAACAAACCTCCGAATAGTACCATTAAAAAATCCTTTGCAGAAAATCCGTCTCCATCGTTCCAGAAAGCATTAATTAAAAAATTTCTCACCCTATGCTACATCTCCCCTCCGTGTTGAGAGTTGAGCTACTAACTGCTCTACTTTGATGTTTAGTAGTCTGTTCTCTGTAATAAGTTCCATATTTTCCTGGCGGAGCGTGATCACTTCGTTGCTCAGTAGTTCAATCTTTTCTTCGGATGAGGTCAACCTTTCAATCAACCTCTCACGGAAGGCTTGCTCGTCTTTGGAGAGCAGTTCCCTGTCAGTCACTTTGTTGTTACTTTTACCACTGGCATAGCCGATTACACCGGATACAGCTGTACTAACAAGACCGACGACTGCTGTGATTACCCCTACATCCATATCTATCACTTGACCTTTCCGTACCTGTATGAATTATGTTGAGACGTTCTTATTCTACCTACAAACAGAAAAAACTTACCGATCCTACCATGGAAAACTGTGTACAGGATATAGAAAAATAAACAGCAAACATTCAGAAAATTTCATTCTCTTACAACTATAATATAAGTAATTTAGGCGTGAAAATAACCCCAACCAAGTAAGGTAGGGGTTATTTTCATTACATGATGAAGCAGTAACCGTAGTCAGCGACTACATCAATTGTGGATACAATGTCGTTACGATACAGAATATCAAGTTGTGACGGTACTGTACGGAATTGCCATGTTTCGATGAAGGACGGAAGGTCTGATTTATCAGTCTGCCTTGCTACGATTCTACCGTCGAGGTCTTTGTCAGCACTTCTTCGGATAGTGATTGTAGAAGTCAGGTCGGACTTGTCAGTTCTCCGTACCGTAATGCTACAGTCCAGTAGGTCACTCTTCTCCAATACTTCAAAGCGCATCGGGATTTGAGAGAAAGCACTTCTGCGGACTATAATTTTGGAGTTCAGGACTCTCCATTGGATGGTGTTAATGCTACCTCCAATGTCGCTGTTGTCCCTCTGCTTTACGATAATCTTACTGCTCTTGTCGTTCTTGCCCCAAACCCTTACGGCAATCTCCGAAGGCAGGTCAGAAGGGGTAGTTCTTCTGACCGAGATTGTACCCGCCACGTCAAGGAAGTGGTGAACTTCGATTGTCGAAGGTAGGTCTTCGTGACCGAACTGACTAACAGTAATATTAGATGGGAGGTTTACGTGCTCATGGACTTCGATAATCGACTTGAGGTCGCTATCGTCTACCGGAATAATGAATACTTTACCCGTCATTTTATTTACAGGAGGAACACCTAAAGTAGTAGGTAGGTCTTCATTTGCTCTGTATATAACGTCCATGTTCGCAGGTAGGTCGCTCTCCCTTCTCACACGTACTGTAATGCTAGAAGGAATGTCATCCTCAGCGTTCAGGACAACTTGGATACTACCTGCGATATCGGAAGCAGGGCTAATGTCAATACGTCCGTCGAGGTCTGAATCCCCAACAGGGATGAAGTCAACGTTACCTGTCATCGTGTTATCGAAACGAACGCCTAACTTGGAAGGAATGACATTAAAGAACACTGGTGAGATAGTAGAAGCAAGGTCACTATCAGCCTTGACGATTACCTTGAGCGTTCCCGCCGTGTCGTGGTTTGCCCACACCCGTACTCCGATTTTACCTACGAACTGCGACCACTCTTGGACTTGCAGGGTCGAAGGAATCTCCGAGATGAATCGGGTTCTTACTCCGATAGTACCCTTCAGGTCTTTGCTGTCGTAGGCAGGTACGGCGATGACAGAAGCCAAGTTGCCTGAGATAATTCGAATAGTCGAAGGAATGACGCTTGCCCCAACAACATCAAGGCTTCCTAAGATATCGCTCATGTACTTCACGTAGGTTCTGCTGTTAAGGTCACCATCTGCGCTGTGCATTACTGCCACACTAGAAGGCAGGTCTTTGTTAGCCACTACGTCTAGGCTTCCTGTAATATGAGGTCTGTTTACCACCAGACCGCCCTCAAACGAGGACTCGCTTTCTACCCTTACTCCGATGCTTGACTCAAGGTCAGCAGGTTTGGTAACGACCACACTAGCAGGAGTTTCCTTTCTACTTACCGCCACGCTTGCCGCTACATCATTCTCGCCTACTACCTTGACCGTAATCGTGGCGTTAATGTCGGCAGGAAGAGTAACTTCCAAGCTAGAAGGAGCATCCGGTCTGCTTACCGCCACAGTAGATGGCAGGTAATCGAACCAAGTAGGTGCGACTCGCAGTTGAGCGGCAATATCGCTGGTCAGTGGTACGAACAACGAACCTCCCAAGTAATACCCAACAACCTGCAAAGATACAATCAGGTCGCTGTCTGCTTTGCCAATTACCGTTACCTCAGAGTAAAGGTCTTTGTTGATGCCAACGTTGACTTTGATACTTCCGTCAATGTCTTCATCTCCACTGTGCCTTACGGTCACATTAGCAGGAAGGTCAGTATCCTCACTACGCTGTACCGTGACAGCCCCGCTAAACTCAGGCTGAGATACAGCAATCTTCGCTTCCATATCTTCGTCAACGTAACCACGAACCGTAAAGCGTAACTCGATATCGTTGTGAGGTTTTACGAAGATGGTAGCAGGTCTCTCTTTCACATTGACAACCAACCAAGAAAAGAAGTCCTGTTCAATCTCTACTCTTACGCCGACCTTAGAAGGAAGGTCTACTCTATCTTTAACGTAGAAGCTGACTGGAAGCTCAGGTCTACTTACTGTCAGGCTACCGTCAATCTTAGCAAGAGCCCTGTTCGATACTCCCAAGTGAGAAGGAACATCGTGGTTGTTACGGTACACGACATGAACGCTGGAATCCAAATCAGGTTGGCTTACTGTAATAGCACCGGAGAACTCATTATTACGAGTTACTTCAATGGTCGCAGGAATCTCTACGTCCAGCCAAGCAGGTTTTCTAACACGCAGTCTTGATGCCTTATCGTAGTGCTTAGGTACTCTAATGCTAGAGTCGATGTTAGAACGTCCAAAACTCCATACAGCAGGGTCAAAGTACGTGACCACTAACTGAGGGGCTAGGCTTGCTTCCTTGGTAAAGAAGTATTCATAATCGTTCTCAGGCTCGTCAGCCGCCACCAAGTAGAAGTCAACTAGGTTGTTCCCCTCTCGGTACTGTCCTTCGATGAAGTCTGTCACATCGAATGTCACGTGCCCGTCTTCAGTTGCTACTGTGTAGGCGCTGGTAATTTCTGTACCAATGCTTGGACGGTTGTTCCATGTTACGCCCATCTCCGACCAGCTTCCGTCAACTGCGTACAGCTTCAGGTTCTTGTCAGGCTCTTGACCGTACACCATGCGAAGTTCAACCTTGTCGATATCGTAGCTTCGTTTCAAGCTAGAGATATCGAATCCAAGTAGTGAGCGAAGCACCTTACCTTTATAGCTACCGACTGCGAAAGTGGTCTCTTCCCCATAGTTAAGGGTTGGAACATCTTCCCTAACATATGTGTCTTTGATAACATCCAGAGTAACTTCCTCACGGATTGGTAAAGTGATATCTACAATACCTGTCATCTTATTGGTAGGTGTGACTCCCAAGAAGCTTAGGAGGTCTCCTGCCCCACCCTTCGCTACGTCAATGCTTGACTCAACGTCACTGTGGACACGAATCTTAGCAAGGACTTTGGAAAGAATCTCACTCCGTGCAGGGTACATGACATTGATTCTACTGTTCAGGTCTGCGTGACTAGGGATGATAATACTACCCGCTAAGTCGTTATGCCACAGGATGGAAATGCTAGAGTCAATCTCAGAATGTTCTGCTCTACGGATGGAGATTTTACCCTTCAGGTCTCTAACAACCCAAACATCAATACTACCCGCCAGGTCTTTTCCTTCGGTACGTCTCACTGTAATACTAGAGTCTACTGACTTGTCGTAGGTTTGGCGTATAATAACACTACCTTCAATCGTGCTAAAGGAGTACACGTCGATTGAGGAATCAATATCGCTTGCCAATCTCACTCTGACAATGAACTCACTGTCAAGGTCTTCGTTGCCGTAAGCAGGAATCTCCAATCTACTGGACAGGTATCCCGAATTTACTTGGATGCTGGACGGTATCATGCTTGCCCCTACTACATCAATCTCAGCAAGAATGTCCTTTCGGTAAGGCACATTAATTTTAGAGTTCAGGTTAGCGACCTTATTCTGCCTTACGGTAATACTGCCTACCGTGTCGCTGTGAATGATAGGGAAGATTCTACCTTGCAGGTCAGGTCTGGATACTGCCGCCCGCCCATCAAGGTCGCTCTTATCCTTACGTCTTGTCTTAATTACCCCGTCTAAGTCACTTCGGAATCTGACGTAAACTGAAGAGTTCAGGTCAGGTCTGGACACCGTAATGCTAGATTCCTTTTCCACTTGCGAGGAACGTCTTACAGAAACGCTACCCTTGTAGTCGATATAAGGATTAACCCCAATTGTACCTTGAAATTGGAACTGGTTGGCAGTGATGCTAGAAACAATATCACTGTTCTCGCCGCCCCTTGCGATTACCTGCGAAGGAAGGTCATCACGGTTCAGTACATAAATCGTACCTGGTTTGTTGCGCTCACTTACGGTAAATGTTCCGAACAGGTCTTCGTCCACCGAATGGCGAACTGTTACGCTTCCTCCCAAGTTAACGTAAGGTCGTACATAGACTTGTGCAGGACGTTCTTTAACGGTAATAATTGCCCAACCGTAAAGATTATCTTCACTCCATACTCGAACACCCAATTGCGAAGGAGTGTCTTTTCTGTTGGCTACGTAAAGTTCTGAGTTAAAGTTAGGTCTGGAAATTACAATACTACAGTTCTCGAGGTCGTACAGGTCTACTTCTCTTACGGACACCTTAGAATCAATCTCACTCCAAGTATTTATCCTTACCGTACCCTTACCGGACAGGTCAGGTCGGCTAATCATCACACTGGAAGGATAGTTCTCGAATCTCTTACCCGATGGCGTAACCGTAATCGTCGAAGGTAGTTCTTTCTTATCGGACTTCTTGAATACATTAATCTTAGAAGTCAAGTCCTTTTTAGCAGGGTACGTGACTAAGATACTCGTATCAATTCCAGAACGTCCAGTGCTTCGGATTACTTCATCGAAGTAAGTGTACTCGATGGTAGGTGTCAATGAAGCCCCTGCATCCATTGAAAAGAACTGCACAGATTCATCGCTCTCATTTACCGCCCGCAAGTAAAAGTCTACAAGGTTCTTTCCCTGCTCTTTTGCTTGCAGGATGAAGTTGGTAATGTCGAACTCGATGAAGCCTTTCTCAGCGTTTACAACGTAGTCTCCTTGGCTAACAATGTCACCGGAGTCAGGTTGGTTGTTCCAAGTGATTCCGAACTCTGTCCAAGCACCATTGACGGCGCTTAGTTCAATTGGGATAGTTGGAGTGCGTCCGATTGAATGCTTCAGTTTCATGACTACTTTTTCAATCTTGTAGTCGTTGGTCAGCCCCATGAGATTAGTAATATCGAAGCCGACAATGCTTCGGAACACTTCTTCACGTGTTGCACTGTAACCTGTAACCAACGTTTGCTCCCCGCCGTAGTTCAGCTTAGGGTATGCTTGACGAACGAATGCGTCACGTTTAGCGGTCAATTTATCGGTTACTCTCGTAGGTTGCTGAATATCTACAATTGCTGTCATCTTGTTTGCAGGGGTTACACCTAGCGTCATAGGCAGGTCAGAGACTTGCTTGACGTTTACATTAACGCTCAGGTCACTGTTATCAGTGCCCCAAATGTCGGTATTACCTGTCATGGAGTTTCTTATACGGACACCAATTCGACCGTCGATGTAAGACTCACTGACACCCATCGCAAAGATACTACTCTTGATTTCCGTCTCGCCCCGACCGAAGATATCAACCGTACCGTCCATAGTATTGGACTCTCTAACGGCTATCTGCGATTTAAGGTAGCTATCTTCCGTTCTCTTGACTTTTACCTTCGTATTCAGGTCGGCATCCCTTACACCCCAAATGAACGATGTACCTTCCATTGTGTTCGTCTCTGTTACGGAGATAGCACCATTCAACGCTTCAGTGATTGGAGGGGCTACTGCTAGGCTACTGCTTATCTCCGAATCAGCCGCCACTGCGTTAAGTATGGAAGTATGTTCAGCGGTAAAGTAAGTGGTGTTAGGGTCTATCCTGTTATATGCTTGAAGGTTGAATGTTTTAGAATAAAGTGTATGTTCTGCTGTTAATTGTAAGTCACTCGTCCCGTACTCCACCGTGTTATGTCTAGCGGTTAAGTTCAACCGCACACTCTTAGGGAGAACTGCATGGCTACCAGTTAATAAAAGTGGCGACTTCCCTTCTGTTCTATGACTTGCCGTTAAATTGAACGTTGCTGTCTTCAGCAAGACGTTATGGTTGGCAGTTAAGGTATAAGGGGTATTTTCATTAATGGTATGGGTAGCCGACAGTGGTAGGAAAAGAGTCTTGGTTAAACTAACGTGCGAAGCCGAAAAACTCGACTCCGCACCAATGATTCCTGATGCTGACAATTCAACCACTTCCTATCCCATTGTATTGAGATGAAAAACCCATTACTCTGCCGAAGTCACTGTTACGGTTATATCGAACTGCCCTGCACCAGTTACCCCATCATAGGTCTTTACTCTAGCGTACAAGTCAAACTCTCTACCACGTAGGATACTTAACCCGTTCAAGGAAAGTGGGTTGGCATTGTCAGTGAATGTCCCATCCAAACTAAGCTGAAGTTCTGTCTTATCTGACACCCCTGCCGCCCTTGCCCAACCTACATTAATACTTTTTATTTGGTACTTATACCCATTCTTTAGCCTGACCTTCTTAGTGGGGGAGTTGCCGCCCTCAAGCACTGCCCCAAAGTCCAAGTTTGTAATCGGCTTACCTGCGTCAAGTAGGAGGAACGACATGAAGTCTTCAAACCACAAAGCAGGGTAGGATACCGGACGAAGAACCCAAAACGTATTTACGCTTGTTGTCTGGTTAGCATTCAGGTTGTACATATAAGAAGGGTCTTTGAGTTGCGTCTCCGTAACAGCTAAGGCAAGGTTTCCGTTATACCCTGCATAGTTCATTCTTGTGCTGTAATAGCAGTTAATAATATTCATCGGGACACTGTTCGTCCAGCCTCCTGCAAACCCTCCCAAATAAGAGTTATTGGAATTATAGGATATAGTATTGGAAGCCCACGAACTATAGCATTGAGGGTTGGCTGAAGATATACTTCCTACGATACCGCCTACGTAGTTGGAATACTGCTTGATATCGACATTGAGCGAGTAAACGTTGCGAATTGTACCATTCGACATACTCCCTAAAATCAGACCGGAATAGCCGCCCACGTAAAACTTACCCCCACTGACATATACGTTCTCAATCAGCGCTCCCGCCACAGTCATTGACCCTGCCACAGCCGCCATATAAGCTACGCCCGTTGTTTGTATATCTACGTTTACCATACCGAAGTTTTTAACTACTGCGGTTGCCCCAACCTGAGGAAACAAGCCCCCGTAATTGGTAGCCTGTCGGTTGAAGTAGTTGCTGATTACGTACCCATCCCCATCGAACGTACCAAGAAAGGCTGTTGTATGCCCAAGATAAAACCCAAGACCTGTATTGTAAGGGGCGATATTAAGGTCAATGTCATTAACTAGCTGTGCACACTTGGATGTGTTAATAGTACCTACCTTGCTCAAGAACTCAAACAGGTCGTACCCATCTTCAATCAGATAAGGGTCGTTCGCTGTTCCTGTGCCTCCCTTATAAACTCCATTAGCCATTATAAAATCACCTCTGAGTGGAATTGTAATTACATATGAAAAGCCCTTACCATCATTATAAGATAGCAAGGGCGCATTTTAGCTTTTGCTTGGGTCAGCTTTGACAAGGATATCAAACATGCCGCCCCACATGGATTGACGGTTGGCGGCTATGCGAACATAAAAGCTAATCTTCGCATTATGCTCTAACTGCTCCACGTAGGTCAATTTGTCAAGCGGATCGAAAGGAGCGTCTAGCTTACTTACCTCTGCTTTAGCGTTCGTACCGTCAAGTTCTCGCTGGTCTACTGTCAACCGGACATTCTCTACCGGATAGCCTAGAGTATTCTTTACAAACACCCTCTCTGCCGCTGTGGTCTGCCCTGCAACGATTGTACCGAAGTCGAGGTACTTAATTACCTCTCCGAAGTCATCCGAGTAGAATGACTCAGCGGCATCGCAGAACATCAATCCTGATAGGATACCTACGAAAGTGATATCCAGCGACCTAGCCCCGCCCAATTCATCCAACGTGTCAACTCTGAGTACGTTGTTAACACCATTTTTGACCTTAGTCTTCGGAATGGTGTATTGAATGCTTAGAGGTACCGCGTTGTATCCGGTATAACCATCCTGCGGGTATAGCTGTTCTCCGTTTAACGTCAGCCTGTACTGTACCTTGTCGATATCTGAGTCATTAACTGTGGCGTTAAGGAAGTTACCCTTTACCGTCCCTGTTATCGTAGGGGCAGTGTTTGTCTTAATGATTACCTGCGTCCAAGTCGTCAATGAACCTAAGTCATCTTTTACTTCAATCTTCAGGGTGTTAGCCCCCACGTTGAAGTCTGCGTTGTTGATGACCAAGCCGATTGTTGCAGGTGACGGCTCAAGTTCTGTAAAGCTAGTAATCGGGTATTTCTGAACATTGTTCAGGAGCACACGGTACTGTACTTTATCACCTTCAGGGTCGGACACTGTTCCGCCAATCATGATGTTGTCCTTGTGAATCTGAACGGCAGACAGTTCAGGGGAAGCAGTGGGGGCAATGTTAGTCTTGGTTGTCGTCCACGTAATGGCATCAGTCATTCCTGTCGTATCCCTGACTTCCAGCATTACAGAGTTGCCGCCCAAGTCAAAGTAAGTATGGGACAGGTCTTTAGTAAGCATGAAATCAGGTAACTGTGGAGAAGTCCATCCACTCGAAGGGAATCTCTGCGTACCATTTACTAACACCCTGTATGATATGAGGTCATGTTGTACGTGGTCAATTGTGACGACTAGCTGGAAGTCTTCCTTGTGGAACTCCTTCGTAACGCTGGTGGCAGAGAACTCAAAGGCGATTTCACCACCGCCCATGAGCCGTCTAACATCGTTTGTCACGTTCTGCCACGCAACTACACCATTACCGCTGTTGTTATTTACAGTAGTACCTAACATCCCATAATGGTTGTAACCTACAGACCGGACATTACCTTCGTAGTCCAGCGCCATAGTATGATAGTAACCCATAGCTACCTGCTTGGTGTTTGCCGCCACCAATGTAGGTGTTGGATTTATACTACCCCCTACGAACCCTCTGCCTAGCTGACCGTAATCGTCATTACCGAAGGTATACAACTTACCTTCATTTGTCACAATTCCTGAGAAGTACCCGCCGCAAGTGACTGAGCGACAATTATCCATAATCTTGTGAGGTGTCGGGTAGGCGTTACTTGTACTGTTACCTGTGGCTCTGCCTGTTTGACCATGATAGTTGTACCCTGCTCCCCACACCGAACCATCATTCTTCAGGAACAATGTATGGTACACACCTCCGTCCACTTGGCGCACATCATCCATGACGTAGGTGAAGCTGTACCTAGCCTGCGTCCCTGCGATACCAAGCCCACCGTATCCGTTGTACCCTGTAGCATAAAGCTTACCCTCTTGGTCGATCGTAAACGAAGAAGTATACCCTGCCCCTATCCTACGAATACCTGTGGCTACCTTCTGTGGTACGTAGCTATCGTTTGAGCTTCCGTTACCTAGACTGCCGTAATTATTATAACCAAAGGTGTATACGTCACCGTTATTCTTTAAGACAACCGTGTGCAGGTATCCACAGGCTACTTCCTTAACATCGGACATGACCTTTACAGGCGTGGGATACGCATTACTGTTTCTCCACCCCCTTGCGTCACCAAGCTGACCGTAGTAACTGTACCCAAAGGTATACAGGTCTCCATTCATAAGGAGTACAGCAGAGTGGTAGTGCCCCTCAGCCACCATTTTGACATTAGGTAGTTGAGAAACCTTTGTTTGGTAAGGGTAAACAGCAGAGGATGAAAACCCTAGCTGACCGTAGCTGTTATGCCCAAAAAAGTAAACGTCACCGTTGTTTTTAATGTACGACGAGTGCAGTGCTGATTGAGTACTCATTTATTCCCTCCTAGCCGCATATTAAGCGGGGTCTCCTACGACTCTTACATCGAATTCTCCCCCGCCAATGGCTTTTGGTGAAGCATTGATTCTTACGTAAAAAGGTACGCTCTCCGCATGGGCTAGGGAATCAACCTCTATCCTATTAGTTGCGGTGAAAGGTTTGTCCGTCAGGCTCAACTCTACGACCTCTTCGGTAGGATTAAGGTCTTTCTGCGCCGTTGTCAGTATGATATTCTTTACTTCGTACCCAATGGTGTTCTTCAGAGTAACTTTGAACATTCCTGACAAGTTGCCTGCCACAATCGTCCCTACTTCAAGATACTTCAGAACCTCACCGATATTAGTAGAGTAATACTGACCGTCCTCAGATATGAACATAAGACCTGCGTAGTCAATCAGGGTGGTTTCCTGCCAAGTCTTGCTCTCCCCCATGTCATCTTCCATCACGATTTCTACCTTGTGAGTGTTGCCGAAAACAATAACTTCTTTAGGTATCATGAACTGAACGTCAATGGGAGTCGGTATATACTGCGTCCATACACCAGCGGAGGGAGGGTAAACCTGTGAACCATTTATCAAGACTTTGTAACGAACGGCATCCCCGTCATCGTCAGTAATGTGAGCAAATAGGGTCTGCCCTTTAACTTCAGCTTCCACTAGAGGTAGTTTATTTAGCTTACTGACGGTCAAATTTTTACTCACTGTCGCCCCGTACTCGTCTACCGCATTCACTATAACCGTATTGTCACCAATTAGAAGGTCACTGTTACGCAGTGAGTATACGTAGGTATACGGTGTATTTAGGCTCTCAGTGAACCCTCCTGAGTCGGGGTACTTAGCAACCCCGTTAAGTAAAATCTGAAACTTAGCCTTATCTTTTTCTGCGTCAGACACGACTATCTCAAGGGAGATGTGCTCCTTATGGCAGGTCAGCGTAGATGCCGTTATGTTAAGGAAAGGGTCAGTGTTTGTCTTGAGGACGGTCGCTACAGCCGTCACCTTAGCAGAGTGCGTATCTATAGCTTCCAGCGTTATCGTGTTGGAACCTAAAGCAAGATCCCTATTAGATAATAGGTGATTGACTGTAATAGGCACTGGAAGGGATGATACGGTGGCTTTCTCCACCCCATTAACAAATATCTTGTAGGAGGTTGGCAAGTCATTCGTATGCCCTATCGTTGCGGTAACACGGAAGTCTTCACGTGTCAGCGTGGCAGGTGTTGCCTTCAGGTCATTAATTAAAGGTCGCTTGTTTCTTACACTTAGTTGAATAAGCCCGTACTGGTATCCGTTGGCGGTAATGTATGTCGCCCCGCCGTAGTTGAAGCTGGAAGCGCTGAAGTAACTATTTAATTTATTTCCAATCATGGGGTAGGAGTTAGCTAAATTACCATAACGTTTACTGTACGCCCCTAGACGTACCCCGCCGGATAACGGAAGAAATACGTACTCGTCCGTGACAGCGAAACTAACTAAGTTGTTTGGAGCATACCAAGGAATATCTACGACAAACTCTGGTATAGCATTGGGAGTGTCCAGCTTGATCTTGTACAATTTAGCCGTAGTCCCTTGACCAAGACCGTTAGCGAGTAGGTAAGCGTATCCTTCATTCGTTTGTTTGTTGAATGCGAACTTAGTTCCTGCCCACGTTACCAGCACCCCGCCGTTGGATAAGCTTGAACTAAAGGTGTACTTCGCAGTGTAGGTCAGATTCCAGTTCATACTTGGCTTATTAATACGGTACTTGTACATGGTATAAGGGTCTTCGTCATGGATAATGTACAGGTGGTCGTTCCAAGGGTTGTAATCATAGCAGTCAGGATGCGTAGTAGTATATTGCATACCAGTTAGCTGGTAATTTCTTACGTAGCTTACTGACCCGCCCACAGTAGCAGTTCTGACCATGTGCCATATGTCGTTACCTCCGTGTCCTGTGTCACCGATAACATCCAACGTGTTATCAATCTGTACCATCTGCATGTTGTATACGTACCAAGCAGGTATTTCACCGACCTTGGTTACATTCAAAGAATAATCCTTATTCAGCACATCCCCGTAAAACTCTACCTGCTGTATGGTTTGGTCTCCCGTACCTGTCCTTACAAGAGTCACGGTACTTCCATACCAGTTACCACTCGCTTCGTACCAAGTGTTTGTGATGGTTAAGTTAGTGACGACTCTCACGTTATCTACATATATGGACACCCCTTTAATTGGGTAACTTGGGTGCGATTTAAATCTGAGCTTAGTAAAGCGAATCGGAACGTCCCACTGATACGTAAAACCTGCGTAGGGGTCTCCGTTGTCATCAAAGGGATATGTCGTGTTAGGTGTAAGAAGACCAACGGGGTCGAACCTGCTGTATCCACTCGCAAAGGCGTAATCGTACTGAGGTGCTACGTTCTCGATGGAGGTTGTGTACCACTGTCCGACGAGTCCATTCCCTGTGGGTACAGCCCCCGCCGTGTTCATTACGGTTGTTACCTCAGATGCAGACAGCTTCCTATTCCAAATACGGGCGTTACGAATATATCCGTTAAACTGGTAAGAAGTGCTCAGAGACCACCCACCAAACGCCGCTGAGTTGCTTACAGTCATTGAGCGTGAACTACCAAGGCGCTGTGCTATCGTCTGCTTGACCCCGTTAATATAAATTTCCAGGTTTGATGCATTAGGTACTCCGTTATAGAAGACAGCCGTCACATGTACCCACTTATTCGCTAAACCACTGCTTGCTATCCCAATAACATCACTATTATTTGTGTTGATTCCTAAGCTTCCAGACACTAAGTAAATGTCGTAGTTGTCAAAGCCGAAGGGCATCTGCCCATCATCTCCCCGCCAGAACATCCAAAACTCTACAGTGTTTTGAGCGCCCGCTGTGCGGTTCACGCCCGTAGAATCTACAATTAGGCGGTTGTTTTTATGATTAGCCATTGTATTGACCTCCCTTTCTTACAGGGCATTGCCTGTTACTCTAATCTTGAAGTTACCTCCACCCACCGCCAAGTCGTTCATTGTCAGACGGACATAGAACTTAAGCGTGTCTCCTGTGTCGTAGGTGTCAGGGTAAAGCAGTTCACTCTCAGGAGCGAATGGTGCATTGCTAATGCTGACCTCAACCTTCTCGTTGATTGGGTGAAGGTCTCCCTGTAACGGTTTAATCTTGACATTCTTTACAGGATATCCGAGCGTATTCTCTACGAACAACTCAAAGATTCCTGACTGCTCCCTAGCATAAAGGACTCCAACATCCAGATGCTTGAGCATAACCCCGAAGTCTGTAGTATAGAAGTTGCTAGAAGCATCCTTAAACATCAGTCCACTGTACCCTAGTACTCCTGTCGAAGACCACTCTGATATGTCTCCCGCCGAGTCGATTACCTCAACCTTCACTGTATTAACTTGGTTAGTGATGATTTTCTTCTTGGGTAAGGTGTACGTAACAGCTAAAGGTGAAGGGAACGGGGCAGAGTAACCGGACTCAGGGATAACCTGTTCACCATTTAGCAGAACTCTAAACCTAACCATATCTCCGTCAGCGTCCTGCATGAGTATGTTAAGTGTGTTTCCTTTCATGGCCACCGTCAACTCAGGTTTTGTGTTCACCTTTGTCACCGTAATTGTGCCTGATACAATTTCAGTATTGGTCTTGTAGTTATCCTTCACTTCAATAGTAATCGTGTTGCTACCGATGTTTAATTGGTCAGCCCTGAACGAGCGCCGAACAGTCAGTGGGGAGTTGTAACCTGATACTGTCCAGTCATTAACCACAATGTCATTTAGCAATACCCTGTAAGTCATGAGGTCGGTGGGTTCGTCCTTTACATAGGCTTCAAAGATTACGTTATCCACGTGCGTAGTTGATCTTGAAACGCTGGTTACGACTATAGGTTGGTTATTCGTCACCGTGATGATGAAGGTCTTTGTTGATACTCCACCGTAATTATCCTTAAGTTCCAACGTTAAGGTGTTATCCCCCAAGACCATTTTGGAAATTGGGACTGTTACAGTATTATTAGTCACTGGAAGTGGAAATAAAGTTGCGAAAGGCTTAATTACCGTCCCATTTATCAATGCACGGAACGTGGCTGAGGACGCACTACCTAATGTTTCAAGGGAGATATCAAACTGGATATCAAAGTCGTCATGTGCAGTGGTAGGGATTGTAGTATTAGATACAACTAAGTTAGTAAGGAATAAGGTCTTAACTGTGTTACTGAAGGTAAAGTAGTACGCTACACCTCTGTTGGTAGGGTTTATCTGGATGCACCCCGTGTTTCCCGAAATAGCAGTGACTCCGAAGCTTGATAGATTACCACTTTTCATGATAGACTCTGCTAACGAACCGTTGGACAAGCTAAAGCACCCAAGAAACCCGTCAGCTTCGTTCGAGCCAGAACCCCAATAAGCGTAATTTCCATCCACTAAGAGACCGCTCCCTGTGTAACTTGAGTCAAGAGCATAACCGCTACCTTGTATGCCAACAACCTTGGTCAACCCACCAGTCTTGTTATTCAAATCCCACTTATATATGCTCATGTCATTCCTGTTCCAGAACCAAACAGCGTCCCTTCCGTCCCAACCACCACGACCATATGAACCCATTGTGGTAGGGGCAGCATACTGAGTACGGCTTACAACCACTTGGTCGGACTGCCTAATAGTCCACTCGAACAGTAAAGCGTGACTAGAAGACCAACCGACAAGGTAATCTTGCCCGTCTTTAGTGTAAACGGCATAACCATAAGGCACTGAACTTCCGCTTGCACAAATATATTGGACGTAACTGTCATTTGCGACCCAATTTAAGCTCCTGACTAAAGAACCAAAAGTTCCGTCAGCATTTTTATTGTAAACATATACGGTGTTCAAGTTATATGAAGCAACGTATAGGTATTTATCTCCGACCATAACATCAGCCACAGAGCCATTCACCGTCTGCGATGCGGCTTGTCCTGTGAACACTAGATTTCCTATTTTATACGGCATGGACGTTCCTCCTTATATAGAAAAAGACTGTCTTAGGTTCAAGACAGTCCGAAATTAACTTCGCCGCCCACGCCTTTTCTTAGTGGTGCTTTGAGTTCTGTGGCAATTCGGTTGTTCTTCTTGATTAGAAGCACACCGTTAAGCTGTTGATCTGCTACAAGCCAGAAGTTGATATACATCGGCTCACCGAATGGAATTCTGCAAGTAGCTTTAAACTGGAAGGTTACTCCGTCAATCTCAATCAAAGACTTGTATCCAAAGTTAAATTGGGTAATTGTAGTGTCAGCGACAGTTCCGCCCTGACCCACAGCAAAGTTCACAGAAGACTCCGCATCTTTGTAGGTGATGATATCGTGAAACTTTCCAGCGTGACCGGTAAGGTTGTACTCTCTTTCCCCGTCCTTGTAGATAACTTCTATTCCCGAGCCACCGAGGTTGAACACACCGTCATTCTCGAAGAAAAATTTATTACCGTGACCGATAACGCCAAATCGAACCAACCGATCGCGATCAATATCGTAGAAACTGTTCTCTTCCTTGGTTGTAAGGTCGAATTCGGATAGGTAAGTACCATCTATGTACTCACCCACCCACACGAAGTCTTGTCCTACAGGAGAGATCCCGCTGTGTTCATTGAAAATCGAAAGCATGTTATGAATTCCTCCTTCATTGTATTGAAGTCAATGTTTACACGTACTGGTAAGACACACGTGTCAGGAATGTTACTAATCCTGCTGTAGCTGTTGGTGGTACGTTGGCACGAAGAGTTACCTTCGATAAGTTTGCCGTTGTGTTAGCAGTATTAATGTTACCGTCATTTGCCGCTCCTTTGATTGTTTTCGCAGGAGTGTCAGACTTCGTAGCACGAATATCTTTCGTGACTGTGCCGCCGATAGCAGTAAACGTGGATTCGGATAGAGAATCCACTTTAACTTCAATCCAAGTGTTTGTTACAAGTTCACCCGTGTTACCACCCGAACTATCCTTAGTTGTGATTGTGCAGTTCTGCATATCGGATACTGCGGACGAGCCGCCACGGTTATTCCAAATCAGTACCGTAAAGGTAGTGGACAACGAACCTGCGTCAACTGTACCGATATCCCACTGAGTTACTTGCGAAGAGTTATCGGACGTGTACCAAGAAACTATTGGTGCTGGCATTGTATTTCCTCCCTTAATTGCTTAGTTCTCGACTTTGTTCTTGTCAAGCTATAGACAATATAGGTTGGTCAGGTGAAACCTTAACAATTGCCGTGTAAAGTACACTACTATATTAGTCGTTTTATAGTTAGGTTCGGGGCAAATAAAAAGACCCCGATAAAGGGGTCTAGTTACTAGAGAATCTTCTTGTACTTGACGTACAGTACATCAGGGATTCCGTCAGTGATCTTCAACGTCTCAGGTGCGAATTTTACACCACGGATTGCGCCATTACCGTCTACAAGGTACTCGAAGTTGATGGTAGGTGTCTGTACTTGACCGTTGATGGACAGAAGGACAGTCTTAGGTTTAGCCAAGCCGTTAAGGAACACGTACTCAGTCTCACCGCCCGCCGCTTCAAACACTTCTTCTTCATCTTCAGTTTCAAGTTTCACCAAGCGGTCAGTTTGAGCCTTAAACTCAGCATCAGCGGCAGTCTCAAGGTCAACGATACGACCCTCAGCCGTGCCGAAGTTTCCCGCCTTGAAGTAGCCATTGGCAGAGTCAGAATCACGGTTAGCGATGCCCACAGTCAGCGTCTCAACTTCTACCAAACGCTGTGCAAGGTCAGCCAGTACAGCCTGAACGTTTGCACCATCGTAGTTAGGGTCAACGACTACCCCAACAAGGCTCGCACCTTTAGCCGCCGCAGTGGATGCCAAGTCGTTACGGATAGCTGTATCAGCTTCAGTACGTGCTTGAATCTCGTTGGCAATTTGCTGTACAATGCTAGTAGCGAGGTTAGCGTTACCGTCATTGTCCAGAGTGCCACCGCCACCGTAAATGTCCTTCATCAACTGGTTAAGGTTCATGTAGGCTTTAGCATCGACGGCATCTGCTACGAGACCTGCCCCGCCACTAACAATAGCATCAACAGGAATTACAGACAGGTTAGTACGGGTAATGTACTTGTAGTCGAATGTTACCGCATCTACGAATGTGTAAGGGGCCTCTACTCCTGCAACTTCACTGAAGAAGTCAAGGTAGAAATCTCCTGCATCTTCACGTACTTTACCGTAAACTCTATCTCCGTCTTCATCAATAAACGGGAAGTCTTGTGTGCCATTCTTACGTAGTTCGATTACGTTGCCGACAACAGTACCCTCAGTGTTGGAGTCAACTGCTACGTTAGTGTTTAGAATGTCGGGCGTGATTGCGATGGAGTTCAGCCCCACACCTACAGCTACATCATTCTTTTGAACGAACACGTCGATTTTGGTATTTTCAAGGGATTCACGGTGTGCGTGGAAATCAATATCCAAATATTGCTCATTGATTTTGTTGGCAACATCGAAGTGGTTATTACGCATCAACTTGTTGTTCAACTGTTCACCACGGAATCTAGCAATACCCCTAGTTCCTGCCATATTTATTCACCTCTCCTTTACGATCTTGCGGCTCTTTACCGCACATACATTATAAGCAAGTAGTCCAATATTTTACTGTGGGTTTGGTAAACTGTGGAACTATCCTAACCGCACTACCAGTTCTATTGTTACACCCTCAATGCCTTCTCCACGTTCGACCACGTTGATACGGAAATGGTCATCCTTGTTGATTCTAGGAACGGATACAGCGTAAGGTCTGTCTGACGTTCTACTGGAACGCTCGTTCCCATCTACCACGAGATTGCTGTGGAAGATTGTCTCCCATGTTGGGTTCAAACTGTCGTAACTTTCCTGAGAACACTTCTCAATTTGGAAGATAGTGTCAGCGTCTCCCTCACGTGATGTGGAAGCGTAAACCTCAGTGATATCTCCCTCATACGGGAAGCGCATGACTAGCTTGGCTACTCCGTCAAACACCCGACTCAGGAAGAATACCATTGTCTTGGATTCTACCCGCCGCTCAATAAAATCGAGACGTTCATCAAGGCTGGAATGAGGTGCGTCAGCGTCCTTGTATTGCCTTGCTTTCCGTATCTCTTCTTCCAGAGTCAAGAACCTGAGTTCATCAATGTTCCCGTTGCCCTGACGGTATTCAGGCTTCCATGTACGGATAAGGATTTCATCGCCCACCTGAAGCTGTACAGGAAGTCCAGCAAGGGGTGTGTCTCCTTCATACGTCCCTAAGTCCAACCGGATAGTTGTCGGGTCAATCTCTTCGTAGCCGCCGCCTTCTAGCAAGTGTGCTCCGTTAAAGTACACGTCTAACTGCTTCGTGCCCATCCGGTATTCGTGGTCAAGGTAGATGAACAACCCACGCTCTAATAAAAGGTACTGTTCGTCTACGATGATTTCCTGTTCATCCCAATACTGAAACTCACCGCTCCCGTAGCGGCGAAGGGTCATCTTCGTTCCTGCCATTTACGCTCACCTCCTTACGTATGGTTAATGTCCAGAATAAAGTGCAGGGGTTTAATCTGGAAACGGTCTTCCATCCTCTCAACTTTCATCCAGAACTTTCGTTCTCCAAGAGGTGGTAAACTGCCCATATCTAGAAGCTTCGAGAACTCCTCTGTCGGCGTGTCTGCCCCGTCATCATGGCAAATGTCTGCCCACTCGTACCCGAACGTCTCCATATACTTTAGGATGCCAAGCGATATGGTGTTTGCAGGTTTCTCCTTGGAAGGGTTCTGTAGTAACATCTGAACGAGAATCTGATTTTCATACATCGTGCCAAGATACGTGTCGGTCTCCTTGTTAAGTTCCTTACCATTCCAGATAACCTTTAGTTCAGTGCCAAACAGGTAAATGTCGCCACCGTAGATATCGAATGCGCCGAGACTTGATAGGAGCGTACCTTGCGTATCGTAAACCCTGATAATCCCGTTATAGGGCATCAAGGGCAGTTCAATCTCACAGCCTGTCCAGTTAGGCTCAACCACCGCTGAAGCCACTGAATTGCCGTCAGGGTCACAGAGGTAAACTGAGTACCCCGTAGGTAAGTTGCCTATCGTAATTTTGTCGCTCTTGCAGACAACCATCCTATCGAGGTTCAGAGTGTCGAAGTTAGTTTGTTCCCTATTCTTTAGGATGACACCCATCTTCTCAGCGACCATAGGAGCAGTATCGAATATCTCCCACCCACTACCGCGATGGGCATAGAATGTCCACTTATTTGCTTTCTTTAGTGCCCGCCAACGGCTATACTCCCTAATGGTTGTGTCTTTACTCTCAAGAAACTCCAATCGATGGTATCCGTCCTGCCAGATGATAATACCGCCTTCATCTAACAGTTCTGTCGGCACGTAGTCAGCGGTCACTTCCATTAGCACAGTCTGCTCTTCAGGAACATCGAACATAATAGAAGTGTCGCTTTCAGTGTGCGGAATGATGACCTGACCTAAAGCATTGTCGATTGAAACAGCATCACTAGGTGAAAGGGTATAGCGGGAATGAATACTCCCGCTATCGAACCTGTCATCGAAGATTAAGCCACTCGACTTCTTATAGATTCCCAATTATTATCACCTACCTTGTTTTCTTCCAGTTCCAGATGCTCCAAGAAGCTATCTTACCGATAATGAGCCAGATGCGAGGTTTCTTCGGTTCTTCAGGTGTCTTGAGAATACCCCCCTCAGATTTCTCAATTGTCGTCTCGATTACACGTTTAGGTCGTTCTGCACCTTCTGATTGCTCGATATCGACCTCAAGAACAAGCTTAGGTCTGTCGACTTTCTCCGGTTTTTCAATTCCCACCTCAATCGCCTTAGTAGGTCTAGCGGCTTCTTCCGGTTCGCTGATATGCGTCTCGATAGGCTCACGGTGATTCGTCACTTTGGAGTCGTCTTGGATATCAGTCTCAAGTTGCAACCTCTTCCGTACCCCTGACTCCAAATCCTCAATGACTGCAAGGTCTTGATGTGAGATGTGCTCAGCGAGTTCTCCTGCCTGAATAAAGGCACCCGTATCCTTACCGCTTACCGCTCCCTCCAACTCATGGGTGACTGCTTCAGCATTGGTTGTCGTTGTTGCTGTCCCCATTTCCGAGATAGTTCCAACTTTACTGCTATCATCAATATTAGCCGATTCACCCTCATGAATAACGCCCATTGTCGAGCCGTCATGGTATTGGGCTGATTCTCCTTGATGAACCACAGCTTCTTCGGAAATAAAGGAAGTTGCTCCTTCTATACCCACCACAAATGCGTCATTAGACTTGCCGCTGGTAGCCCCTTCTAGCTTGGACTCCACTGCTTCATACCCTTTGTCCGTAAACATTGCTGTGTGTTCTTCGTAAAGAACAGTCTCCTTCGCAACATCGCTATGCCAAGCATCCTCCAACTCCTGAATAGCTGTAGGTGAGTTTCCGTCACTGATTCGAGCGCCTTCGATTTCATGGGTCACTGCATCCCTGTCTGTCCGTTGTTCGCCCAAACTAATGCCGTGCCACACACCGTCCACACCTGTACCATTAAACGCTGTCTCAGTCTTGTGTTTATAGCTTACATGCTTGCTGTCAGACTGTGCGGCGGACTCCATATCCTGCTTGATGCCCTCTACACTTGTTACTTGGTTGGCTGTGTCCGGTCTTTCTAGCTCGCCTTCATACCCCATGCCCGCCAAACCTATCTCAAGCTTTGTACCTACACCTTCAGCAGTAGGGTTAGATAACGCTATCTCAGTCTTGTGTTTATAGCTTACATGCTTGCTGTCAGACTGTGCGGCGGACTCGATGTCCTGCTTGATAGCCTCTACACTTGTTACTTGGTTGGCTGTGTCCGGTCTTTCTACCTCACCTTCATATCCCATGCCCGCCAAACCTGTCTCAAGCTTTGTACCTACACCTTCAGCAGTAGGGTTAGATAACGCCGTCTCAGGTAAGTGAACTACACCGTCCCTTGTAATGTCGGTCTCTGCCGCAGTGAGCCCTGTCTCCTTAACACCTTCACCGAAGGTCTTCTGATCTGCCTTGTCCAGTCCTTGAATGACTCCGATGTGCTTGTTGGCTTCCGCAATTGCCCTGCTTATTTCAGTAATGTTTGCAGTCTGCTTGAAGTCCGATAAGGAAGCACCTGAAATTCCCTGCGGCATCGTGCCCTCCGGTTCTACTACGTACCGTCCGGTCGTCGGAGACTCTGCTTTCAGGTCTGCCCCCTTGTTGTGTTCGACGTGCACCTCTTCCTGATTGGAAGCAATAACCGTAACCCCTGCCCCCGCCTGTTTCAGCTTCTCGATTACCGTCTGCGTAATGGCAGGGAAATCAGCTTGTGTGAAACCTTGAGTGATGCTATCTTGGATGATGTTCTCCATCCCTGCTTCAATCAAATCTACCGCTTTTGAGCCGTACATAATTTCCATGAGTCGCACCGCCTTCAGTATTTCAGGCGATTCTGCAATCGCTTCCCGAATCTGCTCGAACGTATAAAGGGATTCTACCTCTGCCTGTATGCGCTTCGACATGCCAGCTACCGTCCACTCTTCGAATTCTGCATCCATTTTGTCACTCTTATCGGTAGCTTCTATGAATCTATCAACCAGTGGGTCGCCGCCCACGTAAACTTCTGCGTCACTGATAAGCTGGATAGCCCCGTCACCGCTCACATACGTAACATCCGTAAAATCGTCAATGTCAGCGTTGTATTCCTGTACGGCGCTTCCTTGGGATACCAGTTTGAGGTAACCTTCGTTGTCTCCAATAGCGCTAGAAGCGTCTGTAAGGCTTCCTGCTTTAGCCGTGTCCGAAGTGTACTCTACAGTTACAAGAAGGCTCTCAGTGGCATCCTTGACACTATCTGAGCTTGAAAATGAGGAATTGGTGATGTGCTTAGCGAAGTAGTATGATTGGTCTAAACTTTCAACGCCCGCCATATACTCCATCTCAATCTTACCGCTTTCCAGTTCGAGTGACTGCCTGCCCTCTTGCTCTGTGTCAGCCGTCACCGTCCGGTCAATCAAGAGCAGTGAGTTAGCCCAACTTTCCGCTCTAGTGAACGTCTCAAGTTCACTGTCCTGCCTTGTATCGTAGGTCAGGAACTCCTGCATATCTGCTGAGACACTTGTGTCCACAGACTGAGTAGATTCAATTCTAGCGTCCTTCACCTGAGAGGTTGCCTTGGATAAGAATTCGAGGCTGTGCCCGTTCTCGTAGGTAACAGCGGTGGTCTGCTCGTCCGTCTGTGTATTGACTAAAGTGTCGTACATCAAACTCTCCTGCATTGCGGCATCCTGTACGTTCTCTCCCTGTACCAAGACCCTTTCCACTTGACCATCGTAAACAGACTGAATCAACTCACCTCTTACGTCATCCTGCTGGCTTGCTTGCATAACTGTATCCGTCTGAATGAACTCCTGAGCATCGGCGTTCTGGTAAGTATGAACCTCAGTAAAAGGCTGAAGGTCTACGTCCTTATTCGTGTCCACCATCACATACTCACTCAAGATGGTTGGTTCGTTGTAAAGGGTCTCTGCCAGTACGTGTTCATTCATCTCAGCTTCACCGCCGCCGTATGTGTCGGCTACCGTGGTAAGCGTAAGTTCTGCTTCATTCCTCTTTTCAGCGAAAACAGGTGTTCCTGTCTGAGCATCAAATACCATATCCAAATGTCCTGTCTCTGTCCGAGAAACGAAAGCATCCTCCGTGACTTCCAGCTGTCTTGCTTCCTCCCTGCCCTCAAGAGTACCCTCCTGTCGAGTATCCGTAAGTACGTAAACTTCTAGAGAAGATCCCTTTACGGCTATCTCTGCGAGTTCATACCCTTGCTCACTACCCTCACTTACAAGGACTGCATACTCCAATGGATAAGAATCACTGACAGCTCTGTCAAACCCAACCTCACCTATTTCCGTATAGTGTAGTTCCCCTACCACGCTAATGTCAGGGTTATGGGTAGCTACGCTGGTTAAAGCCATCTCCCCATCTAAGATACTGCGGACGATGTTGGAAAGTACCGCCCGTCCTTCTTCAGCATTCAACCGGACACCGTTCTCTGCGGATTCAATTCCGCCCATCTGAGTGTCTTGTGAGATACCGGATACGGTGGATTCGAGCGCGTGTATTACACTTTGTTTGTTGGACAGGGAAATGGAAACCCTATTACCTTCTGCAACGGAGACCTTAACGTCATAAAGATCACCGGAAGCCAGTTCTTCAAGGTGTGAAAATTTGTCTATCCGACTGCCTTCACTTACCGCCGCACCTTCAGCTTCAAGTATCTGCTCAAGCCTACGTGCATCCTGCTGTCCATCTGTTGTTCCGTCTGTGACTGTTTCGCCGTTAAAATACTTATGGATGCCTGACAGGTACGATACGATAGAAGCTACTACAGTCTCTACTTCAAAGCCGTCATACTGAGTGATGTACTCAGCACTCCCTAGCCGCCCGAATAATCCGGTAGCCGAGTGAGGGGCTTTGTTTGCGTTCTTCATGGTATCCTCAATCAATGTCTTATAGGTACTGTTAACGGGAGCGGTCAGGTGATATTGATTCTTAGCATTGATAATTTGTTCAAACCCAATTTTCAGTTCATAGCCCCTTTTAGAAAAAAGGGCGGTGAAGCTGATTAGGTAAGATTTCTTACCGTTCATCATTCACCGCCAACCTCCCATACTATAGATTACGAGTTCTTTTTAAGCGTTTCTTTTAGGATGCCTAGGCCAATTGGAGCAAACGGTGACATGTTAGCTAGAGTGAACGGGCTAACAGGTGTGTCTGCCAAAGTGTAGCGGTACAGTTGCTTGTACTCGTAAGTGGCAAGAACTTCCGCTTCAGCCGCAGGTTCTTTACCCTCAAGGAAACTGATTGTCTTCGTCTCGATATCAACCGTGTAGTCCGTGCCGAGCGTTTGGTCTACACAATCCACCTGAACCTCAAGCTTGAACGGCGTACCGTCATCCTTCAGGGATGGCGAGTGAGCCATGTGGAAGACTTTGTTTACTCCGTTGCCCTTGCCCAATTCCTCATGGTCAGAAGTCTCAACTACTTCGAGTTCATCCAACTGAGAAATGTTCTTAGGGTGGACGGCATAACACTCATCCAGCTTGCCTACAAAGCCATCATTCGGGTGAACAATGTACATCGGAGAAATGTGGTACTTGCCACTATATACCGATGGGTTAAATCGGGTTTCGCCCGCATCAATGCTCTTATCGTGCGTAATGAATGCGAGGTAATGCTGTTGGTAGTACGTACCACCAATAGACTGCTGTAACTGTACTCCACGGTTTCCGTTGGAAGTGTTGTTTCCGTAGTCCACGTAAACTGCACCCAACTTCATGTCCTTTTTCCAAACAACTTCATCGGCTTCACGGCAACCGGAGATAATGACGTTGTTCTTACGAGGGGCTTTACCGAGGGTCGTCAGCCGCCCGATGTACAATGGAGCGAAGTACGTGTTCTCTGCGCCCGGAGTTGGGTCTGGACGGAAGAACATTACAATGCGGTCTTTGGTCACATTCCCCCAAAAGTACATCGTGCTGTCGCGTTGCCATCCTCTATCAAAGTTCTGCAACGGAGTGAAGGACAGAGCCGTTGGCAAGGACGGATAGATGTAGTAAATGGACGAGTACACAGCGTTCATCAGGTCGGTAGGTTTATCAGGGTCAAAGTTCTTAACCATAATATCACCGTAGTTCAGGGTTTGTGTTCCTGTGGCGTTCAGAATTTTCACGTAAGATGCGTGAAGTTCTGCCCCTGCGTCCGGTGCTTTTCCAATGAACGTTACAGTATTATTAGTGTAGTCAACTGTGTAATTAGTTGCGGCTTGTTCGACCTGATTTACATAAACCCGAACAGTGTCAGGTTTAATCGTTGCTACAGTAGGGATTGGGAACAATTTCTTAGTTCCGTCACCATCAGGTAAAATGGATTCAGGGTCTCCGATTACTACAGTACCACTTACGCCTTGTACAATACGTTCGCCCCGCACGTCATCAAATGTGAAGAAGTACATACGCTTCACTGGTTGTGGTGCAATTGGGGATGGGGAATAGTTGGATGTGATTGCGTCTGTAGGTTCAGGAGCAGAAGTGAACGTAACTACGCCCTTCATTGCATCCAGTGCGTAATCCGTGGAAGGCACGACGTTACCGTTCTTATAGATAATTGCCGAGTCTGCGATTACAGGGAATACTTGGTACTGGAACTTGGTATTCAAGGTCTCATCTCTAATCAACGCACCAAGAACGGAGTTCTGAGAAATAAACTCTTGCTCACCCAATGCAGGGGTACTCTTCTTACCGTAGCCGTAAACCATGCCGAAGTTACGCATTTGATTATCCGAGCCAAGAGACCTGAACAAGCGGACTTCTGCGAACTTGAGACCGTCTTGCGATACAGAGCGGTACTTAATGAATGTATCCCATCCCTTGGAGTTAAATAGCGCTTCAAGGTCTTTGGGGAATAGCTGAATCGTGGAATCTCCATCAAACCAACTCACAATAGATCACCTCTAGTTTAGAATTGCCCCGCCGATTTTACACAGCAGGGCTTGATTTTTATGGGGTTACAGGCGGTGTTGGGGGCGTAGAAGTAACTTCTACTCCTTCGTCATTGACTGTGTTGAAGTACAATCCGATACCCGCTGGGCGGTACTGAGTTCCTGGCTTGCTGGTCAGTGGCGATACGCCTTCGACCAAGAAGTAACGGAATACATCGAACTCGTCAGGGCAATGCTCCTTCTTTACACGCAACTTGTTAGCGTTAAAGGACAGCGCCGACAATGCGATAGTATCCTTCAGTGCTCCCCTCACCCCTTCTTCTGGATGTACTACGTACAGCTTGGAGGTGTGAACCTTACCGCTGTATCGGGATGGGTTAAAGGAATACTTGTAAAGAGGATTCTCAGCGTTGTTCCAAGCCCTTGGGTAATCTCTCTTACCATCCACTGAAGTACGCATTGGAGGGATAGCATTTGCAGGGGCGTTCCACGACAGGTAGTAAGCCTGATAACGAGCACCTAGTTTACCACGGCTTACCATGATGTTATCCAAACCGTTCGCAGGGAACTTAGGATAAGACTTCATGAGCGGCATGATGTTTGGTTGCTTCTTCGCAGTGTCATCAAAGTCGTATTCGGAGATTGCTGTCAGCCCCGCCGTACCTGTACTAGATACGATAGGCACACTACCCGTGAACATTGCATAAGCATCGTCACCTTCTTCAATAGCATCTAGCTTACCGAAGTAAAGAGGAATGACTGGAACAAGATTCCCTTCCGGTGCGGGTACATTATCACACTGGATGATGAAGAACAGGCTTTCTCCGTTCAAGTGACCTTTAATGGAGATTTCAGAGTCAGCCCACCAGTTCGTATTCTGAATGGCGTAGTTGATAGTGTCATCGTAGTAATTTTCCAGCAGGTTTGTCCGAAGACCAGCTTGCATAATAGGAGACTGCATCCGATTACCTTCGGCTTTAGTTACTGTAAAAGTAGCTGATGCACCTGTGCCCACCCAACCTGAAACTTCAACTTCGATATCCAACACTGCCCTCTTGAGTTCTGAGGTATTTAGCCAAGGCAATGTAATGTCAGGGTTGTTTGTAGTCAGTCCAGCAAGGTTCTCGACCATGTAAAAGTACAAGGTTTGTGGAGAACGGTACTTACGGAACTCGTTTGTCGCCCATTCAGAGAATACTTGGAGTGTCGCAGGAGCAGGTGCTTTAGTGTCAGGGGACTTGTTTAACTTTCTCAGCACACCTAGATTCTGATTCCAAGTACCAAGGACAGCCACCCCGAACATCTTACCCTCCGTGTTCTTGTAGATGAAATGCTCTGCTACGTAAATCGGAATGTCAGTAGTATCAAGTCCGGTATAAGTGCTTCGCATTATGCCTGAATCAAATGTCACTTTCTTAAAGTTTGCGACTGTCTCCCACCCTTGAGTAGCAAGCAGGTCGCCCAAACGCGGTTGTATATCCTGCTCCGTTACCTTTGGGATAAAAGATGCAGGCGTTGTGTCGATAAATGGCATTTAAATAACACCCCTTCACTTATTTGCTTGTATGAAGCCCTGTTATTACACAGGGCAGTTTACCAAGTATTCCCACGATGAACCTGAACCTGAGCTAGAACTCATCACTACTTTAATCTGCGTCACACCGCCCACAGGACTGTACTGGAACTGAAGCGAACCGCCATTGGATACCTCAGTGTTCGTGCTTGCAAGCAACTGATTCTGATAGTAAACATCCATTCGGTCAGCTACTCCGTACATGTTGTAGGTGATTACCACTCGTCCAGACGTGTTACCCATCTCATGGAGTTTTTCAGTGTAAGCACCGCCGCCAGAGTCATTCAGCTTACCGCACTGCAATGTGTTTGCGGGTGGTGGTGGAGCAGGTGGTGGTGGAACGTACTTGGCAGTTACCGATACGGTCGCCGTACCCGTTGCCTTCTGACCTAATTCATTCCACACCGTAAGCTTGACTGAATACGTGCCGACATTGTTGAACGTAAATGTTGCATTATCGACCGTATAGCTCCCCTTGTTCACATCGCTTGCTACTTCCCACTTGAAGTTTGTAATGGGAGAGTGTTTACTGTAGATAGAAGTAAACCTGATTGGTGTTTCCTCTTCTATACTTGAGTAAGCAGGGTCGATGGTTAGAATCAAGGCTGGTGGCTCAGGTGGTGCAGGAGGAATCTCAGGGAGAGTGTAGCCCGCCTTCAGGATGCCTAGTGCGGCAGGTCTGAACGGCGTTGCAGGTCTCTTTGTCAGTGGCGAGATGCCTTCGACCAAGTAGTAGGAATAAACTTCATACCTATTCTCGTCATCGCAGTAATCCCTCACAGCCTTTAACTCGTCACCATTCATTATAGTTAAGGGAGACGTTAAAATAACGTTTCGCAGTGTTCCGAACGTGCCATCTTCAGGGTGAACCAGGAGCGCACGGGATGAATGGGCTTTGCCACTATACCTTGAAGGACTAAACTGGTACTTGTATTGTTCATTCATGTAATCCTTCCATGCTCTTGGGTGCTTGTGTCCGTCAGAATCTTCCCTGGGTGGCGGCATAGTGTTTGACGGTACATTCCATGACAGGTAATGCGCCTGATACCTTGCTCCGAACTTGTTACGTTTGACCATGATTGAGTCAACGCCGTTACTTGGGTAGTGGGGGTATTCCTTCATAACAGGCAGTAGAATCTCTTGCTTAACTGACGCATCATCGTAATCGAACTTAGCTGACTGTTTGAGTGCGGCTTCTACGTCTGCCCCCTCTTTGTTGTACGCTGTTCCTGAGAACAGAGCAGACGGTGCTCCCTCAGCGTTCCTATTGGTCTCGATATGCACCTCAAGGAACATTCGACCTGATACCGGAGTGTAACCACTTACCCCATCCCCACTTTCTGCTTCAATGGTTACGGAGGACATACCCTCGATACCTGTGATATCAAACTGACCCATCAACTGAGCATCATTCTGATTGTTTGACGGTTCTTTCGCCCCCACAGTGTTGAACCGACCAATCTCCTGTCCTGCAATGGTTAGTTTGACTGCTTCGTCAGGCATGTCGCCGTCCGTGTCACCCATGAGCCATACCTTTACATAAGAACCTGCATTGACCATTGGCTTTCCTGAGATGATCGTCGAGGTCTTAGTCGTCTTCCGGTAGAAGTCAAACGTGATATCCCGATTAATAACTTCCTCAGTCAGGCCATTTACGTCGAAGTCTCCCATGTAAAGAGGAATCGCAGGTACGGCATTGCTGTCCCAAATCGGAGCAGTGTCAGCTAAGATGATTAACATAATACTTTTTCCGTCAATGAATCCTTTGACGAACACTTTGCTATCATCCCACCAGTTCGTATACTTCACGTCCACGAAAGCAATCTTCTCTGTATGTTCAAGCTGAGGAATACGAGTCCTTGCTGTAACGATTGGAGATTGATACATCTGAGGGAACGCGTCCGTTATTCTCGACTGAAGAGCATTCGTGTTATCGTCCAGCCCCCACATGCTTGTCTGCACCTCTACGTCCAGAGAAACCCGTTTCAGTTCATCGGTTTTCTCCCAACCCACCAACATCTTCCCATTTCCAATCCACTTTTCAAGCTGGTAAAAGTAAAGCGTGTGTCGCTCAAAGAGTGCATCTTCGTTTGCCTTCTGGATGGCCCATGAGAATACGCCGCTGTCCTGCGGTGTCAACTGCGTACCGTAATCTGCATTTTTATCGTAGATTGCAAATGGTACTTTGCACCCTGTCCGTCCAATCTGCTCATTGACTTTTGCCATCATCGCCATACCGAATAAGTTTCCCGATATGTTCTTGACGATGATATGCTTGGTCACGTAGAAGTCGAAGGCATCCGTGGACCCGACTGTGCTGTAGTAAATAGCTACCTGACCGGACACACCTGCTTCAAACGTGAGCGTGGTTGTCTCGTCTGGATTCTTGACCGCCGTATAATAGGATGTTGGAGCAATCTCCCCATCAATGAAAATGTAGTAATCGTCGTTGAGTACCTTCGGCAAATCAATTTTAGGGTTAGCCAGCGGAAGATAGAACCGCTTGATTGTAGGCTTTGTTAGCTTGTTAGAGTAGACGACCTTGGTAAACTCAGTAACCTTTGTCCACCCATTGGCTGTCATAATTCCAGCAAGCCCTTCCAGCAGGAACTCTTCATTGATAGTCGTGTCGAGCCACGGCGTTGGTTGATATGAAGTATCTGCCATTTAATCACCTTCTTCCTACTTGAGAGTTTGGTAGTTTGCCCATACGACCTTGGGCTTGCCGCCCTCATTAAAGAACTCAAAATGAATCTGCGTCCCTTGCTTACACGGGATGATTGCTGTCAGGTACATGCCCTCCGGTAAGTCCTTCGTGTAAATGTTCTTACAGACTAGCCGTTCCCCTACATACAAGTTCCAGTAGTCCCTTGCTTCATAGTTGGATACGCCTACTGCAATAGAGAGCAGTTCGCAATCTTCTTCAATGGTTAGCTTATGTTCGACCTTGCCCGCCATTTGGGACTCTACCATAATCCCTTCAATGTACGGCTCTGTTTTTGTTGGCATAAAAGGAGGGTCGAGTCTACCGCCTACCAAGTAACTTGCAAAATTAGCGCCGCTAGACATTCACTACACCCCCTTTATATATTCGAGTTCCAGATTACTGAACAACCCGTTCTCCCTAATAATAGTCCCTCTAATGGTGCTAAAAGATGCGATATCCGTTTCCTCTTCCATTTGCTCGTTGATTCTGGAAGGATATGCTATCTCTATAAGGAAGCCGTTAACGATTAGATTCTCGTCCCTCTCAAGCGTCAGCACTTCAATAGTCCCATTGTCATAGGTGTAAACCACTGAGGTTACGAGAGCGGAGTATCCTGCCATCTCTCTACGGGCTTCCACGTTAATTACATTTGGTTCTAAAGGAGCACTGTTTATGACTGTGAGGTCATCGCCGCCCGTATACAGACCAGACTTCTGCATCTCCCTACGAATTAAGTCAAGTATGGGATAAATCTCATTCGAGTTTAGAAAGTTTCTATTCTCCACAGAATCCACCTCACTTCTATGGCATTATAAGAAAAAGCAGGAAACAATTAGCGTCATAGACGTAAGTGCTCCCTGCCCATATGTGCTTACCCTACTTCTGATAGTGTCTGCCAGGTCAACTCAAGGTAATTGAAAATACCTTCGTTACTGCCCACCATTCTATTTCCCTTTACTAAATAGTAACTGGACGTGAATGTCTTTGCGTCGTAGACATAAACTGAATCCAGCAGTTCGATTAACGGATTCCCTTTGACCACCACATTCTTCGTTCTCGCCTGACGTTTATAGTCAAAGAAAATCTTGTTGGCTACGTCCTCCTTCAGCCCACGCATTGAAGAGCCATCGACTTCCTCAATCCAATCCAGTTGAGCACCTGCGGTACGCATGTTACCCTTGGTTGCAATTATCAGCGACTTATCGAAAAAGTGCTCGACAATCCCTGCTGTACCGGAAATCATCAAGTGGTTTCTAACACGGGAGTAATCCGTAGAAGAAGTGACTTCCATTAGATTCTCGCCGTCGATGAACTCCCACTTCATTCCAGAGACCATGGCCCAATCAGGTGCATCCAAGAAATCCATGCGTTCCATTCTGAACGTCCCGTACCTATCGCAGTAGATTCGGTATGGTAAGTCCTGAATGAGAGACTGCAAGGCATCGGAAGCGTTTGTACCTAATGGGAAGGTTACACTTGCCACGAACGGGTTCTGCCAGCCACCCACTTCCATGATGTTCTCTTGACTAACGGCTTCTAGTTCTCCGTTATCCTTGTTGAACTTCATGAATGTGTTCTTTCCCTTGTTTACGTCAGTGTACACTGTATCCTCAATTACGTAGTCAGGGTTAGCCATATCCTCTGCATGAACTTTCCATGCGGTGAATCCAGAAGCGACAACGATATCCTCCACGATGCTTGATTTAATCCAAGCAAACGCCCCACCGTCTCCCGCATAAGCTTCTTCTGGCGGGTATTGCATCGGCTTGTAGAACACAAATTCCTCAAGCATGTCGAACCTGTCCACACAGCTAAAGGAGATAGTCTTCTCCGCAGAGTTCTCTGTAATCTCGCCTTTAATCATCCCCGTGAATACCCGAACAACTTCTTCGCCGTATCCAGCGTAAATCCTGATTGGGGTGTACTCACTAATGACGTGACGCAGTTCTCCTTCTTCGTAGTAACTCAGGGGAGACTTGTCCGTTCGGAATGCGTCAGGAAACTCCGGTTTGCGCTCCCACAATGGAGAGTAGATACCTGAAGCGTTGTTCAGCGTAATCCTTGCTGTGCTAATAGTCGTATCGAGATGGGTATTGATTTCCCAATTCATTACGTCTACATCGATGGTGTACGTCTCTTCAAAGACGAACTCCCCTACTTCATACCACTTCTCCTTGTAGGTGTCACCGATAGCTGTAGCCAACTGCTCAACGGCGTAGTCGTTAGAAGCATAGTTGATGCTATCGAGGTAAATTGTCCCATCCGTCACAGCGAACAGGATTCTGCTCTGGTATGGGTAGTCGAACGCCGCCCCACGGATTCCGGTGTTGACCCAAACATCGTTAAGCTTCACGTATACGTCAATGTCCGTTTGGTCATGGCAAACTACGGTATACTCAATGAAATCGGCAGCCGTATTGAGTTGGTATGTCCCACCACCACTAGTGTAAATTTGGTCATGCTTTATGTTCAGAAGGAATCCTTTTGTACCATCGCTGATAACCAGCTTTCCACTTGTGCCCGCCGCAGTCTTCAGGCTGAAGTTAATCGTAAAAGGGAACTTCTTGATTTTACCTAGCTGCTCAATACCTGCTTCGCCGCCACTGGTTGAGATTGCCTGATAGTCACCTTTGTCTTTTTGTACAACGGTGCTGTACGGAGTCCACTTGTTGGCGCTACTCATGTTGTCCTCAAAGTCCCATAAGGTTTTTGTCTCTACCGTCTCCACATCAAACTCTTTAGCCCGCAACCAAAGAATACCGAACTTGCCTCTCGATGCTTTGGAAGAGTTGGCAAACGTAATCTCGACCACGTTATGTCCTTTTGGCATTGGGATTGATGGTGGATAAGCTACACCGTTCTTGGCATTAATACCTTTGATTCGCACGACCTCGTAATCATTTACCTTGACGATAATTACATCGTCTATTTCAAGGTCTGAGAAGTATGACCATCCAAGGTTTCCTGCCTTAAACCAGTCATGCTCGAACACTATCGTCTTAGCCTGACCAGCCCCGCCCGTACCTTTGAATCCGAGTACGTTCATCTGAGTATCGTCGTCAATGACCGTCATCTGTACCGCGCCGTCAGTCTTGGTGTACTTCTTAACGTCCAGCGTTGTCTTCTTGGTTGTAAAATCCTTGAAGTAGGTCTGCTTGGAAGTTGTCTTGTTGTACTGGTACGTCACGATTTCTTTGTCGATGCTTGTATCTCCGGTAGTGTCCGCTGAACGGGTCTTTCCGTCTCCCCAAGACTTCACTTTCACCACGACAGGCTTCCTACCAAACTTAAGGGCATTAGGCTTCGTGTCAAAAAGTATGTCAATCCGGTTTCCTTTAATGTCTCCGCCAGTATCATCGGCAAGATATTCTCCCCAACTTACTCCATCGACAACAAGTTCAACCTTACTCTTTAAGGGGATGATGGAAGGGTCAACGGCAATAATCTTCCAGTTCTTCCATGTGCGAACGTCAGTGCCGCCTCTTGTGATTCCTATACAGCCGGGGCAATCAGCGACATATGCCGTGGCTTCCATGTTGTATTCCACATGGGAAGTCGATGAATCAGCCATAACCGAAGCATCCATAAAAACAGAATCCTGTATGTTTCGTGGGTCAGCTTTGGATGCGGTCTGGATGGTCTTCTTACCGCGAAGGAACTGCTCAGGGTTCAGTGCCTTACCGTTAAGCCTTACTTCAAAGTGTAAGTGTGAACCGTCTCCCCCATTAGACCGAGAAGTACCGGAGTTGCCCCCTAGACCAACGAGACCTCCTGCCTTAACCTTATCCCCCACACTGACACTTATCTTGTTTAAGTGGGCATAGCGAGTCTCCCATCCGTTGCCGTGGCTAACATAAACAACTCTACCGTATCCTCTTAAGGTGCTGGCGACTGTGACCGTACCTGACCACACAGCGTAAACAGGGTCGTTCATTGCAAGGTCGAGGTCAATCCCTTTATGCTTACCTCCACGACCAACATACCGTGTGCTTCTTGGGTCGGTCTCAAAGAAGTCCGTGATATACATGCCGTTGATGGTACGCTCCCCGTTCTCATGTCCGTGCATGGTCGAACTGCTCTTGATTGGCATGGAGAAGTCGGAGTTACGAAGTTCCGTGCTAGTCTCCACCAACGTACCGTCAACGTAGTCCGTAAGTTTCTCAGCCTTGTCGATGGACAAAAGGTCACTTACAGCACTATCCATTACGTACTGTGCTGCATCGTACTTTCTACGGAATCCCCGCACGTATGATGTTTTGTCTAACTCCACGACCACCTTCGGCTCATTTCCAAGTGCATTCACACGCTCCATGATTCCTTGTAACAACTGCCTTGAAGGGTAGTTCACGTTAGAAACATAAGTCACTTATCCCACCTGCCTTATCTATATTTCTCTGTAATCCACTCAATGAATCGGTTTAGGTAGGTTACAGCTTCCGCTCTAGTAATACATGCTTCAGGTTCAAATTTGTCATCGGTGTAAAGAGGGAACACGTAGCAACCGTCATGGTATTTTTCATCCAGTAGAGTCAGCACATCGTTCCTGTACCAATTGGCTTGAATATCAGCTTTATCTGCAATATCTCGCATTGGCGTGGCGTTATATGCGAACGCACGGTCAGTGTATCGGTTATGAAGGTTCTCATAAATTCGGCTCATGAGTGCGAAGAAGTCTCCACGACGAATGCGAACGTCTCCGAAGAACCTGTCGTTATATGTCACCCGTCCTGATTCGACGATTACCGTCTCGCTTGTGCGTCTATTAACCCCATTAATCTTTGCGTTATACCCGATGGTTGCAGGGAATCCGTTATACATATAAGGAAGGTACACTTCACCTTTATGTATTACGAATACATCCCGTTGGAATCCGATAGCATTCCTGATTACAACTCCCGCATCGCTTCCAGCCCCTACAGTAACAATCATCCTCTTCAGCTTTACACCAAGCACCGTACAAGACTCCGGTGGGTTGCTCAGACTAAATTTGTAAGTGGTCGCATATTTTAGCGTTCCGTGCGGCATCCGGTAGTCAGATGTTCCGTTGTATGGGGTATTAAGGCAACCAATATCCTTCCGGTCAGGAATACCATAAGCGACACATACTACCTCTATGCCCGCCGACAAAGGGTTGGACATGGTAACTTTCCCATCCTCAATCTTTTCGGGAAGAACCTCCACCCCATTAATCATGACGAACATAGGGTTGTCGGCATGGTATTTATAGTCAGGAACAAGGAACTCCTGCTGTCCGTTGACTGTTACAAAACGCTTAACCATGCGTTCGTAACCTGTCTTGAATACGTTATAAGTCATGCCGCTTAGTACGTCCACGTCACCTGTACCGTCTGTCTTCAGTCGGGTAATCTCAAGGGTGTCGCGGTAGAACCAATCCAGAGGGTCAACGTCAATCCATCGTTTCATCTTAATACCCCCTTAATAATTTATCCACGTATCTATAAGTCCTCATAAGCAACGTTACTGACTCTGCCCGTGTCGCCGCTTCGTCCGGACGGAAGTTAACAACGGACTCCCCGTCTGCTTCCCAATTCGTTGCAATAAGTCCAAGTTGTTGCATATTGTCGATGTACTTGTTTGCCCAATGGTTCTCAATGTCGATGAACTCGGTCAGGTATTTGTACTCGAACTCCTGTTTGCGGACAAGGGACATACCAATGGTTACGATGTACTTGGTTTCCATCTCTGCAGTCCTGATGTTGGGTTCACCTGTTACGATGCCGATGTAAACTGTTCCCTTTTCGTCGTAATACTTATGCTGTGATCCAATATACTGAAGCCAATCAGCGTATTCCTTCTTGGAATAGAACAGCATGGTAAGTGTAGCGTCATAGTGGGAAGTACCGTTTTGCACGAGCCCCGCAGAAGATGCTAGGGTCTTATTGACATATGTCTTAAGTACTGGAGTTGGAGGCTTATATTCCGTAATCAGTTTCGCCTTGACCTGTGTAAACTGAACTCCGTTGTCGTAAAATAGCTTCTTCTTATAAACCGAATCCTCCGATAAGAGGCTGTTTTGTTGTGTCATGAGTGTACCTCCCTATACGTAACTCCCCACCTCATTTTAAGATGGGGAGTGAGTTGTTAACTTCGGTAGTTAATTGGGTTCATGGCTTGTTGGTTACGAAGACCCCCCACACGTCCCACTGACAGGCCTTGTCCGATGGACTGTCCGACCTGTTGCAACTGGCTGGATGTCATGCCGTTAGTCACGTTAGGAAGCGTGATGTTTACGGTCACGTCTCCTGCTCCAATGGTAGTTGTGTTATGAGTATTCCCCCGTGTGAGGTACTGGTAGCGACTCATAGCCTGTACACCATCTGGCATGTTGAACGTGCCTGCCGAAGCTTTCATTTCACTCAAAATTCCTAACTGAGTCTGTAAAGATTGCTTTTGCAAGTCGCGGATTTCTTGATTAATCTTATAGGTCTCGTCAGCTCCTGCCGCAGGTAGCCTAGCCTTCAGGTCAGTAATTACCTGATTGATTTCGGATACCTCTTCCTTGGCGTTGGCGATACGTCTGTTACGTAGTATTGGGGAAGAGTCATCAGGGTTTCCAGCACGAAGTTTGAGTTCCAGTAGCCTGTTCTCGCGTTCCGAATTGTTGTTCTGAATTTCTGCAGTACCTAGACCGATGGATGCAAGGTTGTATTCTTTAATTCTTGCTTGCTCGTTGGCAATTTGATTCTGAAGCTGTAAAACCTGCGTTGCTTGGTCTTCGGAGAGATCCCCGATGGATTCGATTGCTTTTAGGCTGGAGAGTTCGGACTTCATCGCAGACAGCTTATTCAGGGTGATTTGTTTCAGGGTATCCAGATATTCCTGAGACTGAGTATCCATGTTGTATGCCGCGGCTAATTCCTTCGCCTGAGCGAGAAGATCAATTCTTGACAGACTGTTATTTACCTTGCGCACCTGACCTTGGTATGTTTCCTGACGGTTGTTCCATTCTTCCTGAAGAATTTCTGCCTCACCTTCATTGGCTACTTTGTCTCTGGCCGATGTAAAGGAATCATAGGCATTCTTTGCATTTTGATACTCTTGCGACTCAGGATCAGAAGTTTCCATAATCGTCTTTGCATTTTGGATATACTGATCAATGATAGCCAATTCATCATTCAATACCTGACGTATGGATGCCGCTTGTGCTTTACGCATCGCAATGTACTCGTCGGAGTCGGTCTTCATCCCGCTCATGAGAGAACGGAGGGTTTCGATCTGGCTGGAATCTTTAATCCCCTTCAGATTGTCAGTGACACGATTAAGTACGTTGTCAGTATCAATGGAAGAGAGCTCAACAGCACCCTCCTTGTACTTCTTCTCATACTCTTTCGTAGCGATATCTTGGAGCTCTTTCTGTTCTTTTTCAGCCAATTTTGAGGCTTCGTACTGCTTGGTAAAGGCTTCCTGACGCATCTTTTTCGTTACCGCAGAACGTCCAGAGTTTTTATTGAACTCAGCAACGGCTTCCTCAACAGTCTGCCCTCCACTTTCTTCTCGCTGTTTGAGCCACTTAGAGAAGTCCTCCTGACTTCCTCCGTAGAACTTGAAGTAATTCATCATTTCGCCCATCATGCCGAAATCGTCGTTGGTCACACTGCTTTTGAAAAGAGTGGTAAAAGGGTTACCACTAGATTCGAATAAACCAAATTCAGACGGAGTTCCATCGAATGTAGACGTGACTCCATTCATAGCAGAGTAGAATAGCCCTGTCAGGTTATTACGTGTCTGCGCCCAACCGCCTTCGGCCAAAGCATCTACTTTGTTAGCCATTCCCTTCAGGTCGTTGTCACGGTCGTCAGCTTTAGCCAAAAGTCTTTGGTCGTCGGTTGACAGGTACGATTCAGACAACCCCTTAGCCGCTTGAGCAAGCCCAATTGCCCCTGCTATTTCCAGTGCCATCTTAGCAATACCGCCCGCCAAGTTCTTTATCGAAGACAGCGCACCTCTCCCTAAGTCTTTAATGTCCTTCAAGAACTGTTTGAAACCAGTCTTCAGGGATGTAGTCTGAGATAATGCAGAGTTCATTCCACGCACTGCGTTGGATAGGTTACCAAATTCAGGGGAGGCTCGTCGTGCAGATGTGGCAATTTCCCTTTGACTATTCTGATACTCATCCATCGCACGACTAAGACTCTGAATATCATTAATTTGAGGTAAACCATTGCGCTGTCTGTCTACCAAGTGGTCTTCAAATCCATTGAAATCTCCTTGAGACATTCGGGACATTCTGTCAGTCAATTCGGTGTATCCAGATACGTTTGCTCTGTAGGTTCCGAATGTCCCTTGACTAGCTGTACTATTGCTCAGCCTGGTCAGAAGGCTAGGGTTAATAACACCAGCCAATTCAGCTCTTGTGCCCAGACGGTTGTTGTACTGCCTTGTACGGTCGAATTTTTCATCGTCTGTTAACTCCGTCTGCTTCTCCCAATTCTTAGCTTCGTCCATCGTAGTAAAAAGAGTTGGAATGTCTTTTATATCAACTTTCTTTTCAGAAATGTAATCTTTAAAGTGTCTACTCTGTTCTTCCGACATACCATTCAGTTCCTGAACATATCGATTCAGCAGTGGATCTTGCTGCATAGCAGCTACCTCTTGTCGATTTAACTTCTTGAAGTCGCTATCAACACTTACATCTTTCATGTTATCTAGGAAAGCAGTCCGTGCAGTCTCACTCTCAAAGTTACTTCTAATACCTAGATTTCCAGCTCCCCACTTTATACCTTTGAGCATTAGCATTCCGAGCACCACATTCGAGAGTACATCACCCAAAGCTACAAATATCTGAGCATTCTTCGCCACGTTTTCTGCCAAGTTAATAAGTGCATAGGACACTTTATTTATGGCAGGAGTCATTTCTTGAACGATAGCATCAAAGGCAATGGTAGTCCCTTGTGTTGCTCGTTTAGTGTTGACAAGAGGGTTGTCTATTGAAGTCATAATCATTTTCTCGTACTGGGACTTATTGAAGTTATCAGTAACTTGCATTACCTTGACGAACGTGTTCATGACTTCGTGCATTGCCGCAGCACCCTTTGAGGACTGCGATGTACCGAACAGGGTATCAGCTGTGTTGCGAACTGTTAGACTGTCTGCACCGGACAACTTTTGAGAGATGGATTTGAAGAGTTCCTTGGCTGGAACTAGGAGTTGTCCTCCTGTATCCGTAACGTTCGCAAGACCAAGTTCCTGCAGTTTCTTCATGGCATCAGGAGACTGAAGCTTGGCAGCTACTTTCTCGCCATCATCACCGTAGTTCGGGTCAACAGCCAACTTATCCATTTTGTTCAGCAAGTTAGAAGGCTGTAATCTTTCTACAATGGAATTGTAGAAATGACTGACATTTGTCCCTTCTATTGCAGGAGATTGGTTGGAAGCGCCAGCCATTACAATAGCTGTCTCAGAATCAACTTTGGTATTATTAGAAGCAGAACCGGATCGCTTTATAATGTCGAAAAGTTCCTCGACGCTGGTATTCGTGACTTGAGATACTGCTGCTATCGGATGTGCCACCCTATCTTCCATGTCGGACATCTCAAGGCCGAACTGCGACTTTGCTGACTCAAGACCCTTTGCGATTTTAAGAGGGTCACTACCAGGGGTGAGGGCCTGCAACTGAGCAGTCACCCGTACGAATTCTTTCATTTCAACAGGCTCTTTGAGAAAACCGGAAGCTACTCCACCAACTTGATAAAGTTTATGGTAGTCCGTTCCGTAAAACATGGACTGTTGTCGAATAAACGATTGTAGTTCGTTGACAGTATTCTCTACTCCAGCCATGTTGGTGCTATTGAGGACATTTCCGTTTTCGTCTTTATTGTACTTGTCCTTCATCATCAAGTTCTGAATCATCTTAATCTGTTCGGTCTGAACAGACTTGAAGGTCTCGACAGCTTGGTTCAAAACAAGCATCGGTGCACCGACCATAACACCTGTAATCTTGTTGCGCATCATGTTAGAGACTGCGGACTCCAGAGCCACGTTGCTTATTGTTCCTGCAAAACTGTTCTCCTGACTTGAACTGTTTCCGTTGGATACCGTTTCACTTGGTGTTGTGCTGTCGTTCTTGCCATTCTCGGAATAGGATTCTGTAGAAATGTCAAGACCTCCTGCGTTCTGTATCTTAGCGTCTCGGTTTAATCCTTTTGGTCTTGACTGGACTTCATTAATCTCCTGGATGATAGACTGTACCTGTTCATCCACTTGTTCGCGGATTTTATCAATCATGGCATTATTAATATGATTAATTTGGTTGACGAGGTGACGCTTTAGCTTAGGTTCAGGCGTGATTTCCACATTGTTAATTGTCTTAACTATCTGGTCAATCTCTTCCTGTACACTATTACTCATTTTCTTGTCGAGAGCCTTAGCCACTCGTTCAAGTTGATGTTTCAATTCATTCCCACGGAAAGAACCTAAATCCACTGTTCCAAGAGTGTCCAATTGATCAACCGTAGTTTCGAGTTCTCTTGCAATAATCTTCTTGACTTTATTGCTGAGGTTTTGTATTGGAACGTCCAGCTTGCCTGCCGTCGCCCCGTTGATTCCTGCTACAGTTTTGTTGACGTACTCCGTAAAGCTACGTTCAAGTTCGTTCGAGATATTCTTAATATTGTCGGTGATCGCCTTGCCGCTAACATCAGGTACTTCCACTTCTACCGACTTCAACAGCTTTTCTTTTACATTTTTGATTGCTTTGTTCAAGTCTTCTTTGGTAATTATGAAGTCCCTAGAATTCGCTACATATGGGTTCTCAAGCTTATTCAGAATCTCTTGCTTGATTTTATTGACGAACGCCATGATGGTGTTATTGCCTACCGTAACTTGTAAACCTTCGAGAGAGTCAGGTCCAGTCAGACTTGCTGTGTGATTTTGAATAATGTTAATAAGGTTATGGATTTGCATTTTTACAACCTTAGCGACTTCCTCGTTGATTTCATTGAAATCTTCGTTGCTGATAGGTAGCTTCTGCCCTTTGGCATAACTAGAGTCTATTTCAACATTCATGTTACGGACATGCTTACGTAACTCTTCATTAATTTCGACCTCTATCTTACCGAGGATGCCTTGTAGAGTCTCACGCTGAACGGTCAGTCCTGTCGAACCTAACTGCTGAAGAAAAATTTCATTTCCTGCAATAAAGTTGTTAAGTCCTTTAGTTAATGATTCTGTAATATTTCCATCAGTTCCACGAGAAACTTGGGATTGCAGCCCAGACAGAGATGTCCGCATTGCGTCAATACGTTGGTCTAATCTACCAAATTGAGCATCGAGAGTTGCCATCTCCTGTCCCAATCGGGTCATGTTTTCAATGGATTTCTGAAATTCTAAAATCACATCAGATTGGATATTTTTCATAATCTCACCACCCTCATAAAATAAAACTCCTGCCCCTCCCTAGAAGGAAGCAGAGCAGGAGAATTTATAATAACTGTGCAAGGAAACTCATGTCTTCCGCATCGGCTACTTTATAACCATTCACGTAGTTACCGTCGGTTCTTGTTTCTTCCTCGCCACCGCTGGAATCTTCGTTGGAAGGAACACCGCTACCGAACAACCCGCCGAGAGACATACTAGAAACTTTGATAGTAAATTCAATGTGTTCATTACATTGTTCCAGGTAATAACCCAACTGAGGTAAGGTTAACTGCCATACATCCTGCTTTTTCAAGTGGCAGTAGTGGGCGAGTTTGAAGAAGATATTTGCCCAATTGACAGGCGGCATGCTGTCATAGTTTTCTTCCTCTACCTGAGTGGTTACATGGACTTTTTTAGCCCGTTGAGACCAATCATGCAGTCGATAATTTTCTTAGCCGTCTCCAAATCAACGTAATTTCCAAGATGTTCGACCGTCATGTGGTTGTAGTACGGTTTAAATGCCATTAGTAGCACATCAAGCAGTTCCTCAAATCTATCATCCCCGTCTTCAGGGATAAGGTTAGCGATGATTACACCAGAATCAATCGTGTTAAGTTTATTCATTAGCTTTCGAGCATCCATCAGACCTAATGGTGGAATATTGTAAGTTTTGCCGTCACGTAAACGAACCTTATCGTCCTCTTCAAAGAATACTTTCTCACACACTTCTGCTTCCTCTTGTGTCAAAGGATTCTTTTCTTTTTCAGTTACCGCCTCTTGTGTCTGCTCTTCAACTTGACTGGCAATCTCTTTGGTCACAGTACTATCTGCTCTTGGAATTACTAAATCTCGTTCACTCACTTTACAATCCCCCTTTAAATTCTCCCCCAAGAATCAGTTAATCGAAGTGACGACAAGGTGGGGGAATCCTTGTAATCACCTCATAGGACATTCTAAGTGAGTAAGCCAAGGCTATAACATTTTGTATGTAAAAAGACTCCCCGAGGGGAGTCTAATGATTAGCAATCTACCGATTGGGCTGAACCTGCCTCGTAACGCTTGATAGAACCAAGCTTACCGTCAAAGCGTTCAGGGTCGATTACAGTTAGAGTTACACTATGTGTGGAAGCTTGTTGACGTTGTGCGTCGAGAGTGAAGTTGGACTTCACACGGCATTGGTACAGCTCAGTTTGATAACCTTGAATCGTTCCATCTTTCTGTTCGAATTGTCCGTCGTGAACAACGTGAACTGTCAACGGCATGTCCTTGGTTGTGATATCGAGGATATCGACAACTTCGTTACGCTTGTAGTTAACATAAATGTCTACATCTTTCATAGCCGAGTTGAACTTCAGCGTGCCGCCGCTAATTACATACTGGTCTTCCGTAGGATTAGGATTGACCGTTTTTTTCAGAAGGACGTTACCTTGCAGGGTACGGACGGATATCTGAGGGTCTGTATTGAGCGAAGCACCATAAACAAGATCAGTAGTGAATTCAGAACCATTTTGTTTAACGTTGTGCTTCTCTTCCAGAACCCATACAAAGCCATCAGGGTCTGGAGTAATACCCGTTAGAGCCACAGCGTAGACGATGACAACTGTCTTGCCTGCCAGTGCCATGTCGAACACTACGTTCTGACCGGATATCGTCACGTCTGTACTCAGGTCTGTACCGCCCACTGCACCCTCAAAGGACTTAGGTGCAGGAGAAGCGATAGATACTTGAGTCAGTTCTGCTTGATATGGAGATGCAGAAGGAACTACGAAAGTCTCAGTAACCATACTGTAAGCAGAACCTGAGACACCTTCGCGCAGTTTTGAGCCAAGTACCAACCTAACAAGGTTGAGATCGAACTTAGCCGCTTCTGCGGTAATGTCGATTGTCTTCTTACGCAGCAAAGTGTCCAGAGCGACGCTAGAATCGCCAGCCTCGATGTCCTGCATATCCAATTGAATGTCTAGACGCATGTTATTTAGCGTACCGATTGTAACGAGGTCGTCACAGTTCGGGATTTTCGCCATGAATTTACCTGCACCTTTAATCAGCATTTTTTTGTTTTTAGTAACTTTCATTCAAAAAACCTCCTTTATTCGTCTATCCCAATAGCGAAAACTATTTGGGTGAAATACTTGTAGGTGTTTTCCAGTCAGTATCGTCTTCAGAACTTGTGACGTACTCCCTATTAAACACACTACCCTTCGGCATACCAAGGTACTGGTCGTCGAAAATCTGGCAAATCGGTCAGCGATGTTTACAGTCAATCCCACATCATCCTTCGTATAGATATCGAAGTCTACGATGAATCTATACTCAAGGTAATTCTCGCCTCTTGCTCCAGGATTTTTATAAAATATTATCAAGGGCAAGTTGTGCTGACTAAGTCTTGTGGCTTCTTTCTCTTCTGAATTTAGGTAGCTAAATTTTCTGGAGAATCGTTAGCCGGCAGTCCTAGCATTGCAAGATTTGAGGGTCTTGACGAAGCGTGGTGTGAATATAGGTGTAAACATTGGAGATGTGGATCCTCCCATTACATCACATCCTCTTATGAATGCTTCGTATACCAATATAAGCTGAAATGGGAACATTTCTAACAGCCCTGCGTATTGAGGTGTCCAACAATATCAACATCAGCCGGGGGATGCTCTCCCTCGCATCTGTAATAACCCATGATTGAAGTAGACTGGCCCTATACTCTTTTTACTTGATCTCAATAACGGATACTATGGGATAGCTTGCCGAAATCATAAACAGCTTTCCAGCTTTGAATGCCTTTTGCTCCTTGAAAATTAGACGTTGATCTTCATTGCCTACTCGAGGATTATGCTTGTCACTTACGTAAATATCGCCATAACCCAAGTTCTCGACAATCAGGATGGTATCTTTTTCCTGAGCGTTATAAATGAACTGTCCGAACATAGTAAGTTGTTGGGTTAACTCGGCTACCACATCCCCCTCCACATCCTCTACATTTACATCATCAGTCGCCTTCGACATGCTTCTTTCCCTTGTCTCTAAGTGTGCTTCAGCGACTTTTAATTCTTTCTTGTGCGTCCCAGTTGGTCCTGCCATGTAAGAAAACTCCTCTCAAAATGGTATTATTGTGATAATAAAAAAGGTGGGGGATGTAGCCCCTATCCGCCTTGTAGTTAGTGCTGAGTTAACAGGGTATCGACATCAGATCGTCAAAGGAATATTTTTTACTGAAGTTCACTTTATATGACTCAGCTTTGATTATATGGTTATTTAAAAACAGACTAACAAACTTAGGTTCATGCTAGTTTAAAAATATTTGAGTTGTACTGGGAGAATTGGTCTGTAATGACTTTCGCAATATTTATTAATTTAATATATTATTTATCTTTTAATCTTTAATCTTTTAATCTTTTAATCTTTATTGAGTGTAAAATTTACATTTCAAAAAAACATTTAAATAGGTGGAGATCCTAAAATGTAAAACTTACACTTCACGATTCCTAATGTCCCTATTTGGATTACATGGTTAGAACATAGGGATACATCATTTATGCTTAGAAATAAAATCAATCTGCTTTTTTCAGCTTTGAAATGAATTCTAATATTTTGTCAACTGTCCGCAAGTTATCTTCAAGAGTCTCAATGTCGTAGCCTATTTCCATGATTCGCTCAATTTCGATATCGCAAGTAAAAAAGAAGCCGTCCCCCCCGACAGTGATCTGTGCTGTCTTACGGAGCTCTTCCAACCGATCATTCCATCCGTGGTAACAGAAACGGCAATAAGGAGCATAATCATCCGGCTCACCATTTGGTATGACGTCGGACTTGACTATGCCCACGAATTTGCTAACCCTTGCTTCCTCTCCACACTTTATACATGATGTACGGAGTTTATGGACTTCATCAGCATGAGCAAGAATATCCCCTATATACCTGAATGTGTTGTTTTCGGAGTCAACATCGAGACCAAACAAGTAAACTTCAAGTCCTCCCATAGCCAGTCCCTCAAGAATTATGAAGCCATCTTCCTCTTGATTAAATAACTGTGTCTCATCTACTAGTATTGCCTCTAGACGCTCCGATTCGACTATAGCTGGGATTTCAGACAGATATTTAACAGCCCTCGCAGGGGCTTTATCACCTTCTCTAGAACGGACAAACTCATCACCCTCTCTCTCACTCGAAATAAACGGCTTGAACACAGCGACTTTGACACCGTCGCCCATCATTTCTTCGTAAAGGTCAATTAGTTTTTTTGTCTTACCGCTCCTTACTGATCCAACAAATGCAATTAATCTCCCGATGTTTGTCTCCATTACTTCACTCTCCCTGAAAGCAGACCGTTTAACCTTATGCCCGCTCTAACAATTTTTTTTGTGAATGTGCAACTCAGTTAAGAGTAATCAATCCATATGTATATCGAGATGTTCAATCATGTACTCGAAAACAGCAGACAGATTTCCTTTAAAATAATTTTTAGCTACTTTCTGTAAATATTTTTTATTTTTAGGAGTAGTTCTTAAGTAAATACGTTCCGTTTTCATGATGATAACCCTCTCTTCTTCATACACGGTCTACAGCCAGTGGGCGTTTTAGGTAGAACTTGCATCCGTTGATTCGAATCTTCTAGCTCTTCGGGCAAGACCAAGTAGCTGTATCGGTTCAAGACTTTCCCTGTAATTTCCCCGATACAGTGTAGACAAAGCATGGATTCTCCTTCCAGTCCTTCAGCCGCAAAGTTCTCCCTTGCTTTATCAGTAACGTACCTGAATTCACACTTAATACACTTGATTAAAAAGTCCATTTTAAATCAATCCCTTTATTTTTCTTCTTACCGTAAAGCGCAGGGCTAGTTTAGGATGGGAGAGACTTTTTCACTCTCCACAACCTTTACCATACTCGGCAGTATTCAGGATTTTATCTGCCCATACAAGGCTAACAATCCGCTTCACGATTCAAACCAGTATGTCCTAACCCCCTAATCCAAGTAATTTCCTTCTTAATTCCTCTTTTTTCTTATCTTGAGCGCAAGGACGGCACTCGTAGATTCCCATATACCTATCTACTAATTCTTGATAAGGAACACTCAGGGTCTCTGACAAACAGTGAATACACTTGCCACCATTCGTCTCATAGATAGAGGCTAAAGCCTTGGCATTCTGCGTGATGAAGCGTCCGCAATCGCATTTCATATGACCACCTCTAGTACCAATATAAGTTGATTTGTACACAATTGAACTTTTGTACGTACTAGACACATCTTTTTATAGGAGTAGTACGACTAATTGGAATGTAAGGGTCAGAAGAGAAATGAATATAATAAGACTAGAACCGAGTGGGCAGAAATAATGTGAGAAAGCAAAGTTATGTCAGCGGGATACACTATTACTATTTACCCTTTTGGAGGAGGGAGCCCAAAAATCGGGGTAAAAGCTAGCGGAAGATTGATTTGTCATAGAAGTGGAAACTCTAATAATATTTAGCTCCTTTCATATAGATGATGTAAACCAGAAGTACATGTCAATCATGCACAATACAATGGGTGTTTCTTACAAAAAGTCGAATCAAAAACGTCTGATGTTAGTTCTAGCTGCTAGGTATATTTTTGATGGAAATCATGAATAGGCGGATGGCATTCGAGCAAAGAGACTCATAAAACTACAAGGAAGAGTGATAAAACAATGGAACCGCTGAGACGTTGACTCACGTGTACATTGTTGACACTGTTCCTCTTTATTATGAATAAAAAATTATGCTGTGATCGTCCAAACTGGCATAGATTACCTTTCTACGTTATCAACCTAAAAAGGACCCCGAAGGGTCTTAATTAACATACTAGGACTTGATTTAAGACTTGATTTAGGATGAAATTTAATGGTCGTTTAGAGCTGTACTGGACTACGTGATAAGATAAAATACTCAAAGAGTTTTATATATCGTTGGAATACAAGTGAGTTTTAATGTATTCATCGAGTTGATCTAACCATATGCTGATAGTTTTCTTCTCTAGAGCACTGCTGAAGCGCCCTAATTCCCTACCTCCGTGGCTGACGATCATAGTTGGTATGAACATGACATCTGTGTGTATAGAGGGCACATATTCGACTTTAGAGACATCAATGTGCGGACGTTCCGAGGCTATATCGTCTATGGTCTTATGGAAACGTCGGCAATGACCGCATTCATTGTTGTAGTATAGGGTGATTTTCATTTGTAATATGTAAGGTGCTTTCCATAAGGGTTTATGTTCCATTTTTGATATTCGTTGGTATCCACTTATAGTGCTCCCTTCATTTAGAATTCATAGTGTAATAATAGAACTGATAGATGGGTAGTTATCTTAAGTCTCTTTTCAAAAGGATGTTTTGGTTATGATGAGTTCGCGCTTTCATCTCATCACTCTTTCTTATATAGTATCAGGGGCTTGTCGCCCCTCCTTAACATACAAATTTTGTTGTCTATTTCATCAACATCCAATACGATGATTTCTCTAGCTAAATTTTTTATGATTTTTTATGATTAATTGATAATTCGACTGTTGTCTCATCCGCTGGCAGCTGTTCAAGATTTTCGCCGTAAGAAGGGACTTTAGAATGATTTTAATAAAGATACATTTTAAGATATTGTGATCCAAACGTCCTTGTTTAGTTTGATTTCTATATACTATATTGATCCCCGCATCCTTATTAAAAAGTGCGAGTTATTTAAGCAGTTTGTTGAATAGCTTTCTGACGGATGTAATAAAGCACTCTGGTTGTGTAGGCGTTGGTGTCATACCCACACACCTCAAGTAGTTCTGTAATTTTATTGATGCACAAGTTCTCATTACGCTCCTTTGTTGCCTGAGTGATAAGTTCAATCTCCCGTTCATACTTGGAAGAGCTCTTAGTTTCCTCTTCCTTCAACTCTCTGTTCACAGTTTTGCTGCGGATTCGTGCGAGAGTACGGCTAATGGTCATGGGGTATACGTTCAGTTGTTCAGCAATCTGAGCATTGTTGTTACTTGTATCGCTCAAGAGCAGGCGCATGACCTTATTTTCGAATTCATTAAATATAGGGTCATCCAGTAGTTGCTCTACATAAAGACGATTGGCCACATCTTCTTCAAGGATTTTCTCGTCCTTGTTGACGAATTCAAAATTATCAATCCCGTCATAATGCTCAAGGCCATCGCTGAACATGGCAATCTCGCGATAGCGCTCAATTGACACATTAAGTAGAGCTGACATTTCTTCTTCAGCGGGGCGATACCCTAGAGCATCCTCAATCCCGACCATTTGCTTAATGAGGTCAACCGCCCCCCTGCTCAACCTTACAGACTGAGAATCACTATAAAGAAGCTGATTGATTTCCCAGAGGATGGGGCGTACAACGAATGTTGTGAACTTAATGCCTCGTTCAAAATCAAAATCCTTGATAGCAGTCAGAATGCCTATACAAGCATGTTGGTATAGTTCGTCCTCTGTGATTCGGAACTTCGTTTTAAGTTCTAGGATACTCCCCTTGTAGTGCTTGATAATAGAGAAGATAAAGTCTCGATTAGCCTTCAAGAAGTCTCCCATGAGTTCTCTGTTCTCTTTACACGCCTTCAAGAGAACCATATTATGCATATCCTTCATCTCTTTATCCCTGAGCTGTAGGTAGTTGGGACTCGGCACTATCTAATTCACCTCGAACTTTCTGTCTTTTTTGTATTACTTTTGAGAAGTCCGCTGACGTCACATCTGCTGTGATTTTGCAACTTTGTTCCTTGGTCTTGAGGACCTACTTTAAAGGCCTACATTAAGTTCTTGAAGTTCTGCCAACTTGTTATCGTTACATCAGAGGTGTGAAATACTCATTTTCTGGTCCCCTTCCTGTGTCAAACAAAATTATTTCCTGCATACTCTTAGTAGTCGCGCTAACCCTATCAGGAGGTGTGAACAAATAGAAAAGACCCCTCTCGGGGCCAATATAATTAAGTTGAAGCGCTGAGCTCATCTCAAAAAAGACGAAAACTTGAAAAGCTAACCAACGACTTATTTCCATGAAGGAGCAACAATTTCCGACTTTGTCCAACAGTGACAGAAAAACCGTTTTTTTGTAGAAACCTTGCTCCACCCCATTTACAGAGTTACATCCAGATATCTGAGTTTTTAAACAAATTTTTACTTCGCTTCATTTATGCTATGGACGTCCTTGTTTTCACATAAAAAAACGGCATGAGGGTTTTTCCCATGCCGTTTCAGTTTCAATTTTATTTACCCTATCATGTCTTTGTAGTTTAACTAATATTGCTTGCAGGCTTTCAGCAGATAGACTTTCTTGCCGACTTTAAGTCTTTCCTGTGCTGTTTTGAGTTCATGACATACTTTCGTAACCTTATTGTCCTGAACCATGATCCTGTGCAACTACTTTTTGATTTTTGCCAATGCTTTATTAACTTTGGTCAAATACTTAGTGTTATACGTCCCTCGTTTAACGTTCCCCTCGCCTTGATTATAAGCAACGATTCCCAATTCATCGCCGAATCTCTTTTGAGTATAGGCAAGGTACTTAGTGCCAATTTTGATGTTGATTGAAGGTTTTTTGAGACTCCCCGATATATTCATATATTTCTGTGTGGAGGGGAGCACCTGCAGCAAGCCTACGCTACCGTGAGTACTGACAAGGTTAGGGTCGAATGTTGCCCCCGTTTCAACTTGAATAATTGCTAGTATAGTATAAGGATCGACACCGTAAGTCTTGCTATTCTGTACGATAAGAGTGGCAAACTTAGTAGAGTCTGACTTGTTTACCTTGTACTTGAGAAGATGGTTCACTATGTTCTTTTGCACAGTGGAAGACTTTGTAACGACAGAAGTAGATTTAGGCGCAATTTTCGGTTTATCTGCAGCAGCTGTCATTTTAAGTACTGGTTTTGCTTCGAGTACAGCTTTTGCAATCATTGGGATGGGCTCTTTTTTATTCGCCTCTATCGACAAGAGGTGTCTAACGTTAAACACACTTTCTGACACAGAAACTTGGGGGATCGGATTATTATCGAAATCCGATGTTTTCTCATGCGGGGAGCAAGCAGTAATCGTCATGGCTAATGCCACTGTCAACTTAATTTTCTTCATTTAACAATTCTCATCCTTTTTGTTCTACAAGTATTTTCCAAACGAAGTCTATAATTAAATAATAGAAATCCTTAGATGCAAAGCCTCTGACTGAAGAAATAGAATAAAGAAAAGGTGAGCTAAATTGTCTAAGATGAATCATGGAGTAGCTTGGATGAATTTGAACTTCTCTTCGTCCGGTTTAATGTGCTAAATAAAAGTAACTGCTGACGCTCATTTTGCCAATAACCATGCCATTTGATTTCAAACCTTATTTCCTTTCTTCTTTTTGTCTTCTCTATTATGGTCGTGACATGCTTACAATAAGGTGTGAAAAAAGGTGGGCGCTTAGCCCACCTTAGCCATCCGTTGCTGAATATCTCTACACCACTCGTAGTCTCGCATCCATAAAGCAATGTCCATAAGAACATATAAGCCTATGAAATCCAGAGAATTCAGTTCCCAGTGCATAGACTTCCGACTCAGTAGGATATGTGCCCGTGTTCCTAGTTTTGCTTTTACTTTGACAAAACGCTCCGCAATAGAAACTTCCTTACCATACAGATTGAAAGTAACCCTATTCGGGGCGAGTGAGACAACTCTGCCAATAAGACCGTTATGCGGGTGTCCTTCACTTTCAATTTCTATGAAGTCGTCCACTTCTGGAAACATAGGCATGCCTCCTTTACTTTTTAGTTTACTCCTGCACGGTTAATTAACTACTTCTTGATCCATTCATAGTTGCTACGATAGCTGCAGCATATATAGATAGGGAACTTAGACGGTTATCCATATGGAGAATTCCATATTTTTCAGCGAGCCAAACATTAGTGCTTGGAACAAGTTAACATAGTTAGTACCAAGATAATGTCACTGGCACGTTCCGCTTGCAAACACAGTGCTCTTGTGAAAATGGACGATCTCACGATCTCTCTATCATTAGACCGCGTTACCTTCTGTTTCAAGAATTTCTAACAATGTCTGGTAAGTCGGCAGGTTAAGAGTAGTCTCTTCGATCCAGTGCTGGAACATATCCAACTGTTCCTCGTTAAACAATTTCTCTTCAGTAATGGAACTCAGAAAAATACTCTTCCCGTTAGCGTAGAAGTGTATCTCTTTCGTTTTGTTTTCGGGCACATCTTTTAATCGAAGCCCTTCGACTATTCTGTTGTCAATTTTCATCCATATCACGCCATTCTTAGTAAAATAGTCCGCTCATTTTTTATCCCAAATTGACACTGTGCTATTCGTCACTAGTTTTAGAAACTCTGGATGTAATAGGTATATATTTATTGATCAAAAACATTCTGATGTTTACTTATCAACTAAGGTCTAAACACTTATAACAAGAGTTAGCTTTAGCCCTAATAGCGTCAATATTCTCGTTCAATTTAATGTCTGAATTGTACAGGTCTGCGTAACTTTCTTTCAGCAAATTTAGTTCATCTGAAATTAAGCATTTACCTTCACCATCAAGAACATTTGTTACATCAAGACCCATATCCAAAACAGCCTTCCGATTGTTCAGCAGGATTTCATATACATCACGGAATTTGATTTTCATTGTCTTCTCGTCCTCCCAATTGTGCTGAGACGGTTTGTGTAGTCAGCAGAAAAACAGTCCTGCAGGCACTGTTTGTTGACTTCGATAAAAGCTTGTAAACTAAATGTGGAGGTCACATCAGCATTCATGATGCGTTCAAGCAATGCTTCAAGTTGAGACTTGTTTCTGCGAATTACATCCACAGTGGCAGGCGATACATGACGCATAGTTTGTTCCATATTCTTAATAGATCTCTCAATCTGCTCGACTTGCTCTACTACGACTCCGAGAGTGTAGACATAAGTGCTTGCCATTTTGATCCTCCTAATAATGTGAGGTTAAAGCTATCCCATCATTTGTTGATAATGTCGTGCTGCTACTGGCTCTATTTAGGTTTAATAGACCCATGTTTTTACTTTGTCTGGTTTCTTTTAGTTGCTTAATCAGTCAGGCCGTGGAATTGAAATTCTAATCAATTTTCACTGGATTAAGTACTTCGATCACTCTAATAGTCGCGATAGGAATGAATTTTCACTAAGTTCTGGTATAATTCGTCATTTGCAAAGTTGAATTATCAAGTCTGCTCATTATTCAGCCCTGTTATTAATCGACTTTGTAAATTTTCAACTCATAATAATATTTCTTCATTTTATGCTTAGAATACCGTTCTTTTTTGTCTGTTCACTTTTCCTCCTCTCTAAGGTGACCGGAGTATCTATATGATAAGATGTGTTCTCTTTAATCATATAGAGCCCTCAGCAGTGGAGTTCAACTGCTTATACTTCAGTAGTCGGGGTATCCCCATTTAGGGGTGCGATGAGAATTTTCAGTCAAAAAAAAGAGACCCATAGGCCTCTCATGTACATTTTATTTTCATGCCCTTTTAGACTCATTCTCCCTTGTTTATCAGCAACTCTTACATCATGAAATAGACCTTCCAGATAGTCAACGAGCAACTATTAGAAGGTCTGATATTGTCAATTATAATATCTAAATACGTTTGTGACCCCACGACTCTCATCTAATTATGCAACCTACATTCACCTTCCTGCCTTCGGTGCACTAGTATCTGTCCGGAACAGTTGCCAGTGACAGATACGCCCTTGTATTGTCCATTAGCTATTAAAAGTGGCAGTCACGATTGAAGGTTGTACGAGGGAGAGATGACCGTAGTGAGTGTAAAAGTTACCCAGTCTCTCCAGTTCAAATATCTCAGGTTAGCTGGCAATGGTAGAATTGAGAGGTTAGGACTCAGATTTTCTCAAGGTATATTAGACACTCGATCTATTAGTAGACTCGGTTACATTCTTTATAACCTCTCCCGCTTTTAATGTCCAGTAGGTCACCTTGGTAAAAGGTACACCTGCTAATTCTCCGTTGATGTTCTCAACAATGAACATCTCTCCCTGGCGATGAAGCCTGCGGAATATCTTTTTGTATTCGTCCTGTACGTCCTTTGCCGATTTAAGAATAATTTCAATAGGCTTGTCAACGCCATTCTCTACAATCTTACCTATCAACTTAGGATCAATCTCAAACCAATCGACTCGCTTAACTTCTCCATTATCAAGGAAGAACTTAGCCGTTACCTGAACCTTCATGGTTTTCACCCTCTACTTCTGTATAATGGTACTCTCTGAAGTCTTTAATGTGTATCTCTATACTTTCCATCCACTCGCCTTCTTCGTTAAGCATCTGTTCAATGTTTATGAGTTTCTGAAGGTTTTTCCTGCTGACTGGAGGGACTATCGTTTCCTCCCCTTCATTGTAGCGAAGCCACCACCTGAGAACAGTTTCGATAGTCAAGGTTTGATTTATGAAGTTACCGCAGTTGTTACACCACAGAACTAATGCCTTATCGCATTCCATTTCTTCAGGTGTAAAAGAAGAACGTGCCCCACAATGAGGACACTTGTTTAAGAAGCCTATCATTCACATCACCTCATTATAGTGGTCGATATATGGTTAGTTAGAGTTGCAAAATCTTAAACTCCTCATCGATTCTTCTATAATTAGCTGTAGTTTTCATAAATTCTTTACGTTGGGTGGTAGGTTTATCTAAATGATAAGGAATGCAATTGCTCATACATTTATAATCGAGTCTCTCCCTTAAAATATTTGAAATAGTCTTGATTATCACTTAACGCTTCATATTGAACCCCATTGTCGGCAGGGTATTGGTCAGTATGAATCACTTTTACTTCTTGAATGTCCTTCGGAATCCCGTTAGGGAATGCAGCACAAGTCATTCTTACACGTTCGTCCCGATTGAAGTGTTTACAGAATACGCAAGGAACTGTAATGTCCATTAAGCATAGCCCCCTTATGTTGCTTGTATTTAATACATTCATAAAAACTTGCAATTTTATTGATAGATATCTACCATCCTATACATTTGTATCCACCGTATTGCTCGTACCACTCCCATATCTTAGCATCAATGGGGACTCCGGTTATTTTGGCAGTGAATGTCTCAGGGACGAACTCAATAGGAAACCACTTGGTAGCGTAGTTACACAGGTTGTTTGCTATGTAAGATGATTGAGCGTTTGATAGTATTGTCTTCACGCCGTAGTTATCAGGGTCAAGTGCTGAATATTGAAAGAACTGCTGTGATCCGATATTGTGATAATGAAGCCAGTGCCCAATCTCATGAATGATTGTGCGCAGCTTGTCGGGTGAAGACTTCTGCCCTGTGCTGTACTCCATTTGAGCAATTGTGGCGGCGTTAGTGTAGTCATAAGTCTTGCTTATGACTACCTTTCCAGACGCAGGATCAAAGTAACCATTAGCTCCGTTTCCGTTCTCTATGTTAATAGTTAGCTTGTGCTTCTGAATCATCTCTGTAAAGCCATCGCATGTGTTCAGTAAAAGCGCCAAGGCTTCAGTCACATAGTTTGCTGCATCAAGTTTGTTTGCGAAGTTTACTGACACGCCAAGGTTCTGTGTCCATTTGTATGCATCTACGACGGAAATAAACGGTTTCCACGTAATGGGAAGTTGTATACCATCTTCAGGCGTATCCGGTGGCTGCTGGTCATCTGCTGGCTCTTCGGAAGGATCAGGGTAATTTCCCAAATCTGTTGTTTCAGTGAGTACCAAATCAACGTTATGCTCAGTAAGAAAGTGAAACATTAACTCAAAATTTTTTCTGTCTCCTTGAGGTGTATGGTACTCAAAGAGGAACTCTTTACCTGCCGCTACAGGATGTGCCACCTGAAAATATAATCCCTCCTCGTAGTTTTTACAGTGGATATTCTTAGCAACAAAATTGCCATCTATCATCAGATTCCAGTAGTCCTCGACGTTGTTCGAATTGGTTCGGATGGATACCGCATAGAACTCCAGGTCATGTGACATTGTAAAGGTATCCTTGAAAGTTCTATCCCCGTTCGCTTTAGCTGGAATTATGATTTCCCTACCTACAAAGTGAGGGCTTGGTTTCGTCGGAAAGTAGGGTGGGTCAAGCCGTCCGCCAACTAAGTACCGCTCAAACATTATCCAACACCTCGCAGAAACCGTTTCAGCTTCACGAAGGTTTTAGATAAGGGGTTTGGTGTATTGGGTGTCCTCTTTCGGATGACTTCCATCATCTCTTCTGCGAACGTTACAATCATTGCGGCAGCTACATCGGAATCTGCTTCTTCCTTACGACCACTGTTCTTTGCAATGTTTTTTGCAGTATGAGCAACCTTACCTGCGATGATTTCTGCGTATTGTTGTGTTGTCATCTTCATATCGTTACCCTCTTTCTAATAGTCGCTCCACGCACTTGCTAATGGATGTAATTTCAAGGCTTGACTTCGTTGGGATACACGTTCTTGGGGGTGGATTTTTCCTGTTGTCATGGGATCATCTCCTATCAGTTGCTTGTTTGGCATACACTCTAGTAGTCAACCCACTAGCCTGAAAGGGTGCGGCAATGAAAAAAGACCCCTTAGAGGTCTTTGACTTACTAAATATCTACTATGAATTATCAAAATCCACTTTACTGTTTAGGGAGATTAGGATACCCCAATTCCTCCTGTGAGGGAAATCATGCCGGTACCACGTGCTGCAACTTTAGAAGGTAGACCGTCAATCTGGGTTTCTACAACAGCTGGTACTGTCTGGTATGGTGTATCTCCGATAAACTCTACTGCACCTGGTCCCTCAATAGACATTGTCACTCTCTCGGATAATTCAGATGTTTCAAATAACAGCACTGTACGTGGGTGGTCATCATGAATACCACCTACCTTTGCAATAACAGGACAGCCTACCTCGATCAATTTGTCGTTCACATGCTGTACAAAGCTAGAGGTTACATGCTCATGGCTTGATGTATACTCTCCTGCATCAAGGACAATTGTGTAGTCTGTACCGTTGACGTTGATAACGATTATGTCATTCACTCCAGATTCCACTTCACGTTGAGGGGCGAGGTGGGAATTCCCCCATATTCGAATGCCTACGGATGGCATAAAAATCACTCCCTTTTAATCAGCTAAACACATTATAAGTAACTAACTTTCAAAAAAACAAAAAGAATCGTATTAAGTATTTTCTTCACTATCATTCTCATCATCTAAGTCTCCATCAGCAAAAATTCCAACTTTGTAATCAAAGCCGAACTTGGAAAGTTTCTTATTCACCTCTTCCTTGAATATATCCTTCCAGTCCAACAGACCTTCAGTCATGAGACGGATTTGTTCTTTGGAGAAATTACCACCCCAATAAGGGCTTACTTCGATATCTGATTTGAACTTAACGCCTACGTCATTGGGGATGACATTAGCCATAGTGTCTGTGATCGCTTTGAGCGCTGCAGGGTCAACTGTCTCTGGGACATCAAAAATCAACTCGTCATGCACCTGAAGAACAAGGTGAAGGTCGTCCTTTTCAAGCTGAGACATATAGCCTTCACGTAACCACTCACGGCGGTCTAAACACTTCGTTCCGTCAAGACGGGTCGGGTAAAATAGATCAACCATTGCCTTCTTAGTTTGGTCAGCAGATGAACCCTGAATCTTGGCATTACAGGACTGACGTTTGCATTTTTCAATCTTCCAATGCCATCCTGACTTCTTCCAGATGTCCTCTTGTTTAGCTTCGGCAATGGTCTCACCAAATCTACGTTTACGTCCGAGAACAGTCTCTATGAACCCCTTCTCCATTACTTCCTTGTGAGTTGTTGCTTCCCACATAAGATAGTTGGGCATGGAGGACTTAAAGCCTTCAATTAGTTGCTTAGCCTCCTCTTTACTAGAACCAATTTGCTCACTTAGCCCTAACTCAGTAATACCGTAAACTACCATTTCGTATCCCCATATTTCTATGAGAGTGGACTATCCCTTAACAGTTATTAAACTACGGCGGTCAATCTCACGATGATTATTTTTGAGATAGTTAACCACTCTAAGTTCTCTATGAACCTAAAGAGCTTTGGTTAAAAAAGCCTTTACCGCCTGAGATCAATACTAACAAGTTCCCTCATGCTTCATCACAATTTACTGTAAGTACCAAAGCGATTCGAGACACCTTGTAATCTTACATTTCCCATGAATTCACGCATATTGGAGTGAATTTAGCATCTTCAGTAAAGAGCAATGCCTTAGGTTGATCCTATCTAAGAGATAACTGTTCTCCCCATTACATAGATTCGATTGATTTGACCACTAGTGGTCAGGCGACCTATGATAAGTCTCTACACCATCATTCACTACTAACCTAGCGAGTTTTAGCTCGGTATTGCCGTATGGAGCGTCTCTCGACAGCCACTTAGATTTCACCGATATGAGAGGAGTTTAAATTCGGCATAGTTGTTACCGAACACTACGGATTTAGTTTTCTTACGGAGCAGTTCAAATAATCCAGCAAGGTATTCAATTGTTTGGCTTGAACCCCCCACAGTGGAAGCGTTCGCCCCTTTTTCCTTACTATTAAGATAGGTCATTGCGAAGAGAAGTTCTTGAGAACCAGAATATTTCGCGTGTATTTCCTCTATTTTATTAGAAGTTTCTTTTTCGGACTCACCCTTGTAACTTCGAATCATCTCAAACATATCGTAATCAAATCCGTGAATTTGGCACGTTACCCGACTGTGCATATCCAAATCCAACTTAAATATATCAATGAGGGTTTGCTCCTGAGAAAAGATAGCTAACCAGCGAAGTTCTTGTTGTGAAAAGTCGGCAGAAACCAGCAATCGACCAGCAGATGCACGGAATGCATATCGTATAAGGTCGAACTTTGATGGAATCTGTTGCAGATTAGGTGCTGAACAGGATACACGCCCGGTACGAACCATTTGATTGTAGGAACAGTGTATAATACCTTCCACTGTGTCATTAGGAAGTTTATTGCAAAAAGCGTCAATCAGCTTGGAAAGACCTCGATATTCCAGAATATAATCTACTATTTTATGAGCCTTGTCGTTTACAGTGACCAGGACATTCTTATTCCTTGTCAGTACCTTCTTGCTTGTTGATTGCTTAGGTACTTTACGCTTGAGTTCTTTAACGTAAACCATCTCAGGCTCAAGTATCTCGTGCTCCACGTATAACTTATTTGCTAGATGCGCGGGAGAAGCAAGATTAAATGCTTCAACGATCTCATATTCTTCCTTGAACTTAATACCCTGTCGCTGACGTGTTCTTGATTTAGTGAGGGTAATCGTTCTGCCTAAGACACTGAAGATATCTTTCTTAAGTTCATCCAACTTTTCCTGAAGAACTCTACCTATAATGTCTTTGAGAAACTTAGAATCAAGTTCTACACCTCGCCGCTCTGCAGTGACGAAAATTGCCAACAATGGCATCTCAACTTCTCTGAACAATTTGTAAACACGATATAGTCCAAAAGAAGGATTTTCTATAATGAATTTTTGATATCTGAACACCCAATGTGTCATGAACACGTCATGGCAAGCATAATAATTGGAGATCCTGTGAGGTATACTATCATATGGGATTTTGTCGAACATGCTACCAAACTTGAAAGTTGGCCGACAGAGTTCGTCACGACTCATTTTACCTTGCTCAATTAGCCAAGGGAGGGTGTATGAGTTGTACCATTCCTTTAGACCTTTTGGTTTGTTTTCATTTAACAACCCGCCCATTATCATAATATCCCAATGAATATTAAAGGTAATATCAATATTTGCCCAATTCTTGAGTACGTGAATATCAAATTTCCCGTTTGCCATTACAATCATATAATCAGCTTCTAACAATGGTCTAAGCGCGTTGGATACAACATCAAAAGGCAGAGTTTCGACATCCTTCGACATATTATGTAGAAATTTGCGCATAGGTATGTTAAAATATTGTTCTGATTCAAAACCGATAGAAATGGATATTAAAGAGTCCCGCCAGTTGTTTAGTCCATAAGTCTCAGTATCTAAATAGACGAAGGCATCGCCTTGATACATCTTTTTATATGCTTTATAATATTTCACTAGTCGCTCAAGTAGTTCAGGAGTATTAACAAGCGTATAATTATCAGGCATTCTAATAGAAGATTCGATATCCAAAATCTGCTGTTCTCTTTTAGTTAACTTTTTTTTAGATTTTAAAATTTCTGTTTTTTTAGTGCGGCTCGGTTGGGCGTTTTTCTTTTCAGCCTTTTTGAGAATTTCAAGTATTTCATTAGCTTCAGACACTGTGACCCTCCCTATTACACTTGAAATGTTGTAACGTCTTAACATGACGAATGGGCTAAGGTTTAAGAAAGTACAACAATGAGGGGCTTTATATCCCCTCACGTTTAACGATTAGAATGGCAGCTTACGTTGTGCAGTTGGAGTCCCTTGCTGCTTTTCGTAAGAGGGTACATGTCTGCCTTGAGACGATCGAATATCGCTGTTAGTATAGAACTGGGTAACACCGACCAGTGCCTGTACAAAAGCCGTAATCTCATCAGGGCTGTGTGGTGTTACTTGTGGTGTAATGTCAGGTATGTTGTCTAGTAATTCTTGAGAAGGATAATCAAGTGAATTGTTTGCCTCAAGATTAGCTACGTAACGGCGGGCGCTATAGGAAGTATCCGATGCCCCCTTTCCAGTGCGGTAAATGGTTACAAAATTCTTAGTTGGGTCAATCTCGTGCTGTATGAAATCACAGTTCAATTTTTGAACGTGGGATTTAGCTAGAGAGACGAATTTTATTTTATTTTCAACCGCATCATAGACACGGAACTTAATGCGAAGTGCAGGATACTTGGAAGGATTTGCTTTACAAAGGGGGCAAATATTTTTTCCAGGGCAACGAACATACTTAGGATTCAAGGTAGCTTCAAAATGCTCACGGATACCGAGCAAGTTTTCAAACCAATCAATAAAGAGCAAAGTCATGGGGTTCCCTTCTTGAAAAGTAATAAAATCTGCACCACCAGAAAGAATTGCTCCAAGACCACGAACTACAGTGTTAGACATATCGGCTTTCCTCCAATAAACAGTTTTGTGTTTGAGATTAAATAACTTCAAATAATTAGTCATTCCACATTTTTGAAAGATAGGAATGACTTGTTAAGAAGTTGGATATGATATGTAAGGAAGATTCAATGTTCTCTTAAATGTTTCTTCACTTCATTTTTTAGTAATGTTTCTATGCTATTCAAAAGATAAAAAAAGGTTGTTTCAAAAACGTAAGAATTGGTTAAATAATCTAAAGTTTTTAGAATAATATTCATATGAATTTGATAAAGATGGATTGTTATAAGCAGTGTTGTAGTGTATTGACACTACCCTCAGCAGAGTGGTAATATGATCGTATATAGACTTGGAAAGAAATACCTAGGAACAAATGAGAAAATTAAAAAAAATGTGAAGTGTTATGTGATATACTTAAATAAAAGTATCTTCATTCATTTGAACCCTTTGTGTTATATTTAATTAGTTATTGGCTCTAAAAGATATTTAACTTTGACATAACTTTTTAAGTTTGCTCATTGCACGTGAAGCATGGGACTTGTCTAAACCGAGGAGATTAGAAATTTCTGTCGGTTTCATGTCTATTCCTCCTTCTGTGAAGAGCATGAAATCAATTATTTTACGTTGTTGCGGAGTAAAATCAGTGTGATTATTCAAGTAATCTGTCTTTACATCAGATAGACCGTAACCCACTTCTTCAGTTGCGTAAGAGAAGAAGTCAATGGTTGAACCTTGCTCTTCATCTGCACCATCGCAGTAGTTTACAAGAGTGCTGTTCTTCGTAATCATTCTGTTATTTTTACGATAGTAGTCGTAAACAGCACGTTGAACGACAGTGTGTGAGAATGTAAACACATCTTTTTTAACTTGTCTTTTGTCGATGGCAGTCAGAATACGTAGAACGGCTTCGGATTTAACTTCTTCACGGTCTTCGTGTCTTACACCTTTTAATATGAAGTTAAAGATTGGCGTCAAAGTTTCGATATCGAAGTTAGCTACGGTTGTCTGATTGGTCACAGTTAATTCCTCCAATGGGATCATGTATAATGTTTTACCTTTTGATATAGTGGTCGTTGTATGCTGTAGAAAAGGTGCGAAAGAAATTCACCTACTTGTAAATTGCACCGATAAGGTTCACATTGTAGGTGTCAAGACGGTCTAGTAGTCCAGCATTGAGCAGCTCATTGCTATCTTTGAACGCAGGAAAGCTAGGGTAGCGAACACGGTTTACAATCAAACCTGCCCTATCCAGTAATATGGCGGCATCCTGCATCCCCTTCTCACCCGCCTTATCGTTGTCGAGCATCAAGTCAACCTCTTCGATGCCTGCCAACTGTAGCTCCCGAACCTGATTTCTGAAAAGGATACGTCCATTAATTGATACCGCGGGAATACCTATCTGGTAGTTGGACATACAGTCAGTAGGTGACTCGACCATTCTGACTCTTTTGATTCGGTTTGTTGTAGTTCTAAGATTGTTAATGAAGTGAAGACCGAAGACGATATCTTTTTTTATCGTAATTCCTTCATTTATGAACTTAGCACCGTGATAGTTGTTGCCGATTTTCCTCTTTTGAATAAAACGGAGTTGTCCGGTTCTGGTTCTTTGAGGGAAGACCAACATTTCGGTTTTGGTGTCAACACAAATTTCATAGGTCTCAAGAGTACAATCTTTAAAACCCCGGGCACGCATGTAGCTCATGCCTGATTGAAAGAGAACTTCATTCTTTGATCTTGATTTCTTTAGAGTCACTAGTTTACTTTCTTCAAGATAGGGGATTACATATTTGTTCCTACGATTATCTATATAGTCAACCATATCGAACGTTCTACTTTTTTCCTCAAATGTATAGGTTGAGAGCAAAAAATTTATGCCCTCTCCTTCGTTTAAGTCAAGAGCATTCTCAATTAAGTTGTCTATTGTCCCTAAATAGCCACAAAAGAAGCAGTTGCAGTGATAGGGGGACTCTTTAGAGATTCCGAAAGAAGCTCTAGATTCTGCGTGTAAGGGACAACAACTCATGATCCATTGACCTGTATCATTTAAACCCGTGAATGCATTAGAGTTGCTTAAACCCTTAGAGAGATACTGAAAAGAAAAACGTAGTTCTTCTATCAACTGTTTGGGGTCGATGTGCAAGGATTCAAGAATCTCTATATTTGGATTCTCTTTTGTTGATTTGTAAATATTCCACTCCCCTTACTCCCTTATTTTTGCATGAAAGGGTTTTTATGCGATTCAATATGTATATAGACAAGTGGAAGTATTACTATAGAGAGTTGGTAACTCTTCTGAGCGGGATGAGAGAGTTAAATACATGTATTCTTGCATTAACTGCATTTGTGCTTGTCTCTCTTAAAAATATTGTTCTCCAATGTAATCATCCAAGACGGAAACGATTCCAGTATCGAAGTCGTAGCGCACAAGGAATGATTGCCCACTTATGTTATTTCTATTCTTAATGACCAAAATACGGAATGTATTATCACTTACTTTAACGATAGAGATTCCTTTGGAAGCATCTTGTACTATTGAGAAAGCTTCCCCGATATCTGTAGCATCCACATTTTCTGTAATATCTTTTTTAATTTTTTTGAGAGCGTCACGGTTCGCTTGAGCAACTACCATAGCAGGTTTTCCAGTGTTGAGGATAACTTCACGGACACCTGCAGACACTTCAAATAATCGTTGGCGGAGGTCTCCCGTACTACGATGTGAGAGTCTAACTTTTGATAGTTGATCAAGAGTCCAGCGATTGTGACCTTCTCGCTCCAGTATCCTGTGTATTTCGTCAAGCGTAAATGGTTTGCCGCCGTTGCTGTCAAAGTCATAAATCATCATGTCCTTCTTCTTCTGCTTAAGTCGGTCAACAAACTCTGCATAAGCGTCTCTCTTTTCACCAGAAAGCGTACCTCGTGTTAAAGCTAGTCTAGATATTTTTGCAAGCGTATTGTCCCAATTCAGAGCAATTTCGGATGCTCTTTGCTCAAGTGAAAAATAGGCAGGATAGTCTGTGGCTAACGAACTATTCCATGCAGCTCCCATCATAAATGATGATATGAGTGTTTTTCCCATGTTTGTTGGCGCAAACACAAGGAAATAATCAACCGCTCCTTCGAGTGATTCAAGTCCGTTGGTTGCTAAATCAAGTGGTTTAAAACCCGTTGTCATTCCAATAAATTCATCTTCTGCTCTACCATGAATTCTGTTATAAGCCTCTAGCCTTACTTGAGCATTCTTAACATAGGAGTACCCTTGACTGCTTGATCCAATTGACTTCAAAAAACGCTGCGCTTCCATTTGCAATTGTTGAATTGCCGCTGTCGTTTCTTTATTAGCGAAGGTTTCTGAAGCTGATACAAGTATCGGTTTAAACTGTCTGTATAGGAAGTCCTCTTTCAGTGATTTAATTACATGGTCGATATTCTCTAAATCCACCAATTCAAATGTATTAAACTTGTTCATTACCGTTTCAATAGTTGGCAATTGTCCATTAATTCTTATGAAAAATTTGATGAACTCAAAAGCGTCTTTGTGGATTTGGAAATAATTCTCGGTGATTCCTGCACCCTCTACTACGCCCCAGTCTTTAACAGTGAGGACGTGATTTAATAGTTGGAGTTCTTCGATCGCAGCCAACGTTTCCCCTCCCAATATCCAATTACATTATCAGTAGTTGATTCATGTATTGGTAAAGGTGCGCGAGGATCACAAATACTTCTTTTCTTGTTCATTATGTATGTTATTATTACTTCGGCAGTAAATAGCATTTCGTGAATTTTGGCAATAAGAAAAGACTTGCTCAATTACAATAATGATCGGTGTAATCGACAAGTCTTTAAGGTGTCGCCATATGATATGCCTAAACACTAATATACAATTCAAACTATGATTAGAAAGAAGAAGTCACACTTTATCACAAGACTTAGATATTATGCCGATTTGGGGGCTTTTTTGAACGTACTGGTCGTTAGACCTTGTGAGTGTCGTTATTATAAATTTATTGTAAATAAAGCAATTATCTGGTGATTGAAAAGCGTGCGTAACTTAAATAAGCCCATTGGCTTACGTGAGTTAACATCAATGTCTTCCTTACTAGAATCGGATATATCGACAAAAAATCGGGAAATTTCGGAGCCACCCATTATTATATGAATAGTGGGCATCCTGAAGGGACATTGCCCTAATCAATATAACCTTGACGGTAGTCGTGGTGTGTAATTCAAAAAATTTAGTCCGTCAAGCCTAATCCATTTAGAGCAATAAAGTTTGAGGAAAGGAAGGCGGATTACAATAAGTAGTACTGAGTTTCCAAGTAGGGAATTTCAATACCTCCTACTTGATAACTAGACTAGGAATATAACGAAGGTGAGTACAACCAATATAACTTTAACTTGAACAAATTCCATATAATACAGCTTTCTATTGCTCGGATAAAAGTTTCCGTCCGCATTAGTTTTAGGGTGAATAGAACTACTCCTAGGATTACATTAGCAACCTTCAGACGTTCTACATATAGTTGTTTAGCGAACTTATTAGAGCTATCATAGCAGTTCCTAGCCGTATATTCAACTAACTTGTGATGTCCAGGTTTAGAGTATATTAATAACATTTACAATGAAAAATTCTATTTCTAGTCAAATTACCTTTAGTAAATATAAGTATTATCTTCCCTCCTATCTCTTCCCCCCAATGGAATGACCATTGTATTGTAAAACATTCGGGAAACAACCATATCACCAAGCATGTCATCTTGACGTAATCTTGAAGTAGTGAAGTTACTTGTAAAGATAGTGCTTTTTTGTTCTTCTTTACGTAAGTCAATAACATCATAGGTAAGATCCCGAATTATCGGGGTTATTCTGCCACTCCCTATGTCATCGAGAAGTAGTAAAGGAACGTCTTTCATTTGACTTAGTTCTTTGTGCGCTTCAAAGCTAAACTGTGCGTCATTGCGAATATAAATATCCCGTTGACGGTTAGCCCATGCCCCAAATTTAACATACATTGCTACTGGACTTTCATAGTCAAACCACCCTGAGTCACGACAAACCTTGTAGATAAATTCATTAAGGACTGCATTCGCAGTCCATGACTTACCTGTCCCCTTATTGTAGTTAATCAGCGCGAGGTTTGTACCGGAAGTGACGAAGCCCACTGGATTAGTGAGCAATTCCTTTACTATTGGAGCGAAGTCTACATTGTCATCGTCCACTACGTAGTTGTAAAGGTTTGCGCTATGGTACTCCTTCGGTATCTTCGCCAGTTCAATAGCCTTGGACAGCTTTTCATAGCCGATGCAGAATGTGTGCATATTATCGAGCGGTAACTTGAACTCGCCGCTACGAAGTCTACACCAATCCTTCACAACACAGTTTTTACATGTGCTGAAGAGTTCTTCTTTATTCTCAATCGTTGTACTCATTTTTTGCCTCCTTTAATCCTTTTTAGGAAGTCGTCAGCAGTCATACCACTCTTTATTTGTAATTGAGTTTCAGTGGTGCTCTTCTTCTCTTTTGTGATAATGTAAAAGGGTCTCTTTCCTTGAGTAATGAACAAATCTATCTCAACGGCTCTTCCAGATGTACAGAACCATTCAAGCGATTGGTTATCATAGCCGATTTGAAAAAAAGCTTGTATCCTTTTTTTAACCAGTATTTTATCATTATTAGTTTTATCAACTATACGTCTAAACATTCCACGGTGCTTACTACGTGTGGACTCGTGAGTTCTTCCTGTTGCATTAATGAACTGTTCATAAAAGTATTGAACGAAGTTATCCATATTCCATTTCTCTACGTCATCAGGAAGAACAAATCTATTTGTATCCATTAAGATACTTCCATGAATTTTAATAGTTCCGTTTAAAAACTTATCTGTTGTGTTTTTCATCATAGGTTGATCAAACGTTTTAGGCTTCACTTTCTCAAGGTCGAGTGGCTTATACATGCCATCAGCATTCTTCAATATACCCTTTAAAAGGGTCTCTCTTATATAACCCTCTGTTTCAACATTGACCGGAATCTCTCGGAACACAATTCCCTTGGCAACTATGTTCTCAAGCATTTTCATGAAGGAGTTGTAGACTTCTTCGTAAAGGCAAGCTTCCACGTTCTTGTAAACTTCGTTAACTGCGCGCCAGAACATCTCCGACACATGTAAGTGCTCTATTTTATCAATACTCATCAAGTAGTAGGTGTTTGTCTTTCGATTACCGTTTCGATCTTTAAGGATAAATTTTTTGTCACAAAGTTCTTTGATATATTTGATGGCGGTTTTCTTGGTGCAATTGCAAGCCATTGCTATTCTAGATACTGCAGGAAATGCTTCTCTGCCATTCTCACAAACGTACTTAGATATTACGCCATATGCTATCTTCGATGTGTCTGATAAGTCTAAACAAGAGATGACCATATTCGGTATTTGAATGTGCCCTCTATTTCCAGAATCTTGATAAATGCACTCTCTTTCTTTAGATAATATCACCGGTTCTTTGTGTACCATCGTTAAAATCAGCTCCCTACCTCATTAGTCGGTGCAAGTACTGAAATAGTTGCTAAAGTTAAAATCCTAAATGCACAACCAACTTATCCTTAGGATAAGTATTACTGTAAATCATATTTAATATATTGCTACTCATTAGTTTAAGTGAATTAATCAATCTGATGTTCATTTTTCACTAGTCAACCCTTAATAGGGCATTCGTGAATGATATGTAATATATGTTCTAAAATATCATTCATTCTCTTTCCGCACTTCGTGCAATCATAATTCAATACTACACAGTCCTTTCCCCGAGCCCTACTTTAGAGGCCAATGCTCTTACAAAACTCTGTCGTTATCTGGTTGAATAATTCAGCCTAAGCATATTTCGCTTCCTGTTTTAAATCCCTAAAACTCCAGTATAACCTTAGGTACGTAATACGAATAAGAGTATGTAGAGCGTTGTCCAGTGTTCTTATCAATCAGCAAGAATAATAGCCGCAGTGGTAGAAGTTACTGCCTGTTACGGCCTTCTTAACTTTCATCTTTATTTCTTCTCTCCTGTAAATGTAGCTAATCTATTCAAATCACTAGCATTTAGCTCATAATGTTTGACCCCCTCAATTTTCAATGGTCGTTCTATGTTTAAAAAAGTTGCTTGTTTAAGGTAAAACAAATTATTGCTTTATCAGCTAAGTAGTTGGAGATCGCGAAAATAATACCAGGGTTTAAGAGTTGTACACAAGTTTTTTTTGTGTGGAGATTAAAGTGAGAAGTTTACAGATATTCATAAAGACTCAAATTCGAAGAGGAAAAAGATAGATCAAGATGTGGAGGAGAATTTTTTTCACATTGTGTGGAAACTAGTATGGAAAATCTTAAGACGGTACTGTATTTGGTTCAAAAGATTGGTCTTCAAGCCACCATGCGTAAGAAACTTCGATATAAAAGGAACTCGCAAGGTTCCCGAATAGTGAGATGCCAAGTAGGCTTTCATGGCTCTATCTTTCAGCCATGAAAGCCCTGTTTAATAAAATAAGATTGTGGACTACGAACTTTTTAGTCAACTAAATGACCATAGGCGGGTACTTTAAACACTTTCCAAACTTTTATCCATACAAAAAATGGCTTGACTAGTCGTTTACATAAACCAAGATTTTTAGTAAACGTCTCATGTCTACGACAACTCTATGGGACGGCCACCATGTAAATTAAACAAACCGACGAGGACAGTGTACCGAGGTCAGCTTGGGTTTCTTATGTTTTAGATGTGTGGAAATTTTTGAGAAAGTCTCAACCATCGTAATTTACTCAATTCTCATGTTTACTTTAACTTATTATATTTAACTAATATAATGCCTATCATAGCAAAAAAAGGCAGCAGGAATGTCGCCCTACCACCCTATTTGAAATTGGGATTGACTATAAGCTTAAATACTTCGTCCACTTGAACTTGTAGATACTCACATACTTTGATTGCAACCGGAAGCGATGGTTGATGCTTATTACGTCTCAGCAGGTTGATGGTATCTTGCGTAACATTACAGTATGTAGCTAATTCTTCCTCAAGTTCTTTAAGAGATGGTCGGGCAGTGCCACGAGTTCCAGCTGCTCTTCTTGCTTGCTCCATTATCAATAGTTCAGTTAGGTTGTTTTCAGTCTTGTACGGTAGTGGTATTCTTGCCACAATGAATCATCTCCTAAAAAAGTGCATATACTTTTACGTTCTCGTCGGTACTCTTTTACTTCCATAATTCAGGAAACGAGTCACTTGATCAGTCTGAGCGTTGAACCTAATCATCATAAAGAAGCTTAGTACAGGTGTATCTATAATAGCTACTTTATATCCTTCCTTGAGTGTTTGTTCCAATTCAGAGTTAATTCCATAAACTAAGTAACTAAAAGAAATCCAACTTTGATTGTAGCTTGCTGACTGTAGGAAAGAACAATACTTAGTTTTGGAAATAAGTCTACTCTTCCGCTTAGTGAACATAGTATAAATTTATACATTCTTATGAATTATTTCATAATATCTTAACTATTAATTATTATATTTCGCCCATTTGCGTATTGTCAATACTCTACCGTTATGTAAGAGGACGATAAAATTACACCAAGTTTACAGAAAACGCTTTATTATTGTGCCAATTTTTTTGCTATATTAGCAATATTCTCAACTGAATTATACACCTTCCCATTATATTTCCCATTTTCATAGTTCTCATCTTCTTTTAACTCAGTTTTGCAAATATCCATATAAGTCATGAAGACTCAAGTTTTACGGTTCCCTCTTTGCTGCAACATTGTTTTAGCTATGGAGAAGGTCTTGTGTAGTCCAGTCTACCGAAAGCTACTCCCCTATCTATTAATAGATAAGAAGGTTCACCTGTGCCTGAATACCATGTTAACTGATCACTGGAATTTAGACAGCATCGCTATGTAGTAACACCATATATTATTTTATCTACTCCACTCGACCTTTTAATGAGACCCTACTTATCCTGGATTACGCGCTGATTTTGAACAACATATCATGTCCAGTCTATTAACATAATGCGAGTATATAGTTTCCCGTACAGAGGAAAGTCAAGGGTGTATATGCTTCTCATTTACCTAGCTAAAATCATCCACCTTCCTTGTCATCACTCTATGTTGCTGTTATGGGTAAGTCAAAGAACCGTTTCTGAATGAAACGTTCATTTTTTTTGAACAAAAAAATGCCACTCATCGTGGCATTCTCTCGGTACGCATTCAATTATCCTGCTCAGGCAGGTTTGTACTATTTTCCAGTTTCAGCAAATGTTTTAATGCGTTCCCCGATCTGGTCACGAACCCTTTGGAATACGGCCCATTTCTCTTCATCTGACCCTTGCGCTTTGGCAGGATCATCAAGTCCCCAGTGTTCTCGCTTCACATGTGGAGGCGTCATTGGACATTTATCTGCGGCATACCCACATAACTTGACTACAAAATCAGCGTTGTTCAACAACTCTGAATCAATGATGTCCGAGGTTTGAGTTGAAATATCCAGATCAACTTCGTTCATGGCTTCAACCGCTTTTGGATTGAGACCGTAGTCCTCCAGTCCTGCTTCTCGATTTCTTAAATAGCAGTATGGCAAGAAGTAAAGCAATGCTTACAGCGGCAAAACCCAACCAATTCAAATACAGGACAGATGTACGATTGATCACAAGCCCACCTAATCCAGAACCCAGTGCAAAACCAAATTGGATAAACGATGTATTTACGCTAAGGGCAATGTCGGGATTACGAGGTGCCAGTGTAACCAGATATAGTTGCTGGGCCGGAGATATGCTCCACGTTGCTAACATAAAAATCATTAAAACCAAGATTAACATTATAAGATTAAATCCAGCTAGAGCAAACAAAAGAAGAGTTATGCCTTGTAACAGAAGGCCTAGACAAATTGTAAACTTTGATCCCTTTGCATCTGCCAATTGTCCGCCCACTTTTGATCCGACAAAGCTGCAAATTCCCGCGAGAAACAGAACACCGCTTATCTCGGTCATGGAAAGAGAAGACGTAGCTTGTAAGAAAGGCGTAATGTACGTGAACAGTGTCGAATAGCCGCCGATATACAATAATGTAATAAGCAAGGCAGTCAGAATGAGTGGATTTTTTAAAATGGAGAGCTGCATTCTGAGGGTGATCTTTTCTTCCTCTTTGATTGCCGGAACCTTTTTGTAGATAATAAGTAATGGAAGAACACTTAACAATCCAATGATTACAAATAGAACTCTCCATCCAAACATTTCACTAAAAAATGTACCCAATGGGACACCAAGCACAAGCGAACTGCTTAGCCCCATCAAAATGATGCCGATGGCATTGCCCCTTTTTTCTTTTTCAACCAGTCGTGTCGATACGGCCATCGCTACTACGGTAGCGATTCCTCCGCTCGCCCCTTGAATAATTCGCACCCATAGTAATGTTTCGTAAGAAAGGTTTACAAGCATAAGTCCGTTGCTGGCTATAAACACACTGAGGGTGGACACCAGTAACTTCTTGCGATCCATATTTATTGTAAATGCAATGAGAATCGGGGCGATAATGGCCGCTGCTAGAGCAAACACAGTCACCAGTAAACCCACTTCGGAAGTAGATACGCTCAAGTCTGTGGCGATCATTTCAATGACTCCTGTAATAATGTATTCAATGGTTCCAATCAGAAAAACAGCCAATGCCAAGATATATATGATCCATTTATTTTTCAATTTACTCCACTCCGTCTTTTTCAGTTAATTATTTAGTATTGGAATTTGTATTTCTATAAATTGTGCATCTTTTTCTTGGGATAAGGGTAAATATAATTCCCTACCAGCTTCGTTCTCCTTGATCTGATAGTTATTCTTCTCAATCCATGTAGCTAGATGAACACAGGCTTTACAGGCAAAGGTGGCATTGGAACGATAAGCTATGGTAGCCATCATGGGCTCAGCTGGAAGAGTCCGCAGTTGAAATGGGTCGGGAGGTGATCGCAGCTCACAGGTTAAGAAATAACCTATTTCAAACTCGAACTCTTCCTCTTGTCCAGCGATTTCTCTCCACAAAACAACCTGTGGTCCGTGGATTAGTTGGCGCATTTCTTTTGTTAATGACTGATCAAACTGATGAAATAAACTCGGTATCTCCTCTTCCCTTCCGCACCCTGTCTGAAAAAGAAACTGCCGAGAACCTTCCTCTTTGATTCGTATTTCTTGCCCGGTTTCGACATGCCCCTCTTCCTCTAGAAGCTGCATGCGTTCTTCAATTCGGACGAGTTTAGCTTGTTCCGCATCAATAATCTGCTGAATTTCGCTTCTTTTTAGCTTAAACATGCCTTGAATATTCTCCAATGTAATATGTTCCTGTAACAGCTGTGTGATTTGTGGCAACGTAAACCCCAATTCTTTATAAATGAAGATTCGGTTGAGCTCGAGAAGCTGATCTACGGAATAGTAACGGTAACCCGTATCTTGATCTACCTTTCTCGGCTTAAGTATGCCAATCTGGTCATAATAACGCAGTGTTTTTAATGAGACCCTGCTTAACCTGGAAAACGCACTGATTTTGAACAACATATCATCTCCAATCTTTTAACATAATGCGAGTATATAGTTTCCCGTACAGGGGAAAGTCAAGGGTATATATGCTTCTCATTTTTATATCTAAAATCAAATACCTTCCTTGTCTTCACTCTATGTTGCTGTTATGGGTAAGTCAAAAAACCGTTTCTGAATGAAACGTTCATTTTTTTTGAACAAAAAAATGCCACTCATCGTGGCATTCTCTCGGTACGCATTCAATTATCCTGCTCAGGCAGGTTTGTACTATTTTCCAGTTTCAGCAAATGTTTTAATGCGTTCCCCGATCTGGTCACGAACCCTTTGGAATACGGCCCATTTCTCTTCATCTGACCCTTGCGCTTTGGCAGGATCATCAAATCCCCAGTGTTCTCGCTTGACATGTGGTGGTGTCATTGGACATTTATCCGCGGCGTCTCCACACAATGTAACTACGAAATCAGCATTGTTCAACAACTCTGAATCAATGATGTCCGAGGTTTGAGTCGAAATATCCAGATCAACTTCGTTCATGGCTGCAACCGCTTTTGGATTTAGACCGTGGGCCTCAATTCCTGCACTATAGATATTCCAGTCCTCACTCAGATATTTCTTGGCCCAACCTTCAGCCATTTGACTCCGGCAGGAATTGCCTGTGCACAGGAAGTACAGTGTTTTTTTACTCATGTTCATCGTCTCCTCGTTACTTGAATTATAGATTGCTTTTATAGAATGCTTAACCACAGATACAGACCCACTAGCGTAATAAGCAGAGTCGGAATCGTGATTATGATACCCGTCTTGAAGTAAGTGCCCCATGAGATTTTGACGCCTTTCGTGCTAAGCACATGAAGCCAGAGCAGCGTCGCCAGTGAACCGATCGGGGTAATCTTGGGACCTAGGTCTGATCCAATAATATTGGCGTAAATAAGCGCCTCCCGAACCGTTCCTGTAGCCGTTGTTGCATCAATGGCAAGCGCATCAATTAGCACGGTAGGCATATTGTTCATCAAGGATGAAATAATTGCCGCGATAAAGCCCATACCAATCGTTGCCGCAAACAATCCTTGATCCGCCACAGCCTGAATGACCACGGCCATCAGATCGGTCAAACCTACGTTACGTAGACCATAGACCACGACATACATGCCGATGGAGAAAAATACGATGGCCCAAGGTGCTTCTCTGACAACTAATGCAGTCGGTACAGCAGAACTCCGGGAGGCCATGATCAGGAAGAATATCGCGACAACACCTGCCACAAGAGATACGGGAATTCCGATAAATTCACTGGTAAAGTATCCAATAAGTAGAACCCCTAACACCACCCACGACAACCGAAACATCTTCATATCCTTAATGGCAGTTACCGGAGGTTTCAATTCACTCGCATCAAATCTTTTAGGAATACTCTTGCGGAAAAAGAGATATAGTACACCGATACTCGCCGCCAGTGAGAACAGATTTGGAACAAACATCCTTCCTGCGTACTCCATAAACGTAATACCAAAGAAATCGGCAGACACAATATTGACCAGGTTACTTACAACCAGCGGCAATGAAGTTGTATCCGCAATAAATCCGCTGGCGATAATGAATGGAAATACTTTTTTCTCATCGAAATTCAGTGCACGTACCATGGCTAGAACAATCGGTGTCAGAATCAGTGCGCCCCCGTCATTGGCAAAGAAGGCAGAAACCACCGCTCCCAGGATGGAGACGTAAACAAACATCCGTACACCATTGCCATGAGCGGCTTTGGCCATATGTAAGGCAGCCCACTCGAAAAATCCGATACGATCCAGAATTAGTGAAATCAGAATGATTGCAACAAAAGCAAACGTGGCGTTCCATACGATTTGTGTCACATCCCATACATCTTCCAAATTGACCACACCGACAAGTAAAGCAAGGATTGCTCCGCCGCAAGCAGACCAACCAATGGACAGGTTTTTAGGCTGCCAAATAACGAGTACAAGTGTAATCAAAAAGATGATGCAGGCTAACAGCGTAGAAAACAAAACCATGCCCCCCTTCCAGTTCAACTTAATTTATATTTGCATATAATGATATGCTTATATATCGATCAAAAATTAATTACATACTGAAGTAAAGTTTTCTTTATTTAACGATTTAAGAATAGTTGCTGTATCTGGCATCAATTCCAGGACAGATTTAATATAGGGTGTATTCTCTACATTTAAAGAGTAGTATACCCACTGACCACGTTTATTTTCTTTAACCAGACCTTGATCCTTCAGCTTGCGCAAATGTTGACTAATTCCAGGTTGTGACATGTCTAAAATCTCTACAAATTCACACACGCACCATTCACGTTCTTTGAGGAGTGTAAGGATCGTAAGGCGTGTTTTATCACCCAACAATTTAAGCTTATCCGCTACCTCTTGCATAGAATCCATAGCACTTCCTCCTTCAACAACATATAAGTGTATGCTTATATTATAATAGCAAAAAAATGAAGTCAATGTTTACTTCATGATTAAGCCCAAAAAGCGTTGGTTCGAATTCGAATCAACGCTTTTTGGAATTTATGATCATTTTTTAAATAAACAGATTATGATTTGCTTGTGATGCTTGTCCAAGATAATAACCTACACCACCAATTTTGACTTGGTCTATTAATTCTTCACGTTGGATACCCATTAAATCCATGGACATCTGGCAGGCAACAATCTCTACTCCTTGAGCAATTGCGCTCTCTATCAATTCTTCCAACGAAGGTACATGATGTTTTTTCATCAAACCACGGATCATCTTCGGGCCTGCTCCGAGCATATTCATTTTGGACATGCCAAGCTTCTGGCTACCGCGAGGTAACATCATATCAAACATACGGCCGATCATGGTTTTGGATAACTTCTGCGGTTGCGGCTTACGAATGATACTCAATCCCCAAAATGTGAAAAACAGGGTTACTTTCCGTCCACTCGCTGCTGCCCCATTTGCAATAATGAGTGAGGCGATCGCTTTATCTAGATCACCACTGAAGACAACCATCGTGCTGGCAGGATCACTGATGGGGGAATCCGATACGGGTTGTGCTGTATTTTTAACAATGACGGACTCAATGGTACCGCCTTTCATTCTTTCCAACTGCAAGATTGTGGAACCCGACATCGTGGCCCATGCTTTGACATCTTCATAGAAGCCTGGATCGGAAGCTTTCACGCGAAGGGTTTCCCCGTTCGAGAGTTGATCCATTTTCTGCTTCACTTGTATTAGCGGACCAGGACAACTTAATCCGCATACATTCAAGTCATGATCAATACGTTGCGGCTGTGTTGAGTCAGTGGGAATAGACTTTTTTTCCTTAACGTCCACCGCAGGATCATGATGATCTTGTTTTGCAGCAGTAAAAGGAGCAGGCTTAAACTGGGCTTGACGGTATGTTTTATAACCACCACTCAAGTTTTTCGCGCTAAAACCATGCTGGCGCAAAATTTGCGAAGCGGTGTAACCACGTAAGCCGACTTGACAGTATAGCCAGATTTCTTTGGATGGGTCTAATTCATCTAACCGTTGACGAAGCTCATCAACTGGAATAGAGAGTGAACCCGGAATATGACCATTTTGATGCTCAATTTCACTGCGAACATCCAGAAGTATCGACTGCTCCGGCTGACGATCAGCCAGTTGATTATAGGTGAAGGTCTGAACACGTCCAGTGATCATATTCTCTGCTGCATATCCAGCCATATTTACGGGATCTTTGGCAGAAGAAAATGGTGGCGCGTAACTCAGTTCAAGTTCTGTCAAATCCCGGACATGTCCTCCAAAATGAATGGCTACACCAATGTCATCAATTCGTTTATCCACTCCATCATAACCGACTGCTTGTGCGCCTAAAATTTTACCTTCCGGAGTAAACAGCAGTTTAAGCGTAATTGCGCTCGAACCAGGATAATACGATGCATGAGAAGCAGGGTGTACGATAACGGTTTGATATTCCACTCCGAGACGTTGTAGTGTTTTCTCATTACTGCCTGTTGTGGCTGCGGTCATTCCAAAGACTTTGATAATGGACGTACCTTGTGTTCCTTTATAGGTAGAAGGAAGCCCTGCGATACGGTCAGCAACAATACGACCTTGTTTGTTGGCAGGTCCGGCAAGTGGAATCGTTGCCTTCGTACCATGAATGGTTTCCGTAACTTCGATGGCATCCCCAACAGCATAGATATGTGGCACACTGCTTTCCAAAGCTTCATTTACGATAATATGTCCACGTGCACCCAGCGAAACGCCGCTATCTTTCAAAAAATAGGTGTCTGGCGTTACGCCTATCGCAAGAATAACCATGTCAGCAGTCAGCGTATGACCATCCGCAAGTTCAACTCCTATGCCCTGCTCTAGGGAATGGAATCCCTGAACACGCTTGGAAAACAGCAGGTTTACACCATGATTCTCCATTTCCTGTGCCAATGCGGCTGCTAACTCGGGATCATATGGTGTGAGTACTTGTGCGTTCCCCTCAATAAGCGTTACATCCAGACCAGCTTCCTTTAGATTCTCAGCCATTTCTACGCCGATAAATCCACCGCCTATGACGATCGAAGACTTGTTGTTAGAAGAACTTACCTGTTCTTTGATCCGATCGATGTCTGGAATACTTCGTACGGTATAAATTAGTGGATTGTCCTTACCCGGCAGATCGGGAATCATCGGTTTTGCACCTGGTGACAATATCAACTCGTCATAGCTTTCTTCATATGCACCGCGCTCCTGGGATTGTATCTTAACCACTCGCTTCTGCGAATCAATAGCTACGACCTCACTTCTTGTACGCACATCGATACGAAAGCGATCTGCCATCCCTTTTGGCGTCTGCACCAGCAGACGCTCTCGATCATCGATTGTGCCACCTATATAATAAGGTAAACCACAATTGGCAAATGAGATATAGGGTCCCTTCTCAAAGATAATAATCTCGGCATGTTCATCCAGACGGCGAAGACGTGCAGCTGCAGAAGCACCTCCAGCTACACCGCCAACAATAAGTACTTTTTTGCTCATGATTCACAATCATCCTTTTCAAATAAAGTTTTAATAATCTGTTCAACCCGTTGATCGGCAAGCACATAGTTCACTTCAAGTCCATTTCGCTCCGTAGCAACAATACCTGCACTACGAAGCTTTTGGAGGTGTTGTGAGACTGTTGATTGGGGAAGATCCAGACATTCCTGCATATAAGAGACATTACATTTTTTTTTCATCATCAGTCCCCGAACAATGCATAAACGAATGGGGTGAGACAAAGCTTTCAGCAGATTAGCTGGTTCATCGAACTGTTTAATGTTATTGCTGTCAAAAGCGGGAGTGTTCAAAAGTATTCCTCCTAAATCGTTATATCGTAATAATACGATTTATTGATTTGCCTGTCAAATGTATTCTGGAATTAATGCGTTCAATAAGTCGCATACCCTCTCAACCCTACGGTTTTGGCTGGTTTCAGGTGGAAGATAAAAATGATAAAAATGCCTGCAAAAACCGCTAAAAGCGACATTTGACAGGCATTCATGTTGTATCAGGCCTTTATAGATAGCGATTTAATTAAACGTCTTATATTAGAGTATAACAGGCTGGATCAGTCCGTCCTTACCAAACAGAAGTGGGTTCATACATATTTCGCGGTGATATCCCTTACCGGAGGAAAATCTGGATAGTGGCGTGACAAAACGGTGATAGGCAATCTGGTATTGACCCGTTTCGGAATTATTAAATATACAGTGATGACCTGTACCCAGCATGCCCTTCTCGACATTTTTGCTCAGAATCGGGTATCGATAGGTAACAGGACCGTACAATTGCTCTGACGTACCGTAATTCACATGATAGTCTTCACTACCTGTATCGTCACAGGACCACGTAAAATGGTATAGTCCCCCCTGCTTTAACACAGTTACCGCCTCACGAAAATCATGCAAGCCCACCAGGTTGCTCATTGTGTCCTCCACGACACTTATCATGTCTTCACCGAGCTCCACAATGGCAGCATGTCCATTGCCAAATAACAGATACGGTTTTCCATTATCATCGACATAGATAGAGGGATCAATCGCTTGTCCCATGGTAATGCCCAGACGTTTCAACTGCTCCATTGTGATTAAAGGCTGCGACTCGGCCAGGAATGGACCAATCGGTGTATCTGCTACAGCAACGCCAATGGCACTCTCTCCGTTCCGCATTTTGCCACAGAAATAAAAATAGAACTTTCCGTTTCGGCTGGCAATTGCCGGCGCCCAGGCATTACCGGTTGCCCAGGCAACATCCTCTGTTCCCAGATCAAGGATCACGCCTTCGTCTCTCCAATGCTTCAGGTCTGAAGAAGAAAACACCTTAAACTGTGTACCCGACCACCCCTCGAAACCATCAGTCGTCGGATACATATAGTAACGATCCCCAAACTGTGCGACATCAGGATCGGCATATTGTCCAGGAAGCACCAGATGACCATCCCCGAAAGCAGCGAGAAGCCGGCTGCACTCCTCAGCTGTGATTGGCAGGACACTTCCATGACGCTTTTGATTCGTTCCCATATCAAAATCATCATCAGGGACGATTCGGAATTCTCCGCTTCCCAGATCTGTAGTCAACAAAGGAAGATAACCCTTGCCTTCAGCAAATCGATCAACAATCAGGCACCATTCCTCCCGGTCATTGAATTTAAAGATTTGAGGTCCCTCCACACCTGCCACAGCCTCCAGTACTGGGGATTGCAGCGTAACAAACGCCCCTTTGTCCAGAGAGTCACCTTTTTCTACCCTTATGTTTTTGGTTGTTTCATCCTTGGAGTATCGATAGTAAGAGCCAGCTGAAGGAAGAATCGTTGTATCAATAATATGATTATCCCGTTCAATGTATTTTTCCGATGCCGAGAACGTACGAAAGTCTTTTGTACGAGCGCTGTATATTTTTTGTTTTCGTTCTTGCTCCTGAGGTTCCTGCGTCGCAGAAGCCCAGAATACGAGAAACTCATCCGTTATTTCATCATACACAGCTTCAGGTGCCCAGACACATCCAGCCCCTTCAACACCTAGTGTGACGTTCCATGGGGATGACCAGTTCACGAGATTGCTGGATTCCCATACAATTACGTCACGGCTCCCGGCATTAACGGCATGAGTCCATCCTTTACCGCTTGCGATGCGGAGATCCGTTGCAATCAGATAAAATTTATTTTCCTTGACGGAACGAATCAGAAACGGGTCCCTTACCCCCTTTTCTCCAAGGTCGGAAAACAGCACAGGTGAGCCGCCATTAAGGTCCTTCCAGTGAAGACCATCCTCGCTATAAGAGAAATAAACCTGCTCTCCGTCTGGTTGTTCGCCAATAAAATGTACAAAGAGATACCCATCATAATTTGGAGTTGTTTTGGTCAATGGTAAAGAGCCTCCTGAAAATGAAATTGTTCTTATACTAACAGTAATATAAAAATGAGAGCGTTCTACTTATGTTGTATCATACTTCAAAAATAGCGGAATGAGTATATTTTTGTAATCTCGTATGCTGCAAAGAATTAACACAACGCCTTTATTTTACCTTAGGTATACAAAATTCTTGGTTTTCATTTACAATTAAATGCTAATCTTCTTAATGATGAACAAATGAATATAGATTCATGCATTCATTTTTGTTGTTGAGACATTATGAGGAGGAATCATTGTGAAATTATCCAAAAGAGTATTACCAGCGGTAGCGCTGACTCTGGCTGTATCGGCTTCTACTCTCTTGTCTGCCGGACAAGCAAGTGCCGTTCAAGCTGTAAGTGTGGAGAAAAAACAAATCAAGAACATCATCTTCCTCATTGGGGATGGCATGGGGACCTCTTATACTTCCGCCTACCGTTATATGAAAGATGATCCTTCAACCAAGGGCATGGACAAAACCGTATTTGACCCTTATCTGGTTGGAGCACAAATGACCTATCCGGATGATGATAAACAAAATGTGACGGATTCCGCTTCCGCAGCAACGGCCATGTCGGCAGGTGTAAAAACCTACAATGCGGCCATTGCGGTTGACCCTGAGCAGAAGGAAGTCAAAACCGTACTTGAGCAGGCAAAAGAAAACGGCAAGTCCACCGGACTCGTGGCTACGTCGGAGATCACTCATGCCACACCAGCTGCATTTGGTGCCCATGATATCAGTCGAAAAAATATGGATGCAATTGCGGACGATTATTATGATGAGTTGATTAATGGCAAGCATAAGGTGGATGTACTTCTTGGTGGAGGTAAATCCAATTTTGTACGCGAGGGTCGTGACCTGACGAAGGAGTTCCAAAAGGCAGGATTCAGCTATGTCACAGATCGTTCCTCTCTCCTTGCGGATAAGAATCAACAAGTTCTTGGACTGTTTGCGGACGGAGGACTGGACAAGTTGATTGATCGTAGTGCTGCAACTCCATCATTGGCTGAGATGACCAATACAGCGATTGATCGTCTCAGTTCGAACGACAAAGGATTCTTTTTAATGGTCGAAGGTAGCCAGATCGACTGGGCAGGACATGATAATGATATCGTTGGCGCAATGAGTGAAATGGAAGATTTCGCAGCAGCATTTCAGGCAGCTATTGATTTTGCCAAAAAAGACGGTGAAACACTTGTTGTAGCTACTGCCGACCACTCCACGGGCGGACTTACGCTCGGAAAAGACGGAGAGTATAACTTCTTCGTAGACCCGATCAAAGCTGCACTGCGTACGCCTGACTTCATGGCAGCACAAATTGCAAAAGGTGCTTCGGTTGAAGAAACACTGAAAAGTTATCTGAAACTGGAGTTGAAGCCGGAAGAGATTCAATCGGTGAAAGAAGCAGCTAAAAGTGCGGACGTAACAAAGATTGATAATGCCATTGAAGCAATTATTGATAACCGTTCATATACGGGCTGGACAACAGGTGGTCACACAGGTGAAGATGTTCCGGTCTATGCCTACGGCCCTGCAAGTCATCGCTTCGCCGGTTTGATTGATAACACAGATAATGCCAAGATCATATTTGATATTCTCAGCAAGCATCAGTAATTCGATAATAATTCAATATTTTAGGATCAACCCTTCTCTTCTTTCATTCTTAGAGAAGGGTTTTTTTTCATTTCTGAGGTTGTCACTCTACATCAAATGAAACAAAACAACATGATCCGTTATAATTAAAAAAAAGATATAAAAATGAAAGCGGTTGATAAACCATGAAACATTACATGAAGCAGATGCTTGTCACTAATCTGGACCGTACACTGCCGATCTATTTGGAACAAACCGGTTATAACGAATGGCAAGAAGAATTTGATAGACCTGATGGCTATCATTGTTATCACTGGCTGCAAACGACAGGCGGTGAAGGGCAATTCGAATGTGCGGGGAACACGATGACACTTGGGCCTAACCAGGGAATTCTATTGCCACCTCATGTTCCGCACCGTTATTACACATCGTCACATCCCTGGTCTACTTGGTACATCACATTTAGTGGTGATTTAGCCCCTACGATCATCTCTTCTCTGGGATTGGCCACATCCAAGGTCATTCGTTGGGAAGGCGATTCCAGGCTATCGAGAATTCATAACACTACCAGCCGATTGGCGAGGCGGCAGTCCGAATTCAGCGGAATGGACAGCTCCACGTTTGTGTATCGATTTCTAATGGATCTGAAACGTTACGGACAAGTGGACAACCAACGCTCTTATTCCCAACAATCCTCGCGACTGGCACCCTTGATTCGATTCATGGAGGAGCATTTTCATGATGCCTCAATCGGCTTGGCTGATCTGTCGGAATATGCAGGCTTAAGCTCGCAGCGGCTAAACTACTTGTTTCGCATGACGACTGGAATGAGCCCTTATCAATATCTGATTCAACTGCGAATTCAGAAAGCGAAGGAACACTTAATGAACAACAAACATATGACCATCAAAACCGTTGCTTCTCTCGTGGGATTTCTGGATGTGAGCCATTTTGTCTCTACCTTCCGAAAATTTGAGAATATTACGCCTCAACGTTTTCGTGAACTTCATTAATCAGTTTCATTTTATTATATGAACTTCATTTTTTATTATATATATTATCCGATCATCAGCTATTAAAATAATTGATATATTTAATATTTTTATATGGCGGTGATCAGGATGTTATATGCAGGCGCTAACTACCACCCCCACGACTGGCCGCGCGAACGCTGGCAGCATGATATCGACTTGATGCGTGAAGCTTCGTTTACAATCGTTCGACTCGGACATTTATGCTGGGACAGCTTCGAGCCATCCGAAGGAAACTACACCTTTGCATGGTTTGACGAAGTCATGACCTTGTTTGAGAAAGCGGGTATTCAGGTCATTCTGGATATTGCGACCCGTCCGGCTCCGACTTGGCTGCACAGAAAGTATCCCGAAATTTCTTTGAGTGCTCCGAGCGGCCTTCGTATGGAAGCGCAAACAAGATATATGGAGGATGTCGGTCATCCAACCTTTCAAGAATACGCTTATGATTTTGCCAGAAAACTCGTCATGCGCTACCGACATCATCCGGCCCTTTATGCTTTCGGATTATGCAACGAGCTGGGCTCCGGTGCTCCATCCTATTCCAATGCGGCCCGGGACCGATTCGAGGTCTGGCTTCGTAATAAGTATGCAACGGTCGAGCAGCTTAATGAAGCTTGGACTGCACAGCGCTGGTCCCGTAAACTGAACAGCTTCAGTGATGTGGTCCTCCCGATTTCGGGACAGGTCAAAGGTGCGCCAGAACGCCTTCTGGATATGGCACGTTTTTACTCCGATGAGACGTTGGCTTATATGCAAGGATTGAGTGACATCGTGAGGGAATTAGCTCCAGACGTCAGAGAAACAACGAACCACTGGTCGGAAAATCCGGGCTACGGTTTCGATTATCTGAAGCAGTACCGGGAAATGATCGACTTGCCGGGCATTGGCTTCTATCCCGGGACCAATCCGGAAGATAAACAAGCGCTAACTGCTGCGTGTTTCTTCATGGACCATCGCATCGGTGAGTTGGATCGGCCGATCTGGTGTCTGGAATTCCAGACTGGGGACTTTGGCGGCTACGCTTCTCCACCGGGAGCGATGCGAATGTATGCGTACCTGTCTCTGATTCACAGAGCGCAGGCCGTCTGTGCCTGGACCTGGCGCACAATGCTGGGTGGCGAAGAGCAATATGTGTTTGGTCTTGTGGATCATGATGGCATACCCGGCTGGAAATATGATGAATTTGCACGTATTGCACAGGAATTCAAACGGTTGCAGGATCTGGATATGCCAAGAAAAACGAACCCGGACATTGCCATTGCTTACTCCTTCGAGACACTGAAGGTTATGGCGGGCAACCCAAGCTATTACAAGACCGACTATACGGGGCAGGTTTTGCAAGCTTACAGCGCTCTGGAACAATCCAATCTGGATTGCAACATCGTCAATCTGCGCAGCCTTCATCAAAACTACAAGCTGATTATCGTACCCGGACACGCGATCATGGATGAAGAATCGGCTGCAACACTACGGGCTTTTGTTGTACAAGGGGGTACCGTTATCATGACGGCTTATTCTGCCAAAGTCACTGCGAACAATCAGGTATTTGATACTACCCTACCTGGAGGCTTGAGTGATGTATTTGGCATCCGCTGTGGTGCATTTGTTCGAACGCGGAGCCATACCCCTTGGGAGAATGCCGGAGGTTTGGAAAAAACCGAGCTTGGCCTGGAGCGTGAGAAGCCGGTCATCGTCATGGATTCGGAAAACATTCAGCCGGATATCGATTATTATGAGATCCTTGAGCCGCGTACCGCGAGCGTCATCGCCAGTTTCACGAATACACGTGAGTCTTCCCCGGCGGTCACCTGCAATAAATATGGACAGGGTCAGGCAATCTATGTGGCCTTGCCTGCCAATACAACGTTTTTGAGTGCGCTTCTGCATCGTCTGTATCCAACACTTGGTATAGCCAAAGGTCCCGCCACACCATCTGGTGTCGTGGCTCGTCATCTGGACAACACAAATACTCTCTATGTCAACACAACAGGCAAGTCGCAGACCGTGCCCCTTCAGGAAACGGCAGTTGGTATGCTGTCAGGCCAGACCATGGTCTCTGAGTTGAAGCTTGAGCCCTATGATGCTGAAATCATTCAATTCATTTCATATTAAAGGAGATGTTACTCATGAGTCACTCTATTCAGACTCTTGCCAATATCACCCCGTCCGACCGTCAACTGGCCTGGCAGGAGCTCGAATTTTATTCATTTATTCATTTTGGGATAAATACATTTACAGATAAGGAATGGGGATTCGGTGACGAATCACCTGCCCTCTTCAACCCTACCGACTTTGATGCCATGCAATGGGTAGAGGTATGCAAATCTGCAGGAATAAAGGGTCTCATCCTAACTTGTAAACATCACGATGGTTTCTGTCTCTGGCCAAGCGCATATACGGAACATACCGTGAAGAGCAGCCCTTGGCGCGAAGGCAATGGTGATATGGTAAAGGAAGTCGCTGAGGCTTGCAGGCTGGGTGGTCTGGCATTTGGCGTATATCTATCCCCGTGGGATCGTCATGACCATCGATACGGAACCTCCGAATACAATGAATATTTCAAGCTGCAGTTGCGTGAACTGTTGACCTCCTATGGAGACATCTTCTGTGTATGGTTTGATGGTGCCTGCGGTGAAGGACCAAACGGTTTGAAACAAGTGTACGACTGGGATGGCTACTATGAAGTCATTCGCGAACTGCAGCCAGGTGCCGTTATATCCGTATGTGGTCCGGATGTGCGCTGGTGTGGAAATGAAGCAGGACATACACGGGATTCCGAGTGGAGTGTTGTTCCGGAGGAACTCAGGGATTGCGAGAAGATTCAGGAGGCTTCGCAGCATGTGGATGATGGACAGTTTGCCAAGCTTGCTAACTCTCGCGACGAAAATTTGGGTAGCCGTGATGCTGTAGCCGGAAAGCCGGTTACCTGGTACCCTGCGGAAGTTAATACTTCGATTCGGCCAGGCTGGTTCTACCACGCTGCTGAGGATGATCAGGTCAGAAGTCTTGAGAAACTTCTCGATATTTATTACAAGTCCGTTGGCGGTAATGCTACGTTTCTGCTAAATTTGCCTCCGGACCAACGCGGCAGAATTCATGAGAATGATGCCAAACGGATGCAAGAACTTGGCGATCAACTTCGCGCTACGTTTCGCCATAACCTGGCCTTCGGAGGACACGCCACTGCATCAGAATCGCTTGATGAGAAACATGATGCCACGCGTGTGCTGGACGGGGACAAAATGACGTATTGGTGCCCCAACGAAGGAACCGAACACGCCGCCATTGAGCTTGATTTATTGGAAGAGCATACGTTTGATACAATCCTGCTTCAGGAGCATATCCGTTCTGGACAGCGCATTGAGAAACTTCACATCGAATATCTGGATGGCGAGATATGGCGTGATCTGTACGACTGTACCATCGTTGGATACAAACGGATTTGCCGCTTTCTCCCTGTTCGAGGAAGGAAGCTCCGCTTGATCATTGAAGAATCCAGATGGTGTCCGACATTATCTGCTGTTGAAGTCTATTTAAGTCCTCAAGATTTGAATAAATAATAAAAAGGTCGCTTATCCTTGTTGGATAAGTGGCCTTTTTGACGTTCGGACACACACATGCCTGTTCCGAGTTTGCTAATATGCATTATATCCCATGGAGTTGGTTAACTTATACAAACCACTTGCATTGAAAGGAGAGAAATCCGATAAATGCAGTTAACGATTGGTTAAGGCAGATTGCCCACAACTACATTCTCATTGTCATTGCTGCGGTGCTCTTTTTTGCAATCAAAGCCGTCATTGGATTCTATACGTACAAGCATTATGATAAAAAATTGGATGCACTTACAGATAAGGTGGATCGTCTTCTGGAAGAGAAGACAACGGAGTGATGCGGCTTATTGTGAACTATACAAGTAACAAGCTTTGGAGGAAAATTGCATGTTAGGAAACATTTTGTTAGGTATGGTTATTCCCATTATATTGGGTGCATGGATTTTGCGTCGGAACTTTACCATCTTTATTCTATATTATCCACTTGGTGTGGCTGTAGCAGCATGCATCAACAATATCGGGTTTAATTACTTCTGGAATATCCTTCCGAATACTCATAATCAATCCTTTGCTGCTCTTCCAATGGATCTTGGAGTCTATCCAATCGCCGGCTGCCTGATGATGTATACGATTTTAGAAAAAGGTGCCAAGCCATGGTTGGCGATCCTTGTTGCATCCTTGTCGCTGACATTAATCGAATGGGTTGCCAAAATAATGGGGCATGTCATTTATTTTAATGGATGGAACATTATTTGGACCTTTTTGTCATACCTCCTGCCATTTGTTATTGCTTATGGTTACAGTAAAATATTGAGGTATACCAAGTAAAAGTGCCACTGAAGCTTTCGATTAATAGGACGGGACTGAGTATATGGGTTAACGCTGATAGGCATACATGCATATCCTAACTCATATTGGTCTTGGAGGGATTCGTAATGTATGTGTCATATCCGTATGGTTACAGGTACACTTTTACTCCGGTATGGGCAACATCATCAGCCGAAGCACTTGAATTAATCAAAACGGCTGTGCAAGGAGAACGAAACGATGAGCTGTTCTATGATTCACTGATTCAGTTGTCACCCGATGCCAATCAGGCTGCCATCATCACGAGCATCCGTAATGATGAACGAGGACATAATCAAATGTTCCGCCAAATGTACAAGGATCTGACAGGCCAGGAGATTTCGGGTGTAAGCAGTGAGCCAGTTGAGACGGTCCCCTCTTATCTTGCCGGATTGCAAAAGGCATTTCAGGGTGAATTGGCCGCCGTGGAAAAGTATAGAAAAATATGGTTTGGCCTCCCTTATGGCATATATAAAGACACGGTGTGGGGAATCATCCTGGACGAACAGAAACATGCGGATAAATATAACAATCTGATTACCTACAATTTGCCGAGATAATCTTGTATGGAATAAATAACGCGCGGATTCTTTTTAAAGATGAAAATTGAAATCAACAAAAACCAGTGAATGAGTAAAGCTCACTGGTTTTTTGCTTTGACGAGTCTCACTTTTATAAGCTTGCTATCCAATGCACTCTTTCAAAATATCAGGTTCCACATGAACGTGAACAGTGTACACGTCATGCTCCTCCATCAACTCGTTCTCCACGTCTGTACAGATATCGTGTGCTTGTTGAAGATCCAGCTCAGCATGGACTGTTATGACAACGTCTACTACAACGTTATTGCCATAGTTCCGCGCTCTCACGTCTTTAACTGTCTCTACGCTATCAATTCCGGCAATCGTTTTTTTGTACTCCTGAATCAGTTCAACATCAAAACCGTCCGTCAGATGATGTGTGGCTTCCTTGAAAATGTCCCAAGCGGTCTTGCAGATCAGGAAACCTACAATGACAGCCGTTACAGGGTCCAGCCATGGGAGGCCGAACTGGGAACCCACGATCCCAATGACCGTACCGGTGCTCACCCAGGCATCGGAAATGTTATCACGAGCTGCAGCCATGACCGCCTGACTTTTAATACGTGTAGCAAGTCTCTTGTTATAGCGATAGACCACATACATGATTACCGCGCAGAAAATGCCTGTGTACGCAGCGATGATATCCGGAGATTCACGTGTACCCTGGAACACAGAACTAACGGCTTGAAACAGCACTTGTAAACCTACTGCCATCATAATGAAAGAAGCAACAAGTGACGCAACGGTCTCTGCTCTCCAGTGACCATATGTATGATCTGTGTCGGCTGGGCGTTGGGCAAGCTTCAAACCGATCAGTACAGCTATTGAGGCCACAATATCAGTGGCATTGTTTAATCCATCCGCCTTGAGCGCTTCTGATCCGGCCATATTGCCAACGATCAGTTTTAATACGGTCAAACATATGTAGGCGATAATGCTGATGATAGCTCCGCGCTCCCCCAGCTTTAGATTATCGTATTTAAGTTGATCCACATGATATCCTCCTGCAATCTTCAATTCAAGCACGTGTATGATGGTACCATTGAAGATTTGTGTGGGTCTAGAGAAACGTTTTGAGTGTGACGAAACATAATCTGAAAGCGGCAATTTTTTTACGAGCATCCAAAAAAGTTGGATTTGGCAAACTTAAGTGATTAATGGGTGGTAAGAGGAAGGTGGCCGACTGCCTTCCCTTGTAACCACACTTTCTTGCACTTAGACATAAAGAGCCGAATGGATCGTTTTGATCCACTCGGCTCTTGGTGTTATATTGCAATCATTTGTATAACATCACTTACCGTTGTTCCACTTCCATTCATAAATCACTGCCCTTATTCAGAAAGTGTCGGTTCATCTGGTGCTTCATTGGCAAGCAGATCCGAATCATCGGAATGCCGTTCGAACATAACAGCGTCAACCCTCGTATAGATCATATCCGCAGGAAGCGTTGGCGGATCTACCGTTGTAGGCGTAACCCTGGTTAATCGGACATACTCGCTGCCGTCACCCGTAAAGTCGAACATTCCCAGATTAACCCAACCTGATGAGCCGACCGTTGCATCCATATAGATGACCTCGGTACCCGTTTTATGCTTCACTTCCACTTTGACATTATTATCGTTTCCCGTCGTATGGACAAGTTTGTAGATCGAGACCGTATATTTCCCTTCTGGAAACTCGCCTTTCCACGTGGCTGATGATCCTTGAACTGTTGAATAGCGGGATTTAACCCCAATTTTGTATCCGGCTAAATTGCTTTGGCTCCAAGACCCTTCTGTCGTGTATAACCCTGTTGTATTTGTACTATCGACGATAACCGTTAGGTCCCTGATCGTGATGGTCAAAGGCGGTGTGGTTAAGGTCACTCCGTCAATCGTGACAGTAGCCCATACCTCAATGTGATCCGTGTCTCCATCAAGATTAAGAAGGGTCAACACCCCACTGCTATTCACTTCAGCCAGATCCGTACGATCAACGAAATACTGCACATCAGCCTGTGTAAGATCACCGATCAAACCGTTATCTAAATAACCGGTTACGCTCAGTTGTGCGGTTTGAGTCATCTGCAGCTCGTTCCGATCGGACAGGATCACAGCAGACTCCAATTGCGGTATCCTGTTTGGGTCCACCCACATGATTGCATCGGCAACGACTCTGGATTTGTTGGCCTTATTGGTTAATTCCACGTACCCGCTATCGCCTGCAGCAAAAGGATAATCCCCCAGGTGCACCCAAGTACCATTCGCTGTTGTCTCATCAACTGTCACCGTTTCGGAGCCGCCGCTGTGATAAACGGTAAATGAGGCATTTGTTGCCCAATTTTCACTCGTTGCAGTTATCTGTGGAAGCTTGTAATACACACTGTAAGTGACACTTTCCGGCAGCTCAGGCCGCCATCTCATTTTGCTTGTCGCTGTGCCGGTCGTAGATTTGGCATACACATAGTTATCATAATAATAATCGTTAGCCATCGTATCCCTTATCCAGACGCCTTCTGTCTCCGCCTCCGTATTATCCACAATGATGGTTGAACTATCCTGCCCATCGGGTTGGACTGGAGTTTCCGATACCTGATCCGGCAGATAGAGTGTCCGCTTACGGGTCTGTTTCCCCTCCGATTCCACGTAATACGTAAAGGTTTGGGATAAATCATTCACCCGTATCGACCATTCCATCGGATAGATCGTATCTGGGACGCTCGTATACGTGGCCCCGCCATCCAAGGAATAATGGATTGTCGCTGGTTTTGTCGTTTTGGCCTGCACATAAGCATCATAAACCGTTTCGTCAGGCTTAACGATCAGCATGCCTTTAACCGCATCAATTGGACTGTGTGTATCAAAGAAATAACTTGCATCCGATGTATCTGCCGTTCTGACCTGATGCAGCGGTACATCAATATCAAGTCCCTCTACAATGATCGCAGTGATTCCCTTGCCTGAAACCGTAGCTTGAATGATTCCGCCACTCATAACTGCTTGCTCTGGTGTACCATTGTCGCGGATGATCGATACGGTATAATCCTGTGCCGGGTTGAATCCAATGATTTGTTCATTTAATTCAATTGGAGTCTGAACTTCATCTGAAGATGCGTTGCTTAACCCGATGTAGAATTTATCCCCGCTCTCACCCGTTATCCAATTCAATTGAGGATGGTTGGTCTTAATAATCCCCTTGGGCATCCATAGCCAAACGTCGGAGTTACCATAAAATTGACCTGGTTTATTCCCGTAAAGGTGATATTTGAACCATAAAAAATTCGTTTCAAAAACGGAAGGAAACGTAATGCTCCCGTTTGATTTCAATGATTGTTCGCTGATCAAATAATCCATCGTTTGCCCGAGTTGCCCCGGAATATGGTGATAATAGATGGATGTAGCCCCGCTTGGGCCTTCCAGAGGAAAGTCCGGTTCAAGTTGGCTAACGGCGAAGCCTTTATAATAATAACCTGGATAACTGGAATATCGTCCAATAACCGCATTATGAGCAATATCCTGCAGCAGTTTATCCCCTGTATAAAGCGACAATCTCAGCATGAATGGAGCTTCCTGAGCATTCATCCGATAATAACCGGTTGTACTTCCTGCTTCAAACGTCAGTCCGCTCGGTGAAACAAGCCAACGCTCCGCTTGAACGCCTCCGGCAATATCTTCGGGAAGCTTAAGCCTAGGATATTGAAATTTACCACTTTCCGGCCAATGGAACGACTCCGCGTAATTATATGTCTCCGGCTGAGGAATCGTAACGTTACCTTCAGGAACTGGACGAGCAACAAACATGGTTGCATACCGTTTGGCTTCCTTATAGGCGGCATCCAAGTATTTGGGATCCTGCGTTTCCTCATATAGCTCCAAGATCTCCATCCACAGCTTGCTATAATAATAAATGAACTCATTTTTACTCACATCGACAGATGCAGGCGTATCGATATGTTGCGTGATATAGCTGTCGGCTGCATCCTTCGCAGCTTGCAAATACTTCGCATCTCCAGTCATCCGATACATCATCAGGGGTTGAATGACAGGCCCCCTGTCTTTCTGATCCGGGTCACGCACAAGGTACTCTTCCTGAGCGAGTGCACCAATTCCTGCCGAAGTGCCCATCATCTGATTGACAGCGGCTACGCTTGAAACATCGAACGGCAGAGTAGCCATTTTCCATAACGAAGGCACACCGTATACTTTTTTCTGCGTTGGCGACCAACCGATACCATTTCGCGATACGCCATACTGGACGGACGGCAGTGCTCTCGTATCGTATAGCTGGTCATCTCCAGTCAAATAGTAAGCTCCCAAAAGAACCGCATTTGAGCTTGTTCGGACGCTATCTTCGTTTTCGATATCGATAAAACCCTTGGCACGGCTCCACCACCCGCTGGGTGATGGGACATAATTCACAGAGTCGTCCCCTTGCGGCTCAATTTTAAGTAGATCAATCATATTAAACATCGCGTCAGTAAGCGATTTATTTGAAACATTTTCCCGGTATGCAGAATAATCGTATTCATTGCGAAGAATATCCACGTAGGACTCATACAGATTGCTTTTTTGAGCGATTAGCCCCATATGAAATTGATAGGTACTTTCAGCCGTCATTTGTGAATAATTCCCCAACTGAGGCGCATACAGGATTGGCTGCACGCTGCCTTCGTTGTTTACCAGGCTCATGCCAAGGCGTTGTTTCGTAACGCCTCCCGTCGGTTCAAATTCAACCGGAAGCTCTTCCGAAGGTACAAATACGCCATACGTCAATGGATTTCCCGAACCATCCTTCTTCTCGACCAGGCTCATCGGAGCGCTCAGCTCTCTCAAGCTTGTTGATTCCACTGTACCTACCATTTTGGCATGTGACCTGAATCCATTTAACACTTCATTGATGCCCGAGGCGGACTCTGTTGTGAAGGACTGGTATCCAATCACGTAGTTGCCGTCGCGGCGAGGTGTGAAGGCAAAGGAAACATCGGGTTTATCCCCTGCCATGGCCCACTTCACTTCAAAATCGTAATCATTGCCATGCGTAGAATCGGTTAATATCGCCGTCTGGCTGTCGGGAAAATGGACCCCGTCGAATGTAATCCAGCGTTTGTTCATCGTATCATAGTAATTGGTTCGGCTCCCCGCATTCCCGTCCAATAAAACCCATTGTTCCTCAAGTCTTTCCGATTCATTATTGATTGGAACCCAGTTCCCTGTCTCCGTGTTTTTGTAGAACATGTCACGAACGATAGATTTACCTTCATCCCATGCTGCCTCATAAAAGGTTGCCTTGTAATTAGCATTTTCGATGCTGCCTTTCTCTGTGTAACTGAGATTCGCTAAGGTACGGCTTCTTAGCGGGGGGAGCGGTGGTGCTTGTTGACGGATATTCCCCTCGAACTTGACTGCATCAGCCCGCGTAATAATTGTACCCGTAGAAGGCTGCGTTCGAGTCAGCCTGACAAATTCGCTATCATCACCACTAAACTCATACTCCCCCAGATCCACCCATCCAACCGATGGACCTGACGAAGGTCTAAGATCCATAAACTTAACATCCGTAACCCCGTTATGAACAATCTCAATTTTCACATTACTATCTGCTTTATCCGCCCAATCCAGCTTATAGAACGATATTCTCGCCGTCCCTGCTTCCAAGCGTGGATTCCAGGTGATGCTTCTACCTACAGCGTCTGTAAATTTGGAACTGGAATTATTGTATCCCTTCACTCCTGCACTTGTCGTCCAATAAGGAGCGGAGAACCCGTTACTGACGTTGCCTGAATCAACAGTGACGACATTATCAATTGTGAGGCTCCCATCATCAATGATAATTGTCTTATGTGGCTCTTTCTGCTTTATATTCCCTTCGAACTTGACCGCATCCGCGCGCGTAAGGATCGTGTTCGTGGTGCCGGTAGACCGGGTCAATTGAACAAATTCTTCGCCAACTCCAGAAAAATAGTACTCTCCCAAATCAACCCACCCTGCTGGAGCGCCAGATGAGGGTCTTAGATCCATAAAGACTACATCCGTTGTTCCATTATGAACGATCTCAATTTTCACATTGCTATCTGCTTTATCTGCCCAGTCCAGCTTATAGAACGATATTTTCGCCGTTCCTGCTTCCAAGCGTGGATTCCATGTTATCGTTCTGCCTGCTGTACTTGTATATTTGGTGCTGGAAAGATCATACCCCTTCACCCCTGTGCTTGTAGTCCAATTTGGAGCCGAATATCCATTGTTCTCGTTACCCGCATCAGGTGTCACAACATCATTGATCTTAATGCTACCGTCATCGATGATAATGGTCTGATAAGGTAAGGTCTCCGCGTAAGCGGCCCTTATTCCGATCAGGCTGAAAGGAACTATGATCGTCAACATGAAAACGATGAAAAAAAACAGCTTCCTTTTGACCATACAATTCACAGCCTCTCCTCGTAATGATAACGCTCCCATAAATGCATTGCCTTTTGCTCGAATGATCGTAAAAAAGCACTTAATTTTATCCTTCTGCCTAAATCCCGTTCTGTCGTTTTCATCTTAGCATGTTACGTCACGGTGAAATTTCTTTCATTTTAAGAATTTCTTATACGATTTTAAGTAAAGTAAAAAAAGAGACCTACATCCTAATTGATTGCTCAGTTGCAGTCAAATAGAATATAGGTCTTCCAGTTGTTCTAAGTGAACCAATTAATTATAATGGGGGCTGCACCAATAACAACTTTCCAAGCTGAATGACCGTTTGATCATACCAAGCAGGATGCTGCCGAACATGTTCCATACTTCGTTCATTGCCACTTGCCTCAAACACGGCCGCTTTGTCAGTTTTCTCGTGATCGATCTCGAAGCGAACGGTATGTTTCCCATTTGGTAGCTCTGGCAAGAAAACATATTGATTTCGATTATGATCGTTATAGGGTGTGAATCGATCGATAAGAAAGGGTTCCCTTCCATCCACCGACACCTTCAATCGGCCAGAATCCGGCCCCCCGATATCAAATAAGCCGATGTGTGTTCCCTCAAACTGCACTGTGACCGTCTCTCCGGGATCAACTGCTCGCCACAGACCGGGGAACAACCAATCATACTCGCGCACTAAAGGAAAATCATCAGGGGTCATGTAAGACCATCCTGGTGAAAAATGAGTAAGATGATCCAGTGGCAGCATGGTTGCATACTCCCAAGGATTGGCTGGTACCAAAGTGTCTTGTGGCAAATGATGTTCTACTTTTCCCACGTGATCTCGAAGTTTGCTCATTTTCTCAAACGACCGAATGATGGTGTCTGTGTAAATCTGGTGTCCTTCGGGAATTGTTGGATGGATCGAATCATGTGTAAAAATAACGGCACCGGGAATGGACACATCTGCACTTGAGGTGAAAATGAGCTTTCCATCCAAAACCAATTGACTGACCGCCACGCCCAGATGAATCGAAGGAATGCCGTAATAGTCGGCGACTTCCTCTTGCATAAGAGCGCCCTTCTGGTATTCGCCGGATTGAAATAAGTTCAAGTCCCGCTCCTTGATCGTATACACAAACAGCATATCGGTGAACCGGCTGTGCTTGCGAATCTGTCGGACAATGCCTTCGATCCGCGCTTTGGATTCGGGAACTCCTCCATCGTTGCCAACAAATTCAACAAACACAAGATCAGGCTGATGACGCAGTACATCTGTCTCCAAACGGGCGCAGCCGAGGTCCGATCCTGTCCCATCAATGCCTGCGTTCACAGCGCGGATATCGGCATGGGGATATTGCTCCCGCAACCACTCCGCCGTCATGATCCTGTATCCTGCCGAACGTGTATTACTGCCGCCAAAATAAACGATGGTTACGGGTTCCTCATTTTCCAACTTTTGAATGACATTAGGCAGCCCTCTTCGAGGAAAAAATTCCTTCATCTCGACTTCACCCGCCCTCACTTAGCGTTTTTAGGAGCAAAAAATTTTACAGCAAACACTTCATAATAAGATGAACCATACGTTGCACAGAAATCAAACCGGATTTGGGTTACACCTTTTGCAAACACTTGATGTTTATTCAACGAAAGATAATTCCCGCGGACTTTAATTTCGCTTTTGGTTCCGTCTTCTAAGGTTAAGGTCACATCATAATCTTGGATCAGTGGCTCGATCGGATCGTCGAAATGTTCCAAATTCAGCTGCGAATTAAAAACAAGATGGATTTCATCCAGATTTTTAGGGCTTGCAAAACCAAATTCCAACCATTCCCGTCCTTCCGTACGTTCCGAAATCCAGCTGTTCGGCAAACCATAAGGTCTGGAAAAACCGTTGACGACATTTGCGGGATTATACATATCCTGGGATGGTATCAGGTCTTTGAAGCAAATGCTCTTATTAAGTTTCTTCAGCTTGGATGGCTCTTCCGGTCTATAAAGGAAGCTAACCGCTCCAGTCATTTTCTCTTCATTGCTGTGTACAGTGAGGTCCGCCGTACCTTCCAATACGATGTAGATTTTGTCGTCTTCTGGTTTCTTACAGCTGAGGTCCAGTGTAATCCAGTCATCGTGACCCGCTGAAATCACCAAGTTGTAGCCCTTCAGCTCGCTGGTGGGAATATAGTTTTCCTTCCGATCACCGCCATACAGCTTCACTTGCAACGTTTCCGAATGCTCGGATCTATTTTTAATTTTGATCTGCACACTCTCAACCACAGATGTCTGAATCGGCAAGACCAAACATAGTGCTTTCTCCAAGGAGACCTCTTCGGTTGGATGAAGTTGTTCATAGCTTCGCTGAGACGAGGCACGAATCGTTAAGCCGTCTGCGAAATAAGGATCTAACGGCTCTTGAAGCCCTACAATCGTTTGCCCGTCTCGAAGCAGCTGCGCCTGAAGCTCACCCATATGGGCATTGACTATGGATGCGGGGTCTGTCTCATATTTTGCGCATAATACAGCAGCCGTTCCTACCGCCTGCCCCATACAACCACAGGTTGCCATGACCCTTGTAGACCCAAAAGCCACATGAGTAGCGCTTATATTACGGCCAGCGAACATGAGATTAGGAATATTGCGTGAAAATAAGCTGCGGAACGGGATATTATACAATCCCGGCACAAAATTCCACGCTGTAGCCGGCCCCTCATCGTAGATGCCTTTATTCGCATGCAGATCCATATACCAGCCTCCCACGGATACCGCATCTTCGAAATGAGGCTTTGCTGTAAGATCGTTCTGAGACAGCATGTGTTCCCCTATAAAACGTCTCGACTCCCGCTTTCCCGGAATCGGGCATACATAATCCAGGATGAGATTGTCTACATCATCAAACTCACCGCTATTTTTGATATAATCCCATATCCCGTACACCAATTTCCGCAGTTCCAAGGCGATGTCTTCATTATTCTTGATAATATCCATATGTCCGCCGTATTCCAGCCACCACAATCCGCCAAGCCCGTTGATTTTCCTTGGAAAAGACCGATGGTTTAATCCTTTTCTGATACTATCGAAAAATTCCAACTTCGTAATATCATACGCAAAGCCTGGCCTTTTGTAAGGAACGAGATAGTTTACGTCACGGGCTTGAAACAGAATCGTATCACCCATGGTGTAATGATCCGCCACTTCTGGAGCGAGCTCCTCCTGGTATTCATGCTTCGCCTCTCTTCCCCATCGGAAGTGAGCACCTGCTTGGTACCCAACAATTCCATCCCCGGAGCAATCGATATAGGTAGGGCTTTCAAAACGAAATTTTCTTTCGGAAGCCAATTGAAGGCCCTCCACCCATTTGATTCTGCCGTTCTCCATGCCCGTTTCATGCACACATGTATTCAGAAATAGAGAAATGTTGGGCTCATCATAAACCATGTCAAGCAAGACCGTATCCGAAAGTGAAAGCATAAGTTTTTTGTTGTATAACGGATTATAATGAAAGATCTTCAGCTTGAGTTCTTCCACCAATCCGCCTTCGCGAGCATAATAGGATGGACTGTTTCCGAGATATGCCGACCCGTTGATATGAACTCTGACCTCGCTGCTCGCATTTCCCCCAAGCACCGGCCGATCATTAATAAGTGAAACCTGTAGCCCTTGGCGTGCGGCAGCAATGGCAGCACATATCCCGGCAATTCCTCCACCTATGACGGTTACATCTGCTTTCATAAGCTCCATTTTGATAACCTCCATGATTAGATACTCCTATCATGGTAATGGTTTTGGTCCGTTTTTTTTTACAGGATTTCGCGAAAAAATCATACATTTTTTGCATCCTTAGTTGGATTCCTACCGTGTCATTTTTATCCGATACTGCTTAGGTGTATCCCCCGTATATTCTTTAAAAAGTTTGCAAAAGTAACCTTCATTGACGATGCCTACTTCCTCGCACAATTCCAATAAAGAATAATCCTTCACATTTAACAACTCGAGAGCGAGATGGATTTTTTTACGGTTGATGTAGCTGATCACGCCTTCGTTCATTGTTTTTTTGAATAAGCTGCTAAAATACGATGGCGCTAAATTCACTTCCTCCGCAATGGCCTCCAACGTTAAACGTTGTTTCAAGTTTGTCTCTATAAAATGCATAGCACTCATAATTTCTGCACGATGTAACAGTTGGCCCGCGTGCACGTATTCAAATGTGAAGTCGCCAATATAAGCGAGTTGCTCTTGAAATGCCATAAATTCCATAGGGAATTCTGGAACTTCCGTGGTCATCTTGTTCCCCGATTTAAACTTTGCGGTAATGTCCCTGTACAAGTCTCTAATCATTGGCGCCATGATAGACTTGTGGATTTTATGGTCCGAAACAAACTGCGACAGATCGGCAAGTGCATTGTCCAGCTCTTCCTTGGAAATCTTTCGTTTCATCCGTTTAAGAAAATCAGCCAGTTTCTGCTCAAAGTCTGCTTTTTTGTCATTATGGTACTGGAACCGATGCATCGGAGTTTTTACGACTTTTTCGGTATGATAATAGAAATCCTCACTCACATTTTTAGCTTCTGTATACGCCTGTTTGATCGATTCCCAGCCTCGGTGTGGACCACCAAAAGCGACAGATACCCTTTTATTCAAATATTGATGCAAATGAGAGATGATTTGCCCTCCCAAGGATAGGCAAGCATATTCCGTTTCCATATCACTGCGGTTATTTTCCCAGGATAAAAAGCCAATAAAACAATTATCGGACAGATCTGCAGCTACGCCGCTGCCACCACTCATCACCGTTTCTTCGATGATATTTGTAATCGCATACTTCAAGATGTTTTGATCTGCGGCCGCGTATTCGTTGCGGAAACTTTCATACGTATTCATCTCAACGATGAAGCAGCAATAGTTGGCTTGAAAGAAATGAAACTGCATGCGATTGGCAAAATCCGATGCTCGATGAGAAGGAATTTCACCTCGGATCAATTCGTTAAAAAATTGCTTGCGGACTCTATATTTATTTTCATGTACGGATACGTTTAACGAGTGAAACTCTGCCTCTTTTTTCTCAAACTCATTTAAAATTCCGGCTGCCTTATCCAACGCTCGATTCAAATCGGCTTCCCGCAGCGGAACCTTTACAATGTACTCCAATACGTTGGCTTGAATCGCTCGCTGAGCGTATTCGAAGGATGAATAGGCGGTTAACAGTATGTATTGGGTATGGGGGAGCTCCGCCTTGAGCTGCTCAATCATGGAGATGCCATCCATTCGCGGCATTACAATATCGGATATGACGATATCTGGCTTAAGTTTTATGATTTCCTCGATCCCATTCAACCCATTATTCGCTTTGCCCACTAGAACAAATCGTTTATCTCTATGGGAGAGCTCACTAAAGAACAATTCCAATCGTTGAATAATCAGGTCTTCATCGTCAACAATGAAGCAGGTATATTCTTTCCCCATTATGCATCTCCTTTTGGCAATTCTGCCGGGAATACAGCGCGTATACGGGTTATTTCCTTAGGTATGCTTATGATATCCAGCCCGAATTGATCTCCGTAGTGAAGTCTTATTCGACCCTGAATATTATTCAGCCCAATTCTTTTTCTTTTCACTTCCTCTTCACTCGGTTCTGAGATTAAAATATGTTTTATTTTATCAGCCGGAATTCCCTCACCTTGGTCAACAACTTCGATGATGACGATGCCACCCTCCCTGTAGGCATGAATCGTAATAGGGCCCTCAATTGCCCCACCGTTATAACCATGGAAGATACTATTCTCCACAAGAGGTTGCAGCAGCATTCGGAAAACCGGAAAATCCATTAACCCTGCTTCGATATCTTCAATCAAGTTGAAGTTTCGGTTATACCGAATGTTCTGGATCTCGATATAGTCCGCTACATTGCGTAATTCCTGGCGTAGGGAAACCTTCTCAGAAGCATCGTCTATCCCGTACTCCAATAATGAAATAAGCGACCCGATCACCACATCTACTTTCTCTATTTGTCCGAGACGTATCACATTGCTGATTGAACCAAGTGTGTTATACAGAAAATGTGGGTTTATTTGAGACTGTAACACCTGGATTTCCAGCTTCCGCTCAAGTTCATTATGAAGCTCGGCTCGGCGAATCAGTTCAACAATCTGCTGAAGCATACGATCGAATGCTCGTGAAAGATCACCAAACTCATCGTTTCGATTAATCGTTATTGTCGTTGTGAGGATACCTTGTTCCACCTGCTTCATTTTTGTTTTGAGCGTATAAAGTGGTTTTCTTATATATTTGGCAACCAAAAAAGAAATGAACAAACTTAAAAGAAGACCTGCAGCGAGAAGCTCGATATAATAGGTTTCCAATCTGGACAACGCTGCTTTTAAGCGTGATTCATCGTTGATCGAGATGATGGTCCAGTTGAATTTCTCCGTTGGTTTTTTCAAAAGGGAGACCGGAGTACCATCGTTGGTATACAGTTGAAGGTTTGTTTCTGTTGTATCCAGAATTTCTTCCGCTGACGTCTCCCCGATCGAAAAAGAATGATCTTGAATATTCAGAGGTCCTTTATTTTCAGAAAATCCGGCAATGATCTTACCTGACGCAGTGATCAGAGCCAGATTCATTTGTTCCTGTTTATTAATCTTGAATAAGGTTTCTTCAATGGCATTTAGATCCAAATCAACCGCAATGGCCATAGGAAACGGAGCACCGTTCAGATATCGAACCATCGTAACGGTCCAGCCGGAATACTTCGATTTGTAAGGTTCACTAACAAAGGTAGTCCTTCTATTCTTGTCAGCCGCATCAAATAAAGGTGCTCTTTCAGATAAAGGTTCATCGAATATTCGAGTAGGTGTACTTCCACCCAGAATGGATAAATCGTTTTTGATCAAATAAATATTACTGACATAAATACTGTTGAGTTCATACAGCTCCCTTAATTGCTTTTTAATCACTTCGGTATTGTTAATGTTGGCTTTCACTGATGTTTCAACTGAGAAGAGAATCGTCTGGAAGGAGGAAAAATTAACGGTGAAATACTGGTCTACCTTGTCTAATATTTGATTGGTGTAAAAAATGTCATTGGTTCTTATTTCCTTTTGGACATAGCGATAAGACAATTGGCTTATCAAGAAGATGCAGCCTAATACAAAGGCAAACACGATAAAAAATAATTTTAAAGGCAAGCTGATTCTTCTTCGCATCCATCATCTTCCTTTTAGTTCCGTTTTAAACTAAGAATAGCATATGCTAATAAAGAGAGGGGCTACGAATAGCCACTCTCTCTTCATTTATTTTTACTTGATAAGGCCGGCTTCTTTAAATTGCTGGATTGCTGTTTCCTTATATTTCTGCATGTCAAACTTGGTATCCAGCGTCTGGAGGAAATTGTCCCAGTTGGAAAGAGGCTCTTTGCCCGTCATAAACTTAACCAAGCTTTCATTAATGAAACGTGTGCGGTCAGCATCCAAGGTATCGCTTGGGTCAGGGGTCAATAAATTTCCGGGCAACGTTGGCCCCACATATTGCTGATTGTCCTTGAAAGCTTCCGCTGTCTTCGGATTTTGGAAACTGAAGTACTCCGCATCATCACCACGGCGTGGCATTCTATAATGATCGACCCACAGGTACTTCTCTTTCATTTCCTTTGATAACTCGGAGGTTTTATTCTTGATCTTGCCGTCTACGACATCCCAATGGATGCCTTTAATTCCGTATGCAAAGTTCGGATAGGCTTCTTCATCCGTAAAGAGATAATTCAGCATGGATAAGATCCGAATGATTTTGTCCTCGTCCGCTTTTGCGGATATGGCCCATGAATTGCCCTGGAATGATTTTCTCTCTACAATTTGATCTCCGTAAGGACCTTTCATCGGAGGAATAACGATCCATTCCGGCACCTCTCCACTAATTTCTTTCATTTTCTGTTGATAATCCGGTTCCAGTCTGCGAGCATCTCTGATCATGAAGCCAACTTTACCCTTAAACATCTTTTGGTCCAACAAATCAGGCGAATTCATCGTCACCCAGTCCGGGTCTACCACTTTGGCTGCCATCATTTTATTAATGTAAGCAAGGGCTTCTTTCATTTTGGGATCGATAAACAGAAATACCGGTTCGTTATCTTTTATCTCAACGGCCGAAGGAGGATTAACGCCAAACATCCACATCAAGCTATCAAAACCGTAGGTTTGCAGATTGCCTTCTTTATTCATACCGCCGATGAATCCGTACGTATCGTTTTTGCCATTACCGTCCGGATCTTTCTCTGTAAAGGCTTTCATAACTTCGAACAACTCGTCAGGTGTCGTTGGTACCTCCATATTTAGCTTTTTCAGCCAATCGTTGCGGATGAAGAAGCTTCGACTGATACCGTTTACATTATCATAGCCTGGAACTCCAATCGTTTTTCCTTGATAGGACATTGCCTCCCATGAGTCGGTGCCAAATCGCTTCTGTAGTTCAGGAAACTGATCAAGATACGGTGTCAAATCTGCAAGAACACCTTGGTCGTAATATTGCGCAAGATCAGCACGACTCTTCAAGAAGATCAAGTCAGGAATATCCCCGCCTGCAATAAGTGTATTCAGTTTGGTTGTTGCTTGACCCGCTTGAGGAATCATCATATCCAAGTCGATGTTCATCTCTTCTTCCAACATTTGGCGTTGAATATCTTCATCACGTGGAGGTACCGGAGCAGCAGCATTAAAAGTGCCTTGGTTAAACATTGAGATTTTCATTTTGGTTGCAAACTGGCCAGACTGGCCTTGCGAATTACCCGAAGTTGTCGATGTAATTTCTTCATTTCCCCCACATCCTGACAATAGCGTTCCAAGTCCTAAGATTGCCGACAGAATAGCAAATGAAATCTTTTTACGCTGCATATTGACCTCTCCTTTGCTTGTATATTATCACGGTTTCCCCGTAATAAGTTAGGTTGGAACACCTTTTATCCTTTAACAGATCCCAGGAGTACACCTTTGGTAAAATGCTTTTGCAAAAATGGATAAACGATCAATATCGGGACTGTAGTTACAACAACTGTAGCCATCTGCACAGCGAACGTACTGACAGCCCCGGAATTGGCGAGTGAATCAGCGCTTTGCGTTGCAACGTTAAGCAGAATGTTGCGCAAAATCACTTGAAGTGGCATGTAGTTGGAATCATTGATATATACAATGGCATCAAAATAACTGTTCCAATGCCCGACTGCGTAAAATAAGGAAATGGTGGACAGGACGGGTAAGGACAGGGGTAAAATGATCCGCCATAACGTCTGAAGTTCACTGGCACCGTCTACCCTCGCTGATTCCTCAATTTCACCAGGTAATTGTTCAAAAAAACCTTTGATGATCACCAGATTAAATGCACTAATGAGATTTGGAATAATCAATACCCAAGGACTGTTTAACAATCCCAAAGAGCGGATTAGTAAATAAGTCGGAATTAATCCCCCACTGAACATCATGGTAAACACAATGAAGAGTAAAAACGGACTTCTTCCGGGCAAATATTTTTTGGATAACGGGTAGGCCGCGATCACCGTAAAAAACACATTTAACGCAGTGCCTACAATTGTTCGAAATAACGTAATTTTATACGCCTGCCAGATCCCATGAGAAATGAATACTTCTTTATAGGCCAGAAAGGTAAAGGATTCTGGTATAATCACAATCCCTCTTCTTAATACTTCCGATTCTGGTGTTACGGAGACAGCAACCACATATATAAAGGGTAGCACGCACAGTAGGGATAATATAATAAGAACTACATAAACGACGGTTTGCCAGACTTTTTCCCCGATTGTCATATGGATCATTCTAAAGACCACCTCACCAGATTTGCCCATCGAATTTTTTGGCGAGCTTATTCGCTGCCAACACTAAAGCAAATCCGATGACAGCTTTAAACAATCCTACAGCAGTAGCCAAGCCAATCTTAAGACGCTCCAACCCTTCCCGGTATACCCATGTGTCGATAATGTCGATCTTCTCCTGGTTAAAGGTGTTGGCAAACATGAATATTTGGTCAAAACCCGCATCCAGGATATGGCTTAATTTAAGAATCAGCATCAGAATAATGACGCCACGAATACCGGGTAACGTGATATGCCATAGCTGTCTCCATTTGGATGCCCCATCCATTCGAGCCGCTTCATATAAGCTTGGATCGATTCCTGCCAAGGCGGCAAGGTACAATATTGCTCCCCATCCAATATCCTTCCATACTTCAGATAAGATGATCAGCAATCTGCCCCAGGCAGGTTCCGTTAGAAACGAGATGGGTTCAAAACCAAAATCTTTCATAATCATGTTAAAGAGACCATCGCCTGGGGCTAGTAATGCGACCATAATTCCATAAACAATGACCCATGACAGAAAATGAGGTAAATAAGTGATTGTCTGCACGATTTTCTTAAACCATTGGCTATACACTTCATTAAGGAGTAAAGCCAGCACGATGGGCGCGGAGAAACCGAACAATAGCTTATACAGCGATATGATGATCGTATTTTTCATGATGTCCCAGAAATAAACGCCGTTCATAAAATCCGTAAAATTTTTGAATCCTACCCATGGGCTATCCCATAGTCCCAAAGCCAGGTTGTAGTTTTTAAAAGCAATCATGATTCCCGCCATAGGAATGTATTTGAATACCGCAAAGTAAATTAAGGCTGGTAATAAGAGAGCATACATCACTTTGTGCTTTTGTATCGTCCTTATCCATGTCTTTCGCTTTTTGGAGATGGGAATGGCGTCCGCTGCCAACTTTGCTTGCATTTCATCACCTCGTCTTTGTTTGTATTTGTATAATAGCACCCGCCTATCGGATAAATTTCTGAAATATCAAGAATTTCTTATAAGATTTTAAGGAAGTGTGCCTGGCTCGTTCCAACAGCTAATCCCGTCAGGTGAGACAAGAACTGTTCTACTAAAATAAAAAAAAGCCGCTATAATAGCGACTTTCAAATGCCGTATTTATACTTCTCCCCAAAAAATCTCAGTTTCATAATCGAATTCAACAAGACCATTTTGATTATTCTTATCAAATAAATTCCGTAGTTCTGTCATCATTGGATCGTAATTTGCATGCCCGGGTACAGGGCTGTAAGAAGATGATAACAACCGGCCCTTCAATCCCTCGAAATCGAACTCCTGACTCATTTTGAATCGCATTTCATGCATTGAACCTTCCTTGAAAAAAGAGAGCAATATCGCCTGAGAAATATTTTTATGATTAACTTTTTCGTAGTCGGTTCCATATGTATGGAGCAGTTGATTGTACTCTTCACGAAATGGAGTACCGTTAGTAAGACGTGAATTCCAGATGAGTATTACTTTCCCACCCGGCTGTAGAATTCTGCGAAACTCGATTTGGGCTGCGGAGCGATCAAACCAGTGAAATGCCTGAGCGCAGACAATAAAATCAACCGACTGATCAGGTAATCCTGTAGATTCTGCAGAACCTGATGTACTCTGAAATTTCGGATTACTTTCTAACATTTGCTCGGCGGCTTCCCGCATTGCCTGATTTGGCTCCACCGCGATTACATAGCTTCCGCGTTCCAGAAGTAGTTTTGAGATGATGCCAGTACCTGAACCGATGTCTGCTATATTACTGTTCACACGTAAACCAACGATGTCGTACAAATAGTCAATAGCCTCTTTTGGATAACTCGGGCGGTATTTCAAATACGAATCGACCCGGCTCGAAAACCGTTCTCTATTGTTCATCGATCGTCACGCTCCCATCACTATTTTGACATCCTATATACTGGCTTCAGTAATAGCTTCAAAATCTTACTGCCCCAAAAAGCAAATACCGTCGTTCCGGTCCATGAGCTGCGTTTATCTTGGCTGTATTGATCGTTGATCATATAGGTTCGAGTCGAAATAGGACTCTTCAGACCGAACTGTTCCCATTTCTCGGGATCATTCGAACCTCCGAGTTTTCTAAGCATATTCGCCGATTCATGATCTATTTTAGCCGGAATTTGCTCGAATGCTTGGGTGATTTGCGTATGAAACTCGTCGATTGGGTTGCGACTGGTAATGCTCTCGAGATGAATGCTTTCACGAATGTAAGAAACAAATGCCAGATGGTCAGCCCAGAACTCGTCGATATAAAAAAGCCGTACACGCCGCTCCGATGGACTCATCAGTCTCTCAGCTTTCAAAATTCCGAGCCGTTCTTCGTATAGAATTCGCCTCTGATCCTCCACCATATCCGAATAACAGTTCAATTCCCGCTGAATATCGAAGTTTTGGCCTATAATAACGCGCTGAATATGCTCGATTTTGCTGTGGAGCGCCGGATCATCAAGAAACTCGTCCTGATTGGGAGCGCGAAACAGTTTATGAATGCCAAACCGAAGCATCAACTCGTCTTCCAGGCTAATATAAAATACGGAAGCTCCAGGGTCACCTTGGCGGCCGGAACGTCCGCGCAACTGGTCGTCAATTCGCATGCTTTCGTTCACATATGTACCTATCACGTATAATCCGCCCAGTTTGGCAACCACTTCTGCCTGTGCGGGATTACCGCCGCCGAGACGAATGTCGACGCCGCGCCCTGCCATATTCGTAGATACCGTTACCGCGCCTATTTCTCCCGCTTTAGTGATGATTTCGGCTTCTTTTGCATCGTTTTTTGCATTCAGAACCTGGCAAGGTACGCCAGCAGCGGCAAGCTCCTCCGCTAGCATATCAGATTCCTCGACGCTTGACGTACCAATAAGAATGGGGCGTCCCATCCTATGGACGGAAGAGATTTCTTGTACAAGCGCCTTATATTTGGCTTCTTTATGGGTGTAAATTCGGTGCTGGTGGTCGGTCCGTATGTTTGGCTGGTTTGGCGGGATTTGCACAACCTGTAACGCATAGATATCCTCAAATTCCATTGCTGAAGCGTGTGCCGTAGCCGTCATTCCGCAAATGCCCGAATACAGGCTAATGAAATGTTGAATCGTGATCGTGCCGAGAATTCTCCCGCCGGCCTTCCACTGCAACCCTTCTTTTGCCACCAGCGCAGCTTGCAGCCCGTCCGGCAAATATCTGTTCTCGGCCACACGGCCGGTGTGTTCTTCGATTAGCTCAATTACACCGTCCCGGACGATATAATCGACGTCTTTTTTAAATAACGATTCCACATGCAGCGCACAATTCAATGACGTTAACCAATGACTGTTATGGCTATCGTACAAATTGCCGCATCCCAGCAGCAACTCCGCTTTTGCAGCACCGGCTTCATTCAAGTAAACGTTCCGTTGGAACTCGTCAAAATCGTAATGCTCACCTGGCTGCAGCTGCCGGGCCACTTCTGCGAAAAGATTGCCGTCACTTTTGGAAGCACTCGAATCGCCACTAATGACTAGTGGCACCCGCGCTTCATCAAGAAGCAGCGAATCCGCTTCGTCGACGATGACGTAGTGGAAAGGACGGTGTACGGTATCAGCCTCATTGAATGTTATTGTGTCACGCAAATAATCGAACCCTGCTTCTTTAGCCGTAACATAGGTTATATCCTTGGCGTAAGCTTCCCGTTTCTCGAACAGGCTCATGCCCGATTGAACCGAGCTTACCGTTAACCCGAGGAAGCGATAGATCGGGCCCATCCACTCCGCATCTCGATTTGCCAAGTAGTCGTTAAAAGTAAGCACATGAACACCTTTGCCTGTCAAAGCATTGAGATAAACAGGCATAACAGCAGAGAGTGTTTTTCCTTCACCGGTATGCTGCTCGATCAAAAATCTCTCGTGCAAAGCAATCGCAGCCATAATTTGCACATCGTAAGGCTGTAATCCGAGTGTTCTCTTCGCAACCTCGCAGACTAGAGCATAAGCATCAACAAGCAGCTCATCCAAAGGCGTGCCTGATCTTGCTTCTTCTTGCAGCCGAAGGGATTCCGCTTGCAGGTGCTGATCATCCCAAACTTCCAAATTCCGTTTCCTGATAAGCCCCACTCTGTCTCGATAATCTTTCAACAAACGCCGGGTATCCCGCTCTTTGAATTCACGTATCAACTTGACGACTACATTCATCGGAATTTGATTCCTCCTTAGTAGAAATAAGTAGTGAAAAGAAAAGACTCCATACGGAGTCTTTTCTGTCGATGATTAACGCGCCACTCAAACTATTCGTTATAAGAGACAACTAGATTACTTCTCCGATGGGAGTGGTGTAAAGAGCAGATTCACCGGCAGGTTGCTTCCTGGTGCGGCAGAGAATAGAATGGTTACGCTCTCTCCAGTTGAACCGGTGCGGTAAAGCACGCTTTGTTCACTTGAATTGGCAACCGCAACGTTACCTTCGGCAATTGATACCAACTGATTGTTCACCAGAGCTACTCCGGAGTACTTCCCTCCACGAGGGTTAAAGGAGATAAGTGTACGCGGTGCAACATTGGTCAGCGTGATTTTGTACAATACGCCGAAATTACCCGCATTGGATGCGTCTGTGTAAGCCATCGGATCTGTTCCTACCAGATTGGGATCGCTTGAATTGTCACCAAGTGGCAGACGGGCAGGTTTGATTCCCACGTGCTCATCGTACTTTATAATGCGAGTCGCATTCGGGTACGTACCACGGTTGTGTACTCCGTCACGATCAAGCACAGGTAACAATGGCAGAGCCTCAAACGGATCTTTATTTTCTTCCACCAGGATAACGTTATAGTCTAGGGAATAATCACTATAAGCGTCCGAATAGAGAGAAATGACTTGTCCTTCTTTCATTGGCGTTTTATTAAGTTCTGTCAAAATCAGTTTGCTTTCCCCAGGTTGAAGGTACTCTTTCTTTTGATCCGCTCCAGTCTGAATCGACTTGAACCATTTATCAATAGACAATTTCCCAGCTACGGTAGCATACGGTGTAGGGCCAGCAAAGCCCATATTCTGTTGTTCAAATACTGCCGGATTTGGATTGTTATTGGTTGCAATCACATACATTTTTACTCTTTTGCCTGTATTGTTCACGTGGTGAATCATGAAACGGGTCTGCCCCGAAGATGATTCTTTATATACAATGCCTTCCGTATTCACAGTTTCCGGACTGTTACTGCGGATCAGCAAACTTGGCTCATCCATGTACGTATACGGGACTTTCTCCATCGTAGTCACTTCGCCGCCGTTAAAGGTGAATTTCTGTCCTACCGGCGTGAAAAGTAAATTGAAGTCGGTAAATGAATATAAGGTCTCATTCGTTATGGTAATGACTTTGGAATACGTGTTCGTAGCGCCGTGATTGTCAGTAACCGTAAGTGTCACCGTTTTTGGACCCGGTTCAAAGAACGCAAGTGAATTGTTCTCCCATACTGCTTTAACAATATTATTTTCATCATCTGTGCTTTGGTCTGTGTATGTTATTTTTTCGCCCATTTTATATTGTTCTTTATCCGTGGCGAACATAGCTACAGGAGGAAGATTAGGAGCCAAAACTTCAATCGTAGTTGAATAGGGATCACTCCATTGACCATTGGAATCCTGTACTTGATATGAAATCGTATATGTACCTGCTTGATCGAATGAATCCTGGCGCCCTGTCCAGCGTTCGTCAACGATATCCATTCCATTAGGTGAACTGGAAGAAGTCACGTAGTCCACTTGATCTCCCACAAAGATCTCCTTTTGGGAAATGGTAAAGCTTGCAACAGGTTTTGTATTCAGATTCAACACAACCGTTTTAGCCGACTGATTCACTTTATAGGTGATGTTCAGAGCTTGAGTAATGGAAGTTAACGGCACCATGAACGTATTTTTTTGCTGATACGCAGGGCCTTTCATCGTTCTGGTCTCTCCATTTACCGTATAGTCTTTGCTGTTCGTCTTGAATCGGAGTTCATCGTCACCACTAATAATGATGGTTTCCTTGGTTTTGTTATCGTATTTGACGCCGTATCCCACACGGTCAACCAGTGCACGAATTGCAACATAGGATACACCGTTTTTTACAGCCATTGGCTGGCCCGCAAGATACGTTTTTCCATCTTGCTCCATTTTGTTGCTATTCATGTACAACGTCAGATTCCCACCTGCTACTGCAGGAGACGTCCCATCAACGGATGGTTGCTCTATCTGAGCAGGCGTAGCTGGCGTTTCAACCTTCTCAGGGGTTCCCTCTTGAACTACAGGTTTTGTACCCGTTTCATTAGTAGTGGTCTCTCCCCCATCCAATGCAGGTTTCTCGCTATCTGTTTTAGGTGTTGCCTCAGTGCCGGTTGAGGTTTGAGTGTCCTTGGCTTCAGTGGGCGGAGTAGTGATAGATTTGTTATTGCTCTCCGTCTTCACTTCACGCTCTGCAATCGGCTGCTCTTGCTTTAACACCTCAACTGATTCTACATTGGCCGTGTTTACTGACGCGGTGTCACCTTGTGGTGCTGATTGCGCATTCACAGAACCAACTGCAAATGCTTGAAAAACAGCTAAAGCGGTAAAAATGGATAATTTCTTCTTCATATTCATGCGTTGTCTTTGGCTCCTTCTACTCTCTAGTCATTTATTTAGATCCCCTCTAAAAGTCATAGTATTAGACGCTAGATTTAGGAAAAAGTTTCTAATTGAATTGTAAATTATGGATTTTAGTGCAACTATTTTTCAATGTTTGGTGATAAGTTCTTGAATAAAAAGCCTCTTTTGAATAATTATCTTGATTTTGCACAATATAATCCATGTCGCATTTGATAAAGAGGTGGATCAATGAACCCAACCAATCAGGCATTCTCTGAATTAAAAAAGAATATTTCTTACGTAGAACAGTCCCTTTATAATACGGACGATTTGAAACAACAATTGCTTCTACTCAATGGCGTACAGAGTGTGCTTCTCTATATCGATTCACTTGTAGATCAAGAGATCATTCAAACACATGTCTTAACCGCACTAAATGAGCAAGCCCATTCGAAAATCTATCCATCGTTCACCACATTAGAAAGTCGAAAAGATACGGATCTGCAACGTGGAATAGACTCACTTATTCAAGGGAAATGTCTTTACATAATCGATGGGTACCCGGAGTTTTACATTCTTTCTACCGAGAAAATGTATGTCCGTAGCACAACCGAACCGGAAAACGAAGGTGTTATTCGAGGTCCGCACAATGGATTCGTAGAGCAGCTTTCGGTTAATTTGAATCTGATCCGCAGACAAATTATCAGTCCATCTTTAATCGTTCGATATTTTAATGTCGGCGAGAAGACACATACCAAAATTGCAGTTGTATATCTTCAGGACTTGGCCAATCCGGAGTTAGTGAACGAAGTAGAAGAGCGAATCACATCCATATCTTCAGATATGGTGCTCGCTCCAGGCTTTATTGAAGAGTTTGTGGAGGATAACCCCTTCTCACTGTTTCCCCAGCAGCTCAATACAGAAAGACCTGACCGGGTTATTGCCAACTTGATGGAAGGACGCGTCGCCATACTTGCCGAAGGAAGTCCGTCAGCTCTTATTGCTCCAGTTACGTTTTTTGCTTTTTATCAAAGTCCGGATGATTATCATGGTCGCTGGATTGTCAGTTCTTTTTTAAGGTTAATTCGCATGATGAGTTTTGTCATTGCTTTTACATTACCTGCTGTTTATATTGCAACCATCTCTTTTCACTCCGCCATTTTACCGATCGAGCTGGCACACACAATCAAGAAATCATTGCAGAACATCCCCTTTCCTGCACTTGTAGAGGCAATGTTGCTTGAACTGATCTTTGAAGTATTAAGAGAAGCCGGGGTTCGACTTCCCAGCCGAGTGGGCCAGACCATCGGCATCGTTGGCGGTTTGGTTATCGGAGATGCTATCGTTCGTGCGGGGCTTGTATCCTATACAATGATTATTGTGGTATCCCTAACTGCTATCTCCTCGTTTTTGGTGCCTTCCCATGAGATGAGTTCGGCAGTCCGTATTCTCCGCTTTCCAATGATGATCGGAGCAGCGCTTTTTGGATATATCGGCATCGCATTTGGTCTGGTGATTCTAACCATTCACCTATGTAAGATGGAAAACTTCGGATCGCCTTATTTTGCTCCAGTGGCCCCTTTCCGCTTAGCTGACATGAAGGATGTATGGATTCGATTTCCCATTTGGGCGCTTCGCGGGCGTCCTCATGATGCCCGCCCGCAGCGGCTGAATCAGCAGAAGTTCTCTAGGAGTTGGAAAAAACGTGAATAAGGAAACAACGATCACTCGGGGACAATTGTTCTTGCTCATCATGAAATTTGAAATCGGTGTAGATATATTGTCTCTCCCTTATCGGATACATCTTTTGTCAAAAGGCGGTGGGTGGATCTCTGTTTTCCTTGGAGGTTTCCTGATTCAACTTGTCATATTGTTGTGCTGGCTTTTGATGCGAAGATTCCCGAACTCGTCCATTTATGACATTGTCACGCTGATTACGGGTAAATGGATGGGAAAGTTGCTGATCATTGCCTACGTTGGATATTTCCTATTAATGGGCACTTCTGTGTTGGTCAACGCCTATGGTGTAATCAACCGTTGGATGCTGCAGGATACGCCGCGGTGGGCTATATTAGCCCTCTTTTTGTTCAGCAGTATCTATTTGGTTAGGCAAAAATTACGGATCATTGCCAGGGTCCTTGTACTCATCTCCTTTTTGATCTTGCCCATGATGGTATTGATCAGTTATGGACTCAAGGAAATCAATCTGTTATATCTTTTGCCTTTAACCGAAGCAGGATGGCCCAAAATCATTAGTGGATCAACCGAAACATTAATGGCTATGTTCGGATTTGAGTTTTTTCTCGTTGTTTTTCCCATGGTTGAAGGTAACAGCGGTGGCAAACTCAAGTCTGTTGCTCTGGCAAGTGCTGTAGTAGTGATGTTGTATGCATTTACCGTGTTTATTTGTTCAACGGCTTTTAGTCCGCAGCAACTTGACTTAATGCCTGAACCTGTCATTTATTTGCTCCGTTCAATCCCACTCGGGACAATGGATCGGGCCGATTTCCTGTTCCTCCCTATCTGGTTAATTTCTATTTTTGGGGCGATCTGCGGTTACTACTATACGGCATCTTATGGTATAAGTTATCTCTTCAAACAAAAACACCATAAAAAAGCTGTGCCCTATGTCGTTCTTGCTTCTTGTGTAATTGCCTATCTGCCACAACAGCGGGAAAAACTCGAGTTGATTAGTACGATAGCCAACAGATCGGCTTACTTTTTCCTCATGATCCTGCCTCTGCTACTGTTGGTTCTATCTTATATAATGAAACGAAAAGAGAAGATGATATGAGTAAACGAGGAAAAATCCTTGTCCTGCTGATCCTGCTTATGGTGATGACGGGATGCTGGGATCAGGATAGTTTAAAAGATGCAAGACTGGCTAATGCTTCGTCGTTCGACATCACATCAGAGGGTGAAATTAAACAGACGCTTGAAATTGTCGATGATTCTGAGAGTCAACAAGGGAGCAACGGTAATGAAGTCCACTCAGGTACCGGGAGATCCGTCCGACAAAGCACGGATAGAATTCGCGCTAAAGTGACGGGTGATATCCGGTTTTTCAAATATGGGATGATCTTATATGGCAACAAACTCGCACAAAATGATATCTACCCCTACTTGGATGTCTTATATCGGGAACCTGATTACCCGACCTCACATGTAAAAATTGCGATTGTGGATGGAGAGGCCGGCGATTTGTTACATCAAAAAAGAGTGGGCAGCATATTGATTGGTGAGTTTATAACGAAAAAAATTAAGAGTTTGGAGGAATTATGCATTTTTCCTGAAATGACGCTGGAAACCCTTCTCCCACCCATGCTGGATCCGGGACAGGACTTTACGTTGCCTTATCTATTTAAGAATGGAGAGGAAATTGATGCGCGAGGAATCGCCCTGTTTCACGGGCAAAGGTTCAGTGGGAGTCTTAATATTGAACAGGCTCCCCTATACGTTATTATGAGTGGTAAATGGAATAAAACAGCGCGATTTGTCAAAAAGATTCATCCTGGTCCTTCCATTAATCCACGGAACTATATCACTTACGAAGCGAATACCAAAAAAATCAAACGTAAACTCGCGGTAAAGGTTGCACATGATAGCCAAATTGATGTGAATCTCCATATCGAACTTCCAGTAACGATTGTTGAGTATGCAATGAATCATCTTCAGGAAAAGGGAACGATTGAACGTCTGAACCGCGAGTTATCCGATGACATGACTCAGGACGCAGAACTAATTATCAAGACACTTCAGCAGAGCGGGTGTGATTCCTTCGGTATTGGCAGACACTTAATCGCCCATCACCCGGACTTGTGGAAAAGCTTAGACTGGAATCAACAGTATGCCCAAGTTCGTTTTCACCCGGAAATAAAGGTAAAAGTAATCGGTAGTGGTGTTTTAAATTAATAGCGTGCTGTCGTGCAATTGGGAAAGCTCTCTTCCATTTGGAAGAGAGCTTTGTCCTTCATATTCAACTCAAAAGTCTTCAGATCTCCCCTTTGTACTAATTCCTAACAACAGGAATCCACATTTCACCATATACCAAACCGTTTTTCTCTCCCATTTCAACCGTTGTATTCGGACCGCCAACATAAGCATAATCCTTTTCTACGGGGAGGGCTTGACCAAAGGCAATGCCAGTAAGCATATTACTGAGCGCATCAGCCGTCTCTGCTTCTCCCTTCACAACCAGGTATGCTCCCTTAGGAAATTGGATTACTCTTGTTGCTTCTGGCAGAGACTCTTCTGTCATGACACCAGCATAATGCATCATTTTGTTATTCACGGCTTCGTTAACAGCAAAAATATAGTCATTAGTAGCCAGAGACTTTAATGTGTCCAGGCTTCCATTCTCTTTTACTGTGGACCAAAAATCCGCCTTCTCCTTGCTGATGCCAGCATAGTCTGTATAGTCACTCTTAAGCTCTGTTCCAATCCCTAAAACGATAAAGCTGTCTTTTTCTTCAAAATGATAATTACTCATGGTTTACACCGTCCTCTTTCAATTTTCAATTGATTTTTGTGTTTTCACTTGATGGGTTTATAATAACCTTAAATCATGTCAGAATATGATACTGTTTAGGAGACCCAATGAAAAAAGTTGAACGCATTAATGTCATCACGCGGTATATCAATAACCGTGCCCACTTTACCATTTCCGAAATCATGCGAGAATTTAACATTTCCCGTTCAACAGCCATTCGAGATATCAGAGAAATTGAAGCTATGGGAATGCCACTTGTCGCTGAAGTTGGGCGCGACGGGGGTTATTTTGTCATGAACAACTCCCTCCTGCCTACTGTCCGGTTCACCGATAATGAAATCAAAGCGTTATTCATTGCCTTTATGGCGACAAGAAATCAACAACTTCCTTATCTGAAGAGTCGTCAATCTTTGGCTGAAAAATTATTGGGCCTTATCTCAGAAAATCAGCAAGATGACCTTGTGCATTTGAATCAAATATTGCTTTTTGAAGGGACCAATCCCCATAATCCAGACTTGTTAGATCTGTCAGACCTGCCCCACCCTACCTTGGAAAAACTCATCCAGATTCTTCTTATAGAACGTTATTTGTTAGTTACTGTCCAAGAAGAGAAGAAAACAAAGTCCTATCCCATCGTTCTCTTGCACCTTCATCATCAAAAAGGCCATTGGATCATTGAAGGTTTTGACTTGGAGGAAGAAAAAAGACGAATTGTATCAGTGGACAACCTCATCCATGTCGAAGCATACCCGACGAAAAAAGGAGTGAGTACAAAAAAGATTGTAGAAAAACTAAAACGAAATACACAGGAAGAGGTCATCAACCTTGTCCTGGAACTTGGCCCAAAAGCGATTGCTCAATATAAAAAGTACCATCCTTTAAAATTTTCAATTGCCTATACGAATCCGTACCAAACGACAGCCCTCCTAAAGGCATTTGTGAATGTTCATAACTCAGACGAATTAACCGAAATGACCAATTGGTTGCTTTTTCTAGGTGAAGATATCAAGGTTAAGGAAATTCCGGAAGAAGTCCTGAATGCCGTACAAGAGAGAATAAGTTTATTCTGCCCTTAAACCAAAAAAAGCCGCTATCGCAGCGACTTGTAATGGAATCATATTCATATTCATTCATGTCTTACGCCAATGTTTGGCGAGCTGTTCCTTCAATACTAAAAGTCAGCATTAGACTGGGCATGATTAGGTGTATGCTGCGGGACGTTTTTAACGAGTAAGAAATAAGTAACAATGGCAATGATACTAGTCATTAATAAAGTGAGTCCTAACGGGACGGCAGTGTCCTCACCTGCGATACCGACCAGAGGAGCAACCAGTGCACCCAGAAGAAAAGGAACGACTCCGAGCAGTGCTGCTGCACTTCCGGCCATCTTAGCTTGACTCTCCATGGCAAGTGGGAATGCCGCTGTAGACGTAATGCCGATCGAGCATACGAAGAAGAACAATGGAATCACCAACGCGAAAAGTGGACCATGAGCCAGGGTTACGACCAAAGCAGCCACACTTGCTATTATAGCAAGCCATAGTCCCGATAATAGCAGCGTCTGCTCAGGGATACGTTTGGCCAATCGACCCACGATTTGAGATCCGATGATCAAGCTGATGCCGTTTGAAGCAAACAATATAGCAAATACAGTAGGTGTAACTCCATATATATTTTGGTAAATAAATGGGGTTCCGGCCACATAAGCAAAGACCCCTGCCGTCATGATCCCCTGTGCCAGCATGTAACCAACAAACTTGCGGTCACGCAGAAGCATTCTGTAATTACCCAATTGCTGTTTGAAGTCAGGAACCATACGTCTTTCGACGGGGTGTGTTTCTTTTAAGCTCCACTTTGTCATGATTAATAAGAAAATCCCCAAGAATGAAAGGCAGATAAACACGCCAATCCAGGTTGTGAAGGAAAGAACCCCACTTCCCGCGATCGGTGCTGCCAAAGGCCCCAAATTCCCTACAAGCAACAGCAAAGAGAAAAATTTAGTGAGTTCATGTCCACTATACAGATCTCTAGCTATCGCACGGGAAATGACAATTCCAGCCGAAGCGGCAAATCCTTGCGTGAAACGAAACAAAATCAATAGTCCGATATTCGGAGCAAAGGCACATGCCAATGAACAAATAATGTAGGCTGCCATACAGATCAACAATGGTCTACGTCTACCGTAAGCGTCACTCAAAGGACCCATAACAAGTTGTCCTACACCGAGTCCTAATAAACAAGCAGTAAGGCTAAATTGTACAAGTGATGCCGTTGTATTCATATTTTGTGCAATCTCCGGAAATGCCGGTAAATACATATCAATCGTAAATGGACCTAATGTAGAAAATAAACCTAGTAGTATTGCTAGTCCAAAAACATTCCAATTCGTGCTCTTCGCCATGATCAATAAAATCTCCAATTCCTTATATAATTTGCAAGCCTAATCGGAGTATAAGACATAGAGTTAACTGTAGGTCAAGTCTTTAGGTTATTAAAACAAAAAAAAGCCGCTTATTAGGCGACTTTGAATGGAAAACCATTAAATGGTGTAACTTCCCCGGCCTGAACCCATATGACTCATAATCATTTCAGCAGCTCGCTTGTAACCGCCAGCCTGCCTTAAAGATTCACCAATGAGGTAAGCCTGCCGTTTATAAAGTGAATTGTGTAGTACTTCTGTTAATGCCCCTCTCAAATCAGTTGCACTGAGATTATGTTTATTTAAAGTAATACCCGCGCCGAGCTCCTGTACCCGATTGGCGACAAGAGGCTGATCCGATGTTAATGGAATCATCACCATCGGAACGTTGTAATATAACGCCTCACTTGTGCTGTTCATTCCAGCATGTGTAATAAAAACATCGGTATGCTGCAACATGTCCAACTGGGCAATGTATGGCTTCACGATAAAATTAGGAGGTACTTGATCAGCCAGTGGCTCCATATCCGTGTATTTTCCTGAAGATAAAACAACATTCACGGGTAGATCCCCTAATGCTTCAAAGCAAAGCTGATAGAAATCCAAATTTTTATTTAAAATCGTACCCATAGCAATGTACACGGTTTGCGGGTACCGTTCACGAAGCAGCTCAAACGAGAAGGTTGGGGCATCTTGACGTGTTATGATCGAAGGACCCGTGAAAATAAAACGATCATCCAGCTTTTCTGCCTGCGGCTGAAAATAACGGCTGGTGTACACGAGCTTTAACTGACCTGTATGTGCCGGAATCTCTTCCATGGCTGGAATACTCACTTGAAACTCTTCTGCTAACTCCGTTGTAATCTTCATTGTAGCCTCATAAAGCTCCTTCGTCTCCATCTCATTCAGAACTGAGCTAGACCCCAGAGGCTCCACAAAAGCAAAGGACGCAATCGAGCACACCGCAGGAATTCCCAGTTTTTCTGCAAGAATAGTCCCTCCCCATCCCATCAGGGAATCAAAGATCATATAATCGAACTTTTGATCCTCGATCACTTGCAGCACATTGGGGATGATCCTCCGAATAATGCCGCTTACCATCATATAAATGAACTGATAAGAATGCTTGTATTCCTGGGGTTTCAACACCGGATCATGAGAGAAGGCATCTTGTGGAAACGGATAGGTAATGATCTGGGCACCAGTCTGTTCAATTCGGGAACGGTACTCCTCCGTGCACACATAGATGACTTCCTCACCATTGTCTATCAACTGAGTAACTAATCCTAACGATGGATTCACATGTCCTTCAGCTGGAGTAATGACCACTAATACACGTGCCATCTTACCCACCTCCCAATGCAATTAGTCCCCCCGTTCTTCATGATGTATTTAGCGACGCGGTCGTCATCCGTTACATGGAGATGTTATCCTTCACTTGGTTGATTGGATGATGTTCTTGATGAACGAGTTTGGTAATTCGTAGTGATGCTAAGAAACTTAACAAGACCCAAAGTAATTGCAGTGTTAACACGATCAAAACACCTGTCGATATGCCCCACTGTAACGTTTCGGACAAGGCAATCAGAGCGCCACCAACGCCAATGCTTACTCCCATATAGAAGGAATCCACAAATTGCAGATTCGCGGACATTTCGCCCTCTTTCCTGGGCAAGGCATGTTGTAAAGCAATGGCTGCCGTTGTAGGGTTGGCCAAACCAACACCAAACCCTGTAATCATTTGTGAGAGAAGGATGAGTATAATCCCGCCGTCCGTCAAAATAAGAGCCAGGATCACAAGTGCAGTTCCAACGATCATAATCCCAATGCCCGTCATGACCCTACCCTTTCGGGCACGACCTTGATCTCGTGCATCAAGCTTGGCTTGCAACCACGCTGCGGCGGACCAGCTCAGGGAGCCTGCTGCTACAATGAGGCCAGCAAGGTCAGCTGATAACCCCTTCACTTCGGTTAGTGCCAAGATCACAAAACTTTCCGTTGTAAAATAACAAGCAACATATAGCCCTCTCGAAACCAAAGTAGCAGGCAATCCTTTTTTTACCGAAAAAGTGCCCACAGGCAGCAATTTACGCATGGGTGTGATCATGACGACTAATCCACCCAAAGTGAGTACGATACCTTTCCAATCGGTAATCATACCAAGTCCTGTGAGTAATAGCCCCGTTCCAACGGCAAGCAGAATCGCATACATAATCTTTGAGTCGGTTGCTCGCGCTGGACCTGTGAGATCTTGCTGAAGCTGCAAATTACGGAAAGAACGGAATGTGAGACTCAACGCTATTCCGATCAAGGGTAAAACAATCCAGAAAACATATCGCCACGAGATGTAGGAAGCAATAAGGCCTGCTGCATAAGGTCCGATTAAGGTAGGCAGGACAAATGCCATAGAGAATGCGGCCAGGATTTGAGTACGAAGTGTATCTGGATAATGTAACGTCACACAGGTATAAACACATGTGATCAGGGCCCCCGCTCCAAAACCTTGAAGGGCTCTTCCGGCAATAAGCATGTGCATATCGAAAGAGACAGCGGAGACTACAGTTCCTAACACAAAAACACTAAAAGATATCAGCATGGATGTAAAAACGCCGCGCTTGTCAATCTGCTGACCCATAACCAAAGTTCCAATAAGCTGAGATAACAAAAATGCGCTGAAGATCCAACCGTATAAATGAATGCCCTCTAAACTTTGTGCCATTTTCGCGGCAATCGTTGTGATAGCCAGTCCTTCGAAAGCGACGGTTGACAGAACCAGCATAATCCCAATTGTAGGCGCCCTGTACTGAGCATCAAAAATCCCAATCTGATTGTTGTTTGTCTTCCACACCTCCATAAATTGATGGATATTATGGTAAAATAAACCTTTTGACTCCATGAATATACCTTATGTGTTTTACTTTGTAAAGTTTAATGTTTAAAAAGTAAAATCGTGCTCTAGATTATGATTTCATGTTCAATAGGAGATTTTGCTTGAAAATATGCCATCTTCATTACAGTCAATTTGGAGAAGTTCATCCTCCAGGATCCAGGCATCTGTTTTTTCAACAAAGAAATGAAATCCTCCAATGGATTGAACCAATGCGGGATCAACCGGTGTAGCACTCGCATTTATGCCAATTGTAAAAGCATCGGAGCCTCCTCCAACATATTTTGCGTAAATCCTTACATATTGGTCCTCTTCCAATTCCCATTCATTCTTAAATGAATCAATTGCTTGTTCAGATACTACAAATGAGATCATTGCTCTGCACTCCTTCCTACATTAATCACATTTTTTCACTTCACCACGATAATTGGCCATTCTGAAACTGGCCCCGCATCCACACGAAACTTTGGCATTTGGATTATTCATGGTGAATCCACCTAACATTCCGCTCTCTTCATAGTCAATCTCAAGACCATCAATATATGGAATACTGTTTGCGTGAACCAATATCTTAAATTGCTTTTTATTTAACACAATGTCTTCTTCTGCCTGCTGTTCATCCACGATAAGGGTATAAGATAAACCACTGCATCCCCCTTCATCAACGCCTACTCTAAGGAAGGCATTTTGGATATCCGCACTTGATAAGATCTCAACGATTTTGTCCGATGCTATATCACTGACCTCAATGATCATCTTTATTCCTCCCGGTGGTATCATTTTGAAATTTGGTATCCCAGTCCATTAGACAGGGTATGAATGCAGCAAGAGCAGCTCCTTTTGGCGTAAGTTCATAAATAATTTGTGTAGGGCGTGTCAGTATTGTTCTTTTGACCAAATGATCATGTTGAAGACCCTTTAAACGTCTGGAGAGGATCATTTCGGAAATGGAAGGAATACTTTCGAATATTTCACTGAATCTCTTCGGGCCTTGAGACAGAGCACATAAAATATGGATCGTCCATTTCGTTCCGATGATACGATAAGCCGTAAATAGTTTATTCGGATCTTCAGTGAGCAATGGTCTGTACACCCACTTTCTTATTCATCCGCGTGGTGAGATCCGAGTGCTGGCAATGATACTCATGACGATCAACAAGAGATGGAAACCCATGGCTACAATTAAGCCGGATTGAAGTGACATCCCGCCTGCCTGACACACGACAAGAATGGAACCACCAATGCCAATCACTACGCCAGGTGTAAAAGAATCTGCAAATTGCAGATTGGCTGAGGTTTGGCCCACACCTTCTTCCCCCGTTTGAGAAAATGCAACAACACCGCTAATCGGATGTGCCAATCCAATACCGACTCCTGCAATGATCTGACCAAGAACTGCGATGGTAACGGTCACAACAGGTACCCAAAATACGATGGCAATCCCTATCGCAAGCAGCAATACCCCAAGAAAAATTCTCATATGACGTCCACGGCCCTGATCTGCCGCATCCCACCGTCCTTGCAGATACGCAATGATACACCAACTTAATGCAGCACTCGCGACAATTAATCCGGCCTGAGAAGGTGTGATTCCTTTCACGTCGATTAGTGCCAATACCAGGAAATTCTGTGTGCTGGTATAGGCAGCAAAGAACAACCCACGTGTTGCCAGAATTGCTGGCATACCTCTTCGCAACGTAAGTGTTCCCTTCGGAAGCAATTTACGGAGCGGAAATAACATCAATACCAGGCCAATCACGACTAAAACAAATCCCATAATGCTCGGTAACATACTTAGACCAACCAGGAAAATCCCTGTACCTAACGTTAAGAGTAACGCCATCCAAGTGGATGAAGATCCGCTCTCCCCTCCCGTCTTCTGCACTTTTAATTTCCTGAAGGCAGGTAAACTGAGCAACGCTGAAACCACCAGCACGGGTAAGATCCCCCAGAAAACAAAGCGCCAGGACCACTGATCTGCGATAAGACCGGCTACATATGGACCAAGCATGGACGGAAGAACATAGGCAGTACCAAAGGCTCCAAGAATTTTGGCACGTAACTCATCCGGGTAACTTAAGGATATAGCCGTATACACACAAGTCATCATAGCTCCGGCACCCAAACCCTGCAGAGCCCGTGATCCTATCATGGTATACATATCGCCTGCGGTTGCGGCAGCGATCAGCCCTACGATAAACAACAGAAGTGCAAAAGTGAACGGTGCTGCAGGTCCTCTTTTATCAATGATCCGACCGACGACCAGCGTCCCGATAATCTGCGCAAGCAGATACGTACTGAATATCCATCCGAACAGGCTAAGGCCGTTCAAGTCTCCAGCAATTGAAGGAGCAATGGTGGTGACGGATAGACCTTCAAATCCAACGGCCATCACTGACAATATAATTCCTATGGACAATGCAAAATAACGCGGGCTGAAAATACTTTGATGATTAGACGACATGAAATGTGACCTCCAAGAAAATTGGTATGTATACATCGTATCCGGATACTTAGTAAACATTTTTGTTTATAATGTCTAAGCTACAGTTCGACTTTGACTTTGTCAACATTTTTGTTTAAAATGTAGTTAGTCATGTAGATTCAGTTGCTTCAAAAGGAGGTGCACCATGAGCGGAAATCAAACTAAAAAGGATGTCTCGACCAGTACCCGGAGAGCAATCATTAATTTGTTAAAAGAGCGCGGGGGAATGGATGTTGTCACTCTCTCCTCTCAGTTTTCGTTATCCGGAATGGCTATTCGTCAACATCTGAATGCGCTAAAAGAAGAAGGATTGGTTACCACTGTGGAAGAGGCCCGTCCCATGGGTCGCCCCACCAAGTTATGGATACTAACTCCCGCGGCTAATCGTTTTTTCCCAAGTGGATATTCCGATTTATCCGTCAGCCTCATCAATTCAATGAAAGAAGCTTTTGGTCATGAAGGGCTGGACAAGCTGCTGGATGTTCGAAATAAAAATATGCAAGAACAATATCTTCAGCATCTTGGCGATGCATCAGGAGTTAGAGAGAGATTGGAGAAATTGGCCGAAATTCGTACGAATGAAGGTTATATGGCCGAGGTTAAGGAGCAGGATGATGGCAGTCTCCTACTCATTGAGAAGCATTGCCCCATCTGTGAAGCGGCCGCGGTATGTACCGGGTTATGCAAGAATGAGTTACATTTATTCAAAACGGTTCTAGGCGATAATGTTCATATTGAACGGGGAGAATACATTCTAGCCGGAGGAAGAAACTGCGTATACACCGTTAGGCAAAATAAGCCATGACCAAAAGAGCAACCTCATTGGAGATTGCTCTTTTGGTTTGGGTTTTGAACTGATTAGAACGATTAGGATTTCTCTAAATCATCCTTCATTATATTAGTTATTTCTAACTCTTACATAATCGTATGTACCCGATTATGTAATTTTGAATTGAGGTAGAGTATAGTAAGAGTGTCGAAAATATACTCTAGGAGGCTACTACCATGTCACAAAAAATCTGGATGAACCTGCCGGTGAAAGATGTTGTGAAATCCACTACCTTTTTCAATGAGATTGGATTCCATGGGGAGAATGTTGGCAACGAGAGAGCCCAGCTTGTCATAGGCTCAGCGACGATTCTACTGTTTCCGGATGCAACGTTTGAGAAATTTACAGGTGCCAAAACCGCAGATACTTCCCATAGCGCAGAAGTGATATTTTCCATTGGTGCTGACAGCAGAGAAGAAGTTGATGCTTTCATTGAAAAAGTCGAGTTAGCTGGAGGAACCATCTTTGGCAAGCCAGGTGAAATAGACGGCTGGATGTACGGCGCGGGATTTGCCGACCTGGACGGTCACCGCTGGAATCTGTTGTATATGGATGAGAGCAAAATACCGAAACGCTAATGTATAACGCCTATCACTACGTCCGCCTCTTATCCTTCAACTTTGGAACTCTCCAATCGGCCAGTCATGGAGATTCTAAAGTAATTCGTTACGATACTAAAGATAAGGAATACGATTCCTCCAACTATAATATATTGTGTACTTATTCCAGTTACGATTAGTCCACATACACTAGCACCAAGTGTTGTTCCCAGGTTGGAAGAAGTTAGAAAGATCCCATTCGACAGTTCGGGTGCCTCTGGTGCTGCCGATACCACCCAATATTGAGTGATATTGCCCCCTATGCCTCCTATGATCCCCCAAATGAAAATAAGGAAGGCTGTTGGCACACTGAATTGTCCGAAGGTGAACAACAAGATGTATACCGTTATTAATGCAATGGGATACATCTTGATCGTTCTTAAAGGGAAATTAGCGAGCAGTTTTCCTGCTATCATGTTCCCAACCATGTTGGCCAAGCCATATAGAAATAACAGCACACTGACGGTGTTCCAGTCATATCTTGTCACGGTTTTCAGAAACTCCGCAAGGTAACTATAGACCCCAAATACAGCTCCGTTCATGAAAATCACGCCAGCAATGGATAGCCACATCACGGATCTTCTCAATACATACAGATGAGTACCCATAGAGATTCTTTTCGTAACTGGCATTGAGGGCACAAAAAGAAGTGTTGCTACAAATGCGACGATCGTTACGGCGGCAAAGAACAACATCGCATAGAACAACGATGTGCTGGTGGCAATCAAACTCGAGAGGGGTACTCCAAGTACCATGCCTGCCGACACGCCTACAAATACTTTAGCCACTGCCTTCGGCGCTACTTCCTTGGGGACTGACGCCGCTGCGACCGTAAATGCCAATGAGCAATAGACCGGATGGAAAAAAGCCGGAACGACACGTGCAATGACCAATACCGTAAAGTTTGATGTGATAGCGGAAACCAGGCTGCCCACAATAAAAATGCCAAGTACAAACAACATGACATGCTTCCGGTTCATGCCCGAAAATAATAAGGGTAAAATGGGGCCAGATATAGCAACCGCAAGCGCAAAAAGACTCACGATCAAACCAGCGGTTGAGATACTGACCTCGTAATGTTCTGCAATCAAAGGCAAGATTCCGATTACGCCCATCTCCGTATTTAAAATACTGAATACACCAAAGGTCAGTATGAAGACAAGCAGGTGATTTCGTTTAGTTGTCATATGCCATGGATTTAGAGAGATCCCGGTAAGCATTGATCTCTGTCTGAAGGTTGGCAATTTTCTGTTCTGCAATGTCTATCGCGTCGGCTCCTGCAATGAAGCGTTGCGGCGGTTGGGCCTCGTCAATTGCCGCCTTAACTGCGGCATGTGCATCAGCAGGCTCGCAAACATCTAATGGGACAACCATTACATTCTCGGACTCACCGATCGCACGAACCACCGCATCAGGATTCCGGCCGGTAGCAACCACCTTGTGTCCAGCATTGAAAGCAGCCTTAGCAATAGTTGTGTCCATACCTCGACCAGCGCCAGTGATAAACCATACTGTTGTCTTATCCATATCATTCATTCCTTTCAATTTCTTCTCCAGTTGCCTTGCTTTTTAGTTTAGCGTTTATACACCACATAGCAAATACTCATATCTTATAACAAGTTATGCTTGAAAGGCATTTCTGTAAGGTTTATTGTAGAATATAAAGGATAAAGGAGGAGTTACGATGGAGATTAGAGTATTGCGTTATTTTCTTACGGTCGCCAGAGAAGGAAGCATTACACGTGCTGCTGATTTCTTGCATGTTACGCAGCCCACCTTGTCCAGACAATTGAAAGACCTTGAACAAGAGTTGGGAAAGAAATTATTTATTCGCAGTAGTTACAGTATTATTCTCACAGATGAAGGTATGCTTTTAAGAAATAGGGCTGAAGAAATTGTGGGTATGGTTGATAAATTAGAGGCAGAATTTCAATCCATGGAAGAAACCATAAGTGGAGATATTTATATAGGCGGTGGAGAAACGGAAGCCATGAAACAGATTGCAAGAGTGGCAAAAGAAGTGCAGAATAAATATCCCAATATACGCTATCACCTATTCAGCGGTAACGAAGATGATGTAACTGAGCGGCTGGACAAGGGACTCCTTGACTTCGGTATTCTAATCCAGCCAGCGGATGTCTCCAAATATAACTATATCAATTTCTCCGACAAAGATGTTTGGGGAGTGGTTATGAGAAAAGAAAGTCCACTCGCCTCCAAAGATACGATTCGATCTACAGACTTATTACATGTTCCACTGATCTGTTCACGACAGTCAATGAAGCAGACGTTTTCAAAAAATGAGTTTGCAGACTGGTTTGGTGAAGATTTTGACAAATTAAACGTCGTTACTACATACAATCTTGCATATAATGCTGCCATTATGGTTGAAGAAGGCATTGGTTATGCATTAATACTTGATAAAATAGTGAATACGTCTAGTGAAAGCAACCTTTGTTTTAGACCGCTAGAGCCAAGACTTGAATCTGGGTTAAATATCGTTTGGAAAAAACATCAGGTCTTTTCGACTGCTGCGGATTTGTTTTTAAAAGAAATTCAGGCTAAATTTGTTTAGCATTTATACAGGGTATGGAGAGCACCGAAACTCTTTTGGTGTTCTTTCTTCGTGTTTTTTAAAAGACTGGATAAAGTGATTAACGTGATTAAAGCCCACTTTCTGAGCGATCTCGGTTATTGTATCATTCGTCGATACTAAGAGATCTTTACTCTTCTTAATCCGGTATTTGATTAGATACTCGTATGGCGTCATATGAGCCGTTTTCTTAAAACATCTGGTGCACTCTGAAATGCTCAAATGCGCGACATCAGCAATCTCACGAAGCGTAACCGGATGAGCATAATTTTGATGGATAAAACTGAGCATTAACTGAAGTCTTTCCTGCTGACGCTTCTCGCTTCTTGGGGTTTCCTCGGAAGGGATCAAAATGTTGGATATCAATACAAACCATAGTTGTACCGTTTTAATTGAGATTTCATATTCCCATCCCCAGTTTTTCCGTGTATTAAACGTCTCTCTCATTTCCCAGAGCATATCCAATATCTGCTTTTCCCACTCCAACTCTCTTCTAATCACGAGCGACACCAAAGAAGAATTCGTATAAGGAAGTACATAATTTTTTTCCATTGCACTGTCTACATGAAAGGCTAATAGCTTTTCGGGAAAATTGAAACTAACATATTCACCATCATGTGTCAGCTCTGTTGTGATATGAAGAATTCTCTTGTTGATCAGGATCGCCTGACCCGTTTCCAATGTAAGATCAATTCCGTTAATTTGAATAACCAGTTTGCCTTTTGTGACTAAAGTGATCTGTAGATCTTCGTGCCAATGCAAATCGTTGAACCCTCTGCCTTCGGGGATGCTTGTATGACGTGTATGTGTGTACATGATATAGGGAAACGAAAGATCGGAATACAAAATATCCTCATAAAGTTGCTTCACCATTCTATGACGTTCCTTTCTTTGACGATATATCTATATTATACAGTGATTTAACTGCACGAAATTCACAAAAATAATGATATTATCATATCAAATCTTTAACTTATCACAATAGCCTGTGCACAGACGACCGGATAAGAACTTTGGAGGCTTATATGTGAAAGAAAATAAATCATCGCTGCTTTTTCATCCGTATGTATTGCTTTTTATCGCCATTTTGTCGGTATCCGTCTCTTCAATCATGATCAAATCTTCGGATACTCCCACCGCCATAGCCGGTATGTACAGGCTTTATATATCAGCCATTATTATGCTTCCTTTTATCCCCTGGAAAACGATCCACTTATTAAAAATGGATTCAAGGGATTGGATCACAGTTTTTCTGGCTGGCCTGCTTCTTGGTTTATATTTCTTATTTTGGATGGAATCGCTGGTGTATACCTCCGTGGCTAGTTCCATGGTCATTCTGGCGCTGCAACCTTTGTTTGTGATGATCGGGTCATACTTTATGTTTAAGGAAAGAGCGAGTATACGTACCATTCTATGTTTGATTACCGCCCTGTTCGGTTCGGTGATTATCGCCTGGGGTGATATAGGCGTATCAAGAGAGGCTCTGATTGGAGATGGTCTGTCCCTGGTAGGAACCATACTGGTGTCGACATATATGCTGGTTGGACAGAAAGTGAGTCGGAAAATCGACGCGAATATATACAGTGTTGTTGTCTTTATTATTGGCGGAAGTGTCCTGCTGGTCTACAGTTTATTGAATAACTTTTCCTTGACCCATTACGAATCATCCGATTGGCTGTATTTCCTCCTACTTGCGATCATACCCACTATTTTTGGTCAGTACATTTTCAATCTGCTGCTCAAATCCATTGGTGCAACAACAGTTTCTGTAGGTATTATCGGTGAACCCGTTTTGGCCATTATGCTTGCTTATCTATTGTTGGGAGAAACCATCTCTCCTTTTCAATTCATAGGCGGATTAATTACGTTGTCAGGCATGCTGATGTACTTTGCGCTGAAATCCCACGATATCCAACTGCCCAAGTTCCTGCGCTTAAATCGATTCAGGAAACTAGGATAATAATGAAAGGAGTGAATTTAAAATGGCAACTTTTGATGATTTCTTAAAATTAGATCTGCGTGTCGGCACGGTCACCAAAGCTGATTTTTTTGCAAAAGCTAAAATCCCTGCTATCAAACTTGAAATTGATTTTGGACCAGAAATTGGATTAAAAACATCCAGTGCACAAATCACGAAAAGGTATTCATCCGAATCTATTATCGGAAGGCAGATTATAGGTGTAGTTAATTTCCCTCCCCGTCGTATAGCCGGATTCAATTCAGAAGTGTTGGTGCTTGGCGGGCTGCCCGAACAGGGAGATGTTGTTTTGTTGAAACCTGATTTCGAGCTACCAAATGGTACTTCGATCGGATGATAAGAAGAAACCCACTGGAGTTTTATACTCGGTGGGTTTCTTGTTTTAAAACATTAGTTCTATATAGAACTAATATTTCTCCTACATGGTTGAGTTTAATCTACTCAGATCGCGGCGTTCTACTTTTCTACTTCTCATGTTCCTTTATCACTTGTTCGATCCCGAGCAAAATAAGCTTCAAGCCAAACTCGAAAGCTCCGTCGGTTCCCATCACCTCAAACAGACCATTCTTATACATCCTGCTGAAAAGTCCAGCTTCCTTCTCACTCATAGAATCCAGAAGGTGGATCATCTCTTCACCCCGAAGTGCTTCCTGGTCCTTAAGAACAGCAGAAATATTACGCTGATGCTGATAATCGTCCAGAACGAAATAGAATACATAGTTCACAAGCGTGAGAACGGCCTGTAATTTCTGCTCTTGCTCTAGTGGTGTTGATTCCATGCAGAGCAACATGCGGTTGGTGAAGCGGATCATGTCCGGTTCATGGGGCAGCGTCATCATCATGAGCTGTGTGGAGCACGGGTATCTACTGAGCACACTCCTTACCGTCAACGCAAGCCCCTCCATCTGCTCCTTCCAGTCCCCTTCAGTGTGAAACTCGTCCAGAATAATTTTCGATATCTGGTTGGCCAGACGCTGGTAGAGTGTCTGCTTGCTCTTGAAGTACCAGTATAGAGATGGAGCCTGAATCCCCAGTTTGTCTGCCAATCGTCTCATGCTGAATTTCTCGATGCCCTCTTCCGCCAAAAGCTCCCACGAAGTTTCCAAAATCTTATCTTCCGAAATCTGAGGCTGTTGTTTTTTCATCGGTATCCGCCCTTTTATCTAACAGTGTAAGTTTATACTTTACAGGTTCATAAGTTCATGATAACATCTAACACTGTAAGGTTCAATCTAACAGTGTTAGATTAGATCAATATTAACGAAGAAAGTAGTGATCCACATGGATGCAGAAAACCTCCATTACTTTGAAAAAGCACCAATCGCCAAAGCCGTAGCTCACTTTGCTGTCCCGATGATGCTAGGCACGTCAATGAGTGTTATTTACTCCATCTTGAATGCCTATTTCCTTGGCACACTGGGTAATACGGCAATGTTAACCGCACTCGCATTAACTTTACCTTTATTCGCGGTCATCATGGCCCTTGGTAATTTAATTGGTATAGGCAGCGGTACATTCATCTCTCGTTTGCTGGGAGAGAAAAAAGTCGATGATCTGAAGCATGTATCTTCATTCGCCTTTTACAGTAGTTTAGTTCTCGGAATTATCGTGATGGCCGTTGGGCTCCCGCTGATTGAACCAATCGTTCATGGGCTGGGGGCAACGCCAGAGTCCTTCGGATTTACGAAAGAGTATGTCACGATTATGCTTATGGGTTCACCCTTCGTCATCTTATTCTTCACCCTGGAGAATATCGTGCGCTCAGAAGGTTCAGCAATGACTTCTATGACCGGTATGATTCTCAGTGTTGTTATAAATATTATCCTCGATGCACTATTCATTTTTGTCTTCCATTGGGGCGTGATTGGCGTTGCATCTGCTACCGTCATCTCCAACTTGGTTGCGAGTGCATTTTACGCATTCCATATGAGTTATAAGAGTCAATTCTTAACCGTCTCCCTGAAATGGTTCAAGGTGACGAAGGACATCCTGAGCAATGTGTTCAAAATCGGTGTTCCCGTCTTTGTGATGAGTGTTTTCTTGGGTGCAATGTCGCTTATTCTTAACCTCTTTCTTGTTGAATATGGGGATCAGGCCGTTGCTGGGTATGGAATCTCATCACGTTTATTGCAATTTCCTGAGTTTATTCTGATGGGTTTGTGCGAGGGAGTTGTGCCGTTGATTGCCTTCTCATTCACAGCGAACAAATTACGCATGAAACAAACGATTGGATTCACGATCAAATCTATTTTGGGGTTAGCCATCCTGTTTGGGGTTGTCGTCTATCTGATTTCCGACCACTTGATTGGTTTATTTACGACTGACCCGCAATTAATTGAAATGGGTAGCTACATTCTTCATGTAACCTTTTTATCCTTGTTCATTACAGGAATGACTTCTTTGTTTATGGGGATCTTCCAAGCAACAGCCCAAGGAACCGCCGCGTTTGTTATGTCCATTATTCAAGGAATTACACTAATTCCTGTATTGTATATTGCTAATCAAATGAACGGCTTTCATGGAGTGATCTGGTCGCTCGTTATTGCGGATGCCGTGGCGTTCCTAGTTGGGGCCATCATGTTATATGTTTTGCGGACCAAATTGCAGCCGGATCTGGAACATTTAGCACAGTAGATAACATATAACACGCAAGAAGGCAGGATAAGGGCGCTCCCGCTCCCTGACCCTGCTCTTTCATCTCCAAATGACAATTATTTATCTAACGATACTTGGAAACTATAACTGTAACTGTTATAAGGAGAGCTTGGTCAACATATGTTCTATTTCATCCATATACCCTTCCACTGTAATACTTCTCGGAGCAAACAGAAATCGTAGTGATTGTTTCCATTCCGAGCCTGCAATAGAGGTTGGTAACATCGAATGTTCTGTATTAGAGAAGATTTTCACATGAAGCAAGGAAGAAGGCTGAATTCCTTTACGGTATGCTTGCTCTGTATCAACAATGTCCACATTCACATCATCTTCTCCAAGCAGAAGTAGTACCGGGGTTTTGAAATGATGCAAATCCGCCGTGGCATCAGAAGTATAATTTTTTCTTATGAAGTTCCAGCGTTCTTTGGAAATCAGATCATCCTCTCGAGCAATCTTGGTGTACTCTTCATAAGTACCCTGATTCTTTAAAATCTCTTTAATCTGGTTTTCATAATCGACCTGATTTTGAATCTCCTCGGTGGAATGACCATCCTTAGCCATTTGGCTGCGTGTGTTGTATTCTCCCTGTTCCAACCAGTTTATCGCGGGTGATACCAAGATACTGAAGGCAAGTTGTTCTTTGCCAGCAAGCTTAGGAATGACCCAGCCTGCTTGGCTGGCACCCCATACGCCTATTTTGGAATCATCAATGATGGATTGTTCTTTCGCCCATGCAATAGCTTGCTGTGCCTCCACAACACGATCATCCATGCTTTGATCTAGCCAGTTTCCCTCTGAACCCCCGATTCCCCGTTTATCTAGCGACAAGGATGCATACCCGATTGATGCCAGTCTCTCCCACAACGGTTTGTATCCCTCACCATGAGTAGAGTCTATTGGACCGTCACCGTGAATAAACAGTACTAAACCTAGCTTGCCTGAATGGTGTTTGGGTACTGTCAGTGTACCTGTTAACTTGCCCTGTGGAGATTGAATTTCAATGGATTGTTCCACCATGTCAAAATGATTTTGATCGACTATGTACAGTCCTGCACCAACCATCAATAAAATTGCCACAATAAATGAGATGTATCGTTTTTTCCATTTAAACATAAGTATCTCCTTTGTAAATCATGTAATGCCATTGCTTTTCGCCTAAGAGCAGGCCGGTAAGAAAGCTATTCGTACTATACTGCTTGCGAAATTGATAGCGTTCATATAACTGTATCGCTTGATGATTCTGACTTGCCACATGCAAGCTAAGAAATGACATTGATTTGGATTGCAACATATATTTCTGTGCCCATTGAAGTAACTGTGTACCAATTCCCTTGCCTTGGTGTTGTGGATGTACAACCAGATCTTCCACATAACATTCGCCTAATTTAGGAGTGTGCTTCAGCAGATGTAGACCAGTGATTAACTGAAGCAGATTCCAGTTACCAATCCTATTGCACTGGCCCCACCAATGAGAATTGGCACGAACGCTTGTTATTACTGCTCTGTTATCTGCTTCCTTCCATTTCAAGCACATGGTGCCAACAATCTCCTCATTTTCACGAGCTATGACTCGAAGAGTGCTTTGTTCCATGGGCGGATGATTGAGCAACTGTTCAAATACGTAAGCCAGATCATAAGTGGACAATGAAGTGATCTTTTGAAATTTGTGTCCAAAACCATAAGCCATGAGTTCAGCAACAGCTTGATGAAACTGTGGACAAACGGGTTCTATCTGAATGGAAGTTGTCACTGTGTGCCTCCCCTACTCGTTCAGTTGTAACAATAGCTCATAATGAAGCTTTTCTGGTGTGAATAAAGATAAATAAGATTTCTCTACCATAATAAGTGGACCGTGATACGGATAGCCCTGGTGTTCTGCATAAGCATAGAATTCGTTGATATGTTCTTTGAGTTCAGCTTCAATTTGTACATATACATGACGAGAAAGGTATTTTCCTCTAGGCAAAACCAAATCGTTCGCTCCCTCCTTTTGTGTATAAATTCCTACGGTTTCCGTCTCATCGTACGCATAATGGATGTCGACTTCAAATAAATTGGGAATGTTTTCTTTATGTTGGGTCAGTTTCCTTGCTTGCAAGTACCCTTGCGCTTCCATATGAAACCACAGGGATAAGTGAATCTCCTCACGAGTAACAATATAATAAGTCACTTGATCCTCAAGTGGGATATGCTTTTTCTCATGCAACAACTTGCTGATAAGGTGCTTTGTGTGCTGAAGCTGAGTTATAGCTGCTTCCGTGTCTGCCAACGCTTGGCGAAATAATGCTGTAATTTGATCGGATGTCAGATTACTCAAACATTCCTTGATCATTTGAACAGACAGTCCCATTTTGCGAAGCAACAGTATATGAGATAGACGGTAAATTTCATCTACCCCATACATCCTGTATTGGTTTTCTGCTATATAAGCAGGGTTCAACACCCCTTTTTCTTCGAAGTATCGAATTTGATGTACAGAGACTTTCATCAGCTTTGCCAGCTCGCTAATCGTAATTTCATCACTCAACCAATTCACCACCTTTGCTGTTTTTCATATTACTAGCATAAACCTTAGGTCTGACCTAAGGTCAAGTCTTTATTTTAAAGTTCACGTTGTATTCTAGCTCTGCTCTTGACGACAAAAGGCCGCGTTTTCCGCGACTTCTTGATCAACTAACAGGGATCATGGAGGGACGATCAATGAATGAAATATGCAGAAATGTTAAATCGACAGACGCCAATCCAAATAAGTACGGTTTTTATAGAGACATTATGGAATGGATGACTTCCGTTTCTCCCGGCGGCGAAGAAAAACTTGCCCCTTTTGATTTTGGCGGAGCCGCTGAATTCATGCTCCCCAAAACCCTTGAAACGGAGATTCACCGTTATTTGATGCCCTATACCCTGCATCCCCAAGGTGGGTATATTGCATATATATCGAATGGGCACGTTTGGGGAACATCAGGCGCTATCCTGGCATCCGACGGAAAACTGATCTTCGACCTTTCCCCCGAATACGATGCACAACAAAATAGAATGATGACATTGGAAGAACACCCCGCTTTGCATCGCGAGATATCTCAAGAACATCGACGTATCCAGGGGACTGCTGCCGTTTTAACTTTTTGCGGAAGTCATAATTATTTTCATTGGTTATATGATGTTCTACCGCGATTGGGCATGCTTCGGATGTTAAATATTTCTTTTGAATCCCTCGTCATGAATCCGAATCCTCATGGATCTTTTGTAAAAGAAACGTTATCTTTGTTTGGCGTCTCGGATTCGGCCGTGATTCGAACTAGAGATGATCTGGAAATTCAGGCCGATCAATTGGTCGTGCCTTCTCTAATGATGAATTCTCACTATCCGCCTTGGACTACAGCTGCTCTTCGGACATTTATGTTACCCGGACGCGACACAACACTCCATTGCCCCGTTCGCATTTTCATATCTCGGAGCAAAGCCCTTGCCCGACGAATAGCTAATGAAGATGAAGTCATTCGCCGTTTAGAGGCCTACGGATTTATTCCTGTTTGCCTGGAGGATTGGACCATATCCCAACAAGTCCAGCTCTTTGCTTCCGCAAAAGCAATCGTTTCACCCCATGGAGCCGGACTGGCCAATCTTGCTTTTTGTACTAAGGGAACCCGTGTTGTCGAAATTTTTCATATCAGGCATGTTGTACCTACTTACTGGATGATCAGTAACCATAACCAACTTGATTATTACATGATGTATGGGCAAGAAGACGGGACAAAACAGGAGCGTTTTCCGGGATTGGAGGACTTCTACGTGGATCTGGATCGGCTGGAACAGACGCTTCGTTTAGCTGGACTAACTGAACATAGCTAAGTTTCTACAACAAAGATAAAGTATGTTCATATGTGTTTTAACTTGTTGACCGTTCTGATAACAAAAAAACCACGGCACCAGATTCGGTACCGCAGTTTATTAATCAATCATGCTATTGAATTTGTTTCATGTAAGATTTGAATTCCTCGGCGATTTCTTTGTATTTCGTATGATGCAGGTAATGTGAACCGTCCATCGGAATCATTTTTCCCTGTGCGGATTGTTTCACTTGCTCCTCATGTAATGGAATCCACTGAGGATTTTGCTCGTTATTGGATTGAACGAAGAGCAGCATCGGCAGATCACGAGGATACGTGAGTTTTTCTCCATTTTTGAAATTGGAACCCAGATGTTTAAGCTCATTTACTAATGTCGGATTTGTCGAGACTTGATTCGAAATCAACTTCATCTGTTCTTTGGTATGTTCATCATAGGCAAGTGATGCATATGAATCACCACTCACTTTATTGAGTACTCTCATTAAGCCTGATTTTTGAAGGAATTTCATTAGGTTCAAAGGTAATTTAACATCCATGCCAGGTTGATTCGGAACACTGCTATCGATCCCGACAAAAGCAGAGACTTCATCCGGATACGTGTTCACATAAGTCGCCGCGTACAGTCCCGTGATGGAATGCCCCATCAGAATATAACGATCTATACCGAGCTGCTGTACAGCTTCATGAATTTCGCTGACGATATTCTCCGTTGTTCTCTCCGTCTCGGTTTGGTCGCTTAATCCATAACCGAAAGGCTCGATCGCCACAACTTTATAATCAGAAGTTAATTGATCGATTAACAATTTGAAATCAAGTACTGGTGACGGTGTTCCTTGTCCGGGAAGTAACACGATGGTTTGTTCGCCGCTACCTTGAATGGATACATTCATATTTTTCCCATCAACATTGACATATTGGCCGTACGATTCAATTTTCTTTTTCTCTGCCCCATTACTTATCGTATGAACGACAAACGTGATGCCCATGAACAGCACCAGCGCGCCGACAATACCACCTATTATTTTCAACCATAAGTACCGTTTTTTACGGCCCTTAGTCCCCGTTGTTGTTACATCCACTGCTTCTGCCATTTCCATCTTCTCCTGTCCTTTATATCTGTAGAGCCGCTCTTGCGACATAGGTATAGTGTAACCATGGAAGATGTCCCCTTCGTGACGGGAATATGAACGGAGTATGAACTACAAAAAAAAGAACTGCTTGTTAAAGCAGTTCTCTTTTTGATTAGACCAGTTTTAGTGGTCCAGGAACACAAGCTGAATGAAGAACAATACCGCGAAAATGTAGAAGATTGGATGAACATCTTTACCTTTTCCGCGAAGCAGCTTAAGTACCGGATAAAAGATGAAACCTACGCCGATGCCTGTCGCAATACTATGCGTCAATGGAGTAAGGATGATAATCAGGAAAGCAGGAAATGCTTCTTCGAGATCATCCCATTTGATTTTGCTGATAACGTTAATCATAAAGTATCCAACAATGATCAGTGCTGGAGAAGTGATCGCCGGAATGCTTGATATTACACTTACGATCGGTGTGAAGAATAATGTCAGCGCAAGCAGCACACTTACCGTTACCGCCGTCAGTCCCGTTCTTCCGCCTGCAGCCACCCCTGTGCTGGATTCGATATAAGCTGATGTTGGGCTTGTTCCGAGCAAAGCACCTGAGGTTGTTCCTACGGCATCTGCCAATAATGCGCCACGCGAGCGTGGAAATTTACCATCCTTAAGCAATCCTGCTTGTTCAGCAACGCCGAGCATCGTGCCCGTCGTATCAAACAGCGTGATCAGCAGGAACGTAAATATGATCGTATACAAGCCATTCGAGAATACGCCTGCGAGATCCAGTTGCAGAGCCGTTGACGCGAGGCCTTGCGGCATGGATACAATCGATTCTGGCATTTGGAATAGTCCCATGATCCAGGCAAGTATCGCTGTAACCACCATGCCGATGAACAGGTAACCTTTCACATTGTAAGCCATCAGCACAACGGTAATAATCAATCCGATAATGGTCAGATAAGCCATCGGCTCAGCCAAGTTCCCGATCGTAATCAAATTCGATTCTGAATCGGCAATAATGCCGGCATTTTGCAGACCTACCGTTGTAATAAACAATCCGATCCCTGCGGTTATTGCATGTTTTAAACTTGCGGGAATTGCATCAAGCAACATGTAACGGAATGAAGTAAGCGATAAAATAATAAACAAAATCCCTGCTATAAATACAGCTCCCAGTGCAACCTGCCAAGACACGCCATATCCGGCAACTACACTATAGGCAAAGAATGCATTCAGGCCCATACCCGGCGCGATGACGATTGGATAATTGGACCATATTCCCATAATCAGAGTTCCCACAATACTAGCCAGTACCGTTGCTATGAATACCCCGTTAAAATCCATGCCTGTGCTGCTGAGTATTCCTGGGTTTACGATAACTATGTATACCATTGTGAAAAATGTTGTAACCCCTGCAATAATTTCTGTGGGGATGGTTGTGCCTCGTTCTTTAAGTTTGAACCATTTGTCCATGGTAAAGCCAGCCTCCAACTTTCAAATTATACTCCAAAGCTAAAAACAAAAAATCCTAATCTTCATATAGGATTGTAATATTATCGCTCCTATATTCGTCGTTAGGATTTAAAGATTCAACAGCTAAGCTCTAAACTAAACATAAAGATACTCATATCTGTTTTCAACCTGAAGTCCATTTCGTATTCTAATTAAAATTACATGCAATGTCAATGAATTAACGATTTGTTCACAGTTATTTACGAACTATACAGACATTATATCTTGTGTTCATTCGTTTTTAGAATAGAGTAAGTACGTATCGCTCAATGTCTGCAATATATGAAGAAAGACTGCCAGCAATGTTCACTGACAGTCTTTTGCTTAATTCGTAGTAGGTTTCTCTTCATATTCGCTGGATAATTCTTTAAGCGATTTGATTTTGCCATGGGGATGCTGTTCTTGCTTTCGTGACTTCCAGGCAGCTTCTTTTCGTTTCTTCTGGTCAGCCATACAAGATATCCTCCTCTGGAAACTGAGATGTATACTACTTCTTTATGATGTCATTCCTGAACAACTTTATTCTGCATGCATAGGTAATAAGAGAATTAGGCAAGCATATAAGACAAATTAGATATCGGTTTTTAGAGCAGGAATGCAATAATATAGACATGCCACAACTGGAGGTTAATATATGAATAAAGTAATTTTAAATAATGGTGTTGAGATGCCTATTCTCGGCTTTGGTGTGTTTCAGATTGCAGATGCAAACGAATGTGAACAAAGTGTTATGGATGCCATATCGGCTGGGTATCGTCTCATTGATACTGCCGCCTCTTATCTAAACGAGGAAGCCGTGGGCAGAGCGATCAAACGCAGTACAGTGGCCAGAGAAGAATTATTTGTCACGACAAAACTTTGGGTTCAGGATACGGGTTATGAACGTACCAAACAAGCATTTGAAAAATCTTTGGAACGATTGCAATTGGACTATTTGGATTTATATTTAATTCATCAACCTTTTGGAGACGTCCATGGCTCTTGGCGTGCTATGGAAGAGTTGTACCGTGAAGGAAAAGTACGTGCAATCGGAGTGAGTAACTTCCAGCCGGATCGTCTGATGGATTTGATTCTACAAAACGAAGTAACCCCTGCTGTAAACCAGGTCGAAACGCATCCCTTCAACCAGCAGATCTTAACTGGACAATTCATGAAAGAAAATAATGTGCAGATTGAATCTTGGGCACCATTTGCTGAAGGGAAAAATGACTTGTTCCAAAATGAGGTATTGCTATCTATAGGTGAAAAGTACAACAAATCGGTTGCTCAAGTGGTTTTGCGTTGGTTGACCCAACGTGAAGTCGTTGTTATTCCAAAATCGGTGCGTAAAGAAAGAATTATTGAAAACTTCAATATTTTTGATTTTGAATTAAGCCAAGCAGATATTGAGTCGATTACTGCGCTAGATACCAAACAGAGCCTATTCTTCTCCCATAACGATCCTGAAATGGTGAAATGGATTAGTAATCGTAAGCTGGATATCTAATTCCAATCTGTATCTTCATTAAAATCTTGAAGGCTAGCCTAACTCTTCCCGAAAAGATTGTAAAAAGAATCCGATTCCAACATACCGGAATCGGATTCTTCATTATATAGGTGCTAGAAGTTATAGAGACTAGAAGCTAATTGGCAGGACCCAGATTAATCAAGCTGACCTCGGATAATGAGACGGTTGTGTTGCCATCTTGCACACCATCAATGTTACCCAGATCAAATGAAATTCGAGTATACGCATAACTGGCTTCTGTTGCATCGAATGTAAAAGTAAACTCCTGTTCTTCTGGAGTCAAATCAACTCGTGCCCCAAAGAATCCATGCCATTCATAGTTGGCAGCTGCGTCAACCCATCCAATTCCCAAACCCACTTTCCTGGACTTCTCCGCTTTGGCTTTAAACGTCAATTTGTATTTGAAACCTTGCTGTATGCCAAATCCTTCATTGATGACTTGACGATCCCATGGATTCTTTCCTGCATTACCAATCTTGGCTTGAAGCTGCTGATTGTTAACCTGCATCTCAAGATCAGCCGCATTACCATCCGCATGGGTAAACCAACCTTCCTTACCTTTGGAAAAGTCTCCATTGGGAATAAGATTAACATGAGCAGGCTGCCCTCCTTGATCTGCATTCGGATTAACTTCATATATTTGAACGTTACTAAGGTGAATCGAGTGTTCACCTGTAGAGAGCGGATATCCTAATCCAAATGCAAGCATAGCTGCCGAATCCGAAATATCTCCCATGGTGAAGGTATACGTATACGACTTTTGATCTGCGGTTAATTCCACTTCTTCTTCAAAATACTTCACAAAATCCCCTACATTCTGAGAAAGAACCGCTTGCATGGATTTAGGACTTGAAGCGGATGCCTCGAAGGTAAGTCGGTATGATTTATTTGCATCCAGTTCGATCTGACCTTGTTGCAGCAATGCATCCCACCATTCTTCACTTGTACCTGGCAAGTTGATCGTTAATCCTTTGCCCTCGTCATGTGAAGCTGTCAGATGATTAGGAATTAGCTCCCAATGATTCAGAGTATTTGCAAGTTCACCGTTCTGAACTTTATTTTGTGAAATATCCACCCAGCGTGTATTATAATCTGCTCCTTCAAAATTCACATAATAGGATTTGCCTGCTGACAAGTTGACCCCTGGGAAATACACCGTTTTGTATGTTTGCCATCCCCCCGTGTCTCCGAGATTCAGTTCGGATTGAGCAACGATTGTACCTTGTTCATCCTGAATGCTGAACTGAACCTTGGAATCACTTTTTCCACTGGCCATTCGAGCAGACAGAACATATTCTCCCTCTTGGGCTACATCGATTTTATATTGCAGCAGATCTCCCTGATCCATGTAACTGACATGTTTTCCACCTTCTACGGAGTCCTCCAGTTGTAAGCCCTGCATCGCCCAGGCTTCGGTTGCAGGTACATGTGCGTAGCCATTCACTGACAGAGGTTTGCCTCGTTTCGTCAGACGAACATTGTCCACATATACCTTACCTTTAGAACTGCCAAACAACATTCTTAGCTCGGATTGTGCGATTGATGCTCCATCTCCAATGATGATTTCTCCCGTATACGTCTTCATCTCCTGTCCAAGCTGGAGATTTTGACCCTGATGAACCTGAACCGAATGTCCTTCCGTGCTGATCAGATCCAAGTTCATGCTTCGCGCTCTGTCTGCCTTAGCTTCAAAGGAAAAGCCATACGTTGTATTCGCCTCCAGCTTCAACTCTGGTTGGTTCACTGACACCTGCTGTGGCTCACCATTCGTTTGAGTAACATCAACAACCAGCTGACGCTCCATAATCGGGAATTTCGAAAAGTTATTTACACTGATTTTGGCTTCAGCATTCTCCTGGACGCTGGTGGTCCAGAAACCGAGGCGTTCCTTACCTTGATCAAATGTACCATTGTAAATGAAATTACCATCAGGCAGCGCGTTCCGTTCAACCGTTATTGGATCAGCCTCACCCACCTCAATCAGTCTGACATTGGCAAACCAAACGGTTGTATCATCCAACCCCAGATTAAATTCGAATCTGGCATTGTTATCCGTGCCGTCCCGCATATTGAAGGTATAGTCATAGGATTGCCAATCTGTCGTGAGTGCAAAGGTGTTATCACCCGAATAATTGGTCCAGCTTTTTTCAAATTGGTTCAGTTTGGACATGATCGTACGGTTAGCAGATGCTTTCGCATCAAACTGTATCTTGTACTTTTTGTTTTTCTTGATGTACATCGGCATCTGAGTGAGTTGAACCGAGTAGTTTTCAGTACCCGATGCATCAATAGTAACTTCCGCTGCTTTCCCTTTCTGCTCATCCGTTACAACTTTGACACTGCCAGCTCCATCAGCATTTGTGATGAATTTCCACTGCAGAGGCACTCCATTGTCTGCAGCCCCTTCCGCAAAACGATCATTGTAGATTTGATTGCCGTCGGCTTGTGGTTCACGCTGTTGTGCAGGCTCGATCGGATTTGTTGTTACATCAGGCCATGTGTCTAGATTTTTGTAAGAATATACACGCACAAAATCAACATTCATCTTTTCGGAAGTGAAGTTGCTTTCAGGTGAGCCCGGCCAGTCTCCTCCAACTGCCAGATTCAGAATCAGATAGAATGGACGATCAAATGGTGCAGGGAACGTATAATACTCGGGTTGGCCCGCGGCCTTCGTTTGCCAGTTAGTCACTTCATGATGCAGCTTTCCATCCACATAGAAACGAATCATACCCGGCAACCATTCCACCTGAAAATCATGATAATCGTCAGCAAAAGTTTCTTCCTTCGGGAGAGTAAGACTTCCCTGATCATGTCCATGGGAACCGTCAGGCTTCACACTGTCATAATGCAATGTGCTATATACCTTGTTATTACTCTCTTTGCCACCAATTAGCTCCATAATATCGATTTCTCCAGAGGCAGGCCAGCCTCCATAATGTGCTTCATCTGTTGGCATCATCCATATGGCAGGCCACATGCCTTTATCAATAGGAAGCTTCGCACGTACAACGACTTTACCGTAGGTCCAGTCGCCTTTTCCCATGGAGATCAGTTTGCCAGAGCTGTAATCTTTACCGTTTTTCGGACCCTTTTTTGCTTCAATCTGCAACACGCTTCGGTTCTGATCTTTCGTAATGCGAGTATTGTCCGGGCTGTAATACTGCAATTCATTGTTGTAGACCAGACCCGTATCCTGAACGGTCCATTTGGAAGCATCAATTGCAGGCCCGTTAAACTCATCATTCCAGACCAGTTCCCATTGATCATGCGGAATCGTTGTTGCTGGAACCGGTTTTTCGCCAGCCGGATTGCTTGGTGTCGATGGTGTAGGTGTGCTTGTCACATTTGTTGAACCACCCGGCTGTGATGAAGCAGGTGTTTGGGCTTCACCCACCATGGATGTGCGCAATCCTTGTTTTACTTTCTCTCCGTTGATCACAACATCATCGGCATCTACACTCAATTTTTGGATCGTACCTTTGGTATCCATTCGAGTCTGACTCGCTTCTGCATGAATATTCATGGAATCAATCAGGCTGTTTGAAGAGATCTCCAGAATGGATTTCTGCTTTACATGCATCTCCTGAATGTTACTTTCTTCCGTAATGGCAACTCTGACGGGTTCCCCACGTTTGTCAACGACTACTCGATTCAGCTTGGAGTTGTTAATGTTGATGGAATGGCTGCCTCCGCCTTTAATGATGACACTTCCTGTAACAGTTACGCCCTGAAGAACAACAGTCCCCTCGCCAATGCCTTCTGCCAGCAGCAGATTTCCGTTGATAACGGTATTTTTCAGCGTGACATCTGTCGATTTAACAATGAAGTTGCCATCCACCCGGGATTCATATATACCAGGAGCACTTTTCACATCGGCAATCATCGCCGACAGTAACGCTGCTGTCTCCGCTCGTGTAATCGGGGATTTGGGATTTAATTTACCTTGGAAACCTTTAAGAATATTTTCGTTCACCAGATAAGTAAGCGCTTTCTTGGAATAACCGGAAATATCATCTGCATCCTCAAATTTCAATCCTTCACTATTTTCACTTGTACCCGCTGAAAGTTGAAAAGCTCGATCTACCATAACCGCTGCATCTTGGCGTGTAATCGGTTGCCCCGGTGACAGATGTTCACGGTCTTTTCCTTCGATGATGCCGGAACCATTCGCTCGTACCATCACGTCATAGTACCAATCGTCTGAAGTCACATCTGCATATGAACCAGTCGCCGCATTTCCGGTGAAACCAAAGGCCCGATCCAGAATCATCACGAATTCAGCACGGCTAATGACCTGACTGGGCTTGAATGTACCGTCCGTGTAACCCTGCAATAAATTCAAGTCTTGCAACCGTGTAACTGCGGATTGTGACCAATGCCCGGTAAGGTCTTTATAGGGAACAGAGACGTGCAGGCTTGTAGCCTGCACATTCCCTACCTCCCCACGACCCTGTAAACTTTCCGCTCCAGCAGTTGCTGGATAAACGAGCGAAGCCATTAAGCTCCATGCCACCATACATGCCAATCCTCTTCTCATCTTACTTCCTCCCTCAGCTCGGTTATCCTTGCATTGCATAACCTATTCCTTGACTGCTCCAATAACAATTCCCTTTACAAAGAAGCGTTGTAAAAACGGGTATACCATCAGAATCGGAAGCGCACCGATAAAGATCTGTGCTGCACGTACGGTCCGTTGCGAGATATTCTCCAACATGGAAGGGTCCACATTGATTTTGCTGAGATCTTGCTGAACAATAATGGTCTGTAACAGAGAGGCAAGCGGATAATTTTTAATATCAGACATATAAATCATGCCGTCGAACCAGGAGTTCCACTGATACACCATCGTAAATAAGGACAAGGTTGCAATCGCTGGAAGCGACAGTGGTACGTAGACCAGAATCAACGTTTTGATATGACCTGCTCCATCCAAATAGGCTGCTTCCTCAAGTTCTTTGGGCAGTCCGCGGAAGAAGTTCATCATGAGAATAACGTTCCACACGGACAGTGCGCCAGGCAGAATAAGTGCCCAGATTGTATTCATCAAGCCAAGCTTCTGGATCAGAATGTAACTTGGAATCAAACCGCCGCTGAACAAAATGGTAAATACGAAAAACCATGTATACAAAGAGCGACCTTTAAAACTGATATCTTCCTTGGACAACGGAAACGCGGTAATGAGCATAATGACCATACCGATGATCGTCGCAATTACGGTCCGTTTAAGTGATACGATCAAGGAGTTGATGAAGTTTGAATTCCCGAATGTTTTCACATATGCGTCGGTTGTGAACCCGATGGGCCAGAAGGTAACCAGGTTTGATGATGCTGGCGCCATACTGCTGAATGAAACAGCCAATATATGAATAATTGGTAAAATGCAGAGTATCGATAATATCCCAAGAAAAGTATAGTTAGCGATGCTGAATATGCGGTATCCTTTTGTTTTATAATACAAGCCCTTTTCTCCTCTCTAGAAAACTCGATAATTAGCCAGTTTGTAAGCCATTCTGTAAGATATAACAATCAAAATGGTAGCTACCACTGATTTGAATAACCCCACTGCTGTGGCGAAGCTCATCTTCCCGTTCAGAATCCCGAGTCGATATACAAAGGTATCAATGATGTCGCCTTTGTCATACACAAGTGGATTGTACAAGTTGAACACCTGATCAAAACCGGCGTTCAAGATGTTGCCGATAGAGAGTGTCATCAGAACGATTGTAATCGGCATTAATGCCGGAATCGTAATATGTAGCGTCTGTTTAAATCGGTTGGCCCCATCCACCTCGGCAGCCTCGTAGAGTGCAGGATTAATTCCTGAGAGAGAAGCCAGAAATACGATCGTACCAAAACCAAATTCTTTCCACACATCACTGAGGATCAGCGTTATTCGGAACCATGTACCGTCTCCCAGGAAGAAGATCGGTTCTCCTCCAAAGGCTACGACAAGCTGGTTGACCATGCCGCCCTGAGGAGACAGGATATCGAGAAGAATACCACCGAGAATAACCCATGATAGGAAATGCGGTAGATACACAAGCGTTTGACTTACTCTCTTGAATGCCGTCAAGCGCACTTCATTGAGCAAAATGGCAAACAGGAATGGAGCGAATAGACCTGCGATGATTTTGAAAAATGCAATGACCAGCGTATTCCATATCACCTGACCTACGTCCGGATATAAAAATAAATATCGAAAATTATCCCAACCAACCCATTTGGATTCAGAAAATCCCAAGTATGGCTTAAAATCCTGAAAAGCAATTACAATGCCGCCCATCGGTATGTACTGAAACACCAGTGCCAGCAATACAGCTGGAACGAGCATCATATGCAAGGTCCAATTCCGTTGCATATTCCAGCGCTGTTTAACCCTGGTGGAGCGCCGTTTATGCGGCGTTTCTAACGTATGTTCCTTCACTCCTGCATCCCCCATGTTCTAAATTTTGTATTTTACAAGTCATCGTGAACTTGTATATTAAAATTATAGCAATGGAAATTTGCGATCTATATCCTAATATTGCAACAACGATATCAATATTTTAATAAGATTTAGGAGGTTGGACTTTGTTTACACGTATGAATGTCTTTACCAAAATTACATTGTTGTTTGTGATGCTGCTTATACTGGTGCTGTTTCTCTATACATACTCGAACCGGGAAAGCGTGCGTGTTATCGAACACGAGATTCAGAACAATACGATGAATCATCTCTCAACATTTGCTGATTCAGTAGAATCCAACATTTACCAATTGTCATTGTATGGGATGTCTATTGGGCAAGATTCGAGTATTCAAGAGTATCAACGCCCCGACTACAAGGACATTCCCTATGAACGTGTGAAAGTTGGAAGCGCCATTCTGGAAAAGATGAATCTGTACAACGCAGCAAGCAAATGGCATTCGACCATCACACTATACTTCCCAAGGATGGAAAAAGTGATATCAACGGATTATTATGCTTACATTCCGTACAGGGATGATGAGTTTAGGGAGCCTCTCTCCCAATCCTGGACCTATGCCGACAATCAATTTATCTGGTACACTACCGATCCAACGACAGCGATGGCGAGACCTGACAAAGCCAGATTGATTACCAAAATCAGTTTTCCAGTTCATCACTTAACTGCACTTCTTAATCAAAACAAGTTAAATAATAAAGGTGACCCGTTCATGTTCCATCCCGATTATGGGTTAATCAGCAATAGTTCTGGAAAGGAAACCTTGAACGCGATCCTGCCTTCCCTGAAAGAAGCAAAACTGCAGGCCAGCGGTGGATTCAGTACAACGTTGAACAAAACGGAATATTATGTCTCCTACATTCAATCCAAGAGCCTCGGCTGGTATTATGTTGACTATGTGCCGATGCAGCAGATTTTGAAACCGATTACGAGCAGCCGGAATCTCTTTTACGCTTCAATTGCCGTTCTGATCGTGATGAGCGTTGTTGTATTATATACACTCTACCGAAGTGTACAGCTTCCACTCTTACAGTTGGTGAAAGGGACAAATCGCTTGTCCACCGGGGACTTTTCCGTTCGGCTTCATCATTCTGCACGCAATGAGTTCAGCCTGTTATTTGCACGTTTCAACATCATGGCTCAACGAATTCAAGAATTAATCGAGAATGTATATGAGGAGAAATTACGAAGTCGGGAAGCCACACTCAAACAGTTACAATCGCAGATTAATCCACATTTTCTATATAACTGCCTGTTCTATATCAAGAACATGGCCCGAATGAAAAATGAAAAGGCCGTGGTAGCCATGGCACTGAATCTGGGAGAGTATTACCGATACATAACCAGGTCCGAAAAGGATCAAGCCACGCTTCGTGAAGAACTGACGATGGTCAAAAATTATTTGGAAATCCAGTCACTTCGTCTGGAACGAATGCATTTTACAATCGACGTGCCCCATGATATTTTAGATAAAACAGTTCCCAGACTAACCCTTCAGCCTATTATTGAGAACGCTATTATTCATGGTCTGGAGCCCAAATCGGTGGATGGTGAGATTAAAATCTATGCGGACTGCGACGATGATGTGTACACGATTATCGTGGAGGACAGCGGGCTTGGCATGTCTGAGAAACAGCTTGATCATCTGAGGGATAATCTTCTTAAACCGCTGGATGAGAATATGGGATGTGGTACATGGAATGTCCATCAGCGTTTGTCTTTCCTGTACGGTGAAGGATCTGGACTATCTTATGATCATTCTTCAATGGGTGGAATTAAAGTTAACATCACATGGCACGACAATACAGACAAGTAGGTGAACGACCCATGCTGCAAATATTATTAGTTGACGATGAACGTTCCGTCGTGGAAACGCTGGCAGAGACCATTCCGTGGGAAAGCTGCGGGATCGGTACAGTTCATGAAGCCTTATCCGGTGCAGTAGCGCTGGAAATTATGGACAACCACGATATTGACATTGTAATTACGGATATACGTATGCCCGAAATGTCAGGCATTGCACTAATTACAGCGATTCATGAAAAGTGGCCGCATGTGCAGACAATTCTTTTATCAGGTCACGCCGACTTTGAATATGCGAAACAGGCCATTGCACAGGAAAGCTTTGATTACTTGCTGAAACCTGTTAGTGATGAAGATCTCATCGAATCCGTGCAACGTCTTGTTCATCGAATTAAAGAAAAGTGGGAAACCGCAGCATCTCATCAAAGAGCCTTACACGCCTTTCAGGATCATCTGCCATTGCTTCAATCCACGATGCTGCATGAGTTGCTGACTGGAAAAGTCTATGATCAGAAGACGCTGGCAGACAAGCTTGATCTGCTGGAGCTTCCCTACTCCGTAGGAGAAGATCTCGGCATGCTGATTATTCGTATGGAGAAACATCTATCCGATATGGCACACGGCGACCTGGCTTTAATGGAATATGCGATATGTAATATCATAAGTGAAGTGATGCATAATCATTTTCATATCTGGCACACACGAGACGTGCATGATTACATTGTTGTTCTGGTAAGCATGAAACATTCCACAACGATGAGTCATAGCAGGAGTGAGACGCCTCAGACATTGCTTGAGCAGTATGCTGCCCAGATTCAAACCAATGTTCAGTTATACCTGAAAGGTGCAATCTCCATTTCCGTCTCCAGTTGGGGCAAGTTCCCCCACGAAATTGGAGAACTATATGAGCGAACGGTCATGTCCATGCGTAAACGGATGGGTCAGGTGCAAGGTTTGTTTGTCACCGCTTCCGATGAAACGGATGCCAATCCTCTACATACGATCAGGTCGCTGTATCAGCCACCAACGTTGATTAGCCTGCTCGAAGCTGGTCGCTTTGAGGATGTCGAACAGAAAATCGAGCACATTTTTGAGGAACTGCTGCATTCCAATGAACATCATGATATTGCGGAGTCAACCTTTGAGGTGTATTTTGCTATTGCGGGTGCGTTTGCGTACATCATTCATAAAAATGGCAAACAAATCTCTTCTTTGATTCCAGCAGAGTCCTATCGTTACTTTCAAGCTCCCAGTTACTCCACTGCACAGCAATTACAGGACTGGTCCATACGCACACTTCATTACATAAGAGATGATGCCGAACAAGAGCTCAGAGACAATCACAGCACCATTGTACGCAGCGTCAAAAGTTTTGTCGACCTTCATCTGGCTGGAGATGTATCACTGCCTGCAATTGCCGACCATGTGCATCTGCATCCAGTGTACTTGTCCAAGGTATACAAGGCGGAGACCGGTGAAGCACTTACTGCCTATGTGTACCGGTTAAGAATGGAGAAAGCAGCCTATCATTTACGAACGTCAACCGCCAAGGTATTTGAGATTGCTGAACTTGTCGGTTACAACAATACAGCATATTTTATTCGAGTTTTCAAGAAATTTTATGATCTTACACCACAAGAATATCGGGAAAATCTGCCGGTTTAAGAGAGTACACAGACTAGACTTGACGTTCTGGTATCTCTCTGGTTTCCCCTTCTCCATATCAAATACAAAAAGGCATCGCCGGAGATCTCCTCCTGCAATGCCTTTTTGGTGCTTATGTGGCCGGGATGAATCAATTCAGCCAGCCCTGCGTCATCCTATTTTCCGCTTTTCACGGAATCATACCACTCGTTAACTTCTTTTGTAATCTGATCTCCACCTGAAGACTTCCACTTCTCAACAAATGAGTCGAATGCATCAACAGAGGTTTTGCCATATACAATTTGAGAGAAGGTATCCTTCTCCATCTTTGTCAAAATGTCATTGTTCATCTGCATCGTCATTGAAGGTGCACCAGTAAACATTTGATTGAACACGATATCCTTTTGATCCAATACAATCTTGGCTGCATCAAGCATAGGTGTTGGTACACCTGATTTGATTTTTTTCTCAAATGGCGTTGTTGGTTCTTCACCACTTGCCAGCTTCGCGAGTGTTGTCATACTCAGATTCGGAATTCGCGCTCCATCAAAAGTCAAAGTGTACTTCTCGGGAGCATAACCACCTGTAAGACTTGCATCGGTTGATGGTTTCCCATCTACCATAACCCAATCGTATCCTTCCGCAAATCCATGCTCAAACTCATCGCCCTCTTTAGGATTCGCATAGTGATCAAAGAGATAGTTCTGATAGGTGAAAAAGGCTTCCGGATTTTTCATGTCTTTGTTAATCAGAACTACGCCGTTTCCGTTCGACGTACCATGTCTTCCTGCTTGACCGTTTGGACCGGAAGGAATGGGATACGCCTTGTATTCAGCCTCAGGATTGTTTTTCTTCACATCCTCCAGCGGCCAGGATGGCATCCAGTGAGGACCTACCACAATACCTGCTTTTCCGGCAGTAAATTCTTCAGCTGCTTTTGTCTCGTCATACACACCGGCTTCTTCCGGGATATAACCTTTGCTCATCCAGCTCTGTAATTTGGCCAAAGCCTGTTTTGCACCAGGTGTAACGGAACCGTATTCAAGTTTTCCGTCTGCCGTCAGATTCCATTGGTTTGGCATTGTACCATAAGCGCCAAATACCCATCCAGCTTCCGACATCCATGTGTTCAGCCAGTTCTTAAAGCCAATGGTGAGTCCGTAGGTATCTTGTTTCCCATTGCCATCCGGATCTTGATTCGTAAACGTTTCCATAATGACTTCAAGATCATCTATCGTTTTAGGTGCTTCCAGATTGAATTTCTTCATCCAGTCTTCACGGATCCACATGACAGGATCACCATTATAGGAATAGTCCAGAATCGGAATACCGATCTTTTTGCCATCTTGCATGTATGGATACCATACGGAAGGATCTTCGTTTACGGCTGCTTTCCATGTGTCGCTGGCATATTTGTCAAACAACTCGCCCGCATCGACAAATTTTCCAGACTCAATCAATTCACGCACGAGATTGAATTCCCCGCGATACGAAATAATGTCTGGCATGTCCGCATTGGAAGCAAGTGATAGACGCAGTTTCGTCTCAAATGCATTATTGGTAGAAGGAGATATCCACTGGTTTTTCAACTCAATCCCGAGTTTCTCCTTGGCCCATTTTGTATGGACGTTGTTATCCTGATCCTCGCCTGGCTTAAACTTCACGTCTGGACCCCATGGTCGTAAATACGTAATGGATACTGGTGGATCATACTTTCCATCTTTGAGCTCCAACGTTGTTGCTGGTGTACTCGATTCTGTTTTCTTGTCGCTCCCGTTACTACACCCACTCAGGGCTGCAGATAGGGCCAATACACCGATCATGACCAAACTGCCTACTCGTCTCTTTTTACTTGTGTCCAACTTCGTTCCCCCAGTCTATGTAATGTTGCTTACAGGTTAATCATAATGAATGTTTGATATTTATGCCCATACTAATATTGCAACATTTATTGCATTAATTTAGGATATTGGATATTGAATACATATATTGAATAAATACAATGCCAGAATATAGAAAAAAGCAGCCGCTAACGGCTGCTTCAGTCTGCTTAATTACTCGTATATTTGACCCAATCGTACTCTGCATAGAGCGGATTGGCCCCATTATAAGGACCGAGCCAGCTATCTACTCCTGTTCCATTCCAGAGGTTCATCATGATTTTTCCGGGTGTTTTAGGAATATTGCTGGTTGCCGTGTGTTTCAGTACACCATCAACATACCATTTGATATGTCCGGGCTGCCAATCAAATGCATACGTATGGAAACCCTGGGATGCATCAAAACCTAGATTGATAATCTTCTCATGATTACCAACTCCATTGGTGTAATAATTAAACTGCACTTTGGTTGTGTCTTTTCCTAAAAATTCGATATCAATCTCATCCCATTGGGTGCCATGTGCGGGCCCTGTGTATGTGAAAAATGAGGAAACTACACCTGTGTTCTTGGCAGGTTTCATACTGACTTCATACAAGCCGTACCCATACGTATTCGTGGAACGGTACTCTCCGCAATCAAATTTGTTCTGTGCAGAGCTGGTCAAACCAAGCTTAAGCTTGCCGTCACTTGTAAAATTAACATTGTTAGCCCTCCACGTACAGTTAAACATGTTCCCGTTGGAATACCCATCTGCTTTTTGCCACGTACTTGCGTTAAAATAGGTTAGAGGTTCCCAGAACACATAACCCGCGAAAGCGCTTACTGAAAAAAACAAAGAGACGACACCAGTCACCACCAACGTATACCAAGACTTTCTCTTCATCATACACCTCCATGAATAATTCCAACATGTACAAGCAGTTTAATAATAGATAGCGCTTACATGGTTGGTATTTCCATTTTATCTGGAAGCAGAGTAGTACACTATAGCAAACTTTAAAGCAGAGATATTCATTTTTTAAGATTCTCGTTTCCGTATCTCATTATGACACGTAAAAACTATGCTACTTTCATACACGTAAGATTGATTGAATGAAGCGCCTGCCCTTCAGCATAGAAGGAATCAGGCGCTCCATGAAAACCATTTTTACATCTATCTCAACATGTTTGTTAATTTACTCACCCTAAAAGGGTCTATTTCGCACCAGCTTGTACCAAAATGTCTTCAATTTCCTTGAAGCCTTTATTCTGCGCATGACTGAGTGGTGACACCCCATCACGATCCGATATGTTTACGTCTGCTCCGTGGTCAATGAGTAATTGTATCGTCTCCTGCTGTTGAGCATTGCCATCGTTAAGAATGATCGCTTCGAGTAGTGCTGTCCATCCCAATTGATTCACATGGTCCACATCCACCGAAGTTTGAGTCAGTAATTCTTGCACTACATCCACATATCCATGCTCCGAAGCTGGAATAAGCGCTGTCCCTCCATATCGATTCGTTATCGCTGGGTCCGCTCCCGCCTCAACTGTCAGCTTCAAAATATCCAAGTATCCTTCAGCGCCAGCATACAGAAACGGGGTATTTTGCATATCGTCCTGTATATTCACATCTGCCCCCGCTTCAATTAACACTTTAGCCGATGTTAGATCATTATTGTAAGTTGCAATCATTGTAGCGGTTCGTCCACTCTGATCTTGAGCATTGATATTGGCACCTGCTTGAATCATTTGTTCGATGCGTTCAGTATCGCTGTCCTCTACTGCCTTGAACAGCTGCTCATCTGCTGAAGTCATGGCCTTTTCCTCCACGTTGGAGTCGTTTCTCATTTCAGGCACGCAGCCTTGAACGATCAACATACTGCTTATCAGGATAACGATGATCAGCGATTTACTCATACTGCCTCCCTTACTCCAGTGTCACGGTGACCGAAGAAGCGACACTCCAATCGCCAACTGGGTTTATTGTATACGTAGTACCCGGAGTTAACTTCCCATCATTTGTTAGGTCGAATACACCCGTCGCACCTTTTCGACTTGAATATTTATAAGTGGCCGTCAGAACATCCCCGCTAGGTGAAGTTAACGTTACACTTCGACCAGAGAACAGTTCATCCCCAGGGTCCTGGTCAAGCGTAACTTCAATGGAGGTTTCGCTCACTGCTTGAGCACTTGCAACCACCAACGAATCAAACGATTTCGCTGTAAATGAAGCATTTTCTAGGTTCGCCCAATCCGAAGTAACCGTATATGTGACACCTGATTTCAGCGTTTGACCCTCAGGCAAACGGAACTTCGGTTCTTGTTTACCATCTGTGGATTGTGTGAACGGAACATATCTGGCAACGATAGGCTCGCCACCTTCTGGCGTAATTACAACTTGTCTTGCTTGCATGGAAGAGATGATTTGAACCGTTTTGCCTCCTGCTTGCTCTTGATCATTCAGCACAAATGCATTAGCTCCTCGGCCACCGCTGTAAGCCGAAATGATGTAACCGTAATCCACTACACCGTTCACTTGCAGTGCTTCAATCTCGAATGTATCATTCGTTACTTGACTAGCCGTTGTCATGTTTATTTTCGTGCCACTACCTTCAAAGGACCCAGCGTCTTGCCCTTTGTAAGTCAAGTTGTACACTTCACCAGCATCTTGTACGGACGTTGGAACGATGTAAGTCGCAATCGACCCTGTTTTCAAACGGGGCATATTGGTTAACGTCAATCCGCCACTAAACGCAAAGTCCGTTTGTGCCTTGGCAAAAGCTTCATTCGCTGCTGTCAGCGGTTTGTCAAAAGTTACAATTAACGTAATGGCATTCAGTGATCTAACGCTCTTGATTTGAGCTTGCTCCGAAGGAATAGCTTGGTGTGCGGTTTGTAACAACACTGCTGTTTCGCCACGCGTTGCTGAACCGTTCTCGGAGTAGAACACGCTCATCCAATGGTGAACGGACTTTACATCACGTTGCATTGCTTTAGATACGACTTGTTCGAGTTCAGCATCCGACACTTGAGTCTGCGGATTGAATTGTCCATCGTTAGCTTGCATGATGCCGAGTTCAACAAGCTTTGACGCATATGGCGCATACCATGCATTGGGATTTACATCCGTTAATTCTACGGCTTCTCCCGTCTTGCTCTCCAAATTAAATGTTTTGAAAACCAATGAAGCTAACTCCGCACGGGTAATTGCTCGATGTTCACCCATAGATTGATCTGCATATCCGTTCATGATCCCCAAGCTATTCAGATCCTTGATAGCAGTTTCAATCTGTTGTTGGGTAAGCTGTGCGGTTGTTGCTGCAATGTTAGTAACGTATGTAGCTGCATGTACTTGATTCGCAGTTAGCGGGAATACTGCTGTACCTAATGCAGTTATGGTTAAAAAAGTAGCGATTTTGCGGGTTGTAGAATTCATAGTTGAATTCCTCCTCTATAGGTTGTAGTTGCCTGTATCTATAGAATAGAGGACAAAAAGAAACTCCCAAGGACAAAGTTATTAACAAAATATAAACTGGGTCTAAATTTTCACGAAACTTATGCAGTAAACCGATAGCCCGCGCCCCAGACGGTTTCGATATACTCTGGATTTTTGGGGTCTGTCTCCAGCTTCCCACGCAGTTTGCGAATATGGACGGTTACCGTCGCAATGTCTCCGGTGGAATCCATGCCCCAGATCCGCTCGAACAGATCAGATTTGCTGAATACACGATTGGGATGACTCGCAAGAAATACAAGTAACTCGAATTCCTTGGTTGTAATCGCCACCTCTTCTCCATTAACAAAAACGCGGCGTGATCCTTTATCAATGTGAAGCCCGCGAATGTGGATTTCATCCTGCTCAGCTGGTTTGTTTTTACCAAGTAGTCTCTCGTATCGGGTCAAATGAGCCTTTGCTCGTGCAACTAATTCACTTGGGCTGAACGGTTTTGTAATAAAGTCATCAACTCCCAGATTAAATGTCCTGATCTTATCGATTTCTTCCTTTTTCGCGGAAACGACAAGGATGGGCACCTCCTTCACCTCGCGAATGCGCCTGCAACATTCGAAGCCGTCGAGTCCCGGAAGCATCAGATCAACAATGATCAGATTATAGTCCCCCTCCAGTGCCTGTTTCAGGCCTTCATCTCCAGTATGGCAGAGATCCACAGAAAATCCGTTGAGCTCAAAATAATCCCGTTCCAGTTCCGCGATCGTTGTTTCATCTTCAATGATCAAAATGTTTGCCATTACTCATTAGTCCCTCTCTTCATTCAGCCGTTTCAGCTTGATATATATGCTCGTGCCATCATTGGGCTGGCTTTCTGCCCAGATGAAGCCCCCATGTCCATCAATTATTTGGCGGGCTATTGCCAGTCCAAGTCCACTTCCGCCCGTTGAGGAATTGCGGGATTGTTCTGCACGATAAAAGCGTTCAAATATATAAGGCAGTGCCTCTTCGGGTATTCCCCTGCCATTATCTTTAAAGCCCATTGTAATCCATTTCTCATCAGCTTGAAGTGTAATCTCGAACCGTTTGTGTTCATTCTCCATGTATTTGAGTGCATTATCCACCACATTAACAACGGTACGTTTTAACTTCTCTGGATCCACAGCAGCCATGGCGGGACCAAACACCTGGTTAATCCAATCCAGGGCAACATCTTTATCCTCCAGATCATATCTCAGCTCTTCGATGCTATCTTCAAGGAAATCAGCGAGATCAACTGTCTTGAACAGGAAAGGTTCTTGGTTCAAGTCGAGCTTGGAATACAAAAACAGTTCATCCACCAGCTTATCCATGCTAACTGCTTTGGAGTGAATGATATTAACGTAACTCTCCATTTTCTCCGGAGTATTAGCCACTCCGTCACGAATACCCTCAATATACCCTTTGATATTGGTAATCGGCGTACGGAGATCATGCGAAATGTTGGAGATGAGCTCTTTGCGGTTTACTTCGTCCTGCTCTCGTAATGCATAGGAGAGCTGTAATTGATTCCGCATGCTCTCAAACGCTTCGCTGAGTTGACCAACCTCGTCATTGGAGTTTAGCTGAAGCTTAAAGGATAGATTGCCATCTTTAATATGTTCGGCTGAACTTCGTAGTTGATTCAATGGCTTAATGAAGCTGCGCGTGATCCAGCGGAACAGGAGTAGATTTGCAATGATGAGGACGCCAATAAGCAGGAATGACATCACAGGTAGCAGTTTGCGAGTAAGCTCCGCAAAAGGGCTTCTCTCGCGAATGACAAAGATACTCCCTCGTTCCCCGTCTGAATACTGAAAATCAAATTTTGCATACGCGTAAAATCGCTCACCAATATTGAAGGTGCTCCGAATCTGGTAATTGTTAAGATCATAGGCAGGCAGTGCTTGCTTCAGCTCTGGCTGGTTGAAGGTCAGCGATTCGAAGATCTGGCTATTCTCCCGTCTGACGTAGAGCCCTGACTTCTCAGCTCGAAGCTTCATATCATATTCACGCAGCAAAACCTTGTTTTGCAGGTCGTCCGGGTCATTTTTGGCCAGGAACTTCATCTCTTGAAAGATCGATTCTCCCTGTTCAGTCAGGGGGTTGATCTGATAATGTACCTTGTATATATCACGGAAACTCTGTAGATCCCCTGTGGCCGCAATCGTATACAGACTTGCCGTAAGCAGGATGAACAGTAGACTTATAACGAGCATGCCCGTGAAAGACAGCAGCATTTTTATTCGAATTGACATGGGTTCCCCTTCTCAAGCAAGCAATTGGATTAGTTAGTGCACATGTTAACACAAGATGGATTCTATTGCCCATATGTAAAAAAGAGCTTTCTTTATCATTATATATGTTGACAGTGATAATCGTTATCAATAATGTTGGAGTAAGGTGCACAACGATTTATCTTAGAATGACCGGCAAACACTTTTGAAATGAGGTACGTAATGTGAAAGTAGACGTTAATCAGTTAGCAGCGCATTTTGCACACATTCCTTTTCAAGTAGAAGGAGTATATCGATATGCTAGAAATCCAGGGGTTCCCCCGGCTGACTATACCGATTCTTTTCCTGGATTTGTATTTCCTCTTACAGGAAAAATACAATTTCAATTTGATGGTACGCCCTATATCTTTTCACCAGGAAAAGTTGTACATGGGGGCGCGAAAATGAAACTGGATCAAACCGTGTTTCATAGAACGGACTGGGAATACATCCTCGTTTTATACCGGATATGTAGTTCGGACCTCGAAGAGACAAGCTTTTCCCATCAGCATTTTGAATTATCAACGGGTCAGTCCCCACGTCTGATCGAATTAATCACGCGTCTTTGGCATGTGTATAATCAGCGTGGAGGTATTTCAAAGTTTCAGACCGAGATGCTGTTTCGCGATGTACTGAATGAGACTTTAATATGTGTTGATCATAGGCAAAATAGTGGTGAATCAGATGTTTTATTCGAACGGGTCTCTACCTATATCCAAGAAAACTATGATCAAAGTCTGACTGTCGCATCGCTTGCAGAACAAAATAACGTTAATCGAAATCGACTTTCCTACGTGTTTAGAAGACATGCGGGTATGGGTCCGGCAGAATATATATTGAAATATCGTATAAATATGGCACAGCAAATGTTATTGGCAAGTGATGCGTCTGTACAACAGATTGCCGAGACCGTTGGCATTGCTGACCCCTTTTATTTTAGCAGAGTGTTCAAGAAACAATGTGGTATTTCTCCTACGGAGTATCGTCTGAAGTTCATCAATAATCCATCCTGATTTCAATAGGCATCCATGTTATACAAAAGCTTAGATCAGTATACTGAAACTATAGGATTAATACACAGGAGGAATGACGATGCACTATCAAGCTATTCAATTGAATGAGGAATTCTCGAAATTAAACGATCTTTGGTCTCCCAAACTCATTGGTGAAATGAATGACTATCAATTTAAGATCGTTAAGATTGCTGGAGATTTTGAGTGGCATGTTCATGAGGAGACCGATAAGTTATTTTTTGTGCTCGAAGGGGAAATGATAATTGATTTTCGTGATGGGCATGTGAAGATTTCCAAGGGTGAGATGTATATTGTCCCTAAGGGAGTCGAGATCAAGCCTTCCGCCGAAAAGGAATGTCATATCATGTTGATGGAACCTGGAAGCAAAGTAAACACTGACTGGACTAAGGCCGAATAAGCGTCAGTTATTGGAACCAGGATGTCAATTTGCAATATCAGAGTCAGAGAGCCGATAACCGCGTAATAGGGTTATCGGCTCTGCGTCTGTACGGCTAGTTCTTTGACATGTATTAATTGACATATATTAATCAGTAGTCTCTCGGTTATGTCACTTGTTGCTGGTCTTCCTGATCAATTCCACACCATCGTATGCCAGGCTTTCCAAACTTGCTGCCTTCTGCAGTATGTAATGATCAAAAAAGTTCTTCGCATAGTCTGTAACAATATTTCGCATCTCCATAGCATCCCGTTCACCTCTGAGTTCCTCATTAAAACTGGTAAACACGATGTCACAGTAATCCAAATGTGCAACACGATCAACTGAGAAATAATAGGTCTCCATGCTATTGTTAGCGCCAATAATCGCATTCATATTATAGTTAGGTTCACAAAACAGTAGCAAGAAGGGTTTCTTAAGATCGCTGTCAAGAAGTCCAAACGCACCGCTATCCAAGCCAATCCCGCAGGCGAACCGGTCGTCATCCCGGCAAACCATCGCCGTCGTAGGCCCTCCATAAGAATGTCCGACTATACCCATGCCGATGTCAAGCAGCAATCTGCCCTTAAAGATGGAATTCAGCTCTCCAGAGTCCAGTTTGTAAAGATAATCGGCTACATACCTTACATCTTCTGCCTGTGATTCACTATACTCTGTTATCTTGGAAAGTATCGGTAGTGCAAGCACGTTACGGCACATCTCAATGGCAGTTTCATCGTCAGGACGCATCTCCATCTTACCAGCCAACGCCAGCATCTCCGGATCTTCACCAAACGCTGTAATGACATCCGAAAAATCCTTGGATACATTAAACAGGCGCCCATCTTTACGTTTATACATCGTGCTATTCTGATGGCCGATGCTTACCACAACATACCCCATGCTTGCCAAGTCTGTACAGAGCACTGTACCCCATTCTGGAGAACCGCCTCCACCGCAAACATAGAATAACACTGGATAGCGCTTTTCCTTCCCGGAGAGAGCAAGGTCGTCGTAACACTGGGTCTTGATATCTATAGAGAAAACATCCTTCAACGCAGTGACAAGTGGCTGCTCATTAAACATCCCGTAGACTTCAGGAAACATGTACGTTGATGTAGTTTTACCTTCGCTACTGTCAGACGGATAATACACAAAAGCGGTCAGTTCTCTTTTGGAGTAATCTGATGCCGTGTACTCAAAATCCATCTGGGTTCGACCGACAGTATAGCCGCCAATTGGTTCTGGAAATACGTCATAGGTTTTCATTTTCTTTCCCCCTTGAGATCGTTAACCATTTCAGAATATTTATGATCTTCAAGCAGTCCATGGCCCATAAATTCAGCAAAGTATTTGCTGATCTTATGTTGCAGCTTAGAGTCCTTAATATCGAATTCTCTAAAAAACAAGATTAAATTAAGCTGCATTGACTCAAACATAAAAGAAATCAGGTCGTCGTCAACATCCGGTCGGAGATATCCATCAACCCTCATTCGGCGTAAAATGTCCTTGATCATGGGGAATGACTCGCCCTTTAACACATTCACATATACTTTAAGCAAAATGTCCTCAGGAATATATGAAAATGTTTTAGTCAGTTTGATTTCCAACTCATTCAGCGGCTCGGTCACCATGCCATTAACGTTACCAAATAAGCCAGTGAGGAAATAGCTGTAAAGGGAATCTTCATTACTGTTACTAAAATATGCAGCTCTTTTCTGGGTCACATTACGTATTAATTGACAATAAAGGTCATCTTTGTCTTCAAAATATCGATAAAATGTTCCGGGGTGCATGGACAAACTATCCAAAAGCATCTTCATAGTTATATCCTCGTAAAGGTTATTAACAAAAAGATGCATAGCGCTATTCGATATTTCCTCGCGCCTTGCTTCGTCTAAACGAAAGAAAGTATTTTTTGGCATAGATTACTCCTTAATATGAAGTGTGAACTGATTCACACTATACTGATAATACATTCACAAGTCAAATCGTATTAAGATAGATTGTTCAGAAACTCATTATCATTCGGCGGGCTGACCGGGATCAGCTTGAGACAGGAATTGGGTTCCTGATAACAAAAAAAGCCGCTAAAATAGCGACTTTTAATGGTACTGATTTACAACCCGAGATCATCCGCGAGTCCTTCAACTCCTGTGAAGATGGAATCCCCGTAACCCCAGAAGTTGTTGAAATCGATAATGTAGATTTTTTTGTTTTTAACTGCGTTAATGTTTTGTACCTGTTTGTTGGCAAGCAGCTTTTCAATCGTCTGCTCAGGATCAATGCCACCTGCATACCTCGAAATAATCATGGCATCCGGATTAATCTCGATTAACTTCTCCAGACTAAGTGTGCCAGTTTCATTAATAAGCATATTATGCATATTGATTAATGACATTGCACTTTCAATAAACGTATCACCATTTCCGTTGTAGATTCCAATAGTTCCATCACCATTATCCGAAAAAGATGCATAGTTGATCGTTTCAGAGCTAGCTCGGGCCGACAAGGCATTCTCGCGTGCTTTAAGCGTCTCAATATATGCCGCTGCATTGGCTTGTACGTTGAATATCTCACCTAATTCAGTAATATCCTGATACAGACTATCTAACGATGCATCAGGAACACTGGTGCTTTGTACGTACGTTTTAATCCCCATACCATTCAAGCTGCTTACTGTACCAACACCCCAGTCCGCATCCTCAAACAATCCACCACGCCCTACAACCAGGTCAGGCGTAGCCCCTATTGTCACTTCCTTGCCTACATAGCCTTCAGCAAGCACAGGAATTTGTTTGAACTCATCAGCAATATCTTCAGGTACACTACCAAACAACGCAGCTACACCTACAAGTTTGTCTGTCAAACCAAGGCGAATCATCAGCTCGGCTGCACCTTGGGTATTGGCAACTACTCGTTCAGGTGCCTTGTCAAACGTTTGATCCTTCTTCACCCATGTGCCGTTCTCTGTTGTATAATTTGAAACGGTTACCGGGTAAGTTGTTTCAGCAGGTGCTGAAGTCTCTACGTCGGTTTGTTCCCCATTTGTTGCATCATTCGTGGCGTTGCTCTCCACAGCTTGCTGTGAGGTTCCATTTGTATCTTCGCTTCCACCATTGTTGCTTGAACACGCTGCGAGCACCAGAATAATTGCAGTAATCAAACAAAGAAACATCCCTTTTTTAACGGATACCAACATGTAAATAATCTCTCCCTTTTGAATTCTCTCTTGTCGTTTAGACCAATATGTAAAATAACTATTGTCAGTATACAGTAAATGTAGAAGCATGTAAATGAGAACAATAATCAATATCATTCGTCTGATGAATTAAAAGAGACCCTCATATGGTGCCTCTTATTTTGGGCTCACAGAAAAACCAAGTTCATCTCCCCTGTACGGGATTGAACTTGGTTCCTCTTTTACTTAACTATTTATTACGTGCCTGATTAACTTTGGCGATAAGTTCATTAATAATTTCATCAGGTGACCGCTCATTCATCCATTGTTGGCCGAACATTTGGAACACTTTGATCATCGGGAAATCTGCCCAGAATCCCACAAACTCCTCGTTAAGATATACCTTGTCCGTAACATGCCCGTTCATTTCATTCAGGCAATACTCCAATTCCTTTTTCGCCACAGGATCACTCATCCACTCACTGAGCAGACTGAATTTGTGGAACGTGATTTCTTCCTTACCAAAGTCACAATGCAGACGTTCCGTAATTCGGAGATCTTTGGACGAGCTGCCAAGTGAAATTTGGAAAAACCCGGTCTCTGCCACCCAACGGTTATACTTGGTGTTGTAATATGAGAAATCTCTCTCTTCCAGTTCAAAAGTAATCTTGCGTTTTTCACCCGGCTCCAGTTCAACTTTAGCAAAAGCTTTCAATTCTTTCTCTGGACGGGTCCATGTGCACTCTTCATCGTGAACATACAATTGAACAACTTCTTTCCCCTTGCGCTTTCCGGTATTTTTCAATTGGAAGGACACAGTAACACCGGTGTGGGTCTGAGACACTTCCAGATCCGTATAGGAGAACGATGTGTAAGACAATCCGTGTCCAAACGGGAATTGAGGTGCCAGTTCTTTCCGGTCATAATATCGATAACCCACGAACAAGCCTTCGCGATAATACAGCTTGCCGTTCTCTCCGCGAATTCGCATATGTGAAGGGTTGTCCGACAGTTTGACAGGGAATGTCTCAGACAGTTTGCCCGAAGGATTTAACTGTCCGAATAATACATCTGCAATCACTTTACCCATGCCTTGACCCGACAACCAAGAATGAATCACACCAGGTACATGCTGTACCCATGGGCGCATCGCCAGTGCGGAACCGCTGCTCGTTACGACAATACACTTGGGTTGAACCGCGGCTATCGCGAGAATCAATTTCACTTGATGCTCGGGAAGATCAATGCCTTGCAAATCATGCATCTCCGATTCCGCATATTCCGGTTGGCCAACAAACAGTACAGCAACATCGGAATTCATGGCTAATGAGACGCTTTCCTTGATTAGCTCATCATTGATGGAGTCATCCTCCGGGTACCCTTCTGCATAAGTCATGGTCATGGCATCACCAGCCAGATTTTTTATCTCGTCCCATGGAATATCGACTTTTGTAGGCGTTACTTTTGCACTGCCCGCTCCCTGAATTCTCGGTTTTTTGGCAAACCGTCCGATCACGGCAATCGACGAAATGGACTCCTGCCCTAGCGGGAGAATCGCGTTCTCATTTTTCAGAAGCACAATACTCTCGGCCGCCGCTTTACGCGCGAGTGCATGATAGTCCGAATCTGGAGAAGAATCCAAGTCTTTCTTACCCGTTACTCGCTCAACCAACTTCAAAATCCGTCCCACACTTCGATCCAACTGTTCTTCGGCAAGGCTTCCGTTCTGAACTGCTTCAATGATCGCTTTGGCATTGTAATTGGCGGGACCCGGCATCTCCAGATCAAGCCCAGCCTTCAGACCGCGTATGCGATCATTGACAGCTGTCCAGTCGGATAGAACAACACCTTCATAACCCCACTCTTCTCTCAAAATATCATGCAGCAAATGTTCATTCTCACTTGTATATGTTCCATTCAATAAGTTATAGGAACACATAACCGTCCAAGGATCGGATTTCTTAATAATACGTTCAAAGGCGCTCAGGTAAATCTCGCGGAGCGTTCGCTCATCGATTTCCGAACTGGTTACCATCTTCTCGAACTCCTGGTTGTTACCCGCAAAGTGTTTGACAGAAGCGCCCACGCCTTCGCTTTGGATCCCGTTTATAAACGCCGCTCCAAGTTCCCCCGTCAAGTATGGGTCTTCCGAGTAGTATTCGAAGTTTCTTCCGCCAAGCGGCGTTCTTTTCATATTGACACCAGGTCCAAGCAGCAGCTCAACGTCCATGGTTTTGGATTCACGTCCCAGTGCCACACCGACTTCATACAATAAATCCGTATTCCACGAAGAACCGATGGCTGAACCCGTAGGGTAACAGGTTGCGGGTACATTTTCCGTTGTAATCCCCATTTCTTCATCGCTGTTTGTTTTACGGATGCCGTTTGTCCCATCGTACATATGAACTGGCGGAATGTTTAACCGCTCGATTCCTTTTGTCATCCACATATTCAATCCTGCGCAGAGTGAAGCTTTCTCGGCCAGCGTTAATGCCGTCAACAATTCATTGATTGATTTATCCATAGTACTCACCCTTCTAATATCAATTTTGTTCCTGTTCTTTCTTCAGTTCCTGTGCATCATACAGTTTGAAAAACGGAAACCAGACAATAAATACAATCACCAGGACGACCGCCAGCAAGATAAGCCCATTGAGTCCGGACATAATGTAGGTGGACAGGCCGATTGGCGTGTACCATAGCTGGAAGATCTGGCTCGGGATCCGTACCCAACCCCAGTCGAGAGCCAAGTACACAATCACCGGCGTGATAAGTGAGTTAATCCACATCGGCACCATGAGTAACGGATTAAAGGCAATCGGTGCTCCGTACACGACAGGTTCATTAATGTTGAACAAGGACGGGATAATCGTCGCCTTGCCGACAGATTTCAGTTTTTTCGAACGTGCCATCAGGAACCAAACAACTAACGGCAAAGTCGCACCCATACCGCCAATACCCAGCCAGCCGGAGAAAAAGGTTTCAAATGTGTTAATATTGACCGGATCTTGTCCCGCTGCGACAAGAGCTGCATTTTCTTCGATTGCAGGTATCCAGATTGCGTACCAGATCGGTGTCATGACCCACGGGCTTACGCCGAAAGAATACAGTACAACGCCAATGAAATTGAACAATAAAAATCCGGTTAAGCTTTGTCCAACGGCATTGATCGGCTCAAATACGTTCACGATCAGTCCAAAAATATCAAAATGAAGCTGATATACAAGCAACCATCCTGTTGTTAATACCAGGGCGATCGGGACGAGAAAATCGAACCAGTCCATAATGAATTCGGGAAGTGAAGACCCTTTTTTGAAGAACGAAAATTTGTTGCACATGATCATTACAAGAGCGACAAATACACCTACCAACAGTGCTGTAATCATCCCCGAGGGTCCAAATCGTTCAAGGATGAACTGAATGGTACCGTCTTCGTTTACTGTCGGGTTAAGCAGCATAACGAACAGAGATATCCCCGTCATTCCCGCCAGCAACTTGATTTTGTGTCGTTCTCTTTTTTCCATCACGACATAAGGCGTCAAAAAAGCAATAAACAACCCCAGCAAACCGAAACTGAATGTCGTGATGGGTGTCAGGTCCGGCATTCCCGGAATGAAATCCTGCAAAATCGAAATCAATGTAATAATCGAACCGATGAAAATCATCGGAATGGCGACCATGATGGCTTCTTGAATCGAAGAAACCCAAATATTGTTCGTAAACGCCTCCAATCTTGGCGCAAACGAATCTGTCATCCATTTCATGAAACGCTTCATCCAAAACTCCCCCTGTCTTCCTCTAAGCTGCCACAACCATAGTATATCGATTTGTGTTAACGCTTTCTTGTTGGAACTTGCCGCATCATGGTTCGTTTTTTGCCCAATCCATCACTATAGTTCTAGCTTGCCAGCCTGAACAAGAAATAAACAACAAAAAACATCCCTTCACTACTGAAAGGATGTCTTAAGAGCCTTTTTTTAATATTGCCTATCCAAAATGAGCAGCATTACCCCATGCGGTGGAAGAAAAATCTCTCTGCGCCAACTTTCATCTCTTATCATCTCTGTCCCCATCACGGGTCCACTCCTGCCGTTTAGATAGGCGATTTCTTCTTCCGTCAAGGAATATGGCGATCCCATGCGGGTCCACTCATCAAATACCGATCCATGCTCCCGATCCAGTTGATAACTGGTGCATTTATAAGGCCCCTCGAGATTGCTCAGGGTAAGTGCATAAGCTTTGCTGCCTTTTTCCTCAAATACGTCATAGCGGGTTGAACTGGATAATTCCGACCAATCTCCACTTGCAAACAGCTGGTCTACGTGAACATAGTGATAGAACAAAAATTGCATGCTTCCATCCCTTTTTCGGGTTCCGACATAACCGTCTCCCTTGACCATCAGCTCATCCCCAAGCTTTTGCATAAGCTCAAATGCATAATAGCTGGGTTTCTTCAGCCCATCTCGGTTAATCAGGCCAAAACCTCCGTAGAAAGGAGAAGCGGGAACGATACTTTCTTCGAATACATCAGTAAAGGACCAGAAAGCCATCGCTTTCACGTCACCAAGTGTGTTCATGGTGTGGTAAATGACAAACGGAGCCATGAACATGGTATCGTGCAGCAAGTTACGGTCATAAAGTGAAAAGTTCCATTCTGTGACATGAAGTTCAACATGACCGTACGATGACGCATTCATTTTTTGCCGCATAAGTGCAATACTCTCTTTATAAAAAGCAGGCGGCATGATTTGCGTTAAACGATCGTCTTCAACTTTTAGCTTGGGATACTCCGAATAGATGTGAAACGAATAAAAGTCGAGAGCCACTTCCCGCTTGCGGCAATAGGACAAAAATTCCTCAGCCCAGGTATCGTTCCAGAGAGATCCGTAACCCATAGCTGGCCCACCCACCTTCAGTTCCGGCAAAATCGATTTGATGGCATGAACGGTCGATTCGTAAAACGTAAAGTATTCTTCCTTGCTTCCTGCCCAACAAACACCCGCCAGGTCAGGCTCGTTCCATACTTCGAAATACCACTGCCTCACTTCTTCCGCCCCATAACGATTCAAACAATGGCGAACGAATTCACCAACAAGCGCCTGCCACTTGGCAGGGTCGGATGGCGGGCTAATATTCCCTCTCCACCAAAACAGCGTTTCTTTGGATCTCGCCAACTGGCTCGGCATAAAGCTTAATTCCACAAATGGCCGAACACCCTGATCCAGCAGGAAATCATACAACTTGTCCACATAAGACCAATTATAGAGGGGAGTGCCCTGCTCGTTCTCGCTGTACACCATCATCTCGTCATTGAAGATGCCGTGAAATCGAATATATTGAAAAGGTACTTTTCCTTTCAGCGCGGAGAGCTGCTTCCGCCAATCTTCACGTAAACCTTCAATGGCTCTCCCAGCCGTCATGGTCATATTCCAGTGCTTTTCGTAGACAGACGACGTCTGATCCGCACGAATTTCAATATAAGTTTGGTCTGACAGATGTACAGACGGTATAGGAAGCGTGTCTTGATCAGCGTCAACCTTAACATCCAGATATCGATACAGTAAGCTAATCGCATTCAACGTTTCCATCTCGTAATAATCTCCGCTTGAAGACTCCTCATATGTTTTGGGTTTGCGGTTCACATTCAACTGATGGAGTTCCGGTGTACGAGAAGCTTCCCGATAGGAACCGGGCGTACAGCCGTACTTTTCCTTGAAGTATTTGTTAAACAGCTTCACATTGGCAAATCCGCAATCCAGCGCAATCTCCGAGATATTTTTATCGTTTGCTGCCAGCTGAGCCTGAGCCTTCTCCAAGCGAATGAGCGTCAAATACTTTTGGAAAGGTATCCCGATTTTGTCGGTGAAGAAGTGGGAGAAATAATGCAAACTTAAATGTTCGGAATGCGCCATATCCTGCAGTGTAATCTTCTCATTGTAGTGTAAATCAATATATGTGAGGACCCTGTTCAGTCTTTTATAGTCATAATCCCTGCTACCGTCTTCCAATGCGGAATTCGTTCCACTGGAAAAATACCTCTGCAGGCATCCGCATAACATCTGTAATCTGCCCATTGTGAAATTTTGATAACCCGGCGTTTTTTTGTTGATCTCCCATACCATTTGCGCAAGATATTGTTTAATACTTTGCAGGCGAGGAGCGTTTTGTTCCACGTTCATAGCAGAGTTACAGGAGATAAACGCATTATTGTTCATCAACTCGGGACCGAACTGCAATGTTAATAACACATTGTCCTGATTGGTTCGTTCGATCTTGTGGACGGACATACTGTTAACCACAATCACATCATCTTCATGCAGTGTATATTGCTGCTGGTCCAGATACATGATGATTGAACCGTGGAGAACATATACAACTTCCACTTCCTTGTGCCAATGGAAATCAATATGTTTTACCGAGTTCACGAAGAGTTTCATAGGCAGATCGTCCTGATGTTGAATAAACTCATATAGATAGCGAATTGTCTGCACCTTCCTTCATACCGATTATTATAGCCACAGCATTTTGAAGATATCAACAAGCTAAACAGTAAGAACAAAAAAGCCGATCAATTAAGGTTCAATTGATCGGCTCTTCTATATAAATGTTCAAACTACCTATTCAACTAGATGGACTGCTATCTTACCAACCGCGGTTGGACATGCGCTCTTCTGGAGCCAATTTAGAAATTTCGATCCCTTTCATCGGGGCGCCCAAGTTTTTGGATACTTCGGCAATCAGTTTGTAATCTGTGTAATGTGTTGTAGCTTCAACGATTGCACGAGCGAATTTCTCAGGGCTATCGGATTTGAAAATACCTGATCCTACAAACACACCGTCTGCTCCCAGGTGCATCATTAATGCTGCGTCTGCCGGAGTAGCTACACCGCCTGCTGCAAAGTTAACGACAGGAAGTTTGCCGTTTTCATGAACTTCACGCAGTAACTCATAAGCTACACCCAGATTTTTTGCTTCAGCGTACAGCTCGTCCTTGGACATGTTTTGCACTTTGCGGAGCTGGCTGTTAATTAGACGCATATGACGAACTGCCTCAACAATGTTGCCCGTTCCAGGCTCACCTTTTGTACGAATCATCGATGCACCCTCACCAATACGGCGAAGAGCTTCTCCCAAATCTTTGGCTCCACATACAAATGGTACAGTAAACTCATGTTTATCGATATGGAACACTTCGTCTGCAGGAGTAAGAACTTCACTTTCATCGAGATAGTCCACACCTAGGGATTCAAGCACTTTGGCTTCTATGTAATGACCGATACGTGCTTTGGCCATAACTGGGATAGATACAACCTTCAAAACCTCTTCAACGATGGTAGGATCTGCCATGCGAGCTACACCGCCTGCTGCACGAATATCAGATGGTACCCGCTCAAGAGCCATAACAGCTGTTGCCCCTGCCGCCTCAGCAATTTTAGCTTGCTCTGCATTCATAACGTCCATGATGACGCCACCTTTTTGCATCTCAGCCATTCCTCTTTTTACACGATCTGTACCTGTTTGCATGATTGTAGTCCTCCTAATTAACTTTTGGGTGGTTTTCAATAAAGGCATCGCTCTAATCTATGATTTAGTATAGAATGAGAATGGTCATATAAAAAGATCCAATATTTTTGGTTTTTATTGTACCACTTCAATGATAACTCTGGAGGTCCTATGCAATTTCATGTAGCTTACAGTTCATATTTGAACCGAAAATATACAAAGATGAAAGCTCTATATCATGCCATTCGTGATGCAATTCATGAAGGTAATCTTATACATGGTGAGAAGTTACCCTCTACTAGAGAGTTAGCTGCGACGTATCACATTTCCAGAGGAACTGTGAATCAGGTCTATGATACGTTGACTGCTCAAGGTTACATTCATTCAGAGCATGGAAGAGGAACCTTTGTTGCTTACCAGTTGGATTTGAACAATAATGCGTCCACCGTGAAAGCTTGTACGCATCACTTATCCGCCTGGGGAAATCGTATTCAGCAGTTTGAACAGCATTCGATTCAAAGAAATGCACCAGCCAATGCTTATACACATGATTTCAGAATGAATAGCGACGAAGTGATCGACTTTAGCAAATATCAACCTGATTTCTCCAAGTTTCCTTACGATGAATGGAATAATCGATTGTATGCAGAGATAAGGCAGCGTGAGCATCACCTGAAAACAACTTCTGCCATGGTTAGTTCAACCGGGGATCCAAAATTGAGAGAAGCCATTGCTGCCTATCTTCGAAGGATGCGGGGCATTCAAGTCGATCCGGATCATATTGCAGTAACTGCAGGCTCCATGCAAGCTATAGCTCTACTCACTCAATTACTTGCAGATCCTGGGGATTATGTAGTGACAGAAAGTCCTTGTTATGTCGGAATTTCTAAAGCCATATTGGCTGCGGGTGCAAAGTTGATTGAAGCTAATCTCGATGGTCAGGGCGTTGTGCCTCAAGACTGGGAAGCACGTATGTTGTTTGTCACGCCGTCACGACAATTTCCTACTGGTGAAATGCTCAGTCTGGAACGCAGACAAACCTTGCTGGACTGGGCACAGCGAAATGATGCCATGATTGTTGAGGATGATTATGATAGTGAATTCCGATATCGCGGAATGCATGTTGAACCACTGAAAACACTCGATAAAGCTGGACGTGTAATCTACCTGGGCAGCTTTACCAAAACCTTGCCTTTAGAAGTACGACTTGGTTATGTGGTTCTTCCCCCTACCTTGGCTGACACCTTTAGAAAGGCACAGGCATTATATGAGCCAAGACCCGTCAACCTGATCGAACAACGGGCATTAGCTGCATTCATGACAAGCGGTCAATATGAGCGTCATCTGCGCAGAATGAATCGATTATACAGTCGCAAATTCCATCTGTTACTCAAACTTTTGAACAAAAACCTCTCTACATGGTTTGATTGGGTGGAGAATGAAGCGGGTCTACACGTGTTTGGTTGGTGGCGAGGTAATGTGACCACTTATGAAGCCTTTCGGGAATCAGCTAGGTCACAAGGTGTGGTATACTCAGAAGTCAGCAGTTCAACGTCTGTTGGTACGAAGTATGGTATCTATTTGTCTTTTGCACATTTGTCAGATGAACAATTACAGGAAGGCGTATCCAGATTAAAAAATGCCGTTACAACTGCATTGTGAGGTAAATCGTCTCCAAAGTGAGTACAAGAAGATCATCATTCGGAAGAGGGGCGATCGTTATGAATTGGTTAAATGAACTCTACAAAATGAATAAACAGGAACCGGACAAGGAAATCGAACGTTCTTTGGTTAACGCCATCTTCCGAATTTATGACCGGTTCCCACGTATCGGCCTTAGAGAGCGGATCGGACAGCCAGAAATGTCTCTTGATATCGCCGATGCATATATCCATGGACATAATGCCATGATTGAAGCTGGTGTCGGAATCGGCAAGTCTTTTGGGTATCTGATCCCAAGCCTGCTCACGAATCAAATGTCTCAGAAACCAGTCATTATAGCTACCTCCTCCATTCAGCTCTCGGAACAGATACATAAAGATTTAAGGATCATTGGTAGTCGGTTGGGATTCTCAACGGTTCGCTCCGTCGTGGGAAAAGGCATGGGTCAGTATGCCTGCCGAAGTAGAGCAGCGGAATTGATCAGTCTTGATGATGCTAACTCCTCCGTGTCTACCCTTGCGCAGCGCATATTAGATTATGAAATTGATGAAAGAGCCGATATTAAAGCTGGAATTAGTGATGCTGAATGGTCCCACGTTTCCGTGAATGATTGCAAATTTGAACGTTGTCATCATAAAACTGCATGTTTGTTTTACGATATGAGAGCGAAATTAAATGCAAAAGCTCACGAGATTGATTTTATTATCGTGAACCAGGACTTGCTCATACGGGATTTGATGAAGAAAAAAGAAGGAACCAAAAGCATCATCTCGGAACAGCCTGCTCTGATCGTCATTGATGAAGCGCATAATCTGGAAACAAAAGTTCGGGATGCCAGAACACTTGAGTTCACTTATCGAGGAATTTGCCGCATTCTGGATACCACGGTGCAGCTTCTAACGAAACAGTCCGGGGATAAAAGTCTCTTCTCACAATCCAAGTTCATCAAAAACTGCGCTGAGCGCATCTTCAAACAGGTAAACGCGGATCTTCTCGACCATGCCAAGCAGGATAACGACCGAATCAAAGTGTCAGAGATCAAAGGAATACCGTTGAACCAGGTCTCGAACGAATTAAAAGATCTCAGTCTACGTCTTTCCATTTTGACCTCACGCCACGAGCGGGAGATCGATGACGCTTTTGAAGCCATAAATGGGCTCATTACGCTCATCCATGTCTTGGCTGAAATAGAGGACAACTATCTCAGATGGGCAAGCAGTCCCCTGGGAGTAACCACAATCAGCATCTGTCCCAAAGATATAAGCCAATTTCTGAAATACGCTTTATTTAATGGCAAGATACCTGTAATCCTAACATCAGCAACGCTGTGCCAAGGCGGGGATACGCTGGAGGAACAATATTCTTATATGACGCACTCCCTCGGTTATAAGGGAGATTTCCTAGAGCGCCAACCTTCCCCTTTTGATTACACCAACCATACCATGATGTATATTTCGAACAAAGTTCCCTATTACCACCACGATCAGCGCGAAAACTATCTTGAAGCAGCTTACAAAGAAATGGTCCAACTCTGTAATCTAACTCAGGGAAGAACAATCGTCCTTTTTTCAGCAAAGGAAGACATGAAGTACATTTACAGAAAGTTGATCTCAAGGGCTAATGAATACACATGGGGAGTCCATGTTCAAAAAGAAGGATCTTCCCAGGACAGTGTTATCGCTGAATTTAGGAAAAGCAAAGGTGTACTCTTGGGTACAGGTGTATTCTGGGAAGGCGTGAATATTGAGGGTTCTGACCTGTCACAGGTCATTATTTTCCGGCTGCCCTTCCCTGTCCCGTCGGACCCTGTTTATGAATATAAGGCATCTGTAACAGAGAATCCGTTCATGGAGGTGTTTGTACCGGACATGCTTCTTCGGTTACGGCAAGGAACTGGACGCTTGATCCGTAGTGAAACGGACCTTGGCATACTCAGTATACTTGACTCCCGTCTCAGCGCAGCGGCTAAAAAGAGTTACCGGGCACAGGTGCTGGACACGTTGCCGTTCAAAAAAGTGACGGAGGATTTTGCGGTTTTGGAGAAATTTGTACAAATTAAGGGGATACGACGTACGGATTAGAAGTGGTATAATACGTAACCTTGAAAAACTGCCTAAATTACATGAAACGGCCCTTTCGCTCATAAAGCGGAGGGGCTCATTTCATGCTGTAGGATATATGCTACAATATATTCCAGATCTACGAATCCCAAAGGAGGCATTTACATGGTTGAAAGACCAACTAAAGAGGAATATGCAGCTTATTATGAAGGGTACATGCAGCTTGTTCCTGAAGGGAACATCATCGAACGCTTAGAGCTGCAAGCCAACATCATACCAACTTTACTCTCTTCATTGACAGAGGAGCAAGTAAATTATCGGTACGCCGAAGACAAATGGAGCGTGAAAGAGGTCATCGGCCACCTTTTGGATAACGAACGAATTATGAGCAGCCGATTGCTTCGCATCGCCAGAGGTGACCAAGCGAATCATCCCGGCTACGATCAGGACGTGCTTATGCAGAGCCATCCCTTCAATGCGTATACCGTAGCTGATTTGAATGAAGAATATGCTGTCACACGTCGCTCAACCATTCTTATGCTCCGTCGCCTCACCCCGGAAGCATGGCTCTGTAAAGGGATCGTCAGTGATAATCCTGCTTCAGCTCGATCGATTGCATTTGTTATGGCTGGACATGAGCTCCATCATTTATCAGTACTTCGCGATCGCTATTCGTTAGATTTGAAATTATAAAATTCATTCAAAAAGAGACTTTGAACCTACATTCTCAGTAGGATCAAAGTCTTTTCTCATCAGTCGTTTTATCGTTCAAATTATCGTTCAAAATGAATCAGATGTGTATCCTCTCCCAAAGATAATGTGGAATAATGATTCAGAATAGGAATGTCTCCATTGAATTCAATGGGCAGGACCACATAGCTGGATTGGAAGTAATCCGATCCGTTCCAGCGATCTGCAAAGTATAGATACTCCTCTTCTGATCGCTTCAGCACAAATGCTGGTTGCGTTCGGTACGTCGTTTCATCGCCAAAATCGCTTAGCATCCCCCATGGTCCATCCATCGTATCCGCCATCGCGTATTTCCCTTGATTGGGGTCCCAGCCTGTGCAAAATGAGGTCAGCATATAATACTTGCCATTCCGTTTGAAGACAGCTGGCGCCTCCCGATATTCCCCTTGCCACAGCTTTCCGACAAGACTTTCTACATTAAGATAATCCTTCTGCAGACGATAGATGTGCAGGTCCGCATTGTCTCTGGCAGCCGAAATAAAATATGCTGTCCCGTCATCGTCCTGAAAGAGCGTGCAGTCACGCGACATATACCCGTACGGATTAAAGCTGCCATGATACACGAAATGGCTATCCGGAGAATCCGATGTGGCAATGGCGCATGCGGCATCGTTGTAATTATTACCATTCTCATAGTGAACCCAGAGGACGAACTTCTTTGTCACCGTGTTGAAAAGTACTTTAGGCCGTTCAAGATTCACCTTTCCACCTTTATCGTTCACTAATCCCAGATTTGTCCGAACTCGAATGGGTGCAGCTGGCGTAGAGGTCGTCAAGATATGGTTTCGAAACTCCCAGTTGAATAGATCTTTGGAACGGTAACAACTCACATATATATCGTCTCTCCGATCTTCGCCATACCAGTAATAATAGTCGTCATGGAATAACATATGTCCACCATGGGCATGGATCGGCTGACCGCTAAGATCCTTCCAAAGTGTACCATTGGTTAATTGATTATTCACACGGTTACCTCTCTTCTTTTAAGAACAACGTTAATTGGTGTCCGATCCAAATACCTTCACTTCCCAAAGTCTTGGCGTGTACCAGTTGTTAGGGTTGTTATGAAGTGACGCATTTTGCATGTTAATTCGTACGTATCTGGCAGCAGTGCTCGATAGCGTATCTGAGGTGAAACCGTAAGATGTGTTGTTGGTTCGATCCAGTGCTACGGTCCAGTTTACATTATCCGTGCTGGTCTCAATTTTGTATTTGTAAAATCCTTCGGAGCCTTTTTGCATCCACCAGGAGATTTGCACATTATTTAACTGTTGAACGGAGCCGAGGTCTACCTTCCACCAATGTGGCCAGGAACTGCCTGTGCCGATCCATTCGGTTTGATAGTTACCATCATTAGCATAACTTGCCGGATTTGTTCCAGTAGCCGTTTGGGCTGTTGCCGGTTTACCCTGAGACAGCAGTTTTCCATTCTGAACCGGAATTAGGACATCATCGCTTGTGTTGTACAGGACTTGATCAAAATAATCATAAAATGCGTAACCATCGGAGAACCACACAGGAAGAAGTCGTTCCTCCGTTGTTCCGTTTTGCGTACCTGCCCAGCCGAACATCCAGCGATACGCAACCATAACTACGTTGTTGCCCGTATCTGGCTTCACCCGCATAACGGAACCGGACTGCGCCGAGAAGGTTGACGTGTTGCCAATTGTCCGTAATTCAGACCAATCTCCGTCAATGCTTGTTGCTGATGAATACAAGGGTATACTCGGGTACCAACCTGCCGCTTGGGAAGAGAACAAATAATAAATGCCATCTTTTTTGATCATCTTGGGCAGTTCCCTGTGTTGATTTTGATAAATAACAGAAACTTGGTGATCCACATCCAACCAATCGGAGGTTAACTTATATAAGATGGTGTCCGAATTATTATTGGCCGTAGAGATCAGATACGCCGAATCATCGTCATCTTTGAAAATGGAGATATCCCGGGATTGGTTCCCTTCCGGCCGAAAGCTTTTGTGAAATGTAAAGTCTTCTCCAGGTGTAGCTGAAGCCACAGATACTCTGGCAAGCGTGTAATCTGTACTATTTTCATAGTGAGCCCAAAAAACGAATTTGTTTGTGGGCGCATGGTATAGAATATTAATCCCCTCAAATTTGGAGTTCGCCAGATCGGGATGATCCGTGTAGGACAGGACCACTTTGTCGTTACCGTAGGTGATATCATCTGTTGATGTCTGTTGAATCATTTCTCCAAATCCACCTGATGGCTTTTGAACAAAATTAAACCTGTAGTAGGTATCCCCAACTTTAAGTTCATTCGGGAGCATAAGCGTTGATTGCGTTGTGTTATCAAAAGTTGTGAGGTCTTCTGGAAGGCTATAAGGGGTATATTCTGGCGAGACAGCGGAGGTTAACAAGGAAGTTCCGCCATATGCCTTCACTTGATACTTGTATGTGTTACCTATATTGAGTTCATAATCATCCGTCGTTGTACCGGTTAAGGTCTGTAATAACGTATAAGGTGCATTGTTCTCGGATCTGTATAACTCGTATGCAGTCGCTCCCTGGACAGGTGCCCAATGAATTTTGGCATTGGATACTTTGGATTCATTCTTCAGGACAAACAGTGTTGCAGCGATCTTGGTCTCTTCACCAGCAGTAGCGTGAACGGTTTGAGTTGAGGACGTTAAATGCACTGTTAACAACATCAATGCAATGACGATAGCCATCCACGATTTACCTTTGATCATGTCTCATCATCTCCTTTTTTTAGAAGACCAACCTCCCTGTTGCCGGAAGGCTGGTTCAGGTGAAACTAGACTTTATTTCAAATTCATCAGTGTCATTACATCCGTCTCGCTGGCTTGGTTGTACCATTCGTTAACTTCTTCGATAACGGTGTCTCCGCCTTTTTCATGCCACTGTTTCACAAAGGTATCAAATGCTTCAAGCGGCTCATTGCCATATATGATTTTGGTGAACGTCTCTTGTTCCATGGTAGTCAACTGTTCCCACACATTTTGCATCGTTGGTGTTGGTGGACCGTTAAACTCATTTGGCAGTAAAACATCTCTGTTTTCATACGAAATCCGATATCCATCCTGTGTCGTTTGATCTTTTGAAGCGCTTTGAATGAGGACGCCCGTGTCGGCTTTAACTCCATTCGCCAGATCGTAGTACGATTGGCCAGGACCATCAACACTCGGTGTATTTTTGGTAAATGCCATTTTCCCAACGCCCTGCACAGCCTCTAATGGCGTATTAAATTTCGTTGGATCAAAAGTGACTTCGTCGTTGACGATATCGTAATCGTATCCCTGCGCGTAGCCGTATTTAAAATCTCCCGTACTGAACGCCGCGTCGTACATTTTATCGTAGTACAGGAAGAAGGCTTCCATGTTCTGAAAATCCTTGTTAAACATGAACACACCATCGTTCAACTGGGCGGATTGATAGGTCTTATCACCGTTCACACCTTGAATGGTCGGATAAGCACTGATTTTTGCACCCTCCACATTTTTCTCTACGTCCTTCACACTGTCGTAAAGCCAAGGACGACCAATGATGATACCAGCTTTCCCCTCCGTAAAATCGGACAGTGCATCCCATGCACCTTGGGTGGCCAATTCTTTGTTCAAGTACCCTTTTGCATACCAATCGCGTAACTTGGCAAGTGCCTCTTTGTTGCCAGCAGCCACAGATCCATACGTGAGTTTGCCATTGTCGTTATGCCATTGCCTTGGAAGATGTTTGCCCGTGTATGCGCTGAATATCATGACCGGATCGCTGACCCAGCCCGTATTGTAGGAATCTTTACCTGAAAAAGTAAAGCCGTATGTGTCTTTCTTGCCGTTCCCATCGGGGTCCTCATTAGTGAACGCCGCGATGACTTGTTCAAACTCCTCAATCGTTGTTGGCGCTTTCAAGTTTAAACTGTCCAACCAGTCCTGGCGGATCAACATGACTTCACCTTCCGTCAAATTCGGCGCAATGGCCATCCCGTAGACCTTGCCCTCCCTAACCACTGGATTGAAGGTGGTCGGGTATTGTTTGTATATTTCTTTTATCCGGTCAGGCATGTAGGTTGAGATGTCTTCTGTAATCTCCTTGACTTGCCCCGACTCAATCAGATCATTGACCAGCATGGTGTCATAGACGGGCAGAACGTCGGGTAGTTTCTCCGAACCTGTCAACGCCAGCCGCAGCTTGGTATTGTATTGTGAAGCATCACCTCCCAGCAGGGTGGTTTGGATTTTGATACCCAGGTTTTGTTCGCCCCAGCGGGTCAATACATTGTCATTTAACGTCTCACCGTTGATGTACTTTCCAGCATTTTCATCCTGTTGTTTGGCGATGGTGATCGTAAACGGTGGATCATATTTTCCGTCCTTAAGCACCGATGCCGGTACGGTCTCGGAAGCACTCTCCCCTTTGCTACAGCCAGCCATAAGAATAGCCGACAGCATAACCATACTTACCATTTTCCATAAATCAGTTCTTTTCTTCATGGAAACATGCCCCCTTCACTCACTCAATTTGTTTTCTATATAAGCTCAACTAATTTCATATTTACACTGACACTCCGATGACAGAACAACCTTCTGATCGCTGTTATCCCCAGAATTTTTGATTCACTTTTACAAAGGTGAAATTCTGGTAATAGCGTATGCTTGCGATGCAGCTTTCTTTCAGAAAGCTTTTAGGCGAACGCTCCGCTTCTTCAGGCTTTTTCTGTCCTCTCCGTTATCGTGTAAATTTTAGTTGAATTTATATAGCGATCCAATTTTTCGTCATCCTAACTATTCTTTGACGGCACCTAGTACAATTCCCTTCACGAAATATCGTTGTAAAAAAGGATAGACCAAAATGATCGGTAGTGTGCTGACGAAAATTTGAGCTGCTTTGATACTTTGTTCCGACATTGCAGCGACTTCAGACTGGCTCATCGCCATATTTTGCATATTGCTCTGCACGACAACGGTCTGTAAGAACGAAGCCAGCGGATACTTACTTGCATCCGACATGTACAAAATCCCGTCAAACCAGGAGTTCCAGTGCCCCACCATAATGAACAGGGATACGGTTGCGATGCCAGGCAGAGATAATGGTAAATATATTTTGCTGAGAATTACGAAAAAGGACGCTCCGTCAATGAAAGCTGCTTCTTCCAAGGCTTTTGGAATCGTTTTGAAAAAATTAACGAGAAGAATCAAATTATAAGCACCAAAAGCGCCTGGAAGCACAAGCGCCCATATGGTGTCCTTTAATCCAAGGGCTGTGATCAATATGTAAGAAGGTATCAATCCCCCCGAGAAGAGCATGGTGAAGATAAAAAACCACATGAGCACGTTGCGTCCCCGGAATTCCTTGGACAAGGCATATCCTGCACAGGTAAGGATAAACATGCTGATGGTTGTACCCAGTACGGTTCGAGTGATGGATGTCAGCATGGCACCGTTGAAATTAGAATTGTTGAACGTTTTTACATAGGCGTCCACATTGAACCCGACTGGCCAAAATGAAACCATATTACCGCTAATAGCCGCTTTGCTGCTGAGCGATTGTGCCAACAGATGAAGTAGTGGAAGAAAACACGCCAGACCAGCCAGTATCATGAACGCGTAATTAAAATAGGAGAATACTCTATAACCTGTCGTCTTATGGTACATGATCCCTCTCCCTCCTAGTTAGAATATTTTGTAATTGGCATACTTATAGGCCAGCCTATAAGAGACAACGATCAAGATCAAGCTAATCCCCGATTTGAACAGTCCTACAGCGGTTCCGAAGCCGTATTGCCCGTTTAACAAGGATGAACGGTAGACATAGGTGTCAATGATATCTCCTGTACTGTAGACAAGCGGATTGTACAGATTGAAGACTTGATCAAAGCCCGCGTCCAGAATATTGCCCAGACTCAGCGTAGAAATGACGATAATCATGGGCAACATGCTAGGCAAGGTAACGTATCGAATTTGCTGCCGGCGTGTGGCCCCATCGATCTCGGCCGCTTCGTAATAAGATGGATTAATCCCTGCAATGGTCGCTAAGTAGACAATCATGCCAAAACCAAAGCTCTTCCACACATCGCTGATCACAACCGTGAACCGAAACAGATCAGGATCACCCAAGAAGTAAATGGGATCGTTCCCGAAAATCCGGGTTAAGATGTGATTGATTCCTCCGTCTAATCCCAGAATGTCGATCATCAACCCTGCCACAGTAACCCAGGACAAGAAATGCGGTAGATACACCAGTGTCTGTACACTTTTCTTAATGCCCATATTTCGGATCTCGCTCAGTAGAATAGCCATGACAATCGGAACGATAATACCAACGATAATTTTGGAAACGGCGATAATTAACGTATTAACGATCGCTTGTGTGGCTTCTTTGTACTGGAAAATTCGTTCGAAATTATCTAACCCGATCCACCGGGAACCTGTGATGCCCAACCATGGTTTGTAGTCCTGAAATGCCATAAGCAAACCTACCATCGGGCCATAAGAAAAGATGCACACAAACACAAATGCGGGAATACACAGAACGTACAAAGGCCAGCTTTTCTTGATTTCCTTTTTGAATGAAGTCCGCTGGGAAAGCTTTGTTTTTGTTTGTTTCGCGGATCTGGCGGGCACAATCTCGTTAATGTTGCATACCTCCTCTATGATGGATTTTCGAAAGCGATCCTTGAAGATAAGCTTAACAAAAGCGCTTTCATTCCAAAATGCCAAAATTTCAAGATCATAACCCCGCCCTGAAGCATTTTAAAACCGCTTTCATTTATCACCAATGCTACCCTTCCGCTTTTCGAAGGTTTGGCTTATATTAAAGTTAATCCGATCTGGAGTTTGAACTTCTACGTTTGGCGATATGAAAGGAAACACATATGATCAGAAAAATGTATATGAAACGATTCATCTATTTCTTTGTTTTTTTTCTGCTGCTGACGTTGAGTTTGTTTTTCGTAATGAACCGATTGAGCTCCAAGACACTTGAAGAAAATCTGATTGGAGCTTCCAAAAACCAGCTTGATTATGTGAAAGGCATTCTTGACGGGATTATGTACGAGGCAAATATGTACGGGGTTCAGTATGCAGCTGACAGCGATGTCCGGTTTTATCAGAGGCATGTTATTGAGCTGAGCAATTACGATTCCCAAATGAAGAAAAATGAAATCGTTGATCGCTTGCGGCAAACGCTCCTATCCAGTCGATCGATTGAATCGATCGGCATTTACTGGAAGTCTGAAGAAACGTTTCTGTCCACGAACAATACACAGGAAGCGAGACTTCCGTTCAAGGATGTTCATCAACGGGGATGGCAAATTGTCGGCAATAGCTTGTATTACTTTGCCCTCTACCCTTACATCCAAAAATCCGGACAAAATGAACCGACTCAGTACGTCGTTGGTGTAAAGCTGAATACCGATTATTTGAAAAATCTGCTGAAAAAGGCTGTGAACAACGACAGCTCAAACGCTTTTTTTTGGTTTAATTCCCATCAGCTATGGAGTGAGAAAGAAGTCGACAACGATCTATTGAAAGCGGTTACTGAAATGATTTCTCCACAGCCGGAGATCACTTTGAAATATGATTATCATACCAATTCGGACGATTACTATGTTCTTTCCCGATATATTGAATCAATTGACGCCTACCTGATTACATATACACAGACAAATGATTTTCTGCAACCGATTGACCGTAACCGCAAAGTATTTTTTGCCAGCATTTTAGCCGTTTTCACGCTTGGTTTGGTTGTGATCTTTACGTTTTACCGGAACTATTACCGTAATATTCGTTTGTTGGAACGGAAGTTTTCACAGGTCGAACAAGGCAATCACAACACCCGTATTACCGAAAATACGGATAGAGAGTTCTACAGCCTGTTCAGAAGTTTTAATCATATGGTTACCGAGATCCAGGATCTGTTCGTATCCTTGAAGACTGAAACGGAACTAAGACGAAGTGCGGAACTTCAACAACTCCAAGCTCAGATCAATCCTCATTTTTTGTACAACAGTTTGTTTTTCATCATGTCGGTGGCTCAGTTTTCACCTGATTCTGTCATGCGCATGAGCAAACATCTAGCTGAATATTATCGTTATTTAACGAAGTTGGACCGGCATGAAGTCACGCTGGAAAGCGAGCTTCAGTTTGCGGAACATTTCCTGATTATTATGGCTCTTAGCAAAAAAATCGAGTACAGCATTGATCTGCCGCCGGAACTGGCGTCCCTTCCCCTCATGCCGTTGATCATCCAGCCAGTGGTTGAAAATGCGATTCAACATGGAATCGAAGGACAGCAAGGTGCCCATCGGGTGACGATTGATGTCAAACAGACGGAAGCTGTGATAACGATCAAGGTCTCCGATGACGGAAAAGGTCTTTCGCTGGATGATATCCGCAGCCTGGAGGCTCGGCTTGAGAGCGATTCTCCCCCTGAAGGAATTAAAGGCGTAGGGCTCTGGAATGTAAATCGACGTCTGAAAAATACGTACGGCGAACGTAGCGGGTTACATTTTGCTACCAATGATTGGGGCGGCTTGTCCGTCCTGCTGCTCATCAGCATTCCCGACGTGAAAGGAGATAACTAATGCGATTATTAATTGTGGATGACGGACATTATGTCGTTGAGTATATGAAGCACTTGCTCGATTGGAACACCTTTGGCATTGATCAGATCGAGACGATGACCAATTCGATTGAAGCCCGGGACATGTTGACTCAAAACCATATCGATATTCTGATCACTGACATCCGAATGCCCGAGGTTTCAGGAATCGATCTGCTTCAACATATCCACCAACATAACTTGCCAACCAAAGTCATCATCCTTTCGGGCTACTCCGAGTTCGAATATGCGCAACAAGGAATTCGTTTAGGAGCGCTCGACTACTTGCTCAAACCTGTCGACAAAGATGATGTGGAGAAAGCCATGTCTAAAGCCATCAACAATATTACAAAGACACGTCCCGCTCAATCGATCGCATGGGAGAACTTTGATGGATTGGCGTTTCTGCTATCGTTGCTTGGTCATAACGAGACATTAAGTAAGGAATATGAGGCTTATACCAAATTTTTAGAGAAACGCCGTTTTTGCTGCTTTAAGCTGGAGGGTTTTACACAGGAACATGAGGATGTTATAAAACATGCTGTCGGAGACAATTTGGATCGTCTCGTTTGGAATGCGGGAACGCGACTGTTCGGTCTTGTTCCGGAAGAAGCTGCTGGGGAACTGACCATCAAACTGGAGCACTCGGTCGTGTCCCCTCCCTTTTCATTGACTGATCGAAACGTGACCCGTCAGATGTTCTACAGGTTCTTCCTTAATGAGGATGTACACTCAGAAGACTTCATAGGCATATTCAACCATTCTCCATCATGCGGTGATTGGGAGTCAGCCGGAAATATCATTAAAAAATATGATCAAATCCGTCTCCGAAAACAAAAGGCAATCTTTCTGATGAAGACCATTCGATATGTATATCTGACGGATAAGGATCGCGACATCTCTGAAACCGTGGATTGGATATTCAACCGGTTACGGTATCCTGATGAACTATGGTCAACCCTTATGGATCGGGTCAGTCGGATCAGAAACAACAAACAGATGTCCATTCAAGGCATCGTCGACAAAGTGCAAACGTATATCGAAGATCATCTGTCACATGGCCTTAGCCTGGATGAACTGGGAAAAGTTGCACATCTCCATCCTGTTTACATTTCCAAACTGTTTAAACAGGAGACAGGCGAAAATGTGTCAAACTACATTTCCAGGAAAAGATTGGAGAAGGCTTCTCAACTGCTTCAAGATTCGGCACTTCGTGTAGCCGATATAGCGCAAATGGTTGGTTACCGAAAAAATCAATATTTTATCCAGTTGTTCAAAGTGGAATACGGAGTTACGCCCTATCAGTACCGCAGAAATATGATCCATCAATGAGAGCGAATAAATAACTTCATTAAATGGATATAAATCGGGTTGACCATGTAGCCATTCGGACTTACGGAATATCTCTTACCCGTGTCCAATCGTCGTATTTGTTCCATTTCCTTCTCATTCAACTCAAAGTCGAATATTTCATTGTTCTCTTTAATCCTTTGAGGATTCGATGATTTGGGGATGACAATAATTCCACGTTGCAGATGCCAGCGCAAAATGACTTGGGCAACCGACTTCTGATGGCAAAGGGCAATTGCCGCCAGCTCCGGATGCTCCAGCAGCGCTTTGCTTCCCTGCCCCAACGGTCCCCAAGCCTCATGCAGAATCCGATGCCGAACCATATAATCATGCAATTCGTGTTGCGGAAATTCCGGATGGGTCTCGATCTGATTTACCATCGGCGAAATCCGGGAATGCTTCTTCAGATGCTCCAGATGCCGTATCTTGAAATTGGCTACACCTATAACTTTGATTTTACCTGAGTCGTATAATTCTTCCATCGCCTTCCAGGCATTCACGTATTGAGGACCGGCAAAATGAATTAAATACATATCGAGATACGTTACGTTCAGCTTCTGGCAAGTCTGCTCGAACGCCTTTTTCGTCGCGCGGTACCCCAGGTCTGTCGTCCATACCTTGGAAGTAATGAAGAACTCCTCTCTGGGAATGTCGCTGTTTTGGATGACTCGACCTAGCGCCGCTTCATTACCGTAAATTTTGGCTGTATCGAAATGGCGATAACCCATTCGAATAGCCTCCTCGACAGTCCTATCGAAGGTCCCCCCGTCTTTAATCTTATATAGGCCGAACCCGAGTTGCGGAATGTCCACTCCGTTTGCCGCTACGACTGTCTGATTCATTCGCAACTCCCCCTCCCCGTGTTTCCTATTTGTTGTTCCGAAGCTTGTTCTTCGCATTGTGCTAGCAACTTTTCTATTTGGTTCACCAGGTTTTTCAACAATTTCAACTTGCTACGGGAGTCAAGGCTGTAATAGTTGAGAGTTCCTTCTTTGCGAACACTTATTATCTGTGATTCTTTCAATATTTTCAGATGATGTGATACGGTCGGCCGGGAAAGGTGAGTCTTCATCCTGATCTCTCCTACGCGCATGCCGGGTTTTTGCGGCCCTTGAATCAAGGCTATGAGGATGGCTTGCCGGGTTTCGTCTCCGATCGCATTTAACACCTTCTGATTGTTCTTAAATTCGATAGCAATCGTGGTCGCAAGTTCCTGATCCAGGTAAATCATCCCCTTCCATTTAGAACGTTTAATACTTTTGTAGATACAGCCTATCACAATCTCGGATTCGGCTGTACATCGGGAAAGAAATTCAAGAACCTATTTTTCCCATGTCTTAAGAATACACTAGCAAAAGAAGAACCCCCCCAGACGAATGGAGTGGCTTCTATAAATTGAACTTATTTATTCTTCTGTGCAATGATGATATAGACGGGTTGGTTAGCAACTTGCGTCGGTGAATGGATCGTATTTATAACTGAGAAACCTGCCTTAATGATTTCCTCCTCCATGACCTTCGATGAAACTCTTGGACCAGTAGGCATCACCGACTTCTCTAATTCAATGCACAAAAAAATCCCTTTGTCTTTTAATAATCTGTGAATTTCACCCAGTACGATTGAAAGAGGTTGAACCTCGTGTAAGGATATTGAAGCAACAGCCTTTTCAAATCTTTCGTTCCCAAGTGGCATCTCTTTGAAATTTGCGGCAATGGTTTCAATATTGGTTATGCCTTTTTCCTTAGCTTTCACCTCTAGATACTGTAAAATATCATTATCGTAATCCAATGCAACTACTCTTTTCACATAATTAGCAAAAGCAAAGCTTATATAACCTGTGCCAGCCCCAAGGTCTAATAGTTCGTCCTCTTTATTAAGCTGTATAAACTCAAATAACTCCTCTGCTGGGAATCTCTCAATATTCTCTAAGTGCTCAATTTTTCTTTGTATCTTAGGATTCATTTTCATACTCCTCACCTAAACGTATTTGCAAGAACATTTACGGTTCACTTGTTTGGAACTGATATTGTAGATATAAATTATCTTTAATCACTACGATATAAAGAACAAGATTTGTAAATAACAAATATCCCTCCGACCCATATGGCGTAAGAAATCCCGCAAGCCTTTGACCGCGGGTATTTAGAAAAAAGGAATGTAATTACATAAATCTTTATTGGAATAAGTTCTTTCCCCTCAACCTTTAAGATAGGCAATTACATGGATAAAACAAAAAAAAGCCGCTGATTTAGCGACTTTGAATGATATTATAAAACCAACAATTCAAACTCTTTGAATACCTGAACTCCAGCAGATTATTCTATGAAAAATATTTTCCTGAGTGTAAATCTTCTATTTCTTGAGAAAGTCTTTTAGTATGTAACTTCATATAACATTGAGCTTTTTGCAAAATATCTGTATGCCCACCTAGATCATACAAGATTGTAGTAGATAACACTTGTACAATATAAAGGCTCGTTTGAGTTGCCATCCATTCAAAAAAATTGAAAAACTTCTCAATTTGTTCTGTATCATCATTTTCACGAAGCAATCCTTCAACATAAGTAGCCACTTCATCACCAAAAAACACATGTCCTAGAAACTCTTGATATAAATCCAAATGTTCTATATAACAATCGTGGAATTCAGGAAAAAGTTCTAAAAATTGATTGATTAAAATACCTTTCTCCATTCTCCAAGCTCCCTACCTTCCTGCCAGCAAATACTTACTGTTCTTTTGGTTTAAAAAACATCTTGCCAACCATAAGTCCCATAGCAGATGAACAGATCAGATACCCAAAGAACAAGAAAAGTAAATAAACACCATGAAGATCTGCAGGAATCTGTTTCAAACCTTCAAACCAAGCTAAACGAAAAGGATAAAAAATGACTACCCAAATGATCAGCAAGAAAAGAAGAAAATTAATTATTTTTAGCACAATAATGATCCTTTCAAGCTTGAGTGGAAACAGTTGAATGTATATGCTTCATCTTTCATTTCGCATTACCTTACCACTGTCCGCACTATAATAGTTAGCTTATGTATTAGGGTTGATATGTTGAATCTATAAATAATTACTAATTATAACAGGAAACACTAAGGGTATATCTTATTCTTCAGTCCAACGTCAACGTTAAGTGTATAATTCGTGTCTTGCTTTAAGTTTAGGAAGATGATCGTTACGGCAATAAGAAGCCCTTTCATTTGGTAGAACGAGCTTCTTTTTGCGTTTCACGATAACACTTTATGCTTACTGGACACCAGGCGCGTTTTCATTCGTAGTTAAATTCGATCTTTTCTTCTTTCTTGGCTGCCCTTTCCAGGACAGATATGTCCAAATCCGTAGCAGGTACTCGACAGGCCCATTGCTAAATTTCTTAAGATATAGCGGACTGAGCCACAATTGAGTACCGTACACAGCAAGCGCAATAATTGCTCCGATAAACACGCCCGCACTTCCAAACAGTCCCAGGCCATATCCATAGAAAATTGTCGTACAGATTACGCTCTGCATCAGATAATTCGTCAACGAGAGACGGCCAACCGCCTCGAACCTGCCCAACAGGCTGGAACGGCGGTTTCCCGCATACAACAGCGCAAATGCGTATATGTATCCCAGTGCAAGCAATGTTCCTCCAAGCGTCCCCCCGATTCCGATACCGAGCCAACCTTCCGCACCCAATTGTGGCGCCAATACGCCGTATGCTTTGAGTATCAAACCTACTGGAATCAATAACGATGCCCGGCGAAGATACATACTCCGCATCGTTTGGGGATCGCTAAACGTGCCGATTCTGGCAGCGTGCATGCCGAGCAGGAACATCGGTACTGTCATGAGTGGGGCTAACAGCAGGATCAACAAGGCAAATGACAGCTCCAAATCCCCGCCGAATGGATCGCCGTTATTACTGAAATTTCTGATTTCCGCGTATGAGCCGCTACTGTATACACCCTGACTTTGAATGATGTAGTTCTCCATATGAATGGACTCAGTAGCCAGCGGGTTCATCGGATTAGATGCCGGGATACCAAGTATGCCCGCTCCGATGAGTAGCAGTACCGCCCAAATGAGCAGCGTTTTGGGCTTCCGATTCAGGAACATGAGCAGGAAGAAACCGAGTACGCCATAAAATGCCAGGATATCCCCTTCCCACAGATAGATGATGTGCAATAATCCGATTCCAAACAGTAGTAGAAAACGGCGTGCCAGATGACACTTTGGCCGTAAATCTCGTGATTTTAGGCTTTCCGAGAGCTTAACCATTCCGAAGCCAAACATAAATGCAAAAATCGGCATAAAACTGCCCACCACAGTGATCAGCAGGAACGAGAGGAAAGCCTGATCAGCTCCGCCGATCCTGAACAGTTCGGGTTTACTCTGGCCATACATTCCATATTGAAAAGCCAGCATATTCGCCAGCACAATGCCGGCCAGACTGAATCCGCGCAATCCATCAATGACTTGAACGCGCTTTTTTGATGTGCTCAATCAATCACCTCTGTCTATAACATAAAGATCAGATCTAAATATACGTTAAATCCTTCCATAATTTCAACATAAATTAATAAGTGAACGTTTATATTATGATTTACTTTGACGTACCAATAAAACAAAGACAAAAAAAGTCGCTAAATTTAGCGACTTTCAGTTTGAACACCTTAAAGAGTGACAATAATCGGACCATTTTTAGTAAGAATAATGGTATGTTCTATTTGAGCTACATAGCTGTTTTTAGTAACAAAGGTCCAGCCGTCTCCCGTTTGTTCTACTTCTTCTTCTGAAGTTGAGATAAATGGCTCGAATGCGATAACCATGCCTTCTTTTAACAATTCATCATCCGATGGATCATTATAATTATAGATGTGGTCAGGTGCTTCGTGTATTCCACGTCCAACACCATGTCCTGTAAGGTTTTTGATAACCGTTAATTCATGCTGTCTGGCAGTTTGGAATACGGCTTTCCCGATTCCACTTTTTTTGGAGCCTGGTTTTGCTTTTTTAAGACCTGCTTCAAATGCCAGTTTAACAACGTCGCATATTTTCGTTAACACTTCTGCACCTTCGCCTACGACAAACGAGAGTCCCGTATCTGCAAAATAACTGTTCTTGGAGCCAGACACATCAATATTAACGATGTCCCCTTCTTGAATAACCCGATCTCCCGGAATACCATGTGCCACTTCTTCATTAACACTAATACAAGTAAATCCCGGGAAATTATATTCACTTTTTGGTGCAGAAACTGCGCCAGCTTTCTCAAAAAGCTCTCCTGCCAAATCATCAAGCTCTTTAGTGGTTATGCCTGGGATGGTTCTTTGAACCAATTCATCTCTAATTGAAGCCACAATTTTGCCAATTTCCTTCAAGCCATTAAAATCTTCTTCTGTTCTTGCGATCATTTTTTCTACCTCACTATCTTTTATCACTAATTGATTACATAAGTATTTTTTTGATTGAACATTAGATAATCATATCCAAAGCAGCAAAGCTTCGCAACTTTTTTATCAAGCTCACAGATCAAAATCCGATGAGTTCAAACAGTTTTGTTTTTAGTAGGGCACCATGACGTTGATCAATTGGAGATCGTAATGCGAAGATTAGAAAAGAAAGCCTCAGTCCCGATATCTACGAATAGACCAATATATCCAGTGATCACTGTCGCTTTAGTCTGATCTATAGAAATACACTCGGTCCCACCAATATATGCTTTCAGATTTGAATTATCCATGACTAATGTAAGATTAACCCACTCTGCAGGACCAATGTCTGCTCCCGCTTCGAAACGTCCATCCGGGTATTCCTGTCTCAGTCTGTCGAACTTCCAATCCGGATATGCGAAATACTGGAGGGCACGTTTGTCGCGCGGTGCCTCTGGTTGTGTCTTTAAGCCATTAAGGGGACGAATATAAACGGCTTCAAAGGCATCCGTATGGTCACTTATGCGATATGCCAGTCCTGCAAATCCGCGTGCATAAGCCGGAGCATCATCTCTTAACTTGCTAAAGATGTCCACCGATAAAGTACCATTTTTAAATTCTACAGGAATTTTCAAGAATGTTGGCATGTCGATGAAATCAATGTTTGGTACACCATCGGATACCTCATCCGTTAACGTAACTCGTAATGTATGACGACCGCCCATCTGAACTGGGGTGGCAGTAACCGAGTGAGGTTGTGCTCCTTCTGGAATCGTCTCAAGATTGTAATCGATGATCCGATTGCTCATAACTTTCTCCTCCTCATTCATTCGTGATTACGATTTTACCATTCGCTGTATTGCTCTCCATGAACAGATGAGCCGCTGCTATTTCTTCGAGCTTGAACACTTTAGCAATGGGCGGGACAAGCGCATGATCCTTGATGTGGTTAAACAGATTGACTAACACCGTTTCTTTAATAACTTCACTTGTAAAAGCCGTAAACAAAACACCTGACGGTATATCAATTAATGGTTCAAACGAATTAAGGGTCCATTCATTGCCCAAGATGCCTGACATGCATAAGATGCCTCTCTCCGAAACCAATTGCAAAGACTCCTTCAAGGTAAGCGTTCCGATCAATTCCAGCACTTTGTCTACGCCAGTTGGAGCAATTTCAACTACTTTATTTGTAAAATGTTCATCATCCAGTATTGCGAAGTCCGCACCCGCCTGTTGAAGATAAGCCAGCTTTCCGCTGTCACGAGTGGTCGATATGACGGTGGCTCCTACGCTTTTGGCAAGCTGGAGGGCAGCCAGGCCAACGGAACTGGTCCCGCCACGAATGAGAAGTACTTCTCCCGTAGTTAATTGAAGACTTTCAAATAACGATGCGTATGCCGTGTAATACATTTCCGGAATGGCAGCGAGCGTAGTCCACTCCAGTCCTTCAGGAATGAGATACACCTGCTCTGAAGGAATCAAAGCATACTCCGCATAGCTTCCATCAAATTCTCGCCCCAACCCTCCCATCAGAGAAGCAACATGCTGCCCTTTTTGGAATGTGCTATCCGATGCGTCCTCGATCTCCCCCACGCACTCAATACCAATGATCCGCGGAAATTGTACGGAGGGTGAGTGCCCCTGCCTTGTATACATTTCTGAGCGGTTAATGCCAAATGCTCTGATTTTGATTAACACCCAGCCTGGTTTAACTTCGGGAATAGGAACCTCCTGTACGTTTAGTTCTTCAGGTGCGCAGGCACCTTCCAGTACAACTGCCTTCATCACAATTTATCTCCCCGCTCCGATATAGATTCGTTTTTCCAACTGAATGAATAATGCATTTGTCGCTAGGGCAAGTCCTGCGGACAGGATGCTTCCCCATAGAATTTTATCGATATTCATGGTGCGTAAACCATCATATAAGATCGTCCCTAACCCGCCTGCGTTGATAAATGCAGCAATAGTCGCCATACCAATCGTAGATACGGAGGCAAGTCGCAGTCCTGTAAAAAGGGTTTGAATTGCCAAGGGTGCCCGAATCTGAATCAATATTTGCAAACGACTCATGCCCAGCCCGGTAGCCGCCTCAATGATAGGTTCGTCCACATGATTCAAACCGGCGATAAAATGGCGCAGAAGAATGTATTGATTATATAGAATCAGCACGATGATTGCCGTCGTTGTACCCAACCCCGTCACAGGAATCATGATGGTGAACAAAGCCAAGCTGGGGATGGAATACAGAATGGAAAAAACATAAATGAAAACGCGTGACACCCAGTCCGAAGTCAGTACTACGATGGTAAGAATCACGGCAATAATAATGGAGATCACCATGGTAATGACCAGGATCTCCATATGCTCTAACAGGGCTTTTCCCCACTTATCTGGATGTTTGATGGCATAGTCTATCATTTTAAGTCCTCCCAGAAACGCTCTTGCTCCCTTGAAGATTGAATAAGCGACGCTACAAATTCATCGGCAGGATGATTAACGATTTCTTTTGGCGTATCAAACTGGCACACTTTTCCTTGATTCATAATAATGACCCGGTTACCCAACTTGAACGCTTCATTAATGTCATGTGTGACGAACAAGAATGTTTTATTCGACCCTCCATGAATTTTCAATAATTCATCCTGTAAATGGAGACGGGTAATCGCGTCCAAAGCTCCAAAAGGCTCGTCCAGAAGCATGATCGCAGGATTGGTCGCCAAAGCCCGGGCGAGTCCAATTCGCTGTTGTTGTCCTCCAGATAATTGGGAAGGATAGCGATGTTCATACGTCCGAGGGTCCAGTCCCACCAGATGCAGTAGTTCGGAGACCCTCTGCTCAGTTTTCTCTTTATCCCATTTCAAAAGACGAGGTACGGTAGCGATATTTTTCGCGATAGTCATATGCGGGAACAATCCAACCTGCTGGATGACGTAACCAATCTTTCTTCTTAACATCACGGGATCTATAGCCGCAATATCTTCTCCAAACAGCTGAATGTTTCCCTGAGAAGGTTCATACAAGCGGTTTACCATTTTCAAAAGTGTTGTTTTTCCAGATCCAGAGGAGCCTAGTATCGTAATAAACTCCCCTTCATCAATAGACAAATTCACATGATTCACTGCGTATTCATTGGAGTTTGAATAGGTTTTGCACACATGATGAAATTTGATGGCTGGTGGCCCCATATTACCATTACGTTTATTGGATGGATTCATAAAAGGCTTTTGCAACGTCTTCATATTCTTCTTGCTCGACATCCACTTTGGCATTAAGTGCTGTGATCGTGTCTGTGTCCAGTGCCGAACTGATCTTGTTGATGACTTCAGCGATATCTGGATGTGCAGACAGTACTTCATCCCGGATGACAGGAGCTAAGTTGTACGGGGGCCATACTTGTTTGTCATCTTCCAATAGGATGTACTGATCTTTATTTACGAGTTGTCCCTCCGTCGTATATGCAGGTGCAACATCTGCCTCGTTATTTTTAAGCACTTCATATTTCAGACTATTGTCATACACTTTGGAGGACTTCCAGTTTAGCTTGCCATATACTTTTTCCAATGCCGGAATACCATCTGCACGCTGATCCACTTCGCCTTGGGAGGCAAATCGAAGCTCGGTTGCATGCTTTTGCAAATCAGTAATCGTCTTGATCCCCAATTTTTCCGAGGCTTCTGCACGAATGACGAGCCCTGCTCCATCATTAGCTTTGGAATAGTCGAGCCAGGTTAAGTTGAATTGTTTTTTATATTCTTCCTTCACTGTGGCATATACTTCATCCGGATCTGTCAACAAGTCCAGCTTCAGGATGGCTAACAAACCGGTGCCTGTGTATTCGGGGTACATATCGATATCTTGATTTACAATGGAAGAATGGATCACAGAACCCGCAATGTTAGGTACACGCTCTACTTGGTAACCAGCATTCTCCAACGCCAAAGCGTAAAGTTCCCCCACAATCAGATTTTCAGTGAAATCTTTGGTGCCGATTCGAATCGATGTTTCTTTATTTTCCGAAGCCTGATTTTTTTGCTCACCACATGCACTTAATACGAGTGATAATGCGATGATAAGTGAAGTTATGATATAGATTTTTTTCTTTTTATTTTTCATGTCGTTTTCCTACCTTTGCAAAAATTGATATCGAAATAAAATTCGTTCGGATATATCAAGCAAGACTCCGATGACGATGGCTAAAATCGCCACAGCTCCCCCGCCAATTAGAAGCAAATCGATTCGATTGAGTCCCAGACCGGTAAAAATGATCTCACCGAATCCCCCAGCTCCGATCTTGGCCGCCAAGGTGGCACTGGCGATAATTTCAATGGCAGCTGTTTTGATGCCTGTCACAATGAGTGGTGCAGCAAGAGGGAACTTGATCTTCCACATCATTTGAAGATCTGACATGCCCGCCCCTTGAGCAGATTCAAGAATGGATAGAGGAATATGGTTCAAACCGGAAATGGTATTCATCAGTATGGGAGGTACCCCCAATAAGATTAAAGCAATCAATGCTGGCTTCGTACCAGTGCCCATTAACGGAATTAATAGAAGTAATACAGCCAGGCTAGGTACAATCCGCAAAATCTGAATGAGCGATACAATCCACTTTTCCGAGCGTTTGTATGTGATGGTCAGATATCCCAGCGTTATTCCGATCCATGCAGAACAAAGCAATGCCAGTAAACTGACCTGTATATGCTCTCGTCCCAGAGCGAAGAAAGCACGCCCATGGTCTGAGAAATAGGTTGCCAATTGCATCCACAAGTTTTCTTGCAATATGTTCCCTCCTTTCATTTAAGTTGCTTTTCCCTCGACAGCTTTATAATATAAGCATTATAATCGTTTTGAAAGTAGGCACCTTTTTATTAGATAGGAACCAAAAAGTAACTATTGGAGGATTAGCTTAAATGTTTACCAAAAAAGAGTTGCCCGAATGCCCTGTAGCAACAACAGTTGGTTTAATAGGTAACAAGTGGAAATTGCTTATCATGAGAGATCTTCTGAAAGGAACCCAACGGTTCGGTGAGCTTCGCAAAAGTATTCCGGAGATCAGCCAAAAGGTATTAACCGAAAATTTGCGTTCCATGGAAGGAGACGGTATTGTCATTCGCACCGTATATGCGGAGGTACCGCCCAGAGTCGAATACAGCTTGAGTGATTTAGGTAATACGCTGAGACCCATCATTAGTGTGATGGAAACATGGGGAATGGATTATAAGAAGCTGAATGAAGATACTACGACCCATACAGCTGAATAGGATACGGACAGTAGAAAAAGAGCGCACCCATGTTTAGGATGCGCTCTAAATTAGCTGTTCATGGAGAAATCGCTTTTGGCCCACTCCGCAACCCTTCGACTACTTTCTTCTTCCGATAGATCTTCAATCCGAGTCAGAATAGACCACCGTACGCCAAAAGGGTCTAGTATACTTCCGAATCGATCACCAGACGCAAAGTTAATAATCTCTTCTCTTACTTTCGCCCCTCTGGATACGGCGGTTGCAATGGTTTCATCCACATTAATGACATAAATCCCTAAAGAATAACATGCATGATCTTGATCTGGGGGCAAAGCCAATTGATATGCCTGGTTCGCTGCCCCCAGCTGTAAAAACCCATTTCCAAAATCCAATTCGGCATGAACGATCATTGTGTTACCCTTTCCATCCGGATGCTCAGTGATATCCTTCACCCTTGCATTGAAAACAACTTTATAGAAATGGATTGCTTTAGAAGGGTCCTTCACTGTTATAAATGGAGTAATCGATGTAACGCCGTTAGGTGTGCCCTTCTTTGTATATTTTCCGGATACTGCCTTGTGTTTTGTCTGTTCACTCATATGTATACTCCGCCTTCCTTCTCAGTAATCCGAGATTGTCATCATTATAAAACAACTTCACTGACATCTACTGTCAGTGAAGTTGTTAAAGTTGATAATATTCCATTAACTCGGATACAACAGCAACAAGTCTGTCCTTCACACGCTGTGGTTCGATGACTTGAATGGATTTCCCATAGGATAGGAGAAAATAGGGGACGTATGTATCTATTGATTTTTCATCAAATAAAAAGATGGCTTGATTGGGAGTCCGCTCTTCCAGATAATGTCCCATAAACCAATGCAGCCCCAAGTCATCCAATGCTTCTGATCGGCCTTCGATAAACAAGGAAATTAACCCCTCTTTGCCCACTACATCAGGTAACAAATTTTGCATAAATAATTCACGAGCAGAAAAAGATTCAGAACGCTTAAAGCGAAGCGAAGTAGGCTTGATTCGCAGAATACGATCTGCCCGAAAGCTGCGGAATTCATTTCTCAAGTGGCAAAACGCAATGGTATACCATTTATTATTCCAGTAAACCATTCCATACGGGTCTATTACTCTTTTTTTGGGTTGTTCATCACGGCTTCTGCGATAATCAATTTCGACAGAGCAATCATTCGCCACTGCTTGCTCCAATTCCGCCAAGATCGGCTGAAACGATGGGTCTCCCATGCGATTGATAACGTTAAACCCGGCTAAATGACGACGAAGTGTGTTTTCCTGCTCCTGATTTGTATACATTTTCAATTTGGATGTTGCATTGTCCAATGCCTCACTCAAAGGGTATCCAGCTTCTTTTGCAAACACAGCAGCTTGGAGAAGTGCCTTTTTTTCATCAATATCAAATAACAGAGGTGCTTTGATATGCTGATTCAGCAAGCTATACCCGCCGTTGTGACCTGTATCAGAAATGATCGGTACTCCACTGGCACATAATGCATCAATATATCGATATACGGTTCTTATATTGATTTCTAACTTTTCGGACATTTGTTTTGCAGTTACTTTGGTGCCTGAATTCAGCATCCATAGAATGGCTAACATATTATCGTTCTTTGGCATAACCTACATCCTTTGAAAAATATTATTAAATAAATCCTCTATCATTAATTAACTATACATTATCAAGCAAGCATAACTAAAGACAATGGGATCAGTATACCATTTATTAAAGGAAAATTTGATGTTACATTGTACAGTTTCAATGAGAAAACCAAGTTATATTGCATACAAAAGAAACCACAGGAAATCTTTCTCTCTGCGGTTTCTTTTGTATTATTTCCTCTAAGTTATTCTACCTTATCCAAAAGCCCGAGTATAAGTGTAATCGCCTCCGCCCGAGTAGCTGTCTGCATCGGTGCAAAACGATTGCCGCCTACACCGCCTACCAGTCCGGCCTCTACAGCAGAAGCTACATATGAAACTGCCCATGCCGGAACATCCTTGGCATCTTTAAAGTTTAGTTTTGCATTAGAATCAGTAGGGATTCCTCCTGCACGTACGATCATGGTGACCATCTCTGATCGGTTTAGTGTTTTATCTGGCCCGAAAGAACCATTGGCGTAACCATTGACAATGCCCAGGGATGCAGCTGCTGCAATGTACGGTTTGGACCAAGCAGGAATTTTGTTTTCATCCGTATATTGAACATTGTTGCTTACGTTATTCAGATTTAATGCACGACCTAGCATTGTGATGAATTCGGCACGTGTGACTTTCTGATTCGGACGGAATGTATCATCGCCATAACCATTCACGAATCCAGCTGCAAGCGCTCGATCAATGGCAGATTTCGCCCAGTGCCCAGCCGTATCTTTCATTGGTGGTGTGTTTTCACTATTATTATTATTGTTGTTTGATCCTGCCCCTGTCTCATTGCCGGGATTGCTTCCGTTGCCAGTACTGTTGTCAGGACGGTTCTCGGTTACTGTATCTCCAGCGTTTCCTGAGGAGTTATTCCCGCTGCTGGACCCGTTACCTGAGCCGGGATTTGATGGTCCCGGATTGGATGTACCCGGATCTGGAATCGTAGTCTCTGTTTTCTTCACAATACCAAACTGATCAATGATGAACGGAGTGGCCCCATTCACATTCTGATCAATTTCATACGTAATCGCCGTCAGTTTGCTATCATCTATCGTAATTCCCACAAAATTTTGGACCTGACTACGTTTGGGACGGCGGTTATCACTTGGGTCCGGGCCATATTGTGCCGCATGATTTTCTTCTGCACGCTCAAAAAGACTGTAGTAGGCCTCTCCCAGACTCGTGCTTTGATTTTTGTAATATACTTTTGGACCTGCTGTTGCCGGAATCAGATAGATTGTGCCATCGGGATTCACAGAGTACTCCATCTTCTGTCCATTTTGCATTTCCGTGACTATTTCTGGTTGACGTGCGCTCCCCTTCTGGTCAATCGGTTTGGTGCGTGCATAGATATGGTCATGCCCCTGAAGAACAAAATCAATGTCAAGTTCCGCCATGATCGGAGCAATCTTGGAGCGTACTCCATTCACTCCCATAATGTCAGAGTCTGTTGCATGGTTCGATGTTGTGTAAGGGCCTTTGTGAATGTTGACGATGACCCATTTTGCTCCCTTTTTCTTGGCGGCCTGAACATCATCCTTCAGCCACTTGACTTGCTCTAACGAAAAATTGTCATACTCCGTTGAATCCTCATTGGAATTCAATACAACAAAATGTGCATTGCTATAGTCATAAGAATAATAAGCTCCTGTTTCTGTTGCCGAATTCACCGGAGGCTGTACATTAAAATGATCAATAAAAGCATAGTTTTCGTCCTCATGATTCCCGGAGGATGGGACAATGGTTGTATTCAACAGGCTTTCCTGTGAATGTCCGAGCAGCCAGTTCCATTGTTCTTCTTTGACACCTTTATCAACAATATCACCGTTATGCACAACGAACTGTGCATCCGGTACTGTAGTCAGCGCTTTGGCCAACGTCTCGGAAGACAGAATAGCCTCATCTTCTTCTTTCGCTTGCGTATCCGCCAGATCAATGAAAGTGAATTTGCCTTTTACTGGTGCTGTACGGAACGTACCTGTTGCACTCCATACTTGCTTGGTAGCATCGCCTACACGGAAGAAATAGGTCGTATTTGCTTTCAGATCTGTCGCTTCTGCTTTGTGCATCCGCTCGGTTGGAGCATTGGCAGGCTGAGCAGAACGTCCTTCAAATAATTTGGCTTGTGCGAAGTCAGGTGCTGATGATGTTTTCTCCACGACTTGAAGGTCGCTTTGTACTAGTTTATCTGACGTATACCATGTGAACCCTTTGCTCTTGGTCGGATCTCCATGGAACGTTACCGTTATTTTGTTGATCTGTTCTGGAACAGGAACCGTATTCGTTTCTTTGAGAATTCCGAATTGATCTACAATGAACGGCTCTCCGTTATTGGTATGTTGGTCAACCTCATACGTTACAGCAGTAAGTTTGTCACCATCGATTGTGAATGAAACAAAATTCTGAACCTGGCCTCTGGCTGCGCTTGTAGTATCACCATACTGCCTTGCATGATTCTCTTCAGCACGCTCGAACAAGCTGAAATACGCTTCACCTAATTCTGGCTTTTGGTTCTTAAAATATACTTTTGCCCCTGCAGTAGCTGGAATCATATAGATTGTTCCATCTGGTTTTACTGCGTATTCGATACTCTGTCCGTTCAGAGTCTCCGTAATTTTGGACACATCTTCAGCTGTGCCATCACTTTTTATTGGCTTTGTCCGAGCATAGATATGGTCATGTCCTTGAAGAACCAAATCGATACCCAGTTCATTCATCAACGGAGCAATTTTATTACGTACACCGTTTGCACCAATAATATCGCTGTCTGTGGCGTGGTTGGATGTCGTATACGGCCCTTTATGGATGTTCACAATGATCCACTCTGCTCCGGCAGCTTTTGCCTCTTCCACATCCTGCTTCATCCATGCCACTTGCTCGTTGGAGAAGTTGGCGTACTCCGAGGAATTTTCGTTGGAGTTCAGTACGATAAAATGAGCTTTGCTGTAATCATAAGAATAGTAAGTACCTGTTATTGTTCCAGCATTGTCTGGCTGCTTCAGGTTAAAGTGCTCGTAGAACGCATAATTCTTGTTCTCATGATTGCCCGCGGATGGTGCAATAGTCGTATTCATCAGACTGGATTGGGAGTGACCAAGCAACCAGTTCCATTCCTGCTCTGACGTTCCATTTTCTACAACATCACCATTATGAACAACAAACGCAGCATCTGGAACCTGGGTTAACGCTTTAGAAAGTGTAGAGCCAGATAGAATAGCCTCATCCTCTTCCTTAGCTTGGGTATCCGTCAGGTCAATAAACGTAAAGGCTCCGTTCGTGGGAGCTGTTTTGAATGTGCCAACCTCACTCCATATGCCCAGATCTTGGTCGCCAACGCGAAAATAATAGGAGGTATCCGGAATAAGATCTGTTGCTTCCGCCTTATGCACCATCTCTCCCGGAGAGTTGGAAGCCACGGATGAGCGTCCGTTGAAGCTTTGCGCTTGACTGAAGTCAGAAGCGGATCCCTGGTTCGGCAACACTTGAACAGTGCTTTGTGTGGATGCAAGAGGTGTATACCAAGTGAAGCCTTTACTCGTGGTAGCATCACCATAGAAGGTAACGGTTACTTTACTGATATCCAGTGATGGCGCTTCCGCCAATGCTTTAAGCTCCATGTCAAAATACAAATCTGAGCTGCTGTCGCTTTGTTGATGAACTTCAACCGCAATTTCGTTGTTGCCATCGTGCAGATAGGTTTTCAACGGCTCAGTCAGATCAATGTCCTCATACATTACAGGCAAATCTTGACTTGAAGTTGCTTTGGTTGAATACTGAATCTCGCCCTCAGGCATACCAAAGCGACGTATTTCCACACCGTTTACATAGATAACTGCCCCATCATCAATTCCGAACGTGCCGAGAATTTGTCCATAACCATTAATTTCATCCTTATTAACGGTTAGGTTTGTTCTTAAATAGGTCGTCCGGTGTTTTAACTTTTTGTCGTCACCATAACTCACTTCCGTTTTGAGAGGCCCGAAATAAGAAGTGCTTATACCGTTACCGTTGTCCTTGTAGCCAAACGGGGCGGGTCCGATTTCCCATGATGAATCATCATATGAAGTACGCCATTGCGATTCCAGATTCTGACCCTGATCGAAGTATCTCCAATTGGCGTTGCGTTCTAACAGAATGTCAGGCTCAGATAACGATGCGGCTTGAGCTGAATTGACTCCCCCAATACCCGCGAACCATCCGAATATCAAAGAAAGCGATAACAGGATAGGTAACATCTTTTTGTAGAAGTGACTGATCATAATTCTCTCCCTTGTCTGTTTGATAGATTGGCTTATGTAATTCCAAACAGAACTAGCATAACAAGAGGAGATCAAGGGTCCATTACTTGAATGTAAAACTTATGTAAAAAATTACATCTAATATAATTCATATAAGTTCTAGCTGTTACAATTGGAGAGACATACTCCATTGACTCGTTCAGAACTAGAATATGTTTTTAAAGAGTAATAATCTTAACTCATCGAAATGAATGATTACATAAAATAACTTCTTTGGGTAACACTACAAACAAATTCTCCGGTTTGGAGTGAAGCCTGTGACGAAATCCGCATCAACAATCAGTACCTCTGAAGTTATTATTGTGGTTATTAACTCCATTCTTGGTGCAGGAATACTAACGCTTCCTCGTACGATTAGCAAGGCGGTAGAAACACCCGATGTATGGATCTCCGTCATCCTGGCTGGTTTGATCGTAACCATAGTCAGCCTGCTTCTTGTCACTTTATGTCGTAGATTTCCCGGTAAAACGGTGTTCGAATTTATTCCTGAAATCACAGGAAAATGGATTTCTTATCTAATTGGACTTTTAATTATCGTATATTTTGTTGTTCTATGTTCATTCGAAGTCAGAGTCATGGCTGAAATTACAAGTATGTACATTCTTGAGCGTACCCCTAGTTGGGTTACCATTATGGTCAGTTTGTGGATTGGTATTTACATGCTAACAGGTGGTCTTAAGGTCATCATTCGTGTCTTTTCAATCGTTCTGCCCGTTACGCTGGTGTTGCTCGGGCTTGTTTTCCTTTTGAGTACTAAAATGTTTGATATCACTAATCTCAGACCCATTCTGGGTGAGGGGATTATGCCTGTATTGAGGGGACTCAAGCCATCATGTCTCTCCTACTCCGGATATGAAGTTTTGCTCATCGTCACAGCTTACATGAAAGACGTGAAGGCGAGTAATAAAACTGCCATTTTCAGCATACTTATTTGCACGGTGATATACATGGTCACGATTGTCACAGTTGTGGGAAATTTATCTTTGTCGGGTGTTGAGACGCGGATGTGGCCAACATTCGATATGGTTCGAAGTTTTGAGATTGAGGGATTTCTTTTTGAACGTTATGAATCACTGTTCATCGTGTTTTGGCTGATGCAAATCTTTGCAACCTATGCTTTTAAACACTATTTTGCATCCATTGGTATTCGAGATTTGTTTCGTCTCAAAAAAATTACCGGAATACAATTTGCGATGTTACCAGTGCTGTATTTGATTGCTTACTTGCCTAAAAACCTGGAGGAAACGTTAGCTTTGGGTGATTTTCTCGGCAATATGTCCATTTTTTTATTTGGCTTGTTACCACTGCTACTGCTGATCCTTAGTTTTGTTCGTAAAAAAGGCGGGAAGCAGGCTTCTAGTGAAGCACTTAAGGTAGATTGAATGTTGGATTGGTGCTCAGAGCACCTTTCTATTCTGGCTCCAGTAACATAATGCATTGCGTAATTAGTACAAAAAACAAAAAAAGCCGCTACAATAGCGACTTTCAATGGAAGTATTCGTTACATCATTTACATCCAGACAGCAACAGACCGATATCTATTATTTATTAAAAGTAACCTTTTCTGTTCCGCCTTCAAAAATGATGGATGTGTCTCGCGGCTTCGATTCCGCAACTTTACGGCCGCCTCTGTAAGAATAAAGTACGCCGGCTTGTTTGCGAACAGCCTCATATTCGTTCTCTGCTTCAAGTACGATGAAGTTAGCAGGTTTACCTTCTTCAATACCGTATACATCCTCAATGTGTAACGTTCTTGCGCTGTTTTTTGTAATGAGGTCGATTGAATTTACGATCTGGTCGTAACCAAGCAACTGCGAAGCATGAATCCCCATGTGCAGTACTTGCAGCATGTTGCCTGTACCGAGCGGATACCATGGATCGAAGATGTCATCGTGACCAAAGCACACATTCAGACCTGCTTCCTGCAACTCTTTGACACGCGTCAGCCCTCTTCTTTTTGGATACGTGTCGAAGCGTCCTTGCAGGTGAATGTTAACCAGCGGATTGGAGACAAAGTTCAGATCTGCCATCTTCAGCAAACGGAACAACTTGTACGTATAAGCGTCATTATATGACCCCATCGCGGTTGTATGACTTGCCGTTGTGCGTGAACCAAGTCCACGTTCATAAGCTTCCTTGGCTACAACTTCTACGAAACGGGATTGCTCGTCATCGATTTCATCGCAATGGATATCGATAAGACGATCGTATTTTTCAGCCAAATCAAACGCAACTTTCATTGAATCAACGCCATATTCCCGTGTGAATTCGAAGTGTGGAATGCCGCCGACCACATCAACGCCCATTTTCAGTGACTCTTCCAGCAATTCTGCCCCGTTTGGATAAGAGTGAATGCCTTCCTGTGGAAAAGCAACAAGCTGGATGTCCATATATGGAGCCATTTCTTCTTTTACTTCAAGCATCGCTTTAACGGCGATCAAGCTTGGATCGGTAACGTCCACATGAGTCCGTACATGCTGGATACCTTGTGCCAACTGCCACTTGAGTGCTGTTTTGGAGCGTGTTTTGACATCTTCATGTGTCAAGAAAGCCTTGCGCTCTGACCAGCGTTGAATGCCTTCGAACAGCGTTCCGCTTAGATTCCATTCCGGCTCGCCTGCGGTGAGCGTTGTATCGAGATGAATATGCGGCTCAATGAACGGTGGCAGGACAAGCGATCCGTTGACATCCAGGACTTCCTCATTGTCGGTCACTTCCAGCGATTGTGTGATTCGCTCAAACTTCCCGTCTTTCACAACAATATTCCATAGTCCTTCTTTACCCCGCAATTTTGCGTTCTGTATAATCATTTATTTTCCCCATTTCTTTGGATTCTTTCGCAGGAACAATCAGCATCAAGACGATATAGGCCACTGCTGTACCAAGCAGTGCGTTCAATGGTGTTACGCCAGGAGCCAGTTGGGCGAATGCCACGCCGATGGCCCATGCGACCATCGCTACCCAGTTTACATTTTTGAATGACATGTCAGCAAATGGCTTATAGTTTCTACGTTTTACAATGAAGTAATCTGCTATAATAATAGCCCCGATGGATGGTACCGCCGCGCCCAGTACGTTCAGGAAACTGACGAAGTTGTTGTACATCCACATGGCGAATACGGTACCCACAATGCCGTTTACGATGACGAAAAATTTCTTTGAGATTTTGGTGATGTTGGCAAAACCAAGACCTGAAGCGTACAGTGCATTATCGTTGGTCGTCCAGATATTCAAGCCCAGAACGATGATTGCCGGGATGATCAATCCTTGCAGGAACATGACCTCCGAGATATCAGCCAGGTTATAGGCCATCGCACCAACTGCACCGAACAGAAACATGAGTGAGTTACCCAAGAAGAATGCAATCACTGTTGCGGTAACTGCCTGTTTCGATGTTCGGGAAAACCGGGCAAAATCGGGTGTCAGCGTTCCGCCGCTTATGAATGATCCGATACAGATCGTTAATGCTGCCGCCGCGGTAAGCGACTGAGTCGGCGTGTAATCAAGCAACCCTTGCAGACCACCCAGCGAACCCGCACCTTCGAACATGGAGTAACCACCGAGAATGGCAATCGCAGGAACCGCGATATATCCGAGAATGACGAGTGACTTCATACCGAAGATGGCTGATGCTGTCATGGCAAGTCCGAACACGATAATCAACAGGTACACGTTCCAGTCCATGGCTTTGGCGACCGGAATCGCGAACATGGCTACGCCTACTCCGAACCATCCGACCTGTGTGAAGCCTAGCAGGAACGAAGGTAGATACGACCCTTTTGCCCCAAAAGCATATTTAGCGAGCAAATGTGTGGACAGCCCCGTTTTGGCAGCGATATGTGCCAGTGCCCCTGTGTAGATACCGAGCACCAGATTGCCCGCAAGCACGATGCCAATGAACTCCATGAACGTCAAGCTTACTCCCAACGTGCCTCCTGCCAGCATGCTTGCAGAGAAGAAAGTGAAACCGAGCATGACGGATAACGTCTTCCAAAAGTGGTTTCTTTGCGATTTCGGCACAGCTTGCCATGAAAACTCTTGATCTTGTTTGCTCATCAGAATACCCCCAACATAAAGTGTATCTGATACCAAAAAAAGCAGAAAAAAGAGGCTACTCGTCAAGTTATACACTGACAAGTAGCCTCTTTTTGCATCATAACCCGCGCGAAGACACAGAGCATCCCATGACGGGATAAGCCCTGATTCTCGCGTGATTATGAAATCCGCTGCCCTTGCCAGCCTCTCTGGACTGAATTAAAGGTACCAGTATTCAATTACATACTATTATTTTGGAAAAACCTGAAGTTGTCAATGTCATTATTATCCAAGGGTTATTAATTCCTTATATAGCAAGCTGTTTTTGATCACGACTACTCTGATGACAGCGCAGCTGCGGATTGAAAATAATGCAACGAACAAATAGATGCACGCATTGACATTTGTACAAATAAATTCACTGCGTTTTTTTCATTGTAAGCCGCTGAAAAGGCACCTATAATTACGTTGTAATTGATAATGGTTATCAATGAGAAAAAGAGAACTCAGGGGGGAAACAATGATGAACAGTACAATTAAGAAACACCTATTCATATGGGGAGCAAGCTTCCTTCTTCTATCCGTCCTTGCAGCATGCAGCCGTTCGGAAAGCGCACCTTCACAAGAACCTGTGAAGACCAACGAGCAAACGACAAAAAGCTATACAACCCAAACAGACGAAGTGATTGAAATACCAACTCAACCACAACGAGTGATCTATCTTGGTTCAACACTTGGAGATCTCCTGGCCATGGATATCCCCGTGGTTGGAGCCAATCTGATTCATGCTTCCGAAAGCTATATTGTAAACCGATTAGAAGGTATTGAGGATGTCGGGAACCCTGGTGATTTGGAGGCAATAACGGCTTTGCAGCCTGACTTGATTTTGAATGGTTATCACCAAGATGCTGACCGGAACGCCGCTTTTTCGAAGATTGCGCCTACCATTCCGTTCAACTCGGCCTTACCATTTACAGAACGCGTCCGCGAGCTTGGCAACATTTTTGGCAAACAGGATGAGGCAGAGCAATGGATCAGCAGATTTGATACAAAAGCGGAAGCGATGTGGGACAAGCTGAATGTGGCTGAGGGCGAGACAGCAACCATCTTCTTGCAGTTGGGTAAACAGCTCTATGTGATGGGTAATCGTTCCTTGGGTGTAGTCTTGTATCAAGAGCACGGATTTGCAATTCCACCAGCAATTCAGCAAAACATTATCGACAAAGACCTAACATTCGTCGAACTTTCGGAAGAACTAATGCCGGACTATGCAGGAGATCATCTCTTTGTCCTAACGCTGGATAATGACGAAAGTCGAGCTGAATCTGATCGGTTGTTACAGAGTACACTATGGAAAACATTGCCGGCCGTTCAGCAAGGACACGTCTATACAGCTTCAGCCGAATGGAATACCGACAACCTGCTGGCAGTGGAGCAATTGCTTGATGAATTACCGAAATGGATGAATCAATAATAACGCATTGATGATGGCGTCAAAATCCTCCAAACCCTTTGGGCTATGGAGGATTTTTTGATTTTGTAAATTTGTACTGCGTGTAATAAGGTTTGCAACGAAACATTCTCTAACGTGTAAAATGTGGTAAACTAGTAATTGAGAATTGTTATCACTAGATTGGAGTGCTCCCGAATGCATATGGCTTCCCTATACATCCAACTGCAGCAGCATGATCTGCTTCAGCTCACACCACTGCAGGAAACCAATCATCATAATCCATCAACCAAGAGCAAGGCTGCCAATGAATATACATTGCTTATTGCTCTGGATCATGGAATTCAGCTGTTAACAAACAATATTTCGAAAGATCTGAGCCAAGGCAGTTGTATTCTGCTCCCTACTCAGCAATCCTACATTCTCAAAACTATAAAAGAGCAAGCACTTGTAGCTCGGTATACCTTTCTTGCTTTTCAGGTGGATAAGTCGAATCTGCTCCCGGCTTGCCCTCCTCTTATTCTGGGCTTTCCTTACAGGCTATCTCTTTCTACTATAAAATTGGCGTTGGCAGGAGAGGACTGGATCTCTCCGTCGCCTTTGCAAACCAACAAGCAAAATCGGTTGCAGGAGACGAAATTTACGCCTACGCATCATTCAAAATCAGCGGTTACTCAGACCCGGCTGCAACTGATAGTTAGCCTGATGGCTCAGTTAGAAAGCGCTGCTCCGCCAGTGCAAAATGATCAAGCGGTTCAACGTACACTCAGCTATATGGAGCAGCACTACAACGAAGATCTGACCGTAGAGCTTTTGGCCGAAATGGCCGGCATGGTTCGATGGCAATATAGCAAATTGTTTAAGGTGATGACTGGCAAGAAGCCAACGGATTACCTGGCAGAACTTAGAGTCCAGCATGCTAAAAGGCTACTGTCCAGTTCTACCGATACCTTGCGTGAGATATCCAGACAAGTCGGTTTTAAGGATGAGTATTATTTCAGTCGGCGTTTTCATCAGCTCACAGGACACCCTCCACGGGAATACGCGAATATACTAAGACGGACCAGGCAAAGAACGATAACCGATTCCCTCGGCAGGCAGATTTCCCTCCCCAATGAGGCTATGCGTATCGTGGCCACAGGTACCAATACCCTTGGAGAGTTGCTTGCTATAGGTATCCGTCCAGTCGGTGCGGGTATAACTACAATGAAATCACAAGTCATATATCGGAACAAACTGCTTCAGATCTCTGACATTGGACTGCAAGCCGCACCGGAACAAGTCTCCCTGCTGAAGCCTGATCTTATACTGTTAGGCAACTATAGTGAGCAGCAGTTACCTCGACTGGATGCCATTGCACCTACCATCGTTTATCACGAATCAACCAGCACTTTTGAGCGTCTTCGTTATATTGCGGATCTTTTCGATCGAAGCAGAACGGCTGAACAGTGGATCGACCGCTATGAGGAAAGTGTCAGGAGGATACGGCGACAATTGGCGGATGATTATATTGCAGGAGAACGAGCAACTGTCTATCTGGTGCTGGGTAAAAACATATATGTTATGGGACAGACGGGATTTGCCGCTACCGTGTATGAATCACTTGGCTTTCGACCCACTGAATCCGTAAATCAACTGATCATTAATGGCAGACCTTGGATACAAATTGATTACAATAAAATCACACAATACGGTGGAGACCGAAACTTCGTGATGGTACCTCAGGAGGAGATGAATGTAAATATACCTTCTCCGCTACAAAGTTTGGTTGGCATGTTGGCACCCAGTAAAGTACATATAGTAGAAGCTGGCTGGAACTACGATGATCCCCTTACCCGTGAGAGGTTATTGACGATTCTACCCTCTATTTTTGCTAAGGATGGACTCACACCTATGCTAGTAAATGAAAAAAAATAAACCGTGAAGCACGGTTTATTTTTTCAAAACATTTTCTCCATCTTACGATATGTGTCCAACAACCTCTGGTAATACTCTTTCGTATTCCTTATATAAAACATAACGATTAACACCTCTGGAAGAGTTAAGTGCTTCATGCGCGTGCTGAATAGCGGTATCACGGTTTTCTGCTTTGAGTTCAATACCCGCGAGCAATGTTGATCTCATCCACTGTTTTTTAATGCATTGAAGTCTTTCACGCGCATCTTCACTTTTCCCGTCTTCCAAGAGTAGAATAGTTTCGTAATATGTACGGTAGTCCGATAAGCCGATATGAGGTACAGCTTGCCGAATGGCAAACATATTTTTGAGATGAAGACCATAAGCGGCATTAAACGAGGCCTGCGTCGACTTCCGCTTATATTTCTGCGTAATCTGCTCCATCACAAGTTCTGCCTCATCATCGAGTCTGTTCGCAAGAACATAATTAATGTAAATGCCAGGTGTATTTTGCTGTTTGCGTAAGAAAATCTCCACACGGTCTATACGTTTTTCCAACGACAAAGGATAATAAAAGCGCAACATAAACATGATAAGAGCGGCTATAAGCACAACCCCTAATGTCAAAAATAGTGAGTAATCATTCCAGGACATAAACAAAACAAAGACAAACACCGCCAAATAAAAGACGAATTCCCCCCAAGATTTCCTCATACCTATCTCCTTCTAATAGAAAAATAACCAGCAAGTTTATATTATATCAAATTTAATTCCCCTTTTTGTATAATCTTAGGAAACAAAGTCATGCAAAACACTCTATCCCGTTTTTAAATCAAGCCTGACTAGATTTACTGATACAACAAAAAAGCCGCTATATTAGCGACTTTCAGTTGAAATAATTAAATTTATTATTGTGCACTTAATAGCTCTTCAAAAGCTTTTATGTTCGTGTCAAAATCAGGAACGGTTTGAGTTTCTTCAGCAGATTTGACCAGTTTTACTACTAAATCATTATAAGGAGTCGCAATTCCGGTACCCTCTGCTCTGCTTGAAACAACCCCGTTAATATAATCAATCTCCGTTTTTCGGTTCTTCTCCAGATCTTGAAGCATGCTTGCTTTGAGCAATCTGGAGGGCTCCATCACGTAACGTAATGTTTTCACCCGTTCAGGGATATCTTCTTTGCTGTTCAGTTCGAGTGAACTGATGTCGAATCCATTCATTTTAACCAATGTGACCCCATTGGCACGAGCAACTTTAATCGTCTCGTCCGCAATGTGAGCTGCACTTACAATGCCGGCTTCATGATCGATGATCTCCCCATATTCACCATTTAATGCAGCAGACAAACCACTGAATGCATTGTTGATCAGCAATTTGGACCATTTGGTTCCAACCAGGTTATCGGAAATATGTGTTCCACCCACAAGATCCAACACTGATTTCACGCGTTGAATTCGTTCGGTGATTTCACCATTTAATTCGCCAATCTGAAAAGCATACTGTTTAAATTGAGTGTACTCGATTGTAAGACTTGATACACCTGGTCTAATAAACGTAGCGCCAAATTCAACGGAGCCTGCAATGACGCGTTTTTCACCAACAATAGACGCGACTTTTTCTTCCGGAATCCCGTTCTGCAAAGAACACACCATACTGTCTTCTTTCAAGAATGGAAGTAATTCCTGAAGAATGGAATCGTTGTAGAGTTGTTTGGTTAAAAGTAAAACGAGGTCATATTGTCCTGATTTCTGATCAGGAGTAATTGCTTTTACTTTGGCCTGAAATTCCGTTGTACCGGTCACTTTAGCGCCCGTTTGATTTAAAGCATCTACATGTTCCTGATATGCATCAATTAACTCAACGTCCATTCCGACATCCGCAAGGTATGCGCCTACGATGGTTCCCAAAGATCCTGCTCCTACAATTGCAATTCTCATTATTTTTTTCCTCCTTATTTCTCTTCCAGGTAGTTGTATACAGGTTGTGCAGCGTTTAAGGTTAAGTTGGTAAGAATATGAGAAGCGGACACCACTTCCAACACAGGCAGATCTGCAAGAGGTGCCAATGCATGTTCGAACAATTGAAGCCGGGCAGGTCCTGTCCAAGCTTCTTTCACTTCGATGTCCGTAATTTGAGTACGGATCAGATCACATATTCTTAAATTCCCGGTATAGTCCGTAGCAATTTTAATCATAAAATTAGGTCGGCATATTTCACGTTTGGCCAACTCTTTATCCATCTCCCCGTGCTTATAACCCATCGTTGCCGTGGCTACACGCAGCGTCCCATAATCAAGTGTGCCAACAAGTGTATCTGAATCGGTATACAACTTGGGCGCACCCAGCTTTTTCGGATAGGCGGTGAGCTCTCGACCACTCGCAATTGCGGGGAAATTGTCTACGTACATTGAATGCACATAATCGCCTGCCTCCCCATTGAATTGCACAGGGATAACTTGTCCAGCTTCTGTATAAGCACCCAGCCCAGAAACATCCGGCATCCACATCACTTCGAATTTAACCAAAGGTTCCGTAATTTCCAGAGGTTCTGGTACGGCTGCCCGTAAAGCTTTTTCATCGGTCCGGTAAATAATATTCAAGTATTCACGATTCACGAATTTGTACGGTGGCATTGGGTATGCCGGAGCCGTTAGGGGTGTATTCAGATTTTTAGCTATGTTATTCACATCGATTTTCATCAAAGACACCTACCTTATGTTTTGTTTCTATATAAGTTGAACTCAAGATCATTCATACTGACACTACGATGACAGAACAACCTTCCAATCGCTGTTATCCCCAGATTTTTCGATTCCCTTTTCTAAAGGTGAAAATCCGTTGATAGCTTATGCTTCCGATGTAGCTTTCTTTCAGAACGCTTTTAGGCGATCGCTTTGCTTTTTCAGGTTTTTTCTGTCCTCTCCGTTATTGTGTAAATGAGTAGTTCAACTTATATAGTCATTTTTTGGTATTTTAAATTTGATCTGTATCTCATAAAAAAATTCTACATCAATATTTAAATTTAATATAATACATAATAAGCACTATATATATTTATCAAAATAAATAAGGAGTGCAGATAAATGGAATTGCTTCAGCTTAAATACTTTCAGACCGTTGCCTATACCGAACATATCTCCAAGGCAGCTGCGCAATTGAATATTGCTCAACCTTCCCTAAGCTTAACGATCAAAAGACTTGAGGATGAACTGGGCACCCCCTTATTCCACAGAAGAGGACGAAACATTCAATTGAATTCCTCAGGTGAAATTTTATTGAAGCACGTAAACAGGATTTTTATTGAAATTGAAAATGCAGAGATGGAGATTAAAGCGGAGGAACAGCAAATTTCCAATACGATCAGGATCTCGATTACGAATACTCGGTTCCTCACAGGTCTCATTAGTGACTATATCAACGGTACCCCCGAAACCAAGCTTCATCAGGGTATTGGGACACGCAGTGAAATTATTACAGGATTGAAGAAAGGCGACATGCATCTGGGCATTACGGGGCATCCGATTCAGGATGAGGAGATTGAGAGTGTTGTTCTTGTTGAGGAGGACATTGTTCTTGTTGTGCCCACGGATCATGCATACGGCGGAGAGACAAGCATTTCATTAAGTGTTGTTGCAAATGAGCCCTTTATTTCCCTTGCCGATAATAAGGAGTACAGCCGATTTACCACCATGCTCTGTGAAAAAGCAGGCTTCCTCCCCAATCATGCATTTGAGGTCGATTCTCATACCCTGCTTGAAATTATCAGGCTTAATCAGGGTGTTGCATTAATTCCGATCTCCGTATGTAGAAAACTAGGGTTACGTTATGTAAAAATTGCAGATGATTCAGCTATATATCCCATTAGCCTATCCTGGGTCAAACAAAAATGGTTATCTCCTGCTGTAAGAGAATTTCGTAATTTTATTACTTCGTATTATGAAGACCATGCTGGCTTGTTTAAAGTGGAATAGGATTTCTTTATACATGACAAACGATAAAAACAAAGACCAGGTTTGTTCCTTGGAAGGAACCGATGTGGTCTTTGATCGTTATCGTTCTTAGCTATACTGCAGTCTGTCCTTATACCAAACGTCCGGAATCATCTTACGCTCCAGTTCCAACAATTCATGAATGATCTTGTCCGCGTCGCTGATGGAACTCACGAGCGGGTCGGTGAGCATCGCCCTTCTCAGCTTCTCGTAGCTCTGTTCCAGAACAGCTTCAACCGTAAGCTCATGCGTATCCAGTACAAGTTCTTGCATACCTCTTATTCCGCGCGGCATCTCGCCTACATGGAGTGGTTTCACCCCATCCATATCTACATCGCACAGTAGTTCCAGGAACGAATCGGTATTCATATTGGTTACTGCGCCTTGATTGAGCGTATTGATGAAGAATTTTTTGCCCAAGTTCCCCACCATATTTTCGATGATGTCAGTCGCATGATCCGGTCCGAAGGTGCTCATATAATCGGCAATCGGAATGTTCCCTGCAAGAAAGTCATCCACCTGACGCCACATTTCGTCATGACGCTCATATCTGTCCTCTGTCTCCCAGATCGATAATGGCGGAATGGCGTCCGCGGTTTTGCCAAGACCCTGCCAATACCGAACGTATTCCTTCGTATGCGCTGTGCAAGTGGGAATGATTCCGAAAATATCATACAGTTCATAGGTAATTGCATCGTTAAAAAGAGCTTTTGCACCGCGATCACCACCGTTATTCTCATCACCTGCCAGCTTGCGCATGGCTTCTGCAATTGTGGGCATCACATTTTTTCCTTCATACTCGGCTTTGAGCAGCCAAGTGAAATGATTGACACCCGCGATACGAAAATCGAATTTCTGGTTGATCTCCTCAGTGAACTGGCTATTGTCTCCAATGATACCCGCTCGTACGGCGTAATAGGCTTTTTTATGCGGCATATGATGACTATCACACAGCGCAAACGATTTAAGCTTCGGAGCATAGCGATGTAATGCGATGCCATGAACGGTAGACGGGTTAATATAATTGATCACCCAAGCATCCGGACACAACTCCTCAATGTCTTTGGCGCATTCAATAATAACTGGCAGTTCCCGCATCGCGCGAAAGATTCCGCCCGGGCCAATCGTATCGCCAGAACACATGCGAATCCCATACTTTAGAGAAACCTGGCAGTCGATGCCCCGATATTTCACCGATTCTTCCGCAAAGCTGAGCACAACGAAGTCAGCTCCCGGCAGCACCTGTCTTCGATCCACTGAACCCTCAATCTTTAGGGATACATTGTTCTCCTTGGCGACCATTTCCGCTAGTTTTACCATTTTCGAGAGCCGTTCCTCGTCCGTATCCACCAAGGCCAGCGTTCCCTGATTCAAATATGGGGAGTGAACCATCTGCCAGATGGACTGACGACCGAAAAACAGGCTGCCTGCCCCAATAACAACCACCTTTGGATGTTGTGTACTTGTAGCATTCATCAATAACCCCTCCTCGTAACGATATAAGTTCATTATAGGGGAGTGGGCTGGAATCGGAATGTGTGATAGTTTTCAAAACATGTCATATCGTACGATAATTAACAAGAAGTAAAACCTTTGATATGATAGTGAAATATAGAGGATGTCATAAAGTAGAGAGGAATGAGTTGGAATAGATGCATGCAGGAACTATAAATATGAGTATAATCGACGAACTTTCGGAGTATATCACACTTCGCATGAGCTCTTATTTGGAACAAACGCACGACAGCAATTGGACGGAGCGCAAGTCTCATTCCGATTATGATCTGTGGTTCATTACAGCAGGCTCCGTGCAAATTACCATCAATGGAATCGAGCATATGGCGAACCCGGGTGACGTGGTGTTTTTTTATCCGGATATGCCCTATATGGCTTCCACGACCGGAGAGTTTTGCCGATTCGTTTACATGCACTTTGATTTCAGCATCGCTGAGCAAAAAAGAATTCTCGGCGAGTTTCAGCTCCCGGGCATTGTACCTGGTAATCTGATTCGAGAGGAATCAACGCTGTTCACCTCGTCCTATCGAAGATTCAAGCAGAGCAGCGGCGCTTCCGCCAGTCCGCTTTACTTGAAAGCCTCTCTGCTTCTCGTCATCGCCAAAATTTTGGAATTACACGGGCAAGGCTTATATCACGGTGAGTTTCTGAAAGACCGGAAACTGAGGAAAATCGAAGGAAGTCTGGAGGTTCTACAGAATGTGTTCTCATACGTGGATGAGAATCTGCATCGTGCCATCCGAGTTAACGAACTTGCAGATATTGCCGGCGTCTCTGAGAAATATTTTATTTCCTTGTTCAAAAAAATTCTCGGTATTACACCGGGGCAGTATATCAATCAGATCAAAATGAACCGGGCCAGAGACTATCTGTACGAGAAAAAATATACGATCCAGCAAATTGCCGGATTTCTGGGTTATCCCGATCCCTTTACGTTCTCCAAAGCATTCAAAAAATTCTACAACGTGCCCCCTTCCAAATTTGAATAAAATACCGCAGACAAACAAAGAGGCAACCGGTCGATCCGGCTGCCTCCCTACTTGATGAATCCTTGGTTATTCAGGGTTTAGTTTACGTACAGGTCCCTTCAGCGTCCCTCATACTCAAAAGGAGCTTCAGTGGAATACATCTCATGGAAAAATCCTTTATACGGTATATCCTCTTCCAGACATTTAATGAGATACAACAGTGCTTCGTCAGCTTCCGGTTCTTCGCCAGCACGCTGCATTTCCTCAAATTGACCTAGAATATTCTCCAAGAGAGCAACTTGAATAAATAAAGGCAGCTTCTCCAACATCGAATCTTCGATCTTGGTCTCGGAAGTATATCCAGCGAGGGCAGTTTGGAAATAGTCATCCATGAACTGTTTGCGTTTATCCACATCCGGCTCAAATTGAACCCAGCCTACTCCGTGTGTCCATAGATCGGCCAGATCATACATATACCAACCGAAGCATGAATTATCAAAATCATACACGGTGATCTGTCCGGTATCAAAATCGATCGAGTAATTTCCATCGTTATAATCAAAATGGATCATGCCGAATGTTTCCTGGTTTGTATCCAAACCTTGTAAGGTATTCAGGAGCTCAACCATCTTCTCCTTAAGCAGAGGGAATGATTCAGGTACCAGGTTATCGATATATTCACCGCTGTAATTGTCAATCAAATGATGCCGGCGATGAACGGGAGTGTACCCTTTCGACAGCTGATGCATTTTCCCCAGAACTTTACCGCTATTATAATAGTATTCGGTAAGTGGGACCCCTTCACGATACTGATAATGGTTCTCTACCAGCAAATTTCCCTTGGCCTTCACAAACATACAGACAAAGAATGTATGCTCATCATAAGTGATCTCTTCTACCAGATGGCCCTTTTTCGAGTTGACCACATTCGAGACACTTGCACCGTGCTCAAACAGATACCGCACATACTCCAGTTCGGCAATGTAATCTTCCCGCTTTCTGTCAGGCAAAAAAGACACCCGTAGAATTAGCGATTCACGCCCCTCTCGCTCGCAAGTGTAAACAACATTCCGTCCACCCTCATGAGGCGGAATAAGCTGAATATTGTAACCCTCCAGATGAAACAGCTCGGGTACCAGCGTCAGTACATGCGTATTGCTAATGTTAACAGCTTCGTTAAAGTTAATTACGATCTCCTCCAGTAAACATTGTTTGGACGGTTTCCCGCACTGCAATGTCCACAAAAGGAATCCCTGTAACGCAAATATCCTTTTGTGAACCTAAAGCATAATCACCTTGTTAGACATTGAATTCACTCCTCTTGTTTGAATAAAACAATTTTACATAATTATCCCTTATTTGACTAGTGAAAAATAAAGACCGCCCATATGGGCGGCGTGTAAAATTTTATATAATTACAGCGTTTCTCCGTTTGTTTCAATAACTTGTTTGTACCAGTGGAAGGAGTCTTTGCGAGTTCTTTCAAGCGAACCTTTGCCAGCATTGTCTTGATCTACATATATGAAACCATAACGTTTGCCCATTTCAGAAGTCGAGCAGCTAATGATATCGATAGGCCCCCAGCTAGTGAAACCCATCAATTCAACGCCGTCAGCGACAGCTTCTTTCATCTGCTCAATGTGGCTGCGCAAGTAATTGATGCGATAAGGGTCATGGACTGCCCCGTCCTCTTCCGGTGTGTCGATAGCACCCAGCCCGTTCTCAACGATGAAGAGCGGCATCCGGTAACGGTCATACAATCGGTTCAGCGCGACGCGAAGACCAATCGGATCGATAGGCCATCCCCATTCGGTAGCTTTCAGATGAGGGTTTTTAATCTGACTTACCAGCATACCAGAGTTGCTGTTGTCATTCGGGTCATATTTTCCGATATACGTCATGTAATAACTGAAAGCAATAAAGTCCACGGTATTATCCCGGATAATGGCATCGTCGTCAGGAGCTTTAACCAGTTCAATGCCGTTTTCCTCAAAATATCTTTGCATATAGGATGGGTATTCGCCTCGTGCCTGCACCTCTGGGTAGAACAGGTTCATCTGATCTTCCTTCATTGTCTGCAACACATCTTCCGGTTTGCTAGAAGCAGCATACGTTTCCAGACGGCAGATCATGCAACCAATCTGAGCATTTGGCATCTTCTCTTTACCACTTTTGACAGCCAGTGAGCTTGCTACAAATTGATGATGAGTTGCCTGATAGGCTACTTGCTCTGGTGTACCCTTAATTTTATCTTCCAGAATGCCGCCGCCAGTATACAGACTTGTCAGCATCATATTCATTTCATTGAAGGTAATCCAGTATTTCACTTTGTCTTTGTAACGGTCAAACAGCGTATTGGCAAATTTCAGATACAGATCGATCATCTCGCGGCTTTCCCAGCCGTTGTACTTGCGGGTTAACTCTACGGGCATCTCGTAGTGAGAGATCGTTACAAGCGGCTCAATGCCGTATTTCAAGAGTTCGTCAAGCACGTTATCATAGAAGGCAAGACCAGCTTCATTGGGAACGGCTTCTTCTCCTGTAGGGAAGATCCGTGTCCAGGCGATCGAAAGACGAAACACTTTGAAGCCCATCTCCGCAAACAAGGCAATGTCTTCTTTGTAGCGGTGGTAGAAATCCACGCCGTTCCGTTTCGGGAAATATACGTTGGTGTTACCGCTCAGATATTGTTCTAATTGAACAGAATCCACGTCGAAGGTGAAATCCTTGCCATTGCGCTCCTCATGAGGAACGAATGGAGCCATGTCTGAGGTAGAGAGTCCTTTGCCGTCTGCGTCATATGCACCTTCCAGCTGATTGGCAGCGGTAGCTCCGCCCCATAAAAATCCTTTAGGAAATGAGTGTTTAATTGTTTTTGTCATGTTGTTTCTCTCCTTTTTTTTGTAAATGGTATTCATGAAGCTGTTAACGAACGGTGAGGAGAAGCAATTCATTCATTGGAATCACCCCCTTCACCTGAACAGGTACTACATCGAGGTAATCCGGCGTATTGGTTACGATGACTGGTGTCACAAGGTCAATACCCGCACCCTGAATGCCATCCATATCAAATTCCAGAAGTAAATCACCCTTCTTCACTTCTTGTCCAGCAACAACCTTCACGTCAAAAAATTCCCCTTTGAGCGATACGCTGTTTAGTCCAACATGAATGAGAATGTCAATTCCACTTGATGAGGTCAGCATAATCGCATGTTTACTTTTGGCAACCAACGTGACGGTTCCGTCAAAAGGAGCTGTAACACGTCCATCCTGCGGACGAATTGCAATACCTTTCCCGGTCATTTCCTCAGCAAACGTTTGATCCGGAAGCTCTGAGAGCGGCACCAATTCACCAGTGAGCGGGCTGAACACCTCCCCCTTCTTTTCCTCGATGGAATGTACTGTGACAGGTGTCACCGTTTCTTGAGAAAAGGCAGTAGTTGTATTCAGTTCCTGTTCGGTTAATGTTTGTGCTGAGTCGGACATGGCGGAATTGCGTGTATTTGGCTCTTCCCAGTTGAGCAGCAAAGTCACTACGAAAGAAACACTAAAGCTGATGCCAATTCCGATTAATGCATACCAGAAATTGGACATGCCACCATTCGGGCCAATATATAACGGAAGTGAAAGCAATCCTGGTACAGCAAAACCGAAGCATTTCAGACCCACTGCGGTAATAAAGCCACCTCCTGCTGCCCCACCAATGAGTGAAGCGTAAAACGGTTTTTTCAGCTTCAAGGTGACACCATACAGTGCGGGTTCAGTAATACCAAGCAAGGCTGATATGCCACTGGATAAAGCAATGGATTTCATTTTTTTATCTTTGGTCTTGAGGAAAACAGCCGTGACCGCACCAGCCTGACTCATATTGGTTATCAGGTTGATCGGTAGCAAAAGCACGTCATATCCAAGTTTGCTCAGATTCTGCAATGTGCCTGGGAAGAACGCATAATGCATACCCGTCATAACAATCAGAGGCATGAGGCCGCCGAGAATAATGCCGGTTAACGGACCTGAATGGGCAAAGAGCCAGGAAGTACCCATTTCCAGATAGATGCCCATGTAATTCCCTAAGGGGCCAATCGCAATTAATAGAATTGGCACCGTGATGACTAGCACAATCATCGAGGTAAAGATGACTTTGACAGGACCGGGAATAAAACGATCGACCCAGCGATGTACATAACTCAGAAGCCACACACCCAGAATAATGGGAATAACGGACTGGGTATAATTCACAATGGACACGGGCAGCGAGAGAAAACGAATTGGTTCAAGCTGGTTTGCCAGATACGCATTCAGAATCGTTGGATACAATAAAGTACCTGCAAGCGTCAGGGCGATATATTCATTCACTTTGAACTTGCGGGCAGATGATAGAGCCAGAAGGAAAGGCAAGAAATAAAAGGCCGCATTAGCGATTGAGGACAGAACTTGATACTCACCGCTTTTCTCCTGTATCGCGCCAAGTGTAACGAGCAGTGCCAGAATCCCCTTTAACATCCCGGTACCTACGATGGCAGGCAGAATCGGAGTAAAAATGCCGGAGATTGTATCCAAAACAGCATTAATCCCTTTAGAGCGCGGCGCGTCTGTTTCAGGCTTTGATATGCCACTATGCTTCATCTGATCCTCGATCTGCTCATATACGGCTGCAACCTGGTTACCAATTACCACTTGAAACTGATCGTTCTGAAACTGTGCACCGAGCACGCCATCGAGTGCTTTGATCTGTTCCAATTGAACTTTGTTTTGCTCTCGAACATTGAAGCGAAGTCGTGTGATACAATGCCAAGCTTGCGTAATATTTTCCTGTCCGCCCGTTAATCGAATAATTTCTTTGGACAACTCCCGGTGATTCATGATGCTTCCTCCTTTTTTTGGCGAAAAAAAAACCAAATGTATTACCGGCCCGCCGCAGATGCGGAGTCGGAAACATTTGGTGGTGCCTGATCGAATCAGTAACACTCCATATTCAATTCATATTGATGATGGTATAACTTCAAACAGGTTGTATTGAGATTAATCCATATCGGTACGGGATGTCACTCTCTCGATGTGTATCATGAGATATACCATCTCATCGGGAGTAATCACGAATCCGCGTTGCCTCTCCATCGCCTCCTTTATTTTGAGTGCGCATTGGAAGCTGATAGGATATCGCTCCGACAATACATCATATAGAAATTGCTGATCTTTAAAAGAGAGCACTTCCCGGTTCAACTGACGTACAATGAAGTATCTCAGATGGGTGATGAACCTGGAAAAATCAACAGATTCCTGATTCAGTACCATTCCGAAATGTTCCGTCATGATCCCTATAATGTCGTTAATCATCTGTGTAATTTTAATTGTTTGGTTCATACTGCCCGAGTCGAATTGTGAGTTCACGAAATGAAGGGCAATAGAGCTTGATTCACCAGATGGCAGTGAGACTAGAAAAGCTTCATTGATTTTTTGAACTGCCCATTCTCCGGCACGGTATTCGGCAGGATATAGATGGCGAATGTCCCAGTGAAGCGGATTTTGCACATCCACGCCTTTTTTGAAACGATCCAGCGCAAAATGAATATGGTCCGCCAGTGTTAACAGGATCGAGTCATTCAGCTTTTTTCCAATCAGCGTCTTGCCTTCTTCAATAATCTGATCCGTAATGTCGATGACTTGCAGAGGGATATCGCTGAGAAATTGCTCGACTCGCTGATATTTGTCATTCGAGCCGATTCTGAACATTTTCTGGATCTGGCTCTGCTCAATCGGCTGTCCTCTCACTTTTTTGAAGCCAACACCCGTTCCGATGACAATGACTTCGCAACCTTCCGTGTCTTCCGCCAGGGCGATGTTATTGTTTAACGATTTTTTGAACCTCATGATGTTCTCACCCCCATTATACAAAAAGCACCACCATGATCCAGAACACAAGTCAAACAAACTTGTGAAATCCAGATTGTGGTGGTGCCTGATCGAATCAGTGACACTCCTTATTTAGCTGTATTCTATACCAGCCATGTAATCGTTGTCAATACCATTACTCTGGAATTGTTATGCACTTCGTTCATATGGAGATTGCCTCTATATAAACTAACATGAAATCGCATATCCTATTCATCCGAAGTTTTGTTTTCCTGAGCATTATAATAGTATCGAATCAGGATATCCTGATCATAGTTGCCAAAACCTTTGCCAAACAGGGTAAGCCCACCTCGGCCAGCTACGCCCTCTTCCGGCTTCAATCCAAAGGTCCAATAGGTGGATGCACCCAGATTCAGGTCTTGAACGCGCACATCCGAGATGCGCTGACCATCAATAAACGTGCCTTCCCCGTTAATACGCAACATTTTCAATACACCATACTGGTTGACATCCAGCTTCCACCATAGTGGCGTATGTTTACCTTTCCGATCCCCGAAATCACCAGGGCTTGTCCAAGTACCGAGGTCATTGCCGTTAAGGGTAAAGCGAATATCTGACGGCCAGTTTTCGTTCACCTTTGGTGCTTCCGAGCTTAATTCAAGGGAAATTTCAATCTCTCGAAGATGCTGATCATTGTACAGATAATTGGGAATCTTATATTCAAGAAAACCTCGTGCCATCCAAAGGATTCCCGCGTTCACCCGATCCGGGTCCATAAAGCAGGCCGGTGTGTCATATTGTCCAATCATTTGCGTTGTTGTTGCAATGCCACAGGTGGGCCAAGCTTCGTAATCCGTATACTGACCAACCGGAATAGAGACTTCATGGTAAGGAGCATCTACTGGGTCAGGAGAAAGATTGATAGTCATAAATTCTTGCAGAATAAAGCAGTATTTATACGTTCCACCGTTCTCGCGCTTCATGCGGCTGCCTACGATGCCCGCTTTCTGCAATTTGCTCACATGTGTACTAACGATGGCTTTGCTCAGATACAGCTCTTTGGCAAGTGCATTGATATGCATTTCCCTGTTTTGCAATAATAAGCGAACGATATTTAAACGGGCCTCGCTGGCGAGCGCCTCATATATGATTAAGGATGTGGCATCCGTGCCAAGCATCATGAACTTCACTTCCCTATCTCTATAGAATTCAATATATTATTGATTTAGGATTCGTTTTTTAGCGAACCCTTCGAAATAAACTTGCTCAATATAATAGCATTATGATACACATTAGATAACAAATCAATGAGTTGATTTTGCTTTTGTGCGAACTCATCGTGAAATAAAGTTTCTTACACACCTAAAATTAATTCTATGGAGGTTTTCTCATTGCTTACATCCAAAATGCTTATTGATAAAGACTTTCAGATTGCTGAAGTTGATCCACGTGTCTATGGTTCATTCATAGAACATCTGGGACGCGCCGTATATGGCGGTATTTACGATCCAGGTCATCCTACTGCGGATGCTCAAGGTTTCCGTCAGGATGCCATTGAAGCGATCAAAGCTCTGAACGTACCCATCGTTCGGTATCCGGGCGGCAATTTCGTATCCGGTTACAATTGGGAGGACGGCGTTGGTCCGGTAGCGGAGCGTAAACGCAGACTTGAACTGGCATGGTGGACGATTGAAACAAATGCGGTAGGAACAAATGAATTTGCAGATTGGGCCAAACTGGTTGGAACCGAAGTGATGATGGCTGTAAATCTGGGTACTCGCGGCATTGATGCGGCCAGAAACCTGGTCGAATACTGCAACCACCCATCTGGCACATACTGGAGTGATCTGCGTATCTCTCATGGTTACAAGGACCCGCATAAATTCAAAACGTGGTGTCTTGGTAACGAAATGGACGGACCATGGCAGATTGGTGCGATGACCGCACATGAGTATGGACGTATTGCCAATGAGACCGCTAAAGCGATGAAATGGGTAGACCCTGAAATCGAGCTTGTGGCTTGCGGCAGTTCCAGCCGTGACATGAGTACATTTGCAGATTGGGAAGCAACCGTACTGGATCTCACCTATGAAAATGTGGATTACTTGTCCCTGCATCAGTATTACAACAATAACAAAGACAACACGTATGACTTCCTGGCGACATCGCTGGATCTGGATCAATTTATTGATAGTGTGGCTTCGATCTGTGATTTTGTACAAGCCAAAAAACGCAGCAAGAAAAAATTGATGCTGTCTCTGGATGAATGGAATGTCTGGAAATCCATTGGCACAAGCCGTATGGAAGAACGATGGCAGATTGCTCCTCCAGAGTTTGAAGATGTATACACACATGAAGATGCACTAGCCGTGGGCTGTTACCTGATTACCATACTCAAGCACGCCGATCGTGTAAAAATGGCTTGCCTTGCTCAGTTGATTAACACCATTGCACCAATCATGACAGAAAATAACGGAGCAATCTGGTTCCAGACGACGTATTTCCCGTTCATGCATGCATCCAACTTCGGTCGTGGTACGGTGTTGCGATCCATCACAACTTCACCTAAATATGATTCCAAAGACTTTACAGATGTGCCTTATCTCGAAGCGATCAGTGTGCATGATGAAGAGAACGGCACGATCACAATCTTTGCGGTGAACAGACATCTGGATGAGCAGTTGGAACTTAACGTAGACCTGCGTTCCTTCGGAGAAACCACATTTGTGGAACATATCGTACTAGAGAATAACGATCTGAAAGCAACCAATACGAAAGAAAACCCACGCAATGTCCTTCCGCACAACGGCGGGCACACAACCGTGGATCAAGGTAAAGTGCAAGCTGTACTGAACAAAGCGTCGTGGAACGTCATTCGCCTCAAAACCAAACAGGCGTAATAAATAATAAGAGCGGGATAGAATTTTCTCCTACTCTGCAACATCAGCATTGTTTTTCGCACCGCGTGCAGCTTCCAGCGCGCGGTGCTTTTTGCTGTATGAGGGTAGTCCGCCGAACTACACAGTTCCAAAGTTAGATGTTAGACGCGTATTTGAAACCTCATTTTTTATTCCTCGTAACGAACGAATTTAACGAACACAGGGAGTCTTATTTAACCCGGTTCGGGCGGATTTTAATTCTATCAAACACAGGAGAAGTTATGCTGCAGAATCAGCCCCTTTTCCACACTATATCTTACATTTTGCAGCGAATAGGGTTTGTCATGTTTGTTAGAATTTTAATGGCTTGATATTGACCCGAATAAGGTTTCTGAGGTTCGTTAGCACTGAGCAAGCATGCTAAATCGAGCTGGTTCGCTCCTCATATACAGCACAAGCAAATAAGCCACCCTCCGTTTGGCGTACGGAGAGCAGCTTGCAGTGAAGCATCTAGCGGAGAAGATAAGGAACAGAACAAAACAGATCAGATCAGAAAAAGATCAAATCACCCAACATACTAGCAATGCTTCCTTCCCAAATGCAACGAAGCTTGTGTTCTATTTCACGATTTTCATTTCAAGTATTATCCTTGTTGTGCTTCCTCTTCCCCTTCGGTTTCAGCCTGAGCTGCTTGGCTTGCTGGAGTCATCAGCCCTTGAACTGCCCCCATAAATGGCTGAATCTGCTTAATCATGCCATACCCCATTTTGACCACAGGTGTAAACCGCTGGATCATGCCAAACAACCGCATACCACCGCCTAACATACCTCCAATCGAGCCTGCACCGCCAAAGCCACCTAACAATGAGCCTAGCATAGGCATGAAAGATGATACCTGGGCTTGCCTAGACGTTGAGCGAGACATCGACCGGGATCGTACTTGCGACTTACGTGTGCTGTTCACCCGTTTACGGTTTCGAGCGGATGCTGTTTTTCTTGTAGCCCCTGCTTTCGGTTTGGTTTTGCGAGCACTGCCTTCAGATGAGGGTGCTGTGATTGCGGCCTGAGTAAGCTTTCCGCCCCCGGTAAGCACTACGCCTTCGCTGTTAACGCCAGAGATGTACCCGACGTACGTCTCGCCATTATGAAGAGTCACGCAGACTGGGCGATCCTTGAGCCGTTTCACCCGGACGTGTATTTCATTGGTTTTAGCCATGGAATTCACCTCCACTTGACTTGATCTACTTCAGTCTACGCAATGGGTGGACGACTTGCCTGTGCGAATAACACATCCGTGTCGCCTGCGGATATTTAAAATCCCACCGGATCGAGGCTCATATCAATATTGATAATAATCCTTCGGTAAAAATGTGTTAATTCGATTTCTTGTTTTTCCTGTCTCAGATATGCTCGATATACATCTCATTCAAGATATGACCCATACGATATGTGTGCTCTGCCAATTCAGATTTCACATATGATTCAATATCAGTCTTTTCGATATTGTACAAGACCTCCATTTCTTTAGAAAAAAGAAGGTGTCCCTCATTGATTTTCTGCTCCAACGAGGTTATCTGTTTGGGTTTCAGATCACCACCGAGCACCTGCTGAAGTGCTTGCACATATGTTTCAAGCGAACGGGCTCCGACAATTTTTATACCCTGGTTCTCTTCATTCACAATGATAATTGATGGGAAACCTCTAACTCCCAAACTAGCGACACTCTCAAAGTCTTCCTCTAATAACTCTTGTGCAGATTGCTCTGCAGCCGCCTCAACCACTTCTTTTCCATTCAAGCCCAGTTGATTGACGATATCCATCAGCACATCATCTTCTCCAATATTTCGATTGAATGCAAACACGGCTTCACGCGCACGTCTTAAGAAGTCCTGCTCTTTACCAGGGTGCGTACTCTGAATGACCTTAAATACGCGAGATGGCGGATAGGAAGAAAGTATTGGATTATCGTGCCATAAGGAACCGTCGATGGGCATGCGTGAATGTTCACCCACTTCCTTCCAATGCTCTGCAACATCTGAAGGTTTCTGAATCCCGTTAGCGCCATCCGAGAAACCATTCCAGTTAGCCAGTAGCCCACCCATTTTAATTTGCAGCGTAAAATAATGACCGTATTCCTCAATAAACCGATGAAGCACAGGCTCAAGCGCCCAGCAGTGAGAGCAGATCGGATCTGTTGCGTAATAAAGAGTTATCCTTTTCTCAACGTGATTCAGATTGATTTCTTGCATCGCCTCTTCTTCGCTCACACCACATACACCTGTTTCCAGATCACACATCATAGATTCGTTACTCACGTGTATCCCGCCTTTATATTGTCTTATGAATTGATTTTCTTGTGTTAGTTTGATTATAATGTCTACAATCTTCTGAACAAGTACGATTCTTTTTCTGACTTAGTATCAAAAAGTATACTATTGGAGGGTATCAAGTGAAATACGAGTTTAATTTTGATCAGTTATGTCCAGCGACTTATGCATTTCAGGTCATTGGAGGCAAGTGGAATCTTCCGATCCTGGCAATCCTCAGTGAAAATGACTGTATACGTTACAATGAATTAAAAAGAAGACTGCCTGGCATTACCGGAACGATGTTAACGAACTGTTTGAAGGATTTGATTCATTACGGCATCGTGCATCGGGAGCAATATAACGAGGTGCCACCGAGAGTGGAGTATTCGCTCACAGAATCAGGCAAGGAATTGGTTCCTTTAATTGAATCCATGGTAATATGGGGTCAGAAAAATATGACAGCAGGTGTGAAGCAACAAGAAATATAACTCCTGGCCTAATGTAACCCCTTAGCATAGATGCTCATTTTGAATCGCTCTCTACACTTTGTTCAACGACAAAAAGGCTATTTCACTGGACCATCATGTCCTTTGAAATAGCCTTTTCTTTATAAATACAAGACGGCCGCTTTTTGACGAATAACACATCCGTGTACACATCTAACTATTCAGGTCGTCATCTTCCTCATTTCCTAAATACATAACCGTTTTTTCTCCCTCAACCAATCTAATGATCTGCTTTCGTAATTTTGAAGGAAATAAAGGTAGTTCGTTTATATTTTTAATTTCGAGCCATTCATATTCCACTTGGTTTTCGTCACTTGGCAGAATAGAACTATCTTGGTCCATCAAACCTATGTACTCGCATAAAAAAACAAAATCTACACGATGAAGAGCTTCACCGTATACCCCTTCAATGACAAATTCCAGTGATAATGGTTCTACATCTATTCCGATTTCTTCCGCAACTTCACGCTTCACAGCATCCGTCAGCGTTTCGCCTGCATTCTGGCTCCCACCAGGCAGGATGTAGATGACTTCATCATTATCATCCTGCTTCATTGCAAGCATTCTCCCGTCTTTAATGATCAATGCTTTTGCAGAATTTCTAATCTTTCTCTCCATTGCTAATCCCCCATATATATCTGTATCATGTTGTTGAAGGTTGATTCCATTTAACCTCACGATCTCCATGAAGAATATTTTAACACATACATCTAAACAAATTCTGAACAATCAAATCAACTCACTCTTGGCGACCTCCATGAAAGCAGCCATAGACGGAGAGATCCATTTTTCCCGATGCCAGAGCATTTGCGCAGAAAAGGATACATCTGATAAATCCCACGGCAGAGCAACCACTTCCCCATCGCTCAACTCTTTCTTCAAAGCCATTTCAGGTAATAAAGCGATCCCTAGACCAGCCGCAACACATTGTTTAATGGCTTCTACACTATGAAACTCCAGCTCTGTCAGAGCATCTGCACCTTTCTTTGTTATGGATTGGTCAAAATAAGTGCGATACGAACAGTTCTTTTCGGTCAGCAAAAAATGCTGTTTGTGGAAGTCATCGATAACTAACGCGGAACGCGATGCTAACATATGATCGGGAGAAACGACCATTTGAAAGGTCTCCTCCTTTAAAAACTCTGAATGAAGGTCTTTGGAATTTATAGGCTCATCCAATACAAAAACGACATCGGCATGTCCTTCTCTCAGACTTGATTTAAGCTCTTGCCCAGACAAGGGGCGGAACAATAACCGCACACCAGGATAGTCCGCTCGGAAGCGTTTGAACAAGGCTGGAAGAAGATATGCACACAGCACTTCATCTGCTCCGATCACCACCGTTCCCGCCAATTCTCCGTGCTGAGTGGATATGCACTTTGCTTCCTCTACATCGTTTAAAATCTTAGTGGCGTACGGCAGAAACTGTTGGCCAGCATCCGTTAACACAACCTTTTTGCCTAATCGATCCAGCAATTTCACCCCAAGCTCTTCTTCCAGCGATTTGATTTGCATGGTTATGGTAGACGGTACATAGCTCAATAATTCAGCAGTTTGACTAAAGCTGCAGGTCGATGCAAGTGTCCAAAAGGTTTTTAGCTGGCGTATTTCCATGAGTCAGGCACCCCCTAAGTTCAAAATAAATGAATGATATGTTCGATAACGTTTCGTTGAATTGATAATAGACGTATTGTAGAGTGAAATCAAGTTATTACTATTTTATAAGGAGAATCAATCTATGAACGATTATGAAACATATAACCTAGGAGATACATTACTTCAATCGGGACAACGGCTCCCTCTAGCCTTTATCGCTTACAAGACCTATGGAAACTTAAATGCGGCAAAGGACAATGTTATTGTTGTCCCAACATGGTTTGCTGGAATTCACACAGATAATGAATGGTTAATTGGAACAGACAAGGCACTGGACCCCAGTCGTTATTTTATCGTTGTGCCCAATATGTTGGGTAACGGGTTATCGTCTTCTCCAAGTAATACCCCTGCCCCATATGATAAGAATAACTTCCCTATGATCTCCATGTATGACAATGTGCATGCCCAACATCAACTCATCACTCAAAAATTCGGTATCTCCAAAATCAAACTTGTTGTGGGCTGGTCGCTGGGAGCCATGCAGGTTTATCAATGGGGAACCAGTTATCCTGAGATGGTCGAACGTATTGCCCCCTTTGGCGGAACGGCAAAGAGCAGACCCCATACACAGTTGGTATTCGAAGCAATGATCGCGGCATTACAGGCAGATTCGAATTATAAAAATGGTAGATATGAACGCCCACCGGTTGCCGGTCTCGCAGCGATGGGAAGAGCTTATGCTCCATGGGGGTTCTCGCAGGCGTACTATTTGGAGAAATTGTATCAATCTGAGGGTTTCGACACCTTGAAATCTTATGTAGAAGATTACTGGGATCAGGTATTTCTTCCCTTTGATGCTAACGACTTGATTACCATGTTGCGTACAGGAATATATGGAGACATTAGCGATAATCCCGTAGATGACGGCAACTTCGAACAGGCATTAAGCAAGATCACTTCTCCTGCACTCGTTATGCCAGGATCAAGTGACTTGTTCTTCACGCCAGAAGATAGTGCGTATGATGCTCAGCATATGCCAAACGCGCTGTATCAACCTATAGAGTCCAAGTGGGGACACTGCTTTGGAATCGGAGCAAACGAAGAGGATTCAATCGTTATCGATCGTCATCTAAAGGAATTTTTGGAGTCATGAGTAAAAAAAGAAGGAGCTCAAAGTAAAAAAAGTGCACAAAGCTCATTATTCTTTTCTCCGCCACAACTCAAAAGTAAAAAAAGATACCGCTTCTCGTCAATAACCTTTATATCACGTTCCCCCTTTCTCGTTTAGAATATTTTCAAGTAAGCGTTATTGAAATATGACTGATAAGGGGGAAAAGAAATGAACAAGAAAACGAAAGCCTTAGTCTTGTCTGTGTGCATGTCAACCTTATTACTCGCAGCCTGTAGCAATGGAAGCGGTGCTGATAAAGGTTCAACAACGGACACGGATTCCAACGAGGCTGGAACGACAACCATTCACACCGTAACATCAGAATACACTTCAGCAAAATATCCAAAGGGCGACGATATCACCAACAATGTATGGATTAAGCGATACAAAGAGAAGTTTGATATCAACGTCAAAACAGACTGGGTTAGCGATGAGTACGATACAAAACTCAATTTGGCTATCGCATCGAACGATCTTCCTGACGTATTCAGAGTTAATCCATCACAACTGAGACAGTTAGTCGAAGCAGATATGGTCATGAACCTTTCCGAGGTCTTTGATCAATACGCTTCAGATCGTCTCAAAGGTTACATGGAAGCAGATGCAGACAGTTACGAATCTGGAAAGAAGGACGGTAAGCTGTACGGGATACCACAGATGCACTGGGGATTAATTGAACAACCAGACTTCATCTGGATTCGGAACGACTGGAAAGAAGAATTGGGACTCCAAGATCCGAAATCTGTGGAAGACATCAAAAATATCGCACTAAAATTCATGGAAAAGCACGGTGGTTATGGTATAGCGGTAGACCAATCGTTGGATTACCTCAACCTGCTCGCCATTGCATGGAATGCGCATCCGGATATGTGGATGGAGGATAGCAATGGAAAACTCGTGTACGGATCCGTGCAGCCTGAGATGAAAAATGCGCTGGCTGAGTGGTCAGAATGGTACAAGCGAGGCATCATTGATCCGGAATTTGCAATCAAAGACTTTAATGCGATGAACGCGGACATTGTAGCCGGCAAAGTGGGCATGCAGCCTTATTACCAGTGGTGGGGTTATAATCCGGGTGTCGACACAGTATCCAATCTGGGTAAGGACGCTATCTTCTACCCTTATATCATCCCTACCGTTGATGGAAAAGAAGCCAAACAATCCATTTTCTTCGCCAACAACAATTATATCGTTATGAAAAAGGGATTTAAAAGCCCTGAAGAAGTAATCAAAATTTTGAACGACTATGCTTATATTGTGGATGAAGGCAATGGCAAGGAATCCACAGAAACGTTATCCGCCTTGCTGGACAACGATATTGCCCATGTTGTTGGAGCGTTCCGTGTACTTAATCCGAATTCCGATTACGAGCAATTTGAGGCGGTCTCCGCTGCCCTTCAATCCAAGGATACCAGTGGGCTCACGACGTCGGGTATGTGGCAAAAATATAACAACAGTGTGGAATTCATGGAGAATGCAACCCCAGGAGCAGTTGGTGATTATTTGCAACAAGGGGCTCCAAAGAATGCGTATGGTCTTGCCAAGAAAGTACTGGACAGCGAGAACTATACAAAAACGGCCTTATGGGGTGTTACGCCAGAAATACTTTCAAGCTACGGCACAACCTTGGATGATATCCTGACCGAAGGTTTCACCAAGATCATTATGGGTAGCGAAAGTATCGATTATTTCGATGTTATTGTCCAGAATTGGCGCGCAGCCGGGGGCGATAATGCAACCCAGGCAGTTAATGAAGCCTACGGGAAGAAATAATCTCGTTTGTCACAAAGAGGGGATGAGGGGATCTCTCCCCTTTATTTGATAGCGATTACATTTGGCGTACGATGAACGGAGGAATATGAATGTTGAGAAAATGGAAGCAGCAGAGTCCTTACCATCTCATGTTGATTCCAAGCCTGGTCTTGGTCTTCATCTTTTGTTACATCCCTTTCTATGGACTTATTATTGCATTTCAGAATTACAATCCGGGCCTCGGCTTTAACTCGCCATGGGTAGGATGGGATAATTTCACCCACATATTTAATCAGCCGAACTTCGTAAGAACGATCTGGAATACATTGTACATGTCTGTCTTTAAGATTATCGGTGGTATAATCGTGCCCGTAATTTTCGCATTACTGCTTAACGAGGTACTGCACAGTGGAATCAAACGTACATTTCAAACACTTGTCTACATTCCGAACTTCCTCTCTTGGGTCATTATGGCTGGCATCATGCTGGATATCCTTAGCTCCGACGGCATTATCAATACATTTCTAAGTGTATTTGGTATTGCACCGATCTCCTTTCTTGGCACACCTTCTATTTTTCCTTGGACGATGATTGTCAGTGACATATGGAAAGGTTTCGGGTTTGGCACGGTTGTTTATTTGGCAGCCTTGACCAGTATTGATCCGGGGCTTTACGAGGCCGCGGTGATCGACGGAGCCAAACGCTGGAAGCAGACCATCTACATTACGTTGCCTCTCCTCATGCCAACCATTGTTTTAATGACCGTACTTTCACTTGGAAACGTACTCAATGCTGGCTTTGACCAGATCTATAATCTCTACTCCCCTGTTGTCTATCAGACCGGTGATATTATTGATACCTATGTCTACCGTCTGGGAATTCAGCAGGCACAGTATTCAATTGGTACCGCTGTCGGGTTATTCAAATCGATCATTTCCAGTGTTCTGGTTGCCGTATCGTATATCTTGGCTTACAGAGTGGCTGGTTATCGTATCTTCTAAGAAGGAGGAACTCACATTATGATCTATGATAAAAGTATGAGCAGGCGTGTATTTCTTATCATAAACTACACCATATTGCTTCTAATCTCTCTCCTATGTATCCTGCCGTTTATCAACCTGCTGGCTGTTTCATTCAGCAGCAGCGCGGCTGTATCTGCGGGGAGTGTTACGTTCTGGCCTGTGGAATTTACGACAAAAGCCTATGAATTTGCATTAACTGGAGGATCATTTTTCTCCTCTCTCTGGGTAGCCATTCAACGAACCGTTATCGGAACGTTGGTGAATCTGGTTCTGATCGTACTCACAGCTTATCCCCTCTCCAAATCCAAACAAAAATTGATGGGGCGTAATATCTATATGGGATTTTTCATAATAACCATGTTATTCAGTGGAGGACTAATTCCAACCTATCTAGTGGTCGTGAAAATGGGACTAATCGATTCCATCTGGTCTCTGATCCTGCCTGGGGCCCTCCCCGTATTCAGTATGATTATCCTCATGAATTTCATTCGGGGGCTGCCCGAGGAGATTGAAGAATCAGCAATTATCGATGGTGCTGGGCCTGTACAGGTATTGCTTCGTATTCTACTACCACTTCTCAAGCCCGCTCTCGCTACGGTTGGTTTGTTCAGTATCGTTGCCCACTGGAATTCGTGGTTCGATGGCATTATCTATATGAACAATCCAGACAATTATCCATTGCAAAGCTACCTCCAGACCCTCCTGCAAAGTTTTGAGCAAATCATGCTGAAATCTGGGTCAGATTATACGCAGCTGTTGTCCATGATGAACGCCAGAACGGGGCGCGCCGCTCAGATGTTCTTGGGTGCCATTCCGATTTTACTCGTGTATCCGTTTTTACAAAAATATTTTACCAAAGGTTTGGTGCTAGGTAGCGTCAAAGGGTGAACAAAAGGGCTTGCAGTTCATACTGCGAGCCCTTTGTTTATATCTAAACTCATTTTTATGATCGCTGTACCGCATTATGAGATGTATAAATGAAAGCATGAATGACTATTTGGCTTCTATAATGGCAGGCAGCAGAATGGAGAAAATGGTGCCTTCACCCATTTTACTCTCCACCTGTATTCCATAGGGTTTACCGAAATGAAGTTGAATCCGCCGCTGTACATTATGCAATCCAATCCCATTCGTTCCCGTACTTGCACCCGACTTTTCTTCCAATAGATTCTGCATCGTATGATGATCCATACCGACGCCATTATCGCAGACTTGGATCACAACTTCATCCAGCTGTGATTGAATCCGAATGGTAATGATTCCGTCTTCTTCGAGTTCAGCGAGTCCATGAAATATCGCATTCTCCACAATGGGCTGCAGGATCATTTTGGGCATGCGATAATCTAGCAGTCTATCCTCAACCTCATATCGCATTTGAATACAATCATAGTACCTGACATTTTGAATCGTTACGTAATTCGTAATATTATCGAGTTCTTCACGAATGGTTACGAGCGTTCCATCGGATTTTGTTGCATAGCGAAGCATCGAGATTAGTGCATCGGTCATTTCCACGATTTTGTCAGCCTGCTGCATCGAGGCGATCCATTTCACTGACCCAAGGGTGTTATACAGAAAATGTGGCTTGATCTGGTCATGGAGCGCACGCATCTCGGCCTTGGCTTTCTCTATTTCTTCCTGCTGCATCCGTTCGACCAACCGCTTCAATTCATGCGACATTCTGTTAAATCGAATGGATAAATGGCCAATCTCGTCTTTTGAGCCAATAGGTTCAACTTGTTCAAACTGACCTTTCTCGACTAGAGCAATATTCCGTAGCAGTTTCTTAATGGGAGTTGTGATCACGTGAGATAAAAAGATGGATATTACGGCAGCAAAAAGAACAATGACGATGGCAAGCGTCACCAGATTACGGCCCAATATTTTGCCATCAGCAGTCAGCTCATCCAAAGGCATATATAAGTACGTTGTCCATTTTTGCTGACTAAGGGGACTGGTCACCACGACATTTAGTGCTTCAGGCGGACGAACGTTGTCCCGGAACAGTGTCCCAATTAATCGTTCATTCACGTTATATACGATCTTGTCATCCTCATCAACAATCATGAATCTGGAGCGCAGCCCTTCCTGCAAGTTTCGATTGACGATTTCGATGAATTTGATATCAATACTGACAACAATCACGCCAAGCAGTTTTCCACTAGTCACATCATGAATTTTGCGAGCGTGTGACACTGCCAGTATTTTATTCTCCAATTGCTCATCGATTCGTGTTGTGAGGGTAATGGTTCTATCACTATCATGCATAAACTTTTTAAACCACAATTCGTTTGCTACTTTGAAGTTTGGATCAATGGGTTGATGTGGACTTACAAAAAGGTCTTGCCCCCCGTTCATATTGTAGAGGTAAATGGAGAATACGCGATCTTTCATCATGATATAATTCATCAGAATATTGTATGCGGCAATCTCATGTTGTTCATCACCCTCTCGCAGGAAATCCTGGATCGGAAAACTCCCTTCATGAGTCGCAGACAGATTGTCACTAAGCCCATTGCTGGCTAGCAGCGAAATTTTCTCAATCTCCTTGAGGAACTCGTCAATGCGAATATTCGTCTGTTTGGCCAGATCGTTTAGCAACGTTGTATAGTTCTGTGCCAACAACCGCTCTGAGGAGTAATACGAATTGATTGTCATCACCAATACCGGAAGGATAATGACCGTCATACAGATCACCATAATTTTGTACTTGATTCGGAAGGGCCGAACATGCTTCATATGCTGCACCTCTATTCACCGATTACATTCATCCCTGCTGTAATTCTCGATATTCCTCAGGAGTGACACCTACCGATTTTTTGAAAATCTTACTGAAGTACGTGTAATTATGGTAGCCCACCTTTTCTGCGATTTCATACACTCTCATTCCTCTGCTCAATAGGTACGCCTTGGCATGTTCAATTCGAACTCGGGTCAAGTACGTAATAAAGTTCTCTCCTCGTTCCTGTTTGAACACACGGCTGAGATACGACGGATTCACACTGATTTGGCTAGCGATACTTTGCAGTGAGATATCTTCCGCATAATACTTGTCGATCAATTCAGTGGCGAGATCGGTGTAAGTGCTTTCCTGTTTGATTTGGTAATCGGTTTGGAAGTAATACGCAATATGAGCAAGCATATCTTGGTGGATATCCTCCCAATACTCCCCCTTTAGAACGATTTCATAGGGTGATTTCTCTGTTAAAGAAGGTGCACCTCTTTCCGTAGCTCGGGATAGATGGGAATGTATCGTTTCCATTACCATGATATATTGCTTGCGAATGCTATTCTCATCTGCTCGTAGCTGTTCCAGATTGGATCGGATTCCTTCAAGGAACTCTTCCGCCTTTTGGTTGTCTTTGCTTACCCACAACTTCAACAAATCTCGTTCTTGTTGCGGGCTTAAAGCCCCCTTAACTTCATGTCGATCTGGGGATTGAACCATATGCTCGTAATACAATACCTGGTTGCTTCCTGTGAAGAAACCCTGTTCTAGAGCCGTTTCTGCCTCTTGGCAGGCCTTCCTGATGTGAAGGAAACCGGAAGTCATTCTACTTACCCCAGCCGTGAGCGATAGATTCATAAAATCCTTGATCGAAGACAGCAATTTATTACATAGTTTATTCAAGTCGGCGTGTACAGATTGGCTCTCAGGAAGTACATTAACGATCACCCAATATTCTGAGGAACTTTCAACAAAAATCTCTTTCTCCCACTTCGATGGAATGATCTCTTCCATAATATTAAGAATAGAAAATCGGAGCAGCTTTTCCCCCTTCTCTACATATTTCCGCTTTGCATCCTCGTAATAATTCACGATGAACTTCATGACAACCAACTGGTCCGAACGTATACGAAAATGCAATTCTTCCGCTTTGGTGACGATATCCTCCTCACTAATGAATCCGCTTACAACATCTTGGAAGAAACTATCCTTTAGATATCTTAGGCTCTTGGAATAGTCCTGTGTTATAGAGGGTGTGTTGGTTGGGTGAACATGTTCACTTTGCAGTTTCTGTCCAACAGTGCTCAGGAGGTCAATAAGGGAGGATTCGGTGATCTCGCTTTTAATCAAATAATCTGAAGCACCAAGTTTTAGTGCCTCTTTCACATAATGAAATTCGTCAAAATTACTCAGGATGACATACTTGCAGGTTTTCAGTACGCAGGAGGCCTCTTGTATAAGCTGCAGCCCATCCATAATCGGCATTTTGATATCTGTAATAATTAGATCAGGCATCACTTCAAGCGCAAGGCTTAATGCCTCTTTTCCATTTCCCGCCTCACCCACAACATAGAAATTATACTCTTCCCAATTCAGCATGGAACGAATTCCAACCCGCATGAGCAATTCATCATCTACGATCATTAGTTTATACATGATATCCCCCAACATGAACCATTTTTAGATATTTTACCATTAAACGGACTCTTGCAAAGATGTCTAGCTAACCTTATTGAATTGCGGGTATCATAAATAACACTTTTACAGAACATACGTTCCTGTTATAATCAGATTATCGTATTTGGTGTAACATAACATGCCCGTCTGGAAAGGATACATATCATGAATTTATACAAGTTTGAATTAACGGTAAACGGATATCTACTACGTGTTCATTTCAGTGCGTCTGAAGAAAGTGGATTGAAATGGTGCAAACGAGTTGCTTCTGAATTCCAGAATAACGTTGCCAATCTGGAGATCAAGGTTGATATACATAAAAAGCAGAAACAAAAGCATGCACGGGAATATCACGGAAAGCCATATCTGTACGATAGGACACTGAGGAAAAAGCCGCTTGCGAAGAAAAATAAAACGGCTGAATCATCTGCGGTTATGTGAAGGGGAATTCACATTGCTGCTTAACGAGTCTTCTCAATAGAAAGACAAAAAGACTAAAGAACGATTAATTGATGATAACATCAGTAACGTTCTTTAGTCTTTATTGAAGTACTATCGACACCTTGAGTAGACTGAAATTCCTTTCACGCCCCGGCGTCTCCAATCATTTGTCGTTCAATTTGTTTCATTTCATAAAAATAGCCTTTTTGCTCCATTAGCTCTGAATAAGAACCCGATTCCACAATCTTGCCTTGGTCCATGACCACAATCCGATCCATCTCTTCCAATCCGGTCAGCCGATGGCAGATCAGGAGAAATGTATCTTCGGATGCTTGTGCAAGAAGATGCTGGAGCACATGTTTCTCTGTGACGTAATCCAGCGAAGACGTGGGTTCGTCCAGAAGCCATAACCGTCCTTTGCGCAGCATGGCCCGTGCGAGAGCCAACCGCTGCTTCTCACCATCCGACAGGTTCTCCCCTTTTTCATACACCAAATCACTCAACAACTTATTGGGCAGTTGTACTTGATCCAGCATAGCCGACAGTTGTTCATCCGAATGTTCTTCTCCATTCAGCAACAGGTTGTCCCGGATGGTTCCCCGGAAGAAATGACTTTGCTGCAACACAACATTTGCCCTTTGCCAAATACTCTCCTCATTCAGTTCCTGCACCGGAACATCGTTTATCCGTATATCGCCAGACGTTGGTATACGCAGCTTGAGTAACAGATCGATAATCGTTGACTTACCTGACCCGCTCGGCCCGACAATCGCTGTTTTGGAGCCTGCTGCAAGTTGCAGAGATAGCTCCCTCAGCGCCGGTCTCCATTCCCCTTCATATTGGAAGTTAACACCGGATAGTTCAATCGAAACCGCCTGATCGGCTGACACTTCACCGCTTGGCTGTACAGGTTGCACATCGGAGGTCGGCACCGTTTCAGCCAGTCGCTGAGCGGCGTGTTCACTGTCCTGCTTATATAGAGGTAATATAGCCATTGCGGCAGCTTCTTCGAACACGGTCTGCGTGGCCAGGATCAGCATGGCGAGGAATACACCCGCAAACGCTCCATTCACAATTAAGAAGGCGCTGAGTGCTAACACACCCCATGTAACAAGATACGTCACAAAAAGGTGCATAGATTGCCCTCGCAGCAGGTGCGAAGCGGCTTGTTTCTGTTCGGTTGCCAATGCAGCGGAAGCCCGCTGAAGCTGTTGCTCACGCTGTTCCAATTGGCCGTATACTTTCAAATCCCGGAAACCATACAATACTTCGGTTACTTCCGTGGAAAGCAAGGCCCGTTGCTGGCGGACACGCCCGTGTATTTTTCGCTGACCTAACAAGACAATACCTGGTACAACAAATGCCGTGATCAGCATACCTAGTACTAACAAACACGCAATCCAGATCGAAAAGGCCGAAGTGAACAGCATGGTAGCCAAAAACACCATAACGACCATGATGGGTGGATACGCGACCCGCAAAAAGTAATTTTGCAAGCTTTCCACATCACCTACGATCCGCGCAAGCAGATCCCCGCTTCGGTTTTTGTTCAATATACCTGGCGTTACTGGGATCAGTTTGGCAAAAAAGGACGTCCGCAAACGGCTCAACATGGAGAATGTTGCCCTGTGGGAATACAAGCGTTCACCGTAGCGGCTCGCCGCTCGAAGGAAACCAAGCAGTTTGACCATGGAGGTGAGCACAATTAAGGTGTACAACGGTGGCGCAAATACCGTTTGAGATATCATATAACCACTCGCGGAAAAGAGAGCTACCCCTGCTATGCCGGCGATAAATCCGCCCAATATCGAAAGCAAGATATCCTTGCGCTCCTGAATCATCGCTTTTGACAAAATCGTCAACTCATTCATGCTAACCCTCCTTTCCGTTGTACATCCACCATCTCCGCATATTGAGGCAGGCGCGCCAGAAGCGCTTTATGATGTCCTGAATCCACCAATACCCCATTGTCCATAAACAAAATGTTGTCCGCATGTTGAATTGTATATAAACGGTGTGCCACCGTAATCATCGTTGCCGTTTTGGCTAATGCCGCAATGGATTGTTGTAATACCCGCTCGGTGTGCAGATCCAGACCAACGGTGGGTTCGTCGAACAAAATAACCGCAGGTCGCTTCAGAAAAGCACGTGCCAAAGCAAGTCTTTGCTTTTCCCCACCAGATAATCCCCGGCCACCTTCACCAACAAACGTATCTAATCCCTGCTCCAATTGTGCAACAACGCTAGCAAGCCCTGCTTCCTCTGCAGCCTGCTCAATTTCAGTTCTGGAGACGTTCCGACCCGCGCCAATGGCGATATTTTCGGCAAATGTACCTGCAAAAATATACGGATGCTGTGTAATGTAGCTAACACGTTCGAACCATGCAGCCTCATCATGTTGCAAAAGCTGGCTTCCGTTAACCAGAACTGCTCCCGAATCTGGTTTCAGCAAACCAGCAATGAGATGGAGCAGCGTGGTTTTACCTGATCCACTTTTGCCTACAATAGCGATCTGTTCTCCCGGTCCAATCGAGATCTGTCCTGTCTCAAGTCCAAAGGAATCAGGTGTGTATTGGAATCGGAGATGGTCCAGTTCAATGGTTGGTGGCATTGGAATCAACTCGGCACGAGCTGTACGGAGCTCTTCCGTCCTTGCAATTGTATCGACATCGGTTAATTCGCTCTGATCCGATCCTTCTTCCCTCTCCGTTTGTGTGCTCTTGAAACTTGTGTCCGCAAGCATCTGTTCCACCTTGCGAATCGCGCCCATACTGGTTCGCCCGCTGTGAAAAGCCGTTCCCGTATTCTTCAACAGACTGTAAAACTCGGGAACGAGTAACAACACAAGAAATGCTGTGTGGAAGCTCATCGATTTGAAAACCAGTAATTGAATAGCCAGTTCAAGCGCAACAATACCAATGCTTAACATCACGATCGATTCCAGCATAAACGTATTTGTAAATGCAATCTTCAAAATGCCCATGGTAGCATCACGATACCCCAGACTGCTGCGTTCAATTTCCTGTTGCTGACGTTTAGCCCGTCCGAATATTTTTAACGTAACCAGTCCCTGAAGTGAATCCAGAAATGTACCGGAAAACTCAGCCAGTTGCGCGTATTTTTCTTCTGATTTGTTCTTCGTTTGGAGCCCAACCAAGATCATGAACAGCGGGATAAACGGTGCCGTAAACAGCATAATCCAGCCTGTGTTGGCGTGCTGCGTAAACGTAACAACCAGAATCAGAATCGGGATCATCGCAGCTTCCATCATTCGCGGCATGTACTGACTGAAATAACTGTCGGCTTCATCCACAGCATCCAAAGCAACACTGACCTTTCCTCCCGTCTGTCCACTCAGGGTTGAAGGCATGGAAGCGCGGGTCAGGTTCTGCAACACAGATGCTCGCATATTCGTCTTGGCGCGTGCTGCCATATGCAAGCCCACTTTCCCATTACCATACGACAACAGTGAGCGTACAGCCATAACAACCAGTAATAGGACAAGCAGCAGGACCACGGATGAAAAGGAAGCTTTCTCTACAAAGATTCGCTGGACTGCTTCAGCCACCAAGGTGGCCTGGCTTATAATAGCTACACCAAGGGCCAGCGAAATGATCGCAAGGAGAAGCCTGTTTTTTCGTTGTAAAGACATTTGCTGCGAGATCAGATTGGATTTGGCTCTCCTCTTCATTGAACGCTCCTCCTTTATTTTTTCCCTTTCACATAATCCGCATCAAACAGGAACAGTTTGAATACCAGAATCAGAGAAGGAATTAACAGGCACAGACCACCGATAAACACAACGACGAGTGCAAAGCCCATTGCAGGTGATGTGGCGCTGCTCTGAATGGTGATGTATGGATCAAGAATGTAAGGATATTGCCCAATCCCGTAAGCAAAAAAGGCTGTGAGAAATTGCAGCATGATGCATATAAAAGCTAATCCGTAACGCCGTCCGTTATATAACAGCCACATGGCAATCATGAAAAATGCAACGGAAAGCGCCAGCAGCCACCATAAATCCATCATATTTTGAAAATGACGCTCATTGTGTTGACCCAAATATATAAATGCAGTCAGCGCGAGAATAATGGTCGGTGTGCTCCAGAACAAAGCATAGTTCCGCATCAGCTTCAATGCCGAATGGTCCTCTGCGCGAGAAGCGTAAAATGTGAGAAATGATCCGCTAATGAACAATACGGACACGATGGCTAGACCAACGATGCTCCACGATAATGGATTCGTAAACAGCGCCCAGTAATCCAGGGAAACGGTATCCCCTTGCTTCAAAATAAAGCCACCTTCTGAGAGGGTCAGTGCCACTGACAATGACGCTGGAATAAGCAACCCGGTAGCCCCGTATAAAAACAGATATACGACGTTATTTTTGGAACCATAATTCTCGAAAGCATAGAACGACCCACGAATAGCAAGCAAAATGACGGCAATACTTCCCGGAACAAGCAGCGCGGAGCCATAATAGTAAGCAGTATCCGGAAAGAATCCAACGATGCCAATATAGAAAAAGACAAAAAATACATTGGTGATCTCCCAGACCGGTGATAGATAACGGGAGATCAGACGATTAATCAGGTGATCCTGCTTTGTCAGGCGTGCATAAAAGGCGAAGAAACCTGCTCCAAAATCAATAGAAGCTACAATAAGATAGCCGTACAAGAACAGCCAGAGTACGGATATACCAATCAATTCATAACTCATCAGGCCTGATCCCCTTTCTTGGCTGATTGATCATGCTTCTGTTCCAACCATTTCTCCATCTCAAGCTCCGCAGGATTATTATTGAACAGACGTCTCAATACGAGAACACAGATGACGCCGAGCACGATGTATAGAAGCAAGAAGACGAAAAATAAAATTCTTACACTCGGTGAAGAAGTAGCAGCCTCTTCCACTCGCATATAACCTCGGATGATCCATGGCTGCCGCCCGATCTCTGCATAGAACCAGCCCATTTCAACAGCCAGAAAAGCAAGCGGTGCACTAAGTGCAACCATACGAAGCATCCACTTGTTAAACTGATTACGTTTCTTCCAAAACACAAACAGGAAGTACAGACTTGATATAGCAAGTAGAGCAAATCCAATTCCAGCCATTAGATCAAACAAATAATGCACAAGTAAGGGCGGGTGTTCATCTGGTGGAAATTCATTCAGCCCGGTAACCTCGGCGTTAAAGTCTCCAAAGGCAAGGAAACTGAGCAGTTTCGGCAAATGAAGAGCGCCTATAATTTCATGTTCTGCATTCAGCCATCCCAAAAAAATCAAATCCGCGCCGCTTTCCGTCTCGAAATGCCACTCGGCAGCTGCGAGCTTCTCCGGCTGATGCTCAGCCAAAAACTTGGCAGATACATCTCCTGCTAAGGAATTTAATAAACTGAATACCAGCACAACGGCCATCATGAGATTCAAGCCTTTTTTGTGGTAGGCCGACACTCCTTTTCTCAGCATCGCAAAGGCTGCTATTCCGGCTAACAGAGCAGCTCCTGTCAGATAAGCCGAGCTTAATACATGGAATACTTTGGAGAACGTCGCCGTATTCAACATCGCTTGCACGGGGTTCACTGCCATGAATTGACCTGCTTCCATGACAAAACCTTCAGGCTGGTTCATGAATCCGTTCACTGTTGTAATAAAAACAGCAGACATGCCTGCCCCCGCGACAATCGGAATAGTCAGCAACCAGTGGATATACGGATTTTTGAACCGATCCCACGTATACAAGTAAATTCCCAGGAAGATGGCTTCAAAAAAGAACGCGAACACTTCCATAAATAGTGGCAGTGCAATGACATTCCCGGCCAGCTTCATAAAATTCGGCCATACCAAGGCCAACTGCAGTGATATCGCTGTGCCTGTCACGACGCCAACCGCGACAGATATGACAAACCCTCTGGACCACCTCTTTGCCATAAGTATGTAATGGTGATCCTTCTTCCGAATGCCGATGAACTCTGCAATAGCAATCATCAAAGGTACACCGACACCCAGCGTTGCAAAAATCACGTGGAATCCCAGCGTCAAACCAGTCACTAGCCTGCTCCATAACACCGTATCAATAGCCATTCTTTGTGTTGCCTCCCTTCAAACTCTGTTCAATTTAGAAACATTCAATATCAGATTTGGCCAAGCTCAATGCAAAGTTGCGAAAAATTTCACAAAGTTAGGTATGACGATATCTTGCCACACCTATAATGCGTTTACTCCTGTAGGCCCCCGATAATAACAAGCATTGGATGCCTATTAAAATCTGATATTGATGCACTTAAAGTACTAACCAAGCCTATTAATCAAAATTATTATATCTTTATTTTTACCTAATTCAATCAAAGACACGTCTTCTACCCTAAACGTTCAAGAAAGGATCAACTCTTTCTGACAACTTGGTGAAAAACAAAAAATACACCCAATAGAGCTATTGATTCATTGGGTGTAAACGTGTTATTGCACGGCAGATTCGCTATTTTACTTGCTTACTTGCTCTGGACTCACCGCACCTGCCTCGCGACGTACGCTCATGATGATCAGTGATGCAGCTAATACCGTAAGGATGATTCCAAGCATCTGAAATCCTGTCACATTAAATGTATCTCCCATGACAATCCCAATCAATAACGACGATAAGATGGTTCCCAGGTAGCGTGATGTATTAAAAATACCCGATGCGACACCAATCATTTCTTTCGGTGTGCTTTTGAACAGAGCTGCTTGCATGCCGACCGCGTTTAGGCCGTTACTTATTCCAAATAAAGCTAAGGCAACAATGACAATGAAGATTGGAGAAGTTTCGTTCATAATAACGATCAATATAGAGCCAAATGTCATTAAAGAAGCGGATACAATCAGAGCTGGCCGTGATCCTGATTTGTCAATCCAGCGCCCTGCGATCGGTGCAATAATGACTGAACATAACCCCAAAGCTAGCATGCTCATTCCTGTATGAACTTCGTTGAGATGACGTACCTGCTTCAAATACGTAGGAACTCCAAAAAAAAGTGCGTAAAACAGGATGTTCACCAGCATGTATTGCACATTCATCCAAGTCATCTCGGGATATGAGGCAAACGTTCGCAGAGGGATAAAAGGCGTGCCTGCTTTTAATTCATGTCGGATGAACATGACGAGTGCGATTAACCCGATCCCCCCTGTCAGCAGATGCCATGTTGAAATATCTCCTGTGGAACTTACTGAAAGTAAACCGATGAGCAGAGTCACCAAAGCTACCGTAAACATCAGGATACCTGGTGCGTCAATTAACGCAAGCCATTGCCGAATGGACATGTGACCAGAGATAGACGGAGATTGCTCGTCCTTCGGGATTGTTTTCCAGGCGAACCAAAAGCTTGCCATGACAAACGGAATATTAACGAAGAATATGCTCTGCCAGTCCCACCAATGAATCAATACTCCACCAATAAAAGGTCCAACTGCAGCCGCTCCTGAAAGGAATATAGCCAAGGTGGACAAGGCGGAGGCTTGTTTTTCAGTCACGTTCATTCTGACAATCGCCATTCCAACGGCCACCATCATGCTTGTGCCAATCGATTGAACGATCCGGAATACGATGAGCCACGAAAAACTGGGAGACCACGGAGCTAGCATGGACGATACAAAAACAATAACAAGACCCATGAGGAAGATCTTCCTGCGGCCAAACAAATCACTACACTTGCCCATAACGGGTTGAGCGACAGCACTGGCAATGTAAAATGATAAAATAATCCACGAAACGGCTGTAAAATTAAGTTGATACACTTGTTGTAGCCTGGAGATTGCCACCGAAATCATGGAGGAATTCAACGGATTCAACATAATTCCAAGTCCAACAGCTAACATCAATCCTTTATTTCGAACGTTCATTGGTGCACCTCTCTCTCTCTTCTGCTGTTATCTTACTTGAACGTATTCATTTATTCCAACGCATTATATGTTATGATTTGATGAACTAGAAGGAATGAAGGAATGGTGCAAATGGAACTTCTTCAACTAAAATATTTCCTGACGGTGGCCCGATGCGAACATGTTACGGAAGCTGCGGGAAAGCTTCATGTCACGCAATCCTCCCTGAGCAAAACGATACAACGATTAGAGGACGACCTTGGAGTCCCTTTATTTGATCGAATCGGGAGAAAGCTGCGACTAAACGACTTTGGAAGAACATTTCTTCAACGAACTGAAAAAGCCTTATTTGAATTGGAACAAGGAAAGCGGGAAATCGCTGACCTCTCCAACCCGGATCAGGGTACACTGCAATTGGCGGTGACTACGGCAAGCACATTGCCAGGCATACTGCGGGAATTCCGAAAAAACAAGCCGGATATTCAGTTCCATGTGCAAATGGTTTCGTTAGAAAACATGTCCAGACTTCTACATCGAGGCGAGGTGGACTTTTGTCTCTCCTCCCCTCCGATTGAAGGTGACGATATCGAATGTCAGATACTATATGACGATCCGATTGTAGTCGCTGTTCCTATGGGTCATCGATATGCAGACCGAAGCAGCATTCAATTAACTGAGCTTAAGGACGAGTGGTTTGTTGGGGTGAAGCAAGGGTATGGGGTTCGTGATATGGTAGATTCCGTATGTCAATCCGCTGGTTTTGTACCGAAGTATGTGTATGAAGGTGATGAGCCTGCAAGATTAACAGCCCTTGTTGAAGCGGAGATCGGTCTCGCGTTTATACCTAGCACAGCCAGAAACCCGCATGAGCGTATTAGATATCTTCAGGTAGAGGAACATCAACTCGTTCGGGAAATCGCTCTACTTTCGCACAAAAACAGGTATATTTCCAAAGCCGCTTTAGAGTTTCGCAGCGTGGTTATGGACTATTTCAGTGCTATGCCATGAGCATAAATTCAATCCAGAGGAGTTGTCATTGTGATATTAAAAGCAGAAAAATTTGATCATATTTCAGAGACAGAACGGCTAGTCATCCGACCATTACAGAAAGACGACTATGAAAATTGGTTCAATGAGTTTGAAAACCGCTTGCCCTCCCAACACCGCCATGATAAAGGGAAAATGGATATGAGTGAATGTACACTGGATTGGTTTCATGATCTCGTAGATCGACACCAGGAGTTAGCGCGTACTGATGCCGTTTATGTATTTGGTGTGTTTAGAAAGCATGATGGTACACATCTGGGTATGATTGATATTGCGACCTTGGCAAGAGATGATTTTCAATGGGGAAGCTTCGGATACACGATCCATAATCAGTATTGGCGAAAAGGTTATGGGAAAGAAGCAGTGAATGAAGCACTTCATATTGCATTCGAACATCTGAAGTTCCACCGCATAGAAGCCCATATCAATTTGGATAATACCCCTTCAGTAAAGTTAGCTGAAAGCGTGGGTATGGAATTTGAATGTGCACGTAAAGGTTTCATACATGAAAATGATGAGTGGACCGATCATTTGGTTTATTACAAAAATTTCAATTAATCTACTCTCACCGATAATCAAAAGAGCGAACAAAGCACTTTCGTGCGCTGTTCGCTCTTCTTCATACATCCGTTTCGATTCCTTCGCCTTACTCGCTCAAGCTATTCCAGAATGATTGGAACGCACCTTTCTCCACTTCCAGGAATACCGGAACATTACCGTAACGCACCAGACCTTCACCGAATAGAACTAGTGGGACCTGCGTTTTGTCTTCCAGCGTGAGATAGATGATCTTGCGATCCTCCTTGCCGTAGAGGTTCTCTTCCAACTCCGGGCTCGTTGCGATCGGTTTGGCAGCATTTAGCGATGAGATAAAGCTGTCCAGTGCTTCATCCACTGCTAACGGTTGAAGCTGCTGTAATCCATTATTCCAGCTATTAAACGTCTCCCATTGCGCCGAGGCGATGTTGCCTTCGAGATGAAGCTTGCCGATCAGGTCGGTACCAGTCCCAATGGTGATCCCGTTGTTCTTGTCGAATAACTGAGCATACACCTGACCATCGATCTCGGTGTAGGACATGATGCGGAAGTCCTTGTCGTAGCCATTGACCGCATAGATGTCTGCTTCGCCAATGTTGGAAGCAAGCTCCGTATATTTTTCCTGGCCGCTCAGTTCATTGATGCCACCTGTTGTAGTGCCAAGCTTCTCACCACGCAGGTTGAGTGCATTTGCGCCTTCAAGCAATGTTGGGGACTGTGTATATACGCTTCCTCCATATACAACTAGTTGCATCATATCAGCCATCGCGCCTTTGCCCTGTGAATCCGGCAACTCCATCTTCGGAATCACAATCGGCTCAAATGACGCGCCTGGAGTCACCTCTGCCACCTGAGGAGTTGGTGCGGCTGGTCCATTGAATTTTTGCCATACACTTGGCGCAGCCAATCCAATGCTGGCAGCGATAACAACACTTGCTGCAATGTATAGTGGTTTACGTTGACGTTTTGGTCCCTGATGTTGCGTGTTTAAGGATTGCTCTACCCGTTTTTTCATTTGCTCGTTTGTTTTCATGTGATCCACCGCTTTCTTGTAGTTTTGTTTGAATTGTTCTTCGTTCATTACAGTTCCTCTCCTTCCAGCTCCAGTTTTAACAGCTGTCTTCCTCGTTTTAATCTCATTTTCACTGCTGATTCGCTAATCTCCAGGATTTCGCTGATTTCTCGGATCGGATAATCTTCGTAATAATACAGATGAACCACCGATCTATACTTGACGGGCAGTGACAGCACAAGTTCGATCAGCGCGTGATCTTCAGGGTTGTCTGTTGTAAGAGGATCGACTCCCTCCAGCTTGACCTCCCGTTTGCGCCAGCCTCTGCCTAATAAGGATTTGCAATGATTGGTGATGACCCGAATCAACCATGCTTTTTGATGCTCCGCATCGTTGAACGTAGGGGCTTTTTCTATTAGTTTGATGAAGGTATCCTGAGTGGCTTCCTCCGCGTCTTCTCGTCTGCCGAGGTGCACCATGGCAATCCGGAACAGCGTATCCGCGTATGTCTCATAGACTTTCATCACATGATCGCCCAGCTGGGGCACTGATCGCTGCATGGTTGTTATGCCCTCCTTTATACCTCTAACACTCTTACGGACGGCATTTGGTCACATTTTGTTTTAGGATTTTTTTGCGTTCATTCTTTTCGTTCCAAATAAAAAAGAAAGCAACCCCGTTTAGGAGTTGCTTTCTTCATCTTCGTCTTTATTTTCATATAAAATGTATATCGTTCAACCAATTAGAAATTCTTCTGTAATAGCTCAATGTTGTCTTCCAAACTGCTGTCCAAGCTTACGCCTACCTTCTGCAGTTTGTTTTGGTAATATGCTTTTACATCTTCCCACTTATAGTATGGATAGGTCTTTGTTTCAATCGGGAAGGCGATCTCTTCTTCATTTCTAAGCATTTTCACGAGAACATCCTTACCATTGGAATACAGAATCCATTGGATATTTGCTCCCATCGGTGAGATAACCGAGCCATTCCAGTTTTGAGTTACGTCCCGCGGTTTGTCGATACTCACATTAGCTCCGGCAATATCCAGGAATGAAGATAGTGGAATAATGGTTTCTGCATGAGCAAAACGAAATACACCAGCCGTGTCTTTCTTCTGAATGGACTGGTCGGTAGACACGATCAACTCTTTGACCAGAGGTGCAATGATATTTTGCGGCAGATCCGTTGACGTTAAAGATGGACCTTTTTCATAAAAGTCATTGATATTGTCAATACTCTCGTACCATTTCAACTGATTGGTCGTAAAATACCGCCCGAATTCGAAGTCACCTTCTCCTTTAATATTCGAAGAAATGATGTAGAGTTCATATAGATTAGAAGCAGCCTCGGTTGGGTTGCTGAGCTTCACTTTTCCTTTCTCATCCTTCAATTCAAACTCTCCAGAATTCAGCCGTTGATAGAAGTCTTCAGAGAAAAATTGCAGAAGGACCTCTTTTGCATAACGCGTTCCAGTGCTCTGTGTGACATAATCTTCGTATAACTTAACCCAGTCTCCATCTTCTACATACTCGTTATACTTTGTAGCCAAGTCGTAGGGACGTAGATAGGGGTCTTTCCCTTCTTCAAAGGCTGAAACCTGAATGTCTACTTTGTTATCTCCCAAGCTTTCCTTTAACCCGTCAATAAACTGATCTCTGCTCTGCGGCGTTCGATCTTTGAAGGTTGCTTGTGCAATCACTTTTTTATCCGATGTAAATAGTTCTTTGAAATTCTGCCCAACCCTGGCCCCTATTCCTTTCAGTTCTTCTCCACCCGTAGTGGATAACAATCCATAATGATCTTTTTCAACCTTCATCAGATTGCCAATTTCCTTCTTCAGCTCTTTGCCCAGATTAGTGATCTGCCCTTCCTTTTCAGCGATGTCGAGCAGTTCAAATAACGTCTTGTCGTACTTGGAACTGGATAGATGTCTGGAACCATGTCTCCCTATGTAGTTAATAAATATGGGTTCATATCCAATAGGAGCTTTTGTATAACTTGTTTCCTTAAAAGGATATGGTGTTTTGGTACCGCGGTACCCCTGCTGATCGTTCACTTTTTGTCCAACAAATACCGATTGGGTGTTGTTATCCCAGTCTACCTCTTGCCCCAAGGCTTCCCCAATCGCTCTTGCAGGTACATAAGTGACCCCATTGTAGAGAAATGATTCGCCTTCCACCCTTTGACCGTTCACAACCACATTAGCCGATTGTTCAGAAACTTCGATCATGCGTTTGGAGCCTGCACCATAGACGTCAAACACACTTACAGACGTTAAGATGGCGAGTGATGCTACTGAAATCCCGATTTTTTTGATCATCATAATGAATAGTTTTCTCCTTATTCCGCCTGATATGGGTTTATTTTCGCTCATCATACTATAGGTGAGAAGTGTCTGCGCCGTATCCATCCTATGTTAATTCATTGTAAAAGAGTACATATAAGTATTGACGTATAATCGTATAACGACGAAAAAGAGCCGCTCCTTAGCGACTCTTGATCTGCATAACAGGCTATCTTGCTCCGAGACACATGAACAAAATAGTTATCACATGTCTCGCATTATCATAGCTCCCTATATATTTTTATATCTATCCCTGACTCCGTCGGATGACCTTCTCCAACAAACGTTTCACTGTTCAAAAAAGATAAAGCCTTGCTATCCGTAATCATTTTGGGGGAAGTACGAAATAAAGCAGTTTTCAGCGTTTTGTCGATATTTCCGTTATTTTCGATATAAATTTTGCAGGAATGACCTGTGTTGTCTGTCCCTTGGAGCATGTATCTTGCCGATAGAGTATGCGGACCACCATTCTTCCCGATAATCTGCGTATCCACTCCTCCACCCAGCACGATTCCTTCAAAGTACTTTCCGGTTACGCTGCCTGTAAAAGTAATCATGACAACCGAATCATCTTCGCTATTCTGCAAATCAAAAGATTTCTCAATGTTGACATGTACCGTAAACAATTCCTCTAATTTCACGTGTTCCCACCTCCATATGGATTCAATTATAACTCTACTCACTAAAAAAAAGATTTACATATTTCCTTTAAATCATTTAAAATAGTTTACACAATGTAAAGGTTAACAAGTTGTAAATGAAGGGGTTAATGACGTACATGAGTACATTACCAAAATCAGTTCGCTTTCCACTGTTCATTCTGATGTTAAATCTGTTTATCGCTTTATTGGGGCAAGGGATGCTCATCCCCATATTGCCGGAGTATTTGAAGCTTTTTCATGCGGGAGGCACAGTAGCAGGATTTTTAGTTGCAGCCTTTGGTGCCGCTCAATTCTTCTTTTCACCTCTCGGGGGACAACTGTCTGATCGATTTGGACGCAAAAAGTTGATCATCGCCGGTATGTTTCTGTCTGTCATTTCAGATATCATATTTGCGTTGTCGACGTCATTGCCGTTCCTCTATGTCGCACGATTTATCGGTGGAATCAGTCTTGGTTTAATGGTTCCTGCCAACCTCGCATATGTCGCCGATATTACAACGCCAGAGACACGTGCAAAAGGCATGGGCTATTTCGGCGCAGCTATGAACTTGGGGATGGTTCTGGGACCTGGTCTGGGCGGTCTCATCGCCGAGATGGGCATTCGCATGCCCTATTTCTTCGCAGCGGGGCTGGGACTGATTGCGGCCCTGATGACGCTGCTATTGCCTGAGACACTTCCCCCCGAGAAAAGAACGGTCTCCATCCGTCTTCAAAAAGGAGATCACCTGGGCAAGAAAATCTGGAGTTCATTTAAAGTCCCCTATTTTAAATACTTGATTGTGTTGCTTGTCATGACCTTTGGCCTCATGAGTTATGAGACGGTATTTGCTCTTTTTGCAGAGCAAAAATACGGATTCGACGCTGCGACAATCTCCATCATTATTACCTTGGGCGCGATTATCGGTATCGTTGTGCAGATCTGGCTTTTGGATTGGTTCGTACAGAGAATCGGTGAAGTTAAGTTGATCCGTCTATCTTTAATAATCACACCCATAGCTTTATTGTTAATGTTAATTAAGGTCAACCTAGTCTTTCTGCTGTTCGCTTCTGCCTTATTCTTTGCCTTTAATTCGTTTTTGCGGCCTTCGGTCAGCACGCTAATATCCAAAAATGCAGGAGATCGGCAAGGTTATGCATCCGGTCTGAATACTACATTTTCCAGTCTCGGAACGGTGATTGGCCCGCTGATCGCAGGACTATTGTTTGACAAAAACATAAACTTCCCGTATATTTTTGGTGCAATTATGCTACTCGCTTCTCTCGGACTGACCTTGAACGCATTTCGTTCGAAGAAAGGACAATTGTATACAAGTGAATGAAAACTGGCACCAACAATTGGGAAATAAACATCGTGATGATTTGATTGCAGCAGGTAAAGAGCTTTTTTTGAAATATGGATTGCTCCAGGTGAAGATTAAGGACGTATGTACGAAAGCTGAACTTAGTAGAGTGACCTTTTATAAACATTTTCAGTCTATGGATGAGCTTCTTCTAGCCATTCAGATGCAACTGATCGAACACTTAACGGATGAGATTAGCCGTGCATCAACGAAGGACTTGAATGGACGAGAACAACTCACGTTTATGTTGAATGCATGGGTTGTTTATGCCGAGAATCATCCAGACTACATCCGGTTTATTCAATTATTTGATATCAACTATGAGATGTATGATTTTAGTCCTGAATTAAGAGAAGAGTATGATAAGTTCAACCAGAACGGGAAAGAAAAACATTTCCTGATGGACGCTTTATCCCAAGGCGTTGTTGACGGGAGTATTAAGAATCCATCCCCTCCGTTGGAACTGGCTCAGTTTATCTTCACAACGATGATGGGCATGCTCCAACGCATGGTAACTATTCGTGCTGCTCAGGATAATTCATTGGATATGCGGATGACGGAGCAATTTGTGAAGATGCTGCTTCATTTTGTTTGTAGCGAGGAAATACCCGATTGATGGTATGGTAGATGGATCGGTGAAACAAAAGTTTGAAATAAAAAACGGATTCCGTATGCTGGAATCCGTTTTTTTTGCTTCATTAATTAAGCGTTAATCCGTTAGTACGGGCAACTGTCCTACAGCTTTCAGTTGACCAAGCAATACTTTGATCCCGGCAGACGTATTTGGTTCCTGCTTCCCATATACAGCAATCCCTGAGCGCACGTTCTGCAAATAGATCATCTCGTATGGGTTACCCAGTGACAATAGCGTGTATCGCTGATTACTCTTGTTCATCGCATTAATCAAGGTTTGATAATCACTCCAACCGAACTGGCTGGCCAAGTTGCGGAATTGGTAAGAAGCAAGAATGACATAATTCGCCTTGCCAATCGCTTGAAGTGTTTCATTCATTTTGTCTTGTCCAATAATCGATATTTCAGTCTTTAATGACAGGTTATTAGCGGCTTGCAACAGTTGCTTCTGAAGCTGTTTCGCCTGTTCCTGCTCGGCTGCGACAATAACTACCCGGTCGCCTTGCTGAATTGGATCAGGAAGCACACCTTCGCGGCTGCTGAGTACGGTGACCGCTCGCTCTGCGATGTTCTGCTCCACCGCTCGATGCTCCTTTGATCCAATAATACCGTTAAGCTGAGTTAGCTTTTGCGTAAGAGTTTGGCTGTGTTCAAATAAACCATATTTCGCTTTCATCTCCAAGATTCGTTTCACGGATGCATGTATGGTTTCATCCTTGATCGTTCCATTGTTCACTGCGTTCACCAGTGTTTGATGGGCCGTTACTGAATCTTTTGGCATAAGGATGATATCAACACCTGCGGAAACGGCGCGTTCCACCGATTGATTCTCCCCAAAATGCTCCGCAATTGCATTCATGGTAAAGGCATCCGACACGATGAGTCCTTCATATCCCAGCTCTCCGCGAAGAAGCCCTGTCAGTACCTTTTTCGATAAGGTGGCAGGAATCGGTACACTTTCACCGTCTTTGAGCGAAGTGACATGTTCGTTGTCTATGGCAGGAAAAGCAATATGTGCGGTCATAATCATCTCTACACCATTTTTGATTGCAGCCCGAAACGGTTTTAATTCGACCGCATCAAGCCGTTCTCGGTTATGGGCAAGCACAGGCATACCAAGATGGGAATCTACCGTTGTATCTCCATGTCCCGGAAAATGCTTCACTGCCGCCATGACCCCTGATTGCTGTAGCCCTTTTATCGTTGCCAGACCAAGCCGTGTCACCAAATCCGCATCCGAGCTAAACGACCGTATACCAATGATGGGGTTATCTGGATTGCTGTTGATGTCCAGCACTGGCGCAAAATTAATCTGTATTCCCAATGCCTTCAGTTCCTCCCCAGTCAGCTGACCGGCTGCTTCGGCTAGTGTTGCATCTCCAGTTGCGCCAAGCGCCATTTGACCTGGCAGGTTCGTACCGCCTGGTATTCGCTTAATAACGCCTCCTTCTTGGTCGATGCTAAGAAATAGAGGAATGTCACCTGCTTCTCTTTGTATATCATGTGTGAACGTTGTAAGCTGCGTCACGTCTGCAATATTTTTGTCAAATAGAATGAGTCCGCCCAAGTCCTGATCATGGATCGTGCGCTTCAGCCCCTCATTAACGGTCGTTGTCGCTTTATTATTCCATTGCCTAATGTCGGGCATAAGCATCTGACCAACTTGCTCACTTACCGTCATATAGGATATCAGCTTGTCCCAATCTTGTGTCCGAATGGCCGCTTCACGTTCGAAGCGAATTACTCTCGCCATAAATACGGCATATTCAGCGCGCGTGACAGCTTGATTCGGACGGAAAGTGGCATCCGAATAACCGCCGACCAAGCCGTTTGAACTCATAATAAGAATCGGGGCTGCTGCCCAATGCATGTTCGTATCTGTCCATTTTGCGGGGTTCTTACCTTCCGCGAGTGCATATGCCCGTGTAAGGAAGGCCGCAGTCTCTGCGCGGCTAAGCGGTGCGTCCGGACGGAAAGTTCCGTTAGGAAAACCGCTCGCAAGTCCATTTTTAGCAGCTATCATGATTTCTCGATGGAAAGGGTGTGTAGCAGGAACATCTGAATAAGTTGTGCCTTCCACTGCTCTTTGAAGCTGATCTGGATAAAGCTCGCGCACCATAAAAGTGACGGCTTGTGCCCTTGTCACAAGTGCCTTAGGCTTGAAAATGCCATTGCCATATCCGGCTACTGTTCCCCGTTTCGCCATATACGTCATGCCATCTTCTGCCCACTTTGAATGTTTGAGATCAACAAACGTTTCTTCCGCAGCTGCCGTCCCCACCCCTATAAGCATAGAGCCGACAACGGCACCAATCATCGTCATCCATTTTACATGCATTTGTTTCACTCCTGTTGTATTCTATGGATGAATAGACGCTACTACGGTATAGTTTGTTGCGTTTTCATTAATTCAATGAAGTTGTATGCAAGTCATGACTATCCCTTCACGCCACCAATCGTCATGCCCTGAACAAAGTATTTCTGTAAGAACGGATACACCATCAGAATAGGAACACTTGCAATAATGGTCATGGTCGCTCGAATCGAGGTTGGTGTGACCGCTGTTGCATTACTTTCGGCAGATTGATAAGCATCACTTGCTGATGAAGTCGCTGAGGTCGTTGAAGTTTGCAGAATCTTCATCAATTCGTATTGCAACGTGCTTAATTCTTTATTTGAAGAATTGTACAGGAATACATCGAACCAGGAGTTCCATTGTCCCACAGCTACAAAGAGTGATACGGTTGCCATTGCGGGAATCGTTAGCGGCAGGACAACGCGGATAAATGTCGTGAACTCCCCTGCCCCGTCAATACGGGCTGACTCCAGAATGCCTTCAGGAAGACCTTCAATAAAAGAACGGATGACAATCATATTGAAGACTCCAATTACACCCGGAATGATATATACCCAGAAGGAACCGATCAATCCAAGGTCTCGAATCAGCAGATAACCGGGGATCAACCCCCCGCTGAAGTACATCGTGAATACAAAAAACATCGTAACAAACTTGCGAAGCACAAATTCCTGACGACTAACCGTATACGCAAGCATGGCTGTACAGAAGACGGACACCACGGTTCCAATGACCGTTCGCAGGGCCGAGATCAGAGTTGCGTGATAGATATCGGATTCGCCAAAAATGTATTTGTAGTTGTCCAGTGTCCATACACGAGGCCATAGATATATTCCACCCCGAATGGCATCATTTGCATTATTGAAGGATACGGCAATCATATTAACAAAGGGATAGATTGTCACAATCATCAGACATACCATGAAGATAATGTTAATGGTATCAAACGCTCGATCCCCGGTGCTGCTATTCCGCAAGCGGGATGTGTTTCCTTTTCGCATGGCATAGGCCTCCTTTTAGAATAGTCTGCTCTCTCCCATTTTTTTCGCTATATAGTTCGCGGAGAAAAGGAAGATAAAGCTGACCACAGTTTTGAATATGCCTGCTGCTGTACCTAAGGAAAAGTTCCCCATCCCTAATCCATATTTCAGTACAAAGATGTCCAGATTCTCCGAATAGTCCATATTCATCCCGTTACCCAGCAGATATTGTGGTTCGAATCCGGATTCCAGAATACTTCCCATGTTCATGATCAACAAGATCACAATAACCGGCTTCAAGCCAGGCAGCGTGATATATAACATCCGTTTGAAGCGACTGGCTCCATCAATCTCGGCAGCCTCATATTGCGCCGGATCAATCGCCGTAATTGCTGCCAGATAGATAATGGTGTTCCAACCGACATCTTTCCAGACCTCAGTTGCCCCCAGAATCCCCCAGAAGTACTCTCCTTTCCCCATCCATAACACCGGGCTGTCAATCAGGTGAAGCTTCATCAGCAGCAGATTAATGATTCCGTCTGGTGACAGGACTGTTAATACAATGCTGGAAGCAACAACCCAGGAAATAAAGTGAGGCAGATAACTGACAGTTTGCACAAAGCGTTTAAATATGACATTTTTCAGCTCATTTAATAAAAGGGCCAGTGTAATTGCTGTCACAAATCCCAACACCAGTTTAATGGAACTCATAACAAGCGTATTTCGCAGCACCCGGTAGAAGGTACTATCTTCAAATAACGTACTAAAATGTTGCCAGCCTACCCACTGCTGATCCGAGAAGGACCTCGCCGGTTTGAAATTCTGAAAAGCCATGGTCCATCCCCATAACGGCAGGTACTTGAAGATAAACGCCCAGATGACAAAAGGAATACACATCCAGGCAAGTGTTCGTTGCTGCACAAGTCGCTTAAAGAAGGAGTGTGCTCTGGTTCCCTTCGGACTCGAGGCTGGAGGCATCGAGTTAAGGGAGACATTTGGTTTCTCCACGGTGAACCTGCTCCTTTCCTATGCTGTTAATCATGCGAGGAGAAGCCGGAGTTTATGCTCTGTCATCTTCTCCTACGCATGTAACAGTTTGTTTTAAAGTGTTTGTATTACCATTTTCCTGCTACACGATCCTTCACAACTTTGGTAATGGTCGCTTCATAACCAGCTTTGTCCAATTTGTTCAATTCAGCCATGTAGGCATCCCACAGCTTATCAAAATTCGATGGTGCTCCCAAGATCATTTCCGGTAAGTATTTACGTTGCAGATCATCCGATTTGGTAGTGAAGATCTGTTCAGGTGATCCTTGCTCCAATGCGATGGACCATGCGGGGAACCATGGCCGCTCTTCCGGTTTATTAAATAATTCACTAAAGGTTTGGATACCGTAGGCTTCAAGGAATTTCTTGTCTCCCTCGGTGTAAGATGCAGCGGCCACTTCCGGCTGGTTGCCAGGGCTATAAGCGTTACCATCGGTTAGTGTAGATTCACCGCCATATTTCGGCCAGTCTGTCCCAAAGTAGGTGAACCCGAATTTACGGCTGAGCTCCAGATCATCATGAGCCTTGCGTTGATCTTCATTTGCATAATAGAATCGGCCCTTTTCATCCACACTGTACGTTTCGTCCTTGATTCCCCATTGCACCAGAACCTGATTCTCTTCCTTCAGCAAATTATCAAAATATTTGATGATACGAACAGGGTCTTTGGCATTCACCGAGATACCTGTTGCATAGTTGTTGACAAAGCCGGGAGGATCCACATACTGATCCTTGATTCCTTCATCAAACACAATCGGAAGTGGAGCGTAGCGCTTCTCATCAATGCCTGCCGAGAGCAGGTTTTTCGACGCGTCTCCAATTTGCCAGCCATAATTGAAGTATCCCAGCACACGTCCCGAAGTCAGCTTGGCCAAATACTGATCTTTGTTCATCGTGAAGGATTCCGGATCAAGCATGCCTTGAGCATTGATCTCATTTAACTTCTGAATCCATTTTTTCTGAGCATCTGTTCCGGCGACGACTTTTGCTTCATGGGTAGTCATGTCCACCATAACACTGCCATCGTTCGGATAACCGGCGAGATGCATCGCTGGATTTTGCAAAGTGAAGAAGTTATTGGCCACGCCCGCAAGTGACACAAATCCGATTGTGTCTGCACCGTCGACAGTTGGATGTTTTTCCTTGTAATCCTGAATCAGATCAAAATATTCATCCAGTGTAGTGATCTTGGGATAATCAAACTCTTTGAGCACAGATCGTTGAATCCAGAAAGCTCCCCCGCCCACATTGGGACTACCTGAATACTCACCCTGATTAGCCGTATAAGGCAGCGCATAGATTTTTCCGTCTTCGGCATTTTTCATTTTATCGAAATATGGTCCATACACCCTTTTGATATTAGGGCCGTATTCCTCAATCAGATCATCCAGCGGAATATAGGCACCGGCATCCAGTAACTTGGACATCTCACCACTGGAGCTAATGACATCAGGATAGTCTCCACTGGCAATCATGACACCGGCTTTTGTAGCACTATCACCTACCAGATATTCCATCTTCCAGTCCACACCCGTCTGCTCTTGCAACGCTTTACCGATGGTTGTTTCGCTTGCCAGAACATCCTTCTTGCCTGGAGAGAACATGTAATACGAAAACGTGACTGGACTGTTCTCATCATCACCTGTGGTTGAAGGCGCTGATGACGAACTGTTCTGACTGCACCCAGCCAGCAAAGCTGTTAGTAATACAGCTAAACCCGCTGTTCTAAATTTTGGTTTTAACATGTGAATATTCCCCCGTTCCGTGTTTTCTCTAATGGATTACACTCACCATTTGCCAGCTACACGATCCTTAACTGCCTGTGTTATCGTAGCTTCGTATGTTTTCTTATCCAGTTGATTCAATTGACTCATATATTCATTCCATGTGTTCTCGAAAGTGGAAGGCGAATCCATAATCATTTTGGGTAAATATTTCTTCTGGAGGTCTTCTGCCTTGGTGATAAAAATCTGTTCAGGAGAGCCCTGCTCTAATGCAATGGACCAAGCAGGAGACCAAGGACGCTCATCCGGTGTGCTGAATAGTTGTGTGAATGTCTCCACACCATATTTCTCTAACAACAGCTTGTCACCATCCGTATAACTAAAGGTAGCCACCTCTGGTTGATTGCCTGGTCCATAGGCGTTGCCATCCTCCAGTACGGAGTTATTCCCGTAACGCGGCCAGCTGTAATTAAAATAGTCAAAGCCGAACTTACGACTTAATTCCGGATCTTCATGTGCCTTGCGTTGGTCATCATTTTCAAAGTAAAAGCGGCCCTCATCATTCACACTATACGTCTCGTTCTCAACACCCCATTGAACCAGAATCTGGTTTTCTTCCTTGAGCAAATTATCAAAATATTTAATAATTCGCACGGGATCTTTGGCATTTACGGTAATTCCGACACCATAGTTGTTCACAAAGCCTGGCGGGTCCACATACTGGTCTTTGATGTTGTCATCAAATACGATCGGTAGAGATACATAACGTTTATCATCAATACCAGCCTTCTTGAGGTTGTTCGTTGCGTCTCCAACCTGCCAGGAGTAACTGAAATATCCCAGCACCCGACCGGACGTCAACTTGGCGAGATACTGATCCTGATTCATTGTGAAGGATTCGGGATCAAACATCCCCTGTGCGTTAACCTCGCTCAGCTTCTGAATCCATTGTTTCTGATAATCAGATCCGGCTACCAGTTTGGCTTCATGGCTCTGCATATCCACCATCACACTACCATCGTTTGGATAACCTGCCAGATGCATGGCCGGATTTAGCAGGGTGAAGAAGCTGCCCGATTCACCTGCAAGTGTGGCGAAGCCGATGGTTTCTTTTCCATCGATCTGCGGATGCTTTTGCTTGTACTGCTCAATCAAGTCAAAATATTCGTCCAGCGTTTTGATCTTGGGGTAGTTAAACTCTTTTAGCACAGCCCGCTGAATATAGAAGCCGGTCTGGAAGTTTGGCTCAGACACGTAACCAATGTTGGCAGTGTATGGCAAGAAATATATCTTTCCATCTTCCTGTCTGAATTTGTCCATATATGGCCCGTATACTCGTTTGATGTTAGGCCCGTATTGATCGATTAGTTCATCCAGCGGGATAAAAGATCCTGCATCCATCAACTTGGCCATTTCACCACTGGAGTCGATGATGTCGGGGTAATCCCCACTCGCAATCATTACACCTGCCTTGGTTGCACCGTCGCCGACCAGATATTCCATCTTCCAGTCAACACCTGTTTGTTCCTGTAGCTTCTTGCCAATGGTCGTGCTGCTTGCCAGAATGTCCTTCTTGCCACCGCCAAACGTAAAATATTTAAAGGTGACCGGGGTGTTGTCATTACTGTCAGGATAAGAGGCTTCCGGGCTGGCTTTATTACAACCTGCCAGGGTTACAGCCAATAAAATGGCCAGACCTGTTATCATGTTTTTTTTTCTAAACATGTAGCAAATGCCCCCTTAAAGTATTGTTTGTGTCTTTAAGCCTTCTCAATATATCAAGATAGCGCTTTCAAAGTTACCCATGAAAGTGTACCTCCTACTTTGAAAAGTATATCCCTCGTAATTAGTCATCTGGCATGGCTGATGGATCAAGTGGAAGCTTAATTTGGATACGCGTACCTTCTCCTTCCCATGTCTGGATGTCGAATGAAAAGTGATTCTTATAACAAAGTTTTAAGCGACTATATGCATTTTTCATGCCAACGTGCTCTCCCATATCGGTGTTCTGATCCAGGTAACTTAACAACTCTTCCAATTTTGCTTGTGACATCCCTATACCGTTATCCGTTAGTCTGATATGGAGCTGGTCATTTTCCATTGAAACGAAGAGTTGAATGATGCCTACACCCGGAGATGACTCAATTCCATGAATACTTGCATTCTCAACAAAGGGGAGGATAACCATCTTGGGGATTCGGTACATCAGTACCGCAGGATCTGCCTCAATGGTATATTGGAGTTTTTCTCCAAAGCGGTATTTCTGAATTTGCAAAAAACTCTCGATGAGTTCCAATTCTTCTTGTACTGTCACATCATTCTGATTCCAACTAATCGACTTGCGAAACATCTTGGCCATGTTATGCACGATTTTGGCAGTCTCTTTCTCGCCTTTGATGAGGCTCCGCATACGCACCGACTCAAGGGTATTAAACAAAAAATGAGGGTTGATCTGACTATGAAGTGCATGAAGCTGCGCTTGCTGCTGCTTTAACTCCAGGTCTTTCTTTTGGATGTCAGCGAGATAAACCTCATGAATCAGGTTATGGATCGTCTCGGTCATTCGATTAAATTCCATCGTGAGTTGACCTATTTCATCTCTTGCATCTTCAGGCGGAATCGTCTGGAAATTTTGTGTTTTTACTTTTTTCATATGTTTCAGAATACGCACCAGCCTGACATGGATGGATCTGGACATAGCCGCGATGATAATAGAAGGCAGGACAAAATTAATGCAAGCCAGCCATACGACGAAGGAACGGGACTTTCGCACCTCCTTCAACACAATTTCTTCATCCATCACTCCTTGCAGGGACCACCCTTCCAGATAGTTAATGCCTGTATACGTAAGTTCAAAGGGAATCATTTTGTTCGGAAACTGGATCTCGCTGTAACGTTTCCCTATCTGAGCTTCTGCTGTAGGATCATTTGAAAATTGGATGTGTCCTCCCGGATCAAGAAGATACACTTTTCCATCAAATCCGCTGTTGTGAAAATACTGCTTGATCATATCCATATTCAGGTCAATTTTAAGTAACTGCTCTCTCCCCCCTGTGTCCAGATTGTCCAGCCTTTGAACCAGACTTAACATCTGATCCGATGAGATCAGTGCTGGATAAGGGGCGGTGTATGCCTGAAATTGAACGTACCAGTTAGAGCTTCGGACCACGTCAGTTAAACGATCAATATAACCGGAAGATAGAATGGTAGAATTATCGGTATACACTTGATACCAGCGAATTCCCTGATTCAATTGACCGGAGAATTGCCCTTTTAGATAGGAATTATAAGCGTCAATGTACTCAAAATGACTTTGAAATGAACGGGAGATGGTGTCATTGAATACAGGGTCAGTATATAACGAATAAGAGAGGCCGACACCCTGATCAATGGTTACCCGCAGGTCGTTCTTCAGATTGTTCAAGGCCATGCCGGCATCACGAGTTTTCTGACTGCGAATATTGGCGGATGTGACATTGTAGAACACCACATTAGTAACAACGATGGGAATAAACACAGATAAGACATACATGAGCAGTAACTTATCTCGAAGCTTCATGTAATTCAGGTTCCATCTTGGCATTGTGCACCTCGCTCCTCATTTGCCATAAGGAGATTGCGATACTCTGTAGGCGATAACTTAACCAATTTCTCAAACTGGGTTACAAAATAATCCGCATTCTGAAATCCTACACGTGCAGCGACCTCGTACATTCTCAGATCCGTCTGGCGCAATAACTTCTTCGCCTCATGAATCCGCAGGTTCAGCAGATAGTCATTGAAGTATTGATTGTAGCTTTTGCGGAATAACCGCCCAAGATAAACGGGATTCATGTAGAAGAGCGCAGCAATGCTTTTGAGATTGATGTTCTCGGTATAATTGGCATCAATATATCGTTTGATCTTGCTGATATCCCCTTTGGATTGCTCCATCCGCAAATGAGAGACATATTCCTCGGCTTCCTCCAGCGCGATGAGAAAAGCATTCTTCAATAGTCGTAAATTCCAACTTTCATGACTTTGTTGTGCCAACTCCTTCAGCTGCTGCAACCCTTCATCATTTCCACCCATTTCGTGGACCACAGCGAGAATACCCGTTATACAACGCAATAAAGAACCCGATACAGCCTGAGGAGAAAATCGATTCATATGGAACCGTTTGAATTTCTCTTCTACAATGTTGTGGTAAGCAGGCCTATTACCCTCTTCCAGGCTCAAAATTAATTGATCCACCTCGTCCTGGTATACATTGAAAACAAACAGCGGTTTGTCTTTGATCTCCGTATAACGCACGATACCACCAGTTTCAGCATATTTATGCTTGCCTGCTTCTTCAGCCGCCATAAGGGATTTCGGGACATCGCCAATTTCTTTGACGAGCGTTCCTACGTAAAGGCCGATGTCCAGATTGAGCTTTTTGCTCAGTGTTATATGAATACTATGCAGCTTATCCTGTAACGCCGAGCCTCCTTGATCGTGTTGAGGCCACAACAGTAATAAAGCAAACATGCCGCGTTGTTGCTCACTGATGAACATTTTGCATATATTACTTTCCAGAGCATGTACTGCTTCACGTAGCTGTTCGATGGTGATTTTAATTTCGTCTAATCCTGTCTGAAGTTCAATCAACGTCATAAGCAGACTGGAGCTACGATTGATCCCGAGCATCTCGGCATATCGATGTTCATCCTCCTTCTGTACATGGCCTTTGATCATATCCTCCAGCATGATGTTACTGGCTTGTCCCTCACCCAAGAGGATATGTTTTCTTTTATTGCAAATGAGTTTAGCTGACTTCTGCAACGTCGCTGTCAGTTCTTCATCATCAATAGGCTTCAGGATATAGTCATGAACACCGTACCGGATTGCCTGCTGTGCATATTTGAAGTCATGATAACCACTAATGATAATGAACACAGGTTCCAGATGTGGCATTTTCTCTACGGCACGTATAAGTTCCAGTCCATCCAGGATTGGCATACGGATATCTGTTATAATCACGTCTGGTTGCAGGCGTTCAATCAGATTCAGTGCTTCTACACCATTCTCTGCCTCTCCGATGATCTCCATATCCAGTTCAATCCAGCTTATGAGTTCATACAGCCCTTTTCGTACATACATCTCGTCATCTACCAGTAGTACTGTTAACATCCGTTTGTCCCCTTTCCTCCAACAAAAATAAACCGCCGGTAGCATGTTCTCTCTATCGGCGGAATCTAACATGGTGACTGTTGTAGTTATTGCAACATAAATTCATTCATGGCGTGCATAATCCCAATAGTCGCCAACGAGGCCTTCGATGATCGAGCCACTGGCCCATGGCATCAGGCAAAACCAGGTGCTGGCTGGCGTACCATCCGCATATTTTTCAGTGACCAGTCCTTCCGAATGACAGAAGCGTTCAGACATCCACCCTTTTTTGCCATAGCCGAATTCTTGATCATAGCGATTATAGGTCTGACACCCCCACCCGATGGTATCCATCATACGTTGACGCACATAATTCTCTTCCCTGTGTCCAACGTAATACAACAACTCATCCACTAGATTGCTGGACATGGGATGAATATGGGGATTAGCTACTGAAGTGACACTTCCCCCGGAACTGGACCAGCCTAATGTACTGAGCGGCGGAATCTTAACAGGTGAGTTGTAACAAAATTTGAAGCTGAATTCATAACTGATCGCATCTCTCATGTGATCTAGATACAGCTCGTCACCAGTCAACGCGTGTAGAAACCGAACAGCTTTGATGTAAGCCAGAATACCTTCCGAATCAACAGCCTTGTCCGCATCCAGTGGAGCGCCGTAACATTCCATGTGTTGAACATAGGTGTTGTAATAGTGGGCTTCACTTCGTCTGAGCTCTTCCAGAGAAGATTCATCATGGGTTAACCAACAGTAATATGCCTTGGCAGCAAGACACCAGACCCCACTAAAGGCATCATATTCAAGACCTGCTCCTGTCCGCTCTGACAAAATGGTGGGATATTCTCCATCCGTATTCTTTGTGCACTCCAGACGATCAAGCACTTGCTTGACGTAACCCAGCCAATCATCGTGTCTCACATTTCGAATACGCTTCTCATAATCGTAGCTTTTCAGAATGTAGAACATCGCTTGAGCTACAAGATAAGAGGAATGTCCTGGGGTACGCATGCCGTCGAACCACCAGCCTTTAACACTCCATATCCCATCCTGATAGGCATCGTATGGAAGTCCGGATTCGGGATTCATGGCATTCTCGATAATATTGGTAATACAGGATAACGCCTGCTGTCGCATGGGCTCATTATTCAGGCGCAGTGCGGCCATAAGCATTGGTGCAGCTATGGTCATACCATTTGTCCAACTGATTGAGATAATTTTGTTGTATCGGTAGCCACCAGTTTCAGCAGCATCTTCATATACAAATGTGGAGTAATGACGATCCTCCGGAAGCCAGGCATATTCATAGATGGCATTGGACAAATCCGTTACCGTTGTCTGAATGTCACTTCCTTCTCTTGGTTTTTCGTGATACCTCCTATAGATTGTTTCCAGTGCAGGATTGATACCCAGTTCTGATTCAGACTCGTAGTTATATAGTTCAAGTGTGAGCCCAACCGATTCACCTGCCGCAAGTTCAAAACAGTTTTCTCCAAGGGCAGCTCGCTCATGGACAAGTCTGGATTTGATAAATAACAACGGAGCATTCTCATATCCCAGCGTATATCCGACCGTACCCTTATCAATAGAACATGTGAATCCCCCATATTGCACGAACGTTCCTTCCATTCCTGGATACCATTGCTGCTTCTGGTTTCCTGTTTTGATCCAGTAGGGACTTGCGCTTAGACCAACAATCCGACCTTCATCATAGATAAGTGCAGCTGGATGAGACAGACGATCGCTTCGGACCATCCACCAGGGTGATGAAGGGCGAGAGGGACTGCCCTCCCTTAGTCTGGGGAACTCATTTGGGACATTCTGGGGTGCTTCGCCCCGGTTGCGACCATACATAAATGCAGGCAAAAAAAACCTCGGATTCTGTTTATCCAACGGCATTTCCACATGAATAACCCCTGTCCAGGCATTCTGGCCCTCGTTGTAAATCTGAATGTCGGCTTGCCATGGAGCTTCTGCACTACCGTTTCCACTTATTACTTTTACGTCAGCTTTGAGAGCATGCTTGTCCAATGCCGTGTACTCTACGTTGTCCTGCCCTCTACTTCGTGCCGTGAAAATCAGATCCATTTTTTCCTCCAATCGCGTTGTACACACTTGAGTGTAAACGCTTGCAATTATGTATCCATCATGCTAGGATGGTTACATTTTATAGGTTCACGTCTGCAATTTCATTGCACAAACGGCTATATTTATTGCGCGAAACGACAAGGAGGTCATATATCTGATATGAATGAGACTTCAGAATACCTGTTTGACCCAATCCAGAATGAGCTGTTGTATCTTCATCGCACCACCACGTATAATATGGGAACGTTTTATCATCGACATAATGCATATGAACTCTACTTATTTCTTCGTGGCAATGTTAACTTCTATATTGAGAACCGGTGTTACCATTTGCAACGTGCGATCTGCTCGTTCTTAGCCCGGAGGAGATGCACCGTTCCTTTGCCTTGGACAAAAACGAATATGAGAGAATTACCATAAATCTGAAAAAGTCATATCTGAACCGCTTGTCTACATCAACGACCAACTTATCCGCATGTTTTGACTACCGTCCCAAGGGTAAGGGAAATATCGTACATCTTGAAGAGGACAAACTTCAACGAGTGCTGCAATTAGCTGGCGAACTTGAACAGTGTCTCTCATCAAGTGACTATGGAGCGGATATTCTAGGGAATATTTTGATTACACAGTTACTCCTTCTAACGAATCTAACTTTTCAAAATACGGATTTTGTTGCAACGGATATTATGCCTGAACTAGTTCGAAACACGATGGATTACATTGAATGTAATCTGACGAGGCAACTGACGCTCGAACAATTGTCAGAGGCTATGTTCACGAATAGCAGCTATATTAGTCGACAATTCAAAAAGCATACAGGACTCACGATTCGAGCATACATTCTTAGTCGCCGTATAGAGCTGTCGAAATCTTATTTGATCGAAGGTTTAAGTATTACAGAGGCCTGTTATCAATCCGGTTTTGGAGATTATGCCAATTTTATTCGCAGCTTCACCAAACAGGTCGGCACTTCACCTGGCAAATTTGTTAAATATGGAAGTCTTCTTTAAACATTTCATTGAGCAAAAAAAAAGAGCGAATTCGCCCGGCAATTTTATCAGCCGGTATTCGCTCAGGTAATCGGTAACTTCTTATTAATTATTCCAGTCGTATCCTTTCAATTCAACCATAGCATTTGGGCCTGGAAAGGTTAATTCTATCTTTTGGTCCAGATAGGATACGGTTACTCTTGATTCTGCAATAGAGCGAATTCTGGTATTGAACAGACGACCATTTTCCCATTCCAGATCTATTTCAAATCCGCCACGAGCCCGAATACCACGAATATATCCTTTTGGCCACGCTGCCGGCAAAGCAGGTAACAATCTGATTACTTCGTTATGACTCTGGAGAAGCATCTCTGCTATCCCGGCAGTTCCTCCAAAGTTCCCATCAATTTGAAATGGAGGATGGTCACAAAACAGATTGGGTAACGTGGAGGAACGTAGAAGTTCCACGATGTTATCGTGTGCAAGTTCCGACTCCTCTAATCGTGCCCACATGTTGAGAATCCACGCCCTGCTCCATCCTGTGTGTCCGCCACCGTGTTCCAGTCTTCTGTCGAGTGTTACACGAGCTGCCTTGGCCAGGTTAGGCGTTGATTGCAACGTAATTTGTGTTCCAGGATGCAAAGCGAATAAATGGGAAATATGTCTGTGACCCGGTTCCAATTCATCATAATCGTTACTCCACTCTTGGATCTGGCCATGTTTGCCAATGGAAGTCTCCGGTATTTTGGTTAAAGCACTACGGAGTACTTCTCCGAATTCCTGATCCTCTTGCAAGATCCGGGTACTTTCAATACAACGCGTGAAGAGTTCTCTAATAATCTGATTGTCCATTGAAGCACCAAAACATAAAGCTCCCGACTCTCCATTATCTAATATATAGCGATTTTCCGGTGAGGATGAAGGACATATCACCCAATTACCGGAAGGATCCTCTATTAGATAATCCAGAATAAACATAGCCGCATCTTTCATCGTGGAGTAGACTTTTTTGAGAAACTGAAAGTCCTTATTGTATTCGTAGTGGTCCCACAGATGTAATGAAAGCCATGCTGCTCCCATTGTCCAAAACGTCGATGTCATGCATACATCCTGCGGAGCAGCGTCTGCCCAGATATCCGAGTTGTGATGAGCAACGAACCCATTGCATCCGTACATGGTTCTAGCGGTTTCCTTTCCCCGGACTTGCAGTCGATCTATAAAATCAAACAATGGAACGTGACATTCAGACAGATTGCAGCTTTCTGCAGGCCAGTAGTTCATCTGTGTATTAATATTAATCGTATATTTGCTATCCCATACAGGAAGCATGTCTTTATTCCAAATCCCTTGAAGGTTTGCCGGTAAAGAACCTGGACGGCTGCTTGAGATAAGCAGATAACGACCAAATTGAAAGTATAGACTCATCAGTTCCGGATCATGCTTACCAGCTCTAAGCCGTTCAAGGCGCTGATCGATTGGAAGTTCGGAACATATCACATCTTTATTTTCATCTTCGAGATGTAAATCCATCTTTTCGAATAAGGATTGATAGTCCGAGACATGATTGGCGAGCAGTTCGCTATATGGTTTTGTTGAAGCGGCCTCAATTCTGCGGAGGCACTCCACTTCGAGTTGTTCCTTGGGTACTCGGAAATCCGTGCAAGCCGTGATTAGAATAGTCGCTGAATTACCATCCTTCAGAGAAAGCTGACCGCTTGAATAATGAACCTGCCCTCCTTCAGATATTAGGCGAATCGCACAACAAAATCGGATTCCTTCTTCTCCCCCACTTCTTCCCCGGATGATCAAGTTATTCGTTCCACGCCTCTCAATCCGGTCCAGATAGGATTGGAAACCAACAGGATGCTTAAGAATATCTGAATAGGATGTTGATTTCAGAACGGTTCCCCTGCCAAAAACAGTGGAGAAAGATAACTTTCCAGGCACGCTAGATTTGAGATGAACAACGAGCACTTGATCCGGGTAGCTAGCAAAATAATCACGGCTGTAAATGGATTGATCTGCGGTATAATTCACGTTTACCTTGCCATGTTCCAGATCGAGATGTCTTTGATATTCATTTGGTTCATGTTCACTGTGATCCATAGCGATATAGAAGTCCCCTAATGGCTCATAATGTCTTTGCCCATCAGGAACACCCACCAGAGTATCTGCTGCGAGTTCTTCTGCTTCCCTAATCTTACCGTCAAAAATCAGGCTTCTGATCTGAGATAAAGATTCAAGTGCTTGAGGATTATTCCGCTGCATCGGACCTCCATACCACAGACTATCTTCATTAAGCTGGATTCTCTCGATCTGTGTTTTCCCAAAAATCATGCCTCCAAGAGCTCCATTTCCGATAGGCAATGCCTCTTCCCATGTTCCAGCAGGTTGATTAAACCAGATATTTTTGGTCTTCACGTTAAAACCTCCAACGAATTATAATTCCTCACATTTTTCATGTCTAGTGTGTTCCGTTTGTATGTTATTTCAGTGTACTGTAATCTCTTAAGCATCTAAATGAACAAAATTAACTTGAATTATCACAATCTTATCCCAGCATTAGAGGTGTAATCGTAAATTCCGAAACTGACAGAACAAATTCTTGTTCTGGGTAAGCAAGCATATCTATTGGCAATAAAAAAAGCCGCTATAATAGCGGCTCTGCTTCGTTCATTTCATTTAGCTTACGTGAAGCTTGGCATAAGTTATAAAATATTTCGCTCCATTTGTTGCATGAATTGTCTCAATATCAGCCGATCTTCCGAAGAAATGGATTGAAGTAGTTTCTCTTGCTGCTCTCTCCATTTATACTCAACCGGTTTTTCTAATTCTTTGCCCTTATCGGTTAGAAAGATACGCATGATCCTTGCATCCTGTACATCACGTTTGCGATATATAAATCCGTTCTGTTCCAGTGATTTTACCATGTTTGTAACCGTTGGTGGTTCGCATTTCATATGTTCACTTAGTTGCATCTGTGTTACCCCATCACCCAACCACAGCCGATACAACAAATTATCTTGTCCTACATAGAGATTAAGTTCCCGAAGAGATTCACTATAATTTCGTCGCATTTGGGAGGAAATTCGGTCTAAAGACTGTCGAATATCACAATCTACTGTATCTGTCATGAACGATCCCTCCCTAACATCCGAATTATATTTAGCAGACTAAATGTATCATGTGGTTATATAGGTGTCAATTCGCCTTAGTATCGTTATAAGGGCCTTTCCTAACCAAGTTCCACAACAAAGATTGGATTTATTGTAAAGCTTATTTTTTGGCAAAACCTTGCTTGTTCAAGTAGGCCATCATTTGCGGCTGAATACTTCTCTCAAGGTGATCCTGGATATGGTCACTCCATCCTTTTACTTTTTTTACGGTGAAAGGAGCTCTCGTCGGACGATTTTCATAATACTTCAGCATGGTCTCATCATAGATTGCTAATTTCTCTTGATCCATTGGTTGGTATTGATTATCAAGCAATACCATGGATTGAGGGAGCCGAGGTTTCAATTCCGGCTTATCTCCAGCTGGATTCCCGATACATAATCCCACCAGAGGGATAACATATTTAGGTAAATTCAATACGTCGGATAGTTCGCTAATATTGGCTCTGACCCCACCAATGAACACTCCGCCAAGTCCCATCGATTCAGCCGCGGTTAACGCATTTTGTGCCATCAGGCCCGCATCGAATGAACCAATCAACAGAAATTCAATATATTCAATATCCACATCCGGAGCGATTTCATGATTTCGGTTGAAATCTGCACAGAAGACCCAGAATTCTGCCGCTTCTTCAATATAGGGTTGATCGACACAGAGATGTCTGACTTTTTTTCGAAGAACTGGATCTGTGATGCGAATAATGGATACCGCCTGCAGAAGACTGAACGATGAAGTTTGATTTGCTGCCTGAAATATTGCATTTATTTGTTCATCAGTTAAAGGTTGAGATGTGTAAGAACGAAACGATGTATGGTTATGAAGCAATTCGAGTGTGTTATTCATTAAAAAGCTCTCCTTTATTCGTTGATTCCATGTTCCTGCAATCCGTATTCGTAAGGAACGCCCATATTCTCGCGTAGTGTTTTTCCTTCATATTCCTTATGGAACAAATCGCGTTCCTGCAACCATCTGTAGTGCTAGTTGCATTTCACTTCTTTTTTTCATAACGATTTTCTCCTTCGTTCTGGCCAGGCACAGATATGTGTGCCCTTTCAATAGTGCGAATATACTTAGCATGCTAAGTATATGAATGGATCGGATTTTGTTCCGTTAAGTGAGGGTTATAGATATTGACGTTCACCGGTCTGGGCTGATTTCTCGACGGCATCCAGTAACTGATGAAGTTTCACCGCATCCGCGAAAGTAGGTGCTAAGGTAGTACCTTCTTGAATATCTTTGGCAAACTTACGATACGCCTGAGCCATGTTCAGAACAATTCCGGAGTCGTTATATAGAGAATGTGGAGCCGAGTAATAGGCATCGGGAATGGTTAGTTCACGAAGCTCATTGTCCGTAGATCCTGCACCGCGTAATTGATGTGATCCGAATTGAATGGATGCAGGGGCGCTCAGCACAATCGTGCCGTTGTCTCCGAAAATTTCAAGTGTGAGTCCTGTCTGATGTTTAACTCCACCTTGAATATGAACGCTGGCTGCTGCCCCATTGGTCAATTTTCCTGTAATCATGATCTGATCATCCGTTGTTTTCTTGATGATTTTCTGAATATCAACCAATTCAACTTCTGGAAACTGTTGAGCTGTGGTGGCAGACAATTCTGTAAAGTCCCCAAGCATATAGGTATATGCATCCAGATTATGGCCACCTACAATGGTCAGCAAGTTCCCTCCAACTTTCCGGTCATACAAGTACGCACTCGACTTGTCACCAACGCCACCCATGCCATCAATGGAGATCTTCAGGTTGGCAGATAACACTTTACCCACATAACCTTCTGCCAATAGATCTTTTACATATTGAACGGCCGGGGCTTGTCTAGCCTGTAATCCAATCGCATTTGGCAGTTGTGCGGATGCTATCCATTCCTGCATTTCAAGCGCTTCCTCTGTATTAGACCCCAGTGGCCATTCACAATAGATTGGTTTGCCAGCAGGCACGACGGCTTTAACGGCGTTATAATGTGCCTTGACATTAATACTGACAACGACCATATCCACATCAGGATGCTGAGCCAACTCCTCCATATTATCAAAGCCGTGATCTGCATAGAAAGCTTCTGCGCTCTTCTTTGCACTTGGCATATTACTTGTTCCCACTGCGGTAAGCTCGAACTCATCCAGGTGCTCAATAGCTGGAATATGTGTGCCACTCGCCCATCCGTTATTAATTGAAGCTCCTATGATACCTGTACGAATTTTTTTATTCATTGTTAAACATCTCCCTTGTTAAAATTTACAGTATGATCGAATATCGGTTTGTCTCCAGCCCTTATCAGTCACTCATTTCTATGATATATTTATTTAGCTTGCTAACTATTCAATCGAGATAACATTAATTATTCTTTCACACTTTAGGTAAACTAAAATTGTTTTGGTGTTGACACCATCATAGATGTATTTGTTTTGTTAGCAAAGAGGGCAATTTAAATGAACATAGTACATCTTTTTGTACCTTTGGATCAGGAGTGATATGAATGAGAGTTTGCAATGAAGGATTTGAACAAGAGTTTATAGATGGAAAAAGTGACATGTACGCCATAGCTTTTACTCAGAATGTCCTTTCTGGGCGTTGGAAATATTTTATCTTATGGTACCTAAAAGATGAAACACGTCGATATACGGATATCAAAAAATTCCTTGGAGATCTGTCTCAAGGCTCCCTTACAAAGCAGCTTAAAGAGTTAGAGAATGATGGTGTTATTCAACGCGATGTATATCCGGAAGTTCCTCCGCGAGTTGAGTATTCGTTAACAGACAAGGGAATGAAGTTACTACCGATCCTTGAAAAGATGGAGGACTTTGGCAAAGAATACGGCTAAGCAACTTAAACTAGGCTTCCATATTACTTATCTTTGTTAAAGGGGGGATGATATGTTTTTCTTCTTTTTCTTTCTGTTGCTTGGAATGATTGGTTTATTCTTTGGCGTTAGAGCACTGAGACGACCTAACTCGTGGCCTTTTAATCGTACGAAGGATGAACTTCATGAATACGATATGATGGGTATCAAGTTTAGAGGCGTTTTTCTCCTTGCTTTTGGTATTGTTCTGACTATCGCCTCTTTCAGACTTCTACTTATTTAATAAAAACCAAAAAAGCCGCTAATAAAGCGGCTCTCAATCGGATATGAAATTCCCCACTATGATTAAGATAATCGACATCCCGTACAGTAATAGAGGAAAAAACGTATTTTTTCTTATGTTAATCGTATAGACAAATAAAGTTGCTATTGTAGCAACTTTATTAAAAGGCATTTTTAGATTTCTTAAACATTTTCAGGTTCATAAATTCCGTAACCATTCTTGCCATTCTTTTTAATCTTGTACATGGCTCCATCCGCATGTCTCAGAAGTTCGGAAGGCTCCTGTCCATGCTTGGGAAATAGGCTGATACCAATACTCATCGAAAGGTTGATATAGTTTCCGGCAATTTTGAAATGGGTACTGAATGCAGCTTCCAATCTTTTAGCGATAATTTCAGCATCGTGATCATCTTTCAGGTGGCTTAAAATGATGAATTCGTCCCCGCCAAGCCGTGCTACTGTGTCCGTACTTGGAATCGTTTCGCTTAATCGCTTTGCCATCTCCAGCAACACTTGATCACCAACATGGTGTCCATATGTATCATTCACTTGTTTAAACCCATCAGCATCCACAAACATAATGGCAAGTTTATTATGGTTTCTTTGAGCATGACTGATAGCCCAGGCAAGACGGTCATTATAAGCAAGACGATTAGGCAGACCTGTAAGTGGATCATGCAAAGACAAATGTTTGCTGATTTTCTCGGAGATTTTGATTTTGGCGTACTCCGTCTCCAGTTCTTTAATCAGATTTTTAAGTTTATATACCCGGGTGTTTGTGTTTGTCATGTCTGTAATCTGAATAAGGGCATAACTGCGATCTTCATGATAGAGTGGTTCAACATGCATATTTTGTCTGTATAGTTGCCCATCCTCTCCGTCATTAGGAAGAATGAATGCCTTATGTAAAGCGCTTGAGCAAAATCTGCTCTGTCCATGATACAGCGCATTTTGCAAAATATTTAGATACATGTTCGACTTAAACCGCGGGCAGACCTCAAGCAGATTCAAGCCTATTACCTCTTCTGCATTTTTGCCAGTAAAACGTTCCAACCAGGCATTCCACACAACAATTTTCAAATGTCTGTCCACGATCATTATTCCCATATGGGCTTTGTTCAAAGCTTGCGAAATGAGATTATCCATTGTCCGCCTCCAACAAAGCGTCCATTTTGGCCAGCAGACTCGATATGGAGTTCATACTTAATGCTATGACAATGATACCTGTCACATCCGTATCGGCAAGTAAAAATGAGGTATGTAAAACCAGGACATAAACTTCATTCTGAAGCAATATTTGTTGATCGGAATTGGTGACATAGATCAGTTCAATATCAGGCAGGACGTATTCCAGTTTCATCTCCAGGAAATTACCGAATTCTCCAATAATGGCGTTAAGCAGGACATTACTAACTTCCTTCAAAACGTCCAAATCCGTGTCCATCAGGTTCGGATCGTTTGGTATAACGCTCTCACCCAGTTCTCCAAGACATATATTTGCCAATACTTTAGCCTGCTCAACAGGAAACATCAGAAATGCTTTTCCCTGAAATTCGTATCCAAACTGTAAGGATGATCTAAACAGGTGACCTTCACTGAAGAAAATGTTGTATCTTCGATCTCCAGGATCAACATCGGATATGGAGATTAGTTCCACTTCCGGAATATTCAAAACGATACGCTTGTCTACAATCTCTGACAACATGTTAGCCGCTTGTCCCACGTAAACGTTCACAAGTTCAGTCAGCAAATCCTTCTGTAAATCATTCAGCATGATAGGCCACCTGAATCAGTTGAATCATGGTAGTTGCCTTCTCTGCGGTTAACGGTTTGTTCAGGAAGCCAGAAATGCCCAGCATTTCAACTTCGTCCCTAGTTGTCTTCTGAATATCTGCAGATAAGATAATAATTTTGACTTTGCTATCCGTTTCTCGAATCATTCGAAGCATTTCTTGTCCGTTCAAACCAGGCATCAGCAGGTCGGTGGTTATAAAATCAGGTTGAAATTCCTTGAATAGGTTGTATCCTTGCTCTCCATTGTTAGCAATCTGAATCTCGCATTCTGGAATATGATCAACAATCAGCTTTGTAAGTAATTTCTGTACGAAAATGGAGTCTTCCACAATTAATACTTTCATTTTCTCTTCAGTCTCCTTGATAAAATGGTAAGAGCTCGGGATGGTCAGGCGCTGTGGACAGTTCTTGATATAGGGCTTTCGCGCGCAGTGGCACCCTGAAAAAAGACTGACTGGTGAATCAAGTAAATATAAATTATAGTAACTTTAATTTAATTGTCAACAACATTATTGAATAAGTTAGATTCGTGTGCAATTGACATACTACGGTCCGCCGTTTAAAAAAACATAAAAAAACGGTCACCTAGTGACCGTTTTTGATCGGTTATCTGGAACTGCATTAAGTTTACTCTTTTACCCCTCCAAGCTGCAAGCCATGAACGAAATACTTCTGCAAAAATGGATATACGACTAAGATGGGTAATGCCGCAACAATCGTAATCGCTGCCCGAATAGATACAGGTGTGACCATGTTACGCGCAGCACCAAGATCTGCACCATTGGCAACGGCTGCACTGCTGTTGGAATTCATAGAAGATGATAATAGTTTCATCAACTCATATTGCAGCGTGCTTAGGTTTTGTTTGGAAGATGCATACAGAAACGTATCAAACCAAGAATTCCATTGACCGACTGCAATGAACAGTGCAACAGTAGCAAGAACCGGTTGGCACAGCGGTAGAATAATGGAAATGAATGTTCTGAAATCTCCAGCACCATCGATTTTGGCGGATTCGATCAATCCCTCGGGTAGTGTCTGGATATAAGTTCTAATAACAATCATATTAAAGGCACTGATCAGCCCAGGAATAATGTACACCAGGAAGTTGTTTAACAAATGCAAATCTTTCATTAGGAAGTAAGTTGGAATAAGACCTGCACTAAAATACATCGTAAGAACAACTGTAATGGTAATGGGCTTTCGTAATATATAATCTTTTCGGCTTAGTGTGTAAGCCAGCATGGAGGTTAAGAATAGACTTAAAACTGTCCCCAAAACCGTTCTCGCCACAGATATACCAAAGGCGCTGAAGATGGTCCCTCCTGCAAATACTGCTCTGTAGTTTTGATCTGTCCATACCCGAGGCCACAGATAAATCCCACCCCGGATGGTGTCATTACCGGCATTGAATGATACGGCGAGTGTATTCACAAACGGATACAGGGTAACAATCGCGATTGCGATCATCAGTATACCATTTAACGTATGGAAGACAATCGGTTCAAGCCGAGATTTATTGATTCCCATCTCTAGTCCCCCTTATATTAATCGGTCTTCCCCGAGCCGTTTGGAAATTGAATTCGCCGCAAAGATCAGCGTGATACTAACTACTGTTTTGAAGATACCTGCCGCAGTAGCCAAAGAATAATTCCCGATCTGTAGTCCGTACTTCAGGACAAATATATCTATCGTCTGTGACCAGTCGACAACCACACCATTACCTAACAGATACTGAACCTCGAATCCAGCTTCCAAAATCCAGCCCATATTCATGATCAGCAAAATGATAACAATGGATTTGATTCCGGGTAAGGTCACATACAGCATTTTCTTATATCGGTTCGCACCATCAATCTCTGCCGCTTCATAGAGGGAAGGATCGATAGACGTGATGGCCGCCAAATAAATAATGGCATTCCAGCCAACTTCTTTCCATACATGGGATGCGCCTACAATGCCCCAGAAGTATTCCGGAACGCTAAGCCACATGATAGGTTCTTGAATGATATGCAGCTTCATGAGTACCACATTCACAATCCCACCATCTACAGATAGTGAACTTGCTACGATACCTGTCACAATAATCCATGAGAGAAAGTGAGGTAAATACGATATTGTTTGAATGGTTCGTTTATATAACTTATGTTTGATCTCATTAAGTAAAATGGCAAATATAATGGCTGTCGCAAATCCGAGCACCATATTGATGACGCTCATCGCAATGGTATTACGAAGCACGTTAAGAAATGCATCGTCTGTTAGCAAAAACTTAAAGTGTTTGAGCCCGACCCATTCCTGCTGCGTGAAACTTTTCGCAGGACTGTAATTCTGAAAGGCCATAACCCAGCCCCAAATGGGATAATACGAGAATACGAGAATGTACGCAACGATGGGCAATGACATGAACATGAGTTGTCTTTGTCCGCGCAATCGTTTTAACAGTGGTGCTTTGGTAACGACTGTACGGGTAGTTTGCTCTGGTATGGCTCCAGGCGTGTTCGCCATCTTTCACTCCTCCTATTGGCTTGCAGCGACTTTAAGCATGATGTCCTCGGAAGGCACTCGCCTGAGTAATCCTTTGGTTGGTACCTTCCGAGAGAATCATTGCCGCATTTTTTATTTAACAGACCAGTTCTCGATTCTCCATTTCAGTTGTTCATTAATCCGATCTTCATACGATTTGACATCGATCTTCTTGTAAGCGTCTACATATTCAGTCCAAATGTTATCGAACTCATTCGGTTTTGACATGATTGCTTTAGGCAAGAATTTCAATGAAGTGTCTGTCATTTGTTTGTTCGCTACCGCAGCATCAGAGCCTTCTTTCAGATCGACCTGCCATGCTGGATAGTACACTGGATTTTCTGGTGCAGGAGAGAAGAAGTCACTCCACGTTTTGAAGCCGTATGCATCCAGAAGTTCTTTATCTTCCGGTTTGAGGTTGTCATAGAATTCCTCAGGTTGGTTGATCGCTCCAATTGCATTGCCATCTTCAAATGTTCCTTCGAGCTTCGGTGCAGCAGCGTAGAAACCTTCAGCTTTGTTAACCAATCTCCATGCCGGGTCATCCTGCTCTGTCCGTTGCTCTGGTGTACGATAGAATCTTCCCTCTTCATTCACTTGATAGTCTACACCCTCTTCACCCCATGACAAGAGCTTCTGGTACTTCTCGTCCATAAGCTTATCGAGGAATTTGATGAGTGCGACAGGGTCTTCGGCATCTTTACTGATACCAAAACCATTGTTCAAGTTAATGACCGGACGATCCAGATAATGATCTGTGATACTTGTATCATAGACAAGCGGGAAGCCTACGTATGTCTGGCCAATTTTCCCCTGTGCTACGAGTGGGTCTTCGCCGGCTTGGAAATTCCAGTGCTGGTCGAACATACTAAGCACACGTCCCGAAGAAATTTTGGCCAAATATTGATCATAGTTCTGAACAAAGGCTTCTTTATCCAGCAATCCCTCATTATACAGATTGTTTAATTCTTTATAATACCGTTTGGAGATATCTTTGTCGGCAAAAACGGTTGCGACTCCACTATCATCTACGACTACGCCCCCGTCATTGGGGTGACCCGTAAGATGTTCAGGTGGGTTAAGCAAAGGGAACGTCCGCCAGTCTGAAGCCAATGTAGTGAAACCAATCGTCGGTTGACCATCAATCGTTGGATTCTTGGCTGCATAATCACGGATCAACTTTGTGAAATCATCCAACGTTTTAGGAGTCGGGTACCCGGCATCCTTCAGTATGGACTTTTGAATCCAGAATGCAGGACCAGAATAATAGTTACTAATGAACTCCCCTGTATACACACCATAGTTAGGCAACCAGTAAATATGTCCATCACTGGAGTCTTTCATCCGGTTCCAGTCTTTACCGAAATGTTTCTTTAGATTAGGTGCATGCTCTTCAATGAGATCTTCGAGCGGAATAACCGCACCGGCTGATACCAATTTGGTATCTGCTGTGATCAAGTCAGGGAAATCGCCACCGGCAATCATAACGCCGAGCTTCTGTTGAAGATCACCCACAAGAAACTCCATCTCAAGATTGACGCCGAGTTCATCCTGGATCTTCTTGTAGATTCGGTTATCTTTAGCTGGTGCCTGATTTGGCGTTCCGATAAAGGCCGTGATGTTCAGTACCTCTTTCCCATCCTTTGTAGTCGTTTTCTCATTGTCACCGCTGCATCCTGCAAGTGCCAAACTCAAAGCCAGAACGAGTGATACGGAACCCCAAAGCTTCTTTTTCTTAAGTCCCCCCATGTACTTGCCCTCCTTGGAAGTGGTATGTCTTACTGTTTTTAGTATGAAGAAATGTATGCGGTTACAAAATATATACATTTAAGGTCTACCCCCCTGTAATTGTAGGTCTTATTCAGGAGGGGTTCTTCTTTTTCATGGATCAATTCGCATACTTTTGCCTGTATTCTAAAGGTTTCATGGCTGTTCGTTTTTCGAAGTGTCTGAGAAAATGCTGGTAACTGCGGTACCCTACCTGCTCTGCAATCGCACTTGATGTTTGATTCGTCTGCTGGAGGAGACGCTTCGCTTCTTCCATTCTTAGATCATGTACTACCTCGATGACACCCTTGCCATACTTTCGCAAAAAGGATTGCCCTAAATGGACAGGGTTCACGTAGAATCGTTCTGCAAGCTCCTGAATCGTAAATGTCTCTCTGTAATGCATCTGCACATATTCAGCAACCGTCGCCTGGATGCCACCAAGTTGCCTCTCCCGGAAAATAGCCAGTTCTGCCTTGCATTGCAAACAGAAATGTTCCAGATTGTTAGCAACCTCTTCTATGTTTCGATGGCCCTTCTCCAGAATTCCGCTTGCCAATTCATTCATTAGAGCATTAGGTTCTCCTCCTAGTTCTCTACACAGGGACAGTCCGCGGAATATAATGTGAGTAGAGAAAATATGTACAATCTCTGGGGCAGCCTTCATCTGTATAAACAGTTCAAAGGCACCACGAATGGAACTCGAGAGTTCCTCTACAGAACCGTTTTCAAGCAATTCGCTAATATGGTCCACCTCTGACAGTGTTTCCGGATCAAACTGCCAATTCTCCAGCTGAATTTCTTCGGCAATCAAAAGACGCTCTTGATTAAAAAACAAATAACGCCCAACTTCCTGAGCGGAGCGGAAGGATTCAGATAAATGCTCCAGTTTGTTGACCGTTAAACCAACCGCGATATGAATATCTTCGCAGCCGTTATTTTGCATGTTGCTCATCAAACGTTGGGCAAAGGCTTTAATTACTTCAGTCTTCTCATTTCTATCATTCAATTGTTCCCCCCATATAAGCCCCAATGAGTCTCTTGTTTTGTCTATCACATAACAACAAGTTTTTACATCAGCCGTTTGCTCGGCTACTGAACAGGCTTCCTGAATATCTCCCTGAAAAGCTATCCGCAGGTATGCCCAATGGGACTTGTTTAAATGAGGAAGGATTTCTGACATCTCCTGCTCCGATATATTCTGCTTATCCTTAATCAGTACGGACAAAAATGCTTTGATCCTTTGCTCGTTTGCATGTTCCCGAATGCGCTCCTGGTTCTCACGCTCCTGCAATTGCACACGGAGACGGACCAACATATCCTCTGCTTCTGTACTGTCAACGGGTTTGGTTAGATAGTTGGAGACACCTAATCGAATAGCTTGTCTGGCATAATTAAAGTCACTGTATCCACTCGTGATGACAAACAGCACAGATTCATGCTCCAATCGTCGTGCTTCTTCTACGAGTTCCAGCCCATTCATGACAGGCATACGAATGTCTGTCACCACGAGATCAGGTCGATCTTGTTCCATCATCCGAATGGCTTCCTCACCGTTGGCGCACACGCCTCTGATTTCGAAACCATACTTTTCCCAATTGATCAGAAGCTGTAACCCTTCAATGGCATACGGTTCATCATCGACTAACAGTACTTTATACATGAGAGTTTACCTCCTATTTCCTCTGTTCCAGCTTGGAGATCGGTATACGGTACCCTGCAATGGTTTCCTTTCCGGGTACACTGCTTAGATCAAATATCGCATTTCCCTCATAAAAGAGTTCCAACCTGCGGTAGACATTACGGAGTCCTACGTGCTCGCCGTTCCTGGGTCTTTCAGAACGAATATCTCGCAGGAGTTCGGTTAGTCTCCCTGCATCCATACCGATTCCATTATCGATCACCTGAATAACCAGTTCAGAAGCATTTCGTCTCGCAGTTATCTTGATCTCTCTTCCATTTTTTCGCGCCTGCAAGCCGTGTTTGCATGCATTTTCGACGAGCGGTTGAATACTCATACGGGGAATAAGCAACGAAGCTGCATCAGGATCAACCTCAAAGGTGTAATCAAACAGCTCTCCAAAGCGAAACTTCTCAATCTGGAGATAAAGATTCGTAAATTCCAGCTCTTCTTGCAAAGGAATCAGATTGTCAGAATGACTGAGCAACTGTCGCATCAGTTTGGACAGACTTTTAATAATCTCAATGACTTCCGTATATCCATTCTTCGTACTAACGACCAGCAAAGCATTCAATGTGTTAAATAAAAAATGGGGATTCATCTGACTCTGGAGCATCGACAATTCAGTCCTCACTTGATCCAGCTCCAGATCTTTTTGACGGATTTCCAGTTTATATACATCATTAATCAGCGTATGAATTTTACCAATCATGATGTTAAATGTACGAATAAGCCCGCCAATTTCGTCGCGGCCTTCGTGAATTTCAATGAGATCGAATCGTTCGTTACGAACCTTCTCCATATGCCTGGATAACTTGCGAATCCGATAGTGGTAGGAACGCAAAATAATGTAGATCAATACAGAGGGGACCACGATACTTAATGCAAGCAACCCCAGAATTGATTTAAAGGCTTCTTGCAAAAGATGGTCAAGGTGACGCGTATCGGCAACTCCAATCAATTTCCAACCCTTTAGGTAGGCTAGATTCCCCAACGATTTTTCGAGCGTGTAAGCAGAATCTCCAGATTCCTTGAGCATTGATTCATTATCAAGGGGGGATAAGTCGGTTTCGCTGAACTCCCCACTTGAAACGACAGTTCGATTGTTGCTGTCCACCAGACGCAGCTGAAGACTGTCTGATTCACGATTTAAAATGCTGTACACCCGGCTAAGTTCCAGATCAATCTTGGAATACTTGTTGTAATTGGCATAGGAAGTATAGGTATCCATTTTGCCAATCACACTGATCCGTCTTCCCGCGTTAAATCCGGAAGGCTCAATATAATCAACGACAAGAATGCCTCCACTGGTGGATTTCAGCTGTTTCAATCCAGGGAGTACATTCTTGTCTTTCATCACGATATAATGACTGCCCGTCTGAATGGTATCGTTATCCGTATAGATACGCACCTCCAGAATATTCGCTGACATATACCGTGTTAATTTATCTCGCAGGAATGCATGGTAGACGTTGTAATAATCCACGGGGGAGTGATAGGTCCGATCCAGTGCCTCATAGAGCGAATCATCTGCTGCAATAATTCGGCTCAGGGCAACGCTCTCATCAATCATGCCTAGCAGTTCCCCCGCAGCCCTGTCGATGGATTTACGCAGATTTTCCTGTTCTCTAATCTTGATATCCGCAGAGGTTCGTTCATAAAAGAAGATATTAATCGTTATTACAGGAAGGAGAATACTAAGTACATAAATAAGCAGAAATTTGGATCGGAGAGGAATATCATTAACCTTACTGAACATCCAGAATTTATGACGCATATAATCACCCTTGGTTTTTGTTTTTATAGACTGACGGAAGCTCCCCTGTATGCGCTCTGAACTTTTGGGTGAAATATTCAGCATCATGATATCCTAGCCTGAATGCAATGTCAGTGATCTTCATATTGGTACGTCGCAGGAGTTTACGTGCCTCCTCAACACGAAGCTGGTGCACATAGTCGCTGAAACTGACCCCCATCTCCCGCTTGAACTGTTGACCCAGGTAGGCAGAATTAACGTGAATACGATTAGCCACATCTTGTAATTTAATTTTACTTCGATAGTGTTGCTTCAATTCATTCACTGCTTCTGCAACAAGCCCTCCTGTACCCGTCTTTTGCTTCAATTCAGACTGGGAAAGTTGCTCGGACAGTCGAACACACAGATCTTGCAATGTGCCGGAAGACCAACTCACAGCCTCATGCCATTCTTTTGCACATAGTATTTCTCTGCAATCCTCTCTTTTTCCATATTTTCGTAGCAACTCCCCATGGATATATCGAATGACATGATGTATCCATTCCAACGAAACCTCTGCTTTTTCACTTTTCTCTAGCAGTGCACTCACTGCAATATCGATAGAATACGTATTTTCTGCCTCAATAAACGCCAAGATCTCTTTGGAGATGTTCATCATTTGCTCTAAATCATATTCTTCGCTTATTCGATATTCATGAAGATGATTTTCATAGGCTTCATCTGTAACCATGACTCCATTTTGCTGTTTTTGCTCATTTCTGCGTTTGTCCAGAGGTTCGATCATTTCCATAAGGATTTGATGAATCTCCTCGGGAACAAGAGGTTTAAGCACATACTGATCGACCTGATACCGTATGGCTTGCTTCGCGTAATTAAAATCCGAGTATCCTGTAACGATAACAATTTTAGAGGTGTAGGCGAGATCTTCTCGCAAGGTGTGAATCAAACCAAGACCATCCATAACAGGCATTTGAATATCCGTGACGACAAGATCCGGTTCAACCGAGTTAAATAAAGCAAGTGCTTCCTCCCCATCCGTTGCCGTTCCACAGAGTTCATATCCACAAGCTCGCCAGTCAATCATCGTTCTCCATCCTTCTAGCATAAATGGCTCATCATCCGCGACAATGACCTTGTACATTAGCTCACCTCTCTTTTATCCTTGATCAGCTGCATGTATTTTATCTATATCTATGGGTAGATTCCAGTTGCTGTGAAAACGCTAAACAGCAGAACAACAGCAGGATTGTTGTCTGCTCGCACAACTTGGAGAACAAATTTTCCACCAGTCTCATCGTCAATAATCAAGAACATAGGAAATGGTTTCATCAGACCGTACGATTAGAACGCTCCGATTGTAGCGAAGCGCCGGATAACAATTCAAGTGTAACGCTTACATTTTGGTACAACAACCTGATAAACTATAGGTTTTCACCCGACAAAGTATAGGTTTAGCTCAGAAGTAATCTACTGTCAGGAAAAAGATTTTTCATTCTCCACGTACAATACGGAATCCTTGATCGGGACCAAAACCATTTGCATCAAATTTGCCTCGAAATGATATTTCATTGTTATTAACACCGCCGATCCAGCCTCCGCCTTTCACAACTCGCCAAGTTTGATTTGGACTCTCCGAATCACTGTACCAGTCCCAGCACCATTCTCTCACATTCCCAGACATATCATAGATTCCTAACTCATTCGCCTTCTGAGTTCCGACTTTTTTGGTTTGATTACGGTTGCTCTCAATAGCGGGCCAGCTCCAGTCACCCGTCAGAATGTTGTCGCCGGCATTTATCCAGTACCAAGCAACTTCATCAGGATTATTACTTCCACTGTATGTGTAATTTAAGCTCTTTTGCCCTCCGCTTGCAGCGTATTCCCATTCTGCCTCTGTGGGTAAACGGTAACCGTTGGCATCCTCGTTGATCGTTACATTCCATTTTATATTGTCGTTTTCATTCTGATTATTCGTGTCCTGGTTGTCCTTGTCTATATTGTAATAAGGTTTCAGGTTTTCTTTTATACTTTTTTGATTACAGTATTCCACTGCGTCATACCAGCTGACCATTTCAACAGGCAGGTCATCTCCCTTGAAGCCAGAAGGGTTTTCCCCCATAACCTCCATCCATTCTTTTTGAGTTACTTCGTATTTGCCAATATAGAAGGAATCCAGCGTTTCATTCCTATCAATCTGACTCGGCTTACTGCTCTTGAAGGCTCCCCCTTCGACAAATACCAGGTCATCGTTTAATTTGGTATTACTTGCTGAACAAGCACTTAGACTAACAACTATAGCGATTAAAGTTAACCATACCAGCTTCCTCATTCAATTATTCTCCTTTGCTAAGCTTAAATCCGGCAACGTCGAGGTCCGTTAGATCTGGTGAATAACGTTCCTCAACGCGTCCGGAAAATTGAATTCAAATGCAGGTGCAGACGTTGAACGGCATTACATCATTTTTACCAAACCGTCACATTTGCGTTACCGCTGCTTTGATAACCCTCTGTTGCCATCACCTGATAGGACCAACTATTTCCAAGGTACATCCCTTTGCTCGCCCATGCATTCACATGATTGCTGAACGTAATGGTAGAATTGACACCAGTCGGTCTCTTGGACTGTCTAACACTCCAATACTGAGGGAAAGTCTGCGTACCATCAATGGAAGGTGCATTGTATCTCATCGTTGTATAGATATCATATGTGCCACCATCACTAGTCATCGTGCCCTTATACGTTCCGGTCGGACGATACGTTCCCCAGCTATCCACCACGTAATATTCAATTAAAGCGTTTCGAGTCCAACCATAGAAGGTGAGATAGCCGTTACCTGAAGGAGCGAACACACCGGCGTTGTAATTGACTACCCGATTAGGTGTGCCATATGTCCACCCTTTCCCGACAACAAAGTTCCCGGTATTTTGCCAACTCACGCTGTAATTCCCTCCTGATCCGTTAACGGCGTTGACTGTTCCTCCACCATCTGTCCAATTCTGCCAATAATCTGTTGCAGCGCTGGATGTTGCTGCAAAGACACCAAAACTCATGGAAGCTGCAAGAACAACAGTCATTAATTTTTTGCCGAATTTGAACATAGAATAATACCTCCTGATATTTTAATAGATTTGGTTGATGCTAGAATCCGATATGAATGTTCTTCAGCAAATTCACTTGAAAAGACGTTGCGAAAACAGATACAGATCGTTCTTCCATACGGGCCAATCATGTCCTCCACTTTCCTCATGCCAGATATGGGGTACTCCGTGTTGAGCCAAATATCGGTGAACCCCAAGACTAATCTCTATAAGATTGTCCTGTACACCGCAAGAGATCCACAACAGCGAGAGTAATGAAGGCGCTTTCGAAAGATCGGGCACAAGTAACTCCGGACTTCTGGTGTTTGGAGCTGCGGAGAAAGCACCGATCCATGCAAAATGGTCTAAATTACTTAATCCGATATTTAAGGATTGACCTCCACCCATGGATAAACCAGCAATCGCCCTTTTATCCCGGCTTTTATGCAAAGGGTAATTCGACTCCATGTAAGGTATCAAATCGTTGAGCAGATCGGATTCAAACCGTTTAAATGCTTTGATTTTCTCAGGTTCAAACAGGTCTCCTTCGGCTCGGTCATTCGACATTGCGCGACCGTTGGGGAAAACAATAACCATCGGCTCAAGCAAGTTATCGTTGTACAGATTATCGAGAATAATTTGCGGAGAACCGTGAGTATGCCATTCGGTTTCGTCTCCACCAATACCATGTAAAAGAAAAAGTACAGGATACATCGTTGTCGAAGAAAATTCTGGTGGGGTGTACACCATCGCTTTACGGGAATTGCCAACCGTGGTGGAAGGATATTCTACCGTCTCCATAACTCCACGTGGTATATTCTCCCGATACTGGTCATATCCCGTTACTGCTGGTGATATCAATTCCATTCTCTTTTCCTCCGAACATATGAGTGACTATCAGTCTTCAGTTAATCCACATAGCCAAAACCCAGAATGGTGAAGCATTTATGTTCGTGACCTTCCGCCATTTCGATCTCGATGGAGTGCTCCCCCACATGCTCTTCGTTAACCAGAAGTGTGGCATGGCAATGGGTCCAGTTCACTTGACGCGGATCGACCTTTTGGACGAATACCCCATCTACCTTGATATGTGCGGTTCCGAATTCGTCGTTACCAGAATCCTTGAAGATCAGAATGAGGCGTTTGCACTGCAAACTTATTCGAAAGCTGCTCTGATCCTCTTCTCCCTCTCCTGTACGCATCCAGTTGTTGGGGAACTGAGGAGTACCATAGTCATGAGCATCCATCTCAGCCATCTGCAGATCCGTGTCCGTTTTACAAAAAGAGCCTGCATGGATTCGAGCAATATTATTGCCGTTTTTCCGATCCAACAGCTTCACATTAACAAATTCATTTCCAATTAGCGGAGCTTTTTCAATATCATGATCTTTCTCATCCCACTCAGAACGATTCGTCACGTCGAACAAATATTCCAAACAATCGGCCATAATTCGATGCCCTATGTTAGTTGGATGATATATATCATGGAAAAATTGCTTTTTGGAAATAACGTTGCCTTCACCTTTTGTCTTGTTGAACTGATCTACGACAGCATCTTTCACACTTACCATTGGCAGATCATAATGCCAGCCTACCGGAGCGAGACGATCCTGTAGATTCCAGTCATTTTCGAATACACTGAATAACAAGATGACCGCTGGCTTGTTATCGGCAGTAAGTGCTTTGAGTACCAGACTCTCATAACATTTACCTTGGGTTTCATCATCTGCGTCATTGACTGCGAATTCGATTATGACAACATCCGGCTGAACGGCACCTCCCCTCAGCACATCACGATCATAACGTACAATCCCCAGTTCTGAAGGAGTTCCACCCACACCTGCTTTAATCAGATGAATCGGACTATCTTTTGAAAGCGCAAACATAAACTTGAACGACTCATACGACCGATAAGCGTAACTTTGGAGATGAATAGGTACTGCACCAGCACCATGGGTAATGGAGCCTCCAATATAAGCGATAACGACAGGTTCGCCGTTTTTTGCCTTCTCAATGGCTCGTTTTAATCTGACATTATTTCCTTTGTTCAGAAGAGATCGGCCAATCATGTCGCGATATCCATGTGATTCAAAGTCAATTGCGGGCTTGACTGCCGACGCTGTCACTCCAACTGGATCGCGCGGTGCAGTGAATTCCGTGTTTTCACCTGCATCTCCTGAATCCTGGAGCATAAATCATCATCACATCCTTCCGGTTAGATTCTGACCATCCTCAAACAACATTTAAAGGATCACAGCTTGTATTATTATTAGATCGGATGTGATCCTTCTCCCAAAGTGTATCCCTTACATAATTTTACAACAACCTGACAAAGTATAGGATTTTAACCAATATATCATTTTAAGTTGAGTACAATGACATGCAGATCAGAACACCTATAATTTTTCATGTAAACGCTTTAATTTGTATACTATTTCCATGTTATAATTTTAAAAACCGCATGGATGAAGGAGGATACTAATGAATATCACGGGTCAAGGCGCGCGGGATACGGGTACATATACAAATCTGTTTCTGAAGCTAGGCTACGATGAGAATGAGATCATGAATAGATTGGAAGAAACATGGAACGAGCTATTTTATGGCGATGAAAATACTCGAATATATTACCCCATGGATGAGGATAAGGGATATTTGCTGGACACCGGTAATCTCGATGTTCGATCCGAGGGCATGTCCTATGGCATGATGATGGCTGTTCAGATGGACAAAAAAGAAGAATTTGATCGACTCTGGAATTTCTCACACACGTTTATGCAACATAAAGCGGGACGTTATAAAGATTATTTTGCCTGGCATTGCAAGCCTGACGGAACCCGACTCTCACAAGGTCCTGCTCCTGATGGTGAGGAGTTTTTTGCCCTAGCACTTTTTTTTGCTTCCAACCGCTGGGGCGATGGCGCTGAACCTTATGATTACAAGGCACAAGCCCGCAAGATCCTTCGTGCCTGTATTCATCAGGGCGAAGACGGCGAAGGTGACCCCATGTGGGACCCGGAAACAAAACTGATCAAATTCATTCCAGAAACACCGTTTAGCGATCCGTCCTACCATCTGCCTCATTTTTATGAACTATTCGCGAAATATGCGGATGAAGAAGATCAGTCTTTTTGGAAAGAAGCGGCGTCTGCTAGTCGGGCTTATCTGCATACAACCTGCCATCCCGTAACCGGACTTTCACCTGAATATGCGAACTATGACGGCTCTCCGGCTCCAATACAGCCGCATGGTGATTTCAGACATTTTTACAGTGATGCCTACCGTGTTGCTGCGAATATAGCGCTGGACTGGGAATGGTTCCGCAAGGATCAATGGCAGATCGATCAATCCAATCGGATTCAGTCCTTCTTCAGTGATATCGAAGTTTCCGATTATCGTCGTTATACTATTGAGGGTGAACCTTTTGACGAACCTTCACTGCATCCTGTAGGTTTACTGGCTACCAATGCCATGGCTTCACTGGCTGCGGACGGTCCACATGCTGACTCGTTCGTTCGCAAGTTCTGGAACACACCTCTGCGTCTGGGAGAACGACGTTATTACGACAATTGTCTGTATTTTTTCAGTATGCTGGCTCTAAGCGGAAGATATCGCATGTACTAAACCAAGGGAATGCGCGAACCGTTGAAGCTGTCCTGTGAATATTTGGCTTGCAGGACAGCTTCAATCATAGAATTTTAAGAAGGATGCATTGAAATTTACGATTTAATCTATATCAAAAAAACGTTCCCGGCTCGCATATGTTGACTGCGAACCGGGAACATTTGCATGTACAAATACATTCAACTACGGCTAATTATTTGGTAACTGAAGAAGTATCATAGGAAGATTGCATAATCTCCAGATATCGATTAATGTTCAGTCCCTCTAGGCCTTTCACATATTCATCCCAATCCTTATCCAGACTTTTGGCGCCTGTAATAAATTGCAGGGCGTTCTGATCGATGTAATCCTTGAGATTGGTCTGCATCATGCTGGCTTCATCAGCAAGGGACGGATCTACCCACAATGCCCAATGAGGGAAAACCTCTTTCGGTTCCTTGCCCTCCATTAACAATGTCGCCTCATAGAGCCGTCGCTCATAACCATCATTGGCATAGATGTCTGTTCCCTGCACTTCTGCGTCCCGATATGCACGATGATGATTGTACTGACTCAATGCAGCCCAGCTATCGTTACGAGGTTCTTCTCCGGAAGGAAGAGGAATGGCTTTATAGAGCGGTTCTACCTGATCATTGAGCGCCACTTCGCCTTCCTGTGGTTTACGCCAGCTTGTGCCCTCCTCTCCCAGATAAGAAGCCATGGTTCCTTCCTGGGTGTAGAAATAATCCAGCAGCTTTATAGCCGCGATCTGCGTTTCCTCACTGGCTTTGTTTGTCAGTACAAAGGACGCTCCGGGATCAATCGGATAGTTGTACGTAGCATAAGCAGCATGGGGTCCCTTCAATGGAGGGATGGGATTGTAATCATTCCCGTAAGGTGAACCTTCGGCAGTCGTTACGAATAACGATGGATGCATGGCTGCCCCGGCACCCAGAAGCTGTGCGTCGGCGTTATCGCCAATTTTTTTGAAGGCCCCGACATTTTGAGTAAAAGCCCCTGGATCAATCAACCCTTCATCGTACAGGGATTTAATATAGGCAAGTCCTTCTTTCCACTCCGGTTTGTTCACTACGGTCTCCACTTTCCCCTGATTGACAATCAGATAATTCCGATCGTCGTCATAGATAAAACCGTTCATCAAGTACGGAATAATGTGCACACCGAAATTTTCAGTCGAACCGCTTAGAGGTACTTCGTCGGCTTTGCCGTTCCCGTTCGGGTCTTTCGTTTTAAATGCCCGAAGCATTTCCTTAAATTCTTCTGTCGTCGTGGGTTCGGTCAGGCCCAGTTGTTCCATCCATTTGGTGTTGACCCACATCTTGTTCGGGTATGAACAGTGAAAACATTCATTCAGCCCCGTCAGACCGTAGATATTTCCGTCTGGAGCGGTGTTCATGGCCCGATAATAGTCATTGCTTTCAAGCACTTTTTTTATATTGGGAGCATGCTCCTCAATCAGATCATTCAGCGGCAAAATAACCCCCTGTTGACCAAACTTCAACAAGTCTGTCTGGGAGAAACGATCTACCCAAGGGATAAGCAGATACAGGTCCGGATAATCACCGGAAGCCAGTGAAATCTGTCTTTTCTCCGCTGCACCGTCGAATGGAACCGTGGTCCAGTTGAACTGAATATCAAACTTCTCTTCCATTTTCTTCGTGAATTTGTTTGTGGACAGGTTGGTATCCGAACCCTGGTGAGCAAATACATTAATGGCTGTCTTGCCTGACGGATCACTGCCTTCCCCGTTCCCTTTATTAGAACTCGAGCATCCGGCAAGTACCAACGAGGTAAACAGCATACAGGCAAGAATGATGAATCCAGCTTTTTTCAATACAATCCTCTCCCTCACATATAGATAGAAATGAACTTATCCTTTGACTGAGCCAATCAGCATGCCTTGCACAAAATACCGTTGAACAAAAGGATAGATGATCAGAACCGGCAAGCTGGCCATGACAATTAACGAATACTTCATGAGTTCAGCCATCTGCTGCTGTTTAATCATTTCCGATGCATCCATGTTCCCTGTACTGCTGTTCAGAATAAGAATACTGCGCAATATCAGCTGTAGCGGATAGAGCGACTGTGATTTTAGATAAATGAGGGCGTCAAAGTATGCATTCCACTGACCGACAGCGTACATAAGTGACAACACGGCGATAATCGGTTTGGCGAGTGGCAGGATAATACTGTAGATGAATCGGATGTCACTGCAGCCATCGATGTCTGCTGCTTCGGACAACTCTTCCGGTATCGAATTCTGAAAAAAGGTACGGGCAATGATGACTTGCCATACCCAGACGGCATTGGGAATCAGCAACGCCCAGCGGGTACCAATCAGTCCCATGGTTTTGACCACCAGATAAGTAGGGATCAAACCGCCTGAAAACAACATGGTGAAGGTAATAAACATCATTAACGAGCTGCGGCCAACAAACGTTTTTTTGGATAATGGATAAGCAATCATAATGGTCAGTGCCACGCTGATGAAGGTGCCGCAAGCTGTATAGAAAAGGGAATTGGCATAACCGGTAAGGACTTGATCATTGCGCAATACAGACTTGTAACCGTCAAACGTCAGGTCAATGGGCCACAACCAGACTTTTCCCGAGGAGACGGCAGCTGGGCTACTGAGCGAAGAACTCACAATATAGATCAAGGGATACAGCACGGCAATCAGCACTACAGTCAGCATGAAGTAAACAACCGTTATAAATACGCGGTCTCCCCAGGATTCACGAATCGTACTACTGCTCTTGATCCGCGAACGACCTGCATTTGTCTGTGTGTTAGGCATGGGTTGGTTCTCCTCCTTTCGCTCCCGTTACCATAAGCTTGTATTGGACAGTCGCTTGGCGACCGCGTTTACGATTAATAGCAGAGTCAGGTTAATCACCGAGTTGAACAGGCCAACTGCAGTAGCGAAGCTGTAATTGGCATTCAGCAATCCTATTTTATAGACATACGTGGAGATGATCTCCGAAGCAGACAGGTTGAGCGGATTTTGCAGCAAATATATTTTTTCGAACCCAACAGCCATGATATTCCCTACACTCAGGATCAGAATGATGACGGCTGCCGGAAGTAGTCCAGGCAGATCAACATTAATGATTTTCTGTATTCGGTTGGCTCCGTCCACTTTGGCGGCTTCATACAGGGATGGATCAACACCTGCCAGAGCAGCCAGATATATGACTGCGGAGTACCCCATTCCCTGCCACACATCGGAGAATACGTAGATGGATCGAAACAGCCCGGGCTCACCGAGAAAATTCACCGCTTCGAAACCAAGGGCACCTGCAATCGTGTTGACAATACCCAGCCTAGGAGACAGAAAGAGCATAATGATGGAGACCATAACAACGGTAGAGATGAAATATGGAGCATACGTCACCATTTGTACTGTTTTTTTGAATCGTATGTTTTTAATTTCGTTCAGCGCCAGCGCCAGTAATATAGGAATCGGGAAACCAACGATCAGGCTGTAAAACGAAATGTAGAGCGTGTTCTTGATCAGCATAACAAACGCCGGATTTTTGAAAAGCAATTCGAAATACTTGGTTCCGGCCCATGGACTGCCCCAGATCCCCTTGATGACGTTGTAATCTTTAAATGCCAGGACCGCATTCACCATGGGTACATACTTGAAAATAATAAAGTAAGCAATCGGTGGCAGGATCAGCAGATATAGCTGCCAATGTCGCCTCCAGCTTCTGGATAATGCTTGCTTCAAGGCAAACGCTTTACTTGGTTTCTCCACGGACTTTGATTCACTGGTTATTGTGGTTCTCAGAATCATCCCCCCATTCTTGGCTCCCAATCGTGCTGAACTCCAGCTCAATTTGGTAGCGCTTACTTTTTTGAGTAATCATAAGATTGCGCTGGGGATGCGTAAAGGTACAGTTACGCTGAGAAAGTACAAAAAGCGAATATAGTTCCCAAGAAACAGCCTACATTAACCGCTATGAACGTCCATTTTCCGAAATACACTCGGAGAAATGCCGCGTACCCGCTTGAAAGCTCGGCGGAATGAATGTGCACTGTTATACCCGGTGGCCTCCGCGATCTCATCAATGGTCTGACCAGTGGAGTGCAACAAGTTCGAGGCAGCATCAATGCGTACCCGTTCTACATAATCGGAAAGATTCTCTCCCGTGTGTTCTTTGAACAGTTGGGATATAAACTTCTCGGACTTGCTCATGTGCTCGGCAATCCGGTAAATCGTCAAGTTTGCATCCCCATAATTATGTTGGATAAAACAAATCATTTCGTTTACAGTATCCGCATGTGCTCCTGCTCTTCTTCTCTGGAAATCACCGCAGATGTCTTCTGTTAACCGTTTGAATTTTGCCCGCAGCGAAGTAATCGTTTCTGTCATCTGAATGGATGTCAACCGAGATTTATAATCCTCCAGCAGGGAGGCATCCAGCTTGAATTTGGGTTCGTCCAGCTTCAGAAAAGTCCCCTTCAGCTCCATGATGAACTGCTGTGTCATCTCGTAGGATAGTTCCCGCTCCTCTAAATTACGAAGAAATAATTGGTCCAGAATACGTATCGCCTCTTCAGGCTCCCCGACTTTGATCGTGTTCAGCAAGCGCTGTTCAGACTCAATCGGATAATAGAACATTTCATTTTCCTTCATCGTATCTTCAAATCTCACCAGATGATCTGTTCCCATATGAATGGCATAATCCAGAGCTTGTTTGGCTTCGTCAAAGGAACGTCCTGCATCATTCCAAACCTCGTAAGCTGCACCTGTGCCAATTGTTGTAGATATCCGATGCTCCCGGTAGATTACTTCCATCAAGCTGTTCAGCTCTTTTTCACATCTCCCTATAGCTTCATTCAGTTGGTTCTCATCCACTGGACAGGCAAAAGCGATCTGGTCTGTTCCCCAATCCGTGATTAGCAGCTGCGCATTCCACTCTGTAAGTACCTGTTTGATGAGCAGCCTCGCGACACCCAGTTCATGGATAGTTTCTTCACTGTCCAGATTGGCATATCCGTTTACCTTCACTAAGCCTGCCAAGCCCTTGCTGCTATGAAGAGAAATGTGCGCCTGGGATGATATAACCTCCAACTCAAGTGAGGTATAGACTTCTCCGGTTAACAAACGTTTGATAAAACCGTCTCTCAATAACGGAATCTGCTCATTCATGGCGTTTTTAAGTGAGTCATTATTAGCAATGAGATTGTTAATATGGCTTGCCAAAAAATCATATTCATTGCCCCGTTTGCCTGAGGAATCGGTGATTTGTTCCCGAAAAGAGGCCAACAATCTGTATACGGGTGCACTATTCCGATAGGCCAGAACCAGCCCGAATAACAGTCCCAAGGCAATGGTTGCCAAAGTAAAGACCAGCGTGACTTGTTTGATTTGGTCCGCTTTTGTCATGAGTGCTTTCTCCGGAATCCCTGCCATGTAATTCCATCCATTTTGACTGGACTGTATCGATATCAGCAGCCGACCATCACTTCCAGGCTGTACGTTCTGCACGTTTAGCTCCGTTTCCGCAGCGCTACCTTCACTCCGACGATCCTGTGCCATTTGCTCGGCCTCGGCTTGTTCAATACCAAGGGAGAAAATGATCTGCCCTTCCGCATCAGTGACGAGAGTCCAGCCGCCATATTGATCCACAATATTTTGAGTAAGGCTGCCCATCTGATCCTGATCAATCATGATACCAATCGTAGCTTGTGGTTTGTTAAAGCTGTTCAAAGGCAGAGATTGCAGAAACGTGATGGCGGGAACGTCTGCAAGCACTGTGCCGAGTATTTCACGTTTATAGTTTCGAAGCGGTATGATTTCGTTAAAGTGAGGTTGTTTGAGAATTTGGTCATTCCATTGCTCATACGACATACCATCCAGCTGATTGGCTGCATAATAATGCTCCGGACGATAATAGACGGTTCTTGGTGTGATGATGGCATTGTAGTTTGGAATGTGAATGAAGAAATGAGACAAGTAATCATTGGTACTGCTGTACATGGAGAGGCTCCGCTGCATGCGGTTCATCCCGTAGACGTTGTAGAGATCATCCGGCTTCGGGCCAGCAATTAAATTTTGCAAATCGGGATTGACGGCTAGCTGTCTAGTAAAGGCTTCGACTTGCAGAAGATTACGCTCAATGATCTCTTTGCCGAGACTCAGCGACTTCAAGCTGTTCTCAATGGAGCTGGAACGAGCCGCTTCAATGGAAGCTCGGTAAGAGGCATATCCCGCGATTTGAGGAATCATCAGAATGATGAGATACGAAATAAGGAATCGGCGGAACACGGGTGAAAATTTGGACCATAGGAGCTGCATATGTACCCTCCCTTTTTTAATCAAGCGCTTACATTTCTCTGTGAAAGGTAGCTGTTCCATGATACACCGTGCATTTCTTCCTGGTGAAGGTACAACTTCTTCCTTATGGTACATTTACATCCTACAGCGTACAATGCTTGCATGAAAATAATTGTCTCTCTGCTGTTTGGCACACAAATATAGTTGTATCTTACCTTGGCACGGCCTTCATGCCAAAGTATCAAAAATTAACGCAAAAAACCTCCCCAAGACAAGTAATGACTTGGGGAGGTTCTTGTTTAACATTATGCCTTATTAATTGCTAACGGCAACAAATTTCCATTGTTGGTTTGTTGCACCCGTGTATGTGTTCTGCTGCAACTTGGCACCATCCGAAGTCGAAGCGTTTGCCACTTCAATCGCTTTGTTGCTGTTCACGTTGATGATACTCCAGTATCCGTTGCCAAGGTCATTCACTTTGAAATGCTGAGCGGTTGTGTTCAGATTGCTCATGAGCTGGACCACTTCCCCATTGGTGTTGGTACCGTTACGAATGTCGATGACTTTGTCCGGTGAGTTCACACTTGTCAGTGTATAGTTACCGTTGCCGATCGAGGTCAGAACCCACTTCTGAGGGTTGCCGCCCAGATCACTCCATTGCTGGAGCTGAAGATTGTTTTCGTTTAGACCACCAGGGACATCAATAACCTTGTTGGAATGCCGGGCTACAATTTTATAGGTTGCACCGGATACAAGACCTGTTGTTGGTCCACCTGTTCCACTGCCCGGGTAAGTCTGAGCACGTTCATGGTACCAGTTAAACAGGAATCGTCCCATGGCACTCCGTGAAGCATCTCCATCCCATTTCAGTCCAGCCGTTGGGTCGGCAAAGGAGCTTCGTGGTCCTTCACTTAGAATGAATCCGTTCATATGAGCTGCAATGCTTACATTGCCTGCGGCGTTGAAGATTGTTTTGGTATTGGTACCAAAACCTTCATTGCTGCCATTAAACAAGTTCCAATAGGCCGAATCGCCAGGTTTGTTTTTGAACCAGGTTACCTCGGTAATGTTAATCGGATATTTGTCAGCGGCTGCCTTCACGTTGGTATTCCACTGGTCTTGCAGGATGGAGAAGTTGTCATATGCGCCATAACCAGGGTACCAGTGAACCGCATACCCATAGTTGTTGAGCGGATCAGTCAATGGATGGCTTGCCGTCAAGCTGTAAAATTGGTTGTATCCCAGACCTGCCGCCCAGATAACGTTGTCCGCACCTTTGCTGCGAATTGTTGAAATCATGGAATTTTGGAAATTACGCAGGTCATTCCAGTGATCCACAAAATCATTTTCCCCGTTGTATCCACCCCAATGTCCATTCGCATAGGATTTCACTGGTTCGTTGATCAGTTCGAAGTGAACGTTGTCTGCACTTTTGATCTCCGGACGTGAAGCGAGATAACCCCAGATTTCGTTGAATTTTTGCAGGTTGGCAGGTGTTGTTGCCTGATCATCCTTCAATGTGAAGTCCAGTCCCAAGACAACATAGACACCTTTTGTTTTGGCATATTGAATGTACGGAATAATTACATTTTGCGTAACGGTCTGCACACCGGCAAAGTTATATGTACCAGCAGCAACATCTCCCATGTCCTGACGATCGATGAACAGACGTACCTGATTCATATTCCAGCCATGATTGCTTCCGTACTTCGCGCTGGTGTCCGCAAATGTATCGGTAATGTCTTTCAGATAAGCCAGTGTAGCTGCATGACGGTTATTGCCGTGCAGATTGAGATAATAATTGCTGTCCTGATACGTCCAGTAGGCACCTGAGGGTTGATGCCAACCGTTCAGTAGCACAGGCTGGTTGTTGCTGTTCACCAGGTTTTTGCCGTTTACGTGCAGCTTGCCCATCGGCATGCCCACCCATGCTTCGGCACGGCTGCCTCCCCATGGAGCAATTGTGATCAATAACGCCAGAATGAGTACAAGTTTACAAGATGTCATGAACTTCTTCACTTTAATTCCTCCTGATCTGATATATTGCCTTGCAATAACGCGAGTAAGCTCCGTCAGAGTATCTCTGATCAAACAGATCGCTCAGGTCGGCGCTCGCTCCCGCAGCCCGTTCCACACCAGCAGGGGGATCCTGCGCAGGGAAGGATCGTGGTTCTGCTGTGAGCAGACGTTCATGAGATCGTTACATGCCCCCTTTTCACAGATGGAATGTTGCATGAAGTTCCTCCTTCCTCTTCCAGTCTGATCCCACTCCAAACGTACAGGAGAACTTAACTTAACCGACGATTCCCGTACGCTCTACACTCTCTACGAAATATCGTTGCACAAACAAATAAATGACGATCAAAGGCAGAATGGCAAGAAGAATTCCTGTATCCTGGATCATGCTCAGATAGAACGGATCGGCCTGGGAAGCTGCACCGTCAGTAACCTGCTGGGCCAGATTATACGGAAGGGACGATAACTGGGTCGACATGACTTTACTTGAAGTCAGATAAGTTGTCGTATAAAAGCTATCGTTCCACTGCCATACGAAGGAAAACAGCATGACTGTTACCATGGACGGAATGGCATTGGGCAGCATGATTCTTGAAAATGTTCGCCCGATGCCCGCGCCGTCCACATAGGCCGCCTCCTCCACTTCCTTCGGAATACCCCTGAAGAATTGCCGGAAGATAAAGATGTACAAACCGGCCTTAAGTGAATTGGCCGTAATCGCCGTCAGAATAAACGGCCAATAGGTATTAAGCAAATTAACAGGTTTGCCGGCTATAAGCGTCATAAGCCCCATCAGATCAAAACTTTTCAGATTCAGGTATACCGGAATGAGAATAGTCGTTGGCGGTACAAGAATCGTCAGAATTACACCAGCAAACAGCCAGTTGCTTCCCCTGAATTTCAGTCTGGCGAATCCGTATCCTGCAAGTGCACAGGATGCTGTAGTCAGCAGTGTAGTTGTTGCAGACAGGGCAAACGTATTAAACAGCGTTGCCCAGTAATCCATGACGCGTATCGCCTCTTTGAAATTGTCGATGGAGAAGTTCTGTGGAATCCACACCACCACTGCCGAATATAGATCACCTTTAGCTTTGATGGATGTGGAAACCTTCTGAAATATGGGAAACAGGATCACGAAGGAAAGCCCGGTAATCAGAACGAATCGGATCATGGCCCACAGCCAGCCTTTCCAATGCTCCAGCGATAATAATCGTGATGTTGTCACGTGGGACACCCTCCTTTCTAATCTTGATAGAAGACTCGCTTCGAGAAAATGATGTTTACGATAACCAGAATGATGGCAATGGCCAGAAAGTAGACCCATGCCATGGCAGAACTTAATCCAAAGTCAAATTTGACGAAGCCGGTATCCCGGATCAGTTCCGTCATGGCGTTATTGGCAAACGAATCAATGATTGTATAGATCGCATTGACAAAAATAAGCGGGCTGACCATCGGGAACGTAATTTTCCAGAAGGCTTCATAACCCGTTGCCCCTTCCATCTTCGAAGCCTCATACAGTTGAGGGGAAATCGTCTGGATCCCTGCCAAAAAGATCAAAATCTGTACACCGGATTGACTGACGATCTGATAGATCCGATCTACGGCGCTGCTCAGATACGTGACGATCCAATCGCTCACTCCAGCGTTAACCATCAGATTTTCGAGTTCAAATGTCCCGAGTGAGCTTCCACCTGTGCTGCTCTGATTAACCGCTTCAATCAGGCTGGTGCTCTCCAGTGTCATAATCACTCCCGATGCCAGAATAACGGGCAGGAAAAAGATCGACCGCGCTACAGCCCGGCCCCTGAACTTCTGATTCAGGATGACGGCAAGGAACAGACTGAATATAACGATAAGCGGTACGTTGATGAGTACGTCTGTGATCGCCTCAATTAACGCACGGTTAAAGCTTGTATTGACGGTCAGCGCCTGAATGTAATTGGCAACACCGTTGAACTGAATCGCTATGCCTTCCGCGTTAGCCTGAATTGTACTCATGCTGTATCGCAGAGAGGCTAACAGCGGAATGAAGAAAAACAACACAAAACCAATGAGCCAGGGAAGCACGTAGATTACGCCCCACATGGCTTTCTGCTGAGCATACGTACGACTTCCCCATTTCCATTTCAGGAGCGTCTTCAGAGCTGCTCACCACCAGTCACATAGCTTTGGGCTTCCACTGTATCGTTGTTAACTTCTACAGGGAAGTCGTTATAATTGACGATTACGAACCCGCCACCTTCATATGTTGTCCGGAAGACGCCCTCCTCCAGGGATTCATGAGAAATCATGGAACGTCCGGCAAACGGTTGGTTCACCTGGTTCACCTCGTTGTAGATCTCGGCAGCCAGATCGATCCATTGTTCATAATTCGCCGCGTAGAGATCATCATAATCCGTTTCTTTCACAACATGGTTTGGCGCATTGAACCATGCAAAGTAAGGGCTGGCTCCATATTCAATCAGCTTCAGCACATATTGCCTTGCATTGGTATATGTGGAGAGATTGTATGGCGTCCCCGTATAACCGATACTGCCGTGTACAACGAGCTGATAGAACGGAATCTCTTCATCCTCCAGCTTGAAACGACTGCTAGTCATTGGCGCATCCGTCAGACCAGTTACATACGGCAGGGCATAAGCGTTCCCGCCTTCAGCAACAAGCGAGCCAGCCTGCTGCCGGATCTGTTCAAGTGCCTTCTTCACGGAGCCGAGCGCTTGTGTTCGGTCCACCAGCTTTTTCGGATTCATATCGCTGTTTAACTGAGCTGCCAGATCATTCAGGCTTAGTGACAGTCCATCCTTTTGAAGGGACCTCAGCTCATCTAACATGTCTGCCGTCACGTCCTCCAGCATGTTGGGCGAAAGCACATAGGATGGTGAACGATCCCGGTCCCGCCGCTGGATGGCCTGGTTCATCGGATACAAGACCGCCGGTTCCTGAGTTAATGTGCGTGAAGCTTCTTTGGACGGTTTAAACCCTTTTTTGGATTGCACATTCAGCAGAGCGATATCGGGATAGAAACCGATGCCCGCTTCTTGTGTAAATGCACTGAAATCCCGCAATCCCTTTTTCCCGCCTACCGCGCCATCTACCTGGATGGAATCCGGCAGTCGATGATGAAGTCCGCCGTTAAGCCATCCCGCATAGCGCACCTGAATATTGGATACCTTCTTCTCCGTCAAGGCGGAAAGAATATTTTTGGCTTCATCAAATGTGGTCAAAGCCTCCGTTGAATCATACGGTATGCCCAGCATATGCTGCCTTGTTGTCATGCCACCGAACAGTTGCAGATAAAAGGGAACGTTACTCTGCTCCTTGCTGGCGTTTAGCTCGGGAAGTCCGCCGTTTTGCACCAGATAATCCCGATAGAGAGATGCAAGCCCTGAGTACGAGGCCTTATCCGCCCCGACAAAAGCATATCGAACGACGAAGTCGGACGCGGTCGGTTTCTTCTGGAATTTCGGAAGTGTACGAACCATATCACTTGCCTGAAGCGTCACATCGCTCTTGTTAACCACATAGAAGCTTGGATATACGTTGTTGTAACTGCTCAGTTTGCCGCTGATATCGGCATTCACAACTGCAACGGCATCCCCTTGTTCAATAATGCCTAGGAAAGCTCCCTCTTTTCGAATCAGTCCAAATACCGGCAACCTGGCTCTGGCTTCATTCGAACTTGCTTCCCGTAGTTTCATGGTCATATCCGGTCCGTATATATCTTGTTGATAGGCAGGATACTGCAGCTTGCCATTGTTAAAATGGATCAGCGCTCCCGAACCGTCCGGCACCAGTATGGAGCCCTCTTCGTCTGAACCCCCGGCCCCGAAATAATCCATTACAGATATGCTGTTGATCGGATATTCCTCCGGAAAATGAATGCCTGAGGACGGAACACGTACAAGCAGATCCTCTCCATCCAGCTCATATTCCATCGTAAGCATAAACAGCCGTGGTCCACTTCGTTCCTCTTCGATGCCGAACTCAGCATGATCCTGAGCCAGATCCTCCGATGTGTAACCGGCTGTGTCAAAAGCCTTCAAGGCCCGGGACAATTGCAATCCTTGCATCGCCTTATCAATCCGGACGTAAGCCCCTTCATCCTTGTCTTCCGCATAGCCGACCTTCAAGGCCCGTTGCCCGGACTTGTCTAGCTGTGCAAGCAGCTTTTGTTCAAATCGCTCCTTACTGATCTTCATCGGCAAGTCTTCTATGGATCGCTCAGTGCTTCCAAACTGGTAGTGGACCCGCACGCCGCCTGGCAGCACCTCGTAGCTTATCTGCTTGTGTGCAACACTATCCGTGAAGGAATTCACGGTGCTGCTCTGTCCGAGGCTGTTGAAGAAGCTGAGCTTTGTTTGTGATGACAAAAGGTCTTTGTTTATCCCGGCTGCAACCCCATCCTGCTCACGATCTGCAGGATTGCTGCGCCAGATCTGGCCGCTCTGCGTGTGAATCACTGCAATCTCGGCAGTCTCTTCGTTAATGAACAACTGCAGCGCAGCATTCTGCGCAATGCCTACCATGTCGGGAAGGCGGACATCGCTGAACGATGATTTCAGTTTCTCTCCGGGAGGCAGGGAGGGAAAGTCCGTCGAATCTGCGGCAGTCACTGTCTCGTGAGCAAGCGGTGTTGGCGAGAATTGACAACCGCCAAGAAGCAGACTGCCCGCGAGCAGCATTCCTGTTATTTTTTTGGCTACGGCATATTTCATAACAATTTCCTCCTCCCTTAGCCCCGAAGCACTAATTCCTGATAGATGGTTACAACAAACGATACAATCTGCTGTACAAGACTGAAGAATAACAGGCACAGAAATGCCATAAACGCCATCGCCACAAGTGTCAGCAGCATCGTGAGCACCGTTTTGGCTGGTGTGTACTGATGAACCGTCATATTCCCCACAAATAACAGATATACCGTCCACGCAACGGCAAGTGCATTGGAGAAATAATAAAAGGCAGTTTCCTGCGCAGAGATCACAAGACTTAGCCAGATCCATGGAAAATGAATGAGGAACAACGGTACCAGTGCAAAACACGTTGACATGAAAATTTCGGAGAACTTGCCTTCCCCGTCCATCAATGTGGTTAACGACCAGTTGGCCACACACCAAAACAGCACCGGTATAATGACATATACCATTTCGAGCAGACTGTTCAGGTACTTTGGATTACTGAGGTTAATGAGAAAACCGCTGTACTGGGCATGCAAAATTTTGGTGATGACCAGAAGCACCAGGATCATGAAAGCAATCAGCAGTGAGTTTCTCTGGTTCCGTTCATATTTCAATTCCCAGTATCCGTCAAACGGATGAAATATCAGGTGCAGCGGGTACTGGTATAGTTCCTTACTTGATGCCTGCATTCGTAGTCCTCCTTTTCTGCCTGCAAACGATGATGACGGTGACAATCGCAGCGACAGCCAGGAATATACCGGACATCATCCATGAAAAATGCTCACGCATCAGCTCTTTGCGGTACAAAAGAAAAGCTTTGGAATACCCTTTTGGCTCCATGCTGCGCTTGAAATATTTCGCAGACTCGGCATATTCCTTCTGACGAAGCAATGCTTTGCCAATTCCCGCATACGCGTATTCCAAGTTAGCGTTCATTTCAGCAGCTTGGGCAAACAGCACCGAAGATTGATCTTCATCACCGTTATAGTAGCTGCGCACCGCTTCGTGGAGCGTACGTCCGTATTCCGTTGTTTGAAAGACGGTGATTTCTCCCAGCGCTTTATCCAGAACTAACATTCGGTCTCCCGCACGTTCCAGGGCAACAGGTGTATTAAACTGGCCCAGCCGGTTCCCGATGCCGCCATATATATGGAGCAGATATCCGTCTCCATTGTAGGTGAAGATTCGGCCCTTGCTGGAATCCAGTACAGAATACATGTCACTGTCACCCACATCCACATCAATCAGACGGGATGGCCCTGCTTCCTGGGTATACAGCAAATCACCCTGCGGAGTCTGATAGCCTTCTCTGCGCAAAATGTCTGTACCCTGGGCATTCAGCTTCTTGACCGGATCTTTGCCGCGATCCCCGCTAGTGGCGTAGATAAAGCCCTCTTCATCCATATCCAGATTGGTAAATTCCGTTGGAGTGAACATCACCATCTGACTGCGCTGCTCCCGTGTTGCAAACCGTTTCCATAGATACTCCACCGGGTCCACCTGAACTCTGTTCGCTCCAATGAAGGAAGAGAACGTACCATCGGCGCTGAACTCCATGAATCCATCAAATACGCCTTCGGCCATGACGTAGATACGCTCCCCTTTGTCCATAACAATCCGCATCGGTTTAAACTGGAAGTCTGCTTTTAACAGATCCGATTTTGGTTCAGACACGATCTTGACCAGCTTCCCCTGTTCATCCAGATGCACGACCCGGTGATTATCCGAATCAGCGACCAGCAGATGGCCCTTTTCCGTGACGTACAATCCCTGTGGATTCTTAAAATGATCTTCCTTGCCTTCCTGCTCGAATGAATCAATCGTCCGTACCAGCTTGAAGTTGCGATCCATCTCAATGATGCGGCCATTGCCCGAGTCGAGCACAAAGACGTGCTGATTGGCGGTAACATGCATGTCACTTGGCTCTTTCATCGGAGTTGTGTTCAGCTTCTTGCCGGTGATAATGGTTGTTGCCTCATATGCCGCCGGTGCCGGAACTGCGTCACCCCAGAATGAATAATGATACGCATCCGTTTTACCGTCTGCACTCACATAGGGCGCCTCTTGAACGAACAACAGGAGGCAGATCATGCCCATGATGATCGATTTACGTTTTTTCCATGTGCTTCTCCGCACCTCGCTGCCTCCTTTCTACTCTTTCATGCCCGATGTGGCCATCGTCTGCATAACACTGCTCTGAGAGATGATAAACAGGGTGATCGGTACAATCATCAGCAGCAAGGCAACAGCCGCACCTACACCGGCTCTTGCAATCCCTCCCTGCACAATCTGACTGAGCGCATAATGCAGCGTTTTGAGATTTTCACTGTAAATGAAACTCCCGCCATCCGTTCCCCATAAAGCTGGAAACTGCAGGATCATGAGTGTGAGCCATGCCGGTTTTACATTAGGCATCACGATGCTCCAGAATATCCGGTATTCATTGGCCCCGTCGATTTTGGCTGCCTCCAGCAAAGCATCAGGAATCTGCTCCATGAACTGTTTCATCAGGAAAAGTCCCAGCGAGAACGCAAGTGATGGCACAATAATGGACGCATGAGTGTTAATCCAGCCAAGCCAGGACATGACCATGTAGTTCGGAATCGCCGTAACATGCGGCGAGAACATCAGGGACAGAATGACAATGGTGAACAACACTTTGGAACCCGGAAAACGATATTTCGCCAGCGGATAAGCTGCTGCAGATGCAAGAAGGATATGCCCTGCTGTGCCAAGTATCGTAATGAGCAATGTGTTGGCAATATAGCGGGATAACGGCACCCACGAATTGCCCATGAGGTTGATCAGATCGGCAAAATTCTCCGTTGTCGGATTGTTCACCCAGAATCGTGGTGGGAAAATAAACAGCTCATCAAGCGGCTTGAATGCATTGTTGACAGCATAGATGAGCGGAAGCACCATAAAGGAGCCGAACACGCCCAGCAATGCAAATAACATCAGGCTGACGGTAAATGACCGATTAAGCCTTTTTGGCATGCCAAACACGGCACGTACTTTGCTGGTCATCGTCATTCACCTATCTTTCTAAGCATTTTTTGCGTGAAAACGTTTGTACCCAGCATCAAGGCAAACAGGACTGTTGCGATGGCCGAGGCATACCCCATCTCGAAACGAATGGTTCCGAAGTCCATCAGATGCGTGACAACTGTGTGTGCCGCATAGTTTACGCTCGGGAAACCTGCCAGTGCGATGGAGATCTCAGCTACGGCGAAGGAAGCGGTAATTTGCATTACCGCACCAAACATCAGCTGCGGTCTCATCGAAGGCAAGGTGATGTACCAGAGCTCCTGCCAGCGGTTTTTGATCCCGTCTACGGTTCCTGCTTCAACCAGAGAACGATCAATGGTTTGCAGTCCTGCAATAAAGGCCAGGAAGCTGGTTCCCAGGCTCAGCCACAGCTGTACAATAATAACGATTGCCAGTACATATTTCTCGTCTGCGAGCCATTGGATCGGTTCCAGTACGACGCCAAGGCGCATCAGGAAGCCGTTCATATAACCGTAGCTGTCACCCGAGAAGATGATCAGCCAGATGAAAAAGACGTTGCCCGATATGGACGGGGCATAGAAAACCAGCGTCATGACCGCCCGAATTTTAGGAGACAGCTCATTAATGATCCACGCAAACAAAAAGCAGGCAATATAACTGACAGGGCCTGTAATCACGGCAAAAAGCAGCGTGTTTTTGAGCGCAATCAGAAATACGTCATCGTTCAGAAAAAGCCGGGAATAGTTCTGCCAGCCGACAAATCGCGGCAGCTCCAGCATATTGAAGTGAAAAAAGCTGAGCCCGAGTGAAATGCCGACCGGAATGACCGTAAACATGAAAAAAATCAGCATAAACGGTGCCATCAATACATAATAATGCCTGCTGAGATACAGATCCCGCTTCAATAGGGACCACCAGCCGACCTGGCGGGTATGGACGGCAGGAGCGGCGGCTGTCTTGGTAGTTTTAGCTTGCAACCGTTACCCTCCCTTTCCTCTATTTCAGATTAAATTCCTTGCGTTTCAACTCAATTTCATCATCAATGTACAACACATAGTCCGATAAGGCTTCACGTGGATTTTCATTAGCATTGACCACCTTGCGGAAGGCGTTATCCAGATGTCGTCCCGTGAAGTAACCTCCAGGAAGTTGCGGGATTCCCTGTACCCATTCCCATTGTTTCTCGAGATTTTGATAATCCTTCACAGGCCAAGGCAATTGCTTCAAGGCTTCGATATTGGCCGTAGGGTAACGGGCAGCCGCTCCCATAAGACCTTCCATTTCTCTCCCGTATTCAATCTGGGTCTGATCATCAGTCCACCACTTCATGAACTTCCACGCCGCTTCCTTGTTGTCAGCATTTTCGAGCATCATCACCGCACTCGTAGCGCTGGCCACTTCATGCCGTATTGACCCATCCGGAAGCTGTGTACCCGGAACAATCGTAAAGTCCCAGAGATTGCGGATTTCCGGAGCCATAACCGTCAGCATGTTATACGTGGTGTAATCAGCAATCCCGATCGGCATTTCCCCGGTACGGAAGCGGTTCGGAAAGTCGGCTTTGAGCGGAAACTTGTAATTGGTATAAAATTGCGTCCAGCGTTTGAACGCGTCCATTGAAATCTCCGAATCCAGTGCACTTTTCTTCTGGTCTTCGGTGTAGAACGTTCCGTCATTCTGATATAACAACATCGCAAAGGTTGAATTCGGAACCAGGTTGGCATTGTTCAGCGTATCCTCTATCGGCAGATAAAACTCCATGTTATGCTTCTGCAGCACGGCGATGGCGTTATATACGTCCTGCCACGTTTTCGGCGGTTCGAGGCCCAGTTCATTCAGAATATCTTTGCGGTAAAAAAGCATTGGAAAATGCTGCTGCTCCGGAAGGGCATATACCCCGTCGTTGTAGCGGTAAGGTGTCAATCCGCTTTCACGGAACCTGCCCGAAATTTCCTCGAAATCGGGAAACTGACTCAGATCCGCTGTTGCATTCCTCATCGCATAGTTCACCGGAATGTCTTCGCCCATCTGCATGGCTACATCCGGTCCTTCCCCAGAGAGTGTTGCGGGCAGCAAAATATTAGGCGGAACGAGACGTAACTGCACGGACACATCCGTATCCGGGGTAAACGAATCGTCGATCATACCTTTCAGTACTTGGGCCTGATCTCGTCCGGTTGTGATCCATACGGTGATGGCATCCTTCTTTTGTTCCACGTTCCCAATGCTGTCGTAATCTTCGGTATACGAGGCAACATATGCGCCCAGTTCGTGCTTCACTTGCTGGACGGTGCTCGCTTCCGCTTTTGGCAGCGATTCACCCGGCGGAGATACGACAAGGTAATCCAATGTAATCGGCTGTTCACGTACCGATAGAATCCATGTGCCGAGACCACCTACGTTAATTTTGAACGTATCCAGCCGTTTGGGAACCGTCTCTGGTCTGGCCGCCATATCTTCAAGCTGCAATACCATGGCGTGCAGGACGGCTACTTTGTCACTTTGCTCACCCGTGGCCTTTTCCAGGTAATCTGCAACGGAGCGCAAGGTGTCAGCTTGTCGTTCAAACACCTCCGTCATCTCCGGAATACGCCGTTCCAGCTGGTAATCCCGCAGTGGGTCTGGACTGTTGGAGGTGATCATTAATATTTTGCGATACATCTCATTCAGTTCCAGCACACTGGATTCCACGGTCCGCAGCAGCGGAGCGATGTCGCCAAGTGTAACCGTCATTCGGATGCGGTGTTTCCCTTTTTCCAGATGAAACTGATATGGTTGATCTTCTCCCGATCCCAACACCTGAGTTTGCCAGGCCGGGCTGTAGTTAAATCGAATTCGTTTCATTTCCTTAAACGGAACTTCGCCGTTAATCGTCAGGCTGCGGGTGGCATAGATGCCACGCAATTGATCCTGCTTCACCTTAAGCGCGATTTGATACAATCCGTCTTCAGGCACGTCAATTTCCCATTCAATCCATTCGCCCGGCAGCTTCCAGTTAATGCCCCCGATAGCGTTCATCCGAATTTTCGATACATTATAAGGCTCGAGTGAAGGGCTTGATCGGTCCGAGATGGGTGCCAGTGTAGGGGATGATTTACTGACAGCTTCCTCCCCCTGTACTTTCAGCATGACAGGAGCCTCTTGTTTCAAGCCGAGTGAGGCATAGGTCTTCTCCAGCTCTGTATAGGACGGGACTTCATTTTCCTGGTAAAGCTCGATATAATCGATCGCCATACTTTCTCTTAATGAAGTGAGCGAGAACTGTTGATTGCCTTTTTCAAAATAAAACTGAAACGGTTCCTCGAAGTACCCTGCACTGTCCTTGAAGGAAGTCAGTTGCCATTCGGGCTGTTCCACTTGTCTTGGTCTAAGCTCGTTACCACGATCGTCCTGCCGGACGTTATCCTCGCGATTCCCCCATACCCTGTCAAACAGAAGAATATCGGCCCCTCTGAACGGAACCTTACCGTTAAGCTCAAGCCTGCGTTCGATCCCGGAGCTTTTGCCTTCTACGGGATAATAGTGAATGCGAATGTTGTACAAACCGCTCACTTGAACGGGAACATCCCAGCGAATGGTTCCAGTTTCCGGCGTAATCACGGCACTTCCGTCTAATCCGGCGTACCCTTGCACAACCTCAAATTCCCCATCCTCTGCCTGAACATAAGATTCGCCTTCGATGCGTACAATTTCATCCGGTTTGGCCGTATTGTCATGAGCAGTCAGATAATGCTCATAACTGAATGAATCCTCGGTTCCCGATACCGCCTCAAAGTCCTCAAGCGCATGTACCGTTCCCGGATTACGATCCCGCGATGGATATAGTGTCCATATGGAGAGCACCAAGGCCAGGACAAGCACCAGGATTAGTCCCTTTTTCTTACGTGACCGCATGTTTGAATGTATCCCCTTTCCTGTAAGCGTTGAGAGAACTGGACGATTGACTAACCCGGACAGACCGCACCTTCACTGGTGCGTTCTGCCCGTGTAACGTGATACTTATTTGTAAACCTCATCAATCGCAGCCTGGAAAGGAGCCTTGTATTTCTCGATCAGCGTAGATACGGACACCCCTTCTTTGAGTTCCCCATCAAAGTCCCAGAACGGCAAGGACGGGAATGTGTTATGGTCGAGAACCAACATACCTTCCGCTACTTCTCTGGCGTTGTTGATATCTGCTTCATCGGTCAGATGTGTCTCCAGTGTGGATTGTCCCGGATACTCATAGATCGAATCGATCTCGTTAATTTTCTCCCAGATGTACATCAGTTGTTCCGGATTCTCTACCGCTTTTGGAATTGTTATAGCTTGGTAACGTGACTCACCGGAGTGATACGCTGTTGCACTTGGACCTTTTGGAAACGGTACAAAACCAATATCATAATCCTGCATATCCGTCATAATACCTTCGACTTCGTACATGGCACCTGAATACATCAAGGTGTTGCCTTGACGGAAGAACGTGGATGGCTCTGTCCAATCTCCGCCCTCAGAAGCTCTGCCGACCTTCTCGGTAGCCAGTTTGGACAGGAAGTTCAACGCTTCTTTTGTTTTTGGATCTTCCAGGTTCTGCTTATCCTCTTTGGTCAGAGAAGCCTCGTTGGAATACAGAATCGGTTCCAGCAAGCCCGTTTGAGCGAGTCCCCAAGTGTCCAGCTTGCCATCATTGTTTCGATCCTTGTTCGCTTGCTTGGCAACACTGATGAACGTATCCCAGTTCCATTCATCGGCATCCACATACTCCTGAAGTGGCTTCAAACCGAGCTCTTGCATGAGTGTGCGATTATAGAAAATCCCGTTGATAAACGAGGACTGGTCCTCAGTAAAGCCGTAACCTTTGCCTTCATACTGCATGTATTCCTTGGTTGTTTTCTGGTTGAATACCTTGTCGTTTTTAATATAATCATCCACCGGCCATAACAGATCCTGTTTGGTCAATGCCGGAATGGCATAGTTTTTGCCCAGTCTCACCAGATCGCCAAGCGGTTCACCGGCCATCAGGGAAGCAACTACTTTTTCCTGATATTCACCGAAATCGATCGAAACGTATTCAATATTAAAGTTGTGTTTTTTCTTCAGCGCTTCGAGATTCTCAAGGCGTTGAATGTTGTCCGGGTTGTTCCCCTGTATTTCCATGTCCCACCAAGCAACAACCTTGATGGTTCTGCCGCCCATGTCAAAGTCCATTTCTGGCGTGGAGTTTTCATTCTTCGGCTCGGTTTCCACGGGTTTTTGTTCCTCCTGTGGTGTTGTCTTTTCCGGCTCGGGTTGAGCGGTAGGTGCAGAACTGCATGCAGCAATCACCAACAAGACCGCAAATACCAGGCTCAGTAGCATGAACTTGTTTTTTCTCATCGTCTTCCCCCCTGATTGTCGTTTGCTATCACAGTGTATCGTCACAATGAAAGCGCAAACAACCTGCCGGAATACAGATGTTTACCCGGGCTGAATATAGATTTGCGTAATTTTGCGCGAGCAAAGTGCATTAGAGGTTTTAATTGGTAAAGAAATGCACTGTCTACAAAAATATGCACATTGTATGCGCTTTCTTTTATTACCATAATGAAATTAAGTCAAATTTCAGTTAATCTAGCGCATTACAATTCAGCAGAAGGTGAGGTATTGCTTCATGTATGATATTTTACTTGTGGATTTCAGCCGTCGTTTGTGCGGAGAGTTGCAACAGATGTTGCTACGGAGCAAAGCTCAATATACTATCGCAAATTGTGTGTTCTCATCGGCCGAGGCTTTGACCGCATTGTCAGAACGAGACTTTTCCCTTGTTATGGTACATACAGAGAGGTTTGATACCGCGGGGCTCTGGTTATGCAACAACATTCGAAAGAAAAGTCAGATACCCATCCTCCTGATGGGTGGAAGAGATCACTTCAGGTTTGTACGCAAAGCCCTGACGTATCAGGTAAATGATTATCTCCCGTATCCTGTTAGTCCCTCTACTTTACTTAATAGTCTGCATGGACTTAGATCCCACCTTGAAACCGACCCGGCACACAAAACGTCGTCGTTCTTCAAAACACCCGTTCAAATGAATGGTAAACCCATGCACTCCAGTCATGTCATTCGTATCGTCAAGGCCTATGTACGGGATCATCTGAGTGATGAAATCACGCTAAAGAAGATCTCTGATATGCTTCATTTTAACTGTGCGTACCTTGGACAGAAGTTCAAGCTGGAAGAGAAGATGTCTTTCAATGATTATATGCTCCAGCAACGTATGGAAAAGGCCCAGCAGTTGTTGTCTTCCACAAATCTGCGAATATATGAGATTGCTATTGAGGTAGGCTATAAGGATATTGATTGGTTCTATAAAAAGTTCAAAGCGTATGCCGGATCGAGTCCCAATGCATATAGAAGACAAAAAATCAACACGGCCTAAGGTGAAACGCCGAATCGCTTTGTTTATCAAGTAGATAATAACCACAAAAAAAAGCAGGCTGAAGAATACATCCTGCTTTTTTTTGTGGTTATTTGGGTTTGGTCAATTCCAAAGGATTCACCATTAACGTACCAAAAGGGATTCCCGGTATTCTTGGGGAGTCATTCCCGTTATTTTCTTAAAAAGTCGGGTAAACGAATGTGCAGCCTCGTACCCCACTTGAAGTGCGACCTCACGTACCATAAGATTTGTGTTCTGAAGCAATTCTTTGGCTTTCCGTATTCGGCAGTCGTCAATGAACTCTGACACGTTTATTCCCATTTCCTGCTTAAAGAATCGCGACAGATAGGATGGATTAAAATGATGAAGTTCTGCCAATCTCACCAGAGAGAGATCTTTCTCCAGGTTCTCCTTGACGTAACTGCATAAGGAATGAATGACAACGTTAGCGCGTTCCTGTTCATTTGACCTTTTGTAGCGTACTAATTCATCGGCAGCAAGATATAAAAATTGTACTGCATCCTTCATGCATGTATATTCCCCTAAGTGCAGCAAGCTTCGTTGATCCGGGATCTTCTGTTGAAGACCCCAGCGATTGATCGTTGAATGCAATAATAAGGCCAGATTGTAGTATGTCTCCATGGCACGTTCCATCGTAATATCCTGTTGCAGCAGTTCGCCTGCAAGCTCCTCAAATATATCGTAAAATGGCTGAATTCGTCCCGTTTCCAAATACCCTGACATAATCTCGATCCGGTTTGAGATCCGCATGGATTCTTTGGGTACATCAGATGAGAGATCATTGCGATGATCCGTGAGTACCATGGATACACCATCCCCAATTTTCATCCACTGGAGTAATCGCAGACGTTCATATTGTTTGGTTAACTCGGACCAATTGCAGCTTCGACTACTTAATGAAAAAGCAATGGATACGCCGAGTGATACCATGCACGCTTCCTGTACCAGTTCTAGTGTACCTTCTAGAAATCGCACAAGTTTATCATTGGTCATCTCTTCCTCCTGCTTCGGCTGAAGCAGCCAGATCGTATCCCCATAATGGTCCGTTACACTTGCGCACACTGTACGCTCATTCATCAGAGAAGAGCCGATAATGCGAACAGATTCCTGAACTTGTGTGAGGTCCGAACCCTTTTCTGGCGGATTATTGAATCGCCCCAGTATGAGATAAACAGGCGAGTTGATCTGTAATCTTATATCTCGTTTGGATAATTCGTCCTGCACGTCCGTAGTAAAATCTAGAACCGCTGTACAATCTTGAAGTAGTTTCCGCAAATACTCTTTTTGCTGAATCAGTGCAAGCTGCGAGTTGACTTTATGAGAGTGTTCCAACAACTCAACCATGCTGTGACTTCGCCGGATCTCTTCCATCACATCTTCTACAACCGACATCACCTTGTCATAGCCTTCCGTCTTGAGCAAGTAACGCACATTAGACATCTGAAAAGCTTGATAGGCATAATCAAAATCGCTATGTCCTGTCAGAAAAATGACGCGACAATTCGGCCAACTGGCTTGAATCCGCTCTGTCAGTTCCAAGCCACTCATGCCCGGCATGCGGATGTCCGTTAGAACAATGTCAATTCTCGAACGTTGCATCCAGGACAATGCTTCTGTTGCAGAGTAGGCCTTACATACATCAAGCTGGTCGGGTATATGTCTGGCGAACGTTTCATAGAGACTATCCGTAATAATCTCCTCGTCATCTACAATCAAAAGTCGATACATTCGTTTTCTCCCTCTTTCCACTGGATTCGAATTGTGACTTTTAACCCTTGCAGTTCACTTCTAGATAGGAAAAGGCCACTTCCTTCTCCATACGTCAGGATCAGACGTCGATGAATATTTATTAACGCGGTCATTTCGTCTGTACCTCCGTCCTTATGCAAGCGTTGTTGAAGAGTTTGAATGTGTTGCTCTTCCAACTCATTTCCATTATCCTCTACGGTGATCTCGGCATATGAACCTTCCATATTAAACCCAATAATGAGAAGACCGGAGTCCGTATTCTTTTCAAGGCTGTGTTCGTAGGCGTTCTCAATAATAGGTTGAATAATGAGTCTGGGAACTTTAATATGTTCCATCTCAACAGGTAGTGACCCAAAATCAACTTTGATTCGTCTGGAGAATCGTAATTGTTGAATCTCTGTATAGATTCGTGAATGCTCAACTTCCACTTTCAACTTCACATGATCGGTTTCATTCCGGGTAATGAACCTGAAATACTCTCCAAGCATGTTCGTGAATTGCTCAATACGTTCGGTTTCTCCTGTCCTTGCCAGTGAATTCAGAATGAAGAAACTATTGTACAGAAAATGAGGATTAATCTGCGATTGAAGCTGTTTCAACTCGGCCCGCTGCATCATCAGTGTTTTCTTGAAATCTCGGTCGATCAGGGATTGAAGATTTTCAATCATTAGATTGAAACGGGTGTAGAGGAAGCCGAATTCATCCTTTCGGTTATGCGCAATGGGGACATCCAGCATGCCTCCCTCCATTTTTTTGAATCTTTTCACCAACAACAGTAACGGGATGTGAATCAACTTATAACTTGAATAGAGATACGCTGTGATGGCAACAAATGATGTAATTGCAAACAGCCACGCCCAATGATAGAACTTGCTAAGTGGCTTGGTAACAATTGCCTCGGGTAGATATGTAGCTACGGATAAGCCCAGGGAGTCCATATGCAACTGACTAACATGATACATGGTGTCCCCCACCTTCATCCGAAAGCCATCAAGTGTACCCTTTACACTGTGCTCGCGGTAATTCGCGAGAATTACACTAGCTAGATGTTTATCTGTGATGGCATGCCCCGTTTTGTCCTCAATCAGAAAGGTTGAACTCTCCGGGTACAAATTAAGCCGTGTGAGTTCATTCTGAAAATGGTATGTATCCAACTCCACCTGAATGACAAAAAGCGGAGGTTCTCCTCTCGTGCCTGTCAGCCTGACGGCACTTAAGTTCAAAGCGTCCTCTTTCACAGTGAAACGTGTACCTTTTCCTTGCATGCCCGAACTGAAATATAGATATGAACTTTTATCGAAATCATCGATGCCTTGGATCGCGGATATACTCTTGCCAACAGAAGGAATATGTACATGAACGTTTTTGATATAAGCAGTGCTATTCTTGAATGAAGCGAGTCGTTCAGTCAGGTAATTTAATGTATCACGCCGCTCAACCTGATCCATCATGTCCCAGAGAATGGCCAGACGATTGAGTTTTCGATCCTCAACGATATCAAACTGCTGTAATTCCATCCATTCTATCTCTCTGTTCAATTCCACCACATATTGGTTCAACCGTCTTTCCGTTGACAATGATATTTCCTGGCTTGCATTGTCATAACTCCAATGATACAGATACACGCCAAGAAGAATAAGAGGGAGCACAAATACCAGATAGGTGATTATTAATCGCGCAAATATACTGTTAAACCATGATTTAGCAGGGATCTTGATCAATGCATTCACCTCCAATGCCAAGGGCTGAGTGGGTTCCTTGTAAGAATAAAGTGAACATTAGCGCTCCTTTGGCTTGCTGGTGCGAAACCACGCGTTAACCTCTGATGTGATCTGATCTCCCCCCAGCTTGCGCCAGTTCTCAACGAATTGATCAAACTCATCTATCGACCTGCCTAGAATAATGTTCATATAGGCTTCAAGCTGAAGGTCCCGAAGAATAATTTGTCGATCAACCATCGTGTCCGTAATTCCGCCCGTGAATTGATCATAGAGAAGTTGGCCGTTCTTCTCGTATGAATCTGCAATGCTAAAAGCACCCGAAGGCCCATAGGTTTGTTTCCAGCCCCAGCCGCTCTCTACATCTTCCGTTTCATAGGCCACAATGCGTTTGTGAATGGCGAGAGCTTCATTCTGAAGAGCCGAGAAGTCTCCTGTACTTCTGGCATCACGAATTTGTTTGTATGCATCTATATTTTTATTACCGGGAAAAGGAGTCACCGGTGATAGCATCCACACAGCTCGGGAGTCGTCGTTGTAGTATGTTTCATACTGCGCCTGATTCCCCCAGTTGATGTCGAGATGCAGATTCATGAGCTTTACAACGACCTCCGGATTAGAAAAGCCCTTTTTTACGGCAAAGTATTGCCCTGTGTTGGAACGTAGCGGTACAAACAGATTTCGGTCCGAGTTTGCAACAATAGGATATGCCTGCCACTCTGCATCTACATCTGTATCACGGGTGGTCTGGAGCATAAAGGATGTCCACTGTTCACCGTAGAGCATCCCTATTTTCCCATCCTGAACCAGACGAAACGCCTTGCTTCCGCTTTTATAGCCAAAATCCGGATCAAGTTGGCCTTCACGATACAACGTTTGCAGTGCTTTCAGTGCCTCCCGAACTTCAGGCTGTATGCCTCCATACGTGAGGTTTCCTTCTGCATCTTTAACCCATATATTAGGGTAGGCACCGTAGCCTGACATCAAGCCTGCAGCTCCCATAACCGGATCCCAGAGATGGTTCGTCAGTGCAAGTCCGTACGTATCCTGCTCTCCGTTCCCGTCGGGATCTTCTTCTGTAAACGCTTTCGAAATCTGAAGAAGTTCTTCCATCGTTTCAGGCGGCTGTAGCCCCAGATGCTCCAACCAATCGGTTCTAATCCACAGGTACTGCGCAGTCTCAATCGAGGAAGATGATTCGGGAATAGCCATGAGTTTGCCGTCAATGGTTGCCGCATCAAATGCTCCTCTTCCCTCTGCCTCTAATATACTCTTCGTAAGTGGTGAAGCATGTTCTTGGTACACATGGGTTAAATCTTCGATCATTCCAGCGTTGCTCAGTTGTCTAAGTTGATATGGGTTTACTTTTACCACATCTGGGAAACGTCCTGCGGCAAGGGATACACCCAGCTTCTGATTGTATACATCTCCATTAGCAATCCAGTCATAGTGAATTTGAATACCTAGCTCTTTCTCGTACAAACGAGTCCAGCGATTATCCAGCATCGTCTCACCAGGTAACTGACTAATCATGCGCTCAAGGTCATCTCCGGTTTCCCTGACAAAAGAGACCGCTATGGGAGGAGAATACCTCTCAAACGTAGCGGGAAGTTGAATCTGTTGCCCATCTTGCTGCGGATGATGTTGTTTGGTATTACCTTCGGTATGACCTGCTGGTATGGACACAGCAAGGAACAGAATGAAGGTCCATCTTGTTATGTCCAGACATCTCTTATACATGACGACATGCCCCCAGTTCGGTTTGAACAACTCTCTTCTCTCTGTCAACTTTGGATCCATATCATTGTACAACAACTTGTAATTATTGAATACGAAAAGCCGCCGTTGGGCGGCTTTTACATATTTCATTGTTTCTCATCAGGGTTAATCACACGATATTCAAAATTCGAAAAGTCAGCTGTTCCTCCAACCATCTGGGTTGAATATACAAACACCCCCGTTCGGCAACCCATAAAATGATCCAGTTTATATATCATTTTATGGACAATCCCTATATCTCTCCATTTAACCCCATCGAAATAAGCAAAAGAGCACTCATCCAGATTGTTCTCAAAATTTCCGAATGCTTTTAGTTTAACTACTGGATCTGATACCGGGATACGTTCATGTTCAGTGGCTGGCTTCTGGTCGATCAGATTGCCAAATATGGTGGAATCCTCACTATCTCTGGCATGCATGACCAGGTAAAACTTGCTATCCTGCTTCGTAAGAGCGATCATACCGTATGAACCGATCAGAAAGCACAATCCGGCATAATCCCCATCATTTAGACAACTGCCATCAAGCGTAACCATTGCTTCGCAAGCGGGCCCCATTGAACGCTGGGTTAGTGTGTTTACCGCAAACGTCAGATTTGGGCTGATCTGTCCCGTTCGAACACGATACACCCCCGATTTCTCTGTGACGGACCAGAGTTCATTGTTAGGTGTATGATTCCATTGCCAAAAATCACGGAGGCGGACGCTTCCATCTTCTTCGGGTTCATAATTGAAACTGTCGCTACCTACTAACGGGTTATAACGGTGCTCTGGTCTCGTGCTAGGGATCTCAATCTGCTTAGGCGCTTTGCTTGCAAAAACCGGTATACCTTGATCAAAATGTAGAGGAACCAAAACAGGAACCCGGCCAACAGCCCCATGATCCTGAAACAGCATTGCATACCAGTCTCCATCCGGTGTATCCACGATACCGCCCTGAGCAACACCTGAATTGAAATAATCCATATCGTCATTGAATACTTCTCCACCAGTGAAGACATCTTCCAGAGAGTCGGCCATATAAAACGCCTGTGTTCTCCGTCCGGAAGCTTTCGTTATATGAATCAGGAATACAATATATTTCCCGTTGATCTTGTAGAAATGTGCCCCTTCATAACCAAGGTGATGAGGCTGCTCATCTTTTACGATCAAGCGATGCACTCCACCAGGTTTGGGCCCGGACAGATCAGAGCTTAATTCGGTCAGATAGATCTCGGTATTACCGTACACGAGATAGGCTCGTTCATCATCGTCGAAAAAAAAGGAGCAGTCATGGTAAAATCCTTCGACTACTTGTTTCTTCCAAACTCCCGAAATGGTGGGGGACGTATACAAGTATGTTTTTCGGGTATCATTTGCAACAAAGATCACATAGAACATCCCTTGATGATAGCGGAGTGATGCAGCCCACATGCCTTTGCTATAAATATGCTGACCATCCACCAGCCGTTGGGCAGGTGTATCGTCCAATGTGTCGTATACATATGTGGCAACTTCCCAATTGATCAGGTCATATGAACGCAGGATGACACATCCCGGCATCATGTGCATGGTTGTACTGACCATATAATATGTGTCCTCTACACGAATAACGTCAAGATCCGGGTAATCGGCCCAAATAATCGGATTCGGATACATGCTTCAATTACACCTCATTTTTTCTATTAAACTTCCATTCTCTTAAAAGGATGGTTGGGCTGTCTGTTGAACTTTTAAGCTTAATATACAAGTCTTGCACACCTTTTGCACCCGTAACATTAGTTGTTAGTTCCATCCATTGAAGGGAATCGGTCGCAGGCGGAACAATGATTTCTCCAATTAACGGTCCATCTGCACGATCAAGCCGAAGTTCCAACGTACCTTCTGTTCCTTGATTTCCAATAGTTGCTGAGAAGGTTGCCGGTCCTTCACTTTCAAAGTCGACCTTGGATATAGCTATCCAGCTGTCATTTTGCAGTATAGCGGACATCGTATTCGAGTCTGACGCAGACAACTCACCAGAGTCAAGATATTGCTCTGTTGATACTCCGCTACTCCATCCAATCGTGGAACCGCTTACCCGCCCATAGGGATCGAAGCACTTGAGCTGATCTACGCCCTGATAATCTGCATGCACCTTCTTGATCTTACCAGTAGCCTCATCATGCTCGACTCGATTCAGATGTGTTGAACGGTAACCTTCGGGAATATTCATAGCTTGGCATAATGTCTGGGCATGATAGGCAATGTACCATTGATCCGCTAGTTGAAATATAGCATGGTGGTTGTTGCCGCCAATATCAAAAAAGTGTCCAGGATTCTGGAGTAGCGTTCCCTGATATGTCCATGGTCCCATTGGCTGAACACTGGTCATATATGCAATTTCACCGGGTGGTGGGCTGCCCTCTGGCCGGTCACCTTCGACAAAATTGGAACAATACGTATAGTAGTAACTATTATTATATTTATGTATCCCTGAACTTTCAAACATATAAGGCGCCTGAATAACCTTCGCGATGCCAACCACGCTGATCATATCGTCTCCCAGTCGCATCACTCTTGCCGTATCAGGTCTTTCTGCTTTCCCCTGCGGAATACCACCACCGAAGTATATGTAGGCCTGATGATCATCATCAACAATGACAGCCGGATCGAATAACCAGGTTACTTCCTCCACTCCCGGAGTTTCTCTTGTAATAAGTGCCTTTCCTATAGGATCTATCCATGGACCTACAGGTGTTGGTGCAGACAATACACCAATTCCACTGGCATTGTTGGCGAAATAAAGAAAGAAACAGTCCTTGCCATCCACGATTCGATGAGCAGCTGCGGGCGCCCAGGATTGTGAAGCCCATGTTGCTGCGCCTTGAGGTCCAGCAACTCTGATCTCCCCGTGATCGGTCCAGTTGATTAAGTCATCCGAAGAAATGACCGTAATTCGGTTGATTGAACTGTAACTGTTTTTCTGAGGAAGACCGTCCTGATCATATTCCAGCTTATCACTAGTCATATATAAGTAAACTCGATTGTTAAATACCAAAGCATAGGGGTCGGCTCCAAATTTGTGGGCCACCAGAGGATTACCGTTGGGACGAAGCTTTCCAATCTCCCCTGCAATACGCTCCAGATTGGCAGCTTGGTCTTGCTTTTGCTCACCAGCATGTGGTGTTGATTGATGATTCATCGAAAGAATCCCCCTAAAATCGTTTTAGTTGTGCCTTTTACAAGAAAGCGTTTGCAATACAAAAGGTATCATGATAGGATGATTACATTTTAAGGTAAGCTGAGTACAATTTCATTGCGTTAACCGCTCTATTTATTGCATGAAATGACGGGAGGTACTTCATGAGTGGATCCTCTGAGTGTTTTTATGATCCCATCCAGCCTGAGCTCTTATATCTACACAGCGTAACGACGTATAAGCTGGAAACGATCTATCATCGCCATAATGCGTACGAGATCTACCTGTTTCTTCGTGGCAACGTTCACTTTTATGTAGAAAATCGATGTTACCATGTACAGCCTGGCGATTTGCTTGTGATGTCACCCGAGGAGATGCACCGAGCCTTTATTCTGGATGAATCTGAGTATGAGCGAATTACAATCAATCTCAAAAAAACATATCTGTTTCAGCTTTCCACACCATCAACCAATCTATCGTCATGTTTTGATCATCGCCCCAAAGGAACAGGCAACATCGTACATTTAGACGACTATAACATGAAGCAGATGCTGCAATGTACGAACGAACTGGAAGGATTGCTTGCTTCCGATGCTTATGGCACCGATATCAAAATAAATGCAGCCGTAGCCCAATTGTTGGTCATGATTAACGTCTGGTTCCATAACAATTCCTTTGTTCCCAATGACATTATGCCTGAACTGGTTCGTGAAACCATGGATTATATTGAAACACATCTAAATCAAGACATTACGCTTCGCAAACTTGCCGAAGTGTTCTACATGAATAGTACTTATATCAGCCGCCAGTTCAAAAAGCATACTGGATTGACAATCCGTTCCTACATTTTGGGTCGACGTATTGAACGGGCCAAATTCCACCTGTCAGAAGGAATGAGTATTACGGATGCATGCTTTCAATCGGGCTTTAGTGACTATGCCAATTTTATTCGCAGTTTCACCAAAATGGTCGGCATCTCCCCCGGTAGATATATCAAACAAAGACGTGATGCGATGGAAGCTTTGCCACAATAATGACAAGCTCATTCAATGTAAACTAAAAAACATCAAGCCATCCTGCATGGCTCGATGTTTTTTTAGTTCTTGATATACTTCGGATCTGCAAACAATTCATTATTGTAATTATATCCGTAAGTTAATTGATCTCTTTTCCCGTCCACAATCGAACGCGATCTTTAATCCACTCCGTATACTGCTGTTCCATGCCTACTGCACCTGCATTATCAAGTTCGGTAATCATATTGTCGTATATGCCTTCAAAGGCACTTGGAGAGGATGTAATCGCTTCGGCGATCCGTTTCTGAATAATATCCTGCGTTTTCTGATACACAACGTTATAATCCCCGCTATCCGAAGGTATCGGCATATTGTAAGCCGCGCCCCATTCTTTCACCGGAAACTCTTCTTCGGAAGGGAACAAGTCCTTCCATGTAGTTATGCCATAACCTTTCAACGCTTCTTTCTCCTCATCAGAATAACTTTGCTGAATCTGTTCAGGATAATTCGTTGTATAGTAGTTATCCGTTGAATCTTTGACACCATCCCCGTAGTGAGCACCGAAAATGTAATACAAGCCTACTCCGGTTTCTTTGGTGAATGTGTTATTGTCTTTGTTTTTACGTTCCTGTACATCGGCCGGGATGGTGCGAACACCCTCTTCCACGTTATATTGCTCGCCTTCAACGCCCCAGTTTCTCAATACTTGCCCTTCTTCAGAAGACATCCAATCCAAAAATTTGATGGCACGGACAGGATCTTCACAATCGACTGTTATGCCAATACCATAACCATCAAAGCCGATATTCTGGAAATCTTTACGTTGAAAACTGTCATCTAACGTTACCGGATAGAATCCGTAGGTCATATCGTCTTTCCCTGCGCTTTTCAACGCATTTTCCGCATCACTGAATCCCCAGCTTGGATCAAGCAAGGATAACACGCGACCACTGGCGATTTTGGACTTATACTGGTCATCCTTCTGAACAAAACTGTCCTTGTCCAGCAAACCTTCATTGTACATCTTGTTCAACCACCGGAAATATTCCTTCTCCTCAGAACGTTTGTAATGTAGAACGGCTTCGTAGGTGTCAGGATTGATGAAATACTCACCATCTCCAGGTCCTCCAGTAGACATGACAGCGGGATCAGTAACAGTGATCATTCGCCGCCATCCATCTGCACTAAGCGTCAGCGGAATTGTGGGTTGGCCATCATCTGTGGTCGGATGTTTCTCGTAATATTCACGTAGCACATTTTCGAAATCGTTTAAGGTTTTGATCTCAGGATACCCGAGTTCCTTGACTACACGATGTTGAATGGCAGTACCATTCGTCGCATCGAAGCTGACCTGATCGATTGCACCATTCGTTGGAATCCAATAGATTGAAGGATCGTCATTGCTGTATTTCAACCGATTGAAGTGCTCACCGTAGATCTTTTTCAAATTGGGGGCGTGTTCTTCGATCAGATCCGTCAAATCAATCATTGCCCCGGCATCAACGAGTCTGGTCAAGTTACCTTTTGGGAAGATCAAATCCGGATAATCGCCGCTGGCAGCCATCAGGGAAATGCGGTCGTTTCCACCTCCGCTCGAAATATCGAATTCTGCATCAATGCTTACACCGGTTTCTTCCGTAATTTTCTTCCCTACAGCATCCTGCATTTTGTTCCAGTTCGGACTTGCATCTGCCCCGAAGAATGTAAATGTGATCGGGCTGTTGGGGTCACTCGTATTTGATTCGGAATTCTCTCCAGCGTTTCCGCAACCGGCGGAAACTAGCACAACACTTGTTACGAGACATGCTCCTAGCATTTTTGAAATGGCTCTCATTATTTTTCTGCCCCCTAAATGGTGTTAGTCGTAATAACCAATCTAGACCTTACGATGGTTCGCTTTGAAATAGTATACGCTTACATATTCAACCGTTAGTAAACGATTACAATCCTGCCTACCCTATTCCATGTTTAAAGTATAAGGAAGTCTAATCACCCCAACCTTGATTATTAAGCCATGAAAATAGCATGATCTAGACATGTGTCTCAGTAAAAATGTGAAGACCAAAAAAGCGATGGTTGCCCATCGCCTCATAAAATCAAACCTGCTTTTCAATAATATAATTCCAACGTAAATCCTAGGATCTCCCCTTCCACATCACGCAACAATTCCATGACCTGGTCAGCGTAATCTCCAAGAATCTCTTTGCTTTTCTCAAAACCAATCCATTGAACAGTAAGCGGCATGCTTACAGCCCCAGTCAAGACATCCCATAGTGCGTCCAAATTGCCTCCATAGCTCTCGTCTAACTCAAGCTGGTTCTGAAAAATTTGATGAAGCTCTTCCTTACTGTGAAAGTCGTTTCCGTTAATCTGAATGATGCTCATATCATTTCCTCCGTTTATTTTAACTGTTCAAATGACTTGTAATGATCTGTCGTCTGGTAGATTAAACCGTCATTTGAGTATAGAATTCGATCGCTTCCGCGCCGTCCTCCTGAGTAATTTATATCGGCTTCATACCATATGCGGCCTTTTTTCTTTGGAAGTAGTCCTTCCCGGTTTCCGAACACGTCGCCGCCAATGCTTTTGCCTGGAGCGACTTCATGTAAATTCCCTTCACTTGGTTCCCAGCCCAATTCTCTGGCCTCTTTCTTGGTAATGTAATTTGGTGGGAGTTCATTATGCTCCGAGATATAATTGGCAACCTCATCAAATCCCATATCCTCCGAAACTTGAGGCGATCCAATATCAAGTACAGACTCTGATGTACAACCCGAGAACAATAATGCAGCGAGGATGATCACTAACGTGTAAGCAAATTTTCTGAAAAACATAATCTTTTCTCCTTTTGATGTTCTTGCTCTTGTTGTCTTCCGTTTTACTGCAACTTCGATGACAATGCCTTTAATGTTAACGATTTGTGGTAATTAAATCAATTCCGTAGGCCCATCATTGAATTGAAATTCAATCAATAAAAGCAGTCCCCCCTACTATATTGAGGCATACTCGTATCCTTCAACAAAAAAAGCCGCTAAAATGGTATTATCCCCTTTTAGTAGACATGAGAAAAAAGACATCTGTTAAGATGAACTTAATCATGTAAACGAAGGGGATTTTTTCATGGCTAAAAAAGGACAAACATTCCGGCGGTACTCTTTGGATTTGAAATTGGAGGCAGTCCGGCTGGTCAACGAAGAACATATGAGTATACGTGAAGTAGCGACACGTTTAGATATTCAAAATAAATCTCAGGTACAAGTGTGGGCAGCAAAAGCAAAACAGGGAATGAGTCTGGAACCTGCTACGCCCAAACGGGGACGCCCTAGAACCAAGTTTTCCAGTATGGAAGAAGAGATGGCGTACTTGCGTGCGGAGATTGAATACTTAAAAAAGCAGTATCCAAATCTACACAAGGAGTGACGAGTAAAGCGGCCAGATTTCAAATCATTGAGGACCTGCGAGCACGCCATGGTCTGGTTTGGCTCTTGAAGTTAGCTGCGGTTTCCCGCTCGGGTTATTACAAGTGGAGAAAAAGCTTAGCAGCGGCAAACGAGCGTAGACACAAGGAACAGGAACTAGAATCCCATTTGCTTGCCATCCATCGCGTGCATCCCTACTTTGGTTATCTTCGAATGACCGTAGCTTTACGGCGGGAAGGCCTCCGAGTCAACCACAAAAAGGTGTACCGATTAATGAAACAATTAGGTATCTGTTCTGTCATTCGAAAAAAACGTCGATTTTTTGGAAAACAAGCCTCTGTGGTGAACCCGAATCGGCTGGAGCGCCAATTCCGGGCGGATACGCCACGAACGAAGCTGGTTACGGACATTACCTATATTCGTGCTGGAGAACACTTTGTGTATCTTTCTGTTATTCAGGATTTATACAATAACGAAATTGTTGCATGGCATCTTTCTGAACGAAATGATCTTGCTTTGGTTCATGAAACGCTGGATAGACTCCGTCAGCACGTGGATCTGAGTGGCGTAATCCTACATTCGGATCAAGGATTTCAATATACGTCGAAGCCTTTTAACCGTAAACTGAACCAGCTCGGCATGCTAGGTAGTCATTCCAGGCGTGGAAATTGCTTAGATAATGCCTGTATTGAATCTTTCTTCTCTCATTTGAAGACTGAGAAAATTTATTTGAAAAAGGCAGCAAACAAAGCGGAGGTTGAACAGCAAGTAAGCGAATACATATTGTTTTACAACCAAAACCGATTTCAGAAAAAACTAAACGACCGTTCCCCGGTAGAATACCGGGAAACGGCCGCAGCTTAAATATCGTCTTTTTAGTACTGTCTACTTGACAGGGTTATGACCA